>JAEYGI010000063.1 GCA_023402395.1 Bacillota bacterium
TTCGATGCCGAAGGGCCGGCGATCGATGCCGAAGGTCCGGCGATCGATGCCGAAGGTCCGGCGATCGATGCCGAAGGTCCGGCGATCGATGCCGAAGGTCCGGCGATCGATGCCGAAGGTCCGGCGATCGATGCCGAAGAATGGGGAACAGTTCCCATAGTTACGGCATTGAATGCCGCAATATTGGCGTTTAATCGAGCGAGGTATTAAGTTTTAGCTTATGGGTATTGGTTAAAATGGATAGCGGCCGGAGGAAAAAGGGGAAACCGTGTAGAAAATTTAATAATAAATAAGCTGAAATAAATTTATGAATAAGCTTTCCCCTCCTTAAAGCATGGCTGGGAAAGAGCGACGTCAGTATTTATTTCAACTTATGAATCAAGGGAAATAGGTCGCAATTGATCCGGGGGTTCAAAAAACTTATTGCGACATATATAAACTGATTCGATACGGGAGAGAGTTGACCTGATGCGGACCGAAAGGGAAATGACGGAGTTGATTCTAAATGCGGCGCGGCAGGACGAACGGATTCGCGCGGTCATTATGAATGGTTCGCGGGTCAATCCTAATGCGCCCCGGGATATTTTTCAGGATTTCGACATCGTCTATCTGGTAACGGATGTTACCCCGTTTGTGAATGATTCCCAATGGATTGAGCGGTTCGGTGAACGGATGATCATGCAGATCCCGGATGATCCGCCCGGAAAGGACCAGGGCAGCCACACCTATCTGATGCAGTTCATGGACGGCAACCGGATCGATCTGACGCTTTTCCCGGTGGCACACATCGCCGGACTTGCGCGTGACAGTCTAAGCGCGCCGTTATTGGACAAGGACGGGCTATTGAAACCGTTTCCGGCTCCGAGCGATATCGACTACCTGCCCAAGCCGCCCAGCTCGAAACAGTTCTTGGATTGCTGCAATGAGTTTTGGTGGGTTTGTCCTTATATCGCCAAGGGCCTGTGGCGGAAGGAGCCGACCTATGTCAAACATCATGAATTCATCGTCAGGGAGCAATTGCTGAAGATGTTGACATGGCATGCGGGGGTACGGACGGGGTTTTTGAAAAGCCCCGGCAAACTCGGCAAGTATCTTCAACAATATCTGGAACCCGAAAGTTGGCAAATGCTCGAGAAAACCTATTCCGACGCTGATTTTGAAAACATTTGGACGGCGTTGTTCGCCATGACCGGGTTGTTCCGACGGACAGCGCTATCCGTAGCCGAACATTTCGGTTTTGCCTATCCTAACGCCGATGACGAACGGGTTACCGCCCATTTGCATCACGTGAAGGCATTACCGGAAGACGCGGCGGAGATGTATTGAAGACGATCGGATCTATATAAGTTGAATTAAATCTTCAGTATGCATCATGTCCCTAAAGCCTTCCATGATGAGAAATTAAGGAATTTAATTCAACTTATTACTGCTGTAATAGGATGAAATAAATTCCGATTTGATTTATTTGCATTCGGCTTTAGGAATGCAAATTCAGTTAAGAGATTTATTTCATCCTGTCTATATATGTCGCAATAAGTTATTTTAAAGACCCAGATAAATTGCGACATGTTTCTTTGATTCATAAGATGAAAAAAGTTTAATCGTTTACCCATTCACAGCCGGCTTTTGGGAGGTGAATGCTTATCCCTAAAACTTTTTTCATCTTATATAGGCTTCGGATTCCTTGAATAATTGACGAGGCGAAAGTCCCGGCCGCTAACAAATTGCTTTGCATGGGACGGAAATGGGAAGGTCATGATATAAAAATACGATTTTGACGTACACCATCCTAAATGATATAAAGATAAATTCGAAACGATAATTCAATCAAGGAGGAATCCAGATGCTGGAACAGATGAATGAAGCGATGGTCAAGGCGATGTTTGAGACATTGCCGGTGGAGATCACCGTCATTGACGCCAATGACGAAGTGGTGGGATGGAATCAGCACGAAACCCGGATCTTCAAACGGCCGATGACCTCGATGGGGATGAATTTCCGGCAGTGCCATCCGGAGCAGAGTCTGGCCAAGGTGGAGGCGATCGTCAATGAGATGAAGGCTGGAACCAGAGATCGGGTCCGTTTCTGGATCGATCTGCCGTTGGAGCCGGACGGCAAGCGCCATAAGGTTTTGATCGAATTTTTCGCGCTCCGGGACGAACGCGGCAATTACCTCGGCTGCATGGAATGTACCCAGGATGTGGAGGAGATCCGCCACCTCGAAGGAGAACAGCGATTAATGGATATAAAATGAAAGAAGCGACGGTCAATCCGTCGCTTCTTTCAACGGTGCCTTCATTATCAATTCGCCCTGAAGATCATCGACGAACTGCCGGGCGGTCCGGCCGGACCGCCCGTTCTGGAACCTTTCCCAGAGCAAGGCTTTGGCCTCCAGCATTGGGACCGGGATCTCCAGGCCGCGTTGCCGGGCCAGGCCGCGGACGATGGACAGGTATTCTTCCTGGTCGGGCGCGAGGAAGGTGATGGAAATGCCGAAACGGTCGGCCAGGGACAGTTTCTCCTGCATCGCGTCGTTGAAATGGACATCCTCGTCCCGCTCGGCCATGGTCTCCCGGATCAGGTGGCGGCGGTTCGAGGTGGCATAGATCAGCAGGTTGCGGGGCCGGCTGGAGAGGCTTCCTTCCAGCACGGCCTTGAGGTGCTTGTACTGGGATTCTCCGACTTCAAAGGAGAGATCGTCCACATAAATGATAAAATGCAACCCCCGGTCGCTTAACCGGCCGATCAGATCGGGAAAATCGGTCAAATCGGTTTTATTGACCTCGATCAGACGGAGCCCGTTCTCGCGGAATTGATTGGCCACCGCTTTGACGAGCGAGGATTTGCCGGTGCCGCGGTCGCCATAAAGCAGTACATTATTGGCGGGAAGCCCGTTTAAGAGCTTTCGAGTGTTTTTGATCAGCGTTTCCTTTTGCGACTCGTAACCGATCAGATCGGAAACCGCCACTGGATCGGGGTTGGTCACCGGTTTAATCCGCTTCGCCTGAGAGTCCCAGACAAAAAAGGCGTGTCTCCCGAAGATGCCCACACCATGGCGCTGATAATGGGCGGCAAGCCAATGGTAAGCTTCTTCGGCGCGGCCGGAGGAGAGGAGTTCCGTCGCGGCGTCGATTTCCCCGGAAGCACAGGGCGCCGAAACTTCGATCCCAAACTCGGGCCGGCAGTGGAACAATTCGGCGATTACGGACAGATCGCGCCGTACCGCCGCGACGATATTCGAGGGGAGGCTGGCGGCGTCCCGGTGTTCCGCGGCCAGTGAAAAATAATTTTCGTTATTGAGGACTGCGTCCCGCAGCAGCGAAGCCCAAGGGTTGCCGGACTCCGGATACCGCTCCAGCAAGGAACCGAACCAACCGGTCAGGTTCGCCGCGGCGTCCGCTTCAAACAAGGGCCGGATGGCGGGATCCCCCGATAATGAACGATAAATCAGCAACTGACGGAACAAATTCCGGATTTGGTCAAGTTGAAAGGCCATTAATTATCACCCGGAGGGTATGTTCGCTGTCTAAAGCGGGAATCCCTCCCGCTCCGCATTATTTTACATAAACTTCAGAAGCCCGGTGAAAAAGCCTCCCGGTCGCATTGGAACGAGGTTATCACAACGGGTTTAGCAAGGCCGGTTCAAATAACCGTGCTCCCGGCTGTTGTCAATGATAATCCGGGCCGCTTCCCGGGGGTCGTCGACCACTTGAAACAGATCCAGATCGCCGGGATCAATACTTTTCTCCGCCACCAGCCTGTCACGCATCCAGTTCACCAGCCCGCCCCAATATCCCGAGTCATAGAGGATGATCGGAAAATGGTTGATCTTATCGGTCTGAACCAAGGTCAAGGCTTCGAATAATTCGTCGAGGGTACCAAAGCCACCGGGGATGATTACGAACGCGATTGAATATTTGATGAACATCAGCTTTCGGACGAAAAAATAGCGAAACTTCAGGGCAATGGTCTGATAGGGGTTGGGAATCGGCTCGCGGGGCAGTTGAATACCGCAGCCGACCGAAGTGCCGTGAACCCGGTGGGCGCCGAGGTTGGCCGCTTCCATGATTCCGGGTCCACCGCCGGAAATCACCGCCAACCCGGCATTGGCGAGGATCTCGGCGATTGAGACCGCCGCTTGATAAAACCGATGGGCCGCGTCGAACCGGGCCGATCCGAAGATAGTGACCGCCGGGCCGATCTTTGACAACGCGTCAAACCCTTCGACCATCTCCCCCTGGATCCTTAGGATTCGCCAAGGATCTTCCTGCGTGAAGTCGCCCTTGGGCGGACAGGGAGTCTGGAGCAGTTCCTGGTCTTCATTGTCATACCAGCCTTTGGGCTGCTGCAATTGGATCATAACTTCATCCCTCCGGCGGTTATTGTTTCCGATACGTAGCCGGTTAAACCGCATAAAACGGACGGAATTTGCGCACATTGAACCGGGATGGAGGTGATACCGTGCCGAATGACAAACAGAAGAGGACTCCCGACGCCGGGACCAAGGACGGCAAGGAGCAACTGAAGTGGGAGACCGCCCGGGAATTGGGGCTTGACGACGATCTAGCCGCCGGCGGCGACGAACTGACGGTCCGGGAAGCCGGCAAGATCGGCGGCAATATGGTCAAAAAGCTGGTCGAAAAAGGCGAAGAGGCTATCGCCGACCAAGACGGGACCGAATAAATGGAGCGGATGCTCCATTTATTTTTTTACCCCGGCAGGTTTCCCGGCGGGCGAGTCAAATAAGTTTAATAATGATTACACGGTCCCGGTCTATATTTATCGGAGGTTGAAGATGATCCTTCAAAACTTTTCGAAACGATTCCACCATCCCCAGCCGGATGAGCCTTTTTGGGAAGCGTCGGTGCTGGAGGCTTTAACCGGGGATGATCATGACCGGCTCCAGTTGGCTCATGCTCTGGCTGACTCCGAGTATCATCATCCCGAATGCGAGAAGGCCGGAACCCGGCCTGAACAGCGTAGCTTCTGTTTTTCGAACGGCCGGATCACTGATCGGTCCTTCCTGTTGATTCATGGCTGGACCGCCTGTCCCTACGAGATGCGGGAGTTGGGCGAAGCACTTCATCAAAAAGGGTATAATGTGGTTGGGACGCGTCTGGCGGGTCACGGCACCATGGTAGCTGACTTTGAACGTTCCGGACGGAATGACTGGATGGCATCGGCCCAAAAGGGTCTGGGCACAGCCGCCCTGCTCGGCCGGGAAGTCGTGGTGATCGGGGAAAGCATGGGAGGCGCTTTGGCGGCGCTGCTTGCCAAGGATTATCCCCGGCTGGTGCAGCGATTGATTTTGTGCGCTCCTTGTTTTGAGATCGCCAACCCCTTGGCGCGGTTCACTCGATCCCGGCTGGTTCGTTTCTTTCTGCCCCGGCATGATTTCGGCCCTCAGCCGGAATGGATGCGCGGCTATTGGTATCAAGCGATTCCCACCATCGGAGTGGCGGAATTGGTCCGGGTGGCGGATCTAGCCCGCCGGGTCGGACCGCTGATTCAGGCGCCGACCTTGATCCTGCAGGCCGATAACGACGCCATGGTTAATCCTGCCGGAGCCCGGCGTTTTTTGGACTCAATGACCGGGTTGGCGGCCGTTCAAAAACACCTGATCCTTTTCCCCGGGGGGCACCATAATCTGACCGTGGCTTTGAATCCCAGAAAGACGGAAGTTTTTGATTGGATCTTTAATTTTTGCGACCAATAAAAAAAGAACCCGGATTGGGTTCTTTTTTTACGGGATGCATTGGATTCAGGCCGCGGGCTTGGCTCCGTTTGCGGGCGTTGGCAAGGGAGACGGAACCGGAGCCGGGACCGGGTCAGGGATGCCGTCCGGATTCTGATTCGGGACAGGTTCTTTTGCCGGCCCGGCGGAGTTTTGAGTTTCCTCCGGCGTGGTGATGGTCACCGTTGTATCCGGATTGGAACTGCTTTCGAACTGCTGCTTAATCTCCGGCCCGAAATGATCAAGCATTTTTGACTTGGTTTCTTGTTTTGTTGCCTCGTCGTAAACCAGATAGGGGGTGATGATGATCACGAACTCATCTTGCGTTTCGGAGTTATCGACCGATTTAAAAAGATGCCCCAGCAAAGGAATGTCGCCCAACAGCGGAATCTTGGAAACCGACTGCTGCTTGCGGCTGGTCCGCAAGCCGCTGATGATCGTGGTCTGTTTATCGGCTACCCGGACCGTGGTCTCGGTGGATCGCTCGCTGGTGCTCGGGAGCGTGGAATTGGCGGGCGAATCGCCGAACTCACTGATTTTGGGTTTAATCTCCATCGTTATCTGATTGTCGGCCGAAACCCACGGCAGGATCGTGATATAGAGGCCGGAGTCGTAGGTTTTCACCGACTCCTCTGTGGTCACGGTCTTGCCGTCGGTATTGGAAATGCTCTGGGTGGTCACATTATAGCTCCACTTCGTCGTCACATTGAAGCTGGCCTGATAGCCGTTGAGCGTGGTGATGGTGGGATTGGCCAGTATTTTCGCCTTACCCTTTTGAACTAGGCTGGTGATTAGCCCTAAAACCTTATCGCTTGTGTTTGAATCGGTGCTGCCATCTTCGTTAGTTGATATGTAGGGCTTCACCAGGGTGAGGGTTCCGTCTGCTGGCGAAATCGATAATTCATTTCCATTGCCAACCCCGGTGATGGCTCCGGCTGACGTGCTCCAACTGAATCCGTCGGTGTTGGAGACCAGAAGGACCATCACGTCAAAGACAATCATCGGATTTACCTGATCAATCTTTTCAATATACTGCCGGACTTGCTTGAGCAGGTTTTGGGGGCCGGTGACCGCCAGGGCGTTCTGCTCTTTGACCACCATAATATCGTTTTTGGGGATCGATTGCGGAATCAGCTTCAGCACATCCTCGGCCTTCATGTATTTGACCTTGATCAGATCGGTCCGGTCCTCAATGGTTTCAATATCGATCTGCTGCAGATAGTTGACGAATTGATCGTGGATCCGCTGGGGCGCGGTGACGACTAGCGCATTCTTCTCTTGAATCTGAACAAAATTTTGCCTGGGGAAGATCGGAGGCAATGTGTTCAGCAATTGATCGGCTTTCAGATAGCGGATCGGGTACACCTTCACGATGGCAAAATCGGCGTTTTCAGGCCGGACAATCAGGCCGTCCCCGATTAAATACGTTCCGTCGTCGGTTTTAATGTAGGAAAAGATGGTCCCCTTCAAAAGGAATTCAATGGTCTGATCAAAATTGGCGTTCCGGAGCCGGATATTATTGATGGTCCAGTTTACCTGCGACAAAACCACCATATTGACATCGGCCCGGCGGGCCATCTCATAAAGAATCGCGGTGATCGGAGCCGACTGGACGTCCAGATCAACGGATCCGCTTTCCGGGTCGTAAATCAGTTTGATATTCTGATTTTGATTGGAATTGGGTCGGATGTAATAATATTTGGGTTGTTTCTCCACGATCCAGCCTTGGGCGTCGGAAATCGCGGTCAGTCCTTGGGCCAGGGGAACGTTTTGAAAATGGGCGGTTATCTGGCCCCGCAGATCGCGGGCCACCATGATATTGACTCCGGACTGCCGGGAAATCTCATTGAAGACGGTTACGGCCTCGGTATTGTCGGCATCGACGGTCAGCAGTCCATCCTTCACCTTGATCCGGAACGAGCCGCTCCGGTTGGAGATGCGCCATACCGGACCTTCGTTGCTCAATTGCAGGTTATTGGCGTCACAAAGCGCGGCCAAGCCGTCGGCCAGCGGCAGATCCTGAAAAAAGACGGATATGTTCTGGGAAACGTTCTGATCGGGGATAACGGAAACCCCGGTTTTTTCGGCAATGGCCCGGGCTACGGCCGGGACCGGAACATCGCGGGCATCGACGGTCAATCGATCGTTCTTGAAAATTACCGTAAAAGACATCTGCTCCGTAGATTTTTTCCGGATAAAATGAACGGATCCGATGGTTTCATCAAGACAATTGGTATGGGTCAGGATTGCCTTCAAGCCGTCTTCCGGAGAGACTTTTGACAGCATAATCGAGACGCGTCCGTCAAGATTGGCGGCGGGGACCACACTTATCCCGGTTTTCCGCCCGAACTCCTCAAATAACTTTTTCAGCGGGGTTTCTTTGGCCTCCACCGACAGCAGGCCCTCCTGAAATTCCACTCTCAGCACCGACGTGTCCGGAACCGAGACGTGATAAACATTATTCTCCTTGTCATAAGTGAGCCCGTTGTTTTTACAGAGGACATTCAATGCTTCCGTGAATGTGATTTTGGACAGATGAATCGTGATCATTCCGGAAACCTGGGTGTCAATCATTAAATTGACTCCGGCCTGATCGGCCAAGGCTCTTAGTACGTCCTTGATGTCGGCGTTTTTGAAGTAAAGCGCGATCTTTGAAGGTTCCGCCATGGCCACCGGGACTACCAATAATAAAATAAGGAAGATGAGAGCCCAACGCATAGTAACTTTTAGCATGTGACCACCTAATTCAAAAGGAATTTTGTTATGTTGGATTATTAGATGCGTTATATGATGTTTGGACGCTGAGAAATTGACGAGATGTTGTTGGGCAACTGTTACGACCGAAAACAGATTAGAAAATCATGAAACGAGCTTATCCAGCTTCCTCAGTTTTGAGACTCCAGGCTTCGGTCAGAAGTTTGTGGATTTTTGATACAAAAATTTAACGTTGTATAAATTCTTTTTATATTCAACGTTTCCTGCTCCTTTCAGTGTGGACCGGTAAAAATTGTTTGGAAGAAGTTCAGTTGAAATATTGGATTCGGATCCATCGTATGGAAAATCGGCTCAAAACGAATACTACGTCCCGAAAAGGCGGCTTTTACTGAAAATCCCTGAGGTTTAAAGGAAGACCAGGCAGGATTTGAATTGGAGGCCAACGAAATATAGATGCGATCTAATATTGATCCAAGATGTTGAGGGGTGATCCGGTGTCGACTCCGCGTAACCGATTGGTGATCATTGCAATTTCACTCTGGTTTGCCGCATTCACGATTTTTTCACCATTTTCCCTGGCTGAGACGAAATTTTTTCCGGTGGAAAAAGTCCGGCCGGGCATGAAAGGAACCGGATATTCCGTTTTTTCCGGGACCAAAGTGGAGGCGTTTGACGTCCAAATCATATCCGTGGTTGAGGATAATTCTGGAAAAGATCAATTGATCCTGGTCAAACTCTCCGGGGACCGGATCCAGGAGAGCGGCGGACTGGCGGCGGGAATGAGCGGCAGCCCGGTTTATCTCAAGCGGAAATTACTCGGCGCCATCAGTTACGGGTTTGAAAACGCGGATTCATTTCTGGCGCTGGTTACTCCGATTCAATCGATGGAAAAATTGTGGTCCGGATCATCCGAAGCCATTGCCGCTTTTCGGCTTCCCTTCCGTCCTGTTCCGGTGATCACGCCGGTATTTGTAACCGGAATGGGGACACGCGGCTTTGAATTGATTAGTAAAACGGTAGGAGGGTCGGGAGTGAAACCGGTCGCTCTCCCGGGCCCAACCGCGGCGATCGTCTCCCGACGAAAAGTCGATCCGCTCCGACCTGGCAGCGCCATCGCGGTTCAGATGGTCACCGGGGACTATCAGGTAGCCGCCATTGGTACGATGACCTGGATCGATCAAGACCGATTCCTGGCTTTCGGGCATTCTTTCACTAATAAAGGGAAAGTGGATTATCTGGCGCTGCAGGCGTATATCGCCCATACCGTAAAAAGTCCAGTGATGTCTTTTAAAATTGGAATTCCGATCCAACCGGTGGGCCGAGTCGTTCAGGATCGGCAAGCGGGAATCGCGGGACGGCTCAAGGAAACTCCCAAACTGATTCCGGTGGCGGTCAGGGCCACCGATGCCGACCGGGGAATAATCCGTAATACTCATTTCCAGGTCGTTAATAATGAACAGCTTTATCGTGATTTGATTGTGGCCGGAGTAACGGATGCCATTGATCAGACCATTGACCGGGTGGGCAGCGGTAGCGCCAAAATACGTGTTAAAATCGAAACCGGAACCCCTTCCGAACCCATTGTGCGGGAGAACCGGTTTTGTGGCAAGGATATTGCGATTGCCTGTGCAGCCGATTTGCGGAACCTTTTGGAGATCTTATCCGTCAATGAGTATACCCGGGCCGATGTTCGTTTGGTGCAGGTTGAGGCAGAGATTCGGGAAAAACAGGAAACTGCCCGTATCGTCAAGCTGGAATCAGCAAAGAAAAAATTCAAGCCGGGAGAGAGCGTTTCAATCAGTGCGCTGGTTCATACTTTCCGGGGCGAGTCAATGCGGATTCCGTTAGAGATCGAGTTATCGAAGCATATCCAACCGGGAAAGCTGTCGCTGACGGCATACGGCGGTTCCAAGGAAGGTAGCCTCGAAGAGAACACCACGGCCAAAAAAGAGGTTTTCAAGATCGATTACAAGGACGCCGATTCGTTATCGGAGTTGCTGGAGAATTATTTAAATACTCCGGTCAATAATCAAATCGTATTAGAGTACCAGTCTGCGCTTGATAATTCCAAAACCGGCGGAGACGCTGAAGATAGTGAGGAACGTGTTCTTCAGCCGGTACGCCTAAAATCGGAGACACCATACTATATATTTGGTGAAGCGCAATTGACCATCGAAATTACTTCCGTGTGAAGCGGGCTGCTAATATTATTGAAGCAAGGAGGGATAATATGAGACCCGTCGTCAATCGCAGAATATTGGTTTCGACCATTGCCGGGGTTGCCATTATCGGGCTGATATTATCCGCTCTTTCTTTTTATTTATTGCGGGATCGGAGCCTTACCCGCCAACTTTCGTCCCAATTTCAAAAATCGCTTCAACCGCTTGGCTTGAACCTTCATTTTGATGAAATCCAGTGGCTGGGGTGGGCGCGATTCACTTGCGTCAGCCCGGTCCTGACCGATGCTTCGAACGGCGAAATTCTTTTAAAAGCGGAAGCGAT
The DNA here is from genome assembly GCA_023402395.1 of Bacillota bacterium. Lineage (GTDB taxonomy): Bacteria > Bacillota > UBA4882 > UBA8346 > UBA8346 > JAEYGI01. Next base: position 10,952 of record JAEYGI010000063.1, read on the forward strand.
CAATATTTCAGTCAATCCATTAAATTTTCTTATGAAGCCCAATCATCCGGAAGTTTTAATCAGCCAACTGGAATTGATTAAACCTTACGGAAAAATTGCCCGGCTAGAGGATGGGACATGGAATTTTCAACGATATTTACCGAAAAAAAAGCGAAAAAATTTTTTCCAGGCCAAATTAAAATTGACCGCGGGAATGATCGAATTAAGCGATCCACAGTATGGGGACCATCAATTCACTAAGATTAACGGCGCGATTGACTTCGGAGGTTATCCCAACTTCCGGTTCAACTTGGACGGAACCTCTGATCTTAATTACGATTTGCGCTGGAGAGTAAGCGGAGCCGCCCGGATGGATCGCCTGACCGGGACCGGAACTGGTTGGCTTTGGAACGCCGAGCTCCAGAAGATCAGCGCATTTTTACCCCAGCGGTTTCAATATCCGGTTCGCAACGGAAACGCGGATCTGCGATTGGATTTTTCCTGGGGCGGGAGATCATTCTGGATTGATAGCGGTGAGATAAGCGTGTCCAAAGCCAGGATTGCATTTCCCCGAATTGGAGACCGGATTGAAATCGATAAATTGGTCGCTAAGGTGCGTCCGGACCAATTGACGATCGATCAGGCGCGGTTGCGATTAGGGACCGGAACGGTCAAGGCCGCCGGAAAGGTGGATCTCCGGTCAATGGCGCTCCAGCTGACGGTCTCCGGAAACCGGGTTTTAATTAACGATCTGAGCCAACTTGTTGGAAAAAATAATCATGTTTTCAAAGCCAGGGGAACTAGCGATTTCAGGCTTATCATCGCTGGAACGCTGGAAAAGCCGGTGTTTGACGGGGATTTATATATTTCCGGAGCCGAATTGATGCTTTCTGATTATCCCGCTGTTCGAAAGATTTCGGGGCGGTTTTCCGTTCGAAAGAATGACCTGACCGTTCACAACCTGGAAGGAAGATGGGGTGAGGCGATAGTCGGCCTTTCCGGGACCGTTCATCGGATATTAACACCGGAATTTGATCTAAAGATTTACGGAGTTGGAATTAATCCCGGGTTCACCCAAGTCGATCTCTCCAAGTTTACTCAGGATAAGCTGGGAATAGGGAAGGTCAATCTGGACGGTAAGATCACCGGCGGGTTGAAAACGGCCGGATTTTCCGGAACAGTTGATTTCGAGCATATCAAATATCAAAAAATTACGGCAAGGAATATTCATTCCGATTTGACCTGGGAAATTGGAACGAGTGGGCTCAATATCCATGAACTGAGCGCGGACCTTTGGAGTGGTAAGGTGCTGGCTCGGGGAGAAATTCGGATCAATCCCCGCAAAACTGAATGGCGGCTTTCCGGATCCGTGAAACAAGTTAATCTTTCGGAAATCCCGGTTGATCCCTCATTGGGGTTAAATGGTGAACTTGGCTTGGAAGTCGTAACAAAGGGAGAGTGGGAGTACGGCAAAGAATTCAACCCCGGAAGCGTCATGGGAACTTTTGAGGGGGAAAATTGCGATTTTAAAGAGTTTCATTTGGAAGGACTTACTGGCTTATTCAGTTGGAAGCAGGGAGAGTTTACGGTAGAATCGATTCAGGGACGAATCGGCGCCGCCAACCAAGGAACGATCTTTGGCCGTTTAGCGTATGGTCAAAATGAGTTGACCGGCGATTTCAGTTTGAAGAATATCAGTTTAAACGCGATTGCTTCAAAAACTCCGTATCGGGATTATCCATTGGATGGGCGGCTCGAGGGCGAACTTGAACTGCGTGGATCTTTGCAAAACCCGGTTGGGCGCTTTAACGGCAGTCTTCGCAAGGCTACCTGGTCTAATCATCTTCTCGGCGATTTTGAAGGGGATTTGACGTATGACGATTTTCAACTGGAAATTGGGCGGTTGACAGGACATACTGTCGCTGGTGAACTGCAATTACAGGGAACAATCGGCTTAGATGGCAGCCTCCCGTTGCAGTTAGAACTGGCTGGAACCGACTTCCAGCTTAAGAGTTTGGGTGAATACCTCCCATGGGTTAGGACGTTAAATATTGAAGGACTGGCAAATATCAAAATTAACGCTGGCGGCCGGTTGTCCAACCCGGAATTCTCCGGTACGGTTGATCTAATCAGTCCTAAGGTGAAAAATTTGGTCATGGAGCGAGGTAAGTTAATCTTCTCCGGGGTAGGAAATAGACTTCATGTTTCCGAGTTGTTACTGTTGGATCAAGACACTCAGATCCGGGCCGTGGGGGAGATTGGTCCGGAACGTATCGCTCTTGATTTTCGTACCGAGCGCTTCGACCTGGACCGGATCACTTTGAGATATGGCGGTAAAGATATACACGGCATCATTGATGCCGAGGGAAAAGTTTACGGGAAGCCGGGGCAACCGAAGATGTCCGTCACGGTTAATGGGAGTGATCTCGGTTACGGCGCGATAATGTATCAAAGCCTTTCCTCCGAGTTTCGCTGGGAAGCCAATCAGATTGAGATTGTCTCCGCCGAACTGCGGAAAGATTCAAGTTCGGTTCAAGTTTACGGCCGAATTCAAACCTCCGGCGCGGCCAATTTGGATATTGGAATAAGAGTTTCCGGATGCGAACTTCAGGATTTGATTGGCGAAACCGTTCTTCCGCTCAATGTCACCGGAAAGGTTTCCGGATTAATTCAGATAAGTGGGCCGTCTAACGATCCCGTCACTCGGGTCAACGGGAGAATTGACAATGGAACGCTCAACCAGATTCCGATTAATGGAGAGTTTGATTTTGTACACTCCCGCCGTACCGTTAGGATCGAACGCTTGCGGTTGGAGCATGGAACAGGAACGATGATCGCTAACGGCCAGTGGGGGAACAGTCAAAGCATCAAACTAAAGGTCTCGGCGCATAATTTTCCGTTGCAGATTTTTCAATCCATCCTTAAATTTGAATCGGGTTTCCAAGGAAATCTAAACGCGGAAATTGGGTTAGAGGGAGATGGATCTGGCTATCATGGAGATTGCCGGATAGATGTTTCCGGATTGGGCTTCAACGGGAAGGTTATGGGGGACTTTTCTTTGGCCGGAATATTATCTGACCAAGGCCTGAAAGTAACCCAAGGGATATTAAGCCGGAAAAATGTCAGCAGTGGAGAAATTCTGAAAGTCGAAGGGTATATCCCCTGGCCCGCCGCAATGCTCCAGGCTCTGAAACTTCCGGTAAGAACCGAGCTGATATATCGGTATTTGAATCTCGATCTGAATGTAAAGAATTTCCCAGCCGAATCGCTGAATTTGGGTTTGGGCCAAATCGCCATTGAAAAAGGGTTACTTTTCGGGAGTCTACATTTGGTTGGGGACTTGCGGGCTCCAGATCTCTTTGGAAATTTGAACTGTAGTGGAGGAAAGCTAACAACCTCCGAATTACCATTACCCATCGATGGGATTGAAATGAAATCCATTTTCGAAGGAAGAAAAATGGTAATTAATTCATTGTCCGGCTCTTATGGCAAAGGGCAGTTTCAGTTCTCCGGAACAATTGGGCTGGCAGACTGGTCCAAGCCGGAGTTGGACTTAACCTTTTCCGGCAACCGCCTGTATTATAACAACACTTATTTTGACGGGTATGGAGACGCCAAACTGAAATTAACCGGAGCAATGGCTAAGCTTAAAATCGCAGGGGAAGTATCCGTTTATAATTGCAAAATGGGAGTTTTGAATCTACAATCTCATAAAAAAGCTCGAACTTGGAATCCCACCCTTGATCTTGTTTTAAAAGCCAAAAGAAATGCCAGGTACCGGCAATATGGGATCGCCGATATGGTAGTGGAAGGCAGTTTGGATATCCGTGGCCCTATCGCCAACCCGCTCATCAACGGCCGGGCTCATTCAAAGTCCGGGGTTCTTACTCTCTACGGTCAATCATTCAAAGTCAATCGCGGGGAAGCGGTTTTTAATGATTATCGTGGCTTTACTCCGTTTATCGATATCGATTCCAGTGTTCGAACATCCAAAGCCGAGGTGTTCTTGGGGATAAAAGGACGAATTGGCGGAAATGTTAATTTCAACTTAAGTTCCCAACCATATCTTTCACAAACCGAACTCTTCTCAATTTTGAATTGGTCGGAATTAAACGGGGATAAACCATTCACTCTCGACGGAGCGTTTGATGGGAATATTACCATTGTGACGGATGCATTATTTGGAGAAGTTTTTTATGAAGTCCGGAAAGCTTTGAATGTTGATTACTTCTATTTGGAACATGATTTCCGCGAAAAAAGATTCAAACTCAACGTGGGAGACAATTTGACGAAAGATTTATTCCTATCGTATAGCCGGTGGGTAACGGATGAGCCGATGGAAACATGGGGGTTGGATTATCAATTAACTCCAAAGTTGCTTGGAGGCGGATCTTATTCCACTGATCAAGGATTATCGGCGCGATTGATGTACCGGATTCGATTTTAAGGTATGAGTATACTTGAAACACCGTAATGGTCCAATAAACAATAGATAAGTGACTGGTCTGAATTTGTTCTATTATGTTTCAATCGTTTTGCTAGGATCGCGATAATGAGAGATGAGATAAATTGTAAAATTTTCCTTGAAGACGCTTGAAGGATATCCATGATCAAACTAGAATTTATGACGTTAAAGTTTACTGAAAATTTTCCCGGGATGGTGTCCTTTGATCCAGCAGTATCTGGCCGAATTATCCAAGATACGATTGTTGTCGCAAGATGAGGAGAGCTTGCTCTGGGAAAGGTATAAAGTCGCCAGATCCCGCGAAGCCCGCCAACGGTTGATCGAATCCTATCAACCGTTAGTCTACAAAATTGCCTCACGCATCGCGGCTCAGGAGGAATTGTTCTTTGATCTGATTCAGGAGGGCACAGTCGGACTGATTGAGGCCACCGAGAACTTTAACCCAGGCTATGGCGTAAAATTTAGTACTTTCGCCCAGCACCGAATTCGGGGCCGAATGATTGATTTTTTGAAAAGGCAGCGCGGTACTCTCGACTCGTTGGAAATTGCCTTAAATGAGGAAGAGTTTGAAGGGTTGCTGACTCGAATCGCAGACAACCAGGTGAATGTAGAAGAAGAAGTGACCGTCAAGATGATTAGTCAGCAGGTTAATTCGGCGATATCCCGCCTGAACCCGAAAGAACAAAAGGTGATTTATGATCTTTATCTTTTAGATAAAGAACCGGTTGTTTCGGCGCAGGAGATGAAGATCAGCCTGTCATATTATTATAAGCTTCAAAAAAAAGCGTTGCAGAGATTGAGGGGCATGTTATCGAAATTAAGGGCTGAAATGAAGATAAGCGGTTAAGAAATTTCAGGTCATATCCATGCCCTATTCCAGCTATGCTCTATTTTTTCAAGTTAAAACGCCGAATTTCAGCTCAAACCGCCGGACAAATTCCGAAAAGGAATCACGATTATTTATTAAGATAAATTATTGAAGTTCTGAAAGGCGGGATTCCACGTGGAAAAAAATTGTCCTGAAATCCTTCTTGAACATATCGAAGAAGCCCAAGACTGGCTGGAAAAAGCAAAGGATGAATATAACCAGGCCAACAATATCCGGGGTGAAATGATTTTAAATCTGGCTCAAGCCGAAGTCAGACATGCTTGGGAACTAAGTCGCCGTCAATCCGTTTCAAGTGATGTTGCAGCTAAACCGAAGAAAAGGAATGGCGCCGAATTTAAAGTCCGCTATCTGTTACCGGCCGCAGCTTCAATAATTATTTTAAGCGGGGTAATTGTCTGGTTGAATGTGGGAAAGATAGATTATAAATCCCCGATCGCGCTTTTGTCACCGTCTTCGGCTGTATCTAATATGCAGGATATGCAGGCCAAAATGGCGAAAGACGCCGTCTCTAAGGAGACCGTGAAAGATTTGGCTTCAAAGGCTGATTCGGATGTTGTTGACCCCATCGTAGAACAGCATCCGCCGGTTCGTGTCGCACCACTACCGGAAACTTCAGCCAAGCAGGTCGTGGTTTCAGTTCCAACTGCGCCGCCTGAAGTGCCGGAAGTCCAGTCATCGGAACAACGCAATGCACGAACTGGCATCAGTTATTCAAGAGTACAACCTGTTTCCCAGCTCTCGATCGACGAAGAAGCGCTGACCAGAGAAGCTACTCATAGTTTGAGACACGGGAAATAACCGAAGGGGGATATTTTTTGAACTTATTAAACCGGTACCCAGGAATAGCCATTATCGCTGTTTTCATTTTGATTGTCATCGCTGCAGTGACGCCGGTTGACGCAGAACCGAATCCTACGGTCCTAATGGTGGACGTTCATGGTAACGCTCATGTTCCCACGGAAAAAATCCTCGGAGCTGTTTCCAATTCCAAAATGGGAGAGCCTCTTGATGCCCAGAAAGTTGAACTGGATATGAAGTCCATTATGGAGTTGGGCTATTTTACAGACATCAAAGCGCGAACCGAGAAAATGTTCGATGGCGTGGAGCTTATCTTTGAAGTGGTAGAAAATCCGGCCTTCAAAAAAGTTGAGATAACGGGTCTAACGAAGGTCAAACCCGACGAATTAAAGCCGTTTTTTACTCAAAAAACCGGAGAGGTATTTAATACAGTCATTTTTCGGCAGGACCTTTCGAATGCGCTGAAGCACTTCCAGGAGAAGAAAGGGTTGGTTATTCAGCCGAAAACCGCCGGAAATCTCGGTATTTCCACCGATGGCGTGGTCAAATTGGAATTGGTTGAGTTGCGGTTTGGCAAGATTAAAGTCAGCGGGCTGGTCAAGACCAAAGAGTTTGTGGTCCTTCGGGAGTTAACCTTCAAAGAAGGGGACATCATCGACTATAATGCTTTAAGGAATGATCTACAAAGCATTATGCGCCTTCGTTTGTTTGACAAAGTCGAACCCCGTATGGAACAGAGCACGACGCCGAATGCGATTGATCTTACCCTGGAGGTTCAAGAAGCGCAAACCGGCACATTTTCCTTTGGTGTATCCTTTGCTCAGTCTACCGGCGAGGTTGGAGGGGTCTTGGGATATTCGGAAGGGAATTTGATGGGTTTAGGGCAGAATCTCTCGTTAGATCTAAATTACGCGGAATCGAAACAGAATGCTCAATTTTCTTTCTATGAACCTTGGCTGGATGATAAGAAGACCTCGTTTGGACTCTCGATGTGGAATACCGACAGTGAGTTTGTATCCACGATGAACTCTTGGTTTAAAGAGGGCGGTAAAGAGCAATATGACCTTCATTTGATCGAAACCGGAATCTCTCTTTCGTTTGGCCGTCCGTTGTGGAAAGACTATACCGGCAGGGTTCAGTTTAATTTTCAAAGGAATAGCATGCCAAGCGATGAGATCAGTCCGGACGTTGAGGATGGAGATGATGGTTCCCATAACGGGTCCGCTTATACAGATCCAGCTAACTTGAAACGTCCCCTAGAATTTTGGGACAACTCCATCGGTCTGGATTTCACTAAGAATAAATTGATCTACCAGGACCGTAATTTTGTCAATGGCGGATATCAACTGTCCTTTAATCATACGGTCGCAGGAGAATATTTAGGTGGAGAATTTGATTATCAGAAATCGACATTGGAAGGAAAGTGGTTCCACGCCTTTACTCCGAATCTGGTGATTGGTACCAGGCTGCAGGGTTCGACCCTTTCCGGAGAATATCCTGATTACAACGCTTTGTATCTAGGAGGGATGTACCGGTTACGGGGTTATGCCGACCGGCGCTTTGACAGTGATTTGTCTGAACAGTTGATTGGTACTAAATATCTCTTATCCAATACCGAGTTGAGATATCGCCTGCCCAACATCAATAGTTTGGAATTCGTTCTTTTTTATGATGCCGGTAAAATCGATAATATGGAAGGTGGTAGCACCTTCAAGGCCGATTATGGAATAGGGTTCCGCTACAATGTGCCGTTGCTGGGAGTACTCCGGTTTGATCAAGCTTGGAATGTCAACAAGGAGGATGGAAGCAGGTTCGTAATTAGTTTGGGAGAAATGTTTTAACCGTTGAGGTGGGGAGTTGAGGATCTTTCCAAAAAAAATTTTCGTCCTTCTAATTGTTGGTCTAATTGTTGGTATCAGTGCCAGCGATCGCGCTATCACGGCCGGAACGGAAAGCCCCGAGGTGAAGGTTCAATCGGTTGAAGTGCAATTAGTCGTTACCGGGGCGGTTTATGAAGGGTTGCAGGAGCGGATTGAGTTCAGTGTTGGCCGGGTGGGAGAGAAGATATTGCTCTCCCAACCTCTTTCCCTATTACAACGTAATCAGGAAACGGTAAAAGCAGCGATTTTTAATGTTTTTTCCAAGGTATTAACTGGGTTTAAATTGGATTCCGTCGATCTTTCATTGGGGCGGCATACCAAGGTGGTAATTCTAATGACCCCCATTCCTCCATTAATTTCCTCCGTTCGGCTTCGGCTGGAAATTAAGGATGTCGCTCCGGAGCTGATTGTTTTTGCGGAAGAATTTCGGGATAATATTGAAAAGGAATTGAACCGGATCCTGATTGGTTTGCCAGTGGCTTCAGTTGCCTGGTCTGAGGGGAGTATCGATCTGGCCGCCAATTATTTGGCGGAGAGAGAATTTCCCGGTTTCTCGCCTTCCTTTGTCATGGAAGCCGGTACGGAAACCGATTTTGTATTAACTTTGACGCCGAATGAACCTGCGGTTGCTTCAATCAAAACGGTTTATAACTCCCGGGATTTTCCGGCATGGATTGTCAAATCAAAATCTCCGCATGCGGATGAGAATTTCTGGATCCTAAAGGGTTTACCGGTAGAGTTTGTCGCTCATTATCAGAAGCAATTAGAAAGATTTCTTTTACGCCGCAGTGAGTACTTTCCGGAACTGCAGCGTTTAGGAATTTCAACGCGAGTATCGGTTTCCCCTAATGAGACAACTACTGTCAAACTTGACATGGAATCTCAAGTTCTTCGAACTAAACTTGAAGCAAGGTACTTTGTGGATAATGATGATCCATTTGCCAATATCCACGGTTATTTGGGATATCATACCGATGGCGGCGAATGGTTCATTCGAAAGTATTGGGGTTCGTATCCAGGTGGGGACACTAAAATTGGTATCCTATTTCCGATGGGTTCCAGTTTTAGTGGTGCGTTCGAGTATGACTTAAATAATGAATTTAAAGACTTATGGTTTCATTTCAGGTTTGAACGAGGCGATTACCTTGATCTGACCGTGGGATTGGACAACGGTCCCAATGAAGCGTTGGTCGGAATTTTTTTAAACAACCATGTTAATTTAGAATTTGTTAAATTTGACAACCGTTTTGGAGTTCAATTGATGTATCATTATTAAGAGTAAAAGGTTACGACAAACTTGCCTGAAGGCCGGAACGATCTTAAAAAGAAAAATGGGTTATCGAAGGTGTTTGGTCCTTTGAATATGATTAATAAATTGAAAAGGAGAATTATAATGCAAAGGCGCGAAAAGCTGTTTCAGATTTTAACCCTATCCGTGATTGTAATTACCATTGTCTTTGTTATCAGCAGTTTGACAGGAGCCGCCTCAAATAACTCAATGAATGGACCGATTGGGTATGTCAACTCCGAACGCCTTCAAGAAGAACTTCCTGACTTTAAAAAGTTGGAATCAATTTATAAAGACAAAAAAACGGAGTTTGATTCCTTCCAAGGATATTTGTACCAATCTCACCGTAATAATGTTAAGCAGCTGCAGGACAAAGCCACTCAGGAGAAAAACGGAAAGTCCGCTGATGAGCAGGCTTCCATCGATAAGAAGCTCCAAGACGAGGTTCAGAAGAAGACCGATGAGTTGAAGGCGCAACTGGATCAGAAATACAATGAAATTCAAAAATATCTTAATGAACAGAAAAAAGTCGTAATTGATAAGCAAACCAAGCTCATCTCCGACGTGGCGACTGAACAAAAAATTGGTATGGTTCTTGAAAAAGCGGTAATCCTGTTTGGAGGAACCGACATCACTCAAGCCGTTATCGACAAGGCTAACAAAGAGCAAGTTAAAGATGGTAAAAAATAGGAGCTTGAATAGCGGGCATGAAGGTTTATCGTTCCAAATTGGTGGTCTGGGCGATTTTGTCAATTTTTTTTCTTATCGTTGCCAGCGTTTTGGCTGGGTCGAATGGTTACGAACGGCCTAGCGTCAAATCCGGAATAGATGTTCGGCACGATAATCAGCCTCCGGATTGGACCGGCTATCAAAAGCTTGGAACAAAGTTGGCGGGGCTCCTGGAAGCTAGAAGTGGTGCAAGGGTTGTTCATAATTCCGTTGACCTTCAATCTAAATCAGATGATCCGGTTGAATCGGGAATTCAGCAACAGATTTTAAAAATTCAGCGAATGTTCGAGAATGAGCAAGCGATCCGGATTGCCGATATAACTGCTAAAATCGATAGCTTTCGTGAGCAGGCCATTGCTGAAGCCGATCATAATATTCGTGAGTATTCGAAAATCCGACAAGCAGCATATATCAGGGATATTACTGCCAAAACCAGGGAGATGGAGAACAACTTACAACTAATCTGGTCTGGGATGGAATCTGATGATCAAGTTATCCTGACTAGTCTTCAAATTCGATTGTCCCTGGCAGAATTGATTTTTGATCCGGGCGAACAGCAAAAGTTTAAAAAGGAAATTGAGGAAGAGATCATAAGCGTTCGCCGTAAAATTGAGCAGCGATACCACGAGGCGAAGCAAAAAAACGACGTATTAATGGCTGAATTTAAAAAACAGCGTCAATCTCAGTTAGAGGATGACCTTCGGCAGTACAAAGCAAAACAGATGATGACCTCGGATAATAATATCACGTTGTATCGCGATAAGTTGGAAAAGGAATATAATCTTTGGCGGGTACGGCGGGAACAAGAAGTACAACAGGCAATTCAAATGCGTCAAATGGTGAATTGATTAAAGAAGTTTAGAGAGATATGGAGGAAATGATAATGAACAAAGGTTTGATGTTACCTCTTTCGATCCTCTTGAGCGCAATCATAGTTGTGGCGGGGATCTTTTGGGCGGTAAAAGCAAATTCCTTTAAGATTGGCATCATCGATGTCAATCAGGTTTCAAAGGAAAGTGAACTTGGAAAAGAAATAGATAAAGATATCTTAAATAAACGGCAGGAATTGCAAACCAAATTTCAATCCGCCAAAACCGAGGCCGAGAAGAATTCAATCGGCGCTGAATTTGATAATTATCAAAATACCAAAAAGGAAGAATTTTTGAGCAAGGTCAAACAAGCTATTACGACGGTATCAAAGCGTCGCGGTATTAAAGCCGTTGGAAGTCCCCAGGTTTTCATTTACAGCAGTGAAGATATCACACAGGATGTGACCAAAGAATTAAACAAGAAATGATTGGAGTTGGATTCCATGGCTTCCTTGTTGGAACTCGCCCGTTTGGTCAATGGGAATGTAATCGGGGATGGTGCCATTGAGATCACCGGAGTTGCCGGAGTAGAAGATGCGAAGACGGGCGATATTACCTTTATCGCTACCATGCGCGGGATTGAACTCGCGATTCATTCCGAAGCCGCTGCGGTGATCATTCCGCAGGGTTTCGGAAATATCACGAAGCCCGCGATTGCGGTAGCTAATCCCAGACTAGCGTTTGCTCAGCTTTTATCCTATTTTCATCCCCGCCAACCAGTTGTGCCCGATATTCATCCTGCGGCGGTCATCGGAGAGAGGTTTCACGGGGCGGAATGCCGGGTAGGCGCTCTCGTCTATATCGGTAACGACGTGGCGATCGGCAAGGGTTCAGTAATTTATCCCGGAGCGGTCATCATGGATCGCGTATCCATCGGTGATGGTTGTGTCGTTCACGCTAATGTGGTAGTCAGGGAGGACTGCTCAATTGGTAATCGAGTGGAAATTCACGCTGGGTCGGTGGTCGGAGCCGATGGATTCGGGTATGTTACGGTCGATGGCAAACACGTTAAAGTTCCCCAAGTTGGTACGGTAATTATTGAAGATGACGTGGAGATCGGTGCCAATGTTACGATTGATCGTGCTACAACCGGCGTTACATTAATCAAACGCGGCACAAAGATCGATAATTTAGTTCAAATCGCCCATAATTGTCGCTTGGGGGAAGATAATTTCATTATCGGACAAGTAGGAATCGCTAGCAATACCAAACTGGGAGATCGAGTGACCATGGCCGGGAAGTCCTCAATCGTTGGTCACGCCAAAGTGGGCGAAAATTCAGTGATTGCAGCCCACGCCCTAGTTATTAACAATTTAGCCCCCAACTCGTTTGTGTCCGGGGTACCAGCCCGCCCCCACGCCGAGGATATGCGAATTCAGGCTGCAGCTGGCCGATTACCGGAGTTGCTGAAGGAATTTCGGGAACTTCAGAAACGTGTCGCCGAGCTTGAGGAAAGAGTTCTTTCTTAAAATAACATCGATTAAATGCAGGAGAAAAATTAAATCCGGCGAAAATATGTTTTAATGGATAATGGACAATGTGGCACTATTCGTGAATGATTCAATGCCAAAGCCGTTTTACTTAAATAAATTTCATTCGTAATTTCGATTCGTATTATTGATTATTCGGCGAATGCCGACAGCGGGGTTTTCAACCTCAGACTGAATGATAAAATACAAAGCGCCTTCGGCGCTTTTTTAGTAATATTTGAGGCGAGGTTGAGAATGAGAATCATTCATCGGTATATTTGGAATGATTTTTTTCAACAATTTTCAATCTGTTGGGTTGGTTTTACCGTTTTAGGGATTGGTAAAATCATTTTTGATTACAATGACCTTTTTATCGGCTACCGAGTAACTCCAAAGATACTTTGGACTTTACTCCTCAATCAAGTCCCGTACTTATGGATGGATGTTTTACCGGCAGCTACCCTTTTCGGGATCATTTTGGCATTGGGGAGGTTACTTCGCGAACGCGAATTGGATGTGATCCAACTAAGCGGTGCCGGAATTTTTAAGACTACGCTGCCGCTATTCCTTGGCATGCTCTTAATCTGTGTTGCCGCTTTCTGGTGGAATGATCTGGTAGTCCCAGGCGCTAATCATCGTTTCGAAATGGAGGTTCGACGGCTATCGGCCAAACAAGATATGCCGCTCTTAAAGGAGCACGTGGTCTTCAAGGCGCCTCAGAACCGATTTATTTATTTGAATCGGATTGAACACCAACAAGGGAAAATTCAAGGGATTCTAATTATTGAAGAGAAGGGTTCGGGAAGCTTTCCGCAAGTAATTACCGCTGCTTCCGGAAAAATAAAACGGGGGCACTGGGAATTGAACGACGGCGTCGTCCATACGCTGAATAAAGAAGGAGCCATAACTTCGGAACTAGCCTTTACGGAAATGGATATCAAAATGGCGTCGGATTTCTCAGCCTTTATCGGAAATGAAAAAGGGCCCGCTGAGATGCGGGCCGTCGAGCTGAAGCATTTGGCCGGGCTTTATCGTCGTAGTGGCATTAATCTTCCCGTATATGCGGTTTTTTATCATTCCAAATTTGCGGACCCCTTAAGTTCACTGGTCTTTGTTTTCCTAGCAGTTCCGTTAACTATTCTTACCGGCCGGAACGCCCATTGGTGGACGGGTATTATTTATTGTTTTCTAATTATTTTGGGTTATTATGCTATTCAAGTAATCGGAAGAACATTGGGGGTTAACGGAGTTATTTTACCATGGGTGGCGGCGTGGGCTCCGGATCTGACGTTTCTGGCGCTTGGAACAATATTGTTGATAATTGGCGAACACCGGAGGTAATCATGTTAAAATGGTGGATCGCCATGGCTGCGATGTTGCAATTGCTCTTTTTTTCCCTGCCTGCGCACGGGGCGGCGGGCAAGGAACGGGTCCAACTCGCCGCCGATGAAGTTCGTTATGATTATGAAGCCAAACAGATTATAGGTGAGGGAAATGTAAAAATAACCTACAAAAAAATAGTAATAGCAGCGGATAAAGTCGTTATTGATCAAGAACAGAATGTTCTTTTGGCGATTGGCAATGTTCACCTGGTGAAGGACGGGGATTCATTTGATGCCGAGCGGTTTCTGTATTATCTAGAAAGCGAAGAAGGTTGGCTCAGCCCGGTCAACACCACCGTTACCGGAGATGAAATCGAGGAGCCGGTTCTTTACTCGGCAGCGGAGGCTTTCGTTCACGGCGAGGAGATTTTGTCCAAGCAATCATATATGACCAGTTGCCATTTGGAAACACCCCATTATCACCTCACCGCCAAGGAGCTTGAATATTATCCAGACGAGCGCATTATCATGCACGGGGTTTGGATTTGGGAACGGAACGTGCCATGGTTCTATCTTCCCTACCTTTATATCTCACTTAAGGAGGGTGATGATAATTTTGAGGTTGAGGTGGGGCAGAATCAAACCGACGGGTGGTATTTCCTGGTGGCTTATAATTACTTTGTCAATCAAAGAAACACTTTAAAATTCAAGACCAAGCTAACACAATTTGGAAACAATGAATATGGGCTCGGTCATATTTTTAAGCAGGAGCCAAATATTAAATGGTATCAGGAATACGCCGTCATAGATAAGTCTAATTACGGAGAACCGATTGATTACAAATTTGCCTTTAATTATCAGAACACCACTGATCCCAAACGGAATTTTGAAACGGATCTCACAACTTGGCAACGAAACTCCTCTTACATGGATTCATATTTAGAGAACGAGTTGCATTTGAGATTTCGGGGAATATCTCCATATCCGTACTTGAACTTTAGTTTAACCGACACCGGATCAAACATCGGCGGGGGGGACGTGGCGATTACTCGCAGGATGGATTTTAACGGTTCCTGGGACTATTCATTTGATCCGACATTCCGGGTGAATTTATATACCGGGAAAGCGTATACTCAAAATTTATATTACAACACCGTAAGCCTTAATCAGTATTTTTATCGGGTTGCTTTCGCCAAAAGCTTTCAATCCTGGCAGAACAATCTAGTCTACGATTATAACTCGACCCGCTCCTACAATTTTACCGAATTGACTTCCTCAAATAATGCTTGGAAATTGCCATATGTTGAGGATATTGGAACAACGATACAATACACTTATATGGAAAGACAGCAATATGACTCCTATTTAAATACCAAAGGAGAACGGTTGGGTGTTGATCTACGTAAATCAGTTATGTTGTGGAAAAAGAACCGCCTTCAGTTGGATAATAATACGAATCTTCATTACCGCTATTTTCAATTGGATTACTTGGAGAGAGATTCCGAGATACTGGGAGTGGAGGACGGTCTGTCATTGACCAATTATTTTAATGATTATTTCCGTACCAGCATTGAGTATGGTTATACTGGGGTAACCGGTGAGGCCACCGCGTATTTTGGAAAATCGGATGAATATATTCTGCCCGGTTCATATGCCAAAAATAATTGGGCCTGGAACAGCCCAAAATTGAATGCGTCATTTTCCACCGCATATAACTTTGAACAAGCGATCGCTTCTCCAGCCAATCTCTCCGCCAGTTGGACCCCTTCTCCGAAGAACAATGTCAATTTTAATACCATTTACTATTGGGGTGAGGGATTGGGGTCAACCAATTTTACGGTCAATTATCACCCGTGGGAAAATTGGAGGATAGTTTTATACTTGGGCTACAATTTTTTGGATTTGGTCAACCCCTGGACCAATAAACAATTTGAAGCTGAGGTTGAACAGCATCTGACGAAGAACTTGAAAGTGAAAGCGGCTGCGCAATATAATATGTTACGTGACGAGTTTTCGATCGGCAATACCACTTTTTCCTATGACTGGCATTGCCGGGAGCTACAATTTCAATATGACTGGATAACTCAGGAGTTCTGGTTCCAAGTGGTAATTAAAGCTTTTCCGCAGGCTACGCTCAAATTAAATGAGGATATGAATTTGCTTAATGAATTGCCGTATTGAATTGAAAAAACTTGCGACAATTGTTTTCATGACGGTCGGGATCTACGTTGCCGGACGATATGGAGGCTGGTGGGATCTGATTGGACAGGCTCCTAATCTTCCTTCCCGCCCTCCGCCACCCAATGTCCCGGGCATTTCAATTCGGGGCAGTTCTTTAATCGGATGGGATGATCATCAGAAGGCTTGGGAGATTAAGGCCGAAAAAATTTGGCAGACTTCGGACGGTAATTTAGTGTATTTTGAAACGATAACCGAAGGAGTGATCTTCTCGGTCAAAGGCGAGCGCGTGACCTTTACCGCCGGGTGGGCCCGCTGGGAGAAGCATCGAAGCCAATTAACCATTGGAAAAGGATTGACCGCCGATTTTAAGGACGGTACCTTTACCACCTCGGAAGCGGTGATGGACTATCAGACGGAGGTTATTAGTTCGGAAAAAGGAATTCGTTATGTGGGTGACGAAGTAACGGTCACTGCCGCTAAAATGCGGGCCAATGTCGACCAAGAAGAATTATATCTTGAAGGACAAGTTATGCTGGTCCAGGATGGCGATGAAATTCATTCCCGGGCGTTAACCTATTACTCAAAGCAAAAACGCTTTGAGGTTCATGAACCGGAGGAGGTTACGCTTAATCTATGAGAAAAATAGCGTTTTTTGTGATAACGTGGCTGCTTACGTTCTCCGTTTGCCTCGGGGTGGCTGAACCTGTGAAAATCACCGGCAAGTCGATCTGGGGTGATACCAAGAAAAAGCACACTTACATTGATGGAGCGGTTAAGATCGTTCAGGGAAAGACCGTTATCAACACTGAGAACGCTGTGATTGATCTGGATCTGAAGTCGGTCACGTTAACCAAAGGGGTTATTCTCCGGCAATCGGAGATCGCGATCCAGGGGAAAACTTTGAAGTACGATTTGCGCCAAAAAGTCGGAGATTTTGACGGCGGAGTTCAATTGGAGCGTTACCGGGTGGAAGCGGATCCTGGCCAAAAAAGCAAAGAACCGTTCGCTCTGACCTGCGATCAGCTCCATCTGGAAGTGGACGACAAAAATTTTCTGGCTGGAGGAAACGTCCGTTTTACTCACGATGACTTCAATGGCGCCGCCACCAGTGTCGAATACAATGATCAGCGGCAAGAGCTGTTATTTTCCGGACAGGCATTATTGAAACGGCCTCAAAAGACGGAAGCGGACGGTAAGACCAAAGATCCCTTCGAACTGTCAAGCTCCCGGATTTTACTGAATATTGATCAAAAAAACTTTGATGCTTCAGAGGATGCCGTCTTTCGGCATGAGGAATTTAACGGTTCGGCGGATCGGATGCAATATGATGATCAATTGCAGCTACTCGCCTTTGACGGCCACGCTACGTTAAACCGGCCCAAACAGACCGCCAAAAACGGAAAGGCCAAGGAGCCCTTCAGCCTGAACTGCCAGCAACTTGAGTTTCGAGTAGAGACCAGAGATTTTACGGCTTCTGGAGAGGTGGCGCTTGAACATTCGGATTTTACGGGAACGGCTGAACGGGTTGAGTATCTTGACCAATTCCAGGAACTGATATTCATCGGGAATGCCCGCTTGAAACGGCCGAAAGGAGAAGAGATCCACGGTGAACGGGTAAAAATCCTGATGAATGAGAAAAGCTTCACCGTAGTCAAAGGAGTTAACCTCAGTTTTGAGGTTTCCGAGGATAATTCGTCCGCTCCGCAACGACCGAAAGGGAAACCGGGCAAACGGTAGTGACAACTCATTTCTTGATCTGAGGATTTTATTACATTACGAGTGTTTGGTTGAGGTGACTTTGAATGGGAGCCGGCATGCCGTTATTCTCCGACAACGACTCGTTTCAGTCCGTGTTTCAAGTCGCGGATAATCGGGAACAGCAAAACGAAGACGGAACATGTCAGCGGCTCGAACTTTGGACTCAAAACATTGCCTTTAGTTTTCCCGGACGCGATTTGCTGGAGGCTGATTTTAAATTAATCTTCGGAGTAGGGGAAGTCACCGCTCAAAAGCTGAGAGATGACGGGTTTCAGACGTTATATGACCTAATCCGTCACCCCCGTTGGGGTCGGGCTGCAACTGACGTGCTCCGCTTGATTGAGACCCGGAATTATGAGCGACTTGCCGCTTATGGAGCCAGCGACCTTCAACTGTTGAGTTTCTTCGACCCGCGGCAGATTAAGTTTATTGATATCGAAACCGTGGGATTATATTACGTAAACCCCGTTTTTTTAGTGGGCGTATTGCGGTTTGAGGAGGAACGGGGAATCATTTCGCAGTATTTGGCCAGGGATTATTCGGAAGAAAAGGCGTTATTGCGGGAAGTGCTGGATGAACTGAAACAAACGGCGCTGATTACCAGCTTCAACGGCCGAAGTTTTGATATTCCCTATTTGCGAGGCCGGATGCGGTATCATCAACTGTGCGACATGGACCGGTCGGTCCATGTCGACTTGCTCCGGACCGCCCGGAAAAACTACCGCGACACCTTGCCCAATTGTCGGCTGGTAACTATTGAGCGTCATTTGTTGTCCGAAGAAAGGCCGGACGATCTCCCCGGTTCAGAAGTGGCCGATTATTATCACCGATTTGTGGAGACGGGCGACCGGAGCTTGATCGCGGCCATCCTGAAGCATAACGCCAGAGATCTATTATCAATGGCCAAAATCCTGGGGATAATGACCGATTGTTTAGGAGCGGTGTGACATTCGCGGCCTTCAGCCAATGTCTATCACAACGCTTTTAGGAAAGGCGGGAAACCATGAAAATTAAAGAAATCGCCGCGTCGACTCCGGTCTCGGGTAGGTATCTGATTACCGAGAACCAACTGAAAGTCGCCAAAAACGGCAGCAATTATTTGGCCATGAAGATCGCTGATCCCAGCGGCGAATTGGCGGTAAAGGTATGGAGCGCCGACGAGGAGTTGTTTAATTGCTTGGCGGCCGGGAGAGTCATTGAACTCCATAATGTCCAGCCCAAAGTATTCAAGGATCAGATGCAACTGGAATGGGAAGGGAAAAACCAGGCGCTGTTCAAAGTTTTGCCCGAACATGAAGTGGATTATGGGCAGTTTCTACCGGCCGCGCCGGGAAATCTCACTGATTACTGGAATTACATCGCCGGGACGATTGAGTCCGTTACAACTCCGGACCTTCAAAAAATACTCAAACATTTTTTCGGCAATCGGGATTTCGCGGCTCAATTCATGCGGGTTCCGGCGGCTTTGAAACGACATCATGTTTATGTGGGAGGCCTGCTTGAACACACTGCGGGCGTAACCGCGATGTGCCGGGCGGCGGCGGATTATTACCCGGCGGTGAACCGTGATTTGTTGTTGACCGGTGCTATTTTGCATGATATTGGGAAGACTAAAACATATCAGTTGGGAAAAGGGTTTTCCGGGACCGATGAGGGAAAGCTCATCGGCCACCTGGTGCTGGGCGTGGAAATGGTCAACCACGCCATCGCCGAAACAATGGACGCAAACACCCCCAAGAGTGCGGCGCTCAAGAATCAGTTGCTTCATCTGCTAGTCAGCCATCACGGGATTATGGAATGGGGGTCGCCGGTGGAACCGCTGATCATCGAGGCCTGTATTTTGCATCACGCCGATAATTTGGACGCGCAAGTCACCAAATTTCTAACGATCATCCGGGCGGAGAGCGGCGAAACCGGATGGTCGGCTTTTGACCCCGGCTTAGGCAGATCCATCTATATCCACAGCCGGTTCGATCGGCCGGATGCCCAAGTAAAACCGGAGGAGCAGTAATGGAGTCGTTTACTTTATTAACGCTGTACCTATTGGGATGCCTGATCGGCTTTACCTTCGAATATTACGCCCGTTGGTCGCCGTGGGTGATCATGGTCCTTTCATATCTATTGGTGTTATTAATTCCACCGGTCTGGTTCATCGGCGTGGTTGGCGGACTCTGGATCAGTTGCGCTTTTTTTGTTTCTCGTGTCGCAACGGAGCGTTCAATGGACGGCGCGCCATCGCTTACGGTGTGGAAGTTATGTTCGAGTTCGATTCTGACGTTTTCCGGATTTTTGTTGACCTTATTTTCGGTATGGCGGGTGAAAGACACCGGCTTTATGGGGCCGTGGCAACGGGAGTTGCTGGGCTGGAGTTTTCTAATTCTGATTGAGGCTTGCATTTACAAATATCTCGCTACCCACTGTCCTTCCTTATACCGGAAGTACCTTGGATTAGGGATTACGGTTCTTAATTTTTTAATGACTTTTTATATCGTGGTGGATTGGACGTTTACCGCCAAATTGTTGGCGTTTGCGGTTCTCCTGAACGGCAACCTGTTTCTTCTGGCATTGGTCGATCGTCCGTTGCGGCGACCGGTGGATCCAATGATGAGGTTCGGCCGATGAAAGTGGCTTTTCACACGTTGGGTTGCAAGGTGAATCAGAACGATTCATCCAATCTGATGATTCTGTTTCGCGAACGCGGCTATGAAATCGTTCCTTTTGACGCCACGGCCGACGTTTATGTGATCAACACCTGCGCCGTCACTCAAGTGGGGGAACGAAAGTCCCGGCAGATGATTCGGAAAGCCATCGGAGCCAATCCCGAAGCTGTGATCGCGGTCACTGGATGTTATGCGCAAACCGCTCCTCAGGAATTGGCCGGAATCCCCGGCATCAATTTGGTAATCGGAATGGCGGACCGCCACCGGATTGTCGAGTTGGTGGAAGAATTTCGGCAAACGCACCGGAATATGGTGCGGGTCGCTTCGACCGCCGAGTTAACCGCCTGGCAGGATCTGCCCGTCGGAGCGGTGGGGGATCGGACCCGGGTCACCTTAAAAATCGAGGAAGGTTGCGATCAATTCTGTTCTTATTGCATCGTTCCCTACGCTCGGGGCCGGGTTCGCAGCATGCCTCCGGACCAGGTCGTGGAGAAAATGCGGGTTTTAGCGGAGCAGGGATACCGAGAGGTTGTATTGACCGGAATTCATCTCGGGTCCTATGGCAAGGATCTCAATCATACGCTGAATCAATTGTTGCGGGAGATTTTGAAAGTGCCGGGGAATTTCCGGATTCGGCTCGGTTCCATCGATCCTCATGAAATTGACGGAGATCTCATTGATACTATCGTCAACCAGCGACGCATTTGTCAATTTCTACATATTCCGCTTCAAAGCGGCAGTTCTCGGATTTTGCAATTGATGAACCGACATTATACTTGCGAGGAGTACACCGGGTTATTGAGGGCTCTGCGGGAGAAAAATCCATTGATAGCGATTGGGACGGACTTGATCGTCGGGTTTCCTGGTGAAACGGAGCACGATTTTGATGAAATTGCAAATTATGTTCGGGATCAGGCCTTCAGCCGGATTCATGTATTTCGCTATTCGCCGCGGAAAGGTACTCCGGCTTTCCAAATGCCGGGGCGGGTTCCTGCTTCGGAACAGGAGATTCGCAGCCACAGGATCCAGGAGATCGGGAACCGATCGGCCGCCGAATTCGCCCGAAAATTCATCGGACGCACGGTGGAAGTATTATTTGAAGAACGGGAAGAAACACAATGGCACGGTTTGTCCGGAGAATATCTCCGGGTTAACGTGGAATCGAAATCGAATCTTAAGAATAAACTCATTCTGGTGAAGATCGTCGGAGCCGAGGCGGGCATATTGCACGGAATTTGTTAAAAGCATGGCGCTGAACACGGCCGCGTGCCCGTAGCGGGGCAGTCATACCAGAAACGGGGATGAAGTTGGTCTTTAGCTATTTTTCGGCAGCTCTACGGGAGCGATAAATTTATTGCCTGTCGCTAAACTTTATTCGAATCGCAGCAGGAATTTATTTAGAGATGTCGAAAATTATTCAATAAAGGAGAGATCTGAGTGTCCGATTGTATCTTCTGCCGGATTGTTCGTGGTGAAATACCCAGCCAGAAAGTGTATGAAAACGAACAGATCATCATCTTCAAAGATATTAATCCGGTAGCTCCTACTCATCTTTTAGCGATTCCCAAACAACACATCGACAATATTTGTGATCCGAAACTGATCGAGTCCAGTTTGACCACCAGTCTGTTCGAAGGAGTTCAGTCCGCCGTGGCGGAGTTGGGCTTGAAAGCGGACGGGTTTCGGGTGGTGGTCAACTTTGGCCGGGATGCCGGAGAAGCGGTGCCGCATCTACACTTTCACATTATTGCCGGCCGGCCGTTGGGTTGGCCTCCCGGTTAAGCGATTGACATTTATGGGTTTAATGTAGTAAAATAATATAATGTAATTTTGTTTTCGAACCGGGCACTGCTAACGGGTCATGGGGTAGGAAAGCAGTGAGGGGAGGGAAATAGGTGGCCACCGAGATTAAGATCGGTAAGAACGAGACATTGGACAGCGCATTACGCCGTTTTAAGCGGGAATGTCAAGTTTCCGGCATATTAGCGGAAGTTCGCAAACGCGAGCATTACGAAAAGCCAAGCGTCAGAAGAAAGAAAAAATCTGAAGCAGCCAGAAAACGCAAGTTTAAATAACCCGTCTAGCGACGGGTTTTTATCTTCTCCAAGCCCGCCTTAACTGGGCGCCTTCGCTCCAACTGAAGCAACTCCCGCGGCATCTGTAGCAACACTTTTTCCATTTGAAGCAAGGGTTGCTCCAACTGATCCAACTCCCGGATCATCTGGAGCGAGTCTGCCCCCAACTGAAGGAACACTTTTTCCATCTGGAGCGGCCCTTCCCCCATTTGAAGGAACTTTTCCTTCAAATGAAGATCTAATATTTCGTTCTGGAGAAACTCTTCCTTCAAATGAAGCTCCAACATTTCCATTTGAAGGAACATTTCCTTCAAATGATCCTCCAATATTTCCATCTGAAGAAACAATTCCTTCAAATGAAGATCTAATATTCCCATCTGAAGGAACATCTGCTTCAAATATGAATCCAGCATTTCCATTTGGAGCAACCGTCGCTCCAAATGAAACTCCACTATTTCGACTGGAAGCGGCACTTGCTTCACTTGAAGCGGTCCTTCCCTCAACTGGGGCGGCCCGTGCTCCTTTTGCAGCGATTGACGCTGCAATTGAAGCGTCCTTTGCCCCAGTTACTGTTAAAATCAAAAGAAACTCTGATAGTTTTTTGCCAAGGGAGGCACCCTATTTAAAACCACAAGACTCAAATTTTTCAGGTTGCGCTCCCGTGTCCCCAAAGGCCTTCGCGCGGGTTTTCATTATGGATAGGAGGAGTGATCGCCTTCATCAATCGTCGTCAAGTGGCGGCATTATACCGCAAAATGCTTCGTGTTGAGCAAAAGCTGGAAAAGGCGAATCTGGCCGAATTTATGCAGTTGATTCAAAATCCGGCGCGGCTGATCTTTTTGAACTTTCTTTCCGGCCTGGCCCGCGGCTTTGGGATCGCTATCGGGCTGACCATCATCGCCAGCATCTTTTTGGTTTTGCTGACCCGGTTGGCCAGTTTAAACCTGCCCGTCATCGGGAAATATATCGCTGAATTGGTGCGAATCGTTAATCAGCAGTTGCGGCTGTATTCCTAAGATTCAATTCAAGCCGAAGCCGTTTCGTGGCCCAGGACGAGAAGCGGAGTCGGCTTCAATCCCACTCAAACAGGAAACCGGAAAGGGGTAGCGATGATGGATTATCGAAAATTGAATGAATTCCGGGACAGGCTAAAGGCGGAGCATGACCGGATTGAGGCCGAGCTTGACGAATCACGCCGCTTTCAAATGGATTACGCCCAGACCGACGCCATTGGGGAACTTTCTTCCTATGACAACCATCCGGCGGATCTGGGCTCGGAAACCTTTGAGCGCGAGAAAGATCTCGCGTTGTGGAACAATACCCAGGAGATTTACCATCGAATTGAGGAAGCACTGAACCGGATCGATGATGGGACGTATGGACGGTGCGAGCTTTGCGGCCAGGAGATCGCTATGGACCGTTTGGAAGCGCTTCCGTACACCAGTTTATGTATTGAATGCGCCAAGGAAACGGCGGATCAGTTCATTAACCGGGAACGGCCCGTAGAGGAAGAGGTGTTGTCACCACCGTTCGGCCGGAGTTTTTTGGATGACACCGATTATGTGGCGACCGACGGGGAGGATGTTTGGCAGTCAGTCGCTAGGTATGGGACTTCCGAAAGCCCTTCCGATCTAGGGGGAACTGACTCGTACGAGGATACGTTTTATGATGCGGATGAGGATCAGGGGATTGTGGAACGAGTCGATGGCGTCATTGATTTTGGGGCTGGAGATGAGATCCCGCCGGATCCCGCCAATCGGGATCAGCTTGATTGAGCCCGTATTTTGAGTTTTCTACGAAACCAAGGAAAGATTGAAGCCCCAACGATGCGCTCCGGAAATTTCGAAGCAAATAAAGGGTTTTTGTCAAACACGGCGAATTCAAATGCCATGTGTTAAAGCCCTATGTTCGACTATAGGCTGGCGGAACTCTTTGAGAAGCGACTTTATCACTTGCTTTTTCTGAGCTTTTGTGTATGATCCCGGCCTTCAAGCCGGAATTTATCACAACGCTGTTAGCACAAAGGGGGTAGAGGGTGGGATATGTCCACCCTCTATCTTATCGCTGCGTTTCATCAATCAATGAAACCCCGGTTTCGGTTGATCTTGGCGCTGTTTTTATGATCCGGCGTCAGGCGTCGGAAGGAGAAGGACAATTGTATTGGATGGCGGCTTTGGTTGTCTTCTTACTTGATCAGTCCACCAAGTGGCTGGTGCAATCGAAGATGACTCCTTTTCAGAGTATCAAGATTAGCGGAGATTGGTTCTTTCTGACCTACGCTAAAAATTATGGCGCGGCCTTCAGCATCATGGACGGCTACACATCGGTACTGATTGCCATCTCCGCGATGGTATTTATCCTGGTCTGGATGAACCGCCGCCGCCTATCCGCCTATCCGGGGTTGTTCCGGTGGGGTTTGGCGATGGGTTTGGGGGGCGCGGCCGGAAATTTGGCGGACCGGGTCCGCCTCGGATATGTGGTCGATTTTTTGGATTTTCATTTTTGGCCCGTATTTAACCTGGCCGATACCGGGATTGTTATTGGGGTCGGCCTGATTATGGCCGGATTGCTCATCGCTGAATACCGGGGTCGGCCCAAAGACACTGAGCCGGGTAAAGCCGGACCGGCGGAAGATCGTTTGTAGAGCATTTGTATTTGTAAAGGGGGAGCAAAGATGAGGCCGGTTTTATTTGAGCTTTTCGGCTGGCCGGTTCATTCCTACGGATTATTGCTGGCTGTCGCTTTCATCGTTGGGATTACCGGAGTCGGCCGCGCCGCCCGGCGCTTGAACATTCGCTTTGATACCATCGTGGATCTCGGGATCTGGGTTTTGATCGGGGCAGTGGCCGGTTCCCGCCTGGCGTACGTAATTACGGAATATCACTACTACCTGCGGGCACCGTTGGAAATCTTCCGGATAGACTCGGGTGGGTTGGCTTTCCACGGCGGCTTGATCGGCGGATTCTTGGCCGGGTTTTGGTTCGTGAAGCGCCAAAAGATTTTCCCATGGACCCTGGCCGATCTGGTGGCTCCCTTTATCGCGCTCGGATACGCGATCGTCCGGATCGGTTGCCTGCTCAACGGTTGTTGTTACGGCAAGATCAGTGCATTGCCATGGGCTATTCAGTGCGCCGCGGGAGATGCCGCGTTGCGGCATCCGACCCAGCTCTACTCCATGGCGGGGAGTCTGCTGTTGTTCGCGATTTTATGGGCCAACCGGAATCACCGTCAGTTTCCCGGTTTTTTGTTCTTATTGTATGTCGGTCTTTATTCAATTCTTCGATTCGTGGTCGAGTTTTTCCGGGTAGGACCGATGGTCGGGCCCTGGCTCAGCTTGGCGCAGGTGGTTTGCATCACTTTGGCTGGCCTTGCGTTCGGAACCATCTATTATCTGCAACGGCGCTTCCGGCGGAAGGGATTGGGAGCTGATGCCATCACTGACCTTAACCGTTGAGGTTTCGGCCGCTGGCCAGCGATTGGACGTTTTTATGGCGGAAACCAAAGTCTGGCCCTCACGGTCGTTTGTTCAAAAGTTAATTGAAGCCGGGAATGTCTCCTGCAAAGATAAAGTTCTCAAAGCCAGTTACCGGACTGAACCCGGCGATATTCTGGAAGTTCACTGGGAAGATCCCCAGCCGCTGCTGGTTGAGCCGGAGACCATTCCGCTGGAGATTCATTATGAGGATCAGGATTTGATTGTGATCAATAAGCCCAGAGGAATGGTGGTGCATCCAGCGGCCGGTAATTATCAAGGTACGCTGGTGAATGCCGTTTTGGCCCATTGCCCCGACTTGTCGGGCATCGGCGGGGTGATCCGGCCGGGAATCGTGCATCGGCTCGACAAAGATACCTCCGGGCTTTTGGTCGTAGCCAAAAACGATCACAGCCATCTGGCGTTGGCACATCAGATCAAACAGCGCCTGATGAAACGGGTTTACCTGGCGCTCGTTCACGGCGCTCCCGCGGCAAGCGGCCGGATCGAAGCTCCGATCGGACGGCATCCGGTAGAACGCAAAAAAATGGCGGTCGTCCCTACCGGCCGGCCGGCAGCCACCAATTACCGGGTGTTGGAGTTTATCGGCCAATACAGTTATCTGGAAGTGAAGCTCGAATCGGGCCGGACCCATCAAATCCGGGTCCATTTCAGCCACTTCGGATATCCGCTGGTGGGTGATGCGGTATACGGATGGCGGCGGGATCCGGTTCCTATCGTTGGGCAGGCCCTTCATGCCGCGCTGTTGGGTTTTACTCATCCCCGGACCGGTGAGGCCATGGAATTTTATTGCGAACCTCCGGAAGCGATGGGGCGAGCCCTTGACTGGTGCCACAAAAATGAGAGAGAGGCGGCCTTGCGAAGCGCGCCTCCCGGAGAGGTTAGGATTGACGAATAGTGGGGCGGGCCATATCCAAAAGCCCCAGGACGACATGGGCCAACCCAAACCCCAATATTCCAACACCCCATTTCTTTTTCAGCATAGCGGCCCCCAATCCGGAAACCGCCGTACCAACACCAGCCACAACCAGACCAGTAGTGGATGCTTTCATTAGATCCCTCCTTGAGCTTAGCATCCCCGGACATTCAAAGAGTCTTGATAACAATTTCTTCCGGTTTTAACGTCTATTTCGCATCAAAGGGTTTTTTATTGACGAAACCGGCGGATTCATGATATACTTTCATTATTCAAGTAGAAGCCATCCGCTTCTCACCCAATGACGGTTTTAGTTGGTTGGGTCCATAAAAAGTCGAAGATTGATTGACTTTGCAGGCGGGTGGAGTATACCCGTTTTTTTTATTGTAGTTTTTGGGAGGTGTTGGCTGATTAGTAACGAGTTGCGAATTAATGAGGAGATCCGCGCCAAAGAAATCCGGGTGGTAAGTTCCGAAGGGGAACAGTTAGGCATCATGTCGGTTCGGGATGCATTGCGAATCGCGCAGGAAAAAGAGCTGGATCTGGTGGAAGTCGCCCCAACCGCGAGACCTCCGGTATGCCGGATCATGGATTACGGAAAGTACCGTTACGAACAGAGCAAACGGGAACGGGAAGCCCGTAAGAAACAACGAATCATCGAGATCAAAGAAATTCGGATGACGCCGAAGATCGAGGAACATGACTTTCAAGTGAAGATTAAGGCCGCTCAGAAGTTTCTCAAGGATGGAGACAAGGTCAAAGCGATGATTCGCTTCCGGGGCCGTGAAATTGTCCATGCCGAATTGGGAAAAAATCTCTTACTGCAACTCTTCGAAAGCGTCCGGGACAGTGCCGTGATGGAGCGCGAGCCCAAGATCGAAGGTAAGAATATGATTATGATTCTTGCCAGTAAAGCGGAGTAATCATACGTTGCGGCTTTCGCCGTCATCACACAGCGTAAAATAAATCAAGCCAATCTGAGGCGATAAACGTCGCTAGCATTACCAAATAGAGAGGAGTTTACCAGATGCCGAAAATGAAGACCCATCGTGGAGCGGCCAAGCGTTTCAAGGTAACCGGAAGCGGTAAAATTACAAAGAATAATGCGTTTAAACGTCATTTGTTGGAGTCGAAGACCTCCAAGCGCAAACGGGGTCTGCGAAAAGCCGAAGTCATCAGTTCCGGGGACGAACGAAGAGTCAAGCGGATGTTGGGTTTATAAGAAATTAAGTAAGGGGAGATATTTATGGCAAGAGTGAAGGGCGGATTTACTTCCCGCCATCGTCATAAAAAAATTCTAAAACTGGCGAAAGGCTATCGCGGCTCCAAAAGTCGGATTTTTCACGCGGCCAATCCTCAAGTATTAAAGTCTCTGGCCTACGCTTTCCGTGACCGCCGGGCTAAAAAACGTGATTTTCGGAAGCTTTGGATCACTCGGATCAATGCCGCCGCCCGCTTAAACGGAATGTCCTATAGTACCTTCATCAGCGGATTGAAAAAAGCCGGGGTTCAAGTCAACCGGAAGGTTTTGGCTGATTTGGCGGTTCATGACGGCCAGGCTTTTAAGGATTTGGTCGGCGTCGCCAAAAACACCAAGTAAGTAAGGCATGAATAAAAAACCCCTTTTGGGGTTTTTTTATTTCCACTGTTTTTTGAATTAAAAAACACCCGGGTCTCCCGGGTGTTTAAGATAGGTCGGCTTGTTTATAACTCGATGAAGATCAGATCGACCCGATTGTCGGTGGCGCCTTGATTGTCGGTGAGGAAGGAATAAACCTTACCGCTTTCAATGGTGCTGATCTTTTCTTCGCTGACTCCAGCCTTGACTAAATTAGCCTTGACCGCATTTAGACGATCTTTGGAGATCTCCAGGTTCTCTTTTGCGGTGCGGTAATCTTTGGAGTTGGCCACCAGGATCACGAAACTGTTTGGATCCGCTTGAAGGCTGGCCGCGCTTTGATTAAGCTTCAGGCTTTCGCCAGAATCGACAACCGCTGATCCTTTGACGAACAGAATCGATTGCATGCGATCGTTCCAGGTGGCGGGATTGGTATCCCACATGGAAATATCAACCCGACGGTTATACCACCAGGATTCTTCGTTATGGCCCTTCTTGATCGGGTAATCTTCACCGTAGGAGCTTACCGTGATTTTACTGGCGTCGAAGCCGGCTTTGATCAATTCTTGCTTGACGGTTTCGGCCCGTTTAGCGGCCAGCGCCTTGTTGTACTCGCGGGTGCCACGTTCGTCGGCGTGACCGTCGATCAAGATATAGGCATCTAAATAGGATTTGAGTACCGCGATGTCGTCATTCAAGCGGGCGGTCTGATCGCTTCGGACGCTGAACCGGTCGAAATCAAAGAAGATCGATTTTAATGTGGCGTTGACGGCGGTAGACTTCGGCTCCTCCTTGGGAGGTTCGGCCACCTTCGCTTCGTCCGCTTTGGATTCCGTAGATTGTTGGACCGTGAATCCACCCGCGAGAGTCGCGGACTTGCCATCCGGGTTGGTAATCACTACATCGTACGCGCCTACCGGTTGATTGGTAAGATCAAAATCCATAGAGAGCTTGAGATCGGATTCATAGGCCGGGTTGGAACCGGTGATCTCTGCCTGGCCGGGAAGGGTCAACTTCCCGGTGGTCTTGGGGTCGAATTCGGAACCGGTGAAGGTTAATTTGACGAAACCTTTGTTGAAACCGTTATTGGGAACAATCATGACAATGGTCGGGGGTTGGTTCTCGACGGCGAATACTTTGGCAAGGGTGCTTGTTTTGCCGTCGTCATTGGTGACGGTGACATCATAAACCCCGGCCACGGCCTCCATGAAGTTCAGATCGCAAGTGAGCTGATCTCCCGAGGCGACATTTACTTTCTCGCCGTTGACGTCGGTCAATCCGCTGCCGCTTAATTTAACTTTGGCGCCATTTCGGAAGTATGTACCGGCCACGGTGACGGACAATACCGATTTCCGTAGGCCCTGTTTTGGAATGATCGATTTGACGACGGGAGCGGGGTACTCGACCGCAAAAGCTCCAGCTAACGTTGCAAACTTTTTGGCCGAGTTGGATACCACTACGTCGTATTTGCCGACTGGTTTGTCCTTCAAATCAAACGTACAATTGATTTCGGTCTTGGAGTTGAATTTAACTTCGGCGGCGAGGATCTCCGTAGTACCTTGCACCAGCTTGGCTGTGGTCCGGTTCTTGTTGAATCTTTGGCCGGTGATGGTCAAGGAGACAGGGCCGTTGTTTAGGGCTTGGCTGACGGAGATGGCGGCAATCTTGGGAGTGAAGATAAAGCATGCGAATGTTACAGCATTTAACGTCAACATTAAGACTAAGCTTAGAACCCATGCTATGAAAAGTTTGGTCCGCATTGTTTACACCTCCATAAATAATGAGTAAGCAATTCTAGATTGATGGGGGAATTCCTTTTTTATCCTGTTTAATACTTCAGCAATTTTAAAAAAATTTCTTAATTTAATAAATGATTGTATAGGAAGAGAAGAAGGAGGCCATACTCCACCTCTTCTGGGGTAATAGCATTATATATTACGATTCCCTTGTAGATGGGCGGCTGTTTGACCGGACAAAAATTGGGGGTTTGCTCGGTTTATCTTCCGGCCCGACCGAGTTGACCGGGATTGTTTCAGGATTGGTGGCGATGGTCACCACTTTCCTGGGGCATCCATTGGATGGATCGCAGCCGGAATCTTGGGGTACCTATCAATCTCAATTAGTCTCACTGGTAGATGAAACGGAAGAATCTTGAGCCATGGTCAGCGCCAGGATTTCCGCGAACAAATCAACGGATCGGTAGACCTTTTCCATCGTGGAGTTATGATCGCCAAATTCGATGATCAGCGACCGGTCGTGCAAATGCTGGTTATAGCGGGCATCGGACAAAACCACGCCGCTGCATAACCCCGGGTAATACAGATTCATGTTTTCGGCGATCTTGGATGCGAATTGATAGTTTCGCTTCCAATGCGGATGGGGCAAGCCCATTTTATCGCTGCCCACCACCAGGGCAATCGTGGCCATTTCCTGCCCCTTTACGGAACAGGTCGCATCAACGCCCGGAGTGGCGTTCCTGTGGACATCCAGCACTACTTTAAAGGACGGATATTCTTTAATGGTCTTCATTGCCGTGACTTGCGAACGAAGGTACGATTCCCGGAAGGGGTAATAATCGTGCAATTCCTCGGAATGGAACGTTCTTAGACCGTATTTTTCCTCCAAAATCTTGGTTAAGTAAGTCCCTACTTGTACGATATCTCCTTTTCCTTTTAACGCGTGATCTCTTCCACTCACCGGCAGATAGGATTCGGAAGTGTGAGTATGGTAAATAAAGATTACCGGATCGCCCGAAAGCTTCGGGGCGATTGGCGATGGCGGTTCCGTTTTCGGCAATTGCGGTTGCGGTTGAATGGGCCTCGTGATCAAGAGCGGAGGCGGAGATTGGGGCTTGGCCAATGCCAACAACGGAAACTGGGTTTTAAGGATCTCCTGGGGAGTAGCGTTTTTAATATTGGCGGCAAGCTTCCAATAAATTTCGGTCCAATTAAAATTGAACAAGGTAAAAGGATCCTCTTCACCCGCCGAGCGTTCCAGCGCAGGGAGGGCTTTGCGAAGAATGAACCGGCTGGTCTGGGTATCCAAGCGGATCGGACCGGTACGTAGCTTGGCAATGGCTCCCGGCGGTAATCGGGCCGGTTGGTTTCGGATAGCTACAATTGCGAAGGCACTGATGATCATCAGAATAATTCCCAGCGTCACATAGAAAAACCAGGATGGGACCCGCTGTGACGGTTTTTTTGGCATTAACTCCGGCAAGTCCAACCCACCTTTCCTGGCAATATTCTATGCGAGGCGGAAAAACGGTAGAACATGCCTTTTGAGATAAATTAGGCAAATTTTGCACAAAGAATAGTCCATTTTTTCAAAATTGATCATATAGTAGCGAGGATAAACCCTAAACTCATTCGTGTGTAAGTGATTGAGAGGGGGATTGTTGAATGCAGTGCAAAGATTGCGGTGGGAAAATATCAGCTTGGCAGGAGTATTGTAAACGATGTGGCGCTGAACTATATAAAAAACAACCAAGTGATCAATCGGAACATCATTCCTTTTTCAAACGGTTTTTTAAATCCCAGTAACCCTGCTTAGATAATCCGCGAATCACGGAAGCCATTTTACAGATATTGGATTTACAAAAACTAGAAAAGTGCTGGAAGCCATGAAAGACTAATCGATTATCCCTTGCTTCCCTAAACTTCTGCTACAAACTCGGCCTTAGGCCGAGTTTGTAGCAGAAGTTTAGGGAAGCAAGGGATAAAGTCCAATGTCCGATTGTAGCTGTCACTTGCTCCTTTAAAGTACATGAGTAATTCCGCTTATAAAACCGGTTTGTCCGGTTTTTTTAATGAGGCATTCCCACAGAGGCAGTGCTAAATCCGGCCAAAGGCCCGGCGCTGGATCTTCATCCCCGTTTTCAGGGATCTTCAATATTATAACCGCAGATGGGAGAGGATTATGAAGTTTGTGAAAACCCATGTAAACTTATTTGTAATTTCATTGACATTGGCAGTGGGTGAGAGTAAAATATATCTGTTTGAAGGAAGCTCATATAATTTTCATTCAAATACTGTAGATTTTACTGCATACAGTATACTTAGAAAACTGCCCATGGCGGTTGAAATAGAGAATCTAGTCCAAGCGAGGGAAGACAATGGAAAATGTGATGTTGTACGCGATTCTGATCCCAATTGTCGGAGCGCTAATACTTCCGCTAATTGGGAAAGTATCGGCACAAATCCGGAACCTACTGGCGCTTTTGCTGGTCGCGGCCTCTTTCGTAGCCTCAGCATCGTTGGTGGGTTTGGTTTTTTCTGGGAAGACAATTAATTTTTTTGTACCATTTGTATTCGGGTTTGATTTAAATTTCACAGCTGATGCGCTCGGAGTATTTATGGCGCTCTCCGCGTCGTTGGTGGGGATATTTATTATCCTTTATTCTTTTGGCTATATTAAACACAACGACCATCAGAACGAATACTATCTGATGGTCGTCCTGTTTTTAGGCGCCATGATGGGTCTGGTCTACTCTAAAAACTTAATCATCCTCTATCTCTTTTGGGAGATTTCGGCGATTTGCTGCTGGCGCTTGATTGGCTTTTTCCGGGAACGGGAAGTGGTGCTCCGGGCCGACAAGGCGTTCTTAGTGACCGTGTTCGGCGCGTTGGCGATGTTGCTCGGATTTGTTATTCTCTACAATGACTTTGGTTCTTTCAATCTCCAGCAAATGCAGGGCAAAACGGCGTCCGATCTGGCGGTGCTATTGATTATGTTCGGCATCTTCTCCAAATCGGCCACGCTTCCTTTCCATACCTGGCTGCCTGACGCCGGAGTGGCACCTTCTCCGGTTACGGCATTGCTTCATGCCGCGGTGCTGGTGAAGATCGGCGTGTTCGCGTTTGCCAGAATCTTTGTTGGAACCCTGGAGATCGGCCCCATCTGGCATCAGGTGTTGCCGGTGGTCGTCGCCGTCAGCGCCATTGTCACTGGAGGCGCGGCATTGGTCGAAAACGACATCAAACGGGTGATAGCCTATTCAACCGTTAGCCAGTTGGCCTTTATCTTTCTCGGATTGTTCATGGATAATCCGTTGGCGATCGGGGGCGGGCTGTTGTTCATTTTTGTCCATGCCCTGGCCAAAGGCGGGCTGTTCCTCTGCGCCGGCATCGTTGAGCATACCGTGCATACCAAAGACATTCGTAAAATGGGCGGATTGGCCAGGACAATGCCGGTCACCGCGTTGGCGTTTGCCCTTTGTTCGTTGTCAGTAATGGGCATCCCGCCGTTTGGAGGTTTTTTCGGGAAATATATGATCATCTCCGGTGCGGTTTTGGGGGGATACCCATGGATTGCGGCAGTGTTTATGCTCGGGTCGCTGATGACCATTTTATATCTGTTCCGGGTATTTGTGGTGGTATTTATGGGTGAAGCCCAACTTCATTCGGCTAAAGAAGGTACGTTGAGCATGTTGACCGCGGTAAGTGTGTTGGCCGCTTTGTCCTTGCTCAGTGGAATTCTGGTTCGTTTCCCGAATGAGTTAATCCAAATTGCCGTGCGGCAGATAATGGGGAGCTAACGATGGACCAAAAAATGCTGTTATTATTTCTTATTTTAATTCCGGCCTGTGTCGGGTTTATCATGTTGGCGATTCCGAACCGTGTCCGATATGTCCGGGAAACGCTGGCGCTGGTAACCGCTTCACTGGTTACGTTGATTGCGCTGACCCTTTGGGGACAAAAATTGGAGCTGGCCATTCCCTGGCTCGGGTTTGGAATCGATTTCCGGCTGCGCTATTACAACTTCAGCCAGTTTATCACCGTTGCGATTGCCGGATTCTCACTCTTGTTGAGCCTATATTCGTCCAGATTCATGACCGGCCATTCCAAACACAATCAGTTTTTTGGTTTCTTCTTTATCTCGGAGGCGATGGCGCTAGGAGCGACATTGGCCAATAATTTACTGGTCATGTTGTTCTTCTGGGAAGGGTTGTTGATTACCCTTTACGCCATGATCGCCATTGGCCACGAGAAGGCGTACCGGACAGCAATGAAGA
This sequence comes from Bacillota bacterium, assembly GCA_023402395.1. GTDB lineage: Bacteria > Bacillota > UBA4882 > UBA8346 > UBA8346 > JAEYGI01. The sequence goes on from JAEYGI010000063.1 coordinate 45,354, forward strand.
CCTTTATTATCGTCGGCCTCTCCGACCTCTGTTTGATGTTGGGAATCATTATCACCGGCGTCCAAGCGGGTACGCTTGTAATGTCCGATATTCAGCAGTTGACCACCGGCGGTATTAATGGAGTCGCGTTTGGGTTAATGATGATCGGCGCCATGGCCAAAGCGGCGGCGATGCCGTTCCACACCTGGATGCCCGATGCCGCGGTTGACGCTCCGTTGCCCTTTATGGCTTTCCTGCCGGCTGCGCTTGAAAAATTGCTCGGTATTTATTTGGTGACTCGGGTGGCGTTAGACTTTTTCACTCCTGATTTGGGCATGCGGCTGATGATGATGACCGTCGGCGCGGTGACCATCGTGTTGGCGGCGATGATGGCCCTGGTTCAGAGAGATTTCAAGCGGCTGCTTTCCTATGGCGCCATTAGCCAGGTGGGATATATGGTGCTCGGGGTCGGAACCGGTATTCCGATTGGAGTGGCGGGCGGTCTGTTTCATATGATCAATCATGCCATGTATAAATGTTGCTTCTTTTTGACCAGCGGTTCGGTGGAAAAACAAGCGGGTTCAACCGATCTGGGCCGGTTGGGCGGATTGTGGCGCAAGATGCCGCTGACCTTCGCTTGTTTCGCGGTTGCCTCAGCTTCCGTCTTCGGCATCCCGTTCGTAGGTGGTTTTGTTTCCAAGGAAATGATCTTTGAGGGGGCTTTGGAGAGCGGGTATCCGATTTTCTTCTATGCGGCCGTGGGGGGAGCTTTCTTTACGGTGGCCGCGTTCTTAAAACTCGGACATGCCGTTTTCTTCGGAAAACTTGAAGCCGACCATCAAAAGGTTACCGAGTCTCATTGGGCGATGACCGTACCCATGGCAGTTCTGGCGTTCTTTTGCATCTTATTCGGCGTGGCCTATCAACTTCCGCTGGATTATTTGATCAAGCCGTCGCTGGCGGGTTTGGGCGCAGCGGTGGCGGAGATTCATTTCGAATACCATCTTGGCTGGCTGCTTTGGGTGACCATCGGCATCATCTGCGCCGCCGCTCTCAACCACTGGCTTGGCGTCAAACTGAGCGGTAGAGGGGTGGACGCCACGGAGCATATTCGTCATCTGCCCGGGTTGCGTCAGATCTACGATTGGGCTGAGAAGGGCGTCTTTGACCCCTATGTTCAGAGCAAAGTGGTCTTCTTGTGGATGGCGCGGGTCTTGTTCCGAATCGATCGGGGGATCGATTGGGTTTATCAAAGTTTTGCCCCGGCTGCTGCCAGTGTCATCACTTCGATTCGTAAAGTTCACAATGGATTGTATGCCAATTACCTGTCCTGGTCGGTCGGAGGATTGCTGTTTATCCTGATTTATATTACCTGGTTCATGCGTTAGGGCGAAATGGCAACGAAATGAACCATAGGAGGAAAGTACCGTGTTGTTAGCTTTCATTTTCGTACCGCTGGTCGGAGCGGCGCTGATGCCGATCCTCCGCAAGATATGGGCGCAAGGCGCGACGGTAATTACTGCCGCGGTGACCTGCTACTTGGTTGCGGCTTCGCTGGGACTGGCTTGCCAAGAGGTGATCAGCAATCATGGGTTGGTTATGAATGAGAAACTGTTGGGCGGCAGTATGTTATTGAGTATTGACGGACTGAGCTTGGTGGTCCTGATCTCAATCAGCCTGGTGGCTCTGGCTGCGACTTTTTTTGCGTTCCGATACCCGCTGGATCCTGACCGGAGGCCGGGTTGCTATGCTTTGATACTCCTGGCGGTCACTGGAATGAACGGTTTGGTGATGGCGACCGACCTTTTTTCGCTTTATGTGTTTTTAGAGATTCTTTCGGTCAGTTCATTTATATTGATCGCTTATCAGCTTGACGAACACGGGAGCGAAGGCTCATTCAAATATATGATGCTTTCAGCGGTAGCCACGATCTTTTTGCTGTTGGGAACCGCGCTTCTGTTTGGGATGACCGGCAGCGTGTCCTTTGCGGAGTTAAAAAGCGTAGGAACCCTATCGGACACTTTAGGGTACAAACTGGCCCTGGCGGTGATCCTCTTTGCTTTTGCGCTTAAGGCAGGGGTGATGCCGTTTCATGGATGGCTCCCTGACGCCTATACTTCAGCTCCGGCGCCAATTTCAATCTTGCTCGGCGGTATCGTCACCAAGGTTGCTGGCGTCTATACCATGATGCGCGTGATCATCTCGGTTTTCGGTTTCTCGAAGTCGTTCACCGGCACGATCATGATTCTCGGAACTTTATCGATGATTCTGGGAGCGTTTTTCGCGTTGGGTCAGAAGGATTTTAAACGGATGCTTGCTTTCTCCAGCATCAGCCAGATTGGCTATATTATGCTGGGTTTCGCGACCGGGACGCCGCTCGGACTGGTGGGCGCGGTCTTTCATTTCTTCAATCATGCCGTTTTCAAATCGTTGTTATTTTTGAACGCTGGCGCGGTGGAACTCGCTACCGGAACCCGGGATCTGGACAAATTAGGGGGACTCTCGAAACCAATGCCCGTTACCGGGCTGACATCCGTGGTCGGTTTGTTGTCGACTGCCGGAATTCCGCCGCTGGGGGGGTTTTGGAGCAAACTGATCATTATTATCGCGCTTTGGACCTCCGGTTTCCAACTAATCGCCGGTTTGGCGGTTTTTGCAAGCCTGATTACTTTAGCTTATCTGCTCTCGTTGCAACGGTCGGTCTTTTTTGGGAAAGTACGGGAAGGGCTGGAAGGAATCCGGGAAGTATCTCCCGCCTTTTATTGGCCGGCGATTTTGATGGCTGTCATTACGATTGCCGTCGGGCTTCTCTATCCGCTGGTTATCGGTAAGCTGATCCTCCCGGCCAACACCGTTTTGGGTTTGATCGTCAAGTAATGGAGGTATGAAAATGGGATCCCAGTTATTCATTTTGATTGCTGTATTTCTGCTCCCGGCCCTCATTGCGGCGTTTTCCGCCGAGTTATTGAGTGCCGCGATTGCGCTCTTGATTTGCAGCGTCGGTCTGACGTTACTTCTTTTTAATATGGGAGCGCCGCTGGCGGCGGTCTTTGAACTCTCGGTCTGCGCCGGATTGATCACTGTGCTCTTTGTTAACACCATCAGTCTGATCAGTCCAGGCAGCCACGAGGAACGCTGTGAAAAAGTAAAGAATCACCGAAAGCGGTTCGCCTTATTGCCGGTGCTGGTGGCCGCAACCGGAATCGCGCTTTGGAACACTCAGCATTGGTGGGTCAAGGCGATCCCGATCGCCCGGATGCAGGAAACCCAAACCATCGGAGAGATCCTGTGGGGAGTCCGTGGCCTTGATTTGGTCGGCCAGGTGGCGATGATGCTGGTCGGCGTTTATGGCGTGGTAGTTTTGTTTAAGCGAGGTAAGGCAAATGGCTGATTATTTCGGAATGAACTGGATTTTCGTGGTTTTGATGGTGGTCATTGGTCTTTATACGTTATTGGCCGCCAAAAACATGTTGCGGATATTAATCGGTTTTGAGATCATGGCCAAAGGAGTCACTCTGGCGATTATCACCGCCGGCTCGTCCAACGGCCGGATTGCGCTGGGACAGTCGCTGGCCATCACGATCATCGTGGTGGAAGTGGTCTTCATCGCCATCGCTCTGGCCATTGTCATGGTCGCCCAAAAGAAGCATCAATCGATGGATGTCCGTAAATTGACCAACTTGAAGGGGTGAGAACAATGAACGGCGTAAATGCGATCCTCCTGCCCCCAGTAGCCTTTCTGGTGTTTTTGGTATTGGGAATTATCTTACTTGGTTTCGGCGCGCTGATTTCGGCCAAGGGCAGATCATATAAGGGGAAGAAAACACAGTATGCTTGCGGCGAGGATGTTCCCGCGGCAAAGCTCCAACCAGATTATTCCAGCTTTTTTCCGTTTGCGTTATTTTTTACAATTATCCATGTAACCGCGTTGATTATGGCGACCATCCCTTCGGGAAACATCGCCCTGATGGGCATATTATATATGACCGGAGTGGCGCTTTCTTTATATACTCTTACGGTGAGGTGAGAACCAATGCTGAAAAAGATCGTACGTTGGGCCCGGGTGAAGTCTCCTTGGGTGCTGCACTTCAATACCGGATCCTGTAACGCCTGCGATATCGAGGTCGTCGCCGCGCTTACTCCCAAGTTCGACTTGGAACGGTTCGGCGTTCAATTAAAAGGAACCCCGCGTCATGCGGACATTATTCTTTGTTCCGGGCCGCTGACCCGTCAGATCAAAGATCGCTTGGTGCGGGTCTACGAACAGATGCCGGAACCGAAGTTTATCGTGGCGGTCGGAACCTGCGCCTGTTCCGGGGGTGTTTTTAACGGCTGCTACAATGTGATGGGTGGGATCGATTCATCGATTCCGGTCGCGGCCTACATCCCCGGTTGTCCGGCCAGCCCCGAGGCGATCATCGACGGCGTGGTCAAGTTATTGGAAAAATACGATAATCCGGATGACGAAAGTCCGAAAGAGGAGGCGGCATCCCATGAATAATGAGGAATTAACTCAATTTTTAGCCCAGCGGTTCCCGGAAGTGATTACCGACGTAACGGTCGCCCGGGAGCGCCGGGTGTTTGGAACCACCACCCCTGATAAGCTCGTGGAAGTTACGCGCGCTTTGCAAGAGGCGGGCATGGTCAATATTGGCACGATTACCGGACTCGATAGCGGCGCTAATTTTGAAGTAATCTATCATTTCTATAACAATGCCGGTTTGATGTTCAATCTGAAAGTTTTCACGCCGCGGGACAATCCGGTGCTTCCCAGCGTGACCGAGGTTTATCCGGGCACCTTCCTTTATGAGCGGGAATTGATGGATCTGTTCGGAATCGTGGTTGAAGGGACTCCGCCGTCCCGGCGCTATCCGTTGCCGGATGATTGGCCGGCGGGACAGTACCCATTGCGGAAGGACTGGAAAGGCCTTCCCGAGGAAGGAGTGGAATAACGTGGCAGAGATCAAGATACCGATTGGGCCGCAGCATCCGGCGCTCAAAGAGCCGGAGAGTTTTAACCTGATCCTGGAGGGTGAGAAGATCGTCGATGCCGAGGTCAAGTTGGGATACAATCACCGGGGCATCGAGAAGGCTTGTGAGAGCCGCAGCTATATTCAGAGTCTTTATCTGACCGAGCGGGTCTGCGGAATTTGTTCGCATGCCCATTCCACCGCCTACATCATGGCGGTGGAGGAGATCGCCAAGGTGCAGGTTCCGGAGCGGGCCGAGTATATTCGGGCGATCATCGGGGAATTGGAGCGGCTTCACAGCCATCTCTTGTGGTTGGGAGTGGCCGGTCACGAAGTCGGTTTTGATACGTTGTTCATGTACGCCTGGCGCGACCGGGAAGTAGTCATGGATTTGCTGGCGCTGATCTCGGGGAACCGGGTGAACTACGGAATTAATACCATCGGGGGTGTCCGGCGGGACATCAGCGCCGAGCAAGCCCAAGAAATCTTGGGAATCCTCGATCATCTGACCGCCCGGACCGAGTATTATATCAAGATTGTCACCGAAGAGACCACGTTTATAGGGCGGCTGGACGGAGTCGGCAAACTGTCGACCGAGGACGCTTTGAGTCTTGGCGCCGTGGGACCGGTGGGACGGGGTTCGGGAATCGCCAGGGACACCCGGAAAGATGATCCCTATGGCGCTTACAAAACACTGGACGTCAAGGTCATTTCTAACAATCATTGCGATGTGTTGGGCCGGAGCATTGTCCGTGTCTTTGAACTTTTGGAGAGCTACAAAATGCTTCATACTCTGGTGAGCAATCTTCCGGAAGGGCCGATCGCGGTCAAAGTGCCGCGGAAGATTCCGGCCGGTGAGGCGGTCGCCCGTTATGAGGCGCCGCGTGGTGAAAATATTCATTACGTCCGTTCCAACGGAACCGAGATTCCGGAGCGGGTCAAGGTCCGGGCGCCAACCCTGGCCAACCTGGCGGCGATCCGGCATATGTTGCGTGGCGGGTACCTGGCGGATTTCCCAATCGTTGTCGCCGCCATTGACCCCTGCTTCTCCTGCACTGACCGGTCCATTCAGCTGGTTGACGGGAAGCGTTCGTCCACGCTGGAGTGGGGTCAGCTCCGGGAGTATAGCATCAAATGGTATCAGAATCGGGGACTCGATCTGTCCCGACTCAAATAGGGTGATGGTGGTGTTTATCTGATGAGCATTAGCTGGAGTCTCTTTTATATGTTGGTGTTCCCGGGATTTCTCTTTCTCAGCTTCTATGGGATGGCTTGTGAATGGGTTGACCGGAAACTATACGCCCGTTTTCAAAACCGGATCGGACCGCCCTGGTATCAACCGGAGGCCGACTTCATCAAATTAATGGCCAAGGAAGAGATCATACCCGAAGCGGCGGATCCGGTGATGTTCCGGATGCTGCCCGTCGTGGCCCTGGCCGCTGTCCTGACCGCGTTTCTTTATATCCCGGTCTGGGGAACTCAAGCTGCTTTCTCGTTCGAGGGCGATTTGGTGGTTGTCTTTTACCTGCTGACCATTCCGACGCTCACCTTCTTTCTGGCCGGGTGGCATTCGACTTCGCTTTTTGCGACGATTGGGTCGGTACGAAATCTAACCCAGCTCTTCGCCTATGAGGTCCCCTTGCTGCTGGTCCTGCTTGGTCCGGCATTACTAGCCGGAACCTGGTCCATCAGCGGGATCACGGCTTTCTTCGTCAAACATCCGGTATACCTCTTTGCGAACTTCCTTGGGTTTTTGGTGGCATTGATCGCGGCTCAAGGAAAATTGGAACGGGTGCCCTTCGATATTCCGGAAGCGGAGACCGAAATCGTCGCCGGCAGTTTCACCGAATTCAGCGGGAAGCTGCTGGGGATTTTCCGGCTCGCCATCGACCTGGAGATGGTGGTAGTCGCCACGTTGTTATCGGCGGTGTTTTGGGGCGGTTCGCTTGGGCTCCATCCCGTCCTCGGATTTATCCTGTTTATCGTTAAAACAATGGTGATCGTGGTGATCTTTACCATTTTCCGGAGCGTGATGGCCCGGATCCGGATCGAACAGATGATGAAGTTCTGCTGGAATATACTGGCCCCTGCCGCGTTGCTGCAGTTGTTGATCAATGTGGTGCTGAAAATTACTGTGCTGAAATGATGGCTGATAGGTGGTCGTACTCAAATCAGACCGGCGGCTGTCTTTGAAAGCAACAGACTATGAGGTGTTCTGCGATGAAACATCCGGGACGGATTATTCCCGAAATCTTCAGGATGCTGGTTAAAAAACCGGCGACTGTCAATTACCCGCAAGAAAAGAAAGTGATGCCCAAGAACTTCCGGGGCAAGATCAAGTTTGATTCCAAGGCTTGCATTGGCTGTAAGATTTGCATGCGCGACTGCCCGGCCAAAGCGATTGAGATTTCGCCGACTGGACAGGAGAAGGTGTTCAAGTCCAAATTCTATCTCGACCGGTGCATCTTTTGTGCGCAATGCGTCGATTCCTGTCCTCGCAAAGCCTTATCCTCCACCACTGAGTTTGAGCTGGCTCATTTTGACCGGAAGAAGCTTGAGGAAGATCAGGAATGAACGAGATCATCGAGCGACTAGCCGCAATCTGGGAGAAGGAAACCCGGTTGGTTTTTTTGGGGGTGGGTTCTCCGTTACGGGCCGATGATTCGGTCGGCCTTTTCATTGTCGAGGAGTTGGAAAAAGGGTTGGCTGCTACTGCCGGGAAGGAACTCCGGTTTTACCTCGGCGAGTCCGCGCCGGAGAACTTTTCCGGGGCGATCCGGGAGTTTGGGCCTTCCACGGTGATTGTCTTCGATGCCGCGGAATTCGGGGCGGCGCCGGGAACCTTTCGCTTAATTGAAGCGGACGAGATCGGCGGCGCCAGCTTCTCAACCCATATGCTACCCTTGCACGTTCTGACCAATTATCTGACGGCTTCGGCCGGGTGCCGGATTCTAGTCATCGGGATCCAGCCCAAACTGTTGGAATTCGGCTATCCGTTGACTCTCAAGGTACAGTCGGCGGCCGTCGGTTTTGTGAGGGAATTGGCGGCCCGGGTGGGGTAAATCGAAAAAATTGTTGTAAAACCACCGGCGTTCTTGCCGGTGGTTTTTTTATCGCCCGTAACGTAGCGGTCCATGGGCACATATGATAAACCGTCCGATTTTTTTGCAAGGATGTGATCCCATGGAAATTTACGTGATCCAACCGGGCGACAGCTTGTTCCTAATTGCCCAGCGTTTTGGAACGACAGTGGCCGCGATTCAAGCGCTGAATCAACTTTCCAACCCCGGCCGGCTGGTAGTGGGGCAGGCAATTCTGATTCCGCCCCCTCCCGAGCCGCTCGAACCGCTTCGTTACACTGTCCAGCGGGGAGACAGCCTCTTTGCCATCGCGCAACTTTTTGGGGTCACGGGCAACGCCATCGCCCAGGCCAACAATATCGCCAATCCCAATTTGATTCAGGCCGGACAGTCTTTGCTCATTCCCGGATGGTCCCAGGTCGTTTATACGGTTCAGCCTGGGGATAGCTTATATATGATCGCCAATCGCTACGGCGTCTCCGTCAACTGGCTCGCCAGAGTCAACGGGATCGCCGACCCGGCCTCCATCTATCCCGGCCAGGTCATAATTGTCCCGCAACCAGCGTCGGAGCGGCCCCTGGCCGAGGTGATGGGGTATTTTCAAACCGCGAACACCAGCGGTTTGGAACGGACCTTGACCCAATATGGAGACTACCTTACCTACGGGGTGCTGTTCCAATATCCGGTCGACGCCGCCGGATCGATTACCATACCGGCCACCACCGAACGAGCGGTTGCGATCATGCGAGCCAACAACGTTCGCCCGTTGCCTTCGGTCACCAATTACGGCCCCAATGGCTTTGACCCGGATCTGGCCCGGACGATCATGAGTGACGAGGCCGTGAAGGCGCGGACCATTGCCAATATTCTGGCGCTGCTTGACCGCTATGGGTTTGCCGGGGTTAATATTGACTTTGAAAATATGCATCCGGAGGACCGGCAGCTTTATAACGCATTCGTCCGCGATCTGGCCGCTGCGCTCCGGCCGCGGGGCTATCCGGTGACCCTGGCGGTCGCGCCCAAATATTCCGACCAGGCCAATCAGCCTTGGGTTGGAGCCTTTGATTACGCCACCCTCGGCCAACTCGCCGACATCATTTTTATCATGACCTATGAATGGGGCTGGATCGGCGGTCCGCCGATGGCCGTCGCCCCGCTCAACCTGGTCCGGCGGACCATTGCCTATGCGACATCCCTGATTCCGGCTAACAAAATTATTATGGGCGTTCCTTTTTACGGATACAATTGGCCGCTGCCGGACACTCCCGAGACGCTGGCGACGCCGGTTAATTTGATTGAAGTATATTCGCTGGCCTACGATAACGGAGCGGCCATTAATTACAATCCGACCGCCCAGTCGCCCTGGTTCCGCTATACCGATCAACAGGGCCGGGGCCATGAGGTCTGGTTTGAAGATGTCCGGTCGCTGGCCGCCAAGTACGAGACAGCCCGAGAATTCGGACTGCGCGGGGTCGGATACTGGAGTTTTCTGAATGACCCATACGGTACGCCGCAAAACTGGCCGGTACTTGAGAATACGTTTATTATCGCCAAATGATTAAAAAAGCGCCCGGGCCATCCCGGGCGCCGCTGATCAGCGAAAAGAGCAAGAAAAGAGGGGAAGAAGCAATTCTTCCTCCAAATGACAATGATTGGATCCGCTCGTGAACCGTTTCCGTGGAAGGAATAGCGATTCCGTTGTTGAATACAATGATCATAGCCGACTACCTGGAAAGGACGTAACTCATGCTCAAGGCGTTCATCTTTGATCTTGGCAATGTGCTTATCAAAATTTCCACGGAGAAGATCTTTCAATCCTGGGGCTCCCAATCCGGTTTGGACTGGCGGGAGATCAAGGAACGGTTCCGCTTTGATGATCAATATTATCAGTTTGAACGGGGAGCCTTGACTCCGGCTCAATATTTTAAGCATATCCGGTCCGAGTTTTGCCTGCCGCTCTCCGATGCCGAGATGGAGACGGGATGGAACGCGATCTTTGACGGCAAGGTTCATGGCGCTGACCGGCTTCTTAAGGCGTTGGCCAGGAGTTACCGGGTGGTAGTGCTCAGCAACACCAATGAACCCCATGTTAAATTCTTTCAATCGGCTTATCATGAAGTCTTGCAACCATGCGAGCGGATCTTTGTCTCCAATGAAATCGGGATCAGAAAACCGGAGACCGGAGCTTACCGGACGGTCATTGATTATTTGCAATTAAAGCCGGAGGAGATCGTTTTCTTCGACGATTTGCCTGAAAACATCGTCGCTGGCCGCCGGCTTGGGATCATTGGCATTCAGTTCGCCGGCTGTGAAGCGGTGATCCAGGAATTAAAAAAGATTGGGATCGAATTGGAGCAAGCTTCGTAAGATCTTCATGACTCCCCGGACTTTGGCCGGGGAGCCGTCATGCTCATTCACCCCCGGAGAACCAGACTCGCAATCTATCAACCGGTTGCCAACCGCCCCAACGATCATTCTATTCAAAATCCCCAACATGTTGTTAAAATTCCACATTATCTTATCAGAACTCCACATTCAACCACAAAATCGAAAGCATCCGAAAGCAAACGAAAGTATTTTGTTGTCAAATCGAAAGTAATCGAAAGCAAACGAAACCATTCTGTTGTCAAATCGAAAGAAACCGAAAGGAAACGAAAGTGTTTTGTTGCCGAATCGAAAGTATTCGAAAGCAAATGAAATCATTCCGAAAGCAAACGAAAGGATTCGAAAGGGAAATATCAATTGGAAGGAACAAAATGAAAAACGCGGGGACGAACTGAACGGGAGGCTGGCAAGGATAGCATGAATGACCATCGCAATTTTTTACAAGCATTCCCCTTCGGACGGGATTTATAATTGAAAAAACGGAGGGGATATTGTGAAAATCGTGATGGTAATCGATAATACGTTGCCGGTGGGGCTGATCGCCAATACCGCGGCGGTTCTTGGGCTAAGCCTCGGACAAAAGGTGGCGGGCCTGATCGGGCCGGACACCCGTGATGGTTGGGACAGAATTCACAACGGAATTACCGCCTATTCGATCCCGATTCTGGAGGCGACCGATGCCGCGCTCAACCAATTACGGGAAGAGTTATTTAGTGACGAATTTGCGGATGTGACCGTGATTGACTTTTGTGACCTGGCGCAACGCTCCAAACATTATGATGAGTACATCCGCAGCTTCTCGCAAGCCGTCCCCGGGCAACTGCAATATTTGGGACTTTGCCTCTGCGGGCCTCCGGAGAAGGTAAACCGGATTACCGGACAATTGCGGTTGTTGAAACAGCGTTCATTCAGTTGAATTGGAGCTACCGAAAGAAACGCCAGGCGATGTTGCCCGGCGTTTCTTTCGGTACGGCGATGCTTTACTTTAAATCGCAAATACCTCATTACACCGCGAAAACATGGTTTCCAATACGATCGATGACGGTCCGCGACCAGACCCAGGAGCGGTCCGGTACTTTGGCCGGGTTAAAGAAAAACTTGGCGCCGCTGGTCGGATCCCATCCTCGAAGCGCCGCTTTGGCGGCCTGGTACGATTCCCAGGTCGGCTGCCTCCAAATCTGGCCATTGGATACCGATTCGAACTCATGCCGCTTAAAGACATTTCCGGTGATCGTCCTTGGGAACTGGCCGTCCTCGATCCGGTTCAAAATGACCGAGGCCACCGCCACTTGTCCTTGAAACGGTTCCCCTCCGGCTTCGGCCGTGATCAGCCGGGCCAGCAGTTCCAGATCCGTCGGGGTGGGCTGAGCCGGATTTTGATTGGCTTCGTCCGGAATCGTCAGCCGGTCTCCGGCAAAGATCAAGTTGCCGCTCAGCGCGTTGGTCTGTTTCAGTGCACGTACAGAGGTCCCGTTTTGGGTCGCAATTGTATAAAGGGACTCGCCTCGTTTAATATGATGCGACACCGCGGCGTTGGCGGGTATCGCTCCAATTGACAGCATCAACATGGCCGCGCCGAACATCGTTAACTTTTTTAACATTCGCTAATTAACCTCCTAAAACGGTTTTTCCTTATAAATTGAATTAAATTTCGAGTATGCATCATGTCCCTAAAGACGGCCATGTGCAAAAATTAAGGGATTTAATCCAACTTAAAACCAATTTAATTTCGCAAACATATGATTTCATACGATTAACCAAATCAATGGAAAAATCAAACATCGGCAACTCGATTCTTGGCGGCTTCGAATCGCAAATACCGGCGGCCATTCTTCCCAAATTGCTGTCAAAACGGCGTATCGGACCGCATGGCTGTCATTATAACAAGGAGCAGCAGCCACGTCAAAGAACAAGTTTTGGAAACAGTTGCGGATGAGCTGATTGCGCGATGGACAAATCCCGGGATCTCATATGGCTGCTGGCGAGTTTGGCCCGGGAGAGGGCCGCTTCATGCCCGAATCTATTGGCGCGGCGATTCATGCCGACGGGGTTTTTGGGAGGAGGAATCGGTTAATGGTCGAAATGTATTTATAAAAATATGTTTAGCGGCAGGTGTGAACAGAAGAATGTTCCAGCCAGCAATGGTTCGAATCCGGGGAATGGCCGGCAGTTTTTTGGCCGGCTACGCCAATCTGAAAATCAAACATAAACTTTTCTTAATTCATTGTTTGATTGTGATGCTCCTTTGTCTGGTAAGCCTGGCGGCGTTACAGGCCGCTTTGCATGTTTACGACGGATTGCTTTACAATGAATCGGCCAAGGTATTAAACCTTTCCACCATTAATATTGAAAATGAATTGAAAAAAATTGAACAGTTCTCGTCGACCATTATCGCCAACCCCGATATCCAGGATTCGCTTGAGAAACTGAAAACAGGTCCTTCCCGGCGTGGAGACCCGAAGGTCGGCTCCGGGATAACGGACATTCTCTGGGTCTATGCCTTTGAGCGCAACATCGCTTCGGTCAATCTTATCGATACCCGCGGCAATCAATTCTCGGGCGGACTTCCGATTCCGGGACCGCTGGCGCGGCGGATCGTTGCCGAAGCGGTCCGGAAAGAGGGGGTGCTGACCTTCGCCGCATCGGACCCTGACAGTTCAATGCTTTTCGGCGCTCGGTTGGTCCGGAGAATTCGCAACTTAAGCCTCGAACCGCTGGGAACCTTAATCCTCCGGATCAAACTCGGGGAACTGGTGAAGCAAGGTACGCTCGGAGCGGCCAATTATAAAGTTAATTTATTGATCCTTGACGGGAAAAAAGAGATTTACCACTCCAACCAATCGTTGAAAATGAGTGGCAGGTCGTTCGCCCTTTCCGGTGATGCCGGCTATCAGGTTCAGAATATTAACGGGCGGAACTTTTTTATCGCTCACACCTATTCGGCTTTTACCGGATGGACCTATGTAAATATCCTTCCGTATGAGAACATTTTTCAACGGATTATTCTATTACGAACCGCGATTCTTCTTATTTTTCTTATTCTTTTTTTGAGCACGATCATCATCAGCTTAAAACTGGCCCAAAATCTCACCAAGCCCATTGAAACGTTGACCGCCGCGATGAAACAAGCGGAAAGCGGGGATTTTGGCGCGATTGAGTGGAATGGGTCCGACCTGTCGCGAGCGGATGAGATCGGAGATCTGCAGCGGGATTTCAAAATGATGGTTCAAAAGATCGACAGCTTGATTCAAGAGAATTATGCCAAACAGCTCGCGGTCAAAGAAGCTCAGTACCGCGCCTTACAGGCTCAGATCAATCCCCATTTTCTCTACAATACGCTGGAATCCATCAATTGGCTGGCCAAGGTCAATCGGCAGCCGGAGATCTCGCGGATGGTCGAATCCCTCGGCAACCTGTTGCGAAATGCCATCAACAATAAGCAATCCATCACCACGCTTGGCGAAGAGCTTCAGCTATTGGAGGATTATGTGTTGATTCAAAAAGTCCGTTTCGGAGCGAGGTTGGAAATTGAGATCGAGATTGATCCAAAATGGCACGGGCTGCCGATTCCCAAACTTACCTTGCAACCACTACTCGAGAATTCCATCCACTACGGACTGGAAGCCATGCTGGAGGCCTGCCGGATAACCGTCCGTTCCGTTGTCCGCGACGATTGCCTGGAGATTTGGATCGAGGACAACGGGCCCGGAATTGATCCGGAGATTCTTCGCAAACTGGAAACCGGCCAAATCAAGCCGCAAGGATCGGGAATCGGATTAAGCAATATCAATGACCGGCTCCGGCGCTATTTTGGAGAAAAGTACGGCCTGGAGGTTCTCAAGGGGCGAATCAAAGGAACCGGAATCATCATCCGGATTCCATGGACGGAGGGCGCCGATAGATGATGTATAAAGTGTTATTAGTGGACGATGAGCCGATCATCCGTGACGGAATCGCAACGGTTATCGATTGGGAACAGCATGGCTTGGAATTGATTGGAACCGCACCGAACGGAGTGGAGGCGTTAGCGATGATTCACGCCGAACCGCCCCGGATCGTGATTACCGATCTCAAGATGCCGGTGCTGGATGGGTTGGAATTGATTGCAAAAGCCAAAGCGGAGCACCCGGAGATCGAGTTTGTGGTATTGTCCGGCTACAGCGAGTTTGAATCGGCCAAAGCCGCGATGCGCTTCGGGGTCAGGCATTATTTGCTGAAGCCGTGTAATGAAAACAAAATCGTTCAAGTCTTATTGGAATTAAAAAGCGATCTAGTCCGCCGCGATCAACAGGAAGAATTCCTCCGGAAAAACCGGGAGAATCTTGAGAAGGTTTTGCCGCTGGTGAAAGAGCAGTTTCTCCGGGATTTCGTTACCGGCCGGAGTTACACCAAAATGGAGTATCAAGAGTACCGGCGACTTTTCGGCCTGGAGGACCAGGCGATCCGCTTGATTTTGTTTGAACCGGAGGCTGAGTGCGGGGTGGAAGAACTGTTCGGATTGGCCGGGGTCATTGATACTCATCTCGCGCAATCCAAATATTTAAACACCGTGCTTAGGAATCAAGTGTTGACCTTGACCGGAGATGTGAGCGACGTCGAACTTTTGGGGCTGATCCAACGGGTGAAGGATCAATTCGGCGCTATTTATCATATGGAGATTAGTGTCGCCTATAGCGATCCGAGCCGATTCGAGGATACTCCCGGCGTATTCTCGGAAATGCAAGAGTGTCTGCGACACTCCTTTTATCTCGGGGCGGGAAGCGTGATCACTAAAAAAGACATCGACTGGGGGGACGGTTCAGAAGCCGGAGGAAAGCTGCATTTTGATTTTGAAGCACTGGCCCTGGCGATCAAAAGCGGGAACGCCGGAGCGGTCGACGCGGCGCTCGATCTGTTTTTCAATCAGTTGCAATCGGGGAAATACCGGATAAGTGTGGCGCGAAGTTATGCCTCCGAATTATTGATGATTATTATCCGGCAGTCCCGGCGGGAACAAGAGGAATCGGATATGGGGGCCATGGATGCGCTACGGGCAATGACCTCCTTGGAGCAGATCCGGGAATCGATCCGGACTATTGCCGCCCGAATCACCAAAGCCAATTATGAAGCGATCACAACCCAGCATGACCGGATCATTGGCGCTTTGACCCAATATGTGCGGGAACATTTGAACGACGAGCGTCTTTCACTAAGGCATCTCGCCACGGAGGTCGCTTTTTTAAGCGAGAGTTATTTGAGTAAACTCTTTACCAAGGTAACCGGTGAAAACTTTTCTCATTATCTGATGCGGATCCGGATGGAGAAAGCCAAGGAATTGATCGAGAAAGACGGAAATCAACCAGTATACGAAGTTGCCCAGCAGATCGGGCTGGGTAACAATCCGCAATATTTCAGCCAGTTATTTCGGAAATATACCGGGGTGACGCCTTCCGAATATAAGAAGACCATCGACTAATCCTCCCATCTCCTCAGCCGCCCGGTTCAGTGCTTGATTGAAACAGGACATCATTTTGAACAAAGATCACCAATTTCTTTATTAACAGAACTACAACGAAACTTTAACATAATAAGTGCCGGCGCTAATGCCGGGACTTACAAAAAAAGGGGTGGAGTGATGAAACGGTTACTAGCGGTTTTGCTGATGGCCACGATTGTCCTTTCGTTAGCGGTGAGCAGCCTTGCGGCGCCAAAGGTCACCTTGAGGGTTGCCTGGTGGGGCAATCCCACCCGGGACGCCCGGACGTTGAAAGCGATCGAGATGTACATGGCACAGAACCCAAATGTCACCATTGAGACTGAAACCACCGGGTGGACAGGTTATTGGGATAAGCTGGCCACTCAGGCCGCGGCCAATAATCTTCCCGATGTGATTCAACATGATTACGCGTACATCACCCAATACGCTGAGAAGAATTTACTGTATGATCTAGCTCCGGCTGTTAAATCCAAAAAGATTGATCTTACCAATGTCACGGAGGCCTATATCTCTGGCGGAAGGGTCAAGAAGAAGCTTTATGGAATCAGTCTCGGAACCAACGCCTGGTGCATTATCTACGATCCGGCCGTGTTGCAAAAAGCCGGCCTTGCCCCGCCGAGTCCCGACTGGACCTGGGCCGACTTTGAGAAGCTGGCCACCGAAATTTATAAGAAAACCGGCGTGCAGACCATGCCGCTGTCCACTATTGATCCCCGGGTGATGTTTGACGACATGATCCGGCAGACCGGAAAACCGTTCTTCGCTCCGTCCGGGAATTCATTGGGTTTCAGCGATGATAAAACGTTGATTGAGTTCTATGAGATTCAACTCCGGCTTTTGAAAGCGGGGGTTTTAATCAAGCCGGACACGGCCTTTGTAATTACCACGCCTCAAGAAGCTCCCTTTGCCAAGGGAAAGTCTTGGGTCGAGTTTGTCTGGAGCAACCAAGTGGTCTCCCAGCAGGCGGCCGCCAACCGGCCGGTGGGGATCGCCCTTTCCCCGAAAATCGCCAAAGCCAAGCGGCCCGGCACTTATTTGAAACCTTCGATGTTCTTCTCGATCGCCAATTCCTCGGCCAATAAGGAAGAGGCCGTCAAATTCTTGAATTACTTTTTGAACGATATCGAAGCCAACAAAGTATTGCTGGCGGAACGGGGCATTCCGATCATCCCCAAAGTGCGGGATACCTTGAAAGAAATGGTCGACCCGGTCAACCGTCAGGTTTTTGAATACATTTCCCTGGTCGGCAATAATCACGCCAGTCCCATTGATCCGGCGGATCCGGTGGGCGCCGGGGAAGTACTCAAAATTTTCCGGACCATCGATCAGGAAGTATTGTATGGGACGACTTCGCCCAAGGCCGCAGCAGCCAAGTTTATCAAACAGGCCAACGAAGTCCTTGCCAAGAATAAAACCGCCAAATAGAACGGTTTAACGAGGCCGGGGATTTGCCGGCAGCAGATGCAGCGGCATTTATTTCCCCTTTAACGAAAAATAGAGGCCGGAGGAATGCCGCCGCATCGTAAAATACTGGCAACATCCGGCTTATTTTCTAGCAATGGAGGGCATTCGGTTGCAACAGACGGAAGCGCCGCAACGGCTTAAAACCAATGGGCTGCTCAATAAAATCGCGGGGCTCAAAGCGAAGATCTCTGGTTCGGATCAGGTGGCGGGGTACATCTTCATTGCCCCGTTTCTGGTGGGCTTTTTTTGTTTTACCTTGATTCCGATAACAGCTTCGGTTTATTTTTCATTTTCCCAATATGACCTGCTTTCCAGGCCGGTCTTAAGCGGCCTGGTCAACTTCAAGGCAATGTTTGGCGATGAGAATTTCTGGAAATCGCTCGCGGTCACGTTTCATTATGCCTTCGTATCCGTTCCGCTGCGCTTAATCTTTGCGCTGGCCGTGGCCATGATCTTCGCCAGGAAAGCCAAAGGGGTCGGGGTATACCGGACCGTATATTACCTGCCGTCCATCATCGGAGGAAGCATCGCGGTTTCGGTGATGTGGCGCAGGCTGTTCATGGGGGACGGGGCGTTGAATTCGGCCCTGGCTCTGATCGGAATTCATTCGGATACCTCTTGGATCGGAAACCCGCGGACCGCGATCTGGACCCTGATTTTGCTGGCGGCGTGGCAGTTCGGGTCGTCGATGTTAATCTTTCTGGCGGGATTGAAACAGATTCCCGAGAGTTATTACGAAGCCGCCGTGATCGATGGAGCCAATGCGTTTCAAAAATTCTTTAAAATTACCATCCCGCATTTAACGCCGGTGATCTTTTTTAATTTAGTAATGCAATTGATCAATGGTTTTACCGTGTTTACCCAGGCCTTCGTGATCTCCGGCGGCACCGGAGATCCGATGAACAGCACGCTGGTATACGCGCTTTATTTATATAGGAAAGCGTTTGAGTTTTACGATATGGGCTATGGGTGTGCCATGGCCTGGGTGCTGGTGATGATCCTGGCCGTTTTCACGGCGCTAATCTTTAAATCCTCCAATTTCTGGGTGTACTATGAGACGAAGGAGGATTCATAATGAGCGGATTCAAGCGTGGGTTGCGGGGCTTGGCCTACCACGGCGGCGTTATTTTATTGGGTTTATTGATGATTTATCCGGTATTGTGGATGGTTTTCAGTTCTTTTAAGGATAATACGGAAATATTCGGCACTGCGTCACTGTGGCCGCAGCAGTTTAAACTGGAGAACTTCGTCCGGGGCTGGCAGGGGGTTGGCGGCGTTTCCTTCGCGGTCTTCTTTCAGAATTCATTCTATTATGTGATTCTGGCAACGATCGGCACCGTGTTCTCATCGGCGCTGGTGGCTTACGGCTTTGCCCGGATCAAGTTCTTCGGAAGGAATTTCTGGTTTGTCTGCATGTTGTTGACGATGATGATCCCCTATCAAGTGGTGATGATTCCGCAATTCATTCTTTTCTTCAAACTCGGGTGGGTCAATTCCTTTAAGCCATTGATCATTCCCATGTTTTGCAGCCAGCCTTTTTTTGTGTTTCTGATGATCCAGTTTATTCGCGGCTTGCCGATTGAACTGGATGAGTCCGCCAAGATCGACGGCTGCGGCCGCTATCGGATCTTTACCAAAATTATCTTGCCGTTGATCTCGCCGGCGTTGATCACCGCGACGATCTTTCAATTTTACTGGAGATGGGATGACTTTCTGGGTCCGCTGCTTTATTTGAACAAGCCCAAATTGTATACGGTATCGCTGGCGTTGCGAATGTTTGCCGATCCGTCCACCGCGACCGATTGGGCGGCCATGTTTGCCATGGGAACGCTGTCGCTCGTTCCGATCTTCCTGATCTTTGTGATGTTTCAAAAATACCTGGTGGAAGGGATCAGCACGACTGGTCTGAAAGGCTGATTTTTAACGCGAATTGATTTTGATCGAGTTGGAGGGAATTTTGTGAACGAGTCCGCGCTTCAATACGATGAGCAGCAGATTAAAATGCTAATGGATCGGATCGTCAAGCGAACGATGCGGGTCGATTTTACCTGGGACTGGCCGTGCGGGGTCGCGTTTTATGGGATCAGCAGGGCCTGGGAAGTGACCCGGAATCCGGAGTATCTTGATTTTTTGACGCAATGGGTGGATGAATACCTGGAGATTGGGCTGCCGCCTTTCACCGTGAATGCGGTCTCGATGGGCCACACCATGATCACGCTGTATGAGGCCACCGGCGATTCGAAATACTGGGAGATCGCGCTCCGCAAGGCGGAATACCTGCGCCGGGAAGCGGTACGGTTTGGCGAGGGGGTATTTCAGCATACCGTCTCCTCCAATAACGATTTTCCCGAGCAGGCCTGGGCCGATACCTTGTTTATGGCCGCTTATTTTCTGCTGCGAATGGGAGTCAAACTCAACAATCAGGAATATATCGACGACGGATTGAATCAGTATTACTGGCATGAGGAATTTCTCCAAAACGAGGTAACCAACCTTTACTATCACGGCTGGGATCATCTTCATCAAAATCATATGTCGGGATTGTTCTGGGCCCGGGGAAACGCGTGGGCCGCGTTGACCATGGCCGAAGCGCTGAAATTGATCAATTATTTGTACCCGATGTTTATGCGGATTGAGGGTTCATTGCGCGATCAATTGAGCGCCTTGACCCGTTTGCAATCGCCGGAAGGACTGTGGCATACGATTCTTACCGATGATACTTCTTATTTGGAAACTTCGGCGTCGGCGGGAATCGCGGCCGCGCTGGTCATCAACGGCCATCCATTGCACCGGAAATACACTCAAAAGGCGTTGCAAGGGATCATCGCCAACATTGGGGAGGACGGAACGGTTAAAAATGTCTCGGCCGGGACTGCGGTGATGAAGGATAGCGAGTCTTATCGCCAAGTGCCTAGGAAACGAATCCAAGGTTGGGGGCAAGGGCTGACCTTGGCTTTCCTGGCGGCGTTGCTTCAATGGCACCCGTTGGAACAAGCCGGAGAGGAATTGTCATCGCGTTGAGCCTTGGGAAAGGAGAGCGTAGGCATGAACATGCTGGCGTTTGATTATGGGGCAAGCAGCGGCCGAGCGGTTTTGGGAAGTTTTGACGGAAAGCGGTTGGCCGTCTCCGAAGTTCATCGTTTTCCGAACGATCCGGTGCGGGTGAATGCCAGTTTGTACTGGGATATTCTGCGGCTTTATCATGAATTGAAACAAGGCATCCTCAAATCCCACGCACACGGAGAGGCTGCTATCGCCAGTCTGGGGGTGGACACCTGGGGGGTTGACTTCGGGCTGCTGGACGCGGACGGCAACCTGCTGGGCAATCCTTATCATTACCGGGATCGCCGCACCGAAGGAATGTTCGAGATTGCCGCAAGCCGGGTTCCAAAAGCCGAGCTTTATCAATCCACCGGAATCGCCTTTCAACCGTTTAACACCTTGTATCAGCTTTTGGCGATGGCGGAGGCCCGCTCCCCGCTGCTGGACCAGGCCCGAACCCTTTGTTTTATTCCGGATCTGCTCAATTACTTTTTGACCGGGACGTGCGTCAGCGAGTATACCATTGCCAGCACCAGCCAGATGCTTGACGCGGCCCGCCGGGATTGGGACCGGCGCTTGCTGGAGCGGATCGGGGTCCCGGCCGGCCTCTTGACGGAGATTATCCGGCCCGGGACCGTAGTGGGGGAGATCAAAGCGGATTTGACCGAGGAACTGAATATCCCGCGCCTGCCGGTGATCGCTACGGCCAGCCATGACACGGCCAGCGCGGTGGCGGCCGTTCCGGCCGCGGCTGGCAATTTCGCCTATCTCAGCAGCGGGACCTGGTCGTTGATGGGCTTGGAATCGAATCAACCTTTGATCAACGAACGGACCCTGCAATGGAATTACACCAATGAGGGCGGGGTTCAAAACAGTTACCGGATTCTGAAAAACATTATGGGCCTCTGGATTCTTCAGGAATGCAAGCGGGAATGGGATCGGACCGGTCCCGCCGCCGGGTTTGAGCATTTGGAGCGGCTGGCGGAAAAGGCCGCGCCATTGAAAGCGCTCATCGATCCCGATCACCCCTCTTTTTTCAGTCCCGGAAAGATGCCGGAAAAGGTTCGCGAGTTCTGCCGCGCCACCGGCCAAGCGTTGCCGGAGAGCCGGGGCGAGATCGTCCGCTGCGTATTGGAGAGTCTGGCGTTTAAGTACCGGATGGTCCTTGACGAATTGGAAACCATCGCCGGTTTTCCAATCCCAGTGATTCATATCGTCGGCGGCGGATCGCGGAACCGGCTGCTGAATCAGTTCACCGCCGACGCCACCGGCAAACCGGTCCTGGCCGGCCCGGCCGAGGCCACGGCCATCGGCAATATCCTGGTTCAACTGATCGCCTTGGGCGAGTTGAGTGGGGTTCAAGAAGCCCGGGCTTTGGCGCGGACTTCGTTTCCGGTCATGATTTACCGGCCAAGCGAGCCGGAAGCCTGGAGTGAAATCTACGAACGGTTTAAGGAGATGACGCGGCATGGATAAGCAAATCGGCGCCAAGGTTTGGTTGATTCCGGACGGTTATTATCCGGCGGATAGCTCGGGCCGGTTTCCGAGTCATGAGGCCATCTGTGTGTTAAATCCCGGCGCCCTGGACGCCGCCTTGACGATTACCCTATATTTTGAAGACCGGCCGAAGCTGGCCGGGTTTCAGGCAAGCTGTCCAGCGGAGCGGACCCGGCATATCCGGATGGACCGGATCAAGGATGGAGACGGCCGGGGCGTTCCGGTGGGCGTTCCTTACGCCATGATGGTGGAAAGCGATGTGGAAATCATTGTCCAGTACAGCCGGATGGACACCAGCCAGGCCGAGATGGCGCTGATGACGACGATGGCCTATCCGGTGCGGGAATGATCAGAGTTGGAGGGGATGCGATGAGTTTGAACCGGATTCAAGCGGTGGAGGCATCTTACGCATTAGCGAAAACGATCTACGCCGACTGGGGGGTGGATACGGAAGCGGCGCTGCGGAAGCTGGCGACGATTCCGATTTCCCTCCATTGCTGGCAAGGCGATGATGTGGCGGGGTTTGAGAGCAGCGCGGGGTTGTCGTGCGGAGGGATCCTGGCCACCGGCAATTATCCGGGCCGGGCCCGGAACGGAACCGAGCTGCGGCAGGATTTGGCCAAGGCGATGGCACTCATTCCCGGGACTTGCCGGGTAAATCTGCACGCCAGTTACGCCGAGACCAGTGGGCGGCCGGTAGGACGGGACGAACTCCGGGCCGAGCATTTCCAGTACTGGAGCGATTGGGCCAAAGACCAGGGGATCGGGCTGGATTTCAATCCCACCTTTTTTTCCCACGAATTGGCCGGGTCCGGCTATACCCTGGCCAGCAAGGATCCGGCCGTTCGCGGCTTTTGGATCGAGCACGCCAAGCGCAGCCGGGAAATTGCCGCCGCCCTGGGGCAGGAATTGGGCGGTCCTTGTGTAAATAATCTGTGGATTCCGGACGGGTCCAAGGATCTGCCCGTGGACCGCTGGGGGCACCGGGTCATTCTCGCGGAATCGCTGGATACGATCTACCGGGAATCGTTCGGCCCGGATCAGCTGCTGGATGCGGTGGAGAGCAAGTTGTTCGGGATCGGCTCGGAATCCTATGTGGTCGGCTCCCATGAGTTTTATTTGGGGTACGCGCTGTCCCGGGGGTTGATCCCTTGTCTGGACATGGGCCATTTTCATCCGACCGAGGGCATCGCTGATAAGATCTCCGCGCTCCTGATCTTTGCCGGCCGGCTGTTGCTTCATGTCAGCCGGGGGGTCCGGTGGGATAGCGATCATGTGCCGATTCTCAATGACGATTTGGTGGCGGTCGCCCAGGAGGTGAAGCGCTGCGACGCTTTTGACCGGGTCTGGTTTGCTCTGGACTTCTTTGATGCCAGCATCAACCGGATCACCGCCTGGGTGACCGGGACCCGGGCGCTGCGGAAAGCCTTGCTGGCGGCACTTTTGGAGCCGACGGACCGCTTGCGGGAGGCGGAGGAACGGGGTAATTTCGGCGACCGCCTGGCGCTGTTGGAAGAGGTGAAAACCCTGCCGCTCGGCGCGGTTTGGAATCAATTTTGCCTGGCTCATGATACCCCCTTCGAAGCGAATTGGATTCCGGAAATCGGCGTCTACGAGCGGGAGGTGCTGTCGGAGCGGGGCTAGGAGCTGTGCGCGTAATCCTTTTTTTCAGGATATAAAGCACAAGCTAATGTGTGGCTTTGCGGCATAATATACCAGATGTTGTGGCTGTTTCGAATACACCCACAGACTCCTGGAACTTGGGAGACGTTCGCGTTAACGCTTCCCGTCATTATAATAAGGAGGAGAATCATGTTGTCGGACCAATCAATCAGAGAAGATATCGTGGAAGTGGGGCGCAGGATCTGGATGCGGGGCTATGTGGCCGCCAATGACGGCAACATCAGTGTCCGCCTGGAAAAGGACAAGTTTCTCTGTACTCCCACCGGCGTGAGCAAAGGTTTCATGACGCCAGAGATGTTAAGCATCGTCGATGGGTCCGGCCAGTTAATCGCGGGCCATTTAAAGCCGTCTTCCGAGATCAGGATGCATCTGGCGGTCTACCACGAACGTCCCGACGTCCACGCGGTGATCCACGCCCACCCCCCGATCAGCACCGCGTTCGCGGTGGCGGGCCTGTCGCTGTCCAAGCCGGTATTGCCCGAAGTGATTATTTCGTTAGGAGAAATTCCGTTAACGGAGTATGGCACCCCATCCACCGATGAGATACCGCAGGCGATCTCGAAGTATCTCCAGAACCACGACGCCTTTTTGCTGGAGAATCACGGCGCGCTTACCATCGGTTGCGATGTCTTTAACGCCTATCATAAGCTGGAGACGATGGAGCATTTCGCCGTCATCAGTCTGGCCGCCCGGCAACTCGGGGGCGAGCGGGAATTCAGCGAAGCGCAAGTGCAACGGTTGCTGGAAGTCCGCAAAAAGCTGGGGGTTACCGGACGGCATCCCCAGTGCTGATTCGGCTCGGGTATCACGCGCCGGCGGTTTGAGAAGTCAAGCCGCCGGTTTTTTTTATGACCGTTACGTTCCGGCCCGGATGAGGAATTTCAATGAAAATCGATCCATCCTGAGTACCGGAACGATTTCAGCCGGAAGTTATCCACAATCAGTAACCGGATATCCACATTTAGTAACTGAATGTGGATTGGGAGTAGTTCCCCCAGTTCATTTATTAACAGAATATCCACAATCAGCAACAGAATATCCACATTTTGTTACTGAATATCTAATGGGAACGACTCCCCCGATTATTTCTATAAGAAAATATCCACATTCTTTTACCGCATGAAATGATTCAGTAACAGAATATCCACATTCAGTTACTGAATGTGGATTGGGAGCTTCTCCCCCGGCTCATTTATTAATATTACCGATAAAATAGCAAGCATAGTATTGGGAATTGATCGGATAAAATTAACGATTATTAAAAAAATCCGCTGGACGCGAACAGATGTTCGTGTTATAATTTCCCAGAAAGATGTTTTGAGAGGAGAATGACAGGCATGGAAGTTTATGAAGCGATTTACGCGCGGCGGACGGTCCGGGACTTTGCAGCCAGGGAGATCGAACCGGCGCTGCTCCGGAAGATCCTCGCCGCCGGGTTTCAGGCGCCATCCAACGATCATCTGCGGAAATGGGAGTTTCTTGTGATTACGGACCCCGATACCCGGTTGCGATTAATCGAAAAAACCGTCCGGGATCTTTCGCAAACCGAAACGGCCGCAATCTTGGACGGTTGGGGCCTGGTCGATTCGCAGCAGCGGGCGATGTACCTGGGCGCGATCCCCAAACCCAAACAGTACCGGATATATAAGTTGAATTAAATTTCTGATAACCATCATGTCCTTAATGCCGGCCATGATGGGAAATTAATGAATTTAATTCAACTTATTTCAGCTGTAATCGGATGAAGTAAATTCCGATTTGATTCATTTGCATTCGGCTCTACGAATGCAAATTTTAGATTAGAAATTTACTTCATCCGATATATTGACCGCCGGTTGCCTGATGATCCCTTGCTTTCATCAACCCCAGCCTCTTTTGGAGCCGCGGGATCTTTCGGCGCTGAATCGCTTCGCCTCGATCTGGTGTTGTATTGAAAATCTGTTAATCGCGGCGGCGGCGGAAGGGATCCAGGGCGTCACCCGGATTCCGTTTGCGGAGGAATCCAGCCACCTGAAATCAGTGTTGGAGATTCCCGCTGACTACGAGGTCCCGTGTTACCTGGCGCTGGGATATCCTCAAAAGGAGGCGGCGACCTTCGCGCCGCTCGCGGTGAAGCTCGAAGACCGGTTGCATTGGAATCGGTGGTAAATCGGGAGTTTACAGAGCCGGTTTGATCCAAGGGGACGATCAGGGGGATGAATCGTTACCCGATTTTTTCGGCCGCGGCGATGAGATAATAAAGGAATCCGGCCCCAATCATCGAATTGAAAAAAAGACAGTAATTTTTCTGAAAACGGAGCGCAGATTCATGGGTAAAAAGCTGGTGTTGGCCGAGAAACCGTCCGTAGGACGGGAGATCGCCAAAATACTGAATTGCCATCAGAAAGGCAACGGTTGCCTGATTGGGCCGGGTCATGTCGTCACTTGGGCGCTGGGCCATCTGGTCACTTTGGCGGACCCGGAGGCGTATGACGACAAGTATAAAACATGGCGGATCGAGGATCTGCCGATGTTGCCGGAGCGGATGGAACTGGTAGTGATCCGCGAGTCGGCCCGGCAGTTCAAGGCGGTTAAGGATCTGATGCGGCAGCCGGATGTCGATGAGTTGATCATCGCCACCGACGCCGGCCGCGAGGGGGAACTGGTGGCCCGCTGGATTATCCGGATGGCCGGTTGGCGGAAGCCGGTCAAGCGGCTCTGGATCTCCTCGCAGACGGAACGGGCCATCCGGGAGGGGTTTAATAACTTAAAACCGGGGCGGGAGTATGACAATCTGTTCGCTTCGGCCGAGTGCCGGGCCGAGGCCGACTGGCTGGTCGGCCTGAACGTGACCCGGGCCCTGACCTGCAAGTACAACGCTCAATTATCGGCCGGACGGGTTCAGACTCCGACCCTGGCCATGGTGGTGGAACGGGAGAACGAGATCAAGCGGTTCTCTCCCAAAGATTATTGGACGGTGCAGATTCAAACTGCCGGTTTCTCCATGATCTGGCAGGAGCGGGAGACCGGACAGACCCGGCTCTTTGATCGGGAGCGGGCCGAGGGGATCGCCGCCAAAGTTTCCGGCCAAACTGCCCGGGTGACCGAGGTCAAGCGCGAAGCCAAACTGGAGCCGCCGCCGCTCGCTTATGACCTGACCGAACTGCAGCGGGACGCCAACCGGAAGTACGGATTCTCCGCCAAGACCACCTCCGGGGTGATGCAGCAGCTCTACGAGCATCACAAGCTGGTCACTTATCCCCGGACTGACTCGCGCCATCTGAGCGAAGATATTGTGCCGACCCTGCCGGAACGGCTGCGGGCGGTCGCGGTCGGCTCTCACGCCGAGGCTGCTCGCGTCTTGCTCAAGAGCGGGCTGAAAGTGACCAAACGGCTGGTGGACAACAGCAAGGTCAGCGACCATCACGCCATTATTCCCACCGAGGAACCGGTTTACCTGAGCAAGCTCAGTCCGGAAGAGCTGAAGGTCTACGATCTGGTCGTCAAACGGTTCCTGGCCGTGCTTTCCCCGGCTTTTGAGTATGAGCAGACCACCGTTAAGGCCGAGGCGGCTGGAGAACGTTTCGGCGCCAAGGGCAAGATCGTCAAAAGCAAAGGATGGCGGGGGATCTATGACGGCGGCGGCCCTGACGAGGAAGCCGATGACGACGGTCCGGAACAGACGCTGCCCGAGATCAAGCCGGGCGATCCGTTAAAAATCCTTTCCGTGAAGACTCAGGCGGCTAAGACCAAACCGCCGGCCCGGTATACCGAAGCCACCCTGTTGTCCGCCATGGAACACCCCGGAAAGCTGGTGGAGGACCAGGGGCTCCGGGAGGCGCTGGACAATCGGGGCGGTTTGGGCACGCCGGCCACCCGGGCCGAGATCATTGAGAAGCTGTTCAATTCGTTTTATATGGAGCGGAACGGCAAAGAGATCGTTCCGACCTCGAAGGGGATTCAGTTGATCGGATTGGTCCCGGCGGAGCTGAAGTCACCGGAGCTGACCGGAAAATGGGAACAACAGTTGACCGAGATCAGCAAAGGGCGGACGGACCGCAGCGCCTTTATGGCCGGGATCCGCAGTTACGCCGGCCAGCTGGTGGCCACCGTCGCCGGAGGAACTCATATTTTCCGGCATGACAATCTGACCCGGACCAAGTGTCCCCAATGCGGCAAATATCTGTTGAGCGTCAAGGGAAAACGCGGCGAAATGCTCGTCTGTCAGGACCGGGAATGCGGCTACCGGCAGAACGTATCGATCCAATCCAACGCCCGCTGCCCCCAATGCCATAAAAAGCTGGAACTCCGGGGCGAGGGCGAGAATAAGCTGTTTACTTGCCTTTGCGGTTACCGGGAGAAGCTGTCGGCGTTCACTAAGCGGAGAGAAGCCGAGAAGGGCAGCGGCAATAAGCGGGAAGTCCAGCAGTTTCTGAATCGTCAGGACGATCGCGAACCGCTCAATACCGCCTTGGCCGATGCCCTGGCGAAGCTGAAGAAAGGATAGGCCGGGAAATACTGTAAGTACATTTATTATCACAAGTTCGTCTCCAACTTGGTCCGGGACGAACTGAAAGCGATTTTGCGGCAATGAATGAGGGAATCGCGTGTCCAAAGAAGCGAACCGGACGGTCCGCCCCTTTGGCATAAAGAGCATCTTAAAAACGCCGGTTGTTTAAAACTTTAGTTTTGGAAGCTTGAGTTTGGAAGGATCGAGGATTTTGCGTTCCAGTTCTTTCTGTTTCGCTCCCAATTCCTGCTTTTTGGCGGCTAATTTTTGTTCTTCCCGATCGAGCATTAACCGGACTTCATCCACTTTCGAACCGATTTTCGCTTCATACTCGGCCCGGGTTGCTTCCAGCTTTTGCTGGCTGGCCTGAAGCTCGGCGTCGACCCGCGCCCGGATTGTGGCGGTGAATTGGGCAATTCGTTCACCGATTACCGCTTTGAACCGGGAAGCGATCATCTCGTCCAGATTGGAACTGATCCGCATCGTCAACTCCTTGCCGACGGTTTCCAGCCGGTAGCGGAGGTTAAGGGTGTCGATCCGCGATAGGGCGTCCCGGATAATCCCGCGCATCAAATCATCGTCATCGGTTGGCTGCGAATACTGGCCGATCAGATGGTTGCCGGAAAGCGTCAGATCCACCAGAAGATATTCGGGGCGAATCCGGACTTCGGAATTAATTTCAGCCGTTCCCGAAGTGAGCCGTTGCGGCAGATAAGGACTGTCCGGCAGCTCGATATCGGGAAGCGGCAGTCCGCCCAGATCGATGTCAAGCCGGGTGTCCAGGCCGGAGCTTAGATGGTCCAGACGGCCGTTGGCGTTAAAAAATGAATCGCCGGCCGTCCCGGAGAGCGCGGCCAGCATCGGCTGGCCGTACACTTGAGGTTCGCTGGTGACTCCTTTCAGCGAACCCTTAGCGTAAAATCCCGCCGCGAAAGAACCGGGGGTCCCTTGCCCCGAGATGCTGATATGCCTGATTAAGAAGCGGGGATAGGTCTTTCGGCCGGGGAAAACAATATCCTGTCCACCCCGGGGGTGTTTCTCTTTGGGCGGATTCTCGATTCGGACCGGAATCATGCGTTGGAGTTCATCGGCCAGCCGGACGAAGGTTGTCGATTCATTGAGCAACGGCGAGCCCAATAACGATTCGGTATAGTTGATCGAGTTGAAATTAGGAAGTTTGGCCAGTCCCAGCAGCGCTCGGTAATCCCCTTCGGCCGCTTCTTTCAACGCGGCGATGTCGGTCCGCAGTTGGGCGAAATCCGCTTGGTAGCCGCTGGTGGTTTGTTTGATCCGGTTACGGACGGAATCAAAGGAATTCTTGAGATCTTTCAGCTCGGCCAGTTTGTCACGGATTTCGAGAATATTCTCGGGTTTGGAGCTTTGAAAGTTCTCTATTTTTTGGCGCAGCTCGGCGATTTCGGCCTTGATTTCGTCTACCGCCTTCAGATTTTCCTGCCATTTTTGGTGGGTCGTATCGATTTTAGCCTGGACCAAATCGGCGGATAGATTGGTTTGAAATTGATATGCATCGAAGAGTTTTGTCGCATCGAAACCTTTTTGCAGCGTATCCAGGCTGAGCGCCGGTATCGCTGCGATATCGCGGTTTAGTTTTTGTTGGGCTTCTCCCAGCGGCCCGGGCAGGATCACCCGTTTGATTTTGCCGTTGGTCTTCCGGGGTGCATTTAAGATGAGATCGTCGATATTCACTTCATCGATAACGATTTTCCCTAAAAAGAGTGGGTTGGATTCCAGACCCATTCGGATGTTTTTGGCTTGGATCAAGTTTCGCCAGGTATTGCCGGGGTTGGTGATTTGGAGATCGCCGATGGTTAGCTTGAGATTAAAGTAATCCAAATGAACCGGACGAGCCTCTACTTTCGCGCCGATCACCGTTTCCAACGAGCGCTCAATCGCCCATTCCAAAAAATGATCGGTAAAAAAATACCCAATGGCGCCGAGGAGCAACAAGATTGGCATCAGAATAAAAATTGCTTTCCAGCGCATCGGTCAGCCCTCCAGTTTGATCTTTTGATAGGTTTGATACCAACCGCTGCCCTTGATGAATTGCATAATCTTGAACTGGTCTAAGCGTTGCGCGAGGTGTTCCCTATAGAGTTCCACTACTTTTTTGAACCAGAGATAGTTTGGGAAGATTAGCGCCAGCGCCGTGATCAGGCTGCCCAGCACCACCGTATTGTTAAAACGGGTCAACGGAGCGATGGGAATGTTATAAAGATAAGTCCAGACGGGCTTGAGAATATCGACCCGGGCCAGCAGGAAATATCCAAGATCGTGAAAAAGCGGGTCAAACAGATAGGCGAAACATTCAAAGCAGAAGATTCCGAAGACCGCCGCGGGAATGCTCACATTGAGCAGAAAAATCAGGCAAAACACAAGCAAATTATGTAGCGACAGGAATGGCGTCAGTCCGATGATCGCGCCCAAAGCGAATCCGGCGGCCAGGTGACGCGGTTCCTCCCCGGAGTGCAGCACCCGGATAAGTTTGCTGATAAAGTTAAACCAAAGCAAATCATGTCCCTCCTTGAATGGAATGGCGACGGCAAAGTGTGGTAAAATAATCCCGGAATGGTTGGATGCGCCAAGCTAGATTGAGGTATAATTCAAGATCGGTTGGCGTATTCCTTCCCCCGAATCCGATTAAATAGGGGATTGAACCGGTAGTGACAGTTTCCGGAAGGTGTCAAAAAACGATTCCAGGAATGAAAAGAGGAAAAGGCGAAAGAAGTGTAGAACAATAATCTTTTAAAGCTATTGATAAGTCATTTCATTGACTTCATGCTTTTTTTAGCTTGTGACGGGTCCCGGCTTACGGCCAGGGTATGTTGCAAAGCAAATATACCAAACATAGAATGGAGAATGGAGCGAATCGATGAGTCGAGAGAAAAAAGTTCCCGACGTGGTCATTCGTAGACTACCTTTATATTTGCGGGTGTTGGAAGTGATCGACCCGGCCGAGCTGCCGATCGTCTCCTCGGAGCAGATGGCGACGATGGTCGGCACCTCTTCGGTTCAAGTCCGGAAGGACCTTTCCTACTTCGGCGTCTTTGGCAAGCAAGGGGTTGGCTATCATACCATATTGTTACGGGATGAACTGCGGCGCATTTTGAAACTGGATCGTGAATTGCGGGTTGGATTGATTGGAGCCGGCAATCTGGGTGCGGCGCTGGTCCGCTATCATCAGCGCAGTCCGGTTCACAAGCCTTTACAAATCGTGGCCTTGTTTGATATTGATGAAAAAAAAGTCGGCCGAAAAATCGCTGACGTTGAGATTTTCGCTCTTGATGAGTTGAGCGGGAAGATTCAGGAATTGGGAATTCGAATGATGATTCTGTCGTTTCCGGCGATCAACGTGCAGCAGGTCGTAGATGTCTGTGTCGATAGCGGAATCAAGTCGTTCTTAAACTTTGTTCCGGCCGCCATCAAAACCCCGCCGGGGATCAAGGTACAAAACTCCGATGTTACGCTGGATCTGCAGAGTCTGGCGTATTATACCTGAAACGCTCAGTTTGCTTTGAATTGAATATACGTCCCGGAGTTGCGATGACAACCAAACGGATGGTGCTGCTCAGCGCTTTGGTGGCTCTCAGCGTTATTTTAAATTGGATCGAAAATACAATCTTTCCCTGGACGATGCTTCCGATCCCAGGCGTCAAACTGGGACTGGCTAATCTGATATTCTTGATTATTCTAATGATTGATACCATGGGTACGGCGATGGCGGTTTCACTGATTCGGGTAGTGGTGGTCTCGCTGTTCACCGGAACAATCGCTTCGCCGGTATTGCCACTGAGCTTGGGAGGAGCGGTATTGAGTATCTGCCTGATGCAAGCCGTCCGTAGCTTATTCGGCCCACGTCTTAGCATCATCGGGGTCAGCATCTGCGGCGCAGTCGGACATAATTTGGGTCAATTGCTGGTACTGATGTGGCTGCCCGGTTTGTTTCCGGGCCTGGCTGCGGTTTATCTTTTATTGCCGGGGTTGCTGCTGATGTCGGTGGTGACCGGAATCGCCACCGGATGGGTGGCTCGTCAGGTATTGCCGGTGGTGGAGCGGGAATGGCGAACGTAACAATGGAATTGGAAGGAACGATCGATCAGGTCATCTTTTGCAATCAGGAAAACGGTTATACCGTTGTCAAGCTGAAAACGGTATCGGGACGGCAGGTCACGGCGGTGGGCAATTTGCCGCCGCTGTTCACCGGGGAAGCGATGACCCTGACCGGGCACTGGATTAAGCACAAGGAATACGGGGAACAGTTTCAGATTGAGTCCTGGCGGCAAGAGATCCCAAAGACTCAGGTAGGGATGGAACGGTTTCTGGCCAGTGGCCTAATCAAAGGGGTCGGTCCGGCGACCGCCAAGAAAATCACCCGAAAATTCGGCCTAGATTCTTTAGAGATTATCCAGACCTCCCCGGAGCGGTTGACCGAAATTCCCGGGATTAGCCTTGCCAAAGCTGAAAAGATTGCCCGAGGGCTAAAAGAACACTCCTCGATTCAGGAGATTATGGTTTTTCTGCAGGGGGTGGGGGTAAGCCCCGCCTATGCGTTAAAAATTTACCGGACGTATCGAAACGCGGCCGTTGCTATTGTTAAAGAAAATCCATACCGGCTGGCCGATGAAGTCTTTGGAATCGGTTTTAAAATCGCGGATCAGATCGCCCGGAAGGTGGGGATTAAAGAGGATTCGCCCTATCGAATCCGCGCCGGTGTCCGCTATCTGCTGGGCGAGCATAGCGCCGACGGTCATGTCTTCGCGGTGGAAGGCGAATTTCTGACCAAGGCCGCCGCAGAGTTGAATGTCAATGAATTGCAACTGGCCGCGGCGTTGGAAGCGTTGATCCTTGCCAAGGAAGTCTTCCGGGAACCGGCGCAAGGCCGAAACCTGATTTACCTTGCTCCATTTTACTACAGTGAGGTTGGAGTAACGATCAAGCTCAAAGAATTGCTCGAAAACAGGCCGCCGGTTATTCCGATCGATCCGGTGGCATGGCTGGAGCGGTATTCGCGGAACAACCGGTTGCAATTGGCCGTCAAACAACGGGAAGCGGTGCAGAACGCTTTAAAATGCGGCGTTATGGTGATCACTGGCGGCCCGGGAACCGGTAAAACTACGATTGTACGAGCGGTTCTTCAATTGTTTAAAACCGCCGGGCTTAAAGTGATGCTGGCTGCTCCCACCGGCCGGGCGGCCCGGCGGCTATCGGAGGCCACCGGAGAAACAGCGAAAACCATTCATCGTTTGCTGGGATACGGAACTCGCTCCGAGGAGGGGCAATTTCAGTTCAACGAAGGAGAACCGTTGGGAACTGATGTATTGATCGTGGACGAGTTCTCAATGGTTGATCTGTTGCTCTTTTACCACCTGCTGAAGGCGCTCAAGCCAGGCACCAGATTGGTTATTGTCGGCGATGTCGATCAATTGCCCTCAGTCGGCCCGGGATCGGTGCTCCGGGATCTGATTCGTTCCGAACGGGTTCCCACGGTCCGGCTAGATACGATCTTCCGCCAAGCTCGTGAGAGCTTGATCGTCACCAATGCCCATAAGATTAACCGGGGCGAATTCCCGATTCTCACTACGAATCAAGACTTCTTCTTTATTGACGACGGGGAACCCGAGCATATTGTCAATACTCTTCCCAATCTGGTGGGAAAGCGGCTTCCCGATTATCTGCACTGCGATCCGATTGAGGACATTCAGGTGTTGACACCGATGCGCCGTACCCCAACTGGGGTTGATAATTTAAACCAGGTATTGCAGGCGACCCTGAATCCGGCCGGGCCGTCCAAGGCCGAGTTGCGGAACGGGGCCGTGACTTTCCGGGTTGGCGATAAAGTGATGCAATTGAAGAACGATTATCAGAAGTCGGTGTTCAATGGTGATATCGGTAGGATCCGGGAGATCGATCCCGATGACCGGAGCATGACTGTGGCCTTTCCCGAAATTGACGGAGAACGGACGGTGGCCTATGAAGCCGAGGAGATCGATCATTTGGTTCTGGCGTATGCGATGTCGGTGCATAAAAGTCAGGGAAACGAGTATCCGGTGGTTGTTCTCCCGGTAACGACCCAACATTTTTTAATGTTACAGCGCAATTTGATATACACAGCGGTCACCCGGGCCAAAAAAATGGTAGTATTAATCGGCATGAAAAAAGCGATTGCCATCGCCGTAAAAAACAACCGGATCGAGGAGCGGCTTTCTTTGTTGAAGGAACGCTTACGCGCCGCTCTCTAGAAGTGTTGTGATAAACCCCGACCAAGGCCGGTTACACAAAAGCTCAGAAAGCAAGGGATAAAGTCAACGATTTTGGACAGTTTTGAATGTTTGACGTCAACCGGGAGGGTTGATCACATGGCTTTTAGAATGACTTCTTCCATATTATTACAGGTATCATAAGACGCGTTGATCTGAGATCTGGATCTGGCAACGGACGAATCGTTGAACCCTTCGGGTATGTTTCGCTTGGCGAGGTGGAATGTGCTAGCTCCCAAATATAGCATTTATTTGGCCGCTGGAGACGGTGTTGGGTTTCGGCCTGCTGTCACCAGCAACCCGCGCTTGGACGCCTGGTTTCTGAATCAAACTGGCGTTGCCCGGATGTATGTCGCAAATCCTCCGGTTTCGATTTTCCATGCCGAACTAATTCTGGAGGAACTGAACCGGATCGCCGCTCCGCTCAATCCCGTCACTTTTGACCGTTATCTGATTCCCATCTTCCGGAGAACCATACCTGGAGTAGTTCCGTTAATCAATGAATATGACACATTGGAATTGGGGGTCGAATTTTCGCTTTTACCAGAACTTGAGCAGTTAATCTCCGGACGTTGCCTGCTCGGGACGGAACTCCCGGATCTGTTGGCTGCCAGCGGCATAGACGTTCCTTGGAATCCGGAAGACTGGATGCAGGCACTTTATCTTCATTCGCTGGTACGCCGTGAAGCATCGGTAGCTCAGGATGCTTTTGGCGTTCCTTACTGCAGGCGTTGCGGCGCGACCAACGGCATCTATGAGGATAATTGTCTTTTTTGCGGCAACCGGCATTGTTTTACCTGCAGCAATTGCCGGTCGATGGGGCAGGCGAAAAGTTGCATCCCTTTATATTTTCAGCATGCTTCCATCCAAGCATTGCATCAACCCCCAATCAAGCCAATGTTAGAGTTCGAATTAACCCCGCCACAGCAAAATGCCTCCACTGAACTGTTGAAATTTCTGGAGGGCGGCGGCCGGGAGTTTTTAGTCTGGGCCGTTTGCGGCGGGGGGAAAACTGAAGTTTCTTTTAGCGCGGTGGCGTGGGTTTTGAGCCTGGGGGGGAAGGTGCTGATAGCCATCCCCCGCAAGGATATTGTTCAAGAGTTACTGCCCCGTTTCCAAAAAGCGTTTCCGGATCAAACGATCGCCGCGTTGTACGGTGGTGGTGAGCGTTTCAGCGATGCTTCGCTGGTGATTGCCACTACCCATCAATGTCTCCGGTTCTATCGGGCGTTTGATTTGGTGATATTGGACGAAGGCGACGCCTTTCCCTACTTTGGCAGCGAGTTTTTGCATTTTGCCGTGAAACGGGCGCTCAAACCCGCCGGCCGCCTGGTGGTGATGACCGCCACTCCGGATCGGGCGTTAATTGCGCGAACCGAACGCGGCGCGCTACCGAAGGTGTTGATTCCGGCCCGGTACCATCGTCAACCGCTGATTGTTCCCGAATATAAACGTTGGTCACTGAAACGGCCCGAACCCGGCAGGGAATGGAATCCCTCCTCCGAATTCCGTTGCTTTTTGGAAGAAAGCTGGGGTGCGGGCCGGAAAGTGCTGATCTTTTTGCCGACCGTGCCAGCGGTGGAAGAAGTGGGGCAAGCCTTGTGCCGATGGGCCGGTAATCATGGCCGTAGCGGTGAATATGTCCATGCCAGGATCGCGGGGCGGGAGGAACTGAAAAACTCATTGGCGCGGGGGGAGTTGAATTTCTTAGTGACATCTACCATCTTTGAGCGGGGAATCACCCTTCCTAATCTGGATGTTGTAGTTCTAAACGCCGATTACGAGCGTATTTTTGATGTCCGAACTTTGATTCAGATTGCCGGCAGGGCGGGACGGATCGGCGATCAAGCCCGGGTAGTTTTCGCCGGTTCTCGAGAAACCGGGTCGATGAAGCAGGCTGTCCGCTGGATCCGGTTCATGAATAAAGTAGGTCTAGAGCAGGGATTTTTGACCGATTGAACAGCAATATAGGTCTAAGGACTCATAAACCATCGAAAGTTTGGTGTCGATGTATAGTAATGGAAATGTAAGATGGTTTCGCAAACTCGGGGCGGACATCGTTGAATTGTTATTTCCCGCGAAACATTTGTGCCCCGTTTGTCAGCAGGAACCGAGTTTCTTGGAAACGGGACTGGGAAAGACCTGTTTAAAACGAATTATTCGTATCGCGCCGCCCATTTGCGATAAATGTGGACGTCCGCAACGGCTGAATGCCGTAAAGGAAACATGGTGCAGCCAATGCCGAGATTCCAATTATTATTTTAGCGTCGCCCGTTCGGTAGCCTTATACGATGGCGCTCTCCGGGAATATCTGGCTGAATTGAAATACAGGTACCGTCCTGATCTGGGGGAAGCCTTGGGTTTATTGTTGGTGGACTGGGCCCGGCTGCAAACCGCTTTTTTTAAAAAGATTGATTTGATCCTCTCGGTCCCGATTCACCCGCAAAAGATGGAAGTGCGCGGTTATAATCAGGCGGAACTGTTGGCCAAACCTTTGGGGAGATATTTGGGAATCCGGGTGGGTCAGGATATTTTAACGCGGTGGAAGCAAACCGAATCCCAGAACGCTTTAAATAAAGCGGCCCGCTATGCCAATATCGATGGGGCGTTTCAAGTGGTTGACGCGAGCGTCTTACCCGGATCGAGAATTTTATTGGTGGATGATATCATAACCACCGGGGCCACGGTTTCCGAAGCCGCCCGTGTTTTACTACGCGCGGGAGCGATAGAGATAAAAGTGCTGACTTTGGCCACAGGGGCGATTGATTGGGAATGGGTAAACGAATAGGGGGACAAGGGATGACGGATATCCGGAATTGCAAGCGTTGTGGTAAAATTTATAGTTACACTGGAGTTGAGGTGTGTCCTAACTGCCTGGCCAACGAACAGCAGGATTTTTCGAAGGTACGTGATTATCTTTATCAGAATCCCCATTCCACGATCCCCGAGGTCAGTGAGGCGACCGGAGTGGATATCCGGGTCATCACCCGGTTTTTACGGGAAGGCCGGATTGAGTCAACCAGCGATAAATATGTGTATTAAAAAACACATAAAGTTTTACAACCAATTGACGATAATTTAGGTGGTATTCTGTTTTTCCGCGCCATCAATCATAGGCTAGGTGATTATGAATGATTATTTCCAACAAACAAGTGCAGACCGTGCTTCAATCCCACAATATGTATAATTACGTCCGTCCGGCACCATTGCTGGAGAAAACTTCATCCAAAAAAGCGGATGTACTGGTTCTCTCCAACCGCGCCCAAGAGTTGAACCTGATCCGGGAGCAGACGCAAAAATCGCCGGAAGTTCGTGCCGATAAAGTTGCTGAACTTAAACAACTCATCCAGGATGGCCGGTATAATGTGCCAGGGACAGAAGTCGCGCAAAAGATGATCGACCGGAGTCTTGTGGATGAACTTGCCGGGAGGTAGGCCGGATGCCGGATAACCAACACCTGGAGTCCCTGCTGCGTGAAGAGATTGCGATTATGGAAGCTCTCACCCAATTGATCCATTTAAAAAAAGAAGCATTATTGAATGATGATCTCGCTCAACTGGAACAGATCATCCTCAAGGAAGAGGCGGCTTCTGCCAAACTACACAAGATCAAAGGCGCCTGTTTACCGCAGGTGCGCTTTTTTTTAAAAAGCCAAAAACGCGGGATTCCCATTCCGGATGAGATTGGTGCGTGTTTACAGCGGATTAAACAATTGGCGGGCGAAATCCAAGCCACTAATGAGTTTAACCGGACTTTGCTCGAAGATTCCTTATGCTTGGTTCGTTTTACCATCAATTCGCTGCTTCCGACCGCTGAGGGAAAAAGAGACCTTTACGGTTCTTCCGGTAAGATAACCAATGAACAAAAGTCCGTGCGCTTTTTGGACTCTATAGGATAAAATAAATTTCTTAATCGGATTTACATTCGTAAAGCCGAATCAAATGAAATTAAATCGGAATTTAATTCAGCCATATTAGATCTGGATAATTATGCCACCTCAGGACTAGAAATCCCAAGCGTTTTTTCAATAGGTAAATCGTAATCTTTGGATAAAAAGTATTCCTGCATTTTCTGGTATAAAGTGACGCTCAAAAATACCGATAAGAGATATAGACAACATAGTGCGGGGGAATCCTTTAAAAAGAGGTGGAGAAAGATGCGGATTGATACCAAGTTTTTTGGAACGGTCGAAGTCGACGAAAGCGAAATTTTAGTTTTTTATCAAGGAATTCCCGGCTTTGAAAATTACCGACGATTTATTATTTCGGAGTATCGGCCCGAGTCGCCGTTTTTCATCTTGCAATCAGTAGATTTGCCAGAGCTGGCTTTAATCATGATTGAATATCGAAAGGTCGTCCCGGATTTTACATTTAATATTTCCGATGCCGATGCCGCCGAGTTGGGAATGGAGCAATCCGGGGACGCCGCGGTATTTGCTATTGTCGTTCTGCCCACGGATATCATGAAGGCCACGGTCAACCTGGCGGCTCCGGTTCTGATCAACCAAACTGGTCGGAGAGGGAAACAAGTGTTTATCAACAATCCGAATTTCAGCTTACGCCATCCCTTGTTTGATCCCTATGATTCGGTAATGATGAAAAAGACGGTTGCCCGCTGAAATTTTTAATTTAAAAAAGGGATTTTCTGACTTTCGGAGAAATTAACAATATTCTGCATTGAAAACAATATTCTTCCAAAGTCAAGGAGGATCCCGATGCTGGTTTTAACCCGAAAACTTAACGAGAGCATAATGGTTGGCGATGATGTTAAAATAACCATTGTTGACGTCAAAGGCGACCAAGTAAAACTGGGGATAACCGCGCCCCGGGAGGTGGCGGTCCATCGCGAGGAAGTCTATCGCGAGATTCAAAAGGAGAATCAATTGGCCGCTTTAAGCAAGACCAATCTTGACAAGCTCGACAATCTGTTTAAACGGTAGGTTGTTTAGGAGTTTCCCCAATTGATCATACTTTCAACCAGTGGCGTAATGCTTCTGGTTTTTCGTATTTTCACGGTCCGGCCGTTTTCGCGAGCGACTGGGAAATGGCTTCGTTCCCGGCGATGATCAGCGGTGTAAAGCCCCATAAATGCCGGGTTGTTCATGACAGGTTGTTTCGTTCATAAGTTCAAGGTGGATTTGTATTTATTTCCTATTTTCAAGCGTGGCCTGCCGCGCTCTCGAACAAAAAATCGCGTCCGAAACGGGCGCGATTTTTTGAACGCAACGGGTCAAAGCTGATACTTCCAATCCCCGCAGTTTGGCTATTATTGACTGACTTTTTGGACCGTGACATCATCAAAAACCGCGCTGGTTTTGTAGCAGTTCAGGGCAAACCGTCCGAATTTGAACGTCCCGTCTTGGGCCGCC
The DNA here is from genome assembly GCA_023402395.1 of Bacillota bacterium. Classification (GTDB taxonomy): domain Bacteria; phylum Bacillota; class UBA4882; order UBA8346; family UBA8346; genus JAEYGI01. The sequence continues at coordinate 85,062 of JAEYGI010000063.1, forward strand.
AGCTCCAGTTGACCGTTCACATAACAGATCAACCAGTCGCCACAAACCACAAATTTAATGGTATACCAGGTGTTCAGGGCCACCGGATAGTTTTTGGCGGCCAGGGTCTGGGTGTTACCCTGTTTTTTGCGGATCTCCAGGGTCCCCGCGCTGCTTAGCCTGGCGTAATAAAAATTATTGGGGTCGGTGAAACGGGCCATGACGCTGACCGGGGTGTTGTTACTGCTGAAAAATACCGGCTTTACCCGGGTCTCCACCGCGTAATCGGTCCAGTCCAGGGAGCCTCCCGCTAAAAAGCAATCGTTATTGATAAAGGATTGTTTGACGGCCTTGGTCCCATCGGTCTCCACCGACCAGGAGCCGGTCACTTGGGTCCAACCGGCGAGGTCGCCGTCTTCGAAGTCATCCTTGAGTAAAACCTCCCCGTAGCTGAACGGGGGTGTTTTGGCGACAAACACTTGGTCATCGGTTTGGACGGCGCCGGCATAAAGATTACCCTCGGGAATCCGCCGGTTGCGGGAGGCCGTCGCCGAACCGCCGGCCGCATTGACCACAAAGGGGGTGATGGTGTCCAGATATAGTGTATTGTTATTGAATTGATTGTCGATCCCCCATCCGTCCAGTTGCTGATGAACCTGAAAGGCGTCGACGATTTTGGGATTGTTATTGCGGCGGACGGTATTATTACGGATGATGCATTGATTGCCTTTGGCATCGATGAAACTGTCTGAAAAATGTTCGCCGCTGATTCCAGTTCCGTCCATGGTACAGCCCTCGATGATCGTTCCGGTGGTGCCTTCCTTGATGTCAATGTGTTCGGCGGTGACATTTGGCCCGATGACGCAGCCGGTGATGATATTTTGGTTGCAGCCTTCCTTATATTCCTTCCATTTGCCAAAGTCGGAACCGATATAAATCCCTTCGCCGAAGCCGGATACAAATTTGCCGGTGTCATGGACGAAGCATTTTTCAATGATATTATTGGAGCTGCCGTCCCGGACATGGATGCCTTCCTGGCCGATATCCGAGACTTCGCAACCGTAAATCCGGGTGTGATTGGAATTGTCAAGCACGATTCCTTGCCGGCCGCCGGTGATCTTCAGATTTTTGATCTCCCAATAGTCGCTGGTGATATACAGCACATATCCTCCATAGGTCGGGCCGTTGAGAACCGCCGGGTTGGAAGGATCCTCACTTTCCAGCACAATCGGATTGGTGGCGGTCCCGTCCTCCAACCCGTAAAAATAGGAATCCATAACGCCCACGGCGCTGGTGTAAATACCGGGCTTAATAACGATGCGATCCCCGGGCTTTGCTTCGCGCAGCGCTGTTTGAATCGCGGCCACCGAATCGCAATGGACAGTCCGCAAAGTTTTCCCTTCCGGTTTGTCCGCCAGTGCCAGCATCGACCAGAACATTAATCCGGCAATTACGGCAAAAATTCCGCAAGCCCTTTTGTGATGCATTTCTTTCCCTCCCATCAAAGGGTTAATGATGTTATTATTATAACTTATCAAACCATGGCTGTATTTGGCGTTCATTATGATTTGTTTGTCTGAGATTTAGATTGACGCTACATTCGGCCGTCACCGGCGAAGCCGTACTTGCGGCACTAAACGCCGTGGTCACGGCGTTTAGTGCCGCAAGTACGGCAACGAATGCCGCAAGTACGGCAACGAATGCCGCAAGTACGGCAACGAATGCCGCAAGTACGGCAACGAATGCCGCAAGTACGGCAACGAATGCCGCAAGTACGGCAACG
>JAEYGI010000030.1 GCA_023402395.1 Bacillota bacterium
AGCTATCGATATAGGTTTGAATCCAATCGTCTGTTACGTTTGGCGGAATAGACCCTTAGTTTGGTTATGCCAATTTTAGATAAAGTTCCTTGAAATTTTCAAAAAGTTCTTGACTTTTATCATAGACGCTCCCTCCCCGGAGTTGTCATTGTCGCGGGTCTACTCAGCGGGGAGGGATGAATCGCTGGAAACTTCGATTTTGACTCCGCCGATGCTTAGAAGCAGTCTTTTGTAGGGAAAGGCGTTCTGCCTAAATCCGACTTCATTGACTCCACTAACATAGTGGGAAACCGTTTCCAGCGAATCGCCCCTCCCCGCCGAAAATCTCCTACGAAAATCGCCACGTCGGGGAGGGGACGGGGGACCAGAGCCAGGAAGGCTCAAGTTCCGGCGTCCACGGATGGAGAACGCCGGGAGGTTTGAATTTGGACCACGTTGTCGACGGATTTCTTCCCAAATACTTACAGGGTAGCTTACGACATTGGGGCCTGGAAGCGGGAAGGCGGGGAGCGAAGCGCTGCGGCGGCCAGTGCCGTTAGCGCGGCATTCATTGCCGATGCAACGGCGGTGAGCGCCGGAACTACGGCGAACGCCGCCGCAATTACGGCATTCAATGCCGGGGTAACGGCAATCGTTGCCGCAGGCGCGGCGTTCATTGCCGGCGTAATGGCATTCAATGCCGGAACTACGGCAGTCGTTGCCGTATCTACGGCACCCTTTGCCGGACCTGCGGCATTCGCCGCCGCAACTACGGCACTTAATGCCGGGGTAACGGCAATCGCCGCCGGAGGTCCGGCGGCGATTGCCGCAGTTCGGGGAAGCCTTCCCCCTGTTGGGGCATTTATTCCCCATCAATTTTCAGAAAGCGACGCCAGGCAGGGAGCAGAGCGCGGGAAGCAGCCGGCGCTTAAAGCCTTTTATTTTCATAAATCTTCTTGACGATGCCTTCGATCTCCGGCTCTTTGATGTTCAGATCGGTAATATCGTAATTCCGGGCGATCAGGGTGATCGCTTCCGCCACCGTGATCTCCTCCCGCCGGAACCGAAACGTCCGGCGCGGGCCTTCCACCTTGACCAATTTCAGCCGGGGGTCGTCGACCGTAACCTGCTCGTCGGCGAAATCGACCACCAGCAAATGCTCGCCGCCGAACCGCTCCTTGAACCCGGCCAAGGACCCGTCATAGAGAATCTTCCCGCCGTCGATCATAATCAGCCTCCCGCAGATCTGCTCGATATCATCCATGTCGTGAGTGGTGAGGATCACGGTGGTCCGCAGCTCGCGGTTGATTTGTTTGATAAATCCCCGGATCTTGCTTTTGGCCAGGACATCGAGGCCGATGGTCGGCTCGTCCAGATAGACCAGCTCCGGTTCGTGCAGCAGTGCCGCGGCCAGCTCCGCCCGCATTTTCTGGCCCAGGCTGAGCTGGCGGACGGGCTTCCGGATGAACTGCCCCAGATCGAGCAGTTCCGAAAAGGTCTCCAGATTGCGGCGGTACCGGTCGGGGCTGATCCGGTACATTTTCTGATATAGCTCGTAGGAGTCAATCACCGGCAAATCCCAATGCAAATGGGTGCGCTGGCCGAAAACCACTCCGATGTGTAATGCGTTTTCCCGGCGTTCCTGGTAAGGGACCCGGCCGTCGATGCTCACCCGCCCGGAGGTGGGAACCAGGATTCCGGCCAGAATCTTGATGGTGGTCGACTTCCCGGCGCCGTTGGCCCCGATATACGCGACGGTCTCGCCTTTTTGAACTTGAAAGGAGATATCGTCGACCGCCTTCTTGATCTCATAAGGCCGGTGAAAGAAAGATCCGAGGCCGGCGGCAAACCCCTTGGTCCGCTGATAAACCTTGAATTCCTTGGTGACGCCTTCCACTTCGATCAACATTGTTTCATCTCCCAAACTCAAGATCCGGTGCTTTCGTAGCGGTTGATTCCAATGCGCCAGAACCCGTAAGCGCCGGCGAACAGCAGGGCTCCCACCAGCGGGGTCAAAAAGGGGTACCACGCCGCAAACAGCAGCCCGTCGCTCTTGCCGAGCAGATATTGGGCGGGGTAAAAATTGATAAAGGCATAAGGGACGATAAAGGTCAACAAGATTTGGATCGGCTGGTTGTAAATCGATACCGGATAGCGGATAAAGCTTTTCAAATCTCCTTGCAGCAGTCCTTTGACGGCGTTGTTCTTGACCATCCAGAACGAAGGGACCGCCGCGAACAAAAAGCCGGCTCCTTGAATCAAGGCGCCGCCAATCAGGGTCATCGTCAGAAACGAAATATTGGCGGCGCTGAAGGGGATTTTCAGCTTATAAAGGGCGAAAATGATCACTCCCGTGCAAAAGATGAAATTGCTGATATAGCCGGTGCTGAATTCGCGGAAGATGTAATAAAAAAAGGGGTTCATCGGTTTGGTCAGCACCACGTCGAATTCGCCGGAACGGATGTATTTGGTCAGCCAGTTGCAGGGCCGCCATAGAAATTGGGCGATCAGCGAATAGGACAGGACGTCCAGGCCGTACAGGAACAGCACCTCATAAGTGTTCCAACCGGCAATGGTTTTAAACTTGTAAAGCATGATTCCGATCATTAGGAAGCCGGTGCCCCAGCCGATGATCTTGGCGAAAAACAAGACGAAAAAAGCGCCCCTGTATTCGGTCTGGGTTTTAAACTGCAATTTGATCAGGGTAAAATAAATCGAAAGCGTCCTCATTTCAGCCCCCCTGAATGGTCACGACTTTTTGGGCCTCCCGCCAGACCAGCTTTTCCAGAACGAACAAGGCGCCGATCCAGGCGATCTGGATCAGAAGGATCTGGACCGACTCAGCCAACGACGCCTTGCCGAGATAGATCCGGATCGGTTCGAAGACCACCAGCCGGAAGGGAAGAAAGTTGCCGATCGCCACCAGCGACGGCGGATAAAACCAGAGCGGGATGAAGGTGCCGCCGAAGACTTCAAACAGCGATCCCACCAGAAAGTCAATGAATGCGCCGCTTTTCAGCCAGAACACCAGCAGCCCCAAAATGCTGTGGATATAAAACATAATCACCACGCTTAATAGCACCGCCAGCAGGAACAGCGGCCAGCGGGTCTGATGCGCGAAAAAAGCCGGACCCCAAAAGAAGTAGGCGGCCAGGCAGACCGGCAGGGTGCCGAATACGGTCTCAAAGAGGTTTTTGCCGAATTGGTAGGAGAAGATGTGCAGGTTGAAGTTGACCGGCTGCGTGAAGTAAAAGATGATCGATCCGTCCCGGATCTGTTCGGCCATGGTCTTGGAAACGTACGATTCCACCAGATTGCGGATGAACAGGGTCACGATGACATAGCCGATCATGTCGTTGAGTTTGATGAAACCGGGATCGCCGCCGCCATTGGCTTGCAAGAGGTTGGTCCAGATACAGGCGGAGATAAAAATATAGACCACGTTGCGGAGTATTTTGAGCCACAGATTGGCTTTGTAAATGTACTCCTCCAAAAACGATTTCTTGAATAACTCAAGATAGACGGCGGATGCGCTCATTAGCTTTGGCTATCCTTTAAATAGTTTAATCACTTCCTATGCCGTTATTGGAAATTCGAGATTTCCAGCATTTTTCCTTTGTATGTAAAAAATTTTTCCAATGCATTTATGCTTTCAGCCCGCTAAAGGCTAACTCTCGAAGAGCCCGCGGGACATTTTGCCGCAAAGCGGAAAGTGTCAGAGCGGGTCATATACTTCAAGGAAGTATATGACCGTTGCCCTGCCTTACAACTATGCATTGGAATTAACGAACTGGGATTATGCTTGTGCTTACGGATCAGATTACAGCCAGATAGCAAAATCTTTGTACTCAAAAGTCCCGCTGCCGTGGTGCAGTTTGCCTTCCGCTTTCAGCTGTCGGAAAGCATCTCGCATTCTTAAGAGTATTTCTGGTTGTATATCCAGACTATGATGCGCCGGAAAAACCCGATTTACAGGAAGCGCAGCAACTCGCTCCATTGATTCCAGATAGGCTTCCGGGTCGGTGGAGGGATAATAGGCAAAAAGGGTATCTTTGTAAACAAGGTCGCCAGTGCAAAGATACCCTCGCTCTTTTTCATAAAAGCACATATGTCCCGGCGAATGGCCAGGCGTATGAAGCACCTGCACGATGCGCCCGCCTATATTAATCACATCATTATCTTTCAGCACCTTTGTAGGTATTCCCTGAAAGAATTGATAGTTGTCCACGTTATATCCTTTCGGCAGAACACAGCGATCTACCACCATGCCTTTGATCTGTTCCATGGTTAACGGAAACTCTCCGTTCAGCCAATTCAATTCATCCTCATGAGCGTAAAAATCCGGGAAGTATTTATGACCGCCGGTGTGATCCCAGTGAATATGGGTCGCCACGGCAATAATCCGCTTATCGGTCAGTTTTATTATTTCATCGTAAATATTACAGATACCGAGGCCGGTGTCAATCAGCAGGCTACAGTCAGTGCCATTCAAAAGATAGGCATGCGTTTCCTCCCAATGCCGATACTCACTGATAATATGTGTATCCTTGTCTATCTGGTCGATTGTGAACCAGTCACTCATTCAGCTTACCTCTTCCTAACGCGTTTACAGATATAACCAATCCGCCCGTTTATCTACATGTTATATAGAATCTGTGTATTACTATTATCCAATTATATAGCATTTTCCTCGACTTCACAATTATAACCCCATTTCGGGCCAGGTTGGCTGGAAGTTCCGTTTTGCCCCGCACTGTCAAAAGGTAGAATATCATCACTATCCATTTAGATCAGGGAATAAAATAATCGGCGTTGTCAACAACGCCGACCGTATTATTGCTAACCTCAGCAAACTTGATAGTCATGTAATATATCTCAGATCGCCCAGCCCAAACTCTCCTGCTGGATCCGGTACAGTCTGGCATACAAACCGTTTTTCTCGATCAGCTCGGCATGCTTGCCCTGCTCGACCACACGGCCGTCATCGAGCACAATGATCTGGTCGGCGGCGGCCACGGTCCGGAGCCGGTGCGCGATGACCACTACGGTCCGGCCCTGGATCAAATTGGAGATGGCCGCCTGAATCTCGGCCTCGTTTTCGGGATCGAGGGAGGCGGTGGCCTCGTCCAGCAGCACGATGGGCGCGTTCTTCAAAAGCGCCCGGGCGATGGAGATCCGTTGCCGTTCCCCGCCCGACAGGGTGCAGCCGTTCTCGCCGATCACGGTTTGATAGCCCTGCGGCATCCGGCTGATGAACTGATGGCACTGGGCCCTTTGGGCGGCCTGAATCACCTCGGCCTCGCTAGCGTTCATGTTCCCGATCCGGATGTTATTGTACACTGTGTCGTTGAAGAGCACCACGTCTTGGAAAACAATCGAAATATAGGAGAGCAGATGTTCCGGATCGATCTCCTTGATATTCCGGCCGCCGATTCGCGCCCCGCCCCGGCTCACGTCCCAAAACCGGGCGACTAGCCTGGCGATGGTGCTTTTGCCGCTGCCCGACGGCCCGACCAGGGCGGTCACCTTGCCCTGGGGAATGGTGAAGGTGACATCCTTGATCACCTCATCAGTATTGTACTTGAAACTCACCTGGTTAAAGGCGATGGTGAACCGCTCCAGCGCAATCCCGGCATCCCCCGCCATCAAGGGCTGAGCCTGCAACGCTTTCATGCGATCCAGCGAGATCTGGGTATAGAACAACTCTCCCAGCATGGTCATGATCGTGGTCAGCGAGGTATAAATCCCCGAGGCCACGATCAAAAACACCACGAACTTGACCAGATCGAGGCGGCCGCCGGTGATCAGATGGACGCCGACGAAGATCGCCGCGGTCAGTCCGAAGCGGAGAATGACGATGGCGCTGACCACGAAGGAGCCGACCACCGCTTCCAGCTTGATGCTTTGTTTCATCAAGTCGCGCAGCGCCCGGTCTAGGCTGGTGAACTTCTCGCCGCTCAGGCCGAAGGCTTTGATGACCTTGATCCCTTCCAGATACTCCTGGGATTGTTCGGCCGATTTCAGCTTGGATTCCACATGCCGCTCGCCGATCCGGCGCTGAATGCGCCGGCTGCCGAAGATGATCAAAAAGGACAGCGGCAGGGTGCCGAAGATTGCCAGCGCCATCCGCCAGTCATATAGGCAGAGCAGCACGGTCACCAGGGCGATGGTAATGATATTGCCGGTCAGTTGCGGCACAAAATGCGAAAAGGTATGCTCGATATTGGTGCAGTCGGCCATCAGATTGGTGGTCAGCTCGGTCAGGTCTTTTTTATTGAAGAAGCTGAGCGGCAGCTGGCGCAGCTTCTCGGCGACGGCGATCCGTTTTTCAGCCGCCGCCGCGTAGGCGGAGATATAGGTCTTGCCGTATTCATGGCGATTGGCGATATACATCACGATCACCAAGAGCAGTCCGATCCCGGCATAGCTCCAGAGCTTAGGGTAATCCACGGCCTGGCCCAGAAAAGGCTTGAGGATCTCGATGATCACCAGGTTCATGACAATGATCGGCGCCATAAAGCTGAGGTTCACCCCCACATTGGCCCGGACGGCCGCCTTGAAATCGCGGTATCCTTGATCGGATAAAAACAATAATTGCTGAAGCATCGTAAGCGCCTCCCTTTCTTAACCAATCGACCAGTTCAACGTCTTGGCGTACGTTTCCCACATCGTTTGGTATTTCCCGGTCTCGGCCGCCAATTGCGCATGGGTCCCCAGTTGCACCAGCCGGCCTTCGTCCAGGACCAGGATCTGATCGGCCGAGCGGATGGTGGACAGCCGGTGGGCGATGATGATCACCGTTTTCTCCTTGATCAGCGCTTTAAAGGCGCGCTGGATCTGGTATTCGTTCTCGGGATCGGCGAAGGCGGTGGCTTCGTCCAGGACAATGATCGGCGCGTTTTTAAGAATGGCCCTGGCGATTACCAGCCGCTGCCGTTCGCCGCCTGACAAATGAACGCCCCGGCTGCCGATGACCGTATCGTACCCGTCCGGCAGTTTCATGATGAAGTCATGGCATTGGGCGGCCCGGGCCGCCTCGATCACCGCTTCCCGCGTCGCGTTTTTGTCGCCGATCATGAGGTTCTCCAGAATGCTCTGCTTGAATAAAAACACGTCCTGAAACACGAAGCTGACCTTGCCGAGCAGATAATCGGGGTTCATCGCCCGGATGTCAACGCCGCCGATCTTGATCGCGCCCTCCTGAACGTCCCAAAAGCGGGGAATCAGATGGGCGATGGTGCTTTTGCCGCTGCCGGATGGGCCGACCAAAGCGGTCACCTTGCCTTGCTCGGCCCGGAAGGAGACGTTCTTCAGGGCTTCGACCTCCGTCTCGCCCAGACTATACGCGAACGACACATTCTCGAAAACGATGTCGTGGCGCTCAGTGGTTTGGGGGTTAGCGGCCAGCGGCAGCGGCTGGACGTCGAAGATCTGGTCCAGCCGCTCCACGCCGCTCATAATTTGCCGGCCCGACGAGGAGATATACAAGAGCTTCATGACCGTGGCCGTAATCGCGCCGGAGAAGATCAGATAAAACAGGAAGGACGAGACGAACTTCAGGTAATCGCCGGCGCTCCGCGACAGCAGGATGCCGACGGGAATCACGAAAACAAAGATGGAGTTCAAAATGACGATAAATCCCACATAGGCTTCGCGCATCGAAAAGGTGTACTTCAGGGCGAAGTCCTTATAAGCCATGATCGCGTCGTAAAATTTCCGAAACGAAAACACCGTCTGGTTGAACGCCTTCACCACCGAAATGCCGCGCACGTATTCTACGGCCGAATTGTTCATCTCCTCCAGATGGGTTTGATAGAGTTCCATAAATTTTTTGGATTTGCTCCCGCCAAATGCCATCGCCTGAATCACCAGCGCAATCAGCAGCGGAATCAGGCAGGTGAGGCCCAGCCGCCAGTCGAAATACAATAATATCGCGACCAGCGCCGCCGGCGCCGCCATGGACCCGACCAGATCCGGCAATTGATGGGCAATGAACCCCTCGATCTTCTCGATATTCTCATCAAGCATCTTGCGAAGTTTGCCGCTGGAATTGGCGGTGTGAAACCCGAGCGGCAGCGCGGCCAGATGCCGGGTGAAAGCCAGTTTCAATTGGTACAGGATCTTGAAGGCCGCCACATGCGAGCAGATAATCGCGGCGTACATCAGGCCGAAGCTGGCCACCATCGCCAGCAACGCCTGCCAGCCGTAGCCCAGGAGCAGCGGGGCGTTGACCCGGCTGAGATCCGCCGCCTGTTTCAGCAGTTCTTCGATGATCCGGTAGATCAGCGCGAACGGAATAAACGAAGCCACGACACTGAGTACCGACAGGATGCACGAGGCCGTGACCAGTCCCCGTTTGGCCCCGGCGATCTCCAGGAGCCGCGCCAACCCGGTTTTGCGGGCGGGTATCGCTTTATTCATGATCTTTCCTCCATTCAGTCCGGGCAATAACATCAGAATCAGCTACCCAAACATGTGTTAGTCAGAACTAACAAGATTTCAAAAAAATAAAGAGGCTTCGCCCCGGGTTTAAACAAACCGTATCTGAACGATCCGGCCGTTGAAACGCTTCTTGAAAGCGGGAATCCGCGCCAGCCACCCCCACCAGCGCCAGCGCCGCCGGTGGTAGTCAAAGTAGTTCCACTCTGCGATCCACCGGATGCGCCGGTCCATTTGCTCCAGCGCCCGGCCGTCCGGAATCCCCCATTGAAATTTGAGCCCGATCTGGCTCACGGTGTCATGCCTGTCGCTCATCTTGACAATGAGCGGCGTGATCATCTCCAAAAGCATGGTAGCTCCGGGAAAACGCTCCGTGAGCCTGCCCATTAACTCCTTGACCTCCGCTTCGGTGAAGTACATCAAAATTCCCTCGGCGATGATCAGGACCGGCCGGCCGCGGACGGCGATCTCCGCCAGCCACTCTTTCTCCAGGGCCGATCCGGCGATCATCCGGTAACGGTCGCTCTCCGTAAAGAAGCGGCGGCGGATCGCGATCACTTCCGGCAGATCCAGTTCGTACCAGGCGATCCGGCCGTTATCGACCCGAGAAAATCGGGTATCGAGGCCGCAGCCGATATTGATGACCAACGCTTCCGGATGTTCGGCCACAAATGCCAGGGTGGCCCGGTCCAGCAGTTCGGTCCGGACCGCGATGCCGACCTGTGAGCGCCAGCCCTTGGCGAAGCGGGAGAAGTCATAGTCGATCCGCTCGATCATTGCCACGGCCAGCTCGTCGCGGAAGATGGGCTGGCTGCGGCGGGTTTCGGCCGCTTTGGCCCACAACGGAATCAGCAGCGTTTCCGGCACCCCCATCAGATTCGGTTCCATTGGTTGCTTCACCCCCTTGTCGTTATTTTCATTGTAAGGACTTTAAAACCGGGTTTCTACCCCGAACGGGAATATCCGTGCCCCAAACGGGAGTTTCGGTGCCAAATAATTGGGAGGGTCGAAACCCAATGTTCCAGCATGCCCCGCCTCGATGTTCCCCGGTGCCAATCCGCCACTGCTTGGCCCGTTCCCAAGCTTCCCAAAGCTTGCGCGAGCCTCTTATCATCTTACCATCTCATAACCTTTAGCCAGCGACACAATCTCATTCAGCCACTATGCTGGCTATTATCACCTTGCATTCTCCCTTCGAGGTATGCTAAACTATGAATTCGTAACCACCAACAAAATTCCAACATGGGGAAATGGATAGAACAATCAGTGAGGTGGAACCGAATATTTTGGGGGAATCAATGGATTTAAAACGGATAAGAGCCTCTGTAGCTTCCCGAACCTTCGGCCGGGATTTATCATAACGCTTTTAAAAACAAAACGAGGTGGTTTATAAAAATCTTCCAGCCTCGTTTAAGCAGTTTCCGCTGTTGCAGCGTTTTCATTCTCTTTTTTTAGCTCTTCGGTTATCTCTGGAAAAGCCTTAGCCAATTGAACGATGATCCAGCCTCTGATATCCCGGTTGCCGTCCTTCCAATGCTGGTTGATTCGGTCAAAATAAGCGCGTAATCGCTTGTCCTCCACGAGCATCATTTCATCTTGATTCTTTTTAGAAACCATCGAATGCTCCCGACCCTTTAAGATCCAATCGGTTGAAACATCGTACAAATCGGAAAGTACCATCAATGCCTCGGATGACGGTTTATTGATGTTATTTTCCAACCTGCTTAAATTGCCGCGCGAAATGCTTGTCTGCCCCGACACCTCCAGTATCGAAAGATTAGCCGATAAACGCGCTTTTTTTAATCGTTCGCCAATAGTATTCATTGTTCCTTATTAGAAACCTTTCTTGACATTTGTACCTATTTAGAATATAATGGGTTTAATTCTTTTAATAGCATCATTTAGAATGAAAGGAAACAGTATTGATGTTATCTTAAGCCATCAAAGCAGTCTTTAATTCATGAGTGAGTTATCGAAAAACCGCCAGCGAATCGCTGCGCCGTTATTTTCGATAGCAAAGTGGTTTTGCGGACAGATGAAGTCCGGAAGACAATCGTAGAGACAGCGGCAACCGGTTCAAACGCTCTTGGAAATTATGTAAACCGTTCGTTTTTAGGAGTTAGCGCCCGAGCCAATGGATGGCGCGGCACAATTTTCTCCATTGTGCGGTTATTTCAAATATCCACCTAAGCTGCTAGTCAAATTTTTCAAGGAAAAAGTAATGATGGCTGGAATTGATTGAGCCAGGCTCAGGGAGGCCAATCCAATTTTTTAAATGGTGGTCAAGTGATCGAACCGCCCGGGAGACATTGTTTTTTATATTATACCATAAGTTAGGCGACATATCCGAAATTAAATGCCAGTCATCGAACCACTTTCCTTCCTGGCCCTTCCTCTTTTCGCCTTATCCTTCCCAATTCCCGAGTATAGCCAGCAAGATAATGGTTTCCGCTCGATGGGCGCCTTCAATCCATCCCGTTTCCCGGTTCTTTCCACTTTCCCGGCCCGTAACATCATAGCTCTTCCCTTTCGGCCGGAGGAATCAACCGTTTTCTGACTCAGGAGGATGAAGCAATGCCATTAACATCAAAAAATCAACCGCATGGGGCCGGCTATGTCGCCCATGATGTAACCGACCGGTCCGGACGTTTATTACTGGCGGCAGGCACGGAACTTACCCCAGCGCTCATTCAAAAACTGGAGGATCAGCGGATTCCTTACCGGATCGTCCTCGATTCGCTGGAGATTATGACTGATTCATTGGCCGAAGCGACCAAGCAATTGGAGTCCCGCTTCGTGAAATTAGATTTGCCCGTCGTCTCCAATGCCTCCAAATATCTGAAGTCGGTTCTTAACGAAGCCAACCAAAATTCATTATTGAGCAACCATCTCAAAGTGCTGATCCAAGGATATAAAAGCATTTATTCGCATTCCATCAACGTTTCCCTGCTGGCGGTGGCCGTTGCCGACAAATTGAATCTGGACGGCCGCGCCCGGCATGATCTGGCGCTGGGCGCCTTGTATCACGATATCGGAAAAATCATGCTTCCGACAGCGGTGGTCTTGAAGACTCCCGGAATTTTCGAGCAGCAGGATCTGATTTATCAGCAACATACCAAAATCGGGGCGGATCTATTAGCCGCCGACAAGCTTGGCAAAGGCGTCTACCTGGTGGCGCAACAACATCATGAAAAGTATGCCGGGGGAGGCTATCCCGATGGAATCAAGGAAAACGAAATTCATCTCCATGCCGCCATTGTCAGCGTGGCCAATCGATTTGACTGGCTGACCTCGGCAATCTTTCAAAGCCAGGTTTTAGCGCCCGACGAAGCGATTGCCCGGTTATTGCTGGCGCGGGGCGGCGATCTTCATCCGCAGGTCGTCGAGAAATTTGTAGAGTTATTCCAAAGCTAAAACCGGAGAAGGCGCGCCACCATAATCTAAAGCCCTTCATTACTGCCAATTTTAGTGAATCATGGAGGAACCGCAATGATTTACCCGTTTCAAACCAGGCAACAGCTACTGGACGAATTGCGGGAGATACAAAGGCTCAATTTCTTCTATGTCAGGGTCTTAAAGATGAAGAGCGAGGCGAACCAGTTTCTCGTCAAACAATTGAATAAGTTAACTCAAAAGTACCGTTTGACCTACATTCATACTTACACCGGCTTTATTCGGCAGCGGAATCAAGGCCTGGTCCTCGACCAAGTCAGTCTCTCCTTGGCGAACCTGCTCGGTTACGATGTTGAAGAACTGGAAGGCGCGCGGTTAGCGAATATCTTTACAGTCGAACGGTATCCTGAGTTTCTGAAACGCTTCGAAGCGCTGCCCGGAACCGGCGAGATCGTTTTACGAAGCGATTGCCTTGGTAAAGACGGAAAGCGGCTGCCGGTTCTGATGACGATCAAACGCATTGAGGAAAATCCGGCCAACCGGAACTATTATTTGCTCAACGTCCTGAATCTGATGGGACTGGATGATCTGCCGCCGGACGCCGCGGAGTTCATATCGGTCTGAATCGCCCGCATCCCAACGAGAATGGTTCGAGAGATGAGATGAATCTTTGAAATGTGCATCCATGTTGCAAAGCTGAAGCGGCATAGTGCGATGGAGCAAGAGACGGGGCCAGCAAACCTTGTTGGGAGCCAAAATCCTCGGAGTGGCCGGCGTCATCGAGGCATTGTGCTGTCATCGGCCTTACCGGCCGGCGTTGGGAATTGAAACGATGCTGGCGGAGATCGCCCAAAATCGGGGGACATTGTATAATCCGGCGTGGCGGATGTTTCTCTGGCGCTGATCCGCGCGCCAGGTTTTCATTTTGAATCCTATCCCGGGCCCCGAATACGCCCGCTCACGACGGTTGCGCCATAGCCGCGGCGGTCTGCGGCGGTTCTTTTTTACAAAAATTATGGTTAATCCATTATAAAGGAGGCCGGGTCCGCTCTTGGGAGTCCTTTGAATCACTCAAGCAGTTCCTTGAGTGATTCAAATGGAGTAGCATGGCGGCGAAGCGATCACCTGCGCAGATAAGCGCCGGGATTAATCCCAAATTTCTTCCGGAACGCCGCCCCGAAATGGCTGATGTTGGTGTAGCCGACCAACCCGGCCACCTCTTTCACGCTCCGTTCTTCCCCAAGCAGCCGTTGCGCCGCCTCCATCCGCCGCTCCACGACATAGGCGTAAACCGGCTGGCCGAAGACTTCTTTGAACCCCTGTTTCAGCTTGAACTCGTTCAGGCAGATCAATTTGGCCAGTCCGGCGAGGGTCGGCGGCGCCGCGAATTCCCGGTCCAAGATCTCCTTGGCAAGGCGCAGGCTCGCGTGATCCTGCCCCGAAAGCCGGACCCGGCTTCCTTCCGCGCCGCCGCGGCTTCGGCTCGCCATCTCGTTCCAGTAGGCGTTGACCAGTTCGAGAGTTTTCCCTTCCAGATAGAGATTGCTCACCGAATCGCCTTGGGAGCCCCGGGCGAGCTGGCCCAAAATCCGCCCGACCGCCGGGGTCACGGCAAACTTCCGGTAGGTGGCCGCCAGATTGCCCATATCGGAGATGGCTCCGGCGCGGTTGAAACATTCAAAAGCTGCTTCGAACCGTTCCGGCTCCAGGTTGACGATGACAAAACCGTAACGGCGGCCGGACTGAAAATCGCTGACTCCGACGCAACCTCCGGCGTAAACGCAGCTTTCGCCGGTCTCCAGCCCGTAACTGCCGCGCTCCCCTTGCAGTTGAAACTCATACTGATCCGCCAGGCAAAAGGTGAGATGGTAGGCCCGGCCCACGGCCCGCTCCTGAATCCGCAAATCCTCGTAAAAACAAAGGTCGCAGACGGTGATGTCAATCGCCGCGGCCGGCCGGATTCTCCGGCAAAATCCCTGCCCCAGCTCTGTCGGGATCCGGTACTCCGACTCCGATCCGTCCCGCTGGAACAAGCGGTTCAGGCCGTCGCTGACCTGCTCACTCCGTTCCTCGGAGCCGGCCGCTTCGTAATATTTCTCAAACTCCACTTCCATTGCCATCCACACCTCGCTTCGTTACTAGAGCATTCGCGGAACTATAATTGGTCGAAACCGACAACATCCCTTACAACCATGGCTTACCCCGTTCAATACTTAAGGTCCGCCATTGATTGTCATGCGATAAACTTGAACCAAATGAGTTAGGATAGACTAACTTTAATGTAGCCCTTCCGGATAAATTTGTCAAGCTTGCCGCGCTAAAATTTTCTGACCGCCATTTGTCTTTGGGGATGTCCGGCAATCATCATGAAACCCGCTTAAATGCTTCCTATGTCAGGCTTGGATGCTATTGCACAGAATCGCGCCGCCATGATGCCCAAAAATGACCAGTAGCTGCCCAATGACGCCGTATTAATCAACGAGGCCTATCTAGGATCATCAGTTATCCACATTCAGTTACTAAATATCCACATTCAGCAACTGAATATCCACATTTTGTTACTGAATGTGGATTGGGAACGGCTCCCCCAGTTCATTTATTCACAGAATATCCACATTTAGTTACTGAATATCCACATTCTTTTACCGCATGAAATAGTTTAGTTGCTAAATATCCACAATCAGTTATTGAATATCCACATTCTTTTACTCAATGAAATAATTCCGCGCCTAAAAATTGATATTGGGCAAAAAAACATCCACATTCAACTCCCGAATGTGGATCAGATTCTGCCAAGGGGCGGTCTTTCTTAGCTATTAAAAGCCCTTCAGGTTCCGAAACGCGGGCGGCGACGGCTAGTTCAACGCCGGTCAGTCCGTTACCGTTTCGATCTCAAGATTCAGCGCTTTCATGACTCCCCGAATATAGCCGACGGCGTAGGCCATGCCGGTCTGCTGCGGCGTCGCGCAGCTCAGGTCCGGCGAATGATCGGGCATCAGCAAGCCCCGGTACCCGCTCTCGGCATAGGCCCGCAGCGCCTGGACCATGTCCACGTCCCCCTCATCGATGAATTCCTCGTAATAATTGGGCACCGTGCCTTTGACGTTCCGGAAATGCACATAGCCGATCTTGTCCCGCGACGCCCAGGAACGGATGATTTCGTAGACATCCACTCCCATCTCGGCGAAGGTTCCCTGACAGAACTCCGCCACATTGGCGGGGCTGGGGTGGCGCTGGAACATCCGCTCATAGGCTTGCGGCGAAATCAGCACCCGCGCCGCGCCGCGCATCACCGGAACCGGAGGATCCTCGGGATGGGCCGCCATCCGGACCCCATGCTCCTCGGCCACGGGCAGGATCTGATCGAGGAACCAGTCGATCCGGCTCCACAGCTCTTCGGCGGAAGTGGGCTCCTGAAAACCCTCCCCGGCGTCGTCGACGACTTTCATCTTCCAGGCCCATCCCTTTGGAACCGGGCCTTCATCGGGACAGCGATCGGCGAAGTAACCGGCGGTGACGGCGCCGCCTCTGGCGAACGGGCCGTCGATCCGGCCGCAGACCCCGGCGATCGTAATATTGTAGCCCATGACCGGAATGCCCGCTTTCCCCAGGTTGGCGATGGACCGCTTGACCTTGTCCAACTGTTCCTGCCGATCGGCCCTTCCCAGCAGGATCTTGCCCCAGAACGGCGGGTAAAAGTTCTCAAACCCCTCGATGACCAGACCGTGCTCCCGGTACCAGCGCTTGAGCCGGAGCAGGTCGTCCAGGCTCCAGGCTCCGTCCTTGGCGGACGGAATCACCGTCTCGTCCGGTTTGAAAAGCACCACATGGGTGACGCCGATCTGCTTGGCAAACTTCAGATAATTGGAATCATTGCGGTCCGCGCCGCGAATGCCGAGTCCGACTTTCATCCCCGATCCTCCTTGTAGGAAGTTATCCCTTCGCGGAATGGACGCTCCGGCCCGCCGGGGCGCCGGCAACGGCCGGGACTCCGTCGGAAATTTGGGACCGCGCCGTTACCGCCTTGCTTTCACCCTTTTTATTGTATCGGACTTCCCGTTGCAATCGAATAGGATAATGGGCAGCATTTGTTTTCAAAACAGGCGGAGGGTTGGGCGATCCATCGGGCAACAAAAAAACGGATGAAGATTCATCCGTTGGGTGAATGGCCGGTCTCGAAACGGCTTTTGCCGATTTTGGCCCGGAAACCGCTCTTACTTTCCCCGCAGCCCGCCACTGAGCCATCGCAATAGCAGCAGGCCGAAGCCGATCAGTGCCACCGGCAGGGAGATCAACACCAACAGGGCGAGAACCGTGCCGATCAGGACCCAGAGCAGGATTCCGCCGGGCGAGTTCCCGATTTCAATCCGGCGCGCGTAGACGCGCCGGCCCGGCCCCTCGCTTCGGTATTCATCGGAATCCCCGCCGGGGCGGCCGGCCTCGATGGTCATCCCTTCAAAGCTTTCGCGTTCCTCCGGAGCCAAAGCGCGGACCTTGCCCAGCTCCATTCCGCAGTTGGGGCAGACCGCGGCCCCGTCTTCCAATTCAAACCCGCATTGAGTACAGTTCATCCAAAGGCCTCATATCGCGTTTCGTGGTCGCCGGATCACGCCGTGAACAACCAAATCGTTGGTTTCTTAGTTTATTATAAACCAAATCCGGGAACTGCTCACCGACTATATAAGTTGAAGTAAATTCCGATTGATGCCGTTTGCATTCGCTTTAAGAATGCAAGTTTAGATTAAAAATTTACTTCATCCTATATAAATCGCCGCGCCCGATTTTATACCGTCAAATTCAGCGCGGAAAAATCAGCGGAGCCGGGCCGGAGATCCGTTTTAAGCAAATCGCGGCGAAGCGCTTCCCCTTCCTGTTCAAGCCGCTGCCCGAGGGGATGTTCCTCCGGCGTCATTCCCAAAATGGTCGCGTATTTCAATAATATATTCATCAACGTATATTTGATGGCATTGGGGCCGGAATCCCCTTCGCGATCCCCGCCCGGTTCGGCGGCGGACCGGTCCTCCGCTTGGCCGGTATAATACGCTTTCAAATCAGCCCACATTTCTTTCAGCGCCTCGATCTGCCGATCGGTTTTGGCGATGGCCCTTTCGAAGGAACGCTTGACATCCTCCAGGTTGCCCCATTGCGCAAAATTTAAATCTTTCATCGAAAAAAGCAACTTATCAACCGACGGATTGCCGCCGCTCACCTCCAGCAATTTCCCGTCGGTGATATAGTCGCAATCCTCAAAGAGCGCGGCGACTGCTTTGGAAAAACCGTCGATCATTTTTAAGTTGTCCTCCAGCGCGTCCTGGGCCCCCTTCTTATCGGCCGCGGAAGCGCGCTCGTCCATCAAGGTCTCAACATCATGAAGCCCGCATTTCAGGCGTTCTTTGATAATCATGGAAAAACCGGTCATGAATCGAAAATGGGCCCGCACGTTTGCCAGCAAGTGTTCGTCATCGGCTTTGATTCGATCCAATAAACTCAGTTTTTCTTTGCATTCGGCGGCCGCTTCCGTGGGATCCGCCTCGGGGGAGTTTTGGACCTTTGACAGCGAGTCCAGCAACGAAGACTTCTCAAAGATCCCGTTTTTTCCGAACAGTCCGGGATAATTTCCGCTCCAAACACCGATTTGCATGTTGAATGCCCCTCCTTGGTTGTAATCAACATCGCCCTAGTTGACATTTGCCAAAAACACACTATGTATCTTTTATTATCGGCTGTTTAGATGATTTGGTTTAATGCAACCGGTAAATTTCTCATCTCGCTGATAAAAATGCCTTGATAGACCGGCCAAAACGGACGGTTCAATCCAGGTTTTGGCTGAGCAGCGCAGCATATTTGGCCTGAAACTCCCGGGTGAGGAACGTGATCTGATCCGGGCGCAATTGATAGGTTTCACTGTTCTCCTTAGAAGTGGCCCGGTCTTCCACGATCAGAAGCTTAATGCCCTCGGAACCAAGCGTGGCATGCCAGACGCCCTTATGAATGCAATAGACCTTACCCTTTTCCATCGGCATCAAACCGATGTCGCTCCCCGATTGATCGGAGGAACGGTCAATCACCAGAATGCCGCTTCCCCCAAGTAGCGTAAAAACCTCGTCGCTCATCAAATGCCGCTGCAGTGAGGTCAAATGGTCGATATCGCCCAATGGCCGGTGATTCTTGAGCGCCACGGCCCACCCTCCGCTTTCCACCACCCGTTTAAAGCCCAGGCCTTCGTGTTCCGCGACCGTTACCGGCTCCGGCCAGGATTGGTTATCCATTTGGAAGTCCTCCTTAAATGTCCAGTTGCATTTGTGAGTTGAACCGGCCGGCCGCTCCGCCCGAGCCAGCCGCGCCGGTTATAAATATTCTTCGCGTGATCGCCCGAACCCTTTATATGGCCTGATCAACTCAACATTTCATGGGAAAAGCCCAAGGCCAGGGATAATTTCATCGCGTATCCGGTCACGATCGGAGTCAATTCCCTGACCCGGCCCGGACTCATCCGGCTGACCGGGCCGGAAATGCTCATCGAGGCGGTGATTCGCCCCAGGTGGTTGCGAACCGGCGCCGCGATGCACCTGGCGCCGATCTCACATTCCTCGTTGTCAAAGGCGTAGCCTTGCTTTCTGACGGAAGCCAGCGCGTCCAGAAACGCCGGAATCGTGGTGATCGAGTAGGGGGTCAGCTGCGGCATTCCTTTACGCTTCAGGATATCAATGATATCCGGCTGCGCCATCTCTGACAGCAAAATCTTGCCCGCGCCGGTGGTATGAACCGGCGCCCGCCGGCCGATCAGGGAAAAAACCCGGACCGAAGCCCGGCTCTCCGCTTTTTCTATATAGACGACCTCATCGCCGTCCAGCACCACCAGATTGGCGGTTTCCCCGGTTTCCTGCATCAGCTCGTTCAGGTAGGCCCGGCCCGTTTTCCGCAGGTCCAGCTTTTCCAGAATGATATTGGACAACGACAAAATCTTAAGGCCCAGCCGGTAATGGCCATTCTGCTGGTTTTGCTCCACATAGCCCAATTTGATCAGGCTGGAAAGAATCCGGTGAATCGTGCTGTGCGGAATCTCCAGAATCTTACCCAACGCAGCCAGCGATATCTCTCCTTGGTTGGCGGCGATCGCTTCCAAAATCGAGAAGCAGCGGGTCAAGACCTGCACGGAATGATTCCGGTCGTTGCTTTCCCTGTGATATTTGACCATATCGTCGTTCTCCCCAAGTTCTTATTTTTGGTTCGTAAACAATAAGAGTTTTATTCCAGCCTAATCTAATTCCACAAGGTACAAGTGTTGATTGCCGCTCCGGTCCGATTCAAAGAGGATTTTCCCGCCCTGCCAGCCGAAGGTGGGATGGCAATGCCGGGTCGGGCTGTACCAGGAGGTTTGATGGGTACAAAGCGTCTGGATGGCCGGCTGCCCGTTGCCCCCGATATCGATCAGCACCACGTCTTCCGCGGTGTCGCCGACGAGCAGGGTATTGTCGTTATTGGCGTGGTAATGATTGCAATAATACGGCAGGTCGATCCGGCGGATCATCTCCCCATTTTTATCGGCCAATCCGATCTAAGGGATTTGGCCGTTTTGAACTTCCTTGACAATGGCCTGCGTTTTATCGGAAGTAATGGTCCCGTCGTGCCCGGCCCGCCGGTTCTCGAAAAGATTAGGCCGCCCGGGTCCAAAATTCATGGCCGACGCAGTCATCCTCTTGCTGGCGGAAACACGGCTTGACGCTCCGGGAGACCAGTCGAGCAGCCAGATCCGTGATACCCCCGCTTTTCCGCGGCAAACTCCGCGCCAATCACCGTTTATACCCCCTTGCAGATTTGACTAAATTGGGCATCTCGCGATGCCCAATTTATATCGTTCAGGGCCTGTCTTTGGCTATGTTATTTCTTCAGGTTAGCCCGGTAGTTCTTTTCAGATTTCTCCAGCGCCGCGGCAAGTTCATCCAAAAACTGCTTGGCGGTTTTGGCTTTCGCCAATACCATCTGAAAGCCCGGTTCGAATACTTGCAAGCGGATATTCTTATAATCCGGCAGATATTCCGGCTGGCTGACAATGGCCGTGCCTTTGACGGCAAACGCGTTCCCCAGCGCGCTGATGTGTTGAGCCGACTTGACCCAGTCTTCGCTCAACAGCGTCACATTGGTCGGGATCTGGCCGATCTTTTGATTCCAGTACCGTTGCGCATCTTTGGAACTTAGGTAGCTGGCCAGCTTCCATGCTTCCGCCGGGTGCTTGGTATTCTTGAAAACCGCCTGGCCGTTGGGGGCATCCGCCAGATAGCTCCGCGGGACATTCGGCGATACCGGGAAGGGCGACGCCGCATATTCATTGTTTATAAAAGCGCGGCTGTGTTCGCCGTATGAACCGAGGTTATGGAAGATCATATTGGCGACGCCGCTGTCGAAGGCGGCCACCATTTCCTTGTAGCCGTTGGTGATGTCGCTTTGCGGTGTATACTTGTCATACATGGCCGTATATTTTTCAATAAAGGCGACCGCCGCCGGGTTGTTCAGCAAGCACTTGCCTTTCTTGTCAAAAAACGATTTGATCCCGGTATAGGAGACGATTCCGGCCAGGACCACCGTATCGCTGCCCGCGCCGCCGCGAATGCTGAAACCATATTGATTATTCGGTTTATCGGTCAGTTTTTGGGCGGCCGCGAAAAACTCGTCCCAGGTTTGGGGCGCGCTCAAGCCGGCCGCTTTGAACCGGTCGGTCCGGTACCACAGACAGTACTGATTGGCGGTGTTGGGTATCACATACAGTTTCCCGTCCGGAGCGCCGTTGCGAATCTGATCGATATAGGCCGCGCCGATCTGATCTTTCTCATTCCATTTTTTAAAGTACGAATCCAACGGCAATAAGGCTTTCTGGGAGACCAGCACCGAGATCCAACTGCCGGGGCAGATGGCGACATCCGGCGTCTCGCCGCCGGCGATGGCCAGATTGTACTTTTGCGCCGCCGAATTGGAGGGGATGCCGACGTATTGCACGGAGATGTTGGGGTTTTGGCTTTCAAACCTCTTAATCAGCTCCTGCAGATACGGGGTTCGTTCCGGTCCCGGATTCTGATCCCAGAACGTCAGCCGCACGTTTTTGCCGGCCGCCCCCGCGCCCGCCAGCGGCAGGGTCAATAGTAAACTCAGGATCATCAGCGCCGACCATACTTTCTTAACCTTAACCATTTCAATTCCTCCTTTTTTATCGATATGCCGCCGTCCATTGCCGGGACTCCTGAACCCATGCGCGGCATATTCTCCCTGTTGATACCCAAATCATTGGCTTATCCCTTGACCGCTCCGGCTGATAAGTTTTGGACCAGATACTTCTGGATGTAGGTGAACAGCAGGAACGACGGGATGATGGCGATGATTCCCCCGGCCGCCAGAGTGCCGTAGTGGATATCGAATTCGCCCATCATATAGCTTAAGCCCACCGGAATGGTGAACCGGTCCGGGTTGTTGATCAGCATGATCGCGAACAGAAATTCCTTCCAGGAGGAGACGAACGCGAAAAATCCGGCAGCCACGATCCCCGGCATCAGGATCGGAACGATCACTTTGAAAATGGCCATAGCCCGGCTGCACCCGTCGAGCATCGCCGCTTCCTCCAGCTCCACCGGGACATTGGCGAAAAAGCCCATCATCAGGACGGAGTTGAAGGCCACTTCAAAGGTAGAATCGTTGATAATCAGGCACAGCGGGCTGTTTAATAAATGGAGATGCTTATAGATCATGAACAGTGGAATGAGCAACATCTGTCCGCCGAAGAACTGGGTCGACAGCAGTATCAGCAGCGCCAATCGCTTGCCTTTGAAATTGAACCGGCACAGGGCGTATCCGGACAGCAGCGTGAATACAACCACGATTAGCATGACCGAGGTGCTGATCAGCAGGCTGTTAAAGAAATACCTGGAAAAGTTCATGTTCCGCCACATATTGATAAAGTTGTCGATCGTGGCGGGGCTGGGCCAGTATTGAATCGGTATCTTGGTAATATTGCCTTCCTGCTTCAGCGCGGTGTTCAAGAGCCAGTAAAAGGGGGTGAGCGTAAATACGGTCAACACCGCCAGCGGCAGATAAATACTGAACAGATTGATCAGTTTCGTCCGGAGACCGGGATGGATCATGCTTTCTCACCTCCGAAGTTGCCCAGCTTGAGGTAGAAGGCGGCGAAGAACAGCAGAATCCCGAACGAAACGACTGAGATCGCCGAGCCGTATCCAAAGTTGTTGAGCTTGATCGCCTGATCCGCCATGTACATGCTCAGGGTGGTAGTGGAGTTGATCGGGCCGCCCGAGGTCAGGTTGTAGATAATGTCCACTGACTTGAATTCCCAGACCGCCCGGAGCAAGGTGGTCAGAATAATGGTTTCTTTCAGATAGGCGAGGGTGATATGGAAAAAGGCCACCACCCGGCCGCCGCCGTCGATCGAACACGACTCATACAACTCATCGGGGATCAACTGCAACGCCGACAGCAGTGAAATCGCGAAAAACGGAATGCCGCGCCACAACTCTGCCACCACTACCGCCAGCAAGGCGGTCTTCGGATTGGAAACCCAGGCGACTTTCTGCGGAATCAGCCCCGATTTCAAGAGGAGATCATTCAAGAGGCCGAAATGTTCGTTATAGATCATCGACCACATGATGGCCACGATCACTCCGGAGATCGCCCAGGGCGTGAAGAGCAAGCCCCGCAGCAGGCTCCTCCCCTTGAATTTATGGTTTAAGACCAGCGCTGCCACCAGTCCGATCACTAACTGCAACGCCACCTGGCTGAAAACCCAAATGCCGGACACTTGCAGTGACCGGTAAAAAAGCGGATCCTTCGTAAAAATCCTGACAAAATTTTCAAAACCCACAAAGCCGTTGGAATAGGTCATGATCGGACTGTAGTTCTGAAAGCTGTAGTAAAACACATTGCAGAAGGGATACAACAAAAACCCGAAAATCAGAAAAAATACCGGGGTTAAAAATAGATAGGGTACCGCTTTTTTCTTCCAGTCTCCCGAATTAAGCTGCGGCGCGGGTTGTGATCGCGCCAGCTTTTGGCCTGCCATGGTTTCGCCTCCCGTATCCGTGTAATCGCCGCGCTCTCGTTGGAGGAATCAAACCAACCGCGCGTTATGCAGCAATTCTTTCGTATCCGCCAACCCCCATCCCGGGCGGGACGGGACGCTGACCTTGCCATCCCTGGCCGAGAGCGGCGGGTCGAAGAACGAGCCGGTCTCCTCGATCCCGGTTTTGAACTCCTGAAACGCGCCGCTGTTGGGGATGATCGCCGCAAAATGCAGCATCTGCAGATAACAAAGGCCACTCGAAATGTGCAGGGTGATCGGTTTTCCGGCCGCCTCCGCCATCCGCGCCACCCGGATGGTCCGGATCAGGCCGCCGTTATAATGGAGATCGGGCTGGACGACCTGCACCGCGTTACCGGCGATCATCCACCGGAAACGGCGCAAGCTGGTTTCCTGCTCTCCGCCGGCCACCGGTATCGTCAGGGCGTCGGCCACTTCCTTGGTATCCTCCAGATGGTCGAAGGGGCACGGTTCCTCGTAAAAGTAAGCGTCGATCTCTTCCAGCATTCTGCCGATTTTAATCGCTTGCGGCGGATCGTAAGAGCCGTTTCCGTCGGCGTGAATCGTAGTCTGCTCTCCCAACACCCGGCGGGACAAACGGATCAATCCTTCGGTCCGGCCCGCCATCGCATCGGCGTTTTTGCTCATCCGGCCGCCCACTTTGAACTTGACGGCCCGGGCGCCGGTTTCCGCCATCCGTGCCTGCAAAATCTCCACTTCTTGTTCCGGAGTAGTATCCCGGCGGCCGCTGGCGACATAGATCGGAATTTCGGTCCGGAGCTGCTTCCCGAAAAGCTGCGCCACCGGCTTTCCCACGATCCGGCCCAACAGATCCAACAGGCTGAACTCCACCCAGGCGATGCAGCACCAAAGGGCGAGCCCCGCCAGTTTGTAATTGTTGTTGACGACGAACACC
Organism: Bacillota bacterium; assembly: GCA_023402395.1. Lineage (GTDB taxonomy): Bacteria > Bacillota > UBA4882 > UBA8346 > UBA8346 > JAEYGI01. Next base: position 23,808 of record JAEYGI010000030.1, read on the forward strand.
CCCTCAAGCAGCCCCTCCAGATCGCGGGCATCCTTCCCGATGAAAAAGGGGATCACCTGTTTGGTCAGGATCGGATACAAATAGGCCACCTTATCGTTAGTGACCGCGATCCCTTCCGCGCCGTCCCGGGAACGGGCCCGCACCGTATAAAACCGGCCGTTGTAAAGCAAATCGATCGATTCAATGATCACCGGCGCGGCCACGACATCCCGCGCCAAAACCGGCCGGTTGGCCGCCGCGTCAAGCTCGGTGACGCTTACCTTTTGCTGCTCTTCCAAAAGAATCGCTCCTTTCACGATGGTTCGCCGTGACCGCAGCGCGGATGGCGCTCGCCATCCCGGCCGGTGACCGGAAATAGCCATCCACAAGGTGGACTGTTTCTCCTCCGAAGTCATGACGAACACTGTAACATGGATATGAGATCTTTCTAATACCGGTATGCCGAACGGGCGCCCCTCCGGGTATGCCGGAAGCTACCATATCCCCTCATCTTCCATGATTCCGGGGGCGGCTTCCGCGACTTCAAGGATATTCCCCTCAACTCAGATAATTAACAAATAATTAATTTCATGTTCATCATATCACGCTTTTTTTAACCCCGTGCCGCATTCCCTAAAATAGTCCACAATATGAAATAATATTTCTACAATGTAGACATATTTAAAATATTAACTAATTTCTGTAATAATAATTTTAGTTTTCATTTCAGCCTCTTTACGAAAGTAGCCGGATTCCAGGCCAGCAAGGAGGAGAGATAAAACGATGGTCAATGGCGCCAAACCGTAATAGTAAACAAAAAGTCATTTTGGAATGGTTGGGAAAACCCCGGTCACGAACGTGACCGGGGTTTTAAAAGCGTGAAAGCGGGGTAAAAACGAAATTTAACCATAGCGGTTCATGCTCCGTACTTCAACAACCACTCAGCCGCTTCCAAAATATCGGCAGCGATAAAATCCGGTTCAATCCCGGCCCACCGGTCCCGGTATTGGGTCAGCGATCCTTCTCCCCAACCGGTCCGTACCAAAATCTTCAGGGCACCGACGCGATGAGCCGCCTCCATATCGGTCGTTCCGACATCGCCAATTACCGCGCATTTTACCAAATCCAAATTATATTCTTGCGCGGCCCGCAGCAGTAACCGGATTCGGCTTACGGCATTCACATTCAACCTCCAAAGCGTGGGGACAGATATAGGCGTTTTCAAATCCAAACGCTTTAAATTGTTCGATAAATTCGGCCATAGTTGCTTCCCCGCTTGCGATCCGGTGTTGATTGGTGAACGCTAACAGTTTTAGACCCGCGCTTTTCAACAAGGCCAATGCCGTCACGGCGTTCGGGTAGCGAGTAAACTCCTTGGGATGAAGAAAGTGGCCACTGCCGCCGATGGTTCCGTCCCGGTCAATGAAGATCGCCTGGAGATCCGGTTTTTGTATCAAATTTTGGTCATGGGTCGGTTGAGACATTACTGATTCAACTCTGATGTCATACTTTTGAATCATCAGATATCACGCGTTTCTTCGGTTCCGGGCGAGTGATCCGCACCTTGTCTTCGATAACCCATTGATAATTGGAATTATTAACTTTGGGCACGAGCTGATACGAGACCCCCGGTTCCATCGTTTCCAACTCTGCAACTTCGATCTCCCCATACACGCCGAAGAATTCCTGGCCCGCGTCCAGATGGTAGGTGGCGCGGGTTGTTTTAAAGTTCAATTTCGGTTTGCCCTCGGCCACCAGTTCAAACTCGGTCCCGGCTTTCGACACAAAACTCTTTAACTGATCCAAGTAATAGCCGGAAATGTCCGCTTCCAAGACGATCTGATTGACTTTTCGCTCCACGTTGCCCAAAATCCGGTTGCCCGCCCAAGCGGCATTGACCACCCGGAGCCGCTTAATTTCGGCGTTAATGTCGGAATACAGTTTCAACAGGGTCTCCCGGTTTTGATCGAATTGCCGGAACAGAGTGGCCACGAAATCGTTAAACTCGGGGTACTGGGGCTGATGAGTCTGATAAAATCGGAATTGTGCCACGGTGAAGTCAATCAGGCGGAATCCCAGTTGTTTCTGCTGCTTTATATAGTGCTCATACCCCGCCTCATTAAACCGACGGATAGCAAGTCCCGTCGCCGCCCTGACCATTAATTCCTCAAAAAAAGTCTCCGGTTGGCCGTAAGCCTGCCGTTTCATGATGTCCGCCACGGGCTCGAAAAACTCGCTCATTTTGAGCTTCTCAAACAGGTCTTTCTGTTTTTTTAACGCCTCGGACACAAAGGGATGGCTCCATTCGTGAAATGACAGCCGCCGCAGTGACGGGCCATCGGGGAATTCCGGCTCGCTCCCGCTTCTCCCTGCTTCCCGGATGACCTCATAATACAGGTAATGGCCATCGGGCTTTTGAACCGGACAGGCATACCCGCCCCCCGGAAAAAGGGCTGGGGCGAATACCAGGCGATACTCTTCCGGGGGCCGTTGATAAAAGTCTTCCAGCCATTGCGCCGTTTCCTCGGCTTTAAAATCGCTGATCGACACTTCAACAAGTTTTCGCAGCCGGGATCGGTGCTTTTCAAAAAAAGCGGCGAAACCGGATTGCCGGGCCAAGTCCCTAAGCTCCATCCGGAATCGATCCAGCCGTTTCCTGCCGCCGGCCTTGTCGATCAGATACTGTGAATGAATCCCATAAAGCGTATCCGTTTCGAGGCCCGGCAATTCCGTAAGGCCCAACACGAACAGGCAGGGAGCCTCGATCCGGTTCCAGCGGCGAAATAATTGATCCGCTGACCGGAAAGCCGGATGTTGGGCGACATAGGGCGCGAAAAACTGGTGCAACTCCCGGTAATACTCGTTGCCGAGCCCTTGGGGGCCCCGGATCTTAATAAAGGAAGTATGGCTCAAAACTCCCGCCAACAGTTCCAGCCGAGGCAGGATCTCCGCCTGAACCCGTTCCGCGAGCCGAATCCGGATCGGCGAAAGCTCCGCCGCGGCCTGGAGGCGGACCGGTCCAATCAGCAACAATAGCAATAAGGTGAACAAAAACGCCTTTTTTCGAAAGAACAAGCTCCTTTTCCGGGTTTGGATTGCCATTTGGTAAACCTCCCCTTTCATTGGATTTACAGCGGATGACGGTTGCTTTTGCTAAAATATGGGTATCCTTTTTCGATATTTTCCACAACGCGCCCTATTTTCCTCTCTTTTCCCCGCCCCCGCTCAAATTTCCCCCATTCCCGGGCAGCGGAAATCCCCTCGCCCTCTATAGCTGCTATGTGGCGAAGCCCATTCCACTCCCAACCGTCTTCCTTCGCAAGCCGCCTCCGCTCCGGCGGCGGTCAAACGGACCGCGGCGCCCGGCTCCGTTATGGCGGCGGAGAGTGCTGGAACTGCGGCATCGATTGCCGGACTAACGGCACGGTCCGCCGAAGTAACGGCATTCAATGCCGGAACTACGGCATCCTTTGCCGTAACTGCGGCAATCGTCCCCAGACCTGCGGCAGCGATTGCCGGACTTGCGGCATCAATTGCCGAAGCAACGGGATTCAATGCCGGAACTGTGGCAATCGCCCCCGAACCTGCGGCATTGATTGCCGGAACTGTGGCAACGAATGCCGCTTCATTTTTTCTCCGTCGCGACGGGGATGGGCGGATTGGGCTGCGAGGCGGGATGAGGCAATTCACGTTGACGAAAGTGAGGCGGATTTCAGCCGGGTTCCGGTCCGCCGGAGGCGGGGCAGCCGATGGCCCGCGCCGCTTCCCAGGCGTCCCGTAACTCAGCCACCGTGGCCTGCCGGCTGGCGCGGTTTGAGGAGACCGCTTGCAGCGCCACTTGATACAAAGCCTCGCCCGCGGTCCATTTGGCGAGGGACCGGTCCAGGGTTCCGCCGAAGCAGGCGAAGGCCATGGCGCCCATGGTGAACACATTGGTGCGCTGGTCGATGGCCGCGCCCAGCTCGAACTCTTCCGGCGCCATGAAGCGGGTCGAGCCCCACATCCGGCCCATGGTGTTAATCAGCGGCCGCCGCTGGTAAAAGTCAATATCACAAATCCTGGCCTGATCCGTCTCAAAGTCATAAAGAATACTGCCGTCGTAAAAGTCCACCGCCAGATAGCCCCGGGCTTCGGCATGGGCATGAAACGACAGAATCCGTTCAAATGCGGCCAAGCGCTTCGTCAGGGGCAGACGGTTGAACCGGAAGTTCGGCGAGGCGGGATGGGTATATTTCTCCCGGGGCGAAAACAGCCAGTGCGAATGAAGGCATTCGCCGTTAAACCATTCAAAAACCATGGCAAAGCCGTTGACCGTATCAAAGCAATCAATTAAACTAACCAGGGCAGGATGCCGCAGATCCCGGTACACCGGAACCGCCTTGATCAAGCGGTCCACCGCGTCGGCCGGACTTCCCGGATAATCGACGGTCGACGCGCCGGCATATTTGATAAAGCGCCGGACCCCGCCCCGCTCGACTCCGAAACCGATATTGCCCGAGTCCTGCTGGTCGAAGACTTGAAAGACCCGCCCCCAGCCGTTGAGCCAGTTGAAATCATGGCCTTCCCGCAATTGAAAGCTTACTCCGTCGATAACAAGGTGGATTGGCATGACACCTCCCGCAAAATGATTCTCAAAATAAGTATAGTTGATATTTCCGTCAATTTCCAGGGCGCAATCTGAGTAAAAAAATATCTGCCAGCCGGGTTGAAAGTTGGGTTAGCCGGAACCCAGCCGAAAGTCGCTGCATACGCTAAATCACCCGTTGCTGAAATCGAGGAGTGGTGGCTGGATGGAAACCGATATCTATGTCGTCGAACCCCGGGATACTCCGGTGGGCATCGCCTGTAAGCTGGGGATTCCCGTTATCCAATTGATCAATTTGAATGCGCTCCCACCCTCGGAGCCGTTGGTGGTCGGGCAGGCGCTCCTGGTCCCCCGGAGGCGGAAGTTGATCGAGAGTTTTGGTTACTTTCAGCTCTACAATTTAGATGATTTGGCGGGAACGCTGGCGGAGATTGGGCGTTTTTTTTCGCTGGGCGGCCTGTTTGAGTTCCCGGTGACCAGCGGCGGGGCGTTCGTCATTCCCGAGGGTGTCGATGTCGACCGGGCCGTGGCGCTTTTACGGTTTTATCAGATTCGTCCGCAAATGACCATTACTAATCTGACCGCCACCGGGTTCGACCGGGACCTGGCCCGGGCGGTCATCAGCGACCCCGCCCTCAAGCGCCGGGTCATCCGGAATCTGCTGTTCCTGCTGCGGCGCTACCGGTTTTCCGGGGTCAACGTTGATTTTGAAATGGTTTATCCCGAGGACCGGGAGCTTTTTTCCGATTTCATCCGGGATTTGAAGATCGCCCTCGGCCCCGCGGGTTATGAGGTGATCGCGACCGTTCCGGTGAAAAACTCCGACGATCCGACCAATCCCAATGCCGGGGCCTACGATTATCGCGCCATCGGCCAATGGGCGGATCTGGTTTTCATCATGGCCTATGATTGGGGGTATATGGGCGGTCCGCCGCGGGCCGTGGCCCCCATCGATGAGATTCGGAAAGCGCTCGCCTACGCGGTTACTCAGATTCCGCCCGCCAAAATCATTCAGGGAATCCCGCTGTACGGATACAATTGGCAACTGCCCTATGAACCGGGCAATCGCACCACCCGGGCCGTCAATCTGGTGGCCGCCATCGATCTGGCCCGCCAGCACCGGGCCGAGATTCAATACGATCCGACGGCTCAATCGCCCTATTTCCGCTACACCGATGCGGAAGGGGCGGAGCATATCGTCTGGTTCGAAGACGCCCGGTCGGTCCAGGCCAAGTATGAAACAGCCCGGGACTTCAACCTCGGCGGAATCGGCTTTTGGAGCAGCCGCAATTCCCCCTATGGTTTCCGGCAGAATTGGGAGATCTTCGATCAAGTGTTTGAAGTCAGGCAATCCAATCCGTGCGATCTCCGGAACGGCCCAAACCCCATCCCCATCTGACGATCAATCCGGAGCCAGTTCTTCAGCGCCGCCGAAGCTTTCGATGAACCGGACGGCCGGTGTGGAAATATAGCGGTCTTTCACCCAAATGGCGGCGATCCTGGTCCGGAGCTGCTCACATTCGATCTCCTTGAAGCGCAGATTGGCGTTGTTCCCCAATTCAAAGGCGGACCGGGGCAGAATTCCGATGCCGAACCCGGCGTTGGCCCACAACAGCGTGGTTCTCGCGTCGTCATTCCGGCAACAAAACTCCGGTTCAAAGCCATGTTCCAGACAAGTATCATAGATCAATTGTTCAAACCGGCGATAGAGAATCAGCGGTTTGTCCCGCAAGGCTTCGATGGGAACGGCGGATTGAGCGGGGTTCCAATCGTGCTCCCGGATCATGGCCGCGATCATCGGTTCCGGGCTCAGGTAGCGGCATTCGAAGTTGGCGGGGTTGAAAGGGGTACGGACGATCCCGATCTCGATCAACCCTTTGTTGAGCCGGTCAATTACGGTAAATGTGTTTCCTTCATGGATCTCGAACCGGATTCCGGGGTATTGGCGGCGATACTCGACCATCGCCTGATTAAACAGCGCCGCGCCGGAGGACGAGATGGTGCCGATGGCCAGCGTTCCCTTGAGCCCGGAACGAAAATCGGCGATCTCCCGCACTGCGGAATCGGTCAGTTCCAAAATCTGCCCCGCTTTGGCCCGCAAAATCTCACCCGCGTCGGTAAGCTTGAGTCGGCGTGGCCCGCGTTTGACCAGTTTCACGCCTAATTCGTCCTCAAGCAACTTCAACTGCTGACTGAGCGGCGGTTGAGCCATGCCCAGCCTTTGGGCGGCCGCGGTGATCTGGCCTTCTTCGGCGATGGCCAGGAAGTATTGGAGCTGCTTGATCTCCATCGCGAACCCTCCGTTAACCATATGGTTTTCATATACCAAGCATATTAAAGCAATATTATTAATATTGAAGCGGCTATGGTACGATTATAAGCGAAGGCCGGCCGGGTGACAACGGATTCGGGTTATTTTTCACGGAGGGTGACGATCGATTTGCGTACATTGATATCCTTTCTGGCGCCGTATCGGAAAGAATGTATTATCGGTCCGGCGTTTAAACTGCTGGAAGCCATTCTGGAACTGCTGCTGCCGACGATGATGGCCTTGGTCATCAATAATGGCGTAGCCCGGCGCGATCTTTCGTATGTGCTGCAAATGGGCGGAATCATGCTGACAATGACCGCGCTGGGCTTTGCCAGCTCGATGATTTGCCAATATTACGCGGCCCGGGCCTCCCAGGGTTTCGGCACCACATTGCGGAACCGGCTCTTTGAGCATATCGGCTCGTTTTCACACGCGGAGATCGACCGTTTCGGGACCGCCTCGCTGATCAACCGCCTCACCAATGACATCAATCAATTGCAATTGGCGGTGGCGATGCTGATCCGCCTGGTGATCCGGGCGCCGTTCATTTGCATCGGCGCAATCATCATGGCGTTGATCCTGGATCTCCGGTTGGCTTTGATCCTACTGGGAGCCACGCCAATCTTCGCGTTCATTCTTTATGGGGTGATCAGCAAAGCCGCCCCGTTGTACCGCGAGTACCAGCGAAAACTGGACCGGATCGGCCTCGTCCTGCGGGAGAACCTCTCCGGAGTCCGGGTGATCCGGGCCTTTGCCAAGACCGGCCGCGAGCAGGAGCGGTTTGAGGCCGGCGCCGCTGATCTGACCGGCGCCGCCCTGCGGGTCGGGAAGATCGCGGCCATGCTCAACCCCTTGACTTCCCTGGTGATGAATGCGGCGATCATTGCCATCCTATGGGCCGGTGGGCTTCATATCCAAGCCGGCCGGCTTTCGCAGGGGGAGATCATCGCCTTCGTCAATTATATCACCCAAATCATGCTGGCCTTGATCGTCATCTCCAATCTGGTGATCCTCTTCACCAAAGCCTTTGCCTCGGCCGGACGGGTCAGTGAGGTGCTGGCGGCCGCTTCGTCCATCACGGATCCCGCCGCGGAGCAACCCGCCCCGGCCGAGGCCGGGGTTCCGGCGGTCGAATTCGACCGGGTTTCCTTTCATTACGGGGCAGGCGGCGGGGCGGCGCTGGATGAGGTTTCGGTCGCCATTGGAGCAGGCCAGACCATCGGGGTGATTGGCGGCACCGGTTCAGGCAAATCGACCTTTGTAAACCTGATTCCCCGCTTTTACGACGCCACCGCAGGCGAAGTCCGGGTCGAAGGGATTAATGTTAAGGATTATCCTTTAGCGCGATTGCGGGAAAAGATCGGGATCGTGCCGCAGCGGGCCGAGTTGTTCAGCGGAACCGTGGCCGAAAATATCCGCTGGGGCCGTCCGGACGCCAGTGACGCCGAAGTGGAGGCGGCGGCCAGAATCGCCCAGGCTCACGACTTCATCCGCGAACTTCCCGGCGGCTATCAAACCCGGGTGGAGCGGGGCGGACGCAATTTATCCGGCGGCCAGAAGCAACGGTTGACGATCGCCCGGGCTATCGTGGCCCAGCCGCGGATTTTGATCTTGGACGACTCCGCCAGCGCCCTGGACTTCGCCACCGATGCGGCGCTGCGCCAAGCCCTCCGCAGCAACCGCGCCGGAATGACCTTGATCGTTGTTTCGCAGCGGGTAAGCGCCATTAAAGGCGCCGACCGGATCCTGGTCTTTGACGAGGGCCGCGTCGTCGGCAGCGGCCGCCATGACAAATTGATGGCGGACTGCGAGATTTACCGGGAAATCTGCCTTTCCCAGCTTTCGGAAGAGGAGGCGAAACAATGACCTGGGAAACATTGCGCCGGCTTTTGACCTATCTTGAAAAATACCGCCATTTGGTATGGGGAACCGCGCTGTGCGCGGTTTTGAGCGTGGGGGCCAATCTGATCGGGCCGTTATGGATCGGCGCGGCCATTGATCAGATGATTGGCCGGGGCGCGGTGCGTTTTGACATCATTGCCGGCCTCTTGATCCGGTTGGGAGCGGTTTATGCGGCTGGCAGCCTTTTCGCATGGCTGCTGACGGTATTCACCAACCGGATCGCCTATCAAACCGTCAATGATCTGCGGCGCCGGCTGTTTGAAAAATTGAACGCCCTGCCGTTGCGGTTTTATGATACCCGGCCTCACGGCGACACCATCAGCCGATTCGTCAATGATCTGGATATCGTCGCCGAAGGCTTGCTGCAGGGGTTGTCTACGCTGGCGACCGGCATCGCCACCATCCTGGGGGCGATCGGGTTCATGGTTTATCTCAACCCGTTGATGGCCGCGGTGGTTCTGCTGTCGGCCCCTGCCTCCTACCTGGTGGCGCGCTTTATCACCCGGCGCTCGCAGCAATTATTCAAGGAACAGGCCCAAAGCTTGGGGGAGTTGAACGGTTTTGCCGAGGAAATGATCAGCGGCCAAAAAGTGGTGAAAGCGTTCAACTATGAGCGGCGCGCCCAGGAGCGATTCGCGGCGATTAACGCCGAGTTGTACCGGTCCGGGGTAAAGTCGCAGTTTTACGGCTCATTGGCCAATCCCACCACCCGACTGGTGAATAACATCACCTATTCCGTAGTGGGAACCATCGGCGCCGCCGCGGCGGTTTTCGGCCGAATCACGGTGGGCGATATCTCCAGCTTTTTAATTTACGCCAATCTGTTCGCCAAACCGTTCAACGAGATCACCGGGGTCCTTACCCAGATCCAATCGGCCGGCGCTTCGGCGCGCCGGATTTTTGAGATTCTCGATCTCCCGGTGGAGCGGCCCGACGATCCGGAGGCGCTGGTTTTGACGCAAAGCCGGGGAAATATCGCCTTTGACAAGGTGGATTTCGCCTACGATCGTGAACGGCCGCTGATTACCGATTTTAATCTGGAAGTGAACCCGGGCAGCCGCATCGCCATCGTCGGCCGGACCGGAGCGGGCAAAACCACGCTGGTTAATCTGCTGTTGCGTTTCTACGAGGTGGACCGGGGCGTGATTACGGTGGACGGCGTGAATATTAACCGCATCACCCGCGACAGCCTGCGGCGGAACTTCGGGATGGTGCTCCAGGATACCTGGCTGTTTGAGGGGAGCATCCGGGACAACATCGCGTACGGCAAGCCGGAAGCCAGCGACGCCGAAGTGATCGCCGCCGCCAAGGCGGCCGACGCCCATGGTTTCATCAAGCGCTTGCCCGACGGGTATCAGACCCTTATTAGTGAAACTGGGGACAATCTGTCGCAAGGCCAAAAACAATTGCTGACCATCGCCCGGGTGATGCTGGCCGATCCGCCGCTATTGATTCTCGACGAGGCCACCAGCAGCATCGACACCCGGACCGAGCTCCGCATTCAAAAGGCATTCCTCAGGATGGTCGCCAGGCGGACCAGTTTTATCATCGCGCACCGGCTGTCAACCATCCGGGAGGCGGATTTGATTCTGGTCATGGACCATGGCAACGTGGTGGAGCGCGGCACCCATCAACAATTGCTGGCCCGCGGCGGTCTGTACGCGGCGATTTACAACAGCCAGTTCGCTCCAGGGTAAGGGGCCGGGGTCGATTGGATTCACAATTTTAAAGAGAGCCGCCTAGGAAGAGAGCCCCGCCATAATCAAAAAGACCCGCTCCAACTGGAGCGGTTCCGGATCATCTGGTGCAACACTTTTTCGTTCTGGAGCGACTGCCGCTACAACTGATCCGACACTTGGATCAACTGGAGCGCCTCCCGCTTCAAATGAAGATCCAATATATCCAACTGTAGCAACTCTCGCTTCAAATGAAGCTCCAACATTTCCATCTGGAGCGACACCCGCTACAAATAAAGATCTAATATATCCATCTGAAGCAACACCTGCTTCAAATGAAGCTCTAATATTTCCATCTGAAGCAGGTCCGGCTCCAACCGAAGCGGGACTTTTCCGTCCCAAAGCGGCTCCCGCTCCCACTGCTTTTACCATCGGGACCACTGGAGCGCCTGCCGCTCCAACCAGGGCGGCTCCTTATTAATGTAGCGCGTCAGCCGCCCAAAGTTCGCCTTTCATCCCTCTCTCCGGATCACCGCGGGCGCCGGACTTAGCCGGCCGCCCCTCCGCCCAACCGCCATCAATACGGAACCGGCCGAGAGCAAGGTCCCGCCGGTCACGGCCAAATACAAGGGCACGGTAACGACCGGCCAGGGAAGCAAGATCGTGGCCATAATCACAGTGACCCGCTCAAAGCGGGTCACCCGGACGAACGAACTCTCCAGCCCCGCCCGGTGGGCCGCAATCCTCGCCAACAGCAGCAATACCGAGCCGGCCGGCAAAAACCAGGCCCACCAGTCCAGCGTCTTCACAGAAACCAAGGCGCCCACCCAAGCGATCTCCACCAGCCGGTCGCTCACCGCGTCGTAAAGTTTTCCCGAAAACGTCCCGCCGTTTTGGAGCCGCGCCACCGTCCCATCCAGCATGTCCATGAACACGCTGAGCAGAATGAGACCAGCGCCCCATAGAGGACGCTGGATTGCCAATCCGCCCGCTGCCGCCAGCCCCAAAAGAAAACCCGCCAGCGTGACCTGATTGGCTTGGACGCGATGCCTAAGCAGCCAACCAGCCAGGCGGCGGAGCCGCTGATCCTTGTACGGCTTTAACCGGTAAATGCTCTTTTCCATCAGATACCCTCAAGCAACTCCCCGATCCTCTTATCCAGCCCCGGCCCTTGGCCGGTCTTTTGCAGAAATTTGGCTGCGCCCAGAATCGACAGTCCTTTTTCCTCGGCCATCCGGGTCAGCGGTTCCAACCCGGAACCGTCGCTGCCGCCGGTGCTGAACAGCAGGGCTTTCAGCTCCGAAGTCGGGGGCAATTTCGACAACAGCTTTTTAATTTGGGGCGACGGCTGACCGGCATAAGTGGGTCCGCCGATTACGATCAGATCCACCCCCTTTACGTCTTCCGCGTTGAACTCCCGCGCCGGCGTCAGTTTGGCCGCAATGCCTCCCGCGTTCAACCGGGCCTGGATCCGGCGCGCCACCTCAAGGCTGAATCTGGAAAAGCCGGGGTCGACCAGGATGAGCGCAGTTTGAATCCTGGGCCGCTCCAGCCCCAAGGCCGTTCCCCCCATCAAGCCGCTGAATAAAAACAGGGTCATTACGTACGAAAGCTTGGTGCTCCATTCCTTAAAATTGCTTGACACGGCAGATCCCCTCCTGAACATATGTCGCGGCAACGCCCCAAAATATTGCTTTTATAAAAGTAAAAAAATAGTTACGCTATTTTCCCTGTCATTAAAAACAGGTTGGAAGCGCTTCTTATTCATCCTCTTCCTGCGTTCCGGGCGCCCATTCCAAGATGTCGCCCGGCTGGCATTCCAAACAGCGGCAGATGGCGTCCAGCGTCGAGAAGCGGATCGCTTTGGCCTTGCCGCTCTTTAAGATCGACAGATTGGCCATGGTGATCCCCACTTGTTCCGCCAGTTCGGTCAGGGAAACCTTCTTTTCCAACATTACCCGGTCCAAACGGACTCTGATACTCATGCGGTCTCCCCCATTCTTAGATTGTCAGATCCTGTTCCTCTTTGAGCAGCGCGCCCTGACGGAAGATCTCCGCCAAAATCAGCATCACCAGTCCCAAAAAGATCTCCTTCAGCCGCAGGCTTCCTTTCAGGATGAAGGCGATTCCGTCCACGGCCACGTTGGCCATGATCAATTGGCCGATTACCGTCCCGGCCACAAATTGCACGAAAACGCCGCCAAAAATAAACCCGGCGATCTTACGGATGCGCATCGCATTCTCAAGGACAAACGGGTTCCCCGCCGCCAGCGTGTCGAAGATTTTTCGCAACTGAAACAGGATCCCCATGCCGAGGCCGAGCATGGCGGCGCCGAACGGTAAAAAGGCCAAAATCAGAGTCTTGGGCTCCTTAATCACCGACCGGCTAAATTCCACCCGGATGTAATCGGTATTCAGCGCGAAAGGCGGCAGTTGCATTCCGGCCGGCTTGCCCAAGATTAAAAAGCCGATTGACAGTACCAAAAACAGCCCAATCAGGACGATTCCCAGCCACCAAATGACGGTAAGCGTCTTCCGTAAAAACGAGGCCACCGAATTTTTTCCCAAAAGCTCCATACATTCCTCCACTGTTGCTTGACGTTGACCCGCCGTTTCGTTCAATCTGATTTTAAGCGGCTTCTTTCTGTTTGTCAATAATTTTTTATTGATAAACAATAAATGATTATTGAATTACGAAAGGCGCCCCACCCTCGCTCTCTGACAATACTGTTGAATTTACGGTCGAGTAAATAAAAGTTTTAGAACATAACATGCATATCCGGCAAGCCCCGGCTGTTAATAAAGGATTAGCCCCCATTCTTCAAAGTATCGAACGGGGGCTAATCATTACTCATATTATTTGCACTATCAGTACTCTAGCAGTTCATCGCTCCGGCTTTTAATTCCGATCTTCCTGCCTTCCGTTATTGTCTGGTCCCGGTGAAATTAACGCTCCCAACATTCTGCCAGCCAATTTTAAAGTTCTCAGAACCCGGAGTAAACTTCCAGCCGGCAAGTTCGGGCGTTACCGTAACCGTGATATCGCCGGGAAGTTCCTTCTTCCAGTAGCCGTCGGCATCCGTGGTGACACTGGTATAGCCGGGATAGATCCCGGTACTGAAGTTGATGGTGACGCCACTAATTCCCGCGCCGGAACTGTCGGAAACCCTCCCTGAAACCGTATAAGGCATAAAAGCCCTGAAATCCAGGGGATGATTCGGACCGTTCACAGTAACAACCGACGGGTTAAAACCGTTTTCGCCATCGTAAGGAGTTATCGTGACCGTACCGCTCATGTTGTACTTCATCCAGCTTCCATCCGATTGGGTGGAAACTGAGGTACCGTCTGAAAACCTAATCAATACGTTGCGAACCGGTTGATAATCCGCATCCAAGACTTTTCCGCCACAATAATAGCCACCCGAGAAGTTTACATTGGCGTTGGCGCCGCTGACTTGAACCTGCGTGCCAAAGGTCCAGCCGTTCTTCTCCGCGGTTACCCACCCCGAGCCCGTGAGATTCTTGATGCTCCAATTGCCGTTGCTGTCGGTGGTGGTTGAATACCCACTACCGTTAGTCGTCTTAACCTTAACTCCGTCAACGCCATTCCCCAGCAGATCGGTTACTTTCCCGGAAATTTCATAGCGCGAAGTCCCGGTGAAATTAACACTGCTGCTGGAATCTTCCATACTGGTTTGGGTCGGTGAGAACTCCCAGCCGGATTTGGTCGGTTTGATCGTGACTCGACCGGAAAGCCCCGATTTGCTCCAATTGCCGTTGGCGTCAGTGGTTTCACTGGAAAAACCGCTGATGTCAATGGTTACTCCCGCGATACCGTTGCCGTCCTGATCCTTAACTTTTCCGGAAACGGTATAGCTCCCGGTGAAGTTGAGTTGATTTTGGTCGCCGTTGACTGTGGCAGTGGCCGGGGTAAATACCCAACCATCCTTTGACGGGGTTACAATCACATTTCCGGTTAAGTCGCTTTTACTCCAATTCCCCGTAGAATCAGTGACTACATTAATAAAACCGTCGCCGAAACCGATCGTCACTCCGCCGACGGCACGGCCGCTGCCGTCGGTCACTTTTCCGGAAATACTAAACCTTTGGGCTATCCCGGTAAATTCGACCCAGAGATCTTCCTTGCTAACGCTCTTGCTGGATGGATTAAAGGTCCAACCGGCCTTTGACGGGGTTATGGTTACCTCTCCGGTTAACCCGGTTTTACTCCACTTACCGCTGGTGTCAGTCGTTACCGCGGACAACCCATTGCTAAAGCTGATCGTTACTCCGCTGATACGCACTCCGTATTCGTCGGCCACAAAACCCGAGACCTCATAAGCTGGGGCTGTCCCGGTAAAGTTGACCGCGGTATTGGCCCCACTAACGCTGGCGCTGGCCGGGCCAAAGGTGTAGCCGCTCTTCGACGGCGTTACCGTTACCGTTCCGGTTAGCCCGGTTTTGCTCCAAGCCCCGCTCGAATCGGTAGTTACGCTTCCAAATCCGCCGCTAAAGCCAATTGTCACTCCGGCGATACCCTTCCCGCTTCCGTCGGTCACTTTTCCGGATACGTTATAAGCAGCCGCTGCCGCTGTCCCGGTAAAGTTGATCGCGGTATTGGCCCCGCTGACGCTGGCGCTGGCCGGGCTAAAGGTGTAACCGCTCTTCGACGGCGTTACCGTTACCGTTCCGGTCAGCCCGGTTTTGCTCCAAGCCCCGCTGGAATCGGTAGTTGCGCTTCCAAATCCGCCGCTAAAGCCAATCGTCACTCCGGCGATACCCTTCCCGCTTCCGTCGGTCACTTTTCCGGATACGTTATAAGCAGCCGCTGCCGCTGTCCCGGTGAAGTTGACCGCGGTATTGGCCCCGCTAACGCTGGCGCTGGCCGGGCTAAAGGTGTAACCGCTCTTCGTCGGCGTTACCGTTACCGTTCCGGTCAGCCCGGTTTTGCTCCAAGCCCCGCTCGAATCGGTCGTTGCGCTTCCAAATCCGCCGCTAAAGCCAATCGTCACTCCGGCGATACCGTTGCCGCTACCATCG
>JAEYGI010000032.1 GCA_023402395.1 Bacillota bacterium
ACAGCCAAGGCATCTACGAATTCATCCTCGACCGCATCCTGAAAATCCATGACAAACTTCTTCCGTCCGATCCCGAATACCAACAACTGGGCGAACGATCGGACGAAATCCGGCAACAACTCACTCCTAGCCTCGGCCCGGAAGAACTGGCGCTCTTCGATGACTTTGACAGCAGCCGGGCCGCCCAAATGAACCGCCAGGACGAACTGATCTATAGCAGAGGGCTGATGGACGGGATCATCCTCGGCTCTTGGGTCGAACGGATTAAACGCGGGGAAGAGCTTGAGGTTCCGTGAACGGTAGGCCCGGCTGGTTCGAAGATGTGGTCCCCCGTGAGCACGTGAGGAGGGTAGCTGTGGGTCAAAAGCTTGGGATAGGGGATTTCTTTGCGTGACATTTTGGGCTTAGGCTTCGGGGATCTCCCTCCCATGCGGTCGCGAGGAGGGACGGGGAGAGGGCCTGCTTAAACGACTGAAATAAGAAAGAACGGCTATAGTTTTGGTTGTGATTTTAATGCACCCGCCTGCCACGGATGATCATTCATCACCACATTTTTTCGCGGATGAAAAACAGTGGTCGGCCCCAAAGCCTTTACCTGGTGCGGTTGCGTACTGCAGTATTGAAGAATCCTCCGTTCAAACGGTTGAGGCATTGAAACATTCACTTAGATCGATTAAAATGCCGCCCGGGAAGTCCGGTCTTTCGAATCGACCCCCGCGAGGCGGCATTTCATCCATTTTTCGCTCAGAACAGCGATTTGGCGTATTGAAGATCGGCGGCGATCAACCGGTCGGTTTGCGTCTCGTCGGAGTATTCGGCGGTCAGGCAGATCACCCCTTGATAGCCGCGCTCCTTCAGATAGTTAGTTACCCGGACCCAGGATGCCAGACCTTGGTTTCCGCTGGTAAAATGACGCTTCCATTCCGCATGTTCCGCTTCCGGCCCGTTAACCCGCTTGTAAAACGCATTTTTCAGGTTCACCATGCAGAGATGGGACCAGACGATGTCCAGTCCCTGCTCCGGTTCTTCCCCGGCCAGCGCGCTGTGGGCCGCGTCCCAGATCGCGCCGATATGGCGCGGATCATAAGCGGCGACCAGGTCCCGCAACTCCATAGAGTTATTGACACCCGGGCCGTAATGATGCTGGATCCCAACTTTAATCCGGTACTTTTCACAGAGCGGGATTAGGGCATCGAGCTCTCTCTTTTGCTGTTCGATCGATTTTAAATAGCCCGCTTTCAGATCGGCCTTGACCATGATCCGGATCAGCGGGATCCCAGCGTCGGCGCAGGCCGCGAAGCTCTTTTCCTCGGTGCCGCCGGCGACACTGGTGACTTTCAATCCGTATTCGGCCATGCGCTTCACCAGGCGCGGCAGCTCCTTGGCGGCGTTGGCCGGCTCGACCTGATAACCGTCGCGCAATGGGAATTCGAGGCCGTCAAATCCCAGGGTCTTGATGAACCGCCCCAATTCATCGAGGGACTGGTTCCGCCATGGCTTGGTAAATACTGAAAAGCTCAGATTCGGATTCGGCATTTCCCAAAAGTCCTTTCATCTGATTTTCGGGGCGGACGGCGATGTTACAGGAACGATTATAAACGATCCGCGACCCCCAAAGCGTACAGGATATTAAGCAAAAAATACGGCAGATTAATTTTTTTAAAACAGCTCCGGCCGCCGCCGGTAATGTTTGGGGGAATACTTCATCTCCTTTTTGAAATTGGCGCTAAAATGATTCGAGGAACTGTAATTGAGCAGCGAGGCGATCTCGGTGATCGATTTGTCGGACTCCCGCAAATAATCGCAAGCTTTATTGATCCGCAGTTTATTGAGATACTGGGTGATGGTAATCCCGGTTTTTTGCTTAAAATAAGAACATAAATACACCGGGGAATAGTTCAGCGCGGCGGAAAGATCGGATAAATGAAAGCTGTTGTAAAGCGTATTGTTCAGATAGGCGATGATTTTGTTCAGCAAAGCGTCATTGCTGTTTTTTAGGATTTCATTGCTGTGAGCGGAGGAACCGGCAATGATCTCAAAAAACGAGGTAATGAACTGCCAGTAATAATTCAATACAATCAGCGGTTGCCGTTTATACCCGCCGGAGATGATATAGTAAGGATTTTTGGCGATATGATCGATGGAGCCGCAGAAGGTGTCAATGGATAACAGCAATTCACTCCAGCGGGACTTATCATATTCAAAAAAGATTTCATCATGATACTTGAAATCAAGGATTTCATTCAATCTGGCGGATACGGCCCTGGCTTCGATTCGCTCCATATTGGCGACGGCATCCTCCCAAACCCCTTCCTCCCGAAGCATCTGGTAATCTTCCAGCGTCACCAAATAAAAATTGGTGGTGAAATGGGTCATGCCGCCCTGACGGGTTGAGGTATAGATGTGTTTTTCATTGGGATCCACTATGAAAACATCTTTTTCGCGCAGAACATACATTTTGGAATCGGTCTCGAGCGTCCCCTCGCCGCGCAGCACAAAGACCAGATGGTACACGGGATGAATATGGTATTGGGAGATAAAGCCCTTATTGTTCAGGACATGATTGTTGCAGATGGGGATCAGCATGTATTGCCGTTTGGTTTTTTCCGAGTAAAGTAAAAGTTTCATATGTTAATTGTATGTAGGAAATATGTTGAAGTCAACGCATTTCATCCATCAAATATTAATTTCCTGTACATTTATAATAATAACGTGTAGGTTTCCGCCCTGGATTTTTAGTACACTTAAATCAAATGGAACGGACGGCGATGTTCGATTTAGACAACGAATGAATGAAACGGTGGAATGGAGTGACACAGATGGCTTTTTGTAAAGACAAGCTCAAAGTGGCGATGCTCTTGAACAATGCTATGTATCAACGGACGTTTCACCCCGATGATCTGGCTTTTTTACGAACCTTCGCGGATATTCTGAACGAAGGGCCGTACCCCGATAAAATCGACGAGCCGTTTATGCAGCGGGTCCTTCCTGGCGCCGATGCCTGCATCACCTGCTGGGGGACGCCGGTATTGACCAAGGCGGTTTTGGATCAGGCCCGGGATTTGAAAGTGATCGCCCATGGCGCGGGGACCCCGAAGGCCATCATCAACGATGATTTCTGGGGACGCAACATCCGCATTTTCACCGCCGCGCCGGTGATCGCCATCGATGTGGCGGAAACGGCCCTGGGCGCGATTATTTATTCCTTGAAATGCCTGCGCCAATATGAACGGATGATGCGGGACGGCGCCTGGGTCAAGGATCCCGGCCAAATCGCCCGCCAGAAATATGCTATGAAACGCCTGAACGACCGGCTGACCGTTGGCATCATCGGACTGTCCCATGTCGGCCGGCATCTGATCCGGTTTCTCAAACCGTTCGGGGTCAGGATTCAATGTTACGATCCATATGTCTCCGAATATGCGGCGGGAAAGATGGGCGTGGCCAAAGTATCCCTCGCCGAGCTGATGGCCGGCTGCGACGTGGTCACCGTCCATGCGCCCAACCTCCTCGAAACCCGCCAATTAGTGAGCAGGGAAATGCTGGCGCTGCTGAAGGACGGCGCCCTCTTCGTCAATACCGCCCGGGGGGCGATTGTCGATCAGGACGCCCTGATTGCGGAGTTGAAATCGGGCCGGATCAACGCCTATCTGGATGTGTTCGAGGCAGAGCCGCTGCCGCTGGGCAGTGAGTTGTACAAATTGGAGAATGTGTTATTGTCCCCCCATATCTCCGGCGGCCATACCGAAAACGGCGGCTATGAGCGGGGCAATTATCTCATTCAGCAGCTGTACGGCTATTATGGAACCGGTATGATTCAGGATGAAGTGGTCCAGCCGATGATCCGGGTGATGGCGTAGGGGAAATATTCCAAGGGGCTTGTTGCCCTGAAATTTATTCGATTAAATCGCCACTCCGTCAGGGTAAGACGGGGCAAGGAGGGGGTGGGCGCCGACATCAGCCGGGGTTGTGATTTCGAAAATAAAAGGGAGGTAAGGCAGAGATGAAAAAATTATTGATTGTGCTATTAGGTTTGCTGCTAATGATTGCCGCTTCGGGCCTGGTGGTTTCCGGTGAATCCAAGGAAGTGCAGGTTGAAATCTGGTCGTTCAGCGTGATCCCTGAAGCGCTCAAGGTCATTCAGGACGAGATCATTCCCGCGTTTCAAAAGGCCAATCCAGGCATTAAAGTCCGGTGGCAGCACGTTCCCTATAACGGGTTCCGGGAAAAGCTGCTGACCGCCACCGCGGCCGGCAATCCGCCGGATATCGCCATGGACGGCAGCAATATGATCGGGTTGATGGTCAAAAAAAGAATGGCGGCCGATCTGGACAAGTATTTCAAGAAATGGGACGGCCGCAAGGATCTGCTCGACAGCCCCATGAAAGACGCCATGTATAACGGCAAGGTCTACGGAATGCCGATCCGGTTCAAACCGTCGCCTTTCCTGTACCGGGCCGATCTGTTCCAGCAGGCCGGATTGGACCCGAATAAGGCTCCGGGCAATTGGAAGGAATTGATCGCCTACGGCAAGAAGCTCACTAAAATTCAGGACAAAGTCATGATTCAGCAGGGAATCGGCAGCCTGTCCGGGGCCAAAAACAGCCTGATCCGTAACTTCGAGCTGTTTTTGCAGCAGAACGGCGCCAGCTTCCTGACTAAAGACTCGTCCAAACCGGATTTTAACAATGAACGGGGCTTGGAAGCGCTGCAGTTCCTGGTGGAGGCGTACAATTTATCTACTCCGATCGGCGTCGCGCCGGTCCCTAATACCCAAAACTCGGCGTTCGCCATGGGAAAAGTGGCCATGGTCCCGACCAACGGCTTTCTGGAGATTTATAACTGCATCATCAATAATTCCACCGACGGCCTGAAGCATGCCCGGCTGGCCCTGCCGATCCGGGGCAATCATCTGAAAGGCCGGCGGGCCGCTCAGAATGACGGCGATATGCTGATTCTCTCCCCAGCCTGCAAAAACCCGGATGCGGCCTGGAAGTTCATGGAGTTTTTCATGCAGCGGGACATTCATCTGAAGTATAGCATCGCCAACCAAACTTTGCCGATGCTTAAGTCGCTGATTGAGTCCGATTATGTGACCAAGACTCCGTTTTATAAGGATCTGATCAAGATGGCCGATCCGTACGGATGGGTCCTGACCAAAACGCCGGAGTATCCGGAGGCCAGAACCGAGGTCGGAGGCGAAATCGAAAAGGCGGTTGCCGGAAAGATTACGCCGGCCGAAGCCTTGAAAAAGAGCGAGCAGATTTGGATCAATGCCATTAAGGAATTGCGCTGAAGACAAACAGAGGGTCCCAACCGGGACCCTCTCTAAAAATTGGGGGCAGTGCTGATGAAATTACCCAAGTTCCGCCTGGGCGCCGAAGCGAGGGAGAATATCGCGGGGTACTTATTTGCTTCGCCTTGGATCATCGGTTTTTTATGTTTTTCGATCGGACCGATCCTGGCCACGTTTTATTTCAGTTTTACCGCGTATGACATCGTGGACCCGGCGACTTTGACCAAAACCGTCGGATTCTTAAATTACAGCAAGCTTTACAACGACGAACTCTTTTGGAAAGCGTTGTGGAACACCCTTTATTACATGGGATTCAGCGTGCCGTTGGGAATGGCCGGTTCTTTCATCCTGGCGATGCTGTTGAATAACAAACTGAAGGCAATGGGAATCTTCCGGACCGTTTTTTACCTGCCCTCGGTAACCACCGGCGTAGCCGTGGCGCTGCTGTGGATGTGGATCTTCGATCCCGGCTATGGCATTTTGAACCGGGTGCTCGACGCTGTGTTTCATATCCGGCCGCTTTGGCTGCTGGACGAAAACTGGTCCAAGCCGGCGATGATTCTGATGAGCTTATGGTCAGTCGGCGGTTCCCGCTGCCTGATTTTCCTGGCCGGCCTCCAGGGACTTTCGCCCCAATATTATGAAGCAGCCGAGATCGACGGAGCCAACTGGTTCCAGAAAACCATCAAGATTACCATTCCGCTGATGACGCCGATCATCTTTTTTGAGTTGATTATGTCGATCATCCGCTCGTTCGGGGTATTTACCAACGCCTACGTGATGACTTCGGGCGGACCGTTGAATTCGACGCTTTTTTACGTTTACTACCTGTACATCAAGGCCTTTGAGAATTTTAAACTGGGTTACGCATCCGCTTTGGCCTGGATCTTCTTTATCATTATGCTCACGTTTACGTTGATCCAGTTCAAACTCTCCGACCGCTGGGTCTTCTATACCCATGATACCAGGAAGGGGCGCTGAAGATGTCCTTATCGACCAGTCCGAATTCATTGCCAGTCCGGCGCGATTTTTTTGACCAACGGGTCCGGCGGTTCCTGTCGAATGCCGCCATTTACTTTCTCCTGATCTTTGGTGCTTTCGTTTCTTTGATTCCGCTGTTGTGGACCGTTTCGACCGCCTTTAAGCTGCCGGCGCAGACCTTTGTCGATCCTCCGGTCTGGATTCCGAATCCGATCGTTTTGGACAACTTCGTCAAAGTCTTTACCCGGCTTCCTTTCGCGCGATTCTTTTGGAATACGACCATTATAACCCTGGCGAACATCCTGGGCACGCTGCTTTCCTGCTCGCTGGTGGCGTTCGCTTTCGGCCGGCTGCGCTGGTTCGGCCGGGATCTGTGGTTCATCATTCTGATCTCCACCATGTTGATTCCAAGCCAGGTGACGATGATTCCGGTCTTCATCCTCTTTCATAAGCTGCATTGGGTCAATACCTTCAAGCCATTGATCGTCCCGGCGTTTCTGGCGGGGGGAGCGGCGGGGGCGTTCAACATCTTTTTGATGCGCCAGTTCATCCTGGGGATCCCGCCTGAACTCGATGAAGCGGCGAAGCTGGACGGATGCGGTTATTTTCGGATCTTCGCCTTGATTATCATGCCCCTGATCAAGCCGGTACTGGGCGCGGTGGCCATCTTTACCTTTATGGATCATTGGAATGAGTTTATGACCCCCTTGATTTATCTTAATAATGAAGAGAGTTTTACCCTGGCCATTGGGTTGCGCTATTTTATCCGTGAGTATTCGCAGATCGACTGGAACCAGTTGATGGCTGCCTCGCTCCTGACGCTTCTCCCTTGTGTGCTGATCTTCTTTTTCACCCAGAAGTATTTTATCAAAGGAATCACCTTGGGCGGGGAGAAAGAATAACCCTTTAGTCAAGTCAAGGCCATGGCGCCGGTCAAAGATGGCCGGCGCCGGTTTGTTTTTAGTGGAGGAAATGAAGGGGAGAGCCGCGACGTTGTCGAATCAAGATTAGGCGGGAAGGAGTTACCAACCGTGATAGCACTGGAGCGACTGACCAAAGCGTATGGCGAACGGGTGGTGGTTGACGGCTTGTCCTTGCGGATCGAGCCGGGCGCGATCTATGGCTTGCTCGGGCCGAACGGCGCCGGAAAGACCACGACCTTGATGATGCTGCTCGGGATCGTCCGGCCGAGTTCCGGATCGGTGTCGCTGTTCGGAGCCGGCCGCCAGCCCGATGACTGGCGGGTTCGCTTCCGAATCGGCGTGATGGAAGAGACCCAGCATTTATACGGAGAGATGACCGCTTACGCATATCTTACATTTTTTGCCGGCCTCTACGGGATGGACCGTCCCGATTCCCGGATTGAGGCCGTTCTGGAACTGGTGGGACTGGCCGAGGCCGGGCGCCGGCCGCTGCGGGAATTTTCCAAGGGAATGCAGCAAAAGATCGGGCTGGCCCGGGCCCTGGTTCACGATCCGGAGCTGGTGATTCTGGATGAGCCGGTCTCGTCGCTGGATCCCCACGGCGTCCGCGAAGTCCGGGAGATCATCCGCCAACTGCAGCAGGCCGGCAAGACGATTGTCATCTCTTCGCATGTCCTGTCGGAGGTTGAAAAGACCTGTTCCCGGGTAGCGGTGATGAACCGGGGCCGGCTGGTGGCCGACGGCCCCATCGACGTGGTAAAACAGATGACCCGCTCCGAGCGGCGCTACCGGGTCGACCTCGATGCGGTCAATCCGGCGTTGCTGGAGGCGCTGAACGGCTTGCCGTTCGTCAAGCGGACCGAAGCGGCCGGAGACTCCGTGATCGTCGCGGTCGAAGGGGCCGGCGATTACCGGAGGCCGATCTCGCGAACGATTAGCGAAGTCGGCGCCATCGTGCTTGGATTGCGCGAACTCGAAGCCAGCCTGGAGGAGGCCTTCGTCACCCTCACCGAGCAGAACTTGGAAGGGATGATTCGGGGGGTGAAGCAATGAACCGGGAGATGAAGGCATCGGCCTGGCGTCAGATTTGGGTGCTGGCCGGAAGAAACGTGGGAGCCGGCCTCACGCATCCGTTTTTCCATGGCGCGCTCTCGCTGGGGCTGCTCGGCGGGGTCCTGCTGCTTACGAATCAATTGAACGCATTGGCCGATAGCGGCCTGTTGGTGCTGGACGATCCGTTGCTATTGCCGCTGATCACCGTGGCGCTGGTAATCGGGGTGTACACTGCCTTCAATTCCGCTTTCAGGGTTGCCGGGGAGCGGGAATCCGGTACGCTAACCGTGCTTTGTTTCGGCCCGGTCGATGAATTGATCTATTTGGCCGCGCAATGGCTGGAACAAGTGGTGATCTATTCTGGCGGCATAGGAGGAGGGCTGTTGATCTTGGGCGTCGCCGCCCTGATGCTAGGATTGCCCTTTTCGCCGCTTCTGGCGGGCGCGGCCGGGCTCAGCCTTTTGCTCGGTCTCTGCCTCGGCGCGGTGGGACTGGTTGCGGCGGCGCTGACCTCCCGGATCAGGACCGCATTCTGGGTGATGTTGAGCATTTTCGGCCTTTTCTTTGGCTTGCAATTCGGGGTGCTTCTGTTACGTGCAGCGGCGGGAGCCGGCCCGGCGCTCATTCCGATCCGGGACGGGTTGGAATGGGCCTTGCGGCTGATCAAGATGGCCTCGCCCTTTTCTTATTTTCTGAAGGGAATCGAAGGGCTGCAAATGGGCAAAACCGGCCCGCTGCTCGGCGCCGTCTTTTCCTCGCTGGCCTTCGCGGCGGCGCTGTTTGGCGCGGCCGTGGCGGCACTGCGCCGAAAGGAGGTCCGGCGATGATCAAGAACTATCTGATCTGCGGCCTGGCGCTGCTCGGCCTGTGCCTCGGCCAAACCGCGGCCGACGGCCAAGCGCCGCCTAAGGAACGGCAGACCGTATACAGCCTGATCCTAAACGACGGGCAGACGTATGTCCCGACCTTCGCGCGCCGGGACGCCAAAACCATCTATCTGTTGGCCGGAGCCGATCAAGTGGTCTCGGTCGCTCAGACCTTGGTCTATTATTGGCCGACTACCGATGAATACCTGGCGGATTGGCCGTCGCTCCGCCGGCCCCTGGCCGGGCGGATCCGGGTGCGTTCCAACGCCGGGGAGCGGCTGTTTACCGTCCAACGCTACAGCTTTCGCGTTGACGCTTTGACGGAAACCAGCCAATTGCTGACCGGCAAGGAAGCCGAAACGGCATTTCAGCGATATAACCGCGCTGCCGATACCTATCTGGAAGCCAGTGAGCGGTTCTCCAGACTGGAAGCCGACTATGAGCGGGCCTACCGTGACTATCTGAACCATCCGGCCGGAACAGCCCCGGAGCCGCCCCCGGAACCGAAGCCGCCGGCGTACCGGGTGACCGAGCCGCAAACGGGGTTCGTTCTAAATCTGCCGGCCGGGAAATATCAATGTGTCCTGGTCGATGAGCGGGGCCGCCCGGTGCCGGACACCGCCAAGACCTTGATCGTCTTTACCCGGCGCCGTACCGGCACCGGCTATGAGATCATCCCCGAACGGAAATGGACCGCTTCGCTCAGTTCCATGAAGCCCGAGGATGCGATCTACGTCGCGCAGGACAGTGCCCGCTTTTATCTGAACGCGTTTCAGACCCTGGAATATAACGAATTTCAATACGATCGGTTGCGCCATTTACAGGCGCGCTCCAGCACCGGGGCTTCCGGCGACCGTTGGGTCTGGATCAAGGGATCGTCCCGCTCCGCCGGGCGGCTAGAGTTATTGGAGAACGGAGAACCCGTGGCCGGTTTCGGCAGGAAGCCGTTCCGGGTGGTCCAAACCGGGGGAACGGCGCTGGGGTATACGATCCGTCCATTCCAGCCGGACCCGGATTTTCCCCAGTTGACTCCCAATTTCAGCGCCTACCGGATTGATTTCCGTTTTGCGCCGGGAGCCCGGTATGAGATCCGGCTGGTCAACGCCACCGGCAAAGAAATGATTAATTCGCGCCGGCGGATCGTGATTGTCCGTCGCGGCGTTCCAAACGGCTGGCTGATCGGGCTGGCCTTGGCGCCGTTTCTCGCCGCGATCGGCTGGAGTGTGGCGCGTAAGAAATGGTTGTCGAAGCGGGGATAATAAAAGGAGCGGCTTAGAAGCGTTGTGATAAACTTCGGCCGAAGGCCGGAGTTATACACAAAAGCTCATGAGAAGCAAGTGATGAAGTCGTTCTCCAAGTTCCCTGCGAAGCAAAAGTGGTTTATTAGACTTTATCACATTGCCTTTAGAAGCGTTGTGATAAACTTCGGTCTTAGGCCGGGTTTACCGGGTTTATCACAACACTTTTAGACGATATTTTCAACAAAGGGGGCAAATTAATGCGGAAAGTAATTCTCATTGCCTTGGCGGTATTTTGTTTCGCGGCGACGCTGATCGCGGCGGCTCCGGCCGAGACGGTGCGGCTGGGGGTCTTGTCCGGCGTTTCCGGTCTGGCCGTGGTGAAAATGATGGCGGACGGCCCCGGGTCCGGGGCGCAGATCAGCGTTTACAAAAGCCCGGATCTGCTGGTTGGCAAGCTGGTCACCGGAGAGATCGATCTGGCGGCCCTGCCCACCAACACCGCAGCCATTTTGTACAACAAGGGCGTCCCGGTCCGGCTGACCTCGATCATCGGTTGGGGCGTGCTCTATGCCGTCTCCGATGATCCGAAGCTGCAAAACTGGCCGGATTTGAAAGGAAAAGAGGTGGCTCTGTCGGCCAAAGGTACCGTGCCCGATATTCTCTTTCAATATCTGGCCGCCAAGCATCAACTCCAAGCGGAGCGGGACTTCACCATCCGCTATTTGGCAAGCCCGGTGGAGCTGGCTCAATTGACGGCCGCCGGCCAGATCGGCCTGGCAGTGCTGCCGGAGCCCTGGGTCACCGAGGTGCTGGAACGCAATTCCCGGATGCGGGTGGCCTTGGACTTTCAGCGGGAATGGCAACGGGTTGAAAAAGGTGGGCTGGCCTATCCCCAGACTTGCCTGGTCGCAAGCGGGAAGTTTCTGGCCTCCGGCTCGCAACGGGTGGGACCTTTTCTGAAACGCATCGATGATTCCATCCGGTGGCTTGAGCAAAACTCCGGCGAGGGCGGCAAGCTGGCGGAGCAGTTCGTTCAAGTCCCGGCCAACGCGGTCGCCAAGGGTTTGAAACGGTGCAACCTTAAATACGAAGATGCCTACCAAGTGCGGGGAGAAGTGGGACGGTTCCTGGGCCGCTTGAACGAGACGGCGCCGGAAGCGGTCGGCGGGAGGATCCCGGATGACGGTTTCTATTACCGGCCGTAAATGGATCGGAGCGGCTTCGCTGCTGGGGATCGTTTTGTTGTGGCAGTTGACGGCTTCGGCCGTGAAACTGCCTTTGCTGTTTCCGACGCCCGCCGCGACGATCCGGCAGCTGGCGTGGCTCGCCGCTTCGGCCGATTTTTGGAGGCATCTGGCGGCCACCTTAGGCCGCGGCCTGGCCGGATTCTCCCTGGCGCTGCTGTCCGGAGCGACCCTAGCTTTCTGGGCCGGCCGCCGGGAGTGGCTGGCCGCGCTGATTCATCCCTGGGTGGTGGTCTGCCGCAGCACGCCGTCGATGGCCTTTATTCTGCTGGCCTTGCTTTGGCTCAAGGGGGACGCGGTGGCCCTGTTCGTGGTCTTTCTGGTGGTCTTCCCGATCGCGGTTCAGAACATACTGGAAGGGGTCAGGAATGTCGACCCGGAACTGACGGAGATGGCCGCGATTTACCGGATCAGCCGGATAAGGGCGCTCAAGGCGCTGTATCTTCCCTCGCTGCTGCCCTTTCTGGCGGCGGCGATCAGCTCCGGCCTGGGAATGACCTGGAAAGTGATGATCGCGGCCGAAGTGCTCTCTTATCCGAAATGGGGCATTGGGGGCCAGATGGACGGAGCCCGGGTGTTTCTGCAGACGGACCGGGTTTTCGCCTGGACGGCGGTGGTGGTGATCATCGGCCTCGGTTTCGATTGGCTTTTGGACGGGTGGGCCCGGCGGAGGATGAACTGGAGACGGAATGATGGCGATTGAAGTCAAAGGCATCGACAAACGGTACGGGACGTTGCAAGTTTATCGCGATTTCAGCCTGGAGTTCCCCGAGAACCGGATCACCGCGATCCTCGGGCCGTCGGGCTGCGGCAAAACTACGCTGCTGCGCCTTTTGGCCGGATTGGCCGGGGCCGACCGGGGCGCGGTGACGACGCCGCTCGCGATCGGATATTTGTTTCAGGAGCCGCGCTTGCTGCCCTGGATGACCTTGCGCGACAATATCGCCCTGGTTCTGGTGGACAAGCTCGAACCGGCCGAGGTCCGGCGGCGGGTCGGGCGGATGCTGAACGACACCGGGCTGGTGCAGTACGGGGACTATTTTCCGAACCAAGTCAGCGGCGGAATGAAGCAGCGGGCGGCCATCGCCCGGGCCTTTGCCTATCCGTCGCGGCTACTGTTGATGGATGAACCCTTCAAGTCATTGGATCTGAAGACGCGCCACCAGTTGGTCGGGTTGTTCCTGAAACTGTGGCGGAACGAACCGCGGACCGTGGTGACGGTGACCCATGACCTCCGGGAAGCGCTCTGGCTCGGCGACCAGATCGTGGTGCTCTCCGAGAAGCCGGCGCAAGTGATGGACCGGATCGCGATTTCGCTGCCGCAGGAGGAGCGGCTGGGGAATGAGGAACTGGAAGCGATCGAGCGGAAGTTGTATCGAACGCTATTGGGGTAACCAATCGGCCCAAGGCCGGGTTGTACACAAAAGCGCAGAGAAGCAAGTGATAAAGTCGTTTTTTCAATGCTTCCGCAAGACTATCGTCAATCATTTGACTTTATCATATGGCTTTTAAACACTCTGTAACTGAAGGCGGCAGGGAAAGACGGTAATCTTCGCGAAGATTACTTCAACAATATGTTCGCGTAATAACGACGGGAAAAGGTGAGGAAGCAATCATGGATAATTTTGAATTCCTGAGTCCGACCAAGATCATTTTCGGCCGCGGGGTGGAGACCAAAATCGGGGCTGAAACGAAGCAATACGCTGGCAAGGTCCTCTTACATTACGGCGGCGGCAGCATCAAGAAATCCGGGCTGTATGACAAGGTCACCCAATCGTTAAAGGAAGCCGGCGTGGAATGGTCGGAGCTGTCCGGCGTTCAGCCTAATCCCCGCTTGAGCCTGGTTCGGGAGGGGATCCGGATCTGCCGGGAGCAGGGGCTGGGACTGATCCTGGCGGTCGGCGGCGGCAGCGTAATCGACTCGGCCAAGGCCATCGCGGTGGGCGTGCCCTATCAAGGCGATGTCTGGGATTTCTGGGCCAACAGGGCCGTTCCCCAACAGGCCCTGCCCGTGGGCGTGGTGCTGACCATTCCGGCGGCCGGGAGCGAGGCGAGCAAGAGCGCGGTGATCACCAACGAGGACGGCTGGTACAAGTGGGGCTTGAACAACGACATTTACCGGCCCCGCTTCGCGGTGATGAACCCCGAGCTGACCTACACTCTGCCGCCCTATCAGACCGCCTGCGGCGCGGTGGACATCATGGCCCATATCATGGAGCGGTATTTCACCGACACCCTTCACGTCGACCTGACCGACCGGCTTTGTGAGGGCGCTTTGAAATCAATGATCAAGAATGCGCCGATCGCCCTGGCCCAACCTGACAATTATGACGCCCGGGCGGAGATGATGTGGGCGAGCACGCTGGCCCATAACGGCCTGCTCGATACCGGCCGGCTCGGCGACTGGGCCTCGCATATGATCGAACAGGAATTGAGCGCCATCTATGATGTGGCGCACGGCGCGGGCCTGGCCGTGGTCTTCCCGGCCTGGATGAAGTATACGCTCAAGCGGAACCTGAACCGGTTCGTCCAGTTCGCGGTGCGGGTCTGGGACGTGGATTATGATTTCGAGAATCCGGAACGGACCGCCCTGGAAGGCATCCGGCGGCTGGAGAGTTTCTACCGGTCGATTGAGATGCCGGTTACCTTGCGCGAGCTGAATATCCCGGGCGACCGGATCGAGGAGATGGCGTCGAAAGCCATGAAGCCCTGGATCAAATTTGTGGGCGGGGTCAGCAAATTCAAGAAGGAAGACATCGCGGCCGTATTAAAACTGGCGTTGTAATCTTTAGTCTTACCTCAAAAGCAGGCAAGCGGGCTGTCAACCTTGATCAAGGGGGGACGGCCCGCTTTTTTAATCCGCGCGGCAACCGGTCATGAGCAAGAACCTTCCGGCCAGAAAGCCGGACTGGGATTGACCATGGCTGCGGAAGCCCCGGGACGCGCCGGGATGATTATCAATGCCCGCGAGAATAGCTTAGATACTCCGGCGCTTTCTAAAAATGATACGGCGCCGGATGCCGCAAGTCCGGCATCGAATGCCGTTGTTGCGGCAGTGAATGCCATAGTTCCGGCAACCAATGCCGTTAATACGGCAGTGATCGCCGCGCTAACGGCGACGGGCGCCGCAAGTACGGCAAACGATGCCGTAATTCCGGCATTAGGTGCCGCCTAAACGGCAATGAATGCCGCAGTTAGGGCGATCCATGCCGGAACTACGGCAACGGACGCCGCTGTTCCGGCATCAAACGCCGCAGTTGCGGGAGTTCATGCCGGAGAAAAAGAAGTGATAGTTTTTATTGGTTGAGAAGTTGGAGAGAGACAATTTGATGGAGAGCGGTTTGCAGTCGCGCTTGAGAAATGGCTAAGGCACGACCATAAGGCCCATCGGGCGGTACCCGGGGAAGAGGAGATCAGAGAAATAGGCGTATCATGAATCGTAGGTTTTGGGGTTAAGGAAAGAGTTGGTGGACCTGAAGGGATTCGAACCCTCGACCTGCAGATTCGAAGTCTGTCACTCTATGGCTTCCTGATTAAAAAAGGCAGTTGATCTTGGTGGAGGCGGGGAGAGCCGAACCCACGCCTGAAAATTTGAAAAAAGGATTACGCCCATTATCTCCTAGAATCTTACCATCACAGCGATCCCGCCGCCACCAGCTCCGGCGATCGGAACCAATTCGAAGCCGGTTTTGGCCGTCTGGCCGGAGTGCCGCTTTAAAACGCGTTTAGCGACGGTATAGCCGATCACCGCGCCGCAGAAGACGTCGGAAGCCCAGTGGGCGTCGTCGTTCAGCCGGGACCAGCCGGTCAGGGCGGCCGCGCCGTAGGCGAGCGGGGGAATGAACCGGTCCTCCTTGTAAACCGAAGCGATCACCGTCGCCGCCGCAAAGGCCGTGGTGGTGTGAAACGAGGGAAAGGATTGATACTTATCGGGAGAAAACCCCGGGCCATCCCAGACATCGTGCGGATCGCCGCTGTTGGGCCGGTGCCGCCCGGCCGCGTACTTCAGTCCTTGCGCGAGAACTCCGCTGATCGCCATGCTCTCCAGCCCCAATTGTCCGGCGGTGACGGCGCGTTCATCGCCGTGGCGCTTGCCGTACCAATACAGCCCGGCCAACAACGGCACGGAGGCGACGCCGTTCCCTAACGGATTGAACAGATCGGCCATCCGGTCGCTGTCGTCGCTGCGATTGGATTGCACCCAGTCGCGGATGGACTCGTCGTAATGGTAAAGGCCAGCGGTGACGCCCAGGACTAGCAACGCCCGATCCCATTCGGGCGGTTCACTGATCACCGCGATGCCGTCTTTCCACCAATCGCGCGCCAGATCACCCACGCCATATGTTTCATCAGAAGCAACGTCCGCAGCCGCGGCCGGCAATGAAGCGGCCAGGAACCCGGCGATGACGGCCAGAACGATCAAGCCGGCGGTTGTAAGTTTTGGTTGATGATGGATAACCATGGGAGAATCATTCGCTGCAGCGTCCCTGATTCCTGCCATGAAACGGCCAATATTTTGCGATTCGGGGCGGATTGGGAAGGAAGTAAGCGGGAAGGGGCGAATGAGTATTAGAATTTCATTTTTTAAACGTGATTGAGCGGTTAATACCGAAACCGGGAGGTTCCTTTAATGGCTGTTTTCCACGTTCCTTTGAAGCGGGTCATCGATGATTCCTACGATATCGAAATCGGAAGAGATCTTTTCCCGGCATTGATCGCCGACTTGCAGAATGGGCTGGTTGCGGGGGTCA
The DNA here is from genome assembly GCA_023402395.1 of Bacillota bacterium. Classification (GTDB taxonomy): domain Bacteria; phylum Bacillota; class UBA4882; order UBA8346; family UBA8346; genus JAEYGI01. Next base: position 16,356 of record JAEYGI010000032.1, read on the forward strand.
GCAAATTCGCGATTATCACCGACTCCAATGTGAGGGTGCTTTACGGCGAGCGGTTGCTGAACGAACTGGAGCAACATGGGTTCCGGGCTGGACTGTTTGTGTTTCCGGCCGGTGAAAATTACAAGACGCGCGCGACCAAGGCGGTGCTGGAGGACAGGTTGCTGGAGAACGCTTACGGGCGGGATAGTTGCCTCATTGCGCTCGGCGGCGGGGCAGTTACCGATCTGGCCGGATTTTTGGCGGGAACCTTCGCGCGCGGCATTCCGTTCATCAACTTCGCCACCACTGTCCTGGCGGCCGCCGACGCCTCGGTGGGCGGCAAAACGGCGGTCAACACGCCGGTAGCCACCAACCTGATCGGCATGTTCCATCAACCCGCGAAAGTGTACATCGACGTCGCCACCTGGCGTTCCCTGCCGGTCCGCGAGATCCGCAGCGGACTGGCGGAAACAATTAAACACGCCTGCATTGCCGACGCCGAGTTCTTTGCCTATCTGGAAAACCATCTGGGTCAACTCGTCTCCGCCGCGGGAGAAGCGGTCCTGGATCCGGAAGTCTGTGAACATATCGCCCGCAAAAATTGCGAGACCAAATACCGGGTAGTCCTCGCGGATGAGCGGGAAGGAAATCTGCGCCAAATCCTCAATCTCGGCCATACCGTGGGCCGGGCCGTCGAGACCCTGAGCGATTACGAGCTGTTGCACGGCGAAGCGGTGGCCATCGGAGTGGTGGCCCAGGCCAGGATCGGGCATCGGCTGAATTTCCTCTCTGAAAACGAGCTGCGGCGGGTCGAAGGCCTTTGCCAAGCGGCCGGGCTGCCGACCGAGATCCCCGAATCGATCGCCACCGAAGCGCTGGTGGCCAAGTTATATACGGACAAGAAGGTCCGGAACGGCCGGATTCGCTTTGTGTTTCAGGACGGTATCGGCGGGGTCCGGCGGTTTGAGGGCGGGTCGTACTCGCTGCCGCTCGATGAGGAGTTTATCCGGGAGACGCTGCAAGCGATCCGCGGCCGGAATTAAGCCGCGACCGCCCAAACGTCACGCGGGGGTAGGACGGGGATTGGCCTAATCGGCCTCTTGATGGAGATCCAGCGGTTGGGAAGGCGGGTAATCTTCGAAGCGGAACTGTTTTTCCCGGAACACTGCGACGCAGGCATCCACTACGCGGCTGTCATACAGAATCCCCCGGTTTTGTGAGATTTCCTCAAGCGCCTTTCCGATGCCGAGTGAAGGCCGGTACGGTCGGTGTGACGCCAAGGCTTCCACCACGTCGGCCACGCCGAGGATGCGGGCTTCCAGCAAGATCTCCTCGCCCCGGATGCCGTGCGGATATCCCGTGCCGTTCAACCGTTCGTGGTGTTGCAGAACGATTTTGGCGACCGGTCCCGGAAATTTGATCTTATTTAAGATCTCAAAACCGGACTTGGAATGGGTTTGAATCAACCGGTATTCAATATCACTGATCTTTCCAGGCCGGCACAGGATTTCGGAGGGGATCCGAAACTTGCCGATATCATGGACGATGGCCGCCCAATAAATCAGCTGCACCTGGTCCAAGGGTAAGTCCATCTCCCTGGCGATGGCCATGGCCAGTTGGGCTACACGTTCCTGGTGAAGATGGGTATAAGGATCTCTCATCTCAATGATCGAAGCCAGCGCCCGAATGGTCTGCAGCGTGATCCGGTTAATTTCTTCATGCGCTTGCTCTTTAGCCACCTCGCATCGGGCCGGAACCCTCCTTGTTTCCGGCCGGTTTTCATCATCGATCTCGCGCACGATGGAATAGAGAAGCTCTTTGCCGTGAGTGAGGACTGGGCCGCAGAAAACCTCGACGTCCCGAAGCTCTCCGCTGGCCAGGCAATGCCGGGCGAAGAAATGATCCCCCCGTTGCGCCTGGACCGACTTCAGGGGCTGCGACGCCTCAGCCGGATTTAACGCATGGATGTCAGTGACCTTCAAGCGACGGGCCTGGTTGAAGTCATGACCGTAAAACGTGCGCGCGGCCTGATTGGCCTCAATGATCTCTCCCGTTCCAGGATCGATCAATAACATCACCAAATGATTGTTATGAAAAAAGCCGCGGTAAACCTCCCACTCTTCTTTGAGGGAGGATTTCGGCTCATAATTTGGCGGATGCATATCGATCCCCAATTCGATTTTATCCGGATTTATCAATACGGTTCCCTCCATAGAATCCTGTCATGCCGATCCCCCATTGCCGCGAATTTCGGCCCTTTTTCCCTAAAATAGCCGTTGAATGCGTCGAAAAAATCCATCCCGTCTTTTTGTCTGCCGGCCGCTTGAGAAACCATTTGATAAAGGTTAATAATTAACCGTGGCTTTGTGGAAAATATGGAGAAACGACTTTATCCCTGTTTCTCCACGCTTTAATGTATACCCGGTTTCGGCCGGGGTTTATCAGAACGCTTTTAAAGATGTGGCCTTATGTTGCTTTTGATTTTTCACAACTCTGATAACAGAGAAAAAAGAACGCAAAAATGCCTTTGGCATGACGGCTCCGGATAGCGAATAATAAATATGACCAACTAAAAAGCCAGGAAAAACGATGTTTTTTATTTGCGTGGCAAAAATGTGGTATAATAATTACTGAACTATTTCAGGGCTCATTCGGTTTTGGCGCGAGTTCCAAGGGCGCTCCGCCCGGTCCGGTTCTTCGAATGGGGCTGGGTTGTCAAGCTCCCGACCATTTCTTTCAACTGAACGTCGGACCAGATCTCTTGAACCGGCTTGCCAATCGCTTTCGCGATCGCCATCCGGACTCGAGGCGTTTTTTCTGTTCCGTAAATCACCATCGAAACTAAAGAGGCTGGCACCGCTAACTCTTTGGCGATGGAGCTTTGGGTGATGTCCTTCAAGATTAAATGGGCTCGGATCTCTTGCGGGGTCACGGATGTCACCTCCTTTCGGGCTGAAGTGGTTAAGGACAAAACAATTATATCTCTGTTATTCGAGGAGGTCAAGGTAATATTTGGATAACCGAGTTGATTTACAAGGGATTAGTTCGCGTTTGAAACAAATCCGGCATCGCCTGGAATTGACCCCGAATCAGGTATTCCAGCGTACCGGAATATCCACCGGCAATTTGAGCGAATTGGAAAACGGAAAGTACCCCCCGTCGGCCAAAACGTTAATATTATTGTCTGAGCTTTATATGATCTCAATCGATTGGATCCTTAAAGGAGAAGTCCATCAGCGCCCTGATGAGCGGCTGGTTCCCGAAAGCCCGCCGCCATTGATTCCGGATCCGGAGATAAACGGTTTTTTTCAAAAGATATCGGAAATGTGGGCGCAGGGGGATCGGGACATTCGGGGATGGATTGTGGTGCAATTACGTTTGGCTTTCCCGCAGATCGCCGGAGAGATAAAAAAAGAGCAGGAAAAAGCGGCAACAACAGAGATTGCATGAACGAGGTTGGAAAATTATTCAAAACTGATTCGCCTCGTTTATATACGATCCGTCCGTGGTTGAAGCGAGTGCCCTGAAGCAGGGTTATATGACGACCAATTTTTAATAAATTAAACGGTATTAATAAAATGGTGGCATCGGTTTACATAACAACAAAAAACACTTGATTTACTCCAATCAAGTGTTTTCTTATGTTTTCAAGATTATTATAGAAAAAAAGCCATGGGTTGTCAAGCAAAAGATGGAATGATTGCGAAAAAATGAGCGAAAAACGGCTCTTCCCGGCGGCGGGCGCGGCGCGAAGTTGCCCGGGCCTTGGCGCGGTTTTGTTTTTCGGCGGTCTTTTAGTACAATAAACTTCCGTTCATACTATAGCGGCAAGGGGGTCATCGGGATGCCGGCAGAGGATCACCCGGCCTTTCGCGAGGAGCGGGAGAGGCTGGATTATACATTGGGATTGGTGGAGCGGGCGCTGGAGGGCACCGTCTCCCGCAAAGCGGTGGTTGATAAGGATGTGCAGCGGGCCAAGCGGGCGTATAAGAACGAGAGTAGCCAGGAGTATATCGATATGCTGGTCAATGCCGCCATTCAACCGGGACTGGAGTTGAAGCTGCGGAACCTGGAAGCGGCCCGTTTTAAGCCGTATTTCGCCCGGATGGACTTTCAAGAGCGCGGCAAGGAAGAGCCGGAACGGCTTTATCTGGGCAAAATGTGCCTTTCCCGGGATGAGGATCAGCAACTGGTGATCGTCGATTGGCGGGCGCCGGTCTCCAACCTTTACTACGAGGGGCGTTTGGGCGAGGCCTCTTATCAGTGCCCGGCCGGGGAGATCAGCGGCGACCTGCTTCTGAAACGCCAGTTCACCATCGACGGCGGCCGGCTGAAGGAGATCTTCGACATCGACATCACGACCAATGACGCCATTCTCCAGGCTTCGCTCGGCGCCAACGCCGAGGACCGGCTGAAAGAGATTGTCGCCACCATCCAGGCCGAGCAGAACCGGATCATCCGGGCCGAGATGAAGATGCCGCTGATCGTCCAGGGAGTGGCGGGGAGCGGCAAGACCACCATCGCCCTGCACCGCATCGCCTTTCTGGTTTATAATTTTGAGACGGCCTTCAAGCCGGAGAACTTCATGATCGTCGCCCCCAGCCGGCTGTTTTTGAATTATATCTCGGAAGTCCTGCCGGAACTGGGAGTGGAGCGGGTCAAGCAGACCACCTACGAGGAATTCGCCATGCTGCTCATCGGCGAACGGTTTAAAATTACCGACCCCTACGCCAAGCTGGTGGCTTTCGCCGCGGCCCGGCCCGAGGAGGAAGAGCGGAACCGGACCTTGCGCCGGGCGGCCGAACTCAAGTCTTCGCTCACGTTCAAGATAATCCTGGATCGCTATATCGGGGCGGTGGAAGCCGCATTGCTGCCCGAGGAGGATCTGAAGGTCGGCAATTGGGTGATTTACAGCCGGGACGAGATCCGGGAGATGTTCTACCGGGATTACGGCGGCTGGCCGATCCTGCGGCGCCTGAAAGAGTTGGAGAAGCACTTCCGGAAGCGGGTCAAGGACCGGAAGGACGCGGTCATCGAAAAGCTGCAGCAGCGGTGCAACGTGGCGGTCTGGAATTACAAGATGACCCTGCCCGAGGGCGACGCGCGGCAGCAGGAGATCATCAAGACCATTGACGCTAAGAACGACCGGGTGGCGGAGATCGAGCGGTTTGCAAAAGAAGGGGTGGCGGACTACCTGAAACGGATTCCGCGCCTGAAACCCTCGGAGTATTACCGGAATCTGATCGAGGACCGGGAGCGCTTCGGCCAATACGCCGCCAGCCTGCCTGAACCGGAAATGTGGGAGACGATCCGGGCCGAGACTTTGAGTCTGCTGCAATCGGACCGGGCCGAGATTGAGGATCTGGCGCCACTGATCTACTTGAAGCACTGCTTTTACGGGCTCGATGAGAAGATCCCGGTCAAGCACATCGTGATCGATGAGGCCCAAGACTTCAGCGTCTTTCAGATCTATACCCTGAAGCGGATCATTCGTGACAGCTCGTTTACCATTCTCGGCGATCTGAGCCAGGGAATTCATTCCCACCGGGGGATGCGGGACTGGGAGGAGCTGCGGCGGGAGGTCTTCGCCGGGAACTGCGATTATCAGACGCTGGAGCAGAGTTACCGGACCACGGTGGAGATTATGGAAGCGGCCAACCGGGTGATCGCTCGCATCAACGACGGCCGGCTGATCACGGCGAGGCCCGTGATCCGGCACGGCCCGCCGGTGGAATTGAAAGAGTACGCCAGCTTCCAGGAGCTGACCTGGGAACTATCGGAGCGGATCGCCGGGGCGCCAGCCAAAGGGTACCGATCGGTCGCGGTGATCGCCAAGACCCTGGAGGAATGCAGGAAAATCAAGGATAAGTTGAAAGGGAAGACGTTCGAGTCGGCGCTGATTACCGGGAAAGAGAACGAGTACAAGTCGGGAGTAGTAATCGTCCCGTCGTATCTGGCCAAGGGACTGGAATTCGACATGGTGCTGATCGCCGACGCCGACGCCGATCATTACCGCGAGAACGAACTTGACGCCAAGCTCCTCTATGTGGCGATGACCCGGCCGCTGCATGAACTATGCATCTGTTACGCGGGAGAGAAGTCGCCGTTGCTGGCGGATTTAACGAAGGTTGGCGAGGGGTGAGCGTTAATGCCGTTTATTGTTTCATTACAAGGAGGCATGGCGGCTGGCAAAACCACGTTGGCCAAGAGACTTCAAGAGAGATTACAGGATGTTCGAGTAAGTTTTGAAAATCCATCGGATGCTGTTAATCGAGTAAAAGAGTTAGGCTTGGATAAATTTAAAGAGCAAGATTTTATTGAGATTCAGCGGATCTTTATTAATGCTGAGATTGAACGGTATCAACGATTAAAAGAAAACAGTAAGGTTATTATCGATTTGGGGCCGGAAGAGATCGAATTTTATACATTGTTTTTCCCCAGGTCAATCGGACAAACTTGGGACGTTGAAACGCAGCTTGCCGGCGAATTGAAAGCATTAAGGGAATGCCGTTTGGACGGAATCCTGTTTTTGGACGCCAGCCCCGAAGTTCTGACGGCGCGGAAAACCAGCGATGAAACGCGCCGAAGAGGTTTTTTTGAGCATTATCTAAAAGGGCTCCATTCTTACAAGAAAATCTGGTTTGAACAAGTTAAACGGGCAACGATTATGAATGTAGCGGAATTAAGCATTGAAGAGACGGAGGCCTATGCGGTTGATTGGTTAAAGGGAATCGACTCTTTGAAACAATAATCCAAAGGCAATAAGGTTCTTATTCCTAAAACCCTTGCGGAATCCATGGCAAATAGGTAGAATTAACATAAGGCTTTGGGATAGAGGTGGTTTTGTTGAACGAGGCAAAAACTTCGAAGCTGGCCGCGATCTGCAGTAGCCATCAGGTGAGTCTGGCATATCTGTTCGGATCCCGCGCCCGGGACGGGAGTGAGTTATTGGCCGGGAAAACGCTGGTAAATGACGATCCCCTCGCCGATCTGGATCTGGGTGTGGTGTTTGGCCGGCCTCCCTTGGAACCGGGCCAACGCTTAAAAAAATATGCCGCGCTCTATAATGAATTGGAGGATCTGGTCCGGCCGTTTAGGCTTGACCTGGTGTTTCTGGAGGAAACCCATTCCGTGTTTCAGTCGGAGGCGATCCGGGGGATCTGTGTTTACCAAGTGAGTGAAGCGGTCCGCGATGATTATGAGCTGAACATCCTGCGGCGGGCGGCGGATTTTAAACCTTTTCTGGAACGGTATTATCAGGAACTCCTGGAGGAGGCGTGAGATGATAAACCGGATTTTGGTCAGTCAGCGTTTGGCGTTAATCATAGAATACCTTTCGGAACTGGAGAAGCTGTCGCAAGTCAACCGGGAAGAGTTTGTCACCGACAAAATAAAGGCCGGCGCGGCGGAGAGCTTTTTAAGACGTTCTCTGGAAGCGATCTTTGATATTGGACGGCATATTTTGGCGAAAACCGGACCAATGGAGATGGCCATGGAATATAAAGCCATTGCCGCGGGTTTGGCTCAACGGGGCATTGTTGACTGGGAATTGGGAGAGAAGTTGAAAGAGATGGCCGGGTACCGAAACCGTCTGGTTCATCTTTACAATGAGATCACCAATGAGGAATTGCATCAGATTTTGAACGGAGATCTTCGGGATATAACCGCTTTTGTAAAACAGATTCGGGATTTCTTGACGCATTATACTCCTTAACCCTATCCCATACAACCCGGGACCTAAAGGTTACTAAATTCAAACCATCCCTCACCCTCGTTGACTCCATCTAATAAACAAATTGCGCGGAGTCGTCCCCGTTTCATGGGCGGCACTCCCGAATGTTTTCTCAGCAACAAAAAATCGTCCGGCGGTTACCAAAAATACAGCGGCGTTCGCTGCCGCGTTAACGGCGCTTACAAACAATTGACAGGCGGCCGTTGCCCTTACCCATTCAGTTACTGAAAATACAACGGCAATCGATGCCGTTGCAACGGGGATGACAGATAATTAACAGGGAAGGAATGCCGTAACTGTGGGAATGACTGCCATAGTTGCGGCAATCGATGCCGTAGTTTTGGCAATCAATGCCGGTGCAGCGGCACTGAATGCCGTAGTATGGGGAACCATTGCCGTAGTTACGGCGATGAGTGCCGCTGATTGGGGAATGATTCCCCATGGAACGGCATGGGCCGCCGTTGCTTTGGGAATGGGCGCCCTTGAATGGAAAATGAAGCTATGGAATTATGAATGTCCTAAAACTGTTGCTACGAAAGGAATCGAAAATGGCCGGTTATTTCCGAAGCCAGCTTGCCAAAGCCGCCGGAGTGAGCGGGGAAACGTTGCGGTATTACGATATGGTAGGGCTGGTGTTTGGTTAGGACCAAAACGTTTGAATTGTCATTGAATGATAACGTTGACATTATCCAAGGCAGAGTAGTTTCCTTATCTGCGCTTAGTGTTTGATGTTGTGTAAGCGTTGAAAATTTATATTAGGCGAGTTAAGGAATAAAATATATCCTCTCTTTTCCGCAAGTAAAATCAAGCAATGCAATTTCCATTACTCTATAATGACTATAGAGTGGTTGAAACGAGGTGAACAGGCGAATGTACGAGTGGCACAAGCAAATCCAAATAATCGTTGATGAAATTGACGAGTGTATTAAAAATCGTAACGGTGAAGCAATAACGCTACGATTTCTTTCTCGCAAGTTAGGTTATTCCGAATTTCATACTACGAGAAAATTTAAGGAAATATCGGGTATGCAGTTTAGGGATTATCTACGGTATAGAAAGTTAGCCTTTGCGCTGATAGAGGTGCGAGATAGTGAAAGAAGCATTTTGGATATTGCTTTTGACTATGGCTTTTCATCACATGAAGCCTTTACGCGGGCTTTTAAGGCAACATACGGTATTGCTCCAAGGGAATACCGTAAAAAGCCTATGCCTGTCGTCCTTCGTACAAAAATAAACCCTTTTGACCGCTACTTTTTAGGAATTGGAGAGATTGGCATGGTAAAATCCACAGAGGGCGTTAAGATTTATTTTGTAACCATTCCCGCACACAAGTTTTTACACATAAAAAACTATGAAAGTAATGGGTATTGGGATTTTTGGCAAAAACAGAGTACTATACCGGGGCAAGACTGTGATACCATTTGCGGCTTACTCGATAGTATCAAGGGCAAATTGGATGACGATGGCGGGAGCGAATCTAACAGCAGCAGCGGTCAGATTATGGCGTACATAAATGACCCGGACGGCAGACTCTGCGATTGGGGTATTCCACGTACAGAGTGTTATGGTGTACGTCTTCCTTTTGATTATAAAGGCGAAGTACCACCACAAATGCTTATGATTGATGTTCCCGAAGCCG
>JAEYGI010000034.1 GCA_023402395.1 Bacillota bacterium
TGAGAACCTCCTGTTTTTGAGATTTTCTTTCGACAATTAAATCTTAACAGGTGGTTCTTTTTTGTTCAAACTCCGTTTCCTTTATTACAGGAATGTTTGTAGCCGGGTCGTTCACGGACCGGTCGGCAATCTCAACCCACCTCCCCCACCCCCAAAAACCCCCGCTCCAACCGGAGGCGCCCTATCCCCAGCCGATCTGGCTTCCCGATCGGCTGGAGCAATACCTGCCCCAATTGACCCAGCTCCCAGATCAACTGAAGCGACCCTGCCCCCATCTGGAGCAACTACTACTCCAACTGATCCTGCTCCCCGATCATCTGGAGCGCGCCTTCCCCCAACTGAAGGAATACTTTTTTCAAATGAAGCTCCAACATTTCCATCTGAAGGAACACTTCCTTCAAATGATCCTCTAATATTTCGATCTGGAAAAACAGTTCCTTCAAATGAAAATCTAATATTTCCACATGAAACGGCTCCTGCTCCACATGAAGATCTAATATTTCCACTTGGAGCGACACCCGCTCCAGATGAAGCGGCCTCGCCCCCATCTGATCCAACCCTGTTCTCAATTGATCGGGCACCCGGATCAGTTGTGACAACGCCCGAATCAACCGCATCAAGCCCCCGATCAATTACACCACCTAACGCCAAAGACCCCGGTTCACTGAACCCGGGGTCTTTCGATTTCGCCAAAGTCACATAACTTTGCACCGCCAAGTAAAGGAATCCATCTTCAGTCACTCGAAACCTGTCCGGCGCTTCAACTTTCACAGCGCCGGGAGGAGCCTTGCCGGACCGTGACCACGGACGGTTACAGTTAAGGCGCAGGCCGGATGCCGTAGCGCCTGAATTGGTTGAACTTTCAGTTCAACATTCGCGTCGTCAAAAGCGAGGAGTTCTTGGCGCGACCCCGCATTCCAACCCTTTCCGGCAGTTTCGCTCACCCCGCCTTTTTCGTTACACGCACCAGGGCAAACCGCTTCGACAGATAGACCCCGAGCGAACAGGCGAGCAGTATCCCCAGGATCATCAGGAGCTGCGCGCCAGAAAAAACAATCCGGTTCACCGGGTCAAACTTGGGGGCGGCCGGAAGCGCCCGCGCCACCGGCGCCATCACCGGGGACAGCGGCCCCATGAGCACCCAGGTGAAAAAAGCGGCAAACAGTCCGTGCAGGAAGCGGCCGATTACATACGGCCCCATCCGGATATCGGTGTCATGAATCACGCTCGCCACCTGGCAATGAACGGACAACCCGCTCCAGGCAATGATCCAGCTGGCAATCATCATCATATCGGTGACGGGCGCCCCGCTTTGACTGGTCACCATCGCCCCCAGGTCAATTTCGAGAATCCCGTTGAAAACCGCGGCCGCCAGCTTCGGGTCAATCCCGAACAGATGCAGGATCCCGCCGAGAACCGGCATGATCAGCCCCATCACCTTGAAGACGGTCAGCATGCGGACCATCACCGCGAACAGCGTAATAAAGCCGCCGATCATCAGCAGCGTGCTGATCGATTCCTTTACCGCGTCCCCCATCAGCTGGCCGAACGGCCGGCCGTCCTCCCGCCGCGCCTCAAATAACGCCCGCAGCGCCCGCCGGAACATTCCTTTCCGGACCGCCGCCTCCGCTTGCCGGGCCTCCGGTTCGGGATGATTCCGATAATACTTAAAAACCACCCCCACGGTAAAACTGGAGACATAATGGGCAATCGCCAAAATCACGCCCAGATCGGGCCGGCCGAACATGCCGACCGCCACCGCGCCAAAAATAAACAAGGGGTCCGCCGTATTGGTAAAGGAAAGCAACCGTTCGCCCTCCACCCGGCTGCACATGCCGCTCCGCCGGAACTTCCCGGTGATGACCGCATCCATGGGATATCCCGCCGCCAAGCCCATCGAGAGCGCGAACGCGCCGACGCCCGGCACGTTAAAAAGCGGCCGCATCAACGGCTCCAGCAACACTCCGATAAAATGAACCACGCCCATTCCCATCATGATCTCGGACAATACAAAAAACGGCAACAACGACGGGAGCACGATCTCCCAGAATACCCGCAACCCGGCTACCGCCGCTTCCACGCCTTCCTTCGGATAGATTACCAGCGATAAAGTGAACAATGTCACCAATGCCGCGCCGATTAATCCGTTGACTCGTTTCAGAAATAAGACGCGCATCCATCATCCTCCCCGAAACCCAATCGCCTTATTTTTTAAATATATTGCGCTCCGGCACTGGATAGACTCTGATTCCGCCAATTCGGCCGGGCGGCCAATCGAAAGGAATGAGATGGAACTTGAATGAATATAACAGAAAATAAAAGAAAATAGTGCTTGACTGACGGAAGTTAAAACCGTATAATGGAAAAAACATCGTTAGTAAGGGTAATGCATATGCCGGAGCAATCGAATCTGGATACCAGCAAAGACGTACTGACCCTGGAAGAAGCCAGCCAGCTGTTTCAGGTCAGCACCAAAACCTTTCTCAAGCTGCTGCGCGAGGAAAACCTACCCGCCCGGAAAGTCGGCCGGGAATGGCGTTTCTCCCGAACCGCCCTGCTGCAGTGGATCGCTTCCGGCCAATCCCGGGATTACGCCGCCTTTGAGGACGAGAACCGGGCTTACTTCACCCAGGTCGCGCCGGTCTACGACGAGATGCGGAAAGGCTGTTACGGCGAGGCGCTTCAGGAGATCATCCTCTCCCACTATCCGCCCAAACCGGGTTCGGCTGTGGCCGATATCGGGACCGGCACCGGCTATCTGGCCAAAGCCCTGGCCCGTCAGGCCGGCCGGGTGACCGCCATCGATCTTTCCACCGCCATGCTGGAAGTGGCCGGTAATGAGCTGCATCAGACCGGCATCGCCAATGTGGATCTGATCGAAGGCGACGCGCACGACTTGCCGCTCCCCGACGCTTCCCAGGAGGCGATCTACGCCAACCTCCTGCTGCATCATTTGATCGAACCGGGAGCGGCCATCCGGGAGATGTACCGGATCCTCAGTCCGGGCGGCAGGGTCGTGATCTCCGACGTCAAAACCCATTCCCATCAATGGGTCAAGACGGAAAAATTCGACCTCTGGCTAGGGTTCGATCCGGCGGAGATCGAGGGGTGGCTTGCCGGGGCCGGTTTCCGGGACGTGGCCGTCACCCATCTCGGTTGCAATTGCCGGACCTCGAACAAGGCCGGCCAAACCGTGGAAATTCCGATGTTTCTGGCAACCGGGGTAAAATAAATTAACGCCGGCAGCATTTTAAATTGAACATCTTAAATTGAACATCGAGGTGAATTATTATGAGTATGACAATTACCGAAAAAATTCTGGCCGCCCACGCCGGGAAGGAGCGCGTCGCGCCGGGCGAACTAATCCAGGCTAACGTCGATCTGGTCTTGGGCAACGACATCACCGCGCCGCTCGCCATCCGCGAGTTTGAAAAGACCGGGGTGGACACGGTCTTCGATCCGGCCAAGATCGCCCTGGTTCCCGACCACTTCACCCCGAACAAGGACATCAAATCGGCCGAACAAGCCAAACTAATGCGCGAGTTCGCCCGGAAGCACCGGATCGTCCATTATTTCGAAGTCGGCCAGATGGGCGTGGAACATTGCCTCCTCCCCGAACTGGGCCTGGTTCTCCCCGGCGACCTGGTGATCGGCGCTGATTCCCATACCTGTACCTATGGCGCGGTGGGCGCCTTCTCGACCGGAGTCGGCAGCACCGATATGGCGGCGGCCATGGCGCTCGGCGAGGTCTGGCTGAAGGTTCCCGAGAGCGTCAAATTCGTCTATACCGGAAAACTCCCGCGCTGGATCGGCGGGAAGGATCTGATTCTCTACACCATCGGCCAGATCGGGGTCGACGGCGCGCGGTATCAAGCCATGGAGTTCACCGGCGAAGCCATCGCCGAACTGTCGATGGAAGGCCGCCTGACCATGGCCAACATGGCGATCGAAGCCGGCGGCAAAAACGGCGTCTTCGCGGTAGACGACAAAACTCTCGACTATGTCAAGGCCCGGGCCAAGCGGCCTTTCCAAGTCTACTCAAGCGACCCCGACGCGGCCTACGCCAAAGTTTACGAATGGGACGTCTCCAAGCTCGAACCGCAGATCGCTTTCCCGCACCTGCCGGAGAACGCCCGGCCGCTTTCCCAATGCGGCCAGGTCGCCATCGACCAGGCGATCATCGGTTCCTGCACCAACGGCCGGATCGAGGATCTGCGCGAAGCCGCGATGGTGCTGAAGGGCAAAAAGGTCAACCCCAATGTCCGCTTGATCATGATCCCCGGCACCCAGACCATCTGGAGCCAGGCGATGCACGAGGGATTGTTTGACATCTTCGTTGAGGCGGGCGCGGCGGTGTCCACCCCGACCTGCGGCCCGTGCCTCGGCGGCCACATGGGGATCCTGGCCAAGGGTGAACGGGCGGTGGCCACCACCAACCGCAACTTTGTGGGCAGGATGGGCCATCCCGAAAGCGAAGTCTATCTTGCCGGACCGGCCGTGGCGGCCGCTTCGGCCATTGCCGGCAAAATCGCCGGGCCCGAGGAGGTTGGAGTAAAATGAGCATCATTCAAGGCACTGTCTGGAAGTTCGGCAACGACGTCGACACCGACCTGATCATCCCCGCCCGTTATCTCAATACCAGCGACCCCAAGGAATTGGCCGCTCACTGCATGGAGGACGCCGATCCCGGCTTTGCCGGCAAAGTCCGGCCGGGCGAACTGATCGTCGCCGGCAAAAACTTCGGCTGCGGCAGCTCCCGCGAGCACGCGCCGCTCGCCATCAAGTCAGCCGAAGTGGCGGCGGTGATCGCCGCTTCCTTTGCCCGCATTTTCTACCGGAACGCCATCAACATCGGCCTGCCAATTCTGGAGTCTCCTGAAGCCGCAGCCGCCATTGCTCATGGGCACCAAGTCGAGGTCGACCTGACCAGCGGCAAGATCACCGACCTGACCACCGGCCAGGAGTTCCAGGCCGCGCCCTTCCCCGAGTTTATGCAGGAGTTGATCACGTCGGGCGGGTTGATCGAATATGTGAAGCGCCGGGTCGCTTCCAAATAAAAACTTTTTTGGAGGGTTGCGCCATGTTCAACATCGCGGTTCTGCCCGGTGACGGCATCGGCCGGGAGATCGTCCCGGAAGCGGTCGCCGTCCTCAAGACCGTGGCCGCCAAGTTTGGCTACGAATTTCAATTTCGCGACGGCTTGGTCAGCGAAGACGCTTATGAGCAGTACGGCCACCCGCTCCCTCCCGAGACCCTGGAGTTGTGCCGGGCCTCCGACGCCGTGCTGCTCGGCGCGGTCGGCAGTCCCAAGATGGATCAGCTTCCGGCCGAGCTTCGGCCGGAGCGGGCCGCGCTGCTGCCGCTCCGCAAAGAACTGGGGCTGTTCGCCAACCTCCGCCCGATCAAAGTCCATGAGAAGCTACTCGAAGCTTCCACTCTCAAGCCGGAAGTGGTTCGGGGCATTGACATTCTCACGTTCCGGGAACTTACCGGCGGCCTTTATTTCGGTCCCAAAAAGCGGGAGCGGTTACCGGACGGCTCCCAGCAGGCCATCGACACCCTGGTTTACAGCACTCCGGAGATCGAGCGCATCGTCCGCCTGGCCTTCGAAGCGGCCCGCCACCGCCGGAAGAAACTGACTTCGGTCGATAAGGCCAATGTCCTGGAAAGCTCCAGGCTCTGGCGAGAGACCGTCGTCGAGCTGGCCAAGGATTATCCGGACGTCGAACTGAACCATATGTACGTTGACAACTGCGCCATGCAACTGGTCCGGTGGCCGGCCCAGTTCGACGTGATCGTCACTGAGAACATGTTCGGGGATATTCTGACCGACCAGGCCTCGATGCTCGGCGGTTCGCTGGGGATGCTCCCCTCGGCCAGCCTCGGCGGGAAGGTCGCGCTCTACGAACCGGCTCACGGTTCGGCGCCGGACATTGCCGGGAAGGACCTGGCCAATCCGTTGGCCACCATTCTCAGCGCCGCGATGATGCTGCGCCATTCGCTCGGATTGGAGCAAGGAGCCCGGGCCATCGAGGCCGCAGTTGATCGGGTTCTCGACGACGGTTACCGGACCGCCGATCTGATGAGCGAAGGGATGAAACGGGTCGGGACCCGGGAGATGGGAAGTTTGGTGCGGGAACGGATTTGAAAAAGTTATAGAGTATAAACCCGGCCTTTGGCCGGGTTTATACTCTATAACTCAAAGAAGCAAGCGTAAAGGGATCTATCTGGGAGAAAAAGCTTTACATACTAAAAATAGTAAAAGCAAAACAAATTCCATCCGCTCATCCTCTCGGATCAACTGGAGCGCACTTCTATCCATCTGATCCAACACTCCGATCAACTGATCCGCGCTCCGATCGCCGCCTCTGATCAGAAGTCAAAAACTACGGGCCGCATTCCCGGCTTCCTTGCCGAACCGCCCGATGCCCGGATTTTTGAATTGCCAGGGCCCCTCCCTGGAACACTATATACGCAAAATCAGCCAAGACAACCATTCCCGGTACCCGCCCGCCGACTCCATCCGGAGGTGAGACCCATCGGTCACGGCTTCAAGCTGGTTCTCCAATTGGTAACCCAAGTGTTCCCCCTGGTCGACCGGGAGCTTCACGGCTGGCGTTTCCGGGCCGAAGCCATCGCCGATCCGGCCTTGCGCGAGCAAGCTCTGGCCAGCATCGCGGCCAAGCGCTTTCATTGCCAGGGCGGCAGCGTTTACGCCTTATATCCCGGAAGCGACACCCGGGCCGCGGTCCGGTTCATTGTCGCCTTTCAGACCATTAGCGATTTCCTCGACAACCTTTGCGACCGGGCCGGCGTCTCTGATGAAACCGCCTTTCGCCGCTTGCACCACTCACTCCTGGACGCAGTAGATTCCGCCGCGGCGCCTCGCGACTATTATCAAGATTATCCGTTGGGCGGGGACGGCGGGTACCTCGATTCCCTGGTCCGCGAGTGCCAATACCATCTGACCGCCCTGCCCGCCTTTGACCGGGTCGCGCCGACCATCCGCCGCTATATCGGACTTTATTCCGATCTGCAAAGCCTGAAGCATCTCGATCCCGCCGTCCGGGAAGGGCGGATGCGGACCTGGGGCCGTTCCAAGCTCGGCGCTTACCCCGGAATCTCTCTTTGGGAGTTCAGCGCGGCCTGTGGCTCAACCCTTGGCATTTTTCTGCTGCTCGCGGCCGCCGGCGACGCCCGGCTGAGCAGCGCCGAGGTCGCCGCCATGGATGCGGCCTACTTCCCCTGGATCGGCGGACTGCACATACTGCTCGATTACTATATTGACGCCGCCGAAGACCGCGAACACGGCGATCTCAACTTTACCGCCTATTACCGCGACATGACCGAATGCCGGGAACGGCTGGCTTGTTTTATCGGGCAATCAATGCGGCTCGCCGGCGGCCTCCCCCACCCCGGCTTCCATCAGACCGTGGTTCGCGGCCTGCTCGCGCTGTACCTGTCCGACCCCAAGGCGCTGGCGCCCAGGATCAAAAAAACCACCGCGTTTTTATTGAAACAGGGCGGCCATAAAGCCGCGCTCTATCAAAAAACCTGCCGGTGGCTGCGAAAAACGGGTTGGATTTAAAACCACATCCCCCGGATCAAATCCCAAACAACAACCATGATTCCCAAACCAATCACTCCGGCAAAATACTTCCGGACCTTCCGCCCGCCAAAAAAACGCGAGACATATACCCCCAGTTGCACGCCGCTTAATGATCCCACCAGCAGCAACACCACCAGGCCGATCTCCACGTGGTTCTGCAGCGCGTGCCGGAGCGCGCCGTATCCGGAGGCAAACATGATTTGAAAAGCACTGGTGCCCACGGCCACGGCGGTAGGCACGCCCAGCGCATAGACGAGCAGCGGGAAATTGATAAAACCGCCGCCCACACCAAGCAGTCCGGTAAGGATGCCCACCACGAAACTTAAGGATAATGGGGTCCAAAGGCTCAGCGACGGAATCCGGGATTGCGGAAACGCCAGCCGCGGAGCGATCCCGTGCCGCCGTAGATTTTTGACAAAGGAGGATGCCACTTCGTCGTCAGCCACGGCGCTTGAGGTTTCGCGCCAAATGCAGACGGCCACAACGGACATCAGCGCCAGAAACAAGCCGCTCATAATTAAATCCAAGACGGGAAAAGGACGGGAATTAAGAGTGATCTCCCGTATGGCGCTGAACAATTTCAACAGCCTGACTCCGACCTCAGTCCCGGCCAGAGCGCCCCCGGCCATAATGATCCCCATCAACGGATCGACATTTTTATTTTGCCAATGTTTCCAGGCCGAAAACGAGCCGGTAATAAAGATCATTAATAAACCGCTCCCCACCGCGATCGGATAAGGTATGCCGTAGCCGATTTTTAACAACGGAGTCAATAAAAAGCCGCCTCCGGCGCCAAACATGCCGGTCAATATCCCGATAAAAATGCCCAACAAGATCAAACCCGGCCACCAGACTTCGATTTGGGCCAAAGGAAGATGAATCAGTCCCATGATGTTGGCTCCTTTATTCCAAAATGAACCGCTGCCGATGTCGCGCTGTCTCATTTCGAACTAATACGGACAGCGCGACAAAACTTTATTTCCATTATGGACATAAATGTTCTTATTTTCTCAGCCCCCATATCGATGACACAATCCTTCGATCCGGCTCAAAACGTTCGTGAATCGGTTTAAAGGCATTTAACTGCAAATTTAGTTAATTGTCATCTAAAGAAATGCGGTGATGACAAACGGTTAATGTTCGATTATTTCCATTTTGGTCAAAATTAGAGTAAAAAAAAGAACACCTACGTATCAGATTTACCATGGATGTGGACAATTGTCAATACCCTAGTCAATGGACCCGATGATCCGTTCGATGACCAATGCCGCCGCTCCGACAGCAATGGCGCTGTCTCCGAAAAAGCCTTCCCGCTTGAAAGGAATCCGGTTTTCATGCAGATAGATGCATTTCTTTTGCGCCACCTCCGTTGCAACCGCAAAAAACAGCTGGGAATGCTTGACCAGGGGGCCGCTGATCACAACCAAGCCGGGGTTTAATAAATTGATATAATTAGCCAACCCGGTTCCCAAAATCGTCGCCGCGCTTGAAATAACTTCCCGGGCCAATTCGTCATTGGACTCAGCCAGGAGGCAAACGTCCCGGTAATCGATATCTTCCGGCGGTTTCGCTATTTTCGACTTCCGGCCTTTCTTCAATTCGGAGCCGAAACGCCCCGCAATCGCCGGAATCGACGAATAACATTCGATGCAGCCGAAATTGCCGCAATCGCAACGCTCGCCGTCGACATCGATGATCATGTGGCCGAGCGTATCCTCGGCGTCATTGGTTGTCCTGACAATGGTCCCGGCAGCGATGAAGCCTGACATGATGCCGATCCCGCAATTGATATACGCCATCTTCTCCAGATTTCTGCCGCATCCCCAAAAGTACTCGGCCACCGCCGCCATATTTACTCCGATGTCCATTACCACCGGCAAACCGGTCTTTTCCTCCAGCAGATCCCGGATCGGCGTGTTGAGCCAACCCGGCGCCGGGAACTTGCGGGGATTGAGAATCACCCCTTTTTTGCGATCCAGGGGGCCGATGGCGCCGACCCCGACTCCGATCACCCGCTCCTTAGCGATTCGCAATTCCGACAGTTGGCCGTCGATCGCTGCGGCGATTCGATCCGCTGTCGCCGCCGGAGTCAGCGATTGATCCATCGGAAAACGCGTCTGGCCAAGGATTTCCATTTTGAAATTACTGATAATAACCTGGACATAGGTTCTGGTGAGCGCCACCCCCACGATAAAATCCCTAAAACGGTTTACGTCAAATAAAACCGGCTTTCTACCCCGGATTGATTCCTCGATTCCCGATTGAACGATTAATCCGGCGGCTTCCAGCGGTTGCATCATCCGGTTGAGGGTGGTTAATTTCATCTTGGCGAGTTCTTGTAGACTATTTTTAGAGATCGGCCCTTTTTTCTGGATTAAGTCAAACAGTCTTTGGCTCTCGTTGCTTAAATTGCGCAACGTCTCATCGGTTTTTTCCATGCCCTTTTCCCTCCGGATTGACTTGGATACCAGCGTGATCAAAACCGCCCGTTTCTCTAGGCCATCGCGCCAACTTTCCTCTTTCGCCGGATTGATGCGCGTAAGATTTTTCGTTCATGCTTGCAATGGCGTCCGGCGTTTGTTAAAGAGGCACTGAACCTGGGTCGTCTAATTTGACATAATTTCGACGAAACCCGGAGGAAAACCTTCATCCGCATGACGTGGC
Source organism: Bacillota bacterium (assembly GCA_023402395.1). GTDB lineage: Bacteria > Bacillota > UBA4882 > UBA8346 > UBA8346 > JAEYGI01. The sequence continues at coordinate 10,274 of JAEYGI010000034.1, forward strand.
ATTACAAATCGCCAACCGAAACGCATAATCCTCAAAAAGGCTGAATCCGATGCTTCAGCTCCTCAAAGCCTTTACAGGTAATCGCGATTATCACAGCATCTGGTAGATTGGTCAACAAAAATCAATTAAACAAAAAAGTATCGGACTGCTTCACCGCAAAAGCCATTGCACCGGGCGAACCAACCGTTCGCCCTTACTTTCCCCGCGTCAACATCCGATCGGCCAATGAATTTAAAAAGAGCGTATGATCCGAGACGGGTAACCGGGCCACGGCCCGCCTAGCCCGCCCGATCCGCTCCGTCGCCAGCATCCTCGCCTCTTCAATACAACCGGCTTTGATCAGCCTTTCCTTGAGCTCGGCCTGGGTTTCTTTTCCCGTCTCCCGTTCCTCAACCCTGCGCCGGACCCAGTCGCGGTGCGCGGGACGCTCCATCAGCAAAATCACGGGCAACGTCAGCGTTCCCTGCCCAAAATCCTCCCAGGCCGGTTTTCCGGTCCGCGCCGGATCACCGGTGATATCCAGCAGATCATCGATGATCTGATACGCCACCCCGACTTCCCGGCCGAATTCTCCGAGCAGCTCCGAATCGGACGTTCCGGCGCCGCCGATCAGCGCGCCTGTCAAACAGCAGCATTCTAAGAGGCTCCCGGTTTTGAGGTAAATCCGTTCCAAATAGCGCTCCCGATCCACTTCCGGGTTAAAACTGTCGCCGGCCTGTTCAATTTCTCCCCGGCACATCTTTTGAATCGCAGCGACCGCCAATCCCAGGACTGGATTTAATCCGGGCCGGGCCAAAATCTCAAAAACCTTGGCAAACAGATAATCGCCGCTCAACACCGCCAGATGAGCGCCCCAGCGGGTGAAAACCGTGGCCTGGTTTCGGCGCAAGGCCGCCTGGTCAATGATGTCGTCATGGATCAACGACGCCATATGGATCAGTTCCATCGCCACCGCAGCCTGAAGCAACGGTTCGCCGGGGTCATCGAAGATCCGGCCGCAATGGACGGTAAGGGACGGGCGGACCCGCTTCCCTCCGGCATTTAGGGTGTGTAGGCAGATCTCCCGAAGCTTTCCCGTACAGTCCCGGAACGTTTCGTACAGATATGCTTCGACCGCTCCTGCCGGATCTTCAGTCCGCGCCGGATTCTCCCGTCCAAATACTGTATTGTGCATAATTATACCTCCTTGTATATTTCGAATTTTTGGTTAAAGCTAGTTTACCAAATCGGGAGTTGGCTCATTCCTAGCCGATTTCATCGCATTTCCCAGTTAATTATCGATTTCGGCCGGCCAAAAAATGCGTTGAAAATATTTCCGAAAAAATTGCATCCCTGGTGCCAATGTTATATAATTGTTATGTTTGATGAAACTTTGGAGGTGTTCCCATGAAAAAGTTACTCTGGCTTTCCCTGGTCCTTGCCCTGGTACTCTCCACCGGTCTTGCCTTCGCCGCCAAACCGGTGCTCAAAGTCGGTACCGACGCCACCTATGAACCGTTTGAGACCATTGATCCCAAAACCGGTCAATTCGTTGGATTTGACATGGAACTGATCAAAATGGTCGCCGACGAAATGGGTATGGAGCTCCAGCTCCAAAACATTGGCTGGGATGGAATCATCCCCGGCTTGATGAATGGCAACTACGATTGTCTGATCTCCGCCATGACCATCACCGACGAACGGAAAAAGCAAATCAACTTCTCCATCCCTTACTTCTCGATCCGGCAAGCGATCGTGGTCAAAGTTGACAACACCAAGGTCAAAGGCATTAGCGATCTTATCGGCAAAGCCGTAGCCGTTCAGAACGGCACTACTGGCGATCTCTATGCCAGCAAAATCAAAGATGTCAAGATGAAACGGTTCGATACCAACCCGCAAGCCGTTCAGGAACTGCTGAACAACAACGCCGAGGCCGCGGTGATGGACGATCTGGTAGCGTTCAGCGCCATTAAAAAGACCAAGGGCTTGAAAGTCATCGAGATCAAGGACGCCGATAAGGAAGACTATGGAATTGGCATTAAGAAAAGCAACGAAGATCTCCTCAACAAGATCAACAAGGCCATCACCACCTTGAAGAGCAACGGCAAACTGGCCGCGTTGGAAAAGAAGTACAAGTCCTGATTGCCGCTTTTCACTCTTTTCAATATGGTCAAGGAGCCGCTCGATGCTCTTTGACCATATTGTTTGATTATAATTATATCATGAGCGTTGAAAAAAGGATGTAATGTGAATATGTTAAGCATTCAATACAAATTGCATCTGGCGCTGATCTTAACAGCGCTGTTGGCTTTCGGGCTCACGTGCCCGGTCTGGGCCGCCGCATCCGGCGAAACCGTTCTCCAGATTACTTCCGATCCTCCCGGAGCCGCCATCTCCATTGACGGCCAAGAGATTCATCAGGTCACACCCTACACCGTCCACGGCCTATCCCCCGGCGAACACCGTGTCAAAGTGGGAAAGCCCCCTCATTACCGTTTCGAAGAACAGAAAGTAACCCTTGAACCCGGCGAAAACAGCGCCGATTTTGCGCTTCCCGAGACCTCGCTCTATTACATGTGGCTGAGTCTCCCCAACCTCTTGCTCGGCGCGGTTATGACTTTATTTCTGACGATCATCGCCGTTTTTAACGGCATTATCATAGGAACGCTGGCCGGTGTGGCCCGCGTCATTCACAATAAACTTTTTAACTTGATCTCCGGCATTTATGTGGACTTCATCCGCGGCACGCCGCTGTTGGTCCAGATCTTCATGATTCATTTCGGATCTCCGCCGCTCCTGGGCATGCTGTTCAACAACGGCGATCCGATTCCCATCAATCCTTTCGTTTCGGCGTTGGTCGCCTTGAGCGTCAATAGCGGCGCCTATGTGGCCGAGATTGTCCGGGCCGGCATTCAATCCATCGACCGGGGCCAGATGGAAGCCGCGCGCTCGCTGGGTATGTCCTACCGGCAGGCCATGCGCTATATCATTCTGCCCCAGGCCTTAAAACGGGTGATTCCGCCGCTCGGCAACGAGTTCATCGCCATGCTCAAAGACTCTTCCTTGGTGTCGGTCATCGGCATGGAAGAGTTGGTCCGGAAGGCGCAAGTCATTGTCACCCGCTCCTACCGTCCCACTGAGACCTGGATCGAGGTCGGGCTGATCTTTCTCTTGATGACCCTGCCGTTTACCCGGATCGTGGCCAATTTGGAGAGGAGGTTGAAGACTGGTGATTAAAGTCGTCAACTTACATAAACGCTTCCGCCATCTTCATGTCCTGAAAGGAGTCTCCACTGAGATTCGCCAAGGCGAAGTGGTCTGTGTCATCGGTCCCAGCGGCTCCGGAAAGAGCACCTTCCTGCGCTGCATCAATCTGCTCGAAAAACCCTCGAGCGGCGAGATTTATATCGAAGGCGTGGAAGTGACTGATCATTCCGCGATTAATATCAATCAGGTCCGGGCCGAAGTCGGCATGGTCTTTCAACGGTTCAACCTCTTTCCGCATAAGACCGCGCTGGAAAACATCACCCTGGCGCCGATCAAGGTTCGCGGACTTTCTCTGGAGGAAGCGCGCGTCCGGGCCTATGAATTGTTGGATCGGGTCGGGCTTAGGCACAAAGCCGACGTTTATCCGGACAATCTCTCCGGCGGCCAGCAGCAGCGGATTGCCATCGCCCGGGCCTTGGCCATGCGGCCGAAAGTGATGTTGTTCGATGAACCCACTTCAGCGCTGGACCCGGAGATGATCCAGGAAGTGTTGGACGTCATGAAAAATCTGGCCCGGGAAGGGATGACCATGGTAGTAGTCACTCATGAAATGGGCTTCGCCAGGGAAGTCTGCCACCGGGCGATGTTCATGGATGAAGGAGAGATCATCGAAGAAGGAACCCCCGAGGCTCTCTTTAGCCATCCTCAATACGAACGGACCAAACAATTCTTGAGCAAAATCTTGTAAGCCGTCAACCCAGATTTGGCAATACGAGGAGAGATAGTATGGCTGTACAGTTCCGCCGCGCCACGCCCGATGATTTGGAGGCGCTGATCGGCCTCTTGAATTTGTTATTCAGCCTGGAGGTGGATTTTGAACCCAATCCCGCCAAACAGCGGAGCGGTTTAAAGCTGATGCTGGAGGACGCCGCGGAGCGGTGCGTGATGGTAGCCGAAGAATCCGGAGCGGTAATCGGGATGTGCACCGCCCAGTTGCTGGTCTCCACGGCGGAAGGCGGAATGGTAGCCCTGATCGAGGATATGGTGGTTCAGGCCGGATACCGGGGCCGGGGCATTGGAAAGCGCCTCCTGGCTTCGATCGAGTCCTGGGCGCTGGCAAAAGGTGCCAAGCGCCTCGAGTTGCTCGCCGACCGGAACAACCATCCGGCGCTGGAGTTTTACGACCGGCTGGACTGGAAGCAAACCCAGCTCATTTGCCTTCATAAGAAATGACCGTTAACGCCGCTTGGTGGTCCAGTTAAAAAAACCGTACAATAAGCAGTAGCCCAGCAACCCTTCCCAGATTCCGGCGGCTCCGGCCAAAACCAACAGATCCCCGGTCAGTCCCGGAATTCGGAAAAAGTATTTCAAACCAATCACGAAAGCCCCGAGAATGCAGCGGCTGATGCGATCCAACGGGCCGATATTTTGGCCATAACGCATTTAAGTATCACCGGTTATAATATACCCAATAAAATCAAAAACTCCCCTGTCGCTAACGGCAGGGGAGTTAGTTTATTTTGTTGATTCCGGCTATGCCTGACTTTCGTCCTTGGGCAACAGCACCCGCTCCATAATCTCGGCCACGGTCTGGACCGGGATCACCTCAATATTGGTCAACCCTTGCGGAATGTCCTTCTCATTCTCCTCCGGCACGAAGACCCGCTTGATACCGGCTTGGCGGGCACCATAGATCTTCTCGACCACGCCGCCGACTGCTTTTATCTTGCCCTGAATGGAAACTTCACCGGTCACCGCCACATCCTGGGGAATCGGCCGGCCGGTCAGGCAACTGATCAAAGCCAGGGTAATGGCGACTCCGGCTGACGGCCCGTCAATCCGCCCTCCTCCGACCACGTTGACGTGGGCGTCGAAATCGGATAGATCCATCCCGGCCAAGAGCCGGATCACCGAAGCGGCGTTGAAGACCGAATCCTTAGTCATGCTGCCGGCGGTTTCATTGAAGCGGAGGTGGCCCTTGCCCTTTTCGGCGCAGGGGAAGCAGACCGCTTCCAACTCCAGGACGGAGCCGACAAAACCGCTGACGCCCAAGCCGAAGATTTTGCCGATCTCCGCCCGGTCGGAGGCCTTCACCGTCAAAAATGGCGACAAGCGACTTACCTGGAAGACCTCCAGCAGATCTTCGTCGCCGATCCGGATATCGTTTAGGCCGGGGTTTTGAGCACGGTTCTTGTAAAGCACCAAACCGCAAACATCGGCCAGGATCCCCGCGGCTTTCCGGCCCTCAATGGTATACTCGCTGATCAACTCCGCCACTCGGGACTCGATCTTCACCTTAATTCGGGCAGCGGCATTGAGCACGATTTCCTGGATATCGCTCTGTTCCAACGGTTCAAAGTAAACCTCGGCGCAACGTGAGCGCATCGCCGGACTGATCTCCGACGGGTCCCGGGTGGTGGCGGCGATCAGGACGAAATCGGCCGGCGCCCCCTCCGCGAACAGCTTCTTGATATATTTGGGGACATTGGGATCGTTCGGATCATAATAGGCGGAATCAAAATAGACCCGTTTGTCCTCCAATACCTTTAACAACTTGTTCTGGAGCATGTCATCCATCTCACCGATCTCATCAATGAAGAGCACGCCGCCGTGGGCGTCGGTGACCAAACCCAGTTTCGGCTCGGGAACGCCGCCCTCGGCCAGGTCCCGTTTCGCGCCTTGATAAATCGGGTCATGCACCGAGCCCAACAAGGGATTGGTGACCTCGCGCGGGTCCCACCGCAAAGTGGTTCCGTCGATCTCCACAAAGGCCGCGTTCTCCTTAAACGGGGTGAAGGACAGTTTTTTCGCCTCTTCCAGCACCAGCCTGGCGGCGGTAGTCTTACCCACGCCCGGCGGTCCATAGAGGATCACGTGCTGCGGAAAGGGAGAGGCAATCTTGGCCAGTAGCGCGGTGATCGCCCGGTTCTGACCGACAACCTCATCCAGTTTGGTGGGTTTCAACGCTTCTAATACCGACTTGGACAGATTGATCTCATCCAGCTTCTCCAGATCGGCCAATTTTTTGAGGGTATGCGGATTATCAGGCCCGGAACTCTCCTGAAGAATTTGAATTTTAATCTCTTTAAGATATTCCTCGTGCCGTTGCTGCATCCGCTCGGCAATCTTCTTCTCGATCTTCTCCTCCACCGTCTTCCTGGCAATCAGATCGGCGATCTCTTCCTCGATCTCGTTTAAAATTTCGGGGAGATTTTTCCGTTGCGGCAAGGAATCGATGGTCGGATCCTCAAACACGATCCGCTGCAGCGCCAAAATCCGTTCCTCCAGGATTTCGGAACGCATCAGCTTCAGCGCCTCCAGTTTACCGGCCTTCAGTACCAACCGGTCCGAACCGTAAAGATTGGAAAGCAAAGCAAAAACCGCCGCCACTTGCCGCGACAGCTGCTCCTCATCGAGCAGCCGATCGTGCAGCGGGATGGCCGGTGTACCCTTTTGAAACAAGTCATTCAACTTTCTGACAATATTTTTCATGCAAGGCTCCTTCCCGGAGGACAGACTTATCGATCTATTGAACCAAGATTACCAGCCCGAGACGTTTCAACATCTTTCCTTAAAATCATCAGTCGAATAAATACTGACATTCCCCTTTCCCAACCTTGCTATTAAGGATGGGTAGCATATTTTTCAAAATTTATTTCGACTTATCTGATTGAAACGAAAAACCGGCCGGGCCGGTTTCCGGAAAAATCTGCAATTGCCGTCAACCGGGGTTATTCCGCGACGACTTTGACCATGATTTCGGCGGTGATGCCTTTGTATAGATGGACCTTTACCGGGTGATCACCCAGACTTTTAATGGCGTCGTCGATCTCGAACTTCCGTTTGTCAATCTCCACTTTGGCGGTTTTCACGAGTTGGTCGGCCACGTCTTTGGCGGTAATCGAGCCGAAAAGCCGGCCGTTCTCCCCGGTCTTGGCCTTAAACGTCACCATCGTGCCGTTTAAGCGTTCGGCCACTGCCTTCGCCTCCCCCTCCTCGCGAATCTCACGCTGGACCGCGCTCTCCTTCTGTTCCGCCAAGGTCTTGAGATTGCCGGCGCTGGCCTCGATTGCCAAACCCTTCGGCAATAAGAAGTTCCGGGCATAGCCGTCCGATACCTCTTTGACCTCGCCTTTTTTACCTAAAGCCCGGACATCTTGTTTTAAAATAACTTTCATTATCCCACCCGCCTAGTATCGATTTCGATCTTTCAAATAATTTTCAAGATTGGAGACATCGCCATACCATTGCTCTATCTCATGCTCCTGCATCTGAGAGGATAGCAATTTCTGCTGCATGGTCGCATCCAGTTTGGTAAATGAGATCCCCAGCCGTTTGCCCAAAAAATAGCAACTAATGATCAAGCCGGCCAGCGAATCCTGGATCACGTCCTCATTGTTCTTGATCATCGCCTTGAACAACGAGCCCAATCCGGCCACGATCTCGGCCTTAATCCATTCGATAGTGCGCAGATTCTTGACAATATTAAAATCAGGGCTGTTAGAAGACATCCGGATGTTCCCCCTTCAACCCATGATATTCTCTATTCAATCCCATTTTTCCTGCGCTTTGGGAACGACTATTAAAAATTAAGAGGCCGCTCGGCCTCTTATTCACTGGTGTATGGTAATAACGCAATCTGTCTTGCCCGCTTGATCGCAGCGGTCAATTGCCGTTGATGAATGGCGCAGTTTCCCGAGATCCGGCGCGGCAGGATCTTACCGCGTTCCGTCACATATTTTCGTAGCTTGGCGACTTCCTTGTAGTCAATCGCCTCCACTTTATCGACGCAAAAACCGCATACCTTCTTCTTGGGGCGTCGGCCCCGGCCGCCCTCTTTATCGCCTCTAGCCATTATCTGTCACCTCCCAAATATCAATGTAAATCAAGGCAATCCCATCGTCCGCGAGATTGCTCAAAATGGTAGATCATCAAGATTGATACCGCCCAGATCGTCTCCGGAGGCGGAGCTTCCCCCGCCCGCCGCAGCCGGTGCCGCCGAATCATCACGACCCCGATCTAAGAACTGGACGTGACTTGCCACTACTTCGGCGACCCGCCGTTTCTGGCCATCCTGCGTCTCATAGCTTCGGATCTGAAGTCGACCCTCCACCGCCACCAGACGCCCTTTTTTCAAGTAATTGGCGCACAGCTCGGCCTGCTTTTGCCAAGCGATGATCCGGATAAAATCAGCCTCCCGCTCGCCTTGGGCGTTCGGGGTGGGCCGGTCCACCGCCAGGTCGAAATTGGTCACCGCCGTGCCGCTTGGAGTATAACGAAGTTCGGGATCTCTTGTCAACCGCCCGATCAGCACGATATGATTCATCTGCCATCACCTTCGTTACTCATCTTTTTTGATTACCAAATGACGAATGACATCGTCGTGGATACGCAGCAGGCGTTCCAGTTCCTGCGAGGCCTCACTTCCGGACTGGAAGGTCATTAAAATATAATGCCCTTCGGTTTTGCCGGAAACCTCGAAGGCAAGACGGCGCTTGCCCCAGCGGTCGGTCTTCAGTATTTCACCGTTTCCGCTCTTGACGACATCTTCGAATCGGGCGACCGTGGCTTCAATGGCCTCCTCTTCCAGTTCTGGCTTGAGGATGTACATTGCCTCGTAATTTCGCACCCGAATTCACCTCCTCCCTACGGACTACCTCGGCTCCAAAAACGGAGCAGGGAAGTTACTGCAAAATTATATCACTCCACCGGGACAGGTTCAAGTTTCTTTTTAGATATGTCGCAATAAGTTTTTTGAACGTCGCCAATATTGCGACATATTTTCCCTAATTCATAAGTTGAAATAAACACTGACGCTCCCCTTTCCCAGCCATGCTTTAGGGATGGGGAAGCTTATTCAAAATTTATTTCAACTTATATAGTTTATTTTCCGTCATCGGCCATTGTCGCCGGAAACATCGACTTGATCACGCTCTTTACCGCCCGTTCGAACTGGGGCCTGGGCACCATCACGACCCGGCCGCATTTGACGCATTTCATCCGGAAATCCATCCCCACCCGCAGCACTTCCCAGTCGGTTCCACCGCAGGGATGGACCTTTCGCAACCGGACGATATCACCCACATAATATTTGACCATTTCAATCACCTGCTTTCCGGCATAAAGCGGCCGGCGGCTTGATTCCGGCGCCGTTAAACCGTTCGATGATGAACTGCCGGAGCTCGCGTTCGGCACTCCATTGTTGTTCGGAAGGGGTACGCGCTAAGATCCGCAGCATGATTCCGGCATCGGTCATCCCTTGGATCCCCAGCAACGAGGCGGGTTCAATCAGCTCCGGATGATTGCGGTTATATTCGGCCAAACAGTCCCGGAGCAGGGTGTTCACCACGGAAAGATCGTTGTCATACGCGATCGGAACGTCAACCAGGGCCAGCATTGGCCCGCTATTATAATTGGTAACGTTCTCGATTTTGCCGTTGGGTATGATATGCAGACCGCCGCCAAAGTCCCGGACCTTAGTGACCCGGAGTCCAATCTCCTCCACTTTACCGGTAATACCGGCGATGCTGACCCGGTCTCCGACTTGAAATTGATCTTCCATTAAAATAAAAAATCCGGTGATTACGTCCCGCACCAGGCTTTGGGCGCCGAAAGCCACCGCCACTCCGGCGATTCCGGCGGTCGTCAGCACCGATTCGACCGGAACCCCGAATAACTGGAGGATGGTTACGGCGGCGATAAAATACACCACGTATCGGACCATGCTCCGGAGCAGGGCTTCAAGGGTGTTGGCCCTCCGTTCGTCCAGTCTCCCTTGCAAATGCCGAATCTTAAAGATCCGTGCGACCAGTTTGTTGAAGATAATCATGCCGAGGCGGGCCAGCGCCATGATGACCACAATCTGAAATAACTTGAAAAAAACTGTTTCCAAATCCAACCGTTCCAAAATTCGTGCCACCAGTAAGTTAACGTATTTCAATCGCGGCCTCCGGAAAGGCGTCCCGGAGTTCATTGACGCCGCGTCGGTAAGTCCACTCCGGATTGGCGTATTTTTGACTCATCAAGCGGTCGGCCCGCTCGCGCTCGACCGGCGAAAGCGTTCCGGTTTGAAATTCAATTCGGTACAAATCGGTAAAGGCGGCGACAATCCTCCCGGCCAACTCGTCCGGGGATATGGACCGTCCCAATCCGGCGAAAGAAATCACTTTTCGTTCCAGCTCGTCTTCAAGCGCGGGGCCGGTCGCGGCCGTTTTCAGCAGCGACCCCAGTTGGGCGGGGGAGAAGCTCAGCAGGATCGAGCCGTGTTGCAAAAAAGACCCGGATTTCCGGTATTGGGCGCTTCCCACCAGCTTTCGCGAGTCCACGGTCAATTCGTACCAGGAAGGCGCCTCAAAACAAGCGCCCGACCGGGCGTGCCGCGGCGCTCCCGTTGCGTGTAACGACACCGTAATGCCGTAAGTCTGAAACGCCCCGGCCAAGGCCTTGGAAATATAAAGGTACGAATCGCGCAACCCGTCGGGCAGTCCGTCACGGACGCCGGCAACCACGGTATAGGTGAGTTCCCGGTCATGAAGCACGGCCCGCCCTCCGGTGGTCCGCCGCACCAGCCCATACCCCAACTCGCGCAAGCGGTCGAGCCGGATCTCCCGTTCCAGATCCTGAAAATAGCCCACCGATAACGTGGCCGGATCCCATCCGAAAAAACGGAGGGTTGGCGGCACGCCGCCTTCCAGATAGGTCTGGAAGATGGCTTCGTCCACCGCCATATTCCAGGCCGGATTGCCGATCGCGTACGGGAGCAGCCGCCAGCCCATTTATTGTCCGATCATGGCGGCATAGTCGGCGGAACTCAGCAGCTCTTCCAGTTCCTTCTTATTCTCAACTTCAATCTTGACGATCCATCCTTTATTGAAGGGATCCTGGTTTACCAATTCGGGGCTGTGTTCAAGGGTGTCGTTGACCTCCAGCACTTCTCCGCTGACCGGAGCGAAGATCTCCGAGACCGCTTTCACCGACTCAATGGTGGCCATGGGATTCCCGGCCGTAACCTTTTCATTCAATGACGGGAGATCCACGAAGACCACATCACCCAATTCATTCTGGGCGTAATCGGTAATTCCGACAATGACCCGGTCTCCATCGACCTTTACCCATTCATGTTCGCGGGTATACTTTAAATCCTTCGGCAACAAGATGATTACCTCCTTTTGCAAATCACTCAAATCTTTTTCGACGATCCGGAAAACATTCCTGCTCTTTTTGTCGATTCGGTGAATTTTATTTCCTCAAGAATCACCGGTATTGTCCATTAGACATATGATGTACTGATTTCCGGCCGGGAAGGGGGATATTGTCGCTTGTTCAGTCTGATGAAGGCCATTTTGGATCCGATTTTAAAAAAGAGAGGAAAGACCATGATCCTGATTTGGCGCAAAACCAAAACGGAGCATTAGATTCCGCTAAAAAACCATGGCCGATACCATGGTTTATTTTATGGTCTTTTCCCGCTCCTTAATCACCTAAAAATAAGTTGGGGCGCTCCTTGTAACCCCGCTCGCCGGCGGCTCCGGCTTCCGGCTTTTTCGGCCGGCCGGGATGGGCCGGTGAATCATCGCCCACATTTTGCCAGACCGCCATCTCCAGCAGCCAACCGCCGTCCTCGCTCCGTTCCCGGGCGATTTGAATCAGTGCCTTATTCCGCTCGGAAACGGTCGGGCCAAATACGGCCCGGTATAGCAAACCACGATGCTTCAGTCGCGTCGCTTTCCTGGAAGCCATCGACTCCCCGCCCTCCAAAATTTACATCGGCTGGAACACGCCACAACTACACCATTGACAAGTTTTACAGGAATAATACCTCTGAAAATAAAGGATTTCAGGATATTGGCGACGAATTGGTTCACCAATTTTGAAATAAATCACGTTAAAAGCCATGTGATAATGTCCAATGATCGACGTTAGCCTTGCTTTTAAATGCGCCAATCGTTGGTTCAAAAATTATTTTTTAAAGAAGGATGGAAATGGCCGAGCCGCGACCGCCGCAAGAGACCGACCTGTTCGCCATAATTGGAAAAGCCGTGCTCTCTGGCGTCACCGGACTGGGAGAGGTGATGTTGCTTTATCTGAAAAGCATCAAAGCCATTCTCGGCCGGACCGTTTTCTGGAACAATACCTTTGCCCAGATGGAGATCATCGGGATCAAATCAATGCCGATTGTGACGATCATCTCCGTCTTCACCGGCATGGTCTTTTCCCTGCAGATCGCCAAGATCTTCGCTTCTTTCGGTCTCTCTTCCCAACTGGGACAAGGGCTGACGCTGGCCTTCGCCCGGGAACTGGCTCCGGTATTAACCGGCGTGGTGGTCGCCGGCCGGATCGGTTCCTCGATCGCGGCCGAGATCGGTTCGATGAAAGTTACCGAGCAGGTAGAAGCGTTGGAGGCCCTCTCCACCGACCCCATCGACTATCTGGTGGCGCCCCGGATCATCGCCGCTTCGCTGATGCTGCCGGTGCTGGTGGTATTCGCCGATCTGCTCGGGGTCACCGGCGGCTTGGCCGTGGCCGCCATCTACGCCAGCATCCCCCCGACCGATTTCATCGACGGGGTGTTGACCTTCGTTACCTTCTGGGATTTTTTCGGCGGCGTCGTCAAGTCGGTCTTTTTTGGAATGATCATCGCCGGAGTCGGCACTTATAAAGGGCTGCGCACCGAAAACGGCGCGGTCGGAGTCGGCAAGGCCACCACCGAATCGGTGGTCACTTCGACCATTATTATTTTTATACTCAATTATTTTCTATCGATGTTTTTATATAATCTTTGAGAGGTAAGCCCATGATCTCCATGGTCAACCTAAGTTATGCCATTGACGGGCGCACGATCTTAAACCGGATCGGCCTCACGGTCGAACGAGGCGAGAATTTCGTGGTGATGGGGCCCAGCGGTTGCGGCAAAAGCACGCTGCTGCGCCTGATCATGGGCTTGATCGCGCCAACTTCGGGCTGGATCGAGATCGACGGGACCAATACCGTTTCCCTCACCAAGGAAGAATGGCGGGAAATCCGCCAGACCATGGGCATGGTTTTTCAATCCTCGGCCCTGTTCGATTCGTTGAATATCTATGACAACGTCGCATTCGGCCTCCGCCGCAAGGGCTTGGCCGAGCCCGAGATCCGGGAGCGGGTCTTCGAGACCCTCGCCATCGTCGGCCTGGAGCCGGACACCGCCTCCAAAATGCCGGCCGACCTCAGCGGCGGGATGAAAAAGCGGACCGCCATTGCCCGGGCCGTGGCGATCGCGCCGCCGATCCTGCTCTATGACGAGCCGACCACCGGCCTCGATCCGATCATCGCCGACACCATCAATGATTTGATCCGTGACCTCCAGCGTCAGCTGGGGATCACCTCGATCGTCGTCACCCATGACATCTTAAGCGCCCTCAAGGTCGCCGACCGCGTCGGCCTCCTCTATGAGGGCGATCTGGTGGAAGTGCGGCGCCGGGATGAGTTGAACGCCGTGACTCACCCGCTGTTCCGGCAATTTTTGAAAAATTACCGTTTGGATATTTAATCGTGTTGCGATAAACCCAGGCCTTTGACCGGGCGGTACGCCGAAGCTCACTAAAATAAGTGATAAAGTCAATCAAAGATCCAGCACCTCGTCATAGACTTTATCACACGGCGTTTAGAAACGTTGTGCTAAACCCAAGGCCTTCGGCCGGGGCTACGCACAAAAGCTCAGAAAAGCAAGTGATAAAGTCAATTTTTAAGTGATTTCGGCAAGAAGATTACCGTTTCAAGGACTTTATCACCTGGCTTTTAGTGGGGGGAGAAGAAATGCTTTTGAATAAACCCGAAACCAGGGTGGGGGTCTTTGCTTTAACCGCCTTGGCGGCCATGATCGGCCTTTTCCTGTGGCTGAGCGGTTCCCAACTGTTGCAGCGGGGCTACCGGGTCGAAGCCGAATTTAAGCGGATCGAGGGACTGCGCCCCGGCGCTCCGGTCAAATTTACCGGGGTGGACGTCGGTCGGGTTTCGGAGATCTACTTCGATAACATGAAAGTCATTGTGGTCATGCGCATCCAGTCCGAATTCAAAGTGGATCATTTGGCCAAGGCGGTGATCGCCAGCAACGGAGTAGTCGGTGATAAATTCGTGGAACTGTCGCCGCTCGACCCCGGGGAAAAACCGCTGAAGAACGGCAGAATCGCCGGCATGGAACCGGTGAGCATGGATCAACTGTATTATTCGGTCTATGATGTTATCGCCTCCATCCAGGAGATCGCCGACTCGCTCAAGTCGCTCACCGGTGATCCCGAATTGGCCCGCTCCTTAAAGAACTCGCTTCGTAATATCGAACGGCTTTCGTCCAATGTGCAAAAACTCTCCGAGCAATTCGACGAGATCGATCTCCCCGCGTTCTTCACGCGGCTCGACAATGTCGTAGCTGTTGCCGAGCGGCTGGCCCAGAACAATGAGACCCAGCTCAATGAGTTCGTCCAGAACATCAATACCGCGTCGGTCCAATTGCTTCAGGCCACTCTGACCGCAAACAAATTCCTGCAGGAAGCGGACGCCGGAGGCCAGTTAGGCGGCGATCTCCGTCAGACCATGGCCAGCGCCCAGAAAATCGCCGCCAACCTGGAAAAATTCTCAACGCTGCTCGCCAACAGGGAAAATGAGGTTGACCAATTGCTGGCCGACGCCCATCAGACCATGATCGCCATCACCGAAGCGGCCCAAAGCGTCAACCGCGCCGTCAACCAACTCACCTCCGGCGAAGGCGGACTTACCAATATTCAGGAGACCGTCACCCAGGTAAATCACTTGTCCAGCCAAGTCAACGAGTATATCGATAAAATCAACCAGATCTCCGTCAAGAACTCGGCCGGCGCCGGATATCTCAAGGACAGCGGCTTCAGCGTCGATTACCGGATGGACTTGACGCTCAACCCCAAGGACGGCCTGATCCTCGGCGTGGCGGACATCGGCGTCGAAAATCTGGCCACGCTCCAGTATGCGCGGACCGGTCCCAACTTTACCGGCCGGGCCGGACTATACAAGAACGAATTCGGAGTCGGCCTCGATTATTCGGCCACACCCAATTGGTCGCTGGGCGTAGACGTTTGGGACACCCAATCGGCCAAGGCCGGGCTCTCCACTTCGTTGCGTCTCGGCGGCGATTGGCGGCTGGGGTTATCGGGCTCTACGTCGCTGGAGGAAGACGATGAAGAGAGTTGGGATTGCAAGCTATGGAAACAGTTCTAGTATAATGGCGTGAACGAAGCGGCTCCCAGGAGCCGCTTCGTTGATCCAATCCCCATTTTAAAGAGACCGTTATCCGGGCTTCATCGGACGGAAATCTTGGGGAGGTATAATGAGGTCAATGAAAGCGGAAGTGAGGTGAGCGGGATGAATGACAGCTTTGAACTGATGGCGTTTTGGATTTTGAAAAACGCGGAAAAGCAAAACCGGAGAGACCGTGAAGCGAGAAAGTAACTTCACGGTTTTTCTTTAGCTGCTGTTTGAGTCGTGATTAGGCTTCCCCGAAATCTACCTTACGGAACCTCAAGTTCTTCCCCGCGTTTGATCCGATCCACCCAATCAGCTAGGCGGAGTCCGTCGATCAACCCCTGCCGGTAAATCAGTTCGTTCTCCCATCTCGCAAGGGTATTGGCCGTGCTTTCGTAATCCAGGAAGAATTGTTGCACCGCCGGGTCAAGCTGTTCCATCAGCCGGTCCATGGCCTGACCCATCTCCGCGTCAAGGCGGGTGAACTCCGGGTCGGACCGGAGCAGCTTTTCGTAGCATTCCATGACGCGGCCGAGGATGAAGTCGTTGAACAAAACGGGCCAGGGCTTGAGCATGGGACACTTGATCATCCGTGGCAGCGGGTGCATCTTTTTTTAACTGCCTAAAATCATATAAATTTTAACCCCCGAAACAGGTTCCACAATCCCTTTACCTACTTCTCCGAAGCATCTCGTAGACCCAATAACTTACCCGGAAGAGTCTAGGATGGACGCGCGCCGCTTTGCGATACGGACTCGCACAGCGGTCGCGGACGAAGCACCCCCATGAAGGCATCCGGTCCGGATGACCGGGGCCATCACGAGGGTCCCATGGTCATGGATGCCATGGGATAAAGGGAGGTCCAAGGAACCGTCCGGTTCCTGGCGGCTTTTGCGTCGCTTTTGGCCGCTCAAAAGCGACAAATTGGCGCCAAAGCACTAGCGATTCCGTTCCTTGATTTAGACTGAATATTTATCCCCGTGCCCCCCCGAATCCTGATTCTGGTTCCGGTCTTGCTTCCGTTCCCTCTCCCGTTTCGTCAGGATCCGGATCAGTTCCGCGCCGTCTTCCAGGCCGCGGCGGTAGATCAGTTCCTGGGAGCAGGTTGCCATGACCAAGGCGGTTTCATTGATGGCGCTGAGGACCACCGCGCTACTTGGGGCGGGGAGCATGTTTCCGAGGATCTTCAGGAAGTTGTCCATTGCGGCGCGGTTCTCTTGGAGTTGCGGATCGCGTGGGAGGATTTTGGCGCTGAATTCGGCAACCCGTTCCATGACTAGATAATCCAGGTAATAGGTCATGGGTTCGAGGTCGGGGGGCGGGTGTGGGAGTTGGGATGGATCGGGCATGAGATGACTGGCTCCTTTCGGGAGAAATTTGAACAGAAAAACCATTTCAAAATCGTAGAACGTTCAAATCAATAACATTTCCAACCTTGTTTTTTTGTTACACAAAGGGGAAACGATGGGACATGAAGAAATAAACTTAGTTAAGTATGAAACTTAGTTTCTAAGTACTATTTCAAAATATATATCGTTTTTGAAGTTTCCTTTCTGGAAACTTTTTCTGCTTTTATTATAAGTCGACAAATTGGTAACTGTCAAGTAATTACTTTTTAAGGAGCAGATCAATATGAATGAAAAAAAGAATCGATTGGGCGAGCGGTTAATGATCCTACGGGAGGAAGCGGGGTTAACCCAAGAAAAGCTGGCGGAGATATTTAAGACAAAAAAAGCGACAATTAGCCGCTATGAAACCGGATCAAGAGATCCTAAGTTAGATATGTTGATCGAGTTTGCCGATTTTTTTAAGGTAAGCACCGACTATTTGCTGGGGAGGACGGATAAGCGGAACGGTTTGTAACGTTGATTGACCCACTGCATTCCAAGAAGTGGCGGGGAGCTTTGAACCGATAGAAGCTATCCCGTGAATACCCAAACACCTTGCATACTTCCGATACGTTCCCCAATTGTTTGGCCAGTTCCAACAGTCCAATCTTTGCTTTATTATTTTCTGCTCTGCATCTTGTTTGACAACTCCTCATAACCATTTCTTTTATTCGGAATGTGAGATTGGATAATAACAGTTACAGATAAGGAAACCATTTTTCAAAAAAGTACGTAGTTCGGGGATCAAGACATACTTTTCCTCTATTTCGCAACTCTTTCGAAAACCATTTTAAGTAAAGCAAATCCGATGGCCCTTCAACTAATAATGTATTTTTCCCAACAAACAAGCTTTGAGTAATATCATATCCTAATGCAGCTTGCAAGGGGAATATTGTATCTAAATCTGTACTTAGTACCTGATCTCCAACTTTAGTACCAAGAATATCATCATTTTCCGTAATAACGTCTTCTACAGTACGGACATTTAGTATATTATCTGGATCTATCATAAAAGGTGAGTGTGTACTATATATCACTTGATAATTTGGAGTAAGTTTTTCATTTATATATCGGAGTAAATCGCCTTGAGCCTTTCCATGCAAACTTAACCCAGGCATCAAGAAGGATAATTAAGTTTTCACCGTAATTCTTACGAACTTGTGAAAGCCATACTAAAAATGAGAAAAACCAAACAAATCCCGTACTTCTTTCATCGAAAATTACAGTGCTACTTTAAATAATTCGCCCACTGAGCTAACTCCGGATAAAGATTCGAGGAATCCTTCATCTAATTTCACCATAGACAAATAAAATTTAAGTATTTGTGATTGATTTATTGAGACATCCCAAGTAAAAGTATTATTATATCCTTTCTTAACTGTCACAATACGATCTGCGATTGAATTTGGCCCAAGAATTTGTTCGAGATTTTGACATTCTTCATCTTCTATTTCCCAAGAAGTATTCAATATATTACTAGCAGCATCTGTGGGATTAGCTTCATAATCTATTAAATAGTTTCTAGGGTACTCTTCAACTGTATCATATTGCTTATCAGGCTCAACAGGGTTAAATTTATAGAGAGATTGAAGAATTGCACTTTTACCAGATTCATTTTTTCCAACCAAACAGGTAAGTGAAGAAATTGTAAATTCTTCAGAATCATTTATGCATTTATAATTGGTTATCTGCACTGACTTAAGAAACATTGGTTACCTCCTCAATTTATCATAACTACACAATAGCATTACATGCTTTTTCCCCTTTAAATAATTCCATCATATATTTAACGCTTTTCTCACGATTTGCATCATCAAAGTCTTCGAGAAACTCCTTTTGCAGAATCAGCAATTCGGCAATGCCTTCCCCAAACAATTGTTTATTATTTAAATAATTGACCTCATTATAAAGATATACTCTTATCCATTGACATTACATAAATTATTAAAATATTCCACATTATTCCGCTTTTTCCTTCTTCAGTTTTGCGAAATGCTGCCTTGTCTTGAATTTCACAATTAATAATAATACTATTAATCCAAATCCATCAGCGTAATCAAATAAGTTATCATAATCAGCGGTTCAGACCCCTCCCCCACCCCCAAATCCCCCCGCTCCAACCGGCGGCGCCCTATCCCCAGCCGATCCGGCTTCCCGATCATCTGAAGCAACACCTACCCCAACCGTTCAAGCTCTCCGATCAATTGAAGCGACCCCGCTCCCATCCGGAGCAACACCCGCTCCAAGTGATCCGGCTCCCCGATCATCTGGAGCAACACTTTTTCCATCTGGAAAAACAGTTTTATCAAATGATCCTCTACTATTTCGATCTGGAGAAACAGTTTTATCAAATGATCCTCCAATATTTCCATCTGGAGCGACCGCCGCTACAAATGATCCTCTAATATTTCCATCTGGTGCAACCTCCGCTCCAACTGATCCGGCACTCCGATCAGTTGGAGCGACTGCCGCACCAGTTGTAGCGACCCCGCTCCCAATTGATCCAACCCCTCGATCAACTGATCGCTCCCCTGGATCAGTTGCAGCGGCGCTTCCCTCACTTGATCCAACCCCCGGATCACTTGCAGCGCCGCCTCAAACATCCCCGCAACAAAAAAAGAGCCTTGCCAAGGCTCTTTTTAGATTCGCGAAAACTATTTCGCATCGAAATCCCGTCTCTTCCCGGCTTACCGTCCGCTCTCCTCCAGTTGCCTGCCTCCGGCGAGGAACTGCTTGGCCTTGCCCAGCTCTTTCAGAAGCACCGGAGCAATGGAGGTAACCACCGCGATTTTGATCAGATCCCCCAGGATCATCGCGGGCAGCGTGGGCAGGATCTGCGCCATCACTGCCATCGGCGATCCGAACAGCGTCCCGGCCAGCGGGATATAGCCGAGCCCCACTACATAAACCACGATCATTCCCAGCGCCGACCCGAGCAGCACATTCCAGGCAGTTCCCTTGAAAAGCTTTAGTTCCGTGAACCATCCGGCCAGAAACGCCGCAGGAACAAATCCCAGGAGAAAGCCGAAGGTCGGCTTGAAAATATAGGCCGGCCCGCCGCCGGTGGTGAAAAACGGAAAACCGGCCAGGCCCATCAGCAGATAAATGGTGACCGCCAGCCATCCCTTCCGGCCGAGCAGCACCCCGCTCAAGATCACCAGCAACGGCTGCATTGTCAGCGGCACCGGGCCCACCACCAGTTTCAGATTGGCGCTGATCACCAGCAACGCCACAAGCACCGCCACCATCACCAATTGAAAGGTCGCCAGCAGGCTGCGGTTAGTTTCATTCATGGTCTAATCCTCCTTAAAATCGGCGATTAGCTCGCCGGAATTTACCCGGATCAACTCGCCGGAATCCGTCCGCAGCCAGAGGCTGCCGTCCTGATCGAGATCCTCGGCCTGTCCGGTCAAGATCTTCCCAAACCCCTGATTGATCGTGACCCGCCGGCCCAGTGTCGCCGAATGGGCCTTGGCGTCGGCGATGACCGCCGCCAGCGACCCGGCGGCAATGCCGTCGTAGGCTCTTTCGAACTCCACTAGGAACTCGCGGAGCAGCGCGGAACGGAGAAACGGCTTCCCGGCGATCATCCGCAGCGAGCCGGCCCGGTCCGCCAGTTCGGCCGGGAAATCCGACAGCTCATGATTGACGTTGAGGCCGACGCCGATCACCAGGTACTGGACCAGATCCATCTCGCCCTTCATTTCGGCCAGGATTCCCGTGATCTTCCGGCCCTCATGCATCAGATCGTTCGGCCATTTGATGGCAAGCCGGATGCCGGTCACCCGTTGCACCGCCCGGGCCACGCAGACCGCGGTCAAAATCATCATCACCGCTAGTTCGGCGGCGCTTAGCCTCGGCCGCAAAATAAAGCTGAACGACAGCCCCCGGCCCGCGATCGAACTCCAGCTCCGCCCCATCCGGCCCCGGCCCAGGGTCTGGCGCTCCGCGACCAACACCGTGCCTTCGGGCGCGCCGGTTTCAGCCAGCCGCCGGCCCCAGGCGTTGGTGGAATCCACCTCGTGCTGGCAATAGACGACCTGTCCGAAACGGCGGGTCGGCAAATCGCCCTTGATCTCCAGCGGCAGCAGCACATCGGCGCCGCCGCGCAAACAATAGCCTTTGCGGGTCGAGGACTCGATGACGTACCCCGATTCCCGGAGCCCCTCGATCTGCTTCCAGATCCCGGCCCGGGTCATCCCGGCGATCCTGGCCAGCTCCTCCCCGGAAACGAACGAATCCTGATGCGCTTTCAACAGTTCCAGTATTTTTTCCAAACTCTCATCACCCTTGCCATTATAGCCCATCGGCAATTAAATTGTCAACCTTTCAATCACATTATGGTTTACATTCGATTTGGGGAACTTTTCCCGAAAGGAAGCCGTTTAATAATAGAGAAATCTTCCAAAAAGAGGACAATTCTGGACAAAAAAATATTCAGCCAGAGGTGATTTGCGATGAAGCCCGTTTTTAAACGACAATTAGCTACATATCTGGCGGCATTGCTGCTCATAGCCGCGATCTTCTCCTTTCAGCCCGGCGGCCTGGTGCGGGCCGCGCTTCCCGAGCCGGAACTGATCGGCTCGTCGGTGGTGGCCGACATCGCCGAGGCGAGCATGCCGAAGGTGGTCTGGGTCATCTCCACCTTCGAACGGCAGGTACCGTCGTTCCCCTTCGGCCGCTGGCGCGAGCGTCAGCAGGAGCAAGGGTTCGGCAGCGGCTTCTTCTTTGACGAAAACGGCCATATTCTGACCAACGCCCACGTGGTCGCCGGCGCCCAGGCCGTCGAGGTCGCCCTTCAGGGCCAGGACAAGCCGATTCCGGCCAAGTTAATCGGCCTTGACCGCGAACTGGACCTGGCCATCGTGAAGGTTGATCTTCCGGAGAAAGCGGCCTATCTGACGCTGGGCGACTCGGACCAGACCCGGGTCGGCGAATGGGTGATCGCCATCGGCAATCCGCTGGGGCTCGATCATACCGTCACCCAGGGGATCATCAGCGCCAAGGGGCGGCCGCTGATCGCGGGCGACCGGAGCGAAACCACGACCTATGAAAATATGATCCAGACCGACGCCGCCATCAACCCCGGCAACAGCGGCGGGCCGCTGCTGAACCTCAAAGGCGAAGTGATCGGGATCAATACCGCGGTCAGCGCCGCCGGCCAGAATCTGGGGTTTGCCATTCCCATCAACACTGTGAAGGAAGTTTTATTCGAATTAATCACCAAGGGCCGGTTGAGCCACCCCTGGCTTGGTGTGGAGATGATGGACGCCAAGACCCTCGACGCCAAGACCCGGGCCTATATCGGCATTAATAGCACCGAAGGCGTCCTGGTGAACCCGGTCAAAGGCTCTCCGGCCGACAAAGCCGGACTGCAGCCCTTCGACCTGGTGGTCGAGATCAACCGTCAGCCCGTCGCCACGGTCGAAGACATGGCCAGGTTCATCCGCAAGTGCAAAGTCGGCGACAAACTGACCCTGCTGGTAATGCGGAAGGGAATTCCGGTCACCGTGGAAGCGGTGCTGGAAGAGAAACCGCAACCGAAGGAATGAACTTTGGAACGATTGCGTAACGATCGAAAAAGCACGGCTGAGGCCGTGCTTTTTTCATGGTGGGCTTTCCGGTCAGCCCATGTCATGATGCCGATTCAACCTCACCCCGGCCCTCTCCGGGGATGCGGCTCAAGGAGCGGATTCACGGAGAGGGATGACGGAGCTTGAAACTTTGGCTTTTAAATGCCCTGATTGAAAGCCCAAAAATAGGCCCCGGTTTCAGTCAATTCACCTCTCCCCGCCGAACCGGCATCATTGAACTTCAGCGCCGGGGAGAGGCCGGGAGAGGGGTCTGAATTTGAACAACGTTGTCGACTAATTTCTCCAAGATATTCACAGCACGACTTGATAACATTGCCCGTCAGCCCGGCGCGATCCGCCGGTTCCGCGAATCGACCCGGATCACCCGGGGCGCGAATTTCTCCAACTCCTCCGGGCCGAGCCAGGCGTAGGACATGATAATAACCAGATCGCCCGGCGCGGCCAGTCGGGCCGCGGCGCCGTTCAAACAGATCGTCCCCGAATCCGCCTCCCCCTCGATCACGTAGGTTTCAAAGCGCTCGCCGTTATTGACGTTGACTACCTGGACCCGTTCGTAGGGAAGCAGATCGGCCGCCTCCATCAGGACGGAATCCACGGTGATGCTGCCGGCATAATTCAGATCGGCCCCGGTGACCGTGGCCCGGTGGATTTTGGACTTGCACATGGCGCGAAGCATGGGTGGCCTCCTTATGAAGCGGTAATGTCAGGCGGTGACGCGGAACGTCATATTGTCGATCAACCGGGTGGACCCGATTTTCACAGCCAGGGCGATCAGGACTTCCCCCTCAAGCGACTCCAGCGGCTGAAGGGTCTCGCTGGCGACGACCGCCAGATAGTCGAGGGTTGCCAGCGGCTCTCCGGCAATCACCCTTAGCAATTGGCCGCGCAACGCTCCGGCATCCCGGGTCCCGGAAGCGATCAGCTCCCCGGCGCGGTTCAAGGTGCGAGAAAGGACCAGCGCGGCCCGGCGCTCCTCCGGTTTCAGGTAGACGTTGCGGGAACTCATGGCCAGCCCGTCCTCTTCCCGGACGATCGGGCAACCGATCACTTCCAGCCGGAGGTTTAGATCCAGCGCCATCCGCCGGATCACCCGGAGCTGTTGAGCGTCCTTCTCGCCGAAATAAGCCCGGTGCGGCGCCACGATCTGGAACAGCTTCAGGACCACCGTGGCCACGCCCTGGAAATGGCCGGGCCGGCTCGCGCCGCATAGCCCCTGGGCAAGGGCTCCGACCTGCACTGTGGTTTGAAACCCTTCCGGATACATCTCGGCCACTTCCGGATAAAACAGCAGATCAACCCCGGCTCCGGCGGCCAGCCGCTCATCCCGCTCCAGATCGCGGGGGTAGCGGCTGAGATCCTCACCCGGCCCGAACTGGATCGGGTTGACGAACAGGCTGGCCACAACCAAATCGTTCTCGGCCTTGGCCCGCCGCATCAACGACAAATGGCCTTCGTGAAAATAGCCCATGGTGGGCACCAACCCGATGGTCCGTTCCGCGTGGCGCGCCTCATCCAGGAGCCGGCGCATTTCAGCAATGGTATGTACAGTTTTCATGACTTCGCCCCCTGCTGCATCCCGGCGATGGCGGCTTGAAATTCCAAATGCTCGGCCGGCCCCATCCTCCGGGTGTTGGCTTCAGTCGGAAATTGCCCCGACCGGACTGCTTCCAGATAACTTTGGACCGCTTCCGTGGTCATCCGGCCGATCTCCGCGAAAACCCGGTTATGGCGCAGCTTGATCCCGGGATCCAATCCCAGCAAATCGTGATAGACCAATACCTGGCCGTCGCAGGCCGGGCCGGAACCGATGCCGATGGTGGGAACCGCCAGCCGCGCGGTAATGGCTTCCGCTACTTCCCAGGGGACCAATTCGAGCACCACTCCGCAGATACCGGCGTCTTCCAGCCGGAGCGCGTCCTCCAGGAGCCGTTTGGCCTGCAGCGGCTCTTTGCCCTGAAAACCGGGGCCGCCCAGGCCGTGCACGGACTGCGGCGTAAATCCCAAATGGCCGAAGACCGGGATCCCGGCCCTCACGATCCGCCGGGCCGTCGGGGCCATTGCCTCCCCTCCCTCCAGCTTGACCGCTTGCGCGCCCCCCTCCTGGAGCAAACGCCCGGCATTGGCCACCGCCTGTTCCTCG
Source organism: Bacillota bacterium (assembly GCA_023402395.1). Taxonomy (GTDB): domain Bacteria; phylum Bacillota; class UBA4882; order UBA8346; family UBA8346; genus JAEYGI01. The sequence goes on from JAEYGI010000034.1 coordinate 34,831, forward strand.
CTGACCTGATAGGACAGGAAAGGCAGATCGGCAATGACCATCGCCCGAGTGGCCCCCCGGGTCACGGCCTTCACGTGGTGGAGCATGTCATCCATGGTTACCGCTACCGTATTCTCGTACCCGAGCATCACCACTCCCAGCGAATCGCCGACCAGGATCAGGTCCACCCCGGCCGCCTCCACCAGCCGGGCCGCAGCATAGTCATAGGCGGTGATCATCACCAGCTTCTCCCCGGCTTGCTTCATCTTGCGAATTTTGACGGTAGTTATCTCCCGCATCATCCAGCCTCCCATTGGTGAAAATAAAAAAAGCCTTCGGGCGAAGGCTTTTTTGCAAAACAAAAAAAGAAACTTGTTCCTGCCTCCGTCTCGGTCATTGCGATCCAAGCGGAAAAAGTATGATAGAAAAAACAGGCGAACGGTCCGGTTCAATTGATACCGGCCATCAAATCCTACGTTCGAATTATACCACGCCGGCCAGAGACTGGCAAGTCAATCCCGGGTTTTGATCAATTCAACTTCGAAGGCATCCATCAGGCCCCCCACCGGCGGTTGCGGCTTGCGGACCCGGACGGTGAGCGCTTCCGGTTCGAAGGCGTCCCAAATCTGACTCAGAATCGCCTGGGCGATCCCTTCGATCAGCTTGAACTCCCCTTCCTCGACGATCTCCTTGACCACCGTATATAGATCCACATAATTGACGGACGCGTCAAAGTCGTCGTTCCGGGCCGCCTGACTCAGGTCGGCGCTGAACTCCAGATCGACCTCGATCCGCTGTCCCAGTTCCCGTTCGGCATCGAACACCCCGTGGTATCCGTAAAAAACCATATTGAGCAACCGAAGCTTGGACACGAACATGACAACCTCCCGGACTTGCCGCAGTTTCTTTCACCGACACTGATTTTATCCCATTGCGGCCAAAAAGTAAATCCCGGTTATTTTGGGATCAAAGCCACGGGATACCGCTGGGACCAAACCGGCTGAAAATTCGCCGCCAAGCAAGTCAAACCGACGGCGTTATTGCATGGCTTTCCGATTGACAAAAGCATTATCCGACAGTACAATGAGGATAATCGCCGGACAACCCGCTACGTACAGATTCATGCGAGGGGAAGATCGAATTTGAACACCCAGTATCGACATGAGCTTGAAGAGATCGATCGCTTGCGGCGCGAGCGCCGCGCGGTGATCTTAGCCCATAATTATCAGAACGACGAAATTCAGGACTTGGCCGATTTTGTCGGCGATTCGCTGGCCTTAAGCCAGCAGGCGGCCGCCACCGACGCCGCGGTAATCGTCTTCTGCGGCGTCCATTTCATGGCGGAAAGCGCCGCGATTCTGGCTCCCGACAAAACCGTGCTGCTGCCGGCGGAGACCGCCGGCTGTCCCATGGCCGACATGGCCGATCCGGATCAGGTGCGCGAATGGCGCAAGCAGTATCCATCCGCCGCAGTCGTGGCCTATGTCAATTCCTCGGCCGCCGTGAAAGCGCTCAGCGACTACTGCTGTACCTCCGCCAACGCCGTGAAGCTGGTCCAAAACATCCCGGAACCGGAGTTAATCTTTCTCCCGGATCAAAATCTCGGCCGGTATGTGGCGGCTCAGGTTCCGGAGAAGCGGATCCACCTCTGGCCCGGATATTGCATTACCCACCACCGGGTTAGCGCGGCCGAACTCCGGCAAGCCCGCGAACTCCATCCCGATGCCCTGGTCCTGGTTCATCCCGAATGCCGGGAGGAAGTGACCGAACTGGCCGACTTTGTGGGCAGTACTGCGCAGATCATCCATTACGTCAAGGAATCAGCCGCGACGAAGTTCATCATCGGCACCGAAATGGGGATTATCCACGGCCTGCGCCAGGAAAACCCGGCCAAAACATTTTACCTGCTCAATCAAGGGTTAGTCTGTCCCAACATGAAACAGACCACCGTGCCGAAGGTTCTGGCCGCCTTGCAATCGATGCAGCCGGTCATCACCGTCGACCCGGCGGTTCGCGCTCAAGCGCGGCGCGCGCTTGACCGGATGCTGTCGTACGTTTGAGCGGTGGAGGTTGCAACGATGAACACGATCTTTCCGGAAAAGCCGCCGCTTTATGACAGCGCTCCCTATATCGTGGTCGGCAGCGGCATCGCGGGACTGACGGCCGCGCTTGAATTAAGCCGGTCCGGACGGGTCCTGCTTTTCTCCAAAGCGGCGCTGCAGGAGAGCAATACCTATTATGCCCAGGGCGGAATCGCCACTGCCTTCGCTCCTCCCGACTCCCCCGAAATCCATTATGAAGATACGGTGATGGCCGGCGCCGGGCTTTGCAACCGTGAAGCCGTGCAAACCCTGGTTCATGAGGGGCCGGAAGGGGTCCGGCACCTGATCGAACTGGGCGTTCCTTTTGACCGGTCCAACGGCGCCATCGCGCTCACCCGGGAAGCCGCCCACAGTCGGCGCCGGATCTTGCACGCCAACGGTGACGGAACGGGCAAGGAGATTTCACGCACGCTCATTGACAAAGTCCGTCATTCCGAAATCATAATTCACGAACATTACTTCGTAATGGCTTTGGTCACCGCGGCGGGCCGTTGTTGCGGCGTGGTGGCGCTGGACGGCGAGGGGCAGGCTCAATTGTTTTTCAGTTCGGCCGTGATTCTTTGCACCGGGGGCTGCGGGCAACTCTTCGCCAAAACCACCAACCCCGCGGTGGCCACCGGCGACGGAATCGCTTTGGCATTTAACGCCGGCGCCGCCTTGCGGGATCTGGAGTTCGTCCAGTTTCATCCGACTGCCTTGTTCCTGCCGCCGGCGCCTTCGTTTTTGATTTCAGAGGCGGTTCGCGGCGAGGGGGCCATCTTGCTGAACAAAAACGGGGAACGGTTTATGCCCGGCTATCACCGCCTGGCCGAACTGGCCCCCCGGGATGTGGTGGCCCGCTCCATCTTCGCCGAGATCGAAAAAAGCGATAGTCCCTGCGTTTTCCTTGATCTGTCGCGGCTGGACCGCGACGAAGTGACTAGGCGTTTTCCGAACATTTACCGGACCTGTTTCCATTATGGGCTGGACATCGCCAAGGATCCGATTCCGGTGGCACCCGCCGCCCACTATCTGATGGGCGGAGTCCAGACCGACCTTTGGGGCCGGACTACGCTTCCCGGCTTGTTCGCGGCAGGCGAGACCGCGGCCACCGGAGTTCACGGCGCCAACCGCCTGGCCAGCAATTCACTCCTGGAAGGGCTGGTCTTCGGCGGGCGAGTGGCCCGCTGCCTGGCCAAACTGACACCCGCGCCCCCTCCGTCATCGGTCCGGGAAGTCCGGATTCATTATCCCCAATGTTTCACCGATTCCGAACAATTGGAATCCGACCGGCAACAATTGCGTTTTTTAGCCAACCATTATCTGGGGATCGTCCGGGACGGAGCGAGCCTCGTCAAAGCCGAAGCGGAACTGAACCGGTTCGGCCCGGTTAATAATCTGAGCAGCGAGCCATCCTATCTTGAGCTACAGCATTTGATGTTAATCGCCCGGTTGATGCGCACCGCCGCCCAAATGCGCACCGAAAGCCGGGGCGGACATTTCCGTTCCGATTATCCGGCCCCCGATAACGAGTGGCGGAAACATATCGTATTTCAAGGGTCAAAGGTGGAGGTTTGCGAATGAACCGATTAAGCTTGGAAAAAATGGTCCGTCTGGCCTTAGAGGAAGATCTGGGGCACGGCGACATCACCACCGAGGTGATCTTCGGGAAGGAGCGATTGCCCGCCGGGGGCGTATTTCTGGCCAAAGCGCCGGGGGTGGTCGCCGGGTTTTTAGTTGTAACCGAAGTTTTCCGGCAATTGGACCCGGCCGTCCAATGCCGGGCATTGATCGTCGAAGGCGGCCGGGTCAGGCCCGGCGATAAAATCGGAACCATCAGCGGGCCAATTCAAGCGCTGCTCTCCGGCGAGCGGGTCGCTTTAAACTTTCTGCAACGATTGTCCGGCATCGCCACCAAAACCGCCCGGCTGGTGGAGCGGGTGGAAGGCTTGCCGGTGCGGATTGTCGATACCCGGAAGACCATCCCCGGCCTGCGGATGCTGGATAAATACGCGGTCCGGCAAGGCGGAGGCGCCAATCACCGCTTCAACCTGGCGGATGCCGTATTGATCAAGGATAATCACATCGCGGCCTGCGGTTCGCTGACCGAAGCCGTCCAGCGGGCCCGGAACGGGATCCCCCATACCATGACCATCGAAGTCGAGGTGGAAACCGAAGCCCAGGTTCGCGAGGCGTTGGCCGCCGGCGCCGATATCATTATGCTCGACAATATGGATCCGGCCCAAATGGCCGCGATGGTCAAACTCATCGCCGGCCGGGCGGTGGTGGAAGCCTCCGGCAACGTCGATGAACAAAACATCCGGGAAGTCGCCGCTTCCGGGATCGACATCATCTCCAGCGGTGCCATCACCCATTCGGTAGCGGCCCTCGATATCAGCCTTGACATTGAGCAGGGGATATCAATGTCGCCGGGATGATACTTTTTCAGCCTGGTTGCCCCGTTTTCATGAGATCTATATAAAAAGCCGGAACTTATCAAGTTCCGGCTTTTCTGTGCCTTGCTTACCGCGCTTTTAGGCTTGGCTTTCAGTGGTATCGGACGGGTTGGACTCGATCGCCGCGGTTTGCTGGCCGGCGTCCGGATTCTCTCCGATGATGGCCATGAAATCGTCGCCCTCGAGCGTCTCTTTTTCAAGCAGCGCTTTGGCGATATTGTCGAGTTTCCCGCGATGCTCTTTAATGATCTGGGTGGCCCGCTCAAACTGCTGATCCATGATCCGTTTGATCTCGCGGTCGATAGCGGCGGCGATCTCTTCGCTGTAATTCTTATCCCGGCCGATATCCCGCCCTAAAAAGACGGTCTCTTCATGTCCCTGGCCGAAGGTCATATAGCCTAGATCGTCGCTCATCCCGTACTCGGTGATCATCTTCCGCACCGTCTTGGTGGCCCGCTCCAGATCGTTCCGGGCGCCGGTGCTGATCTCCTCCAGGGCGATTAACTCGGCGGCGCGGCCGCCGAACATGAAGACGACGTTCTCCAACAGTTCGGTCCTGGTGCTGTAGTGCTTATCTTCCAGCGGCAACGCCAGGGTGTAGCCTCCGGCCTGGCCGCGCGGAATGATTGAAATCTTATGAATTGGGTCCACGGTCGGCATATAATGGCCGACCAGGGCGTGTCCGGCTTCATGATAAGCAGTCAGTTCCCGTTCCTTGGCGCTCATTACCCGGCTTTTCTTCTCCGGCCCGGCGATCAGCCGCTCAATGGCGTCCTCGCAATCATCCATAAAGATCTTCTTCTTATTGCGGCGGGCGGCGAGCAATGCCGCTTCGTTCAATACATTGGCCAAATCGGCACCAGTGAACATCGGGGTCTGGCGGGCCAGCACCTTCAGATCCACTTCCGGCGACAAGGGTTTGCCCCGGGCGTGAACCTTCAAGATATCTTCCCGACCCACAATGTCCGGAATATCCAGTGTTACCTGGCGATCGAACCGGCCCGGCCGCAACAGCGCCGGATCCAGCACATCGGGCCGATTGGTCGCGGCCAGCATGATGATGCCGGAGTTCGGCTCAAAGCCGTCCATCTCGACCAGCAATTGATTCAAAGTCTGCTCCCGTTCGTCGTGGCCGCCGCCGAGGCCCGCGCCACGCTGCCGGCCCACTGCGTCGATTTCATCAACGAACACGATGCACGGAGCATTCTTCTTGGCTTGATCGAACAGGTCGCGGACCCGGGAAGCGCCGACGCCGACGAACATTTCCACGAAATCCGAACCGCTGATGCTGAAGAACGGCACCCCGGCCTCACCGGCCACCGCCTTGGCGAGCAGGGTCTTGCCCGTGCCCGGCGGCCCGATTAGCAGCACGCCCTTGGGGATCTTGGCGCCTAATTCGGTGAAGCGCCGCGGCTGCCGCAAGAATTCCACGATCTCAACCAGTTCTTCCTTGGCTTCGTCTTCGCCGGCCACATCGTCAAAGGTAGTTTTATTCTTCTCATCCATATGGAGCCTGGCCCGGCTTTTCCCGAACGACAAGGCCTTGTTGCCGGTATTCTGCATCTGATTTAGCAGGAAGAACCAGAAGATAAAGAAGATAATGATCATGCCCAGATTAGGTAAGATAAACGCCCACCAGCCGTTGCTGGGGTTGCTGAAGGCGATCTTCACCCCTTTGGCCCGCAGCTGATCGTAGTAAAGTTCCGGACGGTTCACGGGGCCATCCACCCGATACCGGTTTTTCTCGAAATCCTTCTGCCGTCCTTCAATCGTACCGTCGTTATTGTTGATCTTGGCGTCGATTATCTTACCGGCTTCCACTCGGTTGATGAATTGATCGAAATTCAGCGTTTCCACCGGGTTATCAATCTTCATGAAGCGGGCAACGAAAACGAGCACGAGAATGGCAACCAGAAAGTATAGTAATATTTCCCGAGCAATTTTCAGCAATGATAAACCTCCCTCCGGCCGTCAAGCCGATTTTGCCATGTTAACTATTATATCATAGTAAAAAAACGATTACAATCAAACCGTGGCCGGTGGCCCGACCGCAATCCGCCAACCGCCGGCGCTGGTCTCATCGAGCTTAAAATCATCAGCCGGCCGATAGCCGATAACCCAGACGATCCGGTCGTCGGCGGTTACCAGCAGCGGTATCCGGTCCCGCTCCGCCCGGGGCACTTTTAGATTGATAAAGAAATCATGAAGTTTCTGCGTTCCCGCCGCTCCAAACGGCCGGAACGAGTCGCCGGGCCGCCGGAAACGGAGCGCCAGCGGCAAGCGGAGTTTCGCCGGATCAACCAAAATTACATTTTTGTGAAAATGCTCCCACGAATCGGGGATCGGAGCCGTTTCGACCGATAACTCCCGTTCTCCGCCGGGCAGCATGGTCCTTCCCGGCGTTGCCACCGGAAAACGCCGGCGATCCACGGGCAACAAGACGGCGCTCCGCTCAAAAACGATCGTCCCCTCCTCCACCAGCACCGCCACGCCCTTCAACAGATCGGTCCGCCGAAATGTAGTTCCCTCGCGGCTCAGACGCTCCCGCAACCGCAATAAGGGCGCTTGCTCCAGGGTGCGACCCGGCTCCAGCTGCCGCAACAACCCTTTCAATAAGGAATATTGGAGGTATGGATGATATTCCTGCCAGTGCGCCAGCGGAAAACCGACCCTTTGGTCCGTTCGGGCCAATCCTGACGCCAACGTTTTGGAGACAATCTGCTCCATGAACGACCGCTGTTCCGAGGCCAGGTCCGCCAGGCGGACCACGGCCTGTTTAAAGCCGGGATTATAGCCGGCTACCAATTGCGGGATCAGTTCCTGCCGGAGCCGGTTCCGGCGATAAATCACTTTCCGGTTCGAAGAATCCTCCACCCAAGCCAGCCCGTGGCCGGAAGCATACTCCAAAATCTCGCTCCGGAAGACTCCGAGCAAGGGCCGGATAAACAGGCCGTCCCGCGAGACGGGGATTCCGGCCAGCCCATCCAGGCCGGTGCCGCGGATGAACCGGTAAAGAACGGTTTCGATCTGATCGTCGAGGTGATGGCCGAGAGCCACCCTCGTGGCGCCGGTCTCCGCCGCCACTTCCCGGAAGATCCGGTAGCGTTCCTCCCTGGCGAGCAGTTGCAGGGATTGCGGTTTTTGGCGCAGCCGGGCCGGAAGATCGAGGACCACGGTTTTGGTCCGGACCTTCAGCCTGTCCCCGACTTCCCGCAGCAGCTCTTCTTCCCGGATATTCTCAGCCGGCCGCAAGGAATGATTGATGTAAACCGCCCAAAGGTCCAGGCGGAGTTCGGTCAGTGAATGCAAAGCGTGGAGTAGGCAAAGCGAATCCACCCCGCCGGAAAATCCGACGATTACCCGCTGCCCCTCATTCAGCAGTTGGTGTTTTAGGATGATAGCCCTGATTTTGTCCAACAAACGAGTCACCCCATCGACCATCCTTGGCCGCCCATTCCCGAAGCGATTTATTTGTCTCAACGTATGCGCGCCTTTATAAGTTCCCCTCCGTCAAAAAATAATATCCGGCCCAAAGGCCGGATATCACTATTTCGGGAACGATGACCCCCCGTTTCGCTATTCGGGGATGTTTTCAACGAACTGCAGCACCACCACGGACATGTCGTCCTTGGGCACGCCATCGTAATTGATCTTTGCCAGGCTCATCAGATATTCGCCCAGCGCCTCGGGGCCCACCACATCCACCTGGCGAAGCGCCCGGACCACCCAGTCGTCCTTATCGGGCGGATTCTCCTTGCTGTCAATGACTCCGTCGCTGGCCAAGACGATCAGATCGCCGGGTTGCAAATGCATCTCGGTCCGTTCCGCGTCCACCGTATTCAGGATCCCGGCCGGCAGGGAGGTCGACTTGATGCTGATCACATCCCGCCCCCGTTTCAGATAACTGCTGGCCGCTCCGATCTTGATAAACTCGGCCTGGCCGGCGAAAAGGTCGATCAACACCAGGTCCACCGTTGCGAAGGATTCTTCCGGCGAACGGAGCAGCAGCACCGAGTTGACCATCTTGACCGCAAAGTCCCGGTCAATCCCCGACTCGAGCAGTTTCTCCAAAATCGAGACCGTGGTCTGGCTCTCCAGATAGGCCTTGGTGCCATACCCCATTCCGTCGCTGAGAATGGCCACGAAATGTCCGTCCTTCAATTCCTGCAAAGAATTGTTATCCCCGGAATATTCGTTCCCTTGCTTCGGCAGTTTGCAGACGCTGGTCTTTACCGCGAACTTCCGGACCGGACTCAGGCAGTAGCCGCACTGATCGTTTTCCAGGTGGCACTGCCGCTCCCAGACCAGATACTCCGCGCCCAAGAGCTTACTGACCATCGGCGCCGCCAGATACGCGCATTCGTGCTTGTGATTGCAACTGCGCTGCCGGACGGTGATCTCCAGCCGTTCGCCCCCGATAGAGAGCACCGAGATATCCCGGATGTTCATATTAAGCCGGTTGAAACCGTGCTTCAACCGTTCCTCCACTTCGGCCTTAAAATTGGTGTCGGTGGAGATCTCCTTGGACAGGTTGCAAATGATGTCGGCCATGCCTTGAAGCTGATTGGCCAAAAAATATTTGCCCTCGTCCAGTTTGCGCTGCCATTGGTATTCATTCTGGCATTTCTCAAAAAGATGGTTGATGGTGGTCAACAGCTTGAACTGCTGAAAACAAGTCTTGGCCAATTTCCCTTTGAGATGGCCGACATGAACCTCGCCGTACAGTTCGGCCAGAGCCAACAGATCGAAAATCTCCCGGTAGGTTGAGTAAAAGTTCTCTCCCCAGCAGGCGTCATAACCTGAGCACTGCTTGCAGTTTTTGACGCAGACCCGGTCCAGCAGGGAGTAAAGGTCGACCTTTTCCTCGGCCTCCGCCGCCACTTCGTTTTGATTGAAACTCCGCGCCAGCTCTTCAAAGATTCCCGCCAGATCATCGAGCCTGGCCAGTACGATCTCCCGCAGTTTCTGCCGCTCGTCCCGGTGGAAGGTCTCCGATTCCTGATTGGGAAAATAAGTGGCCAGCAGCGAAAGATAACGCCGCGGGATCAAGACGAAAACGGCCGCTCCAAGCGCCAGGGGCCAGATTTGGAGACCGCCGGCCGCCTCCGGCTGCAATTGCTGCAGGGCGAAATACCATCCGAAAGCGGTTCCCGCCGCAGTTCCCCAGCGGCCGAGATCTTTCAGCGCTCCGCCCAGCAAGCCGCCGATACCATAGACCGCCACCAGCCCGACCAGGCCGCCGCCGCTGAGTCCCACGATGATCGCCACCGCAATGCCCATGACCGCTCCCACACCGCCGCCGCCGAGAAATGATACGATTAATAATAATAAAGGCGTGACAATATCCCGCAGGCGAACCGCGTGAACGGCCAGATCCCCAATGCCGCCAACCGCCAGCACGATCAACAGCGTCAGTCCGGCCATCGCCACTTTGGAATGGGTCTTGACCGGATTATTGATAAAGGTAAGGCCATATTTGAAGACTCTCATCAAGACGTAAGTGAGTGCTAGCTCCGCCGCGACCATCAGATAGACGAACCAGTCCGGATTGAGGACCGCGACGGCCGCCACCCGCAACACCGCCCAGATCATGAATGAAATCAGCGGCTTGACGCCGCTTCGCCGGCCATAAAAAAAGCCGGTAATCCCGTACCAGATGACCAGAGTCACGGCGATTAACACGGCTTCGCGAATCGGATGGACCATAAAGAGCCCGGTCACCACTCCTATCAGCATCGCTAAGTTCAGATAATGATGCTGGCGCGGACTGGCCAGCAGCGCCGCCACTCCCGCCGGATGAATCCCTCCGGGGAACCCGAATCTGGTCAGCAGCAACGATAACAGGCAATAGGCCACCGATTTGAAAATCCCCTTCACCAAAACCCCTTCCCGTTCCAGGGCCTTTCGCCTGAACACCAGATTGCGATTTGGGATGGCTTCTTTTTGATAATTCAACGTCAGTTCCGCCAAAAACCCCACCTCGATTCGGATGATCGCATCATTCCCGGATGGCTTGGAGGCGGGGATCATGACGGGTGCTCGTCCGGAGAATCATGCAATTATCGCATTATCGCTTCTTTGGAATAGTATATCACCCGCTTCCCGTGAATCATGTCGTTTTTTCCTCCGCTCTTCCATAAACTTTCCTCAAATTGCCATCAAAAACCGTCAGGAATCCGGAGAATATTTCACCGCTTCCAGACGGCCGCCGGTTTCGGATCGGTTCGATCCCGCTAACGGCGGCGCTTGGGACGCCGCCTCCCTCCCGACGGGAGCGTCGGCGGGTTGCCGGATTATCCGCTTTTTGACGGAAACTGCCATAATAATGATGCCCGTTGCCCCGGTTCCCTCCCTTTGGGCAGCCGGACGCCGATGATCAGCGCCAAAATCACCAGGCACAGATAACCGTAAAAAGGGTAAAACCGGGTGATGAGGTTGACAAAACCGGCTTTGGCCACGATGATCCCGGCCGCGGTCAATACCAGAATCCAAAACCGGTACGGCCAACCCGTTCCCGAAGCCAACCGCTCCGCCAACCCATAAGTGTCCGCCAGCAGGGTGGTCAACATCTCGGCCCACAGGATCAACGCGTAGGCGATGTAAAACCAGGTTCCGGCGCTCTTGGCCAATTCGATCATCGGCAACGGACTGGTTCGCAGATGCGGCAGATGCAGCATGATTGAATAATGAATCAGAGCCGCCATTGCGCCCAGCCCCAAGCTTCCCAGCCAGCCTCCGGCGGTCAGGACCGGCGCGAAGGGATAGCGTTTGCTCAGCGAGAGCAGTACCGGCACGGACAGCACCAGGTTATAGGAGGAAAACTGAACTGACGCCAGTACCCAGTTCCAATCAGCCGGCCCCGGGGCCAAAACCGCGCAGCGGGTCTTGAGCGCGACCAGGGATGCCAGAACCGCTCCCACGAACATCAATGGAATAATCACCAGATTGGCCGCGATCAAACCCGGCAATTCATTGAAAAGCACCGCCAGCAGCAACGCGGCGGTGCCGACGATCCCCATCCAATATCCCAGGCCAAGTTCGGCGAAGATCGCTCCCGATCCCGCGAACATCACCCCGATCAATACGATATAAAACAAGCCCAACAGGAGATCGGCAACGACTGCGAGCCGCCTGCCCATGATCAGCCGGAGCAGGTCGCCATACGACTCTGGTTGAAGGATCCGTCCAATCTGAAAAACTTTGGCGCCGGCGGCGCCCAGGATCAGAATGGCCAGCAACAGTCCGAGGCTCCCATTTCTGCCCTGGCGGCTGAAAAACTGATAAATCTCTTGACCGGAGGCGAATCCCGCCCCTACCACGGTTCCGATGAACGTCGCCGCCACTCCGGCCACCATCGGGCCGGACGAACGAAGGTTAAACGGATGGGTCACCAAAGCCACCATTGCTTGCGAACCGGCCGGTTGACGATCAGATCGACACCCTCAACCACACCGTCCCCGTACTGATATCCGATCTTCCCCAAACTTTGGCCCGGCCGCAGCGGCGGCCGTGGCGGCGTCCGGTCCAGAAAAACTCGGGGGGCGATCAGCGACTCCTCCCCTTTGCGGACTACCGCCAGCAGATCGGAGCGGGGAAATAACGGGACCAACGCCGGGTTGCCTCCGTTCACCCGGATCTCGGCGACCGATTGCCGCCGGTCGGCCACCAAAACCGTGGTAAACTGGGAAAAGGCATACTCCAGCAGGCGCGCGCAATCTCCCCAGCGATCGGCCGAATGCAGCGCAACCGCGATGTACTGCCGGCCGTCCCGGGTGGCCGAGGCCACCAAACAATGGCCCGCCTCGTTGGTGGTTCCGGTTTTCACCCCGTCGGCTCCCTCCAACTGCCAAAGCAGCCGGTTGGTGTTATGGAGCTCCCGTTCCTTGCCCTCCGCTTGCCATTGCAGGGTGGCCGACTTTTGACTGACCAACCCGGCGAAACGCCGGTCCGCCAGGCCGTAGCGGGCGAGCAAGGCCAGGTCCAGCGCGGTAGTGTAATGAGACGGCGCCCGCAGTCCGTGCGGGTTCCGGAACTGAGTCTTCAAGGCCCCGATCTCTTTGGCTTTCAGATTCATCAGCGCCACGAACCCGTCGACACTTCCGGCCACCCCTTCGGCCACCGCGATGCTCCCGTCATTCCCCGACTGAAGCATCATCCCTTTCAACAGCTCTTTCAGACTGAGCCGGTCCCCGGCCCGGATGCCGATGCTCGACCCGCCGGTGGCGGCGGCCTTCCGGCTGACCTTGACCACTTTGGCGAGATCCCCCTTTTCCAGGGCGACGATGGCGGTCATAATCTTGGTGGTGCTGGCCGGCGCCCGGCGTTGCTCCTCATTTTTGGCGTAGAGAATCGCCCCGCTCTTGGACTCGATCAGGACTGCCGCCGCGGCGCCGATCCTCGGCCCCTGCTCATACCCGGGCACATAGACCAGCGGCGGAAATTGCTCCCGTACCTTATAGGAGCCGCTCAACGTCTGCAAACAGGGGTTCACCAGCAGCCAACCCAGCAAAAAGAAGGCAACCGACACCGTCAGCTCCGCCAATAACCGTTTTGAAAAATAAAAAATCCGCATCCCAAAAACCTCCACTAATGATTATTACGGAGGACCGGGATTCATGCCCGGGGAATCACGGAAGTCCGAACCTAAAATTAACCGGCCCGCTTGCCGGCCATTTCCGTCCCGCCGCCGCGCTTGGCGGCGCTGAACGAAATCCCTTCGGCAGCGCTCCGCCGCAACCCGCCTTCGCTGCGGAGGCAACCGGATTATTCGCATTGCCAAGACGCTTTTCCACATTGCAAGTTCGCATTTTCACATTGCCAGCCGCCAATTGGAAATTGGCTGGATCCGATCGGCCCGGGCCAGTTGCCAATGGAACCGGGGCAGATGGCAAAACAAGATTGGCAGGATTCCCAGTGGCATTGGCGAAAGCCAACTGGAAATTGGTAGATTGTTTTTCCCAGTGGCGGTTTGGTCAAGAACGCCTAGCATAGTAAAAACCCCTTGATTCAGGGGTTTTAGCTGTTGTCATTCCCGTAGGAAGGAATTCAGCGCCGGCCGGCGTCTCAGATCGATACGGTCGCTCCGGTCGTCACGTACTCCAGCTCGGCGACACCCACATCCAAATGATGGGCTGCTTCCAGCAACAGCTTTTTAATATTGTTGTCCGCTTCGGCACGGGCCGCGGCCCGCAGCTTCTCCGCGTTCAGCTTGCAGTTTTGCACCGCCGCCGCCACTTGCTGCATTGACAAATCGAATCACCCCTCCGCTAAGGTCTTGGCCTGAACCAACGAATTGATGCACATTTCAACATGGGCCGCGCCTAGGGTGGCGGTCTGCCGCTCCATGGCGCAAAGCATGGTGTTGGCCGTCGTGCGCAACTCATGGGCCGATTGAGTGCAGCTGTCGATCACGGCTTGAATTTCTTGTGAATTGGCCATCTTTTCTCTCCTCCCGTTATTTTTCCGAACCTGCCAAGGATACGATTAATCGTCCCCTTGATCGGAGACGTCGACTCCTTGGCTTTCGATGGTCTCTTTGATGCTTTGCGCCGCGATTATCCCCGGAGTATACCCGACGATTACTTGATTGGACCCGGAATCAATCCGGACCTGATTGACGCCATCCAGTTTTTTTACCGCTTGTTTGATCTGTTCCGCGCGCTCGGCGCTGAGGCTGCCGATCACCTCGAAACCGCGATCCAGATTGGCCATTTTTTCAAACCCTCCACTGCGATTGGGAATCAGCCAACCGCCTGATATCCATAGAATCCCCAAACCCGGTTTTTTCATGACGCCAATCATTGGCCGGACCGCTTCTGTTCCGAGCCGATATGAAAAAACGGCCCACCGGCCGTCACACTATTTCCCGAGCATTTCCTGGATCCGGCTCCAAACCTCCTCCTGGCCGGCTTTGGTCACCGCCGAGAACGGGAGCAGCGGTTCGTCCCCGTCCAGCTCCAGAACGGCCCGGATCTCCCGTAACCTGGCCGGAATCTGGCCGCGCGGGACTTTGTCCATTTTCGAGGCGATCAGCAGGCTCGGCCGGCCCTGGCGGATCAGCCACTCCCGCATCGTTTGGTCGTCGGCGGACGGCGCATGCCGGATATCGACCAGCATCACGATGAGCCGCAATTGTTCTCGGGTCTCTAGATAGGTTTCGATCATCCCGCTCCAGGCCGCCTTTTCAGCTTTGGAAACCCGGGCAAAGCCGTAGCCCGGCAGGTCGGCGAGGTAGATCTCATTGTCGAAATCATAAAAATTAACCGTACGCGTCTTCCCCGGCTCCGCCGCCACCCGGGCCAGGTTTTTCCGGTTGGCCAGCGCGTTAATCAGCGACGACTTGCCCGCGTTGGACCGGCCCACCAAGGCCACTTCCGGCAAGCGGTGCGCCGGATATTGCTCGGGCCGGACCGCGGTCGCGACATATTGGGCATTTTTGATGTTCATGATCGACTCCTTCAGGGGGTGGAATTCTTTCAGACAAGCGCGACGGCCCGTCTTATCACCAGTCTTTTTTAATCTGAGCTTCTTTATTCAAACATATTCCGGCTTCACAAATCCTTCCGATTGCCGATTCTGTTCAGCCGGGGAAGACAGCTCGCGCATATAAGCGGATATCATGCCAACCGGTTCTTCTCCCACAAATGCCACTAACGAAAAACCATTCTCAATATGCATGACTTGGCGAACGGTTGTTCGTTCCATTGCGATTTTTTGAGCCACTCCTCTTTCAAGTTGGAGTCGGCAGTGATTACTTTTACATTCAATCCGTTTGAACTCATAGCAGACCTCCCCGGTGGCCAGCTTGATCTGTTTGCGCTGACAAAAATAAACCGGCTGTAAGCCGTGGTTCCGTATAGTTACAGCCCATTCGGGTCATCAACTAATCTTCGCTAACGCCTTTTTCAGCCGCGCCGACTCGTTCAAATGCACCAGCTGATGCCGGGTCGCGGGCATCAATAACAACCCCGCCACGTTCTTCCGGCCCCAGAAATCAATCAGCCATCGGGCGCCTTCCTCATTCAAGACGGCTCCCTCGTCCAGAATCCGTTGCAAGCGGTCCGGTTCCATTTTCCGCTTTAAGTCCGGCGCTGCCAATCCCCCGATGATCGCGCGGGTCTTTTGGCCCACGGCGATCCGGTAGTCGCGTAAGGCCTGCCTGTCAATGGCCCGGCTGAACGCGACGATCTCTTCGTCACTCATGGCGTTTCCGGTGTCACAGGCGGTGACGTTCATCCGCTTTAACCAGGGTTTGGCGTTAATAACTTGCGTGGCGCCAGCCACCAGAATGTTCATGGTGATATCCTCGATCCGGGTGATATGCCAAAGGTTCCAGGCGATCGTTTCATCCTGGGCGGTCGGCATGGTCCGGAACGCGAAATCGTTCAGACCGTCCCAGACTTCGTCTTCAAAAGTAAGGGCATTGCTCCCCGCCATTGCCGAGGAGTGGACCATGGCGTGCTGATCCAGGCACAACCGGATGGCTTCGGCCTGGCGGTCCGGCCTAAGCAGGATTTCCCTTAGCTCGTTCTGCCTGGTATTCCAGGCGGCTTTTTTGGAATCCATAATATTTTCCTCGCACAGTGTAATCAGATCCGGCCTGCTTCCAATTTAACCCCGGGGAGTGATTGCTACCGCTTGGCGCCGGCGGAAATAAACCGGTTCTAAACAATAGTTCCGTACCTTGTCCGCAACCTTATCGAAGTCCCGGCCGATATCGTCCGGGGCATGAGCGTCCGATCCGATGGTCACCTTGGTCCCGCCCTGTTTGAGGTATTGTTCGATTATCGAATCACTGGGGAAGATGTCGGAATAGCCCTTGCGAACCGGCGAGCTGTTAAGCTCCAGAGCTATCCCTTGCTTGACCAGTTCCTTGAGAATCTCGTCCAGCAGGCCGGCGGGCTCGTGGGTTTTCAGCAGGTAGCGCTTTGGGAAGTCAATATGGGCCAGAGCGTCGAAACCGCCGAATTGGACCGCACGCAACACTTCCGCAAAGTGAATCTCGAAGATGTTTTCCAGCGAATAACGCGCTTGAAAATTGGGGTCGCCCACCCACGAGTCCCCTAGCCAATGGACGCTGCCGAGCACGAAATCGAAATCATGCTTCAGCATCCGCTCGAATTCCTTCGGGTACAAATGCGGCTCGCCGAATTCGATCCCTTGCAATATGGTCAGGCGGCCGGCGAAGGTTTCCCGCGCTTGCGCAAGATCTTTCGAGTATTGGGCGTGGTTGTAGAAATTATAGCCGGGATCTTTGGGGTCCAGATCAAAATGTTCGGTGAAGCAGATCAGTTGAAGGCCTTTGTTGATGGCCGACAAACACATTGCCGCGATGGAGGCGTGGGCGTCGCATGAATGGTTGGAGTGCAGATGGAGATCGATATTCAAGCTCATGGTGGCTCCTGAATCGTTATATTTCTTATTATATCATACGGTAATAGCGAAAAAGCAACCATGCTTCGATTCCAATATCGAATGACATCTTGAATCTCACATTATCAAGCATCATCAGACTTTTTCAGGGCACATCAACCAATCCGGCAAATCCTTCAAAACTTCTTCCAAAAACCCTCGATCCAGCCGGTAACGCCCTATTCCCAATCGATCCAACTCCCGGATTACCTGAAGCGGTCCTTCCCCCATCCGAAGCAACACCCGCTTCAACTGATCCGCCTCCCCGATTATCTGGAGCGAGCCTGCCTCCAACTGAAGGAACACTTTTTCGATCTGGAGCGGCTCTTCCTTCAATTGAAGCTCTACTATTTCGTTCTGGAGAAACTCCTTCTTCAAATGAAGCTCCAATATTTCCAACTGAAGGAACTCTTCCTTCAAATGATCCTCTAATATTTCCACTTGGAGCGACACCCGCTCCAACTGATCCGGCTCCCGGATCACCTGAAGCGGCTCTTGCTCCAGATGAAGCGGCCCCGCCCCCATTTGATCCAACCTTTCGATCAACTGATCGGGCACCCGGATCAGTTGATCGAATATGACGATCAGTTGGGGCGGGGCCCCGATTAAAACCCCAAAAAGCCGCCCCAACTTATTTGGGGCGGCTTTTATTGATTTCACCCGCCGCGTTAGCGGCGCGGCTTCAATTTACTTCAGCTTGGCGATGATCGCGTCCGCCATCTGGCTGGTGCCGGCCGCGGACGGATCGTTCCGGTCGGCTTTCATGTCATAGGTGACGGCTTTGCCTTCGGCGATCACCGCCGCCACGGCCCGCTCCAGGCGGTCGGCGGCGTCCTGCTCGCCGATATGCCGCAGCATTAGCATTCCCGACAGGATCAGCGCGGTCGGATTGACCTTGTTCGCGCCTTTATACTTGGGGGCCGAACCGTGGGTGGGCTCGAAGAGGGCGACTCCGTCGCCGATATTGGCGCCCGGCGCCACGCCCAGCCCGCCGACCAGTCCGGCGCAGAGATCGGAGAGAATATCGCCGTAGAGATTGGGCAGCACCAGCACATCGTAGGCCTCGGGCCGCTGTACCAATTGCATGCACATCGCGTCGACCAGCACTTCCTCGTATTCGACCCGGCCCTCATACTCCTTGGCCACTTCCCGGCCGACCCGGTAGAAGAGGCCGTCGGTGAATTTCATGATATTGGCCTTGGCCACGGCGGTCACCTTCTTACGGCCGTTTTTAACGGCATACTCGAAGGCGTAGCGGATAATCTGGCGGCTGCCGCTGATGCTGAGCGGCTTGATGGAGATCGCCGCATCCTCCCGGATCTTGCTCTGGCCCATGGCGATGATCTGTTTGGCTTCCGGGGTGTTCAGGTCAAACTCGACCCCGGCGTACAAGTCCTCGGTGTTTTCGCGGACCACGACCAGATCAATATCCTGATAGCGGGAACGGACTCCGGGATAGGACTTGCAGGGGCGGACGCACGCGTACAGATTCAGGGCGTGCCGCAAGGCAACGTTGACACTGCGGAATCCGGTGCCGATCGGCGTGGTGATCGGTCCCTTCAAGGCCACCTTATTGTGGCGAATCGACTCCAGCACCGGCTCGGGCAATGGCGTGCCGTATTTCTCCATGACGTCGACGCCGGCGTCATGCACTTCCCAATCGATCTTCACACCGGTGGCGTCAATCACCCGGCGGGCGGCCTCGGTCAGCTCCGGGCCGGTGCCGTCCCCGGGAATCAAGGTAATCGTGTAAGCCAACGAACTCTCTCCTTCCAACGTAAAAAATGACCGGCAAACATTCGAACATTCGACGGACCCGTCCCCAAAATCCTGCCGAATGGTTCAAGAATACAAAATACCCGGGCCGGTGGCCCGGGTTTATATCCCAGCGCTTCTAAAAGCCTGTTAATAAAGTCTGGAAATCAAAACTTGCTTGATAAGATTCATTAGCCGACTTTATTACTTGCTTTCCTGAGCTTTTGGGTCCAACCCGGGCCGGTGGCCCGGGTTTATCCCAACGCTTTAGTACCCCTTGGCCTCGGACAGGTTCATATTTTCCTCCCAAACCCAGTTGGCCACCAGGTATTCGGTGAACCGGCCCGCCTCTTCCCGGACGATGACCCGCTCGATGCCGGCGTTGATGATCAGGCGGGTGCACATCCGGCACGGTTTGGTGCCGGAGACGAACTGCCCGGTCTGCGGATTCAGGCAGGCCAGATAAAGCGTAGACTCCAGCATGTCGAGGCGGTTGGCGTGGATGATCGCGTTCGCCTCGGCATGAACCGAACGGCACAGCTCATAACGCTCGCCCGGCGGGATCCCCGCCCTCTCCCTCGGGCAATGGCCAAAATCACAACAGTTCTTGGTTCCACGCGGCGCTCCGACATACCCGGTGCTGATGATCTGATCGTTTTTGACGATCACCGCTCCGAACTCCCGGCGCAGGCAGGTGCCGCGCCCGGCCACCTGCGCCGCGATGTTCAGATAATACTCTTCCTTGGACGGTCGCATTGAGCGTCCCTCCCGTCGGCAATCATTTTTTCGAACAACGCCAAATATTCGGCGGCGATTCCGGTATGGGAATAACGGGCGGCGGTCGCGCGGGCCGCCTGGCGGAACCGGTCGAGCCGCTCGCCGCCGTCCCCGATCAATTCTAACGCGGCCTTGGCGAACCGCGCCGCGTCCTCCGGAACCAGCAGTCCATTCTCGCCATGCCGGATGGTGTCGTTGGCCCCGGCGGCGGCAACAGCCACGATCGGGACGCCGGCCGCCAACGCTTCCAATTGCGACAACGGCTTCACCTCGGTGGTCGAAGTCATCACGAACAGATCGGCAACGGCCAGGAAATCAGGAACTTGAGCCGGATCAATCAATCCGGTGAAGATCACCCGGTCCCCCAGGCCCATCGCCTCGGCCCTCCGCTGGAGCGGGGCCAATTCGGGCCCGTCCCCGACGATCATCATCCGTAATGACCCGGCCGGCGCCTGAGCCAGCATCAACCGGAACGACTCCAGCAACAAGCCGAGATTCTTCTCCGGCGCGATCCGGCCGATATTGATCAGCACCCGCTCGGCGCCGAGCCCGTACCGGGCGCGGACCGGGCCGCCGTTGCCCCGCTGCAGCCGGGAGAGATCGGTCGGATTGGGAATAACCGTGATCGGACGGGTTACCCCGTAGTCCATCAAAATCTGGCGGGCCGATTCGGCCGGAGTGGTAATCCCGTCCACCGCCTGGCCGAAGCGGCGGACCTGACGTTTGGCAGACCATTTGACCAGCCCCTCCGGGAGCGGCACATAGTGAGTGTACTGGTCGTATTGGGTATGAAAGGTATACACGGCCGGAATCCGCTTGCGCCGGGCCACCCGCAGCGCCAGCGGCCCGAGGACGAACGGATGATGGCTGTGGACGATATCCAGGTCCAACCGTTCCAGTTCCCGGTGGATCCGGGGCGAAAACGGCACCGCCACCGGGTATTTGACCTTGGTGGTCAGATCCACCGCCGGATACCGGTAAATCCCGTCTTCCCCGTCCCGGTAATCATCGTAGGCCGGAGTAAAGATAAAGACCTCATGGCCGGCTTCGCGAAATCCCTGGCGAAGCAGGGTCACCGCGCCAACCACCCCGTTAACCAGCGGCCGATAACAATTGGTAAAAATGCCAATCTTCAAATCAAGAGCCTCCTTGTAAAAATCCGTGGAATCGTTCTGAAATCATCCCGGAAAGCCGGACGCGCCCAAAGCCGCCGCCGCATTGCCGACGCGGGCCGGGAAATCCTTGAAAATCCGTTAGTTGCGGCATTCATAGTATTCGTGATTCAACCGGAAAAACCTCCTGTTTTGGAAGCCAAATCCGCTCCCGGCCCGGTTGACAAAAGTATTTTTACTGTATTACACTTGAATCTATATATGTCGTAATCAGTCTTTTGAACGCCCAATAATTGTGACATATTTTCCTTGATTCATAAGATGAAAAAAGTTCAACCATTTTCCCATTCACAGCCGGCTTTTGGGATGGGAATGCTTACTCCTTAAACTTTTTTCATCTTACCAACCTAACGGAGGAAACCATGAAAGCATTAGCGTTATTGTCGGGAGGCCTGGACAGCATTTTGGCAGTGAAAATCGTGCAGGAGGCCGGGATTGACGTCGAAGCCATCAACTTCACCAGTCCCTTTTGCCGCTGTTCCGGCCATGACGCCGGTTGCGGCGCCGCCGCCTCCGCCGCCGGGCAGCTCGGAGTGAAACTGCATTATCAAAAATGCGGGGACAATTATTTGCGGATCGTGGAGAATCCGCCCCATGGCTATGGGCGGCGGATGAATCCCTGCCTGGATTGCCGGATTTACAAGTTCCAACTGGCCAAGGAAAAAATGGATGAGATCGGGGCTTCGTTTCTGATCACCGGGGAAGTGATCGACCAGCGCCCCAATTCACAGCGGCGCGACGCCCTGGATATCGTCGAGCGCGATTCCGGATTGCGCGGCTATATCTTGCGGCCGCTCTCGGCCAAGCATCTCCGGCCGACCATCCCCGAGGAGCAAGGCTGGATCGACCGGAACAAACTGCTGGATATCAAAGGCCGGGGCCGCCGGCAACAGATGGATCTCGCGGACGACTACGGCCTCGACTATCCTTGTCCGTCCGGGGGCTGCCTGTTGACCTATGAGGAGTACAGCCGGAAAATCCGGGATTTGATTGAACATGAGGGTGGCTTGAACCTCCGCTCCATCAACCTGCTGCGCTTCGGTAGGCACCTGCGCTTAAGCCCGGAGGTCAAAATCATCATCGGCAAGGACGGGGCTGAAAACGAACAATTACGAAAATTGGCCGCGTCCGATGATTTTCTGCTGGAGTCGATCGGCGTCAGCGGACCGGTCACCCTTTATCTTGGGCCGGAGAATGAAGACCTGCTGAAGCTGGCCGCAGCCGCCACCGCTGGATACGCCTCCTTGCCTCCGGAAATGGAAGAGGTGAGGGTCGGGGTCCGGGCCGGGCAACTCACCAGGGAATTGACGGTGCGGCCGATGCCCCGGGAAAAGATACGGGAGTATTTCGTGTATAAGGTGGAATAGCCATACCGGGCGCTCAAAGGGGTGAACCGCAACAACGGTTCACCTTTTGCGTTAAGCTGAAATTTCAGCCGCGCCGTTCCGGCAAGACCGCGGATCGCGGAGTTGAGATAGGCTGCGCCGGCAGTAGACTACCGGTATCCCGCTTCGCTTGGCCTGTTTTTTGATGCTTCCCATCAGTCCATGGTTGATGAAGTCGCAGAATACAACGACCTTGTCCACTCGTTTCGGAATACATTTGGTTACACAGGTTTTGCACCGACCCGTCCAGTGAATGATCTCCCTGGCTCCGTCCCGGCTTAATTCCTCCTGAATGTTTCCCAGCTGGTCCGCTCCGACGATTAGAACCACCACGCCGCTCCCTCCCGGTAAAGTGTAAGTGGATTGGATGACTTGGCTTACACTTTTATTATAAGTATTCCCAGTGAAATAATATGTTTTCTATTATTCTAAATGACTTCCCTTTATTTGTCAAGACGGAACCATCCCTTTATCCGGGAAAAACATAATAAAAAGGGGCGAGTAAACTCGCCCCCCACCGGTCACGGTAATAATTGCTCATACGTCCTTGCTGTTATTGTTCCCCACATGCCACCACCAAAACCGCTCGAACAACTCTTCTCGGATTAGCGACAAATTCTGAAACAGCCGGATGCTGAAGGCAACCACCGCGCCCATATAAATATCGATCCCTAGCACGTCGCCGAGGTAGGCCAACAGCGCGGCCAGCGCCGCATTGGTAAAGAAACTGCTGATAAACTTGGACAAGAGGAACTTCCGTTCCAATTGCGCCCGGAGACCGCCGAAAATGGCATCCAGCGCCGCCAGAATAGCAATGGCCGAATACTTGACCAAATTGACCGGGATGTCGTAAGGCAACAGGATTCCGATGACAATCCCCAGAATCGCTCCGATTATTGCCAGCATTAAGGTTCTTCCTCCGTTTCTTCGGCCACTTTGGCATGTTCGAATGAGATGCTGCCTTTATAGGCGGGAATCAGCAGATCGTCGGTCATTTGAATGGAAAATTTTAAATTAAAGGATAAGATTTGTTGCTCAACGAATCCGCCGGGCATCATCAACGCGTTCTTCAAATTGTCGGGCGCGCCGATGGCCTCAATGGTATAAGGCGGCGCCAATCGTTTGGTGTCGATCAGGATCGTGGTTCCGGCGCAACTAAATCCCGATGTGCTCACCAAGCGATACTTGTTGACGGCGATCGCTTCGGCGCCAGCGGCCCATAATTCATTGACCAACAGTTCCAATTGATCGTAATGAACAATATAGAAGACCGGGTCCTCATAATCCTTCAATTTCTTATCGGAATCGCTCAACGTGACCCGCACCCCTTTGCCGGAAAGCGGAACCAAGCCGGCGGCCATCTTCAGGCGAATCATCTCCCGGTCCCGGTCGTAATCACGTAACTGCTTCCGCAGATCGGCAATTTCTTGCTCATACTTTTCCAATTGCCGCTTCTGATTACTGAAGAGTTTGGCCAACTCATTAATCTGGCGGGTTGGAAGGACCGCCCGGATCTTCCATTCGGTGCGCAGCTGAAATACCAGCAGCATGCCAAGCACCATGGCGACGATACCGATTCCCAATTGCCAGCTACGGTTCCGTAAAATCACGTATGACTCTCCCTTCTGAAATTATTATATATTCATTGCCGGATTAAAAAATCCTCTCTTCCGCGCACATATTTTTTTGGGGATAATGCCAAAGGATCCCGCTCCTTCGATCTATCCCAAGCCAACGTGATGATCCATCTCCTCCCTTAGCCGCACACCAAGCTTCTGTAAAATATGCTCTAGTTCCCTAGCCAAGAATATCTACACAAACTAAAAAAAAGAAAGCCCGGTTAATAACCGGGCTTTCTTTTTAAAAGATAGCTCCTGGCAATGACCTACTCTCCCAGCCGGTTACCCGACAAGTACCATCAGCGCGGAGGGGC
>JAEYGI010000068.1 GCA_023402395.1 Bacillota bacterium
CCGCTTAGATACAACTTGGCGATTTCTTTCTTGAATTCTGCATCAAATCGTTTCCCTTTCATTTCGGACACCTCCTGCTGTTATTTTACCAGCCATTTTCTGTGTCCGCAAAACCCATTAGGGTTCACATTCTTCGCTCCCGTTAATCCTCCCCCTTCCCCATACGCCCCGGCCAATCTCCGGATCTCGTCCCCGATCTCCTTCCGCAGCTCCTCCGGCTCCAGCACCTCGGCATGAACCCCGAAGCTCAGCGCCCATTGCTTGATCTCCCGGTTCCCGGCCACTTCGGCCGTATAGATCAGCCCGCCGTCCGGCTCCTCGGTGATCGTTTGCGACGGATGCCAGATCCGTTCCCGGATCCAGCGCGCTTGATAACTGTCGAACCGGATCCGCACCGTTACCGGCTCGCCACGATCCAGGCTCCAACTGTTCTCCAGAAACTCCTCGATCCGGAACGATTCCGGGATCGTAAACGGCTCTTCCGTCAATTCAATCCCCTCGATCCGATCCAACGCGTACATCCGGGGTTCCCGGCGCTGATGGCAGAAGCCCACCACATACCAGGCGCCGGACCGGAGGAAAAGATGATAGGGATTGAGTTTCCGGCGGCTCGTCGCATTGCGGGCCACCGAAAAATGGTCGAACGCCACCGTCCGTCTCTCCCGCCGCCCTTGCTCCATCGCGCCGAAACACGCCGCCAGCTTCAACTCGTCACCCCGCAACGGATCGCAGGGAATCGAAATGAAATCCGCTCCGGCGCCGTTCCCCCCTGTCGCCCGGTCCGTCAGCATCCCCCGCAGCTTCCGGCCGGCCGAGGCCAGCGGCCGGGCATACGGCGTCCCCTCCAACTGGCCGAGCAACGTTTCAATTAAAAAGAGTGACACGATCTCCCCCTCGGTCAGCTCCGGCAGCGGGATCTCAAAGTCACCCTCCAAATAATAAGCATGGGAACTCGGGTCAACCTTCAGCGGCGCCCCGAAGTCGTCCCGCAGCGCGTCCAAATGCCGCAGCACCGTCCGCTTGCTCACCTCACCTTTCCGCCAACTCCCGCGCGGTCCAACGGCCCGTTCGCAACATCCGCCCCATCGCCACGATCCGGTAGGTAACCGCCCGTTCCCCGTTTCCCATCGTTTCACCCATATTGGCCTCACCGCCTAATTTTCATAACTCCTTTCCTGGCATATTTCGGTTTTTTTCTAGGAAATCCTCCCAAACCAGACATTTTGATACTTCCGGTTTCTTGCTTTTAACTTCCTCACGCACGCGAGGTTTAGGCGATTCGCGAATTTTCAAAATCAACCCAATCAAAACATTCTAATAAATCCTCTTAATCATCGGTTCAGACACCTCCCCCACCTCCAAAAACCCCCGCTCCAACCGGAGACGCCCTATTTCCACCCGATCCTGCCCCCTGATCATCTGTAGCGGCCCTGCCCCCATCTGCAGCAACCCCTGCCCCAACCGCTCCGCCTCCCCGATCATCTGAAGCAAGCCTTTCCCCAACTGGAGGAACACTTTCTTCAACTGAAGGAACAGCCGCTTCAAATGGAGCAACACTTCCTTCAAATGAAGCGCTACTATTCCGATCTGAAGGAACACTTTCTTCAAATGAAGCTCCAACATTTCTATCTGAAGGAACTCTTCCTTCAAATGATCCTCCAATATTTCGTTCTAGAAAAACTCCTCCTTCAAATGATCCTCCAACATTTCCATCTGGAGAAACAGTTCCTTCAGATAAAGATCTAGCATTTCCACTTTGAGCAGCACTTGCTCCAACTGATCCGGCTCTTGCCCCAGATGCAATAACATCTGCCCCGATTGGAGCGGGTCTTCCTTCACCTGATCCAACCCTTCGATTAAGTGATCGGACTCTTGGATCAAAGCCTCCATCTCCCGGATCAGTTGCGGCGGCGAACTCCGCGGTATTTTCCCCAAGCGCCATTAAAAAACGCGCCGTTTTGCGAGTAATGTATACTCCCAAAACGACGCGTTCCTTCGTCCGTAATCCTTCTTCGCGATTTCCTATTTCCGCAGCGCCCGCGTAGCGTTGAACACCGCCAGCAGCGCCACGCCGACATCGGCGAAGACCGCTTCCCAGATGGTGGCCACACCCATGCCTCCCAGCAGAATAAAGAAGCCCTTGATCCCCAAGGCCACATAAATGTTCTGCCGGACGATCCGGCGGGTCCGCCGGGCGATTTCCACCGCCACGGCCAGCTTGGAGGGGGCGTCCTCCATCAGCACCACATCGGCGGCCTCGATGGCCGCGTCGCTTCCCAGCCCGCCCATGGCGACCCCGATGTCGGCCCGAGAAAGCGCCGGGGCATCATTGATTCCGTCGCCGACAAAGGCCAGCTTCTGCTTACGGCGGTTGGCGAGGCCGGATTCAAGCTCCTCCAATTTGGCCACTTTCTCCTCGGGCAGCAGTTGGGCATGGAACTCGTCGATGCCCAACTCGGCCGCAACCCGTTCGGCCACGGCACCTTCGTCTCCGGTCAGCATGACCACCTTCCGGACTCCCAGCCGTTTCAGTCCGGCCACCGCCGCTCCGGCATCGGCCTTAATCTGATCAGCGATGATGATCCGTCCGGCGAACACCCCGTCAATCACCACATTGACCACGGTTCCCTCAGCGCCTCCGGCGTCGGGGCGGCGCTCCCCGTCTGGCAGCAAGCGGTCATTTCCCGCCAAAACCCGCTTTCCGTCCACCACGGCGCTGATCCCGCAACCGGCGATCTCCCGGTAATCGGTGATCGTTGCGGCGGAGATCGGCTGGCTGTAAGCGTCCCGGATCGAGATGGCAATGGGGTGGTTCGAGAACGATTCGGCCGCCGCCGCGGCAGCCAGCGTCTCGGCCTCGGTGAATCCAGCCGCCGGCGCCACCCGGATCACTTGGAACGACCCTTGGGTCAAGGTTCCGGTCTTGTCAAAGACCACCGTATCCAGATTGGCCAGGGCGTCCAGATAATTGGCGCCCTTGACCAGCACCCCGTTCCGCGATGAACCGCCGATCCCGCCGAAATACCCCAGCGGAATGGAGATCATCAAAGCGCAAGGGCAGGAGATGACCAGCAACGTCAGGGCCCGGTACAGCCAATCCGCGAAGACCGCGCCCGGCAGCACCAGCGGCGGGATCACGGCCAGCAGCACCGCCGCGCCGACCACCGCCGGCGTGTAATAGCGGGCGAAGGTCGTGATAAACTGCTCGGTAGGGGACTTCCGTTCCGACGCCTGCTCAACCAGTTCCAAAATCCGCGCCACCGAGGAGTCTTTATAAGGTTTGGTCACTTTGACCCTTAAAACGCCCGGACCATTGATCATTCCCGCCAGCACGGTTTGGCCGGCCGACGCTGCCCTGGGCACCGACTCTCCGGTCAGCGCCGACGTGTCCACCATCGACTTTCCGTCAACCACCTCGCCGTCCAAAGGCACCTTTTCACCCGGCTTCACCAGGATCAGCGCCCCAACCTCCACCTCTTCCGGCCGGACCGTAATCAGTCCGCCATCGGTCAGCCGGTTGGCGAACTCCGGCTGAATATCAAGCAAGGCCGCGATCGACCCCCGCGAGCGCTTCACCGCCCGCTCCTGCAAATACTCGCCGACCGCATAAAAAACCATCACCCCGGCCGCCTCCGGCAACTGGCCGATGGCCAGCGCGCCAAGCGAAGCGATGGTCATCAGGAAGTTTTCGTCGATCAATTGCCCTTTGGCGAGCCGTTTGAACGCCGCGCCAATCACCGGCCAGCCGACCAGGAGATAAGCGGGGAGCAGTACCGCGTATTCGAGCCAGCCGGCCGGGGTTGCCCGCAGTTGCGGGTGGAAAGCCACCCCGATCAACAGCAGCAGTCCGGAAGCGTAGATCGTCCACAGCTTCTTCGCTTCGTCCTTTTCCGCCTCCGGCTCCGTCCGGGCCCGGCGGGTTTCATCCGTTCGCAGCACCAAATCCGGTTCCATCTCGCCAATAATCCGCCGGGCTTCCTCAACCATCTCCGCCGGAAGCTCCACGCTCCCGGTGGCATAATTGACCTTGGCGTCCCGCAAGCCGTCCACCCGACGCAGGGCGCTCTCAATCTTGGCCGCGCAAACGGCGCAGTCCAATCCCTCCAACTGGTAACGCATCGAATCCCTTCTCTCTAAAGCGTTGTGATAAAGTCTGGCCGAAGGCCATGAGTTGTGCACAAAAGCTCAGAGAAGCAAGTGATAAAGTCGTGTTTTAAAAATTTTTTACTGTAAATCAGACTTGATCACCTGGCTTCCAAAGCTATCGGAAAAATCTTACCGCTCCTCGGCGAAATGCTCCTGGGCCTGCCGGATCATATTCAAAATATGATGATCATCCAGCGAGTAATAAACCATCTTCCCTTCCCGTTCATACCGGACCAGCCGGAAGGCTTTCAGCAGCCGCAAATGGTGGGATATGGCCGGAAGGGTCATCTCCAGAATTTCGGCCAAATCACAGACACAGAGCCGCTGATGGGCCAGTAAATAGAGGATCTTGGTGCGGGTCTCGTCGCCCAGGACCTTGAAGATCTCCGATAACCCGGCCGCCTCCAGGGCTTTGGCCTTCAGATCTTCCCCACCCGGATTCGAGGGGCAAAAGCTGTCGCACAGATCCTGATTGAGCATTGTTTCTTTGCTAATGGTCAACACCTCCAAACGATTAAGCAATTGCTTAATCGTATATTATATTATCCCGGATGAGTTCCGGTGTCAAGGGAGAAGCGAAAGTTTGTTACCGATTGTTCATTTCTTGAATATGATAAATGAGTATGGTATATTAGTTGGTGCATAAATTTGTTAGGCAACGGCTAAAAAGTGGTGAATGACTATGTTGGTATGGATGTTACGCAAAGTGATGGCCGAGAAAGGGATCTGGTCCGGGGCGGCGCTGAGGCGGCTGTTAATGGAGAAAGCCGCCTACCGGATCTCCGCTCCTTCCATCAGCGCCTTGATTTCCGGACAGCCCAAGCAGATGAAGGCCGAGACTCTGGACGCGCTCTGCACCGCGCTGGAATGTTCGCCCAACGATCTCTGGCTTTACACGCCTACCGAACCGGAAAGCGCCTGAACTAAAAAGACCTTGGCGGAAAATGCTCCGGGCAGGCAAACATTCCGCCGGTCCGGATCCTTTTTGGGCAACGCCGGGTTGAACGCCGGCTTTATCACATGGTTTTCAAGAAAGAAGGGATTTATACGATGGCTGTTAAACCGATCCTGCCGTTCGGCGACCCGGTCCTGCGCCAAATCAGCGAACCGGTTACCGCGTTTGGTAACGAGCTGATCCGGTTGCTTGACGATCTGACGGACACTCTCCACGCCGACGCGGGTGGAGCCGGCCTGGCCGCGCCGCAGATCGGCGTCTCCAAGCGGGTGATCGTCATTGATTGCGGCGACGGCCTGATCGAACTGGTCAATCCGCAACTCCTGGAGATGCGCGGGGAACAAACCGGGCCGGAAGGCTGTTTGTCCTATCCCAAATTCAACGGAACCGTGACCCGGGCCAAACAGGTAAAGGTCAAATACTTTAACCGCCGGGGCAAAGAGATGCTGCTGGAGGGGGCCGATTTCCTGGCCCGCTGCATCCAGCATGAAATGGACCACTTGAACGGAATCCTCTATATCGACCGGGTACAGGGGGATTATCTTTATCAGGACGAAACCCGGCAAAGGGTCAAACTCCAGGATGTGCTCAGCTTGTCAAATCCAAGCGTCCCATGTCCCTGACCCGCTTTTCCACGCCGGGCTGATGAAACAAGGCGGTGCTCCCCCCATCCCAATCCAAAAGCAATCCGGAACCCGGATTGCTTTTTGTTATTCGAAGCGTTGGGATAAGCCCGCCAAACCCAAACCGGTAAGACATGCCGCCTGGTTCGGCCGTGCATGCTCCGGCTGCCGCCCTTCGGTCGTTTTGTATATAATATTTTTAAATTTTTGTAAAAAATAACAAAAGTTTTCTCCCGGTTATTCCGATATATATATGATACATAATTTAACAACACGAGGTGACCGCTTTGCAACGATCTCTTTTATCCGCCATTCAGCGCATTCACATTCTTTGCATTCTGATCACCACGCTGTCCGCCTTCATCCTCATCGGGTTCTTGATGTGGACTCATACGATCGCTATTTATACCGAGCGTTTATTCGGCATTTCCCAATTGGTTCAAAACGAGATCAAGGATCGTTCCGAGGTTTTTTTGGGGAAGCACGCCGATCTTCATACCTTGCGTCAAACGCTTCGATCGCCTCTCCAGAAAATTATTCAGAGCTACCCCGGCGACTTCACCATTGGGTTTTACTCCAGCCAATTCGATCAAGTGGTGCAATCGGCTTCACGCAACCCATCGGTCGATACCAACGGGGCCGTTATTGCTTCCCACGATATCAGCCGCAAAACCTGGCAAACCTTGCGGCCCGCCTATGGCTTGTTCAAGTCGCCCATCCGCCACACCTGGGTCTATAAATGCGCCAATCCGATGCTGCTCCGCGGCAAATTAATCGGCCACACCTTCGCTTTGATCACCGTGAACGGCCTGATGGCCACCTTCGCCGAATTCCTGCTCGCTTTCGTCGCCATTTTAATCCTGACCGGCTGGATTTCGTTGGCCGTGGGCAAGCGGTTCCGTAAAAAAATTCAGCAAAATCTGGATCAGCTGTTGCTCCAGAACCAATCCACTCTTCCCAACTTTGATTTTCGAGAATTCGCGACTGTGGCGGCCTTAAACCGGGAGACCCACGCCCAAATCGCCACCATCCTGGAGCAATTGGCCGATGAAAAAAGGCTGCTCACCGTGATGCTCCATTCCATCAGCGACGGGGTCATCGCCGCCGATACGAGGGGGCGGGTGATCCTGATCAACGCGGTCGCCGAAAAGCTGACCGGCTGGAACCGGTCCAACGCGCACCAGCAGCCCCTCTCCTCCGTCTTCCATCTCAAAGACGAAAAGAAAAACGAACCGTATGAATGGAATGTGCCGGAGATCGTAAATTACGACAAAACGAAACTGATCAACAAAGCCATCCTGGTCACCGAAAGCGGCGCTGAAATTCCCGTCTCCGTCAGTTGCTCCCCGATCCGCTCCCGGGACGGCCAATCCTTCGGAGTGGTGCTGGTCTTTAAGGACATCACCGAACAGCAAAAGATCGAGGCCGAGTTATTGAAGAACGAAAAACTGGAATCCTTGAGCATCCTCGCCGGTGGCATCGCCCATGACTTCAACAACACGTTAGCCGCCATCCTCGCCAATCTCCAACTTGCTTCCGCCAAACTGAAAAAAGGCCTGGATATCGAGAAATACCTCAATGATTGCATTGAAACTACCCACAAAGCCAGCGAACTTACCAAACAACTGCTTACCTTCTCCCGTGGCGGCGCGCCCGTGAAGCAAACCGCGTCCCTGGTTGAATTGATCCGGGACACCTCCCGGTTCGCGTCGCGCGGTTCCAAAGTCAAATTAGTGACTGAACTTTCCGGGGATCTCTGGCCGGTGGAAGTTGACCCGGGCCAGATCAGCCAGGTGATCCACAATCTGATCATCAACGCGCACCAGGCCATGGCCAAAGGCGGGGTAATCACGGTGAAATCCGAAAATTTCCTGGTCGGACCCGGCGAGCGCTTCCATCCTGGCCGGTATGTCCGAATCAGCGTCAAAGACCAGGGAACCGGCATTCCCCCGGAGATATTGGATAAAATTTTCGATCCGTTCTTTACCACCAAGTCCAACGGCACCGGCCTCGGCCTCGCCACTTCGTATTCGATTATCCGGCGCCATGAAGGATACATCGAAGCCGAATCCCAAGTCGGCGCGGGATCCGTTTTCACCGTTCTGTTGCCCGCGGCGCTGTCGGAGCCGGTTGGCCCGGACGCGGCGCGGGAGGAGGCGGCTGCCTATGGGTATGGCGGGCGGATCCTGTTCATGGAGGATGAGGAGGGGATCCGGAAAGTTGTCATGGAGATGCTGAGAATGGTGGGCTATCAGATCACTCCCGCCAATGACGGGGTCGAAGCCATTGCGCTTTACCGGAATGCGCTGGAATCGGACGAGCCGTTTGACGCGGTAATCATGGATCTGACCGTTCCCGGCGGAATGGGCGCCGAAGAGACCATGGCCCGGCTAAGGCAGCTTGATCCGGGGATCAAGGCCATCGTCACCAGCGGTTACTCCAGTGACCCGATAATCAGCGATTATGAAAAGTTCGGCTTTTGCGGCGTGGTTACCAAGCCGTACAAATTCGATGAACTGCGGGACGTGTTGACCCGGGTCCTCGATGTTGCCAATGAGAACGGGATCGGGGCGGGACCGGGGGGATTCTTGCTAGCCCGTCCTTTCCCGAAGCCAAACCCCGATTAGCTACATGTGTCGCAATAAGTTTTTTAAACGCCCGGATAAATTGCGACATGTTTCCTTGATTCATAAGATAAAAAAGTTCAATCGTTTGCCCATTTACAGCCAACTTCTGGGATGTGAATGTTTATTCCTAAACTTTTTTCATCTTATATATTGTCCATTGATAATTGCTTCCGTTCCAGATAATGAATGATGGCGCCAAGGATCATCCCGTAGAGAATAGAATTTAAAGAGTTGATGGTCGCCGAGAGAATATCGCCGTCAACCAGCGGACGAATCCCGAACGCCATCACCGCGCAGCGGATGCTGAACCAAACCAGAGCGCCATAAATCGCTCCCCGCAGCAAGTAATGCTTGGTTTGAAAATAAGGCGCCAGATTGACAAAGATAATCCCAATGAAAATACTGAACACAATTTCATAAAAAACGGCGTATAAATGTTCGGCGAGTCCCGCCGGACGGTGCCCCAGGGCGATGGTGCCGGCATAATCCGAAAAAGTGATGTTCGTAATTTGAAATAAAAAATGAAAAGCGGTATCGGGGATATCTTTCAGGATTCCAGCGATGGTGCCGGCGATCACTCCGATGATAAAACGTTCTTTCATTTTCAAATCCCCTCCGAATCATAATTTTTCTCGAAGCCCCAGGTTCTATTCCAAAGAATTGAACCCCTGTCATGTTTCCCCGAGCCTCCGCATAGATTAAAACAGACAAGCTTAAATTGGCCGTAACGCCGGGGAGGGCTTTATTGCTTGGCTTCATGAGGCGAGAGGGGGGTTGTAGTTGTTCTGGATATTATCGATCGCGGCGCTTGCCGCCGCCGGGATTTTAACCGTATTGATCGTTTTTAAGGGATTTTTCATGGTCGCCCAGGGGCAGGCGGCCGTAATCGAGCGGCTCCACAAATTCCACCGGGTGGTCTACAGCGGCTTTCACGTCCGGATTCCGTTTCTGGACAGGTTCCGGGTGGTCGGCTATATCAACCGCGCCGAATACCGGAAGGAATTTGGGCCTTACCGGATCGACCTGCGGGAGCAGATCTTCGATATCTCGCGGCAACATGTGATCACCGGCGACAATCTGCCGGTCGACGTCGATACTATCATTTATTATCGGGTGACCGAACCCCAAAAAACCATTTACGGCATCACCGATTTGCCCAAAGCTGTCGAGCAGTTGGCGTTGACCCACATCCGGAACGAATTCGGCCGGATGGAGCTGGATAAGAGTCTCGGCTCCCGGACCGATCTGAACCAGAACCTCCGCGCCGGCCTGGATGAAGCCACCTCCGCCTGGGGGATTAAGATCGAGCGGGTTGAAGTTCAAGAAATCATCCCGCCGGCCGATCTTAAGGACACCATGGAAAAACAGATGGTGGCCGAAAGGGACCGCCGGGCCAAGGTATTGTCGGCCCAAGCCGAGAAGGAAGCGATGATCCTAATGGCCGAAGGCGCCAAACAGCAAGCGATCCTGGAAGCCGAGGCCAGGAAAGCCCAGGATATCCTGGCGGCCGAGGCCCAAAAAGAAAAGACCCTGCTAGAAGCGGAAGCCCTCCGGGAGCGCCAGATCCTGATTGCGCAGGGCCAGAAGGAAGCCAGGACCCTAGAGTCTGAAGGCGAAAAGGTCGCCAAATTCAACCTGGCCGAAGCCGAAGCCACCGCGATCATCAAGCGCCTCAACTCAGAAGCCGAAGGCATGGCCCAAATTTCTCAGGCTTTGAACGCGCAAGGCCCCAGCCAGACATTGCTGGCGCTGAAATCCATGGAAGCCGCGGTTCAGATCGCCCAGAACCTCGCCAATGGTCATGCCACTAAGATCATCCTACCCCAGGAAGTCTCGGGCCTGATGGGAACCCTGATGGGGATTGCCGAAGGGGTCAAGGCGTTCCGGGAGGAACGGTAAAAATTCATTTTGCCATTGAAACTTGGCCCAGCCAAGTTTTTCTTTTGACCCGTAACCGATGAAACGGTAGAGCCCGGGGTAATCGTGGTTTCGAGGGGTTTTGGGGCGGAAAAGCGCTTTCCTCTGGGATTGGGCGGCGATATTTGCTATACTTAAATACGAAGCGTGTTATTCAATCCGAGAAACCGAAAGTGAGCCTCCATGACCCACATCCCTTGCGACCTGATCATTACCCGCCACGGCGAAACCGAATGGAACCTGCTCGGCCGGCATCAGGGACAACTGGACAGCCCTTTGAGCCCGTTGGGCATCGCCCAGGCCGAAGCTTTCGGCGAGACCGTCCGCGAACTGCCCGTCACGGCTATTTATGCAAGCGATCTAGGCCGGACCATGGAAACCGCCCGGATCATCGCCGGACGCTTGTCGATTCCGGAGATCATTCCCGAACCGCTGCTTCGCGAAGTCAACTTCGGCATCCTCCAAGGCTATACCGTCGAGGAGTTCCGAACCGCCCACCCCGATATTCACGCCAGACATCTCGAACGCGACCCCGACTACCAAATACCGGGCGGCGAGAGCCTCCGGCAGTTTCAGGAACGGACCCTACGCGGCCTGGACGATATTGCCCGCCGCCATCCGGGCCAGACTGTCCTGGTCGTCGCCCACGGCGGCAATCTCGGCTGCGTCTTCCGGCATGTTTTCGGGATTCCTTTCGGGGCCCAGCGCCGCTTCTCCCTGAAAAACGTCAGTTTCAACCGGTTCACGGTCAGCGATGGCGCCTGGCGGCTGGAAACCTGGGGCGAGATCAGCCATCTCCGGAAGGTCCGGGCTTTAGATGAGTTGGGATAAGCCGGAAAAACGCCTCATTCTGGAAAGAGCATGCTGTCAATGAAGTAATCGTTAAATTCCGGGCAGGCGGAGAGTTCGATATAGCGGACCCGCTTTTTAATTTGCTCGCAGGCGGCGAGGTAGCTCTCGGAAAGTAACGCCGCGACCGCTCCTTCGCCGGCGGCATTTCCAATCGATTTGATCTTCCCTTGCAGTTCGGCGGGGAGCAGCCCGATTCGCAAAGCGCTTTCGACATTGATATAGCTTCCGAAGCCGCCGGCCAGACAGACCCGGTCCACCTGGTCAAGCCCGATCCCGGCCCGGCCGGCCAAAACCTTGATCCCGGCCGCGATGGCCGCCTTGGCGCTCTGCAACTCCCGAATATCTTTCTGAGTGAGAACGATCCCCTCACTGGCTTCGGCCAGCCGGAAGGCGTTCTGCCCGTCGACTGTGACCAGCCGTTCTCGTAACTCCGGTTGCCCGCATCCCATATTCATCCGGCCGGTCTCATCCAGGAGCCCGGCATCGAGCATCCCGGAGACGGCGTCGACCAGTCCGGTCCCGCAGATCCCAGCCGGTTTGGCGTCTCCGATCGTGTCAAAGCCAAACTCCGGAACAAACCAGACCCGGTCGATCGCGCCTTGAACCCCGCCGATTCCATTCGAGATATTGGCCCCTTCAAACGCCGGGCCGGCAGCGGCCGAACAAGCGTACAGCCAATCGGCGTTACCGAGGACGATCTCGCCGTTGGTCCCGATATCCACCAGCAAAGTGATCCGGGAATCCCGGTCCATTCTACTCGCTAGAATCGCCGCGACCGTATCGGCCCCGATGTAGGCGGAGACGGATGGCAGCACCACCGCCAGGCCGCTTGGATTGATATCCAGATTTAATTCGGCCGCCCGTAACTTGAGCAAACGGGTTGTGACCGGAATAAACGGCGAGACCGCCAGGTTTCGGGCGGGAAGCTTCAACAGGAAATGAATCATGGTGGGATTGCCGGCAAAAACGGCGGCCACGATCCGGGCCGGCTCAAGGCGATGATCCGAGGCCAGCCGGGCGATAAGGCGGTTGGCGCAGTCCACGATCAATTGTCCCATGGCCTCCAGTCCGTCCGGCTCGTTTACCGTGTGCTGAATGCGGGAGATGACGTCCGCTCCAAAACGGCGTTGCGGATTCAACTCCGAGGCCGCGCCCAGCCGGCGGCCGCTGTTTAAATCAACCAGATACGCCACGACCGTGGTGGTCCCGATATCAAACGCCACTCCATATCCGACGGATCCCGTATCCCCCGGCTCGATCCCGGCCAGTTCGGTCCCGTGATAAATGAGGGTCAACTGATAGTCATTCCGCCGGAGCGCTTCGGGCAACCGCCGCATCAAATCCAAGGCGCCCATCTCCTCCATCCGGGGATCAAGGGCGGCGAGCCGCTCGGTATCGCTGCGCTGATCGTCCAGAGACGGCGGATCGACCCGGACGGCCCGCTTTAAAACATACGGATCGGGCCGAACCGTCACCGGCTTACCGTCACTCAGGATCCGGGCATTCAAGTCCGCCACCGGATCCGGGAACAGATCGAGATCGGCATCGATCGTATTGAAACAAGCCAAACGATACCCGGAGCGCAACGCCGGCCCACCCAAAAGTTTTCGCTCGGCCTCCCCCGGCCCGTTTGGAAGGCCGTTTACTCTTACCCGGCATTTGCCGCATGTCCCTTGCCCGTTGCAAGGGGTATCCATTGCAACGCCTAGGCCCCGTAGGAACTCAAGCAGGTTAATCCCTGCCGCAACTTTGGTTTCGGTGACGTGACCGTTTCGATGAACCCGAATTGAATATTGCATCGAAGCTCCCTCTCGCTTTCAGCAACCGATGGCCTCATTCCGGCGCTTGAACGCCGGTAACGCTTTTCATTGCTTCGCCGCGTCTCTCCCATTTCCTCTTTTTGGGGTTATCAGTAAAAATCATGCTTGGCGCTATATATGTCGCAATAAGTTTTTTGGATGCCCAGATAAATTGCGACATATTTTCCTTGATTCATAAGCTGAAAAAAGTTCAATAGTTTCCCCATTCACAGCCGGATTTTGGGATGTGAATTTATTTCAAAAAACTTTTTTCATCTTCATATAACGAAAAAAGCGGCGGAATTGATCCGCCGCTCGCTCATGATTTACTTGAATCAAATTCAACTGCTCGCGGTTTATCGGTCGACTCGCGCGCCGCCGCCGCCCATGATCTTCTCGACCTCTTTGAGGCTGGCCATCGAGGTGTCGCCGGGGGTGGTCATGGCCAACGCGCCATGCGCCGCGCCATAGTTGACCGCTTTCTCGGGATCGCCGGTGGTGATTAGGCCGTAGACCAGCCCCGAGGCGAAGCTGTCGCCGCCGCCGACCCGGTCCAAAATCTCCAGGCCGTTGAAGTCCTTGGCTTTATAAATCTGGCCGCCAGCCCAGCACATGGCGGACCAGTCGTTAACCGTGGCCGATTTGACGGTACGAAGCGTGGTGGCGACCACCTTAAAGTTCGGGTAGGTCTTGACCACTTCGTTGATCATCTTCTTGTAGCCGTCCAGGTTCAGTTCTTTGAGGTTCTCCTCGTTGCCTTCCACTTCAAAGCCGAGGCAGGCAGTGAAGTCCTCTTCGTTGCCGATCATCACGTCGATGTATTTGGCGATCTCCTTGTTGACGGCCTGGGCTTTCTCCTTACCGCCGATCCCTTTCCAGAGGGAAGGCCGGTAGTTCAGGTCGTAGGAGACGATGGTGCCGTACTTCTTGGCGGCCTGCACCGCTTCCAGCACCACGTCGGGCGTGGTCTCGGAGAGAGCGGCGTAGATACCGCCGGTATGCAGCCAGCGGCTGCCCAGCTTCCCAAAGATGTAATCCCAGTCGATGTCGCCCTTCTTCAACTGCGAAGCGGCGGTGTTGGCCCGGTCGGAAACGCCGACCGCGCCGCGGATGCCGTAGCCGCGTTCGGTAAAGTTAAGGCCGTTCCGGACATTCCGGCCGATCCCGTCATAGGGGATCCATTTGATCAGCGATACATCGACGCCGCCTTGCATAATGAAGTCTTCGACCAGCCGGCCGACTTCATTGTCGGCAAAAGCGGTGACCACGCCGCAGCTCATGCCGAAACATTTGCGCAGGCCCCGGGAGACGTTGTACTCGCCTCCGCCCTCCCAGGCCCGGAATTCGCGGGCCGTTTTGATCCGGCCTTCGCCGGGGTCAAGCCGGAGCATGATCTCGCCCAGGGAAATGCAGTCATACTTGCAAGCCTCTTTCGGCTTGACGTTTAAATTGATGGACATTAAGCCTACCTCCCGATTTTGTTATTGTTTTGATCGCAATTGATAAGAAAATGGTTGTCCGCCTTCAAAATATGTACAAGTGGAGCCAAATACGATGGAACCGTTCTTTGGTCCCAATCCTTTCCCAGTTTATTTTACCCTAGGTCGCGGAGCGATTCAAGCCCGTCCCGGTTGCCATATTGTAGGCGACTCACGGCGGGTTGTCGGAAAAATCTCGGTTTGACAAGGTTCAAGCACGGTTGGAACCGGAAGGAAGTCAAGCCTCTTACAGAACTTTAACAATTACTCATGGTTGTAAAGGTTTCGCGGATGGCGCGATTGAATCATTCGCCTTCGGATAAAAAAAGCGATCTTCAGGAAATAAACAATCATCACACTAAAAACCATGAACCAAGAACTAGAGGCCAACCACCAATCCCCCATCCCCTTCCGCCAATTCTCCAAGGCTACTTGCCAATGTTCCATTGCCATCCCGCCCGGGTGAATTGGCAGATGGCTCCGGCACAATGGATCCTGACAATTTCCAATTGGTGGATCGCAATGTTCCATTGCAAGCTGCCAATGTGGATAAGTCACTTGGCAATGTGGATAGGGCAGTCGCCAATGTGAATAAGCATCTTTGCAATGTGGATAAGCGGATTGGCGCTGAAGCCGCGCGTGAAACCTTCCGCTCTCAGTCCGACCACCCGATAGTAAAAAAACCGTCCGATGGACGGTTTTCCCCAAAAGCCGGCTGGCGCGCGCTGGTGCAAGTTCCTGATCCGCTTGCCGGGCGCAGTTGAATAATTAAAATAATAGCGGTACTCCGGAGCGCGCCGCTAAACTTTGGAAGCTGAGTGACGGCGCCGTATTCACCCGATCAATCGTTGCGCCCGCTCCAGTTCAGCCTCATAGCTGGTTTGAAGCGCCGCCACCCCGCTACGTTGCGCCGCTTCCGCCACCGCGGCGGCGATCCGGGGCGCTACGGCCCGGTTGAAAACGGACGGAATAATCAATCCCCGCTCCAAATCCGTAGCGGAGACCGTCTCCGCCAGGGCTTCGGCGGCGGCGATCTTCATCGCCTCATTGATCGCGGCGGCCCTCACATCCAGCGCGCCGCGGAAGATGCCCGGAAAAGCCAGCACATTGTTGACCTGGTTCGGATAATCGGAGCGGCCGGTGGCGATGATCCGCGCTCCCGCCGCGCGGGCCTGCTCCGGATCGATCTCCGGCGCCGGATTGGCAAGGGCGAAGACCATGGGCTCCTTGGCCATGGTCTTGACCATTTCCGGAGTGAGCACCCCGGGCGCGGAGACTCCGATAAAGACATCGGCGCCGCGAACCGCCTCGGCTAGCCCCCCGGTTTCCCCCGCGACGTTCAATAATTCGGCCAGTTCCCACTGGGCCGGAGTCGCGCCGGGACAACCCGGGTATAGCGCGCCCCGGCGATCGCAGGGCACAATATTAGCAAAACCGGAGTGATGCAACAATTTGCAAATGGCGGTCCCCGCCGCGCCGATC
This sequence comes from Bacillota bacterium, assembly GCA_023402395.1. Lineage (GTDB taxonomy): Bacteria > Bacillota > UBA4882 > UBA8346 > UBA8346 > JAEYGI01. Next base: position 15,880 of record JAEYGI010000068.1, read on the forward strand.
CCGTTGACGACGATCTTCAGCTCGGCCGGCTTTTTGCCGGTGAGCTTCAGCCCATTGTAAAGCGCGGCCAACACCACTACCGCCGTTCCGTGCTGGTCATCGTGGAAGACCGGAATATCGCATTCCTGTTTCAACCGTTCCTCAATTAGGAAACATTCCGGCGCCTTGAAGTCCTCCAGATTGATCCCGCCGAATGATACCGAGATATTCTTGATCGTAGCCACGGCTTCCAATGGGTCCTGGGAATTTAAACAGATCGGAAAGGCGTCGATTCCTCCGAACTCTTTGAAGAGGACACATTTCCCTTCCATAACGGGCAGGGAAGCCTTTCCCCCGATATTGCCCAGCCCAAGCACTGCGCTGCCGTCGGAGATTACCGCCACCTGATTCCATTTGCCGGTGTAACGGTAGATCGCGTCCGGATCGCCGGCAATGACGCGGCATGGTTCGGCCACGCCCGGCGTGTAGGCCAGGCTTAAATCATGTTTGTCGCGCAACGGCACTTTCGAGTGAATCGCGATTTTACCGCGGCACTGTTCGTGCAGATCCAATGCTTTCATCCCGATGCTTTGAACCACGTTTCTTCCTCCCCCTTATTCGCGGTCGCGCTCGGCCCGGGCTTTGAGCAACCGTTCATAATACGAATTTGCCGTATAGAGCGCGGCCAGCGGGTTGTGGCCCAACACCCGGTCTTTCACGGCAAAAACCGTGGTCATCGCCGTGGCATGCTTGATAAACAGCGAATCATGCCCGACGCACAGGCCGAGCAGGATGTTGAACTCCGTGCCCGCCCGGTTGAGGATCTCCGCTTGGGCGATGGGATTGCACATCGACTCATATTCGCCGACGGTCACTTTCTCCCAATCGTTAATTCCGATCTCCTCTTTGGGGACGGCGCCGACCTTGCAGCAGACCGAAACAACCTCAAAGCCGTGCATCTCCAGAATCCGGGCGGTTTGATGGCTTTCGCCGTGCAAGCCGACGCAAAAGGCCAACCCCAACCTGTGATAACCCAGGCGGTTTGCGAATTCGATGATCTCCTGCAGCCGGGGTTTGACCGGAAACCGGACCAGCGGCTTTTGGTCGCGGTTCAAATAACATTCCGCTTCCTGAAGCGCCGCTTGCCGCGCGAACTCCCGGATCCGGGGCTGGCAATACTGTATTCGGGCTTGCTCAAGCGCTTCCGTCTGATTCAGCGTCGGACAGCCGGGCGGCGCCTGCCCCTCCAAGGAACGGCACCGTTTGGCCTGGCTTTTCACCAGGCACATGGCGCAACGCGAAAGCTTGTCGGCCATTACTTTTCCCCCTAAGCCGGCGATTTGCTGTGCCGGACAGCTTGCAGCACCGCCGCTTTAAACCGCCGGACGGCTGCTTCGTGATTGACGGCCACCGCAACCTTGACCACCGGCCGGCCCGACTCAGCCTCTTCCGCCGTTAGTCGCCGGCAGACCGTTTGGCCCAAGCTATGAACCCCGGCAGTTTCAATCTTGACTTCACAAGGCATGGTTTTCACCAGCTCCGGATCCAGGGCGGCCAGCAAAGCCAGCGGGTCATGAAGCGGCATTTGAGTCAAACCGCGCCGTTCCCGTTGCGCGCCGATGCAGGAAGTGATGATCCCAGAAACCAGATCGCCCAGTTCCGACCCGTCTGAAAGCAGCTCCGGAATAAACGCCGCATCAAGCAGGGTTTGGAAGGTAACATCCAATCCGACCATGGTGATCCGGGGGAAACGGTCGAAGACGATCGCCGCGGCATCCGGGTCATTGAGGATATTGGCCTCCGCCACCGGACTGACATTCCCCTGGACCCAGGCAGTCCCGCCCATGATCACCACCCCTCCAGCCAGTTCCGCGATTTCCGGATGGGTCAACACCGCCAGCGCCAGATTGGTCAGGGGCCCGGTGCATAGGATGCCGATTTGGCCGGGATGCGCGGCGATGACTTCGGCGATGAATTGAAACCCGCGGCGGTCATCGATTTTACGGTTCAACTCCGCCATTCCCCCGGAATCGCCGGAGCCGCGCTGTAAGAAGTTCATAATCGGTTCGTCGCAAGCCGAACAACCGGGCCGCGGCTGCCTGAGCAACGGGCGGTCCGCTCCGGCGGCCACCGGGACCGATTCCATCGCCAGCGCCTCGAATAATTTGACCACCACCCCGGCGCGTTCCCTGGCGGTGTAGCGCCGGCCAAAGGTTGTCACTCCGTGAAGCTTGAGTTCGCTTAATCCGGCCGCCGCGATTAACGCCAGCAGATCGTCGCCGAGGGCGTCGGTGTCCAAAAGAAGTTGCGTGCTCATGCTCTGATGCTCCTTACGGTATTAACCAAAGACGGCCGCAATCCGCTCCACGGTCATTTTGACAAACCGTTCGCTTTCAATGCGGGTGATCAGATTGACATTGCACGGTTGCTTGGAATTGCGGCGCCGGTCGACCACGGTCATGCCCCGGGTAAAGGCGCCGGCCAGTTCGATATCGGCATGGCAGGCAAGGGATTGAAACAGCGACCGGTCGAGCAGGTAGGCGACAGCCATCGCGTCATGAAAATAGCAACCGGCATCTTCCTCGCCCCGGACGGTCCAGCGATAGTTCATCCAGGCGACCGCATTTTGATACAATGACCGGACCACCGGCGAATCCGAATCCCGCCAGCGGGCCAAGTCCGGTTCATGAATTCGGACGCTGGTGGTGATATCCAGGCCCACCATGGTCAAGGGAATCCCGGAACGAAACACCACGTCGGCCGCTTCCGGATCATTGAACAGGTTGAACTCGGCCGCGGCGGTGATACTTCCTCCGTCCGCCGCTCCCCCCATCATCACAATCTGTCCAATCCGGCCGGCGATCGCAGGTTCCTTGATCAGCGCCATCCCCAAATTGGTCAATGGCCCGATGGCCACGACCGTTAAGGGCTCCGACGCTTGCCGGACGGCTTCGATCAAAAAATCGACCCCCGGCAATGGATGCAATGATGAGACATATTCCGGATCCAACGGTTCGAAGTTCCGCCCTTTCTCCCGTTCCACCAACAGTTGGGAACGGCGTCCCATCGGAACCGAACAACCCCGGGCCACCGGGATCCCGGTTCGCCCGATTTTCCGCATCAAATCGACAATGTTCTTGCTCCCGGTATCGCAAGGGACATTCCCGGCCACCGTGGTCAAACCGATCACTTCGACCTCCGGAGAAGCCAACGCCAGCAAAATGGCGACCCCGTCATCGACATCCGCGCCGGGACTGCCGATCCCCGGATCGGTATCAATCAAAATCCTGATTGGTTGATTGCTCATCTTGATCTCCTTATTCCCCAGATTTAGCTGCGTTCAGCCTTTGATTCCGGAAGAGGCCACTCCCCGCACATAAAAACGCTGCAACGGAATGACCAGCAACGCCGGGATGACCACCGCGATGGTGCAGGCGGCAAAGATCTGGCTCCACCGGACCGCGTTCTCTTCATTCAGGTCCGTAATCGCGACTTGAATCACTTTCATCGCCGGCGACCGCCCGGCGATCAGCGGCCATAAAAACGCTTCCCATTGGAAAATGAACAAGATCAATCCCGCGCTGATCACTACCGGAACCGACAGCGGAATGTAGATCTTGGAAAATATCGTCCACCACGAAGCCCCGTCAATCGTCCCGGCGTCAATATACTCCTTGGGCACTTCCAGAAAGAACTGGCGGAACAGAAAGACGGTCAAGCCATTGGCGACTCCCGGCAGAACCAGGCCCTGATAGGTGTCAATCCACTGAAAAGCGTTCACCACCTGGTAGAGTGGGATGGATATCGCTTCAAACGGGATCATGAAGGTCACTAACACCAGGGAAAACAAGAAGTTTTTCCCTTTAAAGTCGAAGACCGCGAACGCAAAGCCGCACATGGCGTTGAAGACTAGTCCGAAAAAGACGGTGAGGCTGGTGATCACGACCGAATTGAGCAACGCCCGGCCAAAGTTCTTTTCGATGAATACCGAATAATAGGCGCCCAAGTTCGGATTTTCCGGGAAGAACGCCTTCCAGCTGAACGGCATCAGGTGTTCAAAGATCTGTTCATCGGTTTGAAATGAGGAGACTCCGACCCAAACGATCGGCATCAGCACCATCAATGCCAATCCGGACAGAATCAGATAGAGCAACATGTTTTTAAGCTTTTCTCCCAACATTCTTTTTGCGGCCCCCCTTCTTTAATGGTCTGATCGCAAGACGCGCAGCTCCAATCCGACGACCACCAGAATAATCATTAAAATGGTCATGACAATCGCGCTGGAAATGCCGCGATTCCCGTAGACGAAGGCATTATTGTACGCCTCGTAGATTAAAACGTTGGTGGACATTTCCGGACCGCCGTTGGTCAGCGTAAACATCGGCACAAAGATTAAAAAGTTGGAACAAGTATCGGCCACTGTGACAAAGGCCAGCGTCCGCTTTAACATCGGAAGGGTAATCTTCAGGAAGACCTGCCAGGGACTTGCGCCATCGATTTTAGCGGCCTCATAGATCTCCTCGGGAATTCCTTGGAGCCCCGCCAGGATAAACATCATCCAATAGCCGATACTGCGCCACGAGGCAATGATCATAATGCACCACAGCGCTTGTTTGGCGCTGACCAGAAACGGTTGCGCCGGGATATGGAACCAAGCCAGGAGCGAGTTAATCAACCCGGAATTGGGATTGAGCATCAATCCCCAGATCGTGCTGGCAATGGCCAGGGAAACGGTGATCGGCAGAAAATACATGGTCCGGAAAAAACCGATCCCCTTTAATTTGTGATTGACGAGAATGCCCAGGCTTAAGGCGGCGATGATCTGAAACGGATTGACGAGCAACGACCATTTGACGGTAATCCAAAGTGACTTCCAGAAGCTGGGGTCTTGAAACAAAAACGTATAATTGGAGAAGCCGGCCCATTTGGCGACCCCGGCGAAGTTCACCGAGGTAAAACTGGAGATAAGCGCCCAGAGAATCGGCATAATCCGAAACAGCAGCAGCCCGATCATGGCAGGCAACAAAAACAGATACGGAGTCAAGGATTCCTTTTTGATACTGATCTGCACGGCCATTCCTCCCCTATCAGGAATTAAAAGGGGCCCGGCGTTCACGGCGGAGCCCCTTTTGATTCCCGGTAAGACCTATTTTATCGATATTTCATGAGCATTTGATCGATTCTGGCAGCGGCGTTCGTCAGAGTTTGCTTGACGTCGGAACCGTTGCGGATATCTTCGAACGCGGCGTTCAGCGTCTGCTCGTATTCAAGGTAACCAGGGGTCACCGGACGGGGAACCGCCGTGTGAAGCGACTCGTAGTTGGCCAGTTTGAAGATGTTCAGCGGGAATTTTTCATATTCCGGATTGGCTTCGATATACTCCAGGGACTTTTGGTTGGGCGGCAGATGCCCGTCGGCCTTGAACCATTCGATGCAGCCCGGAGCGATGCTCAGATAGCGGATGAACTTGGCGGCCGCCTCCTTGTTCTCGGAATAGGCGTTGAGCCCAAGACTCCAACTGCCGGTGGCCGTTACCGGCTTGCCCCCTTCGAAGTATGGATACGGAGCAAAGTCCCAATCAAGGCTGGAGGCCTCCTGAATCGTTTTCGCCTGGTATTCGACGCCCAGCATCATGGCCAGCCGGCCGCTCTTAAAGAAATTGACGGTCTCCGCCGGGGCGATTCCTTTGGGCGCTACCTTCCACTTATTAAATAAATCCTGATAAAATTGAAACGCTTTGACCCATTTGGGGGAGTCGATGATCCCTCTGGTCTTTAATCCGTCGGGGCCGATGACTTTGGCCCCCAGGGATTGCGGCAACGGCAATAATTGATAGGCCCGGTTGACCTGAGTAAAGCAAAAACCCCATACTTCGTTGATACCGTCGTTATTCCGGTCAATGGTCAGCTTTTTGGCCAATTCCAGGACTTGTTCGTAGGTCAAACGGTCCTTCGGGTCTTTGGACAGGGGCGCGATTCCTTTTTCGGCGAACAGTTTTCTGTTATAGAATAGCACCAGCGTGGAGTTGTTCAATGGCGCGATCATCAGTTTCTTATTCACCCTGGCCGCGTTCACGGCCGCCGGAACCCATTGCTTCTTCTCCGCGGCCGTAAAGTATTTATCCAGCGGCGTCAGATAACCCCGAAGCGTATAGGCGGAAACCAGCGGAATATCGGTGAACAGGATATCCGGAGTTTTCGATTTGGCGCCGAGCTTAACCTCGGTGATCTGGAGAATCTGGGGGTTGGGATAGAATTCCACTTTTACTTTGATCCCCGGATTTTCATTTTCAAAGGCTTTCACCATTGCCGGCATGGCTTCGGTATACGGAAGGCCGGCCATGCAAGTCATGGTAATCTCGGTGGGACTGGCGTGCATCACCGCCGACCCCATAATCATCGCCATCAGGAGCGCGAAAAACGCCGTTCTGAACAACTTGGACTTTTTCATCTTTTTATTACCTCCCATGATTTGCTTTAATATATGGAACTCCCTTTCCTACCCGGTCATTCCCCCCTTCTTCGCATTCCATCGTTCCGGGTTCGGCCATAAATTGACTATCTCACCGGAATGAAGCCCGGTTTGGCCTCGCTCAACATCTCTTCAACTTCCCGCCGGGTTGGCAAAGCGATCTGCGCCCCCATCCGGCTGGCGGTGATAGCTCCGGCCGCGGCCGCATAATCAAGACAAGTTTCAATTCCGTGTCCCTCCAGCCAAATCGTGGCGAACACGGCGATGAACGTATCGCCGGCGCCGGTGGTGTCCACCGCGTCGACCGGAAAGGCCGGAACGAACCGTTCGCCTTCCGGACCCGCATACACCGCGCCTTGAGCCCCTAAAGTGATGACCACTCTTTCCGGCCCCATGCCGCGCAATTTCGCCGCGGCCTTCAAGGCCGACTCCGGTCCGGCGATCGGACCGCCGCATAATGCCGAAGCTTCAACTTCGTTCGGGACCAGACAATCGGTATGCGCCAGTAACTCGGCGCTCAACGGGCATACCGGAGAGGGGTTCAATATGGTCCGGATTCCCCGGCCGCGGGCCATGACAAATGCCTTCTCCACCGTCCGCCGCGGTATCTCCAGTTGCGCCAAGATCGCATCCGATTGATATAAACCATCGATCGCGGCGTCTCCCGCCAAATCGCATCCGCTATTCGCCCCCTGATACACGGCGATAGTGTTGGCGCCTCCACGCTCAATGGTAATCAGCGCAATCCCGGTCGGCTCCGCGCTGTTATATGTAACACCAGAAATGTCCACGCCGGCCGCGCTCATCCCGTCCAGAATCTCCCGGCCGTCCTGGTCGGCCCCCACGCATCCAACCATCCTGACGGCGGCGCCGAATTTGGCCGCGGCCACCGCTTGGTTGGCCCCCTTGCCGCCAGGCGTCTTTTCAAGGCCGGTGGCGATGATCGTCTCCCCTTTTTGAGGCAATTCGTTTACCTTCAAAATCACATCCATGTTCAAGCTGCCCAAAACCATTATGTTCCGCATCGAAGTAACCCCTTTTTGTTCCATGCCCGATTGCTCGGGTTCTTTTGGCTTGATTCAGGTCATCCGGTTCCGGCAGACACTGGATTCCCTGACGATCAGTTTCGGCTTTAAAACCACCTGTTGCCGTGGACGGCTTTTATCATTGATCCGCTCCAGCAGAAGCTCACAGGCGATACTGCCGATCTCATATTTGGGCTGCGCCACCGTGGTCAACTTGGGATTAGTGGCGGAAGCGAGCAAGGTATCGTCGTAACTGACCAAAGCCACCCGGTCCGGTACGGCGATTCGTTCTTCCTCCATGAACATCAGCGCGCCGAGCGCCATTAAGTCATTGCTGACAAACAGCGCGGTCGGCGGTTCCGCTTGATTAAACAGTTGCCTGGCCGCCAGGTAACCGCCGTTCTGCCGGAAGTCGCCTTCCACGACCAAGCTGTCCTTGGCTTGAATTCCCGAATCCAGAAGTGCTTTTTGATAGCCAAGCAACCGTTCCCGGCTGGTGTTCAATGTTAGCGGCCCGGTTATGATACCGATTGCAGTATGCCCCAGCCCCAGGAGATGACGGGTGGCTTGATAGGCGCCCTCCACGTTGTCGGCGGCCACAAAGTCACAATCGATATTGATGGCCCGGTCTCCCAGCACCACCGGAATTTCCGCCTTGATCAACTTTTTAATATGGGGCGCCTTGACTTGCGAAGTGATGTAGATCACTCCGTCGATCTGCTTGCTCCGCAACGTTTCCAAATAATTTGTTTCCTTTTGAAGGTCATCGTCGGAATTGCATAAAATCAGCGTATAGCCGTTGCGCTGGGCTACATCCTCCACGCCGCGGGCGACGGCCGGGAAGAACGGATTGGTGATATCCGGGATCACCAATCCAATGGTGTAGCTCCGCTTGTTCAATAAACCCCTGGCAAAGGAGTTCGGCTGATACTCCATTTCTTTGGCGACTTTAAGGATCTGATCGCGCAATTCTTTGCTGACATAGCCCTTGCCGCTGATGGCTCTGGAAACGGTTGCCGGCGAGATCTTCAGGACCTCGGCAATCTCATAAATCGTGCTAATTGCCCTCACCTCACCTTATATACTGAACCAACCCAGACCCATTTCATTCTCTGCTTCCAATACTTTTATGTAATCGGTTAAATACGCCAGGCGTTGCCGCCGAATCGCCCGCCCCGCTTCCGTATACATCTGTTCCGCGCCGATGGTGTCGATTAAGCCTTGTACGGTGGATTGAACCTCCTCCATCGAACCGCTTAATTTTTTTCCGGAAACATGGTTGCGGTAAAAACCGCGGGCCAGCCCGATGGCTCCCACGAAATCGATACAATCCGCGTCATAAATTACTTTGGCTTCATTGGTTCGCGGCGCCGGCCCGCCGTACCGGCTGTGGGCTTCTATGGCGTGCAACACCGCGGCCCGTTTGTCGGCCGGGAAATCAATCTCTCGCAAAAGTTCTTCCGCCGGAGCCAGGCCCGCCAGGTAATGCTGGTTTTTGTCCAACGGCACTCCGATATCATGAAGCAGTCCGGCCGCGATGACGATCTCCCGGTCGCATTCCAACTCTTCCCCCAGCCTTAAAGCGAGTCCGGTAACACGCAGCGCATGGCCGATATTGGCGAAAACCTCTCCCGACACTCGTTCCGCCACGGCGTCTTTCAATATTTTGAATCGCTCCATTCAATGACACCCCGTTTCCATATGCAATCGGTTCCACATATTCTAAGATTCGATCCATTGTTAAGAAATCCTTCAAAAAAATTTAATTTTTTTGCACTGGGTTGCAGAGGTCGCCGCTTAGCCTTTTATGTCCCCGTAAAATTGGACGAAAAACGCCAATAGCGGTTTACAAAAAGGCACGGCCGCGAACCACTCGCCGCTTTCGTTGGAGGGGACAACTATTCGAGGATTTTGATGCGTGAAGGGATCAGCCAGTTGGGTTCGGCAGAAAGAGAAAGGAAAAAGGAGAAAAAGCAGATTGGATATTCAGCCGCCCGCCCGCGCCAGGGTAAACTGCTTGGAATACAGCGTCTGATAGATTCCGCCCGCCCGGATCAATTGCTGATGGCTGCCGGATTCGCAGATGGTCCCTTGATGCAGGACGAGAATCCGGTCGGCGTCGATGATCGTCGAGAGCCGGTGCGCGATGATGAAGGTGGTTCTGTTCTCCATCAGCCGGTTCAGCGCCTCCTGGATCAGCTGCTCCGACTCCACGTCCAGGCTGGAGGTGGCCTCGTCGAGAATCAGGATCTTGGGATCCTTCAAAAAAGCCCGGGCAATGGTCAGCCGCTGCTTCTGACCGCCGGAAAGGAACGCGCCGCGCTCCCCCACTTCGGTGTCGAGGCCATGGGGCAGCCGCTGAATGAATTCATAGGCGTTGGCCGCGATACAGGCCTTGACCACCTCGGCCTCGCCGGCCCGGGGATTGCCGTAGAGAATATTCTCGCGAATGGTCCCGCTGAACAGGACCGGATCCTGCAGCACCATGCCGATCTGGCGGCGCAGCGACTTGACTTTCAAATCGCGGACGTCGACGCCGTCGACCTGAATCGCGCCGGAGGTCACTTCGTAAAAACGGGGGATCAGGCTGACCAGGGTGGTTTTACCGGAGCCGCTCTGGCCGACCAGCGCCATTTTCCGGCCGGGTTCGGCTTCAAAATCGATGGCGCGCAGCACCGGGTGATCCGGATCATAGGCGAAGCTGACGTTTTCGAAGCGCACTCGGCCCGCGGCGGCCTTCAACTCGACGGCGCCCGGCGCGTCGCGAATCTCCGGTTTCTCATCCATGATTTCGAAGATCCGGTCCAGGGCGGCCATGGAGTTGGAAAAGACCACGTTCAGTTCGGAGAAGCGCTGCAGCGGCAGATAAAGCGGGTTCAGATACATCGAGACCGCCACCAGTTCACCCACGGTGACCCGGCCCCGGATCACTTGCCAGCCGCCGAAGACCAGCACAATCAAAGGCGCCAGGCTGGTCAGAATCCCGGTGATGGTCAGATTCAGGCTGCTCAGGCTGACGGTCTTCATGGTGGTGGTGAAGAGTTTCTCCGAATCCCTGTGGAAATGCTCCTGCTCATATTTCTCGCGGACAAAGGCGTGCACCACCAGGCTGCCGGCGATCCGCTCCTGCAGGTTGCCGGAGATGGTCTCGATCTCCTGCTGCACCTGGAGGCTGGATTGCTTGAGCTTGCCGCCCAGGCTACGGTAGAAATAGATATAGAAGGGGAAAGTGACCAGGGCGACCAGGGTCAGGGTGACGTCAATCTGAAACATGAAAACCAGGATGAACAGCAGCGCCGCGCTGTCAATCCAGACGCTGGTCAAAGCGTTGCCAACCAGGTTTTGGGCCAGGGCGATGTCATTGATCAGGCGGGAGACGATTCCGCCCGATTTGTGGCGCTGAAAAAACGAGGCCGACATCCGCAGCACCCGTTCGTAGAGGTCGCAGCGGAGGTCAAAGACGGACCGGTGCCCCGCCTTGCCTGAGTAATAATGGCGAATATAGGTTCCGGGCATCCAGACCAAAATGAAGATCACGGCCAGCCACCCCACGGAAAAATAAAGATGCTCGAACTTGGCCGCGCTTGACAGTTGCGGATTGAGAAAGACCCGATCAAAGAGGTAGCGGGTGACCTGGGGCACCAGCAGCGGGACGGTGAATTTGATGACGCCCCCGATCGCGGAGGCGGCGACGTATTTCCAATAGGGGCGAATATACTTCAGAAAACGGAGAAAGGTGCGGGTTTTTTGCTTGGAATTCGATTCCGGCATGATCTTCGATTACCTCATCCTTGATTCGATTCAATTCGACGATTGCCCAATCGTTCCGTAACGATTGGGCTTGAGGCTGCGGTCAAGCAATATCTCTATTGTAGCACTCTTTCCAGAAAGAACCAAGCGGTTCACTCCTAAAATTTGGGTTACAAAGTTGGCTGGCCGTAGCTGTCTTGGTTGTCACCGCCGAGCATGGAATGGGATAGAAAGCATTCAGAAAGAAAAAAGAGAATGAAAGAGATTCTGTAAGATTTGCCGGATTAGTTGATGCGCCGTGAAAAGCGTCGGATTTCGTCGTTGCTCGGTCAGTCCGGTCCTCACCGTACATCGAGTACGGTTCCGGTCCTCCTTCGGTCGCGCCTAGAACTCCTCGCTTTTGACGACGCGTATGCTAAACTGCAAGTTCAACCAATCCGGCAAGGCAATCCCCGGCGCTGTGAAAGTTGAGGCGCCGGACAGTTTCGAGTAGCTGAAGAATGATTTTCCCTACAATAACGTTTGACTTCACATTGTCTTGGATCGCATCCCAAAACAATTAAATGGAATAAGGTGGCCCGATATTCTTCCCCGCACGACCTCTTTCCTGCCGGTCACGTTCTTCCAGAAACCCGAACACGTTACCTACTTCTCCAAAGCATCTCATAGACCCACAAATTTACCCGGAAGAGTCCAGGATGGACGTGCGCCGCTTTGCGATACGGACTCGCACAGCGGTCACGGTCGAAGAACCAACCCTGAAGGCATCCGTCCCGGATGGACGGGGCCTATCACGAGGCTCCCATGGTCATGGATGCCATGGGATAAAAGGAAGGACGGGAAACCTTGGTGTCCGGCGGCTTTTGCGCCACTTTTGACCGCCACAAAAGTGGCAGATTGGCGCCAAAGCGCAGCGGATTCCGTTCCTTGGTTTAGATCCCGAATCGCTATGTTCACGGAACCTCAAGCTCTTCCCCGCGTTTAATCCGTTCGACCCAGGAACCGAGGATGATTCCGTCCATCAGCCCTCTGCTATAGATCAGTTCGTCCTGGCGGTTCATTTGGGCGGCCCGGCTGCTGTCAAAGTCATCGAAGAGCGCCAGTTCTTCCGGGCCGAGGCTGGGAGTGAGTTGTTGCCGGATTTCGTCCGATCGTTCGCCCAGTTGTTGGTATTCGGGATCGGACGGAAGAAGTTTGTCATGGATTTTCAGGATGCGGTCGAGGATGAATTCGTAGATGCCTTGGCTGT
>JAEYGI010000004.1 GCA_023402395.1 Bacillota bacterium
TCCGCCCAAAGTCTACGGCCACCCGCTGCAAAAATCCCGCTTTTACGGGCTCGGCCTCTCTTTTCTTGGAAAGTGCAACGCTCATTCCCATTCCCTTTCTCTCTGTCTATTTTTATCAAAACATTGCCCGTTTCAATTGTCAACGGTTTTAAAACGTTTTAGACAACCTGATGAAAGTCTCCGTGGGTTTAAAAAACTAAGCGAAGCAAGGATAAATCATTCACCGGACATTTAATAGGGACCCGCAAGTCTGGCGACGTGCGGGTCCACTATCCCTACCCAGCTAATGTTCTGATAAAACCCTCTGCGGCCATGGCTGTTACCAGGCTGACCTTGGAGGTTCTACCTCGTTATCCTTGATTTGTCCCTTATTTCCGCTTATTGTACCGATCCAACGAAGCCTGATAAATCTGGACCGCGCGGTCGATGCCGAGCTTTTTGACCTGAGCGACATACTGATTGAAGTTCTCGATAGGCTCGGTACCCATGATGAACTTGTAGGACATCTCATCGCTGTAGGTTTGGACCTCATTCATAATCCTGGCCAGCTCGGAGCTTTCCTCGGGAGTCGGGGTCACCGGCGGTAAAACGTATTTGACGTAATCATTCTTTTTCCAGTTGACCATGGCGACCTTTTGTTGCGGCCATTCGTAATACTGTTCCAGATACCGTTTATCCTGAATGAACGGTCCGCTGGTATGGGAGCGCATATACTTGGACATGACTTGCGTGTTGGAGAGCTTTTCGGGATTCTTCATGATTAACTCGGTATAGGTCGGATATTTGTCAACCATTTTATAGGAGACGCCTTCAATCCCGAAGTTATAGAGCATATGTCCTTCCCTGCTGTAACCGTAGTCCAGCAATCTGGCCGCTGCTTCCACGTTTTTGCATTTGGTAGAAATGGCCACGCTGCCAGTGCTGTTCCGTCCGTAGGCCGGCGATTGATAGGCAAACCGGGCCGGAACTCCTTTTTTGGGTCCGGGAAACGGAGCGCCGATGAGGCTGAATTTCGGATCCTTGTCACGCATTGATTCCATATAGCGACCGACACCGCTGCCTCCTGCGCCGTAGGTGACGCCGGTTTTACCGGTCAACACATTGGCATCCAGTATTTTACGGGTAGTCGTGGAGAAGTTCCGATCAAGCAATCCCTCGCTATACCATTTGCGCATGGTCTCGAAGTACTGTTTGCGATTGGGTTCGATGCCCCCGAATTTAACTTTGCCCTTTTCCACATAGAAATCAGCGGAGTTGTCAAAACCGCCCGCAAAGAAAAGGGTGAGGTTTTTCGGTTCCAAACCCAGCGGGATGGTGGCGTTCTTCTTCTCTTTAAACGCTTTAAGCGTCACGTACCAGTCATCAATGGTTTCCGGAACCGGCAGACCCAGTTCGTCGAGCCAATCTTTCCGGACGATCGGTCCCTGAAGCCCCAGTAACGAAGTATCGCCCTGTTCGCCCCGGAAAAACGGGAAAACATAGTATCTCCCCTCGTCGGTTCGAATTTTGCGGGCATGATCCGGATTTTTCTTTAAAAAGCTTTTCAAATTCGGCGCATATTTATCGAAGATCGAATTCAAGGCGACGATCTGCCCGTTCTGAAGCGCGTTATTGGGTCCGCCGGGTATCTCATACCAATTATACTCGATGATATCCGGAAGATCGCCGGAGGCCAACATCAGATTAAATGCTTCCTTGGCTTGCCCGGCGGCCGGGTGCAAAAACTTGACCTTTACGCCGGTCCGTTTCTGTAATTCCTTGGCAAACTCGGTATCGCCGAAATTCTTGGCGACTAGCGCCACGTTGGCGTTTAACTCCATCCAATATGTAAGCGTTACATCACCTTTCAAAGGGTAAACTTCTTTTGCCGATATTACCAGCGTGCCCCCGAGTAAAAATAGCAATACGAAGGATAACAAAATACCGCGTTTCATCAACACTTTACCTCCTCTTATTTTACAGTTGGTGAGCCGGGCCGACCGCTTATCACATTTTGGATATCAACCTCCTTTCCAATTCGAATGCATACCGCTGTCGCGATCCCAACCTGCCTTTACTTCGAATTCGGTATTGCTTAAATGACATACTGATATCTGATATATCAGAATAACTGTATTTATCTATTCATCCTTTTCCAGGCAATGGCATTAATTATGAAGACAGCCGCGACAGCCTTATTCCTTCTCTCCCTCATTCAGCACAAACCGCGCCGTCCTGATAATATGCTGTTTCATTCGTTCCTCGGCCAGGTCGGGAGCGTGTCCGATCACGGCTTCGCCGATGCCCCGGTGCTCGGTCAAGCCTCGCCTTACTTCGTCTTGACAGGCTAGCGCCCTTTTTCTGACGCTCAGATCAAATGAACGTACTATCTCTACCAACTGGGTGATATACTGATTGCGGCTGATCCGGTGAAGCAGCGCATGAAACTCCGTATTCGCCTTGACCAGTTTCTCCAGATTCCCCTTGGCCGATAACTCTTCCATCAATTGCAACTGTTGCTGGATCTTCAACACGTCCGCTTCAACGGCTTTTATCGCCGCGAACCGCGCGGCCAGCCCCTCCATATAGGCCCGGATCCAAGAGATCTCTTCCAACGCGGCAAAGCAGAACGGAGCGACATAGGTTCCCCTCCTGGGCTTAATCTCGATTAAACCCTCGTATCGCAAGCGGTTCAATGCCTGTTTCACCGGGCTGGTGCTGATCCCCATCTCATCGGCGAGCTTTCGCTCGCTGATCCGGTCATTGGGGGAAAACCGTCCCGAAATGATCGCATCCTTGATCTTTCGATAGGCCAGATCGGAAAGGGCTTTGATATCGGTTTCCTTGATCCTGAGCGTTGTTTGCTTCATGATTCGCCCCAAATCTGAAGTCTGATGTATCAGTTTGATTTTAAGAAAGATTATTCGCTCTTTTCTTATTTTATTCCTTCATAATTTAGGGAAATTTCCGGGCCTCCGAAAATAAATTTAAAGAAAAGATTAATTTCCCCTGGAAAAGATAAGCCTGGGCCACCGGGACGAAACGGCCGTCCGAAAATAATTTCGCATGGTCATGGTTAAATCCCGTTAAATATAAAAAAATGGTTAAAATCATTGCCGGGCTGAAGGAAATAAACGCTTTGGCGATAAACAAGTTAGAAATAACGAATCCTGATCAGTAGGTGTAAATCATGGATGATTTGCGAATTCCCTTATTGGACCTGGTGAGTTGTTTCTCCGGAGCGCTGGATATGGTCAGCCCTTCGGTGATGAATCATCACAAGCGAGTGGCCTATCTGGCCCTACGTCTGGCCGAAACGGTGGGTCTGCCCAGAAACGAAAAGGTGCAGATTGTTCTGGCCAGTTTAGTGCATGATATTGGATTGTTATCGCTTCATAACAAACTTGACGCCCTGCATTTTGAGATCAATTTCGATAATTACGGCTTGCGCCAGCACGGAACCCTCGGAGAGAGCCTGCTTCGTAAATACATGCCCCTGCCCAAGATCGCGGCCTTGGTAAGCGCGCACCACGTGTACTGGCAGGATCGGGACTCCGCCGTTCTCAAAGATGATATCCTGTTCGGCAGCCAAATCATTCATTTGGCCGACCGGATCGATGTGTTGATCGACAAGACCCAAGAAATCCTCAGCCAGGTGCCGCGAATTGTCTCGCAGATCGAGGGGCAGTCCGGCCGGATGTTCTCTCCCGAGCTGGTGGCCGTTTTCAAGCATCTAGCGCCACGGGAATATTTGTGGCTGGACCTCATTTCCGCTCATACCGATTCGATCATCGCCCAGGCCCTCAAACCGGATCTGATCCGCCTCAACCGGAAGCGATTGCTGAATGTCGCCAAATTGTTCTGCCAAATCATCGACTTTCGAAGCCCGTTCACGGCCACCCATTCGGCCGGGGTGGCGGCCAGCGCGGAAGCCCTCTCCCGGCGCATGGGCTTTTCCAATCAGGAGTGTTTTGAAATGAGGATCGCCGGATACCTGCACGATCTGGGGAAACTGGCGATTCCCGTCGAGATTCTGGAGAAGCCCGCCAATCTTACCAAAGCGGAAGTAAACATCATCAAAAGCCATCCCTATCACGGCTACCGCACCCTGGAAAAAGTCCAAGGCCTGGAAACCATCAACCGCTGGGGAACCCTGCATCACGAACGGCTGGACGGCAACGGCTATCCCTTTCACCTCCGTGGCCCCGAACTGGACATGGGCTCGCGGATCATGGCCGTCGCCGATATCTTTACGGCCTTAATGGAAGACCGGCCATACCGGGCCGGCATGCCGGAGGAACAAGCGCTTCGGACGCTCATCGCCATGAGCGAAAGCGGCGCCATTGACTCGGAGGTGGTGGCCGTGCTCCGCGAAAATCTCAATGAAGTCGATTCGATCCGCGATAACGCGCAGCAAGCGGCGGCCGAGGAATATCAAAAGTTTCGCGCGGTCGAAAACGCGTCATAACCTGATAACGTTCCATCTTGAATATCAATCCCTCACCTCATAATCAAACCCCTTCCGCTCAGGCGGCGGTAGGGGTTTTTCTTTGGCGCGGCAATGGCTCGCGGCTCATTCCACTGGAAAATCAAAATAAGTATCAGGGAACGGTTCGTTGGCCAGGGTGTAATGCCACCATTCCTTGAGATATGGTTTGAAACCATGGTTGACCATGGCCTCTTTCAAAATGTTCCGGTTTCGGGCCTGTTCGGGAGCGATCAGGTTCGTGTCATGGTGGGAAATCGCTCCGAAAAAGTCAAAGCTGCTTCCCATGTCAATCTCTTGGCCGGTTGCGGCGTCAACCAGGGTCAGATCAACGGTGCTGCCCCGGGAATGCCCTGATTTTGAGGCGATGTAACCCAAACGGAACAGATCTTTTTTGTCGACCTTGGGATAAAACATGGCTTTCATCCTATTGTCGGCCGGATCCTTGGCCCACCGCGCAAAATGGCTGACCGCCCGTTGCGGCCGGTAGGCGTCATAGATCTTCAGCCGGTATCCCTTGGCTTTCAATTCGGCATTCACGTCCCGCAGGGCGGTCGCGGCCGGTTCGGTCAGTATGGCCCGGGCCGCGCGGTAGCCGTCGATTTGGGTTCCGGCAAAATTATAATCGGTGGAATAACGGATCTCAAGGATGATCTCCGGAGCTACTCGATCCAAATAGACAAACCCGACGGGCAGCTTATTGCTTTCGGCAAAGGCTATGCCGGGCTGCTCCGGAATCGTCCGGTTTAAACGATTCCCGCCAATTGGGGGCCATCCCAACGTCGTGATTAAAACGGCGGCGATCAGCCAAAGTCGCCAAGGCTTGACGATCAGTCTGACCATAGTTTTTCCCTCCTTTTGGATTCGGCAAACAGCGGCCAGCATTCGCCAAAAGGATCGGCCATCCGCGTTCAGCGCTTTAACGGTGAAAGATCACGGGTGATAGTTCCGGTGGCGAGATACTCCTCGATCTTGAATGTTCCGCATTTGCGGGTGTTCAAAAAACCGTCCCAGGCGGCCTGGGCCAGTTTCCCTTCCTCCAGGATATCAAACAGCCACTCCGAGCAGCAGGTGGGGTCTTCCTGCGGGATCGCCGCGCGATGGTCGATCAGCCATTTTTTATTGAAATGTTCATGCGATCCGAGCGGCGGCGCGATAATAATCGGAATCCCCAGCCCGCAATAGAAGGATAGCTCCGAGGGTTTCGTCCACAGAATGTCCGTGGTTCGCAATAACGCGTTAAAGAGCGGGAAATATTCTTCCTGGGTGGGGGCATAGAGAATATTCACTCCGGCGCCGAGCTGTTCCACTAAACCGCATTGCATGAGAACCGCTTTAAAATAATCACGGACTTCGCTACGCACTCCGGCCACAAGATTGAGCCGGATCCGCCGGTTCTGGATCGGCTCTTTCAAACTGGCAAGGATCGCTGCGCCGATCTCTTTCTGAGCGCCGGCGCCACCCACCGCGAAGGTCAGGGTCAGGGTTCCCGAATTGCGATTGGCGAAGTTCTCTTTGCCCAGATAATGCTCGATTTCCACTTGGTGCATGGCCCGGAACCGGTGAGCCGGATCGAGATGGATAATCCGCTGGGCCAGATCCGATTTCAAAATCTCCAGATCCGGGCCGCCCAGGTTCTCCTTGGGCAGCGGAAAACCGGTCAGAATGATCCGTTCGTCGGGAACCCCGTATTGTTTCAAGCGCCGGACGGCATGGCCGCACGAAGCGAAATAAACGATGCGGCTCGCCGCCGGATCGTCGGCCACCCAGACCCGGTTTAAATCGGTATCGGTGATGATCAGGTAAACTTGCGGATAACCTTGTTTGTCGGCAGCCATGGCAATGGCGAAGAACGTCGAAACCAGCGGCAGCGGTTGGGCGCTCATCCGCTCAACCATGGTTTGGCCGAGGCCTTTTTTGATCAGCGAACCCAGGTATTTCACCTGCATGGTCGGGGTGGACAGATCCCGGAACGGATAATAGGGATTGATCTCCTGCAAGCGATCGAGCAGGCCGAAGAGAAACCCGCCAATAATCGGAATATGGTTGATGCGCGACAGGCCTTCATAAAGCGTCCGCATCCGCTTCCACTGTTTTTTTTCGCGGGCCGAGGCATACTCCGGGGAACCAGCGGTGATCACTTGCCCTCCGCTCAATTCTTTCAAGGGATAAGCGGCCCGTTGATGCCCCAGCCCCATATCGGCCGCGACCAGCCAAACTTTTTGCCCTGGAGAGGTAGAAAGCGCCATGACAACCTCCGAATCGGTTCGACGTGAGATGATACTATCTAACTGCAATTATCTAAGTTGAATTAAATCTTTTATATGCATATATGCATGCCCTTGGCATTTTTGCCTGGGCCCGGATTATTCAAACAGCGCCGAGGCCGGCATGACATTGCGGTACAATTCAGCCATCTCGTCCCGGCTCGCGAAAATCCGCAGATAATCGAATATTTCAAAAGCAAAATCAATAAAAGCGGTTCCCAAAGCGGTAATCACATGCCCGTCCCTGACTACCCCCTGCCGGACCCAATTGGGCCACGGGAACGGATCGTCCAGCCCCAATCCGGCGATTCGCTCCGGCGAGCAGGAAGTGGTATAACGATGCCGGTCCAAAATACCGGCCCTTCCCAGAAACTGCGGCCCGAAACAGATCGCCGCCAGCAGCTTCTCTTCACGATCCAGTTTTTGAATGAGTTCCGTGATCAGCGGATCCGACGCGGTGATTGGCCCTCCCGGGATCACGAGCGCTTCGGCATCGCCGAATTTCAGCGCTTCCCCGATAGTAACATCGGGAAGGTATCGAAACCCCGACTGGCTCCGGACCGGTTCCATCCCGGCCCCGATCATCACGATCTCTTTCCGGCCGATGTGTTTTAACCGGTGGATCGCATAGGTGACTTCAAATTCGGCCATCTCGGGATAGATAAAGCACAAAACTTTACCCACGTTGTCTTCCTCCTTTGGCTACTCCGTTAAAAAGATGTGATTGCCGATGGTGACCAGCACCCGCAACCGCCCTGAACGGAAGAACCTCAGACCTTCCGGGGAAGAGAGCCGGGGATTGTAAAAATATAAGGCGCCGCGCGACGGGTCGTCGCCGTTGAGCGCCGCGGCCACCGCTCTCCGGCACGATTCGGTGGGCGTGACGTACGGCAGTTTGGGCAAACTGCTGAACTGGTTTTGTTGATAAATGACCCCCCGGATCGTGTCGGGGAATTTGGAACTGGCCACCCGGTTTAAAACCACCGCCGCCACCGCAACCTGTCCCTCGAACGGTTCGCCGGAGGCTTCGGCTGTCACCAGCCGGCATAAAAGGTTATAATCGCTCTCGGAAACATTCCGGGGCCGCTGGGTCCGGGACGGCTGATGGGAGATCCGGTAATTGATAGTGGCGCTGATAATCGGATCCAACCGTTCCGAGTCGGGGTTGTTGAAGATGGTGGCCGGAACCGCCCGCAACTCCGCGGTAAGATAAATGCCGCCGTCGCGCTTGGCGCTTAGGTTCACCCCGACTCCGGCGATGATCTCGACCTTCTCGCCGAACGATAGATCCTGATCCGATTTTTGGAGCAGATCGCGGACTCCGATACCGGCGTAGGGCCGAAAAATTTTGTTATCGGAATCCAGGTGATAAACCAGGCCGGCGGAGAGATCTTCGATGTCCCAGTTGTAACTGCCCCGCAGCGTCCAGCGGTCGGAAATGTTCCAATCGACTTTGGCGGTATTGACCCCCGACTCCCCCTGGTTGCTCCATTCCAGTCCGGCGGAGATTGTGGCGTAGGTGGGGGCTTGGACCATCAACACCAATATGGCCAGGCAAATAATAATTTTTGTCATCCGCATCCGAATCCGACACCTCCCGGCCATCTAACATCTTGTTTCAATAATCCCGCCGGTTGCGATCCAACGATGAAACCGCGCTTAATCCAACCTTTTCGGATGAAAAAGTTTCGCAGATGGCGATGGCCGTTGTTTTGAGCCTAAATCAGGAGCGATTCCCGGTTTGGGAATCGCTCTCCCGAATCGGCGCATCCTGTGATTCGATCTCTTTATCGGAATCGACCGGTTTTTTCTGTAGGTTCCGGCCTTAAGTTTTCAAGATCTTCATGATAACTGTTCGCGCCCGGTGACTGCCGAATCCCGCCAAGACAACGATTGTCAGCGTCATTGTAATCAGGGAGGCAATCGCGATTCCCGGTGTGAAATTGGGAAAACTGGCCGGAGTATACAGATAGGTCAAGACCGCGTTCGGCAGATTGACCGCGAACGATGTGAACAGATTATTCCGGGCCAATTTAAAACTCAGGGCGAACATTATTCCCACTGCCAGTAATGTGAGTAAGAGATGAATCTCCCGAAAGGGCGGATATCCGGCATGATACAAGGAAAAAGCCAGTCCCGATCCGATGATCGCGGGAATCGGACCCCAACGCGCTTCAAGCCGGGTTTGAAAAAAACCGCGAAACAAAAACTCCTCGAAAAAGGTAGTCATGATTAATGGAATCGTGGCACAGGCCATCGCCAGCGCCGACGGCATCACCGGCCGCCTGCCGGACAATTGCCCGCCGATGGAAATGGCGATAAACAACGCCGCGACCGCAACGGACCGCCAAGTGACCGGTTTAATTCCCAAACTGGAGAAACTTTTCCGCTCATAATAAAACACATAAACCAAAGGCGCCAAAATGCTTAATCCGATTCCATAGCCCAGGTGATAAAAAAGGTAATAAAACACTCCTCCCAGCCGGCTGGCCAGGCAAACGGCCCCGATCACCAGCAACTCGATTACAATAATGAACCAGAGCTTGCTTTGGGCGTTTTTCGTTTCCATGAGTCCTCCTTCTTGATCCGGAGTTTTTGATTAAACCGGTGAGATCCGGATTGTTCAGTCCCCCGGAGTTTGGGCCATTCAGAGATTGAAGCCTTGGTTGGATCATGGCTGGTATAAATTATTTGATAAACCGGTCCGGCATCCTTCATTATTATCAAACAATTGTAACGATTGACGGTATATCCCATTGTGTTTTCGATAAAAAAAAGATTCCCAAAGGAATCAAAACGCGTTGTAAAAAGACTTTTTTCACAAGGCTTGGTCAGTTAAGTGAACAAACGTATTCCAAAAACAGCGCCGCCATTTTTATTGATTCCTTTTTATTCCGGCGAAATAAAGGATGGATTTGACGTTGTCGTATTGCGTGAACTCAAAATATTGACTCCAGCGGTCCTTGATTTCTTGAAAACCATAAAATGGCGGAGTAAACGATCCCAGCCTCGTATAGACCCGATCGATGAAAAAATCCGTCACTGCCCTTTCCCCGCGAATATAGAAGCAGCCTAGCAACGCGCCGCCCGGTCGAAGCACCCTTGCCATTTCCGATAAGGCCCGCTCTTTTTCGGGAAAAGCGTGATATCCGTTCATGGTCAGCAGAATATCGATGCCCGCCGCCGGAAACGGCAGTCTTCCGATATCGCCGCGCACATAGATGATATTGCCGAGGCCGTTTTGTTCGTAGCGTTCCTGCGCTTTTCGCAACATTTGCATGGAATAGTCGAGAACGATGATTTGAGAGGATTTCGCTAGCTTCCGATAGAGTTCGAGCGTAAATACGCCCGTCCCCACCGGTGCGTCCAGAATGATTTGATTGGCTGCCTCCGGAAATAACGGCAGCAGTTTTTGGATATAATCGCTGTCACGCAACCCCCATACCATCCGGTTGTAACAGCGGGTCGCCAGATTCGCTCCGGTAAGCAGCTTATCGTACGAAACGGAAACCAAATCATACGAAGCGGCGATGTGCTGGTGTTCCGTCTCAGCGGTGACCAAATCAATAATGCCGTCAATGATCGGGTAGATGATTTTGCCGTCGGCGGAAACGGCCCGCTTTGCCTGCGGCTCCAGCAGTAAGAGTTGTCCGGTTTTAGGACAGGCCAATAAATTGGAATCACGATTCATTTCACTCCTCCTCGTTCAAATCCGGCTTATCCCAATCCAATCACAAATCGGTGCTTCAATCAAATTATATGAAATAAAGTTCATATTTGTCAACGATAAGATGAACTGAATTTCACATTTTAAGTTGACGATGGTCATGGTGTATAATAGAATCATAATGGGTGATATGATGAAGGACCGCAAAAGCCAGGCCCGTATTCCGCGGCAGCAGCGCAGCATCCAGACCAAACGGCAGATCATCGCCGCCGCGATGCAACTGTTCTCCGAAAAAGGGTTTCACGCCACCAATTCGAAAGAAATCGCCAAAGCGGCGGGGGTGGCCACCGGCTGTTTCTATTCCTATTTTCGGGATAAGAAAGCGGTGTTCTTCGAGGCGCTGCGGATTTATCTCGACGAGTTCAGCGCGATATTCCACGGGCATGTCGCCGCGCTAGACAGGGAAAGCCTCAGCCGGAGGGAGTTTTTAAGGGGCCTAATCGACAGCATCCTCGATGCCCATCAGGTCTTTACCGGCTTTCACAATGAGCTGATCGTCATGTATTTGGCGGACCCCGAAATTCGCCAACTCACCGAGGAGTACGACCGGAACACCATTCAATTTACGCTGGAATATCTGAGGGAAGCGCAACCCCAGTTGCGGGTCGTGGACCTGGAGTCCGCGGCTTCGGTGGTGTATTGGACGGTTCACAGCGTGGTTGACGAGATTGTCTTTTCCGGGGCCGGGGCGGACCGCAGACAAAGATTGACCGCTGAATTGGTGGACATGGTGGCGACCTACCTTTTTGGCGACGCCGGGTAAGATAAGATCTGGTAGCATGCCATAACGCCGGTTTTCGTTTCCTCTTGGACGCTCCACGGATCTCCTCCCTCATTCCATCCTCATTCGTTTCAATCGCGTTTCCCGCCACTGTGGAAAAGTCATCCGGCAATTTCCAGTTGCTGGTTGGCAATGGTCCATTGCCATTTGCCTCCGGTGGATTGTCATCTGCCCCTGAAAGATTGGCAGGTGCCAATTTCCAATTGGTGGATCGCAATTTCGCATTGCCACTTGCCAATGTGGAAAAGCATCCTGACAATGTGGATAAGTCAGTTGCCAATGGATTTAAGTCAGTTGGCGGCGGAGGAAAGCGGGAAGAAACTCCAAAAGGATAAGGAGACGAAGCTGCATGGTAGGATTGTTACGGATATTCGCCCGTTATTCTCCGGTGATTACCGTTTCTTTTTATTCCGCGGGATGTTTAGAAATGCTTATTTGGATTGGACATTCGTCAAAAGAAAACCACCGGCCCCGCCGGTGGTTTTCTTTCACGCTATGCCAAAAGCCAAGGCCCATCGGGCGCCGGCAAGGCGGCTGCAGCCCGGAAACCGGGCGCGCTTTAGGGCTTGCGGACTTCAATCCGGGCCAGCTTCTCATAGAACTGAACGATCGCGCTGTGATCGCTTTGCCCCTGTCCGTCCACTTTTAAGCTTTGGAGAATCTCCATGACCTGCGCGGTCAACGGCAGGGGAACCCCGATTTCATGGCCGGTGTCAATGGCGTTGGCCAGATCTTTAATATGAAGGTCAATTTTAAACCCGGGCTTAAAATTACCGGCCAGCATCAGCGGAACTTTGGCGTCGAGCACGGTGCTGCCGGCCAAACCGCCGCGGATCGCCTGATAGATCAATTCCGGATCGACGCCGGCCTTGGTTCCCAGGGCCATGGCCTCGGAAACGGCGGCGATGTTTAGGGCCACAATGATCTGATTGACAAGCTTGGTCGTGTTTCCCGCGCCAGTCTCGCCGCATAAGACGATCGAGCGGCCCAGTTTCGCCAGAATTTCATGGCAGCGGTCCAATACCGCTTGTTTTCCGCCGACCATAATCGACAGCGTGCCGTCCACGGCCTTGGGCTCTCCACCGCTTACCGGAGCTTCGAGCATCTCCACTCCCAGCTCGGCGGCTTTGGCCGCGATCTCCCGGGACGCCTGCGGCACAATGGAACTCATATCAATGATAATCAATCCCGGCTTGGCTCCTTCGAGAACACCGCCTTTTCCCAAGATGACTTCTTTAACCTGCGGCGAATTCGGCAGCATCGTGATTACCACATCCACCTCGCGCGCGACTTGCGCGGGAGAGCTGCCGGCCGTCGCGCCGGCCGCCGCCACTTCTTGCAACGCCGTTTGATTGAGGTCATAGGCCACCACCGGATAACCGGCCTTCAGTAAATTCCGTGACATCGGTTTGCCCATGACTCCCAATCCGATAAAGCCAATCCTTTGCATGTTTATCTCTCCTTTTTTACTAACGGGCGTTGGCGTCCCCAATCAACCCCCGGTCGCCCATCAAACATCCGGTTCGGGTCACTATTCAGGCTTGCCGCCCAATGAGCCGGACCGGCGGTTTTGAAGGAGCCGGATTCCACCCGCCACCGCTCCGAGGAACAGCGGGAATAAAGCGATCGTCCATAAAAGGGCTTCCTTGGAACCGGTAATTACCGTAAGCAGCCGGCGGCTTCCCGGCACCTCCGTTCCGTCGCTATTCACCAAACGAACGGTATAGGAACGGTTGCCGGCCCTCGGCGGCGGCTCGATCCGATACCCGACCAACGAAGGTTCTTCCGGCGCGCCGGCGGCGGGACGATGCTCCACGATCTCGTAACCCAAAGCCGATCCAGGATGCTGTTTCACCAAATACGGTTTCTCCCGGATTTCCCGGATGATTTTTCCGTTGGCCAAGATCTGAACCGTGAGACTGCTCTTGGGAAGCGACCCCATCGGAGCCCAGGTTTTGCCGTTTTCCATTCCCCGGCCGCTGCCAGGGGAGGGCAGATTGGTGAGTTTGGCATAATGATGGCTGTTAAAAAGCGCGGTCCGGAACGGTTTCAGGAAAAACGGACGGCTGCCGCGGACGAACCAACCTTCCGCCAAATCCGCGCTCCGGAACGGCCGGGTCCAACGGTTCCACGGGGTGATTTCATAGCCGATTCCCTGCCTGGAGCCTGCAAAGGCAATCCATTTCCGCTCGCTTCCGGCCACCAGCTTTCCGGTGTCGTCACGAAACCGGATCGTATATTCCCCGGCCGGCAGATTCACGATAAAACCCTGGTCCAGATTGACCGGGGATTCCGCAGGCTGCTCCGGCGGCTGCGGCTCGACCGGCGGGCCGGAGCGGGAATCCCGAGGAGCTCCCAGATAATTTTGGACTGCGCGCTGATACGCGTCACGCTGCCGATAATACTCCTCCAGCGCCCGGTTATAAGCTTCCAGTCTGGCCTGGTAGCCGGCAGCGGACCGCTCCGCCGCTTCCCCCACCAGCAGCCGGCCGGGAGGCCCTTGATAGCCTTTTTCGTATTCCAAGGCGAACGGCGTCCGGGATAGCGTCCGGTAAATGCGATTGCCGCGTAAAATCTCCAGCTTGCCGGAGAGCGTGCGGTTGTAGCCATCCCAATCCGCCATGTATTCGCCGGTCAACGCCCAGAAATAAACATCGGTATGGCGCGCGGTGATGGCGTTGTTATAATCAGCCAGCCCATAGACGGCGTCAATCTTTTGGGGGCTGAACGAAGCCGTGTAATGCTCCCCGTTGGCCAAGGCCAAGCCATAGACAAACTCCCGGTTTTTCCGGGCCTGGATTGACTCGGGGGAATCCGCCGTAGCGCTGGGCGGGCTTGAGGCGGTGGCCTGGATTCCAGATATCAGAACGATCAGCCCGGCCAGAAAGACAATGCATACCCGTTTCATCGAGCCTTCACCCCTCTGCTTCTCAAGCTGAGAACCGCTAATCCCAGCAGGATTAGGGAATAGGCCAGGGAACCAGCCAGTCCGGCCCCAAACTCGATCATTGACCCCGCTTCCAACGCGGTCCACACCCGGCTCAAATAGGCAAAAGGAGAAACCCAGCCGGCGACGCTGCTCAGCAAAATTGGGACGGGAGCCGCGAGCGCCGGGAAATTGGCGGGTTCGATCCACCGCAGCGCCGCATCGGCCCATTCAATCCCCAAGAACAGCAGGAAAACCGTAACCAGCCAAAGCATCGAGGTCCGTATTTTCCGGGTCAGCGCCGACAATAGAATCCCGAAGGCGATTACGCCGGAAATGGGAATCATCGATACCAGCAAGGCAATTACGCTTCCGAACGAAAACCCGGCGCCGATGGTTCCTTCAAATCCGGTAAACACGATCGCGCCGACCGCGGCCATCAAACCATAGATCCCAATGTGTTCGAGATATTTGGCGCCAACATACAGCAGCGGGTCCACCGGTCCGTAAAAAAGAACCGCTAAGGTTCCATTGTCCCGTTCCCGGGAAATGGCGATGGAGGCGCTAAAGGCCAGATAAACCGCGTTGATGACGATCGCCAGATATAACGGAGCGCCGATGGGGCTGGGCATCGCCAGAACCTCATTTTCTTGGAGCGTCCGCATAAATCCGGTGATGGCCAACGCTCCCAGGATCGCTCCGGCGCCAGTCGCCCCGTAAGCGCCGGCGCTGAAGATCGCGGCGCGGATCCCCCGCGCGGCAATCAGCCGGACGACAGCCGCCCGTGCTAAAAAGCTTTGCCGTGTCATTCCCTCACCGCCCGCCCTGTTAATAATGAGATATTGCTTTCCGTCAGCGTAATGAACAAATCCTCCAGACTGGGCTGGCTCCGGGTCAGGCTGATGATCAGGCCGGAGCGGTCCGCGATGAATCGGGAAATTTGACTCCGGTAATCCTGATCACCGTCAATGTCGATCCGCAGCGTCAGGCTCTCTTCTTTGACATCTTTGACAAAGGGCAACGTTTTCAGACCTTCCCGCAGGCCGGCGACGGGAGACTCCAGCTCGACTCGGATCTCGTAGCCGGTCGCCAGCCGGTTCCGAATCGCCGGGACGGTATCCTCGGCCAACATTCGGCCGTGGTGCAGGATACAAACGCGGTGGCAGGTCCGCTCGACCTCTGACAACAAATGCGAGGAGATTAAAAAGCTTTTCCCGGCCCGGTTTTCTTCCAAGATAATATCGCGCACCTGCTTTATTCCTTGCGGGTCCAGCGCTGAGACGGGCTCATCCAGGATGACCAAATCGGGTTCATGAAGCAACGCCCGCGCCAGCCCGATCTTTTGCTGCATCCCCTTGGAGTAGGCGCGCAATGGCAATCGGCCGTACGCGCTCAGATTTAACCGTTCCAACCAGTCGTTGATCCGGCGCCGCGGCTGGGCCACTCCAAACAGGCCGGCGAAAAAAGCCAGGTATTCGTAACCGCTCATTTCCCCGTAAAGATGCTGCTCCTCGCCGACCACGCCAATCCGGCGCTTGATATTGAAGTAATCTTCGGACAGTGCCTTGCCGAAGAGCCGTATTGAACCCCGCGTCGGCGCGATCAATCCCAGAATCATTTCAATGGTAGTGCTTTTCCCAGCCCCGTTCGGGCCCAGAAAACCATAGATTTCCCCGGGGGAAATGCACAGGTTTAAATCATCGACTGCGGCCCGGCCGTGATACTCCTTACCCAAACTAACGATCCTCAGCATCGTATTCCCCTTTGCCGTTCATTCGCCCGAGCGGTTGCACCGTTTCACGGACAATTAACTGTGGCGGAACTACAATATTCGCCAGTTTGGTTTTGGGATTGGCGATCCGTTCCAGCAGCACCCGGCAGGCTTCCATGCCGATTTTTTCTTTGTTGATTTTAACCGTCGTCAGGCCGGGAATGGAATACTCCGACAGGATCGAGTCCTCATAGCCCAGCAGCGACACATCTTCCGGCACCCGGATTCCTTGATGATGGAAAAATTTCATGGCGCCGATGATGATAATATCATGGCCCGAGGCGATGGCGGTCGGCCGGGCGCCGCTTTCCCAAATCTCCTTGGCTGCGTCGTAGCCTCCCTTGCCCGAAAAATTGCTGTGTCTTACCCAATCCGGGTTAAATTCGATCCCCGCCTCAGCCAGCGCCAATCTGTACCCTTCCAGTTTTAAAAAACTGGTGGGATGATCGTCCGGGGCATTGATGAAGGCAATGTCGCGATGGCCGGAATCCAATAAATATTTGATACCGATATAAGTCGCGAATTTACTGTCGGTATACGCGCAGTCCACTTTGGAACAATTCCGGTTAATCACCACGAACGGTATTTTCTCTTGTAAAAGCCGTTTAATGAATACCGATTCAAAGATCCGGCCGATGATGAAATAGCCGTCCACCCGTTTATTTCTAACAATGGCGGGAATGCCGTCCGACTGGCCGTTGCCGTCAAATTGTTCATAAAGGATGCTATATGGGGTCTTCACGATTTCCTTGAGGATTCCGTTAGTTACATCCTCAAAATAGGTATCCGCTCCGGCGTTGAAGGAATAGGAATACTGCGCGGTATTGATCACTAGTCCCAAGGTCTGCTTCCTTTTGGTGATCAATTCCTGGGCGGCCACATTCGGAATGTAGTTGAGCTTTTCAATCGCTTCCAGCACTTTATACTTGGTTTCCAGCTTGACGATATTCCGCTTGTTGATTACGAAAGAAACCGTGCTTTTGGAAACTCCAGCCTCGCGAGCGACATCTTCAATGGTAACCACCGTTAACCTCCCGCCTATCGTTTGATCTTACCCTTTGACCGCGCCGGAAGCCAATCCGTCCACCAAATACCGTTGGATAAAAGCAAACATAATCACCACGGGCAGGATGGAAATGGAAGCCGCGGACATTAATTGATTCCAGGCGACTTTATATTCGCCGAACAACGCGGCGATCCCAATTGGAATTGTATACATTCTTTGGGTCGTTGACAAGCATAACGCGAACAGATACTCGTTCCAAGCCTGAATCCAGCAGAAAATAACGATTGCCACCAACCCGGGCGAGATTACCGGCGCGATAACTTTAAACAACATGCCCAATCGGGTGCAGCCGTCGATCATCGCCGATTCGTCCAGCTCTTTCGGGACGCTTTCAAAAAAGCCCAGCGCCAGCCAGGTCGAGATCGGCAAGGCAAACGAAGTGTAAGCAATGATTAATCCGGCATGGCTATTGTAAAGCCCGGCTTTCACCATCAGCTTAAAAAAGGGAATGATTAGCAAAATCGCGGGCAACATCCGGCTCGTTAAAAAAGTTAGCAATAACGTCTGGCGGCCGGGAAACTGAAACCGGGAAAAACCGTATCCGGCCAAACAGCCCAGAATTGTCGCCAAAATGGTGGTCCCGGACGCCACGACAAATGAATTATAGAAGTATAGCCCGAAGGGTTGATACTTCCACATGTCGAAATAGGTCTTAACGTAGACCTTTTCCGGAAACCAGGTCAAAGGGACCCGGAAAGTTTCGACTTCGGATTTTAAAGAGGTCAAGATCATCCATAGCAACGGAAACAAAATAAACAGCAACAGCGAGTAGAGCAACAGATAGAACAGGCCGTTTTCCATCTTTAACCCTTTAGCGTCAAGCCAATTCCGCCTCATCGTACTCCTCCAACTTCCTTATTCTCTAACCATCATTTTCAGATAAACCATTGATAGCCCCAACATCATGAATAACAGCAATACCCCATTGGCGGTGGCGAAACCGTAATCGAAATATTTCATGAAATTACGGTAGATATTGATCGATACCAGCAACGTCGCATTGACGGGCCCGCCTTCCGTCATGACGTTCACTAAGCCGAACGCTTTGAAATTATTGATCAAATCCATGATCAGCGCGATACTCATGACCACGTTTAAATTGGGCAAGGTGACAAACCGAAATTGCTGAAAGGACGATGCGCCATCGATGGCGGCCGCTTCATATTGCTCTTTGGGAATGGTCTGAAGGCCAGCCAGCAGGATGACCATTATAAACGGAAACCCGTTCCAGATGTTGGCGATAATCACTCCGATCATCGCGGTGGTCGGATTGTCCAGCCAAAAGATCGGGGCCAGGCCCAACCGCGTCAAAACATCATTGAACACTCCGTACTGTGAGTGAAAAAGCCATCTCCAGGTCGTCCCGGCCACGACCACCGAGATCACCCACGGGATCAATACCAACGTCCGGTAAACGCCTTTCCCTTTTACCTGCCGGTTCAAGAGAATCGCGCTGCCCAATCCCAACAGGATATGGGCAAACGTGCTGACGGTCACGAAAATGAAGGTCTTGCCCCAGGAGTTCAGCGAAGCGGGGTCGCTGAAAATCCGGAGATAGTTGTCCAGTCCCCAGCCGCCGCCAGCTTGGAAACTCATTACAAACGCGTCAACGATCGGAATCAATACTACAATAAGAAGCATCATAAGCGCGGGCAATACAAACAAATATCCCAGATGGCGTTCTTTCAATTTCAATTGTAATCCTCCCATCTTAACCCTATCCTCCCGAACAACGATCCGGGCTTTTTAGAAGCGTTGTGATCCAACCACGACCGAAGTCCGGGTATACCCAAAGCTCAGGAAGCAAGCCATAAAGTCGATCTTTTTCACGAAGTTAGCGCCACTTATCCCCTAGCTTTTAATTCAAGGCAAGATTGCCCACCGGACAACCTTGCCTTGAAATTCCCGGGGAGAAAAGGGAACGATCCCTCGGGATTATTCCGGAGTTATTTCAGCGCCGCGATGCGTTGGCCCGCATCCTTAGCGGCTTGATCAGGGGTCTTCTTGCCCAACAAGGCTTGTTGGATTTCGGCGACCACCACATCAATTAATTGGGGAATTTGAGTGATCATCGGATAGGGCTTGGCCACTGGAGCCATATCCAGGAAGATCTTCTGATACGGATCATTCATCAGCTCCGGCGACTCGGCGGCTAATCGATTGGTGACCACGAACCCGGTGCCTTTTGCCCATTTGATCTGGTTGTTTTTATTGGTGATAAATTTGATTAATTCCCACGCTTCCTTGGGATTTTTGCACCGACTGGAAATCGCGTAGCTGGTTAGGGTGCTCCAAGTACCCCCTTTGCCCTTGTTTTTAGGTTGCGGCGCGACCCAAAATTTGTCTTTCATGGCCGGATTATCAGAAACAACCGTATCCCGCAAAAACGAACCGGCTTGAATCATCGCCGCCCGCTCATGTGAAAAGGCGAGCCGGATCTCATTGTATCCCGAACTTACGGCACCGGGCGGAACCACTTTATGGACTGTTGCCAGTTCAGTAACGAACTTGAAGGTTTCTCTGCCTCTGGCGTCCCCCAGCTTCAGATAATCACCGTCATTGGAGTACAGCCAGCAACTGAAACGCTGTGTCGCGGAAGCGGTAGCTCCCGCCAATGCGAAGCCCCATTGATCCGGAAGACCGTCGCCATTAATATCCCGGGTGAGTTTTTTGCTGGCCGTGAGAAACTCGCTCCATGTCGCCGGAGGACCGCTTAGTCCCGCGTTTTTAAACATTTCGGTATTGTAAAACATTCCATAAAGCGAATTGCTCTGGGGCATGGCGTAGACCTTCTTGTTAAGCATATTCGCCCCCATGGCGGCGGGGTAATAGGTCTTGATAAAAGCGGGACCCTCGGCTTTGATCAGGTTATCCATCGGCATCAGCATGTTTCGGGAGACCAGCGTCGGCAGCTCGGTGGTGAGTTTATAAACGTCGGGAGCGACGCCGGCCTGAAACGAAATCATGAATTTCTCAATTTTGTCGACTTCCCGGACCGGTTCCAATATTACTTTGATGTTGGGATGAAGCTTCTCAAACTCGGCAACCATTTCCTTGGTAATTGTCGCATGCGGCTCCTCGGTCAAATGTTTGTCCATCAGTCGGATCGTCACCTGCGAGGCCGCTAGAACCTGGAAAGTGCAGCTTAATAACAATACGGCAACCGCCAAAATCACAAGAACGCTTCGCTTCATTACAATTACCTCCCTTTTTTCTATCGATTAATATTTCTAATATTTCGGTTTGTCAGGAATCCACGAGTCATGTAACGGAACATAGAGATCGATCGGAGGCGCGCTTGAATATTTCTCAACCTTGGCCGGGTCCAATTCCACACCCAGGCCTGGCCCCTCCGGAACTTTAATAGTTCCTTTCTCATAACGGAAGGGTTCGGTGATAATGTCGTCCGCTTGATGATGATAATGCGAATCAATGGCATACAAGATGTTGGGAGTGGAACAAGCGATATGCAGCAAGGCGGCGGTGGAAATCCCCAACTCGACCCCGCTATGGACATTCACTGGCAAGCAGGCGGATTCGGCAATCGCGCAAATTTTCTTGGCTTGCCAGATCCCGCCGGCCCGGTGCGGATCGACATTGATCACATCAGCGGCTCCGTGGCGAATAATGTTCATTACATCATACGTGGTATAGGCCGCTTCACATGCCGCGATCGGAACGCTGACGCTGCGGCGCAGCTCAGCCATGCCGATCAGATCATCCAAGCGGGTCGGTTGCTCGACATATTGAGGATCGTACTTTTGCAGTTTTTGAATCTGACGTTTGGCGGTTCCGATGGCCCACGCCTGATTGGCGTCGACCCGCAACTGAACCGCAGGCCCGATCGCCTCCCGGACCGCCGCAATGCTCTCAATATCGTGCTGTTCATCAACCCCGACTTTTACTTTAATGGTTGTAAAGCCTTCGCCGATCAGTCCCTTGGCGGTTTGGGCCATCACTTCCGGTTGATCGATAAACATATAGCCGATCATTGAGATTGGATCGCGGTATTTACCGCCCAAAATCTTGTAAAGCGGCTGGCCCGCAGCTTTGGCGATGATATCCAGCAAAGCGATGTTGACAGCGGCCAGCGCCGCAGTCATAGCCCGTTGATGATGGTAAAAACCCATCCCTTCGATTTTGCGGTTGATCTTCTCAATATCATGCGGATCTTCCCCGATAATCAGCGGCTTGATGTTTTGTTTCAAAACCGCTTCCGTAAACGACATGTGGAAGGTTTCGCCCAAACCTTTAATCCCGGAATCGGTGGTGATTTCCACAATCAGGCGATTGACTCCGCCTCTGATCCCGCTTCCCCAAGTAATCGGTTTTTTGAAAGGAACACTGACTCGTCCAATCCAAATATCCTTGATTTTCATACCCTGACTCCTTTTTTTAAGAATGAAATGCGATGATTGGTTTGATCACCTCCCCTCAATCAAATGAAGGTGTCGTTCCGGTTCTTTTAAATCGGTTTAAAAAAACAATAGCACCGATTAAAAACAACCGTCCGGGCGGTCCCATCTTGTTTCGCGCTCCGGTTCTTTCATCCAAGCATTTATTTTCTTCATGCACCTCCTTTGCTGACAAAAGCAACACCCGTAAACTACTTTTCTTCAATATTTATCTTTAAAACGTTTTAAAAATTATCAAGAAAAAGACCTCAAGCTAACGCCGATCACCCCAGAAGTTTTCCCAAAAATCACTTTTCCACCACGGAAATTCTTCGGAAGATACAATCCAGTAAAATATTTTTAATATATTCGTGTCCATTCGGTAATAATCCTTCTGTTTTTAAAAAAATCCACATTGTAGAACAACAATTTAGATTTATCGATTAAAACCGTTTTAATAATGTATTGAATACCAAAAACAAGAAGTTTTCAGATAAAACGTTTTGCGATTCTCTATTCGATTGGAACGATTTCAGTGTTAGAAACCTGAAGAGCATTGAGGCTCTGCCGTAGGGACCGGGACATAAAAAAAGACCGGCGAATGCTGCAGCCGATCCTTTACTTCAATCATGGAGATTGCCCACTGATTTTCCTTTAGCGAAAAGAAATCCTACAGGGCAACCACTTTGAAATTGTCAAACAGAACGTGGGCGGGAAGCTGGCTCGCCTCGGCGGCGAGGCCGGCTTGATAAGGGCCGTCCCGTCGTGGAACGGAAAATTCGGCGATATAGTAGTCATTAATGTAAAATGTCATCAGGTTTCCCTGGCAATGAACCCGGAGCCGGTTCTTAGCGGCTCCGATCGCAATCGCCTCCGAGATCGGATGCTCGAGAAAAGGATACCACTTTTCATCGGCCATGTCCCTTCGCCCCACATACAATTGTTGTTTGGCGGGGGTTATGATGAAAGTAAAATAGCTTTGGCCGGCTTCGTCAAATAAAAAGCCGTACGAAGCGTTCACCGGGGTTTTGAGGGACGCCTCCGCTTCAATGATATAATTCTGAGGCAGGAGGACGGGGGCGATGACTTTATGAAAATAACGGTTGTCATTGATGACATAAGTAAACTTTCCAGCCGCGATATTAGACGCGGCGTTCTGGGACCGATCCATTTTCCATTTGAAGGCGCCGGCAATCGAAAAGTCATCGAAAAAAAGCGGTTTGAGATTTGGCGGAAGCGGCCGGACCAGGTTGGATTTCAGCGTGGTCTCGGGGATCCGTTCCGGCGGAGGGGTCAATCGCGGCATCGGTCCGGGCGCCGGAATTTTCTGACTGCCGGAGGCTGCGCCGGAGTTGGCCGTTTTTAACAGCCGATTGATCTCGGCGTCCTTGGCGAAGGACACCGAGGCAACCGCAGCCACCTCTCCGGTCTCGGTTGCGATCAGCCTGGCGTTGGCTTTCACGCGCTCGCCGAGATCGATATAGGTGCCGGTGATGAGGGCCGCGACTCCCAGCAACTGGCCGAGCTGTTTGGCGGTGGCGGGATTGATTAGCCCGCTGGCGCTAAGCCTTTGCTCCTGCAGTACCCGGTCCAGCAATTGCCGCTCCACGATCTCAAAACGGCCGGTCCGGAACAAACGAGTGGTCAGCTCTTCCACCAGGTACCGTCCGAACTTCGATGCGTATCCGTCCAAGTTGGAAAATTCGACAACCCCGATCCGGATCCGTTCCGCCCCCGCCGGATGATCCCATTGAGCGACATCGGCCGTCAACTGGGACGACAATTGATCCAGCTGATTATCAAGCTCTCCGGCGAAACAGCTCCCCATCATCAGCATCAAAATGATGAACATCCCTAACGCCCGCACCAAATACCACTCCTTTGAACGCCGAACCCATTATAGCTCCCGCCTGACCGTCCCCTGGTTCCGCTGTTGATCCAGCTTTTCTTTTACCAATGATAACTCGTTGTGAGAAATATAAATTTTGGCCGAATATTCAGAGGCGTTTTTCTGGGAAACCCCAATCCGGACCGTCTTCAACTCCAAATTCCATTGAGCCATCAAGGTGAAAAATCCGCTCCGCGTTTTATAACTCGGTGGGAAATTCCAATCGTAGGTCGGCGCGCCGTATAAGCCGACCAGCATTGGCTCGACCAGTTGCTCCAAAGTATTCTTGATCTCCGTTTCATAATACGGGACCAGGTAAAACCGGGCAAACTCGATCTCGATCTGATAAAGTTGATTTTCAACAAAATAAAAATAGGCGGTGACCGGTTTATCAAGCAGCTCGGTTTCAATCACTTCCGGCAGAGTCTGGGGATGAAACGCTGTGATCTCCGCTTTAGCGCTCAGGTACTTCACTTTCTCCTCCACCAGTTGCGGCGAATCCCCGAAAGTGAAGATCCGGAAATCCCCCCGGAACGTGGCATAATCCTCAGCCCAGCCGGCTTGGCCCACCAATAAGCAACTAACCAGGAACAATAAGCAGCCAAGGGCCGCTTTTGATAAACGGAGCTTGGGCATGTCGGCTTCTCTCCTTTTGGCTCCTCGGGCGGCGCTCAATTTGGAACGTAAGCTCCCCCAAGCGCTAAATAAATGGTCTTTGCTGCCAATTATCATGCTTAATTTACTTATTCAATGAAAAACAACAAAAACCTCCCCGAACTTGGATGGTTCGTAAAAGAAAAAGGCCACGTATCCGTGACCCCGCTCCAGCCGCTTATCGCGCTGAACCGCCAAAAATATTCGCTATCACTCGCAGTGGCTTTTTCTCACCCAATTCACACCCGGGCCGCGGCCACCCGCTTCACGAATTCCGCCGCGGTCTTCGTGATCTCCTCAAACCGGCCTTCCCGGACCCGCGAGATATTCACCAATTGGCCGCCCACTCCCAGCGAATGGGCGCCGCTGCGAATATAAGTGGCCGCGTTATCGAGATCGACGCCGCCCACCGGCATGATCTCAACCTGCGATAGCGGTCCCTTTACATCCTTGATGTATTCCGGGCCGAAGGCCCGGGCCGGAAAGACCTTGACCAACCGCGCCCCGGCCTCCCAGGCGGTCAGAATCTCGGTGGGGGTTAATACCCCGGGCACCGCCAATTTGCTGTAGCGGTTGCAGACTTCGATCACCGGCCGCGATAGTGTCGGCGACAGTACGAAATCAGCTCCGGCCAGAATCACGGCCCGGGCCGTCTCCGGATCGAGCACCGTGCCGGCGCCGACCGTCAGCTCCGCGCCGAATTCGGTTTTGACCCGCTCAATCATTCGTAACGCGGCCGGCGTGTCCATCGTAATCTCCACCGCGCCGATGCCTCCGGCGCGTAGCGCGCTCACCGTCTGGCAGGCTGCGGCCTCCGGGATGCCCCGGATGATCGAGACCACCCCGGACTGGCCCAATTGCTGCAATATATCATTTCCCATGCTGTTCGCCCTCCCTGTATTCGGAATTGATTTTTGTCGGATAATTGATTACCGGGCGGCCTGCTCGCGCCGGTACATGAAATCTTCCAACTCCCGCCGGACCGGAAGGCCTTCGAAATCTCCGACCGTAGTGACGGCCAACGCGCCCATGGCATTGGCCAGCCGTCCGCACTCGGCCAAGGGCCTGGCTTCCAGCATTCCGGCCAGGAAACCGGCGGCAAACGCGTCTCCGGCTCCGGTCGGCTCAACCACCCGTTCCACCTGGAACGCCTCAACCCAGTGCCGCTCCCGGGCCGAGGCCACCCAGGTCCCTTTGGCCCCCAGCTTTAAGGCGACCGTCGTTGCGCCCCGTTCCAAAAATCCGTCCAAAAGCGCTTCCGGCCCGGCCGGTCCCAGCAAAAATTCCGCCTCATCCACTCCGGGCAGCACAATGTCGACCGCGGTCAACAACCGGCTCAGCACCGATTGGGCCCGCTCCCCACTCCAGAGCTTCCGGCGGAGATTGGGGTCGAAACTGACCGTCAGGCCGTGTTTCCGGGCGAGCGCAATGGCGGCTTCCACGGCATCCAGGCAGGATGCGCTGAGCGCCGGCGTGATTCCGGTAAGGTGCAGCATCCGGGCGCCGCGAAAATATTCCGGATTCAGGTCGGCCGGGGAAAGCCGGCTTGCGGCCGAGCCTTTCCGGTAATAGGTCACCCGGGTCTCCCGGCCCACCCGGACTTCCTTAAACATGATCCCGGTCGGCGCCTCCGGATCAAACCGCGCCTCGGAGACATCCACTCCTTCGCCCCGGATCTCCCGGATCAGAAACTCCCCGAACTCATCGGCCCCGACCCGGCTGATCCAGCCGCAATCATGACCGAGCCGGACCAGTCCGATGGCGACATTGCTCTCCGAACCGGCGATCCGCTTCTGAAACCGCGGCACGTAGCGGAGCGGTCCGCTCTGTTCCGGGCTGAACATCACCATCGTCTCTCCCATGGTAACTACCTCGGGCATCCTTGTCACCTCATGCGTTTTGGCGATTCCGGCCGACGGGAGCGTCTGATTAGACCCTCACCGTTTCCACGTTGATCATTGTACCATATTTTCGGACCAAATCGACGGTGATCATTCCCGTCTCAAAAAACTGAGTGTTTACCATTCCGCAGGCCATTCCCAGCTTAAAGGCGTCCAGTGGCGGCAAGCCGCGCCGGAATCCCACGGCGCAGCCGGCCACAAACGAATCACCGGAACCGACCGTATTCACCACCTCGATGGCAGGACCATACAAATGATAGATCGCGAAGCCGATCTTGACGACACAACCGTCTCTGCCCAAGGTCACGCAAGGATACTCAACGCCCCGGCTGGCCAGTTCCACAACCATCCAGGCCCAATCGGATAGGGGGGAACGTCCGGGAGGAGCGCCGAGCAGCTTTTGACACTCTTCCCGATTCGGCTTCACCATATACGGCGCGGCCTCGATGCCGAACCGTAACGGATCACCGCTGCTGTCGAGGATGAATCGTTTCCCCTGGCTCTGCGCCAGCTCGGCCAGAGTTCGGTAATAATCGGCCGGTACTCCCCGGGGTAAACTGCCGGAAGCGGTGACCAGATCGCAACTCGACAGCAACTCCGTATAATACTGAATAAACCGGTCGCATTCCCCGGGTTCGATGGACGGCCCCGGTTCCAGAACTTCAGTGGACGTATGGTTTTTCCGATCCATAATCGCGATATTGGTCCGGGATTCTCCCTTAATCTCCAGAAAACGGCTGATAATGCCCTGGTTTTGAATCTGGGCGGTGATCAATGAACCGGCAACGCCGCCGCTGAAACCGGCGGCGGTTACCGGTTCTCCGAGCAACGCGGCGACCCGGGCCACGTTCAATCCTTTGCCGCCAGCGGTCTGAGTCATGGCTTCCGCCCGGAATACCTCATTGACCTGAAAGTTGGTGACCGCGTATACCTTATCGATGGCGGGATTGAGAGTCAGCGCCAGGATCACTTCTCTCCTCCGAGCCCATCCGCAAGTCCGCTGCTTTGGCAGAGGCGGATCTTCTCCCGGACCACCTTGATCACGGCTTCTTTGGCTGCTCCCATATAATGACGGGGGTCGTTCTCTTGGGGATTAGCCTTGAACGTTTGCTGAATCGCTTTGGCCATCGGGATCTTCAATTCGGTGGCGATATTGACCTTGCAGATTCCACGGCGGATAGCCTCGCGGACGCTGTCATCGGGAACACCCGAAGCTCCGTGCAAAACCAAGGGGAGAGCCACCAGTTCCCGAACAGCGGAGAGCCGTTGGAAGTCAAGTTTTGGCTCTCCCTTGTATTCGCCGTGGGCGGTCCCGATGGCAATCGCCAGCGTATCGATGCCGGTCTCCCGGACGAAAGTCTCGGCTTCGGCCGGAACCGTCAACGTGGCTTCCCACTCATTCACCGACAGATTGTCCTCGGTGCCCCCAATCCGGCCCAATTCACCTTCGACGGCGACTCCAGCCGCCCGGGCCAGCTCCACGACTTTGCGGACTAGTGCGGTATTCTCAGCGTAGGGCAGGTGGGAGCCGTCGATCATCACCGACGTATAACCGTGTTGAATGCATTGGACGATGGTTGGATACGAGCCGCAGTGATCGACGTGCAAAGCGATGGGGATGTTGAACAGCGCCGCCGCGATCCGGACATTGGCGGCGATATAAGGAATGCCAGCATGCTTCAAGGTGCCGGGAGTCGTTTGAATGATCACCGGCGCCCGCTCGGCGGCGGCACCTTCGACCACCGCCTGAATGGTTTCCATATTATGGACGTTAAAAGCGGCGATGGCTTTGCCGGCCGTTTGGGCCGCTCGAAGTAATGGCAGTGGATTGACCAATGGCATGGCTATTCTCCCTCCAGCATGATTTTTCCTTTGACGTTTCCGGGGACGGAAAGAGCGGCAAACACCTCGGCAATCCTTGATAAGGGTAAGCGATGATCAATCAATTCCTGGTAACGGATCCGCCCGTTTTGGAACAAATGAACCGCCAAGCTCCATTCCCGGCCCGGGAACGGCGCTGAATACGACATCCAGGAACCGCCGACCGTCAGTTCCTTCCGGTTGATCTGTTCGAACTCCCGAGGCGACAACGTGATGTTCCGGGTCGGGGTTCCAATAAACATCACTTTGCCCCGGTTGGCGGCCAACTCCAGGCAGAGCTTTTCGGTGAACTCCACTCCGGCAGTTTCAATGACGGCCGGCAAATCCGCGCCGTTTAAGTCGGCCCGCAATTGGTCCCTGAATCCCGGATCCCCGGTATTGTAGCAGAAATCCGCGCCATATTCTCGGGCAATCTCCAAACGGTGGGGATCGATGTCAAAAGCAAACGCGCGTCTCGCTCCGAGAGCTTTGGCGCATTGGAGCGTTAACAGACCGATGGTTCCTATGCCAACCACGGCAACGTCAATTCCCC
Source organism: Bacillota bacterium (assembly GCA_023402395.1). GTDB lineage: Bacteria > Bacillota > UBA4882 > UBA8346 > UBA8346 > JAEYGI01. The sequence goes on from JAEYGI010000004.1 coordinate 28,254, forward strand.
CCGGAAGCTTCATCAGCAGCAGTCCGTGTAGCGCAACCGTGGTTGGCTCAAATAGCGCGCCCGCCTCAAACGATATCTCTTCCGGAAGCGCGACCGCATTGATGGCCGGAATTTTGACATACTGAGCCCAACTCCCGCTCACCCGCGATCCGATAAATCGATAATTCCGGCACAAGGAATAATGTCCTTGTGCGCAATCGGAGCAGCGGAAGCAGGGCAAAAGCGGAGCCGCAGTCATCCGGGCGCCCGGGCGGATCCCGGCGACATCCTTTCCGGCTTCGACCACGACACCGGAAAATTCATGTCCCAAAATAATCGGATAAAAATGGGCGCCATTCCCCAACACTCTGGGAAAATCCGAACCGCAGATCCCGGTGGCCTTTACTCGCAGCAGGATCTCATCCGGGCCGATCCGGGGCGTTGCTACATTTTCCCAGCGCAGATCATTCATTCCATGTAAAACCGCAGCTTTCATTAATCACACCTCTGAATTATCGTTGCTTTCGCCAGATATTCGGGCAAGCGTTCCGTAACAATCCTTCAACCGCTGATACAACTCCAGGTACAATGAAAAATAGCTCTGATACAACCGGTGGCGCTCCGGATCCGGGGTATAGGCGCGTTGAAAACGAACCGTCCGGCTGACCGCGGACTCAAAATCAGGATATAACCCGACCCCTACCCCCGCCACCAGTGCGGCACCCAGGGTCGTAGCCTGATCGGAATAGGGTACCCGGAGTGGCTTGCCGGTAATGTCCGCTTTGATCTGGCACCATACTTCGCTATTGGACGCTCCGCCGACGCTGTTCAAGGCTCCGACCTCCGCTCCCGTTTCAGCGGCGGTCGCCAGGTTATGATGCAGCGCGAAACCCACTCCCTCCATGACGGCCCGAATCAAATGAGCCCGGGTCTTGGCGTAAGACAACCCGAAAAAGACCCCCCGAGCCCGGCTGTCCCAAACCGGACTCCGTTCCCCGGCCAGATATGGCAGGAAGATTAATCCGTCGGCACCGGGCCTGACCCGGCCAGCCTCGTCACTCATGATTGCAAAAGCGGATTGGCCCAGTTCCGCTCCAAGCTGCTGTTCGGCTGCGCCCAGCTGTTCGTTGAACCATTTTAACGCGCCACTCCCGCCGACGGTCCCCCCCTGCAACAGCCATTGGCCGGGAATCACATGCTGGCCCATGATCAGCCGGGGATGAAAACGGGGTTGAGCCATTTGAATGCTCATCCCGCCAGCTTGTCCTCCCTGCTCCTGGGTTTGGCCGGAACGGACCACGCCCGCGCCCAAGGTGGAGCAGGCTGCGTCCAAGCCTCCGGCGACCACCGGAATTCCGGGAATCAAACCGGTCGCCGCAGCAGCTTCCGGAGTCACCCGTCCTACGATTTGGTTGCATCGATAAACCGGTGCGAAACGGTCGGACTCAAGCCCCAGTCCGTCGATAACCCCTTGGTCATACCTGCCGCGGGCGACATCGAAGAAGTGAAACCCGTAGCCCTGGGAAAGATCCTGTGAATAAGCTCCGGTCAATTTAAAAACGATATAGGCGTTGCTTTGCAAGAATTGAGTCGTCTGCCGGTAAATCTCCGGCTCATGGTCTTTCAGCCATAAAATTTTCGGCACGATATAGGCGGGATCCACCGGATTCCCGCTCAAACGGACCAAATAGTCTTCCCCGAACTGATCCCGCATCCGGCGGGCTTGTTCCCGCGCGCGACGGTCCAACCAGATCATCGCCCGGCGCAACGGTTCACCGCGGCGATCCACGGGCAAACACGACCAGCTCTGTCCGGCCACTCCGATCGCGACGAACTCTGCCGGGTTCACCACAAATGACCGGATTAAATCCTTGATGCCCCGGCTGACCGCCAGCCACCAATCGGTCGCATCCTGCTCGGCCTGGCCAAGTCCATCGTAACGGGTTGGATACGGCTCGGCGCATTCGGCGACAACCCGGCCATCCGCTTGAAAAACCGAGATTTTACAACCGGACGTGCCGATGTCGATTCCCAGCAATAGCTGCTTTTCCATGATACTCCTATTAACTTGACGGCTTGTGCCGGATTATCGTGATTTTATTCGAAACGGCGCCAGCCGGTGAATTTACTCCGTCTATTGTTTAACCGCTCCCCCCGTCAATCCCGATACCAAATATTTCTCAAGAATGACAAAGAGAATCAAGATGGGGATGATCGACAATACCGCCATGGCCATCAACTCATCCCAGATCACAACATGTTCACCGATGAGCGACGTAATCCCCACAGTAATCGTCCAGGAATCCTGGCCGGTCATAAAGGTTTTGGCCAGCAGAAATTCATCCCAGGAAAGCATCGCCGAATAGATGGTGGTGGCCGCCAGTCCCGGCGCCGTCAGCGGTAGAATGATCTTCCAAATCGATTGCAACAAGGTACAGCCATCGATCTGGGCTGATTCCTCCAAACTACCCGGGATTCCGTCGAAGTACCCTTTCATCATCCAGACCGCGAACGGAGTAATAAAGGCGACATTCCCGATGACCAGCGCCAATTTGTTATTTAACAACCCCATTTTTTGAAAGATCATATAAAGCGGGATGATCATCAGGGTCCCCGGAAGCATCCGAATGATTAACAGGCAATAGCCCATTAACCGGTTGCACGCCGATTGATATCGCGATAGGCTGTAAGCGGCAAAGGTCGAAATAATGAGCGAGAACAGCGTACTGAAAAAGGTAATGACCGTCGAGTTAAAAAACCAATTCATCAAGGAGTTCTGCTTTACGACATTAAAGTACGGCTCCAGATGAATATCCCCGAGGCCCGGGAACAGCTTGGGCGGATAAGTCAATAACGTCCCCCGCTTCAACAGCGACGTGACGACCATCCAGTAAATCGGAAAAATTAACACGATACAGGTCGCGATGACCAGCAGATAAAACCACAAGCTCGGGTTTTTGGATTCATTGCGTTTTCCCGGTTTCATGCTGAACCTCCTTGGCTTAGTAAAACTCTTTGGATAAGGATGGAATCGCCGCCGCTACCATTAACAGGCAGATCACCAGACTCACCACGCCGATGGCCGATCCGTAGCTGATGTGGAAGTATTTAAACGCCTCTTGGTAAAGCTGCACCGATAACGTCTCCGTGCTGCGCATCGGTCCACCCTCGGTCATTACGTAGATAATGTCGAAGTTCCGGAAGACCCATAAACCGTTTAGTACCAGCGAGATGGTCGCCACTGACCGCAAGGCCGGAATAGTGATCTTCGTAAACTGCTGAAACCGGGAAGCTCCGTCCACGTCCGCCGCTTCATACAATTCCTTGGGAATGGACTGCAAACCGGCGAGCAACATCAGCGTGAAAAACGGGTAACTCTTCCAGATGGTCGTGGCCGTCACTGCCGTGAAGGCCGGCACCGGTGTGCTCAGCCAGGCGATATTGGTATCGATCAAGTGAAAGCTTTGCAAGAGATAATTGACCACGCCGAAGGATGAATCGAACATCCAGATAAACATCAGGGCAACCGCTACCGCCGGTACCGGCCAGACCAACAGGATGATCACCCGGGCAGCCCGGCGGCCGATAAAGGTCTGATTCAACATAACCGCAGTGAACAGACCGATCGCAAAGGCGACGGCGACCGCGATTAGTGTATATAAACAAGTGATCAGCAATGAATTCCAGAACTCACCGGATTCAAAGAGTTTCACATAATTTCGCAATGTAAAAGTGTTGCTAGTGGTGGCGACACCAAAGAATTTAATTTTTTGAAAACTGAACAGAATCGTCTTCCAAATCGGATAAATCACCAAAAATAAGACCACCAGCGTTGCCGGGAGCATAAATCCGACGCCGATCAGACTTTTTTGGTCGTATTTCTTCAGCTGTTTCAACTTCCAAACCTCCCCCTAAGTAAGCCGTATCGTGTGATGCGCAACGGTCATTTATCGGTTAAAGTAAAGGCTAACCGGTCGATAAGTTTTTTAGCCGGATTCGGGGCGCGGCTGCGCCCCGAATCCGATCCTTTAATAAAACCTAATCTTCCAACGCCTCAAGTTTCTTTTGCAATTTTCCAAGAACGCTTTCCACCGAAACGCTGGGATTGGACAGTTCCATGCAAGCATCGATCACTTGGGTCGAGAATTCAACATATTGCCCTTCGTATCCAGGCGGCATGAAATCGATGGCTTTTTCAGCCTCCTGACTGAAAACGGTCATTTCCGGATATTTCTGCAACAGGGTGTTGTCCACGACTCCTTTGCGTGCCGGGGGCGACATAGTCAACTCCGAATACCTTTTTTGAAATTGCGACCGGGTCAGGCCATAGATAAATTCCCAAACTAACTTTTTCCGCGCTGAGCTCAGTGCGGAAGGAATATGAATACCGTTGCTTAAGCCTCCGCAAGTTTTTCCAAACGGCATTGGCGCTACTTTGATGTACGGAGCGACTTCCTGCGAAGCTTTGGAACGGATGGCAAGGGTCCACGGCCCGTCGGTCATCATCGCGATCTTGCCTTCGAAGAAATATTGCCGTTTCTGCTCGTCGGTGATGCCTAGGGGGACTACTTTATCACGGTAAAGTGATTGGTAGATTTTGAGACCCTTGACCACTTTCGGATCCTTGAGCGTAAGCTTTCCGGCTTTGCTCCAATGTCCGCCCTGGCCGATAATGAACTTAGAGGCTTCCATGTAAACATTGGGATGGGTAGTCGTCGGCATGCCGTACCCGAACTGATCGATATGACCGTTTTTATCCTTGTCAAGGGTCAACGCCTTGGCTGCGGCCAGAAATTCTTGCGGGCTAGTGGGAACTTTCACTCCGGCGTCGTTGAACATCTTTTCATTGTAGAAAAACACATAGCCGTAACCAAGCAAAACGATGCCGTAGGTCTTTTTATTGCGGACCATCCCTTTTTGCAACGGAATCCAGTGGGAAGGAATATCACTCTTCTTCAGCATTGAATCTAACGGTTCCATCCATCCCAGATCCACAAATTGCGGAACGTACCGGGACGGCAAATGCAGAATGTCCGGCGGTGTTTTAGCAGCGCTCCGAGTAATGAGCATATCGACATATCCTTTGAAAGGGACCTGGTAAAAATTGATTTTCACGTTGGGGTGCTTGCTCTCGAAATCAGCGATGACTTCTTTCCACCAATCGGAGAATCCGGGCTCTGTCGCTTGCCAGGAGGGGAAATCGAGGGTGATCTTTTCGGGTTCGCCATAGGCGATCGAAACGCCAAATGCGACCAAAACGGTGATTAACAACGCCATTTTTAAAAATCTTTTTTTCAACATTATTCTTCCTCCTTGATTTTTTCTATGTCCACGATTATATCTCCGGCAACACCTCCCCGTACGATCGGCATGCATCCTTCACCCCAAATCGCCTTATTTCCGTCCTTGAATCAAAAGCCTATAGCTCAGCCCCGTTCTTCAATAGCTCGGAACGAAGCTGTTTGGGATCGAGTTTTCGAGGTTGAATCCCTCCCCTGCCGACAAGAGCAGCGGCAGTTCCGGCCGCCTGTCCAAGAGCCATGCAACACGGCATGATCCGGGTCGAAGCCAGCGCTTCATGGGTGGTTGAGATGCAACGCCCCGCCACCAGCAATCCGTCGACCCGCTCCGGCACCAGACAGCGGTAGGGTATCTCATAATATCCGTCCGCCGCTTCAATCTGCCGGGCTTGCCACCCCTTGCCCTCCGGATCGTGGATATCGATGCAATAACCGAATTTGACGACGGCATCCTCAAATTTCCGGCCCGAAAGAACGTCCTCGGCCGTTAAAACATATTGGCCCATGATTCTCCGGGTCTCCCGGATGCCAATCTGTTGGGCGATACCGCCCAGATACGAATCTTTCATACCAGGGATGTATTCTTTCATGAATCCCAAGATTTTCCGAATCTGTTCCCTGCCCCGGATCTCAGCTTCGGACAATTGCCAGGGATCGGTCGGATCGAGTTTGGCCACACGCACGGTGTTCACATAGGTCAATTCATTGTTATGAAGCGTGCCGCTCCAGATATGGTGACCCTTATCTTGAAACAGGCCCATCCGCTCCACGATTTCGTCCCATGGAGTGAGCTTAATCTCCAAATGAATGTTTTGGGGATGATCCGATCCGTACGGTGTTCCGATCAGAGGTTGATCCGCCATGGCTTTTCCAGCCGTCTCCAAATCGACGCCGCTTAGCTTGAAAACGAGGCTCATCGCCTGCGTCAGACCGTCACTGGGCCTTCCCTTCTCATAGCGGGCTCCGGCGAACTTAGCGACGTCGCCGTCTCCGGACGCGTCAATGAAACAATCAGCAGTGTACCGTTGGGCGCCGGCCTTGTTGGCCACTTGGATCGCGGCCACCCGGCCATCCTCGACCTCTGCCCCGAACACAAACGAATGATACAACAGATCGACCTTTTCCTTCAGCAACATTTCTTCGGCGATCAGTTTCACCCACTCTGGATCGATAAAAGCGATCGAATGAATATGGCCGTTTTTAGGAACCAAGTGTCCGAGCGAACCGCCCGCCTTTTGCAAGTTCACGACAAGCTCCTCGGCGATTCCTCTGACGATCTGTTTCCCGTGGCGGTTAAAAAAATTAATAAATGGTATCCCGGAGGCCGCCACCCCGCCCAGACAGCCAAATCTTTCGACCAGCAACGTCCTGGCTCCGGCACGGGCGGCGGCGATTCCGGCGGCGATTCCGGCCGGGCCTCCACCCACCACGATGACATGGTAATGATTTTGATTCATTCGGATCATCCACCCCTTTTATCCTTTTGGTCAAGCGGTCCGGTACTTCTGAACCGCGTCTTCCCGGATGAGAATCCCCAGACCCGGTCCGTCGGGCAGATCTAGGTTCCCGTCTTGCCAATACAATGGTGTTTCCAGCAATTCGTCGACCAATGGATTGGGAAAGACGGGATATTCATGAATTTTCAAATTTTTCCCAGAAGCCGCCCAATGCAGCGAGGCCGCGATATGAATGACCGAACCGATGCTGACATGGGGGGCGAATTGAATATTCAGCGCATCCGCAATCAAACCGATCCGGTGGCAAGCCGTCAGGCCGCCAGCACGGCAAATATCTGGTTGAATCAGATCGTAGACCCCTTCTTTCAGTAAATAGCCGAAGCGGTAATGAGTGCATTCGCATTCGCCGCCCGCGATCGCCAGATCCACGGCCTTCCGCAAATTGATATAACCGGCGACGTCCTCGGGCGGAACCGGCTCCTCAATCCATTGATAATTGTACTGTTCCAGGATCCGACAGATCTTCATGGCGTCCGGCACGGCATAACGGCAGTTCGCGTCGGCCATCAGATCGATTCGCGGGCCGACCGCTTCCCGGACCAACCGGATCTTCTCGGCGTCAATGGCCATGTCCTGGCCGACTTTGATCTTCATGGCGGTAAATCCCTGCGCCGTCAGATCCACGGCCAGTTTCGCCAGTTCCCGCGGTTCCACCCATTGCAGCACCGAGGCGTAGGTCCGGATCTTGTTCCGGTATGCTCCGCCCATCAACATATAAACGGGTAAACCCGCCGCTTTGCCAGTGATGTCCCACAGCGCGATATCCAGGCCACTCATGGCTTCCAGCATGAACCCGTTGGAATGGCCCCTAGGCCGCATCCGGTCGTACATTTTATCCCATAAAAAGCTTACCTGGCGGGGATCTTCTCCGAGCAACGCTGGAGTCAGCAACACATCGATCAGGGTTTTGGTAACCTCCGGCGCCACCGGCGCATGCACTTCGCCCCAACCGGTGATCCCTTCGTCGGTTTCAATCTTGATCAGGGTCGTTTCCGCATACTTAAACGGCATCGCCCAACTGGCCGCTTTCCAGCTTGAAATGCCTTCCACCGGCGCTTTAAGGACCATTGGCTCGATCGCAGTTATTTTCATTGGTCTTCCTCCGGATCTTTTTGAAATTATTACTTCATCAATAAATCATCAATCTCACTCAGCAAGACATCCAGCTCCCGGCGATCCGCCTCATCCAAATCAAGGCTTCCCACCCGGACCCGGGAGTCGGCGATGAGGCCCCACCGTCTCAAGACCTCTTTGGTCATGTTCATCCGGAACACCGCCTGGAAATTGAGGAGCGGCAGCAGCCGGTTGAACAGGACTCTGGCGGTCTGGAGATCACCGTCACAAAACCGGTTATAAATGGCGACGTGAACCTCCATCAATTCACAAGCGGGCATCGATCCGGCCGCGCCCCGCTGATACTCATCCAGCACATAACGGCCCCCGGCTCCGCCCAACACTCCTTTGAGGGTAGCCGGCGGATCTTTCAAAAGCGCGCTGATCCGATGTCCGCAAGGAATGTTTTCTTCCTTCACATAAGTAATGGATGGAACCTTGCGCAGAATATTGAGGACAGCATCCGGTGCCAGACCCATTCCCATGGGGGCCGGCGCATTCTGCAAAATGATCGGCAGATCGACTTGCTCCGCCACCCGTTGGTAAAAGTTCAAAAGATAGGCACCGCCTTCTTTGACAACATACGGCGGAAGCAGCAGCGCGAAACTGGCTCCGGAGGCGGCCGCATGTTTGCCAAGAACAATGGCGGCTTCGGCGGTCGGGGCAGAAATCCCGGCCACTACCGGCACTTTACCCCCAACTTCCTCCAGAACCACTTCCGTCAAACGTTGCCGTTCCGGAACGCTTAATGCGTAAAACTCGCTGGCCACCGCCGGAAATGCCACTCCATGGACTCCTGCTTTCAAGACGTAGCGAACGATTCGCCGCATGCCCAGCTCATCAATCTCTCCCCAGCTATCAAATGGAGTCGCCAGAATGGGGTAGACTCCGTGAATATCGACTATGCTCATTGCTGTTACTCCTTTTCGGAAATGTCATCCAATAGCGATTGCTTGGCCCGCAGAATATGGTCCTCAAGCGCTTTTTTTACCACCGGGAGATCTTTGCGCCGAAGCGCGTCGATGATCAACCGGTGCTCCTCGTGTTCCTGCGCCACCCGGTCCTTCCAGGCGCCGGAGGATGAACGATGAACCTGAGCGATCTTGATATACGTATTCAAGCTGTGGTAAAGCTCAATTAATTTTGAATTCCCGGATACCGTGATGAAATACTCATGAAACGCGTTGTTCTTTTGAATGTGTTGCGAGATCTGCTTGTCGGTCTTAAACGGCTTGGCCGCTTCCTCAACCAACTCCTCCATCCGGCCGATCATCTCGGGCGTGATGTTTTCCACGACGGTTTCCGCGGCCAGCAGTTCCAACGCCCTCCGGATGTCAAAGGTCTCTCGGACATCAATTGGGGTGATTTTCGAAACAAACGTCCCTTTGCGCGGAATCATCTCGACCAGACCTTCTTCAGCCAATCGGCTGAGCGCAATATGCACCGGAGTCCGGCTGACGCCCATCCGGCCCGCCAGTTCCTCCATGTTCAACTTTTCGCCGGGAGCCACTGCTTTATTAATGATCAAATCCCGTAGCATCTGATAAACCGTGTCGCAGATTCTTTCCTGCTCAATTTGATAAAGCGGCCTCGCTCCACCGGTTCCTTTCTTGTTCAAGGCGCTCACCAATCCACCTCCGTAATTAAAAATGTAATATATCACACATCACATTTTTCATTTTAATGCATTAACCGTTTCTAAGTCAAGTATAATCAGCCAATTCGTCACGGATACGGAACGATTGGGAGCCATCTGCTACGATTCAAAAGGTTTGCTTCATACTAAAACGACCTCAATCCCCTTTTCCCGCAAGGATTGGATCGTCTTCCCCTCCAGCTTGGTATCGGAGATGATCAAATCGACCTTTTCGATCGGAACGATCGATACGAATGACGTCTTGCCAAACTTCGAACTATCGGCCAGCATGATCACTTGCGACGCCGAACGGATCATCGCCCGTCTGGTTTCGGCGTCAATCATGTCGGCCGTCATCAACCCGCCGTTGATCGTAACCGCGTTGCACCCGATAAAAAACTTGTCAACCCGGATGTCCTCCAAGTCCCGGGTCGTCAGCGGACCGATAGTCGCGCCGGTGGACGGCTTATAAAAACCGCCCAGCATAATCAGGGTCAAACCAGAGATTTCGCTCAATTCAGATACCATATTGATGGCATTGGTGATCACGGTCAGATCGTTCTTGGTTCCCAACCGTTTGGCCAGTTGGAAAGTTGTCGTCCCGGAATCCAGCATAATGGTGTCTCCGTCGTCAATCATCGAAAGCGCCTGTTCGGCGATGCGAATCTTTTCATCCATGTTCTTCCGGCTTTTTTGTTCAAAACTCAGTTCGAAACGGCTTTTGACGCTGCAGATCGCGCCGCCGTGCGTTCGCTGGATCAGCCCCTCCTTTTCAAGCAAGGCCAAATCTCGCCGGATCGTCACATCACTGACCCCGAACTCCTCGCTGAGATCGGTCACCACCACTTTGCCACATTCGGCCAGGCGGGCCATGATCTTTGAATGGCGCTCCGGAATGAGTAGACCACTTTCGTTTCGTTCATAGCTATCCTTAAGTTCTTGGTTCATCAGTGCCTCCAAATTGGCTATTTTTGAATCATCCTTTAATTTTCGGAAAGAAAGGATGGTTTCATGTTTGAACGTTTGCTTTCGTTTTGATCAATTCTATTCAAAATCGAAAACACCTTTTTTGTTAAAAATTTTTATGACCGATTCGACTCCCGTCGGATGCCAATCGAATTTGGTTTATTTGGAGCGCCTTTCTGGCGCATCGCAATCTTTTGGCCGCGAAAAAATAAAAAAGCGCCTGAATGGCGCTGTGAATACAACAAAATCATCTGCGTTTTTTACTCCGCTCCCGTCGTGAACTCCCAGATCGTCACCGGCAGTTCCAGCCCTTCCCGGCTCAGGAAGCGGTATTCCGGATTCCCCAACCCGATTCGGTAGCGATGGTTCGGCAGCAGCTTGACTTTGACGGCCAACCTCCGGTCCGTCTTCCAATAGGCGTTTTGATAGCAAACGCCATCATTGCAATTGGTAATCAGACAAATGAAACGGTGCATCGGCCGGTCGAACTCCAGATAAATCTCAACGGTTGCGATACTGACGCCGGTCGCGCCGTGCTCCGGAAATCGCCCGGCGATCCGGGGCGGCTCGCCGGATACCGGAACCCGATCCAGATACGATAACCACTCGGCCTCCAGCGCCGCTTGATCCTTTTTGAAAACATGGCGGGACGATTCCTCCAGATCCCCGGTGTCGCCGATATCTTTAAAAAAATCGAACAACCGGTCCATCCCGTAAGTATCAATGATGAAATAGTTGAAACTGGCTCCTACCGGATAGGCGTAATAATTGGTTCTAACCCGAGGATTGCCGAAATAGTCCGACCATTTTTGCGCCTTGGCGAAACCGACGTTGTTCCGGCGGCGCTGCAGCGCCGCCACAGCCAGCGCTTCCGCCTTATATTCCGCCGTCCGGTTCTCAATTATACTTTGAAAGATCTCCGCCAATCCTTCGTCAAAAAAGCGGAACTCCTCCCGGACGCTCGCTCCCTTGGTGAAATTCTCCAGGCACAAATGGCAGCTCTCATGGGCGACCGTTCCCAGGGCTTGATTCCGTAGATGAACCTCGCTGATTAAAACCATTTCCCGGAGATAATCGAACCGCGAAGTAACCCCCTGGACGCCTCGGACGATAATTCGTTCCGGGACAACCGCGCCGAAATATTTCTGCAGCGCGGGGTAGATCGACTCGTACTCAAGAAGCGGCTGGCCGTCAAGGTCATAATAGTGGGAGATTCCCGCCGCGGCGCGAATAATGGTTGGGCTTCCCAATAACAGTGATAAAACCAAAGCGAGTACGAGATATCGAAAGGTTTGCTTCATTGTCCCCTCCTTTTGCAGTCCCAGCCTTATCAACGTTCACCCAATTATCTTCATAATACCCTTTTGACTCACGGCGCTCACAAACCGGCGCCGTGAATCAAACCGAAATCGCGCCCAAGGGTTCAACCGTCGTTCTACCCGGTTTAGCCGTTGAAAATGGAGGGGGAACGATTCGTGCCGCTCATTCCCTTACATCAAATTCTCATTCAGTTACTAAATGACTAATGGGAGCGACTCCCCCAACTATTTTTATAACCAAATATTCTCATTCAGTAAACGAATCAGTAATGGGAACGGTTCCCACTGTTCATTCCCTGACAGTTTATTCTCATTCAGCCGCCCAATGAGCAGTGGGAGTGGTTCCCCCAACTACTGCGACAGGTAAATATCCTTATTCAGTTACTGTTGATGTAAGGGGAACTATTCCCCCGGCCGCTACGCCCGCTACCTTCGACAGAACGGAATGCCGCAACCCCTTCGGGGAATTAAGCGGATCATTAATTATCGTTGAACAGTTCCCAGATTAAATTGACAATCCAGCCAATATATACTAACATCAATAGTATTTGAAACTGGTCGCATGCGAACAGTTGACATGCAAACATTAGGAGGATCAGTATGAACAAGGCGGCATTATTTATCGCAGCGTTGCTTCTCCTGTTTTCGGGATGGCACTTGGGGAAACAGCCCCAAGTCAATGCGGCCGCGCCAACTTCCAGAATCGTCTTTATTATGGCCGGAAAAGTGGAGGCCAAGGAGAAAGCCGATATTACCTCCAAGATTACCGCGAAAGTCATGGCGGTAAAGGTCGATGTCGGTTCTTCCGTCAAACAGGGCGAACCCATTGTGGTCCTGGACACCCGCGATCTTGAGGCGCAATTGGAACAGGCCCAGGCCGGAGTGGTAACGGCCGAGGCCAATTTGATCAAAGTTCAGCGCGGCGCGCGGTCCGAGCAGATCTCCCAGGCCCAGGCCGCCGTGGACAGCGCCAAGCAAAATTATGAATTGGCCCGGATCAATCATCAACGGATGGCAAGTTTATATCAAACCGAGGTGATTTCCAAGCTGCAACTGGAAACCGCCGAAGGTCAGCTGAAAGCCGCCGAATCCCAATACATCTCCGCCACCAAGCAACTGGAAATGCTGAACCAGGGGGAAACCCCGGAGACCATCGCGGTAATGAAAGCCCAAGTAAAACAGGCCCAGGCCGGTTTGAATTTCGTCAAAACCCAGGTAAGCAACGGGGTCATTCTGGCTCCGATCTCCGGCGTGGTCAGCGCCAAAAATATCAATAACGGCGAAATGGCCACGATCGGCCTGCCGCTGCTGTCCATCGTCAATGTTGAGTCATTGTATGTCAATGCTTACCTTCCGGCCGGATGGGTAACCAAAGTGAAAACCGGACAGCCGGTTACCATCAAAATCTCGGAGATTCCGACCCGGCAGTTTCAGGGAGAAATCGTGGCCATCAGCCCGGTCATCGACCCCAAAAGCCGAAATACGCTGGTCAAGGTGAAACTGTCCGACCCCGACTCGCTGCTAAAGCCCGGAATGTTCGCTGAGATTGGTTTAAAAAACTAAAGGTTGGTGAGGCAGATGAAGGAGAAACGAAACTTGATCATGGCCGCGATCGCGGCCGTGATTATCGTGGCTTTTGGCGGGGTCGGAATTTATTATTGGTACCATAACGCCTACTTTGTAGAGACCGAGGACGCCAAAGTCAACGGCGACCTGGTCAAAGTAAGCCCCCAGATCACCGCCCGGCTTTTGGAGTTCAATGCGGAAGAAGGAGACACGGTCATCAAAGATCAGATCCTCGGCCGCCAGGAAACGATCAATCTGCCGGAGACCAACATCGAACAATCGGTGATCCGGGCGCCCATTGACGGTCTGGTCATCAAGAAGTCCGGCAATGCCGGTGAGATTGTCTCCTCCGGACAGACCCTGGCGGTAATCGTCGATCCGGCCCGGCTTTACATCACCGCTAATATCGAAGAGACCAAACTGGAGCGGATCCGGCCGGGACAAACCGTTGATATCGCCATCGATCAATACGACGGAGTTCCCTTTCGCGGAACCGTGAGTTCCATCGGCCAAGCGTCCAACTCGACCTTCTCGCTGCTCGCGACTTCCACCGGAAGCACCTTCACCAAAGTGGTTCAAAAGATACCGGTCAAGATTGAATTCGACCAAAAGAAAAACCGGCTTTTGCCCGGCACCAACACGGTAGTCCGGATTCATATCAAGTGAGTTTACATTAACATTAAACAGTTGGAGCGACTGGGTATGGATATGTCCGAAACCAAGCAGGATGGATTTTATAAATGGATGGCCTTGCTGGTAGTGATCGTCGGCACTTTCATGGCTATTCTGGACAGTAGTATCGTCAATATCGCGGTTCCTAAGATGATGGCGGTCTTCGGGGTCTCCCTGGATGAAGTCCAATGGATCTTGACCTCCTATACGCTGGCGCTAGGCGCCATTATTCCCCTCACGGGATTTTTGGGCGAAACGTTCGGCGTCAAAAAGGTCTATATGTTCGCCCTGGCTATGTTTACGCTGGGATCGTTGCTGTGCGGATTCGCCTGGAGCAACTCCTCGATGATTGTCTTTCGGGTCGTTCAGGCGCTGGGCGGCGGTATGATCATGCCGGTGGGGATGTCAATCATCTTTCAAATTTTCCCGAAGGAAGGGCGCGGCATGGCGCTGGGATTTTGGGGGATCGCTTCAATGGCCGCGCCGGCCATCGGCCCGACGCTGGGCGGCTATATCATCGAGCATCTCGATTGGCGGCTAATCTTCAACGTCAACGTTCCCATCGGTGTCCTCGGCGTGGTCTGTGCCGGTTTGCTGCTTAAGGATACTCCGACCAAACCCTTTAAGGATTTTGATTGGCTCGGGTTTATCGCCTCAACGGTCGGACTGGTGTCCATCCTTTATGTCCTGGGCGAAGGCTCCAGCATTGATTGGAGCGAAATCAAAAATCCGTTGCTGATGATCCTCGGCTGTCTGAGCCTGTTGCTCTTCGTCGTCAACGAACTGACCCACCCCAACCCCTTACTGGAGTTGCGCATTTTTAAAATCTACGACTTCAGCCTCAGCCAGATCATCACCTGCATCACCACGCTGGCCCTGATGGGCGGAGTGTATGTTCTGCCCCTGTTTTTGCAAAACATCCGGGGCTATTCGGCGTTGCAAACCGGATTAATCATGTTCCCCTCGGCGGTGGCCTCGGGAATCATGATGCCGGTGAGCGGCGCGCTGTTTGACCGGTATGGCGCCAAGCGAATCACCGTGCCGGGCCTGATCATCCTGGCCATCGCCTCGTACCAATTGTCCTTCATCAATATGGATACCTCACCGGAAACCGTGACCTGGATTGCCTGCATCCGAGGCCTGGGAATCGGATTGGCCATGATGCCGATCAGCACCGTCGGAATGAACGCCGTCCCCTTTCACCTGGTCGGAAAGGCGTCCGCTCTTTCCAACACCGTCCGTCAGGTGATGGCCTCATTGAGCGTGACGATTATGACTACTATGATTCAAAACAAGCTGACGGTCAATTACACCCGCTTATCGGAGCAGATTACCCCCTTCAACCAGCCCGCTTCCGATCTTCTCAAACAACTGCAAGGGGTATATCTTCAAAACGGTTTATCAGCGGCTGACGCCCAAACTTCAGCGCTGTCAACCCTCACCGGATTGGTGCACCGCCAGGCTTATGTCGATGCCATGGACTACGCCATCGCGATAACCGCGGTACTGGTCGCAATAGCAATTCTCCTGGTGCTGCTGATGAGGGAGAAGAAGAAGCCGGATGCCGGCCCCGCCCGGGAATCCAAATCGAAGGAGGACGAATATGAGTCGGAATCGGGATTTACCGCCATCGTTGATTGATAGCGCCGAGCGCATCAATCAATTGCTGCGCTGCCTTCAAAAAACCCTCCGGGACAAACTGTTCAAAGAAGCCAGGCGGTACGGGTTTACCGCTCAGCAGCTCGGCGTGATCTTCTCCTTATACAAAAAACCCTATATCACGCTGAATGAATTGTGCGAATTGATTTACTTGTCCAAAAGCACCGTCTCGGGGATCGTGGACCGGCTAGTAGCCCAAAACGTGGTAATCCGGGAGATTCCCGAGGATAACCGGAGAATCGTCCAACTGTCGCTGGCGCCGGAGTTCGTCAAGAGCAGCAACGACCTCTTGACCTTGAATGAACGATATATCGTTGATATCCTCCACGACACTGAGCCGGGAGAACTGGACCAGATCATCGCCGGCCTGGAAAAGCTATACGCTTTGGTCAAAAAGAACGGAAACACGCCCGATTAAACTCTGAATCGACCCATTCGGAAGACCGCCCCGACGGTTAGAACGGATATGCCGCACTTAATTGAGCCGGATAATAATAACCCGATGTCTGATTGACGATGCCCAGCCGATATTGCCGGTCGCTAAGAAGCGGCGGACGTTTCGTATCGCAGGAAAGCGGCGAAGTATAGATGCGAATCTCCCCTTTTCGGGCTGTTATCAACTCTTCCCGCCAGTCGCCGAGGCAGTCCGCGATCAAAATAACGCTTCCTTGATATTTTACAATCGGCGCTTGGCCCCAGTCACCGATCCCGCCGTTAACCGCGACTTCTTTTTGGTCATCTGCGTCCCACCAGATGGGGTGCGGAGCCAGATTTCCTTTTTCCAGTAGCTGAATCAACTTGCCCCCAGCGCTGTATAACCAGCGTTTGTTATAATCCCGCTCGCCACAATAGACTTCCATGCCGGGATGATCAGCGAGGATATCGCCGCACATCCCCTGACTATGCAGATGGAAGGTTTTTTCTTTCAGCCCCCAGAGGATCCGGCCGGTTTTGGCGTCCACCACGCAGAGGCCGTCTTGTTCCTGACGGGTCTCGAAACCGTAAAAAATCTCAAGTCCGGGATGGTCCGGATCAATATCCGCGCAATAAACGATGTCCGGATGCCCCATGCCCAAAGTCCATAAACCTTTGCCGTTATCATCGATCACTGCAGCTCCGATAATCAGTTCATCCCGGCCATCCTCGTCCACATCGGCGGCGATGATCCCGTGCGAGCCCTGGCCGTAATAATTCTCCCGCTTCAAAGGAGCTTTCTTGAGCGCTTCGTGTTTCCAACGGATATTGAGTTCCCGATCCAGCGCCCAGGTCTTAATGACGTTATAGGTTCCGCGCTGCATGATCAGAGACGGATTTTTCCCGTCCAGATAAGCGACGGCCAGAAAATTCCGGCAGTAATAATTGTAATCCGGATATCCCTCCCGGCCAATCCAGGGAATTTTTCCAATGATCTTCCCGGTCATTCCATCCAGTTTCACCAGGTACTCCGGTCCGGAAGTCACGTGTCCCGTTTCGTTCCTCGGGTCTCCCTCTCCCGCTTTGCAATATACTTCCGCTTTCCCGTCGCCGTCGATATCATAAACCACCCAAGGCGAATACCAGATCCCGGTCTCGATAGCCCAGCCCATGTCGTAGACCCAAAGCAGCGTCCCATCCCGTTTGTAAGCTTCCAACTTATATGTGGTGGGACTGGGTTTCCAGTACCCGGGCTGTTGATACGGGTCGACGTTAAAATTGGGCTGCTTGATGATATACTCCAGTTCGCCGTCGCCATCCAGATCACCTAGGCCGATCTTTTGAAAGTCATAGTTGCCTGTCAGCGGGATTGAAATATAGGGCGTCGGCTCGCTCCGAACGATTCGGGCTATGGGCATGAAAAGGATGGAGACAAGCAAAATCAAGAGAAAGCCGCATTTACGGGTTTTCATGTGATCAGCTCCTAATAATTATGCTTGTGCAATTATTGGATACTTGAAACTCTGATCGATGCGAAAAGAGCCACCTCTGACAAAAAAGGTGTCATTCACCGCCACCAATGGCAAATCGTCGGTCTTTAGTCCCAGTAAATCCGGGGTGAAGTGAAATACCATCCGCTCTACTTCCGCATCGGCGATCGTCGCAATGACGCCATGAATGTCAAATTCTTCAGAGCTGATCAGGTCATAAACGTGCAAAACCCGATCCTGGGTTTGACAGATCGCCAAAACAGCTTCGGCTTCGATGTAATACAGGCAATCGCTAAAAACTTTCAGGCAATAAAACATGACCAGATTATGAGCGTTTTCCACCCCAAAGACCCTGGATACCGGCTTCCGGGATGAAGCCATTTCATAGAGGTGCCGCAATGTTTCCGGATCAAAGGGATTCATTTTCCGCGCCCGCCCGATCCGTTTCCGCCCGGTCGCCGCGATCGTCGCGGTAAATTGGCTCTCCGTCCCGGGTTCAAATCCAAACTTGGGGTAAAAGTTCAATACGTTCTTATTGGCAAACAGGTAAAAAAAATCGGCTTCATTTTCATATTCGGTCAAAACCAGATTCATCAGGCGCCTCGAAAGCCCTTGGCCCCGATAATCCGGATGGGTCATTACCGTACCGATCTGAACGGCTTTCTTTTTTTCTCCCTGCAGGATAAGGTCCATCTTATTCACGGAAACATTGGCGATTACCTCATCTCCGTCAATAAACGAGTAAGGGAGATAACGTTCGTTCCAAAACCCTTTCCTGTACCATTCCTCCAGATCGAAACCGAACACGGTATTGGTCAGCCGGTTAAAACTTAGCCGGTAACGCTCGTCATCCTTATAATCGGCGATCAATTCAAATTCCGCCATTCGATGCCCTCTTTCCATGGCGCCAGCTCCTGAAACAAGGACGGGGCCAGAAACAATTCGGATTAACGATCCAGATCATTTCTTGCCCCGGCAGTCTTACATTGGAATAGACCGAACGTTGACTTATTTTTTTACCCGCTTCTCCCAGTCCTTGATATACCGTTGGAAGCTCTTAATGTTGACACCCACGATTTCGCACAATGTTTGATCATCAAGTTCATATTTTTGTTGGATGGACCGGAACCCCTGAAAGTACTGGTTCGCCGTTTCGATTATCGGTTCGAGAAAATCTTGTGAATAAAAATCATTATTATCTTCCACAACTCGCATCATATTGCGCCAAGCTTCAAAATATATTCCCAAATAAAACCCATCCGTATCGATTTTCCTTGCTTTATTCTCACTAATGGCTTTTTCGACCATTTTAGGATAATAGCTCGGATTCATAAAGCTGGTCGTAGCCTCAGTTTGCCCTCTCAAAATTTCGGCTCGATCAATACTTTGCTTTTCCCCCATCGTCTCAACGGAGTCAGCAAACGCAGGAATCACCGCAAAAATGACGGCCATCATCAGTAATAGCACGATACGCTTCAAAAGAAATCCCTCCTCATTTTTTAATTATATAGCTAATACCGGACCCTTAATATAATTCGCCTGTTCCCCTCCACTTCCTCCCAAAATTCGCAACCGGTCAAAAAAATGTCATTCCCCTTTTATCTTATTTCCCGGCTATTCGAATGCCTCTTCAACGAACCAAAAAACACGCCGGACCTCCGGCGTGTTCCTAAGTGTTTGCGCTTGAGCGGTATAAACCGGCGTGATGTTGCTCCTTTGCTTACAACCGGTTTAATACGTCAGCCCCACTTCCTCGATCATTTTCAGGTCGTCACTGATTTTGTTGCCGACCGTGGTCAGAAAATTTCCGACCAGCGCCGCATTGACGCCCGCCATTAGGCCGGTTCGTTGCATCTCGCCCAGGATCGCCCGGCCTCCGGCGTAGCGGATCATGCTGTCCGGCAGCAGAAAACGGAAGATGGCGATGGTTTTGAGTATTTCCACGGGTTCCAGCCGCTGCGTCCCTTCCAGGGGCGTCCCGGGAATCGGATTCAGAATATTGACCGGAACCGATTTCACGCCCAACTCCCGGATGTCCAGGGCCATCCGGAACCGCTCCTCCAATGATTCGCCGAGGCCGATGATCCCGCCGCAACAGACCTCCAGGCCGGCGCGCTTCACATTATGAATCGTCCGGATGCGGTCATCATAAGTATGGGTATCGCAGATCCGGGGATAAAAATTACGGCTCGTCTCTAGGTTATGATGGTACATCTCCACCCCGGCCTCTTTCAGCCGTAACGCCTGCTCATATGAGATACACCCCAGCGAGGCGCAGAGATAAAGCGAGGTTTTCTCCTTCAATGCCGCGTAAATCGCAATGACTCGCTCGAACTCCGGACCTTCGAGCGTCTTGCCGCTGGTGACCAGCGAAAAGCGGCGCACTCCGGCCTGTTCATTCATTTGGGCGGTTTGCAACGCCTCTGCCACGCCGACCAGCGGATATTCAGCGATTCCGGTGCGGTAATGGCCGGACTGGGCGCAAAATTTACAATTCTCCGAGCACCGGCCCGACTTGGCATTCATAATGCTGCACAGATCCACCCGGTTGCCGGTAAAATGCTCCCGGATCCGGTTGGCGGACTCGAACAGCTCTTGAGTATCAGCCGATTCCATCAATTGCATTGCTTCTTCAAAACCGATCGACTCCCCGTTCAATACCTTGGCCGTCAATTGCTTGAGCATCCGACTCATTTCCAATTCTCCCTTACTTTTTTCTTGGGTCACGGTTTAGGCGTTCCGGCAGCGCGGCTTCGCAACCGTTTCGGTGTCATGCCGGCAACCCTCTTGGCCGGATGACGCTCGTATGCTGCTTGGCCTAAAAACGACTCAACTAAAGAATACAATTCGCATCACCGATTGTCAACCTTGTATGATATTTTGGGTTTACAATTAACCCATGTGATTTCCTCTGTCATTACCCGGCGGATTACATTCCAAAGAATCCGTGTCGAATCACGCTTCCCAAGCCATCGCGCGCATCACTTTTTTTATGTTTGGAGATATCAATAATTGCTGTAGTCACGCCGATATAAGTTGGTAATATTAAACCGGAGCCGGAAGCGGTTTGCCAATCCCCTTGCCCGTCTACGGAAGCCGACGCTATTTAAGTTGAATTAAATTTCTGATATACATCATGTCCTTAAAGCCGGCCATGATGAAAAATTAATGAAGTTAATTCAACTTATTTCAGCTGTAATTAGGATAAAATAAATTCCGATTTATTTCATTTGCATTCGGCATTAAGAATGCAAATCCGGTTAAGAAATTTATTTCATCCGATATAGCTTCCGCCCGGTAAATTTGGCGGCGCGGTTTCCTTTCGATAATGCGCCGGCATATAATAGCAGCGGAGGGGTAACGATGTTCTGGAAGCAACTGTGGGAGTTTCTGAAGTCGGTTTGGAAAAAGGTCCTCCACCGCAAAACCAGCGCCAAGGAGGATACCACCCTGGACACGGTCTCCGTAAGCGTATTCGGGCTGGATCTCAAAGTGACCCGGGAGGTTCCCGCGGCCGTGCCTTATGAATTGACGGTGGTCGTGCCCCGCGCCGAATTGCGTGCCAATGCCAGCACTGGCGATTTGGAGGTCATTTTGAGCAGCGTTACCGTCGCCCATTCGCCGCGGTTCGAAGGAGAACGATCCACCAACGAACCGGCGCCAAAACCCGCCGCTCTCCCCATCCAACCGGTGGCCTCCGCATAACAAGCGGCGAAACCGGTTCATTGGATTGAAAGATAAATGGCGTTCAGCCACTCTGTCGTTACGGTGACCAATTATTTAAACCGGAAACGCCGGGAACCTTCCCAATTCATTTGGGGATGGATTAAGCCCGTTGAATGACCGGTTTTCCACATTCACTAACCGAATGAACCAGGGGAACGGCTCCCACAGTTCATTTACTAACAGAATATCCACATTCAGTAACTAAATGTGGATTGGGAGTGACCCCCACAGTTCATTTATTAACAAAATATCCACATTCACTAGCTGAATATCCACATTTAATAACTGAATGTGGATTGGGAGTAATTCCCCCAGGTCATTTATTCACAGAATATCCACATTTAGTAACTAAATATCCACATTCTTTTACTCAATGAAATGATTTAACAATTGAATATCTAAATTCGGTTGCGATTGCGTGTGGGCGGAGGATTGCGAAGTTCGCGGCGGCCGGTTTTTCAGACGCTTTTTCAGACGCTTTTTTTCTTCATCCATCCGGCAAGCGGGCCGGGGATAGTCTCCCGGCCCGCCGCTTTCGAACGTGTACATATCTGGCACTGTTTTTAACAGCTGTTATCCAGTTAGGGGTTGAATTTGCCGGTTCCCGTGTAATCTTTCAAGTTTTGCGTAATCCACTCCGGCGTATGCCGGGTATACGAGTAATCTCATTTATCTTCAAATGTTAATCTTGCCGACCCCGGCCCCTTGCGGGACGATGGTGGGAATCAGCGCCTCGTCATCCAGGGTGTATTGATAGTATTGGCTCGGTTCCGGAACCGGCCCGCGCTCCTCGATGGGATGGTTGCAATCGACCAGGATGTTGCGGCGTTGCGCGATGTAACCTTCGGTCCCGCTAAAGATGACCCGGCCCGGATTGTTGACCGAATAGAAGTAGTTCCCTTCCAGCATCATTTTGGCTTCGCAGACCGATACCACGCCATAACTGTTGTCGTAGTAATAATTGTTATAAACGTGGCAAAGGGCGCTGAAGCGGACCCGGGGGTTCCGCTGATCGGAACGGTCGAAGAAATTGTGATGGTAAGTCACGCGCAACCGCCCGCTGTCCTGGGCGCCGTTGGCATCGTCGTGCCCCACCAGCGATGTCTTGTCATGATCATGGAAACGGTTCCAGGACACCGTGGCATAGTCCGAGCCCCGCTTGATGTCTACCAGTCCGTCGCCGCCGTCCGAGAGATCGCAATGGTCGATCCAGATATGATGCGAGAACATTTGGACATTGATGGCGTCATCCGACGCGCCCGAGAAGCTCAGGTTACGGATGATGATATTGTGGACCGCGTTCGACGGTATCGTAGTAACCGCGTCATCCATTGGCAGGCCGATCAAAAGTCCCCCGCCGACCAGGGCGGCGTTGGACCCAACTCCGATAATGGTCTTGTCCGAGGCGACACTGTGCATCCCATCGGTGCTGCCCCGGGGCAGCGTGATCGTTCCCGCCACCCGGATAATATACGGCTCCGGCCGCGCGATATAATCCAGGAATCCTTCGGTGGTGGTCACCGTTACCGTCTGCCCGCCCGCGCCGCCGGTGGTTCCGTTCTGGCCCAAGGCATTCACGGACGCCCAACCGATAGGTCCGTCCGAAGGAACCGGAGGTATAGTACCGCCCGGCGTCGGGGTCGGTGTGGCCGTCGACGGAGTGGGCGTAGGAGTTATCGTTGGTGTGGGTGTTGGTGTCGCCGCCGTCGGAGTCGGTGTCGGTGTGGCGGTGGATGGTGTCGGGGTTGGCGTGCTGACTCCGCCGCCCAAATCGTCGATGATGCAATCGTCGAATTCCGCGCTAGTGTTGTAGGTCGTAAACCCGATTCTGCCGGTCGCCAGCGACGAATCGGACGCCGCTAATTCCAAAACATCATTGACATAGGCCTGGAGCGAGCTTCCGTTCACAACCAGTTTCAAATTGTACCAAGTTCCGGTGGTCACCGGGTAGGTCTTGGAAGCCAACACGGTAACGCTGCCGCTGATTTTTTTGCGGATCTCCAGTTGATTGGAGTTGCTCAGCGTCAGAAAGTAATAGTTGCTGGAACTCTGATAGCGTGCCATTAGGCCCAAATAGCGGCCACTTCCGTTAAAGCCGAGCGCCTTGGCCCGGGCTTGCACCGCATAATTGGCCCAACTCGAAGTCCCATTATAGGCATGAGTCGTAGCCGAGGTGCTCGATTGTTTGTAAACGTATCCGCCGTCGCTCACCACCGACCAGGAACCGCCGGAGGTGCCCCATCCGCTGGAGTTGCCGTCTTCAAAGTTCTCGCTGAATATGGTGGCCGCGCTGACAATTCCTCCAAACGTCAGCGCCAGGGCCAATCCGGCGATTAACGCCAGAATGGACCAAACTTGCCGGTTCTTTTTCATCATTAATCCTCCTTCAAATAATATCTTCCTTTATCTATTCAAATCCGCCACGGCATCCCCCCTTTCCAGCAAGTAAAATGAATGGTAAATTTTTATTTAACTTAATTCTTATTATAAAAGAAATTTTCCAAAAAAACTGCGCCGATTTTGCGCATTTCAATGGTCCGTTTTTGCAAATTTTGTCAGAAAAATTCCATCCCGTTACAGCCCAAGTCAAATGAAAATAACCCGTCCAGAATTGGAACGGGTTATTCGTTGAAATATTGCAATATTTGCTAATGCTTAATTCTCTCCCCAGCGTTTGAGGAGGTTGTGCTCAATCCCCAACAGATCAATGATCCTCCCCACCTGATAGTCGACCATTTCCAAGATACCGGCGGGCTTATTATAGAAAGCCGGCATGGGCGGGGCGATCACCACGCCGATTCGCGCCAATTTAAGCATATTTTCCAGATGGATTGGGCTGAGGGGAGTCTCTCGCGGCGCCAGTATCAGTTTTCTGCCCTCTTTCAGGGTCACATCCGCGGCGCGCTCCAGCAAGTTTTCACTATAGCCGTTGGCAATCCCGGCCAAGGTCTTCATGGTGCAGGGTACAACCACCATGCCCGCGGTTAAAAAGGAGCCGCTGGCAACCGGGGCGGTCATATCACGATAATCATATTTCCGGGTGGCCATCCCTTCCAGGTCGCTTAGTTGATAACCGGTCTCCAGCGCGAGGTTTTCGGCCGCCCAATCGCTCAGGATCAAATGGGTCTCAACCTCCAAAGACTGCAACGTTTCCAATAGCCGGACCCCATAGATGATGCCCGATGCTCCGGTAATGCCTACAACCACCCGTTTCGGCATTGTTTTTACCCAACCTTTTATTGAAAGAATTTTATCGTTCCATGTTGCCCAAAGGATCACCCTTCCCCTCAAAGTGAATCCAACCATGCATAAACTTCTCAGGGAAGGGTGAATCGCATTCTTAAAAAGAGATCGGAGATGAAATCGAGATACTTTCAGACCGGTATTAATCATACCATAAAATTGTCTCTTTAGCAGCCTTTTTTAATTTTTCCGCACCGTTACGGTACCTGCATCGGCATCGATGATCACATAATCGCCGGTTTGGATTTGATCGATGTCCACCTGATCAACCATCGGCAGATCGGCGACGATCGCGCCGATGACCACTACCGATTCGGCTTTGGCGTTTACGATGCCGACCGGACCCACTCCGTTCTTGACGACATCATAAAGCATATACGATCCACCGGTTGAGCCTTTCGACGTCGGGAAGACGAAAACCTTGCCCTTCAAAAATTCGCCCTCGACTTGATGGCCACGTTCGATGATTTGGCCGGTTTTCGGATTAATGCTGCCCATGAAGGAAAGCGGCTCTTTGGTCACTATGGCGACTCCTTCCGCTTTTCCCTCAACAATCTTCCGTCCTTTTAATATCTTTTCCATCCCGCTCACCTCCGTCCGTTAATGGCCGCATTCATGCAATCTTCGATTTGAAGCAGGCCGGTTTTGAGATTCCAGAGACCCGGAGCATAATGAGCAAGCTTGGCGGAGTTGGTGGCCAGGGTTTTATACCCCTTGGAACTGGTGGGCGCGAGCACCGGGCAAGTATCACAGACGATCCGGGCGCCGGAAGCTTCAATCATTTCACTGAAGCCCATCTTGTCCGAGAGCGCCTTCACCTGCCGTGAAGTACAAACCCAGCAGTCCGCTTTGATTTTCTTACCTACCAGCAGGTGCGCGATTCGTTCCATTTCAATGATCGAACAGTGCGGGCAGCCGGTGACCACAAAATCGATTTCGCCCTCAACCGTAAACTTTTCCAACACCTCTTGATACTCCCGGGGCCCAAACCGGATCGCCTCGACATCACCAATTACGGCTTCCTGGGTCGGAGCCTCCGGCGTCACGCCAACAATATGATAGAGAGCCACCGCGCCCGATGAGGCCAGCGCGGCTCCGAGCGCCTTCAAATTGTCGATGGTCGGATAGCTGTTGATCCCTCGAAAAACGGGAACCTCGGTTCCGGCGATTCGGCCGGCGAAATAGCCTAATACCGCGAAATCCCGGTCCGTCTTGAGTTCGGTTTCGATTTGGAACAGGAATTTCCCGCGGCGATTTTCCAGTAAATGAAGCCCATAAGCCGGCACCCTTCCGGTCAGGGCCGCCGCCAGCGCGCTCGGCCCGCCCTCCCGGTTCGTCCGGGCGCCGATGACCGAGTTCACGAAGACGATCGCCGAGGACTCGCCCCAGGACACATGCTCGCCGAATAGCGGGATATTGCCCACCAGATAAGGCGTGCAGGTATAGGTCGATAAACAACCCATCTTCCGGTAAGCGTCCAATAATTTCAATTGCTTCAGGGAGAACTCCTTGGGAAAACCAAGCTCTTCCCAGCATTCCGAATCGATACCGATCGTGTTCAGCGTTGTGGGAACCCGGCAGCACCCTTCCAACGCGGCATCCTTGACAAAGCTCAGGCCGGCGTCGCCCGCCACCCGATACGACACCCCGGGCGAATGAACGTTTTTAATCGGGATCATTCGTTCGGCCCCGTAGATTTCTCCCAAGGTGACGAGAATCTTCAGTGATTTCCGGGCGATCGTCCCATAGGCGCCATCCAGCATCCGTTTTTCTTCATCGGTTAAATACAAGGAGAATCCCTCTTTTCTTGATCGCTGCAATGTCCAATTCTATTTCAGCTTGTTTTGAAGCTGGTGATAATGATACTTCTCGCGGGCCTGAGTTAGTGTCAACCCCTGCCGAAGCGCCGCCTCGATGCCGTCCTCGGCTTCGGCGATCTTGATGGTCAATTCCAGGACTTCCGCGGCTTTCTCGGCCGGAATGACCAAGACGCCGCTCTCATCCCCGACAATGATATCGCCGGGGTTGACTAAAACCCCGCCGCAAGTGATGGGTCGACCAATCGATCCAAAGGTTTTTTTGGCGGTCGACCCCGGACTCGCGGTCCGGGCAAACACCGGGAAATTGATCTGGCGCAATATCGGGATATCACGGACCGCGCCGTCAATGACAAGTCCCACACCTCCCCGTTTTTGAGCCGCCAAAGCCATGATCTCGCCCCACATACCGCCGGTTTCCTTGTACCCTCCGGCGTCGGCCACGATCACATCCCCAGGCTGCAACAGCTCAACGGCTTTATGTAACGTCAGATTATCGCCTACCTGGCAACGGACCGTCAAGGCGGACCCCACCAGCTTCACGCCGGGCCAAAATGGTTTTATTTCACTGTGCATATTGAACTTGCCCTTCAAGGACTCTAGCACCGTAGGAGACGATAACTCATTGATGCCCTCAATCAATTCCCGGGACGGCCTGACAAATGCCCCGATATCCAATGCCATGGTCTTCAACTCCTATTCCTTTAGCTTGACTCACTCCAGAAACTCTTCTTAGCCCGGTTTCAAACCGCTCCTGTATCTTGTTTTATAATAATCATTGATCATTGATAATCCGACTGGCATCAATCGCTTGCGGAGAGGCTAATCCATAGACCTTGACAACAAGGTTCAGTTTCAACCGGAGATTGCTGATTTTAGTTTCGATTCGTTTATCGGTCATGTCATACTCCCCTAATTGATAACGAACCCGGCGAAACCCAATTACCAGACGAATATTTTTTACATACATTCAGTATACGGATTGGCCAATGATTTAAACTATAAATGGTTTCAGCGTCAAAGCGGTTACGCTGCTCTCGCCTTGATGAAATCGCCGCCGTAAGTCCATGCCAAAATGGCGATGATTAAGATCAGAAACGCTAAGGAAATGAGCTTTTCAATGAAAATTTCACCCCCTCGCCATCCCGGCCTCGGCAGGGATAGCGACTTGAATAAATCTATTTAAGATAATCCTCCAACCGAATTTTCTGAAGCAGATCCAAGGGGACTTCGCAGACTTCGGGAAATGGCTCGCCAAAAGGTTTGGTGGCGTCGATTCCCATTTTGGCCGTATAAGGCCGTTTAGAATCCACCGTGGGATCCAACGTAGCGCCCATGGCATTGGGAATGACAAAAAAGTTTTTGTTGGCCTGGGTTCGGGTGGCAATCGCCCAGAGGATCTCGGAGTCGTTAAAGACATCCACATCCTCATCCACCGCGATCACATACTTGATGTGCCAGTCGCAAACAAACGTCGCCATGATGGCATCCTTGGCCTCACCGGCCACCCGCTGTTTTAACGAGATATAGCAGATATAGCGGCCCACGCCGGCTGGAGTCAAATAAGCGCTCTTTACTCCGGGGCAGGTGGCTCTGACCTTTTCATAGATCACTGCTTCTTTCGGAACCGATCCGATCAGCCCGTGTTCCGGATGGCCGATGAAAAGAGACTGGAAGATAGCGTCCTTTCTCATAGTGATTGCCGTAATCCGGGTCAAGGGATCGAAATGTTCAATGACTTTGCCGTCCTGGATATTCTTATAATACCGGGTGTGCTCCCCAATCGGCCCCTCCATGGTGACTTCCTGCGGGTCGACTTCGCCTTCGATAATAATCTCAGCATCCGCCGGAACCAGAAAATCCTTCCCCCAGGTTTGGGACGGAACCAGCCGAACCGGCTCCTGCATGGCCGCTCCGGCGATTTCATATTCGTTGGTGTCAAACGGGCCTTCCCATTGGCTGCCGAGAAAGAACGAGGGATGGTGGCCGATGGCGATGGCAAATGGCGCTTTTTCGCCGGCATCCCGGTATTGCTTGACAATCATCCCGGAATGATGATGCGGCTCGGCATGAACGGCAGTGGTATGGGGATCTTTGACATGGAACCGGATCATGGCCAGATTGTAATTGCCGCTCTCCCGGTTCCTGGTGATCATGGAACCACCCAAGATGTATGGTCCGCCGTCAAAGGAATGATGAATGGGGATCGGCAGTTTAAACAGATCGGCCTCGTCCCCGGTTTTCACGACTTCCTTCACCGGTGCCTCCCGTTCCGTCACCACTACGGGAGAAACTCGCTTCTGATACCGGGAGCGAAGCTCCAGCGGGAGTTCCATTTTATATTGATCGGGCGCCATGCCCAGAGCGATCGCCAGCTTTTTCCGGGTCGAGAAGGCGTTCATCGCCAATGGAACGGAAGATGGCTTTCCATAAAGGTCCAACGGGTTTTCAAAGATCGTTAACGGGTATCTTCCCTCTAGTTCCAGCTTTCGCAGCACGGTAGTCGCCTCATATTTGGGGTCAACCGCCTTTTTGATCCGGACCAGTTCTTCGTTATAGGCTTCCAATTGTTTCAGAAAGGTTCGTAAATTCTTGGACATCGTTCATTCCTCCCTTTTGAAACTCCCCTATGGCTGTTACTTATCGGTTTTGAGCTGTTTTTTATAATAAGGAATGGCGCCTCCGGCTTTAAGAATATCCATGATGATACTCTGGACCGGCTCGATTCGCCACTCTCCGCCAGCGGTAATGTTGCGGATAATTCCCTGCTCCATGTCCAGTTCCAACTCATCCCCATCCGCGACGTTTTCGGAGATGCCCTTGAGCGTGACCGCTTGAAGACCGTTGTTAATCGCGTTCCGGTAAAACGTCCTGGCGATCGAATCCGCAACAACCGCCGGCTCCGGCGTATTTCAGCGTCATGGCCGCTCTCATCCCTCTTTCATCATGATTGGGTCACATCCTCAACAAAGCGATATTGCATACGAACTGTATACAGTCTCGGCCAAACGTCTCCCTTTCCGTTACCGGGCATGCGGTCCCGCCCCCAAACCATTGGCCGGGACCGCATCTCCTAAAAATTCGAAATGGTTAACGCCGAGTTTTTAACATTTTCAAGATGACTGGTCAGCAACCGCTCCGCGCTCTCCAAATCGCGCCGCTCAATGGCAGCCAAGATCAGCCGGTGTTCCCGCACGG
Source organism: Bacillota bacterium (assembly GCA_023402395.1). Lineage (GTDB taxonomy): Bacteria > Bacillota > UBA4882 > UBA8346 > UBA8346 > JAEYGI01. The sequence goes on from JAEYGI010000004.1 coordinate 57,869, forward strand.
ATACATCCATCCGGCCCGGCACCCGCGCCGAAGCGCGGCGGATTCGCTCGATCTGATCACTTAATATCGAGAAAAACTCGGTTAAACGGCGGTTGCCGGCGGTCTCCACGATAAACCGGTGCAAATTGACATCCGATTGGAACAGGGCTTCATAATCCAGTTCATCGAGGCTTTGATCGAGCGTCACCGAAAAAAGCTCCTGCAACGGTTTTAAATCGGATTCACGGTAATTTGGGATGGTAACGCGCAGTGCCGCGATTTCCAGCACTTGCCGAAGGAAGAACACCTCATGGATATCCTTTACCGATAATTCGGCCACAAATGCCCCTTTTCCGGGGAAATAACGGACCAGGCCGTTATATTGCAGTTCTTTCAACGCCTCCCGGATGGGAGTCCGGCTGATCCCCAGCTCCTGACTGAGTTGCTCCTCAGGCATGGCCGCGCCCGGCTGGTATTTAAAGGTAATGATTCCTTCCTTAATATTGCGATACGCCTTATCGCGCAGGGAATTATGTGAAATTTTTTCCATTATGACCTCATCTCAAGTACTTATTGTATACACCGTGAATGTTTATTGTATGGTTTATAAATTTCTTCATCGCATCGCGTATTCCTTCTTCCGCTCATGAAACTTTAAAATTTTTTGTTCAAGACGGTCCCGGCATTATGAATCCCTTGGCCGCAAACCGTTTCAATCACCGCTTATTCCATGATTCTTATTATACCATATTCCAGTAAAACGGCACTACGCGGAGAACATTCTCCATCATCAATCATTTTTGCAAAACAGCTAATCCATCTGCCACTGTAGTTGTGCGATCCACCAATCTCCAATTGACAAATGCCAATTTTTCAATGCGAGCTGCCAATGTTCCGTTGCCAACTCCCCCGGGCGGATTGGCATTTGCCAATGTCCCGTTGGCATCCGGCAATTTCCAATTGGTGGATCGCAATTTCACATCGACAGCTGCCAATGTCGAATTGGATCTTGGCAATGTAACTGAGTCAGTTGCCAATGCGGCAAAACCGGTTAACGATAGGGCATCGTGATTAGGCATAACTCTTCTATGCCCGGGTTAGGGAGTCCCACCAGCCGATTTTGAGCCAAAACCGGCATCGTTTTGGGCATCAAAAGACGCTTGCGGCATCGCAAGCGTCTTTTAATATATCATGAAAGATTAAAACACCGGCCGCTGGTTCAATGGACTTCCCGGGCGGCCGCCCCGGGTTGGTACTGTTGAATATTGGCACAATTCGTTTCTTTAATCAACGCCGCAAACAGGACCCCGAGCCCCAGCACGGCCGCGCAAAGCCAAAAGGCGCTCTGATAGGCGGCCAGCGGGTAAACTTTCACGCCCTGCTCGATTGCGCCCTGCCATTGCCGATCCAGCATCCAGCCGAACAAGGGTTGCAGCAAGGCCGCTCCGACGAAAGAACCGGAATTGACGATGCCGGCCACGATACCGGTTACTCGGGACGAGTTGACTTCCTTGCCGCAAGCCACATTGAGATTTACCCCCGACATGCCCAATCCGACGCCGAGACAAAGCGGATACCAGGCCCACGCCGGAGGCTTGCCGCCATTCCAGACCGTAAACAGCAGCCAGATCCCGAGAAATCCGGCGGAGGTCAGGAGGTTCGGCAGACGCCGGATACCCAGGCGATCCGATATAATACCGATCAGCGGCGCCCCGATCATGGTGCCTGCGGCCATCAGCAAAACGTGGTTGGACGCCTCCACCCTCGACATCCCATAAATCTGCATAAAGTAAGGAACCGCCCACAGGCCCATGAAGGCCATGTATACCCCGTAAACGGCCACTGACGCCAAAAAGGGCCACCATGTATAAGGATTGCGCAGTACGGTTTTCAAGCCGTCAAATACGTTACCGCCGGCCGCGGCCGGCACAACCCGCGCCTCGCCCTCTCCGGCTTCCACCTCGGCCAGGGACGGCAATCCGACATCGGCCGGCTTGTCCCGCACCAGCCATCCGCAAAAAACCGCCGCCAGCAGCGAATAAGCGGCAATCGCCAGAAATGAAACACGCCAGCCGAACCAATCCACGAAAACGGCCAGTGGTGTGGCTGCCAGCAGAAACCCCACGCTGCCGGCGACGACGATCATCCCGGTCATAGTGGCGAACTCACGGATCCGGAACCATTCGGCGTGGATCTTGACAATATTGACGTAAACCAGGCTGACGCCGAGACTGGAAAGGATCCGTCCAATATAAAGCCAGGTCATGTTGTGAGCCAGCCCAAAAACGGCCGCGCCCAAAGTGGCGACCAGCAACGCCAGAAACACCGTTCGTCTCGGGCCGAGCGTGTCGGCCAGCATGCCCGCGGGCATCTGCATGACCGCATATGTATAAAAATAAACCGAGGCCAAACCGCCTATCTCCGCGGCCCGGCCGATCGCAAACTCCCGCATCAGGCTGTCGGCCACCACTCCGGTGGCGGTCCGGTGAAAGTACGACGCTAGAAAAGCAAAGGCCAGCGGTACCCAAACGACCCATCTCCGCCGGTTAAGCCGTTTGATCCGCTGTTGCCAGGTTTCCATCGCTCATTCGTCTCCCGTTACATCTGTAATGTTGATTATTCCGTTGGCTCCAATTAGTCGGAGCGTATCAACTCTTTTTCATTATAACACTAATTTATTAGAAAGGAGACTCAGGCAGAGAATTAAGCAATCAATTTTGGCCTGCTTACTAAGAAATAAGGAAAACCGGTTTGTCATGTTCCCGCAGTTAAAAAAACTTCTAGAAATCTACGGTTGTAAATTCCGGTGCAGCACCGGACTCTATCCGGAACGTTCAAGGATCCTCAGCCAGCTTGGCTCATCGCCCCCAATTTCGCCAAGTAATATTGGGCTTCCCGGATGAAATGATCTGCCAGCAGCGGCGGGGAGATGGACAATACTTGCGCGGTGGCTCGCAGATCACGGAACTGGAGCAAATTTTCAGCCCATTCCCCGGTCAGGCTGGCGCTCTCACGGGTGAGATAGGCTAGGGCCGGGACCAGCATTGGTTCATCGGGCATCAAGTGGTCCAGTTCCTCGGTTTTGAGTTGGAGATTATGATAGCTTTTTTGAAAATGATTAAAGGTTTTGAACCATGTCGCTTCGGACGGGTCGAGCTGGTTGCGGGCAAGCCCTGCGTGGGCCGCGTTATTGGGGAGCCACATCAGATGTTGTTCCAGCAGGTATCCGGCGGGGTTCGGATTTGGGTTGGGATCGGTAAGAATCTGCAAATAGGCGTTATCCTCGTCCAGCATTTCCTGGAGAGCCCCCGGGGGCAGGTTGATCGGATTTTGGCCGGCCAGTTGCAAATTGACGATGCATAATTTATAATTGCGAAACATCTCTACCGCCTGGGCCGCCTCCTGCAGAAACTGAGGATCGGTCCGAGTTGCCGCTTCGCTGAACAGGCGGTCAAAGACTTGATAATACTGTTGAGCCTGGGTGATCAGCGCGGTTTCCCCGGGAACCAGCGAATCCGTGAAAAATTGGGCATGATCGCGGAAGATGGACAGCCAAAATTGATTTTCACTTATTAAATCAATATTGGGTCCATAAGTTTGTTCAATCATTGGCAACATCCTCTCATGAGTTTTTCAACTCATGCTATTCCCGGGCTCAAGCGGATATGATATCAACTTATGGAATTTTGGCACACGAACCATAAAACGCGGCATGCGCTTGTTTTGGTATCGCAAAAAATCACTCCATGGCATTAAGGCTGATAGGCTATATCCCGTAGAATGGCTAGTTCCCCGCTGACAACCTGCTAATCAATGCCAAAATGTGGATTGAAGATTGTTCTTCATGGCTGACTCACCGGCTGAAGCGGGATAACCCCAAGTAGCGCGCCGATTACTGCCAGCGTCGCCTTTCTCTCGTTCAAACGCCGTGTTGCGCATCATAATTTTGTAAAAAGGAGATGCCCTCGGAAAGTAAAATATTACTTATTAACACATCATTTTGAAGCAGTGTATGTCCCAACCAAAGGCCAGCACTTTACTTGAATTTAAAACGCAGGCATAAAAGCATAAAGTCAGTGCAGGCTTTGTTACGGGCTGCTACTTTTGCCTAAAGCCGGAGGAATGAATCCATGAGATTGCCGTATGCCAATTCCATTACGATCGGTATTATCCTCGTGTTCCTCTTCGCGTTGATGTTAAATACCTCCCTGGCGGAAAACCCCGGAGCCCCGACCCTCAAAATCATGACCCTAAACCTGCATAACGGGAAGGATACCGATAATCAGCGCAATTTTACCCGTTTCGCCGAACTGGTCGCGGCCGAGCAGCCGGATATCATCGCTTTGCAGGAAGTCCAGAAAAAAGATTTGAAATACCTGAACCTCCCGGGATATCATTCGATCGCCGGGCCCAATGCCAATTATGCCTTTTTTCGCTTCGGCAACGCCTTGTTGACCCGGCACCCTATCGTCTATCACCGCCATCATTATCTTCCCAGCCAAAAGGAGCAGCGCGGCGTGGATGAAGTGGCGATCGAGATCAAGGGGCAATATCTCCGGGTGCTCAATACCCATATCGGACTAGGCCGGGACGAACAACAGCGGCAGATTGACGAGATCTCCCGGATCAGCCGTTATCTTCCGGGCCCGTTGCTCATCACCGGTGATTTCAATCTCGAACCTTCCCATCAATTATTGACGGGTTTCAATTTTAACGAGGTAAGTTCGGGCCTGGCCGCCTATAAAACTTTCCCGGCCAAGCAGCCCAAATACCACCTCGATCAGATCTGGTATAACGATCACTGGCAGCCGGTTGACGCCCGGCCCGTCGCCTGGCATGGCTCCGATCATTTGCCGGTGCTCGCCGTTCTGGCCCTGAAAACCGCTGCCACCGTTCCGGCGGAACCGGTGGCCATTCCCGACCCGACGCTGCGGCATAATCCGTTGCTGCCCGATGTCGGGGATCACCCCTTCCAAACCGTTCTGACGTTTGGCCGGAACAATTCTGACAATCATTGGGCGGGGTTCGTCGCGACACCGCTCTACAACGGCTTTCACCTAAACGCGGGGTATAACGGGAACGACCCGGAACTGGCAATCAGCTACCTGAAAACCATTGACTTGCGTGATTATTATTCATTGGCGGGAATGCGCGGCAAAGCGGAGTGGGATTTTAGCGCCGCCACCGCATTCCAGGGAAAGCCTTGGCTGGAATGGCGCCAATATTACCGTTGGAGCGATCGTTGGGGTAGCAGGATCCTCCTGGCTACGGGCGGGCCAAGGCCGGATTGGGGCTGGGAGCAATATTATCTGCCCGTGGGAAAACTCCGGCTCATGGCCGGAGTAAACGCGGATTCCGATTTTATCGCCGGAGTGGCCGTCACCCCCGGTAAACGCCAGGTGGTTGAAGTTCAGTATATTGAGAGCCAATCCGGGAAGCATGGGAATGAATATCGGATAAACTGGGAATATCGGTTTCAATGATCGGCCGCCTGAGGTCTGAGACTCATTTGACCGGGGTGGAGAAGCAATATTCTCCACCCCGCTCGCGTTGCTTAGGCCGTCTCAATCTTACTCGCCGCCTGCAGGCCGAACTTTTCAACGGCCTGTTCGCGCATTTTGTATTTTAAGATCTTGCCGGCTGCGTTCATCGGAAATTCAGTGACAAAATCGACATAGCGCGGGGTTTTGTGCTTGGCCATATGGGAGCGGACGAAGTCCTTCAGTTCGTCGGCGGTCATTGCCACGCCGTCCTTCAGGATCACGCAGGCCATAATCTCCTCGCCGTACTGCTGGTCGGGCACGCCGATCACCTGGACGTCCTTGACTTTGGGATGGGTATAGATGAAGTCCTCAATTTCCTTGGGATAAATATTCTCGCCGCCGCGGATGATCATGTCCTTGATTCGGCCGGTGATCTTGAAGTTCCCGTTCTCGTCACGCCGCGCCAGATCGCCGGTGTGCAGCCAGCCGTCCTTGTCAATGGCGGCTGCCGTCGCTTCGGGCATCTTGTAATAGCCTTTCATAATATTATAGCCACGGGCGACAAACTCACCGTCCACATTATCCGGCAGATCCTGGCCGGTCTGAGGGTCGACGATCTTGCACTCCACGCCGGGCAGGGCGCGGCCCACGGTATTGACGCGCACTTCCAGCGGATCGTCGACCCGGCTCTGAGTGCAGCCCGGTGACGCCTCGGTCTGGCCGTACACGATCGAGATTTGGGTCATGTTCATCTTGTCGACCACATCCTGCATCACCTTGACCGGACAAGGGCTGCCCGCCATGATGCCGGTGCGCATCTGGGAAAAATCGGTTTTGGGGAAGTCCTCGTGCTCCAGCAAGGCGATGAACATGGTCGGCACCCCGTGGAAGCAGGTGATCTTCTCCCGGTTGATGCAATCGAGCGACTGTTTCGGAGAAAAATACGGCAACGGCGACATGGTAACCCCATGGGTCATCGAGGCGGTCATGGCCAGCACCATTCCAAAGCAGTGGAACATCGGGACATGAATCATCATCCGGTCGGCAGTGGACAGATCCATGCAGTCCCCGATATTTTTGCCGTTATTAACCACATTATAGTGAGTGAGCATCACGCCCTTGGGAAAGCCGGTGGTTCCCGAGGTGTACTGCATATTGCAAACATCATGTTTATTGAGGGAAAGCGCCCGGCGGTAAACCTCTTCCATCGGGACCTTATTAGAAAGAGCGACGGCCTGCTCCCAGGTCAGGCAGCCTTTCTGCTTCGAATCAACGGTAATGACGTTGCGCAGGAAGGGCAGCCGCTTGGTGTATAAGGGTTTACCCGGGTCAGCGGTCTCCAGCTCCGGGCAAAGTTCCTTAATGATTTCCACATAATTGGAATCCTTGTAGCCGTCGATCATGACCAGCGTATGGGTATCGGACTGCCTGAGCAAATACTCCGCCTCATAGATCTTGTAAGCGGTGTTTACCGTGACCAGGACCGCCCCGATCTTGGTGGCAGCCCAAAAAGTGATATACCACTGAGGAACATTGGTCGCCCAGACGGCGACATGATCCCCTGGCTTGACGCCCAGGGCAATCAGGGACCGGGCAAAGGTATCGACATCGTCCCGGAACTCGGAATAGGTCCGGGTGTAATCCATGGTGGTATAGCGGAACGCATACTGATCCGGGAATTCGTCAACCATCCTGTCCAGTACCTGCGGAAAGGTCAGGTCAATCAAAGAATACTTCTCCCAGATATACTTCCCGGTTCCCGCGTTATTGTCGAACAGATGGTTCCCGCCCGCGACTTTCTCCGTGTACTGGCTCATATAGTTTGCAAAATGCGGAAAGACAACTCCCGGGTCATCGAGATCGGCCGCCCAGCGCTTGACCCATTCCAGCGACACATACCCGTCATAATTGATGGAGCGCAGCGCGCGCATGAAATCGTCAATCGGCAGATCACCCTCACCGGTCATCCGGTACTGAATGGCGCCGCCCACGAGGGCGGAATCTTTGAAATGAACGTATTTGATGTAAGCCCCCAGGTTCTGCACGGTCTTTCCGGGCGTCTCGCCCGCAAACCGGTAGGGATGGTGAACATCCCACAATGCGGCCACCGCGTCGCTGGCCGTATGTTCAAGCAATCCACGCAGGCGGTTGGTGTCGGCATAAACGCCGTTCGTCTCAACCAGCAGCGTTACGCCGTTTTCCTCGGCCACCGGGGTCAGACGGCGCAACGCGGCCAAAACTACCTCGTCATCCACCGGCCCGCCCGGCTGCGGTTCGAGATCGGCCAGAATGCGGACATAAGGGGTGCCGAGTTTGGCGGCGAGCGTAATATATTGCACAATCTCTTCATAATTCTGCTCCGCCTGGTCCTTAAATTTCAGACAGCAGCCGGAAGAGAGGCAAGGGATTTCCAAGCGTAGTTCGGAGAGTTTTTTGAGGGTTTGCGGCAACTCGCTTTCGGTGAACAGTTGTGCCCTGACCGCGAAGATTTCGTTACCCAGCCCGCGAACCTCGATGCCGTCAAAGCCCAGATCCTTGGCCATTGAATAGATATCGGTCCAACTGAAATCAGGGCAGCCGAGGGTTGAAAACGCAATTTTCATCTGTAATCTCCTCCCAAATAATTTCTGTGCCGTTTGCTATCGGTAGCCGCTGCGCCGCGATATCTGCGGGACGCGGAGCCGGAAACTCTTTTTATACGTTCCCGTCGAAGACCCCTGATTGGTGGAGCCGCCGTGCCGGAAATAAAAAACCCTCGCCTCCCTGCGCTTGTATCGCAAGAGACGAAGGCTTAGTCCTCCGTGGTACCACTCTTCTTGGGTGTAATCACCCCGCTCGGCGGCATCGATCCCAAAGGATGAATGCCCTCTCCTGATAACGGCGAGAAACCCGTTCGCGCCTACTTGCCGTGGCCGGCCACAGCTTTGGGACGACTGCTCAAGGGGGAGTTCACAATCTGCCCGGCGCGCTGTTTTTCAGCAACCAACAGCTCTCTAAAGCGCCATGTCGCAGCGAGGTTCCCTGTCATCGCATTTTGGCGTAATTTGTAATACATATTATCAAATTTTCAATCACTTGTCAAGCGGCAAGCTGCAAACAAAACAACCGGCCGCGCCAGGTCCGCCCGATGCCATCATTGGGGGAGCGAGCGCTTCACCCGGCAGATCCTTTCCCGGCAATGCGCGCATTGCAAATTTTGATTGCTTTCCTCCCAAAAACGCCGGGGATGCCTTTGAAACGCCATTTCCCAGCGAATCAGGATGATTAGCGCGAACAGAATCAGACTCCATGAGAAGGGGCTGGGGATTACAATGAGCGGCGTCAAGATCATCATCGAATCCCAATTAAAAATGCGGCATGTCACGCAGCAGCGGTTTTTCATCAGGAACGACTGGAACGGACAATAAAACAGCAAGCAAATCGGATCGCAGGCATAATAAACCAAGGACAGCAGTACCATTTCGCTCTCGCCGAGCACTCCCGCGAAATAAAGAACCGCCGGCGCCGCATTGACGCTAAGCCATGCCGCCAACACCTTGCGGGCGGCCCGGTTCTCCCCTTTGGCCCAGGCCGAAAGCTCCGGATCTCCCGGTTCCCTCGCCCCCGGCGCATAGGAGGACTTGAATTGTTTGCGGCAGCCCATGCTCATGACCGGCAAGGGGAAAAGCTTTTGAATCATTCCGGACGCGAGGATCAGCCATAAAATGTGTAACGGCTTGATCCCGTGGTCCAACGACAAACCGCCGGAAAGCAGCAAACTGTTCCGATCGGTTAGGTAAATTGAAATCCCAGCCGTAAATACCGCGATCCGGAGCACCAATCTGGCGCTGTAGACTTTAACCATAATCGAACCTGAATCTCCCGCGATTCTCCCTGATAAACCCGCTCCTTAATTGGGGAAGGCGCCAGCAAAGGGGCAACCATGACTTAAAAGCGTTGTGATAAACGGCGAAAGCCACGGTTGTACACAAAAGCCCGGAGAAGCAAGTGATAAAGCCGGTCTAGATATGCGTTCCATCCCTGTTATTGAGCAAGAGACTTTATCAGATAGCTTTTAAAAATCGGAATATTAAAAACATCCACACGCTGGATGAATAAACGTTCTATTTATTTTATGGCGGCGAGATTGGGTTGTCAATCCGTCACGCGCCGATTTAAATTAATTTTAGTCCGCTTCCCGGCTTCCGGGCCTTCCTTTCTCTATCCGATTTACATCATGAGAATCGACGATTGATGCCGGAAAGACGCGAAATCCAGAGGAACGGGCGGATAATCTGGTTCCAATTTTATTAACTGAAAGATCCGCTGGAAAACATGAGGGCGCAACTGGCCAAGGAAGTCACCACCAAAACCAATGACGTCGCCGGTGACGGAACGACCACCGCCACGCTGCTGGCCCAGGCCATGGTGCGGGAAGGCCTGAAGAACGTCGCCGCCGGGGCCAACCCGATGATTTTGAAAAAAGGCATTGAGAAGGCCGTGGCTGTGGTGGTCGAGGAGATCAAAAAAGTCAGCAAGCCGGTGGATAAAAAAGAATCCATCGCCCAAGTGGCCTCCATCTCCGCCGCCGATGAGGAGATCGGCAAGCTCATCGCCGAAGCCATGGAGAAAGTGGGCAAGCCAGGCAGGTCAAAGTGACCAAGGAAGAGACCACCATCGTGGACGGCAAGGGAAGCGCTCAGGAGATCAAAAACCGGATCAACCAGATCAAACTCCAGATCGAGGATACTGCCTCCGATTACGATCGCGAGAAATTGCAGGAACGTTTGGCCAAGCTCGCCGGCGGAGTGGCCGTAATTCAGGTCGGCGCCGCTACGGAAACCGAAATGAAAGAAAAGAAACACCGGATCGAGGATGCCCTGGCGGCAACCCGGGCCGCGGTGGAAGAAGGAGTCGTTCCCGGAGGCGGCGTCACGCTGCTGCAAATCGCCGCCCTGGATCGGCTCAAGGAAAGCGGCGATGTGGCCACCGGCGTCTCCATCGTCCGGAAGGCGCTGCCGAGCCGTTAAAGCAGATCGCCACCAATGCCGGAGTCGAAGGTTCGGTGATTGTCGAGAAAGTCGCCGCGCTCCCGGCCGGACAGGGCTACAACGCGCTGACCGGCGAGTATGCCGATATGGTCAAGTCCGGAATTATCGACCCGGCCAAAGTGACCCGGAGCGCCCTGCAAAACGCCGCCAGCATCGCCGCCATGCTGCTGACCACCGAATGCCTGGTGACGGAGATCCCCGAAAAGAAACCTCCGGTGGCCCCTCCCGGCGCCGGCGGAATGGATATGGATTATTAAAATTGCGCGCGTCAAAAAGCCGTCTCGTTCGAGACGGCTTTCCCATTCCTCCTGCCCTGCCCCGCTCTAAGCCAGACTGACATCAAATCCCGCAATCAAGTCCACCGACTGACGTCCGCCTTGCGCAACCAGACCGAGATCGGTTCTGTCCCCCGCTTTTCCACGCTTTGGCGCACCAACCCGCCCCTGAACCAGGGTGATTGTCGCGCGCTCAAGTGCAACCCGCCAATGTGGAAAAGTCAGCCGCCAATTGTGAAATACATCTTGCCAATGTTCCATTGGCATCCCGCCCATGTCGATTGTTGTCTGGCAATGGCGGATTGCAACTTGCCAATTTCCAATTGGTGGATGGCAATCTGCCATTGCGACCTCGCAATGTGGATAAGTCACTCGCCAATGTGGATAAACGATCTGGCAATGTGAATAAGTGATCATTCGCCGGAGGCAAGCAAGCTTTCAATGAAAACGGGAATAACGGCAATGAACCGGAACGTCTTGACCATGAAGCTTTGGAACTTCACTTGGGAGCGCGGTGGATTATCCCGGCCGGAAATTGAAACGAATCAAAAGTCTGCCGCGACCGGGGCGGGGAAAAACTCGGATTTTTTGGGCCGGATGACAAAATAGGCTTGGCCCGCGGGGATCGCATGTGCTACAATAATATATTAAGTGAAATTGTAATCTTCAAGCGATTGCGCAGGTATTAAGGGGGTAAAAATCATGCACTGCACACAAGAGATCGCATCCGATATTTTTTGGGTGGGCGGCAATGACCGGCGGCTGGAACGGTTTGAGAACATGTTCCCTTTGCCGAAGGGAGTGGCCTATAATTCCTATCTGATTATGGATGAGAAGACCGCGTTGGTGGATACGGTGGATTCGGCCATCACCGTTCAGTTTTTGGAAAACGTGACCCAGGTCTTGAACGGCCGCGGCCTGGACTATCTCATCGTCAATCACATGGAGCCGGATCATTGCGCCAACATTGAGGAATTGACCCGGCGCTACCCCGATCTGAAGATCGTGGGCAACAAAAAGACCTTTCAATTGATCGAACAGTTCTATACGTTCGCCAAAAAAGAATCCTACCATGAGGTGAAGGAAGGCGACCAACTCCCTCTGGGGAAGCATACCTTGAGCTTCTATTTCGCTCCCATGGTTCATTGGCCGGAAGTCATGTTCACTTATGAAGCCAAGGAAAAGATCTTGTTTTCGGCGGACGCTTTCGGGTCCTTCGGCGCTTTTTCGGGCAATCTGTTCAGCGACGAGACCGACTTCGAAAACGTCTATCTGGATGAGGCCAGACGCTACTATACCAATATCGTTGGCAAATACGGCGCTCCAGTGCAAGCGGCCCTGAAGAAACTCGCCGGCGTGGAGATCCGGATGATCTGCGCCCTGCATGGGCCGATCTGGCGCAAGGATCTGCCGTATATTCTGGACAAGTATGATCACTGGAGCCGCTACATCCCGGAAAAAGCCGGCGTCACACTGGTATACGCTTCCATGTACGGCAATACCGAAAACGTAATCAACCGGATCGCCAACAAGCTGGCGCAAAAAGGCGTGCATGACCTGCGGGTGCACGACGTCTCCAAAACCCATCCTTCCTACATCATCGCCGATGCCTGGAAATACAGCCATCTGGTCCTCGGCGCGCCCACCTACAACCTGGGGCTGTACTTTGTCATGGAGGCGCTGCTCCACGAAATGGCTGGACTTCAGCTGCAAAACCGAAAAGTGGCCCTGGTCGGCAATTACTCCTGGGCCTCCGGCGCCATCAAAGTCATGCGCGGTTTGCTGGAAAACATGAAAAACATGGAGATCGTCGGGACTCCCTTTGAGATCAATTCCGCCATGAAACCCGCCCAGGAACCGGTACTGGACAAGCTGGTCGAGGATATTTATCAATCGCTGGCGGCCGTGCCTCAATAAGCCAAACGGTATCCGGCGGGCTTCGCGGCTGATTAATATTAGCGGGCCGGAAGGATGACCGGATGCCGCAGCACGGTCTTCATCCTTTCCGGGTTACTCTTGCGCGGGTCGGATCGATAAATCTCATGATGTTTTGCATTGGGGCCGATCCTGCTTTGCAACCCTTCGGCCTGAATAAACGCGGTGATTTTTTGAATGGTTTCCGGCTCGGTGGAATAGGGCCCGATATGCATCATCTGAACGCACCAGCCTTCCTCAAAGGCTTCGAAACGGGCCCGCTCCACCGCCAGCCCCGGCTTCTTGGCTCCCAATTCGGCGCCGGCCAGCCGGAAAACCCCCTCCGTGACGAATTCCGGCTGGCGGATCATCAGGGTCCAGCGCCAATTTTCCCGTTTCTCAAACGAAAAACCGCCATCCTCAATCCACCACAGTCCTTCCAATGGGGGAACCAGATAATCGAAATACCCCTCCGGCCGGTTCAGCTTCATTTTGCTCATCTTGATGGTGAAGGACAGGCCGTAAAGCAGTTCCACCGCCTGCTCAAAGCCTGCATCATGGTTGGGATCGCCCGACCCGTCAGCCATGATGAAATGGATCGCGGGGACCTGGATCAGCGCCGGCCGGTCCTTGGGAAGGTATAAATCCCGGTACGCTTGCTTATAATCGAAGGCTTTTTCACTCATATTTCTCCCCTCCGCTCCGATATCCGAATCAAAGTTTTTGAATCCGTTCGCTTCTATCCATGATATCAAAGCAACGCTGACAACAGCGCGTCAGGTTTTCCGGTAAAGATTGCCGATGCTTTCGGCGAGCGTCTTGATCGCGTCCCGCAACTCCAGGGGTTCCACTATCTCAATCTTGTCCCCGAATCCAAGAATAAAGCCATATAGCCAGTTATCGAGCCGCATCCGGAAGCTTACCTTCAGCCGGCCGTCCGCCAGCGCCTCATAACTATTCGCTCCGAAAACATCCGTTACGGCATACTTCATGGAGCCGTCAAACAGGGCCACCACGGCCGGCCACTCACCCTCCCCGGTTTCCCCGCTCCAATCGACGCGATCCAGTGAGAATTCCCTGGCTTGATAGCGGCTGTCCATAACCCGCAACTCATTCATCCGCCGGAGTTTGAAAAGCCTGAAATCCTCCCGCAGCAAACACCAGGCGTAAAGATACCAGCTGGCTTCCTTAAATACGATTACGCATGGTTCCGCTCTTCTTTCCGCAAGCTTTTCATTGCTGTAATACGTAAACTCAATGATCCGCCGCTCTCGGATGGCTTGCTTCAGTTCCCGTATCCGCGAGGCCAGTTGGCCCTGGTGATTCCAGGGGGACAAATCGATCATGATTTCATTGCCGGTGGTCAGATAATCGGATTGACCGGCCAGGCCGGAGAGCTTCTCGATCAGCACCTTCAACTGGATATCCCCGCTGATGCTGTGAAGTCCTTTTAATCCGGCCACAATCTTGAAGACCTCGTCTTTGGTCAGTACGCTCTTATCCAGCTTGTAGCCGTCCACGACCCCGAACCCGCCGTCCGCTCCCTGATAAGCAACGATCGGGATCCCCGCTTGGGACAGCGCGTCCATATCCCGGTAAATCGTCCGGAGCGACACTTCGAACTTATCCGCCAGTTCCTGGGCCTTTACCTTTTCATGATTTAAAAGATAAACAATAATCGACAGCATTCTTTCAAGCTTCATCGCTAATCCTTTCAATAGAACAACTATAAAATCTTGCTATTAATTTATACGTAATGGGTCGACTCTTGGTTGGAACATTGCACGGAAAACGGATGTCTATTTTCGCCAATCATTCTCCAGTATCGGACATCTTACCTTTAAAAAAATAAAGCGAAAGCAAAGCTACGGATGGTTCCTTCACCAAGGCGTAATTCTCTTTTTGCTCACATCCCCATCCTCTCCATTTTGCTTCCTGTTTCTGATCAGACTTAAAACAAATCCACCAATACTTTGATTGCATGGTGGATTTGTTTGAAATTGATATCACCCAGCGGAACGGTTATCGCCAATTCCAAAATCAATCGGATGAGCAATTTGCGGCGGACTTTGGCCACGATTGCCCGCACGAACTTTTTCGGGTCGGGGAGATTGGGAGAACTGTTGCCTGATTCGTTTGTCCTATTCACAGGCCATTCCTTTCGATTCCACGCTTCGCACCACAATCTGCCAGTCCTCGCCGGAGGTGATCAACTTCTTGCCGTCGGGAGTGAACAAAACATCATAAATCCTGGCTTTATGAAGCTCATCACTGAACAGTTTTTCAACCGCTTCGTAGTCCATAACGAATAGCACCGAGCGAGTTGTTCCCATTGCTAATTTCCGGGGATTGTTTTTATCAAAATCAATGCAGATAACGCTTTTCCAGTTCTCGCCAAACCGCTCTTCTTTGTGCCAATCACCGGTTTGCAGGTTCCAGATATACATCCCTTGACCCAGAATAAAAAGATATTTTCCGGTGGGGTCAAAGACCATCCTTTTCGGGAAATTAAAATTAGCCTCTAAACGATGAATTATTTCGGCTTTTTGCATGTCGTATAATACGACCTCGCCATAGCCCAATCCGCCGACCGCCATTAGATTTTCATCCGGAGAAAACGCTAATGAGGTATAAACATCCGGCTCGATAACCGCCCGTGAATCTTCCATCCGGATAGTCTTTATTAATTTGTTGGTCTCAAGGTCATAAAAGCTGATTTGGTTTTCGACACCGATTGTTAATTGGTTTTCCGGGCCGATTACCAGACCTTGATATTGGTTGGCGGTAGTGGTTTCGGCGATCATGTTCTTGGCTTCAGTTTTGAGATTATATTTAATAATCTGGAAATTACTGCCCGTTTGTCTGAGATAGAATATATAGTTGTTGGATTTATCGATTGCCAAATGCCATACCGCATTATTAAAATCATCCGATTTTTCAATGATTTTATCGATATTACCGGTATTAATATCGACAATCGATAAAGTAGGCGTTCCTTCATCCGTGGCCGCTTGTCCCACGATCAGCTTTTGGCTGTCGGAAGTACAGGCAATCGTCTCAATCGGACTATTAGCCGGTGAAAATTGCAAAATAACTTCTCCGTAAGACATCGAAATCAGCTCCTGGATTTTTTATTTCACCGTTGATTGATCACGAAAAAAAATAAAGAAAGTAATTTATCTCGCAATTAATGAATTATAGCAAAAGAAAATGATTATCCATTCAATATTTAACATCGGTTTCCTGCATAATATTAGGTATATTCTTAAGCTAAATTAATGTAAAATTTTACCGGGAATTGTCAGAACTTATTTTGAGTGCATGCACTAATAAAACTTCTCGAATAAAATTAACTTGCACAACTCTCAAAACGACTTGCCTGCCTCACGGCAAGATCTCAAAAACCTGCCAAAATAAAACCTCTCCTGCTTGTATAGTTCCCAACAAATGGCAGACAATATATTTAAAGGTTTATCTTCTGAGGAGTAGATTGGAATTCTTCTAGAATTCTTGGCACGTTTGTTCAAGTCCAAAACCGGCCGCTCCCACGATCAAGGGCGCCCCAAAGTCATTGAGGACCAGACGGTTTCTCTCCAATCCGAGGAGAACCTGCGCCGGGTTCTTGAGTATACCGGAGAACCGGCGGATCTGGGGGTCCGGCGGGTTACCGGAAATAATCAAGCGCTCGTCGCAATCGTGATCTATCTGGACTCGCTGGTGGATCATCAAAAGATCAGCGCCCAGTTACTGACGCCGCTGACCGATTTGGTCAGAGACAATGCCAACCTCCCATATGAAACCGTGAAACAGCGCTTGGCCGCGAGCAAGATCGTGGAAACGGACCGCCTCCACCAACTCATCGACCAACTGTTGGCCGGACAGACAGTGTTGTTCCTGGAGGGTGCCGCTGTGGCCCTGACTCTTTCCTTCCCCGGATTTGTGAAACGGCCGGTGGAAGAACCGGTGATGGAAAAAGCGATCCGCGGCCCCCGGGAAGGTTTTACGGAAGTCATCGGCGACAATGTGGGAATGATCCGGCGCTGGATCAAAGATCCCAACCTCCGGATCGAGCGGTTGAATCTCGGGGAACGGACCAAGACCGAGACCGCCGTCATTTATCTGAACGACGTGGCCAACCCGGATATTGTGCGCGAAGTCCGGAAACGGCTGCGCGGAATCAATATTGACGGAATTGTCGATAGCGGATATGTCAGCCAGATGATCACCGATAACCGTTTTACCCCCTTTCCGCTAGTTCAGGAGACCGAACGGCCCGACAAGGTCACTGCCGCGATCCTGGAAGGGCGAATCGCGATCCTGGTCGACAAATCGCCTTTTACGTTGATTGCCCCGGTCACCTCCAATGAATTTTACCAGACTCCGCAAGATTTTTACTACAATTATTGGATTGGAAGCATGCTCCGCTTTTTGAGGGGGTTGGGGACCTTTATTTCTGTGACTTTGCCGGGGTTGTACGTGACGGTGGCTTCGGTGAACCATACGCTTATTCCCGATATCTTGGTACAGGTTCTGGCATCGGCCCGAAATCAAATGCCGCTGCCCGCGGTGGCCGAGACCTTATTCTCGATGATCATTTTCGAGATCTTCCGGGAAGCGGTGATCCGGGTTCCGGGAAATGTCAGCCTGATCCTGGGGATTGCCGGCGGAGTCCTGCTGGGAACCTTGGCGGTCAATTCGGGGCTGATCGCCGGAAGCACCCTCATCGTGGTGATCATCTCCACCCTGGCCACCTATTCGACGGCCAATACCTCAAAGGAACAGGCCTGGCGGGTGGTACGCTATTTGCTGCTCTTCGCCTCCGGATTTCTCGGCCTGTTTGGGCTCACCCTCATGGGAGTGCTGGTTTTAGCCCATCTTGCCAGTTTGAAATCGTTCGGCGTCTCTTACCTGGCTCCCTGGGCGCCGCCGCTGCTGCTGGATATTGTCGACGCCTACCTGGTAACCCCCTGGTGGCTGAGTTACCGGCGGCCTCCCACCTACCGGCCGCAACAGGAGGACCGTCTGGGAGAAACCAAAAGTGAGGAGCAAGACTGATGCTGACGGAGAAGCCCGGGATCGGCCCCGGCTTGTTATTTTGCCTGGTTTTTGCGGTAGTGCTCGGGTACGGCCTCCCCCGGATCGCCTTTTTGGGAGCTAAGTATATCGGCCCGAATGGGTATTGGGGGCTCATTTTGGCCTTTATCTTATCCCTGCCGGTGATCCTGGCCATCGTTTCACTGGGCCGGAATTTTCCCGAGCACTCGCTGCTGGAATTGCTGCCCTTGCTCTTCGGCAGGCCGGCGGGAGTGGTATTGGGCTTGCTTTATGTCCTTTTCTTCCTGGCCTTGATGATCTGGGAGATCCGGGCGGCGGTTGAAATCTTCCATATTTATTTTTTAGTCCGGACCCCCGTCGGGGTGACCATCGTCGCGCTCATTTTATCCGCCGCCTATATCGCCTCCAAGGGAATCGAGGGAATTACCCGGTTGGCGGCATTTCTGTTCATCTTGCCGCTGCTATTTATTCTGCTGAGCTTGGTCGCTTCGTATCAGGGCTTCGACCCCGATAATGTCCGGCCGGTTTTTTTCTTTGAGGGAGGGAAAATTTTCAGCGGAACGGTTCACTTATTCGACCCTTTTCTGCCGTTAGCTTCATTATTTTTAATATACCGGTATTTCACAGAGAAACAAAAACTAAAGGGATTCAAGGTTATCGTTGCCGCGGCCGGCCTGGCGGGAATTCTGCTGTTGGCGATGATGGTGGGAACGATCGGCGTTTTTGGCGCCAAAAAAGTCGCCATGCTCAGTTGGCCTTTTATGGAACTGACCAAACACTCGGATCTCCCCTATTTACTGCAAACCACCGGATTGTTTTTCGCCTGCGTGTACCTGATCGAGGCTGTCATCAGCCTCGGCGCCATTTATTTCACGGCGGCCGACGCCGCCGCCCGGCTGATAAAACATTTGACGTACAAGTGGTTCCTGGCGATCCTGTTTCCGATCATTACTTGGGCCGCGCTTAACGTAAAGAGTGAATTGGAGTCGCTCCAATTCTTTGACGGCTTGCGGATCGCCGGTTTTGTCGCGGTGTTCGTCTTGCCGCTGGTGATCTGGATCGGGACGGCCGTTTTTCACAGGAGGTTGATCTAAATGCCGCGACGGCTGATAATGGCCGCCTTATTAATGATGATGCCGCTAGTCCTGACCGGGTGTTGGGATGTGGACGACATCAGCAACCGCGGTACTCCCAATGCCGTTTCCCTTGATCTGAGCGCGGCGGGGCAAATTAAGTTCGGTTGCTCGTTTCATGTTCCCGGCAGCCTGTTGCCCCCGTTCAATAGTACCGCGCAGCTTTTCGAGAAACGCAATTTCACCTTGTCCGGTGAAGGCCGGGGCTTATTGGACGCGTGGCGGGACCTGCAAACCCGATCCACCCGGGATGTGTACATGGGGCAGATCAGCGCCATCATTCTGTCAGAGCAGTTCGCCCGGTCCAATATCCATCATTTGCTCGATTTCATGAACCGGAGAGCGGAGATTCCCGGTGACGCCCTGGTCCTGGTGACCAAGTCCGACCCCGAACAATTGATTGATCTGCGGCTCGAAAATAATTTTGTTCCGGGCACCTATATTCTGAGATATTTTCAGAGCGTCGCCAAACAATCGCTGGCGATTCCGGTGAAATTGTGGGAACTGGATGCGGCCTTTAGCAACGGCCACTCCGATGCCCATCTGCCCTTTATCGAACCCTCGCAAGGGCTCTATCAGATTGCCGGAACGGCGCTATACTCCGGTACCCGGTGGGCCGGCGAGTTGAGCGTGATGGAAACCCAGTTCCTCTCTCTTATATTGGGTGATAAATACGGTTATATCACCGTACCGCTGGGGGCCCGAGGACTGGTGGCCTATTTTGATGTGGATTCCGAAACGAAGATCGTTCCCAGGATGCTGAAACCGGACCAATTCCGGTTTGATATCCACGTGAAAACGGTTGGCTCCCTCCGGGAAACCTATCCCAAAAACCTACCGGTTACTTTGAATGAAAAACATGAGTATGAAAAAGAAACCGAAGCGTTTTTGCGGTCCAAAACGCTCCGGCTGCTAGCCAAGCTCCGGCAATTGAATTCCGACCCGGTTGGATTCGGGAAAAAAGTGCGGATCAACTACCCGAGAGAATGGAAAACCATGGACTGGCATCAAGTTTTTCCGAAATCGCTATTTCGGCTGACGGTCGAATTCCGATTTGACGATACCGGCGTGCTGGAGTGATTAAGGGATTGGCCACGGCGGGGTTGTGTAGCTACTATCCAGCGTTACAGCCCCTCCTTTACTGGCGCTGCAAACAAAACTGCCAATTGTTTTGTCATAGTATAAAATCATAGGGCTACTACCGGTTGGACTCCATGAAACATTGTTGATATAATCTACGAAATCCGATAATGACGAATCCACCGTCGGGGGAGTAATGCTATCTGCAATTTTGGGGTGCTGTTCTCCATAACATCCGATTATAACATTGCCGACTGCGCTACGGTTATTTGCCTTCCCTTGAGACACGGTTCCCGAGTAATAATTCATGTCTCCCCTAAAACTATTCTGGCCTCCGGATTGCACACAGTAGAAATTACCGGTGGTGTGATAATAACCTTCGGAATTTAAAGGTACGTCAACCAGTTTTAAATAGATGATGAAAGTATTTGACGAGTCTTGGACATCGATATACTGTTGATAGCTAAAGGTATTTTGGGCGGTATTCAATACAATTTCCATGCTCCCGGAGTTATCTTCGAATGAGCCGGCGAGCTTTACAATATTGCCGCTGCTTGAAACTTTCAGCTTCAACTGGGTACTGCCAAAGTTATACGATAATACTTCGCCATTGGCTAGTGTTTTAGGCCCTTTCGTAAAACCCACCATCATCGGCGCAACAAGGTAATAAGTAGCCATTGCCTCTTTATTGCCGCCTGGTAAAACCAATGACTCCGTTTTTAGATTTTGACTGAATAAACTGCTTGACGTGGTCCCAACAATCTCAAAACTAAAATTCGGCATATAATTAACTGTTACCTTATCGCCGTCGCCTCCAGTTCCGCCGCCTCCGCCGCAGGAAGAAATCAAAAAGGTTACCAGTACCAATGAAATAATGCAAAGCAAACTCTTTGGCTTCATCGATAATACCTCCATTTTATTCGGATAACGAGTTTTTTTAATTCAAGCTTAGTTGTATTTTGATACTAATCACTTTTATACGACAAAATTATAAACAAAGTACGATAGTTCGGTAAGTACTCGATTTTATAGTACTTTTATAAAAAAAGAACCTTTCGGTTCCAATATTGGCTAATAATATAGTTTGCGCAAAGAAGAATTCAACATAATTTCAAAAGAAATAATTTTTTCTAAGCGGAAATTCCAACAAAACAGTTGTTCCAATGTTTTCGATACTTTCAATTTCTAATAATCCACCGTGTTGCTGCATGATATTATAACAATAGGATAGACCCAAGCCAAAATGTCGACCGGGATCTTTGGTGGTATAAAAAGGTTTTAATACATGGGGTAAATCTTTTTGAGAAAACCCGCATCCGGTATCGGTAATCACCAAAGTTACCTTTTTGGAGGAACGCGAGAATTCAATATGAATACTGCCACCCTTTTTCATTGCGTCAAGCGAGTTTTGGAAAATGTTTTTTAAAGCTTCCACTAAATAAAACCGGTCGCCCTGAATAATTAGATCCCGAGGAAGATTAGCGTCCACCAATATAGCCTGCTCTTGAATTCTTAATTCAAAAAAGGTAATAGCCTCATTGACAATTGCGGCCAAGTTCGCTTGGACCGGGTTAATAGTGATGTTATGAAGATAATAGTGGAGCCGTTCAACCACCTTCGAAATTTGTCCGGTTGAATCCATAATCGTTTTAGTATTTTGAACAATCGAACTCCGGTCATGGCTGGCGGCGGCAATAATGTTGCTTGCTGAGGCCGAGATATCGATAAGTTTATCCCGAAGATTATGATCGATTACCGCTACTCCCGAACCTACCGTTTTAATGGCGTTATCGAGGTAAATATTCCCAACGGATACTTTAAACCCTAAAAAACCATATCTGATCGCAAGCAGGAAAACCATCCCCAAAAAGCAGATCACTAAATACGGATTAAATATAAACATTGCATAGTGATAAAAAGGAAGGATATATACTGCGATCAGATAGAGAAAAGAAACAAGGCCAATGATTATACTGGTAATCAGCCGTTCGATTATCAGCTTCCCATTTCTAGAAAGAACGGATTTAAAAAGAAAGCAATATGCCATTGCCATATAGGGCACAGCCCATAAATCAGTAATTAGCAGGAATCTTCGCAGCGATAAAAAATCAATCCGACTTACGGGAACAATATACATAACGGCGGCGGGAATCAGTAAAGCGAAGAATAGGACCGGTTTTCGGGGCCGATCCCATCCGTCATCCGAATGAGAGTAATAATACGTAAATATTAATAATGTAACCGGAAACAAACACAACGAAGTCTTAAAAAACAGTATGGTTAGCAAATTTCTCAAAAAACCAATTAAACCGGGATCCGCTATCTGCCTGAAAATTCCCTCCATAACCGGATTAAAAAGTGAGTAAAGCCCACCTATACTTGCAAGTATCAGGGTCAGGCTTCCCCAACGGTTGGTGGGATCCTTAAAATCGGTTACTAACAAAAATGTAGCAACCGATGGTAAAAAAAGCAGGGTGATTTCCATCAAATAACCCTTCGACTTTTGTTATTTTTTCGGCCCAATTATGCCTTTGGTTTTTACTTTGATAATCGCATCTTTTAGACGACTGACATTCAGCTTTTTCAAGATCGTCCCGATTTCATTTTTAATGGAATGGTTGAGAATCGCCGCTCCCGAAGCCATTGTTTTCATTGCGCTTTCAAGCTGGAATCGGTCGATTCGCAGTTTTACGCCCAAGGCCCCATAACGGGTTATGATACTAAAAAAAGCCACGAACAGGATGGTGATTAATATCGAGTTCAATGGAACGGTATAGATGCCAAGACCAGGTACGATATAGCCGGTAAACAAGTCGATTAAGGAAATGGGAGTGATGATTAGACAAGTCATGAAACTATCATTTCGTTGCCGCCGCGATTGCGCCCGAAGATGAGAGGCGATCAACAGGCCATTTCCCGCGATTAGGTAAGGTACCACCCAAAGATTGATCAACTGATATTGCCACGCCCGGTTAAAAATACCGACCGAAATAGGAAAGACACCGTACATCAGAATCGCCGGCAACACCAGAATCAGCGCTAATGGTTTCCGCCATTCCCGCCAATTTCCGGTTATGTTTGTGAAATAATAAACGGCAAACATTAAAAAGGCATAAGGAAATAAATAAATCGACGATGCAACGAGTAGTTTATTGAAGAGCCGGAGCCACGGATAATTAATCAGCCAGGGAGATACCTTTTCTTCGACAAAAAAAATAAAAGGGCCAAGTCCGGCCAAAAATGTCGTAGCGCTAAACCAACGTTGTACAGGGCTTTTAGGGTCAGAAACAAGTACAATGATGGCGATTATCCAGAGAAAAATAAAGACAATCATACGTATAGCTCCGAGATGAATTCAAATACAAAACAAATGATTTTTGTTTAATTTTAGCATAAGAAGTAACTATGCATAATGATTTAACATAATTGTAACCGGCCTCAACTTGCCGTTTCATTTAGCGATTGTATTGAACTCATTTCATGGCGAATCGGGATACTACTCCAGTAAGGGGAATGGTTCCCCTTACTGGGGCGACTATCGCCAAAGCTGTGGGAACTGTTCCCCTTACTATGGCAGCCATTGCCGCAACTACGGGAGTTATTCCCCTTGCTATTTCAACGACCGCCAATGAAAGGGGAGTCGTTCCCACTGTTTTGGCGGCCATTGCCCGGCAAGTGGGAGTCATCCCCGCAACTGCGGCGGTGACTGCCATACCATTTTCAGTAACTGAATCAGCTGTGGGGACCGCCCCCTGTCAATTATTCGTAAGCAATCTTGCCGTGGCGGCGGCCGCCAAGGATAAATACATAAAAGCCACTTTCAAGGGTAACCCGCTTGAAGGTGGCTTTTACTGTTACTCATTAACTTACGCAATCAACTGGCACTCATCAACTTGCAAATGTCGTTGGTGAACTCCACCGGGTCCTGCACCGGCAGGCCTTCGATCAGCAGCGCCTGGTTGTAAAGGAGGTTGGTGTACAGGCTCAGTTTGGCCCGGTCGTTTTCGTAGGCGTCCTGCAACGCCTTAAAGACCTCGTGGTTGGAATTGATCTCCAACACTTTGTCGGCTTGGACCTTCTGCTCGTTGTAAGGCATGGCGTTCAGAACCTTCTCCATTTCGATGGAGATCTCGCCGTCGCTCGCCAGGCAGACCGGATGGGATTTGAGCCGCTTGGAGAGGCGCACTTCTTTCACTTTGTCCGCCAAAATCGACTTCATCGTCTCAAAGAGTTCCTGGTGGGCCGCTTCCTCCGCCTCGGTCTTCTCCTTGCTTTCCTGGTCTTCAATGCCCAGGTCTTTGGAGGATACCGATTTGAACTCCTTCTCCTTATAAGTGGCGAGCATTTTGAGGGCGAATTCATCGATATCATCGGTCAGATACAGAATCTCAAACCCTTTGTCCGCCACCAGCTCGGTTTGGGGCAGCTTTTCGATCCGCTCGATCGAATCGCCGGTCGCGTAATAGATATATTGCTGGCCCTCGGCCATCCGGGCGATGTATTCGTCCAAGGTGACCAGCTTCTTCTCTTTCGAGGAATAAAACATCAATAGATCCTGCAGCACCTCTTTGTTCCCGCCGAAGTCGCTGTAGACACCGTATTTCAACTGCCGGCCGAAGGCCTTGAAGAACTCTTCGTATTTCCCGCGATCCGTCTTCAACAGGTCGACCAGCTCGTTCTTGATCTTGGTCTTGAGGTTCTTGGCGATCAATTTGAGCTGCCGGTCGTGCTGGAGCATTTCCCGGGAGATATTGAGCGACAGATCCTCCGAATCGACCAGCCCTTTGACGAAGCTGAAGAAGTCCGGGAGCAGATCGGCGCATCGGTTCATGATCAGCACCCCGCCCGAATACAACTCCAGCCCCTTTTCGTATTCTTTGGTATAATAATCAAACGGAGTCCGCTCCGGGATATAGAGGATCGCGGTATAGCTCACCGCGCCGTCGACGCTGATGTGGATATGCTTGACCGGCTTGTCGAAGCCATAATGCTTCTCAGCGTAAAAATTGGCATAATCCTCGTCGGTCAACTCGTTCTTGTTCTTGCGCCAGATCGGCACCATGCTGTTGATCGTCTGCTCTTCCTGAAAGCTCTCATATTCATCCTTGGCGTCTTCCTTCGGCTTGCTCTTGGTGAGGTCCATTTTAATTGGATAGCGGATGAAGTCGGAGTATTTCTTGATGATATTGCGCAGGCGATACTCCTCCAGAAAATCGCCGTACTTCTCGTCCTCGGTATCTTCCTTTAACTTGAGGATGATCTCGGTCCCGACGCCGTCCTTCTCCCAGGGTTCGATGGTATAGCCCTCCGCCCCGTGGGATTCCCACTTATAGGCCTCGCTGCTGCCGAGGGCCTTGCTGATCACCGTGACGGTGTCGGCGACCATGAAAGCCGAGTAGAAACCAACCCCGAATTGGCCGATAATATCGTACCCGTCTTTGGATTCGTTTTCTTTCTTGAAGGCCAGGGAACCGCTTTTGGCGATGGTGCCCAGGTTCTCCTCCAACTCTTCCCGGGTCATCCCGATGCCGGTGTCAATCACCCGCAAGATCCGGTTCGGCCTGTCCGGTACGATCCGGATATAATAGTTGTCCTTCTCGAATGGCATCGATTCGTCGGTCAACGCCTTGTAATACAGCTTGTCAATGGCGTCGCTGGCGTTGGAGATCAACTCCCTCAGGAAAATCTCCTTGTGAGTATAGATCGAGTTGATCATCAACTCCAACAACCGTTTCGATTCCGCCTGAAATTCCTTTGTAACCAAGGATATCGCTCCCTTCAAAATAAAACTACGCAAACGATTGAAGCGTAGTGACTGGTTGCTTGTTAGCACTCTTCGATACCGAGTGCTAATCCTAATTTTTATATACTACACTTTGGGAAGGATGTCAAGCTTGTTTTCGAAAGCCAGATCTGAAAGAAAAACACACCACGGTTACGAACCGGCAATGACCCTCCGTTGGCATGAAGTATCTGCCCGGAAACAAACCTCGAATCATCGGAGGCCAGGTACACATAGGCAACATCCGTCAATCCCGCTCATCAATAACACCCGGCCCCGCGGACGCATATGCTATTGACATCGATGCGCGGTTCGAGGAGGGTAAACAATGCCGGTTTTTCAATCGTTTTCAGGCGTCATCGCCAGTATCGACAATTTTGCGACGGGAAGCGGCGGCAGTGACGGATGCTATCAATTGATGTCCGTGGCTGACCGTGAAGGAGGAGTGGTTAATTTCGTAGTGGCCCCGTCCACTTACTTTGTGGATCAGGTGACAGTGGCGGTGGGTGACGCGGTGACCGGGTTTTATGATGCGAACGCGCCGACTCCGCTGATTTATCCGCCGCAGCTTCGGGCGCTGGTCATGGCCGAAGAAACGCCGGGCCGAAACGTGAAAGTGGATTTTTTCAACAGCCAGTTGCTAAGCAGCGACGGTTCCTTGCGCTTGAACATCGCCCCCTGGACCCGGATCCTGCTGGAAAACAATCAACGCTTTTACGGCAGCCCGGCCAACCGGTATCTGATCGTAGTCTATGGCCCCACCACCCGGAGCATTCCGGCCCAAACCACCCCGGAGCAGGTGATCGTCATGTGTTATATAAGTTGAATTAAATCTTCGGGATGCATCATGCCCCGTAAACCTTCCCTGATGAAATTGTAAGGAATTTAATTCAACTTATTACTGCTATGATAGGATGAAATAAATCCCGATTTGATTTGTTTGCATTCGGCTTTAAGAATGCAAATCCAGTTAAGCGATTTATTTCATTCTATATAAGCGGGAAATCCCGCCCGTTCCGTTCACCCATCCATCCGCTATGACTCATAACACACGGCCGCGCCTGATTCCAACACGGCCGCGATGTATTTGGCCACTTCAACATGAACGGGATCGATCAGATAAGCCTCTAAATCGGCCATTGAAGAAAACTGGGTAATTAGCAGGAGGTCATAGGACGATTCGCCACGGCGGATATCCACTTCGACCCGCAAGTCACGGAGAACTTCGATTTTTCCTTCCATGCCCAAAAGTACTCCTCTGGCGTTGGCAATATTTTCAGGGTTCCGCTCTTTTAATTTGATGAGCAAATTATTGATGATCATCTTCTCGATCTCCTCATTATTTGGGCTTGTTCGAGGAAATAGCGCCCATTCATCCGCCTATTCGCAGCGAAGAGAAGTAACCTTTTGGTTTTCAACCACAAAGTGAAATTCAATCGCGGCCGGACTCCCCTCAAAGTTTCCGGAAGCCATGGCGGTAACGACATTTTCTCCATTTTCTAGGGCAGCGGAGACGACCTCCAGGCTAAGCTCATATATCCGGCTCGTGGTTTCGTTCCATTCCCGGATCGCGGCGAGACCGCGGTATTCCTTCCCTTCATCATGGACAACGGCGTCCTCCGCGAAGCAGCCGGCCAACGTTTTGCTGTCGTGAGCATTCGCCGCGCGGAAGTAAACCTCGATAGGATACGGCAATTTGATATTCAAGTTATCTCTCCTTTTCTTATCAAGCTATTTTTATTATAAACGTGCGAATGATCCCTGACATCAATCCCTATTCCCAATTTGAATCGCCGGCTTGTCTGCAGGGGATCACCTTAATCGCATTATAAAACAGATAACCTGACAATAGTATGTCAGGTTATCTGCCGTTTAATCTAAAAGCCGTATGATCAAATCTAACCATTGGCTTAGCTTCGCACAAAATAGCGATTATTGGATTCATCCCATTTTTCTGAGCTTTTGCATACGACCGGCCTTCGGCCGGTAATGGTTTACCCTAAAGCTACTGGTTAAAAACACTATTAAAATCATCGAAAACTTGATCAATCTCCTGAAACGGCTTTTCCAGTTTCAACAGACGTTTCAAAAACAATTGCTGCTGAGAAGTAAGGGAAAGTTCCTCATACCACGGCCGGCTCTTACGTTTCGTTTTTCGGTATGAAGAATACAAAAGATATAGCAGCAAATCGCCCAAATACGAAAAATCGATATCCCTGGTATAACGTTTATCATCCTCCCACCTTGCCAAGCCGAAATCCACCAGCGAAACCGTATCTCCATCAATCAGCACGTTCGGAATCCGGATATCCCGATGGACAATGCCTTGCGTATGAAGATATTGGATGATTTCAATTAATTGACGGCCGATATTGAATATTTCATGTCCGGTGAAGACATGCCTTTGTTTGAAGAGCATGGTCTCAATGGGAGCGCCGTCTTTTTTCTCCAATACCAGACCGTAAAAATCTCGTTCGTTTATAACCGCAAGAAGCTTTGGAATTCCTGGATGGCAAAGTTGGGAAAGAATCTGCGTCTCATAAAAGTTTTTTTCACTGTTTCGCTGGAACGGGTGAGGTTTGAACCTTTTTAACACCACCCGTTCCCCGTCTATCTCGGCTAAAAAGCAAACCCCGTATCTCCCTTCGCCGATGCCTTGGATAATAATATAGTCTCCGATCGGTTTGCCGCGGTATTGGTTTAGATTACCGAAGATCATCTTCAAGCAATGACTTTTGTCCCGCATTTTGAGCAGAACTTAGCGTCGGGTAGCAACTTTTCCCCACACGAACTGCAAAAAGCCGTTTCAGCGACTTTTTCCCCGCAATGGGCGCAAAACTTGGAACCGGCCGGTATCTGGTTACCACATTTGGTACAGGACGTTAGCGTGGTTGGAATACTCACATTGGATTGGTTCGGGTAGCGTTCCGGGTAATTATGATAATGGTCGCGGGAAGATCCGGAACCAAAAACGTTAAATAAATTACCTAAAATACCTCTCCGTTGATAGTGATTGCTGCCATAATGGCCGTTTTTATACGGCTTGTTCCTTGACGATCTGGAAAAAAGACTCATTGAAACAACTCCTTTCGCTCTATTAATATAAACTCGCTTGCTTAAAATAAGTTCCGGTCCATTGTCGCTCCATTACTCAGCCCCGTGAAGCGACCAAATTGCATTTAACTTTTTCCACTTTGTTATAAAAAAAGACTTTTAACATAATCAACAAGATTATGTTAAAAGTCTCGTTTCCTGAAAACAGGTACAAAGCCAGATGAAACTTTAGGTTTCACCAGGATGTTGACTTTGTAGTTCGTAACTACTCCCTTTTAACATTTTAAATATACACGATCCGCATTAACGTGTCAATGCATCGCGGGGGTTTTACACGCACCCGCGAAAGAATGATACAGCCAATTAATTTAACCTCATTTTCACCCGATTTCATAGCGCGTTCCGGCGTTTTTCCAAGTTTCCCCGTTCCATTGCGACAGGAACTAATGGGCCGGCCAACGAACTGATTCTAAAAAGAAAAGGAGGCGTGGATTTGCCGAAAAGAATTTCAGCGATACTTTCCCTGTTCCTGGTTGCCATGCTGGGAGCGCACACCACGACCCTCGCCGCGATTCAAATCGGAATGGGCGGACAACTAAAAAACGATCAATTAAGCCTTACCACCGAACTGGGCTGGTGGTTAACGGACCACTGGGCCATTCGCGCCGATTATTCATGGAATGACGAAGACCTAGGAATCGCCGCCCTCTATAAACTTAATCCCCGTTCAAACGCAGCCGTTTACATTGGCCTGGCTGAAAATGATTTAACCGGCAAAATCGCGCCCGATCTTCCACCCGAGGAAAAAGTGAGCATCATCGCGGGAACGGAATGGGATTTGTCCCGGATAAAGCCGGGCTTGTCTGTGACGCTTGAGGCCGGAATCCGCCCGACTGATTTTAGCGGGAAATCCGGCGATGGCGATGGACTGAGTTCCAGGCTCGGCGTCTCCCTGAACTACCGGTTTCCCACCCCAAAGGCGCCTAAAAAGTTTAATGATAAAGATAACGTCCTTCTGTTGGCGAAACTGATCACGCTGGAAGCTTCCAATGAGCCGTTCGCGGGTCAGGTAGCCGTTGCCGCGGTGGTCCTCAATCGGATTCGTAATACGGGTTTTCCGGGTTCGGTACCGGCAGTGATTTATGAGCCGGGCCAATTCGCTCCTGCTTCCAGGCTGGCGAAAACCGTACCCAATGAATCCGCCATTAAGGCCGCCAAAAAAGCCCTTCAAGGGAGCGATCCTTCCCGCGGCGCTCTCTATTTCTATAATCCGGCCACCAGTTCGGCAAAGGCCAGGCGGTATTTTCAAACCCATTACCGGGTTACCGTCCGGATCGGGAACCATGTTTTTTTGAAATAAAGGTTTTGAACTAAAAGTTTCGCAGGATAATCAATTGGAAGAGATTAAGCCTAACCCCTCAATGCTGCTCAATGAATTCTTGCAATTGGCCATGCCATTGATCCGGTTCAGAAACGCCGGCAATCGTATCTTCGCCAAATAATAAGTAGATCATCAGCGCACATCCCGGCGCGTATATCCGCCTCAATAATATCCTCTCCTTCTGCTATTCTTGACTTGATTATAACGCACCGGCGTCAGAAAATCGTCCGATATTTTATTAATTCATCCTTGAAACCTGGAACGTTTTGAATCGTTTCAGCCGATTGGAAATAAGTAGGGACCCTTGACTTTTTCGTTGGGCTGTTATAAACTGTTATAAACTTAATATTGTTTTTCAATCCGGTTGGGCAGGCAACTGCTTTCAAGTCTGTAGCTTAAGGGTGGAGAGCTTCGTATGAAGTTCTCCGCCCTTTTATTTTTCTTCCGCTTTCAAAAGCGTTGCGATCAATCCAGGCAAAGGCCGGAGTTGTGGCAAAAGCTCGGCGAAGCAACTGATAAACGGCCCGCAACGCCGCTTTGGAACGTTATCACAACGCTTTTAAATCAGAAAATCATCAAAAGGAGTTGTTGGATCATGAAGGTGAATTTTACCGAAACGGTACTGCGCGATGCGAATCAATCGCTCATTGCCACCCGCATGCCTTTTTCCGATTTTGAGGGAATTCTGGAAACATTGGATCAAGCGGGCTATTACTCGCTGGAATGCTGGGGAGGCGCGACCTTCGACTCCTGCCTGCGTTATCTTGACGAGGACCCTTGGGAACGCCTGCGCAAAATCAAAGCCAAGGTGAAGCAGACCAAGCTTCAAATGCTTTTGCGGGGACAAAATATTCTCGGCTACAAGCACTATCCCGATGATGTGGTGCGCCAATTCATCGCACATGCCGCCCGGAACGGCATAGACATTTTCCGTATTTTTGACGCGCTCAATGATTTTCGCAACATTGAAGTGGCCGTAGATGAAACCTTGAAACAAGGCGCCCATGCTCAAGGGTGCATCTGTTATACTACCAGCCCCATTCACAACTTGGAAAAATACACCGCCATGGGCAAGCAGCTTGAAGCACTGGGGGTCAATTCGATCTGCATCAAAGATATGGCCGGGATCATGGGGCCACAAGAGGCGCATGATTTAATATCGGAGCTAAAGCGCAGCATAAAACTGCCGGTTTTTCTCCATACCCATTCCACCACTGGCTTGGGCCCCATCACCTATGCCGAGGCCGTCAAAGCGGGCTGCGACGGAGTCGATACCGCCATCTCCTCCTTTTCGGGCGGTACCTCGCAACCCGCCACGGAAACGCTCCATTACGGACTGGGGCAGATGGGCTATACAACCGGCCTGGATGAGAAGATACTCAAAACGATCAATGATTTCTTCAAGCCCTTAAAAGCAAAATATATCGCTTCCGGCCTGATGGACACCTTTGTCATGGGAACGGAAACCGACGCGCTGGTTTATCAAGTCCCCGGAGGCATGCTATCCAATCTGATCGCGCAACTAAAAGCTCAAAACGCCATCGCTAAACTGGATGAGGTTCTGACTGAAACGCCCAAGGTGCGAGAGGATCTGGGGTATCCGCCGCTGGTCACCCCGATGAGCCAGATGGTGGGCGTTCAAGCGGCCGCCAACGTGCTCGCCGGTGAACGTTATAAGAATATCTCCAAAGAGGTTAAGTCTTACCTGAGAGGCGAATACGGCCAGGCGCCCGGCGCGGTGAATCCAGAGCTTGTCAAAAAAGTGCTCGGCGACGAAACGCCGATCTCCATCCGTTTCGCGGATACGCTTGCACCCGCCTTCAATGAGCTCAAGCGGGAAATCGGGAGTTTGGCGCGGAATGACGAAGATGTGCTCTCCTATATCGCCTTCCCGCAAATTGCCGAGAAGTTTTTTAAGGAACGGGAAGAACGTGAGAGCAAGACGGTTTCCTATACCATCGTCAAGAAGGAGGGATTGGCATGACTGTGCCCGAGAGCCTTCTAATCGCATTTTCCTGCATGACCATGGTCTTTGCCGTTCTTGCCGCTCTGTGCGGCCTGATCAAACTGTTTTCGATGCTGCTCGGAACAGTTTCCAACCACGGCCGGCAGCCCGCGACCACCACTGTAGAGAATCAACCCGCTCCCGGCGCGGTAGTGGAGTCCACCTCCGGAATTTTGAAGCTGCGCGATGTGGATGAGCCGACGGCGGCGTTGATCATGGCGATTGTTAGCGACGAATCCGGTATTCCCTTGTCTGATCTATGCTTTAAATCCATAAAGTTAGTACGGCAAGAATAAAATCATCACCGCAAAGCGCAAAGGAAGGAGAAAACCATGATCTATATTGTCAAAATCAATAACAAAGAGTATGAGGTTGAAGTGGAAAAGGGACGTGCGGCTATTGTCAAAACAACCGAGATTGACACTCCCGGCGCGCCGCTTCCCGCCGTATCCGCTCCGGTTGCGGCCGCAGCTCCCGCAGCCACCCCCGCTGCCGCCGTTGCCCCTTCCGGAGCCAATGTGATCACGGCGCCCATGCCCGGCACCATTCTGGATATCAAAACCGCTCCCGGGAAACAGGTCAAAAAAGGAGAGGTCCTTTTAATTCTGGAAGCAATGAAAATGGAAAATGAAGTGGTGGCTCCCGCTGACGGCGTGGTCGCGCAAGTGTCGGCCGTCAAGGGTTCATCGGTGGCTACCGGCGATGTTCTCATTTCACTTCAGTAAAGGAGAGCCCATTATGTTTATGGACATCTTGCCAAAATTATGGGAGACTTCGGGTTTTGCCCTGCTTACCTGGGGACATGTGGTAATGCTATTGGTTGCCGGTGTGCTCATGTATCTCGCGATTGCCAAAAAGTTCGAACCGCTGCTGCTGCTCCCGATCGCTTTCGGTGTATTGCTGGCCAATCTCCCGCTGACCGGCTTGATGGGGGAACCGCCGAACTCTGCCGAACCGGGCGGCCTGCTTTATTATTTGTATTTGGGCGTCAAGAAAGGCATCTACCCATCGCTGATCTTCCTTGGTATCGGAGCGATGACTGATTTCGGGCCGTTAATCGCCCGGCCGTCCAGCTTGTTTTTGGGTGCCGGAGCTCAGTTGGGAATCTGCGTTGCCTTTGTGATTGCCATCGCCCTGGGGTTTTCACCGCAAGCGGCGGCGTCAATCGGAATCATCGGCGGCGCGGACGGACCGACCGCCATCTTCCTGACCTCGCGGCTCGCGCCGGAATTACTGCCGGCCATTGCCATCGCGGCGTATTCTTACATGGCGCTCATTCCCTTGATCCAGCCTCCGCTAATGCGGGCGCTGACCACCCGAAAAGAACGGGAAATCCAAATGAACCAACTGCGCGAGGTATCGAAGATCGAAAAGATTTGTTTCCCGGTGGTGGTTACCGTATTGTGCGTCCTGCTGCTGCCCTCGGTGGCACCGCTGATCGGCATGTTGATGCTGGGCAATTTGTTTAAGGAATCCGGCGTCGTGGAACGCTTATCGGGCACCGTTCAAAACGCTTTGATCAATATTGTTACCATTTTCCTGGGCGTAACCGTCGGCGCCACCGCCGTGGCGGAAAACTTCCTAAGGCCGGAAACGCTCAAAATTATCGGCCTGGGGTTGATGGCTTTCATATTCAGCACCATCGGCGGGTTGCTGTTGGGGAAACTGATGTGCTGGCTGTCAAAAGGTAAAATCAATCCGCTGATCGGCTCCGCCGGCGTCTCCGCCGTTCCCATGGCGGCGCGGGTATCGCAGGTGGAAGGACAAAAGGCGAACCCGGCCAATTTCTTATTGATGCACGCCATGGGGCCGAATGTGGCCGGCGTGATCGGTTCCGCCGTCGCGGCGGGGATTCTGTTGTCGCTGTTTGGATAGTTGGGTTCGGATCAAACCGCTGGGAGCCTGACCCCAATTGAAATGAAGGCCCTTCACTCCATTCGGCCATCCGGAGCGAACCCGAGCCATCTGAAGCAAATACTTTCAGCAGTTGGAGCATCATTGGCTCCAACTGCTGAAAATGAAATGAAACCTAATATATCGATTAGGGCTGAACCGGTTCCGGGGCGAAAAGATCAACTTCAAAAAATCAACCTCTACGGGCGATTTTCTGTTGACATCCGTTTCTTATCTCTCTTAAAACAGTTTTACATTCACCGACTTGCCTTTTGTCTGATTTCCGGATGTCTGAGGCTGTGCTGAATTTCCCTGGGTTTCCGTCTGCGAAACTTCAGAGTTTTCCGGCTTTCCCACACGCTCCAAAGGCTTCTCACCTTTTATTCCCGGTTCACTTATTCCCCGAGCCCCTTTTTCTGTCTTTTCTTCATCATCTGTTCCAATTTCTTTTCTGGATTTTTCGATTGTTTTATTGATATCAGACATTTCATTCATCATATCAAATGAATTACTCGCCTCATTTCCCGCGAGCAATTGCATGCTCTTTAGCAACAACTTTCCATAAGCATACGGCTTACACCCACTCTTTTGAATCACCACCCGGTCACAGATATCTTCCATATCCCGTTTGAAATATGGCAGGCATATATATATCAGCGGATTAAACCAAAACACTATTTTCAGCACATCCCAAAAGGCATAAAACCATAAATGCCTCAAATGGATATGGATTTCTTCATGTCGCATAATCAACGCGAGTTCCTCTGCGGAATAGTTTTTTATATATTAAATCCGGGATAATGATTTTCGGTTTTAATAATCCGGCCGAAAACGGGGTAACATTTATTTCACACCCATAGATTCTTCTTCCCATTATGTTGCATTGCCTTATGATCGCTTTCCTGAGCTTCCCGCGCTGTCTTACGATAGATACTGCCATTACAATGACGCCAATCATATAAATATAATCAATGACAATAAGGGAAGAGGTTGGAAGCTCAATGAAATTACCAACGCCTAATTCTTCCCCTTGACTAAATACATATATTAAACCATAGTAATTCCGGAGGTGATTTTGGATGTGTGCTTGCCGACCCGTAGTATGCCCGCCGCAGTACTGCGTTCAGGATTATTACACATACCGTGAAGTTCCGGTTATTCATCCGGTGGTCCTTGTTAACCGTCAAAACATCGTTAACGTACCGCGGCATATTTATCAGCCGATTACCAGGAATATGGTTGTCGACCCCGGTTGCCCCGGAGGAAGATGTGGAAGGAACGAGGATTATTGAAATTTCGCCATTAAAATCTTTAACGCAGAATGAAAGTAAAAACCCCCGGAACCCTGGGGGTTTTCTCTAACGGACATAGCCATGCTATTTTATCAATGCTTTACCGGAAACCGCTTGGGAAACTTTTTTTCTTTTTTTATCAGTTATCCTGCCCTGGATTTAAGTTATTAAATCTAAACTTAAATAACATCTTTTACAAAGGAAACTTTTCGAATGAAATAACTAAATATAAAACTAATAATAATACCTAAAATTGAGACAATAACAAAGTTCATAAAAGGACTCATTGATACTTCTTCCACAATCTCCTGCAATAGGTAAACAAAAAAGATATGAATAAGATAAACGGTAAACGCATTATCGGCCATGAATGTAAGTAATTTTCCACGCTTGTTCCAAAACTCTCGGCATATCACCAATAGACCGGTAATTAAACCTACACCAATGAAGGCTTCCAATACTGGCCAAATATTGAAGGAAGTTGGAAGTAAGTTGGTTAATACATTTATATAGTGTAACATTGCTGCAATAATTCCGATAAAAAACCAAATTACCCCAATTCTTGTTGGCAAGGTATTTAACCAATTATGACGATACGCCATAATACCGATGATAAAAAAACTAATATACTGTGGAGAACGCCCTATTTCTACCGGCATAAACGGCAAGATATCAACCCATTTTCCAACCGGAAACCAAATTCGAATCATATAATCAACAATTGTTAGAAGGATTGCAAAAATCAAAAGTGCTTTATGTCCTAACGGTCCTGCTTCCCGCTGATTTTCAGTTACTGGTATAACTAATCGTATAAGTGCATAACAAGCTACAAAAAATAATAAAAGTGCTAAAAACCATAGATGTGCAACTTCAAAATCACCTTGTCCAATATAAACTTCAAATATATACTGCCAAAAAGGCATATTGATATTATCAATAAAATAAGTAATTGGGCCAAGAACGACAATCATCATAAAAAGAAATGGGATTCCCAAGCGTAAAAATCGGCTCTTTAAAAAGGAGCCAATTCCCTTTCGATCCACCGATGCCGGAAAAAAATAAGCCGAGATGAAAAAGAATAATCCCATAAAAAAGGCGCCATTCACATCGAAAAACGGGCCTAAAATTGAAGACCTTTTAGAACTGAGAATCGGCCAATCATTTGTTGGTCCATAGGCTTGCCCTGCATGATGAATAACAACCAATAAGATTAAAGCAACTTTTATATTGTCAAGAAATACAAGACGTGATTGCTTGGTAAAAGGGAATTCTTCTTTTTTCATTATTTACCCCTTCATGGAAATATTCTTTAATGTCCAAGCCTTTTAGTTAATGGACTTACCGAATGGCAATCTCCGATGAAGCAAAAAAGCATTATTCCGACCAGCGCTAATAAAGAAAATGGCAAAATAAGACTATCGTCCGATTGACTTTTGTTTACATTATATATTAATCTAACCCGTTGAGCTAGATGAAGTTAACCAAAGACGATCCGTACCGGGGTCCAAGGCTTCTGATCGACGGATCATCTCCCGCTTTTTCTTCAAATTTCTTCGGAAATATAAAGGAAGGCATTCTAATTTTTCTTCATCCCGATAAATGCCGGATCATTTTTAGTCTCTCGATTTTTTAGTGACTCATTAAAATAATCCGACGCATTTTTCTCATCAGTATAAACATTCCATTCTGTGGAAAATCTTAAAGCGATTCCAATATCTTTATTATTGTAAAATTGTAAAATTGGAAATCGCTTGGATTTAACCCATTGCATGAACGCTTGCAATCAAAAAGAACAAAAACATAATGCTAATTTCTTCATATAATTTATAATTTATGCTCAATATATTTCACATGTTGAGCGGGATATTAAACAATTTAATTTACAATCTCCCTGTCAACCAGTAAATAAAAAAGTGGGAAACTCCACGACAGAGCTTCCCACCCCGGAAGCAGTTTTCTCTTAGAAAGCGGCGGCGCCGCCCACCCGTGAAAACCGAATATTGAACTAAACAGATAGGTAAAAATACCCCACTTGGCTACCAACGCCCGGCTGATGGCAGTCTGAACCAAGCGCATGCCAGGATATGGCTAAAAACCGTTTCTTTCGGAGATCATTTCTTTTCTTCCTCAATTTGATATCGCAACGGGGCAAAATCAAAAGCCCTTTCAATTCCCCTGGAACTGACAATCTTGGGATCATCCAGCGAAATCTGCCCGC
Source organism: Bacillota bacterium (assembly GCA_023402395.1). Taxonomy (GTDB): domain Bacteria; phylum Bacillota; class UBA4882; order UBA8346; family UBA8346; genus JAEYGI01. Next base: position 95,443 of record JAEYGI010000004.1, read on the forward strand.
TTCCGGCGCCGATGACGATAAAGTTAAGCCGTATCAAGGCAATTGCGTTACCGCTGAAAGGCTGGGAACGGATACCAAAAATTTGGCTGGCCAAACCGTGTTTATTATCGATTTCACCGCTGTTCCACTCGGCCAATCCTTCATCCTCGACCAAAAAGGTGCCCCTTGAAACGTAAACCAACCTGAGCTGTTTCGGATTATACTTCACGTCCGTTATGAATTTCTGGGCGTCTTGCAAGTTATAGGCGAACAGATCTAAATTCACCACTTGCCCTTGAACCCAACGGCCCGAGCTTATAAAACCGATCCAAGGCGTTAAAGCGGGTATATCGAGTTGACCATTCACGGTCAGGGGCTCAATACCCACCCCGGTAATCAAGATTTTAAAACTGCCGCTCTTTTCATTCCCGACCGGCACAATCTGCCACGCGATGCTCGTTTCTTCCTTGCCGCCAAGGGTCGACAGGTATCTCTGGGCGTCTTCCCCAGCGGGCAGCGCTACCCCACTATCCGCCATAAAGGTCGCTCTCAGATCATTGACCGGCGATGCTCCGGTATTTCGGATCTTGACAGTTAACACGGCCGGGTAAGGAGCCCAATTGTGATTGACGGCTTTTAGGACAGGCGGCACGATGGTTGTAACCAGATGCGGCGGCCCGACGTTCCCGTCCTGGGGCGGGATCGTGTTGGAGTCGGCTCCAACCGTCTCCGCAAAAACCACGCAGCCAAGCAGTACCAAAAACATGGCGTAAATGATCGGTTTATGTTTCATGCGGCATCATTCTCCATCACAATCCATTGCCAGTATGGGTTACCTGCTCTCCGAGTTCAAATTCAGGTATTGCTCCGAATGATGATCTTCTCAAACCAATTTCCGTTATCATCTATCATCTCGTTTTAGCGTTTAAAAATTTAACTGAAACCCCGATTCGAACACTGAAAGAAAAAACCAGATCAATGTAATAGCCTTTCGGCATCGCTTTAAACTTCCATTTCTTTTGGATAGAAGTAACCGCTGCATGGTCTAGACGAAGATCGCCCGATGATTTGGTGATGATTGCCAATCCCAAACCGCCGCCGGCATTTACCAGGACCCGCACACTCACGTTACCTTCTTTCCCCTCTTTCATCACTATTGAGGGATAGGTTGGCATGGTGAGAGCGGTAACCATCTCCTCGCCCGTTCCGAAATCCGGTAGTTCATTATCTCTTGAATTTTCGGAACCGGTTATCTTTTCGATATTCCCACCGGGGAGGTTTTGATTGCCGGTTTTTCCGGCAGCATGGTCGAAAGCCGTAACCTCTTCTTTTTTCGGAGTCGCGATGACGTCATTGGAAGGCTGATACGGATTGATATTGGTTTTGGGGACGCTTTTGTCGCCGGACCGTTCCACGGGATTGCCGGAAACTGCATCCCCTCCTTTTTTCGAAGGCGCGGTGGCGTTGTGGAGAGGAGACTGGTTCGGATTGGGATTGGTTTTTATTTCGTTTGCGCCTTTCAAGGACTGTCTACTCCCGGGACGATTAAACGCCACGGATTGATTCGAATTTTGGGGTAATGAAACCATCTCTTCCGCGGGAGGCTCGGAGGCGACTTCCACTAAACCCACCGGAAATGCTTCCAATCCCGGATTTTTCAAATCCAGAATACCCGGCAAATCGATGGTTAATAAAAGAAGATGGAATATTAACGAAACAATGATTGCGATACTGTAATATTTTTGTTCCGTGAGATTCATTTTGCGCTCTTCCCCAAAAACGGGCATTTTCAACGATTGGGCTGGATGGGCATTTATTGCCAAGCCAAACATCCAATCCAACAACATTTTACCAGATCGAATTGCAAATCACTACTTAATTATCATCGCGGCAATATTTGGCAAACATTTCTTAATGACGCGCTGCGGATAACAAACCGGCATCCCGTCTGGATGCCCGCTCAAAAATACCATGAAAAAAAAGTCGCCTAAATAAAATTTAACCTCGGCCCGCTTTTTTAAGGGCGGGCCGAGGCGAATCGCAAATGGTAAATTTATTTTATCGTTTCTTTCAACACCTGTTCCCCGGAAAGCTGGGTGTCCCACATTAATATATCCACCCGCCGGTTATAACTCAGGGAAGCTTCGTCTTGTCCTTTTTTCAACGGGTGATCCTTACCGAAAGCATATACAATGAAATGATCCTCATCAATCCCTGCCTTGGTCAAATATTTTTTGACCGCATCCGCACGCCGGGCGGATAACTCGATGTTATAATCCCGGCTGCCGCGTTCGTCGGCATGAGCGCCCAAAATGATGTAGAGTTCGGGATTGGCTTTTAAAAGAGCCAAATTGTCCTCCAACGCCGCATTTTGGTCGGCCCGGATCTCTGATTTGTCAAAATCAAAGAAGAGTGATTTCAACTGTTGGTTAAGTGAAGCAACCGTGTCCGGCGTTGCAGTCGCCACCGGAGCCGGAGTTGGGGTTGGCGATGGCTCAGGTGTTGACGCTGCAGCAGTTGAATCCGCCACTTCAGGAGCTGGAGTTGGAGTTTCAACCGGAGCTGGCTCGGAAGTCTTTCCCCAATTGCTTAATAAAGTAACCATTTCGGTTTGGTTATTGTCCTGGGCAATTTGCAAAGCCGTTTTACCGTTATTATCCACTGCGTTCAGATCGGCGCCATTTTCTAAAAGGAGCTTAGCCACATCAACATTGCCTTTTTCAGCCGCATACATTAAAGCGGTTTTACCGTCTTTGTCCTTGTCGTTCACGTCCGCGCCTTTGGCAATTAATAACTGAACAATATCAGTATGGCCTAGGTAGGATGCCAGCATCAGAAGAGATTTTCCGTCATCGGCTTTTACGTTCGGACTTACTCCTTGGTCAAGCAAACTTTGGACTTTGGCGATATCGCCATTGGCTACGGCAGTACCGATTGCTTTCTCCTTATTAGAACAACCAGTTAAAAAAACCATCATGATAACCATCAATACCGCAATCAGCTTAGAATACGATTTCATAATTATTCCCCACCTTTTTTAAAATTTGTCACTTCGCTCCGTCGATAAAAATCGAATCCAGCCGCTCCTTTTCATAATTTTATATCAATTTTTCGTATTTAGTCAATAATTTTAACAGGATTTTACCCTCTTGTTAATAATCTTATTCGGTTGCGATTTGGCCTAACGACGAAAGAATAAAATTCAAACAAACAACCAATAATTAATAAAAAGGGAAGAGATGAATCAATGCAATTGCTTCTTTTGCTTGTAGGTCTGGCAATGATCATCAAAAGCGCAGATGTTTTAATCAATTCCGTTTCTAACATCGCGCGCAGATATGGCATATCTTCTTTTATCATCGGCATTACCGTAATTGCTTTTGGCACCAGCGCCCCCGAACTGGCGGTTGGCATCATTTCCGGGTTGAACCGTACCAATCAACTGACGCTTGGTAACATTATCGGCAGTTCCTTGTCAAATATCGCGCTGATTGTAGGACTTGCGGCCGTTATTTTTCCGTTGCGGGTGAAAGATACCGTTGTCCAACGGGAAATGCCCATGCTGCTTATGGTTGAAATCATTCTGGGAGCAATGCTTTTTGGTGACGGGCGGCTGTCACGATTCGAGGGGGTTATTCTTTTGGGTGCTTTCGGGTTGTTTCTGGTTTATATCTGGCGGGACGCCCGAAATTCCGTAAACATTCCAATTAACGCTGAAAGTGATATTAATGCCGGAGATGGTCCCGGATTGCCGCAAGAATCAAATAGGGATCAGAAAAATTCCGGGCTTCTTAAATTAAGTTGTTACTCGGTGCTGTCACTTTTAGGGCTTTTTATCGGGGGCAGAATCACCGTGGACAGCAGCACGCAGATTGCTTTACGGCTTGAATTAAGTGAAACCTTAATCGGCTTGACTGTAGTGGCGCTTGCCACTACCATGCCCGAACTTATTACAAGTATAATGGCTGTATTGAAAAAAGAACCGGATATTGTGTTGGGAAATTGTATCGGAAGCAATATTTGCAACATGTTGTTAGTGCTTGGCCTATCTTCGGTTATATCTCCAATTGCCGCGGAGAAAGGTCTTGGGATTGATGTCGCCGCAATGATTTTGATTACCCTTTTGGTGTGGATGATGCTGATGATTAAAAAAGAGCTACCCCGGCTATCGGGCATTTTTTTATTAACCAGCTACATTGCTTATCTTTCATTTAAAGTAATTAGTGTTTTGGTTAGCTAAAGGGTACGGTATCCTTTTTTCGCAACCTTTCTTCAGCGCCCGGCGCCACCAGTGTCTCCATCAAATCAAAAGTGCCGCTTTTGCGCCAATGAGGCAAAAAACAGATCTGCCGCGAGGGTTCTTAAACAAACATAATGGTATTCTTCGAGGCATTATCATTCAAAAATTTGTTTAGTTGATAGCATGGTGATTCGGATTAATCATTCACCAGAGGTGTGGAATAAGACGATACCGCACCTTTTGAAGGTATTCCTGGTATCCCGGCAACTCTTCCTTCAGGGTTTTCTCTTCGTCGAGTATTCTTAATATAAGAACAGGCACTGTAAAAGCCAGAAACATCAGCCCCCAATATGATCCGAGCGCAAGTGGCGTGCCCACGGCCATGACAAGGACTCCTGTATACATAGGATGCCTTACGATAGCATACAGACCTGTCGATATGACTTTTTGGTCTTTAAATGTCTGGATATTGGAAGCCCCATAACTATTTTCTTTAAGCACGACTAAATCGATGAGTAACCCTGTTGCAACCAGCACGTCTCCTGCTAAAGATACAAACGGAGGCACCAGAGACCAACCAAAGCGATGATCGAGCGCGGAAAAAACCATCAATCCGAGAAACCCGATTGCCACTAAAGATATGATAATTTTCTGTGACATGCTTTTTTCCGCTGCCGGCCCGAAGTTCTTGCGCCGCTCAAGCAGTTCCGGGTCTTTAAGGGAAAGGTAAATCCCAATAATGTTCGTTGAAGTCACAAATACCATGATAAAAACCCATGCCTGCCAGTAGTTGAGCGTCCAGGCGGGTAGAAACAGCAATATTCCGAGTATGACCACACCAAGCAGAAATGTTTTTATGGTTGGAATGATAAGTTGGTTCATATTTTTGCTCCTTTGCCAAAAGGGCTTTTATGCCCCTTTTACTTTACTCCAGGAAGCGCCTCCGTTCAATATTTCTACATATCCTTCCACTCCGTTCACCCGGATTCGCTGACCGTCCTTGATCAGCTTCGTGGCGTTTTCCACGCCCACGACCGCCGGAAGGCCGTATTCCCTGGCAATAACGGCGCCATGGGTCGCCATCCCACCTGCTTCCGTTACCAAGCCTGCGATGGATACAAACAGCGGCGTCCAACTAGGGTCGGTGAAGGAGGTGACCAAAATGTCGCTTGCCTCGATATTGGCATCCTCCAGCCTGACAACTACCCGCGCCCGACCCTCGATGATGCCCGATGAAACAGGTACACCCACCAAAGCTCCTTCGGGAATATTGCCGCTATCGTATTCACCGGAGATAACCTCACCCTCGGACGTCATCACCCGTGGTGGCGTCAGCTTCGCATCGGCCTCGAATTCCATTTTTCGCTCGGTTATAATACGGTAATCCAGACGGTTTGTTTTAACAGCTTCCCTGAACTCTTCAAAAGACAGATAATAGATGTCCTCCTTCTCCTGGATGAGGCCCTTTTGCACGAGCTGGGCGGCCTCCTTCAGCATGGCCCGCTTGATGACCCAGAAATAGCATACCATGAAATACTTCGGGTATTCCCGGTAGCCGATAAAATTGCGTAAAACGCTGATCGCCTTCTTTGTTTTTTGGGCTTTTCGTTTGCCGCCGGGCAACTCTGCGAGGCGACTTAGGATATCCTGTGCTTTCTGTTCCGCTTCCCGCTGCCCTTGTTCAAATTTGAGGTGATGGGCACCCGGCTCAAAGTTTCGGATGTTACTAAGAATCATCGAGATAAGCACGGTTGGCTGTTCGTTCCAACGGGGCTTGGTGATATCGATCTCACCGGAACAACGCATGCCGTACTTTTCAAGGTACCCTTGTATTGATTTGCCGACAACGTCGCCGCCTTCCAACCCGGCCAGGTCCTCAAAGAAGGTCTCGTCACCGGCATGTCCCAAGTATTCAATCAGCGCCGGATATTGCCGGACGACGTCCGCCACGTCCAAAAGTTCAAGGCCCATCTCGGAGGTGACATTGTTGGGCACCGACTGGGAAAGGGGTTCGGCGACATTCTTTTCATCAAGCCATTTCCACATATTTTTATTGAGCCACTCAGCGGCGTAACCTCCCACAACAAACACTGCGAGTCCGTTGGAAGTAGCCTTCTTTAATTGTTCCGCGCTCTGTAAAATAACCTCAAACAAATCATCTCTCGATACATTGGCGGTTGTCTGCTCTAATTCCTGAATCAAGGCCTGATTGTGGGCAATCAGTTTTTCAACGATCGCTGCATCGTTTTTCCAGTAGATTTTGGCAGCCTGAATTATCCAGGATAATACTTCGGTACTTGAGGTCAACATTGACTTTCCCCGGGACAGTGTTTTAATAAAATCCTTCCGCTTCAACAATTGGTAGAGGGCATTATGCCCCAAAGCATCGGCTTTCCTGAGTTTCTTCAGAAAAAACTTTCCTACCGGCGAGGCAAGTTCGTGCGATACATCCAGATATAACCTTCCGCCCGCCTCGACTATCCTCGGTCCGCTGAACAGCTTAAATAGCATCTGATAGAAGGTAATGCCCAATGGTTTCATGGCTTCGGTCATCATCTGTTGATGGCCGAACGACAGGTACACATGATTTTTCCCATCCGTAACCTCCGGTATGGGGTAAAGGGTGGTAATGGGACGGCTCTGGACGACATAGACTTGATCTTCATAAAGGCACCATTCGATGTCCTGCGGGCAGCCAAAATGCGCTTCGATCCTTCTGCCCATGCGTTCTAGCTCTAAAACCCGCTCGTCCGTCAGCGTCTCTTGATTCTGCCGCTCGGGCTCGATCGCGCGTTCCACTGTGCCGCCTTCTTCTATTGCGTGAATGGCCAGTTTCTTGGTAGAAATCTTCTTATCGATGATCCTTCCATCCCGCACTTGATAGATATCGGCATTGACCAGGCCGGAGACCAGCGCTTCGCCAAGGCCGAAGCTGGCGTCGATCGACAATACTTTCCGGTTGGAGGTAACAGGGTCCGCCGTAAACATAATCCCCGCCGCCTGCGGGAAAACCATCTGCTGTACGACGACAGACAAATAAACTTTGCGGTGCTCGAAACCATTCTGGATACGGTAGGTCACGGCACGCTCGGTGAACAGTGACGCCCAGCACTTGCTGATATGCTTAAGAATGGCATCTTTGCCGATAATGTTTAAATACGTATCCTGCTGGCCCGCAAAGGATGCCGTCGGTAAATCTTCCGCAGTAGCACTGGAGCGCACGGCATAGCCATTTTTTTCACCAAGCTTTGAGAGATAGCGAGTAATCTCTTCCTCGATATCCCCGGCAATAGGTATCCCTTTAATGAGCTCGCGAATCTTGCCGCTGATTTCAGTAATGCCCTGTCTTTCGTCTGCCCTAAGCTGCGATAGCTCATCAAGCAACGCATCAAGCTCCGGTGCTTGTCCAATGATTCTTTTATACGCTTCGGTGGTAACACAAAAGCCCTCCGGTACCCGTATCCCCTCAATTCTGGATAGTTCCCCCAGATTGGCGCCCTTGCCACCGGCTACCATAAGCTTTGTTTTATCGATCTCCTGAAAACCAAGTACATATGGATTCATACATATTCACCCCTCAGCTATTTATTGTCCACGCCTTCAGTGATCGTATTCTATCAACCCTTAAACACTTGCAATTCCTTCCTTGAGAATTTTGATAGCATCGTTGAGTTTCTTTATATACCTTTCCTTGTCTAATCCGTTCCTGTAATATTCATTTAAACCGAACGTAAAAATCATATTTATCACCAGTTCGGAATCAACTTCCGGTTTGATGAGACCGCGCTCTTTATCACGCTCAATCATTTTCTTGTACTTTTCGGCGGATGCTACACGGAGCTTCATAATGAATTCACTGTTATCTATTTCCATCAGCATACCTATCTTGGTGTATTCTGGTTTTACTCTGCCCAATTCAAAGGACTCTTTGGTTCTTTGGATAATAGTTTCAAAAAAGTCCGCATCCGGATTCAAGTCTTTTGTGTAGGGGGCAATTCTCTGCTTTTCTTGCCTGATTTCTTCGATTATATAAAGATAGAGGTCCTCTTTATCTTCGAAATACTGATAAAAGCTTCCCCTGGGTATTCCAGCGGCTTTCACAATCTGATTGATGGATGCTTCGCTGAAGCGTCGGGTTGAAAACTCCTGCACGGCGGCATCAAAAATTCTCCGCTTCTTATCATCACTTAAATTATAGAAAGTGTCTTTCGGCATGCTATCATCTCCTTATTATATAATAGCACGATACACTCCACGTGACAACTATGTCATATGACAGATATGTCATTTTTATTTTATACAAAATCAACCAAAAATATTAGGACTGCAGAGGCAGGCTAGTAAATCCCGTTTGCTTTTCTTCCGCATATCTTTTTTATGTTTATTAACCAGCTACATTGCTTATCTTTCATTTAAAGTAATTAATGTTTTGGTTAGCCAAAGCAGACGGTATCCATTTTTTCGCAGTCTTCCTTCAAGCGCCCGGCGCCACCAGTGTCTTCCTCAAATCAAAAACGCAAGGAAGGTCCTGGCAAAGCCTTTTATTGAACTTCCAATAAAGTGGCCCTGTCCATGAAAGCTAATGCCACTGCCGTGAATGGAAACAGCGGGTTTCCATCCGGTGCAACAGCTGTGCTGGAAGGAGCGGCTCTTCCTCCAACTGGAGCGGCCTCGCACCCATTTGATCCAACCTCAGGATCAACTGATCCAACACCCGGATCAACTGGAGCGCCCCTCGCTCCAAATGATCCGCCTTCCCGATCAACTGATCCGACAGTTCGATCAGTTGATCCAGCGCTCGGATCACTTGGAGCGACACTTCCTTCAACTGATCCTTCTCCTGGATCATCTGGAGCGGCCCCGCCTCCATCTGATCCAACACCCGGATCACTTGATCCGGTTCCCGGATCAGTTGGAGCGGCAGGGCGATCATCTGATCCAACACTTCGATCAACTGATCCGACAGTTCGATCAGTTGATCCGGCTCTCGGATCACTTGGAGCGACACTTCCTTCAACTGATCCTTCTCCTGGGTCAGTTGAAGCGGCCTCGCGGTTTTTGGACAAATAAGGAAAAAAATCTCCCAGACCTGCCGGGAGATTTTTTAATCAAACATAACGATATTGTCTTCCGGAGTCAGCTGGGTGAAAAGCTGTTCCACCTTCTGCGGAGCTAACTTGAAACGCAAATTCTATTTTTCCTTATCCTCCAGGAAATTATGGAACAAGATCCGCAGGTAATCTCGCCTGCCCTAAGGATTCGCGATACGAAAACGGTTTCGCTGCCGCATCCGTGAAAGATCAGGTAATTCGCACATACCAGAAAACGATAATCAGTCTGAACATCCATAACCGAAGACAGCGCTGCCTTTTCACTCAGTTAAGTCTCTATTATTTTGCCTTCTCTGATTTCGTAAATTCTATCCGCTACCTTCTCTATCAATCGTTTATCATGCGAAATAAAGAAAATCGTACTTGCGTAATTTTTCATCAGTGTTTCCAATGCTTCCAGGCTGGGCAGGTCAAGAAAGTTGTTCGGCTCATCCAGGAGCAGGATATTATACCGGCCCAGCAGGATTTTGGCTAACTGAAGTTTAATAAATTCGCCGCCACTGAGTACCAACAGTTCCTTACAGAGGTCACTTTGGGAAAAACCCATTGACGCCAGTACGGAACGAATTTCTGAAACCTGATAGTCGCAATCTTCCTGCACAAAATCCATAACGCCTTGATTGCGATTGTACTTATAGCCGTTTTGAGCAAAGTAACCGATTTCTGCCTTTGGCGAAACGGAGATGCCTGTTTCCCGATTCAAAATCATCTGGAAAAGCGTCGTCTTGCCTGCGCCATTTCCTCCGGTCAACGCCACCTTTGCCCCAAGCGGGATTTGAAAAGAGGCGTTATCAAACAACACTCGCTCGCTAAATCGCTTGCGAATTTCAGTTCCAACAATCGGATAGGGGTTATGAAGTGCCAAGGCTTTACTTTGCCGGAAACGAATGGCGTGAAGTGCTTCCCGGTTCCTGCACATCCCCCAGGGCGGCAATGCGATGCTCCATGTTTTTAGCGGCGTTATAGAGTGTTTTTTGCTTGCTGCCTGTTGATTTTTGATGAGCAAGGCGACCACCGCTTTCGGAACTGTTTTTCTTGGCAGCGCCCTTTGCTTTTTGATCAACCTTGCGCGCTTGTTTTCGTTTTCCCTCGATAGCCTGTTCCAGCCGGTCTCGCTCGGCAATAAACTGCTCATATTGGGTAGCTTGTTGCTGACGTTCTTCTTGCTTCTGATGCAGGTAGTCGGAATATCCACCTCGATATTCGGTGATTTTTCCATCTTTTAACTCCCATATTTTATCCACTACCTCATCCAGCAAGTAGCGGTCATGGCTGATGATCAGCAATGCACCAGAGAAATATTTAAGCTGACCAATCAGGAAGTCAGTCCCCTCCCGGTCCAGATGACATGTTGGTTCATCGGCAAAAATTCCATGCACCTGTCCGGAAAGCGCTTGGGCGATTTTCAATCGTGTTTCCTCACCGCCGCTCATGCTTGCTACTTTCAGCCGGTCCACTCCCAGCCTGCCCACTAGAGCGTGATCGTTTATCTCCTGCAAAACTACTTCTTCCAGTTGCGGGATATAGGTGAATTGCCCCAAACAGCTTATTTTAGAGCCGGGTGGTGTAATTTCCCCTAAAAGCACTTTTAGCAAGGTGCTTTTTCCCGCGCCGTTGCCGCCTACCAGCCCGATACGATCATCCGCATGCAGTTCCAGTTCGCCAATATCTAAAACACCCCGTCCTTTATATTCCACACAGATGTCTTTTGCTTTAATCAATAGTTCCATTATAATCCTCCTATTAAATCGCAGTTTGTCTTTGCCGCAGGAATATCCTGCGATTTGAACAGGGAGGATTATGAAAAAATATAGTACATGCTGTTACCTCCTAGCATTCTTCGATCCATTCTTGCGTAACATTTTCTAAAGTATCATTCCTGCTTGTAGTTATTTGGGCAATAAAAAATGCAGGCCACCAGTCCGCAATACGGGCTTTGGTCTGCATAATCAACGAGAAAAAGACACGCCGGAAAAAGGGACAGCCACAAAAGGCTATTCCTCGCCAGTATCCATGTCCCAATTCGTAAAAGTAAGCACAACAAAAAAGCCCACCATTGTGGATGGTTCTATCGCTTTTTTATTGCTAGCTTATCTAATACGAATGGAATGCAACATAGATATGGCATCTCCTTTATCTATCCTTAAAATTTTATTTTATTATAGAATAGTAAGTCCGTAGTCGTCAAGTTTTCATACGTATATCTTCCAATTCCGCGCCAGACGCAGGTGTCCGTTTTTATAAAAAAATTAGCAGCTTGCCTTCATGAAATCTTTACATTAATTGGCTATAATTCCCTCATTCGGAGGAATTATTGATGTTTAACTTTTTACCGCGAATAATTTTCCTCGGGCCTTTACCATTACAGCTATATGGAATTACGCTTGTTTTAGGAGCTCTCACCGGATGTTTAGCAGCCATTCGCTTGTCCAAGGAAAAGTCGCTGAACCCCAACCATGTAATTGACTTTATGCTTTATGCCTTAATTAGCGGCATCATTCTAGCGCGTCTGGTTTTTGTAATTCAAAATCTCTCCACCTTTTTAGCCGACCCATTGTCCTTTTTCGCCCTTCAGGAAGGCGGACTTTCTTTTCATGGAGGAGTATTGGGAGGGTTACTCGCCGGTATCTGGTATGTGAAAAGGAAGCGGCTTTCCTTTTGGAATTTCGCCGATATTATTGCCCCGGGGCTGGCAATTGGGGAAGCAGTGGGAAGGATCGGATGCGACCTTTACGGAAAACCGGTAAGCGGGGGAATTCTGCCGCTTATTGTCAATGGGGTCAACTATCATAACGTTCCTTTATACACCGGCATATCCTCGCTGGGAATTTTTTTGATACTCTGGTTAAACCGGAAAAAGGCAAAGCCGGGTACTTTGTTTCCGCTATATATCATGCTTTATCCGACCGCTCGCTTCTTGATCGAGTTTACCCGTCAAAGTACCATGGCCGGAACGCTCAGTGTCGGCCAAATCGCCAGTATCGCTTTATTTTTGATCAGCGGCTTAGCCGTATTTGCCTTAATCCAAAAAGGCTTTGTCGATAAATTTATGTAAGCGAAAAAGTTATTTAAGATATTGGGTTAACACGCCAGAGTTCAATAAGGAGATCTTTTGCAATGTCCGTTTTTATGGGTCCTTTTAATTAGGTAATCCGTATTTTGGGGAAGCCACACTTTTCTGCCAATTCCTGTAGTTCCTGCATTCTACCTTCGGAAGGGGACGGCGCATTTTTGAGGGCGCCCCGCACACCAAAAGGACGGAAACGGATCAACCGGAGATTTGGCAAGGGGTTTCCTCCCCCAAGCGTTTTGACAACGCCTTGAATGACTTCTTCCGCATCTACCCAGTCCTCCAGACAGACCATCCGGATTTCCTCCAGACGATTTTCAGCCGCGAGATAGCAGAGGTTTTCTTTGACGACTTCATTGCCTGCTCCAGTCAGAGTGCGAAAAATCTGTGGCTCCCAGCTCTTGACATCCAACATGACACCGTCGCACATCCGGGTTAGCTGGGGGTAGAGGCGAAAGTCCACCGTGCCGTTAGTGTCGATCAGTGCAGTCAATCCGGTTTTTTTAACCTGGCTGAAAAGCTCCAGTAAAAAGTCCGGGTACAGCATACATTCGCCTCCGGAAACCGTAATGCCACGGATAAAGGGGATATTCTTTTGCACGCGCTGAAAGACTTCCTGCGCCTCGAGTACCAGAACGCGTGGGGAAGCCTGGTGCGGACAAATCTGCAGGCAATGGTCGCAGGATACGCATTTTTGATCGTCCCAAACAACCCGGCTGTTCCTCACAGAAAGGGCTTTGGCAGGGCAACCGGTGACGCAGGTCTGGCAATTGCAACACAACTGTTGGGTCTCCGGATTATGACAGTAGGCGCAGTGAATATTGCAGCCTTGCAGAAAAACGGAAGTCCTGCTTCCCGGGCCGTCTACCATACTGAAGGGAATGATTTTGTTGACAGGGGCCGAAGTCATTAAAAGCGCACCTTTCGTTCAGCAACATGATTGTTGAGGTAGTTCTTTACCGCACCATGGGAAGTGTCCTGCAAAACAGGGGTGCCTTTACTGAATTTTTCCATTTCGCTCCGCTTGGCGAGATAGCCGGTAATCCGAATCAGGTCACTCTCTGCGGTATAGAAGCTTAAATATTTATCATCAATGGCGAATGCTCCTTTCACCAGATCCAAAATGGCGGCAGGATTGTCGCGCGCCGTGGATTCGATTGGGAAAATATCAGAAACTCCGGTGGGGAAGAAACAGTGGAACCGCGCACTATGGCGAATATGATCCATTAGGTTGTCCGGCTCGTCGCCGACTACGATGCGTACGCCGGGGGTTACTCCCTCTTGAGGCGCCAGTCCGGCCTGGGCGTGCAGGAGATAACGGTTCCCAGTCAGTTTTGAATATACGGCTGGAAAACCGTACACAAAATCCTGGATCTCCTGCATAATGCGATCACCGAGATCGTTCGCTTCCTCGTCACGACCATAGCGGTAACCGCCGTGGTTTTTCAACAGCGTGTTCACGCATTCACACAATCCGGCTACTCCGAACATGCCGACGAAACGATCGGAGTCCACCAGGCCTTCTTTCGTCAGAAACGAGGTGTCAAAAAAATGGGATTTTTCCACTATAAAGCGGACCCGTTCATTCATATACTCTCCCAGTGCCTGCATGGCCTCTGGCAGAAGCTCATCCATAAACCGATCGATACTAGAAGTCAGGTCTGCTAATCTCGGCAGGACCACGCGGGATAGGCAATATCCTCCGCCGCCAACCGGCAAGATATTGAAGCAGCTGGCGATACCATAGTCGCCGCTGTAAGTCTGCTTGTGAAGGCGATGGTTGCAGAAAGCCGGGTTCGCGCAAGAAAGCGCAGTCAAAACAGCCTGTTCGCCAAAATCGTCAGGTGTCATATCGGGATCGTATTTCAAGGTGAAATTAGGGACGGCATTTTGTAATTCTTTTTCCACGTCAAGAATAAGCCGGCCTGCTCGTGTCGCTTCCGGCCCTAGGTTGGCGTGACAGTAGCCGTTCGCGACCGTACGGTCAATGAAATTGAGAAAATGTTTCAGCTTTTTGGATGCCTCCTGGTCGGAGATTCCTTCCAGAAACGGGTCGATCAGTTTGTCCAGATTACCTACATACACTGGACGGCCTGTCACGGAAGGAATATGTCCATATAGGATACACAAGGAAGTCAGCAGGTCGTCCAGATCCGCCGGTGGCTTCAGACGCAGAAATTCACTGCCATTTTGGACGAATTTCTGGAAGTCAGCCAGAATATAGCGTGGCCGGTAGGGGGCCTTCCCCTCGTTCATATCGCACAGGGCCCCTTTTTTAAAATAGTATCGAAATCTCTCCGAGACCTGCAGCGGGTCCACAGAGTTTTCCGCCGCCTGCGCCAGCTGCAGAAGCTTTTGATCGTAGGTAAGATTTCGCGCCGTTATCAAATCGATTACCTGATCCATTATTTTACCCCTTCTCTCATCTTAATTGATCTAAAAATCCGGATTGCCGTTCTCAAACGGATTGGAAAGGAGTTCTTTTTCCACCAGCGTCCGGAGATTTTGATAAGCTTCGCTGCCAATAGCGATTCCGCGGTCCTTGAGGCAAACCAGTCCCCGCTCGCTAAGCCGTTGAAGTCCCCGGCTGACTGTCTTTACGCTGGTGCCGATTTCATCCGCTATTTCCTGTCTCGTGGCACAAATCACTACGGCTCCGCCGGTTGCATTCCGCTCATAGTATCGGCAGAGCAGGAACATCAGTCTTTCCGTTCCACGCAGCGACAAAAAATTCCTTTCTTTGCTGCATTGTTCCAGTAGCTGGCGGGTTACCGCACGGGCCCTCTGAAACAGCATTTCCCCATTCCCCTGAACCCAGGCTAGATAGGATTCCCGTTCAATAGCGATGATCTGGCAATCGGCTGTGGCGATCAGCGTTCCCCGGTAAAAGGGGCATCCGGCAATCAGTTCAACTTCACCGAACAGCGCGGGAGCCGTGAAGTCGGCAACCACAAAAATCTTTCCGGAAGGATCCTGATTCGCCGTCCGGATGCTTCCATGCGTCAGAACATATACGAAGTTGCTGCGGTCCAGCGGGCCTGCGAGAATGCTGCCCTTTTTTAGGCTTCGAACCGGGCAGTGTTCGCGAAGGGAGCCCGGCATCGTAACAAACAGGCTTAAAAGCTTTTCCCGTACTGATTCGTTCAGGGACTGAAGATATGGCAGAATGTCAGCCATGGAAAATCCTCCTTTCAAAGATAATTCATTCGGTAAATTCCAGCAAGGTCATCTGTCCGTATCTGAAAGAAATTCCCGGGGATATCCCAAAAGATCGGAACTTTGGTACACTTGTCCTTTCCGGCTGCAACTGTTCGATTTATAATATGGGATAAGACAGGAGTAGAGGAAGGATGGTACCATCATGAAAAGGATCTTTTTAATTGTGCTTGACAGCTGCGGGATCGGCAATGCGCCCGATGCCGCTGAATATGGAGACGCTGGAAGCGATACGCTCGCCGCCGCTTCTCAAAGTCGCTATTTCAATATGCCCAATATGGGCAGACTGGGCCTGTTCAATATTGACGGCGTTCTCTGCCGCCATGCCGAGAAGGCGCCCCAAGGGGCTTTTGCCCGCATGATTGAGCATTCGAAAGGTAAGGATACGACAATCGGTCACTGGGAAATCGCCGGTATCGATTCTCCCCATCCGCTGCCGACTTATCCGAATGGGTTCCCCCAGAAAGTTCTCGACGAATTCTCGCGCCGAACGGACCGCGGCGTGTTGTGCAACAAGCCTTATTCGGGAACCGACGTCATCCGTGACTATGGTCAAAAACACATGAAAACCGGCGCATTAATTGTGTATACTTCAGCCGACAGTGTCTTTCAGGTCGCCGCTCACGAGGAGATCGTTCCTCCGGAAGAGCTTTACCGGTATTGCCGTGATGCGAGGGAAATCCTGAAGGGAAATCATGGAGTGGGCCGGGTGATCGCCCGGCCCTTTACGGGCAAGTATCCGGATTTCACGCGCACCTCCAACCGGCACGACTTTTCCCTGGAGCCGCCTGCCGATACCATGCTGGACCAACTCCTGGCGGCAGGGAAGGACGTGATCACCGTGGGGAAAATTTATGATATTTTTGCAGGCTGCGGCATCAGCGAATATATGCGGACGTCGGGAAATGCCCAGGGAATCGCCGATACCATCCAGCTGACGCAGCGTGACTTCGACGGACTATGCTTCACCAATCTGGTCGATTTCGACATGCTGTATGGGCATCGAAACGACATAGACGGCTATGCAAAGGCTCTGACCCAGTTTGACGAGAAACTCCCGGAAATTCTCTCCGGCTTGAGGAAAGACGACCTGGTTATGATCACCGCCGATCACGGCTGCGACCCCGCGACACCATCAACCGATCATTCACGAGAATGCACGCCGTGGCTAATCGCGGGGCCCAATGTGAAATCCGGCGTCAATCTCGGAACGCTTCCCACCTTCGGCGATATTGCTGCGACAATCCTTGATTATTTTGGGATCACGCCTCATGTGTATGGAACTTCCAGCCTGCCTAAGTTTCTTCAGGAAACCCGGTAAGACAAGAATCAAAAAGAGCTGCCCTTTGATATTACCGAAGGGCCGCTCTCTATTCTGCTTTATAAACGGAATTATGCTTTGGACTTCTCTTTTTGAATCAGCCTGCGTAGTGCTTCGACCGCGGTCTCGATGGCCGGCGCCGTTTCCCAGACGCCGACTTCCCCGGTTTTTAGAAGCGCTTCCCGCTCAAGATTACGGCAGAGTAAAAGTACGGTAGCGCATCTGACGCGAAGAGTGGAGGCGACGATGTACAGGGTGGCCGACTCCATTTCCGAGCCGAGCGCGCCGGCCTTTTTCCATGCTTCCCATTTCTGATGAAGCTCGTAGCTGACAGGCATGCGGTCGGGGTCATGCTGACCGTAATAGGAATCCTTGCATTCCACTACACCGAGGTGGTGACGCTTTCCGAGACGGGTAGCCGCATCATCCAGTTCGCGTACCAGACCATAATCGGCCACGGCGGGATATTCAATCGGAACGTATTCGCGGCCGGTACCCTCTTTACGGATGGCACCGGTGGGAATAATCAGGTCTCCCGGCAAAAGGCTGCTATCGATGCCGCCACAGGTCCCGACGCGGATAAAAGTATCGGAACCAAGCTGAACCAGTTCTTCCATGGCAATCGCGGCGGACGGCCCGCCGATCCCCGTCGAGGTGACGCTGACTTTTACGCCCTCCAGCGTTCCGGTATAAGTGACAAATTCCCGGTACGTTTTGATATGTACGGCGTTATCCAGATAAGCTGCGATTTTGGATACACGGCCAGGGTCTCCGGGAAGGATTACGTATCTGCCAACATCGCCTTTGGCACATTTGAGGTGATGAGTTAATTGTTCTGCCATTTTAGCTGTTCCTCCTGGTTGAATGATTTCAATAGAATCGATTGGATTTGGAGAAACAGGCTTCCGAAAATCCAGACGCCTGTTTTTTTCAGGGGAATATCCAAAATACTCGATTGAAACATTGGCCGGCTATGAAGGCATCTTTTCCGCATTTGCCAATTTGCGAATCGCCTGGATGGTTTCTCCCATTGTGACAATTCCCTCACCCAAGTTTAGCGTTCTGCAGAGCCTACTGACATAAGGCTGTTTAAGCATGGCTTGCTCCAACGCCGCAAAATTCCAAAATATTTCAGACGGTGAACCGCTGGTGACAATCTTTTTGTTCGCCATGATGATCACGCGTCTAAAGTTCTTGACCACGAATTCCATATCATGGGAAATCGTCACCAAAGTTTTTCCCTTGGTATGCAGATGTTCCAGTATGGCAGAGAGCCGGAGGTTTCCGGACAAATCCTGGCCGGCCGTGGGTTCGTCAAAAATCATCACCTGTGTGTCCATGGCGATAATCGCGGCGATAGAGATAAATTTCCTCATTGAAAAGGGAAGGTTGAACGGATTTTCATTTTTGAGTTGAGTCAGATTGGTAATTTCCAGGGC
This sequence comes from Bacillota bacterium, assembly GCA_023402395.1. Classification (GTDB taxonomy): domain Bacteria; phylum Bacillota; class UBA4882; order UBA8346; family UBA8346; genus JAEYGI01. The sequence continues at coordinate 113,819 of JAEYGI010000004.1, forward strand.
GTAGTCCACAAGTTTTCTGGTTTCAGCCTCTGTTTTGTTCAGCACCTTGGAACCGAAAGCCACTTCGTCATAAATGGCTGAATGGAATATCTGGTCATCCGGGTTTTGAAATACATAGCCAACGGCGCGGCTCATTTGGGCAATGGTATGATTTTTGCTATTCATATCGCCGATGATTACATTCCCCTTGGTGGGGCGCAAAAGACCGTTAAGCATTTTTACGGTAGTGGTTTTACCGGCCCCATTCTGGCCTATAATGGCAATACTTTCGCCCTTTTCGATCTCCATGCCGACATCATCCACCGCCAGAAAACCGCCGGAGTATTCATAACTGACGTGATCCAGTGTTATATAGGCCATTAACTTTTCCCTCCCTTTGTCAGAAGGCTCTTGACAACCTCTACGGCCTGGCTTTCCGTAATCGGTATCTCATCAAACGCCAATCCGCATTTTCTTAATTCATTGCCCAGTATTGCCATTTGGGGAAGCTGAACATTTTTTTCGAGGAGGGATATATCCGATAAAACATCCTGTTTTGGTCCGGCTTTGATCAATTCGCCGTCTTTGAGAACGAGGATCTCATCGGCATATTCCGCGATCAGATCCACTTTATGTTCCACCAATAGGATGGTCTTGCGCTCGCTTTTCATCTCGCTGATGATTTTAAAGACACTTTCGGTTCCTTCCGGATCCAGTTGGGAGGTGGGTTCATCGATCACCAGGATATCCGGTTTCAGCACAATGGTGGAGGCAAGCGCCACCCGCTGCTGCTGCCCGCCTGATAGCTCAAAAGGATTTTTAAACGCGATAGCGGTTATATCCGTCTTTTCCATCACGTCGATAACGCGCTGCTCGATTTCGTCGGCAGCAACGCCGAAATTTTCGAGTCCAAATGCCACTTCTTCAAAAACCGTGTCCTTTACTCCGCTGATTTGGTTAAAAGGATTCTGAAACACATATCCGATCTTTAAGGCAAGTTCCCCCGGACCATAAGCTGTGGTCGCTTTCCCGTTGACGAGGACTTCGCCTTCCAGGTCCCCTTTATAAAAGTTAGGTGCAAAGCCGCGTATCAACGAGCAAAGCGTAGTCTTTCCGGAACCGTTCTCACCGATTACGCCATAAAACCTTCCTGCTTCAATTTGGAAATTCATATTATGAATGGCCGGTTTGCCGGACAGAGGATAGGTGTATGTTACGTTTTTAAATTCAATTACAGTACCCACAGCATGATCCTCCCAACCAGTATGGCTGCTGTTACGATTGTGGCAAACGTAATCGCTTTCGATTCATTTCCTGATTTTTTCAGCTCTAGCAAATGCGTTTTCGGGCATTGGGTGTCGAAGCCCTTACATTCAAGGGTTAACACGCGTTCCTCCGTATTCATGATGGAGCCTACCACCAAAGGAACGATCATCGGGAAAAATGCTTTACACCGCACTAATAAATTTCCCTCCGTTTCGATGCCGCGGGCTCTTTGCGCGTTCATAATCGTCTTGGAGCTTTTTCCGAGCACTTCAATCATCTGAAACGTTGATAAAAAGACAAAAGAAGCCTTATGACTGATTCCCATTTTTTCCAGGGCATAAGTCATTTCCTTGGTTTCAGTCGTCTGGAAAAGCCATAAAAGGATGCCGGAGACGTTCAGAATAATAAAGCACAGGAAAATCGCACGCCTAAGGCCTTCCTGATAGATGTTGAAGATTCCAAAATGAAACAGGACCACATCGCTGCGAATAACCAGGGTCTGGACGACAAATATGAAGGCGATAAATATAAATATGCCTTTATACAATTTAAAAAATTTTTCCCAGATGCCACTGACGGCAAAAAGGACCGGAACCGTTATAAAAAAAGGGATCAGATATATTGCGTAACCGTTCCTCTGAATGGTCGCTAGAATGGCTACGCAAATGCAATACAGGATGACAATCCATCCCTTGGCGGTGGGATATAATGCGGCAAGGGGATTTTCTTTAACAATACTAAGCCTTTCTCTGAACATATGATTGACTCCTTAAGGGTACCGCCCTCTTTCACCCTTCACCGGCTTAGGGCGGTACCTGCCTTTTTACTATCCGGCTTAAGCCGTTTTGGTTAGGGAGTTTTTGATGTAATTAGTGCCCAGACTGTATTTGATTAGAGTTCTTGCTGGAATCACCCGAATGATTAACCAGGTAACAACAATCGCGATGATTCTGTCGATACAGGTGAACAACAGACTCGTGCCGATGACAGCTTTCCAGATGTTCACGCCGGAAGCCATCAGGGTTGCCGCAAATAGAGAATCTGCCGAACTGGTAACCCCGCCGAACACCAAGACGGCAATCGGTGCCGATGTAATCGTGGATACCAGCGAGGTCACCAATATGGTAATCACCAGTTTCCACCAGGTGTCAAACATTTTCGCCCGCGACAGGAAACCCGCCGTAAGGCCCACTGCAATGCTTGTTACCGCAAACGGAATAGCGCTGGGATTGGTGATGCCCAATACCATGTTGCCGATGAGGCCCGTCAGAGCGCCGACCCACGGACCGCAAAGCATTGCGACGAAAAATGTGCCGATTGTGTCCAGAAATAGCGGCAGGGATAGGACGTGATGGATCTGTGACCCGACAAAGTTTACGGCCACGGCAATCGGTATTGTCAGTAAAGCCAGCATGGAGAAATCTTCTCGAATTAAATGTTTTGATTTTGCACTCATTTGGAATACCCTCCCTTTTTTGTTTCCAATAGATGGTTCTTGTTGCAATAGACCAGCGTTACAAAATAAAAATGAAGTCGAGGCCGTAACGCCTTGATTTCCATGTCTTCTTTATATTCGGTCAGCACCACCTCCCACCAGGCACTTTATTGCCCGCGCTTCTTCCAAGCGCCGCAGGACCATCCTCCCATCTTCTGGCTGAAAACAAATTTCTGTATGTTATATTGATAAAGTTTGCGGGACAACTACAGTCTCCTGGTGCTGGCACGCACCATTAAGACAGGTTCACACTTTTTTAGGTCTGCAGCCGGCTGCTGATTCTCAATCAGTTCAATGAGTTCCTGCGCCGCGCGCCTCCCAATATCCTCAATCGGAATATGGACCGTGGTAAGCGGCACCTCCAAAACGTCGGAAATAAAGATATCGTCATATCCAATGACGGAAATATCTTTCGGGATGGACATCCGGTAATTGCGGATGGCCTTGTAAATACCGAGGGCTATCATATCGTTAAATGCGAAAATCGCGGTTACACCTTTACCCAGAAGATACGGTAGAGCTTCTTGACCGCTTTCCAATTTATAGTTGCCGGTATAGACTAGAGAGGGGTCGAAAGGAATTCCCGCCTCCTCCAACGCCTTACAATAACCGTCCAAGCGTTTTACAGAGCTGATATAGTCTTTCGGGCCGGAGATAGCGCCAATCTTACGGTGCCCGTAGTCAATCAGATGGCGGGTTGCGAGATAACCGCCGTAAACGTGGTCACATACGTCCGCGCAGGAAGTGGTGCCATCGATTTCGACATCCATTGCGATCGCGGGAATGCCTGAACGAATCACCGATTGAAATCCATTTTTCAAATTTTTCAGGTTGCCAATCGAGGAATGGGGGAAGATCACACCATCAATTCCCTGGTTTAAAAAGATATTAAGGTATTCGATATCATCTTCGCTTTCCTGCAAGGCGCTAACCTGGACAACCTGATATCCTTCCAGCTTCGCTTGTCTGACGATACCGGCGATAACCTGGGCAGAAAAGATATTGACCGAATCGGAAACCACGCCGATGATATGAGACCTCTTGGTAACGAGACTTGCTGCAAAATGATTTGGATAATAATTTAGCTCTTTGGCAACGGCCTTCACTCGTTCCCTTGTGGCTTTGGAAACTCTTGATTCCCGGTTGTTGAAAACCAAGGAAACCGTGGTGGGAGAAACGCCTGCCTTTTTGGCAACATCTTTGATTGTCGAACCCATGAGTCTCCACCTTCGTATATTGATCTGTATCTCGACTGGAACAAGGAAAAATAGCTCTGCGGAAGACAACTGCCAAGCATTCCAGAATGAAATTTAGTGTCAACTAGTTTAACGTTTTATCAATTATTAAAATTAATATAACATAGATTACGAATTAGTCAATACGCCTGAGCCATATAAAAAATTATTGTTATTTACAGTTGACTATTATAAATTAGCCTGATACAATTCTGTTATTATAAATAAAGATGAATATGCCATATCTCATCATGAGAAAAAGGTGGCTACAGTTTAATTTGATAAAACGATAAACTTATTTCAGTTTTCTATGTAAATGTAACTATCATCAGAGTAAGGAGACCCATTTTGAAATCAAAGGAACAGATACTGATGCTCCGAATTCTGGTTATTAGTTTCGGACTTTTCATCAATGGTATCGGGATGGCCTTTTTATATTCAGTGGAGCTTGGTTCTTCTCCAATGGGGACATTTGCAGATGGCCTGCACAATTTGATCCACATCTCGCAGGGGAATGCGAATATCCTTGCCAATGCACTCTTTTTTCTGGTGCTTTTGATCCTGGCCAGAAAATACATCAGCGTGGGTACGATCCTTTGCACGTTTATGCTAGGCCTGTATGTCAATCTTGCCTCCGCTATGATAGACCCGTTGAATCTGGTAGCTTTGCCATTTCTGTACAAAATTGTGGTATCCGCAGTCGGCACCCTATTAATGGGGGTAGGACTCGGCATTTACGTGGCGGTGGATTTCGGGCTGGGACCTCTCGAGGCAATTGTGGCTATCATTTATCAGCACAGCAAATTAAAATATAAAACGGCAAAAATCATTTTTGATGCACTGTTAGGTATCTTCGGAATCCTATTTGGTGGCAAAATCGGTATCGGCACTGTGATTTCCATTCTGTGCACCGGTATGATCATGGATCCTGTCATTAACAAAACCAAACCCTTTTTAGCAGAAATAAAGGCTTGAGCATTCGATTCTCTCTTGGCCTTTTGCTCCTACTGTTACTTGACCGTCATTCTTGGCTTGGGTCAGTACATAAACCGGGCCCTTATGAGAACAAAATAAAATCGGCGGATTTTGTCCGAATGCCTAACCTTTCCAAGTACTCCGAACCTTGGGGCCGATGTTTGAAGTCAATCACCCCAAACCATGTCGGAGCAAATTTATCCCTCTCCTCTTCCACACAAATTTCCCCATAAAATCGTCAGATTTTATGGGGACCTTATTGTCACGTTCAGATATAGTTGTCAACATATAATCTGGATAAACGCCAAAATTAACCAGTGGCAGAGACTCTCCCGTATTAGCTCCAAACCCAATGAGCTCTCTTTGGTCGTGAGTAAGGAGTCCAGAAAAATCTGCATTGGAGTTTTCTCGTAACAGTACCGACCCGTATGCAGCCGCTCCTTGTTGTATTGACGAGCCATTTGACTTTTACCCCAATTGCCAGACACACAGAGATAGTAAAAACTAACAGTACCTTTGATTTTGGTATATTATCCAAACAACCGCAACTTTTTTCCATCAATCGCCAATATTGTATCTTTAGGTACTCCCATTATTTTGAGCAATTCCTTAACTTCTTCAACTGCTTCAATATCATTATCATATATTTACATTAGCGCCAGTGTTACTGCTCCCGCCCCCTGTAACTTCCCCTTGAATCAGCATCTCTGGGGACAGGGCAAGGGTTAGGTCAGAACTCAGGCTAAACTTCATTGCTTCACAACCTCGCCACGCACTCCACATGCCTTGAACGGTCAAAAAAAGATGTCGCTTGGACGGGGCAGGGCCTTTTTGACAAATTACCATGCACTCCACGTGCCTTGAGTGTACAAAAAAGATGCCTGTTGAGCCTACTTGCTTCTTTGTAACCGTGGTCCCTCCTCCTTCGTCGGCGTCCCCATTTACAAAGAAGCAGCTTTAATATACTAAGAAATTAGTCCTGACTCAAGAATCTCAAGGGCGCGGTATTAATGCGCTACTCAATGTAAGTAGTCCACTTACCGCACTTATTACACCAGTATATAGCGAAGTCCAATGTATCATCAGCTTCATCCAAATCAAAGGTAAAAATTTTTGCATCTTCAATGAATCCTATATCCCTGCGCCAGACATGAAAGCTTTCCGCTCCGCATTGCGGACACTCAGAATCACATTTCCCTACATACTCAAAATCATCAATCGTTATTCCGTTATTCTGTAAAAATTGGACTATAGCTTCTTCATAACCTACATCTGAAAGCTCAATAAAATCTTCTAATTTCAAGAATTCACTCATGCAAAACCTCCTTATATGCCTGCTAAACTATGTTGTTAGATAATGGATATTCATTACGAGGCACCCGAGGAAAAAGTATTCCTCTTTTACGTTGCTCCTAGGAGTGTCTGAAAAGACCCAATTGGGAACATATCAATCGGATTTTGACTGATTTTTTGGAAACTATGGGGAACATATCGATGAGGTCAGCAACTAATATACTATCAAGCAGTTCCTCTATAATTTTTAATGCCTGAATTGCTTCTTTCGGTATTTTTTGTTATTCAAATCCATCCTCAACTGCGATCTCCTTTCACCTAAAAGATGTATTTTAACACTCCTTTTTACCTCTCCTTGGTACTTTAAAAATATTTAATGCGGTTATAATACTACTTAATAGCATTCGCTCTTTCCATGATTTCCTGTACTATTGATGTTTTGGCATCCGCATAGTTCTGAATGTGCCTCCACTTATTCTTTGCCAAATCTCGCTTGACTTGTGCATATTTGTTCCTGTCTGTTTCATTGGACCGCAACCAATCTCGAAAGCGTAACATTCTATCAATTTCAGATGTGCCTGAACCAAACACATGTAGGTTAATGTCAATATCAGGACCCTTGAACATACGGTGTTCAAACCACTCGGGCTCTCGGATCCGTAACGTGTATCCCGCTGCCGCCAAGGCCGGAACATATGACGGCTCGTCGGCAGAGTTCTCCACAACTAGGAGCATATCTATGATTGGCTTTGCGCACAGTCCCGGTACTGAGGTTGAGCCCACGTGTTCCACCTGTATTATCTTGTCTCCCAGTATTGAACGAACTCGGTTAGCTTCCCGTTCAAAAGCTTTAGGCCAATGTGGATCATACTCAACGAGGATGATGGGGGCATTATGCGGTTTCAACTCGCCCACAATGAGCTTCTGAAGTTCTTCATCGTTCCTAGGCGTGAAGCTGAAGTTGTTCTGTTTTGATGGCATTTAATCTACCTCCTTCTTTTTTTGCAAGATAGAATACATAGCTATAATATTGTTGGTATTTTTCATACATTGCTATCTCGTCTAATCCCATGTTTATAAATTCTTTTACATCTTCTCCATAGTTATATTTTTCAAGAAAGGCATTGGAACGTGAAAGTATAGGTGAATAATAATGTTCCATCCAGCAACTTTCCGACAGTACAAAGTGTGCAACTAAATCGTATCCACATTTTTCAATAATAGATAATTTTGCATCGATAGAATTCAAACGTCGTCCCCTCAGTACCAAATTTCCTATAATTTCGAATGAATAAGCGCTTTATGCCCATAATATCACCCACCTAATCAATCAGAGTCATTCCTACGATGCTGGTTCAGAAGGTTTCCCGGACCCAATTGGGTGCTAATTGAACAGTTCCAATCATATTCTTATAAAAGAAAGCAATAAGAAGGAGTGTAAAATTCGTTGATTAAAGTCAAAGTTAGCCTACGGCCCATTGTTAGTAAGATAAATATGCCTACTGTTTTAAAAACAACTATACTTCCGGGTGACTCAATCGAAAGATTATTTATTGCAACCCAAGTAGGAGAGATCTTTTATATAAGAAATGGAATTATAGAGACTTTTTTGGATATTCGCCCGCGAATCCTAAAACTAGGTGTTGCTAGTGGTGGATATGATGAACGGGGATTGCTAGGGCTAGCGTTTCATCCCGAATTTTATTATAACGGTCTGTTTTATCTTCATTATTCAGTGGCTGGAACACAAGGTCCAGGTGCTCTTACCAAACCAGCCGCTGCAAGACAAGATCCAGGTGCTCTTCCTGAATTTTTTAAGCCTAACCCGTGTGACCCCGGAACCTTAAACCTAAAGTGGATCAATAGAGAAATTCAATATGATCATATTGATACAGTTGAAGAATGGATTTTACAATCGAATGGTCAACCTCAAAAACGACGGACATTACTTAATTTACGAAGACCATTTTTTAATCATAATGGTGTCAATAGCTTAAACTTTTCACCTGAAACAGGAAAACTTGTTTTAACAACCGGAGATGGTGGAATGGCTTACGATCCATTTAATTTAAGCCAGGATGATATGGAAATCGCCGGCAAAATAATTGAAATTGATGTAGATAAGGATGCACTCATCTATAATCCACCCGTAGTCACCCGTTTTAATGAACTTCCCGCACCTATTCAGGAAACGCTTACGGTAATTGCCAAAGGGGTTCGCAATATACCAGGCATTTCATTTCAATGGTTTTATAATCAGTATATCAAATATGTGGGACAGGTCGGACAAGATTTGGTCGAGTCAATATTTTCATTCGTTCATTATAAACCAATACCTGTTACTCAGCTTATCCAATCTTCTTCAATGAATTCTGAACTTGACCAGGAAGGATTTATTAACTTTGGCTGGCGAGGATGGGAAGGTGCTTTTCCTACTTCGATTATAAGGGGCTGCTCTGCTAATTCGACCTTGGACGCGAAAACCATTGCTTATTACAATGATGCAGTAAAAACTGCAGTGCGCCGTCTTCAGCCACTAACCAGTTATTTTCATAAAGATCCCCGACCCGATAAGTTTGGAGCAACTGCGCTGACAGGAGTCCAGCCATACATGGGAAATGGAATCCCTGGTTTAACGGGAAGCATAGTGTTTACCGATTTTGGCCGGAGTGAAGAATCTCAACCTCCGGTTAGAGGGGTTTTAGCTTATACCAGGGTAAGACCAGATTGTAAACTAAATGATTTTAGTGTTATTGAAACCGATTATAATTTGGGGTCCGGGTCAGCTTTTTATGTTAGTTTGGGAGCGAATCTGGATCAAACCAAACTATATTTAGGGGTTTATGGCTCTATGAATACGACTAATTTTAATCAAGGGACTGTTTTTGAAATTGTTCCATGATTCATTACTATATATAATATAACTGTTATTTTCTGTCTACAATATCTTGCGTGTGTTTCCTTTCCACCCGAACTACGCATTCAATGTGATACGTCTGCGGGAACATGTCCACTGGCTGAATCTCTTGGGCCTCATACCCCAGCTCGGCCAGTATCTTCAGATCCCGCGCCAGGGTGCTCGGATTGCAGCTCACATAGACGATCCTCGCCACCCCAACCTCGGCTAACGCCTGCAAAACGCTCGCTTCGCATCCGGATCGCGGCGGATCGACCACGGCGACATCAAACCGAAGCCCGTCCCGAACCAGTTTCGGCAGGACAGTTTCGGTCTCGCCCACCAGAAAGCGGGTGTTTTCGATCCCGTTCATAGCCGCGTTGCGCCTGGCATCCGCGATGGCCTCCAGAACGACCTCGATCCCGTACACCTCTTTGGCCTTTCGCGCCAAAAACAAGGTCAGGCTTCCTACGCCGCAATAGGCGTCGACCACCCGTTCCCCGCCGGTCAGTCCCGCATATTCCACCGCCCGGTTGTAAAGCAATTCCGTCTGAACCGGATTAACCTGAAAGAAGGAGTTGGCCGAGATTTTAAACTTCAATCCGCCCAACTCCTCGATGATCCCATCGCTCCCCCACAGCACCCGGTTCTCCCGGCCCAGAACCACATTGCCCCGGCTCCGGTTGATGTTTTGGACCACACTTCGGATCTCCGGGTGGGCACTGGCCAGTTCCATGGCAAGCGTCTCACCGGCAGGAAACCAATCCCCGTTGGTCACCAGGACCACCATAACCTGGCCGGTGTGAAACCCGTTCTTAATCAAAACGTGACGGAGCAGACCCTGACCGGTCGCCTCGTTGTAAACAGGGATCCTGCGGCTGGCCGCCAACCGCTTAACCGTGGCCAGGATCGGGTGATGGACCGGGTGCTGGATCATACACCCGTCCGCTTCAATGATCTGATGCGTCCCCCGGCGATAACACCCGACCACAATGCTTTCACCGCTCATCCCGAATGGATATTGGAGCTTGTTCCGGTAACCGCGCGGCTCGGTCATGCCAATCACCGGATGGACGGTGACGTTATCCATGCCCCCGATCCGCTCGATCGCGTTCACCACTTGGCTATGTTTCATCCGTAATTGCCCCGGATAGCTTAGATGCTGCATCTGGCAGCCCCCGCAGTCATCATAGACCGGACAGAAAGGAACGGCCCGGTCCGTCGCCGGCGTCATTATCGCCGTTACCACGCCGCGGGCGAAGTTCTTCCGGACCTCGGTCACCCGGACCCGCACCTTCTCTCCGGCCAAGGCCTCCGGAATAAACAACGTGAAATTCTGATAACGGCCGACCCCTTGGCCCTCGTGACTAAATCCGGTTATCTCAACCTCCAGCTCCTGTCCAACCCGCACCGGGCGTTCCGCCATCGCTATCGACTCCGTTTCCTGCAAAAGTATAAACTTCAATCCTTACTACGCTATTGGCATCAAATTTTCCTTCAAAAAACTTATAACCGAAGATGCGCCATTCCGGTTGAATCAGTTTCAATTACGGCCTTCTCCGCGATCGCCTCGGCGGCTTGCAAAAGCGCCATCATATCCGGACCCTTGAGTTCACCCTCTTTCCCCATCAGGGCCAGCCTGACCAGGCGAATCTTCTCCGCCAGCTCCGGATATTCGTTTACCGCTTCGCTTTCCGCCTCCGCCAAATGCCCCACCGCCAGCCAGCGATGCAGCGGATACCCCAGCCGGGCCTCAATATTTAAAACAATAGCTTGCGCCAAATGCTTTCGAACACAGTATAAGCAAGTTTCCCTCAATGAAAACACTCCTTATTTAGAAGCGTTGTGGTAACCCTAAGCCGAAGGCTTTAGGTTGCACACAAAAGCTCAGAGAAGCAAGGGATAAAGTCATTTTCGAATAAAACGTAGAAATATTGTAGAAATGATTGACTTTATCCCATGGTTTAAACAAAATGAATAAACCAATCCATTTATCTAAGGTATATTATGAGTTTTGTCATCGAAGGTAACCGGGCTTTCCGCGCCTGATTTTAAAAGCCCGCGGCAAATCGGCGCTTTACGTTAAAAAAAGCTGTCGATCCGACAGCTTTAAATCTGGAGAAACTTTTTTATACGCTTTTAATAAAGTAAGAGTTCTTTCAGATATTCTCCGCTTCCTCTAGCGGTGATTCCGCTGCGATCCCCTTGAGCGCCAAGGCGCATTCAATTCGCCTTCGCTGAAGCTTGCAGCCAAGCTCATCTGGCTCGTAAATCGAGCCATTAAAGAGATGGGCATTGGCATGGCAGCCGCCGCTGCAATAAAACCTGGCCCAACACTCGGCGCAGCCTTTTTTCCGGTAAAGGGTAGCCGCACCGAACTCCCGGCGCAGATCATCCCGAACAATTCCCCGCTCTACATCGCCCATGGCAAAGGTTTCTCTGCCCACGAACTGATGGCAGGGGTAAAGCACGCCGGCAGGAGTCACGGCAAAATAATCGAATCCGGCCCCGCACCCGGTCAATCGCTTGGGCAGGCAAGGCCCGTGTTCCAGGCTGACCTCGAAATGAAAGAAGGTAAAACCGGCGTCGGCTTGTTTCCGCTCCAGGTAAAACTCGGCCAGCTTCTCATACTCGGCCTCGATCCGTTCGAGATGCTCTTCGGTAAGCCGGTAGTCCCCGTCCTTATCGACCACCGGTTCCAGTGACAACTCCCGGAAGCCCAAGTCATACAGGTGTTTGACATCGTTGGCGAAATCCAGATTGTTGGCGGTATACGTGCCCCGGAGATAGTAATTGCGGTGTCCGCGGCTCTCCACCAGCCGCTGAAACTTGGGAACAATCCGCTGATACACCCCCTGGCCGCGCATCCGGTCATTCACTTCCGCCCGGCCGTCCAGGGATAACACCAGCGCCAACTGATAGTCGTTGAGAAAGTCCTGAACCGCCTCATCCAGGGCGATCCCGTTGGTGGTCAAGGTAAAATGAATCTCCTTGCCCATGCTAGATGCCCTGTCCCTGCCGTACTCAATGACTTCTTTCACGACTCCCAGATTGAGCAAAGGCTCTCCGCCGAAGAAATCGACTTCCAACTGGCGGCGTTTACCGGATTGATCCAGCAGCAGGTCCACGGACCTTTTCCCGACGGCCGCACTCATCTGCTCCCGGGCTCCGCCGAACGGCCCGGTCCCGGCAAAACAGTAACCGCAACGTAGATTGCAGTCATGGGAAACGTGCAGGCAAAGCGCTTTGAGAATCGGCTCCCTGGTCAACTCCACCGGTTCATCGGGATGATCGGACAGGTATCCGGCGGATCGTAACTCGGCCAGGTCTGAATCAATCTGCTCCCGGACCCCGTCCGAGACCGGATAGCCGTTTAAATACTGATGCACCGAGCGGTCCACCACAAACAGCGAATTGCTCGGTACATCCAGCAGAAAATAACGGCCTAACGCCCAGAAAGAATGCCAATTGACCATGATCCACCTCCGTTCCAAATTAAAAAGCCATGTGACCATGGCTTACGCAAGTAAAATGAAACTCATATGTACCCGAAGAACTTTTATTTCTGGCAAACTTGATTGCCGACCGTACAAGAAGTTTTACAAGCCGATTGGCAAGAGTTCTTGCATTCGCCGCAACCACCGGTCTGCACTGTGGCGGCCAGTTTGCCTTGGACTAGCGCTTTGATCAGTTTCATTCCCAAAACCTCCGCTACCAAAGATAAAAGTTTTGGTGGACCCGAAGGGATTCGAACCCTCGACCTCTGCGATGCGAACGCAGCGCTCTCCCAACTGAGCCACGGGCCCCCATTTGTCACGGTCCTCGACCGCCTAATTATTATAACACGACACCTCCGCTTTGCCAAGGGTAATCGTTGGAAACTGTTTATCTTATTCTTCTTTTCGCATGATTAAAATGTTCTGGTGAGTGATGTTCGGTACAAAACAGCTCTTGATCGCATAAGGCTTCAACGGCCGCTGCGTCGCTTTATTCCACCAAATGCGAAGCCCCTTCCATTTAAATCCATTTTTGCGCAACTCTTCGGCGACCAGGGTTCCCAGCGGCAGATATTCACCCTGATGAAACCGGTCTCCGATTAACAACACCAGATAGCGCCTGGGCTGGAGAATCCGAAAGGCTTCCTTGCCGAAACTGCCGACCTTTTTCAGATACTCATCATAGGTTCGGCAATTCCCAAAATCGGCCGGTTCAGCGGAGAACATATTAAAATTGGTCTCGTTTCTAAAGCCGGTGACGCGATGGTTGCAGCCGTAAGGCGGATCGGTGATGATCGCCGCCACCGATTCCGGCTCCAGATCACGCATCACCGCCAGACAATCTCCTTGAACCATCCTGGCCTGAAGTTTCTTCCCTCGCCGCTCGCCATCGCGGGCCACCAAGGTTCCAGCCTGTTGCCGGTATTCCTCGGCCAGCCGTTGATAAATCCCGACCCACAGCGGATTGAGCTCAACCCCCAGGGCTTGCCGGCCGACCAATTCCGCGCCCAAAAGCGTCCCGCCAACACCGGCGAACGGATCGAAGACGGATTCGCCCGATTTGGTAAAAAAAGCGATGATCTCGGCCATCAGCTCCGGAGGTTTCATGGCGCCGTGTTTCTTGCGGAGCGAGAAGGTCAGGTCCGGCGGAAAATTAGTCTCATAAATCGTATTGGTCCAATACAGCCATTGCGATCCATTCAGTTCATTAAGTCGGTTTTCCAAACGTTTCTCTCCCAGGTATTGATCTCCTCGATTAGCATTCCCCGATTCCAGAAAATCTGCCTGTCAAACGCCAATAAATCGTTTGACGGACTCATTTTCCTTCCGATGGTTTTCGTTTGCTTTCGAATCTTTTCGTTTGGCTTCGTTTATTTTCGGTTCAACAACAAAATGTTTTCGTTTGGCTTCGGATGTTTTCGATTTGACAACAGAATGCTTTCGTTTTCTTTCGAATTCTTTCGATTGGGCAACAAAATGATTTCGTTTGCTTTCGGATGCTTTCGATTGGGTCGCCAAATGAGAAGTTTTTAAACCCTGGTTTAAAGGTTTAAAAAGGTTAGCGCCGCAGCCGGCGCTCGGCTGACCGCAGCCAAACGTTTGGATCCCGAGGCAATAAAAGACCTTTCGCATCCATCGCGAAAGGTCTTATTATTTATAAAATAAAATTTGTAACGGCGAATTCCTTTATTAGCGGAATTCGAAGCATTGGATAAACTCCGGCAGGTTGAGATGCTAGGGGTGCCAAGGGCTAAAGCTTGATTTGGAACGCGAACTCCAGCGAGTCTTCGGCGACATCCCATCCCAGCGTCGTTTTAAAGCAACAACCGTCGCTTACGAATCCGTAAACCTGCCGGATCCAATCCGATCGATTGAAATTGTAGGTCCCGCTCACCATAAAACGTAATTGGTCGTTCAACGGCAGATTGATGTCATAGAGAAGGTTTCCGCCCAACTTATAATCGTCCAGAAATTCCTCCTGAAGCTGATTCCAGTCCCCGCCGCGGAGATCGTACAGTTGGAGATAACTCAGCCTCCAAAGCGGACTGGGCTTGTAGTCCAGCCGGTATCCTCCGAAGACCCCTTCGTCAATCATGCTCCGGTCATGCTGATATAGATAACCTGCGGTCAACCCGGCCTGCCAGTTCCCGATGGGAGTCTCCCAATACTTTCGGGTTAAAGTGACGCTTGCTTCCCGTTGGGCCTCTGAAGTCAGGTCGGCTCTCCCGTCCAATCGAAATTCAAACAAGGGATAATCCGCCTCAAACTCATGGATCATCGTTAAAAAGCCATCCGAATTGTATTCGATGTCAAACGCATTATTAAAATGGTCCCAATTGTTCCCAAGTCCCATTGCGATCTTCGAGGGTTCCCTGCTGTTCAACTCGCCCCGGAACCGCCAGTCCTGTCGCGAGTTCACCGGGGAAGTGTATTCGTAATTGAACCGCATCCCGTCGTCCTTGTTGTAGCCCAAATCAAAACGGGGTAACTGTTTCCCCTGCTTCAAAGTCAGCCGGGGATAGTAGAAGACCGGAACCCCCTTCAATTTGAGAACGACCTTCTCTAGGTGAACTTCCTCGCCACTGAGCCGGATCTGCTTGGCCGAAAACAAGTAATCCGGATTAGGCTTGGGGCAACGGGTCAGGCCGGCGTCCTCGATCTCCATGGTTTCGCCGGCGAGCGAAGCTTGTCCGCCCGTGATTTGATAGTCACGGTCAACCCCGGCGACGGTTCCCGTAAACCGCCCCAATTGGCCGGAAGAATCCTTGAAGTTATAGCGGATGGTTTCGGTCCGGTATTCCTCACGATCGGATACCACCCGGACTCCTCCCGTGGCCTCCAGCCAACCGGTCTGATTATTAAAAGTTAGCTTGGCGGCGGTAAGCGTCATCTTGCCCCGGGTCAGCCGCACCCGGCCGGTGGCCTCGGCAACTTCAAGATTACCGTCATAAACCAGTGAATCGGCCTCCACCGTCAAATCTTCTCTGGTCATGACCACTTCTTCATTGGCGGTGGTCAGATTGGAGTTAAAATCATAATCCACGCTTCCCTTGGCTTCAATCTTAACCTCCGAGTCCCCGGCCCCCAATACCGTCGCACAATTCAGACCCAGTAAGACAAACACGAGTATAACGGCGAAGCATAGTCTCTCTTTAATTGTCTTCTACCCCCGGTCCTCCGCTAAAGTATAAATTCGGAACCCTTCATTCACCTGAACGTAAAAGTCGGTCCCTTCTTTAATCGTTTTTTCTTGACCTTTGATAATTAATCCAAACAAAATCCCGCCCGGCCCAAAGGCCAGCATTCCGGCGGTACTCGCACCGACCGCTTTTTGCAATGAGGAATTCAACTCGGATGCCTTCGCGCCGTAAAACAGCCCGACCGGTGTGCCGTCCAGGGTTCGAACCGCGCCGAAATCCAAAACCAGCATGGCGTCCCGGCCCAGCGTATCAGGGCGTTTGACCTGCTGCAGCCGGCCCGTCCCCAACGTACCTTCCGGGAAGATTATCGCGTTTTGATACGAACTGGTTTCAATGACCTCAAACCGGAAGCTGTCCCCTGCCTTATTTTTTTTAGAATTTAAACTATCCAGCAGCCTGACTTTTACCAGGACCCCTTCCGGAATGCTGGTCCAACGCGCCCGGACCGAACCTCCGGGAAAGGTCTGGTTGATCAGCCTTTCAAGCCGTTTGGTGAGCGAACCGGAAGAAGCGCTTCCGAATAATACGGTTTCAACCTGTTCGGTCCTGGACAACAGTGAGCCGGTATGCATCCGGCGGTAAATCACCCACTCCAGTGCCTGGATCTTATATAATAACGAAATATCGTGCGGTTGGTTCTCAAAAACAACCTTATCCAAATATTTCAAGCGTTCCACCAAGCTGCCGTCGCGGTTTTTTCCGATAAAGCCGGCCTCAAAACGATCCAGCCGTTCCATCAAGCTCCCGGATCCGGGTTGGCCATAAACAAAGGTTTCAAGCTCATCCAGCCAGTCCACTGGATTTCGGACCCATTCGTCAGCGGTGATTACCTGACCGGCAAACAACAGCAATAGTATAAAAAAGGCCGGAACAGCCTTTTTTAAAAACTTCATTCCCATACCTCCTAAAAACAGGCATTATCAGACGCAATGTTCGCCTGATCCGCGAAGCAGTGGCTAAAAGCGGAAGGAAAACGCTCCGGTAACGGTAGGGTCATCATCAAATTTTAAAAATTGATAGGCCAGCCACAATGTCATCCAGCGATTGTACTCCACACCAACCGACGTAGTGCTGAGCAAACTGTTTTTCGACTGTGAATTTACAAACGATTGATAGGTCAATACCGTCCAATAATCATTGAATTCATATTGAAGGCCGGCGCTTGCCTTGGTGTCGGTCGGCCACAGATCTGCCAGCCCGTAATTGAAATCCCGGTATAGTAGATCCACCCCGCCGTAAATTGAAGCCTGCGGCGTCAAGGAGATTGAACCCTGGAAATTGATTTGCAGCGCTTTAATATCGCTGCGCTTGATACTGTCCAGGTCAACTGCGTTGCCGGCACCTCTCGGGTTATAGAACGGCAACCCCAAATTGCCCATTTCCAGGCTCGGCCGGCTTGATGGAGTATTGGTATAAATCAATAACCCTCCAAATTTCAACCCGCGCCGCAAATCTCCCAAAAAAAGCTTGGATTGTAAATCAGTTTCCAGTTTCCGATAGCCTTCGAATGAAAGCGACCCCGAGAATTTCCATAGGTTCTGGACCTGCTGCATCTGGTTAACTTCATCGAGTAACGCCAACACCCGATTGCTGATGCCCGTCTGCGGCAAACGTTCCGGTATCGACAGGCCCGTTTGGGAATTATCGTCCAACGGGAATAGATAATATCCGGGCAATCCGAGTTCCTCATGAACCGGCAGGCTACCTTTGACGACCAGAAACGACGGTTTGGAAAGCAACGACGGCTGGTAGACAACGTTAACCCCTTCGAGGCTCTCCAGCAAACCAATGTTATCCGGCTCGACATAGGAAAAAGGAATGAAGATAAAGGACTTCCGTTTCAGTTCCCAATAATACTGTCCTAAGTAATAGAACGGCTCATTGGAAGCGGAAAAGGAGTCTTTATGTAATAACTGATCAAGATCCAAATACTCATCGGTTTGAAGATCCGCTTTGACCAGTTTGGGGCTGACATTATGAATATCGGTGATATTGATTCCCAGATCGCCCAGTTCTTCCTGGAAATCACCGATCAGCCGCTGCAACGATTCGATGGCTCCAGGCGAAATTTCCGGTTCTATTTGTCGGCCTCGTCTCTGATTCAGCCTCTCGTTAATGAATTGCTTGATAAAGTAAGCGATTTCAAACCGGGAGAGCGGGTTTCCGGAACGGACCCAGCTCCCGGAATAATTCGTTATTAATCCCTCGCCGGCCAATAGTTCCAGATCGGTATAAACCCGGCTTCCAACTGGAACCGTTTCCAAGTCGCCGGCCCATCCGGTTCCGGCGGCCAGTAATATGAAGGCGATTATCGATAGATACCAGCGAAGATACACGCGTGACATGGTAACCTTCCTATTCGACTATATATACTTATTATCGTCCAATCAATTGGAAAACTTATGCTTTTTTAGAAACCGTTCCGCCAGAATCACCGCCACATAATCATCAAAAGGGCGGTCGGGAATCCGCAGCCCGATAGGGATTAACCTGGCCAACCCCCGTGTATTCTCCCGCAGGTAACGGTACTTGCCTTCCATGCTGGAGCGATCTTCATCGACCAACTCGATCGGGCAGCCCAAGGGTTCCAACATCTTCAGCGCTTGTTTGCTGGTGGTCCGATCTCCCAGTACAATCAGGGAATCTGGATAGCTAGCCAACCACTCTCCGGCGGTGGCATTCAGCGCGCTGGTATCGATAATTGTTTTTCGAATTACATTGCCATGGCAATCGACAATGGCAATGCCACATTTCTGGCGGCCGGGATCCACGGCGATAATATATCCGGATATAAAAGATCACCCTTCCAAAGTTTTCACTTCGAACTTGATTTTAAACGGGTCGACCCGGCTGATATTGTCAATGGCCACGATGCCGACTTTGACCTTGCCCTTCACCGCTCGGACGCTCTGAATGGTTCCGGCAATCTCTGAGATTGAAATCACGTTGCGTAGGTTCTGGCCTTCGGTGATGATCCCATTTTCAATGGCCTTGTTGTTGGCTAAAATCAGGAGACTTAACAGTTGGTCCCGTAATTCCGATTCAGAGGCCTCGCTGCTTAGAATGGTTTCCGTAATCGCTTCTCCCGCCTTGAAAATCGTCTGATTGGGATAACTCTCCAGGGTAACAGTCACTGGTTCGCCCAGGACCGAGTTTTTTTCCACGATTACCCTGACCACGGTTTGAACTTTAGAGGCCGTAATCTGCGAACTGACTTCCGCTACTCGCTGCGGGGCCACCCGGACCGCATAATCAGACTTCCCGGGAATTCGGGCTCCCCGTTTCAACGCGGCCTCATTGGCTGATTTCAAAAGCGGCTCTACGACTTCGGCAAAAGCCTGGTCGGAATGGATCCCTGGCGGGATGATTTTGGCTACCAGGATTTCCCCGACGTAAAAAATGATCGGATTATCGACAAATGCCTGGTTCCGTTCCTCTAAACTCTTGAGCCAGCCTTCCAGATTCTGAATCTGTTGGGTCAGACGTGACTCTTGCAATGTCAGATTGGTCATCTGCGTTTTCAAATCTTCATTGATTCGGGATAAATTATTGAGGCGGTTTTGGGCTAAGTCCAACTCTTCCTTGGTGCTGCTCAGGTTGGACCGCACGTTGACCAACGTTTCGGAAGCTTCCTGGTATTGTTGATGAGCCTCCGCCAGTTGTTCTTCAACCCGTCCCCGTTCCGCGATGACCTCGTTCAAATTCTGGTGGAGCTCTTCATTCTTTATGGTGAGCGCCTTAAATTCATCTTCCTTCCGGTGAATCTCCCGGGTCAAAGTGGTCACTTTCTCGGTGGTTGCTTGCAGATTCTGTTCGATCGTCCGCAACTCAAATAGCGCTTTCCGGACATAATCCGACATCAAGGTCAGAATCATCAAAGTCAGTCCGGCAATAAAAAAGCCGGTTAAGACCGTGATAATCATCGAGGTATATTTGGGACGCAGCCCAAAAATGGTCAGCCTTTTTTTGCCGACTTTCATTCCCACCCTGTCACCCAACAGGGCCAGAATACCTCCGAAAACGACTACCGCCGCGATTATCCCCAGACCAAACATTGTTTCACTCCCATATTTCAGCTCTTTACGGTTCGAAACACGTTAAGCCCATATAGCGCCAAGATAATATTGGGCAGCCACGCTCCGAGGAACGGCGGCAGAATTCCCACTCTCCCCATATACATGCCGATCCCCATAAAAATATACCAGACCAAAATAAAGATGATGCAAAGGCCAAATCCGGCCGCATTGGACCGGCGTTGCGGCCGTAACGCCAACGGCGTGCCGAGCAGCGCCAGAATGAAGCTGGCCACCGGAATGGCCATTTTCATGTGAAGATCGACCAATAAGCGGTTTTTCTCATTGCCTTGCGTAGCAAAGCGTTGAATATAACGGTTTAATTCCGAGATACTCTTCTTGTCGGGGTCCTCCTTGAGCTGTTTAATCTCAGCGGGAGTCAAATCCAGGTCGTATTGGACCTGGCCCCGGCTCACCGTAATCGGATAAAAATTGTCAGAAAAATACTCATAGATCCGGCCATCATTGAAAAACCAATTTTCCCCTTTCCAATAAAGATGAGCGGCCTCAATGGTCCGGCTCAGCCTCCCCTTGGCAAACTCCTGGATCGTCACCCCGTACATCGCTTCGGACTTTGGTTCGTAGCGATCGGCGTAGACCAATTTTTGTAATTGATCCTGATCATAGAAATCCCGGTAAAAATGATGGATAGTAGCGGATACATTTTGGGAAGCGGTGCTTTTCATCTGTTCCGAACTGCGGACCGCGCCGGGAACCACGTATTCATTCAGCAAAATTCCGCCGATGCTGACCAAGGCGCCGATTAAAATGACCGGGTAAGCCAGCCGGTAGATACTGACACCGCTGGCCCGCATCGCAATGGACTCACTGTGGCTGGTCAATCGGCCCAAACCCAACAGCGCTCCAAGCAACACCGCGATCGGCGCCGCCTGCATTATATATTCCGGCATCCGCAGCATCAATAGCTTGATGATAAACCACGCGGTCATCTTATATTTTTCGGCGTCGCGGAGCAACTGCAAAAAGACCACGCCCATGAACATACTGGTAAAGGCGAATAGTCCAAAGAGTAATGGCCCCATGATCTCCCGGATGATATATTTGGTCAGAATCTTCACTCGGTCTTCCTCCCAATTCAAAGCAAATTACATATTGAAACGATCACCTAAATAGAACTTGCGGGCGTTCTCGTCATTGGCAATCTCCTCGGAACTTCCCGAAACCAGAATATCGCCGGCATACATGATATAGGCGCGATCGGTGATGGCCAGCGTTTCCCGAACACTGTGATCGGTGATGAGAATCCCCATCCCCTTGTTACGCAGGATACGGATGATATCCTGGATATCAGCCACCGCAATCGGATCGATTCCGGTGAACGGCTCGTCCAACAGGATATAATCAGGGCTTAGGGCCAAGGCCCGGGCGATCTCCACCCTGCGCCGCTCTCCGCCGGAAAGCATGTAGCCCAGGCTCTTCCTGAGCTTGGTCAGGCCAAACTCCTCCATCAATTGTTCGCAGCGCGCTTGTCGTTCACCGCGGTTCAACCCGGTCAACTCCAGAATAGCGGCGATGTTGTCTTCTACCGATAGCTTCCGAAAGATCGACGCCTCCTGCGCCAAGTAGCTTACTCCGTATTTGGCCCGGACATGCATGGGCAGGGCGGTGACGTCATTGTCGTTGATCAATATCGCACCAGCGTCGCATCGCTCCAGACCAACAATCATATAAAACGTAGTGGTTTTCCCGGCACCGTTGGGCCCCAGCAATCCCACCACTTCACCGGTATTGACCTTCAACGAAACGCCGTTGACGACCTGTCGGCGCTGATATCGCTTAGTTAAGCCTTGAACCGTGATCGGCATCGAGTTCCTCCGCTATTGTTTATCTTTAATAATCCTGGTTCTAACCTCGCCGTTGGCGGAGAGTTTCTTGGTTCGAAAATCATATATAATCTCTGTGGCGGAAAGTTCATTGGTACCGCGCACTACGATCGGGTTTTCCCGCATCACGGCTTTCTCGGCGTCGCGTTCAAAAACGATCCGGCCGGCTTTGGCAACCGTATCATTACCAATGATTTGCGCCCGGCCGGAGGCTGAAAATATTCCCCGTTCCAGTTGAGCCTCCATTTGTTCGCCGGATATATGCCATTCCTGATAAGCAATTTCCGGTTTCTCGGTTAAGCGCACGTTCTGGCCGACCCGATCCCATTCCAAATGATTGGCCGTACCAGTGGTCTGCTGATCATAACGCAAGTTAACGTTCCCGGTGGCTGTCAAGAAATTACGGTTCAGTTCGATCGTCAATTGAGCGCATTCCAAAATTCGTAGCGGATTGCGCTGGGTCAGTTTCACTTTTTCTTTTCCGGTAACGATGCCTTGATTGCGATCGTATTCCAAATGTTTCGCCTCAATGGAAAGATCTTCCCAGTTAACCACCGCTGGCTGCGCTTCGGTACCAAAATAACGAATGATATTCCGGTTGAGATCCATTTCCCCGCCCCCGGGAGCGACCAATTCCGCCTGCCCGGCCGCCAAGACGGCGTCGGCAAAAACTAATATCAAAAATAGCGCCAAGAGCCGTTTCATCAAATCGCTACCTCCGGTAGGTTACTTTGGTCATCCCTGGAAAAATCGCTTGTTCCAGGTTGACGTCGGCCTCCAGGGAATCGGTCTCCAACCGGACGTCCTTGGTCTCCAAGATAACATCGCCGGTTGCCAGCACCCGTTCCCGGGCAGGATCCCAGATCAGCTTCGCTGCGGTAAGTTTCTTCCCGTCATTGGTTTGAAACACAACATTGCCATTGACCTCCAGACCTCGGGTACGCCAATTCATCAACCCGGAATCTGCTGATAACCGGTAAAGAGGGAGCTTATTCACCATATAACGGCCATTGATACGGATTAACCGTCCCCGCTCCTCTTGCTTTACCAATCTTTCCACGGCCAAGTCCCAGTATTTCCCCCGCTCTGAACCGGGAACCTTGATCGTGATTCCGATCAGCTCATCGGTCGCTACGATGGATTCCTTCCGGTTTATCAAACCCTTTCCGTCCGGTTCATGCGTTGCCCGATAAAGCCATAATCCGATGGTGACGGCCAGGATAACCGCGATAGCTACGCTCCAAATCCGCTTGGAATCCACGCCATTCTTCCTTTCTTAATGGCAAGCCATATCTATTATAGATTCGAGAACCCTCCCGAAAATCCTGCAAATTCCTTGTACTATCAGCTAGTTGCGGGCTGAAAATACTACCCACATTCAAAGTTTACTGGGATAAAAGCAAATACCAGGAAGAGATTATTGCAAGCTGACAATTTTAATACCGTTCCGGGCGGCGGTTTTCAGCATTTCTTCCTTTTGAATCATCAAAGTCTTTCCGGCTTCAATGCCGAGCACCGTCGCCTGAACCTCAATCATTGAATTCAATGTCGTAAGTCCCACGGTGGGTACATCGAATCGTTCATCCTGTTCGGGTTTACTGACCTTTACCACGACCGCTCCGGGTCCCCCCAAAGCGCCGCCGCGCAGGATGGCCTGATCGGTACCTTCAATCGCTTCTACCGCCAAAATCACGCCGCTTTTGACGACGACGCTCTGACCGATGTCCAATCCACCGCTGGCTTTGGCCATTCGAAAACCCAATTGCAGATCGGTGGCTTCGGCCCCGGTCGGTTCTCCGAACAGAGTCCCCACCGGCGCCAGTAAGTGCTCTAAATATTGGGTCTGTTTTGCCACTCGCATACCATGCCGCTCAAACTCTTCGACAATCGCGAGTAAAATGGCATCATCGTTCTTTTGCGGGAGTTTCGAAAGCAACTGCAGAAAAGTCGGATCCACTCCGCCGTTAAAAAGAGCTGTTTTGCCAACCTTTCCCGCCATTACCAACTCGGAAACGCCTCGTTCGGTGAGCGCTTGAATGATGGAACCCAACTGACCGGCCGCTATCTCCACATACTCATCGGCCAAGTCAGCCAGGTTCGGAGCGGCCTCACCGGCCAAAGCGATTACCACAGCGCGGGCTCCTTGGGCTCTAATTCCCGGGATCACCTCAAACGGCAATTCTCCTCGTCCAGCCACTAAACCGATTGTCAAATCCGCTTTCAAAGCCAACACTCCCATCCCATAAATTTCATGATATAAAAACAATAAATGGCAAAAAGACTAGACATCTGTCTAGTCTTTCCTCTTATTTCCCAAATAACGCCGGGGCTTATCTCAAAATGCCCCGTTCGGCATTACGGAGAAAGCGAATGAAATGGTCGATCTCCTGGCCCCCCTGAAGCTCGTGTTCCATCTGTTCAATGGCCCGGGTAATGGTGAGGCTGGATCGGTACAAAATTTTATATGCCTTTTTGATCTCGTCCCGGACCTCGGAGTCAATCCCGTTCCGGCGCAGCCCGACAATGTTGATTCCAGATACTTTGGCGGGATTGCCGTCCACCAGGATAAACGGCGGAATGTCCTTGACAATCTTGGAGCAGGCTCCAATCATCGCCATCTTGCCGACTTTGGTAAACTGGTGGACACCGGTGAGACCGCTAATGATCGCTCGATCCTCTACCACGACATGACCGGCCAAGGCCGAACAATTGCCAAGAATCACATGATTGCCGACTTGACAGTCGTGAGCAACGTGCGAATAAGCCATGAACAAACTTTGATTGCCGATCCGGGTTTCCAAGCCGCCACCTTCCGTGCCACGGCTGATAGTCACGTTTTCCCGAAAGATATTGTTGTCTCCGATGACCAGGAAGCTTTTTTCCCCTTTAAACTTCAAATCTTGCGGCTCGCAACCGATGCTGCCACCATGATAGAACTGGTTACCGTCGCCGATGGTCGTCCAACCATCGATGACTACATGCGGCCCGATAACGCAATTGTCGCCAATCTCGACATTCTCGCCGATCACGGCGTAGGGGCCGATGCTCACATTCCGTCCGATTACCGCGTTTGGATGCACGATGGCGGTTTCATGAATATCACGAATTACCACTGTTTTGGAATCAACCAGCTTTATTGTCATAGATAAGGCCCCCTATCTTAATTACACCTATGTTTGTAAAATTAATATAATATTCAAAGCTATGTATTAAGATTGGATAGGTGCCCGGGAGTCCGTATCAATAATCGGAACAACGTCGCGATTATCTCAAAATACCCCGCTCGGCATTACGCAAGAATCGGATAAAATGGTCAACTTCCTGACTTCCCTTGAGTTCCTGCTCCATCTGTTCAATAGCGCGGCTAATGGTCATGCTGGAACGGTAAAGAATCTTGTAGGCTTTCTTGATCTCATCCCGCACCTCGGAGTCAAGTTCATTCCGGCGCAGCCCAACCACATTAATGCCGGATACTCTGGCAGGATTGCCGTCCACCAGAATAAACGGGGGAATATCCTTGACAATCTTGGAGCAAGCTCCGATCATCGCCATCTTGCCGACCTTGGTAAACTGATGAACGCCGGTGAGAGCGCTCAAAATCGCCCGGTCCTCCACTACGACATGACCGGCCAAAGCCGAACAGTTGCCGAGGATGACATGGTTGCCGATTTGGCAATCATGAGCGACATGCGAATACGCCATAAATAGATTGTTACTGCCGATCCGGGTTTCCAAACCGCCGCCTTCTGTACCGCGGCTGATGGTCACGTTTTCCCGAAAAATATTGTTGTCCCCAATGACCAGAAAACTTTTTTCCCCTTTGAACTTTAGATCCTGCGGTTCACAGCCGATGCTGCCGCCATGGTAAAACCGGTTACCGTTGCCGATGGTCGTCCAACCGTCGATGACCACGTGCGGCCCGACAACACAATTGTCACCAAGCTTGACATTCTCACCGATGATGGCGTAGGGGCCGATCGTCACATTCCGCCCGATTACCGCACCCGGGTGTATGATGGCGGTTTCGTGAATGTCGCGAATGGCTGCTACTTTTGAATCAACCAATTTCATGGTCCAAACAGGCCCCCTATCTTAATACACCATTATGTTTCGAGGTTAATTTAGTTAAATATATAATCCGGAGATATGTATTAAGATTGGACAGGCATTTATACCGTTTTAGGACCATAGTGACGGTTTTTTCCGGGAATTCTCGTTATCTCTCGCAAAAATGGCCTAAATCAAAAGATATCAATCGCTAACCACAAACATCATTTCGGCCTCCGCGGCAATCTGGTCGTCAACCTTGGCGATCCCGCGCACCCGGCCGACGCTTCCTTTTAAACGCATGACCTCAATCTCCAGGATAATCTGATCGCCCGGAACGATCATTCGGCGAAAACGGGCATTATCGATGCCGGTAAAGTAGGGAATTTTCCCTTGATGTTCCTCTTGAGAGAGCATCAAAATTCCGGCCGCTTGCGCCATGCTTTCGACGATCAGCACTCCCGGCATCACCGGTTTAGCCGGAAAATGACCGTTGAAAAAATTCTCGTTGGCTGTGACATTTTTCAGCGCCACAATCCGTTGTTTGGGAACGATCTCCAGCACGCGATCGACCAACAGAAAAGGATAACGATGCGGTAATATCTTCTTAATTTCATTAATGTCGATCAATGACAACTCCTCCTTTATCTCGCGGCAGACTTTGCCCGAGTGATCATGTCAATTTTACGAGCCAATTCTAAATCAAGCGCGTGTCCGGAACGGATCGCCACCAACTGCCCGGACAAGGGGCCCAGCAGATAAAGATCGCCAAGAACATCGAGGATCTTATGGCGGACAATCTCTTCCGGGAATCGCAACTCATTTTCGTACCCTTGCTCGCCGACGATGACCGCGCAGTTCTCATCCCCGCCCAAGGCCAGTCCCTGGCTGCGCAAATAATCGAGTTCCCGCCGGAAGGCGATGGTTCGGGCCGGCGCAATCTCCCGGACAAAGTTCTCTGGATTTAAAACATAATGAAAATACTGGGTCCCGGTGGCTTTATGATCAGAGGTAAAGGTAAAACTTACTTCCAATTGCTCATTTCCCGGAGTTCCGGGCAAGGCGATCAACTGCGCTTTGATCGGCTCACCGTGACGCATCACCGTTCCTTCAACCCAGGTGGGCTCGGTGATTACGGTGTAACGCCTGGGTACATCCTGCGTCACAACCCCCGCCGCTAAAATCCGCTCGGCAAAAGTCAACCCGCTGCCGTCTCCCAACGGAATTTCTTCCGCATCCACTTCTACCAGCACATTGTCGATGCCGAGGCCGTGAAAGACCGCCATCAAGTGTTCGATGGTCGCGATCCTCCAACCGTCTTTTCCGACGGTGGTGCTTCGTTTAGTATCAATCACCGCGTCGATCCCGGCTTTTATCCGGGGTCTTTCGGGAAGATCGGAGCGGCCAAATTGAACCCCCGAGTCCGGCGGCAAAGGAGAAAGCCGCATCTGCACCATGGCGCCGCAATGAAGCGCTTGTCCGCAAATGATAAGCTCATCGGCGATCGTCTGTTGAAACATCCTGGAAACCTCCGTTAAGACTTATCGTACTACTAATGTTCGATACCAAATTCAATATTCCGTTCCAAAACTGCAGATTTTAACCTAATTTTAGTTTTTTAAAAATTTTAACTTTATTATAAACATATCTCTCAAAATTATATGTCAGCTCGGATTCCCTGTCAAGCGCTATTAATGGAGGAGCAAATTCCGATATTTTTGGCCGACTTCGGAAGCCGGATGTTCAAAGACAACTTCCGGAGGACCTTCTTCAACGACCTTCCCTTTGTCCATGAATACAATCCGGTCCGCGGCCCGCCGCGCGAACGACAATTCATGGGTAACGATTACCATGGTGGTCTTTGCTTCGGAGACCAGTTCCTCCATGACATCTAACACTTCTCCGACCAAAATTGGATCGAGGGACGCGGTTGGTTCATCCCAGAGCATAATCTCGGGTTCCAACGCCAGAGCCCGGGCAATTCCTACCCGTTGCTGCTCGCCTCCGCTTAATTCATCAGGGCGATCGATTGCTTTTTTGCCCAGCCCCACCCTGTTAAGAGCTTTCTCTGCCCGCCTATTGGCCTCTTCGATCCCCACTCCTTGCAATCGGAGCGGCATGGCCACATTATCCAGAGCGCTTAAACGCCGGATCAGATTAAAATGTTGAAAGACGAATCCGATCTTTCTCCTTACTCCCAACAGTTGCGGCAGTTTGAGAACAGTGATGTTCTGTCCGGCAAGCCTGACCGAACCGGCATCCGGTTCGGTCAGGCGGTTGACGCAGCGAATCAGCGTCGATTTTCCGCAACCGCTCGGCCCCATGATGACCACAGTTTCGCCGCGATCCACCCGGAGATTTACTCCGTTTAAAGCCTTTTTCCGGCCATAACTCTTTTCTAATTCAGTAATTTCAAGCATTTATAAAGCTACCCCCAACATCTTAAATTAAACAGTTACTTCATGATCATTTTCCAACGGTTCAAGATCTGCAGCATGCCGGGCCTGCCCGCCGGAATCACAATCTCCCGCATAATGGTTTTAAAGGGCAGTCCGAGTGAGAGTCCGGCCATTACTTCATCCTTGCCAACCGGATTGATCCGTTCGGCAAGCGAGGAGATGAGTATCCCCAATACCATGCCGAACAAGCCGATCTCCCAAATATTCAAATACGGAATTCTGGCACCGGAAAGCATGAAGGCCGCCGCCAGCCAGATGCCTCCGATGGCACCGGCATACAAATTGGCTGGATTGATAAAGCGCTGAATTATTTGATACCCGCGATCCAGCCACCGGTTGTCGAACCGGAGCTTGGCCGGGAAAAGCGAGAATCCCATCATCTTCAGCATTGAGATAATCAATGATTGATCCAAAATAAACGTCAATACCCATAAGATCAACACCACCAGGGCGGCGATGGTCGAGCGGACCTCCCCCAATATCTTATATAGTTCGCTCCGGATGTCCGGATTGATGGTGCCCACCGGCAGCGAGAAGATTCCCATCTGCGCTCCGCCGATCGAATCCTGGATGGCCGCGTCGACCAATTCCCGATCGATCCCGGTCTTGGTGAAGATCTGAATCCGCTGTCCCGCGACGGAGGCTCCCCCGACATATTTATCGATCAAGCCCACTGTGTTCCCGATTTCTTCATCAAGCAGCTTTGGGAGCGAATCCCGGAACCGCTCCAATTCGGCGATCATCGCCGACAGGTCGATCTTCTCCGAGCCGAATAAGCGATCGGTGGCTACATTTAAACCGGTCTTCACTCCATCCAGATTGACTCCGGTGATCCCGGCGATCGCTTGATTAGTGGAACTAATCAATTCTTTTAAGTTCTGGTTGTTTTCACTTCCCGGAGTAAATACCGCTCCGAAACTGTTTACTTCTCTGGCCAAGCTATTGGCCTTGTTTTTCCAGGAGATCAAAACTCCCACCAGAGGATTCAGGCGGTTGATAAAATCATCCAGCATCCGGACCCGTTCCCGCAGCGAATCGGTTACCATGGTCAACTGGCTGTTGAGCAATTCAACCTTATCGCCGATCCCGCCAGCCTGTCCCAGCGAATTCTGCAGCAGCGGACTTCCCATCAGCAGTTGCGCGCTTTCGAGGCCGCTAACCGCCTTATTGAAACGGCTTTCCAGGATTTGAACCCGGGCAAAATTTTTGGCCAGGTAATCCAGGTCGTCAGCAACCCCGTCGATCAGGCGGACCATGCGGGTCAGACTGGATTGATCGGCCTTTCCGGTCAATCCGTCCACTCCTGATTCGATTCCCTTCAAGGCGCCCTGAATATCTACCAGTTGTCGGTACGCCTTTTCCACGCCGCTGACGGTCAGTCCAGGGCCACCGGTAGCAGTATTGTAATCAGAAATCGCTAAGTTCAACTGGGTGAGCAGTTTGACGCCCTGATCTATCCCGTACATCAGTTGCCCTTTCCTGCTCGATACCTCAATGATTCCGACCGGCTGTCCGATCTTATCTCCGGGCAAAACCTTGTACGCGGTTTGATCCCTTAAATACGAAGAATCGCCCTGAATGATCAGGCCGTGTACTCCGGCGGCGTCGATAGCGGTCACCTTGACCACCACTTCCAATGGTTCCAGCAGTTTCCCGGGCCGGAGGTCTTTGGCGTTCTTGCCGTTTAAGGCCAACAGATCGCCGACCGCCACTTCCTGGCCGGGGCCGGGCTTGATTCTAACTTCGGCGGCGTAGGCCAGCATAAACTCTTTGATCTGCGTCATAGTGTTCGCCAGATACTGAAACTCGTCCCCGCTGCCCGACATGGTGATGTCCTTGGCATAATCGACTCCTTTGATCCCAACCAGCGATTGGGAGATGTTCTTGCCCATGGTCAATAATTCTTCCTGAGAATAGTCTCTTCCCAACCGAACCTCAAGGATCTGGTATTTGGCCAGAAGTTTCTTAATCTTCACCAGCGCCGCCTCGGAGTCATGCGCCTTTTTTAGAATAACGCCGATGCTCGCGCCGTCCTTGAAAGTAAATTGCACTTCCGGCAATTGATCTACTTCTTTCGAGAGCAGGTCGAAGATTCCCGTCGGAACGCTGGTAATATTGATTCGCGGCTCGGTCATGACCGAAAAGCCGCCGTTTCCGGGCAAATTATTAAAGAAATAGCCGAGGCTGTTAAAGATCTCCTTAGTTTTGTATTGAGACGGCAGGGTCAAAAAGAACGTCGCCTTGCCCAGCCCGGCGATGCCGGATTTTAGGGTGGCTCCGGGAAAACGTTCATCAATTACTTGTTGAATCTGCCGGGCCATCGCCCCTTTCAGCTCTTCCCGGGTCTGGAAAAGCAGATCGTACTGGCCAAAATCGCCCATGACTCCGGTCACGGCTTTGGCGAAGTATTTATCGCTGACCATGGCAAATCCGCCCGCGAAAAGCGCCGCGAGCACGGTGCTGACCAGGAGCATGATCAAAAGGTCTTTTACGAATGTATCTTTTTTCAAAATACTTAACATAGTAACCCTCCATCGTCAGGACCGATTATACCATAATTAACGGTGCCCGTGGAGGAAAATATCCCTCTTTAGCTGGTAAAATATCTGGTAAAGCTGGTATTTTCGATGCAAAAGCCCATCCTAAACGCTTGTGCTTGTAATTGCGTAATTCATTTTTTAGAATATAAAGCACAAGCGAATGGGTACCGTTAAGGCACCGTCTATCAGAGTTATGATGGCCGCGATTACCCGCACAGATTCCTGGCGCAATCAATCAAAAACAAAAATACCGGTGCTCATTACCGGTATCGCGAAGCCTATGGCTTATTGCTTTTTTTAATAATGAAACCCCGGCGCGCTTACCCTTACCGCTCCCGGTTCGACGAAACGAACCGGCTGTGCCGGTAATCTTTCCGTAGCAGCAATAATATCCTGCGGCGGATTGATCACGATGACCCCCAGCCGGATTACGATATTCCCGCGGAGAATGACCGGGGTGAGTAACTCGAAGCCGACAAAAATCACATCCGCCGTTAATTCGCAGGCTGAACCGGCCGATACCCCGGGGGTATTGACAAAACCGCTGAATGGAATATCGATTTCCTCGCGCCCGATGACGCCGTCCGGGTCCACTAAGATGATCTGATTGCGCAAAATGCCTTCAAAGATTAGCATATTGGTAATGACGAAGCATCGGAGATCCCTGACCCCGGCCACGCTGGAATTGACCTCCCCACTCGCCCGGGGAAGGGTAATATTGTCACTGACGAGGAATTCAACAGTGGTTTCCGCCAATACCGTCAAGTTGATCCCTTCCTTGTAATAATTACGATACCTAAGAACTTTAAGATCGATGCATGAAATTCTCTACATTATATGGGATGAAAGACGGATGGAATCTAAGACCGGGGCATATTTAGGGGATTTAGGAGCAGAAAGGATAAACTGATTGGACTCTCCAAGCGTTTCCCCAAACCACAAATGGACCATGGACATGATCTTTCAGTGATCATCCGATATCCAGGCGCCGATCTTCGCCTTGGTTATCAAAACATCTCCCGCGCTCTTGCAAACGTGGCCACCGAACGTTCCACATCGGATTCGGTCGTGGCCCAGGAGCAGACGCTGATGCGGATCACCGGCTCGCCGTTCCAGACCGCTCCACCGCACCAGCATTCCCCCGACTTTTGGATGTTTTCCAAGGTGGTTTTGGTTTGTTCCGGCGTTTCGCAGGCCACCAGAACCTGGTTAAAGACGACCTCGTTCAGGATCCGGAATCCTTGGGCGCGCAGCTGCCCGGCGAACGCTTGGGCATGAGCGCACAAGCGGTCAACTAATTCCCCGATACCGGCTCGGCCGAGAGCCTTCAGTGTCGCCCAGAGTTCAACCGCCCGGCCGCGCCGCGACATTTCCGGCGTATAGAGCATGCCGTCCCGGTTCCCGCTGTATAAAATATAGGAGGCGGTTGCCTGCATCGCATTGACCAGCGCTTCCCGGTCGCGGCAAAAAACAATGCCGCAATCATAAGGAGCGTTCAGCGTTTTATGGGCGTCAACCGACCATGAATCGGCCTTTTCCAGGCCGCCCGTCAGGTGGCATTGGTTTAACGACCCGGCCGCCCACAATCCGAAGGCGCCGTCGATGTGCAGCCAGGCACCGGCGTCTCGAACGCGATCCC
The DNA here is from genome assembly GCA_023402395.1 of Bacillota bacterium. Classification (GTDB taxonomy): domain Bacteria; phylum Bacillota; class UBA4882; order UBA8346; family UBA8346; genus JAEYGI01. The sequence continues at coordinate 146,257 of JAEYGI010000004.1, forward strand.
CGATCTCATTCAGCGGATCAAAAGCGCCGGAATTGACATTGCCAGCTTGAGCGATCATCAGGCAATGATCGTCCAGCTTCGGCATCTTGGCCGCAATGATCCGTCCCTGACCGTCAACGGGAATCCGTTCGACTCGCTCCCGGCCCAGGCCCAATAAAGCCAGTGCCTTAAACACCGTAGCGTGAGCCTGTTCGCCCAGGATCACCCGGAGACGCGGTGCGTCAAACAGCCCGTCATTGTTCACGTCCCATCCCAGCCGCTTCAGTAATACATTTCGTCCAGCCGCCAATCCGCACATGGTCGCGGTCGAGGTGCCGCTGACAAATCCCGCGCCGGTCTCCGGCGGTAGCCCGAGCAGATCGACCAGCCACTTCTCGCAGATCGCTTCCAGCCGCGAGACGATCGGCGATATGATGTAAAGCGCCGCATTTTGATCCCATACATCTGAGAGCCACCTGGCCGCCAAGGCGGCGGGAACCGAGCTCCCGTCCACGAAACCGAAGTACCTGCCGCCAGTCTGAGCCACCGTGGCCGGAGAGCCATATTGATGCAACCAGTGGAGGATTTCCCGTGGATCGGACGGCGATTCCGGCAGAGGTTCGTCGAAAACATCCAGCCCGGCGATGGCTTCGGCGGTCGGGAAAACATTGCGTTCATAGACGCCATCCATATAAGCGCAGGCATAGGATTTGGCCTGTTCGAAGATGCGTTTCTCCGTGATCTGCGCGCGCATTTGGCTTTGTAAGGCGATTTTGTCATGCATCGGCGATTTCCTCCTAAGTTGATAGCTGCCTAATGGCAGCTATTCTTAAGGTAGATCCTAATTCATCACGGGGTGATATTTTTATATGTTGAACATTGTCCCACGCCAAAAACGGTATTTGGTTTAATCTAGGATGCGACTGATTTAATATACATTCGCCTCTTTCCGCCGACCTCCTCTCGTATCATAAATTATTAGTAAAAAACGGAATAAAGATCCTTGCCAGTCCAGACCATCCCATTGTGAGTCTTTCCAAATAAAGCCTGCCCAAGATTTGAAGCCTTTGGAAGGTCAAATTGGTAATTATCGCTTTAATATTCCCTTTAGTTCAATTTTCTTTATCGCTTCTTTGGTGTTACTGACCTTTAATTTCTTTAAAATGCTTTTAATCTGGGTTTTGATGGTGTTTTGAGTTTTAAATAAAATTTTCGCTATTTCCGTTTGTGTATACCCTTGCTGAATAAGGCAAAATATCTCTTTTTCGGGCTGAGATAAATCACTTAACTGTTCTTCCTTTTTTAAACGTGAAAACTCATTAAACAACACTTTAAACGGGATCGCGTTATTATAAAGAAAACGGATCACATTGGGTATTTCCCGATAATTTTGTTTGAAGACATAATGAACGGCCCCGGCTGTAAAAGAATCCATGATGGTTGATGCGTCCTCGATACCGGTAAGCATTATGATCTTGACCTGGCTAAATTGGAGTATTTCCAATGCCGCGAGAATACCGTCACTTTCATTCCGGTCTAAATTGATGTCCATCAAAATCAGATCAATTGCTAATGACCTCGCTAAACTAACCGCGTCATTTTTATTGGTGGCCGCTCCGACGACTACCATATCATGTTGCATGTTGATGAAATTGGTCATTGCTTTCTGAAAGACTACGTCATCCTCGACAATCGCCACTCTGATCTTTTCCATATTCTATTCTCCCATGAAGCCTAGACTTATTCCCGTTAAGCCCCGCCCTTAGACCGGAGATTTTTATCTTTTTTGGAAAATTCAATATCATTTATCGATTATCGGATAGGTATTTACACTAACCTATTTCTTTCGGTCTAAATAAGTTTATTGATTTGAAAAAACAAACTAATCGTGGTACCAGTATTCGGTTCACTTTGAACTTCAAGCGAAGCCCCATGCCTTCTTAGAATTGTATAACAATAAGCTAATCCCAATCCAAAATTATGATGCATGTCTTTCGTGGTAAAAAAAGGTTCCAGTACATGCGGAAGATTTTCCTCCGGGATGCCCATGCCATTATCCTTGACATTTATTATCAACCCCTTTGCAGTCAGGAACGCTTCGATTGTTAACCGGCCTTCAACATCCATCGCTTCAATAGCATTTTGAAATAAATTTACAAAAACCTCTTGCAAATACACTTTATCCCCCATGATTGTCGCATCGCAATTGATGATCTTGCACACCCGGATGTTTTTGGCTTTCAACCAAACAGCCATCAATTCGAGCGCCTGATCAATGATTTCCGTTAAATTATTCCGGGTTAATTCGAAATCTCGTTCGTCCATCGAAAGTTTTTGTATCTTTCGCATCATATTCGATAAATGATCCAAAGATGCCGATACCATTTCGACATTTTCCTCAATGTTACGAAACCCGTTGTTTTCTTCAACTAATGATAGTCTAATATTCGTCATGCAAATGGAAATCTTAGTGATCTCATTTTTTAATGAATGATTCAATATCTTGATTCCGGAGTTTAAAACATTTATCATATTGCCGAAATTTTGTTTCTCAAACCGGAGTTTAATCCCTAAAACCCCGCACTCGATAAGGCTATATGAAAATAAAGCAAACATATAAAGGATAATGATAATATTGTACCGCCATGGTTTTACAATTGGGAAACCTCCCAGCAGGAATGTGCTTATCGAGGTGAAAGCAATTCCAGGAACGGCGATCAAACAAACCATATACCGTTGTTTTTTCAGGCCGGGAATATTCTCTTTCATATATGAATTGATAAGCAATACACAACTAATCAACAAATACGGAACTGCCCAAATCGCAAAGATGCGATAATATAACTTTCTCTCGAAGCCCTTGAGCAAATAATCATGAGTTGGGAAAAACAAGAAGGTCAAGGCTATGGGGATAAGCAGAAGAATCTTGGCAATTTTTTGCTCCGCGGAATTTAAAGACCCCGAGTAGACGATTCCAAACATTAAAGCGCAATAAGGTATAAAATAATGAGAAAACGCCGACAAAACCGCTTCGATAATTTCACAGGTTTCAAGGGTCAATCCCAGAACCGTCACGGAAGTAAGTATCGGAGTCGCATCTTCTCCCCAGAAAACGGAAAAACCCGCCACTCCCGCGAAGAAAGTCAATCCCATGCACCAGCGAGTCGACTTTGTTTTAAAATCCGCAATTCCAAGTATAATGGCAATGATCCACATCGTTACGGCGATAATCATTTCGATTAAGCCACCAACCCATACTTTTACCGTACAATGATTATTTCAAATAAATTTCCGCCATCTGTCGTGTTGGGCATAAAAATTAACCTTTTGTGCTACCAACGGTTATTATAGCAATATTAATCATTGTTTACAACAAATGTTTAAATAATATTTCAATATTTCCCATGGATAAATTGGGATGGTACAAATAATAAATAAAAAAGGCCACTATCGATAGTGGCCTTTTTTAACCTGATTTACTACTTATTTCGCTTCGAATCGGAAACCGGTGAACACGCAAGACTCGCTGACGGTTAATTCAATTGGATCAAAACTATGGCCGCCGCCTGAGGCCGTTAAAGTATACTTCCCGTTCGGCAACACGGCGAAAAAGGCTCCGGTGTCATCAGTAGCTGAGACTGTATCCTTAAATACGCCGCCGGACATATAATAAATCTTTCCCGCAGCCGGGGCGACCTTGACAGTGACTCCTGCCAGCCGATTATTGGCCTTATCAAAAACACCACTCATGAAATTGCCTCTTGAAGAGTTTAAGATTCCGTCCAGAACATCCGAATTCCAATCGGCCCATGTGCTCAGCGTACGGCTAGCCATGTTAACTCCTGCGTTCAATGTCATCTGAGCGTAAATGGGGGCAAAACCGTCTTTCGCAAATCGCACAACGTATTTTCCCGCCGGAATCGAATTAATGGTAACGTCGCCGGAAGCGTCGGTGGTCCCTTCATAGGTAGTGGTAGCTCCGATTACCTTCACCGAGGCGCCGCTTATAGGCGTCGTTCCGTCATTCAAATAGTCAATCTCTAAGCTACTGGCTTGGGCGGCGGTAACCGTCCAAGTCTTGGACGCCACCTCGGTCGAACCATTTTTCACTACCGCTTTGACGGTATATTGGCCAGCAGCCGCCGGCGCCGTCCACGCAAAAGCTGCGGTAGCGCCGGTATCAGGCGTCCCGCTCGTCGCGGTCCAGGCATAGGTATGGCCGGTATCCGCTTTGGTAGAAGTTAAACTAAAATTAACCGCTTGACTGGCGAGCACTGAAAATTGCGAAGTGGACGGAGTAAAATTATAGGCTGGCTCCGCGGGTGGATTCGTACCGCCTCCACCGCCTCCGCAACCGGAAACGACGATGAGGGTGATCAGAAGCAAGAAAGGTACCACGAGCAGTTTTTTCATCGGTACTGTCTCCTTTTCAGTTATTTTTTATTATATCTATCGCAATATATTTACAAATACAAAATATAAATGCGACACATCTTCTTTGTAATAAATCCGGAATCTAATGTATGGGAACCTAATTTTTATCTCATTTTGAGATAATATGCTTTTTGTTTTCGTGTTAAACAGTCTAGAATATAAGATAATACATAGTTTAATTAGTATAAAGGTTGAACATTTTCACCGGGAAACGAAAAAAGGTGAAAATGTTCATCCTTTTAAATGCAAGAAATCCCAATGTTCCTTGAACACCGGGATTTTCAATTCCAGCCTCATTTCACACTATATTCCAAATGCCAATAAAAAATTTCGTAATTTAATTTCAACTTATAAACATAACATCCTTTTCGACCAAATAATTCTCTAATCTTCTGCCATCTCCCGCCAAAACAGAAGGCAGCGTTAAACAATAAAACCTATATTATCCCCGTAATCCCTGGATTTCTTGATGGACTCGCGGCATTCATTGTGGACCTATGGCAGCCATTCCCCAATCTTGGGGAGTTACTCCCCTTGGTTCGGGAATCCTTCTCTCTGTTTGGGGAATCACTCCCTTAGTTGATTGAGTTGTTCCTTATCCCGGGGCAGTCATTCCCCCAGCTCGATGAAACGTTCCATCAGCCGGGGGAACCGTTCCCCCTCCAGTGGAAAATGTTCCTATTCCAGTGGGAGCGATTCCCCTTCGATTTTCAGTAAGTAAACATCAAAAGGGAGCCGTTCCCCATCAAAAAATCGTTCCCCCGCCTGGATTCAACGTCCTTGCGGAAAAGCGACGACCCGCCACGCCGGACTCAGCGAATTTTATCCCATGATTATTGAATATAGTCCGTTCAAACTTGTGTTTTTAGCGTAAGACCAATCTCATCGCCTACTCATAAGATGTAAAAAAATACGTGAGGTGATCACAATGTCCACCAATCGTCCAGGCGGACCAGGAGGTCCGGGAGGTCCCGGGAGACCGGGTGGCCCGGGGGGGCCAGGAGGTCCAGGACGACCCGGCGGGGGACCCGGTGGGCCGGGGAGACCGGGAGAACCGGGACGACCTGGCAGACCGGGTCCGAGACCAGGACCAAGACCAGGACCGAGACCGGGGCCGGGCAGAAGGCCGGGACCGTTTCGTCCTCCGTATTGGCCGGGTCCGGGACCGTATGCGCCGCCGTATCCGCGGGCAAGCTATTGTCCCTATGGCGGGACCGCCTATATCAACCCCGATGATACCGATGTTTACACCTTGGCCGATCAGCTAGGCGTTCCAGCTTATACCATTCTCAGTTACAATCCCGGTCTTGGCTATGATTCCTTGATCCTGGGCGGCCGAGTCATCTGTCTGCCATATTTTTGATATCCCACGCGAACCGCCAAACCAGCCGACGTGTTGCAACAGCGCGTTGGCCCCGAAATAAAAAAGAGTCGAATCATACTCATTATGGATCGGCTCTTTCAGTTTGGATATGGATAGCAAGATCATCCCGGCGCGCCCGGGAAAAGGCCGCCCCATTTCTCACGGAACGGCCTTCCTTTCCTAACAGTTCCTCAACTCTCCCGATATACCACCGTACCGTTGGCCTGATGAGTGGCGGTGACCGTCACTTCGCCAATCTGGACGTGCGGCGGTGCGCTGGCGCAATAAAGGGCAATATCGGCGATATCCTCGCCGGTGAGAGGCTTGATCCCCTTGTAGACATTGTCAGCTCTCCCCTTATCCCCTTTGAACCGGACCACGCTAAAGTTGGTCTCAACCAATCCCGGCTGAATGTTGGTGACCCGAATCGGCTTGTCGACGATATCCTGCCGCAATCCGTCGCTGATGAATTTCACCGCGGCCTTGGTGGCGCAATAAACGGCGCCGTTGGGATAAGCGGCAGTTCCGGCGATGGACCCGATATTGATCACATGGCCGCGAATCTCCTGTTCGATCATAAGCGGTACCACCTGGCGGGTCACATAGAGCAATCCCTTGATATTGGTATCGATCATCGTATCCCAGTCATCGATATCATTTTTGTAGATTTTGTCCAGACCCATGGCCAACCCGGCGTTGTTGATCAAAACATCAATCCGCCGCCAACCGGCCGGGAGCCCGGCGATTACCGACTTCACCGCGTCGCGGTCCCGCACGTCGAGCTGGTAAAGAAGCGTTTCGGTATGATGCTCCCGCTCCAAGCCGGAGGCGATCTCCTGTAGCTTTTCCAGGTTCCGGGCGCAGAGGATCAGCCGGGCACCGGACTTTGCGAAAGCCGCTGCGCAAGCCTCGCCGATCCCGCTGCTGGCCCCGGTGATCAAAACAGTTTTGTTTGAAACGGACATTTGGACCATCCCTTTCTTTATGTTGTCTGAATCATTGTCTGGGAGCTTGTACGCATAATTTATTTTTTAGGATATAAAGCACGAGCCGATGCGCACAATCCGTACCATCCATGGCCTTGGGCCGGGATTGGTCATAATACTTCCGGGTAACCATTTTCTCCCATGCGACCTGATCAGTCTGTATCGTTTCATATATTTTCCGCGCATAGCAAAAACCCTGTTTACATTCAGGTTAAAAATAAGGCCACTGTAAGGCGCTTAGGGCGAGCCAACCACTCAGTCGGTGGAGGCCTCCTCCGGTTCAGCCCCGTCCTCCGTTGTCAGCCCCAGCGCCTGAAAATCCATGATCCGGGCCCGGTTCTCCTTCAGGCAGGCATAAGTGATATAAAGCCGAAAAAAACGGAACCGCGCCGCCAGAACCGGGTGTTCGGTCCGGTTTAGGATATTGCCGCAAACCGTTGCCAAGCGAACCCATTCCTGCCCGTCATGGCTGCCCTGGATCTCGAAATCTCTGGTGTTCAAGTCGAAGCGGCCGAAGTGATTGACGATGAACTTGACCACTGTCCGCGGCCGGCCCAGATCGATCCGGAGCCAATGGATGGTGCTTTCCGGATCGGAGCGCCAGGAATCCTCCCCAGGGGTCACGGCGTATGAGGCCGGCCGTTCCTCGGACTCAGCGGCCACGTCAGCCGCCAATGCCAGATTAACGAGACTGCCGCCGCGTTCCGCTGATATGGCTGACGCGTCCCGGCGCAGCGCCGCCGCCAAATCCCGTGCCAGCTCGGTCAATTCCTGATCGTGTGCCGACAATTCCCGGAGCACCCACTCAATCTCGTCCGCGCCGAGTTGCTGTTTGCGGAGCGCCTCCGCGTGCAATTTGGAGATTAACCGCTTGCGGCCGGAACGCATTGATTCTTCAAGCCGGATTAACCGCTGGACAAAGGGTGACGGGTCCGGGAGGTCCTTCAATAACCGCTCGAACCCATCGAACAGCATTCGCAACGAACCGTAATAATCGGTGCGAATAGCTTCAATGGTCCTATCATTAACCCCTTCGAGCCGGTCATTGAAGCCCCGGACCAGTTCCGCCAGTTGGTTCCGGTCTGGGTCAAACTCCGCCAAAAAATCCTCCAACATCTCCCGTTCACCGTCAAACGGCGCGACGCCGGAGTCCTCGACGGCAAAAAGCCGGTTATGATACATCGGCTGCCTGGATTGAAACGCGGCGTTCGACTGTTCCCATGCTTCGCCGAGTACCGTGTAAGGCAGCGGCAGCTCCGCCAAGGCGTCCGCCATGGTCAGCGCCCGGACCAGGGAGCGGACATGGATGAACTCCCGGACATAAACGAGGGACTTTTCATCGTCATACCCACTGATCAGCAACCCGTGACTGCCCTGATATTTGGGGTCCTGGTAATGACTGTCGTAAAACAAGGTGTTATACTTGACTATCACTATCACGGGCCTGTCCCGATCAAGGTGGGAGCGGACCGCGGCGATCAACTCCCCCGCACTGGCGATGGGATAATCCTTGAGCACCAGCCCCAGCTTGCCCAGGATCCGGTTTTGAACTTCAAATGGTTGTCCAACCCGGACCGGGGTCCAGTTATGATAAAAGCTATAATAGAAGCAATAATAATGATAGTAATCGTAATGATAGGATCCGGCCGCGCCCGCCAGCGCCAGATCCAGGCAATCCAATTGACTGACGTTGTAACCGTTTAGGTAATTGTCAATCGCTAACGTTTTTTTCAATGCCATTCCTCGCTTCTGGATTGAGATTGTAATTGTAAACGCAATGTAAACAACATTATATCAATAAACTCCTAAAAAATCCCGTTTTATTTCTTCGATAACTTTTTCCCGGCCACCATCAAAGTCAAAGCCGGCTTTTCAGCCGGCCTTTTGCTTTATTTTCGCTCCTTGATTAAGTCTTCCAGCAAACGGGTGATTTTGGCGGGATGCTTAACGCCGCTCAGCACCAGCAACGGATTCTTACTGTTCGAGCCGTAAATCGCCACATCGCCGGTTCCCAGCAACTGGCCGAGCAGCGATTGTGAGCGCTTTACCGCCGTGATCGCGTCCAGCTCAACCTCAACCACCTTCTGCCCGTAGACTCCCAGCGAATACACGGAGCGATTGGTGATCTCGTACCGGTTCTTCGTCAAAATCCCGGTTTGTTTGCCGGTCCAGATCACCTCCGCCGGGCTGGGCAGTTCCAGCTCGGGCTCGGGAAGGGGTTCTGCATCCAGCGGTTCGGCTGGCAATTCCGCAACGGGCTCTTCCGGTTGCGCCTCCTCTTCCGGCGACTCCGCTTGCAGTGGAGCTTCATTCAGTTCGGATTCGGTTTCGTTAACCGGCTCGGTTAGGTTCGCTGTCGGTTCCGCCTCGGCCTCCAGCTCAATCTCATGAAGCTCCTCGCCCGTCTCCGCTGGCGCAACCTGCCTCCGCTCGTCCACAGTCGGCGCCCCGGCCGCGACTTTCGCCGTTTCGGCCTCATCCAGCGGCGGCTGTGACTGTTCCGTTTCCTGCTGTGCCTGGCGTTCCATATCTTCCTGGGTCACTCTAAATTCCACCACCTTTTGAACCGGTTCTTTCCGGGAAAAACTAGTTTTGGGTTGATCATACTTAAAATGGTATCCATCCGGCTCAACCTCGACTTGTTGCGGCTTGACCAAGCCTTTGCCCAAATGCCCGTCGATCTGGAAGACCGCCGGGTCCGGCTCAAAACTAACATTTGTCGCAGTCCTGCTCCCCGTCTCCTGTTCGGCGGCTACCTCCTCAACCATCTCCGAATCAACCGCTCTCGTGCTCGTCCCGGCGCTTACGGTTACGCCGCAGATCGGGCAAGCCGGAAAGCCATCTCCAAAAGAAACACCGCACACGTGACATTTTGGCATCTCGAAATCACCTCTTCCGGGAGGATTTGTACATTTATATTGGCGGGAGTTGTAATTTATTCCATCTAAGGTTGACAGACACTAAAAATCTCCGGCCGCCATTATGCTATAATGAGTGACAAACGATGTTACAAACCGGAGCGGCTGATGAAATTTAACCTGAAACAAACCTGGGTCAAAAACACTGCGATCATTCTGATCGCGGTCTTGATGGGGCTGTTCTTCATTCAGTTGTTCGCCGAGGTTTCTTTCGATTATTATTCTTTCTCATTCAACCTCCGGACCCGCCTGGCCCCGGAAGGCCGGACCATCGTCGCTATTCCTCCGGTCGGACAATTGAGCATCAAATCCCATCAAACCCCCTGGCAATTGATCATTACTTTGCGCGAGATCGATACGGCCAAACTTGAGCAGCAATTAAGTTCAATTCCGCCGAAGGAGCAGTGGCTGCCCACCTTTCAGCGGGAAGCCGGCCGGGCCGTGCTCACGCTCTTTCTGCTTTCCGTCCTTTATGGGTTGATCGGCAGCACCGCCGCATTGCTCGCACTGCGGGTCCATCCTTCAGAGAAACGGTTTCTTTATGGCCTGCTGGCTTCATTCGCCAGCGTGGCGCTGCTCATCGGCGGCACGGTGCTGAGCTTTCAAAAAGACGCCTTGGAACGCCCCAGTTTTCAGGGTGCCCTCTCCGCCGCGCCCTGGGCGATGAATCTGATCAACATGGGGCTGAACAATATCGAGGTGATTGGGAACAATCTGAAGAAGGTGTCCCAGGATTTGCCCAGGCTATACCGGCAGGCCGATCAGATCCGAAACATGGCCGCATTGGAAAGCGATGTGACGATTCTGCACGTTTCCGATATTCACAACAACCCGGCCGCTTACGACTTTGTCGCCGAGTTGGTGAACAATTTCGGAGTCCGCTTCATCATCGATACCGGAGATCTGACCGATTACGGAACCGCGGTGGAAGCGGAGATTATCCCCCGCATCGCCAAGCTGGGGGTCCCTTACGTGTTCGTTCCCGGAAATCACGATTCGCCGTTGATCACCAGCCGCTTAAAACGGCTCCGGTCGGTTTGGGTGCTCAATTCCGGAGTTTACCGGATCTACGGTTTTTCCATCGCCGGCAGATCGGACCCGGCGGCTTACAGCTACAACTCGGACGTTGCTCTGGAACCGGCGATGCAGGCGACCGCCGCCAAACTGACCGAGCAAGTTTTGAGCCGGGCCGAGCCGCCGGAGATCGTCGCGGTCCATCAACGGGATCTGGCCGAAGAACTCATCGGCAAGGTTCCGGTAATTCTCCACGGGCATAATCACCGCTACAGCCTGACCCGGGAGAAAGGGACAGTCATCAGCAATGCCGGGACCACCGGCGCCGCCGGATTGCGCGGTCTGACCAAGGAAGGCGTCCCGTACAGCGCCTCCGTCCTGTATTGGAAAAAAGACGACTCGGGCAAACTGCGGCTCCGGGCGGTGGACTCGATCAAGATCAATGGCCTGAAAGGCAAGTTGACCATCGATCGCACCACCTATTGATCAATCGCCGGAAAAATGAAAAGGAACCGTCCGGAGTCGAAACCCGGACGGTTCCTTTTTCGGTGGCGCGAAACCGCCGCAAAACTAACCCGTAGTGATCTTCGGCGTTTGATAGTCCGCCTTGACCTGCGTCCAGTTCAAAATCCCCCCCGCGATCATCAGTGGGATCCCGGCTAAGACCACCGCCTCATAGCCGATCCAGTCGGTAAAAGCTCCCCCCAGCACACTGCTGACGGCGAAGAACGGCGCCAGCAAGCCGTTACGCAATCCCATATAAATCGAGCGTTCCGCTTCGCCGCTGATCTCCATGACCAGGCCGTTTTCACAGAAATTGCGGGCGCTTTGGCTGAAGGAAAACACCGCCACCGCCCCGTACAGCATCCATTCATTAAACATCCAGTAAGTCAACAGCAGCGAGGGAATAAAACTAAAGGTCGAAAGGATCACCGCGGTCTTGAACGAACTCCGGTCCACCAGCCAACCCCAGAAAACATAGCCCACTGTCTGTCCGCCCATTAACGCCGCCGACGCCAACGCGACCTGCCCCACGCCGATCCCCAGCGTCTCCTGGGCGTAGACCACCTGGAGCGGAAATGCCATTTTGCCCATAACCACGAAGATCGTGGCCAATAAATAATACTGAAAATTGCGGTCGCTGCCGATGATCTTCCGGGCCCGGATCCAGAAGCCGTCCATTTCGGTCCGGCAGGCAACGGCTGCCGCCGGCCTTTCCCGGGTAGCGGCCAGAAAAAAGACGGAGAACAATCCCAGCGCCCCTGCCAGGATGAAGATTAGTCCATAATTATAGGGAAAGGGATACTGTTCCAGCCACCCCTTGGACAGCAAGGCCCCGCCAATGGCCGCGGCGCTGCCGATGGCCGCCCGGAACCCCAGGAATCGGCCCAGATTGCCGGCGGGGACCAATTTGACCATGTAGCCGATCCAAACCAGCGACACATAGCCGGTATAGTAGCCGTACACACAATATCCGGCGATGAAGGCCGGAATGAACCAATCGGGATGGGAGGGAATCAGCCAAAACACCAATCCGGCCAGGACAAACCAGAGCAGCCGCTGCCGGAGCGCCTTGGACAGCAGCAGCGGTTTTAACAACGGGGCTGATTCGATCCGGCAGGCCGCCAACACTTGGGGCACTCCCTGGACAATGCTGTTTAACGCCCCCAGGGACGCGATCAGCGTTTTGGACGGAGTAAGATACCTCAGCAAGCTGGCGATAACCGTCCCAATCGGCGTCATTCCGTTGACTGTTTCCATAAAAACCGCGTCCCCGAAGTTCAGATAAACGTTTCGAAAAAAATGGTCTTTAGGGGACGAGGCGGGGTTTTTCGATCTTCTCATAATTTCATTATAGCTCACCTTCACGGGAAACCGGAAGTTTTTTAATTGATTTTTCAGCGGGAAATGTTAAACTTTAACGCTTTCATATCCATCCATCCGGGACATACGGCGGAATAAACTTTAATTCAACTTATACAAATCACGTTCCCGGAAGGATTTTACCATATTGTGTGGAAAATAACCAATAATTGATTGGCCGAAAATCTCCATGTCGCAACGGATAGTACCGGGAAAGGATGACGATCGATGCGTTTTAAAATATTGACGGTGGTTTGCGCGCTGCTGATCCTATTCAGCATCCTCCCGGCCTTGGCCGCCAAAGACGACTTCGCGGACCCCAATGCCGGATTGATGGCCGCCGCTGAAAAAGGCGACGCCAGAGCGGCCAGGTCATATATTGCCGAAGGAGCCGATGTCAATACCCGCAACTCGATTCAATGGACTCCCCTGATTGTGGCTTCCGCCAACGGCCACCTTAATGTGATGAAAATCTTGATCGCAAACGGCGCCGATCTCAACGCCCAGGACCAGAAAGGCTGGACCGCCCTGATGGTCGCCGCCGACTACAATCAGTTCAGAGCCGTTGAAGATTTGCTGAAGAGTGGCGCCAAGGCGGAGTTGCGCGCCGGGGACGGATATTCGCCCCTGCTCTGCGCGGTCAAACGGGACAATCCCAAACTGGTCCAGTTGTTGCTGGATAACGGCGCCGTATTCGACGGCGCTTACCTAGCGGCCGCCAAAAACGGCGATGCCGAGACCCTAGCAGTCCTGGCTAAATATCACAAGAACGGCAACAATGAATTGGATTCCGGAGGCTGGCCGCCGCTGATCTGGGCCGCCAAAAACGGGCATTACGACGCGGCCAAGGAACTAATCAGCCAGGGAGCGCCGGTGAATTATAAAAGCAGTGGCGGGATGACGCCGTTGCTGGCCGCCGTCTCATCGAGCCAGCAACAACCTGTCCAATTGCTGCTGCTTTCCGGAGCCGATCCCAATAGCTCCGACCAAAACGGCTGGACCGCCCTGATCTGGACGGCCCGGACCGACCAGGTTCAGGTAGCTCGGTTGTTAATCGACAAAGGCGCCGGGCTTAACCTGCAAACCAAGGAGGGCCTTACCGCCCTGCATATCGCCGCCGCGGAAGGTAATTTGGAGATCATCCAAATCCTGATCGCGAGCAAGGCCAATCTGAACGCGGCCGGCCCCGACGGGCGCACCGCCCTGATGACCGCCGCTGCCAAGGGAGATTCCGATATCGTCAAAGCGTTGCTGGAAGCCGGAGCCGAACCGAATCGGAAGGACAAAAACGGAGCGACCGCTTTTCAGATCGCCCTTGATGCCGGCCATTCCGATGTCGCCAACCTGCTGGCGCCGGATCAAGCGTTTATAACGGAAGCCTTGATTGCGGCGGTGAAAAACTCCGGACCGGATCGGGTACGCAACTTATTGGCTTTGAAACCAGCGCTCGAGCGTACCGACGAGGACGGAATGACCCCGTTGTTCATTGCGGTCAAGCGGGATCAACCGGATATCGCGAAACTGCTGCTGGACAACGGCGCCGATCCAAACGTCAGCCATGGGACCGATCTGACCCCGCTTTACTGGGCGGCCAAACAGAACCGCGCCCCAATGGTGCGATTGTTGCTGGAAGCTAACGCCGATCCCAACCCGGCCGACAGTTACGGCTGGACTCCCCTGATCTGGGCCGCCCAAAATGGATCGCTCCTGATCGTCGAATCCTTGATTGACCATGGCGCCGACCTGCGCCGGAGAACCGACAGATACGGGTGGGACGCGCTGGTCGTCGCCGCCCAGAAGGGCCGCAGCCCGGTGGTTCAATATCTGCTATCCAAAGGTGCCGATCCTAATCAACCTGACAAGGAAGGCGACACCCCGCTCGGCGTCGCGTTATTGGCGGGGCAGGCTGACTCCGCTTTGACCCTGCTTTCCGGCGGGGCGGATCCAACCTTGAAAAATAAAAACGGCAACACGCCGCTGATGATCGCCTCCTACAACGGTTTGTCAACCGTGGTGAACGTCCTGATCAAACTGGGAATCGATCTCAATGTTAAAAACGATCAAGGCTATACCGCCCTAAGGATCGCCACTCTCAAAAATCAAATTGAAATCGCCGTAACGCTCCGCCAGGCCGGAGCTCAGGAATAACGAACGCGCCACTTTTGCAGATTGCGCCAAAACTATTTCACGCCACCCGGAGGGTGGCGTTTTTCATCCCGCCGAATTTCAAACAAAGGAGTCCACTCGCTGCGTCCATCTCCACACGCCGGCCGGAAAACAAGCGAAGTAGCGCCTGTACTTTGACATTTAATAATCCTTAATCTGCTCTTAACCTGTGGCAAAGGCATTTCTTAATCTCCCGGTGCTAATTTGAGATCAATAAAACATTAGGAGGATTGAAATGAAACGTCTTGCAATCTTTGCCGTTCTGGCCGCATTGTTGCTCATGTCCGTCTCCAGCTTCGCCGCTCCCTCCGGAACCGTCAATATCGTCGGCTCCACCTCGGTGCAACCGCTGGCGGAAGAACTGGCCCAAGCTTTTACGAAAAAGAATCCCAACGTCAAGATCTTCGTTCAGGGCGGCGGTTCTGGCGCCGGCATCAAGGCCGCGATGACTGCCACCGCCGATATCGGAACCAGCTCCCGTGAATTAACCGCCTCCGAAACCGGAATTCATGAGACCATCATCGCCCAAGACGGCATCGCCATGGTCATCAATAAATCCAACCCCGTCTCCAATCTCACCTTTGAGCAACTTCAAAAGATTTACACCAGTGAATACACCAACTGGAAACAAGTTGGCGGTCCGGATCTGCCGATCGTCGTCGTCAACCGGGAAGCCGGTTCGGGAACCCGGGGCGCTTTTGAAGAGATTGTTCTTGGCAAACTGACCAATACCAGCAAATGTCTGGTCCAGGCCTCCACCGGCGCGGTGCAACAGACCGTCGCCGTGACCAAGGAAGCCATCGGATACATCTCGCTCGGCGCTTTTGACGGCAATTCCGTCAAAAAAGTCAACATCGAAGGCGTCGAGGCCACCGAAGCCAATATTCTCGCCAAGAAATACAAGATTCAACGGCCGTTCCTGATGCTCACCAAGGCTGCTCCGGCCGGTCTCACCAAATCCTTCCTGGATTGGGTGCTGAGCGCCGAAGGCCAAAAGATCGTCGCCAAAGAGTATATCGCCGTAAAACGCTAAGAACCTTCAACCCGAATTAAACGGGGCCGTCTCAATGAGGCGGCCCCGTTTTTGTCTTTCCCAGATGCTTGGGCTTAGTAAAATAAAATGAAAAAAACGCGTGTTTTGCCGCGTTTTCCCCAATCTATATACGATGATAAGCTCAAGGTTATCGTATCCGGCAGACCTTATTGCGCCAGAAGATCGCGGCTTCGTTTGCTGGCCCGCTCTCGTTCGCTCTTGTCCAACAGTTTCTTCCGCATCCGGAGCGTGCCGGGGGTTATTTCCACCAGTTCATCCCCTTCGATATACTCCATGGCCTGCTCCAGGCTAAAGGCGCGGGGCGGCGTCAGGCGAATGCCTTCATCGGAGGTGCTGGCCCGCATATTGGTCAGATGTTTTTTCTTGCAGACATTGACATCCAAATCGCCTTCCCGGGAGTTTTCGCCGACGATCATTCCCGCATAAACCTTAGTGCCTGGCTCAATGAAGAGAATGCCCCGGTCTTCCACGTTATGAATGCCGTAAGCGGTCGCCTCGCCAGATTCGAAAGCGGTCAGCACTCCCCGCTGCCGCCCGGAGATCTCACCTTTCCACGGCCCGTAATGATCGAACAGATGATGCATGATCCCCTCGCCCTTGGTTTCGGTGAGGAACTCGGAGCGGAAGCCGATCAGCCCGCGGGCGGGAATGATGAATTCCAGCTTGATCTGGCCGATGCCCATCGGATGCATATTCAGCATCTCCGCTTTACGGCGGCCCAGGTTTTCGATGATCCGCCCGGAAAACTCCTCGGGAGCGTGGATAAACAGCCGTTCGTAGGGTTCCCGCAGTTCGCCGTCGATGCGCTTCAGGATCGGTTCCGGCTTGGAGACTTGCAGTTCATAGCCTTCGCGCCGCATTGTCTCCACCAGGATCCCCAGATGAAGCTCGCCCCGGCCCGACACTTGAAAGGAATCGGGCGAGTTGGTCTCCGCCACCCGCAAACTGACGTTGGTTTCCGCCTCTTTCCAGAGGCGCTCCCGCAGATGCCGCGAGGTCACGTATTTCCCTTCCTGGCCCGCGAACGGGCTGTCATTGACCATAAAGGTCATGGTCAGGGTCGGCTCGTCGATCACCAGCAGCGGTAAGGGCGCCGGCGTCTCCGGGTCGCTGACCGTCTCACCGATGTTGACCGCCCCCAAGCCGGCCAGGGCCACGATCTCTCCCACCGTCGCCTCCGGGGTCTCCTTGCGCTTTAGCCCCTCATAGATCCAGACCTTGCCGATCTTGATCATTTCGCGGCTTTCATCCCGTTTGCAAAGGCTGACCAATTGCCCCGGCCGCAGCGTTCCGTTGCTGATCCGGCCGATTCCGATCCGGCCCACATAATCGTCATAATCCAGCGTGGTGATCTGCAACTGCAACGGTAGTTCCGAATCTCCGTCAGGAGCGGGAATCTCCCGCTTGATCAGTTCAAACAGCGACTTCATGTTCTGGCCGGACTGCCGGGGATCGAGCGAAGCTACGCCCTGCCGGGCCGACGTATAGATCACCGGAAAGTCAAGCTGCCAGTCGTCAGCCTCCAGCTCCACGAACAAGTCGAAGACTTCGTTCAATACCTCGTCGACCCGGGCATCGGGACGGTCGATTTTATTGATCACCACAATGATCCGCAGCCCGACCTCCAATGCTTTCCTCAACACAAACTTGGTCTGGGCCATCGGCCCTTCGAAGGCGTCGACCAGCAGCAGCGCGCCATCGACCATGCGCAGCACCCGCTCCACCTCGCCGCCGAAATCGGCGTGGCCGGGGGTATCCACAATATTGATCTTCAAATCGTCGTAAAAGACGGCGGTATTTTTGGACAAAATGGTAATCCCGCGTTCCCGCTCCAGATCATTATTGTCCATGACCCGTTCCATGACTTTTTCATTCTCCCGGAACGCTCCGGACTGCCTCAGCAGGCAATCGACCAAGGTGGTCTTGCCGTGGTCGACATGGGCGATGATCGCGATATTCCGGATCTTCTCAAACGTTTGTAAACTCATTTCCGATTCACCCGTCCTAAAATTATGCACATTTAATTATTAAACCACGAATTCGGATATAAAACAACCCGATCGCCGCAGTTTTAATCTCACTTTAATTGGAAGGATCCGTTTTGTGGCTATCCCGCATTCATATTTTCACCGCAAATCAGGGATAATACAGGGGAAACTTTTTCAGGCCGGAATAAGGAGCCTTAATGGATAAAAAACTGCGTTCGACTTTGGCCATCCTCTGTCTGGTGCCTTTCATCATGGTGTTGGGAAATTCGATGCTGATCCCCGTTCTGCCGGCGATCCAGAAAGAACTGGGGATTACCCTGGTCCAGACCGGGCTGTTGATCACGGTGTTTTCGATTCCAGCCGGATTGGTGATTCCGGTGGCCGGTATGATTTCCGACCGGGTCGGCCGCAAAAAGGTGATGTTTCCAGCATTGCTGGTTTACGGCGTCGGTGGCATTTTGGCCGGAATCTTCGCCCTCATCTTCCAGGAACGGTCCTTCCCTTATATCATCGCCGCCCGGGTCCTCCAGGGAATCGGCGCCGGAGGGACCTATCAGTTGAGCATGGCGCTGGCCGGCGATTTGATACAATCGAAGGAACGGGCCAAAGTGCTCGGCCTCCTGGAGGCCTCCAACGGCTTTGGCAAAATCATCAGCCCCCTGGCCGGAGCGGCCATCGCGTTAATCGCTTGGTATATGCCGTTTTTTGTCTATGGGGTCCTGGCGATCCCGGTTGCTTTCCTGATTCTGCGCACCAAGGAAAATACCGAGAAACTGCGCCAGAATATTCAGCCGATCCCCAAATATCTCCAAAATCTGCTGCAAATTTTTAAGCAAAAAGGCCTGGCCCTGATCATCTCCTTTCTCAGCGGCTTTATGGTAATGTTTGCGCTGTTCGGCATGTTGAGCCTGTTCTCAGACATACTGGAGAAACAGTTCCGGATCGGCATCTTTCAGCGCGGCCTGATCCTGGCCGTTCCGGTGCTGGTGATGTCGGTGGTGGCTTATACCCTGGGCACGATGATGCAGCAACAACTGGCCAAGATCCTGAAATGGGCCATTGTCGGCGGCTTGTTACTGGTTGGGGCCGCCCTGATTCTGTTTTGCCCCTGCCAGAAACCGCTCTGGTTCGTACTCAGCGCTTCGCTCCTCGGCTTCGGAACCGGCGCCGTGTTGCCTTCCCTCAACACTTTGATCACCTCCTCGGCCCCCAAGACGGAACGCGGTTTGGTGACCTGCCTCTACGGCACCGTCCGCTTCTTCGGGGTAGCCCTCGGTCCGCCGCTGTTTGGATTCACCGAGAAGCTGACCAAACCTCCGGTTTTTTTTACAGTGGCCGGGATCTGTATCGGATTGGCGCTGCTGTTTTTGTTCCTGGTCTCTCCTGAAAAGATCATTCCCCGGGAGATCCTCGGTCAAGCCGGGGGCGCCGCGCCGAACCCCCCGCCAGATCGCAATTGATCGCTTCTTCCCCGCGCCGCCGTTCTCACGACGGATTTGCCATTTCGCGCTTTATTTATGGCGGCTGATTCACTATAATGGAAGGGGACATCCCTTCACAATTTAAAAAGCTTGAAACGGCTTTCCCGAATCGATCTGGCGCGGCAGCCGCTCCAACAGTTTGAAGCATGGCTCCGGGTGGTGGCGGTGTCGCTTCAGATGCAGCAACTGCTCCTTCATTTGGAGCAAATGTCGCTTCATCTGGTGCAGGTGCCGCTTCAAGTGGAAAGATTCGATTTCGATTTGAAGCAGGTGCCGCTCCAGTTGGATATATTGGAGGATCATTTGAAGAAACTGTTCCTCCAGATGGATATATTAGAGGATCATTTGAAGGAAGAGTTCCTTCAGTTGGAAATGTTGAAGGATCAATTGAAGCGGGAGTCGCTTCAATTGGAGAATCTGTTCCTTCAGATCGAAAAAGTCTTCCTCCAGTTGAAGCGGGTGCCGCTTCAACTGGAGCAGGGTCGCCCGGTTCGCGCGGCGCTTTTGAAGATGGTTTGACGAGGTGATCATCAAATGCTCTATCTCTGGCAACTGGGCGACGACGACCCGCAACTCCGGGAGGAGTCAGAATTCAGTCAACTGCTGAACCAAAGTGGGGCCGTGCTCTGGCTTGACCTGGAAGGCCTTGATCCAGAGTCCATCGCCGACGCCCTTCCATTTCTGCATCCGGTGACGGTTCAACGCTTTTCTGCCCGTTCCGGCCGGGCGTTCCTCGATGAGTTCGACGACTACCTCCATATTTTGCTGCACCAGATTTATTACACCGAGGCCGAGGAGGTCGGCGCCGATCCTTGCCATTTTATCCTTGGCGCCAACTTCTTGATCACGGTTCACGCCAACCCCATCGATTCGCTGCTGCGGTTCGGGAGTTCCGCTCCTCCGGCCCGGTATTTCCAGCATGGCTCGGATCTGTTATTCTATTTCCTGGCCGAGCCGTTGCTCGATCAAGCCTTTGTGATCCTGGACGCCATCGCCGAGCGCACCGAGGACGTGGAAGACCGGATCTTTCCCACGCCGGACCAAACCCTCTTAAATGACTTGTTCCGGTTGAAGAAAAGCCTGATCGCCCTCCGCAAAACGCTGGCTCCGATCCGGGAAGTCTTCTCGCTGCTGTCCCGGCGCGAGAACCCCTTCGTCGACCAGCAGGCGCTGCCGTTCATCAGCCACCTGTACGACCAATTGATCCGACTCCATGAGATCGGCGATTCCCAGCGGGAGATTGTCGCCGGGGCGCTGGAAATTTATCTGACCACCCTCTCCAACCGCATGAATGAGGTCATGAAGACCCTGACCATTGTCTCTACCATTATTTTGCCGCTGACTCTAATCGTCGGCTATTACGGGATGAACTTTAAGCACTTCGCCGAACTCGGCTGGGACAACGGCATCCCCTTCGTCACCGGGCTGATGCTTCTCGTTATTGCCGTGATGCTCTGGTATTTTAAAAGGCGGCATTGGTTGTAGCCAAATAATGCCGCCCTAAAAACCGTTTATTTATTGATCACAACTTACATCAATCCGAAGAATTTACCCCAACTCACCCAGAATTGATTCATGCTCAGCCCTTTTTCTTTCACCATCGCTTCGAGAAGCGCCAGGCGGTATTCCACTTTGGGCGGTTGTTCGCCGGACGGGGGAGGATTCCGAAAGCCAGGGGCATCCGGCGCCAGCAGGCATAGCGGCGGGTACAGCACACACCACCAGTTCCGCCCTTCCCCCGCTCCCAGCACTACTTTGACGCCTTTATACTCTCCGGCCGGCAGCGTTCCAAAGGGGTAGTTCACATTGGGAAAATCAAACTTTCCCATGCTCACCTTCACCGGCATCTTTACCCCGTTTTTCGCCAATTCCCGGGACGCCTCGCCCCGGATCAAACCGAGATGGTTGACGAGAATCGCTTCGGCGGCCGCCGGGTCCTGAACTTTCAGCAGTAACAGCTCAGTCGCTTTGATGATCCGGTCCCGGACCTTCAATTTCACCCGTTGATCGAACGGCGAGTCGCTGTTAGCGACCACCCGCAACCGGATCAAATTGGATTGATTGAACGAATCCAAGGTCACATCGCGCATCCAGGCGATCCCCGACCCCAGGGCGCCGATGATTCCAAACAGGGCGATGATTATCAGGCAAGTCCATACTCTCCGGCGTAACACCTTATCCACGTCCTCCTAATCGTTCTTTTCGGTATTGTCTGCGATATAGCGCCGCATATGTTTCAGGGCGGTTTTCTCCAGCCGGGAGACCTGCGCCTGGGAGATGCCGATTTCGTCGGCCACTTCCATCTGGGTCCGGCCGTCAAAGAAGCGCATCTTGAGGATCAGCCGCTCCCGCTCGTTCAGCTTGGACATGGCTTCCTTGATCGTCAGCCCTTCCAGCCACTGGCCGTCGAGATGCCGCTCGTCGCTGATCTGGTCCATCACGAAGATGGGATCCCCGCCGTCATGATAAATGGGTTCGAATAACGAGATCGGTTCCTGGATGGCGTCCAGGGCGAAAACCACTTCTTCCTGCGGTACTTTCAGTTCGGCGGCGATCTCCGCCACCGTCGGCTCCTTGGAGTTTTTGCCCACCAAGGCGTCCCGGACCTGCAAGGCTTTATAGGCGATATCCCGCAAGGAACGGCTGACCCGCAACGGATTGTTATCGCGCAAATAACGGCGGATCTCGCCGATGATCATCGGCACCGCGTAGGTGGAAAACTTCACGTTCTGGGACAGATCAAAATTATCGATGGCTTTCATCAGTCCGATGCATCCAACCTGAAACAGATCGTCGACATACTCGCCGCGATTGTTGAACCGCTGAATCACGCTGAGCACCAGGCGCAAATTGCCGTTGATCAGTTCATCGCGGGCGGAGCGCTCCCCGGCCTGCATTTTTTCGAGCAATTCCCGCATTTTCCCGCTGGATAAGACTGGCAGCTTCGCGGTATTAACTCCGCAAATCTCAACTTTATTCACTAACATTGCAGCCTATCACTCCTGATCTATCCTTTGGAACCGTCTATGTCTGATTATTGCCAGCCGATCCACGATTTATACCCGCAAGTCAAGGCTTTGCAAAAAGTGCCAATCCGATCGGCGCGGCATGACGCTGTTTTCAGAGCCCATGGCCGGAACGGATTTTAAATGAAAAAGCCGCCTTGAGGGCGGCTTTTCCAGCAAAACGAACTGAAGATGATCCTTTTTTCGGTTTTTTCAATCTTTGTCCAGTCTTTGATTCGGGTCAAACGACGGGAAACTCACTGTAAAAATCGTTCCGGCTCCCAACTGGCTT
This sequence comes from Bacillota bacterium, assembly GCA_023402395.1. Classification (GTDB taxonomy): domain Bacteria; phylum Bacillota; class UBA4882; order UBA8346; family UBA8346; genus JAEYGI01. The sequence goes on from JAEYGI010000004.1 coordinate 168,800, forward strand.
TCAACCCGGATGGTCCCATCTTGCAACTGAACCAGCTTTTTTACGATTACCAGCCCAAGCCCGGTGCCTTTGGCCTGAGTCTGGGCCTGAGCGCCGCGCCGGTTTTTTACCCGGTAAAACCGCTCCCAGATATGGGGCAAATCCTCCACGGCAATGCCAATGCCATTGTCTTGAACGGTCAGCTCCACTTCGCCCGGGCGGAGATCCACGCCAACCCGGATGACGCCGTTTTCCGTGGCGCTAATCGCATTCTTCAGCAGATTGCGGATAATTTGTTCCATGCGGTCGACATCGCCGAGAACGATGGCGCTTTCCACCTTTTTCTCCAGACGGAGCACGGTATGGCGGCGGGCCGCTTCCGCCTCGAACGAGACGAGCACGCTTTGGGCCAGGCCAATTAGATCCAACGGCCCTTTGACCACGGCCAGATGGCCGCTCTCCAGCCGGCCCAGCGCCAAGATGTCATCGACCAGTCGGGCGATATGGATCGTCTGAGTGTGGATGGTATCCAGATATTTCTCGCGGAGGACCGGATCGGGCACCATTCCGTCGCGGATCGCCTCCACAAAGCCTTGCACCGATGTCAGCGGCGTGCGCAATTCGTGGGAGATCTCCGTAAACAACTGAGCTCGTTCTTCTTCCATTTTTTTGCCCTCGGCCCGCATCTTTTGCAGCCGGCCCGCTAATTTATCAAGCTGACCGGCCAGGATATTGATTTCATCCAGAGGATGGCCTTCGACTCGCACCATGTCATTCCCTTGGCTGATCTCCGCCACCGCGGTGGTCAGGCGGGAAATCGGCCGCGAAATATACATGGCCAGGTAAACCAGGTTAAAAACCATCACCAGCAGGACGACGATTCCCCCAGCGATCAAATACAGATACATTCGGTTCAAGGCAAAGTAAAGGGTGGACGGCCTCATTTCCAGCAAGATGCCGTTCTCCACGGCGGTGGAATGACTGGTCAGCGGTATCACCGCCATATAAACGGACCACCGCCTGGTCTCCCGCTCCAAGGACTGAAAAATAGCGATCTCACCTTCATCCAACGCCGCGACGAATCTGGGCTCGACCTTGCCAGAGGGTTCCATATCCGGTTTTGCCGAAGTCGCCGTGATGTTTCCGGAACGGTCGAAAATTGAAATCGCCCTGGCGTTGAAGAGATCGGTCAGAAAATTCAACAACTCCTGCCTGCTCCGGGCCTTCTGGCTGTTTTGCTCGGCAATCTCGCGTTGGTACGCCGTTTCGGCCCGGTTATACTCCGTTTTGCTAATAATCCCGTCTCTAAAAAGACGCTTGGCTTTTTCCCAATCCCGCCGCGCCGACTCGGCATCGAGTTTCAGCCGGAGCTGAACGTCGACGGATTCCGCCTTCCACATCCGCTCCGCCAATTGCCAAGCGGAATTCATTCGCTTGGCCTTGCGCAGCAAATCCTGTTGTAACTGGTCTTCAATCACCTGTTTCACTACCAAGCCGGAAAAGGAAGTGATCGCAATCAGGCTGAGCCCAAAGACAGTCAGATTGGAAAATAAGATTTTGGTATAAATGTTTTTATGGAACGGCTTCCGCCACCTGCGCCAGAACCCAGGCGCCGCTCCGGTTTTCCGCCCAATTTTCCCTTGAGGCCGCGGCAATTGGATACTGGTCACTTCGCGCCCTCTCTCCCTTTGACCGGAGGCGTGAACTGATACCCCACGCCCCACGCGGTAGTCAAATATTCATGGGCCAGGGGGGCCAGCTTTTTCCTCAGCCGGCGGATATGAACATCCACGGTGCGCTGATCCCCAAAATAATCAAAGCCCCAGACAATCGAGAGCAATTCTTCCCGGGTCAAAATCCGCCGCGGATGCTGGGCCAAGTGATAAAGCAGATCAAACTCCCGGGGGGTAACTTTGATATCCTCGCCATTGACCAGCACGCGCCGGGTATCGGCCTGGATATCCAGGCCCGGGTATTTGAATTGCCAATTGACCGTGTCAATGGTTTGAGCGCGGCGCAGCACCGCTTTAATTCTGGCCATCAGCTCCCTGGGGCTGAACGGTTTCGACACATAGTCATCAGCCCCCATTTCCAGCCCCAAAACCCGGTCCGCTTCCTCTCCCTTGGCCGTAAGCATGATGATGGGAACCATCCGCGCCGCCCGTAAATCGCGGCACAGCGTAATTCCGTCCTTGCCCGGAAGCATGATATCCAATATCACTACATCCGGATTTTCCCGTTCGAAAACGGGCAGCGTCAGATCCCCGTCACTGACCCCGATGACCGCGAACCCTTCCCGTTCACCGTATAACTTGACCAATTCCAGCACGTTTTGATCGTCATCGATTACCAAAACCTTGCCCAAATACGGCATTGTTTTCTCCCCTCGGCGATCGCATTCTTCCGGGACTTTTTGACCTGCGGCGCGATAGGCGTGCCACGCCAATCGCAATTACAAGGGTAATTATAGATATATTTTGGCAAAAAATCAATCCGAACACCGGGCCAAAACCCGGCTTCCGCCGCCACCGCGTCGGATTTCATCGCAATCAAAAGAGCCAAGAGGCAATGCCTCTTGGCTCTTTTCGCTCTTTCGTTATCCAATTCCAAACTGTACGTCTGTCAATTACTCGATGCTGATGCTAACCACCGTCTTCGCCTCGGTTTGATACTCCACGCTGACTTTGGCGTCAAGTTTGGAGGCCAATTGAGTAACGTCCACGGGAGAACCGCTGATTTGAATCTTGCTCTCAGCGGTAAGCTTCAGCACCAGTTCCTCACCGCCGTCGGAAGCAATGGTCACCGTACCGGCGGCTCCATCCACCGCTTTTAAGGCGCCGCTCACGGCGACGTTACCCGCAGGCTGAGTGCCAGCCGCCTCTTCAGCCATGGCCACCGAACCGGCCAGCAATGCGATGCTCAACACCAGTACCATCAGGATTGCAAAGTTCTTTTTCTTATTCATTTTTATTACTCCTCTCCTTATTTTGTTTGTAAAATCAGTTCTTAATATTGGATTGCGAGTAATTCATCCCTCCTTTCTTTGCCCATTATACGGAAGACATATTGCCGGACAGTTTCAAAATCTTAAAAGTGTATTTCGAAAATATGTCCAATTGTTACCAAGGTCAAGCCCTCAATCCCCAAAAAATAAAAAATGGCGGGAGGAATCATTATTCCTCTGCCGCCATCACTTTTTGATAATTTCGGCGATCACGGGTTAAACCGTGACATCAAACCGCCTCTTTTAGTCCATCTTGCGCATTTCTTTCTTCAGTTTCTTAATGATCCGCTTTTCGAGCCGCGAGATATAGGATTGGGAGATCCCCAGCAGATCGGCGACCTCCTTTTGAGTCTTTTCGGTGCCGTCCTTCAAGCCGAACCGCAATTCAACGATGACCTTCTCGCGAGCGGAGAGATTGCTCATGGCCGTATCCAATAAAGTTTTGTCGATCTCTTCCTCCACGTATTTATAGGTCGAATCGTTTTCGGTCCCCAACACGTCGGACAACAACAATTCATTGCCGTCCCAATCGGTATTCAACGGCTCGTCAAACGAGACTTCAGCCCGGATCTTATTGTTCCGACGCAGGTACATCAGGATCTCGTTCTCGATGCAGCGTGAGGCATAAGTGGCTAATTTAATCTTTTTGGCGGGATTAAAGGTGTTGACCGCCTTGATCAAGCCGATGGTTCCGATGGAGACCAGGTCTTCGATGCCGACCCCGCTGTTTTCGAATTTGCGGGCGATATAAACCACCAGGCGGAGATTGCGCTCGATCAGAACCGCTTTCACCGTCCGGTCGCCTAACGCCAGTTTTTCAATGAGATACATCTCTTCTTCATTGCTCAGAGGAGGAGGCAATGCTTCACTGCTGCCGATATATCCGATCAGGCGCGGCGTCAGACCGATTTTCAGTAATAGTCTGACAATGGTCAAACGCAGCCTTAACTTCCATTTCATCCATTGATTCAACATAGTCTCTCTCCTATCGTATTAAAGTCCATCTCAGACTTGCAACAGCGACGGCGGAATCAACGCCTGAAACGCGCCTTCCGGAGACAACGGCCGGTGATAGAAGGCGACCACTACATTCCGGTTCTCGATCTCTTGCTGTTTCTGCCAGACCGTGAGCCGGTCGGGCCGAAAACCGATCAGCATCCCGTGCTCTTTGCCGATGGAACTGAAGGGCAAAATCCGAACCCGTTCTTCCCAATAGGCGGGGATCGCAAACTCGGTTTCCAATTCCCCCCGTTGCATGCTTTCCATCATCGCCAGGACTTCGGGGGGGAGCAACTCTTTAATCCGGCTGAACTCCACCACTACCACCGGAACTTTGGTCAACGGATCCAGCAGGCGGTTCCCGGTATCCAGCAAGGCATTGAGCTTCAGATTGCGGTCCTGCCAACTGATCTGGATCGGGAACAAGCAAAGTTGATCCCATACCTTCCGGTGAACGACTCCCCAGCCAATCTCCCCCAACAGAAAAATGAGGGCCAAATGCAGGCAAAAACGCCACCATAATGAGATCTCCCAATGAAAAAAGCGCTGATTAAGACTGTCGACTCCCCAATGGATACCCGACAAGAGAAAGGATAGCAGGTAGAAGTACCCCACAATGGTGAGGAATTTCCTGACGGTGAACGGCCAGAACGCGATCATGACCATGACAAAGGGAACGGCCATCATAAAAATGAACGGCGACAGAATCCAACTGTTTACCAGTCCATCCGAAGCCTGATTTACCAGTAATAAAAACTGAAATATCCCCCCTATCGCGCCCCCGGCGATCAATCGCCTCCATCCAACCTTAAACGTGCCGATCTGCGCCACCATCCATAGCAAGGTGGCATCCTGGATCCAGCCGAAAATTCCGCCCAAGATCGGCAGGTCGAGATATACTTTGACCAATTCCATCCCAACTCACCATCCTAATTGATCGTACCGTGCGCCCGATATGATTCCTCTTTAATCCAAAACGTTCGCCCGCAACTGATAAAGCTGGCGTTTGACAGCCGATTGGCCCGAAAAGTTATAATTCGGCTTAATCAATGAGAAACTACTTTATCACTATATATGCCGCAATAATTTGTTTAAACGCCTAGATAAATTGCGACATGTTTCCTTGATTCATAAGATGAAAAAAGTTCAATCATTTGCCTATTCACAGCCGAGGCTTAGGGATGTGAATTTATTTCCTAAAACTTTTTTCATCTTATATAGCTTGCTGAGCTTTGTGTACAACCCATGTCCTTCGGACAAGGGTTTAGCCTTTAAAACATAATGTTATATGCCGGAAGAACCCGGTTTAGAACTCGAAACCTCAAGTTTTATCCAGTAATTTCTCTCTTTTTGCCGAAAGGTCCCTAAAATCGGAAAAGCGTTCATCAACTGAACGCTTTTCGCAAAATATCCGGAACTGGCTATCATAGTATTTATTTGTTCTTCCGCATAAATACCGGTATGTCTGGCTCATCGTTGATGATCGACCGCAGTTCGAAGACATCCCCGATGCGTTTGGGCCGCTTTTGATCAAAACCGGTGGCAATGACCGTCACCCGCAGATCATCCCCCAACGTCTCGTCGATAACCGCGCCGAAGATGATATTGGCCTCGGGATCCGCTTCCTCCGTGACAATATCGGCCGCTTCCTTGACTTCCAGCAAGGAGAGATTGCTGCTGCCGGTGATATTCAGCAAGATCCCCCGGCACCCCTCGATCGAGGTCTCCAGCAATGGGCTCTGAATGGCCGCCTTGGCCGCCTCCGCCGCCCGGTTTTCTCCTTTGGAAGAGCCGATGCCCATCAACGCCGATCCGGCCTGGCTCATGATCGTCTTAACATCGGCAAAGTCAACATTGATCAGCCCGGTGATCGTGATCAGGTCCGAAATGCCCTGAACCGCCTGACGCAAGATATCGTCAGCCTTTTGAAACGCTTCAACGATCGAGGTTTTCTTCTCCACGATCTGTAACAACCGCTCATTGGGGATGGTGATCAGCGTGTCCACGTTTTCTTTTAACGAAGTCAAGCCCTTTTCGGCATGATTCATCCGGACCCGGCCTTCAAACGAGAACGGCTTGGTGACCACTCCGACCGTCAAAGCCTTCATTTCCTTCGCCAGACGCGCGATGACTGGCGCGGCCCCGGTTCCGGTCCCGCCGCCCATTCCCGCGGTAATGAAGACCATGTCGGCGCCCTGCAAAATTCCCATGATTTCATCCTTGCTTTCAATCGCTGCCTGTTCCCCGATTTCCGGGTTGGCGCCGGCCCCTAACCCCTTCGTCAGCGAATCTCCGATGCGAAGCCGGATATCCGCATTGGAACGATTTAAGGCCTGACCATCGGTATTAATGGCGATAAACTCAACCCCTTGAATTTTGGCTTCGATCATGCGGTTTACCGCATTAGTCCCGCCCCCGCCGACACCGATGACTTTTATGGAAGCAAATTGTTGTTGAGCTACTTCAAATTCGAGCATTATTGCGCTCCTCCCACCCGCCTGTTTCCACTCTCCAGAAAACCTGTGCCTATCGCTTCAGCAGGGCTGCCAAGCACAACCAAATATTTATCGCTACAACATTAATTCCCGTATGTTGTGGTTGTTGCCGTTCCCCGCACAGACTTCCCTGATGTCAGACCAGAGTATATAGTTCTGCACCGAAGCTGATTACCCTTTCGGTATTATAAAATTTTAACACGGGGGAGCGTAACCGTCAATTGACACGGGGAGTCAACACCGTAGGTAGATCCGGAGTGCGAAGATCGATCTCGACCAAGGCTTCGGAGAGATGAGTGAGGATAGCTTTCAAATTATAGATTTTCCGTTCCAATTCCTGTGCATCGCCTAATAAAATCGTGAGAACTTCCTTCCGCTTCGGATGCCGGTATTGAAGCGCATACTCGGACATATTGACCTCAAGAATCGTCCTGGCGATTTCCGGCCCCGCCAATTTTATGATACGAATGGCGGCCTCCAGATCCGGATCAGCGATCATCCGCCCAAGCTTTGCCGCGCCAAGCTTAATTCCGGTGATCCGGGGCAATGGCATCCTCCGATCCTTGTCCATCAATTGAAGGACCATCCCGTCTTCACTAATCAGCAATCCATTGCCGCGATACATCAAAACGCCGAACGGAACCCGTTCACGGACCAAAAGCTCTACCGTATCCGGATACTTTTTAACGATTCTGACTTCTCCAATCCACGGGGATTTTTTTAAGCCAGCTTCGATCCGGCGGCTTTGGACCATAAAAATGCTCTGATTCAAACGAATTCCCGAACCGAGAATGATCTCCGCGTCGGTCAGCTGGGAGTTTCCGGTCACCTCGATCGATTTGACGGCGAACAGGCCGGAATTCAAAAAGATCAACAAAGCCATGATCGCCAATAAAACCCCGAATAACCGCTGGAATTTGAACCAATCGGCCTGGTAGTCCGCAGTAATTTTCATGAATGAAAACCGTACCTTCCGGTACGGCTAACTCCTTTTGCCAAATTTGATCGCAAGCTGAACTTCATTCAGCCCGGTACCCAATCTCCGGGCGATCTCCTCGACGGGCAAGCCTTCTTCCCACAGCTGATAAACAGTACGTTTGGTATTACCCGGGTTTTCCAATGGCGGCTCGTCGGGCAAATAATATTTGTCCTGCCCGAACCTCTCTTCCGTGAATCCAGCCGGAAGCCGGGACTGAAACGGAACCGGAGCTGAATCGGCCTCATCTTCCTCTTGAATCTCAACCATTTCAGTTTCAGATTCACCTGTGCCTTCGGTCAGGATCTCGATCTCCTCCATCACCGCTGCCACAATCTCTTCCATCTCCTGCAGTTGCTGGTTGAATGCAGCCAATTTCTTTTCCAGGCTTCGATGATAAAGCTTCAGCATGACCCAGCCCAGTAACAGATTAACGATTACAATGGCGATAAACCATCCGATACTCACGTTTTAGCCCCCTCTGCCTCAGATCTTAATGTCAATATGCCCGATTTGCTCCTCGCTGGTTTCGGATGGCGATTCCTCGTCTTTTGAATTGGGTTTATGATACCGGCGATACTTTGATTTTTTCTGGGGATTGGAATCGGATTCATCATGCCGGATTGAATTGCCTTTCGCACTGCTATTTCCGGCTTGAACCTGCGTCTGATGCAAAGAGGCAAAATGTTGAAAATCCTTGGCAAACTGGTGCTGCTCGGTAACAGGACGGCTTTTCTGGACCTGCTCCACTTTCTGCAGATCAAACGAACGGGAAAACACCGTATGCATGTCCACTGGCTTGAGCAATTGTCTCACGACCTGTCACGCTAAATTTTGAGTAAGCGGTGGGTTCGCAACCGGGCCAACTATTGCGCCATATTCCAAACCCTAATTTCCCGCTCTTCGAAATACCATAAAACGGCACTTTGGATTTCCTTCCGGATATTGGAGGTGGTTCGCCCCATGACAACCTTCACGCCCGGATAGATGATCTCTTTGGCGGTTACCCGTCCACAGGTCCTGGCCGAATCATAGAACGCTTGGAAAAGAGTGTCTTTTTTCTGCTCTAATGCCACAATCGTCTCCTCCAGGGCCACCCGAGTTTTTTCCAGCGTTCCAAGCATCGCCGCCTTGTCTGGTGTCAACTGGACTGTTTTCCGCAACAATCCGATCGCTTGCGTCACTTTGTCCAGATTAAACCGCTGATTTCTGGCCTCGGCCTCAGCGGTCTGATAATCCATTTTTAGCTTGGAAGGACTCCTACTTCCAAAACAGTATCCAACCCCAGTCTTGAGCCGATGCTTTTGGCCGATACTATACCGCCGCAGCGTAGCGTTCCCCCGGCGATCTGGCCGCTTCCGCCTTCGGCTAGCACATTCTTTTCAACTTCAAGCTGAGAATTGATGATCGAATTGCCGACGCTTACGTTCCCTCCACAATTGACCCGGGATTTGATTAACTCCCGCGCCGCTAAATCACTTATACAAAATAATCGATGCGTCTTGGATTCCGCCCCGGACAAATAAATGTCCCCCCGAACGGACCTCAGCCGCCTGCGCAACTCCGCCATAAATAGTGATATTCCCGGATGCAACGTCTGTCGAGCCCGGCCAATATTCCCGGTGACCATTAAACTCCCTTGAAACCGAAGCGTCCCATGAACATCCCCTTCAATTACTTTAACCGGGAGGATCTCCAGGACGATGCCGTTAAACATAGGTTCACCGGAGACCCTTGCCAAAACTTGTGTCTGTCCAGGATTCAAGACCACGTTATCACCGAATTGAACCGTAGATCCCGGCCGGTAATCGCCTTGACCGCATTTCCGTATATATCCATGCCATCTTCGCCGGAACCCGCCGGAAAAATTCCCGCGACAACCTGCCCGCTACCAACGTTTTGAATCAATGGGAAGTAGCTGAAACCAACCTTGCTATTATTGCCGTCTTCGCTAACCGCCTTCCGAAACACGCCCCAATCGAAATTGCATTTAAAGCTGGCATCCACTCCCGGGATCGGCTTTCTCCCTTGGGCAATCAGCATTCGCTCTTCAACCTTTTTTCAATTGCCTCACGGATAACGCCGAAAACAATGTTTCTGGCGGCAAGTTCACTATATATTTGGTCAGAGTCGAAAGCAACCATTTCTGCTGGGCCGGGTAACATCTCCCGGATCAGAAACGCCTGCATCCAATCTTCCGATACGTCGATCCGGAACCATATTCATTCTTGTTCATTGGAATGATCCGGCATCGATGGTCAAATCTCCGCTATTGATTTCCGCCAACGATTTAAACGGCCCCGTAATCTGAAAATCGCCTTGGTATGTATTTGAGATACTCTAGATTCGGATATTTCCATGATTTCTCCGATCTCTTTCAATGTCAACCCTTCATAGTAGTAGAGAGCGATAACCATTCGCTCACGCTCCGGCAAACAATCAATTGCCGTTCCCAGCGTGGATTTTACTTCTTCGATCTCCACCTGGTACAACGGATCCTCGCTATCGTTGTTGCGAACCAAGTCAAGCACTCGCACCGAGTCCTCGTCATTGGAATGGACCATCCATAATTCATCCAAGGAACTTAATGTCGTGCAACTTACCTCGGAGAGTAACTCGTAAAAATCGTGAATTCCCATATTCATTGCTTCGCTGATCTCTTGATCTGTTGCTGACCGGCCCAAACGGTTTTCCAGTTCGGCACAGGTACGCTCCAATTCTCGCGCTTTTTGGCGAACCGAACGAGGAACCCAGTCATTGCTCCGCAATCCGTCGAGAATGGAACCGCGAATCCGGGCAATGGCATAGGTCTCAAATTTGATTCCCCGGGAAGGATCATATTTTTCGATCGCATCCATCAGGCCGAAAATACCGAAACTCACCAGGTCGTCAAATTCAACGTTTGACGGTAAACCGATGGCCACTCTTCCCGCAACATATTTGACCAAAGGGGCATATTTTAAAATAATGGTTTCCCTGGTCACCGGAGACTTTGATAACAAATATTCTTGCCACAATGTCTCCTCGTTGTGAGCAGTCTTCTCAACTGACATCGCTACCCTCCTTAACCCGTAATTTCCCGAGCGCATTCATACAAAGAGGCCATGGTTATGTAAAACTATTTAAAACTACAAAATAACGATCCCATTTACCATACGAACCTGAACTCCCCCGTCATCAAGATCGAGAGAAATGCTTTTGCCGACATTTCCTCCCACGCTTCGGGCCACCACCGGGAGACGATATTGCCGGCACATCTCTTCTACAGCCTCAATATTTCTCAAACCGATCCGCAACCGATCGTCAAGGCCGTCAATCTTGAACATCTCGGCTCCACCCACCATTTTTACGACCAGATTGGCAGTTGACGTCCCTAATTTTTGCATCTCTGCCAGTAGCAGCGGGATCCCCGTATCTGCAAATTTGGCCGGGTTATCGCGACTGGTGGCCAAGGCGCTTGAGGGAAGCATAATATGAATCATGCCACCGATTTGATTGAAAGTATCATAAAAGCAGGCGCCGACACAAGAACCCAGTCCCAAAGTAATAATTTTTCCGGGGGCCTTAGTAACCGCCATTTCCGCCATTCCGATCCGTATTATTTGTTCCATACAGTTCCAACCCCGAGTGCGCCAAGGATAATCTCTAATGCGCCAGGATCGGGAATAAGAAAAAAATGTCCGTTAATCTGACGAGAAGTCAGGCTGAACTGAGTTTCAATCAACAATGCATAATCGCCAATAGCACCCAAATCCGATAATGCCGTATTTATGATTGCTCCAACCATGTCATTGGCCAACGCCGGAACCGAAGGCAAAAGGTTAAACCCGGTCAGTTTGGTCAATGCATACAGATAAGCGCCGGTCATGATATTCCCGATTTCTTTCAAGGCGGATTCATAGTAGCCCTTATCGGTATGACTGCCCAAATTGGTACGAATGACCAATTCCGCCAAAGCATTGGCTTCAAGTTCGCTAAATAAAAATACAATTTTCCCCGGCGCATCGCCGAACATCCGCATGTAAACTCCGGTCACCACCCGCTCCGGTCCGCCCATTACCTCACTGACTTGGTTAAATGGCATGATCGATGCACTAGGAACCGTCATCTCCACTTTTTCCGAAAGAATTTGTGACAAAGCAGTTGCGGCATGCCCCGCGCCGATATTCCCGATTTCTTTCAATACATCCAGTTGAAAATGGCTGAGGTCTTCGATTCTAATCATTCGGCCGCCTCCATGGTCATTGAGTTTAACTCTTTGGCCTCTTCGGCGGAGAGAGCCCGTTCCAAATTGAGCAAAATAATCAGCCTGTCGCTGACTTTGGCTACTCCCGTTAAAAAGTATGCATCAACACCTTTGGTGATGGAGGGAGCGGCTTCAACCGCCGATACATTAACCCGCAACACTTCAATCACGGCATCGACGATCATCCCGACCATATTTTCGTTCAGGTCGACGATGATGACCCGCGATTCATTGCTAATATCATGAACCACCAAACCGAACCGTTTCCTCAGGTCGACAATAGGGACCACTTCGCCCCGGAGATTAATTACTCCCTCGACAAAAGCCGGTGACCGCGGCACCCGGGTGACGGGTTGATCTAATTTTTCAATCTCCCGAACTTGTAAAATATCCACTCCAAATTCCTCGTCCCCCAATCGAAAAACAACAAGCTGCCTGGTCTCTTCACGTGGCTCGACTTTACCTTTCATTGTATCCCTCCTCTTCTCTGGATTGGCACTACGAAAAGTATCTTGATAGTCAGGCGACTGACCGGATATCCAAAATCAGCGCTACCCTGCCATCTCCCAGGATCGTTGCTCCGGCAATCCCCTTTATTGAACCTAAAAATCCACCCAGTGACTTTATAACCACATCCTGTTGCCGCATTAACCCGTCAACCACGCACCCAATGAGCCGTTCGCCGACCTTCAGCACAACCACGTCCAATTCCTCAAAAAAATGATTGCGGGCATCAGGGGTGTCAAGCACATCCTGGAGCCGGATCAACGGAACTACTTCGCCTCTAAGCATAAATATTTCCTGTTTCCGAATTCGCTTGATATCCTCTTTCTTCAGGCTAGTAATCTGTTCAATATAACTGGAAGGGATGGCATATACTTCTTTCCCGAGCTGAACCATGAGTGTTTGAATGATGGCCAATGTCAGCGGTAATCGAATAAAGATGGTAGATCCCTCGCCCAGGGTCGATTCGATGTGAACCAACCCTCCCAGGGAATCAACCTTGGTTTTGACGACATCCATTCCAACGCCGCGTCCAGACAGATCCGTAACTTTCTCAGCGGTTGAAAATCCGGGAAGAAACGTAAAGTCCAAAATCTGATCGTCTCTCATTTCAGCCACCAGTTCCGGCGAAATCAGACCCAATCGCAACGCCTTCTCCCGGACTTTCCGGACATCGAAGCCCCGGCCGTCATCGCTTACCGTGATGACCACGCTGTTCCCCTCTTGAAAAGCGTTTAGAACAATTTTCCCTTGTTCCGGCTTATTTTGCTGTTGCCGGTCCACGGTGCTCTCGATCCCATGATCAATTGCATTCCTGATGATATGTACCAGCGGATCACCGATTTCATCAATAACAGTCCGATCCAACTCGGTTTCTCCGCCGTAAATCTCCAATTCAATCTGCTTTCCAAGTTCCTTGGAAAGATCTCTCACCAAACGAGGAAATCGAGAAAATACCGTCTCTACTGGAACCATTCTGGCTTTTAAAACACTATCCCGTAAATCTAATGTCAGCCGACCAACTTGCTCCACCACTTCATCCAGTTCCCTGGAACGAATAACCGCGCCCAACGATTCAAGTCGCGAACGGCTGATGACCAATTCCGCTACAAGATTCATCAAATCATCAAGTTTTTTGATCTCTACTCGGACCGTTGGATTGCTGCTGATCTTACTTTTATCATGCTCAACGACATCCGAAGCACGTTTTTCGATCTGGACCTGTTCCAAGGAGATTTCTTCGATCACGACCTTAGCGACATCAGTTATGTTGAAAACCGCTTTCTGTAGCTCCTCCTTGGAAACGGTTGAAATTACTCCGATCATAAAACGAAGATCGAAATTCTCATCTTCCAGGTCTTTAACCGTGGGAATACTACGAATGATAGTCCCTTTTTTTTCAATCTCCCGCAGTACCATAAATACCCGGGCTCCCTTTAACAGGCAATCATCCGCCAGGGTTACGTCAATATGATAGAGCTTGGCGCCTTCACCAATCGCGCTTGAGATTTGTTCACGTTCCGTGTCCAGATAGCGCAATTGCATCTTTTGGCGGCGTTCTGCTTTTACGGGGGCTGTTTCAGCGGTGACGAAATGCCGTAACTCTTGAATTACTCCCCCGATCTCAATATCTTCCTCTTTTCCTTCTCCAATCTTGTTCGTTAAGATCTCTAAAAGGTCCACCGCTTCAAATAGAATATTCATTATTTCCGCGTTAACTTCAAGCTCTTTTGAACGAAGTTTGCTTAAAACGTCCTCCATGGCGTGGGTAAGATCAGCCATTTTATTGAAACCCATCGTAGCTGACGCCCCTTTTAAAGTGTGGGCCGCTCGAAAGATCCGATCAAGAATTCCGGAATTATCCGGGTTATGTTCTAATTCTAGAAGTGATTGATTTAAGGTGAGGAGATGTTCTTGACATTCGTCCATAAAAACACTTAAATATTGGGATATCTCCATTTTTTCACCCCCACGGGTTAAATTAGACTTTTGACACGCAATTCCTGCTGTTTATAAACAAATTTAAGAATCTTCTTCATATTCATCTCGGAAATGCGCCGATATTCGAGGGCAATCTCATAAATTAACGGTTCATGCTCGCTGATTACATCGAACAACTTCGACATTTAAGTATAATAGTTCATAATCAGTGCTGCTGGGAAGATATAATCCAATTTTATAATAGGCCTTTAATGAAAACTTCTCATTTGTTTTGACCCGCACCCCGCCGGCGCTTAAATCGATGCTATAGGTTGTTGACGCCGTCACCGGAATGTCCTTTCGATAGAAATAGAGAAACTCAACGGGATTCGAACATTTACTCTTACATAAGAACGTCGTTGTCTCCGATAAGTATTTTGGGGAAGTACAATCCGATAATATCGCAATCTTTGAGAAGAAAGTCCCGAGAACTGTTCAGCAGGAATTTCCCAAAGCTGAGTTCCAAATTCATACAAAGCATCGTCTTTCTTGCAAAAAGACACCCTTACCACAGCCCCATCCGGAAATGGCGGCATAGATTCGAAGTTTAAAAAGCGTTATGTACAACTGTTCATTTAAGATCCAATGATGCGGCACGAAATAACCTCTTTGAAAGCACCGTCCATCATTTTCAGTTCCAAAAAATCTCCAGCCGCGAAATCCATGAAAACCGTCCCTTAGAATTTTCGCAAAAACCGTTCAAAAAAACTGCTTGATTGCGGCCGCCGCGATGCAAGCTGACTCTTGTCCAATAAATTCTTGGCAATCTTGGTTACCGAATGGGTAATTGCGGCCTGGGGGCAGCTTATCACGAATGGCTCTTGTAACTTCACAGCTTTAGTGACCGCCGGATCGGCCGGCATAAAGCCAAGATCGAAAAGAGTGGCGCCTAAAAACCGTTCGGTTACGGAAGTCAAACGTTGAATGGCTTGAACTCCCTCATTGTGATTGTGAACCATATTTATCACAACGCGAATCGCCGAATCCGGCTTGGAACTGACTACCACCTTGATGACTCCATAAGCATCCGTAATGGCGGTCGGTTCCGGTGTCGTAATAATCAAGACCTCATCGGCTGCCAGAACAAATCGGATAACATTCCGCGACAATCCGGCGCCCGTATCAATCAATATGATATCGGCGAAATTCTCCAGATCGTTCAAGCATTTAACACAGTGTTCCAAGCCATACTCGCTTAAATTGGCCAATTTATATAAGCCGGTGCCCCCGGGCAGAATTTTTAACCCGTAGGGTCCTTCCACAATCGCATCCGATAACAATTTCTCTCCGGAGATCACATGCCCTAAATTGTATTTAGGCGCTAATCCCAGCATCACATCAACATTAGCCAAACCTAGATCCGCATCGATGAGAACCACTTTTTGCCCAAGTTTGGCAAGGGAGATTCCCAAGTTCACAGCCAAAGAGGTTTTCCCAACCCCACCCTTACCACTGGCAATGGTAATCACCCGACAAAGCCTATGATTTTTGCGTTGCTCTTTTATTAACTCTCTTAACCGTTCGGCCTGGTCAACCATGAACTGACCCCTTATATAATAGTGACACCAACCGCGATGGGTTGGCCTGCTCGATATCTTCCGGAACGTTCTGCCCCGTGGTAACGAAAGATAAAGGCAATTTGCATTTCCACGCCAGACTCAACACCGGCCCGATTGCTGCTGTTTCATCGAGCTTAGTAAAGATCAGATGAGTAAACGAAGTTGCGCCAAAGCTTTCAATGATATTTTCCATATCGCGATACCGGGTCGTGGCGCTGATAACCAGCATTTTAAAATCAATGCCCGGATAAGCTAAAAAACGCCGCAAATCATCCATCATCCTGCGATTATAGGGACTGCTGCCAGCGGTATCAAGCAGCACCAAATCGCATTGACTAAGATTTCGTAAAGCCGAATCAAGCTCTTCCGGTGCGTATACTACCTCGACCGGGAGATTAATAATCTCCCCATAAGTTTTCAAATGGTTTACAGCTGCGATTCGAAAGGTATCAACAGTAATCAAACCGACCTTTTTCCCGAAATAAATACTATAGTTGGCCGCCAGCTTCGCAATGGTCGTAGTTTTTCCCACCCCGGTCGGCCCAACCAAAGCAATGATTTGTTGAGATTGGGCATGTTCGGAATGGATGGCCGGATCAAACTTGATGCTATTAATCAAATGCTGACTGCATAAAGCTAAGATCATCTTCTCTGACACTTCGGATTGGGACAGAAGGTTAAACGGTATCTTGGATATTAATTCATTAATGACCGCTTCATCCAGATCCAGAGCAGCTAATTGCTTCTTTATGGCATTGATCGTAGCGGGATTTCCCTGAATTGGTTCGTCCTGCCCGGAGGAATTCCTCAAAATCAATTCTTTTAAAGTTGTAATCTCAGCCTTGATCGACTGAAGAGACGGTTCCACCTGTGCCGCAGTTTCTTTTCGCACGAGCGACTGATCAATAAATGGCTTTTGGCCAGTTGCAACTCGCTTCGAAATAATAGAGTTATCGGTCTTCTGGTCCATGGTTTTCGAGTGAGCCTCTTTTGTGCTGTTTTCGTCAATAGCGGCAATTACCTCAAAGCGGCGTTGACTGAATAGGCCGAGAAAGCCTCCTTCTTTGAATTGCTTTGTATGTAGAATAATGGCATTGCGCCCCAAATCATGTTTAACTTTGGCTACCGCTTCTTGGATTGAATCCGCGACATACCGTTTAACTCGCATTATATCGCCACCACTCCAACAGAATGAACTTCAGCCTCGGAACTTATTTCGTTATATGACAGTACCAGTAATCGAGAGGATAGGCGTTCGGTTAATTTCCGGAAGACCAATCTTACGCCAGGCGAACATAGAACCACCGGTTGATACCCGGATGCGATAATTTCCTGAACCAAACCGCCCAATTTATCATAAATCTGCTGAATTAACCGCGGTTCCACTGCAAAATTATTCGAGTCCCTTGCCTCCATTTGAATCTTTAGCAAGGTCTGTTCCAAGGCCGGATCAAGCGTAATCACTCTAATGATCCCATCATCACCTTGAACTATTTTAGTAATTTGCCGGTTTAATGATTGGCGGACCAATTCAGTCAACATTTCAGTATCCTTGGTATGAACTGCATTGTCAGCCAAGCTTTCCAAAATAGTAACCATATTCCGGATGGGGATCCCTTCCCTAAGCAGATTAACCAGTACTTTTTGAACCTCGCCAACTGACAAAAGATTGGGAATCAGTTCATTGACGACGACACTGTATTCGTCTTTAAGATTATTGATCAATGACTGAACTTCCTGCCTACCCAATAATTCGAAGGAATGGGACTTAATTATTTCCGTTAAATGAGTTGCCAAGACAGAAGGCGGATCGACCACAGTATAACCAGCGATCTCTGCTTCATCCCGCTGTCCTTCGGCGATCCAGATCGCGGGTAACCCAAAAGCAGGTTCGGTCGTAGGAATGCCTTCAATACGTTGGGTCGCGATTCCCGGGTCCATTGCCAAATAATAATTGGGTATTATTTCTCCTTTGGCAACATCAACCCCTTTAATTTTGATCACATAAGATGTAGGCGCCAATTGCATATTGTCTCTGATCCGGATCGGCGGTAAAACCATTCCCAATTCCAGTGCGGTCTGACGCCGGATCATGGTGACTCTTTCAAATAAATCTCCGCCTTGCTTAGGATCAACCAGAGGGATCAACCGGTAACCGATCTCTAATTCCATTGGATCGATCTGAAGCAGTGAATTTACATTCTCAGGTTTTTTGGCATCATCACCGTTTGCTTCCGGAGACGGTTCATCTCTAGGAATCGCATCGGGCATTTGACTCATCTTAAACCCGAGGAATCCAATTAAACCCGCCATTGAAAAGAAGGCCAGCTTGGGCATACCGGGGATCAAGCCGAAAAAGCCGATCATGCCGGCCACAAAATAAAAGACCTTTGGATACGCCCCAAGTTGATGCGAAAGATCCATACCCAAGCTATCCTCCGAAGCCGAACGGGTCACCAAAATTCCCGTTGCCGTCGATAACAGTAATGCCGGTATTTGGGTCACTAATCCATCTCCGATGGTAAGCAGTGAGTATGTTTGGAGGGATTGCTGAATCGTAAAGCCTTTTTGGGTCGCTCCGATAATAAATCCACCGACCACGTTGATAATTGCGATTAAAATTCCGGCAATCGCATCTCCTTTGACAAATTTCGTCGCGCCATCCATTGCTCCGTAGAAATCAGCTTCCCGCTCAATTTCCCGCCGACGTGCCCGGGCATCCGTTTCATTAATTAACCCGGCATTCAGATCAGCGTCAATACTCATTTGTTTTCCCGGCATGGCATCCAAGGTAAAGCGGGCCGCCACTTCCGCCACGCGCTCTGAGCCTTTGGTAATAACTAAAAATTGAATAATCGTCAGGATGGTAAACATTACAAAGCCGACGACGTAATTGTGACCGGCGACTACCGCCCCGAAAGCCTCAATCACCCGGCCTGCTTCCGCATTAAGCAAGATTAAGCGGGTAGACGACACGTTCAACGCCAAACGGAACAACGTCGTTAATAACAACAGAGTTGGAAAGACCGAAAACTCTAGGCTTTTGCGCACATAAGTGGTTAGCAAGAGAATTGAAAAACCGGCGCAGATATTAATCGTGATCAACAAATCCAGAAGCCATGACGGCATCGGAACGATGAACATCGTCAGTATCAAAATAATTAAAGGAGCAACGATAATTTCCCCGCTTTTAAGGGACTGCCAAGAAAAAGCAACCGATAAACCGTTATTGTTGGCCATCTGCAATCTCCTTGAAAAATTACCTTACGCGTACCTACGCTTTAAGCGGTACACAAACGCCAAAACCTCCGCCACCGCTTTATACAATTCACTGGGAACGGCTTGCCCGATCTCCACCGATTGATATAAGGCTCGGGCCAGAGGTTTATTCTCAACCATCACCACATCGTGTTCTTTAGCAATTGCTTTAATCCGTTCAGCAACGAGCCCTTGACCTTTGGCGATCACCATCGGAGCGTTCATACTTCCGGGTTCATAACGTAATGCAATCGCCAAATGGGTTGGGTTGGTGATCACGACATCGGCTTTGGGCACATCCTGCATCATTCGACGTGCCGCCAATTGCCGCTGCCGCTGCCGGATTTTATTCTTTATCTGCGGATTCCCTTCTGTTTCCTTGTACTCATCTCTTACTTCCTTTTTGGTCATCCGTAAGCTCTTGCGGTATTCCCACCGTTGGTACAAATAATCCAGTAACGCGAGAATCAATAGAAATACACAAATCTTCATCGCTACTTGAAAGATAATCTTCCAAACAATACCGGCGGCACCCAGCGGTGACTGCTGAAAAACATCCAATAGTACAAAGAGATTATCACGAATGGTAGAATAGGCAAAATAACTGACAACCAAAAGCTTAATCGTTGATTTTACCAATTCAACCAGTCCACGAATGCTGAAAAGCCTTTGAAAACCGGTAATGGGATTGATCCGGCTGAATTTGGGAGTAATCGATTCCAAAGAAAACAACGGACCCACCTGTAGAAAATTAATTAAAAACCCCACCAGCATAGCTCCCAAACCTAGAGGAAGGAACAATTTTAAAAATAGAATACAATGCTGAATCAGGGTTTTTCTAAGTTCATCCATTTCAAGGTTTTGGTTTACTTGGATGGGCGATAAACAATTTTTCACATAAACGAGCAATTCCGAATAGATCCAGCTCCCCATCCCGTTCACAAACACAAATAATACCAATAACACGATCACCGAGCTTAATTCAGCGCTTTTAGCTACTTGCCCTTTTTTCCTGGCATCGGAACGACGTTTGGGAGTCGCTTCTTCGGTCTTATCCGAGTCGGGAGCAAAGTATTGAAGATTAAATTGAATAACCGTTGATTGTGTCAGAGAGGATTTTAACGTTTTATGAAGTATTTTATCAGTTTTTTGCTTCATTCAACGCCTCAGCCTTGGTTCTACCAGTGGAGTTGTTTTAAGAAATAAATTAAGAACCGGAATGTGCTTCCCGAATGCGAAAAAACTTTTTCCAATACAATAACATATACCGGGAGGAAGAAAATGAGCATAATCAGACCGAGAATGATCTTAATCGGAAACCCAATCACGAAAACATTGATTTGAGGAATTAATTTAGAAATAATCCCCAAAGCGACATCCGCCAAGAAAATAGCTCCAATGATCGGTAATGCGATTTGAAACCCCAACAGAAACATCCCAGAAAAGGCTTTTAAAAAAACGGCAACCGCTTGATTCTTTATCATAAAAAAACCAGGTTTAATTAGTTCATAACTTTGGGCTAATGACATAATCACCGTATGATGCGCATTAATGCCAAGAAAAATTGCGATCGCGATAAAATAATTGAACTGTCCAAGCAATGGCATTTCGGTCCCAGTATTCGGATCGATAATGTTCACGACCCCGAATCCCAGGGATACATCCATAAAATAACCAGCCAACTGAATGGCATGAATCGTAAGGTTTACTGAAAATCCGATGATTAAACCGACTAACAGCTCCTGTATCAATGTAATAAAGAAAACCGCGTTATTAACAAGAATTAATTCGGTCCTCGCTTCGATAACCGGACCAAGAACCAGTGCCAGTGAAAAAGCTATAATTACTTTTACCTGCATTGGTATTGTTTTGCTTTGAAAGATCGGAGCAGTAAGTACCATTCCGGAAGCCCTGGTAAACACAAGAAGAAATTGGATCAGGCTGGTCTCAAAAAGATTTTCAAAATTCAATTGTATACCTACCTGATGAAAGTAAATTGGTCAAGATGAGCCAGGATTTTATGAGAAAATGTCATTAAAATACGCAACATCCATGGCCCAAAGATCACCATCGAAATTAAAATCGCCAGGATTTTGGGAACGAACATTAACGTCTGCTCATGAATTTGTGTCGTCGCTTGAAAAATACTAACAACCAATCCTACGATCAATCCAACGCCCAGAACCGGAGCGGACACCAGTAATACCGTCCAAATGGCTTCCCGAGTCACAGCGACCACAAAAGTATCAGTCAACTAAATCCTCCTCCCCTAGCGAAAGCTTAAAATCAATGACCTAGCCAGAAGATGCCATCCATCAACCATAACAAATAACAATATTTTAAACGGCAAGGAGATCATAACCGGCGGAAGCATCATCATTCCCATGGACATTAAGGTACTCGATACAATCATGTCAATTACTAAAAAGGGAATAAAGATCATGAAACCCATCTGAAACGCTGTCTTCAGTTCACTGATAATAAACGCTGGTATCAAGACTTTGGTGGGGATTTGGTCCTGATTGTCCGGTTGTGACAAATGGGCTGCTTGAACAAATAATTTTAAATCTTTGGTCCGAGTCTGTTTAAACATAAATTGGCGCAATGGTTGCGCTCCTCGTTCAAGCGCCGCTTCTTGCGAGATTCGTCCACTCAAATACGGCTGCAATGCTTGATCGTTAATCACCGTCCAAGTCGGTGCCATGGTGAAATACGTTAAAAACAGGGCTAAACCAATCATCACTTGGTTGGGAGGCATTTGATTGGTACCAATGGCGGTCCGGGCAAATGACAAAACAATCACAATCCGAATGAAGGAAGTGGTCATTATCAAGATTGCCGGCGCTAGTGATAAAATAGTTAGAATTAGTAAGATTTGCAAACTCTGAGCGGTCTCTTCCGGGTTATCGGCGGTATCGAGTCCGAATTCAAGTCTGGGGATGGGAACAGCAGTCGTAGCTCCCATGGCCGGAACAACGGATAACCACAAAATGCCTATTAACAAACCGATAGTAATCAGCCAAACACTTCCGGGGCGTCCCAACCGTCTCAGCCCTGGACGTTTACTCAAGTTGTTTTTGCTGATTCCCTCATTATTGATCATTTTTCTTATCCTTCGTTCTCCAAGCTCGGATTCGATCCAAAGTTTCATAAATTTTTTGTTTGGTATTATCCACTCCGGTCTCAATGACCTCATTGGGGTTATCCAGAAGCGGTTTTAAGATACTGGCAAAACTATTTTTCCCAATCATTTGATCGACGGACGATTGTTGCAGTTGCTCATAAAATGTAGGATCATCGTATTCTTTCAATAAGGTTACTCCCTGTTCGGAACTGCCGATTAGCAGAATTTTCCCATTGATCAATAAAAGATAAAGATGGCGATTGGGTCCTAACATGAGACTTTCCGCCACCTTTAAATATTTTGCACGCGTATACCCGGCTTTTTCAGCGAATAATTTGGTCACCCAGTAAGCAATGAATGCCACAAAAATTAGGGAAAATAATGCCCAGATCCATTGTAAGCCATCAAAATTCGGTTGAGTGTCTTCCTTCGAACCAGCGAAAGCCATGGCTGGTAAGAGGAGAATACCGGCCACAAGCAAGAAAGAACCAAAGAACCGGTAATAATTTTTCAAGAGTAACTTCCTTTCAATTAGGCTAATACTTTACGGACTGCCTCCAGCACGCGTTCCGGCTGAAACGGTTTGACCACGAAATCCTTGGCCCCGGCCTGAATGGCATCGATTACCATCGCTTGCTGCCCCATGGCACTACACATAATAATCAAGGCATTCTGATCGATCTTCCGGATCTCCCGGACCGCAGAAATTCCATCCATGTCAGGCATTGTTATATCCATAGTTACTAAGTCCGGACGCAATTCCCTAAATTTATCAATGGCCTTCGCGCCGTCCTCGGCTTCTCCAACAACATCATAGCCGCCTTTACGTAAAATATCTTTAATCATCATACGCATAAAAGCCGCGTCATCGACCACCAAGACTCGATTCCCCACTCATAATTCCCCCTTAATTAAGACAATTATTGAAGTGTATTGGCTCTTTCTATCGGACTTACTATATCGGTAATCTTGATGCCAAAATTCTCGTCAATAACTACGACTTCACCTTTGGCTATCATCTTCCCGTTTACGTAGATATCAACCGGGTCTCCCGCCAATTTATCCAATTCAATAATTGAACCCAAGCCCAACTCCAAGATATCCTTGATCTTCATCCGGGTATTACCGAGTTCGACGGTTACCTGTAAGGGAACATCCATAATCAATCCGAGATTTCCGGTTTCCTTTCCAGTCTTCGAACTCCCCAAAGGAGAAAATTGGGCTGGCTGAACGACTACTTGCTGTCTCATATCTACACCTCCAGAAACGAAGGTTGGCGCTGGGGTCGGTTTTATAGGTGGTATTTCATGAGCGGCATTATCATTTCGAACTGACGTCTCCACCGCTTGCTTGACGGGCGGCGGGGAAGAGGGTTTGGGATGACTGGTTTGCATGATTAATGAATCAGCCAAGTCCACCCCCAGAGGAAATGGCATAATTAACATGATTTCACTGTCAATCAGATTCTCAATCTGCATCTTGAACGAGACCGACACAATTGGTTCATCCAAATTGCAAGACCGCATAAACGGTTTTTCACCGGCCAGATTTACTTTTTGAACTTCAGGCGGATCAATGTCGATTCGTTTTCTGAGCATTGTGGACAGTGAAGTGCACGCGCTTCCAACCATCTGATTCATGGCCTCACTTACCGCGCTCAGTTCCATTTCTCCCAGTTCCGTCCTGGGATTTAAACCATTTCCGCCCATCATCAAGTCGGCGATTATCGCCGAATCCTCGATCTTTAAAATCAAAATATTGCTGCCGATTAAACCGTTTTTGTAATTCACCTCTACCAGCACGTAAGGAATCGGATGTTGTTGTTTCATCGCGATCTGTGAAGTGATTTGTACCGTAGGGGTATCAATGGTTACTTTCTTCTTTAAAATATCAGACAAAGCGGTTGAAGCTGACCCATAACTGATATTTCCGATTTCACCGAGCGCGTCTTTTTGAAGCGGGGTAAGCTGTTCGTATTTATCACTATCACTGTCACTATCATTTAGTAAAGCATTAATCTCTTCCTGCGAGAGTAACTGACGGTCCATTAGCTCCCCTCCTCACGAACAATCTGACCTATTTGAACTGCCATTTTACTTCCTGACATTCCAGGGCTTCCCCTAAACTTTACTTGATTGCCTATTTTGATTTCCATCAGTTCCTTAACCGAATGGTCAAGTTCAATGACATCACCCACTGCAATGTTGAGCAACTCTTCCACCCTGATCTCGGCTTTTCCTAATTCGACCGCAACTTGAACCTGAGCTTGTCCCAAACGATTTTGAAGTGCAAAGATTCCTTCGGACGAAAAGGATTTTCCTTTTTTAGTAAACCACACTTGGGCGTTAAGTCGATCCAGAATTGGTTCGATGACCGAAAACGGCATACAAATGTTCATCATTCCAATTGCCTCGGCAATGCGCAATTCCAACGTTACTAAAATAATCATGTCCGCCGGCGGCACGATCTGAGTAAATAGCGGATTGCTCTCTATTCCTTCAAAAACCGGCTCTAGATCAACGACAGCTTTCCACGCCTCTTTCAAATTGGTGAATGTTTTTAATACCACGCGCCGTATCACGGTTTGTTCAATGTCTGTCAATTCCCTGACTTTATCCATAATCAGTCCTTGGCCACCCAAGAGCCGATCAACCACTGCAAAAGCCAGTTGCGGGGAAATTTCAAGAATAATATTTCCTTCCAACGGTTTTAAGGTAAGAATATTCATCACCGTCGGATTATGTAGTGACTTAGTAAATTCCTCATAAGTCAATTGATCAACGGAGATTACTTGAGCCCGGACCATGCTCCTCAGGTAGGTCGAAAGTGATGTGGTTAATAGCCTAGAAAAATTCTCATGCAACATGACCATCGTCCGTAATTGATCTTTCGAAAGTTTATTCGGACGTCGAAAATCATATGGCTTAACCTTTTTCTTCTTTTCTTCGTTAATTACCTCATCTACCTGGAGAGTCCCGGAAGAAAGCGCTTCAAGTAGAGCGTCAATTTCACTTTGCGATAGAACCTCGGCCACTTGCAGCGACACCTCCGCAGCCAGTCTATTGAATTACAAAATCTTCAAAGAATAAACTTTTGATCTTCCCTGCAATAAGATGCTGATTCATAGCGCTAATAATTTCGCTGCGAACTAATTCTTTCCCTTCTTTTTCGTCAATTTTCTCCTTAGTTTTGCTTGATAGTATACTAATAATTAAATCCCTAAATTGTGGAACTCTCTTGGTAACTTCTTGTCTTGCCAGTTCTTCATTCTTTTGGGGCGCGATAACTTCCAAGGTTACATTGACTTTTATATAATGTTCGGAACCGTTTTCACTGCGTATATTAATAATCATTTCATTCCCCAAAGGAACCACTGGCCCCATCTCCTGAGTCTGAGTCAGGGTAATCCCTTTACCATTCCCGTCTTGTACTCGGTTAAAGGTGATGTAAATAAAACTACCAGCGATAACCACCGTGATTAAAAAGGAAAATAAACCAATGATTAAAATGTTATTGCTTTTAGTTTTTTCCGCCATTACCTATACCTCCCTGATACAATGGGCTAAAGCTCCGGTCCAGAAAACTATTGATGATTACAATATCCACCCGCCGGTTGCGAGCCCGATTTTCTTCATTGACATTTGGAGCAATCGGCCGGTATTGTCCGTACCCTGCTACCGCGACCCGCTCTGGATTAAATCCGACTCCTTCGATTAGAAAGCGTGCGACATTCACCGCTCTTGATGCTGATAACTCCCAATTGGATGGATATAGGCCGGTTTTGATAGGTAAATCGCAAGTATGGCCTTCGACTCTGATCGGAAATTGTTGCTGCATAATGGTTATCCCTACCTCACGGATTGTTGGCAAAGCATCCCGAATGATATCTGCCGAACCTAGATCAAAAAATAATTTCTCTTTGAAACTGATTACGATCCCTCGTTCGGTGTAGATGACTTCTGCTTTTCCACGATAACGCTCTTTCGAAACAATGGAATCGATCGACTGATACATCTGTTTCCAGGTTCGATTTTGTTCCGCAGTCATCATTGGCTGGGCAATAATCTTCTTAATTCCAGGGTCGACTACGGCTTGGGCCCCACTCATCATGCCCCCTCCTCCGGGGCCACTAAAAACATTCCGGAAGGAACTGGACATTTCCTCATATTTGGTCTTATCAATAGTCGACATCGCATATATGGCCACAAAAAATGTCAATACCAACGTAACCATATCGCCATAAGTTAATATCCAGGGTGGCGTTCCTCCCGAATTCGGTTGTTTGCGCTTCAGCAATCTACGCCGCCCCTTCCACCCGGTTCTGGCTGATCCGAATTTCTTCTAAGCGTACCTGCTGTTCCGGAGAAAGCGCCGATTTCAATTTTTCTTCGATCATTCTTGGGTTCTCACCAACCTGAATTGCTAGAATTCCCTCAACAATGATCTGTTTGAGAAATAATTCCTCAGCACTTAATTGACTAATTTTCCCGGCCACCGGATTACAGACCAGATTGGCCCATACCGCGCCATAAAAGGTGGTGATTAGGGCTACCGCCATTGACGGGCCGATCTTTGAGACATCCGCAAGATTGCCCAACATTTGTATCAACCCGATGACAGTTCCGATCATCCCGAACCCCGGAGCCAAGATTCCCCATGAGTCGAAAAACGCTTTGTTTTCATTATTACGTTCTTCCGCATAAGACGCATCCGTTTCTAAGATATTTCTCACCATCTCCGGGTCGGTTCCATCCACTAATAGCCGAATAGCTTTTTTTAAGAAAAGATTGTTCGATTTTTCAACCTCATCCTCCAAGGATAATAATCCATCCCGCCTTGCCCTTTTGGCGAACTCGACAATCTCGACGATGATTCGTTCCGGAGAAACGGTTGTTTTGACGAAGACCATTTTCAACGCTCTAAATGCTGTAATAAACTGTTTAAATGAATACTGAACCAGCAAGGCCATGATCGATCCGCCAAATGTAATAAAAATTGACGCCAAATCATAAAAACCCACCAATGAACCGCCCAGAGAGATACCAATCCCCAGTAAAATAAGACCTCCAATTAAGCCAATTAAAGATGCGAACTCCATTTGATTTAATTCCTTTCATCACCGTCATGGAGCGACCGCGCTCCGATCATCCGTCGATATTCAATGACCTTATCAATCACCGTTGCTACCGTATCGGCAACCACAAAACGTTTACCGGTGGTCAACAGAATCACTGTATCCGGTGTTGACTCAATTGTTTCAATGAGATCAGCATTGATAATTAGCTTTTGCCCATTTAAGCGGGTGATCTCAATCACTTGCTTCTCCTTTGTATCGGTCTTTCATTGTCCTGGCAATTAATCTCTCAATTCGAGCTTTGGAAAATTCAGTATTGATGCCCTTTTCTTGAATCGTACTATTACTCATTAATGGGGGCAACGGAGGGGGAGGGTTCTCCCCCTCCGTTTCAATTTAGCGTTTGAGATTGACTAATTCCTGCAATATCATTGAAAGTACTGATAATCCGGAATTAGCTTGAACCTCGTTGGGTTACAACCACACTTGGTAAAATTCTTACATAGATGGGAGTTACTAAACCCATCCATTCTGCGCGGTCACTCCGATCTATGCATCATATTAAACCAGGACTTCCCTTTTTTCTGTAAGTTCCCGCATCAGTCATTCCGCGGGCAGAGGCCTCCTCTTTTTCAAAGAGGTCCAGCCTCTATTTAGCGATAACCGCGCTGTCGATGTTGGTAAAAACGTTCTCCTTAAGGTTGTTGCCATCAACCGCCGTAATCACGGTCCGGTTTTTAACGCTAACCACCAGCGCCAATTGGTCCATGAGAATCAAGGATTCTTTGGATCCTTTGGCTTCCGCCCGAGCGACCGCATCTTTCAGCAACGCCAAGTCTTCGTGATCCAGCGCGATCTGCCGGCTTTCCAACCTTTTCAACGCATGGGCCGAAAATTTGATTTCAGTTTGGTTTTCTAGCGTTTCCTGCAATACCTGCCCAAATGCGGGACCGTTTCCCTGTTGCCGCTCTAACTTGCCGGCTTGAGGTATTCCCGGTCCTATCTGGGGAGGGCGGATAAATATCTTCTCGGTCATACTTCCTCCTCATCAGGTACGATGTAGCGGGCATCCCCATCCAACGGGAAGTCCGTCGCTTCTCTAAGCCTGATGACCCATCTTCATTTCTGCATCAATAATCATGACCTATTGCAAATGCCCAGCGATGGAACGCCGTTTATCCGAACAATAACCGCATAGAGACCAGCCGTAACCAGTTGGCCATACATACCGGACGTTGGTGACTTGAGCCTGAATGTTTTTGTCAACCATTACGCGATAAGGTTAATCAGCGAGTCTCCTCCGGGTTCAGGATTGCCATCCTGGCCGGCGACCGGTTCATCTTCGGACCAACCCGCTACGGTATAACTGCCCCCGCCGAACCCCTGTCCGTTTCCCTGATCGCCGGTCCACTGCTGCCCAAAACCTTCCGTTCCGGATTGATATCCGGTGGAAACCACTAATGAATCAATCTGAACGCCACTCTCATTTAATGATTTGCGTAATTGCACCAGGTTGGACTCGATCACTTGTCTTACTTGCTCGGATTCGGCGACGAACTTCGCGCTGATAATATGATTTTCAAGCGCTACTTTCAGATGAACCTTCCCCAAATGCTCCGGCTTAAGGCTAATCTCCATCTGGCTGTCCCCGCCGTCAACCATGATTTTGGCATGTTCAACCAGTTGAGAAAAGAGTTGATCCCGGTTGACTGAAACTTTATCTCCACCCGCTAAATCGGATACCCCGTTGCCTTGCGGATGAGTCTGATGCGTTATCAGATTAGGATGATAATCAAACCGCGACTGAAGGTCATTCAGAGACTGTTTGGTTTGGAGCACCGGCAGGTTGAGAACAACCGTTTCCCCTTTTTCCTTCGCAAGACCGGATTGGAAATTGGAAACCTGCTCCGCCAGTTGGACTCCGGCTTCCGGTTGAGAGTTGTTTTTAACGAATGGTTGGGGAACGAAAGCTGAATCGTTTTCCGATGAGTTGGTCTTCAAAGGTCGGATGGCTTGAATGGATTCTGATCCCATCAGTTTTACGGATTCCGAGTGTTCAAAACCGGACACCGGTTTTGAACTGCCGGCATCGATTTGTTTCTGAGTTTCCTTCCCGGCCAAAGACATCTTGCTCTGAACAGCTTTAGTAAATCCGGACGGTTCAACGGCTTGAATGTTACCGGTTGCCGCCGTCATCGGATTCTGAACTTGAACCGGCGTCTCCGAAAAAGCAGTGCCAGTAGTGGCCGGGACTGAAACCGCTCCCGATGGTACACTCCAAACATCTTCGCTAGTTGATTCCTTCCCTGTCACAGACACGATAGCCGGTTCGGGCAAAAGTGATGCCCCTCCGAAAAAACCGGCCGCCCACAGCGCCTCCCAAGTACCGGTTGGCTCTGTTTTTTCGCCGCCATCACCGTTCAACGAATCAGAATCGTCTTGAACGGGCGACGGGACATTCTCCGCTGCAGCCGGAACGGGTAACCAAGGCACCGCTGCCAAGTCAATTTTCCCGGCTAATAGAAGGGATTCCAAAATTAGCTCGTTGATACCGGGAAGCATCTCCGCCGGTACTTCAGGCGTTGGAATGGACGCAAGGGAATCAAGCACTTCAGCAAACCGTCCCGTGTTTTGATCTGTGGCACCAGGACCGGGGCCGCCCATTGCTGGCCCGGTGGATGTACCCGCGATTGCCAGCGAACTAATACTGATATCAGGCATTTTTTCACCTCCTTTCTTCCCCATATATATCGGTAGCTTGAGGACAAAAAATTAGAGTTTTCCTGAACCTGTCAATCGTTCTTGAGTTAATCTCGCCAATAATTCAGGAGAGAGATATTCCATAATTTTAGTTGCTTGCCTCTCGTCTAATTCATCAATGATTTGCTGAACATTTTCTTCGGGAAGTTTTTCAACTACCGCGGCTGCTTTTTGCGGTTTCATTCTCCCCAACCGGGCTAAAAATTGTTGAACGTTGGCATCTTTCATCGTTTCCAGTGGCTTAACGGCATCAACCATCACCGGTTTCGGCCCTTCGGCTCCAATGGTCGGATTATCTTTCTCCCAACGGGATTTTAGCGTTTCAAACGCGACCCGCTCCTCATCGAGTTTAGCTTCGCGCTCTTTTAACTGTGCGTCGCGATAACTAAAATCTTCTTCCTTTTGGAGCCAAAAATCGCTCTTTTTTTTCCCTAATTCATAATTCTCAACCAATTTTGGAACTTGAAATGTTTTTTCCACCGCCCATAAAACGGTTTTTTGAAACGAAACCACTCCAAACAGGTTCAAAATGAACAACACCAGCAATCCAAATCCCAGTAATACTGGGAAGACCAACATTCCAAAGATAAACCGAGCCATTACCCGCCAACCTCCCCGTATCCGGCTTGAACCCGGACAAAACGGCTTGTTCCCAATTCATCGAGGAAGTTAATCTCGGAACGTAACTCCTCGGCCTGATATTTCCGGAAAGCATGCTCTTTCAATTTCTCAATTACCTTCCGCTTCCGGGTCGCTTCGATCAATCTGCTTCTGGACTCGGCTACCTCAACTTCACGTTGCCGTAGCCTGATCACAGCTTCCTCCATCAACCGATTCAACCGGTCCAAATAATGAAAATAATTGCCGGCCAATTGCGGATCGAATTTACGGCGAAGACTCTCCCGGCAAAATTCGGTCGTTTCATGGATCTCATGTCGTGCCCGGAATAATTCGTTTTGAGCTTGATCTCGGCGAATCTCACACTCGCTTAAATCACGAAGGCATAATTCTTCCACGCTTACGCGCAACTTCAAAACCGATTCCAAACGGAATTTAAACTGCTTCATCCAGGGCACCACCCATCATTGCGATAATCCGTCCGACAATCTCGGAATATGAAGAACGTTCATCAATCCCTTGCCGGAGAAATCCATTGATGGAATCCATCATTTTCAAAGCGTTGTCAACTTGCTGATTGCTGCCCGCCACATAAGCGCCGATATTGATAAGGTCTTCATTATTACGATATGCCGCCAGAATACTGCGAAGCTCAGCCGCTGCCCGACGATGTTCGGAAGATACCAACTCAATCATTAGGCGGCTGACGCTGGCCAGAACGTCAATGGCTGGATAATGGTTGCGATGCGCCAGTTCCCGCGATAATACAATATGACCGTCCAGAATGCTTCGAACCGCGTCGGCAATGGGTTCATTCATATCGTCGCCCTCCACCAGCACGGTGTATAATCCGGTTATACTGCCGGTAGCGGCGGTCCCGGAACGTTCGAGCAACCGCGGCAGTAGCGCGAAGACCGACGGAGTGTAGCCCCGGGTTGTCGGCGGTTCGCCCACAGCCAATCCCACTTCGCGCTGAGCAATGGCGAAACGGGTTACCGAATCCATCATCAACATTACATCCCGGCCCTGATCACGGAAGAATTCCGCGATGGCCGTCGCCACCATCGCCCCTTTCAATCTCACCAAGGCCGGTTGATCGGAAGTGGCCACCACTACTACAGAACGGGCCAATCCCTCCGGCCCCAAATCCCGCTCAATAAAGTCGCGCACCTCGCGGCCACGTTCACCGATAAGCGCGATGACATTCACATCAGCGTCGGTATTACGGGCGATCATCCCCAGAAGAGTGCTTTTCCCAACGCCACTTCCGGCAAAAATCCCAATTCTTTGACCTCTTCCACAGGTTAATAAAGAATCAACGGCTCGCACTCCCATGGCAAGCGGCGTATGAATTCGAGGGCGGGTCAGAGGATTGGGCGGCGAGGCGGTCAACGGATAGTATTTCCCCGAAAGCAACGTCGGTTGATCATCGATGGGCCGGCCCAGTCCGTCAAAGACCCGGCCGAGCATTTCCTCTCCGACCTCAACTCTAGCGGTCCGCCCGGTAGCCAGGATCTCGCAACCAGGTCCGATTCCATTTATCTCGCCAAGCGGCATCAACAATACCCGGCCCGCTTTAAAACCGACCACTTCCGCTTGAAGCGGCTCTGGTACGCCATTTAGATAAATTAAACACAATTCACCCAAATTGACGGCGGGACCATCGGCTTCCACGGTCAACCCAACAATCTGATTGACCCGACCGCGACTGCGAATCAAATTGGTTTCCGCGACCACATTCAGATAGGGGCCGGCTGAAAAAGGCTTCGGAATGGATGTACTCATCAGGTCCGAACCACCTTCAACAATTCATCCGCGATGGCCTCCAATTGCGATTGAACCCGGGCATCGGCCGAACCTCGCTCGGTTTCGATGTAACAACCTCCCGGCGCAATCGCCGGATCGTCCTCGATCCGAATGGGTTTCGGCTCGGTAAATACTTCGCGAAGCTGGGGAAGATGACTATCAATTAATTCCCGGTCCTCGGGATGAATTCGGATAGTGATGTTCGAAGCCCCGTTCATCCGGGCCAACGCATTCCGGACCAACGCCAGCTGTTGGCTGGGATCGAGTTCAAGTTCGGCACCGATGATCTTTTGGGCGATTGCTACCGCCAATTCCAGCAATTCCGGTTCGGACCGGGCAATCCGTTCTAACCGGCCATTTTCAACCTCCACCGCCAACCGGGCGGCGGTCATAATTCGTTCTTCCCACTCCTGACGGCCTTGAGCCGTTCCTTCAGTCATTCCTTCCAGTTGCGCTTGATTTTTTAGCTGAACCGCTTCCTCACGGGCAAGATTCAGAATTCGGTCTGCCTCTTGATTCGCTTCTTCCCGGGATTGCCGGGATAATTCTTCCGCTTCTTGTTGCGCCTTTTCAAGCATCTCGCGGGAACGCTCTTCCGCTTCGGCCACGATCCGGCGCGACTCTTCCTCGGTCTGGCGGAGCAATAGTTCAACTTGCTGGGCTGTATTTTCAGCCAACAAGTCATGGTCCGTATCGTCAAGCGACTCACAATCATCAGCGACTTCAGCGAGGATTGCCTCCGCCAAGAAAGCATCAGGGGCCGGAGGATTCAGCAGGCAGGGGATGGATTCCACCAACACCGCCGACTTTATCAATTTAGACAATCAATTCGTCCTCCTTGCCACGGGATATGACCAATTCTCCGGAGTCTTCCAAATGACGGATGGCATTGACAATCCGTTGCTGAGCTTCTTCCACGTCCCGCAGTCGGACCGGGCCCAGCATCGACATGTCATCCTTCATCATCTCCACGGCGCGTTTCGACATGTTCCTAAAGATCAAGCCGCGCACCTCATCACTGACCGTCTTGAGCGCCAGAGACAGATCCTTGGCGTCCACTTCCCGCAAGAAGCGTTGAACCGAACGGTTATCCAACAGAACAATGTCTTCAAAGACAAACATACGCCGTTTGATCTCATCCGCCAATTCCGGCGTCTCTTCAGCCAGCGATTCGAGAATGGTCTTCTCCGTCGCCCGGTCCACCCGGTTCAAAATGGAAACCATGGATTCGATCCCGCCGGCAATTGAAAAGTCTTGCATGACAAAGGAAGAAAGTTTCTTCTCCAGCACCAGCTCTATCTCACGGATCACTTCCGGCGAGGTTCGATCCATTGACGCAATCCGGCGGGCGACTTCCACCTGTTGCGCCGGAGACAAGGCGGAGAGAATTATCCCGGCCTGCTCAGCCGTAAGATAGGCCATGACCAACGCGATAGTCTGGGGATGTTCGTTCTGGATAAAGTTTAACAATTGGCCCGGCTCCGTCTTTCGGGCAAAGTCAAATGGCCGGATCGCCAGTGACGCGGTGAGTTTGTTTAAGATCTCATTGGCCCGGACCGGGCCGACCGCTTTGTCCAACAGAATTCGAGCGTTCTCGACTCCGCCGGAGAGGATATATTCCTGAGCCAGACAGATTTCGTGGAACTCCTCCAAGACCTTGTCCTTGGTTTGATTGGAGATCCGGTTTAAATTGGCGATCTCGAGACTCAATTCCTCAATCTCGTCTTCGCGCAAATGCTTCATAACCTGCGCCGAGACCTCGGCGCCGAGCGAGAGCAGCAAAATGGCTGCTTTCTGTTTCCCGGTAATTTCCTGTTGTTTCACGACCTTGTCACTCCGAACCTTTATTTAGTTATCTTCGGAAAGCCAAGTCTTGAGCAGTACCGCTACATCCTCTGGATTTTCGCGGGCGTAACGCTCCAATTCGGCCTGGCGACCCTGGCGCGCTTTTTCTTCAAGCGATACTTCCAAGGTGGAGGCCAACTCCGGTTGCAAATCCTCGGCCACCATTGCATCAATCGTAGTCCCCACGACCGGTATTTCTTCCGGCACGGCCTCAGGCGTCTCAGCCACCCGCCGTCGGCGGAGCAGAAGAAACGCGATCAAGCCCCCTACAATAATTCCCACGATCAACCAAGCGCTGAACGGTATTTTGGGCGCAAGCTCGGCCGCCGGTTGCGGCCGGGTAAAGTCGATGGTCTCGACCATGATTTGATCGCCCCGTTCCGGAATGATCCCCACGGCGGCCGCCACCGTATTGGTTACCTTCTCCCGGATCGTCTCGGGAAGATTGCCGTCAACCCAGACACCGACCGACAAGCGTTTCACTTTGCCGGGGGTCGCGATCCGGAATTCTTCCACTTTATTAATCTCATAATTGACGGTTCGTTCAGACTTCTCCGAATTGTAGCGATTTTGGTCGGTCTCAACCATCTGATATCGAGGCAGATTGGAATCGGTTCCCGGCACCCCGGCACCCAGACCCGCCCCAACTCCTTGGGAACTTTCGCTTCGTTCCTGCTCGCTCCGGGGAACCCCTTTATCGGCGTAAGTTTCACTTTTTAGTTCCTGGTAATCAAGATCCAAGTCGGCATTGACCCGGACCACCACCTTGTTGAAACCAAAAACCTTGGCGAGCATGCTTTCGGCCCGCTTCTCCACCACGGTCTCGTATTCGGACTTGATTGCAAACGTGTCAACGACTTGGTCGACACCCATCTTCCGGCCATTATTCCGGTCCGGTCTTAACATTGCCGTCAAATCGTTGGCAAAATTATCAATGATGGTGATATTCTCTCGTTTCAGGCCAGAACTGGTCGCCACCAGATTGGCGATGGCCCCTACCTGATTGCTGGTCAAAACACCCGGCGCGCGGAGCCGTAATTGAACCGAAGCGGTTCCCTCCGGCTTATCCTCAGCAAACAGGTACTCTCCGGAATCAGGGATGTTCAGCAACACCTTGGCGTCAATAATCCCTTCAACTTGTTGCAACGTCCGCGAAAGTTCGCCAGCAATGGCACGCTGCCGGTTGATCTGATTGGTGAAGTCAGTGGAACTGAAGGAATTCTGATCGAAAACCTCCCAGCCGACCACGCCGCCGTGAGGAATCCCTGCTTTCAAAAGATTGGCCCGAACCGACAGCGCATTGGGAACCTCCAGGCCGCCTCCAGCCGAAGCGCGATACGGAACGCCCATCTCTTCCAGCTTAGTGATAATCTCGCTCCGGTCCTGTTCGGTCAATCGGGCGTAAAGCAATTCATACCGCGGCGATCCGACCCAGTGGATTAGAAAAAAGATCGACCCAACCATCAAGAACAATGCAGCCGCAGCCGCAATCCGCTTGGTGGTATCCATCTGCCCCCAGATGGTTTTGAGTTGTGTTATCAATTCCCCCACGTTTGAAACCCCATATGTTATGGCGTTAAAATCAACATTCGAGAAAAACTTAAAGCTTGGTTTGCTTATGCTGGTTCAACCCCATCGTTGTTCCAGCATCAGATAAAACCGGCAACACTGACGCTTCCGAAGTTTTATCAAGCCCAATAAGGTTCACGGGCTATCGTAACAGCGTTTCCTAAAAGACAATAATTTCCGTGATAAAATAAAGTATGACATTCAGCCGTATAACAAACTGCCGGTTGACGCCGGCCATGCGAAACTGTCCACAATCGACTTTATCCCTTGTCTCTCTGAGCTTTTGGGTACACCAGGCCGAAAGCCGGGTTTAACCTAAGCTTTTAGAATTGGGTTCGCATGATCTCTTGATATGCCTCAACCGCTTTATTCCGGACCTGAATCGTGGCTTGCAGCGCCAATGTGGCCTTTTCGGTCACGATCATCGCCTGGTGGACATTTTCAAGCGTTCCAGCGGCCAGCATTTTGTCCAATTCAGCCGATTCCTGGTGAATCCGGTTAACTTCCGTCAATGCGTCCTTGAGAAATTGGCCGAAGGAACTTTGACCGTCTGTCGGTTCCGGCTCGCTTTTAACGATGGGTTCCAGACGTTGTAAGGAGATCGGGACGATCGTCCGTGTCAACATAGCAATCCTCCTTAAAGATTAAAGCCTTATGAGTAGGTCCATGACCACTTAAACCTTGTCTGAAATGCCGCCAATCGGCTTACCCTGCTTGCTCGGCTTTCGCAGCAACCCCGGCCTTCGGCCGGGATTGATCGTCTTTAGATCTTGGCTAGTTCGAGCGCTGCCCGAAACATTTCCTTGGCCGAATTAAAAGCAGTTACATTCGCCTCATAGGCTCGGCTGGCGCTAATCAGGTTGACCATTTCATGGACCGGATTGATGTCGGGATACGCTACATATCCTTGTTCATCGGCATCCGGATGGCCGGGATCGTAAACCAATCGCGGTGGCCTTCCGTCAGTACGGATGGCTGTGACCTTCACCCCGGCAGCCCGCCGGAGCGGCAATCCGTTCCCGGCTACCGCCTCTTCCAGGGCTTCGGCAAAGACCGGAACGCTCCGCTGATACGGCCCACCCTCGGGAGTGCGAGTGGTATTGGCATTCGCGATATTGTTGGAGATCAGGTCCATACGCAACCGTTCGGCCGTCAGGCCGCTGGCGCTGATCTCAAGGCTGCGAAACAGATTCATTGCCGCTTATCTCCCTTCAATCGCCATTTTGATCCGTGACATCTGTTGCTTGTAGACGCCGGACACCGACTGGAAATAAAGCGAATTCTCAGTGACTTTGGTCATTTCATATTCGACGTCGACATTGTTGCGGTCTTCCCGCGAACTGGTCTCGTTATCACGGACGATTCGCAACTCTCCCAATCCATCATCCGGACTAACGGATAAATGCCGCGGATGAGTTCTCCGCAGCGCCAGGGTTTGCTGGGACTGAGTTTCCGCCAGAACGCCGGCGAAGTCGAGATCGACCCGCTTGTAGCCGGGCGTATTGACATTGGAGATATTATGGGAGAGAAGTTTGCCCCGAAGCGCGGCCGCATCCATCGCCCGTTCCATCCGTTGGTCGTACGAGCTCCCCAGTAGATTCCGAAACACAAAAATCACCCCGACTGAATTAGTCTATCTTGATTATCGGAAAAAGCGGCGTCAGGTTTATACCCAAAATGTCGGATTTTGTTGGGATTATCCGATGAATTTACAATAAAATGGGAGTGGAAATAATTATTTTTAGGGGTTTAGCTGGGGAAAAAGATTCTGAAAATGTTATGTCAGATGGTTTTAAATATTCTTAAAAAACGGTGAAAAGGGGATTAAACAAGTCGTGTCGCGCTTTCAATCCATTCTTCATTTTCCGATAGTATTCTCTATTTTCCGCGGCATTCAGAGTCCGTGGCCCTGTTCAATCAATTCGGTGAGACCGGCCACGAACCGGGCCGCCGGAGCGCCGTCCATCACATCATGATCGATCAGGATCGTCATCTGCAGGTATTCCCGGATGGCGATCCGGTCTTCGACCACCCCCGGTTTCTTAACGATCGATCCCAGGGCGAAACAGACCGGTAACGGGCTGACCGGAATGACCCAGCCGTTCACCCGGCCGATCATTCCCACTGAAGTTACGATGACGGTTCCCGCCATATCCTTCAGCAGGAACGGATTTTTCAGGATCATCCTCCAAATGGCCAGCCGGATCCATTGCGGCAAGGATACGTACAATTGCATCACCCATTTATAGCGGCTCTCCCCCAGCACATAGTCCTTGGCGCCACCGACCCCCTGTTGCTTCGCGGCCTTGATCTCCTGAGTAATCTCGGACAGGGATTTTTGATTGACTTGCCGGATGACCACCGGCAGGGGAACTTTCTCGCCATCCACTTCTTTCTCGACCATCAGCGAGATGTCGATATCGTCAAAGATCACCAAGCGGTTTTTGCCCTGGCGGACGGCATGAACCGTCTTGTCGGCTTCAATCGCGCGTCCGATGCATTTGACGATCCAGCCGGTAAAGGACAGCCCCCCCGGATGCCGGCTCCGGGCTTTTTTAATCATTTCCCGGGCAGTGGTCACATCCAGTTCGATCAGGGCCTTGATGTGGTGTTTCCGCAGGCCGAGATAGCCGACGTCAAAGGTGGATTGCCGGCTGGACGGAAATTGTTTAACGGTATGTTTCGGTTTTTGATTCATGGTCATCCTCTCTCAATTCGGTAAATCGGCAGGGCCGGTTTACTCCGCCTTCATAAGCGCGACGAAATTTCCCCCTGGTTAATCCCCCGTTTATGGCTTACAATTAACCCGCGTTGTTGGAGAATTTAGGAAAAATATTAAATCGGGGTGATGCACATGCAAGCAAAGCATTGGTTGTTGGTAGCTCTTGGTTTATTGCTTACCGGTTGGCACGGTCCGGCGCTGGCAACGCAAGACCGGGAATTGGCCAAGTTTGGCGCGGGCGATTATTGGCGGGATCAGGCGCTGCTTGAGATCATTCCGTTCTGGATTCCCACAGTGGATCACAAAAACGGCGGGTACTTCACGGATGTCCAAAACGACGGCACCATTGGCAAAAATCCTTTAAAATATCC
Organism: Bacillota bacterium; assembly: GCA_023402395.1. Lineage (GTDB taxonomy): Bacteria > Bacillota > UBA4882 > UBA8346 > UBA8346 > JAEYGI01. The sequence goes on from JAEYGI010000004.1 coordinate 207,689, forward strand.
CCGGATGGTTTCGCGATTGGTATATGGGTTCAGCACCGCCTATCTGTTAAGCGGCGACCCCCAGTACCTCGATCTGGCCAAACACGGCCTCGACTACCTGCGCGACTTTGGCTGGGATCATCAATACGGCGGTTGGTACACCGAGCTTGACGCCGATAACCGGCCAACGGTCGCCACCAAGGATTTGTTCGACCAGACCTACGGCAACCTCGGTCCAGTCTTCTATTTCTACGTTACGGGCGACCGGGACGCGCTGCAATGGGTCGAAAAAACCCATCAACTGCTCAAGACCAAGGCGTGGGATCGCCAGTTCGGCGGGTATTACGCTCTGGTCAACCGGGACTGGACCGTTACCGAGACCGACAAATCCTTCAATTCCCAGGTGGACACGGCCACCGCCTATTTGATCTATGATTATCTAGTGACCCGCGATCCCGCCCTGCTCGAGGATTTGAAAGCGATCGGCGGCGTGATCATGCGCCATATGTATGATCCCAAAACCGGTTATATCCGGGAACAGTTCGACCGCCAGTGGAATTTTATCGATAATTATCTGGGCCATGATCAGATCGATGTCGGCCATAATCTCAAAACCGCTTGGGTGCTGTTACGCCTTTATCAACTGACAGGCCAAACCCAATATCTCGAATTCGCGCAAAAGATCGCCGCCACCATGACGGCCACGGCGTGGGACAAGCGTTATTACGGTTGGTACTTCAGCAAAAACGTACACCGGCCCGCGCAAGGCCCCAACGAAAAGTCGAAATGCTGGTGGACTCAGACCGAAGGCAATTTTATGATGTTGAATCTGTACCGCATCACCAAGGACCGGCAGTATCTTGACTACTTTCAGAAAACCTCCGCCTTTTGGGACCGGCATCTGGTCGATCATGTCCATAAGGAGGTTTATTCATACGTCTCCGAAAGCGGCCAACCCCGCCCCAACTCTCTAAAGGGTAATTTGTACAAGTCCGGTTATCATAGCATGGAACATGCCTTGATGAATTATTTATATACCCGGCTGTATGTTCAACGTGGCACCGCCGATCTTTACTTCCGTTTGTCCACCGCGACGGATGGCGTCAAGCATTACGTCACAATCATTGAAGATCCGAAGGTCTTTATCGCCAAGGTTACCATCGATGGTAAGCCATGGCAAGATTATGACGAAAACCGGGGTTATATCGTCCTGCCCAAAGGTGAGGCGCTGAAGGTCAAGGTAACGTTGGGAATCCGCCCCGAGTAGGCCGGAAGACGCGGCATCCACCGCTTTGAAAACGGCGGGCCGGATCAGGTGCTTTAATTCGACCCGCTTTTTTTGCTTCCGGGATCGGTCTTTGATTTGTTATTCTTTCCACGCCGCTTTCGGTTTTTCCTCCAGCGTCTTACCTTCGCTGAAAAACCCGCGCAGTCTCCCAAAGCGCCGCCCGGTTACCCAATTTATTTTACCGACTCATCAGACCCCTGCAACAATCTGGAGCCTCCTTTGCTCCAACTGGAGCACCCCCCGCCGCAACTGTAGCAACACTTTTTCGATCTGGAGCAACAATCGCTCCAACTGAAGGAACAGCCGCTTCAAATGAAGCTCTAACATTTCGATCTGAAGGAACTCTTCCTTCAAATAAAACTCCAACATTTCCATCTGGAGAAACAGTTCCTTCAAATGGTATTCCAATATTCCTAGTTGAAGGAATACTTCCTTCAACTAGATATCGACGATCTCCATCTGAAGCGGCACTTCCTTCAACTGATCCGGCCTTTGCTCCGGTTGGAGCGGGTCCGCCCCCAGCTGATTGGGCATCCGGATCAATTAATCAAGATGCCCAATCAACTCGCGCGGCGCTCCAATCCGTTGGAGAAAGAGTCACTCAACGGCTCCAACCTTTTCGAAGAACTGATCAAAGCCGGATTACCCCGGGTAAACCATCCCCCATTCAATGAAATAAGCAGAAAACACTCATCATTGGCGGGATTCGGGCGTAAGAAAACCGGAGTCGTTTTCTCCTCCGGTTCAATTCACATTCATTTTTCCTTTCCCGGCTTACCCCTGATACCGCCAGGGTTCCCGCTTCAGCGCGGCCACCGTCGGCTCATCCAAAACGCCGATGATCGCCTTGACCAGCGCCACGGTCGCCTCCAGATCGCGCAAATCGACCAGGCCGTGATGGCTGTGGGCGTAACGGACCGGAACCCCGATCACCAGCGTCGGCACGCCGCCGGCCGCCTCCAGCTGAATCTCCCGTCCGTCGGTGCCGCCGCCTTCCCTGACTGTGACCTGATAGGGAATGCCCAGCTTTTTGGCATGCGCCACGGCGAGGTCGGCCAAGGCCCGGTTGGCGATCATCGACGGATCAAAGCGCCGGATCTGCGGTCCGGCTCCGGGCCGGCCCTGAACGATGCCGCCCGCGTCCGGAAAATCGTCGGCCGGCGGGCCTTCCAGCACTAGCGCCAGATCCGGCTGGGCCAGCGCGGTGATGGTGCGGGCGCCCTTGATCCCGTTCTCTTCCTGAACGGTGCCGGAACCGATCACCGTATTGGGATGATCGGAAGGAAGCTCGCACAGGGTCTCAATCACCGCCGCGCAGCCGACCCGGTCGTCAAAGGCTTTGCCGAGCGCCATTCCGGCCGGGCCCAATTCAACCGCTTCCACCGCCGGAACCGCCGGATCTCCCGGTTCGATGCCGAGATCGACCGCTTCCTGAAGGCTCCGGGCGCCAACATCCACGTATAGATCATTCCAGCGCAGTTGCCGGTTTTTTTCATCCTCTCCCAGAAAGTGCGGCGGCTTGGCGCCAACCACCCCGAAAAGGTCACCGCCCCTGGTCCGAAGCAGTACCTTCTGCGCTACCAGCGCCGGAGCCCACCATCCTCCCAGCGGAACCACCTTTAGATAGCCGCTGGGTAAAATCCCCCGCACCATCAAGCCCACCTCATCCAGGTGAGCCGCAAGCAAAATTTTCGGCTTGGCCGCGCCGCCGCGCCGCACGGCCATGATTCCGCCCAGGTTGTCATAGGCGATCTCGGCGCAGCCGGCCGTGGCCTGACGGAAGATCTCCCGGACTTCGCCCTCGAACCCGGAGGGGCCGAAGGCATTGGAGAGTTGAAATAACAATTGTTTCAAGTCGGACATCGAATCGCGCGCCTTTCCTCCCCGGCCAAGCCGGGGGACGGATTTCTTATTTTTACGTTATTCACGACTCAGAAGTCAGAATCATTGGAGGCGATAAACCGCAGCTTAGTTCTGACCCCTAGCTTTCTGAATTCTGACTTTTTATATTATTTCCCGTTCCCGGCCAAAATGACCGGATCCGGATTAACGGAATCACGGTTGTTGATAGTAATCGATGATTCCCTGGAAGATCCCGGCGGCTGCCTTTTCCTTGAACTCCGGGGTCTTGATGATCGTTTCCTCCTGAAAATTGGAGAGAAAGCCGAGTTCCACCAGGATGCTGGGCATCTGGGCTTCCCGGATGACCACGAAGTCGTTAAACTTCACCCCCAGGCTGTTCAGTCGGGTGCTTTTGACCAATTGGTCCAGCACCGCTTTGCCGAGCGATTTGGATTCCTGATCGCCCTGGTAGTAGTAGACCTCAATTCCCTGGACATTATAGTTCTGATGATTATTGGTATGAACGCTGACGAACAAATCGGCGAAGTGGTAATTGGCCAGGTACGGCCGTTCATACAGGCTGATGAAATAATCGCCGGTGCGGGTCAAAATGACCGCCGCCCCCGCTTCTTCCAGCAAATCCTTTAGATGCATCGATACTTCCAGGTTAATATCTTTTTCGCGGGTGCCCTGCCGGCCGCAGGCTCCGGCATCGACTCCGCCGTGGCCGGGATCCAACACCAACGTCCTGCCGATGATCGGCGAACGCTGAAACCGGATTTCCAGGCGGCGGCGATCATCGCTGAACCGCGTGGTGTAACCGATAAAGTAATTGAGTTCGATCTCCAGCCGGGCCATGGTCGGACTGACGGTAGAAAGCTTGATTCCGCGCACCTGCTCGCTCCGGACGGCCGGGACGGCCAGTTCCTTGGCGAACCGGGCGAAATTCAGATCAATCTGCAAACGGTCCGGGTTTTTCAGCTTCCGGATGGTTTCCGCCAACTCCCCGTCGCCACTGATGGTCAGCCTTCCGCCGTCCGGCTCGTCGGACCACTCCAGTCCGGTCACGTTTTGAACGGTCCGGATCTCAATCCAGTTGGGGTTGGCCCGGGACTGGATCACAAAGCAGGGCGATTTTTGAATAAGATCCAGCACGACCCGGACCGTATCCGGGTTGAACTGGTTCATCCGTATCCGGCTGATCCAGACGCCGTCGCCGCTGATCGAATCGGAACTTCCGGCCAGGGTGGCGCCTTCCAAATCGAGAACCAGCCGGTTCGGCTGTTCATAAGTGGTCACATGATAGCGGGCGGGAAAGTTCGATTTGATATAGACCTTCCGCTCCAGGTCCCGCTGGAAGAAACTGACCTCTTCCACCAAATAGTTCAGAACGATCATCACCCGCCGGGGATTGTCCGGATCGGGGATGATCTTGTAGCCGCATAACCGGTCCAGATCGAAGACCAGCCGCAGTCCCTCGTCGCGCTGGTTGAAACGGACTTTCTTGACAATGGGATTGTTCTCGGCGACGCTGGGATCGAAAGCCGAGTGCACCGCCGCCCCCGGCAGATCGAGCACCATCCGGTCAGGCTCGACCAGCAAAAAACTCTTGGTTTCCAGCGGTTCGCTCCCGATTAGCACGAAGGCCGGCCGTTCCTGATATTTAACGACTTCCATGCCGAGCAGGTATTTGTTATCCCATTCCAGGTCGAGCCGTTGGTCGGTTTGATTCCGGATCTTCAAGCCGAGCCGCTGGATAAACTCCAGCGGCAACCAGAGCTGGTTGTCCCGCTCGAACGGAGCGACAGCCAGCTTTCGCGGCTCCCTATTCGTGGTGTAGCTACTCCGATCCTCGAACATTAAGATCGACAGCTTTCCAAAACGGATAAAAACCTCGCCGCTGTCCGGATCCCAGTCGCTATTAATATGTAGAAATTTGTTCAAAAACGGGAGGTTGATGAATCGCGCCCCGTCTTTGACCACCACCCTGACTTCAGCGTCCACCGGCTTGCCGTCCAAGGTCAAGGCCGGACCGGAATCCGCCTTCCCCGCCGTGGCGCTCCAGAGCAAAAGCATCCCTACGATTCCGAGCCGCCATAACCATCTCCGCACCTAGATCCGTCCACCTTTCGGCTCAACATTTCGACCTTTCCCTCCGGTTTCCTGCCGAAACAGGCTGAGAACCATTGGAATTATTCAACCACCTCAAGGTTGGCGTAGGCCAGAATCAACACCTTGATCCCCAAGCCGGGAAATGCCACTTTAATCTGGGCGTCGGGCCCGGTTCCCTCTTTGGAAACCACCGTGCCGATCCCCCATTTGGCGTGCCGAACTTTGACCCCGATCCCGATCTGGCCGGGATCGGCGGAAGCCTGCCCGGACCGGCCCGGCCCGGCTGGCCGTCGCTCCGGCCGCAGCGGGGCGTTCAGCGTCGTCGCCGCCCGGGCCCGGCTCGCCACTCCCTTCAGATCGACCAGTGCTTCCTTGGGAAACTCCAGCAAAAAGCGGGACGGCGTCGACACATTGGTATTGCCGTACACGGTCCGCAGATTGGCGTGGGTCACGTACAACCGCCGCTGCGCCCGGGTAATCCCCACGTAGCAAAGCCGGCGTTCTTCCTCAAGCTCCTTGGTTTCAAGCAAGGAACGGCTGTGCGGAAAGAGTCCCTCATCCATTCCGACCAGAAAAACCACGGGAAACTCCAGCCCCTTGGCGGAATGAAGCGTCATCATCACCACCGCGTCGGCGTCGGCCTGATAGTTATCGGTGTCCGAGACCAGGGCCACCGTTTCCAGGAAGGCGGCCAGTGTTTTATCATCGCTGTTATGCTCGAACTCCGCCGTGAGCGAGATAAATTCGGCCAGGTTCTCCAGGCGGCTCTGGGCTTCGATGGTACCTTCATTCCGCAACTCCTGCAAATAACCGCTTTCGTTGAGGATCCGCTCGGCCAAATCCCGGACGCCGAGGGTCTCCCGCTTCTCCACCCAGCCGGCCAGCATTTGAAAGAAATTCGCCAGGGGCTTGATGGCTCGGCCGGTCAGGCTGGGGATCTCGTCCAAATGAGCCGCTCCTTCCAGCGCCGCGTAATGGTTATCGTCAAGGAAAAAGAGAAACCGCTCGAAGCTGGCGTCCCCGATGCCCCGTTTCGGCACATTGATAATCCGGGCCAGGCTCAACCGGTCGGAAGGGTTATAGACCAGCCGCAGGTAGGCCACGATGTCCTTGATCTCTTTCCGCTCGTAGAAACGGAAGCCGCCGATGATCCGGTAGGGTATTTCGCGCTGGAGCATAGCCTCTTCAAAACTGCGCGACTGGGCGTTGGTCCGGTACAGCAGCGCGAAATCGCTGAAACGGTACCCCTCGCTCCGGAGCCGGAGGAGCTCCTCCGCTACGAACCAGGCTTCCTCGCGCTCATCGCCGGCCCGGTAAAGCAGGATCTTGTCCCCTTCCGAATTCTCGGTCCAAAGCTTTTTGGCCCGGCGGCCCCGGTTATTCTTGATGACTTCATTGGCCGCATCCAGGATGGTCTGGGTGGACCGGTAGTTCTGCTCCAGCTTGATGATGCGGGTCTGAGAGAAATCCCGTTCGAATTCGAGAATATTCCGGATGTCGGCCGATCGGAAACTGTAAATGGACTGATCATCGTCCCCCACCACGCAGAGGTTCTGATATTTGGCGGCGAGCAGCGTCACCAGCGCGTATTGGGCATGGTTAGTGTCCTGATACTCGTCGACCAGGATATAACGGAAGCGCTCCTGATACTTCTCCAGCACCTCGGGGATCTCTTTAAACAACCGGACCGTAATCATGATCAAGTCGTCAAAATCCAGGCCGTTGTTGGCCCGAAGTTCCTGCTGGTAATGCTTATATACTTCGGCCACGGTGTTCGACCAGAAATCAGCCGCCTGCCGGGTATACTCCGCTACGCCGATTAGTTCGTTTTTGGCCGAGGAGATCGAACTGAGCAAAGCTTTGGGATGATAGTTCTTTTCGCTGAGGTTCAGCTTTTTCAGGACGTTCTTGACCACGGTGGTCTGATCCTGACTGTCGAAGATGACGAAGTTCCGGTCATAGCCGAGTTGTTCGATCTCCTGGCGTAGAATGCGGACGCAGGCGGTGTGAAAGGTCGAAACCCAGATCGCCGCCGCGGCCGGACCCACCAACCGCTCCACCCGCTCCCGCATCTCGGCGGCGGCCTTATTGGTGAACGTCACCGCCAAAATCCGCCACGGCGGGACTCCCTTTGAAAGCAAATAAGCGATGCGGTGGGTCAGCACCCGGGTTTTGCCTGAGCCCGCCCCCGCCAAAATCAGAAGCGGCCCCTCGGTATGGCAGACCGCTTCGCGCTGTGGTTCGTTTAACCCGGCGAGAATATCCATTGGTCAACTCCCTTGGTTCGTTGTTCAGTGCTTTTGGTTTTAGTTTGTAGTTCTTGGTTCGTGGTTCTTAGTTCTTGGTTGCTGGTTCTCACAATTAAGTTATTTAAGTTATAAATGAAAATTCCCCATCATCCGGCGGATTCCTTCCGGCGGATGGCCGGATCAATAAAATCGTCCGTTAAAAATGCCATAACCTCGCCCGGGGGCGAGGTCAGTATTTTAATTTTTAGGTTATTCGGAAAAGACTCCGTGGTTTCCCGAGATCCGCCTCGCCAACCATGCTCAGCCGGCGGCAGCCAGCCCCTCGTCTTGGTCGCGCGCCTTGATCTGCCACGCGATATAGATGTTGGCCACCGAGATTAACGCCGCCACCAAAAAGATGCTCTCAAAACCAAAACGCTCCCAGAGCAATCCACCCAGCATCGGGATGGTCATGGCCACCATATGATCAAGTGAGATTCCCATAGACAGCGTGGGAGTGAGATCCGCCCCCTCCACCAGGTTTTTATGCAAATAAGTGGTACGGGCCATGGTTACCGAAGCCAGCAGCAAATCAATGATGAAGCAGGCGAAGACCAGATAAACGGCATAGTTTCCAATGCCAAGCCGGTTCGCGAAAGCATACCCCAGACATACTCCGACAAAGCAGATCGCCTCGCCGAAGATTACGGCCCGTTCGCCGAGGCGGTCGATGACACGTCCCAGCCACGGATTGAAGAAGATCCCCAATACCGCCGAGATAATTGTCAGGGCGGCCATGGTCTGGGTGTCCCGGTTATAAATGCGGACGATGACCCAGGGCGCGAAGGTCAAAAACACCTGCTTCCGGGCGCCGTAAAGGATCGACAGCCAGTAAAAGAGGGAATATTCTTTCCGGAATAACAGGCGAAAACCGGCTCGTTCGGTGGAGCGGCGCTGCTCGGCCTTCATCAGGAAAGCGGCGGCCATCGCAATCAGCGCGAACAATGCGGCCAGCCGGAAGATCCAATCATAACCCAGTTTTAACAAGCCCAACACCAGCCAGATCAGCAGGCAGCCGATGATCTTGGCCGCGGTCTGGGCGCCGTTCAGCACACCGAGGTTTTTACCCATATTGGCCTTATCCGACAATTGCAGCGTGACACTAGAAGAGAGCGGCAAAAAGAGATGGGTTCCGATGCTCCAGACCATCATCGTTCCGACCATCCAGGCAAACTGTGGTTCCCCGCCCCAGCTATAAAAGGATTGGCCGGTCATGCCGACGGCGATCAAGAGCATCGCCACGCCGAGCATCCGGACGTCCGCCATGAACATCAGCAAGCCGGAAACGATCGCGATGATAAAGCCGGGGAATTCCCGGGGGAATTCAAGAAACCCCCGCACCTGGGCAGAGATATGGAAAATCTCATTTAAGTAATTATTGAAGACGGTGTCATAAATACCGGAAGCAATGCCGAAACCGAGAAAGGTCACGAACAGCAACTTGAATTCCCGGCTGAAACCGGCCCAGAGTTTGGTCATAATGACGCTCCTTGTCTTTTACGTAAATATCCGCGCCAGCCAACCCCCGATTATCGGCATCGACCACAAAATTTTTGCAAGCGCATAGAGTCATTGTAACATACTCTTTACCCGGCAGCTCATTAAATTCCCGTTTCAAAAGCGCCCATTGACCGCGCAAGTGAAAGGAGACAGCTCCGTGAAACTGTCTCCTTGCCTCTTTCCTTTGGCGGCCGCCTAATCCTCGTCCCGGACCTTCTCGCTCATCTGAAGCTTGACCGCTTTGTTCCCGCCGTGACTAGCCGCGCTTTCCAACTGGGGTTCCTGAGACTTGATCTCGCGCGGCTTGGGATGGCCGCGCCGTAGATCGGCCCGGACCCCGACTTCTGTGCCGACGGCGTCCGGAGTCAGTTGTTCACCCATTTTCGAACACCTCCGGAACATAGTCTGCCCAATCCATGCCCCGGCCACACGATTCATTTGGGGCTACCGGTCGGCGGCGCCGCTTGACCTGGGGTCCGGCCCGGCCCAGATCTCGGTCCGGTTCCGGCCGTTGCGTTTGGCCCGGTATAACGCGCTGTCGGCCATTCGAATCAGTTCGGTCGGGCCGCACTCGTCTTCCGCCTGCCTAGTGCAGAATCCAAGGCTGATCGTGATCCGCAACGGCTCGCCGGGACCAGGGAAGACGGCCCCCTCCACATTTTGGCGCAATCGCTCGCAAAGGGCGAAAGCCTCCTCGGCCGACGCCCGGGGCAGAATGACGGCAAACTCTTCGCCGCCATAGCGGCCGACCAGATCGCCGCCGCGCACCGTCCGGGTGATGATCTCCGCCAACCCTTTGATAACGGCGTCCCCCGCCAAGTGGCCGTATGTATCGTTAATCTTTTTAAAATGATCAATATCGAGCATAATAAAAGAAAGCGCTTCCCCCCTGCGGCTCAGCACCGCGCACTCTCTGACCAGCAGATCCATGATCAAGGCGTGATTAAACAGGCCGGTCAAGCCGTCCCGCATGGCCCGCTCATTCAATTCCTCATTGCGCCGCCGCAGTTCGTCCTCGCGCAGCCGGATTACGTTGCGCATCTCATTGAACCGGTTGACCAGGGTATCCAGCTCATCGCCGGTTTTAATATCCAGAACGGATTGATAATCCTGAACCGCGATCTGATCGATCGCCGCGACGATTTGATTGACGGGCCGGATCAGGCGCCGGGTGAAAAAGAAGGCCAGCGCGGCGCCGACGAATATGACAAACACGGCCAAGGCTACGATGATCCCGGCCAGATCCCGGACCGGCCGCATCACTTCCGAATCCTTGAACTCGACGATCAATCCCGCTTGGATGGGGTCCAGCCATTCATACGACCCAAAGACCAGATCGCCCATGAAATCGCGATAACGCCCGGTTCCGGCCTTCTCCCGGATCACCTGCTGAACCGCGAACGAATCCAAGCGGTAGCGCTGCCGGGGGTCGCCGCCATCGATAAAATTGCGGATAAAGCGGCTATCGGTCAGAGGTCTCCCATTCCTATCCACCAGATAAGCATGGCCGAGCCGGCCCAGGTTCAGGCCGGCCACCATCTCCCGGTATTTCTCCAGTTTAACCAGGCCGGCCAGGACGTAGCGGACCTTGCCCCGGAACCGCAATGGCTCACTGATGGCCATCACCGGAATCGGATCCCGGCGGGATTTGAAAAAACCGGTGATCGCCGGCCGCCCGTTCAGCGCGCCGATGAAATAAGGGCGATCCGCCACCGAAAAACCGGGGTCCGTCCCAAACTTGGAATTGATATGGCCGCCGCGCTCATCGAAGATCACGATGTCATAAAAATATTGATTCCACTCCAACTGTTTCCGGAGAAGAGCGGTGACACTGACGGATCCGAGCCACTCCTCGCCCAGCAACTCCAAGTATCCGGCCTGGACTTTAATGCTCGCTTCCCGCCCGCTGGTCCATTGCTTGATGGTATCCGCCGCTTCCTTGCGATAGCTCTCCACCAGATATAACTGTTGTTTACGCAGGGATAGGTCCGTGATCCGAAACAGCGAGACGGCGATTACGGCGAAGGTAAGGCCGGTAATGAAATTAAAGGCCAGGAACTGCCGGAGAAAAAACCTGCTTCGAAAGTAATTCATGGTGCACCGCCGCCGACTTCCCCGCTAGCCGAAACCGGCCCCGGAGATTCTTTTTAATTTTATCGGTAAGATCCAAGGTGACCTTGAAATGGATTTTCGAAGTGAAAAGAAGAGCGGCTTGCCAATGATCCCAAACCAAAAGCCGGCCCGCAAAACGCGGCCGGCTTCAATTCAAAGCAATTCAATCCGAGTTTTAGTTTACGGATTGACCACATTCACCGGCTGCCCGGTGAGATAGGACTGGAGGTTGGCTACGGCCATTCCCATCAGCCGGCCGCGGGCTTCCTTGGTCGCCCAGGCGATATGGGGGGTAATCAGGCAGTTTTTTGCCGAAAGCAGCGGATTGCTCTTGGGCGGCGGCTCAACGGCCAGGACATCAAGGCCGGCGCCGGCGATCACGCCTTGATTCAACGCCTCGGCCAGGTCCTCATCAACGATCAGCGGGCCGCGCGAGGTATTGATCAGAAAGGCGCTGGGCTTCATCTTGCGAAGGCTGTCGCGGTTAATGATCCCTTTGGTCTCCGGGAAAAGCGGGCAATGGAGGCTGACCACGTCGGACTCGCGCAACAGTTCATCCAGGTCGGCCCAACGGAAATTGGCGCGACCCGATTGATCGGAGCCATGACGGTCGTAGCCGAGAACCTTCATGCCGAAGGCCGCCGCCACATCGGCCACGGCTTGGCCGATCCGGCCAAAGCCGATGATCCCCATGGTCTTATCGGAGAGTTCCATCAAGGGATAATTCCAGAAACAGAAATCGGGACTGTCGGACCAGACCCCGGAGCGCACCGCGTTGCTATGATCCTGAACGTGAAGAGCCAGCTCCAGCAAAAGCGCAAAGGTCATCTGAGCAACCGACCGGGTGCCGTAGGTCGGAATGTTGGTGACCACGATCCCACGAGCTTTGGCGGCCGCGGTGTCCACCACGTTATAACCGGTGGCCAGGACGCCGATATATTTCAGGCCGGGCAGCCGGGCGAATGATTCCTCGGTGAGCGGGGTTTTATTGGTGAACAAAATCTCGGCGCCGCTCGCCCGCTCCACGATGAGTTCGGCCGGGGTCCGGTCGTAGATTGTCACCGCGCCTAATTCTTTCAACCCGTCCCAGCTAAGGTCCCCCGGGTTAAGGGTGTACCCGTCTAGAACCACAATCTTCATGATGAAATCCTCCTTAATCTTCAAAACTTCCTGCATGGCAAACCTATATTTCTTTTCTATTTTACCTGATTTGAACCTGGGATACAAATTAAAATAAGGCTATCGCCAAAACCGTTGCAACTCCGGGGCGTCCCGCCCCAGTTGCGGCAGTCCTTGCTCATGTCGGGGCAGCGGCTCACCAAACTGTGGGAGGCCTTCCCACACTTTAACCAACTATCAATGATTCAAGGGGAGTCACCCCCTTTGCTTTCGCGATGATTGATCAAATTGGGGGAGTCATTCCCTATGCTTGAGAAGTTGTTACAAGTGCAGGGGGAGTCACTCCCCTTTGATGGACAGCCATTCCCTATCAATGGGGGACCGCTCCCATTAGTGCTGCGGTATCTTTCGTAACCAGGGGAGTTATTCCCCCGGTTGCGGAAGGAGTCTCCCGTTAATTGCCGGGAGAAAAACATTGTTGCTTTTTTGCCGGATAAACGAAGTCGGGATGGCCGCCGCCATTCCTGGAAGTGGCGGCGGGATAAACGGAGCCCGGCGCCAAACGGCCAATAAAAAAACCCGGAATCCCGGGCCGAACTGTAATGAACTTGAAATGGCAGGCTTCCGCCGCAAGAATGGGCTTATGAGGCCTGTTTGTAAGTGGCGAGCAATTTCTCGGCCGAAGTCCAATCCAGGCCCATGGCCGAGGCCACCGGCTGGCAAGTGATTTTCCCTTGATATGTATTTAAACCCAACAAGAGCGAATGGTCGGCGAGCATGGCCCGTTCCGCGCCTTGAGCCGCGATCGCCAGCAAGTACGGCAAGATGGCGCCGGTCAAGGCATAGGTGGAAGTCCGGGGCACCGCGCCGGGCATATTGGCGACCGAGTAATGAATGACGCCATGCTTTTCAAAGCAGGGATGGTCATGGGTGGTGATCCGGTCCACGGTCTCGATGGAGCCGCCCTGGTCGATGGCGACGTCGACAATGACCGAACCGGGTTTCATCGTCTTGACCATGGCTTCGCTGACCACCTTCGGCGCCTTGGCCCCGGCCACCAGCACCGCGCCGACCAGCAAATCGGCCCGGGAGATCCGTTCCATCACGCTAAATTCATTGTAGTAGACGGTATCGACCCGGCCGCCAAAGATATCGTCCAGATAGGCCAGACGGCTAGCGTTGATATCAAAGACCGTGACCCGGGCACCCATTCCTAAGGCAATCTTAGCGGCATTGGTCCCGACCACGCCGCCGCCGACGATCATCACTTCGGCCGGTGGCACGCCCGGCACGCCGCCGAGCAGGATGCCGCGGCCGCCGTTGTATTTCTGGAGCAGGTCCGCGCCGATCTGTACCGACATCCGGCCCGCCACTTCACTCATGGGCACCAGCAACGGCAGGCTGCCGCCGGCTGTCTGCACCGTCTCATAGGCGATTCCGGTCACTTTCTTCTTCAGCAGGGCCTCGGTCAAGGACCGGTTCGGAGCCAGATGCAGGTAGGTAAAGAGGGTCTGTCCCTCCTGCATCAGTTCATACTCTGATTCCAAGGGTTCCTTCACTTTAACCACGGTCTCGGCCTGGTTCCAGACCGCCGCGGCGCTGTCGGCAACGGCCGCTCCGGCCGCCCGGTACTCTTCGTCGCTGATCCCGCTGCCGGTTCCGGCCGACGGTTCGATCAGCACCTGATGGCCGGCCTTGACCAAGGCATAGACTCCGGCCGGCGTCACCGCCACCCGGTTTTCGTTGTTCTTAATTTCCTTCGGAACTCCGATAATCATCCGTAAAAACACCTCCAAAATTGAAAGCCGGTTGATAAAGCCCATTGGTCGCCCTGTGCCGCGCTCCCGGCGCAAGATGAATTGAAGCGACTTTTATCCCCGCTTTGCTGCGCTGTCGCGGGCGATCCTCGGCCTGCCGGCCCAGGGGGCACCACGTTTTTAATTGCCGTTCGGTTCGGCCGGTACAATCGAGTGATTGTTTTTGACGGTCGACAGCACCATCACGGTCCGGGTCTTCTGGATCCCGGGGACGCTTTTGATCCGGTTTAATAACCGTTCCAAAGTGGCGGCGCTATGCGTCACGATCTTCAGGGCATAATCAAAATCCCCGGCCACATAATGACATTCGAGGATCTCATCCTCACCCTGGACAAACTGGACGAACTGCTCGGTAAACTTTGGCCGTTCCAGGCTGATGAACATGATTGCCGTCAGTTCTTTCCGAAAATGCTCGGGATTGACAATCGCCACGTATTTGGCGATGATTCCCGACGCCTCCAGCTTCTTCAACCGGTCGCTGACAGCCGGAACCGACAGATTAATCCTGCCCGCCATCTCGGAAACGGTCATTCGCGCGTTCTCCTGGAGCAGTTTTAAGATTTTGATATCCAATCCGTCCATCTGATACCTCTTCCGGAAGTCTCGTTACCATTTTACACAAATTGCTTAGATTGTTTAATAGATTTCCAAATATACCGTAAAATATTTTAGCATAATGCGGTTTCGGTTTAAATTTTTCGAAAGAACCGATTCCTTCCGGCCGCCGGGTTAACTTTTTTTAACCCGGCGCGACACCCAAATAGAAAAGCCGCTCCCTTGAGCGGCTTTTCTGTTAATGCGACAACGGCCCGGCCGTTAACCGGCCAATTATAACCGGCCAATCTCCCGGACCCACCCGAACGGATCCTTGGCCCGGCCGTACTGGATATCCACCAGCGTATCGTAGAGTTTCCGGGTTATCGGACCGACCTGGTTATGGTTGATCAAGTAATCCCGGTCTTTGAAATACAGCGATCCCACCGGCGAGATGACGGCGGCGGTTCCGGAGCCGAACGACTCCGTCAGAATGCCGCTCTCCAGCCCGGTAATGATTTCGTCGATGCCGATCGGACGTTCCTCCACCGAGTAACCCATGCTCCGGGCCAACTCAATGATTGACGCCCGGGTGATTCCGGGTAGGATTGACCCGCCCAGGCTGGGAGTGACCAGCTTGTCGCCGAAGACAAAGAAGATATTCATGGCGCCGACCTCCTCGACGTACTTCTTTTCTTTGGCGTCCAGCCACAGCACTTGAGTGAAGCCTTTCTCCTCCGCCTTGGCGCCCGCCAAGAGGCTGGCCGCATAGTTTCCGCCAGTTTTGGCGTTTCCGACGCCGCCCACCGCGGCCCGGATGAAGTAATCCTCGACAAATAGTTTGACCGGTTTAAATCCTCCTTTGAAATAGGCGGCCACCGGAGTCAGGATCACGAAGAACAGATACTCGTCCGCCGGGTGAACGCCCAGCTGATCCCCGGTTCCAATCAGGGTCGGCCGGATATAGAGCGAGGTTCCCGGTGCCTTCGGGATCCACCGTTTCTCCAGGTTTACCAGTTCGGTGATGGCATCGATGAAGATCTCCTCAGGCAGCGGCGCCATACATAACCGCTCCGCCGAATCGTACATCCGGCGCGCGTTCTGTTCCGGCCGAAACAGCAGGATCCGTCCATCTTCCGCGGCATACGCCTTCAGGCCTTCGAAGATCTCCTGTGAGTAATGGAGCACCACCGCGGCCGGGCTGATCTCAAACGGCCGCAGCTTGGAGATACGCGGCTCCACCCAGCCCCGGTCTTTCCGGTGATAGATGGTGAACATGTAGTCGGTGAAGAATTTTCCGAACCCTAGTTGCGACGGATCGTCATACAGGGGTTTCAGTTCCCGTTCCGGTAGTTTGTCTATGGCAATATTCATGGCGTTCGCCTCCTGAATAATATAAACCCGTTGCATCTCTGGGATAAAGCCGGTTCATCCCGCAGCCGTTAAATGGATAATGTTTAAATTATACCACATTTCCAGCGGGTGTTAACATCCAACTCCGCTTCGCGGCGAAAAAATTGGTTGGTTGGATGTCGGACAATGCAACCCGCGAACCAGGGCGGACAATAAAAAAACGCCCTCCAGGCGTTGCGGTTATGGACATTCGAGCAAACGAAGCAGACGGCTGACGGTTAAATCTATCTTGGTGGCTAAAACATAACTCTCTTTGTCCTGCAGTTCGCATTCAGCATTGCTGTTGATCAAGTCCTGCTTTAGTTCGCCGAGCTCGTGATGGATCAGTTCCAGCTCGTTGTCGAACATGACTCGTCCTCCATTGAGGTTTCTCCTCTGTGTCATCATATTATCGCAAACGGCTTCGCGATGCAAGCGGCCAATCGCCACGCAATATCCGTTCCCATTGCATGACTTCGCTTTCTCGCGATTTTTCCGGTTCGATTTCCGTTTATTGGCCCTCGCCCCTCCGGCTCGACGCTTGACTGATTCCAGTGGAACCAAATCCTCCCGTGCCACGGTCGCTCGCCTCCAGTTCCTCCGACTCCTCCCAGACCACCCGGTGGATCGGAAAAAATCCGATCTGAGCCACCCGGTCCCCGGGCCGTACCGTAAAATCGGCATCCCCGTCATTTTTGACCAGACAGATGATCTCGCCCCGATAATCGCTGTCAATCACACCGACCGCGTTGGAAAGGGCGATGCCGTGCTTTGACGCCAGCCCGCTGCGGGGAAAGACCAACGCCACCAGTTCCGGGGTGGGAAGCTCGATGGCGATGCCGGTGGGAATCTTCCCCCGGCTTCCGGCCGGGATTACAATCGGCCCGTCACAGCAGGCGTGAAGATCCATGGCCGCCGCACCGGCAGTAGCGTAGGACGGCAGCGGAATGGTTTTTTGGGCTAGCGTGGACACGAGCTTGATTTTAACCGCGGTTGGTTGGTTATTCATCGTCGTTCTCCTCTTCCGGTCCGGCCGCGGCGTCAAACGGGCCGATGGCCGAGATGACCAGCCGTTCTTCACTGAACAGGTTGCGGGCCGCCCGTTGAACCTGTTCCGCGCTGACCGCCTCGATCCGGGCCACGTTAACCTCGGGGGAGAGCAGCGGATCGTCAAAGAGGGCCAGCTTGGCGATGCGGCTCATCCGGTTACAGGTGCTCTCCAAGCTGAGCAACAGGTTTCCTTTTAATTGTTCCTTGGCCCGGGCCAGTTCCCCGGGTCCGACCGGCTCTTGCTGCAATTTCTGCAATTCGGTTTTGATCACCGCAATTACTTCGTCATAATTCTTCAAGCTGGTTCCGGCGTAGATCGAAAAAATTCCGGTGTCCCGGTATGCGGCGTGGCTGGAACCGGCCACATAGACCAGGCCCCGCTCCTCGCGCAACTGTTGAAACAGCCGGGAACTGACGCTGCCGCCCAGAATGCTGTCCAAAACAAAGATCGGATAGCGGTCGGGATCTTTCCGGCCCACGCCGCGGGTTCCGAGACAGATATGGACCTGCTCGGTTTCCTTGGGACGCAATACCACATCCGGCTCCAGATCCGGGATTGGGACGAGCTGACGCCCGGTCCTGCCCTCCAAATGCGCAAATCTGGCTTCGATCTCTGTCACAATCTGGTCAAACTGGACATTACCTGCTACTGCAAAAACCATGTTATCCGGGGTATAATGATGACTTAAATAGTCGAGTATCATCGACCGATCGATCCGGGAGACCGTTTCCGGCGCTCCCAAAATCGTCCAGCCGAGCGGATGGCCCTTGAGAACGGTTTCGGCGAAAAGGTCGTGAACCAGTTCATCGGGAGAGTCCTCGAAGGATTTAATCTCTTCGAGCACCACTTGTTTTTCCTTTTCGAGCTCTTCCGGCTGGAAGAGAGAGCCGGTGATCATGTCCGCCAGCAGATCAATGCCAAGCTGAAAATGTTGATGCAACACCTTGGCGTAATAACAAGTGTACTCCTTGGTGGTAAAGGCGTTGAGCTGACCGCCCACGGCATCGATGGCTTCGGCGATCTGTTTGGTGGTCCGGCGGCCGGTGCCTTTAAACATCATATGTTCAATGAAATGAGAGATCCCGTTGAGCGCGGGTTCCTCATAACGCGATCCGGTTCCGACCCAGACTCCCAAAGAGACCGAATGCACGCCCGGCACGGTTTCACAAACGATCCGGAGGCCATTGTCCAATCTGGCTTGTTGATACATGGATTGTTCCTCGATTATCAGATTGTTATTTGAAGCCATGGGATAAAGTTTACCGGTTGACGTCGACTATGTGAACTGTCCCAAAATCGACTTTATCCCTTGCTTCTTTTAGGTTTTGTGTACAACCTAGGCCATTGGCCGGTTTGTCACAGCGCTTTTAGGCAATTAACCATTCTATGTTCGATTTTCAATAAGAAAGTCCTTCTTTTTCATTGTTTTTAAATGTTACAGGTCGGCCCATCGGTTCCATAATCTGAGCAAAATGCCCATGATTCACGGCTTTGCCGGGATCTACTTAAAGGTTTCCGGTACCTGCCGCCGAATCAACTGATGATGGCCTAAGCCCATTGTGATCAAGCCCGGCCGAAAATCGTGGATTGTTCACAAACGCTTAGGAAAGCAGGGATAAAGTCGTTTTGCCAGATGCGGCAGGACCGCTGTGGAACGCTGAACTTTATCCCGTGGCGCATAAACCGATCTGGTGAAGGGAGTTGCCCGATGCAAGGCAATTTAATATCCACACTCGTTGCGATATTGCTCTATCTGACCTCCGGTTTCTTCGGCGGCGGCTCGTCGGCTCCGTCCAATCCGGGTTCCGCGTTGCCGGCGAACCCTGACAGCCTCTTTCCCAAGGCCGGAGTGGTCAGCAGTCAACAAGCGAATATCCGGAGCAGCGCCTCCAGTTCCAGTTCGGTGGTTGGCATGGCCGCCAAAAACACGCCGGTGATTATTTTGTCCGAAAACAAGGATTGGTATCAAATTCAGACTGATTCCGGGATTAGCGGCTGGGTCGCCAAATGGATGATCTCCGCCAAGAACTATGCAACGGGAACTATGAGCAAACGCAAGACCATCGCCGGTTATTACGTGGAAAACTATTATAACGATCCAGTAGGCTATCAGGTGCTCTCGCAGCACCTGGGGACGATCAACACGGTCATCCCCTTCTCGTTCAATGTTGATCAGTACGGCACGATTCGCAGCAGCCATAACCCGAAACCGGTGAACCTGGCCAAAAGCGCCGGCGCCACGACTCTGGCCCTGGTCAACAACATTAAAGGCGATAACTTCAACAGCAACGTGATTCACAAGATGCTGACCAGTTCCACCAGCCGTTCCAAGGCGGTTCAAGGCATTCGCCGGATGGTGCTGGAAAAAGGATATAACGGTGTCAATATTGACTTTGAAAATGTACCGGCCAAGGACCGCATCTATCTGACCGCCTTCTTCCGGGAACTGGCGGCGGAATTGCGGCCCAAAGGACTGCTGGTAACGGCCTCCGTTCCGGCCAAAACCGCCGATGATCGAAGCTCGTCGCACGGCGGAGCCTATGATTACACGGCGCTCGCTCCTTACCTGGATCAAGTGATGATCATGACTTACGACGAACATTACGCGGGCGGCCCGGCCGGTCCGGTGGCCTCTTACCCTTGGGTCGAAAGGGTGATCAACTATGCGCTCAAATCCTTCGGCCCGTCCAAGATCGTGCTCGGAATCGCCGGCTACGGATATGATTGGAGCTGGAATTCGGGAAGAGCGTTGAACAACGGGGCGATCCAAAACCTGATCAAAAAATATAAAGTGGCGCCCAAATGGCATTCCACTTATAAAGTTCCGTATTTCACCTATAAAAACTGGGGAACCACCCATCAGGTCTGGTATGAGAATAGCCATAGTACCGCAGCCAAGATGGATCTGGTCCGGAAATACGGATTGAGGGGAGTTGCGGTCTGGCGGCTCGGTTACGAGGATCCGGGGATCTGGGGCATGATCCGTCAAGGCCTGTACTAAACGCGTTGTAATAAACCCCGGCCTT
Organism: Bacillota bacterium; assembly: GCA_023402395.1. Taxonomy (GTDB): domain Bacteria; phylum Bacillota; class UBA4882; order UBA8346; family UBA8346; genus JAEYGI01. The sequence goes on from JAEYGI010000004.1 coordinate 227,749, forward strand.
TGGCCGGGGCTTATTGGGCGGGTTGTCAAAAAGGGCGCTTCGCGCCCTTTTTTCGATCCGGTAACCCTTTTTGAACCGCTGAATGGTTGGCCGAACGTCTTTTATGATTTCGTCATGACCCTTGAAACCATTCCCGGCTCCAAGCCCTTCTGACGCAACCCCCGGATTAAACCGCGCAGGGCGGTGCGGGTGGCGATCGTCGGATGCATCAGAATGATCCCGCCGGACTCAATCTTGCTCAACACCCGCTGCAGCATAGCGTCGGGGGCCGGATTCTTCCAGTCAATCGTGTCCACCGACCATAGCACGGTATAATAGCCAAGCTCGCCCGCTACCGCCAGAATCTCCGAGTTCAGCTCGCCATAGGGCGGAGCGAAAAGATTGGCCGATTTCCGGCCCGTCACCGACCACAGCAGCAAGGCGTTATCCGCGATCAGTTTCTTCAATTGCTCCCGGTTCATCTGCACCGGATGACCGTGATAGAGGCCATGGTTGGCGATCTCGTGTCCCCTGGTCCCGATATTTTTGACCAGTTCCGGAAAGAGCTTCACCCAGGTTCCCACAAAAAAGAAAGTGGCCCGCACGTTCTCCTCGTCCAGCGTCTTGAGGATCGTGTCCAGATGCTCCTCGCCCCAGGCCACATTGATCGCCAGGCCGACCCGGTTTGACTCCCGGTTGCCCTGATAGACCGGCTTGAAAAAATCCTCCGTGACTGAAGGCGGGATCGGAGTGATCAACAGCTTCAGCTCAGATCCGGCTTCCGCCCGGTAGACCTGGTTAACCGTCCCGGCGATATCGACCTTCCGGCCGGACTGGGACGGAACGATCTCGCCGGTCTCCGGAAAATAACTGGCGTTTCTCGGTTCGCGATTGATTCCGGACGCCATGGTTTCCACCAGGCCGGCCACCTCTTCCGGCAGCAGCCCTTGAACGACCCGCCCCTCCAGGCGGATTCCGGACTTGACCCCGAACAGCCGCCGCGCCACCAACTCCCAATTGGCCGCCATTCCGGCTGAGAAAATAAGCAGCACTAGCAGCAGCAGTCCCCACCGGACCTGCTTCCGGCCTAAAAACAAGACCCGCATCAACCTCACCCCCGCTTCTATTTTCTTATTCAAGAAGCGTTCGGGCTAGAACCGCGGGACAATCCCAACGCGCTATTCCCGGATCAAATCGGCGATAATCGCGGCGGCCCGTTCCATCACTCCGGCAGGGCCGATCCGCTGTTTCACCTCGGCCAAGTCCGCCCGGATCCGCCCGCTTGCCCCGGAATCGTTCAAAATCTGCTCCAGTTCCCGGGCGACGGAAGCCGGGGTCAGATCGTCCATGAGCAATTCGGGGACGACCCGGCGCTCCATGATCAGGTTGGGCAGCCCGATGATAATCTCCTTCCCCTTGTGCTCCGGGGATTCCATCAATTTGTAGATAAACAGGGAGAGCTTGCTGAAGCGATAGACAATGACCATCGGCGTATTCAAAATCGCCGCTTCCAAGGTCGCGGTGCCGGAGGCGATGATCGCGCCGTCGGCCGCGGCCAGCAGATTGTAAGCCTCCCCGCCGTCAAACAGCCGGCAGTCCACGGGCCAGCGCCGCGTCAGGCTCTCCAGCCAGCTCCGGTCAAGCGAGCCGGCCACCGGCAGCGCCAGCTTCAGCCGGGTTTCGGTTCCGAGCGTGGCCGCGGCTTCCAGCATGACGGCCAGCAGATTGGCGACTTCCTGCCGCCGGCTTCCCGGCATTAACACCACCAGCTTTTCATCGGCCGCCACTCCCAGCGACGCCCGGACCGCTTCGGGATCCCGATCGTTTTGGACCCGGTCCAGCAGCGGGTGGCCGACATAGGTCACCTCGGCTCCGAATTTCCGGTAAAAGTCGGCTTCAAAGGGCAGCACCGCCAGCAGCAGTTTGACCCGTTCGGCCAGTTTCACGGCCCGATCCTGCCCATAGGCCCAGGCCGACGGCGAAAACATGCAGACTACCGGGATCCCGCGCGCTTTCGCTTCTTTGGCCAGCACCAGATTGAAACCGCCCGAATCGAGCCACAACACCAGATCGGGCCGCCGTTTTTCCCATGCCGCGGTGATCTGGCGGACCAGTCGCTTCATCCGGCGCAGATTTTTCAACGCTTCAATAAATCCGATGGTGCTCTGCCGGGTGGGGTCAAAGAGCAACTCGACCCCGGCCCCGGCCATCCTGGACCCGCCGATTCCGTAAAACTCGGCCTCGGGCAGCAGGCGGCCGATGGCCCGCACCAATACCTCCCCGTGCATATCGCCGGAGAACTCGCAGGTTGAGAAGAAGATTACCGGTTTCCCCATGCAAATACCCTTTCTGTTTTTATAAATCGATATAATATTCGAGGGAAGACGCGGTTACCCTTTTTTTGGGCCAGTCTCCCGCCAGGCAAGTTCCAAATAACCGGGCCGGAGCGACAAGCGGCTGAGCGTCACCGGCCACCGTTCCAGCAGCGAGAACTCCAGTGGAATCTGGTCGCCGACGAATTGAAGCAAGCTTTGGCCGACCGACCGGCCGCCCACCAATAACCGGTCGGGATAAAACCGGAGTTCGCGCGGCCCGGTGGTTGACAGCCCTCCTTCCAGCAACACCGGGACTTTGCTGCCGAAGATCTCCGCGATACCCGTCAAACGAAGCCGGTCCGCGAGCATCCCCACCCCCAGATTGTAGCCGGGATAACAGAGATTCAAATAATCGCCCAGCGCCGTTTCGGTAAGCCTGGCGCTGAGCCGGGTCCGGTTCAGCGCGGTAATCCGCAACTGGCGCTCCCGCAGCAGCAAGGGCAGATCAAACCGGAAGCCGCTCGATTCGATCCGCAGTTGAGACAGGCGCAGATCATTGATCCGGCAGTCCGCGCCCTTCACCTTGACCGCGTCCACTTCGCCCCGGATCAGTTTTGGCAGGCTCAGCCAGGCGAGCGAGGCTTCGAGGCGGGTCCGGCCGTTTTGATCCAAGAGATTGGCGCGAAGCGCCGAACGGACCCAAAGATTCAGTCCAATCTCGGCGATGAGCACCCCCAGCATGAATCCGCCGATGCCCCATACGGCCAGCCGTAACCGCCTCGGAGTCCAAAAGTCCCGCACCCGCCGGAGCAGTTCGTCGGTTCGCATTACGGTTTCTTTCTTCCTTTCCATTCAGTGATCCGCTTTCTCTAGTATTACCCTTTTCGGGAGAAGATGCGGAGGCCATGCGCAGGAAAGGAGAAGCCGATCGTTGTCGCCGCGCCTCAACGATTGAAATTCCGAAGTTCAATCCAGCCGTCACCGACCAAGCGCAAAGTATCGCGAACCGGGATCCAACAACCAATTTGACTGAGCTTGCCGCCAATGTGGAAAAGCGATCCGCCAATTTCCAATTGGTGGATGCCAATCCTCCAATTGCACTTGGCAATCTTCCATTGCCATCTCTCCCGTGTCGATTATGACTTGGCAATATCAGATTGGCACCTGACAATTTCCAATTGGTGGATCGCAATCCAACATTGGCAACTGCCAATGTGGAAAAGCATCTGTGCAATGTGGATAAGTCAGTTGGCAATGGAAAAGGGCGGGTTGGTTCTTGGTTGTTGGTTCTTTACCGGAATATTGCTATAATATAATAAGATCAAAAAAAAACGGCGGGATTGGCAGGTGACTGGAGGCATGGCGATCAAACCCGATGAAGGACTAATGATTCAATCGCACCGTTTTATCGAGGCGGTTGACCGGGAGTACCCGGTCCGTTTCGCCTACCTTTTCGGTTCACGGGCGCGCGGGGAGGCAACCGGATCGAGCGACATCGATATTGCCCTTTGTTTCCAGGAAGATTATCCGCTCCCGGAAGAAACTCTGATCCGAGGCTATCTGATGGATTTGGGCGGTAATTACTTTGGCAAGGCGGTGGATATCGTTTCCCTGCGCCGCGCCGGTGTCTTTTTAAAATATGCCGTGGTCAGGGACGGAATTCCGATTAAGGACGGCGGCGGTGGGGCCAGAGCGGAGTTCGAATCGCTCGCCCTCCGGGAATACTTTGATTTTCGCTATTATTCCGATATCTATAACAACGCCATGATTGCCGATATCAAAGCGCAAACCTATTTTGGAGGCGGACATGGTCGATAAGAATCTCCTGATTATTAAAACCGACAAAATTAAGGAATATTTGGGTTATCTGCAAGACGCCCGGCAATACTCCTTAAATGAATTTAAAAGCACTCCCCAGATCTTCGGTTCATCTGAACGCTTCCTGCACCTGGCCATCGAGTGCGCCATTGACATCGGCAATCATCTGATCGCCGACTTGCACTTCAGAAAACCCGGGAGCAACCGGGAGGTTTTCGAGATTCTTCATGAAAACGGGATCATCGGCGCCGGACTCCGGGACAGTCTGGCTAAAATGGCGCAATTCCGCAATATTTTAGTCCATGATTACTTGAAGATTGACCGGGAGATCGTCTTCAACATCGTTCAACGCGATGTGAAAGACCTGGAACTTTTCATCAAAGCGATTTTTGATACCTTGAATTGAATGACTCAAAGCCTCGATAGCAAATCAATCTCCGGCCGGGTGGCGGCGGAGATTGATTTGCTATTCCAAAACTTTTTCAGCGGTTATTTCCGGACTTCAATCCCCGCCAGTTTTTCATAGAATTGAACGATGGCGCAATGATCGCTTTGCCCCTTGCCATCCGCCTTCAAGGCCTGAAGGATCTCCATTACCTGGGCGGTCAGGGGCAGCGGGACCCCGACTTCGTGTCCGGTATCAATGGCGTTGGCCAGGTCTTTGATGTGAAGGTCGATTTTGAATCCTGGTTTAAAATTGCCGGCCATCATCAACGGCGCTTTGGCGTCCAGCACGGTACTGCCGGCCAAACCGCCCCGGATCGCCTGGTAAATCAATTCCGGATCGACTCCGGCTTTGGCCCCGAGCGTCAAAGCTTCGGAAACCGCGGCAATGTTCAAGGCAACAATGATCTGGTTGGCAAGCTTAGTGGTATTTCCGGCGCCGCAATCGCCGCATAAAACCACCGACTTCCCCAACCGCTCCAGGATCGGTCGGCACCGCTCCAGAATCTCCGGTTTGCCACCGACCATGATCGAAAGCGTGCCGTCGATGGCCTTGGGTTCGCCGCCGCTGACCGGCGCCTCCAACAACTCGACTTGGCGCTTGGCGGCTGCAGCGGCTACCTCCTTGGTCGTGGCGGGAGCGATGGAACTCATATCAATGACGATCGAACCGGGTCTGGCTCCTTCCAAAACCCCGTTCTCACCCAGAATCACTTGCTTGACATGGGGAGAATTGGGCAGCATGGTAATGACGATCTCCGTTTGGGCGGCAACCTCTTTCGGTGAGTTTGCCGATACCGCGCCAGCGGCCACCACTTCTTGAACCGCCGCGGCCACGATATCGTAGACGACTAACGAATATCCGGCTTTCAGCAAATTTTTGGCCATTGGCTTTCCCATAATGCCCAATCCGATAAACCCAATCTTCGACACGAAAAACCCTCCCAACATTGGCGGGCGTTTCCGCCAGGCGACTTAAAATTGCTCTGAAAAACTGCCGTTGCTGACTTTGTTGATGGCCAGGTCAGCCTCGAACTCGCTTTGAATCGTGTCCAAATGCTCCTTCATCTTCGCCTCGGCCTGCAATCCGTCCCGTTGCGCAATGGCGTGATAAATCTCGATATGTTGCTGGAGATGCCTTTCCAACCGTTCCGGGTTCTTGAGGTGGGAATTATTCTTCAAAACCGGCCACATGTTCTCGCCGATCAACTGCATTACTACTTCCATCACCCGGATAATCCCGCTGTTTCCAGTCCCGACGGCGATCGCCATATGAAAGGCCCGGTTCATCTCGGAAGTGCTTTTATCGCTTTGACGCCGCAATTGATTCTCTTCCAGCAGCTCAAACATTGCCTTGAGATACTCCGGGGTAATCCGCTCCGCGCAGAGCCGCGCGGCGAAGCATTCCACCATCCGCCGGGTTTCCAGAATCTCCAACGGGTCAATCTGCTCTCTGACCAAAATCCGGCTGAAGGATTCCAGCAGTACTTCCTGGGGCGCGTCATCGGAGATATAGGTTCCTTCGCCCTGCTTGATTTTGATCACTCCCAGGATTTCCAGAGCGGATATCGCCTGACGTACCGAAGCGCGGCTGACATTGAGCATTGTCGCCAATTCCCGCTCCGGGGGCAATCGATCGCCGGGCGCCAAGTCGCCGTTGGTTATCAGCAGTTTTACCTGTTCCACGACCATCTTGTAGATTTTTTCATTTTTAATCGGCTTGAAAGGCATGTAAAACCTCCACACTATCGGGGAATTGAATTTCCACAATAAATTTTACCATTGTCGCCAGGAAAATGAAATGTTTAGTGCGTCTTAATTTGGAACGAAGCAGTTCCGAGATGCCGAAAATTCATCAATTTCCCAGGCAATTTAGGTTACAATCAATTCGATAAACTGCGACCTATTTTCCTTGATTCATAGATCTTCCTCAAAAACTACGGTTTCAAACCAGTTAACCGGCGGGACCGTTACCGACCGGTATCCCTGATCATTTTCCTGGGTCAGGGATGCTCCCGACCAGGCCGCCCAAACCCGACCCGACTTTGACGAACGTAATTTGATTCGGGCGCCGTGAACCACCACCGGTTCATGATAAGTGGTCCCCTGATGGCCCGAGAAATTGACCAGATGAACGAGGGTCCGGTGCCGCTCCGGCTGATAGTGCACACTCACCTGCAATTGGGGCGGAGCATCGACTTTCAAGACCGGCTGGGAGCTGTTTAACCCGATTAATTGGACGATCAACTCCCGATATTCCTCCAAACCGTGTTTATAATACAGCGAATCGGGCTGCCAGGGGAGGTAAGCGGTTTGCCCCTTTCCGAAACTATAGACAATCACGCCGGGCCGGTCCGATTCCCGATCCGGGTAACAAAATTCGGGCGGGCCGTAACGCTGTGGCGGAATCAGCCGCAATAAGCTCTGGGCGCCCTCTTTCAACGAGACGTAAAGATAGGGTTGATCCAATACCATGAGGCGGGTTTCCGGAAAATTCAACTCAGCGGGGGCAATCCGGAAATAGGATGACCGCATATTGGCCCGGACTTCTTGAAGTTCCTGAACGCCCAGGGATTCCAGTCCGAATCGGGTCGAAAACTCTCCCAATTCCCATTGAAGTCCCGAGCCGTATGTCGCTATCAGCCGGCCGCCTTGCCGGACATAGTCGTCCAGGACCCGGCATTCATGTTCCGTCAGGCGCACGGCATTCGGAAGGATAATTACTTTATACCGCCGCAAACAGGTTGCGATATCGGAATCGTTCATCCGCCGGTCGCTGATCAAGTCGAAGGGAATCTGAGCTTCGGCTAAAATACGGTACATTCCGCGGAACGGCACGGTCATCATATTAAAACCATCGGCATATTCGATGTTTTTGTCCGCATAGAACAACGCCACTTCCGCGCCGGATACCAGCCCGGAATAGAGTTCCTGGTTGGCCTGCTGGTATTGGAAGATCTCCTCTACTACCGCATAACTTTTAGTATCTTCCTGATCCAATGTGCCGAGCAGGTAATAATCCAACTGCGCCCCTTCGGCCAGTTGTTGCGCCAGCCGTAAGGCTTGACAAGCCGCGCTTTCGGCCACGAAACGATAGGGAATATCGATAAAATGAGTGGTTGTGCTGCAAAAGGGACGGCCCTTCCCAAAGGCAGCCGCCCATTTGGCCTGTTCCCCGGACCAATGGCCCCATTCCGGCAGCGCCCGATCCAGCGACCGATTAACCTCCCACCGGATCAGGTCGGACCCGTCGTAGCGCATCATCACGCCCACGGCGGGCCGGGTCTCTTTCACGGTTTTCATGATTTGCAGCGCGACATCCTCACAGGTGCGGCGGCGAAACTCGGCGTATTTCAGAAACACCGGATTGCTCCAGTCCTCCTGCAACGGCAAACGTGCGCCGTACATGGCCTTGAACAACCGTTTGCAATTTTCACATTGACATACTCCATAATAGTTCAGACTATAATCCCGGACCTGATATCGGAACATATTGAAGAACACCCCGTCCAACTCGTATCGGCTCAGGGCTTCTTTCAATATTTCCAGGGCATATTCCCGGTACCAGCCGCCATTAATGCAAGTATGATACACGCCGTTATAGATCACCGGTTGACCTTGGGTCGTTTTCCAAAACCAATCCGGATGGTCTTCAAAAGCCGCCGGCGCTGCCTTACTAAAATCAAAACGCCCGATTACCCGGATATTTTCGCGATGGGCCGCCGCTAAAACTTCACCCAGAATGTCATCCTTCATATAGGTGTTTTTCAGCTGATAGCCGAGGCCGGTCGGGTAAAAGGCCATGATGCCGCCGACGTTGAACAACAGGACATTGGCGTGCATCGCTTGGACTTGCCGTACCAATCGCTCCGGGTCCAAGGCGCCGTCAGTCTCCCGCAAATTGGTCTGAATAATTCGAAAAGGTTGGTCCCACCAGTTGCTCACGGTAATTTCTCCTTTCAAGAGCGTCAAAAGAGCGGTGGCGGTTGTTCCGCCACCGCTGTCCATCGGATTTGTTTATTTACGGATCAAATACCGTTTGTAGGACGCTTGCTGCATCGCAACCGCTTCCTTGATCCCCATTTTATTGATGGTTTGGAGGTAATCGTCATATTTGGACAGCGGAACCCGCCCCACGATGAACTTGACGGTCATTTCATCGGTATAGGTGGTTACTTCGTTCATAATGTCCGAATACTTCCGCACTTCTTCCGGCAACAGTGAAACCGAGGGCATAACCCGGCTGATATCGGCCGTGGCCCACAATTTGATCGAGTCGCGCAACTCCGGCAGGAACACCCGTTGTTCGTAAATCCGCCTGTCCATCTCGCATGGCGGTTGATCCACCCCGCGGAAATGGGCGCCGATCGCCTGATCAATCGGTAATTTGGGATTTTTGGCGATCAGATCGGTGAGTTGCGGGTAGCCGTTGACCATCTTGTACGTCAGGCCCTCGACGCCGAAATTGAATAACATGTGCCCTTCCGGACTAAAGGCGTAATCCAGGAATTTAACGGTTTCGATCACATGCTTATTGGATTTGGTAATCGCGGCTCCGGAGCCCGGGAACTGTTTGGCCGCCGAGGAATACAGATTGTATGGTTTTCCGGCCGCGCCCAGCGGATAGGGAGCGCCGACCAGGTGGAAATCGGGGTTCTTTTTCTGAGCCAAGGCGGTAAACCGGCCAAAATTCCCCGATGAAGTGCCGTGCCAGGACCCGGCGATGTCATTAAGCACCTTGGCATCGAAGGATTTGTCATCATTGCTGATAAAGTCGGGGTCGATCAGCCCCTCGCGATACCATTGATTCATGGTTTTCAGCCAGTCTTTGAATTCCGGCTCGGCCGGGCCGTATTTGACGACGCCCTTGACGTGATAGAAGCCGTATTCAATACCCCAGGGGAACGTCCAGTACCGCAAAGCGTTATTGCCATAGGGATTGCCATGCAATCCCGTGGCGATCAAGGGAATCTCGTCCGCTTTGCCGTTGCCGTTAGGATCTCTTTCTTTAAATGCTTTTAATACGGTATACCACTCGTTGACCGTGGTCGGCACCTTCAAGCCCAGTTTGTCGAGCCAATCCTTCCGAAGCTGAAAACCCCAGGTGGATCGGAGGAAAGGATCCTTGCGTAAAAACGGGAAACAATAGATGGTTCCCTTGTCGGTGAGCATTTCTTTCCGTATCTGCGGGTTCTGCTTCAACAGCCTTGATAAATTCGGCGCGTACTTCGGGAGCATTTTGTTCAAGGGGGTCGCCGCCCCATCCCGGATGGCCTTTTCGGCTCCACCCATGTAGTTCATCCATTCCCATTCGATCACGTCGGGAAAATCTCCGGCGGCAACCATCAGGTTGAGCTGCTCCTTTTCCTGCCCAACCGGGGGGTGAATGAACTTCATCGTGATGTTGGTCTTCTCGGCCAAGATTTTATAAATTGGCAACTCACCGTAGTTACTGATCGCTCCGCCCGTCTTGGATGGGTTGAACGGAGCAAATGCGGTCAATACTAACTTCTCTTTGGAGAGCGGGGCGGCAGCCATTGTCAAACCGGATATGGCCAAGATCACCAAAACCAAACAGACTGCTTTCAAAACCATTTTTTGGGACATCACATTTCCCTCCTATAATTTTTTCCGTCACCAATTAAAACCTCCGCGAGCCTCCTTTCGTTATTCTTTAATTGCCCCAACCATCATTCCCTTGATGAAGTAACGCTGCAGGAAAGGATAAATGCATAGAATCGGAAGCGTGGCCACGATAATCGTGGCATACTTGATCGTTTCGCCAATCGATTCTCTGTCGCTGACCACTCCGCCCGCGCTCATCATACTGTCCGTGCTGCTGGCAACCAGAATCTCCCTCAAGACGAGTTGCAACGGAAAGAGCGCCCGGTCTCTCAGATAAATCATGGCTTTAAAGTAAGCATTCCAGTGCGCGACCGAATAGAACAGGATCATCACCGCCACAATCGGTAGCGCCAGCGGGATATAAATCCGGAACAAGATCGTAAAATCATTGGCGCCGTCCAATTTCGCCGATTCTTCCATACTGTCCGGGATCCCCTGGAATCCGGTGCGCATGACGATCAGATTGAAGGTGCTGATCGCCGCCGGAAGAATAATGGCCCAGCGCGTATTGAGCATTCCCAGATTCTTAATCAGCAGGTAATTAGGGATTAATCCCCCGTCAAAAAACATAGTAATCACGATCATAATCATCAGAAAGCTCTTGCCGAACAAATTCCGCCGTGACAGGCCGTATGCGCCGAACGCGGTCAAAATGATGTTGAGCACCGTTCCGCCAATGACGTAATATAAGGTATTGATATATCCGATTCGAATCATCGGATTGTCCAGCACCATTTGATACGCTTGGATGGTAAATCCTTTCGGCAATAGCAGCAGACCTTCATTTTGAAGCACCGCCAGCGGATCAGACACCGACGCCACGGCGATATACAAGAGCGGGTAAATCATGATCGCTATCAACAGCAAAATGAACAGAATATTCGCCACGTCAAACAATCGTTCGCCGCAACTTTTTTTAATCATCATCAGAGCCCCCTACCAAAGACTGGTGCTGCGCAGTTTTTTGCAGACCTGGTTGACGGTTATCAATAAGATGACATTAATAACGGAATTGAACAGATCGACCGCCGCACTGAAACTGTAGTTCATCTGCAAGAGACCCTTACGATAAACAAAGGTCGATATGACGTCGGCCGTTTCATAAATCATTGGATTATACAGCAAAATAATCTTCTCGTAGCCCACCTGCATCATTGTGCCTAACCGCAAAATCAGCATAATGACAATCGTCGGCAGGATGCTCGGCAATGTGATATGGATCAATTGTTTCCAACGCCCGGCCCCGTCCACGGTGGCGGCCTCATATAACGAGGGATCGACATTGGTCAGCGCCGCCAGATATACAATCGAACCCCAGCCAATCGACTGCCAGATTCCCGAACCTACATAAATCGCACGGAACCAATTCGGACTGCTCATAAAGGGGATAGGCGTTCCACCGGCCATGGTAATCAAATTGTTGATCAAACCGTCCCGGGCGGTAAAATTAATAACCATCCCGGCAATAACCACCACCGAAATAAAATGGGGGACATAGGAAATGGTCTGAGCCAACGATTTAAACTTCTTACTGGTGATCTCATTGAGCAGCAACGCTAAAATAATCGGAGCCGGAAAGCCAAACAGTACGTCGTAGACGTTGAGCAGCAATGTGTTCCGGATGATTCTCCAACAATAATAGCTCTCAAAAAATTCTTTGAACCATGTAAACCCAACCCATGGGCTGTCGTAAAATCCTTGCGCCGGTGTAAAGTCTTTAAAAGCGATAATCACTCCGTACATTGGAAGATACTTGAAGATGATATAATACGCGACAACCGGCAGCAGCATCAAGTATACGTATTTGTCCCGTTTCCAGCCGCGCACCGCTTTTGTACCCAAACGATTCCATATGGATGAAATTGCCCAAGCGCTTTTCAAAATCGTCCCACCTCCGGGTAATCTCCAGAATTGTACGGAACCAAATTAATAACCGTTTTCCAGATTGGCCAGATTTACTAAAGGTTCGTTATTCAGCCAGCGGCGCAAATTGTCGCCGATACCGCGCAAGGCCCGGGCCCGGACTTCCTTGGTGGCCCCGGCGTAATGCGGAGTCATGATCACATTGTAGTGATGAATCGGATATGGTATCGGGTAGCTACGCGGTCCAGGCACTTCTTCGGCGCACCAGACATCCAGGGCGGCTCCGGCGAGCTTCCCGGATCGCAACGCTTCCCATAAAGCTTCCTCAACCACGATGGGGCCGCGGCTGATATTTACAAAATAAGCGCCGTCTTTCATCGCCGCGAAACGCCCGGCATTCAAAAAGTTACGGGTTTCCGGGGTCAGAGGCATAACGTTGACGAGATAGTCGCAACGCCCCAAAAACTCGGCAATTTGCCGCTCATCTTTGGAACTGGCGGCAAACGATATCCCGTATTTATCCTTTTCAATCGTTTCGGGACGCCGGGTCAAGGTGCCAACGGTCATCCCGAAGGCCTTGGCTCGCAAGGCGGTCTCTTGCCCAATCGCGCCGAATCCCATCAATCCCAATACCGAATTTTGCAATTCGCCGCCCATCAACCCTTGCATCCGCAACGTTTTGGTTGACTCGGACCAACTGCCGTTGTCCACCAGGTTGGTGTGCATTTTAAAGACCCGGCGGGTAATGGTTACCATGCCGGCGATGATGAACTCGGCAATCGGAGCAGCGGCCGGACTGGCTTTGGCGACGGTTACTTTCTTTTCGAGCAGAAATTGACGGACTTTTGGATCCAGTAATGAATTGATCCCATGTCCGGTAGTGTGAATCAATTTTAAATTTGCGGCATCAAGCAAATACCGGGACGACGGGAGATCGCCGACCACGGCGTCGACATCTTTGAGTAACCGTTTCATGGTTTCGGCATCCCGGGATTGGGGAACTATCACTTCGATCTCGGGCGACCATGATTGCTTGATTATTTCCAATTCTTCAGGCTCCGCTTTGTAACCAAGCAGCACTTTTAATCGTTTCATTTTTTCCTCCTGGTGTGTTTTATTGGGCTACTGATTGGAATCATCGATTCTCATGTCACTGTTTCCGAATCCAACGGTAAGCGCGATGGTTTCCGGTCTCTCATCCTTTTCCCACACTCTCCTCTTTGTTTATTTGCAGTCAGGTAAAAAGCCGCGCGATTTTGACTTTTCACCGTTTCCCACAACATCTTTTTCTTTGCTCATTTGCACTGGCAACTACGGAGCGATTTTTTGCGTTAGTGTTTTATTATATTTTATTGTTATTATGATATTAAGTGTCCTAGTGGTCTGACCAGTAAACCAATTTCTTCATCCATTTCTCAACTCCTGCTTCCGTTGGAATTTTTTTTTGACGAATAACGATGGTTTCTTGGGATTTTTAATAAGACTCAGAACAAATGGTTCAGGCCTTGGATCATTTGCAGCGATAAAAGGGAACGCCTCGCTCCCCTTTAAAATACATTATAATCAATTATAGCTCCAGGGCACCTGCCGCCTGCTTCTCATAACAAAGGCGCGCGTTATTTCTGAAACCCGCGAGAAGGCCATCTCCAAAAGAAAAACGGAACGCCGTAATTTATCCGGCGTTCCGCTCGTAACAAGCCATATCTCCAATCTCTTATTCTAAAATATAAACTTTAACCTTTTTCTTGCCATACATCAGCGCCTCGCGGTACGTCTCGTAACAGAGATCGATCCGGTTGCCTTTGATAGCGGAGCCGATATCGGCCGCCTCAGCCTTGCCGTACCCTTCAATGTATAGCTGGGTTCCCAGCGGAATCACCCGCGGATCCACTGCCACTAGGCCGAATCCGGCCTTCTTTCCGGTGTAGGTCCGGCCGTACTTGGCGTATACGCCGCAACTCTCCGGCCCCGGATAGTAGGCGGTGGCCACCATGTTTTTCATTTCAACATAACGGTAACTGCCTCGGGAGGTCTCAAGGGTCCGGATCACCGGTTTGATTCCCAAAGCAATGATGGCGCTGACCGATGGTTTGATGACCTTCTCGGCCAGGCGCTGATAACGGGTGGGGCGGCCATCCTCATAGACTACTTTGATTTGGCGCTCCACCAGGCCGGATTGGCCCTCCCGAAGCACTTTCTGCGCGCCCCGCTCCAGCGCTTTGTCCTTCCGGTATTCGGTGGCCGGATGGACCACCACTTGCTTCGTTTCCACCTTGGAAGTGACATTGATCACCCGGATCGTTTGATTGGGCTCAACCACTGCGTCGCGATCGGGCCGGATCCGGTCATCTTCGTCAAAGCTGACTTTGGCGGCCTCCAGCACTTCCCGGACCGTCCGGCTGACGGTAAAAAACTCCTCCGTCCGCCCGGCGAAGCTAATCTTCACCGGAAACGAGCGGATCACCTGAATCCTCAGGTCCTCGCGGATAGTGGTCTTTGAATCGGGGGTCACCACATCCCCCGGGTTCAGGATAATCCCTTTCTCCTCCAGAACCTGGCCTACGGTCGAACTGAGCGTTCGCCATTTCTGGTGTTCACCGTCGACCTCCAGGGTCACCCGGTCCAGCGCGATGAAATACATCAGGAAGCCGATCCCGGAGAGCGCCAGGGCGAAACCGGCGGCGATGATTATGTACTGCGGGAACTTCATCTCCCATCGTCCGCTGATAATCCTCATTCCATCCCTCCCTTGCGATTGGTGATACGGCGTTCCCAGATCTTTTCGCCGGACAAGCCAAAAATCCTGCTACGAATTGTCCCCTTGCATTTCACGCACACGAAACTCCACCCCGAGATCAGCGGCAATCCGGCTGGCGGCCGCTATATCGACCCCGGGTACCCGGACTACGGAAAAGACCACTTTAGGGATATATTCCTTACTCCGCCGGGCAAATTCGAGGATTGCATCAAAGGCGGCGAGTCCGAACCGGCTGCGCGTCAAAGCGTAGTAAGTGGCGGCATCGTGCCCGTTCAGGCTGATCGAGACGGTCTCGATCAGTCCTTTCAACTTCGGCAGCACATCGTCTTCCAGAAAAAGGTCGGCCAACCCGTTGGTATTAATCCGGACCGGAACCGAGGAGCGTTCTTTGATGTGCCGGGCCACCTCCGTCACCACTTCGGGCCGGCTGAGCGGCTCGCCATAACCGCAGAAGACGATCTCCCGATACCGGCCGGGATCGCCAATGGCAGCCACGACTTCGTCGGCCGAGGGCTCCCGTTCGAGCCAAAGATCGTACCCCACCCCGCCGCTCGTCTGCCGGATGCAAAAGGTGCAAGCGTTCTGGCAGCGGTTGGTGATATTCAGATACAATGAGTCGCGTAGCGGATAGGCGAAGATCATGCTCCGCGAGGTTGAATGGCTATCGTCCTTCATTTTACCCTCATTACCATATTCAGGAAAGAGCCAATTTGCGACAAAACACAGTTTTAGCTTTAGGAACCCTGGATGCCGAACAAGCTTCGGGTATTGGCGCTGGTTTGGGCCATTGCTTGGTCCACCGGGATTCCCTTGATCTCCGCCAGTTTTTGCCCGGTGAGCACCAGATTGGCCGGCTCGTTCCGTTTGCCCCGGAACGGATGGGGCGTCAGATACGGGCAGTCGGTTTCGATCAAAGTCCGTTCCAGGGGCACTCCGGCCGCCACTTCCCGCAGCCGGGCGGCGTTGCTGAACGTCAGCGGCCCGGCGAAGGAAATATAAAACCCTAATTTCATGAACTCCCTGGCCATCTCCAGACTTCCAGTATAGCAATGCATCACGCCGGCCCCGGACTTGGCGTTAGCGAGCCGGTCCAGAGTATCCTGGGCGGCCTCCCGGGTGTGAATGATTACCGGCTTGCCGTGACTGGCGGCGATGGCCAACTGCGCCTCGAAGGCCAGCCACTGTTGCTCCCGGGACGATTCCTGATAGTGATAATCGAGACCGATCTCGCCCAAGGCGACCACCCGCGGGGTCTGCAATAACTGTTCCAGACACCCCGCGGCCCGTTCGTTCCAATCCTTGGCGTCATGCGGTGAAACGCCGACCGCCGCCCATACGCAATCGAATTCCCCGGCCAACTCCACCGCCCGTTCCGAAGAGGGCAGATCGTATCCGACCACGACCAGCGTCGTGACTCCTTCGGATACCGCCCGCCCGATCACTTCCCGATAGTCGGCCGCATAGGCCGGATCATTGAGATGGCAATGGCTGTCGATCCACATTCCTACCGTACCTTCGATCCTTCGCCGATCTCGGCCTCCGGCCGGACCAAGGCTAGTTCGCCCTGGTCATTGGAAGCGGCCAACAGCATCCCCTCGGAGAGCAGGCCACGCAGTTTGGCTGGTTTTAAATTGGCGATCACCACGATCTCTTTCCCGACCAACTGCTCCGGCGTATAATGCTGGGCGATTCCGGCCACGATCTGCCGTTCCGTTCCGAGCACCCGCACTTTAAGTTTCATCAATTTATCGGATTTTTCAACCCGTTCGGCTTCGAGCACCTTCGCCACCCGCAGATCGATCTTGGCGAATTCGTCAATGGTGATTAATCCGGTTTCGGCCGAAGCAGCCTGAGCCGGAGCGGGTTCCGGCTTGGCAGCGGGCGTCGGCGCTGGCGCGGATGCCGGCTCCGCCTTCTCTATTTCGATCCGGGGAAAAATCGGATTCCCTTTCCGGGTCCGGGTTCCGGACGCCAAACCGCCCCAGCGGATGGCCTCGTGATACGGCTGATCCGTCGGCGCGTCGGCGAGCCCAAGTTGCTCCCAGATCTTGCCCGGCGCCTCGACCAGGAATGGCGCGAGCAATACCGCTGACAACCGCAGCGTCTCGGCCATGGTGTAAAGCACGGTCTGCAACCGCTCCCGGGTCTCGGCCTTTTTGGCCAGCGCCCATGGCGCGGCTTCGTCGATATATTTGTTGGCCCGGCCGATCAATTTGAAGATGGCGACCAGCGCGTTATTCACTTCCAGTTTGGCCATAGCTTGAGCCGCTTCGGCGATGCTGGCCTCGGCCTGGCGAATCACTTGCTGATCCAGCTCCTGATAGGCTCCTGGCGCGGGGATCAATCCTTCATTAAACTTCTCGATCATTGACAGCGTCCGGTGCAGGAGATTACCGAGATCATTAGCCAGATCCTGATTGGTTCGAAGGATCAGGGCTTCCTCGGTGTAAAACCCGTCGGCGCCGAAGGGAATCTCCCGCAGCAGGTAGTAGCGGATGGCGTCCAGCCCGTACTTTTCGATCAGGACCACCGGGTCAATGACGTTTCCTTTGGATTTGGACATTTTTCCGCTTTCCAGGACCAGCCAGCCGTGGCCGAAGACTTGTTTCGGCAAGGGGAGATCGAGCGCCATCAGGATAATCGGCCAGATGATCGTGTGGAAACGGACGATCTCCTTCCCAACCAGATGCAACTCGGCCGGCCAGTACTTTTGAAACTTGTCGGGATGATCCGGATAGCCGAGGGCCGTAATATAATTGGAAAGCGCGTCCAACCAGACATAGACAACGTGTTTCCGGTCGAACGGCACCGGAATTCCCCAATTGAAGGTGGTCCGGGAGACGCAGAGATCCTCCAGGCCCGGCTTGAGAAAATTATTGATCATCTCGTTTTTGCGAGAAACCGGTTGGATGAATTCGGGATGTTCCTCGATATGCTTCATCAGGCGGTCGGCATATTTGGATAGCCGAAAAAAGTAGCTTTCTTCCTTGACCAGTTCAACCTCGCGGCCACAATCGGGACACTTGCCCTCCTGCAACTGCCGTTCCAGCCAGAAGGCTTCGCAGGGCGTACAGTACCAGCCTTCGTATTCGCTCTTATAAATATCACCCTGGTTGTACAAACGTTCGAAGATCTGTTGGACCGCCTGCTCATGCCGGGCCTCGGTGGTCCGGATGAAATCGTCGTTGGTGATCTGGAACAGCCGCCATAACTGATTGATATTGGCGACGATCCCGTCCACATATTCCTGAGGCGTTTTTCCGGCCGCTTCGGCCCGGCGCTGGATCTTTTGACCGTGTTCATCGGTGCCGGTCAGAAACCAGACATCGTCGCCGATCTGACGGTGATAGCGGGCCAGCGCATCGGCGACTACCGTGGTATAGGCGTGCCCGATATGCAGATTGTCGCTGGGATAATAAATCGGCGTCGTGAGATAAAACTTGCCCATGGATGTTCCTCCTCTATATTAATCTCAAGAAAAAATAAAAGCCCCTCATCCCGCCGGGGACGAGAGGCTAGCCTTCGTGGTACCACCCCAATTCTCCTTCCCGCCAGGGAAGGACTTGGCATCCGTAACGTGGATGAGCGGCCGGATCTACTCCTTGATTCGCCCCGGCGACTCCGGAATCATTTTCCTCAATCGGCTCCGGCCGGTTCCCACCCTCCCGGCTCTCTTCGCGGCGCGCCGCCTTGAGTACTCTTTCCATCATAGTCTTCAATGGCAATAATTTCTTTATACTATATCCACTGCCGCCGGTTTTGTCAAGATCATTCTTTCCGGCGCAGGCCGCAGGTAAATTTTATCATTAATTTCCCCATTTTCAGAGGAAAAACCCGTTAAATTTAACCCGCTGTTAATTCCATTTTAATTGTAAATTTCTCGGAAACTTTTTTGGATCAAATTGACTTTGAAAGTAAATATAGGTATAATAAATGTTGAAGATTGTCGAATTTTAACGAAAGGGGTGACGTATTATGATGAAATCTACAGGAATTGTACGTAAGGTTGACGAGTTAGGGCGGGTGGTTATCCCTATTGAGCTGAGACGGACCCTTCAGATTGATGAGAAAGACGCGCTTGAAATTTATGTGGATGGCGAAAAGATTATCCTCAAAAAATACGAGCCGGCTTGTATTTTCTGTGGCAACGCGGAAGGGATTAAAAACTTTAAAGAGAAAAACATTTGCAAATCATGCCTGGAATCGATGAAAGGCGCCTGCTAAAGAGGATATTAGGGGAGGGAAAACCTCCTCTTATTTTTTACTTTCGCCGCGATAATCGAGGTACATTCCATAAACCTCCCTGGCGCTCCTCCCCGTCGCTTTAGCGATCTCCTTGAGTTTTTCTTTTAAACTCCGGTCCGATGCCTCCATTGTGTCAAATAAATGGTTAAAATCATAATTTGTCGAATCTTGTCGAAAAACGTCCGGTTCTCTTTCACCTTCCACTAGGATGGTGAACTCGCCCCGCGTTTCCTGTTCTGTTATTTTTTGGATGACATCACTAATCATTCCCCTGATGAATTCTTCATGCAATTTCGTCAATTCCCGGGCCAGGACGACCCGACGCTCCCCGAACACCGTCGCGATATTCTTCAGGGTATGCGTCAGCCGGTGCGGTGCCTCATAGAACCCCAATGTCCCCCGAAACGCTTTCAATTCACCCAGCCGTTTCAGTTGCTCCTTGTTCTGACGGGGCAAAAAACCCTCAAACAAAAACGATCCGGTGTCCAGTCCGGACGCGGCTAAAGCCGTAATAATCGCCGAGGGTCCGGGGATCGGGACCACCTGGATTCCGCGCTGGATGGCGTCAGCGACCAACTGACCGCCGGGGTCCGAGATTCCGGGCATTCCGGCGTCGGAGACCAGCGCCACGCTGGTTCCGGTTTCGATCCGTCCGATAATCTCCTGGCTACGCTCGCGTTCATTATGCTGATGATAGCTGACGAGCGGCTTCCGGATTTCGAAGTGATTCAATAATTTCAAAGTATGACGGGTATCCTCGGCCGCGATTAAGTCGACTTCGTTCAGGATTCGCAAGGCCCGCCGGCTGATATCCTCCAAGTTGCCGATGGGCGTGGCCACCAGGTATAGGGTTCCGAATGACGTCATCGATCCGCTCCTGATTTAATATCATAAATCCAGGGAAGCTACCAAATTTTCAACAAAAGTCAGGTTCTGGGCTCTCCGGCCGACTGCGACCCGGAAATAATCCCGCTCTAACCCGGCAAAGTTCCGGCAATCTCTTATCAGGATTCCCCGTCCTCCCAATTTTGCAACGATGTCGGCCGCGGTAATTCCGGGCATTTCGACCCTGATCAGGTAAAAATTAGCTTCCCATGGATAGACCGCAATGCCGGGTATTCCGGCCAGCTTCTCTTGTAACCAACGATTTTCCGTAATCAAAAGTTTCCACGAACGGTCCAAAAACGCCCGGTCCAAGACAGCCGGAAGGATCTGCTGGGCCATCCGGTTGACATTCCATTGGTTTAGCGCGCGTTGAACCACGCGGATTACTTCCGGCGCGGCCATCATGAAGCCCAAACGCAGTCCGGGAACGGATCCGATTTTAGTCAATGAATTGAAAATGATTAAGCGCGGATGTTGCTCCAACCGGGCGGCCAAGGTCAACTCCAGGATTGGCCCGCAAAACCACAAAAAAGACTCATCTACGGCCAGCCAGGCCCCGCTGCGTTCCGTCAGCTCAAGCGCTGCCGCGAGCGTGGCCTCGGGCAGCACCCGGCCGGTCGGGTTGTTGGGCTGGCAAAGGAAGAGCAGATCGCCGGGTACGATTTCCCGTTCCAATACCGAGAGGTCAAGTTGATACTCCGGGCCAAGCAGCAACTGGCGCAGCGATTTTTCCGCCGCCCCAAAAGCGCGCCGATATTCGGAGAAAGTCGGTTCCAAAACAACAGCCCGCCGGACCGGCAAGGCCTGGGGCAATACCGCAATCAACTCGGCCGCCCCGTTGCCTAAGGCGACCCGGGATTCGGGAACCCCGAAGAACGCCGCAATCCGGGCGGCACCATCCGCGGTATAGGGCTGCGGATATTGCCCAATCTTGGGAACTGCCTTCAGCAACTCCCACCATAACCGGGCCGGCGGACCCCAGGGGTTCAAATTGATGCTTAGATCAAGAAACCGGCCGCGCCGATAGGTCCGGCCGGCCGCGATGATATCCCCGCCATGCCGTTCGCCGGCCGGATCAAAATCAAGGTCCGGCTTATTCATTGTCCAAGCGCCACCAGTCCCACCAGAATTATTAATTCAGTCAATTCATTAACAGCACCCAAAATATCGCCGGTAATCCCACCAAATGTGCGACGAATCAGCGGAATCAGCATTAGGATTAAGATTCCGGCCACTCCTAGCAGCCAAAGGCTGTGCGGCCATCCTAAACCTACCAGGATCGCCATCCAAAGAGTAGCGGCAAAGATCCCGGCCTGCCGGTCCCCAATCTCAAACATCCGTAATAACCCCTGGGAGACTGACGGCTGCGTATAGAGCAATACCGCCATTGCCCACCGGGACAGGACCGGGGCGCAGAGCAACAACAAAAACGGCGTTCCCACCAGATGCGATAAAGTCAAAACCTTGCCAAGCGCCAAAAAGAGCAACGCAATGCCGCCAAAAGCGCCTAACCGGCTGTCCTTCATGATCGCCCGGCGCTGTTCGGGAGTATGCCCCCCCAAGCCATCGGCGGTATCGGCGAACCCGTCCCAATGAATGGCGCCGTTCAATGCCACTGCCCCAAAGACGGTCAGCCAGGCGGCAATTTCGGGTGGAAGGACTCTCCCCAGTCCGTTGACTCCCAGCCAATACAGCGAGGCAAACACCAGGCCGATCAGTGGAAAGAAGGCGACGGAACCGCCGAAATCGCGGCTTGAGATCTCTTTCGGGCTCACCGGCAATACCGTCAGGAACCCGATGGCGGTCCGGAGCGCTTTAATCATACTGATTCCCCTTGATCAATACCGGAATTCCGCTGACGACCAGGTAAACCTGATCGCAGACAGCGGCGATCGTCTGATTGGCGGACCCGGCCAGATCGCGGTAAAATCTGGCCAACGCATTCTCGGGCACGATTCCCGATCCGACCTCGTTGGTTACCACGATAATATGGGCCGGACTGGCGGCGAGCGCGGCGGCCAGGGACTCGATCTCGGCCTGAACCGCTCCGGCTTGGTCCGCCGCGCCAGCGGCCGGGTATTTTTGAAAGAGCAGATTGCTCAGGAATAAGGTCAGACAATCCAGCAACAGCGTCTGTCCTGGAGCAGCCTCCCGGATCGCGGCCGCCGGATCCAGCGGCACTTCAAGCGTGCGCCATTGGGCCGGCCGGCGCCGGCGGTGATTGGCGATTCGTTCCACCATCTCTCCGTCCAACGCTTCGGCGGTGGCCAGGTACAGCACATCTCCCCCCAGCCGCGCCGCCAGGGTTTCGGCGAACCGGCTCTTGCCGGAACGGCTCCCCCCGGTAATCAGAATGTGTTCCGCAGCGCTCATTGCTTATTGGACACTCCCGCCGATTCGAAGGTCGCCATTTCCCGGAGAATTTTGACCGAGGCTTCGACCAGGTGAAAAGCGAGCGCCGCGCCGGTCCCTTCGCCGAGCCGCATCTCCAGCTCCAGCACTGGTTTTAATCCCAAGGTTTCCAAGAGTTGTCGATGGGCCATTTCCGCCGAGCAATGCGAAGCGATCATATACGAAACCGATTTCGGGGCGATCCTCGCCGCCACCAGCGCCGCTGCGGAGCTGATGAACCCGTCGATCACCACCGGGACCTGCCGCGCCGCGGCGCCTAAAATCAACCCGGCCAAGCCTCCGATCTCCAAACCGCCGACTTTACTGAGAACATCCAGCGGATCCCGGGGATCGGGCCGATTAACCGCAATGGCCCGGTCAATTACCGCCGCTTTCCTGGAGACCGCCTGCTCGTCAAGGCCAGTTCCACGCCCGGCCACCGCCGTCGCCGGTTGGCCGAGGAAAGCGGCGAATACCGCGCTAGAGGCGGTGGTGTTGCCAATGCCCATCTCTCCGGTAGCCAGCATTTGATAGCCTTGATCGACCAATTGACCGGCCAGTTCGATTCCAGCCTCTAGCGCCCGGATCGCCTCGGCCCGGGTCATGGCGGGACCGGCGGCCATATTGGCGGTTCCCGGTCGGACTTTCTTATCGATCACTTGCGGATGTTCGATTTTGGCCGCGACTCCCAGATCCGCCACGAAGACTTCGGCGCCGGCGTGCCGGCCCAGCACGTTAATGGCCGCGCCGCCGTTAATGAAGTTATAGACCATCTGCACGGTCACTTCCTGGGGAAAGGCGCTGATTCCTTCGGCCACCACTCCGTGGTCGGCAGCCATGACCACGATGGCTTTTTTGACAACCTCCGGGAGGTCTTTCCCGGTGATGCCCCCTAATTGGACAGCGATCCGCTCCAAAACTCCAAGACTGCCCTGAGGTTTGGTCAGGCTGTCCTCCCGCCGTTGAACCCGTTCCATTGCTGCCCGGTCCAAGTCTCCGATTTGATTGACGGTCGTTTCCAGCAAACTCATATTACTTCGCCTCGATTCAAAAATCTATAATAAAACCAGCCCCAATAGCATAAACACCACCAACAGCAGCGCCGATCCGTCTAAAATGCGGATCGCCGTTATAATCTGACGCTCCTCGAACTCCCGGACCGGATCGCCGAGATATTCCCGAAACGAAATGACCCCATGATACCGATTAAACCCGCCCAACCGCACTCCCAGCGCTCCGGCGACTACCGCTTCCGGCCAGCCGCCGTTGGGGCTGGGATGTTTCGCTGCGTCCCGCCAGGCGATCCGCAGGGCCCGCAGCCCGTTCATTCGCATCAGCCAAGCCGCCAGGGCCATCAACACCGCCGTAAGCCGGGCCGGGATCCAGTTCGCCAGGTCGTCCAAGCGGGCGGCGGCCCATCCGAAATGAAGATACCGTTCATTCTTATACCCCAGCATTGAATCGAGCGTATTCACGGCGCGATACGCCATGGCCAGCGGCGCCCCGCCAGCCAGCCCGAAAAGCAACGGCGCCATAACCCCGTCCACCGTGTTCTCGGCCACCGATTCCACCGTGGCCCGGATCAGTTCCGGCTTGGGCAGGTCCGTGGTATCCCGGCCGACGATCATCCCCACTTGCCGCCGGGCTTTGGCCAGATCGCCTCTGCTGAGCGACTGGAAAATCTCCAGTCCCGCCCGGTGCAATCCCTTCCAGGCGATGGTGGTTCCCATCAGCCAGAGCTGAAGCGGCCAAAACAGCCACGGAACGGTCGAGGCCAACTTCAAAATCCCCCAGGTCGCCCCGTATGAAACACCCACTACCGCCAGCACCGTCAGAGCCCCCAAAAGCCGGGCCGGAACCCGGTTCAGGCCCGGCCGGTTCAACCGGGTTTCCAGAAATAAAATGAAACGGCCGATGCCGACCACCGGATGCGGGATTGCTTTCGGATCGCCCACGATCCGGTCGATTGCCGCGCCTCCGCAACTCACGATGAAATGTTCCGGTCCCACCCTATCGCTCCGTGATTTCGTATTGATTCGCTATATAAGTTAAATTAAATTTCTTATATGCATCATGTCCAGTAAACCAGCCATGATGGAAAATTAATTAATTCAATTCAACTTATTTCATCCTATATAAGCCTCAAGCGTGGCCGCGATGGACCGGGCCGCCTCGGCTGCCGCTTCTAGCTCCGCCGGGTCATGGGCGCAGGAGACAAAACAGGTCTCAAACTGACCCGGACTGAAATAGAACCCCCGCTCCAGCATGCCGTGGAAAAACCGGGCGTAGCGCCGGGTATCGCTTTGGGCGGCGCTTTCAAAGTCCGCTACCGGATCCTTGGTGAAAAAGATCGTAAACATCGATCCGGTCTGGTTGATCACGACCGGAACCCGCGCCGCGTCAAACGCGGCCCGGAGTTTCGCCGCGAAGTCCCCGGTCAGCGAACTGAGCCCGGCATACGGGTTGTCGCGTTTCAAGATCCCCAAGGTGGCCAGGCCAGCGGCCACGGCCAATGGGTTCCCCGATAGCGTGCCCGCCTGATAAACCGGTCCCTCGGGAGCGATCAACGCCATGATTTCCCGTTTCCCGCCGTAGGCGCCCACCGGCAGGCCACCCCCGATGATCTTGCCGAGACAGGTGAGATCGGGGGTTACGCCGAAACGGGTCTGGGCTCCGCCATAGCCGACCCGGAATCCAGTGATCACTTCGTCAAAAATCAGCAACGCGCCGTAATTTTCGGTTTCACGCCGGAGCGTCTCCAAGAATCCGGGCTTAGGCAACGCCAGCCCCATATTGCCCGGGATCGGCTCCACGATTACCGCGGCGATTGCATCACCGCGCTCCCGGAACAGGCCGGCCACGGTCTCCGACTGATTAAAGGGGAGCACCACGGTCTGCCCGGACAGCTCCGGCGTAACGCCCGCCGAATCCGGCACGCCCAGGGTGGCTGCGCCAGATCCGGCCTTGACCAACAGGCTGTCGACATGCCCATGGTAGCATCCGGCGAACTTGACGATCAAATTTCGGCCGGTATAGGCCCGGGCCAAGCGAATGGCGCTCATGGTCGCTTCCGTGCCCGAATTGACTAACCGCACCCGGTCCATGCTTGGAAACGCCTCCAGAATGGCCTCGGCCAGTTCCACCTCGGCCTCGGTGGGCGCTCCGAAACTCGTCCCGTCGGTCATCGCCCGCTGAATCGCTTCCAAGACCTCGGGATGCGCATGTCCCAGGATCAGCGGACCCCATGACGCCACAAAATCGAGATAGCGTCGGCCATCGGCGTCCCATAGATAAGCCCCGGCGCCCTTGCGGATAAACCGGGGAGTTCCGCCGACGGCCGTAAACGCCCGCACCGGACTGTTCACCCCGCCGGGAATGGCCCGCCTGGCTCGTTCAAATAACGCTTGGGAACGAATCGTCTCAGACATAGTTTTTCCCTTCCCGCCGCAGCCAAAGCGCAACTTCCTTGGCATGATAGGTAATGATCGCGTCGGCGCCGGCGCGCTTGATGGACCGGAGAATCTCCAGAGTGACCCGCTTAGCATCGATCCAGCCGTTGGCGCCGGCCGCCTTGACCATGGCATACTCGCCGCTCACATTGTAAGCGACGATCGGAACGTTAAAATCGCTCCGGGCCCGGGTGATAATATCCAAATAGCTCAAGGCCGGTTTCACGATCACCATGTCGGCGCCTTCTTCAAGGTCGGCGCCGATTTCCCGCATCGCTTCGTCACCGTTGGCCGGATCCATCTGATAGGTCGACCGGTCGCCGAAACGCGGCGCGGAACCGGCCGCCTCCCGGAACGGCCCGTAGAACCCGGAAGCGTATTTGGCGGCGTAGGAAAGGATCGGTATTGAGCTATAGCCGTTATCGTCCAGGGCCCCCCGGATCGCCGCCACCCGGCCGTCCATCATGTCCGACGGCGCAATGACATCGACGCCGGCCCGGGCATACGACAGCGCCACTTGTCGGAGCACGGCCAGCGTGGCGTCGTTATCGATGCAGTCGCCCTTCAGCAGGCCGCAATGTCCATGGGAGGTATACTGGCACAGGCAAAGATCGGCAATGACCAGCAACTCCGGCTGAGCCGCTTTCAGGGCGGCGATAGCCCGCTGCACCGTACCGTCGGCCTGATGGGCGCTGGTCCCCGCTTCATCCTTGAACTCGGGGATGCCGAACAGGAGCACGGCATTGATGCCCAGACCGGTTATAGCGGCGGCTTCCTCCGCCAATTGATCCACTGACAGATGATAGTTGTCCGGAAGCGAAGTCAATTCCTCCCGGACCCCGGTTCCGGAAACCACAAACAGCGGATAAATCAGATCGTCGACGGTCAACACCGTTTCCCGGAATAAATTTCGCAATCCCGGATTTTGGCGCAACCGGCGCAAGCGTTGAATGGGAAAAGCCATGGTATCACTTCCTGTTTTATTTTGAAATCGCCGCAAGGAAACTCCGCCGTTGGAAAACTGCTCCGGCCCTTCCGGCCGTTGCGTCTGGCAATCATTGATCGTGCCGGCGGTTCCAAACTTCCTTCCGTCGTTAAAAACCGATCTTTTCCGGCACCAGAACGGTTCCCGAAGTGTCCGGAAACAAGATTCCCGGTCCGGTCTTGCTCTTTTCCTGTAAAATCAGGCAAATTCCTGTTCAAATCAATTCTTTTATTCGCCTGGAAACAAAAAACGGTTGCGCGAAAAAGAAAATAAACGTTCCAACTGGGTCATCAACTAGTTGAATTTATTAAAAGCAACGAGCCGATTGCTTCGCAATCCCAATCAAACATTCGAGCAGTTCAACGGATCCGCTATTGGCGGCGACTCCGGCGATTTTCAGGCCTTGTTCGGCGGCGTAGGCGGCGGTAACCGGCCCGATGCAAACCAGATGGACTTCATCCAGCAAGCTAAGGTCTCCCTCGACATTCTCCAAGAGCCCCCGGACCGTGGACGGACTGGTCAGACAGACCGCCTGAACCGCCCGGCGTTCAAGCCGGGAGCGGATCTCCGGGCCGTGCCCGGTTTCGGTGACCACCCGGTATAAGGGCAATTCAATGACTGACGCTCCTCCGGCCCGCAATCCTTCCGCCAGCGCCGGCGGCGCCTCCTGGACTCGCGGCAGGAGAATGGTTCGATCCCGGACCTGCGGGGTGAGTGAGCGCAGCAATTGTTCTGACGTAAAATGGTCCGGAACCAGGTCGGCGCGGATCCCGCGCTCCAGCAATGCGCCGGCCGTGGCCCGACCAATGGCCGCGATTTGCTTGCCGTGCAGCTCCCGGGAGTCCCGGCCCGCCCGGTCCAACTGCGTAAAGAAGGATTGAACCCCGTTCCGGCTCGTAAATACGATCCAATCGGCAACACTGATCGCTGCCGTCAACTCAGCCGACAGAACGGCTTCCAGCTCTTCCACCCGGATGGTTGGAAACAGCAACGGTTCGCCCCCATTGTCATTGATCGCGTCGGCCAGTTCGCGGGTTTGTCCGAGCGGACGGGTGAGCAGAATTCTCCAGCCAAGCAGTGGCCGGCGCCGGGCTACCCAATCCAGGGTTTCAGCCAATCCGGCCACGGCGCCGACCACGATGACCGCCGGAGCGCCGAGCCCGGCCGCTTCGGCCAGTTCGGCCAAACGGCGCAACGGGCCTTGGACGGTTCGCTGCTCCGGCAAGGTGCCTTTTTCGACGATCGCCGCCGCTGTCTCCGGATCAAGTTGAGTCAATAGCACCGCGACAATCTGACGGAGATTGGCCATTCCCATCAGAATGACCAGCGTTTGACCGCCACGGGTGATCCGGGGCCAGTCGATCCGGCCGGCCTCAGCCTTTCCTTCCATCTCATGCCCGGTCAGGATGGTCACCCCAGCGGCCAGGCCGCGATGGGTCACGGGGATTCCGGCATAGGCGGGCGCGGCAAGCGCGGCGGAAACACCGGGAACGATCTCAAAGGCGATGCCGGCTTCCCGCAACGCCAGGGCCTCCTCACCGCCCCGGCCAAACAGCAGTGGATCGCCGCCCTTCAGGCGGACCACCCGTCTCCCGGAGCGGCCCTTTTCGACCAACAGGCGATTGATGGCTTCCTGCCCATATGAATGGGCTCCGGGCGCCTTCCCCACATCGATCAGTTCGGCCCCGGCCGGAACGTAGCTCAATAAACTGGTCGCAGCCAGCCGGTCGTAGACCACGACCTCGGCCGCTTCCAGAAGCCGGCGCCCCCGTAGCGTCAACAGACCGGGATCGCCGGGCCCGGCGCCGACCAGATAAACGATTCTCTGCGACTCATTCACGTCCAATCGACAATTCCTTTCCCGATAAACCAATCGGCCAAATCCCGGCCCAGCGCTTCCGGCTTGGTTACCGGCCCGTCCGTTTCCCGTTTCAAGATGCTCGCGCCCCGGCTGTCGGCGACCATGCCCCGCAAGATCAGTTTTCCGGCGCGGATCTCGGCCAAAGCGCCAACCGGCAGCCGGCAGCCGCCGCCCAATTGCTGTAAGAAAGCCCGTTCCGCCCGGACCGCGCCGGCGGTGGCCGGGTCATTGAGACAGTCGCCAATTTCGGGTTCGTCCGGTTCTTCGCGGACTTGGACCCCGATAACCCCCTGTCCGGGCGCAGGCAAACATTCTTCCAGCGTAAAGATCCGCTCAATCCGGGTGTCGAGATTGAGCCGCTTCAACCCCGCCACTGCTAGGACGATCCCGTCGTAGAGACCCTCCGAAAGCTTCCGGATTCGGGTGTCGATATTCCCGCGAATCTCCGGAAAACAGGCATCCGGAAACAACAGCCGCAACTGCGCGAGCCGGCGCAGGCTCGACGTTCCGATCCGGGCGGCCTGTGGCAAGCCCGGCAAGGCGCCGGACGGCCCCAAGAGCAGGGCCTCCCGGGGATCTTCCCGGGTCAAAACCGCCGCCAATCGCAAACTGGGAGCCATCTCAATCGGAAGATCCTTCAGACTGTGAACCGCCAGATCGATCGCCCCGTCCAACAACGCCCGTTCGATGTCGCGGACGAACAGACCGGCTCCGGCGGTGCCGCGCAGCGAAAGTTGCTGGTTTCGGTCACCCTCGGTGGCGATCACTTTCAATTCTGCCGGCCAACCGGCCTCCCGCAAGCGGCCGGCCACGATTCCGGCTTGCCGCAGAGCCAATTGACTGCCGCGAGTGCCGACGATCAGCGGACGCCTCACCAAAGTAACGCCTCTTTCGTTTCAATACTCATTAATACTCAATTCCCTCCCGGGCGGCGATCCCTTTTCGAAACGGATGCTTGACCAGACGCATTTCCGTGACCAGATCGGCACCGGCCAGGAGAGGGCCGGGCATATTCCGCCCGGTGAGCACGACCGACAGTTCCTTGGGGCGCCGGTCCAGATCGACCGCGATCCGGTCCACTTTCAAGAGTCCGGTATTGACCGCATGGCTCAGTTCGTCCACGACCACCAGATCATATTCCCGGGAATTCATGGCCCGGACCACCTGGTCCCATCCTTCTTCCGCGCGTCGGATCTCTTCCGGGGTCGGCGGCCGGTTGATAATAAACTCGCCGGTTCCCAGCGGCCTGACGGGTAAGGGCGGCCGCAATCCGGCCAGGGTCAGCAATTCGCCCGAGCCGCCTTCCGGTTTCAGGAACTGAAAGACGATCACCCGCCAGCCCCGGCCATAGGCCCGGACCGCCTGCCCAATGGCGGCGGTGGTCTTTCCCTTGCCGTCGCCGGTATATGCTTGAATCAAACCTCGCTCCAAATAACTCACCCCGCTCCGACGCAATCAAACGCTAATCCCGCTCCGCCACGGCTTCGTCGATTCTGGAGCCAATCAGATCCGCGAGGACACGGTCCGGCCCCAAATAACGGCCTACTTTCATCCGCACCGCCGGAAACTGGCTCCGCAGCACGGCCATTGTCTCCGGAATCGCGCGCTCCACATGGCTGCCGGCGAATAAAAAAACCGGGATAATCACGATCCGTTCCGCTCCCGCCTGGACTGACCGGGTTACAGCGTCCGCCAGCAAAGGGTCTCCAAACTGTAAATACGCCGGGCAGATCCGGCAATCCGGCCGGAGCCGAGCGACCGTAGCGGCCAATTCGGATAACTCTCGGGCTGCGGTCTCATTCCGGCTGCCATGCCCCAATAAAATTATGTCGGTTTGCAATGCAGTTGCTCCGTACCCTATCATCTTTCCGGCCAATCCGGTGGCTCTCCGTCGCGGTCCATCGCGCCGAATAATTCCTGATCGAACAGGGCCTCCAGTTCCTGGCGGATTTGTTTGGCCATCATCGGGCTTTTTCCGGAAGTGGAGATCGCCACCAGCAGATCGCCCCGCCGGATCACCGCCGGAAAAATGAAATCCGCGTCAGGATCGCCGTCCGCCGAACTTACCAGCAGGTTCCGGCGACGGGCGTCGGCCACAATCTGTTGATTGACGGAATGGTCGCTCGTCGCAGCCACCACAACCGCCTGGCCCGCCAAGGATTCCGGCGCATAATGGCCATCGATCCGGCGGCATTTCCCATTCTGACACAGCTTGTCGAGCTGTTCATCAACTGTTGGAGCCAGAACCGTCACCGCAGCCCCGGCGCCGAGCAGTTTCTGAACTTTGCGCAAGGCGACCTTACCGCCGCCGACCACCAATACCGGCTTGTTCACCACCGACAGCACCACCGGCAAAAACCGGCCCGATTCCGGACTGGAACCCAAGGAGTCCAGTTTTCCGGCAGCTACCGACAGATGCATGATCCGGCGCAGTTGAGCGTTCCATTGATCGAGGATCTCCCTCCGCAACCGGTCGTTATCGACCTTGTCCAAAAGGCCGGCCAGGGATGCTTGTCCCTCGGACAAAATCCGCCGGGATGTTTCCGAAAAGTCATATGATTGCTTCCTACGATGAATCTCAAGGATCGTCGCCTCGACCGCCTTGGCCGCCAGCGCTCCGGCCGCAACCATCGCCTGCCGGCGCTGGCCGGCATTGGCGTTGGCCAGCTCCCGCAGTTCGTCGAGGCCAAAAACACTCCAGCCCGGCTTGGCTTTGATCTCCGGCGCCACAATCGACGGGCTCGACAGGTCGATGATCAACCTCCGCCCGGTAAGTGGTCCGATCTCCCGGGCTGGGATCAGTTCGGCGGCCGCCGCCGAAGCGCCAATGACAATGGCATGATTGCCAAGCAATTCCGGTATCGCCTCGAGCCGGTGCCAGGCGCCGCCGTATTTTTGGGCCAGGGACTCCGCTTTGAACGGATCGCGGCCCGCGACATAATCGGGGGTGATCCCCTGCTTGACCAGAATTCGTCCGATGGTATCGCTTAACTTTCCGGTGCCGATAATCAAGGCATGCCCTTTCCCGGCATAGCCTTGCGCTTTGATAATCTCCCAAACCAAACCCGGATAGGAAACGGAACCTCTACCGATCTCCGTCTCGGCCCGGACTTTTTTCCCGACGATCACCGCGTTGCCGAACAGGATCTTTAGCATTGGGCCAACCTGTCCGTATTGTTCCGATTCCCGCAGGCATTCCCGGAGTTGCCCCAGAATCTCCGATTCCCCGATGATCAGCGATTCCAAACCGGCACTGACGTTAAAAAGATGCTCAATCACGGCAGGTCCGGTCCGCCAATAACCGGAACCAGACGAGTCCGGCGCCGGTTCCAGATAGTCGCCGGCCATTTCTTGAAACAGGCGTCCCACCTCTGGGTCGTCGGTGTAACAATATACTTCCAGCCGGTGGCAGGTTTTAACGCCAGCCAGTTCGAAGCTTGGCTGAAGCGAGGCCATCCGCTTCAGGAGGCCAGATAACACCGCTCCTATGCTCATTTCCCAGTGACTTTGGTTCGTCCGACAACAACCAGCCAGGTAAAACATGATGTCTCCAAAAAACCCTGCCGTATGGCAGGGTAAAGTAAGCTTGTTTCAGACCCCAATCCGCGAAGGCCGTATTGCTAATTCTGGCAGGTCTCCTGACTACTGTTTCCTCGAAAGACACACTTCCCTAAAGGTGGTTTTACGCATCTTTCTCCGCAGCTACAGTGGCGGGTCCGTGGACTTGAGGGATTCACCCTTGTCTCTTCCCTATTCTCCCGAAGGCACCAGAATAATATTTTGACTTGATTTCTTTATTCTCTGTTGGTCAACGTTTTCCTTTTATCTTAAGAAAAATTTCAGTTAAATCGTAGTGCCTTCAATGCGCTATTATTCCCTTAATTCCCAATTGGATTACCGGTTGAGGTCAGGGCTCTCTAAAATGTCCGAACTGTCAATCCGAGAGCCGCAAGACCGGGCCGGTTAATCCAGGATTAACCGCTCGAAGCCTGAAAAATAAAGTAGGCCAAAGCGAAATTGCTTTGGCCCACCCCTTACCACTTCTGGGTACAGCAGGTGTTGATCTGGCTCAGGGTATTTACCTTCGGGAAGAAATCCACTTTGGTCACGACATCAATCTGGGTCCATTCCGAGACTTTCGTCAGAATATGGGCGACGATCTTTTGGACCAATTTCCCGGGCTCGCAATGGTCAGCTGGAGTCAAAATGAAATCGACGTCAATATCAAGCAGATGATTCTGAATTTCTGTAAACGGTGTGCGTTCGACACCCGGGATATCTACAGCCAGCAAAAATGGGATGTCTTCCTGTAGATCGCGTACGAACCCATCGGGATCGACATACAAGACTTGTTTATGAATTATTCCTTGTTTCACCACTTTGCTTTTGAACAGGTGGTCGGTAGCTTCCTTTAATTCGGCGTCAATGCTGATGATTTTGATGGCATTAATCGGGATCGTATTCTCCAGAACCAATTGACCGATGCCCTCTCCGACCACTTTCAATACTTTCACCCGTTCGGTTTGGGCCCGGACATCCCGAACCGGACCACCCACCTTAGTATGGGAAAATTGGCTCATTAATGATCCTCCTTTTGAGGGGCCCCTTCGAAATTATAATATGGTCGGAATGGTTTATAAGCAATAAGCCAAATGTATATTTCACGGTAAAGATACCATTATCACCAGTTATTTGATCATAAAACCCAAATCCGGCAATTAATATTTTCCATTTTGGACAATTTGAATATTTTGTTGCGGATACGGAAGATTGATTTGTTCGCGGATGAAAGCTTTTTGCAAACTCACCGCTAGCTTGTCGACGACCCCGAATCCGTCACGGCAATTATCAACGCCGGCCACAATTAACATTTCCATATAATAAGGCCCGAATCCGGTGCAAAATACTCCGGCCGGCGAGTTTTTGGAAAGGCCGGGTTCCTTGGCGCACTCCTCCAGGATTACCCGCTTCACCCGCTCCAAATCTTCGTTCATTCCCACTCCAATCTTTAATTTGATCTTGCAACCGGGGTCGGGTTGGTTCCAGTTGATCAACCGGGAACCGGCGATCTCTTTGTTCGGCACAATAATCAAGCGTTGGTCAAGGGAGAGAATCTTGGTGCTCCGCAATCCGATCTCCAGCACATCTCCAACTAGTCCGTCCTTTAGCTCAATTCGCTCCCCCACGTGAAACGAACGGTCCAGCAAAATGCTGATTCCGGCGATTACATTGGATAACGTTTCCTGGGCGGCAAAGGCAATCGCCAAAGAGGCTACTCCGGCTGTTGCCAAAAAGCCGGTAAGATTCACTTTAAACTGACCGAGGATAACCGTAGCCGCTACGAAATAGATGATGATTGCGCCCGCCTTGCGCAAAATCGGAAACAACGTATCATCCAAAGTGGATTCGGTTTTAGAAGCGATATCCTGCATATACCAGTCACTGAAACTTTTAAAAATGGCGTTAAAAATACTGGCGATCAAAAGAACCATGATTACATATAGCACTTGTTCGGCTGCCTCGACTAACGATGCGACCTCCTTGGCATTGGCCATGGTCAACAGTGCCGAGAGGTAAATTGCGCCCAAAACTAACAATCTGGTCACGGGCTTGTGTAAATTCTTCGCCAAATGATCATCCAGGGAACTATCGGTTTTAGACGCCAGCGGCGAGATAATTCGCTCCCAGATCAAGATGATTAGTTTGGCCAGGATCCATCCGGCAAACGACATACCGATAAACCACACTAATTTTTCAACAAAAGGGATCCTTTCAAAAAAAGAAATCGGGTTCATCGTCTCCTCCTTGAAATTTTTGATAATACTTCAATTTTAAATTGTCCAATCCTGCTCTTGCCCTGTCTGGGGATACCACAAAAATTGTGTTTAAGAGCGGCAACTAAAAAAAAGAAAGCCCGGTTAATAACCGGGCTTTCTTTTTAAAAGATAGCTCCTGGCAATGACCTACTCTCCCAGCCGGTTACCCGACAAGTACCATCAGCGCGGAGGGGCTTAACTGCCGTGTTCG
>JAEYGI010000009.1 GCA_023402395.1 Bacillota bacterium
TCCGCCCAAAGTCTACGGCCACCCGCTGCAAAAATCCCGCTTTTACGGGCTCGGCCTCTCTTTTCTTGGAAAGTGCAACGCTCATTCCCATTCCCTTTCTCTCTGTCTATTTTTATCAAAACATTGCAATATATTCACTGGATGTCGCGAAAATACATCGCGCGACCATTTCCGTACATTCAGAAGCTGAAACAACCTGCCCGGCCTTTTTTAAGCCGGCTTTCAAAATGGAATAGCCTATTTCAACTTTATTGCGACTTAGTGAAAGCTGGTCGCAAACCCATCTTCCGATGGATTTTGAATAATAATTTTAGTGGACCCGCAGGGTCCTAGAACACGCGGGTCCACTTTTTTAACGGCTGAGGCTCAAACTATTTCCGTTTGTTGTACCGATCCAGCGCGGCCTGATAAATCTGGGTGGCGCGGTCGATACCGAGCTTTTTGATCTGGGCGACGTAAGCGTCGAATTTATCAAGCGGCTCCACGCCCATGATGAACTTCAGGGTCATTTCCTCGGTATAGGTCTGAACGTCGTTCATAATCTTCGATAATTCTTCACTCTCTTTGGGAGTTGGAGTGATCGCCGGCATCATATATTTCAGATATTCCTGCTTCGACCAAACCTTGATGGCCTCTTTCTGTTCGGGAAGCTCGTAATATTGCTCGAGATACCGTTTGTCTTGAGCGAATGGGCCGTTGGTATGCCCTCTCATGTATTTGGACATGACCTGGGTCAGGGCGAGCCCTTCGGGATTCTTCATGATCAACTCGGTATAGGTCGGATATTTGTCAACCATTTTATAGGAGACGCCTTCAACACCGAAGTTGT
The DNA here is from genome assembly GCA_023402395.1 of Bacillota bacterium. Taxonomy (GTDB): domain Bacteria; phylum Bacillota; class UBA4882; order UBA8346; family UBA8346; genus JAEYGI01. Next base: position 830 of record JAEYGI010000009.1, read on the forward strand.
AGAGCATATGACCGGCCGGGCTGTAAGCGTAATCGAGGAGCCGAGCGGCGGCTTCCACATTTTTACTTCTGGCACTAATGGCCGCGCTGCCCTGATTGTTCGGTCCGGCCGCCAGGGTCGCGAAGGCAAAGCGGGGCAGAGTTCCTTTTTTCGGGCTAGGGAACCGCGTTGGGCCAAGGCTAAACGATTTCGGCTCTTTGCCGGCCATCGCCAGCATATACCGGCCGAGGCCGCTGCCGCCCGAACCGTAAGTAGCCCCGGTTTTCCCGGTCAGCACGTTGGAATCGATAATGCGGCGGTTAATGGTGGCAAAGTTCTTATCAAGCAGGCCTTCGTTATACCATTTGTTCATTTCGGCAAAGTACTTCTTCCGGTTGGCTTCGATCCCGCCGAACTTGACCTTGCCTTTTTCCTGATAGAAATTTTCGATGCTATCGAAACCACCGGCGAAAGTTTGGCTCAATTGAGCCGCTTCGAGACTAAGTGGAGCAGTAGCGTCCTTTTTGTCCTTAAAGGCTTTTAATACAGTGTACCACTCACTGATAGTCTCCGGAACGCCCAGGCCCAGTTCTTTGAGCCAATCGTAGCGGAGCATCGGGCCGGCGGTGATGACCAGGGTTTCGTCGGCGCGTACGAACGGATAGACAAAATAGCTTCCCTCGTCGGTCTGCACCATCTTGTTATAGGTGGGATTCTGTTTTAAAAACTTTTTCAGGTTCGGGGAGTATTTGTCGATCACCGGGTTTAACTTTAGGATATACCCGTTGTCGAGCGCGCTGTTCGGGCCGCCTGGGATGTCAAACCACGAATATTCAATGATATCCGGAAGATCCCCGGAAGCCAGCATCAGGTTGAAGGCTTCACGGGCTTGGTTGTTACCGGCCGCCGGATGCAGATATTGCACCTTCACTCCGGTCCGTTTCTGCAGTTCCTTGGCAAACTCGATGTCGCCGAAGTTTTTGGCGATGAGGGCCACGTTGGCGTGCAGCGGCATCCAGTACGTCAGGGTCACGTTACCCTTCAGCGGATACACCGGCGCGGCAAAAGCAGACCCGGCCACCAGGACGAGCGCAAACAAGAGCAGCAAACCTTTGATCTTCTTGCTCACAAAGACACCCTCCTTATTTCCTTAAAGTTTTATGAACGCGTTCATTAAGGCTATTGTAACAGTCAGATTAACGAGAAGTAAACGGACATTTTTTGACCGCCAACGGACAAAAAATAATGGCCGGATTATCCGGCCCGATTTGTCGCGGTTTTTCAGCATTCAGAGTTTCCACTCCCGATACTTTCCAGGGGTAACCCCTTCATACTTCTTGAACGCCCGGGTGAACGTCCGAGTGCTGGAGTACCCTACCGCCTGGGCCACCTCGTCCAGGTTGGACATTTTGTCAAAGAGCTCCTTGGCCTTATTGACCCTGGTTTTATTAATGAAATCGAGCAGCGCTTCGCCGGTCTGCTCCAGGAAGCTCCGGGACAGATGGATGGGATTGACCTTGAAATGTTCGGCGATAAAGGTAATCCCCAGATTGGCGTCGGTATAGTTCGCCTCGACAAAGGCAATGATCTTCTCCTTCAGCAGCGCGTCGCCAGCCTTGGACCTCAGCTTGCTTTTTTCTTTGTGCCTGGCTGTGAGGAACGTGCCGAAGGTATCGAGAATCGCGAAGATCTCCTGTTTCATTTCATTAATATTGTCGCATTCCAATAACCGGTCCACCGGGTTCAGTTCTTCCAGGAAATCGTCATGCCCGATCTGGCTGACTTCGTTGACGGTCTTGATCATTGTGCTCACCAGGTTAAACATCAGACAGCGGGCAATCTTGAGCGGCAGGATCGAGCCCTCGAAATTGCGGGCAAAGATCTCTTCCAAAATCCGCTTGGAGCCATCGGAATCTCCGGCCTTAATCGAGTTGATCAGCTGCTGTTCTTTCTCCAGCGGATAATAATAACTGCCGGTCGGCAGCTCGGCCAGATCCCCGTAATCGATGATCTCCTCGATTCCCAGCACTTTCTTGTACTCCATGGCCTGCAGCGCCTGATTGTAAGCTTCCGGGATTCCGGCCAGGGTCTGGTGGATTTCGCTAACCGAGACCAACAGATGGATTCCCAGCCTTTCCTCCAGTTGCTGCCGGGCCGTGGCGGCGATTCGGGTCAGCTCGGCGAGCGCGCCGGAATGATCTGGATTAAAGTTGACCAGGCAGACCAGGAGATCGTCGACGTCGACCATATACCCCTGATAAACGGGGCTCACCAATTCGATGACGGTTTGGCTGATCAGGGCCTGGACCCGTTTGAAATTCTCCATGGTCTGAGCTTCGGACGGACCGTTGCCGCCAGCGGGTAGGTCGTGGAAATCCTCGACATAGAAAGCCATCACCGCGAAACCGTCCGAAGCAAACTCGACTTCATAAAGGGCCAGCCGTTCGCGGGTTAATTCATTCCCGATCTCCCTGCCCTGCAGCAGCCGGGAGAGGAAATGGGAACGGAGCTGCTTATTCTGCTGCCGGAGGGCGCTGTCGACCTTCTCCAGCTCGGTATGGGCTTTGTCGATGGCCTGATGGATAAAGGAATATTCGTTGTTCTGCTGGTCAAAGTTGGTGCCTTGATACTTTTCGAGCGACTTGATGAGCAACTCCAGCGGATTGTAATTCCGCCGCAACGCCACTCCGGCGATGACGCCGCCGATGCCCAGGCAAAGCACGAGGCTTAGCAATGACAGATTCCGGACATAGTTCGCCTTCTCCCAGAAGACACTGACCGGGATCAGCACCAAATACTTCCACTCTGATTTTTCCGAGGTAATATGGGAGATGACCACCCGCTTGCCGTTCACCCGCTGGTGCTGAATCCCTTCCGTACCGGCGAGCGCCTGGTAGTTCAAACCTTTTACCGCCTTTTGATGGTCCAGTCCGGCCAAAATCCGGTTGCCGGCGTCCAGAATCGCCACCGCGCCGCCGCTCAACGCTCCTATCCCCCGGATATCGTCCATGATCCGCGATTCATTCAGGTTGATGATGATGTTGGCCGTTCCTGCGCCCCGAAAATACAGCGGGATGGTCCGGATAAAGGCGATGCTCTTTTCCATCTCGCCCGCGTTATTTTCATATTGAAACGGCAGCGAATCGTCGGTATAATAGCCCGAGATCATCCGCCGCCACTGGGAAAAACTTGAACCCGCGTTCCGGAAGTACATCTCATAGAAAGATTGGCTGTCATAACTGCCGTCGCGGGAAACCACCAGATCGAGATTTTTAAAATAGAGATAGAAATCATCGATGGAGCCGTTCAAAACATGATAGGTCTGCAGGCTTCGGGCCAATTGATACAAATCGTACTGTTCGACTTCCCGGCCGTTCCGGACTTTGATCAACTCATTGACACGGGCGTCGAGGGAGATGGCGTTGCAAAGCCTTACCGCGTTATCCAGCAAGCCGTCCATCTTCTGTTGCATCCGCTTAATCAAAAAAGAATTGGAATTGATGATCTCTTTCTCCAACACTTTGGCGGTGAGCACATAGGCGATGGCGGTGGTCAGCACCGGAACCGCCAGGATCAATATATATGAAACCAACCAGGTAAAGAGGACGCTCTGCCTCTTTTTCCAGTTCTGCCGCAACATCATCCAACCTCCCAATCGCGGGGTTGTTTTGGAGTTCCCGGGTTCCTGAATCAACGCCGTCACAGGAGATGTCCCCCCGTCCCATCGCCGGAGCCCCGTTTCCTGTATTGCAGCGGAGTCTGGCCGGTCAGGCTCTTGAACACCCGGCCGAAATGGGCGATGTTTCCGAATCCGACTTTCTCAGCGACCGTAATCACTTTCCAGCGGGTGTCCTTCAATAATTTCTGCGCTTCCTTGATCCGGACTGAATTCAGGTATTCGATGAAAGTGAAGCCGGTGGCCTCCTTGAAGATCCGGCTCAGATAAAACGGACTGATATAGAAATGATCGGCCAGGACGGCCAGGGTCAGATCCTCCTGATAATGGCCGTTGATATACTGGACGATCTCAGAGATCTTCCGGTGCACCGGGCTCAAATGTCGGAAAGAATCGGTCCGGTACTGCTCCTTGAACCGGGCGGCCAGGATCAGCAGTTGAAAGACGTAGGACTGGAGCGCCATCTCAAAACCGGTGTTCTTTTGAACCGTCTCCTGCGCCATTTTCTGGAGCAGCTCCTCGACCATGGCCCGTCCGGGCAGGGATAGGGTAAGCACCGGATTGCCGCTTTGAAACAAGAGATTCAGGACGCCCGCTGACTGACTGGAGGGCAGCAGAAAATCCCGGGTGAAATAGAGCAGAAACCGCTCATGGTCCGGCACTCCGGCATCGGAGGTTTTGTGCAGATCGTAGGGGCCGATGAAGATCAGATCGCCTTTTTGGACCGGAAAAGTCCGATCCTTGATGAAATAATGGCGTTGTCCGGCATAGAGATAGTACACCTCGTAATAGTGATGAAAGTGATTGCCGGACATGTTGTAATGGCCGAGCGACTTTTTCACCGATAACGAAAATGTGCCGGAACTGTTTTTGAACTCAAGGCCGGTCGGATACATTCGATCACCTTGATCTGATTGTAACATCTTGTTAAACTTTCCGAAAGCAAAATTTGCATACTGTCATCAAATCCCACAAAAAAAGCAGCGATTTTTGTACTTAAACTCCTTAGAATGTTGAATAGAAATAGGATTCGAACTGCGGATTTATGCTTAGGAGGTCGAATTTTGAAAGAACATCAAATTTTCTGCAACATCCTCGATTACGGAGCGATCCCAGGCGGCGAAGCCTCATGCACCGATGCCTTCAAGGCGGCGGTCAAGGCCTGTGCCACGGCGGGCGGAGGAACGGTTCATGTTCCGGCCGGCTTATTTCGGAGCGGCCCGATTCACTTGGAGAACAATATCACGCTGCATGTCTCCGCCGGCGCCCGGATCATCTTCAGCCAGGATCCGGCCGATTTCCCCATCGTCGACTCCCGCTGGGAAGGCGTGGAGCGGCAAGTCTACTCGCCGTTGATCTACGGCAAGGGACTGACCAATGTGGCCGTTACCGGCCGGGGTGTTCTCGACGGCCGCGGCCAGCCCTGGTGGAAACTTTACCGCGAGGGAACCCTGGAGTATCCCCGGCCCCGTTTCATTTGCTTTGAGGAAAGCTACAACGTGCTGATCGAGGGCATCACCCTGGTCGACTCGCCGGCCTGGACCTTAAACCCCATCGCCTGCGAAAACCTGACCGTCAACAAAGTAACCATCATCAATCCGGCCGACTCGCCGAACACCGACGGGATTAACCCCGATTCCTGCAAGAACATTCATATCTCCAACTGCCACGTGGATGTCGGCGATGATTGCGTCACCCTGAAGTCGGGTACCGAGGAGTCCAGCCGCAGGATTCCCTGCGAGAACATCACCATTACTAACTGCACCATGGTTCACGGCCACGGCGGCGTGGTCATCGGCAGCGAGATGAGCGGCGGGGTCCGGAATGTGACCATTTCCAACTGCGTCTTCGAGGGAACCGATCGCGGCATCCGGGTCAAGACCCGGCGCGGCCGGGGCGGCATGGTCGAAGATATCCGGGTCACTAACATCGTGATGAAGGACGTAATCTGCCCCTTGATCATGCACCAGTACTATTTCTGCGGTCCCGGCGGCAAGGAGCCGATTGTCTGGGACAAAAATCCCCATCCGGTCACCGCGACCACGCCGAATTTCCGGCGGATTCACCTAAGCAACATCACGGCCCGGGGGATCAAGTCCGCCGCCATTTTCCTATACGGCCTGCCGGAACAGCCCATCTCCGAGCTGACCTTCGATAATGTCTCACTGGAGTTGGCCAAGGGGGCCGAACCGGTTCCGCCGGCGATGATGACCGGTCTCGAACCTATGGCCGAGCGAGGCCTCGTGGCCTGGAACGTTAAAAACGTCAGCTTCAACAATGTCACCATCAGCGGCCATCAGGGCCCGGCCTTCCAGATCAACGACGCCTCCAATCTGGAGTTCAGCCGCTGCGCGTCCGGAGCCGCTTCCGAAGCGCCGGTGATCCGCCTGGAAAATACGCAGGACGTTTTCATTCACGGCTGCCGCCCGGAGGCGGGTTCCGAACCCTTTCTGGAATTGGCCGGCACTGAAAACCGCCAGATCGAACTGGCCGCCAACAGTTCCAAGCTGAACGCGGAACGAATCCGCTGCAGCGCCGGAGCAACCAAAGACGCGGTAACGATCCGTTAAATCACGCCCGTTTCTATATAAGTTGAATTAAATCTTCAGTATGCATCATGTCTCGTAAACCTTCCATGATGAAAAAATTAAGGGATTTAATTCAACTTATTACTGCTGTAATAGGATGAAATAAATTCCAATTTGATTTTATTTGCATTCGGCTTTAAGAATGCAAATCCAGTTAAGAGATTTATTTCATCCTATATAGCCAAAAAACCGGGAGCGGCCAGTAACAAATGAGCCGCTCCTTTTTTGATCCTCTGTTCGATGGCGGACCCCGATATCCCCCTTTACTCCGCCCGGGCCTTCCCAACCGGCCAATGTCAATAAGCGATCGGGATAGGACTTTCCAGACCTAACCCTCGCCCTTCCCCAGAGCAGTAGTTCAGAATGCGGTTCAAGGGGAAGGGTAACCCTAGACGCTGGTCTCTAAAAGCCTTTGGACCCCGAAGCTATCGGTTACTCTCCCACGCGGGGGAGAGCAAAAGAGAAGTCTGAACCCAAAATTTGATTTGATTCCTAGTCTATGTAATTATCGCTTGCTGACATTACTGAATGTGGATATTTTGCAACTGAATGTGGATAAACGGCAATCCCCCGGGACGATTGGACTCCGGAACGAACCGGTTCCGGAGTCCCCCTCCCGTAAAAACAGCAACCGCGCCCAATTCGGAACGCGATTGCTGTCGGAGAGTCGCTTTTTGTCACCATTGCAATTAAACCGCGGCCCCTATTTTACCTTAAACACCATTTGGGTCGGACTGACGAACTTCAAGGCCACCACCAGGCAGGCCATGGCGGTCAGAAAGTAGATTACGGCTAGAGCGTCGACGGCCTGCGTCGGCCGGGCGCCGGCCGCGTAGGCGTCAGCGTAAAGGGCAACGACGATCGTCTGCGAGCGGCCGCCGGCCACCAGATAGGTCAGCTCGAACATGGAGATGGTCTTAACAACCGACAGGATCGCCGCGGTGAAGATGCCCGGGAGCGTCAGCGGCACCAAAATCTTAAAGAAAGTAGTTAACCGGTTCGCCCCCAGCATCTTGGCGGCGGACTCCAGATTGGTTCCGACCTGCTCAATGAATGGCGTCAGGATCAGGATCATGAACGGCACGATCGGCACCAGATTGGCCAGCACCACGCCGCTGACCTTGGTGGCCAGATGGAATTTGTACAATACGGTGGCCAGCGGTATCCCATAGGCCATCGGCGGTACGATCATCGGCAGCAGGAACAGCGACAGCAGCGCGCCCTTGAATTTGAAATTGAACCGGGCCATGGCGTACGCCGCCGGATAGGCGATGAGCAGCGAGATCACGACCACCGCGATGGAAACCAGGAAGGTTACCCACAGCAGGTTGGGAATGTCGTGATCGGCCCAGACATATTTATACCATTCCGAGGTGAAGATTTTCGGAAGAACCCCGGAGTACCATCCTTTGCTGGCCGAGTTCAAAATTACCGTCAGCAGAATGCCGCAGATATTGGCCAGATAGATGGCGATCGCCACCAGAAAAATAATTCCGGAGATGTTCAATTTCTTTTGCATGGCAATGCCCCCATTACAAGATCAGTGTCAAGCTCGCGGTCAACCCTTGCCGCCGACGATCGAGGCGCTCTTGAACGCCTTCTGCCGCCAGAAGAGCACCGCCATGATTACCAACAGTTCAATAGCGGCCATAATCATCGAAATGGCCGAGCCCATGTTAAAATCAAATTTCTCGAACGCCCACTGGAAGGCGGCGATGGAGATCACCCGGGTCGGCCCGGACGGTTGCCCCAGCAACACCGCTGACGGGAAGACCGAGAAGGCCATTACAAAATTCAGGCAGAAGGCGATGGCGATGCCCGGCACCAGCAGCGGAAACAAAATCTTCCAGAATATCTGCCATTTGTTGGCGCCCAGCATCTTAGCGGCTTTCTCCAAGTCGGGGTTGATTCCGGAGATATAACCGAGCAGCATTAGAAAAGCAAAGGGAAATCCCTGAATAATTAAGGAAATCATCACCCCGAGATAGTTGTGGGTAAAATGGAACGGCTCCTTGACGATGCCCAGGGCCATCAGCGCCTGATTGAGCCAGCCGTTGGGGCCCATATAGGTGAGCATGCCTTGCGAAACGAGCACCGTTCCCAAGGTGATCGGGATGATCAGAAAGAACGTGATCAGCTTTTCACCCTTGAGGCCATGGCGCATATAATAGGAGAACGGAATGGCGAGCAACACATTGAGCAGTGTCGCCGGGATCGCCAGCTTCAGCGTGATGCCGATGGTCCGGTATTCCCACTGGTCAGTGAAGAATTTCAGATAATTGGCAAGGGTGAATGAGCCGCCGGAATCGGTCAGGCTCAGGATCAAGCCATAAAGGAATGGATAGACGAACAGCAGAATGATAAAGACGATCGCCGGCAGCAAAATCAACAAGAGGGTGCGATCCCATTTGTTCTCGATATTCATCGCCGTCAACCTTCCTTCGGAAAGACTAGGATTTTCTCGGGCGGGATCGATATTTGGATCCGCTCGCCGTGGCGGACCCGGTCGTTGGGACGCAGGTCGACCCGGATGCCGTTGTCGAAGGTTGCCGACACCTGACTGGTCTGGCCGAGATATTCGACCACGTCGGCCGAGCATTCAAGCTGGTTGGCGCCAGAAGTCCCCAGCGCGATATCGTCCGGCCGGATGGCGGTGACCACCGGCTGCTTGGCGGCGTAGGCAGCTTCCAAAGCCGCCCGGCGCGAAGCGGCGGTGATCCGTGAGGTCAATTTGAGGCCATTAACATCAATCCGCAGTTCCAGACCATCCCCGGCGGGCTGCAGTTGCTCGATGACTGCCGGCCACAGGTTGCGGAAACCCATGAAATCGGCGACGAACAGATTGGCCGGTTGCGAATATATCTCTTCCGGCGAACCGATCTGCTGAATGACGCCGCTGCGCATTACCACGATCCGGTCGGAAAGCGCCAGGGCCTCCTGTTGATCGTGGGTGACGTAGATCGAGGTGATTTGCAGGCGATCGTGCAACGCTTTCAACTCATAGCGCATATCCACCCGGAGCTTGGCGTCGAGGTTGGAGAGGGGTTCGTCCAGCATCAGCAGGCGCGGTTCCATGACGATACAACGGGCGATGGCCACCCGCTGCTGTTCGCCGCCGGACATCTGGCCCGGAAATTTCTCTTCATACCCTTCGAGGTGGACCATTTTCAGGACATTGGCCACTTTTTCCTTGATAACGGATTTGTCCAGCTTCTTCAATTCCAATCCGAAGGCGATGTTGCCGAACACCGTCAGATGGGGAAACAGCGCATAGTTCTGGAAGACCATGCCGAATTCCCGTTTCTCCGCCGGCACGCTGTGAACCCCGTCATCAATGCACTCATCGTCAATATAGATTTCACCGCTGGTGATCGGGATCAGGCCGGCGATACAATTCAATGCCGTGGACTTGCCGCAGCCAGACGGCCCCAAAAACGTGACGAACTCCTTCTTCTCCAGGACCAATGAGAAATCGTTCAACGCCGTTTTGACGCCGAAGGACTTTTTGACATTTTTGACGGTAAACCGTTTAAAATCTCTCATTTGCATCACCACATCATGTTTTTTAACGGGATCGGCGGCGTTGCGACGCCACCGATCCTTTTTCTTCTCTTACTTCATCTTCGCGCCGACCATCTTATCCCACATATCGAACGCTTCCACCATTTGGCGGGCATCCAGCTGGGTGGTAGACGGCAGTTCCTTGACGGCTTTCTCGTATTCGGGACGCATTGCGGCGCTTACCTTGTCGCGGCTTTCCTTCGGCGCCATATCGATGGTCACGCCCTGGATGGACGGGCCGGGATGGAAGTAACCGCTGTCGTAGTTGACGGCTTGCATATCCGGCTTCATCAGCCAGGCCATCAATTTCAGCGTGGCTTGCTTGCGCGGCTCATCCAAACCCTTCGGAATGGCCATGAAGTGGCAGTCCGTGATCCAGGTGGTGTTCTTCAGGAAAAACCCTTGATAGGTGGCGGGGATGGTGCCCAAAATCCGTTGGTTCATGTCCCAGCCGAGATGGCTGGCGATTAGCCAGCGGGTTCCCTCGCCGAGTTCTTTGAAGGTAATCCCGGTGCCGGTCGGATAATAGTCGATATATTTATCGAGCTCTTGAAGGTATTTCCAGGTTTTTTCCCAGGTCTTCGGTTCTTTCGGATTCTTTTCCCCTAAGATATACGGCAGCCCTTGCAGGAAGGCGCGGCCGGGGCCGGAATTGGCCGGCCGGGCGTAGAAGAATTTGCCGGGGTTCGCTTTGGCCCACGCCAGCAACTCCTCGGGGGTGGTCGGGACGTTTTTCACTCGCTCCGGGTTGTAGGTGAACATCGGGCCGCCCGGGCAATACGCCTGAACGATGCCGTAGCCTTTGAAAAGGTCGTGGGCTTGCTTGGCGCCGGGGAGGTAATTCTTCTCCAGATTCGGGAAGTAGGATTTGTATTTGGGCATGACCTGCTCAAACAGATTCATCTCCATGCCGGAGGCCAACCCGTCGAATCCGGTCAGCACCATAGTGGTGTCAACATTGCCCGCCATTTGCTGGGCCTTGAGCTTGGCCGGCAGCTCCGGCGCGGTGGCTTTGATAAACTCAATGCTGGAGACCAGTTTGGGATTGGCGGCTTTAAACGCCTCGATCGCGGCCTGGGACATTTGCAGATTTCCGGCCACATCGATAATGCTGAGTTTGACCGGTTTCGGCGCCGCGCTCAGGCAGACCGAAAAGAGACTAAAGACCATTGCCACTGACAGAACCAGACACATCCATTGAAAACGTTTCACACATACCCCTCCTTTTGGTATTCGAGAAGCTATCTTCGGCCCGGAAATTGCTTCCATCCGATATAGCTTCCGTTACATTATATAAAAATACCAGGAGGGCCAAGCTTTCCCCTCTATACAAAGTTGTCATTCATAGCACTATTTTGTATCCCAAATGATACCAAATCGTAATGAATTGTTAATCTGGAACATCCTCGGCGAAAATTCAACTTAGCTAGACTACCGCAAAACCTGGGCCCGATACTCCGAAGGCGTCAGGCCGGTGCACTTTTTGAATACCCGCGCGAAGTAATTGGGATCCCGGTAGCCGACCCCGAAACAGGCGTCTTTCACTGTCTTGAGCGGATCGCCCAGGATCGCCGTAGCGCTGCGGATCCGGATCCCGGTCAGATAATCGATGAAGTTCTGCCCCAATTCCTTTTTAAAGAGCTTGCTCAGATAAAAGGGGCTGATCTGAATGGCCTCGGCCACTTCCTCCAGGGAGAGCTCCCGGGTGTAATTGGCCTCCAGATAGGCAGTGGCCTTGGAAAGCAGGACATTGGCCCGGGACAGTTTGGCCCGGCTCAGCTCGGCGATGCGGGCGATCACGAAATTGCGGACCAACGAAGCCAGTTGGCGCCCGCTGGCCATATTCACCAGCTCGGTCCGGAGCGCTTCGTTGTCCGGCGGATTTTCCGAAAAACCGGAGTGGACCATGACCTCCCGGATCAGGATCAATAATAGTTCATAGGTGCGTTGCTTCAACGGTTCCAAGCCGGCGGTCCGGTTAGAAAGCCACTCGAAAATTTCGTCGGCCAGTTTGAGGGCCGGCTCCTCATTGCCTTGCAGAATGCTCTCCACCAGGAGCCGCTCTTTGTGAAACGGATACAGCGCGCCCCGGTTCTCCTTGGCGATGTCGGCGTAGCTGAGGACCGCCCCCGGCGTCGCATCGTAACTCAAGGTGAATTTGGCCTGCAGATAAGCGTCGTAAACCGTGCCGACATCCCGGCCCAGTTCGCTGATGCCGATGTTCAGGGTGACGCCGTGTTCGTCCAGCACCCGGTCCTTGACGGTGGAGAACAGATCGATCTCGGCCACGCGCGCGTCATACTCGGCCGGAAGCTCCGCAAACAGCAACAGCACAAAGACTTCGCGGCCGGCGGAGCCGGCCAGGAACTCGGCGCCGGCCTCGGCCAGCGCGGCCCGGATCGTGGTCAAGATCGGTTTTTTCATGGCCGCCCGGCCCAATTCGGTCACATCGTCGCCACTGGCCGCGATCGACAGGATCACAAACAGGAAGCCGGCCGGATAATGGTCGAGGATTTCGAAATATTCCCGCAACGACTGCTCGTCAATTCCGCCCAAGGCGATCATGATTGGCAGCTCTTCCCGTAAATATTGGCTGACCTGGTTCAGTTTATGAAGCGTTTCTTCCTGGAGGCGGTCGCGGGCCCGGGTTCCGTCGATCCCCGCCAGCGCCTTCCGGATCACGGCCACGATGGTCTTGGCCGATGCCGGTTTGGTGACATACTCGTCGGCGCCAAGCGAGACCGCCTCTTGAGCATAATGAAACTCATGATAGGCGGTGAGAAAGACGAACCGGCACTCCGGAAAAGCGGCCCGGATCCGGCCGGCCGCCTTCAAACCGTTCACGCCGGGCATCTTGATGTCAAAGAAGATCAGATCGGGCTGAAAAGCCAGGGCTTGCTCGATGGCTTCCCGGCCGTTGGCCGCCTCCCGGATCTCAAAATCCACTTCCAGATACTCGTTGACGATATGCCGGATCGCTTCCCGCTCCAACGCTTCGTCATCGGCAATCAGCAGCTTATACATGGCGCGCCTCCGCTTCGAACGGGATCCGCAAAGTGATCACCGTTCCAAAATTGACCCGGCTCCGCAGCCGAAACGCTCCTTCATCCTTACTGTAGAGAACCACCCGCTCTTTGACGTTGCCCAGCCCAATCCCGGTGGTATGGCCGCGCTGATGCCCTTCGCCGCTCATAATCTGCGCCGCCTGCTCCGGCGGAATCCCGATCCCGTTGTCAATGACTTTGATCTCGACCGCCCCGGGTTTCTGGTAGACTTTGACCCGGACCTCTCCGCCGCTCTCTTTCGGTTCCAGGCCGTGGACAATGGCGTTTTCCACCAGCGGCTGAATGGTGAACCTGGGGATGGCGAGCCGCGCCGGATCACACTCACAGGCGAAGCTGAAACGGATCCGGTCGCCGAAACGGGTCTGCTGAATCGCGATATACTCCCGGACGATCGCCAGTTCCTCCCGGAGCAGGACCTCTTTGGGCGCTCCCCCGAGATTGTAGCGGAAAATGCGCGAGATCGACTCGATCAGCGCCGTGGTCTTGGGAGCCCGTTCGAATAGGGACAGCCGGGCGATGGTGTTCAAGGTGTTAAAGAGGAAATGGGGATTGATCTGGGATTGCAGCGCCAGGAAACGGGCTTCGTTCAATTGCTCGGCGATCTTCAGGTTTTTCAGCTCCTCTTCGTGCAGCTTCCGTTCCAAATCGGATTTGAGGGTAATCTCCTGAATCATGCTTTCCACGCTCCGCGCCATTTTGTTAAAGGCGAAGGCCAGAATGTTGATATCCTCCGAGGCCGCCACTTCGACCGGGCCGGCGCTGAAATTGCCCTTGGCGATTTGCGCCGAAAAATCGGTCAGTTTCCGCAACGGCGCGGTCACGCTTCTGGAGAAAAACACCGCGAAGGCGATGCTGAAACCAATGATCCCGGCGATGCTCCAGAGATTGATCCGCCGCAGCAGCCGCACTCTCCGGGTCAATTGCTGCTGATGCCATTCGCCCTCGGTCAGCTTATCGTTGAGCAGCTGCTTGATATAGGTTTCCAGGTAGCCGGAGATCATTTTAAGCCGCACGAAGGCCCGGTTGAACTCCCCCGATCCCGGTTGGCCGTTCAACAGCCTGGCCGCTTCGCGATCATAGGCGACGAATCCGTTTTCAATCGCCTTGCTCCAAAGATACGTATCCATGGTGGCCGAATGATCGAGAATTTGAACCGCCCGTTGACAAGCCCGGCGGTTGGCGTCCCCGAACTGGATCAGCAACTGGCTATCGCGGGTGGTCATATACTCCCCGAGCCAGCTCATGGCCTGGGTCAGGATCATCGACAACTCGTTGACCTCGGAATAATCCTTGAGCATCCGGTTATAGTCGGCCATGGCGGCATAGGCCTGATAAAAGAAGAACAGATTGACCAGGCTGGTCAGCACGATTAAAGCGGTCATAAAGATGATCAGCTTCGCCTTGATCGATAATTTGTTCAAAATACCATTAAGCCTCGGCATGGCAATCTCCCGTCGCAATTCATGGACTATTGGGGGAATTGGGTTCGTGGTTGTTGGTTTCTGTTTTCTAGTTCCTGGTTCCTGGTTCTTGGTTATTGGTTCCTGCTCTTGATTCGTGGTTTCTGGTTATTGGTTATTGCTGAATGCTGGCGATCAAGATACCGCGAACTAAGAACCAGGAACTAGAAACCAAGAACCAGGAACCGACCATTTGGTCCTTGCTTTCATATAGAAGCGGCTGGAACGGTTAATCCGTGGTTGTGTCCCGGATCCGGTCGATAAACCGCCGGTAATCCCGCCCGTGCCGGAGATAGATCGATTCGCCGGCGTTCCGGAATTCCTGCTGTTGGGCCTCGCTCAAATAAATCACCGTAATGCCCTGCTTCCGAATTTCAGCCTCCAGAGCGGCTTCTTTAGCGAGCGACACCTGCCATTGGTAAGTGGCTGAGTCCCGGGCCGCCTTTCGGATCAATTCCTGATCCGCCGGGTCCAATTGATTGAAGATGTCCCGGTTGGCCATTAACACTTCGGGGGTCCGGGCATGGGTGTCCACCAGGTAATAGGGGGCGATCTGATAATGTTTGCCAGCATAATAACTGGACCAGTTGTTTTCGGCCCCGTCGATCTCTCCCATCAGCAATCCATTATAGACATCGCCGAAAGCCAGCGGCACCGGCTCCGCGCCGAGCGCCCGGATAAAGTCCATGTACAGCCTGCTTTGCTGGACCCGGATCCGTAACCCCTTCATATCGGAAAGAGCGCGCACCGGCCGTTTGGTGTAAAAATTCCGCGCCGCCGAGCTGTAATAGGTGAGGCCCACCAGATTGACGCGGGACATTCCGGCCAGGATCTCATCGCCGATGGGCCCGTAAAGGACGTGCCGCAGATGCTCCGCGTCCCGGAAAAGATACGGCAGGGAAAGCACGTTCAGGGGCTGGTAAAATTCGGAGAGAGGCGCCGAATTGACCCGCGCGAAATCGACCCCGCCGAACTGAATCTGCTCGATGGCCGAGCGTTCTTCGCCGAACCGGGCGTCGTAATAAACGATGATCTTGATCCGTCCCCGGCTTCTTTCCTCCACCAGCCGCGCGAATTCCAGATCGCCGATGGTGGCCGGATAATCGGCCGGCAGCGTTTCGGCGAGCCTGAACACCAACTGGCCCGGTGCGGGCTTGGGAGACGGGGCCTTCAAGCCCGCCCCGCTCGCGGCTCCATCCTCCGCCTGCGATCGATCGGGACAGCCTGGCGCCAAACTGACCAGGGCCAGAATCAGCCCCAACAACCAGACGTTTTTTTTGACCACCCCTCTCCCCGTCCTTCCTTGCAAAATAATGGCTTCTCCGTTCCCGATTGTTAAAAGCACAGCCATATGATAAACGATTGTAACCTTGCGCAACCGATTGCGAAACGGCTTTGGCAATTGCCTTTTCTGAATTTGGTCCATAACTCCGGCCTTTGGCCGGGTTTGTTACAATGTTTTTAAATTCAAATGAATTATTGAATGCTTCAATACATCCCCTTTAAATCCCTGCAAGCCAACCAAACTTCCAGCAACTGCTTCGCGCGCCAGCCGTTGCCGCCCATTTGGCGGGAGACGGCGTTGATTCGGCTGTCCAATCATTTCATTCGGTAAAAGAATGTGGCTATTTCGTTATTGAATCATTTCATGGAGTAAAAGAATGTGGATATTCAGTAACTAAATGTGGATATTCTGTGAATAAATGAACTGGGGGAGTCATCCCCAATCCACATTCCGTTACCAAATGTGGATATTCAGTCATTAAATCATTTCATGGAGTAAAAGAATGTGGATATTCAGTAACTAAATGTGGATATTCTGTGAATAAATGAACCGGGGGAGCCATTCCCAATCCACATTCCGTTACCAAATGTGGATATTCAGCAACTGAGTCATTTTATGGAGCGAAAGAACGCGGATTTTCGGTTACTAAATGTGGATAATCAATCGCGGAATGTGAGTATCCGGGGGCGGGACCGGAAAGGGTGCTTCCTTCCCACAGGGGTTCACTCGTTCACCAAATGATTTTTCCGGCCGGGCGGCCACCAACGCCTGAACCGCCCGCTCCGGCGGACGCTGCTGGTCCCGGCGCCGGACTCCGGCCCAAATCAGCTCTTGGCATGGATTGATTTTCAAAAAGCCATTGACATGATTCGCCAATCAATTTATAATGAGTATAAACTCATTGAGTTTGGAGTCAATCGAATGTCCGGTTCACAACGCCAGGAACAGAAGCAGCAAACCCGGCAACGCCTGATCGAAGCGGCCTTCACCCGGTTGGCCGAGGATGGACTGACCGCGGCCAGGACCGCCGACATCGCCGATACCGCCGGAGTATCCCACGGATCGGTTTTCGCGCATTTCCCCAGTCGTGAAACCTTGCTTGAGGCAGTGCTGGAGGAGTTCAGCCACAGGGTGACCGGCCGAATCCATGAGCTGGCCGCCGCCGGCGGCAGCGTCCGGGAGATTTTGGAGGCGCACCTGCAAGGCCTGGCCGAGCAGGAACCCTTTTATGCCCGCCTGGTGGCGGAGCAGAGCCTGTTGCCGGAGAGCGCCCGAACCACTCTGATCATGATCCAGTCGGCGATCTCCTTTCATCTGTGGCAGGCCGCCGAGCGCGAGAGCGCTTCCGGCAAGGTCCGGCCGCTTCCATTCCATCTCCTCTTCAACACCTGGATCGGGCTGCTTCATTATTACCTGGCCAACCGCGACCTGTTCGCCCCCGGCGGCTCGGTGCTGGAAGCCCATGGCCGGACCCTGCTCGAATACTATCTGAGTCTGATCGCCAAGCCATGGCCGGAATGAAACGGTTCGCAAAGCCGGAGCAGTGAGTTGAAAGTGCCTTTAAATCAAGTTGACTTTATTACAGGAGGGTCGATCAATGAAAAAATGTATTGCGTGCGGCATGCCCATGACCAAGCCGGAGGAATTCGCCATGGCCGATCCAACCAAGGATTACTGTATCTATTGCGCCCGGCCCGACGGCAGCATGCAGTCGTACGAAGAAAAGCTGGACTCCATGACCGAATTCGTCGTCAAAACCCAAGGGCTGGATCCGGCGGCGGCCCGGAGCGCGGCCGAGGAGATGATGGCCAAACTGCCGGCCTGGAATACTTCACGCTAAAAGCGTTGTGAAAAGTCGTTGAGGCCCATTGGGACCTAACCCTTGCCCTTTGCGGCTGATATCCATCCATGGATGCCGCAACCTTAAGCCGTCCTGGCTCTGTCCCCAGAGCAGTTGTTCGGAATGTGGTTCAAGGGGGAAGGGTAACCCTAGACACTGGTCTCTAAAAGCCTTTGGACCGCGAAGGTATCGGTTACTCTCCCACGCGAGGGACCAGAACCAAGGACGGTTCAAGGTCCCGCGCTCAGGATGAGACTACGGCGGAAGAGCGAGAGTTAAATTCTGAGCCCAAATTTTGGCCTTCATTTATCACAGTTTCTTTTCAAAAGACCCATCAAAACAACAGGGAGCCTTCCGGCTCCCTGTCCCGTTTTAGGATCCGCTGCGGTAAACGGTTTGGCGGTTAGGGCAGGGAAGCTTCCCGCTCCATCCCGGCGAAAAACTGCTGATTGAATAAGACCGCCGGATCCTGCGGCTTGATGGCCGCGGCTTTTTGGTTGAATTCAACGGCCTTGGCCATGTCGCCCAGCCGGTAATGACAAACGCACAATTCCAGGTAAGGCACGAATCCCCAGTAATCATGAAAGACGAATCCCCAGCCGTCCCGGGGCTTGGGTAAATCCGCCGCCAGTTGATACCAGAAGCAAGCCTTCCCATATTCCCCCCTGGTTTTATAAACGGCCCCGATCTCGCAGCAAATCTCGGCCCGGGGCAGATCGTACTCGAAACTCCGCAACAGAATCTTTAGGCCATTCCCGGTGTCGCCCAGCGAGTGATAACATTTCCCCCCGTAAAAGCAAGCCTTGATGTTGTCCTCAACCCACCCTCCGGCTCCCTCCAAAAACGTTTCAAACTCGCGGGCCGCGTCAAGGTAACGTTGATGATAATACAGCTCCATCCCGTAGTACAGCAGCGATCGGGGGCTGAAGCTCCGGCCCTCGGCGCGCATTTTTTCATATATCCGTAGGTTCCGATCGCTGGGGTCATGACGCTGCTTTCGGTGAGTCACCCGGATCTCGGTCTGGATGATCTTCCCGCTCGGCTGCACATATTCATGCACCGGGTCATTCCATTGAAACCCCCGGATCCGTTTGAATAACCGCTCCCGGAGGTAAGAGAGGGTCGGGTTCCCTTGTTCGTCGCTGCCGGCGCAATACGGCATCATCACCAGATCGACCGCGGGGTCGAGCGTCTGCTTCAGTTGTAGCAGCCCGGCCCGGTCTTCCTCCAGCAGGACATCGTCCGCGTCCAGCCACATAAGATAATCCATGGACGCTTTGGAAAAGGAGAAATTGCGGGCCGCCGCGAAATCATCGATCCACGGAAAATCATATATTTTTTCAGTATATTGCCGCGCAATCTCCTTGGTCCGATCCGTGGATCCGGTGTCGACGATGATTATCTCGTCGATGGCCTCCGCTATCGAGTCCAGGCAGCGTCCGAGCGTGGCTTCCTCATCTTTGATAATCATGCATAAACTGACGGTTATCATCGCGCCTTACCTCTACAGTCAGGATCATACATTATATTATGCTTGCGCCGATCGATAAACCACCCGGAACATTTGACCGAATTTTCATAAAAAGAAAGCCCCCGCTTTGGAGGGCTTTCTTCCGCGTGCTAGACTAACCTGACGATCTGGATCGAGGCATTGACTTGGTCGAGCTGGCCGCCGATCTGAGTCTCCAAGGCGACCGGACTGAACGAGATATGGTTCCGCACCGTCAATACCGCCGGCGCCGTGATCGACATGATAACCCGCCCGATATTGCTGATATTGGCCGCGTCGATCCCGTACACCGTGCCCGGAATCAGAACTCCGTCCAAGAACAGCGCGAATTGATTGCTGCGATCTCCCTGAACGCTGAAGATGATATCATAAATGCCGCTCTCGGTGAAGAGGATCTCACCGCTTCCCGGTGTATGCGATATGCCCCCGATGATCAGACCGTTGACGCTGAACGGAACCGTGCCTTCCACCGGAATTTGCTCTACCTCGCCCGTATTATAAATATAGGCGAACGTGGTCGGGAATCCGGCTCCAGTGGCTCCAGTTGCTCCGGTCACCCCAGTGGCTCCGGTCGGGCCGGTTGGCCCAGTAGCACCGGTGGCTCCAGTAGCTCCAGTCGGGCCGGTCGGTCCGGTGGCTCCGGTTTCGCCGGCTCCAGTCGGGCCGGTGGCTCCGGTCGGTCCAGTCGGTCCAATCGGTCCTTGCGCGCCCGTTGCTCCGGTGGCTCCAGTAGCACCGGTCGGCCCGGTTGGCCCAGTAGCCCCGGTGGCTCCAGTAGCTCCAGTAGCTCCAGTCGGGCCGGTCGGTCCGGTGGCTCCGGTTTCGCCGGCTCCAGTCGGGCCAGTGGCTCCGGTCGGCCCGGTCGGTCCAATCGGTCCTTGCACGCCCGTTACTCCGGTGGCTCCAGTGGCTCCGGTCGGCCCGGTTGGTCCGATCGCTCCTTGCGCGCCAGTTGCTCCGGTAGGACCAGTCAGTCCTTGCGCGCCCGTTGCTCCGGTGGCTCCAGTAGCACCGGTCGGTCCGATTGACCCAGTGGCACCGGTGGCTCCAGTAACTCCAGTAGCTCCAGTCGGGCCGGTCGGGCCGGTTTCGCCAGCTCCAGTCGGGCCGGTGGCTCCGGTTGGCCCAGTCGGTCCAATCGGTCCTTGCACGCCGGTTGCTCCGGTGGCTCCAGTGGCTCCAGTCGGCCCGATCGGTCCGATCGCTCCTTGCGTGCCAGTTGCTCCGGTAGGACCAGTCGGTCCAATCGGCCCGGTGGCTCCAGTCGTTCCAGTGGCTCCAATCGGCCCCTGCGCACCAGTCGGTCCGGTCGGACCCGTGACTCCAGTCACTCCGGTGGCTCCAGTAGCTCCGGTTGCGCCAGTCGGCCCAGTCGGTCCTTGCGCGCCAGTAACTCCAGTCGGCCCAGTCGGTCCAATTGGCCCGGTAGCTCCTGTCGTTCCAGTGGCTCCGATCGAGCCCTGCGCACCAGTCGGTCCGGTCGGACCCGTGGCTCCAGTCACTCCGGTGGCTCCAGTAGCTCCGGTTGCGCCAGTCGGTCCAGTCGGTCCGGTTACGCCAATCGGCCCTTGGGCGCCGGTTGCTCCGGTTGCGCCAGTAGGACCGGTAGATCCAGTCGGTCCCGGATTTCCGGTAGCCCCGGTCGGTCCGGCCGGACCGGTGGCCCCAGTCACTCCGGTCACTCCAGTAGCTCCGGTTGCGCCAGTCGGCCCAGTCGGCCCGGTTAGGCCAATCGGTCCTCGCGCGCCGGTTGCTCCGGTCGGACCAGTCGGTCCAATCGTCCCGGTGGCTCCCGTAGCCCCGGTCGGGCCAGTTGGCCCAGTAGCCCCGGTAACGCCGGTGACCCCGGTCGGTCCGGTCGGGCCGGTAGCGCCAGTCGGTCCTTGCGCGCCGGTTGCTCCGGACGGTCCAGTCGGACCAGTCGGCCCGGTGGCTCCCGTAGCCCCGGTCGCTCCAGTTGGCCCGGTAGCCCCGGTAGGACCGGTCGGCCCAGTGACTCCGGTAGTGCCAATCGGCCCTTGGGGACCGATGGGTCCTTGCGGCCCCGTCTCTCCGGTCGGCCCAGTCGGTCCGGTAGCGCCAGTCGGTCCAGTCGGTCCGGTAGCGCCAGTAGCCCCCGTAGCTCCGGTCGGGCCAGTAAAGTCAACCAACTGCAGTAATATTTGTTGAATACGGTTGACCAAAACCAGCAGAGGCAAAATCACCGAACACTGAACCGGATTATTTAGCAATCCGGACACCAGTTTGTCGAAGATGACGCCAAGAACGTTGAGGACACAGAGAAAATTCTCTTCTTCCAAACATTCCAGAGCCAGTTCAATGTCATCCAGCAGACTGCTCCGGATATCGCCCGGCAGTTTCGATTGTTGGATTGCCTGCCTGATCTGTTCCAGTAATGTTTCAAGGTCGGGGGTAGCTTGCCGTATGAAACTCATCAATCCACCTCCTTTACTGATCCATCATACGAATCTAAAAAGAAGATGGGACATGGCAAAAGACATTTAAAACAAAATTTTTTAAAAATGTGATCGTAGTACTATGAAATAGGTAATAAAGTAAAATGACCCAATTCGCCAATCGCGATCAAAAAATCAGCCCTTGGTCATAAAAGCTTATATGCACAACTCCGGCCTTTGGCCGGAGTTGTGCACATAAGCTCGGAAAGCAAGGGATAAAGTCGATCAGACCAATGTTTCCCAACGCTTCTTTTGGGCAAAAGACTTTATCACCTGGCTTTTAACCACAAACGATTAAATCAATAAACTATCGACCATTCCCCTTTTTTCCTGGCGGACAGCACATTGGCGACGGCCAGATCGATCAGTTCCTGGACGTTGGTCTCTTTATTTTGAACGATGCCCGCGCAAAAGCTGGTGCGGTGATTCTGTCCTTTCATCCGGTCCAAATTTCGGACGGAATCGAAGATCCGTTCCGCCACTTCCTTGGCTCCGAACAACCGGGTCTCTGGCAAGATAATCGCAACCCGGCCCGAGTTCCACCGACCGTAACTATCCGTTTTCCGCATAATTTCCCCGATGCACCGCGACACTTCCTGAAAAATATCGCCCGAATCACCGTTCCCCTCCACTTGGATCAACTCCAGAATGATCAGGGAAAACGGGCGCTGATACCGTTCAAACCGGGCAATCTCGCGCGAGATCTCTCCCAGCAACCGCTGCCGGTCAAACTCCGCTTCCTTCTCCTCGTTGGCGTGGGGAATGCTCTGCCTCAGCCTTGAAGTGATTTCCTTGATATTATTGTATCCCAAAAAAACCCGCCACTGGTCCTTCTCAAGGACCATCCCGCGCCGGAAGGTTACTTCGGAGACTTTGGCGCTTCTATGCTCCTTTTCGGTCATGACCACTTCAAATTCAATGGTTTCCCCGGCGCGCTTTGAGTCGCCCTCCGAATACTGCCCTTTGCCCAATTCACAGTCGATAATCTCCGAGATGCTGCCCACGACGGTCTGCCACTCCAGAAAATCCTCCCGGTTCATCTTCCGTTTATCTTCCCGGGAGATCAAGCGGTAGGCCGCTTCCAATTCGCCCCCGGCCAGATGGGAAAAATACTTCGCCAAGACCTTCCTGGCTTTTGACAGCTCCCGTTCCGATTTCCCCTCCGGATCGTCCTTGGGTCCACCCTTGGCCCGGCGCCGCTCGGCGTCGTATTTTTTTCGCTGCTCGGCATCCCCGAGGATGGAATAGGCATAGTTCAGCCGCTTCATCATCTCTTCCGCGCCGTACTCCGCATTATCCGGATGATACTTCTTGGACAACCGTTTAAAGGCGGCCTTGATCACTTCCGGCTCCGCCTTGGGATGCACCTGCAGGATTTCATAGAGATCAACATCGTGTTTCATCGGCTACTCCCGCATCTGATACGATAAAATTATGGCCCTTACCAGTGAATATATCGGCAAATGGCGCTGAAATATTAAAATAGAAAAACAAAAAAACAAGGGCTGTCCCAATCTTGCTGGGACAGCCCCGGGAGTGGGTTTTTGGTTATTTCAGGCTGAATCCGGCGGGCAACTCAACCTGATCCGGGCTGAACGCGCCGTCGAAAGTCCAAAGGATCCAGTCGATCGACCCGGCGTAGCCCGATGAACTCGAACCATCGCCGAACCGGAAGTAACCGCTGCTATCCTTGGTGGTTGAAGCGGTTTGAGCCACCGGAGTGGTCGCGCCGTCCACGTAAACCTTGGTGAGCAGCTTTAAGGTTCCGGCCTCATCGACGATTTCGTAAGCGAGAAAATAAGTATGCCATTCGGTGGTCTTCACCGTTTCCACCAACACCTTGGAGGTGTTCAGATCAATGCCCGACGAAGACAGAATGATCCGCTCCCGCAGCCCGGTGCGGAAGTCAAAATCCATGCCGATCCCCGAAGGGGTGTCGACCTTGACCCGGGCCACCGCGGTGAATTTGAACCCAGCTCCCGGAGTGGGGATTTTCAATTTGTAGGTCGGACCGACATCCGGAGCCTTCGTGCTGTCAAGAGCCAGGGCTCCATCCTTGATCGTGCTGTAGCTGGCCATCGGATAACCGTTTGATCCCTCTTCCCATCCGGGAGGTGCTTGCACGGTAGTGGTGTAATCGTAGACGGCCCATTTCGGGGTAACGGCCGCGCCGTTACAAACGCCTACGGATAACACCAAGACAAGCAGTAAGAACGTGACCAACACCAAACTTCTCTTCATCCCAGCTTCCCTCCATATGGTTTCAATTTGCATTTACCGTTATTTAACGGCATATTAATGCATTAGTATGATTTTAACAAGAACCTGCAATTTAGTCAATTTGAACCAAGGACAAATTTGGGCGCGAATTGGGTGATGAACGCCAGCGCGCGCCAAATTTTCCGCCTTGATTGAAGAAAGATCAGGACATTTTAATCGCAAACCGGTATAATTTTATTTGGAAAGAACTCGCTTCAATCCCTGCCGGAAGCCGCCCAAAAGGCGCTTCAAATTGCGAATCCCACTGATAATTTGAGGAGGTCGAACGCCAATGCCACGAATTGAGATCCCATTTAACGAACTGAAACTGGATGTCATCACCTTCTGGAACAACGGGCTGTTGCTCACCGCCGGCGCCAATGAGCCGGGCCGCTTCAACTCGATGACCATCGGCTGGGGCGGTATCGGGGTTTACTGGAAACGGCCCATGATTCAGGTGGCGGTGCGCCCTACCCGCCATACTTACCAGTTCATCGAAGAATACGACTCATTCACCGTCTGCGCCTTTTCCGCCCAGTATAAGGAGGCGCTGACGATTATGGGGACCAAATCGGGCCGGGATACGGATAAAGTCAGGGAATCCAAGCTGAACCCCTGCCCTTCCACCCAGATCGCGGCGCCCGGATATCACGAAGCCGAATTGATTCTGGAATGCCGGAAAGTCTATTTTGACGATCTGAACCCCACTCAGGCCGGTGAAATCGTAGAAGGGTTTTACCCGAAAAAGGACTATCACCGCTTCTATTTCGGGGAAATCCTGGCCATTTACGGCGACCCGAAATACCGGGGCTGAAAGGACCATCAAAAAAGTGGGCCAGTTATCGATCCGGCCCACTTTTTTACTAGATAAGTTGAATTAAATCTATTATTTGGCGCCGGCTGCTTTCAGCACTTCAACCACTTTGGTTTGGTTGTTGGCGATCGCAATGGACAAAGCGGTCTCATTCCTATGACTTTTCCGATTCAGATCGAGACCGGGCCTTTTGGCAATGATCATTTTGACCGCATCCACCCGGCCGTTTTTGGCGGCATACATCATGGGAGTCCAATTGTCCTTATCCAGCGAGTTGGCTTCGGCTTTATTATCAAGCAAGAACCCGACTATCTCGGCGTTCCCCTTTTCGCTGGCGATCATCAAAGGGTATTTATAATTATCGTCATGATCATTGATTCGCTCCGGCTGCTGGCTCACCAGCAGTTTGACCGTTTCCAGCCGGTTGTTCTCGACCGCGAACATCAGCGGGGACCATTCATTGGTGGTCTTTTCCTTAGCCTCGGGATCAAAGCCCATCCGGCTGGTATCGGCACCCTTTTCGGCAAAAAGCTTTAAGATGCCGTTACTGCCATATTTGGCGGCCAAGCAGATGATATCCTCAAAATTATATTTCAGCTCAATCTTCTCCGCCAAGACCTCGGCGACTTCACGCTTGTCGGTTTTCACGGCCGTGATCAGCGCGGGAAGATACTCTTTGGCATCGATACTTTTAGCCATAAACAGCTTCATGATCTCCGGATAGCCCTTTTGGGCGGCGACTAAAAACGGTGTTTCGCCGGTCTTGGTTTTGACGTTGATTAGCGCCTTTCTCTCCAAAAGAAATTTCACCAGCTCGACGTTTCCACTGCCAGCCGCATTGATTAACGGAGTCCGCCCATCCGTGCCAGCCAGGTTGACGTCAGCTCCTTGTCCGATCAATGATTGGACTTTTGTAAGATCCCCTTGTAACGCGCTCTCCAATAATGACGTATTCAAGTCATCGGCAAGGACCGGCAGGGCCAGGCCAATGACAAGCATCGGGATGACCAACCATGCTAAGATCAACTTTCTCATTTTCAATTCACTCTCCCATTATTCCTTATAAACAATATTGCCGTCCCGGTTGATATATCCAAAACCATTTCCGGTTCGAAACTTGACCTTAGCCAATCCGTTATGGAAACTCCCCTGGGGCTCCCATTCCGGCTGCGGTTTGACGATGAAATTTCCCTTTAAGTCGATCATTGCCCAGCCAAAGTCGTATTCAGTCCGAATGAAGGCCCGGCCGTTGGCGAATCCAATCACTTTCTGATCACCGCTCCAGCCGCTGTAATAAACGTCACGCCGCTCGATCAAAGCCAGGCTTCGTTTGTTATTTTTGTTAATGAAAATAATCGCGTGCAGATCGTTATGGCCCCTTCCCTCAGAGGCTACAAACGGGATTAACCCGTCGCTCCGGATATCAACGCTTTTTCCGCACGGCTTTTTGTCAATGATTAGCGTATCCGGATTATAGCTGACAGCGCCGGACTTATCGATATACCGCATTCCTTCCGCTGTATTGACCAGGGCGCATTCTTCCGAAAAAGACCAGGCGTCCGTGAGAGAAGGCCGGAACGCCGGTTTGCCGGAAGTATTGATATACCCATAGACCTTCGTATTGGGATAGATGACGATCGCCATCCCGTTTTGAAAGCCGAATGCCTGAGAAAAAGTAGGTTCCACCAGCCATTTTCCGTCGGTGTCGATATACCCGCACAAATTCTTGTTCGTATCCTTGACGACCGCAAATCCTTCGGAAAAAGCGTACCCGTCATATCTGACCTTGAATTTGCCGCTTTTCGGCAGAAATATCTTCTCATTGCCCTGCTTGTCAATATATCCATAGCCTTCTTCATGCTTTGACCCGGATCCGTTGTAATAACATAACGCGAGCCCGCTATCGAAGCCACTGCGAATATCGACTTTCTCCTCGGGTTTGAATTGAATCGCGGTCTCGCCTTTACGGTTGATAAATAACTTTTGATCGCCGATTTTCACCAGCGCCAGCCCTTCGGCAAACTCCTCGGCCTGGTCATACTTGGCTTCAATCGTAAATGTCCCGGTGCTGTCGATGTAGCCGTACTTACCGGTAAAGTCTTTGACCTTAATCAAAACATCCGAATTATACCATGAATTTTCTTTCTCCGGGCTATACAGGCTATTGAGCTTAGTTTCCAGTTCACTGACTGCCCCGCCGTTCAAGCCCTGTTCGTTGGTTTTCTTTAAATCACTCAACAGAAACGAAGCTTCGGTGTAATATCCGCCATCAACGAAATAGCGAATGGTTTCAATCATCCGATCGACATATTCTTTGGGGGTTTCCGCGGCAAGGCTGTTGGGAAGTGCCGGCTTTTTGGGAGCAGCCGCCAGACACATGCCGGAAAAAAGGAAAACCAAAGTCAAAATCAGCCACAAATACTTTTTCAATCAAAGCGCCTCCTGTTCTTTTTGGAAAACATGATCAAAACCACCAAGAATAATTCTGCATACCACCTCCTGTATCTGCCGAGCTTCCCTCCATGGAGGCTCCATTTCTAAACCTGTTTTAAAAGCGTGATGATAAACCCCGGATCAAAGGCCAAAGGTTTACAACCAAAGCTTTAAAAAGAAAGTGATAAAGTCGATTCAGAATTATTCTCTAATATTGTTATTGAGCAAGAGACTTTATCAATAAGTGAACATAATTTCCTTGTAAAAATTTAACACGGCTATTTTTCGTCTATTCACATTAGATTTATATTTGTTTCCATATAGTAATCAAATCCGAATTGGCTTTTTAGCTATAAAAAAATTATTATCAATATTCCCATAAAAAAAGATGCCCGCGCGCGGACACCGTTAGAATGTTTATTGGGAAATGTTTATCTTGGACGGTTCGTATTTTCCTTTCTTGTCCCAATGATCGAAATTCCCACGATTTAGTCCACTTTTAAACCAAATTCAACTACGCCTTAAAACCGCGCGCATATGATGAAAATAAAGTTACGGAGCGAATCCCGCAAAGGAGGTTTCTCCCGATGCTCAAGGCTGATTTACACATTCATAGCTTCTCATGCAAACGCCTGACCTATCTCCCCTTCCTTTATGACTCGGTGCAAACGGTCAATCAAATTATCCAGGGCGCCCTGGATACCGGCGTTCAAATCCTGGCGATCACCGACCACGATACCTTGGCCGGATATAAGGAAGCGGCGCGGATCGTTCAGTCGCGCGGCCTCGATCTGGTTCTGATTCCCGGCTGTGAGATCTCAAGCGCCGATGGGCATATCCTCGCGTATAACATTGAAACTGAGATACCCAAGGGCTTAACGGCCGCTAAAACGATCCAGCGCATTCACGATCAAGGCGGTTACGCCGTAGCAGCTCATCCTTTTCTTATGGGGTCGCTGGGAAACCTTGTTTTCGAACTGCCTTTTGATGCATTGGAAGGGTTCAACGCTGCCGTGAGCCTCTTCGCTAACTTCAAAAGTATTGATGCCGCAGAAAAGCTTCAGCTTCCCTATCTCGCTAACAGCGACGCCCATCAAATCGAAGAAATCGGGCGCAGCCACATGCTTTTTCCGGAAAACACCCAAACCACGCGCGAACTTTTTACCCATCTTCACGACGGTAATTTTGTCTGCATCCACGGCCGAACCAATAACCTGCAACTAACCTGGCGTCAT
The DNA here is from genome assembly GCA_023402395.1 of Bacillota bacterium. GTDB lineage: Bacteria > Bacillota > UBA4882 > UBA8346 > UBA8346 > JAEYGI01. The sequence continues at coordinate 28,991 of JAEYGI010000009.1, forward strand.
CTCTACCGCAATCTCCAACTCCATCTCCGCCACGGCTTGCCTACCCCTGAATCGCGCTAGCAATATTCAACCCCGCATTTGACTACCCCGGGCAAGAATATCTACACAAACTAAAAAAAGAAAGCCCGGTTAATAACCGGGCTTTCTTTTTAAAAGATAGCTCCTGGCAATGACCTACTCTCCCAGCCGGTTACCCGACAAGTACCATCAGCGCGGAGGGGCTTAACTGCCGTGTTCGGGATGGGAACGGGTGGTTCCCCCTCGCCATAATCACCAGGAAACTTTATTCACTT
>JAEYGI010000020.1 GCA_023402395.1 Bacillota bacterium
GGTCTATGGCAGGCCTTATTTCGCCCATGTGGACGAGAACGGTTCGGTCAGCAGGCCTTTTGTCCTTCCGCAGCGTGACCCGGCCTACTATCTGAGCCAGAACAAATCATTCAACATTCCGGAGATATACCCGATGCCTGAGACATATTCTCATAGCGACATATCCAGGAAGTATTTCAATACACTTCCGGAAAAGATGACCTATAAGAAGATGTTTTGAACAATATTCATTATTTTTATCAAAACGACTGATTATGCGAACAGTGAGACGTACTCTGATGATCTTGGCCGGCTGCTTGGCCATCGCCCTTTCATCCTGCGAAAAGGATGACTATAAAAAAGGCGGCCTTATTCCGGGCGGGGGAGAATACACCCCTGTCCTCCTCGATAAGGTGCCTGGAAGAAATGTGGTGGCCTACTGTACCTACTATGGGAAATCCATTCCGGACGTGAATGCCGTGACGCAGATCAACTATGCTTTCGCGGAACTCTATGTCAAAGATGGAGAGTATAAAGGATTCAAGCTTCAGGGAGAAGAGTCCAGATTCCGGCAGATAGTTGATCTGAAGAAGAAATCGTCCGGTCTTAAAATACTTATCTCATTCTCTCATACGGTCGTCAATCCTGACAACGCTCAAGGTGGCGGCTTTTCAAAGATGTCTTCAACTGAGGCCGGGCGTAAGGCTTTCGCCAAGGATTGCCTTGCGTTTTGTCAGAAGTGGGGCATCGACGGAGTGGACATAGACTGGGAGATGCCGGGCGTCTCATGGAGCGGCCACGCCTGCGATCCGATGCATGACACGGAGAACTTCACTCTGCTGATGAGCCAACTCAGGCAGACTCTCGGAAACCGCTATCTGGTGACCTATGCCGGCTATGTCAAGAACAAGGTGTCAGATGACGATGGCTCAGGCAGATATTTTGACCTCGTGGCACTCAAGGACATAGTTGACTATGTGTATGTGATGACCTACGACCTTGACGCGGCCCCTCATCACCATAGCGCCATTGACGATCCAAGAGCCTATTGGGACTGGAAAAGAACTTTTGAGGAATATGCAAAAGCAGGCTTCCCGAAGGAGAAGATGATTTTCGGAGTCCCTTTCTATGCCCGGCACTCTTTCTCTGAGAATCCTACGGCGATCGACTACAAGAAAATTCTGACACTGGACGAGTCGTTGTACAAAATTGACAATTGGGATGACAAGGCTGGGTGTCCTTACATCTCGGTGAAAGCCTCCGGCGCTTTCTATGCCGGTTATGACAATGCCAGAAGCATTGCGGTAAAGGCTGAATGGGCGATGACCAGAGGTATGTCGGGACTGATGTGCTGGGACTACGATGCGGACGACGCGTCGGGTACCCTCAGGACGGCTCTTTGGAACGGAGTCATGGACAAAAGATATTAACGGAATGAACAATAAGACAATAAAGATCATCGGTGGAAAGGTCTTCACCCCATCTGGAGCGATGAAAGCCACGGTCATCATCAAGGACGGCTTGATCTCAGAGATAACCGGGGATTCAGTCGAGATCCCTGACGCGGAGGTCATTGACGCCAAAGGAATGAATGTGGTGCCCGGAGGGATTGACATCCACATTCACGGCGGCGGCGGGCATGAATTCATAGAAGGCACCGAAGAAGCGTTCAGAACAGCCGTCGAGGCCCATGCCTATTACGGGATGACCTCCATCCTTCCGACTTTGCCGGCCTGTCCGGCCAGTACGATGACTGAATCCGTAAGAATCTGTGAAAAACTCATGTCCGATCCGGATTCTCCTATTCTCGGACTGCATTTTGAAGGCCCGTACCTCAATCCGAAAAAGGTCGGAGCCATTATTCCTGAATATGTCACCCCGCCGATAAGAGGAGATTACGAATCAATACTTGACGGCACCAAGATTGTCCGCCGTTGGGACGCCGCCCCGGAACTCCCGGGGGTGGAGGAGTTCGGACGCTCCTTGGTGAATCATGGAGTGCTTGCCTCGATCGCCCACACAGTGGCTGAGTTTCCTGATGTGAGGAAAGCGTTCGACGCAGGATTCACGCACGCCACTCATTTCTACAACGCCATGACAAGTGTGCACAACGTCAGGGAGTACAAGCACGAGGGTACAGTGGAGAGCGTCTATGCCATCCCGGAGATGACAGTTGAGGTCATCGCTGACGGCAAGCATATTCCTCCAGTGATCCTCCGTTTGATCTGGATGATCAAAGGAGCGGACAGGACGGCCCTTGTCACAGACGCTTTGGGGTGTTCCGCGGGAGGTTCGGACCGCATTTTTGATCCAAGGGTCGTGATTCATGACGGGGTTTGCAAACTGTCCGACCATTCCGCCCTGGCGGGAAGCATCGCTACGATGGATCGTCTGGTCGGAACGGCTGTCGAGGCTGGAATCCCGTTCGGTGACGCTGTACGGATGTCATCTGAAACCCCGGCGCGTATTATCGGCGCCAATGACCGTAAAGGCTCCCTTGAGAAAGGCAAGGATGCCGACATCGTGTTCTATGACAACGACATCGAATTGAAGTTCGTGATGAGAAAGGGTCAGGTACTGAGAAACGATTTGTGATTATTCTGATAAAATATTCATTAATAATGAGGAAATATAATATC
>JAEYGI010000033.1 GCA_023402395.1 Bacillota bacterium
CGGGCCGGGTGGTCTTCACCTTCCGGTCCAGTTCGTCGTAGGCATAGGCGATGGTATGGCCCATGCCGTCAGTTTCGTTGAGTAGCCGGCCAATCGTGTCGTAAGCGAAGGTTTTCTGGGTCACCCAGGTTCCGTTTTGTTTCCGCTGGATCGTGGTGGGTTTGCCGAACAACGGATCATAGACGTTCTTCCCTTCCTGCCACCCCTTGCTGTCGTTGCCGAAACGGAGGGTGAGGATGTTATTGAGATCATCATATCCGAGCGTCCGGGTGATCTGCAGGTTGGGGTCGGAATGGTCCAACCATTCTTTCGTTAGCCGGCCCACCGCGTCGTATTCGTAGCGATAACGATTCCCATTGGGGTCAGTGGCCTGGGTTTTCAAGCCGGTGTCAAAGTCATAGCCGAAGGTGGCGATGGTCTGATTATTCTCCGGCTTATAAACCCGGGTCAGGTAAGCCGAATTGTACGCAGTGCCATATTCAAACCCCAATCGGTTGCCGTTTGGGTCGGTTTTAGTTACGACGTTGCCGTAGGCGTCATAGGTATAGGTGGTATGGAGGTACCCGCCGTTGTAGACCGTGCTCTCTTTGATTAAGTTACCCTTGGTATCGTATTGATAATGGGTTTGATTTAGTTGGGTCGTATTGTGGATCGGGTCGTTGACTAAGGTGGCGGTTGTAATCGGCCGATCCCAGCCGACCAGGAAGTTGCTAGCATAGTAGCTGTTTTGGTACTGCGAGTTGTAGCTTGATAGGTTTTTATTGCTGTTTGTATTGGCATAAGCGGTCCGGGTCTCGGTGCCGTATGGGTCAATCGCCCGGGTAATATTGCCCCAGTTATCGTATTCGTATTGATAGGTCGCGGGCTGGCCCATTGCTCCGCTGGCGGTGGCGTGGGTTGTTGTGAGCGATTTGATCATATCTGGGCTGTAATACGTGTAATCTTTTTGACGGAGCAATTGACCGGAGTTGGCGTAGGTGCTTTCGCGGGTGATATACGGCAAAGTCCAATAGTACTTCCGAGTATAACGATATTTTTTAATTATTATGCCATCATTCATAGTAAGCTCATCATCCGCATAAAACACTTCTGTCTTATAATCGACCACGCGCATGGGTTCAGTTTGATTCGGCGCGAAAAACCGTTGCTGCGATACAGTGTCCACCGCCGGATTATACGAATATTCAGATTTGGCTCCGTTCGAATAGACGATTCGATTGATTTGCCCTGAGCCGTTCCGATAATAGGTGGTAGTTCGGCCCAGGGCGTCGGTAAAACTCTCGCCGTTTTTGACGTAATTGACCGTAAGGATGGTTTTGTACTGGCCGTTTTTGAGTCGTTGCCTTACGCTAGTTAAATCATAATTCTGGTTATACCCAAAACAAAAAACACGGCCCAGTGAATCGGTTACGGTGTCAATTCGAGTATAGAAACTATATTCGTCACTCCACGTTATAAATTGATATTTATACCAATTACCGTTTCGGTCGGTCACCATAATTCCATTGCCTTCAACTTTAAATCTCGTCCCATCGGCTAGACTTACACTTGGATATTCGTCTTCCGCTAGGAAACCATCGGTCGTGTAATATACCCCATTTAGGTGGCGGACTCCTTCCGATGTTTGATCGCCCGCTCCGTGGTCGATCGTTCCAATGCCGGGAATGTTAAGCCGGTAACCATAGTAATTATCTCTGCTAATGCATGGGAGATCCCAATACCAATTATTCGATATTTTTAAATATTCCAACGAGTACTCCGATGTCACCCGAACCAAGTTGAAGTTGATCCCGCGCCCCGGCATCGAGAGCACGGTGGATCGTATCGATAAGCTTGCGTCAGGAATTTTGACGATTTCTTCCCCGTTGATGATGTCGAAAAAGGGGTTGATCCCGTTGCCGTCCCAGCCCGGGGTGACGCCCGGGACGTAGTCGCTGAAGTGACGCAGCTTCGCTTCCATGAGCCCGCTGGCGCGGTCGAACCGCGATTCCACCGCCTCCAGCCGGGACTTATCACGGTTGATGTAGTAGAGGCGGGCGTTTTGAATCTCTCCGGCCACCTTGAGCCGAACCCGAAGTTCTTTGCCCTCCCGGAACCGCATCCCATGGGGGCCGAAGCGGATGACGTTGCCGACGGCCCGGAAGCCGCGCGGTTTGGCGATGCCGGCCAGGTCATCCGCGACGTTTTCGACGCTGATCTCTTGCTCCGCCGCGCCGGCGGGAATCTCGATTTCAAGATCGGCCAGGTTCAGCCGCACCGCTTGATGGGCCTGGGGCCGGACGCTGCGTCGGTTCCCCGCCTCTCCCCCCTCCGGCGCGGCAAAGGCGGAGGATACGGTCAACAGGATTCCGATTAGGCCAATCAATCCAGCTAAACTTAGCCGTTGGACTTGGATGCGAAACTTCATCTTGGCAAGCACCTCCGGTGGGTTGATTTAATGAACCGGATATTTATTTCGGTTAATTTGTTATATTTCCTCCTTTTATTTACATTTTTATTATTTAATACATATTGTGGTTTTTTGTCCATGATTGTTATTTTTCTATGCGGCTGGCCGGGCTGAAAAAAGCGGGGAATTACGGTTTTGGCCTTTAATTTGACCCACAGTCCAGGGAGGGTCATTCACGCCGCTTCTTTCCGGGGATGGAAAACAGCGGTCGGCCCTAAAGCCTTCACCCCGTGCGCCCACGTACTACCATGGATGGTGACGACCGTTACCGGATGAATCAAAGGAAGGGTCCGGGGTAACCATGTGGTTCTCAGGGGCAGGACGGCCAAAAGATGAGGCCCCCAGGATGGGATCAGGCCGAATCCCGGCGGCTTTTGCGCCGCTTTTGGATCAGACTCAGGATGGGTTAAACTAGCGGAGGCCAGGGAAGGCCGGAAGCGGCGCTCAAAAGCGGCAGATTGGCGCCAAAGCAAAAGCATTTCCCGTTCTTTTCGTTTTGGGCTCGGCCTCCCCAATTCACTCCCCAAAACCCCCGCTCCACCCGGCGGCGCCCTCGCTTCATCTGATCCGGCTTCCCAATCATCTGTAGCAGCACCCGCGCCATCTGAAGCAGCACTCGCTCAAACTGATCCGGCTCCCCGATCATCTGGAGCGCCTCTTCCCCCATTTGGAGCAACACTTTTTCCATCTGGAGCGGCCCTTCCTTCAAATGAAAATCCAATATTTCGATCTGGAGAAATAGTTCCTTCAAATGATCCTCTAATATTTCCATTTGGAGAAACAGTTTCTTCAAATAAAGATCTAACATTTCGTTCTGGAGAAACTCTTCCTTCAAATGATCCTCCAATATTTCCACTTGGAGCGACACTTGCTCCATCTGTTCCGGCGCTTGCTCCAGATGGGGCTGCACCAGCTTCAGATGAAGCAGTTGTCGCTTCAAATGTAGCAAATCCCGCTCCAACCGATTTAACTCCCGGATCAACTGACGCGCCCCCGCCCCCATCTGGAGCGATTCTTGCCCCGGCTGTAGCGGCTCCCGCTCCAATTGCAGCGGCGTCTCCCCTAACCGTAGCGACCGCCTCGGGCCAAGGCCATCCGGGTCTGTCAAAATATTTGTGTAAACACCAAATAAAATAAGATTACGAAAAGAATTAATTAAGATAAGAAAAGATTAACACGATCACCAAAGCGGATGGCAAGTTTGGAAATGATCAGCTGCC
>JAEYGI010000037.1 GCA_023402395.1 Bacillota bacterium
CAAAAGCGAGGAGTTCTAGGCGCGACCGAGCGAGAACCGGAGCCGTACTCAATGTACGGTGAGGATCGCAGCGACCGAGCAACGACGAAATCCGACGCTTTTCACGGCGCATCAACCAATCCGGCAAATCTTTCAGAACCTCTTTCATTTTTCTTTCTTGATTCTTTCCAAAAATCTTGCAGAGCTGCCCGGCCCTTCCTCAATCCTCCCAAAATTTGCGGATCGCCGCGCGGTAATCGGGGTCCGAGAACGGGCGGCCGGGCGCGAACCAGTCCGGCGGAAGCAACTCTTGATACTGTTCGGTGGCGAATCTGTCATCCAACAGCATCACCACTCCCCGGTCCTCCGGAGTCCGGAACACCCGACCGGCCGACTGCACCACCCGGATCAGCCCCGGAATCACATAAGCGTAGAGCATGCCCCGTTCGTCCCGCTCGTCGAAGTACATCCGGATCAATTCCTGTTCCTCATTGACCAGTGGCAGCCCCGGCCCGACGATGATCACGCCAATTAATTCCTCACCGGGCAGATCGATCCCCTCTCCGAAAATCCCGCCGAGCACCGCCAGGCCCAGATGGGACTCGGTTCCGGGAGCGGTCAGCCGCTTCAGGAAATCCCGGCGCTGCCGGTCGCTCATGCCCTGATGCTGGATGAAGACGGACGCCCGGCCGGCCAGCCGCTCCCGGATCAAGGGCAGCGTGGTTTGGAGATAGGCGTAGGACGGAAAGAACATCAGATAATTGCCGGGCTTGGCCGCGACTAGATCGGCGGCGCATTGCGCCACGGCCGGCGCCGAAGCGGCCCGGGCCGTGTAACGGGTGCTGATGCCCGGCACATGCAGATAGAGCCGGTTCTCCTGGGGAAAGGGCGACGGAAGCCGGAGCTGGAGCGCGCCGGGCCGGCCACCCAGCAGTTCCCGGAAATAATCGGCCGGGGAAAGGGTCGCCGAGAAGAAAACGGCGGTCCGGGAATATTCCAGGCGGTTTTTGAGTTGCGGCCCGGGGTTCAGGCAATAAATCCGGAGGGTGACGCCGTCCGTGTCGTCCTTGACGTACAACGCGTAGTCCCGGCTCAGGCCGGGGATGATCCGGAGCAGGCCGGTCAGTTGATAATAAAACTCCTCGATCCGCTCCAGCGCCGGATCGGCCGACTGCCGACGCAGAAAGCGCTCGATGAGGGCGGCGAGCTTCTCCAGGGCCGGTTCGAACAGATCAGGCAGTTGGCTCAGGCGGAGGCCGGGCCGGCCTTCCTTCCAGATCGTCCGCTGCCAGGTGTCGAAAAAATCAATCACCGCGGCCAGGCCGGCGGCCAACTGGGGGTGGCGGGGGCGGAGCGTCTCTTCCAGCTTAATCAGGTCCGGCTGGCGCAGCGCGGCCGAGTACATCTCCCGGCCCCGGGCCACCAGGTTGTGGGCTTCATCGATTAAAAAGAGACAATCCCGTTTTTTGGCGCCGAGAAAGAAGCGGCGCAGATACACGCCGGGATCAAAGACATAGTTATAATCGCCGACGATCAGATCGCAACGCTTGGCCAGATCCAACGCGAGATCGAACGGGCAGGCCCGGTGGTTGAGCGCCCATTCCCGGACCAGCTCCGGAGTGATCAGTTCCACCGCCGGGAGGCTGGCGAGGACCGGGTCGGCCTTCTCGTAATAATCGGCCGCATAGGGGCAGGCGTCGGGGTGACAGCGGCTGCCGGGGTTGAGGCAGACCCGGTCCTTGGCTTCGATGAAAACGGTCCGCAGCCGTAGGCCGTCCTCTTTTAGCCGCAGCACGGTTTTTTTCAAAATCTCCTTGCCCAGGGTCTTGGCGGTCAGAAAGAAGATTCGCTCAATCCCGTCTCCGGCGGCCAGTGCTTTTAAGGCCGGGAAGAGAACAGCGACGGTTTTACCGATGCCGGTCGCCGCCTCCGCGAACAGATCCTGTTCGGAGGCGATGGCTTGTTCCACGGCGGCTATCAATTGTTCCTGGCCGGCCCGGAGTTGCCGGTGAGGAAAGGACAGTTTCCGGAGGGACACGTCGCGCACCCGGCGCCAATCGAGCAGATCGGCCAGCTTTTCCAGGTAGGATCCGGCCAGGGACTGAAAGAACTCCACTGCCTCCGCCGGAGTGAGCGTTACCGGGAACGAACGTTCCGATAAATCATCCAGATTGAGATAGGTCAACCGGCCGCTGATCCGGCGCTCCGGTTCCCGGGCCATCAGGAAATACAGATACAAGCGGAGCTGGGCCTGGTGGACCGGGTAATGATCGGCCGCCAGTTCGGAGAGGGGAAGATAGGTGGTTTTCACTTCTTCGGCGACCAGCCCGTCTTCCGTCTCCAACAGGCCGTCGATCCGGCCGCGCAGGACCAGCTCGAACCGGGGGTGGCTATTGTCGACGAACTCGATGGGAACCTCCGGCCGGTATCCCGGGAGGCGCCGAGACGAGACCAACTGATGGCCTTCGGTACCCTCCTGGCCCCGGGTGGCCGGGACAAAGGCGGCGCCCAGGTTTTTGGGGTGGAACAACACGGCGAGAAAGTCAGTCACTGCAACAGAGACCCGCTCTTTGGACACGGACTACTCCTCCAAAACAGAACGAAATCGGACCGGAAGCAAAACCGGTGTTTCGCTTGTTTGTTTCGGCGGCGGGCCACGGAGTCCCTGCGCCGGAGGTGAAAAATTTTTAGTTGCGCTTTTCCATCCTTCTCCAGTATGCGGATTTGACTTCCCTGTTAAAGCTAAACTGAATGCGGCGATCAAACCGCCTTTGGCGGTGGTATCGTTGGACGGGTGAGGGCATGGCGCGTAATCGGAGAAAAATCGCAAAGCGGCCCCGGCGGGGCAAACTGCTCCGGACAATTGTCGGGCTGGCGCTGGCCGGCGGGTTCGGCTTGGTGATCTTGATCTTTTTCAATCCCTGGGTCTGGCGGCTCGATCTCCGGGCTCACCTGGAGGAGAACAAAATCGCCTCGACCGTTTTTGACCGTGACGGGGAAACAGTGGCCACCCTTTACGCCAAAACCCGCCTCTGGGCGCCGATCAGTACGATCCCCGCCGCACTGCAGCAAGCGTTTGTGGCCACCGAAGACACCCGGTTTTATGAGCATAAAGGAATCGACGTCAAGGGGATTTTACGCGCGCTCTACATTGACATCCGGGAGGGCCGCAAGGTGCAGGGCGGCAGCACCATCACCCAGCAACTGGTGAAGAACTTGTTCTTCACCCAAGAGAAGCTTTTTTTCCGGAAAATAATGGAGATGGCCTATGCCATCCGGATCGAGCAGCAATATACCAAAGCGCAGATTTTGGAATTTTATACGAACACCATTTACCTGGGAACCGGCGCTTGGGGGGTGGCTTCGGCCGCGCAGGTTTACTTCGGGAAACCCGTGCGTGACCTGGATGTGGACGAAGCGGCGCTTATCGCCGGCTTGGCCAAGAGCCCGGAATATTACTCGCCGTTCAAGCACCCCCAGGCCGCCCTGGACCGCCGCAATCTGGTGCTGGCGCTGATGCGCAACCAAGGCTACCTCCCGGCCGCCATGGCGGAGGAGATGGCCAAGCGGCCGGTCGACGCCTTGAGTGGCCCCGGCTCGACCTATGTGGGAGCCTATTTTGTCGATTATGCGCTGAACGCCCTGGCGAAAGAGACCCGCTACAGTGAAACCGATCTCCGGACCGGCGGGTTCCGGATTTATACCACCATGGATCGCCGGGTGCAGCGGGAAGCCGAGGCCGCGCTGGCCATTTTGCCGGTGGCGGGCAAGGATCGCTGGGGCGTGACCGAGCCGCAGGGCGCCGTGGTCGCCCTGGATCCCAAAAACGGAGCCATTCTCGGCCTGGTCGGCGGCAGGCGGTATTCGGCGGCCGAAACCAACCGGGCGTTTCAAATTCACCGGCAGCCGGGTTCGGCCATCAAGCCCTTTCTGTTCGCGACCGCGGTGGAAGCGGGCTATGGACCGGACACCCCGGTGGTCGACCGGCCAGTGGAATTCGAAGTCAACGGGCGATTATGGCGGCCCCAGAATTACGACGGTGAATACCGGGGCGTGATCAGTTTGCGGACCGCGCTGGAGGAGTCGGTCAACACCGTGGCCGTTCAATTGGTGCAGACGCTGGGGCCGGCCAATGTCTTCGCCCTGGCGGAGCGGATGGGACTGACCAGCCTGGTCAGCCAGGGGGAGCGGAACGACCGTTCGCTGGCGCCGCTGGCGTTGGGCGGCCTGACCAAGGGCGTCACCCTGCTGGAGCTGACCGCGGCCTACAGCGCGTTTGCCAATCAAGGTCTCCGCTCCGAGCCGTTCGGGATCTACCGGGTCTACGACCGCCGCGGCAAACTGATCTATCGCGGCCGGTTCCGGCAGGAACGGGTGATCCAGCCGGAGACCGCCACATCCCTGACTTCGATGATGGAAGGGGTGATCGCGCGCGGAACCGGCATCCGGGCCAGGATCGGCCTTCCGGCCGCGGGCAAGACCGGCACCACCAACAACAATACCAACGGCTGGTTCATCGGCTACAGCGGCGACCTGCTGGCCGGAGTCTGGATCGGCAACGATCGGGCCAGCAAGCCGCTGGTGGTCAAAGGGGTTGCCTTAGGAAGCGGAATGGCCTCGGAGATCTGGGGAAGATTTGCCGGACGGACGCTGGTAAAACCTGCCGCAGCTCCGCCAGACTGGCCAGCATCAAAAAAATCTGCGCGATAGTGATAGCCCAAGCCGCTCCCTCGATCCCCAGCATGGCGGTGAGGACCATTAATAAGGCGGTTTTCAGCCCCACTGCCCACAAGCTCAGCAGCAGGATCCGGTCGGTGGCGCCGAGGGCGGTCAGAACCGTCAGATTCAAGGCTGCTATTCCGGTAAATGGCAGCGCGATGACGCTCAGCCGGATCAAACGTACCGGCGACGGATCATTGTAAAGCCACTGGGAAAGGAAACCCGCCCCGGCCATGATCAGGACCAGACCGGCCAAACAGAGCAAAATCCCGACGGTGTAATAGCGGATTAGTTTGCGGCCGATCCGTTGATAGTCCCGGTTTTTCCAAAAGGCGCTGATCTGGGGCGAGAGCACCGAGGCCAGCGGCGCCAGGAAGATTAACGGGAAATACGAGATGGGCTCAGCCATCCCGGTCAATTTGCCGAACAGTCCCGTGCTCTCAAAAACCGAGTATCCGCTTTGGATCAGAAAATGGGGAATGATCACGGCTTCGGCGGCCATGCTGACCGAGGTCACAATCTGATTTAGCAACAGCGGCCCGGCGAAACGCATAATCGACGAGCGCGGCAAATCCACCGCCTCCAGCTCGGCCGCATCCAGCGTATTCCCGGGCCGGGGCGCGCGAAGCTTGTAGATGACCAGCAGCGTTCCCAGACAAGCGACCTCGCCCATAGTTAGCCCCAACACCGGATAGGAATTGATCGACGCTGGCGCCAGACTGGCCAGTGCGCCCACCAGCAGCGCGGTGGTGCCGATCTCGACCACTTGCTCGAAGACTTCCGAGGCGGCGGTGGGCGCCATCTTCGAAAAACCCTGAAAATAGCCGCGGTAAATGGCGGAAAGGGCGGAAAAAGGAATGGCGGGCGCAATGATGAACAGCGCCTCCATCACCCGGTAATCGGTGAAGACGTGGCGAGTGAGCAGCGGCGCGGTCAGAAACAACAGCACCATGAAAACCAGCGCGGCTAGGCCCACCGCCCGGACCGACGTTTCGCGCAAGGATTGGATCCGGCGGTAATCGCCGGCGCTCACATATTCCGAAACCCATTTGGTAAGGGCCAGCGGGAGCCCCATGGCGGACATCCCGCTCAGCAGCCGGTACACCGGATACACCATCTGCAGGATGCCCAACCCTTCCGGACCGATCCGCCGGGCCAGCCAAATCCGATAAAAGGTTCCGGCCAATTGAATGGCGAGCCCCGACCCGGCCAGATATACGAAGTTCAACAGATTGGGCCGTTTTTTCATGCCGTTTCCTCCTCCTAATTCCTATGGAAGCGGGAAGCCGATTATTCCTTACGAAGGGGGGGAAAACCATTGAAATGATGGAAGATGGTGGAATTGAATGAATTTACAATCAATTTACACGTCCTTCATACGTTTAACACGATCCTATGCTATGATGAAAGCACATTCACCCCTTTTATTTTTCGATAAGGCTCCGGCGACGGAGCCGCTGATGAAGCCGCCCCCGATCATGGGGGCGTTTTTTTGTCCGGCAGGGAGAAGCTGTTGCCGCGTCATCTTGCCTCGCTCCTTCGCATCCCCGCCTGCCGCCGCGGCCATTCGGCGTTCTTCCGCCGCAGCTCGTTTTGCTCCATTGCCAACTGACTTATCCACAGTGGAAAGATACTTTTCCACATTGGCAGGTTGCAATTTACGATTGCGATCCACCAATTGGGAATTGGCAACCGGCAATTGGACATTGCCAGACAACAATCGACATGGGGAAGATCGCAATCCGGCATTGGCAAATGACATTCGACAATTGGCAACCGGCCATTGGAAATTGGATACTTGCTTTCCTCCATTGGCGGCTGGACGGAGCGGGGAATGAAGCAATTCCGTTCGGAAAGAATATGATCCTGAGCACGGGAACTATGCAAGGAGGTCATTGAATGAACGGGGTCCGAAAATCCGAATCCGAATCCGATTTCCGCCTGCTCGACGACGCGGCCGAGACCGGGGACGGCATGATGCTGAGCGCGCTGGCGGATCAGCCGGGGGAGGCCGAGGCCGCCATGATTCTCAACGCCATGGTCGACGATCCGGAACAACTAAAGCGGGAGGCCGGCGAGTTGATCGAACGGCTGAAGGATTGAGCGCCGCAGCGCGGAACCGATGGCCGGAAGAACCGGTTTCGAGGCAAATTGCCCCGGAACCGGTTCTTTCATTCATGGCCCGGCCCGCTCCGGCATACATATGTCGTAGGCGGGCAACCGCAAGCACCTCCTTTGTGCCGAAAGCATACTATACCACAAAGGAGGGGGTACGATTTGAAAAAAGGATTCGGTATCGTTCTGGCGGGGTTGCTGATCTTCGGAAGCATCGCCTGGGGCGCGCCGTCCACCAACCGGGTGCGTCTGTCCGAGGTGGTCCGGTCGGTCTTTTATGCGCCGATGTATGTCTCGATCCAGAAGGGGTTCTTTAAGGAGCAGGGGATCGAAATCGAGCTTTCGACAGCCTGGGGTGCGGACAAAGGAGCGGCGGCGCTGGTCTCCGGCAGTGTCGAGGTTGGTTTCTTCGGGCCGGAGGCGGCGGTGTACGTCTATAATCAGGGCGCAGTCAATTATCTGGTCGCCTTCGCCCAACTGACCAAGGGCGACGGTTCGTTCTTCATGGCCCGCAAGCCCATGCCCGACTTCGACTGGAAGGATGTCAGGGGCAAGACGATCATCGGCGGCCGGAAAGGCGGCGTGCCGCAGATGGTCATGGAGTATGTGCTCCGGCAGAACGGCCTGAACCTGGAGAAGGACCTCAATATGCTGCAAAACATCCAGTTCACGGCGACGGCCGGCGCCTTTCAGAGCGGGGTGGGCGATTTCATTCAGCTCTTCGAACCCACGGTTTCGGTGTTGGAACGGGAAGGCGTCGGCTATGTGGTCGCTTCGTTCCGGACCGCCGGCGGCGTGGTTCCGTATACGGTCTTTCACGCCCGGAGGGACTTTTTAAGTAAAAACCCCAAATTGCTGCAGCGGTTCACCAATGCCGTCTATAAAGGACAGATCTGGGTCCAGAACCATTCCACGGCTCAGATCGTGGAGACCATCGCCGGATTTTTCCCGGATATGGATCGAGATATTCTGACCCGGTCGGTCCGGCGTTACAAAGACCAGGACAGTTGGTCCCAGAACCCAATCCTGACCAAGGCGGCGTTCACCCGGCTACAGGATATCATCCAGAGCGCCGGTGAACTCGACAAACGGGTCCCTTATGAGAAGATGGTCAATACCCAATTCGCCATGCAGGCTGTAAAAGATATTCAAGAGTAATCTATATAAGATGAAAAAAGTTTTAGGAAATAAATTCACATCCCTAAGCCTCGGCTGTGAATAGGCAAATGATTGAACTTTTTTCATCTTATGAATTAAGGAAACATGTCGCAATTGATCCGGGCGTTCAAAAGACTTATTGCGACATATTAAAATCAAGCGGGAGGTTCCCTTGACCAAAGTCGAGCTGACCGGAGTGGGGCTGAAGTATGTCAACCGGGCCGGGGAGATTACCGCCCTGGAAAACGTCGATCTGGCGGTGGCGGAGAACGAGTTCCTTTCATTGATCGGCCCCAGTGGTTGCGGCAAAAGCACCATTCTGTCCCTAATCGCCGGGATGCTCTTTCCCACGGCCGGCCGGGTGGCGGTGGACGGCGAGGAAATCGGCGGCACGTCGCCGCGGGTCGGCTATATGCTCCAGCACGATCATTTGCTGGAATGGCGGAATATCCGGGACAATGCCTTTCTCGGCCTGGAGATCCGGGGCCTGGCGGACCGCGGCCACCGGGAACTGGCAGTGGCGATGCTGGAGCGGTATGGACTGAAGGATTTTCTGAACCGGTATCCGGGGGAATTGTCGGGCGGGATGCGGCAGCGGGCCGCGCTCGCCCGGACCCTGGCCCTGGAGCCGGAAGTGGTGTTGCTGGATGAGCCGTTTTCGGCCCTGGATTATCAGACCCGGCTCAATCTGGAGGAAGAGGTCTATCAGATTTTGAAACAGGAGCGGAAAACCGTAATTTTGGTCACCCATGATATCGCGGAGGCCATCGCCATGTCGGACCGGGTGGTGGTGCTGACTCCCAGGCCGGGCCGGGTGAAGTCCGATTACCGGCTGCAGTTGAGCGGCAAGGACGGTTCGCCCTTCGCCGCCCGGCAGGCGCCGGAGTTCCGCCAGTATTTCAAAACAATCTGGAATGACCTGGAGGTCCGCTAACGATGGAGTTGAAACGCGATCAACCCGGACCCGGCTGGTGGCGCGGCTTATTGCGGCGGGGGGCCGTCTCCGACAGCCACGGCTGTTATCTGGAGGCCGTCCGCCGGCGTCAGCTTTTGATCTGGTTCGTCCAATGGGCTATTGTGATTGTGCTGGCCGGGCTCTGGGAGATCGGAGCCAATGCCCGCTGGATCGATCCGTTCATTACCAGTCAGCCCTCGAAGATCCTGGCGATGATCGGGCAATTGGAAACCGGCGGCAAGCTGTGGGTCCATATCGGGACTACTGTTGGGGAAACTACCATCGGCTTTCTGGTGGGCACCCTCGGGGGGACGCTCATCGCGATCCTGCTGTGGTGGTCGAAGATCGTGGCGGAAGTGCTGGAGCCGTATATCGTGGTGTTAAACAGCATTCCCAAGGTGGCGCTGGGACCGATCTTCATTGTCTGGCTGGGCGCGGGGACGCCCGCGATCATCGCCATGGCGCTGGCCATTTCGATTATCGTCACGGTGATGATGGTTTTCAGCGGCTTCAACGAGGTTCATCCCGATACGATCCGCTTGTTGAAAAGCTTCGGGGCCACCCGGAGGCAGATCTTATTCAAAGTGACCCTGCCGGCATCGGTGCCGACGATCATCGCCGCGCTCAAGGTAAACCTGGGATTATCGCTAGTGGGAACGATTGTCGGCGAATTTCTGGTCTCCAAGGAAGGATTGGGGTATCTGATCGTCTACGGCGGCCAGGTCTTCAACATGAGCCTGGTGATGGCGAGCGTCCTCATTCTCTGCGTGGTGGCGACCCTCTTGTATGTGGCCGTCAGTTTGCTGGAGAAACGGGTGATCCGCTGGAAATAAAGGCGCGGTCGCCCCGGCTCCGGCCGTTACGCCAAGTTAGCTGTTGGAAACCGGGCCGTAATCTATATAAGATGAAAAAGGTTCCAGGAATAAGCATTCACATCCCTAAGACTCGGCTGTGAATGGGAAAACGATTGATCTTTTTTCATCTTATGAATCAAGGGAAAATATGTCGCAATTTATCGGACGTTCAAAAAAGTTGTTGCGACATATCATATATAGTTTTGGTGCAATTAATAATGAACGGAACTATTGCCCGGCCGGGACGTTATGATGATGGACAAGCGCGGAGCTTGCAGGTTCCAAACATTGTCGGGATTGTCAATGAAATGAAACTGGTCATCGGGTAACAAATATGATAAATTGAAGAATGACACATATAAGGATGAAGTAAATTTCTAAATATGAAATTAGCATTCTTAAAGCCCAATGCAAATGAATCAAATTATACAGTAACTGACGGGGATGATCATTTGAAGCGGAAGTTCGTAATCGGTTTGATGCTTTTTTTGCTATGCGGAGCGGTGGTTTTCGGCGCGGCCTTAACCCGGGATATGCGTCAAAAGCTGGAGAATATCCGGACCGCTTCCTCGGTTTACGACCGCAACGGAAAACTGGTTGGGAACCTGTATTCATATAACCGGATCTGGGTGTCATTCGGCAAGATGACCAAAGACTTGCGCAATGCGGTGGTGGCCGTTGAGGACAACCGCTTTTACCAACATAACGGAGTAGATGTGCGGGGCATGGCCCGGGCGGTGGTCCGCGACCTGATCCCGGGCGGCGGGTTGGAAGGCGGCAGCACCATCACGCAGCAATTGGCCAAGATCGCGCTGCTGTCGTCGGAACGGACCATAAACCGCAAGATTCAGGATATCACGCTGGCCTTGGAGATCGAACAGGTTTATACCAAGCAGGAAATTCTGGAGATGTATTTGAACAGCGTGTACCTCGCCCACGGCAACGTCGGGGTGGAGGCCGCTGCTCGCTATTATTTCGGGAAATCCGCCAGCCAGTTGACATTGGCCGAATCGGCGACCATCGCCGGAATGATCCGGAGCCCGGAGAATTATTCCCCCCATAAGAATCCGGATGCCTGCAAGTCCCGCCGGAATGTGGTTCTGCAAGTGATGCTGGAGCAGAAGTTTATCACCAAGAAGCAGTATGACACGGCCAAGGCCCAACCGTTGCGGGCGGTTAGCCGGAGCGAGGCCGCGCCGGCGTCCGGGTATTTCCTCGACTATGTCAAGGAGTATTTGATCAAACAGGAAGATTATTCCGAAGAGCAATTGCGTTTCGGCGGCTATAAGATCTACACTACCCTCGATCTGTCGCTCCAGAAAGCGGCGGAGCAGACCATGACCCAGATCCCGAAAGCCGCGGGCAAGGTGCAGCCCCAGGGAGCTTTAGTAACCCTCAACCCCGCCGACGGCGCGATTCTGGCGATGGTCGGCGGCAGAAATTACAGTGAAAGCCAGTACAATCGGGCGACCAAGGCGTACCGGCAACCGGGTTCGACCATTAAACCATTCGTTTACGCCACCGCGCTTGAGAAAGGGTTTACGGCGGCCTCGGTCCTGGAAGACAAACCGCTGGAGATCCCCACGCCGTCCGGTGAGCCGTGGCGGCCCAGGAACTATGATAATGAATTTCACGGCCCGCTGACCTTGCGCGAAGGGTTGCGCAACTCGGTAAACATCATCGCCGTCCAGCTGTTGCAGCAAATCGGGGTGGAATCCGTGGCCGAGCAGATGGAGCGGATGGGC
This sequence comes from Bacillota bacterium, assembly GCA_023402395.1. Classification (GTDB taxonomy): domain Bacteria; phylum Bacillota; class UBA4882; order UBA8346; family UBA8346; genus JAEYGI01. The sequence goes on from JAEYGI010000037.1 coordinate 11,526, forward strand.
GTCACCAGTCTGGTGAAGCAAGGCGAGAACAACGACCTGGGGCTGGCGCCGCTGGCTTTGGGCGGTCTGACCAAGGGTGTCACGCCGCTGGAGTTGACCGCCTCTTATGCGGTCTTCGCCAATCAAGGCAATTATTTCAAGCCTTATCCGGTGAAGCGGATCGTGGACCGTCACGGCAATCCGCTCAAACAATATGGCCCGGCCCAGCCCAAGCCGGCGCTCTCGGCGCCGACCGCCTATATCATGACTGTATTGATGCAGGACGTGATTGATCGCGGCACCGGAGCCCGGGCCAAACTGGGAGACCGGCCGGCGGCCGGAAAAACCGGCACTACGACCGGCAATACCAACGCTTGGTTCGTGGGGTATACTCCGGAACTGGTAACCGCGATTTGGCTTGGCAACGACCGGCAGGATCAACCGATGACGTTTGGCAGCGGAGTTGCGGCCGAACTTTGGGGAAGTTATATGCGGCGGACCGATGCCAAGAAAGTCGCCTCCGAGTTCCCCGAACCGCCGGGGGTAGTCTGGGCGAGGGTTGATCCGAAGAACGGCCAGGCGGTGCCGGACTGGTTCGGCGGTGACACTTACCTGGAAGTTTTCAATGAGCGGAATGTACCGTCGGGAACCGCCTATAAAATGTGGCGCTGGTTCTTTGGAACCGGTCGAAAGAAGGCGGAGGAGCCCAAGCCGGCCACTCCCGGCCCGGAACCGAATCAAAACGCGCAGTTTCCGCAAGGATATTAAGGATATTGAAAAAACAGCCCCTTCTTTTCGGAGAGAAGGGGCTGTTTTTTTGTTTCCGAAAGCATTACCGGGCCGGTTCAACACAGTTGTTTAAAACCCAATGGCAATCATGGTAAAAAAATCCTAAAAAAAATTTTTTAAACTCATGAAGGATATTAATAAATTGTATAGTATTTGTTATCAAAGGGTTTCAACGTGAAAAAAATTTTCTTCAAGAATTTAGCTGAACTTTTTGAACTCGTTAACTCAAATTGGACATTCGGCCGGAAAATTTTCTACCGTTGTCCCCAAGTCGGACAGGGAGGGAGTGATGGTCTGAGATCGCAAATGGATTGAAGAACGTCATTGGTAAAAGGGTTGAACAAAAGGTAAACGGATTGACACGCGAGTAATTAAATTCGAACAGGAGGTCAGATTGATGAAGAACACAAAAAGAATCATTGTCGTCGCTTTAGTGGCTTTGGTGGCCATGTCTTTGACGTTCCAAAGTTTCGCGGCCCCGCCGAAGTATGTTTTAAAGTTCAACCACGTGTTGTCGGCATCGGAGCCCTTCCATCAAGGGTTTTTGAACTGGGCGAAACGGGTTAACGAGCGCACCAAGGGGGGACTGCAGATCCAAGTCTTCCACAGCGCCCAGCTTGGCGTAGAAGAGGACATTATTGAGCAATTGAAGATGGGCGCCAATGTAGGTCAAAACACTGACTCGGCCCGTCTCGGCATGTACGTTCCGGATATCGCGGTGATGAACGCCCCGTATTTCGTGGAAACCATCGATGAGGTCGCTAAGCTGAAAAATCTGCCTTCGATTAAAAAATGGCAAAAAGAACTGGAAGACAAACATGGAATCAAGATTCTATCTTTCGGTTGGATCCAAGGGCTGCGACATATGGTCACCAATAAGCCGATTAAAACCCCTGGCGATTTGAAAGGGTTGCGCATCCGGACCCCGGGCGCCCCGATCTGGCAAGAATCCATTCGTTCACTGGGCGCGGCTCCAGTGGCCCTTCCTTTCGGAGAAGTATACATGGGGATGCAACAAGGGGCCGTTGATGGCGCCGATCTGGTGTACCGCAACGTAACCGGCGCGAAACTCTATGAGGCCGCCAAATATATGAGTGAGACCAAACACATCCTGCTGATCAACTTCGAGATCGTCGGCAAGCGTTTCTTTGACAGCCTGCCCGCCAATTATCAGAAGATTTTGGTTGAGGAATGCGACAAAGCCGGCTTGGAGGCTTCCCGGGTGATGGAGACGGAAGTCCTCGAACTTAAAAAATTGATCGCCAAAAGCGGAATGACAATCGTCGAGGATGTCGATATCGCGGCGTTTAAGAAAGCGGGAGAAGGGGCTTACAAGGCCTTGAACCTCACCAAGGTGAGAGATCAGATTTATAAGGAAATGGGCAAGAAAAACTAACGAAACATATCAGTGACGCGGCGTGAAAAATGCCGCCGACACCGTGGATTGCAAGACGATCCGCGCACCGGGTTCCAGCCCCGTCCCAAGTGGCGGGGCTGGCAACTTAAGTATCGGCGGGCATGACCGGCGGTCTGAGCCGGCGGCTTGGAATGTCAAGGAAAGAGACAGAGGTGTTATACATGAAAAATGGAATCGAGATTATCGCCAAGGTGGAGATGTTTATCGCCAAATACGCGTTGGCCGCGCTTTCGGCGTTAGTGTTCTTCGCTGCGGTGGCGAGATGTTTCCATTACCCCATTGTTTGGGCGGTGGATGCGGCGACCTTTTTGTTTGCTTGGTGCGTCTTCTTGGGCGGGGATATTGCTTTTCGGGAGAATAAATTATTTTGTATCGTAATCGTGACTTGCAAGCTGTCGCCGAAGGCGCAAGTTTATATCAAACTGCTTAACCAGGTGATTATCAGCGTTTTTCTGGCGGGGATGATCTTTTACGGCGCATGGCTCACCTATACGACCCGTTTGCGGACATTTCAGGGGATTCCAGGATTCAGCTACAGCTGGGCTACGTTAAGCGTGCCGGTCGGTTGCTTGCTGATGTTGATTACTTCGCTCCGAAAGATCAAGCAATTGGTGATAATGATTAAAGACGGCACGTTCACCAATGAAGAGGAATGTTTCAGCGAGGTAATCTGATGTTGCGCCGCGCGCCGCACTTTAAAGGGTGATGCGCGGAGGAAGTTAAAGTGTTTTAAATCGGCTTATTGACGGCAAGGAGGATTTGCCATGATTTTAGTAATGATTTTGTTTTTATTGTTCATGCTGATGGGAATGCCGGTAGCCTTCGCCTTCGGCATCTCGGGCGTGGTTTTCTTTTTGCAGCAGTCAACGTTGCCCCTGACGATCCCCGTTCAACTGGTGCTGTCCCAGACTCAGAGTTTTTTATTGCTGGCCATTCCGTTGTTTGTGTTGGCCGGCAATCTGTTGAATGAAACGGGCATTACCGAGCGGGTGCTGCGGCTGGCGTCGGTGCTCACCGGACATATGCGGGCGGGATTGGCGCAAAGCAACATGGTGTTGGCTGTTTCACTTGGAGGAATCACCAGTTCGGCCATTGGCGACGCGACCATGCTTTCGCGCGTGCTGGGACCGGGCATGGTTGAAAAGGGATATTCCAGAGGCTTTTCGGCGGGGGTCATCGGGTTCAGCTCGTTGATCACCACGATGATTCCTCCGGGAATCGGGCTGGTTTTGTACGGCAGTATCGGTGAAGTTTCCATTGGCCGGCTGTTCACGGCGGGAATGGTTCCCGGACTTTTGATGACCGTAGGGTTGATGGGCGCGGTATGGGTGAGCGCTCGTTTTAAAGGGTACTTGCCCGAACGGGAAAAACGGGCGTCGATGAAAGAAATCGCAACCACATTTATCGATTGCATCTGGGCGTTTCTTTTTCCGGTCATTTTGATCCTGGGTTTACGGTTCGGCTTGTTTACCCCTTCGGAGGCCGGCGCGTTTGCTTGCGTATACGCTATTGTGATCGGTGCGATCGCGTATCGTGAATTCTCTTGGAAAAAGCTGATCAAAACGCTTGAGAACACCGTGGTGGACGTCGGCATGGTAATGTTGCTCATCGCGTTGTCGGCGATTTTCAGCTACGGAATCGTTTGGGAACAAGTGCCGCAGCAGTTGGCCGAGTTCGTGCTGGGAATCTCCAGTATTCCGTGGGTCGTTATGTTGATTATGATCGTCTTTTTGCTAATTGCCGGGACCTTTATGGACTCGACGGTGCTGATCCTGATGCTGAGCTCAATCCTGATTCCCGTCGCGCAGCAATTGAATATCGATCTGGTGCATTTCGGAATCGTTATGGTACTGACGCTGACCTTGGGGTTGTTGACTCCGCCGGAGGGAGCGGTGCTTTACATTATCTGCACGATTTTTAAGTGCAAAATCTGGGATTTCGTTAAAGAAAGCTGGCTGTTTATGCTGGCGATCATGCTGGTGGTAATTTTGGTCATCTTCTGGCCCGATTTGACGCTGTGGCTTCCCAATCTGGTCTTCGGTAAAGGGTAAGCGAAAGGGGGCTTCACCCCCGGAATCCAAGAAAGTCGACAACCGGTGGCGATTTCGGATTTTGGATTTAAACGTTTATCAGCGGCGGTTGTTCCGATAATATTAACAAGCGAGGAGAGGAGTTGGAAAGAGCGATGACGAACAAGATAGCCATTGTCACCGGAGGCGTGACGGGTATCGGCCGGGCGGTGGTGGAGGCTCTGGCTCGCGAGGGCCATACCGTCATCCTGTGTGATGCCGATCAGAACCGCGGACCCGCCGTCGAGCGCGAATTGGCGGCGCAAGGAGCGTCCATTGCATTTAAGCCCTGCAACGTGGCTGATGAATCGCAAATCGCGGCGGTGATCGATGATCTCCGGCGAACCCATGGCCGCATTGATTATCTGGTCAACAATGCCGGAATTATCCGGCGCCGGAACGGAGCGGAGATTAAAATCTCTGATTGGGATGATGTTTTTGCCGTCAATGTCCGGGGCGCCTTTGTATTTTGCAAATATGCGGCGGAGATCATGGCTGCCCAAAAATCGGGCCGAATCGTCAATATCTCATCGATCGCGGGAAAACTCGGGGACATCACTTCGGCGCCGGGTTACGGCCCTTCCAAGGCGGCCTTGGACGCTCTGACCAAAACATTTGCCAGGGAACTGGCGCCGTACGGAGTCACGGTTAATGGAGTGGCTCCGCACGCCATTGCCACTGAAATGAGCGCGCAATGGTCCGAGGAACGGCGGAAAAATATTGTGGATGCCATTCCACTCAAACGATTGGGGAAACCCGAGGAAGTCGCCGCGACGGTGCTGTTTTTACTCTCCGACGGAGCCGGTTTTATCACGGGAGAGATCATCGACGTCAACGGCGGGTTTTTAATGGACTAATCAGGAGGTAACCATGACAACATCTGGTTTGGACAGGATTCGAGAGGGGCGCTTCGCGCTACGCGACTCGGAGCGGAAAGTCGCCGAACATTTACTGACCCATTTTCAGGAGGCGATCAACCTTCCCATCACCGAACTTGCCGAACAGGTGGGTGTCAGTGAAGCCACGATTGTCCGGATGTGCAAGAAACTGGGCTTTCGCGGCTTTCAGGAACTCAAGATTAAGTTGGCGTTGGAGATTGTCCAACCGATCCATATTTTAAATGAAGAGATCCTGGAAGAAGATGACATGGAGACCATCGCCAAGAAAATTTTTGAATACAACAAGCAGGCGATGGAATCCACCTCGCACGTTCTGTCTTCCCGGGAACTGGAGCGGGCGGTGGATGCCATCAGCGGCGCCAATCAGATCCAGATTTACGGAGTGGCGGGGTCGTGGCCGGTGGCCGCGGACGCGGCCCATAAGTTCATGAAGATCGGCAAACCGATCGCGGCCTACCAGGATACTCATATGCAAGCCATGGCCGCCAGCCTGCTGGGCCCCGGCGATGTGGTGCTTGGAATCTCCCACTCCGGGAGCAGCCGGGATATCATTGAGGCGGTCGGACTGGCCAAGGCGGCCGGAGCGACCACGATCGGGATTACGCATTACGCCCGGACTCCCCTCGACAAGGTGCTTGATATCAAGCTCGCCACCTGCTCCAATGAGACCATGTACCGGATTGAGGGGATCTCTTCGCGGGTCGCTCAATTGTCAATCATCGACGCCTTGTTTATCGGGGTGTCCTTGCGCGACTTCAACCGGGTGGCCGACAATATCAAAAAGACCAGGGAAGCGATTGTGCCGAAACGATATTGACTCATTAAAAGAGTTATGATAAACCCGGCCGAAGCCGCGGGTTGTACACAAAAGCTTAGAGAAGCAAGAGATAAAGTTGTTTCGGAATCTTTTCGCAAGGCTAACGTCGACGTGGACTTTATCACATGGCTTTTCAATATCTCATTCTATCCCGGGACGGGTTTCGATCATACGCAATTTTAACAACGGAGGGACATACTATGAGTGGTAAATTTAAAGTTGGTGTACTGGACGCGAACATTGCCAATGCGTTCGACACCATCGTCGAATCGGAAGTTTTGGCCGGAGTGGCGGAAGTCGTTCGTTACCAGGTGGGCAGTGAAACGGAACTTCCGGAGAGCTTCGATGATCTGGACGCCATCATTATCTGGCATCAAGTGAAATTAAGCCAGGTCTCCTTGCGCCGGCTGAAAAAATGCCGGATGATCATTCGTAACGGCGTCGGATTCGACAATGTCGATATCAAAGTCGCCGGCGAGTTGGGAATCGCGGTATGCAACGTGCCGGATTACGGCACCGAGGAAGTGGCCGACCACGCCATCGCCTTTGCCTTGACGTTGCTGCGGAATATTGTCCCTTATGTTCATCAGACCCGGGGCCAGGAATGGGATTGGAAGATCGGCGAAGGCAGGATCCGCCGGTTCCGGGACCGTGTCTTCGGCATCATCGGCCTCGGCCGGATTGGCACCGCGGCGGCGTTGCGCGCCAAAGCGTTCGGTTTCAAAGTGGTCTTCTATGATCCCTATCTCTCTCCCGGCGTGGAGAAGGCGCTCGGTATCGGCCGCGCCGATGAATTGGATGAATTGTTGAGCCAGTCCGATATTATCAGCCTTCATTGCCCGCTCTCGGATGAGACGCGCGGGATGATCAGCTCCCAACAATTTGCCCGGATGAAACCGGGAGTGACCATTGTCAATACCGCCCGCGGCGGAATTATCGATCAAGCCGCGCTGAAGGAGGCGGTCAAGGCGGGAATTGTCAGCGGCGCCGGCCTGGATGTCGCCGACACGGAACCTCCCAAAGACCTCGAACTGCTGGGAATGGAAAACGTGCTGATGACGCCGCACGCCGCGTTTTATTCCCACGAATCGTTCATCGAGTGCCGGAGCAGTGCCGCCGTCGTGGTCAAGAAATGCCTGCAAACCGGGAAAATCATGAATCTGGTCAACGGCGAATACTTGAAAAAATAAAGCCAAAACCGCGCGGGAAAAGCCGCGGTTTGGCCTGAGCGGGACGTTTTCAAGGCGGGTGCATATCCCGCCTTTTTGATGTTTATGTTGGGAACGGTTTGTTGTAAAATGGTCAAAGAAGAATCTTCAATGTCGGTTTGACGGCCTTGGGTTTGATCATACTTTGAAGAGGCCATTTTGTGAAGGGGCGGGGATGGATGATGCGGCTTGACCGGTATTTATCCAATATGGGTTGCGGCAGCCGTAAGGAGGTCCGGAAACTGGTGCGTTCCGGCGCAATCGACGTCAATGGAAAGCCGGTGCGCGACGAAGCTTATCCGGTCGAACCCGGACAAGACCGGGTGAATTGTTCCGGGAGAGAGATTCATTATACCCAATACCTCTACCTGATGCTTCATAAGCCGGGCGGAGTGATCTCGGCGACCGAAGACAGCCGGGAACGGACCGTCCTTGATTTGCTGGACCCGCGCTACCAAAAGTGCGGCTTATTTCCTGTCGGCCGGCTCGACAAAGACACCGAGGGGCTTCTGATCCTTACCAATCACGGCGAACTCGGCCACAGGCTGCTGACGCCGAAACGCCACGTTCCCAAGCGGTATTTCGCCAAGGTGGCCGGAACGGTTGACGCCTCGGATCAAGAAGCGTTCCGAAACGGGGTGGATATCGGAGGTTATGTCACATTGCCGGCGGAAATGGAGATCATCGATTCGGGAACCATATCCGAGGTGATGATCGTCATAAGGGAGGGAAAATTTCATCAGATCAAGCGGATGTTTGAAGCCCGGGACAAGGCGGTGCTCTATCTGAAACGTCAAGCCATGGGCGGACTGGAACTGGACCCGGACTTATCCTTGGGGGAATACCGGGAACTGCGGGAGGATGAGATTACTCTTTTGATGAGGGCGGCGGACTTGAAATGAGTAAGGAAGCCGCCACAATTGTGGCGGCCCTTGGGCTACTCTCGCGACGCCTGTTTCAGAAGCCGGTTGTACTCGTTAATCATCGAATCCAACCGATCCGAGGCTTCCAAAAACTTTTGATCCGTAATCTGCTTGATGGTCCATAGATCCTCCAGCAGTTGCTTCGCGTCGCGGATCCGGTCCCGCATTTCCTTGATTTCGCTCATTGCAATCACCTCCTTTCTTCCGAAACTTTTCGGCAAATCGGAGGCATATTACTGTAATTTCAGCAAAAATTAGTAAAAATAAGCTAAAAAAATCAAATATTGCTCCGGTCCAGATCATCAGATCGCCGATCAAAGCATCTTTGACCAACAAATTGCCAGGGATTATGGTATAATTATTAATTAGTTGGAAAACCATTACCAAAAAACAAACCTAAAAATGAACCCAGAATTCACCAACCGGAGGAAGCATGTCGAAACTGGTAATCACCGGCGGGAGACCGCTGTGCGGAATTGTCGAGGCGGGGAGCAGTAAAAACAGCGTTCTGGCGCTCCTGGCCGCCGCTGCCCTGGGCCGTGGGGATGTGGCGCTCTCCAATGTACCGTTGAATCACGACACCATGATCATGATCGAACTGCTGCGGCATTTGGGAGCCACCGTTCAATTGGCGGAAACCACGGTGACGGTGAACGGAGCGGGGTTAACCAACCATCAGCCCCCTTACGACTTGGTCCGGAGGATTCGGGGGTCAATCTATCTGGCGGGGCTGCTGCTGGGACGGTTGGGAAGGGCCGAGGTGGCCCTCCCCGGGGGCGACGAGATCGGTTCCAGGCCGGTTGATTATCATATGCGCGGCTTTCAGGCCCTGGGCGCCGAGGTCGCGGTCGAACACGGACTGCTGATCGGACGCTGCCAAGGACTGCGCGGGACCCGGATCTATATCAACCGCAACAGCGTCGGGGCAACCATCAATCTGATCCTGGCCGCCGTATTGGCGGAAGGGGTCACGGTTCTAGAGAACCCCGCCCAGGAGCCGGAAATCGTGGATACCGCAATTTTGCTCAATGGAATGGGAGCCAGAATCCGCGGGGCCGGCACCGGGTCGATTAAGATTGAGGGCGTAAAATCATTGCGAAGTTACGCGCACGTTCCGATTCCGGACCGGATCGAGGCCGGCACCTTTTTGATCGCCACGGCCGTGGCCGGCGGCGAAGTGACGGTCAGCAATGTGATTCCCGAACACCTCCGAATGCTGGTGACCAAACTGCGTGAAGCCGGGACTGAAGTGACCGAGGTGGAGAACGGGCTCAGGATCGTCTCACGGCGTCCCTTGACGGCCGTGGATGTGGATACCGCCGTTTATCCGGGCTTTGCCACGGACTTGCAAGCGCCGTTCGGTGTCTTGCTGTCGCAAGCCGCGGGGACGGGCATTATCCGGGAGACGGTTTTTGATAACCGCTTTCGTTATATCAACGAATTGAGGCGGATGGGGGCCGACATCAAAGTCGATCACGACACCGCGATCTTTCGCGGCGTCGAACGGCTGAGCGGCGCGCCGGTGGCGGCTTCGGACATCCGGGCCGGTGTCGCCCTGGTGATCGCCGGGCTGGCGGCCGAAGGGGTCACCGAAGTTTCCCGGATTGAGCATATCGATCGCGGTTATGTCCGGTTTGAAGAGAAACTCCGGCAATTGGGGGCGGAGATTAAGCGGGTTTCATCTTAACGCAACGATTTCTTTCGGCATTCATGGTATGGACAAAGACCTCGCCGGGCAGGCGAGGTCTTGTTTATTTGGTAGGGAGTTATCATCAACCGGCAATGATTGCCGGTTTTTATTTGATTGTGGAGAATCCTCCGGCGGTCATTGAAAATGAAGCGGGGATCGATGCCGTAGTAACGGCGCTTACAAATAATTGACAGGCAACCGTTGCCGTTGCCTGTTCAGTAACTGAAAATGATACGGCATTCGATGCCGTAGTTCCGGGGATGACACCAAATTGACAGGCGACCAATGCCGGAGTTGTGGGGATGATTGCCATAGTTGCGGCAATCGATGCCGTTACTCCGGCGATGAGTGCCGTAAGTCCGGCATTGACTGCCGTAGTTTCGGCAACGAATGCCGTAGAAACGGCGAGGACTGCCGGAGCTTTTTGAAGTTGAAATAGTACATCGCCGCTGGAATGAAGGATTCATCCGGGAGGGGTTGACGGGATGACGGAAAACCGTCACAATAAGTGAAGAAAGCGGTATATTTGGTTTTGACAAAGGAGCGGAACGGATGAAACCGGGTGATTTCACGTTGGAGCGCTACTTCGCCAAGTATGAGTTTGCGGTGGAGTACTTATTGAGCGCCTCGGACTGCGAGAGCTTTACCCTGGCGGAGCTGTTGCAAATGGCGGAACCGGCGGAACTTCAAGCCTGGAACGGATTGAAGCTCGGTTATACGGAGTCGGCGGGCCGGCCGGAGTTGCGCGAAGCCATCGCCGGATTGTATTCCGGCTGCGCCGCGGCGGACATATTGACCGTGGTGCCGGAGGAAGGAATCTTCATCGCGCTGAACACGCTTTTGGATCAGGGGGACCATGTCATCTGCGTCAGCCCGGCCTACCAATCCCTGTCGGAGATCCCCAAGAGCCTCGGCTGCGCGGTGACGGAGTGGCCGTTTCAGTGCCAAAACGGCGAATGGTCGCTGGATCTCAACTTTTTGGAACGGAGCGTCACGCCCCGGACCAAGCTGATTATCGTCAATTTTCCCCATAATCCCACCGGCTGGCTACCGTCCCGGGACTTCCAGCGGCAATTGATCGAAATCGCCGGGAAACATGGGATTTACCTTTTCTCCGATGAAATGTACTGGCTGATGGAACTGGAACCGGAAACCCGGCTGGAGGCGGCCGCCGTCGCCTACGAACGGGGCATCAGTCTTTTCGGGCTTTCCAAAACCTTTGGACTGCCGGGGTTACGAAGCGGTTGGCTGGCCACCCGGGATCAGGCGCTGATGTCGAAATTGATTTCGTTCAAGGATTATACCACCATCTGCGGCAACGCCCCCGGCGAGATCCTCGCCTTGATCGCGCTGACAGCCAAAACTGGGATCGTTGAGCGCAATCTGGCCATTGTCCGTCAAAATCTGGCGCTGGCGGCCGATTTCTTCGGGCGCAAGCATCGGGAGGAGTTTGGCTGGATTCCGCCTCGGGCCGGCTCGGTCTGTTTTCCCGAGCTGCGCGCGGCGCTTCCGGTGGCCGAATTCTGCCGGGATGTGGTGGAGCGTTGCAACGTAATGATTTTGCCGGGAACCGTTTTTCACTATCCCGGCAACCATTTCCGGGTGGGGCTGGGCCGGAAGGATTTTGGAACGGCTTTGGCCCGGTTTGAAGAGTATTTAGCGAAGTTCGGCTGAGGCTTTGGCACAGGAATAAATAATCGCGATATTCATTGTCAATCCCCATTCGGTTAGTGAATGGGGATATTTTGTCATTCGACCGTACATATATGTCGCAATAAGTCTTTTGAATGCCCAGATAAATTGCGACATATTTTCCTTGATTCATAAGATGAAAAAAGTTCAATTATTTGCCCATTCACATCCGGCTTTTGGGATGGGAATTTATTTCCTAAAACTTTTTTCATCTTATATATCAATTGACAGCGTCACCAACAATAAAACAGGCGCCCTGAATGGGCGCCTGTGATCTATGAATGCGGATTATAACGCTTTCTCCCCGTTCTCCTTGGTCCGGACCCTGACCACTTCGTCGATGGTCGAAATAAAGATCTTACCGTCGCCGGCGGCTCCGGAGGAGCTGATCTCGCAGATGGCGTCAACCACCTTGGAGCATTCTTCGTCTTTGACAACCAGCAATAGCAGCTTTTTGGGAAGGAAGTCGACCCGGTACTCGCCGACCCGCCATTGCAAGGAGATGCCCCGCTGACTGCCGCGGCCTTTGACGTCAATGACCGTCATGCCAAAGATGTTCAGCTTTTCAAGCGCTTCCTTAACCTCTTGCAGTTTTTCCTCACGGATAATCGCTTCGATTTTTTTCATGGTTTTCTCTCCTCCCACCAAAACTTAATAATAGGCTTCTTCGCCGTGCTGCGAGATGTCCAAACCGACCTGTTCCTCGGCGTCGCTGACACTCAGGCCCATGACGGCGTCGATTAGTTTAGCGAGGATAAAGGTGACGACGAAGGAGAAGACGAGGACCACCACCACGGCGGTGAGTTGGGTTACGACCAAAGACGGGTTGCCGTAAAGCAGGCCGTCGGCACCGCCGGGATTAATCGTTTTGGTAGCGAAGATGCCGGTGGCGATGGCGCCCCACATTCCGCCCATGCCGTGACAAGCCCAGACGTCAAGGGATTCATCAATTTTCAATTGGTTCCTGAGCATGATGCAGAAGTAAGAGATGACCGCGCCAACGCCGCCGATGATGATGGCCGAGGCCGGAGTAACGAAGCCGGCGGCGGGAGTGATGGCGACCAGACCCACTACCACGCCGGTGGAAATTCCGATGGCGCTGGGACGTTTGTAAATCCAGTTGATGGCCATCCAAACCAATCCGGCGGCCGCGGCCGCGGTGTTGGTGGTCACAAAGGCGTTGGCCGCCAGGCCATTGGCGCCCAACGCGCTGCCGCTGTTAAAACCGAACCAGCCGAACCAGAGCAGGGCGGCGCCGATGACGGTGAAGGGAATGTTATTGGGCTCCATGGCCACTTGGCTGAAGCCTTTGCGTTTCTTGATCACCAGCGCGAAGGCGAGGGCCGAGAATCCGGCGGTGATGTGAACCACGGTGCCTCCGGCGAAATCGAGGGCGCCCAGGTTCCGGATCCAGCCGCCCACCGCCCAGACCCAGTGGCAAACCGGATCATAGACCAAGGTGGCCCAAAGCAGGGAAAAGACTACAAAGCTTGAGAATTTGATCCGCTCGACGAAGGCGCCGGAGATCAAGGCCGGGGTGATGATGGCGAACATCATTTGAAAGGCCATAAAGGACAAATGCGGAATCGTAGCCGCGTAGTCCGGGTTGGGATCAAAGCCCACGCCGTTTAAGCCGAGCCATTTCAGGGTGCCTATAAAACCGTTGACATCAGGACCGAATGCAAGACTGTACCCGTAAAGAATCCATTGGATGCTGATCAGGGCGATCATGGCGAAACTGTACATGATGGTGGAGAGAAGATTCTTTTTGCGAACCATTCCGCCATAGAATAGCCCTAGTGCGGGAGTCATCAACATGACCAGAGCTGAGGACATCAATACCCATGCGGTATCACCGGTGTTCATAGAAAGCCTCCTCAATAAGTAAATTACATGTCATTTATATATGAGATAATACCATATAACTAACATCAGATCAACAACAATTATGCGGTAAAAAATCAGTAACATTTTAAATAGTTGTAACTACTAACATATAACTAACAAATCTTACGTACAAAGTTACCGGCGGTTATAACAAGATGTAGTTCACATTGGAAAGCGAAGGGAATGGCTAAGGGATAAATGTTACAATCCGGAGGCTGAAGAAGATGGTAATGGAATTGGCGTAAAACGAATCGAAGCTGTTTGACTAGTATATGGTCGGTCGCGGGGAATGATTCCTATGGACGAAGCGGGGTGTTCTGAAATCGGATTTGGCGGTTCTAAAGATTTTTTCGCGAACATAAAATAATTCGTTTGAAAAAAGTAAAAAAATGGAGCGGATCCGGATGAAAAAACTAGGTATTTCGATCGTCGTCGGTTTAGTTCTAATCTTTGGCGGAACCGCGGCGGTTTGGGGCGATTCCCAATCTGCGCTGGAATTTTTGAATATCACCGCCAATCAATTACATCTTGGCGCGATTGCGATCGAAGATGGCGCGCCGGTGATCCGGGTAAATGTCGCGATCCGTGTTAATCAGGACTCCAAATGGATCTTGCGCGCCCAGCGCCTGGACCGCGGCAAGGACAAGCTTTCGGAACTGGCCCGCGGCCGCAGGGAAATTTCCGCCTCCGCGCTGACGCTGGCGGAAGCGGAGGGAGCCCAATTGGTGAATCTTAATTTTCAATTGGAGCCGGAGTTATTGGCCGGCGCCAAGGAACTCGCGGTCAGATTTGAGCTTTATCGGGCCGACGGCCGGAGCGCGCTGGCTTCGAAAGAGCTGAAGATCGGCTACGACGTCCCGGCCGTCGTCAAATTGCGCCTGATACCCAATAGCGGCGGCAATATCAAGACCTTTCCCGGGGATCCTCCGATCCGCACCCAAGTAAATCTTCAAGTCTTTGCGACCTGCCCTTGGGAACTGCGCTTGAATCTGAAAGACCCGAACGGGATGATTCAAAATCCAAACCTGCTGCTGCAATGGAGGATTAACTCCGGCGGTTGGAGGCGGTTGTCCCAGAGTCAAACGATTATGTTCGGCGATCCGACCGTCAACCGGGAAGGTTGGCTGAGCCTGGCGCAGGAGATCGCCTTCCTGCCGGGATGGCGGGTTGATCCGAGAAGCTATTTGCTGGTCATGTCATATGAGATTTATCCCGTGCCATAACAGATGAATTGAAAGGAGGTGTACAAGCTGAAGCGCTTGCGGTCTTGGCACAATTTTGCCCGGCGGTTCGGTTAGCTGACGGGCGGAAACCGGATCTGGCGCCGAATGGCGCGGCCGGTCTTGAACGGGCCGGGTCGGTTCGGTGAAGACGTTTCGTGGTGATTGAAGTAGAAACATTGAGAGGATTGGTGGACGAACGAATGAAAAAGACTGCTATTTTCATGTTGGCCTTTTGCCTGCTAACGATGGCCGCAATCCCGGCTTTAGCGACGCACGGGCCGGGCGGACCGGGCGGGTCGCAAGATGATCGGCCGGAAGTGGCGGTAATTTACAACCACTCTTTTACCGTGCAGCCGAAGATCGCGATTCAAGTCAATAGCGGAACCATCGTGGACGCGGTAGACAATGAACGGGACACCGCGACTGTGACCGATGGCTTTGGGACGGTGGCTCCGGCCGTCAATACCGTAACCACCGTCGACCGGGTTTATAATGTGAAAGTTTGGTCCAACGCCCCTTGGAAAGCCAAGCTGCAACGGCAGGGCGGAGACGGCGTGACTTTTGAATGGAAAAAAGGCAACGGCAGTTTCAATACGTTGAGCGATAGCGCGCAATGGCTGACTCCCGGGGTTGAAGGCGCAACCGCGGATACCGGCAAATCGTTTGATCCGATCACCATTCATCCGGTCATTCATTGGAGCACCGCTCCCGCATCTTACTCTTATTCAATTACTTTTACCGCTTATCAAGACTAATGCCAGGGGGGATTAATCCCCCCTTTTTTAAACTATCCGCGTGAAAGCAGGTGATACTCATGAAAAAAATTTGGCTGGCCTGCGTCGGCCTGATGATGTTGCTAATCCCCGGGATGGCGATTCAGGGATCAAGCATTCAAATGGAGATCGAACCCGCCCGTTTTGAAATCCCATTGACTCCCAACCGGACTACCACCGGCGCCATTGTGATCAAAAATAAAAGCGGCCAAGCGGTTCAGATTTCGGCCATGACCTGCGATTGGGAGATGGATGAATACGGCAATCCCGACTTTGCCGAGCCTTCCTCGCGAAGCGACTCCTGCGCCGGCTGGATCACCTTTAATCCCCGCCGGTTCCGGATCGAGGGAGGGAAACAACAGGTGGTCCGTTTTGGAATCACTCCGCCGGCCGCGGCCAAGACGGGGGAATACCGGAGCGCGATCCGCTTCGGCACTCAGCCGCTGATAACTAACGAAAATGCGACGCTGATCTCCGGCAACATCATGGTCACGATCTACGCGGTCCTGCCCGAGGTGGAACGCGACGGCCGGATCGCCAGGGCCGAAGCCGGTTATGCGGCAGACTCCAAGATCATCAGTTCCGTCCTGGAAGTGGAATCGCTGGGTACGGCCCATATTCGCTTTACGCCTTCGTTTCAAGTCAAAAGCGCCGACGGCCGGATTGTCGCCGCGGGCAATTATGACGGCGGCGTCGTTTTTGACGGGCAAAAGCGGATTTTACACGGGTATTGCCTGTCCGAGCTGGCGCCGGGGCAATATACGGTCGAATCGGTGCTGCAGTTTCAGGACCCGTTCTATATTGACAGGAACAAACAACAATTGCCCGAATATCCGCCCGGGGTATCCCAATTGAATGCGGCCGCCGGTTTTACCGTAAATAAAGGGGATTGACCATGACGAAGCGAGGGCCGAAGATGATGCGCCGGTTGGCAACCGGTATCCTGGCGCTGGGAATTTTGGGATGGGCCGCGCTGGCGGGCGCCGTCGGGGAGCCTGGCGATTCCGCTTCCGGAATCTTCATTGACGACGGGATCCAAATCGTCTCCTTCATTACCAGCCAAAACGATGAGGCGGAGATTGCCGCCTATTTTAAAGACGGTGTGCCGCGTTTGCCTTTGCAAGCGGTCTGCCGCGCCTTGAATATTCCGGTGAAAGAGGCTCAAGGCCAATATGTGCTGACGGTCGGCCCTGGGAAGGAAGTGCGGATCGACTCCGGGGGAGCCAAGGCGACCCTGGCGGAAGGGGAGACCCGCGCCATCGATCTGTTTCGGTATGGAAACGACCTCTATGTGACCATGGAGGGCTTTGCCGCGATTACCGGCGTGGAGCTCGCCTGGCTTCCCGAAAGCATGGCTGTCCGGGCCGATGACGAAAGGCTGAAAATCGCCCGGGGCTCGGCGCAACAGCAGGGCCCCGCCGGGGAGGTCAAGCCGTTTCTGCCGGTCGCGACCGTGGACACCAAATTATCCTATAATTATCTGGACACCGAAAACCGGGGGGTCCGGTCTTCCTTTGACCAGGCCGAGCTGGGCTTGAAAACCGAGGGAACGGTCCGTGGCGGCAAGCTGGTCTCCGACTTTTACTTCACCAGGCGGGAAGCGGATGAGAACGATTTTCACCTGGCCGATTTGTATTGGGAATATCAAAGCCAAAAGCGGCAGTGGATTGTCGGGACGGCCGATCTGTTCGTCCCGGACTCCGTGAGCTATCTGGAGGAAATGAGTCAATATTATCCGACCCTGACCGGATATGACGGCCGGATCGCCGGGTTTAGCCTCAGCAACCGGCCGGAAGTTCCGGAGCTTTTGGACGGCCGGCCGCTGGCCGGCGGAGAATCGTTTTACGGCGCTAACCTCGGTTCGATCCGGGAAGAGAGCGGCAATGAACGCGACGGCCTGCTCGGCGCTTTGCTTTACCGGTACGGAGTCAACGACCGGATGAACCTGGGCGGCCATCTGATTTCTCTCAACGACCATGCGTTCGCGCATAGGATTTATGAGATGGAGACGCAACTGGCGCCGTTTGATCGCCAGGAGATCAGCGCGGCGATCGCTTACAGCAGCTATGAGGATGGCGCCATTGCGGAACAATCCGACCGGAGCTGGCGCTGGGGGCATCATTGGCGGAGCGGGCCGTTTGAAAGCTTTCTCGACGGATACAGCTACGGAAAGGAATATTACCCCTTAAACGGCGCTCCCGTCGATATGAGAGGGGAACATCTCGGTTTTAAATACGCGCCGTCCTCGCGGAGCCGGGTGCTGGTCAGTTTTCAGCATTTTATCGAGCATTCACTGACCGATGTCGACGCTCCGCGACTCACCGATCAAAAGTACAAGGAAACCCGCAGCCTTTCCCTTTACGGGCAGCATCGCTTCTCGGAACGACTGACCGGAGATTCCTCCCTCGCCTTTTTCAACCGGAAACATTACGACGGAGCGCTGCTGGAGGATGATCCCGCCGATGAAGTCGATATTTATCTGAAACTGAATCAACGGTTCAACCGGAACTACGCCGTGGATTATTTCACGCGCTATTATCAAACGGACCAGGATGAAGCGGCCGATTTCGAAAAGCGGGAAGTGGGAGTGGGATTCAATTACTATTGGGACTCGGCCAGCCTTTCCTTGATCCCGTCGCTTTACCGGACCAGGGACCGGTTCGGAGAGAGCGGCGCGTTCGGGGCCGAGCTTTATCTGGCCAAGGATTGGTTTGAGCACCGGTTCCGGTTGAGCCTGCGGAACGAATATTACCAAAAAAACGACGGCGACCGGCGCCGGGAGCTTTCCCACCATCTGGACCTGAACTATCAGCTTTCGAACCAATATCAATTGTCGCTGGGCAGCACCTGGAGCCGCACGGAGGGGCTTAACGGAGCGGCCGGCAATGAGGTTTTAACCAACCGCTGGCTTTATTTGTGTCTCCGGGGCTCTTTTGGCGTGGCCAGCGGAACGCCGGTGCTGGGCATCGGCCCGGACGAATTGGGAGAATACGGCGCGATCGTGGTCACGGTCTTTGATGATGTCAATCAGAACGGGATCGTTGATCGGGATGAAAAGACGCTTCCGAACATCTGGGTCAGCCTGGACGGGAGCAACTATCAAAAGACCGACTGGCGCGGCCAGGTGATCTACAAGCTGGTCCGTCCGGGACTGCACCAAGTCGATTTTAACCTGTATAATTTGGACTTAAAATACTCGCCGACCACTTCGTCCCAAACCATCGACGTCCTGCCGAATATGATCTACCGGATCAAACTCGGGCTGGCCGAGGTCGGCAGTATTTCCGGCCGGGTGTTTATTGATGCGGATCGAAACGGCCGCTTCAGCGGCGGCGACCAACCGCTGGAGAACGTCAAAGTGCTGCTGGACGGGGCTCGAACCGCAATCAGCGCCGCGGACGGCAGTTATTACTTTGCCGACGTCCCGGCGGGAAGCCATCGGGTCATGCTGGAAAACGTCCCGGAGGGGATGAATGCGGCGGACTTGATCGTGGAAGTGAAGTCCGGCGCGGAACTGACCGACCGGGATCTGACCGTCGGGGCCCGGTAACTTTGGCAAGCCGTTCGCGAACGAAGCGGAAGCGATTTTTCCATAGGAAGGCTGGCCCGGGATCCCGGCGAGCATTCAAAATAACAAATCGATCCGCCAATGTGGAAAAGCGGCTTGCCAATTTCCAATTGGTGGATGCCAATGTTCCAAAGCCACCTGGCAATCTCCGATTGCGAACTTGCCCGGCTGGATTGGCAACTGGCAACAGTGGATTGGAACTTGGCAATTTCCAATTGGTGGATCGCAATCCGCCATTGGCAACTTGCAATGTGGATAAGCCATCACGCCGGGGAGCCGAACCGGTTGACGATGGAGTAGGCGAAAGCTGGGTTGGGAAAAGAGTTTCGCCGGGGGAAGGCGGCGCGATGGATTGAGAAAGCTGGAAGCGGAATTAAGAATCGAGCGAGTAAAAGGGAGAAGTCTGCGCTTTTACAACAAAAGCCCCGCCGGTTTGGCGGGGCTTTTGTTGGTTGGGTTTTGACGGGGAGTTACAGGGCGATTTCGCCTTCTTCTCCGGTGCGGATCCGGACTACTTCGTCGATGGTGGAGATAAAGATTTTGCCATCTCCAATCTCTCCGGTCCGGGCATTGTCGATAATCGTCTTTTTGATGGCTTCGACTTCGCTGTCTTTGACGACGACTTCCAGTTTGAGCTTTTGGATCAGATCCACTTTATACCGTTCGCCCCGCCATTGCTGGACGATGCCTTTTTGTTTGCCGTGGCCTTCAATCTCGCTAATCATCAGGCCGGAATAGCCGACTTTTTCAAGCGCTTGACGGACCGCGTCAAGTTTCTCGGGACGGACGATGGCGGTAATCATTTTCATCTTACTTCACCTCCTGGGCAATGGTATGACCAGTAGCCGGCGCGACGCTGCCGTTTAGGCCGGAGAGGGAATAGACCGGTTTGCGGGTAAGGAATTCGGGATAGGCGTTGTTGCCATGCTCGCCGGCGTCCAGACCTTCGATCTCTTCCTGGAGGCTGACCCGGATGCCCATGGTGTATTTGATAAACAGCCAGGCGATGAGTGAGGCCACAAAGACGAAAGCGGCCACGGTAGCGATACCGGTAATTTGCGCTCCGAGCAGTTTGAATCCGCCGCCAAAAAAGAGTCCGTTGCCGGTGGCGGCCCCGGTGATTTTATCCTGGGCGAACAGGCCAACCGCCAGGGTTCCGAAGATGCCGTTGACCAAGTGAACCGAAAGGGCGCCGACAGGGTCGTCGATCTTGACCCGGTCAAAGAAGACCACCGATACAACCACGATTAGGCCGGCAAAGAATCCGATGATAATCGAACTGGTGACGCTGACGAAGGCGCACGGGGCGGTGATTGCGACCAATCCGGCAAGACAACCGTTCAAAGTCATGCCGAGATCGGGTTTGCCGAGCCAAATCCAGGTGAGAGCGGTGGAACTCAACACGGCCACGATGGCGGCGGTGTTGGTGGTCATCAATACATGAGCGATAGCGCCGGGATCGGCGGCCATGGTCGAGCCGGGATTGAATCCGAACCAGCCCAGCCAGAGCACGAACGCGCCGATGGTGGCGATCGACATATTGTGGCCGGGGATGGGATGAATCTTGCCATCTTTAGTATATTTCCCAAAGCGCGGTCCAAGAACAATGACTCCCGCTAGGGCCGCCCAGCCTCCCACCGAGTGAACCACGGTGGAGCCGGCGAAATCCCACATTCCGAGACCGGCGAGCCAGCCGCCGCCCCAGATCCAGTGGCCGACGATCGGGTAAATCGCCAGGGTCAGAATCAGTGAGAAGACGATGAATGAAATGTACTTGATCCGCTCGGCAACCGCTCCGGAGACGATCGTAGCCGCGGTTCCGCAGAAGACCAGCTGGAAGAAGAATTTGGCGTAGAGCGGAACTCCGGTCCAGGAGATGGCGGAGTAAACTCCTTTGTATGCGTCGCCGGTGGCGGGCGAATTGTCGGCCCCGCCGATAAACCACAAGCCATTTAAACCAACGAAGCCGTTGCCGTCGCCGAACATCAGACCCCAACCCAAAGCCAGAAAGCCCAGGGAGGAAACGGCGAAGACGATAAAGTTTTTAGATAGGATGTTAACGCAGTTCTTGGCGCGGTTGAATCCGGATTCGATCATCGCGAATCCCAGGTTCATGAAAAAGACCAGCATGGCGGCGAGGACTACCCACAGGGTATCCAGCACTAGTTTTGTTTCCACTTGCAATCCCTCCAATGAATGAAATTTAACAAGCGACTAACGGAAATACAAATACCGCTCCTTTCCATTTAATGATATATACATGTCATGTTATTGGGATAATAATAACACATATCTAACATCCAATCAACTATAAATCTCAAACACTACGGGATAATTTATATGTACAATATAATACATATCAAATATATTACGTACGGGAACCCGCTTGGCCTCGACCACTAACCTATTGTGAATAGAAGAGAAGTATTACTAAATATGGATGAGATGAAAACGCACCGGTCCCGGTGCGTTTTCATTATGGGGAGGGTGGGCGTTTTAGTGAGAATTGAGCATTTGAAGAGGAGGTTTTCCAAAATTGCGATAGCCGGGGTGGGGACGTTCGCTGTTGTAAAAAGCTAGCCAGCGATCGAATTCGGCTTGGAGGGACTCGACGGTATTCAGTTTGCGGCCGCCGATCTCCCCGCCGAAGAATTCGGTTGCGGCGATGTTTTCAAACCGTTCCGCAAACCCGTGGATGTGATTGGGGCCGGATGAAATGACCCGGTGCTCGATGTCGTTCAACGTCAAGTACAATTCAAAATGATGCTTCGGGCTGCCGCAATATTCCCGGCCCCGGTTGGTAATGACCGATGCGATTCTGAGTCCGCGCTCCTTGAAAAAAGGCAGTACGTCGTTGTGCAGCAACGCCACCGCGCAGTCCGGAACCTTGCCGGAATGGATAAATCCAAAGGCATAGCTGCTGTAGGTATCGACTACGACCTGAAGATAGATTTTGCCGAGGTGCTTGAAGTCTTTCAAAAAGAACGTATCCTGAGCCAACAACTCGGCCGGCCGCGAACTTTCGTGAGCTCTTTCCCGGATGCAAGGATTATTTTTTTCAAGGAGGATCAACTGTTCGTTGCTCAAGACCGTCAGATTGCCGGAGTATTTGTCCTCCAGCGCCGACAGGCGTTCGGAACGGCTGCCGAGGCTGTGCTTGATGAGAATATTCTGAACAGTGGGGGAACTGATGGGGATGCCCCGGGTTTTCAGATGCTCGCTGATACGAATGCAACCCCACCCGGGGTGCTCGAGCGCCAGATCCAGCACTTTGGCGACGACTTCCGGCGTGGAAGCGCGGGGGTGGCTGCGCTCCGGCACGGAAACCGCTTTTAACGCCTCGAGGCCTTCGCCCTGATATTTTTGTTTAAACTCAGAGGGAAATGCGGAAGACGGTCCCTTGCGGCAAACCTGGCTGAGGTTGTTTAAAGCGCGGGAAAGTTCGGGAATACTAAGTCGCTGGCGGGACCGGTTTTCGGGTGGATTCAAAATAACACCCCCATTTCTACCGGGGCCGATCAACCACAAAACAAGTGGAATGACGCGAATATTATCGGTTGGGTTTGTGGAGGAACGCCCGAGATTATTACCACAATATTAACATATACATTACACTAAATCAATTTAATTTCCTTTAAAAAATCGTCATAATTGATCTGACTCTATAATATATAACATATAATTTACATTATTGCACTCCGAATGCGATTGCTCCGAACGTCTTACGGGCGAGGTAAATCGGGGAAAAGGCGCCTGTGCGGCAATAAAAAAACGGCGTGAATAACGCCGTTTTCATGTCGGATGAAAGGCTGAGCTTATTTTTCGTTGGGATAAGAGTAACCCATTGCTCGGGAGATTTCACGGCTGGCGGCTTGCACCTTAGACAGCAGCGTCAGTTCCTGAGGGTTCAATTGGTCTCCGAAGACCGGGCGGAAAATGCTCAACGCTCCGACGCAGGATTTTAAGTAATTGAAGATTGGGACGCTGATCTCACGGACTGTGCCGCTGAAGTCGCTGATCCCGGCCGAATAGCCGGCGGCGCGGACCCGGCCGAGTTCTTCCGCGAACTGGCGGGGGTCGGCGATGAGCTGGCCGGCGGCGAATTGATCGATCAGTTTCTGCTGCTCCGGCGGGGCCAGGAAGGCCATCAGCACTCTCCCGGAACTGGTCTGACAGGCGGGAACCGGAACCCCGGTCTGGATGCCGATTTGAATCGGGCCGGCGGTTTTGGCGCAGTCGGAATAAACGATGTTCTGATTTGACAGGATCGAGAGGTAGACCGATTCGCCGCATTCTTGAGCCAAATGGCTCAAATGCGGCAGGGCGGTGGAGCGCAACTCCACGGACTGGAGCGCGGCGTTGCCGATCAAAAAGGCCTTCAGGCCCAGTTTGTAATGGCCGGTCAGCTTGTCGCGCTCCACGAAGCCGCTCCGGCACAAGGTGTTCAACAAACGATAAGTGGTGCTGACGCTGAGTTTGGACAACTGGCTAAGCCGGGTCAGGCTCAACAGGCTGTTGTGCTCGGCGAGGATCTCCAACAGCATTAGGGTCCGTTCCACGGTTTTTACCTTAATTTCTCTCGGCTCGGCGGCGCTTCGCATCCAACCATCCCTTCCCTGGCTGATTCACCACGGCGATAGATGTAAGGGTCTTGTCATATCCGAAGACGTATCAAAAAAGGCGCGCACCCCGAAACCATGGGGCACATGCTGGCGACGATACTTTTCGAAATGCGAAAAAACCTTTCGATTCATAATGATTGTAATTGATTGAAAGGTTTGTGTCAATAGATTTCCGAAACGTTTCATCAAACCTGACACAAGTTTACTGTATACAAGCCGTTGACGGTTCCGCGCCCGCCACTTTTAGTGCCCGATAAGGAGGTGAATCATCGGGCGGGTCGAATACATAAACATTGCATAGAAACTTTATTCAAGAGGCGGGAGATTATGAAGCCGGTATATTATTATCCATTAAACGACAACCCGTCAATCGGCGAGCAATCGCAGGCCATCCGGGCGCTGATCGAAGCCTCCCGGATGGACCGGATGATTGCTCCCCGGGATTTCGTGGCGATAAAGCTGCACGTGGGAGAAGAGCATAATACCACTCACATTAAACCGGAACTCATTAAAACGCTGGTTGACGCCTGCTCCGGCCGCGACGGCAACGTGTTTCTGACGGAAACCTCCACGCTGTACCGCGGCGAGCGGGAGAACGCGGTCAAACATTTGCTGCACGCGCAGCGCCACGGCTTCGGGATCGAGCGGGTGGGCGCGCCGTTTATCATGGCTGACGGGCTTACCGGCGGCAGCGAGGTTGAGGTGCGCATCGACGGAGAGCTGGAAACGACGGTAAAGATCGCCCGGGAAGTGGCCCTGACCGACGTCCTGATCGCGGTATCGCACCCCACCGGCCATATCGACGCCGGCTTGGGGGCTTGCCTTAAAAATTTGGGAATGGGGCTGGCCAGCCGCGCCGGTAAGCTGCGGCAGCATTCCTCGGTTCAGCCCAAGGTGAAGCCGGCCAAATGCTGTTTGTGCCGCAAATGCATGCGCTGGTGTCCCCAGGATGCCATTGTCGCCCAGGAGCGCAGCGCCGTGATCCTGGCCGAGAAATGCATCGGTTGCGGCGAATGTTTGACGGTCTGCCGTTACGGGGCGATCAGCCACGATTGGGAGACCGAATCGGAGCCGCTTCAGAAGCGGATGGTGGAGTATGCCTTCGGCGCGATTAAGGATAAGCGGGAGAAGTGTTTTTACTTCAACGTGCTGGTGGGAATGACCGAAAACTGCGATTGTTTCGCGGTGAATCAGCCGAAGCTGGTTCCCGATCTGGGCATCTTGGCGTCCGGCGATCCGGTGGCCATTGACAAAGCCACCCTCGATCTGACCGCCAGAGCCAACGGCCGGTCATTGGCGGAACTGGCTCACGGGAACTTAAACGCCATGCTCCAACTGGAGCATGGGGCAAAGCTCGGGATGGGATCATTGGAATATGAATTGGTCACCATCAAATAAGCAGTAGTTGCCGCAGACCATAATATAAACAGGCGGGCGGCTTCGGACGGCCCGCGTCGCATCGAAACTTTGAGCAGGGACCTTTTCAAATTAAAACAGCGAATGAGGGGATCGATATGCCCAGACGGACGGATCTTCATAAGATTTTGATAATTGGAGCGGGGCCGGTGACGATTGGCCAGGGTTCCGAGTATGATTACGCCGTGCTGCAGGTGTCGCGGTGGCTGCGCTCTCAGGGGTATCAGGTCGTCACGGCCGACAGTAATCCGGCCTCGGCCGCCGCCGAACCGGCCGAATCGGATCGGACCTACCTGGAACCGTTGAACTTCGACAATCTGGAACAGATCATCGTCCGCGAACAGCCGGACGCGGTTCTGCCGGTTTTCGGGGGGCAAACCGCCCTCAATCTCGGGATCCGACTGGCCGAGGCCGGCGTGTTGGAACGATACCGGGTTCAATGGCTCGGGCCGGAGCCGGCCGGTTTGCGCCAAGCCGAGGACCGGGTTCAACTCAAGGAAACCTTGGAACGGATCGGCTGTCCGGTGAGCCGGAGTGGCAAAGCGGTCACCCTGGGCGAAGGAATGGAGCTGGGCAAAGAACTTGGCTTTCCGGTGGCGGTTAAGGGCCTGGCGGCTTTGGAAGGCGCCGGGGTATTCCTGGCCTATAACCGGGAAGAGCTGGAGGATCAGTTGGAGCGGGCCTTCAAGCTTTCGCCGGCCGGGCGGGTCGTGGTGGAAGAGTCCTTGCTGGGGTGGCAGGAGATCGAAATTGAACTGCTGCGCGATGGCGACGGTGTTTCGAAAGCGGTTGCCACCATCGAAAATATCGATCCGGTCGGGGTTCACACCGGGGACAGCCTGGCGGTGTTCCCGGTTCAGAGCCTCTCCGAAACCGCGGTGAACGGGCTCAAGGAGGCCTCGGTCAAGGTCGCCGCCGCGCTCGGGCTGGTCGGCGCGGTCAATGTGCAATGGGCGGTCCATCCCGAGAACGGCCGGCAACGGTTGATCGAGATCAACCCGCGCTTTACCCCCAGCGCCGCGCTGGCGTCACGCTGCGCCGGATTGCCGCTGGCGGCGCTGGCGGCCCGGATCTTGCTGGGAGAAAGCCTGGCCGAGATCGGACTCGACGGAGAGCCGCCCGAACGCCGCGCTTATGTCGGCGTGAAGCTGCCGCGGTTTGATCCGGAGCGGTTTCCGGACGCCGATCCGACGCTGGGCGCGTCGATGAAAGCGGTGGGCGCAGCCATCGCTTTCGGCGCCAATTTTAAAGAAGCGCTTCAAAAAGGGATCCGCTCGCTCGGCGTCGGACGGTACGGCCTGGGCAGCGACGGCCGGGATGAGGATGAGACGGTATTGGCAGCGCCGGAGTTGCGGAAACGGGTGGTGAACCCCGGTCCGGACCGGCTGTTTAATCTCCGGCGCGCACTGAAACAGGGATGGACCGTTGCCGAATTGCAACGGCTGACCCGGCTCAGTTCCTGGTTTCTGAAGGAACTGGCGGACCTGGCCGGCATGGAGAAAGAGCTGACCACCTATGCCCTGTACAATCTCCCGGCCGCAGTGATGTTGAAGGCAAAGCAATGGGGCTTTTCCGATTATCAATTGGGCCATCTGCTGCGAAGCTCTGAAGCGGAAATCAGGCAGGCCCGCGTCAAGTTGAAGGTGCTGCCCGGTTTCGGGAGCACCGGGGCGGGAAACTTCCATGAGCAAGTCTGGTTCTCGACCTACGGCCCGCTGGCGGAGGCCCGTCCGGCCGCGGCCGGCGGCGGGATTTTATTGATCGGACCGGGCCCGGGGCGAATCGGCTCCGGCGCCGAGGCCGATTATTGCCTGCTGCAAGCGGCCGAGGCGTTCGCCGCCGGCGGCCGGCCGGTCCGGGTGGTCCATTGCAATCCGGGTTCGATCCTGAGCGCGGCTCAGGAAAACTGCCGGTTGTTTATGGAGCCGCTTAATCTGGAAGAATTGGCTAATATAATCGAATTCGAGAAGCCGGACGGAGTGGTGGCGCAGTTCGGCGGCAAAACCGGCTTACAGCTCGCGGAACGGCTGGAGTCGTCCGGCGTGAAAGTGATCGGCGCCGTTCCGGAAACGCTGCGCCGGGAATTGGGCGGCCAGTGGCTAGAGGCTTCCGGCGTCAAATTGCCGGGCAGCGGGAAGGCCGGGGATCTCGGCGCAGCCCTCGAACTGGCCCGGGCCATCGGCTATCCGGTCCTGCTCGGCCCGGGCGAGGCCGGCGCGGTAATCGTTCATCAACCCGATGAGTTACAGCACCGGCTGGAGAATTCAGCGGGTCCGGCCTTTCCGGCCACCATCACCAAGCTGATCGACGGCGCGATCGGAGTGGACCTGGAGTGCCTGAGCGACGGCGAAACCGTGGCCGTGGCCGGCATCATGGAACGGATTGAGGAAGCCGGAATCCATTCGGGAGACAGCGCCTTGTCGTTCCCTCCCTATACCTTGCCGGAAGAGGTGTCGGAACGGATCCGGGAGACTGCGGCGGCTTTGGCCCGGCAAGCGCGGTTGGTCGGGATGTTCCATCTGAAACTGGCCGTGAAGCGGGATCAGCTTTATCTGATCGCGGCCGAACCGGGCCCCGGCCTGACCGTACCGTTTTTGACCAAGGCCACCGGGATCCGCTGGGTGGACGCCGCGGTCCGGCTGTTGAACGGATTCGCCTTGGGAGAATCCGATCTGAACTGCGGCAAGCCTCAATATACTTCAGTCAAGGAAGCGGTGCTCCCCTTTGACCGGTTTCCGGGCGTGGATCCGGTGCTGGGTCCGGTGATGCGCTCCACCGGTTCGGTGATGGGGATCGCGAATGATTTCGGCCTGGCCTTTATCAAGGCCCAGTTGGCCGCCGGCCAGAATCTGCCCGAGCGGGGCGCGGTGTTCATGAGCATCCGGGAAGAGGATCGCCGGACCTTCATTACCATCGCCAAGCAACTGGCGGGACTCGGGTTTAAGATTATGGCCACCGAGGAGACGGCGGCGGCCTTCAACCGCAACGATCTGATCTGTGAGTCGGTTTTCGGCATCGGCGAAGGCCGGCCCAATGTCCTGGATAAGCTGAAAAACGGTGAGATCCAGTGGATTATCAGCATTCCGGCCGGGTCCCGTTCCAGTCTCGAAGAGAGCCTGATCCGGAGGACCGCGGCCCTGCGCGAGGTGCCGATGATCACCACTGCCGCCGCCGCGCTAGCCGCCGGATTGGGACTGGAACGCCATCGCCAGGCGGGCGGGGGCGTAAAAGCGCTTCAGGATTTCCAGCGCGGTTGAGCGGCGCCTAAAAAATATCTTCGCTAGCGGCGGATGCAAGCAGGATCAGAACGGGGGAGTGTCGTACTTAATCTATTATTAAGTTAATCGATTAAATAAATCGATGCCGATGATTCCCTGATTGAGCCGACGCCCGCGACGCAACCGGAGCAAGGCAAATAAGCCGCGATATGCAGGGCATGCCAACGCCTGGTTGCGGCCTGGATCGGGCAAAAGGAGATAGCAATGGCGAAGCGGATCCGCTGCACCTATAAAAACACGTCCACCGATCATTTTGAACAGATTCGGATCGTTCAGTTTTACGATCTCGACTATACTTATGAAAGCCCCTCCCAGGCTCTCAAATGCCATCGCCACGACATCTGGCAGATCTGGTTCTTTCTGGAGGGGAACGCCCTGGTCGATTTGAACGGAACCTTGCTGGACGGGCGGGCCGGCGATCTGTTCCTGATCCGGGGCAACGACCTTCACGGCTTGTGGACCAAGGATAGCACCGGCTGTCATTTGTTCGATATCAAATTCATGATCAACCCGGCCTTCTTCGGCAAGGATTTTCCGGAGATCGGCAGCGTCCGGCTGCGGGAGAAAAGCACTACCCAGCGGATCGTGGAGCGAATCCTGTTTGAGGTCGGCGACAGGAAACCGGGTTGGGAATTGATGATGGACCTCTATTTGATCGAATTGACCGTGCGGACCCTGCGCCGGGTCTACGTCGAGCAGCCCGCTGAAGCGGCGGCCAAGCCGACCCTGGACCGCAAGATCTACCACCACTTCCTGGTCTCCCAGGTGAAAGCGTTCATCGAGTCCAATTACAGCCGCGATTTGAATATCACGATCATGGCTGAGCAGGTTCACCTGAATCCCAAGTATTTGAGCCATATCTTCAAGAAAGTGACCGGCGCCTCCATCAGCAACTACCTGACCGGAGTCCGGCTGAACCGCGCCAAGGAATTGCTGCTCGACTCCCATCTGTCGATCAAGGAGATCGCGCTGGAGATCGGATATACGGATACCAGCTATTTCGACCGGGTATTCAAGAAGATGGAGCGGGTCTCGCCTTGCGATTACCGGTCGCACCTCCTGCTGGAACGGGAAGAGCGGTGAATGAGGCCGGCCGAGGGGCCGGCGTCGAATGAGCGATTGATGGAAGGAGACGCGTTGCGCAACGCGTCTCCTTTTTTGGTTGCGGTGTTGGGGATTGGAGGCGTTGGGGCGAAGCGGTGTCCGCCGCAACTGATTTAATGCCGGATCAGTTGATCCTTGGGTTGGATCAACTGGCGCAAGTATTCAATTACTTGATCGAAGGGTTGGATCAGTTGAAGGAAGACCCGCTTCATCTGAAGCGGGCGCTGCCCCATCCGGAGCAAGCGCCGGATCAGATGAAGCAAGGATCGCTCCAAGTGGAAATATTGGAGGATCATTTGAAGGAAGAGTTTTTCCAGAACGAAATATTGGATTTTCATTTGAAGGAAGAGCCGCTCCAGATGGAAAAAGTGTTGCTCCAGATCGAAAAAGTATTGCTTCAGTTGAAGCGATACTTTTTTCATATGGATAAGGTGTTGCTTCAAATGGGGGAAGAGTCGCTCCAGATGATCCGGGAGTTGGATCAGTTGGAGCGAGTGCTGCTTCAGATGGCGCGGGTGCTGCTACAGATGATTGGGAAGCCGGATCAGATGAAGCGAGGGCGCCGCCGGGTGGAGCGGGGGTTTTGGGTTGAGGGGGGAGATGTTTGGATTGCCGGTTAGGCATTGGGGAGAGATTTGGGGAGGCCGAACCCAAAAAGAAAAGAACGGGAAATGCTTTTGCGTTGGCGCCAATCTTTTTTCTTTTTGACCGACCAAAAAGAAACAAAAAGTCGCCGGATTCGGCCTGATCCCATCCATGGGGCCTCATCTTTTGGCCGTCCTGCCCCTGAGAACCACATGGTTACCCCGGACCCTTCCTTTGATTCATCCGGTAACGGTCGCCGCCATCCTGGCAGTACGCGGGCGCACCGGGTGAAAGCTTCGGGGCCGACCGCTGTTTTCCATCCTCGGAAAGAAGCGGCGTGAATGACCCTCCCTGGACTGTGGGTCAAATTAAAGGCCAAAACCGTAATTCCCCGCTTTTTTCAGCCCGGCAAGCCGCATAAAAAATGACGATTAAAGACAAAAAGCCACAATATGTATTAATTAATAAAAATGTAAATAAAAGGAGGAAATATAACAAATTAACCGAAATAAATATCCGGTTCATTAAATCAACCCACCGGAGGTGCTTGCCAAGATGAAGTTTCGCATCCAAGTCCAAAGGCTAAGTTTAGCTGGATTGATTGGCCTAATCGGAATCCTGTTGACCATATCTCCCGCCCTTGCCGCGCCGGAGGGGGGAGAGGCGGGGAACCGGCGGAGTATCCGGCCGCAGGCTCACCAAGCGGTGCGGATGAGTTTAAACGACCTCGAAGTCGAGATCCCGGCCGGCGCGGCGGAGCAAGAGATCAGCGTTGAAACCGTCGCGGATGACCTTGCCGGCATCACCAAACCGCGCGGCTTCCGGGCCGTCGGCAACATCATCCGCTTCGGCCCCCATGGGATGCGGTTCCGGGAGGGCAAAGAACTCCGGTTCCGGCTGAAAGTTACCGGAGATATGCAAAACGCCCGCCTCTACTACATCAACCGTGATAAGTCCCGGCTGGAGGTGGTGGAATCGCGATTCGACCGCAAGACCGGGACCCTGGAAGCGGACCTGCAGCACTTCAGCGATTATGTCCCGGGCGTGAGCGCCGGATGGGACGGCAACGGGATCAACCCGTTTTTTGACATCACCCACGGCGAAGAAACCGTCAAAATCCCGGATCGAACCTTATCGGTACGCTCCACCGTGCTCTCGTTGCCGGGGCGCGGGATCAATTTCAACCTGGTCCGGGCGACAACATCCGACCCCCCGCTTGAACGTCTTAGAATATCGAATGATTGGTATTGGGATCTCCCGTGCATCAGTGGCAGTGGCAATCAACTTAACATTCCCGGCATCGGAACGATTGACAACGGCTACGGCGATAAAAGGGCGGAAGGAGTCTATAATCTAAATGGGATACATTACGCTACCGATGTTTCCCCCGCCGAAGACGAATATCCAAGGGTAGGGCTAGCCGATGGGACGTCAATTGAAGTTGATGGTAATGGAATTAAGGTAACCGATCGAAATGGCAATTGGTACAAATACCAATTCACAACGTGGAATGACGATTATAGCTCCTATACCCGAATCGACACCCTAACCGATTCCTTGGGACGGGTTTTTAGTTTTGGGTATAACCGGAATTATGATTTAACCAGCTTAGCGCAACGGCTCAAAAACGGCCAGTACAAAACCATCCTTACGGTCAACTACTTCAAAAACGGCGAGAGTTTTACCGACGCCCTGGGCCGGACCACCACCTATTATCGGGACAAATACGAGCAAATCTCCAAAATCGTCTATTCCAACGGTGCCGCATCCGAGTATTCATATAGTTCGGCAATTGGGGTTATATCGCAACAACGGTATTTGGCTCCGAATCAAACCATACCCAGGCGCGTGGTCAATTATGATACCCAAGTTATTAAGTCTGGTGTTGAGGTTCAAACGATCGTCAATGACGGCGCAAAGATAAAAAAATATAATTACAAATGGTCAAAATGGGGAGGTATACCTTATGTAATCAAGGAAACAACCTATGCCAGCCCCGGTCAATTAATCGAAGAAAAGGACTTTACGTATTATATTGAAGACTATGATTGCGACAAAATCCAATCGGTCACCATCGCCCACGCCACCGCAACCGGAGTCCTGGGCCAGCCCGCGACCTATCAATACGAGTACGACAACTGGGGCAATATTACCCGGGTGCTAGATCCGTATGGCACCGAGACCCGGACCGCTTATGCCAATACGAACAGCAATAAAAACCTATCAAGCTACAACCCACAATATCAAAACAGCTACTATGCCAGCAACTTCCCGTTCGGCTGGGATCGGCCGATTACAACCGCCACCTTAGTCAACGACCCGATCCACAATACGACCCAACTCCACCAGACCCATTACCAATACGACACCAAGGGTAACCTGCTCAAGGAAAGCACGGTCCATAACGGCGGGTATCTGCATACCACCTATACCTATGACGCCTACGGTAACGTCTTAACGAAAACCGATCCGAATGGCAACCGGCTGGGGTTCGAATATTCAAGCGAGTACAACTTCGCTTACTTGACCCGGGTCTATAAGCCGGAGAATAACCAGACCATCGCCACCTTCGGCTATGACTTTGACACCGGCTTGAAAACCCAAGCCACTGACCCCAATGGCAATCGTTATCGGTATGAATACGACGCGGTGGGCCGGCTAACGAAAGAATGGTTCGACCATTCCGACCCTAACCTGCAGATTACCCGGACGCTCGGATATGATGATCTCAATAACATCCTCACCCTCCGTTTCGGCAACGATACCAAAGGGTGGCAGGAAGGGAAGATCGTCTATGATCCGTTGTTCGGCAAACCCACCACGATCCAGCGGAAACAAAACGGAACTTGGGTGACCCAGAAAACCTTCGCTTACGACACGATTGGCCGGCTACTCAACGAAACTGACGGCATGGGCCATACCATCGCCTATGCCTACGACGAACTGGACCGGAAGGTGAAGACCACCCGGCCCG
>JAEYGI010000023.1 GCA_023402395.1 Bacillota bacterium
ACCATCGGCTCAATCCGTATCAACCAAAAACAAGTCCCCCAGATCCCCCTTTTCGGCCAGTGGCTGGAACGGAGCGGCTTTCTCGCCGGTCGTGAATTTATCGTCTACGAACTCTCCGACTGCCCATTCCCGGCGCTGCCCCATCCGAAGGAGGCGAAAAAAGAGGAAGCTGAAGTTTAACCGAAAGAGGGCGAACCCATGAAACCAATCCTGGAAGAACTCCACGTCGGCAACATAAATAGTCATTGTAGGGGGCATCATCTTCAGTCACTCGAAACCTGTCCGGCGCTCCTCTTTCACAGCGCCGGGATAAGTCTGCCGGATTGGTTGAGCTTACAGATTTACATACGCGTCGTCAAAAGCGAGGAGTTCTAGGCGCGACCGAGGGAAGCCCGGAGCCGTACTCAATGTACGGTGAGGACTGGACCGACCGAGCAACGACGAAATCCGACGCTTTTCACGGCGCATCAACCAATCCGGCAAATCTTACAGAATCTCTTTCATGTTTTTGTCTTGATTTTACTCAAATTTCTCTTCAGTTCCAAAAGGAGGTTCCAAATCATGCTCGGCGACGACAGCCAAGGCATCTACGAATTCATCCTCGACCGCATCCTAAAAACCCACGACAAACTCCTTCCGTCCGACCCCGAATACCAACAACTGGGCGAAAGATGGAACGAAATCCGGCAACAACTCACTCCCAGCCTCGGCCCGGAAGAACTCGCGCTCCTCGAGGACTTCGACTGCGGCCGCGCCGCCCAAATGAACCGCCAGGACGAACTAATCTATAGCCGGGGGCTGATGGACGGGATCATCCTCGGCTCCTGGGTCGAGCGAATCAAACGGGATGAAGAACTTGAGGTTCCGTGAACATAGTGATTCGGGATCTAAACCAAGGAACGGAATTTACTAGCCGTTGGCGCCAATCTGCCACTTTTGTGGCGGCCAAAAGTGGCGCAAAAGCCGCCGGACACCAAGGTTTCCGGTCCTTCCTTTAATCCCATGGCATCCATGACCATGGGAGCCTTGTGATAGGCCCTTGCCATCCGGGCAAGATGCCTTCAGGGTAGGTTCTCTGATCGCGACCGCTATGCGAGTCCGTATCGCAAAGCGGCGCACGTCCATCCTGGACTTTTCCGGGTAAATTTGTGGGTCTATGAGATGCTTTGGAGAAGTAGGGTAACGTGTTCGGGTTTCTGGAAGAACGTGACCGGAAGGGAAGGGGTCGTGCGGTGGAGGGAAATAATCGGTGAGCTTCATACGGAGAAGAATACCGGGCTCGCTTTTGTTTTGAGATGCTACCCAAGACAATGTGAAGTCAAACCGTTATTGTAGGGGACATCATCTTCAGTCACTTGAAACCTGTCCGGCGCTTCCGCTTTCATAGCGCCGGGATGAGCTTGCCGGATTGGTTGAGCTTACCCGATTTCACATACGCGTCGTCAAAAGCGAGGAGTTCTAGGCGCGACCGAGCGAGAACCGGAGCCGTACTCAATGTACGGTGAGGATCGCAGCGACCGAGCAACGACGAAATCCGACGCTTTTCACGGCGCATCAGCCAATCCGGCAATTCTTTGCCCCTTCTTTCAGTATCACTGATTACTTGCGAAGCTACCTTGATACTCAGTAAAAATTATCCTAACCCGATCAGGGAATTTAATGGGCTTTGGTATTCTCTGCCGCGGCCTCGGTCAGGATATGTCCCATCTTCTTCTGCTTGGTCTCCAGATAGAACCGGTTGGTTTCCCGGGGCGGAATGGTGATCGGCACCCGTTCCACCACTTCCAGGCCGTGGCCCCGCAGCCCGACGATTTTGCGCGGGTTGTTGGTCATCAGCCGGATCCGGGTCAACCCAAGATCCCGTAAAATCTGCGCCCCTACGCCGTAATCGCGGAGATCAGGCTTGAATCCCAGCGATACATTGGCCTCCACCGTATCCTGACCCTGGTCCTGAAGCTGATAGGCCTTGAGCTTGTTGAGCAAGCCGATGCCCCGGCCTTCCTGGCGCAGATAAAGTATTACCCCGGCTCCCTCGGCGGCGATCATTTCCATCGCTTTGCGCAACTGCTCGCCGCAGT
The DNA here is from genome assembly GCA_023402395.1 of Bacillota bacterium. Lineage (GTDB taxonomy): Bacteria > Bacillota > UBA4882 > UBA8346 > UBA8346 > JAEYGI01. Next base: position 2,079 of record JAEYGI010000023.1, read on the forward strand.
CGCAGCGATGGGACCCCAGGGCGTCGCCGGTCAGGCATTCCGAATGGACCCGGACCAGCGGGACCATTCCTTGCGGATCGCCCAGCACCAGCGCCAGATGCTCCTGTTTGCTATAGGCCGTGGTATAGCCGTACATTTTGAAGAGTCCGTACTCGTTGGGAAGCAGCGTCTCCGCTTCGCGGCGGACCACTTTTTCCTGTTCGGAACGGTAGGCGATCAGGTCGGCCACGGTAATCATTTTCAGCCCATGTTCGGCGGCGAACCGCTCCAGTTGGAGCCGGCGGGCCATGGTTCCGTCTTCGTTCATGATTTCGCAGATGGCGCCGGCCGGTTCCAATCCGGCCAGTCGGGCCAGATCCACCGAGGCCTCGGTATGGCCGGCCCGCACCAGCACCCCGCCGTCTTTGGCCAGCAGCGACGAGATGTGTCCAGGCCGCAAAAAGTCCTCGGGCCTCGTCTCCGGGTCCGCCAAGGCCTGAATGGTGGCGGCCCGCTCCGCGGCCGAGATGCCGGTGGTCACCGACTTATGGTCGACGGTGACGCCGAAGGCGGTTCCCATATACTCGGTATTCTTGCGAACCATCAACGGAATCTCCAGTTGTCTGGCCCTGGCCTCGGTGATGGCCGCGCAGAGCAACCCCCGCGCGTGCTTCAACATGAAATTGACTTGCTCCGGCGTGACCTTGGCCGAAGCCAGCACCAGATCCCCCTCGTTCTCGCGATCCTCGTCGTCGACGACGATCACCATCCGTCCGGCCCGGATCTCTTCAATCGCTTCGTTGATCGTATTCATTCGGCTCACCCTGTTTTTAAATTTTTTGATCCCAATACCAGCAATCCCGTCAAACTATTAACCGCATTCTCTAGCGAGCCGGCGTCAAATGAACCCATGCTCCGCCAGGAACTCCGCCGTGATCTCCCGTTTTGGGGCCGGCTCTTCCGTTTTCAGGACATATTTGGCCATCATGTCGGTTTCGAGATTGACCGGATCGCCCGGCTTCAGCCTGGGAAAGCTGGTCTCCCGGTAGGTGTGGGGAATCAGCGAGACCCAAAACTCGCCGGCGTCCACGCCCTGAACCGTCAGGCTGATCCCATTGACCGCAATCGACCCTTTGTGAACGATGAACCGGCCCAACTCCACCGGAAACCCCACCCGGATCAGCACCGCATTGTGCCGCCGCTCCACTCCGCCAATCCGGCCGACCCCCTCCACATGGCCACTGACCAGATGCCCGCCGAGCGGATCGCCCAGGGCCAGCGCAGGCTCAAGATTGACCGGATCGCCCGGTTTCAGGAAGGTCAGGTTCGAACTGCGCCAGGTCTCCGGCATCACATCGGCGCCAAACCACCCCGCTCCCAACCGGGCCGCGGTCAGGCAGACGCCGTTCACGGCCACGCTGTCCCCCCGCTTCAGCCGGGCGGCAAGTTTGGTTCCGACCTTCAAGACCGCCGCAGTAGCGGTCACTTGTTTCTCAAGCACCGTGCCCACGTCCTGGATCAACCCGGTAAACATGGCTCGGCATCCTCCTTATACGCGTGAATCAAAATGTCGGCTCCGATCTTCCGGACCGAATCAACGGTCAGCCGGCGGGCGGCGGCCAAATCGGCGAGGCCGGGACCGGCCACTACCCCTTTGGAGGCCGTCCCGCCGATAAAAAACGGCGCGTAAAACAGATAATACTCATGGACCAGATCGGATTCCACCAGCGAAGTGAAGATCGCGCCGCCCCCTTCGGCCAGCACCGACTGGATCTCATATTTACCCAGGGAGTTCAAGGCGGCGTCCAAATCAACCCGGCCCGGCTGTTCCTGCCGGACGATCCTGACTCCCAGCCCTCGCAAACGTTCAAGGTTGGATGGCGGGGCATCGCCGGCGCAGATCACGATCAGGTCTCCCGGCGCTTCCCGGACCAGCTTGGAGTCGATTGGCAGGCGCAGGCGGCTGTCAACGACAACTTTCAAGGGTTGCCGTTCGATCGGCTTGACCATCCGATTGGTCAGTTGCGGATCGTCGTTGAGCACGGTCTCGATTCCGACCATGACGGCGCTGACCTCGGAACGGAGCCGGTGCACCCGGCGGCGTGCCGCAGCGCCGGTAATCCATTGGGAAGTCCCGGAGGCGCTGGTGATCTTGCCGTCAAGACTCATGGCGGCTTTCATGATCACCCAGGGCCGGCCGGTCCGGCAAAAATGAAAGAAGCGGCGGTTCAACGCCAGCGCCTCACGGCGGCCGAACCCTTCCTCCACGTTGATTCCGGCTTCCCGCAACCGCGCCGCGCCGCCGGCGGCAATCGCGTGCGGATCGCTCGCCGCGAACTTGACCGTGGCGATTCCGGCTTTGATGATCGCCTCGGTGCAGGGCGGCGTCCGGCCAAAATGATTGCAGGGCTCCAGCGTCACATACATGGTGGCTCCCGCCGGGTCTTCGGAACAGGCCCGTAAGGCCTCAATCTCCGCGTGCGGCAGGCCGGGGCCGTGATGCCAGCCCTCGCCGAGCACCCGGCCGTTTTTGACGATCACCGCGCCGACCATCGGATTGGGGCAGGTCATTCCGGTGCCGCGTTTGCTCAACTCCAGCGCCCGCTTCATATATTTCAGATCCATTCGATTAGTCTCCCAAGGAAATCGATTTTACGTCATAAAAATAAAACGGCCCGAAAATAATCCTTCGGGCCGTAACAGGCGAAACGAAAACACCTTCTCCCATCCAGACTGTACTGTCGGCTTTGGAATCTCACCAAATCTGCCCCGTGAAGGGCTCGCGGGCTATACCGCCGGTTCGGACTTGCACCGACCCTGAAGGATGTCATTCAATTGTTTTTTATTTTACCCCATGCCACTCATCAATACAAGAGGGTTTATCAAAACGTAACCTAACCGATGCCAGCGGCGTCACGACCCACGCCTATGGTCCAAACATACCCAAGGAGTGCATGCAACATATGCTGTTCGCCGATCACCCGCTCACTCTGGAAGGCCGGTTCGAACCGGACGGCCTGAAGCTGACCGCGGCGGTGGACGGGCCCACCGAACTCGAACCGCGGCTGGACTTCGAACCTCAAGCGATCCAGGGGGTGGATCCGTCTGGCTGGTCGTTCCGGCTGGAGACGAAAATTTTATCCGTAAAGTTGTCGCAAAATTCGTCGATATTTATTATGTGAAATCGAAAGAATTTTCCCGTTCTTCGTTCACGGACTTCTCCTCCTTCTGCGCCCCGCGCCCACCGGCTGCCGGGGATTTTTTTTGGACATCCCCATTCCTCGCCCGGCAGGAGAAAGCGGGACGGCGCAGAAGTGTATCTTCCTAAGCCATTCAACTTAACTTTCAACTGAAAGAAGGGATCTCATGACCACTCCCAACGCCAAGGAACTGGCGCGGCGCATTGATCACACCTTATTGAAGCCCGAAGCCACTTCCAGCCAGATCCTGCAGCTTTGCGAGGAAGCCCGTCAGTACGACTTCTGGTCGGTCTGCGTCAACCCGGTGTGGGTGGCCGAAGCGGCCGAGCTGCTCCGGGGTACTCCGGTAAAGGTCTGTACCGTGATCGGCTTCCCGTTGGGCGCCACCAGCTCCGGAGCCAAGGCGGCCGAGGCGGAGATCGCGGTGGCCAACGGCGCGGCCGAGGTCGATATGGTCATTCCGGTCGGAGCCTTGAAATCGGGCCGGCTCGGGCAGGTCCGCTCCGATATTCAAGCGGTGGTCAGCGCGGTCAGGGGCGGAGCGCTGGTCAAAGTCATTTTGGAAACGGCATTCCTCAGTGAGACCGAGAAGATCGCCGCCTGCCAACTGGCCATCGATGCCGGCGCTCAATATGTCAAGACCTCAACCGGGTTCGGCCCGGCCGGGGCCACTATCGCCGATATCGCCCTGATGCGGCGGATCGTCGGACCGGATTTCGGCGTCAAGGCTTCGGGCGGCATCCGCGATCTCCAGACCACGCTGGCCATGATTGAGGCCGGGGCCGACCGGATCGGCGCCAGCGCCGGCGTAAAGATCCTCGGGGAATTGGCCCGTTCCTAACAGCTTTTGGGTACAACCCGGACTCGTCACAACGCTCGTAATCCCGATCCGCATCGCTATTGGCCCGTCAAACCATCCCCACCGCCGAGCACCGATCCACATTCAAGAGTTGAATGTGGATCTTTTATTCGGTAAATCATTTCATTGAGTAAATGAACATGGATATTCAGTAATTGAAATATTTCATCCGGTAACTAAATGTGGATATTCACTAACTAAATGTGGATATCCTGTTAATAATTTAACTAGGGGAACTACTCCCAATCCACATTCAGCAACAGAATGTGGATATTCTATTACCGAATCATTTCATGCGGTAAAAAAATGTGGATATTTAGTTACTGAATGTGGATATTCTGTGGATAAATCACTTCGTTCCCTTACCGGATGCGGATAACCGGCGGCTAAACGATTCCGACCGGTCCGCCGGCGTCTTTACCTTTCAAACAAACAACCCGAACTTGGTCCGGGTTGTTTAATTCTCTTATTGATTTCGCTCCTCGCGCAACTCGGTCACGAGCTTCCGGAGTTCCCGGACTTCCTTCATCAGCTCCGGCAGATGGCCGAGGGCGGCCTGGATCCGCATCTCCCTCGGATAAGGCCGGGCCGGAATGCCGGCCAGATAGGATTGGGCGGGAACATCGCCGTGAACCTTGGAATAGCCGGCCACCACCGTGTCGTCGCCGATCGAATTGTGCCCGACCACCCCGACCTTGCCGGCCAGCGTCACCCGCTGGCCCACCTCGGTGCTGCCGGCCAGGCCCACCTGGCCGCAGAGGATGGCGCTCTCGCCGATCTTGCAATTATGGCCGATCTGGACCAGATTGTCGATCTTGGCGCCCCGCTTGACAACGGTCTCATGGGAGGTGGCGCGATCGATGGCGGTCAGCGCGCCGATCTCCACGTCATCCTCGATGACCACGATCCCTACCTGGGGAATTTTATAATGGTTGCCGTCGACCGTGGCATAGCCGAAGCCGTCGGCGCCGATGATCGACCCGGCCTGAATGATCACCCGGTTTCCGATGCGGCAGCCTTCCCGGATCACGACATTGGCGAAGATGACGGCATCCGCCCCGATGATGACGTTATCGTAGATCACCGCTCCGGGATGGATTACGGTTCCCTTGCCAACGGTCACGTTCTTCCCGATATAAGCCAGCGCCCCGACCTCGCACTCCGGGCCGTTGAAACCGGGCCCGACCACCGCCGCCGGATGGATCCCCGGGACGCAGGCCGCTTTCGGCGCGAAGTGGGTCAACAGTTGCGCGAAAGCGAGCCGGGGGTTGGTCACCCGCAGCGCCGGCTTGGCGCATTCGGTAACGCTCTCGGCGACGATTACCGCCGCCGCCGGCCCCTTCACCGCCGCCGCCAGCGCCTTCTCATTGCCGCCCAGGGTAATGTCGCCGGGTTGCAGGTTGTCCACTCCCGACGCCCGGGTGATCACGACGCTCCCGTCGCCCAATACCCGGCCGCCGACGAGTTCCGCCAATTCCGCTAATGATGGCATCTGACCTTTCCCCTTTATCTGAATTGAATTAACTGTCTATAGTCTATATAAGTTGAATTAAATTTCTGATATACATCTATACATCATGTCCTTAATACCGGCCATGATGGAGAATTAATGAATTTGATTCATTTGCATTCGGCGTTAAGAATGCAAATTTTATATTAGAAATTTACTTCATCCTATATACCTCGGATTGTAGACGAAATCGCCCGAAAAATCAATCCGGATTTTTCGGTCAACTCCACCAAACCGGCCAAATCGCTAGAAAACCAACTCCAGCCGGGAGATCCTTTCTTTCAGTTCGGCCACGGTCCGGCGTTCCGCTTCCGGCCCGTCCGCCTCGAACGTCACCGAGATGCGAAGGTAAGAGCCGGCATCGTCCCAGGGCACGGTGGAGATCAGGGCTTCCTTGATCAAATACTCCGAAACCGCCTCGGCGTTCTCAAAAATAATTCCCGACCGGGTCCCCTTGGGCGCTAGGACATAGCAGTAAAAGGAACCTTGCGGCTTACGGGCGTCGAATCCCAGCTCCCGCAAGGCCGGAACCAGCAGGTCGAACCGGCGCGAATACCGCTCGCGGTTCGGCTCGGTCAATTCCGGATGTTGCAGCGCGTAAATCCCGGCCTTTTGGATCGCCCGGAACTGTCCGGAATCGGTGTTATCCTTGACCGTCCCGTAGGCCTTGATGATTTTGGGGTGGCCGGCCACGAACGCCAAGCGCCAGCCGGTCATGTTGAACGCTTTGGAGAGCGAATGCACTTCCACCCCGACGTCTAACGCGCCGTCGACCGACAAAAAACTCAGCGGCTGGTATCCGTCAAACGTCAAAGCGCCGTACGCGGCGTCCATAATCACGAAAATGTTGTTGCGCACGGCGAACTCCACGACCTTTTGAAAGAACTCCCTGGTGGCTACTTGGCCGGTGGGATTGTTAGGGTAGTTGAGATAAAGCAGTTTCGCCCTGGACAGCACTTCGGAAGGAATCCGCGAAAAATCGGGGTAGAACTGATTTTCCTTTAATAGGGGCAAGCGATGGACGCTTCCTTGGAGATATTGAGTATAAGTGCCAGTCACCGGATATCCGGGAGTCGTGGTCAGAGCGATCTCGCCGGGGTTGATCAGGCAGAGCGGCAGCATGGCCAGGATCGGTTTGGACCCGATACCGTGAATGATATTGTCGGCCGAGAGGTTGCCGACCCCGTACACCCACTTCAAATACTGGGCCGCAGCGTCCTGAAATTCGTGGATTCCATTATCCGAGTACCAACGGTTCTCCGGTTTGCCGGCCTCCCGGCCTAACACTTCAACAATAGCCGGATCCGCCGGTTGGTCCGGCTCGCCGACTCCCAGGTCGATCAGGGACAGGCCGGGATGCTTGGCCCTAGCCTCCTCTTTGGCCTGTTTGATCCGGACGAACTTATAGACGGTGGTCTCCTTGCCGAAGCCAGTCCCGCCCAGCCGATCGGCGATTTTATCGGTGATAAAGTCCATAACAGCCTCCCTCGATTGGCAGCGGCGGCCGCGGCCGCCCTTGTTGTTGCTATTATCATAATTCGTTTATTAATACATTCGCTCATTTCCCAGCCGCCTCCTTCCAGTTTTCCTGATTAATTATCCGATGCTTTACCGAGGCGCGCCCAACTAGCCCTACCTGTAAATAAAACCGTGGCAGGCTTGACCATACCCTTTGGCGTTTTCGATAGGTAAATATACGTAAAATGAACTCAATCCAAAGCCCCGTCCAGCGTTTCATGCCGGAGGAGTAACGCGGCGGGCTGCGGCGCTTCATATATTGATGGGGATGCAAACAAGTTCCGGCTATAAATCCCGCTGCTAGTCTTTGCCGCATGGCATTAAAAAAAGGATGATTACGGATGAATCATGTGAATCTCTCCGCCTATAACGGGGTTGAGAATCTGGATACTTTCAGCGATGAGAGCTTCCGGGCCTACTGTCTGGCCAAACTGGCCGCCTGCGATGATTACGTTCGTTTTATCCGTCAAAATTGCCTCGGTTCAACCTGGGAAGGCAAAGTCGCCGAAATTGGCTCGGGAAACGGCAAATTGCTTTACCGGCTGGAGCAGGAAGGGTTGTTGCGGCAGGGTGTCGGCTATGAGGTCAGCCCGTCCCGCCACGCCTTTGCCGAAAAGTTCAAAAACTTCGTCCACAGCACGCGGGTGACCAACCGCAATCAAAACGTGCTTGATGCGCCTTATTTGAAGGAGTTTGATCTGATCATCGGGGTCGATTTGGTGCTGCAGCTCATCACGCCGCTGTATCCCAACGCCCAGACCGAGATCCTGGACTGGATCCACCGTTCCTTAAAAACCGGCGGCCGGCTGCTTCTGCAATTAATGGACCTTTCTCATATTTTAAAATTGATTGGCCTGACCGACGACGGAATCTATCACTGGTGGGAGCGGTTTCCAGACTACGATCCGTGGGAGTTCGCGCTGGCTCAGTTCGCTTTGGACGGCCAAGGGGACCTGATCTGGGATAAGCTGTTTTTGAAGCGCGGCTCCACCGAACGTTCTCATTTCACCAATATCCTGCGCCATTATTCCCCCGAGGCCATGGCGCGACTGCTGGCCGACTCCGGTTTCTCGGCCCGGGTCTTTTTCGGGGAAAGCGGCGTTCATTTGGAGCAGGGCGAATATCTCGTACTGGCGAAAAAAATTCTTTAAACTATATATGTTGAATTAAATCTTCAGTATGCATCATGTCCCGTAAACCTTCCATGATGAAATTATAAGGAATTTAATTCAACTTATTACTGCTGTAATAGGATGAAATAAATTCCGATTTGATTCATTTGCATTCGGCTTTAAGAAAGCAAATCCAGTCAAGATATTTATTTCATCCTATATAGTGCCGCTGATTCCAATTTCATTGCTGCCCGAAATTCCCGGAACTAGCCGTTCAATGCCGGATCGATCGAAACCGATTTGCTACGCGGGAGCCACGATTTGAATATTTACCGAAAAGGAAAGCGCCAGGCTGTATCCGATCAACGCCAGGGTGCTTGGATTAACTTCCATGGACACCGTCTGATTGGTGATAGTGAGGCCGCCTTGCGCCGTCGCGTTCGGAGGAAAAGTGCCCGGTACGGTGATGATGAAAACGAATGGGATAACCTGCTCTTGGCTATACGGCAAGGAGTCGATTCCGGTATATTCGGAAGATACCACCACGTCGCCGGCCACCTGGACAATGGCTGATGAAAAACCGATAATCGTGAAGCGGACATTGGCTAATCTTACGCCGAGCGTGTTGATGGTGATTCCCGGGACCGACAGGCTTATATTTAATGGCAGATTCTCCTGAGAGGTTGTTGAACTTAATAATACGGGACGGGTTTCCGGGGTGACCGCTGAGCCCGGCAACGCCGCAGCTGACGCAACGCATCGTACCTGCAAATCTTCCAGTACGCCACGGACGATCTGTGGATTAAAACGCCGGACGGCGGAGTTAAACCGGGACACCCCCGGCAGGCGGCATCTGAGTGAATCGATAGCCACGGGCGGGTTCAGACTGTCCAGTCTGCTCCCGCCTGGACAAAATTCGCTACTCATGGTTGGTCACCTCTTTAGAATGGTATTGATCAGCTCGGTCCAGCGGCGGGCGGTCAAGTCCGGATGATTCCTGGCCAATAGCTGCCCTCTTGCCGCCTCGATCATCTCGCTGCGCTGGGAGGGGGAAAGGGCCAGCGCCTCCATGATCGTCCGATACCATGCGCCGGTTCCGGTACCGCAAAGCCAGCCGTTGACGCCAGGCCGGATCGCGTCGCGGTAAGGGGGGAGATCGGCATAGATTCCGATGATCCCGGCGGAAGACAGATCGCGAAATTTGCTGTCGCTTTTTGCTTCGTTAAAGGGATGAGGGCGCAGCGGGGCCAGCCCCAGCGTCCATCCGGCATCGGACAGCCTTTTCAGAAAGACTTCATAATCGGGGATGGCGGGCCGGACTTGAACCGGCGCTAATTGTTCCAGAGCAGCGGGAGGACAGCCGATGAATTCAAACTCCACCTTCCCGGCCAATTCTTGCCTGACTTTCCGTAGCGCCGGAAGGATCCCGTTGATATCGCTCCGGTGATGTTTGGTTCCGAAGTACCCGATCCGGTATGGCGGAGCCGGTTTCCCGGGCGGCAGCGGTTGCGGCTGGAACCCGTATTCCTGGTAAATTGACGAATAACCCCTTTTTTCTAAACGCCGGGCCAATTCAGGGGATCCGGCTTTCACCAGATCCGATTCGTCCAGAAACCGCCGGATCATTTGGGACAGGCCGCTTTGCTCGTAATGGCGGCCCCAGGACTCATCCTGCGGCGGCTCCAGCAAATCGTCGTCCAACTCATAAACGATTTTGACGCCACGGCGCCGGGCCACCCGGGCCAACGACAAGGTGGACGCTTGATAACACCGGCCAAGCACCAACAGATCAATGGTTATCAAATCCGATCGCTGCAATTGGACTTCGAGGACGAATCGCCAACTCAACTCATTCCCGGGCAAAGCGCGAAACGGGATATCATACGCCATCCGGACCAGCGCTCCGGCTTCCGGCGCGACGATCAGGACCGATGGAATATTCTTTGACTGCTCGGTGCCGCCGCTGGATACCTCGGTCATTAACAATCCCCCATGGGCATTTATAGTCAATCTATGGTATTCATAAATCATAATACTGTCCCTGAGACAAGAGCATGAAAAACAGGGATCGTCACTGAAGTGCCTGAACCCTGTTGGACAATGATTTGGTGATGCAGCGCCGGGTTTTTATCGGCTATCCTCTTTATGGTTTCCCAAAAGAACCACCCATTTTTGCGGAATCTCCCCGCAACTGCTGTGGGTCCAGCCCTTGGTGATCAATTTAAATTCACTGATTATATCATACTTTGAACAGCTTTGCTCATCGAACGTAAACACATGGCCGGCCCCGCCCTCATGATCATATCCATCAGTGCAGGGCTGTTTATAGGGTACGATAATCAGACAGTATTTGGCGCTGGCGAGCATTTTATCAATTACCGGATAAGGATTCTTGAAATGTTCCAAGGTATTTGCCGAAACGATCAGATCAAACCCGCCCAAATCGCGAAACCCGTTTTCCCGGCTTAACGCATCATAACACCGGTATTCGATTTTGGGATGTTGATAATTGGTTTTCGCGAACCGGATTGCGGCCTCCGCAATGTCGATCCCTACCGCTCTCGTAACCGAGGGATACTTCGTTACGATCAACTGAAGGAATTCCCCCGTGCCGCAGCCGAATTCCAATAAACTGTCCACCTGTTGGAACAGGCCATGAAAAACCGGATTCTCGGCCGGCCCGATATGGCTCAAAAAATCTTTGGCGATACAACCGTTTTGCTCCGAATGCTGGATGAAGCGGGTCGTGTATTGATGCTCCCAATAAGGTTTGGCGGGATTGTGAATCGCATCCCCCGCACCGGAGGTTTGCGAATCAAGCGACCGCCGCTCCGGTTGATGATCAAGTTTCTCGGACATGATACCGACCTCTCTTTTGCAAATCTGAACGGTACTTCTTCACTTTAGCAGGTTCAGCTGTTTTTAAGCTGTTCAATGAAACGATCAATTTCCGGATCAATGGGTTGACCATTCAAGCTTCGGGACGATCCGGCCTTGACCGAGCCCGCAATCAGCTCCCGAATGAATGGCTCCGACAATCCTTCCCGCAGCATCCTCTCCCGCAGTTGCAGAAACGCGGGGCCGAATGTCTCGTTCACCTCTTCTTTTCCTCCAAAGACCATGTGAAAAACCAGGTCGTCAATGACCATGCCGTAAACTCCCATTTTATTGGTTTTCCCGATGTAGCTGGTGATCTTCAGTGATAATTTGTCGCCCAGCTGCTTTTGATCGGCGTACCACTGGGCGATCACTCCAACGTCGGCATAATCGGTTCCCCAGCTAGTATCTTGCGGTTGAAAACCAACCGCGTTCCGTTTGCCCGGCCGCATGAAGCCTACTGTTTCCGATAATTGGCGGGCCAACGCCGTTCGGGAGACACGGTAATAATTATTCAGATGGAAGAATTGCCCCTTTTGCTGATAACTTTTTTCCAACCCGGTATTGCTTCCCACAAAACCGATCTTATATCTTTCCAGCAATTGAACCGGAAGATAAAGCCAGTGGCGATGGATCGGAAACGCGTCGCAATCCAGCGTACAGCAGAAATCGAAGCGGCTGTGCTTGAGCCCCATATCAATTACGTACCCCAAGTCAACCGCGGCCGTTCGCAACAATTGGATATCGTCGTCCTTTCCGTATAAAGCGTGGACCTCCTCGAAGACCGCTTCCGGGCTTTGGTCCACGATAATAATTTCTTGCGGAATTTCGGGATGGCGGTACTTGCGAATCTGTTCCACGCCGAATTTCAGGTAATTCAAAGTGTCAACGTGCCCAATCAGTATCGAACATCCATTCAAAATCTCTCAACCCCCGTCTATATATCGCATTCAGTTTCTTGGATAAACGTTGATTAATGCGACATATTTTCCTTGAATCATATGTTGAAAAAAGTGCAATAATTTCGCCGTTCACAGCCGGCTTTTCGGCTGTGAATGCTTTACCCAAAACTTTTTTCAACATATATATCCCGAATAAGGTTTTTCCCTGCATAATTCCAGGAATTTAATTAACGTGGCGGTCTTGTTGCGATGGTATTCCTCGCTTTTCCGATCCCAGTTGGAACCTCTTCCATAATGAAGAAAGGCGTTCTCCACGATACTGAATTTATAATCGTCGTCATAATCTTTTAAAATCGCTTCGGGCAGCAGTTGCAGATTGCTTTTCCCGGACCAAATCTGGCCGGTGCTTTTAATGTGGCGGATCCGTAATGACGGATTGTTCTTCAGCCAGTAGTACAAATCGCCTCCGACATCCACATGAAAGCCTTCGATTTTGTCACACATAAAGTTCATCGCGTCTTTATCGGGCAAGGCAGCCATATTGAAAAAAATGATATCATTGGTCAGATAGTAGACATGGCCCCTGCTCTGGGAAACGCCGGCCAGATCGTAACCGTCCAAGTAATCGTTTAGTGAGAAATCGCTGATCATGAACATGTCGGAATCAAGAATCGCCGCGATACACTCGGTCTCGTATTTGAGATACTGATGGAACGACCATTGCACCGCGCTGGCGTGGGAGCAATTCACGGTTAAATGATTCCGTTCTTCCACATCAATACATTCCACTCCCACTCGGGCGCAGGTTTCCCTGATTTCCCGGTCATCGCTTTCGGTGGCGGCATTATTAAAAACCACATATTCAAAATCATCGGTTAAAAACCGGGTAAAACTCCGCAATTGCAATGGAATAAAATCCGGCCGGTTATGCGCGTGGGTATAGAGTTTGACTTTCATCGATACTCGCTCCTTTTGAAAGTAGGGACGCTTATATCACTTGGCCTGTAATAATTCCCCGAGAAAAGCGGTTTTATCGCGATGATATTCGTCGCTTGCGCGATCCCAGCAGCAATCCACCCCGTAATGCAGTAATACTTCTTGATAGCTTTTAAAGATATAGTAGTCAATCCCGGTGCTGTTCCGGTAGTTTTTAATCCGGACCTCAATGGGCCGCAGCCGGAGGTCTGGATGGTTGTGCAGCCAATAATGCAGGCCGCCCCCGGCCTCCACCGGAATGCCGTCGATCAGGGCGTCTAAGAAACTGATCTCATCCTTCCCGGGTAAAGTGTCCAGGTTGAAGAAGAACAAATCAGCCGCCAGATAGCTGATGGGCCCCTTCCGTTGAGGGATTCCGGCTGCGTCAAACCCCTTGAGATAATCAACGATTGAAAACGGGCCGGTCAGAAAGAGGTCGGGTTTGACCAGCGCGGCGAGCGCCCCGGTTTCATTCTTAATCCACCCGTGAAACGACCACTGAAGCGCCCGGCCGTAGGAAGGGCCGCCATTGCCATTCCGTTCCGGCATCTCAACGCTCGGGATCCCAAGTTCCGCGCATATTTCGTTAATTTTCCGTTCATCGCTTTTCGTCGCGGCATTATTGAAAACAATGTACTCGAAATCATCGGTTAAAAAACGGGTAAAACTCCACAGTTGCCACGGGATAAACTCCGGCCGGCTATCCGCATAGGCATGGATCCTGACTTTCATAAGAACCTCCCCGGGATGGCGTGGAATCCGTTACTTGAAAATGCGGATAATATCATTGACGTTTTCGATTTGGTAGCTGGGATCGTACCGTTTTACCAGGGCCTCAACCGCTTCGATCGTCGGATAATCGTTGGTACCGTCAAAGCCCCGGGCATCGTCGATCAACAGGATATCCCCCGGCTGTTTCCGAGCCAGAATCGCCTCGAGTTCCTCCATGATCGGCGTGACTTTGTCGCTTCTGGTGGTGATTCCGCCGGAACAATGGGCGTCCAGCCAAAACAGGCACGGCTCGTCGATACCGGCCAGGATTTCCGGCAACACTTTCGGGCTATCCCCGTAACAGACTTGAATATGGGGAAATTCCCGGAACAGCTTCGCAGCCCGTTCATAAAGCGGCTCCGCCAATTCAATCGTAACGATCTTGGCGAAACGGTCCTTCACCGCGTCGACCATTTCACCCAAGTAAGTTCCGGTTTCGATCAACACCTTGATCCCGTATTGATCGGCGTATTTCCTGACAATTCCCTGTTTGAATTGGGGCGAAGGGGGAATGGGCTGCGTTTCTTCGATAATCATTGCCCGACTCTCCTTTGCGCAGGATTTATCATTTCTGGATGTCTCGCCTTCTGCTCGCGATGAGGCGGCGGACTGGCGCAATTTCGCCTGGATCCTTTCAATTCCGGCCACTTGTTCCTTCCCTTGCCTGGCGCCGACCTGGTCGAGATGGATCCGGTATTTGAGAAGAACTTCCGGAATATTGGCGAAACCGGTGAGTGCGGCTAGCCGGCTCCACAACTCATAATCCTCGACATGGGGATAATCCGGGTCGTAACGAATACGATGCCGCTCGATCACTGCGGCGCGGATCATAACCGTCGGATGGGCCATAGGATTAAAAGTAAGCATCGCTTGTTTGATCGCTTGATCCTCGACCGGCAACTCCAGGATCAACTGCCGTCCCATAAAATACTCGATCCAGCCGCCACAAACCCCGATTTCCGGCGCTGTTTCCAGCAAGGCCACCTGCTTGGCGAAGCGGTCCGGCAGGCTGATATCATCGCAGTCCATGCGCGCCACGTATTTGCCCCGGGCCAGTTCCAAACCGCGGTTCAGCGTAGGGACCAGGCCCAGATTGATGCGGTTGTGGACCAGCCGGACGCGGGGATCGCGGTAGGAATCGACGATAGCGGCGCTCTGGTCCGTCGAACCGTCATCGATGATCAAAAACTCAAAATCGCCATAACTTTGATTCAAAATACTCCCGACAGCTTCCCGCAAATACCGCTCTCCATTGAAAACCGGCATCAACACAGTAATCACGGGCGCGTTCAAACCCATTCCCCCTCCGCCTCCATCTTCCGTCGTTCCCGGGTGAATCCTTTTTCAGGCGCTTGCTTCCCAGACCGGCCCCGTTGGCAACCGGCCGCCATCCGCCTCCGATTGGCCATGGCATTACCAAAATCATTACAGCTTATGTTTGAGTCCAAACCGCAGTGTCATCTTTTTGGCACAAAGCAGGGCTTCCGGAAAAAATCCCGTCCCTAAGGCCCGATCCTGATTCCGGCTCCCAAACAGCCATTGTCCCCCTTTGCAATAAGGTAATCAGACCCAAATATCGGCCGGAAACATATACTGAATCAGAAGACCCGTTCGCGTTGGAAGAAACCATGGTTATTCCGGCGAATCCGGGGAATTTTCATAATCATGAGGGAACGATGATGAAGGTCGGTTTGTTGGTGATTGCCACCAATAAATACTTGAATTACGCCCGTTCGTTATATCAATCCATGCAAGATTTCTTTTTAAATGAGCCGGGAATCGATTGCCAAATGTTTTTGTTCACGAATCAGCCCGCTTTTCCGGGGCCGGTGGTCCTGGAACAAGCCCATGAACCCTGGCCCGCCATGACGCTGAAGCGTTACGAGATCTTTTACAAGCACCGCCGGCGCCTGGCGGAAATGGATTACCTTTATTATTCCGATGCCGACATGCTTTTTGTCGACCCGGTGGGCCGAGAGATTCTGGGAGAACGGGTGGCGACCCGGCATCCGGGATTTTGGAATTGCCCCAGGCCGGTGTTGCCCTATGAAGCCAACCCGGCTTCCACCGCCTATGTCAGCCCGGAGGAAGGGGGCATTTATTACGCCGGCGGCTTTAACGGCGGCAGTAGCGCCGCGTTTCTGGAAATGGCGCGGGCCATCTCCGTCAACATCCGGCGCGATCTGGAACGGGGCTATATCGCGGTCTGGCACGACGAAAGCCATCTCAACCGCTATCTGATCGATCATCCGCCCTCGGTGACGCTGAACCCGGATTATTGCTTTCCCGAAGCGGAATGGGCCCGTAATCTGCCGTTCCGCCGCATCCTGGTGGCCCTGGATAAGGATCATGACGAGGTGCGGAACTGATCCGGGCTAGGCCAGCGCGCCAGTTTGAGACCAACCGATAACGGAGGGGTAGGTTTGATTATCACCCGCTTGATCGGGGGATTGGGCAATCAGATGTTCCAATACGCCGCCGCCCGCCGTCTGGCCCATGTCCGCCAGACTCAGCTCAAGCTGGATATCTCCGGTTTCCATGATTACCCGTTGCGGAGTTATCTGCTGCACCATTTGAACATCGTGGCAGAGTTGGCCACGGAGCAAGAGAACAACGCTATGAAGGCGCTCTGGCATGTGCGGGAAAGCCACTTTCAGTTTGATCCGGAGATTTTAAACCTGGGGAGCGACCTTTATCTGGACGGATACTGGCAGACCACCAAATACTTCGCGGATATTGAACCGCTGATCCGGGCCGAGTTTATGGTGAAGCAACTGCCGGGCCGCCGCAACCGGAAACTGGCCGGCCGGATCCGCGCTTGCGAGGCCGTGGCGGTGCATTTCCGGCGAGGCGATTACGTGACCAATCCGGTGACCAATCAATACCACGGCCTCTGCCCGCTCGATTATTATTTCCGGGCGATCGCCGTCATCGCCGCCCGGGTGCGGCAGCCGGTTTTTTTCATCTTCTCCGATGACGGTCAATGGGTGCAGCAAAATATCGGCCTGGGATTCCCCTTTGAAATCGTGACCCATAATGCGGAGCAACCGACCCAGGACTTGCGCCTGATGAGTCTTTGCCAGCACCATATCATCGCCAACAGCTCGTTCAGCTGGTGGGGCGCGTGGCTGGCCCCTCACCCCGGGAAAATCGTGGTCGCTCCCAAACGCTGGTTCCGGAACGAGCAAATCAATACCGCGGATCTTTGCCCTGAGGATTGGATTTTGCAATAAGACCGGAGAGATGGAACGGGGCGGGCCGATTATTCCCCGGCCCCGGCCGGCTTGCGGTGCCAGTTCTCCCAGACGAAGTCGTATTCGTAGGTCAGCTCGTGGGTTGCCTGCAGAGCGGCCTGAATTTTCTTCCGCCGGCTTTGACAATGGTAGACGAAATCATGGAACTGGACCTGAATATCGTCGATCGCCCCGATCCGATCCGTCGCAATCAGGTGCTCCAGCAAATTGTATTCCCCGCCCTCGATGTTGATCTTCATCAGGGCAATCCGGCCGAACCGGTTCAGCCGCAAATAGTCACTGGCCTTAATCAGCAGAATGCGCCGCTGATCCTCGCCCTTTTTGTAAATGGATGAAGCGTCTCCGGCAACGGCCAGCGCGGTCCGGCGGGTAGAGCCCGCCAGACCGAACTGATGGACGAAAATCTTCCGGTTTCCGTCGAACCGGGCCGCGATCCCGTCGGCATACTCCTCGACCGGTTCAAAAATATGGATCAGGCAGCGGTACCGTTCAAAAATACCGGCGGCCCAATCGCCCCGGTGCCCTCCCAGATCGAAGACGATCGAATCCGGGTCCAACTCATAATCCAGCCGCAACGTTTGATCACCGCGATTGGCGTGCCACAACCGCAACTGCTCCGCGTCAACCATGCCCCCGTACCCCCGCGCTTCAAAATTTTTTCAATTGCCCCGCAGCCCATCCTATTCAACCCCGGCCCAAGTTGACCCGGAGATCGGCTGAAACGGCCTCGCGTCCCCCGGCGCTCACCTTTCCAAAGCACCGGACATAAGATGCAATCAGCGGATTCTTAAATCCCGTCGAAAGGCGATAACCGATGAAGCGGGCTCTCATCACGGGAATTACCGGTCAGGACGGAGCCTATCTGGCCGAATTTTTGTTGGGAAAAGGGTATGAAGTCCACGGCCTGAAACGCCGGTCCTCCTCCTTTAACACCGGCCGAATCGACCGGCTCTATCAAGACCCGCATCAGCCGGGCCAGCGGTTGATCCTGCATTACGGGGATATGACCGATTTCTCCAGCCTGGTCAATCTGATTCGGAAAGCCCAGCCGGACGAGATTTATAATCTGGCCGCCCAGAGCCATGTCCAGGTTTCCTTTGAAATACCGGAATACACCGCCAACGCCGATGCCCTGGGCGCACTCCGCTTGCTGGAGGCAGTCCGGAATCTGAAATATGAGGAAAGAACCCGGTTTTACCAAGCTTCCACCAGCGAACTGTTTGGAAATACCCGGGAGCGGCCGCAATCGGAGACCACTCCATTTCATCCCCGCAGCCCGTACGCTGCCGCCAAATTATTCGCCCATTGGATCACCGTCAATTATCGTGAGGCGTACCGGCTCTTCGCCTGCAACGGCATTTTGTTCAATCACGAATCGCCGTTGCGCGGCGAGACCTTTGTCACCCGCAAAATCACCCAAGGGGTCGCCCGGATCAAGCTCGGCTGGCAGGACTGCCTGTATCTCGGCAATCTGGACGCCAAACGGGACTGGGGTTACGCCGGGGATTACGTCAAGGCGATGTGGCTGATCCTGCAGCAGCCGGAACCGGACGATTACGTGATCGCCACCGGCGAGAGCCATTCGGTCCGGGAATTCGTGGAGCTGGCCTTCCAATGCGCCGGGCTCGCCATTGCCTGGCAAGGACGGGGCCTGGATGAGGAAGGCGTTGACGACGCCACCGGCAAGGTATTGATCAAAATCGATCCCCGCTATTTCCGCCCGGCTGAAGTCCCCTGGCTGCAAGGGGACCCCGCCAAGGCCCGGCGGGTGCTGGGATGGCGGCCCGAAGTCGGCTTTCCGCAATTGGTCGGATTGATGGTGGCCGAGGATCTGCGCGCCGCCACGGCCGGCTCGGGCCGGCCGGTTGAAGCGGAGTAAGTTTCGGAGGTGCGTCAAACAATGGATCATACCGCCAAAATTTATCTGGCCGGCCATCGCGGCCTAGTGGGATCGGCCATTCTCCGCCGGTTGCGGCAGGCCGGTTTTGAACGGATCGTCACCCGCTCCCGGGATGCTCTCGACCTGCGCGACCAAGGCGCGGTCCGGCGTTTTTTCGAAAGCGAGCGGCCGGAATACGTCTTCCTGGCCGCCGCCAAAGTCGGCGGCATCCTGGCCAATCATAACTATCCGGCGGACTTCATTTATGACAACCTGATGATTGAAGCCAATGTCATCCACTGCGCTTACCGCTATGGCGTCAGGAAGCTGCTGTTTCTCGGCAGTTCCTGCATTTATCCAAAAAACTGTCCCCAGCCGATCCGGGAGGAGTATCTGCTCTCGGGTTATCTGGAACCCACCAATGAGGCCTACGCAGTAGCCAAAATCGCCGGATTGAAGCTGTGCCGGTCCTTCAATGAACAGTACGGCACCCGCTTCATCTGCGCCATGCCTTCCAACCTTTACGGCCCGGGCGACAATTTTCACCCCCAAAATTCCCACGTACTCCCGGCCCTGCTGTCCCGGATCCATCACGCCAAAATCACCGCCGCGCCCACAGTAACCATCTGGGGCACCGGGACGCCGCTGCGCGAATTCTTGTATGTCGACGATCTGGCCGACGCCTGTTTGTTTCTGATGGAAAATGAGGACGCGCCGGACTTAATCAATGTCGGTTCCGGGACAGAGATCCCCATCGCCGAACTGGCGGAGCGGATCAAGTCCGTCACCGGATACCGGGGCCGGTTCGAGTTTGATGCCTCCAAGCCTGACGGAACACCCCGCAAAATCCTGGACAGCTCCGGGATTCAGCGTTTGGGCTGGAAACCCCGGACCGTTCTCGAAACCGGCCTCCGCCAGACCTACCGCTGGTATTTGGAGAACAGCGCCGGCTTGCGGGGGCAATAAGTTGAATTAAATCCCTTAAATGTGGTCCAAATTCAAACCTCCCGGCGTTCCCATCCATGGACGCCGGAACTTGAGCCTTCCTTACTCTGGTCCCCCATCCTCTCCCCGACGTGGCGATTTTCGGCGGAGATTTTCGGCGGAGAGGGGCCGAGGGAGAGGTAGGATTTTAGACCGGCGTGATTGGCAAAGATCATCCCCCAACTATTGTAACCGTAACTTGATGAGATGGGATAGCCGCCCCTTCCCCTCCGCCACGACGAATTGCCATTGCGGCTGTTTTCCCTCCGCCTGAGATTCCCGCCAATGTGGAAAATTCATCCGCCAATATTCCAAAGGCAGTTGCCAATGTTAGATTGCCAGCTGCCCCCGCTCCATTGGCAGTTGGCTCTGGAGGATTGGCATCTGCCAATTTCCAATTGGTGGAAGACAATTCTCCGTTGCCATCTGCCAATGTGAATAAGTCACTTGCCAATGTGGAAAAACCACTTTGCAATGTGGATAAGTCATTAGTCAATCTGGATAAACCGCTTGGCAATACCCCAAAACCGGCTGGAGACGAAGCGGTGCGAAAGCGGCCGGATCGGGAGGCTACGGCCGGGACTTTCCCGCTGTTCCCCAACCAACGGCTCTTTTTAACGGGGCAGCGGCACCCATTGGCAGTCAAGCGAATATACCGTATTGGCGGCGCCCGGTTGGTAACCGTGCACCGTACTCCATCAGAGGCTGGGGGAAAGCGGATGAACGGACAATTCGATTTAACCGGGAAAATCGTGGTGATCACGGGCGGAGCGGGTTTTCTGGGGCAAAAACACGCCGAGGCGGTGGCTGAATTCGGCGCGGTCCCGGTTCTGGTCGATCGCGATCCGGAGCGGCTCGCCGCCGCGCTGAGACGGCTGGAAGCCGATTTTCCGGAGCGTGCCGCCGGCCTTACGGTTGACATTACCCGCGAGGAGCAGGTCCAGGCGGCCTGCGCCGAAGTGCTGCGCCGCTTTGGAACAGTGGATGTCCTGATCAATAACGCGGCCAACAATCCCAAGGTCGATGCGGCCAGCCAGGTTCAGAACGCCTCCCGCCTCGAAAACTTCCCGTTGGAGCAATGGGCGGCGGATCTGGCGGTCGGACTGACCGGGTCCTTTCTCTGTTCCAAACATTTCGGGCCGGCGCTGGCTGCCCGGGGCGGCGGAAGCATCATCAATATCTCTTCCGACCTCGGCCTGATCGCTCCCAATCAACATCTGTACCATCAGAAGGGCCTGCCCGAGGAGAAGCAGAACGTGAAACCGGTGACCTATTCGGTGGTTAAAACCGGCCTGATCGGGTTGACCCGTTATCTGGCGACTTACTGGGCCGGACAGGGCGTCCGCTGTAACGCGATCTGCCCCGGCGGCGTCCAGGACGGGCAAGGCCCGGAATTCCTGGAACGGATCCAATCGCTGATCCCCATGGCCCGCATGGCCCGTCCCGACGAACTAAAGGGCGCGGTGGTCTTTCTGGCCTCCGCCGCCGCCTCCTATGTCACCGGCGCCTTGATCGTGGTCGACGGCGGCCGGAGCGTCTGGTGAAACCGGATCTTGCTAAATAAAACTTACCGTCTGACCGCCGTCCACGATCAGGCAGGCTCCGGTGGTAAAGGCCGACCGTTCCGACGCCAGAAAAACGGCGGCGGCCGCGATCTCTTCCGGCGTGCCGAAGCGCCGCAGCGGAACGGCGACCTCAAGCATTTGTTGAACCCGTTCCGGGTCGGCCAGGGCCTTTTCGGCCCAGGTCCCCCCTTCAAAATAAATGTTGCCCGGCGCGATGCAATTGACCCTCATCCCATCTCCTGCCGCTTGCCTGGACAGGTGTTTGGCAAAGGCGATCAAGGCGCTTTTCGCCGCGGTATAGCCGGCCGGAGCCCCGATGGCCTCGACTCCGGCGATCGAGGCGATGAACAGGATATTCCCGCCCGCCGTCTTCAGCAGGGGATAAAACTCCCGGGCCACGGCAACGGCAGAGTCAAAGTTTACCTGAAACATCCGGTTCCAATCCTCCGGAGCCGGGAGCGGGTCTGGCACGCTTTTTCCGCTTCCCACATTGGCGACCAAAATGTCCAGGCCGCCCCAGGCGGTGAGGATCGCTTGGTGCAGTCGCGCCAGCGCGGCCCGGTCGGTAACGTCGCCGCCCAACGCCAAAATGGACCGTTCCGGGAACTGGCGGGCCAGTTCGTGCCGGAGCCGGTCCAGGCCGGCTTGATCCCGGCCGTTCAGCGTCACGTCGGCTTCTTCCTCCAAAAACGCCCTGGCGATGGCCAGACCGATCCCCCGCGAGGAACCGGTGACCAGCACCCGTTTTCCCTCTAAACCCAGTCGCATCAATGGCTCATCCTTTCCGGACCCGGCGCGGGGTCAGCGGCGCAACTCTTCCACCAACTCAACAATGATTCCGTCCGGATCGTGGCAGTATAGCACTTTCACCGTTCCGTCGGGCGCGGTCAGCGGCTCGCTGTTGCAATGAATCCCCCGCTCCCGGAGGGTCCGGTACAGCGCGTCACAGTCGCTGACCGTCAGCGCAATATGGGAGCAGCCCAGCCGGTTGGCCGGCTGAAGCGCGGGGCAGGCTTGGGGATCGGGATGCGAGTGATATTGGAGCAATTCCAGCAACGATCCGTCGGGAGCTTTGAGCTTTACCCACTCCAGGACCACTCCCGGGATTCCCACCACGCCTTCTATGAACGGGCCGCTTTCCTCGGCCCGCCGCCACGGAGTATATCCCAGGACCTCCCGGTAAAACGCTTCGGAACGCCGCAGATCGCGGACCACCAATCCAGTATGCCGGTAGCCGCGAATCATTTCAGCTCTCCAATGCCGGTCCGAATGGCCTCATCCAAGGTGTCCAGTCCTTCCTCAAGCGCGGCCTCGGTGATGGTCAGCGGCGGGGCCAGCTTGATCGATTCCCGTCCGGTGCAGACCACCAGCAACCCTTTTTGCATGGCGATCTCCGCAATCCGTGAACAAAGATCGGACAGCGGCCGGCCGGAACCGTCATAAAACAGCAGCGCGGCCACCATTCCCTTTCCTGGCGCGTAACGGATCTGATCCGGGTATTTGGCCCGGATCGCGCCCACCCGTTTCTGAAAGAGCTCTCCCAGCGGAATGGAGCGGGCGAGGATCCCGTCCTCCAGTAACGCTTGCAGATTGGCCTTGCCGGCGGCGCAGACCATCGGGTTGGCGGAATGGGTCGAACTCATCGAGCCGATCTCCGGCAGATCCATGATCTCCGCCCTGCCCAGCACCAGCGACAGGGGCAGGCTGGAACCGGCCCCCTTGCCGCAGCAAATCAGGTCGGGCTCGATGCCGTAATGCATGTAGCCGAACAAGGTCCCAGTCCGCCCAAAGCCGGCCTGCATCTCGTCGAAGGTCATCAGCAGCCGGTGCCGGCGGGCAAATTCGGCCAGCGCTTGAATATATTCCTCAGGATAGAACACCGCTCCCCAGCCCTGATAGGTCTCGATCATAAACCCGCAGAGATCGGTGTCGGGATCGAGCTTATGAGCGCGAAGCAGCTCCGCGATGCCCCTTTGGAAATATTCCCGGGGGTTCCGGGCGGCCTCATCCCGCCACGGATAGGGAAAGGGCAGTTGATAGATATTGGGGTCCAGATATCCGATCCATTCCTTCTGGGCGGCATTGCCCCCCATCATTTGGGCTCCCATGGTCCGGCCGTGCCAATTCCCTTCAAAGCAGATCACGCCGGGCCGTTTCTTCCCGAGCTTCCAGCCGTGCATGCGCATAAGTTTCAGGGCCGCCTCGGTGGCCTCGGTGCCGGCCGACACCAGGAACGCTTTTTCAAACTGCTCCGGCGTATGCCCGATCAGATATTCCAGATAATCGGCGCGTTCCCGGCTGGCAAAGGTATAGGTGTGCAGCAGCGGCTTATCCAGAACCTCCCGGAGGGAATCAATGATCCGCCGGTTGCCGTGGCCGGCGTTGGCCACAAAGATCGTGCTGGTAAAGTCGATCCATTGATTGCCCCAGGCATCGGCCACCAGATAATCCTGGGCCCTGTCCCAGACCAGCGGCAACTGGCCGTGCATGGATACGGATTCACAACGCTCCAGGATTTCGAAGACGCCGGCGCTGCCGGGCGCCGGTATCGGGGTCACAATCCGGCGAAATTGGGTCCGGACTTCCGGAACCGCTTGCGGTACAGTGTTGAATTTGAATCCTGACATTCAGGCCAAGCCTCTTTTCGGAAAATTTTGGTTCAGATAAGTCCAAAGCGGGCTGCCGTTTTTCAAAAGGTCATATTCGAGCCGGTCGAAATCGTCCATTGTGTCGACTTCCACGCAGTATGGCGAAACGAACCCGAGCATCCGTTCCCCGTATAACCGGCCCGCTTCGCGGACGAACGCCGGAATCACCAGATCGGCGTAGCCATCGGGGATATAGGCGTCCGGAAACGCCTGGCGCGGCCGGTTCAGCGCCTCATTGTCCCCGTTTTCCAATAGGCTCCGGAAAAAGCCCGCTTCGTCCCGGCGAAACCATTTGTGGGGAGATTCCGGAGCCGGATGCGCCGAACGCAGCGAAGTGGCTTCGGCCCGGCTGAGCAGTTCGTCAATGGCCGCGTCGATCAGGGCCGGATCCCGCAACGGCGTGGTCGGCCGCAAATGCGCCAGATAATCGGGGACTTCTCCTTCCCGTTCCTCAAACCAATCGATGGCGTGAATCATGAATTCCAGATCGGTCGAATCATCCCGCGCCAATTCGGCCGGCCTCAGGAAAGGAGCCTCCGCGCCATATTCCCTGGCAATGGCGGCGATCTCCGGCGAATCGGTGGAAACGATCACCCGGTCGATCCGGTCCGACAACACCGCGGCCGCGATCGAATAGGCGAGCAGCGGATATCCGCCCAGCAACCGGATATTCTTGGCGGGAACTCCTTTTGAACCGGACCGCGCCGGTATGATGGCCATGATATTCATGGCATCTCCTCCCAGGCCATTGGTTTTGCTCCCTCTCCCCCCGGCCGGCCGGTCAGCCACGGCCGGATCCATTCCAATTGTTTTTTAAAGATCTGAACCCCTTCCTCATCGCGATACGCTTGCATGATCAAGGGCCCATCGTAACCGGTCCGGGACAGCGCCTCAAAAAACCGCCGGAAGTCGGTATCTCCCGTTCCAAGCTCCACCGAAGGCCCTCCCCGGCGCCGGTCTTTCAGATGAATATCGCTGATCCGGTCGCCATAGGCGGCCAATTCGGCCAGTGGGTCATACCCCAAGGCGGCGCTGTTGCCCGTATCGTAATTCACGGTGAAGCTCGCGGAACCCAACGCCTCCAGCAGTTCCTCAAAAGCCCGGGGCGGCAGATCGGTCTCCAGGGCCAGATTAACCCCAAGCTGCTCCGCCAGATCCCCGGCGGGACGAATGTTTTGGATAAAGTCGAGGATATCCTGCTCGTTCCGGAGCGCCGATCCATCGACGCAAGGAATCACGATATCGGTCACTCCTAGGGCGCTGGCGTTTTGGAGAAGAGCCTTCAGCATCCGGCCGCTTTGGGCTACCGCCGCGCGATCCGGCCCGTGCAACGGCGCCTCCATGAAATAATCAGCGCAGATCGTTTTGACCCGCACTCCGGCCCGTTCCGAAACCGCCCGGATCTCCGCCAACCCTTCCGGGTTCAATAGCGGGTTGCGTTCAGCCTGGTCATAGTCGAAAATAAATTCGATCAGTCCCAGGCCCAGTTTGCCGGCGATTTGAAACTCATCCTGCCAATACCCCACCGGATGAGCTTGATAGCGTCCCTGGTATTTGGGAAGCAACCGTCCTTGCATCACACCGAGATTGTTAACCATCTCCAGCTCCAAAACAGGCGATCAATGTGTCGCAGCAGCCCATCATCCCCAATTGTTTTTCGTAAGCGGCGTGCAGCTCTTCGCTGTCCAAACAGTTCCAACGCAAATGCCCGCCGGGCCGGCCTTTGGCTAACCAGTACAAGTGATTCGATAGCGGATAGCGCTGGACTTGTTTGATGTATTCCACCCGCAGGCCGGCTTTTTGAGCCAGCAGCGCCAGCGTGTTGGCGTCAAACAGGAATAAATGGCAGCTCCAGTAGGTGAAATGAGCAAAGGCTTCGTTCTCATAAAAAGTCAGCAGCGCGTCGGCGGCGTTGGGAACTTCAACCAGGATGGAACCGCCCCGATTTAGCCTGGCCGCCAATTGTTTCAGGGTATCCGCCGGGTCGGGAAGATGTTCGAGCACGTGAAAGAGGGTAATCAGATCAAATGTTTGATTCACTTGAGCGAGGTTGGGAAACACCGCCAACCGCTCTTTTTGGAAATGTTCCGCCAGTCTGGCTTCGGGTTCGACCCCCACGGCCCGGGCAGTCACCTGGCCGGCCCGGGCCAAAAAGCCACCGGCGCCGCAGCCGAAATCCAAAACGGACCGATTGGCCAGCAGCGCCCGGAAGTCGTCAAAGCGGCGTTGGTCGTCGGCGGCGGTCTCCCGGACCCAGGCCTCAATCGTAACTTCATCCTCGTGCATCCCCGAGTTTTCATAGAATCCGGTTCCGATATGATCGAACGACGATAAAAAAACCAACCCGCAGGACCGGCATTCCATAACTTGCAGGCTTTGGTCGTCCCTGACGCTGCCAGGCCGCTTTTTAAAAGATTCCGCTCCGCAAAGATAACATGATTTCATTGAACTTCGATCCTTATCGTTTTAATAATTATTCAAATAATGGGCTCGTAGTTTCTTGCTGATCGGTACCTCCTTGGGCGTAATCGAAAACGAACACTCTTCCATGGCTTTCTCGATTTTGCGCACCGCCCCGACCATCATGCGCAGACCGGCCGGCTCCAGCGAAGCCGCCTGGTCGGAACCGTACATGGCCCGGTCGAGGGTGATATGGCGCTCCAGCGACGTGATTCCCAAGGCCGCGGCGGCATAAGAGATCGCCAATCCCACTTCATGTCCGCTATATCCGACGTTGCATTTGAAAATGTCCCGTAAAATTTTGATCCGGTTTAGATTGGCATCTTCATCATCCATCGGATAAGTGGAGACGCAATGCATCAACTCGAACGGGCAGTCCGCCTCCTTGAAAATCTTCACGGCGCTGCCGATATCCTCCAAATCGCTCATCCCGGTGGAGATAAACGTATGTTTTCCCTCAGCGGCCACTGCTTTCAGAAGGGGTTCGTAAAGGAGCATCGCCGAGGCGATCTTATTGTATTTACAGTCGAATTGGCGCAAAAACTCTTGACTCTCCAGGTCCCAGGCCGAGGCAAACCAGGGGATGCCTATCTCACGGCAATAGCGGTCGATCTCCCGGTACTCGTTAAGCCCGAACTCCAACCCTTCTTTTTGGGCGCGCTGGGTGTCGCCCCAGGGGCTTTCCCGCGGCGAATCGAGAAACTCCTTGGTATAGACCTTGTCAATGGTCCGCTTTTGAAATTTAACCGCGTCACAACCGGCTTCTTTGGCAATATCGATTAATTTCCGGGCGATCGTTAGATCGCCGTTATGGTTAATTCCGATCTCGGCTATGATAAAAATGGACATCTCAATCGCTCCTTATGATCGATGCCAACGCATGAATCCTGGCGGCGACGTTTCAAGAAAGCACGGGCCCCCATTCTCCCCGGCCCCGGAGTAATCATGCCGTTTCACCGAATCCAGTTTTCCGCCAACTCCCTGACGACTCCCTCCCCGCCCTTGCACTTGATAATATATTTGGCAATCCGCCGGATCTCCGGGTGCGCGTCCTTGGGCGCCGCCGGATAGCCGACGGCCTTCATTGCTTCCAGGTCATTAAGATCATTGCCGACATACATTACTTTTTGGAGATCCATGGCCCGGGCGGCGCAATAAGCGATTAATACCGCCTTTTTATCCGCGACCCCCTGCACATGTTCCAATGCCAATTTGTCGGCCCTAGCCGCGACCACCCGGTTTTGCTCCGTGGACAATATCAATAACGGGATCTGCTTTTCGCGTAACATTTTAACCCCCAGGCCGTCGGCGCGGTTGCAGATCACCGATTCTTGACCGTTTTCGGTCACGGTTACCTTGTTATCCGTGAATACTCCGTCAAAATCAAAAATGATTGCCGCGATTTGACGGGGATCGATTTTCCGCTTGAATATTTTCATGGCTCTGCTTCTCAAATGAGTTGTACCGTCCGGCCATTGCATCCCGGTCATAATTGGCCTTACCGGAGGCTCCCAACTTCTTTTCTCCGTTAAAAACCGATCTCTTCCGGCTTCACAGCGGTTTCCGGCGAACCGGGAAACCATCTTGAAGAACCGGGCTTTCTTTTTTCCGACAAAGTTGGGCAAATTCCAGTACGAATCAGTTGTCCCGGCCTCCCGAAACAAAAACGGTTCGGGAAACGAATCGAATCATTAAGGAATGCAATTTGACTACCCATAATCAGGCAGGTGATTTATTCCGAATTCATCGATCAACCTTTTACAATATATGAGAATTCCATTAAACCGACATAATTCAAGCGGCACAAGATGAAAACGTTTTCTGTTGATCTTCCGACGGAACACGCCCTTCGGCGCGATGAATGATCGATGCGCCCCAATGAGTTATGTACGAAAAGACCCGACACATTCTGTACTATCAACAATAAGATATAAAAGATATGGAGGGTGCGCTGATGCCAGATTTGAACTTGAAGCCGGTCATTCAGGGACGAAATATCTTAGTAACCGGAGGCACCGGGACCATTGGATCGGCGCTGGTCCAAAAAATACTTGAATACCAGCCGGCGGTAGTCCGCATCTATAGCCGCGATGAAACCAAGCAACTCGAATTATCGCTTAAGTTAGGGAATCCGCCCAATGTCCGCTATTTGATCGGAGATGTCCGGGAAGTGGACCGATTGGGGATGGCGCTGGAGGAGATCGATGTCGTCTTTCACGCGGCCGCTCTAAAGCATTTGCCCGCTTGTGAGTTTAATCCGTTTGAGGCCATTAAAACCAATGTGCTCGGAACCCAGAACGTGATTGAAGAGAGTATTAAAAACGGCGTCAAAGTCGTAATCGGAATCAGCACCGATAAAGTCGTCAACCCCAGCAGCATTTTGGGGATCACCAAATTGCTGGCGGAACGGTTGCTGATTGCCGCTAATTTCATCAAAGGCAAACATCCCACCGTTTTTTCCTGCGTCCGGTTCGGCAATGTCGCGGGCGCGCGCGGATCGGTGATTCCGGTGTTTCTGGACCAACTCTCCCGCAATCAGCCGTTAACGGTCACTGATCCCCAGATGACCCGCTTCATCATGTCCGCTGCCGAAGCGGTGAATCTGGTGTTAAAGGCGGCATCGCTCGCCGGCGGCGGCGAGATCTTCATCTTTAAAATGCCTTCGGTGAAAGTGATGGATGTGGCCGAGGCTGTCGCCGAACGCTATCAAAAGCTGACCGGAAAACCGGTGCCGATTGAAATCAGCGGCCTGCGGGCCGGAGAGAAGCTTTATGAGGAATTGCTGGCCGCGGATGAACTCTGCAAAACCTATCAATTCGAGGACTTATTCATTTTAGCCGGGGCTTGCGGCCGCCTGCCCCCGGGAGCGCCGCTGGATCCTTCCAATCCGCCGGTGCTCTCGTCTCAAAACCAGGAACCATTGTCGAAACAAGAGATTTTGGAACTGGTCAGAACGGTCGATCGCTTCAACGTGTTGCAATGGGATGCTCCCGCATGATTCCAAGAAAGGAGTAAGGGCCGATGATCCCTTTATCCCGACCCAATATCACCGAATCTGAAATTAAATTGGTTAACCGCGCGCTGCGCTCGGACCAACTGAGCAACGGACCGCTGCTCAAAGAATTCGAGGCCAAACTGGCCACGGTCGCCGGAACCAAATATGCCATCGCGGTAAGCTCGGGAACCGCCGCCTTGCATCTCATCCTGCTGGCGCTGGGGATCAAGCCGGGCGACGAAGTAATTACCACTCCCTATAGTTTCATCGCCTCCGCCAATTGCATTCTCTACGTCGGAGCCACCCCGGTATTCTGCGATATCGCGCCCGGCGAATTCAATATTGACCCGGCCGCGATCGAAGCGAAGCTTACTCCAAGGACCAAAGCCATATTGATTGTGCATGTCTTCGGTTTTCCCGCCCGCATGGACGCGATCGCCGCCATCGCCGACCGATACGGGCTTCCGGTGATTGAGGACGCTTGCGAGGCGATCGGAGCCAAGTGGAACGGAAAGCCCCTTGGCGGCTTCGGAAACGCCGGGACCTTCGCGTTTTATCCCAACAAACAAATCACCACCGGCGAAGGCGGCGCCGTGGTCACCGATAGCGCCGAATTGGCGGGGCTCGCGCGCAGCCTGGCCAATCAAGGCCGCGCTCCCGGCGACGCCTGGCTGTGCCATCAACATTTGGGCTATAACTATCGTCTTCCCGAATTGTCGGCCGCCCTCGGCGTGGCCCAATTGGATCGTTTGCCGGAAATTCTGGCGGCCCGCGCCCAAGTCGCCCGGTGGTACGCGGCGGAACTCGGCCAGGAACCTCTGATTACCCTGCCCGGCTCCGCGCTGATCCCCCGGGCCGAAGCCAGTTGGTTCGTTTATGTGGTCCGCTTTCGCGAGCCCCGGCTCCGGGAGATCGTCGCCCGTCATCTAGCTGGGCTAGGGATTGAAACCCGCCCCTATTTCTCTCCCATCCATTTACAGCCCTATTACCGCAATCGTTTCGGCTATAGCGAAGGAGCCTTTCCCATAGCGGAATCAGCGGGCGCTACCGGCCTGGCCTTGCCGTTTTATACCCGGATCTCCAGGGACGAGGTCAAAGAAGTCTGCGACGGCGTTAAAAGCGCTCTATCCCTGCCCGAATCCGGATCATAGCCATCAGACGATCCGAAATGTCGTCAAGCGGTGAATCAGGGAGCCCGGATCGGCGTTTGGCGGCATAGCCTCAACCATTTACAAACTATCGATGAAAGTGAAGTTCTTATTGAGCAATCTGTCATCGATGGTAATCCCGGCCAGCGTATCGGCGACCACTGCTCCGGCGCCGCCGTGATAGGGATTGTCAAACTCCCGGCTCTTCCATTCCTGATGGAGGCATTGCGCCAATGCCGCCCGGAGCTCCGGTTCCGTCCCGCCGATATCGAGCACGTTTCCGGCCCGTTCTCTTCCCTGCTGGCGGGAGCCAATATTGATCACCGGCAGTTTGAAATAGGGGGCTTCAATGATTCCACTGCTGGAGTTGCCGATCATTACCGCGGCCCTGGCCAGCAGCCCCAGATAGATCCGGCGCGGCAAATGGGCGATGCAATGCAGTTTCGGGTCGGAACCATGAATTTTGATCGCCTGTAAGATTGCTTCGCGGCCGGCATCGGAGTTCGGGAGGAATACCAGGCACTGAAGATCGGACTCCAGCGCCACCTTTAATATGTTCTCGGCTTGCGCCGCGTTTTGGCCGGCTTCTTCCAACGCCGGGTGCAAAACCACCAGGCCGAACCGGCCGGACAGGGGAAAGCCCAGTGCCGCCTGGAGCTCTTCATCGGTTACGTCAAATCCTTGGTCCGCGTCATCCAACCCGGGAACTCCGATCGGAATGATTCTGAATTTTTCTTCCCCGGAGGCCGCAAGGCAGCTCGCCGCCCGTTGAGTAACTGGAAAATGTAAATGGGCAAACCGGGTGATGGCATGGCGCAGCGAACCGTCGATCGAACCGGAAAGTTCCCCGCCATGAAGATGGGCCGTGACAATCCGGAGATGAGCGGCGGCAATGGCTCCTGCCAACATTTCACCCCGATCTCCCAATACCAGCATAAAATCTGATCTTTCCTCCTCCAGCGCCTGAGTGATGCCGAGCAAACCAATGGCCAGCGATTTGGCCATGGCGCCCTGGGTATCCCCGCGCAGCAGCATATCCACCCGCGCCGCCACCGGGAATCCATCGATTTCAATCTCGCGGATCGTTTTTCCAAATTCCTCCGCCAAATGCATCCCGGTGACGATTAACCGCAACGATAACTCCTTTCTGGACATAATCGCCCGTAAAACCGGCCGGTATATCCCATAATCGGCCCGGGTACCGGTCAATACTGCCACTTTACGCGGCATTTCCATCAATCCTCCTCCCCTTTTACGGCATCGGACCAGCCCAGCAGGGTGTCTTGGGCGATGAAGCGGGTTGCCCGCGCTCCTATAAAATACCCAAGGTATTTGGGAGGAAGTCCGTTTCCCGGCCGTTTGCATCCGATCATTTCCCGGGTGATCAGGGCCTGCGCCGCGATCGGCTGATTGGCGACAAGGCTTTTCCGGGTCAACGCCCGTGTTTCCCGCTCAGCCTCGGCCAGGACTTTCCGTCCGTCTCCAAAGGCCGATTCGACTTTGCGGATGCTCTCCACCAGTTGCCGGAACTCTCCGGGCCCCAGCGATGCCTTGTGATCCGGACCTGGCAGATTGCGATCCAGCGTGAAATGCTTTTCCAATACCATCGCGCCCAAAGCGACCGCGGCGATAGCCGCTTCCGCGCCCTCCGCGTGGTCGGAATACCCTACCGGCAGTCCGAACGCGGCCCGTAGCGTGGCGATTGCCGTCAGATTCAAGCTTGAATACGGAGCCGGATAGCTCGAGACACAGTGAAGCAGGATCAGTCGCCGGTTGCCGGCATTCAGGGCGGTTTGCACCGCCTCCTCAATCTCTCCCAACGTAGCCATGCCGGTGGATATGATCACCGGCATTCCGAACGAAGCGACCAGGGCAATCAAAGGCAAGTTGGTAATCTCCCCGGAGGGAATTTTGTAGGCCCGCGCCCCAATCTCCCTGAGCTGCCCCGCGCTGATTTCGTCAAAGACCGACGCCAGAAAAAAGATCCCTTCCGCCTCGGCCTTGGCCTGTAAGCGTTTCAGCTCGGCGGGGCCGAGTTGCAACCGTTTCAACATCTGAAATTGATCTTCGTTCATCAAGCCCGACTGACGCTGATATCCGGCTTTCCCGGTTCCCGGAAGGATCATCGCTTCCGGCAGAAAGGCCTGAAATTTTATGGCACCGGCTCCGGCTTGGGCCGCCGCTTCGATTAGGGCGGCCGCCAGGTCGGGATCGCCGTTATGATTCACACCGGCCTCGGCGATGACGATGGTCCTGGGCCGCGCCGGCGAATCTTCAAAAAGCGCTGCGAAGATTAGGAACACCCCCTTTGATTGACTGGCCGCGCCGGTACACCCACTACGGTCACGCTTTCCGGAACATCCCGGATCACCGCGCTTCCGGCCCCGATGATCGCCCACGCTCCAATCCTGATCCCCGGGATAATATTGGCGCCGGTTCCGAGCAGCGCGCCTTCGCCTACGCTCACCCCGCCGGCCATGTTCACGCCGGGGCAGACATGGACCGAGTCGCTTAAAATGCAGTCATGATCGATATTGGCCGCGGTGTTGACGATGCAGTTGGCTCCGATTGCCGCTCCCGGCCCGATAAAGGCATGACCGCAAACCACCGTCCCCGGCCCGATTCGAGCCTCCGGGCTCACCGTGGCCCGAGGATGAATCAGAGCCGGCAATTCCAGTCCGGCTTGGAGCAAGTCTTGAAAAATCCGTTTCCGGATCGCATTGGATCCGACGGCCGCCACCGCCTCAGTAATTCCAAGCTCCCGCCAGCCGCGTATCAAGTCTTCTTCCGTCCCGAGCACCGATTCTCCCGGAGGCAACTGACCGGCGTTCCGGTCGAAAAAGCCGACAACCCGGAACTGTCCGCCCGTCCGCAGCAGATCCCGCACCACTTTGCCCTGGCCGCCCGCGCCGACGATCGCGATTGGCATTCACTAATCGCCTCCCTGCGCGTGGCCATGAAAATCTCCGCCGCAATTTAGCGCCACTAAGGCCTCGGCCATCTGAAAATCGTCCGGCGTGTCGATATCAATGGAACGGCTGCCCGGCATATAATAGGGAATGACGGTTCCGCCCGATAGATGGCCGGTGGCCAGAATCGTCTTGGTGCGGGAGATATAAATGGCGCCGTTCAATTTATAAAAATCTTGATTAGCCTCCGGACCGGACGAGAGCCGGACCGTTCCTCCTTCGATCCTCACCAGGTGGTCGCCTTCAATGGGAGCCCCCGTCACACTGACGATACTCTGGGCCGGGCTGGAGCAAAGCAGCGCAAAGGCGGTCTCAATGTCGGTTATGGTTCGCAGCGGCGAGGTAGGCTGCAATACGGCGAGGTATTGATAAGTGATGGCTTCGTTTTGCTCCAGCCAATTCAAAGCGTGCAGAATTACCTCAATTGTCGGCGTCGCGTCTGCGGCCAGTTCCGGCGGGCGTAAAAACGGAACATCCGCGCCGGCGTCCCGGGCCAATTCGCCGATGGACGGAGCGTCGGTGGAAACAATCACCCGTGATATGCCGGGACAATGCAACGCGCACTCGATCGTATGCCAAATCAGCGGTTTACCCGCCAGTGGTTTGACATTTTTATGGGGAATCCGTTTGGAGCCGGCCCGGGCCGGAATAATCGCCAATAGACTGGGTTGATTCATTTTGCTTCGTAGCCACCCCCTGCCTGAATTCTCTGCGTCCGGGAAGCACTCCCGCTCCCTAGCGAATCAACCAATGAACCCCGGGAAAGTCTCAAATCGCTAAGCCGTACCCCCGGTTTCGAGCAATTGCTCCACTTCCTCAAAGAGCCGCTGGGAAGCCAGACCGTCCGGCAGGCAATGATCGGTGAGAAACGTTTGATATCGCTCCACGGTTTCAGCCCGAAAGGCTTCCTCGGCGCAAAGGCGCCGTACCACCTGGTTTAGCTCCGTACTATTTTGGACCGGGATCGAACCGCCAGACTCCCCGAATGAAAACGGAAGCGGATATGGTTCGACGGTAATCACCGGCAACTTAAACAGCATTGCCTCCAATGCGGCCGTTGAATAGCAAGTGATGCAACAATCGGCGCCACTGAGCGCGTCATAGAGACTGACATGGCCGAAACGGACCGTCTTCCAGTTGGGATAGCCCCGGGCCAACCGTTCGTGCGGTTCGGGCTCTTCGCCCGGGTGCAGCATCATCACAACGGTCAGATCCGGAATGGTCTTCAATCCTTCAAAAACAATAGGGGCGACCGTCTCGTTAATGCGCAGGATTTGGGTGGCGTAGAGGGCGATTTTGTGGCCCGGATCAATATTCAGCATCTGGCGGAGTTTCTGTCTGCCGCACCACGGTTGATTAAAGATGATGTCGAACCGGGGCGAGCCAACGATCGACAGCCGCGATGAAGGAAACCCGAACTTTTGATACCACTGCTGATAGATCTTGCCCCAGACGCACTTCCTGGTGGCCAGGATCGGAATGTGCGCGAAAAGATCCCGTTCCGACATCAGCCCGTGCTGTAATGTCAACGACGGAATCCGGCGCGCTCTGGCGACCAGATTCAGGGCGCCGTCCATGGAATAGGTCGAGGAAATGGTCAAAACCGCGCCAATCGGATTTTCTTCAAATATCTGCCAAGCCGCGTCTAACATTCGCACGATCTCCCGCATTCGCACGGTGAGCCATTTCAATAAAACCGGACTGCCCAAAACCGGGTCGTTTCGTCTCTCCCGGACCAACTGCTCGACTTGGTGGCTCAACGAATTGACGGCTCCCGGATTTTCCCGGAATTGTTTTTGAAAGTTATGGGACGTCAAATCCGGGCAGTTAAGTTTGATCAGATCGACCTCGGCTTGATTGGGACTGACCAAAATAAACCGGCTCTCCGGTAAATAACGGGCGGCCAGATCGCCAAATCCACCTCGCATCAAAACCATCCCGCCGGGATGCGGATCATAGGCATAGGGCTGATCGGCCCAATCATAAATCGTTGACTCCGTGATCCCGCCGGCTTCAATCAGGGAGGCTTTGACGGCGCCATCGATCTTCTTCCAATTCCACTGGCTCATCAACGGCCTATAGATAAACTGGCCGATCGGAACGCCACGGTGGGTAATATGCTGAAATCCCTTGAAAAAACGTTTCAGTATCGCGCTCCAAAGCATGTTTTGCTGATCCATGAACTCTCCCTCCGCGGTATTTCCAGCGTCGGAACTTGCCATGCGCTTTGCGTTCTAAGCGATCCCGCCCGTTTCCAGCAGTAGATCCAATTCGTCAAAAAGCCGCCGCGACGCCTCGCCTCCGGGCTGACAATATTCCGAGAGAAACCGCTGATATTGGGCGACCGCCCCCAAGCGGAAATCCTCCTCCGCTAGCAGCTTGCGGACCGCTTGATTGAGACCGGGCGAATCCGTCACCCGGATCGTGGCTCCGAGATCACCGTAGGAAAAATAGGACGGGAACGGTTCGACCGTAATCACCGGGAGATTAAACAGCATAGCCTCCAATCCCGCGGTGGAGCAATGAGTGATAAAAAGATCGGCCCCGCTTAAGGCATCGTAGAGGTTTATCTCACCGTAACGGGCCACCCGGCAGTTCGGGTAACCTCCGGCCAATTGCTCGTAGCGGTCCACCAAGGCGCTTTCCGAGGGATGCAGCAGCATCAGCAGGTACAAATCGGGCACCGATCGGATGCCTTCGATGATCAGCGGTACGATGGTGTTGGCCTCCGTACCGGTCGCATAGACCATAATCGGACGATCCTGGTCAATCCCCAGCTTCCGGTGGAGTTCCTGCTTACCGCACCATTTTCGGTTATAAATCACATCAAACCGGGGGGAACCGACGACTTGCACTCGAGAGTCCGGGAACCCGTACCGCCGGTACCATTCGACCATTGCCTGACCCCAGACCACTTTCCGGGTGGCCAGGATTGGAACATGGCAAAAGAGATCCCGGTTGAGGATCAATCCATGCTGCAATGTCAAAGACGGGACCCGGTTAGCTCTGGCGATCAGATTCACGGCGCTATCCATCCAGACAATCGACGAAATGGTCAGCGCCGCTCCGATCCGTTGCGAGTCGAACAAGCGCTGAACCGCGTCAAAAACGCGAACGATCTCCTGAATCATGGTCTGGAACCACTTGGCCAGATCGGAGCTTCCCAGCACCGGATCATCCTTTTGGGCGTTGATGACCCGGGTGACTTGGCGGTTAAGCTCCTCGACCGCGCGCGGGTTGTCGCGATAAAAACTGTCGATGCCGAATGGGGTCAAATCAGGCCGGTTGGCCTTGATCACCGCGACTTCGGCCTGATTCGGGCTTAACAAGATGAAACGCTCTTTTGGCCAATGAGCGGCGGCGATATCCCCAAACCCGCCCCGCATCAAAACGGTTTCGCCGGGATGCGGGTCAAAACGGTAAGGCCCATCGGCCCACTGATAAATCGTTGATAGCTCAAAGCGTTCCATCTCCTCCCGCAATTGCGGGTAATCCTTCTTAAGCCAGGTATTTCCCCAGCGGTTGCTGACGAAATACCGGAATTGATAATGAAGGTAGCGGCAGATTGGGACGCGTTGATAAGAAATAGCCCCGAATGTATCGAAAAAACGGCGCAATAGCGCGCCCTGGAAGACAAGTTCCTCGTTAACGTCCATAGGCGGTTCATCTCATTTCTTCCGGGTCTGTTGAAAGAGATCCATCCATAATTTGGCCACTACCGGGATGGAACGTTCTTCTTCCACCCAGTGCCGGGCCATTTCTCCAATTTTGGCACGCAGGCTTTCATCGTCGAGCAGTGTCTTGAGCGCTTGATACCATGCCTGCTCGGTATTTTCAGCCAGCCATCCCGTTTCCCGGTGGCGGACATTGGCCGAATACGGCGGTATATTGGAGTAAATCCCGGCAATCCGGCAAGCGCCGTACTCCCGTAATTTATTATCCGTTTTGCAGCGATTGTGGGGCAGATCGAGCAGGGGGCCCAATCCAATCCGCCAATTGCGTTTATAAAGATCCTGCAAGAAATGGGCATAACTTGGTATAAACGGCGTATGCCCAAAATTGGGCAGATCGCTCAATCCTTCAGGAAGGCATCCGATAAACTCCCAACGCACTTGGGGGTATTCTTTGGCAATCCGTTTAATTGAATTGAGAATCAACCGAAAATCGACGGTATGATGGATAGTTCCGGCATAGCCAATGGTCAGGATGGCATTGGCCTGAGGCGGCAGCCCGTCAAGAATACTCAAATCCACCGCGAACGGTTGATATACCAAGCGTTGATTATGTCTAGAAAGTAGCGGGCGGAGTTCGGGGGAACCGATCTTTACCCAATCCGCCGCGCGCAATAAAGTTTCAATGGTTCGAACGATATAGGGGTTCCGCATATAGCGCCCGATTGGAAGTTCCACCGGCAAATCGAAAAAATTGTCGTCAAGCTCATAAATGACCGGGATTCCCGCCCCTTTCACCGCGTTGAGAATCGGAACAGCGCTGGGATGGCAATTCCGGTGGAATACGACGATATCCACTCCCTGCAACTGTTCCGGCTTGAATTGGGCTTCTTTGATCAGTTGCCAGGCGATGGCCTGGTTTCGTTCCAAGTAAGAAAAAGGTCTCGTAATCGAAATTTCCGTGGAAGGGACCGGCGTTTGCACGATGCAAAGTATTGTGAGCATGCTTTACCCTCTGCGCTGTTTTGCTTATGTTGCGGTCGCTTGTTACGTTGAGGACAGGCAACATATTTTCCCTGATATATACGATGAAAAAGGCACTGACAATTCATGGCAGGCTTTTTGATGATCGTTGATCAAATTTCTTCAGCGTATATATTATAAATATTTACAAACAAGGATTTTAGTGCGTTAATAGTGTCTAAAAGCCATATGATAAAGGCCATGACCGACTGGAGTCTTGCCGAAAACACTTTGAAACGACTTTATCCCTTGCTTTTCTGAACTTTTGTGTGCAACCCGGCATAATATCATGACCGTCCCAAAGTTTCCGGGATGCGCTTACCATGAGCCTGATTGAAAAACCGCATGTGGCCAGCCATGCGGTTTTTGAAACAGCGATCCAATCGGCACGGTTTCCAAATCACTTGCCACCGCAAGGAAATTCCTTCCACCAATTCAAACTAAAACCGCGCTCAAGATTGAGCCAGAGAGAATACCATTGGGCCGCACGGTAATTTTGACAGCGGAACGGCCGGTTGTGGCGGCAGAGGCTGCGATTGAGCGCATTGACCTCTTCCCATGATTTATTCATATAACGCAAGTAATAGGCTGCGCTGAACTCGCCGGTGCGGTCGCATCCAGCGACGCAATGGATATAGATGACCACCGGCATTTTTTTCCCCCGGACCACCGGCCCAGGCTCTTCGAGCCATTTCCGCAAGGTCTCGATGCGGTTGCCCAGCCGATCGTTCAACCACTGGTCAAGATTGCGGGCCAGAAAGGTCCGGCACTCCGCCAGCGCCGGATCGTTGGCGTGCAAGCCGGTGCCGTTCATTCCCCAGACTTGAATCCGTCCCAGCCGCGGATGGGCTTGGAAAAACTTTTGTTCCACCATGATTCGCTCTGCGTCGCTAGGGTTTTCAATGTTCAGCAAATTCACGTCGATCACGTAAAAGGAATCCGGGACCCGGACTCCGGCCCGTTGGCCGGCGTTGATTACGGCCCGTTTCAGGCCCTGATAATTGAATACCGGCGGATTTCCCGTCAACGGCAAGCCGCCGCGGAACAAAAAATTGGGACCCACCGAATCGATGTAATGAACATTGCCGACCTCTTTGACCGGCCATCCGATCCGGCGTCCTACAACCCCGGAGAAGACTACCAGCAGAAACGCGATGACTCCCAGGAAAACGTAGCCGACGATCTTCCTGAGCCGTTGATTGATCGGGGTAGAACCGGGACCGGATTCGGCCCCGGGCGCGCCGTTGCCCCCGAACCATTGTCGGATGCGATGGCTAATCATGAGATATCCCTCATTCCTTCGGAGATTTACCGATGATCAGATAGCTTGACGAAAAGGCGTTAAGGCGGTTGCATACTCATATTTATTTTGAAATCTCCAAAGTATTCGTATGGGACTAGGAGCTTGTGCGCGTAATTCATTTTCCAGGATATAAAGCACAAGCTAATTGGTATCAAATACGCACTATCTACCGGATGTTGTGGCTGTTTCGAATAACTCCCAGCCCCGGCGCACTTTAACGCTTTCCGGCGGGTCGGGCGCAGGCAAGCGAATCATTCTTGATCGTGGCTGAACAGCCACGCCCGTAAATATTGAAGTTCCGCCTGATCCGGATAATCATTGTGACATTCGATGCTTTCCAACTCCCGGAGCCGCTCCGGGTCAGACCCGAAATAAATGACCAGATTGCGGATGAAACGCATCGTGGCCGGGGTGATGTAATGCTCAATCCCTTCCACCTGTTCTTCGACGCGCTCGTTTGCCTTGGACAACCGGAAAAATTCCTTCAGCTTTTCATCCCGCCAAACCAAAAACCGGCCGTAGGTCATCCCTTTGTCGGTAAGGGCGATATTCCGGTATTTCTCGTAGGTTATGAAGCCCGCTTCATCGAGTTTTTGGATCATCCGCGTCACCGAAGACGGTTTTACATTGATCGCGTTGGAAAGGTCCACCGGACGGATATACCCTTGGTTTGACACAATCCGGAAAAACATCTCAAGATAATCTTCCATGCTTTCGGTTAAGAGCATTTCCTTGGCCATGGCATCCCTCCGCTCCGGTTTGAAAGGGCGGCGGCATGCCGCCGTCGCCCGCAGTTACATTTTAGCCTATGCTAATCATTTTTCATTCAGAACTTATACCCACCCCAACATCCGCGCTGCCTGGGCAATCAGGAAGCAAACCGCCACCGCCACCGCCGTGGGAATCAACGCGGCCAGCGCCGTCCATTTGGCGCTTTGGGTTTCTTTGCGGATGGTCAATAAAGTTGTCGCGCAGGGAAAATGGAGCAGGGAAAACAAAATCGTGTTCAAGGC
This sequence comes from Bacillota bacterium, assembly GCA_023402395.1. Taxonomy (GTDB): domain Bacteria; phylum Bacillota; class UBA4882; order UBA8346; family UBA8346; genus JAEYGI01. The sequence goes on from JAEYGI010000023.1 coordinate 42,694, forward strand.
CGTCAGCCAGGTCCAGCCGTTGTTGATCAGGAGTTGCCGCAAAGCATCGATGCTATCCAACTCCACCATGGCTCCCTGAGACAAATAGCTCATAATCAGAATCGGGATGACGATTTCATTGGCGGGCAAGCCCAGCAGAAACGCAAGAACGATGAAACCGTCCAGCCCGATCAGGTGCCCGAAGCCCTGCAGCCATCCCGCGACGTGGCCCAGGATGCTGAGATCCCCGACCTGAATATTGGCCAGGATCCAGGTCACCGCGCCGGCCGGGGCCGCGACAACAACGGCTCTCATTAAAACGAACAAAGTGCGATCCATTATCGAACGGATTAACAGCGACCCGATCTTCGGGATCCGGTATGGGGGAAGCTCCAGGGTAAAGCTGGATGGGATTCCTTTCAACAGTGTTTTGGACAAAACCCACGAAACCGCCAGCGTCACCATGATCCCCAATACCACCACCCCCGCCACCAGGGTGGACGCCGCAAAACTGTTATAGCCGCCCGCCAGCGCCCCGATGAAAATCGCCGCGATGGCGATCAACGTCGGGAATCGTCCGTTGCAGGGCACGAAATTATTGGTCAACGTGGCAATCAGCCGTTCCCGGGGCGACTCGATGATCCGGCAGGCGATTACCCCCGCCGCGTTACAGCCAAACCCCATACACATGCTCAGCACTTGTTTGCCGTGGGCGCCCGCTTTTTTGAAGAGCTTGTCGAGGTTGAAAGCCACCCGGGGCAGATAGCCCAGATCCTCCAGGAAAGTGAAGAGCGGAAAGAAGATGGCCATCGGCGGCAGCATCACCGATATCACCCAGGCCAGGCCGCGATACATTCCCAATACCAGCACGCCGTGCAGCCAGGCCGGAGCGCCGGCCCACCGGAAAACGTCGGTCAACCGGTCTTGCAATGCAAAGAGGGCATCCGCGAGCATCGACGAGGGAACGTTGGCCCCGCTGATCGTCAGCCAAAACACCAGGCTGAGCAGGGCGATCATTAACGGATAGCCTAGAATTTTGGAGGTGACGATATTATCGATCTTACGGTCCAAATCCGTCTTGGTATCCTGTTTTTTGATGACTTTTCCCGCGATTTCCTGGGCGTGTTGAAATATTTCCCGTACCACTTGGTCCCTGACCGGCCCCAATTGATTTTTGAGGCCATGAGCCGCGGCAACCGCCCGGTTAAAATCGGCCTCAATATTATTCATAGCACTCCGCCTCCCTGCCTTTAAGCAGCAATGGTTCCTGAACCGGTTGCTTTCTTTGGAGATAATCGAGAATTTCAGCGGCAAGCGTCGCGTCGCCGTCCAACAGGCGCAGGGCGGCCCACCGGCTGTTGAATTTGCCTCCCAGCAACGGCTCGATTTCGTTTTGGACTTGAGCGATGGCGGCTTCCAGCTCTTCATTGTAGATCAAGCGCTTCGGCTGCGTCCGGATCTTGCCGAACGCCACTTGATGGACAACATCCTTTAATTGATCCAGCCCGATCTTATCGCGGGCCGCCGTGGCGATTACCGGTATCCCCAGCAGCTCCTCCAGCTTGAAACAATCAACCTCGATCTTTTTGCGCCTGGCCTCATCGATCAGATTGAGGCAGAGGATGGTTTTCGGCGTAATCTCCATCACTTGCAGCGCCAGGTTCAAGTTGCGCTCAAGGCAGGTGGCGTCGGCCACGACCACGGTGGCATCGGGATCGCCGAAGCAGATAAAATCGCGGGCCACCTGTTCATCGGCGGAGTTGGCGAGCAGTGAGTATGTTCCCGGCAGATCGACCAGGGTGATATTTTTATTTTTGTGACGGTAATTGCCTTTAGCCAATAATACGGTTTTACCGGGCCAATTCCCCGTATGCTGGTTAAGACCGGTCAAGCCGTTGAAAACCGTGCTTTTCCCGGTATTGGGGTTGCCGGCCAGGGCGATTACGGCATCCCCCTGGCCCCCCGAATTTTGGTTCAATTCTTCCAAAAAGGCATATACGCCGGTTGATTGAGCTGTTAATCCCACCTAGAACCCTCCTTTTTTGAATAACCGGCTAAGTTTTCCACCCTGCCGGTTATTGGTTTAATAAATTGAACGAACCCAGATTTGCCGGATCTCTTCGGCGCGCAAGGCGATGACGGCGCCCCGGATCCGGTAGGCCACCGGATCCCCGGCCGGGCTTTTCCGGATGGCTTCGACGACCGTTGAGGGAACCAACCCCAGATCCAAAAGACGATTGCGAGTGGACCCATCCACTCCGACGCCCACCACTTCGGCAGTTTTGCCGATGGGAAGACGGGCCAGTTCAAATTCGGCGACACTCACGGCAGACACTCCTTCCATTAAAAAATATTGATTCAAAACGTTGCGACGGGCACGGCCAAAGGCCAAGGTATGCGTCAAAGCTCAGCGGAGCAAGGGATAAAGCCGATTGAAAGCCATTGTTACCCAAACTGCCGCCGACTTTATCACCGGCTTTTAGCGGGCCGGAAAGATCTCCGGCCGCGCCAAGAGATTTGCTTGCGTCTAACGTTCAATCTCAATATATGGCAAAAGGCATGTTTTGGTGCTCCCATGACCCTGTTCTCTGGGAAAAATGAGGCCGCCGCCTTCGCAATGGCCTTGACTACTCCGCCTCATAATTCGCTATTTGCCCGGGAAAACTATGCCGGCATTGAGTACGGACCGCTCCGCCCCGAACGGCGGCGCCGGTTTCCATCAAAAATTATCAGGAAGGTCATTATGAAAATCCTTTTGGTCTATCCCGCCTACCCCAAAACTTACTGGAGCTTTTCTTATGCGCTGAAATTCGTTTCCAAGAAGGCGACTTTCCCGCCGCTCGGCCTGTTGACGGTGGCGGCCCTGTTGCCGGAGCAGTGGGAGAAAAGGTTGGTTGATATGTCGGTGACGCCTTTATCCGACCGCGATCTGTTGTGGGCCGATTATGTGTTGATCAGCGCCATGGCGGTTCAGCGCGACTCGGTCCGGGCGGTGCTCGACCGCTGCCAGCGGCTTAAAGTGAAAACCGTGGCCGGCGGCCCGCTCTTCACCGGCCAGCCCGAAGCATACGGCGATGTCGACCATCTGATCCTCAATGAAGGAGAGTTGACGCTGCCGGAGTTCCTGCGGGATCTCGAAAACGGAACGCCAAAACGCGTGTATACTTCCACCGGGTGGGCCGATCTGTCCACCACGCCAGTGCCCTTGTGGCGCCTGGCATCGCTTAAAAAATACGCCGCGCTGAATATCCAGTACTCGCGCGGTTGCCCCTTCAACTGTGAATTTTGCAATATTACCGCTTTGTACGGCCATACTCCCCGAACCAAGAGCGCCGGGCAGCTGCTGCGGGAATTGGAGGCCATTTACGCGACGGGTTGGCGCGGCGGCGTCTTTTTCGTCGATGATAACTTTATCGGTAACAAGCATCAGCTGAAGCAGGAGATACTCCCGGCCTTGCTCGGGTGGATGCGGGAGCGGAGGTTCCCTTTTTCGTTTCAGACCGAGGCTTCAATCAATCTGGCCGACGATGAGGAACTGATGGGGATGATGGCCGAGGCCGGCTTCAATACCGTTTTTATCGGCATTGAAACCCCTAACGAAGCCAGCCTGGCGGAATGCAACAAGCTGCAGAATAAAAACCGGGACTTGCTGCGCTGTATTCGGAAGATTCAAGGCTTCGGCCTGGAGGTTCAGGGCGGGTTTATCGTGGGGTTTGATCATGACAATGCTTCGATTTTTAAGGAGTTGACCGGATTTATTCAGGAAAGCGGCATTGTCACCGCCATGGTCGGCTTGCTGAACGCCCCCGCCGGAACCCGGCTCTATGAACGGCTGGCCGGCGAAGGGCGGATCGTCAGCCAAATGAGCGGCGACAATACCGATCTCTCGATCAATTTTATCCCGAGAATGAACCGCGACGCCCTGATCAAGGGGTATCAGCAGATTCTTGATACCATCTATGCTCCGAAGCACTATTATGACCGGGTCAGGACGTTTTTGCGAGAGTACCGCCCGGTCAAAGTCAGGCAGGCCCGCTTGCATCTCTGCGATATTGAGGCCTTTTTCAAATCGGTGGTCCGGTTGGGGATTATCGGGAAGGAACGCCGGTATTATTGGGAGTTGCTGTTGTGGTCGTTGTTTACGCGGCCCGGGATGTTTCCGATGGCGGTGACCCTGTCGATTTACGGGTTTCATTTCCGGAAGGTGTATCGGGGTTACCGGTTGTCCCGGAGCTGAAGACAGGTTCAGTTGGGCCTCTTCCCCGCCTGCCTGCTTCGAAGGGAAGTTTGAGTGTCAAGATTGTTCGGTGAGAAAAGCCAATGACGCGAGGTTAAAAACATTGCCGGATTGGTTAATGTAGCAGTCGATACAGCGACGACACCTTTGCTCCACAGTACATGTGTCCCACTCATCGTCAGTGACAGTTGCTACGAAGAAATCATCGCATTGGATGACTGTTGCACCCAAGCGCGAAGCTACTACAGCAGCCAACGTAGATTTGCCTGCCCCACTCCCTCCATCCAAGGAAACCACCAAGGGACTGGTTCGTCCAATTAGACGTTGATTAATGGCGAAAACAATAGATTCCACAGCCTCCTTTGATTTAGGTGATAGATGATTGGTTTGCATGTGACCACTCCCAAACCATGCTGTAAAAGCGTATGAACCAATTGTAACTACTTAAAGATGCCGTGTAAAGGTCAAGAATATCCTCTGAAGCCAAATCTTAATTTCTCAACAAACCTGACAATCTCATGAAGTCAATTGTATCAACGGCACGTGATTAGAACAGGTTTACTTTTCCATTGATGAATAGAACATCATATGTTACTATTAACATATGATATAAATAGAAGGAGAAAATCATGTCAATCAATTATGCGATTTTAGGAATTTTAAGCTACAAACCTTTGACTGGATATGATTTAAAAAAAATCATCCAGGATTCGCCTTTCATGTATTGGTCCGGCAACAATAATCAAATCTATAAATCGTTGTTGGAATTGCTTGAAGAAGGGTTGGTCACCAGTGAAGTTCAGCATCAGGAAAGCTCTCCCTCAAAAAAAATATATACCATTACCGAAGCAGGGTTGGCCGAGTTGAAAGATTGGGTTCTTGCCACTCCCGAGCCTCCGGAATTTAAGAAAACTTTTCTGATTCAACTGGCTTGGGCGGACCTTCTGAATACCGACGAGTTGAACACTTTATTGTCCGGATATGAAAATCAGGTCAAAATGCAGTTATTATTGCACAAAGAATATCTGAACCGGGGAAAATTCTCACCTGACCGAAGCGCGCGGGAAATAAACCTCTGGAATTTAATTCACGACAATTTAATCTCCTCTTCCGAAAATGAATTGGAATGGATTCAAAAAGTTCGCCGCGAGCTTGGTGGGGAAATTGAAAAGGAGCTAAACAAAATGCAATTTCGAGTAATCGAGAAGGCTAACGGCAGATATATTGAATGTATTTCCGCTGAAACACCGCTTGGCACGGAGCAGGATGCGCTGGATTTGATTGCGATCTGCGGCGAAAATAATACCAATCACTTGATAATCCACACTGAAGCGCTTTCAGACGATTTCTTCAAACTAAGAACAGGTGTGGCGGGACGGATGCTCCAAAAATTCATCAACTATCGGGTTAAAACCGGAGTTATTATCACGGATGAACAAATAATCAGGGGTAAATTCAAGGAAATGCTGGCGGAGTCCAACCAAGGAAACGACTTCAGGGTGTTTAACAGTATTTCCGACGCCGAGAACTGGCTGCTAAACTTAAAATGAATTGGAGGACAGGGGCAATGAAAACTAATATAGATCCTGTAGAAAATTTTCGTAACTTATATCCGGTTAAATTTGAAAAAACGTTATATCGGGATATACAGCCTTTCGATTCTGGAATAGTAGAAGTCGGAGATGGTCATCACATTTATTGGGAAATGTGTGGAAATCAATATGGAAAGCCCGTATTGGTTGTACATGGCGGACCAGGCTCTGGAGCAACTCCATATTGGAGGCATTTTTTTAATCCAAATTTGTATCGCATTATTTTGTTTGACCAAAGAGGGTGTGGAAGAAGTCAGCCAAATGCCGGAAGTACGGAGACTGCTCTTTTTTCTAATACCACAGAATATCTTATATCTGACATGGAAAAGATTAGGACCGAGTTGAATGTGGACAAATGGATGTTATTTGCTGGCTCATGGGGTACTACTCTATCATTGGCATATGCAATAACTCATCCAAGCCGTGTTACAGAAATGATTCTTTGGGGTGTTGCTACAACAAGAAGACAAGAGGTTGATTGGTTCACATGGGGAATGGGGCATATTTTTCCGAAAGAGTTCGATACGTTTTTACATCCCATAAAAGATATTTTGGTGGATAATAATATCCCCTTGGCATACAACAAAGTTTTGACATCTTCTGACCCTGCAGTATATATACCTGCTTCATGGGCATGGTGTGCCTGGGAAGATCGTCTTGTAAGTTTAGGAAATCATATAAATCATAGTGAAAGATATTTAGATGATCATTTTAGACTTTGTTTTACAAGGCTTGTAACACATTATTTTGGGCATTATGCGTTTTTAGATGATAATTATATTATAGGAAATCTTCATAAAATTAAAGATATCCCTCTAATTATGGTGAGAGGCCGATTAGATATCAGTTCCCAGCTAAGCATTGCTTGGACGATACATAAGTGTCACCCATTATCTGATTTATATTTAATTGATAATTCGGGCCATGGTGGTTCCGAATATATGCATCGGATACTGGTAGGTGCAACTGAACATTTTGCAGCAAAATAATGTTATAACACCCGCTCCAAAATTGAGCGATATGAGCCTTCTACCAAGGCTAAAACCAGGCTTAGCTGGGTCTGTTTAAGGCCGTTGAGAGTTAAGCCGTTTAAGGCCATCTTTCGGATATAGGCCCCTGTGTTGTATTCACGTTTTTAAAGAGACCGTTACCCGGGCTTCATCAGGCGGAAATCTTTGGGAGGTATAATAAGGTCAATGAAAGCGGAAGCGAGGTGAACGGGATGAATGACAGTTTTGAACTGATGGCGTTCTGGATTTTGAACAACGCCGAGAAACAAAACCGGAGAGACCGTGAAGTGAGAAAGTAACTTCACGGTTTTTCTTTGTCTGCCGTTTGAGCCGTCTCCTATTGAAGATCGTTTACCGTCAATGACTATCAATAACGCCTGTTATCGCCGCTGTTCATCAGGCTCCTTCATATGGTACGGACGATTCCGCCGTCAATCGTATGCTCAGCCCCGATAATGTAGGAAGCGCGATCGGAAACCAGGAATGCGACGAGTTCCGCCACTTCCTCGGGACGGGCGGTACGCCCTATGGGAATGCCCCCCAGGGAATCCATCAACGCCTGCCGTGCTCCTTCATAATCGGTTCCGCGCTCTTGCGCCATCCGTTTGATGAGCCCCTCCGCGGACTTCGTTTCCGTAAAGCCCGGCGCGACGGTGTTCACGCGGATTCCCCGGGGAGCCAACTCCGTCGCCAAGCCCTTGCTGTAATTGGTGAGCGCCGCCTTGGCCGCGGAATAAGCCATGGTATTTTCGCCCGGAAACCGGCTTTGAATGGATGTAATATGAATAATAACGCCATGGCCCTGTTGGAGCATTGTCGGCAGCAAGCCCCGATCTAACCGGACCGCCGCAAACAAGTTGGTTTCGAACGTCTGCCGCCAATCAGCGTCACTTTGCTTGAGAACTCCGCCGGTTGGGGTCGAGGAGCCTCCCACATTGTTGACCAGAATATCCACGCCGCCAAAACACTCCAGTATCTGGTCGATAATTTTAGTCGTTCCTTCAGGAGTGCTGAGATCCGCCTGAATGAATAAATCGGAATCTGTCAGTTCATCCGGGGTCTTTCGCGCCGTGGTGATGACCATCGCTCCGGCTTGGGCGAGGCGCTTGACAATCGCTTCACCGATTCCACCCCTGGTGCCGCCGGTTACCAGAACGCGCTTGCCCTCCAGTTCCTTGGCGTCAAAAGCGCTATGCGTCAAATCTCCCATTCGTTCATCCTCCGTTTCAATTGGGCCTACCTTTCAATTCTGTTTTAATTGTAGCAACCATAACCTGACAACATGGGGTCAAGTTATCTTTCTTTTTTGGTTGTATTTGCTTATAATTTGGGCTGATTCATCCCGGATTATGTCGATGGATTAGATGAGCTTTACAGACTCAACCTTCCGGATGCGTTTCGCTTCGTTGGCATCCTGCGTTCACGGAACCTCAAGTTCTTCCCCGTGTTTGATCCGTTCGACCCAGGAACCGAGGATAATCCCGTCCATCAGCCCCGGCTGTAGATTAGTCGTCCTGTCCTCACCAGCGTCCTACCGGCCCAATTCATGCCGGCTGCGGCGATAATCCTTGACCGTGAGGGCCAACAACCTTTTCAGGATTAAGGCCGGTTCGAAATGGGACGGGCCAACCTTGGATCTTCCCACCAAGGAGTGGGATAAGCAACGGGGCTGGTATTCGACGGTGGCCCGGTGGACGGATTGGTCGGAATGCGTCCTCTATTATTCCGATATGCTTCGGCGGTTGCCCTGGTTTCAGGATGCGTTGCGCCATGTGGATTGCGCCGATGATTTTCTCCGATCGCTCCTGCCCGAGCCGGGGCAGCCGGGCTGGGCCACGGACCCGAAGTATTTCTCGAAGGTCCGGATGGCCAGCGCGGAAATTGAAAGGTTAGGAGGTCCGAAATGGGCGTGAAACCGTTCGTTGTCGGGGTTTTCGTCGGAGCAGTCCTCTGTGGGGCTGTTTTTTTATGGCCGCGCGCCCGGCCGGGTCCGGAGAAGCCGACTCAGAAAGTCGTAATTGAAAGCCCGACCCCGGAACAAAAAAGAATGGCCAATAGTCTAATACGTACCGAGAGTAAAGGCGAGCTCTCGGGGGACGTCATCCTGGCCGCTACTTCTTTAATGCCCGGTGATGGGGTTAAAATACCCGTTACCGGGTCTTTTTTTACAGTATACAAAGATGCCGAGACCGGAGAAGTTATCGGCCAAGGAGAGCATCCGATCACCGGTGAGACCGTGGTCCGGATTGACGGCGGCCGGGTGGAGACGGAGACGACTTTCAAGGATTCCGTAGAGATCGCGGTCACGGTACCGGAACCGCCGAAACAACGCTGGAGGATAGGGGCCGGGATTGGTCTGGATGGGCATGGAGAGCCAATTCGGGAGGTATGGGGACAATATGACGCCTGGCAATGGAGCGGGCACCGTGTTATCTTCGCCGCGCCCGTGCGGAAGGTATGGTGCGATAATTATTGGCGGCTTGCATCTAAATGCCGGACAGTATAGGTGATGAAAAAGTATTAAAGAGGTCTTTAGCGGATAATAAGAAACTTGTATTAGCAGCAGAACAAAAAACCAAACAAAGCTGTAGGAAAATTAAAGAACGGTAATCCACCACAAGAAGGAATTGGACTTCTATATCACGTTGCAGGACTTTTTGGACAAAGACTATACTTTATAAATAAAACAAAACAATATTCAAATAAGCTAAATATAAATCCCGAAAAATGTATTGGTTGTAATAAATGTGTTGATTTATGCCCTATGGAAAATATACAATTGAAAAATCGAATTGCCGTATCTGGAAATCGATGCACTCTATGCTATCGCTGTGTGTGAATAATTGTCCTAAACAAGCCATTACTTTGTTGGGTAAGCGTGTAATTGAACAAAGCACTATAGACAAGTATCTATAATGCAAATTCCAATTTGTTTAATGGATTTCCCGCAAATCGGGCCGCTATACCTATCCAGCCAGTCAATGGGCGAGTAGTATTTTGCTGACGCAAAATCTCCACTCTAAACCATTGACAGTCTGAATTTTTGCCGTACCATTGCGCCGCCGACAACGGGGAACAGGAACAAGGCTCCCGCCCCGTTTCGGTCCGCACCATTGTACGGCAAAACCGGCTCCGCTACATTGGGGTAATCGTTAGTTTTTTCGGTGGCCCTGCCCCCGCACCCCCGGCCTCTTCCAAAGAACAGGAAAGGAAAATCCATGTGGGCTTCTGGACATTTTGTCCAGATGTAGAGGAACAGGGTGAAAGTCGTTGTCAATGGGAATGTGGAATAGTGGACAAAGCGAAGCGGCGGAGCATATGCCGCAAAAGCCCGTTGACAAAAGTCGAAGCTAATCACAAAACTATGAAATAGGAGGTAACCGTATGCGTTCAGAAAAAGAGATGTTGGATTTAATCATAACTGTTGCCAATAACGACACTCGTATTCGTGCGGCTTATTTAGAGGGTTCACGTGCAAATCCAAATGCGCCAAAAGATATATTTCAAGATTATGATGTTGTATATGTTGTTACAGAAACAAGGTCATTTAGGGAGGATAAAGACTGGATTAACCAATTCGGTGAACGCCTATATATGCAATATCCAGAGGAAAACATATACTACCCTTCTGATGTTGAAAATTGCTATGGTTGGTTAATTCAATTTACCGATGGAAATAGATTGGATTTACATGTAAAGACACTAGAAAATGCACATAACAGCCTTGAACTGTATAAGCTATTATCTGACAAGGACAATACCATGCCTCAAAAACAGCTGGTATCTGATGAAAGATATTGGGTTAAAAAGCCAATGCCAGAGCAATTCTATTGTACATGTAATGAATTTTGGTGGTGCTTAAACAATGTCGCTAAAGGATTATGGAGGAATGAAATTCCATATGTGATGGATATGATAAATTTTCAAATAAGGCCCATGCTTAGGCGGCTATTGGAATGGAAAATTGGGGTTGATAATAATTTTTCAGTCAACGTAGGTAAGTCTGCAAAATACATGGACAAGTATTTGTCTAAAGAGATTTACGAACAATACTTTCAATCTTATTGCATAGCGCAAATAAATGCTGTATGGAACGCTGTTTTTGTCATGTGTGATTTGTTTCAGAAAATTTCTTTGGAGCTAAGTGAGAAATTGAATTTTCAATACGATTTGACAGAGGCAAGAAATAGTAAAAGTTACCTCGAACATATTAAAAGTTTACCGTCCAATGCGAAAGAAATATATTAGGATTTTTAGCTGGTTCAACTAAGTCACTTCGGGACAAGTTGTCCCGAAGTTCGGACGATAGACGAGAGTTCCATATACGCCCTGTCCGCTGCTGAGATGCTTCTCTCCTTTTCATGAAGCCAATGAAACGTCATGTAAATTCGGGTCCGCCCTATCTCCTTGAAAGAAAACTAGCTTTAAAAAGCATTGAATTTTAAAGAATTAGGGCTTAAAGCGACAGAGAAAAAAACTTGAACCTTGAAAACCAAATATCAATATGAAACAGGTAATGAAGTTCCCCAAGCTAACCCTATCATGTCTCGCCAGGTCGGTCCTTACCATTCCTTCGTTCGGCTTTGGGGAAAACGCAGGAGAGAATTTAATACTCATTCACAGGGTTATACCCTTATGGGCGCGACCGTTCTCTCCCGCCAAAACAATTAAGCAGCTTGAATTTGGGCGATCCGATAAGAACCTAAAACCTTCGTTGGGTCATAATGTTCTTTGTTTTTTGCTAAAGTAAAGAGGATCTTAATCAACTTCACGGCAATTACTACGAG
>JAEYGI010000012.1 GCA_023402395.1 Bacillota bacterium
GCCTGTATCAGTCCCCAGTCCGTGCTGGAAAGAGAGCCGTGTCCGGCCAGAACACCGGAATTCGGCCCCTGGCCTATGGCAAGAATCACAGAATCCGCCTCTATCTTCTGCGACTTGCTAAAGTTCTCTGTGAACGTTTTGCCGCCGTCTTCCCTTTGCTCCACCTCCACAGGGACGCAGATTACGCCGTCCTCCTCAATACGGATGGTTTCCAGGTTGTATAAAAACTCCACGCCGTCTATCTTTGCCATTTCAATCTCATGCTTGTTCCCGGTCATGGAATCCGCATCCCGGTTGAAGATCACTTGTACCTTGCTGTGGCTTTTGCGGATGGCGGTGCGCGCGGCGTCCATGGCAACATTGCCCGCGCCGATTACAACCACCTTGCGGCCCAGGTCATATGAATCAGGCGTTTTTAAATAATCTATGGCAAAGCTTACATGACCCAGTGTCTCGCCCAGCAGCCCAAGCCTGTTGGGGCGGCCCACGCCCGTGGATACAAACACGGCGTCGTATCCGTCTATAAACATATCTTCAATAGTTATATTCGGACCCATCATGGTGTTGGGACGAAATTTCACGCCCAGCCGGCGCAGCAGATCAGCATATTTGTCCAAAAGGGCCCTTGATAACCTAAATTCCGGTATCCCGTACCGGAGTACGCCTCCAATCTTATCCCGGGCTTCTATGAGTGAAACGCTGAATCCCTTTTGCGCCAATAAAATAGAGGCTGCTATACCCGCAGGACCTGCGCCCAGCACGCCAACCCTAAACCCATTTTTTTCTGCTTTATATACTTCGATTGTTTCAAGATACAGGCCGGATATATACTGCTCGATCTGGTAGAATGCCACGGGCTCTCCCTTGCGCCCCAGCACGCAATTGCCGCAGCAATTGTTTTCGTGCGGGCAAATCACCGAGCATATAGCGGACAGCGGATTATTTTCATACAGCATCTTTCCGGCTGCTTTGATATCGCCTTCCTTAAAAAGGCCCACAACCTGCGGAATCGGCGTTCCAACGGGACAATTTTTGGAGCACATGGCAGTTTTGCACTGCAGGCATCTGGAAGCTTGCTCAATAATACTCATAAGGTATCCTTTCTTTTGTTGTGATCAAATCAGTATAACTAAACTGTTTACGCCAAAAGTTCTTTGGTATAACACCGACTTTGCCATCTGAAGGATCATTTTGATCCCCATGGTTTCTCCCAGACTGTCGTCATCTCTGCTGGCAAATTCCACAGTGTTGAAGGGCAGGCCCCCATAGCGGAAACGAATCCCCGTTGAATCCTCCAAGTGGAACACCCGCACGTCAATGGAACCGTCCTGCCGTCCCGCAAAGCATTTAACCGAGGTAATGGTGAGTGCCTCTTCTATAGCCAGGCTGATGGTCATGGATTGCCGGTCCGAAAGCCCGTTGGACTCGCAGAACGCGAGTATCTTGGCGCTTGACTCGCAAATAGCGCCTGCTTCCGTATTTACGGAGAAATTCAGCGTCTGCCCTCTTTTCTCCAGGCTGTCGTCCAGAAGCAGTATCCCGGAGAGGGCCCTGTTCCGGCGGGAAACCGCCTTTACAATACACAGCCACAACAGCAAAGCTGCCGCCTCTGAGATCGGATAAAACAGCCATACCAGCCCGCCGGACGAAGACAGGCACAATGCAGCTGCAACGGCAAACAAAAATACCCTTGCAACCGTTATGATATTAGCCAAAAGTATCCTGCCGATACTATTGAAATAAAAAGTCATATTGCTGTTGATCTGCGCAAACAATAGGCTGGATGCCAGGCAAATCAATGCGGGCGCTGCAGCAGCGCCTTCAACGCCAAACAACAGCCCAATTTGGCCCGAGAACATTATAAGAACCGCACAGGCCACAGCCATGATCAGCAGGCCTGCCCGAAATTGGCGTTTCACCAAAATGCGTATACCGGAATGATCCTGTTCTCCGCTGTATACGCCTAAAATGGCAGAAGCGGTCTGCGGAACTCCATACAATATGCAGAGCATAAATTCGCCAATGCTGGTCGCCACCGCAAAAACCGATACGTAGGCGCTGCCCCCGGCTGCCAGCAGGATCGCGTTCAAAAATATTACGCGTACTGCAGTAAAAAGATTGTCCATCGCAACCGGGCTTCCGTTTTTGAGTATCCCGGCTATTCCGCCTATATTGAATTTTTGGCGTTTGATTTGAAAACCGCTGTCTTTTCTTTGCAGAAAGGCAAAGCCAAAAACGCAGGCAATTGCGGTTGCGGCGACATTTGCCCAAGCGGCGCCGGCAATCCCCCAATGCAAGACAAATAAAAACAGCACATCGAACAGGGCGATCAGGGCCGCCATTGCCAGCATAACAGCTGTGACCCTTTTGTTTTTTCCGTCTAGGCTGAGATAATAATATGGAATATAGAGCAGAAACTTGGGCAGGCAGATAATAAATATGATCCCGAGGTAAGTATGCACCCACTCCTGCAGGTCGGAACCGGCGCTCAGAGCCGAAGCCAGCGGATCCAGAAAAACATAGCCCGCTTCACAGATGCAAAGCGCACAGATTGAGGACAACAGGATAGCCTGACAGTATACTTCCCTGCTTTTATGAGCCGCGTTACGTCCAATCTCACGGGAGGAAACAAATGAAGCGCCTGCGCCGATCAGAGCGCCTACCGTACAGAGTACAAGGTAGACCGGCATGCACAGATTGATGGCAGCAAGGCCGCGCTCCCCCAGGCTTTGGCCCACAAGAACGCTGTCTATAAAAACGTTCACCGTGCTTCCCAGCACAGCAAAAATGGTTGGTATCAGGTAACGGTTATAGGTTGTCCTTAAAAATATGTCATTTGCTTCCATGCAATTTCCTTTTCCGTTCACAATTCGATTTGGGGGTTAGATTCTGGCTATTCCGCAGTATAAAAATTTACGGCATAATTTAACAATATTCTACTATAAAATTTTATTTCCAACAATATGAATAATTAGACAGGGCTGATTTTATGCACCGGCTTATTGCCATATCCTTAATTCAAGTTGTTTATTTTTCCATTTTACCCTATAATTATACATAATCATATAAAAAAACATGATAATGTGAGGTGTGCCATGCGAAACAAGCGTTTTTGGTTATTCATGGTAATGATATTGATATTGTGTCTGGCAACAACAGCCTGCTCGGCCAATACGGGGACACTGACTGCAGCCGGGGCTAAATACACAGCGCTGGACGATTTCAGCGGCTCAACGGTGGGTTCGCAGACCGGCACTGTTTTTGATAAAATTCTGGGAGGCCATATCAGCGGCCTTAACTTTAAATACTATAATGACGTCAGTTCCATGATACTGGCCCTTCGCTCAGGCGAGATTAACACGGTCGGCCTGGACGAACCGGTTGCCAGGCTGGCAGCCGCCAAAAACAGCGACCTTGCCATGTTTCCCCAGATGGCCGAGACAGACAAGTACGGCCTGGGAATGCAGAAAAACAGCCCACTTACTTCCAAGGTGAGCGCCGC
>JAEYGI010000017.1 GCA_023402395.1 Bacillota bacterium
GTACAATATCATTCCGGAGAGGTTCACTTATATAAACGCGGAAGAGGATATGGGAATTCCAGGACTGCGGGAGCACAAACTGGAAATGCGCCCAATAAAACTGGAAGGCATATGGGAAGGGACAACAAAGCAGTATGAAAAAAGATAGATTTACGCAAAAAATGTTTTACCGCTTCCTTATTCCATCCCTAGTGTCTTCTGTTGCTCTCGCATTCGGCAATGTTGTGGACGCAGTTGTTGTGGGTACCAGCATTGGAGAAGCGGGGCTTGCAGCCATCAGCCTGATGCTGCCCATTTATATGGTATTCAATGTTTTTGATATAGGTATCAGTATGGGCGGCTGCATAGAATACGCAAGACTATTAGGCGAGGGCAAAGCCAAGGCGGCAAAAGAGCATTTTAACCGCATGCTGCAGGCTGCGCTGGCCGTAAGCATTCTGATTGCCGTATTGGGCAATTTATTTCTGCCGCATATTTTGTATGTTCTGGGCGCAACCCAGAACGATACGGCTTTATACGAGATGTGCTGGACGTATGCAAGGATCCTTGTAACATCGGCGCCGCTATTTTTTATAAATTTTCTTCTGTATTATTTTATCCGCAACGACGACAACCAAAAGCTTGCAAGTATTGGATTTATCATAGGAAACCTGCTGGACTTTGCGCTGAATTATGTGTTAGTGATCGTGCTTCATTATGGCGTAGAGGGAGCCGCTTGGGCGACGGTGATCGGCCAGGCTGCGTCCATTCTGATTTATCTACCGCACCTGTTTATGAAGCATAATATACTTGGACTGCAGCCTATTAGGCCGGATATCCGGGAAGTCTTTAAAAGCTTCCGTACGGGCTTTGCCACCTCCAACCAATATATCTTTCAGTTTTTATTTATACTTACCGCCAACAACATACTGATGCGTATTGGCGGAGAGGGCGGCGTCGCTATATTTGGCGTTGTACTCAACATATCCTACATTGCGCTATGCCTGTACGATGCAACGGGAGCCACCCTGCAGCCCCTCATTAGTACGTTCACGGGTGAGAAGAACAAAACGGCCGTAAAGTCCACCTTAAAGCTTTCCTTCGCCTGGGGCATGGGTCTCAGCGCCGCGCTGATCTTTGTGATCTTTATTTTTGCGGAAAATATCTGCGGCTTTTTTGGGCTGCGGGCAGATGTTGCACTGGGAGTATACGCTGTGCGGCTTTTCTGCATTGGCGCATTATTTGCCGGGGTAAGCATTATTGCGTCCGCCTATTACCAGTCCGAAGGCCGGGCAAAATGGTCCTTTAGCATTGGGCTTCTGCGCAATTGCATTGTGCTGCTGCCGCTGACGGCTGTGTTTGGCTTTATGGGAGAGCAGAACTTTTGGTGGATCTTTCCGGTTACAGAGGCTGCCTGCCTGGCCGTTTGGATCCTATGGAGGCAGATGAGCCGCAGCAGAAACAAGGAAGAGGCGTTGGACAGGGCGCGCATCTACAGCCGGATGATTGAAAATAAGAACGAGGACATAAAAACGCTCCTGGCCGAGGTGGAAGCATTTTGCGAGAAGTGGGACGCGGACGCCCGGCAGTCGTATTATGTTTTGATGACTGTAGAAGAAATCTGCAATGCGATTATTATAAACGCATTTGGCGGCAGCGGCGGCGAATATATTCAACTGACCTTGATAGCGGGTGAGGACGGCATGTTTGACCTGCATGTCCGGGACAATGCCACACTTTTCAATCCTTTTGATATGATTACAAAAAAAGTGGATATCGATGACAGCGAGAGGAACCTGGACAGCCTGGGCATGCTGATGATCAAAAATAAGTCTAAAGACTTTTTCTACAGGCGGTACCAGGGATTCAACACCCTTACGGTCAAAGTTTAATGCAGTACCGGGCTATGGCTTCGTGGCCCTTTGGAGGAAATGATGAAAAAAATATCTCTCAGAATAAAAGCCGTACTGGTGGTCATGCTTGTCGCAGCCATTCTGGCTTCTACCGCCATCGTGATCAGCTATACCGTCTATTCCGGTGAGATGGACACTCATTACAAAAGCAACGCCATAAACATAGCCAAAACAGCGGCTTCCATGATGGACGCGGAGAAAATCGGCACCTATCTGGTTACGATGCAGAAGGATGCGGAATATGACAGTATGCTTAATTCGTTGTTCCGCATTAAAGACAGCAACGATGTGGAGTATTTGTATGTACAGAAGGTTACTGCCAGCGGCGCAACATACATTATGGATGCGGATACCGGAGATACCGCCTGCCCCTTGGGTCAGACCGATCCCTTAGCCCCGGAGAATTATCAGTATCTTGATAAACTGGATCAGGGCCTTCCCGCCTTTATTACCAATACGGAATATGGGTGGCTTTGTTCTGCCGGTGCGCCCATAATAAATAATGCGGGGAACGTTGTTGCGATGGCGTTTGTGGATATTTCCATGGATGAAGTAATGGCGGACAGGCAGAATTTCCTGATCCTGGTCTGCATTGTATTAATCTTGGCCACTGCGGCAATCATTGCGTTTATGATCCTAGTGATAAACAGGGCGGTGGTTTCTCCCATCAATGCGCTGTCCCGAGCAGCGGGCAGTTTTGTTCGGGATAAGGACAGGGATGGCGTGCAGCATGATGAGGAATCGGAGATTTCAAAACTCAGCATACACACCGGAGACGAAATAGAAAACCTGTGCGTATCCATTCAGACAATGGAGAAGGATATCAATACGTACATTGAAAACTTGACCGCGGTGACCGCTGAGAAAGAAAGAATGGGCGCGGAGCTGCAGGTGGCGGCGCATATCCAGTCTTCCATGCTGCCGTGCATTTTTCCGCCGTTTCCGGAACACAAGGAATTTGATATATACGCCGTTATGGACCCGGCCAAAGAGGTTGGGGGCGACTTTTTTGATATCTTTATGACGGATGATGATCACCTGGTTGTGGTGGTAGCGGATGTATCCGGCAAAGGAATACCCGCCGCGCTGTTTATGGTGATCACAAAAACGCTGATCAAGAACAAGATGCAGGAGGGGCTTTCTCCGGCAGAGGCCTTTACTTCAGTAAATGCGCAGCTGTGCGAAAACAACGATGCGGGCATGTTTGTTACCGCCTGGATGGGTATACTGGAGATCAGCACCGGCAAATTTGCATATGTAAATGCGGGGCACAATCCGCCCATGCTAAGAAAAGCGCGAGGGGAGTTTGAAACCGTTAAATCCCGCGCGGGTCTTGTGCTTGCAGGTATGGAGGAGATCCAATACCGGCAGAACGAGCTGCAGCTTGGCGCAGGCGATATGCTGTACTTGTATACCGACGGCGTAACGGAAGCTACGGATGCGCATAATAGCCTGTATGGGGAAGAGAGGCTGAAAAACGTGTTGAATCAAAACAAAGACGCAGCTCCCGCCTTGCTTCTGGACCGTGTAAAAGAAGACATTGGATCCTTTGTGCAGGATGCACCGCAGTTTGACGATATCACCATGCTTGCGCTTTTGATT
>JAEYGI010000045.1 GCA_023402395.1 Bacillota bacterium
CCAAAGGCTTTTAGAGACCAGCGTCTAGGGTTACCCTTCCCCTTGAATTGACTCCCTGGATCATCAGCTCTGGGGAAGGGCAAGGGTTAGGTCTGGAAAGTTCTACCACGATCCCTTGTTGACATTGGGCTGCCGGGGAAGGCGACGCGGATGCGTTTTGTTTTTTAGCCCGGACCTATATGGGCGTTCATTACGCCTGGGAATTCAGCGGCTTGGACGAGGACGGCGACTGGGGAGAGAGACTGCTGCGCGAGAGCATTCAAAGGGGCAGCGCGTGCGGCGTAATGATCGCGATGCGCTGCGGCATACTTACCCCGGATACGCGCCGATCAATGCCGTTCGCGTCGCTAAAGGAAGCCTGGGATATCGTATCTAAAAAAGCTGGAGCAGGGCATCCGTTCTGCCAGTATATCATCGGCAACACCTATTTTTGGTGGGATATTTTCGAGATCGAGGAAACGGAGCCGGCCCAAAAGTATCAGACGATGGAAAACGCGGAACTGGCAATGGCGCAGCTGGCGGAACAGTGGTTCAAGCGGGCGGTCGCAGGCGGTCTCGAGAGCGCGGTAACCAATTTGTATAGGCTTTATGACGGCGAGCACGGTTATCGAGAGGACAAGGCGCGGCAGCGTGAAATTTCGAGGCGCGGCGCCGAGGCAGGATTCCCGGTATGGATGTCCAATTACGGCTGGGAATTGGATCATGACGAATGCTACGCCGAATCCCGTAAATATTTGCAGCGCGCCGCCGACATGGGGCAAGCGGACGCTTGGGTTACGCTGGGATTTCAGCATTTGGACGGAAACGGTGTTCCGGAGGATCGCGCGGCGGCGTTGCGCTGCTTTGAAAACGGGGCGAAAGCGGGTCTTACTTTTGCTCAATATATGACGGCGTTGCTTTATTATCAGGGCAAGAGCGTACCGAAGGACCCCGCTAAAGTGTTTTATTGGGCGCGGCGTGCGGTTGAGGAAGGGGATGACAAGGCGGCGTACGTATTGCTAGGCCACGCTTTGCTGCGCGGCGAGGGAACGCGGAAAGACGAAAAGAGGGCGCTCAATTTGTTGCTTGCCGCGCAAAAACACGACGCGCAGGAATACGAAAAAAAAGAGGTTTATCTGTTCTCGCAAGAGATACGCGGTATTTTATGCGGCGACCTCGGCGACGTTTACGCCGATGGTATTGCCGTGAAGCAGGACTACGATAAAGCGGTCGCCTATTACGACCTCGCCGCAAACTGGGACAGCTACGCCCAAGCGCAGCGGGACAGGTTCAAAAAAAACTTTTTTTCGCGTAAATGGACGCGCAGATAGGAGCGGATATCAATGGCGCAAACGATCAAAGCGTATATGCGGAAAGAACGACTGAGCTATCTCGGCCGCGGCGTCGCTTGGCTGCTGCTGGCGCTGATGGGCTTTTTTGGCAGCTTTGGCAATGCGCTTGCCGCCATGGATGGAAAGACGAATTTCTCCGCAATCGACATTGCAATCGTCGTCCTGCTGATACTGATGTGTATCGGCGGCGGCCGGTGCGCCGTGCTGTCATTTTACCGCGCTTTCGTCAGCGAGAGCGGCAAACTGACGCAATCGGTGCTTTCACAGCGAACCGACCGCAAACAAAAGGCCGAAGAACTTTTCGCCGAAATCGACGCGGATCTCGCGCGACACGCAGTGGCATTCGGTAAACTGCGCGTTGGAGCCGTATGGGTTATGGGCGACGAGGCGATGCGTCTTGACCGCGTATGCGGGATTTTTAAAGATAAGAGTTTAGTGCCTTTCAATTCCTCGCAGCGTGTCTATCAATTATGTCTGGTGGACCGGGACCATAATTTGCAGGGCAATCTCATGACCTCCGAGTCGGAGCTTGACGATGCGGCGGATTATCTTTCCGGGCGGCTGCCAAACGCCTTTGTCGGCGACATAACGGATTTTCTGCTCCTACCGCAGGACAAGCAGGAACTGCTCACGTACCTTTCCGAGGTGCAGCCGCCAACGCGTGCTGTGGCTGCCGCTTCCGCACCGCCCTTCAATTTCATCGGCGCGGACGGCGTGCCGACGTCGAATTTCACCTGGAATGACGTGCAGAAGGCGCTTTACGTTTTGCGCGAGGGTGAATCGGCCGGGCTTGAATTCCTTTCGCCGATTGAAGTCCCGGAAGGAAAGGCTGAATTGCTGCTTTGCCGCGCGGAAGAACTCAGCCGGATGACGTTGCTGCTGCTTTGTACGAATCAGGACGGTTCCCGGCATTGGCGCTCGCGCGCAGCTGTCGGGCAGAAGGAGGCCGCGGTGATCATGGAAGCTTGTTTCTCCCGTGGGGAATTATCGGATGGTTTTACGCGCGAAGTATAAATTTTTGCGCAAAGACGCAAAAATTTATGCGAATCAGGCGACGATTATCATCACCGGTAAAGGCAGCGGCAATTACCACTGGAAATATTAGAAACATATCTGGGAGACTGTGCGGGTATTCGGAACAACCACAACATGTGGTATATCCTGCCGTAAAGTTACACATTAGCTTGTGCTTTATATCTTGAAAAAAGGATTACGCGCATATGCTCCTAGCGAGGGGTACAGTAAAAGTAAAAGGAGATATATTCATGAATTCCCGAGCCGTACTGGGCCTTGGAATTGAAAATCTGGCCCTGGTAAAATACCTGTTAACCCGGGGTGAGAAGGTAACGGTTTGTGACCGGCGCGATCCGGCCGCTTTAGGAAAACACTATACCGAACTTCAGGACCGCGGGGTTCAGTTCCGGCTGGGCCCGGACTATCTTCAGCGTTTGACTGATTTTACGGAAGTCTTCCGTTCGCCGGGGTTGCCGCTCTTTGACCCCGATATTCAACGGGCCAGGGCGGCCGGCGTTCGTATTACCAGCGCCATGCGATTGTTCGTGGAATTATGCCCCTGCCCCATTATCGGAGTCACCGGAACCAAAGGCAAAGGGACGACCTCGTCCCTGATTTACCGGATTCTTGAGTTGAGTCAGGCCAAAAAGGGACGGCGGGCGTTTCTGGGCGGAAACATCGGCATTGCGCCGTTCGGATTTATCGAGGAATTGGGTAGTGACGACCTGGTCATCCTGGAGCTGTCAAGCTTCCAACTGGAGGATTTCGAGAAAAGCGTGGATATCGCGGTCATTACCAACATTACCGAGGACCATTTGGCGCCGGCCGATCCGGTCAACCCCAATTACCACCGAAGCCGGGCCGATTATATCAGCGCCAAGGCCAATCTCTTCCGGCATCAGGATTCCGGCGGGGTAACCATTTTAAATATGGCCGATCCCACCAGCCGTGAATTGCAAGCGCTGGTTCAGGGCCAGCTGCTGACCTACGGGGACCGGCCGCAACCGAAAGGCGCCTGGTATGCCGATGAAAATGAGACCCGCGCCATCTGGTGGAATCTGAACGGCCTTCCGGAACGGCTGATTTCCAGCGAATCGATTCAAGTGCGCGGCGATCATAATCTGCTGAACATTTCCGCCGCCGCGCTGGCGAGCCGGACGGCGGGCGCCAATATCGCATCGATCCGGGAAGGGATCTCCGGCTACCGGGGCTTGGAACACCGCCTCGAATATGTGGGGACGGTGAATCAGATCCAGTTCTTCGACGATTCGTTCGCAACCGCCCCCGACCCGACCATGGTCGCGATTCGAGCCTTTACCGAACCGATCGTGCTGATTGCCGGAGGCGCCGATAAAGGGGCCGACTTCTCTCAATTGGCGGAAGAGATTTTAGGAGGGAATGTCAGCGCCGTCATCCTGATCGGGGTGACCGGCCCGCTGATCGGCGCTAAAATTCAAGCCATTTCGGAACGGTCCGGGCGTCCGCTTCCGGAATTGGTTTATGGCTGCCAGAATATGACGGAGATCGTGGCCACCGCTTTCCGGAAGGCGCCGCCCGGGGGTGTCGTCCTTCTTTCCACCGCTTGCGCCAGTTTCGGAATGTTCCGGAATTACAAGGAGCGGGGGGACTTGTTTAAAAATGAAGTTCGAGGGTTGATGGGTTGATCAGAGCCGGTAGGGAGCCAACCGAGCAGTACACTTAATACTTTCCCGATCTGTCGTTTGGTCTTTTTAAATAAAGACTTGGAAGGAATGATAAGCGATGAAAAACGGCCTTACTTTTCAAGAGATGAATGAAGGGGAAGAAAAGGAAATATTTGAATTGGTAAGAGCTGTTTTTGAAGAATATGTCGCGCCGGATTTTTCTCCGGAAGGGGTCGCCAATTTTGGGGATTTTATTTTGCCTGATTCGGTTTTGCAGCGGAAAAACAGCGGAAGATACTTTCTGATAACAGCCAAGGACGGTAATCAGATTGTCGGAATGATTGAAATGCAGGACTGCAATCACGTTTGTTTACTGTTTGTGAGCAAGGCTTATCATAATCGGGGAATCGCCAGGGAACTCTTTAAAACATCATTGGAAAAATGCCGGATATTAAAAGAAGGTTCACTCGAAGAAATCGAAGTAAACGCTTCGCGGTATGCGGTACCGGTTTATGAAAAACTAGGCTTTACGAAAACCGGAGACGAGCAAATAAAGAACGGAATTCTGTTCACTCCGATGAAAGCGAACCCGCAACGTATAACCTGATAAGATAGAAATAACTAACCGCGTCTTTGCGGTTGTTTTTTTAGGTTTTTTCAGCAAGCTTTGCGTCGCTTCATCCGAAAGCCTCGAAACCGGAATTTGAGTCTTCGCCGCCGGAGGATCGTTGAATGCGTCAATCGCGGATATACAAAGACCCTGTTAAAATTACGGGGTCTTTCGTTTTGCAATGATAGCCCGGTTATAAATAATAAAACCTGATCCAGGATCAGGTCAGTAATCGAATCATGGCAACCGTACCAATTTTGATACAAGAATGCCCGGCGGATGGAACTGTCTACCATCTGAATGTACTTTACCGTAAAATCACGAACTTGTCAAGATATTTCTTGGATTTAAACGCAAAACAAAGCTAGTGGGATTCGCTCCGTTTTGGGAGCATGGCCGGGCGGAAGCGGCGGTTTTACAAATGGAACCTCAAACGGTATCATGGCATTCTGTGGCTCAACATCTAAGGAAAACGAGGTGAAAGGAATGTCGCTCATTGAAATGGAGTCCATTTGCAAGACCTTCCGGGTGGCGCGGCGTCCGCCGGGGTTGCTCGGCGCGATTCGCGGCGCGTTCGCCCGGGAGATGACGGAGGTCAAGGCGCTGGACCGCGTCAGTTTTGCCATCGGCCAGGGCGAGCTGGTCGGATACATCGGTCCGAACGGCGCCGGGAAATCGACCACGGTCAAGATTATGAGTGGAATTCTGGTTCCCGATAGCGGCCGGTGCCGGATTATGGGCCGGATTCCCTGGAAGGAACGGGTCCGGCACGTGGCCGGGATCGGGGTGGTCTTCGGCCAGCGCAGCCAATTGTGGTGGGATGTGCCGGTCCGGGATTCCCTGGAGTTGCTGCGCGATATCTATGATGTCCGGGAGAACGACTACCGCGACCGCCTGGCGGAACTGACCGGGATTTTAAATATCGGCGGGCTGTTGGATACGCCCGTGCGCCAACTCAGTCTGGGCCAGCGGATGCGTTGCGAGTTGGCGGCGGCGCTGCTGCACCGGCCCGGCCTGCTGTTTCTGGATGAACCGACCATTGGTCTGGATGCCGTATCCAAAATCGCTTTGCGGGATTTCCTGAAAGAGCTGAACCGCAAGGAGGGGGTGACCATGATCCTGACCACTCACGACATGGACGATATTGAAACCTTATGCGAGCGGGTGATGGTCATCGGGCATGGCAGCATTTTGTACGACGGGACCCTGGGCGGACTCAGAAGAAGGTACGCGCCGCAGCGGCGGGTCCGGGCCCGGCTGGCCCGGACCACCGATTTGAAGGAATTGCCGGGCGCGGACCGGGTGGAGATCCGGGGGACCGAATGCCTGGTGAATTTCAACCCCGAGGCGATACCCGCCCATCAATTGGTGGCTAGCCTGGCCGCGGCCTGCCCCCTGGTGGATATGGTCGTTGAAGAGCCGGATGTCGACGAGATGATCGCTCTCATGTACCGGGAGTTGAAACTATGAGATTAGTTAAGGCGTGCCGTTCCATTTTCCGGATGCAATTGATTTTGCGGCTTCAGTACCGGGCGGCCGCCTGGGCCAAGATGCTTACCTTTATTTTCTGGGGACTGGTTCATGCGGCCATGATGCTGATTTTCTTCCGGTTCGGCCGGAACGCCGGCGCCGGAATCAGCGCCGGGATGAGTGTTGACCAGGCGGTGGCTTATGGATGGCTGGTGCAACTGGTCGCGCCGCTGCTACCGATCATGGCGGCGGATAATGAGGTTTGGGAAAAGATCCGCAACGGCGAGGTCGGAGTGGAATTATGCCGGCCATTGGACCTTTATGCCCATTGGTTCACGCGGGCGGCCGCGACCCGGCTGGCTCCGTTTCTGCTGCAATTGGCGCCGGTGGCGGCCGTTGCCATGCTTCTGCCCGCCCCGTACCATCTGCCGCCGCCGGCCTCGCCGGAAGGATTCTTTGCCTGCCTGCTCGCCATCGGCGCCGGGCTTTTGCTCTCCTGCGCCTGCCTGGGGATGACCTATGCCTTGCTGCTGAAAGTGCGCTGGGGTGAAGGACCGGCCTGGATCATGCTGATAACCGCCGATGTCCTGTCCGGTTCTTATCTGCCGTTGCAGCTCTGGCCGGAATGGACCCAACCGTTTTTATCGTGGCAACCCTTTGCCGGACTGCTGGATCTGCCGCTCCGGTTTTATGTCGGGACCATGGCGGCGGAGGCGGTGTGGCGCGTCGTTTTATTCCAATTGACATGGGCGGTTATCTTGGCGGCGGCCGGATGGTTCTGGACGGGCCGGAGTCTGAAACGACTGGTGATTCAAGGGGGTTGAGCAATGACCGGATTTCGTCTTTATTTCAAGTATTTGCGGGTGAACCTTTTGTCCGCGCTGCAGTACCGAGGCTGGCCCCTCAATATTTTCAACGTGTTTTTCGTAGTATTCACCGATCCCTTGGCGGTTCTGCTATTATTTGACCGGTTCGGCCGGGTTGGGGATTGGACGCTGGAACGGGTGATGCTGGTGTATGGGATCGCCATCACCGCCTTTGGAATGGCGGAGCTTTTTTCGCGCGGGTTTGACGCGTTCCCCTGGCAAGTCCGGACCGGTGAATTCGATCGGGTATTGCTTCGGCCGCGTTGCACCTTTTTGCAGACCATGGTCTTTCGGTTCCGTCTCGATCGGGTGTCCCGGGCCATCGGCGGCGGCGGGATGATGGCCTGGGCCCTCTGGAAACTGGGGGTAAATCTGACTCCGGCCGCCGCGCTGCAACTGCTGCTCGCGCTGGCGGGCGGGTATTTGACGTACACCGGGGTGTTTATCTTCGCCTCCGCTGTCGCTTTCTGGACGGTCCAGGCGCCGGATTGGATTTACATCTTCACCAACGGCAGTTACCAGGTTGCCAAGTGCCCGCCGGACCTGCTGCCGGGCTGGCTGAAGGACACTTTTATTTACATCGTGCCGATGCTGGTCTTTTGTTATTACCCGGCGGCCGCGGCTTGCGGCTGGGGTGTCCCGGAGGTTTTGGGGTGGCTGGCTTTGCCGGCCGGAACCGTATTTTTGGGGCTGTCCCTGGCGTTTTGGGAGTGGGGGGTAGGGCATTATACGAGTACCGGGAGTTAGCCGAACCTTAGAAAGGTATCGTAATTATTGGGGATCATTACCTGCTGTCGGGCAGTTAATGGCCCCGGTTTATGGCCTAAACTCAGATTGATTCGGAAAACGGCGCCAACCAGCCGTGAAATGAAGGATAAAAACGAGAAGTGTGGAAAATTTACGAGAGTTTTAAATTACCGCTTACAAAGAAAAAGGAGGGTATTTGAATGAAGAAACATCTCCTGGTCGTCTGCTTGTTGGCAATGATGTTGGTCCCCACCGGGATATTATCGGCCGAAGAACTAGAATCCACAATATATGTTTTTAATTATAAACATAAGATTCGAATGGCTTATTGATGACCTGTTTGAAAGGGAAAACCTATTATTGTTTTGAAGTGACCGGCGACAAACTTCGTCTAGCAACAATCTTTGGTATAGACGCTGGGGAATTGTATCCCGAGCGAATCTTTGACATTAAACCGGGAGGAACCTATTATTATACTGCTCAACCGAAGTTTACTGAAATTGATAAATCTCAAGCAGAATCGTTAATGAAGGAATATTCGCTGCTTATAAACGACGATGATTTCCGGTAGAGCCGCTTATTACAAGCGGAAGCTGGGTCGGGGCAGCCCCGATGGAGTGGGTCTCACCGAGATCTGCTGGCCAAACGGAAACGAGGGCGATTAATATAAATGACTCGAGAAAAAAAGACCAAAATCGGGAGCATGATTCCACTCCGCGCGGCTGACTTGGAAGATATTAAAAAGCGGCTGGCGGAGAACCCTTTAGAAAACATTAGCCATTTAAAGATGATCGAGTCCTACGGGGAAGTTATTCAGTCTTTCGCCGAAGTTGACGGCCCGGACTGGGGAGCGGTTTTGCTGTTGCCCGTCGCTGCTTCGCCGTTTGACCGGGCGACGTATCCGGAAGCGGAATTCGTGGTCTATCTGGCCGGTTCCGGCCTGCCGGTCGAACGGTTGTTGACGCTCATTCCCAGAAAGGCGAATCTGATCTTCAAGTTGCAGCGGCCGGAGCTGAAGACGCTTTTGGAGCGGAACGGCTTTGAGTTGACGCGCCAGCGAGCGTATATCACGTATAGCTGTCCTTCCGGCAGCAATTATTCGTTCGATCGGGAGGTGGCTGTCGGCCAGCAGCCCGATGGGCGGCTGATTCCCTTGTGGGAGTGGAATGGATATGTCCGGAAGGAGATCGAAGGATACTTCGCCAAAGGAGCTTATTGGTACGCCGTCCATGACCTCAATGGCCTCCCGGCCTGCGCCTGTCTGACGTTTCCAAACCATGGCCGGGTATGGGAGATCGGAGCGGTCCATACGGTGGAGGAGCAACGACGGCGGGGGCTGGCCCGGAAGGTTGTTTCGTCCGCTTTGGCTCACCTGTTAAGCATGGATTTCATCCCGCGCTATCAGGCGGCGGAGACTAATTCGGCTTCGATTCGGCTGGCGGAAGCGATCGGTTTAAAGGAGATAGTCCGGCTGGAGCATTACCGGTATGAGCCGCCGGAAGTTTAATATCTGAGTATTAAGTTTAGTCGGCTGCAGTTATATTTTGTATCGTTACCGCAAACCAGGGACCGTTACGGTTAAGGCGCAGACCCGGCGTTGCCATTCTACCGGTGAGGGATAGCACCCGCCTTCCAGGAGGGAAGGCGGGCGACGCATTTTTTAGTGGATGAAAAACAGCGGTCGCCTACGAAGGGGACTTCGGAAGCTATGACCTGGTAGCCAGTCGAAAGGCCAGGGTGGCGAAGACGGGTACCGGATGCATCAAGGGAGGATTGGAACCGTCGGTTCCAACGGGTTTTTGGTGACTTTTTGACCGACCAAAAAGTCACTCGCCGCCGAAACCGTGGACCAACAAAACCGGCCCTCATTTCCTGGGGAACCACACTTCTAGAACAATCTCTTTCGAAAAGCTTCAATCGGCGTTGGGGCCAATTTCCACTTTTGGAGCGACCCAAAAGTGGAGCAAAAGGTCGCCGGGGATTCGGCCAACTCCCATCCTTGGGGGCCTCATCTTTGGGCCGTCCTGCCCTTAAGAACCAAGGTTACCCCGGACCCTTCCTTTGATTCCTCCGGTAACGGTCGTCACCATCCATGGTAGTACGTAAGCGCACCAAGTGAAGGCTTCGGGGCCGACCGCTGTTTTCCATCCATGGAAAGAAGCGGCGTCGCCGCCGACCATGGCGGCGATGATGGGTGTGCTTCGATGGGAATGAAGATTCGGCCGCGAACCGGAAGTGAACATGGTTTTCCGGGGAGGTTCGCGGTGTTGATTTGGCGGGGGTTGGAGCGATCGTGAGGGGAAAACGGAGGATTATTTTGGCAGAAAAAAAGAGGTTCGCGGAAAGGGTTGTCGAATTTCTGGTGGGAAAAGGGTTTGAAGGGTATGCTGTCGCACCCTGCACGGGTGCGTGGATTGAAACACGTCCGGCAGAACATAGTCCCGGTTCGCGCCGGCATGTCGCACCCTGCACGGGTGCGTGGATTGAAACTATCAAGAATCAGGAAAGACCGGCCAAGGGATTACGTCGCACCCTGAACGGGTGCGTGGATTGAAACTCCGTACCAAGCCCCAAAAATACGCCTTGCGGCGTCGCACCCTGCACGGGTGCGTGGATTGAAACAGAATAAATCCGCTTTCAAGCTCAGCCTGCGGATCGTCGCACCCTGCACGGGTGCGTGGATTGAAACACGTGATGGGGGTGGGGGTTATAGCTAAAAAGACGTCGCACCCTGCACGGGTGCGTGGATTGAAACCATCGCATTGCGGG
Organism: Bacillota bacterium; assembly: GCA_023402395.1. GTDB lineage: Bacteria > Bacillota > UBA4882 > UBA8346 > UBA8346 > JAEYGI01. The sequence continues at coordinate 10,451 of JAEYGI010000045.1, forward strand.
CACTGCGTTTGTTTAAGGCGTCGCACCCTGCACGGGTGCGTGGATTGAAACAAACTAATCACGCCGCCAGCATCTGAACCATTGAGTCGCACCCTGCACGGGTGCGTGGATTGAAACACAACTACGACACTTGACAAGAAACAGTTTTCCGAGTCGCACCCTGCACGGGTGCGTGGATTGAAACCTGTATTTTTATGTGAAGAGTAAAAATATTTATCGTCGCACCCTGCACGGGTGCGTGGATTGAAACATGGTTCATAACCCGCTTACGGAGTCCGCCCAGGGGGTCGCACCCTGCACGGGTGCGTGGATTGAAACGTTTGAGAAAGAGGCCATATAAATCCAAGTTAGGTCGCACCCTGCACGGGTGCGTGGATTGAAACCCCGTTGTCCTAATTCGCCGCCGCATTTACAATCGTCGCACCCTGCACGGGTGCGTGGATTGAAACACGTAAACTACTGATAGATTTGGGAGTACAATCGTCGCACCCTGCACGGGTGCGTGGATTGAAACAACTTTCCCGGCATAGATCTCGGTCGGGGTGATGGTCGCACCCTGCACGGGTGCGTGGATTGAAACAATCCAGTGTCAACAATATCCGCATTGTCATTAAGTCGCACCCTGCACGGGTGCGTGGATTGAAACTCATTTTGAACCACCATTCGTTTTCAACATTCATGTCGCACCCTGCACGGGTGCGTGGATTGAAACTCGGTCGCCCTCTAGGCCGCTTTGTGACTGTCTGCGTCGCACCCTGCACGGGTGCGTGGATTGAAACGTAAGACCAAACAGATCATCACCAATCTTAAAACGTCGCACCCTGCAGGGGTGCGTGGATTGAAAAAACATGTCTAAAAATAAATTAATAAATCATACATAAGATCGCACCTTACACTTGTATGTGGCGTTGCTTTTGTTGCTAATGTTAGTCCCGTACCATAACCCCTAATAACTTTGTGAGTTTCAGCCCATCCAGCAATGCCTGGCGATACACGATCCGGAAGGCCAGCTCCTGACCGAGGCCGTCGGCTGATTCATGGCGGGAATAGGCGTCCTTGCCCTTTGGGTCCAGGTGTTCGTAAAACTCGGCCAGGGCTTTCAGGCTTTCCTCCAGGTATTGGCGGTATTCGGGATTCGGGAGGGCTTACTCGGTGAAGATTTGATCGACGCGTTGGCCGATGAAGTCTTGGCAGGCGATTTCGAATGAGGTAATCATTGGGGCCGGATTGGGCATGGGGGCACCTCCGGTTCTCATAATATTATCTTCATTATAATGGACGAATTGTCCAAATGTCAACTAATATTTTCCCGTTTTGTACAAAAACAACTCATGATTTGGACAATCTGTACTACTTTGATCTTAAAGGGGTGTATCATTTGTCGTTTGGCGAACAGTTGAACGCGTTACGAAAAGAGAAGGGGTTAACCCGGGAAGCTTTGGCTAAAGGGTTGGGTATATCATATTGGAGGCTGGGGAAATATGAAACCGGTGAAAGAAAGCCGGATTATAAAACGTTGATGACGATTGCTGACTATTTTGAGGTTTCGGTGGATTATTTGTTGGGACGACAGTTGGCGCAGGAGGATTCTTACGAAAGTATTGATTTGAGCCAATTTTCAGAGGATGAAAAGAAGGAGATTAGAGCTTTTGTAGCGTTTGTAAGGCAAAGAGATAGATAAGTACGGCTTGATGCTGGGGCCAAGTTCCACTTTTGGACCGACCCAAAGTAGAGCAAAAGATCGCCGGAAAACCGATGGTTTCCCGGACCCTTCCTTTGATTCCTCCGGTAACGGTCGTCACCATCCATGGTAGTACGTAAGCGCACCAAGTGAAGGCTTCGCGGCCGGCCGCTGTTTTCCATCCATGGAAAGAAGCGGCGTCGCCGCCGACCATGGCGGCGATGATGGGTGTGCTTCGATGGTGATAACGATTTGGCCGCGAACCGGAAGTGAACATGGTTTTCTGGGGAGGTTAGGGGAAACGGTTCAATTCGTAGGTCTTTTGATCTTTCTATAAATCTTGCGGAGCTCATTTAATCCTCAGTATCAGTATTTGATAAATCCGTCAATGGCGAATCGAACAACGGCTGCATATCAAAGACCGGCCCGGAAGAACCGGACCGGTCTTATTATTGATACCGCTTACCCCAAAATTGCCTTCAAATCCGCCTCCGGAGTGCTGATCGGCCGGATGCCGAACTTCTCGACCAGGACGTTCAGAACATTGGACGAGACGAACGCCGGGAGCGAGGGCCCAAGGTAGATGTTTTTCACGCCTAGGGCCAGCAGGGTCAGGAGAATGCAGACCGCCTTCTGCTCATACCAGGAAAGCACCAGCGTCAACGGCAGGTCGTTCACGGTGCAGTTGAACGCGTCGGCCAGCGCCAGGGCGACCTGAATGGCGGAATAAGCGTCGTTGCATTGCCCCATATCCATGATCCGGGGCAAGCCGCCGATCTCACCCAGATTCAAGTCATTGAACCGGAACTTTCCGCAAGCCAAGGTGAGCACCACCGTATCGGAGGGCGTTTTTTGAACAAACTCCGTATAGTAATTTCGGCCCGGCTTGGCTCCGTCGCAGCCGCCGACCAGGAAGAAATGCTTGATCGCTCCGGCTTTGACGGCCGCGATCACCTGCTCGGCCGCGCCGAGCACCGTCTGCCGGCCAAAGCCGGTCATCAGTTCCGAACCGCCGTTGATCCCCGTGAACGCTTTCTTTTCCGGCCAGCCGCCGAGTTCCAGGGCTTTTTTAATCACCGGACCAAAGTCTTTGGCTCCTTCCGAAGCCTCCGGGATGTGGACCAGTCCCGGATAACCGACCACCGCCGTGGTAAAGACCCGGTCATTGTAACTCGGTTTCGGCGGCATCAGACAGTTGGTCGTGAACAGCACCGGCGCCGGAATGGCGTCGAACTCCTTTTGCTGGTTCTGCCAGGCGGTTCCGAAGTTGCCCTTGAGATGCGGGTATTTCTGGAACTCCGGGTAGCCGTGGGCCGGCAGCATCTCGCCGTGAGTATAGATATTGATCCCCTGGCCCGCGGTCTGCTCCAGCAACTGCTTCAGGTCCAGCAGATCGTGGCCGGAGACGACGATGAACGGGCCGGGTTCAATATGGGTGGTTACCTTGGCCGGAACCGGATGGCCATAGGTCGACGTGTTGGCTTCATCCAGCAGCGCCATGCATTTCAAATTGATCAGACCAAACTCCATCAACAGATCGAGCCAGCCTTCCACCGTATGATCCTCGCCTAAAGCCCGCATTCCCTGATAGAACCAGTTGGTCACGGCCGGGTCTTCCTTGCCGAGCACATAAGCGTGCCAGGCGTAGGCGGCCATGCCGCGAATCCCCAGCAGCAGGGTGGAACGGAGTGAGACGATATCGGTGTCGCCGTTCCAAAGCGTGGCAAGATCCAGATCATCGGCTCTGCCCAAAGCTGCTTTTTCCGCTTGAACCGCCGCCTTCAGCTCGTCGATCCGTCCCGGATCGAAGTTGACATTGGTGATCGTGGCGAAAAGCGACTGCATCATCAGTTCATCCGCATGTTTGGTCGGAGTTTGGCCGGCCGCGGCGCGAGCCAGGCCGATCAGGGCGCAGGTCAGTTCATCCTGCTTGCCGGCGACATCGGGCTTTTTGCCGCAGACGCCCGATACGGTACAGCCTTTGCCACCGGCGGTTTGCTCGCATTGGAAACAGAACATGTTGGACATTGGGATAGCCTCCTTATAATTTGGTTAGTCTTCAATGACATTCCCGTCAATGCTGATGGTCACTACCTGCCAGGGGATCATTTTGCCGCTGGCCTGCAGAGCCCGTTTGACCGCATTCTCCAGCCCGCCGCAACAGGGCACTTCCATCCGGATCACGGTCACGCTTTTGATCTCGTTGGCCTCCAGAATGGCGGTCAGCTTCTCGGCGTAATCCACGTCATCCAGTTTCGGGCAGCCGATTAGGGTCACCTTGTTGCGCATGAATTCCTGATGCAGGTCCGCATAGGCAAACGCGGTACAGTCGGCGGCCACCAGCAGGTGGGCGCCTTTAAAATACGGCGCGTTCACCGGAACCAGCTTGATCTGGCAGGGCCATTGCCGGAGTTGCGAGGCAGGTTTGGCCGCCGCCTGCACCGGGGTTTCGGCTGGAACCGGCGTCGTTTGCCGCGCCAGTGTCCGCGCCATGGTTCCCGGACAGCCGCCGCTCAGCGGCGGATGAACGTTTGGCGCGCCTTGCATGCGTTGCTGTACCGCTACTTCATCAAAGGCCGCCGCTTCCCGTTCCTCGATCCGGATGGCGTCCACCGGGCATTCCGGCAGACAGGCGCCCAGCCCGTCGCAGTATGATTCGGATATCAGTCTGGCCTTGCCGTCAATCAATTGCAGCGCGCCTTCGTGACAGGCGGAGACGCATAAGCCGCAACCGTTGCATTTGGCCTCATCGATCGTGACAATCTTGCGTTTCATCGTTCATTCCTCCTTACGGTCTCCAAATGGTTTTCGAGCTTTTGGATGCCCTTGCCTTACGGCCAAGGGTTTTCACGACGCTTTTAGTATAATATAATGAGAAGGATAAATCGGTAGCCGAGGTTACCAAAAGTCAAGGAGGAACGTCCGGTGAACCAAGAATGGTTGCGGGTCTTATCGGAAACTCCGTTGTTTCGGGAGATTGCCGCCACTGAGCTCCCAAGCGTGATCGGATGCTTAAAGCCGGAGCTCCGCCACTATCAGAAAAGCGAGGCGCTGGCCATTGCCGGCGACCCGTTTGCTGGTGTGGGGGTGCTGCTGGCCGGCCAGGCTGAGATCGTCAAGGAGAACTCGGCCGGGAACCGCGTGATCATGGCGCTGCTGGCGCCAGGGGAACTTTTCGGCGAGATGGCGGCCTTCTCCGGTTTCAATCAGTGGCCGGCGTCAGTGATCGCCCAGGAACGGTCCACCGCCTGTTTCTTCGCGCCGGGCCGGCTTGTGGGGACCTGTGAGCGGACTTGCGCCGGCCATCACATTCTGGTCCTGAATATGCTCAGGATCATCTCCGAAAAGGCGCTGATGCTCAACAGAAAGATCGAGTATCTGACCATCCGGAGCCTGCGGGGGAAGATCTGCGCTTTTCTGCTGGAACAATACCGCAAGGCGGGCGGACAAACCTTTATGCTGCCGATGAACCGGAACGAGCTGGCCGATTTCCTGAATGTCTCCCGGCCGTCGTTATCGCGGGAACTGGCCCGAATGCGAGATGAGGGGCTGATCGAGTTCCACCGGGCCTCGATCCGGATCCGGGAGGTCGACCAAGTGCGGAGGATGGTGGACTAAAACCGGAATGGTTCTTTTGTGACGTCAGGAAGCCGGTTCGATGATCCCGTTGTGAATGCCGAAAAAGCGCGGCGCCTGATGCCGCAGTTCCGGCATTAGGTGCCGCCTTAACGGCAATGGATGCCGCAGTTGCGGCAACGGGCGCCGCTGCTTCGGCAATGAATGCCGTAGTTCCGGCGTTTAATGCCGCAGTTCCGGCATTAGGTGCCGCCTTAACGGCAATGGACGCCGCAGTTGCGGCAACGAGTGCCGTTGCTTCGGCAATGAATGCCGTAGTTGCAGCGTTTAATGCCGCAGTTCCGGCATTAGGTGCCGCCTTAACGGCAATGGATGCCGTGGGATTGGAACGATGCCATAGTAACCTTTATTCGATCAGTCCAGTTATTTTTAGGCCCTATGCCAAATCCTCCTTATATCTTCCGGACTTTTTTGTAACAAAATCGTAACTTGGTTTACTAGAAATCCCTGGAACCGAATTTCCAATAATTCGTCTTAAGGCTATAATTGCCATTTCACCGAATATTGAAGGGCTCTTTCATGCTGATTCTGATCAAATTCATTCTTCGTAACATTCGTGAGCAGAAATTCCGGACTTTCCTTATTCTGTTCTCGATCACCCTGTCTTCCGCCTTGTTCTTCGCCTCGATCGCCCTGTCGGGAACGCTGGAGCACGCCTTCCTGGAGCGGGTCAAGAAGTATGTAGGAACCGCCGAGATCATCATCCACGGAGGGCCAAAGTCGCCGACCGGGCTCTTCACTTTGGCGCCGGCCCGCAAATATGCGGACCGGTTAGAGTATGCGGTGGGTTCGCTTGAGATGCGGGCGACCTATAAGAACCTCCGGGAATCGTTGAATTTTGATCTTCGAGGGTTTGACCTGGACGAGCTGGAACAGCTGAGCCCTTTTCTCCTGGCGCGGCAATCCAGCCTCCGTCCGTTCACTGGAAACAAGATCGTGCTCAGCCGGAAGACGGCGGAACAGTTGAAGCTGGACGTGGGCGACAATATTGAACTGAAGCTGCGGGAGGGACGCCACCGGTTCCGGATCGTCGGGATCGCCGAAAGCTCAGGCATCTTTCAAGAGGACGGCCGGTCCAATACGGCGCTGGTTCCTGCGGACACCCTGGCGCGGCTGTTTGAAGCTCCGGGCCGGGTTACGATGGCCTTTATCAAATTGAAGGATCCGGCGCGGATCGAGGCGATGATTCAGATCCTCTCCCGGGAATACCGGCGCTACATCGTCCGCGAACCCTTCTCCAAAGCGGAGCTTAGGCGTTATACCGAGTCGGTGACCACGCCGTTTTTGATCATGGTGGTGCTGGTCCTGTTTATGAGCGTCTTTATTATCTACTCTTCCTTTAAGGTGATCACTAGAGAACGGCTGCCGGTGATCGGGACCTTCCGGAGCATCGGGGCCAGCCGAAGGATCACGGACTTGATCATGTTCGCCGAGAGCATCCTCTATGGCTGTCTGGGCGGAGCCTTCGGCTGTCTGTTGGGGGTCGGCATTCTGCAAGTCATGTCGGCATTGATGACGCCCGAAAGCCTTTCCCAGGTCGGACAGAAGAGCCAGTTCGGCCCGGGACACCTGCTGGCCGCGTTCGGCCTGGCGGTACTGCTCCCCGCGCTCAGCTCAGCTTGGCCGATCATCAAGATCGCCAAATTGCCGGTGAAAGAGATCATCCTCAATGCAATGGAGCGGCCGCTTTCCAAGAAAAGGTTCCGGTGGATGGCGGGCCTCCTCTGTCTGGGGCTGGCGGCGGGAGCGCCGTTTCTGGCCCCCAAAGCCTGGGCGCTCCCCATCGATATCCTGTGCATGCTGCTGACTGTGGCTGCCGCGGTACTGCTCATCCCCTATCTGACCGCCGGCTTCTTAAAACTGTTGGAACAGATTTACTCGGTGCTCCTGGGGAACGAAGGGGTTCTGGCCGCCAAAAACCTGCGCGAAAATAAGAGCATCCTCAATAATATCTCCCTGCTGACCATCGGCATCTCCAGCCTGTTGATGATCAACACGGTCAGCTTCAGCGTAATTAAGGAAGTGGTCAATTTCTTCAAGGACGGGGAGTTCGCGATCTGGATGGAATACTATCAGGCCGACCGGAGATTTGAGGCGGTGTTGCGCGGAGTGAAAGGAGTCAGCGGTGTCTACGGGGTTTATGAGGTCGACCGGGTTGACATTGACGGGACCAAGGAGCGGATCAATCTGATCCACGGGATCCATCCCCACCGCCACCAGGAGTTCTGGAACGTGAACCTAGGCGGGGAGCGTCGGGCGGATCTGAAAGAATTGGATCAAGGGCGGAACCTGCTTCTCTCGGCCATTCTCCGGGATAAACTGGGGGTAAAGGCCGGCGACCGCTTGCCGCTGAAGCTGGCCCGGGGCAGGCGGGTCTACCGGGTGATCGGTTTCTTCGATTCACTGATGTGGAACGGCAGTTACGCGCTGGCTTCCGCCAGGTTTCTGAAGTTGGACGCTGGTCTTCAGTACTACGGCGATGTCTTTGTTAAGACCGCTGAAGATCCCACAACCGTGGCGGAACGGATCCAAAAAAAATTTCAGCGCAACCGGCCCTGGGTCCAGACGATGAGGCAGATCACCCAAGACGAGCTGAACTCGATCGGGAAAATGTTCCTGCTACTGCAGGGCTTTTCAGTCATGACGATGATTATTGGAATCTTTGGCGTCTTCAACAACCTGATCATCAGTTTTTTAGAACGCCGGCGTTCCCTGGCGATGATGCGTTCGGTGGGAATGAGCAAAGGGCAGACCGTCAAGATGATCCTGATCGAGTCGGTTACCGGAGGGATCATCGGTGGCAGCGTCGGAATTCTCACCGGGACGGCGCTGATCGAGTTGATTCCCTTTCTGATGCGGGCCATCAATCAAGCGGTTCCGGTGCATTATTCGCTGCGCGAGTATCTGATCGCTTTCGGGGCCGGGGTCGTCATTACGGTCCTCGCCTCGATCAGCCCGGCGCTGAACTCCTCCAAGCTGAACATCATTGAAGCGATTAAATACGAATAAAGGTAGAGGGTAACCAAGATGGCAAGACCGGTGGTAGAAGCGGTGGACCTGTGCAAAACGTTCAAACTGGGAGCAATCGAGGTGGAGGTCTTGAAGGAGATTCAGCTCACCGTCTGGCCCGGTGAGTTTGTCTCAATCATGGGACCCTCGGGGTCCGGTAAGAGCACGTTGCTATATCTGATCGGAGGGTTGGATAAACCGACCTCCGGGAGTATCCGGGTCAAGGGCCAGGAACTGGCCGCCATGAAAGACCGGGAAGAGAGCATCTTGCGCCGCCGGGAACTCGGCTTCGTCTTTCAGTTTTATAATCTGGTTCCAAACTTAACGGTGGAAGAGAACGTCTTGCTCCCGTTGCTGCTCGACGGCAAACGGATCAAGGCGGAACAAGGAAGGTTAAACCGGGCCCTCGAGAGCGTAGGTTTGAGTGACCGGCGCCATCATACGCCCAGGGAGCTCTCGGGCGGACAGCAGCAGCGGGTGGCCATTGCCCGCGCTTTGATCAACGAACCCGATATTATCCTGGCCGATGAGCCCATCGGCAATCTGGACAGCGCCACCGGGACTGAGATCATGAAGCTCTTAAAACAGATCAACCGGGAGCACGGGAAGACCATTATCCAGGTCACGCACTCCCAAGAGGCGGCGGCTTATGGCGACCGGATCATCCAGGTCAGAGACGGAAAGGTGTGGGAAGCAGATGCGCAGCACTCGGGCGTTTAAGTTACTGGCGGCCATTTTGATCATTGTTTTGACGTTAGCCAGCTCCGGCTGCAACCGCCAAAAAGTAAAAAAGGCGGCGGCGGTTAAGCCCAAAGCAGCGGTTAATCAAGGAGTGGAAGCTTTCGGCCTGGTGAAGGCGAGAGAGCATAAGGATATCAATCTCGATTTTCCGGCCCAGATCCTCAAAGTCCCGGTCAAAGACGGCCAGAACGTAAAACTTGGCGAACCTTTGATCTATTTAAATATCAACGATTTCAAGGCGATGATCGGCAGCAAGGAGAATGAGCTGAATCAAGCCCGCTATGAATTGCTCCGGCTCAAAAAGCGCTTGAAGGATTCCGAAGAGACCTACCTGAAGTTCCGGGGGCAGTTGGCTGATAAAGAGTCGCTGTTTCAAAAGGAGTTGATCTCCCGGCAAGAAGTGGATGACTTTAAAGACGTGGTGAAAGAGAAAGAAAAGGAGATCACCGACATTCAGCTCTCTTTGGCTCAAAATTCCGGAATCACCGGAATCGAGGTGCAGGCGGAGAAGGTGAGGGTGTTGGAGTATGACCTGACGCGAATGAGGAACAAACTGAATCAGAGCTTTCTCCAAGGGAACATCATTATCTCGGACTATGCCAATGCCGTGGTCTACGAGATCAACTGCGCGGCCGGGTATTCGGTGGGGGTCGAGGAGAAACAGGAGAAACTGCTAAGCATCATGGACTTGGACAGCCTATACGTCTCCGCCGACGTGGCCGAGGAGTTCATTAAGGATGTCCGGATCGGCGCCGCGGTCACGATCATTCCGGTGGCTGACAATTCCCGCAAATATCAGGGGAAAGTGATCCGGATCTCGGATATGGCGGTTAAGCAGAACGGAGAAACCAATGTTCCAGTGGAGATCAGCATTGTCAAGCCGGACCGTTTCTTGCGTCCTAACTTCAATGTGGATGTGGAGATCGCCAAATAACGCTATCCGGGTCATTGGGGCACCAATACGGACCTGGCTGGAAAAAGCAAGGAGTACCGGGATATCCGGTACTCCTCGTTTTATTGCCTTTTGGTAACCGGGGTTGGAATCAGTAGCTTTCCCTGGCTCCGATATCGGTGCCGCTGGGCGTCCCGGCGTTAATCAGGTCGCTGCCCGGAGCCAGCTTCAGGAAGTTGCCCAGGTTGATGCCCCCGTCGGCGTTGCGGCTGATGGCCGGGGTGAGGCTTGCAAAGTCCTCGGCGCTGACCACCAGGCCCTTGGCGTTGACACTGGCGTTTCCAATCCACCAGCAGTTGGTGCTTTCGACATCGGTCCCGGAGATCTCATCCTTCTTGCTGGGATTGTAATAGGAGAGATTGTTCTTGAAGATATGAGTGCCCCGCAAGAATACGAAATTGCCACCGCCGTGATTGTCCCAGCTGGTGCAGTTCTCGACCAGGATCGAGCCGGAGTTGCTGTTGTAATGAACGCCCTTGACCCGGTTGTGGAAGGCGATGCTCCGCCGGATGGTGTGGTTCACCGGCATCTCGCTGCCGCCGAGCTTAAAACCGTTACCGTCGCCGGAGGTGGCTTCGATGCCGCCGCTGGAAGTGGTGGCATAACCGTTCTCATAGGCGACGCAGTCCTCGATCAGGACTTCACCGATGGGGCCGGTGGCCGGTTTGGTGAACAGATCCCAGCCGTCATCACAGTTGTGATAGGCGATGCAACCACGGAATACATTGCCGTCGCCCGATGTTAACTTGCAGGCGAAACCGTCGGCGTCCTCCTCGTCGGGATCCCGGTTGTCGTAGGAAGTGCAATTGAGCACCAGATTGTAAGACGGCCAATCGCTGCTTGCGGTGTGATTGTCATACCTGCTGATTTGCAGGCCGCTGTCGCGGTTGTGATGGAACACGCACAGTTCAACGGTATTATAGTCGCCGCAGAGATAAAGGCCATTGTCGGCGGCGCCGCTGATCTCCAGGCCCTTGAGATGCCAGTAATCGCCGGCCAGTTTGATGCCGCGCGGATTTTCCTCGTTGGAGGTAAAGGGCTGCGACGAAAAGTCAAAGATCGGCTTCTCGGAACCGTAGGCGAAGATCTTCTTCGGACTTCCCGAAGTCCCGTTATTGCCGGGGGCGATCTCTACCTCGGTGGAATAAGCGTAGGTGCCGCCGCGCACCCAGATGGTTTTTCCCGGTGCAATCCTGGTGAGGGCCGCGGTGAACGTGGTCGGGCTGTTGATAGTCCCCGGATTGTTGTCAGCGCCGTTGGGAGCCACGAACAGATCGCCGTTGGCCGGTACGGGGGTTGGTGTCGGTGTTCCGGGTACCGAAGTCGGCGTCGGGGTGGCCGACGACGGCGTTGGAGTTGGGGTTGCGGTTGACGGTGTTGGGGTCGGAGTCGCCGTGGAAGGTGTGGGCGTTGGCGTGGCGGTTCCACCCAGATCGTCGACGAGGATGTCGTCAAATTCGGCGCTGGCATTGTAAGTAGTGCAGCCGATCCTGCCGGTGGCGAGCGACGAATCGGTGGCTGACAGTTCGAGGCTGCCATTGACGTAACCGCTGAGGCTGGCGCCATTGACGACCAGTTTCAAGGTATACCAGGTGCCGGTGGCTACGGCCAAAGACTTGGAAGCCAGGACCGTGACACCGCCGCCGACCTTTTTCTTCAGTTCCAGGGTATTAGCGTTGCTGAGCGTCAGGAAATAATAATTGCTGGAGCTCTGATACCGGGCCATCAGGCCGAAATAACGGGCGGTCCCGTTGAAACTGAGCGCCTTGGCCCGGGCCTCCGCCGCATAATTGGCCCAGCTGGCGGTCCCGCCGTAAGCATGGGCAGTGGTCGAAGTGCTGGATTGTTTGTAGACCCTGCTGCCGTCGGTCACTACCGACCAACTGCCGTTCGAGGTGGACCAGCCGGTGGAGTTGCCGTCTTCAAAGTTATCACTGAATAAGGTCGCTCCCGAGGTAAGGCTGAGGCAGAGTCCGAAAACGATCAAAAGCAAACTGCAGGTAAAAAGCGATAAATAATTTCCCGGAGTTTTTCTCATGGCTAACCTCCCTTTCGTTTCCGTTTTGACATGCATCAGGTTTTTTGGAATTGACGGCGGGTTCGCTTGCCCGGAATCACCTCCTTACGCTAACGGCAGAATCAAATTGCCATGTGACGGATATGGCGAAAATATTCCGGGGCTGTTAAGTAAAAAGTTTAACCCGTTTATCCTTGCTTATTATAACTTAACCATTATGTAACAATCGCTTCAAATTTTGCTCGGTTTCGGTCAAAATATGCGTATTATGCGTAACGCACCCGTGATTTTCACCATTCATCCGTTTTTGAATGAACGCTCCGCCGGGAAAGTACTTCGGGGATGCCGGCGGCTTCCTGGGGCCCGAAATGGGCAAAAAAAAGTTGTCCCGTGGGAGACAACCGCCCCTGATGATTTTGTTACGTCCATCGGATCCGTTCGTTTGATCCGCTCCCGCCCGCCGTCGGAACTAGCGGGACTCCTCCAATGACTCCACAAAGATAATGGTATCGAAACCGGGGATGGCCTGACCCAAACGGGCGATTTGCAATTGAGCCATTACATGGCGCAGCTTGGTCATAAACCGGTTCTTAAAGGGATCTTGAACAAACAATTGAAGCGCCTTTTGAAAAAGATTCGCCACCTCCGGCGTGGAGGTCTTGATATCTCGCGCGTCGATCATCAAAACGTATTCCCGGGGATCGAACGAGCTGACCTGTTCCTGATAGTCATCAAGATACCTGGTTCCTTCCTCCAAGGTCCAAAATCCGGAGAGAATAACGGTAAAGCGTTTGTTGCTCCGGTCAACATCCAATCTGTACATCGACAAACCTCCATGTCAAAATTTCGCCATTTGCAATCATAATACAATCGATTGCAAAATTACAGTATTTATATAAGAATTTACAAAACGTTATTGCGCCGTTAAAAATCAGTTCGTTGCCGGAAAGGACGCTGCGGCTCAAACAAAATTGAAGCAAATTTCAACCAATCGGGAAGGATATTGGATATCAGGTCAAGAATATCGAATATCGCACGATAAGGAGGATTGGGATGAACTCAAGTATTGATTGTCCACTGGTCACGGACGAGCGGCAGTTCGACCAAGTTTTGAAAGCGGAAGGCAACGTAATGGCCTTGATCTATGCCACCTGGTGCCCGTACTGCCGCATGTTCCTGCCGACATTTCGCAAGTTCGCCGACGGCCGGAACAATTTTGTGCTGGTCCAGGATAACCAGGAGATTTTGGCTGACCGCTATGAAGTCGACGTGATCCCCACGGTGCTCTGCTTTGAAAACGGGCAAATCTCGCAGCGGCTGGATGGTACGTTGGGGGTGGGTTTGAGCGAGCGGCAACTGATGGAATTCACCGAACGGTGCGGTTTACCGGTTAAGTAAATTGAATTAAATGTCTGATATACATCATGTCCTTAAAGCCGGCATGATAGGAAAATTGATAAATTCAATTCAACTTACTTCATCTATAAATAGGGCCGGGGCGGGAGGAAAGCGCGTGGATACGGTAAGGCAAGCCATTTTAAATGACCGGTTTTGCATGGAAACAGTCGGGATCGAATTGCTCGAAATCGGGCCGGGGCATGCCCGGGCCAGGCTGGGGATCCGGCCGGAGCATCTGAACGGTTTGGGGATTATTCAAGGCGGGGCCATCTTTACCCTGGCCGATCTGGCGCTGGCGGCCGCCTCCAATTCGCACGGCACGGCCGCGGTGCTCGTCAACGCCAACATCTCATATGTTAAGGGAATTTCCTCAGGCGTCCTGTACGCCGAAGCCCGGGAGGAGTCGCTTCATTCAAAACTAGCGACCTACTCGATCCGGGTGACCGATGAGGCGGGCGATCTGATCGCTTCGATGCAGGCAACGGTTTACCGGAAGCGGGAAAGCCTGGAAGCGATTCTGCAGCGGCCGTAGATCGGGTTCGCGCCTCATGATGGCCCGCCCTTTTGGGTATTCTATATCGGATGAAATAAATTTCTCAACAAATTTGCATTCCGAAAGCCGAATGCAAATTGAAACCCATTGGAATTTATTTTATCTTATATACCCCAAAGTATACCCAAAGAGGTGAAGCAAACCATGACGGATGTGCCGAAGGAGATTGAAGAGATTTTAAACGATCCCAAATTGCAGGAGGCCGTGGCCCATCAACCCGGGTCGCAGCGTTTCAAAGCGATGGTTCTTGGATTAACGGCGCTGCAATATATCAAGGAACAGGAAGCGATGAATCCGGAGACGCCAACCGGAGCAAACATAAAGGAGAGCGAGACATGAACCAACCGTCACCCCAAAGCGGCCCGGACGCCAATCCCCAAGTGGACCTGGAAACATCCCTGGGCTGCATCCGGCTGGAACTTTTTCAAAAAGAAGCCCCGATCACCGTGGCCAACTTTTTGAGCTACGTCAACGAGGGATACTATGCGGGAACCCTTTTCCACCGGGTGATCCCGACGTTCATGATCCAGGGCGGCGGATTGACTCCGGGCATGAAAGATAAAGAAGGCAACCCGCCGATCAAAAACGAGGCGGCCAACGGCCTTTCCAACCGCCGCGGCACCGTTGCCATGGCCCGGACCCAGGTAGTGGACAGCGCCACTTCGCAGTTTTTCATCAATGTGGCTGATAATGATTTCCTGGATCACAAAAGCGCCACCCCGTCCGGCTTTGGTTATTGCGTTTTCGGCCGGGTGGCCGAGGGAATGGAGGTTGTCGACCGGATCAAGGAAGTGTCGACCCGCTCGGTGGGATATCATGATGACGTGCCGGTCGAGGATGTGCTGATCCTGGAGGCGAAACGGGTGGCCCAATAAGCCGTTTCCCGCCTCACTTTATTTTTTGTTAAAGACCTTTCACTGCCGTGAAAGGTCTTTTGATGTCTACAACACGGAATTTTTGTTCCGCATAGTAGAATATTTCACAAACACAAAGGGATGCGGAAAAAGGGAACGAATCATCATCAGTAGAAAAGGTTTCAAAATTGCGGAGCAATCCACGGAGGTTGATCAAAATGCAAGTTGCGGAAGTGGTAGTCAAGATTTTGGAAAGTGAAGGGATCGAAGCGGCGTTCGGAATTCCCGGGGCGGCGATTAATCCGGTTTATAAGTTTTTAAAGGATTCGCCGATCAAGCATTATATCGCTCGCCACGAAGAAGGCGCGGTGCACGCGGCCGACGGGTATTTCCGGGCTTCGGGAAAGATGGCCCTGGCCATCTGCACTTCCGGGCCGGCCGCCACCAATTTCGTTACCGGACTTTATACGGCGCAGGCTGATTCGATTCCCCTGATCGCCATCACCGGGCAGGCGGCGTCTTCATTGTTTGGAAAAGAGCCGTTTCAATGCGTCGATATCGCTACCATTGCCAAACCGGTGGCCAAAGCGACCTGGTGCATCACGGATCCGGCTGAAGCCCCCAAGATCATGCGCGAAGCATTCCGGATCGCACGCTCCGGCCGGCCCGGGCCAGTGTTGATCGATCTGCCGATCGACGTTCAAATGGCTGAAATCGAATATAACCCGGCGGCGGATCAAGCGCTGCCCTGGTCCAAACCAACTCCGGACCAAAAGTTAATCGCCAAAGCGCTGGATCTAATCGCGGCCAGCCAAAACCCGGTGTTGATTCTGGGTGGCGGAGTGGTGCTGTCAGAAGCGACCGATGAGTTCCGGGCCTTGGCCGAATATCTGTCGATTCCCGTGATCACGACCTATATGGGCAAAGGCGGATTGCCGGAAGATCATCCGTTAAACGCCGGACACGCCGGCATTCAAGTCGGCCAGCCGATTGGAAATGAGGTCTTACTGGGATCGGATCTGGTGATCGGAATCGGTTGCCGCTTTACCGACCGGCATACCGGCAAACTGGACACCTATATCAAGGGCCGGAAATTCATTCATATCGACATCGAGCCAGCGCAGATCGGGAACGTGGTCCCGACCGAGGTCGGCATCGTGGCCGACGCCAAGCTGGCCATCGTCGCGCTGCTGGATGAAGCCAAACGCCGCGGCTATCGTCCCCAGGCTTCCCAGCGGGTCGCCGCTCTTCCCAAGCGCCGGCAGGAGCTGGCCCGCAAAACCGATTATAATGATTACCCGATCAAACCGCAACGGGTTTATGAAGAGATCAACAAGTTCTTCCCCGCCAACACCATGTTTACCGCGGGTTGCGGCTTGACCCAGATTTGGTCGGGCCAATTGCAGAAGGTTGACGCGCCCCGCCGTTATCTGCCGTCCGGCGGCGCCGGGACGCTTGGCTACGAATTGCCGGCCGCAATCGGAGCCAAGATCGCTTGCCCCGACGATCCGTCGGTGGTGGTGGTCGGAGACGCCGGGCTGCTGTTCATGGTCGAGGAGTTGGCCATGGCCGGCCAGCATCAAGTGCCAATCATCGTGATCGTGGTCAACAACGGCTATCTGAGCCTGATCCGGCAAAACCAGAAGTACGCCTATGGTTATGAATATGCGGTTAGCCTCTGGTACAATGAGGGCCAAATCTATCCCGACAATCTCAAAATCGCCGAGGGCTTCGGCGCCAAGGCCGAACGGGTGATGAAGGCCGAGGATTTGCGGGCCGCCTTTGAGCGCGCCGTTCAATCCAAGGTTCCGTATCTCATTGACGTGGTCGTGGAGCGGGAAGCCGACTGCTCGATGGGCGGCGCCATCGACGCGGTGCGGGAGTTTAAATAAAGAGTCCGGCTCCGAAGGGTTCGACGTTTCCATTACACTAAGGCTGGAGTGATCGGCGTGGATACCAAGGAGCGGAATCGGAACAAATCCGTGCAAGTGCTGGAGCGGGGAATCGCCATTCTGGAGCAGATCGCTGAAAATAAAGGGGAGTCCTCCTTGGCGGCATTAAGCAAAAATCTGGCGATACCGCGCAGCACGATTCATCGTTTACTGTCCAGTCTGATGGGGTTGGGCTATATCGAGCAGGATCCGGTCAGCGGGCATTACCGGATGGGATTGAAAATACTGTCGCTTTCCAGCGCGGTCCTGGAGAACCTGGATATCCGCCGGATCGCCCATGAGTATCTCCGGGACCTGATGGAAGAAACCGGTGAAACCGCCAATCTGGTCGTGCTGGACCGGAATGAAGTCGTTTACCTGGAGAAAGTGGAGCGAAACACCAAGTCCCGGAATTTTGCCTTAATCGGCCACCGCGCGCCGGTCCATGTGACCGGCGCCGGCAAGGTCCTCCTCTCCGAAATGGCTCAGATGGATGTGATCGAAATCCTTCGCGCCAAGGGAATGCCTAGGTTAACGAAAAATTCAATCACTGAAATCGATGCTATGCTGGACGAGCTGGCCAAGGCCAGGAAACAAGGGTTCGCCTTTGACAATCAGGAATGCGAGGCGGATGCGCGCTGCATCGCCGCTCCGGTCCGGAATCATACCGGCCGGATTGTGGCTGCCATGAGCATTTCCAGCTCGATCAACCGGATCTCCCTGGAAAAGATGGGCGAGACAGCGCCCATTGTCGTTAAGCATGCGCTGCGATTGTCGCAAGCTTTGGGCTTTTCCAACGACCTCTTGAAATTGAAGCCGTAAATTCGTCAACGCCGGACCGGCCACCCGGCGTTTGACATTTGATTTTAATTTGACTCTCAAAGTTTGATTATGCGATAATTTTGCTTGAAACCAAAACGTCAGCAGATCTTGGATAGTTTTTTCACTCATGAACTTCAATTATTATTCGAGTTTGGAGGTACTGCTTTGAACTACAGTCCAAGAACGGCGGGGGAAAACACCGTCATTCAGGAAGAAAGGTCGATTCCGGTTATCGGAGATTATCAAGTAGCCGTTGCCGGCGGTGGCGTAGCCGGAATCGCGGCGGCGCTGGCTGCGGCGCGCTCCGGCGCCAAGACGGTTTTGATTGAACGAAACGGATTTTTGGGTGGAACCGCCACCGCGGCCGCCATGGCGGTGCTATCGGCTCCGTATGATTACGCCCACGGGATTTACCGTGAGCTTTGCGACCGACTGATCACGGCCGGCGGCGGCTATCCGTCAAAGGTAGCGGTGATGTTTGATCCGGAAATTTTCAAATTCGAAACTTTAAAGATGCTCGACGAGGCCGGCGTGACCATAATGCCCTATACCTTCGTCAATGACGCGCTGGTCGAGTCAGGAAACCGGGTTCGGGGACTGGTGGTCAACGTCAAGCAAGGTTGCGCCGCCGTCCGTTCCGAGGTGACCGTGGACTGCACCGGCGATGGCGACATCGCCTTTTATAGCGGAGCCGAATATCAAAAGGGACGGGAGTCCGACGGGCTGATGCGGCCGTTGACCCTGATCTTCCGGATCGGCAATGTCAATTTCCAGGCCCTGGCGGAACATCTGCGGCGGCATCCGGAGGAATTTTCCAGCCAGCCCGATAAGAATCTGCTGGATTTGGAACATAACCTCATCCGCTTGTTCGGTTTCTTCAAGCCCCTCGCCGAGGCGCGCGCCAAGGGGGAGATCAGCGGCGATCTTCACTATATCCGTTTTGAAGGCGGCAACATTAAATCAGGGACGGTCTTCATCAATACGACCCGGGTTTACCGGAAAGACGGGCTCGATCCCGGTGATCTGATCCGCAGCGAATTGGAAGCCAGGCAACAGATGAACGAATTGTTGCACTTTTTCCGCAAATATGTTCCGGGCTGCGAGGACTGCGTACTGATCGATTCCGCGCCGGCGCTGGGAGTCAGGGAAACCCGGCGAATCCGGGGCGAGGTTATTTTCGATGAATCTGATGTCGTCGCCAAAACCTTGTTCCCGGACCGGATCACCGTCAATTACCAATATGGGCTGGTCGGCGCGCCGATGCACAGCCCTGATGGCGGCGAAGGGTCGCTCGCCGACTCGCGGGAGCGGGGCGAGGTCAAGGCCTTTTTGCATGGATACAGCTTGCCCTACCGGGCTCTGCTGCCGCGCCGGATCGATTCGCTGCTGGTGGCGGGACGCTGCCTGTCAACTACTCATGACGGCGATCATTGGACCCGGCCGATGCCGGTCTGCATCACAACTGGTCAGGCAGCCGGCGTCGCGGCCGCCTTATCGGCTCTTTCCGGAATCGAGCCGCGCCAGTTGGATATCGCCAAGTTACAGCAAGCGCTGAAAAATCAAAATGTGAACCTGGAGTTTCGCTGAATAGAACCGGATGGGGACGGCTTTACCGCTCGGCAGGTAGTATGGGGACTTGCGGTTCAACGCCGGCCCCTGAAAACGGCTCAAGAGGCTTTGCGCTTTTATGGACAAACTATTGGGGGAACCAACTCTGATCCCGATTTGGGACGGGTTGGAGCGATGGGTTTTTCAAGGAGTAAGTCTATTTATAAGATATTGATAAGGAGGTCTCTCGGTGAGTCAATTCAACCTGATCGGGCTGGAGATCCATAGTTCAAGGATGTGGCGCTGGGCTTCGGTCCTGAGCGCCTTGGACGTTATGGAGCGGACCGGAATGAATGCTCTCATTTTTCACCAAAACGATCTGATCGATCAACTGGTCTACCCAGAGAAGTACTTTAGCGTTGAGACGATGTGGAAACGCTGGCCGGTCCGGATGCATACCGTCGATAATAACCGGCAGTATATCCGGAGGGTCGTGGCCGAGGCCAACCGGCGCGGGATCGATTTTTATCTGGAAGTGAAGGAGCTCTATTATCCCGAGGGGTTACTGGAGCTTCACCCCGAGCTGCGCCGGGCGGACGGAGCGATCTGCGCTAGCGCCCCGTTCTGGCTGGAGTTCCTGGAAGCGAAAACGCGCGAGATGCTGGAGGCGATCCCCGAGATCGCCGGAATCATCGTCAGCCCGGCCACCCGGGAGAGCAAAGTCTCAATCTCCACTAATACATGCACTTGCGAGGTTTGTCAACAGGCGGATCCGGGGGAATGGTATTACCGGTTGTTGGACGCGATGTTCCGGCCATTGCATGAAAAAGGGAAAACGCTGGTATTGCGCGACTTCGCTTATTCGGCGGCGCAGCAAAACCTGGCGATTGACGCGGCGGCCCGCTGCTCGCCGGAGATCGTCATTGCTTTGAAAAACACTCCCCATGACTTCTATCCGACTTTCCCCGATAACCCGCGGATCGGAAATATCGGCGATCGTCAGCAATGGGTGGAGTTCGATACCTGGGGTCAGTTCTTCGGGATCGGCTTTTTCCCGTGCAGCGTGGTCGAGGATATGCAACGGCGGCTCCGGCACTGCCGGGAGCGCGGGGTTAACGGCGTTTGGTTTAGGACCGATTGGGAGGTGCTGACCGAAGGAAGTTCGTTCAATAGCTTCAATCTGTTGAATGTTTTCGCCGGAGGACTGCTTGGTAACAACCCGGATCTTCCGTTGGCCGAGGTGTACCCGGCCTGGGCGGAGTACGGTCTGCTTTCTGCGATCCAGCCCGAGTCCTGCCGCGCCAACCCGGTTCCGGTACTGGAATCGGCCGCGGTGGAACGGCTGAAACAGTTCATGATCGCTTCCTGGTCGGTTATGGAAAAAGCGGTATATGTCCGGGGGCACATCATTCATGAGGACATGATGTTTCCGGCCACGGTGCGGCTGGCCTTCGATATGATGGTCAAGATTCACGGCCGGGATGATTGGGATCCCGGAGCTTCCGGGCTGGTTGAACCCACCGCCGCCAATATCGAGGCGGTGTTGGCCGAAAAACGCTTGGCCCTGGAAGAGGTCAAGGCTTTACCTGATCTGCTGCGCCCGCGCCAACTGGGACTGCCGGAGGAACTGGCGGCGGAGCTGGAAACGATGCTGGACTTGTATCAATGGTATGTGGAAGGGTTTTATCTGGCCACCGCAGCTTGTTACCTGGCCCGGAAAACCGAGCTGTCCCACGAATCTTCCGACCGGAGCGAAGCCGGGCGCTGGCTCGCCGAGCTGTCCGGGTACCGCGACCGCCTGATTGAGCGGCTGAAAGGTTCCACCTATCCGCACTATGTCTATTGGCTATTGGATACGGACCGGTTGCGAGGCCTGATCATTGATATCAGCAGGATTTTGAGAGGTTAAACTGGCCGATAATGGATTTTTTCTAGGCCATGGGCGAGATGAACCGATTGGCAGTTATCGGATCAATGGTAGTATTTGTTGGCAGCCGGAAGGTTTTCCTTCCGGCTTTTGATTTCCAAATTGGAAGCAATTGAAAACGAACCGCGGATAATGTATAGTAAGGTCATAGCGTGAGGAGCACTAAGCTTAATGTTTGCAAGTAAAGGAGAGATTCAAATGTGGCGAGTCGCGGCGGCCAGCAGTGATGGAAAGTACGTCAATCAACATTTCGGGCGGGCGACGCAGTTTCTTGTCTTTGATCTGGAGGAGAACGGGGATCACCGGTTTGTGGAACTCCGTTCCAACCAGCCTTCCTGCAGTTGGGAAGCATCCGAGGAGCCCGAAGCTCCCAAACATGGGCAGACCATTGAAACCTTGGCCGATTGTCAGGCGGTGCTCGTCAGCCGGATCGGAACGGCGGCCGAGGCGACGTTGAATGATCACGGAATTAGGGGGTATGTAATCCCCGATTTTATCGACGAGGCACTACGGCAGGTGGCCAAAAAACTAGCTGTCGCATCGCCGCTTAACGATTAACCGCCAACCGTAAACCATGAACTAAACATCACCCTTGAGGCATTCCGATTCCCTGACAGCGATCAACATGATCATGGCGATCCCGAACATAAACATCATGGCCGCCGAAACGATTCCGGAGTCATTGACCAGAAAACCAATCAAGGCCGTAATGCTTAAACCAGCCAGGCCGGCGCTGATCTCCGGATATTTCTCGACGATTGAACGGATCCACACCGGTGAGTGGCGATACAGAAACGGAATGGCCGACATAATTCCGATTAAGATGACGGTTAATGGAGTATCGTGGATTAAACGGATATTCAGCTCCATTTTGCGGGCGGCTAAGGCAAAGAAGGCTCCGGCGCCCTGGTTCCGGATCGCTAAGGTTAATTGTCCCCAATGGCTCATGGAACTCCGGCCGGCCCAGATATCCCAGGCGGCCGCCAGAACTAAGGCCAGTAAGGTGATGAACAGCAGTTTAAGTGTTTCCCGGAACCGGAACGGTTGACTCAGCCACAGGTAATTGGTAATCCCCAATCCCATAAAAGCCGTGATTCCACCCCCGACATCAGCCCCGAAGCTGGGATGAAGGAGCAGTATGCCCAGTCCGAGCGCGGCGCACCAGAGGATCTCCCTTCGGCGGGTTCCTAGCCTTGGCAGATAAAGTGAGATTCCCACAATATACGAACCCAATAAGATCCCCATATGCTCATTTCCAATCCCGTAATACCTGGCTCCGGTTACGACCGAATACCCCAGAAAAGACTGAAATTCATAATAGCCGTTACCTAAACCGTTCCATACGATCAGCCCAGTGGTCACCATCGAGATCCAGAGCAAAGTTTGAGAGATGTTTTTGCGGGAAACGAAGTAAGCGCCGAAAAATAAGAGGCCGCCGAGACAGAAGGTATGAAGGGCGATGGCAACCCAATCCAAAGGATTCCACAAGGCCTCCACTAGAAAAGCCGCCGGGATGGTCAGCCAATATAAATAAATCGATGTCAGCGGAAGGATCAACTTTTGGCGGAACCGCGAGAACATTCCCAGCGCGAGCAGGAAGATCGTTCCCAATAGCAAATAGCCATAAGCGGTAAGGAGCGGCCAACGGATAGAGTAGTTTCTAACCAAGGCCGGTTGGCGCTGTGCAAGAGTCCGCCACTGGCCAGGGCTGGTTTTGACTTGTGAAACTATCGGGCTTGCAGGGTTCAGGAATTGGGAAATTAGAATTTTAAGATCCTGAAAGGTTACGATCCCTTTCTTGCGGGTGCTGGGGGAGTATAAAAGGCCGGACGAAAAGTCTGCTCCCTTGAGGATAACTGTCGCCAAAGCGGTTTTCGTGTCTCGAGGCATTTCCGGTCCCTGGGAAGGGAAGACCAGCAATAATATATTACGGAAGTCAAGTTCCAAACAAAGACGGCCGACCAGTTCGTCATAATAGCTTAGCTCTCTCCGACTAGACTTGCCGCGGGTTCCTCCGAAAATTGGATCACCGGCGATTGGCTGCGGATCTTCGATAGTGATCGCGACGACTCCCGATCGGTTCGGATCGATGACGGAATTTTGCCCCGAAGAATTAACTGATAAGCTACTCATTGAACTTTGCCGTAACGCCGCCGCGAGCCGCGTCCCTAAGGATTGGACGCCGGTTACTTGGGCCGGGACCGTTACTAGCCCGGTTGAACTCGTTGTAACCAGCTTCAGCAGATTAGGGTAATTTTCGGTAAGCTCCAACAAATTTAAATGGGGCAGGTCGAGGATGACCACCTGCTTAACGGATGGCGTTGCGCTTTCCACCTCCGGACAGACCGCCAAACCGGAAACCAGAAGTAAGATTGCCAACGCCAAACGAATTTTTACTTCACTCACCCCTGCTTGGAAAATCGGCTGGAAAACGGGATTATATATGTTGAATTAAGTTTTTTGAATTCAACATATTTTTCTTGATTCATAAAACGAAGAAAATACCTAAGTTTATTATTTCACATCCGGTATTTGGGATGTGAAATCTGGAGTTATAAAATTTTCTTCATTTTATATAGTTAAACAGACGGAATCCGAGTTATTTATTTTCATCCCCTTCCTTCCAGCTTCCGCTGATAATGGTTACGCCGAGATACTGTTACTGTACTTCCCGCATTTGTCGCCCCAGACCGCAATGAGCTTTCGGTCCTGTTCGATCCGGATCACTTCGCAGCGGTTGCTGCATCCGGTACATTCGAAAGCGCTCGGCGCGAACGCCAGATTGAGTCGCTCAAAACCATAAAACCGGGTCGATTGGCGGGTCCGTCCCACTTGTTTTTTAGCCAGCAGGGCCGCGCCAATAGCTCCCATCACATCGTAATGGGGAGGGACGATCACAGAGAGCCCCAGTTCGCGTTCGAACGCGGCTTTGATGCCTTGATTGGCCGCCACCCCTCCCTGGAACAGGATCGGGCCTTCCAACCGCTTGTCCCGGGCCAGATTGTTCAGGTAGTTCCGGACCAGTGCCTCGCAAAGGCCGTTGATGATTTCGGCCTTGGTGAACCCGAATTGTTGTTTGGCGATCATGTCTGATTCGGCGAAAACGGTGCAGCGGCCGGCGATCCGGACTCGGTTTACTGCGGTCAGGGCCAGCGCGCCGAATTCCTCGATGGGGATCTTCAAACGCTCCGCCTGATGATCAAGAAACGATCCAGTTCCGGCGGCACAAACGGTGTTCATCGCAAAATCGATCACCACTCCGCCCTCAAGGAGGATAATCTTCGAGTCCTGGCCGCCGATTTCCAGCACGGTCCGGACGTCGGGGCGGAAATCAACGGCTGCGGCGGCATGGGCGGTGATCTCATTTTTGACGATATCGGCACCCACGATGGCCCCGGCCAGCAACCGGCCGCTGCCAGTGGCCCCCACTCCGCCAATGACGGCCTCTTTTAGCGTTGACTGGATCTGCGACAGGCCGTCCTTGACCGCTTGCAGCGGTTGACCGTCGTTCCGGAGATAGCAGGTAACCGCGATAGCTCCCGACTCATCCAGCGCCGCGATATTGGTGCTGACTGAACCCACATCCACGCCTAAATAGTATTTCCGGACCACGAGAGCGCCTCCTTTTGTTCTTCTTTCCGGCTTCGCAAGAGATCGATAAATGCTTCCAGCCGGATCTGCTGATTGACCCAACCGGTCTGTTCATCCAGGGATAACGAGAGGATCGGCAGATCGAGACTGGATGAGAGGGCGGGGATCAGCGCTTGAGTAACTAATTCCGGCATGCAGCCGAACGGAAGCAAGTGAATGACCCCGTCAAACCCCAGTTCCTTGAAGTGAATAATCTGGCCGATGTTCTCCTTTTCATGGCCGCCGATCCCGTATTTCAGAAAACGGTCGGTCTTCCGGAGCAGTTCGCGGGGTGGGCGGAGAGTATGGGTAAGCCAATCGGATATGTACTGGGTCCGGACCACTTCCGCTCCGAGTCCGGCGAGTTTCTCTTCCAATTCATGATTGGCCCAGCTCTCCATCACCAGATAGATTTCGCCTACCAGGCCGACTTTGATTAGATCGTTCCGGGGAGTGAGGGAGATATTCCCAATTATACGTTCTGCTTCTTCCAAGCAAGATTTAAAGTCTTTCAATCGGTTGCATTGGTAGAACAGCTCCCGGATCGCCAGCCATTGGCGGTGGCAGGAACCGGGGACCGTTTCATGGGGTAGCAGGCTGATCAGTTTCTTTTGATACCGGTCGTTGGCGTAAACCAGTTGAATGCAGAGCCGGAGCGCCTGATAGACTTCAAACAATGATTTCCCGTTGCGTAGAGTCTGCAGGTCGCGCCAGAAGCGGCCGATGTCATCGAAGACCGAATCAAAGACGATCACCTTTACCTGGTGGCCCATTTGGCTCAGGATCTTTTCACTGAGGTCCCCGTAATAAACCGCCCGGCAAGCTCCGATACCGCCGCTGGTCACAATCACTTCGGCGCCATGTTCGATCGCCTCCAGATAACTGCCTAAGATAATCTTGAACGGAAAACAGATGAATTCCGGGCTGTATTTGACGCCTAATTCGATGGTCCGCTGCGTCGGCGCGGGAGGTGGGATCACTTCGTTACCCAGCATCTCAAAGAGTTTTTGGTAAATCCGCACCGGTCCCATATGGGGAAAGGTTACTTTCATGCGCTTCGACCTTCCTTCCGCTCCGCCAGCATGTCGGTGAAGGCCTCAAGCCGGGTGCGCAGATGTCCGTCTTCCGAATGTTCGTCCAGATTCAATTGAAGCAGCGGCTTGCCGCAATCGGCCGCTTCCAGGCTTAATAGCTTCATCGATACCGAATCCGGGCCACATCCGAAGCTGGAGACATAAATGACCCCGTCAATCTCCGGGGCTTTCAGAAAATGAAGCCCGGCTCCCAGGAGAATCCGGCCGAAATTCCAGAAAAGCGGCCGGGTCAGCCCTTGCAGGCGTGCCTCGATTTGGGGCGGATTCAGCATTTCCCAGGTATGGACCGCGACGCCCTGCCGGGTCAGGAGATTGATAATCCCTTTGCTGAGAAACGGATCATACAAGTTGTAAGCATACCCGATCAGTCCGATCCGGAGCGATTTAATGCCATCCGGCTGAGACGCGGGGTGGCTGATTTTGCTAATGGTTTCGAAAGCTTCGGGCAAGGTCAACCGCTTGGAACGGCATTGGTTCAGCACCTGTCTCCAATAACGGCGGGTCGCCAGTTCCGTCAGTTTGCAGACCGGAGCGGGGATTGGCCGCGGAGGCGGTTTGATGATCCTAAGATCCAGGCCGTTGCAGGCGATCTCCGGAGAGTAAAGGCGATCTTCCGGGATTCCCGCCACGTATCTGACCATATCTGGCAGGCCAATCAGTTTGGGGCAGAAAAAATTTCGGTTTCCGCTGGCGTGCATCCGCGGGATTAGGATCAGATCCGCATCTTGTGGGGCCAAGGCCATCACGTGCCCAAAAAAAAGTTTGACCGGCGCGCAAAATTCGGGCGGGATCATCTTCCCGCCGCAATCAGCCATAGCTTTGGTACTTTGGCCGGAACTGACCGTTTCCCATCCCAACCGGGTGAAAAACTGCTTCCAATACCCAAAATGGTAAGCGCCGAATAAGGCGGCCGGAATTCCAATCTTCATCAAAACGCGTCCTTATGTCAAGTTTTCATCCCAATTATTTGCGGGCCTACTGGAAAATATACGAATAACCCGGAATTGGATGGATTTATCAATGCCGCCGCGGGCTTTTGGCGCGCTGCTCCGTAGATCTTGCGGGGAGGGAGGCATAAGTTCGGAGCAAATACTTAATAATAAGCTCAGCGGGGTAAGGAGATTGAAATGACTGTAGCATCTCAAGTAAAACAAACACTGGCCGGATTAAAAAGCGCGACGGCCACGCTCCGGCTGTACTCGCTGCAAAGTCAAGCTGAGGATGCCGGAGCCGCCTTCAAAGAAGCGGCGCTGCTCACCGGGGCGATCATCGCGGAAATCGAGGATCGCGTCAAAGTATTGGAAAATGAGGAACCCCAATACAAAGGGCTTTAAGGGGGTTAATCGATGCCGGTTTGGCTTGCCATCCTGATCCGTTCCGTACTTATTTTTTTTCTAACCATGGTGCTGGTCCGGTTTCTCGGCAAACGGCAGCCCGCGCGGTTGGATTCCTTCCAGTTCGTCAATTACCTGGTCCTTGCCATCATTGCCGCCCTGACCGCGCTTTACGTCGTTCCCAACCTGGCGTTCGGCGTAGTGGCGTTGCTGGTCTGGGCCTTGCTGCCCATTGTCCTCGACTGGATGGCCTTAAAGAGCAAATTCGTTCATGATCTCCTGCACGGCAAAGAGACAATTCTGATCAAACATGGCAAGATCATGGAAGAAAACCTGTTCCGGGCGCGGCTGACCGGTCAGGAACTGCTGCGGGAATTGCGTTCCAAAAACGCGTTTAACATCGGCGACGTGGAATTCGCAATGATGGAAACCAACGGCGATCTCAATGTCCTGTTCAAATCGGACCGGATGCCGATCACCCCGCATGATCTGGGGCGGCGGGTGGCCCCGCGCACCGAGCCACAGACAGTGATCATGGATGGTAATATCCTGGATGAGCCGCTGTCGTCCATGGGGCTTAACCGGGAATGGCTCGAACAGGAACTCGATAAACTGGGGGTGCCGGTGAATAATGTTTTTCTGGCCCAGGTCGACGGCTACGGCAAACTGTTTGTGGATCTGTTCGACGACGCGGTCCGCCTGCCTCGTCCCCGCGTAAAGGAGATGCTTTACGCCAATCTCTTGAAATGCCAAGCGGACCTGACTACGTTCGCGCTGGAGACCGTTGATCCGGACGCCAAGGCGATGTACTCCCGGAACGCGGCCAAACTGGAGCAGCTTCTGGATAAACTGAAACCATATCTGTTACGGTAGAGGGAAATCAACATGTCCAATCAAAAAAAGAAAAAACTCACCGCCACCCAGCAGCAATACCAACAATTCGCCCAAGACCGGGAACCGAAGCGGCCGGTGTTGCTGAACTCAGTTCGCGCCTTCCTGGCCGGGGGCGTTATCTGCACCATCGGTCAAGGATTTCAATGGCTGTTCATGACTTATTTTAAATTTAACGAAGTTACAGTCGGCAATCCGACCGTGGCCTCGCTGATCATCCTTTCCGTGCTACTGACCGGCTTGGGCGTTTACGATCACATCGCACAGTGGGCTGGGGCCGGGACCGCGGTGCCGGTGACTGGTTTCGCGAACTCGATGGCTTCATCCGCCATTGAGCACCGGAGTGAAGGATGGGTCCTGGGAGTCAGCGCCAAAATGTTCGAACTGGCCGGTTCGGTAATCGTTTACGGAGTGTTCGCGGCCTTCGTGGTCGCCTTGATCAAATTAACGGTTCAATCCTTGGGTGGACTTTAATGCGACAGGGCCATCAGAGTTGGATATTTGAATCGAGGCCGGTCATTGTGGCGAGTGCGGCGGTTGGCGGGCCATTTGAGGCCAAGGGGGCGCTGGCCGAAGATTTTGACCTGCTGCGCGGCGATGTCTGGCTGGGCGAGGACAGTTACGAGAAGGCCGAACGCAAATACTTGGAACAAGCCTGCGAACTTGCGCTGGACAAGGCGGGCCTTAAAAAGTCCGACCTACAGTTCTTTCTGGCCGGGGATCTGATGAATCAGATCATTTCCAGCAGTTTTGCGGCCCGGACCCTCGGCGCTCCATTTCTCGGGTTATACGGGGCTTGTTCCAGCGCCATGGAGGGGCTGGCCCTCGCCTCGTTGCTGATTGACGGCGGCTATGCCGAGAATGCCTTGACCGCCACTTCCAGCCATAACGGCGCTAGCGAAAAACAGTTCCGCTATCCCACCGAATATGGCGCCCAGAAACCTCCCACCGCCCAGTGGACGGTGACCGGTGCGGCCGCCGCGCTTCTTAAGCGGGAGGGAGACGGACCGAGGGTGGCGGCGGCGACCATCGGCCGGATCGTGGACATGGGGCTCTCCGATCCGTTCAATATGGGCGGGGCGATGGCTCCGGCGGCCGTCGACACGATCGAGGCCCATTTTCGGGATTTGGGGCGCGGGCCCGATGATTACGATCTGATTAGCACCGGGGATTTGGGCCGGGTCGGCCACCGGATCGCCACAGATTTACTGGCGGAACACGGGGTGCCGATCCCGGAAGATCGGTTCACCGATTGCGGCCGGTTGATTTACAGGGAAGATCAGCCGGTATTCGCCGGGGGCAGCGGCTGCGGTTGCGTGGCCACGGTCACCTATGGCCATTTCTTGAAACGGATGTGCCGGGGAGAGCTAAAGCGGATCCTGGTGGTAGCCACCGGCGCGCTGCACTCGCCTCTTTCATATCAGCAGCAAGAGAGTATTCCCTGCATCGCACACGCGGTGACAATTGAAATGTTCTAAAACTGCCCAATCATGCGGCAGTTCAGTGATAGGAGGTCAGGGGTGGAAAAATTCATCCTTGCGTTTTTGGTGGGCGGCGGGATCTGCGTCATCGGCCAGCTCCTGATGGATCTCGGCAAACTGACGCCGGCCCATACCATGTGTACCCTGGTGGTGGCCGGAGCGATCCTGGGCGGGCTCGGCCTTTACGAACCCTTGATCAAACTCGCCGGCGCGGGCGCGACGGTGCCGATCAGCAGTTTCGGCAATTCTCTGGTCAAAGGGGCGCTGGCCGAAGCGGAACGCAGCGGGGTCATCGGGGTTCTGACCGGAATTTTCGAAGTGACCAGCGCCGGTATTTCCGCGGCGATCATCTTTGGCTTTTTGGGCGCATTACTATTCAAGCCGAAGGGCTGACCGCGCGCGGCTTAACTTAGGATTGGTCCGGGTTGATCCGGATTCCCTCCGCCACATCCCCCCAAAAAGCGGCAGATGCCTCCGACGACTCCGGATCGGGGCAGGCGAGCCGGAGCAGTGCCGAAAGCATAACCCGGAACCAATCGGAATGATTGTCGGCCGGGCAAAGGTTTTCGGAGAGAAACTCCACCGCTCTGGTAATCAGGTTTTGATCGCGCCCGGCCGGCAGGGAGTCCAGCGCTTGCTTGGCGATGCTAAAAAACGAATCCGCCAGATGAATGATTTGCCCGGAGTCTTGAGGACAGTTGGCCCGGAGCAAACTTTCGGCCGTTTTCAAACAGGCGGTATAAAGGGCGGCTTCATTTACCATGGTACGGCTCCTTTTTCGAAATGCTCAAATTCACGAATAAAGTATGTTTTCCCCTCAGCCCTGCTTTGCCCTCGGGAGCGGCTGTCTTCCCCAAAGAGGAAGCCAAACCTGAGGGAGGACCCTTTGATCCCAACGCTTCCAGATAAGATGAAAAAAGTTTTTAAATGAGCAATCACACCCTAAAAGCCGGCTGTGAATGGGAAAATGGAGTCAAGGAAAATCGATTGCAATTTAGCTGAGCGTTCCAAAGCTTATTGCACACACATAGAATAGTTCCATTAATTGGAGAAATTTCCTTTCGATTCAGAAAATAATTGGCGCGAAGATCAAGAACGCGCAATTGTCACCGCAATCCCAAAACGACATAATGCCCCCCTTTCTTAAACCCCAGGTTCTTGGCTGCTATATTGAATGAAGTATATAAGCCATCCATATTGCATTCCTAAAGTTGAATGCAATTAGCATCAATATGTTTTACTTTGATATGGTGAGTATCAAAAAAGCCTGGTTCAACTCACATAATACCCCTATTAGCTTATTGGCGATGATTAAATTTTTTCCATGGGATTTATGAATTTTTTTGTAATGCAATTCGTAAAGCCCGGACCGGTTTGGCCGGCCGCCTGATTTATTGCACATGCCGCTGCTTTTGTCCGTTATGTCTTGGCGGGCGCCGGGACACTGGACCGGTTTTTCAAAAATTCTGATAAATGCCTGCAAAAGTATTTTTTTAAACTATTAACTCCCGGCAAGATGGAACATATTCTACTACAGGGAATTTCCCAGAATTCCTCCAAAGTACCTATGACACGAGGAGGTGCCAGCATGGGAGGCTTTGACGGAATATTTGACGGGGGTGGCTTCTTTTTTATCTTCTTCATCATAATCATCCTCTGTCTGTGCAATAAATGGTAGCCCATCGGGGACAGGGCATTTTCGAGTAGTCCTCGATCAATCGCGCAAAGACAAACCGCTCTTCGGAGCGGTTTGTTGTTGATCATCCTAAAACCCAAAGAAACCGCGGACCCCAAATGATTGAGGTATACGGCCGGACCGCGGGCGAATAAAACCCCCCGCCAAGCGCGAGGGGTTATCCAGACCGTTTAATGATTAAATCCCGCATAGCCGGCAAATGGTTGGGATGACAGATTGAAATTAAAATCGTCATTGTTGCCGGTTTGATTCAAATTCCCGTATTTATTTTGAAAGAGCCTTTGGCTAACAGTGATTTTAGTTAAATCCCAATACCAGCAGGACCAGGATTAAGAAGATCAGAAAGGCGCAGTTATCGCCACAGCCAAAGAATGACATCGATAACCCTCCTTCGGCATATTTTTGATTGGATTTTTTGGATCCTCTTATAGATTATTTAGCAGCTGCGTTTTTAAACATATGATTTCTGAATTTTTTAGTATTTGTGCCAATAAAATGAAGGATTGCGGACTGACTTGCGAAGGGCCGGGTGTTGTTACCGGCTCACATGGAACCAACGTTGCTCCAGTTGGATTCGATTAAAAAAATTGACGCCAAGGATTCGGCTTTGTCCCGGCTTTCGATATAACCCCGTAACCGGGTGAAGTCATCCTCAATGTCATTGATATAATCATGGTCGATATCGATCTGCAAATAGGGTTTCACCCGGTACCAGGCCTTACTGGCATTTTGGGATTGGATCGTGGCCTGGCCCCAGTTTTCCTGCCTGACCGAGCGTTCAGTCTGCTTCAGGTAACGCGAGAATCCGCTCATCCGGTCTAGCGGCTGCCGGAGCAGGGCGCAGGAAGTGGTCACTGTCGCGCCGAAGCATAATAAGAGGGAAAAAAACAGAAATTTTTTCATCGTCAAACATCCTTATTCATTGGTCTTGATAATGAAATAAAGACGATCTCCTTGAAGGTCGACATACAGTTGGCCGGTGGTATCCAATTGGGCCAGGGAGACCTGGGCGGTATCGGTGATGTTCTGCTTGGCCAGTTGATATTGAAGCCAGGCTTGGGACAGGTTTAACGACCGCAAGGCATCCTTGAGCACCTTCCCGTCTTCGATCAGAGTGGTGGGCAACCCGCTGTACCCGGTCGGGAGTTTCAGATCGGCCGGCGTCAGGGGTTGCTGCTGTGATTTCAGTTGGACGCTGAGTTTGCCGCTGGTTTCGAACAGGGCGAATTCGACATCGGCGACGTTAAAGACATTTTTAATCCGCAACTGGGACAAAAAGTCATCCATGGAAAGCCGGAGTTTGGCCAGGTTCTGCTCCTGTATTTTGCCGTTTTCCACCACCACGGTGGCCTCTCCTTCCACCACCTTTCGAATCCAGACGTTTTTTAAGCTCAAATAGGCCAGTCCAATGGGGAGCATCGCCCAAATGATTAAGCCGGCCAAGGTGGAGGTGGTATTCTGATTTAACTGCACCGATAAGGTGGCGGCGATCGATCCGATGGTAATTCCGACCACATAGTCAAAGAAAGTCAACTCCGCCATCTGTTGTTTTCCCATCAGACGCATCAGGATGAGCAAGGCCACGAACGAAATGACGGAACGGATGAGTACCACCAGGATGACCGGCACGGAATTACTCCTTTCAAAAAATCGGATAGAGGCGCTTTGTCCCAAAATTTTCGATTCCGGATGAGGCGAAGTCGCGGCGGGCAGGATTCCGGTAGCTTTGAAGCAGCCTCTCCCATGGACAAGGCAAGCGATGGGAGAGGCTTTAACTGGCTGAATCCACTGTTTTCAGCGGTTACTGTTGCTTATATTGCGGTTCCTGCTGTTCGATATAAGTTTGCCTTTGTTTCAGGGTGGTCAGCGCGCCATCAAAAGTATTCGCCAATTGCTGAAACATCTGTTTGGCTTGCTGGTCCTGCGTCTCCAGCGCGAAGGTTTTCATGCTGGCGGCCACGCTTTCCACGCTGGCGATGGCTTTTTGCATTTGATTGCCAACGGTCATGATTTCACCTCTTTCGTTAAATGTTCGTTCTGAACTAGTTTTTGGATGCGGCGCGGTTTCATGCACATGTTCCATTGCCAAATTTTTGCTTTGGGTCGCGGCACTTAGCGGCACTTAGATGTGTTATTTGGTTTAGAGGCATTTGGCAACTCTTCATCAACTCGCTCCGGAGAAAAAACGAAAGGGCGGGTTCAAAGCCCGCCCTGATTTAGCGTTGGTCCACGATGCCGAACTCCCGCCAAGTCTCCGGCGACAGTTCGATCTTCACCTGCTTCCGGGCTTCGGAGTACAGATCCATTAGTTCGACCATATACTGCTCCCGTTCGGCCCGTTTCTCCATCATCCGCGCCTTGTAACCCAACTTGGCGTTATGGGCGCTCATCGCTTTGTCCTGCGCTGAATCCATTTTGGCGATAAAATCGGCGTCAATGCCCCGGCGCGCCAATTGCTCGGCGTGGACGGCCAGCCCGGCCAGCATCTCTTCGGCCCGGCCCAGTTTGGCAAGGATCGATTGATCTTGATACATCGTTATGACCTCCAATTAATCGTTATTCGGTTGGTGGCCCGGGCTCCACCGTTACTTATAGTTTAGCACGATATCGATTTATAGTCAATGATCGTTTTGGGTACATGTAACAGGTGGTTTGAATAAAATCGAAGCTAAATTGGGATGAAATTTTTTAATTTTCTATTTTTAACAAATGATCGTTGACTACTGGTATTGAACGGATTATCGTGCCCTTATGGTACGCGCCATGAAGCCATGTTATATTTCAATGCCTTCAAAGTTATATAGGCCTATATCGTTTCTATGCTTTTAAAAATGATTATTAATAATTATAATGGAAGGAAGTTTTGTATTTCAATGGAATTAATTAGGTTATTGTTGGAATTAAATCAATAAAATGGGGGTTCAAAGAAATGAAAATTTTTGTAATGAAGCGCATTCTCATCGGTTTAATCGTTATCTCGGCCATGATTTTTGCTGTATCGGCGGTCATGGCCGCGCCGGAACGGAAGATGTTCCGGGCTGAGAAAGGCCGAGAGACGGTGGTTCACTTTGAAGGCCTTCAACTGGTGGTTCCGGCGGATACCGCTCAGGATGAGATGTTTATCGGTAAAGGAGATCCCGACTTTACCGGCATCCAAAAACCGTATCTGTTTAAACCTGTTTCGCCTATTTTTACCTTCGGCCCGCATGGATTGAAATTCAACGATAAGCCATTGAAAGTCAAAATGAATTTGAAAAATTTGAATATCCCGGAAGAATACGCGCTAGAGGATGTTAAGTTATATTACCTCAATCGTGAGACAAAACAGATGGAATCAGTACCGGATCAGAAAATAAATGCCAAGGAACAAATCATCGAGGCTGACCTTAAGCATTTCAGCGAGTATGTTTATGGAGTCAGCCCCGCTTGGGATGGTAATGGACTAAACCCCTTCGCCGATTATGTACATGATGGAGATGAACATGTTTTAATTAATGGTTTGGCGCTCTCCATCGTGTCCAAGTTTTATTCCGTGGAAGGAAGGGGCATGAATCTGGATTTTTATTGGATCAGTCCTGGATTCGTCAGCGACCGGTATACCAAGCAGAATCCATTTTACCTTGGGGGCGCATATTTATCTTGCGTACCGTATGTTTGGGATAAAGTTCTTTTTTTACCTAAAGGCTTATCGTATTCGCTTCATAATCATGCCCGAGAAATTGCGTTCAGCGTGGAATATGTGGATTGGCCGTACGGAGAAGGAATCAAGCTTGTAAAAAGTGTTTTACTCGGCGACGGGACCAAAATCACTTTGGTTAACCAAAGCCAATACCATCAGATTATTACGGATCGAAATGGCAACAGCGTCGAACTTATTTTTGGAGACTTTGTATACAATTGTGACCATGTGACATTGACATTTCCCAGAATAGCGCTAATCAAGGACTCCATCGGAAGAACTTTTAAATTTTATCATGACCGTGTCTCTAATAGTTCTTCATATTATGGGGGTCCAATTTTTAAAAAAATGGAACAACAATGCGCGAATGGCACGCTCAAGCCAATTTTGACTTACTCTTATACTCCTTTAAACGGCGAAGCCAAAATTAGTACTTTTACCGATGCCAACGGCCTTTCAACAACCTATCATCCGCAGGACGGAATTATTTATCCCAATGGAACCCGGTCAAAATATTACTTCAATAGTTATGGAATTTCTAAACATGAGATCTTTTATCCCGACAATTCTACACCAGCAAAAATTACCCAATATTTCCGGGAAGACAATGGCTATCGCATCAGAGTGGTTAATTCCGAAAAAACCAAGGTATATATCATCGATCGTTGGTGGGGGTGGATAAATCAGGAGGACACCTTGTCGCCTTCCGGGGTGCTTCATGAAAGAATCGTTCGCAAATACTATCAGCCTTTCTCTGAAGCGGACGAATCCCATAATTTTTCTAATAAACTTAAAGAAATCTCCACCTATCAGTGCAACTCTGACGGTTCATTGGGTACTTGCGTCAATTATCAATTTAAATATGACGCGTTTGGCAATACAAATCGAATCGTTGATCCATATGGCAATGAGACCCGGTTGGCATATTCCAATAGCAGCAGTGAAAGCAACTTGTCCCGATTCAATTCCTTATATCAAGATTATCTGTACTCGGGAGCATCAGGCAATCCTTGCTGGGAAATGCCGCTTACCAAAGCGACCATTATTAAAAACCCCATTAACAATACGGCGCAATTGAAACAGACGCACTATCAATATGATTCGCGAGGAAATATTATTCGGGAAAGTGAAGTGTATAACAGTTCCTATATTCATACCGATTATACATATGACCAATACGGGAATCTTTTATCTACGAGGGATGGCAACGGAAATACCCTTTATTATGAATATGAGGATTCGACGGTAAAACCGTATAAATCGGCGTTTTTAACCCGGGTGTACAATGCGTTGGGGATAATCCTGGCAACCTTTGAATATGATTTTGACCTTGGGAAGAAAACTAAGGCGACCGATCCCAACGGGAATATATTCATTTATGGCTATGACGCAATCGGACGCTTAACGAACGAATCCTTGTTCACCCCGTGATCCCATGCGAAACTATGTTGGCTGACGGGAAAACTTATGATCAACATAAAAAATTTGGTCTTTGAAAGGCGGATCGCTATGTCAACACTTCAAAAACTTATTTTGACCGCATTAATATTTGGAATGGTACTTGGTTTTCCGCAAAATGCAAATGCCGGTCAGAATCTATCTCCTTCAATTTACTACCAGGCATCGGCTACCATAGATTATTATGGATGTAATCAAAACTATATGCTATGGGCGCCTTTTTTAACTCTACCGTCGCAAAAAGATTTTGTAAGGTATGGCGCAAACATCAATCTTCCTGATCAAATAAGAACTCAAGCTTATGATATCCGGCTTGATTATAAATATGGGACATCTACATCGGGTAACTTTTCAGGTTGTGTTTCAGCTCCCTATTTTAAAATTTATTTATGCGACCCAATTAGCGGAGCGGAGTTAGGAGGGGCGCAAATTACTGAGAGCGTAATAAAGGGGGAAAGAAGCGGGTATTATATCATTCCACGCAACAATGCGATTAAAATTGTAATGAATACAGGCAATGGGCTTCGATATGTTCCTGGTAGTCATTCGGGATACGCCAATGTGGGATACAATAGTTGGTTTGAAATCACTCTGCAAGAAGTCCCTCAAGCCGCTTCCCCAAGCTTTTTCCCCGAATCCGGAACCTTTTTGACGCAACAAAGTGTAACAATAACTAGTGCCACTAATGGAGCCACGATCCACTATACTACCGACGGTAGCGAGCCGACCAATTTATCTCCGGTATATAGCAGCCCGATCCTTGTGGCGGCAAATACTACGATTAAAGCCTGTGCCATAGCTCCAGGTACAACTTCCTCTGATATCGCGTCAGCCATATATCGTATTCGAGCGCCCATGGTAACCAAGGAGATCACCTATTACGACACGGAAAACCGACTGTTAATCCGATTCGGAAGCGACAGCGAAGGTTGGCAATATGGGCAAATTTTTTACGATCCGATATTCGGAAAACCGATCAAAATCCAACGGGCACTGAACAGCCCTACCAATTGGGTGACGATTAAGGAATACGGCTACGATTCCGATGGCCGGCTGAACTGGGAACGGGGTAATCTACCACATACCACGTCATATGCCTACGATGCGCTTGACCGGATCATACAGATGCGGCTGCCGAATGGCTCAACCACTCTGTCCGAGTGGAATGATAAGACCGTCACCATCACTGACCCTAACCAAAACAAGCGGGAAATGACTTACGATAAACTTGACCGGCTGATAAAATTGGTAGAGCATCCCGAACCCGGGATAAATCTAGAGACTCATTATACTTACGATACCTACGATGATCCATTCACTCAAAAAACTGAGTCTCACTTGGTGAAGCTCGTCAATCCCCGGATTGCCGCCACTCAATATACCTACGATAATCTTGGGAGATTGATCCGGATGGATTACCCCCAGGATGGATCCAATCCGATGACGGCGGAGGTATATCGTTACGATAATGTTGGGAACCTTGTCGCCAAAGTAATGGGCAGCAAAACGAAGACGATTCAATACGAGTTTTTCGCGGGATACCGGGTACAAAAAGTAATTGAACCGGACGGCCGTACCGTCAATTATACTTATGATCCCAATGATAACATTACATCTCAGATCACTTCGAACGGCGTATCCTATACTTATGCCTATAACGCCCGTAATCAGCTAACCAGTCTGAATGCCGTACTAAATGGGATTTCTTTCGGTTTTAGTTATGATTATGATGTCTTTGGCCGGATGACCAGCATTAGCTATCCGAACCGGACCAGTCCAGTGACATATAGCTACGACGAATTGGACCGGTTGCAAGGGATTCCTGGGTTTGTCAATTCGTGCGCATATGATTTGGATAACAAGCTAACGCGGATGACCTACGCCAATGGGGTGGCGAATACCTATAGTTATGATGTCAATGACCGGCCGATTACGATTGCGGCGGGGAGTCTGTTGAATCTGAATTATGGCTATGATCCCGTTGGGAACATTACGCGGATCAATTCCGATTATTACGGATATGACGGCTTGAACCGGCTAACGTGGTATGGCAGTGGCTCCACGCCGGGGTCGGGAACTGGGAGTCGTTGGAGTTATGATGGGGCCGGGAATATGGCCAGTAAGACGAAGTATCTGAATGGCGCGAGTCAGGGTGTGACGTCGTTTGGGTATGATCTGGCGAACCGATTATGGTCGATGGGGTCAATATCTTATACCAACGACCAGTACGGGAACAGAATTCAAAAGTCGAAGACTGGGGAGAGTTTCAATTATGGGTTTGACGGAGAGAACCGGTTGAGTCAGGTCGCTAAAAACAGCTCGGCGGTCCTTCAGAACATTTATGATGGCAACGGGATGCGGGTGAAGAAGGCTGAAGGCGGGAAGACGACCTATTACATTTACAACGGAGCGAATCCGATGATGGAATACTCACCGACCGACGGGACATATCTGTATCGGTTTTATGCGGGGAAAACTGCCATTGCGGAAGAAAAGGCTGGCGTGGTAGAATTTTACCATAAGGATCATTTGGGATCGACAAGGGTTGTTAGTAATGCCGCCGGGGCGAAGATTGCCGAGTATAAGTTCGCGCCGTATGGGGAGAAGGAAGTTGCATCTGGCGATGGGACGGAGTATGGGTTTACGGATAAGGCCGAGGATGCCAGTACGGGGCTGAAGTATTTTGGGGCGAGATTTTATGATCCTGAAGTTGGAAGATTTATTTCGATGGACCCGGCCAAACAAGGGATTAACTACTACGCCTATTGTAACAACAATCCTTTGGCCTACACTGATCCGGATGGCAGATGTCCTGTATTTGTTGTAACTGGTATTGCTGGAGCGATAATTGGCGGGGCTTACGGGGCTTATACTTCATATACCACTACAGGTCAAGTTAATTGGGGAACCGTTGCAAAAGATGCCGCGACAGGTGGATTAATTGGGGCTGGTGCTGGAGCTTTGGCGGGTGTGCTTTACGCCGGAACCACTGCCGCAATAACTATTGCCACAGAATCAGGAGTTGGCGTTTGGGCTTTGGGTGCGGCACAACGGGGACAAGTAATAGAGAGAGCCCTTGGCGGAATGTGTAGTAACTTTCCGACTATTGATAAATTCGTAAACGGTGCAAATGGAATTGCAAGTAGCATTACTAGCATTAAATCTATGGATTTGGGTGCCGCAAGTTATCAAAAGGGGAATGCCGTATTTAATACGATAATGAGTTATGCCAATAAATTAGCCGATTTCGGTACTACGGCTTGGAACGGCGTAACAGTAAAAGTTGGCGATGCTACTCAACGGGTGTTACAATTAGTCATTCCCGAAGGAGCAACAGCAGCGCAACAAGCACAGATTCAAGCTGCAATTAAGGCCGCTGCCGAGGCTGGAGTTCAAGTAATAGTAACCACGGCTAAATAGATGAAAGGGGAGCGTAAATGAAACGTGATTATAAATCTATTCAAATTTACGTTGATTCAAACCAAAATCTTATCTCTGTTCCAATTGGAGAGTCAAAAAAATGGGGTATTATATCGATTCATTCTGTTTCCGAATTAAAATCCCCATATTCTGATGAGCAAATGGAACAAGAACTTATTAATAGTTTAAATCGATGTTATTCGTTACCGGCAGATGATGACCTTAAA
This sequence comes from Bacillota bacterium, assembly GCA_023402395.1. Classification (GTDB taxonomy): domain Bacteria; phylum Bacillota; class UBA4882; order UBA8346; family UBA8346; genus JAEYGI01. Next base: position 50,430 of record JAEYGI010000045.1, read on the forward strand.
GTAAGTGCGTTAGAAAAATATCTCGGAATAAAAGATTTTTCTAAAGCTTGTCAAGGAAAAAAATTAGTCGATTTAAGTTGGAATGCCAAAGATGGATATTATATTACTCCAACAAATAAAGTTAAGGGAAAAGGTTATCTACACTTGGAAGACATGAAAATCTTTCTTGGCAAAAATATCAATAAAGGCGACCTAGCCAACGCCGTAAAAAAGGCAATCGAACTATCAAAAACTTATTAATAGTGGAGGTATTGCAATGACCCCTTTCGGGTATAACATGGGCTGGCTGGCAATCCATAACGCAGGGAATACCGCTCTTATTAATGCCTTAAATCTCACCGAAATTAAAGAAACAAGCTGGGATGAAGGGATAGATACCATTTATTCTGATGGTAAACATGACACTGTTTTTGTTACTCCTGTAGATATTGACTGGACTTTTGTTATTGGCCTTTGGGCAATTGGCACAGGCGAAGAAGATAGTGTCCATAATATTGAAAGACTGATTACGAAACTCAGCGCACAATTTGAAGAAGTACAAGCCTTTGCCACCTATCACGTAATTGAATATCATCATTGGATGTTAGCGAAACAAGGCCATTTGGTAAGAGCTTTCGCGTATTTAGGGGAAAGAGCGGAAGTTCTTACGAACGAAGGAGAATTAACCCGGGCAGAACAATCTTTCAAATGGGACCATCTTGAAGAATGTTTGTGGACCCCTGATGAAGAAACCGTTTTGGAAATATCAGGCGCTTGGAGTATTAATCCGTCTGACTTGGAAGCTATAATGGTTCTTAGCGAAGAACCCGGAATATTGGCTCATGTCCCGGCAATTTAAGAAAGTAACAGTTAAAAGTAAAGACGCTGACTTGCAAAGACCAAGACAGCGCTTTTTTATTTCGACCGGATTTTATACTTTCATTATACTTTTGGGGCAAGTTTTCACAACATGGTCGGCAAAGAACAATCTTAATCTCGATGTAAGGGGGGCAATGTTCTTCCCCCGAATTGCCAGAATTGCCAGACACTCAGACAAGGGATAGAATAAAAAAGTAAGGAGCTATTCGAAGTGACGACCTATTCTCCAGATCTTTTCCGGCGCGTCTCATCCCTGAACGCTGGATCTTGCGCCGTCCTGGCGTTGGTTCCCTGGCAAGGAAGGAGAGTGGTCTGTTGGGGCATGTGTGGTATAATACAAATATTGGGATAATAGTAAAATGGTTTCGAGAGTTGAATGGCTTGGAGAAGATCATCCGTGGTCAAATGATCGACCCCAAAAAGATGGAACGGGCGGAACAGTTCCGTCAATTACGGACCAGGCAAGACAAAGGCCGGGAGCGAAACGACGAAGTAACCAACAACCATCGGCTGTATTGGGAAAGATCCATGAGCGCTGTTTGCAACTAAGCGTTTCACGGAATTCTAGTGAATCTAAAGGCAATGATGATCTGTTAAACACACGTCTACCATAATTCACCTCTCCTTCCTTGCTAGGGCAATGTCAACAAGCTATCCTGTAAGTATTTAGGAAGAAATCAGTCGATAATGTTGTCCAAATTCACACCTCTCCCCCTTCCCCTCCCCGATGCGGCGGTCCGATGGAGATTTTCGGCGGGGAGGGGCGATTCGCTGGAAACATTTGCCTATTGGTCGGTGAAATCAATGGAGTCGGATTTTGGGCATCAATGCTTTCTGGACAGGGACTGCTTCGAAGCATCAGCGGAGTGGAAACTTGAGTTTCCAGCGATCCATCCCTCCCCGCTGAGTAGCCCACGACAATGACAACATCGGGGAGGGAACAACGAGGGAGGGGTAAGATTTTAGGCCGGTATTGGCAAAGGTCATTCCTAATTATTGTAACCATCCCTTGTTGACATTGCCTTGCTAGGGAAGGAGAGGAGGATAGGTCACTTGGGGTCGACGCGGGTTGTGACCAATGCGGCGGGAGTTAAGATTGCGGAGTACAAGTTCGCGCCGTATGGGGAGAAGGAAGTTGCAACTGGGGCGGGAAGTGATTATCAATTTACAGATAAGGCTGAGGATGCAACAACGGGCCTGAGTTATTTCGGAGCTCGTTTCTATGACCCGGAAGTAGGGAGGTTTATCAACCAAGATCCGACTAAGCAAGATTTAAATTGGTACGCTTATTGTGGAAATAACCCTCTCAATAGAGTTGACCCGGACGGAAAGGCTTATGATCTTGTTGATGTCGGCTTTTTTGCTTGGAGCGCTGCTGATTTTGTTAAAGATCCATCGTTAGAAAATTTTGGTTGGATGGTTGTAGATGGTGTCTCTTTACTCCCGGTGGTTCCTTCAACTGGCTATGTAAGAAGAGGAATACAGTTAATAAATAAAGCTGATAATGTTATTAAAGGAACCGTCAAAGCGTCATCTAGAGCCTTGGGCAGAAACTTAGAAAAAGCAGGGTTTGCACGAGGAGTAAATGAAGTTGCCCATCACATTGTTGCCGGTAATTCCAAGAAAGCGGAATATGCTCGTTCGGTATTAGAGAAGTTTAGTGTGGGAATTAATGACGCTGTAAATGGGCTTTTCTATGATGCATCGAAACATGCGAAAATGCATACTGACGAATACTATCAAAAAGTTAATGGTATTTTGGAACAAGTCACAAGTAAAAATGAATTAACTACAGCATTACAAGATATTGCAACTCAAATCACAGAAGGTACTTTCTAAATTGGAGGTTGACTTTATTGAAGATCTTTAAATTATCAATGGATGTAAATAACTATAAAAGTGTAGTGCTTAAGGATAAGAATTATTGGGATATTATCACTAATATAAACTTAAAACGCGTTTCTGACACTTGGCCTGCTATAGAACTAGAATTTATAAGTAAAGGGAAAAAAGGAGATTGCCCCGACTTAATTTCTTCCTTACCGGTATTTAGTGAGAGAGCCATTAGTATTTTGGATGATTTACTGAAAGACAGCGTTGAATATTTGCCATTTCTTTGCCCAGGGAAAGTCAAATACTATGGTGTGAATGTATTGAAATCGATAGATTGTATCAATCATGACAATGCGGAGGTTGTAAGATTCGATAGTGGACGAATAATGCGATTTAAAAAGTATGCTTTTAAAAAAGACATGCTGGAAGGAATACAGATTTTTAAAATCCCTGATTTACTAAATAGCCCGGTGTTTGTCGGTGAAATTTTTGTAGATAAGGTAAAGGAAACCGGATTAGAGGGATTTAAATTTGAAGAAGTAGGATAAATCAAATGCTTAAAGGAAATCTTCTCAGAATTAGGAGGTGTTATTTGAAAATATTTGAATTATCAACGGATGCAAATAATTATCAAAATTTAGTGCCAGTCAATATAGCATCTTGGGATATTATCAATAACATAGCTTTAAAAAATGTAGCTAATAATTGGAACCCAATAGAATTAGAGTTTATAAGTAAGCGAAGAAAAAAGGAGATTGTCCTTCTTTAATTCCCCATTTGCCGGTATTTAGCGAGAGAGCTATTAACGCTTTAAATGACTTAATTAAAGATAGTGTTGAGTACTTACCATTTATTTGTCCTGGGAAAGATAAGTTTTGGGGCGTGAATGTGTTAAAGACAGTAGATTGTATTGATTATGATAACTCAAAAGTCGTTCGGTTCAGAGATGGTAAGATTATGACTTTTGAAAAGTATGTATTTAAGAAAGATAAACTCAAAGACAGCCAGATTTTTAAGATCCCTGACATAAACAACAGTGCAGTATTTGTGTCAGAAAAGCTTATTAATAAGGTAAAGGAAGCAGGTTTAGATTACCGAGGTAGGCTAAAGTGAACTTTTCGGGCGTAGCTTTGAAGGCTACGCCCTTAGTCTAACCTAGCTAGAACTTCCACAGAGATTGATTCCATTGTTATCTTGTAGTATATAATTGATCCGGGGCACCGACTTACGAAACGTAAGACGGTGCCCTTTCTTCTGCCTATTGCTTCTGCCGGCGACCGTCACCCCAAGAAAGCCGGAATCTCTCGCGGTGACCGTCGCCTTAAAGCTTCGAAGCGATGACCTATTCTCCAAATTTTTCCTACGTATAAGGAAACAGAGTGGTCTGTTGGGGTACACATGTGCTTTTAATGTAAAGATTGGTATTATAGTTACGATCGTTCCTGGAATATATCCGATAGCGGCCGAAAGTACGTTTACGACAATGCCGGGAACTTGATCCCTACGATCCGGCCGGGAATATTACGCGTATCAATACCGATTATTACGATTACAATGGGTTGAACCGGCTGACATGGTATGAGAATAGTTCTACTCCCCGGACGGGCAACGGGATGGCCTGGAGCTATGACAGGGCCGGGACACTCCGCCATTGACCCCTTCTCCCTATTCCCGCGTATCCCGGTCCTCGCGTTTCCTCAATATCCCGACGAGTTCCACCCCGTCTTCCAATCCCCGCCGGTAGACGATTTCCTGGAGCCGGTGCTCCATGATCGCCGCGGTTTCGTTGATCGCGTTCAGAACCGCCGCCCCTCCGGGGCTGGGGAGCAGGTTTTCCAGGACCGCCAGAAACTTGCCAAACTCCGAACGGGTCTTTTGCAGTTCCGGATCGCGCCCGATCACTTTCTCGGCCAATTCAGCCACCCTTTCCATAACCAGGTAGTCCAGATAATGATCCAGCGATTCCAATTCCGGGGCGGGGGTGAGAGGGGGTTCGTCGTGGAGCATGGAAGCGGGCCTCCTTTACGAATTTGATGGCGAAACTTTCATTCCAGCCGGCAAACGGCGTCGCCTTTTCAAACGCCAATCCTCCGTTGATATTCATTGATCAAAAGGTCCAATTCAAGGCTGGCAATTAAAACTTGGTGGTTCGTATGCCCTTTTTCAGTCCACAATCGGTGCATCCGGTCGCGGACGCTCTCGATTTGTTCCTTGAGCATTTCCAAAGAAACAAAATCCTTATTGATTGATGATCCCATCTTTGATACCTCAATTAACCGTAATAACCGAGTTTTTCTGTGCTTTTGCCTTATATAAGGCTTGAAGAACGGACCGGGATTATGAAAAGTTTGGTATATTCATAAGTACCTTTACATCAATTCGGTAGCTTTTACCAGTATATTATATATCTATTTCAATATTATTGCAATAAATAACATTATAATTGATATATATTTCTTTTTTTCTGCCTCTATAATGGGACATAAAGAGGTGGATATGTTTGAAGGATAATTTTTTAGAAAAATATCGGGAGATTGGCAGAAGGATTGCTTTTTATCGCAGTAAACGAGGTATCTCGCAGGAAGTTTTGGGCGAAAAAATCAATTACAGTAAAAGCTATATAAGCAAGATCGAGGCTCCCGGCTCAGATGTTCCTTATTCATTAGATATTTTGTTTGCAATCGCGGCGGGATTGGAATTAGACCCGGTTATCTTTCTTTTGCCGATTAGTGAAGAGAATTTCGAAAAGTATCGAACTGATAAATAAAAAGTCGGCTTAGCCCAATGGACTTTATAAAATCTCCAAATATGATAGGGCAAAAAGTAATGAACTATGGGAACGGCTCCTATAGTTCATTTATTTACTAAATATCCACATTCAGTTACTGAATGTGGATTGGGAATGGTTCCTCATGTTCATTTATTCACAGAATATCCACATTCTTTTACTCCATGAAATGATTTACTAACAGAATATCCACATTCTTTTACCGCATGAAATAATTCAGTAATTAAATATCCACATTTAGTTACTCCGTGAAATGATTCAGTTACTGAATATCCACATTCTTTTATTCAATGAAATGATTCACTGGCTAAACATCCCCATTGGATTGCCGATGCTCCGCATCGGGCAACCCAATGGGGATGGAGGGGCCTTCATCGCATCAATTGGGATTCGCCAATGTTGCATTTTCCGTATCAACTTCTCAAATCATGTCAAAACTGATCCCTGGAGGTGAGCGCGATGCAACGCATGGCGAATCCGTTGAAACAAGCTCAAGGCGGTCAACCGTTATTTTCCCGGGAATTGGCGGCGGCATCGGAAGAATTGGCCGAGGAGCAGAACCGGCTGGAATCCCTCGCCGAATTGTATATCGACAAGGTCCGGGGGGCGGGGCGCGCCAAACCGTCATCCCGGAGGGGGATCATGGATCTTTTGGAATAATCGGGGTCATTTTCGGATTTCGCGATGAATCAAATCATGGAATGCAGCCGGCACCCGCGGCAAGCCGGGCCGCCCGGCATCGCCGCAGGAATTCGCATCGCGGGGTCGAACCTATATTAGAAATTTACTTCATCCTATATTGCCATCTATTTCTATCATAAGGAGATTATTGAGATGCTCAAGTCACTCGTCGGCACTTGGGCTGTTGGTTGGTTGGGACTGCTGACGGGCGTGGTGCTGAGCTATGGCGATTCGATCCGGCCCGCGCCCAAAGCTTCGTCTTCCGCCGAACCCGATTACCAAACCGCCGCTTTGGACGGCAATCTGCCCGTCTTTTACGAGTTAATGCGCGATAAGCTGAACTTCCCGCTCTCCTGGGCCTCCGGGAATTTCAAAAATTTCAACGAGTGGCGGAAGCAGGCCCGCGCCAAGGCGCTGGAAGGCGTGCGGCCGGTAGTTCCCGACCATACGCCGTTTAACGCTCGAATCATCGACGAACAGGAGCGCGGGACTTATCTGGCCCGGAAGCTTGTCTTTAACCTGACGGCCGAGAGCCGGGTGCTGGGCCTGATGCTGGCGCCCAAAGGCAAGGGGCCGTTTCCCGCGGTGCTGCTGCTGCACGATCACGGCTCTAAGTTCGACATTGGCAAGGAGAAGATGATCAAACCCTGGGGCGACGAAGCCAAGCTGAAATCGGCCCAGTCCTGGGCCGACCGGCTGTTGTCCGGCCGGTTCGTCGGGGACGAGCTGGCCGCCCGGGGTTATGCGGTGCTGGCCGTGGACGCGCTAGGCTGGGGCGACCGGGGGCCAATGACCTATGAACTCCAACAGGCGCTGGGGAGCAATCTGCTCAATCTCGGCAGTTCGCCGGCGGGGCTGATGGCGTTTGAGGATCTCCGTTCCGCCGAATTCCTGGCCTCCCTGCCGGAAGTGGATCCGAAACGCATCGGCGCGCTGGGGTTTTCAATGGGGTCGTTCCGGACCTGGCAGGTGGCGGCCCTGAGCGACACGATCCAGGCCGGGGTGGCGGTCTGCTGGATGACCACGGCCAAAGGCGTGATGGTTCCCGGCAACAATATTCTGCGGGGGCAGTCGTCCTACTGGATGACCCAGCCGGGCCTGGTCCGCCATCTCGACTTCCCGGATGTGGCGAGCATCGCCGCGCCGAAACCGATGCTCTTTTTTAACGGCGGCCAGGATGCGCTGTTTCCGACCGATTCGGTGAACGCCGCCTATGCCAAAATGAAGCAGGTCTGGCAATCGCAGCGGGCCGGAGAGAAACTCACGGCCAAGCTCTGGCCGGATCTAGGCCATGTTTTCCTCCAGGAGCAGCAGGAGGAGGCGTTCGCCTGGCTGGATCAGTGGCTGAAGGCAAGGCAATGAGCATTAACTAAAAAAACAACCCGGACTGACCGTTGACGCAGCCCGGGTTGATTGCTTTTATTGCAAATGCCGCTGGAGAAATTGCTCCATGGCTTCATAAAATTCGAATCTGTTCTCTTCCAGCCGGAACCCGTGGCCCTCGTTCTCCTTGACCAGATATTCGACGGCCAGGCCGCGCTCGCGGAGCGCCCGGACCATCTGGTCGGATTCGTTGACGTTGACCCGGGGGTCCTGGGCGCCTTGCGCAATCAGCAGCGGAACTTTGATCCGGCCGGCGTGGAACACCGGTGAAGCGGCCCGCAGCAGCTCGGTGTCGTGCTCGGGGTGGCCGATCATGGCGTAGAGCTGATCGAGGACCGGTTTCCAATAGGCCGGGATGGTCTGCAGGAACGTGAACAGATTGGAGATCCCCACATAATCAATGCCACAGGCGTAAAGGTCGGGCGTGAAGGTCACTCCGGCCAGGGTGGCGTACCCGCCGTAACTCCCGCCATAAATGGCGATTCGTTTCGGATCGGCGATGCCTTCGTTGATCAGCCATTGGACGCCGTCGCTGATATCGTCCTGCATGGCCCGGCCCCATTGTTTGAAGGAAGCCTCCCAGAAGCGCCGGCCGTAACCGGTGGAACCCCGGAAATTGACTTGCAGCACCGCATAGCCCCGGTTGGCCAGGAACTGCACTTCGGCGTTGAACCCCCAACGGTTCCGCGCCCACGGCCCGCCGTGAGGATTGACTACTACCGGCAGTTGCTTCGGCGGCGCGCCGGGCGGCAGGGTCAGATAGCCGTGAATGGTCAGGCCGTCGCGGGAGCGATAACTGATGGGTTTCATTTCACTCAAAGCCGCCGGATCCAGCCAGGGGCTGACATCGGCCAGCTTCGTCAGGCGGTCGGTTTCGGTCTCGTACAGGTAATAGGCGCCCAGCGAACGATCGCTGTAGGTCCGGACGATGTAGCGGTCTTCGGCGCGGTTGGCGGCAGTGATGGCGATCTCATCCCGCGGCAATTGCCGGCGGAGCGCGTCGAATTGTTGGGCGGCGACCGGGTCGAGGAACTTGAACTCCGTCTTCCAGGTGGTATAGGAGACCCGGGTCAGCGTCCGGCGCTTTTTGGAATAGGAGAGCCCTTCGGCGTCCACCTCCGGGTGTTCGAAGACCGGCTCCAGTTCTTTGGCGTTGGCGGGATCGTACTTGACGAGCGCCGTTTTGTCCCGGCCCAGGTTGGAGAGGGCGTACACCAAGCGGTTGTCAAAGGTGAAACAGACCGGCTGCAGCGTCTCCCGGAAGTCGGTGGTCAGCACCGGCCGGAACGACTGGTCCTCCGTTTCGCGATAGAGCAGGGTGGTGTTCGAACCGTCGCTGGCCTTGGCCACCCGCAGCTTTCCCTGGTGATCGGTGAGCCATTCGTCGATGTTGCCGGGGTTTTCGGCCAGCAGCGTCAGAGCGCCGGTGGTCGCATTCAGGCGATAGGCGTCGAAGACCTGCGGGTCCCGCCGGTTCAACCCGATGATCAACTCGTGATCGTGATCGTCCAACCGGTCGATGATCGTGGCCCGGGTGTGGGGGAAGGGGGTCAGATCCTTTAAATTGCCGCCGTCGCGATCCACGGCCACCACGTGGTAATTCTCGTCCCCTTGAAAATCCTTGAGATAAATGAGGCGTTGATTGCTTTTCCAAAAGTGGCCGGCGATGTCCCGGGCGGTCTCGCTGGTGATCCGGACCGCTTCCGGGCCTCCCCGCTTTTGGATGAACAGATTCATTCGGTTCTGATAGGGCCCGGTGAAGGAGAGATAGTCACCGTCGGGCGAGATTTGGAATTCAGACTGCTCCGGATTGCGGAAAAAATCGCGCAAGGGAATCCGCGGCGCGGCCCAGGCCGAAGCCGCGCCCATTAGCAGCGCACCGCCGCCAGCCGCCACCAGGACTGGAATGATTAACAGCCAATGGTTGGGCATGAAACATACTCCTTCCTTAAATCTCCAGAACGGGAACTTGGAATTATTTAACTAAACGATTGGGAGCCGGGAATGGTTCCCAGCCGCTTAGAGGTTTCCAATTGCGGGCGTTTTAAAGAAAAAAGCCCACTCCGGGGAGGAGTGGGCTGCTGAAGATTAGTTCGTCTGGATGCGCAATTGCTTTCATCCCGACCGGCCAAAGGTCTAAACCGCCTCGTTCCGGCAGTCCCGGCAGACTCCTTTGATCAATACCTGGCATTCCAGGATGGCGTGACCCTCCAGACGCGGCTGGGCCGCGAATCCTTCCGGCAGGTCGATGTCGAACAACCGGCCGCAGCGGACACATTTGAAATGGCCGTGCGGAACGAGGTTGGACTCGTAGCGGACTTGATCTTCGTCGGTGGCCAGGGCCAAGAGGACGCCCTTTTCCTGAAACAACTTCAACGTATTGTACACCGTAGTTTTGGAAAAGGTCGGAATAGTATCCTTTAATTCCATATAAATCATATCGGCGGTGGGATGAACCCGGTGTTCAAAGAGATACTTCATGATCTCCATCCGCTGATAGGTGGGGCGAATCTCTTTCTCCGACAGCAGCCGGGCAATTTCGTTTTCGAGCCCGTGTTCCATGGGTAATCCCTCACCGTCTTTGTTCAAATTTATGATACTAGATCCTTACCAGTTTTCGCCGAGCAGTTCGAAATGAGCCTTGGGGTGGGCACAGGCCGCACAGGCTTCCGGAGCCTCGGGTCCTTCATGCAGGTAGCCGCAGTTCCGGCAACGCCAAACCACTTTCTGGTCCCGCTTGAAGACTTTGCCCGTGTCCACATTGGTTTTCAGGGCTATATACCGTTTTTCATGCTGTTTTTCGGCGATCGCGATCGCCTCGAAGATCTTGGCAATGGACTCGAACCCTTCCTCCCGGGCGACTTTGGCGAATTCCGGATACATGACGGTCCACTCATAATGCTCGCCGCCGGCGCCTTCCGCCAGGTTCTCGGAGGTTGTGCCGATTACCCCGGCCGGGAAGGATGCGGTGACTTGGACTTCGCCGCCCTCAAGCAGTTTGAAGAGGCGCTTGGCGTGTTCTCTTTCCTGATTGGCGGTTTCCTCGAAGATTTCGGCGATCTGGATCAACCCTTCCTGGCGGGCTTTGCCGGCAAAATAGGTGTAGCGGTTGCGGGCCTGCGATTCTCCGGCGAAAGCGGTCAGAATATTCTTTTCGGTACGGGTTCCTTTTAAACTCATTTGATTATGCCTCCTAAAGTTATTTGGATGATTTACATTATTTATATTAATACAAGTTTGTAATTATTACAATATCTTTTTTAAAATTTCCTCCCACTTTTTTTAGCCCGGCTTGAAGCGGAGCCCCGGTCCGGTTCACTCCAGCGCTTCGGGAATTTCGGCCAGGCCGGCCGGAAGCGGCTGGAATCCAAGGGTTAAGATAAAGCAGGGAGGACGGTGTTAACGATCGATGACTTCCGATTCGAAGTGATTATGAATCTCCATGAATTTCTCCTCGCTGATCAGGAAAGCCTGGACCACCAGCGGATCGAAGTGGCTTCCCGACTCCTGGAGAATGATCGACCGGGCGATATCGTGGGAAAGCGCTTCCTTATAGACCCGTTTGCTGACCAGGGCGTCGTAGACGTCGGCCAAGGTCACAATCCGGGCGCAAAGCGGAATCTCATCCCCCTTCAGCCCCTGAGGATAGCCGCTGCCGTCGTATTTTTCATGGTGGGACAAAGCGATGGCCGCGCTCATCTGAAGGTAATCGGCGTTGACATCCCGCTTGGCCGCTTCGTTTAAAGCATCGTAGCCGATTACCGTATGCTTCTTCATCAGGCTGAACTCCTGATCATCCAGCCGGCCGGGCTTCATCAGGATATAATCGGGCATGCCGATCTTCCCGATGTCATGCAATGGGCTGGTCAAAAAAATATTGTCGATGAACAAGTGATCGATCTCTGCGGGAGGATTCTCGATCCGATAGAGCGTTTCCGCCAGGAGCCTGGAATAATGGCGGATCCGCTCCAGGTGGCCGCCGGTCTCCTGATCACGGGACTCGGCCAATTTGGAAATGGCAAAAATGGCGATATCTCGGGATTGAAACTCCACGATCCGCTTGCCGGAGCGGATCCGGACCTCCAGTTCCTCCCGGAGATAGGGCTTGGTGATAAAGTCGTCGGCGCCCGCGTTCATCCCGGCCACCAGATCCTGGGTGTCGGTTTTACTGGTCACGATGATGATATAGGTATATTGGCTCCCTTGCGACATCCGGATCTTTTTGCAGAGTTCCAGGCCGTCCATTTCCGGCATGATCCAGTCGGTGATGATGATGCGGGGCCGTTCGCTCTTCCAAAGATTCCATCCTTCCAATCCATCCTTGGCGATTAATGGCTCGTAACCCAGGGTCCGGATGAGAACCTCAAGTTTTTTGCGGCTGGCGATTTCATCCTCTACGATTAGTAGTTTCATGGCACTATCCTTTAATGTAAGTTATGAAGAATGATTCCAACCGGGACAGTTCATTTTTCAATTGGGCCAAAGCCGAGGCGCAGCGCGTAAAGTCATTGGCCTTGCCGGATTGTTCCAGGGCCACGGCGGCCTCGGCCAGCAATCCGGCGGAGAGGTTCAACGCACCGCCCTTAATGGAATGGGCTTCCCGCCAAATCCGTTCCGCTTGCCGTTCACTGAGCGCTTGCTGAATCGGGGCGATCTGACTTCGGACGTTTTGAATGAATTCCGCGATGATCTGAACCGTCAGTTCATAATCGCCCCCGAAATCCTCCAGATTTCTTTCGAAGTCCAGCGGCGGGGCAACGGTTTGAACAGTTGGCGTGGCGGCCTGATCCAGCGCCGGGCCGGCCGGTTCGGTTCCTCCCCGGCGGCCGGTGGCCCAGTAGCTGATTTTCGCCTGCAATACGCTTTTTCGGAAAGGCTTGATGATCACATCGTTAATGCCCGCTTCATAGCATTTGTTGATCTCCGATTCAAAGGCGTTGGCGGTCATTGCGATGATCGGGAGCTCTCCGCCTCCGGGCAGGGCGCGGATTTGACGGGCCGCCTCATAGCCGTCCATCTCCGGCATTTGAATGTCCATCAGGACCAGATCAAAATGCTGTTTTTGAAAGGCTTCCACCGCTTGCCTGCCGTTTTCGGCGATAATGCCCCGGCAATTTAAGTCGTGCAGGTGGGTGGAGATCAGCCGCTGGTTGGTGGGATAGTCTTCGGCCGCCAGAACCGATAAAGGTTTTTCGGGTTCCGGAAACGCCTCCGGCGCCGCTTCGTTCTCATTCCCGGGCAGCGGAAGGCCGGGGGCGGGTTTCATGGTGACCGTGAACCAGAAATTGCTTCCCTTTCCTTCTTCGCTAGTCACGCCGATGGTTCCGTTCATCAATTCCACCAATTGCTTGGAGATGGCCGTGCCGAGGCCGGTGCCGCCGTACTTCCGGGTATTGCTGCTTTCCACCTGGACGAAGGTTTTGAAGATAGCATGGAGGTGATCTTCGGGGATCCCGATGCCGGTATCGATGATCTGAAAGAACAGGATGACCGTGGCGGCGGTTTTGGACTTGACTTCCGCCAATACCCGGACTCCGCCCCGGTTGGTGAACTTGATGGCGTTGCCGATCAGGTTGACCAGCACTTGGCGGAGGCGCAGCGAATCTCCCTTCAGAAAACGGGGGATAGCGTCGCTGGCTTGCAGTTCAAAGGTCAACCCTTTGTTTTTGGCGCTCACTGCAAAACTGGAGGTGAGCGACTCCATCAATTTATAAAAATCGAACCGCTCGGTCAGGAGTTTCAGTTTGCCGGCTTCGATCTTGGAGATGTCCAGCAGCTGATTGATGAGTTCCAACAGCTTCTCGGATTCGTCCATGATCAGGTTCTGATAGTATTGATATTCCTGCAAATTGTCGATGGTGGCCGCCACTTCCGCGAACCCCAGAATGCAGTTCAACGGCGTCCGGATCTCGTGGCTGATATTGGTCAGGAACTCGCTTTTGGCGTTGTTGGCCCGGTTAGCTTGGGCAATGGCGGTTTGCAGTTGTTCATTGACCCGTTTGTTAGCGGCGTTTTTCTCCACCAGCTCCCGGTTTTTGATCTCCAAGGCTTTAAGCAGCCGTTCCCGATCCTGTTCGGCTTTGACCCGCTCCTGCATAATCAGCGCTCCGTATAGCGCCGAACTGAAACTGGTCCGTAAAATTTCGTAGAGAGCTCCGTCCAGGGGGCCCATCTCAAACGCGGCGAATCCCAATTGATGATCTTTGTAATAACACGATTCCACCACCAGGGCGACCGGCCGGTCGGTGGGGAGAATTTCGCAGGGAACCAGTTGGTGGCTGGGGAAGAGGTAACCATCGGGCCCGAGCCGGATCCGGCCGTTCCGGTTGAACGCCAGAATCAACCGGGCGGTCCGGGGCGGAACGGCCGAGTCGTCAAACAAGGCCAGGTAACAACCGGGGATTCCCAACTTCGGCAATTCCCGTTCGATGATGTTCACCAGTTCCGCCAGATCCAGCGAGGAGTTGAACAATCCGCCGACCTGAGCCAGTTGATTGGCGTGGGACGAGGATTTGCTGCGGGAACTCTCCGAATTTTCGGCTTTGATGTTGATGAGAACCCGGGCTTGATGCCAGAGATCCTCGGCCCGTTGGAACTGTTTGGGATCGGTAAGGCGCGGTAAAAAAAACCGGCGGAGTTCGGAGATGACATCCTGCCAGGCAAGCAAGTTCGCCTCCGCGTTTTTCCACCGGGTTAAACACCCCTCCAAGTTTTTGAGGAACTGGTCCGGAGCCAGGTCATGGAGCTGTCCCGTCAAACTGTCCAACAACAGTTCCGCCTCATGGGATTCCAAAGGAATCGGAGCTTTCTCCAGGCAACGCCGGATCGCGGCGATGATCCCGTGGCGTTCGGTACGTAAGCAAACCTCCAGTGGAACGGGAGGATAATGAACGGGTTCCGGCATTGGTTCCGGGAAAGCCCGCGCGTTCATCACCGGTGATTCGAAACAACCGCAGGATTGGCGGATGACCAGTTGGGTAGGCATCAATATCGGCGTTTGAACCGGTTGGCCCTGAATGATTTTGATCAGCGCTTCCACAGCCCGGTAGCCGTGGACCGCAAAATCGGTCCCCACGGTGGTCAGCGGCGGGGAACAGGAGAAGCTTTCAGGGCGGTTGTTGAACCCGGCCACCGCGATGTCGCCTGGAACTTTAATGCCCCGGTCGGTCAACTCTTTAATGATGGGAATGGAGAGAATATCGGTAACGGTTACAATCGCCTCAATATCCTTTTGGGGCTGCAATTTCCGTTCATCCAGCAAGACCCGGAGCGCCCGGAGCGCTTCTTTTTGGTTGAAATCGGCGGTAGCGGCCACTAGCGCTTCGTCAAACGGGATCCCGTTTTCGGACAGAGCCTCCAGATAAGCACTGAACCGTTCATTGGAATAATAGTGGCCCTTACTGCCCTGGATAAAAGCGATTCGCCGCAACCCATGGTCCTGGATCAGATGGTTCAGCACTTCCCGGACCCCTTGACGGGTATCCATCAATACCGAATGGACGTCGTTCATGGGCATGCCGATACTGACCATGGGCAACGGTAGAAAGCGGCGGTGAAAGTCTTCCAGTTCGGCGATGTCCATGTAATACCGGAGTGAAGAGGCCCAACTGACCAAACCGTCGATCCGGTTGGAATTCAGTAGTTTGATGGCGGTGATCTCCGCCAGGTTGACTTCGCGGTTGGTCAAGGTGGAACCGCCGACGACACAGATGAGATGGACGCCGAGATCCACGGCGGCTCTGGAGACGCCGGTCAATAGCTCCAGGCCGATTCCGTCGTAAGCGTGCTGCGAGATATAGCCGATGGTGATCGGAGTATTTCGGATTGGCAACGGCGTATGAGTCATGATTCATTCCTGAATTCAATTATATTTTTCATGTAATGCCTTACAATTTGGTGCTTTGTAAAAAATTGACGACTTTGAATTTATTCCTTGGTTTCGATAAATTTATCGCAGCTCATAATTAAAATTTGATTACATCCAGGTTAATTATCGACTTATTGGGAACGCCGCTTTAGGGAAAACCCAGCGAGATACAATAAAAAATATTAAAAAATGTCTTTATCTTTATTTTACTATATCAGTAAACCCGATACCATGCAAAAAAATTCACATAAAAAATTTTGAAAACGTTTCTTTGGAAAATTTCAGTCCGGAATGTAAAGAACAAAAGTGAAGAGAAGGTGTTTTTAAGACGGGACGATTCAAAAAAAGCGGGTATCGGATTTTGGTGGCCTGATTCGGAGCAGCTTTTTGATTTTCATTTACATAACAAAAAAAATCCCCGCCTTCATTGAAGGCGGGTTAAGAGAAGTATGGAAAAAAGGAGGTAATGTGGTATTCGCTTATACTGTAGCAAATATGCGAGAAGGCGGCAAGATGAAATGGAAAAACTTAATAGTACTTTAAAAAATTTGAAACGTGGCTGTTTCAGGTGAATGAGAGCCAAACTAGCCTCCCGGCATTAAACGCGTTGCAGTTAAAGCGGAACAATTATCGGGGTTGAGTCAGGCGCGGGGGGACCGGGGAAACGTATCGCGGGAACTGATAGGGTATAGTTGTTTGAGGCACGGTGTCTTTAAATGAACTGAGCGCGGACTTTTGGGCGAAAAACAAAAAAAGTATATTTTCTGACAAATAAATGATAGAAGATATGGCGGTAATCCATATACAATGTAAATGCGGGATGATTTTCAGCTTTTGGATGAGGTTGGAAATTCATTATTTAAGGAAGGCCGCTGTAAACACCAAATGAAAAAAAGGAGGATTGCAATGTTAAAAAAAGTTGTCAGATACGCGATCATTTGCGTACTCATGGCCACAATGATTGTACCGTTGATAGGCGAGGCCAAAAGCGTCTATCCGTTAAAGACCAATGTCGTGGTGAAGTATTGGATGGATATGCATCCGAACCTGTCGCCGGTCGCGAAGAACTTTGGCGATACCTTCCTGGCCAAAGAGTTGGAGAAACGCACCGGAGTCAAGGTGGAATATCTGCATCCCGTGGCTGGACAGGAACAGGAAAAGCTTAATTTGATGATCGCTTCAGGCGATCTCCCCGATGTGATCGAATACACTTGGTCCCACTTTCCCGGCGGGCCGAACGCAGCGGTTAACAATGGCGTGATTTTACGGTTGAATGGCGTTTACGACAAATACGCCCCCAATTTGAAAAAATATTTGAAGGCTCACCCCGATTGGGACCGGATGACCAAAACCGATGAAGGCGACTATTATGTCTTCCCGTTTTTCCGGGCTGGCCAGAGCCTGCTGGTTACCTCCGGACCGGTGGTCCGCAAGGACTGGCTGGACGACTTGAAACTGCCCCTGCCGGAGACCATCGACGACTGGTATGTGATGCTGAAGGCATTTAAAGAGAAAAAAGGAGCCACCGCGCCGCTCACCATCAATTTGGTCAATCTGCGGACCGATTTCGGGCCGGCTTTTAACGTTTGCGGCGATCAAATGGGCTTTTACGTTGAAAAGGGCGAGGTATATTACAGTTTGAACTCTCCCGGTTACAAAGAATTCCTGAAGACCATGAACCAATGGTACGCCGAAGGACTGTTGGATCAAAACTTCGCTCTTTTTACCACCAAGAGCCGGGATTCGTACATACTGACCGGAAAGTCGGGCGCGACCGACGCCCCGGGGGCCAGCGGAATTGGCGCCTGGATGAGCGTCATGTCGAAGAAGGATCCTACATTCAACATTTCGGGGACCCGTTTTTGCAGTCCCAAGCGAGGCGTGTTGCCGCGTTTCATCCGCCATCCCCAGGTATATGGGGGCAACAACAACAAAGGCAATGCGGCGATCAGTGGCAAGGCCAAGCCCGAGGTGGTGGAGGCAGCGGCCCGCTTGCTGGATTACAACTATAGCCCCGCCGGAATCCGCCTGATGAACTTCGGAATCCAAGGCGAGAGCTACACCTTGGTCAATGGGAAGCCGAAATATACCGAAGCCGTGATGAGCGATCCGAAGCTGGCTCCCACCAATGCGCTGGCCAAATATATCCGGGCCAATTACTATGGTCCGTTCCCGCAGATCCCGGAGTATCTGGAGGATTATTACCGGCTGCCGCAGATCAAAGAAGCGCAGAAATACTGGATGCAGAACACCTACGATAAATATCAGATGCCGCCGGTCACCCCCAGCGATAAGGAAAGCGCGGAACTGGCCAAAATTATGAACGAGGTCAACACTTTCGTGGAAGAGATGACCATGAAATTTATCATGGGCTCGGAAACGATCGACAAGTATGACGCCTTTGTCAGCCAGACCAAAAAAATGGGGATCGATCGAGCTCTCGAAATTTATCAAACCGCTTATGCCCGTTATCTAAAGCGCAAATAAACGGTTTGGCTGGCGGCTGCTGCACCGCAGAAAAAGGGCTGCCTCGGATGGGGCAGCCCTTTTTTGGGAATCGTCAGGTTTTTGCGGCCTCGTGGCATTAACCGCTTAAGGGATTTTCAGGTTTTTGCGGTATTGATACGGAGTAACCCCTTCGTATTTCTTGAAGATCCGGATGAAATGATTGATGTTGTTGAACCCGGAGGACAAGGCGACCTCGGTGACGTTATCCGTGGTATGGAACATCAATTCCTTGGCCTTGGCGATCCGCTGCAAGATCAAGTATTCCTTAAAGGAGAAACCGGTGATCTGTTTGAACAAATGGGACAGGTAATATTTATCGATGTAATGTTCCCTGGCGATCTCCGGCAGGTTAATTTCATCATGACAGTTGTTCTCGATAAACTTCTGGATCTCCAGAACTAAGGCGGTGTTCTTATTGGGGGAGGGTATGGGGAAAAAGTCGCGGTGGCTCCGGTACAGCGAGACGATGGACAATCGGAACAATGATTTCAAATACGTCTCCCAATAGGCATTGGCCCCCTCCATCTCGCCCCGCATCTGATTGACGAGCGATAGAAAGGCTGCGCTGTCCGCCGGGGAGAGTTGGAGCAGATGCGAGAAATGTTGGGGCCGGTTCCGGAAGACCGAAGACAGCACCGGATCCTGAATCGCCGAATGAAAATACTCGGGCTTGAAGACGATGCAGAAACGTTCATAAGGAATGGCCACGGTCTGCCAATAATGTTTTTCCAAGTTGCTGATGGCGAGCAGGCAATCGGGGCCGGCTTCATAGACCCGGTCGTTAACGGTGACCCGGGATCGGCCCTGGAGGATATAGATAAATTCGTAATAGTTGTGAAAATGCGGTTCCTTTACCTTATCGCCGGTAGTGATGTTATGAATAATGTCGATCTTCCGGGAATGAAACTCAATACTGTCGCTCATCGGTTACTCACCCCTGGAAAAGCAAAAAATGCATATTTTTCAACAAGTAAACTTGAGAAATCAGGTTCTCCCCAATCTACAATAACAAATAGAGACTGTTTCAATTAATTATATCATAAATAATGAGCTATATTAGGATGAAATAAATCTCGCAACTGGATTTACATTCCTAAAGCCGAATGCAAATAAAACCAAATCGGAATTTATTTCAACTTATATAGTTTGGGATGGCTTTATAATGGAATCGCTTGATTTTTTGGAGGAGGGAAGCTGATATGATTAGAGTTTCTTATGAAGAGATGCGCCTCGAACTTCTGCGCGTGCTTTTGAAACAAGGGTTTCCGCCGGGACGCGCCGAACTTTGTGCCCGGTTGTTCGCCGACGCCAGCCGGGATGGGGTTTATACTCATGGCCTCAACCGTTTCCCCCGGTTTATCCGGAATATCCAAGACGGATATGTCAAAGTCGACGCGGAACCGGTCAAAATCGAAGGGATTGGGGCATTGGAACGCTGGGACGGCAAAGGCGGGCCAGGCAATCTCAATGCCTATTCCGCCATGGAACGGGCGATCGAAATTGCGCGCCGTTACGGGATTGGATGCATCGCCCTGCGTAACACGAACCATTGGATGAGAGCGGGCAATTACGGATTGCAAGCCGCCGACTCCGGTTGCATCGGCATCTGCTGGACCAATACCATTCCGAACATGCCGCCCTGGGGATCCAAAGAAGCCAAGTTGGGCAACAACCCGATCGTATTGGCGGTGCCGCGCCCCGAAGGGCATATTTTGCTGGATATGGCCGTTTCCATGTTCTCTTACGGCAAGCTGGAATCTTATGCGCTCCATGATCAGTTGCTTCCGGTGGACGGCGGGTTTGACAACAATGGCAACCTGACCCGGGATCCCAAGGCAATTCTTGAATCCCGCCAGCCGCTTCCCATCGGGTTCTGGAAAGGGTCCGGCCTTTCCTTGCTGCTCGATCTGATCGCGGCCGTTTTGGCCGGGGGCAATACCTCGCGCCAGGTCGGGGAGTTTGAAGTGGAAATGGGATTGTCGCAAATTTTTGTGGCCATCGATATCTCCCAACTTTCAGGAGCGGATGCGATCCTGCATTTGATCGATGCGAGCCTGGCCGACCTGCATGAGGCGGCTCCAATCCGGGAAGGCGGCCGAGCGTATCATCCGGGTGAACGGATGCTGCTGACCAGAGAAGACAATTTGAAAAACGGGATCCCGGTCGATTTGGTCTTTTGGGAAGAGGTATTGCGGTTTTAAAACCCCGGCCCCGGGTGACCGGCGTGTTTCCGAAATAAAGGACGGTTAAACATGTTTCGTACCGGATTGGTTTCAGTAACCTTTCGAAAACAGACTCCCGCCGCTGTGGTCAACCTGGCCAAGGCCGCCGGTCTTCAGGGGATCGAGTGGGGCGGCGACGTGCACGTTCCGCCCGGAGATCCGATCAAAGCGCGGGAAGTGTATCAAATGACGATCGATGCCGGCCTGGCGGTGGCCGCTTATGGCTCCTACCACCGGATCGGTTGCGCGCCGGATGGAACGGGCGAGTTTCAAAAAGTGCTGGAAAGCGCGGTTGAACTCCAAGCTCCCACCATTCGGGTCTGGGCCGGCAATGTCGCCTCGCGGGACGCCGACCGGGGCTGGTGGGACCGGGTGAGCGACGAGTCCCGGCGGATCGCCGATCTGGCGGGGACGGCCGGGATCTCCATTTCCTATGAGTATCACCGCAATACGCTGACCGATACCAATGAGACCGCGATCCGCCTGTTGCAGGAAGTCGGGCATGGCAATGTCCGTACCTATTGGCAGCCCCTGGCGGAATTGGACCGCCGGGCCCGGGCCGAAGGGCTGGGGATGGTCGGGAGCCGGCTGACCAATCTTCACGTGTTTCACTGGATTAATGGCATCCGCGCCCCTTTGCAGGCCGGAGCCGATGAATGGCTGGAATATTTGAAACTGGCGGCCGGCACAGGTGATCATTACGCGCTGCTGGAATTCGTGATGAATGATGACGAAGACCAGTTCCGCCGGGACGCGGATACCCTTCGGACGCTCATCCGAAGACTTCACAAGGAGTGACTTCAAATGACTGATTTGTATGTGAAAGAACTGGATCTGGCCAATCCGTTCATTATTGCTTCCAGCCCCGCGACCCAGGGGGTCAAGGCGGTTTTAAAGAGCGCCGGGGCCATGCCCGGGTGCGTCGTGATGCGTAATTTCGGCCACGGGGCCGGCGGCGGGGCCTATCTCGGGCCATCCGGGGCCGCGATGCGCGCCGGAGCCGATGCGATTCAGAGCCATGCCATCGGCACCCAGATTAAAGACAAGTTCGCTTCCATTGAGGAATTTTACGAGGGAGTCCGGACGGTCCGGCGCGAGATGCCCGGCGCGGTGAAACTATGGGTGTCCATCGGCCATTATTCGGATATCGCAGCCGGCGGCGATTGGGAGAAAAACTGGATCACCCAGGTCCGCGAAGTGGAATTAGCCGGGGCCGACGCCGTGGAATTGCATTTCAACACTCCCGGGGTGGCGGTGGCCGGAAACCGGATCTTCGATTTTTACCGTTTGATCTTCCGGACCACCGGTCTCATCAAGGCGGCGGTCAAAATTCCGGTCATGGTCAAACTGCCGGTCGAGGCCTGCGATCCGCTGCGGGCCATGGAAGCGGCCCTGCACGGTGGAGCTGATGCCATCGGGCCCACCGCCCGCTGGAAAGGGTTTGTCTTTGATCTGAACTGGAAAGAGACTCAGGCGCGTCCCGGCGGCGGGTACAGCGGCAGCCAGGCGTTGCCCATCGCTTGTTATACCGTGGCCGAGGCGAGGCTGAAAGGGATTGGCGCTCCGATGTACGCTGGCGGCGGAGTCTTTTCGTGGGAGGCGGCGGCCAAATTGATCATGGCCGGCAGCCAGGCGGTGCAACTGGGGAGCGTGGCCTGCTGCCTCGGTCCGGGGGCGGTGGCCGGAATCATCCGGGGTTTTGAGGAATGGTTTCAACAGAAGGGGTATCCGGATCTGGCGAGCCTGCGGGGTGAAGCCTTGCAGTTGTTTACCATGCCGAAAGAAAAGGCGGCGGAACGGGTCAAGCGGCTGGGCAAAGCGTATCGCGACGCGGTAATCGACCCGGCCCGCTGCAACGGGTGCGGCCAATGCGCCGACGCCTGCTGGCATGAGGCGATCACGGTCGCCGCCGGGGCGGCGGAGAAAACCAAGGGATGCATCGGCTGCGGCTACTGCTTCCAGGTGTGCCCCACCGGAGCCCTGCGGGTTGATGCCGGACGGATCTTGGCTTCGGTGTTTGAAGATTAGGAAAGAGGGCGGAGAGAACCGGTGCGGGAGATCAAGATTTTATTGGCCGGTATCGGCGGCTATGGCGAAAACTATGTGAGCGCGCTGCTTGAGCCCCAGCGGCCGGAACGGGTCGCCGGAGTCCGGGTGGCGGGCGTGGTCGATCCATTGCCGGAGCGCTGCGGTCTTTTGGAGCTGATAACGGAGAACGGGATCCCGATCTATCCGGACCTGGCCGGATTTTACCGGAACTGCGAGGCGGATCTGGCGGTGCTCTGCACGCCGATTCAGTTCCATGTCGACCAGGCGTTGTATTGTTTGGCCCAGGGCAGTCATATTCTCTGTGAAAAGCCGCTCTGTGCCCTTTACCAGGATGCGCTCCGCCTGTTCCGGGCCGAAGCCGCTTCCGGGAAAACAGTGGGCATCGGGTTCCAGTTGTCGTTCTCCAACGCCGTCCAGGCGTTGAAGGAGGATATCCGCGCCGGGGCCTTCGGCCGGCCGAAGCGCCTAAAGGCCTTGCTGATGATGGCCCGGGGCGAACAATATTATCGCCGCAACGGATGGGCCGGTCGGATCCGGACCGGGGATGGGAGCTGGGTGCTGGATAGTCCGGTCAGCAACGCCTGCGCCCACCAGCTCCACAACATGCTCTATGTTCTGGGGAAAACCCGGGAGACCAGCGCGGCGCCGCTTTCGATCACCGCCGAACTGTACCGGGCCTATCCGCGGATCGAAAATTACGATACCGCGGCGCTGCGCTGCATTACCTCCGAGGGCGTGGAGATCCTGCTCTATGCCAGTCTGGCGTTGCCAGGCGGTAAACTGGGTCCGCTTTGTTATTATGAGTTTGAAAACGGCGTCGTTGTTCATGAGCACGGGAATGATGAGAATTTCGAGGCCAGGTTCGGGGACGGCCGCCGTAAAAACTATGGGGAACTCCCCAAAAGCGACCGGATGCAAAAGCTGTGGGACGCCATTGAATGGGCCCGGGGCGGGCCGAAGCCGGCCTGCGGCATCGCCGCCGCCATGCCCCATTTGTTGTGCTGCAACGGAGCTCAGGAATCAATGCCGGAAATCGTCAATTTTCCGGAGCCGATGGTCTGGATCACGGGCAAGGCGGGAGAGGCCGCCATTGCCGTGGACGGCCTGGCGGATACGCTGTTGGATTGCTACAACCAAGCTAAGCTCCCCCACGAATTGGGCACGCCGTGGAGCAAGCCGGGGAGAACCATCACCCTTTCCGATTACCGGGGCTATCCGACCGGTGGGCCGGTTCCACAAAACGGCGTCTGATGAGGGCGGCGGAATCGAATTATTCGCATAGGAGGTAGAAAGATGGGTCAAGCAAAATTAGAATTGCTGCGGGAGATTGATCTGAAGGATTTTGGAGAGATCCGGCTTTTTCCGGGGGATATCAACGGTGACGGCCGGGCCGAACTGGTCTTTATCCAGGCGAGCGACGGCCCCAACCGGAGAGGGTCCACCGGCGGCTACAGTCATCAAAAAACCGTCCACGCGGTGACCGCCATCAATCTGGAAGGCGAGATCCTCTGGCAGAACGGTACGCCGATCGGTGTCACCGACCGGAAGTTTCACGGCGCCGGCCCTTGTATGGTTCATGATCTGAACGCCGATGGCAAGGGGGAAGTGGTCTATGTCACCGTTGAAAACAACTTGCCCATGCTCCGCTTGCTGGACGGCCCCACCGGGAAGCTGTTGAAAGAGGTGGAGACCGGCGCCAGCTACAGCTTTACCCCGGCCAACCTCCGGGGCCTCGGCAAGCGGGACTTCATCCTGGGCAGCGCCATCAATCCGGTCTTCGCCTATACCGAGGATCTGACCCCGCTCTGGGATTGGCACTTTATTTACGGCGCCGGCCATCATCACGCCGTGGCCGACATCGACGGCGACGGGTTTGACGAGGCGTTCATCGGGGTCTGCGGTTTGAATGCCCGGGGCGAGCGGCTCTGGTGGCGGCCCGATCTCGACGATGCCATGGAGGAGATGCGGCGGGCGCCGCATATCGATAATAACCGGGTGGTCCGGCTCTATCACGACTCCCCGGAGTATCAGGTGATCTGGATCGGCGGCCGGGACGTGATCTGTCTCAACGCCCGGGACGGCAGTTTCCGCTGGCGCTTCAGCGGCGAGCATGTTCAGAACCACGCCATCGGCCGGTTTGACCCGGATTCCCCGGATCAGTTGATCTTCGTTTCCGAGAAAGCCCACGAACATCCCTCGTATATGCTGGACGCCGGCGGTCGGGTCCTATGGGAGAAGCAGATGGGACAGGGCGTCGCTTATACGATGTATGGCGCCGGTCCGGGCGGCTCCGATCTGGCCGTCAACATGACGCCGCTCGACGGGGAACGCCAATATATCTTCAACCATCGCGGCGAGAAGGTGGCCGAGTTCCCGGTCGAACCGTACCGGATCGGGGAACGGCGCGGCAAGTACGTTTATGACGATCTGGGCCAGGCGCTGACGGTCAAATGTTTTGACGTGGACGGCGACGGGAAGGACGAGGTTATGCTCTTTAACCGGCGGAAGCTGTATCTGTTTAAGCTTCAGGTGTAGGTGAAGCGTTGAATGTGGATTATCGGGATACCCTCCTTTGATAAAGGCCCTCATGTAAATGAGGGCCTTTTTTTAAGCGAGAACGAAGGTGAGATCAAGCGTTGAGGAATAACTAAAACTGAAAACTGAAAACCTTTGAGTGTTATGCCAAGTAGCCCACGGGTTCGACGGCGAGATACTTTTTGACCGATCAAAAAGAAACAAAAAATCGCCGGAACCAGCGTGGTTCCGGTCCTCCTGCGATGCATCCGGAACCCGTCTTCGCCATCCCTGGCCCTTCGCTTGGCTACCGGGTTATGGCTTCCGAAGCCCCCTCCGCCGGCGACCGCTGTTTTTCGTCCGCGATAGAGTAAGGAGCAGGGACAAACCTGCCCCTCCTCATCAAACCGGACATGAGGTTTTCCCTCATCCGGCTTTCCGACATTCTTCACCTTCCGCATTCGTTCGTCCAGCAAGTTTCTCAAGGCCCAAGATGTTCAGTAATTGCAATACTTTTCCCATCCGTCCGAAGTGGGCTCGTCGCTGATGCTTCTTGTTGTACCATATCGTGAACCGTTGGAGGATGTACCAATCTATCGCCGCCAGCCATTTCCACGAATTCTTCGTCTGATAGTAGTTCCGCCACCCTCGTATCTTCGGGTTGAGCTTCTCTATCATCTCTTGGATATCTCGTTGAAGGGTCGCCGGATTGGCCAGCTCCGCTTTTACGATTCCACGCATCTTTTTCATGGCTTTCTTGCTCGGATACTGATACGTGGTTTGATATTTCCGGGTTCCGTTCTCATGAACGATGTTTCGATGATGCATCCCCAGAAAGTCAAATCCTCCTTGGCCTTTCCACATGGACACTACCTTGGTTTTCTCCGGATGGAGCGTCAGTTCCAATCGTTGCATTATCGCTTTCACCAGTTTGAGCGCATGCTCCGCGTCTCGTTTCGTCCGGCAGATAATGACAAAGTCATCGGCATACCGGACGAGCTTCCCGATAGCCTGTCCATTCTTTTCCCAAATGACGTCAAGGTAATTCAGATAAATATTAGCCAGTAGTGGAGAAATGACTCCTCCCTGCGGACTCCCGGTTTGGCTTGATTCCAACTTCCCCTCGTACATCACTCCGGCTTTTAACCACTGCCGAATAAGTTTCAAGACTCGACGGTCATTGATCCGCATCTCGACCAGTTGCATCAGTTTCTCGTGGTTGATATGGTCAAAATATCCTTGAATGTCTGCCTCAACCACCCACCAGCCTTGGTCCATGCAGGCTTTTTGCACGGTTTCCAATGCTTGTCGTGAATTTTTCTTCGGTCGAAATCCGTAGGAACTCTCTTTAAAGTCGGCTTCAAAGATGGGTTCCGTGACCAGCTTGGCCGCCATTTGTACGATTCGGTCTTTGATTACCGGGATTCCTAATGGCCGTTTCGTTCCATCGGCTTTGGGAATATATACCCGTCGTACTGGTTTGGGGCGATAGCTCCCGATTTGGAGGTCTTGACGGATTTCAGCCAGCATCTTTTCTACTCCATACGTTTCAATGTCCTGCAGGCTGATTCCGTCGATTCCTCCGACGCCTCCTTTGGTCTTGACTCGTCTCCATGCCTCCCACAGAATATCCTCTCGGGTTAGCTTGTCGTAGAGGACATGGAATTTCCGCTTGCTGCTTCGCTTGGCTGACAGGTACAGCTTCCGTTGGAGTTGTTGAACTTTTTCGGTGGTGTTGTTAGCCTTTTGGGCATTCACTCGCTCGTACCTCCTCGGGGTAGCTTGAATGAAGCAGAGCCCCTTCCCTGCCTACGGTTTTGTTGTCCGTAGCTTCTCTGGTATTATGGGCTCCTCTGACTTCCTCCCGACAGACGTCAATTTCGTTTTGGCTTATATGACGTCTCGTTACAGCGATTTCTGTGCCGGGTAGGATCTCTCCAGTTCCGAACCGTGCTTTCGATACATGCCGTCTCCTCTACACCGAAGGGTTCTTTGACGGTGCGCCAAGTTCTTCCCGTCTTCCATGGCCTTCGCCCATCTTTCCAAGGCTCGGCTCCCTTTTGTTCCGCTTACCGCTTTTTGTCCTTCCTTGGATGCTGCGTATTCGGTTGCACGCTCACGATGCGGCAGAGTTCACTTAATGTTACGGCCTATATCTTTGCTCGCCCTGCTTTGGGCAGGTACTTTATCTTCCCGCTTAGTACCCCATATTTCTATGACGCACCGGGATTTGCTACCCGGCTCCTTGGTGATTACCGGGACGGGACTTTCACCCGCTAGTACGGTCCAGCTTTGCTGGACACAC
>JAEYGI010000026.1 GCA_023402395.1 Bacillota bacterium
TGAACCATGCATGCACAGGACATGATTCTCCTTTATGTGCAAGAAAAGAAGTATTGAAAGGATAAAAGACATCCACAATCCAATCTTTAAATTTACTAAAGTCACCACTTGACCAACCTTCATAATCTCGCATAAGTTCAGCAGCATTAGCAATCTGATAGATTTCCAAAGCTATTAGATTTTCATTCGGGTCAATGAACTCTCCAGATTTATTAGTCACATATCCCTTACAAGTATTTGCCCATGCATTCAGAATTTTAACAGAAGTCTGTGCATAAGCCACCTCACCAGTAAGCTTCCATAAAATAGCTTGTGCATAAGCTGCAGCACAATCGCGAGAAAAATTCATATAACTAGCATGTATACCTTCATAAAAATCATTCTTATTAAATCCCGTTTCCACCCAGCGATCGTTCCATGCCCCCCAATTGGTAGCATCCAAACGTGCCAGATATTTCACAGGAGTAGGCTGATAAGTTGTTTGCGTATACGGGTTCCCGCTACGCGTCATCCATTCAAACGCTTTTTTTTGAATGTTTCCCTCTACTGCCCGTTTTTCGTTGATATAGACAAAGTCCTCATTTGTCAACAACATACACGGATGTTGTAAACCATCACCTACGTAATCTATATTATCCCCTTCCGGAGCATCTATAGTCAGATCGATTACCCCGAATTTATTCTCATGGCAGGATGCAAGCACCACTAAAAATAGTGCTGTGTATAGTAAATTCTTTAATATATTCAGATTCATAATGTTTTTTTTATTCGTTAGCTTCACTATATTCTTTAATAGCCTCCAAACTGTCGAAGGTTCCCATCCAATAGATTTCATAAGACTTTTCATTGACATTATTCAAGTCTGCTACTATTATATCAAAATGACGCAGATTTACCAGCCCTGTAGCAGCATCTACTTGATCGGTCAGTCTTGATTTATCACCAAAGTCATAAACATATATTCTGAATTGGCCATCCCATGTTATATTTTGAAGTGTTGGCATCCCACTAGACATATCTAATTCTTGCGAGAAAGTCTGATGCCCCCAATTATCATTCGTTCCATCTGCCTTTTGTATATTAAAGTTTAAAGCAAGCTTATTATATCTCCAACCTTCAGGGGTTCCGGGTGCACAACTACCATAAGCACCAGTGCCTTCATCATAATTGTACGGTCTACGCATCTTCATTGCAAAATATCGATACTTGGCAGTACTTATATAAAATCCACCTTGATTATTTGTAGAAGCAATAGATATATCCTGCCTGCCGGATTGGTTCAAGTCGAAATATATAGATCTATCTTGTTTTGTATAAGTAGTGCCCTCCTTTAGAACAAAAGCGTCATTAACACCGTCTCCAAAATTATAACGGAAATATCCACCATCCACTGTTATAGTGATTCTTCCCAATTCAGCTCCCGTGTTACGATCTGAAGCAACAAGTTCAGTATTATGTCCGGACATTGCCAGTATCGTAGGCATACCCGTATACTTAACAGTCATAATTCCATTACCATCAATACTGCACAACCCTGCTCCGTCGCTCCAACTAATTTTAGAGAATGTTGCGTCAGCAGGCTCCATTTTAACTAATGCTTTCAAATCCAGTTTTTGTCCATAAGCAAGATTCTTGAACGCATTTTCGTCATCAAAAGTGACTGATGTAGGTGCTTCCCCGGTTAAAATGTTAAACGTCACTGAGTCAGAAGCCTTTCCATCCATAGAAGTTGCCGTAATAGTTACTGTACCAGCTTTCAAGAGAATGACCTTACCATTCGAATCGACAGTTGCCGTTTCACTATCAGAACTTGTCCATTTCACTGTCCGGTAAGTTGCATCTACAGGTGATAGTGCATATTTCAACAACAATATATCGCTTTCGTAATATTCATCACGCTCATCAAAACTAATACGTACATCTGTTACCGGATTAAGAACATCAGACACCAAAATTTTCAGCGTACCAGCTAACCCATTACTACCACTAAAATAGACTTTCGGATGAACAGTGATAATGGAATAACTTGTTCCATCTCCACCAACAGCTGTAACAAGGCCATTTTCATCTACTGTAGCCACATCCGGATTACTGGATTCCCAAACAACATCGCGATAGTTTGCATCATCTGGCATGGTATAACCCAATGTAGCCTTTTCTCCCTTAAGCATAGGCAATACATCCGCCTGTGTTGCATCCGTATAGATATACCCTTGCAGTTCGTCCGGAATATCAACGTTTACATAAGAGGGATAAATAATCTCTGTAATATCCGAAGAAATATCATCTTCATTACAGGAAATCATCATCGGTAAAGTCGCTGCTAACAAGCAACCGAATCCATATTTTATTATTTTTTTCATACTAGTTTTTATTTATTTTAGCATTAATTTCCCCATCCCGGATTTTGTCCCAACTGAGGATTTAGTTGTAATTGATCCGCAGGCAACGGATATAAATAGTTTTTGTCTTCCCAGCTTCTACCAGAGTATAAAATCAAGCAACCATCGCTGCTCAATGTATTAGTTATCGCCCAATTCGATTCAAACCAAGTACCAGAATATTTCACACCCAATTGTGTTTGTGGCATATCAGTAGAGGCAGTGTACCAGCGTTTCAAATCATCAATGCGGAATCCTTCATGAATAAGTTCAATCGCACGTTCCCGACGTATTTCTTCCCGCATACTTAACCCATTATTAGAGACCAACTCTGTAGTCAATCCCGGCATATCCGGATTAGAAC
>JAEYGI010000066.1 GCA_023402395.1 Bacillota bacterium
CGCTTAGATACAACTTGGCGATTTCTTTCTTGAATTCTGCATCAAATCGTTTCCCTTTCATTTCGGACACCTCCTGCTGTTATTTTACCAGCCATTTTCTGTGTCCGCAAAACCCATTAGGGTTCATTCTGTAACTCAATGAAAAGATTATGTTAGTTAATGAACTGTGGGAACGACTCCCCTTGCTTATTCAGTTACTGAATGAGAATGTTTGGTCATTGAAACAGTTGGGGGAATGATTCCCCTTTCTCATTTAGTAGCCGAATGGGGACGGGTGGCTGGGGAATGGGCGGCGGGGCCGGTTCCCGGCTGAGATTGGCCGGGGAGAAGGCAAGTGACTGGAAGGAAGAGAGCCCGAACCCGAACCTCAGAGCGCCAAAAAAGCCTATCCATAATTCTTACGATTGATTAAAAACAAGATTTGAAAAACGATTTAACCCATAGTATAATACTGATAACCGTATAGGGTGGGGGCAGTTTATACCGATAGGTATTGAAGTCAGCCACTTGCGATCGTGGTTGGAACTGGATTGGTAAGCCTATACACATTATTGTGTGCATAGGCTTTTTATTTTTTAGGAGGTCAGTCAATGCTTGAAACGATAATCACAGCCATTCTTTCATTTGCAAGTACAAATATTGATGATATTTTTGTTCTGATGATTTTATACGCTCAAGTCAATGAGAAAATGAAGAAGCGGGATATTGTGCTTGGGCAGTATCTTGGTATCGGCATCTTAGTGGCGCTTAGTATTCTAGGTGCATTTGGATTGCATTTCTTGCCGCAGAAATATACGGGAGCGCTTGGGTTATTGCCGATTGCTTTGGGGATTAAGTCCTGGGTGGACCACCAAAGAGAAAAAAAGGTTGCTCTGCCCCAGACCGAAGAATTTATAGCCGGTCATCTCCCGCAGTCAGGTGATGACACTACCATAACTGATAAGGAAACAGATTCAGATGAGCCCACAGAGGCTGATGAGGGTAAAATTAATCAGAAGTGCGATCAAGTGACAACAAAGATGAAATCCCTGTTATTAAAGGTGATTAAGCCGGAAATATTAAGCGTTACGGCGGTCACTATGGCAAACGGAGCCGATAATATTGGAATATATACGCCAATCTTTATTAACTATTCCATATGGGAACTTATCGTTACTGGTAGCGTATTCATGGTAATGATTGCGATATGGTGTTTGGCTGGCGACAAATTAGCGAACTACCCCTTGATTAAAACAAAAATACAAAAGTATAAACACATAATAGTACCTGTCGTGTTTGTTGGTCTCGGTATCTTTATTATTCTGGAAAGCGGTATATTGAGTTTTATGTTTTAGGATAGACGGGCGACATAATGCCGCCGGAGAAATAGACACTTAACATGGCAAAGCGTCGCTTTCATGAATAGAAAGCGACGCTTTTTGACAGTCCGGAGGCTTGAACCGAAAGTTCGAACCCTTGAAAGTTAATCCGGTTGTTTGATTACGGCGCCAGGTAAATCACGGGCGTCGGCGGAATCCCCATGCTGGCCCCGAGGTAAAAGCCGGCATGAGGCGGCTGATTGTAGGCCACGTTCTGCCAGGCGACGCCCAGGCGATAAACCGGATCGTGCATCAATGTATAGATCCGGCGGCTGGTGGTCGCGGTGGTGGTATAGATCCGGAGCGCCGCGCTGTCGCTGGTCCGGAAGATCACTTCTTCGCGCCAATCCCCCAGCAGATCCGCGGTCAGGCAGGGCGTGGACTTGGTGCCGTTGTTGGAAGCGCAGCCGCTGGCCGACAGGAGGGTGGAGCCGCCGTATTTGCTGATCGTGGTGCCGTCTAGCAACTCGCGCAACTCGTCGCCGTCCCACCAGATGGCGAAGTTGCACGATGACGGAGCGCTGCTGCTGATAGAGGTGCCTTTATTGTTGAAGAGGCCGCTGATGCCGCCGCCCGCCACCCAGCATTCATACCCCTTGTGGCTGGCGGTAATGTCGGCCGCCATGGCCCGGCCCGGGCCCTCGTCGCCGGAGGAGGCTTTTTTCCAAATGGTCGCCCCGGTCCGGGCGTCGCGGAATTCGGCTCCGGCGTCATTGACCGGTTCGTGGCATTGGAAGACCTCCAGGCCGGACCGGTCCGGATCGAGATCGCCCAGATGCATGGCGTCGCCATGGCCGTATCCGGTGGAATAGAGCCGTTGGCCGCCGTCGTCGATGGCGCAGCCGCCGTAGATGATCTCGTCCCGGCCGTCATTGTCGACGTCGCCGACGCTCAGGTTGTGGTTGCCTTGTCCGGCATAGGCGCTGTTGCCGCTGGAGTTGGAGTCAAAGGTCCAGCGGCGGGTCAGTTGGCCGTTGCGCCAGTCCCAGGCCACCAGAACCGACCGGGTATAGTAACCCCTGCACATGACCAGGCTGGGCCGGACCCCATCCAAATAAGCGATGCAGGCCAGGAAGCGGTCGACCCGGTTGCCGTAGGAGTCGCCCCAGTCGGAGACCGTGCCCCGGGCCGGTAGATAATTGACGGTGGCCATGGCCGCGCCGGTCTGACCGTTGAAGATCGTCAGATATTCGGGGCCGGACAGGACATAGCCGCTGGAGTTGCGGTAATCCGCGCTGGAACTGCCGATGACCGCGCCGGCGCCGTCACGGGTCCCGTCCGCGGTTTTGCAGGCGACTTCGGCTTTACCGTCGCCGTCCAAATCGTAGACCATGAATTGGGTGTAGTGAGCCCCGGCCCGGATGTTCCGGCCGAGATCGATCCGCCA
This sequence comes from Bacillota bacterium, assembly GCA_023402395.1. Lineage (GTDB taxonomy): Bacteria > Bacillota > UBA4882 > UBA8346 > UBA8346 > JAEYGI01. The sequence continues at coordinate 2,746 of JAEYGI010000066.1, forward strand.
CAACCGGGTGCCGTTGAGCTTATACGCGTCCAGGTAAACGTTGCCGGTGTAGCCGCTTTGAGAGTTGTCCTTGGAGTTGGAGGGATCCCACTTCAGAACAATCTCATATTCATGATCTCCGTCCAGATCTCCGATACTGCAGTCGTTGGCGCTATAAGTATAGGATACGCCGTCAGGCGTGGTGCCGCCCGCCGGGATCTGAAGCGGAATCGAAAGGTAATTCTGGCTCCAGACCGACGCCGCCGCCGAGGCGGCCTGCTCCACGCCGCCGATCACCGGCCGGACGGTGTAGGTGCCGCTGGAACTGGTATTGTCCAGAAAACAGGTGACATCGGTAATCGGGGAGGAGTTCAGCTTGGTTGTCCCGCGATAGAGGTTGAAGCCGATATCGGAAGGATCGGTCCCCAGCATCCGCCAAGCGACGAATACCTGACTGCTGCTGGTCCGGACCGCGACGACACCCCGGCTTAGATTTTCCATTTGCCGGGCATTGCCGGGTACCGGAGTCGGAGTGGGGGTACTGGTGGATGGAGCCGGTGTCGGTGTGGTTGTGGTTGGTATGGGTGTCGGTGTCGCGCCCGACGACGGCGTGGGCGTCGGGGTGGCGGTACCGCCGCTTAAGTCGTCCACGACAATGTTATCGTATTTGGCGGTGACTTTGTAGGGGACCAGTCCCACATATCCCGAGGGGAGGCTCGAATCGGTGGCGGACAATTGCAGGACGCCGTCCAGGTACATGCTGATATTGCTGCCGTTCATGACCAGCTTCACGGTGTACCAGGTTCCGGTGGAAAGACCGATATTGGATTTGCTGGCAATCGTGGTCGAACTGCCACTGACCTTTCTGCGGATCTCCAATGTTCCGCCGCTGGAGTTGTAAAGGCTGGCCGCGTAATAATTATTGCCGTCCTTGTAGCGGCCGCAGACCATGGCCCGGTTCGATCCGTTAAAGTTGTCCACTTTGACGCGGGCTTCCACCGAGCAATTGGTCCAGGACGAAGAACCGGCCCAGCTACGGCCCTCATCGGTCCCGGATTTGTAATAGACATAGCTGCCGCTGTCGGAGATCACCGACCAGGTCCCGTACTGAACCGACCAACCGCTGGAATTGCCGTCGTCAAAGTTGTCGCCGAACAGGACGGCGGCGTTGACATGGCCCCCAATGATCAGGCAGACCGTGATCGAGGCGGTGACCAGCGCCAGGAACATGAGATTGAATCGCTTGTTACCCATTACGAATCCTCCTTTTTATTTTTTTGACATGCCGGTGAAACTCTTCTTGACCACCTCCTTTCTGCGACGCGGCCCTCTATTCCAATTATATTTAAATTACTATACATGTTATATTTTACCATTTTTGGTTGAATAGATCAAAGGCGAATTGAAATCACGAATCCGGTTTTGGCTCCTGCCCGGTTACCGCGAGTTAATGGGAAGGAGTGCTTTCATCAAGCGGATCATAACTCTTTCAACCGCTGTTCATTGACGTCCCTGCTGAATTACATTATAATGAATTAAAAGAATCTGCACGGGTAAGCGCGCCCCGCCAGCGGTGGATGGCGCTAAACCGGGCCCCTCAGCCGGTGTTTTATATTTCGATATGGATTATCCACTCAAGCTCCCGATAGCCGATGTGGTCCCGTCCTCAAAGGGACGGGTTTTTTGATAGGAGCCGGAGAAATGATCATTGCGCGGTCACAAACCGGAAACGGCGAAACTGTCCTGCGGCAAGGAAGCGCCGGATACGAATTGATCGTGGACGGCCAGTTTCTGATGTCTTCCGCCAGCGGCCCGTCTTCGGAAGAGTTGGTCCGGGCCGGACTGGACGGGATTGCGAAACCGGTGGGAATTCGGGTTCTCATCGGCGGATTGGGGTTGGGGTACTCGCTGCGGGTCGCTTTAATCGATTCCCGGGTGGTCTCGGTTACGGTGGTCGAGATTGAGTCGGCCATAATCGATTGGCACCGCCGGGGATTGCTTCCCCAGACCGCCGGATTGCGGAATGACGCGCGGCTGGAGCTGGTATGGGACGATCTGGTGGGGTATTTGCAGAATTGCCGGAGGCAGTATGACCTGATTGCCCTGGATATCGATAATGGTCCGGAGTGGCTGAGCCATCCCGGTAACCACGGCTTATATGCGGAAGAAATGCTGACGCGGATCAAGGACTGTCTTGATTCCGGTGGAGCTGCAACCTTTTGGTCTGCCGATCCCGCGCCGGAGTTGGAGCGAAGTTTGGAAACGGTTTTCGGGCGGGTCGAAGCGAGGGAGAGCTTGGATTCAAACGGCGAGGGAAAGGTGATCCCGGTGTTTATTTACTGCGCCCGTGGATTGAACTGAAAACCGGCTTTAATCCTGCCCCTGCAAGCAATTGACCGGCATCAATTATTCCGCTAATTAATCAATCACAGGAGGAATGTGTTTTGGAAACGTTTTATAAGTATCAACGAAAATCCGGTTATTCCGATATTGTCGGCGACTCGTCGGGGCTGGAACTAATCCGCTTCGGTCTGATCGAACTGGAGCCGGGCGACTCGGTGGTTTTAAGTTCCGGAGAGTATGAGATCGGTTTGGTTCTGATGACCGGCTCTTGTGATATCGCTTGCGAGGGGGAAAGCTTCACCGGTCTGACGCGGAGCGGCGTTTTCACTGCCAAGCCGACCACGGTTTATATTCCGCGCGACAGCAAATACGAGGTGAAGGCCCAGGGCCACGGCCGGCTGGAGATTGGGGTCTGCAAGGCCAAGGCGGAACGGAAGTTCAAACCGTTCCTGGTCCGTCCCGAGGAGACGGTGACCGCGCATCGCGGCCAATTGAACTGGAAGCGCGACGTGGTGGATATCCTTACCGGCAACGCCGAGGGCCGGGTGGACAAGATCGTGTTGGGAGAGACCTTCGGCTTCCCCGGACAATGGTCGAGCTATCCTTCACACAAGCATGACCGAGACAATCTGCCGGCCGAGGTCTTCATGGAGGAGATCTATCATTTCAAGGTGAATCCGCCACAGGGCTTCGGAGTCCAGATTTTGTACAATGACGATCTTTCCACCGATGAAAGTTATGTGATCCGGAACGGCGATTCGGTGGCCATTGCCGCCGGCTATCACCCGGTGGCCGCCGCTCCGGGCTATCAGATTTATTATCTTTGGACCATGGCCGGCCGTTCCGGACGGGTTTTGACACCCTATGACGATCCGAAGCACGTGTGGCTCCGGGCAGTCGAGAAAATGGTGTAAATCTCGAAAACCCGCTTCCTTAAACCGCTTTGCGCGAACGGCCGATTCTGGCCGTTTTTTGTGTTTTTTGATGTAATATTTCGGGAAAATAATTTATAATAATCCATTATAATTTATAATCATGACGGTTCGACTGGAACGAATCCGGTAAAATCATGGATTCTTGTCCCGGCCGGAACTTAACGTTTCATATGTATACAGAATTCATGACGGTAGAAAAGAGGATTAGGAGAATCCTGGTTGAATATTAAGAGAAATTTTTAGAAATGGTTGGTGAATCAGATGCTGGAATTCAGTAAACGGAGCAACACTCTGGAACAGACCGAATACATATATATGCTGCAAGATGTGCCGGAGCCCCATCTCTACCGCCAATTATTCAATTATGAGGAGGTTCCGAAGGTCGCCTTCAATCATCGGCACGTTCCAATGCGTCCACCGGAGGAGATCTTCATCACCGATTCCACCTTCCGCGACGGCCAACAAGCGCGAGAACCCTATACCGTGCAGCAGATCGTCGATCTTTTCAAGTTGCTGCATCAGTTGAGCGGCCCCAAGGGGATCATCCGTCAGACCGAGTTCTTTCTTTACAGTAAGAAAGACAAGGAAGCGGTCGTCAAATGCATGGAACTGGGTTATCAATTCCCGGAGATCACCGGCTGGATCCGCGCGGTGAAGGAGGATTTCCATCTCGTCAAGGAGATGGGCCTGAAGGAAACCGGGATCCTTGCCAGTTGCTCCGATTACCATATCTTCAAGAAATTGAAGATTACCCGAAAACAGGCGATGGAGCAATTTTTGTCGATCGTCAAAAGCTCGCTGGAGATTGGGGTTATCCCCCGGGTCCACTTGGAGGATATTACCCGGGCCGATTTTTACGGATTTGTGGTTCCGTTCGTTCTGGAGCTGATGAAACTGCAGAATGAAACCAAGATCCCCATCAAGGTCCGAGCCTGCGATACGTTGGGTTTTGGCGTCAATTATCCGGGCGTGGCCCTGCCGCGAAGCGTTCCCGGGATCATTTACGGGCTCTGGCATCATGCGGGAGTCCCCAGCGAACAGTTGGAATGGCACGGCCACAACGACTTTTATAAAGCGGTTTCCAATGCCGGAACCGCCTGGCTTTATGGTTGCTCGGGCGTGAACACGACCCTGCTCGGAATCGGCGAACGGACCGGCAACTGCCCGCTGGAAGCGATGGTTTTTGAATACGGGTCGCTCCGGGGTACCCTGGATGGGATGGACCCGACGGTCATCACCGAAATCGCCGAGTATTATTGGCGGGAGGTCGGTTATCAGATTCCGCCGATGACGCCGCTGGTGGGAAAGGAATTCAACTTCACCCGGTCCGGGATCCATGCCGATGGCTTGCTGAAGGACGAAGAGATCTACAATATTTTTAATACCGAAAAACTGCTGAACCGGAAAGTGGTGGTGGCTGTTAACGAGCATTCGGGGGCAGCCGGTATTGCCCACTGGATCAACAGCTACTTCAATCTCAAGGAAGATCGGAAGCTGGAGAAACGGGACCCGCGCCTGGCGAGGCTGAAGGAATGGGTTGATACCCTTTATGGAAACGGCCGGAACACGGTAATCGGCGATCACGAATTGATCGAGTTTATCCAGGCAGAACTTCCCGAACTCTGGCATGAAGTGAACCGGCGCTAGTTTTTTGGAACAATTCAAGATTAACAAAGAAAACCGCTTACGAGCGGTTTTCTTTATTGGTATCGGGCTGGGCCGAAATGGTTATCCTATGGTCATGAAAACTGCCCGATCATGTTGGATACTGGTTGCGGTGCTGGCCATCCCGGGGATGGCGGTGGCGGCGGAGTTCAGAGTCGAATCCCGCGTTTTTGGCAGCAAAGGCGAGGTGATAGCCGCCGGTCAACCGGTAATCGAGATCCGGGAAAGCTACCGGGGCATGACGGTGAAGCAACGCGTCGACCTGGTGGAAGCACGGCTGCGTCATTGGCTGGAGGCGGGAGATTTCGATCCCGCTCGTTTGAGGGTCGAACGTTCCGCTTCAGGTGTAAGATTGAGTTACCGGGGCGAACTGATCGTGATCGCCGACACCCGCACCGCCTATCAGTTCCGGATGACTCCGGAGCAATTGGCAGAGCGTTGGCGGCGCAATCTAACCCGGGTCGCTCCCGGTTTCCAGCGGCAGGTGAAAGTGGTTCAAACCTGTACCGGAATCGCCTCGTGGTACGGACGGGAGTTTCGGGGCCGGAGCACGGCCAGCGGCGAACGGTTCCATGAAGAACATTATACCGCGGCTCATCGCAGTTTGCCGTTTGGGACCCGGATCCGGGTCACCAACTTGAATACCGGGAAAGCGGTGATTGTCACCGTTAACGATCGGGGGCCCTGGATCAAGGGCCGGTTGATCGATTTGTCGTGGGCCTCGGCCCGGTCGATCGGAATCCGGGGAGTGGCCCGGGTTAAAATGGAAGTATTGGCGGATTGAATTGTTACCGCGTTGGCGGTGATGTCGGCGGCATTTTTTAGGATATATAGGATGAAGTAATTTTCTAATATAAAATTTGCATTCGTAAAGCCGAATGCAAACGGATCAATCGGAATTTACTTCATCCTATTCAACTTATATAGTCGACAAAGGATGGCGAATCAGATGAAAAGGTTACTAGCGATTGGATTGGCGCTGCTTTTGACCGCGGCGGCCCGGGCCGAGGCGCCCCGGGTCATTTCGTACGGCAGTGACTTGAGCGCCGCCGAAAAAACGGCGATCGCCAAGGAATTGCCGATTCCGGCCGATGTTAAGCTGGAACAGATTAAGACCGTGACCGTGACCAATGAAGAGGAATGGAGTTTGCTGCGGGGATTGGTGCCGGACGCACAGATCGGAACCAAGGCTGTTTCCTCGGTTTATATCGAAAAGCTCACGGCCGGTGCCGGGATTCAAGTGGATATCAAGAACATCAACTTCATAACTCCCCATATTTACGCCAATTCACTAGTGACGGCCGGCGTTAGCGACGCCCGCGTTTACGCCACTGCCCCGGCCCCGGTCTCCGGGACCGCCGCTTTGGTCGGCATCTTCAAATCCTTCGAGGAATTGACCGCAAAAAAACTCTCGGCAACCGCCCAGCGCACCGCGGCTGAAGAGTTGATCGCCACCGGCAATTTGGGAGAGAAGATTGGGAAGGAACGGGCCGCGGTCTTGGTTGAGCGCACCAAGGAACGAGTGGTGGAGCAAAAAGCCAACACCAAGGAAGAGGTATCTAAGATTGTGGAGCAATCGGCCAATGAACAGAATCTGAGCCTTTCCGATGAGGAGAAGGGACAGTTGACGGATCTGATGCTCAAGGTAAAACAGTTGAATATCGACATCACTCAATTACGGAGCCAGTTGAAAAATTTTTCGCGGAACGTGAAGGAGGAACTGCCGCCCGAAGCGCCCAAATCATTGCTGTCCCAATTGATCGAATTTTTCCGTTCCCTGTTCAACCGGGTGTTTTCGTTCGTGGGGCGAATCTTCGGAACTGTTTGAATCCTAGCGCCGGCCGGGAACTAAAGATGGATTGACAATCAGGGGAGCCGACCGATATAATATAAAAATAATCACTGCGAAGATGGGGATCGGTTCCACTGGAGAAGCCTCAGAGAGGGCAGGGTCGGTGAGACTGCCTGGCGGACGGCGCGGACCATTGCACCCCGGAGCGGCTTGGCGAATTTGAGTAGCCTGGCACGGGTCGGCCCGTTACAGCCCAAATGAGTTGGGGTCTGCAACCCTATCAGAGTGGAACCGCGAAGCCGACCTTCGTCTCTGTCGAGACGGAGGTTTTTTAGTCTCTTTAAATAAGAAATCCCGGATTGGTAATTTTGGGATCAACGCGATGGAGGCGATGGAGATGTTCAACCGGTTGCGCGAGGATATTGAGACGGTTTTTGAACGGGATCCGGCGGCACGGAACTGGTTCGAGGTTTTGCTTTGTTACCCCGGGGTTCACACATTGTTTTGGCACCGGTTGGCTCATTGGCTCTATCGGAAACGCCGCTTTCTAACGGCCCGGATCATCTCTGAAGCAAGCCGCTTCATTACCGGGATTGAAATTCATCCCGGCGCTCAGATCGGACACAGGTTGTTCATTGATCACGGGATGGGCGTGGTAATCGGTGAAACCGCTGAAATCGGAGATGACGTCACCATTTACCAGGGAGTGACGTTGGGCGGCACCGGCAAGGAAAAGGGAAAGCGGCATCCGACCATCGGCAATGGGGTGATGATCTCCGCTGGCGCTAAGGTTTTGGGTTCAATCAAGATCGGGGATAACGCGAAGATCGGCGCCGGCGCCGTGGTTCTTCAGGAGGTTCCTTCCAACACTACCGTGGTCGGGGTTCCGGGCCGGATCGTGATTCAGGACGGAATTCGGGTCAAGGGTCCGGATCTGGCTCATAACGAATTGCCCGATCCGGTGGCAAAGATGATCTCTTGCTTACAGAATAAAGTCAGCGAACTGGAAGAGCGGATCGAGGAGTTGGAGCGAGAAAAGCGGGAAATTAACCGGGTGGGATGAGATGGATTTCCGTGGTACTAAGTGCTGGTTATTTTAATGATCGTTCTTGGCCCGTGGCTTTTAGTCCATGATTAGCTCTTGGGTCTTGGCACGTAATGATTTTAGTGTTCGTACGTTTATTTTGCGATTTTGCCTCAAAAAGTAGTATTATTGTATTATGAAACAGAGGTTCTTTTATTAATCATAATTAATTATGGAGAGATATTCATGGCGATTAAACTGTTTAATACCCTGACCCGGACCAAGGAGGAGTTTGTGCCCAGAGAGCCGGGCAAGGCGTCCATTTACGCTTGCGGAGTGACTCCTTACGATTTCGCCCATATCGGGAACTCCCGGCCGGCGGTGTTTTGGGATTGCGTGCGCCGGTTTCTGAAATACCGGGGCTATCAGGTGAACTTTATTCAAAATTTCACCGATGTCGACGATAAGATTATCAACCGCTCCAAGCAACTGGGGAAAGAACCGTTGGCACTGGCCGAGGAGTACGCCCAGATTTACCTTGAAGATTTGGGAAAGCTCGGAGTCGGACCGGCCGATCATTATCCCAAAGTATCCGAGCATATTCCGGAGATTATCGAAATGGTCCGAACGTTGGTTGAGAAGGGCTATGCGTATGAGATCAACGGCGATGTCTACTTTGAAGTCGCCAAATTCAAAGATTACGGCAAATTATCCGGCCGGAACCTTGAAGAGATGCAGGCCGGGGCCAGGGTGGAAGTGAACGACGCTAAACGGGATCCGATGGATTTCGCCCTTTGGAAAGCGGCTAAACCGGGCGAGATCGCCTGGGATTCACCCTGGGGTCCGGGCCGTCCCGGCTGGCATATCGAATGTTCGGCCATGTCCCTGAAATATCTTGGTGCCGGCTTTGACATGCACGGCGGCGGTGAAGACTTGGTTTTTCCTCATCATGAGAATGAGATCGCCCAGTCCGAAGCCTATCTGGGCCGGGATTTCGCCCGGTATTGGCTTCATAACGCCTTTGTCACCGTTGCCGGCAATCGGATGGGTAAGTCAGTGGGCAACTTCTCGACCATCCGGGACGTGATGGGGCAGTTCCCGCCAAAGGTTGTCCGGTTCTGGCTGGTAGGCACCCATTACCGGAACCCGATTAGCTTCGGCGAGGAAGAACTGAGCGCCGCGGCCCGTGGCTTAGAGCGGCTGGAGACAGCCAGATTCAATTGGGAACACCTCCTGAAACAGCCAACGGCGCCGGAGGCCGGCTCCAATCAGGAAATGGCGGCGGTCCGCGAGCAGATTGCTCAAACCCGCCAGGAGTTTGTGGCCGGGATGGAGGACGATTTCAATACTCCGCAGGCGCTGGCAAGCCTGTACGATCTGGTACGGGAGGTCAACCGCTGGACTCAGGAACGCGGGTTCCAATGGACGGATGCTGCCAAGGAACTGCTGCACCAAGCGTACGATACCCTGATGGAACTCGGCGATGTATTGGGCCTGTTCGCCGGAGAGGAAACTTCCGTTCAAGCCCTCGACCCGGCAGCGGTCGAGTCATTGATCGCCCAGCGGACTCAGGCCAAGCAGGATAAGAATTGGGCGCTGGCCGACCGGATCCGCGATGAGCTGAAAAGCAAGGGGGTCGTTTTGGAGGATACCCCGCAGGGAGTGAGATGGCGGCTCGAATGAGCCGTTTTTTCAATCCGGGGATTGGTTTGGCCAAGCCAATAAACACTACTGCGCCAACGGGAGCTTGGCGCATCCAATCAACGTAAACGGACGGGAGAGTTACACCTTGACCCGATTCTTTAAATATCACGCCTTGGGAAACGATTATCTGGTGATTGACTCCAACCGGAATTCATGGGTTCCGTCGGTTGAAAGCATCCGGCGGATCTGTCACCGCCATTACGGGATCGGGTCCGATGGGATCCTTTACGGCCCGGAACTGGCATCCGACGGCTCGTTCGGCCTCCGGATCTTTAACCCGGATGGAAGCGAGGCGGAAAAAAGCGGGAATGGGATCCGGATTTTCGCCCGGTATCTGGTGGAAGCGGGCTATGCCACCGCCCGGTCGTTCATCATCGCCACCCCGGGCGACCGGGTCCAAGTGGAGGCGTTGTCGGAGCATGCCGATCTTTTTCAAGTGGATATGGGAACAGTCAGCTTCCGGAGTGAGCGGATCCCGGTTCGGGGCGAGTCGAGGGAAGTAATCGACGAACCGGTAACAGTGGGTGGCCGGTCCTTTCGCATGACCTGCCTTACCATCGGCAATCCCCATTGCGTGATTCCGTTGGCGGAGATATCGCCCGCACTGGCGCTGGAAGTTGGCCCGGTGATTGAAAATCTCCCCTTGTTTCCTAACCGGATCAATCTACAACTCCTTCAGGTTCTGGACCGGAACCGGATCCGCATTGAAATTTGGGAGCGAGGCGCCGGCTATACGCTGGCATCGGGTAGCAGCAGTTGTGCCGCAGCCAGCGCCGCGTTCCGACTGGGCCTGGTCGACCCGAAAATCACGGTTCAAATGCCGGGGGGCAACATTACCGTTGCAATTCAGCCGGACGGCCGAATATTGATGACCGGACCAGTAACTGCGGTTGCTATCGGAGAGTTTGCCGCCGATCTGCAACAGGAGTTGGGATAAAGCTTTTCAATTACTATGGTAAGAACTTGATTTGAGCCGGAGGAGCGGGGAAGATGCCCTACGCGATTGAACTGTTTTTGGACGGGGCCACCGACGGCCTGGTCCGTGATATATGGAGAACCTACGCCGCCACCGGGATCAGCGATTATCTGAGCCAATCAGATTCCAGGCCCCATATCACTTTGGCGGTCTTCGAACGGTTGAAGGTGGAGCAATGCCAGGATTCGTTGAATCAATTCGTCGCTGACCACCGTTTCCCGGAACTTGAATTTTCCCATCTGGGAGTCTTTTATTCTGAGAAAAATGTGGTTTTCGTGGCTCCGACGGTCACACCGGAGTTGCTGGAGTTACACCGGAAATTTCAGCGCCGGTTCGAACCGCTGATGGAGCAGGAGTGGGAATCATATCAGGAAGGCCGTTGGGTGCCTCATTGCACGCTGGGAGTGGATATTCCGAGGGATAAGATTGCGCAGGCGGTTGAATGTTCTCTCGCACTCCCGTTGCCCTTCCGCTGCAGGATAAAGGAGGTTGCCCTGATCGAGTTCAGGCCGGTGCGACAGATTTGCGCCTGCCGGTTGGAGCAGAATTGATTTTAAAAGTTTGTTTATTATAACGCTTTGTAAACAATTGTTAACTTGAATCTGAAAAACAAGAGTAGCCGAAGCCTTGGGTTTTATGGTACGTTATATATCATATAAGTTGAATCAAATTTCTAAACATGCATCATGTCCCCAAAGCCGGCCATGGTATAGAATTAATGAATTTAATTCAACGTATTTCAGCTGTAATAGGATGAAGTAAATTCTGATTTGCCTTCGGCTTTAGGAATGCAAATTTGAGTATTAGAAATCTACTTCATCCTATTATATTGCCGTAATAATTTACCCCTTGAATCCTTTGCCGGAACAGTCCCTGACATCTGATCATTACCTTCGGCCTTTGGCTTCAGTCCCAGAGGGCGGGTAGTTGAATATTGACACGAGGTGAAACGAATGGAACGCAAATTAAAAGTGGGTATCCTGGGGGGAACCGGGATGGTGGGGCAACGCTTCGCCACGCTTTTGGCGAACCACCCTTGGTTTGAAGTGGCGGTGGTGGCCGCCAGTGAGCGATCGGCCGGGAAAACCTATGCCGAAGCGTTACAAAATCGGTGGAGCCAAGTAGGCCCGATCCCGGAATCCATCGGAAAACTGGTAGTCAAAAACGTGCAGGAGATTGAAGCCATCGGCCAAGCGGCTGATTTTGTCTTTTGCGCGGTGGACATGAGCAAAGATGAGATCCGGGAACTTGAGGAGAGATACGCCAAGGCGGAGATACCGGTGGTCTCCAACAATTCGGCCCATCGTTTCACGCCCGATGTACCGATGCTGATTCCGGAGGTCAACCCGGAGCATCTCGGGATTATTGCCAAACAACGCGCCCGGTTAGGGGCGAAAACCGGCTTTATTGCGGTCAAGCCGAATTGCTCGATCCAGAGTTACGTTCCGCCGCTGCATATTTTAAAAGAATTTCAGCCGCTCAAGGTTGCCGTCAGCACCTTTCAGGCGATCTCCGGCGCGGGCAAAACCTTTAAAGACTGGCCGGAAATGCTCGATAACGTAATCCCCTTCATCAAGGGCGAGGAAGAAAAAAGTGAGCAAGAGCCCTTGAAGATCTGGGGCCGGATCGAAGGGGATGCCATTGTCAACGCCACTGAACCGGTGATCGGCGCCCAGTGCATCCGGGTTCCGGTCAGTGACGGCCACCTGGCCACGGTTTCAGTGTCATTCGCCCGGAAACCGGAGCGATCCGAGATATTGAAGTTATGGGCCGAGTTCCAGGGCCGGCCGCAACAATTGAATCTGCCCAGCGCGCCACGGCAATTTGTCAAGTATTTCGAAGAGGAGAACCGGCCGCAGACCAAGCTGGATCGGGATTTTGAGAACGGCATGGGCATTACGGTCGGACGGCTTCGCGAAGATCCGCTCTTTGATTACAGGTTTGTCGCGCTTTCCCACAACACCTTGCGCGGCGCGGCCGGCGGCGGCGTGCTCACCGCCGAGTTATTGGTCGCCGAGGGGTATATTACCCGGAAATAAGGATGGGTCGTGGCTGACGGGGCGAGAATTCGCCCCGTTTCTTTTGCCGGAAGGAAAAGAGCCGGTTGAAGCAGGTTTGGCGATGATAAACAGGAATTATTCAACGGCCGGGGAATATTACTGATCAAACCGGGCCGATGATGGAAGGAGGCGCTGGGGTGAACCGAGGCAAATCTGGGCAATGCAATGAAGACGGCCAGATTTTGGGTTTTGATTGCGCTCAAAGTGGAACCGCGCCAACCGGCCCTGATCTGGAGCCGGTTTGTGGATGGTCGGGTCCGTTTTACCAGGTTCATGCCAGCCCGTTCCTGATCTTTATTGGGGTATGGATTATCGGCGCGATATGGGCGATAGTACAATTAGGCCCCGAGAGTCGCCTGGCCTTGCTTCTATTGGCCGTTACGCCACCGATTGCGTATATGTCATTCATTTTGTACATGGACCGCCGCGAACCGGAACCGGTTCTGGTGGTGCTGAAGGTGATGGCGCTGGGAGCCTTGAGCGCCATCCCGGCCGCTGGCATCGAGTTCGGCCTCGACCGGCTCCCGCTCTTTCAAACCCCGGGGCTGGCCGGCGCGGCCCTCAACTCCTTCATTAAAATCGCTCCGGTGGAGGAGGCCGTCAAACTTGGGGCGGTATGGTGGTTCTTCCGGAAGAATGATTGCTTTAATGAGGAGAATGACGGGATCGTTTACGTCGGAGCCAGCGCGCTGGGGTTTGCTCTCCTTGAAAACCTGCTGTTCGTCATGGCGCTGGGTTTTGATACCGGACTTAGCCGGGCGCTGACCGCCATCCCGCTTCACACTTTTACCGGAGTGATTATGGGCTATTTCGTGGGTTTGGCAAAATTCGCCCCGGCGCGGAGCAGATTATTGATCGGGCGGGGGTTCGGGTTGGCTTATTTCATCCATGCCGTTTATGATATGGTCGGGATGTCCGATTCCTGGCCGGGCCTTCTCCTGTTCCCAATCGTCATCGTATTGTCGGTCGGCGGTATTATTTATCTGAACAAAGGCAGGATGTTGTCTTTAAGGCGCTGGCGGCCGCCGCTTTCCGAGAGCGGCGGCGAACCGGCTCCGGTGCGGCCCGAGGAGGGTCCTTCCCTCAAAAGCCCTTCACAAGCCTGGAAGCTGATCGTCTCCCGTTCTTTATTTTCGTTGTGCGCCATTTTCTGGATGGCGGTGGCGCTCCTCTGTTCCGATCCTAATTCCGGATTGACCCTGGAGGAGTGCGTCCCGGCCGGAATTCTCGTCACCTTTTTGCCGGTGTGGATCGGGATTATGCTTAAAGTATCCTACCGCCGGCGCCGCAATCTTCCCCGTGACGGTTGACAATATCAATTCGTGATGAAAGGATGATGAGCTAAGATGATTCGGGAATTGACGGAAGACCGGGAATTGCTGGACAGCGCCCCACTGGTCCGGGAAGCGTTTGGGACGGTAGCCCGGGAGATGGGATTGACCGTGGCCAACTGTCCCTCGAACCCCGCGTTTATCACGCCTGAGAAAATGCTGGAGCTGAAGTCCAAAGGCCTTCGCTGCTACGGATATTTCGTCGGCGATTATCAGGTGGGGTTTATCGCCATCGAGAACGCCGGCGGCGGAACTTTTTATCTTGAAAAACTGGCGGTATTGGCCGATTTCCGGCACAACGGCAATGGCCGGCAATTGATGGACCATGCCTGCGCTTTGATCCGGAACTGGGGCGGGCGGAAGGTCTCGGTGGCCTTGATCAATGAAAACGGAGTTCTCAAGGAATGGTACAGGAATTACGGTTTTGTCGAGACCGGGACCAAGAACTTTCCGCAACTACCATTTACCGTTTGTTTTATGGAAAAAAACATTGAATGAGTGATAACCGGTCATGAGTGAGAATCTGAGTTGAGCCATATTAAACAAGCGATTCTCCGGTTCGTGCCCGGAGAAAAGGAACCCGGCCCCCTGGTTTCCGGCTGAGATTCGCCACGGGATGCGGCGGGATGGGGGTGGGATACCGGAACGCAGGTTCTTTGCGATAAAGGAGGGGTCCAATTGTATCTTTCCGGGATGGAATGGTTATCCTTTATTGGAATTGTTATTTTACTGGTGATCTTCCCCGGTCCCAACACCGTGTTGATTTTGCGGTCGGCGGGACTGTCGGGCCGGCGGGCCGGGTTAAGCGGCGTGGCGGGGATTGCGGCTGCGCTTTATGTACATGCGGCTGCTTCGGTGCTGGGGCTGTCGGTTTTGATTTCGACCTCAACCGCACTTTACCGGGCCATAAAGATTTTAGGGGCCGGGTATTTGATCTATCTGGGAATCCGGGATATTATCAACGCCATCGGAAAAAAGCATCAGGACTCCGCCGGCCCCGGGCCATCGGCTCTGGCTGATGAAGCCGGCTTGGGGTCGGCGTTTCTCAAGGGTTTCGTCTCCAATCTCCTCAATCCAAAGGTGGCGCTGTTCTTTATCTCGCTTTTTCCCCAGTTTATCCGCGAGCCCCATGCCGCTTGGATCGATTCCTTGTTGTTGACCGTGGTTTATTCCCTGATTTCGGCCGCTTGGTATATCACCCTTACGTTCCTGGCGGCGGGATTGAGCCGCTGGCTGGAGCGGGATGCGGTTCAACGCCGGATCAAACTCAGCTCCGGCCTGCTGCTGACCGGTTTGGGCGTGAAGGTAATGGCCGAGCGCTAACCAGTATTTAAAACCAGAAATGGAGAGTAACCCAACGATGCCGATGGCCGCCCCGCCCCTGAATATCCTGCTCATCAACCCCAGCTCGCTCCGGTTCACCGTGCCCGCCGCGCCGCTCGGCCTGTCGCGGCTGGCCGCCTGTCTCCCGGAGGAGATGACGGTGTGGGGCATGGATCTGAACGTCTTCAAATGGATCTTCGGCCTGGATCAAGCGTCGATCCTGGCCACCGTCGAAAATTATCTGGCCCAGGCGGTCCGGGCCGGATGCGGGCCGGATCTGATCGGGATCACCGTCTACCAGGAAACGATGGCGGAGGCGGCGGCCATCGCCGGCCTGGGCCGGAAATACGGCGCAGTGATCGTGGCCGGCGGGATTCAACCCACCCTGTTTCCCGACGAAATGCCGCCGGCCTTTGACTTCCTGGTACGGGGCGCCGGCGAGATTCCGTTCGCCGCCTTGATCGAACTGCTCGACCACGAACGAAACTGTGATGATGCCCATCATCACCACCATCATTCGCTCCCGGCCGGGCTTTCATATTACCGGCCCGGCTCCGGATGGAACCATATCGGGCCGCCGGCAACGGCCCCGCAACAAGAAATTTTGCCGCGCCGCGATATTTTTGACCGCTTCAATCTGGAGTTCCGCTATTATTCGGCCCGGGTGCTGAGTTCCTCGGGCTGTCCTTACGCTTGCTCCTTTTGCGTCAATTCCGAGTACGCCCGGCGCGAATGGCTGGCCCGGCCGGCCGAAGCGGTTTTCGCCGAAATCGGCGCGGCGCTGAGGGAGCCGGCCGTGACCGAGATCGCTTTCTCCGACGATCAGTTCCTGGGGTTTACCGAGTCCGATTACAGGCGGGCTTTCCGGATTTTGAGGAGCATTGAGGCGATTTCCCGGACACGGAACCTCCGGGTCAATCTCCAGGTCCGGGCCGATCAGTTCCTGAAAGCCGTGGCGGCAGTGCCGGAACTGGCCGGAGTCCTTCAAGCCATCAACCGTAATTTCCATGACGAAAGCGCGGCCGTCAGCGTCAAACTTCACGGCCGGCCGGTGCGCGGCCTTTCCCTGGATATCGGAATCGAGTCGTTCCTGGACGAGCGGTTGGCCTTATTCGAGAAAGGACTGACCGCCCGGGACAATCTGGAAGCGGTCCGGCTGGCCCGGAAACTCGGGGTGGACCTCGGCGTGTATATGATCCTGTTCACCCCGGAGATTACGCTGGAACAGATCGCGCAAGAACTAGCTGTTTATTTCCAAGAGTATCTGGCCACCGACCATTTTTCCAAAGCCGCGTTCCTCAACTTCTTTCAGGAATTAATCCCCTACCGGGGCACCGCCGTCTACCGGCGGCTGCGGGAAACGGGCCGGCTGGTTGAGGAAGAGGGTTATGCCGGATTCCGGTTCCAGGATTCGCGGGTCGCGGCCTTTTACGTATTGTATCTCTATCAGCTTCAGAGCGGGGAACTGGAGCGGCTGGATACTTCCGAAGCCATGCTGGAGCGGATCGATCACTTGCTCCGCCTGGCCCGGGAGGCCGGGGGAGACCCGGAGCTGGAGACGGTTCTTTCCGGTGTGGTCTGTGAGCTGAAGGACCCGGAGTGGATTGGCGAGCTGTACGACCGGATTGCCGTGGGCCTGGCAATCCGAGGAATTCCGGCCAGCCATTAGCGGCGGCAGATGGCTTGATCCGGAGCCCCGGTTATTGTATAATATATAAGTTGAAATAAATTTTGTGAATAAGCTTCCCATCCTTAAAGCACGGCTGGGAAGGGCAACGTCAGTATTTATTTCAACTTATGAATCAAGGGAAATATGTCGCAATTGATCTGGGTGTTCAAAAACTTATTGCGACATATCTAGAAGCATCGTTATGAAAGGAAGGTATTTTTAGGGATGCGCCAGATCTAACCAGCTTCAGAAAAGCTTTGGTTAGATGCATTCCCGAATCCGGGAAGGCGGTTTCGCCGTGCCTTCTTCGGTTAATTCCTTTTGAATGAACGCCATGGGAAGCTGTATCTTGCCATGGCTTTTTTGCGTCCATTCGCAAGCATTCAAGGGGGAATCACGATGAGTTATCTTCAAGTAAAACAACTTGTCAAATCATACGGGGACCGGGCGGTTCTGGACGGCATCGGGTTTGACGTCAATGCCGGCGAGCGGGTTGGGCTGGTCGGCGCCAATGGCGCCGGCAAGACGACCTTAATGCGGATCCTGGCCGGACTGGAAGAGCCCGACCAGGGACAGGTCCGCGCCGCGGGACGCTTCGGCTACCTGCCGCAAAGCCCGGAACCGTTCGCCGGAACGCTGGAAGAGTATTTCCGGGGGTACGCCGGGGCCGGCGAAGCCCCGGCCAAACTGGTCCGGCAGGCCGGGCTCCCCGCCGGGCTGCTCCAGAGCAGGTTCGCCGACTTGAGCGGCGGGGAGAAAACCCGGGCCGGCCTGGCCCGGGTCCTGGGGTCCGGCCCGGAATGGCTGTTGCTCGACGAGCCTACCAATCATCTCGATCTGGCGGGGATCGACTGGCTGACCGAGGCCATCCGCCGCTTTTTTGGCGCGGTGCTGGTCATCTCCCATGACCGGCGCTTCCTTGATCAGACCGTGACCCGGATCCTGGAGCTGGAGGCCGGCCAGCTGCGCGACTATACCGGCAATTACTCGTTTTACGCCGGCCAGAAACAACTGCAGCGGACCAGGGACGAGGAGGAATACCAGGCCTACCTCGCGGAGAAGCGCCGCCTGACCGAAGCCTTCCGGGACAAGATGGATCAGGCGGCCCGGACCGGGAAGATCAAGGGGCCGCGCAATTCACCGGAGACGAGGAAAAGCCAGGATCACGATTTCTATGCCGGAAAGGCCAAGAAGGTGGCGAAAAAGGCCAAGGCCATCGAAAAACGCCTCGAAATGCTGGAGCCCAAGGCGAAACCGGCGGCCAATCCCCGCATCTGGCTGGAGCTGGATTCGAAGGAAGGGGCTGTCTCGAAGATCCTGGCCGAGGGGACGGATCTGGCCAAAAGCTTCGCGGGCCGCTCGATCCTGGCCGGGATCGGATTTCAGATCCCCAATGGCGCGCGAATCGCGCTTACCGGACCCAACGGTTCGGGCAAAACCACCCTGCTGCGGCTGATCACCGGCGAGCTGACGCCGGATCGCGGTTCGTTGCGGCTGGCGCCTTCGGTCCGGTTGGGCCTGATCGACCAGGAATTGCGGTTTTTGGATGATGAACGGCGGATCGTGGACGAAGTGGCGGCCGTGGCATCCAACCCGGTCGCGGTCAGGAATCTCCTGGGCTGCTTACTCTTTCGCGGCGACGCCGTTTTTAAGCGGATCGGCGTGCTGAGCCGGGGCGAACGGGTCCGGGTGGCGCTGGCCAAACTGATCCTCTCCGGCTGCAATCTATTGCTGCTGGATGAACCCACCAACCATCTCGACCTGCCGTCCCGGGAAGCGGTGGAGGAGGCGTTGCTCGATTATCCCGGAACCATGCTCTTGGTCTCGCATGATCGCTATTTTCTGGAGAAGCTGTCCACCATGGTCTGGAGTCTGGACGGGGGCGGATTGGCCGTTTTCTCCGGCGGGTTCCAGGAGTATGAGGAAGCGCGGCGGCGTCCCAAGGAGCGCGACCCGGATCAACGGCTGGTGCTGGAGACGAAGCTGGCGCTGCTGAGCGCGGCCATGTCCGGCGCCGCCGCCGGAGAGATGGAGCGGCTGGAACGGGAATATCTGGCGGTTGCGGCCGAGTTGCGCCAATGGCGTAACTGACCCAGTGGATATGGAAACCGGCTTCGCCGGCTGGATTTGCGCCCGAGCCAACCCGGAAATTGTTTTTCCGGGTTGGCTCGGGCACCCGTCATTTCCGGAAAAGTCCTTTCCGTTGATTTGGCATGGCCGGGCGGGACCGTTCCGGGGTTGGATGACCCGGACCGGCCGCCCGGCCAACCCGTCCGGCCGCCGGGCATTTCCGGAAAACCATTTTCCGGCAATTCGCGGCGCCAAAACCATTTGGGAAAATGATTTTCCATCAGGCAGGCTTACGGGACATGATGTATAGACGTATATCAGAAATTTAATGTCCCAAAATGGGGTTAAATCCCTCGGCTCAGCCGAAACCTTTAGTGAAGAAAATTGAAAAATCCGATGTTGGGATTGACCTATCCTCCAGCTCCTTCCCTGAGAAGGAAGGAGAGTGGCCATTCGCCGGACGTGTGCTGAAACTCGTTTAGCGTTCTAAAGCTTTTAGGCCCCGGAGGCGTCGGTTACTCTTCCCTGTGAGGGCAATGTCAACAAGGGATGGTTACAATAATTAGGGAATGACCTTTGCCAATACCGGCCTAAAATCTTACCCCTCCCTCGTTGTTCCCTCCCCGATGTTGTGATTGTCGTGGGCTACTCAAACGGGGAGGGATGGATCGCTGGAAACTCAAGTTTCCACTCCGCTGATGCTTCGAAGCAGTCCCTGTCCAGAAAGCATTGATGCCCAAAATCCGACTTCATTGACTTCACCGACGAATAGGCGAATGTTTCCAGCGAATCGCCCCTCTCCGCCGAAAATCTCCATCGGACCGCCGCATCGGGGAGGGGAAGGGGGACCAGAGCCAGGAAGGCTCAAGTTCCGGCGTCCACGGATGGAGAACGCCGGGAGGTGTGAATTCGGGCAACCTTTTCGACAAACTTCTTCTCAAATACTTACAGGATAGCTTATTGACATTGCCCTAAGCAAGGAAGGAGAGTGGCCATTCGCCGGACGTGTGCTGAAACTCGTTTAGCGTTCTAAAGCTTTTAGGCCCCGGAGGCGTCGGTCACTCTTCCCTGTGAGGGAAGAGCGAGAGATAGGTCTGTGCCCAAATTAGGCATTTCTAGACAGAACCATGGTTTATCCACTAAATGAACGTGTTTGAAAAATTTTAAGCTGCTTCAGCAGGTGGTGGTTGAGTTCAACTTATATAAATATTTAATTCAACTTATATAGCCGTCGGTCCTCCGCGCAAACTATACATCTTGTTAATTGTTTTCGAACTGCAGGAAATCGTTGCTCATCGGGCGAATCCTTTTTATAAATCAAAAAGAACAGGCGGCCAGCGCATGGACGAGACCAACCTTTTCAATCTGCCCCCGGTGAACCCCGATGGGCTTTCCCCGGCGGTCTGGGCCTATATCGGCGACGCCGTGTACGAACTGTTCGTCCGGCAAGTGCTGGTGGGCGGCGGCCCGGCCAAGACCCGCAATTTGCATAAAGAAGCGACGCTCCGGGTCCGGGCGGCATTCCAGGCCGATCTGGTGAAGCGGCTCGAACCGCTGCTCACCGAGAAAGAGCGGGAGATTCTGCGGCGCGGCCGGAATGTCAAGTCCGGGCATGTCCCGGCCAGTTCCGACGTGCTGACCTACAGGCATAGCACCGCGTTTGAAGCGCTAATCGGCTATTTGTATCTGGCCGGCGAACTCGGGCGCCTGCGCGAGCTGCTGCGCGAGACCGGTTTGGAAAATGGAGGAGAGCCTCATGCTTAACGTCAAATTGATCAGCCATACGCCGGAACCGGACCGTTTGGTGGCCGCGGCGGCGCGGCTTTGTTATTCGGCGGTCGGGATCGAAGCGATCCTGGAAAAGCTCGACCGGGAGAAGATGGCCAATCTCATTGGCAGGCTCCGGGAAAGCGGCCATGCCTCTCCCATCGAGCATGCCAGCTTCTCATTTGGAATTGAGGGGGTCAGCCGCGCGCTTACCCATCAGTTGGTCCGGCACCGGATCGCCTCTTATTCCCAGCAGTCGCAAAGGTACGTAAAGCTGGAACGGTTTGAAGCGATTGTCCCGCCGAAAGTGGCGGAGAACCCGGAGGCCCAAAAGATCTTTGACGCGGCGGTGGAACAGATTCGCGCCGCATACCGGGAGCTGCTGGCCATGGGAATTGCCGGTGAGGACGCCCGGTTCCTGCTTCCCAACGCCTGTGAATCGAAGATCATTGTTACCATGAATGCCCGGAGCCTGATGAATTTTCTGGAGATCCGGACCTGCGTCCGGGCGCAGTGGGAGGTGCGGGCCCTGGCGTTGGCCATGCGCGAGGAGCTTCGGAAGGTGGCGCCGTTGTTGTTCGCGGTGTCCGGGCCGAGCTGCGAGACCCTGGGGTACTGCCGGGAAGGGAAGCTGGGCTGCGGCCGCGCCCCGGCGTTGGCCGATTTGATCGCGGGACATAATAAATCAAAATAAATTACATACTCGGGAGATGCCATGTCCGAACAGATTGAAGGCAAGAATCCGGTTCTGGAAGCGCTCCGGGCCGGGCACGAGATTACCAAATTATATGTGTTGAAAGGAGAGGCTCCGGCCGGGCCGCTCCGGGAGATTTTGGGAACCGCGGCCGCCAAGGGGATTCCGGTTCATCCGGTGGATATGGCGGCGCTGAACCGGATGGCCGCCACCCGGAATCATCAGGGGATTATCGCCGTGGCCGCCGAATGGCGCTATTCGTCGGTTCCCGCCATTCTGAAGTGGGCCGAGGAGCGCGGTGAACCCCCGTTCGTGCTGCTGCTGGACGGCGTCGAGGACCCCCAGAATCTGGGCTCGATCCTGCGGACCGCCGAGGCCGCCGGAGTGCACGGGATCATCATTCCGGAGCGCCGGGCGGTGGGACTGACGGCGGCGGTGGCCCGGGCCTCGGCCGGCGCCATCGAATACGTGCCGGTGGCCCGGGTCACCAACCTCACTAAAACCGTGGAGGAATTGAAAAAGGCCGGTCTCTGGTTCACCGGAGCCGAGATGGACGCCACCCTTGAGTTTCAGCGGGCCAATCTCACCGGGCCCATCGGCCTGGTGGTCGGCGGCGAGGGCCAAGGGGTTTCGCGGCTCTTGGGCGAACATTGCGATCAATTGGTCCGCCTGCCGATGTGGGGTAGGATCAATTCATTGAACGCGGCGGTGGCCGCGGGAATCCTTCTTTATGAAGTGCGGCGGCAGCGGGTGCAATGAACGGGCCGGCCGTGGTCAGGCATAGCGGCGGCGGAGGCCGCGCCGGCCTCAAAAGAAGTTCTAAAATAATCATTTTAGGGCTTTTTTTGCTTTGGGCCGGCGTCGTCCGGGCCGATATCGCTCCCGATCTTGACCAACTGGCCGGGAAAGCGGCCGTCCGCTTCGAGCATTACCAGATTCAAGTGGCGGCGCGGACCGAAGTCCGCCATCTCTTCCCCTGGCCCGAATCCAGCGGCTTGAACCTTTGGGTGGAAGCCCGCCTGCGGATCACCGGCCCGGAGACCGATCGTTTCTATTTCCGGTTGACTTCCTATTCCAATTTGCAGATGGAAGAGTTGCGAGTCGACGGCCAAAAGGTTCAATACCGGCGGCAAGCCGATATTTTCTGGGTCGAACTGCCCTCCTCCCGGAAGCGGGGGGAGGTTCTGACCTTGCTGGCCCGCTATAACTTTACGTTTAAACCCGCCGGAAAGCAGGTGCCGGTGGAGTTGACCGGCAACTGGTACCCGCGGGGGCTGTTGCCGGAACCGGTCACCGCCGAACTGGAATTGCTGGCGCCTCCCGGCTATATCGGGGTCGGCAACGGCAACCTGATCGGGGTCCGGACCTATCCGATGCAACTGCTCGGGTATGTATGGCGGATCAATCAGCCGCAGACCGCGTTGGGCGCATCCATCGGCCGTTATCAGATTTCGAGCCGCTCGATCAAGGGCCGGCTTTACCGCGTCTTCGCCGTTTCCGACTTTGATAACGGATTCCGTCAGAACTTGCTGGAGAAAGCGGCGGATCTGGGCGATTTTTTTCAGGACAAGTTCGGCGGAACCGCCTATTCCGATTTGACGCTGGTGGTTAGCGATACCGGACTGGAAGACGCCTGCACCGGAACGGTACTGTTTCTTCATCCCAAACGGGACCGGAACCGTCAGATCACCTTGTACCGCCTTTCCCACGAATTGTCCCATTACTGGTGGGGCAATCTGATCCACCCGAAAAATTTGCGGGACTGGTGGACGGTGGAAGGTTTCGCCTGTTTTTCGTCGGTGCTGGCCTTGGAACGGTTCGGACCCGATCCGAAAGCGAGCGTGACCAAGACCGCCGCGGCGGCGCTCCGGCATTGGCGCGCCGAGTACCAGGACTCCCGCGACAACTACCACCAGTTGGGGATCGCGGAAATGTCCCTGGCGGAGATTGGGCCCTATGATATTCAACGGGATCTCTTTTACAGCAAGGGCGGCTATGTGTTGCACATGGCGCGGCTGATTTTGGGAGAGGCCAAATTTACCGCTTATCTTCAGGAATTCGTCAAACGCTACGCCGGCCGGCAGGCCGGCATCCGCGACTTCACCGGGCTCGGCGTCGAGCTTTACGGATCGCAATTGATGGACTTCTATCGCCAGTGGGTTTTTTCATCCGGCGATTACAACATCGCGTTGCGCAACGTCAAGGTCCGTCCGGCCCAGGGAAAGTATTTCGTTACGTTTGAGATCGTGAATACCGGCCAGTTGTTCCTGCCGAATTCAGTCGACTTAGAAATTATTACCGGCAATGAAGTTCGTAGCGAAGTCTTGCCTTTTAAACAGGTTAGTGTTACAATTCAGAGAACGTTGACCGCGCGGCCGAAACGGATCGCGATCAATGCCCAGTCCAATATATTGGAGCCCCGGATCACCGATAACGTTTGGAATAACCGGATTTAGCCGGGGATTTGCCAAAGTGTCGGGTCGGCCCTCAAGGACGGATGGCATGCAACATCCAAAGAAGCAAGCGCTAAAGCCGATTATCAGATTTTATAAAATTTCGGCCGAACATTGGACTTGATCATCTGGCTTTATTTTCCCCGTGTGTTCCGAGTGCCGCGCCGGACCGGCTTTGGCGGGCGGTTACCGCTTGATTTCGCCAAATTCCCTTCCCTTGACGTTCAAAACGCAATTATTGTATAATAATGCTATGTGAATGGACAGGCACCGCGCCATGTCCGTTGCCCGCCAAGCCAGTGTCCAATAACTACCCGGAGGCGAGTGAAACGTGGGAGCAAAACCCCAAAGAGACGCAGCTGAGATCTACGATGAGATGCTGGACGAAACGATTGTTGAAGCCGCTCGCGAAGGCGATGATGCCGCCCAGGAGTATCTGATCAATAAATATAAAAACTTTGTGCGCGCCAAAGCCCGCTCCTATTTTTTAATCGGGGCCGATCGCGAGGATATCATCCAAGAGGGGATGATTGGGCTTTACAAAGCCATCCGGGATTTTCGCAATGATAAGCTGGCATCATTTCGCGCTTTCGCTGAACTGTGCATCACCCGCCAGATTATCACCGCGATTAAAACCGCCACCCGGCAGAAGCATATTCCGTTGAATTCCTATGTTTCCCTGAACAAACCGATCTATGACGAGGAGTCGGATCGCACCTTGCTCGATGTGCTGTCCGGAACCAAGGTCACCGATCCCGAGGAACTGGTGATCAGCCGGGAGGAGTTCGTCGATATCGAGCACAAAATGGGCGAGTTTCTGAGCGATCTGGAATGGAAGGTGCTTATGTCCTATCTGGACGGCCGTTCGTATCAGGAGATCGCCAAGGACCTCCGCAGGCACGTGAAGTCCATCGACAACGCGCTGCAACGGGTGAAACGGAAACTCGAACGGTATCTTGAAAAACGTGAAGAGACTTGTTACGTGAAATAAGCAGGGATTGAAAACCTTCCGGAACCGGAAGGTTTTTTGCCGGGCCGGTTCGTCCTCCAAGACCCTTCCGACAGCCGCTGGAGGTTGAGGAGGAAAAAGGAAATAAAAAGAGGTTGACACTGCTTTCTGGTTGTATTATAATCATATCTGCGTCCGAGATACGGGTGCGGCACGGAGGGGTTCCCGAGTGGCCAAAGGGAGCAGACTGTAAATCTGTTGGCTGACGCCTTCGAAGGTTCGAATCCTTCCCCCTCCACCATTGAAAACTAAAAAAGTCATTAAATCGCGGGGTGGAGCAGCTGGCAGCTCGTCGGGCTCATAACCCGAAGGTCGAAGGTTCAAATCCTTCCCCCGCAACCAATATAAAAAGTAGTAGTATCTGTACCGTTGAAAGTCAATCAGTCGTCATATCGCGGGGTGGAGCAGCTGGCAGCTCGTCGGGCTCATAACCCGGAGGCCGAAGGTTCAAATCCTTCCCCCGCAACCAATATATTTAATTTCCATCGAGTCAAACGCCCACATAGCTCAGTAGGTAGAGCGCATCCATGGTAAGGATGAGGTCACCAGTTCAATTCTGGTTGTGGGCTCCATTATTTATCTCGATGGTTTTTTTATTTTTATAAATCCGTCTTTGAACCGGCGAGGCGAGCCTTTCGATTCCGGCCGCCGATACATAATGTGTAATGTATGGTTTCCGTTTGATCCGGTCCGAAAGCGTTATTACCGCTTGAAGCCACGCGTAAAGCGCAGAATGCTTTTTTGGGCGAAAGAAGGAATCTTGCGATCGGTGTAGAATTAAATGCTTGTTTATGATTAATAATACCTTTGTTGTATTAAAGGAGGAACTTGAATGGGCAAACAGAAGTTTGAGCGGACCAAGCCGCACGTAAACATTGGGACGATCGGGCACGTCGACCACGGGAAGACGACGAGCACGGCAGCGATCACGTTGGTATTATCGAAATCAGGCAAAGCG
>JAEYGI010000016.1 GCA_023402395.1 Bacillota bacterium
CCTTGGTTCTGGTCCCCCGCGTGGGAGAGTAACCGATACCTTCGCGGTCCAAAGGCTTTTAGAGACCAGCGTCTAGGGTTACCCTTCCCCTTGAATTGACTCCCTGGATCATCAGCTCTGGGGAAGGGCAAGGGTTAAGTCGATTCCGCCGGGAGATAGATCTCGAAGGAACTGCCATTGCCGGGCCTGGACTTGACCTCGATGATTCCGGAATGCTTTTTGATGATCGAATAGGAGATGGTCAATCCCAGCCCCTGGGCATCGGGCTTGGTGGTGAAGAAAGGATCGAAGATCCGGGGCAGGTTGGTTTCGGGGATGCCGATTCCGGTATCGGCAATGGTGATCCGGACATAATCCCCCGGCCGCAGTCCAGGCGAGTTCTCGGTCTGAACGAAGTTCGACGCGGCCACGCTGAGCAGTCCGCCGCGGGGCATGGCCTGCATGGCGTTGATGATTACATTGCGCAACGCCTCGTTGAGCTGCACCCGGTCGGCCGTCACCGGCCAGAGCGCGTCGGCATACTGGAAGCGGTACTGAATGGCTTTGGCCTCCCGCAAAATGGCGGTGGCATTCTCGGTCATCAGCTTGGGGATGGAGACCGGCTGTTTGATGGGAAAGCCCCCGCTCGAAAAGGTGAGGAATTGTCCGGCGAGTCCCGCGGCGCGGTCGATCGACTCTTTCAGGCCATTGAAATATTTGGTGAGGCTTTTGCCCTGGCTGTGATAAACTTCCATGACCTGAACATTGGCGAGCATCCGGGCCAGCAGGTTGTTGAATTCGTGGGCGATTCCACCGGCCAGAATCCCGATGGCCTCAAGCTTCCTGGCTTGAAGCAGCTGCTCTTCGGCCTGCTTCCGCTCAGTGAGGTTCCGGCCGATCCAGAGGCAATTGCCGTCCGGCAACCGGCTGCCACAGATCTCGACGCAGACTTCCGGGCCGGCTTTCGGCTTTAGCCCATATTCCCCGATGAATGCGCCTTTAATTTTGAGTTGATCCTTCTGGCGCTGGATCTCTTCCGGGCCCATCTCGACGATGTCAGTCACTTTCATGGCCAACAGTTCCGCCCTGGCATAGCCGAGCAGTTCGGCTGCGGCCGGGTTGGCCTCGATCCAGCGCAGGTCGGGATCGGCCACCAGCACCAGGTCCCGGGTATTGTCGATCAGGGACCGGTACCGCTCCCGGCTTTCCAGCAATTCCGACTCCAGCTTTTTACGCCAGATCACCGCTCCAACCTGCCGGGCGATGGCTCCGACCGCGTCATGCTGCTCCAGGCGGCATCCCTCCCTGAAGAGAACGATGGCGCTTCCCAGCAGTTGATCGCGATGAACCAGTCCGATTCCATAAATGGAACCGATCCGGAAGAACCGGGCCATGGTCTCGGTCAAACTGCGCGGGATGATTTGACAGAAGAGCTCGAACAGGTTTTCAATGGATAAGGGACGATTGAGCTTCAGCTTGGCCATGGTCCGCTCGTTCGCGGGCCAGCTCTGGCCGATCACGGTCAGGCCCAGGAAGTGAAAGGTCTTGACCAGCTTGTCCATGACGCCTTCCGAGGCGGCGACCGCCCGGGTCACGATCCGTCCGGCCGCCTCATCGATGAAATTGATGGCAACCGCCGTCGCGCCCGTGAAATCCAGCAACCGGTCCGCGATATATTGATAATCGACCGAGGCAAAGTCAAACTCCTGAAGCCTCAGCCCGAAATCGAGCAATTCGGCCTTGACCGGCGGACCGGAATCCGCCGGTTTCAATTCACTGGACCGTTCCGCTTGATTCATCGTCATCCCTCAATCTTTCGGCGCAAAAGCGTAAAAATTACCATTATTGCGGCCAGAAAAACCTTTTTCCCGAAATCAGCGACCTATTAAGTTGTCCGGGAGAGATTGTGGTGCCGCCGTTTTTTGAGCCCCGGCACGAGTGGATTAGAAATTTTTATAAAATTTCGTCAATTTAGCGGAAACTCCTGCAAACCGGTTCAGCAAAATCCAAATATTTCTATGGTTGGATTTAAAATTACAAAAACGGGTCACCGAAGTCCGGTGACCCGCAGCATCCTCGGCTTCGCGAGCGTTCGTCGATCCAAAGCCTTTATTAAGGGTATTTTATTTAGGGGTTGATTTTCTCCAACAATTCCATTTTGGCAAGGGGGCCCTCCCCAAGCAACAGGTCGACCCGGCGATTGTACGCCCAGGCCTCCTCATCATGGCCGGTCCGGGCCGGATGCTCCTCACCATAGGCGTGAACCGTAATCCGATCCGGAGCGATCCCCTGTTTTAGCAAGTATTGCCGGACCGCTTCGACCCGCCGGGCCGATAAGGCCTGGTTGTAAGCTTTCGGGCCGCGTTCGTCGGCATGGCCTCCCAGTGTCACATAAAGGCCGCTTGCGTTGATCGCGCTTACGTTTTCGGCGAGCGCCGGTTCTTGATCGGCCCGCAGCCCGGAGCGGTCAAAGTCAAAGAAGACCGGCCGCAGCGACGATGGAATAGCCGGAACCTCGTTCTCCTGGCCGGCGGGCTCGGCAGCCTCCGGAGCCGCCGGTTCCGGCGGAGGCGGATTGACGGTCACCGCGGAGGTCAAAACGCTGGTCTTGCCGTCGTCATTGGCAACGATCAGATCGTACTGCCCGGCGGCGGCGTTTTCCAGGTTAAACCGGCAATCGAACCGGTTCACGGCGATGGTGCCGCTGATCTCGCCCCGGATTACGGTCGAACCATTTTCCAGCCGGGCGCTGATGCCGGGGCGGAATCCCGCGCCGGAGACGGCCGCTTCGGCCACGGCGCCCGACTCATACTGGCTCGGTTCAATCCCCGAGAGGCTCGGAGCCGGGTATTCGATGACAAACCCTTTCTCGATTACCAGCGGCCGCTGGATCTTAAAAAACAAAAATTTATAGCCGTTCGTCAATTTGAGGTCCCAGGTGCCGACGGCTTTCCCCTGCAAATCGAATTTGCAAATGGCTTCCGTTTTTGATAAGACCTGGACCTCGGCGGCGGCGATCTCCGGCTCCCCCTCTTTGACCAGAGCGGCTTGGAGCGCTTTACTGAATCGCTGGCCGGTTAGTTTTAGCTCGACGATACGGTCATTGGTGCTTACGGACGGCACCATCGTGACTTCCTTGGGCCGGTGCCAGCAGCCCCAGACCGCCGGCGGGAAACCCAGGGAGAGGATCATGAGCCAGGTGATCCCCACTGCGAACAAACCCCGTTTCATTGTTGTTCCTCCTACTTGTTAGATTTTGCGGCCGCGGCTTGTCATCCCGGCACGCAATGGTTTGGCCAAGTGGTATGATTTGACCTGTATAAAGTTGGACGATTTTTTCCGGCATTTGGTTTCGGCCAAATTTATTCTTTGCGACATGATTGACAGCCAAGGGAGCCGATATACGTGGAAATCACGATTTTTCCTGTTTTTTGGGATCAAACCTTGACACCGAACACCAGTTTGTTATATTTTTAATCTGAGAAGTAGTGTATTATAGAACCGGGAAATTTCTTAAAAAGGGGATTTTTGATCCATGGCCGGACGCGTCAAAGCGGAGGAATACAACAATACCAGCATCTCTTCGTTGAAGGGGGCGGACCGGGTCCGGAAACGGCCAGCGGTCATCTTCGGCTCGGACGGGCTGGAAGGCTGCCAGCATTCGGTCTTTGAGATTTTGTCGAACTCCATTGACGAGGCCCGGGAGGGCTTCGGCGATTCGATCGAGATTACCCGCCACGCCGACTGGTCAATCACCGTCGCCGACCGGGGCCGGGGCATTCCGCTCGACTGGAACCCCAATGAGAACCGCTTCAACTGGGAACTGGTCTTCTGCGAGCTGTACGCCGGCGGCAAATACAAAAACAACTCCGGCGAGAATTACGAGTTCAGCCTGGGACTGAACGGTCTGGGCAGCTGTGCCACGCAGTACAGCTCGGCCTATATGGACGTCACGGTTTACCGCGACGGGCACCGCTTCGAGCTTCATTTCGAGCGGGGCGAAAATATCGGGGGCCTGAAGAAAGAGAAATTCAAATCCCCGCACACCGGCTCGATCATCAAATGGCGGCCGGACCTGGCGGTTTTTACCGACATCCAGATTCCGCTCGAATATTATCAGACCACGCTCCGCAAACAAGCGGTGGTCAACGCCGGCCTCACCTTCCGGCTCCACGACGAGTTCTCCGGCGAAACTTTCGAATATTGCTACCCCAACGGCATCGTCGATTATATTAAGGAAATCAGCGGTGAGAAAGGCTTCACCGAGGTCCAGTTCTACGAGACCCAGACCCGGGGCCGCGACCGCGAGGACAAGCCCGAATACAAAGTGAAGCTGCAGATCGCCTTTTGCTTCAACAATGAACTCAATCTGCTCGAATACTACCACAACTCCAGCTTCCTGGAGCACGGCGGCGCGCCGGACCGGGCCGTCAAAACCGCGTTCGTCTACGAGATTGACAAATGCCTCCGGAACCGGAGCCTTTACACCAAGGACGAGGCCAAGATTACCTTTGCCGATATTCAGGACAGCCTGATCCTGGTCACTAACTCGTTCTCGACCGAGACCAGCTACGAGAATCAGACCAAGAAATCAATTACCAACCGCTTTATCCAGGAAGCCATGACTGACTTTCTCAAGCAGCAGTTGGAGATCTACTTTATTGAAAACAAGGCCGAAAGCGACAAGATCCTGGCCCAGGCCCTGGTGAACAAGCGCAGCCGCGAAACTGCGGAAAAGACCCGGATCAACATTAAGAAGAAACTCACCGGCAATGTCGATATCTCCAACCGGGTCAAGAAGTTCGTCGACTGCCGGACCAAGGACCTTGCCAAACGGGAGATCTACATCGTGGAAGGCGATTCGGCGCTCGGCTCCTGTAAGATGGGGCGGGACGCCGAGTTTCAAGCGATCATTCCGGTACGGGGCAAGATCTTGAATTGCCTGAAGGCCGATTACGACAATATCTTCAAGAACGAGATCATTATCGACCTGCTGAAGGTGCTCGGCTGCGGCGTGGAGATCAAGTCCAAGCACAACAAGGAACTGAACACTTTCGATCTGGCCAATCTCCGCTGGGACAAGATCATCATCTGCACCGACGCCGATGTGGACGGCTTTCAGATCCGGACCCTGATCCTGACCATGCTCTATGCCCTGGTCCCGACCTTAATCGAGGCCGGCAAGGTCTATATCGCCGAGTCGCCGCTCTATGAGATTACGGCCAAGGACAAGACCTATTTCGCCTATTCCGACCGGGAGAAACTGCAGCTTTTGGGCAAGATCACCGGCAAATACACCATCCAGCGCTCCAAGGGCCTCGGCGAAAATGAACCCGAAATGATGTGGCAGACGACCATGAACCCAGCCACCCGCCGCCTGATCAAGGTTATCCCCGCCGATATCCAGCGGACCCAGGAAGTTTTCGAGCTCCTGCTCGGCGACAATCTGCCAGGCCGGAAAAGCTTTATCGAGGAGAATGGCCACCGCTACCTGGATATGGTTGATGTGAGTTGAGTTTTGGGTTTTGGGTTTTGTTTTGATTCCTATTTTTCTAGTTTTGGTTCTTAATTCATGGTTCATGGTTGGGAAAATTCAGTCAGTCACGACTAGGTAAGATTTCTAAAAATACCATTAATACCATTCACCCTATGAGGAGGCCCGCATGACCCCCAGTCCCGTCAACAACCCGGTCGAGCAGCCGATCATTGATACCCTGGAGCAGAACTATATGCCCTATGCCATGTCGGTCATTATTTCCCGGGCCATTCCGGAGATCGACGGCTTCAAGCCTTCTCACCGCAAGCTCCTCTATACTATGTACAAAATGGGCCTGCTCACCGGAGGCCGGACCAAGTCCGCCAATATCGTCGGCCAGACCATGAAGCTCAATCCCCACGGTGACATGGCCATCTACGAGACCATGGTCCGGATGACCCGGGGCAACGCCGCGCTGCTTCATCCATTCATCGATTCCAAGGGGAACTTCGGCAAGCAGTATTCCCGGGACATGCGCTTCGCCGCGCCCCGTTATACCGAGGCCAAGCTGGACAAAATCTGCGAGGAGATCTTCCGCGACATCGACAAGGATACCGTCGATTTCGCCGATAACTACGATGGTTCCCTGAAGGAGCCGGTGCTACTTCCGACCACTTTCCCCAATATCCTGGTTAACGCCAATCAGGGAATCGCGGTCGGCATGGCCTCCAATATCTGCAGTTTCAATCTGCGCGAGGTCTGTGAGGCCACGGTTCAGTTCATTCAAAACCCGGAAGCTGATCTCCGGCAAACCCTGCTGGCTCCGGATCTCTCCTCCGGCGGACAACTGATCTACAACCCGAAAGAGATGGCCGAGATCTATGAGACCGGACGGGGAAGCTTCAAGCTCCGGGCCCGCTGGCGGCATGACAAGGCCAACAGTTGCGTCGAGATTTACGAGATCCCCTATACCACGACTACCGAGGCGATCATCGACAATGTGATCGACCTGGTCAAATCGGGCAAGATCAAAGATATCACCGATGTCCGGGACGAAACCGACCTCGACGGCCTGAAGATCACCCTCGACATCCGGCGCAGCGCCGATCCGGAAGCCTTGATGAACAAACTCTTCAAGCTGACGCCGCTGCAGGACAGTTTCAGCTGCAACTTCAACATCCTGGTTAACGGCAAACCCCGGGTGATGGGGATCCGGACCATTCTCGGCGAGTGGCTCGCCTTCCGGATCGGCTGCCTGAAGCGGCAGCTCCGGTTCGACATCGCCAAAAAGCAGGAAAAGCTTCATCTATTGCTGGGTTTGAAACAGATCCTGCTCGACATCGACAAGGCGATCCGGATCATCCGCCAGACCGAGGAAGACAGCCAAGTCGTGCCTAACCTGATGCAAGGGTTCGGCATCGATGCGATCCAGGCCGAGTTCGTGGCGGAGATCCGGCTCCGCAACCTGAACAAGGAATACATCCTGAACCGGGTCGGCGAGATTGAGAACCTCCAAAAGGAAATCGCCGATCTCCAGGCCACGCTCGGCAGCGAAGCCAAACTGCACCGGCTGATTATCAAGCAGTTGAACGACGTCGCCAAGAAATTCGGCGGCCCGCGCCGGACCGAGATCATCCACGAGGAACACGTCGAAACGATCACCGAGGAACATCTGATCGAGGATTACAACTTAAAACTGTTCCTGACCGGCCAGGGGTACCTGAAAAAGGTCCCGCTGGTCTCGCTCCGGGCCAATCCCGAACACAAGCTGAAAGAGGACGATCTCATCGTTCAGGAGGTCGAAACCCACAACAAGGCCGACCTGCTGCTGTTCTCCAATAAACAAACGGTTTACAAGCTGAAAATCTACGAGATCGAAGATCACAAAGCCTCCAGTCTCGGCGAATACCTGGCCAATCTCCTGGCCCTCGAAGCCGACGAACGCATTGTCTATCTGGTGGCCACCGACGATTACCAGGGCTTCCTGCTCTTTTCCTTTGAGAACGGGAAAGTGGCCAAGATCGATCTCGCCGGCTACGCCACCAAGACCAACCGCAAGAAACTGATCGGCGCTTACTCCGGCCTGTCGCGCCTGATTCACGTGCTCTTCGCCAAAGAAGATCTGGAACTGGCCGCCTTCTCAAGCATCGGCAAAGTGCTGATCTTTGACACGTCAAACATTAATCCCAAAACCACCCGCGATTCCCAGGGGGTTCAGGTCTTGAAAGGCAAGAAAGGCAGTGCCATGACCGCGGTCAAACTGCTGAGCGAAGTGAACTTCACCGACCTCGACTATTACCGGACCAAAAATATCCCGGCCATCGGCTGTTACCTGAAAGACGAGGACCGGGCCGAGAAACAAAGCGGCCTGGCGCTGGAGATCGAGTAATTTTATGAATTAATTGTAGACCATAAATATAAATATCTGGAACTTTTGTTGAAAGAAACCTGTCTAATAGGCAGGTTTTCCTCTTTTTACAAAAAAGTTTGATTGGTCCGTAAAGAAGTACAGGAAAAAGCATATTTTGATAGAAATGATCCCGGTATATTCGTGAACAATTTGCTGGGGAGAGTTAGATGATGGCATCGCTACTGAATAAGTTATTGGTCGGGTTCCTGATCGCCGGCATGGCGCTGGCCGGTTCCCCGGCCCGGGCCGAACGGGGCACGATCGTTGAAGCCGAAGGGGAAAGCCCGATTATCAACGGCAACCAGTTCCAGGCGAAACAGATCGCCACCAGCGACGCGCTCCGCCGCGCGGTCGAGCAAGTGATGGGCATTTTCGTCGACAACCAGTCCGACGTGACCAACTATCAGATGATCCGAGACACCATCCGGATGACTTCCGAGGGCTTTGTCGCCCGGTACGAAGTGATCAAGGAAGATTACGACACGGGCCGCAAGCTCTGCCGGGTTACGGTCCGAGCTGAAGTAAAGCAGGATGCGGTCCGCCAAAAAGTGGACGAGTTGAAACGGACCATCGTCCGGGCCGGCAAACCCCGGCTGATGATCGCCATCGCCGAGCCGACCAATACCCTGGAGCCCATCGTGATCCGGGGATTGATCGAAGCCGGGTTTCCGGTGGTCGATCCTTCGCAACTGGGGAACGTCGACGATGACCGCCTGATCCGACGGACGCTGGCCGGCGATTGGGGTTACGCCGTCCAACTCGCCGGCCAGCACCAGGCGGAGATCCTGATCCTCGCGACAATCCAGACCAGCATCATCGGCAATTATCAAGGACTCATCTCCTGCCGGGCCGTAGCCGATCTGCGGGTGATTAAAGCCGGCACCGGCCAAACCTTAGCTTCCCAATCCTTTCAGGAGATCGGCATTGATATCAGCGAAGCCGGCGCCACCCAAAAAGCAGTGCAGAAAATGAGCGACCGGGTCATCCCCCAGCTCAAAAACGACCTCGGCCAGCAACTGATCGACAGCAACCGCAGCCTGCAGTTGGTCATCAGCCGGATCAGCTATTCCGACTGTCAGGCTATTCAGCAGCTGCTGATCGGCTCGCCCGGCGTCCGCAACGTCTACCTCCGGGATTTCAGCGGCGGTGTCGCCCGGCTCGACGTGGAGACGAGCTTGCTCGCGGACCAATTGGCCGGAATCATCTCGGGCTGGACTCAGCCCGCCCTTGAGGTAACGGCGCTCACCGGCGGCCAGATTGAACTGGTCAAAAAAAGTTTATAACCGGTTAAAACCGGATTTGCCCGGGTATGCACCGGTTGATATTCATCCCATTCCAATCAAGTAGAGGAGGCTTTCTTCATGAAACGAATCCACCTTATCATTCTGGCGGTTCTGCTGATCCTCGTCCTGACCGCCGGCGCGGCCGCCGCGTCGACCATTGAGACCTATGACAAGGGCCAGATCGACTGGGAGAAACATGTGATCACGGTGACCGGTTACGGCGCTCCGCCGCCGAACGCGCCGGAAGCCACCGCCCAACTGCTCGCGATGCGGGCCGCCAAGGCCGACGCTTTCCGCAACGCCCTCGAAGTCATCGAGGATGTCCGGGTGAGCAGTTCGACCACGGTTGAGAACATGATGATCACCAACGACCAGATCCGCACCAATGTCCAGGGATTTGTCAAAGGCGGCCAATTCGGCGAGCCCAGCTACGATTTTAAGGGCATCTGCACCATCACCCTGATCCTGCCGATCTCCGGCCAATCGGGCTTGACCTCGCTGATCTATGACACCGTCAAATCCAAGCCGGCGCCGCCGATGCTCCCGCCGGACCTGGCCGCGCCGCCGGCCGCGGTGGAAGCCCCGGCTCCCGCTCCGGCGCTGCCCTTTACCGGAATCATCATTGACGCCCGGGCGGTCGGCATCAAACCCGCCCTTTATCCGCAGATCTTTGACGCCGATGGCTATTTACTCTACGGGCCGACGGTCGCCAACACCCAATCGGCCGAGTATACGACCATCGTCGCTTATTCCCGCTCGATCGAATCGGCCAAAGTCATGCCCAGGGTCGGCGACAACCCGTTGCAATTGACCGCCACCAACTCCGTCAAGGCGTCCAATGGCGAGACCACCGATATTATTCTCAATTCCGCCGCCTCCAAGGCGTTCCGTGACGCTGCCGCCGCAGGCGACATCCTGGCCAAGCAGGCGATTGTGATTATTATCAATTAAATTGGTAGTTTGTGGTTGCTGGTTCCTGGTCTGGTTTCTGAAAGATGGTTCAATTCCGTTGCATATGAGCTATGAGCCAGGAACTAGCAATTGATAACTAATTGCGAAAGGGGGTAGTTGGTTTCAACCAACGCGAAAAGATGAAACAGTTACGAACGCTTCTGATAACGTTGCTGATTGGTTCATTGCTCCTCGGCTCCGCGGTTTGCCTGGCTTCCAAGTCCAAGGCGGAAACGTTTTACGAAGAGGCCGAGGGCTACGCCAGTGAAGGAAAATGGGATTTGGCCGCCGATGCGTTTGAACGGTCGGCCAAGGAATACGCCAAATACCAAGACGTCCAGGAACGGCTGGAAGACGCCAGGGACCGGGCGGCGGCCATGCTAATCGCCCAGGGCGACGACGCCAGGGCCAAGGAAGATTACGAGAGTGCCCTGGCCTATTACCAGAAAGCCCTTCATTACAAGCCGGTTTCGGCCGACGCCAAAGCCCGCGCCGACCAGTTGGCCCAGAATATGGTGGCCGTCTTCTACACCCGGGGCAAGAACTACGAAGTCCAGAACAAACTCCCGGAAGCCCTCAAGGAATATGAAAAGGGCTATGCCATTAACCCCGATTACCAGGATCTCGGGGATCGCTACCGCCGGGTCAAAGCCAAGCTTCAAGGCGAAACCCCAATTGTCGCAGTGCTTTTCTTCCTGAACCGGAGCGAACAGTTGGATATTGAAAATTGGTTCACTACTGCCTTTCTGGCCGAATTGACCGTGGCCGCCAAAGACAAGCTGGTCTTGATCGACTACCGGAAAGTCCAGGCGATCCTGAAAGAACAGGCCGCCGCGCTGGGCGACAACCTCAACACCCGCTTGGCCATGGATATCGGGCGGATCGTCGGCGCCGACCAGGTGATCATCGGCGATCTCCAATCCGAAGGCAAGAAAAGCGACAAACTGGAGATCAACGCCAAGCTCCTGAAAGTGCCCCAGGCCGATCAGCTCAAACAAGAAAAGGTTTCCTTCCGGTTCGACAACCCGGAGGAATTGAAGCAGGAATTGAACGAAGCCGCTCGGAAGCTGGCGCGCAAAATGGCCGATTGAGAATCTGGCCTCAAAAGAGCCGTTCGCTGGAAGAACGGCTCTTTTTTATTTTTGACGTTTCTCAATTTTTTTCAAATAATTCTACCCTTTTTTTACCTGATGTTGTATTATTTTGTGTATATAGGATGAAGTAAATTGATTAATTTCCCATCATGGCCGGCATTAAAGACA
This sequence comes from Bacillota bacterium, assembly GCA_023402395.1. Classification (GTDB taxonomy): domain Bacteria; phylum Bacillota; class UBA4882; order UBA8346; family UBA8346; genus JAEYGI01. Next base: position 11,362 of record JAEYGI010000016.1, read on the forward strand.
TGATGTACAGATGTATATCAGAAATTTAACTCAACTTATATAGAAACCGCGACCGAAAGGGTTCTGGAGGAATCAGGATGCTTGGAATGAAGCGCTTGGGATTGCCGGTTTGGCCGGTATTGTTGCTATTGCTGCTGTTGCCACTGTTAGCGACGATCCCCGCTTCCGGCGAAGGACTGTTCCTACGCGTCGCGGTACTGCCCTTTGACGACCACAGCATTCAGGACCGCTGGTGGGAAGATTACCGGGTCGGCGATAACGTCTCCGCTGTCTTTATTACCGAATTGCTGAATACCAAACGCTTCCGTATTGTTGAGCGGGACCAGATCGACCGGGTCCTCGAAGAGCAAAAACTGGGCGCCGCCGGCCTGACGGACGCCCAATCCGCGGCTTCGCTCGGCCGGATTTTGGGCGTTAAATATCTGATTTTAGGAAGCGTCACCGAATTCAGCCGGGATTTCCGGACCACCCGGCTTTCCGACTCCAAGGATCTGAAGCTGGATCTCCGGGTGACCACCGCCCGGGTCGGCATTGACGTCCGGATGGTTGATGCCGCCACGGCCGAGATCCTGCACACCGTAAACGGCAAGGGCGAAAAGGCCAGTTCCAAGCTGGGCGTGGTCACCTCCGCCGGAGCTTTTGCCCTGGGCAACGCCGAAGTTATCCAAACTTATCTCAACGAAGCGATGCGCACCGCGGTCGGCTCGGCGGTTCGGCAGCTGGCGGTGAAAGCCGCCTCCAATCTCACCATCGCCGGCTTGGTCGCCTATGCCGACGCTGAGCGGATCATCATCGATAACGGGGCCAACAGCGGCGTGGAGCCGGGCATGATCTTCCAGGTCAACCGGTTAATTCAGGAGATCCGCGACCCGCAAACCGGTGAAATCCTCGATGAACTGACCGAATCCCTCGGCGAGATCCAGGTCACCGAGGTCAAGCCGAAGTCCGCCACCTGTTCGGCGCTGAATCTGACCAAACCGGCGGCGGTCAACGACCGCGTCCAGCTGAAATCCCCGCCGCCGCCAGCCTTTCCCGAACCGACCCCGACCCCGAAAAAACGGCGATTTTTCAAATAAACATTTATGACAAATAGATAGGATGAAGTAAATTGAATTAAATTCATTAATTTTCCATCATGGAAGGCTACGGGACATGATGTATATCAGAAATTTAATTCAACTTATATATAACAAAAAGAGAGCCGTCGCGGCTCTCTTTTGATTTGATTTATTAAACGCTTACGCGCATTGCAAGCGTTCCCGGAACCATTCGCCGGAAACTTTCTCCCGCTCCAGCAGGTCGTCAATGACCGAAGTCAGGAAATCCCGGCGGCTGGCGATCAACTCCCGAACCCGCTCCTTCTGGCGGTCGAGGATCTCGGTGACCACTTCGTGCATGCGATCCTTCCCGACCAGCTCCTCATGGACGATCTCCAGCCGGGTCAGGCCGGTCTTGATCATCTGCCGGGCGATGCCGGTGGCCTGCTCGAAGTCATTGGCCGAACCGGTGCTCCAGTTGCCATAGATAACCTCCTCGGCGATAGCGCCGCCGAGACAGATCGCGATCTGGTCCTCCAGATAGGCCCCGGTATAAAGGTATTGCTCCTCCACCTGGGACTGGCGCATAAAGCCCAGCGCCTTGCCGCGCGGGATCACCGTCAGGGTGGCCACCGACTCCGGCCGGACCAGCTCGCTGACCATGGCGTGGCCGGTCTCATGGACCGCCACCCGCTTCAGCTCGTCCGGATTGGGCCTGCGCTCCAGCTTCTCGCCCATGATCACCTTGTCGATGGCTTCCCGGATCTCATCCATGCCGATCTCGGTCCGCTGCCGCCGGAAGGCCAGAATCGCCGCTTCATTGATCAGCGACTCCAGATGGGCCCCGGAGAATCCGAAGGTATCCTTGGCCACTTCTTCCAGGTCCACCGAAGCCGTCAGCGGCTTGCCCTTGGCATGAATGTTCAAAATGTGAATCCGGCCTTCCTTGTCCGGCAGGTCCACTTTCACCTGACGGTCGAACCGGCCCGGCCGCAAAATGGCCGGATCAAGCAGATCGGCCCGGTTGGTGGCCGCGATCACCAGGATCTTCACCGCTTCGTTGGGTTTGATCCCGTCCATCTCGACCAACAGCTGGTTCAAGGTTTGATCGTATTCCAGATGCGACGTGTGGCTGCCCCGTTTCCCGGCGATCACCTCAATCTCATCCACGAACACGATGGCGCTGGTCTTGCCGGACTTCGACGCCGACTGCCGCGCTTTATTGAACAACTGCCGGACCCGCTGGGCGCCCACGCCGGCGTACATCTCGATAAACTCCGAGCCGGACGCGGTCACGAAGGCCGATTCGGTGTAACCGGCCGCCGCCTTCGCCAGCAGCGTCTTGCCGGTTCCCGGCGGTCCGGTGAGCAGAATTCCTTTCAGCGGACGGATCCCCAATTGCTTGGTCCGTTCCTCGTCACGGACAAAGTCCAGCGCTTCCAGGAGTTCTCGTTTGGCAACCTCCTGGCCGCCGATATCCTCAAACCCGACTCCCACCTCGGCCCGGGCCACGGCCCGGTTGGCGACGGTCTCGAAGTTTTTTCCTCCGACCCGTCCCTGGGAAAACAAATACAACACCAGTAACGCGCCGCCGATCATCAACAGCGGCGTCAAGTCCAGCCCGCGCCAGACCAAAAAGACAATGATCCCGGCGCCGCAGCCGACCGGCCATTCCCAATGCTTCATCACGCCGAACCACCTCCCGATCCGCCGGGCTCAGCCAGGCTCCGCGCCGGGCGGGGCACCGCCTGGTACAGATAATGGCCGCCCTGCTCCAATTGGACATAGACGAATTTCGGGCCCAGATAGACCCGGGCGCTGACCGTATCGAACGAATCCAACTTTTCCTTCAGTTCGATGTAATGGCCGGAAATCGCCGCTTCTTCCAGATAAAACGACAATTGATAGCGGGCTTCGCGCAACGCCCGGTTGGAGCGGTCTTCGATCTCAAAGGCCGTCACCGGCTGATTCCGGTAGCGCTCCACGATCTCCCGGACCGGTTCCAATACGCTCTGAAGGTCGGCCACCCGGCTCAGGCGCAGCTTGACCCTGATTCCGTTCCCCTCTTCGGCCAGTTGCACCCGTTCCACGCCGCGAATGGCTTTCACTTTGTTTTGCAACGGGTTGTCCACCCGGAACTTGGCATTGAGCGCCTGGCCGCCGAAGAGGGTCGCGACGGTCGCCAGAAAAACCGCCATGGCCACCAATGCCTGGCGTTTATTGAATTTATCCAGTTTCATCACTCCCAACCTCCCCGTTGTCCCATCCGCTTTCTCTATGGCGCCGCCAAACCCTGCGGCGGCTCGGAAGGGACATTGATAGTTTTCCGTTTAATTGACATAAAAATTTTATCACAAAGTTCCGGATCAAAGTATAGGCGATTACTGGAATGTTGCATCGGATTGCCCAGACAGCGGATTCCGGCTCCAAACATCCGCTACGGCGTTCCAGCGATATCTCCGGAGTCTCCTGAAATCATTCCGGAGACGGAAAATACCGGATTTACTTGCCGGAAACCTTTCCCGTGCCGAAAAAAAGATCTCCGGGGTCTCCGGAGATCTTTCCGGAGCCTCCGGGGATCAAATTCCTAGGGAAAACGGTACTCTGGCGCGGCAAACGATCGCACCAGCAACGCCGGCGATCCCTTTTTCGGCGCCAACGAGGAGTCTCACTGTTTCTTTTCAACTTATAGTTTGGGCAATTTCCGCTCCGCCAACACTTCGTTGAGGAGTTTCAAATCATAGATCCCGCTCAAGGCCGGTTTGGTTTTGCCCAGATAGCCGAGGTCGAAGGCGCGGTCCGCCGCGACCAGTAAGGTCTTGGGCAGCGGGTCGTAGGTCAGCTCGAACCGGGTGAACGCCTGAGCCAGGGTCGCTTCGGGAATGGCGGCGCCGGTGATCCGCTTCAATTCCTGATTCAGCCGGAATTGGGCCACGGTCTGGTCGGCGTTGATCCGCCGGGTCAGATCGACGTGGGCGGCCAGCCACCGTTTGACGATGGCCGGGTGTTCCTTCAGGTACTTCCGGCTGACGATGATATTGGCCGTCACAAACCGGCCCTTGGGCCAAAGCTCCCGCTCGTCGACCAGGACCACGCCGCCGGCCTCGCTGACCAGCCGGCTGACCCACGGTTCCACCGCCCAGGCGCCGTCGATCTCTTTCTTTTGAAATAACGTCAACTGATCCGGGTTGGCGATCGGCAGCACCTGGACCGTCCCGCCCTTTTCCAGCAGTTGATAGCCGTGCTTTTTCAAAAAGTACCGGAGCGCCACATCCTGGGTGTTCCCCAGTTGCGGGCTGGCGATCCGCTTGCCGGAGAGCCCCTTCGGGTTTTTGATGCCGGCGTCGGCCCGAACCACCAGGGCCGCGCCGCCGCTGGCCGCGCCGGCCACAATCTTCAATAACGTCCCCTGGGTCCGCATATATCCGGTGATCGCCGGATTGGGCCCGATATAGGCCAGATCCAGATTGCCGGACATCATGGCCTCGATCACCGACGGTCCGGCGTTGAAGATGTATTTTTCAATCTCGACCCCGTCGCCCAGGGCCTTGGCGAACGTCCCGTCAGCGATGCCGATTACCGCCTGGGCATGGGTGATGTTGGGGAAATACCCGACCCGGATCGCCGTTGTCCGGCCATGCCCCGTCCCGAGCGACATCACTACGGCCAGACAAGCCAATAAGGCTATCCATAAATGCTTATCGCGCCACATTCCTATCCCTCCCCGATTTGTTCCGGGAGCATCATATGCAGGGCACGGGCAAAAGGCATCCCCGCCGGGGCGGAATGCGCCAAATTTCCAATTATCCATATTAAAGCCTGTAAAAAATCGTTTTTCGAAAAAATCGCGCCGTTTCTGACGAAAATTTAATATCCTCTTTAAAAAAGTTGTCCCAATTCTTTTTTGGTTTTTTACATAAAATATTGACAATCGTCTATTTGTTATCTATAGTAATACTAGTAAATAATGTCATCATTGTAATACATATGAACAGGAGGAATTTTCTTATGGATCCCTTTATTGGACAGATCGAGCTGTACCCCTTCGGGTTCGCCCCGATGGGTTGGATGGAATGTAACGGAGCCACTTTGAAAATCTCCACCAATCAGGCGCTCTATTCGCTGCTCGGTACAATGTATGGAGGCGATGGCCGAACGACCTTCGGCATTCCCGACCTGCGCAACGCCTCGCCCAATCCGAACATGCACTATTGCATCGCGCTTCAGGGAATCTACCCGAGTCGTGGTTAAGCTGTGAAAGGAGATTCACTATGGACTATTTTTTGGGATTGATCATGCTCATGCCCTATAACTTCGCGCCGATGGACTGGACGTTCTGCAATGGGCAAATTCTTCCGATTCGAGAAAATACGGCGTTATATTCCCTGATCGGCAATACTTACGGCGGCGACGGCGTTACCACCTTCGCTCTGCCCAACTTGCAAGGCGCGGAACCTATTCCCAATATGCATTATTGCATTTGCTTGGCGGGAATCTACCCGACCCGCGATTAGTCGCCCCGCTAACCAGTATGGCAAATCCCGCCCCAGGCGGGAGCTTTGAAAGGACGTGTCAAAATGAGCAATCTTGCCCTAAATAAAGCCGCGATCGCCAATAATTCCATCTTACCCTTCACTCCGGACCGGGCGGTAAACGGCGACGCCACTCCGACCAGCCGCTGGCTTGGTCAGACCCCAGAAAATTGGCTGAGGGTTGATCTGGGCCAGCTTTACTGGGTCAATCGCTGGGTCGTCAAAATGATGGGCGTCTCCGGCTGGCCTTCAGCCAGCTACAATCTGTCCGGATATACGCTTCAGGGAAGCAACGACACGGCGAGCTGGAACAACCTGGACACAGTCACCGGCAATCAGTCCAACGCTACCGACCGGACCTTTATGCCGGGAAAGTACCGCTATTACCGTGTCTATGTCAATGACGGCCTGAATGTCAACAAAACCCTGGCCTCCATCGTCGAGCTGGAACTCTACGAGACCGCGACCCCGCCCTATCTGACCAATCTGGCGTTCAGTCAGGGCACGCTCACTCCGTCGTTCAACGGCAAGCAATATATTTATAACGCCTCCGTGGCAAATACGGTTCAGTCCATCACGGTCACTCCGACCACCAATTCCGCCTACGGCGCGACGATCAAGGTCAACAACACCGTGGTTCAGAGCGGGAGCCCCTCGGCGCCGATCACCGTAAACCCCGGCCAAAATACGATTTCGGTCCAGGTAACCACTCCTTCGGGGCAGGATACCTATATCATTGCCGTGACCAAAGGCGGCAGCAGCGTTGGGGAGTTAAGCAATCTCGTCGTCAAGAATACCAGGGGTAGCGTGGTTCCGCTGAATCCAGCCTTCGATTCGAAGGAATTTTACTACACCGCGACGGTTTCCAATAATACCAGCGTGATTAATGTCACTCCCACATTCTCGGATCCGAACGCCACTATCGATGTGACCCTCGGCACACAGGTCTTTACCGTGAAAAGCGAACAAACCGCTCAGCTCAATCTGGATTACGGGACGAATACGATTATCGTTCAAGTCAAGGGCGCTCCTGACGAAAACGCCTATAAGCTCGATATCATCCGGCAGCAAAACTGAACCGTTTCCAAACTACCGGTTGAAGATACCTGGAGCGAAACCGATTCGCTCCAGGTATCTTTGTGTTTCACTTGCCTGGTTCAAGAAATTATTGGGAGGGATGGGATATGGCTCACCAACGAAAGAGTCTCTGCCTCAGTCTGCTGCTGTTGGCGGTCTTCGCCGGCTTTCTGCCGGGAATCGGACTGGCAGACCAAACTTGGAGCTGCGTTGACGGCGGCGCCGCTCAGGGACTCAATATCGGAGCCTCTTCGGATGCGATCTCCATCGCAACCGCGGCATTCAGCGATAATTTATACGTAATGTGGCGGGAACAAGCGGATATTAGCCGAATTTACATCAAACGGCATAGCATAAGGGATAACCAATGGTACCCCGCAGGAATCAGCTCAGCTGAACTCTATCATCAGTTACCTCAAGCAGGGTCTTCCACAACGGATGGCTGGAACGGTGTTCTGCCCGCTTTGGCGGTCTATAACAACACTCTTTATGCGGCTTGGATGGAGCAGAAAAAATATTACATCAGTGGTATTTCCGCTCCCTATTTTTCTGATTATATCCGGGTTTACCGCTATAACGGCAGCGGTTGGGAAATGGCCAGCGCCGCGGGGCTCGGGGATGGAAGTTATATTAATAAAAATCCCGATGGCCGCTCCATTCAAAAAATTTCCCTGGCGGTCTGTGGAAACTATCTTTACGCAGCCTGGGACGAAAACTGGAATGAAAAATATCGGGTCAGAGTCAGCCGCTTCGATGGGACACACTGGAGCGAGCTCGACACCAAAGGCAATGCCGACGATAATGACGACGGCTTAAATTATGACTCCGCCAAAGACGCCAAATACCCATCGTTGGCCTCGTGGGGTGATCAACTCTATGCCACCTGGGAAGAATTGGGGGCGACGGGTAAAAGCCTACTCCGGCTTAAAAGCTTTAACGGGTCCAACTGGAGTTCCGCGAATGATATCGGTGGGTTAAATTATAGCCCCGCCAATTATGGTGTCGAGGCGGGGTCATCATCCCTAACGGTATATAACGGAGCTCTTTATGGGTTTTGGACCGAGGCGTCTCACCCTTATGAGGGTTTTTACTATCCTCAAGTCCGCGTCAGATATTATTCCGGCTCCGGTTGGAGTTGGGCCGATGGGGGAGATAGCTCCGGGTGGAATCATGACCCAACGGTAGGTGCGACAAATCCGCAGGCAATTACCCATCACAATCGGCTCTATTGCGTATGGGGCGAAATCGATTCTGAAAATTTTCTTCATTCACAAATTCGAGCCGCGGTTTATGGCGGCGCGAGCCGTGCGCTTATTGATGGAGGCGGGCCCTATGGCATTAACTACCAAACGGCTCAGAATGCGGTTAAACCCATTTTATCCGTTTACCAAGGGGAACTTTACGTCGCTTGGCTTGAAGAGAGTGCTATTAACCAAAAAAAAGTACGCGTTTACAAGACCCAGCTTGCTCCGACCTTAGCCGCGGCCGCCACCGGTTCGGTCAGCGCGACCCGGGCTACGATTACTGGGTCGGTGACCTATAGCAGCGGGGGATCAGTTTCCGTTTACGGCGTCCAATATAAGAAGCATTCCGATGCTACTTATACAACCGCTTCCAATCTTTCGGGGACCAGCGGCTCGTTCTCCGCGACCCTGACCGGACTGAGCCCTTCCACCGCATACGACCTGCGGACCTTCGCCACCAATCCGTTGGGAACCTCCTACGGCGATCCGGTGACGTTCACCACCGCCGCGTTGACCATGTCCCTCGCCGGGACATTGTTCGAAGCCGGCCTGAACGCGCAGAGCATCGACGTGACATTATCGGATCCCATCTGGAACGACCTCTCGTTAGACGTGTCCAGCTTTACCCTGACCGGCGCGCCGTCCGGCCTGACCATTGAGAGCATCACCAATATCGACGATACGCGTTGCACGGTGAACCTGGCCTATGACGGTCCCGACTTTGATAGCGATAAGACCGGCATCGGTCTGACGATCGCCGGCGCGGAGTTCACGACCGGGGCCGACCTCTCGTCCTCCAACAGCCTGACGATTAGCGCGGTCAATGACGACGAATCGATTACTATCTCCGATGACGGCATCTATCAAGGCACTGAGGATGGCGAGGTTATCACTGTCACCTTACACGGCGGGACCTTTGCCTCGACTCTCAATCCGTCCAGTTGGACCGTAGCCAACTTACCCGCCGGCGTAAGCAAGGGAAGCGTTACCCGAGAAAATAAAACGATCGTCCGAATCACTCTCTCCGGAAACGCCACTTCGGCTTATGGCTCGGATATCACCAACGTCACGGTGACCTGCCCGGCCACGGACTATAACGATTCCAGCGGGGGCGGATCTCTTTCGGCCGATACCGGCGTGGTCTTTCATGCCCAAACCCCACCCATAGTAAGCACGGAAAGCGCCACTTCCATCACCGCGTCTGCCGCGACGCTCGGAGGCGACGTAATCTCGGACGGTGGAGCGGGTATTGTCGAACGAGGGATCGAGTGGAAGGAAGCTTCGGCTACCACTTACCAGAAGGAGAGCACGGGCGGAACTACCGGCAGTTACAGCATCTCCCTCACGACCCTGAATTCCGATACCCAATATGACTATCGGGCTTATGCCGTTAACCCCAGGGGAACATCCTACGGGGCGAAAAAGAGTTTTACCACGGTAACGATTCCGCCTTTGATCGACCGTAACGACCGGCTGATTATCGCCGAGGACAGCGGAGCCGCGACCATCGCGGGTAAGCTTGCCGTGGCCGACTCCGTGCAGGGCCCCTCGGCGTTAACATTGACCATTGGAGCGGCTCCCGCCAAGGGTGCCCTAACCAAGGACGGAACCACGCTCGGATCGGGGAGCGCCTTTACTCAAGCCGATATCGATAATGACCGGATTAAATATCGGCCGAACGACAACGCATACGGCGACGATAGCTTTACCTTCACCGTATCCGACGGCGCGGGCGGGACCATCGGCGCGACTACCTTCAATATTACGATTACGGCTGTCAATGACCCGCCGGTCCTGGCTAAAAACACCGGACTTACCGTTAATGAAGACAGCGCGGCCACGGCCATCGGCAACTCCTCGCTTCAGGCTACCGATGTCGATCATGGCGCCGCTTCGCTGGTCTTTACCGTTGGAACGGCTCCCGTCAAGGGCGCCCTAACCAACGGCGGAACCACGCTCGGAGCGGGGGGCACCTTTACACAAGCAGATATTAATAACGGCTTGATTAAGTATACCCCGAGCGCCAACGCCAACGGGCCCGACAATTTCACCTTCACCGTATCCGATGGCGCGGGCGGAACCATCGGCGCAACTGCCTTCAATATTACAATTACGGCTGTCAATGACCCGCCGGTCCTGGCTAAAAACACCGGACTTACCGTTAATGAAGACAGCGCGGCCACGGCCATCGACAACTCCTCGCTTCAGGCTACCGATGTCGATCATGACGCCGCTTTGCTGGTCTTTACCGTTGGAACGGCTCCCGTCAAGGGCGCCCTAACCAACGGCGGAACTGCGCTCGGAGTGGGGGGCACCTTTACACAAGCAGATATTAACAACGGCTTGATTAAGTATACCCCGAGCGCCAACGCCAACGGGCCCGACAGTTTCACCTTCACCGTATCCGACGGTGCGGGCGGAACCATCGGCGCAACCACCTTCAATATCACAATTACGGCCGCAAATGATGCACCGATAGATATCTCGCTCTCAACTACCAGCATTTCTGAGAACTCCGCCATTGGAACCACGGTCGGAACGCTCGGCGCTACCGACCCCGACGGCGATACGTCATTCACCTATGCGCTGGTTCCAGGTACGGGAAGCACGGACAACGCTTCATTCCAAATCTCCGACTCGAATCTGCTCATCAACGCCGTATTTGATTTTGAGACCAAGAGTAGTTACAGCATTCGCGTGAGAGTCATCGACGACGGCGGTGCTTCCTTCGAAAAGCAGTTCACCGTCACGGTTACCAATGTCAACGATGCGCCGGTCAATATCACCTTGTCCAATAGCACGGTAGCCGAGAACTCCACCATTGGAACCACCATCGGAACGCTCAGCGCCACCGACCCCGACGGCGATACGTCGTTCACCTATACGCTGGTTCCGGGTACGGGAAGCACGGACAACGCTTCATTCCAAATCTCCGGCTCGAATCTGCTCACCAATGCCGTGCTTGATTACGAAACCAAGAGCAGTTACAGCATTCGCGTGAGAACCACCGACGGCGGCGGAGCTTCCTTCGAGAAGCAGTTCACCGTCACGATTAGCAACCTCAACGAAGCACCGGCCAATATCACCTTGTCCAAGAGCACGGTGGCCGAGAACTCCGCCATTGGAACCACAATCGGAACGCTCAGCGCCACCGACCCCGACGGCGATACGTCGTTCACCTATAAGCTGGTTCCAGGCACGGGAAGCACGGACAATGCTTCATTCCAAATCTCCGGCCCGAATCTGCTCACCAATGCCATGTTCGACTTTGAAACCAAGAGCAGCCACAGCATTCGCGTGAGAGCCACCGACGGCGGCGGAGCTTCCTTCGAGAAGCAGTTCACCGTCACGGTTAGCAACCTCAACGAAGCGCCGGCCAATATCACCTTGTCCAATAGCACGGTAGCCGAGAACTCCGCCATTGGAACCACCATCGGAACGCTCAGCGCCACCGACCCCGACGGCGATACGTCGTTCACCTATGCGCTGGTTCCAGGCACGGGAAGCACGGACAATGCTTCATTCCAAATCTCCGGCCCGAATCTGCTCACCAATGCCATGTTCGACTTTGAAACCAAGAGCAGCCACAGCATTCGCGTGAGCGTCACTGACGGCGGCGGAGCTTCCTTCGAGAAGCAGTTCACCGTCACAGTTAGCAACCTCAACGAAGCGCCAACCCTGGTCAAAAACAGCCGATTGACCGTATCCGTAAACTCCGCGGCGGTCAGCATCACCGCCACGTTGGCGGCGACCGATCCCGACCATCGTCCGGACCAGGTGATCTTCACTCTGACAACAGCTCCGGCCAAAGGCCAGTTGCAAAAGAGTGGCGTGGCCCTGGCCACGGGAGGAACCTTCACCCAGGATGACCTGGACAACAACAGAATCGCCTACCGGCCCAACTCCACCGCTTCCGGAAGCGACAGCTTCGACTTTATCGTCAGCGACGGCGCCGAAGCTAAGATCAATGGGAGTTTCTCCATTAGCATCGGTTCCGCGACCTTCGCCGCCGACCCGACCCTAGCCGAAAGCAACCTGAACGGGAGCGTGCTCACGGTTACTCTGGACGGAATCACTTTCAAAGATAACAGCCCGGCGCCGGGGAACTACATCCTGAACAACGCGCCGGCGGGATTGACTGTCCAAAGCGCTTCCAATGTCAATAGTGGCGTATGCCGGCTCACCCTGGCCTTCAGCGGCGTTCTCGACAACGACGTCGCCAATCTGGGACTGACCATTCGCGGCGCAGAGCTGGAGACAAACGCCGACCTGACCGCGTCCAATATCCTGTCCATCGTTAACGACCAAACTCCGCCCCGGCTCCAGACCAACGCCGGACTCACCCTTGACGCCGATAGCGGAGCCGTCCTGATTACCCAAGCCATGTTGCGGACGGTTGACTCCGAAGAAGCGGCGGCGGATCTAACCTATACCATTCAAACCGCTCCCGCTAAAGGAACTCTTTCCCGGAGCGGCCAGCCGCTGAGCGCAGGAAGCGCCTTCTCCCAGGCCGACATCGACCAAAACCTGATCAGTTACACTCCGAACGGGAATGCCGGCGGACCGGACGGCTTCGGCTTCACGGTCTCCGACGGCACCAACGGCGGCACTATCAACGGGAGTTTCGCGATCAGCATCAGACTCTACGCCACTATCGCCGCGGATCAGACGCTGACCGGAACCAACCTGGACGGCCGGGTCGTCACTGTGACCCTGGTGGGCGCCAAATTCATCAGCCAGGAATTGGCGGGGGCCGATTTTACCCTGAATAACCCGCCAACCGGTTTAACCGTACAAAACCCCGCCTACTCCGATAACACGCATTGCCAGGTTACGCTGGCCTTCGCCGGCGCGCTCAGTGTCGACGCGGTGCTGCAATTGACCGTCAAAGCGGCGGCATTGAGCTGCGCCGTTGATTTGACCGCTTCCAACACCCTGGCGATCATTGACGACCTTCCCACCGGGAAAGACGTGATCGTGCTCCAACCGGGCGGCGGAACGTCCGATGACAACGCCTGGCATTCGGCGCGGTCATACCAGAACGACCTGTGGACCGACTGGGACGGCGCAGCCCTGCTGCTGGGCAAAGGGCAGGGCAACCGGAAATCCGACGTTTGGCTGATCAACTCCGACCTGATCGGCTCCGGCCAAGGCCAAATTCAGCCTGGAACCGTCATCGACCGGGCCGAACTGATTTTGAAGGTCAAGGCTGTCTCCGGCGACCAAGCCACTCCCCGGCGAATCGCGATCTATGCCGTGAGCGATCCCGGTAACCTTGGCCAGCCCATTTTCGGAAGAACCAACGGGCTCCGGACCGGTCTCGACTTCCGCTTCCGCGACCACCGGCTGGGCCGGGCGGTTCCGTGGGCCGACAATGCCCAAAACATTCTAGAAATGTATCAGCTTCACTCCATTGCCGCGCTTGACGGTTATGAACTGATTCCCCAGGCGCTTGCGGAAAGCGGCGAAACCACCGTCCGGTTGAACATCACAGCCGCCCTCCAAGCCTGGCTGAGCGACCCGGCCAACGCCAATCAGGGCTTGTACCTCACCCCGGACGAAGGCTGGGAGGCCGGCGAAGGGATCGAGTTTTACGGGGTAACGGCGGCCAACACCGCCGACCGACCCGGCCTGCGGATAGTTTACGCAAACGGCATCAGCGACTTGACCCCGCCCCCGGCCGTAACCAACCTGACAGCCGTGGCCACCGCCAACCGGGTTGACCTGTCCTGGTCCAACCCCACCGGCGCCACCGGAGTCCGGGTGCTCCGGAAATACGGGGCGACTCCCGCCGGTCCCGATGACGGGGTTCTGGTTTACGACGGGCCGGCATCGGCCTTGACCGATCAGGGTCTGGTCAACGGCAAACCTTATTATTACGCGGCCTTCGCCTATGACGTATACCGTAATTACTCTCCCAAAACTTATATTCGAGCGGTTCCCGGCGACACCAGCGCCCCGCCGTCGGCTCCGGCCGATCTGACGGTCACCGTCTCCGGCACCGTCGCCAAACTGCGTTGGACCGACACCTCCGATAACGAACTCGGCTATCTGATTCAACGCCGAACCGAAAGTGAAAGCTGGACTACGATCGAGACCTTGTCAACTCCCAACCGGACCAGCTATGTCAACAGTGGGTTGCAGGCAGGCGCCATTTATTATTATCAGATCAGCGCGTTCAACGCCGCTGGCAACTCCGCTTTGGTCGGCGCGGGTCCGGTGAGCGCCGACAATCGGCCACTAGCCCCGGCCAATCTGACCTGGACCGTCATCTCCGCCAGCGAAGTCCGGCTGCAATGGGCCGATACGGCCAATGAAACGAGTTATCGGATTGAATTCATGGATGGTAACGGCGCGCCGCTCTCCGGCCGGACGGCTGAAGCCCTGCCCGCGGACAGCACTCAATATTCGGTCATGAGACTGGCCCCCAATGTAGGCTACCGCTTCCGGGTCGTGGCGGTAAACGCTTCCGGCGAAGCCGTGTCCGAGACGGAACCGATCATGACCATGAATGACCCGAAACTGGGAATTTTCTAACCTGATTCTATGCTATACGTACCAGCCCGCTCCCTGGCGATTCGCCGGGGAGCGGGCCAATCCGAATACTGCTTTCGAAGGGGGATTCGTAATGAAAAAACTAACGCTACTTACGGCCATACTGCTGATGGCGGCCATCGCCATCACCGCCGGATGCGGCGGCGGCAGCCACTCCTGGAGCGGCCAATTGGCCTGGAGGGCTTCCTACGGAGTGGTCAGCGACGCCAGTAGTTACGGCAGTTCCGGCATTCGTTCCGCCGCCATCGGATCCGCCGCGGCCGCGGCTTCTCTGGCTTCCCTGAAGGAAGCCATTACCCGGGGGGCAACCGGCGGCGGGTCCTACGCGTCCAACTTGGGCCCGGCGCGCGCCGCCGTGGTGGGTTCGGCTGGCGTCGACAGGGATCTCTGGGACAAGAGTCTTAAATATATCTATCTAAATTGGGAGCCGTTATCCGGCGCCTCGTCCTTTACCGTTTATTATCTGGGTCCGGACGGAACCCAAAACGAGCCGGTCTGGACCTGGCCAGGCGTCAGTCCAGAAGATCCGGCCTATAATAACTCCGATCCAGCGGCTTATCTGGACCTCAGCGACGAGCTGGTGGGATTGGTAGAGGCTCCAGGGAGCTATCAGTTCCGGCTGACGGCTTTCAAAGGCAGCGAGGTCAAACACTCGAACATCATTACGGTTTCCATCGGAACGATCCTGAACGAATGTCCGGCCAATCCCCAGTACACCTCCTCCCGGCTGAGCTGGACGGAGGTGACAGCCGCCGCCGGCTACACGGTGGGGTATACCGTAGGGCTTTATAAGGATTCATTCTCTCCCGCCGATGAAGTCTGGCGGACCCCAGCGGCGATTCCTGACCCTTTCCTCTCGCTTCCCCCCAACGGCGTAACTATGAATCTCGATTATTATCTATGCTCGATCAATGCCCGGGCTGTAAACGCTACCGGCAAAATCGCCGAAATCACCAACACGATCTCCGGTTTCAATTACTGACCGAATCCCACTCCCGGATTTTCCCGGAAAAGAGAACTCCCGGCTCCCTAAACTGTTGGTTTGGGCCGGGAGTTCTCTCTTTTTGACGGATGAGCGATCTCTCATGTCGAAAATGATTGCCTTGGGACGCCAAGGGAACCTTCCGGTGTCGAAAAATATCTGGTTTTACCGGAGAAAAGATCTTTGGCGAGCCGGAAGCGATCGCCGGAAAGGGAAATAAATAGCGGCCGGGGAAATTGACTTTACCCGGCCGCCGTTTTTCATTAATCGGCTACATCATCGTTTCCAGTCGCGGTCACGGCCACGCTCTTGATCCCGGTCCCGGCCCCGGTCCTGATCCCGATCCGGTTCCCGCCGTGACGGCGGTTGGCTATCGAGCCGCAAAGCGGCGCCACCGCTGGAATTGAGATAAACCCAACTGTCGGTCCCTTTCACGATCAGCCGGATCCCGTCTCTATAGACCGCCGCGGCTGGATTGGCGTCGGTCCGGCCGCCGCCGGGCACCTCCGACCAACCGCTCCAGCGCCGGTTGGAATACAATGCGTTGGAGTAAATCCGGTCATCGGTTCCGCGCACGAAAACCCACAAATCATTGGCAAAGCTCACCAGCGTCGGGCCGGAACTGGTCCGGCCGTTATCGGGAATCTCTTCCCAGCGGCTCCAGGAACCAGAGAACCAGCGAATCAGGATCCGGTTATCCATACCGCGAACCGCCAAACAAAGCCGGCCGCCGTAAGTTGCCAACGCCGGCTCGGATGCGGTGGCGCCGTCCAGCGCTGACCACCGGCTCCAGGAACCTTCCCGGTTCATGACACTGATATAAAGCCGGTTGTCCGTGCCGCGAACCGCCGCGAACAATTGATTGTTATACACGGCCAGCGCCGGGCCGGATCGGGTCTCCCCATCCAACTTCCGCCAATCGCTCCACGACCGATCATACCGGCTGACCCAGATCCCATTATCGGTTCCCCGGGCCATGGCATACAATCTGCCGCCGTACTCGGCCAGGGCCGGTCCGGAAGAGGTGGCGCCGCTCAGTTTGGTCCAACCCGAATCAATCCCATACTTGATATAGACACCGTTATCGGTGCCCCGAACCATGGTCACCAAGCGGTTGTCGTAAACCGCGACCGCCGGGCCGGAAGAAGTCTGTCCGTCCGGATAACGCTCCCAGCCGCTCCAATTCCCTTTCGGTTGCTGAGGCTCCGGGGTCGGAGCCGGCCGTGGCGGCGGATTGAAGACCGGCGGTTCCGGTTTCGGCGGAGCAGGGCCGCCAGGACGACCGCCGCCCGTTCCATCCAGGGAATTGACGTAAATGTTGTTGTCCGTGCCCCGGACCATCAAATGCAGCTTGCCACCGGCCGCCGCGATGGCCGGCGCCGAAGCCGTGGAGCCGTTCAGTTCCGACCAGCCGCTCCAACGGCTTTGCTCCAGGGAATTAAGATAAACGCCGTTATCCGTGCCCCGGACTACAAAATAAAGCCGGTTTCGGTATTCGGCGAAGGCTGGGGTGTCCGGCGTCCGGCCGTCGCCCGGGATCTCGGACCAGTCGGCCGAAGCCAGCGGGTCGAAATTTACGTAAATCCGGTTGCCGGGGCCGCGAACCGCCGCTGCCAGCCGGCCGCTAAAAACCCCGATGAACGGCCCTGATTCGGCCCGGCCGCCGATATTCTTCCATTTATCCCAGGCCCCGCTCTTAGTAATGTTGTTGATGTAAATCTGGTTGTCCTTGCCACGCACGGCCAGATAAACCCGATCTTTGTAAACCACGGCCGACGGATCGGCGGTGATCGCAATTTCGGGAATCTTAATAAACATGGTCCTTGAGCCGATGTCGATTGTTTTTGGAAAGTTCGTTTCCAGCTCGCCGCTGGCATTGCGGTAGACATACCGGTCCTTGCCGTCGAGCCGGACAATTACCGGCCCCCCGGAGGTCTGGAGCTTCTGTTCCCCCCAGCCGCTCCAGGAACCCATCGAATTCATCCGGTTGATAAAGACCTTGGAATTGCTCCCTCGGACCGCGGCGATCAGGCTGTCGCCGTCCGCCGTCAGCCAGGGGCGAGCCGACGTCTGCCCGCCGACGGCGTTCCAGTCCCGCCGGGGCGCATCGGCGTTCCCGGTTCCGGCCAGGCCCAGCAGGATCGTTAAAAATACCAGGAGAGAACCGATCGTTCGCCGCTTGATAGCCATTGTAGACAAACAAACCACTCCTTTCATTATAATTCCGGTGATGGAATCCAACCGTTGCCAGACGAAAGGTCGAAATCACCGGAACACGATTCGATTTTGGTCGTCGCTTCGATCTTTGATGGTGATTAGACGCGTGTTTCGTTTCAGTTGGTTCCGGATTGTTAATGATTTATTTGAGAAATTCCAACGGAAATATTTCGGAAAATCAATTTGATTCTCCTGCAACCGGATGGAAAAAACGTATAAAATAAAAGCCCGCCCAGGACCGGGCACGCTTTAACGCCTCCGGGATTGGCCGAGGCTAGGAGCTTGTGTGAGTAATCCTTTTTACGGATATAAAACACAAGTTAATATGTAGCTACACTATACACCACATGTTGCGGTTGTCCCAATACATGCACAAACTCAGCCTTCGTCCTTCCGGCAAAGGCTTACCGTTTCGCCGCTTAAGATCCGGTTGACGTTCCGCACCGCGCACATCTTGCCGCACATGGTGCAGGAATCCTCAAACTCCGGAGCGGACTCGGCGCGGTACCGCCGGGCTTTCTCCGGATCGATGGCCAGCCGGAACATTTCTTCCCAATCCAGGGCTTTGCGGGCGCGGCTCATCGCCAGATCCCAGTCCCGGGCGGCCGGAATTCCCTTGGCGATGTCGGCGGCGTGGGCGGCGATCTTGGCGGCGATGATCCCTTCGACCATGTCCTCCTCGTCGGGCAGGCGCAAATGCTCGGCCGGCGTGACGTAGCAAAGAAAATCGGCCCCCGCCATGGCGGCCACCGCGCCTCCAATGGCGCTGGTGATATGATCATAGCCGGGCGCGATATCGGTGACCAGCGGGCCGAGCACATAAAAGGGCGCGCCGTGACAAAGCCGCTTTTCCAGGACCATGTTGGCGGCGATCTCATTTAAGGCCATGTGGCCGGGGCCTTCGATCATCACCTGGACATCCCGTTCCCAGGCCCGCTTGGTCAACTCGCCGAGGATCACCAATTCCTGAATCTGAACCGCGTCGGTAGCGTCGGCGATGCTGCCCGGCCGGCAGGCGTCGCCGAGACTGATCGTTACGTCATAGGCGCGGCAGATTTCCAGAATGGCGTCGAAATGTTCGTAAAAGGGGTTTTCATTTCCGGTCAATTCCATCCAGGCGAATAAAAGCGAGCCGCCCCGCGAGACGATGTTGGTCACCCGCGGGTTGGCCTTGAAATGTTTGACCGTCTCGCGAGTCAAGCCGGCGTGAATGGTCATGAAGTCTACCCCGTCCCGGGCGTGGGTTTCGATGACTCCCAGCAGATCGGCGGCGGTCAGGTCGGTCAGTTCCCGGTCGTAAAAACCCACCGCGTCGTAAATGGGAACGGTGCCGATCATGGCCGGGCTGGTCGAGATCAGTTTCCGCCGGAACTCTTGCGTTTTGCCGTAGGAGCTGAGATCCATAATCGCTTCGGCTTTCAACGCCAGCGCTTTCCGGACCTTGGCCAGTTCCGGCTCGAAGTCGGGACAGTCCCGGGACACGCCGAGATTGACGTTGATCTTGGTCCGCAGCCCCTGTCCGACCCCTTCGGGGTCCAACGACCGATGATTGCGGTTGGCCGGAATCACCGCCTGGCCGGCGGCGATCAAGCCGCCTAGCCGTTGGGGATCGATTCGCTCCTTGATGGCGACCCGCTCCATTTGTTCCGTGATCAGTCCGGCCCGGGCCGCTTCCATTTGAGTATGGTATTTCATCGTAAGATCTCCTTCGTTTCATTGATTCGCCATCGGGCGGTATTTCTGGGGGTGCCATCCCGCGAGCCGGCACCGCGCTCCGGGTCCGCCGGAAATTGGGCCGAATAAACAAAAAAGCCCGCCATAGGCAAGCTGCAAATCATCGCTTCCGCTTCCCTACGTTGGAATAACCCACATCAGGTTCAAAGGGTTGAGATTGCTCTCTCTCAGCCTTGCGGCACCCCCAGCTTTAAAACAACTATTCGATTCTGCTCTTACTATAACGCAAAACGGCACCGGTGTAAAGGAGAGATTTTTTAAATTTTAGAATGAAAAAGGCCCCTGGTTAGGGGGCATATGAAGGGTTGAGCTAATTTTCAATTAATAATGCGCGCTGGGTCCTATCAGCGTAATAATGCCGCCACCATTGATCGAATCGATTATCACTTTTCTGAAGTCTCAGGTACAACCAGGACTTTAGAAGTGCGCGGCAATGCTACTAACTTACTATAAGTATCGGGAAATTTCTCGGGACCTTTATAGGCCTAAAGTCTTATTCCTAAAAATTGTATATTGTTCCATCCTTTGTTGTTATATAAGTTGAATTAAATATCTAATATACATCATGTCCCTAATACCGGCCATGATGAAATTGTAAGGAATTTATTTCATCCTATATAAACCGTCCGGATTATGAATTCCGGCGGGTGATCGAGATGTTTCTTGACCGCGCAGGCGCCGGCGGCCCGGATTACCGCTTCGCGATATTGTTCGGGAAATTCCGGGGGCAATTTGATGTCAATGCCGACCTTCTCAATCAAACCGGTTTCCTGGTTTTTTTCGAACCGAAGCGCCAGTCCGATTCCATCAGTGGCGATCCCCCGTTTCCGGCAGAAGCTTAGCACATAGAACCCGGCGCAAGTGCCGATGGAACCCAGAAACAAATCAAAGGGGGACGGCTCGGCTCCTTCGCCGCCCGCGGCCACCGGCTGATCGGTTCGGATGGTGAACCCTTTGAACTCGGCGTCAACTTTGCTTCCGCCTGGAAATACGATCTTCATTTCCATCCCCATCATCCTTTCCATCCGCATGATGCTGCGACACTCAGGCCCGCCCTGGAGCGGAACCTTTTTCGTATATCGTAACGTAAAGTCATTTCCTTGGTTCCCATTGGCATGAGACAGGCGCACTTTAACAAGTGTAGATGGTTGATTTTGCTGAACTGCTCCGCTTGATACAAAAAACCGGGTCCATGGCCCGGTTTTTTGTATCGGTAAGTTCAGTTCATCTTAGAAGTTAAATTCGATAGAGAAATGAGTAGCGTCGTCATCGCCGATGATGAAGCCGCGGATCTTCGTATCCAGATCCCGATCGGAGGGGGCATCGCGCCGGTAGCGGCGTTCTCTGTCGTCAAAATCCCAGCCGCGATCCATCCTGCCGCGATTCCGGCGCAGGATCTCCATTGCCAGTTCACGGGCACGCAGCGAATGATAGATGGCGTCCCGATAATCCCTTTTCCTGTATTCGTCCTGGGCGTACCGTTGCTGTCCGAAGGCCTGCCCCAACCCGCGCCGGTCATAACGGCGGGAACGGGAAGCGGCATCCTGCGCGGCTCTAAGCACTCTGGAAGTTCGCTGCAGCACCTCCCGGGCATCATCCCGCAACCGGTCATCCTGTCTCCATCCCGGACCACCGTGGCGACCCGGGCCACCCGGGCCGCCTTTGGCCAGCGCCGGCAGGACCCCGGTCAGCAGCAAGCCGAGCGCAAGCAACAATGCTATCATTGAAAAACGTTTCATTTATAGTTCCCCCTTCTTTAATGACTGGTATACATTATGCCGTGGTCCCGGCTTAGTGAATCAAAACTTTGACGGCTGGCCGCGAATTTTTGTTCCAAGATTACGCTTTGATTTTATCAATAAAAGCCTCCATTATCAAAAGCGGATTTGAATTAGCGATATTCAAGCAATAAAGAATAGTGCAATAATTCTTCAATGCCGGGCTTGGTCCTTTTAGGAAAAGATGGAATATCTGTAAACAATCTGTTAAGAGCCGCTGGCTTCTTCTCGCGCAGAAATCATTATCCGCCATCCAGATCACGGCGCGAAAAAACCACCGGCATCGCCGGTGGTTGCATCATTGCCCATAATATAATGACTGCTATGCCTTCTCAGCCGGCCTGAGCGGCCGGTTTGGCGGCGGAGTCGCCATCCCGCCTGTACATCAGCTCGTAATACTCGCGGACCATCCGGGCGGCGGAAAAACGCCACTCCGACATTTCGATGCTGGATTTCATCATTTCCAGCCACTTGGCGCGATTCCCGTAATAGGTGGGGATCACGTCATTCAGCAGCACATAGTACAGGGCGTCGGCATCGGCCCAGTCCTGATCGCAATGGGAACAACCGTCCCCGATCTGCCAGCCGTTCACCCCGTGACAGCAGCCTTCCGGCCACCAGCCGTCGAGAATGCTGAAGTTCATGACCCCGTTCATGGCCGCTTTCATCCCCGAGGTGCCGCTGGCCTCCATCGGCCGGACCGGGTTGTTCAGCCAGACATCGCACCCCCGGGTCAGGAGCTTCCCGATCTTCATGTCGTAATTCTGCAGGAAGACCACGCTTTCCGGGTAACGCTTGGACATCTCATAAAGCCGGTAGACAATGCCCTTGCCTTCCAAATCGTTGGGATGCGCTTTCCCGGAAAAGATCAACTGCAGCTTGCCTTCGTTGAGCAAGGGTTCGATCACGTCCGGCCGCCGGAAGATCAGATCGCCCCGTTTGTAAGGGGCCGCCCGCCGCGCGAAACCGATGGTCAACGCGTTTTCGTTCAGTTTAACCCCATTGCGCTCCGCGATCTCCGCGAGCATCTCCCGTTTGATCTCCTGATGAGACGCCCAAAGATCGACCCCGGTCCCGGCTGCCAACGCAATCCGCGAATCCTGCCAGGTTCCGTTGTGCACGCCGTTGGTCACGGCGATGATTGGCGAACCGCCCTCCACGTGCTGCCACATGTTCCGAGCGGTATGGCCGTGCAATTCGGCCACGGCGTTCGCTTTGCGCGACAGCCGCAGTCCGGCCACGGTCATTCCGAACGGATCGCCGCCCAGCCGGGCCATTTGATTGTAATCCAGCCCGTTATAGGCGCCCATATATTGCAAAAGATGATGCCCGTGAACCTCGTTCCCGGCCATGATCGGCGTATGAGTCGTGAACACGATCTGCTCGCGGGTCCGATCCCAGGCCTCTTCGAAGCTCTTGCCTTCGCCGTGCATTTTCTCGCGGATCAGTTCGATCCCGGCCACTACCGGATGGCTGTCGTTAAAGTGAAAAACATCCGGGTGGATTCCCAAAGCCCGCAATGCCCGGACTCCGCCGACGCCCAAAATAATCTCCTGCGCGATCCGTTCCTCATTGAACCAGCCATACAATTGGCCGGTGATCAAGCGATCGGCGTTCTCCCACAGATTGGCGTCGAGCAAATACAGCGGGACATTGCCGAACCGGTCGCATTTCCAAACCTTCAGCCGGACCGGACGGTTCCGGATCCAGACTTCGACGATCACCCCGGTATCCTGGAGAAAGTCGTAGTTGTATTCCGGGAAGCAGTCGTACAGCTTGCCGTCCTCCCGGATGACCTGGGTGGTGTACCCTTGACGCCACAGGATTCCGACGCCGACCATCGGATAATTTCCGTCCTTGGCCGCTTTCAAAATGTCTCCGGCCAAGATGCCGAGTCCGCCGGAGTAAATCCGGAAATCCTCATGCAAGCCGAATTCCATGCAAAAATAGGCCACCAACGGCTGGTTCCCCTGATTCATGCCAATTCTCCTTCCTTCGGATGGTAATGATATTGCGATCGTTTCGGTAATAATAATGTTATGTTACAGATACATTCCGGAGTCCTAATTATACGGGAACCCGTTGCAAAAAAAAACCCCCGCCGAGCTGGGAAATGGTGGTCCGGCTGGAGAAACGGAAAAATTCAGACGGAGCCGCCGTGAACGGCAAGACCGGGCTGAGCCCTTCAATAACCCAACCGCTTTTTTACCCTAGGTTTCCAGGATAACCATTAACCTTCATCGAGATTGGATAATAAACACCCGAAAGCTTCCACCCAGGGCAAATAAAACAGATCCCGCGATTGGGATCTGTTTTGGTTTTATCGATCGAAGATCGTCGCTCTCAAAACCGGTTCCGTTTGCTCCTCCCTACTGAACCTGGCAGGGAACCCCGTTCAGCGTAAAGCTGGCCGGTTTGGCGTTTGACCCGCTATAGGAGAGGTTGAAGCCGAAGCTTACGGTCCCGCCGTTCGCCGGTATCGTACCGTTATATGACAGATCGCTGACCGTTACGGCGGCGCCGTTCTGGTTATGGCTGCCGTTCCACAGATTGGTAATCTGTTGATTGCCCGGGAACGTCCAGGCCAATGTCCAGCCGTTCACTGCCAAAGTTCCGTTGTTCTGGATCGATACATTGATGGTGGCGCCGTTGCCCCAATCATTAATGATCACATACGAAACCGCGTAACCCGTTTCATTGGTTGGAGTCGGCGTTGGCGTGACCACCGGGGTAGGCGTTGGTGTTACCGAAGGTGTCGGAGTCGGAGTTACGTTCGGTGTCGGGGTTACCGTGGCGACCGGCGTCGCTGTCGGCGAGGCGGTCAATGTCGGGGTCGGGGTCGGGGTCGGAGTCACCGCGGGGGTGGGAGTCGGCGACGGCGATATCTGGCCCGGCTCCGCGCCGTAGATTAGGGTGGAACCGTCGTACACGGTGATGTATTGAGTTTTTACAGTTGTGGAATTTGACAGGCTTTGATAGGAATAGTCATTGGCAGGATTCCAAAAACTGCTTCCGCTCGGCGCGGCGATCCGGAACTGGACCTCCCGGGCATACTCGGATTGGCCGCCCGGCCAGATGTTCGTGCCGTCGGCATAGGTGATTTTGACATAGTAAATGTTCCCGCTATATTTGGTCAAACCGGAGAGCGTAACCGGGATCTCCTGATAACCGGTTGTTACCGTCAGGTTGCTCACGGTATATCCGGCGGCGAAAACCTCGCTCAGATCGACATAGTAATTGAATGAAAGGTTTTTAATGACCCGCGCCGGCCAACCGGAACGGTTGTTCAGCAACGCCTTGATCTCGGTATAGGTCGGCCCGGAGGAGTTAATCCCGGCTTCAACGAAGAATTCGTCCTCTTTGGCCTCGGCGGCCGGGAAGTTGCTCAGCGGCGCGCCGCCGTACAGACTGTACATTTTTGCTAAAACCCCGACGAACGCGGCATTGTAGTCACAGGCCACCTCATTGGTGGTATAATTGCCGATGCTGTCGCTATAACCGTCGTTGCTGTCCGGCCCGCCGACCAGCGCGCCGTAGAGAATGTGGCGGTGATTCGGGGGAACGCCTTGCATATCGCACCATGAGCCGTGGGCAGTCCGGTGGTGAGGGTGCTGGGGCGGATTGCTTCCGAATCCCACCACATAACTGCTGTTTCTAGGATTTGAACCCAAGGTGTAATTGGCCTGGCTGATCGCGAAATTCTGATATCTTGATTTTAACGCGGCATCCGTAATTAAGTCGCTATAGACAAAAGCGGTAAAAGCGGTATTCATGGCGTAACGCAACGAACCCCAGCTATCGAGCCAGGCCAAGCCGCCGGGAGTGTAGGTTATCCGCGAGCCGTTATGGCCGGCCGTCCACCAGTCAAGATGCATTTTCAGGAAATTGTGATACTCTTCCTTCCCGGTGATTCTCGCCAACAGCAGAAGCGCGCCATAATGGCAATCATCCCAGCTTTGCGTCCATTTGTAGGCGATATCGCTGGACTGCCCTTCCTTGCCCAAGTTCGGCACATACGACTCGGCCTTCGTCAAGTAAGCCGGATCGCCGGTTGCAATGTAAAGCCAGATCGCGGCCCAGATCAATTCATCCCAAAAACCGCTCCAGGAGTTATAATAGCCGTTGGCCGCCGTATAGCTGGCATCGCTCTTTACCGAATCCGCCAGATTGAATAAGCTTTTGGCATGGCTTAAGTAAGTGCTGTCGTTGAATACTTTGGCGCCGATGGCCAAGGCCGCGGCGGTCTGGGCGGTGACACAAGAAGCATTGCAACGGTAGGACGGCCGGGTCATTTTCTTTTCGATTACTTCGACCGGTCCCCACCAGGAATGATCCGCGCCGCCGTCCCCAATCTGGTAAACTAGGCTATCTCCTTGATCGCATTTCACAAAATAGTCCAGTACAAAGCGGAGGTTGTTTTCGAGGGCGGCTGTTTGCCCGGCTCCGGAGAACGCGTAACCGTATTCGTACATCGCCCAGCCAAGCATTGCGGCGGAATACGCCATGGGCAACCCGAACTTTACATGATCGCCCGCATCATACCAGCCGCCGGTTACCGCATCCGACAAGCAGGAACCGCCCCGCCATTGTTTGGCCCGGTTCCAGGCGGGGAGCGGCCCCGATTGCTGGCACTCATAAAAATAGAGCGCTTTTTGCAAGGCTTCGGCGTAATTGTAAGGGGCGGCCCAAACATTGCCGATGCTCATTCCCATAACTAAAACAACCAATAATCCCAAGACGATTTTTTTCATGACAATCCCTCCTTTTTTTGTGATTGATTCCTCCCGGAAGCTTCCGCCGTCCGGAAGAGAACGGTTCTCGGGCCGTGTAGGCCATCAATTGAACTCATTATCTCAAAACCAACCACCTCTTTTCTGTCCAGATCCCCATATGTCGCAACCAGTTTCTTTACCGCCCGGGAATATTACGGCTAAACCCTTAAGAAAAAGAAAATCCGTTGCCACCTCTTTACTTAATTCCTGCGAAATCCTTTGATGTCTTGACCATTCCAACCGTATGGCCATAGCCGTCAAATGTTTTGCCAAAATCGCGAAGCAAAGTGTGAAACCGGATCTGCCGAGTTGCATATAAAATGTTATAAAATTAATCCTCGGGAATTCGCTTGCGAATTCCCCTATTGAGTAGTTTCCGTTCTCCCCCCTAAAAAGCAGTAGGCCGTCAATTATCTCTGTCTTTGGAACAGTAAAAGTCAACGCTCTGAAGATTTCAATAAATTCCATAATTTATAATTATTGTATAAATTATTATTTCACCAAAGATTTGAAACGTATAGGATGATATTTTCTCTGCGAAAATGCTTAGAATTACTGGAACCAATCAAAAAACGTCGATATTTTCTCGACGTTTTTTGATTTGATATAGATAATCGCGATATATATCGTTTTGAAACCAAATAAAGATGATTGACTTTCATCCCGGCCCCCAAAATATCTTCCCCAAACCAAAAAAGATCGCTCCGGACTCGGAAAATACCTGAATATCCCGCCGGCAATCTTCCCGGTGCCGAAAAAGATCTTCCTTTCGTTCCCGGAGATCTTATTTTCGACAAAAATCAGTTTGCTGCTGTCGAAGCTGATTTGGTTTTGCCGGAGAATAACGTCCCGAAGCTGAAATCCGGTCCTTTCTTTACTTGGAATAAAAGGGCTCCATTTCGCCATCAAAGGCCAATCAACGCCGGGCATGAAAATAGCAATTCTGCGCTCTCATGCGTCATCGTTCAATAAAAACCCCCGGCATTCCGCCGGGGGAAGTTACCCAAAATACTCCGGTTCACCGGGCCTTCCATAATCATGAAACGCTATTTGGCGCCCGCGTAGGCTTTGATAACGCTAGGCACGCTCTTGGCATTGTGCAAAACGCCGTTAATCTTCTTCTGGTCATAACCATAGCTGTCCCACGGATTCCAATTGGTTGGATCCGGACTGGTGGTATCAAACGGTAAAATTTTATAAGTGGCTTCACCTAAATTAACTTCGGTCCCAGGTACGGGATCTTGAATGTTCGTCCCGCGATAGGTGATATAACCGGGATCTTCCTCGAAGTTGGGACTAAAGTGAAGCACGGGTTGTCCAGTGACTGGACTGGTTATGTATCCGTAGGTTTGGGCCCAGACAGGATCGACGGATTTACGGACCACCAGCGTCGGCCAGAGTACATTCTTGAAATAGTTGTTTTCCACCACGACTTGAGCCCCAAGGGCCGACAGGATGCCATAGCCATGCTGATAAATGCCGTCGCTGGGGTTTTTCGGCGTCATCTCCAGCATGGTGCCGGTATTGTCATAGTAATTATTAAAAAGGTGAATCTGACCGAATCGATTCCGGGTAGAACGTTCAGCGACATAACCGATCCAATTGTGATGTAGGGTTACTTTAAGATGTCCGACATCGTTGGCTGCATCGCCCGAGCCTGAACCAAACAGCATGGCTTTCTTGTGGTTCTCAAAATGGCAATAGGAGATCGTAACATAGCCCGATCCGTTTCCGATATCGATCAAGCCGTCATGCTTGCCATAGGCCGCGCTGTTGTCGCTGGTGGCGGCTTCCCGGATGGGCCCCGAGCCCCATGCCACATCCGAGAATGAGCACCGGTCGATCCAAACATGATGGGTGCTGCGGCCCGATAGATTAATGGCATCCCGGGTGTTATTGATAAAGAAGATATTTCGGATGATTATATTATAGCTGTTGCTCAGATTTATCGCATCATAGCAGGTCATTGTGGTATTACCGATTCCTTCGATGGTAATGTTTTTTAAATTATTCAGCTTGATCAGGCCCGTACTGGAGTTTTGATCCATCAGCGTACCCTTGATCCGGATAATCGTCGGTACCGGGTTGGTTTGCAACTCAGCCAGCAGGGATTTTAATTCCGTGACGGTAGTGACCTCTTTTATCTGTCCGCCTTCGCCGCCGGTGGTCGTTTGGACCATCTCACCGATTTGGCCGTTGTCACCGGCGACATCGGCCCATCCGAGCAATAGATCCGGATTGGCCTTTGCGCTACCGCCACCGGAATCGCTCTTGAACCAGTTGCATCCGGTCATTAGTGACGCCATTAGCAGACAGCATACCAGTAAAACCAGAATGTTTTTGAACCGCATCTCATTAGCCTCCTTGTTTTTCGAAAAATTGCGACGCTCCTTCTCATCTCTTACCGTTTAATACATTATTATTGTTTTCATGATTTTAACCTGCTTTTAAAGTATATACAATATATCGCAGGATTTCTGTACATTTTTTATCCAAGACATTTAATTCCTCTTATATTTTATCCTCTTCAATTATTAGGGGAATCTATGCTATAATATTATCAGTGACGGTGATCTGTGTGAAATATCCACATGTCAAATTCGGAAATGAAAAAGATGCTTTTTTCATTTCCAAACGCATATTCGCAAATTATCACGAAAAACATGTCCATAATTTTTTCGAGATTCTTTATGTTTTCTCTGGAAAACGCTGCTTTTTCATTAATGACCGCGCCTTCAAGATTAAGGCGGGCGACTTGATCCTCATCGGCCCCAATGTTCTCCATAACGCCATCAGTGATGAAGCTCCGGATTGTGAAGGTATTTTACTTCATTTTCAGGAAGGTTTTTTGGTCCCGAATCGCCCGATTCGCCAAACCTTGGCGCCATTGTTTGAAAGGGAGCCGATCGCGATTAGTTTTTCAATCAATGAACAAGCGTTGGTTGAAGCGTTGTTCTTGACCATGCTTCAGGAAGAACAGTCTAAGCCAATCGGATATGAGCTGGCGCTTCAATCCGCTCTATTGCAGCTCTTGGTTTTCCTCGATAGGTACATCGTTAATCATCAGATCGCCGCTTTTGAGCATCCCAGCCCGGTCCATGAAAAAGTTTCGGAGATCGCCGAGTATATCAATAGGCACTATATGAAACCATTATCGCTTACCACCTTGGCGGAGCATTTTTTTATCAGTCCCAATTACTTGAGCAAAATCTTCAAAGAAGTGACCAACTTCACTTTCGTGGATTACCTCAACCACGTCCGGGTGAAGGAAGCCAAGCTAAAATTGATGCAGACCCGGAAAAAAGTGGTGCATATCGCTGCAGAAGTGGGGTTCGGAAGCGTGACTCATTTTGGGAGGGTTTTTAAGGAGATTACGGGAAATCCGCCGCTGTATTACAGAAAGGAGCGGATCGTCCCCCGGAAAAAGACCGCCAACAGCCGGAACGGCAGCGATCACTCGGGTTAATTCGGGATCAGAAAACCCCCGGCGTCCGCCGGGGGTAACTTACCGTGAACCGCTCACGGGCTGCCAGGCGTAATCAAAGCCCAACCGTAGCAGGATCATTCTCGGCCGTGCCCGAACCGATCCAGTTTCCTCGGGCGGAAATCCGCCGGGTTGCGCCAAGCGCCGTCAAAAGCCCCATCCACATACCGGCGATCAGCCACGGCTGGGCGGTCCAAAAGCCAATTCCCTCCGGCAGCCAGGGTGAACGGTAGCTTTCCCGCCGCGCTCCGCCGGCCAATCCGGTCATGAAGCGCTTGATCGCAGCCGCGCGCCCCGGCGTTTCCCGGATGTCACCAAGCTCCAGATCGCCGTAATACGGCTGATCGGTTCCGAACAGCATCCGGAAGTCCTCGGCGAAAGTCTCCTCGCTGGAAGCGCCCCAGGCGCCGGTGTTGGCCGCTCCCGGGCCATGCCATTGCCCGCCGCGCCGGGCGAGATAGGTACGCCACAATTCCCGGCCGGCTTCCTCCGACGTCGGCATATAGGTCATATGCACATGATGGCCAATTTCGTGATAAAGCGTCACCCGGAGCTGCTCCACGCTGGTCAGGCTGGAGCCGGCCTCGGCCGCCAGCAGATTGTAGCCGGCCTGGCCCATACCGCTGATTCCGGGCATGGTTCCCGGCAACAGATAAATCCGGAGCCCCGCCAGCAGCCCGGCCGGGGCCTTGAACCCCCGGAGCGCCCGTTCCACTTCGGACACGCCGAAATACGTCCCGCTCCCCTCATGGATCGGGACATCGCGCCAGTGTCCGGCCGCCGTTTCGCTCCGGCCGGTTTGCAGGAGGTCCACCCGTTCCTGCAACTGACGATAGAGTTCCAGCAACCGGCCGGTTTCCGCCGCCGAATAGACCTTTACGCCGTGCGGCAGCACCGTTCCGTAGTTTGACTCCGCTCGGGCCAGCTTCGTTTGAGTGGCCTTGATCTCAGCGACAATCGCCGCCTTGCTGACCGCCCGTTCATTGCTGATATCATTTAAAATACCGGCCAGCGCCGCCAGGATCAGCAAAGCAACGCCAACCGGTTTCCATAACTTTTTCATAACATCCCGCCTCCTTTCCGGCGGGATATTATAACATAAATATTATGTTATGTAAACTTTTTGGCCGTTCCGCAATCACCCTCCAGCGGGCAGGACCGGCATTCCGGCTGCTTCGGATGACAGTAACGCCGTCCCAGGTTCAATAGCAGGATATGCAGGTCATGATGAAGCCCGGCCGGAACCTCCGTGGTGAGCAGCGCCTGAGCCTTGGCCGGATCGGTTCGCTCCGGAACCCAGCCCAGCCGAAGCGTCACCCGGTGAATATGGGTGTCCACCGGGAAAGCGGGCAGCCTCAGCCCGAAAACCATGGTGCAGGCGGCGGTTTTCGGTCCCACGCCCGGCAAGCCGTTCAAAAATGCCCAGGCTTCATCGGGGCCGGTCAACCGTTCCAGCCGGAAGTCGCCAAACCGTTCCCTGGTCGCGGCCAACACCTTCCGGATAGCCGCCGCCTTTTGGGCCGCCAGTCCGGCGATCCGGATTGTTGCGGCGATCTCAGCCTCGGAAGCGGCCAATCCGTCCTCGGGCCGGGAAAAGCGGGCCTTATAATTCATCCAGGCCTTGATAGCATTCCGGTCATTGGTGTTCTGGGTCAAAATGGTGGCCAGCAGCACTTCCAGCGCCGTGTCGCAATGGTCGAGCGGACTGGTCCGGTGCAGGTCGGCGACGGGACCGAGCGCCTGGATCAATCGGCCGGTGATCTGTTGATAGTCGGGCATCAGGGGATCAATCCTTTTCAAAAAAATAATGAAACCAAAGTATGGCACCATATCTATTGTAACGCAATCCGCCCTGATAATAAAGCGAGGAGTTGCTCCCATGGAAGACGTCAAAGTATTGGCCATGTTTCAAACGGTGCCGGAGACGGCGGAACCGCTCCAAAAGGCGAAATAACCCCGCCCAAGGCCGGCTCCGGGAGCAGCGCCGGCCTTGGGCGGGGTTTATCACCACGCTCCCAATGGCCATTCGACACAAAGGTTCTCAAATCTTTGCAAAGCGTCAATAATACTGGTTTTCCGTGCTTTTCCGATGGAGGATTCGAGCTTCAAATTCGCGAATTGAAGTGAAAATCAATCCACGCGGGGGGAGTTTTTCCATGGCCTTTATCGCTATTGAGCAGGACCAGGACAGCATTCGCGAACCGCTTCATCTCCCGCCCCATGAGGTCCGGCAATTGTTCGAAATCGCCCAGACCGGGGCCGCCGGTTCCATCGGTTCACTCCGCGACTTCCTGGGGACCGGCGCCGAGATTCATCTGAATTGCCTTTCATTTTTGCCCATTCCGGTGCTGCTGGACCGGATCCGCCTCTTCTACCACGACAGCCTGGGGTTTCATCTCCGGTTTTCCGGCGACATCGCCGGCGAGATTTACGCTTTCTTCCGGGAACGGGACGCGCTGTCGCTCATTGAGCGGATGCTGGGGCAGAAGCGAAAGCCCGGCAAGCCGTTGAACCGGATCGAGGTCTCGGTGCTGACCGAGATGGTCCACATCATCTCCAATTCGTTCTGGCGGGCCATGGCCGAACGGGCGGCCCTGAACTGGTGGTTCACTCCGCCGGTGCTGGTCGGCGATCTCAGCCGGTCATTGGCTTACTCGTCCAAAGTCTATACCCTGGACCATCTGCTGATCCATTTCGAGTTCCTGATCCCGATTCACGAGATCCGGTTTCAGTACATCATCCTGCCGTCGGAGAACACTATCGAGAAACTCTTAGCGCGGCTGGCGTCGGCCCCGGCCGGAACCGACGCCTGAATGCATAAACGACCCGCTTCCGGAGCAGAAATAAGAAAAATAGTTTTTTGCGAAGGAAGTGTTGTCATTGACGTTCGGTTCTAAAAAATGGCTGTGCGCAGCCTTGATTTTACTGGGCGGAATCGGAGTGGCGGCGACGGTCCTGACTGTTGCCGCGCCCCGAAAATACCGCGCTCCGTCGCGGCATGCCGGCGACGCCGAGCTCTTGGCCAGAGTCATCCGGGCCGAAGGCGAAGCGGAACCGTATACCGGCCAGGTAGCCATCGGCGCGGTGATCTTGAACCGGATCCAAAACCCGAAGTTCCCCAAGTCGCTGGCGGGGGTCATTTTCGAGCCCAGAGCCTTTGAATCGGTGTCCAACGGCGCGGTGAACCGGTCACCGACCCCCTCCTGCCGCAAAGCGGCCCGGGCGGCCATCGGCGGCTGGGATCCTTCCGGCGGCGCGCTTTATTTTTACAATCCGGGCAAAATCAAGGGAAGATCGTGGATTTGGACCCGGAGGGTCATTCAGCGAATTGGCAAACACGTTTTCGCGCTATAGGCGGATCAGCAAAAAAGCAGCATTTTTGATGCTGCTTGAAGGCGGGGTATCAAATCCCCCGCCGGGGGCGGCTTCCAGGACCGCCCCCTTTTATATGGCGATTTCAATGAAACATGTAAACAGCAGGTTAAATTGGAAAACCAAATTGACATATCCCGGAAAAAAGCATATGATTTATACGTATAAATAAAGTTCCAGCAGGGTGGGTCATGCGCAAACCGTTCAGCGTCTCCAGCAAGGATGTGGCCCGGGAAGCCGGCGTCTCTCAGGCGACCGTCTCTTACGTCTTGAATGACGTGCCCGGAATCAGGATCAAACCCGAGACCAAGGAAGCGGTCCTCGCCGCAGCCAAACGCCTCAATTATCATCCGAACCTGATCGCCCGCAGCATGCGCCTGAAACAGGCGATGTCCATCGGCGTGGTCTCCGACAAAAATGTCTCCAACTATCTGTTCATGAAGGCGCTGGAGGGGATCAAGGACGCCCTGGTGCCCCGGAATTATTCGATCACCCTTTGCTTCGACAAGGGCTCGGAAGTCGAGACCGCCGAGGCGATCCGCTATTACAATTCGAACCGGATTGACGGGATCATTTACGCCTTCGCCGATATCGCCGACGAACAGATCGCGTATCTGATCGACCATGCCATTCCGTTCGTGGTGATCCATCCTCATCCCGCCGCCGACCTGATTCATCTGATTAAAACCGATCTGGACCGGGCCCTGATGGAAGCGGTCCGGCATCTGGCCGACCGGGGCGCGACCCGGATCGCCTTCTGCGGCGAAGAGGGCAAGGAAACGACCGACCGCCGCTATCGCGGCTTCCTCCGGGCGCTGGCCGGATTGGGCCTGCCGCACGAGCCGAGCGACGATCTCCGGCTTCCGGGCGGCCCAACCCCGGCCGCCGCGGGATTCGATGCTTTTTTCCGGCGCGCCGGAACGCGGCCGCAGGCGTTGATCACCGCCACCACCGGACTCGGGTTTCAACTGCTGCAATACGCGGCGGCCCACCGGATCGCCATCCCCGATGAGTTGGCCGTGATCGGCATCGGCACGTCGAGGTTCGCCAATCTGTCCCACCCGCCCTTGTCCGCCATTGAAAGCCCGCTGTACGACATGGGCTTCGCCGGCTGCGAATTGTTGTTCAACGTCATCAACGGCGAGTCGGCCCGGCGCGCCGTGGTCCTGGAATGGACCTTCGAGCCGCGGGCGTCGGGATGAGCGGGGGTGCTGGTTCCTCGTTGCCGGTCCCTCTGAAGAACGCCCGACCAGGGAACCAAATTTGCCCAAGTCAACTGTAAATCAACACTGCTTTTCAACCCGGAACCAAGAGCCAGGAGCTAGAAACCAGGAACTAGAAACTAGTTTTTATCCCCTAATAATTTATACGTATAAATGAGGTCGCCAATGATTGTACAGCATCTGATCTTCAAGGAATTCATCCCCTCGCACCGGTTTCGCTACGCGGCGGGCTTACTGACACTGATTCTCGCCAGCGTCCTGCAACTGGCCATCCCCAAGTTGCTCGGCCATATCGTGGATGTCCTCAAATACCAGTGGGCGGGGCAGTCGGGAGTATTCTGGCTGACCGCCGGTATGCTCGGCCTGGCCCTGGTGGTCTTCGGCCTGAAATATACCTGGCGACTCTGCCTGATGGGCCGGGCCCGGGATCTGGAATGCTTTCTCCGGGCCAAGCTTTTCGCCCATCTCCAGACCTTGCCGGTTAAGTTTTACCACGATAAGAAAACCGGCGACCTGATGGCTTACGCTATTAATGACTTAAACGCGATCCGGCAGGCCTTCGCCTTCGGCCTGGTCTTCCTGATCGACGGGATCATCGTCAATTTGGCCTCCCTGGCGGTAATGGCCCGGACCATTCACCCGCTGCTGACCTTGGTCGCCATCGCGCCCTTGACCGCCGCCATCGCGCTGGTCTTTGCCCTGCGCTTGCCGTTGCGGAAGCGCTACACCGCGGTGCAGGACTCTTTCGCCACCATTTCCGAAAAGATTCAGGAGAACATCTCCGGGATCCGGGTCGTCAAAGCCTATGTCCAGGAAGAAGCCGAAGTGACCAAGGTTGAAAGAGCCAGCCGGGAGCGGGCCGCGATCCAAATGGATTACGTCCGGCTGGCCAGCCTCCTGGAGCCGGGGATCCGGATCTGTTTCGGCGTCAGCTATGCTTTAGTGCTTCTGATCGGCTCCGGTTATGTCAAGGCCGGCGCCATTTCCCTCGGCGACTTTATCGCCTTCAATACCTATCTGGCGATGCTCACCCGTCCGGTCACCAATGCCGGGAAGATCGTCGAGGTCTGGCAGCGGGCCATGGCCTCCATGACCCGGCTGAACGGGATTTTCGCCATTCAAACCGACATCGTTGACGACCATCCGTCCCATTCCGAACCGCGCTTGGCCGGAAGCCTGGAGATCCGCAATCTCGATTTCACCTACCCCGGCGCCAACCGCCGGGCCTTGAAGGACATCAGCCTCCGGCTGGAAGCCGGTCAGACGCTGGCGATCATCGGCAAGACCGGTAGCGGCAAAACCACCCTGGTCAACCTGCTGCTCCGGCTCTATCCGGTGGAACGGGGCCGGATCTTCCTGGACGGAGTGGATATCAACGAGATTCCGTTGGAGGTTCTCCGCGACAATATCGGCTGTGTACCACAGGACAATTTCCTCTTCTCGGCCACGATTAAACAGAACATCGAATTCTTCAAGCAAGCCTACACCGAGGAAGACGTGGAGGAGGCGGCCCGGCTGTCCAGCGTCTATGATAATATCGTCGAATTTCAGGACCGGTTCGAAACCATGGTCGGCGAACGGGGGATCACCCTCTCCGGCGGCCAGAAGCAGCGGATCTCGATCGCCCGGGCGATCATCAAGGACCCGGCCATTCTGATCCTTGACGACAGCCTGTCCGCAGTCGACACCCGGACCGAGGAGGAGATTCTGGGCAACATCAAACGGATCCTCAAAGGCCGGACCGGGCTGATCATTGCCCACCGGATCTCCACCATTAAGCATGCCGATGAGATCATCGTCCTCGACCGGGGCCGGATCGTGGAACGGGGCACCCATCGCCGGCTGCTGGCGCTCAAGGGCCATTATTATCAATTGTACCAGGCTCAGCTGGCCGAGGCCCGGCTGGAAACCACCGCCGAGGAGACTGCCTTATGAAACAGGACCGCCAAAAATTCATCCGGATTTTGAGCTACTTCCGCCCCTTCCTGGGCCGGGTCATCCTTTGCGCGGCGCTGGCGCTGCTGGTGAACGCCGCCGAACTGGCCGCGCCCTATCTGATGAAGGTCGCCATTGATGACTACATCGTGGCCGGCAAAACCAATTTCAATATTACCGGGCTGGCCCTGCTGTACTTGGGTTCGGTAACGGCCGGATCGTTTTGCCTGTACTCCCATACCTATCTGTTGAACTCCACCGTGCAGCGGATTATGCATAACATCCGGGTTGAGCTCTTCGCCCATATCCAGCGGATGCCGCTCCGCTTCTTCGATACCACCTCGTCGGGCCGGATTCTGACCCGGGCTACCAATGACGTCGAAGCCTTGAACGAAATGTACTCCGGCGTGCTGGTGGCCTTCTTCAAGGACGTCCTGATGCTGGTCGGCATCGTAGTGGTGATGCTCCGGCTCCATCTCCAGCTGGCCTTGGTCAGCTTCGCCGTGATCCCGGTAATCGTTTTGATCACCTTCTTCTACAACAAATACGCCCGTCGCAACTACCGGCGGGTCCGGCATCTGATCGCCCAGATCAACGGTTTTTTCGCCGAGAATATCTCCGGCATGAAACTGGTGCAGATCTTCCATCGCGAGCGCGAGAAATACCGGGAGTTCGAGAGCTTGAACCGGGACTACAATCAGGCCAGCATCTTCGAAGTACGGTTGATGGCTTTCTTCAAGCCTTCGGCCGAATTGATCAATAACCTCGGCATCGCGCTGCTGATCGTCTATTGCACCCCGGGCATTTTCGGCGGGGTACTGGAGATCGGGCTGCTCTATGCCTTCATTACTTACATCAAGCGCTTTTTTGAGCCGATTCAGGATCTGGCCGACAAATACAACGTGATCCTCTCCGGCAGCATCGCGGCGGAACGAATCTTCGAAATAATGGACAATCGCGAAGGGCTGGAGGATTTGGGCGCCGGCCGGCCGCTGCCGTCGGTCCGGGGCGGGATCGAATTCCGCCACGTCTGGTTCTCCTATAACAACCGGGACTGGGTGCTGCGGGATGTCAGCTTCACGGTGGAGCCAGGCCGGACCGTGGCCTTCGTCGGCGCCACCGGCTCCGGCAAGTCGACCATCATCAGCCTGATCGGCCGGTTTTACGAGATCCAGCGGGGCGAAATCCTGCTCGACGGCGTCAATATCCGGGAGTACCGGCTGGGCGATCTCCGGCACCGGATCGCCGTGGTGATGCAGGATGTGTTCCTGTTCTCGGGCGATATCGCCTCCAACATCCGGCTGAACAACGCCGATCGCTCCGACGCCGCGGTCCGGGCCGCGGCGGAGTCGGTCAACGCCGCCGAGTTCATCGCCGGCTTGCCCGGCGGCTACGCCGAGGAAGTCAAGGAACGGGGCGCGACCCTCTCCTCCGGCCAGCGGCAGTTGCTTTCCTTCGCCCGGGCGGTGGTCTTTGACCCGGCCATTCTGGTGCTGGATGAGGCCACCGCCAACATCGACACCGAGACCGAACAGGTGATCCAGCAGTCCCTGGCCAAGGTGTCCCGGGACCGGACCACCCTGGTCATTGCCCACCGGCTCTCGACCATCCGGAACGCCGATCAGATTATTGTCATCCACAAGGGCCGGATCCGTGAAACCGGCCGTCACGAGGAACTGCTGCGCCAGGGCGGCATTTACAAGAACCTTTATGAAATGCAGTACTGCGGGATGACGAGCTAAAACATCACCGTTGGGTCATAAACGCTTTTCATTCCCATTCTCTATTCTCATTCCCAAACCCCATTTCATTGCTCCGGTATTGCCGGCGAGTCATTCCGGGAACCGGAGCTCCTTTTTTTCGTAAAAAACTGCCGGAACGGGGCGAAAATGATCCGCTTAGCGGCGCCGTCCGTTACTCCGGCCCGCCCGGAACCAATTCCCCCGTCCCTAACCGGTATTTTCCGGAGGATTCCGGCATTTTTCCGACCCAATCCGGATCGTTTGCGGCCCCGGAGATCTAAAAGCGTTGTGCTAAACCCGGCTTTCAGCCGGAGTTGTACACAAAAGCTTAGAGAAGCAAAGGAAAGTCGTTTCACAATGGTTTCCACAAAGCCCCAGTCGATCGTTAGACTTTATCACATGGCTTTCAAAATGATGATAATTGGGTTGGCTGGCAGGAATCGGAGGGATACTCGCGAATGAATTACCAAAACGGGTTGCCGGAGCCTATTGGTCCGTAACCGAGGCATCGGCAACGTAGCGGGGGATGAAAACCATGACCTTGAAAGAAAAATTGCAGGAAGACCTGAAAACCGCCATGAAAAGCAAGG
The DNA here is from genome assembly GCA_023402395.1 of Bacillota bacterium. GTDB lineage: Bacteria > Bacillota > UBA4882 > UBA8346 > UBA8346 > JAEYGI01. The sequence continues at coordinate 49,636 of JAEYGI010000016.1, forward strand.
ACGCGCTCCGGCTCTCGGTGATCCGGCTCGCCAAGGCGGCCCTTATGAATCAGGAGATCGCCCGGGGCCACGAACTCTCCGACGCCGAAGTCGTCGAAGTGCTGGCCAAAGAGGCCAAACAGCGCAACGACGCCATTCCCGAGTATGAGAAGGCGGGCCGGTCCGACATCGTGGCCACGCTCCGCCAGGAGCAGGCCATTCTCCAGGAGTACCTCCCCGCCCAGCTCGACGAGGAAGAGGTCCGGCGGATCGTCCGGGAGACCGTCGCCGAGGTCGGCGCCTCTTCCAAGAAGGAAATGGGCAAAGTGATGTCGGCCCTGATGCCCAAGGTCAAAGGCAGAGCCGACGGGAAACTGGTCAACCAGATCGTGAATTCGATCCTGGAGTGACTGTTTTAGTTCCTGGCTGCTGGTTTCTAGTTCCTGGACGGCCGGGCGCTTGGATTATTTGATAGGCATTCCAACAATTGAGTTCAAAACCGCAACTAGGAAACCGCTAACCAGGAACTAAAGCAACACGCATACCTTCCGGTCATCCCGGCATACTAAAGGTATGGAACAGTCAAGCGCGAAAAAGGAGCTCCATATCCGGATCGACCCCGAGTTGTACCAGAAGTTCCGGCATATCGTCTTTTACGAACGGAACTCCATGACCGAAGTGGTGGCGCGGCTGATCGCCGAGTATGTCGAGGAAAAGGCCTTGGACGAAGCGGCCGGGGATCTGGCCGCTCCGATGGTGCTGTGAGTTTGGCCTCCTGGTTCTTAGTTGTAGGGTCAAAAACGGCTCCCTGTAGAAACAACAGGGGCACGAACCCAAAAGGCAAAAATTAAAACTCCCTCGAGCCATTCGAGGGAGTTTTATTGGTTTATTCCGGCTTCGGAGCGCCGACCGGGCAGACATCGGCACAGGCGCCGCAGTCAATACACTTGCTGGAGTCAATCACGTACACATCGCCTTCACTGATGGCGCTGACCGGACACTCGGACTGACAAGCGCCGCACGCGATACACTCTTCACTAATCTTGTAGCTCATAGGGGGCACCTCCTATTCATTGTTTAAGATTATCTTGGCTTGCGCCAGGAAGATTCGTTCCCTCGCAAGATTCGACTTCGATTCCGAAAATCCTTTCTCCCGGATGATAAATTTTTAATTCCAGAAAACGATGAGGAGGGTTGTCGGTTCCCGCTTCCCGGCTACCGGTAGCTGATTCCCGACTTCTGAATGGAACCGGCATCCCAACCAGAGAAGAACTATAAACTAAGAACCAGGAACCAGGAACTAGGAACTAAGAACCAGGAACCAGGAACCAGGAACTAAAAACCAGGAACTAGGAACTAGGAACTAGGAACCAGGAATCAGCAACTAACCCAATAACTAACTCGCCGGATCCGCTTGATTTTTGGAGCAGGTTCCGTTATAATAGATTTACGTTGCGGGTGTGGCTCAGTGGTAGAGCATCGGCTTCCCAAGCCGAGGACCGCGGGTTCGAATCCCGTCGCCCGCTCCATTTTGCGATCAAAACCAGCTTCCGGGCAGCCGGAAGTTTTTTGTTCGCTCTTCCGACCGGAAACGAAGTTGACCTCCGCCCCGGTCTGTGATAAAATAGATAAGCGAATCAAGTCAGAAGCTGGTGTAGCTCAATGGCAGAGCAGCGGTATCGTAAACCGCAGGTTGCGGGTTCGAATCCCATCACCAGCTCCATTTTTTTGCCTTTTTTCAGCCATAGGCCAGTTCTTTCAAAGAATTGAGACAGGATTGGCAGATGTTTTTTCCTTGAAAATTCTTGACTTCCTCGCTGCTTCCGCAAAACACACAGGCCGGCTCATACTTTTTCAGAACGATCCACTCGCCGTCCATGTAGATCTCAATCTCGTCCCGCTCATCGATCTCCAGCGTACGCCGCAGCTCAACCGGAATGACCACCCGTCCTAACTCATCGACTTTTCTTACAACACCCGTGGATTTTAACATCGTTCGTCACTCATTTCGTTAAAATTCGACAATCTTACATGTATTATACTCGTGCCTTTTGGGAATGTCAAACTACTTGCCAGTTCTGTAAATTTTTATGTTAATGGCCGGCCGGATGTAAGCTGTTATTCCAGCGACAACCGGAATGAAATGAGTGATCGAATGCTTCGGCTTTCAACTATAACAGTGTCATTTGGGGCTGGCGTTATTCCATTTTAATTTTTGGGCAACCAGCCGCAAAAAAAGAGGCTCATCCCGAAGGAAAAGCCTCTTCAACCATAAGGAGGTAAGTGAGCCGGAAATCAAAGGTTTTCACCGGGCGGCCCGTGCCAAGGCCGTGGCGGCGCGGCGGGTTTCCGCCGCAAAATCACGATTAGAACTCGAAATGCACTCCGATATAGAAGAACGGATCTTCACTCTCAAAGGCTTGCTTGGATCCGTAGTTGCCGCCCTCGTTCTTGTCGCCGCAGTGGCCAAACGGGAACTGGGCGTTGGAGACGCCGGCTTTGACGTCCCAGGCTCCGACGTCAAACATGCCGTAAACATCGTAAAAACCGTCTTCAGCCACGGCATCGTCCACGGCGAAGTATTTGGCGCCCGCGGTCCAATGCTCGGTGAGCCGGTAAGCGGCGCCGATGCCGTAGACATCGTCAATGGTATCGTCTTCCGGTTGGGAGAACATCAGTTGGCCGGTGAACTTGTTATAGTCGACCGTGGCCTGCAGGGTCTGGTGCCCGCCGTTATTACTCCAAAACGCCTGCTGGAACTCGCCCTGGTTGGCGATTCCATCCTTATTGAGCCACAAGTCGACTTTTAATTTGAGATCTTCGCTGAACTTGTACTCACCGCCGACAATATAGAACGGATCGTCGACACCTTGCTGTGTTTTGGCCCCGATGAAATATTTGCCGACGTCGGTCTTGAAGATCAGGCCTAAGGCATAGGCCTCCGAATAGCCGTCATCGATCGGGTTACCTTTGTCGTCGTAATCAATGGTATTGTCGGTATCGCCGTCGGGATCATACACCTTGGCCTCACCCCGGAATTCGAAGGTATCCGTGACGTATTTAAGATTGAAACTGCCGGCCATGTCACAAGTATTGAAAAACGGATCGGCCTTGAAATCGTTGAAGAGATCGCCCATGAACTGTTGGCCGAGGTTGGTCGTCCCACTGTCATGAGAATCAAACCCCAAGCTCAACGGAGAACCGGCGATGTTATCAATGCCGAAACTGTGATAAATTTTTTGATTCCAGGTATCGGCGATGAATTTGATGGTGGCCCAGGAAGTGCCGAAACTATTCTCTTCCTTTACGGTGGCGCCGAGAATGGTGTCCCAGGCGTCAACGCCCGGCGAGGGGTTGAAGCCTTTGTCGCCGTCGATGGTCGAGAAGTAGCCATAATACCGGCCGCCAATGATCGAGCTAAGCTCCGCAGCCAGGCTCATCGAGGCCATGGACAGGACCAAAATTACCAGCAATGCCAATGCGAAAAACTTTTTCACCAAAAACCCTCCTCTTATTTATTGACTCTATACGCGGCGGCCTTTTCCAGCCAAACTCCTGATCAAAGCCGTGGCATATAGGATACCGACCGGCCGAGCCTGATTTGGGATTTCGGAGCGCATCACTGGCTTCTGTTTTGTAATGCGGCGAAATCAAACCCCCGGCCCGAACCCATCGGCAAACTGATGTTGGCCGCAACTACCCCCCTGGTTGTCCCGGAAAAACAGTGTTGGTGACCGCTGGTTGGACAACTGCGCTTGTCCAAGTTTGTTTGACAATCGATTCGGATTTGTAACAATTTTATTATCCAATTGTAAACACAAAACGCCTAGATAGATATTTCCTAGGCGTTTTGTCGATCAGCGGCCGCTCCGGTGGAAAAATTTGTGGATCTTTTTTCGACGAACCCCACCCCTTGCCAAGGGGTAAATTCCAATATTCACCGCATTTTAACCTAATTTTAATCCGCGGCAGGAAACGATGAAAAACAGGTGAATTAATACCTGTGAAAGGGGTGATCGGATTGGCCCTGGCGGCGGTGCTGTTTTTGCTGTTCACGGTGTTGATCATGGCCAGAATTCCCTGGAAATATCAGGTGGTTTGGCTGGGCCTGGTCCTGTTTTTTTTCTGCGCTTGCCTGGTGGGATTGATTAATTTGATCTCCCGGTTCGGGAATTACCAGTTGGAAGGGCAGCTTCTGAACCTGCTGCCCCTGAACGAGCCGACCTGGATCTGGCAGTTGCTGACCGGATTCACTCTCTATGAGTTCATGCGGTTCCGGCTCTGGTGCGTGGTTGGTTTCGCAGTCGCCGCCGTCGGCTTTCTGATCTCCTACACCTCCGAACGCCCCCTGCGCAAGTCTGACTGGGGGCTGATGGGCCTGACCGTGCTCGCCGCCGGCTTCCTGCTTTGGAACTACGATCCCGAGCACCTCTTTCAACTGTACCGGCTGGGGCTCGCCAAACCGCCCGGGGACCGGTTTCACTGGGAATTGCAGTTGCATTGGGCCGATAGCCTCGCTTTGGGACTGATTCTGATGCTGTTTTGCTATATCATTGGCCGGCTCGTCCGGTTGTTCTTCCGGGTCACCATCCCGCAGAAACGGACCCAGGTCCTCTTTGTCGCAATGGTTCAGCTGATCCTCTGTGGATTTTTCCTGATCTTGTTCTGTATGGGACGGGGCAGCATCTTCAACACTCATGCCATGGCCACTACGCTGCTGCCGCTAACCAACTACCCGGAGTTTGACACTACCTATCTGGAAGTCGCGCCGCTGGCGGCGCTCGGCGCCATCGGGCTGGTCGGATGGGCCAGTGTCCGGTACGGCTTTCTCCGGACTTGGCATGTCAGCCACATCGAGCTGGACCGGCAGATTCAAGTGGCCAACCAGGCGGTGCGGCTGGCGTTGCACTCATTCAAAAACCGGTTTTTGGCGGTACAGATGGCCATGAATCTAGCGCAAATGTCCGTCACCCGGCTGGAAGGAGCCGAAGGCGGCCGGCAGACCGCGATCCAGCTTCAGAATGTCCAGGATATCTGCGCGGAGGCGCTAAAACAACTGGACGCCCTGCAGGTCCAGGCCGGCCGGCTTCAACTGAATCCCGGCGAATATTCCTGGGCGGAACTGTGGGAAGAGGCGGTCCGGCGCTGCGGGCCGCGCCTGGCTCCGGTCCGGCTCAATACCGTCGCGTCGGGCGAGGTCCGGATCTGGGGCGATCCGGAGCATCTGACCGCCATGCTTGAAAACCTGCTGCAAAACGCCATCGACGCCACAGAGAACCGGGGCGACGGCCGGCCGGCCACGATCACGGCGACCATCGGCCGGGAATATGAATGGGGCTTCATCCGGATTTCCGACAACGGGACCGGGATTCCCAAAAAATTTCTGCGCAAGATCTTCCGGCCGTTCTTTACGACCAAGCCCTCCAAGAACAACTGGGGAATGGGGCTCGCCTACTGCCACCGGGTGGTCAAAGGCCATCACGGCTATATCAACATCCATTCCCGGCCCGATTCCGGCACCACCATGGAAGTGGTGATCCGGAGTCGATAAAAAATCGGCATTCCGCCATTTTCAAAGCTGCTTCGGTTGCAAACGCCTAGGAAATATCATCCTAGGCGTTTCTTATCAACCGCTTGATAATAAATTTGTATCATTTAATACGTTCATTCCGCTCCCGGAACATCCCGCCGCCCGCGGCGGCAACGCCCAAGCTTTAAGGAGGATGGCATGTCAAACCAAGGCAAGTACGGATACTTCGACCCCGACGCCCGCGAGTACGTGATCACCACGCCGCTGACCCCCACGCCCTGGATCAATTATCTCGGGGACGGCGAGTACGGCGGGATCATTTCCAATACCGCCGGCGGATACAGTTTCGACCGAGACCCCCGCTACCGCCGGGTCTTACGTTACCGTTACAATTCAATCCCCGAGGATCAGCCCGGCCGGTATCTTTATCTCCGTGACGATGAGACCGGAGAGATCTGGTCCGCCACCTGGCAGCCGGTAAAGAGCAGCTACGAATCGTTCGAATGCCGGCATGGCCTGGGATATACCAGCATTTCTCAGGTTCACGGCGGAATTGAAAGTTCGGTCACTTATTTCGTGCCTCCCGGCGACAAGCTGGAATACTGGCGGGTCACTCTCGCCAATGGCGGCGACAAGCCCCGGAAACTGTCGCTGTTCAGCTACGCCGAATTCTGCTTCTTCGACGCGGCCAAGGATCAACAAAACGTCGACTGGGTGCAGCAGATCCAGCAAGGCGCCTTTGAAGATGGGATCATCTTTTGGAACGCGTTCATGAAGACCTGGGATTATATTTTCATGGCCGTCAGCCGGCCACCGCATTCCTTCGATACCAGCCGGGACGCTTTCATCGGCCACCTGCGCGATCTGGCCCGGCCGCTTGCGGTCGAGCTGGGGCAGTGCGGGAACAGCCTGGCCCACCGGGGCAACGGGGCCGGCGTCTTCTGCCACCGGATCGAGCTTGAGCCCGGCGGCCGGGACGAACTGGTATATGCCCTCGGCGTCACTCCGGACCCGGCGGCGCTCCCGCCCCGGATCAAGGCCCTGATCGAACCGGCCGCGGTCGCGATTCAGTTTGACGCCCTCAAAGCCCATTGGCGGGATTATCTCAGCTCACTCCAGGCCGAGACGCCCGACGCCGAGCTGAATCTGATGCTGAACACCTGGAATCCCTATCAGTGCAAGGCCACCTTCAACTGGTCGCGATTCGTCTCCCTGTACCAACTGGGGATCGACCGGGGCATGGGACTCCGGGACAGCGCCCAGGACATCCTGGGGGTGGTCCACGCCGTTCCCGGCCAGGCCCGGGTGATGCTGCTCAAGCTCATCGGCTGCCAGTTCGAGGACGGCCACGCCTATCACCTTTTTTATCCGTTGACCGGTGAGGGCGGCATGGGGGAGGCCCAAGGCGGCAAGTATAACTGGTACTCCGATGACCATCTGTGGCTGATCGAGGCCACCGTGGCCTATCTGAAAGAGACCGGGGATTTCGCCTTACTGGACGAGCTGGTCGGCTACGCCGAAAGCGGGGTCCGGGAAACGGTCTGGCGACACCTGCTGCAAGCGGTGAATTTCACCGCTTCCCATCTTGGAGAACACGGCATCCCCCTCAACGGCTACGCCGATTGGAACGACGCGCTGAACCTGGATCGGGGCCTGGGCCGGGCCGAATCGGTCTGGACCGGAATGCTTTTCTGTCGCGAACTGGGCCTCATGGCCGAACTCGCCGGGGCCCTCGGCCGGGAGCAAGAAGCGGCCCAGCTTCGCCAGACCGGCCGGATCATCGCCGAGAACATCAACCGGCACGCCTGGGACGGCGGCTGGTATCTTCAGGCTTTCGACGATGACGGGAAGAAGGTCGGTTCCAGCGGCTCCGGACCGGAAGAGCAGATCTATCTCAATCCCCAATCCTGGGCGGTGCTCAGCGGCATCGCCGACCGGGAGCGGGCGGAAAAGGCCATCGCAAACGCCGTCCAGATCCTGGGCACGGAATACGGCGTGGCCCTGCTCCACCCAGCCTATCAAGCCTTCCGGCCGGATCGGGGCGGCGTCACGACCTATCCGCCAGGCGCCAAGGAGAACGCCGGAATCTTTGTCCATACCAATCCCTGGCTGATCATTGCCGAACTGTTGTTGGGCAGAAACGAAGAAGCCTACGACCTGTACCGCCGGATTCTGCCGGTGCGCAAGAACCGGATTCCGGACTTGCACGAGGTGGAACCGTACGTATACTGCCAGAACATTTTGGGCCCGGCCCACCCCCAACACGGATTGGGCCGGAACTCCTGGCTGACCGGGACGGCGGCGTGGGCCTATGTGGCCGGCGCCCAGTATCTGCTGGGGATCCGCCCCGATTATCACGGGCTGATTGTCGACCCCCGGATCCCGACGGCCTGGGATGGGTTCAGCGCCCGCCGCCGCTTCCGGGGCCGGGAGATCGCGATCACCGTTCGCCGCGGCTCCGGCCGATGGGCCAAACTGAACGGCGTCCCGCTCGACCGGGCCGACTTCGTCCCCTTGGAGCTGCTCGCGGCGGGCGGCCGAAACCATTTGGAAATTGAGATTGAAACTTTCAAGGAGGCTCTTTCATGAAGTTCGGCTATTTCGACGACGCCCGGCGGGAATATGTGATCACCACTCCGGAGACCCCCCGGCCCTGGATCAACTATCTGGGCGCCCAGCATTTTTTCGGATTGATCTCCAATACCGCCGGCGGCTACTGTTTTTTCCGGGACGCCCGCTTGCGCCGGCTCCTCCGCTACCGCTATAACAACGCCCCGCTCGACAGCGGCGGCCGCTTCTTTTACATTCATGACGACGGGCTGGTCTGGTCGCCCACCGGACAGCCGGTCCGGACCGGCCTCGATGATTACGAGTGCCGCCACGGCCTGGGTTACACCCGGATCAGCGGCGCCAAAAATCAGGTCCGGGTCGATCTCGATTTTCTGGTTCCGCTCGATCAGACCGCCGAGATCCACCGGCTGGTCGTGACCAATCTCAGTCCGGAGCGCAAACGCCTCAAACTCTTCTGCTGCGTCGAGTTTTGCCTTTGGAACGCCCTGGACGACATGACCAATTTCCAGCGCAACCTGAACACGGGCGAGGTCGAAGTGGAAGACGGCGTCGTCTATCACACCACCGAATACCGGGAGCGCCGGAACCATTACGCCTTTTACGGCGCTAACCGTCAGCCCAACGGGTTCGACACCGACCGGGAGACCTTTCTCGGCACCTATCGCGGGTTCGAAAACCCGCAAACCGTCGCTGCCGGCCAGGCCGCCAATTCCATGGCCGACGGCTGGTCGCCCCTGGCGTCCCTTTACTTTCACCTGGATCTGGCGCCGGGCGCCAGCGAGGAACTGGTGCTGACGCTGGGCTACGCCGAGAACCCGACCGGCCAAAAATGGGAGCGGCCCGGCGCGCTCAATAAAAGCCAGGCCAAGCAGGTGCTGGCCGAGTTCGCCACCGGCGGCCGGGTGGACCAGGCCCTGGACGAATTGCGGCAATACTGGTCCGACCGATTGTCGGCCCTGACCATTGCCAGCGGCGATGAAAAGCTGGACCGGATGGTCAATATCTGGAACCCTTATCAATGCCTGGTCACCTACAATCTGTCCCGGAGCGCGTCCTATTTTGAGTCCGGCATCGGGCGGGGCATCGGTTTCCGCGACTCCAATCAGGATATCCTGGGTTTCGTCAGCATGGCCCCGCAAGCGGCCAGGGAACGAATCCTGGATCTGGCGGCCACACAGTTCCCGGACGGCAGCGCCTATCACCAGTACCAGCCCCTGACCAAGCAAGGCAACGTCGAACTCGGCGGCGGCTTCAACGACGATCCGCTCTGGCTCTTGTACTCGGTCATTGCTTACCTCAAGGAGACGGATGACTACAGCATTCTGGGGGTCAAGACGCCATTCGCCGATTCGGACGAAGCGCCGGCCCCCCTGATGGAGCATTTGCGCCGCTCGCTCCGGTACGTCCAAAACAATCTGGGCCCGCACGGCCTGCCACTGATCGGCCGGGCCGACTGGAACGACTGCCTCAATCTGAACTGCTTCTCCGAGACGCCCGGCGAATCGTTCCAAACCTGCGTCAACAAGGACGGCAAAACCGCCGAGTCGGTGTTTATCGCCGGAATGTTCGTCCAGATCGGGCCGGAATTCGCCAGGCTCTGCCACCGCCTCGGCCTGGACGAGGAAGCCGCGCAAGTCGGGGCGATGGTCGACCGGATGCAAAACGCCGTGATGGAACACGGGTTTGACGGCCAATGGTTCCTGCGGGCTTACGACGACAGCGGCCGGAAAGTCGGCAGCGCCGAAAACGACGAGGGCCAAATCTTCATCGAGCCGCAGGGCATATGCGTCATGGCCGGGATCGGCCTTGAGGATGGCGCGGCCCTGAAAGCCCTGGATTCGGTGGGGAAATATCTCGATACCGGACACGGCATCAAACTGCTTCATCCTCCTTATTCCCTTTACCGGCGGGAGCTTGGGGAGATCACTTCCTACCCTCCGGGCTATAAAGAAAACGCCGGGATCTTCTGCCACAACAACCCTTGGGTGGTCATTGCCGAAACCAGGCTGGGGCGGGGCGACCGGGCGTTCGAATATTACCGGAAGATCGCGCCGGCCTGGCGCGAGGAGATCAGCGAGATCCACCGGATGGAGCCATATATCTATTCACAGATGATCGCCGGCAATGACGCCAAACGGCACGGCGAAGCCAAAAACTCCTGGTTGACCGGGACCGCCGCCTGGAACTTCGTGGCCGTCACCCAATACATTCTGGGGATACGGCCCGATTTCGACGGACTGGTCATTGACCCCTGCCTTCCGGAGGCCCTGACCGAGATCACGGCCGTCCGGAAGTTCAGGGGCGCGGAGTACCGGATCCGGATCCTGAACCGGCGCACCGGACGCTATCGCCTGACCGTGGGCGGCCAGGAGATCCGGGGGAAGCTCGTCCCCTGGTTCCCCGGCCAGGAAACGGTGGAGGTCTGTTGCGAACTCTGACGCTCTGACCCGCGGCGGCCGGCTCCCGGAATACCGGATCGGCGGCGCCGCCGGCTCCATCCGATAACCCCGATCAAATTGCCGGGATCAAACAGGAAATCGGGCCGGACAAATCGAACCCATTATATCGAAGGAAAGAATTTCAAGCCCGTAACGGAAGGTGTAGGTGTTTGAGATGAAACATTGGATACCAAGCTCCCATGGGCGTCGAAATCATCTTTTCGGAGGACGCCGCCTGCTTTGGACAGCCCTGCTCATCGCGGCAGTGACGGCCCCGCCGGCGCTCGCCCAAGGCAAGCCGGTGAAACTGAGCCTCTGGTCGCATCACCGCCACATGACCGCCGCCACCAAGAAGCTGGTAAGCGAGTTCAACCGCACCGTGGGCCGGAAAAAAGCGATCACTGTCTCGGTGCGGATTTTGGGTGACGATTCCTGGCCCACCTTTCATGAGGCGCAACGGCTGGGCGAGGGCCCGGACCTGTTCAGCGCCGGTTATATCACCGGTTATCCCGACCCGGTCAAGGCCGGCGCGGTGACCTGGTTTGACGAATTCCCCGGCTTCAGCCATTGGAAGTCCCAATGGCCGAGCTGGTACTGGATCGAGGGCGTGACCACCTACCGCGGCCATGTTTACGCCCTGCCGACCCAGGTCTTCAACTCCCGGCTGATCTACAACCGGGACCTGTTTCGCGCCATCGGCCGGAACCCGGATCAGCCCCCCAAGTCCTATGACGAATTGCGGGAGATCGCCCGCAAGATCACTGCCTTGCGGCGAGGCGGCTATTTCGGCTTCGCCTATGCCGGCGCCGAATCGTGGCCGGTGGAGTGGATGCCCAGCCAATGGGCGGAGGCCAACGGCGATCCGGCTTACTGGGACTGGAAGCAGGGCCGCTGGGCTCTGACCGGCTACCTCCGGATCTTTCAATTGCTGCTGGATCTGAGGAAAGACGGCTCCTTATTCCCCGGTACCGAAGCGCTGACCAATGACGCGCTCCGCGCCCAATTCGCCGAGGGCAAGATCGGCATGTTTATGGGCGAATTTTGGGATGTCGGGGTACTGAACCTCCAGTTCCCCGCCAAATGCGATTGGGGTGTGGCGCCGATTCCGACCTATGACGGCCGGTTTCACGGCAAGCCCCGGGCGATGATGATCGGCGGTTCCTGGAGCATTAACGGCCACAGCCGACATAAGCTCGAAGCCTGGGAAGTCGTCAAATGGTTTGCCAGTTACGAGGTCCGGGCCAAGCTCTACGAAGAAAGCATGTGCATTGACCCTGATCCGCTGGTGGTCGCCAAGTATGTGAAGAAACGCCCCACCGTCAAGGGCTTCGAAGCCTTCGCCGGCAGTTTGGGCAATGACTACCTGGCAACCTACCCCATCCTGCCCGATTGGGTCTCCCCGGAGGCCAACCCGTGCACCGTGTTTCGCAAGGTGCTCATTCACGGCGGCGATCTGGAGCAAAGCTTGACCCGGCTCGAAACCAACTGGAATCAATTACTGGACCAATACTACCGGACCCATCCCGAAGTCCGGCGCGAGTGGAATATTTACCCGCAATTCGACCGGGTCGCCGGAAGACTGGGGCCGCCGCTCCTCAAACCGGAATTCCAGGACTGAGGGCCGGGATTCTTCGCCAAGCCGGGGCGTCCCCCGCCCGGCGCAAAGAACTGTCTCGGGGAGCCATCTTTACCAAAAGAGGTGAGTAAAATGACAGCACCGATTGGCGTAATCATTGCCGACGACATGCTGCCGATCCAGGATTATCTCCGGCTGGTCCTGGGAAATGAACCTGATATGCAAGTCCTGGCGACGGTGAGCAACGGCGCCGAGGCCGTGGCCAAAGCGCTGGCGCTCCGCCCCGACGTGGTACTGATGGATCTGGAGATGGAAAGCCCCCGGGCCGGGGTGGAAGCCATCCAGACCCTGTCGGCCCAGGCGCCCCGGGTGCGCTGCGTGGTCCTGACCCATTTCGGCGACGACGAGACCGTCTTCGCGGCTTTCGAAGCCGGCGCAGTGGACTACGTGCTCAAAAACTCGTCGGCCGTGGACATTTTGGAAGCGGTGCGGGCGGCGGCCCAGGATATGTCGGCCATCCGTCCCCAGGTGGCCCGGATGATCCGTTCCGAGTTCCGGGCGATGCGTTCCGAGCGCGCCTGTCTGATCGCCACCCTCAATGTGGTATACCGCCTGACCCCGACCGAGCTGGGCCTGCTCCGGATGCTCACCGAGGGGAAAACCCAAGCCCAAATCGCCCAGTTGCGCCATGTCGAGCCCTCGACCGTCCGCACTCATGTCGGGAACATTCTGAAGAAATTCGGCAAACCGTCCATCCGCGAAGTGGTCAGTCTCTTGCGGCGCCTGGGCATCTTTGAGATTTTCGTCGCCGACGAAGCCGGCGTCCAGTAATCCCTCTCCCAAGCCCGGTCATCTCTCCCGGGCCAAGGAAATCCTTTCCGGAACGTCCGGCCATCTTCCCCGCGCCCGGGAATTCTTTCTGGAACGTCCGGACTTATGGCCCGGGCTTCGGGAATGGTTCCCCGGAGGCCGGCGATTAGTTCCGGCAACACGGCAAACCGTCCCAACACCCCTTTCTTCATTCCGCCGGAACGGGCGGAATGGATTGCTTTCCGGACGCAATACCCGGAAGGCTTTTTTTATTTTCCGCCCTCGTTCCTCTTGTCCGGCTCCACGCTTTTCCCCTCCGGAGCCATCCGCCGCGCCGTCTAGAAAACATCCACGCTGTTCCGGGGTCCCGCAGCGCCGCATTTTCGAAACGCCTAGAAAATATCATTCTGGGCGGTCCCGAGTCTGTGGGGGATAATATGAAATGTAAACGGTTGATTAAGATGTTGAACTAGTCTTGTTAACGAGCGGGGCTCCGGACTTCCCGGCCGTCCGGTTGCCGGGTCGGAGGCCGTTTAGGACAAGGCGGTTCTCCAATAAAAGAAGGAAAGGAAGTAGAGTCGATGGTTCAAAACTACCGAAAGCTGTTGGTTGCCTGCCTCTTGACGGCGCTGGCGACGCTCTCCTTGGCGAGCATCGGGTTTACCGCGCCGCGCACCGTCACCCTCTGGAGTTACGCCGAGAACAACGTGGTCGAATGGAGAAGCCGCGAGGCCGATATTGAAAAGAAATTCAATATCGACCTCAAGATCGAGCATGTCGCCCAAACCGCCTTTGTCCAAAAGTTGCAGGCGGCCATGATGGACGGCAAGGGCTATCCGGATATCGTCGAATGGATGATTGAGACCAACCGGATCTTGAACGCCGACCCCAAGAAGAGCTTCGTGGCGCCCCTGGACAAATATGTCAGCAAATCCGAAGTGTTTAAGAATGTAATCCCCGGCCGGGTCGCCTGGGTCAAGTACGGCAGCCATGTTTACGGCCTGCCCCACGATGTCCACCCGGTGGTCCTGATTTACAACGACACCCTTTGGAAAGACGCCGGCGTCGATCTGGCCAAGGTGGAGACCTGGGATGATTTCTTCAAGGCCGCCCAGAAGCTGTCCGCCGAGAAGAAGGACGGCAAGCCGCTTCATTACGCCTTGCCCGAGCTGGGCAGCTTGAACGGGACCATGTTCATGATCATGCAGCAGGCCGGCGCCCAGGTGCTGGACAGAAAAGGCAATCCCAATTTTACCAGCTCCGAATTTAAGACCTTTGTCACCAAATGGATGGAATGGTACAAAACCGGAACCATGTGCACCTGGGACTGGGGCAACTTCGGGGCCTTGCTGAAAAACGGCACCCTGGCCTCCTACGCCACGCCCGACTGGTGGGTGCCGCAAGTCAATGACGCCGCCAAAGCGGGCCAATATCAATTCCGGGTCCGGGCCCTGCCGTATTACAAGACCGGCGGACCACGCACCGCTTCCTGGGGCGGAACCTTCCTGGCCATTGTGAAGCTGGCCAAGAACCAGGATGAACTCTATAAGATCATGGAATACATGCAGTACGACAAGAGCGCCATCACCGTCCGGTACCGGGATACCGAAATGCTGCCTCCGTTCTCCGGAGTATGGGATGACCCGGTCTTCAAAAAGGCCGACGACCGGTTCGGCGGCCAGAAGCTCGCCGAGCTTCAAGTGGCAATGGCTAAGGAGATGCCGTCGGTCAACACCGGGGATATCTTCTGGGATGCCATCGGTGACTTCAATACCCAGTTCACCGAGATCGTCGCCGGTAAGATCAGCGTCGACGCCGGGCTGAAGGCCGCTCAGGCCGAAAGCCTGAAACGGCTTAAAAAGTAAGCCCAAGCACAGTGTAACTGCGGTGGTTGTTCCGGTCAAAAAACGGCCGGGACAATCACCGGATTATTTATTTTACGGCTGAAGCAATGATCATCCTTGGGGATGAGGCTTCAGGGCAAAAGGAGATGAATGGGTTGGGCAATCCTGTTTCCAGTATAGTTCCTAACCACCAAACCCACTCGCGACGAATTGGAAAGGCAATCACCCCTTATCTTTTCATTGCGCCATTTGGGATTTTATTGCTGACGTTCAATTTGTTTGTGTTTGCAAAGGGCGCCTATACCAGCTTGACCGACGCCCAAAGCATCAATCCGGGGTCATGGATCGGATTTCAGAATTATCAGGAGGTCATTGGCAACGCCCGGTTTTGGCAGTCGCTCGGGATTACGCTTCATTACACCCTCGGCAGCCTGGCCACGCAAATTCCCGTGGCTTTCATGCTCGCCGTGATCTTAAACGGTATCGCCAAACGCTATCGCGGCGCGTTGCGGGCCGCGTTTTACGTACCGGCCCTGATCAACAGCGTCGTGGTGGCGCTGATCTTCCGCGTCTTGTTCAATAAAGACTTTGGCGCCATCAACTGGGTACTTGGTCTGCTGCATCTTCCCAACCATACCAATTGGCTGAATGAGTCGACCTTTTCGGTTCCGCTAATGATCGCCGTGTCCTTTTGGCAATGGACCGGATTTCATATGGTCTATTTTTTGTCCCAATTGCAAACCATCACTCCCACCATTTACGAGGTGGCCAAACTGGACGGCGCTTCCCGGACCCGGACGCTGTTTGCGATCACCGTGCCGCTGATGCGTCCGGCCTTTACCTTCGTCTTGATAACCTCGGCCATCGGCTGTTTGATGCTATTCGACCTGCCGTTCATGCTCTTTCCGAACAGCGCGCCCTACGGACCGGGACAGGCCGCGCGGACGCTGGTCGCCTTTATCTATGACTACGGGTTCGGACAGCAGTTTCAAGTGGGGTACGCCACCGCCGCCGGGTGGTTGGTCTTCTGCATCATTATGGTGGTCAGCCTGTTTCAACTGCGGCTGTTTGGCTTAGAGCGGAACGATGATTAAGCTGATAAATCAGACGAAAGGAGTGCGGGAAGATGGCTAAAAAAAGATTTGACAAGCCCAAACGGGTTTTAGGATATACCGTATTGGGGCTGGGCGCGATTCTGGCGATGCTGCCGCTGTTGTGGCTGCTGGATGCGGCCTTCCGCCCCAGAATCGAGATCTTCCAGGTCCCGCCGGTGATCTTTCAAACGGATCTCTGGCATGCTTTCTCCAGTTATTCATGGGATTCATTCGCCAAAGCCATGGAACGCCAGGCCGGGCTGGCCTTTTTCAACTCGGTCTTCGTCACCGGCGCGGGAATCCTGCTGACATTGCTTGTCTGTTCGCTGTGCGCCTTCGCATTCGCCTTTATGAATTTTCGCGGCAAAACCGTTATCTTCATTGGGATCCTGACGACGATGATGTTGCCGACCGTGACCATGATTGCTCCCTATTATCAACTCTTGCGGATGCTCGGACTCACCAACAGCCATGCCGGACTGATCATTCCTTATGCGACGTCGGCCTTCGGAGTCTTTTTGTTGCGCCAGTATTTTATCTGTTTGCCGTATTCGCTGTATGAGGCGGCGGTGATTGATGGCGCCAGTCCGCTGCGGGTCTGGTGGGGGGTGGTCCTGCCTTTGTCCAAGCCGGCCTTGGCCGCCCTGGCCATTATCCAGTTCCGGCTAATCTGGAACGACTTCATGCTGCCCATGATCGTGCTGCGGGACGACTCGCTTTTCACGCTCCCCGTCAAATTGCAGATGCTGGACAGCACCAACATCAATGTCCCGTACGACGCGATTATGGCCACCGGGCTGATCGCCGCGGCCATCCCGGTAATCTTCTTCCTCATCTTTCAGCGGCAGTTTGTGGAGGGGTTAAGTGGAAGCGTGAAGGGGTAAATGAAAAAATAAAAGGGCGGGTTTGATAACCCGCCCCGGAATTGGCTTCGGCTCAGACGCATCTTTTGTCGAAGAGCCGGATCCGGTTGTTTTTGTAGTCCACCTCGACGACCCGGTACCTCCGGCCTTGTTCATCCCGGAGATCCGGCCCCGCCCAATCCCGGTCCCGCGCCGAATAGTGCCACAGCCACGGCAGCGCCCCTTGTTTGGTCATCTCCTCTCCAGCATTGCCATCGGTGTCATAAAGGGTGACTTCGACCAGTCCCGGTTCCAGCCCCTCATCCAACACCGCGTACTTCCTGCCTTGAAGCAATAACCCACATCCTTTCGGTTTTTCGGTTCATCCGAATATTATGTCCCACGAATGAACCAGGGAATCATGCGATCCCCCTGATTTAATTGTAAACTTTTTCCGACGGCGTGGCAATCCTGATTTTAACTGATGAAGTCATCCGTCCATTGGTTAAAATTCTATCTCCAGCCGGACCCCCACTTCCCAGTCACGGTCAAAGCGGCGTTCCAGTTCGGCGCCGATGAAAAGATTCTTCCAAAGCCGCTTGCGCCATGCCAACTCCAGTTCATAAGGGGTTAGGCCGATTCGCCACGAATGCTCCGGCAGGAACAGGACGATCTCCGCCGTGTCCTCAAAAGTGGTCTCAGTCCGCAAACGGTCAGGGTCAAATGTCAGGGTGGTCTCCCCGGTCAGAGGATGGTCACCGGCGCCCAGCTCCGCTTCGGTCCGGCCGTCCCGGTAGACGGTATGGACCGTTCCGGATACGGGGACCGTCACTTGGGTTCCGGCCGGAAACGGCGCAATGCTCGCTTGGACGGGGCTTGGCGGCAGCGGTGCTTCTCCGGCCAGGGTTCCGGAGCGGGCCGCGCTCAGGCTGACGTCGGCCCGCTGCTTTTCTTGATAGGATGGGGCCTCCTTGATCCTGGTCGCCTCTGGAGGCCGTACCGGCTCCGGCCGCAGCCAGAAGGCTGCCAAAACGGCTGCCCCGGCAACGCCGACTATCAATCCGGCCCAGAACCGGCTCATCCGAGCAACCCTCCCCCGGCCTGGAACAACCGTTTCAGGTCGGCGTAAAATGGGAACGGGTCGTACAGATCCCGTTCCGGCGTGGCCCGGCCTTTGGTATAGGCGTCCCAGTTGAACGGATCAAAGGCCCGGTTGAGCGGGTCATACTTGGAATGTGGCTGCACGTATTGGGGGGTCGGCTGAAAACCGCGCCTCCGGCAGATATCGATCACCAGCTCCAAGGTATTCCGGTAGATCTCCGGAGTCAGCGGTTCACAGGTCTCGATCCCAATGGCTGTGAAATTGGCGCCTCGGCAATGATGCGCCCGCTCGGTCTCGGGCAGGCAGCGGATGATCTCCCGGCCGTCGACGCAGTAATGGGCCGAGGCATAGACGCCCTTGACGGTATTAAAGTAGTCCCGGTTTTGCCGAGCACTTGATCCCGGATTGCCGGTCCGATGGACGATGACTAGCTGCGGCGTGATCAGCGTCCCCGGCCGATTTGGCCCGGGTTTGAGCAAGTTTTCGATGATGGCTGGCATTTGGGTTTACCTCCATAATTAGTTATGGATTGTTGATCCGGGTTCGGGGTTATTGGGATTGGTGATTGGTGAGTAGTTGTTAATCCTAGTTGTTAACCAAAGAAACCCATTACCTATAACCCCATCACCACGAACCAAGAACTCCGCTTCCGGGTGCAATCTTTTATTGCACCCCATTTTTGGTGCGTGATGTTTCGTTTTCTCCGGCCACTCCGTCGATCCGGCCTTGAATCACCCGCATGACCCAGTTGAGGATCGGGGCGCGAATCCCTTTTAATTTGCAGATCCGTTGCAAATTCTCAAGTACGGAGTAAGTCTCGGTCAACAGGATAAAGCTTTCGATCACGGTCTGGACGAAGACGGTGGCCTCGGCCCGGCTGCACTGATAGCCCAAGAACAACAGGATATAATAGCGGACCAGCTTCACCAGTCCGTGGTACATCCGGCGGCTCTCCGGCTTTACTTCGGGATTGGCCCGGGCGTAATAAAACCCGGTGGCCGTGTCGGTGAGCCACAGCAGGAGCACCGTGGCGTAGGCCGGCCGGAAGACCGGGCCGTAGAGCAGCCGGACCAGCCATAAAAAAATCCCGGTGGCTGCTTTCACCACCGGGAATGCGTAGATCCGTTCCAGAAAATGGAGGAAAATTTCTTTGTCGGTCATAAAGTACCATCCTTATTCAATATGTCGATCCAAATGCGGCCGGGGCTCCCCCTCGGCTAACAGCAGCCGCTTTCGCTCCTCGTCCCGGAACTCCCGGTACGACTCTTCAAACACGCCGGGTTCGGCGCCTTTGATGCGAATAAAGTTCCGGACTCCCGCCGGGAGTTTTTTCTGCACTCCCCGCGCCAGATAGAAAAAGGTCGAATGGCCGATATCCGCCACCACGCAGAAGTCGGTGGCGGTCAGTTGATGGTCGCGCAACAGGCGGTAGATGGGGCTGGGGTTGGAGTTGGATTTTGAGTTAGATTTGGACATGGGTGAGGCCTCCTTTGATGAAAATTTTTGTGATGGTCACTTAAAAGCTATAAACGCTGATTCGATGAGTCTGGCAAGGATCATCCTCGGTAGTGATGTTATAGACTGTTGTTTACCATTCAACCAAACACATCCCAGGCTGCCCATTGCTGCCTCTACTACCTGCCCCCAGTCCACCTCCACCGCCTGAACCGTAGGATAAATCAATTTCAACTACTCCACCGTTAGTTCCAGATGTGTATTGCCGACCTCCACTACCACCTAAGGCAGATAAATAACTCCCAAAAAAGGATGTCCCTCCGGTCCCTCCGGTCCCAGTTCTACCCTCCCCACCTGAACCGATGGTTATCGATATGACTTCACCAGGTATCACGGTTACTTTATTCATCCATCTAACCTGGCCTCGACCACCCGAGCCACCCCAGAAATCTTCAGTGGGGCCATCGCTAGGATTGTCAGTAGAACCACTCCCACCACCACCGCCCGCACCCGCAATCGTAACCCAAACTTCGGTCACTCCATTCGGCACCGTAAAAGTCCCCGATGCCGTAAACAGTTGCCTTCTAGGCGAAACATTTCCTACTGACGTTGTAATTGCCAAATTTCCGGAACCATCGAAAAAGCCCGAACCTATTACGGTTCCGTTCAATGAAATGGTCCGGGCGGTTTGCAACTTAGTTGCCGTCGCGGCATTTCCGCTACAAGCCGAAGCAGTACCGCCATTGGCCGTCGCTGTAACCGTAATGTTTTGACTACCATCGAATGCGACTCCGTTGATTGTCCTGGCCGTAGCTAATTTCGTGGCGGTTGGAGCATTACCGGCGATCGTAGTGGCAATCGAAACATTGGCTGAACCATCAAAGCTAGTTGATCCGGTAACTCCACCGGTTAAAGCCATGATTCGCGCCGTGGCCAATTTGGCCGCATTCGTGGCGCTGGCTGCATTGGTCGCGTTTGTGGCATTAGTAGCGTTGACCGCGTTCGTAGCGTTCGTAGCGTTCGTCGCATTGACCGCGTTCGGCACCGTACCGGTTACCGCAATCGTTAACCGGTCATTGGCAGCATCGGGAGTAATCGTAATATTGCTACCGCCGTTCAACTCCAGCGTATCCGTTTGATTGTCGGCTTGAATCAACGTTCCACCGACTGAGACTACACTAAAAGCATTCTGGTTGACTTGAGCCCCGGTAGCGATCGAGTCCAGCTTCACTTTATCACTGTTGGTCATTAAGCCGTTACTAGTGGTTGTGACCGCTGGGTGAGTATGGCCTGCCTCCGCGAAAGCGCTGGCATACTTGTTCCCCAGCTTTTCCGCGTTCAAATTTTTACAAAGATTGCCGTTTGAAACCGGAATATTGCCGTCACTATTGCCCGGCTCGTACCCCTTCAACTTGCCGGCGTTCACGATTTGGTCGTCCTTCAGCGCACGCTGGTTTTCCTGGATTAGCGCCGGAGCCTCGGCAATATAGTCGCTGGACGCCGGTCTGGTTCCGTCAAAAGCCATTGATCATCATCCTTTCATATAAGTAAAGATAAAGAGGCTACGTTGCTTTTAGTAGCCTCTAGCAAACCAATTGATAGTCCCGCCGCCAACATCATTTCCATAAATATCAAGCACCTTGACTTCGAACCGCTCCTCGAACACATTAAGCAATTCGGCGCGGAACCCCTGGCCGATCGCCATCGGAACCACGGTCGGCAGGCGATAATAGGTGTGTCCGTAAGGTATCGCCGTCCCGCCCGTTGGAATTATGGCCGTCCCGTATTTATCAACGTCGGGAACATCAACCATTGTCTGCAAGACATTCACCTGGGGCGTCCTGGCCGCATCGGAGGTGCTGAGCAATACCCGGAATTGAATGTGCTGGAAAGTTATTTGAACCGGCATGAAGTCAACCCAGCCGGTCCAATCTTCCCCATTCGGATCGAGGCTGCTGTGGTATTGCAGTTTGGCGGATCCGCCGGAGCGAAGCAGGACCGATGAAACAAATTGGCTGCTGATATTGGCTGTAATGACTCTACCCATATTTCGGGATTGGCAGGTATAAACCCCGCTTTCCGGGAAGACCCCGTCAACTTCCTTCAGCTTCAAAACGATCTGTCCGCCAACCTCATTAAGGCGAGTATTGGGATAATCCTCGAACTTGCCTCCCAAATTGCTGAAATTAAACTGGCTGGGACCAAACTCCGTATTTTCATGGATACCGTCTTGCAGGTGAATTTCGTCGAACGTTTCAACCACGTTTCGCGGCGGCAAATTGTTGATCGTAACCGAAGCTCTCGCCGCGCTTTGGCTATACCGGCCGGCCCGGTTAATGGCCTTGATATGAAAGCGATAGTTCTTCTCGGTATCAACCGGGGTCTGATAGAACGTTCCAGTAATTCCGGTGGCTACTAAAGCGCCATCGTCAAAAGCCGACCCTTCGTGAATCTCATATCCAACCACATCGGGTTCGGGCGACTTTTGCCAGCTCATTAAGACGTTGACCCCGTTTTGAACGGCGCTGAATCCACTAACTTTGGCCGGTTCGACGACAACGGGAAATTCCGTCGAAACTTCATCCGAATAATAGCCGGCATTATTTTTGGCCTTTAATAAAAATTTATAGTCGCCGCTGGCCGGCGGGTTCCAGATGGCCCGAAGTTCCTTGGTTTTAATGATCTCCAGCGCGTTATCCCAGTCGCTTCCGACTTTCAGGATATATTGGCTGATATCCGCCTCCGGCACACCTTCCCAAGTGATAATCAATGTCGCCCGGTCGCTGGGATCCTGTTGAACGGAGTCGGGATGATCGGGATCGCCCTTATAAAAATGGGGATTGCCCGGATTCAGATTAAAAATCCCTTCGCATTTCGCCGGATTCTGACTATAGATCCCGCCGCTGCTAATCGCCGCGATCCACCAAGTCGTTAGCATCTCACCGGTTATTGTTCCATCATAAGCGGTACCCGTGATCCCGGTGGCAATCGCTTCCCCCTCGTCCCAGCTTAAACCCTCCCGGATCTCGAAATATTGAACGTCAAGCGATTCCGGCTTCCCCCATGTAAAGCGGATTTTCGAGCGATCAGAATTTTGCTGTTCCACTGAAAATCCTTCGACATCCGGCGGTTCAACGGAGGCCGTCAAACCCATATTCAAAATCGAGCTATAATATCCCGCCACGTTCCTGGAGCGGATCATAAAGTTATAAGTTCCGCTCTTCTCCAGTTTAAACCGGAACATGGTCTCTTTGGTCGAGCCGATTGCTTGAGCCGTTTCCCAGTCGTTTCCCGATTTGATCTCATACGCGATCAAATCCTTGTCAGCGACTCCGTTCCATTCCAGCGCCGCATAGGTCGTATTATTGGGATCCAGATAAATCGCTTTCTGGGTCGGAGCATTCGGACGGACCTCGGCATAGAGGGCCGCGTAGGCTGGATTTATCGAATGGTTTCCGGAGTTGTCAATGGTCTTAATCCAGAAGGTAAACGTTCCACTGGGCGGATTGGCATGGTTGATCGGTATCGTGTAGCTGGCCTTGATATCCTGGATCACGCCACCGATCCCCGTTCCCGTACCCCAATCGGGTCCCAGGCGGAGTTCATATCCCTTCAAGTCAGGATTGGTCTCCAGGTCCACCGATTGCCACGATAATTGGATAATCGACCGGTTCAGTTCATCCTGAACCGCCCCGAAGGTATCGGAGGCGACATCCGATGGCGGCTGGCTCTTTCCGGTGATCGGGAACGGCTCTGAGATGGCGCCGCCCGATCGCAACAACGGATCGTTTTGATCGCAAGCGATTACCTTGACCCGGATCGCGCCCGAGTTCGGCATGTTCCGAAGCACGCATTGATTATCGGTGATCCGCTGGTCGTAACGCCAGTTTTCATCCCCGTTCCGATCGTACCAGATCTCAAAGGCGGTCTGCGGCCGGCCCGGTTTGGCGAAACTGAGCAGCAGGTTGGTGACCACCGTCCCGTCGGACTTCACGTAGGTATCCTCATCCAGCGCGATCCCGGTCACCTCAGCCGGGGCTAGCTTAGCCGGAACGGTATAGGTGACTTCTTCCGATTCCAGGTCGTTGCCGAAAAGATCAAACGGATGGATCTGGATGCTGTAGGTCCTCCCCGGCGTGGCCCGATGGGAGTAAGATGACTTTTGGATCCCGACCGTCTCCGCCAGGCTGGCGCCCCCTGGTTCCTCCTCCTTTACCTCGGCGATAAGAACCTTGGCCCCACCATACCTGGAGAGCGGTTTCCAGGATAAATCGAGCCAGGTGTCCCCCTGAACGTCCTGATGGGAGGAGGCGGTCAACCCGCCGATGCCCAAGGCGGCCGCTTCGTAATGAATCACCGGCAAGGGCCCGTCGTCGTCGCCGTTGATGATCCGCTGATCATACTCGATGGCGCTGATCCGGCGCTGGAACTCCTTGGAACGGGTGATCCGGGTCACCCGGAACGGTTTGGCGACTTTGCTCACCTCGCCCACGGCATAGAGGTCATAACGCACCGGCAAGGGAATTCCTGTCGTGACCAGGGTCGGCGTGTCGGTTTCAATGGTCCCCGCGACGGCGGTCGTATCCACTTCGAACTCGATCAACCGGTCCGGTCCGGCCTCGTGAAACGGATCCACAAAAAACGGATCCGCCGGATTGCTGCTCCGGAACATGATCCGGTAGCTTTTGCCTTCTTCCAGCCGAACCTTCCGATCGAGAGTGACGCTGTTTTCACTGACAGCCAATACCCGGCCACCGTTGCCCCACTCCGGCAGATCATGCTGAAAGAGGATGACGTCCCCCACCTGGCAGGCGATGGCGTCGACATCGGCCTCGAAGGAGATGGTCCGGGTCAGGTATTTATTAGCCCGCAGCCGGTATTTGGCTTCCTGACAGGCCAGGGCCAGATCAGTCACGCCGTCGAGACTGATCTGGGTGATATTGGCCTGATGCAGATCGGCCCCTTCCTCATAGACGGTTATGATATCCCGCTGATAGTCTTTGGCCTGGTTCAAAAAACTGACCTCGATGGCGTCGGCCCGGTCCTGCATCGGCAGAAACTCTTCACTAAAGCTGTCCTTGACGATGTTCCCCATGGTGAAGAGTTGAACCGGGTCGCTTTCACAGTCGCAGACGCAACTGTAACGGGTTCCCTTCAGAACTACCTTACCCCGGCCAATTATTTCGACCTTGGACAGGGTCCGCCAAAGGTCGTCGGTGGTATCGATCAGCAGGTTCACTTCTAAATTTAACTTGTCACAAAAATCCGCCCATCGCGCGAACGCCGCATAATCGATTCTGGAGGCCGGAACGCCTTTCACCGCTAATTCGTGAATATTGGTGTTCGGGTTCTTCAACCACTTGGCGCGATGGATCAGGTCATAACAAACCCAGGCCGGATTGGTGGCGGGCTTCGGCTGATAGTCGTTGGTCACCGGGTCAATACAGACCCAAACGTTAGTGCGGCTCTGCTCCCAGGTGACCGCCGGCGTCCCGCCGGAGATCCGGTCGGTGGCCAGCGCCCGGATTCCCAACAGCGCCTTGCCCGGACGGATAAAGTCCTCGGTGGCGATATGGGAGACGCAGCTCAGATAGGTTCGGGTGCTGTGATTATCCTCGGCGCTGCCTGATACGGCAACGCACTTGCAGCGGATATGAACCCGGCAACGCTCTTGAAGGTCGAGCAGATACGACTTCCGGACCGGTTCATATTGTGAACCTTTAATCAATCCATCGTTCTCCGGGTTTATCCATTGTTTCCAATCCGGATCCTTGCCTTCTCGTTGATATTCAATCTCCATCTTGAACCATGCTTCCTTCAGATCCCCGTTGCTCATCCGGTACAAACCGGACGGGCACTCAACAGTCACCTCCAGCTTAGTTCCGTTGTCGCCCTCGGTAGCCACGGTCTGCCATTGGTTCATATTTTCGTTGCTGGTCAGTTCGATCCCGGGATACAGATCAAAATAGGTGTCGCCAAAGGCACTGATTGCCTTTTGGGTGTTGGTCCCGAACCGCTTGTGAACCTCCAGTTTACGCTGATTATCATTCAGCGGTCCGTAATATTCAACGATGCCATCATCCGGATCACCGGTGGAATATGAACTCACATCTCCAAAGGTCTTAAGTTCACTCTTGTTAATTTTTATATTGGTAATCCCGTTCAAGTAATCCAATTCCCCTTCGCCGCCGCAGAGCAACAGGTTCAGGTATTGTTTATCCCCAACCGACTCCACGTGCTGGGCCACGATCTGGCCGGCAGTCCGGACTTTTCCGTAGGTCAGGGCCACCGCGTTACCCTGGCCCTGGAGAGACTGGAGCTGGCCCCAACTATAAGTCGCTTTGGGTTGTTTCGGCTGATCGATCTTCGGCTGGGCCAAATAATTGACCAACAGCCCGCCGAGGTTGATAATGAGCGCTTGTTTAAATGACTCCGCCGAGAAAGCGGTTTTCCAAAAATTCTCCGCGCCATATCCATACCCCATCATGGTCATGACAACTGCTGCGATAAAGCTAATCGTTTTCTGCGCGTCGTCGCTCTTACCGACCACCGGGCAGAGGACGATGAAGTCGCCGGACGCGGGCTGAATTGTACCGTACTCTTCGGCCGAGAGCACCGCGCCGTTCAGGCTGACCGCCAGTTCGACCCCGGGATCGGCCGGAAACAGCACGGTCCGGAGATAATGCCCGACCGCCTCGCCCGGGACATGGCTCAGTTCCTTGATCTCCCGGTCGTTTAGGTCAAACGGATTCCGGATTGTAACGATTGTAATTTTCGACATTGAACCACCTCCGGTTCCAATTGAGATCAAGAAAACGCCCGGCTTAGCCTTGGCGTTTTCTGTTCCTTCCAAAACATCATTACTACTAAAATATTTTACATAACGCCACCGATTTTTGGGTCAGATCCACCCCGGTATATAGTACCCCTCGATCTTCCGCTTCCAGAAGAGATGGTCGGTCCGATCGATGATTACCCCGGTCTTTTTCAACGTATGCAGGAACCGGCCCTCGCCGAGATAGACTCCGGTGTGATTACAGAATTGAGTGTGCTGCTTCAACACCACCAGGGAGGGAACCGGTGGACCAGCCAGGTCGCAGCGGGTCCAGAACGAACGGTCGAGCGCCACCTGGCGGTCGATGGCCTCCTTAGCCAGGCAACTGATTCGATAGTCCGGCAGCTCAATCCCGTGTCTCCGGAAAACCTCACGGACCAGTCCCCAGCAGTCGTAGGTATCCGGGCCCCGTCCACCATCAACGAACGGCTTGCCCAGAAGATCGTCGATTGTGATCTGCAACATTACTTTAGTCCTCCGTTAAAAATCACCAGACTTGTAGGTTCCTCCCTCTGGGATCCCGGGTTCGCCGCCGAAGCGGATCGCGTTGCCAAGATCCCTACAATTATCCAAGGTTTTATTGCACCAAAGGGATACCTGCCGAAGGTCGTCTGGAACCGTTATTTTCTCGTTGATCCGGATAAGGGTCCAGCCGGACTCTTCCTGATATTCACTATCTTTAACTACACAACGTCGGGTGCCGGAGTCAGCCATCAATAGAATACGCTGCTCTGCCGGATACTTAATGGTCCAGTTGCCACTGATGATGAAAGAATGCTCATCAATACGAATAGCCGCTTCCATGGGAGCATAGCCACATTCAACTCCCCGGAACGGGAACGGGCAGAAATCCTTCATATAGCGCGTTTCGGGGATCCGGCGCACGGTCGGGAAGTCGCCGCTCAGGGTGAAGTGCACCCAATTGAGGTCGCACTTCACCGAACGGACGGTGAAGGTCTCATCCACCTCCGGCTGGTTGGCGTCCGTATCACCCGGTTTGTTACAATTGGACGAATGGATCACCAGCAGCCGGACCGAGGCGCCAACACCGCCACCCGCCTCTTCCACATAATGCTGGACCGCGCGGGTGATATTCGAAACCCGCAGCCCGATCTGGGGCAGTTCGCCGCCGGAGTCCTCGACCACTTCGTCGAGGTCGAAGGGAAACCCGACCCAGATCTGGCCGTTCCATTCGATATCCTCGTTGTTCCGGACCACCCGGAGGGTCAGATCTTCATCCTCCGCAGTCTTCAGGGTGATCTCCAGCAGGATCAGCCAGGCCCCATCCCCGGCGATCTTATTCTTTTCCAGCTTGGCTACTTTCGATAGATTAAGAGCCACGCTCACACCTCCCGGAGGGTCATTTCGCCTGACCAGACGCCGGGCGCGACCTGCTGAAACGGTTGCTTTTGAACGAACCGGACCATACGAGCAACGCCGGTCACCGGATGAATCCAGGTAAAGCTGACGCTTTTGCCCTGGGCGTCTTCCTTCCAGAACCGGATCAACTCTTCGTAATCGGCGTTCTTAAGCGCGTTCCAGCGCAAGGTCCAGGAGCCGCGCGACCTGGTGAACCGGGGCCGGCTCTGCTCGGTGCCGTCCTCGAACCCGGCGCTGATTCCCACGTCCTCCCAGTCCTCGTGCAAGGGATAGACGGGGGCTGCGATATCGGGAAACTTTAAATCACTGCTCATTTTATTTACCTCCCTGCCATGACGATGTCGCGTAATCCGCCGACATTCCGATTCATCGCATCCAGCCAGACGTCGATCACATAGCTTTGGCCGTCGAACCGCGATTCCTGTCTGGCGTTGACCTGCTGGCCGCTGTTGTTGATGACGTTCACCGTCACCGGTGGCGCCGACCCTTGGCTATTTGATCCTCCCAATTGATGATTGGGAACGATGATCCCGCTGGTGGACGGGACGAATAACTCCGGCCCCTGTTCGCCCACGATGTATGGGCTTCCTCCGGTGACCGGCCCACCATTGGCCCTGTAAGCAAAATAAGAGAAGATCGTCGATATCAAATTGCCCCAAAAACCGGACCCATTGGAAGCGGATCCTTGAAACCCGCTGAAAAGATTACCGAAAAGGTTGTTCATTGTACCGCCCAATGATTGCACCAGCGGCGCGATAAATTGCTGAGACCATTGCCCCATTTGTTGCGTCAAACCTTGGAAGATTCCTTGAAAACTCCCGGTTACGCCCGCCAAAGGTCCGTCTGGATTATTGAAAATGTTCAAAAATTGTTCCTTAATTTGGTCGAGTGGATTCGCTCGGCCGCCGAACAATGCTTGTAACGGATTGGTCATCAATTCTTTTAGAATACTCCCCGCTCCATCACCGTTAAAAAGTCCGCTAAGATTCGTCCAGGCCTCATTTAACGATTGCCCGACTCCGGCAATGTTTTCTTTCAACTCCCGGGGAATAAGTTCGACTTGCTGTAGCAAACCATGAATACTATCGATAAGCCCGCCGCTAAGTCCCTTCAGGAATCCCTCCGGATTGCTGAAGATGGTTAGCGCCTGTTCTTTCAACTGTGTGAATGAGTTGATAACTTCCGTCAAATCCCCGCTCGACACTTGCCCCGGATTGGCGGCAATATCTTTGACCTTGTCTCGCAAGCTTTTCCATTGATCCAAATTTAGACTGCCGGCCAGATTCGTCCCGATGTCTTTCACCGATTTTTCTACCGCAGCGACACCAGCGCGCAACCCTTGGGGAATTTGATCAACCTGGTCTTTAAGGCGATTAACGTTCTCCACTACCCCACCCGTTAGGGTTTGCAACAACTCCTCGGGATCAAATGCGCTGGATAGTTGCTCCTTAAAATCGGCGAAGGGTTTAGCGATCTTCTCCAGCTCACCTTGGAATGAGTCGGCCACCCCGGATAACGCTTTTTTGAATCCTGCTTTCAAATCCTGTATGGGGTTTACATCCACGGTTTTTTTCAGGTCAGCCATTGATTCGTCCAGTGAGTGTCCCAGCGTATCAATGCTTGTTTGCAGTGTTTGTGGCAGTTGCTCGATCTGCGCTTTCAGATTCGCTCCAATCGTTTTAAACGACTCCGCTATCTGTTTTACGGCCTCATCGGCTTGCGCGCCGATATCAGCCTTAACTTGATTTAAATTTTTGGCGGTTAATTCTAATTTAATTGGAAGTTCACTCAATCCTACTCCTCCTTTCTCCATCTCCTCAACTCATACCCCTCCAGGATCCGCAACCGGCCGAACACTCCCGGCGTGACCTCGATCCCGTGCAGGCCGGCGATGGCCAGCACCGCCGGGTAATCGAGGCCGATCAGGCCGAATCCGGAGATCCGCCACTGGTTCCCCGCCAGTTGCCAAAGAGTCCAGGCGGACCGGTTGGCGGGAAGAGGCTCCGGGCAGCGGTCGGGGCAGTCGCGGCAGTCGTGCCGGGTTCCGGTCCGGCCCTGGCCCGCGCGGCAGACGGCGCAATAGCGGTTACGGCCGTCCGCCCACCAGGACCAGACCGCTAGGAGTTTTTTTCCTCGGTCCCGGTAACGCTGTAGGTGAGTTGATAGGTTCGGGTCGCCAGCTCCAGGCAAGCGGAATAGGGGAAGTTCGCGAAGTCGAATCCCCGGTAGGCGTGCTCCAGGATCCAGTCGACCATCTCGGCGTTGACCTTCATGGTCAGGTCGTTTTCGAGGAACGCCGGGTCGAGGCCGGCGTTCCGCAAGGCTTTGATCTCGGCCAGGGTCAGGGCCCGGGCCTGGGGTAAATTGCTGTTCATGATTTGTCCTCCGTTTATTAATTATAAAAATTGTTACTGCCGATCGGGCCGTGAACGGCCCGGCTACAAGATGTAAGCCTTCCATGGCTAAATTCCAGCCGAATGATTCATCCCATTCCGTTCCCAGGACCCTTCAGGGTCCTTACATCTATCTCAATAAATTAAAATATATCTTTAAAATTCTTCGAATATCTCAGATTTTTAAATTGGTCAATATAAACAGCTATAGTGAACCTGCCTGTTAATCGATGAAGACCACTCCTTCTTCATTG
>JAEYGI010000039.1 GCA_023402395.1 Bacillota bacterium
GGCAGCTGATCATTTCCAAACTTGCCATCCGCTTTGGTGATCGTGTTAATCTTTTCTTATCTTAATTAATTCTTTTCGTAATCTTATTTTATTTGGTGTTTACACAAATATTTTGACAGACCCGATCAGAGCCCCGGATCAGTTGCGGCGGCACCCGGATCAACTAGAGTGAGCGCTCCCCTTGCTCGGGGCGGGGCGCGTCAAAAACCCCGGCTCACTCCTTGCTGAACCGGGGTTTTAAAAGCGTTGTGACAAACCCCGGCCAAAGGCCGGAGTTATACACAAAAGCTCAGAAAAGCAAGTGATAAAGTCGTTTCTCCATTCCGCACAGAATACAATCGGTCGTTTGACTTTATCACATGGCTTTTGAATTTAAACGGGGTTCGGTTTCCCATTGCTTTGCTTCCTTATTCCACTATCCCGGCGGCACCCAATCCTTACTCCGCTTTGGGCCCGGCGTGAACGATCCGCTCGCCCTCCTCGGCCGTATTGATCTTCGCCCGGCATTCCACCCGGGAAGTGAGGCGGAACGCATTTCGGGCCAGATCGTAGTCCACCGTCGCCATTTTGTCGATGGAGTCCAGCACCACCGAGAAGCGCTTGGTGAAAAGATAACCGGCCACCACCAGCTGGCCCCGTTCGGGAAGGAAGACCGGCTTCCGGTTCGCGGCGCGATGGTCTCGGCTGAGCGCCGCGATCCAGGCCAGTTGGTCCGAGGTCGCCCGCTCCAGGTGATTCCGGCCCCCGACCCCCGGCAGTTCCAGGTATTGAATCCGGTCCGCCTGGCCCAGGACCGTCGCGCGCTCCACATAACGCCGCGCCTGTTCCACCGGGCAGCGCGCGTCCCGCTCGCCGTGAATCATTAACAGCGGAGCATGCAAGTTCTCCAACAACCAGATCCCGCTACGGGATTGGTAAGCCATCGGGTTCTGATCCGGGGTCGTTCCGATCCAGACGTCCATCTCGTCCCGGAACTCGCCGAGGCTATCCCCGCGGTACCATTGGTCATAGTCGGTAATCCCGTACAGCGCGGTGACCGCCGCGAAGAAATCGGGGAACTTTCCGGCAACGGCATAGGCGTTGCCGCCCCCGCCGCTGCCCCCCTCGAAGTAAACCAGGGCGTCGTCCCGGAGCCATTCCCGGTAATGGATGCGGGCATAGGCCACCGCGTCGGTCAGATCCAACAACTCCCAGCCGTTGCAGTCGGGCCGGCCCTCGGAAAAGGCCCGGCCCCGCATATCGACTTGGAGGGTTAAGCAGTCCAGCCCCGGCGGCGGCGCGTCCATGGCCGCAAACTCCGGCATGCTCATATGCCAGCCGTGGGTAGTGACCAGGATATCCGAGGGCCGCTCCGGCTTTAGCACCCGCATCGCCAGCCGGAGCGAAGGGTCGCGGGACGAACGGTAAGACACCGCGTCGCAATGGGGCGAATACCGGTTTTCAAAACGGTCCGTTTTGCCTTGCCTTACTCGATCCTCATACATCTCATACATTAGAACCGCGCTCATTTCTTGGTTCGTCTAAAACCCCAACTCGTCGGCGATTATGATCACCGTGATCCGGCCCTCAAATTTCAGGCCGTGATTGACAATGCTGATGGCGTTGCAAATGCGCGCCGGAGTCAGGCAGTCCATGCACCGGCCCGTCTCCGCGCACGGCGTCGGGTGTCCCAGCCGCTTGGCGTTCAACGGCGCGATCGCTTTGATGCGCTTCAAGGCGTCCGCCACAGTGTCAACCACTTTATTGACCCCGGCGGCAATGATCACCCGCCGCGGGCCAAAAATAATTCCGGCCGCCCGGTTGCCCGACGAGTCCATATTGACGATCTCCCCGTTCCGGGTGATCGCGTTCGATCCCGTCACCAAAAAATCGGCCAGCATGGATTGGCGGTAAATCTCCACGATCTCGGGAAAGGGCAGCTTCTGATAACGGTCGAAAAACCGGTACTCGCCATCCCGGAAGGCCTCAACCAGTCCCATGGCGCTCAACGTCTCGGAACCACCCAGGGCGACACTGGAACCCGGCGGGATCATCCCCAAAATCAACTCTCGGGCGGCGTCCAAATCCTCGGCGTAAAGCGCCTGATAGGACTGGGCGTTTAAAATCCCGACCATCTCTCGGGCGATAAGCCGCGCTTGCCATTTCTGCCATTGATTCATCGTCAATAACTCACCTTGATATTGTCATAATAAACCGTTCCGGTCGTCGCGTTGGCCGTATTGAGGTATACATTGGAAAAGAGCGCCGCCGCGTTGCGGAAACTAAAATCGGCGCAACGCAATTGGCCGTTGATATAGGCGTCAAAACGGCCCGTCCCCGGTTTGGCGATAATTTTTACGGTATACCAGGTACCGGCTTCATATGTCTGGAGATTGATCTTGGCGGCGCCGTCATAAGTGTACAGATAACCGTTAGAGTCAAATG
Source organism: Bacillota bacterium (assembly GCA_023402395.1). Classification (GTDB taxonomy): domain Bacteria; phylum Bacillota; class UBA4882; order UBA8346; family UBA8346; genus JAEYGI01. The sequence goes on from JAEYGI010000039.1 coordinate 2,425, forward strand.
CCACCGTGATCACATTGGTCGTGGAATTCCGAACGCTGAACCCGCTGATCGCGTTGGCCTGCGTCGCCATCGCCCGATACTCGAATACGGTATTCGACGTTTGAGCGGTAAAATCCTTGGCGGCGCTGACATAGGTTGAGGTACTGTGATCATACATTTTCAGGCTCTGGTCAGTGCCGCTGGGCATAGCGGCGACGGTTACCGTTCCGCCGGCCGTGGTCAACGTCCAGCCGGAGGGGATGCTTCCGGAGGTTTCCGCGTTGAAATCCTCATTGACTAGATAAACCGGTTCTACTTTGATGTTGTCGTAATAGGCCTCTCCGGTGGTGGCGGTCGCCGATGAAAAATAAAGGTTGTTTAAATGAGTCACGGCGGTTCGGAACGCTTTATTGACGGCCTTCGGGGTTCCATTGATCTCCAAGTCGAAAGTGTCCGTCGCCGGCCGGGCGGTTATTTTTATGGTGTACCAGGTATTCGGGGTATAACTCTGGACCGTAGTTTTGGTGCCGCCATCATAGGTATAAATATTCCCGGCGGGATCGAAGGCGACGGTAATCGCATTCGCACCGGCGGCGTCCCGGAGCGAGAGCGCCTCGGTGCCGTTGATCCGGGGCAGCATGACCTGATATTCGACTACCGTGTCGCTGCTCCGGTAAACGAAAGTTTTCTGAGCAAACATGCTGGCGCTGAGGCTGTTGTCATAGATCCGCAGGCTTTTATCGGTGGCACTGGGCAGATTCTCGACGGTAACCGCTGTTCCCGACGCCGTCCACCCCAGTGGCGCGCTGCCGGTGGTCCCGGAGTTAAAGTCTTCCTGGATCGCCACGAACCCAAGGTCATCGATCAACCCGCTCGTATCGAGATTGGCGCAATCGACGAATTGGACGGCGGGCCGGGCGTCGCTTACATCCGAATAAAAGGCCGCGCCGTTGCCGGCGGCGTCGCGCAGCAGCCGCAATCCGTTGACGCGGCGCGCGTAGATGCCGTAGGCGGGCATCGCGCCATAACCTTCCGCGTTGGCGTAGGGTTCGGCGGGAGCGGCCGGAATGCTGGCCAGGCCCTCCTTGGTGTGGATATTGACATTCTTTAACGTAATATTGTCGATGGTGTCATTGGGCGCGGCCAGGATGAACGAGGACCCCAAGGCATCGGTAACCGTAATGTTTTCCAGGGTAATATCATGGGCGTTGCCGTAGCGGTCCGGCGGCAGATAGCCGGCGTCGTACTTGGTTTCCGAGATGCCGATCGGCCTTTTTACCCCGTTCATGACGATGTTGGTATACGATATATTGTAGATGTCGGCGCCCCGGTTGGCGTTGCAGGCGATCCCGAAGATCCCCACCGGGCCGGAGTGTTGCGTCCCGATCGCGATGTTGGAATAGGTAACATCGTAAATGGGCTGCTGGTTTTCATTGCCAATCTTCAAGGCACTCGCGGTATTGCTGAAGAAATAGGAATCGTGAATATTGATGTCGTATGATGATCGGATCAAACCGGGATTCTGAATGGCTCCGGTTTTGATCGTGATCGCGTCGTCGCCGGCTTCCACCCATACCCGGTTGACTTCAACGTGGCGGCAGGATTCCAAATCGATCCCGTCATCCATCTTTTTATCGAGCAGGCTTTTAACGGTTACGCCGTCAATCGTCACATTATCGCAAGCCACCGGATTAATCGTCCATCCGCAGGAATTGATGACTGAAAAGTCTTTCAAGGTTACGCCGTCGCACAAGGCGGGCATGATTACCCGGTTCGGCCTGCCGGGCAGCCAATTATTGCTGGCTCTCCAGGCGTCGCCCTGGACATCGATGACGCCCGGCCCGGTGATTCCAATGTTGACCGCGCCGTCGGCGCGAATCGCGTTGATTCGAATCGGGTCGTAGGGGTTGGCCTGCAAGTCGGCGGGATTGGTACTGATTTTCAAAGTGGCGCCTTGGGCGAGATTCAGGGTCACCCCGCTCTTCAACACAATGGTGCCGATCAGATAGGTGCCCGCCGGCGCATTGGCAACGCCGCCGCCGGCGGCGTTTACGGCGTCAATGCATGTTTGAAAGGCGGCCGTCGCCAGCGTCGCGCCGCTATTGTCGGCCCCAAAACCGGTTACATCATAAGTGACGGCGGCGTTGGCAATGCCGGCGGTGTTCAGGGCCAGCAAAAAGCCGATCAGCCATGCCCAAAACAACAGCGCGCCTTTTTTAAAGCAAACCTTCATTTCCATTCGATTTCCCCCTTTTATGATTTTTGGCGACGACTTCCGGACTTACAAAGTCGGTTTAACCTCGGCATTGCTCTCATGCAGCGACATGGGGTTCAGTTGATACGGCCCCTCGTAGCCGGTATCCCCCAGCATGGCGGCGACGAGCCCAATCGATAACGGGTAAAACCAGGAGTCAAGCATGATATGAGTTTTGACCGAAGGCTCCTTCGGCTTGTAAGTCAGCGTCCGCCGGCCGTCGCGGTACCCCCACGCTGGGCCCTGACCCGGTCCCAAGGTAGAGAGATCCTTATCGCGGCGGTGGCAGAAAAACCCGCGGCCACCGGGATCCTCATGCATCAGGGCATTCTCCAGATAGCGCCGCGCCGCCCGTTCCAGATCGCCCCGCCGGTAATCGGTGAGTTTGGCAAGATTGGTAATCATATAGGCGCCGTCGAAATCGGGGCAATTGGTTCCATCCGGGAACGAGCCGTCCGCCTCCTGACACTTCAAGGTGGAGTCCACATTGCGCTCAACCGCCCGCAGCGGCCACCGCTGCGCGAAATAAATCGGCGCGACATGGATGGTGCCATACAAACCGTGCGGCAACGGCGCGCCCAAGTGCGTGCCCCAGAAACCGGTCCGCTCATCCAGCAGCTCTTCCAAGGCCGGGTACAGGCCCGCTTCCATGATCCGATCAACGTCGGCGATGCCGAACCAGTCCCGCATCGCCATCAGGATCGTGGCGCCGGCGCAAATCTGATTGCTCACCGTCCAGGGCCGGCTCCAGTCATACGATTTCACCCACGCATACAACTTTTGGGCGTCCAATAGCTCTTCAAAGAATCGGAACTCCTTGGCCGCTTTCCGGCCCAGGATCCGCAACGACCAGATCGCGCCGCGCGTCGAATGCAAAATGGCGTCCAATTCCTCGATGGGCCGTTCGTTCCGCCGGTCCGCGGGGTTGGTCGAGAAATACCCTTGATCGGTCTGCTTCTCCAGGAAATACTCGGCCCACGCGTCCAAATCCCGCGGCGCGAACTGATCCAGCTCACCGAAGAGATCCAGAATATGCGCGGCGTGAAATGAGCCGTAAAAAGTCGCTTCGGCCTCATCCAGCCATTTGGCGTACCGTCCGGGGTCAGGCCCGATTTTACAGGCATTGACGTAATTGACGGCCGCCGCTTTGATACGGCGGTATCCGTCGGTTTCAGGTACTGTTTTCATAATGAATCCTCCAATCGCTTGATCAAGCGTATACGGATATTGATTTAAATGACTATCCATTTAGGTCCGGGATTAAGATGGTCAGCGTTGTCGCCAACGCCCTCTCTCCCCCAATGTCATCAAGCTATTCTGTAAATATTTAGGAAGGAGTTGGTCGAAAAGGTTGTCAAAATTCACACCTCCCGGCGTTCTCCATCCGTGGACGCCGGAACTGGATCCTTCCTGGCTCTGGTCCCCCATTACGCTATCAAAAAGCGATAGCTATGTATGCGCTTAAAAAATCGTAGATTTTTTAACGCTGAGGAGGGACCGAAGATGCCTACAATCGTACAAGCAATGAATTTAGGTCCATTTCACCCTCCCCTATAGCGAGTGCCTTTCGAGCGTGATGGGGGAGGGCAGACAACTCTGAGTCCACCTAAGGGGAGAGGGCATCGATATCGAAGCCGACAGTTATTTTTGCTAACCTTAGTAAACTGAATAATTATATTGGTTTATACGGTAAATCTTTCGGAGAGTTGTTTCCAAGCGCGTCTACCAAAATCCCTGCCAGTCCGTCTTGAGCCGCGCCAGCGCTTCCAGATAAAAATAGTCCCCCCACAGACAGCATTCATCGACCCCGTTACCTTTGTTCTTGTTATACACCGCATGGTATAGCAGGCCATTGGAAGCCGCCGCGGAAGGCACCGCGTAATTTTGGATCAAGGACCTCAAAATAGCCCGGCCGGCATTCCGGTATCGGACCGTCTCCGGGTCCCCCGGAGCAAAGTGTTTCGTCAATTCCAACAATCCGCAGACGGCGATCGCCGCCGCCGAGCTGTCCCGTTCCTGACTGCCGCTGGTGAAAAAGAGATCCCAATAACAAACCAGATCATCGGGCAAACGGTTTAAAAAGTAATTCGCCAAGCATTGGCTGATTTCCAAAAAGACTGGATCGCCGGTATAGGCGTAACTCAACGCGAACCCGTAAATGCCCCAGGCTTGGCCCCGCGCCCAGCACGAATCGTCGCGGTAGCCCTGATGCGTCTGGCCGCAGAGCGGCCGGCCGGTTTCCACATCCATATAAAAGGTATGGTAGGTCGAAGCGTCGTCCCGCACGAGATAGTGGGCCGACTGCCGCGCGTGCCGGTAGGCGGCGTCGCTGAAACGCTTCTCTCCGGTGGAACGCTCCGCCCAGTACAACAACGGCAGATTCATCAGGCAGTCAATGATCATCCGGCCCTGTTGCGCCGGATCGTTGCGATCCCCCCAGGCTTGAATGATCCCGGCCCGATCGCAATAACGGGTCAACAGCTGCTCCGCCGCTCCCAGGGCCGTGGCTTTGGCCGCCGCGGCGCCGGTTAATTTGAACTGCGCGACGCACGACAGCGTATACAGGAATCCCAAGTCATGATTATCGACCTGAATCCGGTCGCGCAAGCGCGCCGCAAAGCTCTCGCCGTGCGCTTCCGCCCGGCTCCGGTATTTCAAATCCCCGGTCAGTTCATAGGCAAGCCAAAGCATTCCCGTCCAAAAGGCGGGCATCCATTCGGTATTGTCACCCAAAGGATAGCAATTGTTCTTACTGGCCGGGGCCGGGAAAGCCATGCCGAAATCGGCCAGGTTCCGGTCGATCTTGGCCAGCGCCGTGGCGAGCGCGCCATCGACCCGCGCCGCTTCATCCGCTTCGACCCCACTGAACCGCTCCGGCCGGATCAGGGGTTCCTTGGCGACTTGCCGCATCGTTATCCGCTCCATTCCGTTCTGAATATTCACGCCGGCAACCGGAATAACCGCCATGCCCCGGTTGGGGCCGGCGCGATCCGGCAGGCTGGCCGGCCCGCGCCGGAAACCGTAAAACTCAGCTCGTCCCGGTTGATTTGCAATGATATGGATTGTCCCGACCGGCGGTCAACGGCCTGAAAACGATCGGGGCTCTCGGAGAGCAGCTCCCACCCATCGATTCCGCCATAGGAATCCAGGGCGATGCCATGGACGGCCAGTTCCCTTTGGCTCGCAATTTGGCCGCTGACATGGAACAGATAGCCGCTGCCGGCGCTGCCCTCGCCGCGTTGCGCCGGCAACGGATGATACACGTCATGAATGTAAGCGTACTCGGGACCGCTAAACGCGCCGGAGCCAAAATGGGCCAATTTCATGCCGGAGTTCCCCTTGTATACCGTTAACCGGCGCGGCGATTCCAGATCGTATTCCATCCGGCCGTCGCGGTTATTGACCAGCCAGTTCCAGATGGTTGTCACCGGAACTTCCGCTTCAATTAAATCCGCCACGAACAACACGTGGGGATGGATTAGCAACCAAAAGCGAATAAAAGTTTGCAACGGTTTCCCATAAACCGCCGCCGCTTCCGAAGCGATCACCGTCAGATCGCCGATCCGTTCCGCCAGGAGCCGCCGCCCGCCCCGGTCCAGCGGCGGAAAGAGCCGGCCGTCAACCACCCGGCGGCGTAATTCCAGCTTTTTCTGGGCCAGCGTCACTTTCGCGCCGTTGGCGTCCTGGTAAGCGAAGAGGCACGTATTATGGGTCCCGGTGCCGGCTTCCAGTTCATGAATGAGATTCCGGTAACAGCTATGGCCGGGATCGGCCAATAACCGTTCCCCGTTATGGGCCAGGATAAAACTGTTCAAATCGCCGTGCAAGTGGCCGGCGGTGTTCAGCGGTTCGCCGCCTCCGTGGACCGCCAAAATCGTCCCCGTCTCCTCCCAGGTGTCGCGGGACAAAACATCCCCATTGCCGTAAGCGCCCAGCAAGGGCAGGCCGGCCTGCTCCGGCGCCAGCGGCGGCGCGGCGCCGGTCAATAACGGCAGGGTCAGAAAGCCGAAGTCATTCATCAACCCAAACGTGCCCTGATCGGAGGTGACATTGTCGGCAATCGGAAGATACAAGCGCTCAAAGAACCAGCGCGCCAACCCCGCTTCGGTGGGATTCGTCGCCCGGAAGCGGCTGGCGAAATGCAACAAGACATCGGCGGTGGGCTTGAAAATCGCCGCGCTGTCACTAAAATTGGCCGCCCGCGGCAACGCCGCCGTCCCCCAACCGGGCAACGGCTTTTTATAAAAGTAACTGTGGATCATCCAACGGATGGTTGAAGCGTAGGCGGCGATCGGCAGGCGCGCCGCCAGGGCCGGTTCCCGTCCGGTCAGCGCCTCATAGGCCATCATGAAGGCAAAGATGGCATAGTTGCTGTACTGAAGCGATTCGCCGTAGCTGCCGTCCGCTTGAAACACTTGAATGCAAAAATTGAACCGCTCGACCGCCTCGTCCAGCACCGCCCGGTCATTCAAACCGGCGCCGATTTGAGCGATGGCCGCCATGAAGATGACGCGCCAGTTGTGAAGGTGCGGATAGCTTTCATACCCTCTCCGGCAAAGGGGCAAACAAAGGTCGCGCAGAAACGTCTCGGCTTCTTCGATCTCCCCCGGGGTAAACGCCTCCCCGGCCAAGTCCAGCGCGGCCACAACCGCCCAGGTGATGTGGGCCGTCTCCAAATGGCCCTTGGGCGGTTTGGTTTGATGATCGCGGAACGCGGGGCCCACAATATCGTCGATCGGGCGGCGAATGATGCTGGTGACCACATCCCGCAGCCAAATGCCGGTCTTGGCTTCTTTGGCGATGGCGTAGGCCATGGCGGCATCGCTAATGTAATCGGCGGTATGAAACCACCAGTCGGTGGTGGTCCGGCGGTCGGTCAGCCCCGGCGCGGCGGCCCGGTACCGGACCCGGCGGTCGAACGCCCGATAGACTTCGTTGCAAGGATACGTAACCTTATCTTGCAGGATCGCTTCGCGTTGCCCGGTTTTCAAAAATATGCTCATCGCCATAATCCTTTGTCGCGTTTTTTACCGCATCGAACCGGCTATTTCCCAAGAACGGTAAAGGGCGGTTTTCGGTTCATCACTTTGAAATTGCGGAACAGCATCCGGGTATTGACCATGCAGCGCAACCCGACCCGCCCGAACGAATAGATCGGCCCATGGTTTTGATCCGAATAATCCCGCGCGTCAATGACCACTTTGCCGTTGACGGCGCAGATGAATCGATCCCCGATCTGCAGGACCTGGGCCTTGTGCCATTGATTGGTCTCCAACCGTCCCGGATAACAGCCGTAGCCCAGTTTCCGTTGAAACGGATGCTTGGTCAGACCGGTCGAATTGACATCGCCCCGGACGTCGTTCATCTGGCGGAAGAATTCCCAATGGTAATTGCGGACATCTTCACGGGTGATCATCCGCATGGTCCCGCTGGTCCTCAAGGCGTAATCCTTCATGAAATCCTCGCGTTGCATCCCCGACGCCTGGAACATGAATAAGGCCAGCCCCCCTTGTTTCAACGGCTGATATTCAATCTCCAGATAGAGATCCCCCTCAAAGGCCCGGTCGGTCATCAGGTAAATATGCTTGCGTCCTTCGGAATAGTTAAAGTTATGGCCCGGATCCCCTTGATAGGTTTCGATTAACAATCCTTTGTCAGTAATGCGCGGAGGCTGGCCGTCCTGATTGCCCTGCACGTAAAAACGCTCCAGATCGGCCGGGTTGGTCAGCGGCAGCGTCAGTTCGTCGCGCCACTCGGCATCGGGTTGCCAGTCGAACGCGGGCAAATTTTCCCCGGTGTGCATCCGGCGAAACGCGGCATGGGTCACGGGATCCACCGGAATCCCGGTCGATTCGAATAAGGCCGCCGCATCGGCCTGGTCGATGAATTCATCGTAAAAATGAATGTCCGCCAGGCAAAAGGTTGGATTCCCGGCGAACAGCCGGTCGCCGCATTCTTCGACCACAAACTCGCTCTGGAAAAACGGGTCCTCGGCCCCGACCAGGATGCCGTTAATATACATCCGAAATGATTTGGCGGCCTTATCCCAGGACAGAGTCATTTGATACCACTGATTCTTTTGGAAATAAAAGAAGTTGCCGGCGACGCAGGCGCGCATCGGGCGGGTGAAGGCATCGTTGTAATCGCCCCGGAAAAACTTGGCCATGATCAGCGGATGGCGCTGGGATGACCAGGAAAAGGCGAAGCTGGCTTCGGTAAAATCGGGCATGTTTTCGTTGTCGGTCAAAATCGGGTAATGCCAGGGGTTTTTCAGGTGCAGGCTCATATGGCAGAAATAGGTCTTGACCGACAAGTCCTCCAGGGCGAATATTTTCAGGCTGAGGCTGCCCCGCTCTTGTTTCAGATTGTGCCGGGGCAAGATGATCTTGTTCTTAATCGATGTCAGATTGATTCCGGCGATCCCGTCCAACTCCAGCTTCCGGTATTCGTCATTGACCAATTCGACCGCGTCCAGGCCGCCGTTCTCCAAATAAGACAACATCGGTTTCATCACGCATTTTCCTCCCAAACCTTCGTAGTTTTAAGCAAAGATCGCTTATGGCTTACTTTGATTCTACGCCGGGACGGGGGGGATATAAATGCCGAAAAGGTTTATTATTTGTCTTTTTCAATCATTTTGGAGTTGCTAGATTGCGCGGAAAAGCGTAAGATCATTGCGGAGGGGATCGGAATGGATAAGGGGTCCATTGATTATTTCATCGACTTCGACCTGACCGTTACCGACATCATTTCGGCCTACGAACGGCAATGCCCGGCGGACTGGACTTTCAGGCAAAAGACCGGCCGGCTTTATCACGGCCTGATTTATGTGCTGGACGGCAAAGCGGTTTATTATATCGGGGACCAGGCCTATCCGGTGGAAAAGGGTCATCTTATATACAGGGAAACCGGCAGCCAATACTGGGTGGAGGGCGACCCGGCCGACCCGTTCCACTTCATTGTCGTCCATTTCAGCGTCAATGACGATCACCGGCTGCAATCATTCTTTGGCAAGGGAATTGTTACACCCTCCAGCGCGGCGAATTGTTCGGGCTTGTTTCAGGATCTGGCGCGGCTCTGGTTTTACAAGGGAATCGCCTATAAAATGAAGTGCAAGGGGCTGCTGACGGAGATTCTCTTTGAGGTGGTCCGGCAGTCGGTCCAGGAAGCGATGCGCTTAAAACATTTCGTCAAGATCCAGACAGCCGTCTCCTATATGGAGCGCTACTCCGACCATCCGATGACACTGGAAGAATTGGCCGCCATGTCGCATCTGAGCGTTTCGCATTTCCGGCGCATCTTCAAGGAGATCTACCGGATGCCGCCGGTCGAATATTTGAATTTTATCCGGGTTAACAAGGCCAAGGATTTGATCATGAGCCGGATGCATCCCATGGGGGAGATCGCGGCCAAAGTCGGTTACCCCAACCTCTATTATTTCAGCCGGGTCTTCAAGAAATATACCGGATTGTCGCCAACAGCGTATGAGCGGATCTGGGGATGAACGGGGAATCGAAAACCACACCGGAATTTGGCCGGAGCGGAGTAAAGCCCTCTCTTTCGATCAGGGCAAACGGCTGACCCGGGATTTGTACTCGCTCGGTTTGCAACCGGCCAGCTTCTCGAAGAGCTTGCTGAAGTATTTGGCGTCAGTATACCCGACCGCCTCGCAGACTTCGGTGATTTTCAGATCGGTCGTTTCCAAAAGCTCCTTGGCTTTGTTGATCCGAACCCGCATCACATAATTGAGATAGGTTTCGCCGGCTTTCTCTTTAAACAGTTGGCTGAGATAGAAGGGATTGATGAAGAACCGGCCGGCCAGCGCGGCCAAGCTTAAGTTTTGTTCGAAGTGATGGGCGATGTATTCCTTCACATCGGTAATGAGGTCTTTCTTGACGGGAACGTGATGCCGGGATTGCAACTCAATGATACTCCCGATGGCCTCCAGCAGCCACTGCTTTAGTTGCTCCAGGGTTTGAAAACGGGCGATTCCTTCCAGGGATAACAGGTTTTTACCGAGATGTTCATTGATTTGAACCGGAATCGGCGCCATTTTGCGAATGCCCGCCAGTAAGATATTCAAGCATTGCAACTGAATGTCCGGCAAGCCGATCCCCGGCGTGGCGACCAGCTTCCGGAGGATATCGTCAATGACCGCGCCGCAGTTTTCAACCGCCCCGCTCTCGATCCCCGCTTCCAAACGGCTGATGTCCTCCTGGGAAATGGTTCCTTGATAAGCCGGCGTTTTGACGATCTCATCATATCCGATCACCCGGTTTTTCCCTTTGATGATTTGGTAACTCAGCGCATAACGAGCTTCTTCAAATGATTTGCTGATGCCGGCGATCTCCCGCTGACCGCTCCCCGCGCCGATCGTTACCTCGCCTTGGCCGCGCCCGGCTAAACAATAGCGGATTTGATAAAGCTTTCTGGTTACGTCGGTCCGGTCGAACGGCCCGCCATGGCAAAGAATCACCGCAACCTGGGCCGGCGCATACATGAAGGCATCGACCCGGTAGGATTTGCCCAGCACTTCCCGGATCGTCTCCGCAGCCCGCTCTGCCGGCCCTTCGCCCCAGTCCCCTTCGGTACCGAGTTCAATTACCAGGCTGAGATAATGGGCGTCAATCACCGGAAACTCGATCAGCACCAACAGTTCCCGAAGCGATTCGGGATTTTCGGATCCGGCGTCAATGATATCCCGCAACACTAATTCCCGCAGGCTCTCCCGGTTCCGGTCCGCCGCTTTCCGTAGCCGCTGCACTTCAGCTTCGGTTTTGCGGCCGGCTTCAATGGCCGCAATCACTTTTCCGAGGCTCTCCTCCAGTTCCGCCTCTTCCACGGGTTTTAGAATATAATAATTGACACCGAGTTCGATCCCTTTTTTGGCGTATTCGAACTCCGAATACCCACTCAGAATGATAAAATGGGCCGGGCAAGCAGCGGCTTTTAATTTGGCCACCATTTGCAGGCCATCCTGGTACGGCATGCGAATATCGGTCACGATAATATCCGGCTTGACCCGCATCGCCAGGTCGAAGCCTTCGACGCCATTCAGCGCGGTCCCGACGATTTGGCAGCCGAGCCGCTCCCAATCGATGATCACCCTCAGGCCGGAGATGATATTCATTTCATCGTCAACGATGATCACGGAGTACAGGTCGATCACCCCTTATTGCTTAGGTATCCTAATTTCTACCGTGGCCCCTGACGAAGGGTTGGCCGCGATTTTCACGTAATATTTTTCTCCATACTGAATCCGGATCCGCTCGGCGATGTTTTTCAAGCCGAGGCGCGCGGCGTCCGGATGATCCGGTTGGATCGGATCGTACTGCGCTTCTTGCAAGGTCCGGTTGATCTCGTCCACTTTCCGGGCATCGATTCCCACGCCGTTATCGGAGATTTGGATCACAATGTCGGCCTCGGGGGTGATCCGCCCCGTAATCGCCACCGCAAAATTCCGATCGTGATCCAAAAAGCCGTGAATAATGCTGTTCTCAATGATCGGCTGAAACACCAGGCAGATGATGGGGCTGTCCAGGATGGCCGCTTCCAAATTAACGTGCAACGAAAACCGCTGATTAAACCGGATATTTTGTAGCTTTAAATAATTTCTGGCATACTCGATCTCGGCGGCGATGGAATTTTCGGCTCCCTCTTTCCCCAATGCCAGCCGGAACATTTTGGCCAGGATTTTGACCATTTCCGCCGCTTCATGGTCTTGATTAAGCACGGCTTTCATCCGGATCGACTCCAGGGTGTTATAAAGCATATGCGGATTGATCTGATTCTGGAGCGCCAGGAATTTGGCTTGTTTTTGCTTGATCTCCGCCAGGTAAACGTCTTCAATCAGCGACTTGATCTTGGAGACCATCAGGTTGTAGCTGTTGATCAGCGCGGCGATCTCATCATCGGCCTCCGGCGGCCGCAACGGCTGATACCGTCCGCTTTCGACCAGTTTCATGTTTTTTTGCAAGGCCTTGATCGGCCGGGTAATGCCATAACTGAACGCCAACGACAAACCGGTGATGACCAGCAGCGAAATGATGAGCACGCCCAAACTGAAATATTTCAACCGGCTGATCTTGGCAAACAGCTGGTGGCGGGGAATCCGGGTGCTGACAATCAACCGCCCGGTAGCGGAGGCCTTGGAAACGACCATCTCCCGGCCGCGGTTCGCGTCCGGCGCCGCGCCGGAGCGGGGATGGTAGGCTTGCTCCCAGGTTTCTCTGCCTTTAAGAATGTTCGAATCATAGACGATGCCGTTGTCCCGGGTTTTGATCAAAATCCGGATGTCATACTGGTTGCGGGCGATCGTCAGATTCTCGTTTTGATTCAACAGATCGCCCGGTTTGATGTCGAACAGCAACACTCCCAGGAATTTACCTTCCAAATCGACGAAAACCCTTCCAATGCTGAAGAAAGCCTCTGCTTTAGTATTATCATAGTACCGGCTGTCATGCGTCGGGGTGATCAGCAGCGCGCCGTTGGTCTGCCGCAAGCGTTGGAACCAGGGCTGCCGCATCAAGATATCGGCATTGACGGTATCCCGGGAATTGGGGGATTGATAGACCTGGCGGTTGGCGCCGACCAGAATGATCGAATATACCTCGGGTCGCAGGGTTGTCAGGCGCAGCATCAATCTGTCGATGATCAGCTTGTTTTCGATCTTGTCCACCATCGATGACGAACCGTAATTGCCGAGAAACTCCAGGGCCTTGGTCTCGACAAAAATCGTCTTCGAGATCCGATCGCAATCCCCGATGAAGCTGTCAACTGAGGCCTCAATCTGGGAGGTGATCAGCGACGCGAACTCGGTCGCCGCCTCCTCCAAACTACGAACGGCGATGCTGGAAAAGACCAAGCTGATGACAATGATCGGGATCACCAGCACCAGAAAGTAACTGAGCAACAGTTTATCGCGGAGCTTGCGGCGCAAGAAAAACTTTCGCATAAAGCACCCCTCTTGACAACGTTACGGCCGCCTTGATACCTGATTATAACATGAAGAGCTTCGCGCGCTGAGCCGGTTTTCAAGGAAAAGATCCCCTCCCCGGCGCAATCCGGCGGAGGGGATCTTTACAATCCGAACGGTTTTATTATTTATGACGAAACAATGATTCCGCCGTTAGTTCTTTTGGCCCTGTTTCTGTTGATACCATTCGCGGGCCCGCTGGGTTACTTCATCGCCGCCGGTTTTGTGCCATTTCTCCACGAACTCGTCGAATTTGCCGATGGGGTAAACCCCGATAATAATTTTCGCGGCGTATTCGAAATAAAGCGTATGGGCGACGATATCGGGATATCCTTCGTAAATGGTCCCCGGCAGCCCGTCGCCGGCGATGGCTTTCACACTCTTCTGGTTGTCGTGCATGGCTTTGATCGCCATGTCATACACGGGTTTCAAGGCCGGGTCCGTAAAATCCGACAGGACGTTTTCGCTGAATTCAGCGGTGCGGATGATATCCGGCAGCAACGGGTCTTGCTGGGTCTTACTGATCGGGAACAGGGTCTTCTGGCCGTCTTTGACCTGATGGTGCATGCCTTCGACGCCAAGATACAACGGATACTGTAATTTCGGATCAGCCAGCGCGTTCAGCACTTTTAAGGAAGCGATCAATTTCGCCTGATCTTTGTTGTTCTTAACCGCCCAATAGGCGGTGCGGCGGATCCGTTTCATCGTGATGAATCCTTGATATTTATCCACTTTCGGCACGGGCAGGCTGACCAGTTCCGCCTGGGGACTGACTTGGCGCATCGGCAGCACCCGCGGGACCAAAAATTCGGGCTGATGATAGAAACAGCCGACGCGATCGCTTTTCAACTTGGCGTCGAAGAGGTTTTTGTTATTCAAAAACGTTTCCTGGTCCAGCAATCCCTCTTTATAAAGCTGGGCGCAGAATTCCAACGCCGCTTTCATATTGGGAGTGACCGCCGCGTAAGTTAGTTTTTTATTGTACAGATCCCATTCCGGGAAGCCTTCGTCCATGGCCACGCCGTACATGGCAAACAGCACATCCATCCAGCGGCCGTTCTCGCGGCCGATCATCGGAAGCTCGTCCTTTTTGCCGTTGCCGTTGGGGTCTTTATCGCGGAACGCCCGGAGCACGGCGACGAACTCTTCCTTGGTGGCGGGGACTTTCATTCCCACTTTATCAAGCCAATCTTTGCGGATCATCGCCCCGTTAATCCCATAATTCAGGATCTGCGGGACAAAATAGATCCGGCCTTTTCCGGTCGGGTCCAACGCCTTGACGGTGTTCCAGACATCTTTGGGCATGGTGCGCCACAAAACCGGCGCATATTTGGGCAAAAGCTCGGTGAGATCCGCCAAAGCCCCCTGTTTCGCCAAAGCGATCTCAATGCCGCCCCAGGGTACGAACAGATCGGGCATCTCGCTCCCGGCAATCTTCATGTTCAGCGTATTCAGATAAGTAGTCCCGCCGTTCCAGTCCACATAAGGATGAATTACGCCGACCCCAATTGTCTCTTTGTAGAAGTTATACAGTTTGCTGCCTTTTTCGATCGGCTGCCGGCCGGCGGAATTGGGATACCAGACCTCAATATCGGTCACCGATTTTGGCTTGGCGGCTTCAACCGTACCGGGAACGCCGCTCGATCCGAGCGTCAGCATGCCCAAAAGAACGACCAACAGCAATTGCGAATACCGCGTTTTCATTTTTTCCTCCCCTTTTCTTATTTATTGATTATTCTGACTCTCCAGTTTGCTCAGGTAAGCCAAACAACTGTCGACGCTGATCTCAATGCCCTCACCCCACGGGTTGATTCGAAGCGGCCTGCCCTCCCCCATGACGCTATCAAAAGACGATAGCTATGGGGGAGGGACTCAAGAGGCCCAAATACATGTTGGTCAAGGGGTTAGACCCTATTTTCCCCTCGCCCATCGTGAGTGCTTTTCGAGCGAAATGGGCGAGGGCAGACGGCTTGAATTGGCCCAATGGGTGAGGGCATCGGCTGCAACGTCGACCACCCTTAATCCTGACCTAATTGGATAGTCAGATTCATTATTATCCATTTCCGGAACCAACCGCCGCTTACGCGACGTTTTGGTTCCGGAAACAGACCATTTTGGACCGTGCCCATTGATTCCGGATTTACTTTTAAAATCCTGGTCAAAATGATTTCCAGCTAACCATCCCGGCCACGGCGCCGCAATCATCCCTTGACCGCTCCCAGCATGGCGCCTTTGACGAAGTAGCGCTGAATGAACGGGTAGACGATCAAGATCGGAAGCACCGCGAAGATGATCGTGGCCGCCTTGATCGTCCGTTCGCTGGTATTGGTCAGTTCCGCCGCGACAAACATCGACTCCGAGTTGGTGATAAACTCCCGTAATTTCATCTGCAGCGGAAAAAGCGCCCGGTTTTGCAAAAACATCAGCGGGTGCTGGAATTGATTCCAAAGCACCACTGCATAAAAGAGTCCGATGGTTGCCAGCACCGCCTTGGACGAAGGGAGGACGACTTTGAACAAGGTCAGAAAATAACCGCAACCCTCCACTTTAGCCGCTTCCTCCAACTCCGCCGGGAATTGTTTGAAAAAGGTCCTCATGATAATCATGTTATAGGCGCTGATAATATGCGGGACGACCAAGACCCATAAGGAGTTGTACAGGCCAATCCCTTTCAGGGTCAGAAAATAGGGGATGATCGGATACTTGAACACCATTGTGACCACAATCGCCACCATCACGACTTTCGCGATCTTCAATTCATCCTTGGACAAAGCGTACGCCAGCAATACCGTGAAAAATAGACAGAGGAAGGTCCCGACGACGGTGCTGATCAGGGTAATATAGAAAGAACTCCACAAATCGGACATTCCCAGAATGTGTTTCCATGAATCCAAGGTTAATTCGACCGGCCAGAGGAATACCTGATTGGTATCCACCGCCCGTCCGGAACTGAGTGATGAGGCCAGCACCGATAATAGCGGCACCAGCATAATAAACCCGAGAATGCTGAGAAATGAAATATTGATCACCGCAAACAGCTTGTCAGGATTGGAACGGGTGTTTCGCATCGTTACCATAGGCCTCCCCCATCCGACATTTTCTTGGAAATCTTATTAAAGGTGAACACCATGGCAAACCCGATTACCGATTGAAAGACGCCAACCGCCGTCGTATAGCTGTATTGAGCCTGTTGAATGCCGGCCCGGAAAACATAGGTGTCAATGGTGTCCCCGACGCTATAGGTCATCGGCGTCAACAAATTATAGACATGATCGAAGCCAAGCTCCAGGAACTGCCCGATACTGAGCAGGAACAAGGTCAGGATCGTCGGGAACAACAACGGAATCGTGATCGACACGATCTGCCGTAATTTGCCGGCGCCGTCAATCACCGCCGATTCATAAACCTGGGGATCGATTCCGGCGATCGCCGCCAGATAGACAATGGTTCCCCAGCCCGCGTCGCGCCAGATCGAAGTTGCGATGAAAATTGGCCGGAAATAGGCTTCGTCCTGCATGAAAATGATCGGGGCCACTCCAAAAAAGCCAAGCGCCTGATTGACGATGCCGTTCATCGAGAGCACATCGAAGGTCAATCCGGCAATGATCACCCACGAAAAGAAATGCGGAATGTAAAAGACGGTCTGAATCACTTTTTTGAATTTGGGGCGGATTAACTCATTGATCAGGATCGCCAAGACGATCGGGACCGGGAAAAAGAAAAAGACCCGGCAGAATCCTAAAATCAACGTATTAAAGAACACCCGTTGAAAATCGTGATAATGAAATAAGGTTTGAAAGTGTTTAAACCCGACCCACGGGCTGTCGAAGAAACCCTGAAACACGGAGTAGTCTTTAAAGGCAATGATCGTTCCGGCCAAGGGAATGTAACGAAAAACAATAAAAAAGATGATTCCGGGCAGCGCCATCAGATATAACGGCCAATGCCGCCTCAGATTCTGCGGCAAACTCTCCCGTTTCGCCAAACCCGCTGCCTTCGCCTTGCCGCCTTGAACCGCTACCGGCGCCACGCTCATCAGATGAACCTCCCGCTATTTTCTCAGGTGGAATGTCTTACATAAGATGAAAAAAAGTTCAATCATTTGCCCATTCACAGCCGGCTTTGGGGATGTAAATGCCTATTTCTAAAAAATTTTCATCTTAATCTGATTGTAACGTTATTTTTACCTTTTCCAAGGTGACATTTTTAAGATTCGGGAGGGGTGTTTTTTAGGTTTTGGGAAATCCCCGCGCTTCCAACGGTTGCAAGCCACGAAGTAAGCGGCATGGCGACCCGTCTTCTAATAGCCGCTTCTCTTATTTCTCCGATTCAGCCGATGGTGAATATTTAACTGCTGAATTATTTCATTGAGTAGATCCCCCCGCTCCAATCGGTAGCGCTCTCGCTCCAGATGATCCGACTCCCGGATCATCTGGAGCGACTCTTCCTTCAACTGAAGCAACACTTTCTTCAAATGATCCTCTAATATTTCGATCTGGAGAAACACTTCTTTCAAATGATCCTCCAACATTTCCATCTAGAGAAACACTCGCTACAAATGAAGCTCCAACATTTCCATCTGAAGCGACAGACGCTACAAATGATCCTCTAATATTTCCATCTGTAGCAACAACCGCTCCAACTGATCCGGCTCTCGGATCAACTGGTGCGACTACTGCTTCAGATGAAGATCCAATACATCCAACCGGGGCGGCATCCGCTCCAACCCATCCGGCTCCCGGATCAGCTAAAGCGGCCGCCGCTTTGATTGGAGCGAACTCGCCCCCATCCGATCCAACTCCTCAATCAACTGATCCGGCGTTCTGATCAAGGGTGTGTAAAATAAAATGTGTAAACTCCTTGCCGATAAAAAAGTAAGGAGAGAAAAAGAAATGGGAATCGATAAAAAAGAACTAAAAGAAATCGTAAAAGAAAAAGGGCTAAAGACCGTTGAAG
>JAEYGI010000059.1 GCA_023402395.1 Bacillota bacterium
TGATCGTGGTGGCGACGGTGCCGATTTTGCTGCTTTATCCGTTCTTGCAACGTTATTTCGTCAAGGGCATTATGATTGGTTCGTTGAAAGAATAGTGTCCAAAGGGGGAGTGTATGGTGTCCCAGCGAAAGACCCGCCGGAACCCGGCCGCAGCCGATTCAGGGCGTGATGCACAATATTATGAAAGAAGGGATTTCAACTGAGAAAAATCGACTTCAATAAGACCTACCGAAGCGGAAGGGTGACTAACGGCGCTCATAAGTCGGGCAACCGGGCTCACCTGCGCGCCATCGGGTTGCTGGATGCCGACATCGACAAACCCTTCATCGGAATCGCCAACTCCTACAACGCGATGCATCCCGGCCATATGCACCTCCGGGAACTGGCCGAAAACGTCAGGGAAGGGATCTGGGCCGCCGGCGGGGTGGCGTTCGAGTTCAATACCATCGCGATCTGCGATGGCCTTACTCAGGGACACATTGGTATGAATTACGTGCTGCCCAGCCGGGATTATATCGCCGATAGCATTGAGTTGCTGGTCGAGGCGCAACAACTGGACGGGCTGGTTTTTCTCTCATCCTGTGACAAGATTGAGCCCGCCATGTTGATGGCCGCCGCCCGGTTGAACCTTCCGTCGATCATGGTCACCGGCGGTCCGATGCTTCCCGGGTATTTCGACGGGAAGGAGATGGCCATCTCCGATATGCGGGAAGTAGCGGGCCGGTGGAAAAAGGGCGAAGTGAACGATGAAGATTTCTACGAAATGGAGTGCAGTGTCTGTCCGGGTCCCGGTTCCTGCGCCATGAACGGCACCGCCAATACCATGGCCATTGTAGCCGAAGTGCTCGGCTTGACCTTGCCCGGCTGCTCCACGATTCACGCCGCCCATGCGGCGAAAAAGCGCATTGCCAAAGCGAGCGGGGCCGAGATAGTCCGGCTGGTACGGGAGGACATTAAAGTCCGCGATATCGTGACCCGGAATTCGCTGATCAATGCGATTAAGGTCTGCTCGGCGATTGGCGGCTCCACCAATGCGATGCTTCACATCCCGGCCATCGCCTCGGAGCTTGGCCTGGATATCGTACTTGAAGATTTTGACCGGTTGAGCCGGGAAACGCCTCATCTGGTCCACGTCAAACCCTCCGGGAAGTATACGTTCCTCGATTTTGAGCGGAGCGGCGGGACCACCGCCTTGCTCAAAGAGATGCTGCCGTTGCTTGAGGCCTCGGAAAAGACGGTCAACGGCCAGACCATCGGCGCGATCGCCGCCGGCGCCAAAAATAAGAATCCGGAGATCATTCGGCCACTGGCCAATCCGGTTCATCCCCAAGGCAGTTACGGCGTATTGAAAGGCAATATCTGCCCCGAGGGCGCGGTGGTCAAGATCTCCGGCGTCTCCGAGAAGATGCGGGTTCACACCGGCCCGGCGGTGGTCTTTAATAATGAGGAAGAAGCGACCCGGGCGGTGTATGACGGAAAAGTCAAATCCGGCGATATCGTGGTGATTCGTTATGAAGGGCCCAAGGGCGGCCCGGGGATGCGGGAGATGCTCGCCACCACCTCGGCGATTATGGGGATGGGACTAGGCGAGACGACCGCGTTGATTACGGACGGCCGGTTTTCCGGCGCGACCCGGGGGCCCTGCATCGGGCATATTTCGCCGGAAGCGGCCTTGGGCGGCGTCATGGGCCTGATCGAAGACGGAGATTTGATTTGTTTGAATATACCCGAGCGGAAGCTGGACTTGCTGGTCAGCGACGAGGAATTGGAACGCAGGCGGAAAAATTGGCGTCCGTTCGACAAAGGCGTGACCAGTCCGGTGCTGAAACGGTATGCGGCGCTGGTGACCACCGTCTCCAGGGGAGCGGTTTTACGGAAGGATTTTGATTTCAGCGAATTGATAGGGAGGAATTGATAATGTTTAAACCGTATGGCGTGATTCCGGCACTGGTCACTCCCTTGGACGAACAAGGGCAATTGATGGAAAGGGCGCTGCGCCAGGTGATCGATTACACAATCGCCGGCGGGGTGCATGGTGTGTTTATCCTCGGCAGCACCGGGGAGATCTATGGTTTGGAGTGGGAGCAGAAAAAACGGGCCATTGAGATTACCGTGGAGCAAACGGCGGGCCGGGTGCCGGTGTATGCCGGAGCCAGCGAGATCACGACCCGGGACTGCATTAAACTGGCCCGATTGGCCGAGAGCATTGGCGGGGTTTCAGCGGTGTCGGTGTTAACTCCGTACTTCGTTACTCCCAGCAAGGCCGAGTTGAAGGAGCATTACCTGCAGATCGCCGCCTCCACCAAGCTGCCGGTGATCCTTTACGGCAATAATGACCGGACTAATGTGAACATTCCGGCGGATCTTGCGGCGGAGCTGGCCGTGGTAGAGAATATCGTCGGCATCAAGGACAGCAGCGGCGACATGACCCAGATGGGCGAATATATCCGGCGTACCGCCGGCCAGGAATTTAACGTCATCTCCGGCCGGGATACGCTGATCCTGGCCAATCTGGTTTACGGTGGGGCCGGGGCCATCGCGGCCACCGCCAATATCGCGCCGGCGGTGGTGGCCGGGATTTATAATTCGTTCCTGGCCGGAGACCTCGAAAAGGCCCGCGAGTATCAATACCGGCTGGCTCCCTTGCGGATCGCGTTCGGCCTGGGAACTTTCCCGGTGGTCATGAAGGAGGCTCTGCGTCTGGTGGGGATCGATGCCGGAGTGGCTTTGCCGCCGGTCGGCCCGATCTCGGAGGAGAACCGGGCGAAGCTGGCCGGGATCCTGAAGGAACTGGGCGTCTATCAAATCGTGAAATAGGAGCGCGTCAAGCGGTTCTTCATTGGCGCGGACCCGCGCCGCGGGCTCCTCGGCGGTCTTTGGGAAAGGCGCCGGATTTTGCGGCGGTTGGATTAATTAATCCTAAGGCTGCCCAACTGATCGAATTGTCGCTCCGACCGGAGCGACAATTCGATCAGTTGAAGCGGGAACCGCTATAGCTGGCGCAAGAGTTGCTCATGATGGGGATGAAGCCGCTCTAGCCGGTACGGATGTTGCTGCATTTGGAGCATGTGTTGCGCCGGATGGAAATAGTAGAGCTTCATTTGAAGAAAGTATCGCTCCAAATGGATTTATTGGAGCTTCATTTGAAGCAACAGTTCCTTTAGATAGAAATATTAGAGCTTCATTTGAGGCAACGGTTGCTCCTTTTGAAGCAACTGCTGCTCCAGAAGGAAAATGGGTTGCCCCAATTAGGGCAAGTGTTGCTTCAGATGGAGCGGGCACTGCTCCAAAATGAAAAAGTGTCGCTACAGTTAGTGTGGATGCCGCTGGGATTACCGATTGAACTCCGAGCAAATAAGCCCCTTTTCCGCCCAATTCCGGGCAGAGAAAATGGGGCTTTTTCAAATTCGAAAAAAGGGAACCCGGTCCAGGCGTCGAACTTTCCGGAAGGATAATCAGTCTATTCAACATGGAATGATCCGAATGGGAGGCTACCATGTTTTATAATCGGTTCAGATTCAAATGGGGAGTTATTGTCGGTTTCGTATTGCTGTTGGCCTACGTTTTTACACAGGGCGAAGCCGGGCGGGCGGCCGGACCGGCGCGGCAGGAACCGGTAGTGGTTCAGACCCCGGCCAACCTTCCGGAATTGGAGGCCACCGGGAAAGTTATCGCCGTTTTGTCGGAACGGCAGATTAGCGATCCCTTGAGCGGGCGGCCGGTCAACAGCCAGCAGATCAAAGTCAGGATTACCTCCGGGCCCTACCGGGGCCAGGAAGTGATCATCGTTCACGACGAAACCGACAATCCCGTTTTCAACATCAAGGTCGGATACGGGGACTCGGTTACGCTCGCTTTGACCGTGGACCGGGGCAAGCTGGCCGATGTTTACATCACCGATCTGCTCCGCCAGAATTACCTGTACGCGCTGGGAGTGATCTTCGTCGTCCTGCTGCTGGCCGTCGGGTGGCAAAAAGGCGCGAAAGCGCTGTGCTCCCTGATCCTGACCCTGATATTGATCTGGGGGGCTCTCCTGCCGGGCATTCTCAGAGGATATTCCCCCGTGTTATTGACCATTGTGATCACCTTCGTCTGTGCCACGCTGACGCTATTGGTGGTCGGAGGGTGGACGCTGAAAAGCCTGGCGGCCATCCTTGGAACATTGAGCGGCGTGGTCATCGCCGGAACCGCGGCGATCGTCTTCGGCAAAGCCGCGCATCTGACCGGGTTTGGCAATGAGGAAGCGGGGATGTTGCTGTATCTTCCTCAAAGCCTCACCCTGGACGTGCAAGGGCTTTTGTTCGCGGGGATCATCATCGGCGCGCTGGGAGCGTCGATGGATGTCAGCATCTCGATCGCCTCGGCGGTGGAGGAGATCAAGCGGACCGATCCAACCCTGTCAGCGACCCGTCTCTTCCGTTCGGGGATGAACGTGGGCCGCGATATTATGGGAACCATGTCCAATACGTTGATTTTAGCCTATACCGGGAGTTCGATTCAATTGATCCTGATTTTCATGGCTTTCGGGGAATCCTATCTGAAGATCATCAATCTGGACATGGTTGCATCCGAGGTCGTCAGAGCCTTCGCCGGCAGCATCGGCTTGATCGCGGTGATTCCGCTGACTGCCGCCATCGCCGCCATGATGTTCGGCGGCGCGCATGAACAGGAACATCGGTTCGGGCTACGCCGTTTTTGGGAACGCGGACCACGGAAGAACGACGGATGACGGTCAATGAATGCTTCCCGAATTGGCTTGAACTAACCGGAGCCGGGTGATATAATCGATTCAATTGAATCACCTCATCAGGTGTCTGAGCTAGCTCGGATGAAAAGGGAAAGCGGTGTGAATCCGCTGCAGCCCCCGCTGCTGTAAGTGAGGATGGATCGATCGCCGCGCGAATCGTCGCGCGCCCACCGGGAGACGGGAAGAATCGGTTCCAGAGGAATCACGAGTCAGGAGACCTGCCTGTTGAGTTGGAGCAAGCTTCTTCGGTGGGAAGGAGCGAGGCGTTATCTGGACGCGTCAACCCTTCCCCTCGGGAAGGGTTTTTTAGATCAGCCAATTGGGGAAGTTGAAATGAAACAAACCACCGATCATCACCGCTGGCCCAAGCCGGCCCGTTTCAGATACGGCCGGTGGCTGCTTTGCTGCCTGGCGCTGCTTGGCCTAATTGAGTTCAACACTGCGGCCAGTGAGAAGTATCCAGCGCAGCTTACCGACCAGTACGCTCGGATGATCGTGCTCCCGAAAGAACCCCGCCGGATCGTTTCGGCGTCACCCGGCAATACGGAGATCCTCTATGAACTGGGCTTGGGTTCCCGGATTGTTGGGGTGACCGATTGGTGCGATTATCCTCCGGCGGCGCGACGAAAAAAGCGGATCGGAAACATTACCCCGCTCAATGTGGAGCGGATTCTGGCGCTGCGACCCGATCTGGTGGTGGCCGACATCCTGAACGGGGTGGACGGCGTTCGCGGGTTGGAGCGGTTTCGGGTACCGGTATTGGCGTTGAAGCCGGATTCCCTCGAAAAATTGTTTGAAGCGATAAGGCTCTGCGGACGAGCCACCGGAACGGAGCCATCGGCGGAAGCGCTCGTCGCCAGGATGCGGGCGACTGTTGCCGGAGTGGAACGACAGGGACGGGCCATCCGGTCCAAGCGATTGAAAGTGCTGGTGATTTTAGGAGCCGAAGTGAAGGGGGCGCCGATCTGGTCGCCCGGACCTGGGTCCTTCCTGGATCAGGTGGTGCGATTGGCCGGCGGGTTCAATCTTTTTGCGGATCTCCGCTCGCCCTGGGGCCAAGTCAGCTACGAGGCGATACTCAAGCGAAACCCCGATGTGATTCTTACCGATCTAGAGCCGGACCGGCTGTATCGCGACCCCGCCTTTAACCAGCTTTCCGCCGGCCAGAAGCGTCAGATTTACCGGATTGACCTGGATATCTACTCCCGGCCCGGGCCGCGGCTAGTAGCGTCTTTGCCGGAACTGACCACATTATTGGAAAAGTCGAGGCCGTGATGAAGAGTTGCCTGTCCGCCCTTTTTTTTAAAAACCGGCGTTCATATTATCTATTACTAGTTACCGCCCTGTTGCTGTTGATGGGAGCACTGATCTTGATTGCCCTGAGCGTGGGTTCAGTGCGAATCGGGTACGGCTCTATTCTGGCGGTATTTAAAAAACTGGCCGGGTTCCATCCGGGTCCACTTCCAGAAGGGGCCGGCCTGGACCAGCAGATCCTGCTGGAGCTCAGACTGCCCCGGATTATCCTGGCCATTTTGACCGGAGCGGCGTTGGCTTCCGCCGGCGTAATTTTTCAGGGGCTGTTCCGGAATCCGTTGGCCGACCCGT
The DNA here is from genome assembly GCA_023402395.1 of Bacillota bacterium. GTDB lineage: Bacteria > Bacillota > UBA4882 > UBA8346 > UBA8346 > JAEYGI01. The sequence goes on from JAEYGI010000059.1 coordinate 6,353, forward strand.
ACGTGGTGGGCACTTCCTCGGGAGCCGCTCTCGGCGCCGCGTTGGCCATTGCTTTCCGGCTGGACCGGGCGGTTTGGGGGTTCGGCGCCTTGCCGCTCTTGTCATTTGCGGGCGCGTTCCTGACCACGCTGGTCGTTTACGGACTGGCGAAAGTGGGTTCCAGGGTTTCGTTGACCGGATTTTTATTGGCGGGCACCGTAGTATCGGCGTTTCTGACTACCTTGACTTCCTTAATCATGATCTTCCACCGGGAAGAAGCGCACCAAATCATGTTCTGGCTGATGGGAGGGCTGGCCACCGGACGCTGGAATGATCTCCGGTTGGTTTTTCCGCTGGTGGCCGCGGGATTTGCTTTTGCCCTCTGTTTTTCCAGGGAGTTGAACCTGATCTTGCTTGGGGAGGAAAAAGCGTTCCAACTCGGGCTGAATACGCAACGGCTGCAGATTCAGTTGATCCTGTGCGCCTCATTGCTGGTGGCGGCGGTGGTTTCCCATAGCGGCATCATCGGCTTTGTCGGCCTGATTGTCCCGCATGTCGTGCGCTTTTTGACCGGGCCGGATCATCGGGCCTTGTTGCCGGTTTCGGCATTGGCCGGCGGGATTCTGCTGCTGGCCGCCGACACGCTGGCCCGGACGCTGCTGGCCCCATTGGAGATACCGGTGGGGATCTTTACCGTCGGCCTGGGCGGGCCGTTCTTTTTGTATTTATTGCGGCGCAACAAACGGGTGGCATTCTCATGAGCGTGAATCGTCCGCATGGCAATGAACTGGAGGTTCGCGCGCTTTCCTTCCGGCTGGGTGAGCGGTTCATCCTTTCCGATATTCAGCTGGCAATTGCCAAAGGCAGGCTGGTCGGGATCATCGGCCCCAACGGTTCAGGTAAAACTACCCTGCTAAAATGCATGCAGCAGTGGCTGGCCCCTACGGCCGGGACGGTCCTTTTAAACGGACGGAACCTGGCGGAGTTGACCCGCAAGGAAATCGCCCGACGGATTGGAGTGGTGCCGCAACAGTGGGAAGCCGGGTTTCCGTTCCCGGTCCGGGAGGTGGTGATGATGGGCAGGTATCCGCATTGGCGGCCGTTTCAGTCCGCGACCGTGGCGGACCGCCTCCTCGTCGAGGAAGCGCTGGACGCCGCCTCCGTCACTCAACTGGCGGAGCGCTCTCTCAGTGAACTGAGCGGAGGGGAACTGCAACGGGTGATCATTGCCCAGGCCTTGGCCCAGTCTCCGGAGTTGCTGTTGCTGGATGAACCTACTTCGCATCTGGATATCCGGCATCAGATTGAGATCATCGCCTTGATCCGGAGGCTGACCCGCCAGGGCCTGACCGCCGTTACGGTAATGCATGACCTGAATCTGGCGGCCCAATATTGCGATTGCCTGATCCTGATGGCCGGCGGGCGGATCGTGATGGCGGGAGACGTTGTGGAAGTGATGACGCCGGAGCATTTGGAACCGGTTTTTGGAGTTAAAGTCCGGCTTCGGAACGACGAAGCCAGCGGGCCGCAGCTCAGCTTCTACCCGTTGGAACCGTAAACCATGAAATTAGTGACCGGTCGCCCTCAGTGGTAGATCCGGACAATTGAATAATTTCAATTCAGGTACCGTGATGATTGCGCCGGGTTGCCTTGGACCAGTCTTTCGCTAAAAAGAGACGGTTAATGCAACTAAACGGCCGGTCTAACGGTGAAAAGGGAAGCGGGTGCAAGTCCCGCGCGGTCCCGCCGCTGTGAAAGAAGAGTCCTCGGAGCGAGCCACTGGGAAACCGGGAAGGCATGAGGATAATGACGCTTGAGCCAGAAGACCTGCCTGATGTGGACCACCAGCAACTCTACGAACGATAGGGGGTGGGGATTTTTGCCCAAATCCCTGATAACCTCTTGACCACCCGGTTGAGAGGTTATCGTTTTGACGGGTTTTTATTCAATTAAGAAGGAGGCGCTTGGCGTGATGAATCGAATTAGATATCAAGTCAACCTCTTCGCCCTGCTGGCGTTGGCGATTTCATTTTCGCTTATTCCGGCGGCTTGGGCGGCGGAGAATGAAAGCACCGAGGAGGAAATTGTGGTCACCGCGACCCGGACCGAGAAGGCGCAATCGGAAGCACCGGGTTTGACGGAGGTAATTGAAGGCGATGACGTGCAAGATCCGGAAACCAGCACCGTGGCCGAAGTGCTGACGGATAACGGTCAATTGGTATCGACTTATGGCGGGGCTTCGGGAGTCGCCAACATCCGCCTGGGCGGAAGCTCGGCCGCGCAGACCCTGGTACTGGTCAATGGAGTGCCTTTAAACACCGGCGCCGTCGGCTCGGTGGATCTCAGTTATTACCCGTCCGCCGGTATCGAACGGATCGAGGTGAGCCAGGGACCGCTATCCGCGTTGTACGGCGCTAACGCCCTGGGCGGCGTCGTCAACATCATTACTGATTTGACCGGTGCGCCGGAGGCGACCGCTTCCCATCAGCGCGGAAGTTATGATACCAATCTGCTGGGATTCACGGTCCGGCGCGAGAATTGGGGCATGGCCCTGGGCGGGGGATACACCGACGGGCATCGTGATCATTCTGAAACAAAAAATCGCTATCTGATCGGGCAGTACAACTTTCGTCCGGAGGGCGAGGAACCGCTGAATCTTTATTGGCAATACCTGAAAAAAGACGGGGAGGCTCCGGGGGCGGAATACTCATCATGGCTGTCCGATCAATCGGAAGAAAGCTGGGCGGCGAATCTCAACGGCCGGGATTTGTGGCTGGGCGGCAGTTGGGAATATAAGATTTTTGCCCAATACTTGGATAATCACTATGATGACGACTTTTCCCATGATCGGCATCAAACCGCGAACTATGGATTCGACCTGGCCGGACTCTATACGTTGGGTAATCACGAGGTATTGGGCGGCGTCATGAATAAGCAGGAGCGGTTTGACAGCACCAAAAGCAAGAAGCAAGATTGGAACAACAGCGCCCTGTATCTGCAGGATGATTGGAAACTGGGCGGAAGCATCCGTCTCGTATCCGGACTGCGTTGGGATCATAACACCAAGTACGACTCCCCAGTATCGCCGCGGCTGGCCATCATCCAGTCGGTATCAGATCAATTAACTTTGAAGCTCGGCTATGGGAAAGCCTTTCGTGTTCCGACCGTGGATGAGCTTTATTGGGATGAGCCTTCGTCCGGGATGCATGGCAATGAAGACCTCAAGCCGGAGGAAGGCGAACGTTACGAACTGACTGGAGAGTGGCGCAAGGGAACCCAAGCGGTGATTGCCAACATCTTTCGCAGCAATTTGACCAATGGAATTCGTTGGGTTGATCCGGAAGGGGATTATACTTATACTGTGACCAATATCGATAAATCAAAATTGAACGGCGCCGGCCTGACCTGGGAAAATACCTGGAACGAGTGGCTTACCGGTCGGGTCGGTTATCAGTGGCTTGACGACAAGGGGTGGGAGGAGTCAACCGGAAGGTACAGCCAGGATTTAAACTTTTTCGGCAGGAATCTGCTCAATTTGGGCTTTGGGGTCAAACGCGGCCCGTTCCGGGCCGAACTGGGATGGAAGTTGGTGGAGAACCGGGTTCAAGACGGTACGGAGCTTTCCGATTACCAGACCGGTGACTTTAACATGAGTTACCAGATAACTGACGGCTGGAAGCTGCTGTTTATGGTCAATAACATCACCGACGAGCAATACCAGGTTTATGACGGATATCCAATGCCCGGCCGGGAGATCCGGGTCGGGGTAAATTACCGTTTTTAGAGGGAAATTTGTTTAGAAAGTGTTTGCTAGGATCATTGATCCTGCACTGTTTGATCATCGCCGGACTGAGCCTGGTGGGGCCGGTCAACCTTATTCCGCAATCGGAACCGGGTTATTTTCTCCTGGCTGAAGTGGCGCCGTCCAGAGAGCCGGGCGTCGCAAGTGCGCTGCGGCCCGATCGGCCGGGAGCAGCCGGCGCTGATGCGGCGAAAGGGAAACCGGTGACGGCGCGGCCGCCATCGCAATCCCTTGCTTCATCCAATTATGCCGTGAATGAAGCTCAGCCCGCCGAACGGCCGGAGATGGCTCCAGCCGTCAATCAGGCGGCCCGGGAAGGAGCAGGGACCGATCCCTTCCCGGCGGCGCCAGAGATTGAAACCGCATCGGTTGGGCCGGCCGGGAGCGGGGATGGCCGCGGCGAAGGTTCAACCGCCGGTACGGCTGGACTTTTCCCGCTCAGCGCCGCCATGGCCCCGGTCGCAACTCTCACCCCAGCGCGTCCGCCGGTCAAGGTATATCACAAAGAGCCGCTTTATCCTTCCCTGGCGCGCCGCAACAACTGGGAAGGAAGTTCGCTCCTCTTGCTCGAAATAACGGCGGAAGGGCGGGTGGGAGAGGTTACCGTGCTAAAGTCGTCCGGGTATGAAGTATTGGACCGGGCGGCGATTCAAGCCGCCAAAAAGTGGCGCTATCAACCGGCGCAAAGGGATGGAGCGGCGGTGGACTGGAACATCCGGATACCCATTACGTTTGTTTTGGAGGACGGGAAATGAATTGGATTATTCAGGGCGGCGTCTTCATGCTGCCGCTGTCGATCTGTTCGGTGTGGATGGTGGCGATCATCGGCGAACGCTGGTGGCTGTATCACCGGACGTTGAAAACGCCGCTGAGCGAGGCGGCGGATCCGGCAGAACTTGTGAAACAGCTGCGCCAACGTCTGCCGGCGCTGCATACGATCATCAGCATCGCGCCAATGCTGGGGCTGTTGGGAACCGTCACCGGGCTGATGCGTTGTTTCAATCTCCTCGGCAAACAGGCCGCGCTTTCCGACCCGGCCTTGATGAGCCAGGGGATCGGCGAGGCCTTGATCACCACCGCCGCCGGACTGGTGATCGCGGTGATCGCCACGATTTTTTACAACTATTTCACAGCGCGCTTGGATCTTTACCTCTACGATTACCAGAACGCGCCGGACCGGGGAACCGGCCAATGAAGCGACCGGTCCGGATGCCGCCGTTGCCTGCCCCCAAAGTGGATATTATCAATTTGATCGATGTTTTGATCACGCTGATCGCTTTCTTCCTGTTCACCTCGGTATTCGCCGACCATCAACAGCAACTCCGGGTCCAGCTTCCCGCGGCGTCTCACACCGACGCCGACCGGGTCCCGGCGCGAATTGAAATTATACTGACCAAAGCGAACGAGATCTATTGCGACAACCGCCGGATCGAAGCCGGCTGGTTGCTGGAGCATCTCCAAAGTAAATACCGTGGTGACGAAGTGGTCCAGATTAAAGCCGATCGGGAATGTGAATACGAGTGGGTCGTGGATTTACTGGATACGGTGAGAAGTAGTGGCCTGTCCCGGGTGGCGCTGGCGGTCCGCCAGCGCTAAAGTTGGAGAATTGGGTGCTGGGAGTGGATGGCTTGGACTTGGAGAGAACCGCTTTGGGCGATATGGTGCACCGCCGCCCCAAAGCCCTGGTGATGATGTTTTCGGGAGCACGGGCGGTTTTGAGCACTTCGCCGCTGAACGGCGGTTACCGGGAAGATCTGACGGCGGTCTTTAATTTCGACGAAAAGCCCGAGGGGGGAACCTACTGCGCGTTGAAAGCTCCCACCTATGAGGCGCATTTGCGGTTGGCCGCGACGGGACTGGAACTTGACCCCGGGCGGGTCAGCGGCCTCAGTACCGCCGCGTCGATGGAGAATGCCGCGATGACCGTGGAGACGGCGCAAGGACTCTCAGTTACCGCCATCGTCACCGCCGGAGTGGAGGTCAATGGCAGCCGGGCCGGCGATCCCGCTGCGTACGATGAGTCACGGTTGGGATTGCGATTCGCGCCGGGCACCATCAATATTATCTTGGCCATCAACGCTTGCCTGCCGCAGTTCGCTCTGGCCCGGGCCGCAATCACCGGCGCCGAGGCCAAGGCCGCGGCCCTTCAGGAATTGATGGCCGGGAGCAATTATTCCAGCGGGATTGCCACCGGGTCCGGGACGGACGGAATGATCCTGGTCAGCGATCCAGCGGCCGGGCTCCGCCTGACCGATGCCGGAACTCACTCGAAGTTGGGTGAATTGATCGGCAGAGCGGTCAAGCGCGGCGTGACCGAGGCTCTGCGCCGCGAGACGGGCCTTTCCCCGGCTGGCCAGCACAGCATGGTCCGGCGGTTTAAACGCTATGGACTCACCGAGGAATTTCTCTGGCAAGAATATCAACGATTGCTGAAGGAACAACCCGGTTGCGCCAGGTGCTCAAAGCCGCTATTTTTAAAACGTCTCCAGCGCATCGACTGTCTGGATCCATTGGTGACTGCCAGCGCGGTCTATATTCACTTGTTGGATGAGCGGCAATGGGGATTATTGTCCCGGTCCGAGAGCGAAGCGGCGGCGCTGGCCGTTTTGGAGCGGATCGGGCGGGATCTCGGTCTGGAATGGCCGCTGTTTCCAGGGGATCAGACTTCGAACCATCCGGAGCGGTTGCTGGTAAAAACCTTTGCGAGATTTATTATCGGATATATTATGAATGGGACGGACTAAAGGCGAGCCGTTCTATTATTGCGCCTGGCAAGTTTCACAGATCACCGTTCCACTTTAATTGTTATAGCGGCAACCGCGGTGGTAACGGGCACGGCAACGATCAAACCGATGGAGCCGGCCAAAATCCGCACCATTTCAGTGGCCACTTCTTCCAGATTGAGGATCCAGCCCAGGGAAGCCCTGTGGGAGAGGAAGAGCAGCAACAGCGAGAAGGCTCCGCCGACATAGGCCAAAACCAGCGTGTTGGTCATGGTGCCGATGGTATCACGGGCAACCTTTAGGCCTTGCGCCACCAATGCGTCATATTCCAGGGCGGGGTTGGAGGTTTTAATCTCCTGAACCGCCGAGGCAATTGACATGGTCATATCGGTGATGGCGCCCAGCGCTCCGATCATGATTCCGGCGAAGAGCAGACCCTGGAAATTCACAGGGAAAGACGCGGTGTAGTGCAGGACCTGGGCGGTTTCATCGGCATAGCCGGTCAAATAGCTTGAATTACCGAAGAACCAGGTCAAAAGGCCCGCCGTTATCAGGCCGCTGATGGTTCCGGTGATGGCGGCGGCGGTTTTGCCGTTCCAGCCGCTGACCAGCAGCAGTGAAATGAATGTGGCGATAATGACGATCGCCAGTGAGATGAAGAACGGGTGATATCCTTTGGCGAGGCTGGGCAATAAGACCTGAAACAGCAGAAGGCAGATAATGGCCAGGCTTAACAGCGCTCGCATCCCCTGGGTGCCGCCGATCAGGATTAAACTGAAAGCGAACAGAGCAAAAAGGAGCATCAGGCTTCGATCGCGCACCGGACCCCGGATATAAAAGAGCCCTTGATTTTGACCCGCGGGGGAGATGAAAATGCGGTTACCAAGCGCATAAATAATATCAGTGTTATAACCGCCAAGGGTATGTTGGATCGATACATTACTGCCCACCATCGGTCCATCCTCGATAGCGGCCACAATCATCTGAGTTCCTGTTTTGGTGGACTCCAGCGCCGAATCAACTTGGACGATCCGCGCTCGATAGATCCCAGGCCCGGGCGTAGGGATGAGCTGGTCCAAAATGTTGAAACGGATCAGCGTCACGAAGAGCATAGTCGCGCCAAAAAGCCAGAGATATGGTTTCATGGCTTACCTCCACCCGGCAAGTCTAGAACAGGCGGCTTCCCCCGGTTTTAATCCTGCCCGGCGACACTTAAAAATCTCATGATATAACAATATGAGATTCTTGATCATTTTAGAATTGAATGGATATATTCTAATGTTAATTTACTTATCGCCATTTATTGCAAATGGAATTATATATGTCGCAATCAGTTTTTTCCAACATCCAGATAAATTGCGATATATTTTCCTTGATTTATAAGGCGAAAAAAGTTCAATCGTTTGCCCATTCACAGCCGGCTTTTTGAGATGGGAATTTATTTCAAGAATTTTTTTATCTTAGTATAGTTTGAGGCCGTTTGGATTCAATTTAACGAATGCAAATCTTGGATTGGATCTCAAAAATCTGCCTGAACTCATATTTTAAATTACCTCGGGTTTTCCGGTGTTTTTGAGGACCAATCGGGACGCGGTCCATATAATGTATTGGGATTGATGCCGGGCAAACTGGTGGTCCGGTGATTCGTTTGAACGTATATCCACGGGCCGGAACCGAAGATGTTCCGGCTCCGTATGTTGTAAACAGTTATTAGCGTCAGGCAAAACTTTTGACGAGCCCGGAGATGTTTCGGGTTTGCTAACGATAACCGCCGGAGAGGAGTATCATGGTAGGCATGGACGAATATGAGTTATCGCGTCTGCCCATCGGGCGCATTGCGGAAGTGGTGGGAATCAAATCGGAGGGATTAATCCGGAACCGTTTGCTGGATCTGGGATTGGTGCCGTCGACCCTGGTGGAGGCGGTCCGGAAAAGTCCGGCCGGAGATCCGGTGGCCTATAAGATTCGAGGAGCGATCATCGCCTTGCGCTCGGAGGAGAGCCGGCAGATTACCGTCCGCCCCGTGGATTAAACCGTGACGCAACCGGTGGAATTTGTACCGCCGTTTGCTTACTTTAAAACGAAGGGGAAGATGATCTGGGGACCTATCGCCGTCTCTGGCACAGATGGCAAGAATCCCCTGATCCCAAGAATGAAATCCATTTGCAAGGGGAACGGTTCCCCATTGAACGGCGTTGACCGCCGCTTGACGGGGAACCGTTCCCCTTGCATGTTTTGCGACTGAAGAAGAATGGGGAACCGCTCCCCCGGGAATGGGGGTAATTCCCGCTGGATCGGGAACAACGGATAATCCATGGGGAACGACTGCCACTCCATGAGGAACCTCCGTAATTCGAAGGGGAATGATTCCCCCGGAAGTGGCGGTGAGTCCTCCTTGAATGGGAGTGAGTGCAGGTGATTGCATTCCGGTTGCTCCGGGAATGGGACAATTTTCCTAAGGAAGATTTAAGGCTGATGGAGAGTCTCGAGTTGTTGCAACTCGTACAAGTAATCATCCTTGATCCGCGCCGCTCCTCCCCCCGGGAACTGGTAATCTCCGTCGATAAATCCCTTGCCGCCAAGAAAGACCGGGAAGGACTTGCAAAAACTCCGGCCGAAAGCAGTGTTGGTTTTTAAAAGAATCCGTCAATTCCACAGGAAATTCCCTCCATTCATGGAATATTGTCATGAACGGATGGTTTTGATCATCCCTTTTCATGACAAGCGGTTTGCAATCGTATCACCTGGTCAAAATAAGAAACTTAAGAAAATAAACCAAAGGGGGTAGAATCTGATGGCGAATGAACCGGGGGAAAGTTCCGCCGGCTGCTGTCCCAAGTTTGACCCGGCCCCGTGGCAGGAGAAGACCTTTGTCTGGGAAGACAAGCCGTTTATCAAAGAGGCCATTTGGCAACTGTTCCACATGCCGTTACCCTGGACGGTCAACCGAAGCATCGGGCGCATGTGGAGCAAGGCGCAAGCCGCCGGAGCGGCTCCGGAACTCAAAGACTTTCTGATGCTGGCGTACGATCCGTCGCCGTGGCGGTCCGAATTTTATCTGGCGGTTACCGGGGATGTGCCCGGAGCTGAAAACATCCGGCTATCCGGAACTTTTTTGACCAAGGCGTTTGACGGGCCGTTCAGCGCGGTCCCCCAATGGATCCGGGAGATGGACCGCTATCTTGCATCCAACGGCGAAATCGCCAAGAAGCATTACTTTTACTTCACCACTTGTCCGAAGTGCGCCAGGGTCTATGGGCACAATTACGTGGTGGCATTCGCCCAGGTGAATTGATCAGTCATCGCCGGATAATCACGATTTTGAATTCTCGCTTCACCAAAGCGCAACTCCGAAACGGGGAGTTAAATTTTTGTAATAACCGGAAACATCGCCAGCCATCGAAAGGGTCAGGCGTTCCGACAGCGAAATAACCAATAACCAGTTGCCAATGATAACCAAAGGAGCGCCTTTCGTATGTATCCAACCCATAATGAATCCTTTCGAATCAAATCGTACGAAGTGGATTTTGCGGACAAACTGAAACTTTCCTCCCTGTTCCTTTTCTTTCAGGAGTCGGCTTACAACCACGCCGAAAGTTACGGCCTGGGGTATAACGGGTTAAAGGAAAAGGGGCTGTTTTGGGTTCTTTCCCGGATCAAGGTAAACTTGTTCGCTTATCCATTGGAACGCGACCTGATCCGGATCGAAACCTGGCCCAAGGGTGTCAGCCGGTTGGCCGCCTTCCGTGATTTCCAGGTCACCGATGAAGCCGGACGTCTCTTAATAGCGGTCACCAGCCAGTGGCTGGTGCTCGACGTTGCGACCAAGCGGCCGCGGCGGGTCGAATTTTTGCCGCAATTGCTTCCGATCTATGAAGGGAAGGAAGCCATCGTGGACGAACTGGAAAAGCTGCATTCTCCGGGCGAGCTGGAGCATTGCCATGACAAACGGGCCGCGGCCAGCGATGTCGATATCAACCGGCATGTTAATAATGCCAAGTATATTGATTGGATCACCGATTGCTTTTCCCTGGAGGAGCTGGAGCGGCGGCCGATTCGATCCCTGCAGGTCAATTATTTGGCGGAGGTCGGCTATGGGGAGGAAGTGGCGATCCGCCGCGGCCGGGAAACGGACGGGCGGACCTATATCGAAGGGATGAAGCAGGGTGCCGGAGCGGTGGCCTTCAATGCCTTGATCGAATTCTAAGGTTCTGGTTTCAAAGCGATGCTCACCAGGGAATGCGCCCGAATGAAGATTCCGGACGCCAAGTGGAGCGGCCGGTTGCGAGCCATCTTCGGAAATTAACATTTTGGGAAATTAAGTAGTAATGGAAAGGGGCGATCGTCCATGACCTCATTGCAAGTTAATCAGGAGCTTTGCACCCGTTGCGGAGTTTGTTCCGAAGTCTGTCCTACCGGTGTCCTCGACTTGGAGAACGCTGGACCAAAGCTAATCTATCCTCCGGGGTGCATCGCCTGCGGCCATTGCGTCGCAGCCTGTCCCGAGGCGGCGCTGGACCATCCCAAGGCGCCGCTGGCCAATCAAACGCCGCTAGAACACTTTCCGGTCCTTGAGCCGTTCACGGCTGCGGCCTTCTTGCGGTCCCGGCGGTCGATCCGCAGTTACCGGAACCAGGCGGTACCGAAGGAAAAGATCCTGGAGTTGCTGGAGATTGCCCGGTTCGCGCCAACCGGCGGCAACTCGCAGGGTCTTTCCTATCTGGTGATCGACAATCCTTTGGTTTTGAAAGAAATCACCGGCGCCACCGTGGATTGGATGGAGGAACAAATGAAGTCCGGAGCGGAGTGGGGCCAACGGTACGCCTCGGTGGTAAGCGTCTACCGGAAGACCGGTGCCGATGTTATTTTGCGGGGCGCCCCCTGTCTGATTGTGGCCACCGCGCCGGCTGGATTTGCCATCGGCCACGATAATGCCCGGTTCGCTCTCGAATATGTCGAGCTTTACGCGACAGCGTTGGGGCTCGGCACCTGCTGGGCCGGTTTCGTGGAGATTTGCGCGGCGTCGAATTTCGCACCGCTGCGGGAAGCCATGAAGCTCCCCGCCGGGACAGTGGTGGCCGGAGCAATGATGGTCGGATATCCGAAGTACGCATATCGCCGCCTGGTCGACCGGAATCCGCTGAAGGTGAGTTGGCTGGAGTAAAACCGCTCCGGACGGTGCAAGGTATTTTGGAGGAGGCCTACGATGTCGGATCAAATGTTGACCCTGGCGCAATTGAATCAAGCCCGCGCTGGCCAAAACCGTCTCGACAACGGCCAGCGGATCCGGGATGATGACGGCGCTTGCCGGTTCATTCGCGAGCGGGGGTTTGTGCTGCTGATGGCGGTTCACGGGGTCCCTCTGCCTAGCCTCTCCGAGGCCGACGAGGCGGAGCCTTGGGCCGGCTTTGAGATCACCGATCGGGCCTGGGCCTGGAAAGAGACGTTGCCCGGCCGGAAGCTCTGCGCCTATGCCAAGCTAATTCACGGCCGGGGAACGTTCATCGACTGGCGGCTGTATCCGTCGTTTTTGAGGGTCTACGGGCCGGATGGCGATCCGGATTACGAATACGAAAACGGCCGGCTTGACCGGGCTGAACGGGATCTTTACCGAATTGTGGCCGAGTACGGTCCGATCGATTCCAGGGGATTGTGGAGGCGGGCCAAGCCCATCTTCGGTGAGAAACGCCACCGTTTCACCGCCGCCCTAGACCGGCTCCAGGCCCGTTTCTATGTCACGGTGGCCGGCGGGTCGTTGGAAGGCTGGTCGCTGCATACCTGGGATCTGGTGGAACGGCAGGCGCCGCCGGAGGCGCTGACCCATCTTCCATCCGGGGATGATGCGAGGAGACTCATTCTGGAGCAGACGATCCATAATTCGGTGGCCGTGACCGAGCGGACCCTTCGTTCTGTTTTGCGGTGGCATCCAGAGGAATTGCGGCGCGGCATCGCCGCGTTAACGAACGACGGCCGCATCGATTCCGTGACCGTTGAGCGGGAAGGTTTGGCCTTTACCCCGTTGGTCGGGGACGGAGTGTCCCTGGAATGCAAACGATGATTTTACACTTCTTGGTTTGCGCTTTGGCCGCGATATGATATAGTGGAATGAGAAATTGCTGACGGAGTAGGGATGAGAATACGGTTCGTACGGCTGCTGCTTTTGACCATGATCACGGCCATCATTGCCCCGGCCCCGGCTGAATCCGCGCCGGACCGGAAACAGGTGGTTTTGATCGATCTGCCCCGGTTCGATTTGGCCGAGATCAGTGCCGAATACCCCCGCATCTCTCAAATGCTGTCCACTGCCGCCACCGGTTTAATTGCGTTTCCGGGCGCGGCGCCCCTAACTCCGGAGCAAGTCTATCTCTTTTTTAACAGCGGGACGATTATCAAACTGCCGCGTCAGAGCGATGGGCTTTACAATGCCGGAGAGGCCGTCGGTTACGGTTCCGCCGGACAGTACTATCAGATGTCAACCGGCCGGCCGGTTCCGTCCGCGAGCGGCGTGAATCTGAATCTGTTTAAGATCATCGCCGTCAACGGTGAGTTGGAAACCACTTTTCTGGGAGGGTTCGGCGCCGCGATCCACCGCTTGGGCTTCCAAACCGCGGCCATCGGGAACGCCGACACCGATCGGGCGAATCGGTCCGGGGCGGCCCTGGTAATGGACGGAGACGGGTTGATCGATTGGAGTGCCGTGGGAGCGGAAACACTGTACCGGGACAAGGATTTCCCCTATGGGATCCGGACCGATCCCGATGCCGTCCTCCGCTATTACCGGTTGTTCCGGGAACGGTCGGAAGCGATGGTGATCACGCTCGGCGATTTGGAACGGGTGGAAAGCTACGGGCAGTTCCTTGAGAAAGGCCGCCGTTCCGATTTCCGGACTCTTGTTTTACGCGATTACGACCGGCTACTGGGCCGGATCATGGATGAGACCGACTTCCGGACCACGCTGTTGATTTTTTTCACTTGCTTGCCCCCGGAAAAGGAGGGCCGGATGAGCACCGGCCTGACTCCGGTCGCTTTGAAGGGACCTGGTTTTGACTCGGGAGTCCTGTATTCGGCAACCACTCGCCAATCGGGTTTGATTACTTATCAGGATCTGCGGTCCGCGGCCATCAAATATCTTCATGGTCGGGCCGAATTGATGCCTGTCCGCCAGCGGGCCGGAGATTGGCGGGAGGTTCAGCGCAACCAGAGCGGGTTGGTCACAAACTACTCGGTCCGCTGGCCGCTGTTGACCGTTTACAGCTACCTGTTGATCGGGCTGATGCTGTTGCTGATCGCGGGACTGTTCAACCGTTTCATCCGCCGGATCGTCCCGGCCTTAACCTGGTTCTATCTGTTTTTGACGGCGTTCCCGGCCGCGTTTTTGGCGGTGGCCTTAATCAATCCGCTGGACTGGGTCTCCATTTTGGCTTGGTCGTTCGGAATTGCCGGAGTCATTTTCGGCATCGCGGCTTGGCGGGCCAAAGGAGACCGTTGGATGACACTGGCGTGGATCGCCGGGATCACCGTGGGAATAGTGCTAATGGACGGCCTGGGGAACGGTCGGCTGGAACTTTACTCCTTCCTCGGGTATTCGGCCGTTTCCGCCGGCCGGTTTTACGGGATTGGAAACGAATACATGGGCATCCTGCTGGGTTCCTACATCGTGGCTGTTTCATTGCTGCTAAAGAAGAACGGCCGCCGGAACGCCGCATTGCTCTGGTTTAATCTGGCCGCGCTTTGTTTTATCTTTCTTCATCCGTACCTGGGAGCCGATATCGGGGGCGGGATCACGGTATTGATGGGCTTGGGCCTTACCAATTATTTGTGGCTGAGACAGCCGGTCCGGTTCAGGGAGATCGGCTGGTGGACGCTGATTGCCATCGCGATCATGGTTTTGATCGGAGTGTGGGATCTCCGGAACAATCCCAACTCCATGAGCCATTTGGGCCAATTGCTGGCCCTGGTGCGGGAAAACGGCGTCGGAGCCCTGGGAATGATTATCACCCGGAAATTGGACTTGAATCTTCGGCTGATCGGATCTACCCCACTGGCACCGTTATTGATCGGGTTGCTGCTGGCAATCCCCATTCTCTACCGTTATCCGCCGCGGCGGGTTCGAGTCCTGATTGACCGCTACCCCGAGTTGATGGCCGGCTTCACCGGATTCGGCATTACCGCCCTGATCGGATTGTTGGTCAATGATTCGGGGATTACGGCTGCGGCGCTGATGTCGGTGTACGGCCTGATTATGTTGATGATGGCGCTCAGCGAAGCGCGGGGCGGCCTGAACGAGGATAACCAATGAAGCGATACTGCAGCCTAGGCGTAGCGTTATTAATCCTGCTTTCCCTGATGGGGCCGGCGGGAATGGCCGGTCCGGCTCAAAAACCGGCCGCTGAATCTTCTAAAACCATCATCGTTATCGTTGCCGACAAATTGGATGGACTGGGGTTGTTCAACAGCGACCGTCCCGCGATCAAACAATTGCTTGCGTCGGGCGCCTGCGGCCTGATGAATATACGCAGCGCGTCGGGGTATATCGACACCGGCAGCGGATATCTGACGCTGGGGTCCGGTGGCAGGAGCTCGGCGCGATCCTTATTTACAGGGGCGCTGGAGCCGGAAGCGCCCTATCTTCAAAGTGAAGCAGCGGCCTATCTTCGCTGGAGCTTTGCCGATTCCCGGGTTGAGCCGGGGAATCTGATCGCGCCGGAAATGGGTTTTCTGCTCAACCAGGCCGAAAACGGAAGTTATCCGTCCAGCCCCGGTGAGCTTGGCGCGATGTTTCGCGCCAATGGCTGGATTACCGGCCTTATCGGCAACCTGGACACGGGCGACGGCCGGTTCCGTCCGGGCGGATTTTTGGTGGCAGACAAGCGGGGTGTGATTGATCGCGGATTTCTCTCTGGCGCGGTAAACCGGAGCGATCCCCGCTATCCGAGTGGTTTCCGGCTTGATTCCCGGGCCGTGGTCCAAACTTTGAGCCGGCGCATTGGTGACCGGGAACTGATGATCATCGATTACGGCGATTTTTACCGGCTCGACTACTATCAAAACCAGATGTCACCCGCCCGTTTCCAGGCGTTGACGCAGGCGGCCTGGGCTGATTTTGATCAATTTCTCGGCGAGGTGCTGGCACTCCGGGCGGTACGGCCTTTTTCGCTGGTCTTGCTGTCGCCCTCGATCTCCAAAGTCGGGAGGGGTCAAGGCAATTTGCTGTCGCCGATCGTGATTATAGATCCGCGCTACCCTCCGGGGCTGTTGACCTCGGGGACCACCAAGTGGAGCGGCTTGGTGGCGAATATCGATTTCCTGCCGACGCTGGCCCGGATGGGCAATCTGCCGGGGCGGAGAGCATTGCCGGGCCGAATCATGAAAGCGGAGGCCGGAGCCGAGGTCCAGCGGTTGCTGGCGGACCTGAACGCCCGGCTGGTGCGGTTTAATTCCAGTCAACGCGGGACTTTGGACTGGTATATGGCACTGATCTCATTGGGCTGGATCGTCGGCATCGGTGGATTCTGGTTTCAAAAGAAACTCTTGGCAAGTTCCGCCCTGACGCTCGTCCTGAGCGTACCGTTGGCCTTAATTCTCCTTCCCGCGCTGCCCGATGGGCTTTGGAACCCGTTTGGCTTTTTGCTGGTTACGATGATTTTGGGCGCGGCATTCAGCTTCATCCGTCCCACCTGGAAGCGGGCCTGGCTCCTGGCCGGGCTAGTCTGGTTGATTCTGATCATTGACCAGACTTCCGGGTGGCGATTGATCCGTTTTTCGGCCCTGGGCTATAACGCGATGGCCGGATCCCGCTATTACGGAATGGGCAATGAATTTATGGGGATTTTTCTGGCGGCTTCCCTGATCTTCGCCCATTTGACGCAGACGGTCGTCCGAAAAAAATGGCCGGTCTGGATCGTTCTCGGCGCGAGCATCGGGATTTTGTGCATCCCGCAGTTCGGGGCGAAATTCGGCGGCATTTTGGCGGGCACCGCCGGATTCGCCTTCTATCTGTCCCGGCTGTACGGGCTGAAGTGGCTTAATAAGCGTTTCTGGCTCGCGGTCGCCGGATTTTTTTTGTTGCTGTTGATGCTTGGCTGGTGGGACAGCTTGCGGCCGCCCGGGGTTCAAACCCATATCGGCCGGTTTATCCGGCTGATCCTCTCCGGCGATTGGGGGCAAACCCTCCAAATTATCGGCCGGAAGCTGGAAATGAACCTGAAATTGACCGGGGCCAGTCCCTGGATGCGGATTATCTTGCTGGCGGCTGTAAGCGGAGTGGCTTACCGGATTCTGTTTAGAAGAGACGTGGCCGGTCCGGGAGAAACCAAAATGGTCCTGGACGCGGTTTTGGCCACCGGAATCGCGGCGTATCTGGTGAACGACGCCGGAGTGCTCGCGTTCGCGACTTGCCTGGCATTCGGTTATACTTATATTCTGCTTCGGGTGGTTGACAGTGCTCCCCATCCCCGGGCCGCGGCGGCGGAAGCAATTCCGGACGGCGGATAAACGAACCGTGTCAACTTGGGCACGGCGTCAAATAAAGTAAACGGTCTCATTCATTTCGTGGTTAACTAAAACGGCGGTCCGGCGCGGCAGGGATTCGTTTCGCAGCTCATTCCCCAAGCCCAGCAGCGAGTTCAGGGCTTGCCACATCCCGGCAAACTCCGCGTTCTCGGGAGAGCGGGGCCGGGGCATCGGATTCGGCAGAATCGTTTTCACTCGGCCCGGATTGCCCTCAAAAACAATGATTTCGTCACCGAGCAAGATGGCTTCCTCAATGCTATGGGTGACGAATAGAATGCTGATCCCCGTTTTGTCCCGGATTTCAATCAATTCTTCCTGGAGCAGATGCCGGGTAAAGGCATCCAGGCTGCCGAACGGTTCATCCATCAGCAAGATTTTCGGCCGGACCGCCAACGCCCGGGCGATTGCCACCCGTTGTTTCATCCCGCCTGATAATTGATGCGGGAAGAAATCTTCGTAGCCGCCCAACCCGACCAGATTCAGGTACTGGCGGGCGGCGGCTTCGGCTTCGGACTTGCCAAAGGCGGTTTTGGTTACTTTCAGGGCGTACGCGATATTTTTGATCACCGTCAACCATGGGAACAGTTGATCGAAGCTTTGAAAGACCACCATCCGGTCCTTGCTAGGTCTTAAAACCGGCTGGCCTCCCCAGGAAATAACGCCGGCCGAAGGCGGCTCGAACCCGGCGATGCACCGCAGCAAGGTGGATTTGCCGCAGCCCGAGGGGCCGACAATGGTCACCAGGCGGCCCGTGGCGACTCGGAAATCCACTCCTTCAAAAGCGGTGATTTCGCGGTGATTGACCTGAAACCGTTTGGTGAGCCGGCTTACCACCAGATCTTCCACGTTTGCTTTCTCCTTCCGGCTTCTGTTTCACGCGCCGGCGGTCATGCCCCAGCGGCGTACGGTGCGGCTTTCCGCCAATTCAAAGCCGATCCTTTCGACGACTAGCCCGATAAGGACAATGACAATCATTCCGGCAAAAACGTCGGCAATCTCCATAAAGAAGCGTTTTTTATAAATGAACCAGCCCAGCCCGCCTTCGCCGCCGCCGGCGCCGAAGACCATCTCGGCGGCGACCGCGGCCTGCCAGGCGCGGGCCCAGGCGATCCGCAACCCGCTTAAAATATGGGGAAAGGCTCCGGGCAGCAGAATCGACCAGACCAGTTTCAACCGGCACAGGCCCAGGTTCCGGCCCACCTCGATCTGGGTGGCGGGGATCGAGCGCAATCCGATATTAAGGTTGGCAACCATCGGCCAGACCGCTGAGATCAGGATTACGGCGACAATGGATTGCGCCCCGGTCCCCAACCAGAGGATGATTACCGGTAAGATCGCGATCCCGGGTAACGGGTGCATGATCGCCATCAGCACTTGCACCCAGTCGGAGACCAGCGGGATACTGGCGGAGAGGGCGGTGATCAGGAACGCCAGTACGATGGCGATTCCTAGCCCCACCCCGATCAGACCCAATGAAAAGACGGTCCGGTGCAGCAGTTCCCCGTTCAGCGTCTGGGTGATTAACCCGCTCACTACGCTGCTGAATGAGGGAAACAACAACGCGGGCAAGTATCCGGAGCGCGACAGCAATTCCCAGATAGCCAACAGCGCGATTAAAAACAGCATCTGGCGGAAGGTCTTGGTATGAACCGGATTGGGCAACGCCGGCATGGACTTAAGCTCCCATCATTTGGTTTTGACATTTTCCCAGACAACCTCGGACAGATTGGCGGGGGTCTTTTTAATGTAGCCGACCTGCTTCATGAAATCGGCGAATCCGGTCAGGCCATAGGCGGTCGTGGTATAATTCATCCCCGGCCACGACAGGTAGCGATAGGTTTTCTCCGGAGTCAGCTTGAATTCGGGAGCGAGCAGGGAGGCAGCTTTCTTCATATTCTGGTTGATCCAGGCCATTGAGTCTTCAATGGTTTGCACGAAGGCGCGATAGTGGACTGGACGTTCGTTATGGAACCGGGCGGTGGCCACTCCGACATTAAAACTGAACGGTTCGCCGAACGCTTTCAGATCGTCGGTGACCAGGCCGAATCCAGGTTGCTCCAATTCTTCGAAGAGATAGGGCGGCGTGGTGAAATGAGCGGTGATTCCTTTCTTCGAAATCAGCGCGGCGGCCGCGTCCGGATGCGGTAGGGCCACCAGATATTGATCCAGGGCGCCGGCCGAGCCCAATTCCTTCTTGGCGGCCATTGCCAGCAAAATATGCTGGACGCTTCCGGGGGAGGGAACCGCGATCTTGTCGCCGGGTTTAAAATCTTTTACGTTTTTAATCCGGGGGTCGTTGGTGACCAGCCCCACCGGCACCACCACAAACCCCATGGCTACCTTCCAGGCGCAGCCCTTATCCCATCCGATCAAAAAAGGCGGAATTCCCATAAACCCAACATCGGCCTCGCCGGAGATCAGCGCTTCGCGCACCGCGGCGCCGGAGCCGTACTCCCTCCAGACCGGCTTGACTCCGTGTTTCTCAAAAAGCTTCAGTTTTTCGGCCACCATCAGCGGCGCATATACCAGGCCGAACTGTCCGGCGATCTTCAACTCCGGCAGCTCGGCGGCCAAAGCCGTCGTGGCAACGGCCGGATGAATTGTCAACCCCAACCAGGCAAATAACGCGAGCAGAATCGCAAAACGAGCCAAGTCAAACCCTCCTTCGCTTTGGGACATTCGCCCCACGATTCGATCATATGAAAAGGACGGAGGGGGTGTTACGCTGCCCGCCTAATTATTTCAATTCCTATCGGGATGGATGATTAGCCGGTTAACCGAAATAGAAACGCAACGAGCTCGTGTTACATTGTATACCCGGTAATGAGGAAGTATGCTCTAAAACGGGTTTTTCCGGCCGGCCGATATCCCGGATCCGGTTAAATCCTTTCTTGAGTCAGTGAAGTATATAAAAAACCGCCGGACGCGTCTATGGCGGTTTTTTGAAGTTTATCTATCTGGATTGAAAATTATCCTTTTTCCAACAAGGTCAGGGTATTGATTACCTGCAGCCAGATCCCGGTTCGCAGGCAGGTCTCGTCAATGCGGAACCCGGGATGATGGCCCGGCGCGGTGATTCCTTGCGCCCGGTTACCGCAACCGAGGTAATAAAAAGCGCCGGGCGCGGCCTGGCAAAAATAAGAGAAATCCTCCACGCCCATGGAAGGATGTTCCTTATCCAACACGTTCACCACGCCCAGCAGCGCCTTGGCGTTGGCCTCGACAACCCGCGTCACTTCGTCATGATTGATGGTCGGCGGATAGCCTTCCTCGAACCGGACGGTTCCGCTGCCCCCCATCGCCTGACAGAGGTTGGCGACCAGCGCCGCAACCCGTTCCTTCATTAAGCGCCGGGTTTGGGGATCCAGGGTGCGGATGGTTCCGGTCAGGCTGACCTCGTCGGCGATCACGTTTTCCTTGACGCCGCCCCGGATGGTCCCGAAGGTAAGCACCCCCGAGTCCAGTGGCGAGAGGTTGCGGGAGACGATGGTCTGGAGCGCGGTGATCAGTTGCGCGGCAATGACAATGGCGTCGACGCTTTCCTCCGGATAGGCCGCGTGGGAGGAACGCCCCTGGACCGAAAGCTTGACGATGTCGCTGGCCGCGGTGATCTTGCCGTAGCGGATCAGCACTTGTCCGGCTTCGGCGTACGGGGTAACATGAAGGCCGAGGACATAATCGACGTTGGGGTCTTTCATGCAGCCGGCCTCGATCATCGGCTTGGCCCCGCCGTCGGTCTCTTCAGCGGGTTGGAAGAAGAGCTTGACGGTTCCGGCCAAGCGCTCCTTCATGTCATTCAGCACCCGGGCCGCGCCGATCAAAATGGCGGTATGAGCGTCATGGCCGCAGGCGTGCATCTTGCCGGGGTGAAGCGAGGCATATTCCAGGTCGGTGGCTTCCTGGATCGGTAGGCCGTCCATATCGGCCCGCAGGGCGACGGTTTTTCCGGGCCGGCCGCCCCCGATGAGGCCTACGATTCCCGTACCGGCCATCCTTTGAAACGGAATGGCCATTTCCCGGAGGAGCCCGGCGATGCGTTCCGAGGTCCAGTGCTCCTCGGTACCCAACTCGGGATGACGGTGCAAGTCGCGGCGGATGGCCACCACCCAGTCTTCAAGTTCAATAATTCGCTTCCAAATCAATTCGGAATCGTTCATATCCTTCAACCTCCCGACGGGGTTGGTTCGTTTGTTTTGCTATTCGACGACGTTCTCCAGTACTTCAATGGTCAACCGGCAGGCGTCGATCCGGACCATGGCGCCCAGCGGCAGCGTAATCAGAGGCCGGCAATGGCCGCTCCCCAGATTAGCGATTACCGGAATTCCCAGGCTTCCCAGGCGATCGCTGAAGAGATCGTCCAGCGACATGTCCTCCGGGTCGGAAGGGTTGCAATCCTTGAAATTCCCCAAAATGATTCCGGCAACTTGATTCAACTGGCCGGAGAGGAGCAGTTGGGTAAGAGCCCGGTCGATCCGGTAGGTGGCTTCCTTGATCTCTTCGATAAACAGGATCTTTCCTTGGAGATCCGGTTCATACGTAGTTCCAAGCAGCGACATCAGCGAGATCAGATTGCCTCCGATCAGCCTGCCGCAGGCGATTCCACCGGAGAGCGCCTGAAGGGGCTGGCCCGATGGGTTGAATATCGGATAGGGTTGGTAACCCCGGTTAATGGACTGCTCAAACCAATGGAGGGTTTCCGGGTCCGGATCGCAAGCTAGGGTGGACGCGAGCATCGGGCCGTGAAAGGTGATCAACCCGCAGCGTTGATTCAAGGCAACATGCAGCACGGTGATATCGCTATACCCGACAAATGGCTTGGGATGGGCGGTGATGAGATCCCAGTCGAGCAGATCCAGCAAGCGCAGCGAACCGTACCCGCCGCGCAGGCAGATGATGGCCTGGATGTCCGGGTCCTCAAAAAAACGGTGGACATCGCCGGCGCGCTCCGGATCCGATCCGGCATACGAATGCCAGCGGCTTTGGCAGCTTTCACCGAGCCGGACCGCGTACCCCATGGCCTCCAGCCGTTGGATCCCCGTGGCGGTCGTATCGGGATCGGTAAATCCGGCGGGCGCGACCACGCCGATGGTATCTCCCGGAAGGAGCCGTTTCCCCCGCTTCATGACATACCTCCTTCAGCCAATCATCCATTAATACTCATCAACCGTGAATCAAGAACCAATAACCAATAACCAATAACCAATAACCAATAACCAATAACCAATAACCAATAACCAATAACCAATAACCAATAACCAATAACCAATAACCAATAACCAATAACCAATAACCAATAACCA
>JAEYGI010000002.1 GCA_023402395.1 Bacillota bacterium
TGGCAGCTGATCATTTCCAAACTTGCCATCCGCTTTGGTGATCGTGTTAATCTTTTCTTATCTTAATTAATTCTTTTCGTAATCTTATTTTATTTGGTGTTTACACAAATATTTTGACAGACCCCCGGATCAGTTGGAGCGGCACTCCGATCAGTTGAAGCTCCGCTTCGATCATCTCTACCAACTCCTGCTTCAACTGTAGCAACCCTCGCTTCTACTGATCCAGAAGCCGGATCAACTGTAGCCACTCCCGCTCCAATTGTTCCAAGTTTGATTTTACTCCCGCATCAGGTTGAGATCCTGCGGAAACCCAAATTTCAAATTTATAGAGCTTACCCGGGGGATATTATGTATAAAGTCCATACTCTATTTCCGAATACTCTCATAAAAACTTATCCTATCACAATTAAATGCGAACTTTATAAGCATCACCCAAATCAGTATGGTTATTATCTTTCCAAAAAAAGTAATCCCCTTTGTAATCAAATAAATTCTGTAAGAACTGGGTAAAAGACAAAGCGACTATAGGACAGTTACCGGCTATCGCATGAGAATACTCAAAACTTTCCTAACACCTGCCTAACCGCTCCGGCGCTAAATCAATTGAAATATAGTTCCCATCAAGCGCATCGGCAATGAGGTACCAAGAAGACGAAAGATCATCAGAACAACTCTCCCCAATCAATTCAAGGTTGGCCGGTTTGACTTCCATAGGAGAGAGGATATTAATAGGAAATCCTCCGTTTTCAATATAACATGATACTCCTCCGCACAGTCTATAAAACGCCTGCAGATCATCCGGTAGAACATGTCCGTCTAAAATACTCGGTTGCCCATTCGGCTTCTTGGCTTCATAGTTCGAATCCTTACTCATTTGAATAATTAATCTTTCAATATCCATTTTTATACTCCATATTTATAAGGCAATCAGTCTTTATAAACTAAATTTTCACGAGAAAAACTCCTTGCGCTTCGCCCACAAGATTGTTGTAAGTTACATCGTATCCTTTCGATTGAATGATCTCAATAATCTTGTTGTTATCATAATCCTTGAACAATTCTTTGATCGAAATTTGATGTTTCGTTGACAAAGCGATATACTGATCAACAATATTCATCTCGCGCAATATTTCAATTATTGCTGACTTTTCCACTTTCATTCCTCCGGTCATCTTGAAAGCTTAATTCCCAATAATACTGCTGCAATCTCCTTTCCCCCCTTCAATGGCCTATGTAAACAGATGCCTATTCTTACTCATCCATTCTTTAATTAACTCCTCGCAGCCATATAAGCCGCATTCCTCGCTGTCAAAAAACTTCCCGATTTCATCAAAGCGTCTTCCTTCAGCTTCCTCTAGGTCAAAAGGATCTAACTGATTATACTCTTCACTGGTTACCAATCTTCTACGGCAATAAATATCCAGCGCTTCCCTAAAATGTCGTGCCGCCTGATCCAGGCCCAACTCGGAAAACCAACGAATAACATCTTTACATTCTTCCAGTGAAAATGCTTGATAAAACAGATCCCCAAACCCATCCATATCTTTGGATGCCATAAAACGATAATAAAAATCGATTAACCTTTCGCCTTTGGAAAGCCCGGCGCTGGAATTGCGTTTTTTATCCAAATAATCACATAGTTCATTGATAAATGTCACTGCATCATCAATCTCAAAAATTTCTTTGATTTTCATAGTGTTTGTCCTTTTATAGGTTTGAAAATGGCGAAAACTAGTTCGTCATCAGGTCGATATCTTACCGGAAAACCATCCAACCGCCCATTCTTTTAAATTTGAAGCCACCTTTATAAATTTATTTTCTGTCGGATAATAAATAAAAATCGACGTGTCCTTAATCTCGGCCTCGAATTTATATCCGAAGCGCTCGCCGCACCCATTATCTGCAAAAAATATACATTGATGTAAACATAATCCATCAATCTCTTTTACATAGGCATAATAGGCAAGTGTTTCTGCTACAATCCGACTTACCGGCCAAATAATATCGCCAATCGGCATAAACTCATTACAGTTCGGATGTTTCATAAATTCTCCAAGTCCATTGGAATAATGAAGATATTCACTTAATTCACTCGGAAATTTCACGCATAATTTATGTTCCGCAGCGCTAATTTCGTTAATTGTCGCGGGGGGAAAGGTTCTTATTTCATTTTCGGATAACCAATTTTTGATTTTTTCAACTAAAAAAGGCCATTCCATACCCATTCTCCTTTACTCCGGCCACATTAGATATCAACTAACCGCGAACTCCGAAGAATGTGATCCCTTTCTTTCCATCCTTAGGGAGAGTTTTTATATTAAAAAATCTCCGTAGTCCAATTTATGTCATTGCTCAATTTGTCTTCTTCAAACCAGAATTTCACCGCTTCAAGTGCTTTTTCGGCAGGTACCAAATATTTATTTGGCAGTTCGGTATAATCGGTATAATCACCGAAGAAGAAGACCGTTGTTCCGGTAGCTTTCATATCGCCCAAGGAGTTTCGTACATCACCATCTTCGGAAGTGTAAAACAACATCCACTGTTCTTCACCGAGGCCCACCGACATCCGGCCTTCCCCCTCCCGCACCAGGTCTACTGAGAAAGGAATATGTAATAAGGCTCTATACTCAAGACTTAACTGTTCCATTCTTCGGCATAGGTCTTCAAAAGAGGCGATATTTTCGGTAAAAGTGCCTTTGGTTGTACCTCCATATAACAACTTTATTGAATTCACTGCTTACACCTCCAAGGATAACAACCGGAACGCTCAACCATTAAGGGTACCCCAAAACTGCTTCTCCGTACAAGACTCTCCATTGATATAGAAGTCCCAGTCCATTTAATTGTTATATGTAACGATGTCATCCATTCGCTCTCCAAGATACCGATAAAATAAAGCTAATGGTTCCGGGAGCTTGTCATTGTTAAAATTTTTATTGTCCGCCGGCTCTTGTCTACCAATAAAGCCTTCTATAAACTCAATCATTTCGTTGAATCGAATCTCCCAGTCATTCATATTCTGATCCCCCCCTGTTCCCATTGAGATAAATAGATTGGCATACCCTCGGTTAAATCTTCTATCGTTGTTATAAAGCTATCTTCTCGGAAAAGTCATCCCAGATATCCAATTCCGGGTCAAGCTCCAGCAACTTTTTCAGGCAAGCAGTGCCTTCCACGGTATGGCCCAGCATGATCAAGCACTTCCCTTTATATTCCAAGCCCCATGTCTCCTCAGGTTCGATGGCTAACACCCGATCACAACAGGCCACCGCCTCTTCATATCTCCCCTGATGATACAGGGTACGACCTTGACTGCTATGAAATGACGATTCTTTCGGGTCAAGTTTCATCGCGTGTCCGAAAGCTTCCACCGCCTCACTGTAGCGGCCAAACTTGTCCCAAACCATTCCCTTGTAATACCATGCCAGAGATAGCTCTTCATCATTCTCCTTCTTTTTGGGATCGAGTTCTAGTGCCTTGTCACAACAAGATACAGCTTCTTCGTAATATTTTAAGTAATAGAGGGAGATCCCCTTTCCAAGCCAAGGAAAAAAATTCTCATCAGGGGATATCTCCAGAGCGCGATTCAAACATATCAGGGCCGATTCGTAGCTTTTCATTAAAATTAACGCTCTTCCCTTTTCAGACCACAGCTCCCAACGATTTGGACAATATTCCAAAGCCCGGTCGTAATGGGGCAATACTCGTTTCCAACCTTCCAATCTCCCCTGAACTCTTAACTTACGAGACCAAGCCTCCACATGATGAGGATTAATATCCAAGGCCCGTTCGCAAGCAGAAATAGCTTCCTCATACCTTTCCAGGTAATACAAAGCACGGCCCCTTCTATTCCACGTTTCATCATCTGCCGGATTTAATTCCAATGCGCGGTCAAGGCAGTCCACCGCCTCCCCGTAGCGTTCCAATTCAATCAGACTATACGCTTTTGAGCGCCAGGCGGTGAAATAATCAGGCTCCAATGAGACTGCTTTATCAAAGGATTCGAGTGCCTCAAGGTGGCGTTCCAGATGGCTAAGTGAAAGTCCTTTATTGAGCCAGCAGTTAGCAACATCCGGATCGGTTTTTAGGGAACGATTGTAGCAGTCCAATGCTTTATTGAAACGCTTCAAAGTGGAGAGGGAAATACCAGCCGAGAATAGTTCTCCGGCGTCCAGTTTATAAGAACTGAAGTCCAAAACCGGCGGCACTCCGGTAAGCTGATAACACCAGCCCGCCAAAACTTCTACAATCTCATCCCAATCGCGCGGGCGGCAGTCCGGATCTTTTTCCAGACATTTCAGGACAAAATCCTCCAATCCGGCTGGAATCCCTGACTTTAATTGGCACGGCGCCACCGGGAATTGCATTAGGTGTACATACCGCCATTCATCTACCGTGGAAGCAGTAAACATCCGGTGCCCGGTCAGTATCTCATAGAGAATGCATCCGAAAGCGTAAATATCGCTTCGAATGGTTACGGCTTCCTTTCGCCATTGTTCCGGAGCCATATAGGCCGGGGTTCCCGCATCGGAACCGGCGGCATGAACCAGGCCAAAATCGGTGATATAGGGTTGGGCATATTCATCCATCAGAATATTGGCCGGCTTTAAATCCCGATGAACGAGTCCTGTCACTTTACTGTGGGCGTATTGCATCCCCTGGGCAATTTTCAGCGCCATCTCCACCCCGATCGCCAGGGTTAACTTGGAACTCCCCAGCCAGCTTCGCAAGTCATTACCCTGGGGGTTGCTAATGTATTCGGTGAGTACAAAAGGTTGATTTTCATATTCCTCTACGCTATAAGCCCTTACAATATAAGGATGTTTTTCAAGACTGACCCAAAGAGCGGCTTCCTCCCTGAAGAGCTCCAACAATTTCTTATCAAACCGGTATTTTTTTTGAATGGTCTTTAAGGCCCGGGGAAGTTCCGTTTGATGATCATAGGTCCCATAGATCACTCCCCAAGCGCCCCGATGGATTGCCAGCACTTCGTAACGATCGTCGATATAGTCGCCGGTCCGGTAGAGTTCCTGTTCTCCCTCGGCTACTGCCGGTATTACTTGTGGTTGAGCCGCCAGGATCGTGTGGTAACCTTCCGTAACTATGGCTAATGTTGTTTTATCCGCGTCCAGCCTGGTTTGAAAGGCCTCACTTGCCAGGCACGTCTGCTCCCCAAGGGAAGGGGAGGCATTGTTCTTTAGTTGCATCGTGGTATGCTCCTCAATGTTAATCATCTCGCAACGATTGACAGGATATATTTCACACTACATCATTCATCATTTACATGTATTCGGCCGATCATTCGCAATGATATCGTTGATGTTATAGGCATCAAACTTGTCCAACAGCTTTTTAAAGCCATTTTTCAATTGAAAATCCATTTCTTCTCGGTAGATCGGGACAACCACTAAAAAATGGATCGACTTTTCCTCGTTGATCTTTAACTCAAAAAAAGCTTCTGCTTCACGGATGGGCGGAAGTAATAACATGCAACAAAATTCAGTATTATCGGCAAAAGGAGTGGCCGGTTCTCCGTTGGGAATCGTATCGCCCCAGCAGAACCAGGTATTGTTTTCATGAGGGAACCTGCCCAGCTTTTTTAACCATCCCACCGGCCAATAATCCGCAAAATCCTTGATGGATTCTTTGGTAACCGGCCAATAGAGCATCAATTCCGTATACTTCCACATGGGTTGATCTTCCGGCACTTCGGTCGGTTGCCCGCTCATTCCCAAAGTAATAATGGTATGATAGGGCCGTTGAGGATTGGCACAAATCGTATACAAGTCTAAGTTGATGGTGCTGGGCATGGTATCTATACCGATATACGAAGGCTTACCGATATATCGTTCAATATGTTTACGGATTTTGTCCAGTTCATCGGTTTGCGCAGCCGCCGAATCCCAAAGATCGCTTTGATCTGCCATCTTCAAAACTCCCACTATTTATATTATTAGTATATAAGTAGATTTCCATCAGGCCATTTTCCTTTCCAGCCACAAGGAAAGTGACCGGCTTCATACACTTTTAGCAATTCGGTATAGAAACCGGGTTTTACATACGGACTATAAACATGCTCCATCATGGTGGCTAGTATATCCCATCGGACACTGTGCAAAACGGCTATATCAAGTTGGTGGCGGTTCACGAATTCCGTAATCACCGGTGTCACCCCTGCATTCAACAATTCTTTGGCCTGATCGGTGATCTCATTCCATAGTTGATCCTTGTCCCGCCAATTTTCATGCAAGGCAACAGTTAAAATATTTCTGGCTTCGATTTGGACATTTTCCCAAACGGTACTCTTACACTTTTTAACTGCCGTTTCCCAATCTTTCACTGGCTCGTAGTTAATGCCGGTATCGTTCATTTCCTTGCCGCAATTGGAAAACCAATTGATTTTGACAATCCGTTGGTAGGTATCTTGAAGTGACTCCATGGTTAGCTCCTTATCACGATTTTCTATTTATTCTCCGAAACGAACTTCAATCCGGCACATTCATTTTTTCTGTCACCAGAAAACCCCCTTTTGCAATGAGTTCACCCAAAACCGCCAAGAATTCGCGGGGTCCGTTCGGCATCACAAGTCGCAATCAACTGGTCATATTTCGGTCCATAGTTGGGATGAAACACAAATAAATCCGAATCGATGGAATAGGCCAGGACATAGCACTGAGCACGCAAATTCTGAGATAATCCAGCATCCTCATCCCAAAAATCACTGACTAAAGTCTCGCGCCATTCGGCGGTAGCCTTGAGTACTTCCTCCGGTGCCAATAGGTAGAGGAAAGCATTCAGTTCCCCGCCGCCGTATTTCATGATAAACTCCTGATATCCTGTTGGTAGAATGGAGCCGACGGCAGCCTTTAGCGTTTCAATCCGGGATATATCCGGCACATTGGCCGCTTGATTTACAAGGTAGATATTATCTATAGACTAGCTTCCTCTGTATCGCAGTCTTAATATTCGAAAATATCAAAGATTACTTTTCATTCTGATACTGCTTTCTCCAAAGAACAGGTATTGTTTTTGCCATTCATTCTCGTACCAGATTTCATTGTTATCAATATAGCCATTTACTTTTTGATAAGTTTGAACTTCCAACAAAGACCCGTCAACTCCATAGAAAATAAAATCGTTATATTCCAGTCCATTGACGGTTCTAATGTAATCCAGCAATCGGACTCAAATTCGAGAATCCTTTGATCGCCGGCGCCGGCAAGATGCTTCCTGTTTTGACCTCCATTTTTTCACCATTCTTAAGGCCTGCATATTCATAAGTTTCTTCGGTAGTTAGACCTTTTAGTCCAATTTGTTATTACTCTGGATCATGATTTTAAGCAAATACAGATGATATAGATGCTGCCGGGGGCATCAGACTGTCCTAAAAGAACGGTCCTCGGCCCCCAGCAACCTATCTCAAAAAAATTCTTTTGATGGATTCGTCAATATTCAATTATTCCTGTTTAAACTTTCCATCCACGATCAAAACCTTTTTATCTGTGGTTACAGTAATCTTTTCACCGGTAGTGAGGTTTGTTATGATATACCCTTTTTTCAATTTGTCGGAATAGGTGGAACTTGAAGCCACGTCCATTTCCGTTCTGGTATAGGAGTCGGGTTTAATTTCTACCCGGTACTTTTTGGAGTCCTTATTGACCAGATCAGTGGCAAAGGCTTGAACAGACAATACCAACAGGCATAATACCGCTACGATAATTTTTTTCATGTTAATTGCTCCTTTGTTTTTTTGATATTTTTTCTCGGCCTCGGTTACCCTTCATTTGCTGTCTGGGTCCGGTTCGCGCCATTTATCATGGCGCATGGTAAAGCCCCTACCGCTTACTTAGTTCTCCTGAATTTTCCTGACAATCGCCCCCTTTCAAAGGCTGCAGATTATGCATAATTCCATTCTTTTTTCGCGGTAAAATCACCCCACGGATTCTCCCCATTGTATGCGCCTACATACAGTACCCGGTCATTCCTGATGATCCATTGCATACCATGTTCTTCTTCCCATTCGCAACCCAATTCCAAGTCAATTACCGGTGTATTTTCGTCTTTGGGCCTGGGAATATTTAAGCCGTTTGGTTGGATAAGCTTTAGAACATCCCTAATGTTTTCAAACTTTTTCGGCTCTTCGCCAACCATGTCGCAAAAATCATTACAATACCGGATCGAAGCTTCACACAACCGGTCAATTATTTCATCGCTGAGGGAGTTTAAATAAGCGGCGCATTTTTCGATATAGCCCATTCCCGCGTCTTTCCAAGAATAAAGTGGAGTGTATTGATTAAAGAGTTTACAATAAACCTCCCCTTCTTGGCCCTCCTTTACATTTTTAATATTTCGCAACAAAGGCAACTTGCTTTCTTCCATTTCAATACCCTCCTATGTATCATAAATCCCGCTTTTTCCTGTTCCGCTGTCTTCAGGCCGAGAAGGTTCATCTCCTACTTGGGCATAGGCCACGGCGGCAGTCTCGCTCTCCCGGGGAGCCGGCGGTTCCAAGCGCAGACAGGTGCGGCCGACCCGGAACACCTCCCCATAAGCCAGTGCAACCGGTTCACCGATCCGTCTGGCTTCTCTAAACTCTCCCAAATAAGTGCCGTTGGTGCTGTTCAAATCCTCCAGCAGCCAGGCAGCGGTTTGGTCGTTCCAGGCGAGCCGGGCGTGTCTCCGGGACAGCTCCGGATCTTCCGGGAAACTTACCTTACAATCCTCGGAACGCCCCAAAATTACTTCGGTCACAACATTAGCTTCGGTTAATGTTGCATTTTTCAGTTGAACGTGAATGGTTTCACCATCCCGCATGCCGCTGAGGCAGGTTAATTTAAGTGAAGCCAACATCTCTCCTCCTTTCTTTGTATCATTGAATGCATATTCGAACTATAAGTGGTAACGCATTAGAAAAGCAAACGGACTCCGTTCAGCAGCAATCCCAGTTGTATAAGACTTTAGTAAAGTCCAGATTTTTTAAATCTTCCGGCCTGATAAAGAAATTGGCTACCCCGCTGTCTCCCCACATAATACTTAGCTCATCGTCGGTATCGATTTGCAGTAATAAAATGTTATAGTCTTGATAATCCGATTCCCGGGGATCGCTTTGAGTAAAATAAGCATATCCGGCCATTTTGTGCCCGGCGCTTGAATAATGCGCCTCATACCAATCCGCTTGCTGATCGTCGAACAGATTGTATGAAGAGGTATTCAATAGTTTTTCAAACTGGAAGTCCCCGGTCCCTACCGGCGCATACGCCAGTTTGAACAGCAATCTGCCTTCCGCCCCGATTGGAAAATACTCCTCATTATCACTAACAAAGCTAAAATCAGTATTTATTCGCGAATAATCCTTGATCACTTCAGGCAGGTAAATTACTCTAAATTGGGCCTGATTCGTTGGCTGGTCAAAGTCAATACCGCAGACATCATCGTTTGGTGAAATATAAAACTGCAAAATTCCTTTCAAAGGAAACATCCCGATATCGGGCACTTCGTCAAAATTGATTTGAGCGAGTAACCTCATCGGGTTGCCTTGCAAATCTTTCGGATATTCATAACCAAGCGGTAAATAAGGATTGCCGCCGAATTTGCTCTCCCAGGCAAGGGTCTCTCCTCTACGGGCGGTAATTTTGATAAAAGGCTTAACCGATTGTTCAAATGTTTCTCGATAATTATCCAGTTCCTTGGGTAGCTCTAATTGAAAGCGATGATTTAGTGACGTTACTTCATCGGCCGTTTCCGCCTCAGCGCTTTCTTCATAGCTTTCGAATTCCTCCTCGGTGAGGAAAACCATCCGGTTATCTTTGGCAACTGCTGTAAACGACATAACAGTATTTTTTTCATTATAAATCACATCCACCAGAGGATGGATCAATATTTGCTCTATGGCGCGCTCCAGCGACCTGGCGCCCATCTTGGGGTCATAACCCAGATCAAGGATCAGTTCTTTAGCCGAATCGTGAACCGTCAGATTAATCTGCATCTGCTGCGTCGCACCGAATTCGGCGATTCTTTCCTGTAAGATGATACCCATGATGGCCTTGAAGTCGTCACGCTGCAACGGTGGGAACTCAATGACTTCGGTCACGCGGTTGACCAGTTCCGGGCGGAGGAACGCCAGCGCTTTTTTACGTGTATCTTCACTTTTACGGATCACAGCCTTCATATCCTGTGGCATCCCATTCGCCCCGGAAAGCTCAAAACCAATCCGTCCTCCGGCCAGTCCGTAATTAGAAGTCATGATAAACAGCGCATTGGAACAGTCGACCTGGCGGCCCTGGTTATCGGTGAGACGGCCGTCGTCGAAGATCGACAGGAAAAGATCCATGATCTCCGGATGGGCTTTATCGATCTCATCCAACAGCACCACACTATAAGGGCGTTTCCGTAAGGCTTCGCAGAGTAATCCGCCTTGTTCACTGCCAACATAGCCCCGGGGCGATCCGATCAAATTGCTGATGGTATGGGATTCCTTATATTCATTCATATCAAAACGCAATAACGCCTGGGGCGACTGAAAGAGGAAATTGGCCAGCTCCTTGGCCAGCTTGGTTTTACCGACGCCGGTCGGCCCCAAAAAGAGGAAGACGCCGCTGGGCCGGTGCGGGGCTTTCATACCGGCCAAGGCCGACCGGATGGCCTGGCTGACCGCTGTCACTGCCGGTTGCTGCCCAATGACCCTGGCATTCAGAATATCCTCCATTTGCGCATAACGCTGCTTTTCATCGCTGGTCATCCGGGAGACCGGAATCCCGGTCCACTCCGACACCACCTTCGCAATATCCTCGGCGGTTACCATGTTATCGCTTTTGACGATATCCTTGGCACAGGCCAGATCGATGACATCGATGGATTTGTCCGGTTGGTTGCGGTCCCGGATATACTGGTCCGTTAATTTCAGGGCCGTCATCAAAACATCGGGTGCCAAGGTTAAATTGTAACCGGCCTTGGCTTGTTTCTCCAGAATCCGTTCGGCTGCTTTCTCCAGGATGGTCAGGTTCACCTCCGCGCTGAGCTCCCGGATCAACACCGGGGAAAAGCGCCGTTCCAAGGCGGGATCGCGCCGGATATAGCGGAAATATTCGTGCTGGGTGGTAGCGCCGATACATGAAAAATCGCCGTGGGCCAGCGCCGGTTTGAACATCTGGGCCGCATCCAAGGCGGAATGCATGCTCTCTCCCGCGCCAACCAGGGTATGAATCTCATCGATAAACAAGATCACTTCCGGAGCTTCGCTGGCTTCCTTAATAATCTGCTTGACCCGCCGCTCAAACTGGCCCCGCAATTCGGTATCGGCGGTTAACTCGCCCATATCGATTTGGACGATTCGTTTGCCCTTCATAATCTCAGGGACTCTCCCTTCAGCAATCCGCCAGGCCAATCCTTCCACAATGGCGGTTTTGCCGACTCCCGGCTCTCCCAATAGTAAAGGGTTGGCTTTTTGGGTCCGGGCCAATATCGTGATCAACTGCTCCAGTTCCGCCTCGCGGCTGATCACCTCCGCTAGCTTCCCCAGCCGCGCCAGCCGGTTCAAGTCCCGGCCATACTTGTCCAAAGTGGGAGTGGCAATGGTGGAAGGAACCTGTAATGGGATGATGGCGGGACCCGGTTGGACACCCGGTTCATGAAGATTCGGTTGAAATGGAGTCAAAGGAGACACCGCCGTGGTCAGCCTGGTTCCATCCGCATCGCCAGATTGAGCAAGACAAGTCTCCTGAGCAGCCCCTGCAAATAACCGACCGGCCCAGATAGCGCAATCAACTCCTAGTATCTGCAAATACCTGACGGCGATATTTTTCCCCTCCGCAAGCAGCGCCCCCAACAAGTGCCGTTCCAAAATGGGCTTACCGGGACCGGCTTGCTCCTCAGCCATCCGCAAAATCTTAGTTAATCTGGGTGTGCAAGGAGGAAATCCGGGCAATGCCTCTTTTCCCCTTCCCACTTCCCGGCGCATTTCTTCTCGGGCCCGCGCCGGGTCAACTCCAGCCGCTGCCAATACCCTGGCGGTTTCTCCGGTCTGGATACGCGTCAACGCAATCCAAAGGTGTTCTACCCCAAGATACGGATGTTGCAGGGCACGCGACTCGGTGGCGGCCGACTCCAGCAGACTGCAGAGCGACCTAATTCGCTGGATTTCGATACTATCCATTTTGGCTTCCTCCAAATGCATTTGCTATCTTTAAAGAGTTATCTTCTCAGAAAAGTCATCCCAGATATCCCATTCCGGGTCAAGTTGCAATAGCTTCTTCAGGCAAGATGTTCCTTCCGGGGCGCGATTCAGCATGACCAAGGATTTCCCCTTATACTCAAGTCCCCATTTGTTCTCTGGGTTGATAGCCAAAGCCCGGTCACAGCAGACTAACGCGTCTTCATACCGTTCCATATGGTATAAGGAACGACCTTGGCTGCTGGAATAGGCGGGTCTTTCCGAATTAAGTATCACCGCCTGTTCAAAGGCCTCCACCGCCTCGCGATAGCGGCCCAACTTGTCCAAAATTATTCCCTTATAATACCAGGACACATCATTCTCCGGATTATACTCCAAAGCCCTCGTGTAACAGATTAAAGCTTCTTTGTAACGTTTCAAATGATAGAGAGCGATTGCCTTGCAGATCAAAGCGGGATAATGGTCAGGACAAATTTCCACAGCTCGATCCAAATACGGCAGCGCCTCTTCATAACGTTTCAACTCGTTGAATGCCCTTCCTTTTCCCTTCCATAAATCCGGATGTTCCGGAAACAACTCCAAGGCTTGGTCGTAAAGGGGCAATACCCCTTCCCAACCGGCCAGTTCTCCTTGTGCTTCTAATTTATACGTCCAAGCATCACAATTATGTTGATTGAGGGCCAAGGCCCGGTTGCAAGCAAAAATAACTTCTTCATATCTTTCCAGGTGATCCAAAGCACGGCCTTTTCTACTCCAAGCTTCATCATCCGCCGGATTCAATTCCAAGGCGCGGTCAATACAGTCCACTGCTTCTTGGTAGCGTCCCAGTTCAATCAGGCTATATACTTTTGAGCGCAAGGCGGTGAAATAATCAGGCCTCAATAAGATTGCTTTATCAAAGGATTCAAGCGCCTCAAGGTGGCGTTCCAGATGGCTAAGTGAAAGTCCTTTATTAAGCCAGCAGTTAGCATCCGGATTGATTTCTAGAGAACGATTGTAGCAGTTCACTGCTTCATTGAAACGCTCCAACGTGGAGAGGGAAATGCCGGCCGAAAGCAGTTCTGCTGCGTCCAATTTGTAAGCGCTAAAGTCCAAAACCGGCGGCACTCCGGTGAACCGATAACACCAACCCGCCAAGATTTCTACAATCTCATCCCAATCGCGCGGACGGCGGTCCGGATCTTTTTCCAGACACTTCAGGACAAACTCTTCCAATCCCGTGGGAATCTCCTGTTTTAACTGGCTTGGTGCCACCGGGAATTGCATCAGGTGCAGATGCCGCCATTCGTCCACGGTAGTAGCCGGATACATCCGGTGTCCGGTTAGTATCTCGTAGAGAATGCATCCGAAAGCGTAAATATCGCTTCGAATGGTTACGGCTTCCTTGCGCCACTGCTCCGGAGCCATATAGGCCGGAGTTCCCGCATCGGATCCGCCGGCCCGAACCAGGCCGAAATCGGTGATATACGGCTGGGCGTATTGGTCCACCAGAATATTGGCGGGCTTTAAATCCCGATGGATGAATCCTGCCACTTTACTTTGGGCATATTGCATACCCTGGGCAATCTTCAGCGCCAGTTCCACTCCAACCGCCAAGGTTAGCTTCGGACTCCCCAACCAGCTCCGCAAGTCATTGCCCTGAGAGTTGCTGATATATTCGGTGACTACGAAAGTTTGGTCATCAAAATCATCTACACTATATGCCCGTACAATATAAGGATGTTTCTCCAACTGGACCCAAAGAGCAGCTTCTTCCTTAAACAATTCCAGCAGTTTCCGGTCGGACCTGTATCTTTTTTGGATGGTCTTTAAGGCCCGGGATAGTTCCTCTTCATGGTCATAGGTTCCGTAGACCACTCCCCAGGCGCCGCGGTGGATGGCCAGCACTTCGTAACGTTCACCAATATAGTCGCCGATCCGGTAGAGTTCCTGATCCTCTTCCGCTGTTGCCGCTTTGACCAAAACTATCTGGGGTTGAGCTGCCAGTGCCGTATGGTAACCTTCCGAGGCCAACTGGGTTTCATCCGCATCCAGTTTGGTTTGATAGGCATCCCTTGCCAGACAGGTCTGTTCCCCAAGGGAAGCGGGGTTATCGTTCTTTGGCTGCATCTTGATTCGCTCCTACGTTGTTAAGTCTATCTTCTCGGAAAAATCATCCCAGATATCCAAATCCGGGTCAATCTCCAGCAATTTTTTCAAATACGCCGTCCCCTCTGCGGTGCGGTTCAGCTTGACCAGCGACTTCCCTTTGTATTCCAAGCCCCAGTTGTTTTCAGGTTTGATGGCCAAGGCCTGATCGCAGTAACCAATTGCCTCTTCATACTTTCCCATATGATATAAAGTACGTGCTATTCCACTGAAATAACCGGCATATTCCGGAGCCAGTTTCGCTGCCTGTTTAAATGCTTCTACTGCTTCACTATAACGACTAAGCTTATCCAAAGTCATTCCCTGATCAAACCAAGTGCGATCATTCTCGGGAGACAGCCCTAAAGCTTTGGTATAACAGATTAAGGCTTCATTGTAACGTTTCAGCTCATAAAGATCATCCCCCTTGCAAATCCAAGCCATATAAAAACCGGGGTCGATTTCCAGAGCGCGGTCATAACACGTTATCGCCTCTTCGGGGCGTCTCAGTTTATCCAGCACTCTTCCTTTGGCCCTCCATAAACGCCTATCGTTAGGACGGATCTCCAGGGCTTGGTCATAATGGGCCAATACCTCTTCCCAACCGACCAGTTCTTCCAAAGCCCTCAACTTATATAGCCAAGCACCCTCATTAAGTGGATTGATATCCAAAGCCCGGTTACAATCGGCAATAACTTCAGAGTATCTTTCCAGGTGATACAAAGTCCAGCCTCTTAAACTCCAGGCTGTATCATCCGCCGGATTTAACTCCACGGCGCGGTCAAGACAATTTAGCGCCTCCCGGTAGCGATCCAAAGCACCAAAACTTTCCGCCTTTCCCCACCATGCTTTCCATTTATCGGGTTTCAAGGCAATGACCTTGTCAAAGCATTCAACCGCTTCAACGTAGCGTTTTAGAGCATTAAGTATAAATCCTTTATTAAGCCAACCGTGGGAATCATCCGGATTGATTGCTAGCGTACGATTGAAACAATCCAGTGCTTCATTGAAATGCGCTAAATTGGAAAGGGAAACACCGGCCGTGAACAATTCTCCGGCGTTCAATTTGTAAGCGCTAAAGTCCAAAACCGGCGGCACTCCGGTGAACTGATAACACCAACCCGCCAAGATTTCTACAATCTCATCCCAATCGCGCGGACGGCGGTCCGGATCTTTTTCCAGACACTTCAGGACAAACTCTTCCAATCCCGCGGGAATCTCCTGTTTTAGCTGGCTTGGTGCCATCGGGAATTGCATCAGGTGCAGCTGCCGCCATTCGTCCACGGTGGTAGCCGGATACATCCGGTGTCCAGTCAATATCTCGTAGACGATGCATCCGAAAGCGTAAATATCGGTTTCGACCGTTACAGCTTCTTTATGCCACTGCTCCGGAGCCATATAGGCCGGAGTTCCCGCATCGGAGCCGGCGGCATGAACTAGGCCAAAATCGGTGATATACGGTTGGGCATATTCGTCCACCAGAATATTGGCGGGCTTTAAATCCCGATGAATTAATCCAGGGACTTTCCGGTGGGCATATTGCATACCCTGGGCAATCTTCAGCGCCATCTCCACCCCGATCGCCAGGGTTAACTTGGAACTCCCGAGCCAGCTTCGCAAATCGTTGCCCCCGGGATTGTTGATATATTCCGTGATCACAAAGGGTTGTTCGTCAAAATTATCAACCCGGTAAGCCCGGACAATATAAGGATGTTTCTCCAACTGGACCCAGAGCGCCGCTTCTTCCTTAAACAGTTCCAGCAGTTTCCGGTCGGACCTGTATCTTTTTTGGATGGTCTTTAAGGCCCGGGGTAGTTCCTCTTCGTGGTCATAGGTCCCATAGATCACTCCCCAGGCGCCCCGGTGGATTGCGAGCACTTCGTAACGATCGGCGATATAGTCGCCGATCCGGTAGAGTTCCTGATCGTCTTCCGCTGCCGTTGCTTCAGCCGGCATGGTCTGGGGTTGTGCTCCCAATACCGTATGATAACCTTCCGTGGCCAGCTTGGTTTGATCCGCATCCAGCCTGGTTTGATAAGCCTCACTTGCGAGACAGGTCTGCTCCCCAAGGGAAGCTGCTATACCGTTCTTTGGTTGCACCTTGATTCTCCTACTTAAAAAATACTTTTGCCTAAATTCTTTTACCCTTCATACATATCGGTTTCAATCTCATCCGACATCGATTTATCAACTTTTTCAAAGCCATTCCCCAAAATTGCATGAATTTCTTGTTCCGTCATTCCTAATAAAATATCCCCTGCTCCCAAATTCGATTTTAGATCAAATTTCATCTGTCACCC
Source organism: Bacillota bacterium (assembly GCA_023402395.1). GTDB lineage: Bacteria > Bacillota > UBA4882 > UBA8346 > UBA8346 > JAEYGI01. Next base: position 16,597 of record JAEYGI010000002.1, read on the forward strand.
CTCCAATTGATTCACCCGGTAATATTCTTAAATTAAAAGGATGCCTGCAACGTTCTGGTAAGCGCCTTCTGCAGATAATCGTCAAAATCGGCGGCCAAGTCATACCTGCCGCCGAAATCATGATCGTGGGTAAATAGGCAAGGGTTATCCGGCAAAAAAACCACTGGATTCCCGGAGCCATCGATGCCGATGACCACCATCCGGTCATACTCCGGTAATTCAATGCGAAACTAGATTGTAACGTCGATTATCGAAGGAGTTGCCACGAATTCAGCTTCACGTAAACCAAGGATGATAGCCGCTCCACTCCCCTCTACGCACGCCTCCGCTTACCAAAAGGCAGTGCTGTCAAATATTTGCGACTCCGCGGTGAATTCGGGAAACCAGCCTAAAGGCAAAATGATCCTCAGTTTTTGAAATTCATAGGGCTTATTAATACTTTCCGGGTAGTCACTAAAAACCGGTCCCCACCATGCCTCCTCATACTTTTTCCAGAAAACTTGGCTGGTGGGTTTGATGGTGATACTCTCAACCGTTTCAATACCCCAGAGTATCTTGTCGAAGTCTTCCAGATCCGAATCATAAAAACTGTCTGGCTGTTTTGTTTCAAACCATCTATAAATAACGTCATGAGCCATTTTTTCGGTGGCGCCGCTATAAATGTCCGATAATAGCCTGAGCGCAAATCTTTTTTTCTCATTCAGGAGGACTCGATCATTGATTCTCTTGGTCGGATATCCGGCATCCGGATGGATGGATACGATTTCCAGCACTACTTCCGTGACATTCAAAGCCTTAAATTGGGCGGGAAATAATTCCGCCAGCAACTGATGATAGACAAAAGTTGTACAATTAAACAATTCTTTGGCCTGGTTGCGTTCATAATTATTTGCCACATTTATGATGGCCTGTTCATTTAATGCCGGGAAGCAATCAAAAGCGGCAAAGAATTCCCGCTCACTTTTTAATTTGTCGCGCAATATTTCTTTAAAGCGTTGGAACCGGACGACTTTTTCCTCTTGGGAGGCGTCAATATTCAACCGTCTCAGTTCAGAACGGAGATTTTTGCTGGAGCTGTCGGTATGCAATTCATATAACACAGCGGATGGGATGGTTTGGTTCTGGCTGGAGATGACGCGGAATTTGTAAAGGGTACTCATGAAATCCTCCCAGATCTAACATGATTGGACCGTTTGGCAACATTTCCGGAGTTTAATTATCACGAGAGCCCCCGAACGGACAACGCCGGATCAAAGAGGGCTCTCGCATAAACGTACGATGATGCTAAGTAAATCTTAGGATTAACGACTTGGGGGGAATCCGCAAAAGGCTTAATTGAGGAAGGCCCTAAAAACGCTTATTTCCCTTCCTTAAAAACAGTATCAATGGCCAAGCCGGCGGCCAAGAGCAGCGCCACCCGGCTATGATCAAGCGCTTCGGCTTCCTCCAAGGAAATTACATAATTATCAGCAGTGGTAAATAACTCTTTGATCGCCCCGGCCCATTTCTTGTTGATTGTCCCTAGCGCCCGGCCGTCTGCCCCGATAAATTGAAAATTCCAGCCTTTCCAGTCGCCCTTGATCTCCGCCACCCGGTTTTCCGCCGGATCAAAGACCCAAAATCCTCCTCCGAGGGTAAATACTTTGCTTTTGAAAAAACCGAGATAATCGCCGTTTTGGTTAAATACCGATATTTTGGAACGGAGCAGTGAAAACGGTTTGCGGATTGAAACGGCGATACTTTGCCCCTCTTTATCATAAACATTAATCTTATTGGGCAGTAACTGTTTATTAATGACCAACCGTAAAAATTTCATCATCCCCCCCGGCTCCTCTTTGGCGGTGCCGATCTGCGCGCCGGTAACGGGATCATAAATTTCATAAATACCTGCTAATTTCATCAATCCAACTTGCTCTTTGACCAAAAACACTTTGCTGTCAAGTAACATTAATTTTTTTCCTCCAGAATGTATTTTAATGATTTTTGGGCTTGCCCAATTATTGTTGTTTCCTTACGAAAGCCCGTTTGTAAGAGCTTCCGTTCAGTAAACATGAAGGATGTTTTCTTCAATAAATTACCATCGATTATGATATCGTCAAAAATTTGTTTTTCTTTTGAAATTCATGGGGTGAATTTTTTCACCCCATACTGATATTTCCTTAATGTTTTCCGGACAAAAAAGAGGTAAGTATAATATTTACCCCTTTTTTTGCTTATTCTTTATTTAAAATGTCCCGGAATCATTCTTCCACTACTAGAGTGAAAAAATCTTGACATCCCCTTTACCGATATCTCCTCCATCGGTTGCAACGGCCATGAACTTGTTATCCGGACTGAAAGATATGCCTGTAACCGCACTGGGGAGTGAATATTGGCCTTCGGTCTGAAAAACTTTCAGCAAAGAACCGTCTTTCGAATATAAAGCCAACCCGCTTTCTTCAAAAGCCACCGCAAATAAACTTCCGTCACGGCTTGCCCGGACCATGGTATAACTGGAATCAACCTCTTTTTTTAAGGTCTTGATCAATTTACCGTCGCTGGACCATAATGACAAATCGTTTTTAACTACCACAATGGTTCCGTCACTTAAAATGGCGACGTCTTTGCCACTATAACTTGATTTTAAGGAATCCCCGGTTTCAATATTTGTAATTAATGTCCCTTGCGCAAGGTCCCATACCTTTACTTGTTCATCCCTCGATATGGTGACAAACTTGCTGCCGTCCACGCTGAAACAGCAGCCATAGACGGATGTATCGTCGTATCCTTTAAATACCTTTACTTTCCCGGTGGCAATGTCCCGCGATTTTACCCCGCCGAAATTGTCCGTCTTGGATACATTTACCAAACTCTTTCCGTCACGGGAGAAGAGCAACCGGTAACTCTTGGAGGTTTCAATGTCGGGATTTACCTTCGTTTCATCGGCTGTTTTCGCAATGGCGCCGAGTTTTTTGATGTTCGCGCCGTTTTCATCCCAAAGATTGATTTGAGCCGGATTGGTATATGAAAATGTCGTAATTGTATTATTCACATAATCCATGACATCAATGTTCGGCCCGTCTTTGATTCCAAATCGCTTAATCAGCGTCCCGTCCGCCTTGCATAAATTAATCACGTTGTTATAGGCAAAGACGATTTTGGAGCCATCCTGGCTAAAGCAAACATCCACTACGGGACCGTCAGCCGCTATGGTTAGCTTGGCCGGGCTACCCTCCGCAAACACTGAAGCGGTTAAACAAAATAATAAAATGATGCTCACCAATAAGAATGTCTTTTTGTTCATTTTTTTGCTCCTTAGATTAATTGAATATGGTGTTTTTCCCTAAATCACCTAATTTATAATATAATCCTTGGTTTTGACCGGATAAAGGCTGAATATTTTCACCCCAAAAGAATATAAGGGGTGAAAATATTCACCCCTTGATGCAACTTCTTTGAATCTTTTCCCCGCCCCCAAGTGATCCAATAGCCGGATCAGTTGATCCGGCTATTGGATCACTTGGGGCAACGGTTCGATCATCTGATCCGGCATTCGGATCAAATGATCCTGCTTCCGGATCATTTGGAGCGGTTCCTCCTCCATCTGATCCAACGCCCGGATCACTTGATCCGGCGCTCGGATCACTTGAAGCAACGGTCCGATCACCTGATCCGGCATTTCGATCAAATGATCCTGCTTTCGGATCATTTGGAGCGGCTCCTCCTCCATCTGATCCAACGCCCGGATCACTTGATCCGGTGGAGTTTTGAATAATGTTGGACTTGCTTTGTTATGAAAACTCGTTTGCTTCAAGTCAGCCTTGGGTGCGGTTCTTGTTCATCAGGCCGGGATTTTTGCCGTGGACACCCCTGCTCTTGGCTAATAGTTACTATCAAGTCCATAGCGGTTTTATGCTTCCACGCTCTCCGCCTAGTTATCGCCCCTGCCGGGCGCACACTAGACAAGACCTCTTAAATTCGATCCAGCGGCAAAGAATAATCCCATCCATCAACCTGCGGCTGTAGAGAATTTCGTCCTGGCGGTTCCAGTTGTTTCATGGATTGGGAAGGCCTCCTTAACTGATTATCCTCCGGGGTTAGTTTGACGAAACATTTTTACCCCTCTCCCGGCCTCTCCCCGGCGATAAATTTCAATGACGCGGGTTCGACGGGGAGAGGTGAATCGACTGAAACCCGGGTCTATTTTTGGGCCTTCAATCCGGGCATTTAAAAAGACTGGACTTATAAATACTCCGATCTTTTAAATACCGTCAGGTTTATTTTGGTGAAATTATGTTATAAAATTTTCGTTATTTTAGATAAAAGAAGATCTTATCTTCACCAAAGCGGATCTCATCGACCAAATATCTAGAGACGATGCGAGGGATGAAACTCGAGTAGAGAATCATGCCAATGAAAGCCTGTCCTCGCCGGAATATTCATCAAGTATTTTAAACCCAGGAACAGGAAGGTAAGCATTGATGAAAATCGACTTTTCAAAAACCCGCTATCTGTTTGACGGAGTTACCGGAGATTTGATCCCCAATGAGGTTGTAGCAGCCATTCGTTCTTTTCTGGCCATCGAAAACATGTATGCGTCGGCCACCCGCGAAATTGCCACCAAGCTGGAGAATTTAAACGATGAATTCAAAGTCGCCATGGATCGCAACCCGATCCAGCAGATTAAAACCAGGGTCAAAACGCCCAAAAGTATTCTGGACAAGCTGCTTCGGAAAGGATACGAAATCAGCGTTGAATCGGCGCGCGAAAATCTGAACGACATCGCCGGTATCCGCGTCGTCTGCTCCTATATTGACGACATCTACCTCATCGCCGACCTGCTGACCGCTCAGAGCGATATTGAGCTGATCCGCCGCACCGATTATATTAAGAACCCCAAACCGAACGGTTACCGTAGTCTGCATCTGGTGGTGACCGTTCCGGTTTTTTTATCACGAGCCACCGAGCGGGTAAAAGCGGAGATTCAAATCCGGACCATTGCCATGGATTTCTGGGCATCCCTGGAGCACGAACTCGTCTATAAACTGGCTGATAAAAAAACCGAGGCGATTATCAACGAATTAAAAGAGAGCGCGGAGGTGATTGCTCAAACGGACGCGCGAATGCAAAAGCTGCACACTCTGATATCGGCTATGCAAGAGAAAGGAGAATAGACAAATCGTTTACCTCTCTTGCCAGCCTACCAAATGACAAAGCAAAAGGGATGGCCGGCCGGATCAATCATGACCGTCCATTTCTCGGAATATTGGGCGCTTGCTTTGACAGCGCCACAGGAAATGGCGTGCTTGACGGCAAGTTCCATATGCTCTGCATCCGGTACGGTGAAATCAAGATGAGCCATCTGCTGTTGCCGCCCCGGCTGTTCCGGCCACACCGGCGGTGCATAATCCTCGTTTCTCTGGAATAAGATTCGGAATTTACCATCCGGAGCAATAATACCTACATAGTTATCATCGCCATCCTCTTTATTCCAGCCGAGTAAACGAAGGTAAAAGTTGGACAGGGCCGTGATGTCTTTGCAGTCCAATACGATCGCGTTTAGCGCGATGGGCAGTAACCCGTTTACATTCTTGATATTCACTAAGAACCTCCCATATTTTGCTTATTTTTATTATATCACAACCTAATTAAGAAGGAGGACAATCAATTTGGTTGCAAAAAAATCCCCCAAAAACAAAAATTCGACGCTCCAAACTCGCGTCGAATCACTATTTAATATGGTCGGGGCGACAGGATTTGAACCTGCGACCCCCTGCGCCCAAGGCAGGTGCGCTACCAAGCTGCGCTACGCCCCGATCCGGTTAAAATGCATAATAAGTATACCGGAAACCGGCTCCGGAGTCAAGAGACCAATTTCGGCCATCCTGACCGGCTACAATCGGATAATTGCCGTCTTCAGCCCTGTTGGTCCGGTTTCCACCATTCCATAGGAGATTCCCCGGTACGCCCGCTCCCGGCACAGCGTGCCGGGGTTAAACAGCCGGATATCGTCAACCAGCGTATCCAGCGGCTGATGCGTATGTCCAAAAATCACCAGGTCCGCCCCTTGCTCCCGGCCCGCTTCGGCCAGCCGGGTCAAATCCGACTTAACCCCATAATAATGCCCATGGGTCAGCCAGATTTTGAAACCATCAAGAATTATCAGCTGATCGGCGGGAAATTCGCTGGCAAAATCACAGTTCCCGGCCACTCCTTGAACGAGGAGCGGTTTTTCCTCGCGTAACCGCTGAATATCCCGGTACCCGTCCCCGGTAAACAGCAGATGGTCCACTTTCCCCATGGCCGATACGGCAGCTTTTAGATCAAAATATCCGCCGTGAATATCGCCGACGATCCCGATTCGCATGGCTTAGCCCGCCATCTGTCCAAGCATCGGAAGGATCTTCTGAATCGCCCGAGCGCGGTGGCTGAGTTCATTCTTCCGGTCGGCGCTCAGTTCGGACAGGGTCAAGTTCAACTCGGGCACGAGAAACAATGGATCGTAGCCGAATCCGTTGCTGCCCCGGGGCGCTTCCAGAATCAGCCCCTCCACCGCGCCGTCGGCCTGTTCCAAGCGTCCACTGGACGGGTCATAGAGCGCGACCGCGCAACGGAACCGCGCGGTCCGCTCAGCTAACGGCGTTCCGGCCAGCTTTACAAGGAGATACTCGTAGCGTTGCCGATCATTCCAACCGGGTTGTCCGTAACGCGCCGAAAACACTCCGGGCGCTCCGTTCAGCGCGTCGACTTCCAAACCGGAATCATCGGCCAGCGTCAGCTCCCCGGTATATTCGGCCATGGCTTTCGCTTTCAAAACGGCGTTTTCGGCAAAGGTCGATCCGGTCTCCTCCACTTCGGGCGCGCCCGGATAGGCCGGGAGCCCGACGACCTCATACGGGAGGTCTTTTAGCAATTTCCGGAGTTCGACGACTTTGCCGTTATTCGTCGTGGCCAGGACGAGTCTTCGCATTCTCGATCACCCCAATCCTGTCGGCCAGCGGCCCGAGCGCCGCTTTCTGAATGGCGACCAGTTCCCGGATGCCCTTCTGCGCCAGTTCCATCAGGTTCAGGCAATCGTTCCAGGAGAACGGATTGCCCTCGGCGGTTCCCTGAATCTCGACAATCTTGCCGGAGCCGGTGGTTACCAGATTCATATCCACCGAAACCTTGGAATCTTCCGCATAGCAGAGATCGAGCAACTGTTTACCCTCGTGAATCCCGACGCTAGTCGCGGCCAGAAAGTCATAGAGCGGCAGCGGTTTGCTCTCCGGGAGCACTTTATTGAAGGCGTCGGCCAAGGCCACGAAGCTGCCGGTGATCGCGGCGGTCCGGGTTCCGCCGTCGGCCTGGATCACATCGCAATCGATCCAAATGGTCTTCTCGCCCAAGGCGCCCAGATCAACCACGGCCCGGAGCGCCCGTCCGACCAGGCGCTGGATCTCATGGGTCCGGCCGCCGATCTTGCCCTTGGAGGACTCCCGGATGTTCCGCTGCGGCGTGGCCCGAGGCAACATCGAATATTCGGCACTAATCCAGCCGTTTCCCTGGCCTTTCAGCCACATCGGCACCTTGTCTTCAATGGTGGCGGTGCAGATCACTTTGGTCTTTCCAACCTCGATCAACACCGATCCTTCGGCGTGAATGATATAATCGCGGTGCAACTTAACCCCCCGCAATTGATCGTACTGTCGGCCGTCGATTCGTTCCATGGTTCTCCCCCAAATTTATTTAAAATTTAAATTCATAATATATATAGTAACAAGATTGTTTTATTTACTCCGGCAATATTCGAGACGCCCCTGGCGGTAGAGATCCTCTCCCCGGGCGTCAATGGCCACGATCACCGGAAAATCCTCAACGTCCATCCGGTGAATCGCTTCCGGTCCCAGATCCGGATAACAGATGACCTCGGCCCGTTTGATGGACCGCGCCACCAGCGCGCCGGCTCCGCCCAACGCCGCGAAATACACGGCGCCGTATCGAACCATGGCCGCGATCACCTCCGGCGAACGCTGGCCTTTTCCGATCATCCCCTTGAGACCGAGGGCCAACAGTTCGGGAGTGTAAGAATCCATCCGGCCGCTGGTGGTCGGACCAGCCGAACCAATAACCCGTCCGGGCGGGGTTGGCGACGGGCCGACGTAAAAAATGGTCTCGCCCCGCAGCTCGACCGGGAGCGGCTCACCCGCCCGCAACGCCGCGATCAGCCGCTTGTGCGCCGCGTCCCTGGCAGAAAGCAGCGAGCCGGTTAATCGCACTGAGTCACCCGCTCGCAGCCTGCCAATATCTTCTTCGGAAAGGGGTAATTTAATACGCTTGGTTTCCATGCCATCCTCGCTTTACGCTTACAATTCCCCGCTGCGGTGCCGGGTCACGTGACAGGAGATGTTCACCGCCACCGGAAGGCCGGCGATATGGGTCGGATAAGTCAGCAAATGGACCGCCAGCGCCGTACAGCGCCCGCCCAGTCCTTGCGGGCCGATTCCCAGACCGTTGATCTCCTCCAGCAGATCAGCTTCCAACGCCGCCAGACGCGGGTCGGGATTCAAATCACCCACGTCCCGCAACAAAGCTTGCTTGGCCAGCAGCGCCGCCATCTCCATGGTTCCACCGACGCCAACGCCGACCACCAGCGGCGGACAGGGATTGGCCCCGGCCAGGCTGACCGTTTCCACCACAAACCGTTTGACCCCATCCAAACCCTGCGCCGGCGTGAGCATGGCCAGCCGGCTCATATTTTCGCTGCCGAATCCCTTAGGCGCGACCGTGATTCGGAGCCGGTCGCCGGGAACGATCCGGGTGTGAATCACCGCCGGCGTATTGTCGCCGGTATTCACCCGGTCGAACGGGTCTTGCACCACGGAACGACGCAAATAACCCTGGTCGTAACCGCGCCGGACTCCCTCGTTGACCGCGTCCGTGAAGGAACCGCCGCGCACCAGGACTTCCTGGCCGTAATCGACGAAGATCACTGCCATTCCGGTATCCTGGCAAATCGGTAGTCCTTCCGCCCCGGCGATGACCGCGTTTTCGAGAAGTCCCTCCAGACATACCCGGCCGGCCGGCGATTCCTCATGCTCCAACGCCTTCTCCAGCGCGGCGCGGAGATCCGGCCCCTGAACCGTATTGGCCTCGCGACACAAACGAGCCACCAGTCCGGCGATGGCTTCCACTGTAATTTCGCGCATTCCAAGCCTCCGTTATTTCAGGCACATCGGTTTTCCACCCTTGTCGCGGTGGTATTTGATGCATTCGCAACAGATCCCGTGCCGCGCGCAAGCGGTGGAATTACACGTACATTGAGTCTTATTTTGCTGTTGATTGGGACAGGACATGTTCCCGTTCCTCCCTTCGGTTTCCGGGCCGGCTCAGGCTTTGCCGAGCAATCTCAGCAAAACGGCTTTCTCGGCGTGCAGCCTGTTCTCAGCCTGGTCAAACAGGATCGAGTTCGGGTGTTCGATGGCGCCCCGGCTAATCTCATAGCCGGGATGAATCGGCATATCGTGCATAATCAATGCCCGGCTGTCCCGGAGCAGTTCCTCATTGATCTGATAAGGAAGCATTTGATTGATCCGGCGCTGTTTCTCACTCTCGAACTTGGGATCCAGGAAGAACTCCATATCGACCCAGGTGTCGGTGTAGACCACGTCAGCCTGGTCTACCACGGTTTTAAGATCCAGCGTCCGTTGATAGAGTCCGGTTTTTTCGGCCTCATCCAGCAACTCCTGGTCGATACTGGCCTGATTGATCTCCGGGGTCACCATGGTAATCTTCATGCCCAGCTTGGTGCCGCCTTCAATCAGGGAGTTGGCCACATTGTTATGAATGCCGATATAAACCAGGTGTACGCCTTCCAGGGTCCCCTTATGCTCCAGGATGGTCAGAAAATCGGCCAGCGCCTGGGTGGGGTGGAACCGGTTGTCGCAGCCGTTGATCACCGGAACCCGGGAGAATTCGACCATCTCCTTAACCTGCTCGAAGGTGAGCACCCGGGCCATTACCGCGTCCACGTTCCGGGAAAGATAGCGAATCTCATCCTTCATCTCGGCCAGCACCAAGTTGGTGCTTCGCCAGTCCATGTAAATGGCGTGGCCGCCTAGTTGAGTCATTGCCACTTCAAAGGAGACCCGGGTCCGGGTTGATGTTTTCTGAAAAATCATCGCCAGGGTCAGGTGATCCAAGGCGTTCCAGTACTGTTTCTGGTTTTGCTTGACCTTGATGGCCAGGTCAAGAATATCCCGCAGCTCCCGGCCGGACCAGTCCTTAAAATTAATCATATGTCTGATTGCCATTGATTATCGCTCCTTCGGCTCGCCGGACTTTCCTTTATTCGGCAAAACTCTTAATTCAATCATTATAACCCATCGCCGCCCAGGAGTCCAGAGGGTAGGCGGGGTTTGAGCGAAACCCGGAATCCAATACAGTCTTGATACTTCAGAAAAAAACAAACCCCCAAAGATTGCAGGGGGCTCATCAAGATTTTGACATAACCTTGGGTATTTATTTTTCGGCTAAGGTTTATCACAACGCTTCTAATGCAAGATTCTGGCCGGATAAATTGACAACGGAACATACCGGCTCTTTTTATGAAAGACGTCCCGCAAATACCGGGCGGTTGCCGGATAGATTCCCGTCGTCTCCGACGCTTCCTGGGGAGCCACCCCGTTTTCGATCAGCGTTTTTGCTTTTAATACTCTCTCTTTGTTTGAATTATAGAACATAGTTCACCCTCCCCTGATACAGTTCATGCCTCCCTGGCGATCTTATTTTAACATATTTTGGGCGAATCCTGAAGCAGTTAAGTTCATTTGTAAGACTAATTACGCTATGGGCCGGTAGGCAAAGAAATTCCCTTAACACATTTCTATTTAAATCTAACCTTTCCAACGCGATAGACGAATAATTCTCGCAATTGGGAATCGTTTTCCTTATAAAATATTCGCAATTCACTTTCAATCTCCTTCCAATTGAAACTGATTGAATTGATTGAAATTCACTAAAAAGTCGATTATTATAAAAAGCAAGTGGGTTTCCAAGAATATAAATCAAATAAACTCCGGTAGCAGGAGACAGATTCAATTGAAAATGGGGAATGAACAATGAGATTATCGGATCTGACCTGGGGCGAGGTAAAGGAATATATAAATAAGGAAAGCAAGTATTTAATTATTCCCGTCGGTACTTGTGAGCAGCACGGATATCATTTGCCCCTGAATCATGATATTTTGGTTGTAGAACATATGGCGCAAGAGCTTTCCGAAAAAACAGGAATATTGGTTGCCCCCACCCTTAACTATGGCGTCAACTTACCATGCGACCGGTTGCTTTCCGGTACAACGACCGTTACGCCTGAAATACTGAAAAGCATCATATTGTCAATTACTGAATGGTGGCGCGACCAAGGGTTTCAATTATTCCTATTAATGACCTATCATGGCGATCCCTTCCACATCAGGGCGCTGAGCGGCCTGGGCAAAGATATTGGATTGATTGAACTAGGCAATATCGAGTATTCCGATATTTTAGAAAAACAGTCCACAATCCGCCACGCGTGTGAAGCGGAAACTTCGGTGGGATTGTGCCTATATCCGGAACGAATAAGATTTGAACAGATTAAGGAATACGATATCCCTTTTGAGCAATTTCGTGAATATCTATTCCATGCGAACTTAAATCAACCGGAGAATTATGTTGGATGCCTGGGTTTCCCATCATATGCGACCCAAACGAAAGGGATTGAAATTGTCAAGCGGATGTATGATCAGATGATGAAGGATTACATTGAAATTGTTGAGAAATATGCCACCAAAAAATCTGAATAAATCGAGTCGGCCAAGCAATGGCGCGGCCGCTTTAGGATCGGCCGGATAGTTGAACCGTTGCCTGCCTTATTTCCCGCTGCCACTTCCGCGCAATCAACTAAAGAGATTTCAATCAGCGGCACTCCTCTTTCTGGCTACGATGCCCATCTCTCACCTCAAACCGTGGGAACGCCTCCCCAAGCTGTGGGAGCTATCCCCATTAGTAGCGCACTCACTGATTCATCTGTGGGAACCGCTCCCTATATTATCGCAATAGATCTCCATTGAATGGGAACTATTCCCCTTACTATGGCAATTCTTCATCAAGCAATGGGACTTGCCCCCACAATTAAAACAGCCGCTGATTCATCGGAGGGAGCCGCTCCCCTTACGATGGCAGACGTTCATCATCAATTAGGAGTCCCTCCCATAACTACGGCATCAATTTGCCGGAGCATTTCACTGATTGAACGAGCAACGGAAACCGTCCCCTGGAACCGTAAAAATTAAAACCAAGAATGGGCCGGGTTTGGCACGTACGAGCGAATCGGCTTTTCTCCAAAAAACAAAACCTCCGAAACATCCCATGTTTCGGAGGTTTATCCGTTTATTTGATAATCAGCGGTTATCGGGTCACCTTGGCTTCAAACGGCTTTAAAAAATCCACTTAAAGAAAATTGCCACCACATACCCGATAATGGCGCAAATCGGAAAGGTCAGGATCCAAGCGGTCACCATCTCGCCGACCACGCCCCAGCGAATGGCCGAAAGCCGGGTGGCCGCGCCGACACCCATGATCGAAGTGTTAATGGTATGAGTGGTGCTGAGCGGAATCCCCAAATGCGAGGCGAGCAGGATCGAGCCCGACGCCGACGCCTCGGCGGCAAACCCCTGGTATGTCTCAAGCCGGACCATTTTCGCTCCCATGGTCTTGATAATCCGCCAGCCGCCGACCGACGTTCCCAGTCCCATGATCAAGGAACAGAGCAAGATGGTCCAACTCTGCACATGAAACTCCTCAATAACACCACCCAAAACCAAGGCCAGCGTAAAGGTGCCAATAAACTTTTGACCGTCATTGCTGCCATGGCTGAGCGCCATGGCGCCGGCGGAGATGGTCTGGAGCACGGCGAAAAGACTCTTGGACTTTTGACGGTTCATGTTTTTAAAAAGTTGCTGGATCAACCAGGCGATCCCGTAACCGCCCAATACTCCAAGGACCGAGGAGAACCCCAGGCCGATCAGCACTTTCTTCCAGCCTTCCCACAGCAACACCGACGGTCCGGCCGTCGCCAACCCAGCTCCAGCGAGGCCGGCCACCAGCGCATGGCTCTCACTGGTCGGAAGTCCGAAGTACCAGGCCACGACCGACCAGGCCACGATCCCGACCATGGCCGCGCCGACGGTGACCAGATTGATCGCCTCCGGCTTGACGATCCCGGTGCCGATGGTCTTGGCGACCTCGGTTCCGAGAAAAGCGCCGATCACATTACAGACCGTGGCGAGCACCACCGCGTACTTTGGTTTCATCACCCGGGTCGAAACCACGGTGGCGATTGCATTCGGCGAATCGGTCCACCCGTTTACGAACTCCGACGCCAGGATTAATAGCAGTACCAACATCAGTCCTATACTCATATCAACTACTCCGTAGCACAAATTTGCAAAATTAATGGTTCCCGTCCGGATCGGCCGCCATTCAAGGCCGTTTTCCCACTACTGGATTATAGCCCACTTCATAGTAAAAGTAAATGTAAAATTCAAGAAACTGTCGGTTCTGATTATCCTATTGAATAAATAAAAATTTAACCGTGCTTGAAATATTCGGCACTGAAATGCTAATTTGTTGAAAATTCTTTTCATAATTGCGACAGGCCAGGCCGGAGATACCATCAGACACTAAAAACGCCCAGAAAATTGAACCGGCCTCCAAGCCATTGCTGGGTTGATTCACCAGCGCGAACCGGGGGAACAGATTTCAACCACGGCCAATTCCAGTTCCAGGCGGGGTTCCCGGCGGCCCGTCTTCATTCGATGGTCGGCTCGGGCCAGCCGGGCGATGATACTGGCCAATTCCGGGCCGGAGAAACGGCCGGACTGAACGAAGCTTTTTTCCGCCACATACGGATTGATGCCGAGCGCGCCGGCCAGTTGCTTAGCTCCCAGTCCCTGTTCCCGGGCGGCCGAGGCTGCGGCGATATTCCGGAATTGCCGGCTGAGCGTGGCCAGGATCTTATTCTCATTCTCTCCGGAGTCCAACAACTCCGCCAACCTGGGCAGTCCCTGACGCGGATCGCGTTGCGCTACGGCGTCAATTAACTTGAAAATATCGGGCTCCGGTTCGCCTGGCACCAATTGATCCAATTCGCTGTCAGAGAGACTCCCCCGGCCGGCCAGGAACGTTTGAAGCTTCTCCAACTCGGTCCGGCACCGTACCAGATCGACACCCAAGCGCTCGGTAAGAATCCGGATCTGGCCCGGAGAAAGCTTGAGCCCATTCTTTTCAGCCCGTTGTTTCAGCCAGACCGGGATCTCGTTGGGGGTCAAACGGGAACAGTCAACCACCGCCAGATGCTTCTGCAACTCCTGATGAATTTTCTTCCTCCCGTCCAGTTTCAGCGCAGAGACAAACAGATAGACCCCGTCGGCGAGCCCGGACAGGTTTTTCAGCAAGGCTTCCTCCACGCCGGAGGCGGCGCTTTCCAGGCTGTCCAAATAAATAACCCGCGCCCCTCCGAAGAAGGACGGAGTTCCCATGTTGCCGGCCAAAGTTTCCGGCTCAATCGTTGACGCATCCAGGCGTATGATGTTAAAATCCCGGTCAGCCGGTTCGATTAACCTATCCAGTGCCGCCCGAATCAGTTCCTCGTGGAAGAGCCTCTCCTCTCCGAGAAAAAGATAGGCTGGAACCAGCCTGCCGTCATGGACGTGTTTCAAGAAATCCGCGCGATGCATTGAGTTTCTCCTTTTTGGTCGTGGTAACGGTGATCCGGTTTCTGTATAAGCGCAGATCGATCCGGCCGTGCCGGTCGGTACGGCGGAGCATGATTCCCAGCGCCTTGATCCGGCTCAGCGTCCCCGCTCCGGGGTGGCCATATCGGTTCCCCTTTCCCACCGAAACGACCGCCACCGCCGGACGGACTTGGGCCAGAAACCGTAGCGAACTGCCGTGATTGCTGCCATGATGCCCCACCTTTAATACAGTGGCCCTCAGCCGGGGTCCAAATCGTTTTACTAATCTTTCTTCGCGTTCGCCGTCCAGATCTCCTGTCAGCAAAGCCCGGTTTTTCCCGAAACTCATCGCCATCACCAGCGAATGCTCCTCCGATTCTTGCGGTTGCACCGCGATCACTTCCCCGAGCGCCGTACCGAGCTTGAGTTTCATCCCGGCGGTCGCGTATTGCCGCTTGATCTTGCGTCGCGCCGCCTGGTCCTCAAGCCCTTCCAATTGTTCATCGGCCGCGGAAAAGATCAAACGCTCCACCGGTACTTCATCCAATATTTCCGCCAATCCGCCAGCGTGGTCCCGATGGCCGTGGCTAAGCAAGATCCAGCGCAACCGGTCCACTCCAAAGCGGCGTAAGACCGGAACGACACTGCGGCGGCCGTATCCGTCCCCGCCGGTGTCGACCAGGGCACCGGTTCCGTCGGGGGCTCTCAACAGGATCGCGTCACCCTGCCCGACGTCGATGACCGAGACCAGCAAACAATCGTTCCGGAGCCGGTAGCAATATCCGGTCCATATTATCAGGTTGGCAAGGAATAGCGATGCCAGCAGTAACGGTCCCCAGGCGTGGAAGGGCGGCCTTTTTTCAGTCAGCGCGCTGGGCCGCAACCAATCAAAGATCAGAAGCAGACCCAGGTAATATCCGCCCACCCAAGGCCAGGGCCAGATCGGCGACCAACTCGCCGCCCACCACTGCCCGGCGAGCAGGCCGGTGCTTTCCCGGATCAGTGAAACCGCCCAATCCACCGGGATCAGAATCACTCCTCCAACCCCCGGCAGCAGCGTTCCGACTCCCTCCCCGATCATACCGCCGATTACCGCCACTGTGGTTGGAAAGGAAAGCAAGAGATTGGCGAGAGGTCCAATCCAGACCACCTGTTGAAAGTGATAGACCAATATTGGGATCAAGGGAAGTTGCGCGGCCAACGAGAACAACAAACAATCCCGGACCCATCGCCGCCACCGGCTTTGGGACGGGAACGCGCCGCGCAGCGCAGGAAAAAGCCAAACCAGCCCCAGCGTAGCCGCAAAAGAAAGTTGAAAACCGAGGTCAAAGAGGTTATAGGGGTCGGTCAACAAGAGCAGCAGGCCGGCTAGAAACAGTCGAGCGGCAGGATCTACCCTTTCAATCGCAAAACAGAAGAGAAGCATCAACCCGGCGCGGAGCACCGGCGGTTCCAACCCGGAAAGCAACGCGTAAAATCCGATGGCGGCGGCAATGGGCACTGCCCGGATCTGGCGCGTCAGGCCGCACCAACCCAGGATTAAATTCAAAAAACCGGCCACCAGACCGACGTGCAGTCCGGAAACTGACAACAAATGAACGGTTCCGGTCCGCTGCAATTCTCCAACCAGCCTGCGCTGAGCCGGGCTTTCCCGAAACCGCTCGCCAAACAACAACCCGTGAAGCAAATCCAGATTGAGTCCTCGCAGCGCACTTCGGCCCGCCGCCATCATCGAATGGCGGCATGCTTCCGCCCACTCAAACGGAGCGGGCAGGGCAAAGCCACCAGCCAACCTCATTGCAGTCTGGCCAATAAGATAGCCGGTAATCTGATTCCGTTCCTCGAAACCGGGCCAAGGAACGCTCGCGAGCTCCAGCGGCCTGAATCTCCCTGCCGCCCGGATCGTTTTACCGTACCAGTCATCCGCCGGCTTTTGCCGTGAAAAAATTCGGATTGTGCCTGTCACTCCCGGCGGAACCGATGAGCAGGTCCGGAGCCGGCAAGAATACCCAAAAAGAGTCGGCTCAGGCCGTCCTGTCATTACGCCGGTTACAATTACTTCACGGCCGGCAAATGGTTGATTATGAACTATTTGCCGTAAATAATCGTCACGGGCCTGGCTAAACCGAAATCCTCCGGCACAACCGAGGATGATCAATGCCCAGATGCCGGTCCGCCAGCGTCTAAGTACCGCGAGAATGATGGCAGCCGCCAATGTCCCGCACCCCGCCAGCAGCCAGAAGACAGAGTTCCCGAAACCGGCGGTCGCAATCAGCGTCCCGGCGGCGGCGGCCAAAGCGGCCAGCGCGATCCGGTCCAACCTCATGGAACAAATAAGAACGGCCGGAAATTCTCCAACTTTTTGAGGCCGATCCCCGATACTTTCCCCAAATCTTCATAACTGGGAAAATCCCCGTTCTTCAAGCGATAATCGATGATCGCGGCCGCCAGCGCCGGACCGATCCCGGGCACCGACTCTAACTCCTGCCGGTTGGCTTGATTCAAATTGACCGGCCACTGGATCGTCGGCGTCGGAGTCGCTTTATCCTTTTTTCCGGGGCCTGGCTTGGAATTTCGGGCCTGCTTCGCCGGTTTGGATGTGGTCAAAACCTCGCCTTGTTTTGGCACGTAGATCTGCTCTCCATCCAAAGCGAACTCGGCCAGATTAACCCGGCCCAAATCGGCTTCCGGTAAAACGCCTCCCGCCATTTCAAGTAATTGAAACTTCCGGATCCCCGGAACCGCTTTAACCACTCCGGGCTTCCGGACCGCGCCGCAGAGATGAACGTAAATCGGTTCCGATTCCCCATCGGAAAGATTGATCGAGATTTCATCCCGGCCGCCGTCGATATATAGCAGAACTCCGCCTAACACCAAAAAAAACAATAATACCAACGCGGCAATCCTTTGCCGGATCGTCAGATAGACCATTCCATCCTCCGCGCTGATTATTTTTGGAATAATTCGTTAATTACTGGAAATATCCTTTAATTAATTAACTATTATGTTATTTGTTGGTTGATTTACCCTCATAAAAAAGAAGCTGTCGTTTTGGACAGCTTCTTTTTTAATGCATTAGGCCAAATCAAGATTCGACGTCACCGCTTAAACAGTAGGTTCTCCAAATTCCAACCTCCCGTGATCCGGATGAACCAGATACTGATCACCGATAATCCTCCGGTGGCCAGTAAAATCCCCATGAAGACCAGCAACGCCCCGGAGAACCATTCCAAGTATTTAAAGTAGGGCTTGATTCGCGCGAGGCCACTGCTGAAACGCTCAAATCCCAACGCCAACAGGATAAAGGGAATAGCGAGCCCCAGCGAGTAGATACTCAGTAACAACGCTCCCTTGACCGGGTCGCCACCGCTTCCGGCCAAGGCGAGGAGCGCTCCCAAAATCGGTCCAACGCAAGGAGTCCATCCCAAGGCAAAAGCGGCCCCAGTAAAAAACGCTCCCGTCACGCCGACCGAACCCTGGGTTTGGACCCGGTGTTCCCGGTACAGCCATGGCAGTCTCAACCATCCTCCTTGGTGAAGCCCAAGCAAAATCACTACCACCCCGGCCAACCGGGACAGCCAGTTCCGGTTGGCGCGGAGTAGGCCGCCCAGTGCGGAACTGGCCATACCCAATGTTACAAAGACTACTGTCAGGCCAATGACAAAAGCTATCGTGCAGCGAAGTGTTCGCTGCTTGGAAGCGATTCCCGACCGCAAGTCCGTGAACGATGATCCGGTAATGATCGCCAGATACCCCGGAGCCATTGGCAACACACACGGCGAGAGGAATGAGAGCAATCCTCCAAGAAAAGCCATTAAGGCATTAACGCCCACTAGCGTTCCTTAACAATGGCCTTATTTGATTCTCCAGATTGGCCAGAGTAGTGCCACCCTCAATCTTCGAGCGGATTCTCCCCCTTTGGTCAATAATAAAGGTAGTTGGAAGCGCATAGACTTGATAAAGGTTTCCCACCGTTCCGCCGGTATCGGTCAGTACCGGGAAGTTCATTCCTTGCTGCCTGGCAAAGCGTCGGACATCCCCCGGGCTCTCCTGAAGGTTGACGGCGAGCAGGGCGACCCTTTGCCCGGAATAGCGCCGGTAGAATGAAATCAATTCCGGAATCTCCGCCCGGCACGGCGGACACCAGGTAGCCCAGAAGTTGACCACGGTGGCCCGGTTGTTCCGGATCACATCATTCAGTGTCACCCGCCTGCCGTTCAAATCCGACAGGGTAAAATTCGGCGCCAAATTTCCCACTCGGGGCCCGGTCGCCGGCGCTGCCTCGATTCCAATATTCCATTCGGCCATCAATCCGATTATCGCGATCAACCCGAGAATCATCAACGTTTTCTTCATTCGATTCCCTCCTGTCACATTACTTCAAATCCGTTGGAACTTTGATTGACGTTAATTCTCTTCACCTGGACTCATCCCAACAGTCGTAATATATTTTAACGTAATCAAGCCGAAACAATTCTCCCATCAGCTTGGCTGATTTTTCTAGAACAGGTAGTTGCTATATAAGTTGAATTAGGATGGAATAAATTCCATTGGATTTTATTTGCATTCGGCTTTACAAATGCAATTCCGGTTAGAAATTAAATTTCATTCAAATATAGCTTTCGCGGGTAGGAAAAAAGGCTCATGTGAGCCCTTATTATTGGTATAACTAATGTACTTCCCCCACCCGGTTCAACCGCAGCCGTTCCGCCAAGGTGAGCATCTCCCGGGCATGCCGCCGGGTCGTATCCGTGACTTGAGCCCCGCCCAGCATCCGCGCCAACTCTTCCACCCGTTCATTAATGTTCAGCGACCGGACATTGACGGCGGTCCGGTTTTCGGAGACCTGTTTTTCAATATAGAAATGATGCTTGGCCATGCTGGCGATCTGCGGCAGATGAGTGACGGAGATCACTTGGCGGGTCCGGCCGATCAGCAGCATCTTCTCGGCCACCGCTTGTGCGGTGCGGCCGCCGATCCCGACATCGATCTCGTCAAAGACCATGGTTGGAATCTGGTCCAGCTCGGCTAGGATCGCTTTAAGAGCTAGCATGATCCGGGACAATTCACCCCCGGATGCGATCTTGGTCAATGGTTTCAACCCTTCACCGGGATTAGGGGCTACCAGGAATTCCGCCTTATCGGCCCCCATCGCCATCACTTCCACGGTTCTTCCCTCAAACGGCACGCCGTCCGGCGTCTCGGCCTGGGTAAGTCCGACTTTGAACTGAGTCTTTTCCATATTCAGTTCGCTCAGTTGCTTGGTGATAGCCTGTTCCAGCGAGGCAGCACCGGCTCGGCGTTCCACCGCCAACCTCTCGGCCAGCGCCCCCAGCCGCCGCTGGATCTGATCGAGATCGCCGTCGATAGCCCGGGATCGTTCTTCCCGGTGTGCGATCGACTCCAATTCCCGAGCACAGTTGTCAGCAAACTGAAGTATTTCGGCCATGGTTCCGCCGTATTTGCGTTTCAGGCGGCCAATCTCATCCAATCGCGCTTCGATCTCGACCAGCCGCTCCGGATCGAATTGTACTTCCTCCTGATAACCACGAAGTTCCCGGGAAACCTCCTCGACACTGATTGCGGCTTCCCGTAACGTTTGAAGGATCGGTTCCAACCGGGAATCGATCTCGGCCACCAGGCTCAAAGATCGTTCGGCATCTCCCAGCAGCTCAACGGCGGCCCGGCCCTCGGCCGACTCATACAGGGCGCGGTAAGAATCAGTAGCGGCCGCGTACAGCTTCTCGGCCGAACTTAAGATCTCCTTCTCTTTCAACAGCTCATCGTCCTCGCCGAGGATCAGCTTGGCTGACGCAATCTCGTCCAATTGAAACTGGAGCAGATCGATCTTTCGGGCCAAATCGGCTTCGCTCTGCCGCAAAGCACGGTACTCCGTTTCCAGCGTCCGCCACTCGCGATATACCCGGCTGAATTCAGCCCTTAGCTCCAGACACTTTGACCCGCAATACTCATCGAGCAGTTCCAGTTGTTTCTCGGGAAAGAGTAATGATTGATGCTCGTGCTGCCCGTGAATGTCGATCAGATATTCGCCGATTTTAGTCAAAGATAAAACCGTTACCAATTGACCGTTGACCCGGCAACGATTTTTCCCACTGATGGAGACCTCGCGTTGAATGATTATACTCCGGTCTTCGCCGACGGCGATCCCCATCTCTTTTAGGTAGCCTTCAAACTCCGGCCGGCCATCCACGATAAAAACCGCTTCCACCAGAGCGTTTTCCGCTCCCGAGCGAATCATTTCAGCGCTGAATCGGCCGCCCAAGGCCAGACCCAGGGCATCGATGATGATCGATTTGCCGGCACCGGTCTCTCCGGTCAATACATTAAACCCGGGGTCGAATTCCAGCCGGATCTCCTCGATGAGAGCGAAATTCCGGACCAGGATTTCCTGTAGCAACGCCTTTTACCTCCTTAACTGCTGGAGCCGGTTCAAGATGGTTTCCACAACCCCCTTGCTTCGCACAACCAATAGAATGGTATCATCTCCGGCTACGGTTCCCACGACTTCCGGCCACTCCAAATCGTCAAGGGCGTCCGCCACCCCCTGAGCGGTTCCGCTCATGGTCTTAATGACGATCAGATTCTCCGCCGAATCGACCGACACCATGGCGTCTTCCAACATTCGTTGAGCCCTGCGCGTAAAATCACCCGGGGTCCGGTCCTGAGGAAGGGAATACCGGTAATATCCTTCGACTGTGGGAACTTTGATCAAACCCAACTCTTTGATATCCCGAGACAGAGTGGCTTGAGTCACCAGCACTCCCTTGGCTTTGAGCGCCTCCCCCAACTCCTCCTGGGTACCGATGACCTGCTCCTTGATAATGGATATGATCATGGCGTGGCGGTTAGCTTTCATTAAATCCTCCGCGTATCCTCAAGTCCTTCGCTTAAAGACTCAGCAGTTCGAGTAAAATTTATGATTACAAGTTACAATTGAGGTTTGAAGCTTGAGTAAGTCCCATTAGCTTCCTTCCAAGTTCCGGCCGCTGTGACTCAAGAGATACGCCATCCCTAAATACGGCCTTCTTTTAATCGGGATCGCAAAACCTTAAAAAGTCCCTGATTATTAAAACGAAGCAATCGGGTGACGGAGGGCGCCCGCCGAAAAACGACCGCAGTACCACTTTCCAGCGACAGCATATCCTGGCCGTCGGCGGTTAGAGATACCGGAGCGCACTCGGCGTTCAACACGATTCGGATCCGGGCGTCCTTGCTCAGCACCAGCGGCCGGGCATATAAGGAATGGGCGCAAATGGGTGTAATAATGATGGCCCGCAGCCGGGGATCCATAATCGGTCCTCCGGCCGACAGCGAATAGGCCGTGGAACCGGTGGCGGTGGCCACGATTAGCCCGTCTGCCGGATAAGTGGTGAAATATTCATCATCAATCCAAGTCTCCAGTCGAATGAGGCGGGTGGACGGGTTGGTCAGCACCAGCTCATTTAGGCCGACCAAACGATGCGGTTCGGCGTCGGGTAACGGCGCCTCGGCCTCGATCATTGTCCGGTTTTCAAAGCTGTAATTCCCATTGCGCAGTTCGCGGCAGGCTTCGTCAATTTTATCGCTCTCCACCCGGGTCAAAAAGCCCAGATGTCCGAGGTTCACTCCGAGCAGGGGAATCTCGCGCGGGTAAATCCGACGGGCGGCGTTCAGCATTGAGCCGTCCCCGCCGAGAACCATCACCAGATCCACTCCGGTCAATAAAGCATCTTTGGTTGCGGCCGGACGGTCGGATTTCCCGGCGATCTCGTCACCGATTACCGGCTCAAAACCGTTATCAGCCAATGATCCGGCCAGCCGGCCGACCAACCCCAACGCCATCGGTTTCATAGGGTTCGGTAACAATAAGATTCGTTTCAACGCGGTACAGCACCCTCATTGGTTTTTAATATGTATTCCGTAAAAATCCCTTTTTTCCTTCCGAAACATGGATTGATTATCATGTTTTGTTGAATTGGGGCTGAAGGATTGCCTGAATATTCTTCCCAAGCCCTCAAAATAATTGCCGCAAAATTCTTCCTCGTGCCCATCCTTCTTTACGCTTCGGCTCTGTGCAAAGCCGCGGCTCCTCAATGTATCATATTTACTCAAACTTGCCTTATTTGCCCTGAATTTGACATTCCCACGAAAAAATAATAAAATAAAGAAGTTAACAAAAGTTAACATTGGGATTTCCAGAATAATTGTCACAAGCTCCAATATTATTTGTTACATCTTCGTTTCGGCCTTCGAATTTGAATGGACCCAAACCGCTTGAATCAACCAAACGGAGGTTAGTTTGAAAAAGGCTACTGTCAGAGACATCGCCCGGATGGCCAATGTATCGGTGGCCACTGTTTCCCTGGTTCTGAACAACCGGGATCATAAGATTTCTCCGGCCACCCGGGACCGGGTGCTTCAAGCCGCCAAAAGCTTGAATTACCAACCCAGCGCCACCCACAGCCTGCGAATGCATCACACTGGCGTTCTCGGACTGATGATTCCGTCCATCACCAACCCCTACAATCCGATGATCGCCCGCGGCGTGGAGGAAGCGGCGATGGCAGCCGGTTATTCAGTCATTATCTGCAATACCTTCTACAATCCCCGCCAAGAGTTGCAAATCATTGAGTTGTTCATCCAGAAACGGGTCGATGGGATCATTATGGCCGCCATTCCGGGGGAAGCCGCCCTCAACTTGCTGGAGAAGAATCCGGAGATCAAAAATCTTTCCTTCACCCGTCACGGCAATGTGAAAGTCAAAAATTTCGATTTCCTGATCGTCGACAATTTCCAGGGCGGCTATATGGCGGTGGAACATCTGTTGGAACTGGGTCACCGCAAGATTGCCTATGTCGGCCGGAGTGTCGACCGGCAGAGGGGATTCCGCCAAGCCTTCACCGACCGGGGCCTTGAATTGGATCCGAATTTGGTCTTGATGAATGAAACCCAAATTAACGTGGTGATCGGCGAAGATGTGGTCGATCTCGGCTTCTCGCTAACCAAAAAGCTGCTGCGCGAACATCCGGAGACTACCGCCATCTTCGCCTATAACGATCTGGCCGCCTTCGGCGCGATCATGGCCGTTAAGGAAGCCGGCTTGAAGATCCCCGAGGATATCTCGATTATCGGCTACGACAACATTACTTACGCGGCGCTGAGCGATCCGGCGCTGACTACCATCGACCAGCCCAAATACGAACGGGGCAAGGATGCGGTAGCCACATTGCTGGCGCGGATCAATAATCTGAGGGCCGATCCGGTGGATATGATGTACCGGCCCCGGCTGATCATCCGTAAGAGCACCGGTCCGGCCCGGAAAGAATAGGCATCGGAGAAGTCTATCCCCCTGTTTTGTCAGTCGCCGAACAAAGGCAACTGACTACCTCCGTTGCCGCGTTTGAACGGCTCAAGCTCCACAGGCGCTACGCCGCATAACAACGGGGAATCCGGATCATAACCGGCCACCCGTTCTTCCACCGCTCCAATCCGGCTGTTGGCATAGCAATAGCGGCAGAAATGCCGGCAGGTGTCATAAGTTCCAATGTCAATGCTAGCAGCGCAACCGCAACCCGGCCGCCCCCCCTTGGCTTTCGCCGCAGTGAACGGTTTTCCGGTAATCCTGGCAATTAAATCCCTATCAATACACTTACCGCTACCGATTCCGGACGTCTCCGCGACTAACGGTTCACAGCACGTTTCCAATATTAACCCTTGGCGATCGGCGATCCGCTTGAACCCGGCGGCAAGTTCCGCCATCTCCGGTTCCGGGAGTTCCCGAAGTTCCAGCCCGGCCATGTTCCGGATCGTTTTCCGGTACAAATCGAGAAAGCTGATGATGCAACGCCCGGTAAACTCCCCTAATTGCCCGGCCAGGAATTCGAATTGCCGCAGATGAAACTCCCGGCTGATCCCGGATGCGATCAGGATCGGATCGTAACGCCAGAGCACCCGCTCCCGGCCGATCCGTCGCGACAGCTCCATAAACGTCCGGATCAATTCCGGTTTGTCCGGAAGGTCCATTTCAATCTCTCGGCCGTAAGGGTTCAGAGTGAAGTGAAAATAATAGGCGTATTCCGCCAGCCGGTGCAAATGGCCCAGCATCGGCCCGGGGTTTTTGGTCCAAAAAACGAAACAGTCCACCGCTTCCGGCCGCAGATCGACCCGGCTGATCTGTCCCGGGTTGAATGGGTTCCGCGCCAAGGCATGCCCCGCATCCAAGCGCTTAAAGAACCATTCGCTGTAAAACGCGGGAATGTCCGTCCGCCGGCTGGCGCTGATAACCATCACTTCGCCTCGCTTCGTTTCGGGTTGTTGGTTTCTTGTTTCCTGGTTCTTGGCCGAAGGCGTTTTCAAAATAGCCAAAAATCGCAGAGGTCAGCGGTTAGTGCCTTTTTCCCAAAGACTTTCTTCATTTCTCCCCGGCCCCAACACGCTCAGCGTATAATGCTTGAAATACTTTTGCGCCACCCGTTGCAGATCGGCGGCGGTGACCCGGTCGATCAGCTCCGGATACCGGCTGTCATAATCATACCCCAATCCTAACAGTTCATATGCTCCCATCAGGTCGGCCTGGGCGGCGTTGGTCTCGTGCCGCATCAGATAACTGCCCCGGAGCGCCCGTTTGGCGGAGGCCAGTTCCGCCTCGGAGACCGGTTCCTCCTTGATCCGGTTGAACTCAGCCAGCAGGCCGGCTTGGGCCGTCTCCAGATTGGCCGGGGCGGTTGCCATAAAAGCGAACAGATTGGAAGGTCCTTCGTTGCGGAGATACTCGGTGCTGACCGAATAAGCCAGTCCCCGCTCGTCCCGGAGCCGGGTAAAAAGACGTGATCCCATCCCGCTCCCGCCGAGGATCCAATTCAAAACCGTCACGGCCGGCCCATCGTCGCTCCGCAACTCCGGCGCAGGGAACCCCAGCAGGATGAAGCCGGTCTTGCTCTCCCGCGCTTGACGGATCGCGCGCTCCCGATCACCCCCGGCAAGCGGGGCCGCGGTGGGAGCCAGCGCCGTTCCCGGCGGTATTGGGCTGAAAACGGTTTCGATCGCCGCCGCCGCCCGGTCCGCATCAACGTTGCCAACAATGCTGAAAACCATGTTATTTGGAACAAAAACCTTCCGGTGCCACGCGATCAGATCATCCCGGGTCAAATTGGGGAGAATTCGCAGATAATCGGCGGGCGTGGCGCCATATGGATGATCCTCGTAAAACAACTTTTTGTAATTGTAATACGCCTGGCTGCTTGGTTGATCGCCGCTGGCGGCCAACCTCTCCAGGGTCATCCGGCGTTCCTTCTCCAGCTCGGCGGCTGGGAATACCGGATGGCGGGCGATATCGAGCAGCACCGGAAAAGTCCGGTCAAACTCCGCCCGGGTGGTCCGCAGACTGACCGATCCGTAATCGTCCCCCTCCAGTCCGGCGGCGATCGAAGCCCCGACCGACTCGATCTCCCGGTCGATCCGGTTGGCGTCCCGGTCTCGCGTGCCACGGGTCAACACCTTCTGCATCAGCAGCGAGACGCCGCGTTGCGAATCGGGCTCGTAATACGGCCCCATCCTGAGCATCAGCTTTACCGCCACCACCTCATTGGCGGGGTTGGGTTTGACCAGCACCGTCAACCCATTATCGAGAACCTTTTTGACCACCTGGGTCCGCGGCGCTGGGGCCGCTCCCCAAACCGCCAAATAAGACGCCAAGGCGGCCACCAGCAAAAAGAGGACGCCGGCCGCGAACCGCCGTTGCGTTTTGACTCCTTCCCTCCGGGCCGGGCCCGGGCCCACCATAGCATTCCGGTTCATTGCTTCGCCACCTCCGGTTGGACCACGGCCAGCACATAGCCGCCGGGACTCAAATATTTGCGGGCCACCCGCCGCAGATCGGACGGGGTCAGTTGATCGATCGCCGCCAGTTCCCGGGCCACATCTCCCGCGTCGCCCAGCAGTTCGGCCTGGCCGAGAATTCCCGCGATGTCCGCCGCACTCTCGCTGGCGAACGCCAGGTAACTTTGGATCCTGGCCTTGGCCCAAGCCAGTTCCTCCGGATCCGGCCCGTCCCGGCGCAGGCGGGCCAGTGCCTTCTCCACCGCCTCCCGGATCTGCTCCGGATCGCCCGTTTTGGTCTGGGCATAGACTGCCAACATACCGATCTCCTTATAGCTCTGGTAGCCGGCGCCCACTTCGTTCACCAACTGGCGTTCCTCACGAAGTTCACGATGGAGGCGGGAGAGCCGGCCATCGCCGAGGATCACCCCGAGCGTCTCCAATGCGGGCAGATCCTGGCTGAAGGCGCCGGGGCCCGGAAATCCGAAATAAAGATAGCGCTGGCCGACGGCCATCGGCTGTTCCAACCGCTTCACCGCCTTCAGGCGCGGGACCCGGAACCGGGCGGTTTTAGGAAGCGGAGCCGGTTGAAAATCCCTAAATAGCTCTCCGACTCGCTTCTCCACCGCGGCCGCGTCAACCGCTCCGGCCACGGACACCACCATATTGTTGGGGCGGTAGAAACGGCTGTGAAACTCCAGGAATTGCTCCTGTTTCAGCTGGCCCAGCGATTCGGCGGTGCCGGTCACATCCTTGGCATAGGGCGTTCCGGCGAAGACCTCCTGATAAGCCAGCCACCCGAGCTTCCGGCGCGGGTTGTCCTCCTTGAGGCTGATCTCCTCCAGGATCACCTGGCGCTCCCGCTCGATCTCCGCCGGGTCGAACGAGGAGTTCATAATGGCGTCGGCTTCGACCTCCAGAGCCAGATCCCAATGTTCGCTGGGAACAGCCACGTAATAATGGGTGGTATCCAACGACGTGGCCGCGTTCAGATAACCGCCGACCGACTCGATGGCCCGCGCGATCTCGCCCGGCTTCCGCTTGGCCGTGCCCTTGAAGAGCATATGCTCGAAGAAATGAGCGATCCCGGACTCGGCGGCCGTTTCATTCCGGGCGCCGACCCCGACCCAAATATCCACCGCCGCGATTGGCGCTCCTTCGATCTCCTTGACGATCAGCGTCAGTCCATTGGGATAAACTTTTTTGGTATAGGTGGCCAGCGGCGGATCCGCCTTGGCTGCCCATAACGGCGATACCGCCGTGGCGACCACGACCGTCGCCAGCAGCAGCACCAGAGTGAGTCTGGATTTACATTTGGTCATCGATAAATCCTCCTATCGCAGCGATTCATAAACCCATTCCGATAAACGAGAGTCTTATCATCGGGTTGGTCACCGTCGGTGTATATATATCGCAATCAGTTTTTTGAACCCCCAACAAAGTGCGACATATTTTCCTTAATTCATAAGTTGAAATAGATATTGACGTTGCCCTATCCCAGCTGTGTTTTAAGGATGGGAAAGCTTATTCACAAAATTTATTTCAATTATATAGGTATTGCACATGAATTGACGCAATCCTCCGTCTTGGGGGTGACAGTTGTTTCCTTGTCCATTAAACCGCTTCAGCCCCGGAAAAGTTCCGGGGTTGGCCAATATTCAATCTAATTTTAAAAAATTACCGTTAAGCGGAAAGCGGCAGCGGGATGCCCCACGGAGTGATTGCCTGTCCCGGACGCCATTGAGAGGCAGCGCCGGCATTCAACCGCAAATGGAATAATGAACCACGTTTTTTCCAGCAACCTACGGATTACCCTCTTTTTTCATCCGTTGTATAATAAAAGATACCAAACCAAATCGCTTAATCCCCGGAGAACTCCGGGGAACGGGGGAACCACCATCCGGGGTGAATCATTTGAAACGTTCAAATGTAGGGGTACTCTTCGCTCCGAACCCGACAGCTAACCTCGTCAGCGTTGAAAGAGAGGTGAGCGTGGCTGATTTCAACCATGGATTCCTCCATGGTTTTTTGAATTGAATAACCGCATTTTTTAAAGCGAGGTGTGAACCATGGTAAACGTCTGTCTGATCGGAATCGGCCGGACCGGCTCGGTCGTGGCCGAACAGTTGCTTAATAGCCCCGATTTTGAATTGACGGCGGTAGTCGCCAAACCCGGCAGCCCCAAAATCGGCCGACGGCTCGGCGAGATCATTCCCCACGCTTCTGATCTGATTGTGGCCGATGCGGGAAACCTGGCGGAAGTGATCAAACGGAGCCGTTGCAAGGTCGCCGTCGATTTTACCACTCCCGAAGCCACGCTCGACAATGCCCGGATTCTGGCCGAACATGGGGTACATATCGTGGTCGGGACCACCGGTTTTAAGCCCAATCAGGTGCAGGAACTGAAAAGCCTGGTTCAGCGCCACCGGGTGGGTCTGGTCTATGCGCCCAATATTTCCGTCGGTATCAACCTGTTATTGTCGATCGTCAAGACCGTCACCCGCCTGGTTCCCCACTACGATGTGGAAATCACCGAAGCCTGCCACCGGGACAAGCGGGATGCCCCATCGGGAACCGCCTTGAAACTCGCCGGCGAGATCAGCCTGATCAAAAAGACCGCGCCCGGCGGCAAGGGCCGCCATCGCGGAACCGAAACCGAAATCCCCCGGATCGGAATTCACTCGCTGCGCGCCGGAGGCGTCATCGGCGTCCATCAGGTCTTGTTCGCCGGGGAATTCGACGAACTGGAGATCACCCACCGTTCCCATTCACGCGCCATATACGCGGAAGGCGCCTTGAAGGCCGCCGCTTTCGTCGCCGGCAACCGCGGCTTCTTCCATATGGAGGACGTGCTGTTGGCCGAGCGGATGGAACGGGATCTCCGGGTGGCCGCCAACCGATTGTATTTAAATTTCAATTCGTAATAATGATACGGAGGAGACGAGCCATGGCTCGTCTCCTCCGTATCATATCCACCATATTCTCCTTTTTCCTACCGCGATCCGGGCATGGTTTCTCTCCCCTCTCGCCTGCCGCCGCGATCGCCGCGCTTCATGCCGCAGCAAGGGGAGCGATTCCCCTAACTCTGGGAGCAGTTCCCCCAACTGTGGGACTGATTGCCCCGGCAAGGGGAACCAGTCCCCTTGCCGGGGCGGCAATTCAACAAGCTGTGGGAGTGATTCCCCCGACTCGATGAACATCTCCCCAGGCCGGGGGAATCATTCCCTGTCAATTTGCTGTCATTTCTCCAACGATGGGGACGACTCCCCCTTCATTTTCAGAGATAGAATCAGCGGTGGGAACATCTCCCCGTCAACTTCTTGGAAGTGCCGCTGCCACGGCGGCGATTGCTTTGTTATTCCCGATAACCGTCATACCCCATTTCCCAGCCGAACCAGCGCCGGCAATTGGCCGCATTCCTGAATGGACTTTAGCGAATCGGGGGGAACGGCTTGCTTCAAGCTAGGCGATTCTCAGGCATGCTTTCCGGACGCGCGAAAGTGAAGAGGAGAGATGGCGGGGGACAATGCCGTTAATCGGATCAAACAAAAAACAGGGCGGAGCATCGATCCACCCTGTTTTTCCTTTTTGGTTCGACCCGGTTTACCACTTATACCGGATCGTATAATTGATCGTCGCCTGCCCGTCCGGCGGGAGTTTTACGGTAAATTCGATCTTCCCGGCTTCGGTCTTGACGAACGGATGATCATTCTTCACGATCTGCCACTCGTTCCAGGCGCCCGGATATTCCACCGCGGTGACGGTGACCGCTTCTTGCTTGTGGTTGCGTAAGGTAATCTGGTAACTCTCCTCCCGGGTCTTGGAACCGGTCTCCTTCACGCCGGTCTGAATCCGCTCGCCGGCAATGTCAAAGGCGTTCCCCAAATTGACCCGCACCTTTTCATCCTTGGCGATGTGATCGATCCGGTCCTCGCCGATCAATTGCAGGGAACCGTCGCCATCGGCCTTTTGAACCCGAATCCTGCCTTTGGGCAGCGGGATTCCCAGCTTCTGTTCCTGGCCGTTGGTCACTTCCAGCATCACTTTTACCTTTCTGGGATCGCGGCTCCCTTCATAAATAAAGAGCTTCCGGGCAGGGATGCCGCTAGCGGTGAGCAATTCCACCTGCTTCATCTGATTGTTCTTGAGTGTGGCCGGCCGGCCCAGCGCATAAAGGTGGTATTCAAAGAAGGACTCTTCCTGAAAACCGCGCTGATCGGCGGCCAGGGGCGCCTTGGCCTGCATAAACCGGAGCGCTTGTTCCCGGTCCGCCTCGGGCGCCCGGTTGATCTCGCCGGCCACCAGCTTCAGGCGGGCCTCCCGGTATTCGGCGCCGCTACGGTTGTCCAAGGTCACCCAACCGGTCAGGTCGAGCCGGTCATCGGTTTGATTGATGGTGGCCACGTAATCGGCCTTCCACGACAAACCGCCGGTCAAATAAGTCACTTCCACCTGCTGCGGCCCGCTCTTGGCGGGATTGGAGAGCAGCCAAACCAAGGTGGGACGGATCACCAGCCCGCCCGGGAGTTCCGGAAATTGCACCGATTGAATCTGGGCGGCTTTAACGATCCGCACTTCGCCGCCGTCGGCTTTGGCGGACAGGATCAGGTTATTGCCCCCGCTCAGGAGAAACCCTTCAATCGTTTCCCCCTTGACCGTGGTCAGTTTGATCTTTTGGCCCAGGAACTTTTCCAGCAATTGGGCGTCATTAATCACGTCATATTCATAATTCTGTTCAAGCACCTTCACACCGGGGTCGGTCAGGGAGCGAAAACGAACCGACGTCGGATCGATCCCCGAGGCGACCTCGGTAAAAGAAACCGTATCCACTCCGCCGGGCAGGTTTACCATTCGCCTGTCCTTCACCAAAGCCAGGTCCTGGTTGTAAACGGTCAATTCCAGGCCCATTTTGGTTTGGTCGTTCCCGGCGGCCTGGATCGGGGCGGCCAGAGGCCAGGCGAACATCGCCGTCCAGACGGCCGCCAGCAGCCATGGCGCGACTCCCATCGCTTTGCGTATCACAATTTTCATTGTGCGGTCACTCCTTCTTAAAAAGATTGTCCAATTCAATATCATTTCGTTGTATCTAACAGACGCTCCCCTTCATCCAAATGTTCCAGGGAGATTCAGCCCGGCCGGAACATAACTGTTCTGCCATTTCCAAACCGTAAACGCCGCTAAGACAATTTCTTGAAAATCTCCACGAACCGTTCGGTCACCAAGTCGGCCGGCCGGCCGTTTTCAAGCTCCGTGGTCAGGCAATGAACCATTTGATGGCTCAGCACCGACAGGGCGATCTGGGCAATGGCCGCCTTGACGGCAGCCAGTTGAATCACCAGGTCCTGGCAGGAGCGGTCTTCCTCCATCATTTTCTGAATGCCCCGCAACTGACCCTCGGCCCGCCGCAGCCTGGCTAAAATTTCTTCTTTAACCTCCGGTTTCAAACAGATCGTTTCATTGACTCCGGCCATCAATTCCGCCTCCTCGAATCCCCTTGCAATACCCTGTAAGGATATTTCGCCTTTAGCGGGCGAACTCCTTCAGCGATCGGCAGGCTCAACGCGCCGCAGATATTCAACACCGGCGATCTCCGCCACCAATGGATCCAGCGCGACCAAATCATCGCGGCTCAACTGGCGCAGATCATTTTTGCCCATGGTCCGGGCTGCGGTTCGCATTTCAACCGCCCAACCGGCCAGGAAATTGGCGAGGTGTCCGGCAGCCAGGTCCGGATCGAACCGGTTTTCTTCCTTGCCCCGATGATAAACCAGCCCGGTCGGCGGTTCCCACGGGATCGCCTTGGTGACCTGAGTATGAGTCAACGCCAGTATCGCGATGGTCCCAATGATCACCGCGTCGGCCCCCAACGCTAGACATTTCAAGCAATCGCCGGCCGTATTCAACCCGCCGCCGACCACCAAGGAAATGCTTTCCCGCAGACTTCGGTCACCCAGAAAGCGCTCCGCCCGGCACAGCCCAGGCAGCAGCGGCAGGCCCAAGTCATCCTGGAGCGACGGCGGGGCGCCATGGGTTCCCCCCTCGCTGCCGTCAAAGATCAGGATATCCGCGCCACACTCGATCATGATCGCCAATTCTTGCTCCAGATGGTGGGTGGCCCCGAATTTGATGCCGACCGGCACTCCACCGCTATGGCGCTTCAATTCCGTCAGATACTTCTTCAGCGCCTGGGGATTGCGTCCTTCGGGGAGGCGGGAATCGATCAAAACCTCCAAACCGGGGATCGTCCCAAACCGCTCCGCCAACTCCCGGTTAAGCTTATACCCCTTGATCCGGACCGGCGCCGAATTCCAGGCCGAGTGGCCCAGGCCGATTTCAATCAGATCCGCTTGTTCCAATATTGAAATATCCCTGGACCAAAAACCCCTCGGCAATTGGAGAACAAAGCGGGCTACCGCTTTCCGTTCCTCCTCCAGAAACGGGCCGTTGCCCGAATTGGTGGCAGTACCGGCTTGAGCCGCCGCTTTGGCCAGCGCCAGCTTGGCCGGGAGACTCAACGCATTACCGTATGACATGCCGCCGAGCATCACCGGGATCTCCAGTTCCAGCGGTTTGGCCGCCGTGGGTCCAAGGACCACCCGGGTCACTACCGGTACCTCCGCCTCCAAAGGTGTTCCCGATAGAAACGCCGGATTAAACTGTAACTTTGTCAAGTCAAAAATCTGGCCCTTGCTGCCGAACGGCCGTTCCAAACTCTGCCCGGTCTCGACGCGCCGCTGGCTCTCGAACCAGTCCCTCCACCCAAGTTTGGTGAGGATCTGGATGCTTTCGAGAATCTTTCCCGGCTTTGCCCCTCCCAGGACGACGGTTTTTAGACCCCGGAACCAAAACACGAAAAGCGCGGCGGCGCTTATCAACCATCCCAGCGCCACCCCGGCGAGGATCAGCATCCGCCGTCACTTCCCCGGTGGAAACAGGCCGGATTCGACTCCGGTGATTCTGGCGGTTTCCGGGTGGATCGCGCATAAATCGTCCCTGGACAGTTCTTTAATGGAGGTTCGCCCCAGCGAGCGCATGGCCAGGATCATCTCCTCCCGGCAACTCTTGAGGAAATTGGCGACACTTTCGGCGCCATCCTCGATTGATAACTTATCTTTCAGTTTTCCCCGTTCATAAACTAATTCAGTCGGAGGCTCCCAGGGAATGGCCGCCGTAATCTGCCGATGCGCCAGCACGATCATCAGCACCGTTCCCATATAAACAGCGTCCGCGCCTAGCGCCAACGCTTTCAGCACTTGCCCGGGAGTTACCATCCCGCCGGAAACGATTACCGAAATCCGGTCCTTAAGCTGTTTTTGCCTCAGGAATTCCACGGTCCGGCACAGCGCCGGCAAGGTGGGAAGCCCGACGTCATCGGCCAGAATCGCCGGACCAAAATTAATCCCGGCTTCCGCTCCATCGATCGCCAGAAAATCAACGGGCGCGGCGGTGATAATCTCCAGTTCCCGTTCCAGCCAATGGGTTGCTCCCAATTTGACCCCCACCGGGACCCCGTTGCTGATTTTCTTTAAGTTCTGGACCAACTCAATCAGTTCAGCGCCGTTGTGCATGTCCGGGAATTGGGCGGAAAGCTTCAGCCCCTCTCCGGGCTTCAGGTTCATGAATTTCCGAAATTCCGGGCTGATATGGGCGGTAGGCAGATCGACCGGGGCTGAGCCCAATGCTCCATAACCCAATTGAATCTCAATCATGTCCGCCTGCCGCAGCACCTTTGGATCCTTGGACCATTGGCCGCGGTGATATTGAAGGATTAACCGCTTAACATTCTTCCGCTCCTCGGGCAGAAGTGGGCCAACTCCCGTATTGGTCGCGGTATTGACCTGATCGGCGGCCCGGGCCAGCGCCAGCTTGGCCTGATACGACGGGCCGAAGCCATAGCCCATTCCAGCAATCAGGATCGGAATTGCGATCGTCAGCGGCCGTTCCGCAAATGGGCCGATGGTTACCTGGGTATCGATCGCCACCGCTTCATTCACAGGCAAGCGTGACAGGTAGACCGGATTCAACATCAACCGGTCCCAGTTGGAAAAATGCAGCGGCGAACCAAAAGGCCGTTCCAGCGGTCCGCCGCTATTGCCCCGCAGGTCGGCCTCAAGCACGTTCCTGACGCCGACTTTGGCAAAGACGTTGTACATCTCGCCGATATTCTCCGGATAAGGGTCTTTTAGCAAACGTTTGACAAAAGCGTCGGTCCAAAGATTAATCGCAGGTTTCCACAGGAATAACCCCAGCACGGCCACGCCCAGAAAAGTGAGGCCAAACGCGAGCAAAAACTGTCCAATTGCTTCCACCAACAACACCCACTTTCGCTCCTATTGTTCCCCGAAGCGGACTATTTTTAAAGCTTCCGCCGAAAGTCTTTGCGGCAGTTCCAGAATTGTAAACTTCCAGTCGCTCCTATACCTTATCGACTTGAAAAAAATGTTGAAGAATATTATTGAAATTTATATATTATTGAGTAGAGTAATGAATTGAATTCGGGAGGGGAACTGATGAACTCTAAATTGAGTTGGGACGGAATGATGGGATTTACGGCCACCGGGAATTCGGACCATCCGATACGGATCGATCTTGACCCTACCAACGGCGGCAACGGCGATGGAGCCAGGCCCATGGAATTGCTGCTGCACGGCCTGGGCGGGTGTAGTGGCGTTGATGTGGTGTCGATCCTACATAAGATGCGTCAGAAACTCGAGTCATTTGTGATTGAAATCGAAGGCAGCCGCGCCGAGGATCATCCCAGGCGCTTTACCCGGATCAGCATGACGTTTCGAATGAAAGGTCCGGGCCTGGACCCCCAGAAAGCCCGGCACGCGGTTGAACTATCCATGACCAAATATTGTTCGGTGGCAGGATCGCTGAATGCGGACATCAGCTATGAGGTTGAAGTAGAGTCATAGGTTCCGGCGCAACCATTCTTAATGGGCGAGGTTTGCTTGCCCTGGCTTTCTGCTCCGCCGCCAGATCTTCGGTCAGGTCGGCACAGGGATAATAATAGTAGTAATTATTTTGAAATGCGCTATTTTGTGCGTACCATGAAATTATCAGTAACAAGGATGGTCTGATAATGAAAAAAAAGTATCTGCAAATCCCTCTCGATCCAGCGCTTCACCAACAATTTCTCTCAAAAGTGACCAGCGAGGGACCGCGAATCCATATGACCGATAAAGTCCGGGAATGGATTCTCGCCTACGTCCAGAGCGCTCAGCCCGAAATTCGGATTCCGGTATCTTCTTCCCTGGCTTCGGCATCCCCGACAAAGATCGTATCTGTCGAGGTTGATCCCGAGAAACTTCAGGACCCGGAAGCCAAAGTGGATCGTCTGCTCGAAAAAATTTTATGACGGGATCATTATTTACGTGACTTCGCTATCAATACAATAATCAAACCTGGGGATAGCGTCGGTACCACTATCACTTAACTTTTCATGTAGAAGAAACATGGGTATAAGAATAAAAAACCGGGCATTAGCCCGGTTAATGTTATTTAGGATCATATCGGGGCGACTGGGTATTGCCCAGATTATCCATAGGCGTGCCTGAAGCAGTTTCGAAATTCACCCCTGTTCTTCCTCTGCTACTCTTACAATCACTTAGTTTACACTATAAAGGCCGCTCTCTGATGGTAGCGGATCAATGATCCTTCCGGCACACGAGCAAAATTAACTTGTGTTATTGGCTTACGACAAATTTCATTATAGGTTCATAGAATGTTAAAAAGCAAGTGAGGTGAAGTAACAGATCATGTACGACATAAACGAACCGATTGATGAACAACGGCGAAGAGGACCAAGACAACCAAGGTACTCGGGACGACCGAGATATCGATACCAACGGCCTGGTTATTATCGGCCCTATCGCTATGGACCTTTGTATTATCCTGGCTATCAACAGCCAAGATATTGCCCCTATGGCGGAACGGCATATACTCTGCAAGAAAATATCGACGTTTATACATTGGCTGATCAACTTGGTGTTTCCGAAGGAGAACTTCTTAACTACAATCCAAGACTAAACTATAATTCAATCTTGTACAGAGGGCAGGTTATTTGTCTACCCTAGTAGTTATGTTAAAAAAAGCTGGCTCTTTCATACTTAAGGCTCCTTTGGTTTAGGCAGCATAAACTATAAAAAAAGTCCCCATTCCAAACAGAATGAGGACTTTTAAGTTGGGTTAAAACCTCATTTCAATTCTGCCCATGATCCTACCCGCCATCACCTGTTGTCCACTCCGCCCGTACCTGATTCGTTTTTCATTCCATTGCCAGGAGTCATATTGCCCATAAACCTTCCGGACCAAATCCTCAGCCCGCCCAGCCTAATACCGACCACTATTCGCCAGGTTTCCTCGGCGCTCTGGAATCGTAACCACGATCTCTACCGAATCCCCTAAAGTGTCTCCATCTCCACCCGTCTATAGTCGATCCGCCCACGGTTTCCCTGGTTTCCGGATGCTTGCCCTTGGCCGATCACCTCCCCGGTCTCGTGTCAACATACTTGATAGAAACAGACCCGGCGACTGGTATCGTCACCGTCGCCGGGTTGCAGAGAGGAGGAGGTATTCTGGATGATCCCGGAGTCTGGTCTTACTCTCCGTACTTATTAGACTATCCGCTTGCCTCTTTTGTTCCAGGGTTGGCCTTTCAATCACGACTTTCCAATCCGGCTTCTCGAACCCGCTCGAGCATACGGTCATAAAAAAACAGCCCCGTATAGGACTGCTTTCAAAACCTGTTAAAACGACTAAGCACCAAACCCATTACTCGAAACCGCCTATGCGGGTACGCGATCCATCGCAACTCGGTCAATTGATGGAGATTGTCAGGTTGCGGCAGCGTCCGTTAAATCTCACCTAGCCTGGAAACCGAGTGAAAACGCACCAGCGGGACGCCAAAACGAGATTGCTCTGGAATTATGACCTGGCCATTGCGGAAGCGGCAAATTGAAATGGAGCAGAGACTGTTTAAGGCCTGCAAGAGTTGAAATAAATCACCGCTGATACTGCCGAACCAAATCGGAGATATCAGCCGTTTTCAAACGGCGAAACCGTGCTGGGCATCGAAAGACATCGTTTCATTGACAGGTAAACGCGACGAATAGGCGGGATTCAGCATTTAACCAATCCCAATTGGAGAAATGTAGTGGCGATCCG
Source organism: Bacillota bacterium (assembly GCA_023402395.1). Classification (GTDB taxonomy): domain Bacteria; phylum Bacillota; class UBA4882; order UBA8346; family UBA8346; genus JAEYGI01. The sequence goes on from JAEYGI010000002.1 coordinate 54,315, forward strand.
CCGATATTGCCCGCAGGTCGGCCTCAAGCACGTTTCAGGCGCTGACTATAGAAAGCCCATTATACGGTTGAACTATCCATTACCAAATATTTCGGTGATGGGAGTGATGAATGGCGGATATCAGCTATGAAGTTGAGATAGAGTATATGAAGTTGAGATAGAGTATATGAAGTTGAGATAGAGTATATGAAGTTGAGATAGAGTATATGAAGTTGAGATAGAGTATATGAAGTTGAGATAGAGTATATGAAGTTGAGATAGAGTATAGGTAGCGGGTTTCGCTTGCTTTATAACCGCGTCGGAACCTGATTTTTCAGGTTCCGACGCAACCATTCTTATTGGGCAAGGCTTGCCAGTACGGCCAAACCGCTGATGATGCCCCAAACCCATAATTTAACTTTGACCGGCATCACACATCACTCCATTACCTTGGACGAATTAATAAACCTGTCGAGCGTTCTGATGTTCCTGAACTATATTCAAAGCTTCTCCGAACCGTTGAAAATGAACAATCTCCCGTTCACGCAAAAAGCTTAGCGTATCTTTCAAATCCGGGTCATCGGTGAGATTGATCAGCCATTGATAGGTCGCCCTGGCTTTCTGCTCCGCCGCCATATCCTCGGTTAAGTCGGCCACCGGGTCCCCTTTGGCCTGGATATAAGCGGCAGTCCATGGATTACCGGTCGCATCGACATAGAAAAGTGCGTTATCGTGATCAGCATAATGCCCACCCAAATCAACCGCTTTCATCTCGTCGGGGCTAGCCCCCTTCGTCAATTTATAGACAAGAGTAGCAATTATTTCCAAATGGGCCATTTCTTCCGTGCCGATATCATTGAGAATCGCCTTGGTCTGACCAGTGGGCATGGTATAGCGTTGGTTAAGGTAACGGAGCGAAGCAGCCAGCTCCCCGTCAGGCCCGCCGTACTGCGTGATCAAATATTTGGCCATTTTCAGATCAGCTCTCCCGACTTTGGCCGGGTACTGCAATTTCTTTTCATAAATCCACATCGGCGGTTCCTCCTAATAATCAATTTCCCACGGCCAAGGCTCCTCGACCCATCTCCAACAGGGCGCGTTGAGACTGTCAGAAGGAAGCAACGGTCCATAGGTGCTGGTATAGGTGTCAGTCAATTGTTTCAATTGTTGAGTCGTATTGCAATAATCCAGCAACGCCCTTTGATCCCCAGGATGATTATCGAGATACAAATTAAATTCCACCGCTGTGAATTCCAGGGCCTGAATCGCATTTAACATTTCCAATTGGTCACGATCCATTTATAGATGCCTCCTATCCCGGGGATAGCCACGATACGACCGGAATAATTCCGGGAAGATCGTTCCCATCATCAGTCCTTTCATGGGATCCCAGCGATTGATATATATCTGCGGCGGGACATACGCCTGAGCTAATTGCAGACAGACCGGATTACAGTCCATACTTGTCACGACCTCCTTGGGACTTTTATTCCTATTCTATTCGCCCGAATGCCGGTTGCACATGGGCCAAACGCCTAAAAACATGGGACTATGGAATAAAAAAACCCCTAACAGGGGTCATCAAGGCTTGGGCACCGATTTTTTCTCCGGTTCCAGCGTATTCTTTTTTCGTTTCAGTTTTAGTTTAATCTCATCCGGCATGATGATTTCAGTAATTTCCACCGCCCGGTAATCAGCCTCTCCCAAGCAGCGGCAGCAATTATCGCAGGTTTTGTCCGGATCCAGATCGCACCGGTTGCATTCTCCACAATCATCACAAACCTTCTTCGGGTCCAGTATACAGTCAACCAATCCCATCGCTCCTTGTGGATCTTCTTCATAGAAATGTTCATTCCATCCAATCATCATATTCCGCGCCTATTAACAAAACCCTCCCGAATACGGAATTTTCTTAACAAACCCACATATGCAGGAAAATGAAGAATGCACCCAGAATATGAATACTTGGAGGAATCAAAATGCTATTTGCCGCTTCCGTCAAAGTCAGCCTGGGAAAGAACCATCGCCGGCTGGATCTCGTCATCGAAGCCGATACCATTGACATCGCCAAGGAAAAGGCTATCAAGCGAGCCCATAAAATTTACTCGCCAGGGAAAAAAGCCGTTTATGCCATTATCGATATCATTACCGAGGCAGACGCCTATCAAACATTGTCTTCCCCAAAGCAATCAGAATCCGGTGATGACGCCGAGACTCAGGATTAATCCTTCTCCCCGTCTTTATTCTTTCAATTCGTATTTTCTATCGTTTCCTTCGGAACCAATATCAGAATAGCTTCCAGTTTAGCTTCCTCCCCGAAAAAACAAGTCTCATAGTAAATATGGACCAATCCGGGCAGACTAATCCGGGTGATACTATGTCCAAAGATTTGAAAGTCAATGAGATCGTCAATTTTGTAGCCAAACATCCCCAGACCATCGCCAGCCGGAGGATTTGCCGAGAAGTGCTCGGAGAAGCCTTGGATCGTTTCAACGAGGAATTCGCTGCGGAGTTGGAGTCCCAGCTTCAAAAGAAAGATGAGTTGAGGATTGACAGCTATTATTCCTTAATCCGCTAAAAAAGTCGTGAAGCTGCTGAGATTGACGTCTTATTTACGCTTTTTTACGGAAAATCCGAAGCTTCCCACCGTCTCCTTTAAAGTCCAGTAGTGACCGTGAACATAGGCGATCAAGTCGGCCCTGGCCAGGTTGAGCCGGCCGTTTCGGTCGACGAGTTCTTCATTCACCTGCACTCCCAGGACTTTGGCGAGAAAGAGGTCGTGTGAACCCAGTTCCAGTACTGACTCAACCTGACACTCCAGCGCCACGGGCGCTTGGGCAATGATTGGCGCCTTTACCAGACCGGCCGGTTCCCCAATCAGTCCAGTGGCTTGGAACTTGTCAGTATCGCGGCCGGATCGCACTCCACAAAAATCTATTGCCCGAACCATTCTCCGGCTGGGCAGGTTGACAACGAATTGGCCAGAATCTTTTATTAACCCGTGAGAAAACCGTTCCGGCTTGATCGCTATGGAAACCATCGCCGGATCGCTACAAACAGTCCCGGCCCAAGCCACAGTGATAATATTGACATGCCCGCAGCTGTCACCGCAGGTCACCAAGACGGGCGGAACCGGATACAGCATCGTTCCCGGTTTCCAATGAAGTTTCGCCATGTTGAGGTACCAACTCCAGTTGCTTTTTGATTAAGGCTTGAATTTCAGGGTGAAAAGGCAATTGCTTATGAACGGCCCTTAATGAAAAATCATCCAATACTTCAAAGTAATAATCGGCAGCCACTCGGGTACTAGCTACCGGAACTACCAGATCGCCCTCTCCAACCCAACCGTTCAGCCACCGCGCATAGCCAGCGGCGAGGGACCGGCGATCCATGGACAGCAATGCCTTTAAGGCGATGACCGTGGTCTCTATTGCTTCCGGAAACGGAGTATCGGCCAGTTGAACCAGGAAGGGATTCCCCATCCGCAGAACTTGCGGGGATAAGGCGCGACCATCGCCTGGAAAGAGTTGATCTTTCTGGCTCGGTGCAAACTGAAACTGGAACCAATTAGCCCATGGCGAGCCGAGAAACGGAGGAGCGATCATAATCAACCTGCCAATCTCCCCCTGGTAGATCGATGATACGCTATAATACTTGGCTACTATACCGCCGAGACTAAACGTGATTATATCCAGCGATTCGCTTCCTGTCACATCCAGCACCTTAACGATTTCGCTCCGGAGAAACCCGGCCGACTCGGGAATCGGCCGAAAGGTATGATAGTTGAACCAAAAGAGATCATGCCTGGGCACATAACCGCTCCGGACCAAAAATTCAAACATGCTCCCGGGAAGGGATCTGGAAAAAACGCGCCCGGGGGTCCCAAACGTTTCCCGGGCATTGCTGCCAATTCCATGAACAAGTAACAGGGGTCTCATTGAAGCACCTCAACCTTAGTTTGTCAGCGGAAAAATTTCTTAGTCATTCAGATATATCCGCCCTTCCCCGGTTTGATTCTTCACCGCTATAAAATTAGCGCCAATTCCGATTATCTGGTTATCTTCAATGTAATCGCCGACTTTGACCACCCAGGTATGGGCATTGTAGTCCGGCTCCAAACCGACCACGGCCGAACTGTTCCTCCCCTGAATGATTCCCCAAAGAATTAAATTGGCTCGGAACTCTAAAGTCTCGGTGGCTACTGGCCCAAAGAAGAGACTACCCTCCGCCAGGACTCGATAGCGGGTATAAGGATAAATGCGTTCCGGCTTATTGAAAGAAAAACGCCTGGTTTGACCGAGCGTGGGCTCGGCGGGCCGATAAAATTTGGCGTTCACCCAACTGAATAAACCCCAGCCGAAGACCAAAAGGGCCACTCCATATAAGATCCAACTGCGTTTCAATAAGCCATTCATTGTGGTCCTTTCTTCTCCAGCAATTGGGTTACCAGCACCACCTGGTAGCTAAGCTGCTTCTTATCGGCCAAGCTATGAACTTGCAACCGTTTGGTCCGCAGGCCATATCGACAGGATGATGCCTGATATAAGAAATTGAACAGCGCAGCGGCGGAGGTCGTGCCTTCTAAAGCGACTCCGATCTGTTGTTCCGAGACCCGAACCGTATTTTTTTGCTGAACACTCAATTCACTTGAACTTATCAACCGTTCCACTTCGGTCAGAAGGTTAATATGAGCCTGTTCCGGGTTCCGTCCGTCCAAAAACTTTTGCTCCAAAGTTTGCAACCGTTTCAGAACCGCTTCGCTTCTGGCTTCAATGTTGTTTCGGGACGCCAGTAACCGGCGGGCGGATTCAATATTGGGAGAGTTCCAGTTCGATTCTTCCACAGCGGCCGATTCCGGACGATTTAAAACAAAATTGTAAAACAATGATGCAATAATCACCACCATGACTCCAAGCCATAGGTTTCGCTCTTTTGCAGTCATCGGCCCGCCTCCTTTCGAACGATCGGACCTTCCAGGTGAAACATCTCTCCTTCATCCGTGATTGATATTGTTCCCTTCAATTTTAAACTCTCTAAGCCTGGAACACTCCGGAGCTTATTTAACATAAGCGAGACCACTGGCGTCACCCCGGAAATGTCTTTGATAACCCCGTCCTCAATGATGATATCGGCGATCCGGGTTCCATCGGGAAGATTCTCCTGAAATAATTTTAGAAACTCTAATTCCCGGGCGGAACCATTCAACCATTCTTCAAGGGTCTGATATTGGGTTTGATTGCGACTGGTTTCCAACTCCACCTGCTGCAATCTGGCGATTACTTCGGATTTGGACTGAAGCCAATGCCCGGTCTTTTGATTTTTTACAATTTCAGCTTGAACCGTCAATAAGATTCCACCCATCAGAATTAAAGCGGCTCCGGCTAATTTAACGAAACCCAGCACCCACTGACGTTTTTGCCGGGCGATGGTCTGTTCGTATGAATACAGCTGAATTCCCAGCTGATCAAAGTAGCCGAACTCATCCAACGCCAAGCCCAACAACGGAGCGACCTGGGGCAAATGCCGCCTGGCCACGATTACTCCCAGTAAGCGGGTATTGTCCGGGATTTTGATTGCCAAATCGGGCTGCAAAATTTCCCGTACTGTAAAGTTTCCTTCTTCCACCCGACCAAATGCCCAGATTAACGAAGGAAGCAGAAAACCGGTTCCAGCCGTGAATGAAGCCACCGATAACCGGACTTCTTCCAAAAAATCGATAACGGAATCCCCGACTCCCAAGGCCAATTCATCGGTTCCCGGCGAGAAGTCGCGGCGGTAGACAACTTCCTGATTGAGCAGCACTCCAAATTCCGTCTTATCACAGCCCAAATCAAGATACGCCGCATCGGTAGGCTGGTCGCCCAAACAATCCCGATTAAAATTGATAAAATTTTGAATCCCTCGGGTTTTCAATCCCGACCAAGATACCTCCAACCCGGCCTGCTGAAAGATTTGAAGATGGGCGCTAAGTTCCTCGTTCCTTACGACCACCACTTTGACCAAAATCATCTGATCCTGCGGCTGATAGCTGAGAATATGATAAATGTCCCCGCGGGTGCCGCTGGTCTCCAGTTCCAACTGGACTGCGGCGGTCAGCTGTTCCTGGGGTAAAACCGGCACATATACCGATTTGAATTTGGTCAAAAATCCGGGAAGGGAACAGATTATTTGATTGTGACTGAAATTTTCCTTGGTCCAGACCGCACGCAGCCATTCCGAACTCGCTCCCTCCGGCGGTACTTCCCGGACCGCATAGCGGACGATCTCGATCCCGGTTCTCCTGGCGGCCAGTTCGACGACTGTTAACGAACGTTGGTTCAGTTCGGCCACGATTGCTTTTTTACTCATTACCGCCGTACACCACCGTTTGTCTCATGTTTCTTCTTCTTCCGGTTTTTTGGGGATCTCGGGAACCTCCCGGTTGTTCATGCTCCTCCATGACAATGGATAAACCTTCCATTCTCCTTTGATCTTGCCGGGTAACCGTTCCTGGACTGTCTCCAGATAAAATTTACGCGTTCCTTTTTCCACCCAGATCCGGTAGCGGATAATGGTGGAGACGGTTGTGAAATAATTAGCGGACTTGCCGTTGTTAATCTTGGCATATTGGACCTTATCTTTAAACTGGGTGTCAAAACGCCTGACCACCTCGTCATTGGTCTCAAATGGGCGGCGTTTTAACAACCCGTCCACAAAATCAGAGTTATCCTCGGCATGGAAATTTTTTAAAAACGCCTTCAATTGATCTTTGGTAACGAAGTTGATATTCATATTGCCGGTAAAGTGAAAGATGGTTTTAAACTTGTCCCGGACCGGGATGGTTACTGACTTTAGATTTCTTAGGAAGTCGTCGTATTCCTTGAATCCCGTCTTATTGGCGTAATTGATGAATTCAACGATAGCCTGCTCCACCCAATTCTTCTCGAAGCCGTGGGCAAGCAGTAAACCCTTTAAAAACTCATCATCGATAATATTGGGGTTGACTTTTCCATAGACCGTCAGTTCCGGGGCCAGCAACGGGTAAATCTTATCCCCGTCCTTGATCTGTTGCAGTTCCTGCACCGATGCCAAGAAACCATTTCTCGGCTTATAACTGGGACTCAGTTCTTGGTAGTATTCTTTTTCGGCGCCGCTGGAACGGGGTTCATCGTCTTCATCGCGCCAATCAATCAGGGGATCGGCCGGCAGATCGTCGCCGAGGAAGTACTGGAAGGCTGGGGCTTTCATCAGATTGAGGTTGAGCTTGCTGCCCTCATCCTCAATCAGCGTAGTAATTCGGTAACCGTTTTCCTCGGCCTCGATTCGCCCATTCCCGTACCATTCATCCTCCATGGAGTCGAATTCCGTCCCGTCGCTTACCAGCGCCGCTAAACGTTCCCGCAACGCCGCCTCGGCAATCTGCCGGAAGTTAATGCTCTTCTCAAGCCCGACCACCAGACCCCATTCCGATTCGGCCCGATAAAAGGTGAAAGCGGCGATGACACCGGCCACTAAGAAGATCCAGGTGATCAAGAGCAGGGTGGACCCGCGCTCACCGGGATAATTCATCGACGTCAACCTCCGGATGCCAGGACCGGGCCGGAACCGTAAACGGACCGGCTGCTCCCAGCTTGGTTCGAACAGTGAGCCGTATCAGGGAAGGTAATTCGGTTGGCTGCTCCGGTTCCCATTCGATCAACCAGTTCTTAGTGGATACTTGAAAATACTCAAATCTCCAATCGATGACCTCTTGAAAAAGAACGGCCGCTTCCGATTGATCGCCCCAAAATCCGCTCGAACGGTAAACCGTTTGATTGGCCGAATCATAATTGTAGCGAACCCGGACCAATCCGGCGTTGGTCTCCTGCCAGAAAGTCACTTCATATTCATTTCCCTTCAAAGCCGGTTCCGGAAGATAGGGACTGGAATAAGCAACGGAGAAGTCCTGATAAAGAGTTTGTTCGATGGAACGCAAGACGTATTGTCTACGATACGCCTGATCATTGCGACTCCATAAACCGGCAATGCTGTAAGTGAACTGAGCCAGTACTCCCAGCAGCAGCGCGCTGAGACCGATGGCCGCGATCATCTCAATCAAGGTAAACCCCGATTCACTCCGGTAAGCGTCTCCCGGTGAATACTTTCCGGCGGATGGCGGAACCATGCTCATCCCCCCATTCAACCGTCAATGTAATGGTGACGGAACCATCGTCACCGGAGTCTTCCGCGGCAAACCACTTAAAATCGTCATGGGGCGCCGGAAACTCGCCCGATGAACCTGACTCGGCTCCGGCTTCCAGCTCAGCCAGTTTTCCCTGGCCGAGAATGATCGCAGTGACCCTACCGCTCAGCAATTTCTGGGTATGGACCGTATGGGCGAAAGAACCGGATAAGGCCGCAAACATCAATCCGGCCAAACTCAAGGCTAGGATTACCTCGATTAAGGTAAATCCGCTACTGCCCTTAATCTTTGCCCTTAGGTCCGCTGTTGAAATGGATCGCGCCGGTCGCGTCAACGCTCAGGCCTCCGCTGTAATGTATCGAGTTCCATTCGACCGTCATTCCGCCGAAAGTCCCATCCGGTTTTATCTTTAGCTCCGGAAAAGCCCGTTTTTCGCCATAGGGATCATCTTCGGCCGGAGGCAGGGGTAAAAAGGAAAATCCATATTGAGCGAAATTCCGGTCAATTATTGTATCGGGCAATTGCATCCGGTACCCATGTCCGTTAAAACCAATCATAATCTCCATCCGCTCTCGCACGGCCGCTTCTTTCATCTGCCGGAGGTCGGACTCTAGCAATCGCTGAATGTACTGGAGCGAAGTACGCTCCTCGCCGTCCAGCAAATTGGGAGTAACCCAGGCCAATACTAGTCCAAGCAGCATGATGACGGCCAGGATCTCCAGTAGGGTGTATCCGGACTCGTTTCTACCAGTTTGTGATATCGGCATCGGCTCCGGTCCCGCCTTCGGCGTTGTCTTTCCCCAGAGACCATAAATCATATTTCTCGGGATTATGGACTCCCGGGCAAACATAACGCAACTCGCGGCCCCAGGGATCCTTCGGGAGCTTCGTTTCTTCGGTGTACGGGCCGTTCCAATTCTCGGGAACCGGGGGAATGCTAGGCCTCTCGGCCAATGCCTTCAACCCTTGCTCGGTCGTTGGAAAACAGGAATTATCCATGTAATATGAGTTGAGCACATTCTTCAGGGTGTTGACCTGAGCTCTGGCTGCGTCGGTCTGGCCTTTTTGCAAATTCTTGATGATATTAGGCGCCACCATGGTTAGGATAAAGGCCAGTAAAGTTAGGACGGCCAAAATCTCCAAAAGAGTAAACCCGCGTTCGCCCCGGCGTTGTTGAACTTCCATTCAAATACCCTCCTTAAATCCGTGTGATAAGTCTACCACTCGGCGCAGTCTCGTAGTTCTATGGAAAAAATGTTTTAAACCGCTTTTATTCCTGCTTTTCAGCTTGGTAATACCCCGGCTGTTGGCCTAAGTTAACCCATCGCTTTAGCCCAAAGGATTGAGCTCGGCATTCATGGTCAGCACCGGGAGCAAGATGGCCACGGCCAGCACGGCGATGATTCCCACCATCCCCAGGATCAGTACCGGCTCAAAAATCGAAAGGAACATCCCCAGCGAATGCTTGACCTCGCCTTCAAAGGTCTTAGCGACCTGGTCCAGCATGGGAACGATGCTGCCGCTCTCCTCTCCGACGCCGATCATCTCCACGGCCAGGATCGGGAAAGCCTCTTGCGCCGCCATGCTATGCGCCAAGGTGTTCCCTTGTTGGACGCTCTTTTCGACTTCTCCTAGCGCCCGGGACAGCACGGCGTTGCCGACCAGCTTGCGGGTGATGCCGATGCTTTCCAGCAGCGGAACTCCGCTCCCCGCCAGCAGGCTCAGGGACATCGCCATCCGGGCGGTCGCGATCCGCTCCAGAATGGGCCCGACCAACGGTGATTTCAGCTTCAGCGCGTCAATCCGCAGCCGGCCTTCGGAAGTCGACCATTCTTTGGCATACCAACTGATTCCGGCGATCAACAATCCGGCCAATACCCACCAATATTGCCACAACCCGGTGCCGAAGGCCATCACCAGCCGGGTGACGAACGGCAATTCGGAACCCATATCCTCAAAGATACTTTGGAACTTCGGGATCACCACACCGACATAGAAGAAGATCGCGGCCACGCTCGCCGCGAGAACAATCATCGGATAAAACAGGCTGCTCACGATGAACCGGCGTAATTCGATCTCGTCCTGCAAGTATCGGACCAGCCTGTTTAATACCTGCGGCAGCATTCCCCCGGCTTCCCCGGCCCGGACCATGTTAATGTATAGTTCCGGAAAATGATGGGGGAATCGCTCCAGCGCGGCGGTAAATGACAACCCCTCCTGCAGAAAGCGGCGGAGTTGTCCAATGACGCTTCCCATCTCGGACTCGGTAGTCAGGCGGCTCAGCACCGCCAGGGATCGTTCCAAGGGAATCCCCGCGCCCAGCAGGTTGCCGAGTTGCTGAGTAAAGTTCAGGCGGTCCTGGGCTGATAGTTTTTTTCGGGAGAACTTCAGATTGGCCTGAACCAGCGACTTGGCGGCCTCTTCCTTGACTTCCAGCGGAAATTTCCCTTGGGATTTCAGCTTGGCGATCAATTGTTCCCGGGAATCGGCCTCTTCACGGCCGCTTTCGATGACTCCCCGCCGGTCGGCAACGCGGTAGGAAAACTGCACGTAACGTCACCTTCCCATTAGAAGCTATGATAAACCCCGGCCAAAGGCATGAGTTTGTACACAAAAGCTCAAAAAAGCAAGTGATAAAGTCATTCTCAATTTTACCGCAACGCTGCGGTCGATCATCGGATTTTACCAGCTGGCTTTTAGTCTTGAGTAACCCGCAACACCTCGGAAAGAGTAGTGATCCCTTCTTTGACCTTTCGGATCCCATCCTGGCGGAGCGTGGTCATCCCCTGCTTCAAAGCGGCATCGCGAATCCGGCCGGAGCTGCTTCGCTCCATCACCAGCCGTTCAACTTCCTCAGTGGTTTTTAACATTTCAAACAGTCCGATCTGGCCGCGATACCCGATATGATTGCAGTGGTCGCACCCTTCGCCATGGAAAAATTGGATCTGCGGCGCATCGCCGCCGATTAGCTCCATCTCCTGGCGATTCAATGAGTAAGGCTGCTTGCATTTGGCGCAAATCTTGCGCACCAGCCGCTGCGCCAGTATACCGCGGACCGTCGATGCCACCAGGAACTCCTCGATCCCCATATCGATCAGCCGGGTAAACGCGCTGGAAGCGTCGTTGGTATGTAAAGTGGCCAAAACCAGATGGCCGGTGAGCGCCGATTGGATCGCAACTTCGGCGGTTTCCCGGTCCCGGATCTCTCCCACCAGGATGATGTCGGGATCGTGGCGGACAATCGTGCGCAGCCCCTGGGCGAAGGTGAAGTCCACCTTGGCGTTGGCCTGCATTTGATTGACCCCTTTCAGCTGGTATTCGATGGGATCTTCAATGGTAATGATCTTCCGGGTCGACTCGTTTAGTTTCTGGAGAACCCCGTACAAGGTCGTGGTCTTTCCGGAACCGGTCGGGCCGGTTACCAGAATCATCCCGTGCGGCTTGGTGACGATGGTCGAAAAAAGGTCCAGATTATGGGCGGAAAGCCCCAATTGATCCAGGCTTAAGAGCATATTCTCCCGGTTGAGGATCCGGAGCACCGCCTCTTCGCCGTGAAGGGTCGGGGCGACTGCCACCCGCAGATCCAAATCCCTTTGGTTCAATTTGATCCGGATCCGGCCGTCCTGGGGAATCCGGCGCTCCGTAATATCCATGCCGGCCATGAGCTTGATCCGGGAGATCACCGCCGCGTACAAGTTTTTGGGAGGAGAATACGTTTCCTGCAGGACGCCATCGATCCGGTACCTGACTTTCACTTCGTCTTCGAACGGCTCCAAATGAATATCGCTGGCGCCGGCCTTGACCGCGCCGGTGATAATCGTATTGACCAGCCGGATGATCGGCGCTTCATTCGCCATATTCTCAGGCGCAATGGAACTGATCTCGGCGGAAGCCGCGCTCCGGTACTGGCTTAATTCGCTCTCATTAAGATCCTCTAGCACGGCGGCAACCGAATCCAGGGAAGCTCCGTAAAACTTATTAAGCGCCTCGGCGATCTGTTTTTTGGAGGCGACCGCCAGTTTAATCTTAAAATCGATCGTATTGCTTAAGGCATCGATCCCTTCCAGCTTCAAAGGGTCGGCCGTGGCCAGAGTGACCCGCCCCGCATCCAGTTGAATCGGGATCACCTGATACCGCTCGGCTTGACGGGGGGTAAGGATGGTCAGAACTTCCGGGTCGGGATTGAGATCAAACGGCCGGCAATACGGCAGTTGTAATTGGAGACTAAGCGCCTGAGCCAGCTGCTCGTCGTTTAAATGGCCCATCTCCAGCAACAACCGGCCCAGCGGCAGTCTGCTCTCTGTCTGTCTTTCCAACGCCGCGCCCAACTGTTCAACCGTGATAAACCCCTCGCGGAGGCATATCTGACCGAGCTTATCCATGAAACCTCAATATTCACAATTTTTTAATATATTTCGCTGCCAATTCGGATAATCCTTTAGCTTAAAATGCAATTGGGCGGAAAAAAATAAAAATAGGTTGGACGTTCCCCCGAGATGAAATTACGGGATCTTTTTCCGATATTGTCATGGTTCTTGTTTCCGGCAATCCGGAGCATTGAATTTTGTGGAGATTTACCGATTTTTAGCGAAAAAGAGGCGGGCGGGGACAAAATATGATTTCCAGCTTACGCGGAAACTTTGACAAGGACGGAAAAGATTGCTTTTTAACGGAGGAACGAAGTTCCGAACCACGAGCCAGAACGACCATCACCGGAACGAAATGAATTGGAGCGAAGAAGCGGTTTCTTGGGGTGGAAGATTTAAAGCCGCCTTGGCCGAATACCCGCAAAAGAAAAACAGCCGGGTTCCCCCGGCTGTCCTAGCGACACTCACCGAATCATTAATGGAGGTCGATGGTTCCTCCCAGTACCCAGCGATCCATGTCATAAAATCCGAAATTGACCACCACCGGCGCTTTCAGGCGTAGCTTGGCGCCGAGGTTGAAATCGCCGGAAACGGCTTCCGCAAACACTTGTACCGCTTGCAATTGATTGTTGTTCCGGGCCGAACCGATCTTAAAGGTTTTGCTGATGCCCGCGAACAACCCGTCAAAATAACCGCCGCCGGCTCCCAAATATCCCTCGATGCCGGGCTCGGCAAAGGTTTTACCCAATACCAGGTACGGAGAGAGATCATCCTCTCCGATGTCCTGAATGCCAACGGCCAAGGACGGCTGACTTTTTGCCTCGTGAAGGAGTTGGTATTTGGCCCGGACGGAGAAATCAGTCTCGTGGTCGAAATTATAGGCGGCGATCCCGACTTCCAGGTCGGTGAGCAAACCGAAGTCGAAATTCATCTGGGTAAAGTCGTCTTCCATAAAATTCAGGGCCAACGCCATATCTCCGGAACGGATCGCGTCGGGAGTTGGAAGCATCATCAAGTCCGTCTGACTGTACAAACCGGCTCCCAGAGCTGAAGTGGCGGCCAGCGCCAGCGCCAGCACGACGACGGTCACGAGTCCAACAATTTTTTTCATCGATGTAATCCTCCTTACGATTGATTACAAGACCATTCGGCAATAGCGGCCGCTAATCCTGTTGGAAATTACAGGTTTATTATTCCAATCGGAACGGATTATAATCAACTTTATAATCGTAATGATCCTCGGCTTCCCGCCGCTTCAGCCAGCCGGTCACGGCGTAGGTCAACGGGGTCGCTGCCACTTCATACAGCGTCTTAAAGACATAATTGGAGATCATCACTTGAATGACCAGGGCGTTCTCCCAGACTCCGGCAAACGCGATCAGCACAAACAATACGGAATCGATCAACTCGCCGACCAGGGTGGATCCGATGGTCCGGACCCACAGAAACCGGCCTTGGGTTACGATTTTCAGCCGCGACAAAATGATGCTATTGGCGAATTCGCCGGCAAAATAAGCAATCATGCTGGCCGCGGCGATCCGGGGAGCGGTCATCAACAGCGAATTGTACTCCTTTTGCAGCGGCCACTGGGGATCGGGAGGCAGCCATCCGACTATTGCTATCACGGCCGCCATCAGCGCCAGTCCCATGAATCCGGACCAAATCGCCCGCCGCGACCGCTCATAGCCGTAAACCTCGGTCAAAATATCGGCAAAGATATAGCTTAATGGGAACAAAAGCGTGCCACCGTCAAAGCTGAACGCAAAACCGTTGAACGGAAGCGGGATTCGGACCGCCTTTACCGAGACGATATTGCTGATTAGCAGGACGGCGACGAAAAGGCCGAGAATTAAATCAAAATACCGGTATTGACGCTCTTTCACCTACTGATTTGACCTCGCTCTCATGCCGATGACCGGTAAATGCAATTCATTGACGGCCTGACAGATGCCGGCAACATCCAGTTTGCACCGGTGCAGCAAGGTTTCGGTCTGGCCGTGCGGAACGAACTCATCCGGAATTCCAAGGTTCTTAACAGTGATTCCGCCGATCCCCTTCTCGGCCAGCAACTCCAGAATCGCGGAGCCAAAACCTCCGGCTACCGCGTTTTCTTCCACCGTTAATATTTTCCGGTGATTCTTGGTCAAATCAAGAATCAATTCTTGATCCAAGGGTTTAACAAATCTGGCATTGACTACCGTACAGTTGATCCCGGTTCGCCGTAACGCGGCCGCGGCCGCGAGAGCCTCGGAGACCATGGCTCCGATGGCAATAATCGCCACGTCCTCGCCTTTTACCAGCACTTCTCCTTTTCCAAGTGGAATAGGAGTATACACCGGGTTTTCTTCCAATTCCAGGCCGGTTCGGCGCGGATAACGTACCGCCGCCGGGCCGTTGAGGGTCAGCGCGGTATGGATCATATCCCGGAACTCGGCGGAGTCTTTCGGAGCCATTACGGTCATGTTCGGAATATGGCGCAGGAAGGTTAAGTCAAAAACACCGTGATGCGTCGGCCCGTCCGCCCCGACCAGGCCGGCCCGGTCCAGCATGAAGGTGACCGGCAGGTTTTGAAGGCAGACGTCGTGAATGATCTGATCGTAGGCCCGCTGCATAAAGGTGGAATACGCGGCCACCACTGGACGGAATCCCCGCTTGGCCAGTCCCGCGGCGAAGACCACCGCATGCTCCTCGGCGATTCCGACGTCAAAAAAACGCTCCGGGAATTGCCGCGCGAACTCCATCAAACCGGTACCGTCCGCCATGGCCGCGGTGATCGCGATGATCCGCTTGTCCTGTTTGGCCAAGTCGACGAGGGCCCGGGAAAAAACTTCGGTATAGCTGACCGAGCCGGAATCGACCTTTTTGCCGTTCGCTAATTCAAACGGTCCGGTGCCATGAAACTTTTGCGGATTCTTCTCGGCCAGTTCATACCCTTTGCCCTTGGTGGTCAGCACATGAACCAGAACCGGACCGCCGTGTTGCGCCGCTTCCCTGAGGGTTGTCTTCAATTCGGGGATATTATGTCCGTCGATGGGCCCCAAATAAGTGATTCCCAACTCCTCGAACAGCATCCCCGGGATGATCAGATAGGCGAGACTGTCCTCGATCTTTTCCCAATAATAAACCGTGGCCTTGCCGACCTTGGGAATCCGGCTGATCCATTCCTGAACGTCGCTTTTGAGCCGGCGTAGCCTGGGGTTCATCCGCAGGTACGTCAAATAGCGCGACAAGGCCCCGACATTTTTGGCGATGGACATCTCATTGTCGTTGAGGACCACTACCATATCGGTGCGGAGGTGGCCCAGTTGGTTGAGGCCTTCAAACGCCAGGCCACCGGTGAGCGAGCCGTCGCCGATGACCGCGATCACTTTGTTCTTGCCTTTCATCAAATCCCTGGCCTTCGCCAAGCCCAGCGCGGCCGAGATCGAAGTCGAACTGTGCCCGGCGGCGAATACGTCGTGGGGGCTCTCCTCTGGCTTGGGAAAACCGCTGATCCCGCCGAACTGCCGCAGGGTGTGAAATTGTCCGTACCGTCCGGTCACCAGTTTATGTACGTAGGATTGATGGCCCACATCCCAGACAATCTGATCAAAGGGGCTATCGAAGACGGAGTGCAGCGCCAGGGTCAATTCCACGACGCCGAGGTTGGGGGCGAGATGGCCTCCGGTTTGAGATACCGTTTCCAGCAATAAATGACGGATTTCACCCGCCAGATCGAAAAGCTGCTGGTTGGAAAGTTTTTTAAGAGCAGCGGGATTTTGAATGGTTGGCAGAATGTCGCTCATCGGCCTTTTTTCACCTTCCGTGAGTTGGATTTGGCCTTTTTTTTCGGTCTTTTCTTGGGATTTAAATCGATCGGAAACAGCGCCAGCACTTTCCCTACGGAGAAAACGATATCATTGGCGCGCTCGATGGCAAACGATTTTCCAAACGCTTTTCCGCCGACGGTCAGCGCCGCCACTAGCGCGATACCGATCGGGCTTAGCCACTCCTCCAGGCCGATCCGGTACTTATTGCCGAGGGCCAAGGTAAGCGCGGCCACCAAGGCGCCGCCGATGGTTCCGGCAATATCCCCCACCACGTCATTGCAGAAATTGGCTACTTTGTCGGCGCGCCGGACCAAATAAATCGCTTGTTTGGATCCGCTCACCTTATCGGCGGCCATGGCGTGAAACGGGGTTTCCGTGGCGGCGGTCACCGCGGTTCCGACAATGTCGAAGGCAATTCCGGTCAAAATGACAATAAGTAAAATGCCCAATGAAAGCCACCAGGCAATGGACCCGCTGAAAAAAAAGGAAATGACCAGGGACGCGGTAAACGCTAAAAGAGCGATTCGCAACGCTCGCAGGGCATTGGAGAACAAACGATCACCTTGCAATTTAATAGGATTCGAATCAAAAAAGACCCTTGACAGGGCCGGTTCCTCTCTCAAATATGGAAAAGCGGAGATGGTATCCACCGAGTAAAAATTGTGGCTTAGGTCCAGTAGGTTTTCCCAAAGACCTCCGCATCGTCGCCGACCCGGCGGTTTCCCATTATGGTCTCTTTGCTTCGTCACCGAACACAAGACTGGATTACCACTTAGTCCACACTGCAATCCCCGGTGGAACTCATTGCTGAGCAGCCTAGGAGTTTTCCTCCACAGAGCAATTCATCTTCTAGCCTCTTTTGCGCTGTTGGGTTTCAACGGCGGAGTGCCGCTCGGTTCTGCAGAACTATCGCGGTCTGGTTCCCGTATCCTCCCAACCCGCTCAAGGCAGGCTACACTGCACCGATACTAAGTACTAAAGACCCGTACCATATGCAGGTTTACCCCCAAGCCGTAGTTCACGCTTCGCTTTTAGACAAAAACGGGATCCCCACGCACTTGGGCCTCCACGGTGGTGGGGTCTACGCCCACATGCCATTGTGGATCGCCCCATCCCCTTAACCCCCAGCACCAACCCCCAACTGGGCGTCGGCAGCCAGCACCAGGGACTTCATCGATGTGCCCTCAACGGATTTTTAGGCCCGTCTTCGAAGATGGTTGCTCTGACTAGGATACTACACCATCTCCTTGCTTACTGTCTATTATAACATATTTTTATTTCCCTGCACAAAAACCTGTTACCAGGATTGGTTGGGAATTGTCAATTTATTGAATGGGCGGTTTTGGTCTTGGTTCTTGGTTCTTTGTTGTTGCTTCTTGATGTTGGTTTCTTAGCAATTCTACTACCTGGACCAAAGGCTAAAAACGAACTAGAAACCAGACAACCAGCAACTGGTAACTAGAAACCAACTACATCAGCAACACCGTCATCACCACGCCGAGGGCGGCGCCGGCGATCACCTCCACCGGGGTATGGCCGAGCAGTTCCTTCAAGCGCTCCTGATGAAACTCCCCTTCCTCAAAGATCTCGTCGACGATTTTATTCAAGGTCACCGCCTGGCGGCTGGCGGCCAGGCGCACTCCGGCGGCGTCGTACATAACGATCACCGCAAAGATCATTGCCACGGCGGTGACCGTATTGTCCCAGCCCTTTTCGATCCCCACCGCGGTGACGAGCGACGACACCAGCGCCGAATGGGAACTGGGCATTCCTCCGGCGCCGACGAACCGTTTAAAATTAATCCGCCGTTCTTTCATAAAATCAAACGCGCCCTTGAGCAATTGCGCTACCAGCCAGGCGGAGAAGGCCGTCCAAAGCACTTTGTTGGAAGCGAACTCCCGAAAAAAATCGTGCAAACCGATTCCCTCTTCTCGTAATTTGATTAAAGCGATGATGCCATGTTGGTATCAAAATTCAGGAGCTGCATACCCGAGCGAAAATCGTTCTTTTGTTGCTCCGGTCCGGTGAACGATGAAAAATTTAAGATTATTGCATTCCGGATAAAGCTTTTTGGGTAACCCCGGCGCTTTTGGCCGGGATTGATCCCGACGTTTCTAAAAATCGCGGTTGACCACATAGCGCGCCCAGACCAGCAACAGTTCCTTATAATACGACTCGGGCAGGGGCGCGATTTCTTCCAGGGCTTCGCCGACGATCGCTTCCGCCAGGTTCCGGGTATATTCGATGCCGTTAAATTCGACCAAGATCCGGCGAACCCGCTCGATCTCCGTTTCGCTGATAAACGGATTGCCAAGCCAGCGGTCCAAGTACTCCCGTTCGGCGGCGCCGGCGTTTTGATACGCATGAAGCACAATGGTGGTCCGCTTGCCTTCCCGGATATCCGAGCCTACGTTCTTGCCGAGTAGCTTCTCGTCGCCGGTGATTCCCAGAATGTCGTCCTGCAGTTGAAACGCGGCGCCGCATTTCCGGGCGAACCGGCCCACCGCCGCAATCAAGCCGTTCTCGGCCACGGTTTTGCCGAGCCCGATGGAAGCGCCGGCGATTCCGGCGTATTCATAAAGTACGCCGGTCTTCAGCTCCAGCATGGTCAGAACTTCCGCCTCGGTCAGCTCCGGAATCGGACGCCTGGCGAATAAGACATCCAGCGCCTCTCCTTCCACCAGCCCGTTGGTGACATCCACTTCGAGCCGGTGCACTAGATCCAGGACCACTGGGAGCGGAACTCCCAGCTTGGCCGAATCAAGCAATAGCCGGACCGACCAGGCGTGTTGCAGATCGCCGGTCAGGATCGCCACGTTCCGGCCGAGATCGGCCGCTTCCTTGTCCGGATAGCCCCAATCCAGGGCTTTCTGCCGGAACTCTTCATGAACGGTCGGCTGGCCGCGCCGCCGTGGATCGTTATCGATAATATCGTCATGAACCAAAGTCCAGGTATGATAGACTTCAACCGAGGCCGCGGCCAGCCGCGCCCGTTCCTCCGGACCGCCCACCGCGCCGCAGCAGAAAAAGAGAATTCCCGGCCGGAACCGTTTGGCCGGACGGTTCAGATAAGAGTACACCGCCTGCCGCAGCGGTTCAGGCCGAAAGCAGTCCCGATACTCCGGCCGGTTAAACGCCTCGACCACCATGGCTTCCCGTTCTTTCAACGCTTGGACGAATGCTTCCCTGTTCACCCTCAGTCCTCCTCAACCCCTGGTTTGAACTGCCCCAGCTTCGGCTGGCCGTTTTCGGCCCCCAGGAAGATCTCCAGCCTTCCCTCGGCCGCATCCAGCTTGCCGGCACAGAAACGGGCCAAGCCGACCCCTTCCTCGAACAATTTCAGGCTTTCTTCCAGCGAAAGCTCGCCTGCTTCCAACCGTTGCACAATATCGGTCAGGCGCTCGATCGCCTCTTCATAGCTCCGCTCACCGGCCGCGGCCGGCCCAGTTTCGGTCATGACGATGTCTCCTTAGCCACGATTTCGCATTGCAGACGTCCCGAGGCCAAAATCACCCGAACCCGGTCGCCCGTTTGCACTTGATCGGAACGCTTGACAAAGACGCCGTCGGCCCGCTCAACGATGGAGTAACCCCGTTGCAAGGTAGCCAATGGACTGAGCGAGTCCAATTTGCCCAGCACCTTATAATAGCGTTCCCGCTCCAAACTCAAATTGTGCCGGATGACGCGAAGCATCCGCTCAGACAAAAGATCCAGATCCTGGCGGCGCTGATCAACCATTCGTCGCGGCGCCTGAAAGACCCGGCTCCGCGTCAGCCGCTTCAGTTCGATCCGGTTGGTTTGCAATTTACGCCGGATCGCCGCCAGTAACCGTTTTTGACAACTTTCCAATTGAAGCGCGAGGGCCGCTTGCTCCGGCACCGCCAGTTCGGCGGCTGCCGACGGCGTGGGCGCCCGGAGGTCCGCCACCCAATCGGCGATGGTAAAATCGGTCTCATGGCCGACCGCAGCGATGATCGGTAGCGGAAAATCGACGATGGCCCGCGCCACCCGCTCATCATTGAAGGCCCAGAGTTCTTCCAGCGACCCGCCGCCCCGTCCGATGATCACCAGATCGAGATGACGGAAACGCCCGGCTTCCTGCAGCGCCCGCACTAGGCTGGCCGGGGCCTCGTCCCCCTGCACCTGGGCGGGGATGATTAGAATGTCCAGATTGGGCCGGCGCCGCCGCAAAATCTTGATGATATCCCGCACCGCCGCGCCCGTGGGCGAAGTGATAATCCCGATCCGTTGCGGCAGGGGCGGCAGCGCTTTTTTTCGTCCCGGATCGAACAAGCCTTCCGCTTCCAGCTTGGCCTTAAGTTTTTCAAACGCCTGATGCAGGTCGCCGAGCCCCGCCTCGGCCATGGCCTCGACGTAGAGCTGCACCTGGCCCAGTTTTTCATAAACCGAGAGCCGGCCCTGGACTTGAACGGCCACGCCTTCGGCGGGATTGAACTTCAATGCTCTGGCCTGGGAGCGAAACATCACGCAACTCAACCGCGCGCCTTCGTCCTTCAGCGTAAAGTAAAGATGGCCGGAGCTGTGGCGGGTGAAATTAGAGATCTCCCCCCGAATCCAAACCTCATCCAGCAGGAAGCTCTCCTCAACGAGCTGTTTTAAGGCATGAATCAGTTGAGTCACGGTGATCAATTGCGGCGTCACAACGGTACCCCTTTCCCGAACTTTAATAATTCGGTAAATTATCCTAAAGTTCCTGCCAAGATCGATGATTTCCTCGACCGGAGCGGTTAATACGGACGGGATACCTTTCCCACCGGATCCGTCCGGGCATGATCCTCGAATAAGGCTTGACGCGCATCTTGTGGCTTATTTGGATAATATAAAGGGTAATAACCTAATGCCATTTAGGCTTAAATCGCGGCATCGGTTGGTGGTTATGACAGAGGACTTGTGAGTCTCAAGTGGTCGAAGGTAATTATAAATCTGTTTATATGCCTTATTATCGCATCCACGGAGAGTTTGCCCAAGCCGGAAATGATTAGGCATCGCTCAATCACGGAAAATCATTTTCCGGAAATGATTTCTTCCGGCGCCGGTTGCCCGGGTACCGGAACGATCCGCTGATGGGCAAAAATCTAACCGGAACGGAAATTTCCGGAATGACCCGGCCCTCGCGAAACTTCGGAAATCTTGTTTCCGGATTGGCGCTCCTGCCCGGTAAACTGTCTCCGGCATGCATCCTTCCCGGAAAGAGAATTTCCATGTTCACCATGAGCCAAATCCGGATTCGGGCGATTCGTCACCGGCAGTCCGGGAGAAGAATCGCGGTTGACCGGCAACAGTTAAACCAAAAAAATTGACGGGGCGAGAAATTCTCGCCCCGTTAAGTACTAGTAGAGTTTATCCAGGCTGTTCAGATTGAGGGAAGGATTCGTCGGCAGCTTGTCTTGCTGCTGCTGCTGGCTCTGATACCCGCCTTGAAGCTGGTTTTGGAGTCCGGCTTTGAATCCAGCCTGCACATTGACCAGCGCCTGCTCGGCGATGGACCGCTCGGCCGCCTCAATCATCCGTTTTACCATATGCCCTCCGACTGCTCCGCAGTCCCGGGAAGTCATATAGCCCCAGTAGTCTCCCACGATCGGAGTGGTATCGATATTCAATTCCTTGGAGATCTCGTACTTCATGTTTTGAAGCGCCTGGGCCGCCTCTTTCACGACATAACTGTTGCTGCGTTGACCAGTACCCATTAATTTTTACCCCCCTTTCCTTGTGGTCTGAAATTAATTTGCCCAGCTAAAGGCGATTAATAAACTTTTAATGATTGGAATATTTCATGGTTACTGCCAGTTGTTCCAGTCGATTTAAATTAAAATGGTAAATTTTGTTGGGAGGTAACCGGGGAATCAGAGAAAGAATAATGACGAGGTGAGAAAAACATGGAATATATTTTGGAAATGAACTCAAGCCACCAACTGACGATCCCCGCTCCGTTCGTCGACGAACTGCATTTGGCTCCGGGCGCCCATTTTGTCGCCAGACTCGAATCCGGAAGGCTGATCATCGAAAGACTGCCGTTTTCCAGGCTGGAGGCGGCCAAAGCGCTGGATCAAACCGTCCAGTCGCTTCACGAGTAGCCAAAAGTCCCTCTCCCTCATACCATGGGAGAGAGGTGTGTCTACTTGGATCTTTCCGAACTAATTTATGGTTACGGGCAAACTGTGCCGACCGCGCGCGGCGACCGCCAGTATGTCAACTTGGATAACGCGGCCAGCACCCCCCCGTTTAAACAGGTTATCCAGGCCATCTGCAACGAAGCGGCCTGGTATTCCAGCATTCACCGGGGGGCGGGTTACAAGTCCCGCTATATGACGGAAAAATATGAGAACTCCCGTAAAATTGTAGCTGATTTCGTGGGCGCCGATCCCGACCATGATGTAGTGATCTTTACGAAGAACACTACAGATTCCTTGAATAAACTCTCCCATTACTTGCAATTCCTGCCCGGGGAATGGGTGGTGCATACCGCCCTGGAACATCATTCGAACGAACTGCCCTGGGCCAAATATTCCAATTTCGCCGTCGGATTGGATGGCTCCGGAATCAATCTGGGGGAAGCTGAAAACTTTTTAAAACGGCACTCGGGCCAGGTCAAACTGGTGGCCGTTTCCGGGGCGTCAAACGTCACCGGCCATACCCCGTCCATTTATACCCTGGCGGAACTCGCCCATGCGGCCGGGGCGAAAATCGCGGTGGACGGCGCGCAACTGGTTCCACACCGCCCGGTGAATATGTACCCGCCTTCCGACCCCCGACATCTGGACTTTCTCGCCTTTTCCGCCCACAAAATGTACGCTCCGTTCGGGGTGGGTGTCCTGATCGGGCCCCGCGCTCTTTTTCAACGCACTCCGCCGAGCCAGGTCGGGGGCGGCACAGTCAAAGGAATCGGCTCCGCGGGCATCATCTGGTCCGATCCGCCCGAAGTTGAGGAGGCCGGTTCCCCCAACGTGCTGGGAGTTACTGCGCTTACCGAAGCCATTCAAGTGCTGTCGTCCATCGGCTGGCAGTCCCTGATCGAACAGGAGACCAAACTGATTGAATACACGATTGAACATTTGCGGCAGATTCCGGGGATTACTGTTATTAATCCTGAGAATAAAGACCGGGTCGGGGTAATCTCCTTTGACGTGGCGGGGTTTCACCATGAGAAAGTAGCATCCTATCTGGCCGATGAATGGGGAATCGGGGTCCGCAGCGGCTGCTTTTGCGCCAGAAAATATGTCCGGCTGCTGTTGAACTTAAACTCCAATCAGTTGCAAACAGCCATCCAAGGAGTTGTTTCCAACCATCCCGAGTCCGTGCCCGGCCTGGTCCGGGTCAGTTTCGGATGCTACAATCAATTATGGGAAGCGGAGTTGCTCTGCCAATCCCTGGCCGAATTGCTGCGTTTAAAGCCGCAGCAATAAACCTTGGCCAAAGGCCAAGGTTTATACGACGTGAAAGTACCCTTTGATGATTTTTCATAAACCGAACGCCGAGAAGATTGCGACCGAAAAAACAGACCGCCGCGTTTATTCCTAAAATCCGGGGCGCAAATGATTAATCGGCTTTAAAAGCGCCCCGCCAGCGCCACAAGTAATCCAGGCCGGAACAGATGGTCAAAAGCACCGCCAGCCATAGGAACCAGATGCTGAACGGGAGCTTTAGCATGATCAGCGCAATCGCCACGATCTGCGTGAACGTTTTCAGCTTGCCCCAGGGGCTGGCGGCGATCGCCAAGCCCTTTTTGCCGGCGTGATGTCGCAAAACGGTAATCATCACTTCCCGAAGAACGATGATCCAGACGGCCAGCCAGGGAACCCGGTTCAAATTCGCCAGCACTACCAGGGTTAGGATGATCAATACCTTATCGGCGAAAGGATCAAAGGATTTCCCGAAGGGAGTGATTTCTTTGCGCGCCCGGGCGGCGTAACCGTCCAAACCGTCGGTCAGGCCGGCCAGAATAAAAATAATCGCCGCCAGCATATCCCGCCCCGGGATGTCCCAGAACAGAATCCCGACGCAGACCGGCGCCAAAATAATTCTCGAAGCTGTTATCCAATTGGCCAGACTCATTATGTTTCCCCCATCAGTTTAGAGAAACATTTCGGCATTTTTCCCGAAAATCCTGTTACACTTCGGATAAATATTTGGCGAAAAGCCGGTAATCGTCGGAGCCGGTGACCGCGACCCTGACGAATTGGCCTTCCTTGGCGGCGCAGCCGTCAATCTCCAGCCAGCCGTCGACCTCGGGGGCAAACGCTTCGGTCCGGCCGATAGCTTGATCGCCGGCGGTCAACCGATCGATCAAAGCGATCCGTTCCCTGCCCACGAACTCTTTTAACAGACGGTTTGAAATCTGGCGCTGAGTATTCATCAGCCGCTCCCGCCTGGACTCCATCACCCGCCCGGAGATCCGGGGCTTGAGGCGATAGGCGGCGGTTCCTTCTTCGCGGCTGTAATTGAATACTCCCAAATGCTGAAAATGGCCCTCCGCCACAAAGCTTTGCAAAGCCTCAAACTCGGCTTCGGTTTCGGTCGGAAAACCCACAATCATAGTGGTCCGCAGGGCAATGCCGGGAATCGCCTCCCGGATCTGCGCCAACCGTTCTCGGATTAACTCCGGGGGGTCATGCCGGTTCATCAGCTTCAGCAACCGCGGATGAATGTGCTGAATCGGCAAATCCAGATACTTGCAGAGGTTCGGCGCCGCGCTGATGAGGTCCAGCAATTCAGCGTCAATCCGGGAAGGGTAAGCATATAACAACCGTATCCAGGGCGGGTTGGCTTCGGAGATGATCCGCCGCAGCAATCCGGCCAAATTGAGGCCAGGTGACAAATCCTTGCCATACATGGTGATATCTTGGGCGATCAGATTGATCTCACGGGTTCCCGATTCCACCAATTGTTTGATCTCATCGATAATGGACTCCGGCCTGCGGCTCCGGAAATTTCCCTTAATCAGGGGAATGGCGCAATATGAACAACGATGGTTGCAGCCCTCGGCGATTTTAACGTAGGCCAGATGCGGAACGGTAACGCGGTAGCGCCGGACATTGGAATCGTTTAAAAAGGGCGCCTTGGTAAGATCGGCCCGACGGGCCGCAGGGGCGCCTTCCAGCAACTCCGGCAATTCGGCGATCTCCCCCAACCCGATCCACAAGTCGACCTCTGGAATCTCCGCCGCTAATTCGGCCGGATAGCGCTGCACCAGGCAACCGGCGACGACTACTTTGGAACAGATTCCAATGCCGGGTTGCTTGTAGCGAACCGCTTCCAAGATGCTATTGATCGATTCTTCTTTGGCCGGTCCGATAAAACCGCAGGTATTAATGAGAATCAGATCCGCTTGGCTCAGATCGTGAACAAGTTCCCAACCCCGCTCCATCAAGCGGCCAAGCATGATCTCGGTGTCGACCAGATTTTTGGCGCACCCTAATGAAATAACCCCAATCTTCATGCTGAATAAACCTCGCATAATATAATGAATCTTTTCAAGACTGTAATTGTGAATGCAAAGGAATCGGATCCATAGTAAAAAACCTGCCCCGGCAGGTTAAGAAAGCTCTGGATATAGATAACCGTAGACCTTCTTTAAAAGCAGGACTTTCAGCACATATTTTTTGGTCTCCG
Source organism: Bacillota bacterium (assembly GCA_023402395.1). Taxonomy (GTDB): domain Bacteria; phylum Bacillota; class UBA4882; order UBA8346; family UBA8346; genus JAEYGI01. The sequence goes on from JAEYGI010000002.1 coordinate 80,261, forward strand.
GAAACGGGATTTGCTCGATCTTGACCGTATCCCCGTTCCAAATCCCATCCTCGACCCATCCCGACACATAACGGTGTCCCGCATTATACGAAGCCAGCGCCAAATAGTCGTTCTGGTGGAAATATTGTCTTAAATACGCCAGATACCAAATGCCGATCTTTAAGTTAATGTCAGGGTTGGTGAGCTCGGTGGGAGTAAAATTCCTCAACATCATCTGTTCGGCTACCCATTGACCGGTGGTGGGCATGATTTGCATCAGCCCCACCGCTCCCTTGTGGGATTCGGCGGCCGGATTGAACCCGCTTTCGGTAAAGACAATCGCGCTGACCAACGCCGGATTCATTCGGTGATCGCGGCTGAAGTCGATAATCGTTTGACGATAGTCGAGAACAAAGTATTTTTTTAATAACGGCCGATGAAAGAGTACCGCGCCGATCAGCAGTACGATACAAATTTTTCGGAATTTACCCGTCAACCGGACCCCATCCCATTAAATTCAGAATTTTTATAACTTCGCTTCGCAGGTCGGAAACTCCTTTATTATTATAGAGGACCACATCGGCGTTTCCTTCCTTCAATTCCAGCGGCAATTGCGTCCCGATTCGCAACCGGGCCTCCGCCTCGCTTAGTCCGCCGCGCTCCATCAAACGTTGTAGCTGGATCTCCGGACTGACGCTGACCACCCAGATCCGGTCCACTAAATCGGTCAGCCCCGCTTCGAATAATAGCGGGATCTCGACCACGGCTAGCGTCTGCCCGGCCATCCGGTACTCAGCGAGAAACCGTTCGATCGCGGCGATCACCCGGGGATGAATGATTTGTTCAAGGTCGTTTCTGGCGCCCCGATCGTTAAAAACGATCCGCCCCAATTCTTTTCGGTCGATCCGGCCGTCCCCGCCCACGATCCCGGCGCCGAACCGCCCGATAATCTCCGAATACCCCGAGGTGCCGGGGTCCATGGCCCGATGGGCCAGTTCATCGCTGTCGATCAACGGTACCTTCAATTCTTTCAAGATCGAGCCGACCGTTGACTTCCCGGTGGCGATCCCTCCGGTCAGGCCAATGGTAATCATGATTTCTCCTATATATGTCGCAATAAATTTTTCGAACGCCCGAATCAATTGCGACATATTTCCTTGATTCATAAAATGAAAAAAGTTCAATCGTTTGACCATTCACAGCCGGCTTTTGGGATGTGAATTTATTTCAAAAAACTTTTTTCATTTTATATAGCAATTAGCTTTGACAAAGCGGGCAGAAATGGGTTCCCCTGCCACCGAAATTCATTTTTACCACCAGGCCGCCGCAGCGCCGGCATGGCAAGCCTTTCCGGCCGTAAACCCGCAATTGCTGCTGATATGACCCGGCTTTGCCATCCCCGGTATGATAGTCGCGGCGGGTGGTTCCGCGGTATTCGATGCCCTCGGCCAGAACTTGCCGGATCGCCTGAAACAGCCGTTCCACTTCGGCGCCGGTCAAGGAATTGACCGTCCGGGCCGGGTGAATGCCGGCGACAAATAACGACTCATCGGCATAAATGTTACCCACCCCGGCAATGACGCTCTGATCCAGCAAAGCTTTTTTGATCGCCAGGGTACGTCCGGTCAAGCGCTGTTGCAGCACGTCGGCAGTGAACTGGGGGCCCAGTGGCTCCGGTCCCAAGCCGGCCAGATTCTTGGGGAGCTCGTCGGCTGGAAACAGAAATACTTTTCCGAATTTCCGTTGATCCCTGAATCGCAACTCGGTGCGGTTATCCAGGATGACCCTGAGGTAAGTCGCATCAGCCACCGGTTCGGTCTCGGGGGCGACCAGCAATTGCCCGGTCATCCGTAAATGAATGGCCATGACCAGGTCCGGGCCGAGGTCAAACAAAAGATACTTGCCACGCCGCCGTAAATCGGTGATCGGCCGGTTTTCGATCATGGCCAGAAATGTTTCGGAAGATAGCGGCAGGATCATCTTGGGGTACAGTATCTCGCCCCCGCGGATCGTCCTGCCTGTGACCATGTCAAATATGGTCCGGCGGATCGTTTCCACTTCAGGTAGTTCCGGCATATTTCAATCCTCCAGCGCGGCGGGACTCATTTCGCCCCAGTTCAAACCCTTTTTAAGGTCGACGACCAAGGGCACGGAGAGCGTTACCGCACCTTCCATTTCCCGCTTGATCAACCGGCCCAGCTTTTGCCATTCCGATTCGGCCACCTCGAATACCAATTCATCGTGCACCTGCAGCAACATCCGGCCCAGCCCCGGCTCTTCCCGGAGTTTTTGGTCGATTTTAACCATGGCCAGCTTGATAATATCGGCCGCGGTTCCCTGGATCGGAGTATTGCGCGCCATCCGCTCGGCGAAGGAACGCAGGGTAAAATTGCGCGACGCCAGGTCCGGCAGTTTACGGATGCGTCCGAGCAGCGTCCGGGCTTCGCCAGCCGCCCGGGCGGCTTCGATCAGCTCCTCGACATAGCGTTTGACCCCGGGATATTGATCGAAATAGGACGCAATGAACGCATCGGCTTCCTTGCGGCCGACACCGATATTTTTGGCCAATCCGAAACCGCTGATACCATAGATGATTCCAAAATTGACGGCCTTGGCCTGATCGCGCATCTCCCGGGTCACCGCTTCCGGAGCAACGCCATGAACCGCCGCGGCCGTAAAGCTGTGAATGTCCTCGCCTTTCAGAAAAGCCTCCATAAACCGCTCGTCTTGGGAAAAATGGGCCATCACCCGCAATTCGATCTGGGAATAATCGGCGGCCAATAAAATTTGGCCGGGTTTCGCCACAAACGCCCGCCGGATCATCCGTCCCTCTTCGGAGCGGATCGGGATATTCTGCAAGTTTGGGTCAGTACTGCTGAGACGGCCGGTGGTCGTGACCGCCTGATTAAATGTGGTATGGACCCGGCCGGTTCTGGGATTGATCAGAGCAATCAGGGAATCGATATAAGTGGTCTGCAGCTTGGTATTTTGCCTGTACTCCAGGAGCAACGGGATCACCGGATGTTGCCCGGCCAGGCTTTCCAGGGCCTCCGCGTCAGTGGAAAAGCCGGTTTTCGTCTTTTTCCCCGGCTTTAGCCCCAGCCGGTCGTAGAGAATGCCGCCCAGTTGTTTCGGCGACCCGATATTAAATTCCTGTCCGACCAAGGCGTAGATTGTTTGTTCCAACTCGGTCTGACGCAACTTGAGCACGGCGCCGAAGGCCCGCAACGGCTCCGGCTCGACCCGGATCCCTTCCCGTTCCATTCCAAACAGCGTCTCCAGCAACGGCAGCTCTACATCGCGGTAAAGCGAAGTTAACCCGGTTTCGCTGAGAACCTCATCCAATCTCGGCCGTAATTGGCGGATCGCCTCCAGCCGGCCGCCGGTGATTTTAGCTAATACCTCGGGAGGAAGGGTTTCCGGCAATCCAAAGATCGGGAAACGGGTGCCCCGCTCATTCTGCCAAACCGGCAAAGTGCTGTTTAACCAGGTTTCCGCCAGGCTTTCCAGTTCCATCCCGCCGACCCCGGCTCCGGCCAGATAACCGGCGAGCAGAACGTCTTCCAATACGCCGCGCAACGGAGCATTGCAATGGGTGGCGATCTGCATTTGTTTTTTCAAGTCATATCCGGCCTTGACGACTTCAGGATCGGCCAATAACCGGAGCACCGGTTCTGGCAGTTTCCGGTCCCCGTCAACCGGGATAAAATAATTCCGCTCCCGGCCGCCCAATCCGATGCCGAGCAGGCGGGCTTCGACCCAATTGGCGATTTCGGTCACGAATTGAACGATGCAGAACCGTTCCTCCTTCAGCCGGGCAACGATTGCCTCGACGGCGACGGCGGCGACGGTTTCTACTTCGAAACTCAAATCCCGCTTGACTACCACGGCTTCGGCCGCTTCCTGGCCGGCCAGCTTTTTGACGAGTGTGCGGAATTCATAGTTTTGGCAAAACGCCAGCAACTCCTCGGAGGCGTAGCCGGAATAACGGCAGTCGTCGAGGCGCACCGGCAAGTCGGCGTCAATGACAATGGTCGCCAGTTCCCGGCTGAGCAAGGCTTGTTCGCGGTGTTCCGTCAGCAACTGCCGGTCCCGTTCCCGGCTGATCCGGTCCAAACGCTCATAGATTTGCGGAATCGAAGCAAATTCATGCAGATATTTTAGGGCCGTCTTTTCCCCGAATCCCGGGACGCCGGGAATATTATCCGACGAGTCCCCCATCAGGCCTTTTAACTCAATCAACTGTCCGGGGTTCAGCTGGTACCGTTCCCGGATATAACTTTCATCGACCCGTTCGATCTCGGTGATCCCTTTTTTGGTGTACCTGACCATAATGTTCGGTTCAACCAGTTGAAAGGCGTCCCTGTCCCCAGTCACGATCTCAACGGTCAACCCCTGGGCCGCCGCTTGTTTGGCCATGGTTCCGATAATATCGTCGGCCTCCAGGCCCGGCTGTTCATAGGTTGGAATCTTCAACTTGCCCAATAATTCCTTGATGATCGGGATCTGGGTCCGCAGCGAATCTTCCATCTTCAGCCGTTGCCCCTTGTACGCCTCATATTGTTGATGACGGAAGGTCGGAGCCCCGGCGTCAAGGGCGGCCAGGATATAATCAGGCTTGACCTCATCCAGCAGCCGCAACGTCATCATGGCCATCCCGTAAACGGCGTTGGTCGGCTGCCCGCCGGCGGTCGTCAGCGGCGGCAACGCGAAAAAAGCCCGGTTCGCCAAGCTGTAGGTATCGATGATCAAAAACTTTCCGTTCATTCGCTTTCGGTTCCTTTCACCAAAAAATCATGGGCGATCCAGCCGACTCCGGCCGCATTATCCCCGGACAACTGCTTCGGGCCGAAATGAAACTCGATGCCGTCGGCCAGACCCGACTGAAGCAGGCCGGCCCGGATGATTTCATTGGACGCCACGCCACCGACCAGCAAAACCGGGATCGCCCCGATCTCGGCCACTGCTTTCCGGGTCACTTTCAGCAACCCTTGGGTAATACAATTGAACACTTGGCGCGCCAGGTCATTTCGGCCGATCGAACCGGACGCGGCCAGGCGCGCCGCGGCGGCTTCCGGTCCGGAGAAACTCAATTCCAGATCTTTGACCACCACCGGCAGGACGCCGGGATCTTCCGAAAGCAACGCCATTTTTTCCAAGCCCGGCCCGGCCGGGAAAGGTGTGCCCAGCGTCACCCCGATGCGGTCCACGAATTGTCCGACTTGCAGATCCGACGTGCCGCCGATCCGCTTAATTTTAAATCCCGGCTCCGCCGCCTCGACCAGCAGCAACTCGGTGGTTCCGCCCGACAGGTGCCAGGCCAGAAAACGTTCCAACCGGATTCCGTCCGCCAATCCCGCCCGGATGTGTCCTTCCTGATGCGAGGTCGCCAAAAAAGGAATTCCCAATAATTTCGACAACGCCTCTCCAAAGGAGGCCCCGGCTCGAAAAACCGGCAGATATGATCCGTCCACCGGCCGTGGCCGGGTCGAAGCGGCAACCGCCCGGTAGGAGCGATTCGCAAGGGGCAGTTCCGCCAATGAAGGTAGGTTTTGCAAATGCTGAAACACCGCGTCCGACTGGCGTAATCCCTTTTCTCTCGGCTTGACCCGCAAAATAATCCGGCGGTCCAACAACAGTCCGCCCCCGGCGTCGATCATCGCCAGCGACGTAGTGTAACAACTGGTATCAATACCGATGATCACCTGTTCCGACATAAAAAAGGAGGGAATTCCCTCCGTCTTTCAACTCTTTTCCTCTGATTGCTCAGTTTGTTCCAGGTTCCGGACCACATTGCCGAGGATCCCGTTGACGAATTTGCCGGATTCTTCATCGCCGTACCGCTTCGCCAACTCCACCGCTTCATTCACGGTGACGCTCGATGGGATGTCCGGCCGGAACCGGAGCTCGAAAACGGCCATCCGCAAAATATTCCGGTCGGTGTTAGCCATCCGCTCCAGCTTCCAATCCTGGGCATATTTTGTAATCTCCGCGTCTACTTCCGATAGATGCTGAACGGTTCCGGAGACCAATTCGCTTAGAAAGACTTGGGAACTGTCGGGAAGCTCATTTTCTTTCAAGGTTCTGGGCAATACCTCGCGCCATGGGTTTTTCCCGACATCCGACTGGAATAAAACCGTGAATGCTAATTCTCTGGCTAGACGCCGACTCATTTCATCACCTTTCAATCCTTGGGCGGGACGACCCGGCTCAGGATCTCCCGTAACGAACCCTTTTGGTCAATTCGTTTTCCTAGAAAATAGCCGAAAAAGACACAGACGACAAAGGCCAAGGCTCGCCAGAACCCCATAAATGCCCATAACAGTCCGGTGATGAACCCGATGCAGCTTCCAAAGATCCGGCCTTTAAAGCCGGTGAGTTGCGGCAGAATTTCTTTGAAGAATTCGTTCACCCCGATTGCTCCTTTCCCTAGGAGCTTGTGCGCGTAATCCTTTTTTCAGGATATAGCACAAGCCAATGTGTAGCTATACGGCACTATACACCGGATGTTCGGTTGTTTCGAATACACGCCCAGATTCCTAGGGGCTTGCGCGCCATCCGTTCGACGGGATGGCCGGCGCAAGCTAACGTGTATCATTACTGCATTGCCCGCCCGATATCCTGCGGCTTCGCAACGGATCAGACGGGCTTTCCAGGGACTACTCAACCCTGGAGCGGGTTTCGGCGGCGATTTTGGTGATCAGCACTTTCACCGCATTGACATGCATGCCGACGGTCTCAAAGATATATTCGCCGACTTTGGACTCGATTTCGGACTTAATCTGGGGTATGGCCAGATCGGGGCTGACCGTGACCTCAATGTAAATATCCAAGCCGGTCAGTTTATCGGCCCGGACTCCGACATGGGCGTCGCGTACGCCCCGGACTTTTTTGCACGCCCGCAGCGCCAGATTCTCAATGGCGGATACCGTCATCCGGATCTCGCCGAATTGGGTCTGGTAAATAACGGTCTTCTCTTCCCGGCGCATGCGCAATGCCATTCGGACGAGAAAGAAAGCCAGGATGAAGGAGGTGATGGATACCTCCAAGGCCCACCAGCTTACCGGTTTAATCCGGCCTAGCTCCTCCAGGATCTCATTTGCTTGTCCAAACGCCAGTAAGATCAAAATAAAAGCGACGACAATAAGAATAATACCGGACAACAAACTGATTAACCGTTCCCAAACCTTCATCGGATCAAAGCACCTTCCTTATTCAAACGTTCTCGTCAAACCTGATAAAACAAAGTCGTCGTTTATTGGCCGTTCTTTCCTAACCGATTCCACCATCCGTTCGATTGTCATGGCGTTGCTGCGCGACTATTTTCACAGAACTTTGGATTCCGACTCTTCCTGTTTAAACTCCACTCCTTGAATGTGGACATTCACTTCCACTACTTCCAGGCCGGTCATGCTTTCGATCGCCCGCTTCACATTTTCCTGAACCGACAGCGCGGTCTCCGGAACGTTGGCGCCGTATTCAATGACGATAAACAGATCCACTGCGGCCTGTTTTTCGCCGACTTCCACCTTAACCCCTTTGGCCAGGCTTTTCTTTTTCAGGAGTTCGGCGAAACCATCCACCACTCCACCGCTCATGCCAGCCACACCCTTGACTTCGGTCGCGGCCAGTCCGGCGATGATCTTCACCACTTCGTTGGCGATCCGGATACTTCCGGCATCGTACCGATTGACTTGTTCCATGGTCGAGCCACCCCCTCGCTAAGTTAGAGCATCTTCGATTTATGTCGCGATTGGTTCTTTAGAGCCCGAAATCCTCGCGGCATATTTCCCATTTCATAAGTTGAGCTAAATACCGGCCGGTTTTTCCCGTCACGTTTTAAGAGTGGGAAAGCCGGAACCAGGATTTAGTTCAACTTATATCTATTTAAGTATGCCCCGATCACATCTTAGTCGGAGTCGGAATCGGTTATGTCTGTTTTATCGCCAAAGATCCTGGTTTGGATGAAATTGGTATAAAATTCGCCTTTCCGGAAATACGGGTTGTTCAACACTTTGGTATGAAACGGAATGATGGTCTTCACGCCGTCGATCTCAAACTCCTCCAGCGCCCGGAGCATTCTGGCGATGGCGGCTTCGCGCGACTCCTCCCATACGATCAATTTGGCGATCATCGAATCATAATACGGCGGAATGGAATAACCCTGGTAAGCGGCGCTATCAACCCGGATGCCGGGGCCTCCGGGGATATGATACACCGTAATCCGGCCTGGGGAAGGCATGAAATTTTTCTCCGGATCCTCGGCGTTGATCCGGCATTCAATGGCGTGCCCCCGGATCTGAACCTGATTTTGGGTGATCGTTAACGGTTCGCCCGCGGCGATGCGAATCTGTTCCTTGATCAGATCGACTCCGGTGACCAACTCCGTCACCGGATGTTCCACCTGAATCCTGGTGTTCATCTCCATGAAATAAAACCGGCCGGACTTGTCCAGCAGGAACTCCACGGTGCCCGCATTGGTGTAACCCACCGACAGCGCTCCCTTGAGAGCCGCCGCTCCGATCTTCCGGCGCAATTCCGGCGTAACCGCGGGCGATGGCGATTCCTCAACCACTTTCTGGTGGCGGCGCTGGACCGAACAGTCCCGTTCCCCGAGATAAACGCCGTTGCCGTGCTCGTCCAGGAGCAACTGGACCTCGATATGCCGGGGCTCCTCAATGTATTTTTCCATATACACTTCAGGGTTGCCGAAGGCGGCATCGGCCTCGGTCTGGGCGGTCCGGTAGGCGTTCAGCAGTTCGTCATCGTCCCGCACCACCCGCATGCCCCGCCCCCCACCGCCGGCGGAAGCCTTGATGATCACCGGAAAGCCGATCTCTTTCGCCTTTTCCACCAGCGCGGCTTCATCGGCGATGATCCCGTCCGACCCGGGAATCACGGGAACCCCGGCCTCTTTCATGGTCTGCTTGGCAACGGCCTTGTCCCCCATTTTTTCAATGGCGGAAGCCGGGGGGCCGATGAATTTGATATGATGCGTCTCGCAGATCTCGGCGAACCGGGCGTTCTCGGCCAAAAAGCCATACCCGGGATGAATAGCGTCAACCCCGGCGATGGTGGCGGTGCTGATAATGTTGGGGATATTCAGATAACTCCGGTTGCTCTGGGCCGGACCGACACAGAACGCCTCGTCCGCATAATGGACATGCAGGGAATCCCGGTCCGCCTCCGAATAGATGGCAACCGTCCCGATCCCCATTTCTTTGCACGCGCGAATAATCCGCAGCGCAATCTCGCCCCGATTGGCAATCAATATTTTATTGAACATCGTCGTTTTCACACCTCCGGAGGACGGTTAGTTTTTTTCCAGCACGAACAAAGGCTGACCGTACTCAACCGGCTGTGCGTTTTCGGCTAAAATATCCACGATCTTCCCGCGCCATTCGCTTTCGATTTCGTTCATCAGTTTCATGGCCTCAATAATACAGACCACTTCCCCGACATTGACCCCCTGGCCGATCTGGACATAGGGATCCGCATCCGGGCTTGGTGAGCGGTAGAACGTTCCAACCATCGGAGCAACAATTAAGACTTGGTTCGGTCCAAGTCCCTCGGTTTTTTCTTCAGTGACGGCGGCGGGCTGGGCTGATAGCGGTACCGCCGGACTCGGGGCATATATGGGTTGAACAGCGGAAGCTTGCGTTATCTGTGTTTGAACGGGGAACACCTGAGAGGTAAAGGCAGCGCCCTTTTTGATCACAACTTTGGTTCCTTCGGCCTCCAGGGAGAATTCGCTGATGTCGGTTCCGTCCAACATCTTCACCAATTCCTTGATCTCTTTGATATTCATTAGTGCCCTCCTTTTGGGGAATGGGAAAAAAATAATAAGGTATTTATTCACCAGTAAGGCAATTATTCCTGCTTTTAATTAAGTTTATCTTTTCATGAAAACTGTATACATTTTTTGATAACGAACCACAATTTAACGTAAGTGCTTTCTTTGGGGCGGGCGGGGGGTTGGCGGAATGGGGGAAGCGCCGGATTTTGCAGTCATCCGCTTGTCCTGATTCGCAAATCACGTTTCAATCGCGAGGCCGATCTCAACCTTCCAATGAGCAAAAGAAATCCGCCAATTTCCAATTGACGGATGACAATGTTCCAAAGGCAGTTGCCAATGTTGCGTTGCGATCTCTCCCATGTCGATTGTTATCTGGTTTTGGAGGAGAGACACTTGACAATTTCCAATTGGTGGATCGCAATCTGAGATTGCCACCTGCCAATGTGGAAAAGCATCGATACAATGTGAATAAGTCAATTGACAATGCAACAGAGTCATCCCGCGCCGGGCCATTGCCGGATGAAGATCCCAAGAAGCAGGAACGCGAAGGGCTTACCTTTCCACCACCTGTATCTGCTCCGGGTTGAACGCCGTAATGTCCACCGCCATCTGCCCGATGACACCGGCCTGGTCCGGCTGGAGTTTGCCCGGGACCACCACGGTCACCATCCGTTGACCGATGGTGACCAGGCAATTGGTAAACCCTTTGGCCTGCAGCAGGTTCTCCAATTCATGCTCTTTGGAGCTGGACTGGGTGAGGCGCCATAATTCGGTTTCGGCTTGTTTCCGGACTTCGTCGGAGAGCCCGACTTTCTCCAGCAATTGCTCCACCCGCTCCACTTCCCGGCTTCGTTCCCGGTCGCGCTCGATCTTCAGATCCAATAAGGTGTCGTTGGGATCGTATTGCCTGGGGATTTTCAGCGGCAACGGCTCTTGGATCGGCGGAATCTTGACCGAATTCACGGTGACGATATGCTGGTACCCAAGGTAGAACAGGGCCGCGAACAACAACACGAATAATCCCAGCCAACCGGGCCGGCGCCGCCAATTGTAAATCCAAAAGTTACTCATCACTCATCACCTCTTCGCTGGTTTCTCCGGCAATGACCAATACCCGGTGGGCTGGCAAATCCAGAATAGTCATTACCGTGGCGGTCAGCAGCCGGCGCACCCGGAGGTTGCTGGCTCCGGTGGCGACCACGATCACCCCTTGAACCTCCGGGCCCAGCTTTTCCCGTAGCACCGGACTGTCCCGGCCGTCCCGGTCCTTGGCCAAAACCATCTGATCATTGGTATCTTCCTCGGTATTGACCGAGTTTTGCTCCTGGTTGACCCGTTTATTGACCCGGGTTTCCCGCTCCCATACGCTGCGGTTCTCCGATCTCAGATTGAGATCCACCCGTACCCGGCCGGCTCCGGCAATCTGGGTTAAGGTACGGGTCAATTCCGCTTCCAGCCGTTCCTCGTCCGTCAGCGCCGCCGGAACTCTGAGTGCCGCCTGGCTCGACCCGGCCGGACTCCGCGTTTCTTGGGGGACGCTTCCGAATGTCAGTAAAACCACTCCGACGGCGGCCGCACCGATCAAGATCCAGAAGGTTCCCGATCTCCCCTGAACTTTGCCGAACCACTCGCCAAATCCTGATGTCCCGTGCTCATCTCCCACGCCAAATCACCTCAATTTGCTCATTGGGCAGATCGGTCACCAATTGTACCGAGTTCCGGATCTTGGCTTCGATCTCCCGGCTCCGGCCAGACTCGATTGGCCCGTCCGTCCGCCAGCGAGTCTCCACCCGGACCCTCAGCAACCGCTCTCCCTCATAGATGGGTTTTAGCGCCACCAAATCGATGTCGTCGAGCAGACGCAGAATATTGCCGATCTTCCGCTCAATCGCTTCCCGCTGCCGGTTTTGAAATTGAGCTGTCCATTGCCTACGCAATTCCAGCCCTTCCTTGACAATCGTTTCGGTGGAAACCGTCTTGGTCGCCGGAGGCTCGCCGGAGACTCCCGGCACCGGCCAGGAAAATTCCAGCGGCAGGTGAAAGATCTGAAGCAGCGGCTGGAGCAGAATCATCAGGATCAACAATCCCATCACCAGTTTGGTGACGCCCTTCAGTTCATTGTTCGGCAGCAGCATCTCCAAAAAGCCGGCCAGGACAATGGCGGCGACTATGCTTTTCAACCAGGCAATCAATGGAACCATCCTCACCATCCGCTCCGGATACCCGCCATTCCTACCAATACCGCGATCGCGATATAAAACATCAAGCCAACCACGGCCACGACGCCGAAGATGTTCATAAAGATCCCTCCCACCGTTTGCAACGCATCGGCCAAACGATGATTGCCCAGGGGCTGCATGATGGCGCTGGTCAATTGGTAGATGGCGGCTACCGCTAGGATCTTAATCAACGGAAAAATCGTAATCAACACCACTAACCCCAAACCGAAAATCCCGATGCCGCTCTTTAGGATTAGCGACGATCCCACTGCCATCTCCATGGTATCGGCCAGTTCGCTTCCGACGACCGGCAGAAAAGTATTGGTCATGTATTTGGCGGTACGGAGCGCGGTGCTGTCCGCCACTCCCCCGGCAAATCCCTTGATGGTAATCAGTCCGATAAATGCGGTCATGGTCACTCCAAGGATTCCGAGCGCCACATTCCGGAAGATTCCCGCCAGTTTATTGACCTCAAATCCTTCCGCGAGGAAACTAACCAGCCCCAGAACGCCCCCAAACACGATTAACGGAAAAACCACTCCCTTGACGAGGCTCCCCACCAGTTCGACGCTGGAGATGAGCAGCGGATGAACCATGGTGGCGGAGTTAACTCCGCCGCCGGCCACGATCAGGCTGAACAGCAGGGGAACGATCGCGTACATGAAGTTGGACATTTCATCCACTGCGCCCTTGGCTACCGCGAAAGTAACCCGGAAACTGTTTAAAATAATCCCCATCGCCACTAAAAAGCAGAAACCGAAGGCCATCCGGCTGACTGTCTCACCTTCAAACGCATGATGGATGTTTTGCAGTATGGCCAGCGCCAGGGCGAGCAACATCAGTTCCGCCAACAAGCGCAGGTTAAAAACGAGCTCACGCAGAAAATAACCGCCAATTTCCCGGCCGACCTTTCCCCAGTCCCACCACGGCCCGGTCGACTTCCAGGCGGCCGGATCGAGTTTGGGCAACAATTCCTGAATGTCCTGATCCAGCGTGCCCAGGAAATGGTTTAAATCGTCCAGCTTCAAATCTCGGCCGGGCTCGGGTTCCCCGCAGACCGGGGCGGCGCAGAGCAACAGACCGAGCCAGACAATCAAGATTAGCTTCAACGGATGAATCAACGCCTTCACGGGGTTCCTCCCGAGTCCAAGAACTTAAGGATCAGGCCCAGCAGGCTGAACATGACCGGAATCCCCATCGACAAGATGAACACCTTACCGGCCAGTTCCACCTTGGCCGCCATGCCGCCTTCCCCGGCGTCCCGGCAGATTTGAGCTCCGAAACCGGCCAGATAAGCGATGCCGACAATTTTGACGATCAGCTTCAATTGGGAAATATTCAAACGGGTCTCCAGCGCCACCCGCTCAAAAACCACCAGAATCTCCCGGATATTTTGAAGCAATGACACCAGAATCATGGCCGCCGCCGCCAAAGACAGCAGCACCGCCAGCTCCGGCCGCTCCTTCCGGACAATCAGCAAGAGGACGGTGACGATTAGCGCGAAACCGAGGATCGCAAAGAAACTCACTTTCCGCCCCCCTTATAGCCCGAAAACCGCCCGGACATCACTGAACAATCGTTGAATCAATTGGACCACCATTAGCAGGACAATCACTACCCCGGCCAGGGTCAGCATCTGAGCCTGTTCTTCCTTATCCGCCTGTTTCAGCACCATATTCAGGACCGAGATCAGAATCCCAATGCCGGCAATTTTGAAAATCAAATTGATATCCATTGGTTCATCTCCTTACAGCAGCCATAACGCGACGACAGCTCCCGCCGCGAAACCGAAGTAACGGTACAAGCCGATTCGCTGTTTGGCTTTGATCTCGGCCAGTTCCAAATTGGCCTCCAGCCTGGAACGGCAGCCCCGAATCTTCCGCACTTGATCTTCACGATCGGTGGCTCCCAGATAAAGGCCGAATTCTTCGAGAACGGCGCGCTCGGGCCGCTCCAGTCTGCCGGCGGAGCCCAAATCATTCAATAGGCCGTTCCAGGCCGTCGCCACGTCTTGCTCCGAACCGAACTCCACTTGAATGGCCAGTTCCTCAAACGCCCGACCCAACGTCCGGTTGGGAAGCAAAGCGCCGACTCTGCCAAAGATCTCGGGCAACCGGTAATTTTGGTAAAAGATCTCCGTCTCCAGCATCTCCAGGACATATATCCAGTTCCTGATGGTCCGGCAGCGCTCGCTCAAGCGTTCCGACAGCAACAATCCCCCCAGCGAACTGGCTCCGATGATCAAAGAGGCACCAAGCAACTTATTCATGAGACCCTCCGGATTTAACCCATCGAATGATTGAACAGTTCCGGTCCGGCCGCGCCGGACTTGACGCTTTCAATCGTTCCCGGCCCTAACCGGTTGCTGAGTACAATCAACCGGTCCACCGAACCGTTCTCCAAAATCCGGCGCAAGCCCGGCCGCAACATCGCCTCGGTCAGGTTCCGGGCATGGGCGGTGGTGATAAAGCTGACACCGGCGTTGATGACATCGGCGATCATCTGTTGATCTTTCTCCCGCCCGATCTCATCGGTGGCGATAATCTGGGGGTTCATCGCCCTGAGCACCAAATAGACCCCTTCCTCTTTGGGGCAGCCGTCGAGCACGTCGGTCCGCGGGCCCAGGTCAAGCTGGGGTACGCCAAGATAAGACCCGGCCAATTCGGAACGCTCATCCACCACCGCCAGCCGCTGTCCGGGAATGTTTAATCCCGGCACACCGAAGCTCAGTTCACGGATGATCTCCCGCAGTAATGTGGTTTTGCCGGCTGCCGGCGGCGAAATAATCAACGTCTTCAGCAGTCGGCCGTCTTTCCACAAAAAAGGCAGGATGGGACGGGCAATCCCCGGATGAGCCCGGGCGATTCGAAAGTTGACGCTGGATAAATTACGAATGGTTTTCACGCGACCCGAATGAATCAGCGCCTGTCCGGTTACTCCGGCCCGGTGCCCCCCGGGTAACGCCAGATAGCCTTGGGCAATCTCATCTTCCAGGGCGTAATACGAACCGGTAGTCAATGAATTAATGGCTTTGCGCATTTCATCGGAGCTGATGACCCAGGCCCGTTCCGGATCCTCGACCAACTCTCCTCCGGCCGACACCAGCCAGGAACGGATGCCGCAATTCAACTCCAAGGGTTGCTCCGTCCGGAGCCGGATTTCGATTACGCTTTGCTGAGCCGCTCCGGGAATCCGCCCCAACCGGCTTCTGATCTCTGGGGGGAAAAACCGGAGAATATCGAGCCAACTATCCGCCTGCCGCTTCAAGTCTCCTCCGAGATTTAGTCTGTCAA
This sequence comes from Bacillota bacterium, assembly GCA_023402395.1. Taxonomy (GTDB): domain Bacteria; phylum Bacillota; class UBA4882; order UBA8346; family UBA8346; genus JAEYGI01. Next base: position 95,548 of record JAEYGI010000002.1, read on the forward strand.
AACTAAAAAAAATCGGAAAATAACCGCCACAAGAGTCCAGGGCGAAACGCTTTCCGAGGCAAACAAAAATAGCCCGTCCTCAATCTATTTCTATTGAGACGGGCTATCTTTTATGACAGGTTATCGTTATTTATTGACGGGGATCGTCCCCGATCTCCGGCTCATGCTCGGCGATGAAATGCTGCCAGACAACGCTGCCGCAGTCCGGACAGACCACTTCGTAGTTCCCCGGTTGATCCTCAAAAAACAGTTCCTGCTTGCAGTGAGGGCAATTCAACTCCATCACTGGATCATCCGTTTCGGCGTCCTTGGATGTTAACAGCTCCGGATCGTCCGAATCCTCATCCTCGGTGTTATAGAAGTATTTCTCCAGTGAACTGAGGTCTTCGTCAATGGCCTCGATATAATCGGCGAATTCCGTCTGGGAATCCTCCAATTCCTCGATGTCCTCGGCGACTCCATCGCAGAAATCCATCAGGCCCTCCCACAACAGCCGGTTTTTTTCGTCACCGGCCAGATCGGACCCTTGAATCAAACCTCTTAAATATGCGGCGCGTTCCTTTAACTCTTGCATCGTCCACTCTCCCTTCCCTCTCTAGTATCTCTAAAACCACGGGGCTTTTATTCGAGAGCGGCGATCGAAAAACCGCCCTAAGGCGGTTGGATTTCACTATATAGGATGAAATAAATCTCTTAACTGAATTTGCATTCCTAAAGCCGAATGCAAATAAATCAAATCGGAATTTATTTCATCCTAATTACAGCAGTAATAAGTTGAATTAATTCCTTAATTTCTCATCATGGAAGGCTTACGGGACATGATGCATACAGAAGATTTAATTCAACTTATATAGCGATTCGCCCTCAAAAAGGCAGTTATTTGTTCACCCGTTTCAAATACTGATTAGTCCGGGTATCCACTTGAAGCACATCGCCGATGGTGACAAAGAACGGCACGTTGACCACGGCTCCGGTCTCCAGCGTAGCCGGTTTGGTGCCGCCGGTCGCGGTATCCCCCTTGAAATTGGGATCCGTCTCAACCACTTCCAGTTCCACGGTGTTGGGAAGCTGAACCCCGAGAATCTCATGTTGGTACATTTGAATCTCGACGATCATATTCTCTTTAAGGTATTTGGGAGCATCTCCCATCTTCGGTCCGGGAATCATCAATTGCTCGTAGTTTTCCATGTCCATGAAAGTGTAGTCATCCTCGCTCTTGTAAAGGAACTGCATCTCCCGGAAATCAATCCGGGCGTTCTCCACTTTTTCGTTAGAGTTGAAGGTGCGTTCCACGGAGTACCCGGTTCGGATGTTTTTGAGTTTGGAGCGGACGAACGCCGCGCCTTTGCCGGGCTTCACATGCATGAACTCGACCACGGTATATAAATCGCCGTCGATTTCGATGGTTAAACCGGTTTTAAAATCTGTCACTGAAATCATCGTCTATATCCTCCTCAGCGATATTCAATTTCTTCGGGAAATGCGAATGCGACGTATTTTTAAGTTAATCCGCAAATATTCTACCATAAATAACAAGAAATTGTCGAGATTATATTTCCGCAATTAGGCAATCATAAAAAGACCGAGCTCTTGTTAGAGTTCGATCAATTCCGATTTGGGGCTGCCGGTGAGATTGGTAACGCCAGTCGCTCTAACCACCACCAAATCCTCAATTCGAATTCCGCCCCATCCGGGAAGATAAATTCCAGGCTCAACCGTTACTGTGGCGCCGGCGGGAATGATCCCGGACTCCGTCATCGACAACCGGGGACTCTCATGAATATTCAACCCGACGCTGTGGCCCAGGCCGTGGCCGAAGTAGTCCCCGTAGCCATGTTTCTGAATATGGTCCCTGGCGATCCGATCGGCATCCTTGCCGATAATACCGGCTTTTAGCCCGCTCAAGGCCAATTCCTGCGCTTCCAGAACCAAACGGTAAATCTGGCGCTGCTTCGGATCGGCCTTTCCCAATACGACTGTACGGGTCATATCCGCATGATAACCGCGGAAAAGGGCCCCCCCGTCAATAATCACCAGATCGCCTGGGGCGATTTCTTTATCGGAAGCAGCCCCGTGCGGAAGCGCGGAGCGCCATCCCGACGCCACAATGGTGGTAAAGGCGCTCCCTTCGGCGCCCAACAGCCGCAATTGATAATCAAACTCCAGACCGATCTCCCGTTCCTTAACCCCGGGCTTGATCAATTGCAGCGCCCGTAACCAAGCCTGATCCGTGATCCGGGCGGCCTGGGCGAGAAGGCCGATCTCCGTCTCGTCTTTAACCCAGCGCAACTTTTCCACTGTTCCCGCCAATGGGATCCATTGCTGCTGCGGAAGCGCACCGGTCAATGCCTGATATTCGCTAAAACGGGTGGAATCGGCCTCAAAACCGATCTTCGACCATCCGCTTGCCTGTATCGCTTCGGCCACCGCCTGCCAGAGATTGGGCCCCTGCTTCCACAGCTCGAAGCCGGGTGCTTCCATTCCGGCCTGTTCCCAATAGCGAAAGTCGGTCACAATCATGGCGGTGGCGGCGCCGACCAGCAATACCCCGGAAGAACCGGTAAAGCCACTGATAAAACGACGGTTTTCTGGATTCAGAATCAGCAGTCCGTCGACTCCGGATTCGCGGAGAGCATTCCGTAAGCCTTCAACGCGATTCATCAGGTGTTCCTCTTTTCCAGCAAATTTTGAACGGCCCGCAACGCCAGCCGGTAGCCCTCAAAGCCCAAGCCCATAATCTGTCCGCGGGCCACCGGAGCAATGACCGATTGGTGCCGAAATTCTTCCCGGGCATGAATATTGCTCAGATGAACTTCAATGGTTGGCAGGTCAACCCCGGCGATAGCGTCACGCAAGGCATAACTATAGTGCGTAAGAGCGCCCGGATTGATCACCAGCGCCTCGGCCCAGGCCGATTCGGATTGGATCCAGTCAATCAACTGTCCTTCAAAATTGCTCTGATAAATTCGTAATTCCAAACCCAATTCCTTGGCGTCGTCCGCCAAGATCCGGTTTAAATCTTCGAGGGTTTGGCTTCCATAGACTTTGGGTTCCCTTCGGCCCAGCCAATTAAGATTTGGGCCATGAAGAATCAAGACCTTCCTCATTTAGCTTCTCCCCGCCTTCCGAAAATATCAGCGGCCGGTTTCCGCCGGGCGCTCTAGTTTTTTCCCCCGGAGATCCCCTGTCTCGCCAGTTCAGTCAGGATTCTTTCCGCCAGCAGGTTCGGGCTGCCCACAGATGTATCGTATGATAAATCCGCCTGCGAATAGCACCCTGCTCTCGCCTGCAACAATTCGTTGATCCGTTGAATCGGATCGGGTACGGCCAGCAACGGGCGGTCGGTATTTTGCCGGATCCGCTCATAAATAGCCTGAGGCTTCGCGGTTAGCGAAATGATCACGCTGCCGGGACGAATCCGTGCCAGATTGTCCGGATTGAGGACAAAACCGCCTCCGGTGCCCACGACCAGCTGGTCTTCACCCGCGATAATCCCGGCCGCCTCTTCTTCCAACTTCCTGAAATAGGTTTCTCCGTTCGTGGCGAAGATGGCGCTGATCGGTCGCCCTTCCCGTGACTCAATAAATTCATCGGTATCCAGGAATCGATAGCCCAACCGCTCCGCCACGATCCGTCCCAAGGTCGATTTCCCGGTACCCATGAACCCAATCAACACGATCTTCATTGTCCCGTCCCCACGGCCGACCGGTAATTCCGGTAATTTTCACACATCTCGTCCAGATGATCGCCGCCGAACTTCTCACAAAACGCCTCGGCCAGTACCCAGCAGGTCATGGCCTCGGCCACTACAGCCGCCGCGGGTACCGCGCAGGTATCGGAACGTTCGACACTGGCGCTGAGCGGTTCTTTGGTAATCAGGTCCACCGTTTGCAGCGGCTTATAAAGGGTGGGGATCGGCTTCATGGCAACGCGGAGCCGGATCGGTTGCCCATTGCTGATCCCGCCTTCGATCCCCCCCGCATTATTGGTTTTGCGGTAAAAGCCAGTCCGTTCATTAAAAAAGATCTCATCGTGGACGTCGGAACCCGGCCGGCCCGCCGCCGCAAACCCCAGTCCGATCTCTACCGCTTTAATGGCCGGGATGCTCATCAATGCCCCGCTCAAACGCGCATCCAGCTTCCGATCCCAATGAACGTGACTTCCCAATCCGACCGGTACCCCGCGCGCAACCACTTCGATTACTCCCCCCAACGAATCACCGTGTTCCCGGGCGGAATCGATCTCCGCCATCATCCGCCCGGATACATCAGGGTCCGGTGCGGCTACCGGGGAATTACGGACCAGATTGCGATATTCGACGTGATCGCCGGGTACCTGGCCGACTGAAACCGTTCCGATTTGAATCACTCCGCTATCGACTTCAATATCAAAAGCGGCTAACAACTGCCGGGCAATGGCACCAACGCCGACTCTGGCCGCGGTCTCCCGGGCGCTGGCCCGTTCCAGGATATTCCGGATGTCGCCCTGCCGGTATTTTAGACTGCCTGCCAGATCGGCATGGCCGGGCCGGGGCGCCGTCACTTCGGAACGCAACGCCGCGATCCGTTCATCGGCGTCAATGGCGACCATATCGCTACCAGCGCCCGGTTCCACCGCCATCACCCGACACCAGCGGGCCCAGTCATTGTTGCAAATCCGGATGGCAATCGGCGATCCAAGGGTAAATCCATGCCGCACTCCGGACAGGATCTCCACCCGATCCCCCTCAATCTTCATTCGCCCACCCCGGCCATATCCCTGGCGTCTACGGTCCAAATCCGACTGAATCGCAGCGGCTGTCAGCGGCATTCCGGCCGGAAACCCTTCGATAATTGCGGTCAGCGCCGGGCCGTGAGTCTCCCCGGCGGTTAAAAAACGAATCATGGAACACCTTCCGTTTTTCACCGTTTTCGTTCAATTATAAACGAATTTCCATCCGAAGACAATCCTACCGGAAAGGTTTTCCGGCTCGATTGTCGAATACGTCAGCATAAACTGTTTTATGGGGGTACCGATATGTCTCACGTGTTTCGCCAATACGATATTCGCGGCGTGGCCGGCCGGGATCTCACCGAGGAGTTCGTCGCAGAACTGGGAAAATCCCTCGGTACATTCTATCATCGACGCCAGATTGATACCATCAGCGTCGGCCATGACTGCCGCTTGAGTTCAATTCCGTTCAAAGAGCGCCTGATTCAAGGTTTACGAGAGTCAGGGATTAACGTTTACGATCTCGGTCTCGGACCAACTCCGATGGTCTATTTCTCCTTGTTTCACCTGCCGGTGGGCGGCGGAGTGATGATTACTGGGAGCCACAATCCTCCCAATGAAAACGGGTTTAAGATCTGTCTCGGCAAAACCACCATTTACGGCGAGGAGATTCAAGAACTCCGGGAGATCATGGAAAGCCGGGACTATCGCTCCGGAAACGGACAAATATTCAAACGTTCGCTGGTGCCCGATTATCTTTCGTACCTGAAGTCGATTATCAAACCCGGTTCTAAAAAGGTAAAAGTCGTCATAGATGCCGGCAACGGCACTGGAAATATAATCGCCGCGCCATTATACCGCGATCTGGGCTGGGATGTGGTGGAGTTGTTCTCCGCGCCGGATGGCAATTTCCCGAACCATCATCCCGATCCGACCATCCCCGAGAACCTGACGGCCTTGGCGGCCAAGGTATCCGAATCCGGAGCGGATCTGGGGATTTCCTTTGACGGCGACGCCGACCGGATCGGAGTCATCGATTGTCAAGGACAGGTCCTCTGGGGGGACCAATTGATGATCCTCTTCGCCAAAGAGATTGTCAAATCCAACCCCGGCGCCAAGATCATCGGGGAGGTAAAATGCTCCCAGACCATGTTCGACCAGATCCGCGGGATGAACGGTTCCCCCATCATGTGGAAGGTCGGGCATTCGTTAATCAAGGCCAAAATGAAAGAGGAGGGGGCCCTTCTGGCCGGGGAGATGAGCGGACACCTTTTCTTTGCCGATCGCTACTACGGCTACGATGACGCCGTTTACTCCGGAGCGCGGTTGCTGGAAATTCTCTCGCGTTCCAACGAAAGCCTTTCCCAAATGGTCGATGCCCTACCCAAAACCTGCTCGACACCTGAAATCCGGGTCGATTGTCCCGAAGACCGGAAATTTGCGGTCGTCACGCAACTGGTAAAGCGATTTCAATCGCTTTATGAAGTCATCGATATCGATGGCGCCCGGATCATCTTTAAAAATGGTTGGGGTCTCGTCCGCGCCTCCAATACCCAGCCGGTCCTGGTAACCCGTTACGAAGCATCGTCCACGGAAGAATTATCAAAGATCCGGCAAGAAGTGGAAGGTGTGTTGCATCAGTTACTGGCATAATCCGAGTGAAGAGCCCCAGTCAAAAACCGGGGCTCTTTCTGTTTATCCTCTATATAAGCCTAAACAAAACCCTTTAATTATAGTAGATCTTCTCGTCCCTGCTCGCGAGCTTTCTCTATGAGCCTCTTAATTTCCTGCGCCTTGTCCTTTGAACATACCATCAACACATCACCAGCATCTACGATGATCAGATCCGACACTCCCAGTGCGGCGACAGTTTTGCCCGGACTGGATATGGTACAATTTCGGCATTCGACTCCGATCAGTTCCCCTTGGACTACATTGCCGTCCGGGTCAGACGGCATATATCGTTCCAACGATGTCCAACTGCCCAAATCATCCCAACCGAAATCAGCCGCTACTACCGCCAGACTCCGTGATTTTTCCAGAATCCCATAATCCACCGAGATGGCGGGAAGATCCGGGTAAACCTCCCGGACAATCCGCTCCTCCTCTGGATTGCCAATGTAGGGCTTTATTTTCTCTAAGCCGCATGCCAATTCCGGTAAATTCCGTTCGATCTCTCGCATCAGGCAACTGACCCGCCATAAAAAAATCCCGCCGTTCCACAGATACTCCCGGCTGCTCACATAGCGCTCGGCTGTTTCCCGATTCGGCTTCTCTTTGAAGGCCGCCACTTGATGAAAGTCTACCGTGTCGATGATCTCCAATTTGCTGCCCAATTGAATATAGCCATAGCCCGTCTCCGGACGGGTCGGCCACATTCCATAGATCACTCCGGAATCATGCGCGGAACAATATTCAATCCCGGCGCGAAGCACTTTCCGCATGACCTCGGGCTTTCGGACCAGCGGATCACTAGGCAGGATCGCCATCACCGGATCCTCTTCCGGAAAGTGTTGGGCTACATAAACCGCCGCCAGTCCGACACAAGGGGCGGTGTTTCGTCCTTCCGGCTCCACCAAAATATTCCGTTCCGGAAGCATCGGAAGCTGTTCCCGGACTTTCACCGCGTAATCCTGATTGGTCACGACATAAATCCGCTTGTCTTCCGTCAACTCCCGAATCCGGGCCACCGAATCCTGAAGCAGGGATTGGTCGCTGGCGAGATTCAGTAATTGTTTGGGATAATTGCGTCGGCTCCTAGGCCAAAATCGTTCGCCCCTGCCTCCGGCCATGATTATAAATACCGGTAACGTCATGGTTCCTCCAGTAACCGAAATACCATCATTGTTAAACATGAAATTGATTCGCTAAACATTAAATTTACTTTGATATGATGCCATCAGAAAATTTTTCCCTATTCCATTTGTAGCTCGATTTCATATCAAATCAGTTTCAAACCCGGTTCAAGAGTTATGGCCCCATGAAATTATGGCCTTCAAACCTGTTGTTAATTATTCTTCATGTCATTAATCTGATAGATCGCCGTTATGAAAGGCAATATATCGGCCACAAAGTTAATTTTATTGCTGGCCAGATACACGACATCTCCTTCATTTAACACATAGTTTTGGGATAAATCCCCTTTTTTTAGGAGATTGCTCAAATTCGCCACCTGATATTTTCCAGTCTCTTTTTGAACGATATAAACCTTGCTTTTAATGGCAAAACGAGTATACCCGCCTGCCATTCCGATCGCATCCAGCAAATTATGCTGCTTTCCGATCTCATACATTCCCGGCTTATCGACTTCCCCCAATACATACACTCGGGTCGTCCGGAATCTTATAATATTAACCGTTACATCGGCGCTCCTAAGATATTGACTCAACGCCTTGGATAGTACGCCGGTCACTTCGGCTGTTGTCAATCCGGAAACATCGAGCTCCCCCACTAATGGAAAAGCGATCTTCCCGTCAGGTCGGACAATTAACTCCTCTCGCAATTCCCCATATCCGTAGACGCTGATCGCCAAGACATCGCCTGGGCCCAACCGGTAATCTTCCGCCAGTATCAGACCCGCCGAAAGCAAAACCATTAATAGCACCATTACGATAATAAATCGTTTCATGCGCAACCTCCGCTATGAGCATAACAAAGCATACATATAATTCCACGTTTCAATTTTAAATCCTGCCAGATTTTATAGCCAAAGATCTAAAAAGCTTTACTAAAAAATATTCATAAAAAGATTTTAGTCTACGATCATACCCCAATAAATCAAGCCTCTTTTCCCAGGTTGTTTCAATCAAAGCACTTTTCGTCAATTCTAGAAGATATATGGTGATATAGGTCATAATACATAGCCGGTTGTCCCTTCTTTTGGTTTTAAGAGACGCTGCTCTTCGCTTGGTTGTTCAGCTTCTTTCCATGGGTGATATTCACAAGCAATTTCATGCAATAATTCCTTGAGGACCCGACCATCTTCGGCCAAATGAGAATCGAGGCACTGCAATCCTTTGGCCAGAAAATCCGGTTTTATTCCGTGTACTTGAGTCGTATAAATCCGTTCGTGTTTGGTCGCCAGAATCCCCTCATCATTAGTGAGGATCTCCTCGTAAAGCTTTTCTCCGGGCCGCACTCCGGTAAATTCGATCTTGATGTCCTTCTCCGGTATAAGGCCGGAAAGCCAAATCAACTCTTGAGCCAAGTTGACGATCTTTACAGGTTCCCCCATGTCCAAAATGAAAATCTCCCCGCCCCTGCCCAAGGCTCCGGCTTGAATCACCAGTTGAGCCGCTTCAGGGATCGTCATGAAAAACCGGGTCATCTCCGGGTGAGTTATCGTCACCGGACCGCCCCGGGCAATCTGCGACCGAAAAAGTGGGATGATACTGCCCCGGCTCCCCAGGACATTGCCAAAACGGACCGCCAAGAACTGAGTTTGACTGCGGATGCTGATATCTTGTAGGATTAACTCGGCCACCCGCTTGGACGCGCCCATTACTGAGGTGGGATTAACCGCTTTATCGGTAGAGATGAGAACAAACCGCTTACAACCATATTTATCGGCCAATTCCACCAAATTTCTAGTTCCGAAAATATTATTCTTAATTGCTTCGTCCGGAGCTTCCTCCATCAGCGGTACATGCTTATGAGCGGCCGCATGAAAGATCACGGTCGGCTGGTATTTCTCAAATATCCGCTCCAGCTTCTCCCGGTCGCGAATATCGGCGATAACCGGAATCCGTTTCACATCCGGCTGGGTTACAGCCAATTCCTGGTTGATTTCATAAATGGAATTTTCGCCCCGACCTAACAATAAAAGTGTTTCCGATTTGAACTTGGCAACCTGCCGGCTAAGTTCGGCGCCAATGCTTCCCCCCGCCCCGGTAATCAAAACCCGTTCTCCCTGGAGATAGCCGGCAATTTCGGTCAGATCCACCCTGACCGGCTCCCGGCCCAGCAAATCCTCAATTTCAACATCACGTAATTGTTTCAGCGAGACGGTCCCATTGATGATCTCGGACATCGACGGCACCATCAGGATATGAACGCCTTCCTGTTGGCAAATACCGATAATTTCCCGAATATCCTGCCGGGAAGCAGATGGAAGCGCGATAATCACTTCCTTGATCTCATATAACTTGATAAACCGGGGAATTTCCCGCCTCCCCCCCAAAACGGGCACTCCATGCAACTGATGACCTTGCTTGCAGGGATCATCGTCAACAAAACCAACGGGAAGATAATTGCCGGAGAGACTTTTATAAATTTCACGAATAATAATCGAACCCGCTTCTCCGGCCCCGATGATTAACAATCGTTTCTTGGTCATATTGCGAGCGTTTAACCGGGTGATAACCCACTCCCGCCGGAACCGGATGGCAAAACGCAATCCCCCCAGAAGTAGGATATTGATGAACCAGTCGATTATACCGATCGCCTTGGGGGTCGGAAACGGCAGCCAGTCCCGTTCCTGCGCCACTAAGGCAAAAACCCAGATCAACAGTGTGGAAACCGTCACCGCTTTGATCACCAGGAAAAACTCCGGCACACTGCTATAACTCCACAAGCTATTGTAAAGCTGAAACCAGACAAACACCCCAATCCGCACCGCGGTGACCACTAAAGCAATGATCAGCCAATTTCGTAAATAGGACTGGGGAATTCTTCCGTCATATCGAAGAATCAGTGCCCCAAACCAAGCCGTATTCACGGCGATGATATCCATTAACAGTTGGAAAAAATGGTTGCGTTGGAACTTCAAGTGAATTCCTTCTTTTCTGCAAAGCGTTGGTAGCCGTTAGCTCTTGGTCATAGCTGAGCTATCTATTGATAACTGTGCCCCTTGATAAGATGGCATTCAAAATCTTCCTAAATTAAGGTATGCTTTTCTTACCGTTTTAAATTTTCAAAAACAGTTACTTATGAAATCATTTTTAACATTTATTATCGAACTTCCGTGCCAAGGCTGATAAGGGCCACGAACCATCACTACAAGCTACGGCCAAGAACCAAAAATCACTCACTCCAACCCAACCACTTTTCCCGGCCAGATCTTGGAATTGGCTTCGATAATCCTGCCGGACTCAACGACGCAATCGTCGCTCAGAATGACGCCAGCGCCAATGACGGAGCCGTCCTTGAGGTAGCATTCGTTGCCGACCACACATTCAACCAAACGGGCGCCGCGGCCGATTTGGGTATTCTGCCACACAATACTTCCGAAAATGGAAGCTCCGTCCTCAATGATGCAATTATCGCCAATAACCGTCTCACCGAAGATCTCCACTCCGTCACCGATATGACAGTCCTTGCCGATGACCACTCGGGATCCGATCCTGGCCGACGGGGCAATAATTGTCCGATCTCCTACATAAACCGCATTCGGATGCCAATTGCCGGGGATGTCGATCTTCACCATCCCTTTCAACACGTCATAGTGTGCCAGGCGGTATTGATTTAACGAACCAATATCGCACCAATAACCCTTGGTCTGAACCCCATAAAATGCTTCACCCCTTCGGACCAATTCCGGGAAGAGTTGTTTTCCGAAGTCATATACCGTATTGGCGGGGATTAACTTAAAAATTTCCGGTTCAAATACGTAGATCCCGGTATTGGCCATCCGACTCAACGCTTCCTCCGGCTTCGGTTTCTCCTGAAAAGCTTTAATCCGGCCATCATCTCCGGTGATGACAACTCCGAACTGACGGGGATCGGATACTTCCTTTAAGGCAATGGTCGCCAAGGCTCCGTATTCTTTGTGTTTTTCCACCAGACTCAGCAAGTTGATATCGGTCAGCGCGTCGCCAGAGACGATCACGAAGGTTTCATCCAAAAACGTTTCCAGTTTCTTGACCCCTCCGGCCGTGCCCATCAATTCACTCTCTACTGAATAATGAAGATCGATTCCAAAACGCTTCCCATTTCCAAAATAATCCTGAATTTTATCCGGAAGATACCAGAGGTTCGCCGCCACTTGATTGATATTACTCTTCACCAATAACTTGATGATATGCTCCATGGCCGGCCGATTCACCACCGGGACCATCGGTTTCGGGATATTGCAAGTCAACGGTTCCAAGCGCGACCCGACTCCAGCCGCTAAAATCATTGCTTTCATGGAATTGAACCTCCTAATGTTGATTTCTTGGTTGCTGGTTTCTAGTTACTGGTTGCTGGTTTTCAATTGCAGAATAAATTAAAACTCTTGAACAAAACTTATAACTGACACCCGGGAACCGAGAACTAAAACCAGGAACTAGAAACGCTCTAACCAAACCATAATATCATTCGCGACATCCTTGGTTTATCCTTCTCGTCATTCAAAATAATGGCATATCCAAGGGCTGCTCCAGTTTCTAGTTCTTTCATGCGAAAAGGTGATTGACAAGCGTGTCAGTTCCGGGTATAATATATTTTGTCGAATTTGCCCAGGTGGCGGAACTGGCAGACGCGTACGTTTGAGGGGCGTATGGGCAACCGTACCGGTTCAAGTCCGGTCCTGGGCACCAATCTTTGAAAGAGAAACCTTTGCATCCGGGATGCAAAGGTTTTTTGTTTGTCTTATCATGAATTAAAAACCCTACAAACCAGGAATCAAGAACTAACAACCAAGAACCAGAAACTAACCTACCCACTCCGTTTTACCTGCCTTCGATGAAAAAACCTAACGATTAAGCCAACCACTAAGGCCCCGGACAAATCGAGCAGCACATCCTCGGGTTTCCCCATCCGGAAGGCTGATGTGGCTTGAGTGGATTCATCCAGCGCCGCCACCGCGCTCGTAGCTAAGATCCCGATAAACTGCGGAAGCCGGAATCGCCATAGACGAAAATAAAACCAAAAAAGCAGGCCTAATATGCCATAGCCCCAAAAATGCAGGGACTTTCGAATCCAAAAGACCAACGTGGAAATTACCGGCTCCGGCCAATGCAGGTGGGAAATCAGCCATTGCTCCCAAAAACCGCCCCCCCAATGGGGATCCTCAGAAGTATATATCAAGAAAACGACAATCAGCCCTAATATGCAGGTCATCAACACGATCAGTCTTTTTCGAAGCCGTTCCTCAAAAATTTGAAATCCCTCATCTCATCTGACTGATTCCGACGATGATTCCTATTGGATGGTAGTTCGTGGTTGGTAGTTGATAAAGGACGTCAACCAAAGTCAACACCCTTCACACCAAGAACTAAGAACCAGGAACTAGGAACTAGGAACCAAAATCTAAAGCCGCTTACTCAATCCTATGCTCAGCAGATAATTTCGATCCGATTCATCCTCCTGATAATTCAGATGATCAATATCGGCCAGTCCCGCCGTGGCGTCGAGGGTCCAGCTATCCTTCAGGTTTACGCGATAGGATACCCAAACTGAACTAATGGTTTGAGGGTAAGTTTCCAATCGCTCCATTGACACATACTCCCCGTGCAATCCCAACTGGGTTCCATTGGACAGATAATGATTCAACCGTGCATAATAACGCCGGGCATTGTGACCCATGGCGTCTCCGATAATATTTTCCTCATGAGTGTACCCTTCTACATATAAGTAATGTACATACGAAAATCGGATGGTCCTAGCCGTTTCCAATTGGAGATCCCAAGCTCCATCCGCTGTCAGCCGAGGTAAATAGAGACCGGCGAGGTATGCGGTGCGGATTGGATGGGGCAAGGGCTTTCTTTTTTGATCTTCCCCATAAAGTTCTCCATAGATCTGTAATCCGTTCAATCGCGGTATACGCCAGCGAAAATCAAACCCGGCGACGGTGTTCCACTTTTCTTCCGCTGCGCTTTCGGCGTTCTCCTGGGTTATAAAGTCCCACAAATCATCCCAACTAAGCTCGTGCCCCTCTCCTCCCATGATGGAATTCAACCCAGCCCCGAATGTAAAGTTGGAGCCAGGCGTGAAGTTGGTACGTAGCCCAATAAACGCCGGATTTTGTACATCATTTCGGTCTTCCATCTTAGAGTAGAAAAAATTAACGTCGGTCGGCCCAAGATATTTGAACCAACCGGGAAGAAGCATGGGTTCCAAATTCGATAATTTCAGCGCAGTTAGCGGTTCCATGTTATTGGTTAGGGCCAAGCTACCCCGTTCTCCCTGTCCCCACCACATCGGTTCCTTACCCAGTTGAATCTGGAGGTTTTTAAAATGGGTTTTAAAATACACCGAATCGAGATCCGCTTCCAGATCTTCCGCCTTGTCATGACTAAAACGCGGAGTAGCGCTAAATACAGCCATATTTCCCAGATTGCCTTCCATCCGCAGAGTCAAGACACTATTCAAATCCTCGGCGAATCGGTGGCCGTTGTTATTGATGTTCAGCGGTTGATAAAAGGAATTGGTTCCTTTTTTGCCAAATGCACTTTCGGATTGATTCCCCTTTTGCGTTAGAGTGGGGCCGTCATAATAAGTATTGGTCCAGTTTAGTTCTTCGATACGAAATTGATCGACGCCATCCGCCCCATCTAGCAGTGCCAATTCCGTGCGGAACTCCTCCGCCAACTCGTTCAACATTTGGCGGGCGTATGCTGGCGGTTCAGAGGTTTCGGCTTTCGCTTGCATCGTCTTTAGCCAACGTGCCGCCTGCATCCGGGTATAGGGTTTGGCGCCAGTTTGCATGGCTTCCAGATAGCCTAGGCCGTCCAGTTTATCAAGATAAATATAGATGTAACTATCTAGGGGAATATTAGAAGATATTCTTTCAGCCGCCATAGCTATAGTCGAAGACATTACTACTAGCAAAATACTGTAAAAAACAGTTACCAACTGATTCGATTTAATTTTCATGTTAAAACCACCTTTATAACTCAATTACTACTGGTTTGTATGCGATAGGTTGGAGTGCACAAAAGTAGCTTAAAATCCTCCAACGAAAATTTTTCACTTTATTTTGATTTTCTTCAATTTACTAATATACTATATGACTGCATCAGCTATATTAGCGCCACCTGCGGCAATATAGACTGGTTCCTATAAGTATTTACTTAAAAATTATTTATTGAATTCCATATTCCATTTTAATTCAATGCAACCCATCCAGTATTAGTTAGATTAATGGATTTATACCATTTATTATTGACAGTGTCTAGTAATTCCTCCCCAATCCACAAAGGAGCTATAACGCCAACCGGAGATCCGGTGATAGATCGATAACTTTTTTGTGTTGAAATAACCCAATCGTTGACTGTAGGCCCAACTGACTTATACCATTGTTTTAAACTAGTCACATATAAATCTTGACCGATAAAATCAGGTATTGTAGTACCTATGGGGCTACCTGATTGTGACTTATAATATAATGTTTGATTGAAATAGTGACCTTCTCCGTCGGATGCGTGAAAAGTTATCATATTCGCAAGATAAACTCTTGTTATCTTAAATGTATTCTGGACAAGAGGAGTGTATCTGACACCTAAAGACTGTTGAGAATAGTCCTTTATAATATTAATTTTGTTTACATTTGTAACGTTTGACCATAATCCAGCGACAGGGTAAATTCTAAGGTTGTAGATATTATGACCAGAAGCTGCATAGCCATTAGAGTTAGGGTTTTCAATGTCAAAAATGTCACCTTGTAAGTTTTGAACAAGAATAAATGAATCAGTTATAGAAAAATCTGTTCCCCATATAGAAAATGTTGGGATACCAACCCCGTAAGCTTCACAATGGATGTTTCTCATAGTAACATCTGCAGTCCTGATATAAAACGGATTAGATTTATGCTCAAAAGGTGCAGTTACCCAATTTTCAACATCAACGTCGAAGCCGCGCCCTCTTATGTATAATTCCGATTGTAGTTTCTTGCAATAATTGGTAATATTTTTAATTACAAAACCATTAAATGATATTTCCTTTCCGATAGAAGTAGCCCGTATCCTAATCGACGTTCCCTTTTCAGTATTATCATCCCCTGTAAATAACAGGCCATCGAAATATGACGTTTCTTGCAATGCAACTAGATCAATTGCGGATACCTCATGTTTTGAGTTTGCATCGATATGGAAACCTATGTTTCTAATATTGATGTATCGATCGATCAACCTCCAATAGGCTGCAAAATTTGCTGGAGGTATATTTCTATCAGTTTCTCCTTTAGCATACCAGCTGTCATCCCATCCTTGAACGATGTTATAATTTGAATAAGCTTGACCAGATACAGGATTTTTACCCGCTATAATATAGGCTTTTGGTCTGTTAGACAAGACGCCATAGATAGTTAAACCTTGATTACCCCTTACCTCTAAATGCTTTGTGACTAAATATTTACCAGGAGGAAAATAAATTGCCCCTCCCTGATCAATAGCTGCTTGAATCGCTTTCGTATCATCATGGGCCAATTTAGTGAATGTGGCGTCCTCATATCGTAAACCATCCGCTTTATTATAAAAATTTGCATTGCCTATTGCGCCAAAATCTTTTACAGTTACATAATCTCCAAATTTTTTCCTGGCTTTTTCCGCCCAATATGCCCCTTCGCCGGAATTACCATAATTATGCTTCTCCATCTCATTTTCGTTCCCAATCGCATTGCCAGGCGTTGAACAAAAAATTAAAGACCAAATAATGCAAAAGATAAAATTTTTATTACATCTGGAATGAATAAGGTATCTCGCTTGGATTTTCATAGTTTCGAATCCCAATCCTTTCCGCCTGGTCCAACCCATGGTAAACTTTCGCTTCTGCAAATTTATACTCATTATTAATCGCAGTTTGTACGTTTTATTGAATACATGCTTTTGATTGAGCAGACGGTCGAAAGAATACCCTCGGATTTTTAAAACGTCTTCTGTCCGGAATATGTTTGCCCCGATGGATAAAATTATCATGCCGGATGGCGAATTTTTGAATGAAATTTTTTAGTTTGGGATTCATAGTTGGTCCCATGGACTCGTTGAATTTGAAAAGTCCTTGTCTGGAATGGAGAATGTTTAGGATCAGTTTTGTCAACGCAAACGTCTCATCTTTTGAATGAAATCAAAATCTTCCAACTATGTACGTCTCTTTCAAAGCCAATTCGGTATCTAGTATCTAGCATAACCCACTCCAGCATCTAACGCGTCATGACCCAGATAACTCCATTTTACTTCATGCTCACTGCTTTTACAGTAAAATCATACATCGAGATCAGTTGTTGAACAATGTATTTTAGTAAAAATTTTTTCATGGTGATGAACCCAGATAAAGTGGAATCAAGATTACACTTTCCTGGTCAAGTTCTTCAGCGAGTTGTTCAGGTACCCATCGAATACAACGATGATTCTGCCAACGCCTAAACCGGGTGTAAACGCTTTTCCATGATCCATAATAAGAGTACATCTTACCAAGGCGTAGTTTGCAGTTCTTCCCAAAGCGGCATCAATAATAATATTCTGCTTATGCCAATCGTACTTTGTACATCTTCTTACCCTATTTTCCTATAAGTCTCAAATCGGCTTCAACCATCATCTTGACTAGGCTGGGAAAGTCTATCTTTCGCCTCCATTTCAATTCTCGTTCAGCTTTGGAAGGGTCTCCCCAGAGCAATTCCACCTCAGTCGGACGAAAATAACGCGGATTTATATCCACCAATGTTCTACCGGTTTTTGCATCTAATCCTTTTTCCGAGATTCCCGAACCTTCCCAAATCAATTCCACTCCAACCTCTTTAAAAGCCATTTCCGTAAATTCCCGGACCGTATGGGTCTCACCAGTGGCAATTACATAATCAGAAGGTTGGTCTTGTTGTAGCATCAACCACATCGCCTCCACATAATCTCCGGCAAATCCCCAGTCCCGTTTGGCATCCAAGTTCCCAAGGCTCAATTTCTCTCGTTTTCCTGCAATAATACCGGCCACGGCCCGTGTAATTTTCCGGGTAACAAAGGTCTCCCCGCGACGGGGGGATTCATGGTTAAATAATAGACCGTTACAAGCGTAAATATTATAAGCTTCGCGATAATTCACTGTAATCCAATAGGCATATAATTTGGCAGCCGCATAGGGGCTACGGGGATAAAACGGTGTTTTTTCGTTTTGAGGAGCTGTTCCCGGTATGCCACCAAATAATTCAGAAGTAGATGCTTGATAAAATCTGGCCTTAATACCGCTTTCTTTGATGGCATCCAGTATCCGTAAGGTGCCAATTGCATCCGTCTCCGCCGTATATTCAGGCACTTCAAACGAAACTTGGACATGACTCTGGGCGGCTAAATTATAAATTTCATCGGGCGCGACTTTTTCAATGATCCGGTTCAAATTGCTAGAGTCGGTCAAGTCTCCGTGATATAAAAATAAAAATTTATTCCCAATAGTGGGATCTTCGAAAAGATGATCAATACGCTCCGTATTGAAGCTACTCGCTCTCCGGATAATTCCATGGACTTGATAGCCCTTATCCAATAAAAATTCAGTTAAATAAGAACCATCTTGACCCGTAATTCCAGTAATTAAAGCTTTTATCATGGTGGTGGACCCCCAATATTTATTTATAGATTACAATCTATTCATAAGACGATCCTAAAATTATATTTGCCTTAATAGCTTATATTTCAATCTTATTTTAATTATATTTTCTAAATTTACTTAATAGCCAAACTAACTTCTTAAACATTGACCTTAATTTAGAAGATGGTTTCATATATTTCTTTAATAGCCTTTCAAACTGAAGTTGATAAAAATCTATAAAAAACTGCTCCCTTTTCTGAGAAGCTGCGACTGGTCCAATCAAACACGGATTTCCGCCAATAGCTAGTTCAATTTGACATTCGGAAAAAAACAGATTACTCATAACATCATCAAAGGTCTTTTTTGCTTTATCTGTATTTAAGAGAACTAAAGATGTTCCATGACCATCATCAAGTTCAGGATGTTGAGAGCCAATACCCCAAAAATCCCCTAAAGTGATATCACCTTTTCGTGGAATCCCAGTAAATTGACATCTGTAACAACTGGGACGCAAAAAAATGTTTTTTAAAAAACCGTTCATATAATAGTTTTGACTTCCACTTTCACTAAATTGAGAGCCATTATCGAAGTCAACTAAAAACCTATAATTCTCCCAGCCTTGGGACTTATCGCGAAACGAAAGCGAAATCGGTTTAGAGTTAAACCTTTTCTCAATATATTGTAAGTACCTTCGAAAGATCATCGTTGAAGGAACGCCATGACATACTAAATCACACGTTAAAAGGTTCAAATCATCTTTTCTCAAAAAACTATAAAGACCAGAAACCTGACAAGGCGTTCCAGAAAATAAAACTTTTCTTCCTTGCATTAGAAACTTATTAATTTTTTGATACACATCCCCGATTTGACTCTGGACATACTTTGATCCTCGTAATAATGACAAATCCTCTTTGTTTTCCACAAATTGATGATGAATCATCAAGTCAGCTTTAAAAGCTGCACCGCAGACCACTCCACCCTGGTTTAGCACACTTTCTGCCATAGCTGTAAAAACACCGCCTGATGAACTCCTAAGTCGAATTTGTTCGTTTTTATGCCAAGCCGCTAAAACAATTGGAGGATTTAGCTTTTTTTCTCCGCTAACTGGATGGATAACAGGACAAACCTTTTCGCACTGTCCACAACCTAAACACAAATCTTCATCTCTCAAAGGATAAATGAAGCCTTCATAGTCTTCTTTCATAGTCATAGCTTGATATGGACATACATTTATACAAGCCCAACACCCACAACAGGTTTCTTTCTTATTTCCTAAAAGAAAAAACATGTAACACCATCATTTAACTTTTTGTTTCTTAGTTGCTTGACAATTCCTTTTAGAGGGGTTAATATTAAATTTTTTTCATACTCATTCATTCCAAAATACCATATAAGAACATAATATATCAAAGTAAATAAGACTCCCTGAACCAATAATACTAGCCAAGAATGTCCTTGTACTAGCAAAGTCAGAGTTCCGACACCTGCAGCAATAAACATTATAGGGAGCAATCCAACGTTTACTTCTTTGAAAAATCTGGGAATGTTTAAACCAACCTTAAAATAATAATAGAGATTAATAGCAACAATGTTCCCAACGACTAGAGCTACCGCAGTACCTAAGGCTACTCCAACTGTCCCATATTCCTTCAACAATACCAGACTAATCAGGATATTGCACACAGCAATAACGACAGACATTAATGATCGGAAGGCATGCATTCCCTTTGCTTGTAATATTGAGATACCAACATTTTGAAATAGGGGCACAGTCAACGGGATCATAATTAATACGGAAATGACCCAAGCCAAGCCATAATCCGGTCCGGCCCAGAGAAGTATAAACTGTTTCCCAAACAAAATAAACGCCAATAGGATATATCCAAGGATAATAAATTGAATCCGTCCGGCTTTAATGAATAAATCCGTCATTTGTTCACCAGATACTTTATGTATTACCAACTGAGTTACTCTGGGTAAAAATAAACCGGAAATGGCTGTCGAAAATTGCATATAATATTGCGGGAACTGAATACCAACCGCAAATACTGCTACTGCAGCCGTTCCGGCAGTAATGCCTAATATCACTTGTCCCAGCCTCCAGTAAACTTGATCAACCACCATATTTAGAAACACAAAAAAGGAGTATCCAAATACTTCTTGCAATAATACTTTTTCAAAATAATGCAGCCTGATCCGAACCTTCATTTTGACAAATACATAAAACATTGTGATCAGCATCATGCAAACATTAAGCACTGTATCCAACATCACAATTGTGATAGCCTTATACCCCGAAGATAGTAAAATAAATAAGATGCCGGTCCGTAGAATGATTCTTATCAGAGTTAATATACGTGGTAAAACAAATTGTTCATGGCCGGACATGATGGCTGAAAATGAATTAAGTGGTAAAGATAGAGCTAGATTCGATATTAGGATTAAGAACATCACTTTGGCTTTACCCATTTCCATCACTGTCAAGGAATCGCCAAAGATCGCCTGTAACTTGAAATAAAGAATAATTCCTATCAATAATACCAAGATCGAAATGACTGAATAGATCAACATACAAATCGCAAGAAAATTCTCTTGGCCTTTTTGATCTTTTTCAGCACGATATTTGGCAACAAAACGTATGATGGTATTCCCAAGGCCAAAATCCAATACAACGATGTATCCTACAAAAGACCCAATTAATGCGTATAGCCCATACTCCGATTTCCCCAGGCATCGAAGCATAAAGGGAGTGAAAAGTAAATTGACTATATTGGATAAAAAGATGATGGCATATGATAAAATTGCACCTAATTTAATCTGGTTAACTTTCATTCAATACTCTTTTCGCTTTTTTGGGTTATTCTTCAATTAATTTTTGGATATGTTTCACTGCCTGTCTTGCGCTCTCGATATAACCAGGCATTATATTTTGTAAATGAAAACGCAAATCTTCTTCCCGTTCATGCAATCCTTCAAAAGCTTTAATAAGCTGTTTTTCATCACTCATTTTGGGGATGGATAAGACCAAATCGTTTTCATTGTCAAAAACATCCTTGACAATGCCACGGGCCTTAACACTATACCCTAAAACGAGTGTAGGAACACAGGTGGAATATGCCGCAATCGTCGCATGAGTCCGGGCCCCGATAAACATACGGCATCGGGATATAAAACCTTTTAGCTGAGGCGCATTAAATCCTTCTCCAATGAGTATAACACGTTTCGAATCTTTAAATATTTCATAAAGCTGTTTTAAAGGTCCCAAATCATTATTAGTAACCCAAGTTACATGAGGTATTAAAGCAACATTGCTTTCAGTATATTTTATTATATATTCTATTAATTTTTTTGTTGCGTTGATAACTATCCCCGGTGACTTTTCAAGGCGAATAACTAAGGGACTAATATTTAATCCTATGGTATTTCCCTCCAGCCATCCTTCAGGTAATTCTAGACTTTCGCTTTTCATTGTAAAAGCAGGATCCGGACAAAGTATTGTATTTTTTGAGATACCGTGTTCCAACAATGCCTTATAAGTTATGGACTCCCTGGCAATAATCAAGTCGAAAAGTTTTAAGTCTTTCTCCATTTCATCGTCAATTTCATTTGGCTCAATAGAACATCCCCATAGAATTAACTTTTTACCCGCTTTGTTTATTTCTTTATCAATCGTATAAAGCATAGGGTACATTTTATAACCTTTAAAATAGTTATCCCCTCCAATTGATATTGCTATATCTGCCACTCTACCAGATTTTATAACTTGACCATTGTATATCTTATAAGCCAGCTTACTTTTAAATACCCGATTTAAGATGATAGCTATAATCTTTAAAGGATGAATTTTGCTTGTATATTTGTTACTAACAATATACCTATCTACATCCTTTTGATATGCCTGCTCATCTTCTGCTGGATTATTTGAGGCAACTGTTATATAGGTATTATTTAGATTATCTTTCAAGCATTTAGAAATTGTTCTTAGCAACGCATCACATCCACGGTTTAAACTACCACCATGGGCGAAAAGCAAAATTTTATTATCATTATTTATCATAACTTTAACTTTACCTTCTTATTCTTTGAAATAAATCCTTTATATAATTAGCCATATTATTTATACCCGTCCACTTTCAAGTAACATGAGGAAATTTTCATATGTTTGTCGAATTCCGGTCTCCAAAGATGTGCTCGCTTCCCACCCTAACCCCTTCAACTTGCTGACATCCAACAACTTACGAGGTGTCCCATCCGGCATCGCGTTGTTCCACCGGATTTCACCCGTAAATCCAATGATCTCCTTAATGATCTCGGCCAATTCTTTAATTGTCACATCCGTACCTACCCCAATATTGACAATTTCACTGCTATCATAATGATTCATGAGATACACACAAGCATCTGCTAAGTCATCAGCATATAAAAATTCCCGTCTTGGATATCCAGTCCCCCAAATTTCCACAAACAGTTCGGAGCTTACCTTCGCCTTGTGAAATTTCCGGATCAACGCCGGGAGTACGTGGGAATTTTGCAAATCATAGTTATCGTTGGGTCCGTAAAGATTGGTCGGCATCACCGAGATAAAATTGGTGGCATATTGCCGATTATACGCCTGACACATTTTAATCCCGGAAATTTTTGCCAACGCATAAGGTTCATTGGTGAATTCCAGCTCTCCGGTCAAAAGATATTCTTCCTTCATCGGTTGCGGGGCAAACTTAGGGTAAATACAGGAACTCCCTAAGAACAATAATTTTTTTACTCCATATTTGTATGCAAAATGAATCAAATTACTTTGAATGGCCAAATTTTCGTATATAAAATCCGCCGGATAGGTGTTATTTGCATATATCCCGCCAACTTTGGCAGCAGCAAGAAATAAATAGTCCGGCTTTTCTTTTTGAAAGAAAGCTTCAACTGCAGCTTGATCGGTAAGGTTGAGTTCTGATCTAGTCCGGGTCAAAATATTTTTATAACCCATTGCTTTTAATTTGCGATGGATCGCCGAACCCACCAGCCCCCGGTGTCCCGCTATATAAATCTTTGTTTCTGTATTCAATGGAATCACTTCCTTATACATTATAACATTCTATTCGTTATTGTCATTAATCTTTTAAATCGTTTCTAGAGCAGAGCGTTAATGTAACTTTGCTTCCAGCCCAATTTCTGATTTGCTTTGGTCAGATCACCTAAAGCACGTTCTTCATTTAGGAAAAAATCACGTATTTTCTTTGGGATTTTTGAACTTATTTAATAATAAATCTGATAATATATAATATATAAATAACGCATTTGTAATTAGATACCTTTTCCAAAGCCGACGTGGTTCTTGCATTAAACGATATAACCATTCCAATCCTATATTTTGCATCCAAAGCGGTGCTCGTTTAACTAAACCGGAATGAAAATTAAAAGCAGCACCTACTCCTATTAAAACTGACGATTTTATTTTATTAACGTGTTCCATCATCCATATTTCCTGTTTGGGCGCTCCTAACCCAACCCAAATAAAATCCGGATCTAATTTATTGATTGAATCTAATAGCATTTTGTCTTCTTCCTCGGTCAAAGGTCGAAATGGAGGTGAAAACATCCCAACGATTTTAAGAGTCTTATATTTACATTTTAAATTGTTATATAATAATCGAAGTGTTTCTTGAGTTGAACCGTAGAGATAATGAGTATACCCTTTTTTTTCACTTACTTCAAAAATTTTTTCCATTAAATCTGGACCTGAACATTTTTCAAGGTCACAATAGCCATTAAATTTACAGAGCCAGACTAAAGGCATACCATCTGGGAAAACT
The DNA here is from genome assembly GCA_023402395.1 of Bacillota bacterium. Taxonomy (GTDB): domain Bacteria; phylum Bacillota; class UBA4882; order UBA8346; family UBA8346; genus JAEYGI01. The sequence continues at coordinate 119,496 of JAEYGI010000002.1, forward strand.
ATCGAAGCATTATTGGTAATATCTCTAAATTTGAGATTTTGTCGACCAGTAACTATAGTATGAACATTTGAAAAACAAATATAAGAAGAAGATTGTCTATTTAATAAGTCTTCAATATTGTTTAAGGCTTCATCTGTTTTTATAACATTTACCTTAGAACCTAGAATATCACATCTCATTCTCATAATACCTCGAAAATAAATTTGAAATTGTTCATTTGGATTGGAGTATTTATTATAATTTGTCTGACAATGACAATGCGCAACATAAGTCAACGCTCAATTTCAACCCATATAATCCTTTTGCGAGGTTCTGTTTCCAACTTATCCATTCTTGAGAAGTTGATTATACAAATTTATTAGATTGTCATAAAATACGTGCGAACTATATCGGTTGATAAATGATTCATAAGCATTCTTTGACATTTCAAGCAATTTTTGATCGTTTTCAATAGTATACCTAATCTTTGCTTTAAGATCCATAGAATTGGTTGATTGAAATAGTAACCCATTATAATTATCTTTGATCATATGTTGAAGTCCACCGGTTTTGGAAACAATCGCCATTGTACCTAAAGATAAAGCTTCTAAAACGACAGTTGGAAAATTTTCATACCATTCCGAAGGAACAATTATAGCCTTAGCATGTTCTATTATTTCGTCTTTTATTTGACCATTTAAAAACCCAAGAAATTCAATATTCTTTATATTCTTCTTCTGTATATACTTCACAAGTTTATTTTTTTCGTCACCATCACCAAGAATTTTTAGTTGTATATTGGGTAATAGTTCAATTGCTTCTATTAGGGTGAAAATACCTTTCTCTTTTGATAATCGTCCCACATATACTAGATAATTTTTCTTATGAAAATTAGGTCCATTAGTACATGAAATGCCATTAGGAATTACAACGATTTTATCAGACGAATATCCTTTACGGATCATTATCTCTCTCATAAATTCGTTTAAAGCGATAAATTTGTCAATCTTTCCGAATATCCCTATTTTACTATTTTTATTGAGAATATCGGAATACCAGTAACTTTGAATATAACTATTCCTATAGCATCTTTTTATTGCACAATAATAGAAATCTCCTTTCTCAAGACATAAAGTACATACTTTTCCTTTATTAAAAAACAAACCATTTGGACATGCAAGCCGGTAATTATGTAATGTTTGAATGATCGGAATTCCTTTACCAGCCAAAACATCATAAACACTAGGCGAAATTTGAGGGAATATATTATGAATATGCGCTATTTCCGGCTTATAATTGAAGATTATCTCATTCAATTCTTTTATGGTGTTAATAGAATAATATGCTTCTTTGAACACTTTATATTTATTTCTTGGCAATTCATTATTATTCTTTGAATATAAAAACACCTCGTTTCCACGTCCGTTTAATAATTTTACCTGTTCATGAACCATTTGGTCTTCTCCGCCATATTGCTTATAGAAATTGTGTACAATCAATATTCTCATTATTTTCTCCAATCTTCTTAAATATTAGTTCGAACAACTCTTCTGATAGACGTTTATCAAACCTAAAAACCTATAATTACAATAACTATCTAAACACCTGTTAGGTTGAATTTATCATAATTAATTTAGGATTATATAATTGATTGATAACAAACAGCCAAAAAAACAATGCGAAACTTGGATATTCAATCCACATATCTAATAAAAGAGTCCCTAAGCAAAACAAATATAAAAACCAACTCATATAGTTCGTTTTTGAAATCCTTGTTAAAAAACACATCCTAGTTAATACAACAAAAAAGAGAATTAAACCAGCCAACCCCATCTCTCCATAAATTGCTTGAATTTGAATAAAAGGCTGATTTGAAACTCCATCCATATAGGGCTTGCTAGCTAATAACTCTTTATTCCAAAGTGGAATCATATATTGCTTAGTGTAATCTGAAGGAGTAGGTGGTATCCATTTGGGTTGTACTCTCAAATATTCACCACTAACTATAAATGCAGCTCGACTACTATAGTTTCCTATTCCAACCCCAATGATAGGTATATACCACTTTTCTTTACTGAAATCACTAATTGTTGATTGAATCGCTAGTATTTTTCGTGGTGGAGAAAGCGAAACAATTTTAGTAATTAAGTTATATCCATAATAAATATTCCCAATTTGCGTTATAACCATAACAATTATACCAGGAATTAAAAATAGCGCCAATTTAAAATTATTTTTTGAAATTTTAGCATTGATAAAGCTAATGAAAAACTTTATCGCAAAAGTTAAAATAATTGTAAAAAAATATATAATTATCGAAGACACATATGAAGGTAATATGAACATAATAATAGAAATAATATACCAAAATAAATAATTATGTTTCATTGAAGATAAATAATTATTCAAAAAATAGAATGATATAAATGCAATGCTTAATGCAATTTGATGTGAATTGTATCCTGTTCCGACAAACACATCTCCCGCATCAATACTTACACCAAAAATATCGATTGAACCATTCTGAATTATTTTTATTATTCCTTGAACGAAAAAAAACAGACCTTGAACAATCAAATATAACTTAAACGTATTTTCCAGTTTATCTTCAGAATAATGGTACTTAAGTATTAAAGGATAAATGATAAAACTCGAAAATGTAAATAGTCCCCAAAATAGATTCTGTATATGAGAATAGTTCACCAGGAAAGACATTATCCCTATCGATACTATAACTAATAATAATATTTCATTTTTAAACATTAATTTTGGAATACGAATACTCTTTAATAATTTTATTGATAATATAAAGATCGCAATTATTGTTCCTAAATATGGATTTGGTAATGTAACTGACATCATCAAGAAAAAAAGGTACTTTTCAATGTCGAGTTTTTTAACCTTCATTAATTAAACTCCTAACTTAAGGGTCCAACAGAACTTGAAATAACTAACAATCGAACTATATTAACTCATATAAATTGAATATTAATAAATAAAAATCTTATAAATATATATACATTCATAAGAATTACGTGACTTACTTATGATTTGATTTAACTCAAACGAATATAATTCCCTAGAAAGAATATTGGGCAAACAGAATTATTATTCTATTCCCGTCCATCGAAATTTGGCTCCTAGTTTCCACAAGGCGAATTGATATTTTATAAAAAATGGAACCTTTTTTAATAAGAATACTGCTACTACAGGTTCTTCTAATATTTTCTTGATTAGCATCAAGAATTTCTTATCAACAAATAATTTTTTAAATTTATTTATCTTTTTATCGTAAATGGCATTAACTATAATCTCACTCAATGATTCATATACCGTTTCTTCTTTTTCGCCAGCTAATATATTAGCTAAAACCCAAATTAATTGGTCGTTATTGTTTTTTGACGTCAAACTTCCTGGAGTAATCCTATACAAATATGACGGCTCGAAAAAAAGAATCAATTTTGCTCCAGTTCTAAATATTTGATAATAAAAATCCAAATCTTCTCCCAAGAAAATTTCCTCATTAAACTGTAAACTATTTTCACGAATTAACTTAGTAGAAATTATTGGGTGAATAACAGGAACCCCTATCTTAAGATAATCTTCAAAGTCAAGAACTTCAAACTTATTCATGCTTTTAAGATTATGGCGAATTTTGAATAAAGAACCCCATTTTTTCAAGCCTGAATTTGTATCGAAACAAAGATAAGAATCATCTGCTAAAAAAATATTAGAATCCCACGTTTTATTTTCATCGTCAAATAATTTTTCAAGCCTGCAGGGTTCCCATAAGTCATCTGCATCAAGAAATGCTATCCATAGTCCTTTTGCTAAATGCATGCCTACATTTCTAGCCGCTCCCGGCCCTCGGTTAATTTCTTGACTAAATAAAGCAATACGTTTATCATTAAAACCTTGAACAACCTTTAAAGTATTATCTATTGAAGCATCGTCAACAACGATTATTTCTAAGTTTTGATAAGTTTGTTGTAAGACCGATAAAATAGAGTCGCTAATGTAATTTTCTGCGTTATATGCAGGAATAACAACTGAAACTAGCCCTCTATCATGAACCATCCAGAATTCCTCCAATACGATCGGTCTTCTCATCAAAACTGCGAAATACATTCTTTGTATTAATATTTATTGAAAAACGTCTGTTTCTAAAAATTGTTAATTATGAATCTTTGGCTTTCTAGCAACGCTTTCGCTATTATTCAGGCAAACCCATCAGATTTCTACCGTCGTTCCTTTCGCAAAAACGTTCTTTCGTTCTTTATAGATCGCCCCTGCCAAACCGAAGAAGCATGTTAGAAATCCAATCAAAGCCATATTAATCAGAGTTGACGGCGAATGTTTTTTATGCGGAATCACTGGAGCGTCGATCACCTGGATCTCCACATTATTCTCTTTGGCTTCGGCAATCCGAGCCTGTTCCAACTGGCTGACCAGAAAAATGTAAATTTGCTCGGTGACTTTCTGCTCCCGAAGCAGTTGTCCATATTGCATTAACTCTTTGGGTAATTTGTCAAGTTGTGCTTGCTTCTCGTTGTAAACTTTACCCAGAGAATCCCGCCGGGCTTCCAAACCGGCAATTTGCACCAAACACCTTACATATTCTCCGGCCACTTCCGGAGAAGAGATGGCTTCTTCCTCTTCTTCCATCTTGGCTATCAGTTCCGTGCGTTGCGCCAGCAAACTTTTGACCGTGGGATGCTGATCGGTTAAAGTCTCCCGCGCTTGGGCCAATCTCACTTCGATCTCGCTCAAATTCACTTTATATCGCTGGAGCATGGGGTTGACCAAGGAGCGGACCGATTCTTTAACAGAACTCTCATTTTTCGCAAGTACGGCCTCAGCCTCCCGGAGGCGGTGGCGGGCTTCTTCCAGGCCGATTGTCACCTGCATCTTATTTTTTTCAAGCTCAGTAATGTATTCAATCGCTTCGCTGGCTTGATCCGGTAGTATTAAAATCCCATTTAGTTGTTGATGGGCCAGGATGTTCTGTTCCACCTGTTCCAGACGGGCTTCGCTTTTAGCCAATTGACCCTCGATAAAAAGGCGGTTAGTATTATTGGTCCGATAGATTTCATTTTCAATCACATCTTGGTATTGTTCAAAAATTTGTCGCATCAGTCGATAGGCCAAGGTAGGGTTTTTCGCCAACACGGCGATGGTCACCACGCCGCTTTTATTTTTTTTAACTTCAATGGTTTTTTTAAATTTTTTGATATCTTCCGGTTCATGAGGTTGTCCTTCCGCTTTCAAGACCCGTTTCAAAAACTGTCGGGCCAGAATAATATCGCTGCACAAATCGGCATTGGTGCCCCCCCCGATCCCCCCCGGCAAAAAACCGCCCAAGGCTCCCAACTGAGAACTAAGTGTGGAGAGCATTCCCGACGAGTTGCTTTCATGAATATAAAAGGCGACCTCGCTTTGATATTTTTTGGGGATCAAAAAGTATGTAATCAATCCCATCAGCAACGTCGCAACGATACAAACCTTCACAATCGACCGTAGATGTTTTTTGACGGCTCGAAATAAATCTGCAAGATTTATCTCATCCTCAATTTCATTCAAGTAAGCCATTCAACCACCCCGTTTTTGTACCTGAATAATTTTTTCGAACTGCAAATAAGCGTTTAATACTGAATGAACCAAATTTGTCTCTTTAACTGTTTTAAAAACCATGCGATAAAGTCATCCCTAGCAACATTGAAACAATGTCCAGAGCGGATTCATCGTTGCTTCTGAAGCTTTTGTAAGATCCAGACTTTCGACGAATGTTTATCGCAACGTTTTAATATGCTCCCCGTTTCCCCAAAACAACCCCAACTGTCTTCAGCATCAACGTCACATCCAGCCAAAACGACCAATTTCTCACATACCAGCCATCCAATCCCAGCCTACCTTCAAACTCCACGTCATTCCTGCCGCTCGTCTGCCAGAGTCCAGTTATTCCCGGCACCGTCTCGGCGATGATATCATAATAAACTCCCATTTTCTCTTTTTCCCGAGGCAGGTACGGCCGGGGTCCGACCAGGCTCATCTCGCCTTTCAGGACATTAAAGATCTGAGGGAGCTCGTCCAGGGAAAACTTGCGTAAGAATTTTCCGGCCCGGGTCAAGCGCGGATCGAATGTTTTCAATTTGGCGAACCGCTCCCATTCGTCCCTTGCATCTGGATTCTCTTCAAAATACTTGTCCAACATCAAATCGCCATTGACATGCATGGTCCGGAACTTATAACAGATAAATTCTTTGCCTTTCTTCCCAATGCGCTTACCGTTAAAAAGCGCCGGCCCTTTCGAGTCGAGCCGGATCCAGAGCGTAATCAGCGCCATCAGCGGCAAGGACAAAAGGCATAGGATGCTCCCGGCGCTCAGATCAAAAGCCCGTTTCATGATCCGGTTCGACGGATTCATCAAATTATTCTTGATGGACAGCAAGATCGCCTTCTGGGTCAATAAGGTATCTACTTCCATATTACTCATGGGGATGCCGATCAGATCGGGAACAATCGTCAGATTCTTAACATGAGGCTGAATGCTGAAAATGAGGTCCATCAACCGTTCTTTCTTCAGCCCCTGGGCGGCGACGATCACATCATTGATCCGGCTGGCTTTGATCAACTCGCCGGCCTCGTCGATATTCCGGAACACCAGGAAACGGTGCTTTTCGCTATATAGATAACGATCGTCGATAACCCCGACAATCTTGTAGCCCATGTGCCGCTCCTCGGTGAAGGCGGCAGCGATTAATTCAGCGGTTTTGGTGGAGCCGACGAAGATCACCGGTTTCTCCCAAAGGCCAATCTTTAACAATAACTGCTTGGTGAAATAACGAGCGCAAGCCAGGAAGGCAAAGGAAACCAGCCAATTGATCAAGAGAAACCCTCGAGAGAAGGTTTCAACCTGTTTGGAGAGATAGATGAAACCGATAATGATCCCGGTGGTGTATGTACTGATCTTGAAAAGCTTCTCCGCGCTCTGCCAAAACGGCATCCGTTTGGTATATAGCTTTTCATAGCACAAGAGGGCGATGAAGACCAGAGGGATAGTAAGAAACATTGAGGTTCGATCGAGATTAAACGCCTGCATCCAAACGAAGTAGCGGTCCAAAAAATCCCTGATGACACCGGAAACCGACAGCGCCAGAATCACCATCAGATAGTCCACGGCGATCAGGATCAAAGGGGCGATCCACTGACCGAGTTTAGCCGTACGGGCGATTTTGGCGAAAAAAAGGCGGCGTTTGGCAGTGAATTCCGTTCCCGATTCGCTTTGGTTGCTCAAACCGCGTTCTTCGAAGATTCGCTTGGCCTCAACCGACAACGTAAAAACTCCCTTCATTCACGTGATATCATGCTACATGCGCCGGATTAATCTGAACAAGAAAATTAACATTACCTCTCTATTCTATTATAATATCGTACAAATACGAAATCTTTGGATAGAAAACCTGCTCCGGTAATAATTTTTAACATTTTATTTTTAACATTTCAAATAAAACCTCTTGAATGGCTAATTTGGAAAAGGTGGCTATTCCGATAAATGAGACGAATCGGAAAAGCGAAAAGTTCACGCCAAATCATTTCATTCTGGCAATCCTTGATAATTGCTTCCAAATCCAAATATCCCAATCCACTGGTTTATTATAAATATTTTCCAAAAAGGAATCAATGCTTTTCCTGGATTTTTTCTAAACAATAAATTAATATTAATCGATATATTGAACTATCCAATCTGGTCGCATGAAGACACTCAATATTATATCATACATAATACAATAGATTCAGTACCGGGACCATTTTTGAATGGTGCAATTATAAATATATAATTGCAATATATTCTGGATGTCTTCATCCGCCGGCGGTTATTAATCTTTTATTTCCAGAAGCCCCTCCGGCTCCCTCAGCCCCTCAGCCACCCGCGGCGGTTGCCGGGAATGCCCGGGGACTTATTCCCACTCTTTATTCAGTAGTTAAATGTGGATATTCAGTTGCTGAATCATTTCATGGAGTCAAAGAACGTGGATATTCTGTTAATAAATCAACCAGGGGAGTTGTTCCCAACCCACATTCAGTTACTAAATGTGGATATTTTATAACTGAATGTGGATATTTTGTGAATAAATGACCAGTGGGAACAATTCCCCATCCACAATCAGTAGCTGAATGTGGATATTTAAGTTGCCGAATCATTTCACTGAATAAAAAATAACGCTATTCCGGTCAAATAAGACCAGGCATTAACTCTCGCGAGCGAAACCGGAAACCGAAAACATGATAAGTAAAAGCCGCCACACCGGATCCCGGATGCGGCGGCTTAACATTGCCGAACTTCTTATCATCCATTAGCCCTTAGAAGCCATGTGATAAAGTCCTTGAACGACAATTTCTGATCAAAAGGTCTAACAATTGACTTTATCACTTGCTTTTCTGAGCTTTTATGATAAACCCGGCCTTTGGCCGGGTTTATCATAATGCTTTTAGTACAACCTCGCTAAACTTGCCCAAGTTTAAATCCTTGGCGGAAAGCGACGGTACCATTCCCGCTGCGAGCGGCCACTCAATCCCGATCTCCGGATCGTTCCAGAGGATGCCGCCCTCGTCCTCGGGGTGATAAAAATCCGTGCATTTGTAAGCGAAGATCGCCTCACCGGACAAAACCAGAAAGCCGTGGGCAAACCCTTCGGGGACGTAAAACTGCTTCTTATTTTCCCCTGACAGGATAACCCCCTGCCATTGCCCGAAGGTCACCGAGCCCTTCCGGAGGTCCACCGCGACATCAAACACCTCCCCGGAAAGAACCCTCACCAGCTTTCCCTGGGGGTGCTTCTTTTGGAAATGCAATCCCCGCAAGACCCCTCGGCGCGATTTGGACTGATTATCCTGGACAAAAGCCGTCGCCAGTCCGGCCGCCTCGAACTCTTGAAGATTATAGGTCTCCATAAAATAGCCCCGGTCGTCCCCGAAGACCTGAGGTTCGATGATATATAAACCTTCAATGGGGCATGGGGTGAAGGTGAATTTATTCATTTGATATAGGGCTCCTTTTGAATGGAATTAGTTGTCAGTTCCTAGTTCCTGGTTGCTAGTTTTTGGGCTGCTTATGATTACTAATGGCTAAAAAACACCAGGAACGGAAACCATGAACTAGCAATCTCAGGAACTAGAAACCAGGAACTAGAAACCAAAAACCAGCCCCTAACTCATTTCTCCTCCGAAGAGATATGCCTAATCAGCGAATTTAACATCTTTCCGATGCTATTGCATTTATCGGCCAAGTGCAGCCACTCGTCATTGTCAACCAAGCCAATATCCCGGGCCAAAGTAATAATGTATTGAGTCTCATGTAAAGAGCCTCTGGCAATATACAAGAAATGAGCAAAATCCTTATGAGTGTTTCTTCCGGAACCTTCGCAGATATTCAATGGAATTGATAAAGCCGCCCGGCACAATTGGTCGGTTAAGCGATACTTTTCGTCACTTGGAAATCGCTTGGTTATCTTGTAAATGTCTAAGACCAATTCATGCGCCAACTTCCAAACGGCTAAATCCTCATAATTGCTCATTACATTCTCTTTTCGATTATTAGTTGTCAATTGCCAGTTCTGTTATTAAGAACCGGCACCCAAACCTAGGAACCAGGAACCAGGAACTAAAAACTACCGTCCCTCATACATCCTTCTATAATACTCTCGGTAGTCTCCCGAGGTCACATTGTCCATCCACGTTTTATTCGCAAGATACCATTCAATGGTCTTAACAATCCCTTCCTCGAAAGCAGTCTCCGGATACCAGCCAAGTTCCTCCTTGATCTTGGCCGGGTCAATCCCATAGCGGCGGTCATGGCCTTTCCGGTCTTCAACATACTTAATCAGCCGCTCGTCAATCTCCGGGTCGACGTTTTCATGCAAGTATTGAAGGATCGTTTTCACGATAACGATATTGGTCCGTTCATTATGGCCGCCGATATTATAAACCTCGCCGACCCGGCCGTTATGCAACACCATGTCAATGGCCTGGCAGTGATCCTCGACATAAAGCCAATCCCGGATATTCAACCCGTCGCCGTAAACTGGCAGGGGCTTCTGGTTCAGCGCATTATTGATCATTAACGGGATCAGCTTCTCCGGAAACTGATATGGCCCGTAGTTATTGCTGCAACGCGTGATATTCACCGGTAAACCGAACGTATCGTAATAGGCCTTGACCAGCAAATCGACCCCGGCCTTGCTGGCCGAATACGGACTGTGCGGATCGAGCGGCGTGGTCTCGGTGAAGTATCCGGTCTCGCCTAAGGATCCATAAACCTCATCGGTGGAGACCTGCAGAAACTTTTTCGCGGATCCCGGTTCTCCGCCGCCGTCCGTCAGCCAATACTTTTTGGCGACATTCAAAAGATTGGACGTCCCGAGGACATTGGTCCGGACAAAAAGTTCCGGATCAGTGATGCTCCGGTCCACATGGCTTTCAGCGGCGAAATTGACCACATAATCGACAGAATGGGTCTCAAAGATCCGCTCTACCAGTTCCCGGTCGCCGATATCCCCTTGAATGAAAACATAATTCGGATGATTCTCAGCCTCCCGGAGATTCTCCAGATTCCCCGCATAAGTCAGTTTATCCAAATTGATCAGCCGCTCCGACGGATACCGCCGCAACATATGGAGAACAAAATTGCTCCCGATAAACCCGGCCCCGCCGGTCACCAGAAAAGTTCGCATCGTGCAACTCCTTTGTTGTGTAATGATTGTCGTTCTGTGGTTCCTAGTTGCTAGTTCCTGGTTGTTGGTTCTTGCGGCTTAAAATTTAGGTTTGAAATCAAGAACTCTGAACTACTTTACAGAACCCACATCAAGAACTACGAACCAAGAACTTATTATCAATGGCATCAAAAACCAAAAACTAGAAACCAGGAACTAAGAACTAGAAACCAAACTAACGTTCCTCTGCCAACGACATCAGATACGCCCCATATTCCGTCTTTAACAACGGTTCGGCCAGCTTGATTAGTTGCGCGCTATCAATAAACCCTTTCCGGTAGGCGATCTCCTCGATGCATGAAATATAAAGCCCTTGCCGTTTTTGGACGGCCGAGACGAAATTGCCCGCTTCCAGCAGGCCGTCATGGGTTCCCGTATCCAACCAGGCCATCCCGCGTCCGAATAACTCCACTCGTAATCGACCCCGCCGTAAGTACTCTTGATTCACTGATGTAATCTCAATTTCACCGCGGCCGGAAGGTTTAACGTTTTTAGCGATCTCCACCACGTCCCTATCGTAAAAATAGAGTCCGGGAATGGCATAATGCGATTTCGGAACCGCCGGTTTCTCCTCCAACGAAAGGACCTTCCCGTTTCGGTCAAACTCGATCACTCCGTAAGCGGTCAGGTTTTTGACATAATAGCCGAAGATAACCGCGCCCGTTTCAAAGCAAGCCGCTTGTTGGAGGATCCCGGCGAATCCCTGCCCATAGAAAATATTATCGCCTAAAATCAACGCGACTCGGTCTGCTCCGATGAATTTTTCTCCCACCAAAAAAGCGTCGGCCAGTCCGCGCGGCACTTCCTGAATCGCATAGGAAAAACTCATCCCAAGTTGGCTACCGTCTTCCAAGAGTTCTTCAAAAGAACGGAGATCGCGGGGAGTAGATATGACCAAAACGTCCCGAATCCCCGCCAGCATCAAGGTAGATAACGGATAATAAATCATCGGCTTGTCATAGATGGTCAACAGTTGCTTGGATACCGACTTCGTCGCCGGATACAGCCTGGTTCCCCCGCCGCCGGCCAGAATGATTCCTTTCATGAATCGAACCCCTTCCTGGGTGCTTAGTTTCTGGTTCCTGGTTCCTGGTTCCTGGTTCCTGGTTCCTGGTGGTGCCGTGTTTATAAGTTTTAAACTTTGGGTGTTAGGTGTGGGTTTTTGACTATCCACCCACCCCTAAACTAGGAACCAGGAACTAGTAACCAAGAACAAATCATTACACCCCAATCCGCTTTTCCTTCCGGAGATACTCTTCCAAGGCCTCTTCCCACATCCGGAAATTATTCATCCCAATCAGCTTCAGCATGAAATTATCCAGCACCGAATATTTGGGCCGCGGCGCGGGACGGTTCAGCGCTTCGGTCGAGATCGGATTGACCTTGACCGAGATGCCGGCCAGTTCAAAAATTTTAACCGCAAACTCGAACCAACTGCAAAATCCTTCGCAAGTCGCATGATAAGTTCCGAAATGGTCGGTCGCGATTAACCCTCCGATGCATTCGGCCAGATCCACGGCGCTGGTCGGCGAGCCGAATTGATCGTTGACGACGTTAAGTTCACTCTTTTCTCCGGCCAACCGGAGCATAGTCCGGATAAAATTGTTGCCCTCGCCGTAGAGCCAGGCGGTTCGCACGATAAAATGCCGCGGGTTGGTCTCGCGGACTAACTGTTCCGCCCATGCCTTACTCTTCCCATAACAACTGAGGGGATTGACCGGATCATACTCCCGGCGCGGAGTATCGACGTTCCCGTCAAAGACATAATCGGTGGATAGCTGAACAATCTTTGCGCCTGCCGCGCAAGCGGCAATGGAGAGATTTCGGGCGCCGACCGCATTGACTCGAAAGGCGGTCGCTTCATCGGTCTCGCAGCCGTCCACATTGGTATAGGCGGCACAGTTAATAATAATGTCCGGCCTCTCTATTTGCACCATCTCGTTTACCTGAGATAAGTTGACAATGTCAAGATTGTGAAGATCGGTCACGATCAAATCATTATGCGCTATAAGAGAGGTCAATTGACGGGTTAATTCCAAACCCAATTGACCTCTCGCGCCGGTAATAAAAACTCTCATCGCCTACCTCAAAACTCTACCGCTTGTTTTCGGTTGATAACCACATCAGAAATAAAATAGAATTGCTAACTGCTTTTATATTATGAAAAGCTAATACCTAACAAAGCAAATCGGTCTTGCCCTATAATTACTAATCTATCATAATAATTCCTTTTTAAGAGAAAAAAAAGACCCTCTTTCGAGTTGCCTTTTTTAATAGTCCTATCATGAATAACCAAAAGCCCTCAGCGCTTCGTTGAACGGCATTTCTTGGCGAATTGAATATAGTCCTCCAACGCTTCAATCAGTTTCTGATTCTGCTCCGGCGTCAACGCATTCAATTCATTGGTTCCGATGGTTTCCTGGATTATTTGCCTCACCTGAAACGGATGATACCCCATTGTCTCCAACTGTTCCAGCAAACCCTTCACCTCTTCCGGAATGCTCATAACCACCCCCCCAATAATCCACCCCAAATTTACATATATATTGCATTATTGTAATTTAATTATATCCCATAGAATTAAAATCTTCAATGATATTACCATAAAACATTCAGTTAACAAAGCGTTTTGTATAAAATTAAACCGGGTTAATGCCCGGCGTTTTCCCATTAAAGTTGAACTTCAAGAACCAGTCAATCACTTACCTTAATTTCAATCCCACCCACCATGGCCGCGAAGATATTATAAATAAACGCCCCCAGCGCTCCGATGGTTCCTCCCGTCAAACCATAGGCAAGACAGGCAATGATGACTCCGGCAATGGCGGACCCGATATGCAACGTCCCTGAGGCGGGAGCGATTGTTCCGATCTCAATCCCGATGGACCGCAAGGAAGCGCCGGTCAACAGCAGTACGGTACATGTCAGCAATCCGCCCAATATTCCGACCACAAAGCCAAAGCGGAAACAGGATGCCGCCCCAATCCGCTTCACTTCCAGACTCCTCATTCCTCTCACCTCGTAAAAATCATCTTCAAAAAATATTACGAACGAGGGGAGAAAGATATGACGATGAATTGATCGGTTCTTGGTTCTTGGTTCTTGGTTCGTGGCTGTTGGTTATTGGTTATTGGTTGGCAAATCCGCTGATGGCCTGAGATCTGTTTTAATTTTAGAAAAACCGTTGCTATATGGCAACGATAGGTTCTGAATCGACCCCAGAATTAACCTTAAATAACCTATAACCTATAACCTATAACCTATAACCTATAACAGTATAATATCCCGCACCGCCGAGAGCAACGTGTCCGCTTGCCGGATTTCAAAATCCAGTGGACTCTGAATCCGGCCATAGCCGGTTTTGACCAATATTGGGCTACACCCGGCCCGCCAGCCGGCGAGGAGATCATCGTTTTTGTCGCCAATCATAAAACTGCGCGATGGATCGATTCCCAGTGCTTCACTGGCTTTTAAAATCATCCCCGGTTTCGGCTTCCGGCAGTCACAATCGATCCGGTACGGCCCCTGTCCGGCGATAGGATGATGCGGGCAGAAATAAAAGGCGTCGATTCGGGCGCCAGTCTTTTGGAGTTCGCCATTGATATAGTCATGGAGAAGATCGACATCGTTCTCCCGATAGTATCCCCGGGCAATTCCGGCTTGGTTGGTGACCACGACCACTTGGTACCCGCTTTCGTTCAATAACCGGATCGCCTCGGGAACTCCCGGTAAAAACTCAAAATCTTCAATTTTATATAAATAACCGATTTCACGGTTAATGGTGCCATCACGGTCCAGAAACACGGCCCGCTGCAAGATTCTTTGAATAAAACCCGCCCCCCATCGCTATTTGTTTCAGGGTCAAACCAGAATCAATTCGGACAGGCACTTGGTCAACCGCTCAACCCCGTTGGGCCGAATCACCACCGTATCCTCGATGCCCACCACTCCGATCCCGGGCAGAGCCACTTTCGGTTCGATGGCGACCACCATTCCCGCTTCGAAGCAAAGCTTCTGATTGGCCGCGACAAACGGCGGCTCATCCAGCTCCAACCCGATGCCGTGGCCTACGAAACATACTTTCTCCGGCCCCAGCCCCATGAATTCCCGCTCATAGCCGAATTCCCGGGCTAGATTGACGGCCAGATCGTAAACCTCGCTCCAGCCGGTTCCCGGCTTCATAGTCTCAAACACAGCCTGTTGAATTGCAGCCATTGCCTTGTAGGCGACAGTTACCTCGGCTTCAGGCTCGCCCCAGATGAGCATCCGGGTCTGGTCCACCAGATACCCGTCGAGATTGAACGCATAATCCAAGGTCACCGGCTCGCCTTGAACGATCCGCTTGAAGCCGCTTCCATACGGTGCTGCCGCGGAGATTCCCGCTCCGGCGCAAACCCCGTCGAATTTCGTCCCAGCCAGGGAATTCCGGCCGGAAGAACAAACCCCAAGCCCGATCTCAATTCCTTCCCGCCGGCAACGAACCAGTCCGGTATGGCCCTGGATCCTCATAAACCCTTCAACGAGGGCGCTCAGTTCAATTTCGGTTATCCCCGGTTTGAAGCAGGTCCGGACTAGTTCGGCGATTCCACCCATAATCACTCCGGCCTTGGCTTGAATCGCAATCTCCGCCTCGGATTTCACCATCCGCAAAGCCCGGATCTCCCAGGAAAGGTCCACCGGAGCGGACCCGGGGAAAAGTTCCAGCAAGCGCTGAACCGACGCATAAGTGATCGTATCCAGAGTCAATCCGATTCGCTTGGCCGCGTTCAACCCGTGGCGTTCAAAGATAGCCTTAAGATCCTTGCTCCCGTTAAAGATCTCCAGTTTCAACTGCGGCGCATCGCCGGCAATCCGCTCCACTGCCTTCCTGGCAATTAAAAACGGTTCTCCTTCGGCCGGAACCGCCAGATAGAGCGGGGCCGACGAACCGGAGTAATAATAGATATCGGCGTTCTGTGACAGAATCGCCAGATCGGCCTGCTTTTCAAGAAGCGTCTGATGCAACCGTTGTAATCGTTCTTGATATTCGCTGGACTCAAAACCCATGTTATCCTCGATTCCTAAAAGCCATATTAAAGTCTTGCGGACGTTCCCGTTGCTTATCTTACGAGTTTGAAATCGACTTTAACACTTGCTTTTATGAGTTCTGCATGCAAATTTCTGGCCCCCGGCCGTAATTTGCCATAACGCGGCAATACGATTAACTGCCGGAAAGCAACGCCTGGATCTCCTCGGTACTCTTCGCATTCAGCACATCTTCCCGCTCCAGCCATCCCTTCCTGGCTATCGGCAGGCTCAGTCGCGCCAGATCCAATTCATTCACGTTATGGGCGTCGGGGCTAATTGCGATCGGCACCCCGGCCTGCTTGGCCCGGCGCAGCCAGCGCCAGTCCAGATCGAGCCGGTATGGGTTGGTATTGAATTCGATGGCGATCTTACGCTGGGCCGCCTTGGCGATGACGGCCTCCAGGTCGATCTCGTAACCGGGCCGGCCCAACAGGATCCGCCCGGTCGGATGGCCGAGAATCGTCAAATGCGGGTTGTCCATTGACTTTAAGACCCTGGCGGTCATCTCAGCCTTCCCCATCCGGAACTGGGAATGGATCGAGCCGATCACTAAATCGAACTCCTCAAGTATATCCTCGCCATAATCCAGTTGGCCATCGGGAAGAATATCCGCCTCAATCCCCTTAAACACTTTAAAATTAGGATACTCCCGGTTCAACCGGTCGATCTCGCCAAATTGCAACCGTAGTTTCTCCAGAGTGAGACCTCCGGCATAAACTGCGGCCTGACTGTGGTCGGTCACCCCGAGGTAGCGATAGCCGCGGGAAATGGCCGCTTCCACCATTTCCCGCAAGGTGTTCGCCCCATCGCTGTAAGTGGTGTGAACGTGAAACAGGCCCTGAAGATCCGAAGCTTCAATCAGTCGCGGCAGTTTTCCGGTCCGGGCGGCTTCAATCTCGCCCTGATCCTCGCGGATTTCTGGAGGGATAAACGCCAGACCGAGGGTTTGATAGATTTCGGCCTCGTCCCGGCAATAGATTAATTGATCTTCATTCCGGAACAATCCGTATTCGTTGACTTTGAAACCCTGTTGCTTGGCAAGATGGCGCAAGGCCGTATTGTGGTCCTTGCTTCCGGTGAAATGCTGAAGCGCATGGGGGAATTCTTGCGACGCCACCACCCGGAGATCGACATTGATCCGCGAGGTCAAGGCCACCGATGCTTTGGTATCGCCAGCGGCGATCACTTGCGCGACCTCGGGCATGGCGGTAAAATAACGGATTACCGTTTCCGGTTCATCCGAGGCGGCCACCAGGTCCAGATCCTTGATCACTTCTTTATAACGCCGGGCGCTTCCCGCCAGTTCAACCCGTTCCACCAGGGGATGGCCGGACAACTCCCGCTGTAGCCGGAGTCCGGTCTCCCGGATCTCAAAGAGCAGGAACTCGCCGCGATGCTCTTTCACAAACTGAATCCCGGCGCAGATCTTGGCTTGCGTCTTGGCCCCGAACCCCGGGAGAGCCGCCAACCGCTCCTGAAGGCAGGCCTCCTCCAGCTCATCCAGACTGGCGATGCCCAGCGCCTCATGGATCTGACTGATCTTTTTCGGTCCCAGGCCCGGCACGCCCAACAACTCCAACAAACCGGGCGGAGTGCTGCTTTTTAGATTCTCATAGTAAGACACGGTCCCGCTCTGGAAGTATTCCGTGATCGTATTAACGATGGACGGACCGAACCCTTGAATTCCCGCCAATTCCCCATTTTGGGCCATGGCTTCGAGATCGCCGGAAAGGTTTTC
The DNA here is from genome assembly GCA_023402395.1 of Bacillota bacterium. Taxonomy (GTDB): domain Bacteria; phylum Bacillota; class UBA4882; order UBA8346; family UBA8346; genus JAEYGI01. Next base: position 137,049 of record JAEYGI010000002.1, read on the forward strand.
GATAATCCGGGCCGCGTTAAAATAGGCCCGTGATTTGAACGGGTTCTCGCCCTTCAGTTCCAGCAACGTCCCGATTTCGTTGAAGATTCGCGCCAAATCATGACGATCCATCCGTTTCACCCTTTGGAAGCGTTGGGATAAACCCAAGGCCTTTGGCCGCGGTTGTACACAAAAGCTCAGAGAAGCAAATGATAAAGCCGTTTGGCATGGGTTCCGCAAGGCTAAGGCAACGCGATCATTGAACTTTCTCACTCACCCAGCTTTTACATTGTTCGCGAAACGGAATAAATTATCCTGCAAGGCGAGATAATGCCGTGGCAAAAAGCTTCGGCAGTCAGGAATACCATCCTCTCCCGCCGGAGGGAATCGAGCCTTCAAAACGGTCCCCCGGCGCTTGGAGTCGGTGCGTGTATTCGAAATAGCCACAACCTTATGGCATATTGTGCTGTAAAGCTCCACATTAGCTTGTGCTTATATCCTGAAAAAGGGTTACGCGCACAAGCTCTTAACTCCCAATCGTCCGGCGAGGATTGCCGATAGTATGGCACCGGTCGCCAAAACTACGGCGCTCTTCGCCGAAAGCGCGGCATTGACTGCCGGAACTGCGGCGTTCGTCGCCGGACCAACGGCAACGAGTGCCGCAATTACGGCGACCATCGCCGTAATTGCGGCATCTACCGCCTGGCCATTAGGGTCCGTCCCCCAGACTACGGCAACCAACGCCGTTGCCTTTCAAGCAATCCCGTATTTACGGCGCCGTCTGGCGGCCGTAGTTCTCCGGCAGAAATTCAGCAAACGGCACGATAATCTTCGACGGATCAAATCCGGCCGCCCTGGCGAGCAATCCAACAAAGCAACGGGTGATCTCCTGTTTTTTCGCGGCGGGATACTGCCCGATGTATCTCACTTCAATAACCGCTCCGTCCGGCGATTCCACTCCCCCACGATACAGCCCGGCGGCACTCAGGAACGTCACGGTGAGCCCCGTCTCTTTCTTGTCCAACAGTTGTTCCAAAACCAAAGCAAAACCCGATTTCAGCTCCGTTCGTTCCTCCCCGGTCAATTCCCTGCCGCTAATTACATTTACCCAAGGCATTGCAAAAACCCCCTGATTAATTATTTCTATATAAGTTCAAGTAAAGAAGTTCCAATCAATTTTCCATCCTTAAACATTGGCTGGAAAATAAACAAAGGAGTTTACTTGAACTTGTACACAGAGGAAAATATGTTAAACCATCTGAGTTAGTAATTCTTTAGTTTAATATATTATATGCCATTTATATCGGCACTCCCCGGAAACAGGACCAGAAAAATTAATCAAATTCAAATCAATTCGCCAAACCGGGCAGGATTTGAGTTCAAAAGACCGAAATTATTATCAATAATCAAAATGTAATACAACTTAACTAACTGTTTATTGGGGGCGAGTCAATGATTCGAATTGTCACTGATACCACATCGTCCATGACCTTCGAGGAATACCGGAAATACGGAGTTGATGCGGTTCCGCTGTACATCCGACAGGATGAAACCAGCCGGCGCGAACTGTTTGACATCTCCTACGATGAGTTTTACAAGCTGCAACGGAGCGGCGTCCGGTTCACCACTTCGCAGCCGGATCCCAATTCGTTTCTGGAAGTATTCCGGCCGGCGGTCGACGCCGGAGACGAAGTCATCTGCATTGTGCTCTCCGGCGGCATCTCTGGGACGCTCAACTCCGCCCATCTCGCCAAGCAAATCCTGGAGACCGACCGGATCTCCATCGTCGATTCGCGGCATAGCGGATTCGGACAAACGTCTCAGATCCTCAAGGCCCGTCAGATGGCGGACCAAGGCGCGTCGCGGGCCGACATTATTCAAACCATCGAAGCGATGCGCAACCGGACCAAAATCTTTTTCATGGTAGAATCCTTGCGTTATCTGTACGAAGGGGGCCGGTTGAGCGGCGCCCAGGCGCTGATTGGATCGATCATTCAAATCAAACCGATCATTTGGTTTGAGGATGACGGCAAAATGACCGCCCTGGAAAAGGTGCGAACCCTCAAGGCGGCCAAAGCCCGGACCCTGGAATTGGTCAAGGAGCAAGCCGACCGGGGCGGCGTGGAACAGCTCGGCTTGCATTATGGGGATAACCTGGAGGAAGCCACCGAATACGCCAAGGAATTGGAGAAAATCGCCGGGATGCCGGTGCCGCTCGTCAAACTCTCGCCGGTACTGGGAACTCATACCGGTCCCGATATTCTGGGGCCATGCATTATTACCAAAAACTGACCGTTAAAAACCACTCTGAGCAAATGCTGAGAAAAGCAAGGATAAAGTCGTTGAACCGTGACCTTCGTCACGGTTTTTTTATTGCAGTTGAAACGCTCTTTCCCGAACCCCGCCGAAGTGTAACCATCCCTTCCTTATGACAATATCTTAATAAAAAGAAATGAGATAAGGCGGGATACGATAATGTTTCTTTACTCCAGGAGCGAACAGGAACGGCTGCTGGCGGTATTGCAGGATCATCACCGTGATTTGTTGCGTTTTTTTACGGGAATTCATTATCTGGACATCGGATACCGGTTCCGACAAAAAAAACCTCTTCCAGAACTGTCGTTGCGCATCCATGTTCATCAAAAACTACCGCTCCACTGGCTGTCCCCCGCCCAAATCCTACCGCTCCAGATCGAAGGGTTACGGGTGGATGTGATCCAAAGCAATCCGGAACTCCAACACCTGACGGCAGACCGCGATCAACGTTTCGACCCGCTACCGGCGGGAGTCGCCATTGCCAATACCAAATTGAAAGGGATTGGAACCTTAGGGGCAATCGTGTATGATCAAATCACCCGGACTCCGATGGGACTCTCCGCCCATCATGTATTGGTGGGGAATTCGGGCCAATTCGGCGACGCGGTGGCACAACCGGCCAGCAAGGCCGAACAAGATATCGTCGGTAACTTGTCGCGCTGGGACAGAGAGTTTGACTGCGCTGTGTTTCAGTTCAACCGGAGCCGGTCGCTTTCGGAAAGTTTTATGGGCGTCTCCGAGTCTCTTCACGGCGATGAGGAACCTCTCGTTGGAATGCGTGTCGTCAAATCCGGCCGGACCACCGGAGTAACCTATGGAATCATCGATGGCGTCAACGAGGAAGGATTTACGATCATCCCTGACCCGACCATGCCGGCTCCGGACGGCGAGATCAGCCTGCCCGGCGATTCGGGAGCAGTCTGGCTGGAGACCAAGACCGGGATGGCGGTCGGACTTCATGTCGCGGGCGAGGCCAATCCAGACCCCGCCGATGAACGGGCTTGGGCCAAACGGATTACCAGAGTCCTCAATGCCCTCAACATTACTATGAAACCGTAGCATTACTAGTTATAAACCGGATCGAGCCACATTGACGATTCTCGGTTGACTCGGATCAATCGATATGGGATAAAAATTGAAAAGGATTTTGACGATTCGTTTCGAATGCTATTAGGACATCGAATGGAGATGCTTCAGTTAATTGCCTAATAATTACGTGGATAATCGGCGTAAGTGCCGGCGCGAACAGCGGAGGATTGCCCATGACCGGCTTCTTTGAGCAAGTATATCAAATCGTGGCTGAAATTCCAGAACAGAAGGTGCTCACGTACGGCCAGATCGCTGCGCTGTTGGGGAACCCTAGGGCGGCCCGGGTCGTCGGATGGGCGATGCGGGCCGCGCCGGAAGAACGAAATCTGCCTTGGCACCGGGTGGTAAACCGATCCGGCGGACTCTCCGCCTTGTGCCGCGAAGAGCAGTTCGCGCGTTTGGCCGCCGAGGGGGTACAATTCACCGTCGATGGTCGCGTGGATCTCGACCAATACGGATGGGGGATTACGATTGCGGGCTAACGTAAGCGACTTATCCCCGTTTTTCTTAGCGCATGGACAAAAACCCCGGCCTTACCGTAGGCCGGGGTTTCTCTTACAACGCTTTTAATATAACCTGAAGCACCGCCTCAGTGGTGTCGGAGAGCGCCGACCGGCTCATCCGGGCCGCGTAGCCATACCGGTCCCGTTCCAGTGCGGAAAGGTTCTCTAGTAAGCTCCCGGAATTCAAGTCCTCTTCCATCAGCACCCGGCTAAACCCTTGCTTCGCAAACGACCGGGCGTTTAGAATCTGATCACCCCGGCTCGATTGTTTGGAGAGCGGGATCAGCAAATGCGGCTTTCGTAACGCCAGCAATTCAAAGAGAGTGGTGGCGCCCGCCCGGGATACCACCAGATCCGCCATGGCGAAAAGATGCGGCAACTCTTCGTTGGCATATTCGATCTGCCGGTACCCGGATTGGCCGTTCAGGGCGACTTCGAGATTGCCCGGTCCGCAGATATGGCAGATCTGGTAGCGTTCCAACAGCGCGGCCAAATTGGTCCGGATGGCCGAATTCAGAACGCCGGAACCCTGGCTGCCTCCAATTACCATCAGCGCCGGCTTTTGATCTCCAAAACCGCAAAGCGCCCTTCCCTGAGCCGCATCCCCCCGGAAAAGTTCCTCGCGAACCGGAATTCCGGTCAAAACCCCTTTTCCTTCCGGAAAGTGCCTGGCAGTCTCCGGAAAGGTATAACACACCGTTTTGGCGAAGGGCAGCGACAGCCGGTTGGCGAGCCCGGGCGTAAAGTCCGATTCATGGATGATCACCGGAACCCGGTGAGTCCAGGCCGCCCAAACGACCGGACAGGAGACGAAACCGCCCTTGCTGAAGACCAGGTCCGGTTTGACCTTGGCGATAATCGACAGCGCCTGCAGAAATCCTCTGGCAATCCGGACGGTGTCGGTCAAATTCTTCAGATCCAGATAGCGGCGGAGTTTTCCAGCGTGAATACCGTAATACGGAATATTCTCACGCTCGATCAATTGACGTTCCAAGCCGTTGGTAGACCCGATATAGGTGATTTCAAAACCCGACGCCTTCAGCCGTGGCGCCAGCGCCAGGTTCGGCGTGACATGTCCGGCGGTTCCGCCGCCGGTAAGGATAATCTTCATGAACAGGATAACCCCCGAATATTGAATATATAAGTTGAAGTAAATTCCGATTTGATTCATTTGCATTCGGCTTTATGAATGCAAATTTAGTTAAGAAATTTACTTCATCCTATATAAGTTCAAGTAAAGAATTTAATCATTTTTTTCATCCATGAAGCATCGGCTGAAAAACACATTAAGGAATTTACTTGAACTTATGGACGAAGGAAATATGTTGAACATCTAGAGTGGGTAAATCTTTAGTTCAACATATATAGATGCCTTGGTTAGCTTATTCCGTCATGCTTAATTACTATTCTATCATCAATTGCCCGGATTCAAATCGACAAATTCACGAATTTCAAATCCAGTCCGTCCCGGTTAATCTTTAACCGGGCCACGGTCACCGGCAAGGAAAATCGGCGCGGTCCGGCCCCGCCGGGATTCACATACCATATTCCATCGCGAATCGCCTGAGCCGGCCGGTGAGAATGACCATAAACCACCAGTCCAATCCCGGCGGCCGCCGGATCCAGATCGAGCCGGTCGATCTGATGAATCGCGTAGATTACAAAGGATCCCACTTCAACGAACTGCGTCGGAGGATACGTCTCAGCCCACGGCTCCCGGTCGCAATTTCCCCGGACCGCGACCACCGGGGCGATCTGCTCCAGTTCTGTGATCACCCGTGGGGCGCCAATGTCACCGGCGTGAATAATCAGGTCAACCCCTGCCAAGCCCCGGACCGCCTCCGGCCGGAGCAAGCCGTGGGTGTCGGCGATTAAGCCGATTTGCCGGTCCATCATCCGATTCATCCCACCCCGTTGAGAAAGTTTGCGCGGCTTTCACCACCCTTATTTTCTCCCTTCATACGGAATTCCATCCGCGGCCGGCGCGGTCGACCGGCCGACCACTCCCAGAATCAGAATCAGAGTGCAGAGATAAGGGAGCATGTGTAAGAATTGAGTGGGAATCTCCAGGCCCAGCAATTGAAACTGCCCTTCCAGCGCCTCGGCGAAACCAAAGAGCAGGCAAGCCAGGAACGCGCCGACCGGATGCCATTTCCCGGTGATCATGGCCGCCAAAGCGATGAATCCTCGGCCGGCGGTCATATTTTCCTTAAACAAATCCATGGAGCCGAGGGACAAAAAGACCCCGCCCAAGCCGCCCAGCAGCCCGCTGACGATCACCGCCAGATACCGGATCTTCCGGACGCTGACTCCCACCGTGGCCGCAGCCTCCGGATTTTCGCCCACGGAACGAATCCGCAGCCCGAGCGCGGTCCGGAACAAAAAGAAGGCGGAGAGCCCAACCAAAAGCAAAGCCAGATAGACTAATGGATTCAACTTGCCGAAGGCGTCTCCCAGAAAGGGCAGGTCGGCCAAAAACGGAATCCGCCAGTCTTCGATCTTGGCTACCGATTCCGACTGGCCAGCAGTATGAAAGATCTTCAATAAAAAGGTACTGGTGGCGGCCGTGGCTAGGAGATTGATCGCCACCCCGCTGACCACCTGATTAGCGCGAAGCTCGATGCTAAAAACGGCGTGAACCGCCGCGATCAAGCCGCCAACCAGCATTCCCAGCAGCACCCCGGCCCAGGGATTGTGGGTGAGATAAGAGCCGTACATGCCAAAGAAAGCGGAGAGCAGCATGATCCCATCAAGGCCGATATTGATCACGCCGGAACGCTCCGAAAACACCCCACCCAACGCGGCGAAGATCAACGGAGTGGCGGCCCGGAGCGTGGAGGCCATCACAAAAGCGGCCACTCCCATGAACATGGCCCAGTCCATCGCTCACACCTCCTTTCCGGCGGGAGTCGCGGTTGAGGCAGCTACCGCCGGCCGGCTCCGGCCAATGCGCATTTTCTTCAAGAGATAATCAGCGGATACTAAAAAAATGATTACCGCCTGCATGATTCCGATCAGATGCTTGGAGATCCCGGCCACGCTTTGCATCTCCAGGGCGCCGCTGTTCATGGCCCCGAATAAAAGCGCCCCGAACACGATTCCGGCCGGGTGATTGTTTCCGAGCAGGGCCACGGCGATTCCGTCAAACCCGTATCCCGGAAACCCGAACAAATCATTGAAGCGGTACTGGATCCCCTGAACCTGCAACGCGCCGGCCAGCCCGGCCAGTCCGCCGCTGACCGCCATGGCCAGCACCAGATTTTTCGTCACATTAATCCCGGCGTAACGGGCGGCTTCAGGATTGAGCCCGACGGCCCGGATTTCAAAGCCCCATTTGGTCTTCCAGAGGAAAAGATAAACCAGGATCAGGCAAGCCAAGGCCACCGCGATCCCCAGATGGGCTCGGGACGGCGGCAGAAACCGGGCCAGTTTCGCCGATTCGCTGATCATCCGGGTCACCGGACGGTATCCCGGCGGCTCCAGCAACACGTAATTAACCAGATAGCCCGTGAAATGTATGGCGATATAGTTCATCATAATTGTTGCGATGACTTCATGGGCGCCAAAACGCGCCTTGAAATACCCGGGAATGGCCCCCCAGAGCAGTCCGGCCAAAATCCCGGCAGCCATCGTCAGGGGGATATGCAGCCAAGCCGGAAGATTGGTGAAGGCCGCCCCAATCCAGGCCGCGCCGATCATACCCATGATATACTGACCCTCGGCGCCGATGTTAAACAGTCCGCAACGGAAGGCCACCGCGATGCTCAAGCCGGTTAAAAGCAACGGCGAGACATAGACGAGCGTCTCCCCGAACTTCGCGGGGCTTCCAAAGGCCCCGGTGAAAAGATGCCGGAACGCAACCCACGGGTCGGCGCCGAACCATCCGATGACCGCGAAACCGATGACCAGGGCGCAGCCCAAGGCCGCTGCCGGAAACAGCAGCTTGGATCCATACTTTTTGAATGCTTGGCCGGGATTATCCCATTTCATTGATTGATCACCTCTCCGGTCCGGCTCAAACGCAAACAGCCGGTCATCATCAAGCCGATTCGTTCCTCGGTCCCGTCGGCGCGGGGCAAGACGCCCACCAACTCTCCTTCATAGATCACGGCGATCCGGTCGGCCAGCGTCAGGATCTCATCCAGTTCCAACGAAAATAACAGAATCGCCTTTCCTTGATCCCGCTCCCGGATCAGTTGCCTATGGACGAACTCGATAGCGCCAACGTCGAGGCCACGGGTGGGTTGAGCCACGATCAACAGTTTCGGATTGCGCCCGATCTCCCGGGCCAGCACCACTTTTTGCTGATTTCCGCCGGAAAGGGACGCTGCCGCCAGGTTAGCGTCCGGCGTCCGGATGTCATAATCGCGAATCATCTCCAGGGCATCGGCTTGGGACCGCTCGGTATCGATAAACCCGGCCCGGCTGTAAGCGGGGGTCCGGTAGGTTTCCAGGATCAGATTTTCGCGAATCGAGAAATCAAGCACCAAGCCGCGTTTCTGGCGGTCCTGGGGAATATGGCCGACTCCGTTTTCGATGATCCGGCGCGACGAACAATTGGTCATTTCCTGATCCTCAATGAGCACCCGGCCGGAAGTGGCGCTGCGCAATCCGGTTAAAACCTCGATCAACTCGCTCTGCCCGTTTCCATCCACGCCGGCGACGGCGACAATCTCGCCGGAGCGGACTTCCAGGTCGATGCCACGCAAGGCCGGCAAGCCGCGATTATCCAACGCCTGCAAATTTTCAACCCGCAACACGGTCGCTCCCGGACGGGCCGGTGTCTTCTCCACTTCCAGCAGCACTTTCCGTCCGACCATCATCTCCGCCAAGGCGTCAACATCGGTATGTCCGCTTTCGACCGTGGCAATGGCCTCGCCGCGACGAATCACCGTGATCCGGTCGGCGAATTTCATGACCTCTTTCAACTTGTGGGTGATAAAGATCACCGATTTGCCGGCCGCCACCAATTTCCGGAGAATCCGGCCCAGTTCCTCCGCTTCCTGCGGGGTAAGCACCGAGGTCGGTTCATCCAGGATCAAAATCTCCGCCTCGCGGTATAACGCTTTCAATATCTCCACCCGCTGCTGAAGGCCGACGGAGATGTCTTCGATTTTGGCGCCGAGATCGACCCGGAGTCCCATCGATTCCATCAAGGCCGTAATCGTGGCCAAGGCCTTCTCCCGGTCCACCCGGCCGAAACGCCGCCGGGGCTCCCGGCCAAGAATAATGTTTTCCAGCACGGTGAACGGGGGGATCAGCATGAAATGCTGATGAACCATTCCGATTCCGGCCTCGATAGCTTCCAGGGGGGAACGGATATCCAACTTCGCTCCGTTCAGCCAGATCTCGCCGGAATCCGGTTTGTACAATCCGTAAAGGATCTTCATCAAAGTGGTTTTCCCGGCTCCGTTCTCCCCCAATAAGGCGTGAACCTCGCCCCGCCGCAACTCGAACCGAATGTTTCGGTTGGCCGGGACTCCGGGAAAACTCTTGCAGATATCGCGCATCAAGAGGACGGTTTCCGAACTCAACCCGCGCCACCTCCTCCAGCTTTTGCTACATTCCCCGGCTTTCGGCCGGGGCCGGCCACAACGCTTTTAAAAAGTGCCGGTTTTTAAACCGGCACCGCCTTCCTACATACATATAGAAATTATTATTTGATTTCCTTGGGATCAACCGGAACCTTCACTTTTCCGGCGATAATCAGTTTCTTGAACTCTTCGGCCTTGAACAAGGCTTTGGCGGAAGCGGTCCGTTTGGCGTTGGCGCAGACGCCGACACCCTCATCGGCCAATCCCATTTCAGTGACGCCACCACCGTCGAATTTGCCGTCAATGGCTTTGGCCGTAGCTTTATAGACGCCGACATCAACCCGTTTGACCATACAGGCGAGCACCTGATCTCTCCCGTTCACCAGGCCTTCGGCATGCTGGCATTTATCCACTCCGATCGCCCAATAGCCCTTCCCTCTGTCCTTGGCGGCGGCGATTACGCCGAGCCCGGTACTGCCGGCGGCATGATAAATGATATCGGCGCCGTAAGTGAATTGGGCGGCCGCCAGTTCCTTGCCTTTATTGGGGTTATCGAACGCGCCGGCATAGGCCGAGAAGGTCCTGGCCTTGGGGTCAGCCGCTTTCACTCCGGCCAGATAGCCGGCCTCAAACTTCTTAATTAGCGGGAACTCCATTCCGCCGATAAAGCCGACTTTATGGGATTTGGAATCAACGCCGGCGATCACGCCCACCAGGAATGACCCTTCCTGTTCCTTAAAGACCACGGAATGAACGTTCGGGATTTGCACCACCGAGTCGACGATCCCGAATTTCTGACTAGGATAGGCTTTGGCGACTTCGGTCAGAGCATCGGCCATCAGGAAGCCGATGGCCCAGATCGCATCGTACTTCTGGTCGGCCAGACTCTTTAAGTTGGGAACATAGTCTTCCATTTTGGAGGATTCGACTACTTTGATCTCGGCGCCGAACTCTTTCTGCAACATTTTGAGTCCGTCATAGGCCGCGTCATTGAATGATTTATCGCCCAACCCACCGATGTCGGTGACCATCGCCACTTTGAAAGGCTTCGCGGCGGTCAGTCCGGTCAAGGAGAGCGTCAGAATCAACAACAGCGCGGCAAGGATCGGGAAAATCCGGTTTTGATTCATGAAATGACCCCCTTAGTAAGAATTTAACATTAATAGTTTCGACCAGAAGCGGGATTCTCCTGTTGAAAGGAGCGTAAAAAAGGGGTATTTTTTGGGCCCTGCCCCACCAGTGCGTGCGGCGCTCAATCCCTTCCGGGAAGCGCGCCCACGATCGCCCGCAACGATTCTTCCGGCGTCTTTCCGGAACAGTCCACCGTCAGTTCGGCATATTGCTCGTAGAGAATCGTCCGCTCCAGAAACAGATCGAGCAGCCGCTGCCCTTCCCCAAAGGCAATCCCCCGGTCGGCCATATTGGTGATCCGTCGCTCAACCTCTTCATAGGGCAGTTTCAAGTAAATAATCAACCCGTCCTCCCGGAGCCGCCGCATGGCCGGGCCGCTGTAAACCGCGCTGCCGCCAGTGGCGATCACCGCGTTGGACGCCGTTACGCCAAGCAGCACCCGTTCTTCGATGCGCAGAAATCCGGCCACGCCGTCCGCGGTGATGATCTCCCGGAGCAAGCGGCGCTCACTCTCCTGGATCAGTAAATCGGTATCGACGAAATTCTTGCCCAGCGTCTTGGCGAGCAGCACACCCAAAGTGCTTTTCCCCGCGCCGGGCATCCCGATCAACACCAGATTGCTTTTGAGCATCCCTTCTCCTCCCGTTGTCCCCAATTCCAATGTTCTGACACGGCTTCTTTTCTTTTATTCAATCTTTCGTAGCAGCCACGTAGCGCATTTCACTTTATTCTCCAAGACTTCGCATTCAAGCAGTTGTGTTTGAACGTAATCGTCAAAAATGGCGCTTTTGCCCGGGTGTTTTTCTTTCAACTCACTGGCCCGCTGCCTGATGTTTTGGTTGTTAAAGAGGTTTACCTCTTTGGCCAGGTTTTCGACGATAACGTTCTCTTCAATTAATTCAACTTTATGTTTGGCAAAACAGCTCATGAGCTCGCGATGAGAGGCATACCCATCGCATGGTTGGCCGTCCTCGGCGAACGCATCGTCAATGATCAGCCATCCTTTGCTTTTGGTCACCCGTTTCAGCGCGTCAAGGGTCAAATCCCAGTCACCCAGCACATTTCCGCACGCGCCGAGGATCACGAAATCATAGCCTCTTTCTTCCGTGATGCTGTGACGGATATCTCCCCACTTAAATTCGGAAATGGCTCCGACACCATAGTTTTTAGCCTTTGTCTTGGCATACTCGATAAATTCCTTTACTCCGTCGATTCCCTTCACGTGGCACCCGAGTTCTTGGGCCAGACGAACCGTTACCGCTCCCTTGCCACAGCCCAAATCCAGGCCATGGATTTGGCCTCCGGCGAGATGCGTCTGAACCATTTTTACAATGATTTCCGGGGCCGCGCCAAGTTCCCACAAATCTTGAAGCAAATAGGGAAGAAATTCATATAATTCGCCCGAACCGGCGTCCAATGATCTCAGGATGGTTGCTTCCATTGTTTCCAACTTAGTCCCTCTCTTCCTATCATGGTTTACTGTCAGGTAAAGCCCGCGCCGGGCATTCCAAAATATTAACTGAATCTGATCCGACGGAAATGTCCGTGGCATTAATCCTTGTAAACTCTTTTTAACCTCGGGCCGATTTCCACGAAGCCCTCCTTGACGTAAAACCCGATGGAACGTTGCCATTTTTCCCGGTCTGGAGCCCCAACCTCGATCCTGCGCCAATTTTTGTCGTTCCCGAATTTCACGGCTTCTTCCATGAGTAATTTGCCAACGCCCCTGGAGCGATACTCCGGCAATACATAAAATTCATTGATAATCCCGTATTTCCCTTGCGCATAAATCGCAATCGATTGAATTACGGTGATGACGCCCACCGGCTTTTCATGGTCAAACGCAATCAAAGCCCGATTATTGTCATTGGAAATGAACTCCGCATAAACCTTGCTTAAGCTCTCCGAATCCAGTTCGGCCTTGGAACCGTCCAATTCGGAAAGCAAGTCGGTAATCAATTCGATCACCGGATACATGTCATTCGGCGTTGCTTTTCTGACGAATAATTCTTCCATGGTTGCTCCTTTCCCGGATCAATTCACTTACCCTGTCGGACTCCCCCACATTCATCCAAACGGTCACATTTTTTGATAAGATTCTGCGATTGTTTGGCATCTCCTGCCAAAGCGGATAAGGATCGATCGCCGGACCTTCGGCATCGATCGATGCCCGATTAACGGGCATATTCATATATTGAAATCCATCATAAGTTGGGCGAAGCGAGTAACCCCCAACGTACTTTGAATTAACGACCGTTCTGCGTTATCCCAATGACTTCAAAAGTCCGTTTTTGTAAAGACCACTTATCCTTACGAACGATTCATGATATAATATTGGATTGTTGTAGTCGATCAATGGAGGTTTTAACGATGCCCGCAGTCACTGACCAAGCGTTGCGCCTTGAAATCGAAAAACGGCGCACCTTCGCCATTATCTCCCATCCCGACGCCGGAAAGACGACCCTCACCGAAAAACTGCTGCTCTACGGCGGCGCCATTCATCTGGCCGGTTCGGTCAAGGCCCGGAAGGCCCAGCGCCACGCGGTCTCCGATTGGATGGAAATTGAAAAGCAACGGGGGATCTCGGTTACCTCAAGCGTACTCCAGTTCGACTATGACGGCTACAAGATCAATATCCTCGACACCCCGGGCCACCAGGACTTCAGCGAGGACACCTACCGGACCCTGATGGCCGCCGATTGCGCGGTAATGCTGATCGATGTTGCCAAAGGCGTCGAGGCCCAAACCATTAAACTGTTCAAAGTCTGCAAGCAACGGGGGATTCCGATCTTTACTTTTGTCAATAAACTGGACCGGCACGGCAAGAATCCCTTCGAATTGATGGAGGAGATCGAGAAGGTGCTCGGCATCCGTTCCTACCCCATGAACTGGCCGGTCGGAGTCAGCGGCGAATACAAGGGAGTCTATAACCGCTTCAAGGCGCAGGTGGAGTTGTTCGATACCGAGGGCGGCCACGGCCAGTATGTCGTCCCCTCTACCGTGGGCGGAGTCGACGATCCGGCCTTCGCCGGGCTGCTGGGGGCAGAGATTCACCAGAGTCTGATGAACGATATCGAACTGCTTGACTTGGCCGGCGACAGCTTTGATCTCAGGCGGGTACTGCGGGGCGATCTGACCCCGCTCTTCTTCGGCAGCGCCATGACCAATTTCGGAGTCCGGCCGTTCCTGGAGGAATTCCTCCGGCTGGCGCCGCCGCCGGCGGCCCGGAAAACCAACGAAGGCGAGCTGCCGCCAGAGGACGAACGCTTCTCGGCCTTTGTCTTCAAAATCCAGGCCAATATGAACCCGGCCCACCGCGACCGGATCGCCTTTATCCGGATCTGCTCGGGCAAATTCGTCCGGGGCATGGAGGTCTATCACGTCCAAACCGGCAAGCCCATTAAGCTTGCCCAGCCACAGCAGTTCATGGCCCAGGACCGGGCGATCATCGACGAAGCCTTTCCCGGTGACATCATCGGGCTGTTCGACCCGGGCGTCTTCGGTATCGGCGACACGCTCTGCGCCCAAGGCGGCAAATTCCGGTTCGAGGACTTTCCCGTCTTCCCGCCCGAACAATTCGCCAGGGTCCAGCCCAAAGACTCCATGCGGCGAAAACAGTTCGTCAAGGGGATCGAGCAACTCACCCAGGAAGGCGCAGTCCAGCTCTTTCGACAGCCCGACTACGGCGTGGAGTCCTATGTGATCGGCGTGGTCGGCAGCCTCCAGTTCGACGTCCTTCAATACCGGCTTCAGGGCGAATATGGCGTTGATGTCAGCATCTATCACCTGCCGTATGGGATGGCCCGCTGGATCGAGGGGCCTGACGCCAAAGATATCAATCTCGGCGGCGATCTGCTGGTCTACGACCGCGATGAGCGGCCGGTCGGACTGTTCCGGAGCGAGTGGGCGTTCGAAAATGTCGCTAAGAAGAACCCCAAGCTGGAATTTTTAGCCGTGCCGCGACGGGGGCCGGCGGAAGTATAATCGGAATATCGAAAAAGGCGGGTGATGACCCGCCTTTTTCGATATTCCGGTTTAAAATTCCCAATCCCGGATATGCCCTTCCCGGACCGCCCGGATCAACCCTTCCACCTCATGACAAACCCGTTGGATTCCTACCGGATTGTTCCACCAGTTCTCCGGATTGGCCTGGGGATCCGGCGCGGGACAAAGGGTATACTCTATCCACGGCGGCAGATAAGTCAGCAGAAACAGAAGGCTCCTCCGCATATGGTGTAGTGAGGTCACCACCAGCAACCGTTTCACCCGGTGCAGACCAAAAGCCCGGTCCAGCGGCAGCATGGAGGCGAGCACATTCTCTTTGGTATGGTTGGAGACGGTTTCCACCAGGATATCCCGCTCCGGCACGCCCAGTTCCATGGCCCGTTCTTTCATGGCCAGAGCCTCCGGAACCGTTTTCCCTCCGAACCGATCTCCCCCGCTCATCAGGATCTTCCCGGAGCGGCCCGCCAAGTATATTTCCACTGCTTTGGGAACGCGAATCACCAGACTGCTCGTGCTGCCGAACACGAAGATGCAATCCCCGTTCCGGCCGTCATCGGCAATTCCCTCAAACAGAAGCCGGTTCACTATCCCACGGCGGAGGTTTTCAAGTTTCAACTCGGAAACGAGCATCTATTGCTCCGTCAGTACGATTTCAAGTATCTGATCCATCCACTTCTTCAACGCGTCAACCCGTTCCCGCGCTTCCAAATATCCCTGATCGTACAAATCCGCCAGTTTGCCGGGGTTTCGCTCCATCCGTCCCACTATCAGTTTGGCCTCCGGCCGGAACACAAAAACCCGGCCTTCCCGCTCCAAGCGCTCGATCCGGTTAAGACAGGCGTTATAATTACGATGACGCTCGTTTAGCCTCTCAATAATCCTGGGATACCCGGCCAGCATCCGGCGCGGGATTGCCCCAAGCCGGGCCGGTTTCCTCCGGTACCCGGCGTTCCGGGTCAGGATCACCACATTAAATTGATTCCCGTCGGCCAGCGACCGCTCGATCGGGATCGAATCGCTGACCCCACCGTCAAAACAGTTCCGGCCGTCGATTGCCACCGGCGGAGCGAGCAGCGGCAGACTGCTCGACGCCCTCATGATGGTCCGGACGAAAAGATATGGGTCATACTCCTTTTGCGCAAAATAAACCGATTCGCCGCTGGCGCCGTCGGTGGCGCAGACCGTAAAGGTCTTGGCCGACTCTTGAAAGCGTTGATAATCGAAAGGCAACAACTTTTCGGGAAGGGTCTCAAAGAGAAACTTCATCCCAAACCAGCTCCGCTCAGACCATAGGTTGCGCAGCCCGGCATAACGCCGGTCCCGGACGAAATCAATGAACACCCTCCGGTTCCGTTCCCGCTGGCCCGAGACATAATTCGCCCCGGCGTTAGCTCCGGCCGAGACGCCGATCACATAGGGAATTTCGATCCCTTGATCCATAAAAGCGTCCAATACGCCGGCCGTATATGCGCCCCGCATCCCCCCGCCCTCCAGGACGAGCCCGATGGAAGGAGTAACCATGAATACACCTCCGTGATCCGGTCATATATTAACTGTCGGTATTTTTCAACCATTAACCCGGTTTTCCTGCCATTGGAAAGGGAATTTTTTATTTCACCGGTTTCATGGAACAACCCTTCCCTAATAATGTCCATCAATTAGCATCGCAATATCGATCATTGGCGCGCAATCGACAGCTAAACTCTTTGGACAACTTTCTTTGAATCAATTTGCCGCATTCCCGGATAATTCATCTTTTTTTAATCAATTCCCATTGTGCTTTTGTAAAGTGAAGTATATTATAGTAATAAGTAGTTTTATACTTAAACATAAGCCCGCGCTTTGGCAGTGAACCGGGCAAAAAATTTAATCGAAAGAAAGGATGGTACTATATGCCGAATTTCGCCAATCCATTTCAAGGCAATGTCAACCGCAAAATCTCCAAGGAAGAGTTGATCCAGGCGATTCGTCTGGATATCGCCGGTGAACTGGAGGCCATCTATGTCTATGACGCGCATGTCCAGGCAACCGACGATCCGGTGGCCAAAAAAGTCATCGCCGACATCCGCGACGAAGAAAAAGTCCATGTCGGAGAGCTGATGACCTTGCTCCGGCATCTCGATCCCGCCGAAGCCCAGCATTTCGTCGAGGGCGAAGGCGAAGTCAAGGAGATGCTGGAGGAGCTGGGATTAAGCGGCCCGGCCCGGTCCAGCGCGGACGAGTCCGCGGCGGCTCCGGTCAAGACCATCGGCAGCTTGTTGGAAGATTAACGATTGCAGTTTGAATATAAGGAGGGATATACGATGGATTATCTGATGAGAGACGATTCCCCGTTTTCGGCTGAATTATGGAGCCGGATCGATGATACCGTGGTCGCCGCGGCGCGGCAGATATTGACCGGCCGGCGCTTCCTGCGGATCAACGGGCCGCTGGGCGCGGGAGCCCAAAGCGTGTTCATTGATAACTTCGAGGCCGCCAGCGATGCCGAATCCGACCTCTGGGGCGACCGCGACTCGGCCGCCATCAAGGTCAACAACAGAAAACACGTTGAGATTCCGATGATTTATAAAGATTTTACGCTGTTTTGGCGGGACATCGAAAACAGCCGGCAGTTCGGGATCCCGCTCGATCTGTCGCCGGCCGCCGGCGCCGCCGCGTTCTGCGCCAAAAAAGAAGAGGATCTGATCTTTAACGGCAACGAAGGCTTGGGATACGAAGGGCTGCTGACCGCCAAGGGCGCCAACCGGGTCGCCAAGAGCGACTGGACCAAGGGAGCCAACCCCTTCAGCGATATCTCCAAAGGGATTGAGCTGTTGATCGGTAAGGGCTTTTCCGGTTCGTTCACGCTGGTGGTCAACCCCGAACTCTACACCCAGATGCAGCGGCTTCAGCCGAACATGGGCGTGCTGGAAACCCAGCGCGTCAAGGAACTGGTCGGCGGCAAGCTGTATCAAACCCCGGCCGTCGGGCCCGGCAAAGCGGTCTTGGTCAGTTCCGAATTCCGCAATCTGGATCTGACCATCGGCCAGGATCTGGTCACCGCGTACCTCGGTCCGGAAAAGCTCAATCACGGCCTCCGGATCTTTGAAACCGCCATCCTGCGGATTAAAAACCCCGCCGCCATCGTGGTCTTTGAGGAATAACCGAGACAACGCCAGTCGCGGTATAGAGAATGCGATATTTTAAAAAGGATTGCCGCCGCGGCGGCAATCCTTTTTTGACGCCGCGGCGACCGCCAGCCGTTCCGGAGCCGGCGCTTGGCCCCGCTCCCCTTGATTTTTAAGCCGTAAAATTATATGATTAATGGAAAAGGTTTTTCAAAGCCCTGGAACCCCCATAAATTATTTATAGGAGGAATCACCAGACCATGGCCTATAAAGTACTTAACCAGCGGCTGCTGGAGGAGAAATCCTTCTGGCAGGGAAAAAATGTCGAGTTGCCGAAGTATCCGCGCAAAAGCCTTCCCATCAAGTCGATCTGCTTCTCCGCCGGGAAAATGGCTTACGGCCACACCGGAGACATCATGCAGGACCTGTTGAACGAGGACCCGTCGGCCGGGGTGATGATCGGGGTCGAAACCTACTCCCCGAAATATGTCACTGATCTCTCCGCTTCCGATTTTCTGATGACCCAGTTGATCTACGAATACGAAAAGGGCAAGGTCGTTCCGAAGATTCAGGGCGCCCTTGATTCCATCCTTTTCCTGGACGGCGCCACCGGCAGCCTGGCCTGGGCCAAGCTCAACCAATTGGCTCAGGATCCGACGATCCAATTCGCCACGGTCAACGCGCCGGAAGGGACTTACGGGGTCAACTATCACGGCGGTGAGTTCGCCGAGCCAATCAGCGCGGTGCTGATCAAAGACATGGAAGAAGGAACCGTCAACTCCGATCCCGCCAAATGGACCTCTTTCGCCCTGGAACGGTATAAAGCGGGCCTGAAGTTCGCCATGGTCAGTTGCACCAATTTCTCCGGGAACGGTCACGTCACCGGCGCCACGTTGCGGACCGTGGCCAAGGCCTGGGAAGCAAAGGGTCTCGCCCCTAAGGGCTTCCTGGACTATCTTTCCGATCCGGCCCGCTTCTCCTTTCCGAACTGCATGATCGACCGGATCGCGGTCAACCCCAATGAAGACACCCAGCGGGTCATGGACGCCTTGGGCATCAAGTCGAACATGGTCGTGACCGAACGGGCCCGGTACTGGGCGGTCGAGGATATCTTCCCCAACGGCCGTCCCGCCTTTGAAAAGGCCGAAGGGGTTTTCATGGAGGATTCCTATGAGGACGTCAAGAAGTACGAGGATATGAAGCTCCGGATCCTGAATATGAGCCACTCGGTCATCGCCGGCCTCGGCGTGCTCCTCGGCTACCGTGGCAGCTACGGAGTTTACAAAGGGATGCAGGACAAGGATATCACCGCCTTAATCGACCGGATCATCTCCATCGTCATCCGTACCGTCGATCGCCCGAAGAAAATGGATCCGAATGATTTCGCCAAAGCCGCCATCGAACGGCTGAACAATCCGAATATCCCCGACGATCCGATGCGGATCGCCTTCAACGCCTCTGCCAAGATGCTGCCGCGCTTCCTGGACACCTATTATGCGGGCGAGGCCAAGGGCCTCTCCAAGGATGAGCTGGATCTGGTCCTGCTCCCGGTGGCCGGATTCCTCCGTTACACCATGGCCGTTGACGATCAGGGCCAGAATTACAACTTGGAAGACGATCCCCGTAAAGAGCTTCTGGTCTCCAGCGGCTCTCAGGCCAAGCTGGGCGATGCGGCTTCGGTCGCGGCCTTTAAGGCGCTCATCAACACCAAGGGGATCATGGGTGAAGAGCTTTACGGCCACGGCGACACCGGCAGCCGCCTGGAAGCGATGGCCGCCAAGATGCTCGCCGGGACCGGCGCGGTCCGGAAGACGATCCAGGAATACTTGAAAAAATAGCCGTCAAAAAAGCCTGGCGTTTCAATCGAAAACACCAGGCTTTTTGCTTTAAAAGCCATGTGATAAAGTCAAATGATCGGCGATAGTCTTGCGAAAGTATTGAAAAACGACTTTATCACTTGCTTCTCTGAACTTTTGAGTGCAACACAGGCCAAAGGCCTGGGTTTATCACAAGACTTTTAAATCCCCGGTTCTCCGGACCGCTGATCCAAAGAACTTTCATCGCGCCGGCCGCTACCAGCGCCGCCCCGATTTGCAACGGGGCTTGCCCAAAATGGTGGCATAAACGATCCCCCGCCACAGATCCTCCCGGTCAAAATGCAGACCCGCGTGAGGAGATTGAACCGCCGGCTGGGCAGGGAGCACGGCGCGGCCCACCGGCTTGGATTCCTTCTTTTCAACGGCCCCGGTTTGGTGCTCTTCAGCGGCTTCTTTGGTTAACGGTCCGAACAACCGGATGATCTCATCCTCTCTGACCGACATCCGTTCTCACTCCCCAAGTTATTTTTTATCTACCCCTGACCCCGGCGCTTCCGGTTTCACGCCCGAGATCGAACTCCGCATCTGGGTGTCGGCGATCAGGTTCTGCATGTTGTAATAATCCATTACGCCCATCTTGCCTTCGCGCAGCGCGGCCGCCAAGGCTTTCGGAACCTCGGCCTCGGCCTCGACCACCCGGGCCCGCATCTCCTGGGTAAACGCCTTCATCTCCTGTTCCTGGGCGGCGGCCATGGCCCGCTTCTCCTCGGCCCGGGCCTGCGCGATGTTCTTATCGGCGTCGGCCTGAAGCATTTGCAATTGGGCTCCGATGTTGCGGCCGACATCGACGTCGGCGATGTCAATTGATAGAATTTCATAAGCGGTCCCGGCGTCCAGCCCTTTATCCAGCACGGTCTTGGAAATCCGATCCGGGTTCTCCAACACTTCCTTATGCGATTGCGAACTGCCCACCGTGGTGACAATGCCTTCGCCAATCCGGGCCAGCACCGTGGCTTCCCCGGCGCCGCCGATCAAGCGGTCGATATTGGCGCGCACCGTGACCCGCGCCTTGACCAGCAATTCAATGCCATCCTTGGCTACCGCCGAGACATTGGAGGTCTCGATCACCTTCGGATTAACGCTCATCTTGACCGCTTCCAGCACATCCCGGCCGGCCAAGTCGATAGCGGCCGCCCGTTCAAACTTGAGATTCATATTGGCCCGGTGGGCGGCGATCAAGGCGTCTATCACCCGATCCACATTGCCTCCGGCCAGATAATGGGCTTCTAACTGATTGGCCGATACGTCCAATCCCGCCTTGGTGGCTTTAATCAGCGGCAGGACGATGGCGCTTGGGATGACCCGGCGCAATCGCATTCCGATGAGGTTGAAGATCCCCACGTACACGTTGGCCGCCAGCGCCGAGATCCACAATCCAAGCGGCACGAAACTGAGGAAGATCGACATAAAGATAATTACTCCAAAGATAATGGCCATCAAATAAAGCAGTTCCATTACAGTCACCAATCCCCTTTCACTCCGGTTTTATTTCGGTTCGCGGACGACGATCCGCCGTCCTTCCACTTTGACTACCGCCACTTTGGTCCCCTTGGGCAGAAACTCTCCTTCCGAAACCACATCCAGCTTTTCCCCGGCGAAATCAACCGTTCCGGCCGGCCGGAGCACGGTCAAGGTAACTCCTTCCCGGCCCAAAAAAGCCCCGAAATCCTCGGTGCCGATATAGCCACTATCCCGGTTCGTCGTATCCCGCAACACCATGATCCGGGACAGCCGTCCCCGCCGCACCGAACGGAGCGCGACCGACAGGGCGATGCCCAACAGCGCGATCAGGATGACGATCATCACCAGCGCTTCCACCAAAGTAGGAGCGGTCGAGACGATCCCCACTATCAGCAGAATGAATCCAATGATCCCGGGCACGCCGAATCCCGGATGAAACATTTCGAATATTAATAAAAACAGGCCAACGGCGAAATAAAGCGTGGCCGGCCAGCCGATACTCATTAAAAACTCGATGGACTCCATCCACACCCCTTCTTTCCCATTTTCTTATCTCGGCTTGCGATTGCCGCTCTTCGCGGCCGGGTGTCGGCACCGGGACCCGCTGATTCCAGCGGTTGTTGATTATACACATAATACCTTTCGCATATTTTAACGTTTTTCCTGCTTAATCGTTCCAAACAAAAAAATCGGCCTTCCCTGTTCGTGAAAGACGAAGGCTTCCCCGCACCCGTTTCCAAACCGGGCCGCTTCTTTCAATCCTGACGCCGTTGCGCTCCAGCCCCCAGACAACCGGCGCGGGTGGATTGCGACCACACCCCGCTTCATTGCCAACATGCTTATTCACATTGCAACGATCCTTTTCCAAATTGGCAGGTGGCAATCTCAGATTGCGATCCACCAATTGTAAATTGGCAGATGACAATCCTCCAGGGCCAACTGCCAATCCGTCCGGGCAATGATCCAATTTGATTTTGTCTGGAACCAATTACCAATTGCGATCCACCAATTGATAATTGGCAGATGGCTTTTCCACATTGCCAGGTTGCAAAATGACTAAGTAAAGTTGCGCAACCAATGTGATCATCGATCAATGAACAAAATCAGAACGCAACGGCGTCCACGGAATCTGTTCCCGGGAAAAAAATAAAGGTCATCTCCCTTTGGCGCGCCGGAAGCAGCCCTGATTTATAAAAGATTCGTTTAGAATCGTTATCCAACCTACTGGTTCAACTCTCCCCAACTCTTGAATCCGGCCAGCGGTTGGGCTTGCCTGACCGCGTTCAACACCGCCGCTTCCACAGCCCGGACCGCCAGGATTCCCACCACATTCACGTCGGCGTCAATCTCCCCGGTGCCCAAGGCAAACAGGGTGTCGCCGTCGTAAAGGGTGTGCACCGGCCGGATGGACCGCGCCAGGCCGTTGTGGGCCATTCCCGCCACCTTGGTGGCTTGGGCCTTGGTGAGGATGGCATTGCTCACCACCGCGCCGATGGTGGTATTCCCGGTAAAATAATTGGTCCGCGAGTCATAATTGGCGATCAGCAACTGTTCGGTGCCAACAAAGCGCCGTTTTTGATCGTCCAGGGTTCCGGCCACGATCCGCCCGGTCTCCGGATCGACCACATCACCGAAACAATTCACCGCCACCAGCGCGCCGACCATCAAGCCGCCGACCCGGTAGGCGCAGGCGCCGATACCGCCTTTCATGGCGTATTCCAACCCCCGAATCTTGCCGATGGTCGCTCCGGTTCCGGCGCCGACCGAACCTTCGGCGAACGAGTGGCGGCTCGCATTCAGACAGGCCTGATAACCCATGGCCGCATCAGGGCGGATCCGTGCCTCGCCGCAGGCCAGATCGAAGATGACCGCGCCGGTCACAATCGGGACCCGGGTCACCTCCACGTCAAAACCGATGGATCGCTCCTCCAGATAGCGCATGATCCCGGCGGCGGCATCCAGGCCAAAGGCGCTGCCGCCCGCCAGTAGTACGCCATGAACCTTTTCCACCAGATTCAACGGGTTGAGTAGATCGGTCTCGCGCGTTCCCGGCGCGCCGCCGCGTACATCGACCCCGGCCACCGCGCCTTCGGGAAAAAGCGCCACCGTGCAACCGGTGGCGGCTTCCAGATTATGCGCGTGCCCCACCTGGACTCCGGGGATATCGGTCAACCGAATCAATTCCATGGCTCATTCCTCGCAAGCAGTTTCCAAATTTGTTCCTAGCCGCCCTATCCCGCCATAACGGCCAAGGTCACAAAGGTTGCGGCGACGCCGGCCAGCACCGACAGGATCAGGCCACCCTTATACCAGGCGCAACCGGCGGCCGCCGCCAAGCCGATGCCGGCCGCCAGCGGCTGGCCGGGAATGGCGGTCAAGGCGCCGGGGATGATCAGCGCTCCCAACGCCGTATACGGGATGAAGAGCAAAACCCTCTTCCAAAACGGCGGCAGCGAACGCTCCGACAGGGACAGCAATGGAATCAGGCGGGGCAGATAGGTTACTGCCATCATGCCGGCGATCAGGATCCAATTTTTCATTGATTAATGGCCCTCCGCAGCTTCTTCGTTCAGGAAAAAGGCGCCGATTACGGCAGCCAGCACCAGGGCGGCCACCAGATTCCAGCCGCCCGGCAAAAGCTTCAGCCAGATCAGCAGCGTGTGGATGACTCCCGCGCCCAGCGCCAAAATCATCGGGGTCAACGCCTTTTTGAACTGCGGCACCAGGATCGCCACAAACATCGCATAGAGGCCGATTCCCATGCTCGTCCGAACCAACGGCGGCAAGATCTCGCCGATCAAATACCCGAATCCAGTCCCGCTGACCCAGCCGGCATAGGCCAGTCCTTCCACTGTCAACAGATAGGGGACGCTGAACGGCCGGTCCTGCGTGGCCGTGACCGCGAAGGTCTCATCGGTAATGCCGAAACCGACCAGGGCCAGCAGATGTTTGCGCCGCTCGGTCAGGCGCGCCGCCAGCGACGCGCTCATCAGCAAGTGCCGGAAATTGAGGAGCAGCGTGGCCACGACGATCTCGCCCACCGCCGCCCCGGTCTTCAGCAGATTCAAGGCCATGAACTGGCTGGCCCCGGCGAAAACAAAAATCGAAAATCCCAGGGTCTCCGGCAGGGAAACCGGAACCGACTTCGCCAGCAGTCCAAAGGCCATGGCAATCGGAAAATAACCGGCCAGTATCGGAAAGCCGTCCCGGACCCCTTCTGGGATCCCCAGGCGATTCAGTTCAAGCAGTCGCGGTTCGGTCTGCATTTTCTCCTCTTTTCCCGGTCTTTTGGCCGCTCCGGCTCACCAAAAAAACGCCAGTCAGAATCACCAGGCCGCCGGCGAGTTGATCTACACCGAAGGGCTCGCCTAGGATCAATATCCCGCCAAGCACTCCAAAGACAGGGATAAAATTGATGAAAGTCGTCACCACCGTCGCGCCCAGCCGGCGCAAGGCGTACAGATAAAAAATATAAGCCAGCGCCGAACAGCAGACCGCCAGGAACAGCAGGTTCAATCCGATCCCGGGCGTAAGCGGCGGCAAACTCCGGCCCTCGCCCAGGGCGATCAAGGTCAGCAAGGCCGTGCCGACCAACGTTTGATACAGATTGAGGGAGAACGAATCATACCGCTCGGAGAGTGGTTGATTGAGCTGAGTATAAGCGACCCAGGAAGCCGCCGCGCCCAGCACCAGGAGATTGCCCCAGAAAACATTCAGGGCGAACTGGGCTCCGGCCCGGATGATCAAGGAGACGCCCAGCAGGGAAAGAAAGACTCCGATCCAGGCCCCCCAGGAAATCCGGCGTTTCATGATCACCGTGGAAAACAGGAGGTTCAAAACCGGAATGGTGGCGATGATCAGCGAACCCATGCCGGCGGTGGTCAGCCGCAAGCCGCTGTTTTCAAAGATAAAGTAAGTAAAAATCCCTGAGAACCCGGCCAAAAACAACCGGGGCCAGTCCCGCCGCGCCACCGGTTTGATGGTTTTGGTGGCCAGTCCGATACTTAAGATGATCAATGAGGCCAGCCAAAACCGGCCGGCCGCCACCTGAAATGGTGACAGGGTCGCCAGCAAGGTTTTGGTGCTGATGTAGGAGAACCCCCAGAAAACGGCGGTGGCCAGCGCAGCCAGATAAGCGCTGAATCGTTGGCGTGATTCGGGATTCATCAAAAATCCTCCCTGACAATATGACAATCATGGAAACCCGTGTCGATCATAACAGACTTCACTTCGTTTGACAACCTCCACCGCAGTGCAAACAGTTAACAATTTGGATGGAGGAGGTTCGGACAAAATATGATCGAATGACTTGCCTCTTCCGCATTTTTTGTTAAAATAAGATCGGTTCTAAAAACGTCACAGCGGTGCTGATCAAGGAGGACACTCTTGAACCCAGTCGATTTAGGTTTTCAAATGCCCCCCGAATGGGCGCCCCATCACCGGACCATCATGGAATGGCCGGTAAAGGAAGCGGCCTGGCCGGAACCATTCGCGGCGATCATCCCGGCCTACGTTCAGATCGTCAAGGCCGTCGCCTCCTTTGAACCGGTGACATTGATCGTCAATCCCCGCTTGGCAGGGGAAGCCACCGCCTATTGCGGGCGGTTCGCGGAGATTCTACCCTTGGAACACAATGATTCCTGGGCCAGGGACAACGGGCCGACCTTTATCGTCAACGGTCAGGGCGAGCTGGCGGGGATTAACTGGATTTTCAACGGCTGGGGCGGGAAATTCCCGGCTGAATTGGACAATCAAGTCGCCCCCCGCTTACTGGAGCATTTCAAGGTGCCCCGGTTCGACGCGCCGCTGGTGATGGAGGGCGGTTCTTTCCATGTCGACGGAGAGGGGACGCTCCTGACCACCGAGGAATGCCTGCTCAACCCGAACCGTAATCCCAATCTCGGCCGGGAGGCCATCGAAACCCGGCTCCGCGCTTACCTGGGGGTAAAAAAAACTATCTGGCTGAAGCGGGGCTGGACCGGGGACGACACCGACGGCCACATTGATAACGTGGCTTGTTTTGCCCGGCCCGGGGTGATCCTAACCCAGGTCTGCCGCGATCCGTCCGACCCCAGCTTTGAAATCTCCCGGGAAAACCTGGCCATCCTTGGCTCGGTCACCGACGCCAAAGGCCGCCGGCCCGAGATTATCGAGATCGAGCAGCCTCCGGCGGCAAGTTTCGAGGAAAACCGCCTGACCCTGAGTTATCTCAATTTCTACTTCGTGAACGGCGGAATCATCCTCCCGGTCTTCGGGGGCGGCAACTCAAGCAGCGACCGTGACGCCCAGGCGACACTGGCCCGCGTCTTTCCGGACCGGAAGATCGTCCCTGTGGACGGATCAGTCATCGCCCGGGGCGGCGGGAACGTGCACTGCCTGACCCAACAGATGCCCGCCGGCTATATTCGGATAAAATAAATCAATTTAAAAATTAAACTGAGTATTAAGTTAGCTCCACAAAATTCAGAAAGAATAAAGAAAAAGAATGCACGTTGAAAGAATTGCCGGATTGATTGATGCGCCGTGAAAAGCAAAAGCGCCAGGCTGTTTTCAAATAACTAAAGACTGTTCTCCCTACTTGGCGATACCAAACAAAATGTTTCTTCGGAGTAAACTTGATACTCAGATAAAGAAATTATGAACCTCAGGAGATACTCGATGCGGAACATTGTAGTAGCTGCGACTCAAATGAGTTGCTCCTGGAATATGGAAGAGAACCTCGCCAAAGCCGAACGGCTGGTCCGCGAGGCGGCCGGGGCTGGCGCCAATCTGGTGCTGCTTCAGGAGTTGTTTGAAACCCCGTATTTCTGCCAGGAACAAAATCCAGCCCATTTCCAATATGCGCTGCCGCCGGAGCGGAACCCGGCAATCCGGTGTTTCCGGTCCATCGCCCGGGAACTGGGGGTTGTATTGCCGGTCAGCTTTTATGAGCAAGCCCCGGAAGGCGGGTATAATTCGGTGGCAATGATCGACGCCGACGGAACGCTTTTGGGGATTTATAGGAAAACCCACATTCCCTGCGGTCCCGGATACGAGGAACGGTTTTATTTCCAACGCGGCGATAGCGGGTTTAAGGTATGGGAGACCGCTTACGGCCGGATCGGAGTCGGTATCTGCTGGGATCAATGGTTCACTGAAGCAGCCCGTTGCATGGCGCTCCTGGGAGCGGAACTCCTTTGCTATCCAACGGCCATCGGTTCCGAACCGGACCGGCCGGAGGTCGACTCCAGCCGGCATTGGCAAATGGTAATGCGAGGCCACGCCGCCGCCAACGTCCTTCCAGTGCTGGCCTCCAACCGGGTCGGCGTGGAGACGGCGGGCGATTCTTCGATTACCTTTTACGGTTCGTCATTCATCTGCGATGAAACCGGCGCCATCATCGCCGAGGCGGATCGTACCGCCGAGACGGTGTTGCTGGCCGAGTTCGATCTCGATCGAATCGCCGCCTACCGGGAATACTGGGGGATCTTTAAAGACCGCCGGCCGGAGATGTATGGAGAGATCATGAAGAAAAACGATTGAAAAATAGGCAAAGCCGGAGTCTTGACGCTCCGGCTTTCATTTAACGCCTCTTATTTCACCAATCCGCCGCGAACTTCGGAAGTTTAAAGGCGGCAAAATGAACCTCCGGGGTGTAGTACTTAGTATCAAAGCGCCGGAACCGGCCCGGATCGGCTTGAACCGGATCCCACTTTTTGCTGGCAATGGTGAAACTCCACAGTCCCGAAGGATAGGTTGGAATACTGGCCAGATAGAGATGCTTGATGGGAAATACCTCCTTCAGATTGGTGTGAATCATCGCGATGACATCCTGATTGACGAACGGCGACTCGCTCTGGGCCACCATGATGCCGTCCGGTGTCAGCGCCTCGAACACATCCTGGTAAAACTCCCGGCTGAAGAGTCCGACCGCCGGGCCGATGGGCTCGGTAGAATCAATCAAAATCACGTCGTACTTGCCTTTATTCTGCCGGACATGCTCCACGCCGTCGCCGATGGCCAACGTAACCCGGGGATCGGTCAGGGATCCGGCGATGCTCGGAAGATATTCCTGGCTCAACTCGACCACCCGGCGGTCGATCTCGCCCAAAACCGCTTCCTTGACGGTATCGTGCTTGATAATCTCGCGGATCGCCCCGCCGTCCCCGCCGCCGACCACCAAGACCCGTTCCGGCCGGGGATGGGTATTTAGCGCCACATGAGTGATCATCTCATGATAGACGAACTCGTCAACCTCAGTGGTCATTACCATTCCGTCCAGAACCAGCATCCGGCCGTATTGAACCGTATCGACCAGCGCTAGGTGCTGATAATCGGTCTGCTCCACATGCAGCGACCTTGTGATCTTGCAAGAAAGTCCCAGATTGGGCGTTTGCTTCTCAGTAAACCAAAGTTCCATCAGTGCGTCCGTCTCCTTTACCGGTTCGTCCGGGATCAAACCGTTTGGCCGTCCCGTCGCAATCGGGAATGATTATATCAAAAACCGCTCCAAAAATAAACCGGATTATTCAAGCACGACCGGTTTGGCATCCTTGACGGCGATGATTTTGCCAATAGTATTCCCAGCCCGGTCCCGAACTTCCAATTGGATCGTAAAATCGCCTTCCGGGATTGGCCGGAGTTCAATCGTGGTCCGCCGCTCGGTGACCGGTTCCAGCGGCATCGCTTGCTCTCCGGCCATCCACGAAACAAGTTCGACCGGCTCGTTGAAATCAATCGTCAGTCGATTGGCGATGCGGTCCAGTTCCAGTTTGACCGGTCGTGGCGGAACGGTATCCAATTGTACCGGCAGCACCCGAATCAATTCCGCTTGGTTCTCCCGCATGCTCCGGATGTAGAGCAGGTGTGTCCCGTCCCCGGTCTCCAAACGCCAGGTGAAATTGGTTCCGCCGGTTTGCCAAGGGGACCAGATTCGCAGGTCATTACTGACCGACCAGACCAGACTTTCCGTAGAAGTTCCCGGAGAAACCGTAACAATGCGCGATCGGGTAATTAACCCCTCATTCTCGCTTTGGTTAATCCTGAATGGAATAGCAACGTCCGTAACCAGCGCTTGGTTCAAGGGGTAAGGATCGTACATCGTGAAATTTCCGGCTTGATCTTTCAATGCCAGCCGACAATAGACCAGACCAGCGGGGTTTAGCGAACCCGCGTACTCCAGTTTGGACGCGGCGGACAGCATGGTTCTCCGCCAAGTTCCCGCGGTCGTCAACTCCAGCAATTCGGCAGCCACCGGTTCATCGGAACGGCATTGAAACCCGATGAAATCCCCTTCCCCGGGGTCGATTTGAAACTCCTTTACTTGCGGGGGACGAGTATCCAAGACAATCTCGATCCGTTCCTCGATCTGGTTGCCGGCCCGATCCCGGATCCGAACCACCAGCGTTTTGAGGCCATCCCCATCGGAGAGCTGATAGGTGATGGGATTGCGGAACTCCCGCCAAGGACCGGGGTCATTCAACCCGGCCTCATAAACCGCGAATTCCAGACCGAAGCCAGGAATATCTCCCAGCGATACTTGTAACTGAATTTGACGCCGATTGGTTAGGCTCTCCAGTTGGAGCTGCAAACCGGCCGGAACCCGCTCCGCGCCCGGCGGGCCGTTCAGTAAAATCCGTTGTTCACGCCAGCCTCCGGACTTAATCCGGGTCCAGCACCGGATCTCCTGCTGTCCCCCGGAATAAAACCCGGCCGGGATCACCACTGGATCCGCTGGTTCCATTGCGACCACTCCGCGTCCGGTAGACGGATTCATCAGCACCAGCGGGGCGGAAGGCGCCATCCGCAAGCGGACTTCGCCGGAAGACGTTTCAACGCCAATCCGGAGGGCTTCCCCGTTGGTCCTGTCTTTCTCAATCAGCAACGCATCGCCGGAAAGCCCCGGTCCCGACGGAACCAGCCACAACCGCTCGACGGACTTGGCGAACCGCAATGGCCCGCCCCACCAGAAGGACCATTGCCACTTGATTCCGTCGGTGCTGGTCCAGACTCCGAAAAGATTAGCGGTCGCTCCGTGGATGTTCAGTAGCGTCCGGTCATCCAGCGTTTCCATCCGGGCGGAGAGGCCCGACTTACCGGAAGTCTTCAAACTTTGGGAAAGAGCCGCCAAATCTTGCTCGGCTTTGGAATGCTGGTTCAACTTTTGATAAGCAGCGGCCCGGCGCGCCAGAATTGGCCCGAAGCCTGGATTGACCGCCAGCGCCTGGCTGAACAGATCGGCCGCTTCCCGGTATTTATCCTGCTTTAACTGGAGATTGCCCGCTTCCAAAAAACCGATCAACGATCGATGATCGTTCCTGATGCCTTCCAGAAAGGCCTGATAGGCCTTGAGCGTCTCTCCGTTCCGCTGATAAGTATACCCGTTGAACAGCTTGACCAGGGATTTCAGATCCCCGTCTTTTGGACTGAACGCCACGGTTTCCAAACCGGCTTTCGAAAATTGAATCCAGGTGAGATAACCGTCCCAGAACCGGTACTCGGGGCAGGCGTTCCTGGCATTGTTCCAAAGGGATTGAGCCGTAGCGGAGTCACCGGCAGTCCAGGCCGCCCAGCCTCGCAATTCACGAAGCAGAACTCCGGCGGAGGTCTGCGCCGGATATTCATTCTTTAGCCGGCGCATGGCCGCAGCGGTATCGCCAAGGGCCAGGTAGGTCTTGGCCAGCAGCAGATCGCGGGTTGCTTCTTCGCCTTTGGCCAACGGTTCGGTTTGGAGCAGATAACCGAGGACCAGCGGATACTCGGCCTTGAGCCAATAAGCGGCGGCCCGCCGCAAGTTCGCCCCGGGTTCATCGAATTGCCGGAGCGCCTGTAATGCCTGGTCGGGTTGATACTCGTACAGATAAAAATCGGCCAGGGCCATGGCGGACTCGGGCGATTCCGGCCAAAGTTCCACCGCGCGGCTGTAATACCAGCGGGCTGTCTCCCGCTGCCGGTAATAATAATGATAATCGCCGGCCAGGATCAAACCGTTCCGGTCGGTGGAGTTGAGCTCCAACAACTGTTGCAGCCCCAGGCGAAATTCCTTGCTTCGTTCCTCGACGATCACCGGGAGCTTCACCTGTAAATCGCCGCGCCGCTTGGAACTCTCGGTCCAGAGCAACGTCCTTGCTTGATAATAATCGCGAAAGCCTGCCGCTTGATAGGCGTTCTCGGCCAATTGCAAGCAAGCATCGGGGTTCCACGGATCAAACCCTTGAGCGAAAACGGCTCCGGATAGCGCGAAGCTTAGAAGGAGTCCGAATAATCGCCGAACTTTTCTCATCAAACACCCATTCCTTCGTCAGGATTAAAAATGACCCTTCCCGTGAATCCAGGAAGGGGCCAAAGTTCAAAAGTTTTCCTGCAGAATATTGAGGAGATGTTCCCGGCTGGCCTCCCTGGGATTGGCTTTCAGGGAGCCGGACTGGAGGCTCGTTTCGACGATCTCTGGAAGATCGGTCTCGTTAATACCGAGACTGCTGATATGAGGAGGAATTCCCAATTTCTTGAGCAGATTCATCATGGTCTTAATGCCCATGGCGGCCGCGTCGATGGGATCCATCCCGGCGATGTTGTGGCCGAGCGCTTTGCTCATTTGGGCGTATTTTTCATAGCTAACCTGCATGTTGAAACGCATCACCGGGATCAGCAACGCCGCGCAAACCAAACCATGAGGTTTTCCGGTACGGATGCCGATGGCGTGGGCCAGTCCATGAACCGCCCCCAACCGGGCGTTGGTCAACGCTACTCCGGCCATCAGACTCCCCAGCGCCATCTCGGTTCGGGCCGGGACGTTTTGCGGATCTTGAACCGCCCTTAAGAGATTGGCCCCAATCTTCTCAATGGCGGCAATGGCATAAATATCGGTCAGCGGGTTGGAGCCTCGGGACGTAAAGGCTTCAATGGCTTGAACCAGTGCATCCAATCCGGAATAGGCGGTAATCTCAGCTGGCAGGCTAAAGGTCAACTGGGGATCGACAATGGCGGCCCGGGCCGCCAAATCTTGGCCCCGGATCGATTGTTTAATCCCGCGGTCCGGATCGGAGAGCACCGCGTTGACGGTAACTTCGGCGCCGGAACCGGCGGTAGTGGGAATGGTAACCAACGGAAGCCCGGAAGCTTCAATCGGTTCTCCTCCAAAATAATCTTCAATCTCCCTTCCAGCCCGAAAGAGGCCGGCCACGGCCTTCGCCGCGTCCATGGCGCTACCGCCGCCAAGACCGACGACCCAATCCGCCTCCTGTTTCCGGGCCAAAGCGATCCCTTTGGAAACCGTGGCCAACGACGGTTCCGGCTCCACTTCCGCGAAGACCGTGGCGGAGAAGCCGGCCTCCGACAACAGATTCCCAACCCTTCTCAAGGCACCGTTCTCGGTGGCCGAATGCTTTCCGGAGACAACCAACACCTTGTTGCCGAAATCTTTCCCGATGGCGGGAAGTTCCCGTAACGCCTCAATTCCAAAAAATATTTTGGTCGAGAGGCCAAATGACTGAACGGACGCCGGCATGAGCAGTCCTCCCAAGTGTGAATATCTTACGAAGTATTCGCCATCCCCCGTCATTTTCCTGCGCTGGGTTCGCGGCAACGGTTGGGCTTCTACATTTTTTCCCGCAAGCTTTCCCAAGCCTCGGCCACTACCCGGGCCGGATCGGGACCCCTAAACTCCGGCCCCAAGTCTTGTCCGATCCGGCGCCAATGACCTAAATATTCGATATTGCCTTCCGGCCCGGGCAACGGTGAAAACGTGAGATTGACCACGGACCAGTCCAACTCCGGCCTGGGCCTGGCGATCCGTTCCAGTACATCACGATGGACCGATGGATCGCGGACCACCCCTTTTTTCCCGACGTTCTCCCGGCCGGCTTCAAATTGAGGCTTGATTAGCGTCACCCAGTCTCCATCCGGCCGGCATACCCCGGCAAAAACGGGTATCACCAGCTCCAGAGAGATAAATGAGAGATCGGCAGTGATCAGATCCGGGAGTTGAGCCAGTTTCTCCTTGGCAAAAAAACGGATATTCTCCCGTTCAAAAACGGTGACTCTCGGGTCCTGCCGGAGCTTCCAGGCGAGCTGTCCGTATCCGACATCCACGGCAAAGACATGGGCGGCGCCCGACTGAAGCAGCAAATCGGTGAAGCCGCCGGTGGATGCCCCGGCATCCAGACAGATCCTGCCCGCCGTCTGAATCCCAAAATCCGCCAAGCCTTTGGCGAGTTTGTGCGCGCCTCGGCTGACATATTGCGGCCCGGCCGACGCCACCTCGATCCGGCCGTCGCCGGTCGCGGCTTGTCCGGGTTTATCGATCGGTTTGCCGTCAAGCGTCACCAATCCGGCCATGATAGCCCGCTGCGCTTTTTCGCGGCTATCAAAATAGCCATTTTGGACCAACCAAAGATCAATTCGCTGTTTCATGATTCACCGCGCCAAAAAAGGAATAAAAAGATTAATTGTATAGATCACAGTCAACAGAATGATCGCCCCCACCGTCAGATAGGCCAAACTATTGAAAAGCGGTTTATTGACATATTCGCCCATAACCCTTCGGTTATTGGTGAGCTTCAGCATAAAAATCAAGATGACCGGTACCAGAATCCCGTTAATCACTTGGGAAACCAGCATGATCTGGAACAAATGCCGGACCGGTATAAAGATCACGCAAGCCCCGATGATAATCAACGCCGTGTAAAGCGTGAAAAAAACCGGTGCCTCCCTAAACTTCCGGTTGATACTGCTCTCCCAGCCAAACGCTTCGCAAATGGCGTAGGAAGTGGAAAGGGGCACGATGCTTGCTCCCAAGGTGGAAGCGCCAAAAAGCCCAAGTGCGAATAAGAACTTGGCGTTGGCTCCCGCCAGCGGCCCCAAGGCAAGAGCCGCATCCTCGGCCGAGCTCACCCGGACCCCGGACTTGAAAAGGGTGGCCGCGGTGCAAACAATAATAAAGAAAGCCACAAAATCGGTGATGAAGGCGCCGACCAGCACATCGGCCCGTTCATAGGGATACATTTTGAGCGGGATCTCTTTGTCAACCACCGAGGATTGAAGAAAAAACTGCATCCATGGGGTGATCGTCGTTCCGATCATTCCGATAAATAATAGAATGAACTCGCCTTCCCAGACAAACCGGGGATGCAGCGAGGCCGTTATCACTTCATTCCAGTCGGGTTTGGCCAGAAAACCGGAGACCACATAGGATAGAAATACCAGCGACAACAGGAGAAAGGCCTTCTCCGCCATCCGATAGGAACCTTTGACCACCAACAGCCAGATCAGAATGGCCACAATCGGAACGCTGACTGCGCTGGGCACCCCAAAAACATCCAAACTGGCGGCGATACCGGCAAACTCGGCGATGACCGTTCCGATGTTGGCCAGCATCAAAGTGGCCATGGCGAAAAAGGTCAGTTTAACGCCGAATTCCTCCCGAATCAAATCCGAGAGTCCCTTCCCGGTGACCACGCCCATCCTGGCGCTCATCTCTTGAATAATCGCCAGGCTGATTGTCATCAGCACTACACCCCAAAGCATCTGGTAGCCGTAATGGGCTCCCACCGTGGCGTAGGTGGCGATTCCTCCCGCGTCATTATCGGCGTTGGCCGTGATCAGGCCCGGCCCGACAATGCTCAAAAACAGCAGAATATTCCGCCACTTCCGCTTCAGAAACTCCCGCATCGTTTCACTTCTTTCTAAAAGCGTTGTGATAAACCCGGCCAACGGCCGCGGTTGTACACAAAAGCTCAGAGAAGCAAGAGATAAAGTCGATTTTGAAATATTCTTGCCCAGTCGGACCTACCAAATAGACTTTATCCATGGCTTTTAAAAGCGTTGTGGTAAACCCGGCCTGAAAAGCTTCACCCGGTTCTCCGCTCAAACTTCCGTTTCCACTTCGGCAGCAGCATGGCGTCGATAGCATCATTGATGACGACCATTCCCACCAATTTCCGGTCTTCGTTGATCACCGGAACCGCCAGCAAGTCATATTTGGTGATCACCGCCGTCACCTCGTGATGCGGGACGTTATCCCGAACCGAGATTACTTCGGGGTTCATAATCGATTGCAACGGGGTATCCGGCTTAGAGACCACCAGGTCGCGCAAGGAAACCACGCCCAGGAGCCGTTCCTCGTCGTCGACCACATACAAATAGAATATCCCTTCCGAGTCCGGCCCCAATTCCCGGAGTCTAACGATGGTCTGCTCCGTGGTCAGGCTCTGGTTGAAACTCAGATATTCAGTGGTCATCAGCCGGCCGGCCGACTCTTCCTCATATTCCAAGATCTCCCGGACTTCGGCGGCGTCCTCCTCCTCCATCAGACTGAGCAGCTTCTCCGCCTGTTCTTCCTCAAGCTCGCCAAGAATCTCGGCGGCTTCGTCGGCAGGCATGGCTTCCAGAATCTCCGAGGCTTTCTCGCCATCGATATTGTCAAGGATCTCCGCTTGGACCTCGGGTTCGATCTCCTGGAACGCTTCAGCGGCCACTTCGACGTCGAGTCCGGTAAGGACCGAGCGGCGCTCGGCATTGCCCAGTTCCTCGATGATATCGGCCAGATCGGCCGGGTGAAGCGTGGAAAGCTTCCGATAGGGAACCGCCAGTTTGACCCGGGTCTGACCGGTTTCAATTCGCTCCACGTGATCCCAGACGATCAATTCATCCTTCAACTGGACCCTGATTTTCCGCAACAATGAAGTCACTAAACGCTCGACTCCCAGGCGGCGCAACAGGCCGCTCAATCCGACGTCGACCGCGACAATTCTCGGTAGCCCATGGATCTCGGCCAGTTTCAGGTCATTGATCCGGACCACCTTCCGGCCGTTGATATCCACGATCTGGTGGTCGAGCAGATCGCGTTTGATGAGCAGTTGATTCTCGCCGGGCAGATCGGGCGGGACCGGTTCCAGCCGCTTGCAGAAGACAAAGCGCCGGTCCATCGAACGCAAATCCTGCCAATGAACCAACCGTTCCTGCTGTTTATCCCGCACCAGGACGGCGCTGATTACCGGATAGTCGTCCCCGATATTGACCAGCAAATCGGTAACGGACCCAACCTCCTTGCCGGAGTTGTCAAGAATGGCGTGGTCCAAAAAATCGCTGAGATAGATGGTGGAAAAGATCATCAAGCCCACCCCGCCCTCAAAAATAAAGCCCTCCGGAATCCGGAGGGCACGGCAAAACTCAATCTGCCACCGTCGGTGGAGTACCCGGCGCAAGTGAAGCAACTGCGTTGACGCATCGTATCGGTCGACTAGGGTCTGCTTGCACTCTTACCACTCCTCCCTCGATGATCTATAATTATGCTATTACAGCCATAAACGTTTGTCAAACTTTTATTTTCCAAAACCATATCCCATCACTTTGGTATAGGGTTCAAACATCATCTCGTAAATGTCCATGGCCTGCCGGTCGGTGAGCCCGGCCAGATAATCGCCGATCAATTCCGCCTTAACGTTCTCTCCGGCCATCTTGCCGCTCTTGCGCCAGACCGAGGCCGGCAACAGCTGCGGATTGGCCCAGAACCGCCGAAACAGACGTTCCAGGATCAGTTTGCCCTTTTCGGCCATCATTAACACCACCGGGTTTTTGTATACCTGGTCGTACAGGTACGAGATGAGCATCTCCAACTCTTTGGACCGGGCCGGCGAGAGTTCCACCACCGGCTGGTTCAATTGGCGCACCGCGTCGGGCGATTTTGGCTTCAACCGCTCCAGGTTCTGCCGGGAGCGCAATATGCAATCTTCGTTGAAGGCGTAGATCAGATGCCGGATCAAGCGGTAGCAGCGCATCTGGGGCGTAAACCGGCCCGCCTCTTTTTCCTCGGCGCCGATCCCGGCGAGGATCTCGGTGAAAAGCGGAATCTCCAAGCCAATCAGATCTTCCCACCCCACCAAACCGACCCGAAGGGCGTCTTCCAGATCGTGAGCCGCAAAGGACAAGGCATCGGAGAGGTTAACGATTTGCGCCTCCAGCCCGGGCTGGGGGTAACCGGTGAATTCCACCGGCAGCGCCGGATTATCGAAGCGGGTAAGATGGCGGGCGAGCCCTTCCCGGGTCTCCTGGGTCAGATTCAGGCCGGGAAAGTCCGGATACCGCTCCTCCAGGGCATCGACCACTTTCAGGCTGTGCAGATTATGGTCGAACCCGCCGTAATCCCGAAGCAGCTCAGCCAGGATCTCCTCGCCTGCGTGGCCGAACGGGGCATGCCCCAGATCATGGCCGAGCGCGATCGCTTCGACCAGATCCTCGTTGGCCCGGAGCACCCGGGCGAACGTCCGGCCGTGCTGCATCACTTCCAGGGTATGGGCCAGCCGGGTCCGGTAGAAGTCCCCCTCATGCACCACGAAGACCTGCGTTTTGAACTGAAGATTTTTGAAAGCGGCGGTATAGAGGATCCGGTCCCGGTCCCGCTGATAGCAGGTACGATAGGCATCCTCGGTCTCGGGATGCTTTCGGCCGCTGGAAGCTCCGGATTTGGAGGCATACGGAGCAAGGGCTTTCTCTTCCAACGCCTCCATCTGATCGCGCAATGTGTTCATCGTTTATCACCGCTGTACAAATTCGGGAAAAGATCGGAAAAACCTGCTATTTGCGAAGTGGATTCGGAGAACTTCCGGCAGATAGAGACAGCCATGGAACAATGATTCTCAATGGCATTTCAAATCAGTTTCGTTACTTCGTTCATTGGTACACCTCGTTTTTTATTCCGAATGGCGACATTAAATCATCCTTATTACTTGGCATTACAATTTGGCCGCATATTCCAAATTTAGCGCTAAAAAGACTTCAAGGAACGCCGTCAATATCAATACCAGCCAGGGAGGATCTTTCAAAGTGACTTTTCAGCATTTTGACGGCTTGATCGACTGAAATGTCCGGCACAACCGGAGGAGACGGATTCTCACAAAATTCCCGCCATATATATAAAGTTAAAACCGCCCCATCGGAAGAATTATCATCACCATAATTAAACCGCTCAAGAACTCGATACCGTTCATCGCGTAAGAAAAGATCCTCAACCCACGAATAGACAGGAATGACATGAAAATGCATTAAACAGTCAGGCGTATGTCCATAACGGCTGATATAAACTCGGTCCGGCTTAAATAATTTTTTTACAGATTCTTCACTATTCGCTAAAACAACACCCAATTCTTGTTTTGCTTCCAGAGAAAACGCTTCAAAATCGGATATACCGCATGTTTTTATAGTCACCATTAAATAACCTGGCAAACAAGTGGTAATTCGGTGACTTACCGACCAATATTCCGTTTCATGTACAATAAATTCTTTAGGAGGGCTGAAAAAAGACATTTAAACCTCTATCACTAGAGTAGCGAATTGCTCCTGCCAATCGCCGGTTAAAAGCAACGTGATAAAGTCTACCGTTCGTGCAAGTCTTCTGACAAGATATTAGAACTGACTTTATCACCTATTTACCTTAGCTTTTGTGACAACCATGGTCTTCGGCCAGGGTTTATCAGAATACTTTAACCCCTTTTCCCCAAGAGCCGATTTCGATCAGATTTCCTTCCGGGTCCGCTATCATCGAGGAATACATCCCCCATAGTTCCCGGCGGGGAGGATAAACCGGTTTCGCCCCGGAAGCGACAATTCTGTGAAACTCCCGGTCGACATCATTGTCATTCGGTAAATCAATTGCCAATTCAAAGGTGCCGTTAAGTCCACTTGGATACGTGGGCTCCTGGCCCAGAAGCCCCGGGAGTTGCGCCCGTTCATACATAGAAAACCGGATCCCGTCGTGCTTGAATTCAGCGTAAGGTCCTTGCCCGTCCCATTCAATGGATACCCCGAGCACATCCCGGTAAAACGCGACCATTGCCTGAAGATCATTGACGAAGATCCCAATCATGTCAAAACGAATCGGCATCCTGAAGCTCCTTCTAAATTGTGATTAAATCAAACACGAACGTACGTTCTATTGAAATATTACCATAAAAGAATCTTTCTGTAAAGCTTTCAATTCTAAATAAAGAAGCTAAAGAACCAACTTCAGAAAGAAGTTGGTTCTTTAAAGAATATCCGATATGTTCAATCCCCCAAATTTCTTCGGAGCACCTGAAACAGAATGTCACCTTAATTAAGATAATTATCCGGAAAAAGGATCCGTTCCATTCCCTCAATGATGATATGCAAGATCACCATATGCGCTTCCTGAATTTTATCGGGCGTGTTTCCGGGGACAATGAACTCCACTTCGCAGACGCCTTTTAGCCGACCGCCGTCCCGCCCCAACAGGGCTACCGTGGTCAACCCCAGTTCCTTGCCCTTGGTCGCGGCTTTGACGATATTTTCCGAATTCCCGCTGGTGGAAATGAGGATCAGAACGTCCCCCGGTTTCCCATGCGCTTCGACGGCTCTGGCGAAAACCTCGCCGAACCCGAAGTCATTACCCACCGCGGTAATGTGGGCGGGATCGGTGAACGCGATCACCGGCAGCGGGCGCCGGTCTTGGCGGAACCTGCCCGTGAACTCCTCGGCAAAGTGCATGGCATCGCAGGCACTGCCGCCATTGCCGGCAATCAGGACCTTGTTATGGCTGGTAAAGGCATTGGCAATCTTGGCAGCCACCGCGACGGTCTTTTCAATCCCGGCCTCATTGGAACAAACGCCCGCAAAGGTGGCCAGGGACTCCAGATACGACCTTTTAATCGCTTCAAACATTCGAAACTTCCTCCGCCGTGTGCCATTCTACTCTAATATATGCCTCGGTCCCAGCGGCGGTTCTTGTTTGTAGGGCAGTTGCAGCTCGTCCCCTTATTTCGTTTATTCCTTCACTCCAAGCAGGCAATAGGCCTTAATCTCCTCCTCAAACCGGCCGTCCGGTTGCACCGCGAATAAATTTTCCCGGAGATCCTTCTCAAATGCCGCGACCTGCGCCCCCAGCAACTCCCGGTTGCAAAACGAGGTCGAGTATAAAAAGCCCACAACCGATTGGAAGTCGCGGAGGTGCCGGTACTGAAATTCATAGCGCCCGGCGGGCCGGAAACGCGACTCCTCGAGGACCTCCTCGTGGCTTTTGGCCATTTTCGGCAGCCAATGGGCATTCCGGCGTTCTTCTCCCAGCCAGTGCCGGATCACTTCCCCCATGGCGATCTGCCAGGGAGAGTTCCCCTGCCCCGAACCGCCGCCGGCGCCCATAATGGCCACTCCGCCGCCGGGAACCAGTAAATCGTAACCGGCCTCCAAGATCCGCTCCCGGTCCAGCCAATGAAAGGCGTCACCGAAAGTGATCAACCGGAACCGGCCCAGCTTCGCTCCGATCGCCACCGCATCCATCGCCAGCCAGGTGATATTGGTCACGCTCCGCCATTCGCTCTCGGCGCGGGCCACGGCGATCATCTCGGGACTGAGATCGATTCCGACCGCTTCCCGGACAAACGGCAGGAACGCCAGCGTAACCTTTCCGGTGCCGCATCCGACATCAAGCAGACGGCCGGTTCCGTCCAGCCCCAACGTTCCGGCCGCCCAGTCGGCCAACTCCGGCGGATAATCGACACGGTACCGTGAATAATACGCGGCGGTGCTCCGGAAATAATCCGGAGGACTTTCGGATACATCTTTATTGGAGTTCATCCCGCCCAAGTTCCTTTTCAATATTGAAATAAACATCGTTACTCTACTCACCATTTTTCCAGAATAAATCGATTTTACCGGCAAACCGGAATCACTCGCCTCCAATTGCTATTCTCCTAAAGGAACGTTAACCAATACCTCGTTGGAATCATCGGAGTATAGTCCGGAAATGTCATTATAGGCGCTGACCACATAATAATAACTTCTTCCCTCCATCAACGGTGAGGTATCGTGATAAGAGGTGGAATTTTGGCTGACAGTTGCCAACCGGTAATACGAGCCGGAAGCCCCTTCTTTTTTAAGGATTACAAAGAGCCGCTCGTTTTGAGAGTTATCGGCCCAGGATAAGACCACCTTCCTTGTTTCCAGGCGGGCGGTTAATCCTGAGGGAGCGGCCGGTTTACCGGCGGTGGCCACCATCGCTTCGTTGGAATAATCGGAAGAACCGCAACTATTATAAGCCTTGATCCGGTAATAGTAGACCGTATCCGGAACCAATCCTTGATCGTGGTACCATTCGGAGTTCTGCTCCAAAGGGGAAACCGGATTGAGCTCCATATAAGCGCCATTGCCCATTTTTCGCTCAATTTTATATCCCTGCTCGTTGGATGGCTGAACCGACCATCGCAAGATAACCGAGACCGACGGTTCAGATTGAGCGGTAAGATTGGCCGGCGCCAGCGGCCTGCTGATTCCCCTCGCGACATTGGAATAATCGGATTCATATCCGTAGTAATTGGCTTTTACCCGGTAATAATAGACATAGCCGGGATTCAGCGCGTCATCGTTATATTCGCGGGCCGGATAATTACTGACCAGTGTTGTAAAAGCGGAATCGGCACCGGTTTTTCGTTCAATCGTAAATCGCGCCTCCGGATGATACGGATAATTCCATTTCAGACCCAACCAACCTTGACCGCTTGGAGTTACTGTCAGATTGGTCGGACCGGTCAAGGCCGGATTTGGAACGGCAATAAAATAAATATTGGTAGTCGTCTTATCCACCTGTTTGACGGGTGGTTGAAAAGACCAACCCGGCCGCGCGGGAACGATCGTCACAATCCCGTTCAGATTCCCTTTGAACCATTCGCCGTATCGATTAGTGATCACTGGAGCTGTATCACTTCCGAAACTGATTGTAACACCTTCAAGGCCTATGCCGGTATCCTGACGAATAACCCTTCCGGAGACATAATAGTTTGCGGCGGCCAGGGATAAACCGGAACCGCCATGTTCAACCACAATAGTTGATAAAGCGATTATTACAGATATCAAAATAACAATGATCCATTTCTTTTGAATCCGAGTCATTAACGATACCCCCCGGCCACACGGCCCCCGCTTGATCTTGTCAATTATCCATCACGAATTCATTTCACGGCTTTAAACCTTTCGTACGCTTGGAACGCCATTCCACCCCCCGCAAAAGCTGTCCATAGAGATCGTCGTCCAGATCAATGCGGAGGTTCGCCAACTCATCCGGAGTCGGCGGACTCTCCACGAACTCCACGAACGGTAGATCCTCAATGACGGCAAGCGGCGTCTGCTCATCGGACTCCCCCATGCACAGCACCGCCGCGGCCGCCAGTCCGTCCGCCACATTGACCCGGGTCATCCGCAGTTTCCGGCCGAAGAGATCGGACTCGCCGATTTTGTTGTTCAACCCTTTAAAACCGCAATAGGCGATGCAGCGGCCGGTCACGCCCCAACGCAGCGGCGCGGAAACGCTGTCGGTGATGATCACCCCGATCTGCCGCAGTTGAAACTCGTCTTTTAGAAACCGCCAGCACCGGTTCGCCGATTCCTGCGGTTCTTCCGGCCACAACACGTAATAGCCGTTGGTGTTCGATTCGTCGACCCCGGCCGAGGGAACCAGCAGATTATGCTTG
Organism: Bacillota bacterium; assembly: GCA_023402395.1. GTDB lineage: Bacteria > Bacillota > UBA4882 > UBA8346 > UBA8346 > JAEYGI01. The sequence continues at coordinate 179,503 of JAEYGI010000002.1, forward strand.
ATGGTCAGGTACACATCATATGGGTTGCCACTTTTGGGCAAAAAGCGCTCGGCCTCGCCCTCGATGATCTCATCCTTGTTCCCGGACTCCAGCGGAACCACGTTGCCTTCGCAGAGCGAAACAACTTTGGAGGTGATGGCGATCACGCTCCGCTCCGGAATCTCGGATAAGGACTCCCGGAGCAATTGGTCGAGGCGGCATGATGATGCTTCCACAATCCTGGTTTTAACGGGTGTAACTTTCATTTCCCGAACACTTCCTTGATATTGGTTTTTGGCGTCACGTTATCCGCTTGTGATAGCGCGATGACGTTTCCCGCTTATTATTCGCTTTGTAACGATGGAATCCTTTTCCTGTTGACTGATTTGAAATCATTTCGAGAAGGCTTGAATCCATCGCCACGGACCGTATCCGACTGCCAATGCGAAAAAGCAGTCTGCCAATTTCCAATTGAGGGATGCCAATGTTTGAGTGTCATTTGCCAATCTCCGATTGCCATCTTCCTCTTACCAATTGCTTACAAGCGCTGAAAGATTGGCAAGTGACAATTTCCAATTGGTGGATCGCAATGGAACATTGGCAAATAGCAATGTGGAAAAGCATCATTGCAATGTGGATAAGTCAATTAGCAAATGGAAAAATGCCAGTTGACGATGGAAGGTGGCCAAAAGGAGATTCTAAAGAGCGGCTCTTTGGAGAAGCCGGGCGGGTTGGCGCGGCCAAGGCAAAAGAACTCCCCAAATTAAAAACGGCTCGCGCCGTTTTTAAGATCCAAATCCATAAGTTTGATAAGGTTTAAGACCTAAAAAAGCTAATCAATCCCGTCTTACTTCAGCGCAATCACCAGCGCCCCGCTGACAATCAGCAACCCGCCCAGCACCGTCCTGAAGTCCGCTTTCTCGCCCAGAAACACAAAGGCCAGGACCATCGCGAAGACCACTCCGAGCTTGTCGACGGGCGCCACTTTCGAGGCCGGACCGAGTTGCAGCGCCCGGTAATAACAGAGCCACGAGGCGCCGGTGGCGAGCGCCGATAAGACCAGGAAAATCAAGGTCTTTCCCGGCAGTTTGAACGGGTTGGCCCACTCCTTCAGGCCGAAGACGATCCCCCCGCTGAAAACCAACACCACGACGGTACGGATAAATGTCGCCAGGTTCGAGCTGATCCCGGTCACGCCGATCTTGCCGAAAATCGCGGTCAACCCGGCGAAGAACGCTGAACCGACGGCGAAGTAAATCCAATTGGGAACCATGTTGGTCATCTCCTGTTTTTCAAGAATTGATTAGAGTTTTTATTGTACAACTCCGGCCTTTGGCCGGGTTTGTCACAACGCTTTTGCGTTTCGACGCTCTTCCATGAACTCCTCCGCACCGTAACGTCGCCAATAAAAAAACTCCGAAAGGGAGTTTTTTTATCATCATGTTCCAGATGTATCAATAGCCTAACCCTTCAGTTCGCCGCCGCGTGGCCGAGATAGGCCTGTTTTACCTCTTCGTTGCTGAGCAGTTCCTTGCCCGGCCCCTGAAGGATAATCCGGCCGGTCTCCAAAACGTAGCCGACGTCGGCGATGTGCAAGGCGGCGTTGGCGTTCTGCTCGATCAGCAAAATAGTCACGCCTTGCTTGTGGATCTCCTGGATGATCCGGAAGATCTCCTTGACGATCATCGGCGCCAGGCCCAGTGACGGCTCGTCCATCATCAGCAATTTTGGCCGGGACATCAGCGCCCGTCCCACCGCCAGCATCTGCTGCTCGCCGCCGGAGAGCGTGCCCGAAAGCTGCCAGGAGCGTTCCTTGAGGATCGGAAAGAGTTGGTAGACCCAGTCCAGATCCTCCCGGATCCCCTTTTCATCGGCTCGCGAAAAAGCGCCGATCCGCAGGTTTTCCAGGACGGTCAGATTGGCGAAGACGCGCCGGCCCTCGGGAACCAGGCTAATTCCGGCCGCGGCCAGGTTTTGCGTCTTCTCTTTCAGCAAGTCCCGTCCCTGATAGGTAATGGTTCCGCTCCCCGGTTTGACCAGGCCCATGATTGTCCGGAGCGTGGTGCTCTTCCCGGCGCCATTGGCGCCGACCAGGGTCACGATCTTTCCCGCTTCCACTTCGAGGCTGATCCCTTTCAAGGCTTCAATGCCGCCGTAGGCGACCACCAGATTCTCGATTTTAAGCATGCTCCTCCACCCCCAGATAGGCCTCGATCACCCGCGGATTATTTTGAATCTCACGCGGCGTGCCGCTGGCAATGGTGATCCCGTAGTCCAGCACATAGATTCGTTGCGAGATTCCCATCACCACATCCATGTGATGCTCGATCAGGAAGATCGTCAGATCATACTCGGCGCGGATCTCCTTAATGAACTGGGTCAGATCCGCCGCTTCCTTCGGGTTCATTCCGGCGGCCGGCTCGTCGAGGAGCAGCACCCTCGGGTTCGTGGCCAAAGCCCGGGCAATCTCCAGGCGGCGCTGCTTTCCATACGGCAGGGAACTCGCCTTTTCGGCGCGGAGCTCGGCCAATCCCACCCTTTCCAATAGGGCCAGCGACTTGGCGACCATTGCCTTTTCCTGAGCCCGGTAACCGGGGAGTTTCATGATGGCGGCCAGGAAATGAGAACGCAAATGCAAGTGGTTGGCGATCAGCACATTGTCCAGGACGCTCAAATCCTTGAACAGCCGGATATTCTGAAACGTCCGGGCGATTCCGGCGGCCGTAATCAGATCCGGCCGCAAACCGGTGATCTCCCGGCCATTGAAAACGACCTGGCCCCGGGTCGGCCGGTAGACGCCGGTGATCATATTGAAAGCCGTGGTCTTACCGGCGCCATTCGGCCCGATCAGGGCCACGATCTCGCCGGGTTCCAATTGCAGATTGAAGTCCTTGACCGCAGTCAACCCGCCGAACTGCATGGTTGCGCTGTCAACCTGTAAAATGCTCATTCCGCGGCCCCTCCCCCGGTCAATGTCTTACTAAGTTTGGGGAACAGCTTCCGCCACAGCTTCGCGCCGAGAAAGCGATCCCAGGAGAACTCCTTGGTTCCCATCAAGCCGTGCCTATAATAGAGTACGACCACCATTAACAAGGCCGAGAAGACCACTGCCCGCAGCCCCACTTTTCCATAGAAGGCCACGAACCCCAGATCGATGTATTCGTCGAGGAACCGGAGCACTTCGTTGGCAATGGTGATGATGAAGGCCGAGATTACCGTCCCGGTGAAGCTGCCCATGCCGCCGAGGACGATGATCAACAGAATATTAAAGGTAAAGATGAAATTGAACATCCGCGGATCGATGGTTCCCAGCAAGTTGCCAAGCAGACCGCCGCCGATCCCGGCGAAGAACGCTCCGATCACGAACGCCAGGTTTTTGTGTTTGAAGAGGCTGATTCCCATGCTCTCGGCGGCGATCTCATCCTCGCGGATCGCCTGCAGCGCCCGGCCGTAACTGGAATTGATCAACGACAGCAGGACGATCAGGGTGAAGGCGGCGGTCCCGAAACTCCAGTACAGATTGGTCAGAGCCGGAATCCCCTTCAGGCCCAGGGCGCCGTTGGTGACGCTTTGGGTGTTGGTGAAGACCACCCGGATGATCTCGGCAAACCCGAGGGTGGCGATGGCCAGGTAGTCTCCTTTTAGCCGCAACGCCGGCGCGGCGATCAAGTAGCCGACCAGCGCCGCCAGGAGCCCGCCGAGGATCAAGGCCAATGGAAACGGCAGATTTATGGCATCCAACGGTTTGATCAATGGGACCATATAGAAGATCTGCTTTTTTACCGCTTCCGGCATGGTCAGCAACGCGGTAGTATACGCCCCGACCGCCATGAACCCGGCATGCCCCAGCGAAAACAGCCCGGTGAAGCCGTTAATCAGATTCATGCTCAGCCCCAAAACCGTGTAAATGGCGCAAACATTCAAGATCCTGATCATGTACTGGTCAAAAAAGTGATTGGCGAATACCAGAAATATCAATAACAGCAGCACCGAAAGAGCGGTCAATTTTCTGTTGCGTAGACTCATGCTCACACCTTCTCCGCGATTTTTTCGCCCATGATTCCGGTCGGCTTGTACAAAAGAATCACAATCAACAGGATAAAGGCGAACGCGTCCCGGTAGCCGGTCAAATCCGGCAGGAACGCCACGAGCATGATTTCGCCGATTCCCAGCAAAAAACCGCCGAGCACCGCTCCGCTCACGTTTCCGATGCCGCCGATAACTGCCGCGATAAAACATTTCAATCCCGGAATGACCCCCATCAACGGCGCGATCTGCGGAAACTTCAAGCCCCACATCAGTCCCCCGACCGCCGCCAGCACCGATCCGATCCCAAAGGTCAAAGAGATGGTCCGGTCGACATTAATCCCCATTACGCGCGCGGTTTCATGATCCCTGGACACGGCCCGCATGGCCATGCCGGTTTTGGTCTTATGAATCAGGTACAGCAGGCCGAGCAGAAATAGAATGGTAACCACCGGTATATAAAAGGTCAGCTTTTGAATGGAGACCGACCCCACTTGCACCATATCGGTGAAAAGCTCCGGGGTGGGAAACGGTTTCGGGACCCCGCCGAACAGCACCGTGGCCAGATTCTCCAAGAAAAACGAGGCACCGATGGCCGAGATCAATATCGAGATCTTGGGAGCGTCCCGGAGCGGGCGGTAGGCCGAGATCTCAACCCCCATTCCCAATAGCCCGGTCAGGAGCAGCACCACCGGGAAGGCGACATACCAGGGAATCCCGAAGGTAATGACCCCGAAGAACGCGAAATAGGTCGCCATCATAAAAATATCGCCGTGGGCGAAGTTGATCAGCCGTAAAATGCCGTACACCATGGTGTAGCCGATGGCGATCAAGGCATAGAGGCTGCCCAGCGAGATCCCGTTGGTAAGATGCTGTAAAAACAGATCGAAGGTCATAATAACACCGCCACAGTATTTTTTCAAAGCGCTTCCCTCCGTTTTTAGCGGAGGGAAGCGCCATTATCCGAGCTTTAGTTAGGGTGAATGGTATCGAGGTAGGTAAATTTGCCGCCTTTGACCTGTTTGATGACGGCGTCTTTCACGGCGTTCCTGTTTTCATCCAGGGTAATCACTCCGGCCGCGCCTTCGAAATCTTTGGTCTTGGCCAGTTCCTCGCGGACCTTCTCGGTATCGGTGGTACCGGCCCGCTTGATGGCATCGAGGATCAGGATGTAGGCGTCGTACCCGAGGGCGGTGACCGCGGCCGGCTCTTTGCCGTTATTGGCCTTGCGGTATTCATCCAGGAACTTCTGGGACTCACTGGTGATTGGCTTTTCCGTGGCAAAGAAGGTTGAGAAAACCGCTCCCTCCACCGCGTCTTTGCCGATATCCAGGAACTCCTGGGTCTCCCAGGTGTCCCCGCCAATGATCGGGCAGGTGATCCCCAGTTTCCGGGCTTGGCTGATCACCAGCGCCGACTCGGTGAAGTTGCCCGGCGCGAAGATCACATCCGGATTCTTGGATTTGATGTTGGTCAGTTGAGCCGAGAAGTCCTGGTCGCCGGTATTGTAGTTGGCAACGGCCACAACGCAGTTCGGATCATTGGTCAATTTTTTGAAGCTCTGGGTAAAGAAATTGGCCAGGCCGACCGCGTAGTCATTGGAGACTTCCTGTACGATGGCGGCTTTCTTGGCCTTCAGACTGTTGAAAGCATAGTTGGCCATGACCGTGCCCTGGAACGGATCGATGAAACAGACCCGGAAGTACCATTCATTGCCCTGGGTGACCAGCGGGTTGGTGCATGAGGCGCCGACCGCCGGAACTTTTCCGTTCTTTACGATATCCCCGGCGGCCATCGCCAGCGAACTGCCCCAGCTGCCGATGATGGCGGTGACCTTGTCCTTCTCGACCAGGCGGGCGGCGGCGGTGGCTGCCTCAACCTTGTCCGACTTGTTGTCGGCGGTCACCAATTCCACTTTTTTGCCCAACACTTCCGGATAAAGCTGGTTGGCGAGTTTGATCCCTTCGACCTCCAATTGGCCGCCGGCCGCATTGGCGCCGGTGATCGGCTCGAAGACGCCGATCTTGATCACGTCGCTTTTCTCACCGCAACCGGCGGCGAGGACCGCTAAGACCAGACAGGTTGCCAGTAACAGATACAATCCACGTTTCATTGTGAAAACCTTCCTCCTTTTATTTTTTGATAAGTCCACCCCATATCCGGCCAACCACGGCCTTATCCTTGGCCGGACAACCGGATGGAAAACCCAGCCATGCATCGCCCACCTTCATCTTCTGCAACCATCTCCGGGCGGCTCGACCAACCCGATTACGCGTGAAAACACAAACCGCCCATCATGAGCTGCACTTCGAACATGTTATTCAGAAGATTCGACTCGACTGACGGATCTAAACTCACCTGGGGAAACAAGCGGAAATCAGCGGCCGCCGGTTTGAGGATGGTTATGGCGGCGTTTAGGGGTCGCCCTTTTGAAAAAAACCGGGCTGTTTTCCAAAAGCCAACTATAATAGTACAATATTTCTTTTTGGTTGTATATATTGAATGCTTTTTCATTTTTTCTTTAAGGCCATAGCAATTATGAACCCGTTTGATCCGAACCTGCCGCAGAAGATTCCGTTCTTGGCGAAAGTGCGCAACTTCAAAACTTCCTCATCGTAACAAAATTTACCTTAAAATACATTCCATTTGAATCATAAATTTCCTTTCGTTTGGAAAGTTTTTTCTGCTTTTCTTCCCTGACGGGTTTAAAAGCCAAGTGATAAAGCCCAACGATCCGAACTCTCGCCTTGCGGAACTTATTGTGAAGCGGCCTTTTCATTGCTTCCCTGAGCTTTTATGTGCAACTGCGGCCCAAGGCCTTGGGTTTATCACAACGCTTTCAGTGCCGATGACGTTGGATAAAAACGATTGTCCTGGAAAAACTTTTGCATAATGAAAACTTTTTTTCGCGATCGGTTTACCGTCTGGTTTGTCAGCGGAATCGCCGGTTCGGCGCTCAAGGACGCTTTTGGCCTGTTCACTTTGTGGATTGGGTTCTCCAATTATCACATCGTCCAGGTGGCCGCCGATATCTTTCTGGATAAACCGCACCTTGGGATGGTGGGGGGAATTTTGATCGGGATCGTTGCCGACTTCTCCATGGGCGGCCTGTTCGGCCTAGCCATCGGGGCATTATTGGAGTGGCAAGGCTTTGACAACCATCTGCTCAAAGGGGCCGTTATTGCTTTAGGAGTCTGGATGCTCTTAATCGGGATAATCATGCATTCATTAACGCAAGTATTTGACCTGACGCTTCGCCAGCCGAATGATATCGCCAACTCGATGATTTGCCACCTGCTGTTTGGAATCAGCGTCGCCTATTTCATTGTCCGGCTGACCCACTGGGTTCAACGGGGATAAGCCAGCCGGGGGGTCACCGGAACATGGCCGGATACGCCAGGCGTCACACGGTTGAAGGCTTTCGGAAATCCTAAAGCCTTCAGTGCTTCGAACAAAAATGATTAACCTCGGTCATCATCTTCCAAATAACCGAATAACCGACCGGTCAATTGGAATCCGGCAACGGCGGTAGAATTAAAAGCAGCACCAATGCGAAAATGCCGAATAAAAAGCCGCCAACCGCCCATCCGCCGGCATTGCGGTTCTTGTTCTTGGCAATGCCGGAACAGGCAAAAGCGCAAATACCCCCGAAGACCAGCGTCCAAAGTATCATATCCATGCTAAAAACTCCTCCCTTCGGTTCGGGTTAAGTTGGGCTGGTACCCGGTCGCGCGCCGGAAAACTCATACGCCCCCGGACTATTGCCAGCGATAGCCACTCAACTTTCCGGCTCATGCTTTGCGCCGAAGCGATCGCCGATCCGTCCCGCGGAGCCGTCGCTTCGACAGGACATTATATGCCGATGGAACAATGGTGATGCTGTCCCAACAACCGCCGGAACGCCTTTTTCCCCGAGAGAACTGGGGAAGGGGGTTCATCGGGATTTGCGCGTTAAATTTACGAGCCATTATCACATTCCGAACCATAGAATCCGAACATAAGATGAATCGTAACATCCGGAAATCCCTTTGTAGGTATCCCCCGAAACAAACGGCGCGGTCGAGCGATCCCAACGTTCAATAGGTTACGGGTGCCGCCCGGATTGAGTTTTAACCGGATCGTTACTTTAGCGGACAAATTGAGGAGGTGCTGTCATGGGTGGCTTTGACGGTTGTGGCGACAATTGCAGCTTTCTGCTGTTCTTAATCCTGATCCTCCTGGTGCTCGGCACCTGTTAGCATATTCCCAACCTTCAACAATAAAGGACACCTACGCAGGTGTCCTGTTTTTGTTACCAGGGGGATTTATAACGGCCGGGGGAGATTCCCACGGTTTTTTTGAAGATTCGGATAAAATTGGAGTAATCCCCGAAACCCGACCGCTGGCAGGCCTCGCTAACGTTGTGCCCCTCGTCGAGCAGCTTTTTGGCCAGGGAGATCCGCTTGTAAATGATGTACTCATGAATGGTGCTGCCGGTATATTGCTTGAACAAACGGCTCAAATAGTACCTGTTGATGAACAGCCGGCGCTCCAGGGCTTCCAGGGAAAGATCGCCGGCCAGGTTGATTTCGATATAATCGAGCACCGGACTAAGTTTCTCCGGCACGTTGAGAGCGTTATCCGGACAAGTCCCGGCATTATTGATAAAGACCAGCAGTTCCAGAAATAAGGATAGTTTAAGTACCTCCCCGCCACGGTCCCCTTCCTGAACCGCCCCTTCCATCCGGGCGAAAAGCTTCATTACCTCTCCCACCTGGTCCGGCGAGAGGCTAATCCGGTTGGCTTCGCCATCGGGCCGGCCGGTGAAGCAGCGCAGCAGGTCGAACCGGGGCGAATTGAACACCTGGGCCACCGCGGGTTCAAAATGAATCGTGATCCGTTCATACGGCACGGCCGAAATAAAGGCCGGCCGGTGAATCTCGTGGCTGTTGATGAGCAGCAGATCGCCGTATTTGAGCGGGTAAACTTTCTTTTCGATCAAATAATTGACGCCGCCGGAGATGAAAAAGTAAATCTCAAACCGGTTGTGCAGGTGAAAATCGACTTCCGGCGGATTGCTGGTCCGCCGGTGGCTGTAGCTGATGCAGGCGTCGGCATTGCCGTAATAAAGGTCAAGCATGGCATGGCCCCCAAGATGTCAAAAAAAGCGCTATGAATGCCAAAAAAGGCCGAGACTATGGCTTTATTATACAGTAAACTGGGACCAGATACGAGTCTTTCAGCGGCTGAAATAATAAACATCGGCCGCCATTATCTCAAAACCGCCAAGCAATTGATGGTCCCATCCAGTCACGCAACGAAATGGAGGTTTCAAATGAAACTGGCCGTATTTACAGTCAGCCTTCCCGAGTATGATCCGATTGCCACCGTCAAAATCCTGGGCGAGGCCGGCTATGACGGAGTGGAATGGCGAGTCGCCGCGTCGGCGCCGGCCGAAAAACCGGCCGATTATACGTATGAACGGCGCTATTGGTCATACAATCTCAGTACTATCGACATAAGCCGGATCATTGCCATCGCTCCCGGACTAAAGTCGCTCTCCGGCGCGGCCGGCCTGGAAATCTGCTCACTCACCACCTATCTGGAGCCATGGCAGGAAGAGGCCATCGAATCGGTCCTGGCCGCGGCCCAAGCCATCGGCTGCCCCAACATCCGGGTCAATGTCCCCAAATACAATGAAACCGAAAATTACCGGTCGCTGTTCGGCCGGACCCGTGAACAGCTCGGCCGTTTGGAGCAACTGGCCGGCCGGTACGGGACGCGCATCAATTTCGAGATTCATATGGGCAATATCATCCCCAGCGCCAGCGCGGCCTTTCGGCTGGTTTCCGGTTTCGATCCCCAGCGGATCGGGATCATCTTCGATCCCGGCAACATGGTCCACGAAGGGTTCGAAAATTACCGGCTCGGCCTGGAGTTGCTCGGCCAATACCTGGCCCATGTGCATATCAAAAACGCCCTCTGGCGGCAAACCGAAACCGGCGCCGGCGGCGTCGCGGTATGGCGGCCGGTTTGGGCGCCGCTGAAACAAGGCGCCGCCGATCTGAGGAATTTGATCCGGGCCCTGAAAGCCATCGGCTATGACGGGTATCTCTCGATCGAAGATTTCTCCAACGAAGCCGATACCCCCACCAAGGTCCGCGAGGGCTACCGGTTTCTCAAAGACTTGATCAATGAATGAGCGGGACGCGGCCGGTAACGGCCTCAACTCCATCATAACTTCGAATGGGTTTAGGATGCGTGTTCGGGATTTACCCGGGAACCTAAGCTGCCTAAAAGCCCAATGTCATTAAGGGATCATAACAATTAATGGGAATCAAAAAAAACACCATCGCCCCTTAAAGGGGTAAGGGGTCTAGTTATCGCAACGCTTCTCAAGGAGGGCCAAAATGGAACAAGTGCGAATCGGACTGCTCGGGCTGGGCTCGATGGGAGCCAATCACGCCAAATACTTCGCCCGCGGCGAAGTGCCCGGGGCGGAACTGGCCGCGGTCTGCGACGTCCGGCCGGAACGGTTGCAATGGGCCAAGCAGACGCTGGGCGATCAGTTGCTGACCTTTCACGACACGGATCAGTTTCTCGCCAGCCGGGCGATTGACGCGGTAATCATCGTCGTCCCCCATTACCACCATCCGGCCATGGCCATCAAAGCTTTTAAACATGGATTGCACGTATTGATCGAAAAACCGGCCGGAGTCTATACCCGGCAGGTACGGGAGATGAACGAAGCCGCCGCCAAGAGCGGGAAGGTGTTCGGGATCATGTACAATCAGCGGACCAACCCGCTCTATCAGAAAATGCGCGACCTGGTCCAATCCGACGAATTGGGCGAGTTGAAGCGGACCCAATGGACGGTCACCACCTGGTACCGTTCCCAGAGCTACTACGACTCGGGCGATTGGCGGGCCACCTGGGCCGGAGAGGGCGGCGGCGTCCTGCTGAACCAGGCTCCGCATCAATTGGATCTCTGGCAATGGATCGTCGGAATGCCGGTCCGGGTCCGGGCCTTCTGCCAATTCGGCAAGTATCATCAAATCGAAGTCGAGGACGAGGTCACCGCCTACGTGGAGTATGAGAACAACGCGACCGGCCTGTTTGTCACTTCCACCGGCGAAACGCCGGGGACTAACCGTTTCGAGATCCACGGCGACCGGGGCAAACTGGTGGCCGAAGACGGCAAGCTGGAGTTCTGGCGGCTCCGGACCCCGGAACGGCAGTTCAACCGGGAGTATAAAGGAGGCTTCGGCCAGCCGGAATGCTGGAAATGCGAGATTCCGATCCAGGGCCGGGAGACGGCGCATGCCGGGATCACGGCCAACTGGGTCGAGGCGATCCGCAGCGGTGCGCCGCTCCTGGCGCCCGGAGCCGAGGGCCTTCGCGGCCTGGAACTCTCCAACGCGATATACCTCTCCTCCTGGACCAACGACTGGGTGAACCTGCCGATTGATGGGGATTTGTTTTACCAGAAACTGCAAGAACGGATCCAGGAGTCCGCCGCGTCAAAGAACCGCGCCGGCCAGTCGTAAAGGCCCGCCAAATTGGATAAGATCAGCGAAGGCTTCGGGAGATCCCGAAGCCTTCGCCCTCTTTGGGCATTCCCACAATCACACCCTAATCTCCTCCACGCCCCGGCTCACTATAGCGACCCAATAGCCGAAAAGCATCCCGTCCATCAACGCCTGGGAATAAATGATCTCATCCTGCCGGTTCATTTCCTCCATCCGGCCGCAATCGTATTGGTCCAGCAGTTTCCAATCCTCCGGACTCAACTTGGCGGCGAGCTGTTTCATCAGCGCTTGCGACCGCTCCCCCAGTTCCCGGAATTCCGGATCGCGCAAGACAATCTGATCCAGAATCAAGGTCAGCCGATCGAGAATGAACTTTTGAATGGCTTTGCTTTCATCGCTTAACATGGCCGGGCCTCCTTTGATAAATGACTATTGGACTGAGAAGATAATTTGTTGTCTGTTGGTCTACTTCGGAACTAAAAAATTTTTAGATCCATCTTCCGCAAAATAATGTGATAAAGAATATTCTAACCCTCAATCTTGCTTTCTCCCGCCATCGGACTCCGCTGATTACCCTCCTTGGCGCTACGCCTTTTGGCCTTCCTGCCCCGGAGGAGAAACGAAGGTTCTGTCAAAGCAGAAATTAACCCGTATAAATATTAGCTTTCAAAAATTAAACGGTTCGTTTCTCCCCGGGGGGAGAAAGATAGAATGAGGGGCAGATATCCGTTTCTGTAATACTTTTTTGATTCTCTTAAATTACATTATAGTTGACCATCAGCCTACATGTCAATCTGATTTTTTTAAAATGTTTTTGACTTGATTTAATCGGCCAGATAAACCACATAAAAATTTTTTGGCCTCTTCCTCCTCCCCTATGCTATAATCAATTCCAGGAGGACAATAACCCTTGAAAACACCGACCACTTTCGGCCAAAGATTAAAAGAACTACGACGGGAAGCCAAAGTAACCCAGGAAGAACTGGCCAAAGCGATCGGCCTGTCGGAGATCAATGGCAAAACCGCCGTAACCAAATATGAAAACGATAAGCGGGAACCCGAATATGATACTCTCGTCAAAATAGCCGATTATTTGCAAGTCTCCCTTGACTACCTCCTGGGCCGGACGAATCAACGATGATCGAGCGCATTCTGACCTTTACCGTAATTGCTTGCTTCTGCTTTGGTCTTATCTTCGCATTTTTAAGCGAAGGGGAATCCAAACGCAATCTGGCGAACCTGTATAAGATGTTGGCGATCCTCTTCTTCGTTCTTTTTGTCATTATCCCCTGTTTTTTGTAACGACTCTCCATCAACCTCCTATCCATCACTTTTCTCTCCCAAACCGCCTTCCGCTCAAACTTCTAATCCCCCGGCGCTCCCCGCCGCGGCTACGGCATTCATTCCCGGAACTACGGCATCAATCGCCCAAACTGCGGCACGGGTTGCCAATTCTCCGGCATTCATTGCCGGACCAGCGGCACTCAATGCCGAACCAACGGCATTCAATGCCGCAACTGGGGCAAGCGTTCCCCATGCAACGGCATCCATTGCCGGAACTACGGCAAGCGATGCCTGTCAATTGGGTGTCACTCCCCAAACTGCGGCAGCGAGTGCCGGTCAATTTTCAGCAACTAAATGAGCAAGGGGAATCATTCCCTGTCAATTGTTTGTAAGCGCCGTTGCTACGGCAACAGTTGCCGCTTCATTCCCAGCCTCCGCCGTAGCATTTTCCCCAATCAAGCCGGCTCCATCTAAAAGCCATGTGATAAAGTCAAATGATCGACTATCGTCTTGCGCAAAGCATTGAAAAAAACGACTTTATCACTTGCTTCTCTGAGCTTTTGGGTACAACCCCCGGCCTTAGGCCGGGTTTATCACAACGCTTCTAAAACCGCTCCAATAACGGCCCGGTCACCGCCAAAAGGCGCCACGCCAAACAAGCGGTGAATTGGCATAAAAAATTTTTGGATTCCCCTTCACCCCCTATGCTATAATCAATTTTAAGAGGATCAGAACCCTTGAAGCGTTGAAAAGCCTTCGGCCACGGGCTTACAACGGGATTATAAGTAACCCCCGAACGGTAAATGGCTCAATCCCGGGCCATGGGAAAGATTGAGAACTTCAATATCAGGTAAAGGGAGACCATTGAATGTCGGCGTGGATTTTTCGGATCCTTGCACCGGTGCTGGCGGTGATCGCCCATGGAATTGCCTTCTGCCAATTTAATTCCGAAATCAATCTTCTGCCATTGCCCCCGGAATGGAGAGGTCAATTTCTTTTTTTATTGTTGCTGTCGTTGTTCTTCGCTTTGCTGCTGCCGTTTTGTAAAAGCAAAGTTGGGATCTGGCTGTTATTTGGCTTTCGCGGTTTGATCTTTTGGGTGATCGGCCTGCCGATGGGCGGCTACCTGTGGGTGGAGCTAACCTTAGCCACGGCATTGATTATTGAAGCTTTTGAATATCTGCCGCTCCGGGAGGGGCTGATCGCCTCCAGCGGATTTCTCGCCATTACCTTTGGAGTGCAATTTCTACCGATCAGCGCCTGGGGCATCAACCTGAAAACCGCTTTATCCAATGATTTATGGTCCTTTGCCGCTTACGGAGGCGTCATTATTATTCTCAATAGCATCATCCGGTTTCAGCGGGACAACCGAATCCCGGCGGCGGAGATTAAAAAGAATTATCAGGATATCCTGTTTCAGTTGGGCCAGGTCAACCTGCAACTGCAGGAATACGCGACTACCGTTGAACAAGAGACACTGCTCAATGAGAGAAAACGGCTGATGCGCGAGGTTCACGACACCTTGGCCTATACCCTGACCAATCTGGTGATGATGCTGGAAGCCGCCAAATTTCTGGTCAACCCGGGCGAGCGTAAGCTGCTCGAACAATTGGAATTGGCCCATGCCCAGGCCAATGACGGCTTGACCGAAGTGCACCGGGCGTTGCAGGCGTTACAGCCCGTTCATTTAAGTAAAGTCAGCGGGTTGCAGGCCATTCAACAGTTAGTCGCCACCTTTGCCCAAGCCACCCGGATCGAGATTGATTTGGATCTTGGCAATGCTCCGCTCCATTTTGGCAATGACGCGGATCTGGTGGCCTACCGTTTCGTTCAGGAGGGAATTACCAATGCATTGCGGCACGGACGGGCCACCATGATTGCGATCTCGATTTCCCTGGTTGGAAATATCGTTCATATCCTGATTAAGGATAACGGAATCGGCGCGGATGGGCTCAAGGAAGGTTACGGTTTGGCGGGCATGAGGGAACGGATCGAACGGCTCGGCGGCAAGCTGGAGATCTCCAGCAACTCCGGTTTCGGATTCCGCCTCCTGGCCAAAATTCCCGTCTGAAGGAGGCTGAAGGGATAGATCATGGAAAAGATCAACGTGTTGCTAGTGGATGATCAGCTTCTTTTTGTTGAAAGTCTGCGGGTGGTCCTGGAAAAGATGGTCAACGATATCCAGGTGGTCGGCATCGCCCACGACGGGCAGCAAGCGATTGAACTGGCTGCATCATTGCATCCCGATGTGATTCTGATGGATGTTCGCATGCCGGGGATCAACGGGGTTGAGAGCACCCGCGTTATCAAACGGCAATTTCCGGAGATCCGGGTCTTGATGCTGACCACTTTCGAAGATGATGAGTATGTGATTGAAGCCTTGAATTGCGGCGCTGTCGGCTATATGCTCAAAAACGTGCCCCCGGCGGAGCTGGTTGCGGCGATCCGGGCGGTTTATGAGGGCAATGTCCTGATCGCTTCCAAAGTAGCCACCAATCTTGTTAAAAAGCTGGTTAATCCCAAACCCGGCGATGGCGAAGCGAAAGCCGCCGCTCCGGACTGGCTCAATGAATTAAGTAACCGGGAAAAGGAAATCTTGAGCCTGATCGGGCAAGGGCATGATAACAAAGAGATTGCCAAAAAACTTTATATCGGCGAACAAACGGTGCGAAACTACGTCAGCATCATTTATTACAAATTGGGGGTCAGAGATCGGGTATTGGTAGCCCAAATGGCCAATAAAGCCGGTTTAATCTGATCGATCCCTCTGGTTTCTCTCAAGTTTAGTCCCGATCCGGTCTTGTCGAAAGCGGCAGGCCGGATTTTTTTGTTTTGGAATCTGACTATCCGTTTAGGTCCAGGATTAAGATTTGGTCGGCGTTGCAGTCGATGCCCTCACCCATTTGGCTGATTCAAGCTGCCTGCCCTCTCCCATTACGCTCGAAGAACACTCGCGATGGGCGAGGGAAAAATAGGGTCTAAACTTTTGCTGACCAATGTTTTGGGCATCTTGAGTCCCTCCCCTATAGCTATCGTTCTTTGATAGCGTCATGGGGGAGGGCCACTGCTTGAACCAGCCCGAGGGGTGAGGGCGTTGAGATCAGAGCCGACATTATTTTGCTAACCTGAGTAAACTGAGTAGTAAAATTCTGGAAAAGCAATCCCCTCCGTCCCAAAATTATGACATGTACTAGTATTGCTGTAACAAGACATCCGTTAACAAAAATGATATCTTCAATTTATAAAATATTAATCGAGTTACTCTGAATGGAGGTGATTGCTGGCGAATATCCCAACAGACTGAAGCAAGAATTAAAAAGGAGGTAGTGGTGAATGAGAAGGTCTTTAAAAACATTATGGATGATGGCGGCAATGATCATGCTGCTGACAGCCCTGGTTCCCACCACGTTCGGCGCCCGCAAGGCTACGACGCTCCGGGTGGTGCTGGCGAACCATCCGTGGACGGATACCGTCAAGCCGTTGATTCCGCAGTTTGAAAAAGAAACCGGAATCAGAGTCAATGTTGAAAATTATGAAGAAAATCAGTTAACTCAAAAATTAACGGTCGAGTTGACCTCCGGGAGTTCCTCCGCCGATGTTTTCATGACCCGTCCGTTGCAAGAAGGCAAATTATTCTTCAAAAACAACTGGTATTACCCGCTCAATTCCTATATCAATCATAAGAATTCAGCCGAGTGGAATTGGAAAGACTATCCCGCTTCCTCAGTAAAGGCGGTAACCATTAACAACCGGATTTTCGCGGTCCCCTTGGCGGCCGAATGGCAAGTCGTCTTTTACCGCAAAGACCTGTTTGAAAAGGCCAAAATTGCGCCGCCGACCAGTCTGGAGGAATTGGAAGCCGCGGCCAAAGCGTTGCACAATCCGTCCGACGCCATGTACGGGATTGTTTCCCGCGGACAGCGGGCGGCGGCGGTTACTCAGTTTTCAAGTTATTTATATGCCTTTGGGGGCGACTTTATCAAGAACGGCAAATGCGTGCTGGACTCCCCCGAGGCGATCAAGGCCTTTAAATATTATGGCAAATTACTTCACGATTACGGCCCTCCCGGAGTCATCAACATGCATTGGCCTCAGGCATTAGCGCTGTTCGCCAGCGGCAAAGCCGCCATGTGGACTGACGCCAGCACGTTTATGGCCAGTCTAGGCCCTGGCAAATCACCCCATGCGGACAAAATTGGCGTGGCGGTGTTTCCGGCGGGACCGGCCGGCTCCCATCCGTTCATGATCATTCCCTGGGCCATCGGGATTTCGAACCAATCCCGCAATAAGGCCGATTCCTGGACCTTCATCAAGTGGGCTTCCGGCCTGGAAGTTACTAAAAAGGCTCAGTTGGCGGGGAATACGATGGCGCGCAGCTCGGTTTGGAACGATGCCGAGGTTTT
Source organism: Bacillota bacterium (assembly GCA_023402395.1). Taxonomy (GTDB): domain Bacteria; phylum Bacillota; class UBA4882; order UBA8346; family UBA8346; genus JAEYGI01. Next base: position 196,703 of record JAEYGI010000002.1, read on the forward strand.
GCCTAAGATTCACCCCGACTTGAATAATTCCTTCAAAATGACCGGCCCCATCGGGACCCCGTACGATCGGCCGTTAATGACTTCCGTTGTTGAAGCCAGGGATGCGATCGGCGATATAATTGTCCGATCGATTACCACCGGCGGCACCGGCGATATTGAAGCGGCCGCCAAAGCGGCAACGGTCAAGGTCAATGATTTGCTGACCAAGGCCGGCGAGTTTGGGAAATAATTACCGCGGGTGCGGCGCTGCCGCACCCCTTTTTAAAAGCTTGTGATAAACCCCGGCCGAAGGTCGTAGGTTATACATAAAAGCTAACAGGCAAGTGATAAAGTCGATTCAGCCGTATTCTCAATGCTATTTTGCGCAATTATCACATGGCTTTTAACATGGGTCCATGAAATGCTGGGGGTGCCAACAGTGAAGTTGACGTATTTCATCGAGCGTAATTTGAAATGGATATTTCCCCTGCCTGCAGTGTTATTTGTTCTGGTCATGATGGTCTTTCCGGTCCTCTATACGTTTTTTGTGAGCCTGACCGACTGGAACATGAGTTCCGGAGGAGCCGTCAATTTTGTTGGATTAGACAATTATGTGGCGATGTTCCATGAACCACGTTTCTATAACGCGCTTTGGCTAACAATCTACTTTACCATTCTGGCGGTGACTCTGGAAACGATTTTGGGCGTTATTGTCGCTCTGATCTTAAACCGTGAGTTCCGCGGGAAAAACCTTGCCAAATTCATCTTGTTGTTGCCCCTAATGGCGACACCGGTGGCGATTGGGCTGGCTTGGACTTTATTTTACGAACCTACCATCGGACTGGGAAACTACGCGCTAAAATGCATCGGACTGCCCGCCTCGAACTGGCTGGCTTCCGAGATCGCCGTCATCCCTTCTCTGGCGCTGGTGGATATCTGGCAATGGACGCCCATGATCGCCCTGATTGTTCTGGCGGGACTGGCCAGTCTTCCCAACGATCCCTACGAAGCGGCCCTGGTGGATGGCGCGACTCCCTGGCAGACTTTTGGCCGGATTACTTTGCCGCTGTTGCGCCCGACGATTTTAATCGCGGTGATTTTAAGGAGCATCGACGCGTTAAAAACCTACGATATCATTTATGTCATGACCGGCGGAGGGCCGGGATTCGCCTCGGAGACCCTGAATATTTACTCATACAACCTGGGCTTCGGCTATTTCCGTTTTGGAGCCGCCTCGTCGGCCTTGGTGACATTGTTTGTGGTCGTGCTCTGCTTTTGCCTCATTGTATTGAAGATGCGAAAATCCTTGGATTTTTGAAGCCTAGCTAATTTAAATTGAAATGAATTTCGATTATGCTTTTCCATCCTTGAAACGTGGCTGGAAAAGGGTATATCACTGTCTTTATTTCAATTTATGAATCAGGGAAATAGGTCGCAATCACCGCAGGCGTTCAAAAACTGATTGCGATATATATCTCCTATATCTCCAGAGGAGTTGAATACGATGCGCCGACGCTTGCTTTTTAACATCGGATGGTATTTGTTAATTTTATTGATCATGCTCCCCTTTATCTTTCCATTGTATTGGATAATCACCTCCTCCTTTAAAACCCAGGCCCAAATCATTGCCATGCCGCCGGCCTGGATCTTCACGCCAACGCTGCAAAATTATTTTCAGGTTTTCGTCGACCAGGACTTTGGGCAGTATTTGTTCAACAGTTCAGTCATTGCAGTGGGGTCGACCTTACTGTCGTTATTGATCGGACTGCCCGCCGCTTATTCCATCTCCCGGTATAAACAACCGACTTTGAGCGTTTTCATTTTAATTGCCCGGTTGATGCCAGGCATCTCTTTTTTGATTCCCTGGTTCATTATTTTTTCCAAACTGCGCTTGATCGACACCTATACCGCGTTGATTGCCAGTCATATGCTGGTGGGATTGCCGCTGATTGTCTGGATCATGATCAACTATTTTGACGGATTGCCTCATGAACTCGAAGAATCGGCCCGGGTTGACGGTTGCACCATTCAGGGAGTATTTTTAAAAATTATTCTCCCGATCTCCGGCCCGGGCGTCTTAACCGCCACCACCCTCTCGTTCATATTTTCCTGGAACAATTTCATGTTTTCGGTGGTGTTGAGCGCGCAAAAAACCAAGACGTTGCCGATTGCCATCTATAATTTTGTTTCCTATGCCGAAGTAAATTGGGGAAGCGTGATGGCGGCCGCCGTGGTTATTATCACTCCCGCCATTATTCTGACCATGATCTTTCAACGGTATGTGATTAAAGGATTGACAATGGGCGCGGTAAAAGGCTGAACCAATGACTGGAGGTTTGATTCGATGAAAGCTTTGGTCTTAAAAGAATATCACCAATTCGCTTATGAAGATGTGCCCGAACCGGAGTATGGTCCGGCCGATCTACTGGTACAGGTCAAAGCCTGTTCAATCTGCGGCAGTGATGTCCACGGAATGGACGGCAGCACCGGCCGGCGGATCCCTCCCGTAATCATGGGGCATGAAGCCTCGGGGATTGTGGCGGCGGTGGGGAATGCGGTAAAAGGGTTTGCCGTGGGCGACCGGGTCACGTTTGACTCCACGATTTATTGCGGGAACTGCTACTATTGCCGGAAGGGCCAGATCAATCTTTGTGATAACCGCCGCGTGCTTGGCGTCTCTTGCGGGGAATACCGTCAAAACGGAGCCTTTGCGGAGTATGTAACCATACCTCACCATATCGCCTATCATCTCCCCGATGGACTTTCGTTTGAAAAGGCGGCCATGGTGGAGCCGGTTTCCATCGCGGTTCACGCCGTCAGCCGCTCCCCGGTCACGCTGAACGATACCGCGGTCGTGGTGGGGGTGGGAATGATCGGCTTATTCATCGTTCAGATCCTGCGGCTGAGCGGTTGTGGCCAAATTATCGCGGTTGACCTTGATCATGCTAAATTCGATTTGGCCCGGCAGTTTGGGGCGACCCACTGTCTGTCCGCGGATCGGCCGGACTTAATTGCGCAAATTACCGCTCTCACCGACGGTCGGGGCGCGGATGTTTCCTTTGAAGCGGTGGGAATCGGGCCGACGGTTAAAACCGCCGTGGACGCGTTAAGAAAAGGCGGAACCTTGACGTTGGTAGGCAATTTGAAGCCGCAGGTTGATTTTCCGTTGCAGTCGGTTGTGACGCGCCAGATATCGGTCTTAGGCTCCTGCGCTTCCAATGGCGAGTATCCGTCCTGTTTGAATCTGATCGAACGCGGTCAAATCGATGTGGATGCGTTAATCAGCGCCACCGCCCCACTTCGGGATGGCGCCGCCTGGTTTCAAAGGCTCTATAACCAGGAACCCGGATTAATGAAGGTCATTCTGGTTCCATAGCCTATATAGGATGAAATAAATATCTTGACTATAATTTGCATTCTTAAAGCCGAATGCAAATGAAATCAAAACGGAATTTATTTCATCCTATTACAGCAGTAATAAGTTGAATTAAATTCCTTTATTTTTCATCATGGCCGGATTTAGGGACATGATGCTTATTAGATATTTAATTCAACTTATATAGTTCGGCCACAAAGGCATTTCGACGATCTGAAGCATAAGGAGCGATTGATCATGGAAAGGGTGAAAACCGGAATTATCGGTTGCGGCAAAGGCGCCCACCTGCATGCGCAGGCCTTAAAAAATCTCCCCGAATCTTTATTTACAGCGGTCTATAATCGAACGGCGGACAAAGCGAAGGCCTTTGCGGAACAATACGGGGTAAGGGCATGTTCCAGCATTGAGGAGATGGTTACTGAGGCCGGAGTTGAGGCGGTTGTCATCGGTACGCCTCACCCCGCTCATGCCGAAGCCGCGGTCAAAACCGCTCAGGCGGGAATGCACCTGTTGGTGGATAAACCTCTGGCATCGTCATTGGAGGATTGCGACGCCATCATTAAAGCGGCCAAAGATAATGGGGTAGTGCTCGGAACCATTTGCCAACGGAGATTTTATCCTCCGGCGCTTCGAATCAAACAAGCGATTGACGCCGGAAAAATTGGCAAGCCCATTCTGGGGACAGTCAATATGCTAGGTTGGCGCGATGAAGCTTATTACCGCAGTGATCCCTGGCGCGGTTCCTGGAAGGGCGAGGGCGGCGGAGTTCTGGTAAACCAAGCCCCGCACCAGTTGGATTTATTGCAGTGGTATATGGGTCCCATTGATGAATTGTACGGGTGCTGGTCCAATCTTAATCACCCCTATATTGAAGTCGAAGATACCGCCATCGCGGTTATCAAATTCAAAAACGGGGCTCTCGGGAATATCGTTGTAAGCAATTCCCAAGAGCCGGCTCTTTTTGGAAAGGTTCATGTCCATGGCGAGAACGGCGCCTCAATCGGCGTCCAGACCGATGGCGGCGCGATGTTTATTGCGGGTATGTCCAATATCACGGAACCGCCCTTCAATGACCTCTGGACCGTGAAAGGCGAGGAGGCCATGCTTGACCAATGGAAACGGGAAGACGCCGAGTTTTTTAAACGGATCAATCCGATGGTCTATTTTCATGAACGGCAAATCGAAGACTTTCTGAGGGCGATTATCAATGGGACCACGCCACTAATCGATGGCGCGGATGGCCGAAAGACCGTAGAGATCTTTACCGCGATTTATCGTTCGAACCGTGATCGGGCGCCGGTAAAATTTCCCCTTAAACCGGAATATAAGGCCGATTTTGACGGCCGGACCGTCCCGGCATAAAAAAGCTCTGGTGTCGATATTTGAGTCGATAATGGTAAAGGGCCGATCAAAAGAGGATTAAAGCGCCAAACCTGCATTTCCAACCTCCTGAACCCTTCTCCGATAGGTATGAAAAACAGTTCTTGACTCAAGAGTTAAGCAAAGCCAAATGGGTTAAACTTACAACATGGCATTTAACGGATTGGGAGACCCGGCGGAATGGAAATTAAGGCCTTACTGGCGAAGTTAAACTGGTTTTATAGCCTCGAGCTGAATCAAGTCGACCTGTATCTGGCTCAGAGCAAAGCCTTTCAAGGGAGCTACGACAGTATCGTTTATGAGCGGGTCGCCTGGATCGAACAGCATCATGTCGACAATATCGCGGATATCATCAAAGAATTGGGCGGCAAGCCCACGAAGCTGGGAGGCCTGCTCTCCCCCATCCTTGGGAAAACGGCCGGAAACCTAATCGCGCGCTTCGGAGCGGAAGCCACCTTAAAAGCCAATATTTTAATTGAGAATAAAGCTATGAAGGACTATGTCGACTTGATCGACATCATCGGCGATGAATATGGGGAGGAACTTCGCAGGATTCTGCAGCACAATCTAGTGGATGAGGACGTGCACACGGCCTGGTTTCAGGACCGGCTGGCCGATTATGGCCAGGCGGACGCAACTTGAGAATTAAACATGAAAAACGAGGGGTCGCCTGTTGCGAACCCTCGTTTCTTAATCACCGGGCGGTCAACCCGCGGTTAGCGCAATCGTTCGATCGCCTAATTCAGGGAGACCTTTTTCCGCCCAAAAATTCCGAGGAAGAGACCACGGATTTTTTCAACCCGGGTGTAGACCACCGGGACGACCACCAATGTCATTAGCATCGACACCGTCAAACCGCCGATCAGCGCCCAGCCGAGACCGTTCTTGAATTCGGAGCCGGGCGCCGACGACAGGGCCAGCGGCAGCATACCGAAGATCATGGTGAGTGTAGTCATCAGGATCGGACGTAACCGTTCCCGGCCCGCCTGGATCAAGGCGTCATTGACGGACATTCCTTCCTCTTCCCGGGCCCGATTGGCGAAGTCCACCAGCAGAATGGCGTTTTTACTGACCAGGCCGACCAGCATGATCATGCCCATGATCGAGAAGATCGCCAGGGTGTTTTGGGTCAGCGCCAGGGCCAGCAAGGCTCCGATGATCGCCAGCGGCACCGAGAACAGGACCGAAAAAGGATAGATAAAAGAATTATACAGGGCGGCCATAATCAGGTAAACGAAGATGATGGCCGCGATCATCGCGATACCGAGATTAATAAAGGATTCCTGCTGGCTTTTCAACGTTCCAACAAACCCGACGGTGACGCCCGGCGGCAATTGCGCCTTGCCCACCGCCTTCATGATATCGGAGCCGATATCGCCGCTGGCCCGGCCCACCGCTTCCGACATCACCGAGATCGCATAGTTCCGGTCGCGCCGCTCAAGCTTGGTCGGGCCGGACGACGGCGCAATCGTGGTGAATTGGCCCAACTGAACCAGTTTCCCCGAGGGGTTCTTCACCGTCAGCGCCCCGATATCATCGGTGCGGGTCCGGTTGGAACTGTCGAGCATGACCTGGATCGGATATTCGTTGCCGTCCGTGTCCAGAAATTTCGAATCGTCATTTCCGGTGAGACCGATCTGCAAGGTCTGGCCCACCGTGGCCACGTCCAATTCCAGGCTGGCCATTTTCTGCCGGTCAAAGACGACCTTCATCTCCGGCTTGCCTTCTTCCGAAGACAACCGCACGTCGGAGGTTCCGGGGATTGCCTCGGCGATCTTCTTTACCTGTTCGGCGGCTTGGGATACCACCGACCAATTAGACCCTTGCACCGCCAATTGAATCGGCGCCGATGAACCGCCCCCCGACATGCTGGAGGCTATGGTGATATGAACCGTCAAACCGGGGATCATCGCAAATTGCCGTTTCAAATCGGCCCGCACTTCCTCGGTGCTGCGGTGACGCTCCTCTTTGGGTATTAAATTTACATAAAATACGGCGTAATTTCCGGAGGTGCTGTTCTGGCCACTAATGCCGGTGCCCACGAAGACCGTCTCGACTTCCGGCAAGCGAGTCATGGCCTGCTCCATCGTTTGGGTGATTTGATTGGTCTGTTCCACTTTAGTTCCGTTGGGCATTTCCACGGTGATCTGCAACGAGCCCTGATCCGACTGCGGCATGAACTCGGAGCCGATAAAGCCGCCTCCTACCAGAGAAATCGCGCCGATAAACATCGCCAGGGCGACCAGCAGCACGATCACCGGATGTTTCAGGCAGAGCCTCAACACTTTAAGATAATCCTGGGTCAAGGCCTCATAAACCCGTTCAAACCATAATCCGAAGCGTCCCATCCAGGTCCGGCCGGTGAGTTGCTCCAGTCTTCCGAAACGAGACGACAACATCGGAGTCACGGTGAACGAAACGAACAGACTGGTCAGCGTCGAAACCACGATCACCAGGGAAAAGGCGCGCAAGATCCCGCCGATGGTCCCCGAAACCAGACATAACGGCAGGTAGACCACTACGTCAACCATGGTGATGGAGAGCGCGGTGAACCCGATCTCGTTCCGGCCGTCCAGCGAGGCGGTGCGTTTATCTTTTCCCATCTCCATGTGGCGATAAATATTCTCCAGCACGACGATGGCGTCGTCAACCAGAATACCTACGACCAAGGACAAGGCCAGGAGCGTAATTACGTTGAGGGTGGCGCCCATTAGCCACATTCCGATGAACGTTGTCACCATTGAGGTCGGAATGGCGACCATCACGATTAACGCGTTCCGATAGCTATGCAAAAAAAGCAGCATCACCCCGGCCACCAGCAGGATGGCGAGCAGGAGATCTTCTTTGACCGCATTCGCCGAATCCACGGTGAACGTGGAATTATCCATAGCCATATTGGCCTGGAGATTAATCTCGGCATATTCCTTTTCGATGACGGCCAGTTCCGCCCGTACGTTCTTGCTAACATTGACGGCGTTGGCGTCCGATTGTTTCTGAACCATTATGCCGAGAGTTGTTTTACCGTTAATTCGGGTAATAACAGTCGTATCCTTGGTCCCGTCCCGCACTTCGGCCACATCGGTCAGATGGATCAAACCGCCGTCCGATCGGCCAACCACCAATTCCCGCAATTCCTCCAGGCTTTGAAACTTGCCGGCCAGGCGCACTCCGAATTGACGATCGCTATCTTTGAACGAGCCGGTCGGATACTCCAGATTGCCGCTTTGCACGGCCTGCAGGACTTGCCCGGCGGATAGTTTATAGGAGTTCAGTTTGTCATGGTTAAGATTCACCCGGATGGTCCGCTGCTTGCCGCCCATGATCATGACTTGGCCGACGCCGGCCAGCTGCGAGAGACGCGGCTTGATATGGTCATTTACCAACTGATAGAACTGAACATCCGGCAGCGTGCTGGTGACGCCGAAGATCAGCACCGGCATGTCATCCAGTGAAACTTTGGAAAGGGCCGGCGTCTTGACTCCGCTCGGCAGCGTCGAGATGATTTGATTGACTTTTCTTTGGGCGTCCTGCAAGGCGAAATCAATATTGGCCTCTTGGGTAAAATTGATCGTTACCGAAGAGACATTTTCCTGGGAGGTCGCCACCACCGAATCAACTTTATCCAGCCCGGAAATGGCGTCCTCAATCTTTTTGGTGACCGAGGACTCCACTTCCTGCGCCGAAGCCCCGGGATACTGAGTATTGACGTTCACTACCGGAATGTCCAGCTTCGGGATGAGTTCGTACTGCATCTGGCTATATCCGAAAATCCCCAATATGGCCAGCGTGGTAAAGAGCACAATGATCAAAACCGGACGTTTAATGGCAAGTTCCGTAATTGTCATGGTTTTCACCTAAATCCTTCGATATTGTCAGAGCGAACCGGCTTTCAGCTATTGAACAACCGTGACGGCGATCCCGTCTTTCAGGTTATCCTGGCCGTTGAAAACCACCAGATCCCCTTCCTGGATCCCTTCAAGCACCGTCAGTTTGGAACCGATCTCCGACCCGACCACGATCGGCCGCAACCGGGCTTTCCCCGCCTCCACCACATATACCTCGGGTTCCTGGATGCTTCCAGCCAGGGCCGTGCGGGGAATGGTCAGCGCGTTTTGGTTAGGCAGGGTAAATTTCACCTTACCGTACATGCCCGATTTGAGCGGTTTTTTGGCGTTGTTGTTGGGAATTACGATCTGAATCGGATAGGTATGAGCATCGTCGCCCTTGACGCTGATACTGTCGATCCGGCCGCTGAATGTTACCCCGGGATAGACATCCGTGGTTATTTCAGCCGGGTCACCCACCCGCAGCCTGAAGGCTTCTTGTTCACCCAGGTTCAACTTGACCTTGAATAATGAAGTATCAACCACGTTGGCCACGACGGTTCCCGGGTTGACCATGGTCCCGATATTCACCGGCCGGGAGCTGACAATACCCGATATCGGCGAAGTGATATTGGCGTTTTGATATTGCCGCTGCGCCACGGTGTGCTGGGCTTCCGCCGATTTAAAGGCCAAACGGGCCGATTCCAGTTGTGACTCGGAGATCAGTCCATCCTTATGCAACGATTGATTCCGCTCCCAATCCTTTTTAGCTTTTTCATAACTGGTTTGAGCCGCCGTCAGATTGGCTTCCGCCATCAGCGAATCCAGCTTCACCAACGGCGATCCGGCCGAAACATATGATCCTTCCTTGACCATGACCTCCGTGACTTTCCCGGATTGTTCGGAGATGACCGCCAGGTCGTTGTTGGCGACGATTACGCCGACATGGGTGAATACCTCGTTGAGGTTTTCTTGGGTGGCTTTGACGGCCGATACCGGGTAGGAGGTGATCGGAACATTCTTTGCTTTTTCCGTAATGTCCGCTTTATTTTTAAACAAGACCAAGACAATCAGCACAATCAATAAAGCCGAAACCAATAAAACTACCATTCTTTTCAAAGTTATCACCCTTATCCGATTATTGATCGCAATTTAACCGGTTTTTCTAAGCGCCCGGAGTAAAAATTGATACATGTCTTCGACCCCTTGCAATACGCTTTCCAGGTTTTGTTCCTCTAACAGCAACTGTTTGCCGTAATCAGCGAAGGCTTTGTTGAATAAATCTGCCGTTTTGGCCACCTCTCCCTCTATCGCGAAAACGCCCTCCCGAACCCCCCGCTCCAGTATTTCAGCGGTGACCACGTTGATTTCGCAAGTAAATTCCAGGCGTTTGGAGGCGTTGTTCCGAAAATAACGGAAGGTCTCCTCCCCGGACAAAAACTGCCATAAACCACGATCTTTCTTCGCCATTTCCCCGATATTCCGGAACAACCCGGCGGTATAATCGTGGAGCACTTGATCGGCCGGCGCTTTGTCATCGATATATTGATTGCACATCTCCATGAACTGACGATACGTAGTTTCGCAGTAAGCTCCGATCAGATCCTCTTTATTCTTAAAGTCTTTATAAATAACGCCGACACTGATTCCGAGTTCATTGGCAATATCTTGCATCGTTGTTTTATCCAGACCGAAATGGCTCACCAGTTTCACAAAACCCGCCAAAATATCCGCTCTTCGGTCATCCGACATGGGATCACCCCCCGTTTTGAATTAGTGAATAAATTATAATTTAATTCACAGATTCAATCATAATTGGAAATAATCGCTTTGTCAATTACATTCCTGTAAAAACTAGATGGATTTTACTGTAAAGAAGTCGGTCTTTTCTCCAAGCGGTTGAGCCGAAGGAAGCTTGGAGCCATCCAAAATAATAAAAAGGACTTCCACTATGGAAAGTCCCACTCCTTTTAGGAATCTATTCTCAAAAAATCCAAGTTAGGAAACAGTATTCTTTTGCCGAAAAGTGACGAGGATCAAAGAGAGGGTTTGCGGCATACAAACCCTCGTGAATACTAACTGGTGCGCCTGGCAGGAATCGAACCTGCGGCCAACGGATTAGAAGTCCGTTGCTCTATCCCCTGAGCTACAGGCGCAGATATTGACATTTATATATTATACCATACTCCGGTCCTTGATTCAACCGGATCCATCGATTGAAAAAACGGCTTTCAGGATGCTCCCGAAAGCCGCAGTTTAATCTTTTGGAGCGGGAAACGGGGTTCGAACCCGCGACATTCAGCTTGGAAGGCTGACGCTCTACCAACTGAGCTACTCCCGCATCTTCGTGCACAAACAATTTTACCATCCCAACCGACGGCCGTCAAGGATCTTTTTGCTCCAAATCCTGGCCCGGCTGGCCGGGCAGATCCAATTCGGTATGGAACCGGGCCACTCCTTTCCGTTTCAGCAGGGCTACCGTTACTCCGTCACCGTCCCGGAGCGTTCCGGAAAAAGAACCGTCATATATCCGGCCGACTCCGCAGGAAGGGCTGTTGGCCTTGAAGACCAGCCGTTCCGGCCGGTGCTTCTCCACCTGTTCCAGAACCCGTTCGGCGCCGCGCCGGAACTCGGCGGTAACCTCCAAGCCTTCTTTATTGAGCACTCGCGCCCGGTCTTCCCAGACGTCCTCCCCGGTTCCTCCCAGGATTTCCGCTGGCGGACGGGGCGCCACCAGCCCTCCCAAAAGCTCCGGGCAAAAGGGGACAATGGTAAATCCCGCCAGTTTCTCCTGGAGATCGGGGACCGGCTTCGCTCCGCCGTCATAACGGCATTTTTCGCCTAACAAACAAGCGCTGACCATGATCACGGGTTCGGTTGCCATTCTTTAGTCTCCTCGAAAGCTGATTCTGGTCCCGGCGGAATCCAAAGGCAGGGCGATTGGGCGTTCTTATTCTCTTAACTGATACAATAAATTGTCATCCACATCGTAAAACAGCGGAGCTACCAGTATTTTCGGATAGCGTAGCCGCAACCGTTTGGCCTCGCTCAACACAAAATCGATCTCATTTCCAATCTCAAACATCGGCGCAAAATGGTTAAAATGTTCTTCCGCCCACTCCCGGTCCCAGCCGGCCCGCTCAACCAAACCTGCTACGAATGCTCTCTTTCTGGAGATTAGATTGACCATCCCGCAGTTATTGTGGGCGAGCAGGGCAATGGCGGTGGCTCCCCCAACCGAAAGCGCATAAGAGACTTTAAACTCACTATGCCGTAAATTGCCTCCGCCCGTCCGGATGATATAGGCGAAGTTATCAGGCAAATTCAATTTTTTCCGGTTATCCATACACATGCCAATCAGCAACGAAGCGTTTTGAAACTGATCATGCTCCCGGCCGAGGTTGTGATACTCCAGTAGCCGGCCCACGGGCGTATCAACATGGGTATTTAGAATATCTTCTTTTTTTCTGACCGCGATTAACCGGTTCATGAATCCCCCTCAAGCTGATTCTTTGGCTAAACGAAACGGCTTTTTCGAGGACGGTTAGAGACCCGTTTTGGGAAGGACCGGCACGGGCCGTTTACTCTTGAGAATCAATACCGTAAAAAAGATCATCCCCAGCAACAGCACAACCGTTGATCCGGTCGGCGCATCCAAATAAAAGGCGGCGATCAATCCGGTCACCGAGGTCAAAATCCCGATGCTCACCGCGATCACGATCATTCTCCGCAACGATCGGGTCAGTTGGTAAGCGATCGAAGCCGGCAGGACGATCAATGCCAACACCAGCAACTCGCCCACGGCTTGCAACGAAATGACGATCGTCAGCCCCATCAGCATTGTTAGCAACAAGGAGATGAATGACGCCGGGATGCCGGAGACTTCGGCCATTTCCGGATCGAAGGTCGAGAACTGAAACTCCTTGAACAACAGAAAAATGATCAGCGCCACGGCTAGGCCGACGCCGCCCATCACCCAGAGGTCGAAGGCGGTGACGCCCAGCAGGTTGCCGAAAAGATAGCTCATGATGTCGGGAGTATAGCGTTTTAGCATTCCGATGAACAACACCGCCAGCGCCATCACCAGCGAAAACATTACCCCGATGGAGGTGTCCATTCTCAAGCTGGTCTTCCGGTTTAATAATTCGATCAGAATCACCATGAGCAAAGCCGATATTACCGCCAGCAGCAACGGGTTCCATCCCAGCAGAAACGCCAGCGCCACCCCGGCCAGGCAGCCGTGGGCGATTCCGGCCCCCACATATGACATGCCGCGAAGTACCACAAAGACTCCGATCAGCGAGCAACACCCGCCGGTGATGATCGCGCCGATCAGTCCCCGCTGCATAAAAGATAAGCTTAGAAAGTCAAACATTAAAATCACCCACCAGGATATGAGGATGGCCGTCATGATCGTAGACGAAAATTCGATCGCCGTATACCGAACGCAGATTCTCCTTGGTCAATACCGCGGCTGGCTCCCCAAAGCTTCGAACCACTCCGTCCAGCAGCAGTAGCTTGTGGCAAAAGTGAACGATCTCATTGACGTCATGGGAGACCATCAGCACCGTCATCTCATTCTTCCGGTTCAGCGACTCCAGCAGCTCCAGGATGCTGTGCTGGGCGGCGATATCCACCGCCGCGGTCGGCTCGTCCAATAATAGCAGTTCCGGATCAGCCACCAAGGCGCGGGCGATCATCACCCGCTGATGCTGCCCGCCGGAGAGATCGGCGATGGACCGGTCGGCGCAATCGGCCATTCCCACCAGTTCCAGACTTTGAAGCACCCTTTGCCAATGTGCTTTTTGGGGCCGCCGCAACCAGCCCAGTTGCGCGTATAGACCCATCATCACCACTTCGCGGACGGTGGCCGGGAAATGAGACTCATTCCTGCTCTTTTGCGGTACATAGCCGATCTTGCGCCGGATCGAGGCCCGATCGGTCTGGCCCGACTGAGCGAGCCGGATTTCCCCGGTCACGATCGGGAGCAACCCCAAAATTCCCTTGAGCAGGGTACTCTTACCGGACCCGTTGGGACCGATGATTCCGATAAACTCACCGCGCCGGATCTCAAAACTGACGCCGGATAGGGCGACAATTCCGGGGTAACCCAAGGCTACCCCGGAAACGCTCATCAAAACGGGTGAATCGTGAACAGCCATTGTTGCCTCGGTCATTGCAGCGCAGACACCATCTTTTCAATATTTACTTTTAACGTTTTCAAATAATCCCCGCTCTCATCGGTGGCCGACCAGAGCAGCACCAGCCTCGCCCCGGTCTCTTGGGCCAGATTTTCCGGCAAACGAGGGTAAACCGCCTCGCCGACCAGCACCTTGACCCGTTTTTGCTTCATCAGCTTCACGAACTCGACCATCCGTTTCGGGGAGACCTCTTGTTCGTGGGCTTCTTCCACCGTACCAAGATTCTCAAAGCCGAAATACTCGAAGAAGTACGGGAACGCCGCCGAATAAGTGACGATCCGCCGGTCCTTCAGTTGCTCCACCCGGATCTTGAGTTCGGCCGCGGTCTGGTCCAATTCGGCCAGAAACCGCTGATAGTTTTGGGTGAAGTATTCTTGTTTGGTTGGACGCAGGGTTATCAATTCGTCCAGGATATTCTTGGCAACGATCTTCGCATTGGCCGGGCTGCCCCAATAATGCGGGTTGCCCAACTCATGATCATGACCGTCCTCCCCTTCCTCTTCCTCATGTGTCCGGTTCTCGGTCTCATGCTCGTCTTCATCGTCATGAATGGCGGTAACTCCCCGCGCGGCATCGAGAATGACGGTCTTGGGCGAAGCAGCGCTTTCCATCAATTTGTCAACCCACAGGTCGAACCCCAAACCGGCCTTGACAAACAAGTCGCAGCCGGCTGCCTGCTTCATGTCGCCGGCGCTGGGCTCGTACTCATGATTGCAGGTTGATCCCTTAATGATGCTCGATACCGCCACTTCATCCCCGCCGATTCGTTCCACGATATTTTGGAGCAGCGGCAGACTGACCGTCACTTTCAGCTTCGCCCCGGAATCCGCCGGGAGAGTCGTTTTCTTTATCATAAACCACCAGCCGCCCGCGACCAATATGGCGGCGGCGATAATCAGCCACCCGTATTTTTTCATGGTATCCCCTTTCAAATGATTCGCAACACCGCTTCGGTTAATAAGGGCGGAGCACGGCCGAGGCGAATCGGCTCCCGGAACCGGCCGCGCATCCCGGCGTCAACCGGAACCGGACAATTGAGATCGCGGAAGACCGGCTCGATCCACTGCGATGGAATTCCTGGAAATCCAACGCCCAACGACAGGCATAACGGGCAGTCATGTTCATGGTCTCCGGCCCAGCCATCGGCATGCGCATGCCCTGCAATCAATAGCAGCAAAATGATCAGGCCGCACCGGATAAAGATTTTCGGGTTTTTGCGCTGCATCGTCTTCCTCAATCGGAACCTGCCCGCCACGGATTCCGTGCCCAAATGCTATTTATTGAGACACTCGGGACACGTCCCGTACAATTCGAGATTGTGTTTTTTAATCCGGTAGTGGGTTTCCGATTCCACTTCGCGAACGATTTGATCAAAGACGCAGCCGGTAAAAAACACCCGCGCGCCGCATCGCAAACATTCCAAGGTATGCTGGCAATGGTTCCGGACCAATTCGAACTGGTCCGCCTGGCCGATGCTGTTCACTTTCCGGATCAGGCCCATTTTCATCAGGATGCTCAAGTTGCGGTAGACCGTGCTCAAATTGACCGGTTGCGTTTTATTAATCAGCCGAAAGATTTCCTCGGCTCCGAGCGGCGGACTGTCGTCCAAGGCATCCAAAATCAGACAGCGCGGCTTGGTCAGCTTATAGCCATGTTCTTTCAGCTTGGATAGTGTCTTGTCCATGACGTTCCTCTAAACAAAATTTTTTTGCAATACCATTGTAAACTTTTGTTGAAACTCCGTCAAGAAATCAAGGGCTATTTGAGTAAAAAAGTAATAATCGAAGAAAATTTTTTGCATCTTTCTATTATTGCACGAAATTGGCTCCGAATATGCCCAGTCGGCCAAACCGGGCCTGTTGCCCGCATCAGGCCTCGGGCGTGCCAAAAACGCGCCAAAACCCGGGACAATCCCGGGTTTTCCAATCCTCAAGCGCAGTAAAACGGCTGGCGCCAATATCCGAATTTTCGGCCTTATCCGCACTCCCGGATGAACTTGGTCAAATTTTCAAAACAGGAATAATCCAGCGACGGATCCTCCCCCTCATTGATCCTGGCCTTGGCCAGCGCCAATTGCAGGCGGGCGTATGCTAACTGGCGTTCCAGGTAACAGACGTTCTCCACGCGCGGATCCGAAAGATCGCCGAAATTATAACGGTTGACCGCGCATTGGTATTCTTCCAGCGCCTTTTTGACGTCGGGATTGCCGATGGTCTGATGCACTCCGCCCCTGATCCCGGCCAGGCGGCTGAAGAACCGCCCCATCCGGTGCCGAAGATACCCGCCCCTTGTCATGATCATTCGCTCCTTTGTTCAGGATTATTTATTATTACTTACTCCGGATTGGGCCAATTATGACTAGATAAGTTGAATTAAATTTTGAGTATGCATCATGTCCCGTAAACCTTCCATGATGAAATTATCAGGAATTTAATTCAACTTATTACCGCTGTAATAGGATGAAATAAATTCCGAGTTGATTTTATTGGCATTCGGCTTTAGGAATGCAATTCCGGTTATTTCATCCTAATATAGGATCGGATCTTTCATCGAAAATGGACCGCGCCCTGAGATTTATTTTCTTTCAGACTAAAACCGCCTGCCGCGCGTCGGGTCTTATAAAAAAACCACCGGCTCGACCGGTGGTTTTTTTATATTTACGATTATTTACCAAACTGCTTATCCAACCAATCGAAGGACGCGTCCTGCATTTCTTTAACAAAGATGTGACCCTGATCAGGCCATATTTTGGTCTCAAGTTTGTCGGAGGCCTGGTTGGCCGCCCACACCTTTTTCATCTTCGCGAAGGCTTCGTTCACTGATTCGACCGGGAATAACGAATCTTTTCCGCCGGCGTAAACCAGAACCGGCTTGGGCGCGGCGAGGGCCGCGACGTCCGGGTAATCAAGGTAACGCGCGATATAGGGGTGAAGCATGGTATAAGCCGACTGTCCTTTTAATTGATTATTGCCCGGGACCATCAACCCTTGCATGGTGGCCATCCAGCAATCAGCAACGCCCGCGGTGACGGCGTCCGAAAGCGCCGCCACTTGCCAGGCGCGGAAAGCGCCCATGGAAAAGCCGATGGCGGCCACTTTCTTTTTGTCAACTTCGGGTAAACCGGCTAGAAATTCGGAGGCTCTGACGTCTTCCTGGGCAATGATTCCCGCGAAGGAAGTGCCCAGGTTAAATAAATTCGAGGCCAAGGCTTGCTGTGAGTCGGTTTTAAACCCGGGAACCGACCGGTCGCCCCAACCCAAGGCATCGATCGAGAGGACCACATAACCCCGTTTGGCCAGTTCATCGCCTGGGAATCTACCGGAAAAGTATTTGACGCTCCATTCCCGGGAAGATTTCAAACGGGCCTCGTCGCCCCAGGTCTCGACGAATTTTTCTTTGCCGATATCAAATTTACTGCCGTGATCATGAAGGAAGAGGGCGGCCGGGAACGGGCCGTTGTCTTTTGGCACCAAAAGCAGCGCGAGTACCCGGCTTTCGGCACTGATATTAAAAACAACCTTTTTTGCCGTATAGGTTCCACGGTCAATCTGATCGATGACTTTGGGGTTAAAAGGCGTCTGGTCTTGGTACTGAATCATAATTTCACGCGCTTTGGCCAGGCCTTCTTTTCTCCAAGCCGCCGGATCCTTTACCGAATCTTTCCACCCCAGACTGAATTGCATTTTTGCTCTGAGAGCTTCGTAAAAAAGCGGAAAACTCCGGTCGGGCGAATCGATCGCCTGCGTTTGATATTCGGGCGCTTCAGCCGCAAAACTCACCATAAATATTGAGACAACTCCCACCAACATTACCAGTAGTGTTCCAGTCATCCATTTTCTTTTCATCATTAAGCCCTCCTTAAATAAGAACTTATTAATTAAATTTTAACCGTATTCATATGGGTTATCAAGTCACTTCACTTTTTTCAACCGGTTGATCTTTCGTTGCCAAGCGGCAAATTGGCGCCATAGTGGGTGTGTAAAATAAAATGTGTAAACTCCTTGCCGATAAAAAAGTAAGGAGAGAAAAAGAAATGGGAATCGATAAAAAAGAACTAAAAGAAATCGTAAAAGAAAAAGGGCTAAAGACCGTTGAAGACGTAGAAAACTTCATCAAGGAACTAGTGGGGCCAACCCTGCAGGTTTTACTGGAAGCGGAGCTGGAAAACCAGCTGGGCTACAGTAAGTACGACTACAAAAACAAACAGACCGACAATTCACGGAATGGTACAACCCCCAAGACCATTCGAACCAGTCACGGCGAAATTGACTTGCAAATTCCTCGCGATCGGAACGGCGAATTTGAACCCATCGTCGTCAAGAAACATCAAAAAAGTGTCACTAGCATTGAAGACCGGATCATCTCGATGTATGCCAGGGGAATGACCGTTCGGGACATTCAAAAACACCTGAATGACATTTACGGAATCGATGCCTCACCGGCGCTCATCTCCAACATCACCGATAAAATTCTCCCCTTAATCACTGAATGGCAAAACCGGCCGTTACTGCCGGTATATGCCCTGGTTTTTTTAGATGCCATTCACTACAAAGTCAAACAGCATCATCAAATTGTCGGGAAAGCCGCCTACATGGTCGTTGGAATCGATTTAGACGGCCAAAAAGACGTGCTT
The DNA here is from genome assembly GCA_023402395.1 of Bacillota bacterium. Classification (GTDB taxonomy): domain Bacteria; phylum Bacillota; class UBA4882; order UBA8346; family UBA8346; genus JAEYGI01. The sequence continues at coordinate 215,096 of JAEYGI010000002.1, forward strand.
GGCATGTGGATTGGGGAAGCGGAAAGCGCCACTTTTTGGTTACAAGTCTTAACCGAGCTACAAAACCGGGGGGTTAAAGACATCTTACTGATGAGCGTGGATAATTTAACTGGGATCAGCCAGGCGATCTCCGCCTGCTTTCCCCAGACTGAAATCCAGAAATGTGTGGTTCATCAAATCCGTAATTCACTTCGATACATCCCCAAAAAACATATCACGGAATTTATAACTGATTTACGACCGGTTTACCAAGCTCCCAGCGAAAAGGAAGGATTGCGTTGCTTGGATTTACTTGAAGAAAAGTGGGGACGTAAGTACGTTCTGGCGGTTAAATCATGGCGTGCCAATTGGGACGAGCTGGCTACCTTTTTCGATTATTCCGCCGAATTGCGCAAAATCATGTATACCACCAATATTATTGAATCGTATCATCGTCAGTTACGAAAGGTTACCAAAGCCAAGAGTGTTTTCCCCAATGATGAAGCTTTATTGAAAATATTATATCTGGTTACCCTTGATGTTACCCAAAAATGGGCTAAACGTGTCCCCAATTGGCAGCTGATCATTTCCAAACTTGCCATCCGCTTTGGTGATCGTGTTAATCTTTTCTTATCTTAATTAATTCTTTTCGTAATCTTATTTTATTTGGTGTTTACACAAATATTTTGACAGACCCAGATTTTCATTTGAAGCAGGTGTCGCTTTAAGTGGAAATGTTGGATCTTCATTTGAAGAAAGTGTTTCTCCAGATGGAAATATTAGAGGATCATTTGAAGGAAGAGTTTTTTCAGATGGAAATGTTGGAGCTTCATTTGAAGGAAGAGTTTCTCCAGATAGAAATATTAGATTTTCATTTGAAGCGGGAGCCGCTCCAGATGGAGAAAGTGTTGCTCCAGTTGATCCGGGTGTTGGATCAGTTGAAGCGGGAGTTGCTCCAGAGGGAGCGGGGGCGTTTCATTTAATCAGGGCTCGCCGCGGGGATGGGGGGGGTCTTTTGGTTTTTGCCGGGGAAGTCGGGACTGTTGATTAAGGGGATTTACCGGATTGGGGAGCGGTATAAAAAACATTGCGAAAGAAAAAGGATGTCCGCCCTCAATCTATCTTTCTCCCCCGGGGCGAAACGAACCGTCTAATTTGAAGGCAATTCCCGGATTTATTTCTGGGTTCGTAAAGATTTTTGTTGTTCCTCCGCGGCCGACCGGAGGCTGAAGACCTCCGGCTACAAGGTGAAAGGACCCTAAGGGCCCTGGAAACGGAGCGGGAAGAATTAGTCATGAGTTTAGCCAGGGAAGGCTTACGTCTAGTAGCCGGGTCGTTCACGGCCCGGTTGAGGACGAAGGATTACAAAAAGATTTTAGATTGACTCGCTTGCCACGGAGGGGGCAGTCACCGCTGCATTTTTCGCAATAAAAAAGTCACTCGCCGTCGAAACCGTGGGCTGTCGAAACCGGCCCACATTACCGGGAGCAATTGAACGGCGGCTTTTTGTTATTTTGTGGTATAATCGGGACAGAATTTGAATTAAAGAAGCGCGGGATGGAGTTGAAAGGAATGGCCGTAGCGACGCAATACGCCTCGGATGTTGAAGCAATAGTATCGCATCGATACGATAATGGGGGCGACTTTTGGGCAACACCTGACAAACGCCTGCTGAAAGGAGCCCCGTTCTCCAGCGTGGAGAGCGTGCTGTTGCTGTTGGAATTGGGCATGGAACCCACCGAGCCGCTGCTTCAGGAAGCCGCTGAATTGATCTTCAGCGCCTGGCAGGAGGATGGCCGTTTCAGGGTGTACCCCCAAGGGGCGATTTACCCATGCCAAACCATTCACGCCGCCAATGCGCTTTGCCACCTGGGGTATGCGTCCGATGCCAGGCTGCGAAAAACCTTCCGGCATCTGTTGGAGATCCAGTATAGGGACGGCGGCTGGCGCTGCAATAAATTCAGCTTTGGCCGGGGCCCGGAAACGGAGTTTTCCAATCCGTTCCCAACGCTTACCGCCCTGAATGCCTTCCGCTTTAGCGACTATCTCAATAAAGAACCGGCGCTTGACAAGGCCGTGGATTTTTTGCTGGAGCACTGGACGATCCGGAAGCCCATCGGCCCGTGCCACTATGGAATCGGCACCTTATTCATGCAGGTCGAATACCCGTTCCGAAACTACAATCTTTTTGTGTACGTCTATGTTTTATCCTTTTACAACCGGGCCAAGGAGGACCCACGGTTTCTCGAAGCCTTGGAAACGCTGCAATCCAAACTGGCGGATGGGCGGATCGTGGTTGAGCGGGTGGTTCCGAAGCTGGCCGGGCTTTCTTTCTGTAAGAAAGGGGAGCCGAGCGAATTGGGGACAAGACGGTATCGGGAGATTGTGGGGAATCTGGGGGGGAAGAGGTAGCTGGTATGGGATGGCATCAAGGAGCTTGAGGAGAAGGTTATCAAGAAGAATAAAGCTCAACTGAGTTTGAGGTTAGATTAGTAAGTTAGATGAACTTTGGATGAAGGCTTATTTTTCCCGTCGCGGATACGCGGCGGGTTTTTGTTGGTTTTGTAAGGCCCTCTCCCTCTAAGGCTGATTCAGGTAAGCGGTCCCTCCCCCGTCAATACGTGGGAGGGTAGCTGCGGGTCTAGAAGCTGATGGTGGGGATTTTTTGCAGTTTGCATTTTGAGTTTGGGCTTCGGAGATCTCCCTCCCATGCGGTCGCGGGGGAGGGCCGGGGAGAGGGGCCTGCTTTGAAATGGCGAAGAAAATTCGTAAGAAAGTATGTCTGAGATATTCGTGGTAGTCAAAAACAAAGAACGGAATTCGCTGCGCGTTGGCGCCAATTTGTCACTTTTTGACCGCCCAAAAAGTGACGCAAAAAGGCGCCGGACACCGTATGGTTTCCGGCCCTTCCTTTTATCCCATGGCATCCATGACCATGGGAGCCTCGTGATAGGCACCTGCCATCCGGGCAGGATGCCTTCAGGGTTGGTTCTCCGTCCGCGACCGCTGTTGCGAGTCCGTATCGCAAAGCGGCGCGCGTCCTTCCATGGACTTTGTGTGAGAGGAAACAGAGAAGCTAAAGATGATTATGTTTTAATGGACCCGCCTGCCACGGAGGGTCATTCACGCCGCTTTTTTATCATGGATGGAAAACAGCGGTCGGCTGCGAAAGCCTTCACTTGGTGCGGTTGCGTACTGCCATGGATGGCGACGACCGTTACCGGATGAATCAAAGGAGGGGTCCGGGGTAACCTCGGTTCCCCGGCGCCTTTTTGGTGACTTTTGGGGCGGTCCAAAAGTTACTCGCCGACGAAACCGTGGGCCGGCAGAAGCGGCTTTCATTTTGGGAAGTAAGTAGAATGACGGATTTTTTGTTATTTTGTGGTATAATTAGGACAGAAGTAATTTGGGTGTTTGGCATTGATCCAACTAAGAAATGTCCCCAAAATAGCAAATTATTATCTTGAAAACTTATTTCGGAGGAAAAAAGTGCGGATTTTAAATACATCGGATTGGCATCTTATCCATAGTTTGGTTTGGACGAGGAGAAGCTGGACAGGCTGATGAACGCGCTGGAGAAACTAATTGGATTGTGGGCGTGATCAGCCATGTGAAGGAGATGAAGGAGCGATTGCCGAGGTATTTGGAGGTCTGCCCGCCGGGGAGGATGGGAACGGGAGCGGGTTGGGGGTAAATTATAATCTCCCGCAGAGGCGCGAAGGCGCAGAGGAATGAAGAGTAATTAAGTTGGACGATTAGTTGATATGGCAATTTGTGTATTCGCGAACTCGAACCTGGCCTGCTTGAATCGGGAATCATCTGTTGTATCAATCGTCTTGAATCCTAGTACTTTGCGCTTACGTCATCATGATGACGATGCCTCTGTTGTAAAAAAATATAGAATGATGGGCAAGTTCTATAAGAATTTATAATGAGGAGATTTAAAATGGCAATTATGATAAAACAAGTTCGTATAAAAAATTTTCGTTCTTTGGCTTCAATAGATGTTATATTAGGAATGACAAATGTTTTGATTGGCCAAAATAATAGTGGCAAATCGAATTTTCTTAAAGCTATTGATATTGCTCTAAATGGAAACAGAAGCATTTCCGAACAGGACATTTTTGTTAAAGAAGGCGAACGACTTATTTCTGATAAATCGGCTATTATTGATGTGCTTATTGTTCCAATAGATGAAAACAACAACCAATGTAAAAATTTTTCAGTATTTTGGACAGGTGTATTCACTGATAAGTGGATTACTACCGATGAAACCAACGGCGATTTTGTAGGCATTAGAACAATAATATCTTTCGATATAAAGCGAAATGATTACTCACTTACAAGAAAGCCCATAAGTGAGTGGAGGGCATCTATTGATGAAGCTACTGTTGGACAAAAGCAACAATTTGGTATGGACGTTATCGATTACATAAATTCATTTTTTATGGATGCTCATCGAGACGCATCCGACGATGTTAAAAACAAGAAGTCATATTTCGGTAGGGCGACTTCGCTGACTGATCTACCAAATGAATTGGTAGACAAACTCGAAAGGCAGCTTAATGCGGTAAATGTTGAAATTATTAATAACATCCCAGCGTTGCGACAGACCTCCAACCGAATTTCTGATATTGGAAGGACATTGGGGAATGCTGCGAGCATCGTTCAAATTGAACCACTAACAAGAAAAATAAGCGATTTGCATAAAGGTATGGATGTGACATTTAAGGATGGAACTGGTGCCAGTTTTTCAATATCTCAACACGGATTAGGGACACGAAGTTGGATTTCCTTTTTGGCATTGGGAGCCTATGTTGATTGGCTTGCTGAAAAAATCAAAGCTGATGATGGAGAAGCAGAAAGCTTTGTCATGCTTACCATGGAAGAACCTGAAGCGCATTTACATCCTCAAGCTCAAAGGCAATTGTATTCTCAGATAGTGGCTTTTAACGGTCAGAAGATAGTTAGCACTCATTCTCCTAATGTTCTTGCCCAAGCGAAAATGTCAGATATTATTCATTTTTATAAAACTGATGGTGCGACAAATACCGTTCGTTTTAAGGCCGAGGACTATGAACAAGAAGAAATCGATCGTATTCAAAGAGAAGTTGTCAATACAAAAGGTGAACTGCTGTTTTCATCAGCCATTGTACTTTGTGAAGGTATTACTGAAGAACAAGCCCTTCCTATATATTTCAAAGAATACTTTGGTACTGAGCCAATATTTTGTGGAGTTAATATTATTGGTATAGGTGGGCAAAACTATAAAACCTTTCTAAAATTAATTAAAGGCTTCGACATTAAGTGGTTCATTTTTAGTGACGGTGAAAATAATACAATTAGAACTGTTAGAAGTGCGGTAAAAATCATGACTCATTCTGAGATTAATGACTTGCCAAATGTAATTGTCTTAGATAATGGGGAAAATTATGAAAAGCATCTTATATCACACTATGGAGCAATAATGATAAGTGCCATTAACAAGTGTGAAAGGAATGATTCATATTTTGGTGATTATATTAGGAATAATAACCATCGACCGAACGGAAGATATAAAACGACAAAGCCCCCTTGTCAAACTTGTGGGCAAGATATTTATGAGGATGAAATCAAAGATTATGATGGTACAGATGGCTATAATCAAGCGATATATGATTGTTGCACAGGGAAAAATTCAAAAGCAAAATATGCACGCTATATTGCAGATGAAATAGTATCTCAAGGTTTAGGAAAAGACAAAATTCCGCCGAAGGTCAAAGATCTCTTCAAGGAGCTTGCACAACAGCTAAAGCTAGAGGTAAGGGAGGAATATCATGAAGCTTAACCTTTCTCCGGCACAACAGAAAATTGTTAACCATGGTGATGGGGCCTTATTGGTTAAAGCAGGACCTGGTAGCGGGAAAACCAGGGTTTTAATTGAACGAATTAAAAAACTCTTGCTTACAAAAAAGCGGATTAAAGTACTTGCACTGACTTTTAGTAATTTAGCTGCGGAAGAAATGAAAAACAGATTGCAGGAAGATGCAACGATTGAAGATTATACTAACAATGTAACTGTAGGTACTATTCACTCCTTTTGTTTGGAAATCGTTCAAACAAGAGGAAACTTGATTGGATTAGGAACTGACTTAGTATTATTCGAAAATACAACTGACCGTCAAACCGTATTACGAGATGTTTTTTTCCGTGACACAGAGCTATTGGCTTTATTGAATAGTAATGAAAAACCAGACGCCTTCTTGTCGCAATGCTTGAATCTCATCTCCGAGCAGAAGAAAAAGTTTATTTTGCCTGAACTATGCGAACTCAAAGACCCTTTTCCTAAAATTTATAGTGGATACAATCAATATCTCATGGAACAAAATGCTATTGATTTTGATGATATTTTGTTCTATGCATATCGTATTCTTAGCGAGAACCCAAGCGTTGTCCATCTTTATACTTCCCTCTATCGATACATCTGCGTAGATGAAGCTCAGGATTTGAACTTTGCTCAATATGAGGTGATAAAGGCACTATGCGGGACAGACTATAAAAACGTGATGTTTGTTGGAGATGAAAACCAATCCATCTATGGGTTTAATGGATCTGAAAGCAGCTTAATGTCAAAAAGCTTTGTTAAAGACTTTTCACCTACAGTATACATATTAAACGAAAATTTTCGTTCAGCAAAAGTTATTGTCGATTATGCAAACAAACTTGAACAATCCAACAGTATATCTAACTATTATTATGATGGAGAACTTAAAGTATATTCTTTTTCAAACGAGAAAGAAGAAGCAGAGTTTATCATTAAGCGTATAGAAGAATTACTAAAAGAAGGTCATAAGGATATTGAGGGAGATTTATCATATGATGACTTTGCAATAATTGCCAGAAACAAATATGTTTTTGGGGAAATTGAAAAGCAACTAATTGAAAGGAAAATTCCGTTTTTCTACAAAAAAACGGTTTCTGGAATTGATAGTGAGTCCGATTACATGAAAGTATTTGAGTTGAGCATGAGACTACTTATTAATCCAAGAGATATAATACATCTACGAGAATTAAAAAAGTTGGCAAAGACCCAAACGTTAGAAGAAACTACATTTAACTCAGGATTTGAGCTATTACAAATTGTCTTAAAGGATAGTTCATATTTTCAGATATTGGATGCATTAAAAGAAATGGAAAATGATAGCTTTGAATTTGCAAAGTCTTTACAGGTTCTCAATAATTTTGTTTCAAAAACAACCAGCATCAATGATAATGATAGATACTTAATTTGTAATGATATTAAACAATGGGAAAAGCATTGGAAAAAGTATATTGGGCAGGTGCAGAGAGAACATAGGACATTGGTTTCATTTCGAAACTATATTTCCTTAGGAAAAACCCAAGATGTTTCTGCGGATAATGGGATTGCTTTGCTAACAGCTCATATGGCCAAAGGGCTACAATATGAGGTTGTGTTTGTGGCAGGGCTAAACGAAGGGACTTTCCCGGATTATCGCGCTGTTAATTCCGATGGAAAGGAAATGGAGCAAGAAAAAAATAATATGTATGTGGCAGTTACCCGTGCCAAAAGGTTGTGTTATTTCACATATCCAAAGGTTAAAAAGATGCCGTGGGGTGAGTCAAAAGCACAGGAAAAATCGAGATTTATAATCGACATTGAAGAAGAAGAGAGCATTATGTCATAATAACCTTATTCCCATTATTTATAATATTGAGCAGTATTGTTTAGGAACGGCATTAACTTCTGTCACTTAAAACGTCCAATTAAGATGAAGTGAGCATGGTTCCTTGCCCAATCCTTTATACAACGTGTTCTCTTTGAGTGGATTATCTCAGAAGATTTCGAATTCAAAAAAATCTGCTTAATTTGCTGTCTAGTTTTCGGGAGAAGCCCTCCGCAATTCGCTCTTGTCTCCATTTTCGATAATAGTTTTAGTGATATTCTCGCTAAAACTCACTCACCAAAAATTTATCCGCTATAATTATTTCTGGAAGACGAAACCAGAAAGAAGGCGAACCCATGAAACCAATCCTGGAAGAACTCCACGCCGGCAAAATAGCCCCCGACGAACTAACCGTCTCCAAAGACCCTCAATACCGCCCGTTAAACCAGAAAATCGCCTCGGAAATGAAAGCCTGGCAAAGCAAGCTCTCGGAGACGGACTATGAACGGCTCGAAGCGCTGATGGATCTGCGCTATCAGTCCGGCGCCATGGAAATCTCGGCCTCGTTTGTGCATGGATTCAAACTGGGCGCGCTGATCATGATCGAAGTGCTGACGGATAAGGAAGAAGTCGTGCGGTGAAGTGTTTGTTTGGGAATGGAATCACAGCTTTGGGTTATAGTATAATTTCCTTAAATTAACACAGATTTGGGAGAAGTTTGCGTTATGAAAATTTTAAACAAACTACAAGGCGGAGACTTGCGTTCAATTGGCAGGGTTGATGAGGTTGTGACCGATATCCTTGCCGACAGGACATTATTTGAAATAGTTTTTGACGGAATGAGTCATGCGGATCCCCTTATCCGGATGAGGGCGGCGGATGCCATCGAGAAAGTAACCCGGATCAATCCGGCTTGGCTGGTTCCGTTCAAAAAGAGATTAATCGAGGAAGTATCCCAAATCGAACAACAAGAAGTTCAATGGCATCTGGCGCAAATGTTTGCGCGGTTGGACTTGGAGGAGGAGGAGTTGGGCCGCGTGGTGCAATTGCTGCGACGTTGGATTGAGCGCAGCAAAAGCAACATTGTCAAGGTTAACTCGCTTCAGTGCTTGAGCGACCTGGCGTTCCGGTATGCAAATTTAAAACCAGCGGTGATTGAGCTACTCCAGGAGTCGCTGGCCAATGGCAGCCCGGCTGTGATCAACCGCCTGAAAAAATTGCTTCCCAAATTAGGGGTGAAATGAATGGGCAATGAAAAGAACGGATTCAGGCGGAGGCGGTTTATGGATAACCGGGGCGGAGAAACGATGATACCGTAAAGTGAGGTTCGTTTTACTTTTCTTCCGTCCTTCCCAATAAATAATCGGTCGTTGTATTGAAAAGGTCGGCAATTTTGACCAAGGTATCATATTCCGGTTTACGAGTATTTTTCTCATATTTATTAATGGTGGATCGTACGGTTTGCAGCTGATCCGCCAGTGCTTGCTGGGTTAAGTCATGCTCTTCCCGCAGTTGCTTTAATCTTTCACCGAAGGTAGCTTTTTCTGCCAACAGTGATCCCTCCTAAATGCAATAATATCATGTAAAGTAAGAAGGGCAAGGAATAATAAGACAAATTTTGCTGACATTTTGCCAACAAAAAAATATTGTTCAATAAAGTAAATTGTAAAATTACTGGAGGCTTCCCATGCTTAAAACCTGGCCTTTTTTGCTCGAAGACTTTCTAGGCGACCGTACCCTGGAACTCTGCCAGAAACTCCTTTCCCGCGACCGGGAATATATCCGCAGGGAAAAAGAGTACGATCAAGCGCTGGACCGGTTTACCGGAAGCCTCGGTCCCGAAGAGTTCCGGTTGTTCCTGGACTATGAATCCGCCGCCAATGCCATGGCCGGCAGGGAGGATGAACTCATCTACCGGCAGGGGCTGATTGATGGGGTAAGGCTCGGATATTATATTGACCGGATCAGACAGGGGAGGATTTGACCCCCAATACCGCCCGTTAAACCAGAAAATCGCCTCCGAAATGAAAGCCTGGCAAAGCAAGCTCTCGGAGGCGGACTATGAACGGCTCGAAGCGCTGATGGATCTGCGCTGTCAGTCCGGCGCTATGGAAATCTCGGCCTCGTTCGTGCATGGATTCAAACTAGGCGCGCTGATCATGATCGAAGTGATGAACGGTAGGGAAGAAGTGGTGTGGTGAACGAAGCGCTGATCGAATTCCCAATATTCAATTCCGAGTGAGAGTAAGGGTCAATTGTAAGCCCTTGAAAAAACTGGTATAATAAATTTAAATATGTTTAAAAGAAGGTGACATCTTTGGCTTACTCGGCGATAGCGGAAGAATTATTAAAACAATTTAACCAGTTGCCACTGGAACTGCAAAAAAAGGTCCTTGAATTTGCCCGGGCTTTAAACGCCACAGCCCCAAAGGGAAAGCCGGGTAAGGATTTACTGAAGTTTGCGGGAAGCATCGATCAAGACAGTCTCAAAGCAATGGAAGAAGCAATTAAGTATGATTGTGAACAAGTGGACACCAATGGATGGTAAATACATTTTAGATACCAACATAGTTATTCCGTTATTTACTGGAGATAAAAACATTTTAGCCAAATTGGCTCAAGTAAATGAAGTGTTCATCTCCAGCATTGTTTTGGGTGAATTATATTATGGGGCTTTAAAATCAGCGCGAATTATAGAGAACTTGAAGAAAATTGATGATTTTGCCATCGGCTGCACAGTCTTGGCTTGCGATGCTGAAACAGCTGAAGAATATGGCAGGATTAAAGCCGAGCTTAGTCAAAAGGGCAAAATGATCCCGGAAAACGATATTTGGATTGCTGCGGTCACTAGGCAATATGATTTAACAATTGTTACTAAAGATGAACATTTTGCCTATATTGAAAATCTAAAAATATCCAATTGGTAAGATTAAACCCGGGATATACCCGGGTTTTTTATCAAACAAAGCCGAGCAGCTTATAATCTATAACAAGACGAATGGCGGATTTCCTGTCATTTTGTGGTATAGTAATAATAGGAGTGATTTGAATGCTTGACATTAATCAAATCAAAGAAGCCGCGGAAAAACTGGCGGACAATTATCCCATCAAAAAAGTGTCGTTATTTGGTTCATATGCCGACGGGACAGCGGGCGACGCCAGCGATGTGGATCTGCTGGTCGAGTTTTTGACGCCCACCGTATCGTTATTTACGCTGGCCGGGATGAAGAATGAAATGGAAGATACGTTGCAAGCGAAAGTGGATATCATCCACGGGCCGTTGCCAAAGGAGTCTTTGCTGAGAGTGAATAAGGTGATTGATATATATGAACAGTAAGGATGCGCAGATTCTCCATAAGATCATATCGGAAATAGAAGTTATTGAGATGTTGGTTGAAGGATTTGATGAATCCTCTTTCTCGGCTGACGAAAGAACCAAACGCGCGGTCTGCATGACCTTGCTCAATATCGGGGAGCTTGTCAAACATCTTTCTGACGAGTTCAAATCAGATCACAGTAATATCCCATGGCGGAATATCGCCGGATTGCGGGATATCACGGCGCATCACTATCAAGCCTTAAATTTTGGGGACGTGTGGCACACGATCCAGTGCGATACTCCTCTGTTGAAAAGAAACATCAAGGAATTGATTGATTAATCCGGGAAGAAGCCCGGTTTTTTTATTGGCGCAAATGTGTCCGAGGTTTAACTGGCAAAGTACCATACCGCCCGTTAAACCAGAAAATCGCCTCCGAAATGAAAGCCTGGCAAAACAAGCTCCAAGCTCTCGGAAACGGATTATGAGCGGCTCGAAGCGCTGATGGATCTGCGCGATCAGTCCGGCGCCATGGAATCTCGGCCTCGTTCGTGCATGGGTTCAAACTGGGCGCGCTGATCATGATCGAAGTGCTGATGGATAAGGAAGAGGTCGTGCGGTGAATCCGACGGTAAGTGGAATAATAGCAACATTAAGATGTCATGTTAGCCGGTAGCCATCCGGCAATAATTGGGATATAATAAATTTGTGAAAATATAAATATCCCTCGCGATGCGTTGATGATGAGGTGGGGAATATGGATGAAAGATTTGATAGGGATTTGGCGCTGGATGCGCTCAAAAAATATAAAAATGATTTTGAACAACAATATGACGTGATCAGAATCGGTATTTTCGGATCGGTGGCGCGAGGGGAAGCCCAAGCCGGCAGTGATGTCGATATTGTGGTGGAAATGAAAAAACCGGATTTGTTTTATATGGTTCATATGAAAGAAATCCTGGAAAACGAATTTCAGCGGCCGGTGAATATTGCTCATTATCGGGACAAAAAGAACGGATACTTAAAAGAACGAATTCAGTCGGAGGCGGTCTATGTATAACCGGGAGATGGGCTTTGCTATAGAGCTACCTTGATAATCAGTTTTAATACCAACGAATCCTTAATGGAGAAAGGAGGCACCCTATGAATCCGCTCAACGTTATCAATGCCCAGCGGGAATTGGCGCTTTTATTGAAAGAACTATTCGGCGCAAAGCTGCATGAAGTAATTTTATTTGGCTCCTATGCCAGAAATCAAGCCGATGAAGAGTCCGACATTGATATCATCGTCCTGGTGAATGAGGACAAAATGAAATTAAAATCCTACGCTCATGCGGTTGCCGAGACGGTGACGGAATTGAACTTAAAATATGACGTCGTCCTTTCGGTGATCCTGCAAAGCGTATCCGAGTATGAAGAATACAAGGAAGTCGTGCCGTTTTTCATTAATATCCGGCGCGAGGGGGTGCCGATTCATGTCTGATGTTAAACGGAAAGAGTTGGCCCGTTACCGCTTGGAAAAGGCCAAAGAAGACTACCGGGCCTCAAGCGAACTGCTAAAACTTAGCCTGTACAAACAATCGCTGAACCGTTCATATTATGCCATCTTTCATGCGGTTCGATCGCTCTTGGCCTTAAATGAAATCGATTTTAAAAAGCATTCCGGAGTAATCGGTTACTTTCAACAAACATATGTCAAGCCGGGAACCATCGCTAAAGAATATTCAACGATGCTTACCAGCGCAAGCATGAAAAGAAACGAAAGTGATTACAGTGATTTTTTTACCGCTACACTGGAAGAAGCGGCGGAGCAATTAGTAAATGCGCAACGGTTTTTAGAGATGGTGGAGCGCCACCTAAACGATAGTAATATTTTGTAGACAAGACAGGATGTTCCATGAACGGAGGCGATCTATGACGACTTTAGAGGAGATTCGCCAAAATATATTACCTTTTGTAGACGAGTATGGAATCAAACGGGTTGGAGTTTTTGGCTCCTTAGCTAGGGGAGAAGCATCCGATTCCAGCGATATTGACCTATATATGTCGCAATAAGTTTTTTGAACGCCCCAGATAAATTGCGACATATTTCATTGATTCATAAGATGAAAAAAGTTCAATAGTTTGCCCATTCACAGCCGGCTTTTGGGATGTGAATTTATTTCAAAAACTTTTTCACCTTATATTGTATTTGATTTTCAAAAAAGCTTTGGCCTCATTGCGTTATCCGGCTTAAAAATCGCGCTGGAGGAGAAATTGGAGAAAAAAGTCGATATCGTCGAATTTGCTTCGTTGGACCCTGCCCTGCTTTCCCAAATTCATAATGAGGTGGTCATGATTTATGAACCGGGATGAGGCCTGTTTGAAAGCAATTTTGAGAGAGATCGATTCAGTTCCGTCATTATTGCGGGGCTGTTGCCATGGTTTTGCTATTCCACGGGCGCGTTACGGTTGAATAATCGTAACCGCCCGTCTTTGGCTTACCGGTTTGCCGTAATCTTTGACATAACCAACCCGCAATATCATTTGAACTTCTTGCTTGATTCCGATTGCTCCGGCGATCTCTTCTTGCCACGGGCTTTCTTCCAGAGGAGCGCTTAGTGGGTGAACGGCAATTTTCAGTTCGGTGGCTTTAAGCAGTAACTTTTCCAGTGTTCGGCCGGAATTTACCAAAGATTCAATCGACTGGTCAGGGCTGGAGATTATGATGAAACCGGCGCAATTTTCGGCTTGTTTTTTAACGGTAGAGACGGTTTGTTTCCGGAAAGATTTTGATAAAACCGTATTTTGATTAAAAAAGGTGGTAACAAACCATTTGGCAATTCCGGAGAGCCCCATCATTTCAGGGGTAAGTCCATCTTTATTAGCGGCCGCTTCTTTTTTTGAAAAACGCATCAGCCCGGCCAGTTCATTTTGTTTGGCATCATCGGCAACCTGTTGCTTGGTGGCTTGAATGATTGCTTCTTTGAGATATTGACCTTCGCGACTATTTAAGGGGAAATAGACACTATTTTGACTAACTCCTTTTAGGCGGTTAAGATCCGGTTTTGTTAACTCTTTTTTGAGGTATGGAATTCGGAGGGTATGCCGGTTTTCAATGTTTTCAATCGCTTTATCCCAGTTGCCATCCATAGTTTTTGGTTTGAAAACGACGGCGGCGATCTCGGTGTCGGCGGTATTTTGGGCCAGGATGCGGACATTGGCCGCTAAGTTATATTTCGGGGCCGCTTCCACCATATTTTCGATAAAACAGCCCAAAGAGATCATTGATTCCCGGTTTAAAGGGTCGACTTGAGGCAATGTATGGTTTGGATCCAACATTACGATAAGCTCATGGTCGGAAAGGATTTTTACTTGCCACATTTGGGCATTATGGGAACTGGGGGCCATGGCGCCATAATTGATGATTTCGTTTATTACCCGTAGATTATCGTTCACTATTAAATTAGAGCGAGTTTCCTTGCCAAGTGCGCTGCCGCCCGGAAAACTCGAATTCACAAAGAAAACCCCCAAACCGATTAGCATTAAAGAAAATGACCGGATGAACCTTTTGTTTAACATTAGTTTTCCTCCATTTTATTTTTAAAATGCAATGGATTCCACCTAGTCCACCTGGATGTTCACAGGCATCGGAATCGTTCCCTCAAAACGGGTATCCGCCGCGATTTCCAAATGCTTTCCTTTTACCGGAATGAAAAAAATGAATCCAATAACCGCTTGTAGCGTATTTCTTTTACCTTGAAAGTCATAATTGCCGGTAATGGGCAGAAGTTGGCCGTCAACCGCCGGAACGCTCGCGAGATTAATTCGTAGTTTGGCGGGAACTCCAAAAAATTTAGGTTTTTCAAACCGCTCCACGTTTCCCGTTGCGCTGGAACCACTTTTAATAATAATTTTTCCGTCCGAAACAACATCATTAACAACGTAAAAAGCAACGCGATCACCAACGGCTATGTTTTTTGTAGTAATTGTGGAGACTGTTCCCAATAACACGGTTGTTCCGGAAGGCACTTTGATTTCCTGCGCCGCAAAAACAATGCCCGCTGAAAATAAGACGATGATAACCCCAAGATAACTCACGACTTTTTTAAACATTATTTTCCCTCCTTAAAGTTTTGGCCTTAAAGCTGCCGTTACGAGTTTAAACATTGTTTCAATCAGCTCCGCCGAATGTTTATTATAGGTATGCAGAATGTACTTCTCCTTTTTCTGGATAATATTGCCGATGCCGATAATATTGGCGTATAATGTGAAAGCGGTGCTTACGGGGTCCAGCTCGTTACAGATACTGCCATCAGCGATTCCTTCTTTAATACAAGCAATCAGCTTGTCGGCAATGACATTTCCTTCCCGGTAATTGGCGAGCTTAAATTGATCCTGACTGCTTAAATCGTCATCGCGATTTTCATAATAAACCATGGCTTCAAAATACTTGGGATATTGGGATAGGAAATCAATATAAACTTGGCCCATTAGAATTGCCTTTTCCAACCCATTGGCGGGAATATCGGTATTCAAAGCTTGTTCATACTGGCGGTTTAAGATTTGATAAGCCCGTGCGATAATCGCATCGTAAACCTGCTCTTTGCTGTTAAAATAAGCGTAAATAGTCCTTTTGCTATACTCGGCTTCTTTCGCCACATCATCCATGGTGGCATTATGATACCCTTTGGCAAAAAACACTTTTTCAGCTGCGTTGATAATGTCTTCTTGGCGTATGTTCCGTACCTTTTCCCGGCGATCATTCGTCCCCATGTTTCACCTCGCGTAAATAAAAGTAAACTAATAGTTTACTTTTATTATATTATATCGCTCAGAAATAGAATATACAAGTATAAATTTTCACTATCAGTTTACTTCTAAAGTGATGAAACAGATTGTGATTTTTAGTTTAATAGTCAGGGATAAGGCTCGAAGTTGGCTCCTATGCCAGAAATCAAGCCGGCGAAGAATCCGACATTGATATTATCGCCCTGGTGGATGAGGATAAAACAGAAAGGATTACTTCGATATGATGGATAAGCGGAGTGAATTTCAGGATATTTCCAATTCAAAAGATTGGGATACCATTACGCTAGTCAATAAAGGTTGGTCGAACGATATAAAGTACCAAATCAAAACCAAAGATAATCGCCAGCTTTTGCTTCGCATTTCCAATGTTTCAACTGCGGATCGAAAGAAAGAAGAGTACGAAATAATGAAAATGCTGGGAAGCTATGACGTACCAATGTCCAAACCGATTGATTATGGGGTGTGCAATAATGGAAAAAGCGTTTTTATGCTACTTACGTGGCTGGATGGCGTTGATGCCGAAGTGGCGTTACCTACTTTAACGGTAAAAGAACAGTATAATCTAGGGTGGGATGCGGGGAAAATATTACAAAAGATGCATCGGATTCCCGCGCCGGAAAACCAAGAAAACTGGGTAGAATATTTTAATAAAAAAATTGACCGAAAAATCAGAAATTACGAAGCGTGTCCCATAAAGATTGAAAAATCTAATAAAATAATTGATTATATCAATGACAATCGGTTTCTCCTGGAAAACAGAGACCAAACATTCCAACATGGCGATTTTCATGCGGGAAATATGATTGTTACGGTACGGAATGAAATTGGGATCATTGATTTTAACAGATACGATTATGGCGACCCATGGGAAGAATTCAACCGGATAGTATGGTGTGCCGGAATTAGCGAACCATTTGCTTGCGGGCGGATTAGTGGCTACTTTGACGGGGATGTGCCTGAAAGGTTTTTTAAATTAATGGCATTGTATATTGGCAACAACACGTTGGCATCGGTACCTTGGGCGATTCAATTTGGAGAAAGTGAAGTAAAAACCATGGTTAATCAAGCCCGAAATATTTTGGAGTGGTATAATGACTTTCGTTCTTTTATTCCAAAGTGGTATAAGTCATATGAGTAATAAAACGGAATTTCGAAGTATTTACCGCCACGGCAATAGTAGCCGACTGATCGGGATTGATAGACATTTGGATCGGATCATAAATCCAATCGGTGGCGCCGCTTCATAATAAGATTAATGACTTTGTGATCAGGTATAATCTTGCTGCGAAATTCGAATCCAGAAACGAAATAAGCAACGCAAAAGCCATTAAACTCCGTGATATAATGGCGAAAGGAACCTCAAATACCATGCCCAACCAAACGCAATTACTCGGACTGAAGCAACAAATCAAAGACACCATCCGGCGTAATTCGGACCGGGGTTTTATTCCCTATGCCGGATGCAACCGGGTATGCGCCGAAATGGCGTCGATCATAACGATTGCCGAAAGCTGCTCCAAAGAAGAGGATTACCGGCAAGCCTTTGATATTTATCGGATGCTGATCCTGGAAACGGCGCGGCTGGTTTCTCATGCCGACGATTCCGGCGGAGGCTGCAGCGATATTATGAACGCCAGTTTTAACGGGATCGACTGGAGTTGTAAAAACGTTGCCGAAAATGAGAGCCAATACTTCTTTGACACACTGCTCAAAACAGCCCGGAATAAAGTGTTTGCGGACTGGCCGGATTGGGCATATCAGCTTTTGAAAGCGGCGGTTTGCTTTGTCAACGATCAAGCCAGGGCCGGGAAGATCTACGACATTTTGCCTACCCTTGGCAAGATGTATAATGGAGAAGATTACCCCGACAAGTACCTGATCACCCTGGGTATAATCGAACGGGTGCAAGGCAAGGAAGCGGCTAGGCAATATCTTTTTGAACATCTGGAATTGGACGAGTTTCGGGAAATCGCCGTGAAAAACGCCATGGCCGATCGGGACTTCGCGTTGGCGGAGCGGCTGTGCCGGGAAGCTCTGATGAAAAGCGATCGCGGATGCAATGGCAGGACAAGCAAGTTCCTGTATTTCCTGGAACAGATCTATGAAATCATCGATAACACTACGGAATTGACTGCAATCAGGCGCGCCATTCTTCTCAAAGGGGACACGGCGTATTTTCGCAAATTGAAGTCCGTATACGAACGGCTGGGTGTGTGGGACCGGGAAAAGGACCCGTTGTGGAGCGAACTTTCCCGGAAAATGCCCATTCATTATTATATGGCATTGTTGTCCCAGGAGAATGAACTGGAATTACTGTTGGACCAGATAAAAAAGCATAAATCCTATATTGCCGATTATGGCAAGCAATTGGCCGCCCAATATCCGGACGAAGCGTATCAACTATTTGAGGAGTACATCTTCGACCAGGCGGGCCAGGCGAAGGACAGAAGAACGTACCGCCAGGTTTGCGCGCATTTCAAAAAGCTGGCCGAAGCCGGAGCGACCCTCCAGGCGCGAACCATTATTGCCCGTTTGAGCCAGCGTTATCCCCGCCGTACCGCCATGCTGGAAGAACTGGCAAGGTTGGAGCAGAAATTGAATAAGTGATACGAATCGTTGAACGGAGTTGGCGCAGTGGGCTTTAGTAAACCGGAGATGCTGGACATCGTACGCCGGCAATTGGCAATCGACCTGAATTGCGACCCGGAGGACTTTCTCAGGGACGGCGTTGTCTTCTGCGAGGCGGCGCTGAATGAAGGCCACCGCCTGTTTGACCGGCAATCCCCTTATCTGGAGATCGCCACCATGGGCCGAAGCGTAGTTATTTCCGGCGATGCGGACATTTTGAAAAAAGTCAAACCGCTGCTTGAGAATAAAGCCAGGGAAGATATACTGGCGGCGCCTTTTTTGTACGGGCACTCGCTATACTACCTTCCCGACGGCGATCGGATGACGAAATTGCCATGTCCCGACGGCTTGGCCTTTCATATCGAAGCGGGGCGTGAAATTCACCGATTATATGAATTCCCGGGATTCCAAAATGCAATCCAATACGATCCGGAGCATCCCCGCCCCGATGTTCTGGTGACGTATGCGACGCACGGGAAGAAAATCGTCGGGATGGCCGGAGCTTCCGCCGACAGCCAAACCATGTGGCAGATTGGAATCGATGTATTTCCGCAATACCGAAATATGGGGCTGGCCGCATGCTTGGTCAGCAACCTGGCGGTAATGATCATGGAGCGGGGAATTGTGCCGTATTACGGAACGGCGTCATCGAATATTCCGTCCCAATCCGTGGCGCACCGCAGCGGATTTGCTCCGGCCTGGATGTGTTCCTATAAAAATAGTTTCGATGGGAAATCGCCGTATCAAGATAAGCTGCGAGTTGAATTGGAATAAATGAATGACAAGCCAACAGAGCAACATTCAATAGCGACCTTTGGAAATTCGAAAAGAACATTCATGCCAAAGGGGATAACAAATGATTATGAAATGGAATTGAAGTGAGGAAGCTAATAATCACTCCAAGGTGTCATGTGATTACTCTTTACGGGGAAACGAAGCGCGAATCAATAAAGGGAAAAGGGATTATTGGCGGAGAGTACTTCCTGATGGATGACGATCGGATCCGATATTAATCCGTACCGGCTGTCTTCGGGGTAGGTAACCGCGATCGTCGGATTCGGGCCGGCATAGGATACGATACTGTCCATGGAATCCCATATTGTACAGAGAAAGAAATGAGCGTATTCATCCTGTTCGACGATTTTAACAAACGCGCCTAAATTGCCATTGATCGAAGTTGTATCGCGTACCCCGGTTCTTTCCAAATATTCCTTGAACTCATTTTTAAATTGAATGGGTACAATGCCATGCCAAGTCCGCGTGATCAAGTTACTCTTCCTTTTCATTTTCAATTGAATTTTCCATTTGACCATAAACATTATACCATAAAACAGTGAGAAAAGACTTTTGGGGAAATTCAGAGTTGAGATGCGAAGGTATCTGATTTTATATCGGATCAAAGATCAAACGATATATGTTGATTATATCTTGGATTGCAGATAGGATTATGGGTGGCTGATGCAATAAGTCATTGCTTGGAGGCCAGAACGGCCGGTTGAATCACGGCAGATGGTTTGGAAGTGTTAAAGCAAAGGAGCTGCAACCGCCATGCGCAAAGAATACATTGACTGGCTCAGGAATATCAGCATCCTGTTCTTGTTCCCTTATCATACGGCGCGGGTTTTTGATTCCCTAAACCCCTTCTATGTCAAAGGCATCACCAATTCATTTTCAGACAATTTGATCCACGCGTCCTTTTGGTTCATGCCGTTACTGTTCCTCCTGGCCGGGATGTCAAGTTTTTACGCGCTTCAACGAAGGCCGGCCCGGCTCTATTTTAAAGAGCGTTTCTTCCGGCTGTTGCTCCCATTGATCTTTGGCTGCCTGGTGATTGTGCCGCCGCAGAAATATTATGCGAGGCTGTTTCATTTTAATTATCAGGGGAATTACCTGGATTTTCTGAAAAGTTATTTTACCGATTTTTCGAATTGGTCTGAGTATGGCGGCGGTATTTCTCCGGCGCATCTATGGTTCATCCTGTTTTTGTTCCTGATCTCAGTCAGCCTTTTGCCACTGATGCTGCAGATCATTAAAACGCGGTACTCGCCGGCATGGCTGGGGCATCCCTGGTTGGCGCTGCTGCCGTTTGCCGGCTTGGCCCTTTTGTCCGCCTTGCCCGATACCAGCGGTAAAAATATTTTTGTTTATGGCGGCTATTTTATGCTGGGTTTTGCCATGGCGACCAATGACGGGATTATCGGCATGGTTGAAAAATACCGCCAGAGGTTTCTGGCCGCGGCGCTGCTCGGAACCACCGGGATTTTCGTGGCGGTTTACACGGCTGGCGACCAACCGGGCCTGCTCTTTACAGCCTTTCGTTTTCTGGTTTATTGGGTGACCTTGCTGGCGATCCTTGGCTATGGGAAACGGTATTTGGACCGAAGCTCGAAATGGATCACCTATTTTAACCCGGCGGCTTTTCCAGTCTATATTCTGCATCAGA
This sequence comes from Bacillota bacterium, assembly GCA_023402395.1. Taxonomy (GTDB): domain Bacteria; phylum Bacillota; class UBA4882; order UBA8346; family UBA8346; genus JAEYGI01. Next base: position 235,917 of record JAEYGI010000002.1, read on the forward strand.
CGTATCTGGTTATCGTTGGCTATTACATCCTGAAAGTCGTTAACCAGGGGATCATTCCCTTTTTACTCATCTTGTTGTTATCATTTTGCGTAAGCATGGCAACCTATGAAATGATCCGCCGCTTCAGGCCGTTGCGGATTTGGTTCGGACTAAAGGGGTAGGCTGGCGGATAAGCCGGTTGTCTCGGCATCATGATTAAAAAATGGGGAGATTATCGGCGAAGGCTGACGGATAGCTTTACAGCGGAATGGGCCGGGGCAAGAATCGATCGGAAAAGCCGGGAAAGGATTGGAAAATGAAGCAGATCGTCATCATCGGTGCGGGAATCGGCGGCCTTACGGCCGGCAACCTTCTGGCCAAGCAGGGGCATCAAGTAACCATCTTTGAGGCCCACGCCATGCCCGGCGGCTATACCGCCGGATTTTACCGGCAGGGTTATTATTTTGAAAGCGGCACGCTTTCCTTTGAGGCTGCGGCATCGGTATTTAAGGCCATGAAAGACATCGGAGTGCTGGAACAGATCGACTTCGTAGGACAAAGATTTCGTTTTGTCGCGGAGAATTTTGACGGAATTCCGGCAAATTACCGCGAGTATAAAAAAATGATTTACGCCGGGTTCCCGTCCGATAAAGAGAAGCTGGATAGGATTTTTTCGGATCTGGACCAAATCGTCAGCCTGATGGAGGGCATGAATGGACCGCTGCCCTTTCTTTACCAGGGGCTTGCAATGATAAGGGCAATGCTCCCCTACCTCGTGAGCGCCCCCAAGCTGATGAAATTGTCAGCGCAGTACGGCAACCTAACGTCCTCGGAGTTTGCCGCCAGGTATTTTGACCAAGATTCAAAACTGTTCAAGCTATTCACCGGATTCGGCTATCCGGACATGCCGGCGCTGATGGTTGGGAGCGCTTTATGGGGGCTATTCACCGAATTATGGACTGTGCGGGATGGTATGCAATCGTGGGCGGACATTCTTGCCGAAAACTTCAGGAAACTGGGCGGGGATTTAAAGCTAAACTCCTATGTCGACCGGATCATTACCAAAAACGGGGCTGCAGTTGGAGTCTCATGCAAGAATACCGTTTATAACGCAGCTGCTGTTATTTCCGCCAGCGATTATAAGCAAACCCTCCGGAAGCTGTTAGACGACCAGAGCTTAATCCCGGAGACGCTCCGGGAACGTATCGACCGGGCCGCCGTTTCGGAAGGCTACTTTACGGTATATCTGGGGTTGAATCTGTCCAACGAAGAACTTGGCAACTATCTGAAGGTTCCTCATGCATTTGTTTTTAACAGCAAACCCGGTTGCGACATTTACAATTCGGAAGATGAAGAGTTTTTCAGCAAGACATCCGTTGAACTTTATTCACCGTCAATGGTCAACCCCAAACTGGCGCCGGAAGGAAAATCCGCATTGATGCTTCAGACCAAGGCGCCGTATCGTTGGATGAATAACTGGGGCGGCGGAGACCCGAAAGGTTATGGACAATTGAAGCAAAAAGCAATGGGGGCAATGATCGACAGCGCTTCCCAGTTGATTCCGGGTTTGAAGGAATCCATCGCATATCAGGACGCCGCCACGCCGCTGACCTATGAAAGATTCACCCATAATACCGCTGGCGCAAGCTCGGCCTGGAGCTGGAACCCTCAGCAAGCGTTTTATCAAAACGCCATGAGCGTGAATATCAAAACACCGGTGAAAAACCTGTACATCGGTTCCTGCTGGGCGATGCAGATCGGCGGTGTGCCCGGCGCCCTGGCCGCGGCGTACCAGTGTGTCAAAAAGATAAAGTGACCGGATCAAGTTAAGCGGCGCTATCGGTTGTAATGATTTGATATGGGAGAAGCGATTGCGGCGGTAAGGTGAATCCGTCGGGCCCTGCTGACGCTGGAGGCGGGAGCGGGAGGACGAGCCGGAGATTGGCGCGTAAAAATAGAATACCGGTTTCTGTTGCGGAAATACTATTTAAAAGGAGATTTCTGCTTGCAGCCGGATCAAATTTACTACGAACCCGCCATTCTAGCCTATGAGCTCGGGCGGCAACTGAAGGATAAATTCAAAACCGTTCCCTGGCAGCCGATTGAAAACCATAATAATATTGAAGAACTGCGCCTTAATCCCAACCGGGAATTTACCAGAATGAAGCGGCATCTGATCATCGGGGTGCGAAAATCCTTAAAATATACTCCGAATCATAAGACCTCGGACTTTCTGGTGCCGTACACGTCGTCCGGTTGCAGCGCCATGTGTCTTTATTGCTATCTGGTCTGCAACTACAACAAATGTTCCTATCTGCGGCTATTTGTCAATCGCGAAGCAATGATGGCTAAGCTCCTCAAAACCGCCAACCGTTCCGACAAAGACCTGGTGTTTGAGATCGGCAGCAACAGCGATCTGGTGTTGGAAAATACCATTACCGGAAATTTGGAATGGACCATTGAAAATTTCAGCCAAAGCGCCAAAGGCTTACTCACCTTTCCGACCAAGTTTGACATGGTGGAACCGCTCCTGCCGTTGAACCACCGGGGGAGAATCATCCTCCGGATGAGCGTCAATCCCGATGAAATCATCCGGAAAACGGAGTTTGGCACCGCCGGCCTCCAAGGAAGAGTCCGGGCGCTCAATCGGATGTGCGAGGCCGGATACCGGGTGGGGATGTTGATCGCGCCGGTGGTAATGGTGGAAAACTGGATGGAGCTGTATGGGCGGTTAATCGAAGAACTGGCGGAGGAGCTTACTCCAAAAACCAAAGCAGCGCTGGCAATTGAAATCATCTTTATGACTTACAGCTATGTCCATCGCGCCATCAACCGGGAGGCGTTCCCCAACGCCGTTGACTTGTTTGACCAAGCGTTAATGACGGGGCGGGGTCGGGGCAAATATTGCTACCGGGAAGAATTCCGTGCTAGCGGGGAACAGTTTTTAAGAGAACAGCTTTCCCAAAAATTAAGCGGGATTCCCATTAGCTATGTGGTGTGAAAAAGCTGCGGCCGCCGCAGCCCCGGAAGGAAGTCAAATCCGCCTAAATTATAATTGATTAAGGACATCTCCGCGATAGCAGAAACGCTCTTCCGCCAATCACCCGCTCCGGAAACTCAGAGGTCTGTAACAGGGATCCGATCTTCATATTTTACATATATTTTAATTGGCCGTTTAGGTGCTGGTATTGAAGATGATCACTGAGGCGGAGGTTAGCTAATGTTTTAAATCTATGAATCAATATCTTGGGCGGGATTGATCGTGATCGCTATTTTTGCGATAATGAGTTTGGCATTCCACAAACGAACTCGCCTTAATTTGTTTATGATAGCTATCGGTTCGGCAATTCTTTTGATAGGGCAGTTATTATTGGTATTACAATTTAAAACTGTATGAGGCAGAGCTTGCTATCTAACTGGTAATGACGCTTTGATCGGGCTTAATTTTTGGTTGGTTTTTGTTTTAATAGTGATTTTTGGGGCGATTAAAATGTTATCTAGGATAAGATGAAACAGTACTCTTACCGGGAAGGAAGAAGGATGAATAAACTCCCTTATTCAATATTCAATGCCTGAGGTATCAAACGCCATGCTTATCACCATGGATGCCAGGGCCCGTGAAAACGCGCATTTTTGGTGAGGTTGGTTTAGCCGATGAATCGAAGGCCGATTAAGAAAAGGATGAGCCGATGAAGATCGACCCGAGAGAACTGCTGTATTTCACCCTGCGCCACCAGCACCTGCTCCAGAAAGCCCCTAAAATGACCGTGGTCTCCGATCTCTGCGGGCTGCAGGCGCAATTCGCCAACAACCCCAAATACGCCCTGCGGACCCGGGCCAGTGATTTCGACGAGGCGGCCTGGGGCGACGGGCTGGTCAAGATCTGGTCCTTCCGGAGCACGCTGCACGCGGTGCGAATCGACGAGATCGGACTGTTTCTGTCGGCCCGGGGAGTTCCGGATGTTTGGGGTGATTCATGGACGGGGCTGAAAAAAGAGATCAAGCCGTATTGGTCGGAGTTTATCCAGGAGCGGATCGTGGCCGGCATCTGCGGCCGGGAGCAATTGAAGGAAGCCTGCCGCCGGCATGGGATGCAGCCCGATATTTTGGAAAAAGTCTTTTACGGCTGGGGCGGATTGATCAAGGAAATGTGCGACCGGGGGCTGATCGCCTATGAGATCGGCACGGCGAAACGGTTTGTGGTCTGCGGCAAGCTGACCTTTACCGATCAAGATGAAGCCCGCGCCGCGCTGATTGGGCGTTACTTCCAAAACTTCGCTCCGGCCACGATCGAGGATTGTGCCACCTTCACCGGGTACAAGAAAAAAGAGGTTCTCCGGTTGATCGAATCGTACAGCCTGCCGCTAAAAGTGATCGAGTGCGAGGGGATCGAATATTATCATAGCAACGATCTCAGCGGCGACGGCCCGATTCCGGCCTGCCTCTTTCTGGCCGGATTCGATCAAATGATCATGGGGTACAAGAACCGTCGCCGCCTCCTCGATGACGCCGACAAGCCAAACGTGGTCACCAACTCGGGGATTGTCCATCCCACCGTGCTGTTGGACGGGCGCTTGCGGGCCCGCTGGAAAAAAGACGGTCCGAAGCTGGTCATTACCCCGTTCGCGAAACTGTCGAAGTTAAACCGGAACCGGATGATCGCCGCCGGGAAGAAGCTGTTCGCGGGGGCGATCGCAGCGGTCATATTCGAGGATTGACGGAGACCGGAAGCATCCCGGCATTCCTGCCGCCGAGTCGTCCGAATCCCTAATCGTGCGGGCGAAACCTCCCGCAATAATGTACTATATCAAGCCCGCGCCGACGATGTATAATTCATGAAAATTCCCGGTGAAGGAGAATTCCCATGAATATGGCATCGTTTTTATTATATTGCCTTATCGTCACGTTCACGCCCGGACCCACCAATATCGTAATCCTGTCTTCAGTCCGTAACTTCGGGGCCAAACAGGCCATGAAGTACGTCTGGGGCGCGACGGCCGCTTTCGGGACGTTACTGGTTCTTTCCGCGATTTTTAACAGCGCCATGGTTGCCCTAGTTCCGAAGCTTTTAAGCGTCATGCGGATCATCGGCAGTTTATATATGCTCTACCTGGCATATTTGATTTATAAAGCGGAAGGTTCCGAAACGGCAGCCCGGCAAACCGCCACCGCCCGGTCGGGTTTTCTGATGCAATTCGTCAACCCCAAGGTCGTGCTGTTTACCATGACGGTCATTCCCAGCTTCGTCATGCCGTACTACCGCTCGCCGCTCGCCTTGGCGGCGTTCGCCGCCGCGATCACCGCGATCGGCTTCGCGGCCTTTGTCACCTGGCTCCTGTGCGGGACGGTCTTTAAAGGCGTCTTGCAAAAATACCAAAAGACCGTTACGATCATGATGGCGCTATTTCTGGTTTATTCGGCCATTATGGTATCGGGAATCATCGAGTGTTTCGGGGGGTGACGGACACGGACCGGTTCATCTATAAAGCGTCGCCGGAGATCACCGCATTGGCGGCCAGTTTCTCCGATTTCCAATATAAAATGCATTACCACGAGGAATACGCCTTAGGCGTGACCCTGCGCGGCATTCAGCAATACAATCTGGGCGGCAGCCTGCAGTCATCTTACCGAAACGGGGTGATGCTGTTCAATCCCGAGCAGGCGCACGACGGCAGGTCGTACGATAAGGCGGGCATCGATTATGTGATGCTCTACATCAAGCCGGAGCTGTTTGCGGAGGCGCTAGGGAAAGAGGATGGGGTGCGGTTTTCCGCCCCGATTGTTTACAATTACCGGCTGGAGCGGAGTATCCTCAACCTTACCAACGCGATCTTCGGCGGCCGGGACGAAGCATTGCGCAGCGAGTTGCTGGTGGAGCTGGCGGACAGTTTCACGCCTCCGGACCTCAGCGCGGCGCACCCGCAAGACGATGCGCTGACCCGCCGGGCCAAGCAAATGATCCGCGACAGCCTGGGAAAGGTGCTAAGCCTGGATGACCTGAGCGGGGAGTTCGGCATGTCCAAGTTCCGTTTCATCCGGGCGTTTAAAGCGGGCGCCGGCGTTTCGCCGTACCAATACTTTTTAAACTGCAAAGTGGAGCGCGCCAAGCAGTTAATCGAAACGACCCGTGATGTCTACGCGGCCGTGGCCGAATACGGCTTCGTGGATCTGACCCATCTGAACCGCCACTTTAAAAGCATCTATGGCACAACGGCCTTGGAATATCTGGCGCATTTAAAGGAGTTGTGACACCCCCACATATCACCGTTCTTGACCGACTCACCCTCCGGCCGGCGTCAGGTTCAACCGGGCCACCGCTTCCGCTACGTCCTGCGGCCAGACGAAGATTCGGTTATAGGGTTCGACCCCTAAAATAGTCCTGCGGGGAATAAATCAGGCCAGTGGTCATATCCAGGCAGTGCCGGGAGATCCAGGCGGCCCATTCCTTGGCCGGAAGCGTTTGGCCGGCGATCAGCTTTTCAGTGATCTCGTAGAGCTTGACGCACATCCGGAACTCGTAGCCGGTCAGGGCCAGGGGTTCTTCCCAGGCGCCCCGTTGCTGCCCGTACGCCGCCTCGGCGTCCTCCTGGAGCAGCTCCAGATCCTGGAGTTGGGGCAGGCTGGGGTAGATTGGGAACGAAGCGGCCCAACCCGATTCGATCATCAGCAGATTGAAGGTGGCCCGCTCTTTCCGGGTCATCGAGGCCAGTTCCTGCTTGGTATAGGAAGGCGCCATATAGGCGAGCAGCCGGCCGTAATCGTCAAACGGCTGATCGGCGACGCGGAGATAAACCCGGCGTTGGGAGCCGTTGCTTCGGGTCAGTTTTGACTTCAGCAGTTCCCGGAAGAATTCCGTGGCCTTTGTCCCTTGTTCCTCCTGGAGCGTTCCGGCCTTGCCCGTGGCGAGCCTCGGCAGAAGATAAGCGCCGAGTTCGGGTGCGATCGGGGCCTGCCCGCGCTCAATCCACTCCGCTAGTTGCCGGAAGGGTTGATCCTGTCGGGAGGGTTTCTGATTGCCCGGATAATGGACTTCGGGCGTGTCAATGCTCAGCATCCGGATGTTAATGGCCACCGACGGAGTGTCGCCATCGGTGGCGCCCAGGAATTTGTTGGTCCCCAGGGCGTTTAGTTCAAAGCTGTCCGGATCCCAGACGATTTTGACCTTGGACATGAGGCGTGCCTCCTTCAATGACGGGGATTGCCGCCATTTATCAATGATCCGTTTCGGGAACGCCGGCGTCGATGGATCTGATTCGCCGTCATCCAGAAAATTCCTTTGGGAGTGACGCGTCAATTTTCCATTATTTAGATTACGAGTCGCTTTTTTTGCCAAGCGGCTTTTTATTATATTCGAAAGCGCGCTGCGGTTCCACCGCGACCGTGGCCTTCGGTTTGATGGATCTATATTGAGGATCTATAAAAGTTGAATTAAATTTTAAGTATGCATCATATCACCAAAGCCGGATTTCATCCTAATCTAGCAGCGGAGCAAAGGAGAGGAGGTCAGCATATTCAAACCATTGTCGAACTGTGTTGAAAAATGTCTATCAACTTCGATGGTCAAATTACGATAATTAAACTGTGCCAAATCCAATGCCATAGCTAACGATGTTGAGAGGGGATACCGATGCGGAAACGATTTGGACAGTTACTTTTTAGCGGCCTGATGGTCCTGGGCGCTTTGGGAGCGGGATGGACCGCGGCCCCGGAACGTTACGCCATCCAGGTCGGCGCTTTCAAAAACTCCGGAAATGCCGCCTTAACCAGCGGCCAGCTTAAAAAAGCCGGGTTTCCGGCGTATCAGAAGCAAACGCAAGATTTGACCTATGTATATGTTGGCGATTATCCCACCGCCAAAGCGGCGTCGTCGGTCCTGGCCAAGCTGGGCCCGCTCGCCAAGGAGGGCCGGCTGGTGGCCGCGCTGCCGCCGCGGCGCGAAGCGGCGTCCTCCGCCTCCGCCCGGCCCGCGCTGGCCCAGAATGAACCGGCAGGGACGCACGCTAGGAAGATTCCGGTGAACGAAGACCTTGTCGCCAAACAGATTCACCAGTCCCACATCTTCTTCTTTTACGCCGATCCCCACTGGGAGATGGTCGAGAGCTATCTGGAGCTGATCGTTGCCCAGAGTTCGATCAAGCAGTATCAAAACTCCACCTTGACCTTAAAAGTCAACAATATCCCGGTGAACAGCGTGTTGCTGGCCGGGGCCTCCGGAAACGCGCGGCTCAAAATCCCGATCCCCGCCGCCGAGATCAAGCCGGGATTTAACGAGGTCCAGATCATCAGCTTTCGCCGGGGCAACAGCGGGCCGGACTCCGATCTGGCCAATCCCGGCAATTGGCTGGTAATCCGGAAAGAGTCCTTTCTGTACCTGGGCTTCCGGGAGAAGCCGGACACCGGGGCGATCAGCGATTACCCCTATCCGTTCCTGAGTGACGGGGGCGAGGCGGCGAACGCCAATATCTTGATCAGCCCGGTTTCGGGAAGCCCGGCTATCCAGGCGGCGCTGCTGCTCGCGGCCGATTTCGGGCAGCGCCGGAAGCATCAACCCCTGAATATCTCCGTCGCCGAATATGACCCGGAGTCGGCCAAAGCCGGTTCCCACCTGATCTTCATCGGCGGCGGCGCCGATTTGCCGCCGGAGATCAAAGCAGGGCTGACCCCGGCCGAACTCGGACGGATCGCCAAAGCGGCGCTGATCAAAAAGATGGCCTCTCCCTATGACCAACACCGCAAACTGCTGCTGATCTGCTCCGACAACCGGGACGCCCTGGTGAAAGCCGCGGCGGCTCTGGCCTCCGATAGTCTGTCCAGTCAGATGAAAACCGCCGCGCAAACAATTCAACCCGGCCTGACGATCCCGGAGGAGCCGGAAACGGACTCCGGCCATATCTCCCTGGCCGATCTGGGATACGGCAACCTCCTGTTGAAAGGCCTGACCCAGCGCGCCGCCTACCGGATCCGCCTTCCCAAGCGCTGGCGGATTGAATCCGGGGCCAATCTTCAATTGAAGCTGAAATACGTCAAGACATTGGACTTTGATCAGTCCTATCTGACGGTCTCTCTCAACGGGACGCTGCTGGGGAGCAAGAAACTGTCCGCGGACAAGGCCGACGACGACCTTTTCCAGTTGGCCATCCCGGAGCAGTTGCGCGGAGTCTCCGATTACAACCTGAAGATCGAATCATTCCTGGCGGCCAAAGACTTCGACAGCCGCCGCTTCAATCCCGAAGGGTTGTGGCTGCAGATCGCCGATCAATCCCGACTGGTTCTGCCGCATACCGACCGGGACGAACCGCTGTTGGAGAATTACGCCGGGCTCTTTGTCAACGGGGCCGGTTTTAACGACCTGTTGATGGTCTTGCCGGACCGCCCGTCCGGAGCCGAACTCCGGCTGGCGGCGAACCTGGCGGCCGGCCTTGGCCGGGAGGCCGGGGCCGTGGAAGGTTTACAGGCGGTTACGGCCAAGGAATTCAAAAAGCCCCATCAATCCCGGAATCTGATCCTCGTCGGAGATCCCGGCCGGAATCCCCTGATCGCCAAGCTCAATCCCAAATTGCATCTGAAATTCGCTCCCGGGTTTACCAATTTCCGCTCCGACCGGGAATTCGCCCTGTTGGAGAACGACAACGGCGACTTGGCTGCGATCCAGTTGATCGACTCTCCTTATCGCAACGGCCGGAAGGCGATGGTGATCACCGCGCCGAAACCGGAGGCTTTGCCGTACGCCGGGCCCTTCCTGGCCGGCGACTCATTTGGTTCCCAACTGAAAGGGAGCGTCGCGCTAATCGACGCCGCCGGGCAAATCCGCTGCGCTTATTACGGAGCGGAGCCCGGGACGAAGCCGGCCACGGCCACGCCGGTTCCAAACGGCGCCAAGCCAAAGGCCGGAGCGGCCGTAGCTGGAAAAAACCTGGATTACCTGCGTTATTTCCTGATGGCGCTGGGGATCGCGGTGGCCGTCAGCTACCTGATGTTCCGTAACCATCGCCGGAATCAGAACAAGAACAAGTATATATTGCCGCGGTGAGGAGCAGCGTCGCTCCCTGAAGCGGAACCGTTGCGAAACACTGACAAAGATGGGCGGAACCCACGCTTCCCGGCCAGCGGTGAATTCTTTCCCGCCAAGCGCGGCGACGGGAAGGGAGGATTTGGGGCTGGCAAGCCTTCCGGCGTGCGCTGCGCTGTCCCGGTGACGCCACAATGGGCGTCACCGGAGAATGAAAAGAACTACGGCGGTCCCGCCGCAGTTCTTTTCGGTTGCTGAAATATTTCAAGCGGTATACGAATGGGGATACTTAACAACCGAATCATTTCATTGAGTAAATGAATGTGGATATTCAGTAACTAAATCATTTCATGGAGTAACTAAATGTGGATATTTAGTTACTGAATCATTTCATGCGGTAAAAGAATGTGGATATTCAGCAACAGAATGTGGATATTCTGTGGATAAATGATTAGTGGGAGCGATCCCCAATCCACATTCAGTAATTAAATGTGGATATTCTGTTACTGAATGTGGATAATCGCGAATCCCCGTTACTTTAAAAACCGCAGATCGAGCCAGGTCTTGGGATCAAAATTGACGTTTTTGTCAATCTCGTCCAATTCTTTCAGGATCTTGACGGCATTGGCGGTTCCCTCGATATCCACCGCAAGGCTCAAGTCCCAATCCTGGATGTTGGTGACGTAATAATCGCGAATCAGCTCCGCGTCGAGCGCGATTTTCTTTTTGGCGTAAGCCACCAACTCGTCGAGATGGTCCTTGCCATATTGGTACTCTTCGCGGCTGGCTTTCAGGAAATTGCGGATCGCCTCGGGGTTGTTCTTGATCAGGGCCTCGGTGGCGAATACGTAACTATGCTGATAATGGCCGTAATAGTCCTCGGCCTTGGCCAGGATGTGGCCGGCCCCGTCTTTAACCAGCTTGTTGACAACGACCCCGCTGGCCTGGACGGCCTCGACCCGCCCCGACTTTAAGATCAGTTCTTCATCGGCGCCGCCGGTGGCCACGATCTTCACGTCTTTTTCGGTCAGGCCGTGGGCGTAAATGATCTTCAGCAGGGACTGGTGGTTGCCTCCACCCAACGCGCCGGTGGCCACGGTTTTCCCCTTCAGATCATTGACGCTCTTGATGTCCTTCCGGGCCACCAGGATAAAGCCGATCTTTTTGACCGGCGGCGAAGCCACCACTTTAATGGGAATTCCCTTGGAGATGGCCGTCAGGATCGGGGTGCCGAAGGAGCCCATATCCACCTGGCCGGAGGCAACGCCGGCCGCCGCCTCCGGCCCGCCCTTTACGAAGTTGATGACCTGAAAGTCGATGCCGTATTTGGCGAAGATCCCTTTCTCAATCGCCAGTTCGTGATAGATGGAATCCAGGCCGTAGGCCAGGTTGGCGAAGCGGATCTTGACCGGTTTGCCGGCGGCGGAGGCATTGGTCCACAGCGAGCCGGCGACGATGACCGCCAAAACCAGGGGTAACCACAGGGAACGCAGCTTTTTGATCATGTTAATGGCTCCTTTGCTTTATGCTTTATTTGATGGGGTTTTCGTCAAGGTTGAACTGACTTGGGGCGGTTTCGGCGCCGGGACGCTCCGCTAGCCGATCATCTCCACGAAGGCATTGATCCGGTTTTGCAACTGTTCGGTCTGGGTCCCGCGCATTTCATGCTCAATGATCAGCGTCGGCAGGCCGGTCTGTTTTTTGATCTCGTCCACCAGCATCCGGGCGATAGCCGATTGGGTGTTGCAGCCCCAGTTGTACAGGAAAAGCACCCCGTCGGAGCGGGATTTTTTGATCTGCTCCACTGTCCAGCGGGCCCGCTCGGTGATGGACTGCTCATACGGGTAGGAGAGGATCGCTTTGGAGAGATTGTAATACGGATCGCCTTCCTCTTCGACCATGGTGGTAATATCGCTCCAGTGGTTGTCATTGCCGACGATGATCCCGCCGGCCGCCTCGGTCCGGTATTCGTTGGGGAAGACGCAGGAGCCGCAGACGAAGAGCCGGGCCGGACGGTCGGGTACGCCGTATCCTTTGACGCCGCGCTTGACCCGATCTTCAATGTACCCCTTGGCCTCCTCTAACACGCTCAGGGTAGCCTCGGGATCGCCGTGCAGCTCCATCCCGCCCATCTGGAACAGATCGCGCCGGTCTTTGCCGTTGGTCGGCGGCGCCTCGGCCGACCACCAGAGATCGGCGATCTCCACCGCCAGCTTCCGTCCGGCGTTGTGGAGCTTGATCTCGCGGCGCAGATCCTCGGCGGTGGTGTGGCCGCCGGTTAACTCGTCGATCTGCGCGACCAGGCGGCGGATGTTCTCGGCAAAGTACTCAATGGCCCATTCCTTGTCGCGCTGATGGTCGAGGGGATAGTCGGCCAGGAAAAGCTTGATGTCCCGGCGCCGGCCGTGGCGGTGCGCCTCCAGGCTGTAGGACACGTCGGAGCAGCGCAGGCAGGAGTATGGCGCGATCATATCCACCGGCAGATCGCCTTCCTGAATATGTTCGTACCCGGCGGTGTTGCACACCTCAAAGCTGATGGCCCGGTAAGCCTTTTCCTTCTCGTCGGCGCTGCGGACTTCTTCCTGGCTCAGGGTGAGGCCCTCCACCTTGCGCCGGGCCCAGATGTTGGTGCTCGCCGGCCGCAGCGCGATGGCGCGTGCCGCGTAATAGGGATCGACGCTCTGGCCGCCCTGAACGAAGATCACCGGCGTCCCGGCGGCTTTGGCTTTACTCATCCGGTCGTCCATGGTCATCAAGAGGTAATTGTGCTTCAGCGAAAAAGGCAGGGTCACGTCGCCCGAGATCCGGCGGCCATAGTAGTTGCTGTTGTCATAGACATTGGGGTATTTGACCGGCCCAATCTCGGTCAGGTACCGCCAGATCTCTTCCGGGCCGGCCTGGGAGCCGTCCCGGAACCGGATCGGAGCGGTTTTCAGGAAATCGCCCCGGATCGCCTCCGGATATTGAAAGAACTCGGGCGCTTTTGGCAAGGCCATGCTCATGCGCTCTCCTCTCGTAGCTCTTTGTTCTTAATCATTTCCACGAACGCCTCGACCCGGGTCCGGATCGCTTCATAGTCCGAACCGGCGTATTCGGTATGGATCTCCAACAGGGGAATTCCCGCCTGCTGCAGGACGTCTTTGGTCTCCTTGGCTTTGAAGGTGTAGGGATCGCAATAACGCAAGGTATGATAGATGACGCCCTGGGCCCGAAACGAATGGATCAACTCCTGCAGGCGCCGGAGGCGCCGGTCGGTCGCCAGCTCCAGATAGGGCAAGGCGCCGTGAGGGGTGCGGTTGAGATAGGCCAGCGCCAGCCCGGCCACGCTGTTTTCGGCGACGTTGACATCCAGGTAGGGAATGAGCCCGGACCAGAGATCGTCGCCGACGATCCGCCCCCCGACACTGTTGATGATCTTGATCAGCTTAGTGTCGCCCGGCGGAATGACGCTGCCGGAGATGAAGATCCGCGCTTCATCCTCATCGGCCGCCGCCACCGGTTCGCTTTGGGCCGCTTCCAGCTCGGCCAATAGTTGTTCCAATAGGGACAGATATTCGGAGCGGTCCAGGAAATAGCCGGCCTGGACGGCCTCGTAGGTCTCCTCCCAGGAGATCAGCCGTTCCCGGGCGGCTTGATAATCATAGATCCTGAGGATGGCCGCCCGGATCTTCCGGTACAGTTCGATGGATGCCGCCAGTTTGGCTGGGTCGAGCGTCAGGCCGGCCCGTTCCTCCAGGCGCTGGGTGAAATAGGCCACCTCCTTGGTGAAATAGGTCTTGGCCTCGGGCCAGTAGAAGTTGCGCGGCACTCCCAGGATCAGGACGTCCTTGTGGAAATAGTACTCAAGGATCTCGGCGGTCCGATACGTCTGGAGGCAGGTGGCGTCAAAGGCCAGGAAGTCGGTATTCTGAATGTAAGGGTCCTGGTTTTCGGCGAACAGCCCCACCGTCTCCCGGACATAGACGCAGTTTTTGGTCGAGATGTAGCGGCCGCCGATCTCCACCAGCCGGTCATCGCCGCCGGCGCCGATCCGGATCGGGATCAGCCCCAGCGCGTGAAAGATCTCTTCAGGAAGGTTGTAACCCTGCCATCCCACCACCTTTTGCCCGGCGGCGCGGGCCTCGACCAGCTCGGCCGGTCGTTCCGCCAGGCGCTTCCGAATGGCCTCAAGCGCTCGCAACGGCATGTTGATTCCCCCGTTTCCAGGCGTTGCGGGCAATGACCGCCGCGCCGATGGCTCCGACCAATTGGGGATCTTGCTCGGGATCGGCGATCGTTACTTTTAGTGCTTCTTCCAGCGCTTTCCGCATCCCGATATTTTTGGCGACCCCGCCGGAGAAGAAGACGTCACTCTCGATGCCCACCCGTGAGAACATACCGGCCACCCGGTTGGCAATGGCGTGATGAATCCCGATGATGATATTTTCCGCTTTTTCGCCCCGCGCCAGCAGCGAAACGGTTTCCGACTCCGCGAATACGGTGCAGGTGCTGCTGACCGGGAGCACTTCGGTGGCTTGCAGGGACAGCGGGCCCAATTCGTCGAGGCTGACTTTAAAGACATTGGCCATGACTTCCAGAAAGCGTCCGGTTCCGGCCGCGCATTTGTCGTTCATGGCAAAATCGGTGACATTCCCGGCTTCATCGAGGCGGATCGCTTTGCAATCCTGGCCGCCCATGTCGATGATGGTCCGGGTCCCGGGATGAAGGAAATGAGCGCCTTTGCCGTGGCAGGTGATTTCGGTCACGGTTTTGTCGGCGTAGGGCGCCGAGATCCGGCCGTAGCCGGTGGCTACGATATATTTCAGATCTTCCCGCTTCAGCCCGGCGTTTTCCAAGGCGGACGCCAGGCCGTTCTGGCCGTTCTCCTCGGTATTGATCCCGGTACGCAAAATGCTGTAACCGGCGATCTTGCCGTCGACCAGAATTACGGTTTTGGTGCCCAGGGAGCCGACGTCGACTCCGGCAAACGCTGCAATGTTGGACATTTGAATTCTCTCCTTTAGGTGTTGAATTTTAAATTCGAGTATCAAGTTTAGTTCGCTGAAGATACTTAATTTAGCAACGCTCAGTAGGGGGAACTATCTTTAGTCACTTGAAAACTGCCCGGCGCTTCCGCTTTCAGAGCGCCGGGATGAGTCTTGCCGGACCGTGACCACGGACGGTTACAGTTAAGGCGCAGGCCGGATGCCGTAGCGCCTGAATTGGTTGAACTTGCAGTTCAACGTACGCGTCGTCAAAAGCGAGGAGTTCTAGGCGCGACCCCGCAGTCGGCTCATTTTAGCAAGCTTGATTTGCTTAGCCGATCTGCAAGCATACATTTACGCAAATCGTAGCGAGGACCGGAACCGTACTCGATGTACGGTGAGGACCCGGCAGTCGTTTTTGCAGACGGCTTTTGGTCTGCGAAAACGATCTGCAAGCATCCGTGACACACTACTTTGACCGAGCAACGACGAAATCCGACGCTTTTCACGGCGCATCAACCAATCCGGCAAAGCTTTTAGCGATCTTTCACTTTTTCTTCTCGTAGTCCCCTAGAATGGACCGGCTCAGGCGATCTCCTCGCGGTCAAGGATCGATCGGTTTTTGAGCATCTCCACAAAGGCTTCGGCCCGGGTCCGGATCGCCTCATAATCCGATCCCGCGTACTCGGTATGAATCTCCAAGAGCGGAACGCCGTCCCGGTTGACCACGTCCTTGGTCTCCCCGGCCTTGAACGAGAAGGGATCGCAATAGCGCAAGGTGTGGTAGAGAACGCCCTTGGCCTGAAAGGTCTCGATCAGCCGCCGCAGGTTGCGCAGCCGGCCGTCGGATTCCAGGTCAAGATAGGGCAGGGCTCCGTGCGGCGTCCGGTTCAAGTAGGCTTCGGCCAGTCCCGCCACTGACGGCTCCTCGATCCGGACGTTCAGCGACGGCGCCAGTCCGGACCAGAGATCGTCGCCGACAATCCGGCCGCCCAATTTCTCGATGATGCTGATCAATTTGTGATCGCCGGGCGGAATGATGCTGCCCGACAGGAAAATGCGGGCTTCGTCCTCGCGGGCTTCGATCACCGGCGTCCCCTGCCGCGCGTTGAGCTCGTCAAGTAACTCCGTCAAGTAGCCCGAATATTGCTCCCGGTCCAGGTAATACCCGGCGTGAACCACGTCGTACACTTCGTTCCAGCTAATCAGCGGCCCGGTTCCGGCCTGGAACCGGTAGAGTTCCTGGATTTTAGTTCGGATGCCGTCCAGCAGCGCGATGCTGTCGGCCAGCCGGGCCGGATCGAGCGTGACGCCGGCATAGTCCGCCAGTTTGGCGGCGAATTCCTCCATTTCGCTCCGGAAATAGGCGCGCGCCTCGGGCAGGAAAAAGTTGCGCGGCACGCCGAGGCCCAAGGTATTCACCTTAAAAAAGTAGGCGATGATCTCGGCGACCCGGTACATCTGCAAACAGGTGGAGTCAAACGCCACCAGATCCGCATTTTGAACATAGGGATCCTGGCCTTCGGCGAACAGGCCGACCGTTTGGCGGGTATACACGCAATTCTTGGAAGAGATATAGCGCGAGCCGATCTCCACCAGCCGATCGTCGCCGCCGGCGCCGAGACGGACCGGGATCAGACCCAGCGCCAGAATCAGTTCTTCAGGAATGTTGTAGCCGATCCAGCCGACCACCTTTTTCCCGTTCCGCCTGGCCTCGGCCAGTTCCTCGGGCCGTTTGACCACGGCCGCCGTGATTTTGGCCAATGTACTCAAAGGCATTTGCGGTTCCTCCCTCATGGTAAGAGTTATCAATGCGGCCCGGCGCTGCGGGTCGCGGTTGGTTCGTTTCAAGCCTTGTTTTGCTTCAGCATTTCGATGAACACCTCGACCCGGTTGTGCAACTGCTCCTGGCCTTCCTGGCTCTCGGCCATGGCCCGTTCAATGATGATCGTGGGAACGCCGGCTTCCTCTTTTACCACGTCCGCCACCAGCCGGGCGGCGGCGGATTGGAAGTTGCAGCCCCACTGATACATGAAGATCATGCCGTCGGCCCGGGATCGCTTCACCTGTTCCGCCACCCAACGGCCGCGCTCCTCAGTGGGCAGCTCGTAGGGGTAGGCCAGGATCGTCTGGGCCAACTGCTCGTAGGGGTCGCCGTTCTCTTCGACATCGTTGAAGACCTCGCTCCAGCCGTCGTCCTTGCCGACCACCACCCCGCCGGCCCGGTCGACCACATGGGGATTGGGATTGACGCAGGAGCCGCAGATGAAGAGACGGACCGGATCCTCGGCCAGGCCCGCGCCGCGGCGGTCCTCCCTGATCCTCGCTTTGACCTCGGCCAGGGATTCCTCCAGCAGCTGTTTGGCGGCCAACGGGTCGCTGCTGCTCTCATTGCCGAGGCTGAGAATGGCCGTATGGTCCTGGCTGTTGGTGGGCGGGGTCGGCGCCGACCACCACCGGTTCATGTACTCCCGGGCCAGCCGCCGTTTTTCATTGTGCAACCGGATCTCCTGCCAGAGCAGTTCATCATTGACCTCGATCCGGCTCTGTTCCGCGATCTGCCGGACCAGCCGGCGCAGGTTGTCGGCGACATAGGAGCGGGCCCAGGCTTTGTCCTGCTGGCGGTTTACCGGATAGTCCACCGGCACCAGGGGCAAGCGGACCTTGCCGTGCCGGTGCGCCTCAACCCCGTAAGCCATATCCGAGCAACGGGTGCAGAGATAGGGCGCGATGATCGAGATGCCGGGGACCATCTCATTTTGGATGATCTCATACTTGGCGGTCTGACAGGCGTCGACGGTGAGCGCCTGGCGCCCGATCTCCCGGATCTGCAGGCGGCGGATGTCAGCCTCCTCATAGCTGAGATTCTCTTTGGAATTCGTCGCCCAACTGTTCACGTAGCCGGGCCGGATCGGAATGCCGCCGGCGGCGTAATACGGTTCATGGGTCTGCCCGCCCTGAATGAAAACAACCGGGACCCCTTGGTCTGCCGCCCGGTTGAGCCGGTCAAACAGGGAGATGTTGAAATAATTGCGCCGGAACCCGGTCACCAGATCGAGATCGCCGGAGAGTCCGTGATTTTTGCCCTGGCTGAACAGGTTCGGATAGCGGCGCGGGCCTTCCTCGGTCATAAACTCCCAAATCTCATCCGCCGCGACGCGCGATCCGTCCCGGAATCGCAGATCCGGGGTAGCTGCGACTTTTTCCCGAAGCTCCTCCGGATAGTTGATCGAGCCGTATTTGGTGCTCATGCGTTGCCTCCTGAATTCAATAATGAAAATAAAGTCCGTCGGCGTTGCTGCCGATGCCCTCACCCTTAGGGTTAATTCGAAGCCGCCTGCCCTCTCCCATGACGCTCGTAAAAACGCCTCGCTGTGGGAGAGGGACCGAAGATGCCTAAAGTCATGTAGTTAAGGTTTTAGGCCTATTTCTCCCTCTCCCATAGTGAGTGCTCTTCGAGCGAGATGGGAGAGGGCCACTGACTTGAATCAACCCAATGGGTGAGGGCATCGAGGCCAAAGCCGACAGTTTATTTGACTAGGCTTAGTAAGCTGGATAATCACTTAATCAAACGCTGATCTGTCCTTAAGCCGGGCCGCCTTTATTTTCGGGCCGCCGGCAGGAACCGCAGGTCGAAGAGGTCCTCGTCTTTTAGTTGGTCGACGTTTTCGGCCTCGCCCAACTCCTCCAGAATCTTCAGCGCGTTGCGGGTGCCTTCCTTATTCACGGCGCCGTCAAAATTCCACTGCGCGAACGCATCATGGAAATACTGCCGGATCACTTCCGGCTCGTAGCCGTATTTCCGCTGCGAGAAAGCGAACAGTTCCTCGGGATGCTTTTGCGCGTAAAATCTGGACTCAATCTCGGTCTTCAGCAAATTGCGGACCACGGCCGGCTTACTTTTAATAAAGGCGTCGCTGGCGAACACGTAGGAATGCTGATAATTGCCGAAATAATCGGCGGCCTTGGCGATGGTCCGGCCGATGCCTTTGAGCCGGATGATGGTCGCCGTCGGTTCGTTGGAGATGGCCGCCGCCACTTTGCCCGACTGCAAGACCAGCAGCGCGTCGTTGCTGGTGGTGTTGTTGGTGGTCTTAAAATCCTCAATGGTCAGCCCGTGGGCTTTGATAATCTTCTGAAACGCCTGGTAGGTTCCGTTGCCCGGAATCCCGGCCGCCACGGTCTTGCCCTTCAGATCGGCGACCGATTTGATCTCGTTTCTGGCCACCAGGACAAAGCTGTTCTCCCGGATCGGGGGCGAAGCGATTACTTTGATCGGAATCTTTTTGGCGATGCCGGTCAGGATCGGGCTGCCGAAGTTTCCGGCGTCAATCTGGCCGCTGGCCACCGCGGCCATGGCCTCGGCCCCGCCCTTGGAGAAATGCAGCATTTGCAGGTCGATCCCGTTCTTTTGATAAAAACCCTTTTCCAACGCCAGGTCCATATGGGCGTTGCTGAGGCCGGGCGCGAGCACCGCGTAGCGAACCTTGACCGGTTTGGCGCCGCTCGCCCAGATTCCGTTCTCAAATAGGACGGCCCCGAAAAGCAGAGCTATGATTAACGCCGTGGCGGCCTGCCTTATCCAGGCGGAGGTTTTTTTCATCGTTGGCTCACTCCTTCGTTTTATGGGTTAAGCGCGGGACCGGCGGCTCAAGCCCGGTCCGCCGCGCTCCGTTTAAGATTGAGGGCGGGGCAGAAAGCCCAAGGCGAAGATGTCGCTGTCCTTCAATTTGTCGTAAAGTTCCCGCTTCACCTCGCCGGTTTCGATCAGCAATTGGAATCCCTTGCGTACATCATCCTTTTTCACGGTAAAATCGGGATTCCAGACTTTCCAAAAGTTCGTCTCGTAGACCTCCTTGATCAGGGCGGTGTCGTAGCCGAGCTTCCGGTGGACGAAGGCGTAAAATTCTTCCCGGTGCTCCTCGGCGTAATGGGCCGATTGGCTCAGGGATTTGAGCAGGCGCCGCAGCCCCTCGGGGTTGTTTTTGATAAAGGCGTGGGTCGCGTAGAACGAGGCGTGCTGATAGCGGTAATAATCATCCAATTTGGCCACGGAGTGGCCTTCGCGGGCCTGCTTGATCTGGGTGATGACCAGCGGATCGGTGAGAATCACCGCCGCCACCTCTTTCTTTTGCAGGACCAGCCGGGTATTGGCGGGATCGACCGAGGCGGTATTCGGTTTGAACTCGGAGAGGGTGAAACCGTTCGCCTGGACGATCTTGACAAAGGCCGTATAGCCGCCGCCGCCCGGCCGCCCGGTCAAAACCGCGTTCCCTTTTAGGCTGGCCAGATCCGGATACTCGTTCCCGGCGATCAGCTCCGCGCCCAG
Source organism: Bacillota bacterium (assembly GCA_023402395.1). Lineage (GTDB taxonomy): Bacteria > Bacillota > UBA4882 > UBA8346 > UBA8346 > JAEYGI01. The sequence goes on from JAEYGI010000002.1 coordinate 256,198, forward strand.
ACTCTGGCGCGGCAGGGCGCCGATGACCTTGATGGGCAGGCCGGCGCCGATGGCGGTGTAAACCGGCGTTCCGTAGTCGCCGGCGTCGATCTCATTTCGGGCTGCCGCCGCCATCGCCAGATTGGGAGAGTCAAACCCGAAGAACTGCGGTTCGACGCCGTTGCTCTTGAAGAAGCCTTTTTCGATGCCGAGGAAGATGTAAGCGTTTTTGATATCGACCGACCCGGCGCCCAGCCCGCCATAGCGGACCTTAATAAGACCCGCGCCGCTGACGCCGGTCGCCCCCGCCAATAGCAATGCCAGGAGGAGCAGGAAGGGCAATTTGCGAAGCCCAAAAGCGCTGATTTTCATGTTCATTGGTAAGTTCCTTTCGTATCAGAATCGGAATTCAATCAAAGGTTTCTATCGCGATTGCTTTACACGTCATTGGCGCGCCAGACATCGAAGCGCCGCTCGAACGCCAGCAGGGTGCGGTCCATAATAATTCCGGCCGAGGCGATAATAATGACGCAAACAAAGACTTTATCCGTCTGGAAGGTGGCGCCGGCATATTGAATCAAGTAGCCCAACCCTTCCGCGCCGCCGAAAACCTCGGCTCCGACCACGCCGAGCAGGGCGCGGCCGGTGGCAAGCCGCAATCCGGTAATCAGAAACGGCACCGAGGCGGGCAAGGCGATTGTCCAGAAGATCTGTCCCCGGTTGGCGCCGTAAGCCTGGGCCACCCGGGTCAAATCCTTATCCAGGCTGGAGATGGCGGTCTGCATGTTAACAATCAGCGGGAAGACCGCGCTCATGAAGACCAGCGCCAGCTTCGAGCCGATCCCCAGGCCGAACCAGATGATAAACAGCGGCATCAGGGCGATCCGGGGCGTGGTGTAGAAGGCGGCCACGATCGGGCCAAACGCCTGACTGGCCCGTTTCGACCACCCCAGCCAAATGCCGGCCGGGATCCCGATCAGGGCCGCCAGGAGATAGCCGCTGACGAAGATCTTGCCGCTGGCCAGAATATGGATATAGATCGAAGCGTCTTGGATCTGTTTCCATCCCGAGACGACGATCCGTGACGGAGAACTGGAGAAGATAGGGTTGATCCATTGCAGGTTGCTGGCTGTCTCCCAAAGGAGCAGGAGCGCCGCGATGACACTGCCGCCCCACAAGAAACTCTGATAGGTCCGCTTCAGATTGCGGAGGAGGATTGCGCGCTTAGATTGCATAGTCCGGGTTCACCTTCTTTCCGGCGGAGGTATGAATCAGGCTCCAGATCTTTTTGGCCAAGAAATCGAACTCGGCGTCGTCCCGCAACTGCGGCGCGCGCGGCCGGGGCAGCTTGATCCGGACATCCTCGATGATCCGGGCCGGCCGCGCCGAAAAGACGATCACCCGGTCGGAGAGGAGCACCGCTTCGTCAATCTGATGGGTCACCATCAGTACCGTCTTCTTGGTCTGCTCCCACAATCCCAGCAGCTCATTTTGCATTGACTCCCGGGTGATGGCGTCCAGCGCCGCGAAGGGTTCATCCAACAGCAGCACCTCCGGCTCACAGGCCAGTGCCCGGGCCAGATTGACCCGCTGCTGCATTCCTCCGGACAGTTGATGGGGATAATAGTTCTCGAAACCGCTCAGATGCGCCAGTTCCAGATACTTCTGGGCCTGTCGCTTGGCGTCGTCCCGTTTGACGCCGCGAAGCTCCAAACCGTAAATGATGTTTAAGATCACGGTCCGCCACGGCAGCAGCGAAGCTTTTTGAAAGACCATTGTCCGGTCCTGCCCCGGCCCTTCCACCGGCTGGCCGTTGACCCGGATGCTGCCGCCTCTGGGCTTTATCAGACCGGCGACCGCGTTCAGAAAAGTGGTTTTGCCGCAGCCGCTCAAGCCGACAATGGTGACGAATTCGCCGGGCTGGATCTCCAGCGAGACATTGGCCACCGCTTCGGTCAGGTCTCCGGTTTGCGCGTTTTCAAAGGAGACAATCAACTGGTTCACTGACAGCTTGGCGGTAGGGGGCGATTGGCCGCTGCCGAACCCGGGGGCGGGCCGCTCGGCTTCGGCCGGGATCCGGTAAGGGTTAGTGAGGGCAATCTCGGTCATGATGAAACTCTCCTTTGCGTTAATAAAAAAAGGCTAAGAAGACCGGTCCGGGAGCGGCGCGGTTTCTTAGCCTCTAATGATTTAGTCAGCTATCGTTTGTTATGCGGTTGGGATAATCACGAAACAATCGCGATAATTTTACGTAGTTTTAACGTTCTAAAAACGATATACTTTTGGCAATGGATTTAATTCCTTGTATTCCGATATGATTTATTGACCCCTATTATATTTCCCGCTTAGGCTTTTGTCAATCGGTTTATCAAAAAAAAAGACAGGACCTATGTCCCATTTTGACGCTGGTAGTTCTCTTTCTATTACGAAAAATGGAAACAATATCATTCGTAAATTATCAAATTTATTTCGTTGCGTTTTACGTAACGCGATTATATAATGGGGATTGAGCGGAACGGGCGACGCGCCGTTGCGCCGGACCGGGACGCCCGGCCCTTTGGAAGCGGGGGGAGACAAGTTCCGCGCCTTCCCCGGTTATTGATCCGCTACTCGGATCAAGTGATCCAAGTTTTCGAACAACTGATCCTGCTCTTGGATCACTTGATCGGGCGCTTGGATCATCTGATCGAGTAGCCGGATCAACTGATCCGATGTCCCGATCATCTGATCCGACTCGCGGATCAAGTGATCCAAGTCCTAGATCAGATGATCCAACTCCCGGATCAGTTGATCCAGGTCTTCGATCAACTGATCCAAATCTTCGATCAAGTGATCCTTCGCTCGGATCACTTGATCGGGCACTTGGATCATCTGATCGAGTAGCCGGATCAACTGATCCGGGTCCCGGATCACTTGCTGGGGGAGTGGCTGTAGTACGATGGGGGCGATCCGGACCGGATTTGATTGGCTTGAAAGGATAAATTGGAGGTCATCGTTTTGAAAACCAAGAAAGTCACTATTTCCGATATCGCGGCGGCATTGCAGATCTCACCGGTATCGATCAGCCGGGCCCTGGCGGGGCAGCCGGGGGTCGGGGAGGAACTGAAAAACAAAATTCTCGATAAGGCGCGGGAGATGGGATACACCAAGAATCCCAAAAATGACTTTGCCAGCATTCTCGTGCTTTATCAGCAGAATCCCTACATGGACGATAATAACAATTCGATGGTTCGCGGCGTGGAAAAGGCGCTTCAGAATGTGAACGCCGATTATCATGTGGAGTTTGTCGGCAAAGAGGCACAGGCCGCGATGGCGCTTCCATATAAGTTGTCCAAGGGGCTCCGCTTCGACGGGGTTATTTTGATCGGCCGGTTCAATCTGGACTATGCCCGCCTGATCTACCGGGAAATTCCCAACCTGATCTTTCTTACCGGATACTCGCCGGCTTATGATTACGACAATGTCTGGTTCGGGTTTTGCAACGCCGGGTATCAACTTGGCGAGTATCTGATAAAAAGGGGACACACCAGGATTGGATTCGCCGGCGATTGTCGGCTGTTTCGCAACAAAGAGCGGCTGATCGGCATCACCGCCGCTTTGGAAGATTATCACCTGCCGTTATGCCCGGAGTTCTGTTACGATCTTGGCGCGGGCTACCACGGCCAACTCCAGGAACAGATCAAGCAGAAACGGCTTCCCACGGCGATCATTTGCGACCACGACATCACCGCGCTGGAATTGATCAAACTGCTCTATGAAAACCAGCTGAAAGTGCCGGACGATATTTCGATCGTCGGCAGCGGCAACAGCGAGATGTCGACCCTGTCCATTCCGGCCCTGACCACGATGGATCTCAACATCGAATACTCCTCGGAAGTGACCGTGGCGACCCTGCTGAGACGGATCGGCCGGCCCGATAAACCCTCGGAAAGCATTGCCATCCTGAGCCGGCTGGTCGAACGGGATTCGGTACGGAGCCTCGCCAAGGCCGGCGAGACTCGGGTCTAAGCGGCCTTGCGCCGCACTCTGCCGCCTGATTATTTCAGCCGATACCCGGAGGGAAGGTTGCGGCGAGCGATAGAATAGATCGGATGGAGTAAATTTCTAATATTATAAGCTTTGGCGGACGTCCTCTCTGGTTTTATCAGGAATACCAGTGAGACCTTCACGACGGTAAGCCTGATTCATTATGAACAGATTACTCCAGCTCAAACATACCCGTATAGAGCTGATAGTATTTGCCTTTTTGGGCAATTAACGTTTCGTGATTGCCGCGTTCAATGATCTGGCCGTGTTCAAGCACCATGATCGCATCAGCACCGCGCACGGTCGATAAACGGTGGGCAATCACAAATACGGTCCTGCCTTTCATCAACTGATTCATCCCGCCCTCAATCAGCTTTTCGGTCCGGGTGTCAATCGACGAGGTCGCCTCGTCCAGGATCAGTACCGGGGGATTGGCAATGGCGGCCCGGGCGATGGCCAATAGTTGCCGTTGCCCCTGCGACAGATTGGCTCCATCCGCCGTCAATACCGTCTGATATCCCTGTGGCAGGTGACGAATGAAGAAATCGGCATTGGCAAGCTTTGCCGCATTTAAAACCTCCGCATCGGTCGCGTCAAGCTTTCCATAGCGAATGTTCTCCATTACGGTGCCCGTAAATAAATGCGTATCTTGCAGGACCATTGCCAGCGAGCCTCTCAGATCCGCTTTTTTGATTTTATTGATATTGATCCCGTCATAGCGGATTTTGCCGTCCGGAACATCATAAAAACGGTTGATCAGGTTGGTAATGGTTGTTTTGCCTGCTCCCGTCGCGCCGACCAAGGCAATTTTCTGGCCCGGTTTGGCATGAAGGGAAATGCCGTGGAGAACCGCCTGGTTCGGATTATATCCGAAGGTGACATTGTCAAATTCCACTTTGCCCTCCAACCGTTGATAGGTGACTGTTCCGCCCTGGTGCGGATGCTTCCAGGCCCATTGACCGGTATAATGACTAGCTTCCGCAATGGCGCCGTCCGCGCCGGTATCCGCTTCAATCAGGGTCACATACCCGTCATCGACTTCGGGTTCGGCGTCGATCACTTCAAAGATCCGTTCCGCCCCGGCCAGCGCGTTCAGCACCGAGTTCAACTGCTGCGACATCTGGGTGATCGGCATGGAAAAGTTCCGGGTTAGCTGAATAAACGCCACGATCGTCCCGATGCTGAGAATGCCGTAAATCGCCAGAATCCCCCCGAATACCGTGGTCAGGGTAAAGAGGATGTTCGACATATTGGACATGATCGGCATCAGGATATTGGCGAAGGTGTTCGCGCTGGTTGCGGCGTCGCACAGCTTTTGGTTCAACGCCCGGAACTGTTCCTTGACGGCGCCCTCATGGCAGAAAACCTTCACCACTTTTTGCCCCTCGATCATTTCTTCGATATAGCCGTTCACTTTACCCAGTTCCGCCTGTTGCCGCTTAAAATAAACCTGGCTTTTACCCCCAATCGTTTGCACCACCGCCAGCATGACATAGAGGAAGACGATTACCACAATTGTAAGTTGCCAGCTATAATAGAGCATCATTCCGAATGCGCCGATCACCGTAATTGCCGAGGCGATAAAATTCGCCACGCCGTTGGTGAACATCTCCCGAATCGCATCCGTATCATTGGTATACCGGCTCATCAATTCGCCATGAGTATGGGTATCGAAATAACGAATCGGGAGTGATTCCATTTTGGTAAAAAGTTCAGTCCGGATGTTATATAAGGTTCCGGTCGAGATGGTCAACATGAGCCGGCTGTATGCATAGGTTGACAAGACGCCGAGCAGATAAATGGCGCCCATGATTCCCAACGTCTTGACAAAGCCTCGCATCAGTTCAGCCTGATATCCAACCTGGCCAAACCGGCTCAGGTATTGATCGATGATCGATTGCAACAGGGCGGTCCCCGCAATTTGCGCTCCGGCGCTGATGACGATCGCCAGTACCACCAACCCGAAGCTGCCTTTATATTCGGCGATGTACCGGATCATTCTTTTTAAGGTCTTCGCCATATTTTTAGGGGCTGCCACTCCCTTAGCTCCATCCATTGGCCCCGCCACGGTCATCAACCCCTTTCTGCTGCGATTCATAGACTTCGCGGTAAATCCGATTGCTTCGTAATAATTGGTCATGGCTTCCGAACCCGTCAATCTTTCCTTCATTTAACACGATAATCTGATCCGCTTCGTATACCGAACTGATGCGCTGGGCGATGATAATGGCGGTCGTGCCGCTCAACTTTTCTTTAAATGCCGCCCGGATCCTGCAATCGGTCTCGGTATCGACGGCGCTGGTCGAGTCATCCAGAATAATTATTTTCGGTTGCTTCAGTAACGCTCTGGCAATACATAGTCGCTGTTTTTGCCCGCCGGAAACATTGACGCCGCCTTGGCCCAACTCCGTGTCATATCCGTCGGGAAATGATACGATAAAATCATGGGCTTGCGCGGCTTTACAAGCGGCAACCATTTCGGCCTCCGTGGCGTTTTCATTGCCCCATTTCAAGTTATCGCGGATGGTTCCGGAGAATAGAACGTTCTTTTGCAACACCATGGCAACGGCGTTTCGGAGATCTTCCAGCCGATAATCTTTGACATTGTGACCGCCGACATACAGTTCTCCATCAAACACATCATAAAGACGGGGGATCAGTTGCACTAGGGTGGTCTTGGCGGCGCCGGTCCCGCCGATTATGCCGATCGTTTCACCGGAAGCAATTTTCAAATTAAGGTGGGCAAGAGTCAGATTATCCCGATCATTGGCATAACTGAACGAAACATCCTTAAATTCAATGGATCCGTCCTCCGGCTGAACTGTCGGCCCGGCGGCTCCGTTCCGGATATCGACCGCTTCGTCCAGCACCTCCTCGATTCTGCTGATGGAGGCGCGGGACAAGATGATCATGATAAAAATCATGGAAAGCATCATCAGCGAAATGAGGTTCTGCGCGACATAACTGATGAAACTGGTCAATTCGCCAATTTCCAGCGTTTTGCCGATGACCATGTTGCCGCCGAACCAAAGTATCGCCACGGTACAGCCGTACATGCTCAACTGCATGACCGGAGCATTTAAAACAATTAATTTTTCCGCAAACAGTTGCGCGCTACGGACCGCATCCGCTTTCTCCTTAAATCTCCGATTTTCATGGCCTTCTCTGACAAACGCTTTAACAACCCGGATCCCGATCAAATTTTCCTGAACCGCAGTATTCAATTGGTCATATTGTTTGAGCATTCTGATAAACCGCGGATGCGCCTTGACGGCAATCAACGAGAGGGCTATGCCCAATAAAAGAATGACGGCCAGAAACACCAGGGACAATCGAAAGTTGATTAGAACCGCCATAATCGTGGAGCCGATTAACATGAACGGCGCCCGGAAGGCCATGCGCAGGATCATCATCAAAGCGTTCTGGGTATTGGTGACATCGGTCGTCAGCCGCGTTACCAACGAACCGGTTGAAAATTTATCAAGATTGGCGAATGAAAAATCTTGAACTTTGGCGAAGAGAGCGTTCCGCAGATTCCTGGCAAAGCCTATCCCCGCCTGAGCGGCATATTTCCCGGCGAAAGCTCCGAATAACAGCGAAACAAACGACATGCCAACCATTAAAGTCCCCATTATCAGCGTATAATGAATACCGCCCTTACCCCGAATTCCCTGGTCAATAATGGCGGCCATGACCAATGGAATCAATACTTCCATGATGACTTCGCCAATGATCAATGTCGGCGTAAGAATGGCGTATTTTTGATATTCGCCGATATAAGGCAATAATTTTTTAATCATGAGATACCTCTCTCGGTTTCCTTAATTACCCAACTCCAAATCCAATTTCGCCCCATCGGTAATATACGAAGCAACGGCCTGGTAATAATTATTTTGGGCTTTATCAAGCGCCAGTTGGCGATCCCTGACATCCATAATGGTCGACATTCCGGCGGAGTAACGGATCTCCGTCAAACGCAGATCCTCTTGGCACAGATCAATATTGGCCTTGTAAGCTTGCGCCTTTTCCAGATCGACCCGGATGCTCTGGTATACTTTTTGGACGCTTTGCCGCATTTGATCGCGGGTTTTAACCTCACTTAAGCGGGCGATTTCCACTTTCTCTTCCGCCGCGTTCACTTTGGAGTCCGTGGCTTTGTTATCCCATAGCGTGCCGTTGACGCCAAGCGTAAATTGTAAATCATTATTTAAATCGTTTTGACTGCCGGATAAGGATAATGACGGGTTATTGTTCGCTTTGGCGATGGCGACGTTTAACTTGGCGATTTCAATTTCCCAAGCGGCCTGGCGGAGAGCGGGCCGCTGTTTTTCGGCTTGGGCCAACAGCGTTCTCAATTCCGCGCTAAATTGTTCTGGTATCTGCAAGATGGATGAATCATCGACAATTTCAAAATCCCGATCCCGTTCGATCCCGATCAATGTCGCCAACGCTAGTTCAGCGATTTCCAGATCGCTGCGGGCGGAGGTGACTTCGGCCTTTTGTTCTTTCCAGGCGACCTCCGCTTCCAACAGTTCATACTCGGCTTTCTTGCCGACTTCACAATATTTTTTGACCGTGCGGTAATGTTCGCCCAAGTTTTCGGATGAGCTTTCAGCCACCGCCAACTTTTGTTCCGCCAGCCATAGATCATAAAACGTGCTTTTAATGTTATAGGTCAATTCCAGCTTGGCCTGGCGTTCATCCTCCCGGGCGCTTTTCAATTGCAGTTCGGCGACTTTCAAGGCGTTGCTCAGCTTGTTGCGGTTAAATACCGGCAAGTCAAGGGAGATCGTGCCGCTAGTATAGGGGGAATCCGCTTCGGTCCGGCTGACGTTATAGCCGACCGTGAGTCCTAAGGCGGCCTTCGCCTGCCGGACGCTTTCCTCGGCGACTCGGACCTTTTTGGTTGCGATCTGCAACTCCTGGCTGTATTCGAATCCTGATTGTAAGCAAGCCTCCAGCGTTAGTTGCCGGGCGGGCGGGGGAGCCGGTTCCGCCGCCAGCGCCATTGCGCTCGGGATCAACATCAAAGCGATAATCAAGAATAACCACAGTTTCCGTAACATCAGTACCATCCTTCCCTAACTTTCAATCCAGGCAAACGGTTAACGTTCTTCGAACATCGTTTGCGGCGCGGTCTGTTTCCGACGCAGAAGGAACTCTCTCACTTGCTCCACGAATGTGTAAATAACCGGGACAACCACCAATGTCAATAACATGGATGACGTTAAGCCGCCGATCAGCGCCCACCCCAGGCCCCGTTTGAATTCCGAACCGTATGAAGTGGCCAACGCCAGTGGCAACATCCCCAAGATCATCGTCAAGGTCGTCATTAAAATCGGACGAATCCGTTCCCGACCCGCCTCCACCAGCGCTTCGATCACGCCGGCCCCTTCCGCGCGGGCGCGGTTGGCGAAGTCCACCAATAAAATGGCGTTTTTACTCACCAATCCGACGAGCATGATAATGCCCAAAAGTGAAAAGACCGATAACGTATTGTTGGATAAACCCAACGCGAGGAGCGCTCCGATTACAGCCAACGGAATGGAGAAGAATACGACAAACGGGTAGACAAAAGAGTTATATAGCGCAGTCATAATCAAATAAACAAAGATAATCGCGGCGAGTAGTGCCATACCCAGACTGGCGAAGGCTTCCCCTTGGTTTTTCTGCTGTCCGCCCGGCCCGACGGATACTCCTTCCGGGAACTTCGTTTGCCGCAATAGTTTGCTAATCTTGTCCGATATGGCGCCACTGCTCAATCCGATTGCCTGTGACGAAACGGAAATCGTATAGTTACGATCTTTACGGGTTAACTCGGTTGGTCCAAAGCCATTGATTAGAGTAGCGAATTGGTTGAGCCGGATCACTTGACCGGAAGCATTTACAAAACTTTGTAATCCAACGTTTTCCGTATTGGTACGGTCATTCAAGTCATATCGAACCCGGATATCGTATTCATCGCCGTTTTCATCGCGAAACTTCGAATTGGTATTGCCGCTGAAGCCCGTTTGCAATACGGAACCGATATCATTGATGGTCAAGCCGAATTGGCTTAGTTTATCCCGGTCGATATTGACCTGGACCTCCGGACTGGCTTCCTCGGTTGACAACTGAATATCTTTGGTACCCGGCACTTGGGCGAAGATCTGTTTCACCTGGAGAGCCGCTTGATAAGCTTTATCCCAATTGGGGGCGATTATTTCATATTGGATTGGGGTCATAGTGAAGCCAAAAATAGTCGCTGCGTCAACGTGGACCGTGCAATCCAGGCTGGCGTCCAGTTTATCCTTGATGATATTTACGACGTCATCGGTTGAACGCTTCCGCTGTTCTTTTGCCACCAAAACCACGGTGATCTCCGCCGAATTGCTTGGTGTGGTTCCCGAGATGACGTCACTACTGGAACCAACCGCAGTAAACAATTTATCAACTTCGGGGATTTGCCAGAGGATTGCTTCGGCTTTTTTCACCACCAAGTCGGTCTGCTCCAGTTTGGCGCGGGTTGGTAATTCGAGCGTAACCGTCAGTTCCCCCATATCTCCCGATGGCATGAATTCGGATCCGATGAATCCGGTAGGGATCATCGCCAGTGACAAAACAAAGAGCAACAAACTCATCAACAGCACTTTGCCGCGATGGCGCAAGCACCCTCGCAATAGATTCAAATACGAATCGACCATTTTGTTGTATCGCGCTTCGAACCACAAGCCGAACCGGCCCGATAGCGTTTTTTTGGTGAGTTTTTCCGCCTTGGAAAAACGGGAGGCCAGCATGGGCGTAATGGTGAATGATACCAATAAACTGACTAACGTCGACATCACAATGACTAACGAAAATTGGTGAATCAGGCTGCCGATCATCCCGGAAACCAGCGATAACGGCAAGAAGACAACCACGTCAACCAGAGTGATGGAGAGAGCGGTAAAACCGATCTCATTCCGCCCATTTAACGCGGCGCTTTTTTTGTCTTCCCCGTTTTCCAGATGATGATGGATGTTTTCGAGAACCACAATGGAATCGTCAACCAAAATTCCGATGACCAACGACATCGCCAGGAGAGTAATGATATTCATGGTGCATCCGGTGGCCCACATGCCGATCAGGGTGGTCACCAGTGAAGTGGGAATGGCGATCATTACAATCACCGAATTCCGCAGGCTATGCAAGAATACCAGCATAACCAGGGCCACTAAGATGGCGGCCAGCAAGAGGTCTTCCTTAACGGCCGCAACCGAAGCAAGGGTAAAATTAGAGCTGTTTTGGATAATGACAAATTTTAAATTGATGGAACGGTATTGCGATTCCAATTGCGGGATGAGTTTGCGTATCGAATTGCAAACTTCAACCTGATTGGCATCGGTTTGTTTATAAACTTTAATTCCTACGGACGGGACCCGGTTAATTCGACAGATCGTCGATTGATCCTCGCTACCATCCAGGACATCGGCGACATCCGATAATCGCACCTCTCCATTGCTGGAACTTTTAATGATTAAATTTTTCAGTTGCTCCACCGAGTTAATTTTCCCGGATAGGCGTAAGGTGTATTGGCCATCGCGATCTTTTACCTTGCCGGTCGGGTAATCGAGATTGGCGTTGGCGATCGCGTTGGCAATCGTGTTATTGGCGATTCCATAGGCCGCTAACTTTTGATGATCGACATTGACATGAATTTCCCGGTCCGCGGTGCCGGTAAAGTTAACCTGAGCGACGCCAGGCTGCTTACTGAATTGAGGTTTAATATAATTGGTCAAAAAGGTCGAAAATTCTTTGGACGACACGTTGCTGGTGACCCCAATGGACATCACCGATACGTCATCCATTGATAATTTGGAATAAGTTGGCTGGTCGGCGTCGTCAGGGAGATTTGAAAGGATCCGGTTCACTTTATTTTGAACGTCACGTAGCGCCACATCAATATCGGTGCCGTTTATGAACTCCACCGTGACGAGAGAACTGCCTTCCGAAGAGGTGGAACTGATCGAATCGATATTATTAACTCCCGAGATTGCGTCTTCAATTTTCTTGGTAACCGTCGACTCTACTACGCTGGCCGACGCGCCGGAGTAAGTTGTGGAAATGGTGACCATCGGCGCGGACATGCTCGGAAATGTTTCATATTTCAATTGAAAGTAGGCAAACATGCCGATCAGCGTGATGGCTAGAAATGCAACAATGACTAAAATCGGCCGTTTGATCGATAGCTCGGTAATCGTCATTTTTTCACCCGCTTCTGATTTTACTTGACCCTGATTATACTCTTATTGATTGATCACTTTCACTGCGGCATTGTTGCTCAAATTTTCCTGGCCGTTGGTAACAACGGAATCATTTTCATTGAGACCCTTTTTCACGATTAGGTATGAATTGATCTCCGAATCAATGACCAGATCGCGTAAAACGGCGCGACCGTTTTCAACCACATAGACTTGGGGCGTTTTGATGCTGCCAACCAACGCTTCCCGCGGGATGGCCAATACATTGGCGGCGCTTCCAAGTTCAAAGATTACTTTGCCGAAGACGCCGGATTTTAAGGGATGGGCTTTATCATTTAGAATGGTTATTTCCACCGGGAACGTATGAACGGCGTCACTTTTGACGCTGATACTTTTAATCCCGCCGCTTAGTTTGACATTAGGGTAAACCGCGGTTTCAATGGCAACCGTGTCGCCGGTCTTTAATTTAAAGGCTTGCACTTCGTCAACATTTACCGTGATTTTAAAAGCCGAATTATCGACCAGTGTGGCGACGGCCGTTCCGGAGTTGACGGTGGCGCCCAGATCCACGGCGCGGGCGCTGATCACTCCGGAGATCGGCGCGGTGATGGTTGAATTATCGTAATTATCTTGCGCCGAGTCTAAATCGGCTTTGGCGATTTGAAGCGCTTTTTCATATGACTCAAGATCTGAATCGGAAATGATCTTTTCCTCATGTAATTTTCGGGACCGTTCCCAATCCTTTTGGGCGACTGCGTATGCGGTGCGCGCGGAGGCCAATTTTGACTTTAAAACCAGATCTTCTATTTTGGCAATGGGCGAACCGGCGTTAACGCGGGATCCGACATTGACGTAAACCGCAATTACTTTTCCGGAGGTTTGGGCGACCACCGTAACTTCGTTGTTTGCCTGAATCGTTCCGGTCTTGCTGAAAGTCGACTGGAGGGTTTGCCGGCGCACCGTCGTCGTGGACACGGGGATTGAGAGTTGTCGGTTGGCATTTTTAGCTCTTTGTTCCGCCTCGGACTTATTGCGAACCAAAACAAACGCCATCAATCCAATCAAACCAAGAACGATTACTCCGAGTAAGGCTTTTTTCATTGGAAATCTCCTTTCGTAACCTGACTCCGCTTTAGATAATAAAAATAAGTTTTTTCGGTTGCCCTCGTTTTCGGATCAACCCGGCCTTCCGGTGAAATAGCCTCAAAACATGATTCCTGCGATACCGATTAAGACAGGACTTTTTTACAATAATCACCTTTTGTGCTTAGAGTATCGCCGGGTTGAATGTTTGAATATTGTTTAAAAATATTCATCGACGCTCAAAAAAAAATACACTCCTTTCATTTGTTCGTATTATACAAGCCGGGTGGAGCGTTTCTTTGTAAATTGTTTGAAGATATAAACACATCATTAAAATATTCATTGAAGTTAAAAAATAAAACTAGCGCTTTGTAATACTTCGTAATAATAGCTGAAATAGTCCTTCCGCATCTTTGACCACCATTTCATGCTGTCTTTCCAGTAAAAACGGGCCCGCCAAGTGCGGGCTGCTAAAGGCAATAAAAAGCAGCTTAGCTGTTTCCTTGGTATCCGTGATCTCAAAACTGCCTTCCTGAACACCCTGTTCCAAAACTTTCTCAATTAATTGGATCCTTTGCTCTTCGAATTGCTGGCGCTTATCCTTGTTGCTCTTTTTGATATGCTTCACAACATCATTGTGGAAGAAATCAAAAACACTTTGGTTTTGCCGGATATGTTTGCTGACAAATTCTACATTGTCCACCAATAAACTGTGGAGCAGCTCCGCAGCCGGGGCCGACTGTTTCAAAACCTGATCGACATAACCGTCCAATTCGGAAAAGGTTCTTTTTTCAAAAGCGTCAATCAAGGCTTCTTTATTTTTGAAATCCAAATAGATCGTGCCGACGCTGATCCCGACTTCTTTGGCAATATCCTGCATCGTAGTATTGTCTAGACCCTTACGCATGCCGATCTTGACAAAGGCATCAATAATTTCCTGGCGGCGGGTTGAAGGCATCCCAATCCCTCCTCCCAAATAAATGAACATTTTGTTTATATATTCATATAATAACAAAGTTTTCTTTTTTGTCAAGGCCCTTGTAATTAACAGGATCAGGCTGTCCCGGCCGGAAGCGGGTTCGCAAATTGATTCCATTCCATGGTCACATTTTCCAGTTTCTTTGCTTCGCCTTCAGTTCTGCGCTTCGCCCCCCTCCGGATCGTTTCCAGCGGATCCCCGCAGGTTTGCGGCGGACAATATCGAATAAATCCAATATCAACAATACCGTTGAAACGGACCGGGCTGGCCCGGTTTGTTCAAATCTTCCGTTCCCGTTCACGAAACGGACACAATTGGCGATTATGATAAATTTATGAACATGAACGAAAATTGCCGCGATTGGATCGATTTTCCGGAAGGAACGGAGAGAGGGGGCCGACTGATGGCCGGGGCCAAGATATTGATCGCCGATGATGAGGCACGAATGCGGAAACTGGTCACCGACTTCCTGAAGAAGGAAGGCTACGCCGTATCCGAAGCCGAAGACGGCCGGCAAGCGCTGGAGTGTTTTTTGCGCGATCCCAATAACTTCAATCTGGTGATCCTGGATGTGATGATGCCCGGTTATGACGGCTGGACCGTCTGCCGCGAAATCCGGAAGGTTTCGCGAGTGCCGGTGATCATGCTGACCGCTCGAAGCGAGGAGAGCGACGAACTGTTCGGCTTCGATCTCGGGGCCGACGAATACATTACCAAACCGTTCAGCCCACTGATCTTGGTGGCCCGGGTTCAGGCCCTGCTGCGCCGGGTGAGCGGAGAGGCCCGGGAGATCCTTTCCTTTGACGGCCTGGAGATCGACGAGAGCGGCCGGGTGGTGCGGGTGCTTGGCGACCGGGTCGACCTGAGCCCGAAAGAGTTCGAGTTGCTCTTGTATTTGGCGGCTAACGAGGGAATCGCCCTTTCCCGGGAACAGATCTTGAACGCGGTCTGGAATTTCGATTATTTCGGGGACGCCCGGACCGTGGACACTCACATCAAGAAGCTCCGGCTGAAGTTGGGCGCCAAAGGGGACCTGATTCAGACCATCCGGGGTTTGGGGTATAAGTTTGAGGTGGCGTCGTGAAAGCGACCATCCGGGTCAAGCTGTTTTTGATCATGAGCGGCTTGATCGTTTTTTTCGCCGCGCTGTCCTGGTTCGTCAACAACCGCTGGCTGGAGCGGTTCTACCTGGAAGACAAAAAGAACGGAATGATCAAAAGCTATCAGACGATCCAAGAGATCTATCAGGGAGAATGGCCCAAGGTCGAGGAACGGCTGGAACGGCTGGAGAGCATCAAGAGCATGCATATCCTGATTCTGGACTCGGATCTGGAGCCCAAATACGATTCGTATTTCAAGATCCGAGATCGGAAAAATGATCGTAAACCGCGCGAGCGGTTCGGGGTATTGATCCGGAGAATGCCGGTTTTCGAACGGCTGGAGACGCTGCGGCCGGGGGCCTTTTTACTCGGCAAGGTCCGGGATTCCCGGCTGCAATCGGATTTTCTGCATTTGGGAGCGCGCTTCGAGAACGGGGATTATTTGCTGATGGTTGCCTCAGTGGCCGCGGTCCAGGAGAGCGTGGCCATTGCCAACCGCTTTTTCCTGTTGACCGGGGTGCTGACGATCGTGCTCGGCGGGGTTCTGATTTATTGGCTGTCGAGCCGTTTCACCCGGCCGATCATTGATCTGCGGGAGATTGCGGTGCGGATGTCGGGATTGGACTTCGGCCGGAAATATCAGGGTGGAGCCAAGGATGAAATCGGGGAACTGGGCGCGAGCCTCAACTCGCTCTCCGAGCAATTGGAAGTCTCCATCTCTGACCTGAAAAAAGCCAATCAGCAACTTCAGGCCGATATCGAACGCGAGCGGAAGGTCGATGAAATGCGCAAAGAGTTCATCTCCAGCGTCTCGCATGAGCTGAAAACGCCGATTGCGCTGATCCAGGGGTACGCCGAGGGCCTGAAGGTCAATGTCAATGAGGATGAGGAGAGCAAGAACTTTTACTGTGACGTGATTGTGGACGAAGCCGCCAAAATGAACCGGCTGGTCAAACAATTGCTGGATCTGTCCCAGCTGGAGTCCGGTTATCTTCATCCGGAGCTGGTTGATTTTGACCTCACCGCTTTGGTTGAAAAAGTATTGAAACGGAACGCGCTGATCTTCCGCGACCGGGGCATCACGATCGCCGCCGAGATTGAACCGGGATTGACGGTCAACGCCGACCCCGATCTGGCCGAGCAGGTTTTCGGCAACTATCTGAGCAATGCGGTCAACCACGCCGACGGCCCCCGGCTCGTGACGATCGTGGCCTATCGGCGGGAGGATAAAGTCCGGCTGACGGTCTTTAACTCGGGGCTGGCGATTCCCGAAGAGAGCCTGGAGAAGGTCTGGGGCAGCTTTTACAAGGTGGATAAGGCGCGGACCCGGGCTTACGGCGGCACCGGCCTGGGCTTGTCGATCGTCCGGGCCATTCAGGAGGCGCATCATAACGGCTATGGCGTCGCCAATGTCCCGGGCGGCGTGGAGTTCTGGTTTGAAATGGACGCCGCCTTCCCGGAGGTAAAAACATGAGCCGAAGAATGCTAATTGGTATTATTGTAACGGTGATTTTGGCCGGTTTTGGGGTTTGGTGGCTCCGGAGCCAGGCGGAGCGGGCGCGGAAAGCTCAAGTGGAGAGTGGGATTCAAAGGGTAACGGTGGAACGGCGCGCTCTGAGCGAGACGATCGGCGCCGCCGGAAACGCGGTGCTGGCGCAGGACGGCCAAATTTATCCGGCCTATGAGGCCACGGTCCAGAAAGTTTTGCGCAAGGCCGGAGACCGGGTACGCCGGGGCGAGCTGCTGATGGTGCTGGAGACCGCGACGCTCAAGGAGGAATGGGCGACGGCCGAGTCCACGGTAAAGAAGGCGGAGATCAATTTATCCCGGGTCCAGCGGGAACTGGAGCGGGTGCAAAAGATGTATGCGACGCGGGGGGCGGCGATTGCCGAGGTCGAAGCCGCTCAGAAAAAAGCCGATATTTACCAGGAAGAATTGTGGCTGGCCCGTTTCAATCTGATCCAATTGCGGCAGCAGCTTGATGACGCCAACTTTTTCGCCCCCGATCGCAGCCGGTTGTGGATCAAGGCGCCCACCGACGGCGAGATCGCCCGGATTAGCGTCAAGCCCGGCCAGAAAGTGACCACCGAGACGCTGCTGCTGACGGTGACCGCACCCGGAACGGCTTAAAAAGATGGATCCATCGGATGGAGCAACAAAAACTCCCGGCAATGCCGGGAGTTTTTGTTGCTCCGGCGATCAATGCCATAAGATTGGGCCCGCTTAAAAATACTGCAACGGATGTTTCCTTGGGCCTGAAAAATGAGAAGCTTATGGAAAATTTATTTCAACCGGTTTATTATAAATTTTTGTTATGAACTCACGAAAACTATTAAATTATGTAATACAATATGGTAAAATTGGCTTTAAGCAACCATTTTGAAGGGAAGTGAAATGGATATGGATTCCAGGGTGAAAATTGCAGAAAGGGAAAAATGTGTTCAACTCCCGGACGATAGGTTTGACGCATTCGCCTATCATCAAATCATCCTGAAGCACGGAAAACCGGTCGATTACACTTTCCTGGGGGTGAACCCGGCCTTTTTGGCGCTGACGGGTTTGTCCGAAGCAATGGTTCTGGGGAAAAAGGCGACCGAAGTTTTCCCGGAGATAAAAACGGGTGAGATTGATTGGATCGCGGCTTGCGGAGAAGTAGCGCTGACGGGCCGCTCTTTCCGGGTGAGGCGGTTTGATGAAATACTGGGCCGCTGGTTGATGATTTCCGCTTACAGTTATGAAAAAGAACACTTCGCTATGGTTTGCCAAGATATTACCGAGCAGATGCGGCTCGAAGCGGAGCTGCGCGAGAGCCAAAAAGCGCTGGAGAATGAAGTCAGAACGCAACAACGGCTGAATCGCGAGTATGAAATGATTTTTCACGGCACCCAGGACGCCGTTTCCCTGCTGGAGGTCGGCGAGGACGGCCTGGTCCGCTACAAGCGCTTGAATAAAAGCCATCAAGCGTCCACCGGGTTGACTCCGGAGCAATTGTTCGGGAAAACTCCGGAAGAAGCGCTGGGAGACGAGGGGCGAAAGATCCAAAAGTATTATCTGGAATGCGTGCGGCAAGGCATACCCATCACCTATGAAGAGACGATCGCGCTGCCGCCGGGAAGGATCACCTGGTCGACACTGCTTTCGCCGATCTCCGACGGGGAGCGGGTGGTACAGATCGTCGCCTCCCGCCGGAATATCACGGCATACAAGCAAATGACCCAGGAATTGCTGGAGAGCGAGGAGCGTTACAGCACTCTATTCGAGAATACCAAATCAGTGATGCTGATCGTCAACCCGGAGGACGGTTCGTTCCTGGACGCTAATCCCGCCGCCTGCGAATATTACGGGTATTCACGCGAGACCATGCGACGGATGAACATCAAGGACATCAATGTTCTTCCCCCCGAAGCGGTTCAGCAAGAGATGCTCAAGGCCAGCGCCGCGCACCGCAACGAGTTTCACTTCCCGCACCGGCTGGCTAGCGGCGAAATCCGCGAAGTGGAGGTTTTCAGCAGCCCGGTACGGATTCACGGCCAAGCGTACCTTTATTCCATCGTTCACGACATTACCGAGCGGAAGAAAGCGGAAGCGGAATTGTTTGAGGAGAAGGAACGGCTGAAGGTGACGCTGCATTCTATCGGAGACGCGGTGATCACCACTGACATTGACGGCCGAGTCAGCTTGTTAAACAATGTCGCCCAAGAGTTAATCGGCTGGAGCTATCAGGAAGCCATCGGGCAGCCCTTGGAGCGGGTATTCCGGATTATCAACGAACGGACCCGCCAGGTCTGCGAAAATCCGGTCTTCAAAGTTCTGAACACCGGCTGCGTGGTGGAACTGGCCAACCATACCGCCCTGATCGCCCGGGACGGGACCGAGCGGAGCATTGCCGATAGCGGCGCCCCGATCCGTGATCAAATGGGCAATGTCTTCGGGGTGGTGCTGGTGTTTCGGGACATCACCGAAAAGAAGCATCATGAGGAGAAAATCGAGTATCTGAGCTTTCACGACAATCTGACCGGCCTGTACAACCGCGTTTTCTTTGAAGAACAGCTCAAATACTTCAACCGCGAGGAATTTTTACCGCTGTCGATCATTGTCGGTGATGTCAACGGCTTGAAGCTGTCGAACGACGTTTTCGGCCATGACGCCGGGGACCGGTTGTTGATCAAGATCGCCGCCATCCTCCGTGCCTCCTGTCGGCCCGAGGACATTATCGCGCGCTGGGGCGGGGACGAGTTCGCCATCATCCTGCCCCGGACGACCTATCGCGAAGCGCTGAATGTCTGTGAGGCGGTCAAACGAAACTGCGAGCTGGAGGATACCGGGCCGATTCAGCCCAGCATCGCGCTGGGGGTCGCCACCAAAAGCAAGAACCATCAGGACATCATTCTGGTGTTAAAAGACGCCGAGGACGTGATGTACCGGCACAAGCTGCTGGAAGGAAAAAGCGTCCGGAGCTCGTTGATCGCCTCTCTGGAGGAGACGTTGTTTGAAAAAAGCTACGAAACCGAGGAGCACGCCCAGCGGATGTTGAGCATCGCCACCAAAGTGGGGCGCGAATTAGCGCTGTCCGAGAGCGAAATGGACGAGCTGAGCCTGCTCGCCATCTTGCACGATATCGGCAAAATCGCCATCCCCGACCATATTCTCGGCAAAAAGGACAAGCTGACTCTGGAGGAGTGGCGGGTGATGAAGAAACATCCGGAGATCGGGTTCCGCATCACCCAATCCTCTCCGGAACTGGCCCATATCGCGGATTTCATCCTGTCGCACCATGAACGGTGGGACGGGAAAGGCTATCCGCGCGGGCTGAAGGGGAAAGAGATTCCTAAATTGTCGCGGATCATTTCCATTATTGACGCCTACGACGTGATGACCCATTCCCGGCCTTATAAGGAAGCGATTGGCCCCGAGGAAGCGTTGCGGGAGATCGCCCGCTGCGCCGGCACGCAATTCGACCCCGAACTGGTAGCGGTGTTCGCCACGACAATCAATAAGATCAATACTCCCGAATTGGTTGACTCATAAGAATTGGCGAATTAAAGCTGTTCCGTCAAATCCGGCCTCATGGACGGGATGCAATTTGAAATTTAACTCAACTTACATATAGGATGAAATAAATTTCTCGACCAGATTTGCATTCTTAAAGCCGAATGCAAATGAAATCAAATCGGAATTTATTTCATCCTAATTACCGCGGTAATAAGTTGAATTAAATTCATTAATTTTCCATCAGGGCCGTGCTTTAGGGACATGATGCATGTAAGAAATTTAACTCAACTTACATAGTTCCAGTCCGGCCGGTGTGATATAATTTATGGAAGTTATTTCAAGGTTGTTCAAAGGGGTCAAGGCGGCCAACCGGAACGGATCGCAACCGGCGCCGGGCGTCGCGCCGACTCAGATCAGCTTGCATTCCATATCCTGATCCAAGGATAATGGCGCAGGCTCTATATAGGATGAAATAAATTTCTTAACCGGATTTGCATTCTTAAAGCCGAATGCAATGAAATTAAATCGGAATTTATTTCATCCTATTACAGCAGTAATAAGTTGAATTAAATACCTTAGTCTTCCATCGTGGCCGGATTTAGGGACATGATGTATATTTAGAAATTTAATTCAACTTATATAGGAGGAGCAGTCGATGGAAACTACTCAACAATGGCATACCCGTAATCAAACCCTGGCCACGATTAAGCAACGCCGGAGCATCCGAATGTTCACCGACGATCCGATCGCCGACGAGGATCTGCTGACAGTGCTGAAGGCGGCCAATAAGGCGCCGTCCGCCCATAATCAGCAATCCTGGCGTTTTATGGTGATCCGGGGCGAAAAAAAGCGGGAACTGGTCGAGCTGGTCAATTCCCGGGCGGTCGAATTCCCGAAGTCGTCCTCGGTCTTGCTGCGCATGGCCTCGCGGACCATGGCCAGCGCGCCGGCGGTGATCGCCGTGGCCAACACCGGCGATCTGATCGAACACGGAACGCAGTTGTTTCAGATCGATAAGGCGGCGGCCCACGATTTCTTCCGGACCATGGAGATCCAAAGTTCGGCCGCAGCGGTTCAAAATCTATTGCTCGCCGCCACGTCGCTGGGATTGGCAACGGTCTGGCTGGGGATTCTGTTTCTAATCAAAGACGAGGTTTTGACCCTGCTGGGAGAGCCCAAGGGTGAGTTCATGGCGGTCATTCCCATTGGCTACCCGCATAAGGAGACCAAGGGACCAACCAAAAGGCCCCTGGAGACCATCGTCAAGTACTTAGATTGATCAGACGCCCCTAGCTTAAATGCACCAGAAAAAATAATAAAGAAATTGGAAATCGGGCGAGCGCGGTGTCACGGCTCGCTCTGTTTATTTGGTGCGGCAGGCCCCTGGCAAAGCGAAGTAAATTTCACCACAATTCAGCGGCGGTTGGAGGATTACCTGGTAAAAAAGTAGAATTGTTACGGCTGGAAAGCCGGACCACAAGAAGACGGATTAATGTCTTAAGCTTATAAATTCTTTCAATATTTATCAAAATACCTCCGCAAAATTCAATCCCGGAGCGATCTAAGGAGGACGGCGCGTTTGGACTATCCAGCCTTTAAGCGGATGGCCGGAGAATTAACCGGAATCGAACTGGAAAACTATAAGAGCCAGCAGATGGACCGCAGGATCCATTCCCTGATGCAATCGTGGAAGATTGAAACGTATGAGGAATTTCTGACGGTGCTGCGCAATGATCCTGATCGCTACCGGGACTTCGAGAAGAAGCTGACCATCAATGTCTCGGAGTTTTTCCGGAATCCGGATCGGTTTGAGGATCTGCGCCAAACCGTCTTGCCCCGCTTGGCCCGGGAACGCCGGCTGGTCCGGATCTGGAGCGCGGGGTGCTCCAATGGGGCGGAACCGTATTCGATCGCGATCCTGCTCCGGGAATCGGGCTTGGAATCGAAAGCGGAGATTGTCGGCACCGATGTGGACCGGTTGATTCTGAGGGAAGCGTCTCAAGCGGTTTATCACCCGACTCAGGTCAAAAATCTCCCGGCCGGGCTGCTTGAAAAGTATTTCGAGCCATTGGCGAACGGAACCTATCGTTTGCAGGACACGATCCGTGGCATGATAGAGTTCAGGCATCACAACCTGTTGAGTGATCCGTTCGATTCCGACCTGGATTTGATTATCTGCCGGAATGTGGTGATTTATTTTACCGAAGTGGCCAAGAACGGGCTTTATCAGCGTTTCCTGCAATCGTTGCGGCCGGGCGGGTTCCTGCTGGTGGGCGGGACCGAGCCGTTGCTCAACTATCGGCAACTGGGGTTTGAGACCGGGCCCCCGTCTTTTTACCGAAAACCCGGGGGGCCGGAGGG
The DNA here is from genome assembly GCA_023402395.1 of Bacillota bacterium. Classification (GTDB taxonomy): domain Bacteria; phylum Bacillota; class UBA4882; order UBA8346; family UBA8346; genus JAEYGI01. The sequence goes on from JAEYGI010000002.1 coordinate 278,937, forward strand.
GAGCGGAGCATAAATGATCCGTGGGACTGGAGTGGACTTGATCGAGATTGGCCGGATCGCCGCGGCGCTCCGCAATCCCGAATTCGGCCGGAGGGTCTTTAGCGAGCGAGAACTGACCGAGACCCGCTCCGCCGCACATCGCCTGTCCGGCTATTTCGCAGCCAAGGAGGCCCTGCTAAAAGCGATGGGCACCGGCCTTGCCGGCTTTTCCTGGCAGGAGATGGAGGTGCGGCATGATTCGGCCGGGGCGCCTTTTTTCGAGGTGAACGGGAAAGTCCGGGAATACTTGGACACAAGAAAGATGGGCCGGATTCACCTTTCCATTTCGCATTCGCGCGAATATGCCGTGGCTCAGGTCATATTGGAAGAGGTGGTCGAATGAAAGTCGCTACCGTGGAACAAATGAAAGCAATTGACCGGCGTTCCCAAGAGGAGTTCGGCATGGCCGGAGCCTTGCTGATGGAGAGGGCGGCTTTGGCAGTCCGGGACGCGATGCGGGAACGTTACGGCAATTTGGCGGGCCGCCGGATCGTGATTTGCTGCGGTAAGGGAAACAATGGCGGCGACGGGCTGGCGTTGGCCCGGATTTTGATGGAAGATGGCGCGGAAGTGACCGCGCTGCTGGCTTTTGCTCCCGATCAATATCGCGGGCTGGCCGGGGTCAATCTGGCTTGCTGCCGGAGTTATGGGGTGCCGCTGGTTTCCTGGGCCAGCGCCGATCTTGAGCAATTGGGGAAGGCCGATTGTTTCGTCGATGCCTTGCTGGGAACCGGCGCAACCGGAGCTCCCACCGGAACAGTAGCCGAATCGGTTACATTTCTAAATCGCCAATCCCGGCCGGTGGTGGCGATCGACGCTCCCACCGGAGTGGATATGGATAACGGAAGCGTATCCGAACCGGCGGTGCGGGCCGATCTGACCATTACCTTCGGACTGCCTAAGCCGGGATTGCTGAGTTACCCCGGGGCCGAGCGGGCGGGACGGCTGGTGGTAGCCTCGATCGGATTTCCTCCAGTGCTGCTGCATTCCCCGGAATTGACCATTGAATACGTGACCGGGGCCGACATCCGGGTGAAACTGCCATGCCGTTCCCCCGCGGCGCACAAAGGAACCACCGGCCAGGTGCTGATTATTGGCGGCAGCCCGGGGATGACCGGCGCGGCGGCTATTGCCGCACTGGCGGCGCTGCGCGGCGGCTGCGGCCTGGCGACTGTCGCGCTCCGGTCCGGCTTGCCGTTTCCGGAAAAACCGCCGGAAGTGATGGCGGTGAACTGGGACGGGTTATGGGATACGGACCGGTTTGACGGCATTGTGATCGGACCGGGGTTGGGCCTGGCCGGAGACGGCCGGGCGATGCTGGCCGGGTTGATCGGATCGGCTGGGCCTTCCCTGGTGGTGGACGCCGACGGCTTGAATCTGTTGGGCCGGGAGCCGGAGCTGTTTGAAACGGCCAGCCGTCCGATCATTCTGACGCCTCATCCCGGGGAGATGTCCCGGCTGACTGGGGCTTCCGTCGCCGCCGTCCAGGCCGACCGGATCGGAATGGCGGTCCGTTTGGCGAAAGAACGCCAAGTCATTGTGGTGCTAAAAGGAGCCCGGACGGTCACCGCGACGCCGGATGGCCGTTCTTATATCAATTCCAGCGGCAACCCCGGGATGGCGACCGCCGGGATGGGCGATGCCCTGGCGGGGATCATCGCGAGCCTGCTGGCGCAAGGCATGCCTCCGGAGGACGCGGCAGTGGCCGGAGTTTATCTGCACGGATTGGCCGGAGATCTCGCGGCGCGCCGGTTCGGTCCCGCAGGAATCCTGGCCGGGGATCTGGTGTCCGGAATTCCGGAGGCGTTGGGAAAGGTGATGCGTGATGAATCGGTATGACGAGAGGCTGCGTCCGGTGTGGGCGGAGATCGATCTGGCGGCGATCCGGCATAATATCGGGGAAGTCAGGCGGTTGGTCGGTCCACTGGTCGAGATGATGGCGGTGGTCAAGGCCGAAGGCTATGGCCATGGAGCGATTCCGGTGGCCCGTGCGGCGCTGGAGGCCGGAGCCACTTGGCTGGGAGTGGCGCTGCCCGAGGAAGGGATCGCTTTGCGGCGGGCCGGATTCGAGGCGCCGATCCTGGTTTTCAGCCCGCTCCAGGCCGATCAGGCGGAAGCGATGGTCGAGTACGGCCTGACGTCATCCCTTTGCGGGCTGGATGCGGCGGTGGCCTTGTCGCGGCGGGCCGTCAAAGCCGGGAAGTCCGCCGCAGTCCACCTCAAAGTGGATACCGGAATGGGCCGGATCGGAGTCCGGGTGAACGAGGCGGTCCGTTTTGCCGTTTCGGTGCGGCGATTGCCCGGGATTGAGGTCACCGGAGTCTTTTCCCATCTGGCCACCGCCGATGAGGCGAACAAAGACTATGCCAGATTACAGTTGAAAAACTTCAACAAGGTGATTGTCGACCTTAAGAACGACGGGCAGCTTCCGGCCGAGATGCACCTGGCCAATAGCGCGGCTGTCATCGATCTGCCCCTGACCTATTTCAATCTGGTCCGGCCGGGGATCATGATCTACGGCCTCTATCCTTCCGACGAAGTCGACCGGAGCCGGGTGCGGCTCAAGCCCGCCCTTTCCCTGAAAACCAGGGTCAGCTTTGTCAAACGGGTCGGCCCCGGCACCGGGATCAGTTACGGGCAGCGCTACCATACCGGCCGGGAAAGTACCATCGCCACCATTCCCATCGGCTACGCTGACGGCTGGTCGCGAATGCTCTCCCATAAAGCCGCGGCGTTGATCCGCGGCAAACGGTTTCCGATTGTCGGAACCATCTGCATGGACCAATGTATGATCGATGTCGGCGACGAGCCGGTGGAGATCGGTCAGGAAGTGGTGCTCATCGGGTCCCAGGGCGGGGCGTCGATTAGCGCTGATGAAGTAGCGGGGGCTCTGGGAACCATTAATTACGAGGTGACGTGTATGTTGAGCAATCGGGTACCGAGGGTGTATTTGAATGAATCGCCCTCGTAAGATTGAGATCAAAATGCCGCTGCTGGCGCCGGAGGAACCGGAGATCGAGGTGATCCGCTGGCTGGTGCCGGAGGGCGCTCCGGTGGCCATCGATCAGGATCTGCTGGTACTGAAAGTGGATGGCGAGGAATTTCTACTGCCGTCTCCGGTCGAAGGCGTCTTGCTCTCCCGGGCCGTGGAGCCGGATGAAATGATCGCCACCGGACAGGTACTGGCCGTGGTTTTGGAAACTATGTGATGCGGTAATACTAATTATCTGGTCGGAGGGATTCCAGGCCGGATGCTTGGGAATATTTGTCCACCCCCGCGCATAGACCTATGATGGGGGTGTTGTACATGAAAAGATGGGTTTGGCTTCCACTGCTGGCTGTGGCCTTCCTGGTGTTGGCGGGGGCCGCCGGGCCGACGGTGTTTTTTCAGATGAAGGATCCGGCCGGGGACGAGCATGGGTACGGCAATTATCAATATCCGACCAACATTGCCTTCCGACCATTTAAGGGACTCTTTGACATCACCGAGTTCAAGGTCTGGTCGGAACAGCCCGGCTTGGTGTATTTCGACACCACGTTTCAGGATAATACCAACCCGTGGCTGGCGCCGGAGGGCTTCATTCATCAGAACTTGCGGATCTTCATCGATTCCGTTCCGGAACAGGGATCGGCGAGCCTGCCGCGCCGGGGCGCCTATGTCCAGTTCAATCCGAAATACGCTTGGGATATCGGGCTGAGGATCGCCGGCTGGGGTAACAGTCAACTGATTTTCAACGACAACGGCAAGTATCGTCACACCTCGTTAAAGACGGAAATTATGGGAGACAACCGGACCATCCGGGCCACCGTTCCCATATCGGTGATCGGAACTCCGGCCCGGTCCTGGCGTTACTACGTTCTGGTCGGCTCTTACGACGGATTCGGCGAGGATTTTTTTCGGCGGGTGATGCGGAGTCCGGCGGAATGGGCCATTGGAGGCGGATCCGATCAGTACGTTGAACCCCAGGTTCTCGATATTCTCGCTCCCGATGCCGGCAGCCAGAACCGGCAATTGAACTCCTTCGATCCGGCCGGAAGCAGGCTGGCCGAGCTTCAACCGGTTGGCGCGGGCCTGACTGCGGCCTGGTGGCGGGGATGGATGCTGTCCCTGATCGGTCTGGCTTTGCTCGGAGCCGCCGCGTATTATGGGTGGCGCCGGCTTCGGCGGACCGGAAATATCAGTTGGTTTTGGATTCGGGTCCGGGATCGGGAAAAGCAAAAGGGCGTATAGGCGCCCTTAAAAATTTTTTAATCCTGAATTTTCGGATGAACCCGCAATTATTAGGCTTCAAACGGGACAAACTACCTTTGAATGCTGACAAATGAAGGTTGACCCCTCAATCCGATTAATGCTAAACTAATTGTGACCTTTTTGAAGCGTAAAAACCCCGGCCGGGGGCCGGGGTCGTCGCTAAAGCTCAGAGAAGCAAGGATAAAGTCGGGGCCGCTGGTTTTGGGAGCGGTAGGTTCGAAGAACGACTTTAGCCTGGCTTTTTGGTATGGAGGAGAAAATGCACCCTTTCGCGGAATATGTCAACCCAGTGCTGGCCAAGCGGCTCCATCAACTGAACATGGACAAGCAGTTCCTCCGGGGCTCGGGATGCGAACTGACCGACGTCGACGGCCAAACCTACCTTGATTTCATCGCCTCGTACGGCGCGTTGCCATTCGGATTCAATCACCCCGAGATCTGGGAGTCCATTGCAGCGATCTACCATGGCATGGAACCCAGCTTCGTGCAGCCGGCGGCGCTGGAAGCCGCCGGGCGCCTGGCCGAGGCATTGATCCGGGTGGCGCCGGATGGCCTGAAGTATGTCACTTTTGCCAACAGCGGGGCGGAAGCCAATGAAGCCGCTTTCAAGCTGGCGCGGATCTTTACCAAACGCCACGGGATTCTGACCACGAACAACAGCTTTCACGGCAAAACCCTCGGCGCGCTGTCCGCCACCGGCAAGGACTCGTACCAGAAAGGCTTTGGCGCTCCGGTCCCCGGATTCGACCGGATCCCCTATGGCGATCTGGAGTCGCTGGAGGCCGCCTTGCGGGCCAAGCCCGATTATTACGCCGCGTTTATCGTGGAACCGATCCAGGGGGAGGGGGGCATCATTCTGCCGCCCGACGGCTATCTCCGGGCCGCGTTGGAGCTTTGCCACAGTTACGGAACCCTGCTGATTGCCGACGAGGTCCAGACCGGACTGGGACGGACCGGAAAACTGTTCGCTTGCGAATATGAGGGGATCACCCCCGATATCGTGACGCTGGCCAAGGCGCTGGGCGGCGGGCTGGTACCGGTAGGCGCCTGCCTCTGCACCGCCGCGGTATACACCGACGACTTTGGGAACAAACATTCCTCGACCTTTGCCGGGAACACCCTGGCGTGCCGGGTCGGGCTGAAGGTGCTGGAGTTGTTGACCCGGAATGATCGGGAGTTGTTGAAGCAAGTGGCGGCCAACGGCGAGTACCTGCTGGAACGGCTCACCGTGCTGCAGCGGCGTTATCCGAACGTAATCGCTGCGGTCCGGGGCAAAGGTTTGATGCTTGGGCTGGAGTTGGGAGTCACCCCGGAAAATCTGGGCGATTCGTTGCTCGGCGTGATGGCCGATCAAGAATTTCTGTCGCCGGTGGTCTCCAGTTACCTGTTGAACGTGGAAAAGCTGCGGGTGGCGCCCACCCTCAACGGAGCCTCGGTGATCCGTCTCGAACCGCCGCTGGTGATTAGCCGCGAGGAATGCGAACGGGCGGTGGCGTCCATTGAGCGGATGGCGGTCCGGCTGGCCGAGGGCAATACCGCCAATTTCCTGGCGCATCTGGTCGGGTCCGAGCAGCCGACCTTGACCCTCGCGCCGCCTCGGCCCAAACCGGCGGTCCGGCCCGAACCCGGCGACGGGCGTTTCGCTTTCCTGGTTCATCCGCTGTATCTCAAGAACTATATCGAGTTCGACGAGTCGCTGCAAGTCTTCTCCGAGCGGCAGATGGGCGATCTGGTCAGCCGTTGGAATGATTTCATCGAACCGTTCGTGATCTCCAAGGCCCGGATCACCTCCCGGACCGGACAGTCGATCTATGGCGAGTTTATCGCCGTCTGCCGGACCTCGGAAGAATTGATGGAGATGCCCAAGGAACAAGTGATGAAGGAACTGGGGGCAGCGGTGGAACTGGCCCGGGACCGGGGCGCCGGAATCGTCGGGCTGGGCGCCTATACCTCGGTGGTGACCAAGGGCGGCCGGGATCTGCGCAATCTGGGCGTGGCGCTGACCACCGGCAACAGTTATACGGTGGCCGCCGCCGCCGAGGCCGTCCTGGAGGCTGCCCGCCGGCTGGAGATTCCGGTGCCGGAGGCGAAGGCGGCCGTAGTGGGTGCCACCGGCTCCATCGGCCGGGCGGTGGCGATGCTGATTGCCGAGAAAGTCCAGTCGCTGGTGCTGATCGGCAATCCCAACAATCAGGAGCATAGCCGGCGCCGGCTGATGAAGGTGGCGGCCGAGATTTATCAGTACCTGAACCGGGGCGAGCTGAAGAACGGCGGCGCTATCGCCGACTTTGTCAAAAATCATCCCCAGGCGCCGCGGCCCGGGGCGGATCTGGAGGAATACCAAGCCTTTGCCGAGGCGGTGGCCGGCCGGTCGCCGCTGATATATTCGATTGATCTGGAAAAGTATTTGCCTGCCGCCGACCTGGTGGTCACCGCCACCAGTCAGGTGAACAGCCTGATCACGCCGGAGATGCTGAAGTTCGGCGCAATTGTCTGCGACGTGGCCCGGCCGGCCGACGTCAGCGTGGAGGTGCGCGAGGCCCGGCCCGATGTGCTGGTGATCGATGGCGGAGTGGTGGCGCTGCCGGGTATGCCGGATTTGGGCTTTAATTTTGGATTTGAGAAGGGCCTCGCCTATGCCTGCATGTCGGAAACGATGATGCTGGCCCTGGAGCATGAATACCGCCATTACAGCCTGGGGATCGATATCGGCATAGAGACCATCGATCTCACCAAACGGCTGGCGTTGAAGCACGGCTTCAAACTAGCCGGGCTGCGCAGTTTCGACCGCCCCTTATCACCGGAGGCGTGGGAGTCGGTGGTCCGGTCCCGGGTGCGGTTGGATGACAAGACGGCGGCCAGTTTGTAACAGGGAACAAGCAAACCTGATTTGAATGGAAAACCCCGGCGTGTAAAGGATGCCGGGGTTTTAATTTTCCTCAGGAATGATGACCTGAATTGCGGCGGTGGCTTTGGCGATCTCCCGGTCAAAGGTGATGAACGCCGAGGCGTGATGGATGATTCCGGTGGCTAATTGTAAAGCGTCAGGCGTTTTTAAGCCGTAAGTCGTCCGTAACGCGGCGGCTTTATCCGCCACCGCCGCATCAATGGAGGGAATGGTAAGATTGGGAAAGTTGACAAGAAGTAGTTTATAGGCATAAGCGACATCTTCAAGCCCCAAACGACGAGGGTGACTCATGATCTCCGTAATGGTAATCGGGGAGGTTAGTGCATTAATCTGTCCCTGATTCACCAAGTCAAAGAGTTCATCCACAGTTCGGGCGAAGGATGGATAGCGATTGCTTTCAATGTGATAGATAAAACAGCAGGTGTCAATCGTGACCAGTTTGGCTTCACGGAGCAGATCGGCTATTTTTCCATGAAGCCCTTTCTTCTTTCACATATTCAACCGGATCAACGCTCTCCCAGATCTCGGAACGAAGGTTGCGCAAGGCCTCGCTAAAATTGGCCGGCCGCTTCAGCATATGAATGGTCCCCAGTTCGTCAACTTCGATCAAAAGGTCATCGCCCTCTTTTAGCCCAACTTTTTTTCGAATTTCTACCGGGATAATCAAGGTGCCTCTTTTTCCAATTTTCGCTACAGACATTTTCTGATTCCTCCCGACATTATTATATGAATTCCGAATTGTTTAGTCAACCGTAAACGGAATGGTTCAATAAGCCGGAATGATTCGGATTGCTGGGCGCTCGGATTGAGAAACGGTTTCATACAGTTTGGGAAATGTCCTGGAAATTAGACGGGATATGATCGAAATGGCGTTGAAAAGGATAATAACTCGCCCGGACGACCGTCAAACCCAACCCACCGCAATTTTCGGGAGTTGAAGAACCGAGCAGGATAAAAACGGAATCGTGTTGAACATCTCTGAAGCGGACGGCAGATTATTTGACAGGAAGCACGGAGCCAGCCCGGATTATTTTTTACAGATCCGGGGGCTTCTTAACCGCTGAAGGGTAATCTTCGGTTAGTGAATTATTTCATTTAGTAAATGAATATGGATATTTTGTTGTTAAATCATTTCATTGAGTAAAAGAATGTGGATATTCAGTAACTAAATGTGGATATTCTGTGAATAAATGAACTGGGGGAACTACTCCCAATCCACATTTAGTAATAGAATGTGGATATTTAGTTGCTGAATCATTTCATTGAGTAAAAGAATGTGGATATTTAGTAACTAAATGTGGATATTCTGTGGATAAATGAACCGGGGGAACTGCTCCCAATCCACATTTAGTAATAGAATGTGGATAACAGGGGTTTATCCCAAACCCTTTTAAAAGCCATGTGAGAAAGTCTGCCAGTAGATAGACGTTAGCCGCGCGAAAAGATTCTGAATCCGGCTTTATCCCTTGCTTCGCTGAGCTTTTGGTGCAACCCGCGCCAAAGGCCGGGGTCTATCACAACGCTTTTAAGGAGGGCTGTGATGTCCGATCTGCTGCGGAAGCTGAAAGTGCCCCTGCTGGCGGTGATGGCGCATCTGGCGGCCTTTGTTCAGTTCGAGCTTCAAAAAGGGGCTTCCCCGTTGCCTTCCCAATGGGAGATCCAGTTCAGTCTGGCCGTTGGCGTCTCGCTGCTGGCCTCCTTGGCGCTCGGCTTCACCCGCCACCAGGGTCTGATCTGGCTGTGGCTCACCCTCCGGGGCGGGATTCTGCTGCTGGTGGGGATCCCGATGGGCCGTTATCTCGGCGTGGAGATGACCCTGTTGACGGCATTGCTGATCGAAGCCGTCGCCTATACCAAGTTCGCCGAGGGCCTCATCTTCGCCGCGGCCTATCTGGCGCTGTTCTTGTTCAGCCAGGGCCGCCTGAAGGCCTGGGAGGTTCAATTGCCGGCGCCGACGGCCCACGATCTGTTTTCGCTGTTGATCTACGCCATCTTCGTCATCGCCCTCGCCCAATCGTGGCGCCCCCAGAATCATTCCTCCCTGAAGGAAATGAAGCGCCTGTTCCACGAAGCCACGCTGCGGCTGGCGGAGACCAATATTCAACTGCAGGATTACGCGGCCCTGGTCGAGCAGCAATCGGCGATCAACGAGCGAAAGCGGCTGAGCCGGGAGATCCATGACGCCCTCGGCTATACCTTCGCCAATCTGGTGATGATGTTGGAAGCGGCTTTGAGCCTGGTGGAGGAGGGAGCCGCGGAACTCCCTGACCATCTGGCCCGGACCCGCGATCAGGCTAAGGAAGGGTTGCTGGAGGTGCGGCGCGCCTTGCAGTTGTTCCGCTCCGAGCAAAGCGGGCCCAAGGGGCTGACCGCGGTCAGGAACCTGATCGAGGCCTTTACCAAGGCCACCAATATCCCGGTGGAGCTGAATCTGGGCGACGCCCCGCTTTTTCTGGGCGGCGAAGCCGACCTGGCCGTCTACCGGCTGGTGCAGGAAGGACTGACCAATGCCATCCGCCATGGCAAAGCCAGTGAAATTTACATCTCGTTTTACCGGAAGGATAACGGGGTCTGTATCTATATCAAGGACAACGGGATCGGAGCCGGCCTGATCGAGGACGGGTTCGGCCTGAAGGGCATGCGGGAGCGGATCGAGCGGCTGGGCGGCCATTTGGCCATCGACACCCAACCGGGCGAAGGGTTTAAGCTCAACGTCTGGATCCCGTTGTGATCAGCATCAGGAGGAATCATGGAAAAGAATGCGGATAAGATCAGAGTATTGCTGGTGGACGATCAGACCCTGTTCGTGGAGAGCCTGAAGACCGTGCTGCGCGCCAAGGCCAAGGACATAACGGTGGTCGGCGTCGCCTGCCAGGGCGACGAGGCCGTCGCATTGGTGGCGGAGCACCGTCCGGACGTGGTGCTGATGGATGTGCGGATGCCGGGAATGGACGGCGTCGAGGCCACCCGGCGCATCAAGGCCCGGTTCCCCGAGACCCGGGTGCTAATGCTGACCACCTTCGATGACGACGAATACGTCCTGGAAGCCGTCAAGCTGGGAATTGTCGGGTACTTGCTCAAGGATACGCCGCCAGCCGAACTGATCACGGCCATCCGGGCGGTCTGCGAGGGCGGAGTGATGATTTCCCCGAAGGTGGCCGCCAAAATCGTAGCCCAATTCGCCAATCCGTCCGGAAAGGGAGCGGGCGCCGAAACCGAAACCCAAGGGACCGCCTTTGATCTGAGCAACCGCGAGAAAGAGGTGCTGCGGCTGCTGGGCCGGGGCTTTAACAACAAGGAAATCGCCGCCCAGCTCTTCATCGCCGAACAGACCGTCAAAAATCATATCAGTGTCATCTATTCCAAATTGGGCGTGCATGACCGGTTGCAAGCCTACCGCCTGGCCAAGGAGATTGGAATCACCTGAGGCCGGAAGTTAAAAGTCAAAAGTCGGAAGTCAGGAGTGCTTTGAAAAGACCCCAGGGGTGAGGGCGTTGACCCACAATGCCGACCTGCCCCGTTCCTGACTCCTGGCTCCTAACTTCTGACTCCGATTACTAACCAACAACCACCGATTCCGAATCACCACCACTGACCATCCCCCTTCCCCGCCAGTACTCCAGTACCAAAAACTCATTTCAAAAACAGTACCCGGATATCACGTTAACAAAATTGAAATATGATAAGCTACTATTGAAGGTTGATAAAAGGCACGCCAGAAACAACCTGCAATCAAAGAAATGGAAAGGGAGGACCGAAAGTGAAGCGATCAGTTATCCTAATGTTGCTGCTGGGGTTAATCGTCACGCTCGTCCCCAGCGTCTTTGGAGCGGGCCCCATCGAGTTGAACTATTATTCCTGGGACGATCCGGCCAACAAACCGATTGTCGATTACTACAATGCCAGCCAGAAAGCGATCTTCGTCAAAGCGACCTATCTGCCGACGGCCGAATATGAAGCCAAAATCATCACTTTGCTGGCGGGCGGCGCCAATATCGACTGTTTCATGCAGAAACGGCAGGCGGATATGTTCGCCGAGGTGGCCAACGGCAGCGTGGAACCGCTCGACAGTTACGCGACCAAGGCCAAGTATGACCTGGAGGCGATCCGGCCTTATCTCGGCCAGGTCATGGTCAACAAGAAACTGTACGCCATTCCGTTCCGTGGCGCCGGATATTACACCTACTACAACAAAAAGCTCTTCGCCGCGGCCAACGAACCGACGCCCACCGAATACGTAACCAAGGGCCAGTGGACCTGGGATAAATTCGCCGAGGTCGCCAAGAAGCTCTCCTCCGGCGACGGCAAGCAATATGGCGCCTTTATCCATAGCTGGCCGCAGATCACGTTGTTCCCGGCGATTCAGGAAGGGGTCGATTTTATTACCCCCGACGGCCACATCGATATCAATGCCAAAGCCGTGCTCTATAGCATGCGGATGCGCAAGAGCCTGGAGAAGTCCAAGGCGATCATGTCCCTTTCGGAGCAGATGGCGACCAGAATGCACTATTCCACCGCATTTTACAACGGCAACGTGGCCATGGTGGTCATGGGCGAATGGTTCCCCGGCTACCTGATCAAGGGCCGCGACAGCAATCTCTTGAAAGGGTTCGCCTTCAATGACTGGGCGCTGACCCGGGTGCCCGCCAACAACGCGCAGAAGTACATCACCATGGGGGTCTGCACCTTCAACCATATTAGCGCCCGATCCAAGAAAAAGGACGCCGCCTTCAAATTCATCTCCTGGATGGGCAGCGCCGCCGCTGGCCCAACCATTGCCAAAGCCGGCTTCCTGCCCGCGGTGATCGATAATAAGACCATGGACGTCCTGGCGGGCAGCGTGCCGGATCAGGAATCCCTGAAGTATTGGACCGAAAAGGTCCCGGTCTTCCCGCAATGGTTCCATAAATACGGTTCCAAACTGGAGACCCAGGCGCTGAACCCGCTGCTGAGCCAGTATCTGACCACTGACATGAACGACGGCGACTTCATCGCCGAGCTTGAAAATCAATGTAAAGAGATTATCAAATCGACCAAGTAAGGCCCTCACCCATCGGGCCGTTTCAGAGCCGCCTGCCCTCTCCCATAACGCCCCAAATCAGGGGCTATGGGCGAGGGAAAAGTAGGCCTAAAATCTTAACAGCAAAGGTCTTAGGCCCACAATCCCCTCCCCCATAGCCCGTTCTTTGGGCGTGACGGGGGACCAGAGCCAGGAAGGCTCAAGTTCCGGCGTCCACGGATGGAGAACGCCGGGAGGGCAGGCAGCCTGAATCAACCCCAGGGGAGAGGGCGGTTGGCGACGGCGCCGCCCCCCAACCACACCACCAATCGCTTTCAAAATGACAAGGAGCTTTAAACCATGAAGCGTTATCGGACTTCGGCCAATTGGGTCACAGTGTTGTTATTTTTGCTCCCAAGCTTGCTTGGGTTTATCAGCTTCGTGTTTTTGCCGATCGTCGCCATGCTCTGTCTGGCGTTCACCAATTACTCGGGCGGAATTGATTTCAGCTTCATCGGCTTTGACAATTTCGTGAGGATCGTGGGGAACCGGACCTTTCACAAAGCCTTCAGCAATACGGTGATTTTTACCCTGGTAACCGTCATCTTCCAGTTGCTGCTGGGCTTTATCTCCGCCATCCTCTTGAACCGGAAAGTCGGCGGCCGGACCTTCTTCCGGGCCGTGATCTTCCTGCCGGTAATTTTGTCGAATATCGCGGTTTCGTTGGTATTCATGCTGATCCTGCATCCCAGCAAGGGGCCGGTCAATAATTTCCTGGCTACGCTGGGAATTGAGGGCCTGCCGTGGCTGACCAGCCCGGCGACGGCGCTGATGACCATCGCCATGGTCGCCATCTGGCAATCGTTCGGTTATTATATGGTCCTGTTCCTCTCCGGACTGCAAACCATTAATCCCGAGTTATATGAAGCGGGCGAGATTGACGGGGCCAACCGCTGGCAGCAATTGTTGCATATTACCGTCCCGATGTTGAGCCCGACCACGTTCTTCTGCGTCATCATGGCTATCATCAATTCGTTTAAAGTCTTTGATCAGATTTTCGCGATGACCGGCGGCCAATTGGGAGGGGGCCCGGCCAACTCCACCACCGTGCTGGTCTTCGATATTTATCAGCGCGCCTTTAGCACCCTGGAGATGGGATACGCTTCGGCCGAGGCCACCCTGCTGATGGCCATGGTGTTGATCGTCACCATCATTCAATACCGGGGCCAAAACAAATGGGTGACTTACGAATAATCCGGGTTGGAGGCTTGACAAACCATGAACTTCATTGAAACGATCGCCGCGCGGCTTTGGCCTGGAGAACATTCGCGCCGGAGCTGGGCCGCGCTCTCCGCCAAAACCGTTGTCTTCGCCGTATTGTGCCTGATGGCGGCCTTGATCCTGCTGCCATTGCTCTATATGTTCTCGGTGGCCTTCAAAAACGAGATGGACATCTTCGAGTACCCGGTCCGCTTGATCCCGAAGTTGATCACCTGGGACAATTTCAAGCGGTTGTTCTTCGACGACGCCGGAAACTTCAATTTCAACTCGTTTCCGGTCTACACCATCAACTCGTTCAAGCTGACCCTGATCATCATGGTGGTCCAGATCTTTACTTCCACCACGGCCGCCTACGCCTTTGCCAAGCTGAAATGGAAAGGCCGCGACCTTTTGTTCCTGATTTACGTGGCTTCGATTATGATCCCGGCCCAGGTGCTGATCATCCCCCAATTCATCATCGTCCGCAACCTCGGGTTGTACAATACGCATCTGGCCGTTATTTTATTGGGCGCGTTCACTGCCTTCGGCACTTTTTTGATCAAACAATATTTCATGACCATCCCCGACTCGCTCCTGGAAGCGGCCCGGATCGACGGAGCGGGCGAGTTCCTGATCTACTGGCGGATTATGCTGCCACTGGCTAAGCCGGCCATCGCCGCCCAGGTGATCTTCTCGTTCCGTTATTTCTGGAACGACTTCTTCGTGCCGATGATCTATCTGACCGATCCGCACCTGAAAACGATTCCGCTGGGGATGACCGATTTCGTCACCGAGAGCTTCGTCTTTTACGGCGCCCAGATGGCCGCCTGCGTTCTTTCGGTCCTGCCGGTGCTGGTGATCTTTTTATTCGCCCAGAAGTATTTCATGGAAGGAGTCGTCGCCCGCGGCGGCGTAAAAGGATAGAAGGGACGCTCAATCAAAACTGCCGTTTTAATCAAGAGGAGGGACAAAGCCCCATGAAAGCTGAGAATCAAGTGGATCATCTCCACCGGGAAGACTATGAACGGCGTTACGACTTTCAAAACCTGAATCATCAGACGCTAATCCATACCCGAAACCGGCCCTGCGAAAGCCTCAACGGGAAATGGCATTTTACCGTCGACCCGTACGATACCGGACTCCGCGCCAACTGGAACATCCTTGAGCCGAAAGACGCCGCCGGCCGCCGGTTGCCCTGGGACTATGAGTGGGATGGTGGAGACGAGATTACAGTTCCGTCCTGCTGGAACCTTTTTAAACCGGAGTATTTCTATTACGAGGGCAGCGCCTGGTATGCCCGGGAATTGTCCTGTGCTCCCGAAAACCCCGGCGAGCGCGTATTCTTGCGGGTAGGGGCCGCCAACTATGACACCAAGGTGTTTATCAACCAAGAATATTTGGGGAACCATTGCGGCGGATCGACGCCGTTCGTGGTCGAACTCACCGGCAAACTGGAACCCCGGAACGTGGTTCAGCTCTGCGTCAACAATACCCGGAACACGCAGCGGGTGCCGATGCGGAACACCGACTGGTTCAACTACGGGGGCGTTTACCGGGATGTGGCGCTGTTCCGGCTGCCGGCCGACTTTATCCAAGACTTTTTTCTGTACCTGGAGCCGGATGATACTTACCAAACGATCCGGTTCGCGGTCCGAGCCGATAAAAACGATGCGGCTGGCCCCGTTTTACTGGAAATCCCGGAACTGGCCGTCAGCCAAACGATTCCGCTCCAAAACGGCCGGGGCGAGTTGACCTTCACGGCCAAGCCCGAACTCTGGTCCCCGGAGCATCCGCGTCTGTATGAGGTGCGGCTCAGCTATAAAAACGACCGGATCACCGACCGGGTCGGATTCCGGCAAATCAAGGCCGAAGGAACCCGGGTGCTGCTCAACGGCAAGGATCTTTTTCTGCGCGGAATCTGCGCCCACGAGGACGACCCGGAACTCGGGAAATGCTCCAATGAAGCCGATATCCGGCGCCGTTTCGCCGATGCCAAGGAACTGGGCTGCAATTTTATGCGGCTGGCCCATTATCCCCATACCGAACTGGCTTCGGAGATCGCCGATGAAGTCGGAATGCTGCTGTGGGAAGAGATCCCGGTTTACTGGGCGATTGATTTCGAGAACCCCGCCACTTACCGTGACGCCGAGAATCAATTGCTGGAGCTGATCCGGCGCGATCGGAACCGGGCCAGCGTCATTATTTGGTCGGTCGGGAACGAAAACGCCGACAGCGACGAGCGGCTGTCATTCATGAGCCGTCTGGCGCGGGCCGCCAAAACCGATGATCCGTCCCGGCTAGTTTCCGCCGCTTGCCTGGTCAACCACACCCGGCATAAGATCGAGGACCGGTTGGCCGAGCATTTGGACGTGATCGGCATCAACGAGTATTACGGCTGGTATGACCGGGATTTTACCAAACTGGAGCTGCTTGGCGAAAATTCCGATCCCGGCAAGCCGGTGATCATCTCCGAAACCGGCGCCGACGCGCTGGCAGGCTTTCATAGCGATCCCCCGGAGTTGTTTTCCGAGGAATACCAGGCCGAGGTCTATGAAAAACAAGTGGCCATTTTGGGCCGGTTCGAGTATATCCGGGGGATTTCCCCTTGGATCCTGTATGATTTCCGGGCCTCGCGCCGTTTTAACCGCTATCAGCAAGGATATAACCGCAAAGGGCTGATCGCTATGGACAAAAAGACCCGGAAGCCGGCCTTTTACGTGCTGCGCGATTTTTATTTAAAGAAAGCGATCGGGGAGCGGGACCCATCCGGAAAGTAAGCTCAGTTCCGGCCGAGCCAATCGAATCCAGAGGCAAGGACGAGAAGAGGGATTTCCAGATGACCGTCAAAAGTGAAACCATCCTCCGGCCGGAGCGGTTTGAGGCCGCCCCGGAAGTCGGAGATAGACTGGAACAGGCGATACGTGGCGCGTTACGGGCGATCGACCGGAATCTGCCGCGTTTTACCGAGCGGTTCCCGGCGCCCGCCAGCGTTCATAACGTTTACCCGGCCATGGACAATGTCGAGTGGACCTCGTCGTTCTGGACGGGAATGCTGTGGCTGGCGTATGAGCTGACCGGAGCCGAAACTTACCGCCGAGCCGCCGAGGTTCAACTCGAAAGCTATTACCGGCGGGTCGCGGAACGGAGCCATACCGACACGCACGATCTGGGGTTTCTCTATAGCTTATCGTGCATTGCCGCGTACAAGCTGACCAGGAACCTAACCGCCAGACAAAGCGCTTTGGCAGCGGCTGAACTTCTCGCGGAGCGTTATTTCCCCAAAGCCGGGATCATCCAGGCCTGGGGCGATCTGAGCGATCCGGCGCAGCGGGGCCGGATGATCATCGACTGCCTGATGAATCTGCCCTTGCTTTACTGGGCCGCCGGTCAGAGTGGAGACAGCCGCGTTCATGAGCTGGCTTATACCCATGCCAAACAGGCCGCCCGCTATATCGTGCGCCAGGACGCCTCCACGTTCCATACCTACTATATGGATGCCGAAACCGGAGCGCCGCTGGCCGGCGACACGCATCAGGGCTATTCGGACGATTCCTGCTGGGCCCGGGGACAAGCCTGGGGCATCTACGGTTTTGCCCTTAGTTACCGTTATACCGGGGACCGGATCTTTTTGGAGCTGGCCCGGTGCCTGGCTCATTATTTTTTGAACCGCTTGCCCGCCGACGGAGTGCCGTACTGGGATCTGATCTTCAGCGACGGCCTGGAGGAGCGGGACAGTTCGGCGGCGGCGATTGCGGTTTGCGGCTTGTTGGAGTTAGCTAAGCTTTTGCCAACGGATGATCCCGGCCGTGATCTGTACCGGAAGGCGGCCCTGACGATCCTCGATTCACTGGCGACGAATTATACGGCGGCTGACGATCCGTCCGTGGACGGCCTGTTGTTGCACGCCGTGTATCACAAATCCAGCGGCAAGGGTGTGGACGAATGTTGCATCTGGGGCGATTATTTCTATCTGGAGGCGCTGGCGCGGTTGCGGAAGGATTGGGCGCTTTATTGGTGAGCCCGGCCCGCGAACGGAAGAGGGCTTCGGTATGCTGCCGTTTCGGTGGCCCGGGTCTGATGCAATAGAGAAATTGATTATGAGAAAATGATGTCAGGAGAGCCGCCGGCCGTTTGGGCCGGCGGTTTTGTGATCTGATCGACTGAGAAGATGATCGGAATCGTTCACTGGCAACGAACTTCTTCCCAGGCGCATGTTTGGGCAGGTAGATCCATTTTTATTTCGGAATTTGGGTATTGTGTAAATTAATATATTAAGCTAATATATTAGTATACAATCCTTCATAATTTTTTAAAAAAGAGATAACGTCAATGGAAGGAGGGCAAGGAGGCAGTCGCTTAATCACCGGTTTCATACGATTCGTAAAAGGGGTACGGATGTACCACAGTGTCGGTGATGACCAAAATTTTTTATGAACTAAAGGGAGGAACAACATTGTGATTGACATTATTACCGGTATATTATTACTTGTTACATTCATTGGCCTGATCATCTATTGCATGAAAGGCGGAAACCTGCTCGTCGGGTTCATCGCCACCTCCATTGTGTGGTGTATCATTGGACGGGTACCCATCAATACTGTTGTCACCGACATTTTCCAGACATCGGTTGAAAATTACGGGAAGACCATTGCCATTATCGTCTTTGGAGCCTGGTTCGGCCGGGTGCTGGTGGACACCGGCATCGCGGGCTATATTATCAAAAAAACCGTCGAGCTGGCCGGGGACATGCCCCTGGTTACCACATTGATGCTGAGCGTGGTCTGCGCTTTGATTTTTACCAGCGCCTTCGGCGTCGGCTCAGTGATGGCCATCGGTATGATTGTGCTGCCGATTCTTTTCTCCCTCGGCATTGATAAGAAAACCGCCTTGGGCTCATACCTGCTGGCCGTTGCGGCGGGCATGTATCTGAATATCGCCTATGTCAACCAGTTTTTCGCCGTGTTTCCCAACGTGAAATATGACGATAATTATATCCGTTTCGCCGTCATCGCCACTATCGTGCATATCGCCGTGATGTGCGCCTTTATTGTCTTCAATTACTTCCGGAGCAAAAAAGGCGGAAAAGCCCGCGCCTGGGCCGCCGGCACCGCTCCGGAGCTGAAAGATGCCAAATCGTTGGGTTGGTACTGCGTGATTGTTCCGTTTATCCCGATTATCATGGTGTCGTTCTTCAAATGGCAGCCGATTCCCTCATTCCTGCTGGGGATCTTCCTTGGCCTGCTTTTGACCCGTAACATCGCCTCGTACAGCCTGGCCGTTGAAAAAATTCAGAAGACGCTGTATGACGGCATCGCCGACAGCGGTCTGCTGATTGGGATGCTGTACAGCGTCAACATCTTTCAGGCAGCCGCGAAACAAGTCTCTCCCATCCTCCAACATCTGCTGGGCGGCATTATTCCGACCGCGCCAGTGGTCATCCTGATCGCTTTCTGCGTGCTGGCGCCGCTGGCGCTGTTCCGCGGGCCGCTGATGATTTGGGGTTCCGGTATCGCACTGGTGTCCATCTTCCAGGCGATGGGCGTCTTCAGCGAAATGTTCTTGTTCGCGCTGTTTTTAATCCCGCCGGTCGCCATCGTGGCCAGCGCTTGCCCGACCCAGTCGTGGACCATGTGGGGCTTGAGCTACGCTAAGCTTGAGCCGAAGCAGTATATCAAAACCAATCTTCCTTGGGCATGGGTGATTCTGATCATTGTCGAGATCCTGGCCTTTGTGATGATTGGCAACGTTTAAACGGCCGGATGGGCCGGTCCGAAACAGACCGGCTCATTTCCAATAATTAATACGCGTTTGAATCGTGCGGCCAGGCGTTTGAACCGCGTTTTCCCGCCGGCGCAGCTGACCGCATGCCAAATATTTCGGAGGATTTTTTACAATGAGCAATCGCGCAATTCGTATCGGAATCGACGTTGGCGGCACCCATACCAAGGCGGTCGCCATTGATAACAACACCAATCAAATCGTGGGCAAAGGCTCGGTGATGACTACCCACCACCACCCGAGCGGCGTGGCCGCCGGGGTGGTGGAGGCTTTCCAGAAATGTCTCGCCAAAAACGACATCCGTCCCGAAGAGGTGATCTTCATCGCGCACAGTACCACTCAGGCCACCAATGCTTTGCTTGAGGGGGACGTGGCCCGCGTCGGCGTGATCGGCCTCAGCGGCGGCGGACTGGAGGGCTTTCTTGCCAAACGGCAGACCAAGATCAAAGACATCGACCTCGGCACCGGCAAGTTCATCGAGATCGATCATACGCACCTGAAGGTCAAGGAGATGACTCCCGAAGCCGTCAAAAACACCGTTAAGAACCTGCTGGATCGGGGAGACCGGGTCATTGTGGCCAGCAAGGCCTTTGGCGTGGATAATATGCGGGAAGAACGGATGGTAGCCGAGGAGGCTGAGCGGCAGGGCGTTCCCTGCACCGTGGCTTCGGATATTACCAAGCTGTACGGCCTGACCACGCGAACCCGTACTGCCGCGTTGAACGCTTCCATTCTGCCGAAGATGCTCGACACCGCCAACTCTACCGAACAGAGCGTCCGTTCCACCGGGATCAAAGTGCCACTGATGATTATGCGCGGCGACGGCGGCGTAATGGAGATCAACGAGATGAAGAAGCGCCCGATCTTAACAATGCTCTCTGGCCCGGCGGCCAGTGTCATCGGTGCGTTGATGTACTTGCGCGCCTCTAACGGCATTTATTTTGAGGTGGGCGGCACTTCCACCAATATCGGAGTCATCAAGAACGGCCGGCCGGCCGTGGACTATTCGATCATCGGCGGACACCGTACCTATGTGAACAGTCTTGACGTGCGCGTCCTGGGGGTAGCCGGCGGCAGCATGGTACGGGCTAAAAAAGGCGAAGTGATCGATGTCGGCCCCCGTTCCGCCCATATCGCCGGCCTGGGCTACGCTTGTTTCACCGACCCGGCGTTGTTCGAAGGCGCCACCCTTTATTACGTGAAACCCCGTGAAAACGATCCCGCCGATTACGTGGCAATCAAGCTGAATAACGGTGAGAGCGTTACCATTACCAACACTTGCGCCGCCAATGTCCTGGGCATTCTGGAAGAGAACGATTATGCGCGTGGCAATTATGAGTCGAGCCGTAAAGCAATCCAGCTTTTGGCCGACGAAGTGGGCCTGTCGGTTGAAGAAACCGCCCAAGCGATTCTGACCAAGTCTTGCGAAAAGATTATCCCGGTGATTGAGGATCTGATTACCAAATATAAAATTGAACGCGAACAGATTGTGCTGGTGGGGGCCGGCGGCGGGGCGGGAACCCTGTTGACCTTTACGGCCAAGATGATGAACTTTAAATACCAGATTCCGGAGAACGCGGAGGTCATCTCGTCCATCGGCGTGGCCCTGGCCATGGTCCGCGAGATGGTGGAACGGACCATCCCCAATCCCACCGCCTCGGACATCGCCCAGTTGAAGAAGGAAGCCAAGGAACTGGCCATGAACAGCGGTGCGGTGGAGGATGGCATCGAAGTGTACGTGGAGATTGACGATCAGGCGCAGAAGGTTACCGCCATCGCCATGGGCTCCACCGAGGTCAAAACCACCGATTTGATGAAGAATTGCACCGAGGAGGAGGCCTTGCGCATCGCGGCGGAGTCGATCGGAGTGGACCCGGCCGCGATGCGGCTGGAGGCGTGCAATGGATTGGTGTTCGTGGCCACCGCTGAAAAAGGCGGGAAAACGCCGGTGCGCGTCGTGGACAAAAAAGGCTTTATCAAGGTCCAGCGCGCCAACGGCGCCGTGCAAACCACTACCATGAACGATGCCGTCGCCACCCTGCGGCGGATGTGGGACGGCGCCAGCAACTTCTCCAGTGAGATGCGGATCAATCCGGACGTCTATGTCATTGCCGGTTCGCGGGTGCTGGACTACTCCGGGATCCCTGAGCTGATCCAGGTCTCCGGCTTGATCGAGGCCGAGCTTTGTGACCGCGCTCCGGAGGATGACGTAATTCTGGTGCTGGCCCGGAATGAGCTGTAATGAGCGGCGTCAACCGTGCCCATGATCGTGAGCTCCTGCGCCGCGCCGTAAAGGCGGCGCTGGAGCGCTCCGGCTATTCCTGGTACCGTTATACGCTGCGCAAGAATGCTTCCGGCCGCAGCCTTAGCGGCGCCGAGGAACGCGCCGTCATCGACGGCGCGACGCAAGCCGCGGCCGGGATGGCGCGGCAAGTCACGGCAAAGTTCGGCCGGCTTGCTCCGCCGGAACTGGCGGCGGCCCTGGGGGTAACCGTCGTCGCGCGGCCGGCCGGGGAAGCGCCGGAACCATACTTGTATCTGGGACTTTATGAGCCGGGCGCCCGCGCGATTATCTTGAATGAGGGCGCGATGACGCGGGTGCGGCGGTTTATTGAGGCCAACGGGCTGGCTGACCTCACCCCCCCGGAGGACATCCAGGCTGTTGCCTTGTTTCACGAGATTTTCCACGCGCTGGAGGAGGAGACGCCAGGGATTTATACGCGCACCCCCATGCTAAAACGTAAGGCATTGGGGATATTCCCCTACCGGCGCGGCCTGGACGCCGCGTCGGAAGTGGGGGCGGTTCATTTTTCCGGGCAAATGGCGGGCATCGCCTATTGCCCCTGTATTTACGAGCGGTATTTGTTGCTGGCGCTGGGCCAGTTATCAATTGATCTTTTCATGCCGAACGTGTAGAATGAAAAAAGGATAAGACCTCGGCCGCGTTGGTTCCGGGCGGCTGGCGCGGCGCAAGGGAGCCCGTTTGGGCGTCAGGAGTCTGTGCGTGTATTCGAAACAGCTACAACCGATGGTATATTGTGCCGTAAAGCTACACATTAGCTTGTGCTTTATATCCTTAAAAAAGATTACGCGCACAAGCTCCTAGCTTCCGAATCGAATAAGGAGAGGGCGTATTGCAGTACAATGATTATCAATTGGCGTCCCTGAAAGAACAGGCTTCGAACGGCGGCGAGGTGTATCCGGTATTGCGGCGCGCCATTGAGGACCTTTACTTACAGCCGGGCGCCATTTTGAGCATCAAGGATATTTGCGAGCATTTCGAGATTGGCCGTTCGCCGGTGCGGGACGCGCTGATCCGGCTCGATCAGGAGGGCCTGGTCACCTTATTGCCGCAGCGCGGCACGATGATCTCCCAGATCGATCTGGGCCGGGTCGAGCAGGAACGGTTTTTACGCCTGTCGGTCGAGGAAGAAGTGATGAAGCTGTTCATGGCCTGCCACACGCCGACGGATATTACCCTGCTGAACGAGGCGCTCCGCCGGCAGCAGGAACTGTTTGACCGGGGCGAAGTGGACATGCGCCAATTTATCCTGCGGGACGACGAATTTCACGAGGTGTTCTATGCCGTGGCGGACAAACTCTTCTGTCTGCGGGCCATTCAGAACGTCTGGGGACATTATCGCCGGATGCGGTTGTTGACCTGCGGCGAAGAGTCCGGGCTCCAGGAGGTTATCCGCCAGCACAGCGCATTGATCACGGCCATGCAGGCGCGCGACACTGAACAGATGCGCAACATTTTTCACCTTCATCTGAGAAAGCTGGACCGGGAGGAGCGGTTTCTGTTGAAAAAATACCCGTACCTGTTTAAAGGCGCCGGTGACCGCGAATCCGCCAGTCCCCGCTGGAAAGCCGATTATCTGCAAACGCTTCGAATGGAGAAAGGGGTCATCTGATGCATTTAACCGATCAAGAACTGACTAACAGGGTCCAATGGGAACGGGCGGGATTCGTCCTGCCGCGCTTCGATCGCGCGGCGATGATCGCCGCCACGGCCAAAGCCCCCGCCTGGGTGCATTTTGGCGCGGGGAACATCTTTCGCGCCTTTCTGGCCGCGCTGCAGCAAAAATTGCTTGACGAGGGCATCGAGAGCAAAGGCATTGTGGTGGTGGAAGGCTATGATTACGAAATTATTGACCGGACCTACCTGCCGTACGATAATCTGAGCTTGCTGGTTACGTTAAAGGCCAACGGGTCAATTGAGAAGACGGTGATCGGAAGCATGGCGGAGGCGCTGCGGGCCGACACCGCCAATCAAGCGGATTTCGGCCGCTTGAAAGCGATCTTTCGCGCGCCCAGCCTGCAGATGGTGAGCTTTACCATCACCGAGAAGGGTTACAGCCTGGTACGGGCGGGCGGGGAATTGCTGCCGGACGTCGCGGCCGACTTTCAAAACGGCCCGGCGGCTCCGCGAAGCTATATCGGCAAATTGGCCGCTTTGTGCTATGAACGGTACACCCATGGCGCGCTGCCACTGGCCCTGGTGAGCATGGATAACTGCTCGCACAACGGCACCAAGCTTTATGAGGCCGTGCACGCCTTTGCCGCCGAATGGGCCAAAAACGGCCGGGCGGACAAGGGATTTCTTTCGTATATCGAGAATCCGTCGCAAGTGTCGTTCCCGTGGAGCATGATCGACAAGATCACCCCCCGTCCGGACGACAGCGTCAAAGCGATGCTGGAAAAGGCGGGCTTCGAAGACACCGCGGGCGAGGTCACCGCCAAGAACACCTATGTGGCTCCGTTTGTTAACGCGGAAGAGGCCCAGTACCTGGTGATCGAGGATGCGTTTCCGGCGGGCCGCCCGGCGCTGGAAAAAGCCGGGGTGATCTTTACCACCCGCGAGACCGTGGATAAAGTGGAAAAAATGAAGGTGTGCACCTGCTTGAATCCCTTGCACACGGCGCTGGCCATTTTCGGCTGTTTGCTGGGCTACACCAAAATCAGCGAAGAGATGAAAGACGCGGAGCTGGTAAAGTTGGTGGAAGCCGTCGGCTACCGGGAAGGGTTGCCGGTGGTGGTGGATCCGGGCATCGTCTCGCCCCGGGCGTTCATTGACGAAGTGCTGAAGGTGCGGATCCCGAATCCGTTCATGCCGGACACGCCGCAGCGGATTGCCACCGATACCTCCCAAAAGCTGCCGATCCGTTTCGGGGAAACCATTAAGGCCTATCTGGCCAGCGATACCTTGAAGGTGACCGATCTGAAATTGATCCCGCTGGTGCTGGCGGGGTGGGTGCGTTATTTGTTGGGGATCGACGACGCGGGCCAGCCCTTTACCGTGAGCCCCGATCCAATGCTTCATACGCTGGAGCCGATGCTGGCCGGACTGAAGCTGGGGCAGCCGGGCCCGTTCCATGCGGCGCTGGAGCCGATTCTCTCCAATGAAAAGATTTTCGCCGTGAACCTGTATCAGGCCGGCCTGGGCCAGGTCGTGGAGGATTACTTCGCCGAGCTGATGGTGGGCCCCGGCGCGGTACGCGCCACCCTGCAACGGCATTTGTCTGGCAAATAGGAGCATGGAGCAGTATTTCGAGACAAGAGCGTTTGATTTTTAGATTTTCAATGTTTGAGATATCAAACCGCCGGCCGTTTTGGCCGGCGGTTTGGCGATCAATACCACCGTTTGGTTGCCAACGCCTTACTCTCTAGCCCGGGTATTAAATTCCCCCGCCAGTTCCCTGACACCGCGCATGGCGTCGGCGTCGTTTTTGCTTGGGATCTTGCCATAACTGCGGCGCTGAGCGCCGCGGCTCCGGCATCCATGGCCGTTAAGGCGGCGCCTAATGCCGGAACTATGGCGTTAATTCCCCAAACTGCGGCAGTGACTGCCGAACCGGTGGGAACCATTCCCCAAACTATGGCATTCAATGCCGCGACACTGGCAGTCATCCCCATAGTTACGGCAACCGTTGCCTGTCAATTTTCGGTCATCCCCGTAACTGCGGCAGTGAATGCCGATCAATTTTTAGTAATTAAATAGGGAATGGGAACCGCCCCCTGTCAATTATTTGGAAGCGCCGTTACTGCGGCGGCGATTGCCGCTTTGTTTTGGATTGGCAAGAACTAATCTTTTAAAATAAGTTTAATTCAAATTCAATCATTTTTCGATCATGATCGGCTTTAGGGGCTTGGCGCATATAAGAAATTAAGCCAAGATCCACCAGAAAAGTTAAGCCAAAATGAGCTTTATCGGTCGAATCCTGTAAAGAACTTGGCCGGTAAAGCCGAAACTATTTATTAGGGAAAATATATGTCCATTCCTTTAAAAGCGGATTAACTGACTTCCCGGAAAAAGGGTGAAGCTGATGAAATTTCATTATTATGACCTGGGATATGTCAAAGGCGGCGAGATCGTCCAGGTGAATCTGCACGGGACCATTGCCAACGTCAGATTAATGGACGGGATCAATGTTAATAATTTCAAGAAAGAGAAAAGGCATGTTTTTTTCGGCGGGTACGGGCTTAAATCGCCGGTCCGGATCCAGATCCCGGAAACCGGATACTGGTATCTCGTGGTCGATCTCGGCGGTCGCTCCGGCATCTTGAAGTCGACGGTAACCGTCCTTCCGGGGAATTCGCCGGAGGTGGCCGCGGGGATGGGGATCATCGCTTCCGAAGTGCTTTCCGGGAAGGGCGGCGACGATCTGGAGCAGCAGCAGATCGCGGCGGTGGAAGAGGATGAAAGGCCGCGGGAATATGACCTGTTCATCCTGCACGCCGAGGAGGACCGGGGCGAAGTGGTGCTTCCTCTGGCGAATCGGCTGCGGGAACTGGGGTTGAAGATATGGTACGAACCATTCCAACTATCGAATGAGGACACGCTGCGCAACATGATCGAACGGGGAATGGCTGAAAGCCGATACGGGGCCATTGTGGTGTCGGCGGCCTTCGTGAACCGGGACTGGACCAGTTACGCGCTGGACGGTATTTTCGCGGGCGAACCGCGGATCCTTCCCATCTGGCATAATATCACCAAAAAGCAGGTGATCCAATACAGTCCCTCCTTCGCGAATCAACTGTCCCGCAATACCGCCATCAGCACCATCGAGGAGATCGCGGAGGAGATCCGCCGGGAGATTAAAGACTGATCGCCGTTGCCGGGCAGATCCCGCGGCAGCGGCGCCGGACCCGCGCTCCGTTTCATCAATCCACTAACCTCCATCCGAATCCGGGCAGGATTTTTTGAAGATCACCCGAAATAATCTAAAAGCGTTGTGTGCAACTCAGGCCGAAGACCTGAGTTGCACGCAAAAGCTCAGAGAAGCAAGTGATAAAGTCAATTTTAGACCTCTTGGTTAGAATTGCCGTTCCAAGGACTTTACAGCTGGCTTCTGGAAACCGACTATCTAAGTTGAATTAAATTCCGATTATGAGAAATTTAATTCAACTTATTAACGCTACTGGATCGTCGATGAGCCCCGTCAGGGATTGAAACGGGTGATGCGCGGCAATGGAGTATTACCGGAAATTCATTTATTTATTGGTCAGCGTCTTTGTGCATCTGACGGTGATCCATGATTACTGGGCCGGGAGTCTGGCTGCGATCTATCCCGGAAAATGGTCCAGTCAATTTTCGATCGCCATCATGCTGCTGATGCTGTTGACCTTTCCGATCCCGTTCGTGAAATTGGGCCTCCAGCGGGGTCTGTTTTTCGGGCGGTTATTTTTGATCCTGGCGATCTCGGCCCCGCTGATTGAAGCGCCGGGAACCTTCAGTCTCTTGTTCATGCTCCATAGCTTCGAAGGCTTTTTTTATTTTCCCCGTAAAATGGCGTTCCTGCTCGGCGGCGGCTATATGCTGTTTTTGTTCTGGCTCTTTGAGGCGCCGGTTCAGTTGTGGGGGTACTATGCTCCGCAATCATCCCCGAAGTTCGCGGCCTTCGTCATCCTCTCCCTCAATTGCCTGCTGGGAGGGGTTCTCGGCGAGTTCCTGGCCAGGGAGCAACGGCAGCGCCTTCAGGAGCAACGCCGGATCGCGGAGTTGAAAGACTTCAACCGTTATCTGGCCGAGGCCAATATCTGCCTCCAGGATACCGCGGCCCAGGCCGAATTGTCCTCGAAGTTCCGGGAACGGACCCGGATCGCCCGCGAGATCCATGACTCCATCGCCTATACCCTGACCAACCTGATCGCCTTGCTCAACGCGCACCGGGCCGAGGTTATGGAAAGCGGTGTCGCGGTCTCCACCAAGATTGAAGAAGCCCGGGTTTTGGCCCGGGAGGGCCTGACCGATCTGCGTCGGGCGCTGCGGGCTTTGCGGCCGCGTGAAAACGAGGGCTACAACGGATTGGGCTCCATCCTGCGGCTGGCCAAAGTCTTTCAGCAGGCCACCGGAATCCGGATTGAGGTCCATTACGGCGAAGTTCCCCAATATCTTGGCGAGCCGCTGGAGCGGGTGATTTACCGCCTGGTCCAGGAAGGGCTGACCAATGCCTTCCGGCACGGCCGGGCCAGTGAGATTTTTATCTCGTTTCACCTGGTTCACCAGGGGGTCGAGGTTTTGGTGAAGGACAACGGGTGCGGCGCCGTGCTCGCGCCCGACGCTCCGGTGTCCGGGTTCGGGCTGGTCGGGATCCACGAGCGAGTTACCGAGCTGGGCGGCACGGTGAAAGTCAGCTCCAAGCCGGGGTGCGGTTTCACGTTACAAGTCTGGCTGCCGTTGGCAAAGGAGGCGGAAGGCTGATGGACCCCTTGCGGATCATCATTATCGATGATCAGAAACTGTTCCGCGAAAACCTGAAGATCGTCATCAATCTGCAAGTGCCCAACGCCAAAGTGGTCGCCATGGCCACCAACGGCCGGGAAGCCCTGGAGATCTGCCGGACCACGCCGCACGATCTGATCCTGCTCGACATCCGGATGCCGGAGATGGACGGGGTGGAGTTCATCCGCTGGCTGAGGGTTTCCGGCGATCAGAGCAAAGTGATTGTTTTGACCACCTTCGACGATGACGAATATGTCTTTGAGGCCCTGCGGCTGGGTGCGGTCGGCTATCTTTTGAAGGATATCGATCCCGAGGATTTAATCAAGGCCATTCTTGCGGTGCAAAGCGGGGAAACCTTAGTCTCGCCCCAGATCACCACCAAACTGGTCAAGGAAGTCACCCGCTACCGTTCGGCCGATCCGGCCGTGTCCAACGAGATTTTGGCCAGGCTGACCCCCAGGGAAATGGATGTCCTGCGCCGGCTGGCCATGGGCGAGGACAACCGGGAGATCGCCGCCAGCCTCCAACTGGCGGAAGGCACGGTAAAAAACTACATCAGCAATATTTACGAGAAACTGGAATTGAAGGATCGCGCCCAGGCGATCCGGTTCGCGATCATGCACGGCCTGATTTGATGCAAGGCGCATTGAAGCTGGTTCTTGGTTTTTAGGTTCTTAGCTCTTGGTCCTTAGTGCTTAGTTTTGATCCTTGATCCCCATGCCACGGGTTAGCGGCGGCATCCGTTTCCCATGGTTCCCCCTCCAACAATGGGGCGGCATTTATTTTGGCGCTCCCCGCGGCGGATGACGGCCGCTGATGACTTTCCTTCCCAATCCCATGACTCCAGTCATATTTTTCCGGAAAAACCGTGACTAAAATCCTGAACCCTTTCACTGGCAGATGGGTTAACATCATGTTACATTAAAGTTAATGACATTGTCGCCACCGCGCGGCCGGGCGATTCTTTGCTCTTTTTTTATCGTCTCCGGAATCGGGGCGGATCGCGGTTTGCCGCAATCAGTTTCCGGGCATGCATATACCGCAACCCAACCCGGCCGGTCCGGTGCCTTATGATCTGGATAAATACCCAATGGATCCGGAGATTGCAGTTTAACTTCAGGGAGGTGAGGCCCGGAATCAACCGGAGAAAGGGTAGCAAATGAAGCAATAAGGAGGATTTGAAGTGGTAAAAAGATTGTTAATCGTGGCGTTAATCGCCGTGGTCGCCTGCTCCAACTTCGCGTTTGCGGCGAAGAAAACGGTGGTTCGCTTCCAAGACTGGCATATGTCCGAGGACGTTTGGATGCAATGCCTTAAGGAACTGAAGGCGGAGTACGAAAAGCTCAATCCGGACGTTACGATCGAGTTTGAACCGGTATCTTTGGCTAATAAAGCGCAACGGTTTACCATCGCTTCCGAGGCCAGAAACGCCCCGGATGTCGTTCACTGCGAATTTGTCGATTTAGCGCCGTATGTTGATAAAGGATATTTGTTGGACCTGAGCGGGTTCATTAAAAAAGAGCCGAAAAATTTCATGAAGCAATGGGCTGATTCGGCGGTGAAACTGAGCCAGTTCAACGGCAAAACATACGCCATGCCCGATGACGCCCAAACCATTGTGATGTTTTACAACACCGAGCTATACAAAAAAGCCGGGCTGGATCCGAATAAGCCTCCGAAAACCTGGACCGAGTTTCGCGACTATGCCAAAAAGCTGACCACCGACGGCCAATGGGGCTTCGGAATGGTGGGCGACAAGAGCACCTCGCTGATTCAACGGCTGTTGCCGGTAATCTGGTCGTTCGGCGGCGACATTTTTAATGAGAACATGACCAAATGTGTGTTGGATTCGCCGGATTCCATCGCCGGTTTCAAATTTTACATCGAATTGAGCACCAAGGATGGGGTTGTTCCTCCGGGCCCCACCGAAATGTCGGCCCAAAACGTCCGGACCTTCGCCTCGCAAAGCAAGGTCGCGATGAAATTCGGATCCGGGTGGACGGTGTCGATTATCGATGCCTTGAACCCCGCGTTGAAAGCGCGGGAGGTCTTGCGCGCCGCCCCCATGCCGGTCGGCAAAGAGAAAGTGACGTTCGCGGTCATGGATTTCTGGGGAATCAGCGCCTATACCAAGCACAAGGATGCCGCCTGGAGCTGGGTCAAATTCTTGACCAGCAAAGAATCGACGACCAAAATGTTTAAGGATAACGGCGTCACTTCGTCGCGAATCGATGTCGCGGAGTCCGAGATCATCAAGAACGATAAGTTCGCCAGCGTAGTTTCGTCACAAATCCCGTACGGCCGTCCGGCGCCCCGGTTCATCGCCTTGAACGAAGTCAATGACGCGCTCATCGTTGCGACGCAACAAGCGCTGATCAAGCAGAAAACTCCGGAAGAAGCCATGAAGGAAGCGGCCGCTAAAATCAATCAAATTATTGCGCGGAATAAGAAGTAAACGTGTGCTATACGGCTCGGGGGAGAGGTGATAGCCCCCGGGCCGTTTTTATAATAGGATAAGACCGCAGAATGATTTCGGCGGATGAGTGAAACTCTTGCGACCCAAACGACCCAACCTGTTTAAACATCATCGGGAGGTTTAATCATGAAATCTTCTGCAAACAGCGATAATTTGACCGCGCTTTGGCTACTGCTGCCGGCGCTCCTGATTTTGTTTTTTGTATTGCTATTCCCCATTCTTTCAACTCTGGCCTTAAGTTTTGGAATCAGCTTCGATAAGTATGATTTTAACTTTTTAAACTACCTGCGTCTCTTCTCCGACCCGGAGTTCTGGCACAGTTTCACCAACACAGTCGTTTTTGTGGTTTTTTCGGTCGGTGGCGATTTAATCGTGGGATTGGCGGTCGCCCTGCTTTTGAATCAATCGTTTCGCGGCAATCCGTTCTTCCGGGTATTGCTGTTGTTGCCGTGGATGATTCCCAGCGTAGTGACTGGCGTGAATTGGCGCTGGATGTATAACCCGGTTTCGGGAATTATCACGTATGCCTTTCAACAATTGGGCTGGCTTGCGGAAGGTGCCTCCTGGCTGAGTTCGCCGTCAACCGCATTGTTCAGTATTATCGTGGCCAATATTTGGCGGGGTTTTCCCTATGTGATGCTGGTGCTGCTGGTGGGATTGCAAAGCATTTCGCATGATATTTACGAGGCGGGTGAAATTGACGGGGTTAACCTTTGGCAGCGGTTTTTCTATTTAACGCTTCCCAATCTGAAAAAAAGCATTATTGTCGTTTTGGTCCTGACCACAATCTGGGAGTTCCGGCAGCTTGACTTGATCATGACAATGACGGGTGGAGGACCGGGAAATGTAACGGATGTCCTGGTAACCACAGTATATAAACAGTATTTTCATTTCTTCCAATTTGAATATGCCTCGGCCATCGCTATCGTGATGAGCGTCTTTATGCTTGTGGTTAGCATTCCGTATATCAAAGGGATCTTAAAGGATTAGGAGGCGGCGCAACGATGATCACCAGTACCAAAAGAAAGCGTGCTTATGCATGTTTCCAATATATTGCCTTGGCATTGGCAGCCGCGTTTGTTTTATTCCCGGTGGCATGGATGATTTCAACGTCGTTTAAGACCGAGCAAGAAGCGCTGAACATTCCGCCGACCTGGATTCCCCAGCAGATGACGGTGTTTGGGTTCAAATATATGTGGCAGATGAAACCGTTTCTGACTTACTTTTTGAACAGCTTGATCGCGGCGGGTCCCACCGCCGTCGTGGCCACGCTGTTTGGAAGCTTGGCCGCGTATTCCATTTCCCGCTTCCGTTTCCCCTGCCGCAATCTTTTTATCACCGTGACCTTGTGCACCCAGATGATTCCCGGGGTGCTGCTGGTGGGGCCGTATTTTAAAGTATTGAACCAGCTTGGCCTCTTTAACACCCATATCGGATTGATGTTGGGCTACATCGCGGTGGCCCTGCCGTTTTGCACCTGGATGCTGAAAGGGTATTTCGACAGCATTCCGCGGGAATTGGATGAAGCGGCGCTGGTTGACGGGTGCGGCAAAATCAGCGCGTTGTTCCGGGTGATTCTGCCGTTGTCCCTGCCGGCCATGGTGGCGACCGCGGTGTTCGGATTCCTGCTGGCGTGGGGCGATTTGTTGTGGGCGCTTTGTTTGACCTCATCCGAATCCATGTCAACGCTGACGCTCGGTATCGCCAACTCCGTCGGCGAGTTCCGGGTGGTATGGCCGGCCTTGATGGCGGCGGCGCTGATCGCTTGCGTGCCGTCGGTGGTGTTCTATTCGTTCCTTCAGAAGTACATCATTGGCGGAATGACCAAGGGCGGCGTCAAGGGTTGACAAACCGTGGCGAGTGGTATATCGCCAAAGGCGGCCAACGGGCTTTTGACCGGCCGCGGTGGAGGCGTTGCAATACAACTGTAAACGAACGGAGGGAATGTTATGGCCAAGTTCGGAATCTATTTCGCCTATTGGGCGGATCAATACAATGTGGACTATGGAGTATTTATTAACCGGGCGGCCCGGTTAGGGTTTGATTCGTTGGGGGTGCGGGCCAGCGGCATCGTGGAAATGTCGCGGGAACAATTGTCGGAACTCAAAAAGCGGGCCGATGACGCCAAGATTGAATTGACCTATTGCATCGGGTTTCCAGCCAAGTATGACCTGACGTCGGACGATGCGGCGGTCCGCCGGGAAACCGTCGCCTACGCGACCCGGATCCTGGAAGCCATCCACCATATGAAGGGAACGATCCTGAACGGGGTTTACTATTCCTACTGGCTCGGCACCTTGCCGGAAGGCGTCAAGGACAAACGGCCTTACATCGACCGCAGCCTGGACGGGATGAAAGCCATCAGCGCGGTGGCCGGGGATTGCGGCATTACCTGCTGCCTGGAGGTGGTGAACCGTTACGAAACGTTCCTGTTGAATACCGCGGCGGAAGCGGTGGATTACATCGAGCGGCTTGGCAGCCCCAATGTGAAAATCCTGCTGGATACGTTCCATATGAGCATTGAGGAGGAAAGCCTCGGCGGCGCCATTGCGAAGGCCGGGGACAAACTGGGCCATTTTCACGTGGCCGAATGCAATCGCGATCTGCCGGGCCGGGGGCATCTGGCCTGGGATGAGATCAGCTCCGCCTTGCGCAAAATCAATTATCAAGGGATAATTGAGCTGGAACCGTTTGTGAAGATGGGCAATCAAATCGGCCGAAATATCCGGCTGTGGCGCGATCTCAGCCAGGGCGCCGACGATGCCCAATTGGACCGCAATCTGGCGCAGGCGTTGGATTTCTTGCGGCGCAAGCTGGCGGCGGACGGTTAACCCAAAATGATGGGAGAGTAGATCATGAACCCGATGACCGTGACCGATTGTTTTCAGGCCAATGAGCAGTTGCTGTATTTTACCACGTCCAGCCTGACGGCGGACGACCGGAAGCTGGTTTTCATCAGCGACCGGACCGGCGACCCCAATCTGTTCGTCCGCGACCTCCTCTCCGGGGCGGAACGGCAATTGAGCTTCAACCGGGAAGGGACGCTGCTGTCCTATGTCTATTTCGGAGGGAACCCCTACCGGGGCTTGGGAAAAGCCAGCGTCAGCCTGGACGCGGAGCGGCAAATCCTCTATTTCCTGCAGGGGCGGCAGATCGTCCGGATGGATTTGGAGGGGCGCAGCCGGGTTTTGGCGGAGCTGCCGGAGGGGCAGGTGACCGCCTTTACCCACGTCAGCGCCGATGGGACGCGGATCTGCGTCCCCACCACTGATGCCCGGGCTCTGGAAGCGGAGCAGCTGGTCAATACCAGTCCCGGCTATACGGTGGGCAAGGGTGACAAGAATGAAGTGATCACCGGCAAGCCCGATTATGATATCGATCTCCGGGTGCGGGAGGAGAATCTCAGCTCCTATCTGCATATCTACGATACGGCCACCGGAGCGGAACTCCATCGCGAACAAGTACCCCGGGCTTGGATTACCCATGTCCAGTTCAGTCCGGAAAACAATGATCTGATCCTCTACAATCACGAATGGGCGCTGGATTCCGGGATTAACCGGTTGTGGATCTGGGACGGCCGGGAGCACCGCCGGCTCCGGCCGGAGGGCGAAGGGAGGAGCCGTCAGGACTGGACCTGCCATGAAATGTGGCAAACCGACGGACGGGCCATTATCTATCACGGCAAATACCAGGACGGGACGGCCTATATCGGCCGGGTCGCTCCCGATGGAACCAACCCCCAGGAAATCCGCTTGCCGGAATCATATCAAAAGTACGGCCATTTCGCCGTAGCCAATATTCATAACGACTGGCTGGTTTCGGACGGGTATTACCGGCCGGATCAGGAGCCGGACCAGGATGGGGCTTGGGCCGGAAAATGGCTCAGCCTGCAAAAGGTCCACTGGGAGCAGCGCCGCATGGAGTGGGTCCCGCTCTGCCCGCACCTGGGGTTGTGGGATTGTCAGGACAGCCATCCCCATCCTATTTTCAATCACCGGGATACGGCGGTGTTTTTCACTTCGAGCCACGCCGGGAAACGGACCGTGGCCAAGATCGACTTGCCCGGGGAAACGCGGCGGCTCTGACCGCGGGTGCTCCCGGCGGGTTGAAATCAAGGAGGTTATCAGATGCGCTTAAGTATCACGATTTCCACGCCGGGGTCGAAGTTTGCCCCGATCGTGCTGCAAGGCGATTACCCGGAGCAGATCGGGCGCGCCGCCCGGCTGGGCTATCCAGCGGTGGAACTGCATATCCGCGATCCGAAAGCCATTGACCGCGCCGCCGTGCTCGGTGCGCTCCGGAAAAACGGCCTGGCGGTATCGACCATCGGCACCGGCCAAGCCTATGTCGATGAAGGACTTTGTTTCTCCGACCCGGATGACGCCGTCCGCGCCAAGGCAGTGCAACGGATCAAGGATCAGATCGAATTTGCCGCCGAACTCGGGGCCAGGGTGATTATCGGCACTGTCAAAGGGGTTTTGCCGGCCGTTCCCCGGGAGGTTCCCGAGGTCAAACGGCGCATCGTGGCTTGCCTGGCCCAATGCGCCGCTTTTGCCGAACGGAACGGGGTGGGACTTACGCTGGAGGCCATCAACCGCTATGAGGCCAATTTCCTGAATACTGGGGCCGAGACCGTTGCCTTGCTGCAGGAGATCGGCTCTCCCGCCCTGGGGCTGCATCTGGATAGCTTTCATATGAACATCGAGGAAGCGTCGACCGTGGCGGCGATTCGGGGTTGCGCCGCTTATCTGGTCCATGTCCATCTGGCCGACAGCAACCGCTGGCCTCCGGGAATGGGGCATCTGGATTTTAAGACAATCTTGACCGTATTACACGAAGTTGGGTATCAAGGATTCTTAGGGGTGGAATGTTTGCCCCGGCCCGATGCCGAAACCGCGGCGCGGCAGGCGTTGGATCATTTGGGGCCGATCCTGGCGGAGTTGGGGTAAGGGCGCTGCAGATGATCGGAGCGCTGCCGCTGCTGAAGGCGGGAGTGCGCCAATTGATCCAAGCCTCGCTCCAAGTGAGGGCGGAGCCTCTCCAACTGGAGCAAGCGCCGCTTCAGTTGATCCGGAAGCCGGATCAGTTGGAGCAAGTGTCGCTCCAAGTGGAAATATTAGAGGATCATTTGAAGAAAGTGTTTTTCCAGGGTCTGTCAAAATATTTGTGTAAACACCAAATAAAATAAGATTACGAAAAGAATTAATTAAGATAAGAAAAGATTAACACGATCACCAAAGCGGATGGCAAGT
>JAEYGI010000014.1 GCA_023402395.1 Bacillota bacterium
TCCTGCGTTTGCACCAGCCGGTCCAGGAGGTCATAGGTCATCATTTTCCGGTTCCCCTTGGGGTCAGTGAGGGTCACCGTCCGGTCATCCCAGACTTGCGTCGTCACCGCGCCGTCGGGCCGGGTGGTCTTCACCTTCCGGTCCAGTTCGTCGTAGGCATAGGCGATGGTATGGCCCATGCCGTCAGTTTCGTTGAGTAGCCGGCCAATCGTGTCGTAAGCGAAGGTTTTCTGCGTCACCCAGGTTCCGGTTTGTTTGCGCTGAATCGTGATGGGTTTGCCGAACAACGGGTCGTAGCCGATCTTCCCTTCCTGCCACCCCTTGCTGTCGTTGCCAAAGCGCAGGGTAAGGATATTATTCAGATCATCATACCCGAGCGTCCGGGTAATCTGCAGGTTGGGATCGGAATGGTCGAATCCCTCTTTCGTCAGCCGGCCCACCGCGTCGTATTCGTAGCGATAACGATTCCCATTGGGGTCAGTGGCCTGGGTTTTCAAGCCGGTGTCGAAGTCATAGGCGAAAGTGGCCAGGGTCTGTCCGGTGTCCGGCTGGTAGACCCGGGTCAGATAGGCCGAATTGTAGGCGCTGCCGTATTCAAACCCCAGTCGCTTGCCGTTGGCGTCGGTTTTGGATGTGATATTGCCGTAGGCGTCATAGGTGTAGGCGGTATGCAGATAGCCGCCGTTGTATACGGTGCTTTCTTTGATTAGGTTGCCCTTGGCATCGTATTGGTAGTGGGTTTGGTGAAGTTGGGTTGTACCATGGATTGGGTCGTTGACAAGGGTGGCGGTTGTAATCGGCCGATCCCATAGAGGCATGTACTTCTCATATTGGCCATTCTGATATTGCGGGTTGTATATTGAAAGGTTCTTATTGCTGTTCGTATTAGTATAGGCGGCCCGGGCCTCGGTGCCGTACGGGTCAAGCACCCGGATGACATTACCCCAGTTGTCATATTCATATTGATAGATCGTGGATTCCCCCATGGTTCCACCAGTGGTGGCGCAGGCGGTGATGACTGATTTGATCTTGTCACAATCATAATCTTCAATGTAATACATAAAGTCCTTTTGTTCGATTAATTGGCCAGAGATAGCGTAGGTCACTTCCCGGGTGACATAGGGAATTTCGCCCCGTTTCGTCCATTTGTAATTGTATTTTTTCAGCTTCGCGCCGTTATTGACGATCAACTGACTTTCAACAAACGGATTGATAATTTGACCTTCATAACTAACCACGCGTGTGGGCGTAGTTTGATTGGGCGCGTAAAACCGTTGCAAGAATGCGGTACCCGAATAGGAATATTCGGAGATGGCGCCATTGGAATAGACGATTTTGGAGATTTGACCATATTTGTCTCGATAATAGGTGGTGGTCCGGCCCAGGGCGTCGCTAAAACTCTCGCCGTTTTTGAAGTAATTGACCGTAAGGATGGTCTTCCCTTGACCGCTTTTGAGCCGTTGCGTTATCCCGAGTAAATTCCCGCTTTGGTCGTCATAGCTAAAATTAAAAACTCGGCCCAGAGAATCCGTGACAGAGCCAATTCGAATATAGTAATCATCATCGGAATCATACCAGGTATTAAACTGGCAACGATACCAATTGCCGTTGGGATCAATGACGTCAACTCGATTGGCGTACGCTCTTTGGGTCCCATCTTTCAACTCCACCTCGGGGCTTTCACCTTCAGGAGGGTAAAGGTCAGTCATATAGTACATCCCGTTCAGGTTATAAAGCCCTTCCGCCTTTTTATCACCGATTCCATTATCAAATGTTCCGATGCCCGGAAGATTGAGTTGGTAATAACCGCTGCCACTAATGCACGGAAGATCCCAATACCAATGGTTGGAGATTTTTAAACATTCCAGCGGGTATTCCGAGGTCGCCCGAACTAAGTTGAAATTGATCCCGCGTCCCGGCAACGAAAGCACAGTGGATCGCACCGCTAAGGTCCGCTCCGGGATTTTGACGATTTCTTCGCCGTTGATGAGATCGAAGAAGGGGTTGATCCCGTTGCCGTCCCAGCCCGGGGTGACGCCGGGGACGTAGTCGCTGAAGTGCCGCAGCTTCGCTTCCAGGACCCCGCTGACGCGGTCGAACCGCGATTCCACCGCTTCCAGCCGGTTGGTTTGGCGGTTGATGTAGTAGAGGCGGGCGTTTTGATGATCTCCGGTAACTTTGAGCCGGACCCGGAGTTCTTTGCCCTCCCGGAACCGCATCCCATGGGGCCCAAACCGGATGACGTTGCCGACTGCCCGGAAGCCGCGCGGTTTGGCGATGCCGGCAAGGTCATCCGTGACGGTTTCAACGCTGATCTCTTGCTCCGCCGCACCGGCGGGAATCTCGACTTCAAGATCGGCCAGGCTCATCCGCACCGCTTGATGGGCCTGGGGCCGGACGCTCCGGCGGTTTCCCGCCTCTCCCCGCTCCGGCGCGGCAAGGGCGGGAGATATGGTCAACAGGATTCCGATTAGGCCAATCAATCCAGCTAAACTTAGCCGTTGGACAGGGAAGTGAAACTTCATATGGTAAGCACCTCCGGTCGGTTGAGGTAATGAATCGGATATTATTTCGGTTTATTTGTTACGATTCCTCCTTTTATTTACATTTTTATTAATTAATACATATTGTGGTTTTTTAGCCATAAACGTTATTTTTGTGCGGCTTGTCGGGCTAAAAAAAGCGGCGAATTAGGTTTTGGCCTTTAGTTTGGCCCACAGTCCAGGGAGGGTCATTCACGCCGCTTCTTTCCCTGGATGGAAAACAGCGGTCGGCCCCGAAGCATTCACCCCGTGCGCCCGCGTACTGCCAGGATGGCGGCGACCGTTACCGGATGAATCAAAGGAAGGGTCCGGGGTAACCATGTGGTTCCCCGGCGGCTTTTGCGCCGCTTTTGGCCGCTCAAAAGCGGCAGATTGGCGCCAACGCGAAAGCATTTCCCGTTCTTTTCTTTTTGTTTCCGTCCTCCCCAATTCTCTCTCCGATGCCTACCCGGCAATCCATCCTCTCCCCTCACAATCGAAAACTCCCGCTCCAGCCGGCGGCGCCCTCGCTTCATCTGCTCCGGCTTCCCGATCTTCTGCAGCAGTACCCGCGCCATCTGCAGCAACACCCGCTCCAACTGATCCAATTCCCGGATCATCTTGAGCAACACCTTATCCATATGAAAAAAGTATTGCTTCAACTGAAGGAACCCCCGCTTCAAATGAAGCTCCAACATTTCAATTTGAAGGAACACTCGCTTCAAATGAAGCTCTAATATTTCGTTCTGGAGAAACTCTTCCTTCAAATGATCCTCTAATATTTCCATCTGGAGAAACTGTTCCTTCAAATGAAGCTCCAATATTTCCACTTGGAGCGACATTTTCTTCATCTGATCCAGCTCTTGCTCCAGATGCAGCAACACTCGCTTCAGATGGAGCAGGTATTGCTCCAAATATAGCAACTCCCGCTCCATCTGATCCGACTCCCGGATCAACTGGCGCGATCCCGCCCCCATCCGAAGCGATTCTTGCGCCGACTGTAGCAACCTCTCCCCCACTTACGGAAATCCCTGTCCTTGCTGCAGTGGCTAACGCTGCAGTATTTGCAATCCCCCAATCAGAATCCCCAACGACCAACGAGCGTTTTGGACCATCAGAACCAGATTGCTCCCGGATCACCTCAGGCGGCGCACTCAAAGACATCAGAAAGGCGGGCCCCGCGGGACCCGCCTTGGTAATTAATTCAACTCTCGCTCTGGATTCCAGACTCCGGTCCGGACGGCCTACTCCATGAACGCGCCCTTGCTCACCGGCGCGGCCCGTTCGAAGTACCGCCGCAACACCCCATGCTTCCTCGCGGGCACCGGCGGGGTCCATTTTTGCCGCCTTTCCTCCAGCACCTTGGCGACTTCCCCGGGAGACAGCTCCTTGCCGTTGCAGCCGACCACTTCCAGCCTCCGGTTGGGAATATCGATCAGGATCAGATCCCCGGTCTCGATCAGGGCGATCGGCCCACCCAGGGCGGCCTCCGGGGCCACATGGCCGATACAGATGCCGCGGGTCGCTCCCGAATACCGGCCGTCAGTGATCAGGGTCACCGAGGCGCTCAGTTCCGGGACCGAGGCCAGCGCCTCGGTGGTCATGAACATCTCCGGCATCCCCGAGCCGCGCGGCCCCTCGTTACGGATGACCATAATGTCGCCGGCCTTGATTTTATTGTCGATGATCGCCTGATAAGCGGCGTCCTCCGATTCAAAGACCGTCACCGGGCCCTGCTTGACGAAGTTTTGGTTGGAGACGGCCGCGTATTTGATGACCGCGCATTCCGGGGCCAGGTTCCCCTTCATGATGGCGATCGACCCTTTTTTCTTGGACTTCTCGGGCGTCCGGATCACATCCTCCAGCGCGATCCGGTGGTTGGCCAGATACGACTGGACCCGCTCGAAATAATTGTCGTTGCGCAGATCCTCCAGATTCTCGCCAAGAGTCTTGCCGGTGACGGTCAGCACCGACAGATCGAGATGGTCGCGGATCAGCCATTGAATCATCGGAATTCCGCCCGCATACCAGAAAAATTGGGTCGGATACTCCCCGCTCGGCTGAAGATTGGTCAGGTACGGAATCTCCCGGCTGGCCTTATCAAAGAGATCGAGCGGCAGGTCGATACCGGCCTCATAGGCGATGGCCGGCAGGTGCAGCAGCGCGTTGGTGGAGCCGCCGATGGCCGCGTGCACCTTGATGGCGTTTTCAAAGGCGGCCCGGGTCAGGATCTCGCTGACCTTGATCCGCTGCCGGACCAGCTCAATAATGGCCTTGCCGGTCTGCCGGGCTTTCCGGTTCAATTCGGTATAAAAGGCCGGGATCAGGGCGGCGCCAGGCAGCGCCAGGCCCAACGCCTCCGACATGCACTGCATGGTCCCGGCGGTGCCCAGGAACGGACAGGCGCCGCAGGTCGGGGCGGAGGTCAGACAGAACTCCCGGATCTCCTGCACCGTAGCCTTTTTCTGATGCTCGCGCAAGGAAATGTCGCCGCCGAGGGTGATCGTGGAGAGATCCGGGCCGGAGCCCATGGTTCCGCCCGGCATGTGAATGGCCGGGATATTGAGGCGGGCCATGGCCATCAGATGGGCCGGCACCGACTTGTCGCAACTGGAGACCATCACCGCGCCATCCCAGGGGATCACCGAGCCGTGCAGCTCGACCATATCGGCGATGATCTCGCGGGAGGCCAGAATGTAGTTCATGCCGGCGTGGCCCTGCGCCCAGCCGTCGCAAAGGTCGGTGACGTGAAAGTGAGCCGCCTTGCCGCCGGCTTCCATGACCCCCATTGAGATCGAGTCGCTCAAATCGCCCAGGTGAATACTGCCCGGATGGCTGTCCCCGTAAACGTCGTCGATAAAAACCTGATATTTGGTTAAATCCTCTTCGGTCCAATCCATCCCCAGCCGCAAAGCGTCGAACTGCCGCCACCGGTTCCGGACTTTCTGGGTTCGGGACACACTGTTTTGCCAATTATTCATCTTTGAAACGTCTCTCCTTACACCGCGCGGCATTTCGTTATTTTTGGAACAAAGTACGGCGAAAGCCAACTCCAGCCCAGAAAACAACCGGCTGCGCCTCTCTTTTTAAGAATTATAGAGAAGAATCTGGAAATATGCAACATGCGCAACAGAAATTTAACGCGGCGTTGCAAATATCGATCCCAAATCCGCTGGTCCTTGGCAGGGGATAGCGCCGGCCGGTTTGGATCCTTTTCATAAAATCCGGGGTTCGGCGCAGAATAGCGGTAAAGGGAGGTGGTTGGAATGTTCCTGTACGGCAGAATCTTCAATGGATTATGGTCGCTGGTGATGATCGCCCTGGCGGTCTGGGCGGCCTGGTGGACCTTTCGCGACGCGAAACAACGGGGAATGCTGGCATGGCTCTGGGCCGCCGTGTCGCTTATTTTCTTCCCGCTGGGGTTTGTGGTTTATTTTCTGGCCCGTTCGTTCGCCAAACCCAAAAATCCCGCCGACGGTTGAACGCCGGGAGCCGGCGCGGCCAAAGTCCACAGCCAACGCCGAACTCCTTGAAAAATGAAGGGCCGACGCCGCCGGTCAATGACCGGCGGCTTTGCCTTTTATTGGCCTTTTATCATGAAAAAGCGGAATCGTTGCAAAAGCACTTGATCCCCGCCATCCGATAGGATAAAGTAAAAAAAAAGGCGTCTCAATGGATTCAAAC
Organism: Bacillota bacterium; assembly: GCA_023402395.1. Classification (GTDB taxonomy): domain Bacteria; phylum Bacillota; class UBA4882; order UBA8346; family UBA8346; genus JAEYGI01. The sequence continues at coordinate 6,207 of JAEYGI010000014.1, forward strand.
TCAAAATTTATTTCAATTTATATATTTCAAATAAACCGCAAAGGATTGAGGCCTGTGCCGGAACGAAAATTATGGCTGGGGTCGGCCATCGCCGTCGCTGGACTGATCATCGGAGTTTGGGCGGTATTTTTCCGCCCGGCGACCGTCTCCCGGTCGGAGATGGCGATGGGTACTTTCGTTGAAATCACCGCCACCGGAGTCCGTCCCGCTCCAGCCGTGCAGGCCGCTTTTGCCGAAATCCGGCGAATCGAACGGCTGACCCGGTCCGATGGACCCTCGGATGTCGCCCGGATCAATGCCGCCGCCGGAATAAAGCCGGTGGCCGTCTCCGGCGACACCATCGTCATTTTGCAGCTGGTGGCCCGCTATTGGCTCTGGCTCCCCGAAACATTCGACCCGACCGTCGGGCCGGTGGTCGAAGCCTGGGGATTCGGTTACGGGAGCACACCAAAATTACCCTCGCCGCAAGCCGTCGCCAAGGCGCTTCCCCTGGTCGGGTTCGGGAAGGTTGACATTGATCCGGCCCGCCGGACCGTATTCCTGCAACGGCCCGGAATGCGGCTGGATCTGGGCGGCATTGCCAAAGGCTACGCCGTGGACCGCGCTTGCGAGGTGCTGCAACGTCACGGAATCCGTTCCGCCCTGATCAACGCTGGCCGGAGCAGCATTCGAGTGCTGGGCCGGAAAAACGGCGGCGGAGATTGGCGAATCGGCATCGGACATCCCCGCCGCAACGGTGAATTGCTGGGCGTGCTGAACCTTGCCGGAGATCGCGCCTTGGGTACCTCCGCCGACGACCAAAACTATTTTGAATCGGGCGGCCGCCGTTATTCGCATCTGTTGGACCCGGCCACCGGATATCCGGCGTGGGACCAGATATTGGTTACCGTCACCGCTCCGACCGCCGCCGAAGCCGATCTGCTGTCCACCGCGTTGTTCGTCTTGGACCGGACTCGGATCGAATCGGCCCTGCAACATCTCCCCGAAGTGGATCTGATCATCTATGACGCCGCCGGCCACCTCTCCATCCATGGCGAGCCCGAGTTTAAAGCCAGGTGATGAAGTCCGCCGATCCCAACCAACTTGGCATGAATGATCGTAAGCCGACTTTATCCCTAGCTTTCTGAGCTTTTGCGGGTAACCTGTCCAAAGGCCTTGGGTTTATCCCAACGCCTTGAGATCAACCCGCTAAAATGGCGTTGACAGTGGAGACCACTTTCTCTTCATCAATGGGTTTGACGATAAAATGCTTCGCCCCGGCTTTAATCGCCTCAAGCACGATCTCTTTCTGTCCCATGGCGCTGCAGACGAGCACCCGGGCTTTGGGGTCCATCTCCAGAATTTTCTTCAGGGCGGTGACTCCGTCCATCTCGGGCATGGTGATGTCCATCGTCACCAAATCCGGTTGAAAAGAAGAATACGTTTGAACCGCCTCGACGCCGTTCCCGGCCTCGGCAATTTCCGTAAAACCGACCCGCTCCATAATCCGCTTCATGACGGCGCGCATAAACGCGGCGTCATCCACGATAAGACACTTCATTTCCTTCACATCCTTATGTTTTGAATCCTCTCCGTTTTGAGCGCAGTGGCCAACCTGATTCCCTGTTCTTCATTCGGAGCCATTTAATATCTTTATCGGCAAGAATCGGATTCCCTTGACAGGGAACTGCGATAATGTTGAACTAAAAGATTAGAAAACTCCGGAGACCGGCAACGGACTTATCTATCTTGGCCCTGTCGAAGGAATACCAATCTGGGGCGCAGACCTATCTCTCGCTCTTCCCTAACAGGGCAGAGTAACCGATGCCTCCGGGGCCTAAACGCTTTCGGAGCACAACGGCCAAGGTTACCCTTCCCCTTGAATTGGCGCCCTCAATCAGCGACTCCGGGGAAGGGCAAGGGTTAGGTCTGGAAAAAGGCACACCGCCTCTCGTCGTCTCTTGAATGATCAATGATTCCTTATTATTGATCAAATCCGTCGCAACGGGCAAGCCCGTTGCAAAAAAAGGACCGGCTTTTCAGCCGGCGCGGAAGGGGGGGTTATTAAATAATAAGGAGGTGAACTCAATACTTATTATAGCATCATCAATAATTACTTCAAGCGTTCCAAGGCATTTTGAATCTTTAGTCAGGGGTTAATCAGGACTAAAGTCCTACATTCCCATTTCTTATCTAGTTATAACGTCATAATTACCGATGTGATTGTCAGCGGTTTCGTATTATGTCCGATAAAAATACGAGTGCTTCGTATTTTTATCCGGTAATAATTGCTTATCAATGAGTCTGTTTTCGTCCCAAGTGACTCAAGGGATTACCCCCGACCAGCGCCTCGCAGCGGGATTGACGAAATTGTTCCAGACTGGCCAGCGCGTCCCCGATCCTCACTTGCGCCTCCGCCATCCGTTCCGGCGTCGGGCGGCTTTTCCGACACAATTCAATCATGCCATATGCCGCGCCGAGATCCTTTACCAGTCCCGGGGTAAGCAACTCAACCACCCGGCCCGCCAAAACGTTCCAAATGGACGCCGGAGCAATCGGCGACTCAATCGCTTCACTCTCCCCCAATAAAATTTGATACAGCTTCAAGTCGGATTCCAATACCTCGATCAGGTTTGCCGTGGCTTGTTTGTGCTTCAGATAAGCGCTTCTGGATTGAACCAGGAAGAGCGTCAGCGCTCCCAAACCGGCGCTAATGATACTGAACAGCGCCTGATTCCATTGCAGCCAATCCATCGTCAATCCCCCCACTCTGTTTAAGAAATATATGCCGGCAAAGGCGCGGCCATAACCACGAAGCAGCCACCGCAAGGCTCGGCCGCGGCGGTTTGGACCTTTGCGCGATTGCCGATAAAAGTCTCTTTACAACCCGCCTTCGTGGTAATACAATAAGAAATTGAAAACTGGCCGAATTGATTTCAGCCATATATCAAATTTCCTTCAGGGCAGGGTGAGGGGCAACCCGATTCCCGACCGGTGGTAAGAGGAACCTTCCTCAAGTCCACGAGCCTCAAGCAGGCTGATCTGGCGCGATTCCAGAACCGACGGTACAGTCCGGATGAAAGAAGGCAGCCTTAATCGTTACGCGCCCTGAAACCATTGTTTCAGGGTATTTTATTTAAGCTCAGGAGCAACGTCATGGAACCGGTTATTGAAATCATTGATGTCAGCCTGGCCTTTCAAACGGATTCAGCTCCGGAATTGGCCGGGATCAACCTGCGGATCGATCCGGGAGAAGTCGTCAGCCTGGTCGGGCCGAGCGGTTGCGGGAAGTCGACACTGCTGCGGCTGATCACCGGCGTTCTACAACCGTCCGCCGGGACCATCGCGGTGTTCGGGGAACAAAAGATCCCGGGCTGGTCGGCCTTGAGTTTCGTACCGCAGGACGCGGCGCTCCTTCCGTGGCGGACCGTGCGCGACAACGTGCTTCTCCCCCTGGAACTCGATTCGGCAACCGGCCGATCCGAGTGGGCCGAAAAAGTCCAAGCCGCGCTGAACTTGGTCAATCTTTCCGGCATCAATGAGAAATACCCCCATCAGCTTTCCGGAGGAATGCGGCAGCGGGTCGCGCTGGCCCGGGCGCTGGTCGGCCGGCCGCGCCTGCTTTTGCTGGACGAGCCGTTCGCGGCCCTGGATGCCATCACCCGCAGCCAGCTTCATCTGGAACTGTTGCGTATCCGGGAAGAAACTGGCATCACCGTCCTGCTGGTCACACACAATATCTTCGAAGCGGTATTTCTGTCGCACCGCGTCATGGTAATGGGCGAGAAACCCGGACGGATCCTGGGCGGGATCCCGATCGATCTTCCCGCCGCCCGGACCCTGAAACTGATCGGGACTCCTCAATTCAGCGGCCTGGCCGGTTCTGTCCAAGATCTGCTCGAACAAGGCTGGAGTGATGAGTATGGCCGCTAAATCCGGCGCAAAGCGCAACCAACCCGCCCGGCGCTGGCCGACCGCGCTGGCCGGAGCATTGATATTTTTATTGATTTGGCAGTGGGTCGCCTCCTTTTACCCGGCGTTCATTCTCCCCTCGCCCGGAGAAGTCTGGACCCGGTTTCAGGAGATGGCCGGAGGGGAAAACAGCCTGTTCAAGCACATCCTGACCACCTGCGCCGAAGCGCTGGGCGGCTTCCTGCTGGCCACGGCCTGTGCCCTGCCCCTGTGTTGCCTGTTGGCCCGTAATCCTTTCCTTGACCGCTTGATCACCCCCTATGTGGTCGCAATTCAGGCCGTCCCGATTGTGGCCGTGGCGCCGCTGCTGGTCATCTGGTTCGGATTCGGGATCGCCTCGAAACTGTTCATTGCCGGACTGGTCGCTTTTTTCCCGGTCTTAACCAATGGCGTGATTGGGCTCAAGGAAGTCGATCCCAAGCTCAAAGAGGTATTAACGATCATGGGCGCCACCCGGCGGCAGATCTTTTGGAAACTGGAAATCCCGGCCGCGTTGCCGGTTCTGTTCGGCGGTTTCAAGCTGGGCATGACCCTGTCGGTCATCGGCGCGGTCGTGGGGGAATTTTCCGGTGCCGGCCAAGGCCTGGGCTATTTGGTGAACTTCGCCAAGGGAACCTTTGATACGCCCTTGATCTTCGTCGCCCTTTTTTTCCTGGCCGCGATCGGGATCGGATTTTATTCCGGCATTTCTCTGCTCGAATATTTGACAATGCCCTGGAAACGGCGGCAATAGCTGCAATAGCGGACTAAAAAAAGTTACGGAGGCGTATCTCGATGCCCAAATGGACGTTCTGGCTTCTAATCATCACCTTGCTTTTACTGAGCGCGGGGCCGCCGTCAGCTACATCCGCCGCGAGCCGGCCGGTGACGTTGGGAATGACCTATGTCCCTAATGTACAGTTTGCTCCCTGGTACGTGGCGCAAACCAAGGGATTTTTCAAATCCGAGGGACTGGCGGTCCGGTTCGATTACAGGATGGACATCGACGCCCTGCAGCTGGCGGCCGCCGGGCAAATGGACTTCGCCGTCGCCGGCGGCGATCAGGCGATCATCGCCCGGTCCCAGGGGATACCCGTCACCTATCTGATCAACCTGTACGCCAAGTTTCCTCTGGCGATCATCGCCAAGGACGACTCCGGCATCCGTTCGCCCCGGGAGCTGCGGGGCAAGAAGATCGGGCTGCCGCTCTACGGGACCAATCTATTGGGGATCAAAGCCGTTCTGAAGCAAGCCGGAATCAACGAATCCGAGGTGCGCCTGATCGACATCGGCTACACCCAGATCGTCTCCCTGACCGAAGGCCGGGTCGATGCGGTGGTCGGCTTCGCCAACAATGAATCAGTCAAGCTCCAGGCCACGGGTCAGCCGGTCACGGTCATCCCAGTTTGGAACTATTTGTCTTTGCCCGGCCACGGACTGATCGCCGGGGATCCCGTCCTCCGGCGTTCGCCGGCGCTCGTCCGCAAAATGGTCCGGGCCACTCTCAAGGGCATGCGTTACTGCCTGGACCATCCCGACGAAGCTTTTGACATCTGCCTGAAGTTCTTACCCGAAGCCGGCGCGGAGCAGCGAAAGATCGAACGGCGGGTTTTGACGGAATCCCTGAAACTTTGGGAAAATGACTATACGCGGAAGCACGGATTGGGCCGGTCCGACCCGTCGGTCTGGGAGGATTCCCAGCAATTGATGCTGGAATTGGGATTGATCAAGCGGGCGACACCCGTGGAACAATTGATGCGGCAAGATTTTATCCCCAGGTGAGTTGGAGTCGAATCGATATCATTTCAATGATTGCACTCAGTTAACGAACACGATCCGTGATTGTAAATTTCTTCATCACGATACGTCAAGCGCTCTTAAAATTTCCGATTTCCAAAAAAAATTAAAGGCCGCCAGCATATGGCGGCCTTTTGTTAAATAATTTCTTGAAGATGGGGTTTGGTTTTCAAGAATAAACTTACTAAATTTATGAAAACAACCGATAATTTATAATATGCGAGATCCCCGCCCAACCGGCAGGGACGGGGCATTGGCGTTGGCAAGGGGGGACTCGATTTGGATATTCGCAAAAAAATATCGTTTTTCATCGGCGCGATTTATCTGGTACCTGTTTTCATCTTATTGGGGTTCCTGTATTCCTCTTCGGAAAGCCGTTTTTTCGAATACGGCCGGTCTGCTTACTATCTGGCGGTACTGCTTGCCATCGGTTTGATCCTTGTAAAGGTGGCAGCCCTTTTTCTGAATAAGGCGGTTTTAAATCGGGTCTCGGCCCTCAATGAATGCATTGACCGGATTGCGGCCAACAGCGATCTGACGATCCGAGCGCCGCTCACCGGCGCTGACGAACTGACCGTTCTGGTCAAAAAAGTCAATCATATGCTGGATAATTTGCAGCTGTTCCACGATCAACTGGCGGAAAGCCGCCAACACCTGCTGGATATCATCGAGTTCCTGCCCGATCCCACTCTGGTCATTGACGCTTCGCACCGGGTCGTGGCCTGGAACCGGGCGATCGAAGCGATGACCGGGATCTCAAAGGAAGAGATCCTCGGCAAGGGGGATTACCTTTATTCGTTTCCCTTTTACGGTTCTTCCCGGCCCATGTTGCTGGACCTGGTCACTGCCGACCCGTTGGAATTGAAACGCTATTATGATTCCGCCGAAAAATTGGGCACCGTTTTTTATGCGGAAATGAAGGTAATCCTGCCGCGCCAAGACAAGGAAGCTCATTTGTGGGCGACCGCGTCGCCGCTCTATAATAAACAGGGGGATCTGATGGGAGCCATTGAATCCATCCGCGACATATCGGAGCGGAAAAAAACGGAGGAGCAACTCAAATACCTCAGCCTCCACGATCCTTTGACCGGACTGTATAACCGGACTTACTTCGAAAAAGAGATTCGCCGTTTGGAGGGCGGGCGGCAAACCGCCGTCGGCTTGGTCATCTGTGACGTCGACGGCTTAAAACTGATCAACGATTCGCTCGGCCACAGCGCCGGCGATCAATTGCTGAAAGCCGCAGCCTCCGCCCTCAAGCGGAGCTTTCGCAGCAGCGACGTGGTGGCCCGCATCGGCGGCGATGAATTCGCGGTGCTGCTGCCGGAATGCGACGGCCCGGTGCTGGAACAGATCGGCGCGCGCATTCAAGAAAGCATCGGGTTCTATAATCAAACCCATCCCGGCCTGCCGCTCAGCATCTCCACCGGATGGGCTTTTTGCGGCGAGGGCGCCAAAAATATGACGGCTGTCTATGAAGAAGCCGACAATAATATGTATCAGGAAAAACTTCAGCGCGGCCGGCACGCGCGCGGCGCCATCATCCAAACCTTGGTCAAAACTCTTGGGGTGCGTGATTTTATCGCCGAAGGCCATCCCGACCGGATGAAGAGCTTGATGATCAGCCTGGCGCGAAGACTCAGATTCACTGACCGCAAGATTCATGATATGAGCCTGCTTGCCCAATTCCACGATATCGGAAAAGTGGGGGTTCCGGACAGCATCCTCTTTAAACCGGGTCCGCTCAACCCCGAGGAGCGGGAAATCATGCAGCGCCATGCGGAGATCGGATACGGCATCGCCCGTTCGGCCCAAGATTTGCTCCATATCTCCGATTGGATCCTGATGCATCATGAATGGTGGGACGGAAACGGTTATCCCAACGGGTTGAAGAACGAAGGGATTCCGCTGGAATGCCGGATGCTGGCCATCGTGGACGCCTATGACGCCATCACCAGCGACCGGCCCTACCGTCGGGCGCTTTCCCACGCGGAGGCCGTGGCGGAGCTGCAACGCTGTTCGGGAACGCAATTTGATCCGGAGTTGGTTGAAGTGTTCCTGCAAATGATGGAGGAACTCCGGACCAATACTGCCTGACGAATCTTTGGCTCCGGCCGAATGGGCGCCGCCAGGCCCGAGCCCTGATTGACCGCGCGATTTATTGGCTTCAGGCCTTCGCATCAAAAAAGCCGGCCCATGACGGGACGGCTTCTTATGTTTACGAATAAGCGCTTAGCTTCATCACCCGTTCCGCCGGGCAAAATCCCGCATCAACTCGGCCAGCGCCTGGCAACCCTCCGCCGGCATCGCATTGTAGATCGAAGCCCGCATCCCGCCGACGGAACGATGGCCCTTGACGCCCACCAGGCCGGCTTGTTTGGCTTCTTTGACGAACGCCTCCTCCAACGCCTCATTGGGCAGCCGGAAGGTGACGTTCATTAACGACCGGTCCTTCTTTTGGGCATGGCCGCGATAGAAACCACCGCTGGCATCAATGGCGTCATAGATATAGGCGGCTTTGGCCTGATTGACGCGCTCCATGGCGGTCAGGCCCCCGTTGCGCTGGATCCATTTCAATACCAAATTCATGATGTACACCGCGAAAGTTGCCGGGGTATTATAAAGCGAATCGTTTTTGGCGAAGGTCCCATACTGGAAGATCGCCGGAAGGTTTTTATTAGCCTTGGCCAGCAATTCCGGGCTGATCAGCACCACGGTCACTCCGGCCGGGCCGAGGTTCTTCTGGGCTCCGGCATAGATCAGGCCGAACTTGGAGACATCGAAGGGCCGTGAAAGAATATCGCTGGACATATCGGCGACGAGAGGGACACCGGGAAACTCCGGAAAAGCGTGCCATTGGGTGCCGAAGATGGTATTATTGGATGTAATATGGACATAGGCCGGATTGGGGCCCAAATGAATCTCGGAAAAGTCCGGGATCCGATCGTAATTGGTGTCGCGGGTGCTGGCGGCGCTATGTACCTTGCCGACCCGGCCCGCCTCTTCAAACGCCTTCTCAGCGAAGCTTCCGGTGACGATATAATCGGCCTCGGACTCCGGAGTCAGGAGGTTCATGGGGACCAAAGCAAACTGGGAGCTGGCGCCCCCGCCCATGAACAATACGCGGTAATCGGCCGGAGCCCCGCTGATCTCCTTGATCAACGCTTCGGTCTCATGATGCAACTCCTCGTAATCCTTCCCCCGATGACTCAACTCCATTACGGACATACCGGTCGACTTATAGTTCAATAACTCCCGTTGCGCTGCTTCCAGCACCGGAAGCGGAAGCGTCGCCGGCCCGGGATAAAAATTATAGACTCGCTCGTTCAACTCCGGAAACCTCCTCCATATTCGGAAAAATGAAATCGTTTCTGTCATTATAACGTTTCCCGCCGTTTTCTTCAAGCGAATCCTTGGGACGAACCGGTCCAATCGTCTTGTTACAATCCTTACAACGCTTCGTTACTAAAGTTTAACCCCCTACCCCTTCCTTTTTCCCGCGAAATCCTTTATATTGTTTATAACGTCAGTCCGACGTGAACATTCTTTTTCATCTTCATCATTCCTTCCTTCTTTTTTTTATATTTCCTAAAGACCGCGGTGAGCGGTCCATTTTTTTGTCATTTAAAGGGTATACCCGGCCGCGCCTACGGAAAAATTACTAACGATCATCTCTTACGCACCACGCCGGGAGGTACCATGGGCAAAACCGTCGCCGATCTCATATTGGAGCAACTGGCCGCTTACGGCGTCCAACACATCTTCGGCGTCATTGGCGATGCCGTCTTTCCACTGGCCGATGCCTTCAGCCGCCAAACCGCCATCCGATTCATTCCGACCACTATCGAGGCTGCCGCCGCCTACGCGGCCTCGGCTTATGCCAAGTCTTCCGGAAAACTGGGGGTCTGCGTCGGAACCTCCGGGCCGGGCGCGGCCAGCCTACTAAGCGGAACCGCCGAGGCTTTTCTCGACGGCGCGCCGTTTCTTTGCCTAACGGGCCAAGTCGCGGGAATCAAATACGCACCCGGCAACGTCCAATACCTTGACCAGCGGCTGCTTTTCAACGCGGTCACCGCTCAAACCCAATCCTGCATCAACCCGGGCGCCGCCATTCCGGCTCTGACCGGCCTGATTTATCGGGCCTTGGCTACACGGACCGCGGTTCATCTTGAAATTCCCACCGATATTCTGGCCCAGCCGGCATCGGAAGGACCGGTCCGGCCCGGCTCGTTTCAAAACGATTTGCGGGGAACCAATATTATGGCCGGAGACTGGGAAAAGTCGGCCGCCACATTGCAAAGCGCCAACCGGCCAGTGCTGGTCATCGGCAAAGAAGCCCGGCCCGAAGCTGAAGGGTTGTTGGGGTTCGCTGACAAATGGGGGGCCGGCGTTATCCTGACCCAGGAAGCCAAAGGCGCGCTTCCCGACCGCCACCCCCTCATCCTGGGCGGAATCGGCGAAGCTCACCTCCCGGATTGTCTGGCCGAGGCCGACTTGATTCTCCTGGTCGGAACGGCCGTCTATGAACAGCGTTACTTTCCTTCCGGGAGCCAAATGATTCAGGTCTTGGATCATTTCCCGGCCTCCCTGCCCGCCTATCCGGCGGTCTGGGCCGACCCGGCCATGTTATCGCAACGTTTGGGCGAACTCATCCCGGAACGGATTCCCCGGGAGGAATGGCGGCACCGGGTCAGCCTGAGCCATCAGGAGCGCTGGAAACTGGTTGACGACAATCGCGATCCCCGGCACCCGCTGGTCTTCTTCCGGACTTTAGCCCAGCATATGCCCGAGGATGCGGTAATCGCCCTGGATGTCGGAGAGTTTGCCTATTGGTTCGACACCGCTTTCGCGGCAAGCCGGCAACAGGTGCTTCTCTCCTCACAATGGCGTGGCATGGGCGGCGCGATCCCGGCTGGAATCGCGGCCTGTCTGCTATACCCGGAGCGAAAAGTGGTCAGTATCGTTGGGGATGGCGGATTCCTGATGTCCCTGGGCGAACTGGCGACAGTCGTCCGCAACCAGCTGCCGCTGACCGTCTTTGTGCTTCGCAACAATCAATACGGCCTGGAAAATCAAAAGCTTTCCAAAGACGGCTTCGCTCGCTTTGGAACCGACTTGGTCCTCCCCGATCTGGTCCGGCTGGCGGAATCCTTTGGAATCAGAAGCCATCGGATCCCAGACCAACTTGAAGGGGAAACGGCCATTGCCGAAGCCTTGCGGGAAGCTCCAGCGCTGGTCGATGTCGAAGTGAACTCCGCGCCGCTGGCGTGGCTATAAAAAGCCGCCCTCAAGCGCTGTTAAAGTAGAGCGATATGGATCGGGGCTGTTCGCCCACGTTCGGCAGGCAAGTTTCGCAGCAGCGCCGCTACCGCTGAAGCTGCCGGAAACGTTACTTTCGAAACAAGACTGCCATCATCTCTCGGATTAGCTCATTGTCCACTTGATAAAAGACTTCCAGTCCCTCGCGCCGGCAGCGCAGAATTCCGTTCAGCCGCAGCTTGGCCAGATGCTGAGAGATGGTGGACTGGGGCAGATTCAAGCAAGACTGCATATGCTGCACATTGCACTCGCCTTTCTCCAGCAGCCCCCGGACAATGCACAGCCGGACCGGATGGGCGAGGGCCTTCAATAATTCGGCCTTCTCATAAAAACATTGCCAATCCGACGGATTCTCCATGAGACCTCCTTATTTTGCGCAATAAAAGCATCTGATACACCGGCTCGGGGGTTGAGACGCTGATAAAGCCGGCTAAAACAGGATAATATCAATGAAAATGCCTTTGTTATATTACAATAATACGATATAGTCAATCTCAAAAAATTATCCGCTGGAATCGAACAGATCCAAGGAATCGGTGATCCCGGTCGCGGTCGCCACCCGGACGCGGTTCCTGCCGGAATTTTTCGCCTCATACAATGCCTCATCGGCCAGATGCAGAAGCTTTTCATATCCGAGCGAAACTCCGGGAAAACAGGCAACCCCGGAACTGATCGTCACCGGAATCCGCGTACCGTCGTTGGCCAGAAAACGGTGGCATTCGATCAGTTCCCGGATGTTCTCAGCGAATTGAAGCGCTTGGGCTTGCTTCATCCCGGGCAGAACGATTACGAATTCCTCCCCGCCGTAGCGGGCGAGAATCCCGCCGGGAAGCTCGCGCTGAATCAATCCGGCGGCGTTCTTCAACACCGCGTCTCCGGTCAAATGGCCGAACCGGTCGTTGACGCTTTTGAACAAATCGATGTCCAGGAGGATGACGGCCACATCCGTCGGCGAACCGTCAAACAGCTCCTCCATATAATGAACCAGATAGGTACGGTTGTAAGCTCCGGTCAGGTAATCATGGGTGGCGTTCTCTTTCATTTGGGAATACAGCGAGGCGTTCTCCACCGAGAGGCTCAGTTCCTTGGCGATCAGTTTGGCGAAGTCCAGCAAATCCTCGGTAACGCCGCCGCCAATCTCATGTTCGAGCAGAATGACGCCAAAGCTGTCATTCCGGCCGACCAACGGGATAATGGCATAGCTTTTGAAATAATGGGCCAGTTCCGAATCGGGGGTATTGCGGTGCGAGATAATGGATTTTTCGCGGAACGCTTTCGCGATGATATGATCGCTTTGAACCGGAATGGCTCCGATCAGGTTGCCGGCGGAGATAAAGCCGGAGATCGCCTTGATGACCAGTTCCTGCGCGGATTCATCCAGCAGGTAAATGGAGCAGTGTTTACAGCCCAGGACGCCAATGACAATATCGGCGGTTTTTTTGAGCAGGTTTTCAGTATCCAGCTCGCGGCCGATCTCTTCCTGGATCAGTTGCAGGGTATAGGATTGGGCGTACTTCTCCTCCACTTTCATATTGGAGATCTGCAGTTGTTGGAAGTTAATCTCCAGTTCCCGGCGGGATTGTTCCATCTGCTCGTAAAGTCTGAGGAAGGACTGGCGCAGCTCGGAAAGCTCGTCGTGATGGTTATCCGGTTCCAGCCGTGGGCTTTGGCCGGCAAAGATGAGATGAAGATAATTGATAAGTTCAGCTAAACGTTTATCAGTGGAGCGGCGAGTCAGCCATAACGCTAAAAAGACAAATAATGACTGCGCCAAAAAGATTACAGCCAATGCCGGAAGATGATCCCTTAAACCGCTTAATTCCAAATTCAAATTGAACAATAAACCCGCCGATTCAGGCAAAACCATCAACAGCAAGATAATTAGGAGCAGTGGTGCCGTGCTGATTGAAGTGGCTATAAGGAGCGCCTTGGTCCGTAATCTCATCGGGCCACCCCCTGTCATTTTTAATATCGGCATTTTCAAAAATAAGTTGATAGCTGTTAAATATTAACTAAATCATCTAAAGCCTTGTAGATAAAGCATGCTCTACATTACGGCCCCGCCGGATAATCCCGGTAGATCACTGCCCCGCTTTTCCCGGCATCCGTATATGTCTCCCCGGCCAAAGACTGGGGGTATCCCAACGCATCGAAATCATCACGATCAATAATAATATTTCCGCCGGGTTCTGAGAAAGAGCCGATGCAGGATCAATCCGGCCAGAAAACCGCCGATATGCGCGGTCCAGGCAATGTTGGAAACGTCTGCTCCTCCTCGGGAAAGCATAAATGAATAGATTTGGCTGAGCAGCCAGAATCCCAGATAAACGAGGGCCGGGATTTCCAGGAACAGCGGGATGAAAAAGACGGGAATCAAAGTCACGATCCGGGCCGAAGGAAACATGACAAAATAAGCGCCCATAACTCCGGCGATGGCGCCGGAAGCGCCAATGGTGACGCTCGGCGAAAGCGGATCGGAATAGAAATGGACCAGTCCGGCCGCGACACCGCTGATCAGATAAAACAGCAGGAACCGGCCGGGCCCCATCCGGTCCTCCACATTATCGCCGAAGAGCCAGAGCGCCCAGAGGTTGCCAATGGCATGCATCCATCCGCCGTGCAAGAACATGTACGAGACAAACGGAAACCAGGCGGCCGGGTCCAAAACCGGCAACCGCCCCCGGAAACTCTCCGGAATTAATCCGAATTGACCCAGCAGGTGCTGATAGGTCTCGGGATCGAACTCCAACTGTTTCAACTGATAAAGGAATACCGCCAAAGTAACCAGGATAATCAGCCAGGTCATCACTGGCCGGTGACGGCTGGGGATCGTATCCCGCAACGGAATCATCTGTCTGCTCCCTTCCATGCCGTCCGGCCGGAGCCGGCGGGCCAATCATCGGTCAAACGGGTCGCGGTCCCTACGGTCCCTACGTTCCCTACGTTATAGATCATCCCGGTAGTTTCTCCAAAAACAGGAATCGGCCGCGGGTTTCTCCAGCCGGTCGATCTGTTCCGGGCTTAGGAAACAAACCTCCTGGCACTGAAGGGCGCTGGGGGACCCGGAGCGGATGCGGCAGGCGAAATAGAGCAGAATCAACTGCTGATCGCCGTCGTTTACCGAAACTACGTCCAAGACCCGGCCGGCTTCGGCTGCGATCCCCAGTTCCTCCCGGAGTTCGCGGCAAATGGCCTGCCGCGGGTCTTCGCCCGGTTCCACTTTACCGCCGGGAAACTCCCATTTGCCGCCCTCCCGGTCATTCAGGCGGCGCCGGGCCATCAGGATCCGGTTTGCTTCATGGATGACCCCGGCCGTGACCAGAATCTGCTTCATCATAATCCTTTCCCTAAAAGCGGCGCCGAGCCGTCGGCGCGCTGAAAGCATCGCGTTCGAATTCGAGTGGTAACAATTTCAAGTTAGTCCTGATTACCATTAAACCATAAACCGGCGTTTCATTCAACTTGAAAACGAAAAGGCGCCGCAAGCTTGCGGCGCCTTCAAGAACGTGAAATCAAAAACCTGACGGGTAACGGTTTAAATCGCTTTCACCGTTTGAAACTGTTTCTTCCCCTTTTTAAGCAGCAGCTTGTCGTCGCGGAGATCAGCCCCGGTCACCAGCCGGTTGAAATCGGTCACTTTTTCGTCATTCAGACTGATCCCGCCTTGCTGAACCAGGCGTCTGGCCTCGCTCTTGGACTCGGCCAGGCCGGCCTTGACCAGCAGATCGAGAATCCCCAATCCCGGCCCGAACTCCGTCCGGCTGATCTCAACCTGCGGCACCGCCTGCTCGTCTCCGGCGCCTCCGAAAAGAGCCGATGCCGCCTGTTGCGCCTTCAGCGCCTCCGCTTCACCGTGGGCCAGCTTGGTAACTTCGAACGCCAAAATTTGCTTGGCGTCGTTGATCTCCCGGTCCGCAAGCGATCCCAGCCGCCGGACTTCGTCCATCGGCAGGAAGGTGTAAAGGGCCAGAAAACGTTCCACGTCCCGGTCGTCACAGTTCCGCCAGTATTGATAGAACTCATACGGCGTGGTCTTGGCCGGATCGAGCCAGATCGCGCCGGCCTCGGTCTTCCCCATTTTCCGCCCGGAACTGGTGGTCAGTAACGGGAAGGTGATGCCGTAGGCTTCCTTCCCCTCCAAGCGCCGGATCAAGTCGGCGCCGGACAAGATGTTGGACCACTGGTCATCTCCGCCCATCTGGAGCCGGCAACCGTATTTCCGGTATAGCACCAGAAAATCATAGGACTGGAGCAGCATGTAGTTGAATTCGATGAACGATAGCCCTTTCTCCATCCGGGTCTTAAAACATTCGGCGGTCAGCATCCGGTTCACTGAAAACTGAGAGCCGATCTCCCGCAGGAACTCGATATAGTTCAGTTCCAGCAACCAGTCGCCGTTGTTGACCATCAGCGCCTTCCCCTCGGAAAAGTCAAGATAGCGGGAGAGTTGTCCTTTAAAACAGGACGCATTGTGGGCGATGATCTCCTGGGTCATCATCCGACGCATCTCGGTCTTGCCGCTGGGATCGCCGATCATCGCCGTTCCGCCGCCGAGAATGGCGATGGGCCGGTGTCCGGCCCGCTGCATATGGGCCATGGCCATGATCGGCAGCAGGCTGCCCACGTGCAGGCTGTCGGCGGTCGGATCGAAACCGATATAGAAGGTGACCCGCTCCTTCTCCAGCAGTTCGAACAAAGGTTCCTGATGCGTGGTCTGCTGGATAAAACCGCGCTCTTTTAGGGTTTCAAAAACGGACATGACATAAACCTCCTCAAATTGTCGAAAATGGTAGCGCAGCGCCGCTTTAAAAATAAAAAAAGACCATCGTCCGGGTAAGGACGAATGGTCTCGTGGTACCACCTTACTTTACGCGCCCTATCAAACAAGTGCGGGCGCGCCTCAAACCGCGATAACGGGCGGACCGTGCCGGTCTACTTGCGCTTGGTTTCGACCGGAGGCTCGGGAGGGTAATTCGGCGTCCGTCTACGGCAGGCTCGCACCTTCCGCCCGCTCTCTATCTGTCACCACGGCGCTTTAGTAATCTCCGTCAAAGCCGGTATGAAAAAAGATTTTTTAAATTATATCACAGGACGGGAAAGCGGACAAGAGGCTATGTGAAAAAGCCATTCGCCAATTTCCAATTGGTGGATGGCAATTGCCCAATGGCAGCTGCCAATGTCACTTTGCGATCTTTCCCATGTCGATTGTCATTTGACATTGGAGGAATGCAATCTGCCAATTTCCAATTGGTGGATCGCAATCCGGAATTGCCATCTTCCAATGTGGAAAAGCGATGATGCAATGTGGATAAGTCATTTGACAATACAGCAGAACCAGTTGGCGGCGGAACATTGCCGGATGGAGATCGAGAAAAGCGGCAATACGGAAAACTATATATGTCGCAATAAGTTTTTTGAACACCAGATAAATGGCGACATATTTCCCTTGATTTATAAGTTGAAATAAAAACTGACATTGACCTTTCCCAGCGGTGCTTTAAGGATGGGAAAGCTTATTCACAAATTTATTTCAACTTATATAGCGCAGCTGGCGGAGATGCTTCGCGAACGGCGGCGGCAGGTTAGCAAAAGTCAAACCGCCGCCCGGGATAATCGGGTGGCGGATTTGAGTCAATTAACAAGACTGCTCCTGAAAACGTAAGTCCAGGCTATTTCTCCTTGCCCCGGAACGCGGCGCCGCAGGGTATTCCGTAGCGCGCCAAGGCGACGCCGCCGACCCAACTGAGCAGGCGGTCGGTGGCAAAACCCATGATCCCCAGCGAAAACAAGCCCACGAAAATCCAATCGGTCTTAAAATACAGCCGGGAACTCCAGATCATAAAGCCGACGCCCTCATTGGCCGCCACCATCTCCGCGCCGATGATCGCCATAAACGAGGAACTCATGGCCAGCCGGACTCCGGTGAAAATATAAGGAATGGTGGCCGGAACGATCACATACTGCATAATCTGGCGCTCCGAAGCCCCCATGCAGCGCGCCGAACGAAGCTTGTCTTCCTCCACCGCCAGCACCCCGGTCATGGTGTTCAAAATCACTGTAAATAAAGTGGCATACATGATCAGCGCCACTTTGGACGTTTCCCCGATGCCGAGCCATAACATGAATAACGTGATAAAGGCCAACGGCGGAATAAACCGGATGAAGTGCAGAAACGGTTCGGTCAGCGCCCGCAACAGGGCGCTTCTGCCCATCAACAGGCCGATTGGAACGGCGCAAATGACACCGAGCGCCCATCCCTTCAAAACCCGGGCCAGGCTGATTCCGATGTATCGGAATAACGAGCCGTCCTGTGACAATTCCACGACTCCCCGCAATGTCGGCAGCGGGCCGGGGAAGAAATCGGGATTGGAGTGCAGCGCCACTAGTTGCCAAAGCAACAAAACCATCGCCCAGGTTGCCACGCCGGTGTTTAATAGCTTTCGCGCCCATGTCATCCCAGTTCACGCTCCCTCTCCAAAATGGCGCCCGATAATCTGATAAATTTCGTTGAATTGAGGTTTTGTAACATCCCTGGGGTAATCCAGCGGCACATCATAAATAGCGGTGATCCGCGAATCCGGGCCCAAAGACATGATCCCGACGCGCTGCCCCAGCAGCAACGCTTCCTGGAGATCGTGGGTGACGAAAACGATCGTTTTGGCCGTCCGCCGCCAAATGCGGACCAGCTCTTTCTGCATGGCGCGGCGGGTCATGGCGTCCAGCGCGCCGAACGGCTCATCCATCAACAGAATCGCCGGGTCGTTGGCGAGAACCCGCGCCAACTGCACCCGCTGCTTCATGCCGCCGGAAAGTTCCCGGGGAAATTTGGTTTCATGGCCGGTGAGCCCGACCAATTCAAGGTATCGGTCGGAGACGCGCCGCCGCTCCTCTTTGGGAACCCGCTTCATCCGCAGGCCGAATTCCACATTCCCCCTGACCGTAAGCCACGGGAACAGGGAAGAATCGGCGTTTTGAAAGACCATCGCCCGCTCGCTGCCGTGTTTTTCGATTTTGTGATCCCCGAGGCTGACCGTTCCTTCGCTGGCGCCAATAAAACCGGCGACCAAATTGAGCAAGGTCGACTTGCCGCATCCGCTCGGACCGAGCAGCACGAAGAATTCTCCCGCGTTTACCACCAGATCGACACTTTTCAAAATATAACGGGACTCTGCCCGGCCCGGATCGTCAAAGGTCTTGCCGACCTTTTCAACCCGGATCGGGCATGGAGTAAAAGACCCTGACATGCCCGGCTTCTCCTTTCAGGTCATGGCGCGTACGTCAAACGGCCGGGGAATGATTTTTCCAGCGGTTTAACATTAATCTTGTCTTTCAGTTCATACTTGTCTTTCAATATGCCGTGATCTTCGACCCATCGCTTCACATCCTGCAGATGATCGAAATCTTCCTGGCTGAACCCAAGCGCATAATTGGTGTAGTCAAGCTCCGTCAACACGCTGTCTTTGGGTAGCTTCAGCTCCTTGAACGCCAAGTCGGCGGTTTCTTGGGGGTGCCTCGCGATGTAGCGGATCCCCTCATCCAGGGCTTTGAGAATTGAGGCCACGGTGTCCGAATTCTTCTCCACAAAAGCGGATTCCAGCAATAAGTAGGAACTGATGTTAACCCCGGAGTCCTGGACTGTCGCCAAGGCTTTGACCCCTTTAAGGTTTTGGAATTTAGCGGTCATCGCTCCCCCGATCCATACCGCGTCCATATCGCCACGCTGCAAGGACACAATGGCCGCGTCCAATGTGCTAAAGGCGACATATTTGATCTCGCTGCCGGCGATATGGTTTTTTTCCAGATATTTGGCCCAGACGTATTCGTAAACCGTTCCTTTCTGAACACCCAGCTTTTTACCTTTTAAATCCTGGGCCTTCTTAATATCATCCCTGGCAAAGAGAATGGTCCGGGCGCCGGATTTCTTGTTGGTCCGGGTTAACGCGCTAACGACCGTCATATCTCCCTTGCCCAGGGAATTGACAAGCGCATAGTCAGCGGCCAAAGCCGTATCCGCCTGTCCGACCAGCAGTGCATTGACCGTATCGATTCCGTAAGCGAAATTCAAGGTTTCGGCGTCAATGCCGTACTTGGCGAAAAAGCCCTTATCTTTGGCGATCCGGAACTGAAACGAGCCGCCCGCGGCGGTATCAATGGCCAGCCTGAGCTTTAGCGGAACCGGCGAATTGGCCTTGGCGGCCGCCGCCGATTGGAACCCCGGGCCCCCGGCCGTTGCCAGAACCAATAAAATCAGCCAGAGGGAGAGCAAGTTTCGTTTCATTTTTATTCCTCCTAAAATGTATCAAGCTTATTTCTGCGGCGTTTCATCGATCCTGGCCACGCATAGCGCGCCATCTTCGTAGGTCAATACCGCGCCGTCCACGGTTACCACCGAATCGGTCCCGCGGGGCGCCGCTCCCGGCACTCTGAAATCAGCGACATCCAGCCCAAGGATCGCGGTTTCCCTTGGCTTTTCCAACTGCGGCACCCACTCATACGGCAGGCGGTACGCGCGGTAGACTAGGTTGGAATTCCGCCGGTTTTTATAAGGGGACAGGTATTCCCAGACTAGCTCATGGGCCGGGGTTACTTCGAAGATCCGGCCGTCCGCGCCTTCGGTAATCAGCGTGTTGCCGTTGGGGAGCCGCTGCGCCGAACTGATATAGGGGCTGTAGAAACGGTACGAATCCATGGGGGCCTGAAAATTAGCCTCCGTCGGCGTATACTGCCACTCGATCTGCAGGGTGACGGGGTTGATCTCCAGCACCCGCGAATGATCACGCACCGCGTTCTTCTGTCCGGACGCCGAAGCCGGGTTCGGGAGCCCATAGCCCGCCCAGCCCCCGTTGTCGAACACCAGCAGGTTCCCTGCTCCAGGCAGGCCCTTAGGAATGATATGGGCGTGATGCTGGCCGATAATCCAGCCCAAATGCGCCACCTGGGGCGCGGCATAATCCGGTCCGATCTTCCAGACGATCCGCCCCGTTTTCTTAGCGATGATCGCGATAATATTCGATTCCCGGGCATCCCAAATAATATTGTCCGGATGAAAACGTTCGTCGCCCTGATCATAAAATTGATTGGGGCCGATATAGGACGCGGAATTGATGTGCATCCAATCGCCCGAATGGTGATCGCCGAAAAACCGGGTGTTGGGATCGTGGGCCAGCGCTTGCTTGGCATGCCCGTCAAAACCGAGCTCGTCAAAATGATCGCTGCACAGCCATTCCCAGACGATATTGCCTTCCCAATCCACCTCGATGATGGCGTCGTCGAGCAACGGCTGAGCGGAGATTTCCGGCTTGCGCACATTCCTATGGGCGAGAATCAAAGTGTTCCCGCCGTCAACCCGCGGTTCCAGGCCCGGAACATAGTAACCCACCGGATTGCCGGCCCGCTGGTAATCGTGATGCGCCCGCGCCATCCATTGCGGCTCCTGCCCGGGATCCTCGATATACTCATAACGGTTGAATTTCCAAACAATATTCCCCTCCCAATTCACTTGCACCAGATCGACCTCATCTTGAAAACCATAGCGGCGATCGCGGGTCGCCGTGCTGCCGAGGACAAATCCGCCCGGCAGGATCTTGTTGGGAAATCCCCGCAACCCTTTCCACAAATGAACCTCTTTCCCGTTCATGTCGATTAACAGGGCGCCCAGATCCGCCGCCTGATAAATGGTATAGCCGTTCCACGCTTTGTCCGGATTGTAAACCGTGGTTCCCGTCGGATAAATGGTGGGATGTCCCATGCTCCTCACTCCTTTGGTAGAATATTTCCGCCTCCCAAGCCGGCCGGGAGGTCAATAACTCAAATAACTGCTGTTGCGATCGGCCGGTTCGGCGCTCCGCTTCAGCCCGCCGGCCGGGTCGGGCGCGGCGTTTTCCCGCGCCAGTTGGAGAATTTCCGCCGAGAAGCGTTCCAGATTGCCGATGATCCGGCGATACCCGCCAATCTGATCCGACAGTTCATCCTCGGAGAAGCCCTCGAACAATACGTTGACGCACCGTTTGCCGATGTTCCGGTTCCGCTGGAACATCTCCCTGCCCTGGTCGGTAATATCGAGCCAAACGGTTCTCCGGTCCTCGCCTTTACAACGGAAGGCGAATCCTTTTTCCTCCAGTTTGTCGCACAAGGCCGTCACCGCTCCCGACGTAAAATCCAATTCCTCCGCCAGATCGCCCAGTTGCTGCTTGCCATCCCGGATGATCTTATGGAGAATGAGCAGGGCAGGCAGGGTAATTCCTTCAATCAGAATCTTGTCACGCTCTTTTACAAACCTCCGGACCATTTTTCGGAACAACCAATCCGCTTCCTCTAACTTTTGCCAATCCATGGTTTGCGGTCCCACGCCCCTTTCCAAAAATAAAAAAGACTACCAGATCTCTTCTATGCGAAGAAACCGAGTAGCCTTTGGTTGTCCAATCGGCTCGATTATTTCACTGTTAAGATAATTAACGCTAAAGGATTATGGCCTTATTTTAATCTATATAATTCCGATTTGTAAAGTATGAATTTAAAGCAAAATTATCGGATCCCGCAGCAGTACCAAGAACCCGGCTTGAATTGACCCAACCAAAAAACCTCCGTTATCCACAGCGGAGGTTTTTTAAGGCTTTGGGCCAGTTTAATATTCTTCAATATGATAAAATTCGCCGTTCTCAACCCAGGTTTGGGGATGGAGCATCAGCTCCACGATGTTGTGGATCAGGAAATAATGCTGCTCCTCCTGGGCGGCCAACTGTTCGAAAACCTGTTTGGCCTCTGGCTTGGCCGTTTGGCCGGCTTCAGCGAGATAGAGTTCCTGGCTTTTTTTCTCCACCGCCAGCGCTTTTTGGTACAGCTCCAGTTGCGAGGAGTCCAAGTCATTCAAGGAACGGTCCTTTTTTAACTGGGCGAAAAGGTTCGGGCCCGCCTGGTTGGCGGCGATGGCGCCAACGGGCGAATCGGCTTGGAGCCGGGCGATCACCTTTTGGTGTTCCGCCTCATCGTCGGCCAACAGGTTGAAAATAGCTTCGAATCCCTTATTCGGCGCATTCCTGGCCAGATCGCGGTAAAACTGTTCGCCATCCCGCTCCATTTGAATGGCGGATTCGTAAATGCTCACCGTTATGCCCCCTTTTGGCTCTTTTTCTAAAAGCGTTGTGATAAACTCAGGCCTTTGGCCGGAGTTGTACACAAAAGCTCAAAAAAGCAAGTGATAAAGTCGTTTTTTCAAGCTTTTGCACAGGCTTCGGTCGATTATTTGACTTTATCACATGGCTTTTAAATGTTATTCGACGCGCGCCGAGACCATGACCTCGATATTGCCCCGGGTGGCGTTGGAGTACGGGCAAACCTGATGGGCTTCTTGAACCACCGCGTCCGCCGTGGCTTGATCCACTCCCGAAATCAACGCTTCGATCGCCACGGTCAGCCGGAAGCCGCCTTTATCGTTCGGGCCGATCCCCACTTCGGCCGACACCGCGGTGGACTTTAACGAAAGATTGCGGCGGCGGGCCACATGCAGGACCGCGCTTTCAAAACAGGCTGCGTAACCGGCGGCGAACAACTGCTCCGGGTTCACGCCAACTTTCCCCGAACCTCCCATTTCCGCCGGAACCGCCAGTTCCAATTCAAGGGGGCTGTTTTCGATCCGGACCTTGCCGTCGCGGCCTCCGGACGACTGCGCCTTCGCTTTGTATAAAATTTTCATGATTTTCACTCCTTAATTCTAGATTCAATTTTGTTTAATCTATAATAAGATTAACATGGTTAAATAATTTTGTCAATAATTTCCCTCTAGATCATTCAAGCAAGAACCCCCGGTATTTCGACCGGGGATTCTTGAATAACCGGGCTGCGGCCGGACTGGCGGTAACGGCGCTATCGTTATTTAGCGGCCAAGATTATCGTGCTTTTATCGATAAGGGATTTGACATAGGCCAAATCCTCAATTGAAAGATAAATGCCAACTTCCGAATAGCCGGACTTTTTGATGTAAAGGCGTTGTTCGTTGCCGACTTGATAAAACCCGATTTTCAAATCTTCCTTAGTAAGGACCTGCGCTTCGAAATACTCCGTTTTGGTTTCTTTCATCTTTCTGGCGAGACTCGCCATATTGTCCAGACCTTTCGAAAGCGCGCCCACTTCGTCAAGATCAACCAGGATGATGCTTTCGTTGTCCTCATCCTTATTATTGATACTGACCCATAGGCCCTTGAGCTTTTGGGCTTCCATCCCGAATTCATAATAGACAATGGCGTCGATGGTAACCACATTGTCCGCGTCAGACGCCACGGTACCGATATTATAATGGTTCTTGACAATCAATTTGTCCCTGGTGTCCAATAAGGTCGAAATTTTGGTGGTGGAATTGGCCAACGCGGTCGAGGCGAGCATCAATAACGCGATCAGGGTAAGCCAAAACCCATAACTGATCTTTTTCAACATGTCATACGCCTCCGTTTACAGTTATTTACGCTTCCCAATGGTTCTTTTCAGTGGTAATAGTTCCAGTAGCGGACGGAATATCCTGCTGAAATTTTAAAATCGCCGATAGCTGCGAACTCTTACGGTTCCCGGCGCGGAAGGCCATGGCGATGCTATTTTGAGTTGAAAATTTCCTTTGCGCCTGATTAACCCATAAGGCAAAATTCAAAAACTCGCAAATGTATTGGGCACTTGCATTGCTTGCCGTTGCCGTATTAAAGTTTGCCGTTGACTTTTGTTCCCGGTGCGGGTATCATGATTGACGGTAAAATTCTAAAAGGAGCCAGCGGATATGCTGGTAAAGTAGCCCTTTTGCCTTTGGGTATCGATTGGCTTTCGATAGATTATAATAATCCTCAGACGCCTGTTTATTTCGAGAAGGAGAACGCGCAAGCTGCTATGGGGTTGCAAATGGCGTTCGCCTACAGTGGTGTCACATTGATGCCTCCGCTGTTCGGCCAGCTTTTCGCGCGTGTTTCCTTCTCACTGATGCCTTACGTACTTCTGATCTGCGATGTGGGGTTGCTTGCCTGCACAGCGCGTCTGGCCGCAATATCGAAAAAAAATTCCGCGGTTCAAGAATAGTACCTTTTTGCCCATAATGGCAGCAGCGGCTTGGAGAATAGCGGATTTATATGTATCCATATATATATAGGATAAAGTAAATTTCTATGTAATATTGGCATTCTTAAAGCCGAATGCAAATGAATCAAATCGGAATTTACTTCATCCTATTACAGCTGAAATAAGTTAAATTAAATTCATTAATTTTCCATCATGGCCGGCTTTAAGGACATGATGTATATCAGAAATTTAATTCAACTTATATAGCCATCGCTTTTCATATATGAGGGGCCGCCACCATATTGTAACGGCCAGATATAATAGGAGTTTTAATCCTATAACTTCAAAAGTTCAAAAAAATGTACGGAGGAACGCGAAATGGCAAAGTTTTGCCCGGAAAAACGAGAAATAATAAAAAGGGGGAAACTGATTTTTCATAGTGCATTTCAGCCAAGAAACCGCTCCCGTAGGGGATTCTTAAATTTGATT
The DNA here is from genome assembly GCA_023402395.1 of Bacillota bacterium. Taxonomy (GTDB): domain Bacteria; phylum Bacillota; class UBA4882; order UBA8346; family UBA8346; genus JAEYGI01. Next base: position 30,774 of record JAEYGI010000014.1, read on the forward strand.
TATAAATGATTAGCAAAACATCCCATAAAAATCAAATCTCCATCAATCGATGGAGATTTCTCTTTTCTCGTTTTAAAAATTAATGGTGCCGAAGGCGGGATTTGAACCCGCACGCCCTTGCGGACACAGCGCCCTGAACGCTGCGCGTCTGCCAGTTCCACCACTTCGGCACGTCAGTGAAATAAATTATAGCGCATTTTCCCGCCGCTGTAAAGGGGGTTTTGATCGTAAAATCCCGGAAAACGATCCGAATTTTACGCGGCTTTGGGTTGAGAGTGGTTTTGGTTTTTGGTTCCTAGTTCCTAGTTCCTAGTTCCTAGTTCCTGGTTCCTGGTTCCTGGTTCCTGGTTTCTAGTTCTTGGTTCGTGGTTCCTAGTTCTCGGAAAACACCTCCAAATCTTGGCCAACTCCTGCAGGATAACCGCCAGGGATATGGAAATATACTTCTTTAAATCCTTAAGCTTTCACCGATAAACGTCTTCATGCGCTTCATGGTGGATAGGTGGTTTTTGAAAACGAAATCTTTTTTGCCTTGAAGGACATGACGTGCACGAAGGTTTATTTGGTAAAATTGTTGGGGGAATCATTCCCCATCGATTTTCAGTTACTAAATGTGGATATTCAGTGACTGAATTATTTCGTGGAGTAAAAGAATGTGGATAATCAGTAACTAAATATGGATATTCTGTTAATAAATGAACTGGGGGAGTTACTCCCAATCCACATTTAGTAACTGAATGTGGATATTTAGTAACTGAATGTGGATATTTAGTTTGTGAAAGAAGCGCGGCGACCGGCGCCGCGCTTCTTTCGGCATCCCAACGGGAATACTCCGCCGGCAAATCATCTCCGGCAGTCACGGTTGGAGTCCGTCCCGCGAGATGGGCCGGACGGCGAACTTATCAACCCACTTTTATCCGAGGAGGCATCGATCATGTCCATTGCGACCAAAGTCCAAGACTCTCTCTCCCGTTCATCCTGGATCCGCAAAATGTTCGAGGAAGGCGACCGGCTCCGGAAGATCCACGGCGCCGACAGCGTCTATGATTTCACCCTGGGCAACCCGGACCTGGAACCCCCGGCGAGCTTCAAGGCCAAACTGGCCGACCTGGCGGCCCACCCCATTCCGGGAATGCACCAATACATGAGCAACGCCGGTTATCCCGAGACCCGGGCCGCGGTCGCCGCCCATCTCTCGCGCCAAACTGGCCTGTCCCTTACTGCCGGCCAGATCGTGATGACCGTCGGCGCCGGCGGCGGCTTGAATATCGTCTTTAAGGCGCTGCTCAATCCCGGCGACGAAGTGATCGTCAGCAAGCCCTATTTTGTGGAGTACGGTTTCTATACCGATAATCATCAAGGGAAACTGGTGGTCGTGCCCTCCCGGCCCGACTTTCAACTCGATCCGGCCGCTATTGAGGCCGCGATTACGGCCAAAACCAAAATCATCCTGACCAATTCGCCGAACAACCCCACCGGCGCGGTTTACACCGAAGCGACCCTCCAGGCCCTGGCCGACGTGATCCGGCGCAAGGAAGCGGAACTCGGGACCACCATCTACCTGGTCTCCGACGAGCCATACGCGGGGCTGGTCTATGACGGAGCAACGGTTCCACCGGTGCTGTCCCGCTTCGAGCACAGCCTGGTGGTGACCTCACACAGCAAGGATCTGGCGCTGCCCGGCGAACGCATCGGCTATGTAGCGGTAAACCCGAACAACCCCCAGCCGGAACTGCTCTTTGACGCGCTGGTCTTCGCTAACCGGGTGCTCGGCTACGTTAATGCCCCGGCTCTGATGCAACGGTTAATCGCCGACCTCCAGGGCGAAGTGGTCGGAGCCGAAGTCTACCGGGAACGCCGTGACCTGCTTTACAACCATTTGCGGGCGGTCGGCTTTGAGGTGGTGAAGCCCCAGGGCGCCTTCTATCTCTTCCCGAAGAGCCCAATCCCCGACGATGTCGCGTTCATCCAGGCGGCGGTCAAATACAATCTGCTGCTCGTCCCGGGCAGCGGCTTTGGCCAGCCCGGTTACTTCCGGATCGCCTATTGCGTGTCCAAACGGACCATTGAAAACTCCCTCCCGGCCTTCACCAAGCTGGCCGAGGAGTTCGGGCTGAAGAAATAAGCATCCTCAATTGCTTAAAAATAAAGACCCGTGGAGGATTAAGCCACGGGTCTTTGTTGTCCGCTACCGGTTTTTATGGCGCGCCCGGCGTTCCATCAGGATCCGGTACCGGATGTCCAGCTCCAGACGCTGCTTTTGCAGGGCTGTCTTGTCCTCCGGCGAAGTGCTGCGGGCAATCAGATCGTCCAGGGACAAAATCTCTTTCTGGAGTTCCATCTCTTCCGGCAAAAAACCGTTATGCTTCAGAATCGAATACGCCGCGCGCAACTCCGGCGGAACATGGGAGAGATCCTCCAGTTGCAGCGGACGGCCCTGGCCGGGCAGATTGTCGAAATCGCCCCGCTCGATCGCTTCCTTGATCTTGGCCTCGGCGATTAACTGAAAAAGGTCGCTCATCGAAGCTCACCTCACACTCCCGACTGGGCTACAACCGCCTTCGGATCGCCCCACAATTGCCGGATGACCGTGGTCGACAGCTCGGGATCGCCGCTGGTAAAAAAGCGCTCCCGCCCCGGAGCGGCGCCGGGATTGAGCAATCCGCGCTCCTCCAGGATTCTTTGGGTTTGTCTGGCCACCGGCTCCCCGGTATCCAGGATCAGCAGATCAGCTCCGGCGATCCGGGCGATCACCGGTTTGAAGAACGGGAAATGGGTGCACCCCAGCACCAGCGTATCCATTCCCTGGTCCAGCAATGGTTCAAGATAGCCCCGAACCGCGGCCTCGACCCCGGTATCGTCGATCCGCCCCGCCTCGGCCAGGGTCACCAGATCCGGCGCGGCCTGGGTGAAGACTTCCACTCCGTCGCCGTAGTCACGGACCAGGTTCGAAAACCGTTCTCCGTTCAAGGTCAGCCGCGTCGCCAGCACCCCGATCTTCCCATTGCGGGTCCGGGCTCCGGCCGGTTTCAGCGCCGGTTCGACGCCGATCACCGGCAACTCCGGATGCGCCTCGCGTATCGGTTCCAGACCGGCGGTACAGGCGGCGTTGCAAGCCACCACGATCGCCTTGACGCCCAATCCGGCTAAAAAATCACTGACCTCAAGCGTCCGCCGGCGAATCTCCTCCAGCGGCTTGGTCCCGTAAGGGCAGTGGCCGGAATCGGCCAGATAAATCAGATTTTCTCGGGGCAGCAGCCTCCGGATCTCCTTTAAAATCGATAACCCGCCGACCCCCGAATCAAAGACCCCAACCGGAGCGGAAATCGTCACGGTAAACACCTCGATATCCTAGGATTGAACTTTGAAAAAAACAAAACCACAAACTTGGCTCAGACATCAAGAACCAAGAACTACGAACCACCAACTATGACCCAGAAACCACTGAACCAAGAACCAGGAACCAACAACTAGGAACCAATCTCCTCCGCTTCCGTCGCGGCGCTCTCCAGCGTCAGCGGCTCGACGGGAAGGCTGTTTTCCCGCCGCAGATCCTCGATCATCCGGAGCGGCTTCTCCAGTTGGCTCCGGCGGGTTGACGCTAGTGCCGCGAACTCCTTCTGGGCATCGTCCAGCCGCCTTCCCATCCGGTCGAGGCCGGCGCAAAAGAGCTCCCATTGCTTGTTAAAATTGCCCAAAAGCTTCAAGACCTCGCCCGTGGTCCGCTCCAGATTGAAGTTCTCGACCGCCTGGCGGATCACGACCAGAAACGCATACAGCGTCAACGGCGAACAAAGCACTACCCGGTTTCGGAGCGCCTCCTCAAGGAGCGTTCCGTCGGCCTCCTGGATGAATCCATAAACTTGTTCGTTCGGGATGAATACCAGCACATAATCGAGGGTGTTCTCCGCCGGATTGATGTAGTCGCGGCCGGTCACCTCGCGGATCCGGGCCTTGACGTCCCGCAGGAACTGCTGTTTATAGGCCTCGCGCCGTTCCGGGTCCTCGCTTTGCAGGAACTGGAGGTAGTTGTCGAGCGGAAACTTAACATCCATGTTGACCTTGAGATTTTTCGGCAACAGGAAGGTGTAATCGGGCCGGGTCCCGGCCAGCGACCCCCGTTGTTTCAAATAATTGATCCCTTCAATGAATCCGGACATCCGCAGCACATCCTCGGCCATCCGCTCACCCCATTGGCCCCGGATGCGGGTATTGGCCAGCGCCGCCCGGAGCTGTTCGGCGGTATCGTGCAGCCGGGCCGTTTGTTCGGCGGCGCCTTTGAGCTGCTGACTCAACTCGCCGAACTTTTGCTCGCGATCCTTTTCCAATTGGCCGACCAGTTCGTGGACCCGGCCGATCTCCTTGCCGATCACTTCCAGGCTCTGGTCGATCAGTTGTTTCTTGGCGTCCAGCGTTTGCTCGCCGGAACGGGCCTGGCTCCGGAGCGTTTCGTGGGCCAGGTTCAAAAACTGCTCGCTGTTATCGCGCAGGGCCTGATATGAGATAGCGGCGAACGACTCTTTGAGCCGGAGTGCCATCTCATCCAACTCCCGGACCCGGTCAATCTCCCCGCTGCGCCGGGCCCGGCTCAACAACAGCATTAATAAAATCCCAAAGCCGAACCCGGCGCCAAATGAAAAAAGGATCTCCAGTGAGAACATAGAATCCTCCAATTATAATAGGGAATTGATTTGAGAGCCTTGGGATAAAGTCTTGAAGACCCGCAACTTGGGTACAGACCTCTCTCTTGCTCTTTCCGGCGTAATCTCATCCCGAGCGCCGGACCTTGAACCATCCCTGGTTCTGGTCCCCCGCGTGGCAGAGTAAACGATGCCTCCGGGGTCCAAAGCCTTTGGAGAGCAACGCCTAGGGTTACCCTTCCCCTTGAATGAGCTTCTTGACAAACTTCTCCGGGGAAGGGCAAGGGTTAGGTCCGATGAGCCTAGCGACTTATCACAACGCTTTTAAATGGTTCAACACCTGTGAACAATTCCCTGCTTTTCATAAAACTATCCACCCGGGACATATTAATTAACGATTCCGCAAAGAAAGGGATCCCCATGTCGAACTTACTCCGACAATTATTCCGGAACCGGCTCTGGCTCAACTTCAACTGGACCAAGCTGACACTAATCCTCACCGCGCTGCTCTTGGGCGGCCTGGTCCTGGCGCTTTATTTTCCGGCCCCCATGCCCCGGATGCCAGTGGCTTCCGAGGTTTTTGATCTCAACCATCAGCCGGTCACCACTTTTTTTCTGGAAAACCGGCGTCCCGTTTCCTTAAGCGAAGTCCCTCCCTTTCTGATTCAAGCGGTCCTGGCCGTTGAGGATCACCGGTTCTACCAACATCATGGAATCAACCTGGGCCGGATCGCCAAGGCCGCCTGGCACGACATCGTCCATCGCCGCATTGACCAGGGCGCCAGCACCATCACTCAGCAATTGGCCAAAAACGCCTTCCTCGATCAACGCCGCACCTTCAGCCGGAAGCTGAAAGAGCTGTTCATCGCGGCCAAGCTGGAATTGCATTTTTCCAAGGATCGGATCCTGGAGTTATATCTGAATCAAATCTATTTCGGCCACGGCGCCTATGGTGTCAAGATCGCGGCCCAGACCTATTTCGGCAAGGAACTGGGCGCGCTCAACCAGGCGGAAATGGCCTTACTGGCCGGTCTGCCCAAAGGCCCGGCCTTCTATTCGCCATATCTTCATCCCGAAGCTTCCCGCCGTCGGATTGGCCAGGTTTTGAGCCGGATGCGCCAGGTCGGCTACATCAGCGCCGGCCGGTACGACCAGTACCGCACTCTCCCACTCCGGCTGCCCGGCTTGAGCGCCAGAACCCGTCCGGCCCCTTATTTTTTGCAACTGCTCCAAGACGAACTGGAGAAACTCTTTCCCAAAGAACCGGGGCTGATCTATACCGGGGGCTTAAAGATTGAAACTACGCTTGATCTGCGGATGCAGCGCCGGGCCGAGCGTTCGCTGGCGCGCGGCCTGCCCCGGCTGCTCAAGGATCGAAACGGGCTGACCCAGCCGCAGGGCGCTTTGATTGCCATCGATCCCGTAAACGGCGGGATCCGGGCCTTGGTCGGCGGGACCGATATCAGCCAATCCCAATTTAATCGGGCAATCCAGGCCCGCCGCCAGCCGGGATCGGCCTTTAAGCCGATTCTATATGCCGAGGCCCTGAATCGCGGCTATACGTTGGCGAGCCGGATCGACCGCACCCCCAAACAATATCAGATTGGATCCGCCGTCTACTTCCCCACCGATGACCAGAACCCGCAAACCACCGGCTCACTCTCACTGCGCGAAGCATTGGCCTCCTCCAGCAACGTGGTTGCGGTCAAACTGCTGGATGCCATCGGGATCGAGCCCACCATCAACTTTGCCAAAACATTGGGAATCACCGCGCCGCTGCCGCGCCAGCTTTCGTTGGCGCTGGGCTCCGGCGAGTTGACGCCGCTGGAGCTGTCAACCGCCTACCTACCCTTGGTCAGCGGCGGCTACAAGATGACCCCGACCACCATCCGCCGGATCGTGGATCAGTCCGGCCAAGTTTTATATCAGGCTCCCGGAACCCGTCAACGCGTGCTCAATCCGGGCGTCGCTTACCTAGTCACTCAGGCCATGACCGGAGTCTTACAGGATGGCGGAACCGCCGCCAATATCCAGAACCTGATCGACCGGCCGGCCGCAGGCAAGACCGGAACCACCCAGGAGAACCGCGACGCCTGGTTTATTGGCTTTACACCGGATCTCCTGGCCTGCGTCTTTGTGGGCTGCGATCGTAACGAACGGCCGTTGCCCGGCTCGGCCAGCCGGGTGGCGGCTCCAATCTGGGCCGACTTCATGAGCGGTGCTCTCGCCGGAACGGCGGTCCGGGACTTCGTCATTCCCGAAGAAGTGATCAAAGCCGCCGTTTGCCGCGAAACCGGCCAGCGGGCCACGGTTTTCTGCCCGACGGAGACCGAATATTTCCTGGCTGGAACGGAACCGACCGATTATTGCGAGATCCACCGGGTGGTCCGGCTCAAAGTCTGCCGCCGTTCCGGCCTCTTGCCGTCCCCGTACTGCCAGGAGCTGGAGGAGCGTGATTTCCAACTTGGCGAGGAACCGACCAAGATCTGCGACCTGTGTTCGAAACGGTTTAACCTCTTCAAATGGTTCAAACGGATCTTCAACTCCGGCGATTAAAGAGGCAGGATTTTGAGGAAGGTTGGTGAATTTATCGTGAACAAGGAGGGAACGCCATTGCGAAAAGAACAATTTCCAGCCGGGTTTCTTTGGGGAACCGCCACCGCCGCTTATCAGATCGAGGGCGCGATTAACGAGGGCGGCCGTGGGCCTTCGGTTTGGGATGATTTCTCACATACGCCGGGAAAGGTCGCAGGCGGCGATACCGGCGATATCGCCTGTGATCATTATCACCGGTTCCCGGAAGATATCGGCATCATGAACGAATTAGGGCTGAACGCCTACCGGGCTTCGGTTTCCTGGTCGCGGGTCATGCCCGATGGGAAGGGGCGGGTCAATCAAGCCGGTCTTGATTTTTATCAGCGGTTGGTTGATTCCTTGTTAAAAGCGGGAATCACGCCGCTGCTCACCGTCTTTCACTGGGATCTGCCGAGCCGGCTTCAGGAACTGGGAGGCTGGGCCAACCGCGATCTGGTGGAATATTTTCGGGATTACGCCGGCCTGCTCTTTGAGACCTTGGGTGACCGGGTGCCGCTGTGGGTCACCCTTAATGAACCGGCGGTCCATATCACGCTAGGCCATATTCAGGGTGAGCACGCTCCGGGTCTTTCCGATTGGAAGATCGCCATGCAGTCGGCGCATCATCTGCTGTTGGCGCACGGAGCCGCGGTGGAGGCTTTCCGGAACAGCAGACGTCCGGGAGCCATCGGGCTGACCCATGTCCTGAATTATTACGTGCCGGCCAGCGCCGAACCGGCGGATCAAGCCGCGGCGGCCCGGATGGACGGTCTCTGGAACCGTTGGTATCTTGACGCAATCTTACGGGGCGAATATCCGTCCGACTTTTGGGCTCTTCTGGAGCGGCACGGCCTGGCGCCCACGGTTCTTCCCGGAGATCTGGAACGGATCCGGCAACCCCTCGATCATCTGGGAATCAACTATTATTACCGGGAACAGATCGCGGCCGACCCCAATGTAAAAATTCTGGAAGCTTCCCCCCTTCGGCCCAACCCACCGCTAACCGCCATGGGCTGGGAGATCTATCCCGACGGCCTTTATGAGGCACTGACGCGGATCAAGCGTGACTATGGCAGTCTTCCGCTTTATATCACCGAGAGCGGCGTGGCCTTTAACGATCGGCTTGAGGCCGGAGCCGTCCGCGACCCGGAACGGATCGCTTACTTGGACCGCCACTTCGAACAAGCGGCCCGGGCCATCGCTGCCGGCGTCGACCTGCGGGGCTATTTCATCTGGTCGCTGCTGGACAACTTCGAATGGGCCTGCGGCTTTTCGAAACGGTTCGGCCTGGTCTATGTCGACTATCCCACGCAAGCGCGGATCATCAAGGAAAGCGGCCGATGGCTGCGCGATTGTCTGCGAAAATAAGGCCCGTCGCGCCCGAGGCGCGTTTACACCCACTACAGGCATTTTGCGATTAAACCCCGGTTTCCGGGGTTTTCTTTTAATTTGAAAGCATCCCTACTTAGCGCTGGAATCAAAATCTTGCAGCACAAAAATTTCCGGTCCGCTAAACCGTGACCCCGGCTGGGCCTTTTGAATATGCTATATATGTCACAACAAGTTTTTTGAACGCCAGATAAATTGCGACATATTTTCCTTGATTCATATGTAATTAGGATGAAATAAATTCCGATTTGTTTTCATTTGCATCCGGATTTAGGAACGCAAATTAGTTGAGAAATTTATTTCATCCTTTCTAGAATCGGAGGGATCGGAATGGAAATGCAATGCCGCTCCGTTAACGAAGCTGCCGAATCCTGGGTCGCCGCCATGCTGGAACTATTGAAGAGCCTGGCCCATCTGTCCAACCAGCCGGCCTCTCGCCAATTGTTGCAGATGGAACTCGGCCAATTCGAAGCGCTGGACGATCATCTCCGGATGCTGCTGTCCACCCGGCCGAAAAATTCGTGGGAAGCATACCACTGGTCGCTCAACTTCTCATTCTTCCTGGCGCAACTGATTCGAAGATCGGAGCGGTTATTTCAGCATGTACGGTTGATTCCCGAATCGGAACGATGCAAACTGGCTCCCTCCCAAATCGCCGATCTCTTGCAACTGACCCGGTTGGCGAACCGCCTGCCCAACCTTTATTAAAGGCCATCCTATATAAGTTGAATTAAATTTCTAGTCTGCATCATGTCCCTAAAGCCTTCCATGATGAAAATAATAAGGGATTTAATTCAACTTATTTCAGATGTAATAAGATGAAATAAATCCCGATTAATACCGTTTGCATTCGGCTTTAAGAATGCAAATTTTATATTTGAAATTTACTTCATCCTATATATCATCCCCTCCAAAAATAACCTTTGTTTCAAAAACCGGCCTCGACTGGATTCTTCCACCGTTTTCCACAAGGAAACTGTCAAAGGGTAAAGAATTTGCTAACCATAGAAATTGCCTGATGGGAAGGATGGGTTTTCTAGTATTTCCAACCACGGTCCACTAAAAAATTTACTTCACAACGCAGCTTCAACGCGGTAATATTCGCAGCGCCGGACTTTTTGCCCGCCGTGGAATCAACGGACAAAAAGGGAGCTGAGAATGTGCGGTTACGCAAAGTTTGGGTTTCAGTATTCATCTTCGGGTCATTGTCCCTCTCGGCCCAAGTGGCTTTGGGACAAACCTATTACGTTCAGTCGGGAGACTCACTTTCCAGCATCGCGGCGCGTTACGGAACCACCCCGGCCACCCTTCAGCAGATTAACGGCTTGAACTCTTCCTCGGTTTATCCTGGACAAGCCATCCAGATAACCTCGGGGAATGCCCGTTCCGCCAGTTCCGGCTATGTGGTTCGTTCCGGAGATACCCTTTACCTGCTGTCCCAACGTTACGGGGTCTCCATCGACGCCTTGAAACGCGCCAATAACCTATCAGGCAATTCCCTCTTTCCCGGACAGCGACTTAGCATTCCCACGTCCGGCAGTTCCGGATCCGGAACCACTACCTACCGGGTTCAATCCGGAGACTCATTGTATCTGATCGCCAAAAAATACGGGATTACAGTGGAAGCATTACGGCAAGCCAACGGCATCAGCGGCAACAATCTGCTGGCGGGACAAACCCTGAAAATCCCCTCCGGGAGCGTATCTTCAGGGTCCACCAGTTACACCGTGAAAAGCGGCGACACGCTCTTCTTGATCGCCCAGCGGTACGGAATCACGGTGGAATCGCTTCGTCAGGCGAACAACCTGTCCAGCACCGCGCTGTATCCCGGACAAGCCTTGAGGATTCCTCAATCCGCATCTTCAAGCGGCGGAGCCGGCATTTTTAACCTGAGCCAAAGTGACATTGATCTGCTGGCGCGGTTGGTAAGCGCCGAATCCGACGGCGAACCGTTTACGGGTCAGGTAGCGGTAGCCGCGAGCATTCTGAATCGGTTGGAGGATCCCCGCTATCCGAAGAGCATTCCGGGAATTGTTTATCAGATCGACAATGGCAGCTATCAGTACAGTCCGGTATTGGACGGCCGAATCAATCTGCCGGCCTCATCCAGCGCCTATCAGGCGGTCCAATCGGCCCTGTCCGGATGGGATCCGAGCAATGGCGGAAACGGATTTTATAACCCCGCCAAGACCACCAGCCAATGGGTACGTTCCAATCCGGTCACCGCGGTCATCGGCAATCATGTATTCTTTAGTTACTAAAAATCTCTATCGTAAAAAGCCTCGAAGAAAACACTCCCGTTCGTGTGACCGGGGGTGTTTTTTTTGCATCAATGCGGTTTCCGAGCTTCCAAATTGTCTTTTCCAACCGATTCATTTTAAAACTTGAATAAATCCAGCCATCATCCGAGGAATAATACCATTCTCTATGCAAGCTGGCAGGCAATATTGGATTTGTTTATGGGCCGACTACCTCATTACGATGAAAACGAAACCCCGTCAACCAGCAGCCTAACCTTAGAAAGTCCGGGGAAAATTCATCGCGCTTCGGAGTGATCACCCATTGCCGATAGCGACGACTGTTTTGCGATTCTCTTGCTTCGGCTCTTGTTTTTCCAGTACCGCCAAAGCCGCCCCGGCCAATACGATAAATGCCCCCAGCCACTGCCATCCCCCAACTTTTTCTCGCAGAAGAAGCACGGATAATCCCATGGTCACCAGCGGTTCGATCATGCTGATTGCCGATGCGGCCGTCGGACCGATCAATTCCATTCCCTTGAAGAACCCGAAGATTGCCACTACTGTCGAACAAACCGCGATTGCGGCGACAGGCAGCCATGCCCAGACCGGAAAATGAAATGTAAGGCTTCGATCGGCCAGCCCCTTTACCAAAAAGGAGAGCATGGCAAAGAGCGCCACATATGCGCTGGTCGTGAGCGGCGGCACTGACTTCACCGTCCGGTTTCCGGCCGTAATATAGCAGGAGTATACCAACGCCGCCGCAAAACCAAGCCCTACGCCGATTAGATTGGTCCCATCCCAGGTAGCTTTCAAAGCCAGGGTTAACCCGGCGAAACTAAGCAAAATCGCCGCCCCTAGCCGCCGACCCGGGCGCTCCTTATTCAAGATAAAGCCCAAAAAAGCCACAAGAATCGGATAAGTATAGAGTAGCAAGGCTGTTAACGACGGATTGATATACTTTAGGGAATAAAAGTAACAACTGGCTTCCGCGTTGTAACCCACCGCCCCCAACAGGAAAAGCGCTCCCACCTCCCGCCAGCTCAGCATCCGGAGTTGTTTGGAAAGCAATAAATACCCGAAAAAGAGGCCGGCGGCGATGGCAAAGCGAAGGAACAGCAATGTATTCACTCCGATTCCGGCCCGGTAGGCATAAACCGCCATGATCGGCATTATCCCGAATCCGGCCGCCGACAATACTACCAATGAAACACCCCAGTATTTCCGCATCAACATTAACCCGCTTTCCCCAATGAAATACGACACTTGTTTTACCGCCTTTATCCCCGCTGCTTCACTTACCAACCTGGCAAGCTGAACAATGCCTTTCTTTTCAATACCGCCGCATTCGCTTCCAAAATTCTTTCGTTTCGGCTTCCTTGCCGAAATATCCGGTGAGTATTCGAGAGACAGACGCCTTTTCCTGTCGCTGGCCGCCCCTTTGGGGTCTGATTCAGCTCAAAAAAAACAAAGGCGCCCGTCTGCCTGAAAGCCGCTGAATGAAATTAGCTTGATCAATCACCGGGACAATGGCTCCGGGATAAGCCGTTCCACATACTATATACAAAAGCGTTGAAGGAGATTGTCATGAAGATTATCCGTCTGTTGCTCCCCCTCCTCCTGCTGGTCGCGTCTTCGGCCTGGGCCGCCACAGCCCCTGATTTCCGGCAGGTCCGCTGGGGTCAGAGCCTGGCCGAAGTGCTACAATCGGAATCGTCCCCTCCGGGCGCCCGGCAAGAGAATGCCCTGTTTTACCGGACCGATTTCGCCGGACTCAATTGTATTCTGGTATATATGTTTGACAATGATCGACTCTATCAAGCCGGTTACATCTTTGACCTAACTCATGACGATCTGAATCAATTTATTTTTGACTATAAAACTCTTTTTGACCGTTTGGGGGAGGAATTCGGCAAACCGGAGGAAGATCAGGTCCTTTGGCTGAATGAAACCTATCGCAATACGCCCCGAGCCTTTGGAACCGCCGTCAGCCTCGGTCACCTGGTTTGCCAGGCTTCCTGGCGTACTCCGGCCACGATCATCCGGATCCGGCTCTGGGGCGGCGACCGCCGGATCAACCTCGGCATCGGTTACTTCAGTCTGGCGTATGAAGAATTGTCCGGACAAAAAACAAAGGCCGTCTCCGGCCTTTAAAATCCATGATCCACGGCTTCCGGGCGGTACTCCAGCCGGAGCGTCCAGGTGGTTTCGTACCAAATATAGCTGAACCCCGGCCTGCCGCTGACCAATGTATCCAACTCCAGCCACTCGGGCTCACCGGTTGACTCATCCGGCTGACTTCCGGCCGCCGGCGGCCGGACCGGTTCCAAATTTAGCTCGGAAGCGATTTGCCGGTAATCGACCCACAACCGGCGCTCGTCATCGCGCTTTCCGGCCCCGGGCAAGGGGGTGCCGTTCAAATAAAGTTTGAACCGGTAGATCGCGACGGCCCGGTGATCGTCGCTCCATTCATATTTCCATTGGCCCGGATTTTGATCCGCTAAGTCCTGAAAACACCGGTATCCCGCAAATTCCCGTTCCTCGTCGGGAACGGCCGGAGCGGCGGCGAGGTAGATCCGTTGATTCCAATAAAACGCATCCCAGCCCTGAAGATCCCCTTCCACCTGGATTCGGGACGGCACTTCAAACAAGATCGGTTTTTGGCGGCTCAACAACTCTTGCAAGGCGACCGGATGCAGTTCGCCGTTCCATCCGAGCCCTGACAGGGTTTTTTGAACGATCCCCCCCAGATCTTCCCGATGATAAATATCGGGAAGGATCTTCAGCCAAGGCTGCCGATTCTGGTCCAATTCCCCCACGACCGTAAGGTAGGTGATTTCCACCGGGGTTCCCACCGGAATCAGGCTGAACAGCAGCTTGATGTCATTATTATACATGCGGAAGCATCCCCGGGAAACCGGGTTTCCAATGGACCAAGCGGCATTATTGCCATGAATGCCGTATCCGGGGCGATTTAACCCCATCCAGTACCGGCCCAGCGGATTTTGGGGACCCGGCGGAACCGGTTTCCGTCCGTCCGGTGGATACCAGGTGGGATCCAGGGCTTTATTGATGATTTTAAAGTTCCCGATCGGCGACGGCGAATTGGAGCGGCCGACCGCCACAAAAAAATGCTGATACACTTCAGAACCGCGATAAAGATAGAGTTGACACTCGGGGATATTGATCCGGATCCGCCAACCGTCCTGGGCGCGCGCCGTTCCCCAACCCGACGGCCAACCAAAACATACCGCAACCAGGCACATCAAATATAAAAATTTCTTCCCAGCCACGAAACAGCCTCCATCATCGCCAATCTAATACAATATCTTTCCTTTGACGAAGGCTGGTTATGCCATGATTTTTTTGTAAAAATTGAACAATTAAGGCCGGTTCATTCCGGCGGGCGGCGGCTTTGGCCAGTCTCCTTGAGCTTTAAAATCGAGCCCTTGGTGATGATCCGTTCTCCGAACCGGTCACGCAATTCATCAACAGCCCGGTGCAGCCGGCCGAGTTCCACCGGTTCCGGTGCGTTCCGGGCCGGAGCCGAAAAAAGTTCTAGTTGTCGGGACCCGCCGTTTCCGAAACCGCTGACGCTCACCCCAACCAACCGAACCTTTTTCCCGCCCCAGTTCAGTTGCTGGGCCAGTTGCAGCGCTTCCCTATAAATGGTCTCCTCGAAGTCAGTGGCCTCTTCCAGCGTGATTCGTTTGGTCAGGGTTTTGAAATCATTGTCCCGGACCTTGACCGTGACGGTCCGGCCCTTTAACTGATAGCGCCGCATTCTCCGCGCCACTTGGTCGCAGAGCGAGAGCAGCACACCGCTTAGAAACTCCTGATCGTCGGTGTCCACTTGAAAGGTGGTCTCATGACCGACGCTTTTGATTTCCTCGGTGGCGATTACCGGCCGGTGATCGATGCCGTGGGCCAATTGATACAGATGCTCACCCAAATCGCCGAACTTTCGCAGCAAAAGTCCGGGATCGGTCCGCCGCAGCATTCCGATGGTCCGGATTCCCAACCCCAACAGTTGCTCTTCGGTCTTGGGCCCAACCCCCCACAATTTTCCGACCGAAAGGCCTTCGGTGATTTCGTCCAGGTTCTCGCGGGTGACGATGACGAATCCGGCCGGTTTTCGCAGATCGGAGGCGAGTTTGGCCAAAAATTTATTGTAGGCGAGTCCGGCTGAGGCCGACAGCCCTACTTCGCTTTGGATCCGGGCCACGATTTTCCGGGCAATCGCTTCCGCCGGGCCAAAGATCCGTTCCGAACCGGTCAAATCCAGGAATGCTTCGTCCAGTGACAGCGGCTCCACCAGCGGTGTGTATTCGGCCAGGATGGTCATGATTTGCCCGGATACCTCGGCATAGCGGGCGCCCCGCACCCGAACGAAAATCCCCTGGGGACACCGGCGCAACGCTTCCCGGAGCGGCATCGCCGACCGGACCCCGAATTTGCGGGCTTCATATGAGCAGGTCGAAACCACCCCGCGGCCATGCGGATCCCCACCCACGATTACCGGTTTCCCGCGCAGGTCCGGATTGTCCAGTTGTTCAACCGCCGCATAGAAGGCATCCATATCGATATGGAGTATCTGACGTTCCAAGCCGAAATCCTCCAGTTTGATTGGCAATGGCATTTGACGCATCGCCCGCCAAGGCAGCACCAAGTTATAATTTTCGCCATTGGACCATTGATTCCTGTAGATTTTGAGTAATTCGATTCACCGGAACCGCTCCGATGAAGTTGAAACGTTATAATTGGGTAAATTCCACCGGTTTCATCAAAATATGAACTCTGGTTTAAAATTGCTGAAATTTGGTAAGCAACTGTAAATTAATCTGTTAATTCGACGATATATTGAATGACAATATTATTTTTCCGTTACCCAAGGCGATATGCTCGGGGACGCCCGTAACCCCGGCCCGCCTGCGCCGGATTGATAACAAAGTTTTCGGACCGATCCACTTCATATCGTTCAAGGAGGAGTGATCATAATGTGTGGAACTGAGATTTTGAATGACGCCGCCAGGAACGTTCCAACCGATCTCTTGCTCCGGATAGCGCTGCTGCGGGGCAGGATGCATCTGCTGTACGAAGAACGGGGCGGAACCGACGAAGCGGTGCTGGCGGTGAGCGTGGAGTTGGATTGCGCCTTAAATGAGTATCAAAAGTTTTTGTAAAGCCGCGCCACGGTGCCGGCTCGCAGAACCCGGTTTTTCAACATAATGTAACCCGGCTGTCATCGCTTGGTAGTATTGACGGCATATAATTAGGCCATAGTGTTCCCGGTCCCTGGTTCCAAAGAAAACCTTGACGCAAGGAGGTTTTAAGTATGAGCACCGAATTGGAGTTGATGGGGTTCATCCTCCCCAAACGGGAAGATCTCCGGAAACGGCCCGCCCGAAGGCGGTAACCGGCTGAGGCGGATTGGCGCCATCCCCCGGCGGGGAGTCGCTGATGCCGCAACCGAGCCCACCCGACAAAATTTCATAAGGAGGCGCCATGATCAACCGCGCGCTGAAAGGGATGAATTCTATTCCTGCCAAGTCCAAGCAGAACCAATGACACCGTGAAGCAAAAACTGACTTCACGGTTATTTTTTGCCTACGGCGCGGCGAACCGGCATGGCCAGCGGATTAGATGCGCTGCAGTTTGAGCTTGGCCGGCTTCAGCTGGCAACGAGGCCCGTTTGAAGCGGTACACAACCTCCCGGTTCTGAAAGGCGCGTTTCGGAATCAGATAACATTGCCTGGAATTTTTAAAGAGACGTTAACCAGGGTTTATCCACTTTCTTAAACTTTTCAAAGATTGAACCATGATAATAAAACATGACAGAACACTTGATCTTAAAACCCCGTCCAGACGCAACGCCCCTTGAGCCAGCGCCGGATTTCCAGGTTAACGGTTTCGGTTCTTCGCAAAGCGTCCAGATATGTTTGCATTTTATTATAACATTTTTTCGGAAGGATTGTCCTTTGAATGTCTAACCAAACCAAGGTTTCGAGCGCAACCGAAAAACAATCGATCTTCTTATTGCAACAGCGGATTCAGGAGTTGCGCCAGAGGATGCAGGCCGCCTTCGTCGAACGCGGCGGCATCGATGAGGTCGTGCTGACGTTGAGCATGGAGTTGGACGGAGTGCTGAATGAGTATCAGCGAATGCGGCTCGTCGGAAAAAGCGCCATGAAACAACTCTGATTTTCCCGAAGAAGACTGTGGAACGGGAATCAGCGCGATCCAATCAGTTCCGTCGCGTATTTTCCGATAAACCAGGCGGCAGTCAAGCCAAAGACCGAATGCTCAATAAACGCGCTTAAGGAAGTGCCCAAGTCAGTCGGTGTGATCCGGACCACCTGCAAGTTGATGACAATTCCGAATACCGCCAGCCAGATGAGCCAGCCTAGCCCCAATCCCTTGATATACAAATAGTCTTTGCCAGTGAACTTGATCAAATACAGGAGCAGGACTCCAAAAAAGGCGCCGGTAATCAGGTCTGCCAGCGCTCCCAGCGCCTGCCCGACGGGAGTGGCGGCCTCGGCCGGTTTCACAAAGATGGAGGCCGCGACATGCCAGTAGGTTTCTTTGGAGAAACCGACGGCCACCGAGATAAAATCGATGATTTCCTTGGCGATGGTTCCGATGAGCCCGGAAATCGCGCCACTGACAATCGAATCCTGTTTCATTGCCGCTCCTTTTTATTCCGGCGCAAGCTCTTTCATGGTCGGTTGATGCCCGAGGTTTTTTCATTATTTCCAAGTCCACGCCTTCTTATCCTCTACGGGATCATGGCCGCTCCGGTGACGTCTTCCCAGTCCGGGACAGTTCTGAATCCATGGCCATGACAGCAACCTAATTTTAACCAGTGCTTCATCTTACCGAAATCTTTAGGAGGTATAATAGAGATAATCAAAGGAAAGAGAGGTGGGCCAGATGAGTGACAGCTTTGAACTGATGGCGTTCTGGGTGTTGAGAAACGCCGAGAAGCAGAACCGGAAGGACCGTGAAGCGAGAAAGTGACTTCGCGGTTTTTTCTTGTTTATACGGACGATTTGGCTCCTGAGCCAAACACCTTTCGTCAAGTTAATGATTCGATTCCGACCGCGACTGGGTTTACGCGGATTCTCAGGATGACACCTACTCGGATCGATTCTTTCGCTTAGATTCAACCGTCTTTAGGCTTGCTCTGCCCGGCTGAGCTTGTAGCTAGACTGTTGCATATCATTACTAACAAATCGCCTATACTATTTTTTCCGGTATTTTCGAAGGCACATGCCCGGTTGGAACCTCCTTGGAAGCTGGCTCACAATAGACGGTTTGATCATCGAAAAAGATATGCGGACGGAAAATTTTTAGAATTGGAGTCTTGTCCAGTCCCCCTAAGAAAAAAGCTTCATCGATGCTAACACCCCAATGTCGCAATGTGTTAATGGCGCGTTTATGGGCTGGCGCATTTCTGGCCGTAACCAACGCGGTGCGAATCGGTTTCTTTGCGGCTCCTTCATATGCTTTCTGAATTTTATTCAGGGCCTCCAAAAAAGGTTTGAAAGGACCCGGATTCATTGGAATATCCGCTTTTTCAACTTCGTACCGTTGAAACTCTTCAAGCCCTTCTTTTTGATAAATTCGTTCCGATTCTTCGCTGAATAAAACCGCATCACCGTCAAAAGCGATTCGAACTTCTTCCAAATCGGAATCGCTAAAGTTTGCTCCATTTAAGATGGTGGCACTCGCATACCCATGCTCCAATGCTTGACGCACATCATCCGAATTTGCCGATAAAAATAGGTCTGACCTAAAGGCGCTTAAATATTCATACGGGGAACGCCCATTGGTAAAAGCCGCTCTGGTGATATTCAACTCATGACTCTCAATCGAGTTAAATACTCTGAGTCCGGTGTTAACATCATTTTTGGAAACAAGTATCACTTCCACAGCATGATTGCCATTAGGGTATTTAATGTTCAATAACCTCTTAATTAATGGAAAGGCTACTCCTGGGTTTAGCGTATCATCTTCGTGAGCTATCTGATATTCAATATACTTAATTAATCCTTGTTGTTCAAAAACTTGATTGCTTTCATCCAAATCAAATAGCGCCCGGGATGAAATGGCAATTACCAATTTATCCTCAAGAGTTTTTAGACTCATGGCTACACCTTCATTGCGTCAGAATTACTCAGCTGTTTTTATTAATAGTTAGTATCCGTTCCCCAAACCCGCCCCGCTCTTTTTTCTTTTTGACTTTGACCTTTCCATCTCTTCAAACATCCCTTTCAAGAAACTTGTAAATGAAGCTCGGCCCATTCTTTCTTCTCTTGATGCGGAGAAAGATAGATTGAGGATTAGAAGCCTAAACAAACACCCCACAGTATCCCCATTCTTAGTTCTTAATAAATTCACAACCGTCCGCCAAAATTTTTCCCGCCGCTTTCACGGCCTCGGATCGAATAATTCAAATTCGACTTGAACCACTCATTATTTCGTCACATTCCTAATCAAATGCTAGCCTATTCAATCCAAGAAACCTACCGTGAACTTTCCCGATAGCAAAAACGATAAACTAATTCTTGATTAACTCGGGCTTTATTTCTTGTAACCCATCCAAAAGTTCCCGCGCTCCTTTATTGATCAACGCCTTCATCGAACCCGACGGAGTCAGCCCAAGCGGGCGAATAATGTCCGCACTCCAAATAGGGTTCGAAGCGTCCGGACCGAACAATTCAAATTTGGCTTTATCCACTTGGTTCATCCCGATATCCATGAATACCCTGAGAAAGTACCCTCCGGTCTCACGCGCGCAAATCAGCGCTGTTTCTTCATCTTTCGTGGCGAGATTCCGGAAGACCGTCAGCTCAAACTCTTCGCGGATCGGTTTTGCGAAATCATTTCCGATTTTGAGATCCCTAAGTCCGGACAATAGCAAATCCGTCGCTAAAAGTTCATCCACGTACCCGGTACCGGTGACGCTAGCAAAGATGGCACCTTCCGGTATCTCCGCTTTAAGTCGTTGAACTATGGCGGCCGCCTCCGAATCGTCAATATTAACCGGCCAAGCTCGGGTTGCTATCGGTTCCACCCAGGTGTCAAAGCGCACCCAAACCGTCAGTTGTTCACCGGTGAATTTAGTAATATCCAACCCCCTGATTCGCGACGACATTGTCCCGGCGACGATTCCTCCTAAAACACCGCCTCCAGTAGAAGTATTGAGTACATGGACTTGCGGAGCTCGCGAAACACCGGACATTACCAACCTGCCGATCGTCGGAATATTGGCGCCGGACCTCGTCTGAATTTCAGAAATCACCAGATCGATCAATCCCGGCTTACCGAGGCCTTCCGAACCAAGCGCCGTTTGAACCTGGCCAATTACAGCGGTTCCTTTTTCAATACATAGCTTTTCTTCAATCATCACATCCTCTTCAACTTCAAAGCGAACCTTTTCTCCCGCTATATTAAAAGAAGAGGAAATGTTCTCCAATAATGTCAGCCGAACCGGCGTATATTGAGGGATCTTTACGGCCGCAAAGCTGGGATCGGGAAGAGCCTCTATATCGGCGGTGAACATGGCACTTGCCTGGGATTCTTCTAAAATCCCCTGATACTTCTTTTCAATTATTTTATTCGCTTTACGAATATGCCTCGGTTTAGGCGATCTGCGGAACTTGACTTGATTCAACAGTTCCTCTCCTGCCTGGCCGGTTAGCAGCGAATAGAAGGCGTCTTTCTTAACCTCAAAATAATAGGTTTGTCCGGGCACTAGCTCAAATTCGTTAAACCGTCCCTGTTCCGAACCAAAGCTGTACCAAAACACATGTTTGCCGGGGTCAATCTCGATTTCCGTCGCGGTATTCCCAGATAGATTAGCCCCTAGCCGGTCATCGACAAAAACATATAGGCCGAAAACCGGTTGACCCCGTTGACAAATAAAAACCACCTTCGCCTTACCGGCCGGATTTTCAGCGCCGGTTGCCCGGGCCGGTAAAACACAGGCAGCCGTCGCTAAAAAAATAAGGGTGGCCATGACCAAAATTCGCTTGAAATTGTTCAAATCGATCCTCCTTGAGCAAATCAAATCCACATCCCGCCAAACAAAAAACTCTATCACCCTTTCGCGAAGATCAAACCGCGCCCCGGCTCCAGAGTTCGTTGAACAGTACCATCAAGTTCATTGCCAACCAATAACCAGCCCGCATTCCAACCGGAGATAGGGACCCTGAAAAGCCGTAAATGTTCTATCGTTCTATAAAAGAAACAGGACAAGCCCCGGCCGGAGGTTGTGAAATAGTTATTTCGTCGCCGTGATTCAAAATCCTTCCTGATTTCGGTCAAAATAGAATCATAGTTATTATCCCTTTAAACATCGCCTTACCCTCATCGCCTTACCCTCATAACCCAAAATGAATTCCATTCTTGTCTTCCAAGCTGCTTGATATCCGTTTTAATAGCCGCTCATAGACCTTTGCATAACTATTGGCTCCCAAATAAACAAATCAAAAATCCGCGCAATTAAGTAAATCAGCTTAACCATCACTTCAAACAACACCGCCACCATCAAAAACCCCCGCTCCAACCGGTGGCGCCATATTCCCAACTGATCCAACTCCCCAATCATCTGGAGCGGGTCTTCCCCTAACTGAAGGAACACTTTTTCCATCTGGAGCGGCTCTTCCTTCAAATGAAGCGACAGTTCCTTCAAATGAAGCTCCAATTTTTCTAACTGAAGGAACTCTTCCTTCAAATGGAGATCTAATATATCCATCTGGAGAAACTCTTCCTTCAAATGATCCTCCAACATTTCCATCTGGAGAAACAGTTCCTTCAAATGAAGATCTAATATATCCATGTGAAGCGGCTCCCGCTTCACATGGAGTTCCAATATTTCGATGGGTCTGTCAAAATATTTGTGTAAACACCAAATAAAATAAGATTACGAAAAGAATTAATTAAGATAAGAAAAGATTAACACGATCACCAAAGCGGATGGCAAGTTTGGAAATGATCAGCTGCCAA
>JAEYGI010000018.1 GCA_023402395.1 Bacillota bacterium
TGCGGCATTGATTGCCGGAGTTGCGGCATTGATTGCCGGAGTTGCGGCATTGATTGCCGGAGTTGCGGCATTGATTGCCGGAGTTGCGGCATTGATTGCCGGAGTTGCGGCAACAGAATAGGATTCGCCATTGTTTTGGGCGTCCTCAAATCGAATTTGGGTGCATATAGCGAAAACCGGAGCGGTTGTAACGCCACTCCGGTTTTCGCTTTCCCTCAATATTTTCCTAACTTCCAATCATCCATCGTGAAACGGGCGGATGCCGCTTCCCGGCGCGGGGATTGAACCTCGGCCGCCAGCAAGCCGGCTTCGCCGTCCCGTTGCGCCCGCTCCGCCTTCAGTCTAAACTTCCCGACAATCAGTTTCAAATGGTCGGCTTGATTGGACAGTTCCTCGCTGGACGCGGCGCTCTCTTCGGAGATGGCGGTATTGGTCTGGGTCGCCTGCGCCATTTGTGAAATTCCCTGATTGACCTGGGCGATGCCGGAGGCCTGTTCGTTGGAGGCGGCGGCGATCTCCCCGACCAAGCCGGTGGCTTCGTTGATGCCGGTGGCGATCCGGTTCAGCGCGGTGGCGGCTTGTTGAGCGACTTCGGCTCCAGATGCCACTTTCTGAAGCGCGCCTTCGATCAGCGCGGTGGTTTCCTTGGCTGCTCCCGCGCAGCGGGTGGCCAGGTTCCGGACTTCCTCGGCCACCACCGCGAAGCCCCGGCCGTGCTGGCCGGCGCGGGCCGCCTCCACAGCGGCGTTTAAGGCCAGGATATTGGTTTGGAACGCGATCTCGTCGATGGATTTGATGATTTTGGAGATGCTGGCCGAAGCGTCGTTAATCTCGGCCATAGCCTGGAGCATGTCGTTCATCTGGCCGTCGCCCGCGATCGCGTTTTCCTTGGCGGCAAGCGCCACTTGGTTGGCTTGAACGGCGCTCACCGCGTTTTGCCGGGTTTGGGCGGCAATCTCGGTCATGGTCGAGGTGATCTCCTGGGCGGTGCTCGCCTGCTCGGTGGCGGCCTGGGACAGGTTCTGACTGGAGTCCGAGACATAGCGGGCGCTGGTGGCCACCTGGCTGGCGGCGTGGTTGAACTGGTGCAAGACCTCGTTGAAGCTGGCAATGGTTTGATTCAGGGCTTCGGCCAATTGGGCGTGGTCGCCTTGATAGGTTTCGGACATCGCCACATCCAGGTTGCCCCGGGACATCTCCTGCAGCACCCGGGAAGCCTCGTCGATCGGCGCGATTACGGCGTCGAGGGTTTGATTGAAACCGGCGATAATCTTGCGGTAGCCGCCCTCAAATTGCCGGTCGTTGCCCCGGATTTGCAGGTTGCCTTGGATGGCGGCCTGGCTCAGCTGTTCCGCTTCCGCGATCAGATCGCGTAAGGTTTGCATCATCGCGCTCAAGGCCGGAACCAGTTGATCGTTATCGGAGCGCCGGCCGATCGCCAAGATCTCTTCCAAGCGGCTGATATCTCCCCGGGAGACCCGGACCATCGCGTCCTGGATGCTCAAGAACCGTTCCCGGACCGAATTGATCTCAGTGGCGAATTGCCGGAGCATTCCCTGATACCTTCCGGAGTCCATGGCCAAAGAAAAGTCATTGACCGCCATGCGCCGCAAGGTTTGATCGGCGTCTTGCAGCGGTTCGACAATGGCGTCGAGGGTTCGGTTGATCCCGTCAACAATGACGGCAAATTCGCCGCCATGGCGCCCGGCATTGGCCCGGGCGTCGAGCCGGCCGGCGATGGCCGCCTCAACCAATCCGTGAGTGTCGTCGATAAGCAGCCGCACCGCGTCAACGCTTTGCTCCAGCGCTTGATAGATCTGGACGAAGTTGGCCCGGACCGCTTCGGTGTCCGGATCGCCGGCGGCCGCTTCGAGCGCGATATTCAGATCTCCGGCGGCGAACTGCTCCAAACCCCGCACCAGTTTTTGAACCTCGTCCCGCTGGAAATCGGAGACTTTCTGGGCGAAGCGGGCGGCTTCGACAATGGCGGTTTGATCCGTCACCATTTCAAAGGAACCGACAATCTCGCCCTGATGGTTCCGGATCGGCGCCGCCGAGCAGAACAGATTCAACGACCGGCCGCCGATGCGGGCCTCATTGTCGCAGCAAAAGGCGGTGTTGCGATCCATTGCGGCCTGGCAGGGGCAATCTTCCGTGCCGCATTTGGCGGTATGCCAAAGCTCGAAGCAACTGCGGCCCAGCAGGTCCCGCTTTGATGCGCCGAGCAGTTCGGCGCCGGCCCGGTTGATGTACTGGATGCGGAATTCCTTGTCCAGGAATTGAACGGGGGCGGGAACCACTTCGAAGGTATTGACGATTGAATCCAGATTATGATTGATGCCCTCGACGATCTGACGGTACCCGCCGCCGAATTTGGCGGCGTCGGCCCGGGTATCGAGCCGGCCATGGGTGACGGCTTCGATCAATTGACCGGTTTCCGCGACCAGGTTTCGTAAGGCATCGATCACTTGAACCAGGCTCCGGCCCATGATATCCCGGTCCGAACTGGGAGTGACGGTCAGGCTCAGATCGCCGGCGGCGATCCGGCCGGCCGCGGCCGCTTGTTCCTGGCGGTTTTCGACCATTCGGGCGAAGGATTTTACCAGCCGCCCGATTTCATCGTTGGAATCGGCCCGCAGCTCAATCGCGGTGTCCCCCAGCGCCAACCGGTCAGCGGCCGCCACCAGTTGCCCAATGGGCTTGGATACAAAACGCCGGGTGACCCGGTAAATAATTAGCGTTACCACGGCCAAGGTCAATAGGATCAGGACGGCAAAGCCGATCCGCAAATCCTCCACGCTTTGAAACAGCACCTTCCGGGGCACGGTGACCGCGAGTGACCAGTCCAGCCCGGAGACCGGCGCATATGCCATAAATTTTCCGGTTCCCTGATATGAATAGGATCCGAATCCGGACTCGCCTTGCACCATTTTCTGTTCCAGGGCGACCAGTTCGGCGAGGCCTGGATCATTTTTAATATTGACGAAGTTGTTATCCATTTTGACCACTAGGTCGGTCTGGGGATGGGCGATGGTCGTTCCGTCCCGGTTGAGTATGAAGGCATAGCCTTGACCATCGGCGACGTGAAGTTCCTTGATCATCTGTCCGATGGCGAACCAATCAAGGGTGAGATGCAGGACTCCCCGGACGTCCCCGGCCGGATCGCGGATGGGAGTGGCAATGGTCAGGACGACCTTTTGATCCACTTTGCTGACCAACGGGTCGGCCGCATTGGTGATCCCCTGGAATGCTTTTTGAATGTACTCGCGATCGGCCAGATTTCGCACAAAGCCATCGCTATAATGGCATTCGCCGCCGGGGACGGTTACTCCGAAACGCAGGCAGCCGAGGCGTTCGAGTTCGGTTTGGAGCACCGCGTTCTGAACCGTCCAGTTCATGGTCTGAATGTCCTGCCGCGCGGCGATGCTTTCCACTTGCGCCATGTATTTCTTAATTTCACTGGCGACCAGAACTGCTCCGTTATTGGCGGTGTTGGTCAGGGAGGAATGAATGCTTTTTTCCAGTTCGGAGGAGACGTTTCGATAAATCACCACCCCGGTCGTTGCGAAGGCAACGAACAATACCAGGGTCACGCTGACGATCAGTTTTTGGCCGATGCTGAAGTTTTTAAACCAGCGTAGCATTTTAATTCCCCTTTCCGCAAAAAAATTAAGGATGTGGATGTCGCCAACAGTGCCGCTTATCTTTTCTTTTAGCGGATCATTGGCTCATGATGTGGTTTTGCAAGGGTTCACCACTGCCTTTGGCGGAGGCCGCGGTTCAGCCGGAATGGGACGTTTTGACGGCAGCTTGAATTAAAGTTACCGGCGAAGCGTCAGCCGGGCGCGGGAAAGGGGGCAGTCTAGGTTGATATTGGTTGGTATTGCGCTTTGAGCGCCGATGAGGGGGTTGAGAAGATGGGAACATGACCGGTCCCTCCTTGGACACGGAACGATGGAATTATTATATACCGTTATAAACCATGGCCGAAATTTAGTGTTGAACAGTGAGAGCTCTTTTGAGAGCGGCGTTTCAAATCGATTTATCCCTGCTTTGCTTGGTTTTGGCGACAATCCACGGCCTCCGACCGGGGTTCATCGCAATGTTTTTTATGTCGAATTCAACTGTTCACTTAACTAATTAAGATTATAGGGAAGCCCGCCGGAAGTGGCAAGGAGAAGGGGCAAAAAGATAGGGACATTTAGTCAAATGTTAATAATGAGGCGGGATGCAAAATAAAACCCGCCGGTCATGGCGACTGGCGGGTTGCGGTCATCTTTTGAAGGCAGATGTCATTCCGCACCGGTTTAGAGAAATTTCTTGATCTGGGCGATAATCTCCTGGTATTCGGCGTCGGAGAGATAGACTTGTCCCGGATTCATCTCAAACATGGTCCCCCAGCGGTGGCCGCCGTCGTATTTGGGCACCACATGGCAATGGATGTGGGGCACGGTGTCGCCGAAGAGCCCGTAATTGATCTTGGACGGTTTGAAGGCTTGATCAATGGCGTTAGCCACCCGGGCCACATCCTGGAAATAGGAGGCAACCTCCTCGGGCTTGAGATCGAAGATCTCCCGCTCGTGCCGGTTTAAAGCAACCACGCAACGGCCGCGGTAGGTCTGCTCTTTGAAGAGATAGACTTTGGCGATGGACAAATCGCCGATTTCGATCATCAGATCCTGCAGCCGCTGGTCACGGGTACAATAAAAACAGTTCGCGTCATAGCTCATGCTGATTCCTCCCGTTCATTTTCGGTCAATCTTGATCCTACCCCGATTCGGCGGTTTTCGCAATCATTTTTTAAGGGAATTTGGCGCGAGGGAAGAGGACAAATTCCCGAGCCGCAGTATTCCTTCGGCGATTTGCTCCTCGCTGAGATGTCCGTAACCGAGGATCAGCCGGTTAACCGGCTCCGGCCTTTCGGAGACCGCCGGTTCCACCGGATAGACCCGGACTCCGTTTTTGGCCGCTTCTTCCATCCACTCCCGAGTAAACCGCAGGTCTGAAAATTCAGCCACCAGATGGATTCCGGTCGAGGTTCCGAGAACCCGGACTGTGGAGCCGAACTGGGTTTGCAACGCGTTGATCAGACAGTCGCGCCGCTTCCGGTAAATCTTTTTCATCCGGCGGATATGCCGGGCCAAAAGGCCTTCCCGGAGATAGGCGGCGAGCGCCAATTGATTGACGGAGTTGGAATGCATGTCAGAGAGCCGCTTTACCGCCCGGGACTTCCCGACCAGTTTTCCGGGGAGCGCCAGATACCCCAGGCGTAACGAGGGGAAGAGAATCTTGCTAAAGGTGCCGAGGTAGATGACGCGATCCGGGTCCATCCCCTGAACCGCGGCGACCGGGGGGCCGTCGTAGCGGATTTCGCTGTCGTAATCGTCCTCCAAAATGTAGGAAGCGGTCTCCCGGGCGTAGCGGACCAGGTCGATGCGGCGGCTGATCGGCAAAATCCCGCCGAGCGGAAACTGATGGGAGGGAGTGACCGAGATCAGCGCCGGCCCTCCCGCAATCGGGAGCCGGTCGGTGCGGATCCCGTTTTGATCGCAGTCAACCGGTTCGATGGCTACGCCCGGAACAGTGAAGATCCGGACGATATCGGGATTGGTGGGGTCCTCGACGATGACCCGGCGGAATTCTGGAAGCAGGGTTTTGGCAATCAGCGCCAGCCCCTGAACCGAGCCGGAGGTAATCAGAATCCGCTCCGGATCGCAGTTGACCCCCCGGGTTTGGGAGAGATGGCGGGCAATGGCTTCCCGGAGTTCGAGCCGGCCCTCGGGAGCGTCATAGCCGAAAACCGATTCCGGCGCATCCAGCAGGGCCCGGTGAGTCAGTTTGGCCCAGACGGACCGGGGGACGGATGCCAGATCCGGGAATCCGGAACGAAAGTCAATCAATTGCGGGCGGTGATCGCGAGGCGGGGCCGGCTCGGGGGGCGTGGCGGCCGGCATCTCCCAGAGCGCACCGGAGTTGACGAAGGTTCCCGAACCATGAGAGCCTTCCAGATACCCTTCGGCGATCAGCAGTTCGTAAGCGATCATCACCACATTGCGGGATACGCCCAATTCCTGGGCCAGTTCGCGGCTGGAAGGAAGTTTCGTTCCAGCCCGCAGTCTGCCGTCGAGGATTTGATCGCGAATCGCTTGGTAAATTTGGCGGGTAAGCGGCAAAGCCGAGTTTCGGTCAAGTGACAGCAGCATGGTCTAATCCCCCTACCGTTGGCAACAATCAAATGCACCACGCCGAACAAGTGGTACTAATGAATTTGTGGTCAGGTGGAACTTTGAACAACCACTTTTTCATGATATCGTATTTTCAGCCGGGGGACAATCCCGGGAAAAAGCCTATTATTTTAAGGAAAGGATGATTCGGAAGTGATCCGGCAATGCAAATCCCAAGATTTTGAGACCATACTCGCGATTATCAATGACGCGGCCGAGGCGTACCGGGGGGTGATTCCGGCGGACCAGTGGCGGGAGCCTTATATGCCGGAAGCCGAATTAAGGGAAGAAATTCAGGCCGGGGTTGAGTTTTGTGGATATGAGCAGGAGGGACGGCTGATCGGAGTCATGGGAGTCCAGGCCAAGGGAGAGGTGACGCTGATCCGGCACGCTTATGTCCGGACGGTGCACCGCAATCGCGGGATCGGCGGTCAACTGCTGCGATTTCTATACGAACGGATCCAGACTCCGGTGTTAATCGGCACCTGGGCCGACGCGGCGTGGGCCATTGCCTTTTATCAAAAGCACGGTTTCCGGTTGGTCGACCCGGAATTAAATCAATCGCTGCTTCATAAATACTGGACCGTCACCGAGCGGCATCTCGCCGTTTCGGTGGCATTGGCCGATGAACGGTGGTTTCAAACCTTGCGGAAAGAAGCGGAGCAAAGTGCCAAAGCTATTGGGGATTGTCGGTAGTCCGCGCCGGGGCGGCAATACCGACTGGCTGGTGCGGAAAGTGCTGGAGGGCGCGGCGCGGGAAGGAGCGGAAACGGAACTAATCTCCCTGGCTGGGTTGAGGATCGCGGAATGCGACGGATGCCATGCTTGCTGGCGCGGAACTGCTTGTTCGAAACGGGACGACATGAACTCCTTGTATTCGAAGCTTGCCGCCAGTGATATCCTGGTTTTTGGAACCCCGGTCTATTGGTACGGGCCGACCGCCTTGATGAAAGGGTTTATCGATCGTTTTGTTTATTTCAACTGTCCGGAACACCGGCCGTTGCTCCGGGGCAAGATTGCGGCCGTGGTGGCCCCCTTTGAGGAGACCGATCCGGAGACGGTCCGGCCGGTGCTGGATTTTTTCGCGCGGACGTTTCAGTATTTGGAGTTGAAGTTGGCCGGAGAACTGGTGGCCCCGGGCAACGAAAGGAAAGGAGCGGTGTTGGAGAAGCCGGACCTCCTGGATGCCGCGGTCGCGCTTGGAGCGAAGCTCGGCCGGATCGCGGGGGAATCGCCAAAATAGATAGACCGAAATCAAGCTCCGCTTTTGCCGGAAAAAGCGGAAATAATTAAAAATTCCGGGTTGTACAGCGGAATAATCTAATTAAACTTAAAAAAAGGCCGATAATGAATATACGGATCATATTATGCCACCCTGAAAAAGCGGGAAAGGTGCTGACGTTTGGGCATCCTTCGGGCAAACAATTATATGATCGCTTTTTGGAGGGGGAGGAACGAAACATGGATGTCACCTATATCAATCCGTTCATTGAGGCCTGTCAGTTTATTATCACCAAGGTTACCGGCTTTGAAGTGACTCTCGGCAAGATATTCGTCAAACAATCGCCCTATGCCGGGGAAAATGTGGCGGTGATCATCGGTGTCACCGGTAGGGTCCGGGGCACCGCGGTGTTCTCTTTAAAGCCCCAGGCCGCCTGCAAGATCGCGGGAGCGATGATTGGAACGCCGGTGCTGGCCCTGGATGAAATGGGCAAGAGCGCCATCTCCGAGCTGAGCAACATGATTCTCGGCAAGGCGGCCACGATCTTTTCGGATCGGGATATCCGGATCGACATCTCGCCGCCGACATTGCTGATGGGGGAAAATATGCAGTTTTCAGCGGATAATGTCCAGATCATCTCCATCCCGCTGGAATTCGGCATTGGAGACAAGGTCATTTTGGATGTGTCGTTTGAAACAACCTGAGCAATAGTGTGCGTTCGAGACCGTACCATCGCTCGGGCTAGGACAAAACCCCGCCGCCCGGCGGGGTTTGTCCCTAAATGCAACGACTTTTTCCAAAATGGATAGTTGATGAAAAAGCGCGAATTGCCGCTTTTCATCAAGCTAGCCGCGCTTATCTTCCCGCGCTTCGCTTTTGCGGCAACCCCCTGGTCTTTGGCCGGGGATTGTCCCAATGTGCGCTTAAAATGACCAACCCAGTTTAACTGATAACTCCGGTGAGAAATCCGGTACATTCAACTCCTTGCCATCGATGATCACCCGTGAGTCCCCTCCGCTCCTTAAATGCCCGGCAATCCAGGGGTTGATGTAAAGATGCTCATTGAAGCGGTAAACATAACCTCCGCCAACGGTAAGGACATTGCCGCGAAAGTCGCCCCGGACGATTGAACCGTCGGGCCGAATGGAACTGTCCCACTGTTCAATCCCTGCGCCGACCCACGGACCTTCATAAGATCCTTTCCATTTTGGGAAATAATCGACAATCAATGCGGCCGCGGTTAGCTTCCAATCGTTGAAGCCATCGGGGACCACCAGGTTCGGAACGGTCACGTCCGAATAAACCCCACGGATCCGTAAAGGACCCTTTCCGGCCCATCCGCTTACGTAATAGCCGCCGGTGGCGAATGGCAGGGCATCCAGTTCCATTCCGTAGGACCAACCAGATTGGGCAGCCGGGGAGACCGGCGCGGCTTGAACGGAAACGGCGGCGCTCAGGATCAGAATCAGAGCCGCCGGAACAATCGAGGCAAGTTTCACTGACTTCATTTTTAAAAATTCCCTTCACTTTCATCTTGGCTATTGTGACGCTTATGTTCGTAGAAAGGTAAAAATCAGATTGACCATCCGCTCGGTCAGGGCTTGACTGTCCTCCCAGAACTCAGGCAGGGTTCGTTTTTCCAAATGGAGTTTGATTACGCCGTAAACCATTCCCAGAACACGGTGGCGTCCAGCCGGCAATCGCGCGGCGCGAACTCACCGGCCGCGATTCCGGTTTCCAACAGTTCAATGACTTTTAATTGGCTACGGTAATAGGTGCCCAGATAATCGCCGTCCTCCAGCGCCAGCTTTGGGGGTAGTTTTTCGAAGACCAATTCCAGCAACCGGGGATGCTCGATAGACCAGCGGACAAAGCTCCGGAGCAGATCCTCAAGCTGTTTCCGGCAGGTGTCACCGGGGTTGATTGCGGCCAGAACGGCCTCTTCCATCTCGTAAATGACGTGCGTTTTAATCTGATCGAGCAATTCCTCCTTGTTCTGGAAGTAGTAATAAATCGTGGTCGGTGTGACGCCGAGTTGACCGGCGATGCCACGAAGCGTGATCCCCTCGATGCCGGAACGATGAATCGTCTCGGCGACCATCTCTTGGATTTGCTTGATCAACTCGGGATTGGGCGGTCGGGTCATTTCAAAGGGCTCCTTTAACGGAATTAACTTAACGATGTTAAGATAACATAGATCAAAAAAGAATCAAGCGCTTTTTTAAATTGATTCGCGCTCCCGCTTCGATGCGGTTGAATTTATGGCCGGATTGCAAGTCATCGGTTTCATTGGGCCCGCCGGTATGGTAGAATTGAAACAAATCGGCTGTCAAAGGGGAAACGTCAATGAGGCCTTTTCTGAAATGGGCCGGCGGGAAATACCGGTTGGTGGAGCGGATCCAAGCCAAACTGCCGGCCGGGAAACGGCTCCTGGAGCCTTTCGCCGGAAGCTGCGCGCTGGCGTTGAATACCGGATACGGCGCTTATTGGCTCAATGATATCAACCCGGATCTGATCCAATTGTATCAAGTGCTGCAAAAGGAAGGCCGGGAATTCATCGCTTGCGCCAAGACTTATTTCACCCCGGCCGACAATACGCCGGAACGTTTCTATGAACTCCGGAAGCAGTTCAACCGCGAAACCGATCCGGAGGTCAAATCGGCGTTGTTTCTCTATTTGAACCGGCACGGCTATAACGGACTCTGCCGCTATAACGCGGGCGGTGAGTTCAACGTGCCTTTCGGGCGCTACCTCAAGCCGTATTTTCCCGAGCGGGAACTGCTTTTTTTTCTGGACAAGTTCCAGGACGCCATCTTCACCCGGCTTGATTTCGAAGCGATGATGGATCGCGCCGAACCGGGCGATGTCGTCTACTGCGATCCGCCGTACGTTCCTTTAAACCAGACCTCGAACTTTACCGAGTATAGTTCGGGCGGATTCGGCGAAGGCGAACAGATCCGGCTGGCCCGGGCCGCCGAACGCTTGGGCGAACGGGGGATCGTGACCGTGATCTCCAATCATTACAATGAATTCATTATTGACACCTATCGCGGGGCGCGTCTGGAGCGGTTTCCGGTGCGGCGGTTCATCAGTTGCGACGGGGAGAACCGTAACGAAGTCGATGAAGTGCTGGCGGTTTTTGGATAGGAGCTTGTGCGCGCAATCCTTTCTTCAGGATATAAAGCACAAGCTAATCTGTAACTTCAGGCACAATATACCAGGAGCTTGTGCGCGCAATCCTTTCTTCAGGATATAAAGCACAAGCTAATCTGTAGCTTTACGCACACAGACTCCCGGGAGGTGGTTTCCATGGATAATCAAGGCGGATTGGCCAATCGCCAGGGCCGGACCCTGGAGCAGCTGGTCATCGCGACCCTGCAGCCAAAAGGGTTTAAAGTGGTCCCGTATCAGCAATATCACGGGACATTGCTGGAATCGTGGGAAGAGGACGTCCTGCTTACCAACGTGCCCTTTGAGAATATTTACGGCCAGCAGAGCAAGACCGAGTTCAAGATCGTTTCCAAGCGGTACGGCGAATACCGGATCGAATGCAAGTGGCAGCAGTCTTCGGGCAGCGTCGATGAGAAGTTTCCATACCTCTATCTGAATTGCGTCGAGCGGATGCCGGAGCGCCGGATTATTTTGATCGTTGACGGCCAGGGAGCGCGGCCGGGCGCGGTTGAATGGCTGCGCCGGGCGGCCCGGGAAAAGCTGTACCTCGGCCGGCACCAGCTGGATAAGGAGATTCAGGTCTTTTCCATGACGGAGTTCGTGATCTGGGCCAATAAGACCTTCCGGGGATAAACCCGATTCGAATTTAAAAAGCTGGCCATCAAGGGATTGTAAAAAGATTTAAATCTGCACCAAGTTGAGTTTTTAAACGATTGGATCATGGAAGAGCCGGCCCTAAAGCCGGCTTTTTTAATTGGGTGGGGAAAGTGAAGGAGATGACCGACAAGTAACGGGCGGCTCCTTTCGCGTGTTATGATGCTAAAAATAATCCGGCATCCGCTGCCGCGGTTGCGGCATTCCATGCCGTACTTCCGGCGAGGACTGCCGAAGCTTCGGCAACTCATGCCGTAGTTGCGGCAAACGATGCCGTTGCTCCGGCATTAGGTGCCGCCTAAACGGGGATGGATGCCCATGGTTCGGCATTAGGCGCCGCTGAAACGGCAATGGATGCCGCATCTCCGGCGGAGAGTGCCGGAAGATTGGCAACGAATGCCGGGGCAGCGGCGATGAGTGCCGGAGTTTTTTTCCGAAGCCGAGAGGTTCGGTAACCCATGGAGAATGCTATCGGTCCGGGGGTGAGCGGTGCCGGGGCAGTCCGCTGTCGGGCAGAGCTTTAGTTTCAACCGCCAAACCGTCGCCCGAGAATTGGAGGATAACGATTTTTTTGCCGGTTTGGCGGGAAAACAATTGAAACCGAATATAATGACAGCTAATGGTAAAAAGGGTAATCCGGAGCAATCGCGAATTGTTAATTATGTATGTCGAAATTTGTCGATATTTAACGTTAATGTAAATCGTTCCCTTCACAACGGCCCGATCGACTGGGGGAGTGCTTCAATGAGGCGTTTGAACATCAAGCAGTTCCGGGTTAATTTTCAGCAGAAACTGATCCTGGCCAGCCTGGCGATTGCCTTGCTGATCACGTTAATGTTGCTCGGATATTACGGCAAGGTTCATCGTGACGCCTGGGAACAGCAGCTCCGGTATTATCAGAAAAACCATGAACAGGTCTCCGCCCTGCTGAACTCGGTGGAAAAACGGGTCAACTCCTATTATCACCAACTGGCGATCCGGGATGATATTCTGAATATCATTGCCAAGCCGGATTACGGGAAAACCGATTATTACACCCTGTCGGAGATTCTCAAGAGCTTTTTGAATATCATCAATTCCGATCCTCAGGTCGCTTCGATCTATTTATACAACCGGAGCAGCGGCAAAGTGTTATCGACAAAATACTCTTTCTCCAATCTTGATTATTTTCCCGATCATGTGATCATCAACCGCTTCGGCTCCCAGACGGAGCCGAAACATTGGTTCCCGGCCCGCTACGAACGGGCCGGCGATCAAAACTCGCCGGTGCTCATCTCCTGGGCCGCCGGAATCCCCTTCAGCTCCCGGCGGGGCGTGATCGTCTTCAACCTCGATCGGGACCGGCTATTGGCCGATTTGGGGTCCAAAACAAACGGGCTGATCATTCTCGATAAGCAACAGCAAGTCATCGGCTGTCAGGACCAGACGCTGTTCGGCGTATACCAGCGCAACCAGGATAAGATCGCTCTTCCGGAGCAGGGCAAGTCGGAAGTGATCCGGGTTAGCGACGCGGGACGCAAGTATTATTGCATTGTTTCCAATCCGTCGCGCGCCAATTGGCGGGTTGTATCGGTGGTCCCCGAAGCGCAGGTCCGGGAGGGAATCAATAATAATCAATTCTATCTCTATCTGATCATCCTGTTGTTCATCGCTTTTACCTTGGGGCTGGCCAAGGTGTTTCAAAAGACCTACTCCGATTCGATTCAAGTATATCGGGAAAAATTGCAGACCAACATCAATTCGCTGATCGACAGTTTCAACATGGGGGTATTGACCGGGGAGTACACCCGGGACGAGATCCTGGCCAAATCGGCGGAGTTGGGAGTTGATCTGTCCGGCGGCCGGTTTTTGACCATTGTCTACCAGATCAACAATTATTACAGCTACTTGCTGGAGAACCGGGAATACGGCCAATGGGTGCTGGCCGGGAAGAAGATTCAAAGCGATATCCGGGAGTGCTTTTTCGGCTATAAAGCCTCGCTGGCCTCGGTGGAATTGGGAAAAGTGGCGGTCATTCTAACCTTGGAGGACGGGGCGGCGGCCGGGGAGGTTCCGGAGCCGGCGGCGCGACTGATCCGGGAAAGCCTGGAACGGATCGAAGCCGAGTACAATTTGACGGTCCGGGCCGCGGTCAGCGAAGTGGTAACCGGGGTCGAGAATATTCGGATCGGGTACGCCCAGGCGCTGAAGGCGTTGAATTTCAAGAGCTTCTCAGGTAAGAATCCGGTCATTTACTACAAAGAGGTCGAAGTCCAGACCGCGTTGGACCCGAATTATCCGGTGGCGGAGATCGCCTGTCTCCGGGAGTATATCAAAATCGGCAGCATGGAGAAGATCGAACGCTCCATCGGGCAGATCTGCGACAATCTGCAGGCGCAGCCCTATATGGCGGTGGACCTGGTCAATGCGGTTTTTGCTAATGTTTTGTACGAAATCATCAAGGTGATCCTGGAATTCGGCTATCCGGTCAAAGATATCTTCGGCGACGAGGATCTTTTGATCACTCTTTACAGCTATGAATCGCTGGACGAAAAACGGGCCTTTGTCCTGAAAATATGCGGGAAACTGGCCGAATACCGCAGCAGCAAGGAGCAGAACAGCCAAAAGATGACGGTCCGGCGGATCATCGACTTTATTGAGCAGAATTACGACAAAACCATTTCGCTGGAGATCGTCGCCGACGAGGTCGGAATGAACCCTTCCTATTTGAGCCTGTTCATCAAGAAAGAGCTGGGGATCAATTTTATCGATTATGTGATGGAATTGCGGTTGAAAAAAGCGGTCCTCCTGCTCTCGGACGGCGGCCGGACCGTCAAGCAGATCGCCGAGGACTGCGGGTTTGACACGGTTCATTCCTTCATCCGCAATTTCAAGAAGCATTATCAGGTGACCCCTTCCGAATTCCGAACCATATCTAGGTAGCTCATTCAATAGAAGATCATGACAATTTAGTTTCGATATAGAATATAAGGTTTAATATAAATTGATCATGCGTTGAGCTCGTTTTTGATCAGCTAACTAACCCCATTCTTAATTTTTGAAATTTCAATTGCCGCTCTATATTATCTATCACTGACATCTTACTAAAAAATATAAATGTTATACAAAGTTGTGTAGACCTTTAGGTCTTTTTTTTTACGGTAATAATTCCGCTGAAACCAGTTAGGCCTTACAGTGTTTCCCATTTAATTCTATTTAAAAACACAAGAGATGTTTTTTAATTTTTATGCCAACAAAAAGTATTAAGAAAATTTAAATTTCGACAAAGGATTTGTGTGGAAGAGCTAGAAACAATACTTGGTAATAGAATACTTAATAGGTAATAATTTCTATTGCCGTACAATTGGTAACACTTATATTGCTTGGTTGGGAAATCAATAATGAAAGGGAGTAGAATATGCAATGGTGATGACAAAATTTTCAGAAGAAAATAATATTAAACTTGACAATAATAATTCGCACGTTCTAAATTTACTTAGCTCTTCAATTATTGAAATCCAAAATCATATTCATAAAAGATATCAGGATGAGAAACACAGAAAAAGAATCAAGGAGTTTTTCAATTTTAATAATATGAATTTAATTTCTAAATTAAATCAACTGATTATGAATGCAGATTTAATCAAGGAAATAAATGATATTTATCTTTATAACATTTTCCATAAATGGCGTTCGACGGGGATTCTTTCTTTAATTATTTTTAAATATCAAATTTTCGATAAAGTTTACGACATGTTAGCTGACGAATTTTCGAGAAAAGTGTTCGATTGGTTAATATGTTACAATATTGGCTACTCTTTTCTTGGGAATAATACCAATGAAGTTTTTCCTCATTCTGCTATTGGAAGTGAAAATATTAAAAACAATACATATAGTCCGAAGAAAAAGGGTGTTCTTTATGAAATAGAAAGTTACTTAATTTACTCAGAAGAAAAGTTGATTCAGGAAACTTGGCAAGAAAATTTATATTGTTTAACTGGAAAGTGTGAGCCTCAATTAGGGGATACAGTAATAAGTGGCGGAGCCTGTTTTGGAGAAACTTCGATTTGGTTCGCTGATAAGGTTGGTCAAAACGGTCGGGTATATGCATTTGAGCCTTCAAAACATAACTGCACTAGAGTTGAAGAGAATATTAAAAGAAATAGATTAGAAAGTATTATAAGAATTAATAATTATGGTTTGTGGGATAAAGAAACCAAATTATTTTTTAACTCAGTTGATTCGAATGGACCTGGTAGTTTTTGTAGTGATAATCAAGGGGAATACGCGATTAACGCCGTTTCAATAGATGGTTTTCTGGAAAAAGAGGGATTAGCTAAAATTGATTTTATAAAACTTGATGTTGAAGGAGCAGAACTAAAGACTATGGAAGGCGCCAGAAATGTGATTACTAATTATAAGCCAAATTTGGCTATCTCTCTTTATCATTTACCTAGTGATATATTAGAAATTCCTATTTTAATAAAATCTCTAGTTCCTGAGTATAATATTTATCTTTCTCATAAGATGAACCGCTTGGGACAAACCGTTTTATTTGCTTCAATGAAATGAGTGCATGAACATGAGGGTAAGATTTGAGTAGTCTGAAAACCACATTTTTTCCTTTTGAATGGATAGAGATAAGTTAAGGGAGGTAAGAAATGCAATACGCTCAATTTGGAAATACTGGAATAGAAGTTTCCAAACTTGGTTTTGGAGCAATGCGCCTACCCGAATATGAACAGAAGGGCCGGTGGTTGGTTCGAGAAGATGAATCGATTGATTTGATTCATCATGCTTTTGAACTAGGAGTAAATTATATCGATACAGCTTATGACTATTGTCATGGTAACAGTGAAATTATTATTGGAAAGGCCCTTAAAGGATATCGCAATCAAATCAACGTTTCAACTAAGTTATTGACTAAGATGGTGACCACGGAAGGAGACTTTCGAAGAATACTAGAGCATCAAATGGAAAAGTTAGATATCGATTTCATTGATTTTTACTATTTTCATGCATTGAATAAAGAACGATGGGAGAATATCGTTCTGAAGTTTAATTTATTGAGCCAAGCACAATATGCAAAGGAAGAGGGATTGATTAAACACATCTCATTTTCCAGTCACGATAAGCCTGATAACATTATGGAGTTTTTCAAAGCGGGTATCTTTGAGACGGTCATTTTACAGTACAATATCGTTGATCGACGAAACGAGAATCTAATAAGACAACTTAAAGAAGAAGGAATTGGTGTCGCGATCATGGGTCCAATTGGAGGGGGAAGACTGGCGATGCCCTCGCCCATTATTTCTCAATATACGAAAGAAGTGACACATAATAACATTGAGCTTGCCCTTCGGTTTGTACTAGCCAACCCTGGCGTTTCCTGTGCGCTTTCTGGGATGAGTACCATGAATATGGTTGAGGAGAATGTCAGAACCGCTTCCATACAACAACCATTTTTTGATAGTGATTGGGACAAAGTTAATCATCTGTTCGCGGAGGTTAGACGATTGACGGATCTTTACTGTACGGGATGTAACTATTGTATGCCTTGTCCAAAAGGGATTAATATCCCGTTTATTTTCGAATTGATGATTCAGGATCAGGTGTATGGGTACAGGGACTATGCACAGAAAAAGTTCAAAGTAATTAAGGATAATAAAGTTAGCAGCTTTCCTATAGAATGCATTGAATGCGGTCAATGTGAATCTAAATGTCCACAAAATATTCCTATTCGGGAACAACTTAAGCAAGTTCAAGCTAATTTTGACTGATGAAAGAAAATTAACCCGTGTTAACCCTATAAATTTTTATCTTTCTCGTAGCCCCAATCCATGTTAACCGACCTTTTTCGGTTTGCTTGGATTTGGGGCTAAAATAATATACATTATTCCAAAAATATAGCACTTTAACTTTGTTACGAAATTGTTATGATGGAGTTAATAAAGAGAACTTTGCCGCCGGACGGCGCCGCGGCGCGAAAGTTGCTCTAAACGTATAAGGAGGTATTGCCACTTGAAGCTGTTCAGGAAGAAAAGAACTTTCGCATGGCTGGTCGCGACCTTGTTATTGTCACTGGTCGTGATCTCCGGGACCGGGTTCAGCAAGACAGCGCCCAAAGCAGTTTCCTTCCGAGTGCTGTACGATTTTAACCTGGATCCTAAAGGAATGTCGTTGACGGACAACAAATACACCCAGTTTATCCGGGACAAGACCGGAGTCCAGATTAATATCGAATCGCCCGGGTCCGCCGCGTACATGAATAAGCTCAATGTAATGATGGCTTCCGGAGATTATCCGGACGCGTTCATGAGCAATCCGCGGGAAC
Organism: Bacillota bacterium; assembly: GCA_023402395.1. Classification (GTDB taxonomy): domain Bacteria; phylum Bacillota; class UBA4882; order UBA8346; family UBA8346; genus JAEYGI01. Next base: position 17,585 of record JAEYGI010000018.1, read on the forward strand.
CGATCCTTCAATTCGCCGAGGACGGCATGCTTACCGATCTGACGCCGTATATCAAGGATATCAAAAAATATCCGAATTTTAAAAACATGCCGGAAGAAGCTTGGCTACCGATCACCCACAAAAATAAAATCTGGGGGTTCCCTTACAACCGCCAGGATGCCTTCAATCAAGTCGTTTTTGTCAAAAAAGAATGGATGAAACGGCTCGGCCTAAAGACCCCGAAGACGATCGATGAATTTTATGAGGTTTTAAAGGCCTTCCGGGAAAAAGATCCGGACGGGAACGGCAAGAAAGATACTTACGGACTGCTGTGCAATTATGACTTGGCGTATGGCGGGCGGATCTTCCTGTCATCCTTTGACGCGGCCTCCTACAAGATCATCAACAAAAAAGTGACGCCGCCCGAAATTACGCCGCAGTACAAAGAGTATCTCAAATTTATGAACCGTCTGGTCAAGGAAGGAATTATCGACCAGGAGTTTCCGCTCTTCTCCAATCCGATTTACCGGGAGAAGCTGAAGGGCGGGATCTACGGCATGACCTCCAATTTCTGGCACGGTGACCAGCTTCCCGAGTATGCCCAAAACCGGGTCGACGAAGTTTGGGAAGCCATTCCGCTGCCGGTCAAAAAGGACGGCAGCCCGGCCAAGTTCATGTACAGCACGATGAACCGGCACTACATCGCGGTTCCGAAAACCACCAAAAACGTGGCCGCCCTGATGAAGATGTTCGACTGGGTGCTCTCGCCGGAAGGAACCCGCTTCGTATACATGGGCGTCGAAAACAAGGAATACAAGATCACTGGCGGAAAGATCGAGATGATCGAGCTGCCCCACCCGATTCACTGGTCCTTCTCCCTGGTCAAACACGGCCATTTGTCCGAAGAGGTCAAGAACTACATGTCCTTCAGCCGGACCAAGGACGCCATTGAACGGCTGGATTTCGCCACCAAACAGGGACAATTGAATAACCTGCAAGCCGCGCTGCCGTACTATCCGGAAATGTCTAATTTTAACCTGCCGAACATCGTCAGCGAGTATACCACCAAAGCGATTCTGGGCGTGGTCGACATCGACGCCACCTGGAACGATTACGTCAGCAAATGGCGTTCGTCCGGCGGCGACAAGGCTATCGCCTTCTGGACCGATTGGTACAACAAGTATGGCAAAAAGATGATTAAATAATCAATACACCCGAAAAAAATGCCCCCCTTTCCCCGGCCGGCGCTTCCCCGTGAAGCGCCGGCCCGGAAAGGGACATCATTGGGAGCGCGCGGGTGGTGCGTCACCGAAGCGTTGGGATCAACCCGCGGCCTTGGGCAAGGTTTATCACAACGCTTATAGAAGGAGCGGATTTGAATGTCACAGCATGTCGGTTCGATTGGATCGGGCCCGGGCCCGATGGCCCGGCTGAAGAATTTCTTCACCATCCTCAATCGTTACAAATACTTATACCTGTTGATGGCTCCCGGGATCCTCTGGTATCTGGTTTACAAGTACATTCCAATGTACGGACTGGTTATTGCCTTTAAAAATTTCAACTTTTCGTTGGGGATCCTGAATAGTCCCTGGGCCGGGTTGAAGCATTTTGAGTTTTTGTTTTCGTTCCCGGATTTTTACGCCATTCTCCGGAATACCCTTTTGATTAATTTTTACAATCTGGTCTTCGGCTTTCCGATCCCGATTATCCTGGCGCTGTTGTTGAACGAGCTGACCAGCATGAAGCTGAAGCGGAGCCTGCAGACGATCTTTTATTTCCCCCATTTTTTGTCGTGGGTGGTCTTCGGGGGAATCATCATTCAGTTGCTGGGGCCTGGCGATGGGCTGGTGAATCAGATCATCAAGTCCTTCGGCGGCGAGCCGGTGTTTTTTATGGCCAAACCCGAATATTTCCGGGGCATCGTGGTGATCTCCAGCATTCTGAAGGAAGCGGGCTGGGGCGCCATCGTCTATCTGGCCGCCCTCACCAGCATTGATCTCGAACAATACGAAGCCGCCACGGTGGACGGAGTCAACCGCTGGCAGAAGCTGATCTATATTACCCTGCCGGGCATCGCCAACACGATTGTGATCATGTTTATCCTCAAGATCGGCTATCTGTTGGATGTGGCCTTCGAGCAGATTTATATCCTCTACAATCCGATGGTTTATGAAGTCGGCGACGTGCTAAGTACCTATATTTACCGGGTCGGGCTGCAGGGCATGAAGTTCAGCATGACCACGGCCATCGGCCTGTTCCAGTCGGTGATCGGGCTGATACTGGTGCTCATCGCCAATAGGCTGGCCAAGAAATACAGCGAGGTGTCGCTATGGTAGGTGGAAAAATTATGGAAAGGATTCCGAGAGGGTTTAATTTTAACTTTGTTATCGGCGGCGTGCTGATCTGTTTCGCGGTGTTGACATTCGTGCCATTCTATTACGTGATGATGACCTCGTTCAGCGATCCGGACTTGGTCCGGGAAGGAGTTTTGCTGCTGACCCCGAAAGGTTTTACTTGGGATGCTTATCAGATGATCTTCAGTAACAGCCGGTTTCAGGGGTGTTTTCAAGTGACGGTCTGGCGGACGATATTAGGCACCATTTTTGATTTGGCTGCTCAATGCGCCTTGGCCTACGCGTTGTCCCGCCGCTATCTGCCCGGCCGGAAGTTCTTCATGAAGTTCGTCATCGTCGCCATGCTCTTTAACGGCGGAATCATCCCCACCTATCTGGTGGTGCGTGCTACCGGCCTGCTGGATACAATCTGGGCCTTGATCATCCCCGGGATGATCAGCACCTGGAACGTGATCCTGCTCCGGACCTTCTTTGAGAACATTCCGGACAGCCTGGAGGAGTCGGCCAAGATTGACGGGGCCAATGACATCTATATTTTCACCCGGATTATTCTGCCTCTGTCCAAGCCGGCGCTGGCCACCATCGGGTTGTTCTGCGCCGTGAAGCATTGGAATTCATTCATGGACGCGGCCATTTACCTGACTTCTTATAAGCTGCAGGTGTTGCAGGTGTTCCTCCGCGACATGGTGGTCCAGATGGAGGCCATGAATCTGCTGGGCGATCAGGTGGTGCTGTCGGAGTTCAACGTGAATTCGTTGTCGCTGCGGTCGGCGGCGATCTTCGCGGCGACGCTGCCGATCATTGTTGTCTATCCGTTTATTCAGAAGCATTTCACCAAGGGCTTGATGGTCGGAGCGATTAAGGGCTGAGGTTCAAAAAAGGAGCTGATTCATAGATGGGCACCAAGGTTCTTTTCAAAGAGGATTTTCAAAGTTACAAGCTGGGCGACTATCCGTACGAGCCGTTTCTGGGGGCCATGGGCGAGTACCATTACCGGCCGTTTTATTGGTACGGCGGCCAGTGGTATGACCCGACGCCGATCGCCGGTTCGGGCGGGGTCAAGACCTGGATGGTGGTGGAAGAAGACGGCGTCAAATACCTGGAGTATTCGACCGCGGTCAAGACCGGGCTCGACAATTTCATCATTCTGGCTACCGGCGGCCTGGACTGGACCGATTACACGGTCTCCGGCCGGATCCGGCTGTTCCTCACGTCGAGCTGCGCCGGGCTGCTGTTTAGGTACCAGAACAGCCTCAGCTTTTACGCGCTGGTTTTCAATAACGGCGAATTGCAATTGTTCAAACGGAATCCGCAGGGCGTGACGGTGCTGGCCTCGCGGCCCTATCCGTATACGGCCGACGAGTTTTACGATTTCCAAATCGTCTGCCTCGGCCAGAAGATCGAATGCCGGGTGGGCGGGGTCAAGGAGTTCGAGGTCGAGGACGACACTTACGGCGCGGGCCGGATCGGCATCGGAAGCCTGGCGCCGGCCCAGTTCACCGCCATTGAGGTCACGACGGACGCGGCCGTCTATGCGGGGATTACCCAAGAACGGCGGCGCCGCGATCAGGAAGTGGCGACGGAACGGGCCAAGCTGCCCCAGCCGCTGCTCTGGAAAGTGATCAACCTGCGCGACTTCGGCGCGGGCCGCAGCATCCGCTTCGGACACCTGACCGGAACCGCCGAGACCTACGTGGTCATCGCTCAATGCCAGCGCCGGATCCTGCGTGACGCCCACGCCCGGATCAGCTGCCTGACCGCCATCGATCTGACCGGGAAGATTCTCTGGCAGATCGGCGAACCCAACCCGGAGCACGCCTTCCTAACGGCGGACCTGCCCTTTCAGGTCTGCGACATCGACGGCGACGGCCGCGACGAAGTGATCATGGCCCGCGACTTCAAACTGATGATCCTCGACGGCGCCACCGGCAAGGTGAAGAACTGGACCCCCACCCCGCTGATGGACCGGAAGGATTATCCTTTTGACCGCCTGAACGTGGACTCGATCCGGATGTGCGATTTCTCCGGCAAGGGCCGGCCCACCGACATCCTGATCAAGGATCGCTATAAAAAGCTGTGGGTTTTCAATTCCGACCTGAAGTTCCTCTGGACCTACGACGCGCCGGTGAACACCGGGCATTTCGCCTACACCAAGGATGTGAACGGCGACGGACGGGAAGAGATGTTTGTCGGCTACGATCTGGTGGATGCGGACGGCAAGCGGATCTGGTCCCTCCCGGTCCATACCGATCATACCGACGAGATCGTGATCGGCAAGATTAACCCCGATCGCGACGAGCTGATCGGAATCGTCTCCGGCTGGGAAGGGTTCATGATCGCCGATCTCCAGGGCAATATCTTGAAGAAGGACATCACCGGCCACGCCCAGCGGATCAGCATCGGCAACTACCGTCCCGATCTGCCGGGGTTGGAGATCTGCGTCTCCACTTACTGGGGCAATCAGGGCATCATTTATCTTTATGACTGCCAGGGCAATCTGCTCTGGTCCGAGGAACGGACCAACAACGGCAATGTGATCACCCCGGTGAACTGGACCGGCGACGGCCGCGATCTGCTCCTGCTCAACGGCAACATCAGCCGCGGCGGCATGATCGACGGCCACAACCGGCAAGTGGTGGTCTTCCCCGACGACGGCCATCCCGATCTCTGCGCCGAAGTAATCGATCTCACCGGCGACTGCCGCGATGAGGTCGTGCTCTGGGACGAGAAGATGATGTACATCTATACCCAGGATAACGAGATGACCGGGCCGGTGGACTGCCCGGAGAAGTATCCGCACTACAACGCCTCCAACTATCGGGGCGAGTATGCTTACCGCCGGAAGGCCGGGAAATAGCGGGCCGGGCCGCCCGAACGATGGCGGGAGCGCCGCCGGGTATGGATTGAGACCCGCGACATTATGCAACGGCTTCAAGGGAGCCGTTGCATATTTATTGGAGCGGGCCGTTTCGACAACGCTGCAAAGGAGTGGTTGACATGGGCCGGATCGTTTTGCTCAAGGAGGATTTTCAAAGTTTCAGGGTGGGGGATTATCCTTACGGCCCGGTTCTCGGGGCCATGGGCGAATACCATTATCTGCCCGATCCGGGGTATGCCGGGCAGTGGCACGATCCGACCCCGATCACCTGGGGTGGGGTCAAGACCTGGATGATTCTGGAGCGGGACGGAGCCAAGTATATTGAATACTCGGTCATCAAACAAGTCCCCGTGGATTCGCTGGCGGTGTTGGTCGCCGGGGAGGCGGGCTGGTCCGATTATGCGGCCTCCTGCCGGCTCCGGCTGCTGTTGTCGTCCGGAGAAGCCGGCTTGCTGTTTCGCTATCAAAACAGCCTCTGCTATTACGGGCTGGTTTTGGGCGGCGGCAAGCTGCGCTTGTTCCGCCGGGACCAGGAGGCTGTCGCCGTGCTGGCCGAGACGGATTTCAACTATAGTCCCGATGAGGATTACGAATTGAGCGTTCAATGCCGGGGCGTGGCGTTGCGCTGTTTGGTGGATGGCGTTCAGCGGCTGGAAGCCGAAGACGGCGCGTATCCGGCGGGCCGGATCGCCATCGGCGCCTCGGCGCCGGCCCAGTTCACCGCGATTGGGGTCACGGCGGAGGCAGCCGTCGATGAGGGGATCACCCAAGAACGGCGGCGCCGCGACCGGGAAATCGCGGCGGAACGGGCCAATTACCCCCAGCCGCTGCTGTGGAAGGCGATCAGCCTGCGCGACTTCGGCGCGGGCCGCAGCATTCGCTTCGGGCATCTGACCGGAACCGCCGAGACCCATGTGGTCATCGCCCAATGCCAGCGCCGGATCTGGATGGATGCCCACGCCCGGATCAGTTGCCTCACCGCCATGGACCTGAATGGGAAGGTGCTCTGGCAACAGGGCGAGCCTAACCCCGAACACGCCTTTTTAACCGCGGATCTGCCGTTTCAGGTCTACGACATCGACGGCGACGGCCGGGACGAGGTAATCCTGGCCCGCGATTTCAAACTGATGATCCTGGATGGCGCCACCGCTCAAGTGAAAAACTGGATTCCCACGCCGCGAATGGACCGGTCCGGTTATCCCTTTGACCGGTTGAACGTGGACGCCATCCGGCTTTGCGATCTGACGGGGAAAGGCCGCCCGACCGACATCCTGATCAAGGATCGCTACAAAAAGCTATGGGCTTTTAATTGCGATCTGAAGTTTCTCTGGACCTACGATGCGCCGGTCAATACCGGGCATTTCCCCTATACCAGGGATGTGAACGGCGATGGCCGGGACGAGGTGTTCGTCGGCTACGATCTGGTGGACGCGGACGGCCGGAGGATCTTCTCGCTCCCGGTGCATACCGACCATACCGATGAGATTGTCATCGGACCCATCGACCCCGACCGGGACGAGATCATCGGCATTGTCTGCGGCTCCGAGGGATTTATCCTGGCCGATCTCCAGGGCAATCTCTTGAAGAAGGACATCACCGGCCATGCCCAGCGGATTAGCGTCGGCAACTATCGCCCCGATCTGCCGGGGCTGGAGATCTGCGTCTCCACCTACTGGGGCAATCAGGGCATCATTTATCTTTATGACTGCCACGGAGAACCGCTCTGGTCCGAGGAGCGGACCAACAACGGCAATATGATCACCCCGGTGAACTGGACCGGCGACGGCCGCGATCTGATCCTGCTCAACGGAAACCTCAGCCGTGGCGGCATGATCGACGGCCACAACCGGCAAGTGGTGGTCTTCCCCGACGACGGCCATCCCGATCGCTGCGCCGAGGTGATCGATCTCACCGGCGACTGCCGCGACGAGGTCGTGCTCTGGGACGAGAAAATGATGTACATCTATACCCAGGATAACGAGATGACCGGGCCGGTGGACTGCCCGGAGAAATATCCGCACTACAACGCCTCCAACTACCGGGGCGAGTATGCTTACCGCCGGAAGTCCGGAAAGTAGGAAATCAACTGAACCGGTACGCGAAAGCGCCCGGGAAGGAAATCGGGCGGTTCCGCGTCGCAAGAAACAGGCCTCAAAGGGATTCGGGCCTGTTTTTGCTTGCGGCCGGATAAGCGAATCATTTCATTCGGTAACTGAATGTGGACATTCTGTTACTAAACTATTTCATTGAGTAAAAGAATGTGGATATTCAGTAACTAAATGTGGATATTCTGTTAATAAATGAACTGGGGGAGCCGTTCCCAATCCACATTCAGTAACAGAATGTGGATATTTAGTAACTGATTGTGGATATTCTGTTACTGAATGTGGATATTTACTAACTAAATCATTTCATTGAGTAAAAGAATGTGGATATTCGGTTACTAAATGTGGATATTCTGTGGATAAATCAGTCGATTGGGTTACAGAATGTGGATAACCACTTCCCCGAAGGAGCGGGTCGAAAGCTCATCCACAGGCGCGGCAAGCCGGATCTTCTTTCGCAGCGGCCGAAATAACGAGCTGGGATGGTAAAGGGGCAATGTCTTCAAGCTACGGTGGTAACATTTTCCTAAATGAATGCCGACCGGAGGCTGAAGACCTCCGGCTACAAGGCGCAAGGACCCTGAAGGGCCCTAGGAACGGAACAGGATGAGATATTCAGCTTGAGTCCAGCCATGGACGGCTTCCATCTATCTCAATAAATTAAAATATATCTTTAAAATTCTTCGAATATCTCAGATTTTTAAATTGGTCAATATAAACAGCTATAGTGAACCTGCCTGTTAATCGATGAAGACCACTCCTTCTTCATTG
>JAEYGI010000071.1 GCA_023402395.1 Bacillota bacterium
GCGTTAACTTTCCTCCCAGAAAGATGTCTCCCCGGGAGCATATCCGGTGTTAGCAGTTCTTTCGATCTGTTATCCCAGACTAGAAGGCATGTTGCCCACGCGTTACTCACCCGTCCGCCGCTCGACTGTTGAAAAAGTAAACTCCTTCAACAGCTCCGCTCGACTTGCATGTATTAAGCACGCCGCCAGCGTTCGTCCTGAGCCAGGATCAAACTCTCCGTAAATTCTTCTATTTCCTCTCTCTTATTGCTAAAAGAGATTCCATTTCCGTTTTCCCGAAAGCTCGATGATGGCTCTCAGTTTCTTCTGGCCATGAGTGTGTTGCTCATGTCTTTTCTTGCATTAAGACCTTACCGTCTTTTTGCTTCTACTGTTCAGTTTTCAAGGTTCAAGGCTTTCTCGTTTGCGTCGCTCGTTTGCGACGCATTGATTATTTTATCAAATCTTATAGCCCGCTGTCAACTGGTATTTTTTCCTTTTAATGAAATCCGCACTCGGTTGATTCACCGTTTGTTGCGGTCATCAGCGACAGCTTTATTAAGATATCATATCCAAAAAGAAACGTCAATATTTATTTTTAAAAAAACCAAGATTACATGAGCGATTTAACCAGCTCAACGGCCATCCCCGCATCCGGCGCGTAGCCATCGGCGCCGATCTTCTCCGCGTAACTTTGAGATACCGGAGCCCCTCCGATGATTACTTTGACGTCCTGACGCAGCCCCTTTTGCTCCAGCGCCTTGATCACCGCCGCCATCTCCGGCATTGTCGTGGTTAATAAGGCCGACAACGCCAGAAAATCAGGGCGAATTGACTGCACCGATTCCAGAAACTTGTCCGTGGATACATTGCTGCCGAGATCGATAACCGCGAAACCAGCGCCTTCCAACATCATGGCCACCAAATTTTTACCGATGTCATGCTGGTCGCCCTTAACTGTTCCGATAACCACTTTACCGGCCGGCTCATGCCCCGTCTCCGCCAGCAACGGTTTTAAAATCGCCAATCCCGCTTGCATCGCCCGGGCCGCCAACATGACTTCCGGCACAAAGATCTCATTGTTTTTAAACCGCTCGGCAATTACATTCATGCCGGCAATCAAACCCTGATTTATGATTTCATTGGGTTTAACCTCCTCAGCCAAGCCTTGATCGACCAACCGCTTGACTTCCGGGGCTCTGCCGACGATTAAAGCATCCATCAGATTTTGAAAATAAGACAAACCCGACACCCCTTACCCGATTTTAATGACTATATTAAGTTGAATTAAATTTCTAAATATGAATCCCGTCCCTAAAGCCGGCCCATGATGAAGAAAATAAGTTAATTCAACTTATTACCGCTGTAATAAATTCCGCTTTGATTAATTTGCATTCGGCTTTAGGAATGCAAATTAAAATATTCATTTCATCCTATATATTCATTGAATTATCATGATTGACCGGACGATCCGGCGTGGAAACCGACTCTGGCCTGGTAATGATAAACGAATCGGAATCGAGAAATTCGGCATATGGAACGATATTCCGTTCCGGGCAGGCGTCAACGCATGCGCCGCACCCCTCACAGTTATCACTGACCATCATCCGGCCGTCGTTAAGACAAATCAACCCTTCCGGGCAGTTACCCGCACAACTCAGGCAATGGTCCGCGCATTGTTTCCGGAATACCATTCCCTTAAGCAGATCCAGTAGATCGAACGAAGCGTTCTCCTGCCGGTTGCAAAAGTCATTCACCGCTTCCAGCACGTTGACCTTTCTGCCTTGCAGCCGTGATTTGACCAACTGATGATGAATGATAAAGAGAAACAGCTCGTCCTCGGTATGATTCGGGTAGCGAGTCCCAAATTTCCGCTGCCGGATTAATTCGATTACCGGTTGATAGACTTGCCTGGTCCACCATTCGGCGGCTTCTTTCGAACTTAATTGACGGCCGGTTCTTTTCAACGCTTGTTTGGCAAACAAGCGGATGTAAACAAGCAGGCGCTCGTAGGATCCGGGAACGGACAAATCCATAGTCAGACCGGTCTTCCATTCGAACCGGGACCGTTCTCTCCAAAACTTATGTTCCGGGGTGTCGGCGGGAGGCAGCAATTCGTAAACATCGGCATCGATAAAAACCTGTCCCACTTTTTTGCAGGCGGCAACACGATGGTTGCCATCGATGATATAGTAATCGCTTTTAACTTTATAAACCGAGATCGGGGGGAATTGGACCCCTTTTTCAAGCGCTTCGGTGACCGAGCGGATTTTGTTTTTATCCGCATCCACGATCCGAAAGCGATGGTCAAAATTCCGCCATCGATTGACGCTCCCTTTAATCTTGGCGATTTCGATTACTTTTACGCCAAGATATTTTAGCTCAGAAAGCCTTTCGGATTTATAGATCTCCTTAAACAGATTCCGATGCTTCCGTTCCAAGCCGAACATGGCCTTCCCCCTTAAATTTCAAAGACATAGTAACCAAAAACATTGATAACTTTGGTTGATCCCACGATCGTAACCCGGGGCAGGTTGCGCTGGTAGTTTAGATGAGTATGTCCATGCAAAAAATATTTGGGGTGGCACCGTTCGATCAATTTGGTGAAAGCACCGAAGCCGCGATGGCAGAAATCTTCCCCCTCATGAATTCCCCGAGGCGGCGCATGGGTCACGATAATATCGGGCCTGCCCAGGAAAAGTGCTTTAAAACGGGCGGAGCGCACCATCCAGCTCATGTCGAATTCACTGTATTGCACCGCATTGGCCGTATAAGCCAGTGAGCCTTCAAAACCCATCAACGATATCCCTTTATACCGCACTTGCCGCTGGTGCAGGTTTTCGCCGATAATTACTTGAGGGGTGATGGCCAGATCATGATTGCCCCGGACAAAAAATAGCGGCGCTCCGTAAACCGTGGTCAAATAAGAGAGATAACTCTCATTGAGATCGCCGCAAGAGATAATCAGATCTATCCCTGACAATCGTTTTGTCTCCGCGGCGAGCATCGGGGATTCCACATCGGAGACCGCCAGAATCTTCACGAAGAACACTCCCTATTGATTCACCCTGATCATTCAGGCCCATAGGATTCAGTATAATGAACAGTCTAGATGTTATATTAAGATGAAAAAAGTTTTTTGAAATAAATTCACATCCCAAAATCCGGCTGTGAATGGGAAACGATTGAACTTTTTTCATCTTATGAATCAAGGAAAATATGTCGCAATTTATCTGGGCATCCAAAAAACTTATTGCGACATATATAGTTCCGGTTGTCAGTTGTCTGGTAAAAACCAAAATCTAGCAACCAGGAACTAAAACCAGCAACCAGTTATAACGTAATCAGTCCGCTGATCACTTCTCCGCCGACCATGGTCATTACGATGTCCAGGTCTGGAGTTAAGGCGATGATATCGGCGTCTTTCCCTGGATAAATGCTCCCTTTCCGCTTATTGATCCCCAGCAGCCGGGCTGGATTATAGGTGGCCATTCGGAAGGCCCCGGTCAGATCGCATTGGGTCTGTTCAAACATGCGTTTCACCGCCCCAATAAGGGTCCCGACCCCGCCGGCCAAACGGCCCGAAGCGTCGCTCAATCGTTGTTTTTCCAGCGTAAACTGGCCCTCCGGCATGGTATAGAGTCCGTCATGAAGCCCGGCGGGAGCCATCGCATCGGAAACCAGGATTAACTGTTCGGCGCCCTTCATTCTCCAGGCCATCTCCAAAGTGGCCGGATGCAGATGAACTCCGTCCGCGATTAATTCCAGCGGAAACGGCGTTTCGGTAAGAACCGCTCCCAATACCCCGGGTTCGCGATGATGAAAAGGCCGCATCTGGTTGAAACAATGGGTCGCGCAGCAAAATCCGGCCAAGATCGCCGCTTTGGCCGTATCATAGTCCGCATCGCTGTGCCCGATGGAAACCACCATTCCCTCCTCCAGCAACGCCGCGGCCATTTTTAACGCGCCCGGCAGCTCCGGCGCCATAGTTACCATTTTAACCCCTTGGCCGCTTATTTGATGCAAGGTCAGCACTTCTTCCAGATTGGGAAGGCGCAGGTTGTCCACTGGATGAATTCCGGGCCGGGAAGGCGACAGATAAGGCCCTTCCAGGTGAAGGCCCAAACAACGGGCGCCCTTGTAATCAATGGTTTTCAAGGCGGCGAATGCCTTGGCGACACTCACCAGTTGATCGCGAGTTCCGGTAGTGGCCGTGGCTAAAAATGAAGTCACGCCGTTGGCCGCATGAAACTTGGCGATTTCCACCAGTTGCCCGGTGGAACCGTTCATGACCGCCGCCCCGTTTCCGCCGTGAAGATGCTGATCGATCAGCCCGGGAGCCAGGACCAGCCCGTCCAGGGGAACTTCCCGGAACCCCGGCGGAATGGGAAGTTGATCATAGGGACCCACCGCTTGGATTTTCCCCTGATCAATCAGCACCGTCGCTTCTTCCACCAACGCAAATGGCGTTAGCAATGCCGTTTTCGTCAATGCCAGCTGAGCCAAACCTTGTTCCCCCCGATGTAAATGTCGATCTCTGTTTAGATGGCGTAAAAGTTTTTGGCATGGCGATGCAAATGTGCGGCAAATGCAACTTCGCTTTGATTTGACCACGCCGAAATGGAAAACCGGGCCATTTACGGCCGGCTACATATGCTAAATTAAATTCTGATATGCATCATGTCCTTAAAGCCGGCCATAATAGAAAATAAACGAAATTAATTCAACTTATTTCAGCTGTAATAGGATTGAAGTGATTCCGATTGATGCCGTTTGCATTCGGCATTAAGAATGCAAATTTTATATTATAAATTTACTTCATCCTATATAGTAACTGGGGGTTATTGAAACGTTCGCGATACCGGCAAACGTTTCAGAACAAGTTCGGCCCGGGCTCACACTCAATAAAGATAGTTAGCGTCCCAGATGAACGGATATCTTAGCGGGAACAACCCGCGTAACAGTTCGATATCCCCCGTGACCCGTTGCAAATCGATATCATCATAAAATCCAAAACACACCCGGGTCAACAGGCGATTTACCTCGGCATCCCGCGGCTCTCCTTTTAAGGTGATTTCCAATGGGGTTCCGAAGCTAACCCTCAACCCGACTCCGCCATTCCGGAAATCGCCGATTCGCCATTCCGCATCCCCGCCGTTTTGGTTCAAACGGGCGGCCCGCCGCATTAGCAACGGCCGGAACCGCTGCAGTAACAGCGGCCAGTCTAGCACTTTAACCATTCCGAAGCGGGGAACGGGATTCCAGTGCGTCCCGCCGCTCCGGTAGGCCGCCTGATTGAACCGATGCTCCGGCGTGCCTTGAACCACAATGGTCTGATATTCCGGAGCCAAGGACGCGGCAAGTTGGCGCAGCATGCCGCCGGCCGCCGGCTCGTCGGCAGCCTCGGCTTCTGTAATAATTATGCTTCCGCGCTCGATCTCCTCTTTAAAATACAAATATCCCCCGATCCCGCCTTCTTCCGTCTCCCAGACCAGCAAATTGCGGCCCATTGGAAACGGGACTTCCCGGAGTAAACCATCCTCAATATCCCGCTCCGCCAAACGGTCCCGCCACCATTCGGCGGTCCGGATCGGCTGCAGCCAGCGGGTTTCGATGGCGGAGTCATATAGCCCGGCCAATTCTCTCCAGTCATCGGCAACGGCCGGCCGTAAAGCGCCGCCTTTCAGCGGGGGCCAGCGGAGGCTCTGGTTCAAGTTCAAACGGGTCCGGTAACGCGGCAGCAACGGCACAAAACCGAATCTGGGATAATAATCGGGCAACCCCCAGAGAAATACGGCCGGAATCTCTTGTTCGCGAAGCTCCTCGGTTCCGCGCCGCAAACACTCGCCCGCCAGATCCCGGCCTCGATAGCCGGGATGGGTCACTACCGGGGAAATGGCCCAAACCGGAATCAAAGCCCCCTCAAAGGACAGGGTCTGCGGGAAAAAGCCCACCGCGGCCACGGGTTGCTGGTTCTCCTCGGCCAGTTGAACCCGGGCCGGATCCCATCCTTTTAACGAATATAAGTAAGAAAAAAGGATCCGGTGCTCCATTCCCTCCTGAGAATTGACAGTATGGGGGGAGCGAACCGAAAATCCCCGCTCGATCAGATCGATCAGCGCCGGGACATCTTCGTTGCCGGCCTTGCGAAATCGGGTCATTCCAGATCACCGCTTCCGAACCGGCCGTAACCGGCCGGTTCCATTGTACCAATATTCCTGCGCCCAGATTAGTCCGAAAAAACCGATGTAAAAGAGAAAGGCCCGTCCCGGATTCCAATGATCATAGCCGATCCAGCCTACCCAGACGAAAAACCATTCAAAACCGGCGTTCACCAGCGACCAAGCCAGCAAATATCCGAACCGGACGGCGCGGTTGGCGGAAGCGGGAAAGAAGCGGACAAAAAGCCCGCCTTCCGCCGGAGCGATCCCCAGATCGGACCAGAGGCTCAACGCGCCGACCACCGGTCCGTAATAAACCCATTGGTCAAAGACCACCCCGAGCAGGTCGCAAACTGTGCCCAATAGCGCCGTGAAGATCAGCGCCGGATAATAACGGCGCCAGTGCCGGAAGGGAACGGCTAAGGCAAAGGCGGTCCAGAGCAGGATCGTTGTCAGGATATAAGCCATAGGCATAGTATGCCGCTTCGGGGCGGAAAGAAACCGCGTCCGGCCGTTTCGCGAATTCCGAACGAATTCCCCCGCGAAGTGCTTGGCCACCGGAAATCGCGGAAAAGGGCGGCAATTCAATCAAATCCAAGCCGGGCCGCACATTTTAATTTCGTGCCATAACGGCATTTCCCTTTTTTAATGGTTTATATTTTATTTTCAATAATATCAAAATGCAACGTTTTTCGATACCAATGTTTGATGAAAAATGCATTTCTCCCCGTGATTTTTTATCGAGCGCCCTGCAACCCGGTAAAAATGAATATCATAGTCGCTTTCCGGCCCCTCCTTCTTTTCATGACGCATCGCCAACTTGCTTTGTTCCATTGTCAACCGACTTATTCACATTGTGAAGATGCTTTTCCACATTGGCAGAATGCAAAACAAGATCGCCTTCCACCAATTGGAAATCGGCAGATGACAATCCACCAAAGCCAGATAACAATCGACACGGGCAAGCTGACAATTTAACATTGGCAAGTGGCATTGGAGAATCGGCATCCAGCGATTGAAAATTGGCAAGATGATTTTCCACAGTGGCGGGAATCAAAGGCCGTGATGTAAGTTACTATATATAATTTATTGCCATCCATTTACTTATGCGCTACAATATAATTGTATTTAAGAGTTAATTTCCTGTTGATTCTTCCCATCAAATTATAATCATTTGACGGAAACAGCCATTCATTTCGAGACCCCAAGGATCTCTTTATCAAGAACTACTATTAGAACTTTTAAGAGAAATTTTTTATGTCCCGGATAAATTATTTTTAATTATTATATAACCGTTCAATTGCTACTTTTTATTTTAATGCACTTTTCAGATTAAACAACTCCTGTGAGAATAGATTGACTATTTACGTGGGAGAGTTTGAAAAATGTTTAAAAAAGACCAGATAAAAAAGAATCAAAAAGGTTTTACCCTCATTGACGCCTTAATTGCTCTGTCAATCATCAGCGTAGCCTTTATCAGTATTTTAACGATGTACGGCCAAGCCACCAAGGCCACTACCAGTAACAAGATCATTAACAATGCCTTATTCATTGCCCAACAAACTCTCGAAGATCTGAAGCGATATGATGGGATGGCGACAATTACCGCGCTACCGTCAAACGCAACTGATCCTCCACCCATTACTATGGATGGAATCAGTTATACCATTCAAGTCACTCCATTAGTTGTTTCGAATCCTGATTTTCCTTTGGACAACCGGATTCGCCCTTATCAAGCCACTGTATCCTGGACTGATTATTCCGTCAGCCCAGCGACCGAACGTTCCATTCAGTTAACATCCTATTATTATTCCAATTAAATTTTTGAGAGTTAACATGAAAAGCGTCGTGAGATTATTTTTAAGATTAAAAAACGAAAAAGGAATGACATTAATCGAGCTATTAATCGGCGTCACTTTAATGGTGATGCTGATAGGCATTATTAGCGTGGTAATGCTGGTTTCTTCCCGTTCATACCAATATAGCTTCGAGGAGTCCAGCAATGTTCAAAGCGAGCGTCAAATAATACTGAATATCAGTAATGAAGTTAGAAACGCTATTCAAATCAGCACTCCCACGGCAGGTAATACTGGGAATGTCTTTACTTATCGAAAAAGTGGCGATTCGAGCGATCGCACCATCGCCATTGGAAATGGAAGCGACGCGAATACCATTGTTTTTAGAGATCCTTCGGGAGCAATTATTAAACGCTTTGGAATCAATCGAGTTCAATCCCTGCGGTTTACACTGGATGGCACAACCAACCGAAAAGTAACCATCGATTTGACCATGAAAAACACCTCAAATGGCACTGCTCCCATTAACAATGCTTCTACCGTTGTTTATACTTTAAATTGAAATAACCGGAGGTGATTGTCGTGATTAAGTCGCAAACCGGATCCGCGACGATATTAGCCATAATTATAATGCTATTTTTAATTATCTTAGGGGTTGGTTTGTTACCGTGGGTAACTAGTGAAACGAGATTCACCACTATGAACAAAGATCTACTGGAAGCGGAATACGCGGCGGAAGCCGGGGCCAAAAGAGCGTTAATTGAGTTTGACAAAATTAACCTATCGCAAACCCCCAATTTAGGTTGGCTAAGTTCGGATCAACCTTTTATCAGCGATTTGACGAAGAAATATAATGTGACCATCTACCTCGCCTCCGATTCGAACCGAACCCCCGTCGCTTCAATTACCAATAATAATATTTATACCATTGAGTCCACGGGAGTAATCGGAACCGCTCAAAAAACCGTTACCGTCTCCGTCAGTGTTACCGGCGGGGGCGGCAATAGCAATAGTGTTTTTAGCAAATACGCCACGTACTCAAAGGGAAATATCACCACCTGGGGATCGGGGGCGACCATCCGCGGCGATGTTGGAACCACCGGCAACACGGTCAGCATCGGTGGAACGGAGGATTATATATCCGGTACGGTATATACCAAAAACGCACCAACCGGTTATTATCCAAAAGGTGAAGCCGGTTGGTATGAGCAAGTGGAAGAGGATACAATCGGCACACTTGAGGTAAAGATCCCTGAAATGCCGACGGTCACTCTTAGCAATCCGACTACTCTGCCGACGAACGCCGGCGGTCAATTATGGAATCAAACATCCACCCTTTCCAATAATGCTTACTCCATTAATAGCTCATATACATTAAGCGGCACTTCAAGACTGACCGTCAACAACAGTAAACCGATTACCATGGTGATTAACGGCAATCTCAATTTAACCAACAGTTCTTCGATTGTAGCGAATACCGATGTCACCATCTATGTTGATGGAAACGTAACTTTAGACAATCACAGCTTCATCCAAGCCACCAACCATCAATTGAATATTTACGCGACTGGAACCGTGCACCTTACCAATTACGCCACGATTGACAGTAATCATCTTACCATCCAAACAACCAGCACTAATTCTCCAGCAGTGGAGTTAAATTCTAATAGTTCCATTAACGCCAATTCGTCAACCGCGATTAGCAAAATCTATTCGACCGGTAGTGTTAATTTGACCAATACCTCGAAGATCGGCGGAGCCGCGTCGATGGTGGTAACTGACAGTTATGTAAGTTTGACCAATAATGTTGATGCTCAAAATACGGTATTTATAGCCAACGCTCCTGATAAAAAATCTAATCTTTCCAACAACGTTAAACTTGCTGGTATTTACACCAACGGCAGTTTGAATATGGATAATTCCTTCTCCATTATCTACAAAGCCTCGGTGATGGAAAACTTAGGTCTCGCCGGAGGAGGAGGCTCCCCGCAATCCACCGCGGTTGTCGCTGGTTCATGGGAAACTCATTAAATCGTTATCACTCCCTCAAAGTTTTTCTCCATATATAACAGAGCCTGCACGCGTGGCTCTGTTTTTGTCTTGCAATATCGCCGCACATCATCCTTTTCAATGCGAGTAACGACGTGATTGACTAATTTTATTATTTCTGGATTATTTTTTAACCGACCCCTATTGTTTAACATAATTATTTTGGAGTATAATGAAAATAGCAACTTTTCTAACAAAAGAACCCATGCTCCACAACTTGGACGTTATGAGAAGGAGGCTTTGTGAATTTGTTTCACAATGAAAAAGGAGTCGCTTTAATTGAGATATTGATTGCCTCGATATTAATATTAATCATAACCATTACAACCATGAACGCCTTACGCCAAACGATTGTAGCCTCCAATAACAGCAATCAAAATACAGCTGCGGTCAACCTTGCCCGGCAACGGATAGAGGAGATTAAGCGATATGAGTCACTCAACCTAAGCGATCCGGATTGGCGGAATTACCTAAATGCCTTGCCGACAAGCCTAGAGGTTGACGGTAAACCCTATACGGTCGCCACGGAATTTTTATCTTCATCCGACATCAGCGGTCTCCCCAACACGGTAAACGCGGTACGGATTACTGTTTCATGGGAGTACGCCGGTCAAACCGAAGCGGTTTCATATATCACCTATTATTTAAAATAAATCGGTAGGGAGCGACATGAAACTAACGCTGCGAAATTCCCGGGGGTTTACTATAATTGAAATTTTGATCAGCATAGCTGTTCTATCGGTGGTCGTTTTAGGGATAACCTTTGCCCTTAATCAATATTTTAAGGCAAGCGCCCATACAATAACCGCTTTGACTAATTCCCGCTCCGCCAACGCGATACTCACTCGAATCGCCGATGAAGTAAAATACGCCACCGAAATTATAATGCCGGCACTTCCGGACGGCGACTCCCTGGATTTTAAAAATGAAAACGGAAATGACCGGCGCTTTTTCATCGACAATCATAACCTCTATTTCAATAATGGCGTATCTAATGTTTTAATCTCCGGCAATGTTAAGAGCATTCAATTTAACATTGATAATAATGACAGTAAAATCGTAACCATCGGTTTGGTCATAACCAACGGTCACATCGATTACTCCCTTACTACCACGGTACGATTAATGAATGGAAGCGAGTGATACAAATGAAGTCACTATCCAGTCAAAAAGGCTCAGCCATGGTTTTGGCCCTGATTTTACTGGCCGTATGCGGCACGGTGGTTATCGGAATCCTGGGTTTCGCCTCCGCTCAAACCCGCAATTTTCATTACAATCGCACGAAAATGGCGGCCCAATATGTCGCCGAGGCCGGAGCGAAGACTGGAATTGCCAGATTGAATGGATTTCTCAGAACTAACAATAACATTATTTCCGACTCCAATATTAGTGCGTTAACTTTTTCCGGGTCTCCGGTCATTTTACCGAATGGCAGTTATGTATTAAACTATTCTCCTGATTTCAATTCACCCAGCCTGGTATCGCAAATCAATATTCGCTGTACCGGGACAGTTAATGGCGTCAGCTATACGGCCAAAGTCGCTTATGCCTTGCAAAACTCCACCCTTTATGTTCCCGGGCCGGGCGTGGTGGATCTTTTTAACGGGGCCACTTATTCCAGTTTGGATCCAGATAAAATACCAATCGGCGCTCAACAACCATGGACGGTCACCCCGGCGTCGGGAACGACCCCCGCGTCCGCCACTCCACCAACTCCCAAAAGCAAGCATTACCAAGTCAAATTCGGCGATAGAATGACCAAAGACTACTTTACAATTAACTATATCGGTTCCTGCTTAGCTAGTGAGACTATAGGAAATGGGAATTCCGGATACGGAATTTATTATGGGCTTAGCCCGGATTGCACTCCCGATAATCCCGACGGGTACGTATTTCAGTACGACCCCGGGGCCGGAAGCAAAGGATCTTTTTTTGTAAAACGCGTTAAAGCCCGCGATTCCAATCCCGCCCAAGCTTCCGATAATGAATATAATTATGCCAAAAATGATTATTATGCAGGAACCGGACATTATGAAACACGCACCACAGGGTCAGGATGGAATAAAAAAACCGTCACGGTATGGGTCCAAGACATATCTCCCACGTCCGTGGATACTCCATTTCAACCCAGCACCCCAGCTAACAAGACTTGGGTTGCCTTACAAGGAAGAAATAATAGCCTTGAATCGGAAATGGGCCCTGGATTTGATATAAACGCTCCACATAAAATTACAATTGAAATTACTCCCGACTTACGGCACATCATCAGTTGCGACGGAGTAAAAATCCTAGATTTTGTGGACAATACCGCGGGGAAGATTACTTCCTTTGTGGGAACCAGCACCGGCTTGCGAAGCTGGAACGCTGAAGTCGGATTTTATAATAGTCCCAGCAGTTCAATGAATCAAGGGCTAAACTCCTGGATTGTATGGCAAAAGTGACAATCATAAATTTATTGTAGCCGCTGTCGTGCGGAAGTAATCCTGTTTTCATAAGGCAATAAAAAAACCTGCTTAAGCAGGTTTTTTTATTGCCTTGTTATTGTTTCAGTCCCCACCGTTCTCTTATCGCCGACTCAAACTTAGCGAAAACCGTCCGGTCGATCACCAGCCCAATGGCGATCAAAATCAGCATCACCGCCACCACCCGGTTCATGTCGTTCAGTTCCCGGCCCATCATCAATAACTGGCCCAATCCGACGCTGACAAAGAGCAATTCGCCGGCCATCAGCGAGCGCCAGGCAAAGGACCAGCCTTGCTTTAACCCGCTGACGATGCTCGGCAATGCGGCCGGGATTAAAACCGTCCGCAGCAATTGCCACCCTTTGGCGCCCATGTTCCGTCCCACCTTCAGATAGATCGGAGGGATCGACTTTACGCCGCTGTCAGTCGACATGGTAATTGAAAGCAGTGCGCCCATGATGACCACAAAGATGATTGCCCGTTCGTTCAAGCCAAACCAGAGGATGGCCATGGGCAGCCAACAGACGCTGGGCAATGTTTGCAAGCCCACCACCAGTGACCCAAGCGTGTCATCCAGCCATTGACTTCTCCCAATGGCGAAGCCAATGGTCATTCCCAAGACAATCGAGATTCCGTAGCCGATTAGGATTCGTTTCAAGCTGATCAACGTTCCAATGAGGAAGCAGCCGTCCGCAAAACCGTCCACCATGCTGCTGAATACGCCTTGAGGAGATGGAATCATATATTCCGGCCAAATCCTCGCCTCCGTAATCAAGTGCCAGACCAGGATAAAGCCAAGATAAAACAATATGCGGTTAACTGTCTTGTTCACGCTCCGACCCTCCATGGTATTCCTTGCGGTCGATGGCGCAGAGCTCATTGATGATCTCCCGCCGGACCTCCTTGATTTCGGGATCATTCAATTGGCGCGGGTAGTCCGGTCCGACCCGGAATTCCCGCTTGATCCGGCCCGGATTGGGGGCCATCACCAGAATCCTGTCACTGAGCAGGAGCGCTTCCTCGATGTTGTGTGAAATCAAGAGGATGGTTTTAGAGGTCTGACGCCGGATCTCCAGCAGTAATTCATACATCTCCTTCCGGGTTTGAATATCCAAAGCCGCGAAGGGTTCATCCATCAACAGCAACTCAGGCTCCATGACCAGCGCTCTGGCCAGCACCACCCGCTGCTTCATTCCGCCGGAGAGTTGATGAACCAGTGACTCCTTGAATTGGCTCAACTTGACCAGCTGCAGATACTCGTCAATCTTTTGCTGATATTGCTCCCGTGGCATTTTCCGTAAATTTAAGCCGTAACCGACATTATCGGCCACATTCAGCCAGGGAAAGAGCGAGGGTTCTTGAAAGACCATCAAATAGCGGGGTTTTAAGCTATCCTCTTCTTCAGCGAAAGGGGCTCTGATCTCCCCGCGATCCGGTTTCTCGAACCCGGCGATAATATTCAAAAGGGTCGTCTTGCCGCAGCCGGACGGACCCAGGATACAAACCAATTCCCCGCGATGGATGGTAATATTGATATCTTCCAGCACTTGCAGCTTGCCGGCGCTGACGGCAAACGATTTACAAAGCTTGCGAATGGCCAGTTTAACCTGAGACTGATGCCGGCCTGCCTCATCCCTGGGATTCGCCGGAGCGAGAGAGCCGATGCAGGATGGAATCGGTTCCACGGCAATATTGTTTTCGGCGATATACATCCGTTACACCTCGCGTATCATGATTGCTTACTGCCAAATCAGTATACAATATACTGCGATTGGGACTAAAGAGTGTCTTGTCCGATTGGAAAAGCGCACTTCCGAAACAAAAACAAAAAGAACCGTTGCCGGGCAACGGTTCTTTTTGTTTGAAACGGCTACAACTTAGAAATTTTTATTGACGACTTTTTCCGTGGATACCGGCAAAATAATTATCTGGCCGATCTCAAGCTTAGATACATCGGTAATGTTATTTAACGCCTGGAGCGTCTCCAGCGGCACATCGTAGCGTTTGGCAACCCGCCACAGGGTCTCTTTGGCTTTTAGCTGATACAAATGATCCTTGGGAATGCGTATCGATAAGATCTGACCGGACTTTACCATTTCATTGGGCTTCAAACCGTTTTCCCGCCGGATCCCGTCAACCGTAACTCCATATTTCCTAGCGAAGCTGAACAAGGTATCTCCCGGTTTGACCTTCAACTTAACGATCAGGTCCGACGAGCCGATCGACTCATCGGGTAATGCCACCGCAGCGGGTTCCGGGCTCGCGGCGGGCGGAGTTTCCGCTACCAACTCCGGCAATTCCATGTTCTCCTTGATCTCGACCGGAGCCTCGGAAACTACCTTAATTTCATCTGACTCACCGGTAATTTTGTCTTTGGCTTCGTTATCCCCGGCGTTGGATGAGACTGGATTGGCTCCGGAGATATTGACGATCGGCATCGAATCGATAGTGTCCTGCGTTTCTGTCTTGCCAAGCGGCTCGGGATTTGGGTTGTTTTCAGCCATGATCGCGGCGCTGTTAACAGAGGACTCAGATTTAACATCAGCCTCCGCGAATGTTGGCGCCGGATTAAGGCTTGGCGGTGGGGTCGATGCTGTCTCCGGATTGGTCGTTCCCGCGATCGGCAATTCAGAAAGTTTAACTTCGGCCTGAGGCCGAAGCAGCGGCTCCGAAGCTCCCGACGTTCTTTCGGCATTGGAATACCGGATAATCCGTGGTGTCAGGAAAATGCAAAGCTCGGTATCCTCATTTTCATCCTTTTTATTTTGAAATAACCGTCCAAACAGTGGGATTTTCGAAAATCCGGGAACCTTGGTCGTCCCCTTTGAGTCTCTGGTCAAATTCAATCCCGAGAGAACGAAAGTTTCTCCCTCTTTGAGTCGTATTACCGAACTGGACTCCCGAGTGCGGATTAAAGGAACATCCCCGCCGTCTCCGGATGTCTTCCATTCAGTAATTGAACTTACACCGGCATTTACCGTCACAGTAACCGTATTATTCTCATTGATACGGGGAGTAACTTCCAACAAGGTTCCGACCTCAATATAGTTGACCGTGTATTCAATGCCGTCATTCGTTTGGCTGCTTGTAATCACCGGTACCTTGTCGCCGATGAAGATTTTGCCCTTTTGGCTGTCAGTAGTGGAAATATTGGGACTAGCTAGCAGCCAGGCTTTGTTTTGTTCCTCCAGCATTTGCAAGGTTGCTGTCGTGGTCACCTTAAAATTAAGTTCCGAACTGAGCGAATTAAAGGACCAATTCAAACCCAGGTCTTTGCCAGCGGTTTTCGAGATTTCCTCCACCCGGGCTTCGATGTTGATCTGCGGCATCTCCTGATCCAACCGGGCGATCAATTCTCCGATGTTTTGGTGTTCCAGAATGCTGGCCTTGATCGTCAGTTGATTGGTCCGCTTGTCGATGCCGATCTGATCAGTAGGTATCGTCACTTTCAATGCAGTAACGATCTGATCGGTTTGGGCGTACCGGAGCTGATAAATTTTAGTCTCTTTCATAATAAAACTGTCAAAGGTCTTTTCATTGCCGATAATAACCGTCCGGGAACCGGGTACCCACCGGAAGGAATGCCCATGAGTCTGCGCTAACAGTTCAAGGGCTTCCTTCACCGTCAACCCCTTTTTCAATTTAATCGTGACCGGTCCTTGCACCGTCGGGTCGAGTAAAATATTGAGATCCCCCAGTTCGGCCAAGCTCCGGAAAACATCCCGGATGTCAGTCTCGACCACATCAAGATCGTTCAATGCCGGGGTAACGATCTCCTCACCATGAACCAAAGAAGGCAACAGACCGATACTTAGAATGATTAAAAACGCCAGACACACTATTCTTTTCCGGATCATCCAACTCATTTTCCGGCATCCCCCTTGGTCCTGACCACTTTCAGTTGATTGGTGGCCGAATTGAATAGAAAAGCATCCCGCTCGATAGCGGTCAAACAATACTCGGTGCCCGGAAGTTGCTGGCCGGGCAGAAGCAGGTACGTTTTATTCAGATAACCGACCAGCGCCACCCTTTTCCCTTGGCTGCTGACAACGCCTTTCCAGATAATCTCCGGCTCCGGTGGCTTGGATTTGACCGGCTCTGGAGTCGCTACCGGCTTTTGGGGCTCTACTGGCCGAAATAGCGGTTGAGCCGGCTTTTGTTCCCTCGGCGACTTATCATTTTCAAACGCCAGCTTTGGAGGCAAAAACGGATCGCGATCCAAGCCATCCGCCACAGGAACTAAACCCTTCATTCCAGAACCGGGTGAAGCTGAAATAACCCGCGTCCGTTCACCCGGAACCGGACTTACGTCAGCCGTTGGTTTCGCCGGAGCCACCAATATCGGTTCCGGAGCGCCGGTGGGCATCAAGTACATAGCTGCCACGCCGATAATCGCCAGTGCCAGCGTTATTAACACAACCGGCGAAGTTAAAATACTCCTTTGTCCGTTCTCCTGATCAGTTTTTCTCATGGCTTCACCTTTTCCGGAGGCGCGTTAATCACCAAATGCAAAACCAGGCCGATATCCAGGATGTAGTCTTGGTTTTCATCATCCGGAAATGAGTTTACCGTCAATTCGGAAACGGCGATCATCCGGCTTCCTTTGGGCAGTTCATCCAGAAAATCCAGCAACCCTTGATAGTCGCCGCTGAGATTCAGGCGCCATTGGCAGAAGAGGTATCCTGGCAATTCCGGTTTGCGTATCGGCTCCGGATCAAGCGTGCAGGATTTAACGGTAACCTCCGCTTCATCTCCCAATCGTTCCAGCTCGATCACAAATTGGGCTTGCTCCTCTTTGGAGGGGATATAGGATGCCATTCGCCGCCCCTCGGCTTCGAACTCGAGGCTTTTGGCTTTAAGCTCTTCTAACAGTTTTACTTTGGCGACCGCGGCGGCAATCGCCACCTTGTCCTTTTCGATCGCCGCATTCAGCGTCCGGTTTTGCTGGGAAAAGACAAACCAGGCATATCCCGCTCCGCTTAGGAGTAGAACCGCCAAAATGTACAAACCAATGTCCAGAGGCTTAATTTTGGCCATTATTCCTTGGCTCCTTCACGGTTTGCAGCTCAAGATTGAATAGGTACTGTTTTTCGCTCTGACTGAACGATCGCACTTTCGAAGCCTGGATTATGGGCAGATCGTTCAAATTGTTCTGAAAATCCCCCACCAGGGAGAAGAGCATGGCCCGGCCTTCAATGGTCAGCTTACCGTCCGGCGTGACGGTGAATCTGGTCAACCAGACGTTTTCCGGAACTTCAGCGGCCACGGCCCGCAAGATGAGCGCCAGCGGTTGATAGGAATCGCTAATTTTCCTTACTTCCGCTTGCTTGGTTTCAATTTGACGCTTAATAAGCTGAAATTTATCGAACTCTACCAAGGACTGTTGATAGGAGTCCAGTTGGGTACGGTATCGTTCGGACTCGGCGGTCAGCCACTGATGTTGCAAAAATTCATTAACCGCCAAAAAGCCCACTCCCAAAATCAAAATTACCCCGGCCAGCAAGATCACCAGATTGGTAAATGTCACCTGAGGTTGCGGCCGGTATTGGACAGGCAGCAGGTTAATTTTCATCATCAATTACCTCTCTCAAGCCCAGGCCCAGCGCAGTCGCAAAGACGGGAAACTCCAACATAAATTGGTTTTTCAGCTTGTCCGGGCAGATGACCTTATCGGTCAAGCCGCATTCCACCGGAACGTTCAGTTCGTTCCGGAGAAACTGGATGATATTTTTGAGCCGGGCTCCTCCGCCGGTGACGACCACCCGTTTGATCTCCTCATTACGCTGTTGCAGCTGGTAATAATCGAACGAGCGGCGCAGCTCCATCGCCAGTTCCCGCAAGCCTTCCAGGATCGCGAAGTTGACTTTGAACTCCGGGCTGTCCGGCGCGGCCTGCTGAATATTATAGAGGGCATCACTGTAGTTTACCTTATATTCCTCCGCTTCTTCAAAAGGCAACGACAGGCTCCCGCTGACTGTCGATGTAAACCTATGCCCGGCCATAGGAATGATCCGGGTGAACCGGGGAACTCCATCCTTGAAAATAGTTAGGTCGGTGGTTCCGGCGCCAAGGTCCAACAGCGCGATACTTCCCTGTACCAAGGGCGAATCCAGGCCGAAAATCCGCATCAGCGCCAAGGGTTGAATATCCACCGCCAACGGCTGAACCTTTATCTGGCGCAAAGTCTCCACGTGGCTCGCGATAATGTCATTTCTGGCGCAGACGAGCATGATCTCCAGTTCATCCTGTTGCGGATCCTTGCCAATAATTTTGTAGTCAAGGGTCACTTCGTCGAGTTGAAACGGGATATACCGTTCCGCTTCATATTGAATGGCGTTGCCGAGCTGGTCGTCTTCCATGACCGGCATTTTAATGTGGCGCACGATCACCGCTTGTTGTGAAATGGCGATCACCACCCGGCGCAATGAGATTTTGGACTTGCGAAATAACTCGTCCACCGCTTCACTGACTACAGTCTGGTCCGCCACCACGCCGTTGCTGATCACGCCGTCCGGCAACGCGATCATTTGAAACCGGTTCAGCCGGGCCGCTCGTTTGTTGCCGGCGGTCAACTCTACCAACTTTACCGAGTTGCTTCCAATATCCAGTCCAATCCCGATCTTGGGCATTACATTCCCTCGCTTTGTGACACAGTTCTTTCCCGCGTGATAGATTTCCCCCTCAAACAGGGTAATGAATTTTCATAATTAGCAAGCGCTTTATAATCAAAAACCGTCTGGCGTTAAGACGGAACATGATCAAAATAAAAATTCTCCCATGTAATTATCGGAACAATTATAAAATTCTTAATGAATTCCCGGCAAAAAAGCGCTAAACCAATCCGCGAAATAATATGGCAGAAAGATCATCGCGAGCGTCCCGGCCACCAAAAATGGGCCGAAAGAGAAAGGTTCATTCCGGCGGACCTTGCCCGCGAGCATCAACGGGAGAATAACCAATACCCCCAAAAAGCTTCCCAGGAACAAGGAATAAACGGCGCCCAGCCAATTAAGAAAGACACCGGCCATGGTTAAATATTTGACATCGCCCATACCCATTCCTTTTGGATAAATCCAAACAATCAAAAATAAGATGCCGCCACCGATTAAGCCGCCAAGAACGGCGTCGAGCCACTCTCCTTGCCAACTGCGGAAAGCGAGTCCGATCAGGATCATCGGAATCGTAATCACGTTAGGAATAATCTGATGGTCCAAATCGATAAAGGCGATCACAATCAGCGCATAAACAAACACCGCCATGATCAGCCCATGAACATTCAAACCGAACCGGTCCCAAACCAGCAACGTCAGTCCGGCCGTCAACAGTTCAACGATTGGATAGCGCCAGCCGATCCGGGCCTGGCAATAGCGGCAACGCCCCTTCAGCCATAAGAAACTAAGCACGGGTATCAAATCCCATACCGCCAGCGGATGCCCGCAACGAAAGCAATGCGACGGGGGGAGGACAATCGACTCCCCCCGAGGCACACGGAAAATTAATACATTTAGAAAACTGCCTACGATAAGACCGAAGGTAAATACTACGAGATATTCCGTCATTTTTTCTCTTTATTTCAGTTAATTTGATAAAAATTAAAACGTTTGCCTAATCAAGGTCCTTATTCGCCTTCGCCTTCGCCTTCGCCTTCGCCACCGCCAGCATTCCCTCCTGTGGCATCGCCGTGCTCACTGCATACTACTCCTTTGCCGGCATCACTTGCATCAAGAAAAGAATAGGCTCCCACCTCGCCGGTAACGGGGCATGTCAATGAAGATTGCAATACGGCTGTAGTTCCAGTCGATAAAGCGGCCACGTTTGCCGGATCTGAATTATTCTTTGCCCTGTACATCTCGATAGCGGTATTAAGAGTTGCGACATTGGTATGGCAGGCCTTGATCTGTGCTTCTTTGTTCATGTTGATAAATCGCGGAATCGCAAGCGCGGCTAAAACGCCGAGGATCGCGATGACGATTAACAACTCGATCAGGGTAAAGCCTCGTTCATCCTTCTTTAGCTTCCTCATTTTCTCACCTCCTTTCGTTGGACTAATTAAACTGTTCCGATTCGTTGAAGGCCGGAACACTTCCATAATAAATCTTCTCTATCGCAAGGTCGCCCCAGTGCTCATCTCAAACATCGGCATCATCACGGCGGCGACGATTCCGCCGACTACCACGCCCATGAATACGATAACCATCGGCTCAATCATGGCGGTAAGCGCCTCCACGGCATAATTGGCCTCCCGCTCGTAAAACTCGGCCACCTGGTTGAGCATGTCCGAGAGTTCGCCGGTCTCCTCGCCCACCGCAATCATCTGGGTGACCAGCTTGGGGAAGATTTTCATCTCCGCCAGCGGCGCCGCCAAACTGGTGCCACGAGTCAGATTGGCCCTGGCGCTGGCGATGGCGTCGGTGATCACCGCATTGCCGACCGCACGCTCCACTACTTCCATACTGGTAATAATCGCGACGCCGCTATCTAATAGCGTAGCTAAGGTTCTCGTGAACCGGGCGACTCCCAGTTTTTGAATTACCGGGCCGACTACCGGCGCGCTAAAAAGGAGATAATCAAATTTCCGTTTTCCGCCGGGGGTCCCTTTGTATTTGAACAGCCCGAACGCCGTTCCTCCCAAGATGCTAAAGACGACATACCAATATTGGTTGAGGAAATTACTGAAGTTAATCAACAATTGGGTGATCCAAGGCAATTTCACTCCGGAATTAACGAACATTCCGATAAAGGTCGGCATCACCACGGTTAGCAGCAGTAATACCACCAGCACCGCCACGCAGGCGATGATCGCCGGATAGGTCAGCGCGCCGATGACTTTCTTCTGCAGGGTGAAATCCCGCTCGATGTGTTCGGTCAGACGGATCAGCACCGTTTCCAACTGGCCGCCGACCTCGCCCGCCTCGACCATGTGAATGTAAATCGGCGGGAAAACTTTAGGATGCTTGCCAAGCGCCGCGTGAAGGGCTTCTCCGCTCTCCACCTGCCGCCGGATGTCACCGATCACATACCCCAGATACCGGTTCTCGGTCTGTTCGGCCAACAGGTTGAGACAATTGACCAGATTGACCCCGGCCCGGACCATCACCGCGAATTGGCGAGTGAATAAGAGCAAATCCTTCAACTTCACCCGGCCGACCGGCCTTTGCTGCGCTTTCGCAGCGCCGAGGCTGCGCCGGGCCGCGCTGACCGGTTGCAGATTGACAATATAAGATCCTTCCACCCGGATCTTGGCTGCCGCTTCCCGCGCATGGACGGCCTCGATCTGCCCCTTGGTGATCTTGCCGCTCCGATCCCGCAATTGATATTGAAACGTGGGCATCGCCATACCTCGTCAGGCTTCGATGAATTTCTTAAAATCCTCCTGGTCGGAGGCACGCAACAGCGCTTCCTGGACACTGATCATCCGTTTTTGATAAAGCGCCCGCAAGGAGTAGTCCATGGTGATCATTCCTAATTTCCCGCCGGTCTGCATCACCATCGGCAGTTGATAGGTTTTCCCCTCGCGAATGATGTTCCGGGCGGCGTTGGTCATCACCAGTATCTCCGTGGCCAAAACCCGTCCCGGTTGGTCGGAGCGGGGAATCAACGCTTGAGAGATAATCCCCTGCAATGTCAGGGACAATTGGGTGCGGACCTGCTCTTGCTGATGAGGCGGAAAGACGTCGATCACCCGGTCCACGGTCTGGGTCGCGTCGTTGGTATGCAGGGTGGCGAAGACCAAATGCCCGGTTTCAGCGGCGGTCAGGGCCGTCTGAATGGTTTCAAAGTCGCGCATCTCCCCGACCAGGATCACGTCCGGGTCCTCCCGCAAGGCGGCCCGCAGGGCGCTGGCGAAGGAATCGGCGTCGGTTCCGATCTCCCGTTGATTAATCACGCTCCGTTTGTGGCGGTGCAGAAACTCGATGGGATCTTCCAGCGTGATGATATGGCAATTGCGCGTCAGATTGATCAGATCGAGCAACGCCGCCAGAGTCGTTGTTTTGCCGCTGCCGGTCGGGCCGGTGACCAGAACCAGTCCCCGCGACTTTTCGGCGAAACTTTTGACCGCTTCCGGCAGGCCCAAGGTTTCCAGCGGCGGAATCTGGCTGGGGATCAACCGCATCACCGCAGCCGCTGTGCCGCGTTGCCGGAAGATGTTGATCCGGAACCGGCCCAGTTCGGCCACGCCGTACGAAAAATCGACTTGTCCCGTTTGATTCAAAATCCGTTGCCGGTGTTCATCCAAGAGCGGCATAAGCACTTCACGAATGGACGTATGGGTCAGAACTTCCTGGCCGTCGATGGGCATCAATTCGCCGAAGAGGCGAAGCATTGGCGGGCGTCCGATCGTCAGGTGCAGATCGGATGCGTTCCGCTTGACGGCGACGGTGAGCAATTCGTTTATATGCACGAGAGCCTCTCCAATCAGTCGATGATGTACGCGGTCCGGATAACTTCCTCCAAAGAGGTCTTTCCTTCCAGGGCTTTGGCCAGGCCGTCATAGAACAAGGGGGCCATTCCGTGTTTGATGGCTGCTTCCTTAATAACTCCGGACGGCACGTTCTGGCTGACCAGCGACCGCAGTTCGGGGTTCATGATCAAGACTTCATGAAGCGCGATCCGCCGGGCGTATCCCGTTCCCGCGCACTGAGAGCACCCTTGGCCTTTATAAAACAGGTGCTTGTCCGGATCGAAGCCGGGAATGCTCCCCGCCACCATCCGGTAAAACGGATCCTTGGCATCCAATTTGTACGGCGTCCGGCAATCGCGGCACAGCGCGCGAACCAGGCGTTGCGCCAATACTCCGGCGACCGTGGAGGCCACCAGGAACGGCTCGATACCCATGTCAATCAGCCGGGTCACCGTACTGGGGGCGTCGTTGGTATGCAGCGTCGAAAGCACCAGGTGACCGGTGAGCGCGGCTTGCGAGGCAATCTGGGCCGTTTCCTTGTCCCGGATCTCGCCCACCATCACGATATCCGGATCCTGCCGCAGGAAAGAACGGAGCGCCGCCGCGAAAGTAAGGCCGGCCTTAGTGTTGACTTGCACCTGATTGACGCCGGGTATCTGGTATTCGACCGGATCTTCAACCGTCATGATGTTGATATCCGGCTTGTTTAGCTCATTTAAGACCGCGCTCAGCGTCGTCGACTTGCCGCTTCCGGTCGGGCCGGTGACCAGGATGATGCCGTGCGGCTGTTTATAGATGGTGCGGAACTTTTCCAAAGTGGCGGGGACAAATCCCAGGTTCTCCATTTTGGCCATGATACTGTTCTTGAACAAGAGCCGCATCACGATCTTCTCCCCAAAGACCGTCGGGATCGCCGATACCCGCAGGTCAATGGCGACACCTTCCACCCGCAGTTGAATCCGGCCGTCCTGGGGAACCCGCTTTTCGGCGATATCCATTCCGGAGATGATCTTGATGCGGGAGATGATCGCCGGCTGAGTGTTTTTGGGGGAGGTCATCACCTTCTTCAAATGCCCGTCCACCCGGTAGCGAACCGACAACTCCCGCTCGGTGGGTTCGATATGAATATCGCTGGCCCGCTCTTTCACCGCCTGGGTCATGATTAAATTAACCAGGCGGATGATTGGTGCTTCTTCCGCCGCCTCCAGATCGTCGGACGCCTCTTCTTGCTGTTCCTCGAATTGAACGTCCAGTTCCTTGAAGACTTCCTCGATCGAACCCCTGATCCCGAAGTATTGGTTAATGGCGCGGTTTAAATCTTCCTCGGTGACGATGACTGGCTGAATCTCCAGATTCAGCGTCATCCGCAGCTCATCCAGAGCCAGGACATCAGTGGGATCGATCATTCCCAGCACCAGGCGGTTGCCGCTTTTCTCCACCGGGAAAACCTTGTATTTCCGAAGCAGATTCTCGGGAACCGCCGCCACGACTCCCGGCGGAATGTTTTTCTTCGCCAGAATGACATGGGGAATGCCGAGTTGAAACTCAAGAACCTCGATCAGGGTCAATTCGGATAACGTGCCGTCTTTAACCAGAATGCTTCCAAGGCGGCTCCCGCTTTTTTTCTGTGCCTCAAGCGCGTCCGCCAACTGTTTCTCAGTGATGAACCCGTGCCGCACCAACAGATCGCCCAGTTTTTGCTTCCCGATATTGGCCATTGAATACCCCAAAAAATGTAACGTATCAAACAAAAGCGCCGCATTGGACTTTCAAATTCCATGACAGAACTTAACGCGCTCCAAAGCGGCTACCTAAAGAAATATGTAACCGCTTACTTCCAGCTTCCGGTCAGCGAGCGTCTCCCACCCTTTGCCTTGCTCCAGCGGGCCGAACAAACGTTACATATCAGCTTTTATACTTATCTAATTCAAAATTACGAAGCTTTTGACGACTGACTCAATGCCCCAGCCTTTCATGTTTCCACGGAGTGAAAAGCAAGAAAAGCGATATGTCTTATTCATGGGACCATTTAGCGTAAATCCCAGCAATCCAGCAAGCCAGTCAATTTTTACAAATTATTTATCAATTTCATTTTATTTTATCAAACCCCTTTTGTCAAGGCATTTTCCACTCCACAATCCTCAAAACGCCAGGTTTCACAGCGGGTTAATCGGCCAATAGCTTGCCATTTTAGGGTTGGAATTTGGTAGTCAAAATTCAGAATATTTGAAAGCGGCCAACTGTTCTTTATTCTAACTCCTAAAATTGCATTCTCATCTCAAACTCCCTCGACAATCCCCACCTGATACTCTTTCATCCAGGTATCCACCTGAATCAAATACGCGGCCAACTGCGGGGCGGTCATCAACTGGCCAAACCAGGGGATCGTAAACTGAGGTTCATTCGAATCGATCGTTTCCCACAACAAGTTCTCATCGATTAAATCCTTCAAGGGATTTTCCGGCGCGGCGAGCCTTTGCCGCAAATCGTCCTTTACTGTTTCAAAATAGGCCGGATGATGCGTTTTGGGGTACGGGCTCTTGCGGCGATCGACCACTTCATCCGGCAAGATGCCGCGAGCGGCCCGGCGCAATACGCCTTTCTCCCGCTGATCGCAGGTCTTGAGGGCCCACGGGATATTCCAGACATATTCCACGATGCGATGATCGCAATACGGGACGCGAACCTCCAAACCCGTCGCCATGCTCATCCGGTCCTTCCGATCCAGCAGCACCGCCATGAACCAATGCAGGTTCAAATAAAACAGCTCCCTGCGGCGGGCCTCGGTTTCCGATTCCCCGTCGAGCCGGGGCATCTCGGCCAATGTCTCCCGGTAGCGGTCGGTGACATATTCTTTCAAATTCACCAGGTGGCGGATTGGCTCAGCCAACAGGCGATTTCGGAAATCGACCGCCAGCGACCAAGGGAAAGTATCAGCCGCCACCGCATCCGGCCGGTGAAACCAGGGATACCCGCCAAACACTTCGTCGGCGCATTCGCCGGACAAAGCGACGGTGGCTTCTTTCTTGATTTCCCGGCAAAACAGGAGCAACGAAGAATCGATATCGGCCATTCCGGGGAGATCCCGGGCCAGGACCGCATCACGCAATGCTGCCGCGACCTGTGGAGTATCCACGATGACCCGGTGATGGCGGGTCTTCAGATACTGGACCATCTTCTCAATCCAGGGCTGATCGGGATTGGGCTGAAAATCGCTGGGCTTGAAATACTTTTCATTATCGAGGTAGTCAATGGAGAAGGTCCGCAGCGGCTCCCGGCCTTCCTCCCGGTAGGAGCGGGCCGCGACACTTGAGATCACGCTCGAATCCAGCCCGCCGGAGAGAAAGGTACACACCGGGACATCGGATACCAGTTGCCGCTTGATAGAATCAAAGACTAACTCCCGGACCCGCTCCGCCGTGGTTTCCAGATCGTCGGGATGGGGCTTGCTTTCCAACTGCCAGTAGCGTTCAAACCGCAACCCGGACCGGTTGTACAATGCCCAGAATCCCGGCCGGATCTCGCCCACGCCGCGAAAAACCCCTTTTCCCGGCGTTCGGGCCGGGCCCAAGCCAAACAGTTCGGCCAGCCCCTCCCGGTCGATCTCCGGTTTGACGCGGGGATGCGCCAGCAACGATTTTAACTCGGAAGCGAAGATCAGAGTTTCGCCACGCAATGCGTAAAACAGCGGCTTAACCCCCATCCGGTCCCTGGCCAGAAACAGGGTTTGATCATGTTCCTCCCAGACGCCGAAGGCGTAAATCCCATTAAAGCGTTTCACGCACTCCGGCCCCCACTCGATGTAGGCCACCAGCAACACTTCCGTGTCGGAGTAGGAATCGAAACAATGGCCCAAATCTTGCAATTCCCGGCGAATCTCCTCGGTATTGTACAACTCCCCGTTGTAGGTCAGGACAAAGGTGCGATCCCCGTAACGCTTGATCATCGGCTGCTTGCCGCCAGCCGGGTCGACGACGATCAACCGGCGATGGCCGATGGCCGCGTGCTTGCCGGTCCAAAATCCCTGATCGTCCGGTCCCCGCCTCGACAGCCGGTCGGTCATCCCTTCCAGAACCGGCATAGCCTCGTTCGGGTCTCCGTTCCAATCCACCCATCCGGCAATCCCGCACATCAAAACCACTCCCTTTCGTGACAATGGTATATGATATGCGGGAGGCCGGCGAACTGTCATTTATTCGTTAGCTTCGAGTCAGCGAGCGCGTGCGTTTCAGTTCAGAAGAAATACACCACACCCACCCGATACACGGTATTGGTAACAATGAAGGAATCTTCCGGAACCCCTTTCTTGCCAAGCCCCTTAATGCGATCCAAATCGGCCCGGGTAAACACCACCGACCCATTCAAGCCAAGCTTGGAGCCGAGCCGCAAGGACAGCCCCAGCCCACCGGTAAATCCGTCACCCGTAAACTTCGCGTCGCCGATCTCGGTTGGTTCGGTTTCTCCCTCGGGCCAGATGAAAGCGCCATCCCGAATAATATACGTAGGGATAAAATAACCGGCTTGAACATACAGACTGAGAGGGGAACGCGGCGACTTTAAAAAGTAAAATTTAATATCCAAATTAATCTGTTCAAAATCGCAATCAAATAGTTCCCCCTCATCGTTATGCGAAGACGACTGAAAGCTCACTTCGCCGGCCCAACGCCCGATGTACTCACCGAAGCTGACGCCGAATCCAGTGCCGCTATCAAGACTGGGAGCCAGATAATAATAGTCGGAATTTTCCAACTGAAAGGCGGTGTTCTCATCCATATCCCCGCCCACATTGGCCCTGACTCCGTCCACCCGAATGTAAAAACCATTTTCCCCCGGTTCTTCGGCCATTGCCGGCGCATTGTAGCTCACTATGAGCAAAAAAAGTAAAATAATTGCCGTTTTCCCCAGTCGAGCCATAAATTTCACACCCATCCACCCTTC
Source organism: Bacillota bacterium (assembly GCA_023402395.1). GTDB lineage: Bacteria > Bacillota > UBA4882 > UBA8346 > UBA8346 > JAEYGI01. The sequence continues at coordinate 27,788 of JAEYGI010000071.1, forward strand.
CAAATTTCAATCGATTATCAGCAAAAAATTATCAATAATCAAATTTTAGCATAAACCATTTGATTACAACAGCAATATTTTCCATTAACATATAAATCACCCGGTGTTTTCCAAACCGGGCTATTCCTTTATTGTCAAATGATATTCAATAACTGATTGTGGATATTGGGTTGCTCAAATATTCCATGCAGTAAATGAATGTGGATATTTAGTTGTTAAATCATTTCATTGAGTAAAAGAATGTGGATATTCAGTAAGTAAATGTGGATATTCTGTGAATAAATGATCAGTGGGAACAGTTCCCAATCCATATTCAGTTACTGAATGTGGATATTTTATTACTGAATTATTTCATGTGGTAAAAGAATGTGGATATTTAGTAACTAAATGTGGATATTCTGTGGATAAATGAACTATGGGAGTTACTCCCATAGTTCATTCCGTCGGCGAATGGAGATCATCGGACGTTTAGGATTCATCAGGACGTCCGGTTTTTACCGATCCGATTATTCCGGCTTCCGTTTTTATCAGCTATATAGGATGAAGTAAATTTCTTTACTAAATTGGCATTCCTGAAGCCGAATGCAAATGAATCAAATCGGAATTTACTTCATCCAATTACAGCTGAAATAAGTTGAATTAAATTCATTTTCAACATGGAAGGCTTACAGGACATGATATATATCAGAAATTTAATTCAACTTATATACTCCAGCTTCAACAGCAAAGCAACTTCTTGCATTATCTCATTCCTTGATTCCCGGTCGTTCCTTTATCGCGGCGCGAAACAGCGCACCAGGCTCAACTCCGCTCCCGGCTCGGCCTCCACTTTAAATTCGCTTAAGCTCGCCGGAAGAAAGATCTGATCGGACTGCCGGATCGCCAGCGCACCGCCGGGATAAGAGATGCGACCGGCCCCGGAGAGGACGATCAACACCGAAAAAGCACCCTGGCTTTGGAATTCCATCATTCCAGCCAGGTTCAGGCTGTGCAGCCGGAATTTGTCGGTATGCTTCACTCCGACCAGTTCCGTTTCGCTGCCGCCCGGCTCACGGCGGATCACCGACGGCGGAATCCGCCACCGCGCCAGCGTCTCCTCCAAAGAATACGAATCGTAGTGGAAACAGTCGAGCACCTTGTCAAACCCGGCGCCCTGATGGCACATAAAGTCGGAAATGACCTTCCCTTCCGGAGTGGTCCGCTCCACCCGGATGGTGTAATCGGTCGGCTCCTGGATTTCCACCAGGAAACAGCCCGGCCCGATGGCATGCGGCAGGCCGCCCTCGATCAACAAGGTTTCGCCCGGAACCACCGGAACCCGGTGCAAGCTGTCCACCATGCCCGCGATATCCTGGCGCTCGAAAAGGTCCCGCCATTTGTCCCGGGTCATGCCCGGCTTGAATCCGAACAGCAGATACGGCTCCTCCCCGTCAATCTTCCTGCCTCCCAGGACGTACCAGGCCTCGGTCTTGCCGAACCTGGAATTGAAAACGCGCGCCGCGAATTCGCGGTCCGGATGCACCTGAATCGACAGGCGGCAGCGGGAGTCCAAGACCTTGACCAATACCGCCGGATTGGCGCCGTACTTTTGGACGTGTCCGGCGCCGAGAAACGCTTCGGGCTCGGTTTCGATCAATTCTTTCAAGGTCAATGTCACGCCCTGGCTAAAGGTTACCTGGCTGAGGCCCTCGTTGACAAGGTGCTCCCGCCCGCTGTTCCTGGCCCGAATCAGCGAAGCCACCCATTCCTCGGGAAACTCGCTGTCCTGCGGGTTGGCAAGGCCTTGCCAGGTTTCAATGGTCTTGCCCCCCGAATAGGTGCGCCAAACCCGGTTGCTTTCCAGCCGGATCGGCTCCTGGCTCAATTTCGAATACGATACGGTCATTTTCCACCCTCCGTGAATCAAATGTAAAAACCGGATTTCCTGACCCTACGTCCTATATATTTAGGGAACATTCTTCCCGATTCCTGCCGGATCCAATCGAAAAAAGGGCGATGTCCGCGGACACCGCCCAGTTGTTTTCCCAAAGGGAACATCTACTTCTCCTTGACCGCCTCAAGTTCTTTCACGATTTTCGGCGTCATGCCCGCGACAGCGGTTTTGGCGTCCACTTTCCCGTTCCAAAGTTGCTCCAACTCCTGGGTCATGATCGAGTTGAGTTTATCATAGAGCGGGTGAATCGGATCATACATTGAGAAGAGCCGGTCTTTCCGGCCGGCCAGGAAATACCGTTTGTTGACCCCGCGTTTGTTGCTGAGGAATTCATCGGACTCGGCCAATTCCTTGAGAGCCGGGGTCATCTGCTGAAGCTCCATCATCTTCCGGGCGCCGACCGCTCCCGGAGCGGCCAGGAACTTGACGAACTCCCAAGCTTCCTTCGGATATTTGCAGTTTTTGGTGATGGCGAAACAACTGCCGTCGGCCCGGTTGGCGAAGTATTTGTCCTTCGGCAGCGGCGCGATACCCCATGGGAATTTGCAGCCGGTATCGTACTGCACCCAGCGCCACATTCCGATCACGCTCATGGCGGCGTTCCCGGAAAGGAACATATCCTTGAGATCCCGGGAATCGCTCGGGCTCAGGCAGACTTTATGGACATTCCGCCAGTCGGCCATCACTTGCAGGGCTTGGATGGATTTGGCGTCATTGAGCCGCAATTTGGTCGGGACTCTGGGGTCGTTGAAAATATTATGCCCGGAGTAAGCCCAGACCACCACCGGCCAATAACTGTAGAACTGGTGGAAGGCGTATTGATCGATCCGGCCGTCGCCGTTGGTGTCCTTGACCAGCTTTTTGGAGGTGGCCAGGAAATCATCCCAAGTCCATCCCTCTTTCGGATAGGGGACGCCGGCGGCGTCGAACATGTCTTTATTGTAGAAGACCACCAGAGCGGCCGAGTCTAACGGCAGGCCGAACACTTTGTTACCGATTTTGTAAAGATCCATGACTTGTTCATTATATGCGTCGAGGCTGATCTTGTCTTTCTTGATAAACGGCGTGAGATCGAGCAATTGCCCCTTGGCGGCCAGGGCGTATCCGTTATGGGTGGCCGGATAAACCACATCCGGCGCCATTCCTCCGGCAGCCATGGTCTGCAGCTTAGTCCAGTATTCGTTGCCGGAGCCGATGTTCTCGATGACGATGTCGATGTTGGGATGAAGCTTTTCGTATTCTTCCTTGACCGGCTCCGCCACTTTGCGCAAGCGCTCCTGATCCCAGCGGAGATACCAGCGGAGCGTGATCTTGCCGGCCGCGGTCGCCTGCGGCGGGATCATCTGGAAGACCATTATCCCGAGCAAAACCACGACCAGAATCAAACTTAGTTTTCGGTTGACTTTCATTCTGTCTTTACCTCCCTTTTATTGTATGGAATTTTTTGATTAACGGCTGGCCGCCGGCTGGAGAGCTTCCGGCCCGCGTTCCAACCGGTTCATCCTTTGACTCCCGTGAACACGATTCCTTGGATGAAGTACTTCTGCGCAAAGAAGAACAGAATGAGCGGCGGGATCATGGTCATGAAAGCCGCGGCCATCCAGAGATTCCACTCCACGAAGCCTTCGGTCTGGAAGGTGGCCAACGCCAGCGACAGCGTATATTTGGCCGGATTGTTCAGATAAATCAGCGGTCCCATGAATTCCTTCCAGTTATTCATAAAGGTAAAGATGGCCACAATGGCTAGGGCCGGCTTGGAAAGTGGCAGCATGATCCGGGTAAAAGTCCCAAAATAGCCGCAACCGTCGATCTCGGCGGCGTCGTCCAGTTCCAATGGGATGGTCATGAAAAATTGCCGCAACAGGAAGATATTCATGGCGCCGCCGAAGAACGAGGGCACAATCAACGGTTTGAACGTATCGAGCCATTGCAGTTCCTTAAAGAGAACGAAGCGCGGAATGATCAAGACGTGACTCGGGATCAGCATGGTGCTGACACAGATAAAAAAGAGCGCATCCCGGCCCGGAAACCGCAGCCGCGCGAATCCGTAGGCCACCAGGCTGCAGGAGATCAACTGGCCGAGGATCTCCAGGCCGCAGATGACCATGGTATTATTGAACGTCCGCCAGAAGTTCATTACGTCAATTACTTTGGCGAAATTCTCCCACATCGGCGGGTTGGGAATCCAGATCGGGGGAACCGCGAGCGCTTGGGGAACGGTTTTCAAGGCGGTGCTTAGCGTCCAGAAGAACGGCACCAGAACGACGGCTCCGAACAAGCACAGTACGGTATAAATGCAAAATTTGCTGACAAAATTGGTAAAAGTGATGGTACGGTACCAAACCGGCCGCCCCGGCTGCCCGGCTCCGGGTTGAATTGTGATTTCAGTCTTCATCGTTCCACCTACTTTCCTTTCAGGGTGCCTTCATAATGGACCCAGGTTTTCGATGAGCGAAAGATTAATACGGTAAAGAACATCAGAATGACAAAGAAGATCCAGGCCAGCGCCGAGGCATATCCCATCTGGAAATAGCGGAAGGCGTTGTTAAACAGGTACAGGATGTAAAAAAGCGAAGCGTTCATCGGCCCGCCGCCGGTCATCACGTACCCTTGGGTGAAGGTTTCAAACGAATTGATCAGGGTAATAATTAAATTATAAAAGATCACCGGAGAAATCATCGGGATCGTGATGTGGATGAACCGCTGCCAGAAGTTCGCGCCGTCGATCACGGCCGATTCGTAAAGCTCGGTGGGGATTCCTTGCAGGCCGGCCAAGTAGACCAGCATGTTTTGACCGATGGCCCACAGGCTCATCAAGATTAACGCCGGCAATACCCAAAACTCGCTTTGGAGCCAATTGGGACCCTGAATCCCAAAAAAGATCTTGAGCATCCAGTTCATGATCCCGTAATCGCCGTTTAAAATCCAGATCCATAACAGCGAGACGGCGACGCCGGGCAGAACCGTCGGCACGTAAAACATAGTCCGGAAGAAACCGAGGGCCCGGATCTTCTGGTTGAGCAGGGCCGCAAGCGTCAAGCCCAAGGCCAGCACCAGCGGAATCCGCGCAAAGGAGTAGATGGCCGTCACCTTTAGCGACTGCCAGAAAAGCTCGTCATTCCACAATTTAACGTAATTATCATATCCCACGAACTTGGGCGTGGTTAAAAGATCCCATTCCCAGGTGCTGAAGATCATCGAGGCAATCAGCGGCCCCAGCGTAAAAATGAGAAATCCGATCAGCCACGGCGCTACAAACAAATACCCGGCGATTGACTCTCTGGTCTCGGATTTCATTTGCCCCATTCCTCCTTCCAAAATGATGTTGCTTTTGTTTGCGTATGCGGGTCAGTCTGGCGCGACAATCACTCCTTCCAAGAGGTAGGAGCCGAAAACAGCTTTATCGTGCTGCTCAAACTACCGATTAAGTATATGTTAACAGATAGTTACCAAGATGTAATGACCGTCAGTCACAAAATCAGTCACTTTTTAAAATGACCACAGGATAAATGACAATCATTCCTGCCCCCTTTTCCCCGTGGGCCATGGTATAATGGCCTTAGTGACGAAAGTCATTTTCGCATGAAAAAGTGGTTATCAGTTCCTACGTTCTTAGTTCCTGGTCGTTAGTTTTGATTATCAGTGTCCTGAATGTCAGTTGCGGGCAGGAACCGGGAATCAAGAACCAGGAACCAGGAACCAGGAACTAAGAACTATAGGAACTAGAAGAGGGCGTCATGGCCAACAACTCAGTTCATCATCGGCAATATTTGTGGATTTATCTGCTGTTAAGAAATTCCTTTGTCGCGATCATCATTTGGCTGGCCTATAATAGTAACAACCCCTCCTACGGCCTGGCGTATCAAGGGTTTACGCCCTACTGGCTAAACAGCAACGGTTGGGAATGGCTGGCGATGATCTTCTGGCTGATCAATTCCCACCTGCGATTATTGGGCATATTCGATAGCGAACGAAGTCAGATCCTCAGTTCGTTCGCGGATTTTTTGCTGTTTCTTGTAGTGACGCTGGAATTTCTGTTCCTTAATAATTTGAAATTTATCCTGTTAGTCCCGCTGGTGGACAGCATCTTCATTCTGCGGTTCAAATGGCAGATTATTTATTCCGTCATCATTTATGGCTTTTACTTATGGGGAGCCTACCTGACCCGGTTGAACCTGACCGATTTCTGGATGGTGGGGATCAGCTTTTTCCCGCTGTTCCTGCTGACCATCATCGCCCGGATCAGTTTTGATCAGAATACTAAGATCGAGTCGCTGTTTCAAGAGTTAAAAAACTCTTATCAAGCCCTGGCCCAGCAGGCCAATCTCGCCCAACAGCTCGGACAGCAGGTCGAACGGGCCCGGATCGCCGGGGAACTCCACGACGAGATCGGGCACACCTTAGTTCTGCTCATCGCCAGGCTGGATATCCTCCAGGAATCGTTTCAATCAAACCAGGCGCCGGAACTGCACAACGAGATTGCCGCCTGCGCCGCCGATGCCCGCCAGATCCTGCGCCAAACCAAAAAAGTCGTCGAAGAACTGGCAGCTTCCGTACACGGCTCGGATCTCTTCATCGATCTGGAGAATCTGGTCAAGAAAACGATCAATTCCTCTAAGATCAATATCCGCTTGAAACTCCCCTCGCCCACCCCGACTCTCAGCCCGCAATTGAGCGGCGTGATCTACCGGATCGTCCGGGAAGGCTTGACTAACGCCATCCGTCACGGCCATCCGTCCGAGATCCGCGTCTTTATTTCCTGCCCGGCCAAGGACCGGGTCCGGGTAATGGTCACGGATAACGGCTCCGGATGCAAAGGCAAAGTGAGCGAGGGCAACGGCCTCAAAGGCCTGCGCGAATGCATCGCGCCGTTCCAGGGAACAATCACCCTGGCGCCGTTGCCGGACAAAGGATGCAGCTTGGAAGCGCAATTTCCGTTATTATAAAAGCGTTGTGATAAAACTCCGGCCCAAAGACCGCGGGTTGTACACAAAAGCTCAGAGAAGCAAGGGATACAGTCGATTTTATGCAGCGCTGGCGTGTTCACGTTGAATTGACTTTATCTCACGGCTTCGATAAGGAGAGTGTCTGCCATGGAACCGATTAAGGTCGTCATCGCTGATGACCAAGCGCTGTTACGCGAGGCGTTGACCGTGATTCTGGAGAAAAGTTCCGATTTCAAAGTAGTGGGGACCGCCGCCGACGGTCTGGAAGTTCTGGAAATCTGTGAAAAAACCAAACCGGACCTGGTATTGATGGATATCCGGATGCCGCAATACGACGGGATTTATGCTACCCAGCAACTGAAGCTCCGCTATCCCGGGATCAAGGTGCTGATCCTTTCGACCTTCGATGATGACGCCAGTGTTTACGGGGCCATCAAACACGGCGCCTCCGGGTATCTGCTGAAAGATATCGAGCCGCAGAAACTGCGGGAAGAGATCAAACGGGTGATGGCCGGCGGGGCCGTATTGCATCAGGATGTGGTGGCCACCGTAGTCCAGCAGCTGGCCAAACACGCCCGGAGCGAGGATGAACATGCCGATCTGACCGGCCGGGAACGAACCATTATCAATATGGTAGTGAAGGGAAAGAACAACCGGGAGATCGCCGATGAACTTCATCTCAGCGAAGGCACGGTCAAAAACATGCTCAGCACCATCTATGCCCGGCTGAATGTCGCCGACCGGACCCAACTGGTGGTCTACGCGATCCAAAATCACTTGGTTAAAATGGATGCCGCCCAGCAATAAAAGGCGGATCAAAAAAACAAACAGGAGCGGAACTGCTCCTGTTTGTTTTTATTCTTCAATCATCTTCATGATTTGATCTTACCCCGCGCCTTGGCAATCACCAATTAATGTCAGTTTTCATTCCTTGTTCGCAAAAACCAGCATCAAATCCTTATCCAGTCCACTGCCTCCCGCCAACCCGTCCTTGCCGTAACTGCCCAATGTCACTTTGCGGTTGGCCACGGCATAGATGACGCTCTTCCCCCAGGGGTCCGTCAAATCTTTCCGGTATAACTCGTAAAGCGTCACCGGCGGCCTGCCGTAAATACGGTCAAATTGCAACACATCTTTCTTGACATCATCCAGTTGCTTCCGGAAAGCCGGGTCGTCATCCCCTCCGCCGCGGATGGCGGCGATAATCGCCGCCACGGCCACGATGAGTACCGTCCCGATGATAATCCCCATCCATTTTTTCATCACCATCCCCCTTCCCCATTATTATAACGGCATTCTTGTCTGAAGCCGTTTAATATACTCCGGTTTTTCAATCAGAAAGACCTTCTCAAGAATGTAGGCATCCAATTCCACTCCGTCATTGCCGATTAGAATTTCCTTAAACTGAAATTGGCCGGACTTTTCATCGAACGCGTTCCCGCCGTTGATAAAGAAGCTGAACGGGGCATACGCCATGAACGCTTGATAAATATTGGCGACCGACTTATGCAGATCGATATGAATCTTAGGCCTCCAAGTAACCGGTTCACCCAGTTGATACATTTTTCGGGGGACTGCTCCTACAAACAGTTTAACGTTATTGGAAAAAACCATCCCGGCCCGTTTGGAGGCCACCGGAATTCCGATTCTCACGCCGTACTCTTTCAGACATTTGGGCAGATAATGCTCTTCGGCGCCGATTGCGACCGGGTCGTAATCCTCCAAATCGAGGTCGATCACCTCGACCCCCGGTTCTTTCAGCAACCATCCCAAGCCGATCCGGGCCAGGTTTTCCCTCAAATAACCATCAGCGCCTTCGGCAATCGCGCACCGGCTGCCATTTGCCAGCACATAACGGACAATCTCCGATAGAAGCTCCGGATCGGTACGGGGATGTCCAACCTCAGGCGGCCGCGCCAGATTAATCTTCAGCAGCGCCGAACCCGTTTCCGCCAGAACGGCGCCGAGACCGATCCGGTCAAGGTACTGGCCGATTTGGCCGCTTTTATCGATCTTCCAGATCAAATCGAATCTCCCCCGCTATTCAGGCGCGCCGCAATAATCGACAATAACCTCGGAAAGCACCGCGGCGGTTTCGATGACCGAGGCGCAATCCACATACTCGACGGCCGCATGAAGGCCCGCCCCGGCCGGGCCGAAAATCACCGACGGAATTCCGGCCGCCGCCAGTATCGCCGAATCCATCCAACCGCCCATTCCGGCAAAACGCGGACTTTGGTCGGAGCGGTTCGCGAAGGTCCGTCGCAGCGACTCGACAATCGGTTGGTCCTCAGCGACTTCCAGGCCGGGGCGGTAGAAGAAGACTTCAAATCCGGCCCGGAACTGCTCGTCGGCCTGGCTCAACCGGTCAAGCAGCAACCGGACCTCCTCGATGACGCTCTCTTTAGTCTCATACGGCAGCGTGCGCCATTCCAGTTCCAGCCGGCAATAATCCGGATAAGTGCTCAATTCGGTGCCGCCACTGATAATCGACGCATGAAGCGACGGCGAGCCAAGCAAAGGATGCTGTCGCCGGGACAGGACGTCGCGCTGCAAGTCTTCGACCGCGGTCAAGACTTTGCCCGCCTTCACAATGGCGTCAATGCCCAGATCCGGCCGGCTGCCGTGGGCCGATTGGCCGGAAACCTCGATCCGGATCCAGGCGAATCCCTTATGGGCGATGACGATCTCCAGATTGGTGGGTTCGCAGATAATGGCCGCATCGGCCGCATACTTGGTGACCAGCGCTTCCGTTCCGAGGCTGGCGTATTCTTCATCCACCACCAACGCCAGCAGCAGATCGCCTTTGAGCCTGACTCCTGAGTCGACCAGCCCCTTCACGGCCGCGATCATCGCCGCCAGCCCTCCTTTCATGTCCAGACTGCCTCTACCGTAAATTTTACCGCCTTCCACCCTTGGGTCCAGCGGCGCAATGTCCATGCCGGTGACGGACACCGTATCGGTGTGGCCGTTCAGCATCAGACTTTTGCCGCCGCCGCTTCCTTTGAGCCGACCGATTACATTGGGCCGGCCGGGTTTGACTTCCTGATACTCGACCGCCAGCCCCATCTCCCGGAGATAATTTCCGAGAAAGCGGGCGATTTGGTACTCTCCGTTTCCTCCTCGTACCAGATCCGGATTGACCGAATTGATCCGGATCAATTCTTGCAACAAGGCGACGGTTTCAGCCTCATTCACCAGCAGTTTCCTCACTTGCGCCACCTCCACGGCATCTTCGGTATGATTTTACGCTTCCGGAAATCTCATAGCTCATGGTGAACCCAAACATTGGGCTCGACGTAACATCCGACATCATTTTCACGATCGATCCGGACCGGGGTCAACGCGCCGGGAACAACATATTGTCCGCTTTCCGGGAATTTCATTCCCGCCCACCTTTCCCATTCGGAAACGGTGCCGTTGATAAACATCGATTGGGGCGCGACGGCCAATACTTTCCCACCCAACTTGCAATGGGCGCGCAGCCAAGGGTCAAAAGGCAGACCGTCATCATTGCGCCATTCCAGATAACGTTCGAAAGATGCCAGCGGATAGCGGCTTTTCCAGGAAGGGCGCAACGGAACGATCAAGTTCGCCAAACCGCTTGCCACGGCCGCGTTTTTAACCGCCCGGATGACTTGCGGGCTGATCCCTTTTCCCTGATATGGCGGGGCGATTGCAATTGCCAAGGCGGACAAGGCATTCGGTTTAATCCCCTCCTGATAACCCAGTGCCCCTTTTTCGATCGCCTCGTCCCAACCGGACGGTAGCCCTTCGATGCTCCCGTCCCAGAAAAGCGGGATACTGTGTCCCACCGCGACCACTTGATTAGCTTCATCGGACAATAAAACCTGATAGTCCGGAAATGCCGTCAACAATAAATTCCAATAACGCTCGGCTTTTTGATCATGATGCATGAATTCCGGCCAAACCGCGTGGCTGATCCGGCCGAATTCATGACGGTATTCGGGATCTTCGGTCAGAGTATGCACGCGGCATTCCATCTTCAGAGGCCTCTTTTCATTAATTAGCTGACTTATAATATTTTTCCACACCATCCCGTTTTTCCCTTCCGATTTCCTTTCAACGCCAAAAATCCATCAAAAACGAAACGGCCTGGCGCTCCCTTCCTAAATTATAATTACAATTGCAAATATCTTTAATATCCACCGCAACTAACCGGTCCAACCTCTTCTACACCCGGGGCGTCCTTCCCCGAAGCAACGGGAACCGCTCCCCTTGCTTTGGCAACTCTTCCCCAAGCCGGGGCGGCCATCGCCATTCCAGGGGGAATCATTCCCCCTGGAATGGGGGGCATTCCCTTTACAATTACAACGACTGCCGCGATTGTGGGAACTATCCCCCGTCAATAAAATGTCACTCCCGATCCAATGGGAGTGGTTCCCCAATCATTTTTAGTAACTGAAGCGGCAATGGGAACAGTTCCCCGTCAATTATATGTAAGTGCCGTTAAAGCGGCAGCGATGGACTCTTCATCTTGAGCAACCGCCGAATAATTTTTAGCTGTTGCTTTGGCGTTACCAAACACCGCGCAATCAATTTCAAATACCCTGGCTGATTGGAGAAACCGAAACATCCATTCCAATTGGGATAAGTACAGGGAAAACCCCCTGAAACTAGCGTAACCGGTTACTGAGTCATTGCAATGTTCAATTTTAAACCAGCCTAACCTGAGGCCAAAAGCATATATTAATATATAAAAGCTATCAGCACGGCTGGTTCAAATTCGTCGTTAGGAAGTGCTCAATGAAGCGAAACTCATGGCGTCTTTTGTTCCCGCTGATCATGGCCGTCAGCATCATGGCCACCGCCTATTGCCAATCCGATCCGGATTGCTGTCATTGCCCGCCCGAACCGCTCCTGCAGCGATCCGGCGCGGCCCAATATAGCGCTCTTCTTTATGAATTGCAGCAATATTGGCAGAAACAATCCCTGTATTCAGGCGAGCCCAACGGCCGTTTCGATCAGGCCATGGAAGCGGCGGTGCTGGACTTCCAGAAACAACACCGGCTGAAACCGAACGGGATGATTGACCGGGACACCTGGCGGGCGATCGGCGCAGCGCCGGAAGCCGCCGGTTCCATCCCGGCCCTGCCGCCCGGCCGTCTGGAGATCCTGATCGAGCTGAACTCCCTGACCCTGACCGTCCTGATCGACCGGAAACCGTTCCAGAGTTTTCCGGTAGCGATCGGCAAAGTGGAAACCCCGTCGCCGGTCGGGGCTTGGCGGGTTACGTCCAAAGGCTATTGGGTCAAGGGGGAGACCAATTGGCTCGGCCTGTCCGTGCCGTATGGCGTCTACGGAATCCACGGCACCAATCAGCCCTGGACCATCGGGCGGAGAGCCAGTAACGGCTGCATCCGGATGTACAACCGCCACCTCGAATCGGTTTACCGCTGGGCTCGGCCGGGGACTCCGGTTTATATCGACGGCGATCCGTTTCGCGACCGGCGGGAACTCAAACGGGGAATGAGCGGTCCGGACGTCTATTTTTTGCAGATCCGGCTGAAGCAGTTAGGATTCTTTGAGAAACGGGCCAACGGTTATTTTGAGTATTGGACCGAGGAGGGGGTCAAAAAATGCCAGCAATCGCTGGGGCTCCCGGTGACCGGAGCGGTCTCGGCCAAAGAGTATTACCGGCTGAAGCTGTATCCTACAAATTGATCCCTTCAAACGTTCCGACGGCGTGACGAAACTTAGCGGTCTATTCCCTGGCGATTTTTTGTCCGGTACGCAGCGCGTGCAGCACTTGCTCCTCGTTCTTATATCCGTCATAATCCCCCTGAAAAGTAAATCCGTAATGATAGCGCAGCCCATTCCGGGCATTTCGCACCAGATATTCGGCGAGCTTGTCGAGGCCCTCCTCTTTGGCGCAACGCAAAAAGGCGCGGAGCCGCACGCTTCGGAACGCTGTGCATTCGCAGCAAGGAAAATCAGCGCATTCCCAGCAGCCCTTGATCCGGCGTTCCCGGCAACAAAGCAGGATCGGGCATTGTTCCTGATTGCTGTTGCAACCCCGGCAACCGTCCTTTTCATGCTTGACGCAATAAGCGCAGACAAAGCCGCAAGGCGCCATCAGGCTCGCGATTTCCGATACGGTTTTATCCATTATTATCAGCTCCTCTCGTTATCAAGTTGATTATACGGGAGGATATCGGACAACCTCATGTCGTCATTTCCGGATATTGATTCAAAATTTCCCGGGCCTTCTCCGCCAACCGGCGTTTTAATTCATCGGGCGCTAAAACGGTAATGCCGTCACCGAATCCCATCATCAGCGAGAACCACATCCGTTCATTGCGGGGCAGGCGCAACGCCATCCGGAAATCTCCGTTCTCATATTCGGCCACGATCTTGCCGCATAGGTATTCCAAAACCGGTTGCCTGACGCGCTTTCGGCATAACAGCTCAATGTTGTAATATTCCCGGGCGTTCCGTTCCGCTTGGGTTTTCAGCAGCGCCTCGGCAGGCGGATGGACTGTGCGCGCGGGAAGATCCGTCGTTTGCAAATGGCTCAGGCGCGCCAGTTTAAACAAACGATAATCATGCTTTTCGGTGCAATAGCCTAACAGGTACCAGGCATACCATTGATAGGTGATTGCAATCGGCTCCACCACTCTGGGCCGGGTTTGATTGTCCGCATTGGTATAATCAAAGGCGACCGCCCTCTGCAGGGTCAAGGCGGTCTCAATCGTTTTGATCTCTTGCTCGGTCTCCGGGTTTTCCCGCAATACGCTAAAATCCAAAAACAGGGTTTGGGGGAGCGGACGCTTCTGCCGGGAGAAATGGGTTATCTTTTCAAGGGTGGCGTCCAGCTTCCGATCCCCATAAGCGGAGCATAATCCCTTCAGCGCCGTGAGAATAAACCGATCATCCTCCGCGCTGGACAGTTGTTTGTCCAACTTAAAACCGGCGACGATTTGATACCCGCCGGCCGAACCGGGCTGGGAAGTAACCGGTATTCCGGCCAGATTCAAGGCCTCAATATCACGTTGGATGGTTCGCGTCGAAACCTCGAATTTCTCGGCCAGGGCGCGACCGCTGACCAGGTCGCGGTTCAGCAGATACATGGTGATTCCAAGCAGCCGGTCGATTTTCAAGCTCAACACCTCAATTAGGTTGCATCCGGTATCGTAACCAATAAAGTTTGTCTTGCCAATATTATCCTTGATCGTTCCGGCGTTGGCAATGGAATTTATATCGATCGCGGTCCAATCACGCGCCATATTTTTTATAGTAAAACGCCGCCGGCACAAGAGCCGGCGGCGTTAATTGGTCCGATGGTTAGCGCGGGCCAATGATTTTTACTTGCTTTTTTGAATCACAACCGCTTGTTCCTGGGCCCGCAGGCACAACTCGGCGGCTTTGAAGGCATGCTCCTGGGTCATGGCGTTCTCGGTCCGGTTCAGGCAGTCCAGGATCAATTCCCCGAAAAACGGGTATCCGATCTGCCCGTGAACTCCAAAGTACCGCTCTTGCTGCTGATCCACCAGGTAAACATGGTCGCCCTGAGGGCTTTGCGCGACATTCACATATTTTCGCAATTCGAGATAGCCCTTGGTTCCCAGAATGACGGTTCTCCCGTCGCCCCAGGTGCTCAGGCCGTCCGGAGTAAACCAGTCCACCCGGAAATAGTTGGTCGCGCCATTGTCCCCCACCAGCATCGCTTCGCCGAAATCCTCCAGTTCCGGGTATTCCGGATGATTATGATTGGCCACTTGGCTACTGACGACCGTCGCGTCCTTGACCCCGGCGAAAAACAGGTATTGTTCGATCTGATGGCTCCCAATATCGCAGAGAATGCCGCCATAATGCTCTTTTTCAAAAAACCAGCGGGGCCGGGAAGGCGCGTTCAAACGGTGCGGTCCCAATCCGATCACCTGAATCACCCGGCCGATGGCGCCGTCTTTGATCAGTTGGCCGGCAAACACCGCGCTTTCGACATGGAGCCGCTCGCTATAGTATACCGCGTATTTCAACCCGGTCTCGTTTACTTTGGATCGCGCCCGCTCCAACTGTTCCAAGGTGGTAAAGGGCGCTTTGTCCGTAAAATAATCCTTGCCGTGATCCATCGCCTTCAATCCCAAATCGCACCGTTGGGAAGGCACCGCGGCGCCGGCCACCAACCGGACCGAGCTGTCGGTTAGGATCTCCGCCTCACTGGAGGCGGCCTTCACCCCGGGAAATTTCTCGCAAAAGCTTTTGATTTTTTCCGGGTCGGGATCATAGACGTATTTTAAAAGCCCCCCCGCCTCAGTTAAGCCGTTGCACATCCCGTAAATATGGCCGTGATCGAGGGCTATAGCCGCGAAAACGAATTCACCCCGGTCACAGACGGGTTTCGGCTTCCCTTGGGGCGCGTAGTTCATTCCATCCGCTTTTGACATTGCTCATACCTCCTTGATTTCAATATTGGATGATAAATCCCGGTTTCAACACGACCACCAGTCCTTTTGCCGAAGCTGGCCGATCGCTTAAATCCCACTCCGCTTAATCAATGCTTCCGCTTCCCGGAGATAGCGGCCGACATCCCGGGGCTGATGGGCGTCGGAGGCCGTGATAATACTAACCCCTTCCTTTTTGAAACAAGCAAGCAACTCCGGATTCATCCCTAACTAAACGCCAGTACGTTCAATCAACCAGTTGACTCCATCAAAAAACCCATTCGCAATCCAATCCAGCGATACATCCCCAAGCCGGTCCCGGGTTGCGTTTCCCTCGCCGGTCCTAACCAAAATCTTGATTGCCCCCACGTTCTCGGCCGCCTGCATATCCCGCCACGAATCCCCGATCACCGCGCAGCGAGTAAGATCCAGGCCATGCTGTCTGGCCGCTCGCAGCAACATTCCAGGCCGGGGTTTCCGGCATTCGCATCCCATCCCGCTAATGTGCGGGCAAATGTAAACTCCGTCAAAACCCCAGTTTTGATATTGTCGAACCATATCGGTCTCCCGAAACAGGCCCCGCGAAATATCAGGTTGATTCGTGAGAGAGAAAATTTTGATTCCATTCTGCTTTAACAAATTCAACGCCTCGACGAAACCGGGATAAAGCATGAAACCGTCCGGATGGAGATCCGGTCCCGCTTCGCCGATGGTGCCGTCCCTATCAATGAAAACGCCTTGAATACTCTTATCAGTTTGACCCATTCATTTCACCTCTATTGACGATCAACTTCGGACTGATCAATCATTTCAATCATTTACACCAACGTCTCATACCCATTCACGAATACCTTCACCGCAAAATATAAAAACAGCGCCGCCGAGGCCAGCGAAAACCCCCTGACCAGTTTCGGCCCCATCAGTTTCCCGCCGTGATTGCAGATCAGAGCAACGGTCAAGCACCACAGACAGGACGCCAGAAAGAATCCGCCGAAAAAAGCGAGCAGCGTCACCCCTGAATTTAACCCGCTGGAAGCGATGATGCTCCCGCCCACCGTGGCAAACCAGAGGATCGCCGACGGCGACGCGAGCGCCAAGCCGACCCCCCACAGCAGATCGCTCTTGGGGCGCTCGCCCTTCCCGGCGCCAACGTTGGTTGCGCCGCTGATTTTTCCTTGAAATGATTGACGGATCATGGAATACGTCAAATACAGCAGCACCCCGCTTCCTCCCAGCCAAAGCGTCCACTTCACCGCCATAAACTGCAGCAAAAACGTGATCCCGGCCAGCGACAGGCCGGCATAGATCAGATCGCCGATGCTCGATCCCAGCCCGAGCAGAAACGCCGGACGAAACCCGCGCTCCACCCCGGTCTTGATCATGCAGAGATTGACGATCCCCAGATCGAGACATAAGGATATCGATAGTAAAAAACCCGAGATAAAAAGACTCATCGCTAACTCCCTCAGCAATAAAATCAAATTAGCAGCCAATCATCTGTCGTGAACCCCTGCTTCACCGTTCGGCCCCTCCAGCTTCGCCCGGTAATACTCGGCCAGTTCGCGGAATTCGGCGAGTCCCGCTTTTCCCGCTTCGCTCAATTGATAAACCCCGTTTTGGACCCGTTCAAACCAGCCGTAATGGTCCTTTTGCAGAATCGGCCCGGTCTTCTTGGGGTCCGTTCCCAGTTCCCGCAACCGCTTGGGGGAAGAAGGGCCGATCCGTTCCAGGCAACAGGCGATATGCAGGGCTTGTTCGCGATAGGCGGTCACCAGCTTTCGTCCCGTGCTCCCGCCGATATTCTGATCCAGATGCCTGCCTTCAAACTCTTGCAACGCTTTGGTCCGTTTCCTTCTATTCTGTTGCCGGCTCTTTTCGCGATCAAACGGCGCCGGTTCCACGGCCACCTCCACATAGGAAGTTCCGTCTTGGCGAACGGTGACCAGCAGCAGGCCCAGTTCCAGCCGGCGAATCAGATGGGAAAGATCACGCCACTTTGCAGTGTAGAGCAACTTTTTCGGTTTAGGGACGGCCATGTAGACCAGATCGGCGAATTTCTGCCGGTTAGCGGCTTGACTCAGAAGATCCAGCGTCAATCCGCGCTTCAGTTCAACGACAATCAGCAGGCCGTTCTTGACGGCGGTGATATCGCAGTGATTCAATTCACTCCGGACTTCATATCCCTGGTTTTCCAGGAAATCGCGGAGCGGCGGGTAAAGGTCGGCCTCGCGAAAATTATCGGCCATGCCAGCAACTCCTATTGAACGCTGAGATTAGTCTTGGTCGATGAACCCCTTCGCCTTCAAATCACGGTAAGATGACACAACCGTCTGTTCTAGTTCGGATTCCGCTCCGTAATATGCCGCAATTTGAAGAGCGCAGGTAATGACATTTTTAACTTCTTTAGCGAGGCTGGCTTTGGAAGGTTCACCATATTTCTGCCGTTTAATCCCGGTATTCTCCCAATGATTCACTTCTTTGGCCAACTCACCGCACTCCTCGGCCAATCGGGTAATGATCTGAAACGGATCATTTCCCTCAGGAAACGCCTTGGTTAGTCCTTGGGCCACCGCTTGAAATACTTCCATTTGCTCACCCCCGTTCTAAACTTCCGCGCTTAGGCGGAAAAAAGATTTTCGCAGATGTTCCTCCACTTTTTGATGCAGTAACGGTTGAATCTGCGGGTAGGTCAGATTATCGTCCGGAAATCGGCCGACCAACCGAATCTCTTGGATCTCCATTTCCGGCAACTTCCCGATAGAGCTTACTTCGGCGAAGAACAATCTCCCATAAGTCACGATGGAATTACGGTCCACCGAATAATCGGCCACCGGCTGCAATTCAAATTCCAACGCCCCGGTTTCTTCATACAATTCCCGCCGGGCCGCCGCCTCCAGATCCTCGCCGGCTTCGCGGTGGCCGCCCGGAATCTCCCAAGTGCTCCGATGCTGATGACGGACAACAATCCATTGGCCGTGATGCCATGAGGTAATCACCACAAATACGATTTGATCTTCGGCAACGGCGCCAAACTTATGAAATTGAACCTTCATTTCGGCATTCTCCTTTAGTAGAATGTCGGTTGTTTTATCTGAATACGAAATGCTTCGGTTTAACGCCCTAGCCTAAGCCACCCGATCTGGATGCTGTTCATTCAATCTTTTGGGATTCGGGCAATTGCATTCAATTCCGCCCGTATTATCTCATAAAACCCTTCCCGGGCCCGCCGTTCGAGCCAAGGCGTATGGCCGCAATCCTTCAGGACAATCATACGAAAATCTTTCAACACCCGCGATAACGGTTCGGCTACTCCTTCAACCGGATGAGGATCGTAATCGCCATGAAGGGCCAATACCGGGCAGAGGATCTTTCGCCCCGATTCCAGTAAATCACCGCTTTTTCGCATGGTTTGGGCCTCACCGAATACTTTTTGAAAGATCTCCGGCTGAACTTCGATGGCTTCTCCTTTCGCCGGAAGCGGGTCAAAGGCGTCGGCTTTGGACATCAGCGCGCCGAACTCTTGGAACAAGGCGCTCCGGTCTTCCATCGCGGAACCATTCAACACTTCCTGCAATTCCCGGGCCCGGTACCGTTCCGCCTCAGTCAACCGGCTCATCCGGCGTTCATGGAGCAGCGGCGTATATCTGGCCTCAAACGGGCCACTTCCGATCAAGATCAGTTTTTTGACTAAGTTCGGATAAGCTGCGGCTGTCATATAGCTCAACCACGCTCCCCACGAATGCCCGATTAGCGTGACCGGCACATCGGCATGCCGTTCCAATACCGCAGCCAGCTCATCCACTTGTCCGGCCACCGAGTCCGCGGTTTGCAACGGTTCCAATACTCCAAAATCGCCGGATAGCTCTTTGGCAACCGGCGCCATTTCTCCGGGCGCGCCCGGGCCGCCGTGGATCACCGCCGCTTGAAATGGTCCGGCGCCATAACGGCGTAACCGATTCATCTGATTCATCCCTCAATTCTCAGCTGTTCACAGGAAAATTATACCGCAGGAAGCGCCCGATGGAAACCGTTTTTAACCATCCGATGTTTTTTCCAGCCGCGACCCCCTATTGCAAATAAATATAAACAACCGCCGGTCCGGTGAGCGTCGGCGGTTGTCCTTCCTTCTCATCTATATTATCCTTATATTTATTACAAGCTAATAGCACTTAATCGGGTTTCTAATCGTCACGTCAACTTTTAAAATTTTCGCAGCATCTGCTTGGCTTTCCAGGCCCACTTCCGGTTCTGCCGCCGGCTGAAATCGGGGGCAAGCCGCTGATCCTCCAGGACCAGCTCCAACTGACGAACGGCCTCCGTCCGGTCTCCCTGGCTGATTAATATCCCGGCCAGCAACACCCGGGCTTCGGGATGGTACCAACGATCCAAATGCCGGGTCAAGTGTTCCCGGGCCGCCGTTACGTCACCCGCCGCTACCAGGATCCGGCCGAATTCCAGGGACCCTTCCCCGAATTTATATCCGGGCTCCTGAAGCAATAATTGCTCCAGATAGCCCCGGGCAGCCGCCAGCTCGCCAAGTTTCGCCGCGCTCCGCGCCGCGCCCCACAACGCGCTTTTGCTCTGCGGATCCCGTTCCAGCGCCTGCCGGTAATTATCGGCCGCCCGCTGCCATTCGCCGCGCTCCCGGAGCAGTTCGGCCAGATCGATGTATTGCTGGACATTGCCGATCCCGCGAACCGCGGCTTCGGCCCGGGCCAACTCGCCGCCGCTGAACCACCGGCCGAAAACGGCCGGTTTGGGCAGATTAACCCGCCAGTCCTTCCGGGCCAGGAAGTAAATAAGCGCCCCCGGAAAATGAAGTAAAATGATGATCCACAGCCAATAACGGTCAGGTTCGTTCTTCGCGCAGTCATAAAGCATCCAAATCCAAAAAGCCGTGGCCAGCAGCCCAATCGGCCCGTAAAAATGAAACAGGTTCAAGCCAAACACGGGATCACCCCCGGAAAGTATCTCCATGCGGAGTATGTGTAGGATGAAATAAATTACTTAAATAAGATTTGCATGCATAAGCCCAATGCAAATGGCATCCAATCGGTCTTATTTCATCCTATCACTGCTGCAATCAGTTGAATTAAATTCAGTAATCAGTCCATCAGGCCGGCTTTAGGGACATGATGGGTATTAGTGATTTACTTCAACTTATAGAGTTCAAAATATAACTTCTGCGCCGGTCGCCAATTACCTTCTTTTTCCCAATCACAACCGGATCCGGCCGTTGCTGCCGGATCAAAAAGCCGCGCCCAGTCGGCGCGACGGCGATACCACGGCCCCGAATTCAACGGTTTATTGCCCGCCTGTTCCACGGCGCTGCGAACGTTTTCCGGTGATCGAATCGATCTCGACCCTGATCACGGCAACGGCTTCCAAGTGCCGCTCCGAATATTGATGCGATTCAACGCCGGTATAATGCTCCATAATCACATTCAGCCCTTGGCGCTTCTCCTCCGGATCCTCCAATAAAAAGGCCCGGCCAAACCCGATGACGCTGGAGTAATCGGCCGAAAAACGGCAGGCCGTCTCCGAGCCGATCAGTTCGTAATCAAGGTCAACCTCAAAACAGACCCGGTGGTTCTTCCGGAGGATTGCGATCTTCCGGCCTTCCGGAGCGGAATGAAGGTACAGACTCCGATCACGGTAGCCAAAATTCATCGGCACCACGTACGGCTGGCCCTCATCGGAAAGGCCGATCCGGCAAACCGGCGCCCGGCGGATCAGAGCCTCAATCTCCGTAAACTCGGTTATCTCCTTATCTTTCCTACGCATAATGAAAACTCCCTCCGCTTTGGCTTGTCCAGTCACCATTCTTTTCCGTTCGCCAATTTTATTGAACGCCGACTCAAACCGCTTGCCGCTTGACAGTAAGCCACGCTACCGGAACCAGAAGCAAACCGGCGGCCAGGTAAAAGGCTGCCCCCATCCCGAACCGGTCACTGATTAGTCCGGTAACGGTCGGCCCCAGAAACATTCCCACGGCGTACAACGCCTGAAAGAATCCCATGGCCGTCGCTTTCATGGACCCGGAGACCTCGGACTGACAATAACCCATCAGGCTTGGCAAGAGAATTCCGCGACCCGCCCCGACCGCCGCCAGGACCAGGCAAAGTTGCCAAAATGCGTTCACCGAGGGCAAGACCAGTAATCCCAAAATCATGACTCCCATTCCGGAGAGCAACGTTGATCTCCGCCCCAGTCTCCCATTGACGGTCCCGGCCAGATAAGAAGCGAGGATGGTCGCGCCGGCGCTGAACAAGGACAGCCAGCCCAGTTGGGCGTGACC
The DNA here is from genome assembly GCA_023402395.1 of Bacillota bacterium. GTDB lineage: Bacteria > Bacillota > UBA4882 > UBA8346 > UBA8346 > JAEYGI01. The sequence goes on from JAEYGI010000071.1 coordinate 49,370, forward strand.
GGCGCCCAACTGGCGCGCGACCACCGGGCTGAAGCTGAGCAAGGCCCATGGGCCGTATTGAACCAGGATTCCCAACAGCGATGCCAGCCAGACCGACCGGTTGCGGCTCACCGCGAGCAACGAGCCGACGGTCAGGCGCTCTTTGGCCGGCTCCGCTTCCTTGCCCGTGAACTTCAGAATGATTAGCCCGAGCAACGATACAATCAATCCGGCCCAGAACGGCGCGTGCCACCCCCACCATGCGGTTAACAATGCGCCGCTGCTGCCGGCGACTAATTGGGCAATATTGTTGATCGCAAAAAGATAGCCCATGGTTCGGGTGACTTGGTCCGGCGCGACCCAGCCGGCGGCGAAGACCGTCAGCGCGACCCAGTTGGTGGCCAGCACTCCGGCCATGGCTTGACCCCAGAAAAGCTGCCAAGGTGAGGCTGCGGTAAGAAAAATCAGGTTGGTAAGAATCCCGGCGACAAATCCGACCGCGATAAACGGTTTCCGCCGGCTCAAACGATCCGAGCCGATTCCGGCGGGGATCCGGAGCAAAGCCTGGGTCAGGCCATAGGCGCCGCCCACCACGCCGACCATGGCCAGGGCGCCGCCCAGATGCTGAACGTATCCGGGCAGGATTTGGACATAAAAATAGCCGGGCATCCAAAAAGCGAGGGTTAAGGCGGAGAGAATCATCATTCGGCGCTGGTTGTCATTCATGTCATCATCCCTGACTCTCGATTCTATCCTACAATTTTTCGGCGCCCAACCGCATTTATCCTGCCGTGGATGCCGTGTTACCGTTAATACCGCCAGTCTCCCCCAAGCCATCAATCAACTTCATGATTTAAATCTAAGACGGGCTTCGGATTTGAACACCAAAGCGGGGCTGCCCACCGGCGCCCCACTTTGTTTTACAGCTGTTCCGATTCAACATCGCGAGGCTCCACCGCTACCCCGCCATATTTGGCCAGGATTTCCCGGAGTCCCGGTTCGCTCCCGCCGATTACCCCGGCCACGCCCGGGTAATAACGCAAAAACCGCTCCAGCCGTTGCGGCGATTCGGCCCGGACCACGACCGGCGTTCGGGCCATCAGGCCCCAATTGGCCCCAAATCCGCTCCAGTCCGGAAGCTCCGGCAATTGCTCCAAATCAAGCAACATCAACTCAGCGCCATCGGCGGCCAATTCGGCGACCTGGTCGAATAAAGGATAATCGTCCCCTTCACTGAGCGCCTTCCGGATTTCATCATCTACTGTCAATCGTCCCACCGGGTACCGTTGTCCACCATCCCAGGGTAAATACTGAAAGGCCGAAGCCAATGCGCTATAGTTCCGTTCCGAATAGGGGGGGATTGTCAGCTCCGACAGCTGCCGCCGGAGCGCCGCGATGAAATCGGGCGTGGTCCCGCAGCATCCTCCGATCAGCCGAACCCCGTCGGACAGAAACCGGCCGGCAAAGGAAACGAACCGTTCCGGGGTTTCTTTAAAGACAACCTGTCCGTCAATGACTTCCGGCAGGCCGGCATTGGGCTTGACCACCAGCGGAACCGCCGCGACTTCCTTCATTTTGGCGATGATCTCCACCAGCAGGTCCGGCCCGCTGGAACAATTGGCCCCGGCCATTCCGGCTCCCAGAGCTTGAGCCACGATCACGCAAACCTCCGGCGGATTGCCGGAAAGGGTTTTCCGGCCGTTATCGCCGTCAAAGGAAACCGAAGCGATCACCGGCAGCCGTGTGTTCTCGCGGGCTGCCAGAATAGCGATGCGCAACTCCGCCAAGTCGGTAAAGGTCTCGATATTTACCGCGTCCGCCCCGGCGGCTTCGATAGCTCGCATCTGATCGGCAAACGCTTCGTAAACTTGATCGAAGGTCAAATCGCCGGCAGGCGCCAGCAGCGCGCCGGTGGGTCCCACTGAAGCGATGACGAATTGATCGTCTCCCGCGATTTCCCTGGCCAGCCGGACTCCGGCCTGATTAATCTCGTAGGTCCGGTCCCCCAGTCCGTATTTGCCCAGCGAGTGGCGGTTTCCGGGAAAAGTATTGGTCTGCAGCGCGTCGGAACCGGCCGCCCGGTACAATCGATATACTTCCTGAACCCGCTCCGGATGAGTCAGATTCCACGACTCGCTGGTTTCTTCCCCGGTCAATCCCTGCAATTGCAGCATGACACCTTTCGAACCGTCATAGACTAAGACCCGTTTTCTGATCTCATCCAAAAATTTTTGCTTCACTCGCGATTCCCCCGCTTCATTCCGCTCCCGGCTTCCGCCGGATCGGACCCCGTTTTTCGCCGAGGCGATCCGACGGCCATCTTTCCGCAGCCGCTTCCCAAATCAATAATCGCTCAGCGTTTCTCGGTTATAATTGGCTGCATCCCCCCTAAACTCCTCCAGAAACTCGATTAACGTTTTAAAAAACAAATACCCGCCTCAGCGGCGGGTTGATCCCACTTGGTATTGGCCGTAATAAACCAGGCGGCCGATGGGACCGCGCGGATCGATGTATTCCATGATCTGTTGATACGGAACGGTAAACTCCAGCACCCCCGCATAACCGGGAGTGTACACGTAGGGCTGATAATAAATGACCAAACTGTCCGGGGTCAAGTAATAGGATTCATCCGTGCCGACACCCCCGAACGGTTTCAGCATTGTGATCTGCCCGTTTGCGATCTGGGCCTGAATGATCCGGGTCAGGGCAGCTTGATAATTGGAATAAGCATGGAATAAGTCGTCAAAATCATAGACATGGCCGGTCCGCAAATCAATGGTCACCGAACTGACTCCGGTCACGCCGTGGGCCGCCTGCTCCGGATAGAAATAGTCCTCGAACCGCAGGCTCAAAATCCCTTTCTGATTCAAAGGCGTCTTGTAGCCGCTCTGGGCCTCGATCACCGGGGTTCCCGGGTCATATTCGGGAATGGCGGCCAAAGCGGTCTCCCGGATGACATGATTGACCCGCTCCCGGACCCGGCCCGGCAAATTGATCACCCGGGGATACGTGGTGCCTGCCTGGCGCAGTTGCGCCTGTAGATCGGAGCGATTGTCGGAATCCATCATAATCCCCCCTTGGATTTGCCCCGTAGCATTTTATACTATGTCCCCGCAGCCCCGGATGTGACGAAATCCCACCCTCCGGAAGCCGAAAATAAAAGACCGCTCGCCTGAGCGGTCACGATAATCCTCAATGACTGGCAACCAAAATCCGGGTCCCGGTGATTTTAGCTCAGAACGGCCTCGATCGCCGCCAGCTCCTCCGGGGTAAAGTAAAGCCGGTTCAAGGCGCCGATACAGTCCGCGATCTGACTGGGCCGGCTGGCTCCAATCAACGCCGAGGTGATCCGGCTGTCACGTAATACCCAGGCCAGCGCCATTTGGGCCAGCGACTGGCCCCGGCCGGCGGCCAGTTCATTCAGGCGCCGGATCTTGGCCAACTTCTCCTCCGTAATATCCTCGGGCTTTAAAAAAACGCTCGTTCCCCCGGCCCGGGAGTCCGAAGGGATTCCGGTCAGATAACGGTCAGTCAATAACCCCTTGGCCAGCGGCGAAAAGGCGATGCAACCGGCTCCGGCCTCTTCCAACACATCCAGCAGGCCATCCTCGATCCAGCGGTTGAACATGGAATACGACGGCTGATGAATCAGCCCGGGAACGCCCATCTCTTTCAGCAAGGCCAGCGCTTGCCGGGCCTCGGCCGGTTTATAATTGGAGATCCCGGCGTAAAGCGCCTTCCCTTGCCGGACCGCCTGGGCCAGCGCGCCCATGGTCTCCTCCAGCGGCGTCTCCGGATCCGGCCGGTGCGAATAAAAAATATCGACATACTCCAGGCCCATCCGCTTCAAACTCTGGTCGAGGCTGGACAGGAGATATTTACGGGAGCCCCAGTCCCCGTATGGGCCGGGCCACATCGTATAGCCCGCCTTGGTGGAGATGATCAGCTCATCACGGTAATCGGCCAAGTCCAGCCGGAGGATTCGCCCGAAATTGGCTTCCGCCGCCCCGGGCGGCGGGCCGTAATTATTGGCCAGATCGAAATGAGTAATTCCCAGGTCAAAGGCGGTGCGGACCATCGCCCGGCCGTTCTCAAAAGCGGTGACTCCACCGAAATTGTGCCAAAGTCCCAAAGCGATCGCGGGCAGCTTCAAGCCGCTCCGTCCGCAACGGTTATAGCGCATGCCCTGATAACGTTCGGAAGCAGGAGAATAATTAATGATGGCCACCTCCAAGTATTTTCACTGGATCATTACATTTTTCGTCCGGTTTCTCCTTTTTTCCGCCTCCCGGCCGGGCATCGGGTAAAACGCCATATCAAAGCGGTTTTGTTTTGCATCCGGCGCTGCCTTTAATCAGAATTTAACAAGGAATTTTCGGGGTAAACGAAGCTGAATTTTTTGATTCTGAGCGGTGCTGATCATGTTTCCGCACCGGTTCCGTTCTTCGCGGCCGGGTTCCCGGCGCGCCGGGCTAACCGGCTCTCCTCCCTGCGTGGCCTCGCCTGCTCCGAGCGCCTTCCGGCAATGGCTCGTTGCCAATTGCCTCCGTTCCGGCGCCAACTGACTTATCCACATTGCCACGATGCTTTTCCACATTGGCAGATGGCAATCGAGAATTGCGATCCACCAATTGGAAATTGGCAGGTGCCTCTCCGCCAAAGCCAAGTAACAATCGACACGGGCGAGATCACAAAACGGCATTGGCAAGTGCCATTCGACAATTGCCAGCTGCCAATGGAATATTATCGGATTGCTTCGGCCCGCCGCCGGCTTGTCAAAGGCGTTGAGATCAAAACGGGACTGGCGAATCAAAAGAACCGGTAATTGGAAAGCATCGTTATGGGCACGGGGATGATTGCAAAATAAGGGGAGAGTCAATGGCGGAAGTTGGGCGGGCTGGGTCGAAGCCGTTGTCAATCCTTGTTCAATTCGAGGAAATCCCCCCGGTATGCGGCGGATTTTCCTGCCGGCCCCAAATTGGTTCCCCGGGTGAATGAATTATAACCGCTGTCGCGCGCTTCCGGCTCAATACGGCCCGTCCCAGATGTAGCGCTCCTGGGTCTTCACAGTCTGGCCGTCCCGCAAGACATCCATCACGTACACCGCGGCGGCCGCTTCGAAGTTGTGGGTGGAATACTCCGAGATCCGCACGGCCAGCTGCGTCCCGTTGAAATAAAATATGGCCAGTTGTTTCGCGCCGGCGATCGTATCGTTTAACCTCATAACATCCAAGGTACGCTCCGAGGCTTTTATCTCGCGATCGTTTTTCATCCGGTTTTGGGCCTCGCGGTATTCCTGCTCCGAATAGGGCCGTTTCATGCCCGTCACTGTATAATCGACTCGGGTGACTTCCAGATTAAAAAAAGCCACTCCCAGTTGGGGCCGGGCCGGGGGGCGGTGAGTCCGGTAGCGCAGCCCAACCTGTTTGGGCTTGGAAAGCGGTTGGGAAAAATAACGGCTTCCCGCTTCGATATCCGGCACATAGGTATTAAAGGTCGCCCTGGACCAAGCCTCAAAAAACCGGAGCTGCTCCACCTGGCGGCACGGATAAAAGGTGATCCGCTCCGGATAGTCAATGCCACGGATCGCTTGCTCACCCGCCGCCCGATCCGCGGCAAAGGGCTCGATGTAAATAAAACCGGAGCGAAAAACTTCTCCGATGTACAGGTTTTGGCACAACAGCTCTTTGGTGATGGGCCGGCTGGCGGCCGCCCGCCCCGGCCCGGCCGTCGTCGGTTGAACCAGAAGCAGCAGCAGAATTAAAATCAAACCCGTTTTGGCTTTCATGGCGTTCCCTTTTCACCCATTTGAATGATTCTGGCTAAAATTTTAATTAGACATTGACCGCGTAAACCCTTTATTCAATTTTACGGAAAAAACGGGCCCCGGCAATCGCCGGATAAAAACCCCTGGCAATCAGGGGTTTTCCGGATTATAAAGGGGCTGCCCTTTGGGCAGCCCCTTATCTGCTTGGAACTTACTTTTGCCGGCGCGGTAATAAAATCAATGTCCCGCGGCGCCGAGATCGGTACCGGCCGGAGTGCCCGCGCCGATCAGGTCGCTGCCCGGAGCCAGCTTGAGAAAGTTGCCCAGGTTGATGCTCCCGTCGGGGTTACGGCTGATGCTCGGGGTCAGGCTGATAAAGTCCGAAGCATCGACAACCAGCCCTTTCCCGTTAACGCAGGTGCCGTTGGATTTCCACCAGACATTGGAGTTGTCGACATCGGTGCCGTAGTGATAATCGGTGTCCGGGCTCAGATACGAAAGATTGTTTTTGAAGATATGGGTGCCTTTGTCAAACCGGAAATTGCCGCCGCCTTTATTGTCAAATCCGGTGCAATTGGTGACGGTCATCGTTCCGCCGTTGCCGTTGCCCCAGAATCCCTTGACGCGGTTGCCAAAGGCGATGCAACCGATCAAAATGTTGTCGCAGGGCATGCCGTTGCCGCCCAGTTTGAAACCATTGCCGTCGCCCGGCGAAGAGCTTCCGTCCAGGTGATAGCCGTTAGCATAGGCGATGCAGTCTTCCAGGGTGACCGGGCCAATCACTCCGGTTTCCGGTTTCATGAACAGATCCCAGCCGTCATCATTGTTATGATGCGCGATACAGCCCCTGAAAACATTGCCGTAGCCTGTCGTCAGTTTACAGCCAAAGCCGTCGGCGTCCTCGTGATTGTCGGGATCGTCATTGGCATAGGAATCACAGTTTAAGATCAAGTTGTAGGACGGCCATTGACTGATCGAAGTGTAGGATTCGGAATATCGGCCCAATTGAAGCCCGCTGTCCCGGTTATGATGGAATACGCAGCGTTCGACGGTGTTGTAATTACCGCTGATATACATCCCGTTGTCCGCCGCGCCCAGTATTTCCAGGCCCTTGATATGCCAATAGCTTCCATCGAGCCGGACTCCGCGCGGATTGACCTCGTTGGAAGTATAAGGCTGGCTGGAGAAGTCAAGCACCGGTTTTTCGGAGCCATAAGCGAAGAGTTGTTTCGGATTGCCCGGGTTTCCGCTATTGCTTTGCCCGATCGTTACTTGAACCGAGTAAGCATATGTACCGCCGCGCATATAAATGACGCCGCCGGGCTGAACCCGCTGCAACGCCATGGTCAAAGAGGTCGGCGAATCAATGGCGCCCGGATTGCTGTCCGAGCCGTTCGGCGCCACATACAGAGCGCCGGTTGCCGGAGGCACGGTCGGGGTCGGAGTCGCGGGAACCGGCGTCGGTGTGGGAGTCGCGCTCGATGGTGTCGGTGTCGGAGTCGCCGGGACCGGGGTCGGCGTCGGGGTCACGGTTGACGGTGTGGGGGTCGGGGTCGGAGTGTTCACGGCCGGCGTCGGGGTCGGAGTCGCGGTGCCGCCGCCTAGATCGTCGACAACCACGTCATCAAACTCGGCGCTGGCGTTGTAGGTGGTGACGGCGATCCTGCCGCTGGCGATCGCGCTGTCGCTGGCTGCCAATTCTTGAACCCCGTTGACGAAAGCCGTCAGGCTCGTCCCGCTCACAACCAGTTTCAAGGTGTACCAGGTTCCGGTGGTCACGATGTAACTCTTGGAAGCGAGGGTAGTGACGGTCCCGCTGACTTTCTTGCGAAGCTCCAGAGTATTGGAGTTGGTCAGCGCCAGAAAATAATACTGGCTGGAACTGGCATAGCGGGCGACGATGCCGATGTACCGGCCGCTTCCGTTAAAGGCGAGCGCCTGGACCCGAGCCTCCATCGAGTAATTGGCCCAGCTGGTGCTGCCGTTATAGGCGTGGGCCGTGGTGGAAGTGCTGGATTGTCGGTAAACATAGCTGCCGCCGCCCCCCGCCACCGACCAGGAACCGTTGGCTGTTCCCCACCCGCTGGAAGTGCCGGTATTGAAGTTTGCGCTGAACACAGTGGCGGCGCTGGCGCCGGCGCCGCAAAGCAGGCTGAGCGTCGCGGTAACGGACAAAACCAGGATGAACCAGGTAATGAACTTTCGATTCATAATTATCCCTCCTTCAATTTTAGGTCTACGATTTGATTGCCTTGGTCAACTGGAGCGGCATACCCCCTTTGAGAATAAATCCAAACGGCCGGCGGCCGCCGAAATTGAGAACCCTCCCCATTCACGCCGGTTGTCCATTGCCAAAAGGGCGGGTTTGCTTATAATTATAATGGAATCGCCCATGAAAAACCGCGCCGATTTTGCTCATTTTTTTCATTTATTGCATTATTTTGTTAAAAATTTTAGTAAAATTTCTCTACGCCATCAGTTTCGCTAGGCACGCCTTTCATCGAATAATTCGCAGAAAAAAAACGACGCCCTCGGTAGGCGTCAGATTTCTTTACAACATCAAAATCCCGTATAAAGCTCTATCAAGGCCGATCGTAACGCCGTCTTGCCACAAAGAGCGTTGGACGAGCGACCACCAAGGTTTTCGTATGAACTGGGAATCCTAAAAAAACTTCAGGCTGGTTTTCTTTAACTCCAGGACGCTATAAAGGATCTGATACTCAACGATCCCCATTTCCCCGACGAATTGCCGGGCCGGCCGCTCCACCTCATCGATGGTCCGGCCGTGAATCATCCCATAAAGATTATACGGCCAGTCCGGGGCGGTCAGCCGTTGATAACAATGGCTGACTTGAGGCAAACCGGCCAAACGCTCTCCGGCCTCAGCGATCCGTTCCTCAGCCACGACGCAGACCAGCATCGCGTTAGCGGCGAATCCCGAATCGCGGTGATGCAGGATCGCGCCGACGCGCTTCATGATTCCCCGTTCCGTATAGTTCCGCAACCGCCGCAACACCTCGTCCCGTCCGCAACCCAGCCTAGCGGCTATTTCTCCGTACGGATCCAGCGTCAAGGGGATGTCGGCCTGGACTTCGCGGATTAGCCGTTGGTCGAGTTCGTCGAAGAGCACGGTCTTTCCTCCATGTCGAAGAATACCTTCAGCTTAAAATGGCGAACTGCCGGAAACTCGTGGATTTGATCGCACCCCGACCGCTGGCGGATCTCATCTAAAATCCGCGCCTTCTCGGCGGCGGCGGCGGTGGTCAGCGTGAACCAGATATTGAGGGGGTGATTCCGTAAATAATTGTGAGTTATCTGGGGATAGTCATTAATGATCGCCGCGACCGGATCAATCCGGTCGTCCGGGACTCTCATGGCAATCAAGACGCTTCGATAACCCATCCGGGCGGGATCAAACACCGCTCCGATCCTACGGATGCAATGCTCGTCGGCTTGAAGGCGTCTGAGCCGCTCCACCGCTTCGTCCGGCGCGACGCCAAGCTCGGCCGCCAGGGCATGAAAAGGCTGTTCCACAACAGGAATCCCGTTTTGAACCAAATTCAACAGTTTCAAATCAAGCGGATCCGTTTCTTTCACCCCCGAAAGCACCAAGGTTCCTCGGCCAAATAATCGCCGCCGCTGTAATAGTATGCCCTAGCCCGGCAGCCGCCGCAGCTCCCGATATCGGGACACTGGCCGCAACGGCCCTGGTAGGCTTGATAGTCGCGCAACGCCTGGAAGGTCCCGCTGTCCCGCCAGATCACGTCAAAGGGTTGTTCCGTCACGTTGCCGGCAGTGACCGGAAGATAGGGGCAAACGTGAACTTCCCCGTCGGGCAGGATACAGCAGTAGGCGACGCCTGCCAGGCAGCCCCGGGTAAACCGCATCGCCAGGCCCATTTCCTTGGCCATCGGGATGAATTGGGGGGCGCAGGTCGGTTTGAGTTCAATGGCGCTCTCCTTTTGTTTCTCCAGAATCGTTTCAATCATCCGGAAATATTGGCCGGACTTTAAGGCGTCCTCGGCCAGATTGCGGCCGCGCCCGGTCGGCACCAGGAAGAAGGGATGCAGCGCCTGAACTCCCAACTCGGCGGCGAAATCGGTCAACGCGGAAAATTGTTCAAAGTTATTCCCGGTCAAAGTGGTGTTGATCTGGACGCGCAACCCGGCCGCGAGCGCGTTCCGGATTCCTCGTACCGCCGCTTCCCAGGCGCCCGGAGCGTTCCGGAACCGGTCATGATAGGCGCTGTCGCGGCTATCAAGGCTGACCGCGACCCCGGCGATTCCGGCGTCGCGCAAGGCGGCGGCGACTTCGGCGCTGATCAAAATGCCGTTGGTTCCAAGCGCCGGCCTCAATCCAAGCTGCGCCGCATGGGCGGCCAACTCGCACAGGTCGTCCCGGAGCAACGGCTCGCCACCGCTGAAGATCACCAGCCGGAATCCGGCAGACTTGATCTCACTAAGCAGCTTTTTGCCGGCGGCGGTATCCAGCTCTCCCGAACAGTCCGCTTCCGGCCCGGAATCCCGGTAGCAATGATCGCAATAGAGATTGCATTTTCTGGTGAGGTTCCACGAAATGAGCATTTAGAGGGCTCCAATCTCTTGATCCGTCAGATAACAGGCGGGGTCGGACGCCCAAAATCCCCCCACTGCTGAAGCTCTGGCCCGGAAATTGCCGTTGCAGCAATCCAGCCAGCGGCAACGGCTGCAGCGGCCTTCGAGATACCGGCGGCGGTCCCGCAACCGGGCTAAATCGGGAAGGGTCTGATCGGTCCAGATCGCGCTGAACGGTCGGTCTTTTACATTGCCGAGCGTTACGCTCCGGGTGAATTGATCGGGATGGACATGGCCCTCCCAATCCACATTGCCGAAGGCGATCCCGGAGCGGTTGCCGCCGTTATGCCTCAACAGCGTTAAAATCGGCTCGACCCGCTCCGGCAGATTTTCTTTGGCCCACAAGTACGCATAGATCCCATCGGCGTGATTGTCGACGGTAAGAACCTCGACCGGCTGGCCTTTCTCCCGGAATTCCAGGGTTTTGGCGAAGATCAGGTCCAGAACCGCCCGGGTCTCCGCCAGGCTCAGATCCTCTTCCCTCAGGCGCATCCCCCGGCCGGAATAGACCAGATGATAAAAGCAGACTCTCGGGATTCGTTCGCTCTCGATCAGATCGAAGATCGCCGGCAAGCTGCCCACATTGGCCCGGGTGATGGTAAACCGCAGCCCCACCCGCTGGCCGATCCGCAGGCAATGACGGATGCCGTCCAACGCCGCTTCGAATGCCCCGGCCACGCCCCGAAACCGGTCGTTGGCGGCGCCGATTCCATCGAGACTGATTCCGACATAGCTCACGCCGGAATCTTTGATCCGCCGGGCCATCGCCGCGTCAATCAACGTTCCGTTGCTGGAGAGCACCGGCCGGATCCCTCGCTCGGAAGCCAAGCGGAGCAGTTGAAACAGATCCTCCCGGAGCAACGGTTCGCCCCCGGAGAAAAGCAGGGCCGGAACCTTAAACCGGGCCAGATCCGCGATCAACTCCTCCGCTTCGGCGGTGGTGAGTGCAACAGAATCCGATTCACCGGCATTGGCGTTGGCATAACAATGAGTACACTTCAGATTGCAGGCGCGGGTAATATTCCAGACCACGACCGGACCCATTCCGCCCGCCGCCCCGTGCGGCTGGCGGCCGGAGCCGGGCTGGTAGCGCAGGGTGTCGCCGTAGTGGGCCTCATCGGTCAGGAGTTTGGTGATGCTGATCATGAGATCTTCCCGCTCCTCCTATATAAGTTGAATTAAATTTCTGATATACATCATGTCCTTAATGCCGGCCATGATGGAAAATGAATGAATTTAATTCAACTTATTTCAGCTGTAATCGGATGAAGTAAATTCCAATTTGATTCATTTGCATTCGGCGTTACGAATGCAAATTTAGTAAAGAAATTTACTTCATCCTATCTACACAATCTTGGTGGTCCATTCTTCCACGTTCCAGACCCCGGTCACCCAATCCTCGTAAAACTCCGGTTCATGGCTGACGACCAGCACCGTTCCCTTAAACTCCCGCACGGCCCGCTTCAGTTCGGCCTTGGCGTCCTGATCAAGGTGATTGGTAGGCTCATCCAGGATCAGCCAATTGATCTCCTTCTGCATCAGCTTGCACAAGCGGACCTTGGCGTTTTCGCCGCCGGAAAGCACCATCATCTGAGTGTCAATGTGCTCCCTGGTCAAACCGCAGGCCGCCAAGGCCCCTCTGGCCTCGGCGTTGCTCAGGCCCGGGCATTCCCGCCACAACTCTTCCAAGGCGGTATTGCTGTTATACCGGCCCGATTCCTGCTCAAAATAGCCCGGAGCCACGAATTGATCCAGCTTCACTTCGCCTGCCACCGGTGGTTGAATTCCCAGCAAGGTTTTTAACAAAGTCGATTTGCCAATGCCGTTAACTCCCTTGATGGCGACCTTTTGGCCCCGTTCCAGGGCCAGATCCAGCGGCTTGGTGAGGGGTTCCCCATAGCCGATGACGAGCCGGTCGGCCTGGAATACATATTTACCGGTACTGCGGGCTTCCTTGAACTTGAATACCGGCTTCAGCCGGACCCGGTCCTTTTCGATGAGCTCCATTTTATCAAGCTTCTTTTGCCTGCTCTTGGCCAGGTTGGCCGTAGCGGCCCGGGCCTTGTTGCGGGCGACGAAATCCTCAAGCCGCTCGATCTCTTTCTGCTGGCGATCATAGGCTTTCTGATTCTGGGCTTTTTTCAATTGATACATCTGCTCGAAGTCGTGATAATCGCCGCTGTACCGCGTCAATACCGCGTTTTCCACGTGATAGATCACGTTGACGACTTCGTTGAGGAACGGAATGTCGTGGGAGACCAGAATGAAACTGTTTTCGTACTCCTTCAAATAGTTTTTGAGCCAGGCGATATGATTGACATCGAGAAAGTTGGTCGGCTCGTCCATGATCAGAATCATCGGATTTTGCAGCAGCAATTTGGTCAATAGCACCTTGGCCCGTTGCCCGCCGCTCAAATCCGACACCTCGCGCTCAAGGCCGATCTCACCCAGTCCCAGCCCATTGGCAACTTCTTCAATTCTGGCGTCCAGCTGGTAAAAGCCGTTATGCTCCAGAGTGCTCTGGATCTCGCCCACGTCCTCCAACATCCCGGCCAGCTCATCCCCGGAAACTTCGGCCATTTTCTCGTAGATCGCGAGCATCTCTTGTTCCAGGTCGAACATATACTGGAACGCTTCCCGGAGCACATCGCGGATCGTTTTTCCCTGGCCCAGGGCGGTATGCTGGTCGAGATAGCCGGTGGTAATCCGGTTGCACCATTCAATTTTCCCTTCATCCGGCAACAATTTGCCGGTGATAATGTTCAGGAAAGTCGACTTCCCCTCGCCATTGGCCCCCACCAAGCCCACGTGCTCCCCCTTGAGCAGGCGGAACGAGGCGTTTTCAAGGATGCGGCGGGCCCCAAAACCATGACTGACATTTTCAACCGTAAGAATGCTCATTTTCCCTCATCCGTATGTTATATAAGTGAATTCTAAACATGCATTTAGAAATTTACTTCATCCGCTATATAAGTTGAATTAAATTTCTGATATACATCATGTCCTTAATGCCGGCCATGATGAAAAAATTAATGAATTTAATTCAACTTATTTCCGCTGTAATCGGATGAAATAAATTCCGATTTGATTTATGCATTCGGCGTTAAGAATGCAAAGTTAGTAAAGAAATTTACTTCATCCGATATCGACTCTGTCCGTAATTTTACCGTATTTGGGTTCCAAAAGTCAAAGGGATTCGCGCTACTCCCATTCCTTCCAGACCTCCGGCCGGTAGCCGACGGTCGCTTTCGGCCCATTGCGCACAATCGGCGTTTTCAGCAGCAGCGGATCGTTGAGCAATTCCTCTTCCACGTCGTGCACCAGGTATTTGAGGTTCCGTTTCCGATACTGTTTCCCCTCGGTATCCAGCAACCCCTCCAGGCCCACCGCCGTCTTGACGCTGGCCAGCTCGCCCTTGCTCAAGCCCTTTTCGGCCAGATTGACGAATTGAAACCTGATCCCCCGCTCTTTAAAATAGCGTTCCGCCTTGCGGCTGTCCTGACATTTCTTGGTGCCAAAGATTTGAATGTTCATCGTCCGTTCCTTTCCCGGTAACAGGTTGCGCTTAGATATGATCTTAATATACACCAGATAGGCACCCTTGCCCATCCGGTTTTCATTTTCAAAACCGTTAACGCACATCAGCAAAGCCCGGGTTTGCGCCCGGGCTTTGCTGATGTGGCATGGCGATCCACGCCAAATTTAGTCGCTTAAAAATTCCGGAACATTCTCATTTCCCGGCCGCAGTCGCCGCGCGGGCCTTTGCCGCGAAACTCCTTTCCGTCCCGACGCTGACGTTTCGATTTCAAGTCCTCCAGTTTTTTCAACTGTTCCGGAGTAAGAACCGACTTCATCCCTTCTTGCATCGCCCGGAGCTTGGTTACCATCTGGATCCGGAGCGCGGTCACTTCCTTGGTTTTAGCGTCGATGGCTTGCTGATTGAGGGGATTGGAGTTCCATAACTTCCGCAGTTCCTGGCGCTTCTTTTGCATGTCTTGCCGGATCGGCAGCGCAGCCCGCTCAAACTCCTGCCGGATCACGAGCAGCTTTTGTTGCTGTTCGTCGCTGAGCTTCAATTGCGCGAAAGGACCTCTGCCATCCCTTTTTCCTTCCGGTCCCGCTCCGGGTCCGAAGGCCAGCGCCGCCGAAACCGTACCCAGAATCAACGTGACTACCAATGTGACCAATAAAATTCGTTTCATACCGATCCGCTCCTTTTCATAATCTATTATGGGACAAACCTTTCAAAGCGCCGCGGCTCCCATCACCTCCCGTTGCTTTGTCGTTTTTTCCTCTTGTAAAAGAATATAGTCCAAAAGTATGAACGGTTGGTGAAGGAGTTGTGGAGATCTGATGGATTTTTGGAATCTCCCCGATCCCGAAAGGGTTTGCGGCAAGCTCACCGAATCTATCAATTAATAATCGAAATGTTCATGCCGGGGTGTGCCATGGCCAAAATCCTGGTCGTCGAAGATGAACTGAAGATTCAACAGATTGTCCGGGCCTACCTGAAAAAGGACGGGTTTGAGGTGCTGACCGCCGCCGACGGCCAGCAAGCCCTGGCTCTCTTTAAAGAAGAACGGCCCGATCTGGTGATCCTGGATCTGATGCTGCCCGGCATCCCGGGCGAGGAAGTTCTGACCCGGATCCGCCAGACCTCCGAGGTTCCGGTGATCATCCTTTCCGCCAAAAGCTCGGAGGATGAGCGGATCTTCGGACTGAACATCGGCGCCGACGACTATCTGGTAAAACCGTTCAGTCCCCGGGAACTGGTGGCCCGGGTTCTGGCCCACCTCCGCCGTTACCGGCCGAGCCCCGCCCGTCAACTCAAAGCCCTGTCGTTCAATGAGGGCCGGCTGGTCATTGATCCCGGCCGCCACCAGATATCCCGCAACGGGCAGTTGGTCGCGCTGACTCCCACCGAATTTAAAATTCTGGCCCTGATGGCCCAGGCGCCGGGCCAGGTCTTCACCCGCGCCCAGCTGTTAAAATATGCGCAGGGGCTCTCCTTTGAGGGGTACGACCGGACCGTGGACAGCCACGTCAAAAATATCCGGCAGAAGATCGAGCCCGATCCCAACGAACCGCTCTTCATCCAGACCGTCTTCGGGGTCGGTTACAAATTTGGAGGTACCCGGGATGATTTCGCCGATTCGCCATAAGATCACGCTGATCATTCTGGCCGTGGCCTTGGGCGGAATTCTCATCTCCGGCCTGCTCATCCATTATTCGCTCAACCGGAAATTCCAGGATTACCTGCTTGGCAATGAACGCATCCGGCAAGAACAAGTCGTCCGCCTCCTGTCCCAGCTGTACACCGAATACGGCGGCTGGTCCAATCTCCCCCCGCAATTCGGTTTCAGGCGCGTCAACAATCTGCGGCGGCTGCGCTTCGTCCTTGACGTTCAAGGTCAAATGGTCCTGCTGGTCCGGCGCGGAAGGATGCCGCCCCCGCCCGGGCTTCCAAATCCCAACGGGCTGACCGCGCGCCCGATCAAGGTTTACGGCAGAACCGTTGGCACCGCTTATTTCGGCAAGACCATTTTGGAAGATCTTCTTACCCAGCAGGACCGGATCTTCCGGAACACCGTCAACCATTCGATCCTGGCCGCCATGCTCCTGACCGGACTGCTGTCGGTAGTGGTCGCTTATTTCTTCGCCAAACGCTTTTCGGCGCCGATCACCGAGATGAATCAGATCGCCTCGGCCATGACCGCCGGCCGACTGAACCGCAGGATCCGGGAACTGCCCCGGGATGAACTGGGCGAACTTGGCGCAAACCTCAACCGTCTGGCCGAACGGCTCCGGGAATCCGGCGAGCTCCGTAAAAAGCTGACCGCCGATGTGGCCCACGATCTCCGGACCCCGCTGGCCACCGTCCGCAGCCACCTCGAAGGCATGATCGACCGGGTGATCCCGGCGTCTCCGGAGAACCTGGAGTCATTGCTGGAAGAGGTCAAACGCCTGACCGGCCTGATCGAGGACCTTCAGGAGATTAACCAGGCCGATCTGGACTTGCACAATTTTAAGCCGGAACCATTGGAGCTCCGGGGCTTTCTGGAGCATCTGGTCGCCCAGCGGACTCCGCTGTTTCGTGAGAAAAACCTGAAGCTGGCGCTGGCGCCGGGACCGCCGGCCGTGATCCGCACCGACCGGGCCGCGCTGACCAAAATCCTTGACAACCTGCTTTCTAACGCTTACAAATACACCCCCTCGGGCCGGGTCGATCTGACCCTGATTGTGTTGCCCGGAGCGGTCCGGATCGACGTCAGCGACCAGGGAATCGGGATCGCGGCAGCCGATCTGCCTTACATTTTCGAGCGTTTTTACCGGACCGATCAGTCGCGGAACCGGGAAAGCGGCGGATTCGGCCTGGGGCTGACCATCGTCAAAGAGTTGGTGGAAGCCATGGCCGGGACGGTCACGGTCCGCAGCGTTCCCGGCAAGGGAAGCATCTTTACGGTAAACTTACCAAACCAATGGAGGGGCGTCCATGGAAAAACCGATCGTGAACTGCTATAAGTGCCGGCATTTCTATATCACCTGGGACAAAAACTTTCCCAACGGCTGCAAGGCCTATGGCTTCAAATCCAAAAAACTCCCCTCGCGGCTGGTTTATGAGTCCTCCCACTCCCCGTGCGGCTATTTCCAGCCCAAATCGTTCCTCAACATCATCGGCAGGCATGAATAAGATCACCCGGAATCAGGGTGATTTCGTTTTTCTGAGTGTCAAGATAGCTCCGAGATGCTTCTCTCCTTATTCATGAAGCGAATGAAGCATCATGCGAATAGCTCCGCAAGAATTCAGAAAGAGTCATGAAAGAAAAAATGAAAGATGTTTTGAAAGATTTGCCGGATTGGTTGATGCGCCGTGAAAAGCGTCGGATTTCGTCGTTGCTCTGTCGCTGCGATTCTCACCGTACATCGAGTACGGTTCCGATTCTCGCTCGGTCGCGCCTAGAACTCCTCGCTTTTGACGACGCGTATGTTGAACCGTAAGCTCAACCAATCCGGCAAGGCAATCCCCGGCGCTGTTTGGGCCGAAGCGCCGGACAGTTTTCGAGTGACTAAAGATGCTTTCCCCTACAATAATGGTTTATTCTCATATGTTGTTGAGCAAACGCTCAGAATGTTTAACCCCGGAACAGGTCACAATCCCCAGAAGTCAAATTGTTATAGTGAGATAAGCAGGATTCATCATCCTTCTCCACATGAAGCGCTCTGATTACCTCTCTTCACCGCACGACCTCTTCCCTGCCGGTCAGGACTTCGATCATGATCAACACGCCCAGTTTGAAGCCGTGGGCGAACGCGGCCGAGGCTTCCATGACGCTGGACTGATAGCGCAGATCTAGCAAGGCTTCGAGTTGTTGATAGTCCGCTTCCGAGAGTTTTGTTTGCCAGATTTTCATTGATGCGACGATTTTCTGGTTTAACGGGCGGTATTGGGGGTCTTGGGGGATGATTAGTTCGTCGGGGTTTATTTTGCGGGCGTGGAGTTCTTCCAGGATGGGTTTCATGGGTTCGCCTTCTTTCGGTTAAACTTCAGTTTCCTCTTTTATCGCCTCCTCCGGAGGAGGCGCCAGGAACAGGCAGTCGGAGAGTTCATAGACGGTGAATTCACGGCCAGGGAGAAAGCCGCTCCGTTCCAGCCACTGGCCAAAAAGTCGGATCTGGGGGACTTGTTTTTGCTTGATACGGATTGAGCCGACGGTGTGGTTACGAAATTTCATGAGATGCTTCTCTCCTTTAAGATTACCGGATTGGTTGATGCGCCGTGAAAGCCTGATGATGCTTGATAATGTAAGATTCAAAGTTGCCTATTTTGATTAAAAGCCTTTGGCGCCAATCTGTTACTTTTTGACCGACCGAAAAGTAACCAAAAAGTCGCCGGAACCGCGTGGTTCCGGTCCTCCTGCGATTCATCCGGTAACGGTCGCCGCCATCCATGGCAGTACGCAGCCGCACCAAGGATGTGCTTCGAAGCCGACCGCTGATTTCCATCCACGGAAATAAGCGGCGTGAATGACCATCCGTGGAAGGCGGGTATATTTAAACCTTAATCGTTTTTAGCTTCTTTGTTTAGTCTCGCACCAAGCCCAAGGACGGGCGCGCGCCGCTTAGTGATATGGACACACTCAGCGGTCGCGGTCGAAGAACCAACCCTGAAGGCATCCGTCCCGGATGGACGGGGCCTATCACGAGGCTCCCATGGTCATGGATGCCATGGGATAAAGGGAGGTCCCAGGAACCGTCCGGTTCCTGGCGGCTTTTGCGTCGCTTTTGGCCGCTCAAAAGCGACAGATTGGCGCCAAAGCGCAGCGAATTCCGTTCCTTGGTTTAGACTGAATATTTAAACCCCCTGCTCCCTTAATCCTTGAATCGCTTTACTCCCCGGAATCCTGGTCCTGCTCCTGCTCCCGGTTCCGATTTTGGATCTGCTCCCTGACATGACGAGACAGGATCCGGATCAGTTCCGCCCCATCTTCCAGGCCCCGGCGGTAGATCAGTTCCTGAGAGCGGATTGTCATGACCGAGGCGGTTTCGTTGATGGCGTTCAGGACCGCCGGGCCGCCCGGGGCGGGGAGCATGTTTTCGAGGAGCTTCAGGAAGTTGTCCATTTCGGCGTGGTTCTTTTGGAGTTGCGGGTCGTTCGGGAGGATTTTGTAGCTGAATTCGGCGACCCGTTCCATGACCAGGTAGTAAAGGCCTTATCGAAAGCTACCAGAAGCCGGATAACAAGAAAGAAATCTATTTTCGCTTGACTTCGCAAGGGGAAGCAATTAACAAAGTCCACGAGGAACTGCACAAAGAGTTTCAAGAGCGGGATAAAGCCGTATTAGAGCAGGTAACCGAGGAGCAATTTGATTTCATGCTTAGCTTCGTGGAAAAGTATAATCGGCATTTGGATGCAGAAATAAAGAAGCAAGGTGTCGATATAGCAAATCGAAATGATTGTCTCAACTACTGGGATTCAGCCGGTGATAGTTGAGTTTGAATCATCGGGTTGTATCAAAAAGTAGCCGAAAAAAGCAGGGGTAAGAACATTCTGGCACCTATCCCTGCTTTTTTTACCTTACGATCATGGCATAAAATAATCAACGAATTTTCAATAATATAGAAGGTAATCAACAGAGAACAAAGAATATTTTTACAGTTTTTCCTCCTAAATTAAAATTGGAAGGCCCCGGTAATATTGTTTAAAAATTTAATAAAAGAACCCCTTGTAAAGCCGATGACTTTCCAAACTTTTTGAAGGCAAATCGACCTAGGATTCCCGCAAGTTGTTGGGGAAAGGATTGGAACCGGTAAATGAAATATTTTGATTTCCTGTTTGGCCTGCTATCTTATACTACCGGAATCGGGGCCACCACTCTATTAATCTTACATTACCTAAGATATAACAAAACGCTGATTGTAAGAGAATTGATATTTTTTAATCTTTGCTTTACCTTACATTTTATATTGGAGATGCTCAGACCCCTTAACTACAGTAGTGCCTTGTATAAAAGTTTAATCCTGTCAGGGTCATTTTTCACCAACATTGGTATCGGTTATTTCGTCGGCGCCTATTTCTACGGATTTTACATCGGGAAATTGACCAAAAATTTAAGACCATACTTTGGAGTGGGGCTGCACTTAGCGGCGGGATCTTAATCATGCTTTACACTTTAGCACAAAAACATCTGGTGATAGAGTCGATCGCCCTTCATACCGGATATACGGTTATTAATATTTTCATGTGTTTAACGTTTGGTTATGCTATTTATTTAACCGCCAAGAGTTTAAACCAATTAGACCGGGAAAGAAAGCAGGTGGTGCCGATAATTTTAATTGCAGTCTTAACTTTATCGCCTGCTTCGGTGATCCAAGATCTTCTCTTGTACCGGGTCCAACTCCAACATCCGATAGCCTTTACCCCTTTAGCTTATATTATCATTAATTCAGCCATAATCTTTTATTACATTCGAAATTATATAAACGCTATCCCGGCTGAAATTACCAATCTTCATGCCTTTGACAAGGAAAATCTGCTGCTTTCGCATGTCACCATCATCAAGGAACATAATATTACCGAACGGGAATTGGAGGTCCTGCAACTAATCTTAAACGGTTACAGTAACCATGAGATCAGTAAAAAACTATTTATCTCTTCCAATACGGCTCGTAACCATATTTATAGTATTTTCAAAAAGTTGGATGTTAAAAACCGCTTAGAATTAAGTAGAATTTTTTATTAACCAAGCAGAATAATGCATGAGAATTGGATCTCCATTGCGGAGTAGTAAAATGTTACTACTCCGTTTTTTTACTGTTTTCTAAAAATAGTAGGGGATTACTATTGCTAAAATGGCGACATAATGTCATCATTTGGGTTAAGTGTAAGTATATATTCAAACAAATGGAAGTTAGGATTATTCTTGGTATTTTACCGGCTTTAACCGGTAGGAAGTCATAAAAGAGGTAAATTATTGGAGGGTACTTTTCATGGAAACGAATAAAATCTCTAAATTCTTAAACCTTGAGCGGGGGATGCTGTTGGGCTTCATCCTAGCTAAACTGGTAATTTCTCTGCTCCCGATAAGTTATGGGATCTTCCGGGATGAGTTCTATTATCTGTCAATGAGCAAACGTCTCGGACTTGGGTATGTGGATGTCCCGCCATTACCCCCGCTTATTTTAGCAGGGACTCGGTTTTTATTCAGTGATTCATTATTCGCTTTACACCTTATCCCGGCGCTTTCCGGGGTCTTGTTTTTGATATTGACCTATCTGTTAATAAAGAAATTGAACGGAAACCGATTCGCGTTATTGCTGACGCTTACAACAGTGTTGCTTGCTCCGTATATCGTGGCGATTGATTCCATTTATACATATGATACCTTCAATAAACTCGGTTGGCTATATTTTAGTTTCCTGATGATCCGCTTGATTCAGACCGAAGATCCGAAATATTGGATTTACATCGGAATCACCTCCGGAGTAGCCTTGCTTTTTAAGATCACTATCCTCTATCTCGGTTTGGGATGGATCATCGGGCTGTTAGTTACGAAACAACGTAAATTATTATTCCGCCGGGAAGTGCTTTGGGCCGGAGTCTTGGCCTTAATTATCTGTTCTCCCTATCTGCTCTGGCAGATTCAGCACGGATTCATTTCTTTGGAGTATTACCGTAACTACGCCGCCGGAAAAGTTAGTAACTTCTCACTGCCCGGGTATTTATTGGAGCAGGTTCTTTATATGAGTCCGTTAACATTTCCGATTTGGTTGGCCGGATTGTATTATTTTTTATTTCATCCGCAAGGCAAAATCCTTTGCAGCGCCGGGATTACTTATTTAGTTATCCTGTTATTAAGTTACTTTACTAAAGCCAAACCGGATTTGATTGCGCCTTACTATGTTATTCTGCTTGCCGCGGGTTGCCTTTGGCTGGGTAACTTGCTGGCAGGCGGCGGTAAACGTCGGTTGCAAGCAGCAGTATTTTTATTGGTGGTCATATCCGGGCTGGCCGTACTTCCGGCGGCCCGTCCGGTTCTTCCTGTGGAAAAATTCCTCAAGACTTTTGTCAAATTACCTATCAAAAAAGATGTGGAAGGCCATACATTGCCTAATTTACCCCAGCTTTACGCCGACCGTTTTGGCTGGCAGGAAATGACCTGGAAAGTAGCGCAAGTTTATCACTCACTCCCCGAAGCCGACCGAGTCAAGGCTTGCATTGTGGCCAGAAATTATGGCGAAGCGGGAGCGATTGAATATTATGGTGCAAAGTATCATCTGCCATTGCCGCCGGTGAGCGGGCATCTCCAGTATTATATTTGGGGTCCGGGCAAATTTAGCGGCGAAGTAGTGATTACTGTCGGGGTTTCATATGATGAAGTTAAAGGTAATTATCAAGATATTCGGAAAGGGGCAATATTAACCAATCCGTACATGATGCCGTATGAAAGGGTGAATCCCATCTATGTCGGCCGCAAACCGCTCAAGCGGTTTCAGGAAATGAAGCCCTGGGTGAAGTGGTTTGACTAAAAAAGTTGAACAGTAAGTGTTTTGTCTATTGTGATAACCTATTTTGTCATCTCAATCATAAGAAAAATACCATATATGAAACGAGTAATATAAATAGATACACTTCACATTGGTACTTGCACAGGTCGGGAGCAAAAATGGGATGCGAACATTTTGTGCTATCAAATCCGGCAAGCATTTGCCCCCGGTGAAATAACGCCGGAGGAAGCCAACCGGACTAAGATGCTTTTAGTTAAGTTATGCCATTTTTAGATAAAGTTACTTGAAAACTGAAAACCTTTCAAAAGTTCTTGACTTTTATCATAGACGCCCATAGCGAGTACTTTTCGAGCGTTATGGGAGACCAGAGCCAGGAGGGCTCAAGATCCGGCGTCCACGGATGGAATACGCCGGGTGGCAGGCGTCTTGAATCGGCCAGAAAGCTGAGGGTGTCGCGGACAACGCCGACTTGAAAAATTCCACAGCTTTTTTAGCCCGCCCCGAATGACCAATCTCATCAGCGCAATCAAAAAAATCAGCTTAATCAACGGTTCAGACACCTCCCCCACCTCCAAAAACCCCCGCTCCAACCGGCGGCGCCCTATCCCCAGCCGATCCGGCTTCCCGATCATCCGGAGCAACACCTGCCCCAACCGATCCTGCCCCCGTATCAACTGAAGCGGCCCTGGACCCATCTGTAGCAACACCCGCTCCCAGTGATCCTGCTCCCCGATCATCTGGAGCAACACTTTTTCCATCTGGAAAAACAGTTTCTTCAGATGATCCTCCAACATTTCCACCTGGAGAAACAGTTTTTTCAAATGAAAATCTAATATTTCGTTCTGGAGAAACTCTTCCTCCAAATGATCCTCCAACATTTCCATCTAAAAAAACTCTTTCTTCAAATGAAAATCTAATATTTCTAGGGTCTGTCAAAATATTTGTGTAAACACCAAATAAAATAAGATTACGAAAAGAATTAATTAAGATAAGAAAAGATTAACACGATCACCAAAGCGGATGGCAAGTTTGGAAATGATCAGCTGCCAAT
>JAEYGI010000058.1 GCA_023402395.1 Bacillota bacterium
TGTCCCATCTGTCCACTACAGCCATCACCTTCAGCCAAGGCTTCTTAACTGAAAGTATACCATCTACCGTCTCCGTCATGGGTCTTGCTCTTTTATCATAACAACGAGGGAGAGGTAGGATTTTCGGTCGGCTTGATTGGCAAAGATCATTCTCTAAATATTGTAACTATTACTTGATGATATTGCCCTGTCAAGGAAGCAACAACGGTTCAAGGTCCGACGCTTTGAACTGCCGCATCAACCAATCCGGCAAATCGTTCAAAGCTGCTCGTTCTTATCTTTCGTACTAACTGACAATCAGAATCTTTAAATAAAGGAGTGATGTTCATGGGGTATCTGATGGGGTATGATCTCGGCAGCTCCTCCGTCAAGGCCAGCCTGCTGGAGATCGAGACCGGCCGGGTGATCGCCAGCGCCACCGCGCCCCAGGCGGAAATGGCGATCAACGCGCCCCGGCCGGGCTGGGCCGAGCAGGATCCCGCCTTGTGGTGGGACAATCTCAAGCGGGCCACGGCCGGCATTGCCGAATCGAGCGGATTCGACCTCCGGGACGTCCAGGCCATCGGCATCGCCTATCAAATGCACGGGCTGGTGATCGTCGATAAATCGCTGCGGGTCCTGCGGCCGTCGATCATCTGGTGCGACAGCCGGGCGGTGGCCATCGGCGACCGGGCCTTCGTCGGGTTGGGCGGGGAGAAATGCTTGCGCCATTTGCTGAACTCGCCCGGCAACTTTACAGCCTCCAAACTGCGCTGGGTTAAGGAGAACGAACCCGACGTCTTCGCCCGGGTTTACAAAGCCATGCTTCCCGGAGAATACATCGCGCTACAGATGACCGGCCGGATCATAACCACCCCGTCGGGCCTGTCCGAAGGGATCCTCTGGGACTTCCAAAATCAAAGCCCGGCCCGGCTGCTGCTGGAACATTATCAATTGCCGGAGGAGTTGCTGCCGGAACTGGCCCCGGTGTTCGCGCTGCACGGCGAACTGACGGAGGCGGCAGCGGCCGAGCTGGGAATGAAACCGGGGACCAAAGTTTCCTACCGTGCCGGCGACCAGCCCAACAACGCCTTCAGCCTGAATGTGCTGGAACCGGGCCAGATCGCGGCCACTGCCGGGACCAGCGGCGTGGTGTACGGCGTCAGCGACCAGGCCAATTACGATCCGCTATCGCGGGTAAACACCTTTGTCCATGTCAATCATACCGCGGACGACCCACGGTACGGAATCCTCCTGTGCGTCAACGGCACGGCCATTCTTTACCGGTGGCTGCGGCAGATCATCGGGGCGCCGGATGAGTTATCCTACCGGCAAATGGATGAAATCGCGGCCCATTCCCCGGCCGGAGCCAGGGGGCTGGTGATCCTGCCTTACGGCAACGGCGCCGAGCGGACCTTGGAGAACCAAGACATCGGCGCTTCTATTCACGGCTTGGACCTGAACCGGCACGATCGCTCCGACCTGTTGCGCGCGGCCCAGGAAGGAATCGTCTACGCGCTAAATTATGGGATCGAGATCATGAAAACCATGGGCCTGACGCTGAAGTCGATCAAGGCCGGAAACGCCAACATGTTCTTGAGCCCGGTATTTGCGGACGCATTGGCCGCCGTGGCCGGAGTCCGGATCGAGCTGTACAATACCGACGGTTCCCAGGGCGCCGCGCGCGGCGCCGGAATGGGAGCCGGGATTTACCGTACTTACTCCGAAGCGTTCTCGGGTTTGCGGATGATCCGCGCCGTCGAGCCCAATCCGGCGCTGGAGCCGGCCTATCGGGAAGCGTATCAAAATTGGCTGCGGGTTATGGAGCGGCAATTAAAAGCGTTGTGATAAACCCCGGCCGAAGGCCGGGTTGTACACAAAAGCTCAGCAAAGCAAGTGATAAAGTCGCTTCTGAATGGATACCGCAAGGCTACAGCCGGTATTAGACTTTATCACATGGCTTTTAAAAATGAATGGAGGAATGGTCTGATGAACAACCAACAATCCCTGCATGCGGTCTGCCGTTGGACATTCAATGCGGGCAAGGGCGGTTTTGTGCCGTCCGACAGCCGGCCCGAATGGAGCGAAGCCAAGCTGGACACGGTGGCCGTGATCCGGCTGATCAAGCAAACCATCGCGCCGCGTCTGCCGGAACAGGTGCAATTGGGCTATGAGGTTCACTACAATACCGAGATCAACGAAGCCAACGCAACGGCGGTCGCCGACGCGCTGTGCGACGCGAGAATGTATCTGGCGATGATCACTCCCGGGGCGCACAGCCGCTTCGCCTATGGCGGGATCGTCTCGCTCGATCCCGGGGAGCGGAAAGCCGCCGAGGAACTCGGCCAAAAAACGGTCGATCTGGCCTATGGCCCGCTCCGCAAAGCCTGGCATCCCGATCCGGAATATTACCCGTCGCTGGTGCTGTGGAATGGTTCCTACGGCTATGATCTGGCTTCGGTCGGGGTCCGGCGGATGTATCAAAACCTGAAGGAAAGCATTGCCAAGCTCTGCCGCTATGAGGAGAGCCGCGGCGGCCACCTTTACATCGGAATCGAACCCAAACCCAACGAGGGGCATCCGGCGATGCTGCTGCCCACCGTGGCTTCGGCGATCTTATTATTCCGAAAGCTGGAGGAGGAGTTCGGCGTCTCCCGGAAGAAAAAGGGCGTGAACAAGGAGTTCGGCCACAGCGAAATGATCGGCCTCGATCATGTCTACGACACCGTAGAGGAACTGGACAATCTAGCCATGGTTCACATGCATCTCAACAGCCAGGGCTATAACGACGGGGTTATTCTCGGCGGGCCCGGTAAATACGACATCGACCACGGCACTCGGATCAACGGAATGAACATCGCCATCGCCGGCTTGATTCAAGAGGCTGGGTTCAATCGCTGGAAAGGCCATGATATGCAGGTCAGACCCTACGACAATGTGGAGCAGGGGATTGACCGGGTAGTCCGGAGCATCCTCAGTTGGGAAGCTTGCGCGAAAGCGGCCCGGGAACTGGATTCGCAATCGCTTCTCGGTTTCCTGGCCGACCGGGCCACCGCCAAAGCCGAGGATCTGGTCAGAGGATCGGTAACCGCCGCCTACCGTTATTTCGACGAGATGTACCGCGGCTAGCAATGTAATGATAAACCCCGGCCCAGGGCCGGGGTTTATCATAAAAGCGTAAAAAACAAAACGTTCAATATGGCAAGCGCGGGGGATATTAAATCCCCCTTTTTGGCGTTAATGCGGTTCATTGGCCGGCCATGCCGCATGGTGATGTTCCTTGACCCGACCCCGGAGCGGATCGGAATGCCTTGGGGCTGCGGCTTAAGTAATATTTACCCGAAGCCGAGTCCGAAAAACGTTTGCGTTTTTTCATAGTTTTAACCGATATTTAATCATGAAGCAATGGCGGGAGATAGTCCAATGAACCGATGTGGCGCGAAATGGGCCAAAATTAGAGCGAAAGCGAAATCCTCAATTACCTGGAAGCTGATCCTGCTTTTTTTGGTGGTTTCATTGATACCGGTGACCTTGGTCCAGATTATCAATTATTACAATACCATCACGGTCATGGAGCGGAAAGTAAAGGAGTACGCCAGCATCAGCCTGATTCAAACCGCCCGGAACATCCGGACGGTGCTTTCGGCTTATGAGGATCTGGTCTATCAGGTCGCGTACGACGACGGTTTGAACGCGTTGTTGGGAGAGTTGAACCAAACCCATGACGCCGTGGTCCGGAACAAACTTCAAGTCGAGCTGGATGTGCTGTCGTATTCGAAAAAATTCATCAATAGCCTGCTGCTGGTCACCGAAACCGGTGACTACGTCATCAGTGTCGACCGCTCGGGGTTGGAGATTTATCATCGCTATTGGCGGGGTTTGGGAGATCTCACTCAAACCGCATTTTACCGAAATAGCATCCAATATTATAGCGCCAATGCCTGGGAAAGCACGAAGCTGCTGGCGGTAAGCGAGGGAATCCCCTACTACTCCTTCTTCCTAAGCCGGAGGATGATCGATTTTAACACCAACACCCCGGTGGGGGTGGTGATCTTAAGCATTAACGAATCGTTGCTTTCCAATATTTTAAGCGGCCCCACGCCGGAAACGCGGCGGGGACCCGATGAAACCTTTCTCGTGGACGATACGGGCCGGATTATCGCCGCTCCTTTGAAAACTTTGATCGGGGAAAATATCCGGCGGATCATCCCGGCGCCGGACGCTTCCAAGCTGTTGCGGGGCGATGGCGTAATTGAAGTGGATTCGAAGGCGGGCCGGAAAGACGTGATCGTTTATAGCGTTTCCATCTCAAAAACCGGATGGCGCCTGATTAATGTAATCAATCGGGATGATCTGTTTCGTGAGATTCACCTAGCCGAAAATCTGATGCTGCTGGTGGAAGCCATTGCCGTATTGCTGCTGCTGGTGATGGCCATCGGTCTCTCCAAGCAGTTGACGGCCTCGGTCAAGAAAATCGTCGATGTAATGCTGAAAGCCCAGAACGGGGATTTGGCGGTCCGGGTCGAAACCAAAGGCCAGGATGAGATCGCGGTCATTGCCAACAGCTTCAATCGTATGATGGAAAAGATCAAGGCCTTGCTGGAGGAAGTGACCAGAGTCCATCAAAAAGAGAAGGAAACCGAGCTGCGAATGCTGGAAATGCAGATCAATCCGCATTTTCTCTATAATACGCTGGACTCCATCAACTGGATGGCGATTGAAAAAGGGGAATACGAGATCAGCGACAGCCTAAAAAAACTAGCGGTGATCCTCCGCTACAGCGTTAACAATAACCATCAGATCGTAACGGTGCGGCAGGAAGTCGAATGGCTCAATAATTATTTATCCCTGCAAAAGTGCAGATTCTCCGATAGCTTCAGTTACCGGATTGATATCGAACCGGAGTTGTTGGAGTGCCGGATTCATAAGCTGCTACTCCAGCCGTTTATTGAGAACGCCATCGTTCACGGGTTGTCGGGACGGAAAAAAGGGGGCGTCCTGGAGATAACCGGTAAAAGAAGTGGCGAAGCGGAAATGCTGTTCATTATCATGGATAACGGCAAAGGAATGAGCCGCCAGACGATTGCCCGGGTTTTCGGAAACCAGGACAAGGAAACGGCCGGAATCGGAGTGAACAATGCCCTTTCCCGGTTGGAGCTTTATTATAAGGAACGGTACCGGTTGATGGTGGAGAGTTCCGCCGGTGGGGGCACGACCATTCAATTAACCGTTCCGATGAATGGGGAGGCTGAGGAAGCGCAATGAAGATCGTGGTGGTTGAGGATGAACTCCGGACCAGAAAAAGTATTATTAAGCTGATCGGCCGGATCAGCGAGGATTATCTGGTCGTCGGCGAAGCGGAGGACGGCGCCGAGGGTTTGGCGGTGATTGAAAAAAACGCTCCGGATTTGATTATCACCGATATCCGGATGCCGAATATCGACGGGCTGGAAATGATCCGGCGGATCAAGCAGAATAATGAATGGAGCAAATTCATCATTCTCAGCGGTTATGCCGAGTTTCATTACGCCCAGCAAGCGGTGAAACTCGGCATCGATGAATATCTGCTAAAGCCGATTACCGTCAGCGACCTGGTTACCAGCTTGCAAACGATTGAACAATCCTTTCGGAAAGACCGGCGCCGGCAGCAAATATCGGCGAGTCAAGCCCAGCCTGCCGGGCAGCTTCTGACGAAAGTACTCACGGAGACCGAGGCGTCCGGGGCGGAGGATTTTGCCGAATTGCGGCGCCGGCTTGACGGCGCCATGGATGGTTGCGCGTTGATCGTCGTGCGCTTTGAACCGTCGTTGAAAGGCGTGGAGAAAGAAGCGTTCCTGAAGAAGCTAAAGGACCTGGCGGGAACGGGGGAATCCGGCGAATCGCAGTCATTGATGGCCAGAAACGGCAATGAACTGGTCCTTCTTCAAAGCCGGCCTTGGGCCGGAACGCCGCTGCGGTTTCTGGAAACGTTGCGAGCCGGTTTTGACAGACATTGGTGGTCGGAGAATCTGGTGGCCGGATATGCGGAACTCACTGATCTCAACTTGCTCCCCGGAGCCTACGCCGAATTGGGCGAGAAGTTAAAATGGAGCATGGTTTTGGAAGAAGGGAGCATCATCTTTGCCGACCAGGTGGCACGCTTATGTCCGGTGAAGCTTGATTATCCGAAAGAGATCGAGACCCGGATCATTACCCGGATCCAAACCCGGAATTTTGAGGCCATTGGCAATGATATCGATGCCTTCTTCGCCGAATTGCGGACGCCGCTTCATGAACCCGATGACATGAGGGAGGCCGTGATGCGGCTCGCCGGAGCGATGCTATATGCCATACACCAGGCGGACACTGAACTGAATGCCGACATTAACAACAATAAAGTCATCGGATGGCTGGAAAAATGCCATCACCCGGTAAAAATGAAAGAGGTACTCACGAACCTGATCGACCAGATGGTCGCCTGTGGCCGGGAAGAAACCAATCAGTGCTATAGCCTGGTGGTATGGAAAGCGCTGGAGATCATCCGGGACGAATATCATTCGGATTTATCGCTGGACTATATCGCCAGGCGGCTGCACATTACCCCAGAATATTTAAGCGCGCTTTTCACCAGGGAATTCGGGAAAAAGCTCATTACCTACCTGACCGAATACCGGATCAATAAATCAAAGGAGTTGCTGGCCAGCGACAGGTATAAAATATATGAAATCGCGCGAATGGTCGGATATCCCGATGTCAAGTACTATTGCAAGGTATTTAAAAAAGTCACCGGATACTCCACGGGGGAGTATCTCAAAATAAATGCCTGATAAAGAAAGGATCAAGCCCTGACGCGACTTTGTCTCCTCGGTTCAAAACGCGTTGGTGACACCCCGGCCTTAGGCCGGGGTTAATTATAACTGCATTAAAAGTTTTAATTTATCCTTAAGAAATTACACCATTATAAATTTTTTCGAATTTATCAGTTCATCAATTTGTAATATGATTGTTTTGAAAAATATACAAAGGAGTGAAGATGATGAAGAGATTTTTGCCATGGTTGCTCGGAGTTATTTTAGTATCCTCGCTGACTGCGACCGCCGCCGCGCCCAAGCAAAAGCTGCGGATGTGGAACATTTTCCCGGGTGGGGTTCAAAATGCTTTTAAAGCCATCGTCCAAGACTACAACAACTCGCAGGACAAAGTGGAGATCGTCCCGGAATACATTCCGCTGCCCGAGTTGAAAAAGCAGCTTTCCATCGGACTGGTGGGCGACGATCTTCCCGATCTGGTAACCGTGGACAATCCCGATCATGCGGCCTTTTCGGCCATGGGAACGTTCGAGGACATCACCAAACGGCTGTCAAAATGGAATCAGCTCAATAAATTCTTCAAGGGGCCGGTCCAATCGACCATCTATAATGACAAACATTACGGATTGCCGTTTTACAGCAATTGTCTCGCGCTTTATTACAATAAAACCATGCTGGATCAAGCCGGTATAAAACCGCCCCGCAATTTCGGGGAAGTTCTGGAAGCGGCTAAGAAACTGACGACCAAAGACCACTATGGCCTTGCCATATGCGCCGCCCGTTCCGAGGAGGGAACCTTTCAGTTTTTACCGTGGCTGATTGCTGCCGGCGGAAACTATTCGGAACTGGACAGCCCCCAGGCCAAGAAAGCCCTGCAAATGTACATCGATTTGATCAAAAACGGTTCAATGAGCAAAGAGGTTATCAACTGGGGTCAACCCGATGTTGAGAAACAGTTTGCCGCGGGGAAAGCGGCGATGATGATCAATGGCCCCTGGCAGATCTCGAGTCTGAAAAAAGACGCCGCCGATATGAACTGGAAGGTGACCTTGTTCCCGCGCGACGCCAAACAAGCCTCGGTGCTCGGCGGCTACAATATCGCGATCATCAAGGGCAAACACGTCGACGATAGCTTCCGGTTCCTGACCTATCTTTGCAGCCCCGACGTGATGGCCAAATTCTGCGAGCTTTCCGGACATTTACCGTCCCGGACCGATGTGGCTCAGCGCGACACCTGGCAGAACGATCCGATCCTCAAAGTGTTTATGCAACAAATGAAATATGCCATGCCCAGAGGTCCGCATCCCAAATGGCCGGAGTTTTCCGGAGCAATCCAGATTGCGATCCAGGAAGCGATCATCGAGTATAAAACACCAGAACAGGCGCTGAAGGACGCCGCCGCCAAAGTCAAGAATATAATGAAATAGTTTGGGACGGGGTCATTGCTTGCCAAGTGATGACCCCGATTTATACCGTCGTAATCTCTTAAATTTAGGGTGATGAGTCAAATGAAAAAAAGCAGAGTGGATACTGAAGGTTGGACCAAATACTTGTTTGTATTGCCGGCATTATTGTTCATGGTATCGTTTATCGGCTACCCGATTATTTATAACATCGTGCTCAGCTTTTGCGACGTAAGTGTGATGACGATTCAGAACGCCAAGGAACTGGTCGGCTTTAAAAACTATCTGGATCTGATTGCGGATCCGGAAGGAGTTTTGAGCACATCCACGATCAATACGTTCTTTTATACAGTGGTCTGTCTGATTTTCCAGTTTTCGATCGGTTTCGCGTTCGCCATTCTCTTTTCCATGAAATTCAAATCGGCCACCTTTTTGAGAGGCCTGGCGATGATCGCCTGGATGATCCCGATGACCATTACGGGGTTGATGTTCAAATATATGCTCAGCCCGAGCGGAGGCTTAATCAATGAGATCCTGACGACGTTGCATCTCATCAAGCAACCGGTCGAATGGCTGATCAACGAGAAAACCGCGATGTGGGGCGTGATCATCACCAATATCTGGGTCGGAATTCCTTTTAACATGATTCTGCTGGCCACCGGGATCACCACGATACCGGAGAGCGTTTATGAGAGCGCCAACATTGATGGAGCCAATTTCCTGCAAAAATTCTTTTGCATCACCGTTCCCATGATCCGGCCGGCGATCATGTCCGTGTTGACCCTCGGTTTCATATTTACGTTTAAGGTGTTTGACTTGATCTTCATCATGACCAACGGCGGGCCGGTAATTGCCACGGAAGTGTTGTCGACCTGGGCTTATCGCTTGTCCTTTGTCGAGTTCAATTTCAGTAAGGGAGCGGCGGTGTCCAATGTGTTATTTGTCATCCTGCTCGGCGTCGGGCTCGTTTATTTGCGGCTGACGCGCCAGAATGAAGAGGTAATGTAATGATACGATCATTAAAACCACTTTCCGAAAGCAGCCGGGAACGGCTCTTGAATACCGGCGCGATTGTGCTCACAATCTGCTTTTTATTTCCGATCTATTGGCTGATTGTCACTTCGCTGAAGTCGGAATCGGAGATCTTCCGTTCGCCGCCGACCCTTTTCCCAACTGCGCTTCATTTTGAGAATTATATCGTGGAAACTTCCGGGGAATTCAGCATTTATAAGTCCTTTTTAAACAGCATGCTGATATCGCTGGCAACCATGATAATTTCCGTGGCGCTGTCGACTCCGGCAGCTTACGGCCTGGCTCGTTACAAACTGGTTTTCAAAAAGACGATGATGTTGATGTTTCTGGTGACCCAGATGA
The DNA here is from genome assembly GCA_023402395.1 of Bacillota bacterium. Taxonomy (GTDB): domain Bacteria; phylum Bacillota; class UBA4882; order UBA8346; family UBA8346; genus JAEYGI01. Next base: position 9,545 of record JAEYGI010000058.1, read on the forward strand.
TGCCGCCGACCTTGGTGCTAACGCCGTTGTTCATTATTTTCAAGAAGATGGGGATCCTCAATACCTACCTGGCTCCGATCATCGCGGATTGCACCATTGCCATCCCATTCAGTGTTTTGACGCTGCGGACCTACTTTCTGTCGATTCCCAAAGAAATGGAAGAGTCGGCCCGGATCGATGGCTGCAATAAACTGACGGCGTTTTTGAAGATTATCGTGCCGACTTCTTATCCCGGGATCGTGGTGTCAGCGGCCTTTTCATTCCTGTTTGCCTGGGGGAATCTGATCTATCCCCTGACCTATCTCAACAATCAGGCGATGCGGCCGCTGACGGCGGGAATCTATAATTATATCGTCGCCGAGTTCGGGATCAGTTGGAACCGAGTGATGGCGTTCGGCGTGCTGACGGTGATCCCGGTTATTATGATCTTTATCAGTCTTCAGAAATACCTGGTCTCCGGTCTTACTAGCGGAACAGTCAAAGAGTAACAATTAGGGAGGATGCTTTCGATGTCTACTACCGGCAATAACAAATTCGGCCCGTTGAAATGGAGCAAGGACGCGGAAACCGTCGCTAACCCCCGGGGCGGAATTTTCGTCAACTCGGCCCAATTTTCCAAAATAACCGAGATGAAAGATGTCGGTTTTTTGTTGGTTCATAAGGTGAAAAGCTTCCGGCAAGAACAGAATGCTCTCCTGATCCAGGCCGAAGGCAAGTTTTACCGTCAGGTTCCCACCTATCGCTATCTTGACTTCCGGCCGATGTTCGATGAATTGCCGAACACCAGGAACATCTGTGTCAAAGTGAGCTTTGTCAACGACTGGGTGGCCCGGATTCAAATGGCCGAGGGGTTCATTGTCCCTGAAAACGCAACCGAGATGATCGCCGATTGCCAATGGGAGCAAGTGGCTCCAAAGGTTGTCGAAGGACCGGAAACAATTGCCATCTCGACCGGCGCGCTGACGGTTACCATCCAAAAAGCGCCTTGGAATCTAACGATTTCCGACCGGAGCGGCCGGGTTTTCTATCAGCAATTCAACGGCGACGAACGCTCCTTTATGAAATACGAAGTCTGCCCGTTCGGGTTTTTATTCGACAATCAGACCAACGAGAAGCTGGCCTGCGAAGCGGTACGTTTTGATTATAACGAACATTTTTACGGCTTCGGCGAAAAATTCGGCGCCTTGGATAAACGGGGCCAGTCCCTGAATCTTTGGAACTGGAATGCAATGGGAGTCAATACCGAGCGAAGCTATAAAAACATTCCCTTTTTCATCAGTTCCAAAGGGTACGGCGTCTTCTACAATACTTCGTACAAATTAAATTGCGACATGGGGAATACCCTCTATAAGGCCTATTCGATCATGTCCGGCGATAATGCCCTGGACTTCTTCGTTATCTACGGGCCATCGATTAAAGAGATTTTGCCGCGCTATACGGAGATCACCGGGAAGCCCGTCATGCCCCCGAAATGGTCCTTTGGCTTGTGGATGAGCAAGATCAGTTACAGCTCCAGGGAAGAAGTGGAGGCCGTCGCCAAAAAGCTGCGCGAGAATCAAATTCCCTGCGATGTGATTCATATCGACACCGATTGGTTTGATGAAAGCTGGGTCTGTAACTGGAAATTCTCCGAGCGGCGTTTTCCGAAGGTAGCCGAAATGATCGCGGACCTCAACCGGCAAGGTTTCAAGATTTCCCTGTGGCAACTCCCCTATGTTGAAAAAGGAAAACTGACCGTTAACGACGCCTATGAGGAAGGCATGGAAAAAGGCTATTTCGCGGCCCTCGGCAATGGCGAAATGGAATACCCGCACGGTCTGATCGATTTCTCCAATCCCGAAGCGGTCGAATGGTATCAGCGCCGGCTTTTAAAACCGCTTCTGGAAGCAGGGATCAGTGCGATCAAGGTTGACTTTGGCGAGTCCGCGCCCGCTTCTTATCAATACAACAGTTGCGAGGGAGCGGCGATGCATAATCTTTACGCCTTGCTCTATAACAAAGCCGCCTATCAGGCCACCGTGGAGGTTTACGGCAAGGACAATTCGGTGATCTGGGCGCGCAGTACCTGGGCGGGTTCCCAGAAGTATCCGGTTCATTGGGGCGGCGATCCGGGCACCGATTTTCATGGGCTGGCCAGTTCCATCAAGGGTGGATTGAGTTTCGGGCTGTCCGGGTTTCCGTTTTGGAGCCATGACATCGGCGGCTTTTGGTTTGAGACCAATCCGGTGCTGTATGCGCGCTGGGCGCAGGTCGGTCTTTTGAGTTCCCATGCCCGGGCGCATGGGTTCTTTACCCGGGAACCATGGGACTTCGGGTCGGAAGTAAGGGACATCTTCAAAAAATATACCGAGCTGCGGTACAGGTTAATTCCCTATATTTACTCTTCGGCACTGCAATGCGTAGCGGAAAGCCTGCCGATGTTTCGGGCCCTGGTCGTCGACTATCAGGACGATCCGGCGGTAGCGATTATTGACGATCAATACTTGTTCGGAGAGGCGATGCTGGTAGCTCCGATCCTGAATGAAGACAACGAGCGCGATATCTATCTTCCGGAAGGAGTCTGGACCGATTTTTGGGATCATCGTCAATACCGGGGAAAACAGTGGATTCATTACCAGGCGGGACTGGATAAACTCCCGATCTTTATCAAGCCTGGCGCCATCATTCCCATGGGACCGGTGATGAATTACATCGATGAGAAGGAATGCGATCCGATAACGCTCGATTTATATCCCGAAAAGGGACAATCCGGCTTTCAAATCGCCGATATTGACCAAAGCCGGATTGCCGTGTCGATGGACGCGTCGGAGGACGAGATCAAAGTGACCATAGCGCCGAACTGCCACCATTTCATTCTGGATATTCATAACTGCGTTGAAATTGAAAAGGTTACGGTCGGAGGCCGGGAACTAGCCATCGCACCGGGCAATTCCGGCGATTGTCACCGGGACGGGCGGGGGCTGGTTGTGAAAGTTTCCGGACAACCCAATAATCAACTGGCAATTGTGTTTCGAAAAGCGTAGCTTTGCAGGCGAAACTTAGGGATAAGTACCCCTGTCTTTTTATGAAAAACCTCCTCATGGGAGGTTTTTTTATCTACGGCGGTCGGTTATAATCTCGCCGGAGGTGTTTTTAGGGACGGACAGTCACGACGGACCTCATGAAAGTGGCCATTTGAGGCGGTGTCCAATGAAAAACCGACCCGGCCATCGTGAAAATCGACGACGGATCAAAAAAATGAACGATTTACACTTTGTAAAGATTGGGTTAATAATTAGATAACATCCGATTGCGGTGATCATCACGACAGGGGGGACGGCAGTGGAAAATCCGATGGCGGGACCGAAACATAACGCCGGATGGGGACGGTATCTGGGGGTCCGCGATAAGACCGAATTGTATTTATACTTGATGTTTTTGCCGGTGCTCATCTATTATCTGGTATTCCGGTTTGCCCCGATCGCCGGCGCGTTTTTGCTTTCATTTAAGCGCCTCGATCTGGTTTCCGGGATTTTTGACAGCCCGTGGATTGGATGGGAGAACTTTCAGCAGTTTTGGAGTTCGATCTTTTTTTGGAGGCTGATCCGCAACACCTTAATGATCAACCTCTATTCATTGCTATTCGGTTTCACCGCTCCGATTATCCTGGCCCTGCTTATTAACGAAGTCGGAAATCAGCGGTTTAAACGCCTGGTGCAGACGGTGACTTATTTTCCCTATTTTATCTCTACGGTAGTAGTGGTCAGTATCGTGATCATTTTTCTTTCCCCGGTCAACGGGGTGGTCAACCATATCATCCAAAGCTGGGGCGGTCGGACAGTTAATTTTTTAAACGATCCCAAGTATTTTTGGGGCGTTTTTACCGCCATGAATATCTGGCAAACCACCGGGTTTAATGTGATCATCTATTTGGCCGCGTTGACGGCCATTCCGCCGGAGTTGTACGAAGCGGCCATGGTCGACGGGGCCGGCCGCTGGCGTCAATTATGGCATATCACCCTGCCGGGGATCTCGACCACCATCATCATTTTATTACTGATGCGCCTCGGCCATCTGCTGGAAGTAGGGTACGAATCGATCATCCTGCTTTATAACCCGAGCATCTATGAGACCGCCGACGTGATCAACACCTATGTCTACCGCCGTGGCATGTTAAACGCCGATTACAGTTTCGCCAGCGCAGTCGGCCTGTTTCAATCAATGATCGGCCTGGTATTGGTGATCCTGGCCAATAAGGCGGCCCGCCGCTATTCGGAAAGCAGTCTATGGTAACCGAAAGGAGAAACTGATGGGAAATCGGATCGCTGTCGGCCGCGGCCGAAAAGTGTTCAATATCATTAATCATCTTTTTTTGGCAGTGGTGGGGTTGGTTACGCTTTACCCGGTCCTGTACGTATTGGCCGCGTCCTTGAGCAACAATCAATATGTAACCGAGGGCCTGGTTACGGTATATCCGATGGGATTCACCCTTCAAGCATATCAACGGGTGTTGTCTTATTCCATGGTTACGCTGGCTTACTTCAATACGGTAGTTTACACGGTGACTGGAACCGCGATCAGCGTAGTCTTGACGGCCTTAGGCGCTTATCCGCTTTCCCGGAGGAAATTTCGGGGCAAAAGGGTTCTCACCGGCATCGTGGTTTTCGCGATGCTGTTCAACGGCGGAATTGTGCCGACCTTTCTGGTCGTTAAGGGCGTGGGGCTTTACAACTCGTTTTGGGCTATGGTGCTTCCAGGCGCGGTTTGGACGTTCAATCTGATCATCATGCGCACTTTCTTCGAACAGATTCCGGTGGAGATGGAAGAATCAGCGTCACTGGACGGTTGCAATCCGTTTCAGACGCTTTTCAAGATCTATTTGCCGTTGGCGGTTCCGGGGCTGGTGACGGTGGGGCTTTTCTATGCGGTCTCCCAGTGGAACAGCTTCTTTCCGGCTCTGATCTACCTCCGGGACAGCCGGTTGATGCCGATCCAGATCGTGATCCGGGATATCGTGATCCAGAACCAAACCGACAATCTGATGACCGATCTCATCTCCACCCAGGATCAGGTCAGTGAGTCTATTAAATACGCGGTGATCATTATCGCCACCTTGCCGATGATGATTCTTTACCCGTTCATCCAGCGCTTTTTCATCAAGGGAGCGATGCTCGGCGCCGTGAAGGGATGAAGCGAAGTTTCCGCCTCAAACGGAAATTTTAACAATAAAAGGGGAGGTAATTGGATGAAAAAGAAAGGTTCCCGTAGGATTTTGCTGGCAGTATTGGCGCTTTCGCTCATCGTTGGGTCGAGCGCCGGCTGGAGCGCGCCCAAAACAACGGTTGCGGCGAAGCCCATCAAAGTCAGCATCTTCCTGCAAGACCGGCCCGAATCGATGATCAGCAACGACCTGCCGATCATCAAGGCGATCACCGCCAGGACCAATGTCTCGTTTGACTTCATTCCGGGACCGGCCAGCGACGATCAGTGCCGGGAGAAGTTGAACATCATCGTGGCCTCAGGAGATGTGCCGGACATTGTGGCCGCCGGCCCCTTTGGAATGGTTGACATGCAGAGCTTCGCCTCCAAGGGATTGTTCGCGCCGCTGGACGATCTGATCCCGAAGTACGCGCCGAATTTCGCCAAAATTCTCAAGGAGAATCCGGCCATCGCCAAAGGGCTCCGCGCCACCGACGGCAAGATTTATTTCTTCCCGTTCTTGGGCGCGGTGAAAACGTCGAAAACTTTTATGATCCGCAAGGACTGGCTGCGGAAATTGGATCTCAAGGAACCGAAGACGCTGGATGACTGGTATACTGTGCTGAAAGCGTTCAAGGAGAAGAATCCGAACGGCAACGGCAAGAAAGTATACCCCTTTACCGGCCGCAATGGACAGGCGGGAGTGCTGGTCTTCATGGAAGCCTATGGACTGTCCGGATTCGAATTGGATGAACAGTTTTACGTCGATAATTCCAGCAAGGTCAAGTATGCTTATATTGATCCGAAGTTCAAAACGGTATTGACCTTCTTGAACAAACTCTATAAGGAAGATTTAATCGATCCCGAATATACCACCAATAATAAACCGGTTTGGTTATCGAAGCTGGCCAGCGGAGTCTCCGGGGCGACCGTCGACTGGTTCACCAATATTACCCCGATTGAGAACATGGCCAAAACCAACGGGATCGCCGATATTGACTTCGATATGATCCCGCCGCCGGTCGGACCCACCGGAATCCAGATGACCACCGCCCAACAGAAACCGCTCCGGGGCTTAACGGCGATCAGCGCCAAGGCCAAGAACAAAGTGGAAATCGTCAAACTGTTTGATTATTTCTACGGTCCTGAAGGCAATCTGCTGATGAACTTCGGAGTGGCCGGGCCGCATTATACCATGGTTAATAACAACCCCGTTTATACCGATTATATAACCAAGAACCCTAGCGGCAAATCGGTGTTACAGATGTTATTCACCGAGGGCCATCGCGAATGGGCCTACAAACAAGACATCCGTTACGAGAACCAGTTGGTGCCCGACGCGAAATCTCGCAGAGCCCGGGACGAGTATGTCAAGTACATCAAGCCCTTCTTTCCGGTATTGCCGTATACCACCGACGAGCGTAACCTGATCAATGCCAAGTATATCGAGATCCAGACGTACAAGGATGAGATGGTCAATAAATTCATTATGGGAACCGAGCCCATCGAGAAGTTCGATGAGTTTGTCAAGAAGATTCAGGCGATGGGGATCGGGGACGTCCTGCGCGTCCAACAAAACGCTTACAATCGTTATCAAAAGTAACCCATAGCCACTTTAACTACGGAAGGGCCGGTTTTCCAGCCGGCCCTTGCCTGTCTTTTCGGTTTTACGGAGGGCCGCCGCAAACTCTGAACGCCGGATGGGAGTGAGCCGATGAATCTTTGGCCGCAAAGCTTGAAAACGTATAAGAAAAACAGTATGTTCATTAAAGTACTGCTTTTTTTCACGTTGCTCGCCGTCATCTGCACGCTGGTGGTGGGTTATGGCACCTATATCGTTTCCTCCAGGCTGCTGGTGGAGGAGGTGGGGAACGCCAACTTCCGCCTGCTGCAACAGGCCAAAGAAGCGGTGGACAAAGAGATCACCATGCTGAATAAGATCTCGTTGCAGGTTGCCGCCGACCGCCGCATCAATAAGGCCCTGTTCGTAGAGGTCCGGAATTCGGCTACCGATATCCAATTATCACAGGAGATTATCGTCTATCTGAATTCACTCAAATTGACCTATAGCGATTGGGCGACGCTCTGGCTTTACTTCGATAAGTCCCAGACGGTTTTGAGTCATGAGGGACGTTTCAGCGCCGATTTCTTTTTTAAAGAATTCAGTTATCGCCGCTCCGGAGTTGACTGGGGCAAAATCCTCAATTCGTACGCCGCGTTTCATTCGGTGGGCCGGGAGACGATCGGCAGCGGTTCCGGGGCGGTTCCGGTGATCACCCTCATCCGCTCGATGCCGCTATTTGAATATTTGCCGCTCGGCATGATCGTCTTTGATGTCAAGGAGCGGTTATTCGGTAATATCATTAACATGGTCAGCGGCAAGACGCCGGTAGTTACCTATGTGCTGGACCGGCAGGGAAATGTCCTCTTCTGCAACGAAAAGGAGCGGAACCCGAACGACGCGCCGTTTCTCCAAGAAGCATTGCGAAAAAATTTGTCACTGTTCAGCGGCGCGGGCTCAATGCAGCGCGGCATCAAGGGGCGGAAGTACACGATCAGCTATATTTCCTCTTCGGTCACGGATTGGCAGTACGTTTCGATCATTCCCACCCGTTATATCACACAAAAAGTCAGTTATGTCGGATATCTGACCCTGATCGTGGTCATCGCCTGCCTATTGATTGGCTTAATCCTTTCCTATTGTTTGACGCGGAAGATCTATCACCCGATTCACGACATCCTCCGTTCGATTCAGGCGCTTCCGGAGCCGGCCGCTGGTGCAGAACCGGCCGGAGATGAACTGAAGTTTATCAACCGGATCATCTGCTATCTCCAGAGCGAAAAAAACAATCTAAGGGATGTCTTCGATAAGAGCCTGCCAATGCTGCGGGAAAAGTTTCTAACCGATATCCTGGAGGGGAAAGTAACCGAGACCGAGTTGGCGGAGATCGGCTGGCGTTTGGATCTGGATTTCCGCTATGAGCTGTTCCAGGTGATTGTGGTGGAGATTGACGATTGCGGGGACGTCGGCCATTGTTTTCGCGAAGCTCCCAATCTCTACTTGGCCCAGTCGGTTACGGCCGTGACCACGGCGGAATTCCTAAGCGATCAGGCCCGGATTCATATCGCCCGCAAAGGCAATGATCAACTGTTCTTGATTGTAAACTTGAGCAAAACTTGTAATGAGGCGGGACTGGTCTATGATCTGTTACGTAAGACCGCGCACAGTTTTCACCAGGAGCGGGGCTTGACGATCACCAGCGGAGTCGGAGATGTTTATCATGGCGTGACGGGATGTGCCGCTTCGTGCAATGAAGCCCTGACCGCCCTGAAGCATAAGATTGTGAAAGGGCAGAACACCATTATCCACTATGACGAAGTTCGTAATATCCCCCAACAAAGTTTCGATTATCCGATGGAGATCGAGAAACGCATCGTCAACCTGCTGAAAGCCGGCGACCTCCCGTCGGTCCTGAATCTTTTTGAAAGTATCCTCCGCCGCAATCTGGACCAAAGGGAACATTCCCCGGAGATGATCGAAAACCTCTTTAACGCTCTGGCGGTAACGGTCATTCGTACCATTTATGACCTCCATGCCACCGTCGAAGAGGTCTTCCGAGCCGATTATCATATTTATCAGGAGCTTAACGGCAAGAAAACCATTGAGGACAAAAAGGACTGCCTGACCGGCCTCTTCGCGGAAACCGTGCGGTTTATTCAGACCAAAAAACAGGCGCATAACCAGGTCATCCATGAACGGGTCCGGAACTACATCGCCGTCCATTATGCGGCCGAGATCTCCCTGGATTCGGTGGCCGAGGCCGTCGGCCTGTCTCCTTCCTATCTGAGCTGGGTCTTTAAGGAGGTATCCGGAGTTAATTTCATCGACTACATCAATAAATTCCGGATCGAAAAATCGAAGCAACTGTTGGTTGACAAGGCTTTGAGCGTATCGGAAGTGGCCCGGCGGGTCGGGTATACCAATTCCAATACTTTTATCAAAGTCTTCAAGAAATATGAAGGGATCACGCCCGGCCAATTCCGGGAGACCGAGTAAGAAAGCGAGGCTTGCATCCTTGCGTTGCCCGGTAAATTCTAACTTTAGATTTGGAAAAGGAGTGATTGACTGTGCATTACATCATCAACCCGGTATTGAAAGGCTTCAATCCCGACCCGTCGATCCTGCGGGTGGGGGACGATTATTACATCGCTACCTCGACCTTTGAATGGTTCCCTGGGGTCCAGATTCATCATTCCAGGGATTTGATCCATTGGCGGCTGGTGACGCGGCCACTCAACCGGGTTTCCCAGTTGAACATGGCCGGCGATGTCAACTCCGGCGGGATCTGGGCGCCGTGCCTCAGTTATGATGACCATCAAAAACTGTTTTATCTGATTTATACTGACGTGAAGACCAAGGGGCCGTCCCTGTTCCGGGACACCCATAATTATCTGGTGACCGCCTCCGATATCCTGGGAGAATGGTCCGATCCGGTCTACCTCAACAGCAGCGGCTTTGATCCCTCGCTCTTCCATGACGATGACGGCCGGAAATGGCTGGTAAACATGGTCTGCGAGTACCGCAAGGGACGGAACCGGTTTGGCGGAATCCTGTTGCAGGAGTATTCCCCGGAAGAAAAACGCCTGGTGGGATCGATCACCAATATTTTCAACGGCACCGGACTCGGGAAGACCGAAGGCCCGCATCTCTATAAATGGCACGGATATTACTATCTGCTGACGGCCGAGGGGGGAACCGGTTTCGGTCATGCGGTCACTATTGCACGCTCGTCGCGGGTTGAAGGGCCTTATGAAGTCGATCCGGCCAACCCGGTACTCACGTCCGCCACTGATCCGACGCTGCTGATCCAGCGCGCCGGCCACGGCGATATTGTGGAGACGCAAAACGGCGAACTTTATATGGCGCATCTTTGCGGCCGGCCGGTGCCGAACCGGGGCCGGTGCGTATTGGGCCGGGAGACCTCCATTCAAAAGCTGGTTTGGTCCGCCGATAAATGGCCGCGGCTGGCGTCCGGCGGAAATAAACCTCAAGTCGAAGTGGAAGCGCCGAATCTGCCGCTGCATCCTTGGGAACTGGAACCGGCCCGGGATGACTTCGATGCGCCGCGGCTGAACATTCATTTTCAGACGCTGCGGGTGCCCCTGGGTGAGGATTCACTGTCGCTGACCGAACGTAAGGGGTATTTGCGCCTAAAAGGCGGGGAATCATTAGCCTCCCGGTTTAAGCAGTCCCTGATCGCCCGCAGGCAGCAGTCGTTCTGTTACACCGCCACCACTTGCATCGAGTTTGAGCCGGAAACCTTTCAACAAATGGCGGGACTGGTTTGCATTTACGATGTTGAAACCTTTTACTATCTAAGGATCTCCCGGGATGAAACCCTTGGGAAATCGCTGGGGATCATCACCGCTCAAAATAACGTCTTTGATCAACCGTTGGAGCGGGAGGTTGGCATCGATGGCTGGCAGCGCTGCTATCTCCGGGTGACAGTCGATTACGACCGGCTCCAGTTCCATTATTCGGCCGATGGAGCGGCTTGGAACCCGATCGGACCCGTCTTTGACGCCACGACCCTTTCGGATGAGTGCTGCGCTGAGGGCCAATCCAAGTTCACCGGCGCTTTTGTCGGCCTCTGTTGTCAGGATCTGAGCGGCCGCCGGAAACCAGCTGATTTTGATTTCTTTGAATATCAGGAGCGGGAGTTCGAGGGATAGAAGCCTGTTGCCCGCTTCTTCCGGTTTCATTAAAGCGCTTACGACTTTCGTAAGCGCTTTAATTATTTACCTTCGGCGGCCAATTGCGCCGCTTTGGTGAGCAATAAGGAACCCAGCGCTACGATGAAGTTGCCCAGAGTATTTAAGTCGTCGGAACTAAGATCGTCCGAGATGGCAATGGACAAAATGGCGTTAAAAAGGATCAATTGGTTTGGTGGCAGATTGGTAAGACATGACAGATCGGACATGATCGAATCCTCCTTACCGTATTGTATGAACGGGGGAAATGGTTGTACGTGTGACAAAATCAATTTTGCATCCCAATCAGATGTCATTACCGAATTGATAGTGGTTTGCCCCGCTCAAACTGCTGGATCACCAATTCATCAATGACTGGTGTTGGTTGCATGCAAGAAGCAACAATTCAGAAAGCATTACCGAGATATAAGGCGCTAATCAAACTCACCGCATCCTGTGGCCCGCTTTTTAGCGATTAATAGTAAGGATTGATTCAATCGGTTATTTTCATTTATAATATAAAGTAGGGGGGTTAAATGCTTTTTTTAAGGCGAGTCGAAAAAAATTGGTGACATCCGCAAGGGTCCAAAAATCGAGTGGAGGTAGAGTTATGAAAATTCTGGAGTCCGATCTACCCGGGATCGGCCGCAAGTTTCAGGTGGAAGCCCGTAGTGGGGACAAACTGGTGATTATCGTTCATGACGACGGCCGCCGGGAATTATATCATTTTTATTATGATCAACCGGATGAGAGTATTTCCATGGTGACGCTGGATGATGAAGAGGCCCGCTTGATCGCCGGGATTGTCGGCGGGATGACATACAAACCCAAGGCGCTGGAGATAATGGATGTTGCGTTGGACGATCTGGTCATTGAGTGGTACCGGATCGAGTCCGACTCGAAATGCATCGGCAAAAGCATCGGCGATTTGAAGATTCGCCGCAAAACCGGGGCCTCGATCATTGCGGTGGTTGAAAAAGAGCATAAAAAGCAAATTAATCCCGGGCCGGAATACGTGTTTCCCGCGGAGGCGATTTTGATTGTCGCCGGAGAACGGCAGCATTTGAAGCTGCTCAAAGAATTATTGAAGAACGGGGGTGAGTGAGGGGCAAGCGGGCTTCGCTCCAATGGATTGAAAATTTAACGAGAAGGAGGCGTCATGCGCTTCACAACTTCATAATTAGGGGGAAACATGAATCATATTGTTTTTGAAGTCGGACTGGCATTCGGATTGGTTGCGCTGGTGGGGCTGATCTCGACCAAACTCCGGTTTTCAGTTATTCCGTTCTATATCCTGGTCGGCATGGCGGTTGGGCCGCATGCGCCGCATCTTGGAATCATCGATTTGCGCTTCATCGAGAGTTCGGTATTCATCGATTTTCTGGGGAGGCTGGGCGTGCTATTCCTCCTATTCTATCTGGGACTGGAATTTTCGGTGAGCCGCCTCTTAAAATCGGGAAAATCAATTCTGGTCGGAGGCATATTTTACGTAGCGCTGAACCTCATCGCCGGCGCGCTGCTCGGTTGGATGGTGGGTTTTCCGTTCAAGGAAACCTTGGTGGTTTGCGGAATCATGACCAGTTCGTCCACTGCGATCGTCGCCAAGGTCTTGGTGGATCTGAAACGAACCGCCAACCCGGAGACGGAGATCATCATGGGATTGATCATGTTCGACGACTTATTCATCGCGGTCCACATGTCGCTTCTGTCCGGACTGGTATTGAGCGGAGCCACTTCGCTGTCGGGCGTGCTGCTCACCACCTTGTCCGCGCTCGGGTTCATTCTGCTGTTTCTGTTCTTCGGAAGACGAATTATCAAGCATGTTGACGGCGCATTGGATATCCAATCCTCGGAACTGTTTCTGCTGGTGATCGTGGCCGCGCTGTTTTTAATCGCCGGTTTTTCGGAGACGTTGCATGTGGCGGAAGCGATCGGCGCCTTGCTGGTCGGACTGGTCCTGGCGGAGTCGGTTCATGTGAAGCGGATTGAGCACCTGATTCTGCCGTGCCGGGATTTTTTCGGGGCGATGTTTTTCTTCAGTTTCGGCTTGAGCATTAACCCTCTGTCGCTGGGCGGCGCGGTCGGGCCAGCCCTGATCGGCGTGGTCCTGACCATCCTCGCCAATGTTTTTTCCGGAACCATGACCGGCCGGGCCTCGGGCATTTCGCCCCGCTCCTCGGCCAATATCGGATTTACGCTGGTTTCCCGCGGCGAATTTTCAATCATCATGGCCAACATCGGAAAAGCGGGAGGCCTGAAGCCGGCGGTTCAATCGTTCGCCGTCCTGTACGTGTTGATTTTGGCTGTTTTAGGTCCATTACTGACCAAGGAATCCAAGAAGATTTACGGCGCATACCACAAAACGCTCGAATGGATCAAGAATCTCAAACCTCACGAATTGAAAGATCCCCAGTAAGGCAAGGGGGACTTGCCGGCATTGCCACTTTTGTTTTCAATATTAAGGAAAATCGGTTGCAGTAAACGTGAAGCGAAGTTCAATCCAATTGCAACCTTATGATAGCGGATTCATATTAGGATAGAATCAATTTCTCGCGCGAGATTTTTCAATTTAATCCCAAGGATTCATTCGCCGTTCAGCAGAAGCTCTTTAATGGTTTTGATGTGCCGCCGCTCACAGACGACAATCAGGATGGAATTGGCGGTCAATGGGTAATCCGAACCGGGCCCGATCGTTTTTTGGCGATCCGCTTCGATTACGGCAATGACGTTGGCGCCGGCTTTGGGGCGGAGGGCCAATTCGCCGAGGGTTTTTCCGACGCATTTGGATCCGGGCTCGATCCGGTACCATTCGATGACCAGTTCTTCCAAGGGCGCCTCAATGGCCTCCAGGGCTTTGGGGCGATAACTCATGCCTCCGATGATTCCGGCGATCTGCCGCGCTTCATCGTCGGCGAGGGTCACCATGGAGATGCCCTCATCCGGCTGGTCTTTATCAAAATGGTATATTTCCTGGCTGCCGTCATCATGAATAATCACGACCAGTTTGTCGCCCTTGCGGGTTTCCATTTGGTATTTCCGGCCGATTCCCGGCAGATCCGATTCCCGAATCTCCACAGCGCAATCCCTCCCGTGGTAGTGTAACCAATCAGCGCCGAACTACGTGGACTTTTGGACGTGGATGGGGACATATTTTAAGCTGGGTTTGTCACGCGGATAAGCCATGTATATTCGGCAAGGGGCGCTTAGTTCCTTCTATATAATGCAAAAACAGGACGGGAGGTACCGCCGAATCCAAAAAAGGCCGGCGATGAACGATGGATAGCTGTTGATCCATTGAGGCTTTTTGGAATGAGGACGCGGGGGCGCGAAACGATGACCATTGATTCCAAAGATTCGAACCCGGCCGGGAGTCCGCAAGCCCGCGAGGCTGCTTCGCGGCGTTTGCCGCTGTTGACCCGGCTCATCCTGCTGATTTTAGGGACCCTGAGCTTGGGACTGGCGGTGGTGGGAATCTTCCTGCCGTTGCTCCCGACCACTCCGTTTCTGTTGGCCGCGGTCTTTTGTTATGCCCGGAGCTCGGCCCGGCTGCACGAGTGGGTGATCAGCCGGCCGTTCATCGCCGGCCGCCTGGAGGAACTGACGGTGCGTCACGGGCTGACCGCCAAGTCCAAACGGATGATCCTGGCGGCGGCGTTCGCGATGATGGCCGGGGCCGCGGCGCTGATCAACCGGCCCGTGATGTACCTGGTGCTTGGGGTCATTTTTGGGTTGAAAGCACTTTATTTCTGGCTGGGGATCAAGACGATCCCGGCCGCAGACAGGGAACAAGCGGGCGATTGAACCGAATGGGAATCCAAGGCTCACGGTCTTCGCCTTCGCGAATTGAAAGAGTTGAAAAAACCTCCCGGATCGGGAGGTTTTTTGTTCGGCGCGTCCGGCGGGAATTTTACGCCAGGAATCTTTCAAGCGCTTTCATCGGATCGACTGATCAGCGATCGGGGGAAGGTTGTTGCGGGCACGTTAATCCACTTCAAAAAAGGGCCGGGCTTCTAATAAGGTCAATCTGTCTGCGGGGAAAAGTCAAACATTGGAGTGGTTGGCATCGCATATGATAACCGGAAGGAAGTTGACAGAGAGGGTCGAATTGAAACTAGTGGCAGTAAAAAATTAGAATTGGCGGGCGAATTTCAAGAAAACCAGCAGGAGGTGTTGACTTCAGGCGTCCGCCGGCAAGAGACGAAAATGTTCGGGGAGGGATCGCCGTGGAATGGAGCGACGGACATTTTAGATCAGCGATGACAAAGCGCGATTGGATATCGATAAAATATGCGCGCTTTTGGCCAAGAGCTATTGGGCAAGCCACCGGCCTCGCCACACGGTGGAGTTGTCGATTCAAAACTCGATCTGTTATGGGGTGTATCAGGGCGAGGAGCAGATTGGGTTTGCCCGGGCGGTCACTGACGGGGCGACCATGTTTTGGCTCTGCGACGTATGCATCTATGCATCGACGACCGCTTTCGCGGCCGGGGCCTGGGGAAGAAGCTGGTTCAATGCGTCGTGGAGTCGGAAGCGCTGCGGGGCTTGACGGGAGTGCTGGCAACCAGCGACGCGCACGGCTTGTATGAGCAATATGGATTTAAGCGGGTACCCGATCGTTATATGCGCCGGAGCCCGGAGGGATAACCATTTCAAACGCAAATCGCATCCGGGCGGATCAATGAACCGGGGCGGCCGGCGGGCTCGGCCGGTTACTGCAACGGAAAGAAGCGGAGGTTACTTTCCGTTTTTTTTGTTTTTTCTTACAATTAGGTTAATTCGGGAGGGAAGGCGGGAATGGGCATTGCCCCGACTGGAATTAATTGTTACAATTAAATTAAAATATGCTTGATATAATCACGGAAGTTGACGGAGAGCCGCGCGGCGGCTTCAGGGAGGGAATGCGCATGTCCGCTCGAAACACCAGGTTCATTGGACTGAACCGGATCTTCTTTGCTAAACTCAGCATCATCCAACAGGTCGCGTTCATTATCGGAATTATGACCATTTTCCTGCTGGTCCAGGGGCTGGTTGGGGTCGGGATCATCAACACCATGCATCGTCAGAGTCTGCGGGTGTTCAACTCCAGTTCCGACCAATTGTACCGGATCGCCGCCATTCAACAGGATTTGCAGCAGTTTCAAATCAATTACCTTAGCGGCCTCTCCGGGCAATCGCTCTTCGTGGCCTCGGTCTCCGCTATGGAACGGGTGGAGTCGAATCTGAACCAGCTCCGGCCGGGACGGGAAAAGACGGTTGACGTCATTCTGGAGCGCTTCCGGCAGGCCCAGGCGCGGATGGACGCGGCGGTGAGCGACGCCGGCTATCAAGGGCTCGAAGGGGATCTGACCTATATCAGGACATATCTTAATCAGATGGAAAACGCGATCCGGAATGCCGCGTATTCCGATATTGCCAGCAGCAAGCATTATTCCAGCCGCGCGGTGCTGATTGCGGTGATTATCTTGACCCTCAGCGTATTGCTGTCCATCGGGGGCGGACTGGTGATTATCTGGTCCATCGCCGCGCCGTTGCGGGGAATTCTGGCGGCCACCAACGCTGTGGCCGGGGGGGATTTGTCCGCCGCCGCGGCCGTGGAGGGAGCGGCCGAGATGCGGGGGATGGCCCGGGGATTGAATCAAGCCATCCGCGGCCTGCGGCAGGTGGTGGACCATATCGAGGAACAGGCGGGGGTGCTCCTGGAAGCCAGCAAGGAACTGAAGCTGGCGGCCGGCGACACCGGCAAAACCGCGCATCAAGTGGCGGAAACCATGGAAGAATTGGCCCGGGCCGCCGCGGACCAAAGCGGCCAAGTCCGGGGAGCGGTCGAGACCATCAAATATTTAAACAAGCTGGTCCGCAAAGTCACCGCGGAGACGCAGGGCATGGCCGAGTCCTCCGAAAAAGTGGCCGGGTTCGCCCGTTCCGGCCAGAACGCCACTGCCATGATTAGCGCCGGCATGGACGAGATTTATCAATCCAGCCAGGCAGTGTCCAAGGTGATCAATGAGATTAACGAAACCTCGACCCAGATCGGGGAAATCACGGCGGTGATCGCCGGCATCGCCGAACAGACCACGCTCCTGTCGCTGAACGCGGCCATTGAAGCCGCCCGGGCCGGGGAGCAGGGCAAGGGGTTTGAAGTGGTGGCCGGTGAAACCGGGAAATTGGCGGAACAGTCGAAGCGGGCCGCCCGGATGATCGCCGACCTGGCCACGCAGATGTCGGGCCGCGCCCGGCAGGCGGTGGAGTCGGTCAAAAACGAACTGGAGAAGGTGGAGTCCGGCAAGAAGCTGACCTCGGAGACGGCCTTGCTGTTTGAAGAGATCTTTCAGGCGCTCCACGGCACGCTCGGCCAGATCCAGGTCGTGGCCCGTTCCGCCCGGGAGATGGCGGAGAAGAACGAAACCTCCATGAATATGATCACCTCGTTCGCGGCCATCAGCGAGGAAAGCATGGCCGGGACCGAGCAAGTCTCGGCCGCCGCCGAGGAGCAGAGCGCGGCGGTGGAGGAAGTGAGCGCCTTGGCCGACAATCTCGCGACCATCGCCGCCAGCCTGAAGGATTCGGTGGCGCGGTTTACGAAGGGCTGAGCCGGGCCGGGGATTGCAAAAGGGGCCGCCCCTGGGTTTTTACCTTTGGGGCGGCCCCTTTTTATCATGCCCGGGCCAGACGGCAACATCCGCCATCGTCCGCCGGTCAGCTGTTCCTTATTGCCGGATGGCCATATTCGATCACCGGTTGAACCGAGGGGACGGATCGCCCGGCTCATTCGGCGGCGGAAAATGGTACGGCAATGAATGCCGTGAATCCGGCACCCTTCGCCGTAGTTCCGGCAATCAATGCCATAGTAAGGGGAACGTTTCCCCCGGATGCGGCAATGAATGCCGCAATCGCGGCGGGGAGTGCCGTAGTTCGGGCATTCAATGCTGCAGTAAGGGGAACAGTTCCCAAAGATACGGCAATGAATGCCGTGACTGTGGCAAATGACGCCGCAGGTCCGGCAATCGATGCCATAGTTCCGGCATTAGGCGCCGCTTTAACGGCATTCTTTGCCGTAATTAAGGCGGTCCCCGCCAGATTTACGGCAAAGGCTGCCGTTAAGGCCGCAAAAAAGGAGATTATCCGACCCGGATTTTCTTTGAGGTATCAACGATATTTCCCAATATCCAAATTTTGTAGGTTGTTTACGTAACCATTATCCTGTATCATAAACGAAGTCGAAAGGAGGGAAAACGATGCGTAAAGTTTTGATTAGCTTCATGGCCATGGCTACGTTAACGGTGGCACTGGCCTTGCCGGCCGCGGCGGCGGTTCCGGGACGGGATTGCGATAATTCCGGATTGTTCGGTTCGTTTGGCCGCCCGTCCATGACCCGTTCGGGCAGACTTGCGCCGATTTCCGAACGTAGAATCCCGATGCTGGGCAACCGGGATAACGTGAATCGGATTGGTCAACTGGCTGGCTTGCTCCAAGGCGGTCTCCTCGATTGCCTGAAATAATAAAGTCGTTTCGCGTCCGCGAAACGATGGAAACCGGGATTCGCGGTTCATCTCTTGCAATGGGAATGCTAACCGGGGAATCTTGGCAACGAGATCCATGGCGACATGGAGGCAAAGAACCGGGACTGACCCGGTTCTTTGCTTTAGCTCGCAAGTTCAAAGAAGAGGGCCGGTTTCCGGCCTGAGAATATTTAAAGCCACCCGTCTGTCGGGTGGCTTTAAATATTTAAAAGAACGATGGCCCAGCAAAGGAAAGCGAAAGACATTGAATATTCCAAATCCCGTTAACAATCTCAAAGCTAAGATCAAGCGTAATATCAACATTTGAACGAAGCAATTAATCTTTCATTAAAAAGTTTTTAATCTAAGGAGGAAAAATTCCGGGAGCAAAGAATATAAAAAAGACAGCGATGGACAATTTGAAAATAATAGGGAGATGAGATCATGGAAGAAATTCGGGTTGGAGTGGACTGCTCAAAGCCCACGAAGCCGTTTAAGCACTTTTACGAGGCGGTGGGATACGCGAACGCCGATTATACATACACCGCCCCAACGCTGCGCATGTATGATTACCTCAGCTCATACCGGAATCATTGCCGGTACATGCGGGTCCACAATATCCTGACCGCCCACGGCAGGGGCGACTATTATCTGTTGGAACACGGCCTGAATTATGGGAATCCGCCCGGCGCCGGCAAGTATGACCGGGGTGGCGACCAGGTGGTCCGCCTCAATGAGCGGGGCGAGCTGGTTTACGATTGGACAACGGTGGACAAAGTTTACGACATCATGCTGGAGCACGGGATGCGGCCAATCGTGGAAACAGTTTTCATGCCCAGCTGCCTGCAGCTTAGCCCCGAGCGCTATTTCCTGCCCCGGGACTTTACCCTCTGGCGGAAGCTGATCGAGGATTTCGTGATCCATCTTCAGGAGCGCTATGGCGCGGCCGAGGTGGAGCAGTGGTACTTCGAGATCTTCAATGAGCCGGATCAGCACCGGTTCTGGGTTGAACAGCCCGAAACCCTGATGGCGCTGTACGATTACATGGAAGCCGCGGTTCATAGCGTCAATCCCCGGATCAAGGTGGGCGGCCCGGCCGTCAAGCAAGGACCGGACGCCCAGAAGGTGTTCCGGGATTTCCTGGAGCATTGCGCTCACGGCCTCAATTATGTCACCGGCCGGTTCGGGACCAGGGTCGATTTTTTGGCGGTTCATTGCAAAGGCGGGTATCCCAACGGCAACAATCCCTCGATCGATGTGATGTTCGACGCGCTCAAGGCGTTTCTGGAGATCCTCAAGGAGTACCCGGAATTTCAAGACACCGAGTTCTTCAACGATGAATCGGATATCGTCTGGTATGGCTATTTCGGGACCAGCGTCAAGAGCTGGCTGAACTTCCGGAATACCCATTACGCCCCGGGCTTTATCTGCAAGATGGTCGATACCTACTGCCGGGTGGTGGAGGACGAGTACGGCGCCAACCTGAGCATCGTCGACAGCGACAACTGCCATATGCAATGGGAAAAAACGCTTTTCAGCGGCAACCGGTCGCAACTGACTCCGTTGGTTGAGTATCCGTCCGCCGATTTGATTAAGAAGCCGATCTTCAACGCCTATGTGTTGCTGGGGCGCTTGGGCGACCGGCGGCTCCCGGCGGAGAGCGCCGCCGAGGGGTTTGGGACCAAATTCGGAGTCCTGCCCACCCTGGAGGGGGAGCAACTGGCGGTGATGGTCTGGAATTTCGAGGATGGCATGGACGACGACGTCAATCCCCGGGCCATCCGTTTGGAACTGAAGCATCTGGCGGGCCGGGGCCGTTATAAGCTGGTCCATTACCGGATCGACCGGGAGCACAGCAGCTCCTATGAGGTTTGGCGGGCCATGGGCAAACCGGGAGCGCCCGCGGCGGACGCCGTCCGGAAGCTGCGGGAGCGGGAAGGGCTGGAGCTGTACGAACCTGTCCGCGACCTTGAGCTGACGGAGGATCTGGCGCTCGACTTGCATCTGCCGATGCACTCGGTATCGTTGTTGCTGCTGGCCCCGGAAAATCCGCTCGCTCCGGCGCGGCCGGCCGTGATCAAGGGAGTGGCCGAGCGGGACCTGAACCAAAATCGCCAGGTCTTTCTGAAATGGCAGCCCAATAGCGAGCCGGATTTCCTGCACTACCGGATTGAACGGCGGAGCGCCAACGAGACGTCCTTCCGAACGATTGGCACTCCCCCGACGTTGAACACCGCGGTTTGGGTTGATTCCGAGGTGCGGCGGGGCGAGACCTATTTTTACCGGGTTCAGGCGTTCAACGCCTCGCTGCGGGGTAGTGAGTGGTCCGAGGAGTTCCTGGTGCGTACCGATTAATTTTGACAACGTTTTCCACGAAACAGGGGGAGAGGCCGGATGGCGGCAACCGTATATGATGTGGCCCGGGTGGCGGAAGTATCGATCAAAACCGTTTCGCGGGTAATGAACAACTACCGGAGCGTTTCCGAAAAGACCAGGCAAAAGGTGCTGCAGGCCATGGTGGAGCTGGATTACCATCCCAACGCCTCAGCCCGGGCCCTGGCCCTGAACTCCACCCGGACTGTCGCGCTCTGCGTATCGTACAGCTCGGACTATGTCTTTTCCAATCCTTACTTTTCCGAGGTCTTTCGCGGGATCAACCACATGTGCAATGAGTTCGGCTACCGGTTGCTGTTTGAGGCCCGGAGCGACGCCGATTATCTGCAGATCCCCAAAAGCGGGCTGGCGGACGGCTTATTACTGATGTGCCTGCGGGTGGAGGAAAACTCGCTCGAACAATTGGTCAAGCTCAAATTTCCGTTCGTAATGCTGAGCAACTTCCCGTCGCAGCTGGACATCCCCCATGTCTCGTCCGACGCGGAACACGGCAGTTACATGATTACCAAGCACCTACTGCAACTGGGGCATCGCGCGGTCGGTTTCATCGGCGGGCCCCGCCAGTATTATTCGAATACCAAGCGGTTCCGGGGTTTCGAAGCGGCGATGAAGGAGTACGGCCTTCCCCTGAACCAGGACTGGCTGACTTTTGTCGACAGCATCCCCGATGAACGCCAGGGATATCAGGCCATGCACCGGCTGCTGACCAACATCACCCTGCCTACGGCGGTCGTGGCGTTCAACGACTTGGTGGCGATGGGCGGCTTGAAAGCGCTGCAGGAAAAGCGGATCCGGGTCCCGGAGGAGATGGCGGTGGTCGGCTTTGACGACATCACCACTTCACCCCATACTAATCCGCCCCTGACTACGGTCAGGGAGCCTTGTTTCGACAAGGGCGCCGTCGCCACCAAGATGTTGATCAAGATCATCGAGGGAAAAGAGCTGGAACAAACCCAGGTTCAATTCAAAACCCAGCTTGTGGTCAGAGCGAGTTGCGGGGCGAAGCACGCCGAATCGCCCCGGTGATCACCGCCATAGCGGAATGGCATCAATAAAGAGGGGTGACCTTGTCGAAAGGGATGGAACTGGCTGGCCGGAACGCCGCCGCGGAGCGGGGGGAGCGACCGCGGGAATTGCTGCGCCGGCTCAGGCAGGGACGGACGTTGTATCTGATGATGCTCCCGGGCATTCTCTGGTTTCTGCTTTTTAAATACGGCGCCATGTGGGGCGTGTTGATTGCGTTCAAGGATTACAGCCCGTTTCTAGGGTGGTGGGAAAGCCCCTGGGTGGGCCTGAAGCACTTTCAGAATTTATTCGGCCGGCCCGATTTCTATCTGTTGCTCAAAAACACCTTGACTCTGGCCGTACTGGGGCTTGTCACTTATCTGCCGTTTACGATCCTGTTGGCCTTGTTCCTCAACGAGGTCCGGCGGAAGGTTTTCAAGAAGTTCGTCCAAACCGTGGTCTATGCGCCGCATTTCGTATCGTGGGTGGTCATCGCGGGCATTACCATTCTGATGTTCTCTTCGTCGCAGGGCTTTTTCAGCACCCTCTGGGGCCAGGGCGCGGGGAAACCGTTTCTGCTGCTGACCAAGCCCGAGTATTTCAAACTGACCGTGGTCCTGCAGCAGATCTGGAAGGAAGCCGGCTGGGGCAGCGTTATTTTCCTGTCGGCCCTCTCGGGCATCGATCCCCAACTTTACGAGGCGGCGGTGGTGGACGGCGCGAGCCGGCTCCGCCAGTTCTGGCACATCACCCTGGTCGGGATCCGCCCGACGATCATCGTGGTGCTGATGATCCGGCTCGGCCATTTCATGGATGTCGGCTTCGAGCAGATCTTTACCATGCTCAATCCGCTCCTGTATCAAGCGGGGGACGTTTTCGACACCTTCGCCTACCGCAAGGGGATTCAGGAAGGGCTGTTCAGTTACGCCACCGCGGTCGGGCTTTTCAAGTCGCTGGTCGCCCTGGCGCTGGTGATCGGGACCAACTGGCTCGTTAAAAAATCCGGAGAGGAGGGGATGTTCTGATGATTCAGGACCGCTCGTTATCCAGTCGCCTGTTCGATCTGGTCATTTATCTGTCGCTGGCGGCGGTGGCCGTGGCCACCGCGTTTCCGTTGCTTTTTTGCATCATCCGTTCCTTTGAGGGCGGCTGGACGGTTGCGTCCGGATTGGACATCTTTCCGAAGCAATGGTCGGCCGTAGCCTATCTCACGCTGCTGAAGAATCCGTTTTTTCTGCGCTCCTTTTGGATCTCCGGCGTGATCACCGTAGCCGGCACCCTGGTCAGCCTGCTCTTGACCTCGATGCTCGCCTACGGCCTCTCCCGCAAGCAGGTGATGGGGAAGAGAGTCATTCTGCTGGGGATCGTGTTCACGATGATGTTCAACGGCGGCTTGATCCCCTCTTATATGGTCGTCCGCAATCTGGGCATGCTGAATTCCTTGTGGGCGCTGATCATTCCCAACGCCATGGGCGCTTATACCTTTTTCATCATGCGTTCCTATTTCCTGGGGCTGCCGGACAGTCTCGACGAGTCGGCCCGGATCGACGGCGCCGGCGACTTCCTGATTTATTTCCGGATCTACCTGCCGCTGGCCAAGCCGATGCTGGCCGCGGTGGCCCTGCTCTATGTGGTCCGGCAGTGGAATCTCTTTTTCGACGCCATCATCTACATCCGCGACACCGCCCTCTGGCCGCTGCAGGTATTGGTCAGGCAAGCGGTGATCGGCGCCGATACCCTGGGCGTCGACAGCGCCGGTTTGGCCGACGACTTGAATGTCAATCCGGAGACCCTGAAGCTGGCCGCGATTGTCGTCTCCGCCATCCCGATGCTGATACTGTACCCGTTCTTCCAGCGCTACTTCATCCAGGGCATGACCCTCGGCGCTGTGAAAGGATAAGGATTGGCAGGAAAAATTTCCGGCAAGGGAGGGATGAGGCGGGCGTCATAAGGTAAGGGAAGAGCCTATAAAATCTATGGAGGGAAAAAGATGAGAAAGCCAATGAGATTGTGGTTGATCCCCATATTGCTGCTCAGTTTGACGGTGGCCGCCATGCCCGGCATTTTGGCCGCCGAAAAGCCGGTGGTGATCCGGACCATGGCCGACTGGGCCAAGCCGACCTATCCGCAACCGGAATGGGCGGTCTGGAAGGAAGTCGAGAAACGGCTCAACATCAAACTGATCGTTGATTTCGTGCCGTCGATCACCTTGAAGGAGCGGGTGGCGACGATGATGGCCTCCGGCGACCTGCCGGACGCGGTACTGATCAATCTCCTGGTGACGCCGGCGGTGTATGACTGGACCGCGCAAGGCGCGTTTCAGCCGGTGGACAAACATCTCAAAAAATACGCGCCGCATCTCTGGAAGGGGCTGGCCCCGGGAGCCGTCCAACTGGGGACGATCAACGGCAAAATGTACGGCGTGCCCCGGCCCCGGGCCACGGCCCGGGATTGCTTCGCCATTCGCAAGGACTGGCTGGATAAGCTGAAGCTGAAAGTGCCCCGGACCACCGATGAGCTGGAGAACGTGATGCGCCAGTTCGTCACCAAGGACCCGGACGGCAACGGCAAAAACGATACGGTCGGCTTCGGCAATGATCGCGGCCCGGATATTCTGATCTCGCCGTTTTTGGGACTGGGCAAGTCCGATCAGTTCGTGATCGAAGGCGGCCAAGTCAAGTACAACGGGATCAGCGCCGGAGCCAAGGAGGGTTTGGCCGCTCTGCAACGCTGGTACAAAGAAGGGCTCATCGATCCCGATTTGGTCGTGTTCAGCCCGTCCGGAGCCTCCACTTACACCGTAAAGCCGAAAGCGGCCGCCGCCAAAGTCGGGGTGATGACCCCGTGGCTCGATCAATTGCGGCCCAGCGAATTTAATCCGGTTCCGCAATTCTGGCAGCAAATGCGGAACGCCGATCCCAAGGCGAATTGGGTGATGGTGCCGGTCATTGCCAGCCCCCAACATCCCAACCCCCAATATTACCAAGACGCTGGGACCAGCATGTTCTTTTTCGTACCGGCAGCGGTCAAGGACCCCAAAAAGATTGAGAAGCTCTTTAAATTTTGGGACTTCTGGGCTTCCAACGAAGGATATGAGTTGGGAAGCTGGGGCGTGAAAGGGATCGACTATACCGAGGATGCCAGCGGCAACCGCAAGTTTACGGCGGAGGGCCAGAACCGGATCTTCTCGCTGCAATGCTTCCGCCAGACCCACTTGTGGGAGGCGCAGATGCAGATCGCCTCGGATACTCCGGCCAACAACAAACTGATGACCACGATGCTGAAGGATTTGTCCAAATATACGGTGCCCAACCCCTTCGTGGACGTGGCCGCCCGGAGCAAAACCTATGTCAAGTACTGGCCCGATCTGTACAAATTGCAGATGGAAGCCTACTCCAAGATCATGATCGGCCAGCAGCCGGTGAGTTACTTCGACACTTTCGTGAAGGAATGGCGCCAAAACGGCGGCGATGAACTCATGAAAGAATTGAACGAGCTTTACGCTAAAAAATAAAGATTGCGACCGGCGGTTCAAGGATGGTGGGCGGCAAAACCGCCCGCCATCCGTAATGTAACTAAACCGCAATTGGAATCCATTATACTTACCCAAAGGAGATTGCCAATGAACCTGACGAAGATCCAACCGGTTCGCGTCAACGAGTTGGTTCGTTCCAAAGACCGGGATTATTTGGACTTAAGCGGGGAATGGGAGTTTGAGCTGGACCCGGAGGATGCCGGGGAGGAACGGGAAAGGTTCCGGTCTCCGGCCGGATTGCCAGACCGGATCCAGGTGCCCGGCTGCCTCGAAGCCCAAGGGAAAGGATTGCGTCATTTGCCGCTGCGCCGGCCGGGCTGGGCCGGCACCTGCGACCTTCCCTATCGGGGGGTCTCGTGGTATCAGACCAGTTTCCGGGTACCTCCGGAGATGCAGGGGAAACGGCTGCAACTGAATTTCGGGGGAGTGGCCACTGACTGCCGGATCTGGCTCAACGGCGAGTTTCTGGGCGCGCATCATACCGCCGCGGTTCCGTTCGGATTCGACGTCAGCGGCTTGGTCCGTTGGGATGCGGCCAACCGGCTGACGGTCAAGGTGGAAAACAACCATGATTACTCGTCGATGACTCCTGAGAACACGCACGGTCTGGGGTCGACCACCATGGAGCTGCGCTGGTCCGGGATTTACCGCGCCGTGGAACTGGTGGCGACCGACCGCGTCTGGATCGCGGATCTCCGGATCGTCCCCGAGGCCGGCAAGTTCCATTGCGACTATTGGCTGAACAGTACGGCGCCGGTTGACTTTATCGCGTATCAGGCCGCAGTGGCCGTATCGGGATGGAGCGACGGAACCGGTCGCGAGGGAAAAGAAGGACAGACCGGACCCGACGGCTCCGGCCGGATTACCGTCGAGCTGACCCGGCCGCATGTTTGGTCTGACGCCGACCCCTATCTGTACCGGGTGGAGCTGGAAGTCAGGGACGCCGCTGGCGTTCCCCGGGACAGCCTGGTGGAGCGGACCGGTTTGCGCAGCATCACCTTTGACGGCGAGCATCTGTTATTGAATGACATTCCGGTTTACCTACGGGGCGATATGGTTCACTTTCACTGGCCGGATACAGTCTGCCCCACCACCAACCGGGACGATCTCCGTGCTAAGCTCCGGACCTACCGGGAGTTCGGCTTCAACTTCCTGCGGCATCACACCCATTTCCCCAGCGTCGAGTATCTGGAGGTCTGCGATGAGCTGGGCCTGCTCTGCCACAACGAACTGGGGGTGGTCGGCGGCTCCTGGCGGATTGCTCCGGAATACCGGGAAACCATGTGGGAGAGTCTGATCCGCCGCGACCGGAACCATCCGGCGCTGATCATCTGGTGTCTGGGGAATGAGCTGGAAGCGTCCGATCAGCAGAGCGCCGCCTACGCCGGGATCACCTTCGGCTTGGATCAAACCCGGCTATTGCTTTCCAACAGTCCGGGCTACTTTATCGGGAGGGACGGCTCGCGGCGGCGGGCGCCGATCTATCATGAGCTGCGGAAAGCCGGCGCTTCCTATATCGATACCGCGGCCAAGGGATTGTATAAAGGGGCCCTCCGCCCCTGGCGCATGGCGTATGCGGAGGAACGGATCGCCGCCTCCGGCCTGAGCGAACTGTTGCCCCTGTTTGTCGCCAACTCCCAAAAGCTCCAGGCGCGCTGCAGGAAGCTGGTGCTCGAACAATTGCGGCTGCGGGACGACATCATCAACGACGCCTGGAATTTTCACGGACTGGCTTTCCAAGGCTATCAGCTTTGCACCTTCCGGGATTCGGGCTCGTTCACCTGGGGCGTGGTCAATGATTATTTCCAGCCGAAGAACGTCGCCCCCGCCGAGCTGCGGCAGTACAACGGCGATTCGGTGCTGCTGTGGGCCAGGAAGTGGCAGGACCGGGTCTTCGAGTACGGCAACCGCCATTCCATTCCGCTGACCCTCAAGTGCTCCCACTATGGCAAGGAAGCGATCAACGGCGCCGAATTGAGCTGGGAGATCCGGGACGAAGCGGAACGGATCGTCGCCGGGGGCGGCCGGACGGGGCTGGCCATCGCCCGCGGCGAGCTGCGGCTGTTGGCCACCGACGCCTATCGCCCGCCCGTCCAAAGCGAGCCCCAGGCGCTAAAGCTCCGCGCCCGGCTGGCCTGGGAGGGAGGGACGCTTGAGAACCAATGGGATTTCTGGATCTTCCCCGCGCCGACGCTCGAAGCGGCTCCGGTTCCGGTTTATGTGTATGACTGCGATCCTTACCTCGATGCGGCGCTACGGGAACGATACCCCTTCATTCGCGAATACCGGGACGGACTGGAAGAAGCGGCGCTGCTCGTCACCGGGAGCCTTAATGAAGTGCTGTTGGAGCATTTGGGGCGGGGCGGCCGGGCGCTGCTGACCGGAAGATATTCACTGGACGGCGAGCGGAGCGAATGGGGAGCCGGACGCTCCGAATACCCGCGGGGCACGATCATCGCCGACCATCCGCTGTTCGCCCGTTTTCCGCACCGGGGCTGGTGCGACCTACCCTTTGCCGGAATGATCAGCGACGCCGCCGAATTGGACGGGCTCCGCAACGACCTGGGGGTCGCGGCCAATTTGCAAGAATGGCCGCCGGAGCTGAAACCGTTGATTATGAACATTCCGAGCTTCAAGGATGAACACCCCGCCCGGCTGGGGCTGCTGTTCGAAGCCGCCGCCGGGCCGGGGAAGCTGATGGTCTCGACCCTGGACTTCGGATCGCCCTATGCGGCCAATCCGGCGACCCGCTATTTCCTGGATCAGCTCCTGCGTTATCTGGTAAGCGATCAGTTCCGGCCGGCCGCACGCGTCGGATTGGACTTCCTGCGCCAACGGCTCGGGCAACCGGTCCGGATCCGCAAAGAGAGCAATGACAGCAAGAAAGAGATGGATCAACCATTATGAAAGGGACTTCTAACGATGCGCCACACTTTTCCCTATGCTGATATTCCCGGTCTGGAGATCCCGGACCGGAACCCGGCCCGGATCTACGAAGTCAAAGCGGAACCCGAATCCGGCGACGAGGCCGAACTGATCCGGGAGAGCCTGCGGCATCCTATCGGCATGGAGCGGCTCGCCAAGATCGCCGCTCCCGGACAAAAGGTACTGATCGTGGTCGACGATATCTCCCGGCCGACGCCGGCCGACCGGATCATCCCGGCGGTGCTCGATGAGTTGCATCGGGCCGGGGTCCGGGACGGCGATATCCGGCTGCTGATCGCGCTCGGCACCCACCGGCCGATGACCCCGGCGGAGATCGCCCGGAAGGTGGGGCTGGAGGTCGCCGCCAAATACCCGGTGCTGAACCACGAATGGGAGAATCCGGAGGCGTTGCGCGACTATGGCGCGCTCAGCGACGGAACCCGGGTGGTCCTCAATAAGGCGATGGCCGAAGCCGACCTGGTGATCGGCATCGGGACCATTGCCCCGCATCCGGCCGCCGGTTTCTCCGGCGGCGGCAAAATCATCGCTCCCGGCGTGGCCACGGAGGAGGCGGTCGGGAACTTTCATTGGATGAGCGTTCAATTCCCGGAACGGGAGGTCCTGGGGGTGCGGGACAATCCGATGCGCGCCAATATCGACGCCATTGCCGCGCAGGCCGGCCTGTCGGCCATTGTCAATGTGATCGCCGACGGCCACAACCGCATCGTCAAGGTGGTCAGCGGCGATCCGGTGGCGGCGCACCGGGCCGGGTGCCAGTATGCCCTGGAGCTGTTCGGGGTCAAGGTCGATCCCGGGTTTGAGGCCGATATTTACATCGCCGACTCCCATCCGATGGATCAGGATATGTGGCAGGCGGTCAAGGGGATGTGCGCCCTGGATGTGATCGTCCCCGACGGCGCGGTGGCGATTCTGGTCACGCCTTGTCCGGAGGGGGTCAGTTCGATGCATCCGGAGATTCTTCAATACGGGTATTGCGGTTTGGAGGAGGCGGCCCGGTTGGTGGCGACGGAGGGCTTGTCGAAAGTGGCGGCCCACAATATGGTGCAGGGCGGCCGGCTGGTGCGGCGGACGGTGCCGTTCATCGTTTCGCCCGGGATCCGGCCCGGGGAAGCGCGGCGGCTCGGGTTTACGCCGTTTCCGACTCCGCAGGAGGCGTTGGACGAGGCGTTGCGGTTGAAGGGGCCGGATGCGAAGATTGTGATCCTAAAGATGGGCGGGGACATTTGTCCGATTGTGGAGCGGTAAGCAAGGCCGGAAACGAATCGCCAGATCGTCAGAGGCGGGTTCGTCTTTGATTGGCTTTTTCCGCCCTTGTACTGCTTTGAATTTTCCCGAAGGCTTCGGCGAACCGCTGAAGCCCTCGGCCGTCTATGGGCCAACCGCCAATATTCCCGTTGGCGCATCCCGATCGGTTCTTGCGGGCAGGAAAACCGGATTCGCCGTTGAATCATTTGGAACAACGGAACTTAAAAATCGGGTCATGCGGGCCGCCGCGTATTGACAGGATGAGATTCAATGATACAAATCATTCGGATTGCCGAAAGCCATCTTCCCGAGCTAGCAAGGCTTTACGAGGAACTGTCCGGGAAGCCGGCGGATCTTGATGCGATGGCCCGGAACTTCGCCTGGATGAAGTACAAGGATTTAAAAAATATCTGTAATTGCCAAATCCATTCAAGTACCGGGAGGGCTCAGGGATGAAATCAATTCTTTGCTACGGAGACTCCAACACCTGGGGGTTCCGGCCCGACGGCCGGGGACGGTACGGCCGGGACGAACGCTGGACCGGCGTGCTCCAGGCTGAGCTGGGTCCGGAGTACTACGTGATCGAGGAAGGGCTGAACGGACGGACCACGATCTGGGACGATCCGTTCGGCGAAGGACGGAACGGCAAGACCTGGCTGCTGCCGTGCCTGGAAACGCATAAACCGCTGGACCTGGTAGTGATAATGCTGGGAACGAACGATCTGAAGCTTAGGTTGTCACTGCCCGCCTATGATATCGCGGCCAGCGCCGGGATCCTGGCCGGCATGGTCCAAAAGAGCGGGACTGGGGTTGGCGGATCGGCTCCGGAAGTCTTGCTGATCGCTCCGCCGCCGCTGGGAAAGTTGAGCGGGCTGGCCGACCGGTTTCACGGAGGAGCGGAGAAGTCGGTGCAACTCGCCCCGCTGTACCGGCAGGTGGCCGCCGAAACCGGCTGCCATTTTCTCGATGCCGGGTCTATTGTCCGGACCAGCGACATTGACGGGCTGCATTGGGAAGCGGGGGAGCACCGGAAGTTCGGGAAACGGCTGGCGGAGTTCATTGGGAGCCGGGTGTTTCCGTCCGGAACGGAAATCGGTTAAGTCCCGGAGCGTTGAGGTGTAGTCCGGCGGTTGGATTTGACAACCATTGACGTATGATATATAATAATTTTGTTTTCTAGGGTTCCGCGAGCCGGTCTCGGTCTGGTCCAAGAGAAAACTCACGGTTTGCCGCTGTGAAACACGGAGGGATAAAAGCCCGGGAGATTGTTCACAATCTTCAGGGGCTTTTTTATTTTCAACGAATGGAGAGGAGAGGAAACAAAAATGGCTTGGATTTATCTCTTCATCGCCGCCGCATTTGAAGTGGCATGGGCGATCGGGTTGAAATGCACGCAAGGCTTTACCAAATTGCTTCCTTCAATTTATACGGTGCTGGGTATGATCCTCAGCTTTTATTTTTTAGCCCGCGCCGTTAAAACGCTGCCGATTGGGACCGCTTATTCGATCTGGACCGGGATTGGGGCGATCGGAACGGTAATCTTGGGAATGGTGTTTTTTCAGGAGCCGAAAAGCTTGGGACGATTGTTTTTTCTATCGTTAATCATCGTCGGAATTGTCGGGTTGAAACTTTCTTCGGGCCGTTGATGTCGCGGGATCAATCCGGCCATCGATCAGGGCGGTAGATCGGCGGCCTCCGGTTCCAGTTTGAGTTCGGAACCGGAGGCAAGAGACGATTTGAGAAGTTGTCAAGCAAGTTCGGAAAATCTCTCGAGGGGATTGATACGGCGGTTTCACGTCACTTCCAACACTACCGTATCCAGTCCCGCGATGATCTTCACGCCTTGATCGCCGCAGGACGGGCATTGATGTTCCTCGCCGATGTTTTTGCCGCATTGCAGGCATTGGGCGGCCGGCCGGATCTCGACCAGTTCGTACTCGATGCCGGTCAGTCCGTGATGGCCGGCGACATGCTCCAACGCGTCCCGCAAGGGATCGGGAAAAAGGCCGGTCAAGGCGCCGATGCCGATCTTGATGCCGCTGATCTTGGCTAGTCCTTGGGAGCGGGCCGTTTCCAAGGACTGGTCCATCAGGCGGTCCGCCACGCCATGTTCGTGCATGAGAGCGTCACTCCTTTAACAAAATATTGGCGTAATTCATGATTTATCGAATCATTGATCCGGGAAGCGATGTGGTGAGCTTCCCGGAAATTGGTGTCATAAATTTGAACAGTGTGTCACACTCCATACTATACGCGTTATCCGGCGCATAATCAATGGGATTGGCGGGATTTTTGATGAAGCGTTACAATCACGGCGGAGTTGCCGGTATCTTCCGGAAATCGGATGGCGTCTGCGTGTAGAAATGGATGGCCAATCGCCGGTTTCCGGCCGACGATAAGATTGCAAGGCTCACTAAGGGCGGATAATTAGTCCGGTGATTAATTACCGGAATCAGACTCAAAAAAGATAAATGGATTGGAGCGTTGAAATGAGCGTGAAAGTTGCGACGTACCGAAAACTGGATTCGAGGGAGGAATATGCCTGCTCCGCGCTGGAAGCGAGAGAATGGGCCGGGGGCTTCGCCGATTTACGGATTGAGTTCGGGGCTGACCGGCGCTTCCGTTGGAACCCCCGCTGCAATCAGCGGCCGAAGCTTGAAGGGATGGTCATCGCCTGCGCCGGGATGAATCGTCAGCTCCGGCCTTGGCTGCTGTTTTATCCGATTCCGGCCGCTGACTATGGAGAGGCGGTTCAGCGGGATTTCCGGGAGCGGATTTTGCCGGTTCTGAAAGAATGGCTGACGGTTGAGGTCGCGAAAAAAGAAACGGAGATCATCGGCGAGGAACTGTTGCTGGTGGAGTTACGCAATGGAAGCTTGATGACGCACCGTTTGAAATATTTATAAGGATTTACGGATGGAAATACGAGGAGGATTGCTAAATTAATATAGTAAGCCCATGATGAACGATAATAGGTCACTTTGAATAACAGATAAGGATATTTCGTTCTATGAACCGAGTTTGGGCGGCACCATCGCCCCAATTTAAATAAATAGAGAACAATTGAATGGGAAAATTGGACAGGGAATTTTATAACAGAGCGGCATTAATCGTTGGAAAAGAACTTTTGGGTAAGGTGCTTGTACACGAAATAGATGGGGAAAAAGTATCTGCGAAAATTGTTGAAACCGAAGCGTATATGGGTATCGAAGATAAAGCCGCACATTTCTATGGGGGAAAAAGGACGCCGAGAGTTGAAATCATCTACGGTGACCCCGGCTTCGCTTATGTCTATCTTATTTATGGCATGTACCACTGCTTTAATATTGTTGCCAGTGGAAAAGGAAATCCACAAGCCGTTTTGGTAAGGGCGGTTCAGCCAGTGGATGGTCTGGAGCGAATGGCTCGGAATAGATTCGCGAAGCCTTATGGCCAATTAAGTCGAAAGCAAGTAGTGGGATTGACAAATGGGCCGGGAAAACTATGCAAGGCATTAGCGATTGATAAAAGCCTCAATGCGGAAGATTTATGCGGAAGCCGACTATATTTGGAAGATGGCGAAAATGAACGGTTTCACACCGTAACTGCGAAACGGGTTGGGATCGATTATGCGGAGGAAGCCAAGGATTATCTCTGGAGATTTTACATTGAAGACAACCGGTATGTGTCAGTAAAAGAATAGGCTATATTTTAAGAAGAAATATATTATGCGAAGTCACCGAAAGAACTTTTATTGAGTTAAAGACTGTCGGAGC
The DNA here is from genome assembly GCA_023402395.1 of Bacillota bacterium. Taxonomy (GTDB): domain Bacteria; phylum Bacillota; class UBA4882; order UBA8346; family UBA8346; genus JAEYGI01. The sequence goes on from JAEYGI010000058.1 coordinate 42,853, forward strand.
AAAGACGGAAATAGAAAAAGTGGTGCTTGCCTATTAAGAACGCTATAAGTCGGCCCACTGGAAAAGGGATTTTTCTTCCTGTTTTTTGGGGTTATTTTTTATTTTCAACCATTTATAATTTTTGGAGACCCCTAAATAAAAAGGACCAAATAAACATTTAAAAATGAATTATTTGATCCTTTTGAAATTATACTTGATGGGATAATAATTGGGTATTTTAAATTAGTTGCCGTAATATTCCTTAATTACAGCCCCCGCTTTACGGGCCGCGGCATCCAAGGCCGCCTGGGGCGTGGCTTTGCCAAGCAGGGCTTCGTCAAAGGCATCCATCATTATTTTATTGATCTCCGGATACGGCCCAAAGGACGGGCGAGGGCGGGCATACGCCAATTGGTTATAGGTAACCATGCGGCGCGGGTCCTCTTTCATCAATCCCTGCATCTGAGATGAATTCAACGCGGAGAGCCGGGATACCATATAGCCGGTATTGATTCCCCAGGTAAGCATATTATCAGGTTTGGTAAGGAATTTGATAAATTTAACCGCGGCTTCTTTTTCAGCGGAACTCGCTTTGTCAAATAAATAGATATTGGCGCCGCCAATCGGAGTGGCGAATTGTTTCGCCTTCGGCATGACCGCCACGCCCAAATCGTATTTCACATTCGCCTTCATATATTCCACGGAACCGCTGGAACGGAAGACCATGCCGACCCGTCCCGACAAATCGGCCTCGGAGCCTTCCCGGCCGCCTCTCCAAATCGCCGCGCCGTCATCGATCATTTTTTTCCAGAATGCCAAGGCTTTAACTGCTTCCGGCTGATTAAACAAGACTTTGCGGCCGTTGGGCGATAAAACTTCGCCGCCGAACTGCCAAATAATCGCTTCCATGGTCCAGTCGCCGGGATAAAGCCGCATTCCGACGATATTATTGCCTAACGCGCTGATTTTCTGGGACATTTGATAGGCCTCGTCCCAGGTTGTCGGCGGCTTCTCCGGATTTAAGCCGGCTTTACGAAAGAGATCTTTGTTGTAATACAATAACAGCGTGGACGGATTTAAAGGGAGTGAATAAATTTTGCCATTAACTTTACAGGCGTTCAGGATGTGGGAGTTATAATCCTTAATATTATATTCCTTATCTTTATTAATGTAATTTTGAAGCGGGACAACACTGCCGTTATCAATGAACTGGCCGGCCCGCATCTGTTCAATCTGGGAAAGAACCGGCGGTTTTCCCGACACCACCGCTGCCAGTAATTTTTCCAGAGTCGCCTGATAATCGCCGCAAAAAACCCCTTTGACCGCGATCTGATTTTGGGAGGAATTAAAATCGGAAATTAATTTTTCCAGGGGCGCGGAATACTCAGCCCCCAGGGAATACCAGATGGAGATCTCGGTTTTAGCGGCCATCGCGGTTCCGCTCAAGGCCAACGCCATTACCAAAAGTAAAATCCAAAAAGATTTACGCATTTTTTGTTCCTCTCCTTAACTTATTGTAGCGGTTTCTCAATTTTTCTGGGTTTGATCAATTTTTTAATCTGACTCTCCAGTTTGCTCAGGTAAGCCAAACAACGTCGACGCTGATCTCCATGCCCTCACCCCACGGGTTGATTCGAAGCGGCCCGCCCTCCCCCATGACGCTATCAAAAAACGATAGCTATGGGGGAGGGACTCAAGAGGCCCAAATACAGTGGTCAAGCTTTTAGACCCTATTTTTCCCCTCGCCCATCGTGAGTGCTTTTCGAGCGAAATGGGAGAGGGCAGACGGCTTGAATTGGCCCAATGGGTGAGGGCATCCGCTGCAACGCCGACTACCCTTAATCCTGACTTAATTGGATAGTCAGATTTTAAAATAATTCCACCACCTCCTCACTTACCCATTGATACCCGTCATGGAAATTCCTTCGATAAACTGTCTTTGGACGAAAAGGAAGAAAATAATTACCGGAATGGTTACAAACGTCGAAGCGGCCATCAGTTGGGTCCACTCCGTCTGCCAGGCGGTTTGAAAAACGGCCAGGCCGACTTGGACGGTACGCATCATCTCTTCATTGGTGACAACCAGCGGCCACAAATACTCATTCCAACTGTTCATGAAGGTAAACAGCCCGGCGGTCAGCAAAGCCGGTTTGGACAGGGGCATGACAATGCCCCATAGGTAGCGCAAGTGGCCGCAACCGTCAATCAGGGCGGCGTCTTTCAATTCTTTGGGGATAGTCAGGAAGAATTGACGCAGCAAAAAAATGGTGAACGCATTGGCCAAAAAAGGAACGGTTAACGCGGCATAGGTATCGATCCACCCCAATTGACGCATGACCAGATAATTGGGGATTAGCAAAACTTCGCTTGGAAGCATCGCGGTGCCGAGAAACATGAAAAAAAGAAAGTGCTTTCCTTTAAACGTCAAATTGGCGAAGCTATAGGCCGCGAGCGAACAGATGAGCAATTGGCCCACGGTAATCGCGGTGGAAACGATGATCGAGTTCAGAAAGAATCTGCCGAAGGGAACCGCGTTCCATGCCCGGACATAATTTTCCCAGATCAGCACCGCTGGGAACCAACTGGGCGGAAACGTAAACACTTCGACTTTTGATTTCAAAGAAGTGCTGACCATCCAGAAAAACGGCAAGTTCACCATGGCTGAAATCAATAGCAACATGCCATGGGATAAATAATTAAACTTGATTTTGGCCCGCATTTGGTCTCCCCCTCACAAATAATGCACTTTCTTTTCGCCCCATTTAAATTGAATCAATGTCGCGGTGAAAATGATTAAGAATAGAATATATGACAAGGCCGAGGCATAACCCATCCGGAAGTAGCGAAAGGCATGAATATATAAATGGTTGCTAATGACATCGGTACTGTTTAAGGGGCCGCCTCCGGTCATAATCTGTACTGAAACAAACACTTTAAATGAAGCGATCACTTGCATGATGGTCACGAAAAAAGTGGTCGGAGACAGCAGCGGGATGGTAATATGGCGCAATTTCGCCCAGCGGCCGGCGCCGTCAATCTCCGCCGCTTCATAATAACTGGAGGGAATGTTTTGCAGGCCCGCCAAGAATAAAACCGCATTATAGCCAAGCCGTTTCCAAATACCGACCATCATCAAGGCCGGCAACGCCCAGGACGGATCATCCAGCCATTCCTTGGGAGGGATGCCGGCCATCCCCAGCAAATAATTGAATAAACCCACGTCCGGTTCGAACAGGTACCGCCAGACCACCGCCGCCGCGGCCATGGAGGTGACCACAGGAATAAAGATCGCTAACCGGTAAAACGGAAACCCGGCTAATTTTTGGTTAAGCAACATGGCGACCGGCAAGGCCAGAACGATGGAAGGAATTAACGTGCCAACCGCATAAACACAGGTTACTATCAGGGAGTTCCAAAATTCCGGCGAATGCATCGCGCGGCTGTAATTGTCAAGTCCGGTGAAAACCATTGGACGCAGCATGTTCCAAGAATGAAAGCTGACAAACAACGCATAGGCCATGGCAAAAAAGACAAAAACTCCAAACAAAAGCGTGGCGGGGGTAATCATCAACCAACTGGTCAAATTGTGCTTGAACCCTTTTTTCAATTCCCAGCCCTCCTCGAAGATATCAAAGACTAACAAACAAAAAGCCAATACCAGGGTAATCCCGCGATATCGGCTCTCTTCATCTCTTTGCCGCACCGGATGAAAATATTTTAATATCTGATTCCATCCGAAAGAGGGCATTTCCTTCAAAAAAATTCAATCTTAAACAGATTCTACCTAATTCTTAATAATTTAAAGTATTTTAAATTTTTCTAACTGAGTATTAAGTTAGCTCCGCAAGAATTCAGAAGAATCAAGAAGAACAATGAAAGAAGGTTGAAGAATTGCCGGATTGGCTGATGCGCCGTGAAAAGCGTCGGATTTCGTCGTTGCTCGGTCAGTCCGGTCCTCACCGTACATTGAGTACGGCTCCGGTCCTCCCTCGGTCGCGCCTAGAACTCCTCGCTTTTGACGACGCGAATGTTAAACTGATAGTTCAGCCAATCCGGCAAGACTCATCCCGGCGCTGTGAATGTTGAAGCGCCGGACAGTTACCCAAATAACTGAAGATGGTTTTTCCTACTTAGTCATTACAAAACAAAACTTCTGCTGAGTAAACTTGATATTCAGGATTTTTTTATTTATTATCTAGGATATTTGGACGGATTACCCGGTCATGTTCCGTTAGCCAACGCTGATTGGTAAAGTCATAGGTCCGAATCCGCACTTTGTCAGGGTACAGATATAATGAATTGGCCCAAAGCAAACTATGTTTTTTCGTACTCCAGTCATCCTCCGATAAAAAGCTTGATCCGGACAGATTCGGGCAATGAAGATTATAGACCTGATGCTGGTATAAATTTAGCGGATGGTTAAACGCGGCGTTGGTCGGCGCGAGATGGTCATGCCCGGAAACCCAGAGAAAAACTTGAGGATTCTCCGCCAGCAGGCTTTTGATCCCTGCCCGCGGCTGAGCCATATAATTCAGATCCTTAACCACTGAATTGTTGCCGGTTAACGTCCCCTCCAGCGGCGCGTGAAAGAAGATGATCGTCGGCAGATTGCGGTTCTGATGTAACTGGGCATTCAGCCATTCGAGCTGTTCGGCGGAGATTGCCGTCAGATAGCTGTTATACAGTTCGTCGGTTGATAAAAAAATGAATAGGTAGGATCCGACCCTTTTACTGTAATATAGCTCCGTTAGGCTAAAGGTCTTTTTGAAGCGTTCCAATTTGGCGGCGCGGATTTCCGGAAGGGCCCGCACCCGTTTTCCGTCCTTTTTCAGATCCTCGTAAAGATAGTCGTGATTCCCCACTACCGGGCATAATAAGGGGACTTTTAATTTGCCGAAATAAGCTTTGGCGATTTGATATTCATCGGGATTACCATTATCGAGGCAAATATCCCCCAAAGCGACGACCAGATCCACGTCTGACGCCGAGTTTATCATATCCAGCATCGTTTCCTTCGCCGCATAGTTGGAGCCGGGGAGATGCAGGTCCGAGAGAACCACGATTCGATAATAGTCTTTCGTTGGCGGATCCGCCAATGCTTGAAAGTTTACGGCCGATAACCCCAAAATACCCAATAACAGCAACCGCCTCAACGCGATGACCACTTTTTGGCGAGCGTCGCGCATCCGTTGACCCCCCTCTTTGTCTAACGAGATTCCAGCCCTAAGAATTCTTCCCATTGGGTCTTCGCCACATCGGGGTAGTTGGTAATGATCGAATCCACTCCCGCCAAATACATCCGCTGCATATGAATGGGATCGTCTACCGTCCAGGGATTCACCAATAAGCCGTTTTGCCGCGCCATACGGACCAGCTCCGGGGTAACGCTGAAATGTCTGGGATGCAAAGCGGCGGCTTTGATTTTTTTACCGTATTCCCATGGCTGATATAGGTTGGCCATATAGAGAGCGCCGGTTTTAATTTCGGGCCTGATTTCCGCTACCCTCAGCAACGAAAAATGATTGAACGATGAGATGATACACCGTTCCACCATTCCGAACTTCGTAAGCAATTCAATTACTTGTTCCTCAATCCCAAGGTAAGCAAAGACGTTTGTTTTAAGTTCAATATTGATTAAAACATCCGAAGTCCGGATCAATTCCAACAGGCTGGCGAGTAGCGGAATGCGTTCTCCCTTGAACCGCCCGTCAAACCAACTTCCCGCATCCAGCTGCTGAAGTTCGTCCCAGGTTAAATCCTTGATGAGGCCTTGGCCGTTGGTGGTACGGTTGACCGCTTCATCGTGGCAGATCACCACCTGGCCGTCCTTGCTCAAATGGACATCCAGTTCCAAACCGTCGACCCCGAATTCCAAAGCGGTTGCAAAAGCAGCCATCGTATTCTCCGGAGCCCGGCTGGAAAACCCCCGGTGCGCAATAATCTTCATTCTTCAACCTCCCTCTTTATTTAAAAACCTGAAGCCGCCATTAAGCGGTCTGATGCGTTGGAGCGGACAGATGAAAAATCTTTTAAAATCGATTCCATCCGAAGGAGGCAAATCCTTCAAAAAACCGTATGCTTAAAGGGAACTTACCGCAGCCTTAATAATTTAAAGTATTTTGACTTTTTGATTATTGATTGGCCCCCGGATCGATTGTTCCGGGGGCTGCCGCAACTGATCGAAGGATTGGATCAACTGATCCGGGTGCCTAATCAGTTGATCGAGAGGGTGTGTAAAATAAAATGTGTAAACTCCTTGCCGATAAAAAAGTAAGGAGAGAAAAAGAAATGGGAATCGATAAAAAAGAACTAAAAGAAATCGTAAAAGAAAAAGGGCTAAAGACCGTTGAAGA
>JAEYGI010000027.1 GCA_023402395.1 Bacillota bacterium
TCCCCCATCCCCTCCCCGATGCGGCGATTTTGGAAGATAATTCGGCGGGGAGGGGTGATTCGCCGGAAACGGTGGCCTATTACGCCAGTGAAATTAATGAAGTCGAATCTTGGGTATAATGCCTTTCTGGAGAGACTTCTTCTACGCATCGGCGGAGTAAAAGCCTGAATTTCCAGCGACTCATCCCTCCCCGCCGAAGTAGCCCGCAGGATTGCAGCCTCGGGGAGGGGCCGGGGGAGGGGTCGGATTTTCGGCCGGCTTGGTCAGCTAACCTTTCCTAAAGATGGTTGTTATACCTTGACGTTATTATTTCCGCTCTTCGCGGGAGTTGCCGGACTTTACCCCCGGATCCTGCTGCCGCTCCCATCCTCCCCGGCGGGCAAGACCTCCAGAAACTTGGGCAGCCGCTCCTTCATCTCCTTCACATGGCTGATCACGCCCACCATCCGGTTCCGGTCATGCAGTTTCTCCAGCGCGTTCATCACCTTGTCCAGCTTCTCCTCGTCCAAACTGCCGAAGCCCTCGTCCAGGAAAAAGAAGCCCAGCGGATATTTGCCCCGCAGCTGAATCTTGGACGACAGCGCCAAGGCCAGGGCCAGCGAAGTCATAAAGACCTCCCCGCCCGAAAGGGAATGGATCATCCGCCGGTGGCCGCCGTGATAATCGTCCCGGATCACAAACTCGCAATCCTTGTCCTTGGCAAGCTCCAAGGCGTACCGCTGCCCGGTCAGCCGGCCCAGCTGGTAGGATGCCTCCAAGGTCATATCCCTTAAATGCTCCTGCGCCAGAAAGGAAACCAGCTTCCGCCCCCGCAACAGGGCGGCCAGCTCTTCGGCCAGACTTTGGCGTTTCGCCACCGCCGCCCTTTGATTTTGAATCTCATTCCAGCGTTCCTGCTTCTGGCGGAGTTCGTCCAGCTTGCTTTGTAAAAGCGCGGTTTCGGTCCTGAGCCGTTCCGCCGCTTGGAATAACCTTTCCCGCTGGAGGTTTACCTCTTCATAGCGCGACTCTTCGAACGGCCGGTCATTGATCTCCCGGTCCAGCTGGCCCAGCTCGCTCCGGGACACCGCCACTTCCTGCCGGTATTGCTCCAGCTCCCGACGGATCGACTGCCGTTCCGCCGTTTCCAGCAGCACCGCCTCCGCCGGCTCCAGGCCGGCAAAGCCGGCCTTAGCCAACTCCCCGGCCAAACGCCGTTCGACCTCGGCCAGCTCGTTCCGGTTCGCTTTGAGGGTCGCCTCCAGGGCGGCGACTTCCCGGGCCAGCTTTTCCAGGGCGTCCCGGGCCTCCGCTTCCCCGGCCTTGGCGTTTTCGGCCGCCGTTTGCAACCGCTGGTGGGTTTGGACCATCTCCAGAATCAACTCGTCCAGTTCCCGGCCGCCGGTGATATCGTTCAATTCCGCCGCGATCTCCGTGGCTTGCGACTGCAGATTGGCCAAATCGGCCCGGAGCGAAGCCTCTTTGATCTGATCGCCCTGAAGGGAGTCGTTCAGTTTTCGCAGCTTTTCGTTGAGCGCCTCCTCGGTTTGGCGCAGGGCTTCCCCTTGCTGATCGAGAGCATGCACCCGTTTCTCGAAATCGGCCAGCTCCTGTTTGCGGATTCGCAACTGCCCGCGTTCATAAGCGCCTTGGGCCAGCTCAAATTCGGCCGCGGCCGCCCGTAGGCCGGCTTCGTCCCGCTCCGCCGTTTCCAGCGCTTCCGCAACCAGGGCTTCATGGCTGCTCCAGTCATGCCATAGCTTTCGCAATTGCCCTTCCCAGTCCCGGGCCTCCCGGAGCCGGTTTTCGGCCGCTTTGATCTCCGGTCCGGCTTTTTCAATGGCGGCGATCATTTGGGCGGGCAGGGGATGTTGCCGCGCCCCGCAGACCGGGCAAGGCTCCCCGTCATGCAGTTCCTTGGCCAATTCCGCCGCCGAGTTCGCCATCAGCGCCCGTTGTTGCGCCAGCCGGGCCTCCTCTAGCTCCCGCTCGAACCGGTTCAGCAGGGATTGGGCGTATTTTTCGAGATCGGCGCCCGGGGCTGCCGTTTCCTCCGGCGACATTTGGCGGACTTTGGCGGCGATCACTTCCCAACGCGCCTCGTTCTGCGCTCTCCGCCGGATATAGCTATCCCTGCTTTCCCGGCGCCGCTTTTCGCTCTCCTCCAAGCGGACCAGCGCCGTTAACGCCCGTTCAATCCGTTCTTTCTCATCGGGAGCGACAATGAGCCCGGACCGTTCTTGCCGCAAACTCTCCAATGCGATCCGAAGATCGTTCCAGCGCCTTTGGCAGGCATCGATCTCCGGGACGGCACGGCTGATTTGCCCTCCCAACCGCGCCAGTTCCGCCTCGTTCTCCGCGATACTCCGTTGCAGCTCTTTCAGTTTGTTCCGTTTTTCCCGGGCTCCCTGGTACTTGGCCTTTTTCTCCTGCAGTACGGGGAGTTGTTCCCGGTATTCCCGCTCCGCCATTTGCAGCGCTTGGGCGGCGGCTTCGTGCTTCACGGCCGCCGCGGCCTGAGACCCGCTCTTATCTTGAAAGCCGATGCTTTCCACGGCGATTTTTTGCCGCAAGCCGTTCCGCCGCGCGATCAATTCCCGTAACGGCTCGGCCCGCTCGGCCGCGTCCAGTTGGAATTGTTTTTCGGCCATGGTTTCCTGGTTCAGCTCCAAGCGGTTGAGCTTTTCCAGGGCCGCTTGCCGCTTCAAAAACAACTCCCGGACCGCCTCTGCCTCTTTCCAGGATTTTTCGATGGTTTCAAACGCCAATTGGGCGCAGGTGAACTCCTCATTCTTGGCCTTCAACTCATCAACGGCCCGGTGTACCGCTGCTTCGGAACAATCCCCCAGCCCCTGCGCCTCGCCCTCGATCCGTTCCAATTGTTTGGCGCAGCTTGCCGCTTCGTTTTTGACCCGGACGACCAGTCCGTCGCCGTATTGTTCCAGATTGAAAAGATGTTCCAGCATGGCCGCGCGGTCCGCCCCGGTCAAGCGCAAGAACTGATCGAACTTACCCTGGGGCAGAACCACCGCCCGCGCGAACTCGTCCTTGCCAATGCCCAGGATCGCTTCAATCCGCGCCGTAACTTCCTGCGGTTTGGACGCCAGCACCGTTTCGCCGTCTGCGATCAGCTGGCGCAGGCGCGCCTGTTTCGCCAGCGCGGCCTCGGGGTCTTTCGGATTCCGGTCATAGCGGCGTTCCACCCGGTAGCGATCCGCTCCCAACTCAAACTCGAAGGAGACTTCCAAGCTCTTTTCCAGTTGATGAATGATGCCCCGGGTGTTGTTGCTCGCCCGGTCCACCCCGCCGTACAGGGCCAGGGTAATGGCATCCAGGATCGATGATTTGCCGCTCCCCGTCGGCCCGAAGATCCCGAACAGCCCGTCCGCTCCCAGCGCTTCAAAGTCCACCGTTTGGGGGGTACGGTAACTGTTTAATCCCGTGAACTGAAGTTTGACCGGTTTCATGCCACCTCACCTCCGCCCGGCTGGAGAAGATCCCCGTTTTCCTCGGGATTGGGCTCCGCTTGGTTCACCATTTCCAGAAAGAACCGGACCAGCTCCTCCGGGGGCGCGATGCCCCGGTCCCGCTCAAAAAACAGCTTGAACCGGTCGATTAAGGGCAGCTCCGACAAACGGCGCGCCGCCGGGTCAGCGGCAGCCAGCTCCGGAAAGATCGGCCGGATGGTAATGATCCCCGGATGCAACTTGCGCAGTTCCGCCAATTCAGAGCTTCCCAGCGGCTGATCCGCCCTAATCTCCAGCTCGACCCAGCATTCCAAATTGGCCGGCTCGGCGCACCAGCGCCGGGCTTCCTCGAGCCGATCCGCCCGCCAGCGCTTCAGGGCTTTCCCGCAACTCAGGCCCACCGGGTTCACTTGCGCCGGCCGGCCCGGAAGCGCCTCCACGATCACCACCTCTTTCCGCTGGTCCGCTTCGGAGAAACTGAAGGAAAGCGGCGAACCCGAATACCGGCAAGCTTGCGGCGCGCTATGCAATTGCTGGGGCCGGTGCAAGTGCCCCAGCGCGATATACCCGGCCTGTTGCGGCATCACCAGCGGCGAGACGGCCAACGCTCCGCCCAGCTGCCGCTCCGATTCGCTCTCCAGCCCGCCCCAGGCAAAAAGATGAGCTGCCGCCAGATTGACCGTATCCGTCCGGAAGATGCGATCCGCCGCCGCGAACAACTCGCCGACCCGTTCGGAATAAGCGGCCTGTTGCGAGCAGTCATCCAGCGTTTCGGTTAATGTTTCGTTCAACCGCGACTCCGACGGATAAGGCAACCCGTACACCACGGCGCTTTCATCCCATCCCGGCGCGGTTAGCTCCACCCATCCCGGACCCGTATTCACCCGCCGGATTCCTCCCGGCGCCGTTCCGGCCGGCAGGATCTCCCGGGGGTAGCCCATCAAGGCGATCCCATGCTTCAACGCCAGGGGATTGGGGGCATGCAACCGCTCCGGGCTGTCATGATTGCCGGCGATGACGACCACGGCCCGCCGTCCGTTATCGGAAAGCCGCTCCAGCGCGTCATAGTACAGCTTCTCGGCCTCCGCCGCCGGATTATAGCTATCGAACACATCCCCGGCCACCAGGATGATTTGAACCGCTTCCTTGGTTACGATATCCACCAATTCATCAAGAAACTGCTCCTGTTCGGGAAGCCGGGATCTGCCCTCCAAATTGCGGCCCAGATGCCAATCGGATGTATGTAAAATGCGCACGTTTTCCCTCCGGATGATTTTTGCAAAATAAGCAGCGGCGTCTCGCGGCTTCCCGATGGAGAACGCCAGACGCCCGGTCACGCTTGACCCAATTATACCACAAAATAACAACGATTCCGCTACTTTTGACTGTCCCATGACGGCCGGTTTCGGCCAACGGTTTGATGGGCCATCCAGTTTGCTCTAATCAAGCCCCGGCACTCCCTCTAAATGCAAAAAGGCCCGCTACACCTCTGTAGCGGGCCCGATTAATCCCTTGCGGGTTCAGCCTTGATTGATCCGGAGTATCTTGCCGGCCAACTCCTCCAGCGTCCTTCCCAGAACCAAAACGAGCTTCTCCAGATTCAGCCGGTCCGGGATCGCGATGATATCCGGCAACCCCTCGCTACTTCGCAGCACCTCTTCCAAGTCGCGATAGAAATCGGCATCGGACTGCAAATACCCTTCGGGCGCCGGCATCGGGGCGATCCGGAAATTCTCCCGCGCGCAGGCCCGCAGGATCTCCCCGTTATTCCGGAGATTGACGACGCAGCGCGCCTCCGGGTAATACTTTCTAACCACGAGCAGCGTATTTCCCATATACGTGCTGCCCTCCAGCTCCGGCGCGCCGATGGCCACCGCCTGCCCCTTGACCCGGATGATCCGGCCGGGAATGCCGGCCACTTCGCCGAGGGTCTTCCCGTCAGCGGCGGCATAGGCGATATTGGCGCCGATCTCCGGCAGCAGCGGCCCGATATTCCGTTGGCACAAAAGGCTCACCGTCTCCTGAAGCTCCCGGCAGAGCCGCTCGCCGCTCCCCTCGGCGCTGAGCGGTTGCTCCTCCTCCAGCGCGGCGGCGCCGAAAAAGACCTCCCAGAACTTGTCCTGTTCCGGGGGAAGCAGCGGAAAGCGTTGGCCGCCTTCAATGTAAACGCAGCCTTGTTCCGCCGCCGTCACCTTGCCGACGGCGCGGGCCGGGATGCCGGCCTCCCGGTAGGCGGCCATTAACTCGGGCGTCTTCGCCTCCGAGCAGGTCAACACCAATGTTCCCTCGCTGATGATCTCCCAAGGGTCCAGGCCGAAGTGGCCGCAAACCGCCCCGATGTCCTCGGGAATCAACAGCTCGTCCTTGTAAATCTCGATCCCGGCCTTGGAAGCCTGGGCGATCTCCCACAGGCCCCGCTTCAGCCCGCCCTCGGTGGCGTCATGCATGGCGTGGACGCCGCTGTTTTGGGCCGCGATCAGCGCGTCCCGGACCACCGATACCTCCCGCAGCCGCGCCGCCGAACGGTGGACCAGATCCGCCGGTAGATCGCGGAGCAGCCGGTCCTTCAATTCCAGGGCCAATAGCGCCGCCGCTTCCACCCCGGCCCCTTTGGTCATGATGATCTGATCGCCTTCCCGGGCCCCTTGGGGGGAGACATAAGAGTCGCCGTTGCCCCAGACCGTAATCCCGCCGATGGTCGGAATGGTTACCGCCCCATAGAAACCGGTGTGCCCGCCCACAATGGCGATCCCCAGCTCCGCGGCAAACTTGCTGATATTGGCAATCAGCGCGCTTAAGTATTCCTCGTCCGTTCCGGGCGGCAGCAGCAGCGAATAGGTCATGTACCGAGGCTGGATGCCCATGACCGCGACATCGCTGGCCCCGATATGGACGGTGAGGAAGGCGAAATCCTCCGGGGACATGGCCAGGCTCGGGAAGATCGGATCCTCGGCAATGGCCATATAGCCATCCCCGGTCCGGATAATCGCCGCGTCCACCCCCATGGCGGGTCCGATCACCACTTCGGACTGCTCACGGCCGACGCTTGAGATAATGTTCTTTCGGAAAAAATCATCGTTAACTTTGCCGATCATTGGCTGGTTCCTCCTTAATTATGGATGTCAAATTGCGATATATCCCCTTGATTTATGAGATAAAAAGGTTCAAAAAACTTAATTAAGTTGTAGAAGGTTTAAAGAATTGCCGGATTGGCTAAAGCGCCGTGAAAAGCGTCGGATTTCGTCGTTGCTCGGTCGGTCCAGTCCTCACCGTACATTGAGTACGGCTCCGGTCTTCCCTCGGTCGCGCCTAGAACTCCTCGCTTTTGACGACGCGAATGTTGAACTGAGAGTTCAGCCAATCCGGCAAGACTCACCCCGGCGCTATGAAAGCGGAAGCGCCGGACAGTTTTTGAGTGACTAAAGTTGGTTTCCCCTACTTAACGCTGCAAAATAAGTGATTTCACATAATAAAAAAAGCGATACGCGCCAACGAAAGGCGTATCGCTTTTGATCACTTTTCTCCCTTCGCCGGCATTATCCAGATCAGGTTCCATGGGTCGGAACAGCAGCAACAGTTCCCTCTCAGCCGGATTCATCCAGCTCCCCGTCAACTTGACTATTCAATTATTCAAGCTTAAATCCAGTTTAATCCTTCCGGCGGCGGATGTCAACCGTTTCAAGGGAAAATCCCCGGGCGCGATCGAAAACAATCACTCTTTTAGCCATCACTACTCCAAACCGATCGTTCCAAGTTCATATTACGAAGAACTCTCGCCGGAGCAGCCGGTAACCCCTTTGGTTTTATACTCGGTCGGGGAATAGCCGATGTATTTCTTGAACAGCACGCTAAAATACTGCGCGCTGGTGTAGCCGATCTTCTCGGCGATTTCATAGGTTTTGAGATCGGTCTGCTTCAACAGGGCGGCGGCCTTTTCTAATCGTATTTTGATGATGTACTCGGAGAGGTTGATCCCCATGCCTTTTTTAAACAACGTGCTGATATAGGCGGGCGAGATGAAGACCGCCTTCGAGATGCTGTTCAGCGAGAGCTCCTTTCTGGAGTAGTTTTGCTCGATATAGTCGATGATCTTTTTCAGAACGGCCTGAGAGGAGCTTTCATTGCCGCTCAGATCGGCGAAACGCAGCACCGTCCGCCGGTTGAGGATCCGATTGACCTCTAGGGCGGTCAGCGCCTCATCGTATGACTTTTTGAGACTCGCGGTCCCCTCCTCCCAGCCACCGATCCCGGCCCAGACCCGCAGCCGGCAGAGGCCGGCCACGGCGTGCAAAACCGTTTCCAGGCTCCGGCCAGTCCGCACCTCATCCTCCGGCGACCCGTCCCGGTTGAAACAGACTGCGACATTTGGATGCAATTCGGCACAGAAAACCCACTGCTCCGGATCGCCGGCGGTTTTATCGAATTCGGCCTGGATCATCAGGGCCAACTCGTCCAGATCGAAAATGCCGGCGTCATCGTTCGCCGTTCCGGGCTCCCGGAAACTGACGGCGGCCACGGCAAACCACGAACCTACGAACCCCGGGTCCGAACCGTTCCGGCCTCCGTCGTCCCGGAGATCGCCGCTCCGGCCGCGAATCAGATCGCGGATGATCCGGTGTTGCATCAAGTCCTGGCCCCGTTTGGCCTGCTCCTTCAAACGGGCCTCCGCTTCCAGTTCATCCCGGGCACGGATCACCGCAGCCAGCATCTCCTCTTTATAATTGTATTTGAGGACATAATCGGTTACCTTGAGATTCAAGGCCCGTTTGGCGTATTCGAAATGATCGTATCCGGTCAGCAGTACGGTTTTGATCCCCGGATAGTCCCGGCCAAGCTTCTCCACCAGGGCCAAGCCGTCCACCACCGGCATCCGGACGTCGGAGATCACGATATCCGGCTGTAACTTCTCCACCAGAGCCAGCGCCTTTTCCCCGTTGGCCGCCTCCCCCACGATCCGGAAATCATGGGCTTCCCAGGGAATATTCCGTTTCAGCCCTTCCAGAATGATCTCCTCATCATCGACGATCAACAGCTTATACATGACGATGCCGCCTCCTCGACCGCTTTACGCGAAGGGTATTTTGACCCGGATCAAGGTGTATTTCCCAACTTCACTCTCGATCTCCAGACCGTACTCCGGCCCGAAATGCAGTATCAGGCGCTGATTGACATTACGCAGGCCGAAAGCTTTGTCGGCCTCCTCCGCGTTCCGCTTGCGGATCGACCGCTGAAGCTCCGCCAATTGCGCCGGGGGTATCCCGACGCCGTTATCAAAGACCTCCAGCACCGCCCAGTTACCGGATCGGCTCCCGTTGATCCGGATGTAGCCAAACTCTTCCCCGGCACGAAGGCCGTGATAAATGGCGTTCTCAACCAGCGGTTGCAAGGTTAGCTTCATAATCTTGCAATTGGCGATATCCTCGTCCACGCTGATTTCAAAGTCAAAATCCTTGGTGTAGCGCATCTTTTGGATAAAAAGATAATTGCTGACATGTTGCAGTTCCTCTTTGACAGAGATAATCTCCTTGCCGTTACTGAGGCCGATCATCAAAAAATTGGTCAAGGCGGATAACATCCGGCTGGCCTTGTCGTTTTGGCCCATATCGACCAGCACTATGATCGAACTCAGCGTATTGTAGATGAAATGCGGGTTCATCTGTTCCTGAAGCGCGTTCAGCTCCAGTTGCTTTTTGGCTTCCTCCTCGGCCTTGATCTTTTCCAGCAGCGCGACCACATTGGCGCGCAAACTGGAGAGGCCGTTGGCCAGCACCCCGATTTCGCCGCGGTCGTCGACCCGGAAATCAACTCCGTTATCCCCTTTTTCAAACCGTTTGACCTGGGCGGAAAGGAACGACAACGGCCGGGAGATGCCGTCCGCCACCACGGTGGCCAGGAAGGTGGAGACGATCAATAACCCGATCACCACCATCAGGATCATATACCGGATATACGAAAGATTCACCAAAATATCGCCCTGGGGGACCACCGCCGCGATCACCCAGCCGTTGATCCGGATGGTGGTGAAGACCACGAACATTTTCCGGCGGGTCAGGCTGTAGCCGTCAAAACTGCCGCGATTGCCGGAGTTCTCCTGCAAAAAGGCAAGGGCGTTCCGGTTCAGCCGGAACTGCCGGGACACCGGTTTAGATAGGGCGCATCCCTCGCCGTTCACCAGCATCATGTAGCCGTTGGCGCTGATCTTCACATTGGCCAGCATGTCCAGAATATAGCCGGCGTCGATGTTCAGCAGCAACAAACTTTTTAGCGGCGAGTCGACGCCGCCCAGGAGCCGGTAAACGCTGAACACCCGCCGGGGCTGATTAGTCCGGAAGATGGGATCGACGTGAACCATCTTCCAATGATAACCGCCCTTCGGGAAATGATTCCGGGCCATCCATTGGTCGATATCGATCGGCGCCCGCACCGGCAGGTATTTCTTAAGCAGGGTAAATTCGGCGTTGTTGACGTTAAGGTAGATCGAATCCAGCATCTCAAAGTTTTGGCTGTAAATCTCCCGGAACAGATTGTTGATGCTGATGATACTTTCATACTTGGCAACGTTCTCGTCCCGGTCCAACTTCGATTGGAGCAGGCTTTTGTAGGAAGGGTGGTTCTCGATCGCCACCAGTTGCTCCAGGGCCGATTTGAACTTGTCGTTGGCCAGAAACGCGGTTTGATGAACCGTATCGTCCAATTGAATCCTGGCGTTGGCCTCCAGTTGACTCTTGGCGTTATGATATGAAAAGATGGCGGTGATCAATACCGCCAAGATGGTAATCGGCAAAAAAAGGACAATGAGCCGGATCTTGATCGGCCAGTTGGTAATCCCGGGCCAAAACCCGCCATCAACACCCCGGGTTTTTACGAAAGGAAGCTTGATGAAATTCATGGCTCCCCCCTATTTTCCGGAAACTTCATTCGTTTAGACCGGTCGTCCCCGATGATTGCTCCCGGACATTCAGATAAACCCAAAATTACTGGACCCGCGCTTTCATTCGGTGCAACCCCGGATGATTCCGTCCTCATCCCAGAGATCATGCCAGTCCCGGGCGCCGTCCCACAGAAACCCTTTGCCCTTCATCAAGCGGCAGTTCCGGTCCGCGGTTTGCAACAGGTCCATCTCGGCGGCGCTGAGGGGATCCTCGGTGACCGAGCGGAGATTGGCGACATATTTGGTGGCGTGGACGGAGAAGGGGATCGGGATCTGGCCGCGCTGTACCGCCCATTTGAGGCAGATTACCGCCGGATGGACCCGGTGGTTTTCGGCCACCGCCTTCACGGCCGGATTCTCGGTATCCACCGCGTCGCCAGCTTCCACGTTCCGTTCCGGCCGCTTGGGGGAACCAATCGGGCAATAGCCGATGGGCCGGATCCCGTGCTCAAGGCAGAACCGGAACAGCTCCGGCTGTTGAAAACAGGGATGGAGCTCGATCTCGTTGACCACCGGCTTGACCCGGGCCTCCCGCAGCAGCAGTTTCAGTTTGGCGGCGCTCATATTGGAAACGCCGATCCCCCGGACCAGCCCCAACTCATGGAGCCGCTCCATTTGAGCCCAGGTCTTCATATATTCGCGGTGCCGGTATGGGCCGGGCGTATCGGTAAATGGCCAATGCACCAGAAATAGATCCAGGTACTCCAAACCGAGATCCTTCAAGCTTCGGACGCAGGAACGGAGAACGTCGCCCGGGCCGTGCATGTCGTTCCACACCTTGGAGATGATCTTCAGTTCGCTCCGGGACGCGCCGGAAGCGATAAACTCCTTGAATACCGGACCCAGCGCCGCTTCATTGCCATAGACCGGCGCGCAATCCACCAGCCGGTATCCGGCTTGCAACGCTCCCCGGACGGCGGCGGCCACTTGTTCCGGTGAATAATGGCCGCCGCCGAAAGTTCCCATTCCGATACCGGGCAATTTCCAGCCGTCCGCCAGTTGCACCTGGGGCACGCGTTCCGGGTCAATTCGGTTTTGACCGACCATAGCCATCTTCCCGCGCAGGATCAGTCGTCCGCGCCCCGGTGCAAATGGCCGTAGCGGTTGCCGCGCAACGGCTCATACAGCCAGACCAGGGTCGAGTTTCCCCTGGAGGTGAGCACCATATGCTCGGTCCCTTCCCGGATCGGATAAACGTCGCCCTCGGTCATGACATATTCCGCGCCGCCCGCCTTGATGGTCATCGTCCCCTGGACGCAGAAATAATACTCGTCGCATTCATGATAATGATAATCCATTTCCCCTTCATTATCGACAAATTTCATGACCCCAATATTAGTAAAACGCGACCATTCCGGTTTTTGGTTCAGCCAGAACCAGGTCCGGGGTTTGGCGATCTTGCAGCGCAGCGGCCGCTCGTCAACGTTCCACCATAATTTCTGATTGAATTTGCCTTCATCGGAAACTTTCACCGGAGCCGCCCCTTTGAAGCTCAGTTCATCGTGAACTCGCAGTACCCGGAAGTCCTCAACCGCTTCCAATATCTGCTGCTTGGTTCCAGCGGGAATCGCCACCAGATCGCCGAACTCAATCTCAAAGGTTTGCCCGTCGAGCAGGATCGGAGCTTTGCCCTCGGCCACCGCCAGGAACGTATCATGATGATAATAGCGATAGTCCGGCTCCTTCTCTCCCCGGCGGAGCGTCAGCACTTCCGAGCCGGAGATACGGCACCAGTCCGGTTTTTCAATGCTCCAACGGCTGTTTTTAATCACTTGTTGCTTGGCCACGTCGCTACTCCTCCGTTTCACAGATTGACAGTTGACAAGCCCTTCTTCGATCAATGGCCTGAATGGGCCGATGATCGAAGAAGGGCGGCCGGATTGTTAGTTTGCCAGGTTGCTGTACTTGCCGTAATCCTTTTTCATCTGAATCATTAGCCGGGCCCATTGATCCAGGAAATCCTTGGCCGAGAGCCGCTTGACCATCACCTGCTGAATCATGGGCTCGATCTTGCTGCTCATGATGCTGCTATATTCCGGGTAATTAATGGGCGCTTCGTAAAATCTGGTCTTCGGCGAGGCCAGCAGATCGGCGGCCATTTTGAAATACGGAAGCTCCTGCACCCAGGGCGCTTTCAGCGCTTGTTTATGCATGGGCATGATCCCGATAAACTTGGCGCTGACCCCGGCCGGTTCGGCCGAACAGAGATAGCTGATGAATTTCCAGGTTTCATTTTTATGCTTGGAGTTCGAATACATCACATACCCGCTGACCGAAAGGGCCGGATGGACATTGTATCCCTTATCGCCCATGGGCAGAGGAACCGCCGCGAATTTGGCGGTATCGTTGCTGAAGATCTTAGCATGCGCGCTTGACGAGCCGAGATTGTGGAAGACCATGGCCGCCCGGCCCGACTGAAAGGCTGCGGCCAGCTCAGTCCAGCCGTTATTGAGATCGCCTTCGGCGGTATAGTTGCCGTAAAGTCCGAGATATTTTTCGACAAACTCCACATGCTTGGGATCGTTGATCGTGCATTTGCCGTCAGCCGTGAAATACTTGGTAATCCCGGAATAGGAATACATCAGATACTCCAGCGTGGTTCCGCCACCGGCGCCGCCGCGCAAGGCGATTCCGTAACGTCCCGCTTTCTTGTCGCTGAGAACCTTAACCGCCCTGAAAAAATCGTCCCAGGTCTTTGGCATCTCCAGGCCGGCCTCGGCGAACCAATCCGGCCTGGCCCACAACACCCAGATGTTGGAGGCCATCGGCAAGCCGAACAGCCGCTTTTTCCCCGACGGATCGAACGAGCGCACCGTGTCCAGCGCGGCGGGCACCACCTGATTCTTCTCCGTCCATTTCGAATAATAGCCGTCCAACCGGACCAGGGATTTCCGGGCAATGTAGGAGGGCATGGCGAATTGCACGATATCGGAACAATCCGGCGCTTCATTGGCCGCGATTGCCATGTCCAGCTTCTGCCGGGAATCGCCCGGGATCCCCAGAAAATCCACTTCGATATCGGGATTTTGCTTCTCAAAAATCCGGATTAATTCCTTGAACCCCGCTTCGCGATCCGGGGTAATATTGGCGAACCAGAAGGAGATCTTCACCTTTTTGCCGGGTTTGCCCGGCTCGCCGGCGACAGGCCTGACTTTGACGTTGCTCACATCGGAATTTTTGGAATAGGCCATCACCGTTGCCGTGAAAAATAACACCAAAACCAATGACAGACCGATCCAGCGCTGCTTCATTTTCACTACACTCCTTTTTCTTTGCCTCATCTGAACCAACCGTCCGTTCCTCCCAACCCTTGCAATAACTCGCCACGCAACACCTCCATGAAAACCGCGTCCAAGCCGGCCTTTCCGCGTCAACCCTTTACCGAACCGCTGCTCAATCCGGCCACCAGGTATTTCTGCACATAGGCGAAGATCAACAGCGGCGGAATCAGGGAAATGACGCTGCCAGCAGCCAGACTGGCGTATTCTACGCTGAATTCTCCGATCATGAATTGCAGCCCGATGGGGATCGTAAATAACCGGCTCGACGTGATAAAGCTGAACGCCACTAAAAATTCATTCCAGCAGCCGATGAAGGCGAAGGCGGTCACTGCCACGATCCCTGGCAGAATCACCGGGGTGATCAGGCCGAAGATCACCTGCCGCCAACTGGCTCCCTCCACCAGGGCCGCTTCGTCGATCTGGCGCGGCACGCCGTCGATGAATCCTTTCATTAACAGCGTGCAAAACGGGGTTTGAATCATGATATAGAAAAGAATGATTCCCAACGGGTTGTTAATCAGTCGCACCGTCTTGAACACCAGGAACAACGGAATGATCAGGATAACGATCGGGATCAGTTGGGTTCCGAGCAAAAACAGCATGAATAGCTTTTTCCCCTTGAACTTGAAACGGCTTAACGCATAACCGTTGCAAATCGCCAGAAACGTGATAAAGATTACTGACAAGAGTGAAATAAACAAACTGTTCCGGAAGTAAACGAAGAACTTGTTTACGCTCCAGACCCGCGCGTAATTTTCTAGAGTAGCCGGAGACGGAAGGTAATGGATTATAGCGCTCATCACGTCTTTTTCAAATTTCAAAGAAGTGACCAGCGCCCATAGAATGGGCAGCAGCGTAATGACGACCGTCACCGCTAGCGGAATAAACAATAAACAGAATCGGGATACGAACCAGTATCGTTGGTGGCGCATTTCACTCATCCGCCTCTCCGTATTTGCTTAGACTCAGATAGAACGCTGCAAAGATTAACAAGAACAGAAAACTGATCACCGCCAGGGCCGCGCCGTAGCCGTAATTATTATCTACGATCGCGGTCTGCATTAGATAAACCGATAGCGTGGTCGTGAGGTTCAACGGTCCGCCCTTGGTCATGGTGTAAATCATGTCGATGGAGTTAAACTCCCAGATGCACCTTAATAGCGTGGCCAGAACGATCGAGTCCTTCAAAAACGGCAGCGTGATATGGAAGAACTTTCGGAAGGCGCCGCAGCCGTCGACCGCGCATGATTCATAGATCTCATTGGGAATCGATTGCAACGCGGCCAACAAGGTGATCGCGAAAAACGGAACGCCCCGCCACAGCTCGGCCACGACCACGGCTCCGAAAACCGTGTTCAGATTGGCGAGCCAGGCGATATTGGCATCGATCAAGCCCAACCGTTTGAAAATATCGTTGATCACTCCGATATTTTCATTGTACAAAAGGATCCACAGCATTGTGGTTAACACCCCGGACACCGCCCACGGCGAAAAAATAACGACCCGGAACAAGCCGCGGCACCGAAAAGCCTGGTTGAGCATTAAGGCGATCAGCAAACCGAAGATCAACTGCAGGGAGACTTCAGCCACAACCCAGTTCAGGGTCACCTGGAATGAATGGAAGAATAGCCGGTCGCCGCTGAAAATTTCTCGGAAGTTGTCGAATCCGACAAAGGTCCGGTGAAAGAAATTGGCCATGGAGTAGTCTTGCAAACTGAGCCCAAACACGCTCATAATCGGAATCAGCATAATGGCCAGAATCAACAGCACCGTGGGAGCGATCAGGATGTACGGCAGTGCCGACTGTTCAATCCCGCCCCGGCGCAACTTCGATTGTTTCGGGATTACGGTTCGGATACTCATGTCATACCCTCAGATTAATTTTTTCGTTTTAAATTGCCTCGCAAATGACGGTTCAAATCGATTTCATTATAGTCCAAGGGAGCAAATCGGGAAATGTGTTATTTTATGTATAATGTTCGTTATTTTTCACAATCCGTTAACGTTTCGTTCATCATCGGTTTGCACTGCCTTCCAATCGTTTCAGCCTGGAGCGCCGTTCAAAAAAGGCGCGCCGTGCGGCGCGCCTTTTACTCCCAAATGATAGCAATTTAATTTCAAATCAGTTCGGCGGATGGAATCGAACTCCATCGCAAACAACATGGATAAACTTTTGGATTCCGACTTATTTTCTCACCTTAAGCATTGGACAAATTGCTACCTATTTCTTTAATTCGGGCAAATCCGGTGGTCAGCACGTCAATATCGGTTTGCAGCATAACCAGGGTCAGATCCGCGCCGAATTTCTCCTGAAGCTTTGCCGGACCATGCAAACCGAACGCTTTTTTATGCTTTTTGCAAGCCGCCGCCACCTGGGCAATGGCCTCGATTTCAATCGGGTTCATCAGATCCCCGGGGATGCCGAGGGAAAGAGAGAGATCATTCGGCCCGATCAGCAGCGCGTCGATTCCCGGAGTCGCCGCGATGGCTTCCGCGTTGTCCACCGCCAGCTTGGTCTCGATCTGGGCAATGGAAACGACGGTGTTATTGGCTCGCTCCATCACTTCTGAGTGGTTTCCGCCCGCCACATAGTTGACGTGCGCGACCCCGGAGGCAAACCCCCGCTCCCCGACCGGCTGATACTTCGAATACTTTACCAGGTTCCGCGCCATTTCCGCCGTCTCCAGCATCGGAACCATCACGCCGTGGGCGCCTTGATCGAGGGCCCTGGAGATGTAGTCCTTGGAGAGTTGAGGCACGCGCAGATACCCGTCGAGTCCCAGCGCATTGCCGGTGATGAACAAATCATGAAGGGTTTCCATGGTATAGTCGGCATGTTCGCAATCATACATCACAAAGTCCAGCCCGCTGTTTTTGGCAATGTAACAGATGGCCGGATTTCGCGACACCCGGAGCATGGTCCCGTAAATTTTCCCGCCGGACATCAGTTTTTCCTTGAGCGGCATCAGTCATCCTCCTCACTTTTCATTTCGCGGCGCGCTTCCGCCAAGCCGAAAACCCTACAAGTCACGCCTGTCAGGGGGACTTATGGGATCTTCGCGGAAAGCCGTGATAAAATCGACCGGTAGACGTCAGCCTCGCTAAAGTCTGAAATCGACTTTATCCCTTGCTTTCCTGCGCTTTTGTGCACAACCCCGGCCTTTGGCCGGGGTCATTACTACGCTTTTGATTATGGCATAAATATTATCCAAAGACAAGGCCTGGCGGGAAGCCTAACGGCCCCATTTTTGGTTGATAATCTCGCACCCTTTTTCATTCAATTCCTTATCAATCCAACTCCGGTCCCAATTGCCGTTCTCGATCTTCTTTTCCTGACTGCGTTCCTTTTCATTGAGCTTCTTCGCCTTTTCCAAGAGGCTCCGGGCATCGGCGGCCTTGATCACGACCACCCCGTCGCTGTTGCCGACCACGATATCTCCGGGGCAGACGACTTGGCCCCCGATGCAAACCGGCACATTGATCTCCCCCGGTCCATTCTTGTACGGGCCGTTCGGATTGGCTCCCCGCGCGAACACGGCAAACCCCATTGTCTTCAAGGCGTCGATATCCCTCACGCAACCGTCGATCAAAAAGCCGGCGATCCCTCTGAACTTGGCGTAGCGCATCATCCGATCGCCGCACAAGGCCCGGGTCATATCCCCCTCCCCGGCCACCACCACGACATCGCCGGGCTGCGCCAGATCGATGGCCTTGTGGAACATCAGGTTATCGCCCTGGGGGGCCAGCACCGTAAAGGCGGTCCCGATCAACGGCACCTCGTTGAATGGCTTGATCCGCGAATCAATGCAGGCGGTCCGGCCCATGCTGTCGCCGATGTTGGCCACCGGCAACTTCCCGAACTCTTCGATCAGCTCTTGCGGTGGCCGCTCAATCTCCGTATAAATTCGAAATCCGATATTCGACATGAATCCAACCTCTTTTCGTGATTATGCTTTAAAATGGCTGTAATTGACCACGTCCCGTTCGGAAAGCCGCTCCCCCTGGCTGACTTTGGTAATATTCTCAATGCAGCGTTTCGCCATGTTCAGATCATTATCAATGGTATTGCCGCCCAAATGCGGGGTAGCCACGACATTCGGCAGCTTTAGCAAGGGGTTGTCGGCCGCCACCGGCTCCTTGGCGAAGGTGTCCAGCCCGGCCCCTCGGATCCGGTGGCTCCGGAGCGCCTCCACCAGGTCGTCTTCCTTGATGATCTCGCCCCTGGCGGTGTTAATGAGAATTGCGGAGGGCTTCATCAGCTCCAAGGTTTCCTGGCGGATCAAATTCCGGGTATGGTCGTTTAACGGCAGATGCAGGCTGACGATATCCGAAGTCCGCAGAAGCTCCTCAAAGCCGACATATTCCAGTCCCATCTCCGCCACTTCTTTGGCAAGCCCCGGCGCCACGTCATAGTATTGAACCTTGGCCCCGAAGGATTTGACGATCTTGGCGACCTGCGTTCCAATGTTGCCCAGGCCGACCAGACCGACGGTCTTGCCATTGATGACATATGATTTACTGATAAACTCATCCCGGATCCATTTCCCGTTGATCGTATTTTGGTGCAATACGGGCAAATTCCTGTAAACGGCCAGCATCAGCAGAACGGCGATCTCCGCTACGGGCACGGCGTTGATGCCGGTGGCGATCGCCACCGGGACGTTGCGCTGCCCGGCCGCTGTGATATCGATGGTGTCATAGCCCACACCCCAGCGCTGAATCAGCTTCAAACCCGGGATGGCCGCAATGGCCGGGGCGTTCAGGCGCAGGGTCCGGATAATGATATAATTTACATCATGCAACTTCGCGAACTCATCCTCGGTCGGGACGTGGACGAACTCAAACCGGCCTTGGGCTAATTGCACGATCGCTTCCTTGGCTTCCGGAGTTAAAGGCCCGACTAGCGCGATCTTTTCCAAAAAAGTACCTCCCCTTACGGCGCGCGGCGCGCGCCGGTAGAATTCAAGCGCATCAATATCCGCCGGATCCGCGAACGGATCCGGCGGAACCGGCGATCCGGTCCGGGCTATTGCTTTACCAGCGGCATCAGTTCCTGGACCATCTTTTCATAATCGAGCCAGAACTTGGTGTAGTCACTGGAACCCTTGTACTGAATCGACAGGGCCATTCCTTCCATCTTCTGCTTGTGATCATCGGTGGCGGCCGCCGCCTTCATGGCGTTATTCAGGACTTTGATGACATCCTTGGGCACGCCGGCTGGAGCCGAGAATCCCCGCGCCGAACCGTTATACAATTTGTAACCCTGCTGCTCAAAAGTTTTTACCCCGGGATAAAACGGGCTGGGTTTTTGGTCCATGATCCCCAGAATCCGCACATCGCCGCTTTTGAACTGCGCCAGCACATCGCCGGCATTCCCGCAGAAGACTTCGATCTTGCCACCCAGCAGCGCCGAAACCGCTGGAGCCGTCCCTTGATCGAACGTGACCTGGGCCAGCTTGATCCCGGCCATCTTTTCGAACTGCATGATCCCGAATTGGGCGTCATTCAAGATACCGCTGACAATGGTAATCTTCCCCGGGCGCTCTTTGGCGGCAGCCACCAAATCATTGAGGGTTTTGTAAGGGCTGGACGCCGCCACCGCGAACAGGCTGGGGTCGAAGACATGCAGCGCCAGCGGTTGGAAGCTGTTGCGATTGTATACCGCTTTCCGGTCCTTATCCAAATAGCTGGTGATCACTCCCGGGAAATTGGTGGCGCCGATGGTGTACCCGTCCGGTTTGGACTGGGACAGCAAGGTCCATCCTAATTGGCCGTTGGCGCCCGGTTTATTGACAATCATCACCGGAACTCCCAGAACCTTTTCCATTCCGGCGGCGAGCATCCGCGCGCCGGCATCGGAGCTTCCGCCGGCGGCATACGGCACGATCAACTGAATGGATTTCCCCTTCGCCGGAAATTGCGCCTTGGCCTCAATCGGAGCGATCGAAACCGCTGCGAGACAGAGGACCGCGAGAACCATTACCCATTTGCAAGACAGCCTGGATGACATTTTACCACTCCTCCTTGTTATCTTTGAACGGCTTGACAAACCAACAACCTAATAATGTTCCCCTTCATTGCGCCTCCTCTCCCGCGATAGTCTCCTTGCCACGCCGGAATAGTTTCAAGGCCGGCGAGAGCAAGATCAAGATCGCCAACCCCAACAAAACCGCGGACAGCGGGTTGGTCCAGAAGATGCCAAACGATCCTTGGGATAACTCCAGTGATTGCCGCAAAGCGCGTTCCATGGACGGCCCCAATATCAGCGTCAAGACCACCGGGGCCAGCGGAAAGTCCAATTTGCGCAGGAAGTAGCCGAGGATTCCGAATAGGAGCATCAATGCGACATCAAAGACACTGTTGTTGACACTGTACGCTCCCAAAATCATAAACGACAGAATAATCCCGAAAAGCAGGCCATAAGGGATCTTGAGAATCCGGACCCAGATGCCGATCAACGGGAGATTGAGAATCAGCAGAATTAAGTTTCCAACCAGGAAACTGGCGATCACGCCCCAGACAATCTCCGGATGCTCCTTAAACAGGAAAGCGCCGGGTATCAGGCCATGCATCATAAAAGCGCCCATGATCACCGCCACGGTCGGCGAGGAAGGAATCCCCAGCGTGAACAGAGGGATCAGCGCGCCATTGGCGTGAGCGTTATTGGCGGTCTCCGGGCCGACCACGCCTTGGATCACCCCGGTCCCGAAACGCTCCGGATGCTTGGAGGCCTTACGCTCCGCCACGTACGCCAGAAAGGCCGAGGCCGAACCGGTCATCCCGGGCACCAGGCCCAAAACGGTGCCGATGAAACTGCCCCGGGCGATGGGCGCCGCCGCATCCCGGATATCCTGGCGGGTGGGGAAGAGCGTGTTCATTTTAGAGACGGTTGCCATTTTGAAGGGGCGCTCGGCGTTTTCCAGGACTTCGGCCAGACCGAACAGTCCCATGATCACCGGGACAAACTCCACTCCTTCCATCAGTTCGAGGAAACCAAAGGTAAAACGGGGGATTCCCCGCACCGGATCGATCCCCACCATCGACAGCAGCAACCCGAAGATGCCCATCAGCAACGCCTTGACCATTGACTTCCCGGCCAGCCCCATGGTCAGGGACAATCCCAGCGCCAGCAGGGAAAAGAACTCCACCGGCCCAAACTGCAGCGCCATCCGGGTCAGCGGCCCGGCGGCGACCACCAGACAGAGGGTTGCGAAAATTCCGCCGATGAACGACCCGATGGCCGCCAGGGAAAGCGCCACTCCGGCCCGGCCCTGCTTGGCCATGGCATACCCGTCAAGACAGGTGATGGCGGACGCCGCTTCACCCGGCACATTCAATAATATCGAAGTAATCGTGCCGCCGTATTGGGTACCGTAAAAGAGCGCGGTCAGCATAATGATCGCCCCGGTCGGCCCCATCGAAAAAGTCAGCGGAATCAACATCGCCGCCGCGGCGGAAGGCCCGATCCCCGGCAATACCCCGATCAGGGTCCCCAAGACCGAACCCAGAAAGGCCAGCAAGAGGTTTTGCGGAGTCAGGCAAACGGAAAATCCCAGCAGCAGATCCTGTAAAATGTCCATCATACGCCTCCTACAGTCCTAGATTGGCAAGCCATTCCCAGGATGCCTTCGGGAGTATCACATCGAGGTGCACCCCGAATACGTAATAAACGCCAAAGCTCCCAAGCAGGGCAATGAGCACCGCTATCCAAAGCGGTTGCTGTCCGAGGATTTTCAACCGCAACGTGAAAACTAAAAACAGAAACATGGTCAACTGAAACCCCAACCGGTTCATGCAGACGGTCACCATGACCAGCGCGGCGACGATCATCAGGATGCGGACGATCCCGTCCCTGCCGGGTAAAAATTCTTTATCAGCCGGCCGGCCCGACGGCAACGACACCTGCGCCAGCCAGATTAGGCCCAGTCCGCCGAATATTGATCCCAGCCAAAAAGGAAAGAATCCCGGTCCCGGCCCCAGGTTGGTGTAATACTCCATCCCCAAAGCCGACCAAACGATATAAGCCGCGAAAGCGATGAAACATCCGGCGGTGATTTGGTGGATTCTTTGAATTTTGTGCATCATCTCAGCCCTTTCATTTAGTGTTTGATGTAAATTGTGACGGTGCCAAACCCGATTCGTTCCTCCCCCCACATTAATTTAAAGCAATATTCATGCCAACCTAGTAACAGATTGCGATCAAATCGGAAACGATACCATTAAAACGTTGGTCAATGCTGGTTTTGTATACAATGAACAGCGCTTGAACCGAGTTGGGGCAAAAATCGTCCGGCATTTCATTTTGAAATAATCAATATAACAAAAAAGGACATTCATTTCATTTCGAAATAATTGTCCGTTAATTGCAGCGATTAGTTTGACATGGACGATTACTTAACGATTCAAAATCTCAGCCTGCCCCTTCTGGATCTGCTTTATTTTTCGCCATAGCGTGGTGGTGCTGATACCCAATTGCCGGGCGGCTTCCGTTTTATTGCCTCGAGTATCTCTCAGCACCTGGATAATCAGCTCGGTTTCATGCTTCGAAAGAATTCCGGCTTTGCGGTCCCAAGCTTCCGCCGGCTCATTCAAATCCCGCTGGCTGGTGATTTTAGGGGAGCTATTGGTCGCTTCGTAAATTACGTTTTCATCAATGACATCGCTGTCGCAGATGACAATCACCCGTTCAATAATGTTGCTCAACTGCCGGATGTTGCCGGGCCACTCCATTGCGGCCAATATCTCAATCGCCCCTCGGGAAATCTCTTTAATCGGCTTCGAAAACATCCGGCTTTTTTCTTCCGCCAAATAGTTCACCAGTTCCAAAATATCTTCCTTTCTCTCCCGCAATGGCGGCAACTCCAACACCAGCACGCCGAGGCGGTAATATAAGTCTTCCCGAAACTTCCCTTTCCGGATCTCCGCCACCAAATCCTTATTGCTGGCCGCCAGGATTCTCACATCCACCGCAATGACCTTATCATCGCCGATGCGGGTAATCTCTTTCTCCTGGATTACCCGCAACAACCGCGCCTGAACCTCGGGGGAGATCTCGCTGATCTCATCCAGGAAAATGGTTCCGGTGTGGGCGATTTCAAAAACGCCGGCTTTGCCTTCATTACTGGCCCCAGTAAAAGCGCCTTTTACGTAACCGAACAATTCACTCTCCAGAATACTCTGGGGCAACGCGGCGCAATTGATGGCCACGAAGGCGTTGTGCCTTCGTTTGCTGTAGTTATGGATGCTTTGGGCAAACAATTCCTTGCCGGTTCCCGTTTCCCCCAGGATCAGCACCGTGCTGTCGACCGTCGCGTATTTTTTGGCCTTTTCCTTGGTGATCGTAATCGCCGCGCTCTTCCCGATGATCTCCTCGAAGGTTTTCTTGGCGACGTGTCCTTTGGCATGCAATTTATTTCTGATCTTCTGCTCCAGGATTTGAATGTTCTTCACCTGTTGAATGCTGATGACCGCTCCGATTATTTTGTTCTCCACGATAATCGGAAGGCTGTTGACAGCCACCGCGTTTTTCCCGATATCGAACAATTCCCCAAATAACTTTTTACCGGTATCAGCGGTCTCCATCAGCTTCGAAAACGGCAAAATATCAGTGATCTTCCGGCCCGGTATTTTGGCGTCTCCGATCCCCAGGATCTCCTTGGCGATATTATTGATGTTGGTTATATTCCCGTTATGGTCGATTCCGATAATCCCCTCGGAAGCGCAATTCAAAATGGAATTGATCGTCTCAAACTTCTCTTCCCGCTCCAATTGCATTTTCAGGCTATGTTTGGCTTCCTTGATGGCGTCTTTGATCAGATCTTCGTCAACACCCGTCATGATTGTATGCATCCCATATTTCTTGCCGATGTTGGCGACGGGGGTTCCTCCGATTAAGACCTTGATCCCTTTCTCGTGCATGCCCCGGATCTGATCTTCGATCTCCGCTTCGGTTTTAAGATGAATGATCGGGAGGTTCTCCCCCAAGGCATCCCTCACTTTGCGGGCCGCGTCAAACGCGTCCGAGAATCCCATAATCGCGATTTTATCCGAATATTCCAGGGCTTTCTTCACCGAATAGACAAAATCGAAATAACTATACTTGATATCGATGAGCGGGATATCGATCCGTTTCCGAAGATACCAGGCAGTGCCGCCGCGGCTGATCAGGACTTTGGTCCCCTTATTGATGACGGTCCGCGCGATTTTCAGCGCGTCATCCATGGTCGCTTCGTAAATGGGGTATTCCAGATTCATCTCCTTTAATATTTCCGCTGTTTTGATCGCGACCGCGCTATTGGGAAAGATCATGGCGATCCGGTTGTCCACGGGGTAATTCCTCCCGGTCGTATTCACGTTTTCTGATATCCCATTGATGAGCTACACTTTTAGTTTATCATACATCGGATATTTACGGTTATCCGTTATTTCGCGCGATCTTTGCAACAGGAATTCCAATTATCTAAACGAATTAGATTATTACTTTCATTTTGATGAAACAATCCAACGCGAAACTTTAATTCTTTTGGAGTTGGAACCATTGAAGCCTGATCAGAATTTAACCATCAATCTGGTTCAAAAATTAGCGCTGACTCCGGATTTGCTTCAATCCCTGTCAGTTCTCCAAATGCCTTTCATGGAACTCGAAACCTACCTGTCTTATCAATTATCGGAAAACTGCATGCTGGAGCCGGATGAAAGCGATCCTTCCGCTGCCGCCGACAGTGAACCCGGATCCGAAAACGCCCCGGAATCGGAATCCCCGGAAATAGATGAACCGATCAGCCCATTCGACGAGGATCACGGAACAAATCCCCAACTGCAAGCTAAAAACGAGACCTTTATCCCTGAAATCCCCGCTCCTTCCCTGCCTTCCCTTCAGGAACACCTGCTTTTCCAGCTTCATCTCGCCAATCTATCCCCGGAAGAACGGGTTATCGCTGACTATTTAATCGGCAACATTGATGAAGACGGTTATTTACAATGCGGGATTCAAGAAACAGCTGCGGTTTTCAAGATCCCTGTCAAAATTGTTGAAAATTCGCTGCGCTGGCTTCAAGCCTGCGATCCCGCCGGAGTAGGCGCCGGCAGTATCGAAGAATGCTTGACTCTGCAAATCCGGGCCAAGTGTCAATATCCGGCGGACGCAGCGGGAATCGGTTGGCCTTCCCACAATTTAATGGAATTGGCCGAGACACTTGTCGCCGGATACCTTCAGGAGATTGCCGACGGCAGATTGGCGAAGATCGCCGCCAAATTGAAAATCGCCCCGTCGGAGATCCAAGCCGCGGTGGACTTCATCCGGACCCTCAACCCCAAACCCGGCCAGAACTTTGGCCATACCCAGGAAAACCGGTTTATAATTCCCGACGTTACGATCCGACACTCCGGTAATGAATATCAGATCATCATCAACGAACCTCCCAATGCCAGATTGTCGATCAACCCCTTCTTCCGCCTGCTTGACAAAAATAAAGGCAACCTCGATGACGATGCGCTTAAATTCATTAAAGATCAATACCAGGCGGCGCTTCAGATACTCAAATGCATTGAGCAGCGAAGGTCAACCCTTTTTCAGGTGACGGAAAGTATCATTCACTTTCAAACCGGCTTTTTGGATCAGGGGGTTCGATCTTTAAAACCTCTCACGCTCCGCCAGATCGCCGCCCTGCTTGGCATCCACGAATCGACCGTATCCCGCTGCATCGCCGGGAAATACATCGAAACCCCCCAAGGAAGCTATCCATTCAAGTTTTTCTTTGATGCGGGGCTTGAGGCGAACGGCGGGGAGCAAGTCGCGGCGGAGAGTGTGAAAAGGCTGATCAAAGGGGCGGTCATGGAAGAAGACCCCAAGTCACCCTGGAGCGATCAACGGTTGATGGAATTGCTAAAAGCAAAGAATATTGCCATTTCCCGTAGAACAGTGGCTAAATACCGGGAAGAAATGCTGATCCCGTCTTCCGATAAAAGGCGGCGTTACTGAACCGAATCTTATTTTTAGAAAGGCGGGGTTTACCCGGGTTTAAAAAGAAAATTGCGGTGACCGCTTTAGGTCCGCTTCAATTGTAGAACCACTTGCCAATGTGGAAAAGTTATCTCTCAATGTGGAAAAACCATTCGCCAATTTCCAATTGGTGGATGCCAATAGTAAAATGCTTCCTGCCAATGCCGCGTTGCGATCCCTCCCAGGTGAATTGCCATCTGCCAAAGTTACATTGGATCGTGCCAATTTCCAATTGGTGGATCGCAAAATGACATTGCCATCTTGCAATGCGGATAAGTCATTTGCCAATGTGGAAAAGTTATTAGCCAACGGGCCGGAGTCATCTGTTAACGGAGCATGGCGGATTCGAAACGGAGTCAAACAGCTCGTCTGCGGAAGGGTTTCCCTTGGATTCGAGTCGAACCGTGTACGCTTTCAACGCGTCAACATAGCCATAAAAAAAGGCGCGCCGACGGCGCGCCTGGAGTATTTGCCATTTCACTGTTCAAACCGCTTCTTCCCGTTTGAACATCCGTCCGATCAACCGGCCGGCGCTGGTCCGGTACTTGTCAACCAGCGTATAGACGACCGGCACCAGGATCAGGGTCATGATCATTGATACCGTCAGGCCGCCGATCAGCGCCCATCCCAATCCCTGCTTATATTCGGAACCCGCCGAATGGGACAAGGCGATCGGCAGCATCCCGAGGATCATGGTCAGCGTGGTCATCAGAATCGGCCGGAGCCGTTCCCGGCCCGCCTCCAGCAGCGCCTCCCTTACTTCGAGCCCTTCCTGGCGGGCCTTGTTGGCGAAGTCCACCAGCAGGATGGCATTCTTGCTCACCAGGCCGATCTGCATAATGATCCCGAGGATCGAAAAGATATTGATCGAATTCATGGTCAGCGCCAGCGCCAGCAAGGCGCCGATCACCGCCAGCGGCACCGAAAAGAGCACCACGAAGGGGTAGACGAACGAATCGTACAAGGCCACCATGATCAAATAAACGAAAATAATCGCGGCCAGCAGCGCCAGGCCCAGAGTTCCGAAGGACTCCTCCTGCTGTTCCAGATCGCCCAGGTAGGCGATGCCGGAACCGGCCGGTAATTGCACCCGCTGCACCTCCCGCTTGAAATCATCGCCAATGCTCCCGCTCGGCCTGCCGACGGCCTGCGAGGAAACGGTAATGGCGTAACTCCGGTCCCGCCGTTGAATCAGAGTCGGCCCCAACGACCGGCTGATCCGGGCGAACTGCTTCAGCGCCACCGGCTTGCCGTCGCGGTTGACGAAAGTCAACTCAGCGATATCGGCGGTCCGGGACCGGTCATACTCATCGAGCACCACCCGGGTGTCGTATTCGACGCCGTCAGTATCCCGGAACTTCGACTGCGCGTCGCCGGTCAGCCCGACCCGCAGCGCCGAACCGACATCGGCCATGGTCAGCCCCAGCGCGGCCATTTTCTCCCGGTCAATTTCGACCCTGGTTTCAGGCTTGCCTTCCTCGGCCGACAGCCGGACATCGGCGGTTCCCGGGATCGTTTTCAAAATGGCGGCCACCTGTTCGGCGGCCTGATAGGCCAGTTCCCAGCTCCGGCCGTTGACCGAGATCTGAATCGGCGTGCCTTCGGCCGTGCCCCAAAGGCTGATCGGATTGACCCGGCATTTGACGCCGGGGATGGCCAGCATCACGTCTTTCCGGACTTCCCGGGAGACGGCGTCGGTGGAACGCTTCCGTTCCTTCTTGTCGGCCAGGATCACGTGAACCTCGGCGATGTTATTGGACGACATCCCGATGAATCCGCCGCTGGAAGCGCCGACATTGACGATGACCTTGCGGACCTCGGGATACTTGGTCATCATCCGTTCCACCCGCTGGGTGACGGCGTTGGTCTGCTCCAGCTTGGCGCCGGCCGGAAGCTCCAAGGTCAGCGCGAACTCGCCCCGGTCCGACTGCGGCATGAACTCGCCGCCGATGAATCCTAGCGGCACCAGGGCCAGCGCCGCGATAAACAGCAGCGCCACGCCGAGGATCACCAGCCAGCGGTTGGCGAGCGCCCATTCGAGCGCCTCCCGATAGGTGCGGGCCAGCCCTTCGTATTGCCGCTCGAACCAGCCGCCGAACCTGCCCATTAAGCTCCCTCTGGTCAGATGCTCCAGTTTACTGAAGCGGGAAGCCAGCAGCGGCGTAACGGTAAACGACACAAACAGGCTCATCAGGGTCGACATTACCACCACTACCGAGAACTCCCGCATGATCCCGCCGATGATCCCGGTGACCAATGCCAGCGGCACGAAGACCACCACGTCGACCATGGTAATGGAGAGCGCTGTGAACCCGATCTCGTTCCGCCCTTTCAGGGCGGCGCTCCGTTTCTCCTCGCCGAGCTCCAGATGACGGTAGATGTTCTCCAGGACCACGATAGAATCGTCGACCAGGATTCCGATGACCAGCGACAGCGCCAGCAAGGTCATCAGGTTCAGGGAGTAGCCGAACGCCCACATCCCGATCATCGTCGCCACCAGGGACGACGGGATGGCTACCATCACGATCAATGAGTTCCGGATGCTGTGCAAAAAGAGCAGCATCACCGCGGCCACCAGCAGCACGGCGATGCCCAGATCCTCCTTGACGGCATTGGCGGCGTCGAGCGTGAAGATCGAACTGTCCTGGGCCACGTCGAAGCGAAGGCCGATTTTCGCCTGCTCCGCCTGGAGCTTTTCAATTTCGGCGCGGACCAGCCGGCAAACTTCCACCGCGTTGGCGTCGGACTGTTTCTGCACCAGAATCGTCACCGCCGACCGGCCGTTGATCCGGCTCAGATTGGTCATCTCCTTGGTTCCGTCCTGAATCTCGGCGATGTCCGAGAGCCGGATCTCGCCGCCCTGCTTGGACTGGCCGATGATCAACCCCTTCATCTCGGCCAGGGTGTTGAACTTTCCGGCCAGCCTGACCGTGAACTGTCCGTCGCGGTCCTTAACGTTTCCGGTGGGGAATTCCAGGTTGGCGGCCTGGACCGCCTGCATCACCTGGAGAATTGACAAGCCGTAGGTCCGCAGCCGCTGGGCGTCAACGTTGACCTTGATCTCCCGCTCCTCCATGCCTACCAGTACCACTTGCCCGACGCCGGCCACCCGGGATAACTGGGGTTTGACCGTGTCTTTCAGAAACTGGCTTAGTTCCTTGGCGGGCAGTTCGGAGGTGGCTCCAATCCGGAGCACCGGCTGTTCGTTGATGGAAAGCTTTGAGAGGGTCGGCGCTTCGGCGCTGTCAGGCAAGTCGGCCAGGATCTGGTTGATCTTGCGTTGCGCGTCCTGAAGCGAAAAATCAATATTGGCATCCTGGGTAAATTCAATAACGACGCTGGAGACCCCTTCCTGGGAGGTTGAGTAGACCCCGTCAACTTTGTCGAGAGCGGAGATGGCATCCTCGACCTTTTTGGTAATCCCCGACTCCACCTCGGAGGCCGAGGCCCCGGGATAGACGGTCACGATACTGATCACCGGAACATTGATATCCGGCAATAGTTCGTATTTGAGCTGATTGTATCCGAAGATCCCAAGCAGGGTCAGGGCGATAAAGAGCACAATGATCAAAGACGGCCGTTTGATGGCTAGTTCGGTAATAGTCAAAACAATCACCTACTTGTCGAAAGTCAAAATGAAAAATGTCTATCCTAATTGTCAGTTCCTAGTTGTCAGTTGCTGGTTCTCACTAGTTTGGAGCCACAAACCAAGCAGACTAGGAACCAGGAACCGCTACGCTATTTCATGACCTTAACGGCCACATTATCGCTGAGATTGCTTTGGCCGCTGACGACCACGGTTTCGCCTTCACGCAAGCTCCGCAGTACGGTCAGGTCCGTGCCGATTTCGGCGCCGACCGTGATCGAGCGCAAGCGGGCCTTCCCGTCTTCCACCACGAACACTTGCGGATCCTTGACGCTACCCACCAGAGCTTCCCTGGGGATTACCAACGCACTGGTTTCCACGCCGGTTTTGAAGATCACCCGCCCGAACATCCCGGCTTTGAGCGGATTATTTTGATTGTTGCTAAAAGCAATCTCCACCGGATAAGTATGGGCCTCGTCGCCCTTGGCGCTGATCGTTTCAATCCTGCCGTAGAACTTGACTCCCGGATAGACATCGGTGGCAATCTCTACCGGATCGCCTACTTTGACCCGGAAAACATCTTCCTCGCTCAGATTCAATTTCACTTTAAGCCGGCTGATGTCAACCACATTGGCGATGGATTTGCCGGGAGTGACCATGGTTCCGACCTCTACCAGCCGCTCACTGATCTGGCCGGCAATGGGCGAGGTGATCGCGGAGTTCTGATATTGGCGGCGAGCCGCGGTATACTCGGCTTCTGCCGCCTTAAAAGCCAGCCTGGCCCCTTCCAATTGTGAAACGGAGATGATCTCCTGGCGATGCAGCACATCGAGCCGCTCCAAATCTTTCTTGGCTTTCTCATAATTGGTCTGAGCCGCTAAGTACGATGCATATTGCAGTTCGTCGTCAACTTTGGCGATCACCGAGCCGGCGCCGACCGACGAGCCCACTTTCACATAGACCGCGGTGACCCGGCCCTGCGTCTCGGAGACCACTGTCACATCGTTGTTGGCGGCGATCACGCCAATCTGGGTCAGATCGGCGCTGACATTCCGCCGCTCCACCGCGACTGCCGTGACCGGGAAGGAGGAGAGAGTGAACGATTCCGATTCCGCCGCCATCTTGGCTTTATTTGACAGCAGCGTGACGAAGATCACTCCCGTCACGACCACCGCGATCATCAGACCAACCCACTTCTTGCCCATTGTTATTGCCCCTTTCTTTATCGTCTGTTAACGAAATTTTTACCTTCAGGAAACCATTGAAGTTTCTTTGGTTTCCACAATCGCAAAAAAAATTTCTCACCACTCGGACATTTGCGATAACCCACGGCCTTTCGCGGAGTTCCCCATGCTTTCAGGAATTCATGGCCGCCTCTTGCTTGACATATTTATCGCGGCCTTGTTCGCTCAAAATCCCTTCATTGAGGATCCGGATCAGCCCTTCCAGCGTCTCGGTCATTGAAAGTCCAAATTCGGCGATCCGGCTGAAGGTCAGATTGGCATGGATGCCTTCGACCAGCAACATGATCAGGGTCACGTTGACATCCTTACGGATCAGGCCCTCTTCGATCCCTTCCCGGACCAACTGTTCGATATAATCAAGGATCCGTTGACGGCCCTGATGATGGCAACACTCCTTGAAATTCATTTTTTGCAAATCCCGGATGAATTGCGGCCCAAACTTGGAATCGCCCATGACCAGCAGCTCAGAGAGGCGCTTGCCTTTTTCCACGAAATCCAGGGAGGTGTCGTTGACCAGGTTGGACAAGCGAAACTCCATCTCCCGGTGTTCCTTTCCCAGAATCTCTTCGAGCAACGTTTCCTTGCTGGGGAAATATTTATAAATCGTCTTTTTGCTGATATCCAGTTCCTCGGCGATCTGTTGGGTGGTGGTGTTGGCAAACCCGTACTGAAAAAAAAGTTCGGATGCCTTATCGACGATTACCTGCCTGATTCGATCCTCATCGTTCATTTGAACTACCCTCTTTTAGCTTGTAATGATTTGAAGCTCGGGACGGAGAACCGCTTGTTTCGGGAAACCAATTTGGTTTTTTCAGTTTCCATTATAGGCGATTGGCACCACTATGTCAAGAAGCTGGAAAATGAAATTTAACGCTTATGCAGGGTTTTTCAAACGTAGTCAAATAGTAACATATAGCGGATGAAGTAAATTGATTAATTCTTTCCATCATGGCCGGCTTTAGGGACATAAGGCTTACTTAGAAATTTAATTCAACTTATATAGTTATATAGCCCGTTACCTGACAATGAGGGAAACCCGGCGCGCCGCCCGCATCCGGACGGAAAAAAAGCCCGTAGCCGGGCTTTATATCAGGAACATCTTTTTTACATCAATACGCGTTTGCTTTTGAGCACGTTTCCGAACTGGTCGACGGTAATCTCCAGCCTGTGCATGAAGTCGCCGAGCGAAGCCAGTTTGGAAACACTTTCGAGGTTCATGAAATCGGAAAGGGTCTTCTCAAGCAATTGAAACACTTCCGCCAATTCCGACTCCCGCTTCTTCAACCGATCCCGTTCTTTCTCGGTCAAGTGCTGGAAGTTTTCATTCTCCTCGGTGAGGCGCTGGATCTCTTCCATCAGCTTGTCCTCGCGTTTCAGATCCCGTTCCACCGCCAGTAGGTGCTCGATGAAGCCTCGCAGATCCAGTTGGTGCCGTTGCAGTTCTTCCAGCCGGGCCACCCGGTGTTCATGGTTGCGCACGGTTTCCGGCAGCGAGGAGATCGCATAAAAGAACGAGTTGTCGCCGGCCTTGCCGGATTGAACCGGAACAATGCTCCGTAACTCCGGAGCCTCCTCCACCGGATTGAGCGGGACCGGCTCAATGGCAGTTTCGACCGGTTCGCCCAGCAACTGCCGGCCAATCCGCAGCAAGTCTTCGTCATTGTAGCTCATGACTTTGACCAGGCGGTAAAAGCGCAGTTTCAGGGCAGCTTCGCTAAATCCTCCGCCCAGCGTCTTCTGGAGTTCGGCGCAAGCCTGGGTCCGGGAATTGCCCAAAGCCTGATGTTTGCAGAATGTCTCCAGGATGATGCGGTCCACCGCTTTCGACTCCGGATTCCGTTTGCGGCCGCCCAGATCGGTCTCATCGGCGTGCCGGGTTTGCATCATTTTGTAATAATCCTGATTGGAGATTCCTTTCTCTTTCAATAACCGGCAAAACTGGCTCCGGAGCGCGCTCATTTCCCGGCCCAGTTTGGCGGAGAGTTCGCGACGCTGTTGCGGATGCCACCACGACTCGAATAACAGCCGGTTTTCATCGTCGGTATATCGCGGCTTGACTTTCGGAGACGATTTTGTTGCAGATTTTGCCACAGCGAGGGCTTGTTTCGACATTGGAAGCTTCACTCCTTATCAGATTCGATTCCCAAATAATAGGTCTCCCATATTCTGCGTCGGAATGAAGCAGCTTATACCATCAAGTTACATTTTTTTCACAAAACCCGGGTCCGGCGGGGCCAAAAGTCGGTGCGGGTATTCGAAAACAGCCGCAACCTGTGTCGTGCCGTTAGTTACACTTAGCTTGTGCTTTATATCCTGAAAAAAGAATTACGCGCACAAGCTCCCAGGTCCCGTTGCAACCGGCCGTTTCAAGGGGTGGGGCCGGTATCGGAGCAGTGATAAAAACTATTCCGCCTTAGCCATCCGGTTTGCGCCCAACCCTTCGAGATAAACCTTGAGGCTATGATTCTGGGGCAGGTTGCCGCCGTGAACCATGAACAGGTGCGCCGCCTCGACATGGCGGTAGATGACAGTCTCTTTTCCGATCAAGGTGGGGGACCGCTCAAACGGAACCCGGGGGACCGGATCGAAAAGATTTACCACCCGGAGGCTATTCCTGACCGTATTGTCATAAACATCGGCGAATTCGGGGTCGCCGACCCGGGGGCTTCCGAAATTAATCATTAGTGGAGCTGAAAAGGGGGTATTTACCGCAAGGTCCAGCGCGGCCAGCGTCGCTAAGGCCCCTCCCAGGCTGTGTCCGGTGATCAGCAGCCGTTTCCAGGCGCTCACCCGCCGGACGGCGTAGAAGATCCGCTCCCTGGCAGATTGATAGATGGCGGTAAATCCGGCGTGCGTCTTGCCGGCCGACGGGACAAATTCGTATTCGACCTGCCGGAACTCCAGATCCCGCAACCATTCCTCCGGAGTGGCCGTGCCCCGGAACACCAGCACCGCCTCCAGCTCGGACTCGATGATATACCCGATGGGTTCCGGATCCAGCAGCGCAGTTCCGGTAAAGGTGGTCACCAGGCGAAACCCGTTCGGGATCTGAAAGGTTCCCCCGGTTTGATACTGTTGATAAGCTTCTTCAATGCAACCCGCCAAAAAAATGGCGATATTCCGCTCTGATCCGGACAAAACCGGCATGTCACCGCTCCCCCGCTCGAAATTAACGTCCCGCCAGGCTTTTGCTGGCCGGACGAATCGTGATACGTGGCCGAACCCGGAACGGCTGGCGCCGTCGGGCTTTTGTCGCGATAGCACGTATACTAAAATCATATTCCAAAGCGAAACAAGATGTGACATCCCTCAACCCGGCCGCGCGGCGCCGTTGGCGCAGGCATGGCGGAGCTGCCCGGATCTAGTATCCCGGTTTGCCGCCGGTTTATGCCCGGCCCTTCAATGAACATTGGATTAAAATCCGGTGTTCGGGAAGGATTATCCGCCGGATTACCGCAATTAATGCAGTACGGTTAAATTTCCGAAACTACTGAAACAAAGGAGCGTCCCATGCCCGATCAACCTTTTGCCGGCGTATTACTGGTAAGCGATCTCGACGGTACCTTGCTTGACTCCCGCAAGCGAATCAGCCATGAGAACCGCCGCGCCCTGGAACGGTTCGTGGCGGGCGGCGGCCGGTTCACGCTGGCCACCGGCAGGATTGCGCGGGCCGTCCTGCCTTATCTGCCGCTGCTGCCAGTCAATGCTCCGGCCATTCTTTATAATGGGGCCGCCATTTATGATCTCCGGCGCCAGGAGATGGTCTGGGAGAGTTTTCTCGACCGGGATGTCCTGCCGCTGCTGGCTGAGATCATGCAGGAATTTCCCGAACTCGGGGTTGAGGTGTACCGTGGGGAAGAAGTTTTTTTTCCGCGAAAGAACCCGATTACCGAACGCCACCGGGATCTGGAGCGGTTTCCGGATCGCCCGTCAACCATTGACCAACTGGGGCTGCCCTGGCGCAAAGTATTGACGGCCTGGGAGCCGGAACAACTGGACCGGGTCGAGGCGTTCCTGAAACCGAAAACCTTACCCTGCCACCTGGTCCGGTCCGATCCGTTCTATCTCGAGCTTCTGCCCAGAGGCGCTTCCAAGGGCGCCGCCCTGCGCATCCTGGCCGGGCTGCTCGGCCTGTCCGTCACGGCGACGGTGGCCATCGGCGATCACCTCAATGATCTTGAAATGATCCGGGAGGCCGGGATCGGAGTCAGCGTGGCCAATGGCCACCCCGATCTGAAAGCGGCGGCGGACCGGATCGGCCTTCACCATGAAGAGCATGCCCTGGCCGAATTGGTGTCTTGGCTGGAGGAACAGCGGACCCAGGGGCCATTCGCCACCTCCGCCGGATAAACGGAACGTGTCGGAAGGAAAATTACTCCAATAAGTAGAATATATACGCCGGTTCGAAAATTTACAACTCCAGCTGTTTTCGGCATATTTCCTCCCACTTGTTTATAGGCTAAAATAAACCTCTTGATCCCGGAGGCCGCGATCCTTTCCGAAGCGATAGAATGCGGGCTGAAGGGCATACTGATGGAAGCGCCGGGATTGGTTTTATAACGCTTAATTTACGTTTTAGGAGGCTTTGCCATGACTGTCAAACGTTTATACCGTTCAACCCGGGATCGCCGGATCGCGGGGGTCGCCGGAGGAATCGCCGAATATTTCGCGGTGGACGTGACCCTGATCCGGCTGATCTGGGTGCTGGCGGTGCTCTTCGGCGGCACCGGGGTTTTGGCCTACATCATCGCCTGGATTGTCATTCCCGAGGAGATCGAGATCCGAAGCGAACCGGCGCCGGCTGAAACCGCTGAGGCCACCGAAACCATAGAAGCCGAGCCGGTGAAACCGAAAACCGGCGGTGACGGCTGGCCCAAAGGCAGCCTCTTCGGACTGGTTCTGATCCTGCTCGGCCTCTATTTTCTGGTGAAGGCGCTGCTCCCCTGGGATTTCAGCCATTACTTCTGGCCGTTTCTCCTAATCGCGCTCGGCATCATTTTGCTGGTGCCATCCAGGCGCAAGCCGTAAGCGCACCGCCGGAGCAAAAGAAGGTGGATGGAGGATTTGAATCCGTCGCTACGGGCGGAGATCTTCGAAAATGCTTGCAACGCTCGCTATAAAAGGCTCTACCCATTTATAAACCCTCTGCTGAATGCTCAGAGGGTTATTTAGTCCGTTGAGAATTAAATACCAATTTCTCTAGCAGAACTCATCGGCGGTTCATTCGTGCCGTAGCGCCTCGATGGGATTCAATCCCGCCGCTTTATAGGCCGGATACCCCCCAAAGAACAGCCCTACCAGAAACGAAAAGCCGAACGAGAGCACAATGGACAAGGGCGAGACCACCGTCGACCACCCGGAAAATCTGGCGATGCCCGAGGCCAATATCCACCCCAGGATGATTCCGATCAGTCCCCCGATTACACTGAGGCCCACCGCCTCGATTAAGAACAATCCCAGGATCTCCGATTTCCGAGCGCCGATCGCCTTGCGGATGCCAATCTCTTTAATCCGTTCGGTCACCGAAACCAACATGATATTCATAATTCCGATGCCGCCAACCAACAGCGAAACCGCGGCGATGCCCGCCAGCAGCAACGTAAATGTCTGGGTGGTCTGCTGAACGGTGGAGAGGATTTCCGCCTGATTTCTGACGTTAAATTTGGTCTCGTCTTTGAAATACTGCAAGAGGGCGTCATAAATCTGATTGTACACCGAATCCACGCGCTCGGAGCTGCTCGCCTGAATATAGATGGTATTCAGGTTTTGATTGCCAAATATGCGTTGCTGCGCGGTAGATAGCGGGATTAACACCACATCGTCGCTGTTATTGAAACCGCTCTGGCCCTTTTCACTCAAAACGCCGACGATTTGAAAGCGTGATACCCCCACCTTGATGTCCTGGCCAATCGGATCGGACCCCTCAAACAATTCCGAGGCGACATATGAGCCGATCACCGCCACCCGCCGCCGGCCGTGAACCTCGGATTCGCTGAAAACCCTGCCTTCCGCCAATTGATAATTCCGAAGCGAAAAATAAGGAATGGTGCATCCAATAACGGAACTGTTCATACTCTCGACGCCAGTGCCAACCGTCATATTGCTCCGGGCTTCGGGAGCAATCGCCGCAATGTCGAATGAGGCTTTTTCGAGCACCGGAATGAGCTTGTTGGTTAACGGTTGTCCGCCGCCAAAAGAGCCGCCGCGCCGGCTGCCCATTCCCGGAAAGACCATCACCAGATTGGATCCCATGGCCGTGATATTTTGGGTGACTTGTTGCTTGGCTCCTTCCCCCAGCGCGACCATGTCGATGACCGCGGCCACCCCGATGATCACGCCCAACATGGTTAACAAGGAACGGATTTTGTTGGCGGTCAGATTTTTTACCGCCATCGAGATGTTTTCGGTAATTCTCACGCTGGCGACACCTCCTGGGTGATCAAGACCTGCCGGTTCGGTTCATCGGCGACAATCTTTCCATCGCGGAACCGCAAAATCCTTTGGGTATAACTGGCGATATCCGGTTCATGGGTCACCATGACAATGGTCATCCCTTGGCCATGCAGTCCCTGAAAGATCCCCAGAATCTCCACGCTGGACTTGGAGTCCAAATTTCCGGTGGGTTCATCCGCCAGCAGCAATTTGGGGCGGCCGACCAGCGCCCGCGCGATCGCCACCCGCTGTTGCTGGCCGCCGGACAACTCGCGCGGCTTATGATGGATCCGGTTCTCCAGCCCCATGGTTTTCAAAGCGTCCAACGCCCGCCGCCGCCGTTCCGCCGCGGCGGTCCCGGCATATACCAACGGCAAC
Organism: Bacillota bacterium; assembly: GCA_023402395.1. GTDB lineage: Bacteria > Bacillota > UBA4882 > UBA8346 > UBA8346 > JAEYGI01. The sequence goes on from JAEYGI010000027.1 coordinate 37,300, forward strand.
TCGACATTTTGGAGAGCGGTTAAATTGGGCAGCAGGTTAAAGGATTGAAAGACGAACCCGATCTCCCGGTTCCGAAGTGCGGCCAATTCCGCTTCATTTAAATGAGCGACCTCCCGGCCGGCGAGCTTATACGACCCGGAACTCGGCTGATCCAAGCAGCCGATCATGTTCATGACGGTGGATTTGCCGGAGCCGGACGGCCCCATGATCGCCACCATTTCGCCCTCGTTCACGCGCAGCGACACATCGTCCAACGCGCGGACCTCGGCGTCGCCCATGCGATACACTTTGCAAATACGTTCCATTTCAATCATGTTTTCTCCTATTCACATCGGGGGAGGGCCCATCCGGATGCGGCCCGTATTCCCGTTTCTTTGAGAACGGGACCCGCCACTGCTTGGGCCAGTGGATTGCACCCGCGCTACGGCCACCTGCTCTCCTTCAGACAATCCGGACAAAATTTCCACATAATCAGTGCCCTCGAATCCCAACTGGACCTCTCGGGAAACATACTCCCCGTCTTTCAGCACCCTGACGAAAGTTTGGCCGTTTTCCTTCCGTATCGCCCGGACCGGAACGGCGAGCACATCGGGGTGAGGATCAACCATTATCGTTACATCCACTGTCATTCCCGATTTCAACAGGCCCGCGAGATTCTTTTCCGCCGATTGGGGGCGATCTGACAGCTTCTTCTCAATCTGCCGCTTTGACGCGTCGTTATCCCTCCGCGCCGCCGGATTTCGGTTATTACCTGTCATCGGTTTGATGATCACTGGAAACGTGACCACGTTGGAACTGATGGTTCCGGTGCTTCCAAAGGAAGTAACCTCTCCCGGGATGAGCGTGCGGTTTTGGTCGTTGGCGCTGATCGACGCCTGCTGCCCGACCTTAATCTGATTGATATCGCCTTGGTCGACCGACGCCTCGACCCGGACGGCGCTGGCGCCGCCCAGGGTCAGCAATTCATCGGCCGTCGCCACCGTTTCCTCCAACTTTACGTTGATCCAGGAGACCTCCGCGTCGAAAGGCGCTTTAATAATGATCTCATTCTGATTATTAACGCCGTTCTTAGTTAGCGAGGCGATCTTCAGGCGGTATTCCGACACTTCCGTCTCATATTGCTGGACTCGGCTCTGGGCGCTTTCCAGGTCGTCGATGGTGGTACCCTGGATTTTAAAAAGAATCTGTTGCCGTTCCAACGCTTTTTGCGCAACCCGCAAGTTCTCTTCCGTCTTTTCCAGCGATGATTTCCACCCCGCCGAATAGTTGATCAAGTCGTAGTCGCTTAATTGCAGGATCAGTAGGACGTCGCCTTGCCGCACCGAATCGCCCGGGTTCGCCAGAATCTGTTTGACCGTTGCGTTATACGGCGGATAAATCGCGGCGTTTTTTTCGGTGACCACGTTTCCGGTGGCGTCGATCTTCTCACTGAGATCCATCCGCCGCGCTTCAACGCTGTCAAACCGCGCTTCATTGCTTGACAGCGCCGCTTTCTGCCGCTGCTGCGCCACCCACCAGCCGGCTGCCAAAACCCCCGCCGCGATGAGTCCAAGAATGATCCATTTCCGGTTCAATTTTTTCACGGTTGTTTCCCCTCCAATCTGGATATCTGATCAAACGGATACAGTTCGCCGGCTGCTTTTTTGAGTTGTTGCAAGGCCAGTACCCGGTCATAGACGGACTTGGCGGCCGCGATCCGCGCATCCAAGGCATCCTGCCGCGCGTCGGAAAGGTCGGTGAAGGTTATCGCGCCCAGCTTCAACTGCACCTCTTTGATCTCCAGATCCTTTTCATAATAGGGCAATGCCTTTTGATTCAAATCGTGTTGCCGGACGGCCAGCCGGTAATCGGCCAATGCCTGGGATACGTCCAGCAGAATGTCCCGGCGTTGTTTCTCCAGATCAAGCTTGGCGCTGTCCATGGCGTAGCGGGCCTGTTTGGTTTGATTGGCCGCCGTGCCAAAATCCAGGCTCCAACTAAACTTCAGCGTGAAGTAATCCTTTTTGTCGCCGTAATAATTGCCCGTTCCGCCGGAGAGGGCATCCGATTGCGATTGATACGATTCATCCTTATGCGCCAGCGTCCCGCTGAGATCGCCGCTCAAGAAATCATAGCTCAACCCAAAGCTTTGGGTTTGATTTTGGCTGGTGTAGCCCACCGATACCGCCGGCAACTCCTCATTCTTGGCCTGAGCCCAGGTGCGTTGCGCCTGCTTGATGACGATCTCTTTTTTCTGTAACTCCAGCCGTCTTTGCAACGCTTTTTCCTGCAGCGCGGCCAGTTGTGCTTCGAATTCGTCCCCGCCCAAACCCGCTTCTTCCAACTGATAGCCCGATAGATCCTCCAGCCCGAGCTGGTTGGCTAATTTCTGCCGGGCGATGTCCAAATCGGAACGGTTTTTTTCCAGGTCATACTCGGCCTGATTCAAGCTGTTGACGGTCTTCAATTGTTCCGGTTTGGTAATCTTGCCCAGACTCAATTGTTTTTCTGCCAATTGACTGTCTTCTTTGTATTTTACCAGGGCCGCCTCTTGCAGTTTCAACACTTGCTGGGCCTTTAAGACATTCAGATAATATTCATACGTATCATAAATCACTTCGGACTGGCTGATCTGCAGGGTGGCCTCGGCCGTAACCTGGTCCCACATGGCGGCTCCGATATCGGAGACGATTTTTTGCCCGTACAGATTGTAAGAAGTGGGAATCGTCTCCGTAACCACGATCTGATAGGCGCTCGGATAGGTGCTGTCCGTGGTCTGATACTGATATTGGCCTTCCACGGTCGCCTGGGGCAAAATCTTCAATGCCGCTTTTTTCACGGACAGTTTGGCTTGTTCCAGGCTATTCCGGTCCATCTTTACCTGGTAATCCGCTTGGAATGCCATTTCCAGCGCTTGGGCCAAGGTTAAGGTTTGGGTTTCGGTCTGGGCGAAAGCGGTTACCCCGGAACTAAGGATGATGTTCAGGAATACCGCCAGCCATAATAGTTTTTTCGATAAGAAATTCTTTTTCAAAATCAAATCTCCTATTAGCTTTGTTTTGCTCACATTCCAGGGTTCCTGAAAGATAATCAATGAGCGCGGCTTAAAACCCTAACCTGAATTTGCGGAAAAATATTTTGTAAAGTTAAGCTGCTCGCTTTCAACAATGGGAATGATTGAATCCAAGCCTTTCATCCGACGCGATTTTTTAACTTAATCCCCCTTATATGTTTATTATCGGAACAAAGGCTGATGTACATTTTTACCTGACATTACAAGAGTTCCTATTTGACGACTTTATTCTAAATAAATTTTGTGTACGTTACGTGAACATTCCACGACTTTATAATGATCCTTACCTATGAATTTCATTAGAGTGCGGCTTCTTTCCTGCTTCTTTACTATATCGGGCTCTAAGAGGGCAAAGGATGAATCAAAGATTTCCCCGGGTTGTAACGTTTTTAACAATCCCATTCAATCCTCGCAACTGAAATATAGGCGATCGCACCGTTGAACACCGGACATTCCTCAACGTCTTTCCGCTCGAACGGCGCCCGGACCAAATGAAGAACCCCCTGATAAGTCAGGGGGTTCTTCATTTCACGTGATTCAAAGCATGATCCGGCCGCGCCGGTCAGCCTTCCCGCTCCACCTTGATCTCGGCCGGATGGCCGTTGATATCCCACTTCTCAAAGCCTTCCTTGCCGGCGGCCTCCCGTTTCAGCTCCACGGCCAGGGTCTCGGCGGTGACGTATTCCCGGAAGCTCTCCAGCGCGCCGGCCACCGCGTCGTCACTGACGAAGCTCAAGCGAATCCTGTCGGTCAGCTCCAGTCCGGCGTTCTTGCGCATGTTCTGAACCTTGGAGACGACCTCGCGCGCCAGGCCTTCCTCGATCAAGGCCGGGGTCAGCTGGAGATCGAGCACGATATAGCGGCCGTGATCCATCTCCACCGCGTAGCCTTCCTTGTCTTGAACCCGCACTTCCAGGTCATCCTGGGTCAGGGTTACCTGGTTGCCGCCGGCTTCCAGCTGAATCGCGCCGGCCGACCGCAATTCCTTGACCAGTCCGGCCGCATCCGCCTTGGACAGCGCGGCGCCGATGGCGCCGAGCAGCTTGCCGTATTTCGGCCCCAGCACCGGGAAGTTGGGCTTCACCGTATAGGAGACGTAGGCGTCCGGGTCCTCGATATATTCCAGGGTCTTGACATTCAGCTCTTCCTTGACCAGCTCGGCCATTGACGCCAGCGACTTTTGGGTTTTCCGGTCGACCAGGATCGCGGGCAACGGCTGCCTGACCTTGATCTGGACTTTGTTCCGGGCGGCCCGGCCCAATGAGACCAGGTCAATGACCAGTCCCATGTGCTCTTCCAGATCCCGATCCACCAGACCGGCGTCACCCTCCGGATACAGCTCCAGGTGAACCGAATCCTTGGCCCCGGCCGCGCCCTGGATCAGGTTCCGGTAGATATCGTCGGCCAGGAAGGGCGCGAAAGGCGCCATCAGTTTGGCGACCGCGATCAGCACCTCCCACAGGGTCCGGTACACCGCCTGTTTGTCGCGGTCCATCTCCGCCGCCCAGAAACGGTCCCGGGTGCGACGGACGTACCAGTTGGAGACCTCATCGATGACAAAGGCTTGAATCGCCCGGACCGCCCGGGTCAGGTCATACTCTTTCATTTCGTCCCGGACTTCAGCGATCAAAGAATTCAGCCGCGACAAGATCCAGCGGTCGATCTCCGGCCGCTGGGCCACGGGGATCTCGTAGCGGTCCGGATCGGCCCCGTCGATGTTGGCGTACAGGGTAAAGAAAGAATAAACGTTCTGCAAGGTTCCGAAGAACTTGGCGAAAACCTCTTTCAGGCCGTCCTCGTCGAACCGGGTCGGCGTCCAGGGCGGCGAAACCGCCAGCAGATACCAGCGGGTGGCGTCGGCCCCGTACTTCTCCAGCAGCTGCCAGGGGTCGACCGCGTTCCCGCGCGATTTGGACATTTTCTGGCCGTTCTTGTCGAGCAGCAAGTCGTTAACCAGCACGTTCTTGAAGGTCGGCTGATCGAAGAGGAAGGTGCCAATGGCCAGCAGCGAATAGAACCAGCCCCGGGTCTGATCGATCCCCTCGCAGATGAAGTCGGCCGGGAACAGCCGGTCAAAGTCGTCCTGGTGCTCGAACGGGTAATGCCACTGAGCGTACGGCATCGATCCCGAATCGAACCAGCAGTCGATCACTTCGGTGGTCCGGGTCATCCGGCCGCCGCATTCGCAGCGCAGGTGAATCTCGTCGATATAAGGCCGGTGCAGTTCGATGGTATCCGGGTCCACGGTTTCGATGGCCCGTTCGGCCAGTTCCTGGCGGGAACCGACGCTGGCCAGCTCATTGCAGGACTCGCAGCGCCAGATGTTCAGCGGCGTGCCCCAATACCGGTCGCGCGACAGCGACCAGTCGATCAGGTTCTCCAGCCAGTTGCCGAAGCGGCCTTTCCCGACATGCTCCGGGAACCAGTTAATCTTCTGATTGTTGGCGATCAGGCGGTCCTTGTACTTGGTGGTCGCGATATACCACGACTTCCGGGCGTAATACAAGAGCGGCGTGTCGCAGCGCCAGCAATACGGGTAGGAGTGGGTCAGCCGCTCCTTCGAAAAGAGCTTGCCCTCGGCCTTCAAATGCCGGGTGATGTCCAGATCGGCCTCGCGCACGAAGCGGCCGGCCCACGGGGTCACTTCCGGAGTGAATTTCCCTTCCTTGTCGACCGGCTGCAGCACCGGCAGATCATATTTCCGGCCCAGTTGATAGTCATCCTCGCCGAAGGCCGGCGCGATATGGACGATGCCGGTGCCGTCCTCGGTGGAGACGAAGTCCGCTCCGTAAACCTTGAAGGCATTGGCCGAATCGGTCTTGACCAGCGCCAGCAGTTGCTCATAGCTACGGCCGAGCAGCGCTTCGCCCTTAAACTCCTCTAAAATCGCCGCCTCTTTCCCGAGCACCGGCTCAACCCGGTCGCGCACCAGGATATAGACGGCCGGATCGTCGGGCCGCTGTGCCCGGACATATGTGTAATTGGGGTTGACCGCCAGGGCCACGTTGGACGGGAGCGTCCAGGGGGTGGTGGTCCAGACCAGGAAATACTCGCCCTCATGCCCTACGGCCTTCATCCGGACGTAAACGGAGTCGATGGTCTCGTCCTTATAGCCCAGCGAAACTTCGTGCGAAGCCAGCGGGGTCCCGCAGCGCGAACAGTAGGGCATGATCTTGTGCCCCTCGTAGATCAGGCCTTCGTCAAAATAACGTTTCAGGATCCACCAGACCGACTCGATATAATTGTTGTCAAGGGTGATATAGGGGTGGTCCATGTCGAGCCAGTAGCCGATCCGCTCGGTCATCCGCCGCCATTCCCGCTCGTAGGTGAAGACCGACTCCCGGCATTTCTTATTGAAAGGCTCAATCCCGTACGCCTCGATCTGCTGCTTCGAAGAGAGGCCCAGTTGCTTTTCGACTTCGATCTCCACCGGCAGGCCATGCGTGTCCCAGCCGGCTTTCCGGTCCACCTGAAAGCCCTGCATCGTCTGGTAGCGGCAGACCGTGTCCTTCAGGGTCCGGGCCAGCACGTGATGAATGCCGGGCTTGCCGTTGGCCGTCGGCGGCCCCTCATAAAAGACGAACCGCGGCGCGCCCTCGCGCTCCGATACGCTCCGTCCCGCAATCCCCTGCTCGCGCCAGTGTTCCAGGATCCCCTCCTCGCGCCGGTTCACCGGAACCTTGGTCTCAACCTCCCGAAACTTGCCCATTGCCATGCAATCTCCTTTCGTGTCGTAAAACACCTGTTCCTGGTTTCTAGTTGTTGGTTGTTGGTTCGTAGTTCTTGGTTGTTGGCTGGGGTCGGCTCGGAGCCAATGCTCTCACCCCGGCGCCTTTGGGCGTTTTCCCTCCCTCGCGACGGGGGGAGATCTCCGAAGCCCAAACCCAAACGAAAACTGCCCATTGTCCAGCAAAAGCCGTTAGACCCGCAGCCACCCTCCCACGTATTGACGGGGGACCAGAACCAGGAAGGTTCAAGATTTCGGCGGCCAAGGAAGGCCATTAGCCGAAAAGGGACCGCATCCTCGAATTCACCCCAGAGGGAAAGGGCCTTACAGGCCTTACTCATTTCCCTGAACCCTTTACCCAAATAAAAAAACCCGTCCCAAAAAATTGGGACGAGTCCGTTCACCCGTGGTACCACCCAGCTTGGGAGTTTCAATGATAAACTCCCCGCTTTGACCGGTAACGGCGGCATCCGGCGCTTCCTACCGGCCCCATTGAGGCGGCGCTTTCGGGAGCGCGACTCCGGAGTGATTTTCCCATGCCCCGTCAAGCGCCGGCTCCCACCGTACCCGGCTCGCTATGGCCTCGCGGCAATGGTACTCTTCTCCTTCAACGTCCATCGCAGTATAAGTTAGTTTGCGATAATTATGTATATTATATTACGTTCCCGGGGAAACGTCAACCCGGTAAAGCGGAGCCCTTCTTCCTGCCCTTCGTGCGCTTCCTGATTGTGTTTTTTGGTTTACCGCCACGAAGAACGCGAAGCGCGCGACGCTTTATTAAGCGTTTTTTGCTCCCAAAATAAGCGGGGGAGACGCTCCCAACCCACATTCATTTACTAAATTATTTCATCGAGTAAAAGAATGTGGATATTCAGTAACTAAATGTGGATATTCTGTGAATAAATGAACTGGGGGAATCCCTCCCAATCCACATTCAGTAACAGAATGTGGATATTTTGTTGCTAAATGTGGATATTTAGCTACTAAATCATTTCATGGAGTAAAAGAATGTGGATATTCAGTTACTAAATGTGGATATTGCGTTACTGATTGTGGATAACTGGTTGGGCAATGTGGATAATCGATGGCCCGGAGAGGATGAAGGGGGACCGGTTCAAGCCAATCCGCTACCGCCATTAAAAAACAGGGCCGTCTCTTTTTAACGAGACAGCCCTTATTTTTAATTTACCGCCGATTTTCTTATAGCTATGTAAACGCTTTTAATACTTCCCGAACTCCCGATCGCTCAACGTGCCTTTGTCCGCGGCCGGCCGGGTCCGGGTCCGCTTTGCCGCCGCTTTGGACTCAAGGCTCGGCGCCGGGCGCGGAGTCGTTTCCTGTTCCATCGGGACCAGGCCTTGGCTTCCGTCATAACCCTCCTTCAAGCGGAAGCGGCTCACCACTTCCTTGAGGCCTTCCGCCTGGCTGGACAGTTCCTGGCTGGCCGCGGCGCTCTGTTCCGAAGTGGCGGTATTGGTCTGAACCACCCGTGAAACCTGCTCAATGCCTTGATTGATCTGCCCGATGCCGGTCGCCTGCTCATTGGAGGCCACCGCGATCTCGCCTACGAAATTGGAGGCCTTGGCCACTCCGTCCACGATCTTGTTGAGCGCGGCCGCGGTTTCCTTGGCGATCTTGGTGCCGCCCTCGACCCGCTTGATCGAGCTTTCGATCAAGTCGGTGGTTTCCTTGGCCGCATTGGCGCTACGAGCGGCCAGATTGCGCACTTCCTCGGCGACCACGGCGAAGCCTTTGCCGTGCTGGCCCGCTCGCGCCGCCTCGACCGCGGCGTTTAGGGCCAGAATATTGGTTTGGAAGGCGATTTCGTCAATAACTTTGATGATCTTGGAGATGCTCTTCGACGACTCCTGAATCTCGGCCATCGACTGGAGCATCCCTTTCATCTGCTCGTTTCCTTGAACCGCCCAGTCCTGAGCCGTCATGGACAAGGTGTTGGCTTCGTTGGCATTGGAGGCGTTCTTCCGGGTCTGGGCCGCGATCTCCATAATCGTGGCCGACAATTCCTGAATCGAACTGGCCTGTTCGGTCGCGCCTTGCGACAACTGCTCGCTGCCGTCGGCCACCTGCCGCGATCCGGACGCGATCTGTACCGCCGCGACGTTAATCTCGCTCAGAACCTGATTCAGGGTTTCCTGGACTCCGTTCACCGCCCGGGCCAGTCTCAGGAAGGCGCCCTGGTAATCCTCAGTCATCACCGAGGTATAATCATTGTCCGCCATTCTGTCGAGCACCTGGATGGTCTCGCCCAGCGGCGCGATCATCGCATTCAGGGTTTGATTGATGCCGGATACGATCTGATGGTACAGTCCCTCAAAGTTGTCGGCCTCGCCACGCACTTCCAGATCGCCGATGGTGGCCGCCTCGGTCAGCCGGTTGACTTCGCCGGCCAGGTTTTGAATGGTCTCCATCATCGTGATAAAAGCCGGCATCAGCTGGTCGTTCTCCGAAAGCTGGCCGCTCTTCTTAAACTCCTCCAGTTGCGAAACATCACCCTTGGCCACGCGAATCGCGATATCCTGGACGTTGAGCAATCGGGTCTCAACCATATTGATGGCAGTGGCGAACTCCGCCAGCATGCCCTGGTACTTACCGACCATCTCCAGGGTGTAATCGTTGACCGCCATTTTCCTGAGAACGCCGATGGCCTCGTCCAGCGGCCCAATCACCGCGTCGAGGGTATTGTTCACGCCCTCGATGATCTTGCGGTAATCGCCCTCGTGACGATCAAGATCGGCCCGGATGTCCAATTTCCCTTCCAGCGCCGCCTGCTCCAGGAGATTGGCGTCTTCGATCAAGGCTCCCAGCGCGTCCTTGACCAACTGCAGATTCTGATTGATCTGCGTGAAGTTTTCACGCTCCAACTCGGTGTATTCGTCGCCCTCCGCGACTTCTAGATCCAGGTCGAGCCGGCCCTTGGCCAGCAGTTGCAGATTGCCCGCCAGCCGCTCCACCTCTTGCTTCTGATAATCAACGCTTTTGGTCTTGGCGGTGATGTCTTGCATCAATTCGATATGGCCCACGACCTCGCCTTTGATATTGTGGACATAGGACGTATCGGCCTGGAAATGCATTCCTTGATGATCGAAGTAAGTCTGGGCATGCCCCTTGCGCAACCGGGCGATGCTACAGTTTTCAGTGTCGCAGATATTAGCGTTCCAGTTGACGCAGGATTGGCCCAGGATATCCTCGCGTTTCAGATCCATGGCTTGCTCCACCGGACGGTTAATGAAGGTCCACTTCATATCGTTATCGGTTACCGAGATCGGGAACGGAATCGCGTCCAGCAGCGCTTCATACCAGAAAACCTTATCAACCACCGTGCTTAGCGTGGCGTTGATGCCTTCGACGATGGCCTTGTAATCGCCCTCATATTTGCTGGCATCGGCCCTGACCGAGAACCGGCCTTCGATGGCCGCGGTGGACAGCAAATTGACGTCACCGGCCAGGCTGCGCAGCGACTCAATAGTGGTCCGCAGCGCCGGTCCGATCTCGTCCCGTTCATCCTTCAGCTCCACCTCGGTGCTGAGATCGCCGTCGGCAATCTTTTGCATCGTGCCGATAATGTTCTGCTGCAAGTCTTCGGCGAACCGGTCCATATTCTTGGCCATGATGCCGATCTCACCCTGGCTTTTCATATTCAGGCGCAACCCCAAATGGCCCCGGGTCATCTCCTGAATCATCACCACCGCCCGTTTGAGCGGCCGGGAGATCGATCGGGAGACCAAAAAGCCCAAGCCCACCGCGACGGCGACGCTAATCGCCAAAATGATCATCGTGGAGTTTCGTGAACTTTCGGTAAACCGGTTGCCGAAATCCATCGCCTGCAGGGTTTTATCGGACATCTGCTTGTTGTAGCGGGTTAAATCCAATTCAACAAAACTTAATTTGCGATTGAACTCATCATAATTTTCCGGAGTAACCGGCTGCTCCAAGACTTGCCTGACTTCCTCGACATAGCCGCTGACCGTGACGGCGTCAACCCCCAGCGTCTTCAAATTCTCCATGCTGTTGGCGAAGGAATTGATATCCGGGCCGAGCGGGGAGAGCCCGGTCATATACATGATATATTGCCGGCGGATTTCAACAATCTGCGACCTGGCGTTGGTAATCGACTCCGTATTTTGGGTGCTTTGCATAAAAATACTTCGGGTCACTTCCTGCATGCCGTTGATGCTTTTAAGGCCCAGGTACCCTTCAAGCACAATGAATGCCACCATGATCGCGAGCACGAACAAAATCTGGTGAAACACCCGCAGTCTTGCAAACAAATTAAAATTGAAGCTAAATTTGAATTTAAACCCTTTAAATCGTTGTAGCCACCCAATCCCTTTTTTAGCCAATGCTTTAACCTCCTTGTTATCAAAGAAAATTTGTTGTTGCGGCTCAAAGGCAGAAGAAAATACCTACACCGTCACGGACAACTGGCCGTGACCGGGTAGACATCTATAAGATGTATCGGTATTTCTCGACAAAAGTATAACAATAATTATCGGTTTTCCGAGCTCGGGGTTTTGCGAATATGATCGCTTCACAACAAAAAAACCGCTGTTAGCAGCGGTTACCATCGCAGGAAAAATTTTTATCAAAAAAACAGCGAACTCCACTCAAACACCGGCCCAGTCTGCGATTTACGGCCGATTATAAATTGAATTAAATTTCTAGTATGCATCATGTCCTTAAACCTGGTCATGATTAAAATTTAAAGGATTTGATTCAACTTGTTACCGCCGTAATAGGCCGGTTCACGAAGCATATTGCTCATACCGGTAAGCATCCCGTCCGAAATACTCCACTTCCTGCTCCAAGGTGTACGGTTTGAAATAATGCCCGTCCAGCGGCACCCCGCGCTCGATCCCATACGTTTGCGCCGGCTGCCAGCTCGACGGTTCAGGGGTCCCCAGAAAAACGCGGTCCTTGAAGATGGTAATGACTTCCCGGTCATTATAGAAATTAACATGGTCAATCCCTTCGGCACGCAAATTTTGCTGTACCTCACGGATGGTCCGGTAAATCTGCCCCGGCGGGACACTCACTCCATAGGCCACCCGGGGGCGGTTCCGGTCGACCGCCACGGCGAAAATCGGATATTTATGGATCAGGGCCGGATTGTCCAATTCGGTATCGAATAACACCCCATGATAGTTCGTCGTCATTAGCGGTCACCTCGGCTCATTTTTCGAACGTTTGTTCTAAAATTATTGTAACACAGAACAAATGTTCGGTCAATAAATAAAATTTTTTCCTCCCCGCGGGTTCGCCAATGCCGCCATGCGCTGAAACGGCGGGAGCCAGTTGCGGCAAATTCCCGCCGTCCACAGTTACCCGCTATCTCCCTTTCGCGGCGAAAATCTCATCAAACAGCGCCAGTATTTCTTTACGTTTCTCCGCCGCAGCCTTTTCATCATATGGCATAAACTTAATCTTAGCGGTGGGTATCAATCCTTCTTTCACCGATACATCGCTTCGGCCCATTCGGCGGGCTTCGGCTTGGGCAAGAGCGGCCATCACCGGCTTGCTGGTGATAAAGTCCAAAAATTTCTTGGCGTTGTCGGGATTTGGACCATTTTTAACAATGGCTACCGTATCATAACGCAGGGCGGTTCCATCCTTGGGATAGATTGCCTGTACCGGATAGCCTTCCTGCAATAGATTGAAGACATTGGACTCACCGGTGAGGCCGATGGCGTATTCGCCATTGGCCACGCCCTGATACGATAGTTTTGAGGAAGGGGTGATCGACGCGTTGTTGACCACCTTTTTTACCAAGTCCCATCCGTAAAGTTGGATCATGATGTTTAATTGCGCATAGGCCGATCCGGATACCGCCGGGTTGGCCATAATGATCCGCCCCTTCCAGCGGGGATCGGCCAAGTCCTTCCAGGTCTGCGGCGCTTTTTTCCCGTCAATCAATTTGGTATTGATGATGAACACCTGCAACGGAAGAGAAAACGCATAATAGTAGTAATCCGGATGTTTAAACCCTTTTTTGAACGCGGAGTCATTGGCCGACTTATACGGCTGAAGCAGATCAATAATACCGTCCACTGTCTCCGTTCCCCCGGAGAGCAGAAAATCCGCCCTGGGATTGACGCTTTCCGCGCGTAATCTAACCGCTATCTCTCCGGTACCGGCGCTGATGATTTCCACCGCAATCTCCGGATATTTCTTGTTCCATAATTCCATCACCAGATCCGAGGTTGACTTGGCCGCCGGCGAATAAACCACTACTTTTCCGGCGCTTGCCGCCGGGACCATTCCCGCGCTGATCGCCGCGATGATAATCAAAGCCAATAACCATAACCTACATCGTTTCACCATCATTCCTCCCTTAAAGCGATTTCTGCCGATAACATCCGTTCGAGCCCGAACCCGCATGCCCCCTTCATTGGTTAATCACATGAAATTCAGCCTCAAGAAGTTGTTTGAAGCAGATCATCCCCTCATACCCGCCGCTGGGTCCGGTCGACCATACGCATTTCGATTACCTTTTTTCACAGTCCCTTTGAGGGTTGAGCCGCAACGCCGGGCCGTGTTCGAAGCCAGTCTCCGGAATTGAAAAAATCCTCCAGAACCAACCCATAAGCGCCCATAAGCGGCGGATCTTTGCGCATCGAGGAGAAGACTATCTTCACCGACCGCCGCATCTCCGCCAAAGTATTCATTTCCACCGTTTGATTGATCGCATCCAACAGCACGTTTCCGGCCGTGGTCAGTTCCCCGCCCAAAATCACCATCTCCGGATTGAATAGATTGATCAACTCCGCCACTTTAACGCCGATAAGACAACCGGCCTCCCGGATAATCCGGCGTATCTCCGGAATATTGATTAATGGCGCCAATAAGATCTCATCAATATCGATCCGGGATTTCGGAAGCCCCACTTCTCGAAAGACTTCATCCGGAATCTGGGCCCACACTTGGCCCATGATGGCCCGGACTCCGCAAAGCTCTTCAAATGTGTTATAGCGCACTGGTTTCCCTCCGGTCAGCCCCGCGGTCAACGGGATCGGCGCCCCGCCGATCTCTCCGGCGTAACCCTCCGAACCGCCGAAAAGCCGGCGCCCGATGATGATCCCGGCTCCGATGCCGACCGAGAGGTTAACGTAAATCAAATTGGCGCAGCCGCCACCGGTTCCGTATACCATCTCGCCAAAAGCCGCCGCATTGGAGATGTTCTCGATGCGAACCGGAATTCCGCCCAGCCGCCGTGACAGCATCACTCCCAAGGGTACCCTGTTCCATGCCAGGTTGGACGCACGCTCCACCATTCCTTCGGCATAGTTAATCAGTCCGGGAACCGCCACTCCGCACCGGATGATTTTTTGGCGATCGATTCCCGTATTGGCGGCCAGCATCGCCAGGGATGAGCTGATATTGGCGATTATCGCTTCGGGTCGGACCTTCTCCAGCCGGTGCCAGCGGGTTTCCAGCGTATTGCCGGCCAAATCCAATAGTGCGGCGGCGATCGTGCCATGCTGAATACGAACCGCGAAAATATAACCGGCCTCCGAATTCAGTGCAAGCACCGCTGGCTTTCTCCCGCCGGTTGAACCTTCCCATCCGGCTTCCAGCACGATCCCTTCCTGGATCATCTCGCCGACAATCCCTGTGACCGCGGATGGGGCCATCCCGGTTAGTGAGGCTACTTTAAGCCTGGTAATCGGGCCGTGATGCCGGATGGCATTCAAAACCGAAATCCGGTCTGAAACCTTTAAATCACCACGCTGATTCATGTTTGGTCGACCCCGTGTCCTGCTCTAAACAATTATCAATTCCTGAGCGCCGGTAAAATTTTAATGGTAAATATGACTTATTTTGCAAATTATATCCGTGGTAAATATTCGTTGTTATCCATATTTTCCCTTCAAAATGGAGGATTGTGTTTCAAATTTAACAAAATATTAACCGTTACTCGGTTTGTTAATAATCCTGCAACCGTCATTTTGACTTGGTGCTTTTCAGGAATTGAACCAGCGGTTCAATGATTTTAAGAAGAATAAAAGTCAATCCCGGCGTGAATCAGCGCATGCATTATTAAACCACAGGCATGGATTTCCGATACCGGGACTTGACGGAGGAAGCCATAAAAAAATGAGCGGCTCTGCCGCTCATTTTGGAATGAAAGCCAATCAATACTTTCCGAACTCTCCCGCGTCCACGGACAACTGCCTTTTTCCAGCGGCCGCCACTTGCCGAGCTCCGCTTTTAACCTCTTTACGGGGCAATTCCCGGACATTATCGGTCGCGATTGCGCTCAAGCGCCGGGTATCATTTTTCAGCCGGAATTTTTTCACCATTTCTTTTAAATACTCGGCTTGGCTGAACATTTCTTCGCTGGACGAAGCGCTTTCTTCGGCGGTGGCCGTATTGGTCTGGGTAACCTGGGCTACTTGGCCCAGCCCTTGATTGACCTGGGCGATTCCGCTTGCCTGCTCATTGGAGGCCGTGGCAATATCCCCCACCAGGGTCGCCGCTTTACTGACGCCATCGACGATCTGATTTAAGGCCGCCGCGGTCTGCCCCGCGATCCTGGCGCCGGCTTCCACTTTCTCAATTGAGCTCTCGATCAGTGCGGTCGTTTCCTTGGCCGCTGCGGCGCTCCGGCCGGCCAGATTGCGAACCTCCTCGGCGACCACCGCGAATCCCTTGCCGTGCTGCCCAGCCCGGGCCGCCTCCACGGCGGCATTTAGCGCCAGAATATTGGTTTGGAACGCGATCTCGTCAATAACCTTGATAATCTTGGAAATATTGCCGGACGCCTCATTGATCGCTTCCATCGCCTTCAGCATATCCTGCATCTGCCGGTCGCCATCCACCGCATGCTCCTTGGCGTCCGACGCCAACTGATTGGCCTGATTGGCGTTGAGCGCGTTCTGCTTGGTCTGGGCGGCAATTTGGGTAATCGAGGCCGTGATCTCCTGGACCGTGCTGGCTTGCTCAGTGGCGGCCTCCGATAAGGTCTGGCTGGATTCGGAAACGTGCTTCGCCCCGGACGCCACTTGTTCGGCGGCGGCGCTGAAATCGCCCAGCACCTCATTCCAGGTGCCGATGGTATGATTGAGGGCATCGGCGATTTTCCGGTGATCGCCTTGATAGTTCCCGGCGACCCCGGTTTCCAGATTGCCGCCGGCCAGTTCCTGCAATACCGCAGCGGCTTCGTCAATGGGCGCGATCATCGCGTCCAGCGTTTGATTGAACCCGGCCACAATCTGCTGATAGCCGCCGGAGAATTTGCCGATGTCGCCCCGGATCTTCAGATCGCCTTGCACCGCCGCCTTGGCCAGCCCATCCACCTCTTCAATCAGGTCGTGAATGGTTTCTAGCATCGCGGTCATGGCCGGCAGCAATTGATCCTGCTCCGAGCGGCGGCCAATCTCCCGGACCGTCTCCAGTTGGCTGGTGTCGCCCGCCGCGGTTTTCACGATCAGTTCCTGCAAGTCCAAGAGCCTGGATCGGACCTGATTGATGTTCTCCGCGAACTGCCGTAACATTCCCTGATAGTTTTCGGCGCGCATCTCCACGGTGAAATCATTGTCCGCGATCCGCCCCAGTACCTGTTGAGCGTCGTTTAACGGCTCAACGATGGCGTCCAGCGTCTGGTTGAACCCGCTGATAACCCGCTGATAGTCTCCGGTGAACTGCTCGGTATTGCCGCGGCTGTCCAATTGGCCGGCGGCCGCGGCCTCGGTCAAGCGCAGCGTCTCCTCGACCAGCCCTCGCACCGCCTCCATCATGGCGATGAAGGAAGGAATCAATTGATCCGGATCGCTTTGTTTGCCGACCGCCTTTAACTCGTCCAAATCCTGAAAATCGCCGTTGGCGATATTGCCGATAATCCGCTGGACGCTGATTAGCCGGTCGTGAACCCCGTTGATGGCTGCGGCGATTTCACTATAGACTCCCAGATACGTTCCTTCCACGATCTGCGTATAATCGTTGACCGCCATCTTTTGCAGAACCACGTTGCTTTCCACCAGCGCGCCGAGGCCTTCGATACAGGCGTTGATGCTGTTTTTAAGTTCGTTAAAGTCGCCCTCGTAGGTTTCGGTGATCGGTTCGGGAATAACACCGTCCCCGATTTTGCGGATGTACTCGGCGGCCATGTGCAGCGGCCCGATGACCGCATCCAGCGTTTGATTGATCCCTTCGACCATCCGCCGGTAGGCTCCGGTGAATTGCTCGGCGTCGCCCCGCGCGCTTAAACTTCCCGCCCGGGCCGCGCCGGTCAGCTTATCGGTTTCGGCGATGACATTGCGCAAGGTATCGGCGACCGTGATCATGCTTCGCCCGAGCACATCGTTTTCCGATTGGCACTCCAGTTCCGCCGCAAGATTCCCGGAAGCGATCTGTTCGGCGAATTTGGCTTTGGCGCCGATGGTCTCCACCATCCGTCCGAACGCCGCCTTTAACACGCCGGTTTCGTCCCTGGATGCCGCGCCGATTTCGACCTCAATATCGCCGTCGGCCAGTTTATCGGCTGCCCTGGTCAGTTCTTTCATCGGGCGGCTGATCGTGGCCGAAATAAAGAAGCCGAGCGCGATGGCGGCCACCATCCCGATTATCACCAGGGTCATCATAAAGATGATGCTTGCCGCGCCCTCCTGGTCGTTCTTCTGGATCGCGACCACCGCCTGATCGTTATTTTGTTTGAAGAGATCCTCGAGAAATTCGGCCAGTTGCGCGGCGTCCCCGTCCAGATTGATCATCATCCATTGGAAGGCCTCTTCGTTCTGGCCGGAATCGGCCAGTTCCATCACTTTGCCTTCTTGAGACCGGTAGGTTTCCATCAGCGCTTTAATCAACTCGGTTTGCGACTGCCCGGTCCCGCTCAGCAGCTTGTCATACTCTTCGACGCTGGCGTCGATGTGGGCGTGCAAGACCTCGATCTCTTCTTTGTGCCTCTCCCGGTTCTCCACATCGAAAATATATGAAATCAGACTAATCCGGACCCGCTGAAAGACGGAACTGATGGTGTTCATTGGCCGGACCGGCGCGATGTTATTCCGGTACACCGTCATTTGATTGCGGTTGATGGTCGAAATATTGAGAATACCGTTCAGCCCGATGAACCCGGCGATGATGGCCACGGTCACGAAACCCAGGATCAATTTGAAACTGATCTTTAAATTAAGAAACCACTTGAAATTGAACAACCATTTAATGAATCGCAGAGGCCATTTGAACATGGGATTGATCTCCTCCTTGAGCAAAATTGGGTTCGAATCACGCTCCGTACTCCGCGATAAAACCGGACCGAATTTGGCGTTTTTGGCCATCACTATCGATGCCGCAATCAGTCTTCGAAACACCTTAAAAACGGCGGCGATTCCCGCGTTGTGATCGTTTGACGGCTTGGCATCCGAATCACACCGAAAACATCGGAATATTCAAGCTAACGCGAATATTGAAAATAAATAAAAACAAAGAACTCCTGATATGGGATCAGGAGTTCTTCCACAATGATTTTCGGAATCCCGAGGGAATCATACCCAGACCTCTTGAACCCATTGCAATGGTATGGAGAAAGAGCCCGGGCGACTCAAATTTACAGGCCCAGCTCTCCCCGAATCCCCTGGTAATATTTGATTCTCTCGGTCAAAAATTTCTTGGAAGCTTCAATCCCATAATTCTCAATTTCAAATCCGGCTTTGACCATCTCGGCTTGGAACCCGGGGTCCTTGTTGACTTTGGCGAAAGCCTCTTCCAACGCCTTCATGACTGCGGGCGGGGTACCGGGCGGAACCGCGACGGCCCGATAGGTTCCTTCAGTAAATTTGTAACCCAATTCTTGAAAGGTCGGGACTTTCGGCAAGGAGGAGAGCCGCTGGGTAGTGGCAACCGCCAGTATTTTCAGATCCTTTTCGGTCAAAGCGGTGCCCGGCGGGGTCATTAACGCGCTGATCTTGCCCGCGTGCAACGAGGAAACCGCCACTTTGGTGCCGAGCGACGCCGCGACAAAAGGCATTTTTACCCCGGCCGCTTTTTCAAACTGAACCGATCCCAAATGGGGGGCGCTGCCGATGGCTCCGCCGCCGATGGTGACGGAGGACGGGTTGGATTTGGCGGCTTTGACCAGATCGGCGACGCTATTATAGGGGCTGTTCTTGGAGACCATCAAGGCGTCGGGGGTGCTGGCGAAGATGTAGACCAGATTGATGTCTTCGGTTTTATAGCCGATATTCGGATTTTCAAACGGCTGAATGATGATGTTCGGCATGTTGCAGCCGGTGACGGAATACCCGTCCGGGGTCCCCTTCACCGCATCCGTCCAGGCGTCGCCGCCTCCATTGCCGGGGTTATAGGCGATCTCCACAGTTTGCCCCAGAACCTTCTCCAGGTATTTCTTTTGCAATTTGGCCGCGGTATCGGCCGCGCCGCCCGGTGTAAAGGGCAGAACGTAACGGAGGGATTTTTCAGGGAACTTAGCGGCGACACAGGTTCCAAGCAGCGTCAGACCGAGCATCATGGCGAAAACTAAACTGACGAATTTGCGCATGTTTTTTTGACTCCCTTCAAAATTAGCTAATCCCTTAGAGTAAATTGCGAGCAAACTGGCGAGCGCCGATCACTCCCTTCTCCATTCCCTCCTGCGAGTAACCGCTTTCTTGAGCTGAACCTTATTTCGGATATCAGAGTTAACCACATATTAAATTATCGGAGTTTTTTTAGGAAAAATTAGAGGTAAATTACATTCTTTTTGGTCAACGCCACCCTAAGCTCAACCATTTTTTTGAGACATTTACGACGAAAGCCCCCGCGTTCCGGCATTCCACCAATTTCCAACCGGCAAACGCCAATCCCCGATTGCAACTTGCCAATGTCAGATTGCCATCTCGCCCGTGCCGATTGTCACTTGCCAATCTTCGATTGCCATCTGCCAATTTCCAATTGGTGGATCACAATGCTTTGGCGCCATCTGCCAATCCAAAAAAGAATCTTGGCAATGGAACTTTGGCAGGTGCCAATGGAGTTGGGGCAGTCCGCAATGAGGTAGGGCGGAGTGGCCATCGCAACCAGCTTATCATCCTGGAGAACTCCTGAAGGTCAGGAATTCTTAAGTCAACTTTCTCATTTTGGGTCCACCCCTATCTCCTTGAAAGAAAACTAGCTTTAAAAAGCATTGAATTTTAAAGAATTAGGGCTTAAAGCGACAGAGAAAAAACTTGAACCTTGAAAACCAAATATCAATATGAAACAGGTAATGAAGTTCCCCAAGCTAACCCTATCATGTCTCGCCAGGTCGGTCCTTAGCATTCCTTCGTTCGGCTTTGGGGAAAACGCAGGAGAGAATTTAATACTCATTCACAGGGTTATACCCTTATGGGCGCGACCGTTCTCTCCCGCTAAAACAATTAAGCAGCTTGAATTTGGGCGATCCGATAAGAACCTAAAACCTTCGTTGGGTCATAATGTTCTTTGTTTTTTGCTAAAGTAAAGAGGATCTTAATCAACTTCACGGCAATTACTACGAG
>JAEYGI010000029.1 GCA_023402395.1 Bacillota bacterium
ATTTTAATTTATTGAGATAGACGAAAGGACCCTGAAGGGCCCTGGGAACGGAGCGGGATGAAATGTTGGGCGTGATTTAGCCATGGAAGGCTTGCGCCTTGTAGCCGGGTCGTTCACGGCCCGGTTGACGGCGAAGGGTTACAAAAAATTTGGCCGAGACGGTTGGTTGAAGCGGAAGTCCTAGGGGACGTTCAAATGAACTGATCGTCCCCAAAGACCCTCAATACCGCCCGTTAAACCCAAAAATATCCGACATAATGAAAACCGGCGCGAAAAGCTCTCGGAAACGGACTACCAGCAACTTGAAGCGTTGCTGGAGCTGCGCTCTCAAACCGACGCCATGGAAGCCACGGCCGCATTCGTCCATGACTTCAAACTAGGCGCCTTAATCATGACTATTGCTATGAGGCCGGCCCTTGCGGATACGTGCTTCACCGTCAAATATATAATTAGGATTTACTTTCGAGCTGCATTTTATTTTGCTAACGCGATAATTTTTTGAACGAAAAAAGAATGGAACTACTTCCAAATTTGGCCCATTTATTTTGTTAGAACCCCAATTCTTAAAGGTTAATTTGCTACGGGAAAGAATCTTAACCATTATTCTCATAATTCTAAGAGATAAGATGGGCGGTTGACAGACTGCATTATACTTTATCTTTATTGATACTTATTTCATCAAAAAAGTTATGAAAGTTATGGGATAAGGGGCTCAGTGAAGGAGGTACTTATCAATGGTAATTGATAACAAAAAGAAATTCCCCAAAAGCGAGGAATTGTACCGCCGGATTATGAAGCTCGTTCGGGAAGGCATCTGGATCGTCGGCCAGGATGGAATCATTACCTTCGTAAATCCGTACCTGGCGGAGTTGCTTGGTTATTCTACCAAGGAGATGACTGGTAAACACTGGTTCGATTTCATGAATGATCGGGGCATTGCGGTTTGCCAAAAAAATCTTGAAAACTGGAAGCACGATATTACCGAGCAGGATGATTTCGAACTCTTTAAAAAAAATGGAACTTGTGTATATACCAAGTTGTCCATCGCACCCATCTGTGAAAAAGGCCAATATGGCGGGGCCATTGCCTTAGTGACCGATATCACCGGGTGTAAGCGGGCTGAAGAGACCCTGCAATTGAAACAGGAGGAACTGACCGCAGCCAACGAAGAACTGGGGGTACAAACCGCGAGACTGAATATTGCGTATCAGGATCTACAACATAAAACTGAGGAGATCCGGAAATATACAGCGGCTTCGAACCAGGCAAGAGAGGAGGCGGACCAGCGGTTGGCGGAGCAGGAGACGATTTTAGCTTCGGAAAGGGAATTATTAAAGGTCACTTTAAATTCTCTCGGCGAAGGGGTGGTGGCTACTGATCAAAATGAACGAATCATTTTGATCAATGAAGCCGCCATCGCTTTGACCGGATACTCCCGGGTCGAGGCGATTGGCGAACCGCTGGAGAAAATTCTTTATATAATCGATAATCAAACGAGCGAACCTCGCGCTAAAATCGTTTCTCATGAGATATTCAACAACTTGATATTAGTGACGCGGGATTTACAAGAAGTTCCGGTTTCCACCGATAGTTCACCCATTAAAACGAATGATGGAGCGATAATTGGTACCGTAACGGTTTTTCAGGACATCTCCGCCAAATTAAAAACCCAGCAGGAATTATTAAGAGCAGAGAAGCTGGAGTCGCTGGGCATTCTCGCTGGCGGGATCGCCCATGATTTTAACAATGTTTTAGCGGCTATCCTGACGAATATCCAGTTAGCGATGGTTAAATTAAAGAATAATGTGGATATTAACCCCGACTTAATCAATACCATCGAAACGACTCGTAAAGCCAGCAATTTGACCAAACAGTTGCTTACCTTTTCCAAAGGGGGAGCTCCGGTTAAAAAGGATGCCTCCCTGGTCGAATTGATTAAGGATACCGCTGAATTTGTACTCAGGGGAGCAAGTATCAAGCTAGAGTTCACAATGGCTAACGATTTATGGGTGACCCATATCGATGAGGGACAGATCAGCCAGGTCATCCACAACCTGGTGCTTAACGCCAAACAAGCAATGCTCAAAGGCGGGATAATTCATATCAGCGCGGAGAACCTTTCCATCGAAGAAGGCACCCGTTTCAATCCGGGCAATTATGTGAAGATTACCCTGAGAGACCAAGGTATAGGCATTGCCAGGGAAAATCTTTTGAAAATATTTGACCCGTACTTTACCACGAAAAAGGCTGGCAGCGGTTTAGGCTTAGCTACTTCGTATTCAATCATTAAGCAACACGATGGTTATATCGAAGTCGAATCCCAGGAGAATGACGGTACTACCTTTTTTGTCTATTTACCGGCCTCGAATATGGCGGGTATCCAAACTGAAACCCAAACGGAAATGGCTGTTACCGATGATGTTTATAAAATCCTAGTTATGGATGATGAAGAGATACTCTTACATGCCGTGGGTGAGATGTTAAAATACTACGGTCATCGCGTGGTTTTAACGAACGATGGCGTTAATGCGATTGAACTGTATAAAGAGGCGAAACTGCTGGGAGAACCTTTTGACGTGATAATTATGGATCTGACGATACCTGGCGGCATGGGGGGACTGGAAGCAATCGCCGTTCTCCGTGATTTTGATCCCCAGATCAAAGCGATTGTCTCCAGCGGTTACGCGACGGATCCCATTATGGCGGATTATGAGCGGTTTGGTTTTGCGGGTGTGGTCGGTAAGCCATACAAAATTGATGAGTTGAATGAAGTTTTGCAGAAGGTTATCAATCCTAATTACCTTTAAGATAACACTTTATTATGAGGGTTTTAGATATTTAAATGAAAGTGCGATGCAGTCTAAACCTAAGGAACGGAATTGACTGGGCGTTGGCGCCAATCTGTCGCCTTTGAGCGGCCAAAAGCGGCAAATTGGCGCCAAAGGATTTCGATCGAATTGACAACATTGAATCTCACATTATCAAGCCTCATCAGAATTCTCACGGCGCATCAACCAATCCGGCAAATCTTTTAATATCTTCTCCGGAGCCTACTTAATAATCTTTCAAAAATGCCGGCAAGCGCTCCATTTGCCAAGCGCGCGCAGAATCGCTTCCAGATAGTAATAATCGCCCCAGACCAGACAGTTATCTTCGCGGCCGTTCCAGTCGTGGCGGCCCGGCGACGGCACGAATTGCGCGCCGTGCAGCAGGATGCCCTGATGTGGCGTATCCTTGGTCAGGTAGTGATCGGTGAGCGACTCCAGCATCCGGTAGGCAGCCGCCTGATAGCGGTCGGACAGCTTCGGATCGCCAACCACCGCCGCCAGTTCCAGCAGGCCGGAAGCGTAGGGCGAGGCCGCCGACGAATCCTTATAGGTGTTCGGAATCTCCGGGACATTGAAGTCCCAGAACGGGACGTAGTCTTCGGGCAGATTTTTAAGCAAATATTCGGCGACCCCGATCGCGGAGTCCAGGAACGATTTGTGCCAGATCATTCCATAAGCGTGGGCGAAGCCGTAGAGGGCCCAGGCGTGCCCCCGCGACCAGCAGGAATCGGCGTGATAGCCCTGGCCTTGATTGAGTTCGATAAATTGGCCGGTGACCGGCTCATAGCGGACCAGGTGGCCGGAAGAGAAGTCGTCTCGGAGCAGGTAACGCTGGACGCCGGTGGCTTCGGCGAAACCGACGTCGTAGAATTTCCGGTCGCCGGTATGGATATAGGCCCACCACATCAGGGCGATATTCATCATGGCGTCGATGGCTGAGAGGAAGTTGTCCGTGACGTCGTCGGGGGTGGAATGCCACTGGATCAGACCGATGCGGGGATTGAGCCGCTTGGTGTAAAGCTCGGCCGCTTCCAGGGCGACGTCGAGATAGTGGGGATCCTGTACAACGGCATAACCCTTTAGATGAGACAGGCCGAGCAGGAAGCCGAGGTCATGGGTCCAGGTGTCGGTTTTGCGCGGTTCGATCCGTTCGGTCCAGGCCCTGGCCCATTTCAAATATTGCTCGTCCCCGGTGGCCTCGTAGGCGAGCCAGAGCAGGCCGACCCAGTGGCCGTCGCCCCATTTGGGCCCGGGCGCCGGTTCGAGCGAGCCGTCGGGATGAGTGGCGAAATGGAATTTATAGCCCAGGCCGGCCAGTTGCTCGGCGATGGATGTGACCCGGGAGAGGGCGAACGAGAGGCCGGATTCGAATTTGTGCCGTTGGGAATCGGTAAGGTTAATCATCGGCGGTTCCTCCTTGGGAAATTAAAAATACTTGCAGGCGCTCCACTTGCCAAGCGCCCGGGAAACGGCTTCGAGATAAAAGAAATCTCCCCAGACCAGGCAGTTGTCCATCCGGTGGCCTTTCGGGATATCCTGCGCGCCGTGCAGCAGGATGCCCTGGTGCGGAGTATCCTTGGCCAGATAATGGTCGGTCAGGGATTCGATCATCCGGTGGGCCGCGGTCTGATATTTTTCGGAAAGGGCCGGTTCGCCCACGGCCCGGGCCAGGATCTGCAGGCCGGAAGCGACGGGCGCGGCGGCCGAGGAATCCTTATAAGTATTTGGAATATTGGGGCTGTTAAAGTCCCAGTAGGGAACCTGATCGTCCGGGAGGTTCCTCAGGAAAAAGTCGGCGGTGCGGCAGGATGCTTCCAGAAACGGCAGATGGCCGGTGATCTCATAGGCAAAGGCAAAACCGTAGATCGCCCAGGCGATCCCCCGCGACCAGCAGGAATCGGGGCTGTAGCCCTGGCCCCGTTCCCAGTGCCGGAAGGCTCCGGCTTCGGGATTGTAGTTGACCACGTGGGCGGTGCTGCCGTTGGAGCGCAGCATATGCTTAATCACGCCGGACGCTTCCTTAAAGCCGACTTCGTAAAAGCGGCGGTCTCCGGTGTGAATCCAGGCCCACCACATCATGGCGATGTTCATCATGGCGTCGACCGCGGTGTGAAAGTTGTCGCTTGAGTCGTCACGGGTGGAGTGCCACTGAATCATGCCGATGTGGGGGTTCAACCGTTTGGTGTAGTTTTCGGCCGCGGTCAGCGATACTTCCAGGTAGTGGGGGTCTTTGGTGATGTAATAGCCCTTGAGGTGAGACAGGCCGAGCAGCCAGCCAAGATCGTGAGTCCAGGTGTCGCTCTTCCGGAACTCGATCTGCGCGGTCCAATGTTTGGCCCAGGCCAGAAAATCAGGGTCGCCGCTGATCTCATAGGCGAGCCAGAGCAGGCCGACCCAGTGGCCGTCACCCCAGAGCGGCTTGGGAGAGGGTTCAAGACTGCCGTCGGGATGGGTTGAAAAGTGAAAGGGGGTGCCGGGCAAGCTTTCCAGCCGGCCAGCAATGGCGCGGACCCGGTCCAGCGCGAAGTCGAGGCCGGAACGAAATTTGGCTTGTTGGCCGGGATCGAGAGAAATCATGATGCCCTCCATTTGATATTATTAAAAACTAGTTCGGTACGGAATTGAAAGTTGACTAAAGGGTTCTGATGAAAGAATCCCTGGCATAGTCATGTTATTCTTAGTCAAATATACCATTTCCGGAACCGAAGTGGCAATTCGCCATTACCAACCGATACCGTTTAGTCAATATTCACCGGAAATAGTCCAAATAAGGCCATGCCTGATGGGATAATTTGCTAGAGGAGCGAATGATCTTGGTCATGGACAGCACGAACGAGAAAAAAATAGCCAAAGCGGTTTCAGAGGCCCGTTCTCTAGTGGAGCGGGTTTTTCTGATGCCGAGAACGGGTTTTCGAGGGCATTTGTTTTTTTAGGTCTGAAAGATGAGGGGGTTGGTTACGGCAGGATTTTGAGCCGGGACGGGGAAACAAATGATCAGAAAGCGGGGTGAAACGATCATGAAAGCCATTCCAACCTGGTCACGGCCGCGATGGGCGGATTCTTTTTGGGAGAAGCTGATGAACCGGGGACTTCGCTACCGGCTTACTCTCGCCTTTATGATCATTTCACTCGTTCCGCTGCTGGCGCTGGGGATCTTTACCTATTACCACACGGCGGATACCATTCAAGGGATTGTCAGCCGTTATACCGGCGATATTACCAACGAAATCAACATCAACCTGTTCCTGAACTTCAAGAACATCGACGATATCGGCAAAGTATTGTTAAACAACGCCTCGGTCCGGGAGATTCTGGTCAAGGGCGATCCGGCGGCGACCCGGGATTATGGGGCTGACAGCGCCAAGATCGTCTCCCTGTTGAAGAGCATTAAGTTTAGCAACGACTTTATCACCAGTATCTTTATACTCTCGGCGCGCAGCGACAATATCTATGCGGTCGGCGATGTAACCGGGATATATGGGATCGATTTTTTCAGCGAGGAGTACCGGAACGGTTATAAAGCGTCCGATCTCTACCGGGAAACGCTTACCGAATATAACAACTATAAATGGTGGCCGCCCCGCGAGGTCCTCGGCCGCCGGGTCTTCATCCTCACCCGCAAACTCTACGATTCCGACCTGAACGTGCTCGGAGTGATGGTAATCCATGTCCACGAGAATATTCTGGCCAATATCTGCCGCCGCCTGGAGCACGGGAAAAGCACCTGGCTGTATCTGATGGACGCTTCGGGAAAGGTAATCTTCCAGCCCGAAGGCGCCGGGACATTGGGATTGGCGAATGGCGCCTTCCGGCGCGGGATCAATCGCGGCGAGCAAGGCGCTTTCGTGACCCGGGCCGGGTCAAAGCGGATGTTTGTCATGTACAATACCTTCTTTGTCACCGGCTGGAAGCTGGTCGCGCTGACCCCTTACGCCGAATTGATTAGGGAAGCGGCAATGATTCGCAACGTCACCTTGGGGATCGTTTTGATCTGCCTGCTAGCGGTGTTGGCGCTTTCCTGGTGGATTGCCAAGGGCATCATCAAGCCGGTGGAGAAGCTGAACCGGCTGATGAAACAAGGAGCTACCGGCGACATGTCGGTCCGTTTCCCGGTCCGGTACGGGGATGAGATCGGAACACTGGGCGGCTCGTTCAACCGGATGATGGCCAACATCGAAGAACTGATGGAACGGCTCGACGCCGAGAAACGGCGGAAGGTCGAAGCCGAGATCCGGGCGCTGGAAGCGCAGATTAATCCCCATTTTCTCTATAATACGCTGGCCGCCATCTATTGGATGGCAATGGCCGACGGCAATACCCGGGTCGGCGCAATGGCCGCTTCGCTCTCGACCTTCTTCCGGCTGGGGTTGAATAAGGGGCGGGAATTGACAACCGTCGCCAAGGAAGTGGAGCATGTCCGGAACTATTTGAGCATTCAAAAGATGCGGTTTGAGGAGCGCTTCGAGTATGAGATTCAGTGGGCGGAAGAACTCGGCCCTTGCGAGACCATAAAGCTAATCCTGCAGCCGTTGGTGGAAAACTCGTTGATCCACGGGATCGAGCCCTCCGGCCGCCGTGGCCTGATCCGGGTGGAGGTGGCCGGCCGGGACGGGCGGCTCGTTTTCCGGGTCAGCGATAACGGGGTGGGGATCCCGGAAGCCGGGTCGCGCCTGGAGGAGCTGATTGAGGGCGGATACGGATTGAAAAACATCCGGGAGCGGTTGCGATTGTATTTCAATAACGACTTCACGCTGAACTGCTTCAGTATACCGGGGCGGGAGACGGTCTTCGAGGTCACCGTCCCCGCCGTTACTCATGGGGAGGGTGGAGGAAATGGCGCGACTGTTGATTGTGGATGATGGACCGTATTGGGCTAGGCGGACAGACCAAAAGGGTGGTATCTCCTGATTTCATACATTAGGGGCGATATTCCCCCTAAAGCACTATGCCGCCTTCGGATATTGTAGTAATCAAACCACTTTCGT
>JAEYGI010000010.1 GCA_023402395.1 Bacillota bacterium
CAAAAGCGAGGAGTTCTAGGCGCGACCGAGCGAGAACCGGAGCCGTACTCAATGTACGGTGAGGATCGCAGCGACCGAGCAACGACGAAATCCGACGCTTTTCACGGCGCATCAACCAATCCGGCAATGTTTTCAACTCTGCATCATCTTTTCTTACTGCGCTATTTAATCCTTCCCAAAGTAAACGAGGATAAGAAAAATACTCTGAGTAAAAATCAACCATCTTCGGCCGAGGAAGGTTGGTTTTTTATGGCGAAAGGAAAACCGGGGAGCGCGGGCGAATTAGGATTGTATCAAAGAACGATTGAGGTGTTGCCGATGGCGCGCGTTTGGTATCGATTGACCGGGCTGATCCTGGCCGTGCTGCTGGGCTCCTTCTCCACCGCCGGGGCGGCGGCGCCGAAAGTCGAGATCTTCAGTTGGTGGACCGGCCGCGGGGAACAGGAAGGGCTGGCCACCTTGATCAAGGTCTTCCAGCGGAACTATCCTGGAATTGAGTTGGTCAACGCCACCGTGGCCGGCGGGGGCGGCATTAACGCCAAGGCGGTACTGCAGACCCGGATGGTCGGCGGAACGCCGCCGGATTCCTTTCAAGTTCACGGCGGGGCGGAATTGATCGAATCCTACGTAAAGACCGGCATGATGGAGCCGATTACGGGATGGTTGGATCAATGGGGAATCCGGGACCGGTTCAATTCTCAGCTGCTGGAGATGTGCAGCTATAAGGGGGAGGTTTACTCCATTCCCCTCAATGTGCACCGGGGGAACGTATTGTGGTATAACAAGGCTTTGCTCAAAAAGTACCGTATCCAGCCACCGGATTCGCTGGACAGCCTGTTAAAAGCGTGCCAGACGCTTCAAAGCCACGGTATCACCCCGCTGGCCATGGGTGACCGAGACCAGTGGGAAGCGACTCAGATTTTTGAAACCATCCTGGCCATCACTTTGGGACCAGCCAAGTATAACGGGCTCTGGAACGGCAGGACCTCGTTCAAGGATCCCGGGATTGCGGTAGCCCTGGAAAAATTCAAGCAATTGATGAAGTATGTCAATAAGAATCATGCCTCGCTGATCTGGCAGGACGCCACCAAAATGGTTTATGAGGGGAAAGCGGTCTTTAACGTAATGGGGGACTGGGCCGAAGGATACTTCAAAACCTTGGGCTGGCGGCCGGGCATCGAATTCGGCTGGGCCCCCTTATGCGGAGCCGGAGGCAATTTCATGGTGATCACCGATACTTTCGGGTTGCCCAAGGGCGCACCGCACCGCGACGCCGCCCTGGCCTGGCTGAAGACGGTGGCGTCGGTGCAGGGGCAGGACGCGTTCAATCCGGTCAAAGGCTCGATTCCGTCGCGGCTTGATGCCCGCCAGAAACATTATGATCCTTATCTTCGCGCTTCCATGGCCGATTTCGCCAAACTGACACTGACTCCCTCGATCGCGCACGGTTCGGCGGCGTCGACCGGATTTTCCGGCGCCCTCGATGAGCTGCTGAATATCTACCTTTCCGACGGCGATACCCGGAACGCCTTGCGCAATTTGCAGTCGGCGGCCAGGGACTATTTGGAGTGACGGTGGAGCCGGGCGACGGTTTAAATATATCGGGTCCGCCGCAACTGATTCGGAGCATCGATTGGTTGACCCGGAAGGCGGATCAGATCAGTTGAGCGTAGGCATACAGTTAATCCGAGGCTCGCTGTGGATGTGCAGCGGGTCTTTTTATTTTTTCCGGGGTGTGTCTGAACAGACATCGCCCCCTCCTCTATTTCCCCTTTTGACGGCGGTTAGTTCTTCTTAAGTCTAAATATAGTTAGGTACCTAAAAGTTTTCATTGACATCTGCATGGTATGGTGATAAATTTAAATCAAGTTAGGTACCTAATTAAATTTTATTCAAATGAATGAAAGGAATTATCCAATGATAGTTACTAATTCTGATTTATCCGCATCATTGCACCGGCTGACCCGGCTGATGCACCGGATGGCGCATCAAACCCGGCCCCGCCGGCAAGGACTTTATCACGGCCAGGCCCATTTGTTGCTGCATATTTCCCAAAACGACGGGGTGGTGCAGCGGGATCTGGCGGAGCAGTTGGATGTGCGTCCGTCTTCCCTCACCGAAATGCTGGTCAAAATGGAACAACTGGGCTTGGTGCAGCGCCGGCCGGACGAGAACGATCAGCGGTTGCTCCGGATTTACTTGACCGAGGCGGGCCAGGAGGCCGCCGCCGAATTGCTTGGGACCGTCAATGACTGGAATGGAACGCTTTTTGACTGTCTGGACCCGACGGAGCGCGAACAATTGCAGGCGATCCTGGCTAAGCTGGCCGCCAACCTGGAGACGCTGGAGGGCACCGGGGCCGGCGAGGGCGAACGATGGGGGTGGCGCGAAGGCCATCATCACGGGCCGGTCGGCGCTGATCATTCCGGATGCGGTCATCACGGCCGATGCGGCCGCCACCACCGGCACCATGACTAAACGACGCGGTTTCAATCCGCCGGGAAAGGAGCGGGCTTGATGGCGGAAGAGACGGCTTTGACCCAGTCCCTGGAGAATTATTTGGAAGCGATCTTCTTATTAGAGCGGCAACTGGACACGGTCCGGATCACTGATATCACCGAGGCGCTGCAAATCTCCAAACCCAGTGTGAACCGGGCCATCAATGTTTTGAAAAAAACCGGGCTGTTGGAACACGAACATTACGGCACGGTCTCCCTGACCGAGGCGGGGCGGGCCATCGCCCGGAACATCGCGGCCAAGCACATGCTGTTGAAGCGGTTTTTAATCCAGCGGTTGAAAGTTCATCCGGAGGTGGCCGAAAAAGAGGCCTGCGAGATGGAGCACGTGGTCAGCCAAAATACCATCGAGAAGTTGTCCGCTTATCTGGGGGACGAGAGCGTCGATTGAGCCGCTCCCGGTTGAGGCAGACTGTCGTATCAGGATGGTTGTCCCCGGAGGCATCGGTTACTCTTCCCTTATAGGCATGTCATAAGGGATTGTAGATAAAGGGAAACGCATGTTATGAGCGTGATGGAGACCACAAGCAACCCCTCTCCCGGCCTCTCCCCGACGATCAATTTTCAATGTGCCGGTTCGACGGGGAGAGGTGAATCGACTGAAACCGGGCCCTATTTTTGGGCTTTCAATCAGGGCATTCAAAGCGTAAGTTTCAAGCTCCGTCATCCCTCTCCGTGAATCTGCTTCACTACAGCCGCAGCGCCGGAGAGGGCCGGGGTGAGGTCGAATTTTGGCATCTCGACTTTTCCTCATATTGGACATTCCTCATGACGTAATCCCCGCAGTTAACAATTTTAGGGCGCTCTTCACCCAGAATCGGCAGGATGTTTGACATTCGCCCCGCCGTGGACTATATTGTTGATAATGAGTTGATAATGATTCGAAGAGCGAAAAGGGGATGAGGCAATGACGGCGGATATCAGAATCAGCGGCGGGACGGTGATCGATCCGGAGCGCGGGATTTACGGGCCGGGGGAGATTGCGATCAAGGGCAACCGGATCGTGGATTCCGGGGAGGGGGCGGAGCGGGTTATCGACGCCACGGGGTGCCTGGTGGTGCCGGGGCTGATTGACTTTCACGCCCATCTGTTCCCCGGCGGCACGGAGATTGGGGTGGATCCCGATCTTGCGCTGCTGCCGTTGGGCGTAACCAGCGCGGTGGATGCCGGCAGTTGCGGGAGCGCCAATTACGAGAGCTTTTGGCGGTCCATGGTTCCAACCAGCCGGGTGCGTATCTTCGGGCTGTTGAACGTCAGTCCGGGGGGGCAGGTGGTAGCCGGGTGTCCCGAGCCGGTGGACCCGCGCTGTTTCGATGAGTCGGGGAGCCGGGCGTTGCTGGAACGGTATCCGGGGCAGTTGCTCGGGCTCAAGATCCGGATCTCCCGGGAGATCGTCGGCGAGTTGGGGGTCGAGCCCTTAAAAGCCGCCGTGGCTCTGGCCGGACGGCTGAACTGTCCGTTGGTGGTCCATACCACCAATCCGCCGGTGCCCGCCGAGGAGCTGGCCGCGTTGTTGCGGCCCGGGGATGTATTTTGCCATGCCCATCACGGCACCGGGGAGACGATCCTGGACGGAAGCGGCAAGGTCAGGAGCGGCGTCATCACGGCGCATGAGGCCGGGGTGGTGTTTGACGCGGCCAACGGCCGGGGCAATTTTTCGTTCGAGGTGGCGCGGCCCGCGGTGAGCCAGGGGTTTTTCCCGGACATCATCAGCAGCGATGTGGCGGCGCAGACCTTGTTCGGCGGGTTTGTCTTCGGGTTGCCGTGGGTGATGATGAAGTATCTGAATCTGGGGATGCCGCTGGAGCGGGTCATCGCGGCCTGCACCGCGGTTCCGGCGCGCTGGATGGGGCTGAGCGGGAAGATTGGGACGCTGGCGCCAGGGGCGTGGGCGGATGTGGCGATCTTCCGGCCGGCCCGGAAGCCGGTGCGGATCGCCGATAAGTTTGGGAACGAGGTGGCGGGGGAGCAGTGGCTGCTGCCGCAGCTCACGATCTGCGACGGCCGGATTGTCTTCCGGCAGATTGATTTTTAGTACGATTTTAATGATTTTTGACAAGAGATTAAGTACATGAAAAGCAATGACGAGAAGGGTTAAAAGATTTGCCGGATTGGTTGATGCGCCGTGAAAAGCGTCGGATTTCGTCGTTGCTCGGTCGGTCCAGTCCTCACCGTACATTGAGTACGGTTCCGGGCTTCCCTCGGTCGCGCCTAGAACTCCTCGCTTTTGACGACGCGAATGTAATTCTGTAAGTTCAAGCAATCCGGCAAGGCTCCTCCCGGCGCTGTTTGGGGCGAAGCGCCGGACAGTTGCCAAGTAACTGAAGATGGGTGGCCCTACTTGGCGTTGCAAAATCAAGTGACTTAGCATACATCGAAAGACCCCGGGTTCGGTGAACCGGGGTCTTTGGCGTTAGGGGGCGCAACTGATCGGGGTCTTGGCGGAGTTGATCCGGGTGTTGGTGTAACTGATCCGAGGGGGCGATCAGTTGATCGAGGGGTTGGATCGATTGGGAGCGGGGTCGCTGCAACTGGTGCGGTAGTCGCTCCAACTGATCGGAGTGCCGGATCGGTTGGAGCGGGTGTTGCTACAGATGGAAATATTAGAGGATCATTTGTAGCGGCGGTCGCTCCAGATGGAAATGTTGGAGCTTCATTTGTAGCGAGTGCCGCACCAGCTGATCGGGGTGTTGGATCAGTTGGTGCGGGTGTTGCTCTAGATGAGGGAAGGGCCGCACCAGATGATCGGGGAGTCGGATCAGTTGAGGCAGGGGTTGCTTTAGTTGATCGGGCAGCCGGATCGGCTGGGGATGGGGCCCGGTTAGGGCGGGGGGATTTGGGGCTGGGATTTTAGGTCATAATAATACTTTGGGATAATAGAAAAGGTAGGATGGTAAAAAACAATTTAAGCTACTACTTTAACTGGGTCTTCTGTATCCAAAATTATACTCAGTATAGGAACTTTGAAATCTAAGGAAATAGTATCTTAGGGTTCGATTTCTATTAATTTACCTAAGACATAGGTTGGAAATCAATTTAATAAAATCCTTTTTATTTTTAGGAGAGAAATCTTGAATATACCGAACATATGTTCTATAATAACATTGAGGAACATATACTGAAATGTTGCACTGTTCGATAACAGGCGCCTATCGATATGTACCTTATTGACTGAAGAGCTTTAATGTTTTTGAAATCTCCAGCGAATGTATTTGATTAGCAGGATAATCAAGAGTCGTTGGTGTATATCTATTTCCATATTAACTGTGTATGTGGAAAAATGATAGTATTCCCTACCCAAATTAAAAAGTCTTTTAATAGAAGTAAAATTATTAGGAAAACTATTTGTATCAGTGAGAAACGAGATGATTATCAATGAATGCCGATCTCTATAAAAGATTGTTTAGAGCAATTTTCTCGCAAGATATTGAGTCTTTAAAGAAAGTTGCCTGGCTTATTATAGAATATGAAAGAAATAACGGGCATAATGTTCTTGCGGATTCGCTTGAGAAGATATCCAAACAAATGACTTTTAATAACAATAACAGCAAATTAAAAGATGATTTTAAAAATGATTTAACCAAGCTTCCAGTTACAAAACGGGATAATGCACCGTTGGTCTCTTTTACTCCTAAGGAACAATTAAAGCATCATATGATCTTACCTAAGGAAACTGAGGAACGACTTTTAAGGATTGAGAATGAGTTTACAGCTAGAGAACGTCTTTCTAAATACAATTTGTATCCGCGAAGAAAGATATTATTATATGGTCCTCCTGGTTGTGGAAAAACACTAAGCGCAGAAAGACTTGCATGGAATCTTGGATTACCTCTCCTTAAGGTGCGATTTGATTCCTTAATTTCTTCATATTTTGGAGAATCAGCATCAAATCTAAGAAGTGTTTTTGAGTATAGTAAAAAAGAACCTGTTGTTCTATTGCTGGATGAATGTGACTTTATTGCGAAATCAAGGGTTATAATGCAGGATGTTGGTGAAGTACCACGAATAGTTAATATGTTACTTTTGTTATTAGACGAATATGATTCACCTGGACTAGTTATTGCTACAACTAATTTGAAAGTAACTCTTGATGAAGCTTTATTTAGGCGTTTTGATGATATAATTGAGATTACCCTTCCAACTGAGAGTCAAATTAAAGAACTTCTTTTATTAACATTATCTACCATGAGAATTAGTTCAGATGTTGATTGGGTCGAATTTTCTCAAAAGTTAAAAGGACACTCATATGCAAGTGTCGTTGCAATAGCTCAAAACTCTGCAAAAAGCTGTGTTTTAGAAGGACTAAAAATAATAGAAAATAGGCATTTAGAAAATGCTTTGAGTGAAATCACAATGAAATTTTAGATGGTGGTGATACTATGGCTAACGGAGTAGGTAGTTTTGATCATTTACCTTTACCTCTGTTGTTAAGCGGTATCCCGAAAATTTTGGGGGGTGGATCGTCGTCTGAAAAAACTAATCAAAATTTATTGGCTAGAGATAAACATGGATCTTATCTTAAAAGAAGATCTTCTGAATTATCTCGTTTTTGGAAAGAAAGGCGCAATGAAAGAGAAAATAAAGGTCTTCCTAGGATTGTGGGGGGAATACCTCTTTTGCTAGAAATAGACACGGATGTAGATATTGAATTTTTGAGAGGACTTGGATTTGAGATTGTTGCAGAACTTGAAGATGGTTTTATAATAGTTGCTACAAATGATGCTGATTTTGGAACTCTTAATGAGAAGGTTGATAATTTCATTGCTAGTTTAGCGAGAAGTGGAAGTCCTGCCAAAATATACGGTTTAAAAGAAGAAAGTGATAGATTAGGGCGAATACTTTCACAAGAGCTTTATGATAAATGGAATTTGATTGAAGATGATGTGTTATACATAGTGGATGTTGGTGTAGAATGTACAGGTAACATTAAACTCCCTCCTTATCCTAAAAGAGCGGAAACTGAGACTATAGAGCACTACAATAGAAAAATCGCTCGTTGGCAAGAAAACTTTAATCAAAAATATGCTCAATGGGATGAAATAAAATTTCAGCGAGAGGAAATATTAAATCAATTTGTTAGTGCCTATAATGGGGAAATTATCACTAACATTGATGGAGATGCAAATTTTTCTGAACTCCCGGACAGTTTTACTGTACGATTGCGAATTAATGGAAAATGTTTAAAAGATTTGGCCAATAACTTCGGCTTTATTTTTGAAATATCATTACCTGATGATATTA
Source organism: Bacillota bacterium (assembly GCA_023402395.1). GTDB lineage: Bacteria > Bacillota > UBA4882 > UBA8346 > UBA8346 > JAEYGI01. The sequence goes on from JAEYGI010000010.1 coordinate 7,758, forward strand.
GAGTAATACCAGCAAATCAATTAAGTTCTGTAGATGTAAGATGCGCTGTTACTCTTCATCCTCCAACTGAAGACGCTCCCAAAATAGGCATAATCGATAGTGGAATTCAAGAAGGGCATATATATTTATCGCCAGCAATTTCTAATAAAGAATCAATTTGTCTATTGAAGAATACTCGTGACGTATCAGATTTCGTTAATAACGGTGGGCATGGAACTCGAGTTGCGGGTGCTGTTTTGTTTCCCCAGAATATTCCAACCGCTGGAGAATATCAATTACCTTGTTGGATTAGAAATATTCGTGTTTTGGACGATATGAATTGTATGCCAAATTCCCTCAATCCTCCTCTAGTTATTCAAGATATAGTCAAAAGATTTTATGTTGATGCAGATTGCAAATCGAAGATTTTTAATCATTCTATTGGTTCTACTGTTCCATGTCAAATGAAGCATATGTCTGCTTGGGCGGCTGAGATAGATAAACAGAGCTATAATAATGACATACTATTCATTCAATCCGCTGGAAATGTTAATAGTGAAATTACAAAGGCATATTTGAAAGCAGGATATGAATATCCTCAATACCTATTGCAATCATTATATCGAGTAAGTAATCCTGCACAAAGCTTACAAGCATTAACAGTAGGATCTGTTAGTTTATCTGATTATGAGACTGAAGATTTAATTGGATTAGGGAAAAAAGATGAGCCTTCTTCTTTTACGCGTTCTGGCCCGGGAATATGGGATGTAATCAAGCCAGATGTAGTTGAATATGGTGGTACGGAAATTAAGAATAGAGATAATAGGGCACTTACTTTAACCACTCCGCCAGAAGTTTGTCCTGAATTAATTCGTAAAGCTCCGGAAGGTCCGGCATTCGCATCAGATGGTGTTGGTACATCCTTTTCAACCCCTAAGGTAACATATATTGCATCTGAAATTCAAAAACTTTTTCCTGAGTCCCCAGCTTTATTATACCGTGCACTTATTGCCCAATCTGCTAGATGGCCTCAATGGGCGGAGCGTATTGAAAAAGAAAGATATGCGGAAGTATTAAGATATATTGGCTATGGAATTCCAGACGTTGTTAAAGCTACTCGAAATAATGAATACAGAGTAACTCTTATAACTAAGGAACAAATGGAAATTGGTGCAAGAGAAGCCCACATATATCAAATACCCATTCCTCAAGAGCTAAGAGAAATAGGTGAAGATTTTAATATTCTTATTGAAGTAACTCTATCTTATGCTGCTGAACCGCGAAGAACTAGACGCACTGTAAAACGTTATTTATCAACATGGGTTGAATGGGAAAGTAGTAACCTTGGTGAAGATCTTGAAACTTTTAAAAATAGAATTCTTGTAACGGGACATCGAATTGAAGACGACGGTAGTTTATTATGGGCAATTGGGTCGGCAATTAATCGAGGTAATGCTGACAATTTCTCAAGGCGGAATGGGACTCTGCAAAAGGACTGGGCAGTAGTAAGATCTCATGAATTACGAGATGCATTTTGTATTGCAGTAAGAGGTCATGAAGGATGGGGAGCATCATTTAAAGCTAAATATGCACTGGCTGTAAGTTTTGAAGCATTAAATCAAGATATTTCAATTTATGAACCAATTAGAACTCTGATCGAAGTTGAAATTGAAAATCAAGTACAGGAAATTGAAGTAAATGTACCTGATATTGAAACAACGCATGTTTAATGGTTCGGTGTGAAGTTATTTTGATTTGGCCAGCAAGTTACCATTTTTGACAAAAGATTTTTTGAGCAAAGTAAGGTAAGAAAGGCTCCCAATAGTCATTTTTTATTAATCAATAGCAACTAAAATTATTCTTGCGTACGACTCAGTAAGAGGAGGCTCCATTGTCTCGCCAAGTGGTTATTACTGGCTTGGACGGGATGAAAGTTCGCGAAAACAGAAGGAGCGCTAACATTCGCAAGCATTAATTAATCGAACAATTTATTTGCATCAATATTATATCCTGCGTTTTTCATCTCCCTAATAAGCATGTGTTTCCATGCACCACCTTCATCCATATCTATATACACTACCCCCGAAATATCGTTAGGTTTTTCAACTTGTGACTTTACCAATGCACATACATTCTTTCTTCCGATTTTTCCCATAAGATATCCATGTTCAAAAACAACATTTTGTCGAGCCCTTGCTTTAAACTCCTTCTCATCCTTTGCTTTTCCAAGATCACATGGTGTATAGAGAATTATTGCAAAACCTACATTTGAGTATGTTTCAATTTTTTCAATTATTGTACCACCAGAACTTGCTTGTTCATGTAAAATAATTGCCTTAAGACCTAAACTTTCAATGAATCTTGCTGTTTCTTGTTGTGCTAGTTTATCATGTCCATGTACGATAAACACCTTTGTTCTATCCAAAATTGCCACTCCTTTGTGTTTTGTTATTTCGTTTTCTTCCATAGTATATTCTTCCTGCTCAAAGAATATAGTTTCATCACTTTTTAATATCTTGACTATAATGACCTTGCGATTATTGATATAAAGAAACTTCGTCTCTAATTTCGGTTTAGGATTTAATAAGTTAATCGCTTTATCGATTAGTTCATTGGAATAAAAATCTCCACTTAAACCTACAATATCGACATCCTTTCCATCCAGAACGACACCAAAAAGAATATATCCACCTTCAGTATTAGAAAATGCACAGATATATTTACCTAAGCTTTTAGATGGAATCACAATTGGCTTACATAATATTTGTGAAGAGTTAGTATTTAATATTATTTCTTGAACTATATTTTGTGTTGCCATTTTGACTCTCTTATACTACTCTCATTAGTGGAATTTTATTTATCCCGGTTATTTTTAGAATCTTGCCAAATGTTATCTTGCGTGGTGTACTCCGACCATCATCAATCCATAGTTCACAATCTTTCTCATAATCTAGTAAATCTTTTTCAGAGTCATAATAAATAATAATCTGGTTAAAATCAGATGGTCTAACAATAATATATATATCTTCGCCATTCTTTTTTATTGAGAAAATTGTTCTTGCAATCTCTTCCTTGTCGGTTAAATCGTATTCGGACCTAGCTTCTAGATGTTCAAAAACCCTGTTCATAGCACGATTAATAATAGTCTGTACATGATCAAATTTAAAGACATCCCTATCCGAAATATGTACAAAGTTATCTGCAAATACCCGATTATTAAAAGCATTTCTTAGTTCTTCAGATGAACAGATACCTAACTGTATTAGAATCTCATCTGACAAATATTGCTTATTAGTATCAGCATTAATGTTATTCGAAGCACTTTCCAATATTTGCTCTAACTTATGATGATCATTTATGTTAAACTTATTCATTAGCGCATCATATTTACTAGCTTTATCCAAACTTTCTATGATCTCTGCGTCGTCCAGTAGTTTATGTTTACTTTTGTATAAGTCCGCAAAGAATTCTTTTGCTTTTTTCTCATTCTCATTAAACCAAAAAAGCAGTTCTCTTAAGGATTTCTTTGTTTCCTCAGTTTTCAATAAATCATTCCATTTACCGCGAACTAAATTTGAAATTTTGTCTGCTACATCTTTTAAAGTCTTTGTGCGATTTTGTGGTAAATCTAATAAAATATCTTTACTTAATAACTCATCTCTAAAGTCAAACCCTAAACTTGCTGATATGTCTTTCAATTTTTCATCAATACTATCATCATCAAGAAATAAATGATCCTTAATACAAAACAAGCCATTTTGATTTGGTAAGATTTTAGTCGTATCTTCATTTAGTAAATAATCATATTCATTCTTCTTTAAATAAGAAATTAAGTCGTCTATCCATTCTAATGTTTCGTTGTACTCGTATATATCAAGCTTTCTAGATACCCCATCAATATTCTTATAACTTGATATTTCACAGACTATTTTTTCGATTACTATTTTATCCGCTTTCCCCCAAATACTTTTTGACCAATTAATAATTGATTTTTTCTGATTTACTTGATCAGGAAAAACCGTTCTACAATATTGATAAATCGTCTCACGCTCTTTTGGAAATTCAGCTTCATCTGAGAAAAGCGATATCAAATATAAACTTGCTTCATTAACAGCAACAGCTGTCGATGAACCATCTGTTAGCGCCTCATTAATTTTGGAAGTAATACTTTTCGCTTCCATTTTATCATATTCTAATCCAGTTCTAATTGATTTATGTAATAAATAATCTCTACAATCTTCTTCCAATAGAACTAATACATTTTTTAATTCTTCATCTATATTGTCATCTATTCTTAGTTCAGTGCGTTTTTTAAATATTCCATTTTGATTCGGTATTACGGAATACTTATCTCCAACGAGGGTTTCAATAAAGACTTTTTCTTCATTTAATAATTTGTAATATGTATTAAGCCAATATATTGCATCACATGAATTACTAAGACATGCCCCAAAGCTTTCTAAATCGCCTTTGTCTTGAATAAATTCCGTTAATGCTTTGAGACTGAGCCTTTTACATTCATCCCATAATACAATATTCCAATTATCTAAATCCCCTTTAACAGGTAGCTTCTCTGGAATTATATATTTACAGAGATCCCAAATGTTATACCTTACGGTTTGCTCTTTATGTTTTGGAAAGTTAACTTTAAATTTATCATGATCTTTCTTTATTGCCACTCTTTTACCAGCAAAAGTATCTACAATTGGTGTATATAATAATTTTTCTTTTATTGGATTAATGATTTCACGTTGCATCAATTTATTAGAAAGCCAATCAACATCTAATATCATATTGATTTTTGATGCAAAGAGATACATATTTCCCCAATGGTTTTTCGAGGCAAGGGTTAGTAAATTATTATATAATTGTACTGCAATAGCCATGATATTTTTATTTTCTATAACTTCTTCATTATTCTCGTCTGTTAACCATATACCACTGCGTGGTTCATTACAGTTAAATGTTGGACAGTTAATTATTATTGGAAATGGGAAATTATCTGTTCCAATAAGAGGAAAATCGCAAAATAGTTTGGGAGTTAAGTTACTAAACTCCTTTAGGTATATTTTGTTTTCACTAATTTCTACTTGAACAGCTATACTTACATCATTCTGCCTAGATACAATAATGTTGTGTTCAATTCTTGTAAGATCTTTATTCTCGATTATCGTATAAAGGGTAATATTATCAGCAATAGGTATTACATTTTCGAGTACTTTATATTTAATTCTTTCATTCTTTATATATACTTCTTCAATTTCGGGTAAGAAAATTAAAGTAAATGCAATTGAATTTCGTAAATCATTAATCCCTCTTTTGGCAACTGAGATACCATCCTCATTTAACCTATATATAAAAGAAGTATTGAATTTTCCAGGGGAATAATCAATATTAGATGTGTTTTCTACATTTTTTAATTGTTCTAAAGAGCGGTCAACTGACTGAATTATCGACTCAATATCTTTTCCGGTTCTATCCAGTGTTAAGTTAAATTGCTTATGAGGCTCATCTGGCTCTTTAAGAATTCCATTGATGGTTACAATCTCCGATAATAAATGAGTTGTTAAGAAACCCGTACCAAATTTACCTGTTTCTTTTAAGTTGTTTTTTTCCTTATTATTTTGATCTTTAGTGGAAACCTGTTCAATTAAAAATGTAATATTTTCAGATGTAAATGGCCTTCCATTGTGACTAAACTCTAGAACTTTTTTATCTAAATTTAAGTCAACAATTACTTTTATCTTTCCACTTTCATTTGAAACATCTTTTGCGTTCTGAAGTAATTCCCAAATCCATCTTCTTGGAGAATTTTCTCTTGAACTTAATCTTAAATTTTTCATCAAATCTCGGATTCTAATGGCAATGGAATGACTATATGATTTTTCCCGAGCTTTCTCTATTTTCTCTATATATGACATTATATCCCTCGATTAATATAATGATTTTGTTAGACATAGTGTTTCTCTTACTATATATTTCCACACGGTCTTTCATATGGTTGATAAGATTAGGACGATAAAGCAAGATAATCTAAAAACCCTTGAATCTATTGGAATCCTTTTTTCCCTTGTTCCTTCGCCACCATCCCTTCAATCACAGACTTAATAACTTTTTTAGCCTCATCATCCATCCGGTCCACTTCCAAAAAGTATCGCAACAGTTCCTTATCTCGGATTGGCACGCTTGCCAGCGTATGTTCTTCTTCGACCAGAAAATATTCCATTGGAACTTCAAAAATATTGGCAAGCTTTTGAAGTGTTGCCCGTGAAGGATTGGACATCCCCGCTTCATATTTGCCAATGCTTCTACCATGAATCCCGATCAATTTTCCCAATTCATCCTGGGTCCATTTCTTTTCTTTCCGCAGGTGTTGCAGTTTTTTCCCGAGTATCGTTTTTGTCATGGCAACCTCGTTTATAACATTATTGCTATAATTAATTATTATTAGTTGACAATTTATAGCTATATTGCTATAATCAATTTGTAAAAATTAGTCATACCGATTCGAATGTTAGACATTATAGCGGCTTGTGCAAAAGCCGCATGAAGTGTGCTATTTTTTCCCAATCACTTCATTTTATCATAAACCCTAAGGTGAGCGGAAGGGCTTATCTTGTCATGCCCATGATAAATAGGGAAAGCGCAAGGTGTAAAATAAATTGCGCTTCAACTTTAAGCGTGGGTTCGAACTCGGTTTGGTATACCCAGAGTTTAGATCAAAAAGAAAGGCCTGATTCCCATGGCTCAATCAGATCAATCCCCGCACCCCCAACCCGAACTCGAACCCATAACCAACTACCTGGACTACCTGGTCATGGAACGGGTCGCCGAATTCAGCTATAAAATTTTGCCCAACGACCCGCAACTCCAAAAGAACCGCACCGAAATGGACAACTTCCTGAAACTCCTCGAAAACATACTCCCCGCCCCGGGCGGCCCGGCGGTCCTGAACGCCATCAACGAAACCGCCTCGGTTATGACCGACCGCTGCCAGGAACTGATCTACCGCCGGGGCCTGGAAGACGGCGCGGAACTGATCCGGCTCCTATCCCGCAGCGCCCGGGAAGAGATCCAAAAGCGGAACCGGAAGCAGGAGCAGGCTTTGGGGGAGGAAGGCGATTCGAAGGATTAGGGGAGCAGGGGGTTAAAAATTCAGTCTAAACCAAGGAAGTTACCAGGGATAGAATTTTGACCCAAATTTGCCCCGCTTGCCACGGATGATCAATCACCGCCGCTTCTTTTCGCGGATGAAAAACAGCGGTCGACCCCGAAGCCTTCACTTAGTGCGGCTGCGTACTGCCAAGGATGGCGACGACCGTTACCGGATGAATAAGCAGGAAGTCCGGAACCACGCCGGTTCCGGCGACTTTTTGCGTTACTTTTTGGTCGGTCAAAAAGTAACAGATTGGCGCCAAAGGCTTTTGATCAAAATAGGCAACCTTGAATCTTACACATTAAGCATCATCAGGCTTTCACGGCGCATCAACCAATCCGGCAAATCTTACAGAACTTCTTTCATATTCTTGTCTTGATTTTACTCAAATTTCTCTTTCAGTTCAATAAGGAGGTTCCAATCATGCTCGGCGACGACAGCCAAGGCATCTACGAATTCATCCTCGACCGCATCCTGAAAATCCACGATAAAATTCTCCCATCCGACACCGAATATCAACAACTGAGCGAGCGTTCGGACGAAATCCGGCAACAACTCATTCCCAGCCTCGACCCGCAAGAACTGGCGCTCTTCGATGACTTCGACAGCAGCCGCGCCGCCCAGATGAACCGCCAGGACGAACTGATCTATAGCCGGGGGCTGATGGACGGGATCATCCTCGGCTCTTGGGTCGAGCGGATCAAACGGGCTGAAGAATTGATGGTTCCATGAACGGGATATGGGGACTAAGATAAAAAACGGAATTCTCCACGCTTTGGCATGTTTGCCGCTTTTGGGCCTCGCTCCCGGCCCTTCCGTGGCCTCCGCTAATTTAACCCTTCCTGGGTCTGATCCAAAAACGGTGCAAAAGCCGCTGGAAATTCAGGATTAAAAATGCGGAGGATAGAGCCGAAGGTTCTTTTTTAGCTCTTGGTTTCCTCTATTCTTAGTGATATAATGTATGATCGAACGTATGTTCCCAAAAAACGTTGCAAGTCAATTCTTCAAGCTTGACTAGGAGATATACAGGAACGACGATATTAAAGTGTTTGGCGGAGAAATCAACGATTTTACTTTTGTTCCAAGCGTAACGGAAACCGATGCATTAAATTAGGGTAGATTTCCCCCTAAATTTACCAAGGACAGCAGGTGTTTTTCAACAATTATTGAATAAATAGTAATTGTTGAATAGTCACGTGAAGGAGGTGTTCTTCATGCCTGATTTATCACAACCAGAAGCCGAAACGCTGTTCCGGATGGAAAAAGTTAGGGCTAATAATGACCAAACAACCTACCCGGGACCAGGGGGAGAACTTGAACTTCCTTTAGTATCCAGAGATCAACGAGAACATTTTTTATTGGATATTAATAGGAGTAATATAAAATTGACCAAGGTGACCTATAATAATAGAGTGAAGGTTTCAATTATTCTCGTTAGGTTGGATATTGACGGACCTTCCCATAGAAACCCTGATGGTGCCGAAGTTCCTTGCCCTCATATACATCATTACCGGGAAGGGTTTGGAGATAAATGGGCGATTCCTGCACCAATTGACCTGTTTAGGAATACAGATGATATATGGGAATCCTTGCGAGACTTTTTTCGGTATTGCAACATTGTAGAGCCACCACTTATTGAGCGAGGACTATTTTGATGATTGATGAAATTCGAGATTTATTTGATCAGTATCTCGCTTGGCTTAGAGATAAAACACAAATTAGATCACTTGAGGGAGCAGTAGAAATTACTACACCCTATTTGGATAGGCATAATGACTATTTACAGATTTACGCATTAAATAGGAATGGACGGATGATCTTAACTGATGATGCGTACGTTATCCGGGATCTGAAAATGTCCGGTTGTGAACTGGACACGCCTAAAAGACGGGACCTTCTGAGACTAACTTTAAATGGGTTTGGAGTTCAAATAGAAAACGATTCGTTATTTGTTAATGTCACCCCTGAAAATTTCCCAATGAAAAAGCACGACCTAATTCAGGCAATGCTCGCTGTAAACGATCTTTTCTATCTTTCCGCTCCAAATGTTGCTAGTCTCTTCTTTGAGGACGTTGCCTCGTGGTTAAGAGAGTCTGATATAAGGTTTACTTCAAAGGTAAAAATTGCTGGAAAGTCAGGATTTGATCATTGTTTTGACTTTATCATCCCACCATCAAGAATTGCACCAGAACGATTTTTACAAACTATGAATAAACCGACAAGAAGTAACGCGGAAGCCTTAGCTTTTTCGGTAATCGATATAGTGGAATATAGAAATCCAGACTTGAAGTCATATGCGATTGTAAATGATATGGAAAGCCCTCCACCAAATTCTGTTATTGAAGCACTTGAGAATTACCGTATTCGGCCCATCCTTTGGAGCGATAGAAATTTAAGTCTTGAGGAACTCGCTTCGTAAAAACCGTCTAAGACGGTTTTTTGTATGTCTATCCCTATAGAATATATGCCATGACCGTGCATCTTCATTTTCGTTACACGCCTACAAGTAATGATAAATTTTTTACCCCCGCAATTTCAACATTGTCCAAGCTAATACCCACTAAAATATAACAAAAAATTTCAACGGATTCCATTGACTGCATATACGCATCCGTGGTATGATATGTCTAAGTAATAGATTACTTGTCCGGACGGTACATCCAAACAATAACAAGCGAGGTGTAAGAATAATGAACCGAAAGTATTCCATCGCCGAACAACTCAGCGCGGCGGAACTGATCATGGCCGGATTGGCGGCCCATGGCGAACGGCTGGCCAAACGGGGGCTCGACAGCGACTTTCTCACCCGGCTGACCGCCTGCCACCGGGAGATGACCGAAAACTACGCCGCCCAGCAGGAGTATAAGGCGCTCTGGATGGGGAAAACCGAGGCCCGTCGAACGTTCCAGAACGAGCTTCAGGACCTTTGCGGCGAAGCCCGGAAAATGATCAAAGCCGAGTTGCCCCGGGAGGCCTGGCGGCAGTTTGGAATCGTCGATCAGCGGTAGAGGGTTGTTAGTTCCTGGTTCCTAGTTTTTGGTTCCTGGTTTGGGAGAGCAACGAGGCAGAAGAGGCCGGTTCGGGAGCCGGAGCTCAGATCGCAAAGAAGCGGCCTTCGGGCCGCTTTCTTTGCGGACGCTTAACGAAACGCACCAGTGGAGTCACCGAATTACAATTTGACATTTCAAGCGGTATCTCATATAGTGATGGTAATCAGTTAAGTTATAATTCGAAATTCGAAACATCAAGTCGGCTTAGCAAAATCTCGTTTTAAACTGCTAAGTAGGGCCTCCCATGGCAGTCACTTGATAACTGTCCGGCGCCTTCACTTTCACAGCGCCGGGATGAGTCTTGCCGGATTGGTTGAACTTACATATTTACATACGCGTCGTCAAAAGCGAGGAGTTCTAGGCGCGACCGAAGGAGGAACGGAACCGTACTCGATGTACGGTGAGTACCGGACTGACCGAGCAACGACGAAATCCGACGCTTTTCACGGCGCAACAGCCAATCCGGCAATTCTTTAACCCCTTCTTTCATTTTTGGCTTGTTTTTTTCTGCGGTGTCTTACTATTTATTAGAATCGTGATCCCGATACCCTTGATAAGTGATAAGGTGAATGCCATGCCGATTAAATCCTACGTCACCAGCATGCCGGACAAAACCGGCGCCTTTCTGCTCGCTTCCAAGATCATCGCCCGACATAACGGCAACATCGTCCGGGTCAGCTACAACAAAGCGGTCGACCTCCATACCTTATTCTTAGAAGTCGAAGCCTCCGACGCTGACCTGGCCGTGATCGCCGGAGAATTGGAAAGCGTCGGCTATCTGAAGCGGGAGATCGCCGAAGTCCGGGTGATCATGGTTGACATCAAAATCCCCGACCGGCCCGGCGCGGTGCTGCCGGTCCTCAAAATCCTGGACCGCTATGACATCAACATCTCCTATTTGAACTCCAAATCCGACCCGAGCGGCTATCAAAGTTTCAAAATGGGCCTGCTCATCGAAAACCCGGCCCTGATTAAGATGGTGCTCGACGACATCAGCGAAGTTTATCCCATTGACATCATCGATTACGACGATTCGGAAAAAAGCCTCGACAACACCATCTTCTATCTCCGGCTCGCCAACGAGATGCGCGAACTGCTGGGCCTCAGCGCCGAAAAAACCATCGAGTTCATCGCCGAGTCCAACCGGATCCTGCAACTGCTTCAGGACAAAGGGGAGAACCCGGATAAGGTCTTCGGCTATATCCGCCGGTTCGCTTATTTCATCAGCCGGCACCGGGGCGCGAACTTCACGGTGGACATCGAAACGGTCCGGCTCGGCGGGGCCGTCACCCTCTACAGCATTCAGCCGCCCTGCGGCAGCAACACCTATGTCTTGGGCGCCCCGGATCAGCTGATGTTGATCGATACCGGATACGCCATCTACGCCGATGAATTGACGGAGGTTCTCAAAGAGTTGGTCCCCGGCTGGGAGCAAAAGATCACCGCGGTTTACATCACCCACGCCGATGTCGACCACTGCGGGCTGCTGACGAAGCTGGAAGCGATGGGGATGAGCATCGGCCTCAACCAAAAGAGCGCCGACGGCCTGCGCCGGCAGCGCGCCGGGATGCCCGATTACCGCGAGACCAACGATTTCGGCTTTGGCTACAGCAAGCTGAGCCAGATCATCTCCGGCTACGTGCCGCCCGATCCCGGCCGGTTCGCGCTCATCGACGCCGGGACGCCGGAAGAACATTCCGATCTGCTGCGGATCGGAAGCTTTGATTTCGCCGGCCTGGAATTTGAAGTCCATGAGGGCAGCGGCGGCCATCTCTATGGTGAGATGATTTTCGCCTGCCGGAACTCCGGGATCGTCTTCACCGGCGACAATCTGGTCAATATCAGCGGCTTCTCGCCGGAGCGGGCCGAGTTCAATTCGCTGGCGCCCTACCTGATGCGCAGCGTCAATGTGGATTCCCGGAAAGCGACCGAGATGCGCCGGCAGATCATCGGCCTGATCGAGGCCATTGAGCGGGACAAAGGACGGCCGTGCATTGTCTGCGGCGGCCACGGGCCGCTGTCGGTGCTCGCCGGCGGCAAACTGGCGAATCTCCCGGAGGCCGGACGGGTGGAATTGTAGGCTCGGGTAAATTATCCATCGAGGGCCGCGTTCCCGTTATATTTGTTATTTCTATGCATATAGTGGTGATAATCGACTTCAATAGCGGCAGCCGGCCGGAACCCAACGCCGGGAGCGCCGCTGTCCGAAACCTTCTTTACTCCCCGGAGCTTTTTCGCTACAATAAGTCTAAAAGCGGCAAATTGTTAAATTATTTCACAAACCGTGAAAATATGGCAAAGATGAGACGAATCTTAATTCTTTCGGTTGCGATCGGCTCCGGCCATCTCAAAACGGCCGACGCCTTGGCCCAAACCTACCGGGAACGTTTCGGCGGCGAGGCGTATCCGGTGGATTTCATGCGGCGGGCCTTGCCGGGGTTCAGCGCCGTGGTGGAACAAAGCTATTACCTGACCACCCAATACACCCCCTTCGTTTATCAATGGCTTTATCAGTTGGAGGATCGGAAGCATTCCGCGTTGCGGGGCATCGAAGCCCGGCTCGGTCTCTCCCGTTATGCCGAACTGGTACGGGAGTTCAAGCCGGACGCCATCATCTCCACGCACTCCTTTCCGGCGGTCGTGGCCTCGCGGCTGTTTCCCCGGCACCCGATCCCCAATGCCGTGGTGGTGACCGATTACACTTCGCATCACATCTGGGTCAATCCCAATACTCAGCTTTATTTCGTGGCGCATCCGGGAATGGTGGGCGAATTGCAAGCGCAAGGGGTTCCTATCGCCAAGATCAGGGTAACCGGGATCCCGGTCCGGCCGGCCTTCACGGAATCGTATGACCGGAGCCGGTTGCAGCGGCGGTTCGGGCTTGAGCCGGGGCTGATGACCCTGATGGTCATGAGCGGCGGGAACGCCATCGGCCCAATGGCCGAGGCCGTTACGGCGCTGGGGGAGTGGAAAGACCGGATTCAATTGATCGCGGTAGCGGGTCACAATCAAGGAATGTACGGCGAGTTGACGTCGCTTTTCCGCAACCTTGGCCTCAAAGGAATGGTGCTGCCTTTCGTTGATAACATTCAGGAATATATGGCCGTCTCCGATCTGCTGGTGTCGAAAGCCGGCGGGCTGACCGTGGCCGAGTCGCTGGTGATGGGCTTGCCGATACTGGTGATCCGGCCGACTCCGGGCCAGGAGGATGGGAACACCCAATTCTTGGAGAATTGCGGGGCTGGGATTTTTCTGAGCGGAATCCCGGATTTAAAGCGGGTCGTGGCCAAACTGCTCCAGCAGCCGGGCCAAATCGGGCGGATGCGCCAAAATGCCTTGAATGCCGCCCGGCCCGACGCTTCGGAATTGATATTGACCGAAATGGAACAGCTGATCCGGTTGGCCAGGTAATCGCCAAACGGATCTTCTTCGGGTGATAGCGGTTTGGCCCATGGGGGGAACGCGAATATGAGCGATCTGCTGATCTTATTCTTTGATTCCCTGTTCTGCACGTATCTGGGGGAAAAAATGCCGCGCCAACTATTTTCGCCGGAGAGCTGGCTGTTCAAGGAGAGGCTGTGGGAGCGTGGCGGCCTTATTTATCAGCGCCTGTTCCGGGTCAAGGCCTGGAAAACGCTTTTGCCCGAAGTGAGCGATTTCGTGCAGTCGATTTTTAAGAAGAAGCATTTGTGGACTTACACCAAGGATTATCTCTCCGTTTTCATCATCGAGTCCTGCAAGGCCGAGTTGACCCATTGGCTGATCATCGGCTCTTCCCTCCTGATTTCCATGGGGAGCAGCATCATGACCACTTGGCGGCTTTTCTGGATCAGCGTGGCTTTGAACTTCCCCTACATCATCATCCAGCGCTATAACCGGCCCCGGATCATCCGGTTTATCCTGTCTTCTCACAAAATGCATTTGGGATAAAGTTCCCGGAGTACAGCGTCGCGGAGACTGGAGTCTCTCCTTGACCTGCGCCTGAAAACTGGGTAATATTTGAATCCAGCCCGGTCCTGTGATAGACTGTAGGTAGACAAGATGTAATGAGGGTTACTATGAATTACGACCGGAAAAAGCTTCAAACTTTAGTTGAGAAACATCATATCTCCCTGCTGCTGCTGTTTGGATCGCGCGCGAACGGAAGGTATTCACCGGACAGCGATCTGGACCTGGGAGTGCAATTCAACGATGACACGTACGACCATGCAGCGGTGCGTTCGGATCTGCTGGGCGTTTTTCCGGATTATGATCTGGATCTGGTTGTCTTGAACCATAGCGATGCGGTGCTTAATTTCGAAATCATCTCCAACTGCCGGATTTTATACAGTTCCGACCCGGAGCGGTTTATCAATTTCTATCTAAATACTGTAAAAAAATATCACGACATTCAAAAATTTTTGCGCCAAGAGGATCGGTATTTAAAGAATTATGTGGGAGGTGCCGAAACTGGAGTACCTAAACCTCATCCGCCGCAAATTGATCAATCTGGCCGAATATACTAAAGAACTGAAGCCATTGCTGGATTATTCATTTGAAGAATATGTGGGGAATTATTTTATCAAACGGACCGGAGAACGGTTAATTCAATTGATCGTGGAAAACATGGTCGATATTAACTCCGTCATTATCTCCCAAAAAAATTTGCCGCCTCCCAAGGATTATTATTCATCATTTGAGCGGTTGGGCACAATCAGCGCTTTACCCCTGGATTTTGCCGGGGGGCTGGCTCCGTGTACCGGTATGCGCAACCGGTTGGTCCATGAGTACGACCGGATTGACGATCGGATTGTTTTTGACAGTATCCCCAAACTTCTAGAAATGGTCGATCAATACATTGCTTTCATCCATCAGTATCTTGAAGCTCAGCATTGAAAATGAATGCGCCATTTGAAAAGCCTGGGGGAGGGTTCATAGACGTGAACTCAGCCGCCAGGCTTTTTGGGTTGTAGCGAGTTCCGGCCTTCCAGGGCAGTTCCAACGCTTCTGAAACTTTAATTGGAGACCTGTTTTACCTCCGGCCGCGGCGCCAGTTTCATCCGGGAGCGCAGCTTCAGGATCAAGGGGATGATGAGCAGCAGCGTGGTCAGGCCGCAGGCCAGGAAACCGGCGCCTCCTCCGAAATGTTCCATGACGGTGCCGGCGAAGAAATTGCCCAGCGGCGTCGAGCCCTGGTTCAAAAACGCATAGACGCTCATCACCCGGCCCCGGTATTCGTCGGTGGAGTTCAGCTGGAAGATGGAGTTGGCCGTATTGATAAAGGTCAGATTGACGAATCCGACGGCGGCGACCAAAATTATACTCAGCCAATAAACGCGGGTCAACCCGGTGCCGATCAATAAGGCCGAGACGGCCAGGGCGTCGATGATCAGCAGTTCTTTTTTGATTCCGTTGCGGCTGATATTGGCCATGACCAGCGCGGCGCAGAGCGAGCCGACTCCGGCGGCGGTCATCAGCATGGTGTATCCGGTGGCGCCCTTCCCCAGCGCCGTCTTGGCGAAGACCGGAAGCAAAACGTCATTGTTCATGGCAAAGGTGCAAACGATCGCCATGGCCAGAACATTGTAGACCAGGGTCTCATTTTGCCGGATGTAGCCGATGCCTTCCTTGATCTCCTGCAGGACGTTCCGGCGTTCGCGCTGGATCACGCGATCCGGGGTTGAGATCAGCAGCATCCCCCAGAGCACCGCGATATAGCTGAGGCCGTTGACCAAAAAGCAGATGACCGGGCCGAACGCCAGATAAGTCAGGCCGGAGACGGCCGGGCCGACGATTTTGGCCAGATTGACAATGGTCGAATTGAGCGAGATGGCGTTCATCAGATCCTTTTTGCCGACCATCTCGATGAAGAACGCCTGCCGGGCCGGCATATCCAGGGTTTGAGTCAGGCCGAACAGCGCGCTCAGGATAAAGACGTGCCAATATTGAACCAGGTTGAAATAGGTCAGGCCGGTCAGGACGAAGGCCTGAAGCATGAAAATGGTCTGCGTCGCCAGCAGGATTTTTTTCTTTGGAAAGCGGTCCACCAGGACCCCGGCGAAAAGGGAGAAGAGCAGCATCGGCAGGAATTGGCAGACGCCCAGCAAACCTACGAGAAGGGGCGATTTGGTCAGGGTATAAACCAGCCAGACTTGCGCGGTTCGCTGAATCCAGGTGCCGGTAAGGGAGATGCACTGGCCGAACCAGAAATAACGGAAATCCTTGTACTTCAGCGAGGCAAAGGTCGTATTCAATATCCCGTTGATTTTTTGCAACTGATTCATGATGCCGTCCTTACCAAAACGTGTAATGGCATGCATGCCACCGGGTCGAGACTTCCGCCGCGCCATCCGCCCGTCGGACATGTTGCCTAATTTATATTATGAATCGGTTAAGATAAAATAGCAAATGGTTTAATAAAATTGGATCGTTAAATTTGCGGCCGTGAATTGAATGAGTAAATAGCGCAAGACAATTCCGGTTTTATTTGCTAAAGTTAAAATCGGAAGCCTGGAAGAAAGGGTTTGAATCAGGGCATGGAATATTTGTGGCATTATCAAACCGCCATCGGCGGTATCGGGATTCTGGAAAGGGAGCGCCGGATTACCAACCTCTTTTTTGAGACCGATCCCGTTCCCGGCGGCGCCGCGGTTGAAGAAACGGAACTGTTGAGGGAGGCCGGCCGGCAGCTTCAAGAATATCTGCTGGGCCGGAGGAAAGCGTTCGAGCTGCCGCTCGCTCCTTCCGGCACCGCTTTTATGAGAAGGGTATGGGATTGCTTGACGGAGATACCGTACGGCGCAACCCGGAGCTACCGGGAGGTCGCCGCGTCCGCCGGAAACGGCAAGGCTTGCCGGGCGGTCGGCCTCGCCAATCACCGCAATCCGATTCCGGTTTTCATCCCCTGCCATCGGGTCATCGGCGCGAATGGGGGCTTGACCGGTTACCGGGGCGGGCTGGCAGTCAAGTCATTCCTGCTGGAGCTGGAACGTGGCCATTTTTAAATACGGCCGGGCCGAACTGGAGTATCTGAAGCAACGCGATCAACAGCTGGGACTGGCCATTGACCGGATCGGGCCCGTCGAACGGGAAGTGATCCCCGATCTGTTCGCGGCCCTGGTCAACAGCATCGTCAGCCAGCAGATCTCCGCCCCGGCCGCGGCTACGGTCTGGGGCCGGATGCGGGAGCGTTTCGGCGTGATCGAGCCGCCGGCCATCGCGGCCGCGACCGTGGCCGAGATCCAGCAATGTGGTTTGTCAAACCGCAAGGCCGGTTACATCAAAGGCATCGCCGAGTCGGTGGCCGGGGGCGGGCTGGATCTTCCCGGCCTGGCCGGGCTGCCCGACGCCGAAATTATCGGGCGTTTAGTGAAATTGAAGGGTGTCGGCCGGTGGACCGCGGAGATGCTTTTGATCTTCTCGCTGAACCGGCCGGACGTGGTCAGTTGGGACGACCTCGCCATCCGGCGCGGGATGATCAATTTGTACGGATTGAAGACCTTGACCAGAGCGCGGTTTGAGCGCTACCGGAAACGGTATTCGCCGTATGGGTCAGTCGCCTCGCTGTACCTATGGGCGATATCGAAGGAATAACCGGGCAAGTTTAATGGGATTGGAGGCGGCGGGATGGAACTGAGCGAGGAACAAAATGGAAGGCGGTCCTTGAATGCGACCCGGCTTATGACGGCCGGTTTTATTACGGAGTGAAGACCACCGGCATTTTTTGCCGGCCGTCGTGCCCGTCGAAAGCGCCGCTCCGGCGGAATGTCGAGTTTTTCGACGGGATTGACGCGGCCTATGCCCGGGGCTGGCGGCCCTGCAAACGCTGCCGCCCGGATCTGCCGGCCTACGATCCGGACGCCGAGTTGCTGAGCCGGGCGCAAGCCGTTTGCGATCGTTTCTTTGACGATGACGAAGCGATGGCCTCGGCCCTGAAAGCGCTCAATATCAGCCGGAATCATTTGATTCGCCTGTTCCGCCGGTACCTGAAGCTGACCCCAGTGGCGTACCTCCGTAGATTACGGATCCAAAAGGCGCTCCAACTGCTGGCAAACCCGAACCCCAACATCCTGGAGATCGCCCTTTCCTGCGGATTCGGAAGCTTGTCCCATTTTTACGCTTGTTTTAAAAAAGAGGTGGGATTGACTCCCGCCGAATATCGCGGAACCCAAAACCGCTCCGTCCCCTCCCCCAGCCACTCTTCCCAATGACCAATCCTCGATCCAATGTGGAAAAGCAGCTTGCCAATTTCCAATTGGCGGATGGCAATTGTCGAAAACCATCTGTCAATGCCGGATTGCGATCTCTCCCGGCCAGATTGTAATTTGCCAAAGTTGAATGGGATTGTTGCAATTTCCAATTGGTGGATCGTAATTCAATATTGCAACCTGCCAATGTGGATAAGTCAGGTCGCAATGTGGATAAGTATGTTTTCAAGAGGGAATTGGAGGCATGCATTCTGGGCGGCTTGTTGCATTATCCGGATTGCGGTATAATAAAATTGGTTTAAGATTTGACGATGATTGTTTTAACGCCGATTTGGCTTTTAAAAACAGGTACTGGCTGGTTTCGAGAACAACGGGAAAGTCAGGTTGGCCTTTACGTGAGGGACGGCAGGTGGATTTATTTCCACCTGCCGCGCCGGCTCCGGGTTGCAAAGGAGTGCAGTTGAATGGCTACGCCGAATAATATCGCGCCGGAACCCCAAAAGCTCCGCCTGATCGTAGTGGATGACGAACCCGCCATCCGCTCGGGCCTGGTGGATTTATTCCCGTGGGACTCGCTGGGGTATGTTCCGGTGGGGCAATTCGACAATGGGCAATTGGCCCTGGATTTCCTGCGGCCAAATCCGGTGGACGTGGTGCTGACCGATATCCGGATGCCGGTCATGGACGGGATTGCGCTGGCCAAAGCGATCCGCGCGGAGCTGCCAAAGACCCAGATGGTCTTTCTCTCCAGCTACACCGAGTTCGAATATGCCCGGCAAGGGCTGTTGCTCGGGGTACGGGACTATATCGTCAAACCCGTCAAATATCAGGTGTTGATCGATACCTTTACCAAGCTGTACGACAGCATCGCCGGCCACGGCGGCGCGGACGCCGGTCCGGCCCAGCCGATGGAGGCGGAAGAAATCCCAGCGCCGTATCAGGGCTACTATCCGGAGATTGTCTCGTTTATCAAGCTTTATATCGAGGAACACCTGGCCACCGCGTCGCTGGAGACCGTGGCGGCGGCGGTCGGGTACAGCCCCAATTATATCTCCCGTATTTTCCACAAATACGCCCAGGTTTCGTTTTCCGAGTATTTGACCTCCGTCCGGATGAAGAAGGCCGCTTCGCTGCTGTGCAAGATCAATGTCCGGCTTTATGAGGTGTCGCAGATGGTCGGGTACGAGAATCAGAAGAGTTTTTCCCGCGCTTTTTATCAGTTTTACGGAACCACGCCCACCGAGTTCCGGAAGTGACGACCGGTGCGCAAAAAGGAGCAAGTCATGCGCAAACGGTTTTTTCTGAATAACTTGGCCCACACCCTCAGTCTGTCCATCCTGCCCATCCTGCTGCTCAGCACCACCTTTTTTCTCCTGTCCTACCGGGGCTTGCGCAGCAACGCCAACCGGGAAACCCTCGACAAACTGGTCCTGGTTCAGAAAATCGCCGCCATGATGTTTAACGATTCCGCCAAGGTGCTGAACTTCCTGGAGGACCAATCCCTAGTCAATTCGATCAAAAAGACGTTTTCGAAAAATAACATGAGCTACAGCGAATACCTGACCTACCAGCACGTGGTCCAGCATTTGCAGGCCGTCGCCAACAGCTCCGAGTATATCGATTCCATCTATGTCTACATCCCCAACCGGAACGGCCTGTATCTGACGAGCAACGCGACCATTCAGTCTTATTTCGAAATGCCCGATCAAAACTGGCTGACGGTGTGCCGGGCCAATCCGTCCTCGCGGTTCGTCCGGCGCAAGGCCCGCCTCTATGCCAGCTTGCCGGATTCCACGGAATATTTGACGGTGGTCGACAAAGCGGTCAACGGCATCATCGTCGCCATCAACATCAAAGTTTCCGACTTCAAGAAGGCGTTGGGCAATTTGAAGCTGGCCAACGATCAGACGCTGCTGATCATCAATCAGCGGAACGAACTGTTGCTGTCCAGCGGCAATGCGGGGGAGGGAGGGGCTTTGCTGGAGGAGATCGGCCCCAGGCTGCGCCAGAAGAATTGGACCGCCTACAACACCCGCGATCTGCTGGTGGTGCGCTCTCATTCGGACGCATTGGGCCTGGAGTTTCTGTCGGTCACACCCGGCCCGATCGCCTACCGCTTTCTGAACTGGTTTATCGGATTGAGTTTGCTGGCGGGAGCTGCCTGCCTGCTGCTGTGCATCGCCCTGTCGTCCATCTATGCGTCGCGGACCACCCGGCAGGTGTATTCGATCATCAATTTGCTGGAGGCCGCCACGCAGAACAAGCCCCTTCCCAGCCTGGGGGATCCCCGCGCTGATGATATTTACGGGTATATCATCAGCAACATCGTACGGACCTTTGTTCAGAACGATTATTTAAAAACCCTGCTCAACGAGCGCAAGTTTCATGCCATTGCCTTGGAGCTCTCCGCCTTACAGTACCAGATCAACCCGCATTTTCTCTCCAACACGCTGCAAGCCATCGATTTTGAGGTGATGCGCCTGAAAGGCGGCCCCAGCCAAGCCAATCGAATGATCGGGCAACTCTCGAGCTTTCTGCAATACTCCTTGCGTTCGCCGAACCGAGATGTCACGGTGGCCGAAGAGATTGAAGCCACCAAGGTGTATATTGAACTGATGGAGGGGCGGTATGCCAACCGTTTTGAAGTGGAGTGGGCGATCGATCCCGCGGTGCTGTCGCTGCCGGTACCCAAACTGATCCTGCAACCGATGGTTGAAAACAGCATCACCCATAGTCCGCAACTGGCGGAAACGCCGGTCCGGTTGCGCATCGGCATGGAACGGGCCGGGGACACGCTGCTCGTCACCATGAATGACAACGGACCCGGCGTTACGCCGGAACGCCTGGAAGCAATCCGGGAATCGCTGTCCCATTTCGACGGGTTCAGCGAAAAACACATCGGGTTGCAAAACCTGTTCCGCCGGCTGCAGTTGCGGTTTGACATGGAATGCCGGATCACGGTGGAAAGCGTGCCCGGCGCGGGCTTTGCGGTGAGCCTGTTCATTCCGGCGGCCGTCCCCGGCGACTCCGCGGCGGGTCCGCCGGAATCGCCGGACGGCTCGTCACGTTAACGCTTGAGAAGAACGTTCCTTTACAAGGCAATGTCATTACAGGACGTGGTATAGCTTCCCAGACCTAACCCTAGCCCTTCCCCGGAGTCGCTGATTCAGGGTGCCAATTCAAGGGGAAGGGTAACCCTAGACGCTGGTCTCTAAAAGCCTTTGGACCGCGAAGGTATCGGTTACTCTCCCACGCGGGGGAGAGCAAGAGAGAGGTCTAAACCCAAAATTCGACTTCGACCTAATAATGCCAACATATGTAACCATCGCTTGACGACATTGCCCTTACAGCAGAGCCGTGATGGCCGACCAGATCCGTTCATCCACCGGAATTCCCTGCGCCAGGTTTTGGGCGCGGATTTCCATGGTTTTCTGGCCGGAGTAGACAATGCGGCCGTTGGGATCCGCCGGTTTGGAGGAGAGCAGGTCGGCGATGGCGTCCTCGGCGATGGTGTCCGCAATCTCCTTGGGCGCAATTTCATGGAAATTGATCGCCATCAAAACCTGGGATACGCCGTGTTCGTCTCCGTCCAGCCGGCCGATGGCCGCCGTGGTATTGCCCAGCGCCAGGCAACCGGCGAACAGATCGAGCGCGAACGAGAGGGCCGCGCCCTTCCAATAGCCGGTCGGCAAGATTCGCTTGGTCTGGCAGACGGCCGCCGGATCGCGGGTCAGATTTCCCGCCGCGTCAAACCCGGCGTCAATCGGCATCCGCCTCCCCTCCAGCTGCGCCAATTCCAGCGCGCCGTAAGAGAATTGGGACATGGCCATGTCCACAACCACGGGGCCTTTCTCCCGGGGCAGCGCCAACACCAGCGGGTTGTTTCCGATCCGGGAATCCAAAGCGCCCCAGGTCGGCATGTTGGGGACGGTGTTGGTGAAACAAATGCCGGCCATACCCTGGGCGCAGGCCTGATAGCCGTAGGTGGCCGCCCGCATCCAATGGTTGGTGTTGCGCAGCGCCACTAGACCTATCCCGTGCTCCCGGGCCAGCGCGATGGCGCGGTCCATGGCGAACCAGGCATTGACGACGCCGAGCCCCAACTGTCCGTCGTAATTCTCCAACGCGCCGAACCGGTTCAAGAGCACCGGCGTGGCGTCCACCCGGACAATGCCTTCATCGATGTTGCGAATCAGGCGGGAAAAACGATTGATGCCGTGAGTGTACGTTCCTTCCAGCGAATTGCGGGCCATTTCGTACGCGACTTTCCTGGCGTGGTCCGGCGGGCAGTTTCGGGTGAGCAAGACCCGCTCCAATACGCTTTGCACTTCTTCAAATGGCAGCCTCATCTCGTTTCCTCCTTAAATTCCGCGCATAAACCGTACAAAACTTTCTAACTGTTCCTCAAAGGAGACGCCCTCGTGCCCCGGCGCGCTTTTTTCCCATTCCAGGCTGAAAAACCCGTCATAGCCCCGGGCCATCAGATACTTCACGATCCGTTCCACCGGCAAAAGCCCGGCGCCGATGGGGCTGTACACGCGGCCGCCAGGCACGGTGGCGCTGATGTCCTTGATATGTACATGATAAATCCGTGATCCAATCAATTCCCACGTTTTCTCAATCGGCTCCCCCAGATCCCAGGGATGGATGATGTCCAGGAGCACTCCTACTTTTGGGGAGACTTGATCCAGAATGGGCGCCAGTTGGGCGCCGGAGCGCATCGAATCGTGAGTCTCGATGACCAGTTTAACCGGGGTGTCTCCGATCACTTCGGCGGCCAGATTCAACCCGGCAATGATGTTCTCCCGGATTTGCCGTTCGTCGCAATCAGCCGGAAAAGCGCCCATGAAGGTGCGGATCGTGGCGGCTCCGATCTCCAGCGCCAATTCCGCGTAAGCTTTGATGCAATCTGCCTGCTCCCGTTCCTGGGCCATGGTCGCTTGAGCGAATTTAGTATACGCCGTGAGGCAGGGTATTGTCAACCCCGCCTCCTTGACGCAGGTCTTTACTTGCTGAATGTGGGCGGGACTGCTCTGGGGCGAGACATGGACATCGCCTTGTCCCCGCAGTTCAATACCGTCCAATTGATAGCTTCGGGCGATCGCCACGGCCTGCTGAATTGTTTTGTCCTGTACCGACAGGGTCGTATAACTCAGTTTCATCTTGGCTCCAATCCTTTCTTCGGGCAATGCGCTTTACCCCTCCCTCGCTCCCTCCCCGAAGTTGTCATTCCGCAGGTCTTTTCAGCGGGGAGGGATGAATCGCTTGAAACTCGGGCCTCCTTCCGCTGAGCTTGAAGCCATCTTTTATCGAGAAAGACTTATGCTCACATTCGGCTTCATTGATTCACGGAATTACTAAGCAATCGTTCAAGCGAATCGCCCCTCCCCGCCGAAAATCTCCTACGAAAATCACTACGTCGGGGAGGGGATGGGGGAGGGGTCTGAATTTGGGACACCGTGCGACTGATTTCCCTTTTTAAATATTTATAGCGTAGTGTGACGACATTGAGCCTTCGGGCAGGGTTTTTATCACAACGCTTTTAGCTTAATGCAATTGTTTTCCCGGGTAATCTCTTCCAGCTTGCCCTCGGGATCGATCTCGATCAGGCAACCGTCCAGGGGCAGGCCGCGCGTCCACAAGGGAATCTCCACCACTTTCGGGTAAAGATCCGCCGGCGCCGGCAGGGGAGGAATCTGACTGCTGCGCAACACCGTACCGTCGGGCGCCTTCAGCGCCAGCGTAGTCAGGGGGCTGGCGGCCGCGCCGATATTGTGGACGCGAACCCGGATGCAGCTGTCGCTGACGAGGACGTCCTCGCGGTCAATGGCCAGATCCGGCCGTTCCCAATACGGAGTGCCGGCTTGCTCCAAATCCAGTTCCAATACGGTGTATCCTCCGGGAGCGAAGCAGACCTCCCGCTTCATAAACCGTTCGAACTTCGACGTCTCTTCTTGTTCAATCGTTTCTAGTACTCCCGCGGCTCCACCACTTCCGCTGCGGAACCGCCATTGGCCGGGCAGAATCGCCTCCCCGGTCAGGACGGCATCGATGGGCTCGTCCGTCAGGTTCCAGGCGGAGATTCGCAATCGGCTGGGACTGGCGTAAGTAACCAGGATCGCGACGTTTTCCTCGTCGCCCGGGGCAAATTCCCAACGGATAAAGTGGCGCGGATACAGTGAAAAGCGTTCGTGGCCGATGCCGCCGATCCGGTGCTCCTGGAGCAGGCCGATATCGATCACCCCGCGGTCGACCCAGAGCTGTCCGTCGGTATTGATATATTCCCGGAGCGCCGCGCTGGTGATCAGGCGTTCGTAGGCCTCGGCCACCCGGTCGCAGACGGCCCCAGGATCTCCGGTCAGGCGATCTTGCGTCTGAGCGTAGAGCGTTTCGCTGATGGGCCGGAGATATTTCTCATCCCCGGTAAACTGCCAGGCGGCATAAAAGAGCGGCCATTCCCGGGTACGTTCGTGAACCTGATCCTGGTCGGTGGCCAGATCGATCTGCACGTGCAGCCGGCCGTCCCGGTAATGGGCCATCATGGCGTCGGCCAGTTCCAGGATGAGCTTCTTGGCCACGGGCGAACCGTTGTAACGGACCAGCATGTAGGTAGGGTGCAGCACGTGGAAGGAGTCCGACGCCGAATAATTCCACGGCGCTTCTTCGGCCACCCGGGTGCCAGAATAGTACCCGGACTTGAGATGACGGTGCCCTGCCGTGTTATATCCGGTGACAAAGAACAGCCCCCTGGCGTTTTCCATGGCCCGCTCCAGATGCTTGGGGGAACAGGGATCCAGGGTCAGGCACTGTCCCAACGCCTGAATGCCTTCTTCCAGGGTATGCAGTTGATCAGTCTGGATGGCGCACAAGCCGTTGGCGAACATTCCCTGGTCATAAAAGGCTTCCATTTCCAGGAGCAATGAATCCTTGATCTTCTGCGGCATGCAGCCGGCCAGCGCCGGTCCGGGCCACCAGGCGGTCAGATCGCCGTCATCGGACAATCCGCCGCCGAATTCGCCGTTGGCAATCTGACGCTTGTCGATCCACCAGCGGAGGTAGCGCTTGACATATCCCAAATATTCCACCTGGCGCCAGGCCCAGCGCGGGACATTGGGGGGGCAGGGCGTCTGCGGATGAGCCGGGGCGTTTTCCTTGAACTTATCAAACCAATAAAGCCGCCCCAACCGGTGTTCGGGGCAGATCCGCAACAAATCGCGCAAATCTCCGACGAAGCGGTTATAGAGGTTAAACTTCTCGCTGGAGGGATTCTCCTCCACCAAATGGGCGTAATTGTCTTTCACTTGAATCCAGCGGTCGGCGATATGCTCGGCCTTGGCCAATTCCGCCGGTTTGTATACGATCTCGGCCCGCAAGGCCGAGAGACTTTCCGCCGCCACCGGGCCGGAAAAGGCGATGGTGGCATACAAGGCTTTCCCCTGAGGCAAGATGCGATCCCGCGTGTCCAGCCAGATTTCTTTCGGGGCGCCGGGTAAAACCGCAAAAGTGAATTGGATCAGATTGCGGTATAGCCATAAGGGATCTTTTACCTGCACATTGACGAGCAGGTATTGGCCGTGGGTCGGCTCCGCCCGCAACGCCGGGAGCTTCAAGACCAATCCGTCCATGCCGACCGTATCGTCGGCCTCATAAGCCATGACCAAATGGAGCAGCGGCAACATCTTCTCCAGCCGGTCGCCGGCCGCGGCTCCGGACCCGGACCCGGCCGCCGGTACATCCGGGACACCGATCATCGTGGCTCGTTCATCGGCCATAAAGCGTCCCCGCACAAATTGGCGCACGGCGCCGGCGGCTTCGGATTCATCCGTTCCGGTGTCCCAGACGAAGCCAAAGGAGTCGCGTCGGGCCTCCGGCGGGGCCATGCCCGGCTCCACTTGTAGCAGCGTGATGTCGCCGATCGGTTCTTCAATGACGTCGTTGGTGAAGGTCAGCGAAACATTGCGCACCGGTTCCGGCAAGCGGTGCACCGACCGTTCGCCAGCCTCCCGGTACAGGGAGGGATGCTCTTCAAGCCGGCCGTGAATGCGCAGCACCCCTTGGGCGGAACCGCTGATTTCAATGTGATTGAAATCGGTATCGGCCAACGGTTCAAAGGTAATTTCCCGGCCCGACTGCGAATAGCAGTCCCAATCCGGCAGGACGAAATAATCGGTCCGCCCCGGCAGCCGCGAGCGGTTGTAAACCCCGGGCCAGGTGGTTTCGCGAATGCCGTCGCAGGCCTTCCACCACCAGCGCTTCAAATCCCAGGCGTTATGGATTTCCACTTTGTGAACGGCGGTGTAGTCATGGCGCAACGGCGCGGGGAGCGTCCAGGAGTCAAAGCCCCAGCGCTGCAGCCATTCATGCTGCCAAACCGGCTGATGCAACGGCCGGATCAGGGGCGGGAGGACTCCGATATTCTTCCCTCCGGCCAAGGCCGCGATTTGTTCCGGTTCCAGCATCCGGTCGTAAATGCGAATCTCGTCGAAATCGCCGGCCCGGATATAATTGTAGGAGCTTTGCACCTGCCAGTGACTGATGATTCGCGAATGGGTCCCGAATTGATCCAATCCCGCATAGTAGATGGCCCGCGCCTCCCGGCGCGCCGCCAGCCGGCCGTCGATGTACAGCCGGACCCCGGCGGTTTCATCCCAGGCGAAGGCGATATGGAACCACTCCTCCGGCTGGGGTGGAGTAGCAAACTGCATGGTCACCCGGGTCCGGCTGAGATTGATGTCAGTTACGAAGGCGTCAATTCCGCCGCCGTTATAGTCAATGCGCATGAATTGCGCGTCCCAGCTGCTGTGATCAGCATAGCCGACCCGGAAGATGGGAAATTCGGTGGGACCCAGCGGATAATGGCTGCGCCAGAAGAAGGCGACCGTGCCGCGTTGGGCATAAATGTTCCCCGGCGCCCAGTAGGCCACCAATTGGTTGGGCAGGCAACGCAGCGCCTTGCCGCATTTGCCGTCGGGGATGATTTCCACGTTTGCGAAAAAGTTGGGTACGGGATTCCCCCGGGCGACTTCGGGGTGACTGCCATTATCGCCCGAGAGATAGAATAGCAAGCCGTGCCCGGTTTGGGTTTGGTTCTTCATATCCTGATCACGCCTTTCAATCCAT
The DNA here is from genome assembly GCA_023402395.1 of Bacillota bacterium. Taxonomy (GTDB): domain Bacteria; phylum Bacillota; class UBA4882; order UBA8346; family UBA8346; genus JAEYGI01. Next base: position 35,249 of record JAEYGI010000010.1, read on the forward strand.
AATCAGCCTTTAAGGCCCGAGGTGGAGATGCCTTCCACGAAATAACGCTGGGCGAAGAAAAACAACAAGATCAGCGGCAGGATGGAACAGATCGACATCGCCATCACTTCGTTCCAACGGACCATCTCCGTGGAACTGTCGATGGATATGCGCAGCCCCAGCGCGATGGTGTATTTCTTCGGAGAGTTGATAAAGATCAATTGATTGAAAAAATCATTCCAGGTCCACAGAAATTGGAACAAACCCGCCGAAAAGAGCGCCGGCTTCATCAACGGCGCCAGAATGCCGAAGAGGATGCGTACCGGGCCGCAGCCGTCAATCTTGGCCGACTCGTCGAGCGCGGTCGGAATGCCGCGCAGGAACTGAATCAGCATAAAAATGAAAAACGGGTAGCAGCCGAAGATCGCCGGCACGATGAAGGGCAGGTAGCTATCGAGCCAGCCCAGGTTTTTAAAGATCATGAACCGGGGAATGATAATCACCGCATTTGGCAGCATCAGCGTCGCGATCATCAGCGAGAAAAGGAATTTTCGCCCTGGAAAGCGAAAACGGCCGAACCCGTATGCCACCAGCAAACTGGACAGCACCGTAAAAGCCACGGTCGGAATCACCAGAACAAAGGTATTGATAAAAAAGTTGGTATAGGAAGCCGCTCCCGTGGCCGCGCTGCGCCAGCCGTTCACATAGTTCTCCCACAGAAAGATCTCCGGAAGCAGCCGCGGTGAAACGAAGATTTCATTGGTGGTTTTAAATGAAGCAAAAAACATCCAGACCAGGGGATAAACCATCGCCACCCCGAACAGGATCAAAAGAAGATGCGTTGCCAGGAGGCCAAACGGTTGGTTTCGATTCATCGCTTATCCCCTCCGTCTTCGTAATACACCCAGGAGTCGGATGATTTGAACACAATCAGCGTCAGCGCCATAATCAGGATGAACAGCACCCAGGACTCGGCGCTGGCATAACCCATCTTGTAGTTTTTAAAGGCATCCTCGTACAGCTTCATGCCGATTAAATAGGTGGATTTCATCGGGCCGCCGTTGGTGACGACAAAGGCCGAGGTAAAGTTCTGCAGGGCCTGAATGGATTGCATAATCAGGTTGAAGAAGATCACCGGACTGATCATGGGCACCGTGATTTTAAAGAATTGCCGGATCCGGCCCGCTCCGTCCACCCGGGCGGCTTCATACAATTCGGTGGGAATCTGCTTCAAGGCGGCCAGGAAAATCACCATCGGCGAGCCGAACTGCCAAATCTGCAGCACACTGATGGTATACAGCGCGATATGGGGATTGCCGAGCCAATCCACGGGTCCCAGCCCAACCAGACCGATCAAACGGTTAATCATGCCTTCCCTCATGAACATCACGCGCCACAACACGGAAATGGCGACGCTGCCGCCCAAAATCGAGGGCATATAGTACATCGTCCGATACATGTCGATGGAACGAAGCTTTATATTCAAAATCATGGCCACCATCAGGGCGAAAGCCAGTTTGAGCGGAACGGCGATCAGGGTATAGGCGCCGGTGACCTTCAAGGAGTTCAAAAAGAGCGGATCAATGGTAAAGAGCCGGATAAAATTGGCGAGTCCCGTGAAGACCGGCCGGTCCAGCAGCGAATAATTGGTAAAGGAATAAAAGAGTGAGGCCAGAAACGGATATAATTGAAACAGGGTAAAGCCAATCAGCCACGGCAGGATAAAGAACATTCCCGTCCACTTCCCGCTGTGCAGTCGTTGCCTTTTGACGGGCTTGCCCACGGCATTGGCCGGCAGCGCATTTTGCATGGTCCCATCGTCCTTTCTTGATCAATCACGGAAAAACTATTTTGGCTTGTCGGTCGGGATCAATAAGGGGTTAGGGCTGATTCACCCTAACCCCGATTAAGCCGCTTATTTACAACGTGTCCGATTACTTCTGTTTCGCGTAGGAGACGATGTCCTTGATCCGGACGATGACTTCGTCGGCGGCCTGGGACATATTTTTGTATTGGCCGTAAGCGATCCGCTCCATGACTTCGGTAAAGAGCGATTCGACCTCGGGATTGGAGGACCAGGCGTTCAACGGCTTACCGGCGTTATCCAGCGAATACTGCGCATTGGCGACGGCGACCGGATCAAGGATGTCCGCGGCGATCCGGCGGCTCTCCGGCCGCGACGGTACGGAATAATTGTCGGAAAGGGCCAATGTGCCCGCTTTGCTGGTAAACATGAAGCTGAGGAATTTCACCGCCGCTTCCGGGTTTTTGCAATTCTTGCCCACGGCGTACATGGCGGCGGGCCGGACTTCGATCCCGGATTCGCGGCCGTTTTTCAACTGCGGCATCAGGAAGTTGCTGGTCCGGGGCGTGCCGTCCTTTTTGGCAAGACGGGCGGCGGGATCGGTCATGACCGAGGTCCGGCCGAGCACAACATCTGGCGGTTGATCCACTTCGGGTTTTGCAGCATGCTGCCGTTAAACACGGCATGCTCGGAGATGGGCTGGAAGATGCTTTTTTTGTAAAGAGTATCCACCAGTCCCAGCGCCTGAGCCAACTGGTCGCGGGTGCAGCCCATGGTCCCGTCGTCTTTAATCAGTTGGGTTCCGGTGAGCTGCCGCAGGTAAACCCGGGCAAAATATAACCCGGCCTGTTTGCTTTCGATCACGCACAGATAATTGTTGGGATTGTCCTTGTGCACTTTTTCGCCGAGGGAGATCAGGTCATCCCAAGTAAAACTTTTTTCTTTGCCGGTAAAGCCGAATTTGGACAGCATTTCGACATCAACCAGCGATCCCATGCCGTTGATCCCGGCCGGCACGAACAGCGTCTTTCCCTTGAATTTGCAATAGTTGTTCACCAGAAAGCTGTCAAAGGAGCTGAAATTCAACAATTTCGGATACTTGGACAGATCCAGGAAAAAATCGCCCCGGGATACCAGGTCGGATACCCACGGCTGATCAATGGCCATGATATCCGCGGTGACGCCCGCGTACAGTTGGGTCATGAACTTGTCCTTGTACTGGGCCATCCCGCTGTATTCGGTTTCAATGACAATGTTCGGGTTTTCTTTCATGAATTGCTTGACTACATCCAAAATGGCTTTGTGGCGGGCGTCCCCGCCCCACCATGACATCCGCAGCGTCACTTGTTTTTCCTTGGCGGCCAGCGCCGGGAACGAACCCAGCACTGAAACCAACAGCAAAACCGCAAATAGCCAGATCCCTATTTTGTGTCTGTGCATGGATGATACCTCCTTTTTTGTTACTCCGATGTTAACACTTGGCCACCGGCTTTTCAATGTATCGAATTTGTAAAATGGTCACTTTCCCGTACCATCTGACGCTGCCGGGACACATTTCTTACGATTTGTTCACAAATTGTTGAATAGGCGATTATCAAGTTCAATCCCGAGAATTTGGATCGGCCCGTTCCGATGCGGTTCATCCGGCGTGACGAAGTTTCCGGTTTGCCGCGCCAGTTAGCTCCGGCCTGTTGCGGTCTTGCTTTTTTCAATCTCCGTTTGGCAACGGTCAGTTGCCACCTGCCGCTGTTGCATTGGCAACTGGCCCTATTACATTGGCATGATCCATTTCCACATTGGCAGATGACAATAGCGGATCGGCATCCACCAATTGGTAAATGGCAGATGTCGATCCGTTAAAACCAACTGACAATCGACATGAGAAAGATCACGAACCGGCAGTGGCAAGTATCTTTCGACAACTGCCGTCCCGCAATAGGGAATCGCCGGATGGCCCTGGGCTCAATGGGCTTTGATTGCTTGCCGGGTATGATTGATAAGGAAAGGGGTACAGCGGCGCGGAATGATTGATGTTGATTAAGAAAGCCGGGGAGCGGCATTTGCCTTGAGTGCGCTTCAAGTTGTATAATATAAGTCAGGAATGTCTTTCGCGAGTGCAATCAAATCCGGGAACCGGCTTAAGGGGGAGGGGCGACGATGAGTTATTCAATCAAAGAGGTATCCGAAAAGTTCAATATTTCCGCCTATACGCTCCGTTACTATGAAAAGGAAGGGCTCCTGCCCTCGGTGCGGCGCGGCGACAATGGAAACAGGCTCTACAGCGATACCGACCTGGAGTGGCTGCAAGTTGTCTGCTGTATGAGAGCCACCGGCATGTCGATCGCCTATATCAAGAATTACATTGATCTTTGCCTGCGCGGATCGGACACAGCTCCGGAACGGCGGCAGATTATTCTACGTCAAAAAGAGATTATTGAAAACCATCTCAAGGAATATCAAGCCCTGTTGGAGGTAGTCAATAAAAAGCTGAAACACTATGACGAGATCGCCCGTTTGGAGCAGAGACTCGTCATTCCGCAACCGGAAGCGGCGGCGCCATAAACGGGAAAACTCACGGGGCGGGTTTGGTGGCAAACCCGCCCCGTGAGTTTTCCGTTTGGGTGGTGCACGAAGGTCCGATCGTTCAATTGCTTCCGCGTTTACTCGAATAAATCCCTGACCCGCTTCAGCTCGTCGCGGATGGCGATGCCTTGCGGGCAATGGCTTTCGCACTGGCCGCACTCGACACAGCCGGACGCCGGAGCCCCCAGTTTTGACAGAAACCCATAGCGTTGTTTGACTTCTGGAGACTCGTCGAAAATCCAGTAATCGTTATACGTCGCAAAACAGGTGGGAATATTGACCCCGGCCGGACAGGGCATGCAATACGAACAGGCGGTGCAGTTGACTTTGATCCGTTCCTGGAAGAGACGCTTGACCGCATCGATCAATTCCAGTTCTTTCGGGGTCAATGAGTTGGCCCGCGCCTCCCCGGCCACGGCCAGATTTTCGGTGACCTGGTTCATGGCGGTCATTCCACTTAACGCTACCGCCACTTCGGGATGATTCCAGACCCAGCGCAGGCCCCATGCGGCCGGAGTCCGCTTGACGTCGGCCCGGTCCAGAATCGCGCGCGCCGCTTGCGGCAGGTTGGCAATATTCCCGCCCCGCAGCGGCTCCATGATCACGATGCCCAATCCCTTTTGCGCGGCATACTCCAAGCCTTCCTTGCCCGCCTGGAACTTTTCGTCCAAATAATTGTACTGAATCTGACAGAACGACCAGTCGTACTCGTCGACGATCTCCTTGAACAGATCGAGATGGTCGTGGAATGAGAATCCAGCATGCTTGATTCTCCCGTCGCGCAGCGCTTGCTCCAGAAATTCGGCGAAGCCCTCTTGCTTAAGCACGGGCCAGACGTGTTTATTCAGATTGTGCACCAGGTAGAAATCGATAAAATCCGTTTCCAGTCGTTCCAATTGTTCATTTAAATAGCGGTCCATGTCGGCCCTGGTTTGAATCAGCCAACTCGGCAGCTTGGTCGCAAGTTTGACCCGCTCCCGGTAGCGGTCTTTCAAGGCCTTGGCGACGAACAGTTCGCTGGCTCCGCCTTGAGTGAAGCCGGTGCCGTGATAGGGATAGGCGGTATCCACATAATTCACCCCGGCGTCAATGGCGCGCCGGATCATCTTCGTTGCCAACTCCTGATCGATATTGGTCGGATCGCTGCCGATGACCGGCAGCCTCATACAGCCAAACCCCAAAACCGAAACTGTTTCGCCGGTTTTGCCAAACTTACGGTATAACAAGATCGATTCCCCCTTATCATTGAAAGGATAACCAAGTCACTTCAGTGACTTTTTTCGACTTAATGGCATTGGGCCGGAGTTTATTATAACGCTTAGATAAGTTGAGCTATAGATCATGTCCTTTATAGTATATATTTTAGAGTCCACTCTAATGCAATAGCTGAATCAATCAAAACCAATCCGAATTTTTTACGATCCAGATTTGACGGTTACGATCCTTTCAATCGGCTCTCAACGTTTCAATGCCGAACCGGGCCGGATCTTTATTCATGCTGAGGATTCAATTGCATGGTCATACAATATTTAACTACTGACAACTTTGATTTGTTGACAAAGTTTTCTGTTGTTGATATGATAAAAGGCGTACGAAACAAATCTACGGTTGCTCCGCCGTTTCCTGAAATAGCCAAATTCATCGCAGAGCAGCAGCTATATAGGATGAAATAAATCTCTTAACTGAATTTGCATTCCTAAAGCCGAATGCAAATAAATCAAATCGGAATTTATTTCATCCTATTACAGCAGTAATAAGTTGAATTAAATTCCTTAATTCTCATCATGGAAGGCTTACGGGACATGATGCATACTGAAGATTTAATTCAACTTATATAGTCAAAGGATGGTGAAAGAATGGTACGGTTGGAAAAGATCACGAAAGTATACAACGGGACGACGATCATTCAAAATCTCAACCTCGAAGTGGAAAAGGGCCAGTTTGTCGTGTTGATCGGCCCCAGCGGCTGTGGCAAGACCACCACTCTCAAAATGATCAATCGGCTGATTGAGCCCACCTCCGGTTCGATTTATATCGACGGCGAAGAGATTACTCAGGTCAATCCGGTGGCGTTGCGCCGCAAAATCGGCTATGTCATCCAGCAGATTGGCTTATTTCCGCATATGACGATCGCCCAGAATATCGAGGTGGTCCCGAAGCTTTTGAAATGGCCGGCCGAAGCCCGCCGCAGGCGATCCAGGGAACTGTTGCAATTGGTGGATATGGATGCCGACGAGTATTTGGAGCGGTATCCGTCGGAACTGAGCGGCGGCCAGCAGCAGCGGATTGGCGTATTGCGGGCGTTGGCGGTGGAGCCGCCCCTGATTTTAATGGATGAGCCGTTCGGCGCCTTGGACCCGATCACCCGGGAGACATTGCAAGATGAAGTGAAGAAAATTCAGAAACGGCTCAATAAAACGATTATCTTTGTAACCCATGACATGGATGAGGCCTTAAAAATGGCCGACCACATTGTCGTGATGAAAGACGGGAAGGTTGTGCAGGCGGCGGCTCCGGAGGAGCTTTTGGCCAATCCGGCCGATGATTTCGTCGCCGAGTTCATTGGGAAACACCGCTTGAAAACGGGGCCGGATCTTGAAACCGTGGCCAATGTGATGAAAACCAACCCGGTCACGGTTCCCCAAAATAAAGGCGTTGCCGAAAGTATTGCGCTGATGCGGCAGAAAAGCGTCGATTCGTTGATTGTGGTCGATTCGGAAGGTCGCCTGGAAGGGATTGTAACCATTGAGGCCATCCGGAAAAGCGGAAAACTGGGCCGAACCATCAGTGAACTAGTCGATGCAAAGGTGCCGACCGCCCGGCTGAACTCCAACGCCAAAACCGCGTTTGACAGTTTGCTCCAAGGCAAGTTGGAATTCATTGTCGCGCTGGATGACGCCGACAAAGTGAGGGGTATTGTCACTAAGACGAGCATCGTCAAGGCTTTGGCGGATGTCGTATGGAAGGGCGATGAAAATGCTTGAGATCACGACCCTGCTCCTCCAAAAGCAAGCCATTTTGAATGCAACGGCCCAGCATGTCGTGATTTCGGTCTGGGCGGTATTGATCGGAACGCTGATCGCGGTCCCGCTCGGAATCGCGCTCAGCCGCAATCAGAGTGCAGCCAAACCGGTGATGACCGTCGTGGGAATTATCCAGACCATCCCCAGCCTGGTGCTGTTTGGATTGGCGATGCCGCTTTTGGGGATCGGATTTCGGACCGGCTTGATTGTTCTGATTGTTTATTCCATCCTTCCAATCTTGCGAAACACCTATACCGGCATGCGAGAAGTGGAATACCGGTATATCGAAGCGGCCAAGGGAATGGGCATGAGCAATGCCCAGATCCTGCTCGATGTCGAATTGCCCATCGCGCTCCCGGTGATCATCGCCGGAGTAAGAATATCCACCGTGTACATTATCAGTTGGGCGACGCTCGCGGCCCTGATCGGCGCCGGCGGGCTCGGCGACCTGATCTTTACCGGGCTGCAAACCTATAACTATAACATGATCCTGGCCGGAGCCCTTCCAGCGTGCTTGCTGGCCTTGGCCACGGGATGGCTGATCGGGATGGCTCAAAGAGCGGCCACCCCCAAAGGGTTACGCCATTTACAATGACCCCGGAGACTTTGAAAACCGGCGATGAAAGGGCGCGTCGAATCGATCGGCCCGGCCCGTCGCGATCATCCATCAAGAGTCCGGCCGCGCAGCCGGACGGCAAAGGAGGATCCGGATGGAATCCATTTTAACAGCTACGTTCCGTCATTTGCAAATTACCTTTAGCGGAGTTTTGATTGCCGCGCTGGTCGGGATTGGGACGGGAATTTTAATTACCAAGCATCGCCGGCTCGCCGAGGCGGTGATGTCGGCCACGGACCTGATCCAGACAGTTCCCTCGCTCGCTTTGCTGGCGATTCTGATGATGTTTTTCGGTTTGGGGGATCTGACGGTAATTATCGCCTTATTTCTCTATTCGTTGCTTCCGATCATCCGGAATACGTATGTCGGTTTGAAAGGCATTGACAATGGCCTGGTGGAAGCCGGCGTCGGGATGGGAATGACCCGGTTCCAATTGCTCTGGAAAGTAAAGTTTCCCATCGCGCTGCCGGTGATTCTCTCCGGAATTCGGGTCGCTTTGGTCACGGCGCTGGGGATCGCCACCATCGGCGTTTTAATCGGCGCCGGCGGCTTGGGCACCTTTGTTTACCGCGGCGTGCAAATGGCCGATATTCATCTGATTCTGACCGGAGCCGTTCCGTTATCGCTCCTGGCCATTGGGACCGATCTTTTTCTGGAAGTCGCGTCGGCCCGGATGCTCCGATCCAAGCGTCGGACCGTCAAATAAATAAAGCGGGGGTTTCGGCCCCAAATAACCATGAAATGAGGTATGAAAATGAAGCTACGAAGAACCCTGGCACTAGTTATTGGCTTGATGATGATTGCGGGAATCATCGCCGGATGCGGCCCTTCCCAGGATAAAGTGGTCATCGGTTCCAAGAACTTCACTGAAAACGTCATTTTGGGGGAGATCTTTTCCCAGCTGATTCAGGAAAAAACCGATTTGAAGGTCGAATACAAAGAGAATCTCGGCGGCACCATGGTCTGCTTTGAAGCCATTAAAAAAGGCGAATTGGATATTTATCCCGAATATACCGGGACCGGCTTAACGGCCCATTTGAAAATGGATGTGATCAATGACGCCGATCAAGTGTACGACATCGTCAAGGAGGAGTTTGACAAGCAGTTTGATATTAAATGGCTGGAACCGCTGGGTTTTAACAATACCTATGCCGTGGCGATCAAGGAAGATTTCGCGCGGGAAAACAAGATCGCGACAGTAAGTCAGTTGGTTCCGTTCTCTAAAAACTTGATCTTCGGCGCGGAACACGAATTCTTTAACCGGCAGGATGGCTACGAGGGGATGATCCGGGAGTATGGCCTCAAGTTCAAAGGTGAGCCGCTAAAAATGGACACCTCCCTGAAATATCAGGCCATGGCCGAAGGCAAGATGGATGTCACCGACGCCTTTGCCACCGACGGGCAGCTCATCCGGTATGAACTCCGGGTGCTTGAGGATGACCGCCAGTTCTTCCCGCCGTATTACGCGGCGCCGATTATCCGCAACCAGACACTGGAGAAGCATCCGGAGCTGGAAGAGGTACTGAATGCGCTGGCCGGCCAAATCAGCGACGACGAGATGCAAAAAATGAATTATCAGGCGGAATCGGAGAAAAAACCGGTGAAGGAGATTGCCAGGGAGTTTCTGGCCGCCAAGGGATTGATTGATTAACGGATGATTGCAACTAAAGAAAAGCGCGGGTTGATATCGACCTGCGCTTTTTGGTTTAGGAAAGAGGGAGTGAAAGGGCTTACTCCTTCATTAACTTCCGGATCCGTTCCAGGATTCCCATCTCACCCACGACCAAAATCCGGTCCCCTTTTTCAAAGCCGACATAGGGGCCGGGGGAAAGGATTAATTTGTTGTTCCGCCGGATTCCGACGATCGTGGCTCCGGTGTTTTGCCAGAACTTGGTGTCCGTGACGGTTTTGCCAATTAGATGGGAATCCGGATCCATCTCGATCTCCAACGGCGAAAGGGGATCGGTGTTCTTCAAGCGCTCGGCGTAATCGATAATTTTGTTGAGAATCGCATTGATCTCTTCTTCAATCTGTTGTTTCTGGATCAGCAGCTGTTTGATATCGGACCGCAACGAACTGACGGATTCGGTGTTTTGGAAGCGTTGAATGAATTCATGGGCGTTTTGCCGTGAATGGATATAAATGCCGCTCCCCTGGCTGACGGTCACCACCTTCATGTCTTCCAATAAGAACACGGCCCGGCGAATCGTTTCCGGAGAGACGTTATATTCTCCCGCCAAGGTGGAGCGGCCGTGGATCCGATCGCCTTCTTTGAATTCTCCCCGGCAGATTCGCCCCGCGATATCGAGAGCGATCTTGCGATAAATGGGAGCATCGATAGTATGCGGGTGGTCCAAGGGATTGACCTCCAAATCAAATAATAACCTGTTATATCGGGAGTTTGAATCTATATAAGTTGAAATAAATTTTGTGAATAAGCTTTCCCATCCTAAAGCACGGCTGGGAAAGGGCAACGTCCGTATTTATTTCAACTTATGATTAAGGAAAATATGTCGCAATTTGCCGGGCGTTCAAAAAACTTATTGCGACATATCTATTATCCCAATATTCGCCGGTATCATTTTATCATGGATTCAAAGGGAAATGAAAGGGAAGATTAGTACTTTCATCCAAGACGCCGGATTTCATTTTCCTTTGACTTTTAACCGGAACCACCTCATCAGCCAAGTGAGCCTCCGCGACGAGCTTAGGTTTTTCCAATTGAGGAGTTTTTGATTCCTAGTGCAAACCCTGATTGCCATTTCCGGTGTTTTAAGAGAGGAGGGTCGTTCCGGTTGAGGTTGATAATCGGCTGTATCGGGGCTTTATAACTTGTATAAAGGGATGGGACCGGGTGGATACTAAATTGGTATCAAGACGCCCGAATAATTGGCGACCGGCTTTTCGGCAAGTGGCAAGTGAGGTATGAATGCAAAAAGAATTATTTTTCCCGCTGTTTCTCTTGATTGCGATCATCTTTACCCTCGTTTATATTCCCCGCCGGGACTATCGCAAATATGTCATTTATGCCGCGATCACCGGGGGATTGGGCAATATGCTGATTACGCTCGTTGTGTTCCGCTGGTTGAAGGTGGCCCGCTATGTGCATATCGGTATTTTTGATATTGAGGGATTTAACTATCTGGAACCGTTTGCCTGGACATTCGTGCAAATGTTGTTTCTCTATTTCCTGCCGGTCCGGAAATGGTTTTTATACGGCTATGTACTGGGATTTACCGGAATCAGCATTGGATTTGGCTATGTAATCAGGAATTTGGGAATATCCGAGGTGCTGAACCCCGCATTTTCTCGGTATCTGAGTCCGTTTATTTTTTTGGCCTGGTGGAGTTTTACGGCCTGGTTTTACCGGCGAATCGAAGGCATTAGCCGCCGCAAGGAAAGCGCGGCGTAGGCTTTAATAACGTAAAAATTTTTGGAGAGAAGATCGTTTGCGCCAAGCGAGTGTTGATGACGGGCAAAGCATTGCCGTAATTGTCCTTTATATCATTGGAACATCTTCATTGGTAATCTTCGCGCTGGAAGCCAAAAAAGACTTATGGCTGGCTATATTTATATGCTACCTGATGACGGTGCTGATGTCCCTGATGATCGGCAGATTGAAATATTTATTTCCAGAGATGGATCTCTTTCAGATTTTTGAGAAATGTTTTGGGAATGCGCTTTCAAAGGCAATTAATGTGGTTTATGGGATATCCGCCTTTTACATCGCGGTTTTGATCAATACGTTTCTCATTCATTTTATCAGGGTCACGGCGCTGCAGAACACGCCAAAAGCCGTTCTGGATGTCTTCATCACCTTTATCTGCATCTGGATGGTGAAAGGAGGAGTAAACTTAATCAGCGGGTTCGCGACGCTGTTACTCTTGCCCACGTTACTTTCAGTTGCCGCTTTGATCATCGCCCTGTTTCCGCAGATGAATTTCGGGAACCTGCTTCCGGCATTCCAGGAGGGCATCGGGCATGTCCTGTATGGCGCATTGTCCGCCTTTATTTTCCCATTGGGAGAAATTATAGTATTCGTCGCGTTTTTCAAAAAATTCAGCACTCCCAAATCCTCTTACAAAGTATTGCTGATGGGTTCAACCATCGGGACCTTAGTGGTTTTCTCCATTTCCGTAGCCAATGTACTGGTATTGGGAATCGACTTGGCTTCCGATGTTTATTATCCCACCTATATATCGGCGTCGAGAATTATGATCAGCACTTACTTGCATGGATTTGAACTTGTTTCATCCATCGTTTTTATTTTGGGCGCTTTCGTCAAAACCAATGTTTATTTCTCGGTCTGCTGCAAGGCGGTTGCCAGAACCTTTGGAATGAAGGACGATTACCGGTTTCTGGCCACTCCCATTGGGCTGTTGCTCTTTGGGGCCTCGCTTTTTTTCTATGAAGGCCCGCTCGATTATACCCCATGGCTTAAAAAGGACTTGGTGCCCTACTCGATTCCGTATTTGATCATCATTCCGGTGATTACTTTCATGGTGGCGGAATTCAGGAAGAAAAAAATTTCGACAGGATCGTGATCAACTCATCCATTGGTTTGGCCGGGCTGGGTATTTTTATACCTAAGCTTAACAGCAGGATAATAACGAAGGCTACCCCAAAAATGCCCGAATACAACAGCAACTCTTTTAGCCGGGATTGCCTTGCCAATGGCGTGATTTCAAGGAATCCAATCGCGGCAAAGACCGCGATTACCAGTAAAAACATTTTAATGGCCCACTTTCGTTTCTTTCATGCTTAACGCGCTGCCTGAAATGGTCAACTTCACCCGGGTGTCGGATGGAATTTTGGCGTATTCGTTCCGCCAGTTACTTTTTAGCTTCTTCCACAGTTTTGGGTAGTTATCCTCGACTTTGTTTCCAAAACCGATCACATCGCTTTGATAGTTTTGTTTCAGCAGCGCGAGCGTTTGGTTTATTTGGCCCTCAATCAGACGCTGGTATCCAGCAGTTACCTTTTTGAGGTTATCGGGTGTAAACACATTTTGCCTGCCATCGATCTCACCAATTTCAGCTTCCATTTTGACACGGATTCGCATAGTCAAGCCGTTGGGCAATAAAACCGGTTCAATGGAGGCCTGGCTCTGGGTAAGGATCAGTGAAACCGCTTGGACTTTTTCTTTAGAAGCGGATTCCGGGGTAAATACGGCCTGCTTCAGGTTGTTGGTGAGCAGCAAAAGAATTCGCGTTTGTTTGCCGTCAAGTCGGCCGGCCAGCCTGGCTTGATTCAAGACCGCCGTTCCGTTCACAAAAGGCAAGGTTCCGGTGATGGAATTTTCAAGGCGCACGGTGGGCAGCACCGCGGCAGCGCTGGCCGACTGCAAATCATCCATGAATTTCGAGAAGGGAACGCTAAAAAACGTCTCGGCGCTGCGGGACAAAAAAAGATAATCCAGGTAATGAGAGATAATCTTTTGGGTCTGGGGATTGGATTTTCGGAAAATCTCCGCGGCGGTGGCTTCTTCCGACAAAAGCAGCCACACCGTATCCCGCGTCTCATGGCTTCGTTTCATCCAATCCATGGCCCCAATCAATAACCGCGCTTTTTTGGTGAATTCCTCGCTTAAAATAAGCACTTTGGAATGGCTCCATAACAAGCGGCGCCCCGCTTTGGACCGCAGGTTGACGGCGGCGTCAATGATGTTTTGGCCTTTGCCTTGATAGATCTTGGAACTGAAGGCGCTTTCTTTTCCGGAGGAAGTTGGCAGCGCGATTTCCGCCGTGAGCAGAACGCCCTTGCTTTCCCGGTCATAATCAATGGCCGCGCCGGAAACGATGATCTGATCGTCAATTTCCTTGTAATCCCAACAGCCGGCGGTGAACGCCGTTATGGCCAGCGTTATCGCCAGAATGAACCGATTCCCTTTCATTTTCATGATCTGCTCCGGGCCAGGCTAAGGATTGGGTCCAAGCCTTTTTTTCGATTGCCGGACCCGATTCATGGCCCCGATAAATTGGGGGCGGTATTCCATATACCACCAGGGAGCCCTGAAAACGGTGTCCTTAATGTCCTGAAAGTTTAGCGAATATAAAGACGCCATATACGGCACGCCGAAGGAATGGATCGAAAACAGGTGGATTAACAGTCCGACCATGCCGAACAGATAGCCGTAAAAACCAATCAGGGTGGCCATAATCACCAGAACGAAGCGCAGGATGATGACGGCTCCACTCAGGCTCGGGATCATCAGTCCGGTGACCGCGGTCAATCCGGCGACGATTACCATTGGAGCGCTGACAATGCGGGCTTCCACCGCCGCTTGGCCTATGATCAGCGCGCCGACGATGCTCAGGGCCTGCCCGATAATCATGGGCATCCGGACCCCCGCTTCTCTTAATATTTCGAACGCCAATCCCAGAATTAACAATTCAAAAATGGTTGGAAACGCCACCCCTTGCCGGGCCGCGGAAATGCTTAACAGCAGCGGAGTGGGAAGCATCTCCTGGTGAAAGGTGGTCAATGCCAGATAAAGAGCGGGGACGCTGATGGCGAAGATAAAGGCGGCAATCCGGATCCCCCGGCTGATCGAGGCGAAAAAGAAATTGAGATAATAATCGTCGTTGGCCTGAAAGTGCTCGATGAAGATATGCGGCAAGGTCAGCGCGACCGGGCTGCCGTCAAGCAGCAGGGCAATCCTTCCTTCCAACAGTTTCCCGGCCACAACGTCGGGCCTTTCGGTATTCCCTACCGTTTTAAAGGGTGAAAGCGGAGCGTCTTTAATGAACTCCACGATATAGCCCGTGTCCAATACCCCGTCGAGATCGATCCCGTTCAGCCGCTGTTCCAATTCGGCGAGGATCGCCGGGTTGGCCAGCCCCTCGATATAGCAGAGGCATGCCCTGGTATGGACGCGGGAGCCCAAAACCTTGAATTCGAACTTTAACTGATGCTGGGTATTGAGCTTCCGCCTGACCAGGGAAAGGTTTATCGGCAGCGATTCGGTGAACCCTTCCCTGGACCCGCGCAGCGCTTTCTCCCGTTCCGGCTCGGTAATGGCCCGGGTCTGCCATCCTTGGGAACTGATGACCAGAGCTTCCGCCACCCCGTCCAGCAGCAGAACAGTGTCGCCGTGGTTGAGGGCTTCCGTCAGTTGCTTGACGTCGGCGTTTTTTTTGACATTATTGGCCGGAATTACTTGAGTTTGTAAAATATCAAGCGGGTGACCGCTTTTTTTGGCCCAGACATGATTGATAACCGGCCCGATAATGGCTTCGTTGACAAGCTCCCGATCGACCATGCCGTCGATAAAAATGGCGCAGTATCGAAGTTCGGCGCCGTTTTGATTTTGAAAACGCCGGTAAACCACGGTAGCGTCATTTTTGAACAATTCGCGAAAGAGCGCCTCATTCTGCGCCAGGGATTCGGACAGGCGTTCCGTGTCGGCTGGCAGAGGCGGATTGGAATAATCCGGCCGGTTTTTTCGCGAGCGTTTGTACAAGCGCCATTCACCCCGATGTATTATCGGGATCGAGCGGGCAAATTATGTGCCGCTTTCACAATCAAGATGCAATATTTTAAATGTTATCTTCAATTGTCAAGTTAATTCCAAATGCCGGCGGCACGGTTCCCAATTTAGGTTGGCGCTAGAGAGCCTCCCGAACGGTGAACGGGTTCCGATCCTATCCCCGATGTTCACATATTGAAGATGGCCTTGGTTAAACTAGTGGGTGATAAAGGGGATGATCGTTTGAGGGATCGATTTACAAGAGGCTTTTTGGCGGGGATAATCGCGGGAGTGCCATCACTTATTTTTGCGTTGACCGTTTTTTGGCTGAACTGGACTACCTTGCGATGGGCCGATTTCGCCGCAATATTAATCTATGGCCGGAAAAGCATCACTCTTGGCGAAGAAGTTTTTTCCACCCTGGCGGTTTTCATGTTATGCGGGATTTTTGGGATCATTTTCGCTTTTTTTATCCCCAAAATATCCAGCGCCAATTTTTTGCTGAAAAGTTGGATTTTTGGGGTGCTGATTTGGTTTGCCGCGTTCATGGTGACGGTGTTATTTAAAGTCCCCGGACTGGTCATTATTCCCTTTAAAACCGCAGTCGCCAATTTGGTCCAAGCCAGCATTTGGGGGTTTTCACTGGGGTATTGCCTCAGTTGGTTTGAAAACCGCTTAAAAACATGATCACTGTTTGAGTATGCGGCAGGTGGGCTATGGTAGTTCGGGCATTGGCGGATATCAGATAAGGAAGATTAAAAAGTATGAAAAAAATGTTGATCATTGGAGGAACTATTGGTTTCTTAATCCTATTTTTTATTGGAAGTTATTTTTATACGAATCTGACCTATGATCAGAAGCCCATTAAAGAAATGTACCGGGCCGGTTACATTGAAAAAAAAGTTACATTGGATGACGGAACGGTATTAAACTATGGCGAAGGGCCGGCTAATGGCAGACAAGCGCTCTTATTAATTCACGGCCAGGGAATGACCTGGGAAGATTATGCCAAGGTACTCCCGGAATTATCAAAAGATTTTCATGTTTTTGCGGTGGATTGCCATGGTCACGGGGAATCCTCGATGAATCCCGGGAAATATTCCGCACCAGCGATGGGGCGGGATTTCATTTGGTTTATTGAAAATGTAATCCGGGAGCCGGTCATTGTTTCCGGACATTCTTCGGGCGGGCTGCTGACCGGTTGGCTGGCGGCTCATTCGGGGCCAAATATCCGTGGCATCGTCATCGAGGATGCGCCGTTTTTTGCTACGGAACCGGGCAAACGTGAAAATACCTATGCCTGGGTGGATGGGTTCAAGCTGTATCATGAGTTTACGCAACAAACCGAAGAAAGTGATTATTTCACTTATTACTTGAAACGAAGTTATTGGAAGAAGGTATTTGGCGAGAAACTGTGGAGCCGGTTTTCGAAAGATGCCATTTCCTACCGGAATAAACATCCAAATGAGCCGGTAAAGGTATTTTATCTTCCGCCGGCCATCAATCGGATTTGGGAGGCAATGACTTATCCATATGACAGACGTTTTGGCGAAACCTTTTATACCTATTCCTGGTTTGAAGGTTTTGATCAAGCAGGGACGCTTTCGAAGATCAACTGTCCGGCTATTTTTATTAAAGCAACCACCAGATATGATGACAACGGGATCCTCCTCGCCGCCTTAAGCGATGAGGATGCCAACCGTGTCAGGAAGCTTATTAAAGGGAGCAAGCGAATTGATCTTGAATCCGGTCATGATATCCATTATGAGCATCCCAAAGAATTTATTAAGATTTTGACTGAATTTTCGAATGGGCTACAGATGCGGTAATTGATTGAGCGGGAGTCGGATCAGTTGTAGCAAGACCGGCCATATCAGGAGCGCGTATCGCTACAACAGTAGCAACAGGCGCCACTAATGGGGGCGGGGCCGCTCCAACAGGAGCGGGACCGGCTTCAATTGGGGGAAGGGCCGCTTCAGATGAAGCAAGTGTCGCTTCAGTTGGAAATATTGGAGCTCCATTTGAAGAAATAGTTCCTTCAGTTGGAAATATTAGAAAATCATTTGAAGGAAGAGTTGCTCCAGATCGAAATATTGGAGGATCATTTGAAGGAAGAGTTCCTTCAGTTGGGGGAAGTGTTCCTCCTTTTGAAGCGGCTGTTCCTTCAGTTGAAGGAAGTGTTCCTCCAGAACGAAAAAGTGTTGCTTCAGTTGGAGCGATACTTTTTTCATATGGATATGGTGTTGCTTCAGTTGGAGCGGGTGCCGCTCCGGATGATCGGGCAATGTCAGCAAGCTATCCTGTAAGTATTTGGGAAATCGATAATGTTGTCAAAATTTACACCTCCCGGCGTTCTCCATCCGTGGACGCCGGAACTTGAGCCTTCCTGGCTCTGGTCCCCTTCCCCTCCCCGATGCGGCGGTCCGATGGAGATTTTCGGCGGGGAGGGGCGATTCGCTGGAAACGTTGGTCTATTTGGTCGGTGAAATCAATGAAGTCGGATTTTGGGCATCAATGCTTTCTGGACAGGGACTGCTTCGAAGCATCAGCGGAGTGGAAACTTGAGTTTCCAGCGATCCATCCCTCCCCGTTTGAGTAGCCCACGACAATGACAACATCGGGGAGGGAGCGGGGGAGAGGTAGGATTTTCGGCCGGCTTAATTGGCAAAGATCATTTCTAAATATTGTAACTATCACTTGTTGACATTGGGATGATCGGGGAGCCGGATCATTTGGAGCGGGGGGATTTGGAGGTGGGGGAGGTGTCTGAACCGCTGACATTCTTTCCGGCTTGCCGTCTGAGTATTTTACAATAATACCGATCTGGGAATCGCTACGAAGGAAAAATATGGCCCTTGTCGAAAGAATATCAGGATTGGCCCTTGACATGAATACGTCTCTCATTAATTTTATAATACTAAAGGGAAAAGCGCTGCCCCGGCTCGGGAAATTGGATGGAAAAAGGGTTAGCGAGGAGGATACCATGAAAATTGAAACGATTCGGGTTCAGAATTTTAAAGCGCTGCAGGATATCGAAGTCAAAAATATTCCCGACCTCTCAATTAATGTGGGAGCGAATGGAAGTGGCAAGAGTACTTTTTTCGACGTCTTTGGCTTTTTGAAAGACTGTCTGACATTCAACGTAACCCGGGCGATGCAAAGCCGAGGCGGATATTCGGAACTGGTTTCGCGCGGCCGGGCCGGGGAAGATATCGTCCTGGAAATTCAATACCGGATGCAGATCACCGGAAAAGAACGGCTGGTCACCTATAGGTTGGAACTAGGAGTGGATGAAAAGGGAAAGCCGTGCGTCAAACGGGAGATTCTCCGTTACAAACGCGGCGCATCGGGTTCGCCTTTTCACTTTCTCGACTTTCGAATGGGCCAGGGCTATGCCATTTCCAACGAGGAAGATTTTGATAAAACCGATGAGGAATTGAATCGAGACAATCAGGTTTTGGAACGGGCCGATATTCTGGCTGTCAAGGGGCTCGGCCAATTTCAGCGGTTTAAGGCGGCGAACGCGTTCCGGCAACTGATCGAGGGATGGCATGTATCCGATTTTCATATCGAGATGGCGCGCGGTAGCAAAGATGCGGCCGCATATGCCGATCATTTGTCGGTCACCGGCGATAATCTGCAAGTGGTGGCCAAAAACTTGTATGATAATTATCCCGAAATTTTCGCCATCATTCTTGATAAAATGAAACGGAGAGTTCCAGGGATCGGAGACATTATCCCCGAACCGACGCTGGACGGCAAATTGCTGCTGAAGTTCAAGGACGGATCGTTTAAAGATCCGTTCATCGACCGGTATGTATCCGATGGCACCATTAAGATGTTTACCTACTTGGTGTTACTTTACGATCCAGAACCTCATCCGCTGTTGTGCATTGAAGAGCCGGAAAACCAACTCTACCCCAAACTACTCTGGGAGTTGGTGGAGGAGTTCCGGGATTATGCCCGGCGCGGCGAAGGGGGTCAGGTTTTTATCTCCACCCATTCTCCGGATTTATTGAATGCGGCCCGGCTCGAGGAGGTATTCTGGCTGGTGAAGGTGGACGGCTATACCCAGATCAGGCGGGCGAAGGACGACCCGCAGATCGCGGCCTATATGGCCGAAGGTGATCAACTGGGGTATCTGTGGAAGGAAGGGTTTTTTAAGGGGGCGGACCCCGTATGACCGAATTGGTGTTTTTGCTCGAAGAACCGTCGGCCACCGCAATGCTGGAAGGGCTGTTGCCGCGCCTGCTGCCGGAGGGGGTGACGGTTCGAACGATTGTGTTCGAGGGGAAACAGGACTTGGAAAAACGAGTGGTCAAGCGGTTGCGCGGTTACTTGAATCCCGACGCCAAGTTCGTAATTTTGCGGGACAAGGATGCCGCCGATTGTCTGGCGTTAAAGGACAATCTGCGCCGGAAATGCATTGAGGCGGGCCGGCCCGATACGCTGATCCGGATCGCTTGTCACGAGCTTGAAAGCTGGTATCTGGCTGATCTGGCGGCGGTGGAGAAAGGCTTGAATATCAGAGGATTGGCTGAAAGCCAGCAAAAGCAATGGTTCAGGAGTCCGGACGATCTGCCCAACCCGGTCGATGTTTTACAAAAAGTGGCGCCGTTGTATCAAAAATTAAGCGGCTCCCGCGCCATCGGCCGGCATCTTAATTTGGACAATGACCGCTCCAAGAGTTTTCGAAACTTTGTCGCCGGGGTTCGACGGTTAATGGCCGTGGGGGAATGATGGGGATTATTAAAGACCACCCCCTCTTCCTTTCTTATCAATTTTGGCAAGAGCTTATCCCGAAGTTTTTCAAATGTTTGATTCAATAAAAAGAAAGAAGGGCTTTCACCCTTCTTTTTCCGTCTCAATCCTGCCGTATTCCTTCTCATACTCCAAAACGCATTGTTCAATCAAAAACTCGATCTGTCCATTCAGCGATCGTTTGTTTTTATCCGCGATTATCCTGATCTTATCATAAAGTTGGTCTTCAATCCTCAGCGTGAAGACTCGTTTTTCCCCGCTCATCAGTAGCATCTCCCGTTTGTGATGTCAGTATTATAGCATAATGAAATTATTGAATATACTTTCTAATTGACATCAAAATGATATCATTATATAATATTGCTGTTCCCAGAAAATTGAAAACAGCAATTTTGCGTTGATAATAATTTAAAAAGGAGCCGTCTCATGTCGCAATCCCCCCAGCCCGAACTCGAACCCATGGCCTACTACCTGGACTACCTGGTCATGGAACGGGTCGCCGAATTCAGCGATAAAATCCTGACGAACGCCCCGCAATTTCAAACGACCCGCGCCGAAATGGACAAATTCCTGAAGAACCTCGAAAACATGCTCCCCGCTCCGGGCAGCGCGTTAGTCCTGACCGCCATCAACGAAACCGCCTCAGTCCTGGCGATCCGTTGCCAGGAACTGATCTACCGCCGCGGCCTCGAAGACGGAGCGGAACTGATTCGGCTCCTGTCCCGCAGCGCCCGGGAAGAGATCCAAAACCGGAACCAAAACCAGGATCCGGGGGATCAAACCGACTCCAAGGATTAGGAGGGGGTTTTTAATGTCCAAAATGGGGTAAAATCCCCTGGCTTTAATCCGAAACCTTTAGGTGAAAAAAATTGGAATCAAAAGATCTGATGTCGGGCTTGACCTATCCTCCAGATCTTTCCCTGAGAAGGCAATGTCAACAAGCTATACTGTAAGTATTTGGGAAGGAATCAGTTAATAACGTAGCCAAAATTCAAACCTCCCGGCGTTCTCCATCCGTGGACGCCGGAACTTGAGCCTTCCTGGCTCTGGTCTCCCCTCTCCTCCCCGATGCGGCGATTTTGGCGGGAAGGTTCGGCGGGGAGGGGTGATTCGCCGGAAACGGTGGCCTAATGTGCCAGTGAAATCAATGAAGTCGGATTTTGGGCATAATGCCTTTCTGGATACAGACTGCTTCTAAGCATCAGCGGAATGGAAGCCTGAGTTTCCAGCGATTCATCCCTCCCCGTTGAGTGGACCTCCGGAATGACAACACCGGGGAGGGAGCGAGAGGTAGGATTTTCGGCCGGCTTAATTGGCAAAGATCATTTCTAATTATTGTAACTATCACTTGTTGACATTGCCCTGTAAGGGAAGAGCGAGAGATAGGTCTGTCCCAGATTAGGAATTCCCAGATAGAACCATGAAGGTGTTGGGAAATTTTAAGCTACTTCAGCAGCTTTCCCAACTCATCTGCTTCAGCAGGTGGTAGTTGAGTTGTCCTGAATCAATGTGAAGTCAAATCGTCATTGTAGGGGTGAGCATCTTCAGCCATTCGAAAACTGTCCGGCGCTTCGCTTTCACAGCGCCGGGATGAGTCTTGCCGGACCGTGATCAAGGACGTTAAGGCGCGGGCCGGATGCCGTAGCGCCTGATTCGATGTACGGTGAGTACCGGACTGACCGAGCAACGACGAAATCCGACGCTTTTCACGGCGCAACGGATCAAACATGGGGAATGGGGAAGAACTTGAGGTTCCGTGAGCGACAAGGAAGTTACGAAATAAAGATTCGAAGAAGCTTAAAACAAAGAACGGAATCGACTCGCGATCATGCCTTAATCACAAAGTATCTCCAAAGCAGAAGGTGCGAACTTGGACATGTTCCATACGCCTATCCTTTTCATAAAATGTACAAACACACCACCTGAAATGTACAAACACACACCTGATCGCTTGAACGCGGCGTATGATACCAAAATTCCTAAAAACACTGGAGGAATTTTAATGAGTATACAACAGAACCAAGCCTTGTGCAATCTGCTGATGTCCGGATATATTCCTCAGCCGATCCGGAATGGCGCTGGCGCGACCGACCCCGGCCCGCGCGATATTCTGCGGGACCTTGAAAATCCTGATATGCTCGTTCCGCCCGCTACGGATGCGGGCTTGCTTCCTAATCTGAAATTCTCCTTCTCCGATACCAGCATGGTCTTAAAACCGGGAGGATGGTCCAGGGAGGTCACTGCCAGAGAGATGCCGGTGATGACCACGATGGCGGGCGTTAATATGCGCCTGACCCCCGGCGGCGTGCGGGAGGTTCATTGGCATCTCGCCTCCGAATGGTCTTATATGCTGGCGGGGAGCGCGCGGGTGACCGCGGTCGACCAATGCGGGCGGAATTTTATCGCCGACATCGGCCCGGGTGATCTTTGGTACTTTCCCCCGCGCCTGGCCCATTCACTGCAGGGTTTGAAAGACGGCTGCGAATTTCTGCTGCTGTTCGATGACGGAAATTTTTCCGATCTTAACACAATATCGCTCTCCGATTTATTTGCCCATTATCCGCCGGATGTGCTGGCTGCGAATTTCGGCGTGCCGGCCAGTGACTTTAATTGTCTTCCTTCCGGTCAGGTTTATATTTATCAGGGCACCGTTCCGGGGCCCCTCGAAAGCGAGGCGGTGCAATCCCCCTATGGGACCGTTCCCCAAAGCTTCAAGCATCGCCTGCTGGCGCAAACGCCAACCACAACGCTTGGCGGAAGCGTGCGAATCGCGGACACCTCCAACTTTCCCGTTGCCAAAACCACCGCCGCGGCGCTGGTGGAGATCAAACCCGGCGCAATGAGGGAAATTCATTGGCATCCCAACAACGACGAATTTCAATATTACATTACCGGGCAGGGGCGTATGACCGTCTTTGGGGAGAACGGAAAGGCCCGCACCTTTGATTACCGGGCCGGTGATGTCGGTTATGTGCCCGTCGGCTATGTGCATTATGTTCAAAATACCGGGAATGAAACGTTATGGTTTTTAGAGGCGTTTAAGAGCGAGCGATTTGAGGGAGTTTCGCTCAATCAAATGATGGCCGTTACCCCTCCCGGGCTGATCGCCGGTAATTTGCGGGTCGGCCCGGAATTTGTGAATGCGCTGCGCAAAGTGGAATGCCAAGTCATTCCGTGTTGAACCCTGTTCCTTATTCATTCGGAGAAAGCCGGAAATCAGGATCAAGATTGGGATATGATATACGATGAAGACATGAATTCTGCGGCAAAGCGAAGAGTTTTGGCAAAGAAAACTAACCTCCGCCCAAAGCTTGGTGGAGGTTAGTTTTTTGTCACTTGCCTTTTCGCGCTTAGCGGATACCAGTCCGTCCGGCCGCTAATTTATTGCGGCCCGGCGCCTGCCATGACGCTGGCTTTGACGGTGCTGGCGGATTCAAGCGTGTACGAATACGGCGGGGTGAAGACCGAGTCGGTGCCGGGGACCAGGAAACTCTGATTGCCGTCATCATCGGGCGTGGGCTCAACATACCAGGTGGTGTTGACCTCCACGTTATTGACGGCCCGGATTTTGCCCGGCGTGCCACCGGCTTCGGTGACGTATTGCTCCCAGGGGTTTTTTACATTCTCAAAATAATTGTTTTCGGCGAGAACCTCGGCGTTGATGCGGGTCCGGATGCAATAGTTGTTGCCGGAGGCGTTGTTGTAATTATTGAAGAAATGGACCCGGCCATAACGCACCGAAGGCATCCGTTCAATGCCCAACGTGCTCCACCAGTTGTGATGGAAGGTGACATGCAGCGTGCCGTTGTCCTCCGAGCCATTGTCGTCGGAATGGCCGATCAGATTGACGTAGTTGTGATTATTATTGCGGGTGTAATAGAATTTGCACCAGGAAACGGTGACCCAGTCGGAACCGTGAACGACGTCCAGTTGGCCATCGGCGGAATCGATAAAGGTGCAATGATCAACCCAGACCCTGCGGCAATCCTGGATCGTCAATCCGTCATTGTTGCTGTTCTTGATGGTCAGGTTGCGGACGATCAGGTTGTCGTAATGGCTGATCTTGAGGCCGCCGATGATGGTGGCATTCGCTCCGAGGCCGATAATGGTTTTATTCTCGCGGACCGTGGCCTGGCTGCTCCCCAGGTCGATGGTGCCTTGGACCTGGACGATATAAGGATCGTGACTCCCTACGTACCTCTCAAAATCACTGGCGGTTGTGACCGTGACGGTCTGGCCCCCGGCTCCGCCAGTGGTTCCGCCATAGGCGGCAAAGCCAATCATTGCGCCCGCCGGGATCGGAGTCGGAGTAGGACCGCTCGGAGTCGGCGTCGGCGTAGCGACAGTGGGGGTCGGAGTCGGCGTCGCGGTGCCCGGAGTCGGTGTCGGTGTCGCGCTGGACGGTGTCGGTGTAGGAGTCGCGGCGCTTGGGGTCGGAGTCGGAGTGGAAACGCCGCCTAGATCTTCGACGATCACATCGTCAAACTCAGCGCTGGCATTGTAGGAAGTGACCGCAATCCTGCCGGAGGCAATCGCGGCATCGCTGGCCGATAATTCCTGGACGCCGTTTACAAAAGCCTGGAGGCTGGTTCCGCTCACCGCCAGTTTTAAGGTATACCAGGTTCCGGTGGCTACGGTGTAGGCCTTGGAGGCCAGAGTGGTCACGGAGCCGCCGACTTTTTTGCGGATCTCCACGGTATTGGAGTTGGTCAGAACCATAAAATAATAATTGCTGGAACTGGAATACCGGGCGGCGATCCCGATATAGCGGCCGGTTCCGTTAAAGCTCAACGCTTTGGCCCGGGCTTGAACCGAATAATTGGCCCAACCGGTGGTTCCGTTGTAAGCATGGGCTGTGGTGGAAGTGCTGGATTGCTTGTACACATAGCCGCCGTCGTTGACCACGGTCCAGGAACCGTTGGCCGTGCCCCAACCCGAGGAGTTGCCATCTTGGAAATCATCGCTGAAAAGCACGGCCGCGCTGGCGCATTGGCTGATGGTGAACGCCAGCGCCAGACTGAGTGCTAAAATTAACGCGGCAAAAACATTTGATCTTTTAAACATGCCTAACCTCCTTCATTTTTTGATAAACAACCCCAAAACATCCGAAGCGTCCCGGTCGATCACCTCCCTCGGGCGATTTGTTAATAAATCCTATTTTATTATGAATCTGATTTCATTATAAAGAAATATTTTACTAAAAGCTGCGTATTTTTTGCGCTCTTTACAAAAATCGCTGCGTTTTTTGTCTAGCTTACGATAGTAATTTGTTTACTAAACCGCAATTTATTTTTTTAATCGGCGTGTTTGTTCCATTACCATCGATGCCGCGGCGCCGTTGGTTTCGGGGTGCGTTATTTCCGATAATTTCAGGCGCCGGAAGGGTAAAAACGGGGCTTGGCGAAGTGATCAAAACAGATATCATAAAGGGAAACCTACCAATGGGGAATCATAAGCAATTGATCACGCCGTTATCGAGGAGGAAAACCCATGGAACACCGGATGAGCCTTTTTGAGGAACCCTTCGCGCTGATCCAGTCCGGTAAAAAAGTGATCGAAATCCGGCTCAACGATGAAAAAAGGCAAGCGGTAAAGATCGGGGATACGATTGTTTTTTCGAAATTGCCCGACGGTCGGGAGCGGCTGGAGGTGAAGGTTTTGGGGCTATTGCATTACGGCAGCTTTGAGCAGTTGTACCGGGATATTCCCATGGCGCTGCTGGGGCGGGAAGGGCGCACCATGGAACAGATGCTGGAGGGCACTTATGCCATATACACCAAAGAGCAGGAGAAGCAATACGGCGCTTTGGGAATCAGAATTAAATTAATATAGGCGGCGAATGAAGGATTGATTGAGAAGATTTCCAGCCTTGATTCCGCCGCCCGAAAGCTTCCTCAGTGAGATTCGGGGAGAAACGCCGCTTGGCTTTTATACAACTTTAACCATTCCAAACTCGCTAGGAAACAAGCGGGAGCGGCATTGCCGTGAATGGAGCCGGTAAGCGGCAAGGCGAACATGGGTACAACGGGAACCCAGCGCCCTTTTTGGACAAAGTGGTTGCTGGCAATCACGGAATTGGCGAACGGCACTTGATCGTCATTGGGATGATGATAAAGATACATGGGCATGTCAGGTGCCCAGTTATAGAGGTCGTTGGCCTGCAATGCCCGGCAAACGGGGCTTTCCGAATCCAGCAGGCTGTTAATCATCGCTTCCGACAAGATCTCCCGGGGGACCGGCGGCAGGTATTTCTTAACCTCTTCGGCCGGATGATTGCCATCGACCAGATCGTAGACGAATCGGTACTTGGGTTTCAAGGCCCGTTCTTTGGTAAAGATGCCGTTGCCGTATTGATCGCCATAGACCGCATGATAACCACGGATCGTCAGTGGAAGGTAATAGCCGTTTTCATACGGTTGATCGCTTAGCATCAGACGGCGCATGGTTCCGGATAAGTCATAGGAACCGGCGAGCGGCGCTGCGGCAGCGATCTGGAACGTTCGGGAATAGTTCGGGTTGAGCTGCAATTCGCGCGCCGCCGCCATCGTCGTGTAGCCGCCCTCGGAATAACCGACCAAACCGAGGCGGCGGTTGTCAATACCGGTCCGGCGGTATTGTTCGCTCTGAACCGCGGCCAGCAGGTCGGCCACGGAAACCCCCAGGGGCTTGGCATTGATATAGGGGTGATCGCCCGGATCCACGCCCAAACCGGGATAATCGGCCATGGCCACCGTATAGCCGGTCATGGCGAACAGCGCGGCGATCAGAACATCAATAAAATCGAGCGGTTGGCCGGGATTGAAATTGGAGGGAGCGTAGCGCCGCTCCAGTTGTGTTCCGTGTTGAAAGCCGAGCAGCATCGCACCGGCCGGATCCGGCGGCGCGCTGGGAGCGATGACCAGCCCCGAGAGGATCGCGCTTTGACCGCTGGCGTCCTGAGAGCGATAGGTTATCTTGCGAAGCTCTACTTGGTTGCTGAGCGCGTCTTTGATGATTTGGTCTAAAAACCATTTAAAAAGACCTGAAAACCAGGATTGATTTAGAAACTTACCTCGCACGCCTGACCCGCTGGCTTTGATCAATTGTTCACGGCCAAGCAGGGCCAGTGTTTCCTGGCGCGGCAGGTTATCGTTCATGGCTGCCCGTCTCCTTCGTATCATAATCTCTCGAACAAAGCGATGCCGGGATGGTATGCTTTTTCTTCAATATATGCAAAGCGGATAGCTCCGGAATCTGTGATTTCAGCGCCAAAGAATAAAGCGGTGCCGCCGCCGTGGCAACTTCGCTTAGTAAAGTTGTCGGGGGGTCGTTCCCCCGGCTCATCCGGCCGCTGAACAGGACCAACGGTTGCCGCCGGAGTAGTGGGACGGTCCTCCGGGGACGGGAGGTGATTGCCACGGCAAGGGGAACGGTTGCCACAGGGAGCCACCGAGATCATTAAAGATAATTAAATTTTAAACGTGAAAGGAATTTATAACCTGAATGTGGAAAATAGTATTGTTTATTGAGGGGGTATCGCCGTGGATGATAGCAAGGTAGCGGTATTACTTGAAGATTTGTTATCCCAATTTCGAACCTTTGGCGAGGGGCAAGATGCTCTTCGCACTGAAGTGCAAGAGATAAAACATAAAGTTGATGGCTTGATTGAGGATATGGATATTGTGAAGCCTACGCTTAAAAGCATGGATAAGCGGCTTACTTCATTGGAAGGTAAGGTTGACTCAGTAGAAGATAAGGTCACGTCATTGGAAGGCAAGGTTGACTCGTTGGAAACCAAAACCAACGGGTTGATTGAAGATATGGATATTGTAAAGCCGGCTCTTGCCAAAATTAATAACCGGTTGGATAATATCGAAGGCGAAATCATAAGGCTTAATCCCGAGTCGCGGGCGGCCTTAAAACAAGTCAAATAGACCGGAAAATAAAAAATGGCGCAAGGCGGCTCAAAGGAGCCGCCCTTTTTTTCATTGCCGTTGGTGAAAATTGATATCTGCTTACTGCCATTGGATATTGTCAAAAAACAGCTCTCCTTTCCAGGCCGGCGCTTTTTCGGGCCGTTCAACGATCACGCCGAAGCCGCGGATGCGGTCCAGATTCCCGGCGGCCTTTTTGCCGCGCCATTGGTATCGGAAAGTATTCCAGCCGCTTTTCTGCAGTGGGAAGCTTTCGCTGGTATCGGCGATCCACGGCATCGTAAACGTGGAGTAGATCAAAAATTTTAGGGAATAGCCCAAGCGTGCCAGGTCATCCGGGATATAAACATTCGCTTCCACTTCGCGCTCGGCAAACCCGGGAAAATAAACCGAGGCGGTCTCGAAGTTCAAGGCGCGGTACTGGCTGAAATCGGCCGCGACCTTAAAACTTCCCGAATCCGGGTCAAGCGAGCGTTGGGGATCGGTTGCCAACGAATTTGCGGCGAAGCGATTGGTCTTCCAGTCATAATATTGGGCGGCCGTTTTGAAATCATAGCAATAGGACCGGTAATCCAGATCGACGGCTCCCACTCCTTTAAACCGTTCGTCGCCGAGCAACAGCCGCAAGCCGTCGATCAGCGTCAGGCGAGTGGTGTCGAAATGGTCGGCGTTCGGATAAACGTGATGGAAGAAGCGGAAGCCCTGCCAATTGTTTTTTTCAAGCAGCTTAAACAGCGTATTGTTCGGGGAATGATATTCGGATTCGCTTTCGTTTGCTCCATACGAAAGATAAAGCCCGGCGCCTATTGCCCGTTGCTGTGCCGCCAGTTCTTGGGCGAGCTTGAATACATTTGATTGTATCAAATATGGAGAGGCGCCCAGGAATCCGGCGAAGGTCGCGTCCGATTGCAGTGAATTCGTTAAAAAGGCGAAGGCCGCAAAATGGCCGCCCAATGACGCGCCAAACAAAATGCGCTTGGCCGGATCGGCGGAAAAGGCTTTTTCAACCCGCGGAATGATCTCTTCTTTGATTTCTTTGAGAAAACGTTCCGGCCGGACAAAAAGATCGACGATGCGTGCCTGGTCGGCGTTATCGGCCTCGGTATAGCCGATGGCGGCGACAATCACGGGCGGTATGATCTTTTTGTAGGTAAGATAATGGACGTATTTATGATCCATGCGGCGCCACTGCCCGTCAGTCACGTAGATAACCGGGAGATTTGGCAGGTTTTCGGTTCCCGGCAGGCAACTGATGTCGATTTGTAGGTTGTATTGGGTGTTTTTCGGTTTCAGCACGAAGCTGTTCATCCGGATATCCAGATCATAGATATCGTAGCCGACCCGGAACGGTTTATCGGGCGCCCCGGCCAGTATGGTTCCGCTGAAAATGAACACCGGCAGCGCCAAAAGAAGCATTAGCCGCCAACACTTGCGTATCATCGACACTCATCCCCCTTCCATTAAATGGCTGTTAATTCAAATTATAAAAGACTCTTCGCAAATTAACAGGAGTATGTTTTCTGGACGTCATTTGTTGGCGCAAGGAGCGTATCTGGGATAATAAGGGATTTAATTCTACCTATTTCATCCATGGGCTAGGTTTCTTATAAGCATTCTCTCCCTTGCCATTCCAGTAAAAACTTGAGATAATTTGCTTCGCTGGGATGTTTCCGATTTTAAAAATGAATCAGTGATTATTGGGGAGATGGCCGGTTTGAAGTTTGAAGATTTGAACGAGAATCATATCGAGTCAGCGGCCAGACTGGCGTTAGGGGAGTATTTCCAAGAATGCGATATAGTATCGATCCTTCCCGATGGGGACTACTTCGATCGTTTTTGCGGGATGATCGCCAAGATGCTCGGTCATAATTTAGGGGTTGCCGCCATCGAAGCGGGTAATCTCGTAGGCTTTTTAACGTGTTATCAGCCATGGAACAACCATTTCGGGACAACCATGGGTACGTTTTCTCCCATTCACGGCCACGGCGCAGTTAAGCATGACCGACAGCGAATCTACTCGCTTTTATACCAGGCCGCCGCGGCCAAGTGGGTGAGAGAAGGGATTCTAAGCCATGCCATTGGATTGTACGCCCATGATTCCGAGGCGTTGAACAGCTTTTTCTGGAATGGGTTCGGATTACGCTGCGTGGACGCGATCCGGAATGTAGCGCCGATTGTTTGCGGTGAGTTTCCGGAGTATTCATTTGAAGAACTTCCGGCTGAAGAGATTGCTCAAATTGTTCCGTTAAAAAATCTCCTAAGGGCACATTTGCGGAACACTCCAATGTTTATACCAGTTTTCACCGGTCTCGATGCTGCTCAGATACAAGCGGAAAATGAACGGCGCCGCTCAAGGTACTTTGTTATCAAAGATAACGGTAAAACAATTGCGTTTATTGAGATAATGTCCTCCGGTGAAAACTTTGTCTGTGATGTTTCTGACATGGTCAATATTTGCGGGGCATATATGTTGCCAGAGTATCGTCAAACCGGCATCTTCACCAAATTGTTATCTTGGTTGATGGATACTCTTGCAAGCGAGGGCTATACGCGCTGCGGCGTGGATTTTGAAAGTCTCAACCCTACGGCCAGGGGCTTTTGGCTAAAACATTTCGAAGCGTATACCCATAGCGTAGCGCGGCGCATTGACGAGCGGATTGTTCGTTAAACCTAATCCTTGACAGCGGCGATCAACAGGAACATGGGACGCCGGAGTTCATTTTGCAGCGCCGGATCCTGAGCCAGCATTTCCCGGGAAGGAATGGGTTCGGAGATTTGAATGATGCGAAAGCCGGACTCAAGCAGCGGATTCAGATAGCCGGAAAAGGTCCGGTGGTATTTGACGACATCCTCGTCCAAAAATCGGGCGATCCGCGCTCCTTCGCTTTGATAACCGTCGACCGGCCAATGCAATTTTTCGCCTTGCGGCCCGTAATGCCAGTCCTGGGCGGCCAATGCGGTAAAAATCGGATGTTCCACTGAAAACGCAAAAGTACCTCCGGCTGCTAGGCAATGATTCACTTTCCGGCAGACGGTGTCAAAATGCTCTACATAATGAAGCGCCAGCGAACTGATTACCACATCGAATTCAGCCGCGGCAAAGTCGATATCTTCAATCGCCAGGCGGCGATAGTTAATCGCCGGATCATTGGTGGCGGCCCTGGCCCGTTCCAGCATTTTCTCGGAAAGGTCGATGCCAATCACCGAGCGGGCCCGTTGTTCACGGGCATAGCGGCAATGCCAGCCAAAACCGCAGCCGAGATCGAGCACTTGCTTGCCGGATAGATCCGGAATCATCTCCCGAAAGGCGTGCCATTCCCCCGCGGCCTGGAGTCCGCCGATGGACCGCGCCATCTGGCTATACTTCGTAAAAAAGCCGGGATCGTCATATTTGTTCTGTTTCAAAATGGTTAAGCCTCCTGATGGATTGGGCAAAGAGTGCCGGCTGGTTTTAGAATAATGCATGTCGCCGGAAAAAGCAATAATTCCTGTTCTGTAAAGGAGCGAAGCGTTTGCGCCCGAAGTCAAGCGGAGCCCCCAATACCGCTTTTTGGCGGCGATTTGACGTGTTGGGGGCATAATCAACCTATGGCGCCGCTATTTTCACAAAAGCCCCTTGAATTATTTTCGAAATTGACATAAAATAAATAGAAACATCCGCTTAAATAGTTCCAATCGTCGATGATGGGAAAAGTAATCGTGGTTTTCGAACCAGAGAGTTGATGGCTGGTGGGAATCAACCGGAAACCAGGCGATGAACTCCGCCCCGGAGATGTTAGCGATGAGCTGAACCGTTGCGCCGGTTATCGCGCGTCAAGTGAGCCGACCATATTGGTTGAAGCCAAATTTTCACGATATGAACGGCTAAACCGGGTGGCACCACGGGTATAACCTCTCGTCCCTTTTTGAAATTCAGGGATTGAGGGGTTTTTTATTTGAACGATTCGACGATATAGCAGGAGGGTCTAACATGCTGGATATCAACTTTATCCGGGAAAATCCCGGGGCTGTAAAGCAAGCGGCGGCCGCGAAACTGATGGATACCGATATTGACCGGCTGCTGGAATTAGACGGCCGGATCCGGGAGGCGGTGACGCGGATCGATGCGATGCGGGCGGAGCGAAACGACTGGTCCAAGCGGATTCCGGGATTGCCCCAGGTTGAACGGGAGCGGGCAGTGGATCGGGTCAAGCGGATTAAGGACCAATTGGCGCAATCCGAGGAAACGCTTTCAGCGCTTCGAACGGAATTTGATCAAATCATGCTGACCGTTCCCAGCATCCCCGCTCCGGAAGTTCCGTTGGGCCGGACTGACGCCGATAACCTTGTGATCCGGAAATGGGGCCAAATTCCCGAGTTCGCCTTCACCCCAAGGGACCACATGGAATTGGCGGAAACTTTGGACCTGGCGGATGTCTCCCGGGCGGTGAAGTTCGCGGGTAGCCGCTCGTATTTCCTGAAAAACGAAGGCGCCTTGCTGGAGCTGGCCGTCTGCCGCTTGGTCATCGATCATCTCCGGGCCAAGGGATTTACCCTGATGACCGTGCCGGTGATGGTCAGGGAAGAGGCGATGCGAGGCACCGGCTATTTTCCCATCGGCTATGAACAGGCGTACAAATTGACTGAAGACGAACTGTTTCTGGTGGGCACCTCGGAGGTATCGATGGTTTCGTACCATCAGAACGAAGTGCTGAACGCCGCCGAATTGCCGAAGAAATATGCCGGCTATTCCACCTGTTTCCGCCGGGAAGCCGGGACTTACGGCAAAGATACTCGGGGCTTATACCGGGTCCATCAATTTCAAAAGGTGGAGCAGGTGATCTTCTGCCGGGCGGATGATGGGGAAGCCGAACGGTTCCACTACGAAATATTGAACAATACCGAAGAAATATTGCAGGCCTTGGAATTGCCGTACCGGGTGGCGCTCGCCTGCACCGGGGAGATCGGCATCGGCCAAGTGCGCAAGCACGAGGTTGAGACTTGGATGCCCAGCCGCAATGGGTATTGCGAGACCCATTCCTGTTCGACGCTGAATGATTTTCAGGCCAGGCGCTCCAACATCAAGTACCGGGAGAACGACGGCACCCTCAAGTATGTATATACGCTCAATAATACCGGGATCGCCTCGCCGCGCATTTTAATCCCGCTGCTGGAAATAAACCAGAATGAGGACGGCAGCGTCAAGATTCCGAAAGCGCTGCGGCCCTATATGAATGGCATGGAAGTTATTGTTCCCAAGAAGTAAGGGTTATTGACAATGCATCCTACCGGCGTAAAAATTTTTAACGCAAAAGGAATTTATAACCTGAATGTGGAAAATATCTTTGATGATTGAAGGGGGGGCAAGACGATGGACGATAATAAAGTAGCTATACTACTCGAAGATTTATTATCGAAATTCCGAACCTTTGGCGAGGGGCAGGATGCCCTCCGCACTGAAGTGCATGAGATAAAACAAAAAGTAGATGGCTTGATTGAAGACATGGATGTTGTAAAACCTTCGGTCAGAGGCTTGATTGAAGACATGGGCATTGTGAAGCCTATGCTTAAAAGCATGGATAACCGGCTTACTTCTTTAGAGGGTAAGGTTGGTTCATTAGAAGGCAAGGTTGATTCACTGGAAGGCAAGGTTGATTCACTGGAAGGCAAGGTTGACTCATTGGAAACCAAGACTAACGGTTTGATTGAAGATATGGACATCGTAAAGCCGGCTCTTGTCAAAATTAACAACCGGCTTGATAATATCGAAGGTGAAATAATTAAATTGAATCCGGAGTCGCGGGCGGCCCTGAAACAAGTCAGATAGTATGGGAAAATTTGAACCGGGGACCATTTGGGACCTTGGATATTACCTGGAAATGTGCTAAAAAGAGGAGTGCCATTGAAAGTTTTCTTATTTGACATTGATGGCGTTCTTATCCGAGTGGATCAGTATTATAGTAGTATTTTAGAAAATGAAGGATTCGCGGGAGCCATCGCAAGTTTGAATGCGTTTCACAATGGACCTGAAAACGCGAGTTGTTTGGTTGGGGCAAAAGCCCGTTGTTTGCGATTAAGCCGTTTTTTTGAAAGTATTGGCTGGTCTAAAAGCATTATTAGGTTTGAGTTGCTTTCATGTAAGCTCCAATGAAGATATTGAATTATTAAAAAAGCATTTAATAATGGATAGTGACTTTGAAGACGTTAGCGACGATTATGCTAACAAAGGGTGACGTTGCTCTCGCGATTAATTTAAGTAAATTCAAATAATGGATACCAGTTTATGATCAATATAGATTATGATATGGAAAAATTGTGTGAATCGAAGAGGGCGATGACTATGGATGATAATAAGGTAGCCATATTGCTCGAAGATTTATTATCGAAATTCCGAACCTTCGGTGAAGGGCAAGACGATCTTCGCAACAGGATGGAACGATTAGAGCAAAAAGTTGACGGACTAACTGAGGACATGGGTATCACTAAACCTGCGGTTAAAAATATTCTTACGCGGCTTGATTCCGTGGAAGCCAACACCAACGGATTGATTGAAGATATGGATACCGTAAAACCGTCGCTTGCCAAAATTGATAACCGACTTAATAATATCGAAGCTGAAATCGTTAAACTCAATCCGGAATCCGGGGCAATCTTGAAGCAAGCGAGATAAACAATGTAAATAATCTCGTCCATTTTGGACGGGATTTTTTATCACCATGGCGAGGAGATACATATGTCAATCCAATTACTTTTTGGAACTACAAACCCTGCGAAAATAGAGTATGTTAGAACTGTTCTTAAACCGCTACCTATCGAGATACTTTGGTTAAATGATTTAAACATTGACATCGATGTGGCTGAGGATGGGATAAATCCCGGGGATAATGCTTTAATCAAGTCGATGGCATACTACCGGGAAAGTAAAATACCGACCTTTTCGTTTGATTCGGGTTTATATATCGAAAAATTTTCCGAAGACAAGCAACCGGGTTTATTTGTAAGGCGCATTAATGGCAAAAAAGCAACGGATCAGGAAATGATAGATTATTATATATCGGAGCTGGATAAAGTTGGCGGCGAAAGTAAAGCGCGTTGGATAACCTCCGTGGCGTTGGTGCTGTCACTTGATAAGATTTACACCGAGGATTTTACCGAGAATACTGTTTTTACTTCGAAACCAAGTCCCATCACCAATCCAGGCAATCCTCTAAACTCGATTCAAATTGATCCCTATTTTAAAAAATATATCTCCGAAATAACACCGGAAGAACGAAGTAAAACACAAGGGCAGTTAGATATTCAGATTTTTAATTTTTTTGCGGCGTTTTTGAAAGGGATTTTACAGTAAAGGGATGCGGCGAAAGAGTCGGGTTTAGAAATTTGTCTAGTTTCCCTTGACTTAGAGCATACTCTAAGTTGTATGCTAATTTTTAAGAAAAATTATGACTGGCGGAGTGTTAGGATGGAATATGTTCAATTGGGCCGAACCGGGCTGAAAGTATCCCGGTTTGGGCTGGGCTGCATGAGGTTTCCCGCCGACGAAAAAGAGGCCATCGCCATGGTGCGTCAGGCGATTGACAATGGGGTCAACTACCTCGACACCGCCTATATCTATGACGACAGCGAAGTGATCACCGGCAAGGCGCTGCGGGACGGCTACCGCCGGCGGACGCATCTGGCTACGAAAAGTCCGCTTTGGAATATCAATAAGCATGAGGACTTTGAGAAATACCTGGATGAGGAGCTCAAGCGGCTCGGCACCGATTATATTGACGTTTACCTGCTTCACAATCTCAACCCCGGCCATTGGGAAAAAGTGAAACGATTGGACGGGTTCTCCTTTCTGAACCGGATGATCGAAAAGGGGAAGATCGGCCATAAGGCGTTCTCCATTCATGGGACCCTGCCGGCGTTTCAAGAGATCGTCGCGGCCTTCGATTGGGAAATGGCCCAGATTCAACTCAATATCCTGGATGAGAACCAGCAGATCGGCGTAGCGGGGTTAAAACACGCGGCCGCCAAAGGGCTGGCCATGGTGATCATGGAGCCTTTGCGCGGCGGGTATCTGCTCAATAACGTGCCCGGGGAAGTGACGGCGCTGCTCAATGGCTATCCCGAACAACGCTCCCTGGTCGAATGGTGTTTCCGGTGGCTGTACAATATGCCGGAAGTAGCGGTCATTTTAAGCGGAACCAGCAGCCTGGAGCAGTTACGGGATAATTTGCGCATCTTCGAGCAGTCCGCGGCCAATGTGATGTCGGAAGCGGATCAGGAGCTGATTCATAAGATCCGCGCGGCCTATGAATCCCAAAAGAGTATCGGCTGCACCGGTTGCCAATACTGCCTGCCGTGTCCCAAGGGCGTCAGCATCCCGGAAATCTTCCGGCTCTATAACAGCTATCAACTGATGAAACCGCACCCAATCGACAAGGTCGTCTATAAACAGAGTTTTCAGCCGGCCGGCACCGGCGCGGACCAATGCGTCTCGTGCAATATCTGCAAGAAGCATTGCCCGCAGGCGCTGGATATTCCGGTCTTGCTCAAGCGGGTGCATGGCGAGCTGATGGAATAAGCAACATTAATTAAGCGGCAATTGACTCCTTCCCCTCGCTTTTGAAAATCTGGATCTCCAGGACTTCAAAGCGGGGGGAAGCGCTTTAAAGCGCAATCGCTCGGCCAAATCCGGGTGAACCTTGGGAAACCCATTCAAATCCCGCTATTTTCTCCCGTAGGTTATCAGTAAACCGGGTACTTTTAAAAATGATGTTCCATTTTCGACATTTCTAAAAAATTGCGTGATTGCCGATTGCATTTCAAGATAGGCTTCCGCCTCGGCCCGGTCACTGCCCCGGTTCATCAACGTTTCAATTATATGCTCGCGACTGGCTGGGCTCAACGGTTTATCCCAGCCATTGCTTTCAACAAAATCCCTTACTTTTTCCTCATAATCCGGCATCTCCGGATTTACATACATGACTTTATCGTCCATCCGTACATCAATATCATGCAAGCCCAGCTGCTGCATATAGAAAGGCAACCGCATTCCGATGGCATAATCCCGGCCTTCGCACGCCAACTCCTTCTTCCATAGCTGGTGGAAATCAAAGGCTGTGCAGAGATAATCATAGTCAATGCCGTCAACGTATAATCCGGCGCTTTCAAATTCCCGGTTCACTTCCACGCCAACGACCAGTCCGCTTTCCCTGACGGAAGCAACCATTTTTTTCAACACGTCCAGCGGTTGGTTCATATGGCGCAATCCGATTTGACAGATCGCCAGGTCATATCCTTCATTGATTTCGAGCGAATAGAGGTCGGAGACGATAAACCGGGCCTCAAATCCGGAATTGTCAAAATTTAATTTGGCCTCATTGATGAAATATTGGTTATCGACTCCCGTATACGTGCTTTCTGGCGGCAACAGCTGAAGCAGCCGCATTCCAAAGGAACCGTCGCCGCACCGGAAATCAATCAGATCGATTGGCGATTGGATCTGCCAAACCGCTTCCACCAGAAATTTTAAGTAATCGGCGTTCCAAAAGTACTTCCGGCTTTGACGCGATTTAACGGACTTGTGATTCCAATAGTCGCGGTTATCGGTGCCTCTCGGGATGTAAGCTCGCTGGCGTAACGGTTTCAGGCCCAATACTTCATCGACGGAGACCTTGAAATATTCGGCGATGCTTGGTAACAGAGAAATATCCGGCATGGTCGCGCCCGTTTCCCATTTGCTGACCGATTGGAAGGATACGCCGAGTACTTCCGCCAGCTCCTGTTGGCCGATTCCTTTACTCTTCCGCAACTCGGCAATTTTAAGTTTAACCGTGGTCATCGTCAGACCCCCTTGAATTTGATACCTTAATCCTACCACGATCTTTCCGGCAAACCCATAACGTAACACGTGAATCAGTTCGTACCGCGGTTGAAGGCGGATCATCCGATCCGGAGCGCGGATCAGTTGATCGGATAGCCCGATCAGATGATCCAGGAGCCGGATCAAGTGATCGAAATATAGGATCAACTGATCCGGGAGAAGGATCAATTGATCGGAGGGTTGGATCATTTGATCCGAGTGCCGGATCAAATGATCGGAGAGCCGGATCAAGTGATCTGAGGATTGGATCAGTTGATTCGAGTGCCGGATCACTTGATCGAAGTGTTGGATCAGATGGATACGGGGTCGCTCCAATTGATCCGGGAGCCGGATCAGTTGGAGCGAGCGTCGCCACAGATGATCGGGACCCGTAATAGGATGAAGTAAATTCCGATTGATGCCGTTTGCACTTGATGTTAAGAATGCAAATTTTATATTAGAAATTTACTTCATCCTAAGTAGCTTGTCATCCGCCGCTGTTCATCATTGGTGAAGATTTTAACCAACAATTTGTGATGGTGAGAAAGATAATCATCAAGACCCAGCAGGCTTAAAGGGATCGAAATGTTCTTGAATTTGCTTATTACGCATGCAATGACCAGCAGATATTCTTGCTGCTTTCCCAATTGCATGGACTGCCCTTTTCATTACTAAGTCAATTAGTGGACCCGGTTATTTTATTTTTGTTTTCCGCGTCTAAAAATAAAGCTATAATAGATATGTTGAAAAAAGTTTTGGGTAAAGCATTCACAGCCCTAAGCCTCGGCTGTGAATGGCGAAATTATTGGACTTTTTTCAACATATGATTCAAGGAAATATGTCGCAATAATCAACGCTTATCAAAGAAACTTATTGCGACATATACAGATAATGGGACTAATTTTATAAAAAAGGAACATCACGATGGCTACAGTGCGCATGACCGAAGGAAAGATTCTGAACCATTTGATTCGATACGCGGTTCCCTTGATTTTAGGCAATTTGTTTCAGCTCACTTACAATGCGGTGGATTCGATCATCGTCGGCCGGTTTATCGGCAAGAATGCCCTGGCTGCGGTCGGCACGGCCAACCCGGTGATGAATATCGTGATTCTCGGCATCTCCGGCATTTGTATTGGCGCTTCGGTATTGATGAGCGAATTTTTCGGCGCCAAAAATGACGCCATGCTGAAAAAGCAGGTTGCGACCACCACCGTATTCGGGTTCTTCTTTTCGATTTTGGTGGCCCTGGCTGGAATCGTTACGGCCAAGCCCTTGCTGCACGGTTTGAGCGTGCCGGACGAGATCCTGGATCAGGCGACCGTGTATTTACAAATCACCTTCCTGGGCACGCCGTTCACTTACTTCTATAACGCCGTTGCGGCCGCCTTGAAAAGCGTTGGCGATTCGAAAACGCCCCTGAAATTCCTGGCGTTTTCGGCGGTGCTGAATACGGTCTTGGACCTGATTTTCATCGGCGGTTTTCATTTCGGAGTCGTCTGTGCCGCGACCACCACTGTCATCGCCGAAGCTACGTCAGCGTTGCTTTGCATCGTTTATGTTTATCGGAAGATCCCGTTGTTGCAATTGAAAAAGCATGAGTTACGAATGGATCGCCAATTGCTTCGGAAAACGCTGCAATACGGTAGTATCACCGCGCTGCAGCAGTCCTGCCAGCCGGTGGGGAAACTGTTGATTCAGGGCGCCATCAATCCTCTGGGGGTCGATATCATCGCCGCCTTCAACGCGGTCAACCGGGTCGATGATTATGCCTTCACGCCGCAACAGAGTATCGCGCAAGGCATTACGACGTTTGTAGCGCAAAATAAAGGGGCGGGGAAAACGGAGCGAATCGTCAAAGGGTTCAAACAGGGGTTGATGGTGGAATTCGGCTACTGGGTGCTGATCTGCGCCGTGATCGTGCTGGCGCGAAAGCCGATTATGGGGCTGTTCGTCACCCAGGGAAACCGGGAGATCATCGAATTGGGCAGCAACTATTTGGGCCTGATGGCGTTGTTTTATTTGTTTCCGTCATTCACCAATGGCATTCAGGGCTTTTTCCGCGGCATGGGCAATATGAGCATTACTCTGCTGGGAACCACGATCCAAACCGGGCTTCGGGTGATCTTTGTCTATCTGTTGACTCCGAAATTGGGAATTCAAGGAGCGGCCTACGCTTGCGCCATTGGTTGGAGCGTGATGCTGTTGGTGGAGGTTCCGTATTATTTCTGGTATATGAAACGGCAAGGAAAGGCGATCCTCAGAGGAAACGAAGCGTTGGTCAGAGCGGAGCAAGAAAGCTGAAACCCGGTTTCGATACTGATTTTGTCAATCACGCCAGCCGAAAATCCTACCTCTCCCTCCGTCCCTCCCCGGTGTTGTCATTGTTGCGGGTTTACTCAGCGGGGAGGGATGAATCGCTGGAAATTCGGGTTTCCACTCCGCTGATGCTTCGAAGCAGTTCCGATCCAGAAAGGCGTTATGCCCAAAATTCGACTTCATCGATTTATCTGGCCGATGGGCAACCGTTTCCGGCGAATCGCCCCTCCCTGCCGAATTATCTTCCAAAATCGCCGCGCCGGGGAGGGGATGGGGGAGAGGTTTGAATTTAGACCACGTTGTCGACTGATTCTCCGTAAGTACTTACAGTGTAGCTTGACATTGCCATGCCGGGGAGCATGTTTGACTAAAGACACCCTAACCATTGCCAGAATCAAAGAGCCGAAGGGCTTCGACCTTCGGCTCTTTGGCGCAGTCAACTTGCTTTTATTTCTGTGTCCCGTATCAGCGGATTTTGATATTGGCCTCGCGCAGTTGATGCTCGGTGACTTCGCACGGCGCCCCCATCAGGAGATCCTGGGCGTTTCCGTTTAACGGGAAGGCGATGACATCGCGGATCGCCTCCTCGCCGGCGAGCAGCATCACGATCCGGTCGATGCCCGGCGCCATTCCGGCATGGGGGGGCGCTCCGTATTGGAAGGCCGTATACAACGCGCCGAACCTCTTCTCCAACTCCGCTTCGGAATATCCGGCAATTTGAAACGCTTTTTTCATAATCTCCGGCGAGTGGTTCCGTACCGCGCCCGACGAGAGTTCGACGCCGTTGCAGACCACGTCGTACTGATACGCCAGAATCTGGAGCGGATCCTTGGTCTGGAGGGCTTCCAGCCCGCCCTGCGGCATCGAGAAGGGATTATGGGTGAAGTCAATCTGGTTCGTCTCCGGATTATGCTCGTACATTGGAAAATCCACCACAAAGCAGAACTCGAAGGCGTCCTTGTCGATCAGCTCGAGGTTTTCCCCGAGCCATTCCCGGATCTGCCCGGCCAGTTTGTTGACGGCATCCGGCCGGTCGCTGATTAAGAAGAGGGTCTGGCCTTCCTGGAGCTGATAATCCCCGATCAACCGGGCTTTCTGCTCCGGCGACAAGAATTTGGCAATGGGGCCTTTAAAATCGCCTTCGCTGAGCGTGAGGTAACCGAGTCCCCGCATTCCGATGCTGGTGGCGTATTTCAGGGAGTTGTCAAAAAAGCTGCGGGGCCGGCCCGCGCAGTCGGCCACAATGCCGCGCACCGGTTTGTTTTTGAAGGCCGTGAAGTCAACCTGGCTGAAAAACTCGGTCAGATCCAGGATGATCAGCGGGTTGCGCAGATCCGGCTTATCGCTGCCGTATTTCAGAAGCGCGTCCCGGTAGGTGATGCGCCGGAAGGGCGCCGGCGATACCCGCTTGTCCGAGAACTTGGCAAACGCCTCGGATAAAACCGTTTCAGCGACCTTTAAAACGTCCTCCTGTTCGGCAAAGGCCATCTCCAAATCGAGCTGGTAAAATTCGCCCGGCGAACGGTCGCCCCGGGCGTCTTCATCCCGGAAGCAGGGCGCGATCTGGAAATACTTGTCGAAACCGGAGACCATCAGCATCTGCTTAAACTGCTGCGGCGCCTGGGGCAGCGCGTAGAATTTGCCTTGGTGCTTGCGGCTGGGAACCAGGTAATCCCGCGCGCCTTCCGGGGAGGACGCCGTCAGGATCGGCGTCTGAATCTCCAGAAATCCCAGTTCCTCCATACGTTTTCGCAAGAAATTGATGACCTTGGAACGCAACACGATGTTGCGGTGGATTGCCGGGTTGCGCAGGTCCAGGTAGCGGTATTTCAAGCGGACCTCCTCGCGCGTGGCGACGGAATCCCGGATTTCAAACGGCAGGATGTTCCGGCAGGGGCCCAGCACCGTGATGCTGTCGGCGAGCAGTTCGATTTCGCCGGTGTCCAGCTTGGGATTGATGTTGGCGGCGTCCCGCGACCGGATGGTTCCGGTCGCCGCGATGACGGTCTCGCGGGTAATACCCTCCAGCATGGAATCGTCATGAAAGACGATCTGGGTCACGCCGTTCTGATCGCGCAGATCCAGAAACTTGACGCTGCCGTGGTCCCGGACCGTATCAACCCAGCCGGCCAGGGTGACCTTCATCCCGATCTGCCCGCAGGTAAGTTCATTGCAGTGGTGCGTTCGTAACATCAATGCTTCCTCCCATATATGCCGCAATAAGTTTTTGAACGACCAGCTAAATTGCGGCATGTTTCCTTGATTCATAAATTGAAATAAATACAGTGATCCGCCCATTTCCAGCCACGCTTTAAGGATGGAAAAGCATGATCGGAATTTATTTCAATTTATATAAAAACAAAAATCCCGGAAATTATCGTAAAATAATCTCCGGGACGAGCATTTGTGATGTGCCCGCGGTGCCACCCGCATTGACGCGGGAAATCCCGCATCCACTTTCCTATTTAATTTCCGGTATGGTCGCGAAGTGTTCCCCGGCTTACTACTCTTCCCATCGCGCTCTCAGTCGGCGGCGCGAACTCCCTGTCGGAATTTCCAAAAAAGCGGAGTCTTCAGCGTAATTATATGATATGTGAAAATGACTGTCAACATATAATATGCCTATTTGATCCTAAACCATGCCGAAACTCATTCCACCGACCGCCTAATTGGAAGTCTTCTCTTGCCTCCATTAACACGTCCACAACTGCGATTGGGCACTAAACCTTTTTCGCATCGAAGCGCATAAAGCGAGCGAAATTAATGTCTCGAAAATGGGGTTAAATCCCTCGGCTTTCAGCCGAAACCTTTAGGTAAAGAAAAGGGGAAGAAAAACGAAAAAGAACCAGGCATTGCCCAAAAGTCGACGAGAGGCTGTGGCATCTTT
>JAEYGI010000024.1 GCA_023402395.1 Bacillota bacterium
CAACTCCGGCAATCAATGCCGCAACTCCGGCAATCAATGCCGCAACTCCGGCAATCAATGCCGCAACTCCGGCAATCAATGCCGCAACTCCGGCAATCAATGCCGCAACTCCGGCAATCAATGCTTATGATGCGGCGCCCGTCGCCGCATCATAAGCATTGATTGCCCGATATCCAACAGGAATCATGCCGCCTGCAGGACCCCCTTAATACAGCAATAGTTCCGGCCCATTCTTCCGCAGCCATTGCCGCGTCTCTTGATAATCGGGATACACTGCGGCGACCAGCTTCCAGAAATCCCGGGAATGGTTAAAATGGCGCAAATGGCAGATTTCGTGGACCACCACGTAATCGAGGACCCAGCCGGGCGCCAGGATCAGTTTCCAGTTGAAGTTGAGATTGCCCTGCCTGGAGCAACTGCCCCAGCGGCTTTTTTGGGCTTTGATCCGGACCGCGCCGTAAGCCAGTCCGGTGAGCTGCCGGTAATGGTCGAGCCGTCCGGTGATTGCCTCACCGGCGGCCTTGAGATACCACCGGTTAACGGCCCGCTCCAGGGCGGCCGCGCGTTCGTTCGCTCCGGCCGCCTCATTGACCCAGATCTCAAACCTCGCGCCGTTGAACTCCACCACGGTCCGGGCGGCGGCCCGGGGATGGATCACGATCGGATAGCGCCCGCCCTGATAAAGCAGGGTTTCGCCGTCACGCCACTCCCGCTTTGGCGGCGCCGCCGGCATGGCCTGAAATAATT
Source organism: Bacillota bacterium (assembly GCA_023402395.1). Lineage (GTDB taxonomy): Bacteria > Bacillota > UBA4882 > UBA8346 > UBA8346 > JAEYGI01. The sequence continues at coordinate 748 of JAEYGI010000024.1, forward strand.
GATGGTATTTGTGAATCCACTGGCTTTTCTCCCGTAGCAGCCGTTCCACTTCTTCCCGTTTGACCCCGGCCGGAATCACCACCCGCAGCCCATTGCCGTCGATCCGCAGCCGGATGTGTTTGGCGCGGGAATTGACCCGGAGTTGATAGGGGATCAGCATCCCGCCCAGATCCAAATATAATTGCTCGATGGGACCCACCTCCGTCCGTGGCATTATCATCGGGAAATTTCGCCTTGACGACGAATATCCCTTTTCAGCCGATCGGGTTTGAAAATATTCCCTGATGTCAACATCTGGCTTGCTCCGGAAATGAGTTTTTGCCAATTTCTTTGGCATCGGTTTTAAAGAAGTTTTTAAGCGAAAACAAAAAGGGTTTGCCTGCGGCAAACCCTAATCAATTCTAATGGTGCGCCCGGCAGGACTTGAACCTGCGACCTACTGATTCGTAGTCAGGCACTCTATCCGCTGAGCTACGGGCGCATTATTTGCTTAACGAGAACATATTATATCATACGGACGGTCCTTTGGCAAGCGTCCAAAAAAGCAGCCTGCGGCTGCCGGAAACTCATATGGCGGAGAGAGAGGGATTCGAACCCTCGCTAGGATTACTCCTACTAACGGTTTAGCAAACCGTCCCCTTCAACCTGCTTGGGTACCTCTCCGTGGGTTGAAAAAGTAGAACCGGTTAAAATTCGACCGAACAACGGCGAAGCATCGTAATGGCGGAGGAGGAGGGATTCGAACCCCCGGTACCTTGCGATACAACGGTTTTCAAGACCGCCTCCTTAAACCACTCGGACACTCCTCCGAGTCACTCCGAATGCAAGAAATATAATAACATATGCGCCCCGGACTGTCAAGGACCGACCCATCCGGCAGCGAGGCCTCGCCGCGAACATTGTCAAGGATCTTCGCCTTTTTACACTCCGACGCCAAGATTTACCGGAGCGCCCGGACCGGCTTCACGCATCCATGTTTTGTCCTAACGCCACAGGCCCCACAGCATCTTGCCGGCCACCGCCAGCGACATGGTCACGAAGATCGGCTTCACCAATTTGACCCCCTGATGAAGCGCAAGCTTGGTCCCGAACCGGGCTCCAGCGATCATGGCCAGCGCCATCGGGATGCCGGCCGAATAATCCACTTTTCCGAAGGAGACGAACAAGACCAGCGCCGTCACATTGCTGATGAAGTTCAATACCCGGGCGTTGCCGCCGGCGTTCAAAAAGTCAAACCCATAAATCAGAATCAACCCGAAAATTAAAAACGAACCGGTTCCCGGCCCGAAAAAGCCGTCATAAAAGCCGAGCCCCGCCGCTAAGATCATCCCCGGCCACAGATTACGCCGGTTCACGCCGGCGAACCGGTCCTCGGTTCCCAGCGCCTTCATAAACAGCGTATAGGCTCCGACCAGCAAAATCAGGACCAACACCATCACTTGCACAAGCCGCTGGTCGATCCGGAGCACGGAGTGGACTCCGGCCGCCGCGCCGAGCAACGTCATTGGAATCAAATATTTTAGCAACGGCCAGTGTACCTTGGCCGACCGGGCGTAACCGAGCGAACTGGTAAACGAAGCCGCCGTGGAGGCAAACTTATTGGTGCCCAACGCCAGATGCGGCGGAACCCCGGCGACAAGCAACGCCGGCAAGCTAATCAGCCCTCCCCCGCCGGCGATGGAATCGACGAACGCCGCCCCGAATCCGGCGGCGCAAAGCCAAAGAATAATCAAAGATTCCCTACCTCCCCGCGCTTTCAATCCGTTAGGTATATCTTATCATTTTCGGGCCAATAATAAAACGATCCGGATCTTGCAGGCGGGGTGGAAGCGATTATGGCATTGACCAAGCGTTTCAAAGCGTTTCAAATAACCATGGAAACCGTCCGCGCGCTGCCGGTCGGCGGCTCGGCGACCGTGCCCTGTCCGTTGTGCGGCCAAACGATCATCGTTTCCCGGCCGAACCTGGATGGAGTCCAATCCCAGTGCCTGACGCGCGGCTGCTGGCGGTTGAGCCTGAACTCGCCGGATGAGCCGGGCCGCGAATTCCCCATGAAACTGACATCCGAGTGACGAAAACGAAACAACGCCCGGGAGTTTCCCGGGCGTTGCGCGCTGCTCTTCATTTGCCTTAGCCCCATTCTTCGAAAGGGATCAGCCTGGAATGTTCATCAGGGGTGGTCCGGAATTTACCAAAGAGTTTTTGAGCCCGTTCGGTCGCGAGAGGGCCGTCATAATACTTTTTTTGCTCCGGCTCGAACAGCACTCCGTCCACCACGGCCGCCAAGACCACCATGAGCTCCCAGATTACCGCATTTTCCAGCGGGTTGTCCATTCCCGCCCGGACGGTCATTTCCCATCGGGTCTTCCGTAGTTTGGTTTCCAACCGCCGCGGCGGTTTCGGAGTGAGATCGTCCCACCGGGAGAGGTGGAGCATCCGCCTCCAGAGCGGGGATCCGGAAACCCGGAGTTCCCTGGCGAAGTTGGCGGCTTCCATCATTTCCGTCTGATGATCGTACGGCTTGACATCCAGCTCAAACCCGATCATGTAATCCTTGCCGTCCAGATTTGGGAGCTGTCCGCCGACCATCCGGACCTTCAGGGAAAGATAACCGGCCTGCTGCTCAAAACTGAACTCGGGATGAAGTTCGCAGCGAAAATGCCGCCGCGCCAATTCGCCGAGCCAGAACGGGATCAGCCGGTCGTCAATGGCCGGTTTGGAATATAAATAGAGGTAAGAACTCATTTGATAAATTCTCCTTAGTTAAAAGCGTGCGACAACCCGATCAAAATGCCGGGCCGGTCGCAAAGGCTCAGAAAAGCAAGGATAAATCCGCTTTACAACGCGCTTCCGGCGGAATGCCATCATTCGGCGGGCTTTATCTAAGGCTTTTGATGGGCCGCGCTATATAGGATGAAGTAAATTTCTAATATAAGATTTGCATTCTTAAAGCCGAATGCAAATGAATTAAATTGGAATGTACTTCATCCTAATTACAGCTGAAATAAGTTGAATTAAATCCTTTATTATTTTCATCATGGAAGGCTTACTGGACATGATGCAGGCTAGAAATTTAATTCAACTTATACAGTCATCCCTCACTTTCAAACTTTCTTAGTTACTATTTTCGTCCCTTTTCTGTAAATTCCTCCCTCGAGAATCAAATTTTACCCGAATTTTTTTAACTTCCGATCGGCCCGAATCCAATAATGACGAATATTTGAAGGTTTTAACGGAAAATAACGATTGAAACCGCGAGGTTTTATAATTTTGGCGAATTCGATTAAATTTCGGCCAATTGATCGCTTTCCATCCCGGCGCGCCGTTAGTCCAGAGGCACCGTTCCCCGCCAGAATTGACGGCAGGAATTCGACTCGCGCGGCCGAATATCCTAGGAGGACGCTCATGAAAGCCATATTAAGTCTTTGGAATGATAATTTCCTGGTCGGAATCGTCCTAAAATCGACTTTGCTTAGCTTTTGTGTTCCATTCGGCCTCTGGCCGGTTTATCACAACGTTGTTAAAGAGGTGGAGGTTTTTTAATGGGTTCCCGCGACGACCGGTTCCGGCCGAACGTCACCGAAAGCGCCAACTTCCAGGCGATTCCCGGCTGGGTGCGCCGGATCGCGCATCAGCTTACGGACGCCGGATTTCAGGCTTTTTTGGTGGGCGGCGCAGTCCGCGACCTGCTCTGGGGTGAAATGCCCCATGATTGGGATTTGGCCACCGACGCCCTTCCCGATCGAATCGAGGCGCTCTTTTCCCATACAGTCCCGACCGGAAAACGGTTCGGCACCATCACCGTGCTGGATGGCGGGAATTCGCTGGAGGTCACCACGTTCCGCGAGGATCTGGGCTACAGCGACGGCCGGCGTCCGGACGCCATCCGCTTTGGCTCCGATATCCGGACCGATCTCGGCCGCCGCGACTTTACCGTCAATGCGCTGGCCTATGATTTCGGCACCGGCGAGTTGGTCGATCCGTACCAGGGCTACCGGGATCTGAAAAAGCGGTTGCTTCGCGCCGTCGGCGAACCCCGGGTCCGCTTCGCCGAAGACGGGCTGCGGATGTTCCGCTTTTACCGGTTTCTGGCCACCTGCGATCTCCGGCCCGATCCCGCCACCGGCCGGGCCGTGGATCCGGAATTCGGCCGGATGGTTAGCATGGAACGGATCCGGGACGAATTCTCCAAACTGCTGCTCGGCCGGAAGCTCCGGGTGGGTTTGAACGGGCTGCGCGACTCGGGATTGCTTGGACTCTTCCTGCCCGAACTGGCCAATGTCCAATTGCCTCCCGGCGGTTTTCACCGCTACCCGCTCTGGGAGCATCTGATGGTGACGGCCGAGGCGATCCGGCCCGAACTTCACTTGCGGCTGGCCGCCTTGCTTCACGACATCGCCAAACCCCTGACCCGGATCGAGACCGAGACCGGCGTCCATTATTACGGCCATGACCAGCGCGGCGCGGAACTGGCTCAGACCGCGCTGGGGCGGCTCCGCTATCCTGGAAAATTGTTGGAGACCGTGGCGAAGCTGGTCCGCTGGCACATGTTTCTGGTGGAGCCCCATACCGGCGACGCCGCGATCCGGCGCCTGATCGCCAAGGTCGGCCCGGAATTGATCCCGGACTTGCTGGAATTGAGGCGCGCCGATCTGATCGCCGTCGGCCGGGTCAGCCATGGACTCCTGATCGCCTGGGAGGAAAGCCGGGACCGCATTCTCAGCCTGCTCCGGGACGATTCGCCCCTGCGCCGGTCGGAATTGGCAATCGGCGGCCGGGATCTGATCGAAGCTTTCCACCTGGCTCCCGGGCCGGCCATCGGCAGGATTCTCGACGAACTCTGGAGCATCGTGCTCGACGAGCCAGGCCGCAACGACCGCCAGACCTTGCTCCGCCTGGCCGAAACCCTGATCGATCCGGCGGACCGGCGCGAGCCGGACCGGCCTCCCGGTTAATGGGCCTCGTCTTTCAGGCGCAGCCGGTTTTCGACCATCCAGGCCGGCAAATGGAATTCATTGAGGATCCGTTGGATGAGGGCCTCGATATCCCGTTTGGCCTCCAGACTGTCCAGCCACCCCGAGAGGCCGATCTTCCCGTCTTCCACCTCGATCTCAATCGGCTGTTCATTTAAGTACGGGTTGGCGGCGATAATCTCCATCATCCGGATGACGATCCGATCATCAAAACTCTGGCCGCCTCGGTTGAACGAGTTGATCACCCTTTTGACGCCGGGAACACCGGCCGCTGTTTCCAATGCCAGAACCGCCGTCTTTTTCGGAACATTTCCCCACAGCGTGACCACTCCGTCCCGGGACAACGACTTTACCCAGCCCGGCCTCAACTCGGGCAGGGCGAGCAACGCCCGCTGGACTTGGTTGTTGATGGTGGCGTCATCGGCCGTGTCGGTCAATTTCAGTTCGCTTTTGACGTCCTTCACCCCCCGGGCCATGCCCGCGGTTTCGACAGCTTCTTCCATTTGATTGAGAGTTCCGGCGCTTCCCACCAGCCGCACCGCGCCGCCGCTCACCGCCACGCCGACGCTGTCGGGGATCTCCGGATTGGCCCGCAACTCCTCGCTGACCTCGAAGGCCACGTCCCCGTCATCGATCCCGCCGTCGGTACAGACAGTAATATTGTTTTCAACCCGTTTCACGCCGGGAATCCGCCAAATCAACTCCTCGGCCTGCCGCTTTTCATCCAGGACATCGACGATCCCCTGAATCTGGACCAATCCGCCGTCATAAGCGCGGGCTTTCAGCTCGTATCCTCTTAACCGCGGATCCCCATCCAGCGTTTGCTCAATCTTCGCGTTCAGCTCCGTCGGGGAGATCGGACTCATGGATCACTCCTCCTTACCGTTGATGAACCTAATAAGTTAAAATAAATTTTTTGGCTGAGCTTTCCCATCCTTAAAGCGTGGCTGGGAAAAGGGGAACGTCGGTATTTATTTCAACTTATGGGTTACGGAAAATAGATCGCAATATTTTCAGCCCTAAAAGAGCTTATTGCGACCTATATATTATCCCTGATCCGGTCCGGATTAATCCAGCCGTTGACGGCCCCGGCGTCAAAAAAACCGCCGGGCGGCGGTTTTGAATCGGTTCGACGCGTTGCAGCTAGAGTGCTTCGGCCGGAAACCATTGGTTATTGAATGCCATTGGCCAGGGTCAGCAATTGCCGCAATCCCGCCTCGAAGTTCCGGTCATCTCCGGAGTTCCGGGGGCGCGGCCCTTTAGTCCGGCCTCCGCCCCTCCGCCAGCGGGCCGCCAGGTTCCGTTCCTCCAGCATAAACTCGATCCGGTCCGGCTCATAGATCCGGCCCGTCGGGGCGATGGCCGCCGCGCCCTTGGCCAAGACCATCGCCGCCAGGCCCCAGTCCTGGGTGACTACGATCTCGCCGGGCCGGGTTTGGTTCATGACCACCAGATCGACGGCCTGAGGCTCGTCCCCCACGGTCAGATGATTGGAATGGTCAATCCGGTGATCCACCGAGGCCACGGTAAGGATCTCCCAATGATACTCGGCCGCCAGCCGCCGGATAATCTCCAGGCAGGCGCGGGGGCAGGCGTCGGCGTCAACGATGATTCGCGGTTCGGACATGAGACGTTCTCCTTGCCAAAATAATAGGGGGAAGCATTACCATTAAGCAGTGATGCCAAAATTATATCTCAAATAAAGCAAGCCCGCTAATTCTTTTTTAATCCGGGTTCAACAGCTTTCCCGGCATTCTCCCGTTGCCTAAGCGTTGGCCTGGATTCATCTTTTGTATTTTCGTTCAATGGAATGTTGCAATGTTTTTATTAGTACATTCTCCGGCGTAAAATGCCGGAACTACGGCACTGATTGCCATAACTCCGGCATCGGGTGCCGCAACATTGGCATTCAATGCCGTTAAGGCGGCGCCTAATGCCGGACAAGCGGCATTGATTGCCGTATCTGCGGCGCTGATTGCCAAACCTACGGCATCGAACGCCGCGCCTGCGGCAAAGGTTGCCGGAACTCCGGCATCCAATGCCGTTAAGGCGGCACCTAATGCCGGTCGAGCGGCATCGATTGCCGGACCTGCGGCGGCCATCGCCAAAGCTGCGGCATTGAGTGCCGGAGTATTTTTACCGATCGCCGTCCGCTCATAATCTCCCGCGATATCTCCCGGAGGCCGGCCCAACCCTTTCCGCCGGGCCGGCCAACCTTTATTTTCCCCATCCAACCGCTCCGATCCTACGTCACCTATTGTACCGTGACATCAAAATCTGTTCCTTTTCAGCCCTGGAGTTCATCGCGTATATTAAAAATAAATGAAATTCGCATTAGAGTTTATCCCATGGCTTTATATAGGATGAAGTAAATTTCTATTACAAAATTTGCATTCTTAAAGCCGAATGCAAACGGCTTCAATCGGAATTTACTTCATCCTATTCCAGCTGAAATAAGTTGAATTAAATTCATTCGTTTTCCATCACGGAAGGCTTACAGGACATGATCCACATCAGAAATTTAATTCAACTTATATATCAACGAAACGAGAGGATGACACACTTGGCCGCGGAACTGGAATTGCAAGCGGGACGCCGCGCGACATTGGGCGCCAGAGTTCGAAAGTACCGGATGTTTTACCTCATGTTTTTGCCGGCCTTCCTGTTTTACGGGCTATTTCAATTTTTGCCGCTGCTCGGCCTCAAAATGGCCTTTTATGAATGGGGCGTCTTCGGGCCGAAATATTTCATCGGCCTCAAGAACTTTGAAGGGCTGCTCACGAACAAATTGTTCATCAGCTCCTTTTTAAACACCCTGATCATCAGCGGTTACAATCTGATCACGGGCATGCTGTGCGCCATCGGCTTCGCCCTCCTGCTCAACGAGGTCAAATGGCTGCCGTTTAAAAAATTCGCCCAGACCGTGGCTTATTTGCCGCATTTCCTGTCCTGGGTGGTGGTGGCCTCGATCTTCGCGATGTTTCTGTCCCCCGATTCGGGCATTGTCAATGAAACCATCAAGCGTTTCGGCGGCGACCCGGTGTATTTCCTGATCTCCAACCAATGGTGGCGCGATATTTTTATCATCATCAACCGCTGGAAAGAGACGGGCTGGGGGGCGATCATTTATCTGGCGGCCCTCTCCAGCGTCGATCCGCAGCTTTACGAGGCGGCGGCCATCGACGGGGCCGGCCGGTTGAAACAAACCTGGCACATCACGCTGCCCGCCATTCAAAACACCATTTTGGTCGTATTCATTTTGCATCTGGCCAGGATCCTGGATCTGTTCCAGCCCATCTTCGTGCTGTACAATCCGCAAGTCTATCCGGTGGCCGATGTGATCGACACCTATACCTACCGGCTCGCCTTCAGCTCCGGCGACATGGACCTGGCGACCGCGGTGGGGCTGTTCAAATCGGTGATCGCCACATTGCTGGTGATCCTTACCAACCAGCTCAGTAAGAGAATAAAGGGCGAAAGCATCCTATAAAAGGAGGAAGCGGGGATGATTGACCGCTTGGATTTTTCAAAAGGGAACCGGGCGCGGACCTTTTTTGCCCTGTTTAATTACTTGATGATGATCGTTTTCGCGATTTTCATCCTGATCCCGATCCTCAAGGTATTGTCGGACTCGCTGGATAATACGGGCTTTTACGGCATGGGCCTGATCCCGAAACAGTTTTCGGTAGCCGCCTATCAGCGGATCATTACCAGCGTCTCCTTGTACCGGCCGTTTCTGATCTCGATCTACGTCACGGTCATCGGTACGCTGCTGGCGATGTTTCTGACCGCTACCGCCGCTTATGTGCTCGCCCAGCGGGATCTGCCGGGACGGAGCCTGTTGATCGGGATAGTCCTGGTATCAATGCTTTTCAACGCCGGAATGATCCCGGCCTATATGAACATCCGGATGCTGGGGCTGATGAATACGCTGTGGGCGGTGATTCTGCCGCTCTCCCTCAGCTCCTACAATTTGATTTTAATGAAAAACTTTTTTCAGGAGATTCCGGCGAGCGTGACCGAGGCGGCGGAGATCGACGGCTGTTCCCCCTTCGGGATCTTCTGGCGGATCGTCTTGCCCATGTCCAAACCGGCGCTGGCCACCATCAGCCTGTTTTGCGTGGTCACCTACTGGAACGACTTCTTCCATTTCGTCATCTACATCAATGACCGCGATTTGCATAACTTTCAGGCCAAACTCCGGGAAATGGTGCTGCAGGACGATTTCGGAAGCTCGGCGGTGATCGTTTACGGCCGCAGCCTTCAAAACGCCGCGATTATCACGGCGATGATCCCGGTGCTCATCTTGTATCCGTCGTTGCAAAAATACTTCGTGCAAGGAATCAATCTCGGAGCCATTAAAGGCTAAAAGCGGGGGATGGCCGTTACGTTCGGAGAATCCATGGTTTCCGCCCTTTGACAGTTTGTTTCTACCGTTGCAGCGCCGGGAGATGCCTGCCGATGAAAATCATAACCAAAGAACATCGGTTCGTAAGCTTCGGAGGGAGAAAAAATGGGTATTCGCGCCAATTTAAAGAATCTGTCCAACCAGCACGCTTTGGTCGTCCGGTTTATGGCTTCCTATTTGATTATCCTGCTGATCCCGGTGCTCATCGGAACGCTGGTGTACAAGGAAGCCATCCGGATCGTTGAGGAGGACACCAAAGCGTCGGCCCTGTCAATGCTGAATCAATGCCGCGATGTGATCGACCGGCAGTTGGCGGCCATCGATATCACCAAAATTCAGATCGGCTTGCTGCCGCAGCTGAATTACTTGCTGTATACCGGCAACCGCCAGGATCTGGCCTTCTATTATCAAATGAACGATTTAAAGGCCCGGTTACGGCCCTATATCATTAACAATGACTTTATGGCCGATTTTTTCATCTTTATGAAACGGCCGGATTACATTATCGCGCCGGCGATGGCCTATGACGTGAAGTTCTTTTTTGAACGGATCTTGCGGAGCCGTGATATCCGCAAGGAACGTTGGCTGGAGAAGATGGACCGCTACCACGCCGGTTCCGTCTTTCCTGCTTCCAAGCTCACCATCGAGAACCGGGAGTATTTTGTAATTCCCTATATCCACTCGCTCCCCACCCGCTATTCCAAGCAAGTGGAGGGCGCCATCGTCTTTTTATTAAACGCCGAAGTGATCAATGAAATGTTGTCCCGGGTCAGCCCGGTGAAGGACAACTGGGTATTCATATTGAACCAGGAGGGCCAGATCATCACCGGCCTGTCGCCGCGGCGATTTCCAGCGCGGCTCCCCCCCGAACTCCGGCTGAAAACCGATGGCTTCGGCCGTCTTCGCTACCGGGGCGAGGAAATGATCGTCTCCTCCACCACCTCGCCCCATAACGGCTGGAAGTATGTGAACATCCTTCCTTCCAGGCTGGTTATGGGGAAAGTCACCTATATTCGGCAAATCGTTTGGGGCGCCATGATGTTATCGTTAATTATCGGCGCCATGATCGCCTATTTGCTGACCGCCCGGAACCTAAAACCCCTGAAACGGATCATCGATTTGGTCAAGGAGCATTTTGGCGGAGAAGCCCCCAAAAAAGACGCCTTTGAATATCTGCAGGGCTCGGTTTCGCAGTTGATCCATACCAACCAGTCCTTGCAGGAGACCCTGAAGAGTCATTTGCCGATGATTAAAACCGGTTTTTTCGATCGCCTGCTGAAAGGAGAATACAGCAACCGCGATGAAATCACGGCCATCTCCTCTTATCTGGGGATCCGGATTCACGGTGAAAAATTTCTGGTGCTGCTGGTCCGCATTTACAATCAACACGAGATCATCAGCCGGGATATCATCGAAGAATCCCATATCGCCCGGGCGATTCTCCGTGAAACTCTGGCCAAGCATATCGGAGCCAAAGGTTTCCTGCATGATTTGGAACCGAACCAGATCGCGGTTTTGCTGGCTTTTAATAAAAAGCGGGATCAGGACTGCCTCGCCGAAGCGGAACAACTGATGCGGGCCGTGGACGGGGAGTTACTGGCCAAGTACAAGCTGAAGGCGGTTTTCGCCGGAGGCAGCCTGGTCGGGGAGACGCTGACGATCTGGCAATCCTACGAGGAAGCCAAACGAGCCCTGGATTACGGGCCCATCGATCCCGGCGGGAAGCTGATCTGGCATGACGGGATTCCGGCCAAGGGGGCCGAGTATTATTACCCGATCGATTTTGAGCAACGCTTAATCAACCTGACCAAAGCCGGGGAATTAAAGCAGGTGGAAAATCTGTTGCAGGTCATTTACAGGGAAAACGTACAAAACAAGCGTCTTTCCCAGGAAATGAGCTTGGAATTGGGCTATGAAATGAAGGGAACGGTGGTGAAAATATGCTCCGAACTCCAGTTCAGCGGCGAAGATCTGAAACCGCTCCTGGAAACGCTCAGCCATTCGAAAAGTTTCGCCGAGTTCCACGCCAATCTCGTCACTATCTATCAAACGATTTGTCAATCGGTCATGGCCAAGCGCAAATGGAAGAATGTCCAGTTGAAGGAGCAGATCATCGAATTCATCAACAACACCTACCCTAAATCGGACTTATCTCTTTACAAGGTGGCCTCCCAATTCGGGCTCTCCGAGGGCTATCTCTCTCACTTTTTTAAGGATCAGGTCGGAGAGAACTTTGTGACCTATTTGGAAAGAGTCCGGATTGAGCGGGCTTGTCAACTTCTTAAGGAAGGGAGGGAGATCGTAGTCAATGATGTCGCCGAGCAGGTCGGTTATAACAGCGTTTATTCATTCCGGCGCGCCTTCAAGCGGGTCAAGGGAATTAATCCCGCCGCTTTCCGTACTTCCTGAAGGCGGATGACATCAAAGAAACGATTCAGTGGTTTGTATTCAGGGACCCAGGATTCAGCGATCAAAATAAAAGCCCAAATAGAGGCTTTGAAGGATTCAACCGCCCTTGTTGCTTCTTTTTCCTGATTTCTGAATTCTTTCATCCTGAATGGTTTCAAAATGCTTTCAAATCAAAACAAAAAGGGGTGTCTGATGTTGAGAAAGATTGTCATAAGGATCCTGACGCCGGTCTTAGTAGTCAGTTTATTGGCCTCCGGGTCGCTGGCGGCCCGGAAAGATCCGGTCAAGCCGAAAAAAATCGTGGCGATTATGGACACCATCCTCTTGAAGGAATGGGGCCAGGATCAATTAGTCCAGCAATACAAGAAACAGACCGGCATCGACCTCCAGATCATCCAGCCGATCCATAATCAGTACTATGAAAAGATCCGGCTAACGTTCGCGGCGGGCGAAATACCGGATGCCGTGGAGATCAGCGAGCAAAATTACGTAAATTACGCGCTGGAAGGCGCCTTCGTCAATATCGAGCCCTATCTCCGCCAGTCGGCCATTACCAAAAAAATTGACAAAAAGGTGTTCGACGCCGTACGGGTCAAGGGAAAAATTTACGGCTATCCGACCCAAATCGGAGCCGGCCCCGTTACTTACATCCGCCAGGACTGGCTCGACAATCTCAAGCTGAAGGCGCCCCGGACCTGGGATGAGTATTACAAGGTCCTGAAAGCCTTTACGCTCAATGATCCCGACCGCAATGGCAAAAACGACACCTATGGCTTTACGGGGCCCGGTTCCACCGGCGACAGCGAAATCGTCTTCGCCGACAATTTCTACCGGGATTTCTATCAAAACGCCTCGCCGGACTTTGTCATCAAGAAGGGAAAATGGGTGGACGGCTTTGCGCAGCCCGAGATGAAACCGGCCTTGGAACGGCTACGTCGGGCCTATCAGGAAAAACTAATCGACCCGGAGATCTTTACCAACAAGACTTCGACCTGCCGGGAGAAGTTCTCCTCCGGCAAAACCGGGATCTTTCCCTACTGGTATGGGTTGTGGAATGTGAATTTGGAAGTGGAATTGCAGAAAAATCTGGGACCGAACGTCAAACTCACTCCGATTCCGGCGATCGCGGAGAGCCATTATTCCGCCCGGGTGCCGCAGGTTATCGCCATTACCACCAAATGCAAAAACCCGGAGGGAGTTTTCAAATACTTTGTCGAATATATGCATGACGGCGGCCCGGGCCAGATGTTGTTTATCCATGGCGTGGAGAACGTTCATTGGGCCAGGAAAGACGGAGTCCTCACCAAACTGCCGCAATTAAACGATCCCGCCAAAACGTTCACCAAAACCTTTTTACCGCCGGAGACGGTGATGACCCCATGGAACGATCCGTTCCCCATTGATCAGCGGCTTATCCATTCCCGGGATATGTTCATGAAAAATTACCGTCAGGCCGAACTGCAGCCCATGCCCGAATCCAGGCTGAAAATCAACCAAGAGCTTTATAACCTCAAGAATGAAGCCATGGGGAAAATCCTCATCGGAGAATGGACGGTAGAGCAAGGCTTAGCCAGTTATCGAAAAAACGCCGCGGCGCTGGGCATCAACAAGGTTTTGGCCGATATGAACCAAAACTAAAACCGCTTTTGGCATGGCTTGAAATAGAGGAAGTCCAAAGGAGGACTTCCTCGCTTCGGTTTCAGGTTGGTCCGGAATAAGGGATCAGAATTCAGTCGTCAAAATAAAACCATGCAAGCCAAACCCTGTGGGCCGTTCTTAAATCAGGCTTCGAAGGATTCAGGCACAGCTCTTCTGAATTCCAGAGACCTGAAATAGATAGTTACTATATTCTTTAGGAGGTAAATATAATGGCTGCAACCCGCTTTTATCAAAATCCCGTTCTAACCGGGTTTTTCCCCGATCCTTCCATCATCAGGGTTGGCGAAGATTATTATATGGCCAACTCAACCTTTGAATATTTCCCGGCCGTCGTCATTTCCCATTCCCGGGATTTGGTGAACTGGGAGATCATCGGGCACGGCATCAACCGCAACGAGGATATCGATCTGACCGGGATCGACGACTCACATGGCTTTTGGGCGCCGGATATCTCCTATCATAACGGTACTTACTATATCTTCGTCACGTTACGGTTGAACGGAACCATGGCGGACAGGAAACCGATGACTCACCGACAGGTTGTGTTACGCTCCGCTAAACCGGAAGGGCCTTATTCCAAACCGGCCTTCATCGATGTCCACGGCATCGATCCCTCCCATTTCGTGGATGATGACGGAACCCATTACCTAGTAACCACTCCCGGCGCCAGAATCGTCAAATTAAACGATGCCTGTGACGCGGCGGTGGCCGATCCGGTCATGCTCTGGGAAGGCACCGGCGCGCGCAGCCCCGAAGGACCCCATATCTTCCGGAAAGACGGTTACTACTATATTATTTTGGCCGAAGGCGGCACCGGATACGGGCACCGGATCACGGTGGCCCGTTCCCGGACGCTGGCCGGCCCTTACGAACCGTGCCCCTATAACCCGGTAATGACCCAAACCGATCCCGCCGCCAGGATCCAGCGGGCCGGCCATGGCAAGCTGGTCCAGACCCAGCACGGCGACTGGTGGATGGTCTATCTGTGCGGCCGGCCCAATGAGGGAAATTTCACTACGCTGGGTCGGGAAACGGCTCTCGATCCGGTCCGATGGACCGACGACGGCTGGTTCCTGGTCAATGAAGGGAAGGGCCCGAGCGAGTCGCAAGTCGCCCCCAATCTTCCGGAGCAGACCTATCGCGAAACCTATTTCGATGATTTTAACTCCGAACAGCTGGGCTTGCACTGGCAGTTCCCCCGGAATCCCGATAACGGGGCCTGGTCGTTGACCGAACGGCCCGGCTATTTCCGGATCTGGACCGGCAATGCCGATCTGGGCTCCAAGGAAGCGCGCAATGTCTTGTTGCGCCGCGAGAAACACCATCATTACCGCGCCAGCCTGAAGTTGGAGTTCGCGCCGGCTAGCCCGGGCGATCAGGCCGGATTGGTCTGCTATTTGGGGATTCATTGCTTTGTCAAATTATTTTTAACCCATGAGGACGGTTTAAAGATTAAACTGGTTGAGAATCGGAACGATCAATATACTTGCTTGGGAGAGATCGCCGGAATCAGCCGGGCAGCCGTTTATTTGAAGGTAACCGTCGCCAAACAGAGACGGGACTTCTATTACAGCCTTGACAATGAAACCTGGGAACTGGTCGGGACCGTCAAGGACGCCACCTTTTTGAGCGATGAAGGGGTGCAAATCGGCAAGCACCATACCGGAACCATGGTCGGGTTATACGCCAATAACGGCGGCACCGGCAGCCGGTTGACGGCTGATTTTGACTGGTTTGATTATTCGTTCGAGGCCAGCGAAGCAAAATAAATGAACGCCATTTTCACTTTTCAGGAGGTCCTTGCCATGCGCCGGATCACGAACCCGATTTTGCCCGGTTTCCATCCCGATCCGTCCATCATTCGGGTCGGAGATGACTATTACGTGGCCACTTCCACCTTTGAATGGTTCCCCGGAGTGCAAATTCACCATTCCAAAGATCTGATCCACTGGAAACTGATCGCCCGGCCCTTGAACCGGGCTTCCCAACTGGACATGAGAGGGAGCCTGAACTCGGGCGGCGTCTGGGCGCCCTGCCTCTCCTACGATCGCGGCGCCTTTTACCTGATCTATACCGATGTCAAAAATAAAGGCACCATCTTCAAAGACACCCATAATTACCTGGTGACCGCCACTGCCATTGACGGAGAATGGTCGGAGCCGGTGTACTTAAACAGCAGCGGGTTCGATCCATCTCTGTTTCACGACGACGACGGCCGGAAATGGCTGGTCAATGTCTGGTGCGATTTCCGGAAAGGCCGGAACCGCTTCGGCGGAATCGTTCTCCAGGAGTATTCGCCACAACGGCAGCAATTGATCGGGCCGGTCGTTAACATCTTCACCGGAACCGACCTGGGGAAGACCGAAGGGCCGCATCTTTACAAACGGGATGGCTATTATTATCTGTTGACCGCCGAGGGCGGCACCGGCTTGGGGCACGCGGTGACCATGGCCCGGTCGGAGCGGATCACCGGGCCCTATGAGGTCGATCCGGAAAATCCGGTCTTGACCTCGCGCCACGATCCGACGTATCCCCTTCAGAAAGCGGGGCACGGGGATATCGTGGAAACTCGGAACGGGGAATGGTATCTGGTCCACCTTTGCGGCCGCCCGATCCCAAGCAAAGGCCGGTGCGTTTTGGGCCGGGAGACCTGCCTTCAGAAAATGGCCTGGACCGAGGACGGCTGGCTGCGCCTGGAGGGCGGCGGAATCAAGCCGGAGATTAGCGTTGCCGCACCCGCTCTCCCGGAGCATCCCTGGGAGCCCGAGCCGAGCCGGGATGATTTCGACACGCCGGTTTTAAACGTCCATTTCCAAACCCTCCGGACGCCGTTAGACCAGGATTCGCTGTCGCTGACCGAGCGCCCCGGTTATCTGCGGCTTAAGGGCAGGGAATCGTTAGGTTCAAAGTACACCCAAAGCCTGGTGGCCAGGCGGCAGCAGGCGTTCCGCTATACCGCCTCGACCTATCTGGAGTTCGAGCCGGAAACCTTCCAGCAGATGGCCGGGCTGATCTGCCTCTACGATACGCAGAACTTTTACTATCTCTATGTCTCCCGCGATGAAACCCTGGGCAAATGCCTGGGCATTCTCAGTTGTCAAAACAACTCTTTCGATCAGCCGCTGGACCGGGAGATCGCGCTGGAAGGCTGGAAAGGCTGTTTTCTCCGGGCCGATGTCGACTATGACCGCTTGCAATTCGCCTATTCAAAGGATGGGATCCAGTGGACCCCGCTCGGCCCGGTCCTGGACGCCAGCACGCTTTCGGATGAATTTTGCCAGGAAGGCCAGTTTACCGGGGCGATGGTCGGCCTATGCTGCCAGGATCTCTCGGGCCGGCGTCAACCGGCGGACTTTGATTATTTTGAATATCTCGAAAGGGAATTGAAAGGATAACCCTCCGCCCGTTCCCTTTAACAGCAAAAGCGCATGAGCGGCCATCAACCGTTCATGCGCTTTTCCATTCAACTTATTCGTACCGTTAGGCAATCGCCTTCGAAATATGATTGCCCGCTTGTTTGGACATACGGAGTTGATCCCCGGACGCAACCTTAAATCTTTCCGGCTCCCGCGCCTGCTTTGACAATGGCCGGCACGCTGGCGGCATCATCCAAAGTGTACCTGTAACCGGACTCAAACCTAACCGTAGCAGTGGAAGCGGTCGGCTGATCGCCGGTGCATCCGAAATAAATATTGTTGTTCAAATCCCAGTAGCCGGAAGTATACGTTGTATCATACCAAAAACCGATCGGATTTTTACAGTTCTCGAAATAATTCTTTTCAATTTTCAGTCTGGAGCCGGTCCGGCAATTGATCCCGCTTCCCGTGGTGCAATTGGAATAATAATTGTTGTAAATATGGCCGAACCCGCCCCGGTACAGGGGCAACCGGCTGCCGCAATTTTCAAAGTAATTGTGATGAATGATCATCTTCCGGTCTGGACGGGCGTCCTCTTCATCATTGCTGCCGACCAGAATCGTCTTGTAGCTTCCGTAAAGATGATTCCAGGAGAGAATAATATATTGCGCGCTATTCTTGGCGCTGATCAATTCATCATAGGTATCCTTGATTTCCTCGCTGACGTCGGATAGCAGCGGGGTAGTATAGTTATACAACGTACAATGGTCGACTTGGACATAGGTGGCATTATTGATTTGAATGCCGTCCTGTCCCTTCACTTCGTGAACGGTAATGTTTTGAATAATGATATTGGTCCCCTGCACCTTAAAGCCGACCCCGTTAAAGACACCGGCCGAACCCTGGCCAACAACGGTTAGATTCGACATGTTGCTGTTGATAGTAATCAACCGGCTTGAGGAATCGTCTCTCGTATACCCGTTGGCGGCACACCAGTCGGCAAAGGTAATTTCTCCGCCAACCTTGATCATCGAAGCGCCGTTATCACTGGCGGCATTCGCCAGGGCGGTCTTCAGCCCGGCGGCATTGGTCACCGTGTAGGTGCAAGCCTCGGCTGCCCCGGCCCCTCCGGTAATTCGATCGGCCATGCCGGCAAACCCGGTCGCCGTAGTCTCCATGTACAAATAGACGGCGCGGATCTTCATCACCCCGCCTTTGGGCAAAGTGATCCGGAAATAGACATTATCTCTGGCTTCGGTGAGATACATATTTTGAATACTGTCGGAAATGATTGTGCGATTGGGGACATACACCTGAGTGGCGACCATCCTGGATTCTTCGGTTGAACTCCCGTTAAAGGCCCGGATGTAGGTGCCGCCTCCTCCTTTCCCATCAATATCGACCTGAAAGTCAATACTGATCTTTCCCGCCGCAGCGGCTGTAAAGTTAAAACACCCCGCCGCACTGGTATAACCGATAGTGGCAAAAAGATTTCCGGTAGTTGTCGTATTGGTCAGGGTGAGCCCGTCCGGTTCCTCGGTAGCGGTGATTCCCGGATCATAGGCCAATAACTTGGCGGTACTTTTCGGAACGGTTGCCGTTGCCAAAGTGGCGCCGCTAATCCGGTATGAATTGGCATATCTTTCAGTCACGGTGGCGGCCGACGCGTTCGCCGTGTATTTCGCGTTAATCACGATTTGATTCGGATTGGAATCCGAACCGGGACCGCTTTTACCGCCGCCACCGCAGCCGGCGGCCAGAAGGCTGACAATCAATAAAGCGATTCCCACCGTCCCAACCAATTTAAGTTTCATTTAACTTCACTCCTTTTTTCATTGTTTTGCTATATATGTTTGTCCAAGGGAAGGGTTCATTTTTACTATAACCGGCCGCTTCCGGCCCTGAAAAGGAACATCTTTTGCTGCCGGGGTACGAAAGATGCTTCGCGACATCCACCTCCCTACCGCCAATCCGGATTCGTTAACTGAACATGGATATTTGATTGCGAAACGAACCGCGACACCCGATGCCGTAGTTGATTCGGTTGTGAAATGTGGATCTTCAGAAGCTGATTATGGATATTTTGCAACTAAATCATTTCATGCGGTAAAAGAATGTGGATATTCTGTTAATAAATAAACTGGGGGAGTCATCCCCAATCCACATTCAGTTACTAAATGTGGATATTTAGTTAGTGAATGTGGATATTCTGTGAATAAATGAACTGGGGGAGTCATCCCCAATCCACATTCAGTTACTGAATGTGGATATTCAATAACTAAATGTGGATATTCAGTTGCCGAATGTGGATAAGCGGCGGCTCAACGATCGGACCGGACAGGCCGTCAATCGTTTTCAAAGGCGATTAATTAGGATAAGAAAAAGATAAGCCATAAGCATCCCGCTAAATCTGTAACCTCTCCTTTTTAGTTATATCGATGAAAGAGCCTTTACAAAGACCCCGGTATAATTAATTGGGAGAAGGCAGTTTCTTACGCAAAGAAACTGCCTTCCCCCGAAATTAAAATTTCCTCATCCAAGTTTACTTTAAGGCAACTCCGGGTTCCAACTCCCCAGAATTAGCGCTCGTGAAGACCAATAAGTGTTATATTCTGCATCGGTCAGGGTATGCGAAGTCGAGCCGCTTACCGTAATCGGATTCCCCGACCCGTCGGTAAGCCCATACTGTTTCCATCCCGTGGTGGCGGTGCCGGGATTGGGCTTGGGAGTTCCGGACCAGGAATTGATCGTCCCGCCGCCGCTGACGCTGCATTTGACGATTGAAACGTTGTCATAGTAGCCGCCGTTCCGCGCGAAATAGCTGGTTTCACCGGAATTGGTTTTAATCGCGCAATTCAACAAAACATGACCCCGGTATGACGGATCGGTTTGACGCGCCTGGAAAATGTATGAGCCGGGGCTAATGCAGTAGATCTCACAATCCTCAAACAGCGCGACCGCCGCGCCGCCCCAGATGAAATCGGTATTCCCTTCAACATGGCAGTTATAGAACCAGTTGTAGCCGCTGGAACAAATGGTATCCTGTTGACTGATGAAAGAACAGTTATTGGCGATGAGCTTGCCGTTATTCCTGAAAAATAGCGCCTCCGCTTGTCCTACTTCCGATTTGATCCCCGTATTATAAAGCGTTAAATTAACCAAGTTAACGGTCCCCGTGGAAGTGATATAGGCTAAACAGCGGTCGGACATATCCGAGGAATTTATCGAATTGCCATTGGTATAGCGGATGACAACGTCATTACCGTATTTTCCGCTGCCCATGCCTCGCAGGGTCAGGTTTAAACTCTTGATAAAAGTCAACAGTTCATAATAGGTCCCCGGTTGGATCCGGATCTCGGCGTCATCAATATTATTGCCGGAGACATAGTTCAATGCCGCCTGCACGGTACGGAAATTGGCGGTGCTGTTTTGACTGCCGTCTACCGTAACCACCCTTCCGGAAAGCGCCGGAGCGGATTTGGTCGTGAAGTTCCAGCTTTTGCTCTCCGGTGAAAATCCGGTGAAATTTTTACCGTTCAGCGTCCCGGCAAACACTCCGTTGGCGACGGCCAGATAGTAATGTTTTCCGTATTCCAGCGCTCCCACATGAGGCGTGATATAAAGCGTATTCCCGTCAATCCGTACTCGCTGTGACTTAACGTTAATCGCCGACGCGCTTCTGCCGCTGATAACGGCCTTGTCATTATCAAGATGGATGGTATCGACAACCGCCCCGGTATCATAGTTGGAAATTAAAATTACTTCGCTCCCAAGCGATGAGGCAATTTGGGGCGTATTGTCAAAAGTAACCGCCAGTTCGCCATCGGTATACGCGGAGGTCGCACCGACGGCGGGATAGACCTTAGTAGTGATCGTTCCATAGTTATCCGGCACATAGGTAAGAGCAGCTTCGACTTTATAAGTGATCGCCCGCTTGGCGGAACCGTTCGCGACAATTACGGTAGCCGTTCCGACTCCGGCACCGGCGAGCGTGAGCGTGTCCCCGCTCGATCCGGAAGCGGCCGAGACCGATAACACCTTCGGATTCGAACTGGTCGCGGTCCAAGTACCCGCGGAACC
This sequence comes from Bacillota bacterium, assembly GCA_023402395.1. Classification (GTDB taxonomy): domain Bacteria; phylum Bacillota; class UBA4882; order UBA8346; family UBA8346; genus JAEYGI01. The sequence continues at coordinate 21,633 of JAEYGI010000024.1, forward strand.
GGTGGAACCGGTAGCGGTTACCGTAAAGGCGACTTGAGCGCCCATACGAATCCCGGTGGAACTGGTATTGTTAATCCATCGCATGTACTTGGACCATAATAGCGGCAAGGAAGTGTCCGAGGTTTGCAATATCAGTTTCGTTTGGTTTTCGTCGATCCGGCCAATCCTTACCCCGGTAACCTCAAAATCAGCATAACAAGTATAGACCCCGATCGTGCCGCTAAAACCTTGATTCGGTTTAAAATCGGCCAAAGCCGGATAATTTTTCCCCATACTTAGATCGTTGCAATAGAAGTTGATGGTCCCGTTGTTATATTCATAACGCATTTTATAATACACTAAGTCGGAAGCAGTGGATAATGAAGAGCCGTCGCCGGAATTTTGATACTTCTTCAAATTGTTCATGTCAAAACCGGTTACTGTTCCGTCATAGTATCCGGCTTGCAGCCGGGCGGCAGTCAAACCGGCCCAATACCATTGCCGCCCGTCGCCGGAGATATTGGAGGCAATCCCGAAATTTTTGTAACTCCCTGAGGGCACAGTAGCCGGACGGATATACATCTCAACATAATAACCGTCCGGGCTGCCAAGGCTCTGCCAGACCGAATCCTTCAGCCTCATTGCAATGCCTTGGGTTGACGAAGCGCTCACCGTCAATACGCCGTTGGTTACCGCACCGGCCGCTCCGTTCAAAAACTCCCAATTGCCGGCGCCATTGGTGAAATCATCATTCAACAGGCTGGCCCGATCCAAAACCAGGCCCACGCCGGTCGAGGTGTCAGATCCGCCATTGTTGCCACCGCCCGATTTCGAACCGCCGCACCCCAGCAACGCCATGCCAAGCGATACGGCAAGAACCGTCAAAATAATCAGAGAACGGCATTTCCCAGCAAACTTCATTTAATTCCCTCCTTCATTCCCCTGCGGCCTGATAACTGCTAACCGATTGTAAACAAAGGAAAATCATTATAAACTAAGATTAAATTCCACCCACCCCGTAGCCACTCCCACCGCTTGGCGCTGCTCCAGGATCAGCTCCCGGCGGAAAGAGACGAAGGGGTGAGTGGAAAACATTATGATCCTCTCTTTTTTGGTTTTTGGCTATTCGATGAATGATACTTCCGCGAAGACCACCCGGTTGTAATTGTGAATTTGGCTTGTGTCCTGCGCCGCGTCCACCGCCAAACCTAGATATGCCGGTCCGTCGCCCAGATCGACCGTTCCTTTCCAGGCCATTGTCCACTCTTTTCCATCGCTTGAATAGGACGTTTCGATGGTATTGCCGGCCCGCTTGATCTTTAACCAATATCCTTTGTCGGCATGGTTGTAAAAGGCCAGCTTCTCCGATCCCCTGTCATCTTTTGCCAAACTTTCCCCCTGCCGCTTGCGGGCCTTGACCACAATCGCCTTGCCGGTATCTTGTTTGCCTGCTTTCTCAAGTTGCAGGGAAATATACGCCATCGGCGCATCCAGGTCCAAGCTTTTACGGATCATCAGACCGGAAAGGGCACTGTTGGCGACATAGGTAAAGTCAGCTACCTTGGCAACGAGTGTTGCATTTTGAGGTATTTTTTGATATACAAAATGAAGGGCATCCCGTAATCCCAATGACCCGCCATCTGAATTCAGCGGCGTGGCAACAGCGCCCGAACCTTTCACGATAACCCGATCGGTTTGAAAAACGGTATTTCCCTTAATTGGGACAGTCCCCAGATCTACGGATTGCCACCCCGAAGCAAGGTTGTCTGTTTCATTGACATAGACAGCTTGAATATTCGACTGGGTTTGATACCCCAGAGTATCAATAGCTACCGCCGATAAGCAATACCGGCCTTCCGCCACGTTTTTCCAGTTGAAATCATCGGGTTCGCTCGATTTTTCACCCACCTTGACATCATTGGCATAAAAATCGACTTTCGCGATTTTGGCCCCTTTATTGTTGGCCTTCACATTCGTTGTCTTAAAAGTGATCGCGTCGCCGGCAGTGACGATCTGATCATGCACAGGCGCAATTAAGGTAATGCTCGGATTCTCCCGAGGTTTACTTTCCACGTCACTAACGATTCCATTGAGGTAATTCTCAATATTGGTGTAACCGTTGGCTGCAATCTCCGGGCCGTCTTTCGGATCGTTCGGATTCAGCTTATGCTGTTTTTCCCAGGCGTCCGGCATCCCGTCATGGTCCGTATCCGCCGGCGCCGGAGCGCTTTGATAATCCGGCAGGCCTCCGGCTTCGCCCGGTGTGTTGATAAACCGGCCGGTACCGTCTTTCACATCATTGACAACCCGCTGATCCCACCAGTCCCGTTTGGGCAAAGTAGCACCGCATTCGGCAAGCACCGCCTCGTAGGCTTTTGGCGCCGTTTCGATCACCGGCCGGTTGGGTACAGCGCACGGTTTGTCAAGCATTACCGTATTGGCCCGATCATCACAATAGACGCCTTTGGAGTTATCCGCCGAGACCGCCGGATATCCCTCAACCACATTATCCTGGATATACCAGTAATTTTTCAGATTGCCCCCCGGCGCGCTGGCATTGGCAATCCGGTAATGGATATTGGCATAGGCATCATCTTTGTCACTTATTTTGCCATTGGCATAGTCCTGCGTCCCGGGTCCGGGTTTGTAGTAATTTCCGATAATATTGGTATGAGTGCATCCCTGGCCGCCGTATAATGAATTGAAGCCCCAATTGTAAATCACATTATTGGTAAAATCGCTGGAAGTCTCGCTGAGTACCCCCTGGCCGTCAATTCGCGGAGAGCGGCTAGTGTTATGGGCAATCAGGTTATGATGGGCAGTTGCATATTTACCACCAAGAATAGCGCCATAACCATGTCTTCCCTTATCGTGTTTTGACATGGTCATACTTTCAGCGATCAGGCACCATTGGACCGTGGTATTAATGTTTCCATAAATGGAAAGCGCCTCGTCGCTAGACCATCCGAACGAACAGTGATCAATAATAATGTCATGATGCCATCTGGCCCAAGTAGCGTCTACCTCTAGATTTTTCCCTTTATCCCCCGGACGGACCCGGATGTATCGCATAATAACATTGTTTCCGGTTGCCGCATTCATGATATCATTATCGCTCTTAGCCGCTTTATCATTCCCAAAAACGATTTCATAATCCGTAAGGGCAATACCGTCTCCAGGCGCGGTTTGTCCGGCAATCGTCAGATTATTACCGGTAATTTTCAAAGTATCTTTAAGATGGATGACCCCGCCGACCCGAAAAACGATGATCCGATTGCTCCCGCTGACCGCATCCCGGAACGATCCGAAGATAGGCTTTTCTCCTTCTCCGTAATCTTCAAGAGTAGTCACTTCATAAACGCTGCCGCCCCGGCCTCCGGTGGTGTACATTCCCGCGCCTTCGGCGCCGGGGAATGCCGGAATTTTGGAAACGCCTGGATCCGATTCCGCCAAGATGACATTGGTAACGGTTGGAGAATATAAACTTAAAAGGCTCACCGCTAAAAATGCGCCGAGAAAATACAAAACCCATGGTCTTCTCAATTCGCTCATCCTTTCATCGCGGTATTCAATAATGTTCATTGCCGCGCATATTTTCAAACTTTGAAATTCGTGCTAACATTAGATTATTAAAATTCCCGACGGGAAATCGACTGTCAGGACTTCCGCCGGGAATCTTACCCCTTCGGTCCGTTTCGGAATCGCCGCAGAGCCCCACGCTCTTAGGGTTTCCTTAACGGATCGTCTTATTAAAAGGGAATATTCAAGCCGAGTTCATTCTTTTCTTTATCTAAACCATCGTCGTATTTGTAATATTTCCATTCCAGATTCATTTTATTTTTGAAGTTATATTTGATTTTACAACCGTAAGCGTTGTCCAGATTTTTATAGGATGTTGTTCCTTTCACATAATCATCGTCAAGTTGATATTCCACCAGCAAGTCCCAAGCACCAATTTTTCCCGTGGCGCCGATAATCCACACTTCGTCGTTGAGAGCGCCTTTGATATCGTCCTTGCCGTAATGGAAGAAGGGCCGGACCACGGGATCAAACATACACAATGCGAGATTTACATTATATCCCGTCTGGGTGCCTTCGCCATAAGTAGAGTTCAATAGGTCAGCCTTGGAATTAGTTTTTTTGTTCCCTTTCAGAACCTTCCTGATATCCGCCTCGTTTCCCGTATCCACCAGATTGACATCAAAATCAATGAGCTTATCTTTGGCCCAGCCCAACGTCGCCACATAAGCGTGGTCGCCAACCACCTCGGCTAAGCTGGAACGGTCAAGCACAGTCCACAGTCCTGTTTTTATTCCATTTTCAAAAGCATAGGTCCATTGCACCGCTTGTTCCGCCTTGAAATCTCCAAAGGCGGTATCCAATACATCGATTTTGCCTTTGGGTTTAAATCCCCATTTACCCGCCTTAAAGGTCCCATACTTCGAATTTGCATTTACATAATATTCATCAATGTAATTATACGGCTTCGCCCGGTCACTATCGGACATGGCATCCAAATATCCTTTTAAAGTGATCCGGCTATTGACATTGTCATTGAGCTTATTGTCAAAGTAGATTTTGAGTTCTCCACCGTCTTGCGAGATTACGCTATCCCCGCTGTTTTCATCATTTTCATCCTTCACAAAATTATACATCAATTTCAAATTGCCGCTCACCTTGGTCTCGGCCAGTGAGACCGCGGCAGTTCCGAAGATCAGGATTGCGCCCAAAAAGACACTTATCCCTTTTTTTAAGAAACTCATCCAACTTCCTCCTTATACATTTTTAAAATACTTCGACAGATACTACCCAATTTTGCGTCATCAGGCCGGCCAGCCTCTTTGGGCGGATTCCACCTCCTCTTTTCTCATGGGTTGTCCGGGCCTTCCTAGTTAATCGGCGGCCAGCTTGACCGTTACGGCCGGGGCAATGAGATACTTTGAAAAGCCCAAGCCTTTTTCCTGAATCGCCGCCGCGACCATTCCCGCTACCATAAATGCGCCATTGCGCCATATTGATTATAGTGAAGATTGTACCGAGGGAAGTCATTCGCCTTGATACGTGAAGCTTCACCGCACCTTTTTCTCTGATTTCTTTGATGTTTAATGGGTGGTTAGGAAAATTTAAGAAGACTAACGCCGTATGTTGGATATTCCCGCACAGCCCATATAACAAAACGTTAACTTAATTAACCAAAATTTCTTCTGCTTTTAACGCCAAGTATACAACCGGAGTTTGTCTTAAGTAAGAAACAAGTTTTGCTGTCGGGTGACAATATGTGATCTCATATCACGCCATTGCCTGAGGCTGACCCGAACCGGACAAAGCAAAACAGCCGCCCCGGAACGGGAGCGGCGGGGCAAACGGCGATCTCCTCCCCCAATGGATCGAACCGGCGGGACAGTGCCAGTTCCGGCACAATCCATTGGCGGCCATCCGTCTTTCTCCCCGCCCTCCGCCACGATTGCCGCAGCCCCGGCGCTCCGTGTCGGAACTATGGCGTTTGTTGCTGAAACTACGGCATTCAATGCCGCACCTACGGCAAAGATTGCCGGAACTACGGCGTTCAGTGCCGTTTAGGCGGCACCTAATGCTCAAGCAACGGCATCGGTCGCCGCAGCATCGGCATTCAATGCCGTTAAGGCGGCACCTAATGCCGGACCAGCGGCGGCCTTTGCCAAATCTACGGCATTGATTGCCGGACCAACGGCAATCGATGCCGGAACTCCGGCAGCGAATGCCGGAACTCCGGCAGCGAATGCCGGATCATTTTTATTAACCGCCGGGATCAATTGGGCCCCTAAACCGGTCCGACCCGATTCCCGGCGGCAATTTCAAATCAAATTCAAGCGAAATTCAAGCCCTTTTCTAAGCATCCGATAAAGCGTTCTCCTAGAATCAAGGCCGATCGATTTCGCGACGGGATGCAAGGAAAGTCCCGAATGATTCAGGAAAGGAGGGTGAAAAAATGAGTGTTTCAGCCGTTTCATCCGGATCGGGTTCCAGCTATGCCACGGGCGGCAGCGATTCATCCATCTCCCAACTTGAGCAGAGATTGGCCAACCTCAAACGGCAATTGCAACAAGCTAATAGCAGCGACGAAGACGCCGAAACCAAGCAGGAAACAGTAGCGTTGCTGCAGCAACAGATTACGCAGCTCGAAATGGAGATCAGTCAGAAGAAAGCCGCCGCTCAAGCGAACCCGTCCACGGCCCCGGAAACCAATCAGAAGCAGCGGGCCGGAATGGCCGGCGGTTCAAGCGGACAGCAGATTGACATTACCGCGTAACCAGAAAAAGACCCCTGCAAAGGGGTCCTTTTCAATATCCGCGAAGAAGTTCGCGCTATATTAGGATGAAGTAAATTTCTATATAATATTTGCCAATTTAATTCAACTTATATGGTCCTATTTCTTCCAGGGCGGGGTCTCGGGCAGATACGCCTGAAACTCCTTGATTACTTTCGCCTCGTACTCGCCCTCGTATTTCTCGTTGAAGAAGAGATCCAGCACTTCGCCGTAGAACCGCTTCCAGGAGCCTTCCTCGCGGCCGGGGTTGATCGGGTAAAAGAGGACGCCGTTGGCCTTGGCCGCCTCCAGATCCCCCTGGGCGTCGCCGACCATCAGAATGTGGTTGGACGGATATTTGCCGACCGCGCCCAGCTTCAGATGCTCCTTCTTGGTGCCCAGCTCCTGGCCGGCGATGATTGCGGCATACCCCGCGATGTCGTGCTCGGCCCATTCCCGTTCCAGCGCCTCGCTGGGGGTCTGGGAGACGCAGATCAGATCGGCCTGCTTGGTCAGCTTCTCCAGGCTCTCCCGGACGTACGGATAGGGAGGGATGCCGGAAACGATCTCCTCGATCGATTTGTTGACGGCCGTGGTCCATTCATAGGCCCGCTTCAACACCGGATCGCCGCTGCGCTCGGCCGCTTCTTTCAGCGTATTATTCCCCAACGGGACCCCGGAGTTGATCCAATCCCGCAACGGCTGAACGTCCGGCACCCGGAAGCCGCGGGCCTTGACCTCGTCCCGGTCGGCCAGGAAGTCGAAGACCCTCACCAGGGCCGGGAACCGGTTGGCCCCGCGCCACTTGGAATAGAGGTTGACAAACTCGGTGGCTTCCCGGGCGAACTTCGAGACCGGCTGGAGGCCCCAGTACTTAATGTTGTTCGGGCAGAAGCATTCCTTCTGCTTGATCTCCATGGTGTCGAAGACGCAGCCGTCCGAGTCGAACCCGATGAAGAACTGATGCTTAGGCTGAAAGTTGATTAAGATCTCCTGATTGGCCTGCATTCCGAAACCTCCGTATTATTCTTTGTCCCCCGAATACCGAAACAGCAAATCGCCGGCTTCGGGAACGAGCAGGTATCCTTCGTCCTCCCGGTTCGCCCACTGCTGGGGATCGATGGTCCGGTAGTCAAGGTAGCCGAGATTGATCTTCTTACAACGCTCCTCCGGGATCGAGGTGGCCAGGATCACATTGATCCGGGGCTTCTCGATACCGTTCTCATAGGTTCCGGCGCCCTTGACATGAGTCGAGTGGGCCAGAATTCCCCGGGGAATGTGGCTGAACTCCTCCATCCGGCGGTAGTAGAAATCACGGCAATGATAGCCGATCTGATCGATCAGGTGCCCATGGGTGTACGAGACTTCATCGATGCTGGGAGCGTAAATGATCAGATCCCCGCCGTCCTCGACGATGTTCTGCAGCTTATAGGAGACCTTGCCGCCGGTCCAGAGATCGTCGAACTTGGGCGGCGCCAGGCCCAGAATGCTCTTGTAGCGTTTGTCCTTATAGACGATGTGCAGCTTGTCGGAGAGGGTCGACGCGCCGTCCCAAGCCTCTTCGGGCGTGCCGGCGTAGAACCCGACCAGTTTGTGGTCGTTGATGACGAAGCAGAACGCCGAACGGGGCACGGTCAAAAACTGGGCCGAGCGGTTCAGCACCCGGCGGACCGGCGTGTCCTTGACTCCGATGATCTTCGGAATGGTGATCAACGCGCCCAGCCAGTGGAAGAAGTCGATGATCTCCTGGCCGGCGATGCCCGGGAAGATATATTTGTTGCCGCCCGAGAAGCCGACCACTTCGTGGGGTACCACCGGCCCGGTGATCAAAATCCGGTCATAGTCATAGATCATTTTGTTGACGGTCACCGCCACGTCCTCGGACATCAGGCCGCCGGTGATCGTCGCCATTTCCGCCGCGCCGATGGTGCCGCAGACGGTCAGCGCCTTCGGATCGTCCCAGGCGTGATTGAAGAAGCGGGTCTTGGGATACTTCTTACGGTGTTCCTCCGGCGTAATCCCCACCCACTCCAGCATCTTCTCCTCGGACATCGCCGGGTGCGTTCCCAAAGCGACCAGCACATCCAGTTGGGCCACTTTTTCCCCGACCAGATCGTAGATGCCCTTGTAGATCAGGGGCATCGGCGCGGTCCGGGTGGTGTCGGGGATCAGCAGCAACAGTTTCTTGCCGTTCAAATCCAGCTGATTCAGGTACTGGCCCATGATTGACAATGCTTCCTGATCCGACATAAACCCTTGTTCATAACCTTTTCCGACCATCGTAATCTCCTCCTTTAAATTAATTAGGCAAATTCCTAAAGATTAAAAACATTGATACGATAGAATTCAGGAGTCAGAAGCCGCCTCCGTAATTTTGTGAAGCCTGTGTAAGAACGGACTTAATATGTATATTGTAAGTCCAATTTCGGCTTAGACCTATCTCTCGCTCTTCCCTGACAGGGCAATGTCAACAAGGGATCGTGGTAGAACTTTCCAGACCCAACCCTAGCCCTTCCCCGGAGCAGCTGTTCAAGATGCGGTTCAAGGGGAAGGGTAACCCTAGACGCTGGTCTCTAAAAGCCTTTGGACCGCGAAGGTATCGGTTACTCTCCCACGCGGGGGAGAGCAAGAGAGAGGTCTAAGCCCAGAATTCGGCTTAATAATACCAACAT
>JAEYGI010000054.1 GCA_023402395.1 Bacillota bacterium
CGCTTAGATACAACTTGGCGATTTCTTTCTTGAATTCTGCATCAAATCGTTTCCCTTTCATTTCGGACACCTCCTGCTGTTATTTTACCAGCCATTTTCTGTGTCCGCAAAACCCATTAGGGTTCATGACGAAGCCCTGATCCGGAACGGGATCCGGCAGGCGGTGCCCTGGAGCGAACTGGGAATCACCGAAACGCGGACCGCCGGCAGCGGGGAAGAAGCCTTGCAATTGCTCGCCGATTTCGCGCCGGAGATCGTGCTGACCGATATCCGGATGCCGGGGATGGACGGCTTGGAACTGCTGGCAGCGATCAAAGAGCGGCAGCTCGGCGCCAAGGTGATCATCCTCAGCGGCTATGACGAGTTCGCCTACGCCCGCTCCGCTTTGAAGCTGGGAGCTTTTGATTATTTATTGAAAACCAGCGATATGGCTGACCTGATGGAAGTAATCCGGAAAGCCAACGCCGTCCTCCGGTCCGAGCGCGAGCAACAGTTGCGGCTGTCCGAAGGACTGCCGCTGTTAAGGGAGGAGCTATTGCGGCGACTCATCTACCACGGCCGGCCCGATAGCTCGACCATGGATGAACTGTCATCCCTGGGACTGGCCTGGGAAACGGGGAGATTTACCCTGACAGTCATTGACTTGGGAGGAACGGACTTAAGTATCGTTGAGGAACAGCAATACCGCAAACTGCAACTGCTCGAACTCTGTGAAGCGGTTTTCGGCACAGCGGGCGTCGGATTTGAGGGCAGGTATGACGAATTGGTCTGGATTCAGCGGCAGCCGCAAGAAAGTTCGGATGAGGGAAGGTTTGAAGCCGCCTGCGCGCGTTTGATTGAACTGGCGAGCGCCGGATTGGGAACCGGACTTAGCCTGGGTTTTAGTGTGAGAGAGGGGGATCCGTCCCTTTTTAAGGATCTGTTTCAACAGGCCAAACAGGCGCTGGAGTATGGCCTGCTCTCCGGAAAGGCCGTTACCAAGTTTGAAGAAGTCCCGGCGGCTGTGGCTGGGCCGGGGTTGGTCTCGTCCGGGCAGGAACAGGTGCTGATGTCGGCGCTCCGGACCGGGGACAAGGAACTGCTGCTCCGGACGCTGGCCGAAATCTTCGAGGGATTGAGCCGGAACGGTCCGCCCCGGATCGCCGCTCTGCGGCAGGCGGTGATCGATCTGTTTGGCCGGGCCTCCCAGGTGATCCGTGAGTTCCAGCTGGAATGGGAGTCGCTGTTCGGCAAGGAATTTCTATATTTTGAAGCGATTGCCGGGATCCGGAGTCTGGACTCGATGAAGCAATGGGCGGGCGAGCATCTGGAAGCCGCGGCCGACCATATCCGCAATACCAAGATTCTCAAGAATAAGAAAGTGATCGAGGATGCCAAGGCATATCTGGCGCAGCATTACGCCGAGCCGCTGACCTTGAACCGGCTGGCCGAAGTGGTTCATATGAGCCCGAACTATTTCAGCTCGGTCTTCAGCAATGAGATGGGTGTCAGTTTCCTGGAGCACCTGACCGCGCTCCGGATTGAAAAAGCCAAGCAGTTGCTGGGCGAGAAGGACGCCCGCGCCTTTGAAGTCGGCGAACGGGTCGGTTATGAAAACCCCCAGTATTTCAGCAAAATTTTCAAGAAGTACACCGGGTTGTCCCCGTCCGAATACAAAGAGCATTTGCAGCGGACGATATAAGTTGAATTAAATTTCCGCTGGGCATCATGTCCTATATAGTAGTGAGAGCCGTCCGGTTTCGGAAGAATGGATAAGTTTATCGGAGGATTGTTGATTCAAGGTTGGGGTCATTGCCGCTATAATGAGGTGGCAATGACTTTTTTGATTTGGAGGGATTCGCAATGGTTTACGATCTAATCGTGGTCGGCGGCGGCATCTCGGGGACCATGGCGGCGGTGGCGGCGGCGCGTTCCGGCGTAACCGTCCTGGTGATTGAGGCCTATGGTTTTTTGGGTGGAATGCTGACTGCGGCCGGGGTGGGACCGATGATGACCTTCCATGCCGGGACCAAGCAAGTGATCCAGGGAACGACCGGCGAATTGATCGAACGGCTGGTGGCGAAAGGAAAATCCCCCGGCCATCTCTTCGATACCACCGGTTACACTTACACCGTGACCCCGTTCGACGCCGAAGCGTTAAAACATGAGCTGGAACTGATGCTGCTGGAAAGCGGTGCGACGCTCCTCTACCATACGATGCTGGCCGGGGTGAAGGCCAGCGGCGGCCGGATTAAAACGATTTCGGTTTGCAACAAGGGAGGCCTGAGCGACCTGGAGGCCCGTTGCTACATTGACGCCACCGGCGACGCCGACCTCGCGGCCTGGGCCGGGGTGGACTGTTCCAAGGGGCGGCCGGCGGACCATGTCGCGCAACCGATGACCATGAACCTCAAACTTGGGAATGTCGATATCGCGGCGGTTCGATCCTATATCAAGGAACATCTTGAAGAGTTTCCGCGGTTGAAGGGAGACGCCTCGATCATTGACCGGGCGCCCCGGCTATCGATCGGCGGGTTTGTGCGGACCTTGAACGCCGCCCGGGAACGGGGCGAGATTACCTTTCAACGCGAGGATCTGCTTTTTTTCGAGACCAACCGGCCCGGCGAAGTGATCGTCAATACCAGCCGTATTCTGCAATGCGATGTAACCGATCCGGCGAGCCTGAGCCGGGCGGAGATCGAAGGAAGGCGGCAGGTCCGGGAGCTGGAATTGTTCTTGAAGCGCCGGGTTCCCGGTTTCGCTGCGGCGGAGCTGCTTTATTCCGGTCCGGCGGTAGGGGTCCGGGGATCGCGGCAGATTCACGGCTTGTATACGCTGACCCATGACGATCTGCTTTCCTGCCGGAAATTTCCGGATACCATCGCCCATTCCGGGTATCCGGTGGATATCCACAGCCCGGACGGCGCGGGCTCGAACCACCTGCATCTTCCCTGGGGGAAATATTACGGCATTCCCTACCGCTGCCTGGTTAACGCGACGCTTGACAATTTGATTACGGTGGGCCGCTGCCTGTCGGCGACCTTTGAGGCCCAAGCCGCGATCAGAACCACTCCGACCATGGGTGCGGTCGGGCAGGCGGGCGGCGCCGCGGCGGCGCTGGCGATCCGCAACGGAATCGCGGTGACGGAAGTGCCGGCGGTTTCGCTCCGGTCGCTGCTGCGGGAGCAAGGGGCATTCCTGGAGGACGGAGTCTCGTAAGAAAGTGCAAGGAATGCGGAAGAATGATGATTCGGTTTCCAGAAGATTAAATTTATAATAAAACTGCCGGTTGCAACGGCCGGTGGAGGCAGAAACAAAAAGAATAAAAGGGGGAATGAAGGATGAAACGGTTTTATGGCAGACTCGGGCTGCTGGGGCTGATTTTGACGCTGTTTTGGTCGGCCGGGATCGGACTGGCCGCAGCCAAGCCGGTGACCCTGAAGATGGTGATCTGGGGCGCGCCGCTACATATCGATATGTATAACAAACTGGTCAAATCCTATCAAAAGACGCATCCTGGGATTGGCCTGGAGATCGTGGTGGCGCCCTACGGTGAGTTCACCGAGAAAGTCACCTCGATGATCGCCAGCGGCAATCCGCCGGATATCACCTGGTGGTCGGAGGACAGCCTGACCTATTTCGCGGATAAGGGCTATTTCGTGGAGTTGGACTCCGCCGTCAAGAAATGGGGCCCGGAATGGGATCCGGAGGATGTTTACCCGACAACGCTGGAAGGCGGCAGATGGAAGGGGAAACTTTACGCCATTCCGTTCTCGACTCCCGCGCCGGTGCTCTACTACAACAAGAAGCTGTTCGATGAGGCCGGACTGAAGTATCCCACTGAGGACTGGACTTGGGATGATTTTGACGCCGCGCTGCGGAAGCTCTCCAAAGGCGAGGGCGCCAGCAAAGTCTATGGAGTTGAGAACCTGCTCGACAAGGGCGTCGAATGGCAGAGCCTGCTGAATATCATCCGCAGCTACGGCGGGAAGTTCATGAACGAGAAACGGAACCGGTGCGTCATCAACAGCCCGCAGTCGGTAACGGCGTTGAAAAAGTATCTGGACTGGGTAAACAACGGACTGTCGACCCGGCCGGGGATCTCCGCCCCGTTTGAACAGGGCCGTTCGGCGATGTTCATCGGGTTTATGAGCATGAAGGCCCGGTTTGACGGGGTCAAGAGTCTGGACTATGATATCGCCTTCGTGCCGAAAGGCCCGGCCGGCCGGCAGTTGCGCGGCGGCTCGGCCTATCTGGTGGTCATGAAGTCCACCGCCTATAAGAAAGAGAGCCTGGATCTGCTGCGCTTCCTGAGCGGCAAGGAAGGGATCCGGGAGTCCGCGGTCTACTTCGGGCCGCCGCGGAAGTCGATCGGCCTCTCTAAGGAGTTTCTGGACCCGGCGACTCCGCCCGCCAATAAAAAGGTGTTCATCGAGTCGCTCCAGTACAGCACGGTCACCGAGCATTTTCCACTGTTCGTCAAGGCCAATCTGATCGCCCAAGAGGAAGTGGACCTGATGGTGGCCGGGAAACAACCGGTGGAGGAGACGCTTAAAAAGATCCAGAACCGGATCAACAGCCTCCTGGCTGAGAATAAATAAGCCAGCCCGATGCCTGCCGGAAACCGCGGCGGGCATCGGACGTGATCCCTGGTTGAAATCGGAAGGATGAATGAGATGAATCGCAGGATTGATCCGGGTCTCCGGGCCATGCCGCCCGTCCGGCCCCAACTGTTGCAGCGGGATGATTTTTGGGGTCTCTTGTTTGTGATGCCGCTGCTGATCGGGCTCGTCGTGTTTCTGCTAATCCCGCTGGTCTCCAGCTTTTACCTGAGTTTCACTAGTTTCAACGTGCTGGAGCCGCCACGCTGGATGGGGCTGAAGAATTATCAGGAACTGGCCGGTTCGGATCAGATGTTCCGGAAGTCCTTCGTCAATACGCTGGTCTTTACGGCCAGCCTGGTGCCTGCCAATCTGTTGCTGGCGCTGGTCACCGCAATACTGCTCAACCAGGTCCGCCGGTTCTCCGCTTTTTTCCGGTCAGTCTACTTCATTCCGGTGATCACCTCGGAGGTGGTCTTCTCCGTGGTCTGGCTGTGGATCTGGAATTATGATTACGGGCTGTGTAACTTCATCCTGAAGATGGTTGGGATCTCCGGCCCCAACTGGTTGGGGGATTCCCACTGGGCGATGGTTGCGGTGGTGGTGACCAGGCTTTTGAAAAACCTGGGGATGAATGTGGTGATCATTCTGGCGTCGCTCCAGTCGATCCCGGAGATGTACTATGAGGCGGCCGATCTGGACGGCGCCGGGAGTTGGCGGAAGTTCTGGCATGTGACCTTGCCGGAGCTGGGCCCGGTGCTGTTTCTGACCCTGATGGTGACGATCATCGGCGCCTTCAAGGTCTTCGGCTCAATCTACGTGTTGACCGGAGGCGGACCGGCCGGCGCCACCAATGTGCTGGTCATGTACCTTTACCAAATCGGGTTTAAGGCCTTCGAGTACGGCAAGGCATCGGCCATCGGAATGATTGTCTTCGGGATGATTTTAACGTTTACGCTGGTGCAATGGTTGCTCCGGAAGAAGCTGGTCTATCAGGAGGAGGAAAATTAGATGGCGGCCGTTTTCATTCATCCCGCGTCACGGACGGCCCGGCGCAGCCGATGGCTGGCCGTGGTCAACTATGGATTGTTGACCGCGTTGGGCCTAATCCTGGTGTTGCCGTTCCTCTGGATGCTGTCCACTTCGCTGAAAAACCCCGGCACCGAGTTTTACTACCCGCCGCAGTGGATCCCCAATCCGCTGACTTTCGGCAATTATCGGACCGCCCTGGCCCGGGCCGACTTTCTGCAGGCTTACTGGAACAGCGTCAAAGTGGCGGCGCTGACCGTGCTTCCGACCGTGCTGCTGACGTCCCTGGCCGCTTACGGCTTTGTCAAATTGCGGTTCAAGGGCAGGGATACCCTGTTTTTCCTGGTGGTGATGCTGATCATGGTCCCGCAGGAGATCACGCTTATCCCCAATCTGCTGCTGATGAAGGGCCTGGGGTGGCTGGATACGCACACGGCGCTGATCGTGCCCAATATTTTCGGCAGCGGCGCGGTTTTCGCCCTGTTCATCATGCGCCAGAGCATGCTCTCGATCCCCGACTCGCTGGTGGAGGCCGGCAAGATCGACGGGGCCAATCACTGGCAGATCTTTGTCAAGATTATTTTCCCGCTGTCGAAGTCGGCTTTGGCCACGGTTGGCATTTTCACCCTGATGAATTCCTGGAACGATTTCATCTACCCGTTGGTTTATCTCAATAGCACCGCCAAATACACGCTGCCGCTGGCCATCGCCATGTTTCAGCAAGCGTACGGGATGACGGAGTGGACGGTATGGATGGCGGCGTCGACCGTGAGTATTCTTCCGTTGCTGGTGGCGTACATCTTCGCCCAAAAGCAATTCATTGACTCGATGGCATTATCGGGGATGAAATAAATGGTAACGTCCGGAGCCGACAGATTGGATGATTTGCGCGGGGCGACTGGTCAGTCGCCTTTTTTTATTGTCAGGTATCGAGTTGCACGGCAAATAAAGGTTACGCCCGCCAAAACCCCCGAAGGCGAAATTTTTTTCGCGGGCAACCGGAATTAGTTGTAAACGGGACCCAATAAAACTGTGACTGAATTGGAAACGGATTAACGGAAGAGATAGTCCGCCGGATCGAGGCGGGTACGTTTGAGTTGACGCTGGACGATGAGAGGCTGGATTAGAAGGGAACACGACGAAGCGCCGGAGCTGGGATGCTGGTACTCGGATCCTGCCTCAGGCTTCAAAGAACTCGGTTTTGGGGTTGAATTGCTTGGAGTCTTCGGCGATGCGGGCCCGGTTGGTCTGATAGTAACGGTTCACCAGCCGGTCCAACTCGATGCTGGCGGCCAGGACGGCGGGATCGGTGAAGCCGCGGGTTTTCCAAAGGGTCTGAAGCCGGTCGCGGCTGGCGTCGATCTGCTGCTTGAGGGTGGGTTCGGTTTTGAAGAATGGTTGCGACATGTCTTAATTATCTTTCATCAGAAATAATGATTTAGAAAAAACGTTTTTTGGAAAAGTTTATTCCTATGGGATTTGCTGTGGAGTTTGGATAATTTTTCAGTGTGTGGCAGAATTGATCAATTTTGACTTAATTATATTTTCTTTTGGGATCAATTGTCAAGGGAATGCAAGTATTGATACCTTTAGTGAAGTTTTGAGGGGAACGGGACCACTGAGCCGTTAAACCCGCCAACCCGGTGAGTCCCGATGGATCCCGGTTTAAATTGAATTTTCGTAATTGGAAAAGCGGCTGCAACCGATTCGGAACGCAGCTACAAGTGGGTACGAAGTTGCCGCAACCGGAGCGGGGACCGCTTCCGGACGAAAAATTCCCGCCCCTTTTGGAGCTGGACCGGCTCCGGTTGAGGGAAGAGCCGCTTCATCGGGAGCAGGGGCCGCTTCAGATCGAAATGGGTGTGTAAAATAAAATGTGTAAACTCCTTGCCGATAAAAAAGTAAGGAGAGAAAAAGAAATGGGAATCGATAAAAAAGAACTAAAAGAAATCGTAAAAGAAAAAGGGCTAAAGACCGTTGAA
>JAEYGI010000060.1 GCA_023402395.1 Bacillota bacterium
CGCTTAGATACAACTTGGCGATTTCTTTCTTGAATTCTGCATCAAATCGTTTCCCTTTCATTTCGGACACCTCCTGCTGTTATTTTACCAGCCATTTTCTGTGTCCGCAAAACCCATTAGGGTTCAACTTGGCGAATCGGCTGTGGTCGATGGGGAGTGCGACGTATGCCAATGATGCGTTTGGGACGAGGACTGGGAAGGTTGGCGGAGATAGTTGGCAGTATAGTTACGATGGAGAGTCAAGGTTGACACAAGTGACTAAGAATGGGGTTTCACAAGTAAATTGCGTCTACGATGGCAACGGCATGCGGGTCAAGAAGGTGGAAAACGGGAAGACGGTTTATTATGTGTATAGTGGCGCTAACCCTTTGATGGAATATTCGCCGAATGACGGGAGTTATTTGTACCGGATCTATGCGGGAAAGAAGGCTGTTGCCGAGGAAAAGAGTGGTGTGGTAAAATTTTACCATAAGGATCATTTGGGGTCGACCCGAGTGGTTACGAATGCGGCGGGAGTGAAGATTGCCGAGTATAAGTTCGCGCCGTATGGGGAGAAGGAAGTCTCGTCAGGAGATGGGACGGAGTATGGGTTTACGGATAAGGCCGAGGATGCCAGTACGGGGCTGAAGTATTTCGGGGCTAGATTCTATGACCCTGAGGTGGGGAGGTTTTTGACGGTTGATCCGGTTAAAGATGGACTTAATTGGTATATCTATTGCTTAGATAACCCACTATCGTTTAAAGATCCTGACGGATTAACCACAATTTATATCACGGTATCTAGAGAAGTTCAATCAAAAAATTCAACAATTGGATCATTTGTTGCGTCTAATCTAAGCAATAATAACGTTGTTAAGGGAGTAACATTAGAGCTTCCAGACCGGGATAATCAGAGAAGTACTAGTAGAATTAATGCAGGTACGTACAATGCAACAAGAGATACTAAAAAAAGCGGTATGAAGCAAGAAGTCGTTCGTTTAGAAGATAAAAATGGTAGGGCTGACGTATTAATTCATGTCGGGAATACTCCCGAAGATACAAAAGGGTGTGTACTAGTTGGTACTTCGGTTGCTGGACCCGATCAGATTTCTGGTAGTGCCTCCAAGATGAATGAATTGATAACTTATATTGATAATATTATTGCAACAGATAAAGCTAACAACGAAAACACTTCTATCTTTGTAACTATCTCCAATGAAACAAGCAATGGGACACTATTTGGAGATACAGCATTAAGTGTTTTAGAGGATATCACGAGTGATGACTCTGGTTGGGATTCTGAGGAAAATGATACTGATTATTGAAGAGGAGTATCAGAGCATGAAAAAATTATTAAGATTAAGCTTTGTTATGGTCTTTGTTTTAATGTTTTTTTCAGGAAAAAACATCTATGCAGCGGCAATAGACCATTCAATGATAATTACGGAAAACATTATTGCTTCATCCTATTTAGTAGATAAAACTCAATCAAAATTTACATATCATCCTATAAATCTAATTGACGAAACACCATCAACAGCGTGGTTTGTTACAAATGCAAACCATGGAATTAACGAATGGGTAGAGTTTATATTTTTTAAACCACTGAATTTAAGGGAAATTTTAATACAAAATGGCTATGGAAAATCTCAAAGTTTATATTATGACAACAATCGTGTGAAAACATTAGAGATTATTATTAATGGTTCTGAGAAACAAGAATTAAAATTATTTGATAATTTTAAATTGGCGGCATATCAATTTAAGGTCGACCATGTTTCGCGAATCCGGTTAATAATCAAAGATGTTTATCAAGGAACAAAGTATCAAGATACTGGTTTAACCGAAATACAGTTTAGAACGGTTAATGAGGAATATGATTCGCAACAAGATATTTTAGTAGATTTCGACAAAAGTTCTCTTCGTAATGGGTTAAATGAAAACAATTTAATTCAATTTCTTAATAAATATTCGTCCCAAATGAATCCTAAAACTGTGGAAGAAATTTTTAAAAAACGATTCAATCCACTCGATGGAACTGGAAACGACGAAAGACTATACGTAATGCTAGAAAACTTTGGCCGATATAAGAACTTTATATCTCCGATACTAAAAGTCATTTATGAGAAAAGTGACCAAGGTCTATTTGCCTCAGAATCTCAGGAGATGGATTCCTATTCGATTGCAGTTAAGGAGTTAATCAAAAATGAGACCGGGATCCCTTTAATGAAAAAAAGTGGGAAAAAGAACTATGTGAATTATTATTATATTATGGAATTAGGAGATACACGAATCTTGCCAGCGTATTTGGACCAGCTTATTCAAACAGGAATTTGGCATGAAGCTACTTGTCCGCTTATGCCCAATGAGCTCTTAATAAAGAATAAAGATAACTATGTAAAAAAGACGATTGAACAAACTTTGACTCAAAAACAAATGAGTGAAGAAGTTAAGGATGAGCTGTTGAAGGCTTTGGATTAAATTGTGAGTGGGAAGGCCCAGACTTGGTTTAACCAAGTCTGGGCAAGTGCCTTTGAAGATAATGTCTCAACGTCGGAATACCGAGGAAAATTAAAATGGCCACATGTTATATTTGTACAAAGGAACTTCGCGACGAAAGTTTTAGCTTGTGTAAAGACCATGCAAAAGAACTTTACGATATGCTAAATAACAAACAAAATATTGTTGTAGACCCTGATTGGAGATATCATTGCTTAATTTGCGGGGAATTTGAACATCGTCGAATTATTGACTACCCTTCAGCAGGTCCTTTTTGTGATAAAGACATTAAAAAAGAGTGGGAACGGAATAGCAAGGATGAAATTAGCGAGGATGCTGAATAGGTTTCATTCCTAATCTGCGTGGGCACCGACTTACGAAACGCAAGACGGTGCCCTTTCTTCTGCCTATAGCTTCTGCCCGGCGACCGTCACCCCAAGAAAGGCGGAATCTCCTGCGGTGACCGTCGCCTTAAAGCTTCGAAGTTGACCTATTCTCCAGCTCTTTCCCTGACAGGGAAAGAGAGTGGTCTGTTGGGGCACGTGTGCTCAATGCAAAGATTGGATTATAGTTATTATTGATTTCAAAATGAATTGTTTATTAAAAGTCGTGGTGACTATTCCCGCCTGAACCTAAAGGCGTAATGAGATCCCATTATCAATGAAACCACATGAATTATCATGTACCACCAGCCTTTATGGAAGAAGGCTGGCTCCTTACTCTATCTTGGATGAAAAACAGCGGTCGCCAGCGGAGGGGACATCGAAAGCCATAACCCGGTAGCCAAGCAGAAGGCCAGGAAGGCGAAAACAATTACCGGATGCATCGCAGGAAGTCCGAAACCACGCTGGTTTCGGCGACTTTTTGTTTCTTTTTGGTCGGTCAAAAAGAAAAAAGCTGTTGGTGGAGGCGGGGGGAGTCGAACCCCCGTCCGAAATATTTCGGGCAGTGGATTTCGAGTCCATCGCCGACCTGCGCAACACATATTCGCAGCTTTTGGTAGTCCTAAGGGAATTCGAACCTCTGTCACCGAGGATAGACCTACAGATTCGTAGTCAGGCACTCACGGCCAGACAAATTAATTTAATCAACCACCAAAATTCGACAAATTTAAATATAGATATAATATATAATTTAATTATAAATTCAATGTTTTGACACATAAGACGAATTAAGAGCTTATTTTCTGAAAGGCCGTTCAAAGTGCTGAAAACCATAAATATTGATTTTTATATCGACGGCTACAACGTGAGCCACATCAATTGCCTGGATTTGGTTACCGCCGCAGCGTCCGGCTTCTGTAAGCGTGAGAACTATTTTCTTTATTGTTTTTACCGAAGCCTGATGAGTCATTGGGCGAATGTCCGGGATTTGAAATTTCTTCAACAGCAGAATCAGATATTGCATAAATTGGGATTGGCGATTGAGCCGCAACAGGTTACCGATAATCACCAGTTGATTCAATCGATCAGACAATTGATTGAAGATCAGACTCCCCCGATTTTATTGGTGAAATACAATAAACTCTTCTATGACGTTCATTATCATGATCCTAATTACCAGGGAGACCACGCCATCCTGGTCAGCGGGTTTGACACGCAGGCGCCGGTGATCGCCATCCGGGAATTTGTCCATATCCGGAACTTCATCCGCAAATTGACCAGAGCGGATGTTTTCGGCATTCTCAATCTCGATGAACAGCTGTTGGCGGACATCTGGGAAAAATCAAACCAGTCCTTTGGAAAAACCGATTCGGAACATTACAATACCATCTATTGCATCAAGCGGACCGCTTCCCCGCTGATCAATAATTATCAAGACCTGATCAACGACTTCATCCATAATTACCGGCCGGATCGCAACCGGCTGATTGAGGTCGTTACCCATCTGGCGGAATGGGGCGAAGTATTCGAAAGTCCCGGCAAATCGGAGCAATTTCGGCGCGAGTTTTACGGTTCCCTTACCATTCTGTTTGATGTGTTGGAAAGAGCGCTTCCGGTTTTAAATGCGGATCAAGAATGCCGGGTGCGGTTTGATCAGTTCAAGGAAAAGTATTCCGGCTTTCGCAACAAGCTTTTAAACCGGCTGATGGCGCGGGGATTATCAAAGCAGACGATTAGCGCCGACGAGGAACAGGAACTAACCCGCAACCTCGTGGGCCATGACCGGGAACTGCTTTTACTGATGGAAGAGCTTTTTGACCGAAGCGCGGCTCAAAATCTCTATCAAAGCCCGGACTGCGACCTTCAAGGCGAAACCGGCGGAAATTGGCCCGGCCAATCCAACCTGGTCAACTATGCGCTGGGCATGGAAGCCAAGGCCGATTCCGAGTATAGGCCGGCCAAACAAGCCGTTAACGGCCGGATGGAAAGCACCGCCGATTCGTGGCGTTCCCTCGATTCGCCGGACCCGCATTGGCTGGCGGTTGATCTGGGACAGTCCCGGACCGTGGCCCGGGTGGTCGTCAAGCATTTTCTCAATAATCCCGGATGCGTCACGCGAGACTTCATTATTCAAGGCAGCGGGGATGGGGTTCAGTGGGCCGACTTGGCCAGCGTAGCCAATAACTCCGCCCTGGAGACGGTTCACCATCTCGCGCCCGCCGCTTTTCGTTATTTCCGGCTGTTCATTACGGTCCCCTCGCTTAACGACAATATCGCCAGAATCTATGAGTTTGAGCTATGGGGCGAACTGACGCCGGATGCCGCAAAGAACTAACCGTTCAAAGATTGCCTCCAAAGCCCAACCGGTGGAAACACGCACGGAAGCGATTGGCCGGCGCTGCCCCGAACCATTCGGCAATCCAAAGACATCCCAAATCTCCCGCCAGGAAAGTTTCGTGATTTCGGCCGCTAAATCATCCCATCATTTTGTAAATCCTCCTTCCAACAAAGGTTTTTCCAGGAAATATCGGGTATAATATTTTTGCAACCATTTTACGAACTTTCAAAAGAAGAAGGGGTATGCGATGAACTTCAGAAGCATGGTCTGGATCGCAAGCTTTGCGACGATCTTTCTGTTTCTGCCGTCGCTGGCGGGCAAGACCTGGCAATTTCTCGTCTACGCGCCCTGGCCGGTGAAGAGTTGGATCGTTTATTTTTTAATCGGCGCCTTCCTGATCGGGCTGGCCCGCAGCAGGTTCCGGCGGCGGAAACGGTTGCAGCCGGAAGCGGCGGTGCCGGTCTCGCCGCTGACAATCGCCAAGGAGCGGCTGGCGCGCGGGGAGATCAGCATCGACGAATTCCGCGCCCTCCGGGAAGAGCTGAATTCCTGACGGTACCATGACCGCTCTGATTATCGGCTATCGTGGCGCTTTACTTTCGGGCCCGGAATTGCTAAGGTGAGGAGGGAACCGGGGGTTCGATCGAGAATGTTTGTTTTATTTGAAGCCTGGTGATCAAGTCTACGATCGGCTTTATCATTTGCTTCATCAGCTTTGGGTGCAACTCACGACCTTTTGGCCGGGGTTTACCGCAACGCTTGAAGAAAGCCCTGACAAGGGGATGGGGGAATCATGGTGTCGAAGATTCGAGTCGGTTTGATCTACGGCGGCCGGTCCGGCGAGCATGAAGTGTCGGTGCTGTCCGCCAATTCGGTATTGTCGGCCATTGATCGCCGGAAATATGAAGTTTATCCCATCGGGATCACCAAAGACGGCCGCTGGCTGCCGGGACAGTCGCCGGCGCCTTTGGTTGAGAGTAAGGAACTGCAAGTCCGCCGGCTGGGCACGGCGGATTCGGCCGGATCGACCGCGGTAATCGCCTTGGAGAACCAGCAAGGGCAGATCCTCTCTAGCCTCAGCGAGGCGGCGGACGTCATCTTCCCGGTGATGCACGGGCCTTACGGCGAGGACGGGACCATCCAGGGCCTGCTGGAACTGGCCGGCATCCCCTATGTGGGAGGCGGCGTGCTGGCCTCGGCCGTCGGCATGGATAAGGCGGTAATGAAAGCGGTCTTTCAGAACGCGGGACTGCCAGTCGGCGATTACCTGGTGTATCTCAGAAAGGATTGGGAGCGGGAGAAGGATGGGTCCATTCCCGAAGCGATCGAGGCCAAGCTTGGGTTCCCCTGTTTCGTGAAACCGGCCAACCTCGGCTCCAGCGTCGGCATATCCAAGGCCCGCAACCGCGGCGAACTGCGGAAAGCCATGGATTTCGCGGTCGAATACGACCGGAAGATCGTGGTCGAGAAACTGCTCAGCGGCAGGGAGATTGAATGCAGCGTCCTCGGCAATGACGACCCGATCGCCTCCTTGCCCGGCGAGATCGTTCCCTGCGCCGATTTCTATGATTACGAGGCCAAATATGTCTTGAACGATTCGAAGCTGATCATCCCGGCCGAACTGCCGCCGGAGTTGACCCGGACGGTTCGGGATCTGGCGGTGCGCTCCTTTAAAGCCATCGATTGCGCCGGGCTGGCCCGGGTGGATTTCTTCGTCGCGGTGGAGGAGGGAAAGGTGTTCGTCAATGAGATCAACACCATCCCCGGATTCACCAAGATCAGCATGTATCCAAAGCTATGGGAGGCGTCCGGGATCGAATACGCCGAACTGATCGACCGGTTGATCCAGTTGGCGCTGGAGCGGTATGAAGACCGGCGGCGGAACCGGATCGGATGACGGGCGGACCCGAACCATCTTTTTTGACAAAACCGGGAGACTTCTCCCGGTTTTGTCATGACGCGCAAACCCTAAATATCCCATCTCAAGGAGGCAGGAGAATGCTTGATAGGGCACCGTTGAAGGCTATTTTGTTTGATTCCGGGCGGGTGCTCAATTACCCTCGTACCGGGAATTGGTATTTGCCGCCGAATTTCTTCCGGTATGTGGACCGGGAACTGTTCCAATCTTTAGATCAAAACCGATTGGAGGAAGCATTCCGGATTGGGCACCAATACAATGTCCGACACCATCTGGCCCGGACCGAGTCGGAAGAATGGGAGCATTTTATCGCCTTTTATCAACTGGTATTGAATGAACTGCTGAAATTGGGGGTGAACGATGCCGCGATTCGCCAAATCGCCACGGACGCCGTATTTAATGATGAGAAGTTCGTCTTCTACGAGGATGTGTTCACGGTCATCCCCGAACTGAGCCGACGCTACCGGTTGGGAGTGGTCTCGGATACCTGGCCGTCGTTGGCCCGCGTTTACCAAAATGCCGGGTTACGCCATTATTTTGCTGCGTTTATAATGTCGTCGGTAATAGGAGTCCGAAAACCGCACGAATTAATGTTCAATGCCGCGCTTGCCGAATTGGGTCTCCGGCCGGAAGAAGCCGTATTCAACGATGATTGGGCTCCGAATCTCGATGGTGCCCGAAAACTCGGCCTGCAGACGATTCTGATGGCAAGAGATGAGTGCGGCGCGAGGGGAGACGCGGAAAACCACCCGATGATCCCCGATTTAACCGGACTTCAAAACTGGCTGGGCATACCGGACCCATTTAATCAGGAAACGGAAGGAGCGAACCAATAACAGGGGTAAATGGGGGTTATCGATTATTCGCCGGTTTAACCGGCGATACTAACCTCAGGAGGGTTTAAACCATGTGGCGCGTCATCGCCGATTATCATACCCATACCAAGTATTCGCACGGCACGGGGACGATCCTCGACAATGCCCGGGAAGCCAAGAAGCAGGGATTGGAAGTGCTCGGCATCGCCGACCATGGGCCGGCCAACTGGGGTCATATCGCGACCACTGGTTTGGAGGCGTTTGATCAGATTATCGCCGAAACGCGGAGGGTGGAGGCCGAGATCTCGGGCTTGAAGATCCTGGCGGGAACCGAAGCCAATCTGATCAGCTATGACGGGGAACTGGACATCCCTTTGTCGATGCAGCGGAAACTTGATCAGGTGCTGGCTGGATTTCATGTGACCGTCAAACCGAAACAGCTCCGGGACGGTGTGAAGTTCGCGACCCATTGGGCCCTGGCCAGGCTCAGTCCCAGTCTCCGCCGGAAAGCCCGGGCCGACAACACCAAAGCGATGACCGCCGCGATTTACAACAATGAGATCGACATCATCACCCACCCCGGACTGAATATCTCCATCGACACCACGGAACTGGCGCGGGCCTGCGTCAAGCGGGGCACGGCCCTGGAGATCAACGCCAAACACGGGGTCAAATCAATCGCCTTCATCCAGGCGGCGGCGAAGGAAGGCGCCCGCTTCGCCATTGGCAGCGACGCGCATCAGCCGGACCAGGTTGGACGGCTGGGATCGGGGATGGCGGCGGCCAGGCAAGCCGGGCTCCAGCCCGATCAAATCATGAATGTGATAGAAACCGATGCCAACTAAGGGGAGATTTTACCCGTAGGCGACCGGACAAAATTGGGTTAAGATGAATATCATCGGATACTGGCAGGAAAACGGGGTCCGGAAGAGAATGTAACAACCGGAGGAGTGAACCGCATCATGGCTGAAAGTATCCGTTTTGTAATCATCACCGGTCTATCGGGGGCCGGCAAGTCGGAGACGATGAAATGCTTCGAGGATCTCGGGTATTTTTGCGTCGATAACCTGCCTCCGGTGCTGATCCCGAAATTCGCCGAGCTTTGCGCACAATCGGAAGGGCGGATTAATAGTATAGCTCTGGTCGTTGATATTCGCGGCGGCAGTTTTTTCGATGATATTTTTGAAGCCCTGGAAACCCTGGAACAAAGCGGATTCAGCTACGAGATTCTGTTTCTCGAAGCCGGCCCGGAGATTTTGGTCCGACGGTTCAAGGAGAGCCGCCGCCGCCATCCATTGTCCAGCACCGGGGCGATCACCGAGGGGATCCGGGCCGAGTCCCAGCGGTTGCAAGAGATTCGGGGCAAGGCGTCCTTAATCATCGATACTTCCGAGATCTCCGTGAAGACCCTGCGCGACCGGATTCAGGAGTGCTACGACCATCAGCCGCAGCAGCAGAAGATGCTGGTGACGGTGGTTTCGTTCGGCTTCAAAAATGGCATTCCGCTTGACGCCGATCTCGTCTTTGACGTCCGTTTTTTGCCGAATCCGCATTATGTGGATTCGCTCCGGGCCTTGAATGGCAATCATTGCGAGGTTGCCGACTATGTGATGAAATGGTCGCTGACCACCCGGTTTCTGACCAAACTCTATGATATGGTCGACTTTCTGGGACCGCTCTATATCAAGGAAGGAAAGTCCAATCTGATCATAGGAATCGGCTGTACCGGAGGGCAGCATCGCTCGGTGACCATTGCCAACCGGTTGGGTGAGTTTTTGCGGACTAGGGGATACCGGGTGGTTGTCGATCACCGGGATATCCCGGCCGGATAAAAAAGAAAGATAACGAAAGGGGGCTGATGGATGAGACTGAAAAAACAGCCGCATTGGGTCAAGGGTTGCTGGGCCATGACAGTTCTGATCTGTCTGGCCCTGACCACCGGCGGCTTCATATTGTTATTGAACGGAATCCGCGCTCCGCATGACGGCGGGTTTTGGTTCATCCTCGGCGGTTTGTCGCTGATCGTTGCCGGGTTGGCCACCGGATACTTTGTTTCCGTCCGTTGCTTTTGGGCGATGGTCTCAATGATCGTCGGACAGAACTTTGCGACACAGAAAGGAAGGGCCGCCCGGGGTCCCAAAATCGTGGTGGTCGGCGGCGGCACCGGTTTGGGCACGATTTTGCGGGGGTTGAAGGAGATTACTTCCCATCTCACCGCAGTGGTCACCGTGGCTGACGACGGCGGCAGTTCGGGCCGGCTGCGCGAAGAATTCGGAATTCTGCCGCCGGGCGATATCCGGAACTGTTTGGTGGCCATGGCCGATATCGAACCGTTGATGGAGCGGTTGATGCAATACCGTTTTTCGGGCAATTCGGGTCTGGCCGGGCACAACTTCGGCAACCTGTTTCTGACGGCCATGACCGACATTACCGGTGATTTTGAACAGGCGATCCGCGAATCCAGCAAGGTTCTGGCGGTTCGCGGCCAAGTGCTGCCGGCCACGCTGGAAAATGTAATTCTCAAGGCCGAAATGACCGACGGCCGCATCGTCACCGGAGAATCGGCCATCAGCGGTTCGAAGCTGACGGTTCGCAAAGTTTTTTTGGAGCCCGCCGACGTAAAACCGTTGCGGGAGGCGGTCAGCGCCATCAATGAGGCGGACCTGATCGTGCTTGGACCCGGCAGCTTGTATACCAGCGTGATTCCGAATCTGCTGGTCAAGGAGATCGCCGAAGCGATCCGGAACTCCAATGCGACTAAGATTTATATTTGCAACGCCATGACTCAGCCGGGAGAAACCGACGGGTACTCCGCCAGCGATCACCTGCGGGCCATCATCGAGCATGCCGGACCGGGACTGGTCGATATCGCGGTGCTCAACACCGCCGAGATACCGGCCGCGGTGTTGAGCCGGTATGCGGAGGAAGGCGCCGCTCCGGTGAAGCCCGATTTTGATAAAGTCAAAAGTTTGGGGATTGTGCCGTTGGGAGCGGAGATTATCACCAAGACCAGCCTGATCCGGCATGATGCCCGGAAACTGGCCCGGATGGTATTGAAATTTTACCGGACACAACAGTTGAGCCATGCGCTCGGTAAGCGGGTGATGAGCAAAGTGTACCGGATGTTCAAAGTGTTGTCGGGTTTGTTCTTGACCCGATAAAACGCAGCGAATCATAACGCCCCGTAATACCGGTTGGAATCGGCCTTCAACGCCGAATCAACTCCATCCCGGTATCGCGGGGCTTTTTTTCGATAAAATTCGGGATTACCGGAGAACCGTTTGTTTAAAGATTTGTTAAAAATCCAGAGCGTCCGGCGCTTTTTTTTACCGGGAGGACGGCATTCGGCAAAATATCGGACGGGCCGCGGCCCGTCTTTTTATGAAAAAAACGCTAAGCCGTGGCTGGTTTTGTCCGATAACTTATAATGAAGTGAAATAAGCAGGGAGGTGAAATCGTGTTAAGAGGCATTTATACCGCAGCTTCCGGAATGACCGTCGAAGCGGCGCGTCAGGATGTGGTCGCCAACAATCTGGCCAATGTCGATACTCCCGGTTTCAAACGGGACCGGATGACGGTCGTTCCGTTTCAGGAATATCTGATCCACTCCATATCGAAGCAGGGAATCCGGCCCATCGGCAATTTGGGTTTTGGGGTCGATACCATCTCCCGTTATAATGATTTCAGTACCGGAGCGATGTTACAGACCGGTGTCGCCACCGATCTGGCCATTGACGGGGACGCCATGTTCGCGGTGACCAGAAACGGGGAAGTCCGCTATACCCGGGCCGGCCATTTTTGCGTGACCAGGGATGGCGTGTTGGCTACCCCTGAAGGCGACTCGGTGTTGGGCGTGAACGGACCGGTGCGGGTAAACGGGAGCTTCAGCGTGTCTCCGGACGGAGCGATTATGCAAGACGGCGCGGTCGTCGCCACCCTTCGACTCGCATCCCAACAGGGAATGGTCAAAGGTGAGGACGGATTGTACGACAATCCGGACGGCGTGACCGTTGCCACCAATTTCCGGGTGAATCAGGGGGCGCTGGAGCGCGCCAATGTGAACCCGATTCGGGAAATGATCGAGATGATCAATGTTACCCGCAGTTATGAAACCAATCAGCGCGCGTTGACCGCTCATGACGAAATGCTGGGACGCGCGGTGAACGATCTCGCCAAGTAAGGCGCAGCTTTGGCAGGACAGTCGAGGAAGGTGAACCGGACCGCTCGCCGGAGGTTCTCGCGAAAGATCGATTGACGGAGATCTTTTCGATGCAATTTGATGCATTGCCTCGGACTGTCCGAAAGAAGAAGCGTAGGAACTTGCCGCCTTCAAGTTTCGATTGCGGCAGGGTCTACTCCAGGCCGGACAGTTTTTACATTTAAGGAGGTAAGAACAGGATGATCAGAGCATTATGGACTGCTGGAACGGGCATGCAGGCGCAACAGTTCAATATCGACACCATCTCCAATAACCTGGCGAACGTCAACACCATCGGATTCAAAAAGATGCGGGCCGAGTTCGAGGATTTGCTTTACCAAACCATCCGCCAGCCCGGCAGTTCCGCCTATCAGGGCCAGGTTCTTCCCACTGGATTGCAGGTGGGCCACGGCGTCCGCCCGGTGGCGACCACGAAAATTTTTACCCAAGGCGATTTTCAACAATCGGACAATCCCCTGGATCTGGTCATTGAAGGGGATGGATTCTTTCAGGTGCAGCTTGCCGACGGGAGCGCGGCTTATACCCGGAACGGCGCCTTCAAGGTGGACGGAGAGGGCCGGCTGGTGACTTCCGAAGGCTACATTGTGCAACCGGAGATTATGTTCCCCAGCGGCGTCGAGAGCGTGAATATCGGAACCGACGGCACGATCTCGGTGGAGGTGTCCGGTGAGGACGAATCCCAGGAGATCGGGCAGATCGATCTGGTCACCTTTCTCAATCCCGCCGGTTTAAGCAATACCGGCAAGGGATTATATGTGCAAACCGCAGCCTCCGGGGAGCCGGTCACGGTCACGCCGGGCACCGAGGGGGCGGGCACCATCATCCAGAATTATCTGGAGATGTCCAACGTGAAAGTAGTGGAAGAGATGATCAATATGATCGTCGCCCAACGGGCGTATGACGTTAATTCCAAGGCGATTCAGGCTTCCGATGAAATGCTGGAGGTCGCCAATAACCTGCGGCGGTAACAACCCATGAAACGACTGGGATGGCTGCTGGGATTCTGCTGCTGGCTAGCTTTGGGGAGCGTTGCCGGTTCGGCCAGTGAATCCGGTTTAACGGTGACAATTGCGGAGACGGCGGTGGTGGCCGGGCCTCGGATTCAATTGGGGGATCTAGGCACGATTGACGGCGCCACGGAATCCGACCGGAAAGCGTTGAGGGCCATCGATCTCGGTTCGGCTCCGCCACCGGGACAGACCAAGACCATTACCAGAGATTATCTGCGGTTCCTGTTGGCTGGCAGGTTTACAATCCCGCCGACATTGACCATGGGGTCGGCCGTCAAGGTGCAGGTCGAGGCCAAATGCATCACTGACGCCGATTTGGTGGCCGCGGTCGAGCGGATCCTAATTGGGAAGCCAGGGATTCACCAGCGTATTGAGTTGAAAAACGCCCCGAAGCAGACTTGGCTGCCCCCGGCCAAGTGGAAAATTGCGGTCGAACCCATGGGCGAACTGCCGATGGTCGGTTCCGTTTTATTGCGGGTGACGCTGACCGGAGGCCCGGAAGCCAAAGTGCTTCACTTAAGCGGCAAAGTCCGCACTTGGGGCCGCTTATACCGGGTTAAGCGGGAGATCGCCAGGCACTTGGCGATCGGGCCCGACGATCTGGAACCAGTCGAAGCCGAGCTGATTTATGGGGATGAGTTGACTGATGAACCGATAGGGCTGAGACCCATCCGAACGTTGGCCGCCGGAACGCTGCTTCGTTCCGGACAGTTGCAACCCATACCGCTGGTGGCCAAGGGCAGCGCGGTTACGGTGATCGTGCGCGGACAGGGATTGGAGATTGCCCTCGCCGGAATCGCCGCGGCGGACGGTTGGGAAGGGGATCTGATCCCCATTTACAACCCGACCAGCCGGAAAACCTTTAAGGCCAGGGTTTCCATGCCGAATACAGTGGAGGTGGCTTTTCAATGAAACAATTCAAACGGATGGCGCTCGGCGCCTTATTAATAATTGGGACACTCTGCGGCATGGCGGCGGCGGTTTCGGCCGATTCACTCTGGCCGGAACAGGCCGGTTCCATCTATGCCAAGAAAGCCAAGGGCTATAAGGCGGGGGATCTGCTGACCGTGATCGTCGTCGAGCAAGCCCAGGCCACTCAGCGAGCCGCCACCAATAGCGATGAGGACGGTTCGGTGAGCGCCGGAGGATCGGGTAAGCTGGATTTTATTCCCCAATTGGGAGCCAGTTGGGACAATGAATCCTCGGGGGCGGGGACCACAACCCGGGGCGGCAGTTTAAGCGCAACCCTAACCGTTCAGATCAAAGAGATTACCCCGGAAGGGTTGTTGGTCGTGGAAGGCCAACAATCGATCAAAGTCAATAAAGAGGATCAACTGCTAAAGGTCCGCGGCAAAATCCGGCCCGAAGATGTTTCGTCCAGTAACACCGTGTTGTCGTCGGTGATTGCCGATGCCACCATCGAGTATCACGGCACCGGAACGGTCGGCGAAACTCAGGGCACCGGCGTTCTGACCCGCTTCTTCCACTGGCTGTTTTGATCCGCGTTCGACGCGGACGGTTGGGAACAACTTTGGAGATCTGAAGCGGAACGGCTGGGCTCTTTTTGAGAGGAGCGCCGATAAAAGCGACGCGGTGACTGTCCCGTGTCTTTTGAAAACGGAGGATGAGCGAATGTTGAAAAGAGCGATGCTCCTCATGATACTCGGCGGCGTGCTCTGGTCCGGGACCGCCTTGGCGGCCCAATCCGTCGAACCCCCGGTTACCCGGATTAAGGATATCGCCCGGTTGCAAGGGATTCGCAACAATCAATTGAACGGGATGGGGCTGGTGGTCGGACTCAATGGAACCGGCGATTCCAGCCGGGTCAACGCGCAGATGGTGGCCAACGCCTTAACCCGTTGGGGAATTGAGATTGGCGCCTCTGATCTGAAAGTGCGGAATATTGCCGCCGTATTCATCACCGCCACCTTGCCGCCGTTCGCCCATGCCGGAGATACCCTGTCGGTTCAGGTGTCGTCACTGGGCGACGCCAAAAGCCTGCAGGGCGGAGTTCTTTTGCAATCGCCGTTGACTGGGGCGGACGGGAACGTCTATGCGGTGGCGCAGGGCCCGGTGCATCTGGTTGGATATATGGCAGGCGAGAGAGGAAGTAGACAGCAGAAAAACGTGACTACCGTGGGCATGATACCGTCCGGCGCCATCGTGGAGCGCGAGGTCACGATGACCATGGAGAACAACGGAAGACTCCGCTGGGCGCTGGCCAATCCCGATTTTACCACTGCCTCCCGGCTGGCCAAAACCATCAATGACAATGTTTTTGAGGGAGTGGCCCGCGCCGTGGACATGGGCTTGGTGGAAGTGACGATTCCGGCCGAAAGAGCGGCGGACCCGGTGGCCTTTGTCGCTGAAATTGAGACGCTGCCGATTAGTCCCGACGGCGTGGCCAAAGTGGTGATCAACGAACGGACCGGAACGGTGGTTATCGGGGAAAAAGTCCGGATCGCGCCGGTCGCGGTCACCCATCGTAATATTACCGTGAAGGTCGATACCAACCGGCGCGTCTCGCAACCGCCGCCGCTTTCCGAAGGGGAGACTACGGTGGTTGAGAACCAAACGGTAACGGTGAACGAGGAACCGGGCCGCTTGATTCTTTTGCCCGGCGGGACGAACATCGGCGCGATCATTCAGGCGTTAAACGCGGTCGGAACGACGCCGCAGGATATCATCGCGGTGGTCGTGGCCATCAAGGAATCCGGAGCATTGTACGGGACATTGGAGTTTATTTAAAAGCGTTGTGATAAACCCGGCCGGTTGCGCGCAAAAGCTTGGCGAAGCGGCGAGAAGGTCGGCGTTTTAATAGTTCAAGCCATGGAGGAGAAGCTCATGGAGATTAAAGCTCACTCGGGATATACTCCCGTCAATCCCCTTTTGAACGATAAAAAGCTCACTCCCGAACAGCGGAAGCTGGCCGAGGCCTGTACCGAATTCGAAGCGATCCTGGTCAAGCAGATGCTTGAAGCCATGCAGGGGTCGACGCAAATGTTCGGACAGGGGTTCGGCGGAAAGTATTTTCAAAGTTTATTTCAGGAGGAACTTTCCCGGACCGTATCCGTTAGAGGAATAGGTATCGCCAAGACGCTCTTCGATCAGTTGAAAGGGCCGGAATCATCCAAATGAAGGATGAACCTTGATTTTGCTGGGAGGAGAAGGGAATCGGCGAGTTATGGCGAATACATAAACGGTTTCCTGAGGGGATGTACAATTTAAAAGGGGGATTACAGAGTGATCTTTAAAAAGAAAGACAATAAAGGGGTTGCCAAACACGAATCCAAACCCAAAGGCCCCGGCTTCTTCGCCAAACTTTACAACCTCTTGTTTCATGAGGATGTATATTACCGGATCGGGGGTTATCTCGTCTTCGGGCTGGTGCTGTTCTTGATCGCTTGGGCGGTTTTCCAGTTCGTGCTGGTTCGCCCGAACCTGCTGGGCGACTCCTTTATGGTCCAAAAACTGTTCAAGGTCCAGACCGTGAATACCTTGGGAACTTGGGGAGCGAAGCATTTCGGCGAGACCTGGCAGATTTTCCAGTGGAAGATCAATGTCGCCGATACCTTTAAAATCTGGGGCAACGTATTTTTGCTCACCTTCACCTATTTCCTGAACCACCTGATCTTTGTGATACCGTTCATTCTGTTCTTCAACTTTTTCAAGGTCGGCCGCTGGAATCTGGGCGCGATCTATTTCGGCTTCTACACCGTGCTGTGGGGGATCGTCACCGGAACGCAGAGTCTGACCTTCCCATACGGCGCCAATCAGGTCTTCGGGCCGTTGATTCTGTTTGCCCGGTTCGGACTTTGGACCTGGTTCTCTTATTTACTGTTGACGGTTTCTACCACCCAGTTCACTTGGCTCTCCGCGCCGAATTGGTCGGCCTGGAGCTGGAATAAGGAACGGAAATTCTGGCCGGTCAGCTTCACCCCCGATCAACGGGAAGTGTTCATTTACGGTTTGCTGTTCCTGCTCGCCTCCAGCTTCGCCGAGGCCCGGATCTTCGTTCACTATAACCTGTAATTGGGATTCATGATATTCACGCATTCTAAACCCGGAGCCGCACGCTCCGGGTTTTTCACGTTCCGGGGCGGGCCGTTCCAAAGGGGGAGCGGGGATTCGCTCCCGTGATCGGTATCCTCGATCAGTTGAATGAAGGTTTGGATCAACTGATCGGGGATCCGGATCAACTGATCGCGCTGTCGGATCAGATGGGTGCGAGGTCGCTCCAATTGATCAAAGTGTCCGATCAACTGATCCAAGACCCGGATCAGTTGATCGAGGAAGCGGATCAAGTGATCGGAGGCTCCGATCAGATGATCGAGGAAGCGGGTCAGTTGATCCGGAAGTTGGATCAGTTGATCTGAGAGAAGGATCAACTGATCGGATTGCCGGATCACTTGATCGAGGCCCCGGATCAGTTGATCCAAAGCTTCGAACAGTTGATCCGGGAGCCGGATCAACTGTTCTGAGGCCGCTACGGATGATTCGCGCTTCGGATTGAGCTGTAAAAGAAGTTTCAAACCCGGTATAATATATAGGATGAAATAAATCTCTTAACTAGATTTGCATTCCTAAATCCGAATGCAAATGGCATTAAATTCGGAATTTATTTCATCCTATTACAGATGAAATAAGTTGAATTAAATTCATTAATTTTTCCATCATGGAAGTTTACGGGACATGATGCATATCAGAAATTTAATTCAACTTATATAAAGGCGGCGGTTGAACCGATCCTGTTGCCGAAATTAGCCCGGCCGATTAAATTAACGAGGTGACCTAGATGTCCGAACATTATTACTCGGCGACCCCGACTTCCCGGAGCGAACTCCGGGAGTTTGAAATCGCGGCGCGTGGCGTCCGGCTCCGGCTGACCACCGACGCCGGGGTTTTTTCAAAAGGAAAGCTTGACACCGGCACGGAGCTTTTGATCGAGTCCCTGCCACTCGTGCCGGAGATCCGGACCGTTTTTGATCTCGGCTGCGGCTATGGGCCCATCGGTCTCACCGTTGCCTCGCTGCTTCCGCAGGTAACGGTCTACATGGGGGATGTCAATGAACGCGCCGTGGAACTGGCGGTCAAGAACGCCGACCGCAACGGAATCCGGAACGTCGTCATCCGGGCCGGGGAAGGCTTCACTCCGTTTCCGGATCAGCAGTTCGACCTGGTGGTCACCAATCCGCCGATCCGGGCTGGCAAACGCGTGATCTACTCGCTGGTGGGCGAGGCCGGTCACGCCTTAAACCCTGGCGGCATGCTGACGGCGGTGATCCTGACCCGCCAGGGCGCAAAAAGCCTGGAACGGAAGATGGAAGAGGTCTTTGGCAATGTGGTCGAGCTGGAAAAGGGCAGCGGTTACCGGGTGGTCATGAGCCGCCAAAACGGCTGAATTCACTCAAACCTTTCACTCCGCGATATTCGAGGAATACGAACCGGACATCCGGACCAAACTAAAATAAAGTTTGGCAAACCATGAGGAGTGAAACGTATGAGCGATGGCCCGTTAAAGATTTTGCTGCTGGCATCGGAGGTGGTTCCCTTCGCCAAAACCGGGGGATTGGCCGATGTCGCCGGCGCGCTCCCGAAGGCCTTGAAGGAATTGGGCCATGATGTCCGGGTGGCGATGCCTCGCTATGGATTTATTGACAAAGGTAAGTTCAACCTCCAGGAGATCCTCAGCGGTCTCCAGGTGCCGATGAACGGCAACACTGAGTCCGCGGCCATTGTCGAGGGACGGGTCGGAGAAAATGTTCCCGTATATATGGTGGATAGCCCGAAGTATTATGACCGGGAAGGCATTTATATGTACCCGGATGACGCGGACCGGTTCGTTTTTTTCTGCCGGGCCGCCCTGGAGATGTTGAAGAAGCTGGACTGGGCGCCGGACATCCTTCATTGCAACGATTGGCATACCGCCATCATCCCCAACTGGATGCAGTCGATCTATAAGGACGACCCGTTTTTCGCCAAGACCGCGTCGGTTTACACCATTCACAACCTGGCCTATCAGGGGGTATTCGGCAAGCGGGTGCTGGAGATCGCCGGAATCGACAAGTATCAATACATGGTGCCTCCTGGGATCGCGCCCGAGAATCAGATCAATATGATGGGCCGGGGCATCTTCTTCGCTGATCTGGTTAACACGGTCAGCAATACCTACGCTCAAGAAATTCTCACCCCGCAATACGGAGAAGGCTACGATTGGCTGCTCAGGGAGCGTCGCGACCGGCTTTACGGCATTGTCAACGGCATTGACTATGAGGCCAACGATCCGGCTCATGATCCCCATCTCTACGAGCATTATGACCTTCATAACCCCGCCGGTAAATTCCAGAATAAACTGGCGCTTCAAAAAGAAGCCGGGCTGGCTCAGGAAGCGCATACGCCGTTGATCGGGATGATCTCAAGGCTATCGGATCAGAAAGGATTCGACCTGATTGGCCAGGTGATCGAGGCCTTGATGAACAACCTCAATTTCCAGTTCATCCTGCTCGGTACCGGTGCCGAACATTATCACAATCTGTTCTCCTCAATCAAGGAGCGTTATCCGCAGCGTTCCGCGGTGTATCTGACGTTCAACACGCCGCTGGCGCAGAAGATCTACGCCGGCTCGGATCTGTTCCTGATGCCATCCCGGTTTGAGCCGTGCGGCCTCGGCCAATTAATCGCGCTCCGCTATGGGAGCATCCCGATTGTCCGCGAGACCGGGGGGCTCAAGGACACGGTGCAGAACTTCGACCCCCAAACCAGCAACGGAAACGGGTTCACTTTCCAAAATTATGACGCCATGGCCATGTATACCGCGATCGTGCGAGCCATCGAGACCTATCATTACCGGGAGATCTGGAAAACCTTGATCCAGCGGGCGATGAGCGCCGATTATTCCTGGAGCGTCTCCGCCGCTAAATACGTCGATTTGTACCATCGGGCGCTAACGCTGCGGGCCGAACACCCGGTTCCCAGCCAATACGCCAATGTACCTATATAAGTTGAATTAAATTTCTTATATACATCATGTCCCGTAAACCTTCCATGATGGAGAAGTTAATGAATTTAATTCAACTTATTTCAGCTGTAATAGGATGAAATAAATTCCGATTTAATTCATTTGCATTCGGCATTAAGAATGCAAATCCGGTTAAGAAATGATTTCATCCTATATAAGTTGAAATAAATTTTGGGAATGAACTTTCCCATCCTTAAAGCACGGCTGGGAAAGGGCAACGTCGGTATTTATTTCAACTTATGAATCAAGGAAAACATGTCGCAATTTATTGAGGTGTTCAAAAAACTTATTGCGACATATAGAGATAAGGA
Source organism: Bacillota bacterium (assembly GCA_023402395.1). Classification (GTDB taxonomy): domain Bacteria; phylum Bacillota; class UBA4882; order UBA8346; family UBA8346; genus JAEYGI01. The sequence goes on from JAEYGI010000060.1 coordinate 20,491, forward strand.
GGGATAAGATGATTGCGACCGCCGTCCGGTCCATCGCCGAGCTGGAGTCCGCCAAAAACGCGCTCCCGGCCGATCAGAAAGCCTTGTTTGAACGCTTCTTCCGGGTGGATACCACCGTGGGGAGGCTGAATGCCCCCGAGAGCATGCGCGGGTGGATCGAAAAGAACTTCGGCACCCAGGAAAAGGTCGAAAACCAGCAGATCGTCAAAGTCACTAACCTCTTGACCATGGAAGGGGCGCTGTTCAACGAGATCCGCGCCAGCCGGCCCATGGAATGCAAGGTCAACGACGAAGTCAGGAATATCATCGCCAACGGGGTCGGGGACCCGTTTTGCAAGGCCAAGGAGGGCACCCCTTCCGACAGCTTCGGCCGGGTCGAGGGCAGCCATTCGATCACTGCCAGCAATATCGCCAAATACGACGGTTATCACGGCCTGGTGATCTTCAAGGAGCACAATCCGTTGATGGTCCATCGCGACGCCATCGCCGATTATTTCGAGACCGGCTTCGAATGGGCGCGGCGGGCTCAACAAGAGGATCCAGACGCCAAGTATTATTTCTTCATGTGGAACTGTCTTTGGAAGAGCGGCGCCTCCATCGTTCACGGCCATGCCCAGATGACCGTGACCAAAGGAATGCATTACCCGAAAGTGGAAGCGTTGCGGCGGGTTTGGGCCGATTATAAGCGGCAGCATAACGGATCCTGTTACTTTAACGACCTGATCCGGGTTCATCAGAACTTGGGACTGGCTTGGCAGTGGGACGGGGATGTCACGGGGCTGGCCTACCTGACGCCAATCAAGGAAAAAGAAGTGCTGCTGATTGCCGCCAAACCGGGGGTTCCGCTTTACCACGCCGTCCACGCCGTGCTGGAGAAGTACATGGAACTCTGCGTCACCAGCTACAATATTGCGCTTTACGTTCCGCCGCTGGCGCCAGCCGGTGAGGACTGGAACGGCTTTCCGGCAATCGTCCGGATCGTGGATCGGGGCGATCCAAACAATAAGACCGCGGACTTCGGAGCGATGGAATTGTATGCGGCGAGCGTCATTTCCAGCGATCCGTTCCGGGTGGCTGAATTTATGGCCAAAGATTGAGTCCAACATTTGAGCAGTCAGACCTCCTTTAGGATTGACAGGTCGCAAAAACCCGGCTATAATGGATTTATCAGATCTAAAGCGAGTCCGGAGAAGCAGAGAGGACCGAACGCGATGAAGCGTGTTCGGTTTTTATTTTTTTGGCATGATTTCACTAAATCGATCATAATTGATATCATAATTTATAAAAGTCTTTAAAGGCGGCCTAAAATGAAACGATGTGACGAATGCATTCAAGCCCTGGAATCCCAACCGATCATCGCTGCGATCCGGGACGAGGAAGGGCTGAACCGGGCGGTGGAGTCGCCGGTGGCGGTAGTATTCTTATTGGATGGCTCCTTGTCCAATCTCCGGGAGCGGGTCAGCCGGGTCGCCGCCTCCGGTAAGCTGATCTTTATTCACCTGGAGATGATCGCCGGCTTAAGCAAGGATTTGGCGGCGCTGGAGTATGTGGCCGAGACGGTGCGGCCGGACGGGATCATCAGCACCAAGCCGGGGTTGATTCAACCCGCCCGCAATCTGGGATTGCTCACCATCCAGCGTTTATTCATTCTCGATTCCCAGTCGCTACAGACCGGCATCAAGATGATTCAAGGCAATCATCCGGACCTGGTCGAAGTGATGCCCGGCGTCATCCCCAAGGCAGTCACCGCATTGAAGGCTCATTGCCCGACCCCGGTCATTGCCGGCGGTATGGTCGAGCGCAAGGAAGAGATCATTGAGCTGTTGAAGGCGGGCGTTACCGGAGTTTCCACCAGCCGGTCCGAGCTATGGGAGGTTTGAGGGCTTTAGTATATAAATTTTCCTTATTAAAGTAAGTGTCGATTTTAGAGGCAATCCGTCTTTTGGTATTGCCGCTGGTTATCAAATCTATTGAAGGTCCGGAGATAATGAGAGGACCGAATTGACCCGTATCGAAGCGGGTTGATTCGGTCTTTTATTTTTTAGGGAGGCGATCGCTCAATGGATCGAGGGGATGTGCTGGTAATCGGAGCGGGGGTGGTCGGCGCGGCCATCGCCCGGGAATTGTCGCGCTACCGGCTCCGGGTGATGCTGGTGGAAAAGGAGCCGGACGTTTCGTCCGGCGCTTCCAAGGCCAACAGCGGAATCGTTCATTCGGGGCTTCATGATCATCCCGGAACCCTGAAAGCCCGGCTGTGCGTGCGTGGCAATCTCCTGTACGAGGCGTTGGCGGCGGAGTTGAACTTTCTCTACCGCCGGAACGGCTCGCTGGTCGTGGCGCGCGGGGCGGATGAATTGCCCCGTTTGGATGAACTAATCGGGCAAGGCAGGCAAAACGGAGTGAGCGGCCTGGAGTTGATAGGCGGCGCGGAACTGGAACGGCTGGAACCGAGTCTAAAGCCAGGACTGGCCGGGGGGCTGCTGGCGCCGAGCGGCGGAATCGTCATTCCGTTCGATCTGGTGTTCGCGCTGGTTGAGAACGCCGTAGCCAACGGGGTGGAGTTGCGATTGAACACCGAAGTGACCGGGGTCCGGAAGCAGCGGGACGGATTTATGATCGAAACCAACCAAGGGCTGATCGAGGCTGATTTTGTGGTCAACGCGGCCGGATTGGCATCGGGCAGCGTGTCACGGCTTTTGGGGGACGAGTCGATTACGATCCATCCGGTGCTGGGTGAGGAATATTTGATGGACCGGAGATTGGCCGGGTTGATCCAGCGAACGATTTTCCCGCTTCCGACCGCGCTTTCCAAAGGGATCCTGGTGATGCCGACCGTGGAGGGCAATCTGATGATCGGACCCACCGCGCGCCGGGTCGAGCGAACGGCGGAGCCGGAGACCAGCGCCGCCGGGTGGGAGGAGATCTTCCGGGAGACGAGGGGTTTGGTTCCCTGGTTGAATCCGGCCGATCTGATTACTTCATTCGCGGGGTTGCGGGCCACCAGCGACCGGGAGGACTTCATCATCGCACCCTCGGCGGTTCATCCCCACTGGATCCAAGCGGCGGGGATTAACTCGCCCGGCCTGACCGCGGCGCCGGCCATCGCCGAGTATGTACGGGAGCTTTTGTATGAAAGCGGCTTGCGGCTGGCCGCCAAACCCGATTTCAATCCCGTCCGGAAGCTGGTTCGCCTCCGCGAACTGGATCGGGAGCGGCAGGCGGCACTGATGAGCGAGGATCCCGGGTATGCCAGAATTGTCTGCCGTTGCGAGACGGTGAGCGAGGCCGAAATCCGGCAGGCGATTCGCCGGGGCGCGACCACGCTGGACGGAGTGAAACTGCGGACCCGGAGCGGTATGGGGCGGTGTCAGGGCGGGTTCTGCACGCCAAGGATTATCCGGATCCTCAGTGAAGAATTGGGAATCGCTCCGGAGCAGATCACCAAAAACGGCCCTGGCAGTCCGTTGCTGACCGGCCGGTTGCGGGGGGAGGAGTCGGAATGATGCGGGAAATGAAGGCCGATATTCTGGTGATTGGGGCCGGACCGGCCGGATTGGCCGCGGCTCAGGCCGCCGCCGCAGCCGGAGTGGAACGGGTAATGATCATCGATCGCCTGGAGGAGCCAGGCGGGATCTTGCGGCAATGCATTCATCACGGGTTCGGACTGCGCTATTTTGGCGAGGAACTGACCGGCCCCGAATATGCCCGGCGGTTTATCATGATGCTGGACAGCGAACCGCGGATTGAATTGTTGACCGGTGCCATGGCCTTGGAGCTAACGCCGCAACGGGAAGTAATTTTTGCAACTCCGGCGCTGGGAATGGTCCGCTGCCGGGCGGGGGCGGTGATTTTGGCCATGGGCTGCCGGGAGCGGCCCCGCGGGGCGGTGAATATTCCCGGAACGCGGCCGGCCGGAGTCTATAGCGCCGGAACGGCACAGCGGTTGATGAACATTGAAGGACTCCGGCCCGGGAACCGGGCGGTGATCCTCGGCTCCGGCGATATCGGCCTGATCATGGCCCGCCGGTTGACTCTGGAAGGAATCGAAGTCAAGGCGGTTTTGGAGCTGTTGCCGTACTCGAGCGGCCTGGCGCGGAATATCGTCCAATGCCTGGATGATTTCGGCATTCCGCTGCTGCTTGGCCACACTGTCACCCGGATCACTGGAAAACGCCGGGTTGAATCGGTCGAAGCGGCCCCGGTGACCCCGGACCGTCGGCCGGTTTTGGAGCGGGCTTTTCGAATGGACTGCGATACCCTGGTTCTGTCGGTGGGTTTAATCCCTGAAATCGAACTGGCCTCCGGCGCCGGAATCCGGATTGACCCGAGCACCGGCGGCCCGGAGGTTGATTCCAACTATCAGACCAGCGTGCCGGGGATCTTTGCCTGTGGGAACGTGGCTCATGTGCACGACCTGGTCGATGACGTCACCGTCGAGAGCCAGGCGGCGGGCAAATCCGCCGCTGCTTTTACCTTTGGGTTAGAGTCGCCGATTTCACGGGTGCGGATCAAGCCCGGCCGGAACGTACGGTCGGTGGCACCCCAATGGATCGACCGAAACCGGCCGGCCCTCCTTTATATCCGGCCTCTCTTTCCCGAAATGGGCCGCGCCTTGCGGGTTGGAAACGGGCTTCGGAAAGAGCGGGTAGTGACGCCGGGCGAGACGCTCCGGTACCAGTTCAAACCGGAAGACTTAATGCCCGGCACGGCCGAGCTTCCGGTAAGCATTGGGGAGGAGGAAGAATAATGGCTGAGCTGATTTGTTCGGTTTGTCCGGCCGGATGCAGAATGACGGTAACCGTCCGCGACGATCAGGTCCTGGTTGAAGGCAATGCCTGCCGGCGGGGCGAGGAATACGCCCGGAACGAGGCGGTTGCGCCGCGCCGGACGCTTACCGCAGTGGTTGGAATGCGCGGAAGTGACAGGATGCTTCCGGTGCGGACCGCTCAGCCGATTCCAAAGGAACAAATCTGGGCGGCGATGGCGGAGATTCGAAAGCTTAGGGTTGAAGAGCCGGTGCGTTCCGGAGAGATAATCATCACGGACTTGGCAGGGACCGGAGTGGCGCTGGTGGCTACGGATGAGATCTGCTGAAGGGATCCTCCGCCAGCGGAGAGGCTAGCGTTCTAAAGAGATATATCTACGACTGATTTCCCGCCAGGTGTCGGATTTTACGAAGGTAAAGGCCGCAATTGGCGGTTTATTTTTCAAAAATGAAGTAAAGTGTTTTTTAATGAGAAAATAAATAAAAGCAGGAATATTTAATAATATGTCGAACAATAGAATCTCAGCAGGCAGGTAGCATGGTAGATCAAGGGTTGGTTGTTCCACAAATGTAGCACGGTAGCCACGGGAATATGGTTTTGTCTTAAAAGCCCGGGCATTGCTGTGCCTGGGTTTTGCATACCTGGCTCCCTCCTGACTATCGCTGGATTGAAAGGGTGAAACAGAATGTTGGGCTTGACGGATCCCGGGATCATCGGCGTGTATCTGCTCTGTATCTTGAGCACATTGCTTTGCGTCGTCTATGGAATTGCCAATTGGAATAAGGAGTAAGCCACTGGCGCCATATGATGGGCGCGAAACGCTGAAGCCTAGACAAGGGCTGGCGCGTTTCCCAAAGAAGACTTTTCTAATAGGAGGGAAATCATTGAATAGCGGGTTGTTAGTGATTTTGATCGTGATTTATATCGGGATCACCGGTTATCTTGGCTTTCTCGGCTTCAAACATACCCGATCGGCCAAGGATTATCTGGTCGGCGGGCGGGAGATCCATCCGGTGCTGATGGCCTTGGCGTACGGGTCCACCTTTATCAGCACTTCGGCCATTGTCGGGTTCGGGGGCGCGGCGGCTACCTTCGGCATGGGGCTGCTGTGGCTGACTTTTTTTAATATCTTTTGCGGGATCTTTCTGGCGTTTATCGTTTTCGGCAAACGAACCCGGGAGTTGGGAGAACAGTTGAACGCCCACACCTTTCCGGAACTGATGGCGCGGCGTTTCGACTCCCAAACGATTCAACGCTTCTCCGGCGCGCTTATTTTTTTGGCGATGCCCTTGTATGCGGCGGCGGTGATGATCGGCGGGGCGCGTTTTCTCGAAGTAAATCTCGGCGGGATGATGAATTACGAGATGGCCGTCTTGATCTTTGGATTGGTTACAGCCGCCTATGTCTTTAGTGGCGGGCTCAAAGGCGTGGTGTATACTGACGCGTTTCAAGGCGGGTTAATGTTTCTGGGCATGGTCATTTTAATTATTGCAACCTACGGTATGCTGGGAGGGGTTACGGCAGCTCATCAGAAACTGGAGGCCCTGACCCCGCTGGTTCCGGGGACGCTCGCGGCCGACGGGCATCTCGGCTGGACCACGATGCCCAAATGGGGTTCGCCAATCTGGAATAATCTAGTAACCACGATTATTCTGGGCGTGGGCATCGGCGTCCTGGCCCAGCCCCAGTTGATCGTCCGCTACATGACTGTGAAAAGCAACAAGGAACTGAACCGGGCGGTGGTGCCCGGTGGAATCTTCATTTTATTCATGACCGGGGTGGCGTTTATTGTCGGCGCCCTCTCCAATGTCTGGTTTCATGAAAAATTCGGCAAGATTGCCTTGGGTATGGTGGTGGATCCCGCCACCGGCCAAGCGGTGGCCGAGCGTATTATCCCGCTTTTTGTCAGCAAGGCGATGCCGGAATGGTTCGGATACGTCTTTCTACTCTCATTGCTCTCGGCGGCCATGTCCACCCTGAGCGGGCAATTTCACACGACCGGGACCGCTATCAGCTATGATCTTTATGAGCACAGCGGCTTGCGAAAAAAGTTCACTCATCGCCAACCGTTAATCGTCGCGAGGCTGGGGATTGTCATCGCTTTAGTGCTGACCCTCATTTTATCGCTCGCCCTTAAGAACTACCCGATGGTGGTGGCCTCCGCTACTGCGCTCTTTTTCGGACTTTGCGCCGCCACATTCCTGCCGATGATCATCGTCGGGCTTTTTTGGCGGGGCGCGACCAAGGCGGGGGCCTTGGCAGGAATGTTCACCGGATTCGGGGTCAGTCTTCTCTGGCTGTTCTTTCTACAGCTAAAGGTCTCCGGGGCATTAGGAATTTGCCAGGCATTGTTCGGGGTGCCAAGTTTGATCGCCAGTTCCCCCTGGGCGGCGGTGGACTCGATTGTTATTGCCTTTCCTTTGAGCCTTTTGGTCACCTGGGGAGTGAGCCTGGTCACTCCGTCCCTATCCGGCGAGCTGCTCGGCAAGTGCTTTCCGGAAGGAAAGGGGAGAACGGCGAAAACTATCGCCGGATAATAAAAAAGGCGGTTGTCAAACCGCCTTTTTATTTTTATATGTACTGCTTTTATCATGTCAGATGGTGGCAATTTATCAACCACCGTTTTGAAAATCGTTGTTACCATTCGAGATGCCCAAATCGGCGGCCTCTCTACTTCTGGTAGCTGCTCCGCGCGGAGGAGCCGGGCTTCGGTTGGGCAGGCGCAGGGTGATCGTGGTCCCGTGTTCCGCCACGCTTTGGATCTCCAGATCGCCGCCGTGCTTTTGGAGCACATTGTAGCAGTAGGTCAGTCCCAAGCCGTAATTGGCGCCAAAAGGCTTGGTGGTGAAGAACGGCTCGATCACCCGGGCCAGATTGGGCTTAGGTATGCCGACTCCGGTGTCTTTCACCTGAATCATGGCGTATTTTTTGTAGCTGAAAAGATAAACATCGAGCCAGCCGCCGCCGGGCATCGCCTCAATGGCATTTTTATAGAGATTGTTCAGGACTTCATGAATCTGGGTCCGGTCGCAATAGGCGTATGCCTGGTCCAATGGATGGTATGTGACATGGATCTTCTGCTCGGTGACAGTCAACCGGATTCGCTCCAGCGACTCCTCGACGATCCGGTTCAGACTGCAGTATTCCAGCACCACTGCGGAATCCTGAATGCGCCCCTGGATTCGGGTGGTCATTTCCAGCAGCCGCCGGGAAGCTTGAGCGATGGTGTTAACGATTCTGAGCCTTCGCGCATCCTGTTCCAGGCTTTTCAAAGTATCCAAACCGGCGCTGATTACTTGGAGCTCATTTTTGATGGCGTGATTGAGCAATGAAGTCCCGGAAGTCATTGCTTTAACCGTATTATCCACCGTGGTTCGTTCCAGAGTGATCCGTAGCCCCAACAAGCCGTATCGGACCAGGAAGGTGATGGCGATTGGAACCAAAACCAATACCGGCCACATATTAAAACACCACATATGTTCGATGCGGAGCAGGTTGGGTTTATAGCTGATCAATAAATTTACCAGGGTCGGAGCAGTCACCAGAAACACCAAGAGCCGCTGGGACCGGAGTTTGGGATGCCGCTCAACCAGAAAGGCGTGAAAAAGTATCCCATTGGCAATCAGGCCATAGGGGATGGCCCAGATTTCCGTCGCCCAGAAGAGCGGGCCATATTGAATGTACTGGGTAAGAAATCCGAGATTGGGAAAGATCAGATCCAGAGCGAAACTGAAAAAAACCGGAACCAGCAACCAAAACGAGAGCAAGCGGGTTAGTGCGGACGAAAAGCGTTCGGAATAGCTGATTCCGATCATGAGCAGGAGATAGGGGCAGACCCGGTATCCAAAGGCGCTAAGAAAACGGGCCATCAGAGCAAGGGCATCCGCATCGGCGCTGAAACCGGGAATGACAAAATCTTTCAGCATGGCTACGAAGTAACCGAGGCTTAAAACAAATAAAAAGGCGCTGTACCAAAGATTGGTTTTTCGTTGATGATTGGCGAAGAGGAGCAAGCCGGCGACCAGCCATAAAAGGGCGATGACGAAGATTAACAGGCCCATGACTTCACTCCGTTTCAAAATCGATTAATGATATTTGAACTTGATGTAGCTCCTGAGCCGATGCGCTTAAAAAGAGAGTTGGTCCGGTCAAACGCATTCCTAGTTATTAGGATGAAATCATTTTCTCACTTAAATTTGCATTCCAAAAACCCAATGCAAATAAAATCAGAACCGTATTTATTTCATCCTATTACAGCGGCAATAAGTTGAATTAAATCCTTACCATTTCATCATGGCCGGTTTTAGGGACATGACGCTGACTTAGAAATTTAATTCAACTTATTATAGAAAGATTCCGATACGCTTGGCGTAAGGAATTAGGCTCCACCACCCCGACCGGGGATAAATGCGCATAACACGGCCTGACAGGGATGAGAAATATCCCAAGAGAGGCTTATGTTCTTCAGATTATAGCCCTATTATACCATCGTCTGCGGATATTCGATAGAGTGGGAAGCTTAGTTTTGAAGCCATGAAGATTCGGAACCTACGACTAGGACGCTGTTTTATGAAAACCGGGCCGGTGTGGGACTTCCTTTATCGCCAAAAAGCGGTGACAGAGGGCGGCCAGCGGCTGTTGAAACACAATGATAAAGACAACGGGGAGCGCGGTTTGTTCCGGAAAATATTTCAAGGCAATTACCAGTCCGGCGGTGATATTTCGCATTCCAACCGAGAAAATAAAGGTATTGACCAGCGCCGGAGGCTGCTTGGTGATCCGGGCCCACCCGTACCCCGCCAGATATCCCGAGAACCCCATGACCCCGGCCAGGGCCAGCAGCGTCCAAATGGCGTTGCGAAGCAGGTGAAGGGTTCCCCAGGCTACCGCCAGATTGATGCCGACGATGAGCAGCAGACTGATCTTGGTGGTCGGCCCGGTAATAAATTTAATTTTCCGGCTGATTTCACCTTTGGTGAGATCGTGGCAGATCATTCCAAGCACGGTGGGCAATACCACCATTAAGGCCAGTCCGGTCATAAGCTGGGCTACGTCGAAGTGGACGCTCCGGCCCATGGACAATAGCATCACCAAGGGAACGATTAATGGGGAAAGTATGGTATCGGCGGTCACCGTGGTCAGGCCAAGCGCGGTATTGCCGCCCGACAGGCTGATCCAGATCACTGAGGCCACCCCGATGGGAACTGCGGTGATCAGGATGATTCCCGCCTGAAACAACGGTTCACCGGGAAGAAAAACCTTGGCTAGCACTGTAGCGAGCAGCGGCAACGCGACATGGAGCAGACCGAGGATGGACAGCAGGTGCCCCGGGGAGCGCAACGCCTTTTTAAAATCGTTGGAACTGCAATTGACCGCCATGGCAAACGTCATGTAAGCGAAGATATACTGGACCGCGGTTTTCAGGTGAACCAGCTGATCGTGAAAAAGGGCCCCAACGGCCAACCCCGTCAGGACCACCAACATCATCCGCTCTTCGAGAAACCGGTTGATCCGGATCCCTTTCCGCACCATAATCCATGATTTCACTGTTCAATCATCCTTTCTCTAGATTGTTTCGCGATGGCCGGGCAAAAACCTGTTTAAAACCATGTAAAAAAGGAACAAAATCAGCCTAAATTATCGAAAAAACGACTTATCTTGCTGTTGTAATAAGATGAAAAAAGTTTTGAATTAAGTATTCAAATCCTAAAAAGCCGGCTGCGAATGGGCAACCGAATGAACTTCTTTCATCTTATGAATCAAGTGAAATATGTCGCAATCATTTAGCGAAAGACTTATTGCGACATATATAGAAGAACAGGGTTTTCCGGAGCAAGGGAAAGGAAAAAGCGGGTAAACGGCGAAAATAAATTTGAGTAAGCCGAAGAAGGGAGCTTGAACATGGTTACTCCGGACGATCTGAAAATCCTTCCCGACAAACCAGGGGTTTATCTGATGCGGGATGCCTCCGGCAAGATCATTTATGTCGGGAAAGCGATTTCTTTGAAAAACCGGGTCCGTTCCTATTTTCAATCCTCCCGGAATCTGAGCCCCCGGATCCAATCCATGGTCAAGCAAGTGGATCGTCTGGAGTATATCATCACCAACTCCGAGATGGAAGCATTGGCGCTGGAGTGCAATCTGATCAAAGAGGAGCACCCCAAGTACAATATCCGGCTCCGTGACGACAAACAATACCCCTGGGTCAAGATCACGCTGGCCGAGAGTTTTCCCCAAGTTTACATCACCCGCCGGGTCAAGCGGGACGGGAGCAAATACTACGGGCCCTACACCGATGTCCGGGCCCTGCGCGATACCTTCCGGTTGCTCCGGCAGATTTTTCCGCTCCGGAGCTGCCGGAAAAATCTTGATGAAGAGAAAGTGCCCCGTCCGTGCCTGAACTATCATATCAAGCGTTGTCTGGCTCCGTGCAGCGGCCAGGTGCCCAAGGAAACCTACCGAGAAATTATCCAGCAGGTCAGTCTCTTTCTGGAGGGCCGCCAGGAGGAACTGGTCGACAAACTCCGGGGCCAGATGAATGAAGCCGCCGCCCGGATGGAGTACGAACGGGCGGCGCTGTTGCGCGACCGGCTGCGGGACATTGAGAAAATTCTCGAAAAACAAAAAGTGGTCTCCGACAGCCGGGAGGATACCGACGTCTTTGGCCTGGCTCAGGACAGAGACGGCAGCGTGGTACAGGTGTTCCAGATCCGTGGCGGCAAGCTGGTCGGCAGGGAATATTTTCAATTGGCCGAGGGGGATGAGACACCGGCCGCTGAAGTCCTGGAAGCCTTTCTGACCCAATACTATGATGGGTCGGGGTTTATTCCCAAATCCATCTGGCTGCCTTGTCCGCTGGAAGGCGGATCAACGCTGGAAGAGTGGCTGACCTGTCAGCGCCGGGCCAAGGTTAGTCTGGCCGTGCCCCAGCGGGGCGACAAGGCGCAATTGGTCAAAATGGCGGAAGAGAATGCCCGCAATCTGCTGGAACAGGAACGGAACCGGGCTAAGCAGCGCGAGGGGTATCTTCAGGATATCCTGGAGGAACTTCGGCAAGAACTTTTCCTGGAACGAATCCCGGCCCGGATCGAGGGTTTCGACATCTCCAACACGCAAGGCCAGCAAGCGGTGGCTTCGATGGTGGTCTTCGAGAACGGCCTGCCCAAGGGGAGCGATTACCGGCGGTTCAAGATCCGAACTATTGAGGGGCCGAATGATTTCGCGATGATGCGCGAAGCCATTTTACGGCGGTTCCGGCGGGGCCTGGAGGAACGGCAGGAGCTTCAGTCCGAGGACGGCAAGTTCGCGCGGTTCCCGGATCTGCTGCTGATCGACGGCGGGAAAGGGCAGTTGTCGGCAGTGAGTGAAGCCTTACGGGAACTGGGATTGGAGCATCTTTCCCGCATTGGCCTGGCCAAACAGGAAGAGGAAATTTATCTGCCCGACCAGGAACAGCCGATTATCCTGTCACGGCGGTCGGAAGCGCTGAAACTGCTGCAGCGGGTCAGGGACGAGGCCCACCGCTTTGCCATTACCTATCACAAGTCGCTGCGGGACCAAAAGACGGTTGCCTCCGGCCTGGATCTGATCACCGGGATCGGCCCCAAAAAGAAGCAGGCGCTGTTGAAACATTTCGGATCGGTAAAACGGATCCGCGAGGCGACGCTGGAGGAACTGAGCGAGGTCGAGGGGATCCATCGCAAACTGGCGGAGAGCATCAAGGAACAATTGGAGTTATTATAGGTTTGATTTCAGAAACGATGGGATTCATGGAAGAGCCGGCCTTGGGCCGGCTTTTTGATTTGGTTGGGAGAGGGTGAATGGATCTGACCAACAATTAACCAAGGGCGTCTCCTTTAGCTGGTGGTGTCACCGAAAATAATCCGGCATTCGCTGCCGCAGTTGCGGGGGTAACGCCAAATTGACCGGCGGAGGATGCCGTAGTTACGGCAAGGGGTGCCGCAGTAACGGCATTCAATGCCGTACTTCCGGGGAGGACTGCCGAAGCTTCGGCAACTCATGCCGTAGTTGTGGCAAACGATGCCGTTGCTCCGGCATTAGGCGCCGCTTAAACGGCAAGGCATGCCCATGGTTCGTCATTAGGCGCCGCCTAAACGGCAATGGATGCCGTAGGAACGGCGGTGAGTGCCGGAGGTTTGGCAATGGAAGCCGCAGCAGCGGTGATGAGCGCAGAGGGAGCGGGGGAGTTGATTGAGGATGAATTGCCGGTTACGGCAGGTCAATCTATTTGGAATACGGCATACCTAGATGCGTGCGTGGATTGAAACACGTCTAGCCGTTTGGTATAATCATCATGATGAGCGCCGCCCTGCACGGGGTGCGTGGATAGAAACCGGTAGACGTTAGCTCATGGTTTTTCGCCGAAACGAAGTTTCGGCATTCTCCTTTCTTAGGGCGTCTCACAATTTCTGAAATTGCAAAATCGCTCCAGGCGGCTTTCGACTGGAAAACGGAGGAGTAGTCCGATGAAATTTCGTCCCTGCATTGATCTTCACGGCGGCAAAGTGAAGCAGATCGTCGGCGGAACGTTGCGCGACGGACAAAAGAACGTGGTTGAAAATTTTGTCTCGGACCGGGGCGCTGCGTATTACGCGGCTATGTTTCGCCAGGACGGACTGACCGGCGGCCATGTGATCATGCTGGGGCCGGGCAATGAAGTGGAGGCCTTGAACGGGCTCCGCGCCTATCCAGGCGGGCTTCAAATCGGCGGCGGGATTGATCCCGGCAATGCCCCGGATTATCTGGATCAGGGAGCCTCCCGGGTAATTGTCACCTCGTATGTGTTTCGGGAGGGGATGATTCACTTCGATAACCTGCGCCGGTTGGTGAAGGCTGTCGGCAAGGACCGGCTGGTTTTGGACCTCAGTTGCCGGGCCAGAGACGGCCGGTACTTCGTGGTTACTGATCGCTGGCAACGGTTCACTGATTTCGAGATCACCCGGGAGAACCTGGCCCAACTGGCGTCACACTGTTCCGAGTTTTTGATTCATGCGGTGGACGTGGAGGGCCAATGCCGGGGCATTCAGGCAGACCTCGTGGCTAAGCTGGGGCAATGGGTCGAGATCCCCACCACTTACGCCGGTGGAGCCCGAACTTTGGGGGATATGGAACTGGTGCACCGGTTGGGTGGAGGACGCCTGGATCTTACCATCGGTAGCGCTTTGGATATTTTCGGGGGGAACCTGGCGTACCGGGATGTGATCCGCTGGCGGCCGGAACCGAATTGACCGGGAACAGGTCAAGGCTTTTCCAATGGCTGGCCTGAAACCGGGTCCGGCCCATTTTCACGGATTTCATCCAGTTCGCGGCCGGCGGCGTTCAACATCCCCATCAACAGCATTCCCAGGATAAAGCTGATCCAGCAAAGCAGGATCACCCAGCCCCATGCAATCATCGTCCTCACCTCATTAACAATATATTTATAATTAACCAATAACATTCTTCCGCAAGTCTGTAATAAACGGCGGAACAATTTATGGCAACAAGAGGATTTTCTGGAAAACAGGCGAACGATTTACAAAAGATCCACCGGAGGCCGTCAAATGAAACGATACATGCTAGGGGTTTTGGTCGTAATCTTTTTAGTGGTTCCGCTGGCGGTGAGCGCCGCCGAATCAGCACCCCATCCGCTTCAACTGCCCGATAAGACCGCCATCATCGAGATGGTGGACTATATCGAAGCGCAGCCGTTGTCGCCGCTGGCCGATGTCGCCCGGCAAAATGTGGTCTACTACGCCAATTACAATGATGATGTCCATGTGATCATTGATCCGAATATTCTGCCATGGATCAAGCAGAACGATTGGTCCGACCTGCTGCTCGCCAACTATATCGCGGGCAACGTCCGCTCCCAGTTGCAGCGGAATAAGCGGGGGAACGACTCTTACGCCGGGTTGCTCCTGATGATCCGCACCTATGAAGAACTCCGTAAAAACGATCCCAATATTCGGATCGCGGAGATTGACAAACAGGTTCAACTTCTTAAAGAGGATAAGCTGAAGGCCTATGTCACGGAAATGGACAATCGACAAGCAGTAAAGCAATAATCCAGTCCAAAACCGCCGCGGTCGTGAAGCAAGCGGAGTTTGTTCCGATGCGGATTGAAATAGGAAGAATAAATGAGCCCGGCTGCTATGAAGCCCGGGCTTTTATCGTTGGGGATGCGCGTTGGAGATAGAAACTGGTTCCCGATTTTAAAATAATGAAGGAAAACCGGGATTCGTCCGATTATTATTTAAGCAACGCAGCCGGTCGCATCCAGCCATTATTTTCAAAGGAGAGGCAGGATATTGGCGGCCTTGAACCGAACCTTCTTTATTATAATGCGAAAGCGGCGGAGAGCGAGTGGTGGGATTGAAACGGGGCTTTTTAGTGATCGGTCTGGGAATGGCATTGGTTACGGTCCCGGCATGGGCGGCTTCGGCCGATGCCGGGACAGACGCTCTTCGCTACCGGCTGGCGGCTGGACAGGCGTACCGGGTCGATGTCGGGATTGAGAACAATATTCAGCAGCGTACCGCCGGAGTCATTCAGGAGCGGACGCTAAAGGCGGAACTTCAATATACCTGCAAGGTAACGGACGTGGACGAGAGCGGCGCCGCGACGCTCGAATGGACTTGCGAAAAGGCGGCGGTACGGTTACAGACACCCTTTGAGACCTATCAATATTCCTCCGCTCAAAAAGAGGCGGATCTTCCGGAGAGTCTCGCCGACTATGCCGGGATCGCCGGCCGCATCTTCAAGTTGCGGCTGACTCCAGCGGCGGAGATCAGCGAGTTGGAGGCTGGTTCGGAAAAAGTGGTGGTTGATTCGAAAGATCTCAAGGGAGCCAATTTGATGACGCTGTTGAAACGGTTTGAGGAAAACCGGACCGGGCGGGCGATTCAGGGAGTGATCGCCGGGGCGCTTTCCCTGCCGCGAATGGGGCCGTCTTCGTCCGGAACTGGCTGGACCGGGGATCTAACGTTGCCGCTGATGGGGTCGGAGTTTTCCAGCGGCGTGAAGCTGGCAGTGGACCAACGGTCTTCGGAAGCGGTAACCCTGAGCCTGAGCGGTCCGGTGAAGCGGGTCTTCTCCAAGGATCAGCAGCTGGACCTGGGCCGGGATCAGATTTACCGGTTCGGTGCCGATTATCAACTGGCGGGGAACGTATCGGGAACGGCGGCCGTGGCGGCGGAAACCGGTTGGGTGACGGAGTTGGACTACGCCGCGCAACTGGAGGGAGAGGTTAAGCGGAATGGCCGGGCGGTGCCGTTGGCGGTTCAGTTGCGGATGACAATGCGTTCCGCCGCGAGCGGAGACGGGAGATGATGCCGGTGATGCGATCCTTCATGAAACGACTCGCCCCGCTTCTACTCGGAGCGTTCGTAGTTTTGCTCCCGGCCGGGACTGGTTCGGGTCAGGCCCCGGAACGGTTTGAACTGGCCCAGAAGCCCCGCCCCGGCGATCACTACAATTTCAAAGTGTATTCCAGGTATCAGATCAACGCCCGGACCCAGGAAGGGGAAGTGCGGATGTCCCTGACCTACGGTTACGGCCTTGACTATCAGGTGCTGGAGATGGATAAAAGGCGGAATATCACCAACCGGATTACCATTCACTCGATGCTGATGCGGGTTTCCGGCCCGTTCGGGACCACCGTCGATTTCGACTCGACCGATCCGTTCCAGGAGCCGGCGCTCGAAAACTCGATCCTGGCGTCGCTGATGGGCTTCACTCTCGATGTGAAAATCAACCCTTCCGGCCGGGTGGTCCATGTCAAGGGATTCGAAGAATTAATCAAAGAGATCGGGAAGCTCCTGCCGGACAGCCCCGATAAGCGGTCTACTCTCAAGAACCTCCGTTCGCAGCTTGATTACAAGACGATGATGGGCGCTACGGATCAACTCGCGCTGTATCCGAAGCAACCGGTGGCGGTCGGCGACTCCTGGCAGGGGATCAACCAATTTAATTCCAACGGGTTGGATCTGATCAGCGAGGACCGCTATGAGATCAAGGGCCGGAAAGACGGCGTGGTCTTTATCGATCTCGCCTCCCAGATCAAGCCGCGCACCAATAGCGGACCCAAAGCCATGAATGTGACCGGGTCGCAACGGGGTGTCATCGAAGTGCTGGAGGAGAACGGATGGGTGCACCGGCTCCGTTTGGAACAGGAAATTACCGGCACCGCCAAACCGGAGCCGGGCTCCGATCAGTCGTTCCAGATGTCGGTGGCGGGAACGGTAATCATTGAGCCGTTTTAAGGATTCCGTCCCAGGCGCGAAAATTATAAAACCCTAAACTGGCGATTGCCAGTTTTTCCTTTGCGTAAACTTGAGATCCGGCTTAACATGCGCGGGGCTCCAGAAACGTTGTGATTAACCCGCGCCTCCGGCCGGGTTAATCACACGCTTTAATTGGAACGAGGTACCAAAAGCGGGGGATTGTGATGGGCAAAAGAGGATGGATGAGCGGGATCACGGTTTTGCTCCTGGTGGGATCGCTGGCTGCGGCGGAAGGGCCGTCCGGCCGGTACCGGCTGGCTCCCAATCAGAGCTGGCTGGCGGATCTCCGTGTCGAAACGCTGGCGGTCCAGACGATTCAGGGCTATCAGACGGTCCGGACGCAAAGGATTGAGAGCGGTTACCGGATGACGGCCGTTGAGGTTGACCGACTCGGCGCGGTAAAAGTCGAGTTTCAATGCGAACGGGTGACGGTAGCGGAACGGACCCCTTTTGAAACCTTGGAGCTGGACGCGGCACAGAACCGGGAGGGCGCGCCGGAGCGTTTCGCCGGGATCCTCGATACGGCCGGCCGGTCGTTCCGGTTGACCTGTGACGCCAAAGGCGTAACCCCGGATCTCCGGTTTCAGGCGAAGCCGATCGGGTCCGGAACCGTAGTGGAACGGCATAGCTGGTGGGGAGCAGGAACAGCCCATGCAGTGGCCGGATTGATCAATATCCCACAGACCGTTCCGCTGGCGTTGAATCAAACCTGGAAACGAACGCTGCTCCTGCCTTCCGACGCTGAACCGTTGAGTGCCGAAGTAACGTTCGAGGTATATCAGATCAAAGAAGGAACTGCCTATCTCCGGATCCTAGGACCCGTTGATAAGCAGTTCTCCGGCAAGTACGAGCTGGATTCGGGAAAATTCAAAGGGGAGATCCTCTTTCATTTGGCCGGAACGGTACGGGGCGAGGTCGAGTTGGATATCGCCTCCGGACTGGCGCGGAAGGCGACAGTAATCGCGCCGTTAACCGGCGAGGTGCGACGGTTGGACGCAGTGATTCCGTTGACGCTGGAATGGAAGACTACCTGGGAGATGCGGCCGGCAGAGAATTAACGGTAAAGGTTGGGAAGGGTTATGAGAAGACTGGTTGCTTGGGTAGGGCTCGTCTGTATCGGGCTTGGGGTGGCGGCGGTCCGGCCGTCGTACGGCGAGGATCTTGGGGACCCGGGGAGTCCGGCCGAGCCGGTTATTGAGGCGGAGGCAGCCGAAGCGGGGCCGGCCGCGGATATGCTCGAGCTGGCACGACGGGTGAGCGCGGGGGAACGGCATAATCTGAAAGTCAGCGCCGATTATCGGATCTGGCGGGAGGACGCGGAGTCATTGAATGAGATGCGGCTGCGCTTCGGGGCCGGAATGGCGCTGGAGATCGAGACGGTGGATCCGGAGGGGAACGCCCAAGGCCGGCTGATCCTTCATTCGCTGGCCATGAAGGCCACCGGGCCGCTGGAAGCGGGGCTCGATTACGATTCCACCGATCCGTTCGCTCCGGCCACCATTGAAAATCTGCTCCTGGGGAGCCTGGTCGGTCTGAATTATCAGTTCCGGCTGGACCCGTCGGGCCGGATGATCGAGATGAAGGGGCTGGACGATTCACTCCGGAAGGCTGAGGCGCTGATGCCGGGAAGTGAGTTGAAACGTTCCTTCCTGAATCAGGTCAAGGACAGGCTGGATTATGAAAAGCTGATGGGTGTCGCCGGCGATCCCCACCTTTATCCCGGGACGCCGGTGGCGGTCGGCGACGTTTGGACCGGAAGCGCCGAGAGCATTTTAAACGGCATGCTCCTGGTCACCGAGGATCGCTTTCAATTGGTTGACCGGAAGAACGGGCTGGCGCTCGTCGAGTATCAATCGGTGATCGGATCGCGTGGAACCTCGGAAACAGCGGGATTCAGCGGCGCCCAGCGCGGCTGGATTGAGATCGAGGAGGCCACCGGCTGGGTGGCGGGATTCCGGATCGAGCAGGAACTGACCAGTTCGCTTGGCGACCCCGAGACCGACGCCGCGCTCCTGCGCATGCAGGGTGTGACAACCATGGGGCCGTTTGAAAACTGAGTCCGGACTGCGTTAAACGGGTTATGGCAAACGAAGGACGAGGTTATTTGGAAAAAGCTCGGGAAAGCAAGGGCAACGCCGATTCGCCTCTTCTTTGCCAGGTTGCATTCTGGACATCGACTTTAGCAACCGGAATTAAATAAGGGAGGGGCTCGCTGCGCGGAGCCCTCTTTTTTCGGTCCGGGGTTTGTGATATAGTGAAATGGATTGAATCTCAAGCCAAGGAGGCTGCTTCATGATTCGTTGCATTGCGATTGATCTGGATGATACGCTGTTGCGCGGCGATTTGAAAATTTCGGACGAGGACAAGGGGGCGATCCGGGAGGCGATTGGCCGGGGCGTAAAGGTGTTGCTGGCGTCGGGCCGGATGGTCCGGTCGATGCGTCCCTATGTGGAAGAGTTGCGATTGGAGGTGCCGTTGATCGCCTATAACGGGGCGATCATTCAGGAGGCGATCTCCGGAGAGATCCTGTATCACCGGCCGGTGCCGGTGGCGGAAGCATTGCGGCTGGTCGACTCCTTCAGAGAAGCGGACGTTCACTTGAATGCCTACATCAATGACACGCTTTATATGGACAAAATGACGGTCTGGGGCGAGCGCTACGCCGCCAATGCCGGAGTGGAGCCCCATCCGGTCGGCGATCTGAAGGCGGCGCTGACCGCTCCTTCCCACAAGATGCTGGGAGTGGGTGAGATCGAGGCCATTGACGCGATTCAGACCCGGTTGCGGCGGGATTTCGGGGACGTATTGCAGTTCGTCAAGTCCAAGCCGACCTATCTGGAGATTCTGGCGCCGGGCGTCTCCAAGGGGCTGGCCCTGCGGGAACTGGCCGCCCAATGGGGGCTGGAGGCGTCAGAGGTGATGGCCATCGGCGATGCGCCGAATGATTTGTCGATGGTGGAATGGTCCGGAGTCGGGGTGGCGATTGGGAATGCCGCGGCCGTGGTCAAGGAGAAGGCGGATTTGATCGTGGCCGATCACGATCACAGCGGGGTGGCCGAGGCCATCCGAAAAGTGGTGCTGGAGAAGTAAAAGCAATTGAAAGGACATCCGCAAGGCTTTCAAAAGGAGTCTTGTGGCTGAAAAGTATTGGCTTTGGCTGAAGATTTGCTAAAAATCATCCCGTTTGGGATGATTTTTTTACTAATCCGAATATAGTAGCAACAGCGGCCGCGGATGGAAACGGGTTCACTACCATTGTAGCGGGAGCCGCTCCTAAACGGAAAAGTTCCGCTTTAGCAATAGCACATCCGCTCCAACCGGGCGGCCGATAATTCAAACATTGTCGGATCCGGTATCGGCGCCGGGAGCGGAAAGCAGAAAAAAGCGATATCCATAATTTACTAGAGGTTGAATCCGGGTTTTCCGTCGAAGACTCCCGTAAAGGGGGGCTTGTCATTGTCCAGGTGCGCGTTTTTGATACGGAAAACTATGGCGTTGACGCTTGCGGCCTGTCTGGTTCTGGCCGGGTTGAGTCCGGCGGCGGGCGCGGAGAGTCAAACGTCCAATCTGCAGCGGCTGATTCAAAAGACGCGCGAGGAGATTTTCCAGAAAAAGAGGAAAGAGCGGTCGGTTCTTGGCAATCTTCGGAAGGAACAGCAGAATCTGAGCCGGTTGGAACGAAATTACGATCAGATCAAGTCGCGGCTGGACAAGGTCCAGGATCAATATTCGCTTTCCCGAAAGGAATTGCGCGGCCTGCAAAACGATCTGCGGACATTGGAGGAGGAGCGGAGCGCCAGACAAGAACGATTGAACCAGCGATTGGTCGCGATCTACAAATACGGCCCCCAGCCTTATCTGGAGATCCTGTTCGAGGCCAGGGATTTCGCTGACTTTGTCTCCAAATACACTACCGTCGCCTACATCGTCAAGCACGATCTGGAAGTCCTGGATGAGCTGCGGGAGGCCAAAGCGGCCGTGACTGAGCAGCAACAGCAGGTGCAGGCCAAAACCAGACAAGTGGAGTCTGAGTTCAGGAAAGTGGCATCGCTCCGGGATAAGGTCTCCCGGGAACAGGATAAGATCGCGAACAAGGTGAAAGTGACCAAGCAGGAATTGGATAAGATTCAATCGGACCGGGCCCGGCTCGAAAAGGCGCTCGCCGAATACGAGGAGACCTCACGGCAATTGGAACGGGAAATCCGCCGGGATCAGTCGGCTACTGTCAAGGAGGGCCTGGGTTCGGGCCGGATGATTTGGCCGGTGCGTGGCAGATTGTCGTCGCCCTTCGGTTATCGCTATCATCCGGTGTTAAAAAGTAGGAAATTGCATAATGGCCAGGATATCGCCGTTCCCACCGGGACTCCGGTGGCCGCCGCTGACGGCGGCGTGGTGCTGGTTAGCGGCTGGAAAGGCGGGTATGGCTACTTCGTCGCCATCGACCATGGCGGAGGCATCTCTACCTGTTACGGACACAATTCACGGCTGCTGGTCAAGGCCGGGGAACGGATAACCCAAGGACAAACCATCGCCCTTTCCGGCAACACCGGATTGTCCACAGGGCCGCACGTTCATTTTGAAGTGCGGATCAACGGCGTTCCGGTCAACCCCCGGCCGTATTTGCCGTAAAAATGAGGCAATCCGGTCATGGGAACCGGATTGCCGGAGACAAATTTATTGCCAAGAGGCCGACAGGATCATCCGACGCTTTACCCATTGGAAACCAATGGGCAGTCACCATTGATGAACCTGAGGCTTGCCGACTCGGCAAGCCATAAATGTCGTCAAGAACTGCCGGCCTCTCGCTGTATAATATGCGCCGATTCCGGCCGATTATTCCCAAAGAAGCGCTGCCAATTCAATCCAGATAAGTTCAAGTAAAGAAATTCGAATCAATTTTTCCATCCCTAAACATTGGCTGGAAAACAAACAAAGGAGTTTTCTTGAAATTATAAACAGAGGAAAATATGTTAACCATCTGGGTTGGTAATCTTTAAGTTTAACATATCCGGATCGGGCGGCCCGATCCGTTCCAGGAACGAGCGGATCGGCCAGGAAAGATATTTGTCCCGCCGGTGAATGAGAAAAGTCTGGCGCAACATGGGACGCCAATCGTCCACCTCGACCCGGCGCAGCCGGCCGCTTTCTAATTCTTCCCGCACGGCCACTTCGGGCAGAAACGCCAATCCCAAGCCGCTTTGAACCAAACGGCTGATCGCCTCCATGCTTTCCAGCTCCAGGGATACTTGCGGCTTAAAGCCGTGCAGCCGGAATTGCTCATCCAGAAAGCGCCGGAACCCCGCCCCGGAACGGAACAGAATCAATGATTCGCCCTCCAGTTGGGTGCTGCTCAGGCGTTCGGGATAGGACGGCGGGGCGACCAAACGGATCCGGTCCTCAAAGACCGGCCGCATGGTCAGCATGCCCAGCGCGGCCGGGTCCGGCTTGGTGGTAACCAAGCCGAGGTCCACTCCGTTGTCCAGGACCAGGCGGGTCAGGATCTCCGAGTCGCCACTCCGGATCCGGATCTCCACGCCGGGATAATCATGGTGAAATTGTTGAAGAATAACCGGTAGGCGGAAGATGATCGTGGTAGTTCCGGCTCCGATGGTTAGGCGGCCGCGGGTGGTCGAGAACTGCAGCACCGTTTCGCGCGCCTGTTCGGTCAGGTTCAGGATCTGCTGAACGTAACCGGAAAAGATCTCGCCGGCCGGGGTGAGTGCCAGGGTCCGGCCAAGCCGTTCGAAGAGGAGTTCGCCCATTTCTTCCTCAAGGTTTTTGATCTGCAGGGTCACCGCCGGCTGGGTCAGGTGAAGTTCGGAGGCGGCTTTGGAGAAATTACGGTATTCGACCAGTTTTTCAAAGGTACGTAGCTGATTCAGTTCCATTGGCAGCCTCCTATAAGTTTTACTTATTAAAATTATAAAAACGATTAAATTGAATTATATCACAGATTATGGTAGGATGAAAAGCGGGAAAAGACCACCCGGTAAGTACGGGGGCTTTTCATCCGACACTCGCCCTTCCGGTTGCAAGGGCCGGCTTTTCGCGGGAATGCCTAGGCGGCGCCTTGGGGAAACGTGGAAGACGCGATTGTCATTTTTGAGGAGGTGCCCGCATGGCGACGATAGTTGTGATAGGTTTGCAATGGGGCGATGAGGGAAAAGGCAAGATCACCGATTATCTGGCCAGTGAAGCGGAACTGGTTGTGCGCTATCAGGGCGGCAACAACGCCGGGCATACGGTGGTCGTCGGCGACAACGAATTCAAATTGCACTTAGTTCCATCGGGGATCCTCTATTCGGGCACGCTTTGCGTGCTCGGGAACGGAGTGGTCATCAATCCGGGGGTGTTGCTGAAGGAGTTGGCCGAGTTAAAGGCCCGCGGCATCGACGTTTCAGGGCTGCGCATCAGTGACCGGGCTCATGTGATTATGCCTTATCACCCGGTTCTCGATCAATTGGATGAGTCCAGCCGGACGGTTGGAAAAATCGGCACCACCGGCCGGGGCATCGGGCCGGCCTATGTCGATAAATATGCGCGGTACGACGCCATCCGCATGGTTGACCTGCTCGACGCCGCTGAGTTCCGGGTCCGGCTCGCCGAGATTTTGAAGATCAAGAACCGGGTTTTACGGCAGATATACGGCCATCAGGGATTCGATATCAAGGTCATCCTTGATGAGTATTTGGGATATGCCGAAGCGTTGCGGTCGATGGTGACCGACACCTCGGTCCTGGTAAACCAGGCCGTTAAGCAAGGCAAGAAGGTTTTATTTGAGGGAGCTCAGGGGACGCTGCTCGATATCGATCACGGGACCTATCCATTCGTCAGTTCGTCGTCGCCCTCGGCCGGCGGGGTCTGTTCGGGCGCGAGCGTAGGACCTACCCGGATTGGCAAGGTGATCGGCGTGGTCAAAGCGTATTCGACCCGGGTCGGCGAAGGGCCGTTCCCCACCGAACTGCCCGAGGAATTGGTCGGGAAGCTGCGGGACGGCCGGGGCCGCGAATACGGGGTTACAACCGGGCGGCCGCGCCGTTGCGGTTGGTTTGACGGGGTGATCGCCGAATACTCGGTCCGGGTGAACGGGGTCGACGCCCTGGTCGTGATGAAGCTGGATGTGCTGGACGGAATGGAAGCGATCAAGGTTTGCACCGGTTATCGTTATAAAAACAGTATTATCAGGGAATTCCCCGCCAATCTGAACGTATTAAGCCAGTGCACACCGGAGTACGAGGAGCTTCCGGGCTGGATGTCGGACACCACTGGCGCCCGGGAACTGGGCGATCTGCCGGTTAAGGCCCGGGAGTACCTGTGCCGCATCTCCGACCTGGCGCAGGCGCCGGTCGCTATGGTCTCGGTCGGCTGGCGTCGGGATGAAACCATTCTGGCGGAGCCGATTTGGTAACGATTGTCTAAAGAAAAGGTGTTGACATGGTTTTTAAAATGTTGTAAGATATAAAAGCTGATTGCACTACGCAGTACGGGCCATTAGCTCAGGCGGTAGAGCACCTGACTTTTAATCAGGGTGTCCGGCGTTCGAGTCGCCGATGGCCCACCATTTTTAATGATAATTTGCGGTTTTTAATTTAAGAATTGCGAAATTGGTAACAAACTTAATACTAGTGCGGTCCCATCGTCTAGAGGCCTAGGACACCGCCCTTTCACGGCGGTGACAGGGGTTCGAATCCCCTTGGGACTACCAAAGAAATTGAAACCAGCTAAAAGCTGGTTTTTTGTTTTAGGGGGGATTCGCACCGGTGCCTGGTTTTAATGGGTAAAACGGGTGGGGCGGTGAACCTGAACTGCCGTTTCAGGGTAATCGCCAACAATTACCACAAGGGAAATAATACACGGCGTCCTTTAGACGGGGTTAAAGCCATTATCCATGATTCCTCCCTTGGTGTACCGGTTAAATAGTAAAATATCATTATAAAAATTGCAATATGGTTATAAGAGTTCGCGTCAAAAAATGCTATTCTAAATAATAAGTTCAAGCGCTGGGCTAGGTTGTTCAAAAGTGAAATGGATTTGTTTTTTAGTTAGTATAAACTAACTTTAGGACGATCAATCTGAACGAAATAGGCGTAGGGAGATAGGAGATCAGTTTGGTTCTTAGTTTGAATGTACGCTGTTTTATAAGCCAAGAATGAAAGGAGAATAAAAATGACCATCCAAAAAGAGAAGTTTAGGTCTTTTCTGTATGGTACGGCATTGGCCGTTGCCTTGGCGTTTAGTTTACTTGGGAATGTCAGTGCGGCAGAGATGTCTGTCACCGAGCCAGCTTCAGAAACGCAGGAAACCGGCGACGATAGCCAAAATGGTGATTCCGCCACTGAAGTCGCGGTTACCGAGGTGGAAGTGACGGAATCAAAGGATGAGCAGGTGGCGCGCGACGCCAATATCGGCGTACTGGGCGACAAGGATTTTATGGACACGCCCTTTAACGTCACCAGTTATACCGACCAGGTCATCGAGGACCAGCAGGCCGACACCTTATATGACGTGCTGATCAATGACCCGTCCGTCCGGTATAGTACCTCTGCCGGTCATCACAATGAAAACTATATGATCCGCGGTTTAGAGGTAAATTATCAGCATCTCTATTTTAACGGCGTGCAGGGTATGGCGCCGAATCATAATGTTCCGGTTGAATTTCTGGAACGTGTCGAAGTACTTAAAGGGCCCAGTTCTTTTCTTTACGGCGGCATGAACACCTCGGTGGGCGGCGCTATCAACCTGGTGCCCAAACGCGCCGGCGAAGAGGATATCACTAACTTTACCACCAGCTATGCCTCATCGTCGCATTGGGGCGGCCATCTTGACCTTGGCCGCCGTTTCGGCGAAAACAAGGAATGGGGCGTTCGCTTCAACGGCTTGTATGCGGACGGCGAGACCGCAACCGACGACCAGTCCAGGGAACGGTTGCTGGGCGCTCTGGGCCTGGATTACCGCCGGGACAAATGGCGTTTCTCCCTGGATGCCTACAGTTCGGAAGTGACTAATGACAATGGCGCCATTTCCATGTATAGCCTAGCCAAGTATGGCCATGTGAAAGCGCCGGATGGCTCGACCAATGCGTACAAGGGAACATCAGGCACGATGGAGAATACCGGTGTCCTGTTGAAAGGTGAATATGACATCCGGGACAATTTAACCGCTTATGCCGGTATCGGTACCTTATCAGCCGACGCAACCGGCTACATCAACGGCAATCATGTGCTGGAACTCCAGCCCGATGGATCGGCAAAGCTCCGGACCGTGTTTAAACAATACTTCTGGATTGAGAATACTTCTTCAGTACTGGGGCTGCGCGGCACTTATCAGACCGGTGCGGTAAAGCATCAGATTGTTTTAGGCGCAGACTTTATGGATACGGATTATTCCAATGCTTTTGACCAGAACTCGGCTGCCAATAATTACCCCATAAATATCAACAACCCGGGATCGGTTGCCGACTTCTTTAATAACCTGGCGCAGCCAGCCAAGGGCAATAAGACACGCGTTACTGAACTTTCCAGTTTTCTGCTGTCCGACACGCTTTCCTTTAACGAGGATAAAGTCCAGTTAACGCTGGGAGTTCGTCGGCAAAATATCGATCAGACGGGCTACACGTATTCCAGTAATCTCCAGACTGGAGAACCGACCAAAATCACCTTTTACGAATCCGACGCCACCACACCGATGGTGGGCCTCATCGTCAAACCGTGGGGGAAATCGGTCTCCCTCTACGCCAATTATATTGAAGCGCTTTTACCCGGAACTGTGGTTGGTATAACGTATAACAATGCCAATGAAGTATTGGAACCGTATAAAACCAACCAGCATGAAATCGGCGTCAAGTGGGATAAGGGGAATTTCGCCAATACGTTGGCCTTTTTCCAAATCGAAGTGCCAAGTTATACAACGATTAACAATATCTATTCCTATGGCGGCGAACAAAGAAACCGCGGTATTGAATGGAATACCTTTGGCAGCGTAGCGAAGAATTTCCGTCTTTTGGGCGGCCTTGCCTATACCGATGCCGAACTGGTCCGTTCCAATACCAGCGCCAATAACGGCAATACCCCGCTTGGCGTCCCCGAATGGACAGCCAATGCTGGCGTGGAGTGGGATACGCCGTGGGTTCGGGATTTGACGTTTTCGCTGCGGGCCATCTACACCGGCTCCCAGTATATTAATAATGCCAATACCATCGAAATCCCGAGCTGGATGCGGTATGATATTGGCGCGCGGTATAAAACGATAATTAACGAGACTCCGATTACCTACCGGCTCAGTGTGGAAAACCTGTTTGACGAACACTACTGGGCAGGTTGTTTCGGACAAGATAATTTTGCGACCTTGGGTGGACCCCGTACCTTTAAACTGTCGGCAACCATGCAGTTTTGAGC
This sequence comes from Bacillota bacterium, assembly GCA_023402395.1. Lineage (GTDB taxonomy): Bacteria > Bacillota > UBA4882 > UBA8346 > UBA8346 > JAEYGI01. Next base: position 47,935 of record JAEYGI010000060.1, read on the forward strand.
AACAGGAGTATCATCACCCAGCTTCAGTTTTAACCGGGCGAGCAAAGACTTTAATTTCAGGCTAATCCTAATAGATTGGCCTGAATTGGCGTCTCGATATTATGATTTAAGAAGGAGTAATTTGGATTGAAAAAATTGTGGCTTAGGCACCCCGTGATATTTGTCGCCATCTTTGGCCTGGTCATCGGAGTTTATATAACCTTGAAGCCCCGCCGGACCGATCCGCCAAAGATACCGGTCACAACAAAACATCAAGAAGAGGATAGAAAGACTTTTCGCTACCTCGGGAAAGAATACGTTCTTCCTGTCAAAGTCGAGAAAATTGTCGTTACTGGAGCCCTGGAGGCGCTGGAGGATCTGTTGGCGCTGAGGGTTAAACCGGTTGGAGTGATGAGCATTGGCGGGACCTTTCCGGCCTTATTCGCCGAAATCACCCAAGACGCTAAACCGATTGGGGAAAGGACACAGCCAAATTATGAAGCAATTTTGAAATTAGCCCCCGATGTCATCATCGGCAGCGATAAATTTCCGGCGGCTACGGCGGAGCAATTGCAAAAGATTGCCCCAATGATTCCGATTTCCCATTTCCCCGGTGATGGAGAAGCCAACCTCCGCTTTCTCGGGGAATTGACCGGTAAACAGGGGCCGGTGGAAGAGGTGCTGGAAGAGTATCGTAAGGACCTTGCTATCGCTAAAGCCCGTTTGCCGGAAAAGGTCAAAAAAAAGAAAGTTGTCGCGGTACGAATTCGGATGGGAAACATTAGCGTTTATCCGGCGGACGTGTATTTTAATGATCTGCTTTATACCGAATTGGGCTTAACTGTACCGGAAGAGATCAAAGCGGTAAAAGTCCAAGAAGTTGTCTCACTAGAAAAGTTCAGTGAAATGGATCCTGACTATATTTTTGTGCAATATGCGGTTGCCGAAAGCCCGGCCCATCCCAGAGCGTTGGAGGAGTTGGGGAATAACCCGATCTGGCGCGGCATGAAGGCAGTCAAAACCAACAATGTGTTTGTCAATGTGGTTGATCCTTTGATTCAAGGCGTGGCGGTGGGTGGGAAAATTCAGTTTCTAAAAGCGGTTGTCAAAAAACTATCCCAATCAGAGGAGTAAAAAATTTTGAACCTAAAAAAGCGATCGGACCGGGAGGCCGAAGGATGTTCGGTTACCGTCGGAATTCCAGTACCGGGGTTTCTGGGCCGAGGGGAAAGGATTTATCACCTGCTGGAGTTAGACAGCCAAGCGATGGCATTGTTCACACTTGAAGCCAGCGGCTTTCGTGGCGTATTAACAATCCTAGATCCAATGGATAGGCGGGTCCGGGGGTGGATGATCGATAGTGATGGAAAACGCTCGCTGGCTTTTGTCGCCGACATGGCAGGAAAATACCGTTTGCAATTGCAATCAGAGTTGGGAACGGGCAACTATCAACTGACGCTGGAGCAAACGCTATCATTGGAGGAGCGGGTCAGCGCCGCACCTGACTCACGTTTGGAAAGTCCCCGTATCAAACAGTTGCGAGCTGATTTGGCGACTCATCCTTCTCAAGCGTTGGCCGTCTTTTGGCGGGAAGTTGAAAGAGAAGGCACACCACTTCTCGAAGACGATCCACTCGAACCCCGGTTGACCCTTTGTACGTTTTTGTGGCGAGGGGACGAGCAAACCCGTAATGTTCGGGTTCATCTTTTATTTCGGACCATGCTGCCCAATGATTATACTATGGCTTGGCTGGAGGGAACCGACCTATGGTACACCACAATTCAATTGCCGTCCCAAGGCAGGTTTGCCTATACGCTGCTCGTAAACGTGCCGCCGATTGCCCCGCCGGATATCGACAGCGCGCCCCGGCATAAACTGATCTATTTCGCCTCTTCAAAGACTGATCCGTTGAACCGCCAGCCCTGTTTGGAAGAACCGGGCGGCCGGTTCGAATCGTTATCATCATTGGTATTGCCGGGAGCACCACCCCAACCATGGATGGATGAACGTCTGGGTGTTAGCCGGGGCGCTCTGCAACGGGTTACCATGAAAAGTGAACTGTTGCAAGATGAACGGTTTATTTCGGCCTATACGCCGCCGGGCTATTCAACCGAGGCGAAACCTTATGGACTATTGTTAGTGTTTGATGAGCAGTGGTATTTATCACGGGTACCGACACCCACGATTCTTGATAACTTACTGGCTGACGGAAAAATACCGCCACTGGTGGCCATCGTTATCGGTAACGGGCCCGGTGACGCGCGCAGCCGGCAGTTACCGTGCAATCCTCTATTTGCGGACTTTATGGCAACCGAACTCATCCCGTGGGCACAACGACATTATAACGTCACGAATGATCCTAGCCGCACCATTATTGCCGGGTCAAGTTACGGCGGTTTGGCATCCACCTACGTTGCGCTGCATTACCCGGAGCGGTTTGGCAATGTGCTGTCCCAGTCAGGCTCCTATTGGTGGCAGCCATCGGAACAACTGGAGCAGTTCAATGAGCCCAACCGAAGCCGTCAAGGAAACCATATCGCGGGATTGTTTATACAACGGCCAAAGCTCGCGTTGCGTTTTTATCTAGATGCGGGAACGGGAGAGATAGCGCTTACGGGAACTGGACGTTCGATTCTGGTCGCGAACCGCCATTTGCGCGATGTATTGCTGGCCAAAGGGTATGAAGTGCATTACCAAGAATTTATCGGCGGCCATGATTTCTTGAGTTGGCGAGGCACGTTGGCCGACGGTCTGATAGCATTGACCTCCAGCTGGGATGGGACGAGTCCGCCGATGCTTTGACCAACAGGCGCAGGGATGCTTATTGAGTGCTGGTGATTCGAAATACGCTACTTTTTCTGAATTCCAATGGTGTGCGGCGCATCAGTTTTTTGAAGATTAAATTGTAATAATTTTGATTGTTGAATCCTACCGAAAGGGCGACATCCAATATCGGCAAATTTTCTTCGAGTAGCATTTTTTTACTTTTCTCAATCCGTAATTCGTTAAGATACTGGGAGAACGTCTTCCCGGTTTCTTTTTTAAACAGATTGCACAAATAGGATTTACTGATTTTGAGGTACTGTGAGGTATCATCCAACGTGATGGGTTCACGGTAGCGGGCATCCATATAGTCGATGGCTTTTTTCACATATAAGCAATAAGGCTGCGTGTAGAAGGTTTTTATTTTTTGTTTAAGGTACAGGCTATCTGCGGCGATTGTCCGCAGCAATTCTAATAAATATGGAATGCAATAAGCCGGCTTGTACACGATCGAGTCGCCAGTGACCTCACGCTGTGAGGTATAGGGGCCGATGATGTGAAAACCCCGATTGATATTTTTGCCGCAGATTTGGCAAGCGGTAAAATGAATATGATTTAAACAAGAGATGGTTACGATATGCGTATCATCATTCGTCGTTAATCCCCTTTTGGCTTGGTCGAAGATATTTTGGTTCTCGAATAATTGGTCACATGTCTCGGAATACCCCGCCGAATGAATGGGGATTCCATCAAAGTCAACCGATCGGATGGGAATGTGGGTACATAAGTGAAATTTTTCAATCAGCTCCCGAATATGATCATTAACCAACATTATAGTCACTCCTTCAAATTGCGAAATATGGTTATAAAAATCGCAATATCGTTATAAGGAATCCGTTGCGAAAATGGTATTATTGAATACATCGATTAGGGATAGATGTAGAATCGATAAGTTGTCCGCGCCGCTCCACCGGCCCACGAGAGCCGTAGACGACGTTAATCGTTCGGCTTAATGTTAGTTTAAACTAACTAAGCTTCCAAATCAATCATGGAAATGTTGCGAATGGTTAAATATTTATTATCAAGGAGATCACTGCCAGGCGATTGCGAAGATTGAATACAAGAATATTTCGAGATCCTGATGATTTTGAATTCAATCGATAGCGGGCAGAGTTGATGTCAATGCGTTTAAAAAAGGTTATGCCACATATGATTTTAATTGTTTCACCAGTTATGATACTGCTTACGATGTTCTTGGCGATCCGTTACGGAACAAAACCGATCGACCGGGAGACCATCCAAGCGGCGTTTTTTCACTTCGATCCAACCAATGTAAATCATCAGATTATTATTAATTCCCGGTTGCCGAGAGTGATCGGAGCGCTCCTGATTGGAGCTGCTTTGGCCGTATCCGGAGCTTTAATGCAGGGAATCATTAGAAATCATCTGGCTTCTCCCGGTTTGATGGGAGTTATGGATGGCTCGGCGTTGGCGATTACCCTTTGCATGCTGTTGATACCTGATGCTTCGGTTTTGGAGCGGATGTTTTTTTCATTTTTTGGTTCGGTACTTGGCGGGGTTCTGGTTTTTGGGTTGGGTTCGTTGCTGCCTAATGGTCTGTCGCCGGTTAGGCTCGCGATTTTGGGGGCGACTACGGGGACTCTTTTAAGCGGGATTTCATCGGCCTTAGCCACTTATTATCAAATTGCCCAAGACATTAGTTTCTGGTATAACGCGCGGCTGCATCAGTTGAACCCGGAGCACCTGCAGTTGGCGGCACTTTTCATTGCAGGCGGTTTCGTAATCGCGCTGTTGGTATCGGGAACCATTACAGTGCTCACGTTGGGTGAAGAGGTCGCGATCGGTTTGGGACAGAGAGTCGCATGGATAAAAGGGATAGCTGCCATCGCCGTAATGCTCTTAACCGGTGTTTCAGTGGCATTGGTTGGTAAAATCGGGTTTGTGGGTTTGATTATCCCCCATATCACCCGCTATTTAGTCGGGGTTGATTATAAATGGGTTATTCCTTGCGCTGGAGTGTTAGGCGGCATCTTTCTGGCTGGCGCGGATCTGGGCAGCCGTTTTCTGAATTATCCGTTTGAAACGCCGGTTGGAGTGATCACCGCATTGATTGGCGTGCCTTTCTTCCTATATTTAGCTAGGACGCGAGGCGGCAACCAACATGCATAGGAAAAATCAACGCCGCCGGTATCGGGCGATATTATGGACGGGGTTGGGGCTGATTTTGACGGTGGCTTATTTCAGCTTGACTCACGGCGTATTGGAAATTACCGTGCGGGAAGTGCTGAAAACAATGCTTCGTATCGATCCCGTCCCTCAGTATGATCTGTTGATTTTCGAGTTCCGCTTACCCCGGATCGTCATCGCCGGATTGGTCGGGGCGGCATTGGGCATCGCCGGAGCGGTAATTCAGGGAATCACCCGCAACGGACTGGCTGATCCCGGAATATTGGGGATCAATTCCGGGGCTGGGGCCGGTATTGTGATTTTCATCCTTTTTGTTCAAGGGAAAACCAACGGATCCGGCTGGTTTGCCGTGATGGCCATGCCGTTCTTCGGGTTGCTGGGAGGCCTGGGAACCGCATTGTTAATCTATTATCTGGCTCGGCAAAACGGCCGACTGGATCCGCAACGGCTGCTGCTAACGGGGATCGCGGTTGGATCTGGTCTTGGCGCTGTCATATTGTATTTGACCCTGAAAATGAGCGCCGGGGATTTTCAGATGGCTACCATTTGGCTTGCTGGAAGTATCAATCAAGCCAACTGGAAGCAGATCGTGGCGCTCCTCCCTTGGCTCGGCGCGTTGATTCCGGGAATACGCAGAAACTCTCATATTCTTGACCTGTTTCAATTGGAGGAAAGCAGTGTGAAAAGTCTGGGAGTGGCCACTGAGAGAGAGAAAGCTTTCTTTCTGTTGAGTAGTATCGGATTGGTGGCTGCCTGCGTCTCGGTGGCAGGAGGAATTGGCTTTGTCGGTTTGATCGTGCCCCACATCGCCAAACGGTTGGTCGGCATCAACCATCGGCGAATTATCGCGGTCTCCGGAACGTTGGGCATGCTCCTGGTGATGAGCGCCGATTTGATTGCGAAAACAATCTTTGCTCCGGCGGAAATCGCGGTTGGGATCGTAGTTTCGTTAATCGGAGCGCCGTATTTTATCTATCTGTTGTTCACCGCTAAAGCATAGGAAGGTCTTACCAATATGAGTATTTTACGCGTGGAAAAATTGCGGGTCTGCTACGGTAGAACCGTGGTCTTACATGATCTTAATTTAAGTGTGGCGGCGGACAAGATAACCTCGATTATCGGGCCGAACGGTTGCGGGAAATCAACCCTGCTCAAAGCCATGGGCCGCATCATTCGGCAGCAACAAGGCCAGGTCTATTTACATGGGGAGGATCTCAGCCGGATTCCTACCCGTCAGGTTGCCCGTCGCCTGGCGCTGTTGCCACAGCATCCCGTAGCGCCATTGGAATTGACGGGAGAAGAACTGGTGGCGTTTGGCCGCTTTCCTCATCACAAAAAGCGGAATCGGCTATCGTCCAAAGACAAGGAAGTGATTGCCTGGGCGATGGACCTTACCAAGGTGACTTCTTTACGGGAGCGCGCCATCGGAAGCCTATCCGGCGGCGAACGGCAACGGATCTGGTTGGCCATGGCGTTGGCCCAAGAGACCGAAATTCTCCTGTTGGATGAACCCACTACGTATCTGGACATGGCCCATCAATTGGAGATGTTGAAGATCGTGAAGCGGTTAAATCAAGAGCGGCACTGCGCGGTTGTCATGGTACTGCATGACATTAATCATGCCGCCCGTTTTTCCCATGAGATCGTGGCGATGAAACAGGGCAAAATTATCGCTACCGGCGATCCAAAGGCCACGATTACGGCGGAAGTGCTGCGAAATGTTTTTCAGATCGAAGCGCGGGTGATGGAGGACCCGCTGCGCGGAACGCCGGTCTGCTTTGGCTATGATATTGCGCAGGACTACGGTTCGGGGGAAGCCATATGAAGGGCCAAGAATCCATTTCCAACCTCAATGCGGCATTAACGATAATTAAAGGCCCTTATGGCATCGCAACCGGAATTTCCTTATTCCTTCATGCGTTGTTGGCTATAACGCCCTGCTTCGGCCGATTGATTGTGGATATGCCGCCGCGCGCCGCCAATCCCGCTTTAGTGGAGATCGTACCTTCCCAATTATTGGGCGGAGGCGATCTGGGCGGCCTGGAAATGGATCTCGGAGCCGCCGCGAACGGGCCACAACGGAGCGTACCTCAAGGACACGAGAGCGTCGTCGATCGAACCGCGCCGTCACTTGCGACGGCGCAACCGAATGTTGGCGCCCTGGAACCGCAAACCGAGAGTATGTCCAGCATTCCCGAGGATTTTCCGCAAAATGTCGCGATTGATACACAGCTCCCCCCGATTTTACATGGGGAGGCCGGGGAACCGGTGGGAGTGTCTCCGGAGCCGGGAAATACGACGATGGGCGGAGTGGTAAAAGCAATGGACCCGTTTGAGGGGACCGGGAGGGCGGGCAGGGCTGGTCCGGAGGAGCGAACCGGTTCGACCGCGGTCAACGGCCCGGGAACGACTGGCGGTGTTGGCGCGGGAACCGGAAACACGGCCAAGGTTGTCCGTGGCGCTAGGCCAAGCTATCCGGCGGCGGCTCGCAAGGCAGGCTGGGAAGGAGCGGTGCTGGTTCGGGTGCTGGTTGACAGCCGCGGCGCCGCGGCGCTGGTGACCATCCGCGAGAGCAGCGGGTATCAATTGTTGGATGACACGGTGCTTCAAGCGGTTAAAAAATGGCGGTTCGCTCCGGCGACCCAAAACGGTAAAGCGGTTGCCGGTTTTCATGATGTGCGCGTCCGGTTCCGGCTCACCGACCCATGACATTGATTATGGATCACGTAAATTGGGCGCAATATTCGCGGATGTATACGATTTGGAGAGGATGATTACGAGATGCTGGAAGTGTTGATCAAAGGGGGGTGGGTCATGGCGCCGCTGGCAGTCTGTTCGCTGGTGGCGGTGACGATCATCGTCGAACGATGGTTTTTTTTCCGCCGGATTGGCTTCCGTCAGCCTGCCGACGAAATTTTGATCTTGGTTGAACAGGGGCGGCACGAGGAAGCTGTGACCAAGGCTGGCGAAGTTGATCTACCGGTTGTCAAGGTGCTAAAAGCCGGGTTGGGCTATCGCCGCAATCCGGGCAAGGCGATGGAAGCGGCGGGATTGGCCCAAATATCGTCGCTGAAGCGGGGCTTGACCGCGCTGGAAACCATCATTACCCTTTCCCCGCTGTTGGGATTGTTGGGAACGATCATCGGTATGATCGGTTCATTTCAAGTCATGACCATCGCCGGGGCAAGCCAACCTCACGCCGTGACCGGAGGGGTGGCGGAGGCGTTAATCGCCACGGCGAGCGGTATTACAGTGGCCGTCATTACGCTGATACCGTATAATTACTTCTTACGCCGCGTCGAGCGGGAAACGGAATCGATTGAACAATATGCGACCCGGCTTGAACTGAGGTTCACCGAGCCGTTGCGGGAGAACGCGGGATGAAACTGCCAAGAAGCGCGCCACGAAAGGCCCGGATTGAAATTATTCCGATGATCGACACCATGTTCTTTTTACTCGTGTTTTTCATGCTGGCGAGTTTATCCATGACTCACCAATATAGCGTGCCGGTCAATTTGCCCAAGGCGGCGGGCCTACCGGATAAAATTCCCGAGGTGGTGACGGTGACCATCACCAAAGAAGGCGAATTATATTATGATCAGGAAGCGATTGCCTCGCCAAGCGAAGCGGTGTTGCGGCTGCTCAATCGGCAAGAATCCGCATCGGCGCTGGCCGTGATCATTAACGCCGACCGCAGCGTTCGGCACGGGCAAGTGGTTGAATTGCTCGATGCCATTCAACAAAGCGGTTTGACGAAGATCGCCATCGCCGTAAATCATTCGGGAGGTTGAAAATCGGGACAATCGTTCGGTATGTTTCTATAAATGGGCAAAACCAGCGGCGAGGTTGACAGTCAATGAACTTACGGAGCTTATTGCCGACCTTCACGGAAATATCGGACAACCAATTCAAAAGAATCGTTAAAGCGACAGACCAACCGAGGATATTTAACTCATCGGCAAAATGCATGATTAACCGCCTAAGGTGCGCTAATTGGTGCTGCGGCGTTGTTCCCAAGCCAATGTACCGTTAGAAATGGAGACCTTGGAAATATATACTTTTTAAAATCCTCGCTAATATTGCATCCCCCTCTTGGGGCTACCAAAGAAATTGAAACCAGCTAAAGGGCTGGTTTTTTGTTTTAGGATTCTCACCGGTGCCCGGTTTTATGAATAGACCGGATAGGGCGGTGAATTGAAGTTGCTGTTTCAGGGTTACCGCCTATCTGGAAAATCCGCCGGAGCGGGGCAACAGGATTAGGATTATCAGGCCAAGCGTGAATTCAATCGCATTACATTAAGAGCAAGGATAAATCTATCTTTTACAGAATAAAACAACTATTAAGTCCTGGATGACGCAGGCATTTTTTAACGCGCGTGCCATTGGTATAATTTTGAGGTGCAGAATGTTTAATAAAGTAAGAAAGCAGTTGATTCTATTTAACTCCATTTTAATGGGGATATTGTTATTTTTGTTCGCAGTCACGACATTCGCGTGGGCGGCCTGGACGGTATACTGCGGCGAGAGGGAAGATCTTTTAGCCTACGTAAAGGAAGAAGTGGCAGAGGAGGAAGAAGAATCGGAAGAAGAAGGAGAAGATGATAACGATGGCTTAATGTTTAATTATTTCTTTGACAACCAGGGAAATCTTATTCATTATTCCAAGCCGGGCTCGGAGCTTTCACAGATCGCCGATGAGAAAATTAGAGATTGGGAAATAGGCTCCGGTAAACCAACTTTGGTTTTATCTAAGCATGCTAACCAAATGTTTGTGATCCTCCTGGTCGCCCAGCCGATCAAAAGCGCAGCCGGTATTCATGGGATATTCTACGCCGGAAAGGATGTTACTCCTCATTATCAATTTTTAAAAAAGTTGTTGTACATTATTATCGGTCTCTTGATTATGTTTATTGCGTTAATAACATGGATAGGCTACCTTATGGCCAGACGGGCCATGGGGCCGATCGAACATGCTTATCAAAGGCAACGGGAGTTTTTGGCGGATGCCTCCCACGAGTTGCGGCTGCCGCTGAGTGTTTTATTATCATCGGTTGAAGCAACGCAGCTGGACGAGGAAAATCGCTTTTCCCGCTTTTCCCGGCAAGTTTTAAGCGATATGAAGGATGAGATAAAAAGGATGTCCAAAATTATTGGCGACCTCTTAACGCTTGCCCGCTCCGATACGGCCGTTTTGAACCTCTTGAAAGAGCGGTTTGCAATCAAGCCAGTTGCTGAAGAAATTATTCGGAAATTATATCCGATTGCCCACAAAAAAGCTATCACTCTCAAGCTTGACATTGTGGAAGATATCGTAATTAATGCCGATAAAGAGCGCATTTCACAATTATTAGTAATATTACTGGATAATGCGCTTAAATATACTCCCAACGGCGGGGAAGTGAGGCTTTTCATTCAAAGCCCCGGAACCGGTTCGCCGGAGTTGAAAATAATTGTCGAGGATAATGGCATTGGCATCGTTCCCGAAGAACAAGAGCGTATATTTGAACGGTTTTATCGGGTCGATAAGACGCGTTCGCGTGAAATGGGAGGAACCGGTTTGGGACTGCCCATCGCGAAATGGATCACGGAAAGCCATGGGGGTTCAATTAGAGTGGTCAGCCAACCCTCCCAAGGCTCCAGTTTTTTGGTTACTTTGCCGCAGTAATGCTTTAATGGGCCATAAGAAAGTACTGCCCTTTTATCAGAAAACCGTTGGAATTTGTTATCCCGAGATTTAACGAAGAAGATATTCGGGGTGTCTATCATAAATCAATTTAGATGGGGGTTAAGATGATTAAGGTTCTCATTGCGGATGATGAGGAAAAAGTCTGCACCCTTATTTACAACTTGGTAAATTGGCAAGATTTCGATATGGAAGTCGTCGCGACCGTATATAACGGCATCGAAGCGCTGGAACGTATTAAAGCGCTGGCACTGGATGTCGTGATCACGGATATTCGGATGCCAGGTTATGACGGGATTGAGCTGATCGCAAAAGCCAAGGAGTTAAACGACCGTCTCGAATTCATCATTATCAGCGGATACAAGCATTTTGAATACGCCCAAAGCGCCGTTAAATACGGCGTGAGTGATTATTTGTTAAAGCCTATCAAAAAAGAGGAATTAACCGATACCCTCAAAAAAATTCGTTTACATTGTCTCAAGCGCGCCGAACAGTTGTCTGCCCAGGAGCAGTTGCGTCTGCGGCTGCAGGACGATACTAATAGGAAACGGGAACAGCTGTTCGTAGATTTTTTATTCAATTCTTTACAAACCGGGGCCAGTCTTGAGGAGTTGAATAAAACTTATTGTTTTAAGCTTGTCCCAGGCATCTTTCAATTGGCCGCGCTAAAAATCGATTGCCGGTATGAGGATTTTAGCGCGGATAGTATCCGAGTGTTGTCGGAAAAGGTGAATAAAATTCTGGATTCCGTTTTGCGTGATAACTGCTGCGAAATGGAAATTCATTACCAAGACACCATCGTATACGCACTGCTTAATTATTCAGCGGAAAATTCCCCGGTTGTGCGGCGTCAGCTGAAGGCGGTAATGTCGGAACTTTTGGTTCAGCAGACTGTCTTCGACAAGGTTTTTTTCACGCTTTGCTTGGGGAAGCCAACCGAAGACGTGTGGCAATTGCCACAATGTTTTTATTCGGCTAGAAACGCAGTGTTCCAAAGACTGGTGGATGGACCCGGAAAAATGATCGATGATGCGCTTGCGGTGGAGTATGTACCATTAAATCAGGAATTACTGTTGCGGGATTTCCGGCGGAGGATGTTGCCTGCCGTTGAATTGCTGGATTTGCAGGCGGCCATGGCGGCGGTTGATGTTTTGGCAAGTGCGGTACCTACCAATGAAAAAACTGAGGGCAGCCAGGTTTTTAAATTGGTTACGGCGGCCGGAGAAATGGTTATGGTCTTGATTAAAAATATCCAGTACAATGTGGAAATCCCCCCGGAACCGTATCAGGAATTTAAAATCCGGTTGTCGCTTTGCGGAACTGGGGAACAACTGTTTGAATCGCTCCATTTATTAATAAGAACCCAGATTGACTTCATCGTGCAAGAGAATCGACAGGCTGATAACCGGCCCATCCGGATCGCCAAGGAATATATCCAAAAAAATTATATGAATCCGATCGGGTTGGAAGAAATCAGCGCAATGGTGGGGTTCAATCTCTCCTATTTCAGCGCCCTTTTCAAAAAGGAAACCGGGAAAAATTTTTTGGAATACCTCAGCGAGGTGCGTATTTCCAATGCAAAGGAGCTTTTACGGGAAACCAATCTGAGCATCGCCGAAATTGGTAACCGGGTCGGCTATCTGGACCAAAAACATTTTATTGCCACCTTTAAAAAATATGCCGGAATCAAGCCCGGAGAATTTAGAAAGCTTTATTCATAGGAGAAAAAGCTTGGAACGAAAATATCGCCGTTATTTGTTTTACCGCGTTTTTTTAGCCATTGCCGTCCTGGGGGTAAACCTCATCCTATTGCTGGTCTGTTTGTTTATGGAAGCTGGTAAGGACCGCTTTTACCTCTGGGCTGCCCTGGGTGGAACCATTCTGCTTGCAGCGGAGCTTTATGGCATCTATTCGACAATTTATAAACCTTATGCTGAAACTCAAAAAATGCTGGATCTTTTTATTACCGGCTACACGATTGAAGGTTTGTACAATATGCGATTTTCTTTTAGCCCCGAAATGGAACAGGCCATTCGTAAACTTAAAGACTTCATCAATACCAATGAAATTTTAAAGGTAAGCAAGCGCCAGGCCCAGTTTTTAGCATTGCAAAACCAGATCAATCCTCATTTTCTATATAACACTCTGGAAGGAATTCGTGGCGAGGCTCTCGGCGCGGGACTTCACAATGTAGCGGAAATGACAGAGGCTTTGGCCAGGTTTTTTCGATACACCATTTCCAATCTGGATAATTTCGTTTTATTGGAAGATGAACTGTCCAATATTGAAAATTATTTTTTTATCCAACAATACCGTTTCGGTTCCCGTTTACAATTAGTGGTGGAATATGACGATCCCCAAGCGAGCGCCGCCATTTTAAGGTACAAGCTGCCCAAGCTGACTTTGCAGCCGATTGTGGAGAATGCCATCATCCACGGGATCGAGCGCAAGGTGGGGACCGGCACGGTGCGCATTAAACTGGAGACAACCCAAACCCGTCTTTTAATCACGATCTCCGACGACGGCGTGGGCATGGACGAAACCCGCTTGCAACAATTGAATGAAAAGATAAACAACTCATCCTTGGACTATATCCAACCGGACTCGGAACAAAAAGGCGGCATTGCTGTCGTTAATGTGAATAAAAGGATCCAATTGTTGTTCGGAGAGGAATACGGGATTTGCGTTTACAGTACCAAAGAAGTAGGAACCGATGTGGAGATTACCCTTCCGTTGATAACCAACCTGCCGGAGCAGGCGGTTCGAAAAGGTGAAGCCTTTTGATGATGGAGCTTTAGGGGTAAGGGAATGCGGCGGGAAATTTTGCGCTTGGAAAAAATTATCACGACTGAAAACGGGGTAATGCTTTTGAATCATTTTAATCTCCATATTTTTCAGGGGGAGATTATGGGTTTGATCGCGATTAACCGGCATGGGTTGGAAAACCTGATTGAATTGATTTGTAGAAATGTACCCTTGTATTATGGCTTTGTTTATTTCGGCGAACAGATGGTAAACAGTTATGCCCACAGTTCGCTGGCGCGAAATAAGGTGGCGGTCATCGCTAAACAATCCAGCCTGATTGAAAATTTAACGGTGGCGGACAATATTTATGTCATGCGCCGCGGTTTTAAAAAGTATCTTATTAATTCCAAAACGCTGAATTCACAGTTTAAAATGTTTGCCAGGGACGCGGGAGTGGATTTACATGGCGAACAGCAGGTACAAGGGTTAAGCTACTATGAAAAATGTATTGTGGAGTTGCTGAGAGCCATTATCGGCGGGGTCAAGTTAATTATCATCCGCGATCTCAGTAACTTGATCAGTACCACCGACTTGATCCGGTTTCATCGGCTCATGCAAACCTATACCGGCTTGGGCGTTTCATTTTTATACGTCTGCAACCATCATCAGGAGGCTTTTTCGATTTGCGATAAAATTTGTTTAATGGAAAATGGCAAGGCGCTTAAGGTTTTGGGCAAGAATGAGTTCATCGAAGAAAAAATCCTGCCCTTTACCAATGAATTCTACCAAAACTATCGTGACCGGCAGGCTCTGCCCCAATGGCTGAACGATTTTCCATGGGTCTACCGGGGCAAAACCGGCGAGGGGTTTGACAAGGGAAAGCCGCCGCGTCCCTTGAAAAGCGGACAGTGGGCGCTGGAGTTCCGCAATGTTTCCAGTGGGACCATCCGTCAGCTTACCTTTCATGTCGGAGCGGGAGAATGCGTGGTATTGCTGGACAAGAACAATACCGTGTACCTTGACATGCTCGCGCTGCTGACTCTTGACCGGAAACCGCAACAAGGACAGATTTTAGTAAACGGAGCAACGCTCACGAAAAAAGCAGCCCACCGTCTGGGCTTTATCCCGGAAAAGCCGATTCAAAACTTATTATTTAAGGAAATGAGCTACTTCGACAATCTGTGCTTTACGGCGGACCAAAAGCTCACTCCCTTCTGGATGCGGAGCGCCATCCAAAAGAGTATCGTCAAGGAGTACCAGCCCATTATCGGTTCGGATATTTTAGCCCGGGATATTACCGGGCTATCGCTACAATCCTTGTATAGCTTGGTGTATTATCGGATCCACTTGCAAAATCCACGGATTGCCGTTTGCGTCAACCCGTTTTTCGAAGGCGATATGGCGATGCGCCTTCGAATATGCAATTTAATTCAAATGCTGTTGGACAAGAGAATCGCGGTGCTCATTTTGGCGGTGAACCTTTCCGACTCGCTTTTGATAGCGGATCGCCTGTTAGTTTTGGAAGGCGGAGCGTTAACCAATGAACTGTACAGCGGTGGCTATCTGAGTTGAATTAAATTTCTGATATACATCATGTCCTTAATGCCGGCCATGATGGAAAATTAATGAATTTAATTCAACTTATTTCATTCGATATACCACAAGCTTGCCATAGATCCGCAGTAAACCTCGATTTTTCAAACTTCAAAAGAATCCACCCTGAATTCTAAAAACTCCCCTATATCCGAAACGTTTAAGTCCTTGTTATAATTCAATTACCGAATTGTAAACAGATCAATGAAGAAAAGACTGGGTGAACTTAAAGTGTCCGATTATATTGTCAAAATGGAACATATTTTTAAATCATTCCCCGGGGTGAAAGCGCTAGAGGATGTTTCGTTTTATTTAAAATCAGGCGAAGTAATGGCTCTTTTGGGGGAAAATGGCGCCGGCAAATCCACGCTGGTGAAGATTCTCTCAGGTGTACACACGCGTGACGGTGGAGAAATCAGTATTTTCGGTAAAAAGGTGGGCGCCCTGACCCCCCATGCGGCGCAGGCTTTGGGCGTCGCCATTATCCACCAGGAACTCAATATGTGTTCCCATCTTACCGTGGCCGAAAACATTTTCCTCGGCCGCGAAAAGTGCCGGGGCGGAGTTTTGTCCGATAAAGAGATGAACGGGGAAGCGCGCCAATTGTTGAACCGGCTGAAAATCGACATCGATCCCCAAACAGTGGTGGGGGATTTATCCGTATCCAAGCAGCAAATGGTGGAAATCGCCAAAGCGCTTTCCACTCGCGCCAGAGTGCTGATCATGGACGAACCGACCAGCGCCTTAACCAGCAAGGAAATCGACGAACTTTTCGCCATCATCAAGGATTTAAAACAGAACGGTTGTGGGATTGTCTATATTTCGCATCGTTTGGAAGAACTGCAATATATTGTCGACACTGTAACCATCATGCGCGACGGCAAGTTTATTGTCAGCGCGGATTTTAAGGATATTACAATGCCGGAAATCATCGCCAACATGGTGGGACGGGAAATTAAAGAAAAATTCCCGCGTGTAAAAACCGAGCGCGGCCCAAAAGTCTTCACGGCAAAAAACATTCATGCCAGTAAAATGGTGAGAGATATCAGTTTTGATTTATATGAGGGGGAAATCGTGGGGATCGTCGGTTTGATGGGGGCGGGGCGGACCGAAACCACCCGGGCGATTTTCGGGGTTGACGCCAAGGATTCGGGAGAAATTTTTATCGGCGGAGAATCGGTTACCATCAACTGCCCGCTGGACGCGATCAAAGCCGGACTGGCGCTTGTACCGGAGGACCGTAAGAAAGACGGGCTTTGCATCAGGTTAAGCATCAGGGAGAATATTGCCCTGCCGAACTTGGATATTCTCTGCAATCGCTTGGGAGTTGTTAATAAGAAAAAAGAAACGGAAATGGTGGAAAAAGCGGTTTCCAGCCTGAACATCAAGTTGTCGGATCCCGAAAATGACGCCGCCAGCCTTTCCGGCGGCAACCAGCAAAAGGTGGTTGTGGCCAAATGGTTGGCCAGAAATTTTAAGGTGGTAATTTTTGATGAGCCGACCCGCGGGATCGATGTTGCCGCCAAGGTTGAGATCTATAATATCATGAATGAGCTTAAGCAACAAGGGATCGGCGTACTGGTTGTTTCCTCGGAAATGCCGGAGATCATGGGAATCAGCGACCGGATCTTAGTCATGTGTGAGGGAAGAATCACCGGAGAGCTGAGCCGGGAAGAGGTAACGCAAAGCATGATTTTGGAGTATGCCACGCGTTTTGAAAGCAAAGTTGCCAACTGAAAGATTCAAAAAAACAGGGGTAATAAAATGATGGAAAAGAATTCACTGAAAAGATTATTGAGCATTCGCGGAATGGGTCAGGTGATCACGGTAGGGATTGGTCTGATTATTATGTGCGTGGTATTCGGAATCATTAACCCGTTGTTCTTTTCGGCGGTCAATATTGCCAACCTTTTACGACAAATCGCGCCGATTCTTTTAATCGGCATTGCGCAATCCTTTGTGTTGATTACCGGAAATATCGATCTTTCCATCGGTTCGGTGGTAGGAATGAGTTGCATGGTGTCGGCCACTTTAATGACCCGCGGAATCGACCCGTGGCTTGCGGCGGGAATTACTATTATATTTTGTTTATTAACCGGTGTTTTGAATGGTTTTTTGGTTTCCGGATGCAAGCTTCCTTCCTTCATTGCCACCTTGGGTACGATGACCATCGCCCGCGGCGTGGCCCAAATTGTGAATAACAATTACAATACCAATTTAATTGGCGATGGTCCCGTTGCCAATGCCTTTCGCGACTTTTTCTATTACGGAAAAACCTTCGGAATCTTTAATGGAATTATCATTGCCATTGTTTTATGGTTGTTTTTTAACTTCTTGCTCAGCAAAACGCGCACCGGGCGGCATATTTACGCGACCGGCAGCAATTTGGAAGCGGCCCGCCTTTCGGGAGTCAACACGTTGCACACGGTGATCAAGGCCTATATGGTCAGCGCATTTTGTTCGGGTATTGTCGGATTGATTACCACCGCCACCACGGGCATGGGCACCATGGATGCGGGCAACTCTTATGAACTGTACGCGGTCGCGGCAGCCGTTATTGGCGGGGTGAGCACTCTCGGCGGGCAGGGAATTTTGCTGGGCACCGTTGTCGGCGCGTGTATCTGGGGCGCTTTGGCAAACGGGCTGCAATTTGCGGGCGCGCCGGTTGCGATTCGTAATATTGTCATCGGTATTATTGTGGTGCTGTCGGTATTCATGGATGTCATCGTACGAACCAGGAGAACCGATAAAGCCAAGACCAAAGCAACCATCAAAGCAACGCTTGAAAAGACAAGTTAATAAAAGCCCAACGGCTTTTATTTCTATAAAATCTAAAAGGAGGAAAAAGGTATAAAGATGAAAAAAGTAAGCACGCTGGTTTTAGGTACGATTTTAGTAATGGTCCTTACGGTAGGGGTTGTTTCCGTATCTATCGATGCCGCATCCAAATCGCTTAAGATTTTTCTGATTACCATGGACCAAATGGACCAGTATTGGGCGGGAATTGATCAAGGTTGCAAAAAGGCAGCCGCCGAGCTTGGCAATGTTGATTACAAATGGACGGCTCCGGATGTAAAAGACGATGCCAAGCAGATTGAGATGATTAATAATGCCGTAGCCAATGGCGCCGACGCCATTCTACTGGCCGCAAACGGTCCGGACGCTGTGACGGCCGCCTTGAGAGAAGCGCAGGCGAAAAAAGTTCAAATTGTTTATGTTGATTCTCCCGCAAAATTCCCCGCCGTGGCGACCTACGCAACCAATAACGAAGGGGCGGGCCGAACCGCTGGCAATGAGATGCTCAAAAACCTCGCCAAAAAAGGCATTAAAAACGGTAAAATCGGTATTATCAGCGTTAACGCGGCAACGGCCTCTACCGTTGCCCGTGAAAGTGGCTTCCGTGCGGCTTTTGAAGGCAAGGGCTACACCTTGTTGGCGACCCAATACTGTGACGGAGATGCTGCAAGGGCGAAAGACATCGCTACCAATTATATTACCCAGGGTTGCGTCGGCATCTTTGGCACCAATGAGGGTTCCGCAGTGGGTACCGGCAATGCCATCAAAGAGTCCGGTCAAGCGGTTATCGGTATCGGCTTCGACTCGTCCGACGCGATCAAAAGTTTGTTAAGAAATGGATTTTTAAAGGCAACAATGGTTCAAAATCCATCGGTAATGGGTTATGAAGGTTTGAAAAAGGCTGTTAATGTTTTGAAGGGAACGGATAAGGCTGACGGTAAAGTGATGGATACCGGAGTATCCGTAGTTACCGAGTAACGAAATGCTACGCACCCGCGCGCGGC
Source organism: Bacillota bacterium (assembly GCA_023402395.1). Taxonomy (GTDB): domain Bacteria; phylum Bacillota; class UBA4882; order UBA8346; family UBA8346; genus JAEYGI01. The sequence goes on from JAEYGI010000060.1 coordinate 66,706, forward strand.
GCGCAGTCTAATCCTTAAGCGTAACTGGCGTTAATGCAAGCTATTGATAAACAAAAAACCTCGGATATTAAAAATATCCGGGGTTTTTTTGTCATATGTCGGCATGGGAATGGCCCATGCGCCCAAGACGTATGGTATTGTACTCCATTGATTGTTGCTGGGATGCATTTGATGTTGCCAACTTGATCTTTCCCGGCGCCAACATTCCCCGCTCCATTGCAAGCTTTCCAATTCACATTGGCAACTGACGAAGTTCCATTGGCAGATGGCAATTCTCCATTACGATCCACCAATTGGAAATTGTCACCTTTCAATCTGTCTTTGCCATCCGCCAATTGGAAATTGCAACGATTCAATTCACTTTTGCCATCCACCAATTGGAAAGTGGATCGTTGCGATCCGCCATTGGCAACTGACAATCGACACGGGCGGGATCGCAATCCGGCATTGCCAAATGGTTTTCGGCAATCGCGCTCTCGCCACGAAGGATTGGGAGAATGCCGAGCGCTCCGGGAACAAAGCGCAGCGGTTTTAAATCCTACTATTCCTATTGACATTGTAATAAAATTTCTTTATTATATTACCTATACAAGATAAGTTTTCCATAAAACCCGGGTTCGGGAAGGAAAAAGCCTCCGCCCGTCAGCGGGCGGCGGGTGATATATGCTTGCATCAGCCGCCGCTTTTAGAGTCCGAAGCAGATGGAGGAATGGGATTGATTCGGCTGCACGATATCAAAAAAACCTTTACCTCAAACGAGTGTCAGTTGGAAGCGCTGCGGGGAGTGAGCTTACATATTAAGCCCGGTGAGATTTTCGGGATCATCGGCTACAGCGGAGCCGGCAAGAGCACGCTGCTCCGTTGCATCAACCTGTTGGAGCGGCCCACCTCCGGGACGGTGGCCGTCAACGGCAAGGAGCTTACCGCCTTATCCTCCAAAGAGCTGCGCCAGAGCCGGGCCAAGATCGGAATGATCTTTCAAAGTTTTAACCTGATGAAGTCGCGCGACGTGTTTCAAAACATTGCTTATCCATTGCAAAAAAAGGGGCTGAGCCGGGAGCAAATCGCGGCCAAAGTGCTGAGCCTCCTGGAGTTGGTAGGGATCAGCGAAAAAGTGCACGCGTATCCGTCCCAACTGAGCGGCGGCCAGAAACAGCGGGTCGCCATCGCGCGGGCCTTGGCCAATGACCCCGAAGTGATCCTCTGCGACGAGGCCACTTCCGCCCTAGATCCCCAGACCACCCAATCAATCCTGCGGCTGTTGAAGGATATCAATCAGAAACTGAAGATTACAATCGTGGTGATCACCCATGAAATGCAGGTGGTCAAAGAAATCTGCCATCGGGTGGCGGTGATGGAAGACGGCGTCATTGTCGAGGAAGGCGAGTTGCTCCAAATCTTCGCCAAGCCCAAGGCCCAGGTCACCAAGGATTTTATCGCCACCGTGTTTCAGCTTAACCGTACCTATGAACTGCTGGAAACGGAACCGATTGCAAACTCGCTGCATGAAAACGAGATCATCGCCAAAATCTCCTTTGTGGGGGAAAAAACGAACCAGGCCTTTATGTCGGAAGTCTCCCGGCGGTTCGTGGTCGACGCCAGCATCTTGTTTGGAAATATTGAAATGGTCCAAGGGGTGCCGGTGGGCAACCTCATCGTCAAGCTGAGCGGAGCTCCGGATCCGATCCGCCAAGCTATCGCCTACTTGCAAAAACATGAGATCCCGGTGGAGGTGCTGAAAGGTGCTGGATCTTCTCAAAACCTTGATTCCCAATGTGGTTAACCTGTATCCGGACCTGATCAAGGCGTTATACGAGACCATCTTCATGGTTATGGTATCGGGCCTTATTTCGGCCGCCCTCGGGGCCCCGATCGGCGTAATCCTGGTGGTAACCAGGGACGGCGGGATCTTGGAAAACAAAACCGTCAACAACCTGATCGGGAAGATCGTCAACGTGTTGCGTTCCATCCCGTTCATTATCCTGCTGGCCGCCATTATTCCGATCACCCGGTTTCTGGTGGGAACGACCATCGGCACCCGCGGCGCCCTGGTGCCGCTGATCTTCGGAACGGCCCCGTTTATCGCCAGGCAGATCGAATCAGCGCTTTTGACCGTTGACAAAGGGGTGATTGAAGCGGCCCAGGCCATGGGTTCAAGCCCGCTGGAGATTATTTACCGGGTGATGTTCTCGGAGGGACTGCCCGGGATTATTTATGCGCTTACCATCTCCGCCATCAGCCTGATCGGCTTATCGGCCATGGCGGGAACGGTGGGAGGAGGCGGACTGGGCGACTTCGCGATCCGGTACGGGTATCAATACTTCCAAACGGATGTAATGATCGTCACCATCATCATCTTACTTATTCTGGTCAACGTGGTTCAGGGGATCGGGGATCTCTTATTGAAACTAACCACTCACTAATTACAAAGGGAGGATCTTCAATCATGAAAAAAGTCGTTGCATTAGCCCTCGCCTTCGTTTTGGCCATCGGCATCCTGTCCGGATCCGGCTTGGACCGGGCCGCGGCAGCCGACAAAAAACAAGAAATCAAGCTGGGAATCACCGGCGAAGACTACCGGCTCTGGAACATTGTCAAGGCCAAACTGGCCAAAGAGGACATTGATCTCCAGATCATCAGTTTTGCTGATTATGTTCGGCCCAACCTGGCGCTGGCGGATCGGGAAATCGATCTCAACGCGTTTCAGCACTATGCGTACCTCAACAAGTTTTCGTCCGACCGGAAATTGAAGCTGGCGCCCATTGGCGAAACGATCCTGGCGCCGATGGGGATCTATTCGAGCAGCCTGAAATCGCTGAAGGGCCTTAAAAACGGGGCGAAGGTCGCCATCCCCAATGACGCCACCAATGAAGGCCGGGCGCTCAACCTGTTACAAAGCGCCGGGTTGCTCAAGGTCAAAGAGGGCGCGGGGCTGTTGCCGACCATAAAAGATGTGGTCGATAATCCCAAAAAGCTGGAAATCATCTCGCTGGTAGCCACCCAGATTCCCCGCTCGCTTCAGGATGTGGATATCGCGGTCATTAACAGCGGGGTGGCGATCGATGCCCAATTCTCGCCGGTAAAGGACTCCATCTTCCTGGAAAACGCCAAACTGGAATCGTCAAAGCCCTATATCAATCTGATTGTCGCCCGCGAGGAAGACAAAGACAACAAGCTTTATCAGAAAGTGGTCAAAGCCTACCGTTCCAAAGACGTTAAAAAAGCAATCCAGGAGATCTATCAAGGCGCTTTTATCCCCGCCTTTTAAGCGCGGGGTTCGTCCGGAGTAAGCGGCGCAAGCATTTAAACGCCTGTTTTGTCAGGCGTTTAAATGCTTGCTTCGTGTAATGCTTGCGGATCGCTGTAAATATTATTTGGATGGGATGAACAAGTGGCGATGAACAGGGAAACGATCGATATTGAAGAGCTGAAACGTTGTTTGATTTCCACGATCGATGAGCGAAGGGATGAATACATCCAGGCCAGCCATGATATTTCGGAACACCCGGAGCTTGGCAACCAGGAGTTTTATGCCGCCGACCGGCTGGGGCGGATACTGGAAGCCGGAGGTTTCGCGCTGGAGAGCAACATCGCCGGGCATTCCACCGGATTTATCGCGCGCCGGGAGGCCGGTTCGGCCGGGCCCGTCATCGCCTTTTTGGCGGAATATGACGCGCTGCCTGAGATCGGCCATGGCTGCGGCCACAATATTATCGGCGTCGCCAGCGTGGCCGCGGCGGTGGCGCTGGCCGGCGTTCTGGACCGGATCGGCGGGGAAATCGTAGTGTTTGGCTCGCCCGCCGAGGAGGGGGGCGAAAACGGCAGTGCCAAGGCGAGCTATGTCAAAGCGGGGCTGTTTGAAGGGATCGATGCCAGCCTGATGGTTCACCCCTCCAATGCCACGGTGACCACGGAGAACGCGCTGGCCCTCGATCCGCTCGACTTCGAGTTCTTCGGGAAGCCCGCCCATGCGGCATCCGCTCCGGAAAACGGCATCAATGCCCTGGATGGAATCATTCTGTTGTTCAACGGCATTAACGCGCTCCGGCAGCAGCTGGCCTCCGATGTCCGCATCCACGGGATCATTACCCGGGGCGGGGACGCTCCCAACATTATCCCCGCCTATGCCAAAGCCCGCTTTTTTGTCCGGGCGTCCACCCGGTCCCGCTGTAGCGAGGCGACCGCCAAGGTGAAGGCGATTGCCGAGGGCGCGGCGCTGGCCACCGGAACCAAAGTCAAGATCAGCTATTTTCAGAATCCGGTCGATGATTTTTTGATCAACCGGAATTTCAATGATTTGTTTAAGGAAGTTATGGAAGAGATGGGTGAAAGTATCGGCGATCCGGTCCGCCAAAGCGTGGGCTCAACCGACGCCGGTAATGTCAGTCAGGTGGTGCCGACGATTCAGCCCTCCATTAAGATCGGGCCCGGGGACCTAGTGGCGCATACCGTGGAATTCCGCGACGCCGCGCGGTCAACCGAAGGGGATCGCGCCCTGATCGCGGGCGCTAAGGCGCTGGCAATCACCGGGCTGCGCTTATTGACGGATCGGGAACGGTTCCGGGTGATCCAGGCGGAATTCGCGGCGAGCCAAAACGGACGGGAATAGACGATATCGATCGTCAAGCGCGGCGCCGCGGCAATGAAGTAAGTCTTTGAATCAGCAAATCAGCGACGATACTGGGAAATGGAGAGAAGAGAATGGCTGAACGGGAAATTTTAAATCAACTGGCCCAGGCGGTGATCGACGGGGAGGAAGAGGCGGCCGGCGCCACCGCGCGGAAGGCGATTGAAGCGGGGATCGATGCCAGCGCGGCGATTGTGGACGGTTTGGCCAAGGGGATGGAGACGGTGGGCCGGTATTTTGAGTCCCAACGTTATTTCCTGCCGGAAGTGGTGATGGCGTCATTGGCCTTTCAAGAGGGGGTCAAGGTACTGGAGCCTCACTTGACCGCCACTTCGGAAAAGGTGGGAGTCGTGGTCATCGGAACGGTTCAGGGGGATACCCATGACATTGGGAAAAATCTGGTCGGGATCATGCTGGGAGCGGCGGGCTTTGAAGTTCACGACGCCGGCCGCGACGTTCCGCCGGAAACGTTTGCCGCGAAAATAAAAGAGACCAAGGCCAACATTCTGGGGTTGTCGGCGTTGATGACCACCTCGATGGTTGGAATGAAAACCGTGATCGATCTTTTGGAAAAGGAAGGACTGCGCAACCAGGTCAAAATCATGATCGGCGGCGCGCCGGTCTCCGAACGCTATGCCAAGGAAATCGGAGCCGACGCCTATTCGGTGGATGCCATTAGCGCCGTGCGGCTGGCCAAAAGCCTGTTGGCGGCAACCGCCTGACGCGGCGGCCGGGATGAGGGGAGTGGAATAAAAATGGGCCAAGACCAGCCGCCGGATCATCCCGGCACGGCCAAGGTTATCTTTGCTCCGGATCAGCGCGTTACGGTACAGCAGGGAAGCACGCTGCTGGAGGCCGCCCGGGCGGCCGGGATCGATCTCGAAGCCGCCTGTAACGGAAGCGGCACTTGCGGGAAATGTAAGGTTCAACTGATCGACGGAGCGGTGACTCCGCTGACCGGGGAAGAGCGAAAACGGTTACGCGCCCCGGAAATCGACTCCGGTTACCGGTTGGCCTGCGTCACCCGGATTTTGGGCGATGTGACCGTCCGGATCGCGGGCGGGCTCGACCATTCCAGCATGCGCATTGTCGAGGAAGGCTTCCGGCCTGATTTTGATATCGACGCGCCGCTTAAAAAAAGGTATTTTGAATTGAAACCGCCGGCCCTGGATGATCATGCCCCGGATCTGGAAAGAGTGCGCCGGGAAACCGGGATGGCTTTTTCGGTCGGGAATGGCTTGAATCTGCTTCAGGGGTTGCCCGGACTTTTACGAGAGGCCGATTTTAAGATCACCGCTGTTTTCCAAGGGGAAGAACTGATCGGAGTGGAAGCGGGGGATACCACCGGCGCTTGTTTCGGCGTTGCGCTCGACATTGGAACGACGACCCTTGTCTTGTCACTGTTTGATTTGAATTCCGGAGTCGAGATGGCCACCGCGTCGGCGCTGAACGCGCAGACCAAATACGGCCAGGACGTCATCTCCCGTATTCAGTCCGCCGCTCAAGCGGACGGCCTGGCGCGATTGCAAGACGCCATTGTCGGGCAGATCAATGAGTTAATCGCCTCGGTCTGCAACGCTTCCGGGGTCAAGCGCGAGCATATTTACGAGTTGGTTGCCGCCGGGAATACCACCATGCTCCATTTGCTGCTGGGAGTGGCTCCAAACTCGCTGGCTCATGCGCCGTATGTCGCGGCGTTTCTGGAAGGGATTACCGTGAAGGCAGCGGCGATCGGGATTCACTTATCCGAATTCGGCCTGCTCTATGCGATGCCGTCCGTCTCCGGCTATGTGGGCGCGGATATTGTAGCCGGCATCGTCGCGACCGGCCTGCATCGGGCCGATGCTCCGGTACTGCTGGTCGACATCGGGACCAACGGCGAGATCGTATTTGGCTCCCGGGACGGCCTGGTGGCTTGTTCCTGCGCGGCCGGGCCGGCGCTGGAGGGAATGAACATCAGCTGCGGGACGGTCGCGGTGGATGGCGCCGTGGAAAAAGTCGACATCGGCCCGGCCGTCGCGATTCAGACCATCGGCGGCAAGCCGCCGGTCGGGATCTGCGGCAGCGGCATTATCGATGCAGTGGCCGAGCTGCTGCGGAACAAAATCAGCATCAGTTCCGGAAGATTCCGGACCCGGGCCGAGTTTCTGGAAGCCGGCGGCCTGGAATTTCTGGCCGACCGGATCAAGGATGACGGCGAGCTGCGGTTTGAGCTGACCGACCCGGACTCCCCGGGCGGAAGCGTCTTCATTTCCCAAAAAGACATCCGTCAGGTGCAGTTGGCCAAAGGCGCCATCGCCTCCGCGATCGAGGTGCTCATCGGGGAAGTCGGCGTGCCGGCGGCGGAGATCGCCCACGTTTATGTGGCTGGTGCTTTCGGTAAACACCTGCGTCGCGAAAACCTGACCCGAACCGGATTTATCCGCCCGGAACTCGGCGACCGGATCGCGTTTGTCGGCAATACGTCCAAAGCCGGGGCCGCCATTTGCCTGCTTTCTAGGGCGGCGCGGCTGGAAGCGGAGCGGATCGCCAAGCAAACCCGTTATTTTGAATTGTCGGTTTATCCCGGCTATGATCGGTTATTTCTCAGCGCCATTGCGTTTCCCAAGGATTGAGGATCACTGGAAAGACAGGAAGGGAAAGGACGCTCTATGAGTCCATTTACGGCCAAAGAAAGACTTCTGGCGGTGATCGGGAACCAAAAACCCGACCGCCCGCCGGTGATTTGCCCGGGCGGAATGATGAACGCCGCCATTGTTGAAGTAATCCAAAAAAGCGGGGTCACTCTCCCTCAGGCCCACCAGGATCCGGAGCTGATGGCCGAGTTGGCCCGGGCGGTTCAAATGGATACCGGGTTTGAAAATTTCGGGATTCCATTTTGCATGACCGTGGAAGCGGAGGTGCTGGGAAGCCCGGTTAATTTCGGCTCGCTGACTTGCGAGCCGAAGATCGCCAAAGAACGGTATCCGGACACGGCGGAGGTGGGCATCACCGAAATCGGCCCCCTGCTGACCGGCGGCCGGATCGGAGTCGTGGCCGAGGCCGCCCGGATTTTGGCGCAAAAATATCCGGATATTCCGGTACTGGGCAGCCTGACCGGTCCGGTCAGCCTGGCCGCTTCGATCGTCGATCCGATGCTGTTCTTGAAAGGCTTGCGCAAAAATCCGGCGGCCGCCCATCGTGTCTTAGCGCATGTAACCGATCTGCTGATCGGTTTTGCGGAAATCCTGGCCAAAAACGGCGTCACCGTGATTTCGTTCGCCGATCCCACGGCGACCGGCGAGATCCTGGGACCGGCGATGTTCAAGGAATATGCCGTTCCGTATCTGCAAAAAGCGATCGCCGCGGTGCACCGGATCGGCTTGCCGGTCATCGTCCATATCTGCGGGGATCTCACGGCGGTGAAACCGCTGCTGGTGGAGATCGGCGCCGATGTGATCAGCGTTGACGCGGTCATGAGTCTCCGGAGGCTGAAAGAGGAGTTCCCGGCGTTGAAAACGATGGGGAACATCAGCACCTTTCTGCTGGATAGCGGCCCGGCGGAAAAGATCCGGCAACAGACCCAGCGGCTGGTCGCGGAAGGGATCGACGTTATCGCTCCGGCCTGCGGCTTAAGCACCAGTACTCCGCTGGAAAACATTCGGGCCTTAACCGAGACCGTGACCGGATAACGACAATTCAGTAAGATGACGGGGACTAAAGTGAAGACAGTCATTGTCGCCTGCCGGACCATTGCCGCCGAATTGAATCTAGCCATCCGTGAAACCGGATGTTCCCATGCGGTGCGCTGGGTGGATGCGGGTTTGCACCGTTCCACCGCGGCCCTGCGCGACCGCTTGCAGGATGAGCTGAACCGGATCGGCAATGCCGCTGACCGGGTGCTGCTGGCTTTCGGGTTTTGCGGCAATGCGGTGCAAAATCTGACTGCGCCGGGGTTTGAATTGATCTTGCCGCGGGCCGATGATTGCATCACTTTGTTATTGGATCCAGGGACCCACGGGAAAGAAATGGGAACGTTTTATCTGACCCAAGGCTGGCTGGAAAACGAGATCAGCCTTTGGAACGAATACCGGCAAACGGTTGAACGCTACGGCCGGCCGAAAGCCGACCGGGTGTACCGGATCATGCTCTCCGGCTACCGGAAGTTGGGGCTGATCGATACCCGGGCGTATCCGCTGGCGGAGATCCTGGATCAAAGCCGGGAGATCGCCGTGGTTTTCGGCCTGAACCAGCAGGTGGTTCCCGGAACGGTCGGCTATCTCAAACAGCTATTGACCGGGCCTTGGGATGACGAGCGGTTTATCGTCATTGCCCCCGGAGAGAGCGTGAGCCTGGAGAGGCTCCAGCCGTTCCGGATCGATTGACGTGATGCGTTGTATAATTTGATTGCACCATATGCCGAAGAATCAGGAGGATCAAGAGATGAGCAGTGGGATGACTTCCAGAGAGCGGGTATTGGCCGCGATTCGATGGCAGGAAGTTGATTCGATTCCGGTTTTCTCGAAAATCAGGGGCGCGATGGCCCGGGTAATCGGAAGAAAGATCAATCAGTCCTTTTATCGGGACGGCGAAGCGATCGCCAACGCCGCGTTGCGGACCTGGGAAACGCTGCGGGACGACACGCTCCATCTCGGCGGCGGCAATGTAGTGCCGTTCGAAGCGCTTGGCGCGGAAACGATCTGGCCGGACAATGATTATCCGATGTTTAAAAAACCCAGCATAACCAGTCTTGAGGATGTGGAACGGTTGGAGATCCCCGATCCCGCCCAAGACCCCTATATGGTGGAACTGTTGCGCGCCATTCGCATCGTCAAACAGAAGGTAAACGGCCAGGCGATCATCAGCAGCGGTTTTCATGGCGTCTTCAACGTGGCCGGCCGTTTGCTGGGGACCGAGAATCTGATGGTCCTGATCCGCCGGGATCCGGAACTGGTGCGCAAGCTTTGCCGGAAGATCACGGACACGCTGATCCGGTATGGAGAATTGCTGGTCGCGGAGGGCGCCGAGATTTTGGAGATCGGCGACGCCACCTCCTCCCCGGCCTGCATATCGCCTAAAACTTACGAGCAGATGGTTTTGCCCTATATGACCGAGACATTTCAAGGCTTTAAGCGGGCCGGGGCCTACGCCATGTATCATCCTTGCGGCGGTGAATACCCGATCATCGATTTGCTCAGCCGGACCGGGGCGGACATCTTGGATTTCAGTGAACTGGTCGATCTCGACGTGGCCCAGAAAATCTTTGTCGGCCGGATCGCCGTCGGCGGAACCGTGGACCCTTCCAAGGTTCTCTTCCTGGGGACCCCGGACGAAGTGGAGCAACACGTCAAAGCGATCATTGAAAAACTGCCGTTTAAAACCGGGGCGATCATCGCGCCTGGATGCGGCCTGTCGCTGAACATCCCGTTGGAAAACGTGAAGGCCATGATCGACGCGGCCCGGAAGTACGGCAAATATTGGGATTGATCGTTGCAAAACGGAGGGAACGGCTTGTCGCAAACCGCATTGACCAAATCACAGATTATCGACAAAGCCCGGGAATTGGGCGCGGAATTGGTAGGCTTCGCTCCGGTCGGCCGGTGGGACGAGTTCGGAGAGGTGCCGCCGGAATACCGGCCCCATTATATCTGGCCGCTGGCCAAAACAGTGATTGCGCTGGCGGTTCCGGTATGGCTGCCGATCGTCGAGGCGGCGCCTTCCGAGTGGGGGCGGGAACAATATGTTACTACTAATGAGCTGCTGGATATCACGGCCTATCGCTTGGCGGCGTTTTTGAACGGGCGCGGCCACGCCGCCCTCAATCTGCCCCGGGACGGCTATGGGGAAGCGGGGGTTTTGGCCAAAAACCAGGCAGCTTTATTTTCCCATGTCTGGGCGGCGCATTATGCCGGCCTCGGCAAGGTAGGCTGGAATCATACCCTCTTGACCCCGGAATACGGCCCAAGGCAACGGCTGGTGTCGGTATTCACCGCGCTGGAGCTGGAGGGCGATCCGTTGCCCGCAACCGAGTTATGCACCAAATGCCTGCTTTGTCAGAAGATTTGCCCGGCGAAGGCGTTCAGCGGTGATCGCAGCCTCAAATATGCCGACATGGACAAAGTGGCCTGCATGAGCAATGCGCGGCGCTTGCGCGAGGCCTTTCGCAATCCCTGCGGTTTTTGCATCAAAGTCTGCCCGGTGGGGGCGGATCGCCTAATCTTTCAGAGCACCAACCCCAATAAATATTTTGCGGAAGCGGAGATTTTGGCCAAAAACCCCGCGGCCCCGGAATACCGGGATTGGGTGCACATCCGTAAACACGGAGGCTACCCGCTGCCGGAAGACTCTTAAACGAACGGGTTTGGCAAAGGATAGCCATTGATGGTTAATTTCGGTCCCCCAGTGATTTGTTCAATTCGGACGCGATGAGTCATGCTTTAAGGAGAGGGGGCAAGGCAATCTAAGCCTTCGCTTCCCTATAGCCGGGCCGCCAGTTTGAACCCCTCATAGATGGCTTCCAACGCGCTGCGCGCCTTGACGGCGTCGCCGATTACATGCACTTCCGGCACTTTGTCTTTGAGCTGGTCCGCCAAAGGATTGTGGGCGGCCGCGCCTAAGGCCAGGATCACCGAGTCAAACCCCTCCAACCGCCGCTCGGCGCCGTCCTGCTCGCAGATGACGCCATCTTCGAGAATCCGCTTGACCTTGGCGCCGGTCAGGATCGTCACCCCGTGGTTTTTCAGCCGCTCCAACAGAAAATATCTGACAGTCGCGTTTTCTTCTCCGGCGATTTGGGGCAGCATTTCGACGATGGTAACCCGGTGGGCGTGTTCGCCCAGCAGATCGGCGGTCTCGACACCCACCAGGCCGCCGCCGATGACCAGAACTTTTTCGCCGACGCCGGTCCGGCCTTCGATGACGTCCACGGCCTGGATGACCTTGCCGTTATCGACGCCGGGAAGCGGCGGCGTCAGCGGAACTCCGCCGGTGGCCAGGATCACCGCGTCCGGTTGCTCTTTGGCTACCAACCCCGCGTCTATCTCGACCCCGAACCGGTAAACGACCCCGTATTTTTGACCCATGGTCAGATAATAGCGGATCGCCCGGGCGATATCCTGCTTGAACGGCGGCATGGCGCCGATCCGGTACTGTCCGCCCGGAACCGCCTGCTTTTCATAGACCGTGACCTGATGGCCGCGGCGGGCCGCGATCCAGGCGGTCTCAAGGCCGGCGGGCCCAGCGCCCACGATCATTACTTTCTTGGGCTTGGCGGCCGGTTCCAGCCGGATCGACCCTTCTTTGCCCGTCAGCGGATTGACCAGACAGGAAACCCCGGTGTCGCCGGCCTCGGCTCCCCGGCCTTGGCACCGCTGCATACAGGCGATACAGGGCGATATCTCGTCGATCCGGTTTTCAGCCACCTTGTTGGGGAACTCGGGATCGGCGATCGATTCGCGGCCGAGCGCCACCAGATCCGCCAGGCCCGACTCCAGAATATCCTCGGCCAGATAAGGATCGTTGATCCGGCCCACGGCAATCACCGGAATGGACACCGCTTTTTTGATCGCCGCGGCGGCATTGACGTTATAGCCCGGTGCCACCGCGGCCGGAACGATCGTCCAGTGCAGACTGGCATAAACCCCGGTTGAGACGTGAATCGCGTCCGCTCCGGCTTCCTCCAGGAACTTGGCGGCAATCCGGGATTCGGGAAGGGTCCGGCCGCCCGGGACCCGCTCGTCGCCGCTGATCCGGAAGATGACGGGGAAGCCGGGGCCGGCTTTTTGCCGGATATTTTTGATCAACTCCACGGCGAACTTCATTCGCCCCGCCATATTCCCGCCAAATTCGTCGCTGCGCTTATTGGCATAGGCGGACATAAACTGGGCGACCAAGTAACCGTGAGCGGCATGGATCTCGACTCCGTCGAAGCCGGCATCCTTGGCGCGGCGGGCGGCGTCGCCGAATTTCCCGATTAGATCGTAGACTTCGGCCGTGGTCAGTTCGCGGGGTGGCTCCTTATTAACCGGGCAGGGAATCGGCGAGGGGGCCACCGGCTGCTGGCCGGTTACCCAATGATTGGTTTCCCGGCCGGCGTGATGAAGCTGGATAAAGGCCTTGGCGCCGTCACGGCGGATCGCGTCGGTCAGTCGTTTCAGACCGGGAATATAATCGTCGTTCCAGATCCCCAGTTGATTCGGGACGGCCTTCCCCAGCGGATCAATGTAAGCGAATTCTATGATTAACAGGCCGAAACCACCCTTGGCCCGGGCGATCCAGTAATCGATCAGGCGCTGGGATACCCCGCCGTCGGCTTCGGGCAGGGAAGTTCCCATCGCCGGCACCACAAAACGGTTTTTAAGCTCCAGGCCGCCCAGTTTGATCGGGGATAATAACGTATCGAATTTCATTGCTCCGCTCCTCCTTTGTTCCATAAGCCGCTAACGCCCGGATCCGTACCGGCCGCCGCTTGCGGCGGGGCGGGATCCATTTTCCATGCCGTTGCGCCATTGCTCCTAAAAAGAATTTACGCTAAGTATACCCCTCAGAAGTTTATAAGGATCAAATAATTTTGAAAAGACGCGGGGTAGCCGCTCCGAATCGCCGTCCTAGCCGTGCCAAGGGAGCTTTCCAGAATTACCCGCTATTTTTTCGGCTCCCGGATGATATATAATAAGCACATACCGAACATATGTTTGTTTAATAATGAAAGGATTGACCAAGGGATATGAATTTAACGATCGGTTCCGCCGCGTCCATTTCCAAATCCAGCCTTCGGTATGCGGAATCTCCGATTTGCGCCGGATTTCCGTCCCCGGCCGATGATTATCTGGAAACCATCCTTGACTTAAATCAACTGGTCGTCAAGAACCCCAACGCTACTTTTTACGGCCGGGTCACCGGCTCCTCCATGAAAGACGCCGGGGTCGAGGCGGGCGATCTGCTGGTTATCGACAAATCGCTGGAATACCGGAATGACGCGCTGGCGGTTTGTTTTATCAATGGCGAGTTCACCTTGAAGCGGATTAAAAAAAGGGACGATCAAATCTGGCTGATCCCGGCCAATCCCGACTATCCCGAAATCGCCGTGACCGGAGAGGCCGAATTCATGGTTTGGGGCATCGTGACCTATATCGTGAAGAAGGCGTTTTAAATGTACGCGCTGGTCGATTGCAACAATTTTTACGTCTCGTGCGAGCGGGTCTTCAATCCCGCCCTGAACGGGAAAGCGGTGGTGGTTCTGAGCAACAATGACGGTTGCGTAATCTCCCGCTCCAATGAGGCCAAGGCGTTGGGGATCAAAATGGCGGCTCCCGCCTTTAAAATCGCCGGTTTCCTGAAGGCGAACGGGGTGGAGGTTTATTCCTCGAATTATGCTCTCTATGGCGATCTGTCGCGCCGGGTCATGGCGACTTTGGGAGAGTTGGCGCCGGAGCTTGAAATTTATTCGATCGATGAAGCGTTTCTGGATTTGACGGGCTTGCCGGTCCGGCTGGCGGAGTATGGTCAAAGAATCCGGAGCCGGATCTGGCAATGCATCGGGATCCCGGTCAGCGTCGGGATCGGACCCACCAAAGTCCTTGCCAAGCTGGCTAATCATTTCGCAAAGCAGCTTCCCGAGCATCGCGGCGTATTTGTTTTCGATCCCGCCAGGGCGGAGGAGATTTTGCGAAAGTTGGCGGTGGAAGAGATTTGGGGGATCGGCTGGCGCCGCGCCGCGCAGTTGACCGCCTATAATGTCAGGACCGCCTGGGATCTGGTTCAATTGCCGGACGATTGGGTGCGCCAAAAACTGACTGTCGTCGGCCTGCGCGTCAAGAAGGAGCTGGAAGGAGTCTCGTGTCTGGAGCTGGAATCGGCCCCGCCTCCGAAAAAAGCGATTTGCACCTCCCGGTCGTTCGGCCAGCCGCAGACCACTCAAGAGTCCATCAAAGAAGCGGTGGCGGCCTTCGCGGAAATGTGCGCTTTCAAACTGCGCCAGCAGCACTCCTGCGCCACGGTGCTCATGGTGTTTATCCATACCAATGAGTTTATTCCGCACGAGCCGCAATATGCCCGGAACCTTGCCCGCCGGTTACCAGTGGCTACCAACAGCAGTTTGGAGTTGATCAGATATGCAGTTGCCGCGTTGGAAGCGATTTTCCAAGAGGGGTATCGTTATAAAAAGGCGGGAGTGATCGTCTCCGAACTCATCCCCGATGTTCAGGCGCAGGGGGCGCTCTTTGATGCGGTTGACCGGGAAAAGCAGCGTGAGTTGATGAAAGCGATGGACCGGATCAACCTGCGGTTCGGCCAGGGTACGTTGCAAATCGCGGCGCAGGGCGTCGGCGACCGGAAGTGGAAAATGCGTCAGGCGAAGCTGTCCCCGGGTTATACCACCCGCTGGAGCGATGTGATTGCGGTGAAGAGCGAGGGGTAATGCCGTCAAGCGGCCGCAGCCGAGATGCATTTTCAAGCATAAGCTTGGCGCCTGCTTTTCGAACTTCTTCAAATCTTGAATGCATTTACTGAACCGTTGCCGGATCCGCCGCGACCCGTTATTGCCCCGCGCGACCCCGTATTGCTTCGCCGCCGGCCCGCCTCGCCACCTTGCCAACTTTCCCCGCCCCGTCGCCGGATGGCTTTTCTCCATTGGAAACTCGCCCGTCTTCAGCGTCATTACGCTTATCCACATTGCCAGATGGCTTATTCACATTGTGAACTGACTTTTCCACATTGGCAGAATGCAAAACAAGATCGCCTGCCACCAATTGGAAATTGTCACCTGCCAATCCGGCATTGCCATCCTCCAATTGGAAATTGGATCGTGTCAAAGTACCTTGGCGATCCATCAATTGGAAATTATCGGCTTTCAATCCACCATTGTCAGCTTTCAATCTCATATTGGCGGATGACAACCGGCTTGGGGGAGGTCGCCATCGGGCATTGCCGGGTTGTTGGCGGGGATTGCCGTCCGGCAAGGGAAAAAATTTGGTTGCGCCGCTTGCTTGCACACGATAAGGAAAGATAGCGGATTATCGAATTGGAGCACTGGAAGTAAACTTTTTGATAAAATGATATTGCATTTCAATAAACCATATCATATAATTAATTCAGAGTTCAGAAATCGATTTCTATAAAATTCGAATGGGTAAACGGCCGGATGAAACGAATTACGATTTATGATATTGCCAAGAAAACGAACCTTTCCCCCAGCACGGTTTCCCGGGTTCTGGGCAACAGCGATTATCCGGTCAGCCCCGAGATGCGCGAAAAGATTCTGGCCGCCGCCCGGGAACTGGATTATCATCCCAATCTCTGGGCGCGCAATCTGAAAAAGAAAACCGGCCAGACCATCGGGGTTTTGTTGCCGTCGATCTCCAATCCTTTCTTTCCTTCCATCGTGCAAGGGATTGAAGATACCGCCTATGAAAAGGGTTTTTCGCTTTTCACCTGCAGCGGCGCCTATGATCCGGAACGGGAATCCAATTATCTCCGCTTATTCATCGAAAATCACGTTTCCGGCGTAATCACGGTGCTGGCCGAAGAGTTGGGGAAAGGCCTCGACGATTATTTGCGGCAAGGCGGCACGGTGGTTTCGATTCAAGCCGAGGCGCCGACCGACGAGCGGATCTGCAGTTTTTATTTTGACATGGAGCATGCCAATTATTTGGCAGCCAATCATCTGCTCGAACTCGGCCACCGCCGGATCGCTTACCTGACGGCGGCGCTGACCAGCCCGATCCGCCGCGCCAAAGCCCGTGGTTATTTAAAGGCTTTAACAGAAGCCGGAATTGAGGATCCCGAGCGTTACCTGTACATCGCACAGGAACAGAAGGCGGAAGCGGTTGAAAACTATGTTTCCGACAATTCAACCGGCGTTAATTTGACCCGGCGCTTGTTGGAACGGGCTCCCGAAGTCACGGCGGTACTGTGCATGAACGATTTGGTCGCCCTGGGCTGCCAGGCCACGCTGCAATCGCAGGGAAGAAACATTCCCCAGGATGTTTCGCTGGTCGGATTTGACGATTTGTTTTTCGCCGAATTGATCAAGCCCGCCTTGACCACGGTGCGCCTGGAAAAGTATAAAATCGGCCAAATGGCGATGACCGCCCTGATCGATCTGATCCAGGGCGAAGGATCGCCGCGCCAGGTTGACTTAAGCGATCAGGTCAAGCTGGTGGTGCGGGAAACAACGGCGGAACCGGGGGATTAGCCGGGGTATTTTTTTTAGGGTGATAGAAATCGATTTCTATAAAGGAGATTTCCGTCATTAACTTCGTAAGGAGAGTGCAGGATGAAAGGCAAAGTCATTAGCGGGGAAGAAGCGGCGCGCCTGATCAAGAACAACGATCTGGTCGCGATCGAAGGATCGGGCGGAGGTGTCACCGAGCCGTCCTATCTGCTCAAGATGTTGGGGGAAAGGTATCTGAAGGAAGCGGCGCCATGCGACCTGACGCTGTATCATTGCAACGGGATCGGCGACAAATGCGAAATCGGCACCGATTATCTGGCCCATGAGGGGCTGGTGAAACGGGACATCGCCGGGCATTGGGCGATGGCGCCGAAAATGGCCCAATTGGCGTACGAGGAAAAGATCGAAGCCTATAATTTTCCCCAAGGGGTATTGTCTCAGATGTATCCGGCGATTGCCGGCAATAAGCCGGGAGTTTTCACCAAAATCGGCCTGCAGACTTTCATCGATCCCCGGATCGAAGGCGGCAGGATGAATCGCCGGGCCACCGAGGAATTGGTCAAACTGATCGAAATCGACGGCGAAGAGTGGCTGTTCTTTCCCAAATTCAAGATTGACGTCTGCCTGATCCGCGGCACCACCGCCGATACCGACGGCAATATTACGCTGGAACAGGAAGCGGCGATTCTGGAGGGGATCTCCATTGCGCAAGCGGCCAAAAATTCGGGCGGCATTGTCATCGCCCAGGTCAAATACTTAGCGGAGCGCGGCACGCTGAATGCCCAAGAGGTGCGCATTCCCGGAATCTATGTGGATTATATCGTGGTCGACCCGCAACAGAAACAAACCTGCGAGGCGGAGTACAATCCGGCCTTATGCGGCGCGGTCAAGGTCCCGCTGGAACGGATCCCGCCGCTGCCCCTCGATGAGCGGAAAGTGGTCGCCCGGCGCGCCGCCCGGGAGCTTTTTCCGGGCGCCGTCGTCAATCTGGGCGTGGGAATGCCGGCCGGCGTGGCGGCGGTCGCGGCGGAAGAAGGCTTGCTGGATCAATTGACGTTTACGGTGGAGCAAGGCTTAATCGGCGGCGTGCCGGCCGGGGGGATCATTTTTGGCGCCTCCTACAATCCGACGGCCATGATCGATCAGACCCACCAGTTCAATTTCTATGACGGCGGCGGGCTGGACATCGCCTTTCTCGGCATGGCCCAGGCCGATCGGCACGGCAACGTCAACTCCAGCAAAACCGGGAAAATGCTCGCGGGCTGCGGCGGCTTTATCAATATCACTCAAAACGCCAAAAAAGTGGTGTTTTGCGGGACCTTCACCGCCAAGGGCTTGCAAGAGGAGGTGGCGGGCGGCGCGTTGCGGATTGTAAAAGAAGGACAGATCCGAAAGTTCAACGCGATGGTCGATCAGATCACGTTCAGCGGCAACTTCGCCAAAAGCATTCATCAGCCCGTGCTCTACGTCACCGAGCGGGCCGTCTTCGAATTGACGGCCGAAGGGTTGGTTTTGCGGGAGATCGCTCCCGGCATCGACCTCGAAAAGGATGTTTTGGCGATGATGGAGTTCCGGCCGCTGATCGCCCCCGACCTCAAAGAAATGGATCCCCGGTTTTTCAGGTAGAGACATTGATTAAACGAGGTGAAAGGAATGTCGACACAGCTTGATTTCACAGTGGAAGCGCAAGTGGGGTACATCAGCTTTTATGAGGAGAATGAAAAACATCCCTGCACTTTGGACCATCGGACGCTGGACGAGTTAAACCGGATTATCGACCTGATCAAAGAGCGCCAATCAGAGATCCGGGCCGTGGTGGTCCAAAGCCGTTCCCCCAAATATTTCGTGGTGGGGGCCAACATCAAGGCGTTGCAGGAATTGAGCCCGCTTAACATGGACGAGTGGGTCAAAAAAGGGCATCTGATCTTTAACCGCTTTCAGCAGTTGCCGATGCCGGTGATTGCCAAGATTCGAGGATATGCCTTGGGCGGTGGGTTGGAGCTGGGGCTATCCTGCGACTTTATCGTAGCCGCGGCCACGGCCCATTTCGGCCAACCCGAGGCTTCGCTCGGCGTGATTCCGGGCTGGGGCGGCAGCTACCGGCTGACCGCCCGCATCGGAGCGGCCCGTTCCAAGGAAATGTTCTTTACCGGGAAAATTATCACGGCTGACCGTGCCTTTGAACTGGGCCTGGTCAATCAGGTGGTCCCTTTGGAAGAGCTGGATCAAACCCTGGGCGCCATCCTGGACGCGATTAAGAAAAACGACGCCACCGCCATCATGTACACCAAGCAGATCATCAACAACCACGCTGAACGGGGCATGGAGGAGAACCGGATCGAAGAGGCGACCGCCTCGGTGGTCTGCTTGTATTCCCCCGGCACCCGGCAGCGCCTGGATGACTTTTTTAACAGCCGCAAAAAGTAATCTCCGCTGCAATCAGATGACCGGGAATTGCTGAAACTTGATCCTCGCTGAGGCGATTTCATGGCGAGAGGGGGTGGCTATTCTCATAATAACGGCCGGTCTCAATGGGTGAAACATCAACCCGGAAGCCGGGATCGCCGCCAAAGACTCAGAACGCAGCTTACATGGGTGGAAAATTTAAGGAGGGATTGTGTTGAAAAAGTTAGGGATTTTATTACTGGTGATGTTGATCGCGGTTACCATGAGCAATGTTTTGGCCGCCAACAATCCGATTGTGCTGAAGGCCGGCCATAACGGCACCACCGATTTCCCCTATCACACCGGACTGGAATACATGGCCAAGGAAGTCGCGGAGAAGACCAACGGTCGGGTCAAAATTCAGATCTACCCCAACGCCCAGTTGGGCGATCAGCGCCAAATGGTGGAAGGGTTACGTTTGGGAACCCTTGACCTGTGCATCACCGCTACTTCGGATCTGGCTCAATTCGTCCCGGAGACCGATGTGTTGAACCTGCCCTTTATCTTTAAGAGCTTGGAACACTCCTATCAAGCCATGGACGGCGAGGTGGGAAACAGAATCGGAAAGCTGGTCGAGAAGAAAGCCAATGTGAAAGTGCTCGGCTGGTGGAGCGCTGGGGTCCGGAGCATTTTCAACACTCAAAAACCGATTTATAAACCGGAAGATTTGAAAGGCATGAAGATCCGGACCATGCCCAATAAAACCGATATGGAGGCCTTCAACGCGCTGGGAGCGGTGTCCACCCCCATTCCTTATTCCGAACTGTATACCGCCCTGCAACAAGAAGTAGTCCAAGCGGCCGAGAATGATCCCATCTCCTATGACATGCAGAAATTCTATGAAATTTGTCCTTATTATTCCCTCACCGAACACTACATCAACGGCGCGACCCGGCCGCTGCTGATTTCGATGATCACCTGGAACAAGCTGCCCAAGGACGTTCAAAAGATCATCCTTAGCGCCGGACGCAACGCCACCGATCACGAACGGAAAGTCTTCGAGCAAAAATCGGCGGAATCAATGAAACTGCTTGAATCGAAAGGCGTCAAGATCAACAAGGTGGACAACGCGTTGTTTCGGAAGCCCATGGTCAAGCTGTGGGACAAGATCGGCCAACGTTCGCCGGAATTTAAAACCTTGATTGATTTGTTGCAAAAATAGTCCCGCGTTTCAAAATCCGGGAAGGGAGGGCATTCCCTTCCCGGAGGCAATATTGATAGGGATGTGAACGACGTGAAAATACTCGAGAAACTGCTTGGATACATACTGGGGCTCATGATCATCGCCATGTCCGTATTGGTCCTGGCCCAAGTTTTCTGCCGCGGTGTGTTCAATCTCTCGTTTTCCTGGACCACTGAGCTTTCAACGTTCTTGTTCAGTTGGGTAATCTTCCTCGGCGCCGCCTTGGGTTTTAAAGATAAGATTCATTTCAGCATGGATTTTACGGTGACCAAATTGTCGCCCGGGTTGAAAAAAGTTTTGGGATGGGTCAATCGGTTGCTTCTCACCGGATTTATGGGAGTTTTAATCAAATACGGTTTTGATATCGTCAATCTGTCGCTGTACCAGACCTCTCCCGCCATGGGGATTAGCATGAGTTTCTTTTATGCCACCATCCCGGTGAGCGCGATTTTGATGTTGGTTTATATTTGGATTCCGGCGCGGAAGGAGGAGGCCAAGAATGATCTTATTATTGAGTAGCATGACCATCCTGCTGCTTATGGACGTGCCGATCGCCGTCGCCATGGGCTTATCCAGCTTGTGCTATCTTCTCATCCAGACCGATATCCCGCTGATGGTCGTCCCGCAAACCATGTACAACGGGACCGAGTCGTTTATTCTGCTGGCGATCCCGCTGTTTATTTTCGCTGGGAAATTGATGGACCGCGGCGGGCTGTCCCAAAAGATCGTCAATTTCGCCTCGTCGCTGGTGGGGTTCATCAAAGGCGGTCTGGCGATGGTTTCCGTCTTGGCGGCCATGTTCTTCTCCGGAATCTCCGGTTCGGCCAACGCTGACACCGCCGCCATCAGCTCCCTGACCATCCCGGCGATGAAGAAAAAGAACTATCATCCCGGCTTCGCGGCCTCGCTCCTATCCAGCGCCGGTTCGATCGGAGTCATTCTGCCGCCGAGCATTCCGATGGTGGTGTTTGCGGCCCTGACCAATGTGTCGGTTTCCAAGATGTTTCTGGGCGGCGTCATCCCCGGAATTTTGTGCGGCGTGGCCTTGATGGTCTTTTCCTATATTGTCGCCCGCCGGGAAAACCTGCCCCGGGAATCGCGCTTCGAACTGAAAAATGTCTGGATTAGCTTTAAAGAGGCTATTTTCGCGTTGGGCATGCCCTTTATTATTTTGGGCGGGATTTTCAGCGGAATGTTCACCGCGACCGAGTCGGCCGCCATCGCGGTTCTTTACGGCTTCGTCCTGGGCACTTTTGTCTACCGAAAGATTAAGATTCGGGACATTATGGAGATCGCCAAGGAAACGGCGATGATGACGGCGATCCCGATGTTTGTGGTGGCCACCAGCGCCACCTTCGTCTGGGTGATGTCCGAGCAGAAAGCCACCGAGTCGCTGCTTAGCTCGTTGCTGATGCTGACCGACAATCCGTATGTGGTCCTGATGCTCATGAACATCGCCTTGCTGATTCTGGGCACCTTTTTGGACGCCTTGCCGGCGATCGTGCTGTCGGCGCCGTTCATTGTGGAGATCGCGGCCCAGTATCATATCGATCCGGTGTTCCTGGGCGTGATCACCGTCTTCAACATGGCCATCGGATTCGGAACGCCGCCCGTCGGCGTGACGCTCTTTATCAGCTGCAGCGTGGCCGAGATCAAATTGCCCGACACCTACAAATACCTCTGGTGGGCCCTGGGCGCGATGACCGTGGTGCTGCTGTTGATCACCTACATCCCCGGCCTGGTGATGTACTTGCCAAACTTAATCGCCAAATAAAGATAACGGATGGAATTAATTTGCAAAAAGCCTCCCGGAAAAATAGGGAGGCTTTTTGCGTCGTTATTGCTAAATTGTTCTAAGAGTAGAAATAGATCTATTTACTGGAGAACGGCGCACCCGCCGCGTTGCCAGCTTTCCCCGTCCCATCGCCGGATGGTTTTTCTTCATTGGGAACTTGCCCATCCCTAGCGCCGCCATGTTTATCCACATTGTCAGATGGCTTATTCACATTGCGAACTGACTTTTCCACATTGGCGGAAGCCAATGCGGCATTGCCATCCACCCATTGGAAATTGTCACCAGCCAATCCGGTATTGGCATCTTTTATTTGGAAGTTGGATCCTGTCAAAGTGCTTTGGCGATCCACCAATTGGAAATTGGCAGGTTTCAATCCACCATTGGCAGATAACAATCGACCAGCGTTAGATAGCCATCCGGCAATGCCGGATGGCTTTTAGGGATTATCGTCCGGCAAGGGGCAGGCGAAACGCTTTTTTCAAAGACGGCCGTAATGTTTCCCGCGGGATACTATAGACCATGAATAAATAAATTCGATTCAACTTACCCATTAAACCGAATTACGATTACTTTATACCAGTTTTTGAACTTTGAAAACTGGTTTTGCCATTGACTATTTCTTCAAAGGCGATTGTAACGGCTTTAGCCGGGCGCTCATCATTTTGATGTTCTTCTTGAATGATACGGCGCGCCCGTTTCGAGGCGACGATTACCAATGTAAATTTATTGTCGACGTTTTTTAATAAATCGTCTAATGATGGGTATATCATTATTTTTCCTCTTTTCATTCATCTAATATTAAACCTTTAGCGGGAGTGATTCATAATAAGAGCAGCCAATAGCTATTGGAGCATTTATGGGTATGCACGAGGTTCGAGGATGGAGGAAAGACGGAGCAAGAGGTGATTGCCGGAAATTCTGGCTACGTTTATCGACGGTTGGCAGCATAGTTAATCTTTGCAAGTCAGGTCGTCAATCGGACGTTAGCTTGATGATTAATGAGATTGGTCAATCGCTAAAAATAATGATTATCTTAGCAGGAATTACTATACCAATACTTATTAACCGTGATGCCATTGCTCCTAACGAACTCTTTTACCTCGTTAAGAGTCGCTTTGGGTATGATCATGTGGAATTCATAACCGCTGCGAGTAAAGGCTCTCCATTTTTCAATCATGTTCGGTTCATTCATTGAAGTACTGGTTACTACCTCGCATAACGTGGTGTTATCATCAAAAACAGCCGACAAATCGGGGGTGTAACCGCCGACCTTCGTTGGTTGACCATGGGTATAGTTGTTATTATTTAGTTTGACATTAGTATAACCTAATTTCTGATAATTAATTGCTTGGGTAATGAGCAGTCTGTTATAAAGATTTTGTTCTAACTGAGTTTTAGCCATTGTATTTATTGTCCTCCGCTGAATAATAAATGGTATAAATCGACCCGGTGAATAGTATTGCTGCCATTTTGGCATCGGATACGCTTAGGGCTCTTTTTGCGGTAGCTTTTCAAATATTTTCTTCAAAAAATCGTTGCCTACCGCATCTTGCAAAATGCTTAAATAAACTTTGATCATTTCATCGTAAAGAATTTCAAACAGCTCTGCTTTATCGCCGAAATAAAAATAAAAAGATCCGGTGGAATTACCGGCCTTGTCAAGGATATCTGCGACTTTGAATTGATGGTATCCTTTTTTCCGAAAAACCCTGGCGACGAATGAAATTTCATTCTATCTATACTTAAATTATATACCAACTTCCTAAATAAGCAAGTGTTTATATTATGCTATCGCTCATGCTCCATTAGCGAGTGCCGGGCTTTTTCATGGTTTTACCGAAGATATCTTCGGTAATATCAGTTTCATCCGGAAGCGGTTGCCCGATCCCAACCTGAAAGCCGACCCAGCCATCATAGGCTGCCGTACCCAAGCGAAAGTAGCGGTGGCTATTTGGCCGATGTGAGCAAGCCCGAGCTGGTGCTGGAAGTTAAAAAGCGGTTGGCCAGTCGCGGGATGGATCAAATGAACCGTCAGGATGAGTCGAGTTTACCGCGAGGGACTGCTGAACGGCATGTA
Organism: Bacillota bacterium; assembly: GCA_023402395.1. Taxonomy (GTDB): domain Bacteria; phylum Bacillota; class UBA4882; order UBA8346; family UBA8346; genus JAEYGI01. Next base: position 90,984 of record JAEYGI010000060.1, read on the forward strand.
GTCCGCTATTGGGTCGTCTCTGTGGGGGAGCGCGGCAAGGATCAGGGTGTGATGGTTTCCCTAACCAACCGGATTTTGGTAAAAAGGATTCCGTTCCCACGTGTAGAAATCTGGTTTAGTTGTAACAGGGACGTTAAGCGAGGAATGGACGGATCATGGCCTTTTTAACGCCGCGCGGCTGGCTCGCGAAAATAACTTCTCCCAGAAGCAGCATTCAAAACCGCTTGCTGATCTCGTATTTCCTCCTGACCGCGTTTTTGATCGGGCTGGTCTGGATCGCCGTTTATAAAGTAACGGAGGCGATTGTCATTGATCAGGTCGGCGAATCGCGGCTGGAGGTGCTCGACCAGATTGGCCGGAACGTCAATATCATTGTCGACGAGATCACCTCGGTCTCCAACATGTATTATTTCAACGAGCAATTGATCGCCCTCGCCCGGAAAAACCCCAGCGCCGACAGTTACGAGCGGCTGATGGAAGCCAATCAGGTGCTGGAGATCTTTTCCCATTACACCTATTCCTTTGACAATCTTCAGTTTTACAGCATGATCCACACCTTCAACGGCCGGGCGTACACCTCCTGGATCAATGATCTTTACGACTTCGACAGCATCCGGAAGCGGCCGTGGTATCCGGGCGTTCTGCAACGGAACGGCAAGATTTGCTGGATCAGCACTTTTAACGACAAGGAAGGGTTTCGCGACGACAAGTATGTTTTCTCCGCCGCCCGGCTCTGGAAACATTATTACAGCGCGAAACCGCTCGGCGTGATCGTGCTCAACGTCGAGGAGACGGTGCTGGAAAAGATTTACCGCAGCGCGCTCCAAGTCGGGCATCTCATTTATATTCTGGACTCGCGGGGCAATGTCGTCTCTCATCCCGACAAACGGAAACTTGGGGAGAACATTGCCGGGCAAAAGTATATCCGCAGGATGCTGCGGGCGGAGAGCCCGGGCAGCCTGATGGGAACGGTCTTTCTCAGTAAAGTGCTTTATACGTATTACCCGCTTCCCAAAACCGGCTGGACGCTGGTGGAGGAAGTGCCGTTAAAATCGGTCCTGGCGCCGATGGACAAAATGAAGTATCTGATGGTCCTTTTCCTGGGGCTGGGGATGGGAATGGGCCTGTTCCTTTCCTATCTGGTAGCCAGGCGGATCGCTTCGCCCATCCGCAACTTGCATCAGACTATGAAGCAGGTGGAAGCGGGCGATCTGGACGCGGTGGCCGCCGCGTCCGGCCGGGACGAGATCGGGGAATTGAGCCGGGGTTTCAACCGCATGCTGGGAACAATCAAGGGATTGATGGCCAACCTCAAGCGTCAGGCCAATTTGAAGCGCCGGGTGGAGTTGGAATTCCTGCAGGCGCAGATCAATCCGCATTTTCTCTACAACACCCTGACCTCGATCCGTTGCATGGTGGCGATGAATCAGAATCCGGCCGCCGAGGGGATGCTGCTGGCATTGAGCCGGCTGCTCCGCCGGACCCTCGGCAATCAGGACGAATTCGTCGCGGTCTACGAGGAGCTGGAGATCTTAAACGATTATGTCGCGATTCAGAGCCTGCGATACCCCGAGAAGTTCCGGGTCGAGTATGCGGTCGCTTTCGAATTCATGGACTGCCAGGTTCCGAAGCTGATCCTGCAGCCGCTGGTCGAAAACGCAATCTTTCACGGGCTCGAACCGCGACCCGAGCCGGGGACGATCCGGATCGGCGCGGTCCGGGATGGGGAGATGCTGGTCCTGACCGTCAGCGATGACGGGGTCGGGATGACCCCGGAGCAACTGGATCAATTATGGCGGAAGAACCGATCGGAGCAGACGTTCAGCAAGATTGGGGTCGTCAATGTTCACGAACGGCTGGTGCTCAATTTCGGACCCGAGTTCGGCCTGAAGATCACAAGCGAGATCGGCCGGGGGACCACGGCGGAGTTGCGCTTGCCGGTGATCGGCGCCGAGGGGAGGGCTGATACATGAAGATTCTGGTGGTCGATGATGAAAAGCCGATCCGGCAATGGTTCGCCTTTTGCATTCAGCGATTCGACCGCCCCTATCAATTGGCGGGCGAGGCGGCCAACGGCCGGGAGGCGCTGGAGATTTTCCGCCGGGAGCGGCCGGACGTGGTCATTACCGATATCAAAATGCCGCTGATGGACGGGATCGAGCTGATGAAAGCGGTTAAGCAAGAGGACCCCGCGGCCGAGGTGGTGATCCTCTCCTGCTACGCCGATTTCAAGTTCGCCCAGGAAGCGATCAAGCTCGGCGCGGCCGATTATCTTTTGAAGGCAGAGGCGCAGGATGCCGATATCCTGAGACTGCTCGACCAGATTTTCCGGAGGCGCTCGGAAGAAAACCGCGGCCCAACGGTTCATCGGCCGGAGCCCGAGGCCGGGCCGCTCCGCCGGGAAGCGTCACCCGGAGGGGTCCGGAGCCAGGTCGCTCCGGAAACGGCGGAACATCACAAAGTCCGCTACTCGGCGGTGATCCGCAAGGCGCTCGAATACATTGACGGCCATTATGCCGAAACGCTGTCGCTGCGGGCCGTATCCCAATACATTCACTTGAATCCGAATTATTTCTGCCAGCTTTTTAAAGAAGAGACCGGCGAAAATTTCAGCAATTACCTGACCGTGCTTCGTTTGCGCAAGGCCGAGGAACTGCTGCGAGAATCGGATCTGAAGGCCTATGAGATCGCCGAACGGGTCGGCTATCCAAACCTCAGCTATTTCTCCAGGCTGTTTAAGAAGTATTTCGGGAAGAGCCCGTTTGACTACCGCAACGATCTCCGTTAAATTTTTTTAAAAGGCGTGCGATGCGCCTTTTTTTATTTGCGCCGTAAAACGGCGCCGACCGGACGGGATGATCTGAAGATAAGTAAAAGAGGGTGAAACCAAGGACAAATCGGGCGGGCTCCGCCGCCAAATGCTGAAGATCAGGACAAAAACGGTGAACAGGGTTCATTCCGCTTTTGGTTACGATGTTGTAACATGAGGCCATATGGGATGAAGTAAATCGCTGATTCAAAATTGGATTCCCGGACGGTGCCAAACATTCAACCGCTGTTTACTTCAACTTGCATATCAGAAATAAAGGGGGTTTTCCAGTTGAAACGAAGACAAATCGCGGTATGCGCTATCCTGTTGCTGCTGGGAGTGGTGTTCGGCGCTAACTTCAGCAACACCGACGCCGCCGGCAAGCCGGTGGTGCTCAAGTTCTGGAAGGGCGGCAACGATGTCATCTGGCACGATTACTACTTGAAACTGTTCAAGGAGTATGAGGCCTCCCATCCCAACATCAAGATCGAATTCGCCGAGGCCCCGTTCGGGCAGGCGATCGACACCAAGCTCAACACCGCTTATGCCAGCGGCACCAGCCCGGATATCATTCACCACGCGCTGAACTCCATTGCCATCCGGGCCGAGAAGGGCCAGTACGAGCCGCTGGACAAGTACATCGCCAAGTGGAAGGACAAGGGCGATCTCATGGAAAACATCTATGAGATGGGCCGTTATCAAGGCAAGGTTTACGGCATGGGCCTTTATCCGACCCCGGCGGTTTTCGCTTACCGGAAGGATTTCTTTAAAGAAGCCGGGCTGAATCCGGAAAAACCGCCGACAACCTGGGAGGAATTGGCCGATTACGCGGTCAAGCTGACCAAACGGGACGGCAATGTGATCACCCGGGCCGGACTGAACATGCCCATCGACGAAATCAAGATCCTGCAACCCTTCGCGGTTCAAAACGGAGCCACTTATACCAACAAGAAGGGCGATCCGACCTTCGATAACCAGCAATTCGCCGAAGCCCTGGCCTATCTGACCGATCTCTTCAAAAACAAGAAAGTCGCCATTGAGCAGACCAAGGCCAAGGAGAATCAGCAAAGCCTGTTCGCTATCGATAAGGCGGCGATGTCTATCGTCCAGCCGACCTGGATCGCCCAACTGCTGAAGAATGATCCGTCGCTGAAGGACAAGATCGGGTTCATCGACATGAAACGGAAGAAGAAAGCGATCTGGAGCGGTTGCGAGCTGTTGTTCATCAGTTCCGAGAGCAAGCACAAGCAGGAATCATGGGATTTGATCCAGTACATCATGGACAAGGAAGTCATGTGGAAGCGCTATCAGACCACTAAGTGCCCGGTAGTCCGGAAATCATTGCAGGATCAATACGCCAAGGACGATCCGTTCATCAACAAGGTGCTGCTGGATGCGATCGCCGTCGGCGAAGGCGCTCCCAAGACAGTCTGGGCCCAGCTATACGTCTATAATTACCTGCCTCAGGCCCAACAAGAAGCCTTCTACGGTAAGAAAACTCCGGAACAGGCCTTAAAAGACAGCCTGAAACAGTTAAAGGAAGAGATTAAAGCTTCCAACCTGCAATAGCCGCCGGCGGCTACGGGGCATTGAACCATTCAATGCCCCGCAAATTTAAATGAGGGATACGCGATGTTCAATATACGGTCCAAACGGAAATACCGGCATCCGCAGGCATATCTGATGGTCTTGCCGAGTTATCTGATTTATCTCCTCTTTGTGTTTATTCCGATCGTGATCACGCTTTGGCTGAGCTTCACCAATTATGATCTATACCGGACCCGGGACTTCGTGGGTTTTGCCAATTACGCCCGGCTGCTCCGCGATCCGGTCTTTATCATCTCGGCCAAGAACACGCTGACCTACGCTTTGTTTGTAATCATCCCCCAGATCGCCATCGGCTTGGTGCTGGCGGTGCTGCTGAACCGGAAAGTGATCGGGCAGCGGTTTCACCGGATCGCTTTCTATATGCCCAATGTCACTTCGATGGTCTCCATCGCCATGGTCTGGCTTTGGCTCTACGATCCGACCCAGGGCATTATCAATCAGGCCATCAAAGCCATTGGCATCCCGGCCCAGAGCTGGTTGTTCGACTTGAATCTGGCCCTGCCGAGCATTATCTTCATGAGCGTCTGGAAGCTGATCGGCTATAACATGATCATTTATCTGGCCGGACTGCAGCAAATTCCCGACGATCTGTATGAAGCGGCCACCGTGGACGGCGCTTCGGCCTTCCGGCAGTTTCTGGCGATCACCGTTCCGATGCTGAAACCCACCACCTTTTTTCTGTTCGTGATCGCCTGCGTCCAGTCGTTCAGCGTCTTTGAGCAGGTCAACGTGATGACCCAGGGCGGCCCGATGAACGCCACCACCACGGTGGTCCATCAGATCTTCGACCGGGCCTTCAGCCAATTCCAGATGGGGTACGCCTCGGCGATGGCTACGGTATTGCTGCTGGTCACCATCGCGCTGACCTTCACCAACTTCAAATACGGCCAAGGCGCCGATGTCGAAGCATAACGCAAAAGGATGATTACGATGAACAGAGTCAATTGGAGCACCTGGCTCCTCAGCGCGTTTCTCTTGGCGGCCTCGTTCCTGATGCTGGTGCCGTTTCTGGTGATGCTGTCCACGGCGCTCAAATCCTCGGCTGAGGTCAATGCCCCGGTCTTTCACTGGATACCGAAGGAGTTCCATTTCGAGAACTTCGCGACCGCGATGGCGTCCGGCTCCTGGGGCCGTTACCTGTTGAACTCGGTGATCGTCACCACGGTTGTCACCGCATTCAGCCTGCTCTTCAACTCCATGGCCGGATACGCCTTCGCCCGGCTCGACTTTCGCGGCCGGAACGTCATGTTCATGAGCGTGATGCTGGGGCTGATGCTGCCGGCTCAGATTACGATGGTTCCAGTGTTCCTGATTATGAAGAGCATTCCGTTGGCGGGCGGCAATAACTGGCTGGGCATGGGCGGCACCGGCTGGATCGATACCTATCCGGGCCTGATGGTCAATCAAATGGCCGGCGCTTTCGGGATCTTCCTTTGCCGCCAGTTTTATCTGAATTTCCCGCGGGCGCTGGATGAGGCGGCCGAATTGGACGGCTGCAATATCTGGAGGACTTACTTCCGGATTTATCTGCCCTTGAGCGGCCCGATCCTGGCCAGTCTCGGAGTGATCAAACTGACCACGGTCTGGAACGATTATACCTGGCCGTTGGTGATCACCAACAGCGAAGCGATGCGAACCGCTCAACTGGCCTTGACCATGTTCAAAAACGAAGTGGTCCAGTGGGAACTGTTGATGGCGGCGACCACCGTCGTGATTGCGCCGTTGGTGCTCATCTTCCTGTTTGCCCAGCGCTTTTTCATCAAGGGGATGATCAGTTCGGGGGTCAAGGGGTGACGGACTCCGGACGGAACCATCTTTCATAATGGAGGCTTGACATGAACCGACCCAATATCGTCTTTATCACCTGCGATCATCTGCGGTCCGACTTCCTGGGGTGCGCCGGGCATCCGGTGATTCAGACGCCGCATATCGATTTTCTGGCGCAGCGGGGAACCCGTTTTACCCAGGCCTACTGTCCGACTCCGGTCTGCATCCCGGCCCGGCAGACGATCATGAGCGGGTATGACAGCCATCATTTGGGGCTGACCTATTATAAAGAAGGGTTTGAGATTCCAACCCGGGAGACCTTGCCGCGCTTGCTCACCCGGGCCGGCTATCAGACCAAGGCCGTCGGCAAAATGCATATCTACCCCGAGCGGGATCATCACGGCTTTGAAATGATGACCCTCTGCGAGGAAGGGCGGCGCTTGGGAATCACCAAGGGCGAGCACCGGGGTTACGGAGACTATGAGCAATGGCTGGCGGAGCAGGGGTATGCCGGCGAGGCCTGGACTCACGGCGTCGCCAATAACGAAATCACGATGCGGCCGTGGCATCTGCCGGATCATTTGCATCCCACCGAATGGATCGGCCGGGAGGCGTGCCGGGAGATTAAACGGCGCGACTGGACCCGCCCGCTGTTCATGTGGGTTTCGTTTACGGCGCCGCATCCGTCGTTCGCGCCGCTGTGGCGCGATTTGACGATTTATGATCGCGACGAGATGCCGAGGCCGGTAGCGGATGGAGATTGGTACGGGCGGCCGCCCTTCGAGCATCAGCAGATCAGCGCCGAGTTCCGGAGCGATCAAAAGACCGCCCGGGAGATTGACCAGGCCTACCGGGGCTATTTCGCGCTAATGAGCCAAGTGGATCGCTGGGTCAATCTGATCATCGGCACGCTGCGCGAGGAAGGTTTGCTGCAAGACACCTGGCTGGTGTTCACCTCTGACCACGGCGACAGCATGGGGGACCACGGCTTGTGGGCCAAGCGCAACTTTATGAAGGGCGCCTGCAGCATTCCCTTGATCGTCACCCCGCCGCCCCGCGGCGATCTCGATCGAGTGATGGGCCTGGAATGGGTTCCCGGCCGCAGCTGCGACGCCGTGGTCGGCTTGCAGGATATTCTCCCGACCATTCTGGGGATCGCCGGAGTCCCGGCCCCGCCGGAGGTTGACGGGAAAAATCTTTTACCGCTGGTCCACGATCCGGCGCAGCGGGTCCGGGAAAGCTTTCTGGGGGAGCACGGCGAAAGCGGCCGGCGCACCTTGATGCTGACCGACGGCCGCTGGAAGTATCTTTGGTACGAAGCGGACGGCAGTGAATTGCTGTTTGAGATCGCCAGCGATCCCGATGAGCGCCATGACCGGTCACAGGCGGAGCCTGAGATGCTGCGGGCGTGGCGGGAACGGCTGATTGTAATTCTATCGGGCCGCGCTGGCGACCCGGCGGTAACGGGAGGGCGGCTCAGCCCGAAACAACCCGGCCGGAAACTGACGGAGCTTGAGAAAGCGAGAATGGCCACGGACTACAATGTCCGGGGCTTGCATTGACGGATTCGCGCTAGCCTGATGGAAGAGGCGCCGTGGCCCGGATCTTTATTGCGATCACGTCCATTTTCGGCCGGAAGTGAGAGCGCTCCAGGCGGCCTTTATTGCCGGGTTTTTAAAAGCCAGGGCCAAGTCTTTTGGGCCAACGGAGGGGTAAGAGACGGCGGTGGGGGCGATTTTGGCGCTTGTTTGTCCGCGCTTTCGCGCACAACTCATTCTCCCCGGCCAAAGGCCGGGGAGAATTACGGCGCCGCTAACGCAAAGCGACTCGTTCCTGCCTGAGGTAAACCCAGGCGGTCAGGGCAAACCAGACGGCAAAGGTGATCGGCTCAAAATATTGATAGTTTTTATAGAATATGAACAGGCCCAGCCCTTTCATGGTCTGCCCGAACATATAGGCGAAAGCGATAAACCCGGCAATGTAGGGGTAGAGGAAAATTTTCCGGACCGGCAGAAAGTAAAGATAAACCATGATAATGAACATAAAGGTCACCGGCGTGAAAAACGAAAACAGCCCCCAGATGCCCCCGGCGCCCAGATAGCGGTATTCAAACAAACGAAAGACTCCGCTCAGCGCCAGGATGATCAGGACATTAACCGCTCCTCCGAACAGAAAACCGTAAATAAAAAACTTCTTATATTGCGGTTTCGGGATCAGAAGCAGGGTGGCGGTGGCGAACGCCAGGGCGAACAATAAATAATACAGGTCCTTCCCAAAGCTCAAGCTTTTTCACTCGCTTCAAGTGATTTTTCAGCGGCGGTTTATGTAAAAGCGGCCCGCCAGTCGATAATCCTTATTATTTCAAGCCGGCGGACAATTATTCCGGCAGCGGCGGCGCTCCGGGGCCGCTAAAGCGCATGGCTCTCCCCGCCCCGGACTTCAATGATTCACCGGCCGCCGCAGCGGCCGTGCGGCTCTCCCTGGCCGCGTCACCAATCGGCCCCGTTGTTTGGCCGGGTTCCCCCCAGGCATGGCAAACTTGATTTTCCACATTGCCGACTGACTTATCCACATTGTCAAGTGACTTATTCACATTGAAAGATGCCGCATTCACATTGGCGGAAGCCAATCCTCCATTGCCATCCACCAATTGGGAATTGCCACGTGCCAATCTTCTTTTGCGATCCACCAATTGGAAATCGTCATCTGCCAATCCTTCATTGGCAGATGACAATCGACCTGGGGCAGATTGCGATCCTTCATTGCCGGATCACTTTCGACGCTCGCAATCCGGCTTGGGGAAACGGTTCGTGTTTTTTGGCGTTTTGATTACTGGTTCTTGGCTTGTAATCATGGCTTCCGGGCTGGCGGTTGCCAGTACCCCGGTTCCAGTTGATGATTGGCCGGGAAGGGGAAACAGTAAATTTATTTTACATCGAAGTAAAGATTTGGCGATGCGATTAATCAAATTTCATTGATAACAATTATTTTTGGCGGAAATGAATTTGTTTGTAATAGTTACTTGACTTCATGTAATGGACATAGTATACTTTATTTACAAGTAACGGATTGCTTTGCCCGGGTAATGAACTCCGCTTGCCTGAAATGTAAAAATTGGAGGAAACCGTGATGAATCGGGATCGAACCATTGCCAATCAATTGTGCCAAACCGAATTGATGCTCGCGGGCCTGGCCAACCACGCCGAACGGTTGGCCGGCCGGGGCCTGAACGCCGATTTCCTGGCCGCGTACAGTAATGCTTATCAAAAGTGTCAGGACAGCTTCAATGTCCAGCAGGCGCTGAAAGCGCGGCTGATGGAGAAACGGACCGAACGCCTGAACTACCAGATTCAGATGGGGACGCTCTACCGCCAGGCCCGGAAACTGGTCAAGATCGATCTCCCCAAAGAGGCCTGGCGGGAGTTTGGCATCGAGGATCAGCGCTGAACCGCTCCCGCCCCCCGGAAATTTATTCCCGGCGCTCCCCGAAACGGGGAGTTTTTTTAAAAAATTATGGAAATAATATACAGCGGGTATCTGGTCCCCGGCCATCGTCACGATGATGGAAAGAATCTTCATTAAATTGGAGTTGATCCGATGTTGCCAGGGATACCGGTCGAGTATTATTACCCCATTTTGGCCCTGCTGTTATTGGTACTGGTCATAATCTTCGTGCCGAAGGAGGAGTTTAGGAAACTTTTTTGGCTGTCGTTCCTATGGGGCTACCTGGGCAGTAAAATCTTCGCGATCGTCATCGGCGAATTATTGCACCTGTACCGGTGGCGCCACGCCGAACCGTTTGAGTTTCTGGGGGCTCCGCATTGGCTGGTTCTGGGGTGGGGCCTGGCAATGATGCTCTATTTTTACCTGCTGCCCGCGTCCAAGGAGCGCTATGCGTTTCCGATCTATCTGCTGATATTTACGATGGCCAGCACCGCCATTGATTGGATTTTTCACAGCGCGGGCCTTTTGCAGTATTTTCACTGGAATCCGGGGTACCGCTTTTTACTGGCGCTGGCGTGGTTCTACGGGGCGGCGCGCCATTACCGTTATTTGGAAGAGCGGGGCCGATTGTAGCCGGGCGCTGGGCGGGTTGGCTGACGGGAAATAAAATGGAAGGCCGCCCCCGCAAAGGGGCGGCCTCTTAGGTTCAGCCTACCGATTTAGTTCCTAGCCGATTTTGATGCCTTTGTAATCCTTGCCATCCTTGTAGTCTTTGTAGTCTTTATCTTTATCTTTATCTTTGTCTTTGTAGTCTTTATCTTTGTCTTTGTGTTCGCCCTCGGTAACGATCAGGATCTGGAACGGCAGCTTCTTCTCAAGGAAGAAGACCTGACGTTCGAGCGAAACGAATTTTTCGACGTCGATGAACCCGGTGATTGCGGTTCCGGTCAGCTTCCCGATATTGAAGGACTGTTCCTCGCTGACTACCTTGACAATCGGTTCATAGGCTTTGTTGAAGGACTCTTCATTGTATTCCAATCGAATCCCTCCTCTCATGACCGATCTGGGTTATGACCCGTTGATATATTATGTTTTGAAAACGAATCAGTTCATAACTTTATTCAAATTGTTATCAATTCATATTTTTTTATGATTCAATATCTGGGCTAAATTAAATGGGATTTTATGCGGTGTGATTTAAGTGATCCGTTCCGGAGCGCGCCGTTGCGGCGCCGGGGGTGTTGCCTGCCGTTGGTTCCGTCTCTTTTCGCATGGAAATCGCGTTTATACAAAAAACTCAAGCATATTTTCTGCTTGAGCCATCCGGAAAAACCATTCTCCGGTAAAATTGCAGGCATTGACTGCCTTGGGTTTGATCCTAGAGATATTCATACTCGACCTGCCAGTTGATGTACCAATATTCATAATCAGCAATATCGACATTGGTGATGCGCAGCGTCCAACGGCTGCTTTCGCCCGGCCTCAGATAAACATTCAGCCCGCTGAATGTCGTCTCGACCTGCAGCCGCCAAGCGGTCGACCGCGTCCGGAAATAAACCTGGATATGATGGGATTTGACCCAACTGACCACCCGAGTGCCGTCGTTGTAAAAATAGCCTTCGACGACCAAGCGTCCCTGATCATCGTAATGAACGGCATCGGTATTCCATTTCAGACTGGGCGCAGCCTGGGCTCCGGCCGAGAAACCGATCATCAAAATGCAAAATAACAGGCCGGCCGCGATCAATTTACGGATATTTTTCAAGAAGTCACCTCCCTGTCGCTAACTTTTATTCATCATATTAGAAGCCATGTGATAAAGTCCATGGCAGATGTTAGTCTTGCGAAAAGATTCCGAAACCGACTTTATCCCTTGCTTCTTTGAGCTTTTGTGTACAACCCGCGCCTTCGGCCGGGTTTATCACAACGCTTTTAAAAGCTATGTGATAAAGCCCACGTAGACGTTGGCCTTGCAAAAGATTCCGAAACCGACTTTATTACAAAAGCTTTTAGGACGATGGGCTTATGGTGTGGCTTGGCCGGAAAGACCCGCTAAATCCGGCCGAGTGCGGAACGGCGGACGGGCGGCGGCGTTTTCCGGATGGAAGATTGAAATTTTTGGATTGAAGTGCTAAAATTAATTCACTTGCTGTATTAATATGTAAACTTAAGCACAGAAAGTTACAAACAGCCCCGCTTACCGGAATATGACTGCCTGGGCGGGGGAAAGGGGGGCGACAAGGTTTGGCGGCGGGTCAAATCATGGTTCCAGTCAAATAAAGAAGGAGGGTCGAAATCAGATGAAATGGAAATGGATATTTTTTGCGCTGATCTTGACGGCCGGAATGTTCCTGCCGGTCCATCCGGCCTGCGGCGCCTCGCTGTTCGGGGACGACTTCGAAGACGGCAATTCCAGCGGTTGGAGCACTTCGGGCGGGTCCTGGTCGGTGGTCAGCGACGGCAGCAGGGTGTACAAGCAATCCAGTACCTCGGCGACGGCGCACGCGTACACCGGGACTTCGACCTGGGCCGATGTTTCGGTTCAGGCCCGGGCCAAAGCGCTCAGTTTCAACGGGACCGACCGGATCTTCGGACTTTGCGTCCGGTTCCAAAGTTCGAGCAATTATTATTTCATGACGCTTAGCAACGCGGGGAAGCTGGAGATTCGCAAGAAAATCAGCGGCACGGTCACGGTTCTGGCTTCCAAATCTTTTAGCGTGGCCGCAGGGACCTGGTATACGCTGAAATTGGCCGCCAGCGGCAGCACCCTTCAGGCATATGTCAACGGTAATCTGGAATTGTCGGCCGCCGATTCGTCGCTTGCCGCCGGCAAGATTGGGTTCACCACGGTGAATGTGAGCGCTGAGTTTGACGATTGCGTCGTTGAGGCCAGCGGAGGTTCCAGCACTCCGACCCCAACCCCGACCCCGGGTGTCAGCGCGACTCCGACCGCGGTGACGACTCCGACACCCACACCGACACCGACGATATCCGCCACGCCAACTCCGACGCCATCCGGTTCCGCGATACCGGTTTTCCCGGGCGCGCAGGGTTATGGCATCGACACTCCGGCTGGCCGGGGCGGGCAAATCATCAAGGTAACCAATCTTAACGCCAGCGGCACCGGTTCGCTCCGGGCGGCCCTCGCCACCTCGGGCCCCCGGATTATCGTTTTTGAAGTTGGCGGAATCATTGATCTTAACCAGAGCCGCTTAACGATCAGCCAGCCGTTTGTAACCATTGCCGGCCAAACCGCGCCATCGCCCGGGATCACCATTATCCGGGGCGGCCTGACCATCTCCACTCATGATGTGTTGATGAAGCATATTCGGATTCGGATGGGAGACGCCGGGGCAACCAGCGGTTTTGAACCGGACGTGACCACCGACGGGGCTTCGGCGTATAACATCGTCATCGATCACTGTTCTTTCTCCTGGGGCGTCGACGAAAATATGTCAGTCTCCGGCCCTCGTTTCGACGGGGTGAACGGGACCTCGCGACGGGTCACGCTAAGCAATAACATTATCGCCGAAGGGCTATACGACTCGATTCACAGCAAAGGAATTCACTCTATGGGCACGTTGATTCACGATTATTGCACCGAAGTGGCGGTAATCGGCAACCTTTACGCCCACAACGACGAGCGGAATCCCTGGTATAAAGGGTATGCCACCGGGGTCGTCGTCAATAACCTGATTTACAACCCCGGCAAATGGCCGATCCGGTTGGGTGCCGTTTTAAATGAATGGAGTGGCTATCCGACTCCGGACCCGCCTCGGGTGAGCGTGGTCGGAAACTACATGAAACTGGGAGCCAACAGCAATTGCGCGGGTTTGGTGGGGACGAACTCGGCCGGTCAGGCCTACCTTGAGGACAACATCGCCTTGGATCGTTCCGGGAACGCATTGCCCATGACCTATGGCGGCGTGGTCACTCTCAGCTCCAAGCCGGCCTGGCCCACCGGTTTGACGGCGCTGCCCGCCAGCCAGGTGGTGAGTCAGGTGACCCAACATTCCGGAGCTAGGCCGAGAGATCGGGACAGTGTGGATACGCGGATCGTCAACCAATTTCTAACCGGCACCGGTCAATTTGTCAACAGCCAGACCGAAGTCGGCGGCTATCCGGCTTCTTCAATGACTACCCGGACCCTGACAGTTCCGAGCAGCGGCATTGACGAATGGCTTCATAGCTTTTCGATGGCCTTGGAATAGGCGGGACCCCCGTTTCGGGCCAAAAGCACAAGAATAACGAGGTCAACCTTAGATTAAAAACGGAAGAACGCGATCGCGTTCTTCCGTTTTTAGATTAATTTAAATCTGGTGGATAAATTTCAAAGGGATTAAAGCGGATCTGAGGACTGCTGAAGAATTTAATTAAACAATTAAAATCCGCAAGAAATATCATTAAACAGGTAAACATTCACAAAATATGCGCAGTTTTCTGAGACAAATTCTTCTATAATTAAGTTGCAACTTGTTTTTAATAAATTAGTAACATTAGGGGCTGTGATGACCGGGAGGTGAGCAACGGCAAAACGATTATGGAATGGTGATGGACAGCTCCGGCGCCCGGGCGGCCTCAAAGAAGATCACCGCCAGCATGGCCAGCGCCATCTCCGGTAAAGGATATAACTTCAAGATCAACGGCAATGGCGCGATTTCCACCGAGGGCGGCGCGGTCCTGGTTGAAAAGTGCCAGATCATCGATGTCCCCTCGCCGGTTCGCAACAATCAGACTGATCCTGAGGACGCCGATTATACCGGGAAGATCCGCGCCATTGACACCATGTACTCCTTGGACAGTTCTTCCTTCCGAGGCGGCAGCGATACTTCCGGCAGTCCGCTGGCGCCGGTGCCCGCTCCGGTCATCAGCTTCTCCTGGAACGGTTTCTCAGCTTTACCGTACAGCTACTCGGCGGAAGATCCCGCCACGCTGCGGTCCAGATTGAACGCGGCTGACGGCGCGGGCGCCGGGAAGCTTTTCTGGAGCAAGGATAACTGGCTGAAAGTCAGTTATTAAGACGCTATTTTCCAAAACCCCTTTCGCTTCCGGGTGCCTGTTTTTAATATGGCGCCCGGCTTTTATTTTAAAATGACCACACTAAAATAATGAAGCGAGTCTTCGATCGTCTGAACGCAGCCGGAGATTGGCGTGATTCGCAAAATTTGCAGAAAATTTGAAAAAATAAGCAATATTCAACCATCAATTTGGGCTGAAATCTGTTATAATAACTAACCGAGCCCATTGATAATCGCTGGGAAAGAAACCATCAAACAGTTTCCATTAATGTATTTTATAAACTTTGTAGGAAAATAGAGGCGGATGTTGAAGATATAATAAAATTCCATATTTGGAACTGACCGAGATTAGGTAAGAATGCATGAAACGAAAGGGGTCAATGCCATGAGGCGAAGAACGTTTCGCGTAGTCTTTTTGGCGGCTGTTTTTTTGCTTGGCCTATTGTTGCCCGTGACGACCATTTCTTCCGCCAAAGCACCCGCTAAAAAATTCAAGGTGTTACATATCATGAGTTACCATTCCCCGTGGGAATGGACGGATTCAATGCTGGATGGTTTCAAGGACGCGCTCAAGGGAGTTGATATCGAGTACAAGGTATTTCAGATGGATACCAAACGCAACAGCGGCGAAGCGTGGAAACAAAGAGTGAGCAAAGAGGCGCGGGCGCTGATTGACTCCTGGAAGCCGGACTTGGTCTATACTACCGATGACGATGCCCCGGAGTATGTAACCAAATACTATGTCAATACCGACCTGCCGATCGTCTATGCGGCCGTCAACGCCGACCCCAAGACATTCGGGTTCGAAGGCAGCAAAAATGTTACCGGAGTTCTGGAGATCGAACATTTTGTGGAAAGCGTCAAACTGTTGAAACAGGTGGTTCCTTCCGTTAAAAAGATTGCGGTCGTGATCGACGACGCTTCCATGTGGACGCCGGTCGTGCAACGGATGAAAGCCAAATTGAACCAAGTCCCCGAAGTTCAGTTTGCGCGATGGGACAAGATTCTGACCTTTGCGGAATTTAAGCGCCGCATGATCGAGTATCAAAGCACGATGGATGCCGTCGCCCTGTTGGGTATCTTCAATTACAAGGACGAAAACGGCCGGAACGTTACCTATCAGGAAGTTCAAAAGTGGGTTGCCGATAATATCAAATTGCCCGATTTCAGCTATTGGAAAGATCGCGCTTCTTTCGGCACGCTGTGCGTTGTCTCGGTATCCGGGTATGAGCAGGGACTGGCGGCTGGAAAAATAGCTAGGGCAATCCTGGTGGAAGGGAAAAGCCCGTCCAGTATTCCGGCGACCGCAACGACCAAGGGCGAACCCATCGTCAGCCTGGCGCGCGCCAATAAAATCGGACTCAAGATAAAAAGTAAAGTATTATTGACCGCCGAGGTTTACAAACAATTTATCTGGGATCAAAAATAAACCGACAAAAAGGGGAAGATCACATTGGCCGGATTCAAAGGTTTTTGGATCGACTTCAGGGCACTGCTGCGGAATACGCAGAACCGGGTTATTTTTTCAAAACTTCAGACCAAAATCACGATCATTCTTTTGATAATTTTGTTGGGTACCGTTGGAGCCAATAACCTCGTCAGCAGTTCGATCTTTATGAAAGAGTACTCCGATGCGCTTAAGTCGGAGTTGATGGTGATCGGAGAGGGACTGAAGAATCAACTGGACCGCTTGCTCGATCTGGATCTTGCCATGCAGGATCTGATGGGTTTTGAGGATCAATGCGCCGAGGTCACCGTCAAATATAATTATATTTCCTATGCCGCGGTGCTTGATGAGGACGGGCGGATCCTCTTCCACAGCGACCCCGCGCAACACCGAAAGCTGGCAAACCCGTTCATCCGCAAAGCAATGGATACCGAAACCGGGAAAGTCATCAGTTACGTGGAAGACTGGAAGAAAACATACGGAGTGGTCATCCCGGTGACCAAAGACGGGAAGCGGCTGGGCGCCGTGATCCTCGGCCTGCCTGAAACGGCGATCACCAGGAAAATTGCGATGGTGGTCGGCTCGTCAGTGATCATCTCCATTATCTTTTTCGCCTTGTCGTTTCTCTTGATTCTTTATGCCGTCACCCGCTG
The DNA here is from genome assembly GCA_023402395.1 of Bacillota bacterium. Classification (GTDB taxonomy): domain Bacteria; phylum Bacillota; class UBA4882; order UBA8346; family UBA8346; genus JAEYGI01. The sequence goes on from JAEYGI010000060.1 coordinate 107,730, forward strand.
GGTTAGCCAACCGCTTCAAAAGCTGGTCGGTTTGATGGTGGAAGCGGGGAAAGGGGACTTGACCGTAGATGTCGGACGCGCGTCCAATGATGAGATCGGGGACGCGGTTCGCGGCTTCAATCAAATGATCACCAGTATGAGGGGTTTAATTACGCAAGTTAACGTCTCCGCGCGGAATGTCATCAGTTATTCCGAACAAATCGCCCAAGCCTCCGGTCAATCGTATTCCGCTTCCGAGCAGATTGCCGTTTCCATCCAGGAAATATCCAAAGGCTCATCGGAACAGACGGCGGAGATTTCGGAAATCGCCGGCTACATGAATGATCTTTCCGAGCGATTGAACCTGGTCGGTCGGGATATCGGGACCGTGACCGCCATCATCAATACCACTCAGGGGTTGAGTGAGAAGGCCATCAGTACCGTAACCGTTCTGAACGATAAAGCGGTCGAGACCGACGCCGCCTCCCAGCGGATCTTGGAAGATATCAACAGCCTGAACCAATTTATGAATCAGATTGACGATATCGTAAAAGTAATGGCCGGAATTACCGAGCAAACCAACCTATTGGCGCTGAACGCGGCGATCGAGGCGGCCCGCGCCGGCGAAATGGGCAAAGGTTTCGCGGTGGTCGCCGACGAAGTGAAAAAGCTGGCCGATCAGTCCAAGAACGCGGCGGCGACAATCAAGCGCATTATCACCAACATTCAAGAGAAGACACAGACAACTTTTTCCGCGACTCATGACGCCATGGGCACCATTCGTCAACAGATGGGGGCCGTGACCGAGGCGGATACCGCGTTCCGGACCATTTTTGATCATATGGATCAGATGATTCAGCAGGTCAATGACGTCGAGAAATCGGTTGAGGCAATTTTGAAATTGAAAGCAAAAACATTGGCCGCCATCGAGAGTATCTACTCCTTCTCCGAAGAAACCACCGCCACTACTCATGAAGTCTCAACCAATACTCAGGGTCAGAAACTAACCTATCAGCAATTGCAGCGCTATACCGAGCATCTGGGGGAATTGGCCGCGGAATTGAATAAAGCCGTTTCGATCTTTAAGGTTTGATGACACTGAATTTTATCCCGGGGTATCTTCCTTATCGCTGAATGCATTCTTGAGCCGGATTCAAATAGTAAAAAATTAGCATTTACTTTTGTGTAATAAGAGTGATATTAAAGGCTTAATAATTTTTTGATTACTTCATACATTTTTGTTATTAAATGGCTGAGAACGAAAGAGATGGGAGGCATAAAAACCAGAATTTTCATAAAATCACTGCCAAATCTTTAAATTCGGAGTTTGACAATTTAGATATAATTTATAAAATTGAAATATCTTGATAATCATAAGGAGGAATAATATGTTTAAAATGCAACGAAACGTTTTGGTCCTGTCCTTGGCGATCGTACTCCTTTTTAGTGCGGTGGCGTTTGCCGGGGTTGCCGAAGATCCGAGGGACAAGCCTGTAGCCATTAAAATGGTGACTCCTTTTGCATCCGGCCATATTATCGCCGATGCATGCGATGCCTTCAAATCACTGGTCGAAGAAGAAAGCGGCGGCCGGATTACGGTGCAGATTTCCAAGGGCTATGGCTCCGAAATTTCCACCAATTTGGAATGCTCCAAGGGAACCGTCGATATGCAATGGGCCGGCGGGCAGCCGATTCAGGAGTTCTCGCCCAAGTACTTCTTCTTCAACGGTCCCTTTGTCATCAAAGACTATGCCCATTTTGAGCGGGTTTGGAAGAGCAAGCTCGGAAAAGACTGCCGGGATGAGATTGAAAAGAACGGGAATATGGTATCCCTCAGCACGATTTATCGCGGATTCCGGCAAACAACCGCCAACAAGTCGTTGACGACCCCTGACGATTTTGCCGGCTTGCGGCTGCGCCTGCCTTTGGTTCCCGACTGGGTTACCATTTGGAAAGCGGTGGGCACGACTCCGATCCAATATCCTTTGGATCAGCTCTATTTTTCACTCAAGAGCGGGCAAGCCGAGGCCTCCGAGGGCGATTTGGCCCAAATTGCCTCCTATAAGCTGAACGAAGTCCAATCCCAGTTGATCATGACCAACCATTCCGTGGCGGTGGGCTGGTCGACCATTAATAAAACGTTCTATAGCAACTTAAGCGAACGTGATCGGGCTTTAGTCAATAAATGCATGGATCAAGCGGCTTGGTGGGCCACGCTCAAGACCAAGATGGATGAAGGAAAATATCTGAGCCAGCTAAAATCCGCCGGGATGACCGTCATTGAACCCGATTCCGAAGCCATTCGCGCCAAAGCCAAGCCGGTGGTGGAAGAGATGTTCAAAACCCAATGGCCGGTAACCACCTGGGCGCAAGTTTTGGCCATATAGATGAAGTAATGGCCGAAACAGTCTGGCTTTTAGGCCATTTTGGTCCCCGAAGCTTCAGGTGATAATCTTATAGACGTACCTATATCTTCTGAAATTTCAAATTGTTTGATGAATTAAACAGCGTGCGGGCCGCCACTTTCGATATTCGATAGAGGCGGCCCGTTTTTTATTTTTCGCATAAACCTGGCTAGATAAATTGAAATAAATTTTATGAATAAGCTTTCCCAATCCTTAAAGCATGGCCGGGAAAGGGCAATGTCAGTATTTATTTCAACTTATGAATCTATATCGGATGAAGTAAATTTCTAATCTAAAATTAGCATTCTTAAAGCCGAATGCAAATGAATCAAATCGGAATTTACTTCATCCGATTACAGCTGAAATAAGTTGAATTAAATCCATTAATTTTTCACCATGGCCGGCATTAAGGACATGATGTATAGCAGAAATTTAATTCAACTTATCTAAGGGAAACATGTCGCAGTTGAACTGGGGGTTCAAAGACGTATTGCGAACATATATAGAATGGATTTGTGCGGTTGACGTAGAATAAGGACAATGGTAAGATCGGTTCATGGATAATTACGGATGAACGGTTAGGGGGACGGCCGGTTGCTGTGGATTGCGGAGCGGTGGCGCGATTACGAATTGCTTGACGCCGGAGACGGTGAACGATTGGAACGTTGGGGCCAATGGATTTTACGCCGTCCCGATCCGCATGTTATTTGGCCGGCGATCATCGGCGGCCCGTTGTGGAAGAAAGCTCATGCCCATTATCATCGCAGTCCCGAAGGAGGAGGCCAATGGGAGTTCTTGGAGCGGTTGCCGGAACGGTGGGAGCTGAATTACGATCAGCTCCGGTTTTACGTGCGGCCGATGGGCTTTAAGCACACCGGCCTCTTTCCGGAACAAGCCTCCAACTGGGATTGGCTCATGGACAAGATCGGCGCGGCGCCGGAGCCGGTCCGGGTGCTGAACTTGTTTGCCTATACCGGCGGGGCTACCGTGGCGGCCGCGGCGGCCGGAGCGGAAGTAGTTCATGTGGACGCTGCCAAGGGGATGGTGGCGATGGCCAAGGAAAATTTGGCCTTGTCCGGACTGGGAGACCGCCCGGTGCGGTTTATCGTCGATGACGTGCTGAAATTTGTGGCGCGCGAGGAACGGCGGGGCCGCCAATATGAGGGGATCATCATGGATCCGCCGTCCTTCGGGCGGGGACCGGGCGGCGAGGTCTGGAAGGCCGAAGACGAGTTATTTAACTTGGTCAAGGCCTGCCGCCGGATTTTAGCCCCGCGGCCGCTTTTCTTGCTTTTAAATAGTTACACCAATGGCATCGGGCCGCTGGCGCTCGGCAATATCCTGGCGTTTCATCTCAAGCCGGATTACGGGGGGAAAGTGGATTTTGCCGAAGTGGGTCTGCCGGTCGCCGGAACGGAGATCGCATTGCCTTGCGGCAATTGCGCCCGCTGGGAGAGCGCGGGGTGAAGACGGTTGGGATCAAGATTCTCTATGAGGACAATCACCTGCTGGCAGTGGAGAAACCGGTCAATATTCCCACTCAGTCCGACCGGACCGGGGATCCGGATCTGCTTTCCCTTCTTAAAGCGGATCTTAAGCAACGCTATCAAAAGCCGGGCAATGTATATCTGGGGCTGATCCACCGGCTGGACCGGCCCGTCGGGGGCGCCATTGTCTTCGCCAAGACCTCAAAAGCCGCCTCCCGCGTCTCCGACCAGGTGCGATCCAGACAAATCGAAAAAGGATATCTGGCGGTCTGCCACGGGATACCGGACCCGGCCGCGGGACAGCTCAAACATTTTTTGATTAAGGACAGCCTTAAAAATCAAGTTTCGGTCGTGGACGCAAGCATCCCGGGCGTCAAACCGGCGGAGCTTGATTACAGGCTGTTGGCGGAGGAGGCCGGATTCGGCTTGCTGGAGATCGCCTTGAAGACGGGGCGTTCCCACCAGATCCGCGTTCAATTGGCCGCCATCGGACATCCGTTGTTCGGAGACCAGAAGTACGGAGCGACGGTAAATCGTCCCGGGCAACAGCTGGCGCTGTGGTCCCGGCGGCTGGCCTTCATTCACCCGGTCTCCAAGGAAGCGGTGGTCCTTTATTCATCCCCTCCTCCGGCTTATCCCTGGAGTTTGTTCAACGTCGGCGTCTGAAACGAATCTATATCGGATGAAGTAAATATCTTTATAACTTTGCATTCTTAACGCCGAATACAAATGAATCAAATCGGAATTTATTTCATCCGATTACAGCTGAAATAAGTTGAATTAAATTCATTAATTTTTTCATCATGGCCGGCATTAAGGACATGATGTATATCAGAAATTTAATTCAACTTATATATATGTTGAAAAAAGTTTTGGGTAAAGCATTCACAGCCCAAAAGCCGGCTGTGAATGGCGAAATTATTGGACTTTTTTCAACATATGGATTCAAGGAAAATATGTCGCAATAATCAACGTTTATCCAAGAAACTTATTGCGACATATATAGGAGAAAGGTGGTGATAACCTTGGCTCAAAATCCCAATCTATATCATCGGCGCGGCCCTGATTTCTGGTGCAAGGCGATTCGTTGGTTCGAGGTATTGGCCTGGGTTTTGGTGGCGGGAGTGTTTTTTCTGCTCGGTTTGGCGAAACCCCGAAGCATCTCGATGTTTGATCGTTTTTTCGGGATCGCCGTTCCGCAGGATTGGAACTGGGTGCTACTCCGCTGGGCACTGGTGTTGAACGCCATTTTGCTGCTCACCTGCATCTATGGGTTGTTTATCAATTCCCATCGTCATGACCGGAAAGAGGACCGCTACAGCCCGACCTTGATTGGTTTGGGGGTGGTCGCGTTCTGCCTGATCCTGGCCTTCTTCGTCTGGGTGCTGTGGGCCCGGCTGGCCGCCTGATTCGGGAAATTAAAATTGGGCGATATTTCCTTGCTTTGCGGCTTGACTTATCAGGTATCCAATGTTATAATCATCAATGCATCGTGTTTCGGTCGCGTGGCTCAGTTGGTTAGAGCGCTGCGTTCACATCGCAGAGGTCACTGGTTCGAGTCCAGTCGCGACCACCATTTCATGCGGAGCTGTGGTGTAGTTGGTTAACATGCCAGCCTGTCACGCTGGAGATCGCGGGTTCGAGTCCCGTCGGCTCCGCCATTTTATCTTCGATGTGCCACGATAGCTCAGTTGGTAGAGCAGGGGACTGAAAATCCCCGTGTCGCTGGTTCGATTCCGGCTCGTGGCACCATTTTATTGCCTTTTTTTAAAAGTCTTGTGACGAAGTTTGCGCTTTACGGAGCTTTGCTTTAAAGGGGCTTATCACAACGCTTTTAATACATGATGTTTAGATGTTTATTCGAGTGATAACGATTAGTTTATTTCTTCCGGGAGCCCTGTCGCTCAAAGATAAACGTCAGGTTCTTCAGAGTTTGACGGCCAAAATCCGCAAGTTCAACGTCTCGGTGGCGGAAATCGGATACCGGGACCAGTGGCAGCGGGCTGAACTCGGGATGGCGGCGGTTGGAAGCGACCGGTCGTACCTGGATGGACTCGGGCAGAAGATTGTCCGGTTGATTGAGGAGCAATATCCCGTAGAGATTACCGGTCTCGATATCGTCGATTATTAAGGGGCTGGCGTATACGCCAGCCCCTTTGCCTTTTAACCCCTTCGCTCCGGAGCGAACCACAGAGGGGGTTCATTTCTTGAAATCCAACGCTTTTTTCAGGGAATCTTTGAGCCGGTGGCCGGCGCCTTTTAGGCCGACCGCGGTTTTGGTGCCGGCATCCCCGACCGGCGCCAGAAAGCTCAGTTTCGTGCGGAGGCTATCAGCGATCGCCGCGCCGATCGCCGCTTTGTAATTGGCCTTCAGGTGTTGGAAGTTTCCGGCGACTTCAAAATCGAAGGAAAGCGCTCCCCGGTTGTCGGCGATAAACTTGGCGAACCCTTGAGCCGGAAGGCCGAGGGCCACCGCGCCGAGCCAGCCGCCTTTGTTGCTGGCCAGTTTAAGATTTTTGACCTCCACCTGCTGGCGGCTGAATAAATAATTATCATGGCATTCAGCGTTGGAAACCACCCGGACCCGGCCTGATTGAGCCGTAACCGAAGAGTCCGGGTAAAGGAACGCGAAATCGGCCAATTCCAGATCGGAGATATGAATGTTGGCGTTGAAACGCAACGAATCGCCGCCGAATACCCCTTCGCCTTCGGTCCGCAGCCGGGCGGGGTGGCCCGAAGCGATCGTGGCCCGGAACGCAAAGGAGCTGACGCTGTGATTGGGGTTGGGCAGATTGAGATTACGCAACTCCAGCCGGGAGTCGGTTAAAAGGAAAGCCGGTTGGCGCGGAGTCAAACGGGGGCTGGAGAAAGAAAACCGCCCGCCGTTAATCCGGAATTTGTCGAGCCGCACGCCGAATGACGGATCCGCCCCGGAGGCGGCAACCGGTTTGGCGTTGAATCCGGAAAGATAATCGGAGAGGTTCAGGTCGCCGTCAGCGGCCTGGATTAAATTGATCTCCGGCCGGTCAATGACAATCGACTTGACGATCAGTTGCTGCCGGAACAGCGGGAGAAGTTCGGCCTGGACCCGGATGGACGGAGTCTGCAACAGGTACCCCTGGCCGAATCGCGCCGGTTGCATCAGGCTCACCTCGCGGATGATAATTGAACCACGCCAGAGTGAGATGTCGATGGTCCCCACCGTCAGACCGTCACCGAATACCGGCGCCGCCTGCCGGGTGACGATGACCTTGGCCAATGGCCCAAGGTACGCCTTGGCGGCGAAGGCGGACAGGATCAGAACCGACAAGATCACGGCAGCGGCGATGATCAAACGGGACCGTCTTTTTGGGGCGGTCGATAAGCTCATAACGAATACTTCCCCTCGTTCCCCGCTCCGGGGCTGAATGGAATTTATAAAAATAATAATACGCTACCCATTCTCAGAATCATTTTTTAGCATTCGAATTTTTTGAAAGTTTTGAAGTAAAGCGGAATGCCCATATAAAAATAAATTATTTAAGTATATTTATAAAGGATATTTCCGGTTGACGGCGAATATATTAGAATAAATATTCAGCAGGGATGGATGGCAATGATTTCTTTTCGAAAAGCCAAGATGACCGATGTCGAAGATCTGCACGGCTTGATCAATGATTTCGCCGAGCGGGGGCTGATGCTGCCGCGGTCGCGCAATACGCTGTACGAGTCGTTACGGGAGTTCACGGTGATCGAGGATGACGGCCGGCTGATCGGGGCCGGCGCGCTGCATGTGATCTGGGACAATCTGGCCGAGGTCCGGGCGCTGGCGATTCGCGACGGATACCGGGGGCAGGGCTTGGGGAAGCGACTGATCGCCGAGTTGCTGAAGGAAGCCGGGGAACTGGCGATTCACCAAATCTTCGCCCTCACCTATCAGGTGGAGTTTTTCAAGCACTGCGGCTTTCAAGAAGTGGTCAAGGAAGAGATGCCGCACAAGGTCTGGAAAGAATGCATCAACTGCCCGAAGTTCCCCAACTGCGACGAAGTCGCGGTCATCAAGCATATTTGACGAGGCCAACCCGCCGGAGAACGGCGGGTTTTTGGTTATATAAGTTGAATTAAATTTCTGATATGCATCATGTCCCGTAAACTTCCATGGTGAAATTGTAAGGGATTTACTGTCTTCAAAATGGGTTAGATCCCTCGGCTTTAAGCCGAAACCTTTAGGTGAAGAAAATTGGAATCAGAAAATCCGATGTCGGGTTTGACCTATCCTCCAGCTCCTTCCCTGAGAAGGCAATGTCGTCAAGTTATAGTTACATATACTGGAATTATCAAACCGAATTTCGGGTTTAGACCTCTCTCTTGCTCTCCCCCGCGTGGGAGAGTAACCCACACCTTCAGGGTCTAAAGGCTTTTAGAGACCAGCGTCTAGGGTTACCCTTCCCCTTGAACCGCATTCTGAACAACCGCTCTGGGGAAGGGCGAGGGTTAGGTCTGGAAATTCCTACCACGATCCCTTGTTGACATTGCCCTGAGAAGGAAGGAGAGTGGTCAATCCGTCCGGACGTGTGCCGGAAACTCACTTAGCGGTTCTAAAGGCTTGTAGGCCACGAAGGCATCGGTTACTCTTCCCTCTTAGGGAACCAGAGAACCAGGACGGTTCAAGGTCCGGCGCTCAGGATGAGATTACGCCGGATGAGCGAGAGATAGGTCTGGGCTCCGGATTAGACATTCCTAAAGCAAGGCCATCAGTGGCTTAGGATCGGGTCAGCCCTTAGCGCGCTTGAATGATTACGTAAGTAACCGTCTGAATGAGAGTGAGCGAATTCTTTGCGGAAATTGGCAGATTTATATCAAAGTCTGACTTTATTTGACCAAATCAGACCTTGGCCAAGGCTGAATTTTAATGTAAAATAAGACTAAATAAAAGGTCAGAAAAAGTCAAATGGAGGTGTTCATTATGTTTGACCTTGTACCGTTTCGATTTAATGATTGGGAGCGCCGCTTTTTCCCGGATCTATTCAATGATGAATTCTTCAGCCGGAGCCTGGCCGGGTTCAAAACCGACATCAAGGATACCGGGAAGGAATACCTGATCGAAGCTGAGCTGCCGGGATTCGCCAAGGAAGAGATCACGGTCGAAGTGGACGACGACCGGCTGACCATCGCGGCTAAGCGGGATGAGAGCAAAGAGGAGCAGCAGGGGGATTATCTCCGGAAAGAGCGCCGCACCGGCCAGGTCACGCGGAGCTTTATGCTCGACGGCGTCAACCGGGATGATATTAAAGCGGAGTTCAAAGATGGGGTTCTCAAGCTGACGCTCCCCAAAGCCGAGGACGCGCCGGTTCAGACGCGCCGCATCGATATCAACTAAAAAGCATAGATTGGATTTACCGCCGGGGCCATGCCCCGGCTCAGAGTGTCGGCATTCAGCATGCCGACACTTTTTTATGTGCTGTATCTTAAAGGAAATCAAAAAAGCCATAAGTTAGCAATCTGAGACCTCGGGTTCAGCGAACCGGGGTTTTTGGCACTTTTTATCAGTTTGTTAGACCGCTTAAGGAGTAGAGAATTTTGGGTCAACGCCCTCACCCCTATAGTCGTTTCAAAGCTGCCTGCCCTCTCCCATCACGCCCGTAGAACGGGCTATGGGCGAGGGACCGAAGATGCCTAAAATCATGCAGGTAAAGGTTTTGGGCCCATTTCTCCCTCGCCCATGGCGAAGTGGTTTTCGAGCGTTATGGGAGAGGGCCGCTAACCTGAATAGCCCGAGGGGAGGGCGCCTGAGGCCGGAGCCGACCCGATCTCATCCGCTTTATGACGCTTTGTTAGGCGGTCGAATAATTTGATCCATTGGAAACATTATTACGGTCAATTTGTCATTGAGTTTGATAAAGTACCGGTCAAATAGCTTGGGAAGGCTCTTTTGGCGTCAGGCGCCACAACTGATCGGGGTCCTGATGCGGTTGATCCGGGTGTTGGTGCAACTGATCCGGGGCTTCGATCAGCTGATCGAAGGGGTGGATCAGATGGGGGCGGGGCCGCTTCATCTGGAGCGGGTATCGCTCCAAGTGGAAATACTTAGAGGATCATTTGAAGAAACTGTTTTTCCAGATAGAAATAGGGTGTGTAAAATAAAATGTGTAAACTCCTTGCCGATAAAAAAGTAAGGAGAGAAAAAGAAATGGGAATCGATAAAAAAGAACTAAAAGAAATCGTAAAAGAAAAAGGGCTAAAGACCGTTGAAGA
>JAEYGI010000035.1 GCA_023402395.1 Bacillota bacterium
TTACGGAAATGCCGGATAACTATACCGAAGAAAACTATACCTTCAACAATGGTGAATATGCATACCGTAGAGAAGAAGGACGTCCGATGGGTTCTTTCTATGGTTATCGTTACAAAGGCGTTTGTCAAAATAAAGATGCCACGTATGCACGTGATGCCGATGGCAACGTGATGAAAGATATTTCCGGCAATGCGATTGTTATGCGGAATGGAACAGCTACCATAGCTCCCGGAGATGCTCTCTACGAGGATATAAATCATGATGGTGTCATCAACCAATATGATATTGTCTATTTAGGTAACTCTAATCCGAGATTCACCGGAGGTGCTGGTGTTAATGTCAGCTATAAGCAATTTAAGCTGTCTGCTATTTTTTACGGACGTTATGGACAGGATGTAGTCAACTCTACCCGTTTAAACAATGAGTCCATGCGCGGAATTGACAATCAAAGTACGGCTGTCCTTAGACGTTGGCGCAACGAAGGTGATCAGACAGATATTCCGCGTGCACTCTATGGAGAAGGATACAACACACTGGGCTCTGACCGCTTTGTGGAAGATGCTTCTTACCTGCGTTTGAAATCTTTGTCGTTCAATTATCGTTTGCCGAAGAAAATAATTCAGCGTTGGGGATTTAGTAATATTGATGTATATGTCACCGGATACAACCTCTTTACTTGGACTAAATACACCGGTCAGGATCCGGAAGTGAAGACCGAAAACACATATGCCAGAGATAGTGCTACTACACCGGCTTCTATTCAGCTTGTTGCCGGCTTTAATTTAAGTTTTTAAAAGATCTACGAACATGAAAAAGATATTTACTATATTGTTACTATCCGGAAGTTTGTTGATGAGCGGATGCAGCGATTGGCTTGATATTCTGCCCAAAGATAAGCAATCTACCGATATGTACTGGGAGTCTTCTGAAGATGTGGAAGCCATTCTCGCACAGGGATACAGTCGTTTGCGTACTTGTGTCCCCTATATCATCAACTGGGGAGAATTGAGAGGGAGTTCCGTCATTGTTCCCGGTAGAGGAACAAAAACCGGTCTGATTCAGAACTTTCAGGTGTTGCCCAGTACATCAACTGTTCAGTGGGGTACCTTCTACCAAGTGATCGGTATGGCGAATGCTGTGTTAAAATATGCCCCGCCCGTGATGGACAAAGATGCAATTTATTATGAATCGAGAATGAACTCACATCTGACGGAAGCTTATTTCCTACGCGGACTGTCATACCTGTATCTGGTACGTAACTTCCGGGAGGTGCCCTTGATTACCGAACCCTACGTAGACGATGCCATGCCTAATGACGTAGCCAAGTCATCCGAAACGGAGATTTTGGAATTGATAAAAAGCGACGTACGTGCAGCGTTAGCAACTAATGCTGCCAAAGAAACATTTGATGGAACATGGGCTACCAAAGGGCGTGCCACTAAATGGGCATTGTACGCACTGATGGCGGAAACTTGCCTTTGGGCAGAAGAATACGAAGAATGTGTCACGTATGCTGATTACCTAATCAATGCTACAGCCGCTATGCGACCAGTATTTATGTCGACACCCGGACAATGGTTCAATATGTTCTATCCCGGTAACAGTAACGAATCTATCTTTGAAATACAATATGACGAAACCAATTATGCACAAGGAAGCGGAAGCCCATCCAAGGTTTTCCCTTATGGCACTGATGTTACAATAGACTCATATATGTATTCTGAGCCGATGACTCTTCGCTTAATAGAAGAATACACACAACATAGAGGAGATGAAATAAGCCGCACTTATTATGGTTCATTTGCCGGTACTGCTTATGCTAGCTATCCGGACAACGGCATTATCTGGAAATATTCAGGAATGGGAGTTGCTGACCGGGAAGCCGTACGTACCATTCAGGATGCCAATTATATTATCTATCGTATGGCAGACGTAATGTTGATGAAAGCGGAGGCACTGATTCGTATCGGCGGTTCCGCCAACTGGACAGAGGCATTGTCTATCATTAATCAAATACGCGAACGTTCAGAGCTAAACCCACGAAGTGAAGTCAGTGCGGACAATATCAACGAAGCTACTGAAGAAATGTTATTGGAGATGCTATTGGATGAACGCGACATGGAGTTTGCTGCAGAAGGCAAACGTTGGTATGACCTATTGCGCTACGGCAAGCAACAAAACTTCAAGTATAAAGCTCGCTTTAAAGCAATCATTATGGAGAACAACCTTACAGCGGAAAATAAATGGCTGAGTTCTGTTCTGGATAATGATAATGCTTGGTATTTACCAATTCCTGCTGAAGATATATTCAACAACTCGTTATTGACACAAAATCCTTATTATGAATAATTAAATAACGATATACGATGAAAAAATTAAAAAAAATATACTGGATGCTGCTCATCGTTTTATGTGCAGCTTGTAATGATCCGTATGATGGAGACACTTTCGTGGTCTTCGACACACAGCCTGCCGCAACTTATTTATCCAGCAGATCGGAAGACTTTTCCGAATGGATTCACATCATGAAATATGCGGACTTATACAATGCGGTGAATCAGGCTACCCAACGCTTCACTCTTTTCGTCCCCAACAATACGGCCGTACAGGAGTTTTACACCCGAAGAGGGGTTTCTTCCATTGAAGAGTTGGGAACAGAATATGCGCGTAATTTGGTATCTTATCATATTATACAAGATACCATCAATCAAGCAACTTTTATTGAGAAGGAAGG
>JAEYGI010000006.1 GCA_023402395.1 Bacillota bacterium
CCTTGTTATGATGCTTGACTGTCCCCTTGACGGTGGGATAGTTGGTACCAAACGTCTATTCGGGATTCCGGCTCGGCCGGATCCCATGAGGTTGGTACGGTAGATGGCCGAACTAAACGAGGGATCTTTGTCCCATCTGTCCACTACAGCCATCACCTTCAGCCAAGGCTTCTTAACTGAAAGTATACCATCTACCGTCTCCGTCATGGGTCTTGCTCTTTTATCATAACAACGAGGGAGAGGTGGGATTTTCGGCCGGCTTGATCGGCAAAGATCATTTCTAAATATTGTAACTATCACTTGTTGACATTGCCCCGTTTGAGTAGCCCACGACAATCACAACATCGGGGAGGGAACAACGAGGGAGGGGTAAGATTTTAGGCCGGTATTGGCAAAGATCATTCCCTAATTATTGTAACCATCCCTTGTTGACATTGCCCCGAGAAGGAAGGAGAATAGTCAATCCGTCGGACGTGTGCCGGAAACTCACTTAGCGTTCTAAAAACTGGTCGGCCGAGAAGCCATCGGTTACTCTTCCCTCTCAGGGACCAGAACCAGGGCAGTTTTTTTAATTTTACAATTAACCCGCGCTTTTTACGGACAAGAATTCAACCCTCGATTCTCCGCCCGGAGAATTCAAAAAACCTCTTATCTATACTCCCAAACAACAGCAACATCTCTCCGGAAACTCAATTATATCAAAAGAAATCAAGCTGTATCCCTCACCGAAAATTACTGAAATTATCGTAATTACTATTGACTCCATAGCATGGTCATGTTATAGTATTCATATGTAATGATAACTCAATCAATTCATTACACTAAATCAAAAACAGAGTTAAAGGGAGGAATGTTTTATGAGCCGCAGTTTTTCTATCGCCCACCGGCTCAGCCAAGCCGAACTGCTTCTCGCGGGACTGGCGGTCCATGGCGAGCGGTTGGCCAAACGGGGGCTGGATGCCGACTTCATTAACGGATTCAGCGCGGTCCAGCAACGGATGAGCGACGCCTACGCCGCGCAACAGGCTTACAAAGCCCGCTACATGGAGAAGGGCGCGGAACGCCGGGCCCATCAGCGCCAATTGCTAGCGCTGTGCCGCGAAGCCCGGAAGATGATCAAGGTCGAGCTGCCCCGGGAAGCCTGGCGGGAGTTCGGGATCATCGATCGTCGCTAAGCAATGCTTTGATTTGGTCCCTTTTTGGGGAATGCTATTATAAGATGAAAAAAGTTTTGGATTAGGCATTCACATCCTAACAGCCGGTTGTGAATGGACAAACGATTGAACTTTTTTCATCTTATGAATCAAGGAAGATATGTCGCAATCATTTGGGCGTTCAAAAGACTTATTGCGACATATATAAAGCAGTGAGGTGAGGCCGGCCTGGAAAAAATATTTGACGATTGCAGGAATTTCGGCCCCATCCGCCAACTATTCCTTAATAAAAGAGCGGGCGCGTTTCCCGGTAAAGCTGTCAAAGGCTGAAACGGCCCTTTTCTTTTGGTCAATAATCATAATAAACGCAGGAGGTTTTTCATGGATTTATGGCATGCCGTTCTCCTCGGCATCACCCAGGGGCTGACCGAGTTCCTGCCGATTAGCAGCTCCGGCCATCTGGTGCTGCTCCAGAAGTTCATCAATGTCCCGGACCGGATCGCGGTCTCCTTTGACATCGTGATTCACCTCGGGACCCTGGTCGCGGTGGTTATTTACTTTTACGACGATCTGAAACTGCTGGTTCAGGGGGTCCTGAAACGGGAGGCCGACTCCTTGCGGCTCGCTTGGTATCTGATTTTGGGCACCTTGCCCGCGGTCGCGGCCGGTTTTTTGCTTAGGGATTACTTCGAGGGCCTGTTCGGATCGGGGATCGCCACGGCCTGGCAGTTGATTGCCAACGGGATCATGCTGCTGGTGGCCGACCGGCTCACCGGCGAACGGCGGATTGAGAACCTCAATTCCGGCGACGCGTTGTTGGTCGGAGTGGGACAGGCGGTGGCGATCATTCCGGGCATTTCCCGCTCCGGGGCGACCATGGCGGCCGGACTGTTCCGCAAGCTGTCGCGGCAGGCGGCGGCCAGATATTCGTTTTTGCTGTCGATTCCGGTGATCCTCGGCGCCGGGCTGCTTGACGCCAAAAATTTGTTCGGAGAGGGCTACCGGCTGATCGGGCCCGGCGCGTTCTGGGTGGGGATGGCCAGTTCGGCGTTGAGCGGATATTTGGTGATCAAGGCCTTTCTCAGTTATCTGCAGCGGGGGACGTTCAAATTTTTCGGCTATTATTGCCTGGTCATCGGCGGGATCGCGCTGGCGCTGTTTGCCCGGGGGTGACCGCGGCCGATCAAAAGTCGAATCCAGCAGGAAAACACCGAATCATACCGAATTTAATATATTTAATAAAAGCCGGGGGACGGAAGGTTTCCGCCGGCGCTTTGTTAAAATGCTCCGATTTCGTTGCGCCGGTATTTGCGCAGGCGCAAGAAGAATAAACACACACAATGATTCGGAAGGATCATGGATTGCGGGCGAAGATGGCGGGGAAGCTCTGGCACGTGACGGAAGGCGTTCAGCCGCAAGCGGAGGCGCTTTCACATGAATTAGGAATCTCGGTTTTACTGGGACAATTATTAATAAACCGCGGCCTCAGCGAGGCGGCGGAAGCCCGGCGCTTTTTGGCGCCGGATCTAGCCGACCTCCATGACCCGTTCCGTTTTCAGGAGATGGGCCGGGCGGTGGAACGGCTGGCCGCGGCCATCCGCGATCAGGAGCCGGTGTTGATCTACGGCGACTACGACGTGGACGGCGTGACCTCGGTGGCGTTGATGATCCGGGTGCTGGCCCGGTTCCTGCCGGGCAAGGTCCTCTACTATCTGCCGAAGCGGCTGGAGGAGGGCTACGGCCTGCATCTCAGCGCGGTCGAGAAAGCCCTGGCCAAGGGGGTCCGGCTGATCGTCACCGTTGACTGCGGGATCACGGCGCTGGAAGAAGCGGCCTATCTCAAAGCGCAAGGCGTTGATCTGATCGTCACCGATCACCATGAGCCCCAGGCGCAACTGCCCGAGGCCCACGCGCTGATCGACCCCAAGGTCCCGGGGTGCGGCTATCCCTTCGCCCAACTGGCCGGAGTGGGTGTCGCCTTCAAATTGCTGCAGGGCCTGGCGGCCCGGCTGCCGGAGGTCAGGGAGAGGCTCTACGCCAATCTCGACCTGGTGGCATTCGGAACCGTGGCCGATATCGTGCCCCTGCTCGGGGAGAACCGGGTACTGGTCAAATACGGCCTGGAGCGGATCCGGCAGACCGAAAACGTCGGGCTGCGGGCCCTGATTCAAGCCGCGGGGTTGAGCGATCGCGAGGTCGGCAGCGGCCATATCGGCTTTTTGCTGGCGCCGCGGATCAACGCGGCCGGCCGGATGGGCAATCCCAGCATCGGAGTCCGGCTGTTGCTGACCTCCGATCCGGCCCTTGCCGCCGAACTCGCCAAAGAGTTGGAAAAGGAAAACGTAAACCGCCAGAACACCGAGACCCTCGTGTTGCAGGAGGCCCAGCGCCAGGTGGAAGCGGACCCGGAATCCGCCGCCGAGCGGGGGCTGGTCCTGGCCGGCGACGGCTGGCATCTCGGAGTGGTCGGAATCGTGGCCTCGCGGCTGGTGGATCTGTATCACAAGCCGGTGATTCTGGTCGGGATGGACGAAACGGAGGGCCGGGGCTCGGGGCGGAGCATCCCCGGATTCAACCTGTTCAACGCCATCGAGGCCTGCGGCGGCCACCTGATCCGTTTCGGCGGCCACGAATTCGCGGCCGGGCTGTCGGTGGAGCGGGCCCGGTTCCCGGAGTTCAAAAAGGCGTTCCTGGAATATGCTAGACTAAAGCTGACGCCGGAGGATCTCCGGCCAGTGCTGAAGCTCGACGGCCTGCTCGAACTGGACGGAATCACCATCGATCTGGCCCGGGAACTGAACCTGCTGGCGCCCTGCGGCCCCGCCAATCCCACCCCGGTCTTCGGCTGCCGGGCGGTGAAGCTCCTGGAGTCGAGGAATGTCGGGGAAAACGGGAAACATTTGAAGTTAAAGGTCGGCGAGGGTCAGACGGTCCGGGACGGCATCGGCTTCAATCTGGGCGCCGCCTACCGGGAAATCGCCGGGGCCAGGGAGATCGACGTGGCGTTCACCCTGGAGGAGAATCATTGGAACGGGGCGAGCCAGATTCAATTGAACCTGAAAGATGTTGTGTCACGGGGGATTTAATTATTGGAACAATCGACCACCATTGAAGAACTCCTGCGGGAGTTGGGAGAGAAGCGAACCGCAGCCGAGGCGGAACGGGTCCGGGCCGCGTACGAATACGCCTTTGCCGCCCATCAGGGGCAGAAGCGGGAATCGGGCGAGGCCTATATCATCCACCCGGTCCAGGTGGCCGGGAGCCTGCTTGATCTGGGCATGGACACCACTTCGATCATGGCCGCCCTCCTTCACGACGTGGTCGAGGATACCGGCCACAGCCTGGAAGAGATCAAAAAAGGGTTCGGGGCCGAGGTCGCCCTGCTGGTGGACGGGGTCACTAAACTCTCCCGGCTGGCGTTTCAGAGCAAACAGGAACAGCAAATGGAAAATTTGCGCAAGATGTTTCTGGCCATGACCCAGGACCTGCGGGTGATCATCATCAAACTGGCCGACCGCCTTCACAATATGCGCACCCTCAAGGCGCTTCCCCCCGAAAAACAGCAGAAGATCGCCAGGGAGACGCTGGAGATCTACGCCCCGCTGGCCCATCGCCTCGGCATGGGGATGATCAAGTGGGAACTGGAGGATTTGGCGCTCCGCTATATCGACTCCGACGCCTATTACGATCTGGTGACCAAGGTCGCCAAAAAGCGGCAGGAACGGGAAGGGATCATCGCCGAGGTCAAAGAGACGCTGCAACGTTCCTTGGATGAAGTGGAGCTGAAGGCCGAAGTGCAGGGGCGGCCGAAGCATTTCTACAGCATCTATCATAAGATGCAGGAGCAAGGGAAAGACTTCAGCGAGATCTACGATCTGCTGGGATTGCGGGTGATCGTCTCCTCGGTGCAGGACTGTTACGAGGTGCTGGGAATCGTCCACACCCTCTGGAAGCCGATTCCGGGGCGGTTCAAGGATTACGTGGCCATGCCCAAGTCCAATATGTATCAATCGCTGCACACCACGGTCATCGGACCCCACGGCGAACCGCTGGAAATCCAGATCCGTACCTGGGAGATGCACCGGACCGCCGAGTTCGGCATCGCCGCTCACTGGCTGTACAAAGAGGGCGGCCTCGACGACACGGAGATGCGGAAGAAGGTCGCCTGGCTTCGCCATCTCATCGAATGGCAGGGCGAGATGAAGGATACCGAGGAGTTCATGGAGACCCTCCGGATCGGGCTGTTCGTGGATGAGGTGTTTGTCTTCACCCCCAAGGGCGATGTCAAAAGCCTGCCCGCCGGATCGACCCCGGTCGATTTCGCCTACAGCATCCATACCGCCCTCGGCCATCAGTGCGTTGGCGCCAAGGTCAACGGCAGGCTGGTGCCGCTCGATCATCAACTGAAAAACGGCGACATCGTCCAGATCATCACCTCCAAAACCAGCCTCGGCCCTAGCCGGGATTGGCTGCAGTTCGTTCAGACCTCCAAGTCCAAGAACCGGATCCGCCAGTTCCTCCGGGAACAGCGGCGCGAAGAGAATATCCAGGCCGGCCGGGAAATCCTCGAACGGGAACTTCGCAAGCACAACCTGGAAGTGCACGAGAACCTCCGTCCGGAAGTCCTGGGGGATGCCGCCCGGAAGCTTGGTTTCAATAATATTGAAGATTTGCTGGCCTCGGTGGGCGATCTTAAAGTCACCGCCAACCAGGTCATCGGCAAAATGACCGGCGACAAAGAGTTACCGGGGAAGACCCCCCGGACCGAGATTGAGGAGAGAAGGCGGCCGCGCCGCCCCGGCCAGGGAATCCGGGTCAAGGGCGTCGAGGATTTGCTGGTCCGCTTCTCGCGCTGCTGCAATCCGGTGCCCGGCGATCCGATCATCGGCTTCATCACGCGGGGCAAAGGGGTCTCGGTGCACCGGGCCGACTGCCCGAACCTGGCCTCCGAGGATCCGGAGCGGATCATCGAAGTCGAATGGGATCAAGAGACCAATACCACCTATCCGGTAGATATCGAGATCGAAGCGGTGGACCGGGTCAATCTGCTGACCGACGTAATGAACGCCATTTCCGAAATGAAACTGTATCTGAATGCGGCCAAGGCCCGTTCCAAGAACGGGTCGGCCTATATTAATCTGACCCTGGAGATCTCCCACTCCGATCAGATCGCCGGCATCTTCAAACGGGTCCGGAAGGTCGACGGAATTCAGCGGGTCTACCGGGTCAGCCGATTGGTGAGGTAACAAGCGATGCGATTGGTGATTCAACGGGCCTTGCGCGGCAAGGTGACGGTCGACGGGGAAACCGCCGGCGCCATCGACCGGGGACTGGTGGTCCTGGCGGGGGTCGGCAGCGGCGACGGCGGCGAGGATGTGTCCTATCTCGCGGACAAGCTGGTCAATTTGCGGATTTTCACCGACGACGCCGGGAAATTGAACTTATCGGCCCTGGACCTCAAATTGCCGATCCTGATCGTCTCTCAGTTCACGCTTTACGCCGATTGCCGGAAGGGCCGGCGGCCCAGTTTCACCGATGCCGCCCCGCCCGAACTCGGCGAGGCGTTGTATGAGCAGTTCTGCGCCGCGGTAGCCGCTTACGGCCTCCAGGTCGAAAAGGGTCGCTTCCGCAGCCACATGCTGGTGGAGCTGGTCAACGACGGACCGGTGACCATCCTGCTCGACAGCAAGAATAGATAAATTCTTTTGAGATAATTTTAACATGAGTGATCCGGAGCGGGTTTGGGGGCCGGAAAGAAGGAATGCGGGAAGCAATGATGAAATATTATTGGGGCGTCCGTCAGAAACGATTTTAAATTTACGTCGTTATATATCGGATGAAATAAGTTGAACCAGCCGGGGCTGGTAATCTAATCAGATAATTTCTCAAAGGAGTGATTGGATTGAACAAAACCCTGATTGTCATCGGCGTGGTCATTGGCTTGATCCTGCTGTTGCTGATTCCGGTCGGGATGTATTTCGGTTTTTATAATGAAACCACCGTTTTGAAGAATGAGGTCGAGGCCCAGTTGAAGCAGGTCGACAACCAACTGCAGCGGCGTTTTGACCTGATCCCCAATCTGGTGAACACGGTCAAGGGATACGCCAAGCATGAAACCGAGATTTTTACCGGCATCGCCGAGGCCCGGAGCCGTTTGGCCGGGGCGGGAACCGTCCGGGAGCGGGCCGAGGCCAACGCCCAGTTTGAATCGGCGCTCAGCCGCCTGCTGGTGGTGGTCGAGAACTACCCGCAATTGAAGGCCAACGAACAGTTCAACCGGTTAATGGATAACCTGGAGGGAACCGAGAATCGATTGTCGGTAGAGCGGAAACGCTATAATGATCTGGTGCGGCAGTACAACACCAAGATCGCGCTGTTCCCGGGGAACATCTTCGCCGGGATGATGGGGCTTCAGAAGCTCGACTATTTTGAAGTTCCAGAGCAGGCGCGTCAAAATCCGAGCGTCAATTTCTAACGCTTTTTGCAGGGCCGGGGCTCGCGGGTGGGCCGGCGGCCGGATGCAAAGAGCCATTCGGGAGGAACTGCAATGAACAAGCGATGGTTTGTTCCGATCATCGCCTTAATTTTGGTGGCGTTATGCTCCGGCGCGGCGTTGGGCCTGGAGCCCTTCGCGGTGCGAGAGTACGTCACCGACCGGGCCGGAATGCTCTCCGAGACACAACGGCAGGGTTTGGCGTCCGAACTCTGGAAGTATGATCAGGCCACCGGCAATCAGATTCTGGTAGTCACTGTTCCCAGCCTGGAAGACCGGGAAGCGGTGGAGTTCACCGAAGCGCTTTTCGAGCTGAACCAGCCCGGTCAAAAAGGGAAGGACAACGGGTTGATCCTCTTCGTGGCGCAAGCGGAGCGGAAGATCCGGATCGAAGTCGGCTACGGCCTGGAAAGCGTGGTTCCGGACGGCCGGGCCGGGACGATTATCCGGGACGAGATCAGCCCGCGCTTCAGAGCGGGTGATTTTTCCGGAGGGATCACCGCTGGGACGGTTGCGATCATTCGCTCGATCACGCCGGACTATCGCTTCTCGGAGACCGCGCCCCCGGCGCCCCGGCCCAAGCGGGACCGGTCGTTTCCGGCGGCCTTCGTGGTGGCTATGATCATCTTCGGCGTGGTTACGGTTTTCGGTCAGCGCGACCGGGGTCAAACCCACCGCCGCTATCGGCGGGGCTATAGCGAACCCACGTACTGGGGAGGCGGCTGGCCGGGCGGCGGCGGTTGGTCGGGGTCCAATCGTGACCGCTCTGGCGGCGGATTCCGGGGTGGCGGCGGCGGTTTCGGCGGTGGGGGCGCAAGCGGCGGCTGGTAGGAGGGGTTGGAATGTTGGGAGCTTTTAAAGCGCGCGGTTTTTTTACGGCGGATCAGAAAGAGCGGATTATGGACGCGATCCGGCAGGCCGAGGATCAAACCTCCGGCGAGATCCGGGTCCATGTCGAAACTTCGGCCGGAGGCCGGGAACCGATGGCCCGGGCCCAGACGGTCTTCGACGCGTTGGGCATGGCCCGCACCGAACTGCGGAACGGAGTCCTGATTTACCTTGCGGTCTCCGACCGGAAGTTCGCGATCCTCGGCGACCAGGGGATCAACCAGGTGGTCCCGGAGCATTTTTGGGAGGAAATCAAGGACCGGATGCACGACCTCTTTACGGAAGGCCGGTTCGTGGAAGGGATTACGAGCGGCATTCTCTCCGTGGGAGAGCACCTCAAACGGCATTTCCCATGCCAATCCGATGATGTCAACGAACTGTGCGACGACATATCCGAGGGCAATATCGGCCATTGATCGTCAAGGCGTTGAAGCGCCCGCCAAACCGGCGGGCGCTTTTTAAATATACCGCGCTTCCGGGGAAGGCGGCCTCAGCGCTTCCGTGTCGAATCATCCGGGGGAAGGACGATTTTCGCTGGAAAACTACAGGCCAGAAGACAAACTGCGCTCTTTTTGACGGAGATTGGCGATGAATGAACGGCACTTCGCGCCGGCGCTGTCGAAAATTATCCGAAAGTCGCGGAGTAAAGGATTATTTGAAAGGGAAGGGGAGACTCCGGGGATAGGGTCAAAAAATAATTTCATGGGATAAGCAGCATCGAGGCGGTGGCTCGGGGCCGGCGGGCGGACGCCGGCTTCATTTTTTTGGAGCCCGAACCTGCCGTAACCGGCCACAATTGACTCGACTCCCGGGTATTCTGCGGCAATCTGTTTCCTTTTCCCGAAAAACTTTGCTTTTTGGGCACGAACCGGGGCAAACCCGGGAAAGTCCAGGAAAATTTTTGAAGGAGATCGCGCAAATGCAGAGAAAGCTTGATTGTTCCTAAATTTGAGGAGGTAGACATGGGAAAAAGTCGAAAGTGCCCTGGACAACTCCGCTTGGAACTAGATTGGGGGTTGCTGTCCCGGTTGGCCGACTGCGGCGAAACAATGAGCACCTTTGAGGAAGTTTCCCTTCGCTTCATCAGCGGGCTGGACGATTCACTGGCCCAGTCCGCGGCCGGGAGAGAGTTTTCCTACCCGGCGCGGAAATTGGCATGAGCCGGACCTGTCACCGGAACCTGCCGATCATTTCAAAATCAGGCGATGAGATTCAGCCGGTTTTAGCCCGGCCGCGGCGTTTGGCCGCCGGTGGATCCGGTTTGGCCGTTTCCGTAGCCGCCAGACTGGCCCGCAGCGCTTCCATTAAGTCGATGATTTTGCCCGATTCGCGGGCCGGAGCTTCCGCGACCTCGCCGCCTTCGATCTTGGTCCGGATGATCTCCATTAAGGCTTCGCGATAATTGTTGGTGTACTTGGCTGGATCAAAATGGCTCGACAGGTTCTGAATCAAGTTATTGGCCATTGTGATCTCGTTCTCATGCAGGGCGGGCTCGTGCGACAGTCCCGTCAAACCGGCGGGGGAGCGAATCTCGTCCGGATAAAAGATCGTCTCCATGGCCAGGGCGTTTTGATAGACTCTTAGGACCACTAGCGTCTCTTTGGAGCGGATGGTCACTTTCGCCACCGCGATTTTCCCCGTTTCCTGCATGGCCCGTTTCAGAAGGGCATAAGCCTTCTCTCCGCCCTGACTCGGCTCCAGATAATAACTCTTCTCAAAATAAACCGGATCAATCTCGGATAGGTCCACGAAATCCAGAATGTCGATGGTCCGGCTCTTCTCGTCAGGGATCCGCTCGAAATCCTCCTCTTTTAAGACCACGTACTGACCTTTCTGATATTCATACCCCCAGACGATCTCTTCGGAGGGCACCGCCTGATCGCAGGTGGGACAGCGCCGTTCGTACTTGATTGGAGTGCCGCATTTTTCATGGATGTAGTGGAACTTGATCTCTTTCTTTTCCGTGGCGGTGTACATTTTGATCGGGACATTGACCAGGCCGAAGCTGATCGCGCCTTTCCAAAGCGTGCGCAATGAAATCACCTCGGGGTTAGCCTGCCCTAAGCGGCGCAATTTCATGAAACCCCGGCCGGCGAAGCGGGCGGAATGCGGAATATTTTAAAGGTTTATTTTCTGAAGATATTTTCCAAGGAAGCGGCATATGTAATTAGGGACAAAAGTGACGGGACCGACGCCGGAGGCCGGCGGACCATCGTAAATCCTGACGGTGAAGGGGGTGAGATAGTGAAAGAGTTCCTGCGTTTCCGGAAAATGATCACGCCGGTGATCATTCAGATTGTATTCTGGATCGGAGTGGTCGGGAGTATTTTGGCCGGTGTGGCGCTGCTGTTCCAAGGGGGAGGATTGGGCCTGCAGTCGCTGGTGAACGGAGTGCTGATGATCATTCTGGGGCCGATCGCGGTCCGGGTTTACTGTGAGTTATTGATTTTGCTGTTTCGGATCAATGAGAACCTGATCGCGGTCCGGAAGAAGCTTGACGAATCGAGTTGAACCCCAAAACCGGGGGCTGCCGTTCCCGGACACCGGACGGCTGGGAGCGTGCCGGCCCGGATTTGATGGAGCCCAAGCCAAAAAAGGGATGACCTGACGGTCATCCCTTTTCATGCATTCTGGAAATTACTCACGATGAGCCCGGCCTGAAAACCTCTCAACTCGCCTGGACCTTGAACTCCTCGTTCGGGGTGCCGCGGCGGATGATCAGTTCGTTGACGGAGTCGGGCTGCAATGACTCTTTCAGGTATTCGATGGCCTTCTGAGTCATGCCTCCGCCACAGGTAAACACGTCGATCGCGGCATAACCGCGCTCCGGATAGGTGTGAATCGAGATATGGCTCTCGGACAAGAGCAATAGCCCGGTAAACCCCTGCGGATCGAATTGATAAGATTCTTCACCGAGGATTGTCATCTTGGCGATTGTCGCCGCCTCGCGGAGACATTGCATCAGGAACTGCGCATCATTGAGCTTTTCGAACCGGCAGCCCCAAAAGTCTGCCAGAACGTGAGCACCTACAGTATCAAAACTTTGCATTCCCCTCACCCCTCTTAGTTGGTCTTCTGGTCAGGAAGAACATTTTGACCCATAAGCACCCTGATTTCCCTTTACCCGATGATGCACAACGGCTCGCCTCGGGATATATGTTAGATCAGGAGTATTCAGTTTTGGACGGGAAGTTTCACGCCCCCACACCAGATTCAGATAGCAAACAAATCAATAATAACAAAAAAGTTGGCGGCCTGTCAATGACTTAGAGGAACTTTTTTGGCCGTCCGGCCAGAAATGAATTCCAGGAGCTTTTGCGGGCAACCACGGCCTTTGGGATTAGGTTGCCCGCAAAAGCTTCTAGTTCCTCCCCTTCCTGAATATCTTGCTTACCAGGATCATTTGGGAGGAAAGGGCGGGGTGGCCATGCGGCGGAGACCCTTGGTAATGATCTTGATCAGCGGGAGTACGCTGTATTTGCTGGCGACGATTTTCTGCTTGAGCCTTGGGCTCTGGCTGTGGCGGGAGACCGCTATCCTGACTTCGCTGCCGGACCCGGCGCTGATCTCCGGTAAAAAAATCGTGCTCGACGCCGGCCACGGCGGCCGGGACCCCGGCGCCAAATCCCGGACGGGTCTGCAAGAGAAGGACCTTAATCTCGATATCGCGCTGCGCTTGAAGAGATATTTCTCCCGGGTTGGAGTTTACTGCATCATGATCCGGGAAACCGATTGCGATCATTCCAATGAGGGGGAGCAGCTCAGCCACAAGCAGCGGCAGGATCTGATCCACCGCAGCCGGATCGCCAATGAGAACGGCGCTGATCTCTACCTTTCGATCCACGCCAACAGTTTTCCCCAAACACAATATCGCGGAGCCCAGACGTTTCACGATCCGGACAGTCCGGAGGCGAAACGGCTGGCCGAGGCGATTCAGGGCGAGTTGGTGCGGCGGCTCGGGCCGAACCGCCGCCGGGCCAAGCCGGGCGATTTCCGGGTGTTGAACGACAGCCGGATGCCCGCGGTCACCATCGAGGTCGGTTTTCTGTCCAATCCCGAGGAAGCGGCGCTGCTGGCGACCTCGGAGTACCGGGAAAAGGTGGCGGAGGCGATCTTTTGGGGAGTGGTGGGGTATTTGAGTCGGCCCAAATGATTCGTGGAATGATTCCAACTCAAGCAGGAGCAACCCCGGCGCAACTCCGAGGTTATTTTTGATCCAGCGGCGCCGGGGGCCGGATTGATGCGCCGGGGCTCCGATCAGTTGAGCGAAGGGCTGGATCAGATGATCCGGGAGAAGGATCATTTGATCCAGGGGCCCGATCAGGTGATCCAACGGTTGGATCAGATGGATGCGGAATTGCTCTAACTGATCCGGGAGTCCGATCAAGTGATCCAAGAGGCGGTTCAACTGATCGAAGTGCCGGATCAGATGATCCAAGCGCAGGATCAGTTGATTCGAGGGTTGGATCAGTTGGAGCAAGGGCCGGATCAATTGATCGGGGAGTCGGATCAGTTGGAGCGAGGTCGCTCCAGAACGAAAAAGTATTGCTTCAGTTGAAGCGATACTTTTTTCATATGGATAAGGTGTTGCCCCATCTGGAGCGGGCGCCGCTTTAGATGATCGCGGTGTCGCTGTAGTTGGCGCGACTGGGACTCCGGATGATCGGGAAGCGGGATCGGGTGGGTTTGGGGTTGGGGAAGGCGCGGGGAGGGATGATTAAGGGGATTTAATTGATTGCGCGGATTTGGATTGGTTACGCGGTCGGAGTGAAAGCCGGTCAAAAAGAAAGAAGATTGGCGCCGAAGCCTTTAACCTAAATAGGCAACTTTGAATCTTACATTATTATGTATCATCGGGCCTTCACGGCGCATCAACCAGACCCGGCTGGCTCCACATAATTATTGGCTAACTTTGCCCCAAATCCTTTCACCCCAATTTTGGAGAGTCGTGCGGGAAAGAGTATCCCTAATCCGGATGCGATTATCCAAAATCAAAAAAAGAATGTTATCATGACATTCAAGCCGAAAGATAAGCAGTTCGTTCAGCGGGTTGGCGGGTTGAAATAATTCGGGATCAAGCGGTTGCTTCAATATGTCAAAAATTTTAAAAAGACGGTCTTTGGTGCTTTGAAACATAAAGGTTATTCGAATTTTACAAATTAGTTATTTTTTATTGACGCTATAGAGGATTTATTATACAATAATATTGGATCCAATATCCTAAAATACAAACAACACATAGGAACTGGAAATATTCAACAAGGAGGGAGATAAAGAAAAGACAACCGGGATTAGACAAAAAAGGAGGACGATGAAATGAAAAAGATATCCTTGGTATTATCGTCGGTGTTGGTATTCAGCTTGTTGATTCCGTTCGGCTTTGCCGCCGAAAAAGCTCAGTATCCAGTCTCGGGATTGGGATTGCGGGTTAAAACGAAAGTAAAAGCCAATAAAAAATATGTCATCGCCTGCGTGGTCAAGAACTCCACCAATCCTTACATGGTCAAACAATTGGAAGGTTTAAAGATTGCCGCCAAAGACATGGGGTTTGAGGCGATCACATTGGCCCCGGCCAAGCAGGACAGCATTGAGGAACAGGTCCGGATTGTCGAGGATCTGCTGCAGCGGGGCATTGACGCGCTGATCATTCATCCGTCGGATTCGAACGGAATCGTTCCGGCCGTGGAGAAAGCGGCGGCCAAAAACGTTCCCGTGGCTACCATCGGGACTCCGGCCAACTCGGACCTGCCGCTGTTCCGAACCGGGGTTGACTACAAGGAGACCGGCACGGTCATCGGCGACTGGGTGGCCAAGAAGCTCAAAGGCAAAGGAAATATCATCATTCTCGAAGGCCCGCCCCAGGCCCAAAACGCCCGCGAAAGAAACAGCGGCCTCGTCGAGGAGTTCGCCAAATACCCGGGGATCAAGATCATCGCTTCCCAACCGGCCAATTTCCAACGGGTCATGGGCATGCAGGTCATGGAGAATCTGCTGCAAAAGTATACCAAGGTTGACGCCGTAATCGCCGCCAATGACGAAAGCGCTTTGGGAGCGGTGATGGCCATCAAGGCCGCCGGCCGGAGCGATGAGGGAATCATCGTCGCCGGATTCGACGGCAATGAAGACGCCAGTTGGGCCATTAAAAAAGGACAAATGGCGGTCACCTACAATACCGACCCGGTCTCCAGCGCATACTGCGCCGCGGCGTTCCTGGTCGAATATCTCAACAAGGGCGCCAAACCGGCCGAAAAGTTCATGCCGTATCCGGCCGCCTTCTTAAAACCGCTCATTACCAAAGACAATATTGACGATTACATTTCCAATTTTGCCTGGTGGAAGTGACATCATTAAGAGGAGGTTGGGACACCCCCAACCTCCCTTTATAAGGAGGAGTGGCGCGTGGAGCGGGAACCGATTCTCCAGGCGAAAGGAATAACCAAGGGTTTTCCCGGAGTGCGGGCGCTTGAAAAGGTGTCGGTGGATGTCTATCCCGGCGAAGTGCATATTTTAATCGGCGAGAACGGAGCGGGCAAGAGCACCCTGGCCAAGATTTTAATGGGCGCCTATACCGCCGATGCCGGAGAGATCCTGCTGGACGGCATACCGGTCCGGTTCAATCAGCCGTTGGAAGCCTTAAAGCAAGGGGTTGGCGGCGTCCACCAGGAATTGATGTTGGTGCCCTGGCTGAACGTAGCCCAGAATATTTTTCTCAACCGGGAGCCGCGGCATTGGGGAGTCTTGGTCGACCACCGCCGCATGCACGAAGAAAGCCGCCAGTTGCTGTCCTCGCTCGATGTTGAGCTGGATACCACCTTGCCCGTGAAGTATCTCGGAACCGCCATGCAGCAAATGGTGGAAATCTCGAAAGTGATGGCCTATAAACCGCGGGTTCTGATCCTGGATGAACCGACCGCGGTCTTGACCGAGCGGGAAGTCAAAAGCCTCTTCGAACGGGTTCGTCAGTTGAAAGCCGAAGGAGTGGCCATTATTTATATTTCGCACCGTTTCCCCGAGATCCGGCAGATCGGAGACAGGATCACGATCCTGCGGGATGGAAAGCATGTCACTACCGTACCCATGAGCGAAGTGACCAACGACCAGATCGTCCAGTTAATGGTCGGCCGGAGCCTATCCCATCTCTATCCGCGCCACCGGCAAGCAGCGGGAGAGGAAGTCCTGCGGGTCAAAGGGCTCTCGGTGAAGAAGGGGCCCCAAGGCGTCGACCTGGTAGTCCGGAAGGGAGAGATTGTCGGTATCGCCGGTCTGGTGGGTTCGGGCCGGACCGAGCTGGCCCGGGCCGTTTTCGGACTGGACAAGATTGAGAACGGCGAAGTTTATTTGTTCGGGGAGAAGGTCGTTCCGAAGACCCCTTCGCAAATGGTCAAGAAGGGAGTCGGCTTGATTCCGGAGGATCGGAAACTATTCGGCCTGGCCCTGAAAACCACCGTGGCCTGGAATATTATCATGGCCAGCCTGCGGCGGTGCTTCCCCAAGCGAATCTTGGGCGAAAAGCGGATCCAGGGGATTGCCGGAAACTTTGTCGCTGAGTTGCGGATCGCCACCCCCTCCGTCAACCGGCAGGTCCGTTTCCTGAGCGGCGGAAACCAGCAAAAGGTGGTCCTGGCCAAATGGCTGCAGACCGAGTCCAAATTCCTGATCTTCGACGAACCGACCCGGGGGATTGACGTCGGCGCGAAGGTGGAAGTTCATACCTTGATGGACAAGTATGTTCAGCATAACGCCGTCTTGATGATCTCCTCCGACCTTCCGGAGGTGATCGGGATGAGCGACCGGATCTATGTGATGTACCAAGGAAGGATCGTCGGACAGTTTCGGCATGAGGAAGCGACGCAGGATAAGATCGCAACCTTGATGCTGGGAGTAGGAGTGACTAACAATGCCCCCCAAAACTGTTTCTCGTAAACTCAATCTCCCTCCCGTAATTTGGATTATCGCCTTTATTTGTCTGCTGTACGCCATTTTCGCGCCGGGATTTTTTTCGCTGGCCAATTTGTTGAATATCGGGGTGCAAGCCGCGCCGTTGTTGATTATCGCCATTGGGGTCACGCTGGTGATCCTGACCGAAGGGATCGACCTCTCGGTCGGCAATGTGCTCAGTTTGTCCGGGGTTTGTTTTGCGCTGCTGCTGCAGCAAGGGGTGCCGTTCGCTTGCAATGTGGTGATCAGCGTGGCGGTGGGCGGAGTTTGCGGCCTCTGCAACGGCTTTCTGATCGCCAAGGGCAAGTTGCCGCCGTTTATCGTGACGTTGGGCGTTGGCAGCGTCGTCACCGGCGTCGGACTGGTGCTGACGGAAGGAACCTCGATCTCGGCCCGGAGTCCGGAGTTGGCCTTCATCGCCTCCGGAGAAATATTGGGGATCCATGTGCCAATCCTGATTGCGATTCTGACCTTCGCGGTGATCTGGGTTTTGGTCTATCAGACGCCGTTCGGCCGGAACGTCTTCGGATTGGGCGGCAATGCCGAGGCCTTGCGGCTGGCGGGGGTGAAAATCACCCGGGCGCAGATCGGAGTTTACGCGGTCGCCGGATTGCTGGCGGGAATCAGCGGGATCCTGGTGGCGTCGCGAACCGCTTCCGGACACATCGGGGCCGGCCTGGGCTGGGACTTTGACGCGGTGGCGGCGGCGATCATCGGCGGGACTTCTTTCGAGGAGGGGAAGGGCGGCATCGCCAATACCGTGCTCGGAGTGGTTTTGATTGCCGTGCTCCGGAACGGCCTCAATGTGGCCGGCATTCACAATATGTATCAATTCGCAATCATTGGTTTCGTGGTGCTGGGCGCGATCATTCTGGATACGGTGGTCCGCCGCCTATCGGGGACTGGGGAGGGGTGCTGACGCATGTTATCAATCACGGGTATCAAAGAACGTTTTAAAAATAAAATCCCCCTGGCTCCGTTGGTCCGGGTGCTGAGTCTGGTGCTGCTCTGTATCTTATTGACGTTTCTCAACCCCAACTTTCTGACCCTCAAAAATATCATCAACGTCTTGCGGCAATCGACCATTCTGGCGGTGATCGGCTTGGGCCTGACCGCGGTGATCCTGACCGCCGGTATCGACTTGTCGGTCGGGGGAGTCATCGCGCTGGTCGGTTGTTTGACCGCCCAATTGATCGTCAATCATGTTCCGTTTCCGCTGGCGATCCTGATCGGGCTGGCGGTGGGAGCGCTCATCGGCGCGTTGAACGGCGTGATGGTCGGCAAGATCGGACTCCCCGCTTTCGTGGCCACTTACGGGATGATGTGGATCGCCCAGGGGCTGGCGATGATCCTGATGCAAGGCAAGATCGTCTTTGGCCTGCCCGAGGAGTTTTTGTGGATGGGGACCGGGTATGTCTGGATCATTCCGGCGCCGGTGATCATTACGACCCTGCTGGCGTTCCTGGTTCATTTCTTTCTCCAGAAGACCACCTACGGCCGGGAGATTTATGCCCTGGGCGCCAATCGAAGCGCCGCCGACTACTCCGGGATCCGGACCTCCAACACGCTGATCCTGGTTTATACCATCAGCGGGATTACGGCCGCTATCGCCGGAATGCTGATGACCGCCCGCTTGGACGCGGCCGAGGCCGGGATGGGCGAAGCGTTTCTGATGCAGAGTATCGCCACGGTAGTCATGGGCGGAACTTCGCTGATGGGCGGGGAAGGCGGGGTGCCGGGCACGATCATCGGCGCCTTGATTCTGACCCTGGTGGTGAACGGGTTGAATTTGATGGGCGCCTCGTCGCTGGTCCATCCGATTGTAACCGGCGGGGTGATTCTGCTGGCGGTGTATTTCGATATTGTAATGCGAAAATGGTCCGAATGACTTCATAGTAAGTTAAGTTGTTTTCCAACAATTGATCATACATAGGAGGATTCATCATGGCTAAACTTACGGTTCGACCCATCAATACCGGTTACGTTCCAACCTATCCCAAGCAATACCACTACCATCATTCCACCTTCAAGTATCGTCCCAATATCAGCGAGGATAAGGTGGCTTTACCGGTCTATACTTTTTTGATCGAGGGCGGGGACGGATTGATTCTGGTCGACACCGGGATGGCCTGGACCCAACGGGCCAATGAGTATCATCACCCCGGATCCTATCAGCCGGAAGGCTTCGCCATTCATGAACAGCTGGCGAAGATTGGGTACCAATGCGAAGATATTGATAAGGTTATCTTCACCCACTTGCATTGGGATCACATGTTCTATATGGAGAAGTTCACCAAGGCCCAGTTTATCGCCAGCCGCAAGGAGTACGAGTTCGCGCTGGACCCGATTCCGCTCTATTACAAATCGTATGAACATCCGGCGCTCGGAATCCGGCGTCCGTTTGAGGGACTGAAGATTGACGTGGTCGACGGGGAAGAGGAGATCGTTCCCGGAGTGCGGGTATTCCCCACCCCCGGCCATTCGCCCGGCCATCAATCGGTGGAGGTAGACACCAAGGACGGCAGCTATATCCTGGCCGGAGACTCCATTTTTATCATGGCCAATATCGAGCCGATTCCGGAGCTGCATTACACCATCACTCCGCCGGGACGCTTCGCCGATATGATTTCCTGCTGGAAAAGCATTGAGCTGCAAAAGAACCGGGCCAAAAGCCCTCATTTGATCCTTCCCTGCCACGAGCCTGCCATTGAAGAGCGGGTGAAGCAGACCCCGGTTTTCGGGAAATAACCGTTTCGAACTAAATATGGAGGGCACGGCGGACTCCCATCCCGCCGGGCGAAGTCGGAGCGATTCCGGCTTCGCGCCGGGGTCGCGGATGAGCCGGAAAATACCATGGCCAAAACGATTGCAATCATCGCCAGTTTGGACAGCAAGGAGCAGGAAGTCCGGTTTGTGATCGAACAGATCCGGCGCTGCGGCCATCAAACCCTGGTGATCGATGTCGGAGTCCGGTCCGAACCGGATTTGGTTCCCGACATCCGCCGGGAAGAAGTGATTCGGGCGGCCGGAGCGCCGCTGGAAGTGTTGCGCGACGGGGAAAAACATCTGCGTCTGGACGCCATGGCCCGGGGAGCGGCGGTTCTGGCGGAAAAGCTTTATGCCGCCGGCCGGCTGGACGCGGTATTTTCGCTAGGAGGCGTTCAAAACACGATGATCGGGACCAGCGCCATGAAAGCGTTGCCCTATGGCGTCCCGAAGCTGGCGGTCTCGACGGTGGCTTCGGGGAACCGGACCTTTGACCCGATCGTGGGCACCAAAGATATCGTATTGCTTCCCTCGATCGCCGATATCTCGGGGTTGAATTCGCTGACCCGGATGGTTCTCGCCAATGGAGTGGCGGCCATCGCCGGCATGGTCGAACACGCCGGAGCGCCGCTCCGGACCGGCTCCGATCTGGTGGTCGGCGCGACGATGATGGGGGCGACCGGCGATGGGGTGACCGGCGCCGTTAAACTCCTGGAGCAAGCCGGACTCGAAGTGATCTCGTTTCATAGCAC
Organism: Bacillota bacterium; assembly: GCA_023402395.1. Lineage (GTDB taxonomy): Bacteria > Bacillota > UBA4882 > UBA8346 > UBA8346 > JAEYGI01. The sequence continues at coordinate 19,992 of JAEYGI010000006.1, forward strand.
CGGCGTCGGCGGACGGGTCATGGAAGACCTGATCGCGCAAGGATTCATCGGCGGGGTTCTTGATTTGACCATTCATGAGATCACCTCCGAATATTTCGGGGGCGGCTATTCGTTCGGAGCAACGAACCGGCTGCGGGCGGCGGCCCGGGCCGGCATCCCGCAGGTGGTGGCCCCGGGCGGGATCGATTTTGTGGATTTCGGCCGGAACGAACTGCCGGACGATATCGGGACCCGCAAATATATCTATCATAACTCGGGGATCGCCCATATCAAAGTGCACCGCCACGAGATCGTCGCGATCGCGGCCGTGGTCGCCGAACGGCTGAACGCCAGCCGGGGGCCGGTGACCCTGGTCATCCCGACCCGGGGGTTCCGGCGGGCTGCCGCTCCCGGCGGGCCGCTCTGGGATCCGGAGACCGACCAAGCCTTTGTCAAGGTACTGACCGAGCGGCTGCACTCCAAGATCCGGGTCCGGGAAGTGGATGCCAACCTCGATGATCCGGAGTTCAGTCAAGCCGCGGCCGAAGCGTTCCTGGAGCTGATCGGCCGTTGACGTTCCCGGCTACAAACCAATAAAGGAGATCGTGTCATGCTGCCATATTTTGATTTGCCGTTTGATCATCCCGAATCATTGGCGGACGGAAACTATCTGCTGGCGACCTTTCTAGCGTTTGGGCTGGACGAAGGGGTGGCGCTCCGGCGGGCGGGGAACTTCGCCACCGGCCAGACTGTGGGAACCTGGGTTCCTCTGCCCGGAGTCACCCGGCGGATGGTGGAAGATTATCAAGCCCGGGTAGTCGGCTGTTATGGGCTGGCTGGGGACAGTTCGCAGTTTCTGCTGAGAATCGCCTTTCCCCATCATAATTTTGAAGGCAGTTTCGCCCAATTATTGACGGCGCTGGTTGGGAACGACGTCTCGACCGCGATCCGGGTCAAACTGGTCGATCTGGAACTGGTCGGCGGGGCCGGCGCCTCGTTCAGCGGGCCGGCGCGGGGAGTGGCCGGAATCCGCGAACTAACCGGAGTCTGGGATCGGCCGCTGGTAATGAACATGCTGAAGCCCTGTATCGGTTATCCGGCCGAGGTTGGGGCGGACCTCTTTTATCAATCGGGCAGCGGCGGGGTTGATCTGATCAAGGATGATGAGCTATTGGGAAACACCAGTTTTAGCCGGGTGGCCGACCGGGTCCGCCACTACCTGAAAGCGGCGCGGCGGATCCGCGAGGAGCAGGGCAAGGCTCCGGTATATTGCGTCAATATCACCGACCGGCCCGATCGGATGCGCGATAATGCCCGGGCCGCGCTGGAGGAAGGGGCGCAGGCGGTGATGGTCAACTTTGTGGCCACCGGCCTGGACGCGTTGGCGGCGCTGACCGCCGAATTTGGCAAGGATCTCTTCTTCATGGGCCATTACGCCGGTTTCGGGATCATGAACGCCTTAACCCAAGGGATCGCCGCCCCGCTGATGCTGGGACGGCTGCCGAGACTGGCCGGGGCCGACGGCGTCGTGGTGATGTACCCGGCCGAACCTTCCGGGCCGGGTTACTTGGAATACTTGCAAACGATTCAGGCCCACCGGTTGCCGCTGGGGAAACTGAAACCGGTCTGCCCGGCGGTAGGCGGCGGGGTGACCCCGCTGAACGCGGCCGCGATCTATCGCGACTTGGGCCCGGATGTAATATTGGCGGTCGGCGGGGCGATTCAGGGACATCCGCTCGGGACGACGGCCGGAGCGCGGGCCATGATGCGGGCGGTGCGGGCCGCGGTGGCAGGGACGGGACTGACCGAAGCGGCGGCGGACTGCCCGGAGTTGCGGGCCGCGGTTGAAGCCTGGGGGAAATAAAACGAGAACGGAATGGAGGCGTCGGCAATGGCGGGCAAGGAATTGGTGATCGGCTGTGATAACGCGGCGGTGGAATTGAAACAAGAGATCATCGCGATCCTGAAGGACAAGAACTTACCGTTCGAGGATCTCGGGGTGTTCGATGCGGCGGATGAGACGATGTACCCCGAGGTCGCCGAGCGGGTCTGTAAGAAGATCATTGAAAGCGGCTATCGTAAGGAAGGCGTCTTGATCTGCGGCACCGGGATTGGGATGGCGATCACCGCCAACAAATTTCCCGGGATCTACGCCGCGGTCTGCCACGACATTTATTCGGCGGAACGGGCCCGGCTCAGCAATAACACCAATGTCATCTGCATGGGCGCCCGGGTCATCGGGCCGGAACTGGCCAAAAAGGTTTTTCTGGAATGGTTGAGCCTGGAGTTTCAGGGCGGCCGTTCTTTGCCGAAGGTTCAAAAGATTAAAGAGATCGAAGGTGGCCGTTGATGGCGCCGAAAACCCCGGTTGAACCGAAACCGGTTTTCATCGGAACCAATCTGAAGATGTACAAGACCATCCGGGAAACCATCGTTTTTCTGGAAGAGCTATCCTCCTTGACGGCCGATCTCCCCCGGGAACAGCTCCGTTTGTTCGTGATCCCGTCCTTTACGGCCCTCGCCAAGGCAGTGGAGTGGACCGATCAGGAACTAGTGTGGCTCGGCGCCCAGAATATGCATTGGGAGGATAGCGGCCAGTTTACCGGGGAAATCTCCCCGCTAATGCTGAAGGAGATTGGGCTGAAAGTGGTGGAGATCGGCCATTCGGAGCGGCGCGAGCATTTCGGAGAGACCGACTTCGATGAGAACCGGAAGCTGTTGGCCGCTCTCCGTCATGGGTTTACCGCATTGCTTTGCGTCGGTGAGACCGGCCGCGAGAAAGAGCTGGGCATCAGCGATGAACGGCTCCGGCAACAGTTGAAAATCGGATTGCATGGCGTCCCCGCGGCCGACCTGGATCGGGTCTGGGTCGCTTACGAACCGGTATGGGCGATCGGCGTTCAGGGGATCCCGGCCAGCCCCGGGTATGCCAACGCCAAACATCAGCTTCTCCGGGATACATTGCGCGAGCTATATCCGGAGCGGGGCGGGGAAGTTCCCCTATTATACGGCGGAAGCGTCAACCCGGAGAATGCCGTCGAACTCAGCCGGCAGCCGGCCATCGACGGGCTGTTCATCGGCCGCTCGGCCTGGAATGCCCGCTCCTTCAACGATCTGATCCGGTCGGTCTGGCCGGTCTGGCAAGGGAAATTGGGATGGTAAGGCCATCGAAGGAGGAACAACATGGAGAACCTGACTCAAATCAAACAAGACTTGATCCGGGCCGCGCAACGCGCCTACACCCGGGGCATACAGACCGGCAGCGGCGGCAACGTCAGCGCCCGGATTCCCGGTGAAAACCTGATGGTGGTCAAACCGAGCGGCATTTCCTTTGCGGACTGTGATCAGGACAATCTGGTCATCACCGATTTCGAGGGCAATCTGGTCGCCGGAACCCTGAAACCCACCCGGGAGGCGTTGCTGCACGGGGTTCTTTATCAGCATCTGCCGGAGGTCGGAGGGATTGTCCATTGCCATTCGCCGTGGTCGATTGCCTGGTCCTTCACCAAACAAGATATCCCGGCCCTGACGTACCACGCGCAGTTGAAGTTTGGCTGCCCGGTGGCCACGGTGGATATCGACGCGCCGGTGGTGCCGAAGCCGGAAATGGCGCGGATCCTAAGCCTCTTTGATGCCAACCCGAAGCTGCCGGCCTTTCTGCTGGTCGCCCACGGGGTAGTGGCCTTGGGGAAAGACGCGGTGGACGCCGAACATGTGGCCGAGATGGTGGAAGAAACGGCCCAAGTGGCCTGGTTATATCATTCGGGACGGTGCAGCGGGTTTATCAATCAATAGCCGCCATCGGATAGGTAACGGATTGAGGAATGGAAGTTCCGAAGATTCAATGCTTGAATTTACAGAAGTTTTCAGCTATTCTTCTATATAGGATGAAAGAATAATCTGACTCTCCAGTTTACTCAGGTTAGAAAAATACCTGTCGGCGCTGATCTCAACGCCCTCACCCCTCGGGCCGATTCAAGCAGTGGCCCTCCCCCATCACGCTATCAAAAAACGATAGCTATGTATGCGCTTAAAAAATCATCGATTTTTTAACGCTGAGGAGGGACTCAAGATGCCAAAACACTGGCCAGCAAAAGTTTAGACCCTATTTTCCCCTCGCCCATCGCGAGTGCTTTTCGAGCGTAATGGGAGAGGGCAGGCAGCTTGAATTGGCCAAATGGGTGAGGGCATTGGCTGCAAAGCCGACCAAACCTTAATCCTGACCTAAATGGATAGTCAGAAAAAATAAAATAAATCTCTTAATTGGATTTGGATTCCTAAAAATGATCATCATTTAATTCGTAGGTGGGAAATATGGCCAATTCAAGTCGGGAAAATCACGCCCAGGCGCTGCCGGACAAACCGTTGCGTCAGAAGTATCAACGGTTATCGGGTTTAGTGGTTGAGCAGTTAATTAATTGGATTATGGATGGCACGCTACGGGCTGAACAGCGGTTGACCACGGATGAAATCGCTGAGAAACTCGGTGTCAGCCGGATGCCGGTCCGGGAGGCGTTACGGGTGCTGGAGGCGTCCGGCCTGGTCCGGTCGGAGCCTTATTTGGGCGCGAAAGTCGCCAAGTTGACCCAGGAGGATATCGAAGAGATCTATCTGATGCGGGAAATGCTGGAATCAATGGCCGGCCGTTTTGCCGCCGAGCAGATCAGCGACGAGGAGATCGGCCAGCTGGAGGAGATTCAGGAACGGATGGAGTTCCTGATGAATGAGGATTCGATGAAAAACCGGAAAGAGGTTTTTAATCTGAACCGGGAGTTTCACCGAGTCATGTATCAGGCTTCGCGAAAGTCGCGCCTCTGTGATTTTATCAGTACCCTATGGGACAGTATTGCGTTTTACCGGTTGATTTCGGCTTCGAGCCAGGATTACGCCATCTGGATGAAGAATGAGCACCGCAGTTATATCGAGGCCTGCAAGCGGCATGACGGTCCGCTGCTGGAGAAATTGATCAAACAATCCCTGGCCAAACATATTAAAAAACTGCCGCAGGAGATGGCCAGATTTAATGAGGCGATTGAAGAAAGAAACAAGGATAAATAACGCAGAGGTATCCTTGGGAAAAAAGGGGCTGACCCGGAAGTGATTTTTTGCGGGTCGCCCTTTTATTTTTAATCCGCGGGGCCCGGGACTTATCAACCGGGCCCCGATCAGTTGAACGAAACGTTGGAATAGGTGATCCGGGAGAAGAATCATTCGATCCAGGAGTCCGATCAAATGATCCGATGGTTGGATCAGATGGATGCGGGATGGCTCCAACTGATCCGTGAGCCCGATCAAGTGATCCGTGAGCCGGATCAAGTGATCCAAGAGCCTGAACAACTGATCCAAGTGCCGGATCAGATGATCCAAGCGAAGGATCATTTGATCCGAGGGTTGGATCAGTTGGAGCAAGTGCCGGATCAAGTGATCGGAGAGTCGGATCAGTTGGAGCGATGGTTGCTCCAGATGGAAATATTGGAGGATCATTTGAAGGAAGGGTTTCTCCAATTGGGGGAAGTGTTCCTTCAGTTGATCCGACTGTTGCTCCAGATGATCGGGGAGTCGCTACACTTGGAGACGGTGTTGCTCTGGCTGGAAACGGGGGATTTGGGAGGCATCTGAACCACTGATTAAGCAGAATTTTATGATTATGCTGAAGTTGAGTGAGGTTAATTATCAGGGGATGGAGATTGGTCAATGCCGTCAAGCTACGGTTATAATATTTGGGGAATAATCTTTGCCAATCAGGCCGGTCAAAAATCATACCCCTCCCTCGTTGTTATGATAAAAGAGCAAGACCCATGACGGAGACGGTAGATGGTATACTTTCAGTTAAGAAGCCTTGGCTGAAGGTGATGGCTGTAGTGGACAGATGGGACAAAGATCCCGATCCCTCGTTTAGTTCGGCCATCTACCGTACCAACCTCATGGGATCCGGCCGAGCCGGAATCCCGAATAGACGTTTGGTACCAACTATCCCACCGTCAAGGGGACAGTCAAGCATCATAACAAGGAGTGATGTCAATGGCGTTTTATGGGATTGACCTCCATACGGATTCATTTGTCGCCGCGAAGTTAACTGGGGAAGATGTCGCCCAAATTAACAG
>JAEYGI010000042.1 GCA_023402395.1 Bacillota bacterium
TGACAGGGAAGAGTAACCGATGTCTTCGCGGTCTAAAAGCTTTAGAGCGCTAAGTGAGTTTCCGGCACACGTCCGACGGATGGCCACTCTCCTTCCTTCTCAGGGAAGGAGCTGGAGGATAGGTCAATCCCAACATCGGATTTTTTGATTCCAATTTTCTTCACCTAAAGGTTTCGGCTGAAAGCCGAGGAATTTAACCCCATTTTGGAGACATTAAGGTATTTTAGAATGTCCCTTCGGAGATGGACCGCACCACCAAAAGAGGTAGGCCTTAGCCTACCTCCGCGGGGATCCGCTTTATCTCCGTGTCGGAGTATTACTTTGATAGTTACTAATCAAACGGGAAACCGCTCTTTGGATATCATGAGCGGGATCGGGCCCAGTTACCGCTTCTCTGACTCGGCCCACAAACTGCTCAACCGGATTGACCACTGTCCGTCTTGAGGCAACCATCGGCTTGCCACCTCCCTTCGTCGGGAAATAGTGAAAAGCATAACCCAAAGATTGAACTATAGTTTAGTGGATCACCCGGACGGTTTTGCCGGAAGGCCGTGGCAGGCTGTCAACCAGTTCAAAACGGCAAGGAACGCCGATGCCGTACTCCATCCGGCTGGCCAACGATTCGGCCAGTTCCGCCCCAGGTTTGATCCCGGCCGCCAACTCGCAACGGATCAGCAAATCATTCCCGTCCGCCACGAATTGATACCAGTTTCCCACCTCCGGCAGGCGCATTAAGAACTCTTCCAAATAGTACGGGGAAAACGAGGTTCCTTGAATCTGCAACTGATCGACCAGCCGTCCCCGTAAGAAAAGCCGGGGCATTAAAACGCCACAGGAACACGGCTCCGGATCAATATAGCCCAAATCCTGAGTCCGGTAACGCAACAGCGGCGTATCATAGCGCAACAAGCAAGTTACGACAATCTCCCCGATCTCGCCGGGCTCCAGAACCTGGCCGGTCTTGGGATCGACAATCTCCAGATAAATATGTCCCTGAGTGCTGTGATAGCCTTGATGAGCATCGCATTCAATGCCGATGCAGCCGCATTCCAGGGAGCCATAATAGAAATTGGCCACCGTGCCCCAAATATTCTCGATCCGCTCCCGAAACGCCGGAGAACAACCCTCGCCCGTCAGCCACATCTTCTTTAACGGCAACTCTTTGAGCGAAAGGCCGGCTTCTTCGGCGGCTTCGGCCAGATATACCGCCCAGGACGGAGTGGTAATCAAGATCGTAGGCTGCAGATCGCGCATGATTTTGACGGACTTGGCCGGAGTCGAGTAAGCTCCGCCTTTGCCGCCCGGAATCACCGTGGCCCCGCAGCCCTCGATGAACGTCTTATGAAATGCCAGTCCAGCCGAGCTCATTTCGTACGGCAGCGCATTGAAACAAATATCCCCGTGTTCCACGGGCACCAGCGACGGGTAGCCGGGAACCAAATCATGGAGATAGAAATCTTCCCAGGAGTACATGATGTAAATCTCCTCGCCGCCGGTAGTGCCGGTCGAGACTTGCACCAGCGCAATGTCCTCTTTGTCGCAGGCCAACAGCGCCCATGGTTTGCCCCGCAGTTCATCCTTGGTGGTCAAAGGGATCCGGCTCAAATCGGAAAACTCGCGAATATCGCCGGGAGTCACCCCAGCCTGGGCCATTTTCTCATGGTAAAAGGCGGAATGCTCATAAGCCCGAGTAATCACTTCCCGTAACGAATCCATTTGAAACTCCTGGAGTCTTGCCTGCGGTATGGTTTCCGGAAATTCATCCTCCACTGCGAAATAGTTTTGCAATACCGCCGGCCTTGCCAGCTTTGCAAGTCTTTTTTCAAAACGGGAACTCATTTCAGTCTCCTCCCTTCAATTACTCATCAACCATGCTAGGACAAAGGTCCGTGTCATTGCCTCCGGTTCCGATCCAGAGATTGTTCGGCCGCCGCCAGATCCCGAACCAGTTGGTCGTAGAAATTGGCGCTAAAAATGTTCGGTTCTCGCTGATACCGGGCGGTGAGATACCTAAAGTCTTCCACGCCTGTGGCGGTCCGATGGAAGAACGCCTCCGGCAGGCGGTAACAAACATACCCTCTTAAAATTCGAATCTCTACGTTATCGGGTTCGTTTTGTACGGCCTTATCCAGAGACTTTAAGCCTTGACGGACCTTATTGAGCCGCTCCATCGGTTCAATCGCGTCCCGGCCCAATAAGGTCATGACACTCCCATAGTAAGCTTCCACCAAATTATTGGATAAATTAGGCCGCCGGATCTGCTTCAACAACGAATGCGCTTTTTTGACCGCCTCTTTGTCCCCCTGCACGGCTTGTTGATGTAACTTGACCACTTCGTTCAGTATTGACTCCTGATGCTGTTGCTTATCGCCAAAAAACGGAATTCCCAAACCTCCCCAGGAACGTATACTGTCGGATCCCGATCCGAATTGGTTCATCGCGATACCTCCTTCCTGCCTAGGAGCTTGTGCGCGCTATCCTTTTTTCAGGATATAAAGCACAAGCTGATTTGTAACTTTACGGCATGATATACCACATGTTGTGGTTGTTCCGAAACACACACGGGCTCCTGGAAACCCAATGATAAACTGCGGCATCTTGATGAAGGTCCGTCACCGCGCTCGTTGGGGAATATGGAGGAACGACCGTTCCTCCATATTCCGGGGAAGAGGTTAAAAGCCAGGTGATAAAGTCGATCGTTTCCGCAATGACTCTGCGAAATCATTTTATAACGGCTTCATCACTTGCTTCTCTTAGCTTTGTCCTTGGGACGAAAGTTGCTGAATTGCCTGTTTTGCTTTGTCGGGAAGCTCGATTCCATGATCGCTGAGCACTTCCAGGATAATATTCTGAATATCCGGGAAGTCCTTGCCGCCGCCTTGCGCCGGGTTGAAGTTTTTAAATTTTTCGGCCAAGGCCTTGGCTATCTCTGATCCGTCGATCCGGGCCTGCTTTTTTCCCACGCTAGAAAACCCCCTCTCCGCTACGGCTTCCGTCAAAGCCGTTGATTTCTAGCCGATGAACCGGGCCAATTTTTCCTTGGGGATTTTTTGGTCCAGGATTTGACGGACGATAGCGGCCCGTTGCGCCGGGTGGTCATCCTGAAAGATATTCCTCCCGATGGCCACTCCCCGGGCTCCGGCCGATACCGCATCGGCAACCATCTCAAATAAATCTGCCGCCGAATTAAGCTTCGGTCCTCCGGCAATAATCACCGGTACCGCCACCGCCGACACGACCGCCGCGAATGATTCCGGATCCCCGGTATAATTGACTTTGATGAGATCCGCCCCCAGTTCTTCGGCTACCCGGGCGGCATGCCTGATTTTGCCGGGGTCATACTCGCTGTCCTTGGTGCCGTCCCGCACATACATCATGGCCAATAGCGGGATGCCCCAGCGACTGCACTGTTCAGAGACGGCTCCGAAATCTTTAAGCATTTCGGCCTCAAAAGCCGAGCCCAGATTGACATGGACGGAAATTGCCGTTGCTCCCAGCTCCAACGCGCGTTCCACCGAAGTTACCTGTTCCTTGCGATCGGGATCTGGAGCCAAAGCGGTTGAGGCCGAAAGATGCATAATCATTTCGCAGCTATCCTGACCAAGCAGATCGCTAATCCGTTCCACAATGCCTTTATGAATCACCACGGCATCGATGCCGCCCTCAATGGCGGCCTGAACCGTGTCCCGGATATCCGCCAACCCCGGCACCGGCCCGATGGTAATGCCGTGATCCAACGGCAGAATGAACAACTGGTCTGAATGCCGGAATAAACGTTTGAGCCTAAGGTCCTTTCCAGCCATACTTTCACCGCCTTTCTCCGCCGAAACCCCGCGCAGGAGCAAAGCAGTCCCGCGCCGTATGGCTCAGCGTTCGATAATCGTCTCGCCGACACCGATTCCCACATGGCGGCCAGGCGAACATAGATAAGCGAGTAATGAATCGCCGGGTTGGATCAGCGTGGCGTTTCTCGGTTTGCCATCGGCCCCCATCAGCCGGATGTGCCAGTCGTCTTGCACGATCACATTCAATTCAGTCCCGTCGGCCACTCCTTTGATCAATAGTAACGGTCTGATTTCAGTCTTTACCCGGCCGACCGTCAGCACCCGCGTCGCCCCTTGCCAGTTGACACAGAGTACTTGACTGCCGGCTTCCTGCTCCGAGAGATATCCCGCGGTGTTCCGGGGCATCCAAATGTAAGAGTGGACCGCTCCGGCATTCACCCGGAACGGGCGCAGGTTCATATAAGGCAGATAATGCGTTTCGGAACAGACCAAGATTCCTCCCGCCGAGGTCGAACCGATCAGCATTCCTTCTTCCTGCGTCATCAACCCGGTGGTATCGATGCAAGAACGCCAACCCATACCGACATGATGAACCGCGGTAACCCGCAAGGGCTTCAGCTCCAAAACCGGCGACGCTTCTTCCCGGAGCAGTTCGGCCACTCGCTTGATTTCGGCCGGATCCTCCCCGGCAAAGAGCGCTCCGTCACTGCCCTTCTCCAGCACTCCAAAGGCGACTTCGGTCTCCACCGCGCTGGTGGTCCGCCGCAGCAGGGTCGTGCCGCTCGCTTCCAGCCGGGCAATAAAGAGTTCCAAGGGGATATTGGTGGGTAGATCGAAATCAACCACGGCATACCGATATTTGGCGGCCAACTGGCATGCTTGCTCCAACGACTCTTTCTGTTGCACCGCCAGAAATATGCAGGTGACCAGTCCTTGGCTCTCCGCCCGGTTCAACAGCTCCGGAGATTCGGAGAATACCAGATCGCCCTGGTTTAAATCCGCCAAATCCGGTTCGGCGCGAATCTCAGTCACCAAGCAGGTTTTTTGAGGAAAATGGCCGCCGCGGCGCTGCTCGGGTGTTACCACGACTTTTTCGAGCGCCGACTGATTCACCAGACCCCAGAGATCATAACGTTCCAGTGGGATATTCCGGCCATCAAACCAAATTTCCCTTGATTTGAAATCCATTGCCATCACCACCTCATCTTTTCGGTTAACTACACCCGAACTGATTTTAAATAGCGCTTTTCCTCCATTTCTTGAGCTGTATAAATGTAGCGCGGCTTGCCCACCAGGCCCACCGCCAGCAGTTCGTCCCGGTCATAGAGGCTTCCCCGGGGTACGACAGTCACCTCTAACTTGATCCGAAACGTTGCCTCAATGCTTTTTAGCAGCTCCGGCCGGATTGGCGCTTCAATGGTATCCGCCTCGACCACCAGGCATAAACTGTCGCCATGGGGGGCAGCCACCCAGAAACGCCGGTTCGGCAAGGCGGCTACGATCTCTTCGATATCCCAAAGATCCAGTAAGCGGTTGCCTACGATAACGGTATCCTCAGTCCGGCCCCGTACTTCCAAGCTCTCCCCCCTGCCGCAGGGGCACGCCTCCGGTACCAAACGGGCCCGGTCGCCGGTGAGATACCGGACCAAGGGAGTGCCTTGGCGTTTCAAAGTGGTTACCACCAAGAGGCCGGTCTCTCCGGGTTCGGCCGGGGTTTGCAGATCTTGCCGCAAAATTTCAAAATAGAAAAAGTCCGTTTGAGGATGGGGCCGCTGGAACTGGCAATCGACCACCGCCACGCCGATCTCGGTCATACCGTAATTATCGAAGACCGGTACTCCCCAAGCCTCCGCCACGGTTTGACGCCGTCCCGGCGACAGCAATTCGCCGGCAGTGGCAATGGCCCGTAACGCGGGAAAATCGCTTCGCGGATCATAACCCAGCAAACGGGCGGTCTCCGCGATCAACAACGCTTGCAACGGCAGACAAGCCAGTACGGTTACAGGCAGTTTCCGCAGCAAATCGACGATACGCGGAAACGGGCTGACCACGGAACGGGCGCCGGCCGGGATCACGCAGGCCCCGCATTGCTGGGCCACGGTCGTGACCGTATGCGCAATCGACGAAATCGAATAGGGGAAGCGCACCATTACCAGATCATCCGGGCGGAACCGGACCCCCCAGTCCCGTAACTCAGCGGCATTGTCCAGATAATCTTGCCTGGACAGCCAGACCGATACCGGCGTGCCGGTGGTTCCGAACGTCTCATGGTATTGATAAAGCTGATCATGGTCCAGGCAAATCAGACCCAGCGGCGAGGCCGCTCTCAAATCCGCCTTGGTGGCCAAGGGAATCTGTCGGAATTCCTCTAATGAACGCAACGGCGCTCCGGAGAAACGGTCCCGGTAAAATGGCGCCTTTTGACAACGTTGCAGTAACTCATTGAGCGCAGCTAAGGTGGTCGACTGATCCATAACTCAACCCCCCTCGTTCAGCCGGAGCAACTCCCGGATGTTTCCGCCCAGGATTTGATCCTGTGCAGCCCCAGCTAGCTTTAACAATAGAATTTTCTGTAGCTCGACCGCGGGATGGGACAAGGGGAATTCGGACCCAAAGATCAGTTTGGACGCTCCCGCTCGAGCCGCCGCTTCTTGGAGATGCAGTAAATTGGCGGTGGAAGTCTCCAGATAAAAATTGTCCAAGGTGGCCGCCGCCTCCAGTCCCTCCTGATCGGCTGGGCCGAACCCCATATGGCCCAGGATAAAGTTGGTTCCCGGAAACTGACGGGCCAAGGCGACCAAACGGGCGGTGGAAGCGCCCGGACTATAGACCACGTGGGTGTACAAAGGCAGGCCGTGCTCCCCGCAACCGGCCGCCAGATCGGCCACGGCTTTGCTGGCGAACGAGAACTCATGGGAGAGCGGTGAAAGCTTGAGACCGCGAAAACCCTGTTCAAACCCTTCCTCCAGCTTGGCCCGGCCGTCCGGATCGTGCGGATTGATGCAGATAAAGCCCGATATTTGCGTGGGATGCCTTTGGCAACACGCCTGGATATACCGGTTGTTCGGATCCGGATGTTCCGGTTTGGCTCTTCCGGTTACGTAGTCCGTCATCTTACGGACATCGAGCATGCCACCGGGCACCACCACTCCTTGAGCAATCCCGCTAACCGCTAATTGCGCCAGATATTGTTCGACGCTGCCATAGTCGGTTTCCGAAACATGGGCATGACCGTCAATCATCCTATCGTTCCCTCCTTCCATTAGCGGATCGAATCAATCCAATCCCACCCGGCGCGCGGCGGCAGCCAGATCGGCCATCAACCGCTCGTTGAGGTCTACTGGGAAAATATGGTTATCCCGCCGATACGCCTCGATCAAATATTGAAAGTCCTCCACGGCCTGACGGGTGGTATGGAAAAACGCCTCCGGCAATGAATAGCTGAGATATCCCCGGAGCAGCCGAAGCTCCCAATGGTCCGGGGCTTGACTTACCGCTTCGTTCAACAGTTTCAAGCCTTTGATTCCGGCGCCGAACATTCCGTTGATATCCGGGGCGTAACGGCCGTTCAACGCCAGGGAACTGCCGTAATAACCCAAGGCCACCGGATCTCCGGGATCCAGGGAATGGGCTTGCTCCCACAACTCCAGCCCCATCCGGGCGGCGGTTTTATTCCCGGCCACCCCCAGATCATGCAACCGTTTGGCTTCGGCATAAAACTCCGTCCGATGGGTGGCGCAGGACAACTCCGGAACCGCCTCGGGCGGACGGCTATTGGCGATGTCCGCCGCAATTCCGGCCTGAAGCTCCGGAGTTGCATTCGGCAATAACTCGTCAAATACCGCCTCCGCTTCGGCGTCCATTCCCAAACGCCGGTAACACTGTCCAAGGTTGAAAAGGATCATGCCGAATTGCTCCGGGCTCAAAACACTGGCGTCCTGACGGCAGCGGCCGGCCAAATATTCATAATCGGTGAGCGCCGTCGCGGTACGGGCAAAAAACAGTTCCGGCAGCCGCAGGCTGTGACCGGCCCGGATCAAGCGGAGCTTCGGATTGTCAGGCTCGCTGATCACCGCGGCGTCGATCGCTTTCATCGCCTTAATGGCATTGGCAAAGATCTCGCCGGTATTCGAGGCGTCCCGCCCGAGCAAAGACCCGCAATCGGCATGGCATGCCTTGAATACTTGGTTTTCGGGATAGAGAATTTGGGCTTTGGCGAAAAAATCCATGGCGTTACGGAGCGCCTGCTTATCTCCGCTCAAGGCCAGTTGATGAAGGAGTTCCCCTTCCGCCAGCACGGTCGGCAACGGCTGGAGCAAAATCAGAAATTGCCGCGCGCCCGCCGGATCGTTGGGTCCCCTCTCCAACAGAATCCGGTATTTGGGGTCTTTGACCTCCGCCAGCAACCGCTCCCGGACGGCCGCCATGGCCGCCGTTTGTCCCAGATTGGAATGGGCCAGACTCAAGTTATATAAAAACTCCAAGTATAATTCGGCCGGGACGCCGTCGGGATCGTTTTCACAGCACGAGCATAGATACTGAAAGTCCTCGACCGCAGTGGCATTTCTGTGAAAATACTGCTCCGGCAAGTTTAAGCAGACACTGCCACGAATTAAGCGAATCTCAAATTGATCCGGTTCGCCGGCCACGGCTTGATCTAAAAGCTTTAACCCTTTGATAACGGTGGCCGAGCGTTCCGCGGAGTCCGTCAGATCCCGGCCCAGCAAGCAGAGGGTGCTTCCGTAATACGCGAGCACTCCGTGATCCTCGGGGGCTTCCTTTCTCAGTTGTTCCAAAAGTTGCAAGGCCTCCCGCACCGCCCGCTTGTCGCCGGATAATCCGTTCCGGTGTAACCGTATGGCTTCCTGGAATCGGTCAAATCCGTCCGTGTCGCCGGCCGGCGCTTTTTTCGCGTGTGACAATAATGAGAAAATCTGCATCGTTATCCTCCTCTCTAACTGATGTTCAAATAAATTCGGTTATTTTTTAATTCGGATGAAGTCCATGTAAGCGAGTTTGATATCAAGATACGCATCATGAAATGAAATGGAATCGATTTTTTGCACATTTTTTAATGTTTTTGGAATATAAGCCATTAAAGCCGAATAATTGTCTAGTATTACCGGTAATCAGTCCTTTTTCGATTGTGGCGCATTTCAGCCACTCTTCGCGATGGTTGAATGCCTGGGTGGAAGATGATGCATTCCGCTATTTACCTCGTAAAAATGATTCGTTGGTCATCAGCTCTTTCAGTTTGGAGTTGAGCGCATACATAAAGACCATCCGTGGATATTTTGGAGCAGAATGTGGATATTCTGTGAATAAATGAACTGGGGGAGTCACTCCCCAGCCACATTCAGTAAGAGAATGTGGATATTCAGTTACTAAATGTGGATATTTTGCTACCGAATCATTTAGTGGAGTAAAAGAATGTGGATATTTTGGAGCAGAATGTGGATATTCTGTGAATAAATGAACTGGGGGAATCACTCCCCATCCACATTCAGTAAGAGAATGTGGATATTCAGTTACTAAATGTGGATATTTTGTTACTGAATGAACCGAGGGAGCCGCTCCCCAGTCCCATTCAGTCCGTCAATATGGAACGGTATATTCCGCCGCTGAGCGGAATGCGTAAGCGGAGTCCCGTTTAAAAAGTAAGCCTCGATTCGGGAAAAACTTATTTATCTTCAATATTCCTCTTTTAACCTTCATTTGGGTTTATTGTCCTCCGGAAATACAGTAAAATAGAGGTATTAACATCTGATAAACTGTCCTCAGCTGATCCGCTTTACCCGCGATCCGGTTTGTCAAAGCAATCCAACCGTTTTGGATACCGCCGTAAAATTGAAGGGCCAGGAAAGGACGGAAACAGCATGGTGAAAAATCATTGCAAAACCAATCCCGATTTTATCAACAATTGGTGCCAGCTCTACCGTGATCATAACCAGATCGATCCCCAAAGTTACACCGACTTCCACGTCAAACGCGGGCTGCGCAATCCGGACGGCACCGGCGTTGTCGCCGGCCTGACCCTGATCGGCAACGTCCACGGCTATCTGCTCAATGAGGGCGAGCGGATGCCGGTGGAAGGGAAACTGACCTACCGCGGCATCGATGTCGAGGAGATCGTCGCCAGTTGCGAGGCTGAAAACCGCTTCGGTTTCGAAGAAGTGGCTTTCCTGCTGCTGTTCGGCTGCCTCCCCACCCAGTCCCAGTTGACGGAGTTCATCAATCTCCTCGGCGAACTGCGCGAATTACCGGATGGTTTCACGGAAGACATGATCATCAAGGCGCCCAGTCAGGATATCATGAATAAGCTGGCCCAAGCTACCCTGACCCTTTATTCCTACGACGAGACGCCGGACGGCACCGGTTTGGAAAACGTGCTCCGGCAGTGTATCGAATTGATCGCCCGCTTCCCGACGATTGTGGCCCATGCCTACCAAGCCAAGAAGCGTTACTTCGACAAACAAAGCATGTACATTCATTTCCCCAAGGAGCATCTTTCCACCGCCGAGAATTTCTTGCGGACCATCCGGCCGGACAAAAAGTACTCCGAGGCCGAAGCCAAACTGTTGGACCTCTCGCTGGTTCTCCACGCCGAACACGGCGGCGGCAACAATTCGGCCTTTGCCTCCCGGGTGCTCTCCTCTTCCGGCACGGATACCTATTCGGCCATCGCCGCGGCGATCGGTTCCCTTAAAGGCCCCAAGCACGGCGGCGCCAACTGCAAAGTCGTGGCCATGTTTGAGGATATAAAAGAACATCTCCGGGATTGGACGGACGAGACGGAGATCGCCGCTTATCTGGAGAAGATCCTTACGAAGGAGGCCGGCGACGGCAGCGGTTTGATCTATGGCATGGGGCACGCCATCTACACGCTCTCCGATCCCCGGGCGGTGCTCCTGAAGAAAAAAGCCCGGCAACTGGCAGAAGTCAAGCACATGACGGCCGAATTCCAACTCATCGAGGCGGTGGAGCGGCTGACCCCCGGGGTCATGGCCAAGCTCAAGGGCGACGCCAGGGCGATCTGCGCCAACGTCGATCTGTATTCTGGCTTCGTCTACCAGATGCTGAACATTCCTCCGGAGTTATATACGGCGATCTTCGCCGTCGCTCGGATTGTCGGATGGTCGGCCCACCGGGTGGAGGAGGTCGTCAATGGCGGCAAAATTATCCGCCCCGCCTACAAAAGCATCGTCCCGGCATCCAAGTATGTTTCCATTTCGCAGCGGGAATCGGGCCAAATTTAACGGAAAAACCCAGTCAAATACGGGGAGAGATTGTAAGAATGAGTCGCAATTCGGATCATGATACGATGAATGGAACATCACCCACTTAAAAACAAAGGAGCTAAACCATGGAGCGGCTTTTGTTTGGCATATCCGGACTGCCGCTGGGCGACGGGTCCGTGAAATATAATTATCAGAGCGGCATTGCTTATTTGAAATCGATTGGCCTGGACGCCATGGAGCTGCCGTTTGTCCGGAACGTGAACGTTACCGACAAAAACAAAGACGCCATCCTGCGCGAAAAGAACGAGCGGGATCTCTATCTCTCGGCGCACGGTTCGTATTTTATCAATCTCAATGCGGACGAGCCCGAGAAACAACAGCAGTCGCTGGAGCGGATCATCAAGGGCGCCAGGGCGCTACATGCGGTCGGCGGGCGAAGCCTGGTCTTTCATCCCGGCTTTTATCTGAATGATTCGGCGGAAGCCGCCTATGCCTCCATCAGGGAGAACCTGTCCAAACTCCCGGATTTCGGCGTGGACTACCGGCTGGAGACCACCGGCAAGCCCACCCAGTTCGGCAGTTTGGACGAATTAATCGCCTTATGCCGGGAGGTTCCCACTTGCCGGCTTTGCGTCGATTTCGCGCACATCCACGCCCGGGGCGGCGGAGCGCTCCAAACCTATGACGATTTTGCCGCGATCCTGGCCAAGATCCGGGACGGTCTGGGCGAAACGGCGCTGGGGGATATGCATATTCATTTATCGGGCATCAACTACGGCGCCAAGGGTGAAAGGAACCACCTTGAGTTCAAGGAGAGCGACTTTAGGTATGGCCTGTGCCTACAGGCCCTGAAGGATTTCGGCGTCAACGGGTGCATTATTTGTGAAAGTCCGATTCTGGAGCGTGACGCGCTTCTTTTGAAGGAGACCTATGCCAAGCTCTGACGGGTGAGGTGTTTCGGCTAAAGCCTGTGGTTTGAAAATTGCCTGGCGAGATCGTTTTAAACGACCTTATCACTTGCTTCTCTGGAGCTTTGGCGTACAACTCCGGCCGTGGGCGAGTTTATCACAACGCTTCTACAATCGGGCCTCGAAAGTTTTCGAGGCCCGATTGTAATTTTTGATAATTCTAAATTACTTCCCCGAGATGGTAATGCCCTTAAATTTAATCCAAGGCAGGCATTCATAGCCGTCATTATTTCGTTCTTTCGAAATTTGCTCAATATTATTAAGCATTTGCACAATGTTCCCGGATACCATCGTTTCATTGATCGGATATTTAATTGCCCCCTTTTCAATATAAAAGCTGTTTTTGGCAACGCCGCTAAAATCACCGTTTTGGCTCGGGTTCCCGCCCGAGAAACGGCAGAGCAAGATCCCGTTTGGGGTCGATTGAATCATCTCCGCGAGCGTTGCGTCCCCGGGTTCGATAATATAACAACCCCCCTGATTTTCGGCTTTCGGGCGACCGGTTTTATTGGCGCCATAAAGGTCAAGTAAAAATGATTTTAGAGTGCCTTTTTCAATAAGCGTCGTATCTTTGGCTTCAAATCCGTCATCGGTAAAGAAATAGGCTTCCGCTAACTCCGCTGAGATTGGTTTGGAGTGAAGCGTCAGCCGGTTGTCGGCAATTGGCTGACCCAGCTTATCTTTATATACGGAATTGCCGGTGAGCATGGACGGATTCGATAGATACCGGGCGAAGTAGCTTACGAAATCACTTAAGCACTCTGGAGTAATAATCACTGATCCAGTGAACTTTTGAGGTATCGTACCCGCGTGGATTTGTTGGGATGACTGGCGTAATAACCGGTCGACTCCTCCAAAATCCTTGAGGGGCGAATTCAAATCCTGACATTTACACCCGACATAATTCAGGGAGGATACCTTATTCCCGTCCTTGCTCGTAAACTGTACATTAACATTGTAAAAACCATTGTCGGAGCAAAACTCAACCCCGTTTGAATTAACAAATACTCGTTCCGTCCGAGTGAAACTTAAAATTACAGCTCTTAAAATGGTCTTCGGGTAGGTCTGTTGAACAAATTTCAGGAATTCCTGCATCCGCTCATGCATTTGATCAAGATCCCCTTGCATGGGGCCGCTTGTAAAAGCTTTTGGTGGTTGAAAGCCGGCGATATCATTCGCAGGATCCGGTTTTGCGGAACCCGCTAATTCAATAACTTCCCTAACACCTTGCTCGATGGAGCCGGGATCGGTCTGATTGATCGTCGTTGATCCTTTTCTGCCATTGCTCAGGCCAAGCAAATCTACGGAAGTGTTAAAGGTAGTACGGAGCAGGCTAAGATCCCCGGTCTCAACGTTGAGTTCATTCGTTTCCCACTGGGTTATTTTGCATTGCGCCTTGTCCGCGCCATTTTTAATTAACCGATCAAGCGCATGTTTGGCCGTGCCCAGACTATCCATCATTTCCCTCCGATATTCACTTTGCATTTAATGGCCGGACCACCCATCCCTACCGGAATAAGCTGCTTCTTCCCGCACATTCCCGCGCAGCCCCAGACCAAATTATCCGAAACCATGGTAACTGATTTAAGTACGTCAATGGCGACTCCGCTAATGGTCATGTCGCGGATCGCTGGACCGATTTTACCATGTTTGATTTCATACCCTTGAACAATCCCAAACATAAATTCACTGGTCGAATCGGCTTGCCCGTTACTGGCCTTCATTAGATAATAGCCGTCGTCAATCGAAGCGATCATTGCTTCCAATTTACTTTTACCGGGTAGAATCGCGGTATTGCGCATCCGAATCAACGGCTCGTCGCTAAACTCGAAGGCTCGGGCGTTTCCGGTTAATTCATGTCCGAAGATTCCGGCGGATTCCTTATTGTGCATGAACCGCTTTAATACTCCCGCTTCGATAATGACACAATCTTCCGCCTTCGTCCCTTCATCATCCATAAATACCGGCACCGGGCATAAGCTGCCGAAAGCGGTGTTGGCAAAGTCAACCAGGGTAATGAGTTCACTGGCGACCGGTTGGTTGAGAAGATCACCGGCAACCGAACCGGCGAGAACTATATCGGCTTCCGTGGTATGCCCGATGGCCTCGTGCGCTAAAATGCCCGCGATATCGGCATCCAAAATTACCGCTTGGATTCCCGCTTTGGCATACGTCCCGTTTGCTTTCGCCTGAAGATGGATATATTGTTCATCGATTCCCGCAAACAACCCTTCCGGCAGTTTAAAAACGTCCTCAAACTGGCCAAAACCCCCAAACGTTTTATATAGTTGAATCGGTTCGCCATCGTTAGTGATGGTCATGGTAATGTGGATCAACGATCTGGGGATTAGCGAATAGGCGGCGGACCCGTTTGAAGTTAACAGCGACTTTTCCATATCAAGGGTTTGAAGGGTTATGACCCTGGAAGAAAGGTTTTTACAGTTCATTTTGATATATTCGTCCAACCTCATCAGGAATTCAATGATTTCACTTTGGGGTTTCAAAGCGTTTTGAGTTGCAAAATCGTTCCGAAAATTACCATTTTTACTTGAGAGCCTAATATCTTTGGCTTTTCCTTTACTGCGTAAAAAAAGCGCATTTCCGGTTGCCCGCTCAATTACACTTTGAATCTCATTCTCGGCCAACATTGGATTCGCGGCAAATCCCCAGTAGCCATCGTTATTTACCCGCGCCGAAATACCGCCTTTCATTCGCTTCAGATTGGTAACAATATCTCCATTTACAATCGTAATTTGATTGCTTTGATTCTCCTGAGCTCTTAATTCGGTATATTCCGTAAAAAAATTCGCATATTGTTTCAAATCGTTGGGGATCATCTTTATCCTCCCTTATTACCCTGAATATCATTTTGTCCCGCAACTAACTTAGTACTATAAATTTTCGATATCACCTTCGACATTTTCCTGTTATTCCCTTCAGATAATTTTTAGTCCTCGGTTGAATATACGATCAAACAAACGATGCTCTAAAACTATGGTATTTCTCTTCCTATCGGAGTCGATCGCTCCCTTTTGAACAAACGAAAAATCGTTCAAATTAATCGTTTGTTTCCAGACGTTAATATGATATTATAGTAAAGTTGCGGTTTGCCCGGATGAAATTCCCCAGTCATCCTCAGCCGCCTGAAGAAAATCGTTTTAGCGGCGTTCAGGCAAAAATATCGTGTTAACCGCTAAAGAGATACCAACGACACCAAAGGAGCCAACCTACAATCATGGATGATTTGATCAACCTATTTTCACCCAAGGAAATCAAAGAGATTAGTTTATTTAAAGAAACTTGCCATGATATGTTGATAAATCAGGAACCGGTGCAATGTTTCGCCGTACTGTCCGATATACTGACCCACCGGGTTAAAATCAGTGAAATCCCCGGCTCCGAGTTAATGGCTGCTTATGCCCAACTCAAACTATGCAACGCCACCTGGAAAAAGATTGAATGGCTCGACCACAAAATTTTAGCCAAAATTACTCCCAAAGTCAAAATGTTGATCGCCACCGAATTAAAACGCCGCGAGTCAGGGCTTGATTAGAGGCTACAGCAAGTACTTAGGTTCATGAAGGGAATCGTTTAATAAGATAAAAGGGGCTGTCCCAGGGCCTTAACCCTTAATCTCCTAAGGGTTGAGGTCCTTTTTCGCCGCCATTTGTGATACGTCTCTCCATATCGGGTCTATCGGCAAAGTATTGCAAAGATTCATCTTAGCAAAACAGATCCCGGGTGGCCTGAATCTTAGTTTCCGGACTTGTTTTATACCCGATAAGCGGAATGAAGATTAGGTTGCAAAACCTTTACGCGATTATAGAAAAAGAGCCGCTGAACGCGACTCTTCTCATTTATTCAGTATTCACAAAGAATTTTTAAGTTCTAATTCTCTTGTTTAGTTAACGTTTCTTACCCAATAGCTTTTTTTGAAACTGATCATCTGTCCACTGCAAATCATCAGCGAACGATATTTTCCGGAATCCCACGATACCAAAGTTCATTCCGGCATAATCCTTCGCAACCAGCGGCAGAAAATCCTTGGTCCCGACTTCATCGGCAGTATTTTGCGCTAAATTGAAGGGCGGCAATTGTTTGAGCAGTGAAAAGGCGGAAAAACCCCCAGGTATGACAATACTATTGGTAAAGTAATCTCCTGCTGACCATCGAAACCCATTAACTTCTTGAGCGGAGATCCTAAGGAGATCACCCATACTTACGCCGTCGTGTGCCACGATGCTTCGACAAACATCCCCTCGGTTTACATCTGTCCTTCCCACTCCCCAACCGACCCGGGCATTAATTATTCCGCTAATTCCTCCGGTAATAACCCCTAAGATCGCCGCCTGCAGCAGACCGTTTCGAAGATCATCTCCGTTGGCAGCATTTAACCCAAGCTGGCTGAGAGTCGCAATTCCTCCTCCGGCAACCGCTCCCATCGCACTGCAAGTCGCTAACACCGTTGCCATGCTATACCCGGCTTTCGCCATGATTTGGCCTAGCATATTAATTCCGCAACCTAACCCCGAGAATAACGCGCCAGAGATTCCGCCAAAGAGGGCGGACAAACCAACCCGGGACCAATCGGTTATCACGCCGTTGGTGATCAATTGAGTCATTGCTTCGCAGGCAAACCCCATTATCACTCCGATTATCGCTCCAACAATCACGGGAATCAGCAACGCTAAAAAAGCGGCCTCTCCCGAAGGGTCGATATACATCACTGGATTACTCCCGGCATAAGCATAGCGGTTAAATGCCGCGGCATTTTCCAAAGGCTCGGCGCCCAGTCCGGTGTCGGCATTGATAAATCGTCCCAATTGCGGGTCATAATAACGAGCTCCGTAATAATACAGCCCACTGCAGTCATCAAAATCTTTTCCGGTGAAATCATCCAGATAGATTTCACTGCCTGAACTGTGCTGTCGGTCCAATTGACCGTAAGGATCGTGAATCCCGTGAAATACAACTTGGCCGTTACCGTCGGTCACTAATCCCGTGCTACGGACATTATCCTGATGATAATAAAATGTACCAACCACTCCTGGTTGGATGGAACGGATCGGCTTAGACTTGGCCGCAACTGTTTCGGTCGGAATAAACTGGAGTACTACGCAAGCGATTAGAACAATGCTACCATAACGAAATGCCATGGGGTATGGTCGGGTCCAAACATTACTTCTCCGAAAACGGTAGATGCCGATAGCGGCAGACATTATAAAGAGAAATACGGCTGTCCCCAACCCTAAAGCGAGGGCGTGGAAGAATATTTGAAAATTAACGCCTTGTGCCAATAGGCTAAATCCAGGGAGGCCGATGATTGGCCCCAAAGCCTTGGCCGGTAGCAATTGAACATCGCTGGCCCGTTTACTGATGGAAGAAACTCGTCCGTCCAAACCGTTGATATACTTGGTATAGGTGGTTCCCGCCGTCCCTCCGGCGATGGTAACTTCGTAGTCAGGCGAAGCATAGTACCGGGTCGTAGTGCCGCTCCCGTAATAATCAATCGCCTTAATCCGGCGTCCGTTGTAATCATAGGTGTAACTGCTCATTAGGACCCCGTTTTTCCTGACTTCCGTTAATTGGTTTTTGCCATCGTAAGTGTATTGCCAATTGTCTCCAGCGACAGTCTTGGCGATCATATTGCCGTTAGCATCGTAAGTCGCGTTCATATAAGCCTGACCTGCTTCCGTCCCACTCATCGTTTTATTACCTATAAATTGGGTATAGCTTACATTATCTTTGAGAGTAAGACGACCGCCGGACGAATACGCGTAGTTTTTGCTCCCATAAGTGTCTCCGGCAACTGCAGTCACCAACCGTCCCACGGTATCATAACTAAACTGTTGACTCTCGTTGGGCCCGGTCTGATCCAGGTCATCAATCTTGATAATCTTCATTCGATTATCCCAGGTATATTGACGCTGCAGGAGCTTGGACCCGTCGTTCTTAACGACGGTGACCTCCGATAACGTCTGGGTCTGATTGTTATATGTAAAAGTTGAGGTAATATTATTGCCATATTGCAAAGTTCCCGGCTGTCCCTCTGCGGTATAATTACTGTAGGTAGCTATTGGAAAGCTCGTCTCGTTCCGTACGCCACTGGTTGCATCTTGGATCGCCAACGAATTTAAGATCCCGTCATAGAAATAGTTATACGTGAGTACTGCATTATCGGGATAAACTGTCTGAATGGCTTTTCCCTGAAAATTATAGTTAGCAGCGAAGACATACGATTGATCATCAATGGTTACGACCGTCCGGGCGCAATTGCCATAGACATCGTAGTCGTATTGATAGACCGATTCGACACGGTCATCAGCCAACGTCTTAACTTGGACGCCGTAGAGTTTACCTTTGCCGTTGACTCCTTGGTCGTAGGTATAGGTGGTCTGCCTCTCCCCCACTACTGTTTCTGTAAGTACCCTGCCTAATTTGTCGTAGCTATATTGGATCTGCTTCCCGTTGGCAAAGGTTTTAGCAGCCAGTAGACCATTCGTATATTGGAAAACAGTCGTCCCGTTATCTTGACTAGTGAAGGAGCACTTCGTTCCTAATGAAGTATAAGTAGTGTCATTCTCCAGCCCATCAGGGTCGATAACCTCAGTCAATTTCCCGGCCAAGTCGTATGTGAAATTTGTTGCACTATTGTCGGGATAGCTCTGCGAGACGACATTTCCCCAAGCGTCAATCTTTTGAACATCAACGGTCTGGTTGGGACTACCCGGTTCGACCATCCGGGTAAAGGTCCTGGCCCGGTTGACCGCATCCCAGCCGTCAATGATGGTGGAACGGAGTCCGTTGGGCAAGGTTTGCCCAGCCAATTGTCCCGCCGGATTATACTGATAGGTAATCCAATTGGGCGTAGACTCCGTAAAATAGGGCATAGTCTCTTTCACCAACTGCTCTTGGGCATTGAATAGCTTATCCCAGGCGATGACGTTATTCTCTGGCCCTCTAATCTCAACCCGGTAAGTCCGTAGAAATTCATCCTGATAGTCTTTTCTCCAATCCCAGTTGGCATCGTTTGAGTCGTTCCAATTCACCCGCTTTAGGGTTTGGGTGATGATCCCTTTACCGTTGGTACCATAATAAGTATAATATTTTTGCAATGTCTGGTTTCCGCCGTTGTTATCAGGGCCGCTAACTTGGGTCAAAATCCCGAATCCGTTATACCGGTACTGCATCGTATTCCCGTTGGCATCAACTTTCTGAAGGATTTGTCCCGATCCAGGGTCATATGTAAACTGTTCCACAAGTCGAACTCCCGCTTGATTCGGCGGTGACGTTTTTTTCGAGATAAATGTCTGGTAGGTCGGGTCATATTCAGACTTGAGCTCCCCTCCCAACGGATCCGTCTGGGTTAGGATATTTCCGAAATCATCATAACTGTAGGTCGTGGTGAGCCAGCATTGATTCTGGTCGTCATACTTTCGGGCGTTTAAGATATTCATTCGCGAATCATTGGTATACTCCAACTGATCCCAACTCAAATCGACATTCGGGTCCCAAGTGGAAAAATTAGTCGTACTTGTTTTAGCCCGTTTGATATTGGTCACTACCCCGAACCGCCAGTTGGTTTCATCGTTCTGATATTGTTTGCAGGTATAGAGAACTTTTTCTAAAGCGGTATCTCCCGCAACTTGCTCTTCCGTCTGGTTCCCATACTTGTCGTAGCTGTAGCTTTTCAATTCGGTATACATGAAGTTCCCGGCTGAAGTATAATAATCTGCCCGTTCGCTGGCCTTTAATACCTGATAAACCGGAATAGTATCCCCATAGGGTTTATTATTGGCATAGCTCAAAGTTTTACAAATCTGATTTTTCCCGTTGGCAAGTATTATCGTCGTAGACAGCATTTGTCCTTGTGAGGGCGTTTGTTGGGAATATCTAATATTGGTAAAGATACCGCTGGTAACATTATTAATGGTCATTTCGGCAAACCCCAGCCAACCAGTCCCGTCCAATTGCTGTTTACCGCCGTTATATTGATAACAATGAGTAGCGGCTAAAGTTGGATTATCGGCATCCGTGGTATAACTACTCACGACAGGCCTTGGTATGATAACATCCCGGATCGGATATTGCGATCCCGATCCCATTGAATAGACTGATGGATCCGTAAGCGGTTTATAGTTGATACTAATCCTCATGCCGACGCTGTCAGTTATATTGCTGGTCTTTGGAACAACGCTATTGCTGCTGTAAATAGTTTGAAAAAACTTTAATTTATTGGTGATTCGTCCAAAATCCGTAACACCATCCCCGTTCCAATCCCCGATCAAAACAGGAGATTTAAATATGTCCGTGGCTCCTTGTTTCAGAGAACAGTCATTCAAAACCGGGTAGCTAACCCAATTGCCATAACATGATATATAGTAAGCGACACCGTCATCGGTTGCCCTTCCTATATCCGTTTTGCCGTCACCGTTCCAATCTCCCGTAAAAATCGGGTAGTGGATGCCTTCGACATACTTTTTTTGTGAAAAGTCCGTGATCGAACCGCACGCCTGCCATCCCCTTCCGGTCGACAGATAAAAAGATATCCCATCCGGGGTTACCCTTCCGAAGTCCGACTTGCCATCTCCATTCCAATCCCCAACGATCACCGGAAACTTCATACCGTCGGTATAATTTTTAGACGGACAAAGGTCATCAATCGTTACATATCTTTGCCATCCGTTGCTCGTCGATAGATAAAATGATATCCAGCCATAACTGACCCTGCCGATATCCATTTTGCCGTCACCGTTCCAATCTCCCGTAAAAACCGGATAGATATTGGCGTCGGTATAACCCTGGGCAGGCGATAGTTCTGCGATCGAACCGGTGGCTTGCCAATCGCTTCCCGTCGATCGATAAAATACGATGTTGTTCGCAGTGACTCTGCCAATGTCCGTCCGACCGTCGCCATCCCAATCCCCCACAAATGTCGGGTATTTGTTGGCATTGGTATAGCCTTGCTTGGGAGAGAGTTCGTCAATCTGAGCATACGGCGACCATCCGGTGGAAGTCGATGAATAAAAGTATACACAATTTTGGCCGACCCTCCCGATATCGGTTCGGCCATCACCGTTCCAATCACCGATGTATAATGGATAAATCGTGGTATTAACATACCCTTGGCCTACAGTGAAATCGGCAAGCATTTTGTTTTGAATCAGAGACCAAGCTCCTTCCGCGCCACTAAAAAAGAGCGCATTCCGCTTATCGAAGTAACCTATATCCGACTTGCCATCACCATTCCAATCCCCGGTAAAGACTGGATAAATAGTAGCGTTAGCAGGTGTTGTAGATCCAAGGGAGTTGACGGGGAGATATGCCGACCAACCGTCCTGGCTACTCATCCAAGTTGATTGAATCGGACGAAGCCAATTTCCATCTTGATCATACTGGGTGATCTTCACCAGTTGACTCTGATTCTGGGAGCCTACTTGATAATCCAATTGATAACTCTTGACAAGAGCATTTCCGGCATAGGTGCTAATTGTCTTGAGCCGCTTGGTTAGGACCATCATGGAGGCGCAAACATATTTTTTCTCTTGATCGGGGCGGTCTTCATATGTAAAAACCAATTTACGATTTGGGTCAAACCCGTTATTATTGCCTGTATAGTCAATCTCATCCGGCCAAAATTGCCCTTGGCCGTTATTGGCATAGGTCACCGTCAGATAGTTTCCGTTAGGGTCGGTAATCTTGTTTACAGACCATTGCCGAAAACCAACATATCCCGATCCCGTATCGGTTGGAATCCTTGAATCAATTGTATTTCCAAACTGGACCCTATAGCCATCCTTGGAGAAGGCTTCAAACCATGTTGGTTGATCGCTTCCGTGGGAGATCACCTTAGTCCAGGTCTCGTTCGCTAAATGGTAGACTGTCCCTTCCTGCCCATAAGCGGCATTGCGGGCCTCATCCGTAATTAGGAGATTCCCAGCCGCATCCATAACCGCAATCAAGCGCTGCCCGTCCACGGCAAATCGATCTTCGAAAGCTGTATCAGTGTTAGGATCATCATAGCGCGGATTCCGAAAGCATCGAGTGATCGCCGAAAGGCCGTTCAACATCCAGCCCTGCCCCATTAAGCCATCCCCCGTCTGGCTATTATAGATTAATCCTAAATTCGGTTGGAAACCATTAATACCCGGCGGTAAATTAAGGGGAATATTGTAAGTTGCCGTACCGTTTGAGTCAACTTCGAAAGTTCCTTTAAAAACCCCTGCGTTCTCCTGACCGTCCCCAATTTTAGGAAGAGAATTCCCCCCTTCCCGGGCATACAGATTTACTGCAAAGAGAAGTAAAATCAATATAGCCAATCCTATTTTCACTTGATTTCGCACCTTCATTTAGACACCTCCCTTTTTCGGTTTTCCCTTTTTTAAAACCATTGGAAAATAATTGTGCCATGGTATGCTTCAAGCCATACCTAGATCGACTCTCCCCTTGTCTCGCTTCACACATGGACCCCATCGGCTTGATTGTAAGCAGAAACTATAAGGTGACCGTGTACGTTTTGGGACCGGTAATATTTATTTCAAAGAATAACTCGCTAAGTTCACCGTTTTTCTTCAAATAATAATCAAATATGTAACTACCGCTAGCGGGTACGTTAATGACAACATCGTAGTCAATATTCGATATATTAGCGCTTTTCCACGCACCTCCGATTTGCTGCAGACGACCAATAATAAAGCTATCCGCACTATTCGATTTTATAAAGTGTAACGTTACCGTAACCGCCGAAGTCATAGCCACCGTGGTAGTAATTTTTCCGCCGCCCGGAACCGTAACATCGACCGAATTGTCAAAATATCCGCTTTTTACTATCGTAAAAGTCCAAGTCCCTGATTCGATATTGGTAAACGAGGCCACTCCTGAGGCATTGGTCGTTGCGGTGTACTCCGTACCATGGATCGTGACCCTGACTGCCGCGCCACTAATGGGGTTATTATTACTGTCAGTTACCGCGATATCGGCATCGCCATATAACTGCTCCAATTTTATGCTAGCAGTCGTTGAACCATTGGGTATCGTCACGTCGACTGAACTGTCCTTATATCCGCTCTTGCTGGCCGTGAACGAATACGTGCCGGTCGGGATATTGCTGAATGAGATGACTCCCATCTCATTGGTTGTACCCGAATATAACTTACCTTCCGCAGTAAAGCTTACAGTTGCTCCTTTAATCGGGTTGCCGGGGTAGACAAAAACAGTGACACTGCCGGTTTTTCGGGTCAAACTGATACTACCGCTGACCGTAGCGGCGTTGGGCACATTGACTGTCACTGGGCTGCTGTTATAGTTGGATGCCGTCGCCGCAATAGTATGACTGCCGGTCGGCAGCTTGAAGGTATAGATATTGCCATTCGCCGCGTCCGGCGTCTGGATCTTGCCGTCTATGGTAAAGTCTGGCGTAATACTTGCGTTGTTGCTGATGGTGACGGTGATCTCGGCTGTGCCGGTCTGCCGGGTTAGAACAATATCACCGCCGACCTGACAATCGTCGGTTATTTCGACAGCGACCGCCGGTCCGCTATCATAATCCGGAGCAGTTGCCGCGATGATGTGATTGCCGACCGGCAAGATGAAGGAATAAATATTGCCGTTGATCGCATTCGCTGTTCGCGCCTGGCCGTCTACGGTAAAGCTTGGCGTAACGCTTACGTTGTCACTAATTGATACGGTGATGTTGGCAACACCGGTCTGCCGGGTCAACGATATGGTCCCGGCCGCATTGTCGTTATAGACAATGATGACATCGCTGATTGTTTTGTCATGGTAGCCCGCCTTTGTCGCCGTAAAGGCGTACGTGCCTGTTGGTATATTCGCGAATACCGCCATACCCGAACCATCGGTCGTCGCCATTTGCGCTTGACCATTCACCAAGACACTGACAGTCGCATTAACAATCGGGTTTACCCCGTCGTCGACCGTGATGGTGGCATTCCCGGTTTGCCGGGTTAGCAATATCGTCCCGACTGCATTGCCGTTATAGACAATGATGACATCGCTGATTGTTTTGTCATGGTAGTCTGCCTTTGTCGCCGTAAAGGCGTACCTACCCGTTGGTATATTCGTGAATACCGCCTTACCTAAGCCATCGGTCGTCGCCATTTGCGCTTGACCATTCACCAAGACACTGACAGTCGCATTAACAATCGGGTTTGCCCCGTCGTCAACCGTGATGGTGGCACTCCCGGTTTGCCGGGTCAAGCTGATATTGCCGCTCGCCGTCCCCCCTTTTGTTACATTTATTATGACCGCCTGACTACTGGCATAGTTATCGACGGATGTCACGATGATATGACTGCCGGTCGGCAGATTCACAAAGGTATAAGTGATCTTACCGTCTGGGGTCGGGGTTCCGGCTATGCCGGTAATCGTTGCCTTGCCGTCCAACGTGAAGGTCGGCGTGGCACTGGTCTGCCCATCGCTATAAATTAAGATCACGATAACACTGCCGGTGTCCCGCGTTAAAATGATGTCTGTTCCTGCTTTCACGGCACCCTTCTCAACGGTCACCGTCGATACGCCGCTACTGGTATAGCCGGTTACGGCCGCCTCTATTTGGTGGTCGCCGGTAGTGAGATTACTAAAGGTATAGGTTATCTTCCCGTCTGGGGTCGGGGTTCCGGCTGTGCCGGTAATCGTTGCCTTACCGTCCAACGTGAAGGTCGGCGTAACACTGGTCTGCCCATCGCTGTAGATCAAGGTCACGGTGACGTTGCTGGTGTCGCGCGTCAGATTAATCTCCGTACCCGCTTTTACAATCCCTTTCTCAACGGCCACCGTCGATACGCCGCTGCTGGTATAGCCGGTTGCCGTGGCTACGATAGTGTGGGCCCCAGTGGGTAGCTTATCAAAGGTATAGGTTATCTTTCCATCCGGGGTTGGCGTTCCGGCCGTTCCAGTAATCGGTGTCTTGCCGCCCAACGTGAAGGTCGGCGTAGTACTGGTCTGTCCGTCGTTGTAAATCAAGGTCAAAGTAGCGCTGCCGGTGTCGCGCGTCAGATTAATATCCGTCCCTGCTTTCACGGTACCCTTCTCAACGGTTACCGCCGAAACGTCGTTGCTGGTATAGCCGGTTACGGCCGCCTCTATTTGGTGGTCGCCGGTAGTGAGATTACTAAAGGTATAGGTTATCTTCCCGTCAGGGGTCGGGGTTCCGGCCGTGCCGGTAATCGTTGCCTTGCCGTCCAGCGTGAAGGTCGGCGTAGCACTGGTCTGCCCATCGCTGTAGATCAAGGTCACGGTGACGTTGCCGGTGTCGCGCGTCAGGGTAACACTATTGCTCGTTGTTACTCCGTCTGTTACGGTGACGTCTATTGCGACGCTACGATAATTATCCGCGGAAACAGCTAATGTATACGTTCCTGCGGCGATCTCTCCAAAGATGACAATTCCTGCGGCGTCTGTTTTACCCGTGGCAATGGTCGCCTTGTTCGACAGCAAATTAACCGTAGCGCCGCTAAGCACTGTAGCGCCGCTGTCCTTAACCGTCACACTGATCACCCCGCCGCTATTGGGCAATAAAATGGTGATGTTTTGGAGGTCGGTCTTTGCTATTGTAACGCTTTGGCTCTGGATATGTAATGCGTTATAGCTGACAGTAAAAGTATACGCGCCGAACGGCAAATTGGTAAAAGCCGCTATCCCGTTTGAATCAGTGGGTAGTGTCACATTAAATGAAGCGCTTCCCGCACCGGCGCTTTTTATGCCTGACGTATTAGCACTACTCATGACAGCAGTTACGCTGGCCCCATTGACAGGTTGCGACTGGCTATTGACTACCTTTATCGCGGCGTTCCCGCTGTCTACCGCCAAACTTACCGGCACCGGCATAGTTTGATCCTTGGTAACCGTCACCGGATTACTCGTGCCGTTATAGCTACCGTAGACAACATTCACTGTATAGGTCCCGATCGCAAGACCGCTAATTACCGCTTGGCCTTTCGCATCAGTGACGGCAGAGCCGCCTACGGCCTTACCGTTTTGGATGGCTTGCACCGTAGCCCCAACCAAAGCGGTGGAATTGTGGCTGTTGGTTACAATAACCTGGATATTTCCGGTATAAGGCGTAAACTTGGTAAATGTTTCGGTTTTAATCGTGTTATCCCGTTCAACTTTCTGCCATAGCTTTTCGTTCATATCATCGGGTTTTGTTTGCTGCTCCGGACTACCGCCCCATAAAGCTGAACTTACATTATCGGCGAACTGATATTTGATTGTGCCCTGAATTGAATCATTCCGGTTCGATGCTTGATATCCCAGTTCCAGATTGAGTCGGGGCGTTAGTTGCATTGTGCTTCGGAGCTTGTACCCTTCTTGATCGTCGTTATGCTTATTATCATAGTAATAGCCGCCTAAGTAGAACTTCAGCCAAGGCGCATTGACAAAAGAAGTCCCCCCCTCAAAATCAACGCCTTCGACTGCGCGAACATAGGAGGACAAAATTCCGTCCGCCAAATAACTCCGTCCGGTCAGCCTATCCCCCGAAAGCGGATGATACCAGTTCAACCGGTATTCAGCCCGTTTATCAAAGTATTCCGCGCCGAGGCCGATCCGCTGTAAATCGTTGCGAAAACGATAATCGTAAAACGTATTCACCCCAAACAGGCGGGTTTGATCCGTTGACAGCTTGCGTGAGACTAAACCGATATTTGCCGTTGCGTTTTCATCACTTTCTTGAGCGTAACGTCCCTGGACAAACCAGTACGGCGTAACACCCACCCCTTTTTTCAGAGGCTGTAGCGTTTCCAGAGAATACACCGGTTTCCCGTCATTACCGAAACGCAATTTAAGATCGGTTGTCTTGAGCCAGGACGGCCCTTTTTCTTTGCCTTTCTCCAAATAACCGCCCATAAGATGATTACCATAGTTAAGCGCCATCGTTTCAAACGAAAACTGATACTGCAGTTTCCCATCGCTGTCAAAGGAAAATGGCTGCTCTTCCAGATCGAGCCATGACGGTCCGCTCTCCCTCCCTTTATTAAACAAATAATCTAAAAAACGGTTACCATATTGAAAAGCCATTTCTTCATTTGTTAGAGCTTGCCGATCCGATGGTGTGCTATTCGCTGCAACCTGCTCCCCGTCCGGCTTTTCCACAAGAATGGCGCTCGTGTCAAACGTCATTCTTGCATCTTGGGCGCTTGCAACGCCAACACCAATTGGATTGATAATCATCAGCGCAATTAAGATGTAAGCTATATTTTTTGAATATTGCCTGGATAGAAACATTGTCTCTCCCCCTTCTGACGATTTAATGCAATATATCGATATACTCTAGTTTCTGATAACCTCCGCTAATTCCGCCATGGAGGATAGCGTATGTTCACTGGCGGAAAAAACCTTAACCGCATCGCAGCCCAGTTTAAGATCAATCAGTTTTATCCCGGGATGCTCCTGTAAAATAGCGCTGATAGCGGCTTGCTCGTCGTCGCTATCGCTCCTCTCAAAGATGACGGCGTGAGGAGAAAGCATGTTGATTTCCAGTGCCGCCTCCATTAACGTGTTACCGAGTCGCCGGATACGAATGCCTTCTATTGCTTGAAGGATTAACTCAATACTAGATAAAAACAAGCTTGATCCGCATATTCCCACTTCCAAACGCTGCTTCACTAAAAAATCCCATCCTTCTACCATTACTCCATGATAGCAAATGGTCGAGATTCTGATACCTACCTTTCCGATAGCCAAAAAAAAGAAAAAGTGATAGTCGTTCACTATCACTTTCGATAGTGCCGACTATCACTTTTGTAGACCGAGGCGCTAAAGGCTGCTATCAATGTTATTTTAACAAGTTTTTCAGTGGCCTCTATTAATTGTCGTCCAATCCCTTCCGCAAGGCATGTGCGATGAGTTGCGTCCGGTTGGTCAGTCGCGTCTTGGAGAGGATCTCCTTGAGATGATACCGCACTGTGGCTACAGTTAGGCCCATTTGGCCGGCAATTTCCTTATAAGTCAAGCCTTGGGTCAGCAATTGCAAAAGCTCTGTCTGGCGTTCGGTCAATTCCCCGGGATCTCTTTCATTATTGATTTCTGATTTTGGGTTGGAACGGAGTTCACGCAAGAGCCGCTCCGCCAAGCCAGGGGCAAATGCCATCTCCCCGGCGGCCAGTCCATTGAGTTGCCGGATGAAGTTCTCCGGTTCCATCTCTTTTAATAGATATCCGTCAGCTCCGGCCCGGATTGCGGCAAACAAGCTCTCCTCATCCTCGACCGCGGTTAGCATGACAATCTTCACCTCAGGATAAGTTTTCTTAATCATCCGGGTGGCCTCAATTCCATCGCAATCTGCCATCTGAATGTCCATTAAGATCAAATCCGGTTTTAACATCTCAAACTTTATTAAAGCCTCCGAGCCGTTCCGGGCTGTGCCGACGACCTCGACCCCGTTGACTGTCAGAAAGTTTTGCAGTCCTTCCAAAACTAGCGCGTGATCATCAACCAACAGCGTTTTCATTGTTATCCTCCTTGCCTGCCGCTCCATCCAGGCGGAATTGAACCAGCACAGTCGTGCCTTTGCCTGGTTTTGATTCAACCCGCAGGCACCCTCCTGCCTCCTCGGCCCGTTCCGCCATGATTTGAAGCCCGAAGCTCTTTTGTTCCGCGGGGATCGCCGCGATATCAAACCCGCAGCCGTCATCCTCAATCGTGACCGTTACATTTTGGGGAAGTCGCTGAATGGTGATGATTACTTGGCTCGCCTTGGCATGTTTTCGAATATTGACCAATGCTTCCTGAATGATCCGCAGCAGTTGCAGCTCGGCGATATGGCTAAGATACCGGGCAATCGGTTCCGGCGGCAAGATCAGCCGAGTTACAATACAGTTGTTCTTTTCATACCATATTAAGTAGTCCTGCAAGTTGGTGAGAAAATCTTTTCCGCTGTCGGCAGTCCTTTTCAAACCAACAATCGACTCCCGGGCATCGGCGTTTTGCTCTTTGACAACCCCGAGCATCCGGTCTATCTGCTTTTCCATATCCGTAATCTGACCGTTATTTAGCAGGGAACGGATAGTTTGCAAGCCAAGGTAAAGATAGTTCCAGATCTGCCCCCGGCCATCGTGCAGTTCTCGTCCGAGCCGTTCCCGTTCGGCCATAATGGACAGTGCTTTTTGCTGCTCGATCATTTTGGCCTGATCCCGTTTCTGGCCGGTAATATCTTTGAGGATAATCGTTTTACCAAGTAAGTTGCCTTGCGGGGTCTTCAATCGAATGGTGCGTATCTCGTAAAAACGGCGCTCCTCGCCAAAATCCCGGGCCGCTTCCGATGTTTCCGCCGCCGGATTGTCATCAATTCCGGCTAAAGCCGGCCACGCAGTCACAGCTTCTTTGAATTTGCCGCCGATAACCGCCGGGAACCCTGAGAAGATCATTTTCGCCGCCGGATTCATATCCGCAATATACCCTTTTTCATCCACTACCATCAGCCCATCAATCATGTTGTCGGCGACAGCTTCCCGTGCCAGTGGCAAAATACTGTATACCCGCCAACGATAAAACGCCCACGCCGTATAGACTCCCGAGAGTATAAACCCGGTCAGCTGCGGCAAAAAGCCGGAAAAGGGCGGGAGATAACCAATGATATTCCCCAGCAAACTAAAGATCGGAATAATCGACAACGCCACAGCCTGCTGGCGGCGTAATCCTTTGGTTTTGATGACCCAGCGCGCCGATAACCCAAAACAGACCAGATTCAAAAGATAACAAAAAACCATTGTGACAAAGCCAGCCGGTCCAAAAGCAACCGTTAGCGTTTGTCCATTCAATAAGCTAGGCCCCTTGTACCAGCCAAGCCAATCGTCAAAGCAAATTATCAGCAACAAACATACCGTGATCACGCTGGTAAGACGCTGAAAGACCATCAGTATGGTTTCTTTTTGTTGACTCATTTTTAAAATAAAGATCAGCCAAAAATAGATGAGAAGGATCCCCATGGCTTGCGGAATTTTTAGCCAGAACAGCTTGGACGGCAAATCCGGACTTACCGCGACCAACACTCGCCCTAAAACCCAGACGGCTTTAGCGGCCTGACAATAAACCAGTAGAATGGCTCCGGGTATTTTGCGATATTGATGCAAAAAAACCGCTAAGGCTTCGATGATGGCAATAACAACGAAATAGATCGTAAAGTCATGGATGGGCTGATAGATGTCGACCGCTAACATGAGTGAACTACCTTTCCCATTTGTTAGCTAAAGAATTCTTTTAAAACTGAGTTATTCCTTTTAATCATCGGCAAATCATCGTTAATATGATAATCTTCATAATTTTCTCATAAGTTGTACAAATTAAGCTAAGGCCTGCTCCCATTCCCCAAGAATTTCCCCAACTCCGGCGAGGACAACTGCTTCCCGGAAAGAGCGAGGACCACCAGATAATCCTTAGGGAGCGATGAAGCGGGTGATCGCATCGGCCGCCGCTACTACGGCAGTGAATGCCGCACCAGCGGCATTGATTGCCGATATTACGGCATTCAGTGCCGTATTTACAGCATCGATTGCCGCAACTACGGCAACCCTTGCCTGTCAATTTTCTGTCATCCCCGGAACTACGGCATTGATTGCCGATATTACGGCATTCAGTGCCGTATTTACGACATCGATTGCCGCAACTACGGCAACCCTTGCCTGTCAATTTTCTGTCATCCCCGGAACTACGGCATTGAATGCCAGAACATTTTTAGTGACCGCCGCGGCAAAGGGAACCCTTCTCCGTCAATCCTTAGTAAGGAAATGTTACTCAGCGGCGACCGCAGCGGGATTTCTAGCTAGGTACACAATAGGATTTATACAATCGTTTAGCTCTTAATAATGCATTGTAAGCTCAAGTTTTTTCACTATGGAGCAGCTTGCAGCAAAAAGGGCTGCCACCAAACAACCTGCCCTCATTGGTTTTACGACGCTAATTCCCCAACCGGGGATCCCCTGACCAAAAACCGTAGGGTATCCAGGGCGGAAAAAACCCGAACATCCTTGTCTATATAGGATGAAGTAAATTTCTTTACTAAATTTGCATTCCTAAAGCCGAATGCAAATGAATCAAATCGGAATTTACTTCATCCTATTACAGCTGAAATAAGTTGAATTAAATTCATTAATTTTTCATCATGGCCGGCTTTAAGGACATGATGGATATCAGAAATTTAATTTAACTTATATAGATGTTCGGGTTAACATTCTATCTCAATCTTAATAGCTGTATTTCAATATTTGCTTGATAAATCAAGGCTTTCCGCCAAGAAATCCCTCAAAAATTTCGCCGTCACTTGTGATACGTCTCTCCGTATCGGGAGAGACGGCGAAATTTTTAGGGTTAGAAGTTGAAGAAACCCAGACTAGTTCTAGGTTCCTTAACAATCTCTTAGCGATGATTGATTTTTAGCATCTACACTTCTTTAGGCCTGAATGCCCTCAGAATTAAGAATATGTAAGAATTTTTACAACTAAAATTTAATGTATCCTTTTTAATAATTATGCCCATGATTAAAATGATCAAAAAGATCAAAATTACAGAAATGTTCATTTCCAAACCAATGTCCATTATCCCCCAATTGGTGTGCATGACTAAAATTTAAGTTGTTAAAAGGGTTGCCATCAGGATTTGAACTAAAATACCCGCCGCCATGATGTTCTGTCCGATTAATGAATGCATTCCCATCGCCATCTCTCCAATAACCATGGATCAAAGTCCCATCCGCTCGAATATAACTATTAACCATATGAGGATGAACAAAATGAATATTATTGTCGGGAATTTGATCGAAAATATGATGTCCTAAAAAATGAGATGAGCCACTATCAATTATTGAATTATGATTATTAATTGAATTAAAAGGATCATTACTCCAAGAAAAGGGATCATTGAACACCACAAGCCACCTCATTTCTTAACTTTTCGACATGATTCCTACCCTCTTCAAAACAATAGTGAACTTTATTTACTAATTCCTTTTTTGGGGTTAAAACTTCATAATCAATCGGCAATGCTTTATAAGTAAAATACTGAGCAACTCGCTTAAGAATTTCCTTTTTAACATGCGGCTCATCGAAACCAGCCTTGTATATTTCATTAAGTTGGGAGAAAAAAACGGCATTAATAGAAGAAACCTCTGATACATAATATGGTAACAAAGTTTGAATAAAATGTTCATAAGAATCCAATGCTTTCTTTATGAAAAAATTCAACCGTTGGATTTCATTCTCCTTATTTATCTCATCCTGCTTTTCCATCTGCCTTACGGACAGATAATTGCGACATACTTTTGCAACAATAGCATTACAATCAGGTTACCGGCTAAACTCGGTTGTTGCTTTAATTTACAACACTCTCCATATTTTACCAAACTCCTGCTAGATGATAATTTTGATGTCATTGAAGACGAGTTTTAGGTGAAGCTTGATGGATTTTAAGAGGGTGGCTGACAAGGATTCCCTCAGCTTAGGGCAGTATGGACTTTTCCAATTATTTATATCATGAAATTGTTATGTCTTTTTTAGGTACCGCCGTGATATAAATAATGAATAGGATTTGAAAGAGGGATGTATTTGAGGGAGCATAAAGCCGTGAAGACCTTTGATGATAGGCGCGCCTGGGAGATGATGGTTGAAATGGCCGGCCGGGGTATCAGGCCTGTTGGCAGCTTTGGGCACCGTGAATCCATCGGCATCTTGCACGAAAAAATGCGGCAGTATTCCGAGAAGGTATTCCTGCAGAAATTCATTCTCCCCGATTTCCGGGGGAAGGATTTAGAATGCGCCAACATTTGCAGTTTGGTGACGGGGCGGGACCGAAGGAAAACCGTTTTACTGGGGACCCATTTTGATACCCGTTGGATTGCCGACCGGGAAAAGGATCCGACGCTTAAAACAATGCCCATCCCCGGAGTAAATGACGGGACCAGCGGGGTGGCCGTCATTCTGGAACTGATGCGCGCCTTTCAACAGTCACCGCCAAGTTTTAATGTTTTGTGCGTCCTGTTCGATGCCGAGGATGTCGGATTCATCGACGGCTTCAGATTTGGAGAAGGAGCCTATCATTTTGTGGACCACCTGGTGATGAAGCTAGAGCTGGCAATCATCATTGACATGATCGCCGGTCGGGGCATGCGGATCAATCTGGATAATAACTCATTATTGTCGGAGGTATCCACCTGGACCGTTAACCGGATCTTCGATATCGGCCGAAAAAAAGGGTATCCGGCTTTTTTTAACAACCGTTCCATCGAGCTGGAGTCCGACCACACGCCCTTTTATCAAAGGAATATACCGGCATTAATCCTAATGGACATTTTTTATCCGGAGTGGCACACCCACCGGGATACTTTGGAAAGCTGCTGTCAAGAGTCTCTGCGGTATGTGGGTGATGTTCTTTTTGAGTTTTTTACCACATGAATGTTCCTCCTTTTTAATCTTTCATCTTCTTCATCCTTCCTTTAATAACATCCTTGATTTTATGTTCAATATTTTTAAATTTATCATGAACCCATATAGTATTTTGAACCAAGCCCCCGCCCATACCACCAGAAATTATCTCACCCAAATTTTTCGTTTCTCAATCTTTGCCATGCTGGCAATTTGCATGGCGGCCCCGAGATGAGTCGAACATCAGATATACGGTTTAGAAAACCGTTGAAGATTAACTGCGGTCATCGAGATTGAAAACCCAGTGCTAAATGAGTTTTACCGAACCTATGGTTACGGTCTCCGTATCGGGGTAACGGCGAAACTTTTATACATTCTGTCATAAGCCTATAATAATCATTTATTGTCAAATATTATTGCTTTTTTCAATAATTTTCATCAGTTCATTGGCTATATTAGGACTTTCAAGCCGCATGATGCTTTCCTCCGCGCTTCCAAAACTCAATAAATTGATACTTCCGTACCACACAATTCTTTGATCGATTACCGCAAATTTTTGATGAATATTAGGACGGAATATTAGCTTTACTCCTGCATTTTTTAACAAATCCAGGCAACTCTGAAAGACGGTTACATCTTTCCCTTGAAAATCTTCAACCGGCCTAGTAACCACCATCACTTTGACCTGATTACCCAATGCCGTCTTAAGATGTTGCAGCATCTGTAAAGTTCTTCTTTTCGTGGCATATGGACTTACAACAAGAATCTCCCCGGCAATAAAGGATATATTCCCACAACAAAATTATCAAGCCCTCGCAAATGAGCATCAATAACTTTTTCTTCCAATACGCCGTACGTCTTATGCGCACAATCGGCGCATTTTCCTTTCGGTTTAGCGCATAATCCGGGCCGCCATTCATTCAAACAAACCGGTGAATAGCCCGAGGTTCCCTTCTTCTTATTCTCCCACCTTTTCGCATAGACATCATCCCGGCCTCTAAATAGGGACATGAATAATTTGATTTTTTCTGTGGGGGTTGACCAATTATTAATAGCCGTAATCTTAACTTCATCAATCTTAATTTCATCGCAATCCGCCTTAATCATTTCCGGCATCAGTTTTTGCTCAGAAAACTCAAAAGGAATCCCTTGCTGTTCAGGAATTCCCACTTGAAGTTTCAATCGTTTAATTTCTTCTCTTAGAAGATGGTTCTCACGCTGTATCGCATAATATTTTTCGAGCAATTCGTTATAATCCATATTAATCCTCTTGAGCCTTTATAGTAACCATTCCAAGACACTTCTCAAGAGGTTCATAAATATTATCTACTGCTTTGATTGTTGCGTCCAGTAATTCTTGCCTATCGATTAATGACCAATCGATATCGAAGCCACTTTCCAATGCAATACAACGGATAAACTCCCTTATGGTCCGTCCATTACCTTCTCTAAATGGGTGAATCATATTAAGTTCAGACATATAATAAGCGGCCCTTTGTGAAAAAAATTCCGCCTTAAGTCCTTTAATCCAATTTTCTCCTGCTAGTCTAGAAAAAAGTGAATTAAGATTCGTCTCAATAAATTGGCATTTACAAAAAAACGTATCTCCTTTCCAGATATCCTCCAATCTGAATTTTCCAGCGAATGGATATACGTCTTGAAAAATAAATTTATGAATATTCTTTAAATGAGCTATACCAAACTTACCTTTAATCGGTCTTTTTTCAAGCATATATTGTCGAATCGCGGTAACATCGGCTTCAAATTCAGCTAGTGCTTTAGAATCTTTAATCCCGGCTTTATTTTTTAATATATCTGTATCCGGGTAACAATTAGAGTGACTGAGTAACTTCTTTACGGTCAACTTGGAAAAACCATCCGTCATTGCAAATGCCTTGCGCTCGCAAGATGTCTGGCTTTAACCCTCAAGATAGCTTCCTGGCCACTTATTTCGCCTTCAAGATATTTCCTGCCGAGAGCAACCGTGACTTTACTTGGTTTTAATCCTTCCATTGCCATCGATGCATGGACACTAGCTAACGCTTTATCAACCCGCTTTTTCACTTGGGTTTCTGATTGTTGAGTCTTAATTGCGGTTTTAACTTTTGGTATTGATTTTTTAACTGCCACCCTCACTTTAAGCATGGACTCACCCCGCTTTGCAGTTCAATTTTTTTATATATTATACCATAATATTCGGCTTAATATTGCTTAAGTTCACCCAATATTGGCCCGACTCAACTACCAGCTTAGTGTGATAATACAACCTCATCAACCAGTAAAATATTGGTCTATAGCCATTGACTATTAAGCTTTTAGGGGTAAAACTAATACCAGGAGGAAAATAATTTCTACCGACCCTGGAATGAGCGAACATCGGCAGATTCTAAAAACGGGTAAGATTAACTGCGGTCATCGAGATTGTAAACCCCGAGATAGATGGGTTTTACCCAACCTATGGTTACGGTCTCCGTATCGGGGGTAACGGCGAAACTTTGCTTTCTCCTTTTCTGCAAAAAACTATGGTAGCTAATCATCGTCAGCATTAACCTTTTCTACAATTTTAAGCAGTTCATTGGCTATATTAGGACTTACCAAAATTGTTTCAATCTCCTTCTTCGCTAAGCTTCTGAACAGAGGCCAAAAACGCCCATTGATCAATATATGGTATAAATTTCTCATCAATAAAAACACTGTTATTATCACTTCTTGCAACTTTTTGCAAAGGTAGAGCAATCAGATTTCCCAAGCCGCCCTTAGGCATGGTATCCTGATTCGGAAAAACCGGTCATATGATTTAAAGGCTATTTCATGCCTTTGGCTCATGGAGTAAGTGAAAACCCCGCTCCTCCGGCGCCCTTCTCCCATGCCACGGCACGCCCCGCCGTTAAGGCGGCGCCGAATGCCGGTTCATTTCCAATAACCGCCGATGCAATGGGAACCGTCCCCTGTAGGGGTTTTTACTTATCAGTATTTTGATTTATAATTATTTTATTCGTTTTCGTATGATAGCAATTCTGTGTCATCCGGTTTCCATAATAAATTTACGGAAATGATTTTCCCTCTATTTCCTTTGACACTAAAATCCATAAAAATCTTATTGTTCAACTTTCTAATGCTAAAAATTTCCGATATCCATTCACAAAAGTTTGGATGCCTAATTATTTCATTTGCAATAAGTGGAGCAAGCCTTTGAAAAGTCTTAAGGTTACTTGTGCTTAAGAATTGGCTATATTCCGTGCCATACATATCACTGTAAATTTTGTATTCATACTTTGGAGTATTAACAAATTTCCAGATATGCATAATCAATGCTTCTTTTCCGGTTAGAAGTTCTTGGGGATTTTTGAACGCAGTTTTGAACATATTATATTCTTTCAGGTTTTTCTGAATATGATTACATGGTATGGAATTTACTAAAGGTTGAGTAGGCTCCCACACAAAGTTTACCTCATTCAGTCGTTCTATTGATGATATTTCTTTTTCTGCGTTCAATTCAGCCTGACTTTTCCATTGACGAAGTAGTGAAATAGAATGTTTATTCTCATCTTTATCTACGAGGTCAGAGCAACATGAACAAAGCCAAATACCATTTGCAATAGAAGCCCTTTCTTCTGGTGTCATATTGGGGTCGTACCGTGGCCCTCCTTCTGCAGCCGCACAAATATGACATGCAATTCCAATATTAGTGCTTTTATTTTGAACGCTATTTGGGCCGATTGTCATCCTCCGGCAGGAAGGGTTCGAGCATTTATATCCAACTCGTTTTGCTAAAGTACTTTTTACTTGTTGTGAAAAATTATCTCTCATAAAATCACCAATACATCAAAGGTTTTAAATCATTTTTTTATACAATATTTTTCTTTAACTTCGCAATTTCAATCCCACTTTGGGCCAAGTTGGCCCAAAGTTTTATTACAACGTTATAAAGACCCTGCCCTTGTGGGTACGACAGTGGATGGCAGGCTATACGGATTTTGAGCGCGGGACGCGGCAGCATCGCCGAGCCTTTGAGCGTTTTGAATTACAAAATCTAGCAGAACACACAACATATTTCTTCCGCCAGCTTTTCCGAGATTGAGGGCATAACAAAATAGACCATTGACGAAAACGTTCAGCTTTCATTCCTAAAAAGAACAATAAAAACTTCTTCATTGACCCTTTGTATCACTCCCGCTTGGAAAGCCCATTTCTCGCATAGCTATTATTAAATTTGGCCTGAGCTTCCATATAAAATGACCCAAATTGTTGACTTCACATTGTGGATTACCATCAAATATGACATTCCAGTATCGTTTACCCCCCATACTATTGAAAGGCGGTATTTGACCAAGCTTTTCATAAATTTTTTTAGCAACTGAACGGTTCAATGCAGTAACTCGCTGTTGTGAAACACCATTAAAAGCAATTCCTATTTTCGTGGCGCTTGATTGGTGTTGCGGTTGTGAATATACGAAAGAAATCAGCCTTATCGCATCATCATTAAATATTTCTCTGTCCGATAGCAGAAGCTTCCACTGTTCTACAGAAAGCTTTAACGTATCTTGATGTATCCATGAAGATGTATTCATTTCTACCCTCCACTTGTAAGTTAACCGAATGGGTTGTAGCCTATTGGGATGTTTTTCTATTTGATTTCCAATTTTATTATATGATACTTTTTTATTTTTGTATATCATATATTATACTTGAAGATAATTATAATTGAATTACAGAGAGAACTATGTTACATTAATTATTGTCAGATAAAAATCATCTGTGGATTGAAACAAGTAAAATATCTGGGGTTTAAAAGAACACAAAAGACAGCCATTATGGATCACGATGCTGTCTTTTTGTGCTATTAATTATAATTGGTTCTGTAAGAACCTGTAACTTCCTCACTTATGATACGTCT
Organism: Bacillota bacterium; assembly: GCA_023402395.1. Classification (GTDB taxonomy): domain Bacteria; phylum Bacillota; class UBA4882; order UBA8346; family UBA8346; genus JAEYGI01. The sequence goes on from JAEYGI010000042.1 coordinate 38,260, forward strand.
CTCCCCGCCCAATCTTGCACGCCCGGTACACCTGCTCCAGGAGCATCACCCGGAACAACTGATGCGGGAAGGTTAATTTCGAGAAGCTCCACCGTAACCTGGCCCGCTCCATCAACTCCTCCGCCAGCCCCAGCGACCCTCCGATAACCAAGGTCACCGATTCCCCGTTCAGATCCCGTTCTCGAAAGAAATCCGCCAGCTCCGGCGAGGACAACTGCTTCCCCATGACATCCAGAACCACTAGATAGTCCCGGCTGTCAATGAAGCGCGCGATGGCGTCGGACTCTTTCTTCTTGAGTTGTTCCTCCTCGGCGGCGCTCATCCGCTCCGGGCCCGGTAGATCGGGGACCTCGATCAACTCCAGCTTCAGATAAGGCCGGAGCCGCTTTAAATATTCGGCCTGGGCCGCCGCCCAGTATTGCTCCTTTAACTTGCCGACGGCGATGATCTTGACTTGAGCCATGCGCCACCCACCCTTCCCTGCCCCAACAATTCGCCCCGGATGCTATGATTCCCTTTTGGGCCGGCTGCCATTTCAAGCGAATCCCGCCGCAACCCCCTCTCCAACCGGCAACGGCCCGCTGTCATCCGCCCATTCCCGAAAACAACCCTACCCGGTCGCAAAGTAATCCGCCAATGTGGAAAAGCCATCTGGCAATTTCTCATTGCCAGATTGCAATTGTCGAATGCTACCAGCCAATGTCGGATTGCGATCCCGCCCGTGTCGATTGTTACTTGCCAATCCCGCATTGCCATCCACCAATTTCCAATTGGCAGATGGCAATGTGGAAAAGTATCTTTTCAATGTGGATAAGGAACATGACAATGTGGATAAGTAAGTTGGCAATGGGGAGCGGAGAGCGGGCAATGGAACGGAGCAAGCCGGCCAAGGAGTTTGGCCAAGTTTCAATCAAGCGGCGCTCCCCCGTGTTACAACCGGCATTATGTGACGGGGTCCGATACGATATTGGCGGCCTGTTCCCGATTGTTCTTGTTTTGGCTCAAAATTACCCGGACCTGTTCAATAATGGTGTACACCACGGGAACGACAATTAGCGTCATAATCATTGAACTGGTCAGCCCGCCGATCAAGGCCCAACCCAAACCGTGCTTGAACTCGGAACCGGGCGTGTTGGAGAGCGCCAGCGGCAGCATGCCCAGGATCATGGTCAAGGTCGTCATCAGGATCGGCCGGATTCTTTCTTGGCCGGCCTCAAGCAACGCCTCCTTCATTCCGGCCCCGTTCCGGCGGGCCCGGTTCGCGAAATCAACCAGTAAGATCGCGTTCTTACTAACCAACCCGATTTGCATGATAATGCCCATGATTGAAAAGATCGACAGCGAATTGCCGGTGAGGCCCAGCGCCAGCAGCGCGCCGATGATCGCTAAGGGAACCGAGAAAAGTACCGCGAAAGGATAAATGAACGAATTATAGAGCGCGGTCATAATCAGATAGACGAAGATGATGCCGGTCAGCAACGCCAGGCCCAGACTGCCGAAGGCATCGTCCTGCTGTTCCAGGTCGCCGCTGAATTGGTAAGAGACGCCGGGGGGCAGTTTCATCATTTTCAGGGCCTTGGCGATATCATTGCCGATATCGCCGCTGGTTCGGCCGACTGCTTGGGCGGAAATGGTGATCGCATAATTGCGATCCCGGCGTTCCAGTTTATTGGGGCCCGCCGCGTTGAAAATCGTGGCGAACTCACTGAGCTGAACCGGTTGCCCGGAGCTGTTGAATACGGTTAACCCACCGACATCGGCCGTTCTGGACCGGTCAAATGAGTCGTACATCACCCGGATGTCGTATTCATTGCCGTCTTTATCCTTGAACTTGGACTGATCGTCGCCGCTAAAACCCGTCTGCAAAACATCCCCGATATCACTGATATTCAGGCCCAGTTTGGCCAGTTTTTCCCGGTCGGCTTCGATCCGGATCTCCGGTTGCCCTTCCTTGGCCGAGAGCTGCAAATCATTGATTCCCGGAATCCGCCCAATGATGGTCTGAATCCGGAGCGCGGCCTGATAAGCGCTCTCCCAACGAGTGCCGGTGATCGCGAGCTCGATCGGGGCACCATCGGCTGTTCCCGTGATGGTGATCGGACTTACATGAGCTTTAACTCCCGGGATCCGATCCAATTCCCGCTTCATTGCCTGGGAGACTTCAGCCGTGGAACGGGAGCGCTGCTTTTTGGGGACCAGCAGCACCTGAATCTCAGCCATATTACTTGGGGAGGCCGCGGCATGCATTCCGCTCGCCGTGCCCACTGTGGTAAACGTCTTGACGACTTCGGGAAATTCGGCCAGAATCTGCTCGGCTTGCCGGGTCGTTTGACTGGTCTGTTCCAGTTTGGCCCGGTTTGCTAACTCGATTTGGACCAGAAGTTCGCCCCGGTCCATGGCGGGCATGAATTCGGATCCGATAAAGCCCAGCGGGAGCAAAGACAGCACCGCTACAAAAATCATGCCGGTAATGAGCAGTGTTTTGCCCCGGTTTTCCAGACTCCAGCGCAAGAGTTTGAGATACTCCGCCACCAGGGCCGAATACTTCGCTTCAAACCAAAGTCCAAACCGTCCCATCAGCGAACCTTTTGACAGTCGCTCCACTTTGGAGAAACGCGACGCCAGCATCGGGGTGACTGTGAACGATACCAATAGACTCATTAAGGTTGAGATAACCACCACCAGTGAAAACTGCCGCGTGATACCTCCGATGAGCCCGGTGACCATCGCCAGCGGCAGAAAGACCACCACATCCACCATGGTGATGGACAGGGCCGTAAATCCGATCTCGTTCCGGCCGTTTAAAGCGGCGACTTTCTGCTCTTCCCCTTGTTCCAGGTGATGGTGAATATTCTCCAAAACCACGATGGAATCATCCACCAGAATTCCAATGACCAAAGACATCGCCAGCAGCGTCATCATGTTTAGGGTAAACCCAAAAGCCCACATTCCAATGAAGGTCGCCACCAACGAGGTGGGAATGGCGGCCATCACAATCACCGAACTGCGCAGACTGTGGAGGAAGACCAGCATTACCAAGGCCACTAATAAAATGGCGAGACCCAAGTCTTCGATCACGGCATTGGAACAATCCATGATAAACAGGGAACCGTCGGAGATAATATCGAATTTCAGATGAATCGTTTGGTTCTGTTCTTCCAGGGTCTTCAGGGCTTTCCGGACCGCCCGGCATACCTCCACTTGGTTGGCGTCGGATTGTTTCTGGATCAACAGGCCAACCGTGGTTTTCCCATTCGACCGGCTGATCGTGGTCGGATCCTTGCTGCCGTCCCGGACCTCGGCCACGTCCGACAGTACGATTTCCCCGCCGGACGTTGATTGACCGATAACCAAGTTTTTCAACTGATCCAGTGAATTGAGTTTACCGGCCAGGCGCAGCACATATTGGCCGTCATGATCCTTAATCTTGCCGGTGGGGTAGTCTAGATTGGCTTTTTGGATGGACTGGGCCACCTGTAAGTTGGATAATCCGTATATTGGCAGCTTCTGGCTGTCGACGTTGATCCGGATCTCCCGCTGTTCGCCGCCGACCAGGCTGACTTGGCCGACCCCGGGTTGCTTCACCAGTTGGGGAACGATAAAATCCTTCAAGAACTGATAAAAAGCCTTGGAGTCCATATCGCTGGCAACGCTGAGCCGCATCACCGGGAGGTCATTAATAGAGTAGGTGGACAAGGAAGGAGTTTTGGCTCCATCGGGAAGCTCCGCCAGGATCTGGTTCACTTTCCGTTGGGTATTTTGCAGCGCGATCTCAATATCGGCGCCTTGCAAAAACCCAACGGTGACCACGGAGAGGCCTTCCTCGGAACTGGCTTGAACACTATCCACCCTATTGATACCGGAGACCGCTTCCTCAATCTTTTTGGTAACAGCCGATTCAACTTCGCTGGCGGAAGCGCCGGGATATGCCGTCGCAATTGTGACACTCGGCATCGTCAAGCTTGGAAATAATTCATATTTCAAATTGACGTAGCAAAAGATCCCCATCAGCGCGATAGCTAAGAAAGCGACGATAATCAGAATCGGACGCTTAATGGCAACCTCGGTAACAGTCATTTCCATCACACCCTATATATCAGAATCGTTCATTAGATAATCTTCATTACTTCCACCGCGATGTTATCCTGTAAGTTATCTTGACCGCTCACCACGACCTGTTCCTGTTCCTTCAAGCCCCGGATCAGTTCCAGCTTGGTGTCGATCTCCGAGCCGACCACGATCTCGCGGAGTTTGGCAACACCGTTTTCCACCACATAGACTCGGGGGTTTTTGACACTGCCAATCACTGCCTCGCGGGGGATGGCTAAGACCGGGTGTTCCGTTCCCAATCGGAAAGTGACCTTACCGTAGATTCCTGATTTTAATGGATAATCTTTCTGAGTGGCAATCACGACTTCCACCGGAAAAGTACGGGCTTCATCGCTGCGGTCGCTGATACTTGCAATCCGTCCCAAAAATTGAGTGCCCGGATAGATATCGGTCGCCACGTCGACCACCTCGCCGACTTTCAGCTTAAACGCTTCGCCGGACCCGACATTTACCGCTACTTTGAAGCTTGAGGTATCGATGATCGTGGCGACCACGGTTCCCGGATTGATCATGGCGCCGAAATTTACCGGCCGGGCGGTAACGATACCCGCGATGGGCGTGGTGATGATGGTGTTTTGATATTGGCGTTTAGCCGAAAGCCGGGCTGCTTCCGCCGCGAGAAAATTGTTCCGGGCCGATTCCCGATCCGAACTGGAGATAAGCTCCTGTTTATGTAGTTCCAAGGCCCGCTCCCAATCTCTCCGGGCTTTGTCGTAATTGGTTTGGGCCGATAGAAAATGGGCTTTGGACAACTCGTCGTCAAGTTTGACGATGGGCGCTCCCGCATGCAAATAGGAACCGACTCCGGCATGCACTGCGACGATCTTTCCCGAAGCTTCCGAGACCACCGAAACCTCATTGTTGGCAACGATCAAACCGACTTTGGTCAGATTTTCCCGGAGCGTTTGCGGTTGTACCGTAACGACGGAGACTGGTACTGACGCGCTATGGATCACTTTCGCTTTCTGCTCCACTTCGGCTTTGTTATGAAACAGAACCCACACCATCAAACCCACCATCCCGGTGATGCCGATGGCCAATAACAGCTTTTTCATTTAAATCCCCTTCCCTATCCAAAATTAATCAAATAAACCGAACGTTCGGTTTGCAGATTCCAAAAAAAATTATGCCTTCAATTGCTCATATAGACCATCCCACGTAGCCGTTAATGCCTCCGACATGTCTTTCATATTCCCTTGTATAATGTTGCGCATGCCAACACCGTCGTGTGTGTATATAAACAGACTGGCAATCTGCTCGTCGGTCATGCTGGAGTTGATTTCTCCATTATTTCTGGCAATATGGACTATTTCTTCCCAAGCTTTTAATTCAGCTTCTAAAGTCTCAATCACTTTACGGCGGAAACTGGGAAAAAGCTTTGCCGCATCAAATATCAGGGCATAGTAATTAAAACCGCTATCCGTATCCATCCGGTTTGGCAAAATTGAAAGCTTTTCCTTATGGTTTAGATAACCGTGATAAAATTGGTATAACGAATCCTTATTGAGCTGACTGTAATCTATGATTATTGCGGATACGAAATCTTCGATTACCTCCAGAAAAAGTTGCTCCTTGCTTTCAAAATAGTGATAAAAAGCTCCTTTCGACATCCCAGTTTTTTCAACAATCTCTTGCATCGTAACTTCTTTAAAGCTCTTTTGTAAAAAAAGACTGAAGGAAACCTTTAAAATATGTTCTTTCGTGTCATTCATCGGTGACCCTCCTTCCTAAAACCGACCGTTCGGTATATTATGAATATACTCATTCATTTATTATTTGTCAAGGATTTCGATGCTTTTAAAAACCGGTAATAAGCAAGATTATAGGGCGACCCGCCAATGGGGCCGAGTCATTCTCCAATTTCCCCTTGCCAGATTGCAATTAGCGAATGCCGCCTGCCTATGCCGGATTGCGATCCCGCCCGTGTCGATTGTTACTTGCCAATCCCGCATTGCCATCCACCAATTTCCAATTGGCAGATGGCAATGTGGAAAAGTCGCTTGCCAATGTGGATAAATATCATGACAATGTGGATAAGCAAGTTGGCGCGGGAGAATGGAAAGCTGGCAATGAAATGAAGCAAGCCGGCCAAAAAGTTGGGCCGGGAGTCAATCCAACCATGGGAGGAAGCTTGGGACCGGAGAAAACCGTTAGGAAATTAGGGCCATCTTGGCCTAACCGATTCTTATGGGTGCCAATCCAATCCTGCAATACATTTCCTTTCTGACAAAATAAAGCGAGCCGGCCGGATCCATTCAGGCCGGCGGATTGCTTTTGGTGGTTTTAACATTTTCGACATAGGAAATTACCCTTGATTAGGGAAAAAACAATAAAAAAAGAATTTTTGCTTATACTAAAACCCGCTAAGCCCATTCCGAATCTAAAATCCCGGGTTTTATCGCCGGGCGGCGGGGTAATCATCGCGGATAAAGGAACGACCTGTCTTGAATATTCGTAGCGCTGAGCAATACGATTTCATCGACCTCCTGAAAGGGTTCGGCATTTTCCTGGTGGTCTGGGGCCACACCATGGTCCCGCGATCGGTGCTGATTTATTCCTTTCACATGCCGCTGTTCTTCGTCATCTCCGGTTTCTTGCATAAGGATAAACCGTTGAAAGAGTTCCTGCTGGGCAGAATCTTCCGGCTCTATCTGCCCTATGCCCTCTTCACCGTGGTTTCCTGGCTGTTTTATCTAGCCATGCTGGGACTGCAGGGACGCGGCGACTTGATCGGCGATCATCTGCCTAAAATCATCTCGCTTTTCACCGGAACCGGGCGGAACGGCGGCAATGACCCCATCTGGTACCTCACCTGTCTGATGGTGGTCAGCGTCTTGTTTTGGCTCCTGGATCACGGCGTAAAAAAGCCGGGCCGGCTCTTCCTGGCCGCGTTGCTCATCTCCGGCCTCGGCTATTATTTGAGCCTGCGCCGCATCTTTTTACCCTTCAAAGTGGACGTGGCCCTGACCGCCCTGCTCTTTTACTGGTTCGGCTGTTATGCCCGGCGTCAAAATCTGCTGCAATGGATTAAGCGCTTGAACCGGGTTACGGCCATTGGCTTTCTTAGTGTCTGTATGGCGCTTTATTTCTATCTGGCATGGCTCAATGTCGACCTTACCGGCATTCCCAAGGTGAGCATGATCAGCAACAATCTCGGCAATTATTTTCTATTCTATCTGGCGGCACTCTTCGCCATTGTCTTCCTGTTTATCGTCGGCTACCGGATCGGATCGATCCACTGCCTGAATTATCTCGGCCACAACTCCCTGATCGTGCTGGCCGCCCATAAGCCGCTGCTGTCCTTATTTAATCTCTCACTGGATTCTTATGTGGATGTCGAGTCGGAATTCTACGGGATCGTAATCAGCGTCATTGTGATCATTGCCATCCTGCCCTTGATCAAGCTTTGGAATGAGAAACGGCTGTTTCAATTCGAAAAACTGCTTTATCGTCATTAAAGCAGTTTAATTCACCCCCTTAGTAGTAAACTTGGTTTATTCGACACTGGGTAGCCCCCAGAAAAGCACATAAAAAAGGACCAATCGGAACCTGTTTTCTCTATTGGTCTTTTAGTTGTTCACCTTAAAATTTTACAGCCATTCTAGTTAACGTTAACAGCCTAATGTCTTGGTTTTGCCATCCTCTTTCGTGATGAACGGGAATCGAAGATGCACCGCCAACCCTGCTTGTAATGGTTTGATCTCCAGCCCGTAAGCCGGACCGAATGCATAACGTAACCGGTGATGAATATTTGACAGGCCGAGGCCGTCGCTGCCACTCCCCGGTTCATAGGTATCGGTTGCCAATCTGTCCGTAATTTCCCGGAAACGCTCCTGGGTCAGTCCGGGACCATTGTCCGCTATCACGATCAAAATGTCATTCCCGTGTTGGGCCACCTTTACTTCGATGGTTATCGGATCGAGACTTTTTTCCACCCCGTGCGTAAAACAGTTTTCAACCAGCGGTTGAATGCAAAATTTAAAGACTTCCGCTTTCAATAATTGTTCGGAAACCGAAAGAGTGAAGCTAAATCTGTCCCCGAAGCGAACCTGCTGAATCCAGATATATTCTTGCAAATACCCCAATTCTTCTTCCAAGGCGACCATTTCATTCATATTCCGAACCGTATAACCGAAAATACTGATCAGCGATCGAATCATTTTGACCAGAACCGTATTGCCGGTAGATACCGCCAGTCCTACTAAGCAGTTAAGCGTATTGAACAAAAAATGCGGATTGATACAGGCTTGAAGCGCCCGCAGCTCCGACGCGCGCGCCAACTGTTCAACCCTGCGGAGCCGCTTGGTGTTTGAATAAATTGTAACGATTAAAACCGTAGCCGCCAGGACTAACAATGCAGCGACCAATAAAGGGCCGGAGGCAATCCGTTGTACCGGGTCGACAACTTCGGCGGCCGGATATTCGATGGTCAGAACCAGTCCTAAGGTTGGGACTTTTAGAAATACTCCCGCCATCTTCCGCTTTTGGTAGCCGTATATTGCAAATCCGTTGATATCATTGGGGAACTGCCGCATTTTACGAATCAAGGGATGACGGCTGTATTGATTCAACAACCTTATCCGGTCGCGATACCGGTAGGGACTGGCTACCAGAAGACCGTCCATGGTATAGACGGATACCGGAATCTTCGACCAATCGTTATTGATTCCGGCCGAATCGATCAACAGATTGTTCAACTCGACCTCGACTCCGGCCGCGCGGATAATTTTGGTCCCCTTTAATCCGAGGCTGATCAGCGGCACGATCGTGGTTAGCTCCGCTTGATTGACATACGGCTTGCCGATCAGTGACTGCGAGCGGCTCATCAAATAGCCCATAAAAACTTCCGAAGTCTGCCCCGCGAGATACTCCCGCCACCAAGGCAGGTTTTTTATATAATCCGGCCGGGTATAGGCGGACGGGATCAAAACTCCGTCGGAATAAGCAATCCAACTCCGGATGACACTCGGCGATTGGATGCGGATGCCATCCATCTCGTTCTGGAGTAAGGAGCGGTCGGCTTGGGCCGCAGCCGCCGAGCGGACCAAACCGTCCAGTTTCAAGGCGGCCTGCAGAAATGCCTCCTCCAACTGCTGCCGGTAATAATTGGCCTCCCAAACCAGTCGCTGTTCCATATTTACTTTTAACTGGCTTGATATCTGGAGGTATACCAGAAAGCTGCTGGCCACAGTGGCAATAATAATAAAACAACATACCGCAAACCATATCCGATAAAAAAGGCCTTTAGTATACGAAAAATACGGCTGCCTGGTCAATCGATCCTCCGCGATGGGTAGTGATATTTTCTTTATATTCGCTCACTTCCGCTGTCCCGACCGAAACGCGCTGGGAGTCTGGCCGGTCACCCGGCGGAATATCCGGCTGAAATAGGCAACATCGATATACCCGACTTGGTTGGCGACCTCTTGAATCTGCTGATTGGTCCGTTCCAGCAACTCTTTAGATTTGGTGATTCGATAATTTGTAATATGTTCCAAAAAATTTTCCCCACAATATTTTGTAAAACAGGAGCTTAAGTAGACAGGGTTAACCGCTACATGCCTGGCGACCTGAGTCAGGGTTAACGGCTCGGCATAATGTTCTTTAATAAAGACCATCGCTTGATGAATAAATGCAGGCAAACGGCCGTCCTCTTCAAGAAGTTCGACATTTTTGGCCTGCGTCTCAAATTCGTTGCGAACCGCGTCATTTAGGAGCCGCTCCCGGTTCAAAATCCCTTGGGTGCGGGTTAGCAATGCGGCAATGTCTTCCGGGAAAAAAGGTTTTAAAATATATTCAAATACATTCAGCCGAATCGCTTGCTGGGCATAGGAAAAATCGCCATGACCCGTAATGACGGCGGCACAACCTTGCCATCCCCCTTGCCGCATTTGTTGCAATAACGCCAAGCCATCGGTTACCGGCATTTTAATATCGGTAATCACCAAATCGGGAACGCTCATTTTAAAATAGAACAAGGCATCCTCGGCCCCCAGCGCTTTGGCAACCACGTGAAATCCCAAGTCGGCCGCTTTAATGTACCCAGCCAACATATCCAGGGTATTCGATTCGTCGTCGACGATCATCACCTGATACATTACAGCGCTCCTCAGCTCAAATCCATTGGTTTACAAATCTTACTTCAATTCTAACAAAATTCGAACCTTGATCGATACCTTCGTCGGATAGAACTTAAGATCGTCCAAAAGTTCCTTAAGATTATCTATCTCCCTTTGGGATCCTTTCTGATTATAATTTGATTACGGTTTTGTTAATTGAGATATCGGAAAAAACGATAAAGGGGGTTAGTTCCAATTTACATCGGGCCCATAAGGTACAATATCCTCAAAACGGAAAGGAGCAAAGAGATGATGCCGAAAAAAACACGAAGCTTGGGATTGGTTCTAATTTGGTTAGTGGTAATGGTATCGGCCGTTACGGTGACCGCTGAGGATTCAACCACGATCAGCTACGCTTTTTGGGGAAATCCGGCCGCTATCGGCGTGGAAAAAGATATTATCGATGAGTTTGAAAAATCCCACCCCACGATCAAAATTACTCCGGTGGTGGCCGATTATAATTCCTATCATACTAAGCTGCTTACCCTTTTTGCCGGGAAACAAGCCCCGGATATCATGCGCATCGACTCCTATTTCATGGCTGATTTCATGAAGTATAAAGCGCTCAAGGATATCACCCCCCTGATCAAAAAGGACAACATCAATATGAGCGTTTATTATCCGGCCGGCCTGCTCGATTGCATGAGCGGTAAAAAGTACTACGGTTTACCCTGGGGAACGGCCCCGGCTTTTGTGTTCATCAATGTGAAGGTGTTTAAGGAGGCGGGAATTCCCATCCCTACTTCCGATTGGAAATATGATGAATTTTTGAAGATCGCCCGCCAACTGAGCAAGGGTCAGGGAATCGAGCGGCAATACGGTTACGCCATCAGTGTCGCGGATTTAACGAATCTGTTCCCTTTCATCTGGTCAGGTGGCGGCGATCTTTTTGACAAGAGCCGTAAGAAATTTACCCTGAATAAACCGGAAGCCTATAATAAAATCCAAGAAATCGCCAATTTGATCAAGGAAGGGGTCATTCCCGATCCGGCCCAGTTCACTTCCGCCGATGTACTGAACCGCTCGATTATCAATAACAAAATCGGAATGCGGCTGGGTATGGCGGCGGAGATTCTCTCCTTACAAAAAGTTGATGGGTTTGAATTTGAAGTGTTGCCGTTCCCCGGTACTCTAAAATACCCGCGGGCCACCATCTCCAAATCCAATGTGGTTGGAATTTGTTCCACTACCCAAAAAGCCGCGGCTGCTTGGGGATTTTTGAAATTCTTGCGCGGCCCCGGACAACCGGGCGAAGAACTTTATATGAAAGCGAAGCGGGTACCTCCGTCCATTGACAGCCAGGACTTGTGGAAACTCTATGCCGATCCTTCCAAATCGCCGAAGCTGGTGGTTGAAACCTCCAAAACGGTGGCAACCAAGTATGGCCGCGCCTTACCTTTACGGCCCGGATGGAATGAGATCCAAGGCCTGCTTACACCGCAACTCCAGCGAGTTTTTGCCGGCCAAGTCTCAGCGGAGCAGGCCATGAAAGAGATTGCTCCGAAGATTCAGGAAACCATGGACCGTACCAATTAGAAGCATTTATGATCAACCCGGGGTCGCAGGCCAAGGGTATCACAAAAGCCCCGGGATATCCCTTCGAATAAGGACAGGGGCAGCAATGCCCCTTTTTCAATCAAAAGCGACTATACCCTTACCGATCTTTTCGACTGACAAAGGAGGCGCCGCATGAAAACGCCAACAACACGATGGAAGGAAGCAGTGGTCGGATACCTTTTCCTGACACCCAATATTTTCGGATTTGTCATTTTTACGGTTTTTCCCGTCATCGGCTCGTTGCTCATTAGTTTTTCCGATTGGAATTTGATCAATAGGCCCTCCGGGGTCGGATTCGCTAATTACCGTCAATTATTTCACGACTCGGTTTATTGGCATACAATGAGTAATACGGTTTATTACTCTTTTTTCAGCGTCTTGATCAATATCATTTTAGCGCTCGCTTTAGCGATGCTGTTAAATAAAAAAATACGCGGAATCAATCTGTTCCGGGCCGCTTATTTCCTTCCAGTTATCTATTCTTCGGTAGCGGTTGCCCTTATCTGGCAATGGTTATTCGATTACCAAATGGGCCTGTTTAATCAGATATTGCACCGTTTTAATCTGGGGCCTTTCCCTTGGATTAATTCCCCGGAATGGGCGCTTCCCTGTGTCATTCTGGTGGCGGTATGGAAGGGAGTCGGCTATAACATGGTCATTTACCTTGCCGCGCTCCAAGGCGTACCCCGTGAATTATATGAAGTTGCCAAAATCGACGGAGCTAATGCTTGGAAGACTTTCTGGAATGTCACCTGTCCCATGATCTCTCCCACCACTTTTTTTGTAACGGTTACCTCAATCATCAACTCATTTCAAGTCTTTGACTTGACCACCGTGTTGACCAACGGCGGACCGGCCGACGCAACCAACACGCTAGTCATGTTAATCTACCAAAATGCCTTTCAGTTCTTCCGGATGGGCTATGCTTCGGCGATTGCCTACACGCTGTTTGGAATTGTGCTCATTTTTACCATTTTGCAAACGGTCCTGGCCAAACGCTGGGTTCATTACTAACAATTGCACCGAAAGACGGCTGGAGGTATGTAAATCATGACGGTTCAAACATCAAACCGTGATATTGATCTTCAAACCAAACCCAATTTAATAAATTTGCATGGCGGGACTGCGCTGACCTACCTCGTTGTCAGCTTCGGGGCGCTGGCAATGATCTTCCCCTTGATCTGGGGGGTGATTGCCTCATTTAAGTCTTATTCCAATTTGTTATCCAATCCGTTAAGCATTATCCCGCAGCGTTGGGTCTGGCAAAATTATGTGGATATATTTCGAGCAGTCCCTTTTCACCTCTATTTTTTAAATTCACTGAAAATTACCGCGGCGTGCACCATCGGAACTATACTGACTTCGGCTTTGGCCGCATATGCATTTGCGCGGTTGCGCTTTCCGGGCCGGGACTTCTTGTTCATGGGATATTTGGCGACATTGATGATCCCTCGTCAAATCACCATGGTGCCGACCTTTTTAATCATGAGATGGCTGGGCTTGCTGGACACCCATCTGTCATTGATCATGCCAGGCCTGTTTAGCGCGTATGGCACATTTCTACTACGGCAGTTTTTTTTGTCCGTTCCGTTGGAATTGGAAGAAGCGGCCACCATCGACGGCTGCGGCTATTTCCGGCGTTTTGCCACGATCATCATGCCCTTAAGCAAACCGGCCCTGGCAACTTTGGGAATCTTTACGATGATGAGCCAGTGGAATGACTTCTTATATCCGATGATCTTCCTAAACAGTGAAGAAAAACGAACGCTAATCATGGGGCTGGCCATCTTCCGCGGCGACGTGGACGTGCAATGGAATCTGTTGATGGCTGCGGTGATGTTAACCAGCGCGCCGATTATTATTGCTTTCTTATCGGTACAGCGCTTTTTCGTGGAAGGAATCGCCACCTCGGGCTTGAAAGGATAAATCATTTAACAAATTTGGGCTTGATCCTCTCTCAATTCGCTAACTCACCAATTCCGAATAAGGAGCGACTACGGTATGAGTAATTTGGAGGCGGCCTTTATTCTAAACCGAAATTCACTATTTTTCTTGCCAAAAAAGATAACCGCTCCGGTAAAACATGGAGTGGATATCTTTTTTCGCGACTTCGAAAACGTCCTGGGATGCAAGCCGCAAATCACCGAAAGTATTGCATCCGCTTCCATGGTGCTGCGTTATGCATTGCCGGAAGAACCGGTTTATCAACGTCCGGAAGCATTCACGATCAGTTTTGCTGCCGGAACCCGGCGGAATGTGACGGTCATGACCCTTAGCGGCAGCGATGATCTGGGAATCATCTACGGGTTATTCTATCTTAGCCAAAAATACCTGGGAGTTGATCCGTTTTGGTTTTGGACCGACCAAAGATTCGTCAGGCAAGAGCGGATTCTGATCCCGATCCGGGAATATACGGCTCCGGAACATCGGGTGCGCTATCGCGGCTGGTTTGTCAATGACGAAGTCTGCCTGATCGGCTGGACCGATGGCTACCCGCCACCCCGTGAAGTGTGGTTCCCGGTATTCGAGTCCTTGTTGCGCTGCGGCGGCAATATGGTGATACCCGGCACCGACTTGCCCCGAACCGGTATCCACTGGGAGCTCGCCCTGGAAATGGGCCTTTACATTACCCACCATCATGCTGAACCGTTGGGCGCGGAGATGTTTTTCAGAGCTTATCCTCACCAGGACGCCAGTTATGACCTAAACCGCGATTTATTTGAAGGATTATGGGAAGAAGCCATACGCGGCAAGAGAGGCCAAAAGGTAATTTGGGCGCTGGGATTTCGTGGCCAAGGCGACTGTCCGTTTTGGGAACAGGACCCATCCTACTTAACCCCGGAATCCCGAGGCGAATTAATCAGCAAAGTGATCCGCAGGCAATATGAGATGGTTGCCAGCCAGGTGCCGGACGCAGTCTGCTCAACCTATCTGTATGGCGAGATTACCGAACTGTACCGGGGGGGATATATCGATATCCCCGAGGGGATTATCAAAATATGGTCCGATAACGGCTACGGCAAAATGGTATCCAGGCGCCAAGGCAATCACAATCCGCGGGTGCCTTCGCTTCCAGCCGCCACCGAAACCGGACCCCATGGCCTGTATTATCATATCACCTTTCACGATTTGCAGGCGTCCAACCACTTAACCATGTTCCCTTCCGAGCCCGAGTTGATCAAGGATCAGTTGCTGCAATCCTTTCAGGCAGGGGCCGACCGGTTTCTCTTAGTGAATTGCGGAAATATCAAACCTCATATCTATCCGTTGGAGATTGTCAGCCGGATCTGGAAAGACGGTACAATCAATCTCGAAAATCATTTGGAATCCTTTTGTAAAAAACATTTCCCTGCAACGTACCGGGAAGCCGAAGAATTGTATTCTGATTATTTTCAAAAAACGATTCCGTACGGCAATCACCGAGATGAACGGGCCGGCGAAGAATATTACCACCATCCGGCCCGGGCGCTGATTAGCCATTGGTTTCAAGGCGGCGAACCCGAAACCGCCCAATCGTTGGTTTGGGCAACCGGCCCTGTCCCTTTTCCCGAACAAGTGCGGCATTTTTACGGGCAACTTTCGGCGGCGGCTCAGGGTTGGGCCGAATTGGAAACAAAATGCCAGGCGTTTCTCCGGCGGTCCGCCGCTGAATCGATATTCCTTCAAGATCATCTGCTGTTACAAGTGAAACTCCATTTATCGGGAAGCCGGGGATTTTTGGCCCTTTGCCGAAGTTATCTCGCGTATCAGGGTAGGAACTTTCCATTGGCGTTTGTGTACGCGTCGCAGGCGATGTGGGATTATAGCGAAAGCGTGGAAGCGATGGCCATGGCGGAGCACGATCGGTGGCGGAACTTCTATCGCGCCGACTGGCTCACCAACGTCAAAAGCACCTTATACAGTTTGGACGCATTACGCAAATTCTTGCGGATTCATGGAGACAGCCCGGACTTTTTCTTATGGTATAAAGAGTTTTTGATGCCGGAAAACGAAAAAAAGATCTACTTGGAAAACACCCATCGCAACCCGCTTTCCGACGATGACTTGGCTAAGAAGCTGAAAGCTAAATTTATCGCGGATAAAACCTTTTCCGTTTAGGCGCGAATGCAAGCCATCCATAAACATTGTTATTATCAATCCCTATATATCACCCTATCGAATCAGCCGTGCCGAAAAAGCCGCAAGAATCCCCGGAGCTCCGATGCGGAAGCATTCCGCCCCGGCCGCCGGGAAAGCGCGGAAACGCTCACCTCCAATGGTACTTTGGCATATATTGATACCGAAATATCGCGTGGCAAGGGGTGAATGAACTTGTATCCAGTCTATCCTTATGCCGGGTTTGAACGCCGCTGCGAAGACACGCCGATCACTTTTCCCCCACAACACCAGGAGGAGCAGCCCGGTTTGGAATATCTGATGTGTCCGCGGCCAATCTTTGATTGGGAAGGCTATCAGGGCAGCGGCAAGCTTCAGGGGAAAGTCGCGATTATCACCGGCGGCGACAGCGGAATCGGCCGGGCAGTGGCGGTAGCGTTCGCCAAAGAAGGCGCCACTGTGGCCATTGTTTACCTTTACGAACGGGTCGATGCCGCCGAAACCCAAAATTATATTGAGCAGCTTGGGGGATGTTGTCTTCCCATCGAAGGCGATCTGCGCCGGCCCGAGTTTTCCCGCCGCGTGGCCGACCAGGTCATTGAGGCCTTCGGCCATATCGACATTTTAGTCAACAACGCCGGGGTTCAATTTCCGCAGACCAGCATCTTGGATATTTCCGACGAACAGTTGGAAAACACCTTCCGCACCAATATCTTCTCCTTCTTCTACATGACCAAGGCCGTTTTACCGCATCTGAAGGCCGGCGATGCCATTATCAATACGGCCTCCGTTACCGCTTACCGGGGTACGCCGCTTTTGATCGACTATTCCTCCACCAAAGGCGCGATTGTCTCCTTCACCCGGTCGCTGTCGCTGTCCCTTGATTGTCAGGGCATTCGCGTCAACGCCGTCGCTCCCGGCCCGATCTGGACCCCGCTGATCGTATCCAGCTATTCGGCGGAATATGTCAAAACCTTCGGCCTCGAGACGCCGATGAGAAGGGCCGGGCAGCCTTTCGAACTGGCTCCGGTCTATGTCTATCTCGCCTCCGATGACTCCCGGTTTGTTTCCGGGCAGGTTCTTCACGTCAACGGAGGGATCATCACCCAGACCTGACCCGATCCCGCCATTTTCCGCGGCCGGGAATGGAAAAAAGACAATCGTTGAGGGCGGCGCCAACCAAAAATTGTTACGTGCTTTCGAAATCCAGGGTGCCGACAAAATCTAAATTTCCGGATTGATTTCGGTGCTTTTGAGCCGGATCAGAAACTTTTCTACCTTCCCGGCCTCGCCCTTGACCTCATATTCATGGATCCAACCGCTTGGTTCCTTCCGGCTCTCGATCACCCGCAACTCCACCAGGCACTCGTCGGCCAGCCTCATGACCCGTTCCGGGTCCAACGCCGAAAACACGATTTCCGTGAAATGAATCGCCTGCTTCATTCCTCACTGCCTTTCCGTTCCATTGAACCCTTTTTAACGTTTAATTCGCCAATTGTAGTTTAAAGGATCCTGCCCGTTTTGGCAAATGTAAATCCAACTAACAACCCGGACCGGATTGGGTCCGAACAATTTATCAAAATTAGCGGCCGGGAGGTGCGGCTAAATTTTTGGGGGGTCTCGGTGAGCATTTGGTTCCCGAATGAACAATGGGAGCGGTTCCCCTTCCTCATTCAGTTACTGAATGAGGATTTTTGCTTATTGAACGGGCGGTGGGAATAATTCCCCCTTCTCATTCAGTAACTAAAGATCGATATTTAGTTACTGAATCAACAATGGGAGAAACTCCCCCGGCCCGTTCCGGAACGGAATGAGTTCATTCAGTTCCCAAATGACCAAGGGGAGTTTCTCCCATTCGATCAATGTCTTAACCGACGCTGAAAAATGGTTCGCTACCGCCGGGCTTTCCTATCCGGCAGGTTGCTGCTTATGAACGAACAATGTTTGCGTCGGATACGCGAAGGAAATGCCGCGCGCCGCCAATTCCTGCATCAGATTCAGGTTGATCTCCTGCTGAATATCCATATACCGGTTAAAATCGCTGCTCAAGACGTAATATGCCACTTCGAATACCAAGGCGGATTCGTCACAGGACGCGAAATGAGCCCGGTCAAACAGCGTCGCCTCCAGGCTTTCGATGATCCCCCGGACGATCCCCGGCACCTCCCGGAGCCGTTCGACCGGGGTATCATAGGTTAGCCGGAACTTGAATAAAACCCGTCGTTTTCCCATCCGCTTGTAGTTCCGCACCCGGGAATTGGACAGATCGGTGTTGGAAAAAACCAGTTGTTCCCCGCCCAGGCTCCGGATCCGCGTGCTCTTGATGCCGATATGCTCGACGGTGCCCATATATTCATCGATAACAATAAAATCGCCGAGCTCAAACGGGCGGTCAAAGAAGATCGTAAAATAATGAAACATGTCTCCCAGAACGGTTTGGGACGCCAGGGCGACGGCGACGCCGCCGATGCCAAGGCCGGCCATTAACGCGGAGATTTTGATCCCCAGGTTGTCCAGGAGAATAATCGCGGCCAAAGCCCAGATCATCATCCGGGCCACGGGCATCATCACCTTGATCGCCTGCCGCCTGGAGGTATCCATGTCTTTCCGCTTATTCAGATAATTGTTGACGCCATAATCAAAAAGCGACAATAAGAGCAGCGCCCCCGTTACGCTCGCCAGCAACATCCCGAAAATATCGATCCATTTGGCAAAGGCCGGTTTGAGTTCCAAGGTATGAACGCTTAGATAAAACAGGCCGAAATATACCAAAGGCATCAGCCTTTTCTCGACGGCTTTAACCATAAAATCATCAATCAGGGTTTCCGTCTTCTCCGCCAATGCCTTGCAGCGGTTCAAAATCAGCCGCTCCAGCCCCCAAATGACAACGATCCCCACTCCAAAAATTCCGGCTGAAATCAGATAATTCGCTACCGTATTATGAAAAATTGTCTGGCGCAAAAAGGCTTCAACCATCTTTCGGATGCTCCTTTCCGAGGGAATGGGCGATGGCGGCCGGCAATACCGGATCGGCCGTTTCGCCCGCTAAAAGAATTATTCTGGTTTTATCCCTCATCTCCTGCTGTTTAATTTATCCGTAAGGATAACCCGCTTACCGTCAATGGTTCCGTCAGAATCCCTCATTCCCGGCGGCGTCGGTAGCCGTGCAACCCCTGCCGGGGATCTTCCGGAAGATCGTCAGATATACCCATAGCCCATTAAGCAACAACAGGGAACTGGTCACATAGAACACTGCTTGAATGCCGAATGCCGCCGCAACTTGGCCGCCCAGCACCGACCCGGAAAACACCCCGAGATACTGGGCGGACATGCTCAGTCCAAAGACCCGGCCGGTCAGGGCGTCAGGAGTGACCCATTTCACCAGCGTATTAAGGGCCGGATTCAGCCCAGCCGCCGCGACTCCCAATAACAGGCGCAGGCCCATCAGTTGCCAGGGAGTTTTGACAAATGCCTGCGGTATGAAGATAATTCCGGCCGCCAGCAGCGCCGCCAGCATTACCTTTTGGGGGCCGATCCGGTCCGAGAGCCTCCCCAGCCAAGACGCGGCCAGGATGCTGGCCAGACCCGAGGCCGCGAAGGTCATGCCGGAGATCAGCGCGATATGGGCGGCGCTTCGCGATAGCTGGGTAATGTAAACCGTAATGATCGGTTCGATCGAATACATGGCCAGAGGCAGCATAAAGGCGGTGACGAACAGGGTCAGCACCAGGCCGGGATTTGGAATCATCCGCCAGACTTCTTTCAGGCTCAGCGCTTTCCGCTCGGGCGGGGTAAAATCTTCCTTCACCCACGACAGCGTAGTCAAAAAGGTGATCATCATCAGAGCCCCGGTGATCCAAAAAATGCTCCGCAGGCCGGTGATCTCTTCCAGATAGCCTCCGATCAACGGGCCGAGCAGCGATCCGGCGATGGAGGCCGTCGCCAGGGTGCCCAGCGCCCATCCCGCCTGTTCCCGCGGGGTTTGGGTCGCAACCAGGGTGATGCAGGCCGTGCCATACCCGGTAATCACCCCTTGCAGCAGCCTCAGTACGATCAATTGCTGGATAGTGCCGGCAAACCCCATGCTAAAAATGATCAACGACATCCCCAGGCTGGCCCGGAGCAGCATCGGTTTCCGGCCGAATTTGTCGGCCGCCAGTCCCCAAACCGGTGAAAAGATCGCCGAAACGATAAAAGTGGCGCCAAAGGCGATTCCCGATAGCCGTTCAATGGACGCGAGGTCGTGCACTCCCAGCTGTTGGATATAAAGCGGCAACACCGGCGCGATCTGGCTCATCCCAATCATGGTGACAAAGGTTCCGAACCAGCAAACCGCCAAATTTCTCTTCCAGATTTCCAAAATAAACCCCTCTTTTGTAATTGACTTATGACAATAGCATTTTAACTAATCTAATTAGTTTTCTTGCAAAAAAAATTACCGCTCCTGCGGCACCGAGGCGATGGTCCGGTGAAAGCCGGCCAAGAAAATCGCAGCCAGGAATTCGAAGCTGTCCTCAGGCGGCACCGGCTTGCCGGAGAAAAATCCGGCGGCTTTGAGGGATACGAAGCCGTGGATCATGCTCCGCAACGCCCGGATGGCATGGAGCGATTCCTCCGGCCCCAATCCGTAAGGGGCCAAGACTTTATGCATGATCTCCGACAATCCTTCAATCGCGGCCTGCAGCTCCGGATCCCTCGGCGCGGCGGAATGAAGGATCGCCTCATACAGTCCGGGCCGTTCCTCGGCGAACGCCCGGTAGGCCCGGAACACCGCCATCACCGCGTCGTCCTTGGAACGGCCGATAGCGGCCGCGCTGAGCCTCGCGGTCAACTCTCTGACGCCGAAGATCGCCAGTTTCAGCTTTAACCCTTCCAACCCGGCCACGTGATTGTACAATGACGGCGTTTTCACTCCCAGCCGTTCGGCGAGGGCGGCCAGCGTCACCTGGGACAACCCGATGTCATCGGCGAGATTGGCCGTGGCGTTGAGAATAGTGTTCAAATCCAGTCCCGGTCGGGGTGGCATGTAAATATTCCCCACTTTCCCAAAGTCACCGATTCCGGCCTTTCCAATGGCCGCGCCGGCGCCTCGCGCCGCTCCCTAATCCCACTCTTAGATAAGTTGAATTAAATTTCTGAAATACATCATGTCCTTAATGCCGGCCATGAGGGAAAATTAATGAATTTAATTCAACTTATTTCAGCTGTAATCGGAATTTACTTCATCTGATATAGATTAGGTCAATTCACTCCCGTTGTCAAGCCGGACAAACTAATGTAATTAGTTTGTAATTTATTAGTTGAGTATGGCCTTTTACGGCAATCAATTTCGTCGTTTCAACCGGATCGGCAAAACTACAGGCTCCCTAAAACAAGGAACCCGTAATGGCTTGATCCATCACGGGTTCTAAAAAGGAGGAGTGTTGAGCTATCTTAATATAACGGATTTACTCCGGGATAATTCCCGCTATTTCACATCTTCATGCCCTTCATGTAATCGTCATAATTGGCGTCCTTTTGACCTTGCTTGGCGGCGGTCATCAAATCCGGCAAGGCTTTGCGGTTGTCGCCGCTGACTACCGCAATCTGCCATTTGAATTCCGTTCTGTTCTCCAGTTCGCTGAGGGGGATGCTGAAATCCACTTTGTTTCCGGCGACCATTACTTCGCCGTCGATATTCTTGCTGACCCCGGTTTTGACGTTTTTGACGGAAGCGGCCCATTGGCCGTTGCGGCTGACCACGGTCAGAATATAGTCGGCTCCGATCTTCGGCCATTTGCCGCCGGTGGCCTGATTGGAGTCGATGTCGATCCCCGCCATCCAGCCGCTGTTCTCATCGATCCGGGCGGGCAGTTCGGCTTTGGTGATCAGCATCATCGTTACTTTCTTCTCAAAGAACATGGTGCTCTGCTTGACCGGGATCAGGTAATCTTTAAATTCCGCGGCTGCGCCTGCCGGTGGCTTGGACACGGCCAGATATGCCGAACTCAGGATGGCGAAGCCAATCATAAATAAAATTACCAACCGTTTTTTCATTGGAAAGATCCCCTTTCTGAATTATAAAGATAATTGCGATATGCCCGATTTTGGGGTAGACCTATCTCCTGCCCTTCCACGATAGGGAAGAGTAATCGATGCTTTCGGGGTCTAAAATCTTTTAGAGTTCAACGACTAAGATTACCCTTCCCATTGAATTAGCGCCCTGAATCAGCGACTCCGGGGAAGGGCAAGGGTTAGGTCCGTCCTTTAATTCACCTCCACACTTCCCGCGCCCAGCGAACCAGCTTGATCATTAGCCACTTCGGCCTCCTTCCCCAGCGTCCGCTTTTTCCAGAGCAGGTAGATGGCGGGATACACCGCCAGCTCCATCAGGAAGGAGACGAAGATTCCGCCGACCATCGGCGCCGCGATCCGTTTCATCATATCCGCGCCGGCTTCGGCGGCCGGCGCCCACATGATCGGCAGCAACCCCATGAACATTACCGCTACGGTCATCATCTTCGGACGGATCCGCTTGACCGCGCCTTCGTGAATCGCCGTTTTGAGGTCGGCCAGGGTCCTCATTCTACCCCCTTTCTTCATCGAATCATAGGCGAGATCGAGATAAAGGAGCATAAATACGCCGGTTTCGGCATCGACGCCCAGCAGCGCGATGATCCCGCACCAGACTCCGATGGAGAGGTTATAGTCTAGCAGATAGAGCGCCCAAACTACCCCGATCAACGAGAACGGTACCGCCAACAGGATGATCCCGGTTTTGACATAGGAACGGGTGTTGAAATAAATCAGGAAGAAGATGATCACAAAGGTCAACGGGAGGATCAGGAGCATCCGCTCTTTGACCCGTTCCATCGATTCATACTGCCCGCTGTAGGCAATGGTATACCCGGCCGGCAGATCCACGTTCCGGCGGACCGTTTCCTTGAGCTCTTTCACGTAGCTGCCGATGTCGCGGTCCCCGATATCCACGAAAACATACCCCGCCAGCCGGCCGTTTTCATCGCGGATCATGCCCGGGCCGTTGGCCAGAGTGACTTCGGCCAGTTGGGCGAGGGACACTTGGGCTCCATCCATGGTCGTGATATAGATCGTTTTAATCTTCTCGACCGTGTCGCGGAATTCCCGGGGATAGCGGAGATTGACCGGGAACCGTTCGCGGCCCTCGATGGTCTGAGTGATATTCTCGCCGCCCACCGCATACATCAGATTCATCTGGACTTCCTCAACCGACAGGCCGTAGCGGGCGATCTCATCCCGCTTCAGCCGGATATCCACGAAGTAGCCTCCCGAGGTCCGTTCGGCGTAAACGCTCCGGGTGCCTTTGACCATCGGAACGTGCTGTTCGATCGCTTTGCCGATCCTTTCAAGTTCCGCGATATCGTCGCCGTAGATCTTGATCCCCACCGGCGTCCGCACGCCGGTGGTCAGCATGTCGATGCGGCCTTTGATCGGCTGCGACCACATATTGATCTGGCCGGGGATTTGCAAGGCCTGGTTCATCTCGGCCACCAGTTCATCCCAGGTGATCCGGTCCGGCCAGAAGATCCGGAACGGGCCTTTCAGGAACTCCGGGAACGAGCTGTACCATTGCGGCTTCTCCCGCCATTCGTGTTCCGGCTTGAGAACGATGGTCGTTTCCATCATTGAAAACGGCGCGGAATCGGTGGAGGTCTCGGCCCGGCCCGCCTTGCCGAAGACCGTGTCCACCTCCGGAAAGGACTTCAGAATCTTATCCTGTACCTGGAGCAGCTTTGACGCCTCGGTCACCGAGATGCCCGGCAGGGTGGTCGGCATATAGAGGATCGAGCCTTCATTCAGCGGCGGCATGAACTCACTGCCGATCAGGGAGAAAACGGGCATGCTCAGCGCGAAAACGAGCGCGGCGATGATGATGATCAATTTCGGCCGCTTTAGTACGAAATCGATAACTGGGCCGTAAACCCGGAACAGCGACCGGGAGATCGGATGATCCTCCTCGGCATGAATCTGCCCGACCAGGACCTTATTGCTGATACTGTTCAACCAACGCGGCCGGAAGTTGAACCGCTTAACCCGGATGAACAAGGTCTGAATCGCCGGGACCAGCGTGATCGCAAGCAGCGCGCCGAAGAACATCGCGAAGTTTTTGGTGTAAGCGAGCGGCCGGAACATCCGGCCCTCGATCCCTTCCAGGGTAAAAATCGGCAGGAAGGAAACGCCGATCACGATCAACGAGAAGAAGGCCGGCCGCCCCACCTCTTTCATGGACTCGATCAGCACCTCGCGATAGTCACCCTTGCCGCCCTCTATTTGCCAGTGATGAAGCTGCTTGTGGCCGTTTTCGATCATCACGATCGAGGCGTCGACCATGGCGCCGATGGCGATGGCGATCCCGCCCAACGACATGATGTTCGAAGTCAGCCCCATATATTTCATGGGAATGAAGGACAGCAGCACCGCGATGGGCAACGTGGCAATCGGCACCATTGCCGACGGGATGTGCATCAAAAAGACCATAATCACCAGCGCGACGACGACCATCTCCTCGATCAGCTTTTTATTGAGCGTGTCGATGGAGTGGCTGATCAGGTCGGAACGGTCATAGACCGGAACGATCTTTACCCCTTCCGGCAGTTTGACCTCGTTCAGCTTCGCTTTGACGCGGTTGATGACATTCATCGCGTTTTCACCGTAGCGCATGACCACGATGCCGCCGACGGCCTCGCCCCTGCCGTTGAAGTCGGCGAGGCCGCGCCGCATATCCGGCCCGTAGCTGATCTCCGCGACATCCCTGACCCGGACCGGCGCGCCGTTCATCGCCTTCAGGACGACCGCGCCGATGTCCTCTTTGTTTTTGATATACCCGCGCACGGTCACCATATACTCGCGGCCGGAGATATCCAGCAGCCGCGCGCCGACCTCTTCGTTGGCGGAACGAACCGCGTCCACCACGTCGGAGACGGCCAGTTGATAGACTGCCAAGGCGCTCGGGTTCAGCGTAATCTGGTATTGATAAACAAAGCCGCCGATGGACGCAACCTCGGAAACGCCTTGCACCGACTGAAGCGCGTACTTTAAATGCCAGTCCTGGAACTTGCGGAGATCCGCCAACGAGTTCCGGCCGCTCTCATCGATCAGCGCGTATTGGTAGATCCAGCCGAGGCCCGTCGCATCGGGGCCCAGTTCCAGTTTGACGCCCTGGGGCAGTTGTGAACTGACTTTGGAGAGGTATTCGAGGACCCGCGACCGGGCCCAATAGACATCGGTGCCGTCCTCGAAGATAATATAGACATAGGAGAACCCATAGTCCGAAAAGGCACGGATATCTTTGACCTTCGGCGCGCCCAGCAGGGCGGAGACGATCGGGTAGGATACCTGATCTTCAATGATCTGGGGCGGCCGGTCCCACCGGGCATAGACGATCACCTGGGTATCGGTGAGATCGGGGATGGCGTCCAGCGGGATCTGGGTGAGCGCCCAGACCGCCCAGAAAACGGCCGCCACCGTTCCAATAAAGATAAAGGCTCGGTTCCGGGCCGACCATTCAATGATCCGTTCGATCATGTTCGTTGATCCTTTCCTGAAATGTCTTGGCCTGGGATTGTCGGCAAAAGGCGCGGCTTATTGATGCTGGTGCCCGCTCATGTTGCCGACCGCCGCTTTTAGCTGACTCTCGGAATCGATGAAGAAATTGGCCGAACTGACGACCTTCTCGCCCGCGGCCACTCCGGAGATAACTTCGTAAAACCCTCCGGCGCGCCGGCCGAGTACCAGTTCCCTGGGCTCAAAATAGCCTTCTCCCTGACCGACGAAGGCGATCCGCCGGTTTCCGGCGTCAATCACCGCTTCCTCGGGAACCGTAAGTACCGTGCCCATAACCACCTCGATCTCGGCATCCACGAAGCTTTCATGAACCATGGCCGGGTCCGCGTTTTGGACCAGGACCCGCGCCCGAGTACTCCGGGTGTCCGGGTCGGCCACCGTATCCAGGGAGTCGATCCGGCCGTAAATATTCTGGTCCCGCAGTCCGGCTCCAAGGATGCGGACCGATTGGCCGGGCCGGACATAGGGGAGATCGTTCGGGTAGATTTGAAGGTAAACCCAGGCCCGGGTCGAACCGGCCGACTCAATCAGCGCCTCATCGGTTCGGCCCTGCGCCAGCAGACGTTTAATTTGCGCCTCGCCGTATCCCAGGATCGCCAGCTTCTTGCGGGCCGAGTCCAGCAGCAATTTAGCGGTAGCCTGGTCGTCGCTGCCCGCCAGGCTCTGGTAATATTGATAGGCGCTCAGGTATTCCTGCTGGACGGCATAAAGCTCCGGATCGTGTGAAACCGTGCCGTAGGCGCGAATCAGCCGGGTGAGTTTCCGAACGTTCACCGCTTCGGTCTTGACCCCAATCAGTTGCTGTTTTCTGGAATCCACCGTGATCGGGGTATATCCGGCCACCGTTTTCCCGTGAGAGCCCTCCATTTCCATGCCAGACATGGAGCCGCCTCCCATCTCCATCCCTGCCATCGAGTCGCCGCCCATTTCCATCTCCGCCATGGAATCTTCTTCAATCTCCAGCGCCTCCATGGCATCATCGCTGGAGCTTACGGCATGGTCCTTGCTGAAAAATTGGTTGGCAACCAGGGTAAATCCCGCCGCTGTGATGACCAGCGCCAGCAGCACCCCGAGGATAATCTTCAACTTCATGGCTTCTCCTCCCATCGCAGTGAACCGACAGTATAGAAATCAAGATAAACCCGTTCCTCCACTACCAAGCGCTTGGTTTTCTCTTGCTCCAGCGCCGTGTCGTACAGCATCCGGAAGGCCTCGAGCAACTCGCTGAAATTGATCCGGCCCGACTGGTAATCTTTCAGCGCGACCTCAAAAGCTTGCTCGGCCCCTTTTTTGATGCTCGATCCCAGCAGGCCCAGCGCTTCCTGGGCGTTGACCAGCGCGGCGCGGCGCGCCCGCACTTCCTGGGCGATCCGGTTCGCGGCGTCCAGCCGTTCTTGGGTGGCCGCTTCGCTCAGGTCCGCCGCGGCGCCGGCCAACGGCGTTTGCTTTTGGGACCGGAACAGCGGCAGCGGAACCCCGATTCCGAGGGAGTAGGTCCGATCGCCGTTATCCATGCGCTGGATCGCGCCGCGTACCGTAAAGTCGGGCGCCGTCTCCAGCTTCATCTGCCGGGCCTCCGCCGCCATCCCCCGTTCCATCGCCTGTTTCATGCCGATCTCCGGAAATTTCCGCAGCGCGGCCTCGACCATCTCGGCCTCGTCCGGAACCCGGCGCAACGGCGCCACCTCATACGCAAAAGCCGTCCCCTCCGGAATGGCTCCGCCGAGCATGGCCGCAAGCTCCGCCGCCATCCGCGCCCGTTCGGCCTCCATCGCTAGGATCTCCGTCTTGGCCATGGCTTTCATGGTATTGGTCCGGATGAACTCCGACAGCGAGGCTTTGCCGTTGCTGTATTCGGCGGCAATGACCTTCCCCATCGCTTCCAGTTGCTTTTGTTTTTTGGCTTCGATGGCGAGCTGGGCATCCATGGAAGCAATCCCGTAGTACATCAGCGCCACGTCTTTTTGGAGGTCGGCCCGCTTCATCGCATAGGCTCCAGCCGCCGCGTCGGCCGCCGCCCGCTGGCGTTCGACCGCGAGCGGCCGTTTGCCCGGAAACGGAATCATTTGCATCAAGGAAAACTCGAACCCGGGCGAAGTCATCCCCATTGACGAGCCCAACGGGTTATCCATGGATTCGATCATCAATTCGGGATCCGGCAGGACGCCTGCGGGTGAGACGTTTGCCGCCGCCGCGTCCGCTTGACGCTTGGCCGAAGCGATTCCCGGATTGTTCGCCAACGCCAGTTCGGTGAGGGAATTCAACCCGGTTGCGGTATCGGCCAGCGCCACGGCGCCAAAGAGCAATAACATCAATCCAATCCCGATGCCGATGGCGATCCTGGATTTTGAACCCGGCGGGGCCACAAGATATGCCATTTTCAACCTCTCTTTTCCGCTCGAATTTAAATCTTTCCGCAATTTATCACCTAAAATAAAGGCCGTCGACCACCGGTCAAACAGCCCGGGCTCATCACCAGAGCCCCAAAATGGAGGGAACATGAAACGGTGGACTCTGATTTCCCCGGAGAAGCGGTCGCCTGCCCCTTCCCCCAAAACCAGCATAACCCCTCGAACTTAGACCGGCCTTAAATGAACCTTAGAATCCGCTGAGAAATGAAAAAACCCGTGATTCGCGTCACGGGTTTTTGATCGTTATCTGGCATCTGACTGTTTTTAGGACGGCGCAATATTTCCAAGCCACGGTTACACAATATTTAAGGAATACTCTTTGCCAATCACGCCGGCCTAAAACCATACCTCTCCCTCACTCCCTCCCCGGTGTTGTCATCCTGCGGGTCTACCTCAGCGGGGAGGGATGAATCGCTTGAAACTCGGGTTTCCACTGCGCTGATGCTTTTAAGCTTTATCTAGAAAAGCTTTATGCTCAAAATCCGATTTCCTTGATTTCACTGACGAAAATGGGCAACCGTTTCCAGCGAATCGCCCCTCCCCGCTGAAGATCTTCTACGAAATCGCCGCGCCGGGGAGGGGATGGGGGAGAGGTTTGAAATTTTCTTCCGAAATACTTACAGTATAGCTTGACAACATTGGGGCGAGGGTTAGGTCCGGAAAGCTTTTCTCCCCATCCCTTAATTACATTGCGCTAACTTCCCCCGCCTCGGGCGGCGGAAAGCGGATCTCCACCGCCAGCCCATGCGGGCTCCGGTTATTGAGGCGGATCTCCGCCTGATGGCTGGCAACGATCGACTTGGCGATGGCCAGCCCCAGCCCGGAGCCGGTCGCCGCCGCGGCATTGCCGGCCCGGTAAAAACGGTTGAAAACCATGGTCAGCTCGGCTTCGGGAATGCCGGGTCCGTCGTCGGCGATCCTGAGTGTCGTCCGCCGCTCCCGTACCGAAAGCTCGATCTCGATTCGCCCTCCGGCCGCCGTATATTTCAAGGCGTTATCCAGCAGAATGATGATCAACTGGGTCAATTTCTCCGGATCGCCCCAAACCGCCGCCCGCTCCGGAGCGCGGATCGCAATCGTCCGCTCCGTCGCGGCCGCCCGGTATTGCAAACTGGACACCGCTTCCCGGGCAATCTCTCCTAAATCAACCGGCCGCAGCCGGGGAGGGGCCTGGCTTTCCTCCCGGGCCAGCAACAACAGTTCGTTGACCAGCCCCGCCATCCGGTTCACCTCGGCGCCGGTTTCGCGCACGATCTGATGCCGCTCCGCTTCCCCCAGATCGGGGGCGCGCTGCAGAAATTCCAGATTGGCCCGGACCGAGGTCAACGGCGTCCGCAGTTCATGGGAAGCGTCAGCCAGGAATTTTTTTTGGGTCAGGTAGGCCGATTCCAGCGTGCTCAGCATCTGGTTCAGCGCCTGGCTCAACTCGCCGAACTCGTCGGCGGCGCTGCTTAAATTCCCGATTCTTTGGCCCAGCTTGCCGGAGGCCGCGATTTGCAGCGAGGCCCGGGTCATGGCTTTCACCGGCCGCAGGGTCCGGCCCACGAACATCCAGGAGACCCCCGCGCAAACCGCCACTGCCAGCAGCCACAGGACGCCCAGGAAGATCGACAACTCATGGATCGTCGTTTGAACATGGACCAGCGATCGGCCCACCACCAGACGGCCGGGCGAACCGGCCCCGGCCCGGTTAAGATCGAAGATCAGCAACCGGAACGGATGGCCGTCGAGGACCACGTTTTTTTCGACCGGCCCGCCGCTCGCCGGGATCGCAATCGACTCGGCCAGCGCCCGGATTCGCCCGGCCATCATTGGCTCCAGCGGATTCTCATTGGCCGTCCGCCCCGGATCGTTCAGAACGAGTGAAAATGATTCCGGCAGCGCCGTCCCGCCTTTCCGGTCCGGAATCACCCCGCGTTGATGACCCATTGAACCGAGCGGCCCCAGTTTTCCGGCGGCCCAGGCGAGCAAGGACTCATTGACTTCCTGATTCAGATGGTAACTTAAGGATAAATACAGCCCCCCGGTAAATACGAGCAGCAGGAACGCCAAAATCACCGAATGCCAGGCCACCAGCAGGTTACGGACGGACAGCGCCATCGCCTACTCCTTTAACAAATATCCCGCGCCCCGGACCGTATGAATCAGGCGGCTTTCGCCCGCCCCCTCCAGCTTGGTCCGGAGGTACCGGATGTAAACTTCGACAATATTCCCGTCCCCGCCGAAATCATAGCCCCAGACCGCCTCTAGGATCATTTCCTTGGTCAGGACCCGGCGCGGATTGAGCATCAGATAATGGAGCAACCGGTATTCGGTGGCCGAGAGTTCGATCCGGCGCTCCTTCCGGAACGCGGTTTGAAGCCCGGTATCCAACGCCAGATCGGCCAGACGCAGCACCGAGAGGTCCGGCGCTTTCCCGTTCCGGCGCAGCAAGGCCCGGATCCGCGCCAACAGCTCGTCATAGGCGAACGGCTTGACCAGGTAATCGTCGCCGCCGCCGTCCAGGCCGGCCACCCGATCCCCGATCTCGTCACGGGCGGATAAAAACAAAACGGGCACCGCCGATCGGGCCCTGATCTTCCGGCAGACTTCGATCCCGGACAGCCCGGGCATGGTCACGTCCAGAATAATCAAATCCGGCCGCCAGGATTCGGAAACCGCCAGCGCCGCCGGCCCGTCGTGGGCCGCCGCCACCTCGAAGCCTTCGTAGGCCAGGACCCGTTTTAGCGAGTTGATAATCATCGGATCGTCATCGACCGCCAGAATCTTAGTTTTCATGATGACCCCTTTGAATGATTGATGCGGGTTTTTCTTCTTTAGAGTCTACTTTAGCAAATTGCGGTGAAGATTCTATGAAGACTTTTGACTTTTCCCGAGCGATCCCCGGAGTTCGTTCAGCAACAAAATATCCACATTCAATAACTGAATGTGGATATTTAGTAACTAAATCATTTCATGGAGTAAAAGAATGTGGATATTCAGTAACTAAATGTGGATATTCTGTGAATAAATGAACTGGGGGAGTCACTCCCAATCCACATTCTGTTACTGAATGTGGATATTTAGTAACTGATTGTGGATATTCCGTTACTAAATGTGGATAACCAAGAACTGAACGAGGCGAATCATCCTCGAAATCATGCCCGGATTTTTTGGAAGCACCCGGACCAATTGCCAAGCGATCCCCCGGAAGCCCCACACCGGCTCCGTTCAAGCTCCGGCTTTGATCTTTTGAATCCGCAATGCGATATACTGTTTCCCCGGAAGCTCCACCCGGCAGTGGCCCTCATAGACGCCCGGGGCCGGGGTGACGGTCATCTCCCAGGTATCGATGATGTCGATCCGATAGCGCTTGCCTTCCGGCAACTCCAAAACCTGATAGGCGGGCTGGTCAATCCCGTGATACAATAGGAAATACTCATCCTTTACCCCGCCCAATCCCACCGCCTGCGAGTCTTTGCCCAAGTCCGCCGGGGCAAGGCCCTGAGCGGGACCTTCCTCCATGATTTTACGAAGGAAACCGATGCGGGCCGGACTTTCTCCGTAAAGTTTTCCGCCCTTCGCCCACCACAAAATGTCCTGCGGATGCAGATAGGTCTCACCGTGACCCACATAACCGCCACTGGAAAACCCAATCCAGAAACGGCAGACCATCTCCTGCGCCGTGATATTGCCCCAGCGCCGGTGGATATTGCCTTCGTACTTGCATTCATCGATCACCACCGGCTTTTGGTACAGGTTTCGCCATTCGGGAACCATGGCGGCATCGTTATGCTGAATATTATGCTGAATGCTGCAATGAGTGACCCACGGCTTGCCGTGATCGTAAAAAGGACGGCAATTATGAATGGAACGAAGATGCTGATACGGATCGTGCCGTTGAATGATATGGAAGAAGCGATCCCAATCACTCATGGTCTTCGCCAACATCAGATCGTATTCATTGGCCAATGACCACCAAATGTTCCGATAAGCGGCCAAACGGGCCACCAGATATTTCAGGTAGCGGTCGTCCGCCTCCGGAGCCATTTTGGAAAAACCCCAGCGATCGTAGGCGTGGAAAAGAATCAGATCGCATTCGATCCCCAAATTCAACAAGGCCTCGATCGTTCCTTCCAAATGGCGGAAGAACGCCGGGTTAAACCGCGTAAAATCGAAGCCTTGCTCCAGCGATCCCTCAAACGGATAATATTCCGGCTCGTTGTCATTAAAGAGATAATGCTTCGGAAAGACGCACATCCGCATTTTATTGAAGGGGGCCGCTTTCAGCGTCTCCAGGGTCTTCCGTTCCAATTCCCCGCCCTGGTGGTTCCAGACATAACAGGTGGTTCCGAACGGGAGATAGCGGCTGCCGTCCGCATAGCAAAAATGATAGCCGTTGTTGACCCGGACCGGCCCGTGATTTCCCGCCGACGGCGCGGCGCAATGGAACTCCCCGGTGACTCCGTCCAGTTCCCGGCAGTTGCTTTCGGTTTCATAAGACCAAACTCCTTCCGCGTCCGGCATGCAGCGGGCTTTATACACCCCGCCGCCGTCGTAAAAACCGTCCACGTCCAGGATCCGGTTCTTATAGCGGAATTTCACTCCAAAGCGAATGTCCAAAAAAGGGTTCCCGGTATCCGGCCCATTCAGAACCAGCTCAAAAGAGCCCCAACGTTCCACAATAGTGCCGACTCGCTCTTTTCCCACTGAATATTTCCTCCTTAAGGATTAGAATAATTACCCCTTGACCGAACCCGACAACCCTTCCACGAAGTACCGTTGGAACAACAGATAAATTAGCAGCGCTGGCAATACGGAAATCAGCACCCCGGCATTGAGCAGCGGGTAATTCACGGAAAACTCGCCTTGAAACCGCAACAGTCCGGTAGGAATCGTCCGCAGCGCATCGGAGGTAATGAATACGCTAGATAGCATGAACTCGTTCCAGGTCGACAAAAAGTCCAAAATCACCAGCGTGGCCGCGGCAGGCTTGGCGATCGGCATGATCACCCTGGAATATAATTGAAAGTTGTTGCAACCGTCGATTTGCGCGGCTTCGTCAATTTCCTTCGGAATGGTCCGGAAAAATCCCCGCAGCACCAGGATGCCGAAAGGTATTCCAAAGCCTAGATAAACGAGCACGAGCCCCAGATATTTATTAATTAATCCCGCGTTGGTGAGCATGATATTCAACGGCACCAATGTCACTTGGATCGGGATCATCATTCCAATAAAAAAGAAGATGAACAGGCGATCAGCCCATTTCAAATTCAGCCGCGTCAGCGCGAAGGCAGCCAATGATTCGATGAAGATGCCGAGTGGAACCTTAACGAAAGAGACCAGGACACTATTTTTAATGTAAGTTCCCATCGCCCCTTGGTTCCAGGCATCGCTAAAATTTTGCCAGACGATCGTTTCGGGCAATGCGAAAAGCTTCTTTCCGAACAGATCCTGGGGGCTTTTGACGGCCGTGAAAATCATAAATACTATCGGCATCAGCCAAGCCATGGCGAGTCCGATCATAATTAAATAGAAAAAAATTTGCCTGTATTTCCGGTTATTCAAACTGTGCTCACTCCAACCGTTCAAAATGTCGGTTATTCTCTGGACATATATAATACGTAAGGAACAGTTATGACCATGACCACCAGCACCAATATCCAGGAAATGGCCGTGCCGGTTCCGATATTTGCAAAGGTGAAAGTTTGAAAATACATCCAGGTTGCCAGCGTCTGAGTGGTTTGGGCCGGCCCTCCGCCGGTCATGGCGAAAATGATGTCGAACACTTTCATCGAGGAAATCAAGGTAGTCGCCAACACGATCACAAAGGTTTCCCTGAGCAGCGGAATCGTTACCGAAAAAAACGATTGCAAGGAATTAGCACCGTCAATCCGCGCCGCTTCATACATCTCTTTCGGTATGGTCTGTATCCCGGCGAGGTATAAGACCATTGGCGCTCCCACCGCTTGCCACAATGCCGCCGCGAACACCGCAAAAAAAGCGATGCCCGGTTCCGAAAGCCAGCCTCGCTGCAGGCTGTCCAGTCCAACCCCACTTAACAATGAATTCATGAACCCGAATTGCGGGTGATAGATCCATGACCACATCAAAGCGACCACGATCCCCGAGAGAATGTAGGGGAAATAAAAGATGCCCCGGAAGATCGACCGGCCGCGAAACTCCCGGTTGAGTGTTAACGCCAGAAACAGCGCCACGGTTGTTGTAAAAGCCAGCGACAACAGGGTCCAGACCACGTTGTTGCGAAGCGCCGTCAAAAAAACCGCATCCTGAAAAAACAGTTCAATATAGTTCCCAAAGCCTACAAACACCTTTTCCACCGCGACCCCGTTCCAGCGGAACAGGCTGAGATATAAGGAGTATAAGGCCGGAATGACGATTATCGCCAAATAAATCAACAGCGCCGGCAATAAAAACGGAACCGCCCGAAATGGTTTTGCTTTCATTACATCACATCCCCGATATCTTGATCGAAATCGAATCAACGCGGGAACCGTTTAAATGTTCATAATAAATGGTGATCGGTTATTGAGATGGAGAGGTTGTCGCCAACCCCTCCATTGATTTCAACATCCCCGGCGCTATTTTTTCGAAGCTTTATATTTTTTAATCTCAGCATCCATAAACTCGGCCGCCCGTTTGGGGGTCATATTTCCGATAATGACCGCATCCTGGCTGTAGAAAAAGTGATTGATAATCTCCTGCGGTAACGCTTGATCGGTAATCAGCCAAGATCCATTCTTGCTCAATGCGTCTGATATCTGAGGGATATTCGGCAGTTCGGTGGGAGACTTCGCCCCAGGAATCGCGAGGGGATGCCGATATTCGTTAAGATATTTTACGATTTCCACATCCGAATAGAAGAATTCCGCAAATTCCAAGGCGGCTCTTTGTACGGCTGATGAGGACTTTTTGCTGAATTGGAACATTTCTACAAATCCCGATACCCGATTCGGTTTATTATCCGTGGGGAATGGAAACCACCCATATTTAGTGCTATCCATTTTATCAAGATTCACAACGCTGTCAAATGTGCTGGTCTGCACCACCATGGCTGCTTGTCCCGAATACAGCAACAACTTGTCTTCGTTCGGATCGGTTGAAATAAATCCTTTCGGAAAATAGCCATTGTCATTCCACTCTTTAAACTTGGCATACATTGCAATTACCTGCGGGCTGTTCCAGGAAGCATCCAGATTGGCCAGCTTATCATGAAGCTTGGAACCGGCGAAATGCTCCAGCAGCGCTTCATTGATCCGCATCACCAGCCAGCCGTTCTTTCCTCCGGTGGATATCGGAATAATTCCGTTGCTCTTTAAGGTTTTCAATACCGTTTCAAACTCAGCGAAAGTTTTGGGGGTTTTGATTTGATATTTGTTAAAAATTTGCTTGTTATAATAGATTCCCACTCCGGAAAGGGCGGTCGGCATTCCGGATAATTGTCCGTTGAATTTGCACATATCCAGCGCCGCTTGCATATACCGATCGTTCCATTTGTTCTTTTTGGCATAAGATGCCAGGTTCGCTGTCAACCCGTTTTCCTGATAGAAGGACGCCAGCGATCCTCCCCAGTTGAGCCAGATGTCCGGCAAAGTCCCCGAAGAAGCGGCGATTTTAAGATTTCGCTTTTGATCGTCCGTCCCATTCAAGGTCATGACAATCTCGACATTGGGATTGACATTCTTAAAATCGGCAATAATTTTTTTCGAAAGATCCACCCTAGTATTCAATGTCCAAAAGTTGACCTTTACTTTTTCGGCCGCGCTGGTTACGGTGAAAGAAGACACCAGCACCGCTAAAAGCATGACCAGGAGTCCATTCATCCGCCACCGGGAAATCTTTTTCTCCA
Organism: Bacillota bacterium; assembly: GCA_023402395.1. Lineage (GTDB taxonomy): Bacteria > Bacillota > UBA4882 > UBA8346 > UBA8346 > JAEYGI01. The sequence goes on from JAEYGI010000042.1 coordinate 73,983, forward strand.
TTTTCCATCATCCTTTCGTAGTTAAGTAAAATTAGGCCCGACGATTTTTATTTATAACCTCCCCCCCTTCCTAACACCACCGTTTACTTTCCCCATTGTTTCAACGGATCAATTATTTAATTTGCTAAAATATTTTAATTATTTCTCTGATCCTTTATACCTTGACCCTCAATTATCCCTTTTGTTTTACACGTCTGTTACATCTTAATTATACGCTGTCATTTAATTTTTTTCAATACATTGTCTAAATTATTTTAAATTATTTTAGTCTTAAATTTAAAAGGCGTCTTACGATCCTTGTAGCCATAACCTATCCAGCCGCAAAAAAAGGGCTGTCAAATATCCACTTGACAGCCCTTGGGATTTTGTTTGAGCGACGATGATTCTAGCTATAAATCCCGTTTGTTGAGAACGCTCTTTCTCTCGACCAACTCGGTGTTGACCACCACCTTGATATCTTCCTCGGGATTTTCCTCGATCCGCTCGATCAGGCGTTTCACGGCAATCCGGCCCATCCGTTGCTTATACACTTGCAGCGTGGTCAGCGGTGGGTCGATCATTTCGCAGAACGGCATATCGTCAAAGCCGACGATGGAGATCTCGCGAGGAATATTGTACCCTTTTTCCCGCAACGCCTTGATGGCGCCGAAAGCGATAATGTCATTATCGGCGAAAAACGCGGTGGGAAGCGTATCGGCCGCTTCCAGCGCCCTGAGAAAATCGTGATAAGCGCCGTCCATGGTCGGTTCTACTTCGAACTGATGGCGTTTGTTCAGCTTGATCTCGTAATCGGCCAACGCCTTGTGGAAGCCTTCCTTCCGCTCATCGAAGTTGTTGATCCACACCGAACTGCTCAAATGCCCGATCTCCCGGTGGCCGCAATCGACCAGATATTTAACCGCCTCATAGGCGCCCTGCCGGTTATTGATGATCACCGTGTCATACCGCTCATGTTGGAAATAACTGTCCAACAGCACCATGGGCAAAGCCAGTTGTTTGAAAGGCTCCAGGTCCTGCCGCTTCATCTCCGTCGCCAAGAGCAAGATCCCGTCCGGCGGCGTCTCCTCAATGATCCGGAGTACTTCCATCTTGATGTTGTCCTTCTCATTGATGTATGAAACCAGCACATTGTAACCTTCTTTGCGGGTCTCCTGATCGATCCCTTCTATAAGCGCCGAAAAAAACGGGGTGTCCGAGACGACCTTCCCGTGTTTTTTGTAAATCACGAACCGGATATTCCGATTGTTTTTCAACGCCGGCTTGGATAGCAGGTTGGTGCTGTACCCCTTCTCTTCAACCAGTTTCAGCACTTTCTGCCGGGTTTCCTCGCTGATTCCGGGCTTGTTGTTCAGCACCAGGGAAACCGTAGCATAGGATATATTCAATTCATTGGCGATATCTTTGATCCGCAACGGCATAACTCAGTTACTCCTGACATTTACATTGTTAGTATTATTGTACCGGACTCCGCTAAAAAATCAACTATGATTTGGAAGCGGGCCGCTACGCCGCAGCTTAGCGGTGCCGGTACACTTCCCATCCCAGGTAATTGCCGAAGGCCTCCTCCAGGATCCCGGCGGACAGCGACCGGCTCATGGCGACATGGTGTTCGAATCCGTTGCGGCAGATGAAATCCATCAGCCGTTGCAATCCCGGGATCCGGCACAGCGCCAGCCCGCCGAAGCTGGCAACCGTTTGGTCCAGAAACTCGCCTTCCCCGAGGTATGCCTTGATTTTCCCGTTGCGGTCATCGGTCGTGATCTTGGCGAAGGTCATCGGGCCGGAAACAATTTGCGCCTTGAGCGCGCCGAAACACTTTTCCGCGCCGATAGTCGTTCCCAGGATATCGAGATCCCCGATCTCAAAATCGCATCCGAAAAAGCTTTTCGGGAAATTGGAGCAATGCTGGCTAATGCAGACATCCCGCTGGTCATAATAGTTGTTGTTCCAGTCGAGATAGGCCGGGGGCCGCCCCGACGCCAGATACAAGGCATGCATGGTCAAAGCGCCCATCACATCGGTTTCGCAGGCGCTCGGCTTCCCCTTTTCCCCCATCATGCTCATAGCGAGGCAAGCCGCGCACCCGAAGTTATTCTGAATCGAATTCCAGCACTGGACGGCGCTGGCGTCGCAATCATTGTCATCGACCCATTTTTCAAGGGCCAGCGACAGCCGGGCTTGTTTGACGATCTTCTCCTCAGGCACCCCGGCGTTAATCTTGCCATAGGCCTTAATCGCTGCGATCCGGTCTTGAATCGCTTCGTTATCTTCCCATTGCTGAGCGGAAGTGATAATCTCCGATAGATCAACGACTGAAACCGTAATCCCGGCCGCTTGCAACAGTTTTTCCGAATAGCGCACGGTGTGAAACGGATCGGGCCGGGCGCCGATGGCCCCGATCCGGGCCGTCTTGACGCCTCCGACCACCCGGCAGACCGCCGCGAAATCATTGATATCCTTGGTAAACTCAGCACTTTCAATGGCGCAGGTGTGCAAAGTGGTATTGGTAAACTTGATCCCTCGTTGATACAGACTATTGCAAACTGACAGCTTACCGCAAAAGCTGTCGTTGCGGTTGGCCAGATCCAGCCGGTCCATATCGTCGTCGCAGGCCTGGACCAGCACGGGAACGTTCAGTTTGGCCAGATCGATCGCGGCCGACACCCCGACTTCATCGCCGAAATTGGGCAGGACGACCAGGATCCCGTCGATCCGGTCCCGGTTCTTTTGAAACAGTTCGGCGCAGGCCCTGGCGTCCGCGAGTGTTGCTACGGCGCCGAGCGGGGCATCGGTTTCGGACACGATAACCGCACCGTATCCCAACCCGGCCAATTTCTCCAGTATGGCCCGTCTGCCTTTGGTCACCAGGTGGTCGGGGAAAAAGCTCCGGTTGCTGACGATAACGCCAAAGGTGATGTTTTGCATAGGTTTCTCCTCCAACCTTTCGTTTGAAATCCCGTTTTTTAACGGCTGGATAAGGTGCGCCGGACCGCTTCGCGCCATCCCCGATATAACGCCTTCCGGGCATCGTCGCTCATGTCACCGCTAAAAACGGCGTATTCGGTGCGCAGCGCTTGAAGCTCCCGCTGGCTTTGCCAGAGGCCCACCGCCAACCCGGCCATGTAGGCGGCTCCCAGCGCCGATAATTCGGCGATGCCGCTCCGGACGACCGTTCCATTCAACAAATCCGCCTGGAATTTCATGAGAAATTCATTACGGGTGGGACCGCCATCGACCCGTAACTCCCGCAGCGGAATTCCGGATTCTTGGATCATCAGATCGATAATGTCTTTTACTTGATAAGCGATGGACTCCAGCGCGGCCCGGACAAGGTGGGAGCGCTTCGTGCCGCGGCTCATGCCGGTGATCGAGGCCCGCGCGTCGCTATCCCAATACGGCGCTCCCAGGCCCAAAAACGCGGGCACCAGATACACCCCGTCATTGTCCGCCAGTGACGCCGCGATCGATTCCGACTGCCGGGAATCGGAGATCAGCTCCAAGCCATCGGCCAGCCATTTGATAGTATCGCCGGCGCAATTGATGTTGCCCTCAAGCACATAGTCGATCCGGCCGCTCCTTCCCCAGGCGATCGATGTTACCAGTCCCTGTTGGGACAAAAGCGGCCGCTCCCCGATGTTCATCATGATCGACGAACCCGTTCCGTACGTTGCTTTTGCCATTCCCTTGCCGAAACAGTTCTGGCCGAATAGCGCCGCCTGGGAATCCCCCATCACTCCCGTCACTGGGACCGGGACGGGAAGCAACTTTCCCAGCGTGGTATGGCCGAAAATCTCATCGGAGGAGCGGACCGCCGGCATCATGCTTTCCGGAATGCCGAACCATCCCAGCAGTTCTGGGTCCCAGCGCCGGTCATGGATATTAAACAGCATGGTCCGGCTGGCGTTGGAGAAATCGGTGGCGTGGACCTTGCCGCCGGTCAATTGCCAGACTACCCAGCTATCCATGGTTCCGAAACACAACCGGCCGGCTTCGGCTTTCTCCCTGACTCCCGGAACGTTATCCAAAATCCATTTGACCTTCGGAGCGGAGAAATAAGGCGAAACGACCAACCCGGTCCGCTCCTGGATCGACGGTCCGTAGCCCCTTTCGATCAACTCCTTGCAGATCGCGCCGGCCCGCCCGCATTGCCAGACAATGGCATTATAAACGGGCGTTCCGGTATCGGCGTCCCAAACCAGTGTGGTCTCGCGTTGATTGGTGATGGCCACGGCGGCGATCCCGCGGCGGTCGATTCCACTCTCCTCCAGGACTTCCGTGGCTGCCTGCCGAAGTTTCCGGTCAATCTCCACCGCGTCGTGCTCCACCCACCCCGGATGGGGATAATACTGAGTGTGCTCCATCGTGCGGCGCAGAACCAATCGGCCGGATTCGTCAAAAAGAATGGCCTTCGTTCCCGATGTGGATTGATCGATCGCCAGAATCCAGCGCTCCATCCCGTTCACCTCTCCAGCATGGCCCATGCCGCCGCCGCGATCCCCGGCCCGGTCAATCCGTAATGGGCGAAGATCTCGGCCGAACTGCCGCTGACCGCGGGTTCGTCCGGTATCCCCAAAATCTTCACGGGGACCGGTTGGGTCTGGATCACCGCTTCGGTGACGGCGGATCCCAATCCGCCGTGAACGCTGTGTTCCTCAACGGTGATGATCCGACCGGTCTCCCGGGCAGCTTGCAAAACAACCGCTTCGTCCAACGGTTTGATGGTGTGCATGTCAATAACTCGGGCGGTGATCCCCTGTTCGCGCAGGATCAGCGCGGCGTCAAGAACGCGGCGCACCGTCTCGCCTGCCCCGATCAGCGTAATATCGTCGCCGTCCAGCAAGGTATTGGCCTTTCCCAGCTCGAACGGGGCATCATACTCCGAATAAACGTCGGCTACGGCGTTGCGACCCATTCGGACGTATACCGGGCCCTCCTCTTGAACCAGTGCTTCGGTCAACTTCCGGGTCTGGTGGATATCAGCCGGAAGCACCACGCGAATGCCAGGTATGGCCCTCATCACCGCCAGATCCTGCAAGGAGTGGTGAGTGGAGCCGAGCGCGCCGTAGCTGACGCCACCGCTGACCCCGATGATCTTGACATTGGTTTGGGTATAGGCCACATCCACTTTCACCTGTTCCAAACTCCGGGCCGTCAAGAAACAGGCGTAACTGCAGCAAAACACCTTTTTGCCGCAAGCGGCCAGCCCGGCGGCGACACCCACCGCATTCTGTTCGGCGATGCCGATCTCCACGAACTGTCCGGGCAGTTGCTGCGCAAATTCTTCCAGCGTAACCGAACCCCTGGCGTCCGTGGTCACCACCACGACTTGCCGGTCCTTTCGCGCCAGCTCCAACAAGGTATTCGTGAACATTTTCCGGCACGGAACGGCCTGACCGATATCGCTCATCCCGCCTTCACCTCCGCCAGCTTCCGGTTCAATTCCTCCAGCGCCCTTTGGTACTGTTCCGGGCTAGGGACTCCGTGGTGCCATTTGGCGACATTCTCCATAAATGATACCCCTTTTCCCTTTACCGTGTCGGCGATGACCAAATGCGGCCTGGCGGCAGCCGGGATTTTCCTGAAAACCCTTAGCAAGTCGCCGATGTCGTTCCCGTCAGCCTCCATGACTTCCCAGCCGAACGCGGCCCATTTCGCGGCGAGCGGTTCCAATCCCATGACCGCTTCGGTATTGCCGCTGATCTGCAAGCGGTTGCGGTCGATGATTCCGATCAAATTATCCAGGCCGTATTGGCCGGCGGCCATCGCCGCCTCCCAGACCGATCCTTCCGCCTGTTCCCCGTCACCCATCAGAACATATACTTTATAATCCTTGCCGTCCATTTTACCGGCCAAGGCCATGCCCACCCCGGCTGAAAGCCCGTGTCCAAGCGCTCCGGTATTCATCTCAATTCCGGGAACCTTTACTGTGGGATGTCCGATCAGCCGCGACCGATACGCGCTAAAGGTAGGCAATTCTTCTTTCGGGAAAAATCCGAGATCGGCCAGGATGGTATAATACCCTTCGACGCTGTGGCCTTTACTCAGAATGAACCGGTCCCGCTCCTCCCAGCGCGGGTTCTTGGGATCGATCCGCATCATCTCATAAAATAGCGTCACCAGGATATCGATTGACGAGAGCGCCCCCCCGGTATGCCCGGTTTTGGCCGCCATGATCATTTGAAGAAGCTCAATCCGTCGTTCAACGGCTGTTTGCTGAAGTTCTTTAATCCGGTTCAAAGAAATCCTCCTTTCAAATCAACGTCCGCCTTATTCTTAGGATGTTTTGGGTTAAATATTTTAATTTAATAACTTAAAATGTTTATGTTTGATTATATTAAATCTTTGCCAACAAGTCATCTCTGATAATTCAATTATAAACTCTTACACTGTATATTACAATTGTTTTTAATTAATTTATTAAAATTTTTGAAATACGTTTTAGATAATAACCAATAAAAAAGGCCCCGCCTTCTTAGGCGGGGCCTTGATTCTCTTCCAAAAACCGTCTACCGTTTCATCTCGCCGATCTTCACCGTAGTTTGACTCTTTTTGGAACCACGGTAGTACGTTATCTTAAGCTTGGTGCCGATGGGGTTGGTGGCGATGGCCTCCCGGATCAAGTCGTCCTCCTTGACCGGCTTCCCGTTGACCTCGATAATGATATCACCTGGCCGGATGCCGGCCTTCGCCGCCGGACTGCTTTCCAGCACTTTGGCCACAAAGACGCCGCTGTCCACCGGGAGCCTGCGGCCCAGCCGGTATTCAAGCATCTTAGCGATCTCCGGCGTAAAGTGGATATAGGCGATTCCCAGCCCCGGCCGAGAGACATAGCCTTTGGCAATTAACTGATCGGCGACGGACCGTACCGTGTTGCTGGGGATGGCAAAGCCGATTCCCTGCGAATTGGCGGCGATCGCCGTATTCAAACCGATGATGCTGCCGCCGGAGTCCAGCAGCGGCCCGCCCGAGTTGCCGGGGTTAATGGACGCGTCGGTCTGAAGCATGTTGCGGAGCTGGTCTTCCTCGCTGACCGCCAGGGTCCGCCCTTTGGCGCTGATCACGCCGACCGTCACCGTATTATTGAGGTTCTCAGCCAACGGATTGCCGATGGCGATGGCCATCTGCCCGACCTGCACCCGGTCGGAATCAGCCCATTCCGGGGCGGTCAGCCCGGAGGCGTTGATCTTCAGCAGCGCCAGATCGGTCTGGGGATCCACGCCGATGACTTTGGCCGCGTAGGAGCGTCCGTTGGGCAGCACCGCTATGATTTTGCTGGCCATGCCGGTCTGCCCGTTCACCACGTGGTTATTGGTCAGAATATAGCCATCCGGCCGGTAAATCACCCCGGAGCCCAACCCCTGAATGTTTTTAACCTCGGGACCGGTAAAAAAGTCAAAATCTTCAATCACCGTATTGGTGGTGATCATCACCACCGACGGCCCCACTTTATTGACAACCCCGATGGTGGCCTGCTCGTACTGGCTCAGGCTGATCGGTCTGGATTGGGGCGGCGCCGGGGAAGGCGCGGGGACCGCCGGCGGGTCGACCAAGGCCGCTCCCAGCCCGGTAAACTTCACCGCCACGATCACCAGCAACGCGCCGACAATCCCCGCGATCAGCGCCATCAGCACCAACGAGGTCCGCCGGTCTTGATAATCAAAGCGAAAACGATTCACCTGCATATACCTCCTGAACGCTTTCGGGAATAGTCGTTCATCCCGGCCCGCCCGCTTCAACGGGAGCGCAAGCCTTGATGACGTTTCGGATATAGATTAAAACGATGAAAGCGGTTAATTGTTCCCTCGCGTCAGGCGGTACAATTGGATGCGATAGGCTTTGGCTTCATATTCCACCGGAATTTGGTCGGTGGCGATCCGCCAGGTTGCGGCCATGGCCTCGCCAAATTGACGGGCATAATCCCGGCCCGGGTCGGCCAGCCAGACCTCGCCCCCCGGGTTCAGGGCGGTCTCGAAAATCCGCTCCAGATACGGATGAAGCGTCTTCTCATAGAGAATGTCCGCGCCGAGAATCAGATCAAAGGTGCCGGCCTCCGCCGGAAACTGGCGCCAGTCGGCCAGCAATGTCGGCTCCTCGGGAACCCCGTTGCGCCGGCAATTGACCCGGGTGAAACGGAGCGCCTCGCTGCTGAAGTCGGACTGAACCGCTTCCGCACCGGCCATTCGGCCGGCGATGCCAGCCAGCCCGACCCCGGCGCCCAGTTCCAACACTCGTTTTCCACGTAGCCGCTCTCCATGGCTCAGGATATAAGCGGCCAGTCCAATCGAGGCCGGCCACAGATCGGCCCAGAACGGGATCTGATCGGCATCGGTCACCTTATCCAGCAGATCGTCAATGTTGACGACTTTCAGCAGCTCCAGCCGGCGGCTGCCGATTTCCAGCCGGACTTCTTGCAAACGGTAGCGTTCGGCCAGCCGCAGCGCGTCCTGGGGCCAGTCCCCGAGATCCGGCGGCGGCGTTTGGAGATTCAACCCTTGCCCCATTGATCGAGTAAGCTTTGAACCGGGGCGATCAGCCCCTCCAGGGCCTCGGCCGAAGTTGCCTCGAAATAGACCCGGATCAAGGCCTCGGTGCCCGAAGGCCGGATCAGGAACCAACTGCCGTTTTCCATGATGAACTTGAAGCCGTCGATGGTCCGGAGTTCCTTTACTTTCAGCCCCTGAACCGCCTCGGGCGGATTTTTCCGGCACTTCTCCAGGATCGCTTGCTTGGCCGCGTCACTGAGATGAATATCGATCCGGCGGGTCTGGAAATGGCCCACCTCCCGGTAGAGTTCCTGCAAGGTCGCGGTGAGCGGCTTGCCGGTGACCGCCAGCATCTCCGCCATCAGCGCGCAAGCCAGGATCCCGTCTTTCTCCGGGATGTGGCCCATCACGCTAAGGCCGCCGCTCTCCTCGCCGCCGATGATCACCGGCCGGGTCCGCATCAGCTCGCCGAGGTATTTGAAACCGACCGGCGTTTCTACCGCTTCCACCCCGTGAATCTCGGCCAGCCGGTCGATCATATGGGTGGTGGCCACCGAGCGGCCGGCCACGCCACGCAGCCCCCGGGACCGGATCAAATGCACCATCAGCAACGGAATGACCTGATTCGGAGTGAGATAAGTGCCATCGCAATCGACGATCCCGAACCGGTCGGCATCGCCGTCGGTGGCCAGCCCGATGCTGAGTTGGCCGCAATTGACCCTGGCCTTCAACTCGGCCAAGAATTTATCCTGCGGATCCGGCATGGACCCGCCGAACAGCGGATCCCGCTGATTATGAATTTCTTCGCAAGGGCAGTCCGTCAGCAGCCCGGCCAGGAAGCCCCGGCCCGTGGCGTACATCGGATCAATGGCGATCCGCAGCCCCGAACGGCGGATGGCGGGGATATCCACCAATTGCCGCAAGTGCGCGAAATATTCCGGGGTCGGATCAACGGTCGAAATCAACGGATCGGCGCTAAGCGCGCCGGAAGCGGCCCCATGATCAGTGTTCCCCGATTGCGCCAGCAAATTCAGATTGACCTCGATCTCCCGGGTAATCTCCAGGGAGGCGGGCCCGGCGTACTCCGGGATGAATTTGATCCCGTTATACTCCGGCGGATTATGGCTCGCCGTGAACATGATCGCCCCGAACGCCCCATACAGTTGGACCGCGTAAGCGATCACCGGCGTGGGATAATCCCTCTTTCCGAACAGGACTTTAATTCCGCTCTCCGCCAGCAGCCCGGCGGCTTCCCTGGCGAATACCTCCGAGAAAAACCGCGCGTCATAGCCGACCACGATCCCGCGGCCTTCCCCGTGATGATCTTTGGTGTACTTGGCAATGGCCTGGACCACCAGACGGACGTTGGGAAGGTTAAAATGATCGTACATTAAATCCCGCCAGCCGTCGGTTCCGAATTTGATACCGGTCATCCCAATATTCCCCTTTCCGAATCCGAAATCTAGTATTTCCTCCAAAGACAAAAGTATTTCAACTAATCAGCCGCCACGATTGGTCGCGCTGCTTTTTCCCTTCCGGAATCAAGCATCGTGCTCCGAACCGTAGATTAACACCCGAATTAATTGATCCGGCTCCTGGATCATCTGATCCAGTACCCGCACCATCTGATCCGGGACCTCGATCAACTGATCCAACTCTTCGATCAAGTGATCGAATGATCCGATCAACTGATCCGGCTCTCGGATCACTTGATCCAACCCTCGGATCATCTGATCCGATACTCTGATCAGTTGATCCACTTCCCGGATCATCTGATTCAACCTTTGGATCAATTGATCCGGCACTCCGGGCAACTGATCCGGCGCTTGGATCAACTGTTCGGACTTTTGGATCACTTGTTGCAGCGGCTGGATCACTTGGAGCGGCCACCGCTCCGTTACGAAAGCCTTCGTGAAACAATCCTCTCGGGAAACGGGTGGCGGATCTCCCCTTGGCTAGACATTAAAACGGAAGTTGACGATATCGCCGTCCTCCATAATATATTCTTTGCCTTCCAACTGGAAAAGCCCCTTTTCCTTGACTTTGACCATGGAGCCCAATTCGTGGAGATGCCGGTATTTGACGACCTCGGCCCGGATAAAGCCCCGTTCGATGTCGGAATGGATCTTCCCCGCCGCCCGCTTGGCATTGGTTCCTTTCTCAATGGTCCAGGCGCGGACCTCATCCTCACCCACGGTAAAAAAGGAGATCAGGTTCAACCGGCTATAGGTGGCCTGGGCCAGCCGGTCGATGCCGCTTTCGGTGATCCCCAGGTCACTCAGGAACTCGGCCCGCTCCTCCGGCGGCAACTCGCCGATTTCCATCTCGGTCCGGGCGCAGATGGTAACCACCGGAACCCCCTGTTCCCGGCTGTAGTTCTCCAGCCGGTCCCGGCCCGGGTACTGGCCGGACCGCCATTGCTCGTCGTCGAGATTGACCACGATCAGCATCGGTTTTTGAGTCAGGAATCCGTAGCCGTTGATCAGTTCCGCCTGGCCCTCTTTCAGATCCAGCGTTTCCAGCCGGCCCTCCGACTCCAGAATCTCCCGGCACTGCAGCAACAGTTCCCGTTCGCCCTCGTTCTCTTTCTTCTTTTTGCCCGAATCCAGGCGCTCCAGCCGTTTCTCGACCACTTCCAGGTCGGCGAAGAGCAACTCGGTATGAAGCTGCTCCAGATCGCGCCAGGGGTCCACCGAGTCCACCGGATGGGGCACCATTGGGTCCTGAAAGGCCCGGACCACTTGCACCAGGGCGTCGACATTCCGGATCGACTGCAAGAAGGCGTGGCCGCCCTGGCCGCCCGGGATTAATCCGGGCAAATCAGTGAATTCGATCTGGGCATAAATGGTTTTCCTGGGCTTATAGAGTCCGGAGAGATAGTCGATCCGGAGATCCGGCACCTTGGCCATTCCCACGTTGGCCGCCATTTTCTGTGCCGATCCGGAATCGCCGCCGGTCAACAAATGAAACAGGGTTGACTTTCCCGAACCCGCCAGGCCTACTAAGCCGATTTTCATTCCCATTCCACCTTACTATATTTTGAAGTCATGATCGACCTTTGACTCCGCCCGTAAAGGGCTGCTGAATTTTATTCGGCAAAGAAACCCCGACTCCTGTTTCGACCGCAAAATTAACGTAACTATTCATGCTTTTGGACTTCATGATTTTCGACTTTTCAGGAGCCTGTTACCAACCGCCCCGTTGTTTCATACATTAGTTATTGAATAGGAGGTGGACTCATGGGTCATCATCCATCCGACAATGATAAGAATGAGCGAAATGATCGAAATGATCGAAGTGATCGGAACGATCGCTATGAAAAACGCGACAGGCACGAAAAAAGCGACCTGAAAACAGGCACGCTTATCGAGAAACCGCTCCATCCGTTCTTAGAGCAAAACGATGTTACATTGCTTACAATGATTAGACCCTTATTGAGCCCAATGGCTCAGCGACTGGTGGGTTTCTTTGTCACCATGGGGGAACCGGACTCAGCCCTATCCCCGGCACCGGATTTCGCCGGGCTTCTGAAACAATTCGCCCCGAAAGCCGGTTCCCTGCCTTTAAACGATCTGCTCCCGGCCATGCTGGGAATGGCCGGAAACGGCGACGGCCAAAGCAAAATCAATCCGGCCCTGTTAACGGCCTTGATGTCGATGATGAACAGCAAGAATGAATGACTTGGTTTTTGGGAACCTTGTGATAAATCCCGGCCGAAGGCCGGGTTGTACACAAGCGCTCAAAAAAGCAAGGGATAAAGTCCCTTTTCTTACTGTTTTCCGCGAGGTTACAGTCGAGCATTGGACTTTATCACCTGGCTTTTAGAATAAAAATAAAAAGTGGTGGTTATGCCCCCACTTTTTTATTGTTGTAAACTATTGTTCCATCTGCTTTGCCAGGAACCCCGCGGCTGTCTCCGCGATTTTCACTTCCAAATCACCCATGACCACATTGGGCTCCTTGCTGGAGAGGATCACGGCCCCGATCGGGTCGCCTTCGGCAATAATCGGTGCAATCACTTGGGCGGTAAACTTGCACTTCCCCTCATCCTCTTTGACCGGGCAGGCGTCACAATATTTATGATCGCCGGGTTTGGCCATGAGCACGACTTTTCGGTCTTCAATCGCTTTCTCAACCGCTTTGGAGATCGGTTTATCCAGAAACTCTTTCTTGGGTGCGCCCGATACCGCGATCACCATATCTCGATCCGCGATACAAGCGATATGTCCGGTCGACTCGTAAAGAGAATCGGCGTATTCCTTGGCGAAATCGCCCAATTCGCCGATGGGAGAGTATTTTTTTAGGATAACTTCCCCTTCCCGGTCTACGAAAATCTCTAACGGGTCGCCCTCTCGAATCCGTAAGGTTCTACGGATCTCCTTGGGGATGACCACCCGGCCTAGATCATCGATCCGCCGTACAATTCCGGTCGCCTTCATCCCCGAATCCCTCCTTTTCCATTAATCTTGGTTTGTTCTGATTTCAGAGGACCTGCCACCCGTATGACCCGGAGTGGACTTTTCATGCTCTCACCTGCAGCTTTTAATGATAGTATATAGCCAAACCTTTTCTTTTATTCATTTTGCCACTTTACAGCAGTTTAGCCTGACACTATCAATTTGGTATTTCTATCATTCCCGTTTTTAAATTAACCATACTACGAAAATAGCGGGCAGGATATTTTCAAAGAATAGCTAATAATTAACCCTTGGAAGCCGTGGCACATAATTCCTGGCTTGACTTTACGGCATTTCGATGGTGCTTCCACGCCCGGCCTTTTCCGGCGGGTCGATCGCAGCTCATTTTCGGGAGAGGTGAGAAAGTGAAGCCAGTCCGGCCGCTGTCGATTCTCCAAGCGATCTGTTTGCTGATTCCCCTGGCGTTTTCAACCGGTACCTTTGATCATTATGCCACGCCCAAATTGGCAATCTTTTTGTTCGGGAGTTTCCTGGTGCTCCTTGCCGTACTCTTGTATTACCGCGGCGCAATCAATCTCCCCCGGGTCATTTTGGTTTCTTTCCTTAGTTATGGCGTTTTGCAGCTCTATCAAACGCTCCGCCTGCCGATGCCGATCGAAGGGTTATTCGGGGCCTACGGCCAATCGGAATCGCTTGCGGTCCAAATCGGTTACGCCGCGCTGTTTTTGGGCGGATATCTGTTTGTGCGGACCGAGCGCGACCATTGGGCCTGGCTGGAGACGATCGTATTAACGACCTTTTTGATTACCCTTTATGGTATTTTTCAGTATTTTTACGGTGATCCGATCGATCTGCGGGAAATCTCCCGGATGGAGAGCCTGTTTGGAGACCCCAATTCCTTCGGCGCTTATCTGATTCTCGTTTTTCCCCTAGTGCTTTGGAAAACTGCCCAAGAAAGGCGGCCTTGGGCCCGGGCCTTGCTGCTGGTCGCCCTCTATCTAAGCGCCACTGCGTTGGCGCTCACTTTTTCCCGTTCCGCCTGGCTGGGTTTTATGGTAGGCCTCGCTGTGCTCAGCGCCTCGCTGTTCTGGTCCGCCAAGACGGCCAAGCCGTTCTGGCCCCGGTTCCTGATAATTCTTGGCTGTGGCGCCGCCGCCTTTCTCCTGGTCAAGCTCGGATTCATCTGGCTGGCGGTCGGGATCAGCCTGCTTTTGACCGGCTGGGGTTTTAATAAAAAAATCTTTTTCGACAACAACCTATTGGCACATACCTTAATGATCCTGCTGATCGCCGGTATCGTCACCAGCCAGGTTTTCACGCTGTATCAGCCCCGGGCCGCCCGGGATTATAATCTCGGTTCCCGGATTGATTCCTTATCGAAGGGGCAGGACAGCGGCAGGCTCCTGATCTGGCAAATCGCCTGGCGGGTATTTCAACAAGCGCCGGTCCTCGGAGAGGGCATCGGGTCTTTTCAGGATTCCTTTCACAAGTTTCAATCGGCGCGGGCCGTTAATCATTGGGGTCCGGATAAAGACCTTCGCCAAGTTCATAATGAATTCCTGCATTATCTTGGCACCCAGGGTCTGCTGGGTCTAGCCTGCTTTCTCTGGCTTCTGGCCAGCCTCCTTTATTGCGCCCGGCCGCGGCCTGGGATCCCGATTGAAAACCGGATTGGCCCCTGCGCTTTGTGGGCTTCGCTCCTCAGTTATCTGGTTTTTGTCCAATTCGCCTACTCACTGGTTCATTACGCATTCTTGTTTTGGATTGAATTGGGCATTCTGTTGGGGCTTTATTTTCCCCCCGCGTCCGAGGCTGCGGCCGGCGCGAAGAGGGTCCATCTAAAAGTTTTGCTAGGGGCCGCCATGGTGGTTTGGGCAATTCCCGTCTTCAGCCTCTACTACTCGGATCAGCTTTAATAATCAAGCATACAAGCAGGCCCACCGCCATCGCTACAGTTTGGCCTTGAATAATTACCGGCGGGTCGTGGCGCTTACCCCGTGGAACTATCATTATCGCTACCGTTATGCGTTAACTCTGATGCGGGCGGCCCGCCGGGCCCGGAACAACGAAGCCTTGCGCCGCCGGTATTACCGGGAATCCGAGCGAATCCTGCGCCGGCTGGAACTGGAGTATCCTAAGCGCTATCAGGTTTCCCTATTGCTCGGCGATCTGGCCTTCCGCCAGTTCAACTTCGACCGGGCGGCCGGATACTACCGGAAAGCCATCCGCCAATATCCCCTAAATTATAAGCTCCATTATCGGCTGGCCAAAACCGAAAAACTGCGCGGCCGTTTCCGGGAAGCCCGGGCCGCCTACAATGCCGGTTGCCAGGTAAATCGCGGCGCCATGATAAAATTGGAGGCATCCGAGAGTTTTTCGATCCTACCGCAACAGCTTTAAACTATCGAGGACCATCTTCAGGGCTTCGTCGTTCGGTTTCAAGCCGCGCCACCGCAGCACCGGCGGACGGCCCGGCTGATAACGGAAATGGGCGCGATATTTTTGCAGAACCGCCAGAACTTTTTCATAATCGACCACTAGCCCGATATGAAGTTTTCCGACGATCTCCGAACGTTCCCAACCCAGTGAAGCGATGCCCAATTGTCTGGCCAACACTTTGATCTGGGCCAGCGCAATCATATTGGCCACCGGGCCGGGCGGATCCCCGAAGCGATCGATCAATTCGGCCGCGAAGCCTTCCACTGCTTCCCCGGTCTGGGCCAGCGCCGCCTTTTTGTACATCTCGACTTTCTGTTTATTATCGGCAATATATTGGGATGGAATATAGGCGTCCACCGGAATTTCGATCACCGGTTCCGGAAGTTCCGGCGCGATCTCTCCTTTTTTCTCCCGGATCGCTTCTTCGAGCAGGCGGCAGTATAGCTCAAATCCCACGGCCGCAATCTGGCCGTGCTGTTCCGGACCAAGCAGATTGCCGGCGCCCCGGATCTCCAGATCGCGCATGGCGATCTTGAAGCCGGAACCCAGCTCGGTGAACTCCCGGATCGCGGCCAGCCGCTTTTCAGCGTTCTCGCTCAGGATCTTGTCTTTCCGGTAGCAAAAGTAGGCATGGGCGATCCGGTTGCTCCGCCCGACCCGCCCCCTGAGCTGATAGAGCTGGGAGAGTCCGAACCGATCGGCATCGTAGACGATCAAGGTATTGACGTTAGGAATGTCCAGCCCGGTCTCGATGATCGTGGTGCAGACCAGGAGATCGGCTTCATTGTCATAAAAGTCCATCATCACCCGTTCCAGCTCATCCTCGTCCATCTGGCCGTGGGCAATGGCGATCCGGGCTTTGGGCAACAGGTTCTGCAGGTAGGATGCCATTCGCTCGATTGTCTCGACCCGGTTATAAACGAAATAGATCTGGCCGTCTCGGTCCAACTCCCGCTGAATTGCTTCCCGGATGATTTCTTCGTTATACTCCAGCACATGGGTGCGGATCGGGTATCTGCCCTGGGGCGGCGTTTCAATGATGCTGATGTCCCGGATCCCGACCAGCGACATATGCAGAGTCCTGGGGATTGGCGTGGCGGTCAGCGTCAGGACGTCGACGTTCTTCCGCAGTTCTTTCAGTTTTTCCTTATGGGCGACTCCAAAGCGCTGCTCCTCATCGATGATCAGCAGCCCCAGATCTTTAAAATGAATATCGGAAGAAAGCAGCCGGTGGGTACCGATCACCAGATCCACTTCCCCTTTTAGCATGCCGTCAACGGTCAGGTCTTGTTCCCGGGCGGACTGAAAGCGGCTCAAGACCTTAATGTTCACCGGAAAGCCGGCGAATCGCTCCCGGAAGGTCAGATAGTGCTGCTGGGCAAGGATCGTGGTCGGGACCAGCACCCCGACCTGCTTGCCGCTCATGATCGCTTTAAAGGCGGCCCGCATCGCCACCTCGGTCTTACCATAGCCGACATCACCACAGAGCAGGCGGTCCATCGGCTTCTCCCTCTCCATGTCCTGCTTGATCTCTTGAATTGACCGAAGCTGGTCCGGGGTTTCTTCATAAAAAAAGGCTTCCTCGAACTCGTGCTGCCAGACGGTGTCCGGCGCAAACCCGACCCCCGGCGCCACCTCGCGTTGGGCGTACAACTCAAGCAACTGCTCGGCCATATCCCGGATCGATTCCTTGACCCGATTCTTGACTTTCTGCCAGTCGCTGCCTCCCAGTTTGTTGATTTTGGGGGGCGCGTCCTCGACGCCGATATACTTCTGGAGCAAGCCAATCTGATCGGTCGGGACGAATAAGCGATCTTCCCCGGCATATTCCACTTTCAAGTAATCCCGGTGTCCGCCGGCGATCTCCAGGGTTTCGATGCCCAGGTAGCGGCCGATGCCGTGATTGATGTGCACCACGTAATCGCCGATCTTCAGATCAGTGAACGAACTGATTTTGGAACCTTCTTGCCGGAAACGGGCTTGATATTTCTTTTTTTGCCTGCCGTAAAGCTCCGTTTCGGTTAAAACAATCAATTTGGCCAAAGGCCAATCGATCCCGGATTCCAGATCCAGCACTTCGATCCGGACCGTCTGCGGTTTAAGGGGGTTTTCCTCCCCCGGCAGCGCCAGCTGAGAAGCGATGCCCTGCTCCCGGAGAACCTCCCGCAACCGCCGGGCTTTGTCCTTTAAGGCGACGGCCAGAACAATGGTACGCCCTTCCTTCAGCCAGCGCTCAATCTCATTTGAAAATTGCTCGGCTTTCCCGTGAAAGGTCGGCGCGGTTTTCAGCGAAAGGGTCAGGGTACGATCGGGAATAAATGTTTTGGAGGTTTTGGCCAGGAGTGAGAAGGCCCACGGCTTACCGGCCCCGAGCTTTCCATCCAGCTCATCCAATCCGGCGAAGATCTCCTGCTCCTTCGGTAAAACGACGCCCTTTTCCAGGAAATTTGCGTAAATGGTCGCGGTCTCTTCTTCTTTCAACCGGTAAGCGTCCCTGCCCCGGACCGGTTCATCGAGAATCACCCGGCATCCCGGCAGATAATCCGGGAGCGTAACCAAGCCAGCCTCGATCCAGGGCAAAAATTGATCGGCACCGGCCAACTGATGTCCGGCGGACAGGCGTTCAACGGCTTCTCCCACCCGGTTGCGCAAATTTTCGGCTTCCTGAATCCGGCCGAACTCTTCCAGTTTGGCGACTTGGGCTTCCAATTGCGTTTTTATTTCGGGTTGAGCCCGGTCAAAATCAGGCTGCAGCCAGAGTCCTTCCCGGGTCGGCAGGATTACTATTTCCTCCAGGCTTTCGATGGAAATCTGTTCGTCCACGCCAAAACTACGCATCGAGTCCACTTCATCCCCAAAAAACTCAACCCGGACCGGATCTTCCCGATCAAGCGGAAAGATGTCCAAAATATCGCCGCGTCGGCTGAATTGGCCCGGCGACTGTATCATCTCTTCCCGGCCATACCCCATCGTCGTCAGCCGCTGCTGAAGCCGTTCCAGCGGATATTCGGAGCCGCGCTTCAGATGCAGCGGAAACTCGGCGAATTTGGCGGGAGGGATCAACCGGCGTTGTAACGCCGGCCAGGATGTAACAACCACCAGCAGCCCCCGGCGTAACAAAATCCGGCCCAACGTTTCGACCCGTTGCGCCGTCACCTCCGGTTCATATGCCTGTTCATGAGGGAACAATTCGTTTTCGGGAAAGAACGCAACATGGTTCTGGCCGAGCAAGCTTTCCAGATCCAGTGCCAGGCGGTAAGCTTGCTGATTGCTGTAACTGACCACCAGCACCGGTTGGTCCAGGCCATCCACCAATCCGGCGATGCTTAGCGATTTTTGGGTACCGCCGATCCCCGGGATCAGGGCTGATTCTTTTTTGAGAAAATGTTCTCGAATTTGTTTAAATTCCGGATGACCGGCAACCACTGCCAGCAGGCTGTTCATTAACGACCTCCAATGAATCCGGGGCCTCCACGAACAATATATTGCAGGCATCGCAATTTATTCGCGGATGTAATGTCGAATCTGATTCTTGATTTTTGAGACGCGCTAAAAGCGTTGGGTAAACTCCGGCTCAAGGCCGTAGGCACCTAAAAGCTCAGAAAAGCAAGTGATAAAGCACTTTCGCAATAGGCTCCGTTGGACAAAGTCGATCATTCGGCTTTATCACATACTTACTAATCATTCCGAATTTTTGACCGACAGAACCCCGCAATTCCAAGCGATATGGACCGCGGTCGCCGCCGTCAACAGCCAAAGCTTCGGAAACGGCAACAGATAAACCGCTCCGAAAACGGCGTGCGTCAGCAGGCCGACCCCGAGTACTACCCCGTCGCGGCGCTCCCGGGAACGGGCTGTTTCATAAATTCCTTCTCCGAGGCCAAACAAAATCGAGACCAACGGCAAAAACAGGCCGCCCCAAGCCGCCACCGCATATTTCAGCAGTTCCTCGCCGATGGGAACCGCGACTCCCACCCGGAAACTCTCGGGCAACCCCAGCCGGAACCAACAACGGTCCCAGAGCCACGCCGCGGCCAGCGACGCGGCAACCCAAGCTACCAGCTTCATCAATCTTTAGCATTGCCAGCTTGCCGGCCATTATTCCCCGGATTCAATCCGCTCCGCCGGCCGCGGTGAAATATTGTAATGGTTCATGGTATAGGCGGCGCCACTTTCCACAAACGATACGGCCGCCTTCGCCGCCGTATCAAGCATCGGGTCCAGCACCGAGCGTTCCTGTGATGAAAATGGCGTCAAAACATAATCAACCACGGCCGGCCGTTCCGGGCCGGGCCGTCCGATACCGACCCGGAGCCTCGGAATGGACTGATCGCCGCCCAACGCGGCAATGATCGACCCCATGCCCCGGTGCCCCCCGGCGCTGCCGTTCAGCCGGAAACGCAAGGAGCCCAACGGCAGATCCATTTCATCATAAATGACGAGCAACCGCTCCCGGGGTATCTTATAAAAATTGACCGCAGACCGGACCGCTTCGCCGCTTAGATTCATGAAGGTCTGCGGCTTCAGCAGCAAAATTTTCTGGCCGGAATGAAGCCAAAGTCCGCCTAAGCTTTGAAAATCGCGCTGATTGATTGCAACGCCAAATGTTTCGGCCAACCGGTCGATCACCAAAAACCCGGCGTTATGCCGGGTTACATGATACTGTTTTCCTGGATTCCCCAAACCAACGATACAGTACAATGAAACCACCCATAAATCGATCGTCGCGCCGCCGCAAATTTCCGGCGGCGGAGATCGAACAACATTACGCTTCTTGCGGTTTGACTTCGTCTCCTTCCGGCTTGGCCTCGGGCTCAACCGGGGTCGGCTCGGGAGCCAAGGCCGGAGCGGAGGCCGTAACCACCGGACTCTCCGGAGGATCGAGCAATTTCACTCCCGGCGGGACCGTGACATCCTGGACAAAGAGGGTCGACCCCAAGGCCAACTCCCCGACATCAACCGCGATTCGATCCGGGATCCGGGCCGGCAAACAGTTGACTTCCAACTCGTGCAGGAATACCTCCAGTATCGCCCCATCCCTAGGCCGCTTCTCCTCGTTAACAAGTAGCGCCGGGACTTTGACGGTAACCGGATGGTTCATGGCCACCCGCATCAGATCGAGATGCAGCAATTCGCCATTGACCGGATGGCGCTGAATTTCCTTGATCCACACCTGATACCGGCCTTGGGGAAGGTCCAGCGCGATCAGTTTGCTCCGGCCGCCATTCTGCAGGAGCCGTTTCAACTCATGGCCGTTAATGACGATCTTCTGATCGGATTGAGCCTCTCCATAGACGATCGCCGGAATTTGTCCCATCCGGCGCAATCGACCCGCCTTTCCAGAGCCGGCTTCTTCCCGTGGGGTTGCCGCTAAACTTAGTTCCATCCGAGATCCTCCTACGTCGAATGTATAGGGGTTCGAAGCAGGACCGCCGGACCCGGATCGCTCAAATTATAACATTCTCTTCCTTTGGTTGTAAACTATTCTTTGGGATGGCGCTGCCGCGGGGACCGCCATTCCGGCTTGTTTTCCTGTTTGGCCCTGGCGACGCCCAGCGTTTTCTCGGGAACCTCCTTGGTAATGGTGGACCCGGCGGCCACCGTGGCTCCGTTGCCGATCCGCACCGGAGCGACCAGATTGGCGTTGCTGCCGATAAACGCGTCATCACCAATCACAGTGCGGTGTTTATGGACCCCGTCATAGTTGCAGGTAATGGTCCCGGCGCCGATATTGACGCCGGCGCCCACCTCGGTGTCGCCGAGATAGCTGAGGTGGGGCACCTTGCTCCCCGGGCCGATGACACTGTTTTTGAGCTCCACGAAATCACCGACTTTGACCTGGGACGCAGTATCGGTCCCGGGCCGGATGAAGGCGAACGGGCCAATGGTGTTCTCCGGCCCGATCCGGGCCTCGATCACCTGGCTGAACTGAACGGTCGTTCCCGCTCCGATCTCCGAATCACTGATTTTAGTATGGGGACCGATGATGCAATCCTCGCCGATCTTGGTCCGTCCCATCAAAAATGTTCCCGGCAGAATGGCCGTATCTTTCCCGATTTCGACCTCGGGTCCAATATAGGTAAAGGCGGGATCAGCGATGGTAACGCCCTGGCGCATCCATTCCTCATTGATGTTCCGCTTGAGATAATTCTCGGTCCTGGCCAATTGGGCCCGGTCGTTGGGGCCCATCACTTCCTCGGCGTCGCCGGTTTTCAGTCCTGCGATTGTCAAACCCCTATCCACCAATATTTTAAAGACATCCGTCAAATAATATTCACCTTGCGCGTTTTTGGGACTAAGCTTTTTTAGGGCATCCAGCAACTCAGGTATGCTGAAGCAATAAACTCCGGTGTTCACTTCGCGGATCTCCCGTTGGGCCTGGGTCGCGTCCTTTTGCTCGACAATGGCCGTGATCAGGCCTTCCGCTCCGCGAATGATCCTTCCGTAGCCGGTCGGGTCTTCCATTTCAGTGGTCAGAATCGAAGCCACCGCTCCCTGCTGATGTTTGGTACGGACCAATTCAGTAATGGTCTCCGGTTTTAAAAGCGGAGTGTCGCCGTAAAGAACCAGCAGATCCCCGTCCAGCCCGCGCAGGGCCTCCTCGGCCACTAACAGGGCGTGTCCGGTACCCCGCTGCTCGCGCTGCCATATGTATTGGTATCCGGAGCCCATTGCTTCCATGACTTTCTCTCCCTGAAAGCCGATGACAATCAGAATCGGATCCGCCCCGCAACGCTCGGCGGAATCGGCTACATAGCGCAACACCGGTTTGCCCAGCAACGGATGGATCACCTTCGGCAGTTTGGACTTCATCCGGGTTCCCTGCCCGGCTGCCAGAATAATCGAGGCTAATTGCGGCATACCCATCACCTGTCCCATATCGTTTTCTAAACATACTAACTATATAAGTTGAATTGAATTTCTAATATACATCATGTCCTGTAAGCCTTCCATGATGAAAATAATAAGGGATTTAATTCAACTTATTTCAGCTGTAATAGGATAAAGTAAATTCCGATTTGATGCCATTTGCATTCGGCTTTAAGAATGCAAATCTTATATTTAGAAATTTACTTCATCCTATATAGTTAAAGTTTATTCTCCACCGGCCCGGGGGTTCCTCCAGGCAACAAAAAAAGAACTCTCCGTGAGTTCCGTTTTCAAAGCGGATGGCTGGGGCGGCTGGACTCGAACCAACGCATGCGGGAGTCAAAGTCCCGTGCCTTACCAACTTGGCTACGCCCCAGTGAATACAAAATATAGTATAGCAAGCATTCCTCAAGCTGTCAACTGGCAACCTTCGGTTGGGAAGCCAACATTACGAAAGGCCAACCTCGCGGTCGGCCTAATCAGGATACACATCATAAGCGCGCCAAGAAACTTACCTTACTCCGCTTTCTCATATTCTTTTAAAATGGCGGATTGGATCAACTCACGAGCATCGGAAGTGATCGGATGGGCGATATCCCGAAATTCGCCCTCAGGGGTTTTGCGGCTAGGCATGGCCACAAACAAACCATTTTGCCCCTCGATGACCCGTATATCTCTGACCACAAAAGCATCATCAATGGTTATGGAGGCAATCGCTTTCATTTTCCCGTCGGAATTCACTTTCTTCAGGCGAACGTCTGTGATGTTCATCGATCCACTCACCTTTCTATTCAAATCCTTCCACACGAAGTGTATAATAAATTCCATAAATATTTTGAAATTCCTTCTGCTGTAAATTCAATTTTTACTAATTTTTCTATCTAGACCATATTTGCCTATTTGGAGACTTTTCGTGCTGTTGTCCAGCGACAAGATTGGCGAAGCGAAACTCCCGGAATATGCGGAAAAATATCGGTTTGTTTTTTCGCGATCCATTCCGGGCAAATAAAAAAGATCTCCAGGAACCCAGGAGATCTTTTCTTTGTCGAAAATGATCAATTTTTGCCGTGAAAGCGATCCATAGCTTCATAAATTATCATTCCGGAACGGAATTTCCGGAGAGCATAAGGCTGTTTTCACGAAAAACCGGGAAGTTTTACTTTCAATCCACTTCCCGCCCGTCACTTGGAAAGAACTTTGGCTGCCAGTTTCAAATCGCTCGGTTTGT
The DNA here is from genome assembly GCA_023402395.1 of Bacillota bacterium. Classification (GTDB taxonomy): domain Bacteria; phylum Bacillota; class UBA4882; order UBA8346; family UBA8346; genus JAEYGI01. The sequence goes on from JAEYGI010000042.1 coordinate 97,421, forward strand.
CGACATCAATTCCGACTTCAGGATAAGGTGAGACAACCCCCACCACTTTCAACTGGAGCATTCTTGAAACGCGCTCCTCGATCTCGGGGATCGACAATCTGCCGGTCACCAGCTTGATCAGATAGTTCCAGCCCAGCATCTGACAGAGTTGCCACGGTTTCTTCCGCAATGAGGCGGCTTTTTGAAGCAGCGCTTGACTCTGCCGCGCCGCCCGGGGCCGGATCAACGCCAAATTGCCGCCGGTAAACGTGCCTTCGGCCAGTTTGACGTAAGTGCGCCGCACTCCCGGATATTTCGCCTCGTTCAGTTCCTTGGCGACGCACGAGTAATAGATATCGGCGTCAAGCTTCCGGCAGCGGTCCAAGAAATCCTCAACCGCTTCCCTGGTTAGCAGCGGAATATCGGAGGTGGAGACCAGGACCGGCTGATCGCCGGAGATGGCGTTCAACCCATTGGTCAGGCTGTCAATCAATGATTGCCCGGGGGAGATGACCGTCACGGGCCCGCCCCGCAATTCCGGAGAAAGCGCCGTCTCCGCGCCGACCACCACGATCCGATCGATGGCGGGCACCTGTTGCAGCGCGGCCAATACGTAATCGAGCATCGGTTTTCCGGCAATCCGTATTTCCGCCTCATATTGAGCCGGGCTTATCTCGCGCAGCGGTCCTGAGTTGGGAGCCCCGGCCAGTATGATTGCGTCCATTCAGCCACCTCCAAATTTCTTCTCCTCGTGAAGCATGCTCATCATACTATTTTCCGCGTTTTCAATATGTTCCTGAGCCAGCTTCCGGGCGAGATCGCCATCGCGGCTGGCGATGGCTTCCACAATTTTACGGTGCTCCTCCAAAGCGTTTTTCATACGCCCCGGATAGGACAGGGAAGTCGTCCGGAACCGTTGGATCTGCTCGCGCAGATTGTTAATGATCTGGGTCAGGCGTCCGTTCCGGCTCGCCTGGTACAGCAAGGAATGAAAATCGGTATCGGTTTGCACGACTTTGTTCAAATCCCCGTTTTCGATCTCTTCGGCGATCTTGACCAAATACCGTTCCAGTTCTTCCAGTTCGTCGTCGGTGATCCGGTCCGAGGCCAGTTCGGCCGCTAATCCTTCCAGCGCGCCCCGGATCTCGAAGACATCGGCGATGTCTTTCAGCGACAGGCCGGCGACATACGCCCCTTTTCTGGGGATCATCACGACCGATCCTTCCAGCTCCAGCTTGCGGATGGCTTCCCGGACCGGAGTCCGGCTCACGCCCATCTCTTCCGCCAGTTGGATCTCCATCAACCGTTCCCCGGGGTGTAACTGACCGGTGAGAATCGCTTCCCGCAGCGATTCAAAGACCAGTTCCCGCAGGGGTTTGTAGTTGTCCAGCCGGATCGGCACCAAAGGCTTCCGGTCCATGTCATCCATCCTTTCGTCGGTTATCGGATTGGTGTCAGACAGCCGAACCAGCCGGCCGGAACTTCAGCCAGCAGCTTCACGGCGGTTTCCGGGGGCGGGTTAAGCGTAAATAGAGTCGGACCGCTCCCGGACATCAGACACTCCAGCCGGTATTTATCAAAAAATTGCTTGACCCGGTTTAATTCGGGAAATTCCCTGAAGGCGACCTCTTGCAATACATTCCCCCAAATCTCGGGGATCGATTCCAGCGCCCCCGAACGCAACCGCTCCGCCACTTGAGAGACGGGGGGATGGCGCCGGATCTCATCAACCTGGAGCCTGCGGTAGATCTGGGCGGTAGGCACCGGAAAATCCGGCGTGATCAGCAATACTTCTCCCTTTAACCCGGTAGCGACGGGAGTCAGTTTCTCGCCGATGCCCTGAGCTCGCATGGTGCCGCCCTGGACGCAAAAAGGGACATCGGCGCCGAGCCGGGCTCCAATCGTCAACAATTCGTCGTTGGAAAGATTTAAATTCCAGAGCCGGTTCAGCCCCTTCAACACCGCGGCTGCGTCGGAGCTGCCGCCGGCGAGGCCGGCCGCGATCGGAATTCGCTTTTTGATCTCGATTCGCGCCCCGGAACTGATTGCGGCATGATCCCGAAGCGCCTCGGCGGCGCGCCAAGCCAAATTGCGCTGATCGGCCGGAACCAGCGGATGGCTACAGACGATCTCCAGTTCCGCCTGGGGCGATAAGCGGATCTCATCGGCCAGGCTGATGCTTTGCATGATCATATCCACTTCGTGATAATTGTCCGGTCTCCGGCAAAGCACGTCCAGGGCCAGATTAATTTTGGCCGGCGCCTCAAGGATCATTTTCTGTCTCCGACATTAAAATTTCAATTCCATACCCGTGAGCCGAAGCGGCGCGAAACTGCCGGTTCTATTCACCCGCGGACTGATTATTTACAAATATGTATATATTGGCTATCGGGCCGCCGATTCCTGCTCCGGACCCCGAAAATCAAAACACACCGGTACCCGGTGTGTTTTTGAACAAATTTGAAGTGGCCGTGCACCGCATCTCGACCAAGCTTTCCCGAACGCACCGGATTAGCCGGCTCCGATCAGGCAACCCCACGGCACACGAAGCTTCCTACTTACCGCTGCTTCCTTCCGGACCTGACGGGGTTCATAGGGTTCCGTTGCGCGGGACCCAATCCTCAACACCACTTTATCCGGCCGGACTCACGAAAACCGGCCTCGCAATTGGAATTAAACCCTGCTATAGCGGGTTGCAGGCTACAGGGCACCGCTACCTCCCCGTCTAGCACGACCACAAAATTAACTTGGTAATTATCTATTTTATCATATTCCCGAAAATGATCAATGGCTAATTTTTAGAAAAAATAAAACCAGCCCCCGGCTGGCCAAAATAGTTTATGATGGCGGAGAGATAGGGATTCGAACCCTAGAGGCTGTTACACCTACACGCGCTCCAGGCGTGCGCCTTCGACCACTCGGCCATCTCTCCGGTTCAACCGACAATCAACATTATAACAGAAGTCTAGCTTGGAAACCAGTGTAACTTTATGGCGGAGAGAGCGAGATTCGAACTCGCGAGGGACGTAAATCCCTACCCGCTTTCGAGGCGGGCGCCTTCAACCGCTCAGCCATCTCTCCGGTTCAGCGCTTTACTGGCAAGGGCACTGATTTGAGTCAGCGCCGTTCTTTGAAAAATTCCTTTAATATTTTACCACATTCCTCGGCCATTACGCCAGTGGTAACTTCCACCTGATGATTCAGGCGGGTGTCTTGCGGGATGTTCATCAGGCTACCGGCCGCGCCGGCCTTTGGATCAAAAGCGCCGAAGACCAATCGCCCGATCCGGGCCTGTACTAACGCTCCCGCGCACATCGGACAGGGTTCCAGCGTCACGTAAAGCGTAGCGCCGGTCAACCGCCAGTGGCGCTTTTGTGAGGCCGCTTCCCGCAAGGCGAGAATTTCGGCGTGAGCGGTGGGATCTCCTCCGGTTTCCCGGAGATTATGAGCGCGCCCGATGATCCAGCCTTCGCTGACCACCACGGCGCCGATAGGCACTTCCCCAAGCACCGCCGCTCGTCCGGCTTCGGCCAGGGCTTCCCTCATAAAAAACAAATCCTCATCCGATTGCAGCCGCTCTTCCATCTTGGGCACCTAACTATATTACCATAAATAAATTTTAATTGGCAAGCCTGGTTTTTGAGAAAATCCCTTTTTTTGATCCGCCGTCGATTTTGCTTACAATCCTTAAATTCCAAGTTCCGCCTCAAACGTCCAGATTCCGGACCTCGGAGGCGTGGGTCTGAATGAAATCGCGGCGTGGTTCGACTTTGTCCCCCATCAGCATTGAGAAGGTTTCATCGGCTTCGATGGCGTCGGTCAGGGTTACCTGAAGGATGATCCGGCTCTCCGGGTTCATGGTCGTTTCCCACAATTGCTCGGCGTTCATCTCGCCCAATCCTTTATACCTCTGGATCACGATATTTTGACGGCCAATCCGGCCCAACAGTTCATCCAGCTCCTTATCGGAATAAGCATAATATTCGTTTTTGTTCTGTTTGACGTAATAAAGGGGCGGCTGGGCGATATAGACGTTTCCGTTTTCAACCAGCGGTTTCATGAAACGGTAAAAGAATGTCAGCAGCAAGGTACGGATATGGGAACCGTCTACATCGGCATCGGTCATGGTGATGATTTTGTGATACCTTAATTTAGATAGCTCGAACTCTTCGCCAAAACCGGTGCCGAGCGCGGTAATCATTGCTTTAATCTCTTCATTGCTGAGAACCCTGTCCAGACTGGCCTTTTCAACATTGAGAATTTTGCCGCGCAACGGCAAAATGGCCTGGAATTTACGATCGCGGCCTTGTTTGGCCGATCCGCCGGCCGAGTCGCCCTCGACCAGATAAAGCTCAGTAAGCTCCGGTTCCCGGTAGGAACAATCGGCCAGTTTGCCCGGGAGCGATCCGATCTCCAGGGCGCTCTTGCGGCGGGTCAGTTCCTTGGCTTTGCGCGCCGCCTCCCTGGCTCTGGAAGCCAATAGGCATTTTTCAATCACTTTTTTGGCGGCGGACGGGTTTTCTTCCATAAATTCGGCCAATCCCTCATTGACCGCTGATTCGACCAATCCTTTCATTTCACTGTTGCCGAGCTTGGTTTTGGTCTGGCCTTCAAACTGGGGATAACGTAGTTTGACACTGATCACCGCGGTTAATCCTTCCCGGACGTCATCACCGGTCAGGCTGGCTTCATTTTCTTTGATTTGATTGATTTTCCGGGCATAATCATTCAAGGTCCGGGTTAGGGCCGACCGAAAACCGGAAAGATGGGTCCCGCCTTCATGGGTATTAATATTATTGGCGAACGTATAAACACTCTCCACGAAACTGTCGTTATATTGAATCGCGACTTCCATCTCGTAATCCTCGACCCGTTTGTGAAGGTAGATAATCTCTTTGTGAATCGGATCTTTAGATTTATTTAAATTTTCCACGAAAGAGACGATTCCGCCGTTATATTGATAAGTAGCTTCCCTGTTTCCCTTCTCGTCTTTGAGGATAATCTTAACACCCCGGTTTAAAAAGGCCAATTCCCGGAGGCGGTGGGTCAGATATTCGAAGCTGAATTCACAGGTTTCGAAGATAGTCGGATCTGGGTAAAATTTGATCGTGGTCCCGGTAGCCGCTTTCTCCACAGTGCCGACCACCGATACCGGCGCCAGGGGTTGGCCCTGATGATAGCATTGATAGTAAAGTTTGCCGTCCAGTTTCACCCAGGCTTCCAACTTTTCCGATAAGGCGTTGACCACCGAAACCCCGACGCCATGAAGCCCGCCCGATACTTTGTACCCTTCCCCGCCAAATTTGCCGCCGGCGTGCAGAATGGTTAATACGACTTCCAGGGCGGATTTTTGCATTTTCGGATGAATATCGACAGGGATTCCCCGGCCATTGTCTTCAACCATTACCGCGCCATCCTCCGTCAAGGTAACCAGGATCTGATCGCAGTAGCCGGCCAATGCCTCATCGATGCTGTTATCGACCACTTCGTACACCAAATGGTGCAGGCCGCGGGTGCAGGTACTGCCAATATACATGCTGGGACGTCGCCGGACCGCTTCCAACCCTTCCAGTACTTGAATTTGATCGGCGTTATAATTGTTACTCCCGTTTTTGGGGGCGATCCTTTCCTCATCCATCGTTAGTTCTCCTTCTCACCAGTTCTTTCCGCCAGGATCCTATCCTTCGCCGATCAATCCGTAGCCAGATTATTTACGAAATCGGCCCGCTTTTTCAACGTTGTGGTAGAGATCGGTGACAAATAAACTTTATCATCGGTTATAATCATTGATTTGGAATTATTATCCAGTTTAACCAGAGTTTCTTTGGGATCCAGCTGTTTTAAAAACGGATCGACACTGATTTTCTCAGGCTCATTTTCAATGTTTATCAATGCGATAATTGATTTGGACCTGACTAACGTACTCCCACCCAAATGCACGAACAAGGTTATTCCTCCTTTAGGCTACCGGCCGGATTCGATTTAAACTGGCAACACGGGCAGCGATCGTATCCTGATTCCGTCACCACGCCGCATAACCCGCAGTATCCGTGATGAATTGCTTGCTTTTCTTTGGAAAGCCGTAACGAGCGAATCATCGCGCCGGCAAATTTCTCCCGGAGATCGGGATCACTGATTTCATCGCGGCATTCCTCGATTAACTGCTGTTGGGCGGGTTCCAGATCCGCAATCTTGGCTGGAATGGCGGATTCGGGTTGGGCTGAGATCACCCCGATCCTGACCCGGATGGATTTAATAACCCCCCGGCCCACGATCCGGTCGCAACGTTTGATAATATCCTGGCTCATCAAGGTTATCTGATGCGCCAGGGCCGGACTGTCAGTCTGCAAATAAAGGCTTCCGTCCTGATAACGCTGGACAACCGCTTTTTTGGCCAGATCCGGCCCGGCGATTCTCGGCCAGAAATAAACGGCCAATTCCCCTTTAATCCGGATCCAGCCGCCGTTGCGTTGGAAGTATTGCTGAATAAGCGCTGTAAAGGATTTATAGGACATTAGCTACGATTCCTTGTTCCACCTCAAAAAATCGGCTTAACGAACTCTCAATCGGAAAATCGCGTCGCCCGGTCGAGGTCAAAAAAGTTTGCGATCCTTCCAGCAGCAATTCCAGAAGCTGTTGTTTGCGCAGATCATCAAATTCGGACATCACGTCATCCAGTAGCAATATCGGATAAACGCCTCGCGTTTCGCGGATTTTTTCTAGCAAGCCGATTTTCAGCGCCAATACCGCTGTGCGTTGTTGGCCCTGAGATCCAAACGAGCGAAGTTCCATTCCGGTTCCTAAGGCGATTCGCAGATCATCGCGGTGGGGCCCGACTAAAGTCACCTGCCGGCAAAGTTCGGCCGTTCGCAAACGTTCCAGCTCCCGGCGAAAGACGGTTTGTAACTGTTCCTCGTCGGCGCTGGCCAGTGCTTGATCATGAAAACCGAGATACGAGAGGCTCAACTCTTCCACATTGCCGCTGATCCGGAACTGGGCGCGGTTGATATACGGTTGCGCCTCATTTAAAAACTGAATCCGGTACCGGATCACTTTGGAGCCCTTTTCCACCAATTGCTCGCTCCAAACTTCCATTTGTTCCTGATCCGGCCGGTTGTCCTTTAGCAGCCGGTTACGCTGTTGCAAAACCTGATGATAATTATAATAAACATACCGATACCCGGGATCAATCTGTACCAGATAAAAATCGATAAAATCGCGGCGGTGCTGCGGCCCGCCCTTCACAATCTGCAAATCGTCGGGACTGAAGATGACCAACGGGATCTGTCCCAGCAATTCGTTGTTTTTGACCGGCCGGCCGTCGATTTTAGATTTTTTGGTATCAACGCCGATTCCAATCTCCACCCGGGACTCGGTGGCCGAGGAGTCGAAATCACCCCGTAAAAAACAAGCTTCCGTCCCCCAACGGATCAATTCCTGATCTTTTTTAGTCCGAAACGACCGGCCGTGGCCGAGCAGAGTGATCGCTTCCAGCAGATTGGTTTTACCCTGCGCGTTGCGTCCGAAAAAAATATTGATCCGCTCCGAACATTGAATGTCAATGGCGGAATAGTTCCGAAAATCCTTGGCCTTTAAATATTTTAGGTACATCGTTAATTCCAAACGTCAAGCCAGAACATATTCCCGGCCTTGAAAAACCACGCGATCCCCGGGTCCCAGTTTCCGCCCTCTCCTGGTTTCTATTTCGGCATTGACCGAAATCATTCCTTCAGCGATCATCATTTTTGCCTCCGACCCGGATTGGGCGATTCCCGCCCATTTTAAAAACTGGTCGAGCTTAATCTGGTCGCTGTTAATCTGAATTTCCATTATTTTTAAACTCCCGGCCGCTTTTGAATTTAGTGTTTGAAAAGCGGTTGATCAACTATTCATATTTATGATTATACCATTCGAGCTCCGCACCGTGTGTTTTTCCAAACCAATCGATAAAACGATCTCCAGGGCAGGTCATACTGTTAATTTCAACGGCATCACCACATAACGGTAATCTTCCTGATCGATCCCCTGAAGCAAGGCAGGTTTCTGTTCCTGCGTGTATTTGAAGAAAACCTGCTCGCTGTCGATGGACTTTAGAAAATCCAATATAAAGCGGGCGTTAAAGCCAATTTCAATGGGCGGTCCAGTCAGTTCAATGGGGATTTCCTCATAGGATCGCCCCTTGTCAGGTTCTTTCGCGGTCACAACCATTTGCCCGTCACTGATCGCCATTTTTACCGAAAAACTGACCAGTGCGGTGCGCTCCAGCGCTTCTACGAACTCGGAGCGCTTGATCGCCAATACTCCCGAAAAATCTTTCGGGATCACCTGTTCGTACCGGGGGAACTGGGCTTCGACCAGACGGCAGGAGAACACGATTCCGGCTCCCTTGACGAACAGCATCTTTTCATCGAGTTCGATCGCTAGTTTTTCCTCACTGTTCGCTCCGAAAATATTGGCGATCTCCCGTAACGCCCTAACCGGTATCAAGGCCGTTCTCTGAATGGCGCTTTCCAGGGTCAAGTCCTTAATTGCCAGACGATTGATATCGGTGGCCACCAACCGTAGTTTTTCGGTGTCGATTTCCCACAAAACGCTGGACAAGAAGGGGCGCGGATCTTCGGCCAGCGTGGCATAGGTCGTTTGTTTGACCGCTTCCCGGATCTTCTCGCCGGAGACGAGCACGTGGCCTCCATCCTTCATTTCCGGCAACGCCGGAAATTCTTCCACAGGGAGCAGCGGTAGCTGATAGGAGGAGCGGCTGCTGCTGATATTGATCATATGGACGCTTTCATCGACTTCAATCGTGATTACGCTGGGCGGGAGGTGCCGGACAATCTCCACGAACGTTTTTCCGGGTAACACCAGCGATCCCGGTTGCAGGATCTGAACCTTGGGGATCTTCACTTCAATCGATATCTCCAGATCAGTCGCCACGCACCGTAGATGGTCGTCTTGAGATTCGATTAAAATTCCGGTAAGAATTGGCAAAGTTGTTTTGGATGCCAATGCTCTGGATGTTATTTGTAAAAACTTGGCCAATTCTTCTTGTTGGCAGAGTATCTTCATGAATGATCCCCCTTTTCGTTTATTAACAGTTTCGATTACGTAGGTATTTTTTTTAACCCAATTAAATATAAATTAAGTAGTAGTCTTAGTTCCTGTGGATATGTGGAAAACTTTCGCAAAGCAAGGCCAATGGCAGGTTCGGATTTCGGAATGGTTGGGGAAAAGAAATCCGGTTACTCACAATTTCACATTTTCCACAATGTTCAAAGGCTGTGGATAATTATTATAAACAATCGGTCCAGTGTTTTTCCACAATTTATTAAGATAAAAAAATATCGTTATTGCCCCAGTTTATGGATTAAATTTTTGATGATTCGATCCACTTCCGCGTCATCCTTGATTAATTCTTGAATTTTCTCACAGGAATGAATCACCGTGGTATGGTCCCTGCCTCCAAATTCCTGTCCGATCTTGGGCAGCGAATAATCAGTCAATTCTCTGACCAGATACATGGCGATCTGCCGGGGGAACGTCACATTTTTACTGCGCCGTTGCGTCTTCAACTCTTCCAACTCCAAATTGAAGAAATCAGCGACCGCCTGTTGAATCAGGGGGATGGTTACCCGCTTCGATTTCGAGGAATTGACGTCCTTTAAGACCTCGTTGGCCAGATCCAGGGAGATCTGGCGATTGTGGAAGGAGGCATAGGCAATGATCCGGATCAGTGCGCCTTCCAGTTCCCGGATATTGGAATTGATCTGATCGGCGATGTGCACGGTGACGTCATTGGGAAGATTCCAGCCTTCAGTCCCTGCTTTCTTGCGCAAAATGGCGATGCGCGTTTCCAGATCGGGCGCTTGGATATCAGTGATCAACCCCCATTCAAACCGGGAGCGCAATCGATCCTCCAGGGTCGGGATTTCCTTGGGGGGCCGGTCGCTGGAGATGACAATCTGCCGTCCGGATTCGTATAGCGTGTTGAAAGTGTGGAAAAACTCTTCCTGAGTGCTTTCTTTGCCGACAAAGAATTGAATGTCGTCGATCATCAACACATCGACGTTACGGTAAGTATCCCGGAACTGCGGCGTCCGGTTGAACCGGATCGCATTGATCAATTCATTGGTAAACTTTTCAGAGGAGACATAAACCACCCTGAAATCGGCGTGGCTTTTTAGGACAAATTGGCCGATGGCTTGCATCAGATGGGTTTTCCCCAAACCGACCCCGCCGTAGATGAAGAGCGGGTTATAGGCCTTTCCCGGCGCTTCGGCAACGGCCAGCGAGGCCGCATGGGCAAAGCGGTTGCTTTCGCCGACCACGAAGCTTTCAAAGGTGTATTTTGGGTTCAATTGGTTCGGTTGCGGCCCCGCCGCGGGGATCACCGGAGCCGGCGGAGCGATTTTGTGAGAATCTTCACGATCGGGCGTCACAAATTTCAACTCCACCTCTTCTTCCACCAATTCCTTGATGGTGGCGGTGAGCAGGGGGGAATAGCGCGATTCGAGCCAATCCCGGGCAAAATCGTTGGGAACTTCGACGGTCAAGATATTGTTTTCGAAAGAAAGCGGCTTGGTCGGCTTCAACCAAGTTTCAAAACTGGGCTTGCTCAAAAACGAAGCCACTGACTCCAGGGTTTTTTCCCAGAGAGTTATAAAATCATTCATGGTGTAGGCACCTCGGAATGTTATTCACAACTGTGGATAAAATGTGGATAATCGTTAAAACCCTTGATGGGACAATCAAAATTCTCAAAATCGAAAAAAAATAAACGAGCCTCCGGATCGCATCAATTCAATCTATCCACAGAAAGGCAGTTTTCCACAAAAACATCCACAGCCTGTGGATAATTTTCGAAACCCCTATAATAATAACAAAATCTCTAGGTTTTGGCAATTTAAATTATCCGGCGGATTCAGGCTTGAACCTTTGACATCCTCAATTTTTCGCCTGGAAAGTCGGGGAGAAACAACAATGCGATCGGGTGTGCCGGAATTCCCGGCTATTGACTTCGAAAATGGTTCCGTTTATAATTATATACGTCTAATTTTATCTCTTTATTGTGAGGTGAGTCAAAGATGAAAATGACCTACCAGCCGAATCGGCGAAAATATAAGAAGGATCACGGTTTTTTGGTTCGGATGTCCACCAAGGGCGGCCGGAAGACGATCAATCGTCGTCGGGCCAAGGGACGCAAAGAATTATCGGCTTAATGTGAGCGATTAGTTTTGGCAAAGTTTGAGACGATCAAAAAAAACGAAGATTTTCAAAGGATATTTGAAAAAGGCCACTCAATTTCCGGTAGGTATATAGTGGTCTATTTTCTTCATACTTCTTCCAATCAGACCCGTTTCGGCTTTTGTGTTGGGAAAAAGACGGGATCCGCCGTGACTCGCAACCGAATCCGGCGTATTTTTCGCGAAGTGATTGCGCTTTTGCAACCTATCGGGGAAAACGGCCTGGATATTTTGATTGTCGGCCGCCCGATGGTTGTCCGCGCCGATTTTAACCGTATATTTGGCGAAATCAAACATATACTTTGGAATGCCGGCCTCAAATCTTCCCAATCACAGCAAAATATGGAGGATTACCGATGAAAGGTATCATCCTTTTTTTTATAATTATCTACCAAAAACTGATCTCTCCGTTATTTCCGAACGCTTGTCGCTATTACCCCTCTTGTTCCCAATACGCATACCAGGCGGTTCAACGGTTCGGAGCCATGAAAGGAGTTTATCTGGGCATCCGCCGCATCTTGCGTTGCAATCCGTTCGCGTCGGGAGGCTATGACCCGGTTCCCGAAAAATAGCCTCACAAGCAGTTTAATTACGAAAGGGTGTCATCAATTTGGATAAAATTTTAGAGCCGGTAGTGCTGTTGTTCAAGAATATATTGATCTTTTTCAATACATACCTTGATAACTGGGGTCTTTCCATTATCATTCTCACGCTTTTGATTAAGATTGTCCTGTTCCCGACCACCCTCAAACAATTCCGGGCCATGGACAAGATGAAGAAGATCCAGCCCAAGTTAAAAGAGATTCAGGATAAATTCAAGGACAAGCCCGAAGAGCTTCAACGGCGGACCATGGAACTATATAAGAAAGAAGAAGTCAATCCGTTTGGAAGCTGCTTGCCGACCCTTCTGCAGATCCCGATCCTCTTTGCTATGTACTATCTGCTGTCTGAACCGAAGTTCATGTCTTCCCTTATTCAAGACTCTCGTTTTCTATGGTTTTCGCTGAGCGGTAAGAATGATCTGATTTTGGCGGCTCTTTCCGGACTGACCACTTTTTATCAGCAGAAGCTTACCACTCCCGCCAGCGGCGGCGACGCCAATCAACAGATGCAGATGATGTTGTACATTATGCCGGCCTTCCTGGCGTTTATCACCTATACGGTCAGCGCCGGCGTCGGTTTATACTGGGTTGCCAGCAATATTATTGGTATTGCTCAGCAGTACTTGATTAACGAATACTTTATCGTCAAAGAGCAGCATCAAGAGAAAAAGGGATAAACACCCGCCGGGAATCAAATACCACTTTGGTTGAAAAGGAGGGTATAATTATAAATGAAATCCGTCGTTAAAGTGGGGAAATCTCCGGAGGAAGCCACCGCCGAGGCCTTAAGGGAATTGGGTGTCAGCCGCGAACAGGTGGATATTGAGGTTACCGAGGAGAGCGGCAAGGGGTTGCTCAGCTTTTTGTCCGCTAAAACCTATCGGGTTCGGGTCACCGTTAAAGAGGATCTGGGACAAACCGCCGGCCTTTTCCTCCGCGAAATGCTGGTTAACATGGGAATCACCGCGCAGGTCGAAATCTTCCGCAAAAAGGATTATACCGTTTTGAATATCAACGGCAAGGATCTGGGAGTATTGATCGGCAAACACGGACAAACTTTAGACGCGATTCAATATTTGATCAATTTGGCGATTAACAAGAGTCGCCCCGAAAAGGAACGGATCATCATTGACGTCGAGGGTTACCGGAGGCGGCGCGAGGAAACCTTGCGGCGCCTGGCGGTTAAACTGGCCGACAAAGTGAAGCGCGAGGGCAAAAAACAAATATTGGAGCCGATGAGCCCCCAGGAACGCCGGATCATCCATTCAACCCTTCAAGGATACAAAGAGGTTTTTACTTATAGCGAAGGGCAGGACCCTTACAGACACGTAATTATCTCACCTCAAGACTTTGAAGAAAAGAACCCGGTTTAACCGGGTTTTCTCATTGCGTCCTTGATTTAATTCGTTTTATTTCCCAATCGAAAGATTCCGTTGCCAAATCGAAAGCAACCGAAAGCAAACGAAAACATTTTATTGCCAAATCAAAAGGATTCGAAACCAAACGAAAGTGTTTTATTACCCAACCGAAAGTATTCGAAAGCAAGTGAAAGTGTTTTGTTGTCGAATCGAAAGTATCCGAAAGCAAACGAAAGAATTCGAAAGGGAAATGGGTCCGGAAAATGAATTTCCCAGGTCGCGCTACGGGCTGGACGGGAGGATGAAGACCTATCTCTCGCTCTTCCCTAAGAGGGAAGAGTAACCGATGCCTTCGTGGTTTTAAAAGCAGAATGAAAGATTTTGAACGAACCGTCAGGAAAGGATTTAAACGGATGTTTCTTCATGATACCATCGCCGCCATTGCTACACCGCCCGGGGAATCGGGCATTGGTATCATCCGCATCAGCGGTCCAGAGGCCAAAGCTATCGCTTGCCAAATACTGCGGACCGGCCGCGGCCGACCCGTGGCCGAAATTCCGGATCACCAAATAAGGCATGGCCTGGTTTTCGATCCCGGGACGCAACATCCGGTGGATGAAGTCTTATATTTTTACGCCGCCCGGCCGCGCAGCTTCACTGCCGAGGATACCGTGGAAATTCATTGCCACGGCGGCGGCTATATCGTCAAGAAAGTGCTGGAGATCTTGCTGCGCCGGGGCGCACGCCTGGCCGAGCCCGGCGAATTCACGCAACGGGCCTTTTTGAACGGGCGGATCGATCTGGTCCAGGCGGAATCGATCATTGATCTGATCCGGGCCAAGTCTGCGGCAGCCCACGGCCTGGCCCTCAATCAGCTGACCGGCCGGGCCTCGCGGCAGATCGACGCCATTGAGGGTCGGCTTTATCAGATGTTGGTTGCTATTGAAGCGGTGCTCGATTTTCCCGAGGAGGGGATCCCGGAGACCGGCCGTGCCGATCTGTTGGCTCAGGCCAACGAGATCGAGGGGCAATTGGACGAAATGTATGCAGCGATCGATTGCAACCGCAAGATCCGCGACGGTTTTTCGGTGGTCATCGCTGGCCGGCCCAATGTCGGGAAGTCCAGCCTTTTTAACGCCTTTCTGCAGGAAGAACGGGCGATCGTCACCGAGATCCCCGGTACCACACGCGATATTCTTGAGGCTGAGCTGCAGCTTCAAGGAGTTCTTTACCGGATCGCGGATACGGCCGGTTTGCGTGTTACCGATCATCCGGTGGAGCGGATCGGGATCAGCAAAGCCGAGCAATTGCTGGAAGAGGCCGATTTGATCCTTTTCGTGCTGGACGGCGGAGCGGCCCTGACTGAGGACGACCGGCGCATCGCCGCCCGGCTGTCGGGCCGCCGCTTTATCGCGGTGATCAATAAACTGGACCTGCCCCGACGCTTGGATCTGGATTTGCTGGCTGATTTTCATCCGGTCGAAGTTATCGAAATTTCGGTAAAACAAGAGATCGGAATGGATCGGCTTCTGGCCGTCCTCACCGGACTGGTGGCCCGGGGCGAGTTGGAACTGGACGACCGGATCACGCTTTCGAGCCCCAGGCACAAGGCGGCGCTGGCCAGCGCCGGCGATGCCCTGCGCAGTTTCAGCGACGGACTTCAGTCGGGCCGCACCGAGGATTTGTTGGCTATTGATCTTCGTTCCTGCCTGCACGCGATCGGTGAGATCACCGGTAAGAACGTTTCCGAGGAAGTCATTAAGGGAATTTTCGCGAATTTTTGCATTGGAAAATAAACGGGGATTAAACGCCATGAACGAAAGTACCGTCCATTATCAGATCATCGTGGTCGGGGCCGGCCACGCCGGCTGCGAGGCGGCGCTGGCCGCGGCCCGGCTCGGCGCTTCGACCTTGCTGGTTACCATTTCGCCGGACACCATCGCGGCCATGTCCTGCAATCCGGCCATCGGCGGTCCGGCTGCCAAAAGCCATTTGGTGCGGGAGATCGATGCGCTCGGCGGCGAGATGGGGAAGGTCATTGACCGGACCTACCTTAACATCCGGCGCATCAATGAATCGCGCGGCCCGGCCGTTGCGGCGCTGCGAGCCCAGGCCGACAAGAAACTGTACCAGGCTGAAATGACACTGCGGATTGAGCGGCAGCCGAACCTTTTTTTAAAACAGGGGATCGTTACCGAGCTTTTGGCCAAGGATGGACAGGTCAGCGGGATCCGCTTGAAGTCCGGCCGGGAATACTATGCCGAGGCGGTTGTCCTATGCACCGGAACTTTTTTAAACGGAACCATTGTGATGGGGGAGGTCAAGTATCCGGGGGGACGCCAGGGTGAGCCCGCCGTCCCCGAGTTAAGCGCCAGTCTGGCTGGGCATGGCCTGAAACTGCGACGTTTTCAGACCGCCACGCCGCCCCGGATCGACGGCCGCACCGTCGTTTTTGATCAAATGACCGTGCAGCCGTTGCAGAAGATTGAATGCGGTTTTTCCTGGGACGGCTTGGCTGGTCCTAAGCAGCAGCATCCTTGCTGGATGACGACGACTACACCGGAAACCATCGCCGTGATTCAGCAAAACCTGTACCTTTCGCCGATCCGCTCCGGCGCGGTCGCCAGCAAAGGGCCTCACTTTTGCCCTTCCATTGACCGGAAAGTGATCAATTTCCCCCAAAAGACCGATCATCAGATTTTCCTGGAGCCGGAAGGGGTTTATACCGAGGAATTATATTTGCTGGGCTTGACCACCGCTATGCCCGAAGCGGTTCAGGAACAGATCCTGGCCACCATTCCCGGCCTGGAAGAAGCCAGAGTCATCCGGCCGGGCTATGCCGTGGAATATGATTGTCTGGATTCGTTTCAGTTTTGGCCGTCCCTGGAATCGAAGCGCCTGCGCAACCTCTTCACCGCCGGCCAGCTCAACGGCACTTCGGGTTATGAGGAAGCCGCCGGCCAGGGGATTATCGCCGGGATCAACGCGGTCCGCAAGATCCGCGGGCTGAAGCCCTATATCCCGCGCCGGACCGCTTCTTATCTCGGCGTGCTCATCGACGACCTGGCGATCAAGGGGACGGAGGAACCCTACCGGATGATGACCTCACTGGCTGAGTTCCGCCTCTTTTTGCGGTTGGACAACGCCCTGGCCCGTCTAGGCGAGGACGGTCGCGGCCTTGGCCTGCTTCCGGCGGAGCGCCTGGCGCGGATGACTCAGTTGCAGCAAAGGGCGCAAGAATTCCGTTCTTATCTTGAAGAGACGAAAGTGGCCGCGGATTCCGACTTTTGGGATCGGGCCGGCCTGGAGAAACCGGCCCGTTCCTACCGGCTGCGCGAGCTGATCCTGCACCCTTTGATCCCCGATGAGCGACTCCTGGCCGAATTCCCCGATCTGCTCCGGTTTGAGGAATCAGTCCGGGAACTGGTCTGGAACGAACTGAAACTCGACGGTTATCTGAAACGGCAGCAAGCCATGTACGACGAGGCCAATCACTTGGAAGCGATCCTGATTCCCTTTGATTTCAATTACGAAGAATTGAAGTGGCTGTCCCGGGACGGCCGCGCTTGGCTGGAAACGATCCGCCCCCTGACGCTGGGCCAGGCGTTGCGGGTCAGTCATTTGTCCGAGTCCGACCGGGCCGTGTTGATTTTACGGTTCGGGCCAAACGGGAGGAACGATCGCCGTGAATCCTGAGCACCGCTACGATGTGATCATTGTTGGCGCCGGCCACGCCGGCTGCGAGGCTGCTTTCGCCGCGGCCAAAATGGGTTGCCGGACGCTGCTGTTGACGCTGAATTACGCCAATATCGCTTTCATGCCCTGCAATCCGTCGATCGGCGGCCCCGCCAAAGGCCATCTGGTGCGGGAAATCGACGCCTTGGGCGGGATCATGGGCCGGATTGCCGATCAAACTTATCTTCAGATGAAACTGCTGAATACCCAAAAAGGCCCGGCCGTCTGGGCGCTGCGGGCTCAAGCCGATAAGCAGCTGTACCAGCGGACCATGATCCGGGAATTGGAGCGCCAGCCCAATCTGACCTTGCGCCAGGCCGAAGCGGAAGAGATTTTGCTCAGCGGCGACGGCCGGGTGCGCGGGGTCCGGGTCCGGACCGGACTGGTCTTTGAGGCCGGCGCCGTAGTGCTGGCCACTGGAACCTTTCTCAAAGGCCGGATCTTTATCGGGAAGATGAATTACCCCTCTGGCCCCATGGGCCAGCTGCCCGCCGTCGCGTTAGCGGATCATCTGGCGGCGCTCGGATTCTCGCTGCGTCGCTTTAAGACCGGGACGCCGGCCCGGGTCCGCCGCAGGTCCATCGATTTTTCCAAAACCTTGCCGCAACCCGGTGGTTTCACTAAGCACGGTTTTTCCTTTTGGCAGGAGTGGCAGCTCCGGCCGGAGCATCTCTGCTGGCTGACCTATACCAATGCGGAAACGCACCGGATCATTCATGAACATCTTCACGAAGCGGCGCTTTATACCGGGGACATCACCGGGATCGGGCCCCGCTATTGCCCGTCAATCGAGAGCAAACTGATTCAATTTCCGGACAAGGACCGGCACCAGGTGTTTATCGAGCCAGAGGGGGCCGACAGCGATGAAATGTATCTGGCCGGACTCTCGACCAGTCTCCCGGAACATGCCCAGGAATGCTTTCTCCGCACCATTCCCGGCTTGGAAGCTATTGAGATCGTGCGTCCCGGCTATGCCATCGAATATGACGCGCTTCCCGCCAGCCAGCTCACGCTGAGCCTGGAGTCGCGGCTGGTTCCGGGCTTGTTTTCCGCCGGGCAGATCAACGGCAGTTCCGGTTATGAGGAAGCGGCGGCGCAAGGCCTAATCGCCGGAATCAATGCCGCGCTGTCGGTGCAGGGAAGGCCGCCGTTTACCCTCAACCGCTCCGAGGCGTATATCGGGGTGCTGATTGACGACCTGATTACCAAGGAAACCATCGAGCCCTACCGGGTTTTGACTTCGCGGGCCGAGTTCCGCCTGACGCTGCGTTCCGATACGGCCGATCAACGGCTGGCCTCCTACGGAGCTATGCTCGGCATGCTTAATGCCGAGGAACAGCGCAAATTTGAGGAAAAGTACCGCCGTATCGACGGGCTGCAACGGCAATTGGAAGCGACCGAGCTCAATCCCGGCCCTTCAATCCGGGAGTTATTGACCTCACGCGGGATTACGCCGCCGGGGAACCGCTTTTCCATCGCCGAACTTTTGAAGCGGCCGGAAGTAGAGGCGGAGATCATCGCCGCGCTTGCGCCCGAACTGGAATATGATGCCGACGCAGCCAACGAGGTTGCGATCCGGTTACGCTATGCCGGGTATCTTGAGAAAGAACGGCAGCAAGCCAGGCATCTCTTGGGCCTGGAGCAAAAACGGATCCCCGACGGGCTTGACTTTAATTCCGTTCCGAATCTGGCCCGTGAGGCCAGGGAAAAGCTGAACCGCTTTCATCCCGCGACCCTCGGCCAGGCCTCCCGGATCAGCGGGATCAACCCGGCGGACCTCACCGCGATCCTCTTTTATCTGGAAAGTCAAAGGGAGAAGCAGCGATGAATCATAAAACTTCGTTTAGCGAGGCGCTCCGGTCCGCCGCGATCGAATTATCGCCGGCCACAGTCGATAAACTTTTCGCCTATCTGGACCTGATGTTGCAAATGAACCAAAGGATCAATCTGACCGCGATCACCGATTACCACGAGGCGTTGTACAAGCATATTTTTGATTCGTTGATTATCCTTAATTTGCCAGAATTCAGCGCGGCAGCTTCGATCCTGGATATCGGAAGTGGTGCCGGATTTCCCGGCATCCCGTTGGCTATCTGTTTTCCGGAGAAAACCATCGTCTCCCTGGATTCCACGCAGAAGAAGATTTTGTTTCAACAACAGGTTTGCCAGGAGTTGGAAATTAATAACCTTCAGCCGGTTTGGGGCCGGGCCGAAGAGTACGGCCGGGATCCGGCCTACCGGGAGCGGTTTGATTTGGTTACCGCCCGTGCTGTTTCTGCCATAAATATCCTACTAGAACTGGCGATTCCCTTTTGTAAAATTGAAAAACATGCTATTTTTTATAAAGGAAAAGAAATCAGGGATGAGTTGGCGGCGGCCCAATCCACGCAGCAGCTTCTTTCGGCCTTTTCGCCGCGGACCATCGATTATTGCCTGCCGGGAAGTCTCGGTGACCGGACTTTGGTCGTCTTTAAGAAACTAGCCGCCACGCCGGCTCAATATCCGCGAAAGTCCGGCCTTCCCCAAAAGCGACCTTTGTAATCAATTGACGCTTAGTTTTAAGAATTGACTTCCTCTTTTCAACTGCGGACCATAAAAATATATTTTATGGGGAGCTGCTCCAGCCACAACTTTTCCGATACATCCCGGCCCTGTTAAAACCCACAATTTCTCAGGGATCGACCTAGCAATCGCCGGCCGACATTTGGGAAGAACCAAAGAATTTCAATCCGTGAAGAAGGAAGTTCCTGTCCGATCTCGAAAAAATTATGAGAACCCAAATATGGGTAAGGTGAGGAGCCATGGGCAGGTCAAGGATAACCAACAAATTTGATCCGCTGAAGAAAAGAACCGCTGAACTTTTCAACGTCCAGGTGATTTCAGAGATCAATTTGGAGCGCGCAGTTAAGGCCAGGAGGAGCTGGAAGGAGGAACTTTATACTATGGGTAAAGTTATTGCGATTGCTAATCAAAAAGGGGGCGTCGGTAAAACGACTACCGCGGTGAATCTCGGCGCCTGTCTCGCCCAGCAAGGCAAAAAGACCTTGATCATTGATCACGATCCCCAGGGGAATTCGACCAGCGGTATCGGCCTTAAAAAAAGTGAGATTAAAAGATGCATCTATGACGTTCTGATTAACGAGATCCCCATTGAAGAAGTGATTCTGCCCACGCAGATCGAAACTCTCAAAGTTATACCGGCAACCATTCGCTTGGCCGGTGCCGAAGCGGAACTGGTAGGGATGATGGCTCGCGATCAGCGGTTGAAACGTTCAATCGAACCGGTTCGCGACAGTTATGACTATATATTGATTGATTGCCCTCCCTCATTGGGGAATCTGACAATCAATGCCCTAGCCGCGGCTGATTCGATTATTGTTCCGATTCAATGCGAGTATTATGCTTTGGAAGGCTTGAGTCAGTTGATGAAAACGATTCAACTTGTTCAAAAGTATTCCAACCCCGACCTGAAAGTGGAAGGAGTGGTGCTGACCATGTATGATAATCGGACCAATCTCTCCTCCCAGGTCACTGACGAGGTTCGCCGTTATTTCCAAGACAAGGTTTATCGTACCATTATTCCCCGGAACATCCGGCTGAGTGAAGCTCCCAGCTTTGGCTTGCCCATTACATTGTATGACGAAAAATCAAAAGGAGCCGAAGCCTATATTGAACTGGCAAGGGAAGTGATTATTAATGAATAAACCCCGTGGCCTAGGAAAGGGCCTTGGCGCGCTTATCCCTGAATTAGACGAATCAAACCTTGAGCCGCAGTCCGAGGTCCAAATTCATCTGATTGATCCCAATCCGTTTCAGCCCCGCCGTGAATTTTCCGACGACAAACTTAATGAATTAGCCGAATCCATTCGCATTCATGGTATTATTCAACCGTTAATCGTCCGGGAGAACAATGGCCGTTATCAATTAATCGCCGGCGAACGCCGGTTACGGGCTTCAAAAATTGTCGGCTTAACCAAGGTTCCGGTGGTGATCCATCCTCTTTCCGATCAGTCCATGATGGAAGTGGCTTTGGTTGAAAACCTGCAGCGGGAGGACTTGAATCCCATTGAGGAAGCCGAGGCTTACCGCCGGTTGATTAACGAATTCAATTTGACCCAGGATGAATTGGCCCAAAAAATGGGTAAAAGTCGTCCGGCTGTTGCCAATATATTGCGATTACTCAACCTTCCCCGGCCGATCCAGCAAGATCTTTCGGTGGGTATTTTATCCACCGGGCATGCCCGGACCATATTGGCGCTCAAAACGCCCGATGATCAAAACCGAATTTGGGCTAGGATTAAAGAAAAACAACTTTCAGTGCGTGAAACTGAGGAATTGATTAAAAAGTTAACTGAACCCGTCTCTGTTTCACGTGAAACAAAACCGTCCAACTTAGTTCATTTAAAAGACCCTAATTTGATGGATTTTGAAGAGGAATTACAACAGGTTTTCGGAACAAAAGTCATCATCAAACCTACTGGAAACGGCGGGAAAATTGAAATTGATTATTATTCCAGTGAGGATTTTGAACGAATATTTGAGAAATTAACCCAATAACAAATGAATATTTTTAGGTTAGAATGATTGATTTATAAATGTTTCACGTGGAACACAATGGAGGGGAAATGGACAGGGAGTATTTGACCAAATTGCTTGATTTGGTCGCTGAGGGAAAACTTTCGACGCAAGCGGCGATGGAGGAGTTGAAAGATCTTCCTTATCAAGATTTGGGGTTTGCAAAAATCGATTTTCACCGCTCGCTTCGGAATGGCAATTCGGAAGTGATTTTTTGTCCGGGCAAAACAATACCACAAATCAATGATATTTTTAACGCGCTTGCCCAACGTTCGAAAAATGTATTGGCAACCCGGGCTAATTTACGAATTTATAGATCGATTGCTACGCTGTTTCCAGAAGCCTTGTTTTTTAAAGAAGCGAGAATAATCGCCCTGTGGCGGGATAAGGCGTTGACCGAGGGGACTATTGGGGTGATCACGGCGGGGACGGCTGACATTCCTGTTGCCGAAGAGGCGGCAGTCACGGCTGAACTTATGGGCAGCAAGGTGCAGCGCATCTACGATGTCGGAGTAGCCGGGATCCATCGGTTATTTAATAATAAGAGAAAAATCGATGACTGCCGGGTTTTGATCGTTGTGGCGGGGATGGAAGGCGCGCTGGCCAGTGTGGTTGGGGGTCTGGTAAATCAGCCGATTGTCGCGGTCCCGACCGGGGTGGGATATGGAGTAAATTTAAATGGAATTGCGCCGTTGCTCACGATGTTGAATTCGTGTGCTAGCGGGATTGGGGTCGTAAATATCGACAATGGCTTTGGAGCGGCGGTTTTGGCCCACCGGATTAATTTGTTGGGGGAAAAAACATGAACATCGGATATATTGATGGAAATGCCGGTATCAGTGGTAATATGTTTCTGGGCGCGCTAATTGATCTGGGATTCCCCCTGGAGTCATTGAAAAGTGAATTAGCCAAGCTGCCAATCACAATCCCGGAGTTAACCTGCGAACGGGTGGTTAAAAAAGGAGTCTCCGGCACCTATTTTGAAGTCGGTCATGGGCATGAACATCATCACCGGCATTTATCCGATATTCAGGAGATTATCGGCGGATCGGCGCTTTCGAAGGGCGTAGTCACAAAAGCGTTAAATTGTTTTCAAAATCTAGCTGAGGCGGAAGCGAAGATCCACGGAGTCTCTGTTGATGAAGTTCATTTCCATGAGGTTGGAGCTATCGATGCGATTATTGATATTACTGGTGCTTGCTTGGGTTTGGAATACCTAGGAATTGGCCAATTGTTCGTTTCACCATTGCGAGTTGGCTACGGAACCGTTCGTTGCGCTCACGGTGAAATCCCGATTCCGGCGCCAGCTGCGGCAGAACTTTTAGCTGGATTGGAAGTGTTTATTGGAGAGGTCGCCGGAGAGTGGACAACTCCGACTGGAGCGGCCTTGGTAAAAACCTTTGCCAAACCCGGACGAATAATGCCCCGTTTTACGATATTGAAGTTGGGGTATGGAGCCGGCACGGCTGATCGGGAAATCCCGAACCTGCTGCGGCTGGTAATGGGAACCGCCGAGGCGGAACTTGGCGGAGATCAACAATTTGTGCTTGAAACCAATGTTGACGACATGAGCCCGGAATGGCTGGGGTATTTGGGTGAAATGTTACTTGGACACGGCGCCAGAGATTATTATTATACACCGGTTCAAATGAAAAAAAGCCGTCCGGGTATTTTAATATCGGTAATCGTTTCTGCAGAAAAACTACGAGAAATCGAAGAAGTTCTGTTGTTGCACACCTCGACATTTGGAGTTCGCGCCTATCCGGTAACCCGGTCTTGCCTTGAAAGAGAATTTCTAACTATCAATCTCGATGGTTTTCCGGTTCGGGTGAAAATAGGCAAAATCGGCGCTAAAGCCGTTAAGTGGTCACCTGAATACGAAGACTGCGCCAAAGTGGCGCAGTCCACCGACAGAATTTTATCCGATATTTATGATGAAGTGAGGCTGAAGGCCGCAAAAATCTTAGCAAAAGAGGATTGAAGAAACTTCCGTTTAATTATTCAATTGGATTGCTCGATGTTTTGAAAGAACCATGTTGAGGAAGGTGCTTGCTGTGATGGATTTGAAAATGTTTAACAGCTGGATCGATCAGAACCTTTATATAATCCTGTTCGTAAATTTGCTATTTTTGATCATGTTGGCGATCGGCTGGTTTCGAGTGGCGCATAAACTGAAAAAGTATCGCTTCTTATTCATGGGAAGCGAGAATAGGGATCTTGAAGCGGTTCTGCTGTCAACGTCGGAAAAAGTCCACCGTTTAAATCAACAACTGACACTTCTGGAAGACAAGGTAACCAGCAATTCGCTTAAGGAAAAAAGTCACATGCAAAAGTGGAGCCTGCTCCGGTTCAAGGCGTTTCAAAATACCGGCGGCGATCAAAGCTTTGCATTGGCGATCCTTGACGGGGCCGGGGATGGTTTTGTTATGAGCAGTATTTTTGGTCGGGAAGAATCCCGGGTATATTGTAAACCGGTTCAGGGCGGACAATCTACTTATGCGCTGTCTGATGAGGAAAAGGAAGCGATCGAAAAAGCGCTCGGAAGCCCCTATAAAAACGGGTAAAGCTCGTGGGATCACTTCCAATATTTGGATAACAATAATCTATCAAGCGTCCTGTTGGGCTTGAAATTGAAGTACTCAATAGCCAAACGGGATTATTCTATTGTCAAACCGAAAGTATCAAGTGCCGTAAGCAAACCAACGTTTTAATAAGCCTTCTGATAAAATCCAGCGACATATAGGTCTAAAGTATCAGATTGAGACCATCGATTCATTTTAAAATTTATTGGAAGGAGATCCCTTCATTGGCGTCGAAGTAATAGTTTCTACCTGATACCTGATTTATACACTCCAGACAACTCACATCGATTCAGGTATTACTGGAGGTGTATTCTTTGAAAAAAGTTTTAAAATGGATTAAAACTCATTTTGGCAAAGGGTTCACCTTTATGGTGGTACCGAATTCCTCCAGCCAAATCCGGAGCATCTCGATTCCATTTTCGGCGGTCATTATCTTATTGGGAATTATCTTATTCAACCTTTACATTTTTATCGGATTTACCACACAGGTTTGGCAAATTTATCAGTTTAGGCAGAAAATTTCCCAAAAGAATCAATTGATCACCGAATTGGAGAAAGAGCAGCGGGAGGTTAAACCGACGCTTGAAAAAAGCCGGGAAACCTTTGAGGCGTTAAACCGCTTGAAGGCGGAGCGAGAGCGGCTTTTATCGACATGGAGGGCCATTCAGCAAAAAAGCGGCCGGTATGGAGGAACGGTAAGCCGTGGCATTTCCGTCAGAAGTCATCCATACGCTATCCAAACCCAAGCTGATTCCAGTGGAACCATCCTGAGCGCGTTAAATGAATCGATAGTCCAATTGGATGACATCATTGAACGTGAGTCGGATGAACAAAACAAAGTATGGAAAGAATTGCTCGCTTATGAAAACCGTTTGGATCACACTCCATCGATCTGGCCGGTTGCTTCCTCCATTACCTCGATTACATCGTGGTTCGGAAACCGTCGGCATCCTAAGTTGGGTTTTTATCGACAGCATAGCGGTGTTGATCTGCAAGCTGCGTACGGTTCCAAAGTGTTGGCCGCTGCCGATGGTGTGGTTCGCTTCGTCGGTTGGCAGAATGGTTACGGGCATACGGTAATCATCGACCACGGCTATAATTATCAAACGTTATATGCACACAATTCGCGGCTGGTGGTCCGGGTCGGGCAACAGGTCAAAAAAGGGCAACTGATCTGTTACTCAGGCAACTCGGGAATCAGCACCGGACCGCATTTACATTATGAAGTCCGAATCGGAGGGAAGCCGGTCAATCCGATGCAATTCTTACGAAACTAATCAGGGGAGGGTGACACATGTTATCGAGTAAGGAAAACTTGAACAATGCCAAAAAAGTTGACACGATTATCGGTAAGGAGTGTAGCTTTAAAGGCAATTTAGAAGGTCCCGGGGGCGCAGTCCGAATCGATGGTTATTTTGAGGGTGAACTGCATATCGGCGGCGATTTGATCATTGGTGAAAGCGGGAACGTGGTTGGCAATGTGGTTGCTAAAAATATTACAGTCGCCGGTGAGGTCAAAGGAACCATCGAAGCCAGAGGAAAACTGGAATTGACTCCAAGCGCCAAAATTTATGGAGATTCAAAGATGTCGGTATTGGTCGTGGAAGACGGGGCCTTCCTGCAAGGAATGTGCGCTCCGTTACCCCGTGGCGATATTAAAGATCGAGGTAAGGCGCTTAAGGCCGAGACTCCGGATGACTCGCCGATTACATTGGTAAAAGCCAAGACTCCCTGAATTTAAAGCCGCTCGCAAAGCGGCTTTTTTGGTTGGAACGGAGTTTCGGAAGCATTGCTTCTTGCTGAAAAAATAATGGCCATAGTGTGCCTTAAGAGACGTTTTTAAATTAGTGTTTTATACCCCCCCGAATTTAACCGGGGGTTGGCTGTAAAGGTTCTAAGTTAAGTCGGGCCGCTGGACATTTGGATGACGATACACTAACGATGATATTTATATAACCTATGGTTTCATAACGACTTTATCATTTATTTGTCTGAGCATTTGTTAAAACCTTGGCCAGAGGCCAAGGTTTATATAACGATTTTAAAAAACGCCTAAATACTGATCAATCTCCCATTGGTGAATTTGACCGCGATAAACTTCCCATTCGATCATTTTCGCCTCAAGGTAACGGTTCATAATATGCTCACCCAAGGTTTCAAGGCAAAGCGGATCCTTTTCCATCTCCTGAAGCGCCTCAAACAGAGAGGACGGCAGACTCAGGATGTTTTCCAAAGCGCGCTCGGCGGGAGTCATCATGTAGACATTTTTTCCGATGGGATCGCCGGGCGAGATCCGGTTTTGGATCCCATCTAGCCCCGCTTTGATCAGGATGCTGAAGGTCAGATAGGGATTGCAGCACGGATCAGGGTTGCGGATCTCAATCCGTGTATTTTGGTCGCGGGAAGCTGGAACCCGGATCAAGGCACTTCGGTTGGAAACCGACCATGATTGATAGACCGGGGCTTCATAGCCCGGTATCAGACGCTTGTAGGAGTTGACCAGAGGATTGGTCAATGCCGTGATCCCTTTGATATGTTTTAAAATCCCGCCGATAAAATAAAGTGCGGTCTGACTTAGCTGATGTTTGGCATTGGGATCGAAGAAGGCGTTTTTGCCGTCCTTGAAGATGGATAGGTGAATATGCATTCCCGAACCATTGACCCCGAATAAAGGTTTGGGCATAAACGTGGCATAAAGGTTATGATGCTGAGCGATAATCCGCGTGACGAATTTTAACGTGGTAACCCGGTCTGCGGTGCTAAGAGGGTCAGAATATTTAAAGTCAATTTCATGCTGACCAGGGGAGACCTCATGATGGGAAGCTTCAATTTCGAAGCCCATCTCCTCCAGCGTGAGAACAATTTCTCGCCGGGCGTTTTCCCCCAGATCAATCGGGGATAAATCAAAATAACCACCCTTATCATGAGTAACGGTGGAAGGGGTACCATCCTCGTTGGATTTGAACAAGAAGAACTCGCATTCAGGCCCGATATTGATGGAATAACCGAGGTCTGCGGCTTCTTTAATGGCTTTTTGAAGAATATAGCGCGGATCTCCCTCAAAAGGAGTCAGATCCGGATTGGCGATATCACAGATCAGTCTGGCGACCGACCCTTCGCGGGGCCGCCATGGGAAAATAGTGAATGAATCGATATCGGGCCGCAAAATCATGTCCGATTCTTCAACGCGGGTGAAGCCTTCAATCGAGGATCCGTCAAACATAATCTCGTTATTCAGAGCCTTTTCCAATTGGCTGACCGGGATAGCAACATTTTTGACAACGCCTAGGATATCGGTGAATTGCAGCCTGATAAATCGTACGTCCAGATCCTTGCAGTTTTTGATAATTTCCTGCTTATCCATGAGGGGGTCACCTTTCATTTCCGTTTATGTTGCAACCAACTGCTGAGCGCTTCCTGATTATTGACCGGATATAGGGAAGTCAGTTTCTGAGTGGAAGCCCGCTGGGGATTAAAGACCTCGGTGGCGCGGGTTGGCGCCATGCTGGCGGGATCGGTAATCGTTTCGCCCGGTTTGCTGTCGCCGGCAAGAACTGACTTGATGCCGTCCAGATTTAAACCCTTCTCAAGCAAAGATTTGATAAGCAACAATTTTTCTACGTCGGTCTGCGTATAAAGGCGCTGATTGCCTTTTGAACGCGCCGGCTTAATGAGGTCATGCGTCTCATAGTACCGGATCTGACGCGCGGTAAGATTGGTCATATTCATGACCACGCTAATTGGGAAAATGGACTCACTGTTATTCGACAATATCATCACCTAGCTTCTAACATAAGTATACGAAAATGTAAGCCGGATGTCAATTATTTGCCATATCCTTACATTGAATGATTCCGGGTGACGACAAAACTTGCCCATTAGCTGGGCAAGCTCGGTCACGCCGGATATGAGAACCAGTTGAAGCGATTCCCCGTGCATTGATCGATGAGGGACAAATTATACTCGGGTTGAATGCCGGCAACCGCCTGATGACGAGGCATCTGAGCTGTTCCGTTCATGATTGACGCATACAGATCCGGTTGAATATGCAGACTGCTGATTGCCACGTTAAATTTTCTTTGCAAAAAAGAATATTGACGAAAAATTTTGGCCACATAATTGATGGTCTCAGGGATCCGCGGAATTCTGCCCAATCGGGCAACCCGGGTCGGCCCCGCGTTATAAGCGGCCAAAAGCAGATCCTGGTGACTGAAGATCCGGCTTAAATATTTCAAGTACCGGGTTCCGGCATAAATATTCTGTCGGATATCGAACGGGTCTGAAATTTTGGCGATCATGGCCACGTCGGAAGTGATTTGCATCAGCCCCCTGGCCCGGCAGGGAGAAACCGCGCCCGGCATAAAAGAAGATTCCGCCGCGATGATGCTGGCAATCAGCAACGGATCAAATTGAGTCTCAGCGGCGCGGGCCAGAATCTCCCGGGTGATCAGGTCTTTCTGCGGCCCAGACAAGGAACGGTTATACTCGTCAATATAACGGCCGATGATTATTTTTTGCGCAGTTTCATGGGGACTGCCGTCGAATTGAATCATCGGACTTGCATTGGCAGCGATCTGAACTAATAAAATCAGGAATAACGATAAATAAACAATAATAAACAGTCGGTGTTTGTTAAAATTCATCCCAATACATCCTCCCGAAAATAAGGGGTTTTACGATAAGGAGTATTGGTTTGATTTTGAAATATTATACGTTATCGTTATAATTACGATTGTTTCACGTGAAATAGATTACATCAAAAATCAAAACCGAAGTTGAAGTTAAGGAATCCAGCGCAAGCGCGGTGTCCGGGCAGCCCGCGCCTCATCGACCCGACTGATTACCGCCTGGTGGGGCGCTTCGGTGATCAACCCGGGGTTAGTTGTGGCGTCATTCCGGATTTGAAGCATCACTGCGGCAAACTGATCAAGTGTTTCCTTGGACTCGGTTTCGGTTGGCTCAATCATTAGCGCCTCCTCCACGATCAACGGGAAATAAACCGTGGGCGGATGAAAGCCAAAGTCGATCAGTCGTTTGGCAATGTCCATAGCGCGGACATGATTGGGCATGTTTTTAGCGGACATTACGAATTCATGCATACAAAACTGATTGTAAGGAATAGGATACCCTTCAGTCAGCAGGGACTTTAAATAATTGGCGTTTAAAACGGCATCCCGGCTAACCTGGCTCAGTCCTTGGGGTCCCAAACTGAAGATGTAGGCCAATGCTCTCACTAGAACCAGGAAATTGCCGTGAAAGCCGATCACTTTTCCGATGCTGTCCGGCCGGTCGTGATCCCAGTGGTAAGATGAAGCATCTTTCTCCAGTACCGGGTAAGGAAGAAACTGCGTCAGGCCCGATTTGACCCCGACCGGACCGGAGCCGGGCCCTCCGCCGCCGTGCGGTGTGGAGAATGTCTTGTGAAGGTTCAGATGAACCAGATCAAACCCCATATCGCCGGGCCGGATCAAGCCGAGAATGGCATTGAGATTGGCTCCGTCGTAATATAGCAATCCTCCGGCTTGATGTACCAGAGCGGCGATGGTTTCGATCTCCCGTTCGAACAGACCCAAGGTATTGGGATTGGTCAGCATCAGAGCGGCGATGTCCGGAGACAGTAAGCTCTTTAAATGATCGATATCGACCAGGCCCCGGGCGTCGCACTGGACCGAGACAATTTCAAATCCGGCCATGGCGGCGCTGGCCGGATTGGTGCCATGGGCCGAGGTCGGAACCAATACCTTGGTCCGGTTCGATTCGCCGCGCCAGCGATGATAGGCTTTGATTATCAACATCGCAGTCAATTCGCCGTGGGCGCCAGCGGCGGGTTGCAGGGTAAAACGATCCATGCCGGTAATCTCAGCCAGAAACCGTTCCAGATGATGGAGGACGGCTAGCGAACCTTGAGCCGATGGCTCCGGGCTCAAGGGATGGGAGTTGAGAAACCCTGGAATCTGGGCCAAATCCTCATTAAGCTTGGGATTATACTTCATGGTGCACGATCCAAGGGGGTAAAATCCAGAGTCCACCCCGTGGTTGCGCCGGGAAAGGCCGGTATAATGCCGGACCACATCGACCTCCGAGAGTTCGGGCAGTTGCGGCGGAATTTCTCGTATCAGGCCGGTGGGGATTGAGGCTCCGGCCTGAGAAGCGCATTCGCTTTCGGGTAAGCGGAAAGCCGCTCTGCCGGCTACGGATTTTTCGAAAACCAACTGAAAATCACTCATTGGACTTCCCCCATTTCCGTGACGAATCGGTCGAGTTGCGCTTGAGCGAAGATCTCGGTGGCGCAGATGAGCAGCCTATTGGAGAAGGCAGGGTTATAACCGCCCAGATCTAGGCCGGGAAGGATTCCCTTTGGACGCAGTTTTTCAATATAGAGAGCCGCCGGTTTCGGCGTGACGATCGCGAACTCCATAAAAAACGGCTGATCGTAGCAGAGCCGGAAGCCTTTGGAGGCCAATCGTTCTTGGAGATAATGGGCATTATCGAAACAGCGGGAAGCGATGGACCTCAAGCCCTCGGGGCCGATCACGGACAGATAAATGGCGGCGCGCAAGGCGCAGAGCGCTTCATTTGAACAAATATTGGAAGTGGCTTTTTCACGGCGGATATGCTGTTCACGGGTTTGCAGCGTCAATACGTAGCTGCGGCGGCCTTGGCGATCCACGGTTTCTCCGACTAGGCGGCCGGGAATCCGGCGCAGGAAGCGTTCGGAAACCGCCATCATTCCCAAATACGGACCGCCATATGCGACGGGATTGCCCAGCGGTTGGCCTTCGGCAACCACGATTTCCGCGCCTAGACGGCCGGGAGCTTCCAGCAGGCCGAGAGTTAAGGGATGAACGTAACAGATGGGCACGGCTTTGGCGGCTTTGATCCTTTCGATGATGTCGGGCAAATCTTCAATGATGCCGTAAAAGTTTGGGTTTTGAACCGCCACGGCCGCCGTTTCCGCCGCCAGTTCCCTTTGAAGCGCGGGCAGATCGGCCCGGCCGTCTTGATCAGGAATGATCACCAGTTCGGCGGAAGAAAACTTCAGATAGGTCTTGACCACTTCAACGGCGGCCGGGTGAATCGCGCCCAGCAGGATCACGCGGGAACGGCCGGTTTCCTTCACCGCCATCAGCACGGCTTCGGCTAGGGCGGTTGGCCCATCGTAAAGCGAGGCGTTGGCGATGGGTAAGCTGAACAGTTCAGAGACATAGGTCTGATATTCAAAAATCGCCTGAAGCATTCCTTGGGATATTTCCGGCTGGTAAGGCGTATAGGCGGTGTAGAATTCGGAACGGGCGGCTAAATGGTTGACCACGGACGGGATATAGTGCTGATAAGCCCCGGCTCCGATGAAGGACAATTCCGGAATCGCATTTTGACCGGCCAGGCCCTGAAAGAAACGGCTCAATTCCATCTCGGTCAGGGACGGGGGCAAGTTCAGCGGCTGCTTCAGCCGCAATTGGAACGGGATGGCGGCCAGCAGCGCTTCGAAGTCCGAGACACCGATTTTAGCCAGCATCTCCCGGCGCTGGTCATCGGTGAGGGGTAAATAGGGATGATTCATCAGTTGGCTCCTTTCTGACGGGTGTAAAACGGCAGGGGAACGAATCTGGCGGAAAGCGCCTTGCCGCGGATTTCGATCTGAACCGGAGTTTCGGGATCAAGGCCCGCCGGAACAAGGCCGATCGCCAAATTTTTCTCTAGAGTGGGACAGTAGGTTCCCGAGGTGACCCGGCCAATTACCTGATCGCCGCATTGAATCGGACAACCGGAGCGCGGAATACCGCGCTCGATCATTTCCAACCCGGCCAAGCGGTTTTCAATGCCTGACCGGCGCATCCGGTCGAGGGCCGCTTTCCCGATAAAATCCGGCTTTTCAAAATTGACGAACCGCTCCAAACCGGCCTCCAGCGGAGAGATCTCCCCCGAAAGCTCCTGCCCGTATAAGGGTAGTCCGGCCTCGAAACGAAGCGTGTCCCGGGCCCCCAAGCCAATCGGCTGGATTCCGAACTCCAAGCCTTCATTGATCAGCATCTCCCATACCGTAACGGCATACTCGGGATGGAAATATAGTTCGAACCCGTCCTCTCCGGTATAGCCAGTCCGGGACAAAAGGACCGGGATCTTCCGGAGCCGGACCTCCTCGCGGAACTGATAATATTTCAAGCCGGAGAGCGGGGCGCCGCCGAGCAACTTCTCCATTAACGGCTGGGCCATTGGGCCTTGCACGGCCAGTTGCACGGTTTGATCCGATTGGTTCTCCAGATGGAGGCGGTACCCTTCGGCATGAGCGCGGAGCCAGTCAAAATCCTTGTCAATATTGGAGGCATTGACAACCAGCCAAAACCGGTCTTCCCGCAGGCAGTAAATCAGCAGATCATCCACTGCGCCGCCCGCTTCGTCGCAGAGCGGAGAGTAGCGGATCGAGCCGGGACGGAGGTTGGCCGTCCGATTAGTGACCATCCGGTCGATAAAGGAGGCGGCATCAGGGCCATCGACCAAAATCTCGCCCATGTGAGAGACATCGAACAGGCCTACCTGGTTCCGGACTGCCAGATGTTCCTGGATGATGCTTTGAAACTGAACCGGCAGGGCCCAGCCGTGAAAATCAATCACTTTAGCGCCATAGGTTTGATAGATTGGAAATAACGGCGTGGTTTTCATTGGAGCTCCCTTCTATAGCGATTTCGTTAGAAGTTGCGGGCAATAAAAAAAGACAGGGTCAGCAATCATGCCTGTTACCCTGTCTGGTGACCAGAGAGATTCCTATCACTCGATAGTTACCCCGTAGGTGTCCGATGGACTTTCCAGAGTTTTGTCCGGTTACGGTTGGTGAACCTGAAAGTTTCACTGTTTCAGGCGGCGCCTTAACAGTTTGCTCCTTCGGTGGCCGTTGCCGGCGCTCTCCCGTAACCATCATCCAACCTATTCATCAAAATCACCGCCCGATACCCCAGGCCCGCGTCAGCGGCGGAATATGCGGGAATACGATTTATTATAGATCATTATACATTTATATCCGGCATTTCGCAAGCGCGAGCAGAGTCCACGCCGAAAAAAAGGATAATGTTTGAATTATGAATGTTTTGGGCCGGACGGGGGTAAGAATAAGAGGAAAACCAAGGTTATCAAGCTAAGCAGCAGCGGAATGGCGACGATCAGCGCATAATCCCGGAGGGTCCAGAGTCCGCCGCAGTTAATGATCAACAAGCCCGGCGGCAGAAAGCCCGCCAAATTGACGGCAAACGGAGCCGCCCACCGCCAGCGGGAATCGTAAGCGCAGGCCGAGCGATAAGCAAAAAAAATAGATAAAAAAACCGAGATTAGCAGGAAAAACGAAAACAACCATCGAAAATCATCCAACAATCCAATTTGGTTGAGTGCGACGCTAATCAAAAAGATGATTAAGGGCAGCATCAGCATGAAAAGTTGATATAAAAAATTCATCAAGCATGAGAACAATAATGGATTCATTGATTTCACCCGATATGTTTTATGAGGGAAATGAACGGAATAGAACTTATATTAAGATGAAAAAAGTTTTGAAATAAATCGACATCCCAAAAGCCGTCTGTGAATGGACAAACTGTTGAACTTTTTCATCTTAATAAATGAAGGAAAATATGGCGCAATCTATCTGGGCGTTTAAAAAACTTATTGCGACATATATAAATCAAAAACCGCTTTATCCGTTGAAAGGAGGAACGATGATCCGAATCATTTCATTGTGTCTGATCCTGATCGCGCTGGCCGCTGGACCGGTTTTCGGAGAAAATGACGACCGGAACGGCATTGTCGCCGGGGCCAACGTTAATTTCCGTTCCGCTCCGGATCTTACGGCGCCGGTTATTATGCGGCTTAACGCCGGTCAACCCGTGACGGTTATCGAATACCAACCGCCGTGGGTCAGGGTGGAATTAGCGGACCAACAGCAAGGCTGGCTCCATCAACAATATATGAAATTGGAATCCGAAGTCAATGCCCTGAGGTCCGGCCGGGAAAAGGTCGTCAGCCGGGCCAGGGACTTCATGGGCACCCGCTATGTATATGGCGGAGGCTCGGGCCGGGGTTTCGACTGTTCCGGCTTTACCATGTACATCTATCGCCAGCTCGGCGTGGAGCTTCCCCACAATGCCGCCGCGCAGATGGGCCGCGGTGTCCCGGTTTCCCGGGACCAGTTGCGCCCCGGCGATCTAGTCTTCTTTTCGACCATGGGCGCCAAGCACATCAATCACGTCGGAATTTACTGCGGCGACGGCCAGTTTATCCATGCCTCCTCGGGGTACGGCGCGGTCCGGATCAGCCCGCTGAACGAAGGATACTATGATAGCCGCTATCGGGGCGCCCGCAGGTTCCTGGAGGATTTTCCGGAAGAATTGACCGATTCGGCGCTTGATTAAAACCGGAGCCGGTTCCATCAGGCCAGCCAACACATTCATAAAAATAACATCAATAATTAAAAAAGAGCTATATTAGGAAGTAGAACCTCGGTAGCTCTTTTTATTTATATCCGGGACAGATTGACCGCAATCCATTCCGGTTTGATTGCGAGTTATCCACATTCTGTTAGTAAATATCCACATTTAGCAACTGATTATCCACATTTAGTTACTAAATGTGGATTGGGAGTTACCCCCACAGTTCGTTTATTAACAGAATATCCACATTCAGTCACAAAATATCCACATTTAGTAACTAAATATCCACATTCTTTTACTCAATGAAATGATTCAGTTACTGAATATCCACATTCAGTTACCGAATGTCCAAGGGGAGCGGCTCCCCCAACCAATTCAGCGGCGAAACGGCTATATTCAATCGCTTAATATTGTTTATGGATTTCCGCCGGACGGAGTTCCGGTCTTCCTCTAAAATTTCCGATGCCATTGGACGAAAGAAGGCGGTCTCAATTGACTTTTGAGACCGCCTCTTTTTTTTTCGGCGATGAATCAGTTGTATTTGTTCCGGTCGTAGCGGTTGCTGGGGTTCCAGAACAGCCAGTCATGAATCCCGTTATCTTTGAGAGCTTTAATCTGCAATTGCAGTTCTTCGGGGCCGTAAGTATGGCCGAGATTAAAATCCTGCAGCCAGGGGCGGAGCTTGCGTTGGCCGCCCGGGATCCGCTTCAGCGCGTCTTGCATGGCCCGGTTGACGATCTCATAGGGATGCAGGTTCGGCTCGGCAATGCCGAAGGAGCCTTTCGGGTAGTGGGAAGGGTAAACCATCGGAGAAATGTAGTCGACCGACTCGGCGATCTTTTCCAGCTTTTGTCCGATATTTAGGTCGTTGGGAACCGACAGGACCAACCCGAAGATATCGGCGGAGAGGGGGACGCCCAGGGCGTTCAGATCTTTTCTGGCGTATTGCAGGAAATCGCGGATCACATCTTCCTTCCGTTCCCCTTTGGAGAAGGGATAGACGCAATTGCTGATCTTTCCGTCGCTCAGGAAACGGACATAATCGAATTGCACTTCATTGAAGCCGATCTCCACCGCTTCCTTGGCCAGATCCAGGTTGTATTTCCAGACCATCCGGCTGTGGGGGTCGACCCAGATCATGCCTTTGCGGTCTTTCCAGAGCCCCCCGTTTTTGTCCAGAACGGCGATCTCCGGGTGTTTCCTGGCCAGAAGCGGGTCTTTAAAGACCACGATCCGGGCGATGGTATACACATTTTCTTTCCGCAGTCTGCCGATGAGTTCGCGCAGGCCGCGGATGCGATTGGAGGGCGCTCCGATCGCCTTGGCGAGCGGAACGTTGGTCGGATAACTTACCATCCCGGTATCGTCCTTCAGATCAATGACCATGGTATTGACCCTGGTTTGTTTGACGAAACCGAGCAATTCCTCCATCCGTCCGGATCCGGCGACCCAGGAGGTGCTATAGATGCCTCGAACCTGAGCGGGAACGGAAAACCGTTTGGGGACGGGCTGAGGGGGAGCGGGGGCGACCAGAGGCGGTTTGGAGCGGGATACTTTTTTCAGGGGATCAGTGACCATGGCCTTGTGAGTCTGAGCCGCAACGATCGAGACCATGCCGGCCAGGGCGAGAATTGAGGCGATCACTAGCTGCTGCTTTTTCAAAAAAACAACCCTCCTTGAAATTGTAAAGCAATATTTCTATGCCGCAACAGGGATTCCTCCATGAAAAAGCAGGTATATGGGATGAAGTAAATTTCTAAATATAAAATTTGCATTCGGAAATCCGATGCAGCCGCGGGCGGTAGCGGGAGGGCCGGAAACGGCCGGATATTTTATCGGAAAATTTCCAATACTAGCGATGGCGCGATGCGCCGGCGTGGGTCGAAAATAATCATAATTTGGAAAGTGGATGATAGGCATGAGACGGTTTCTGTTGTCTTTGTTATTGGCGGCTGGTCTAACTCTGGGAGGGGTTCAGGCGGCGCGGGCCGATTGGACCTATACTGTGCAACGCGGCGATTCGCTGTTCTCAATCGCCCGGAGAACCGGGGTCCCGGTAAATTCAATCAAGGCGCGCAACGGCTTGAGCGGCAATACGTTGCGGCTGCGGCAGCGGCTGACCATTCCCAGTGTGACGGCCACAGCCAGAAGAACGCCAACCCGGACCTCGGGTGATGTCCATCTTTTGGCCCGCGCTATCCACGCCGAAGCCGGGGCTGAACCCTTTCTGGGCAAAGTGGCGGTAGGAGGCGTGATCTTAAACCGGGTTCAAAATGCGAGGTTCCCGAAGAGCATCGCCGGAGTCATCTATCAGCCGCACGCCTTTGAGTCGGTAAGCAATGGAATCATCAACCGGACGCCGAGCGCAGCCTCGGAAAAGGCGGCCCGGGACGCCATCAGCGGTTGGGATCCGTCCGGAGGCGCGCTCTACTTTTTCAATCCGGGCAAGACTAGCAATCGTTGGATCTGGGCGCGCCGGATCATCAACCGGATCGGAAAACACGTTTTTGCCATATAAAAATATTTAAAGTTGTTACTCCGGAAGGAGGGGGATCGGAATGGAATTAGTCCGTTGGCTGTTACGCATCGTTATCCCGTTTGTGGTCCTATATTCTATCGGCTATTTTGTGCCCGGCTTCAGCGCCTTGACCATCGGCTGGCTGCTGGCGCTCTCGATCCTGATTGCGCTGGGGTTTTGGCTGGCGGCCAGGGTCATCGGCGGGGAACTGCATCAATGGGGGCGAATGGTGATCATGTTTCTGGTGGCCGCCGCAGTGATTTTCCTGACTACGATGGCCATCGAGGGCGGCGGCGGGGTTCCGCTCGGCGGATCGTTTCTGGCGGCCGTCCTGATCGCGCTGCTCTGCAACCTGGTGCCGGAGAAGTCTGGAACCGGTTTTAAAGAGGTCAACCGGTAATAAACTGTTGAGGTGAAACATGAAAAATCTGGTCAATCTGATCATCAAAATGGCCCTAATCACCGTGATTCTGGCCTTGCTGATCCCAGTGTACGGCGAAAGCACCTGGACCCAGACGCTCGTCACCGCGGCGGTGCTGACGTTGCTCAGTTATATTCTGAGCGATTTGTGGATTTTGCCCAAATACGGCAATCTGGCTTCCCTCATCGCTGATCTCGGTTTGGGGGCCTTGACGATCTGGGCCATGGAACAGGCGTTGCCCCAGTTTGTATTGAGCGCCACCGGACTTTGGGTCATCGCCATCGTATTTACCATCGGCGAATGGTTGTTTCATTATTACCTCTTGACGACCAGGGCGTTCGGGAAAGGAGTGGAGGAGCGCTAAAAAAAAGCCGTCCTGATTAAGGGACGGTAAAGGAGGATGGGATTATGGGGGGTACTACTACCTAATATATCGTCCACCTCGGCTGTTTTCTTTAGATAAGTTGAATTAAATTAAATTTCTTAGATCCATCTGTCCCAAAAAGCGTTTATGATGGAATCATTAATGAATTTAATTCAACTTATTTTCGCTGTAATATAATTAGGATGAATCAAATATGAAAACTTTTGTTGGCATTCGGCTTTAAGAATGCCAATTTCCGTTGGAAAATTTAATTAATCCTAAATATAGATCCAGAAAAGATTTTTCAGCGACCCGCTGACCCGCGAGGGCCTTTTTTTATGATTGGCCCCCAAAGTGGTACGTTTAAGCTGCTTTTGTATGACAAAATAGTAAAGGATCCACGGACGCAGGCAGGAAAGGGCGGAAGCGCGGCGAATTGAATCTCAAAACGTCGGGAGGTGGCTGCATGTTATTACGAAGCCGCTTGGTTCTGGAAGGAAAGGAACGGGCGCCGCACCGCTCGCTCTTCAAAGCCATGGGTTATACTGATGAGGAGCTGGCCAGGCCCTTGATTGCCATCGCCAATTCGGCCAATGAGATTATCCCCGGGCATATTCATTTGGATACCATCGTTGAAGCAGTCAAAACAGGAGTGCGGATGGCCGGCGGAACCCCCGTCGAGTTCGGAGTGATCGGCATTTGTGACGGGATTGCCATGGGGCATGAAGGGATGAAATTCTCGCTTGCCAGCCGGGAACTGATCGCCGACTCCATCGAGAGCATGGCGCTGGGGCACGCCTTTGACGGAATCGTCTTCGTTCCGAACTGTGACAAGATCGTGCCCGGAATGTTGATGGCCGCCGGACGGCTGAATTTGCCGTCAATCGTGGTCAGCGGCGGTCCGATGCTGGCCGGGAGCTACCGGGGCGAGCGGGCCGATTTGAACTCGGTTTTCGAAGCGGTCGGCGCGGTCTCGGCCGGTAAAATGACCGAGGCCGAAATGAGCGAACTGGAGGAAAC
The DNA here is from genome assembly GCA_023402395.1 of Bacillota bacterium. GTDB lineage: Bacteria > Bacillota > UBA4882 > UBA8346 > UBA8346 > JAEYGI01. The sequence continues at coordinate 136,230 of JAEYGI010000042.1, forward strand.
GGCCTGTCCAGGCTGCGGCTCCTGCGCCGGTATGTTCACGGCCAATACCATGAACTGTATGACCGAGGTGCTGGGCCTGGGCTTGCCCGGCAACGGCACGATTCCGGCCGTGGACAGCCGCAGGATCCGGCTGGCCAAACAAGCCGGGATGAAAGTGATGGAACTGGTCCAAAACGACTTGCGGCCCCGGGCAATCCTGACCGAGCAGGCTTTTGCCAATGCCTTTACCGTGGACATGGCCATCGGCGGCTCCACCAACACGGTGCTGCATTTGCCGGCCATCGCCCACGAAGTGGGGATCACGATCGATCTGGACTGGATCAATCAGGTCGGCGCCAAAACGCCGCACCTGTGCCATTTGCGGCCGGGCGGCATCCATCATATTCAGGATTTGGACGAAGCCGGCGGCATTCCGGCGGTAATGGCGGTTTTGAATGAACAAGGCCTAATTCACGGCGAATTGCCCACCGTGACCGGCCAGACGGTCGGCGCGAATCTCGCGGCCGCCAAAGTCAAGCGCAAAGACGTAATCCGGCCCTTCGCCGATCCTTATCATGCCGAAGGCGGCCTGGCGGTGCTCCGGGGCAACCTGGCCCCGGAAGGGTGCGTGGTCAAACAATCGGCCGTGGCGCCGGAGATGATGGTCCATCAGGGCCCGGCCCGGGTCTTTGACGGTGAGGACGCCGCTTTCTCGGCGATTATCGGGGGTAAGATCAACCCCGGCGACGTCGTGGTAATTCGCTACGAAGGGCCGAAAGGCGGCCCGGGCATGCGGGAAATGCTCAGCCCGACCTCGGCCATTGCCGGAATGGGCCTGGACAAGGAAGTCGCCTTGCTTACCGACGGCCGGTTCTCGGGCGCCTCGCGCGGCGCCTCCATCGGCCACATCTCGCCGGAAGCGATGGAAGGCGGGCCGATCGCTTTGGCCCGGGAAGGGGATCAGATCAAAATCGATATCCCGGGCAAGCGGATCGATCTCTTGATCAGCGAGGATGAGTTCGCCCGGAGAAAAGCCGAATGGAAACAGCCGGAGCCGAAAGTGAAGACCGGCTATCTCAGCCGCTACAGCCGGTTGGTAACCTCGGCCAATACCGGGGCGGTGTTGAAGTAATTATTTAAAGCCGAAAGTCCGATATCGAAGGTCGGGGGCGAACAGTTGGACGCCGCAAAGCGGCGCGAAACGGACAAAAAGCGTGGGGTTCTTCCCCACGCTTTTTTGGCGGGCGTTCGATCCAATCGACCGGTAAAATGGATCGCGGGTCTTCCCAATATATAGGATGAAATAAATCCCTTAATTTTTTCATCATGGCCGGATTTAGGGACATGATGCATACTAGAAATTTAATTCAACTTATATAGTTCGGCTGAGCAAAAAAAGAGAAGACTTATGAATAAACGATTGCGCCCGGGCAACCGGGAGGATCGCCGGGAACTAAAAACGGACCTTTTTCGACACGGGAATGATCATTTGCCGGCAACCTGATTTTTTCCAACACCGGCGAATAATTTTCTGAAAATAACCGGAAGTTTATGGAGCCGGGAAAACGATGTGGCTGATTCGTTTATCGGAGGGCTAGCCCAAAACTTCGAATCCCTGCTCCTGAAAATGGGGATTAAAAGTAAAAGCGGTCACCAGATGGTAGCGGTGCATCACCACAAAGGAAGAGCAGTCCACCAGGCTTAGTTGCCGGCGGTTGGCCGTAAGATACGTCGTCATCGCCTGCTGATATAAGTCGCCGTCAATCCACTTGATTTCAAATAAAGGAATGATATCACGAGCCAAGGTTCTGGCCGCGTCCAGTCCAAGACGGTTTTGCACCAGCGCAAAGGTTTCTACCAATACAAAGGAGTTCGTGATCAAAGCGGCTCCTTTATCCAGCAGATCAATCCATATCGAGGCAGCTTTGGGGTGAAAATCATCACCGGCGTGCAGTATGGCCAAAAAAGCCGACGTGTCCACATAAACGTTCATTTGGAAAAATCCTCGGCCAGGTACGTATCATGGTTTTTGGCGAGGTCGGTCTCGGCGGTTTGATATTTTCCCGCCGCTTCCTTGGCGCGCTCGATCAAATCCTGCCTGGCCCAGCCGCTATAGTTTTTAATATAATTATCGACCGAGCGGCGAATCAGTTCCGCCATGGAAACTCCCTGCCTGGCGGCAAGCTCCTGCAAGCGTTTGGCTTGAGCCTCGGTCAATTGGATTTGGGTGCGGATCAAGGTCATCCCTCCCCTATTCGTTTATTCTATACATTATAACAGCATTAGTTAGCTTAATGATAACACGATGACAAGATTTGGGCAATGGACAAAAGTTTATTAGGTACATAGCCGTGTTTAAGTTCGAGTTTGGAAATGTGGACCCTTAATATATAAGTGTTTTTAAATATGAGATAAATATATTACTCTAAAACTAAGGTAAATCAAATAATAAGACCAGGCAAAGCAAACAATGACGGGACTTTTAAATTCTAAATGATATTGACAAATGAAATGTCTGGCATTATATTAGATCTAATACCAACCACGGAAATGGGGGGAATAAACTTGAAAAGCAACACTGGCGCGGATATCTTATTGGAGTGCCTGGAACGGGAGGGGGTTGATGTCCTTTTCGGCTACCCCGGAGGCCAAGTGATTCCCATTTATGACGCATTGTATGACGCCGGAATCCGGAACATCCTGGTCCGGCATGAACAGGGCGCGGTTCACGCGGCCGACGGTTATGCCCGGAGCACGGGGCGGGTCGGTGTCTGTTTGGCGACCTCCGGCCCCGGAGCCACCAACCTGGTGACGGGGATTGCCAATGCCTACATGGATTCGGTGCCGCTGGTAGCCATCACCGGCCAGGTGCCGACCTTCCTGATTGGTTGCGACTCTTTTCAAGAAGCGGACATCACCGGGATCACAATCCCGATCACCAAGCACAATTATTTGGTTCGCAACCTTAACGATATCCCGCGGGTTGTAAAAGAAGCGTTTCATATCGCGTCCACCGGCCGGCCCGGCCCGGTGCTGATCGATCTGGCCAAGGATATCCAGACCATCACGGGCAAAGTCGAATACCCGGAGACGGTCGATCTGCCGGGATATAAGCCGAATTACATCGGAAACAGCCGCCAAGTGAAAGAGGCCGCCGATACGATCATGGAGGCCAAAAAGCCCGTATTGTACATCGGCGGTGGTGCCGTCTCTTCGGGCGCGGCCGGGGAGGTGCTGAAGCTGGCCGAGTTACGGGAGATCCCGGTAACCACCACCTTGATGGGAATGTCGGCGTTTCCCAATGACCACCGACTTTATCTCGGAATGCTGGGAATGCACGGAACGGTGGCCGCCAACTACGCCGTCACCGAATCCGATCTGTTGATCGCGGTCGGCGCCCGGTTCGACGACCGGGTCACCGGGAAACTGGCCGCTTTCGCGCCAAAGGCGAAAGTCATCCATATTGACATCGATCCGGCCGAGATCGGCAAGAATGTCAAAGTGAACGTGCCGATCGTCGGCGATTGCCGGCTGGTCCTGGAAATGCTCCTGGAACGGCTGGGTCCGGCCAGCAATCCGGTCTGGCTGCGTCAGATCCGGGACTGGCAGGAGACATACCCTTTACGTTATGAAGCCACCGGCCTCAAACCGCAGCAAGTGATCGAGGAGATTAGCCGGATTACGGCCGGGGAGGCGATTATCTGCACCGAGGTCGGCCAGCACCAGATGTGGACCGCGCAGTTTTACCGGTTCCAACGGCCCCGCTCCTTCATCACCTCCGGCGGCCTGGGGACCATGGGCTTCGGCTTCCCGGCGGCCATCGGCGCCCAAGTGGGAAACCCGGACCGGTTGGTCATCGATATCGCCGGGGACGGCAGTTTCCAAATGAACATTCAGGAACTGGGCACCGCGGTGGCCCATCAGATCCCGGTGAAAGTGGTAATCCTGAACAACTTCTATCTCGGCATGGTCCGGCAATGGCAAGAGTTCTTCCAGGACAAACGCTACTCCGCCACGGTGCTGGACTCCAACCCTGATTTCGTAAAAATCGCCGAAGCCTATGGAGCCGCAGGGTTCCGGATCGAAGCGGCGCAAGATCTCCGGGGCACGCTGGAGGAAGCTTTCCGGACTCCCGGGCCGGTGGTGGTCGACTGCCGGGTGGACCGGGAAGAGAACGTGCTGCCGATGGTACCGGCTAATTGCCCGATCCATGAGATGCTGGGGGTGAACTCCTGATGCGACACATCATTTCGACGCTGGTCGTCAATCAGCCGGGCGTGCTGGCCCGGGTCGCCGGCCTTTTCAGCCGCAGGGGCTACAATATCGAAAGTATCGCGGTGGGCAAGTCCGAAGAGGCCAATCTGTCGCGGATCACGATCGTGGTCGAGGCCGAGGAGGATCAGGTCGTCGAACAGATCGAAAAGCAGCTCTATAAATTGATCGACGTTGTCAAAGTGAACGATCTGCCGGCGGGCGAGTCGGTCGAGCGCGAGCTGGCCCTGATCAAGGTGAACGCCGGATCGCAGAGCCGGTCGGAGATTCTGCAGATCGTCGATATTTTCCGGGCCAAGATCGTCGATGTCTCCAGCCGGGCGGTGATCGTGGAGATCACCGGCGGCACCGAGAAGATCGAGGCGATCATCGCCCTGCTGAAGCCCTATGGGATCCGGGAGATCGTCCGGACCGGACAGATCGCCATTCTGCGGACCCCGAAGAAGGGGGATAAGTAGGGGCGCAAAGCACTTAGTTGCTGGTTCCTAGTTTCTAGTTCTTGGTTTTTTCTGGAGTTTAACGAGCCCTCTTTCTTTGAAAGGGGGTTTCTTAATTCTCAATTAAGAAAGTAAAGTCTAGTTGAAGAACTAACTAAATTTCGGCAGATAAAAATTATCGACAGGGGATTTATTTTTGGAAATCCGGAAACGGCGTATGTAAAAATTTGATGACAATTATAGAGGAATTTGCGAATGGACGCGGAATATTCTCTGATAGAAAATGGAACATTTGGAAAATGAGTCATCCGGGTAAAACCCTTCCATTCATCGCGAATGTTACATTTTCTGAAAAATTATTCCTTGACAGTTGGCTTGAGTATCATTTAGAATGTTAAATGAGAAAGCAACGGAAGTTGAGGAATATCTTTCGCAAAGCTCGTTTGGAATCCGACCGGCGTTTGAACGGGGACAACCTGGAACCCTCGTGCGAAATCCGGTTTGACTTTCGAAGGGGGGATGTGGAGAATAGGACGAGGTTTCCGCAAGCGAGTATCAAAAAAATCGAAACCAAATAAGGAGGAAAGTTTGAGAATGAAGAAGCTATTGGTTCTTTTGGCCGTCGCGGCGTTAGTGCTGTCCCTGGCCACCGTTTCCATGGGCGCGGCCACGCTCAAAGGCGATTTCCGGTATGAAATGTATCAGGATGAGAGCAACACCGTTGACGAATCGTACGCTGTTACCGATTTTCGGTTCCAGGTCTCCGGATCTCTCAGTGAGACGTTGGATGCTTACGCTAAATTCAAAATTGTCAATGATGGACTGAAAAAAGCAACATCATCTAGCGGTGTCGCTTCCTGGGATGAATATTATGTCACTTATAAAGAATCCTGGGGTTCTTCGAAAATTGGTTTCTATGAGCACAAATTTACTCCGAGCCGCGCGATCTTAAAGTCCGGCCATTATCATGTGTGGGAAAAAGTGGATATGTTCGCTGCCACCACTTTCAACCTGTCGGAAAACTTCACCGCGGATCTGTTGATCCAACCGTATGCGCAAAAGAGCGCGGATGATGGCGCTTATGGCGCGTCAGTGGCCTACAACGGCGAAAATTGGGGCGCGCGGATTACTTATGCCGATTTAAAGAAAGGCGATGCGGAAGTCACCGCTGTAAAAGCTGATGACGCAGACGTATTGGCGTTCGACGTTTATTACCAAATTAACGATAATATGAAAGTGTTTGCGCTCGGCGTTGATTATGGCAACAATGATGAGAAATATGCAACTGCGGCCGCCGGTACTGGTACTAGCGCTGCTAAAAATGTTTATGATAAGAATGGTATCGACGGTATCGACCCGGTTATCGGTTTCGCTTGGGCGAACATGTTCGGCACTAAACTTTCGACCACCTGGGAATATGCTATCAATAAACGTTTTGAAGATACGCAATATGAGTATAACGAATATGCCATCGGCGCCAAATATCAATTCACCAATAAGACCGGTCTCGAGATTGAGCACACCATTCCGGGCGATGATATGACCAAAACCATGGTCAAACTACGGTATCAATTCTAAGATTTTCTTAGAAGCGAGAGAGCGGGAGCGAAAGCTCCCGCTTTTTTTGATCATAAATCCGCCCGGACCGGTTGACTCTTCTCGCAAGATAGTTTACGATTAACCTATATAAATTGAAATAAATTTTGATTATGCTTTTCCATCCTTGAAGCGCGGATGGAAAAGGTCAGAAGAATGTATTTATTTCAATTTATGAATCAAGGAAATATGCCGCAATTTATCTGGGTATTCAAAAAACTGATTGCGACATATCGATCACTTCCGGGAGGCGGACCATGCGTCAGGACATCAAAGAGATCCTATATAGCCCCGAACAGATTGCGGCCAGAGTACGCGAATTGGGGCAACAGATCGAACAGGACTACCAACACCGAAATCCGTTTTTGATCGGCATTCTTAAAGGGGCGGCCCCTTTCCTGGCCGATCTGATGCGCGCGATCGACCTGCCGCTATCGTATGACTTCATGGCCGTTTCCAGCTACGGCGCTTCCACCAAGTCTAGCGGCACGGTGCGGATTCTGAAGGATTTGGACCTGAGCATAGAGCATAAGGACGTCATCATTGTCGAGGATATCATCGATACCGGATTGACTTTGAAATACCTGTTGGAGAACATCCGCTCCCGCCACGTCAGTTCCTTGAAGGTTTGCACCTTATTGGACAAGCCGAGCCGGCGCAAGGTTGAGCTGAAGCCGGACTATAACGGCTTCGAGATTCCCGATGTCTTCGTGGTCGGGTATGGCCTGGACTATGCGGAAGTTTATCGGAACCTTCCGTATATCGGAGTTTTGAAAGAAGAGGTCTATCAAAGGGATCGAGGGTAGAAGATCTCTTGACGAACCCAACGGTTTTTGATAGGATTGTAACGTAATTTGTTATTATTTACCGTTGGGGGAGTTGTTGGTGAACCGCTTGTAATCATCTTGATATCGTTGTGATTTGACCCAGCGCGGGCAAGTGTCTAAGGCTGGGTTGTTTAATTTCATATAAAAGGAGGACGAGCATGCTCGAACGGTTATTCAAGTTACAAGCCAATAAAACCACGGTTTCCAGGGAGATTGTCGCCGGTATCGTGACCTTTATGACCATGGCCTACATCATCGTCGTCAATCCGCAGATCCTTTCCGACGCGATGGGGAAAGAACTCTGGCCAGCCTTGGCGGTCGCCACCTGTCTGGGCGCGGGGCTGACCACCATCTGCATGGGTATCTTCACCAACTATCCGTTAGCCTTAGCCTCCGGGATGGGCCTGAATGCGGTGCTGGCTTATGGACTCATTCTGGGCATGAAGCTTCCCTGGCAAACGGCGATGGGCGTAATCTTTATCGAAGGCGTCATCGTCACCCTGCTGGTTCTGACCAATGTCCGGGAATGGGTGATGGATGCCATTCCGACCGACCTCAAACGGGCCATCGGCGTCGGCATCGGCCTGTTCATCGCCTTTATCGGGTTGAAAAACGCCGAACTGGTCGTGGCGGACCCGGTGACCTTTCTGACCTTCGGCAAGATCGGTCTTAGAAACGGGATTGCTTTAATCGGCCTGCTATTGACGGCGGCTTTAATGGCCCGCAAAGTAAAGGGCGCTATTTTAATCGGAATCATCGGATCGACCCTGATCGCGGCCTTTTTGAACCTGGTTCAATGGCCGGAGCGGTTGGTGGAAGGAATAAAGCCGGAATACTTCAGCACTTTCTTTCAGCTTGACCTCAAGTCAGCGTTTAGCGTCGGACTGGTGACCACGATTTTCGCCTTTTTGATCACCGATTTCTTCGACACCATGGGCACAATCGTGGCGGTCGGCGAGGAAGGCGGGTTCGTAACCAAGGACGGAAAAGTACCCCGGTTGAAGAATGTGCTGCTGATCGACTCCCTGGCCGCGGTTACCGGCGGCCTTTTCGGCTGCAGTTCGGTGACGACCTATATTGAAAGCGCCTCGGGAGTGGGCGAGGGCGGACGAACCGGGTTGACCGCGGTTACAACCGGAATTTTGTTTATTCTGGCGATCTTTTTTGCTCCGGTCATCGGAATTGTTCCGCCGTATGCCACCGCTCCGGCGTTGATCGTCGTCGGTTTTCTGATGCTGTCGGTAGTGAAGGGGATCAATTGGGAGGACTTCACGGTCGCTTTGCCGGCCGGGCTGACCATTATCATGATCCCGTTAACGTACAGCATTTCCAAAGGCATTGGCTACGGGTTCATCTCGTATGCTTTGGTCAAATTGTTCACCGGGAAAGGCAAGGATGTCCATCCGCTGATGTATCTGGCGGCGCTGGCATTTGTCGTCGATTTCTTCCTCTCCAGCCGTTGAACGTTAATTAAATTAACCGGCCCCGCGCCAGCGGGGCTTTTCTTTTTTTGGTTTTAATCTACTTAAAGGAATTCGCGGTAAATTGTCAAATTTAAAGAATGAGAACCATGAGCTGGATTAGCCAGCGAGGAATCCCAAAATTCTTGTATTTTCCTAATCGTTGAAATTCCGGAAAATTGGTCAAACTATATAGGATGAAGTAAATATCTTTACTAAATTTGCATTCTTAACGCCAAATGCAAATGAATCAAGTCGGAATTTAATTCAACTTATATAGTGAAGGCATGGTTGATCCTCGAAGCATTGTGATAAACTCAAGGCCTTTGGCCGGGGTTGCACACGAAAACTCAGAGAAGCCAGTGATAAAGCCGTTTCACAATGGGTCCGCAGGACTAAGGTCGATCGTTGGACTTTATCACAAGGCTTCTAATTGTGGCGGTGTTTTATGACAGACTTTAAACTGCTGTTCGATACCCCGTTGATTTTGTTGCTGGTTGATATTTCACTGGTGCTGCTGATTCTGATGCAGTTATTCAAGATCATGCGCGGCACCAAGGGAATCTTTCTGCTCAACGGGATCGTGATTCTCTTTTTAACCTATATCGCCAGCGTGTCGTTGGGTTTGAAACTGCTGAGCACCTTGTTGAACTGGATCATGATGATGCTGATCGTTGCCCTGCCGATCATCTTTCAAAACGAATTGAAGCGGGCCTTGGAAATGTTGGGCCGCAAAAACCCGATGGTTAAATGGTTTCTGAAACCGCCGGCCATTGCCTCCCAGAGTATCGACGTGGTGGCGGAGGCGGTGGAAACCATGGCCAAGCAAAGGATCGGCGCTTTAATCGTCTTTGAGAGGGAAGATCCGCTGCTGGTGGTGAGTGAGTCAGGATCGCCAATCGACGGGACGCTGACTAGCCTGCTGCTTCAGCAGTTGTTTTATCCCAACTCGCCGTTGCACGACGGCGCCGTGGTGATCAAGGGCAACCGGATTCAGGCCGCCGGGTGTTTTCTACCGTTGGATAATCAGTTACAACTGCCGCAGATGTTGGGCAGTAGGCATCGGGCGGGATTGAGTCTGTCCACCCAAAGCGATGCCCTGGTGGCCATCGTTTCCGAGGAGACCGGAGGAATTTCATTGGCCTATCATGGGCATTTGGAACGGGGCCTTACCCGGGACACTTTGAGCGCGCGGTTGCGGGAACTGATTGAACAGGCCGACGTACGCGGCCAGGCTGGGCTTTCCAAAAACAATGAAACCAGAATTGAGGGTTGAATCGGGATGCGGTTAAAGCTCACTCAGTTCCGGACCTCGCTCGATGCCCCGGAATCCGAACTTCCCGGCTTGGTGGCCGCTTACCTGAAATTGCCGGCAGAGGCAATTAAAGATCTTGAGTTGTTGCGGAAGTCATTGGATGCCCGTTACAAGGAACCGTCGTTCGTATATACATTGGTATTCGAGATCGAACTCTCTTCGCACGAGCTTGATTCGCTGCTTCAAACTCATCCCGACCTCATGACGCAACCCCCCAAAGCGTCTCCCCGGATTATTTCCCCAGCGGGTACACAATTCAAACAGCGGCCGGTGATCGTGGGAGCTGGCCCGGCCGGTCTTTTTGCCGGATTAAAACTGGCGCTGGCCGGTGGCCGCCCGATCATTTTGGAGCGTGGCGACAGCCTGGCCGAACGGATCGCCAGAATCGACCGGTTCTGGAAGCAGGGCCAGTTGGATCCGGAGTCCAACATTCAGTTCGGGATCGGCGGAGCCGGGACTTTTTCCGACGGGAAACTGACGACCCGGATCAAAGATCCCCGGGTCGCCGAGATTCTGGAAACCCTGGTCCGCCTGGGAGGGCCGCCGGAGATCAAGTACTGGCAGTATCCGCACATCGGCACCGATTTGTTGCGGGAAGTCATCGCCAATCTGGAACGGACCATTCTGGACCGGGGCGGCGAATTTCATTTCCGGAGCCGCCTGTCCGATTTCAGCCTGCGGGATGGTCGGCCGGAGAGCGTGACCCTGGAGGACGGCCGGCGGCTAGAGACCGGCCTTTTGATATTGGCCACTGGCAACAGCGCCCGCGACCTCTACCGCCTGTTGGCGGAGAAAGGGTTGCGGCTGGCGGCCAAACCGTTTGCGGTCGGGTTGCGGATTGAGCATCCCCAGGATTTGATCGATCGCGCCCAATACGGCCGGTGGGCCGGGCATCCGAAGCTGGGACCCGCCGAATATCATCTGACCTTCAAACATGGAGCATCGGGCCGGGGCGTGTACTCGTTCTGTATGTGCCCGGGCGGGATGGTAGTCGGGGCCACGTCGATCCCGGATGGAGTTGTCACCAACGGCATGAGTTACCATGCCCGGAACTCCGGAGTGGCCAATGCGGCGTTGATTGTCACGGTCAGCGAACGGGATTACGGAACCGGATCGCCGCTGGCCGGCATGGAGTTTCAGCAGCGCCTGGAGAATCAAGCCTATGTCTTGGGCGGATCGAATTTTTTCGCGCCGGTTCAGCGCGTCGGCGACTTTTTGCAAAAGGTTCCCAGCGGCGGTTTTTCGGCGCTGCGGCCCTCTTACGCTCCCGGTTATACCCCCGCCGATCTCAATCAGCTTCTACCGGCGGCAATAAGCGCGGCGTTGCGGGATGGAATACAATATTTCAACCGGATGGTCAAGGGATTTGACTGGCCGGACGCGGTGCTGACCGGAGTGGAAACCCGGACTTCGGCGCCGGTGCGGATCCTACGGGACGAACGTTTTCAGGCCGAAGGACATCCGGGAATTATTCCGGTGGGCGAAGGGGCCGGCTATGCCGGGGGAATCATTAGTTCGGCGTTGGACGGCTGGAAAGCCGCGGAAGCGATTCTCGGCGGCTGAGGAATGGTATAGGAATCAAGAATCGGAGGGATCAATGTGAGTCGTTTATTCGGAACCGATGGGGTCAGGGGCGTCGCCAACCGAAGCCTGACGCCGGAGTTGGCGTTCGGCCTGGGCCGGGCGGCCGGGACCTTTTTTCAGGAGCAAGGCGTGGGCCGGCCTTGTTTTATTATTGGCAAGGATACCCGGGTATCCGGGGATATGCTGGAGGCGGCGCTGGCGGCCGGGCTGACTTCGGTCGGCGCGGATGTTTGGCGTTTGGGCGTATTGCCGACTCCCGGAGTAGCGTTTCTCTGCCGCCGGTTAGGGGTAACGGCCGGGGCGATGATCTCGGCATCCCATAATCCGGTGGAGGACAATGGAATCAAGTTTTTTGACGGCCAGGGCTACAAATTGACCGATGCCATGGAGGACGCCATCGAGGGGATTTACCGGGACCGTTTGGCTGCGCTGCAACGGCCGGAAGGCACGGCGGTGGGCCGGATCAGCGACCGGCTTGACGCGGTGCAATTATATGAAGATTTCTTGGCCGGTTCGGCGCCGGTTCGTTTTGACGGATTGCGAATTGTGGTCGATTGCGGGTACGGCGCTGCCTATCAGTTGGCGCCGGCCGTGTTGCAACGGCTGGGGGCGGAAGTTGTCGCCATCAATGCCGCTGACGACGGTTCGCGGATCAATGTCGAATGCGGCTCCACTCACCCCGAGGCGCTGCAGCGGGAAGTAGTGGCCCAAAGGGCCGATATCGGCATCGCCCACGACGGGGACGCCGACCGGCTGATTGCCGTTGATGAGGCGGGCCGGACGGTCGACGGCGATCAGATCATCGCGGTCTGCGGACTTCATTTGAAACGTCAAGGCCGGCTGGCCCACGATAAAGTGGCGGTAACCGTTTACTCGAACCTGGGGCTGATTGAAACCTTCAAACGACATGGCATGGGGACGGTGGTCACGGCCAACGGGGATCGCTATGTGCTGGAAGCCCTCCGCGAACAAGGATTGGTTCTGGGCGGGGAGCAGTCGGGCCATATTATTTTTTTGGAGAAAAACACCACTGGAGACGGGATCCTGACCGCCCTGCAACTGATCGCCGTAATGGTTCAAACTGGTAAAACACTGTCGGAGCTGGCCGCGGTGATGCAACGGTTCCCGCAGGTGCTGGAGAACGTACGGGTACGATCCAAGGCCTGGGAGGGTAATGCCCGAATCGGGCGGGCCATCGCCGAGTCCGAGACGAAGCTGGAAGGCAAGGGCCGGCTCTTGGTGCGGGCCTCCGGGACTGAGCCGTTGATCCGGGTGATGGCCGAAGGCCCGGAGGAAATGGAACTAAAGGCGTTAGTGGGAGCGGTGACCGAAGCGATCCGCGCGGAGTTGGGCGGTTAAGGCCGCCCAACAGTTGAGATTCCATTTTCAAGGTATTTGTGATACAATAATTCCATATATAAGTTGATCCGAGCGAAGGCGTTCTTTTTCCCGTTGCGCAAGCGGGCCGGGAAAGAGAGCCCGGAATGAAATCAACTTATAGATTCTAGACGCGGAAAGGGGTGGGAAGCAGTTTACCCCGGGATAGAACCGGCATTATTAATAAAGGAGTTGATCGATGGGTAACGGCAACTGACAATCAAACTTTAGCGCCAGGACTCCCGCGGTTTGGGAGTTGACGAGGAGGGGGATCTCGGATAATCGGCGGGTGACCCCCGGTGAACACCACCGTTAAAGACCTGACAAAACCGGCAGCGATGCGTGGAACAATAGGGTCGGGTGAACCAAATAGCAAAAGCAGTGGTCGGATGGTTCGAAACAACATCGCGATATTTTTTCGCGTTGGTTAATTATGGTTTTAGCCAATTACGGGATAGGACCCTTTTGTCTGAAAGAGGCTTCTTTAAGGCGTTGCATTGTCATACCCGTGTTCAGATATTACAGCCGGCCGCTGCTCTTGCCGGCTGTTTTCTTTTGATTTAGAAGCCTTGTGATAAAGTGGATGGTCATCGGCTACAGCCTTGCGGAATACGCCGGAGAACGGCTTTATCACTGCTTATCGGGATTTTGTGATTGCCACCGGCCTTTGGCCGGGGTTTTCAGAATGCTTTTAGGGAATCTTATTATTTTGAGGAGGAATGCCGTATGTGCGGTATTGTTGGTTATATTGGCAAGCAAGAAGCGGTTCCGGTCCTGATCGACGGGCTGAAGCGCCTGGAGTACCGGGGGTATGATTCGGCCGGAGTCACCATCGTCAAGGACGGCAAGCTGACCACGACCAAAGCGGTGGGGCGGCTGAGCAAGGTCGAGGAGATCCTGAGCAAAAATCCGCTCCCCGGCACGCTCGGAATCGGTCACACCCGCTGGGCCACTCACGGCCGGCCGTCGGACCGGAACGCCCATCCGCATCTGGATTGCAATAAGAAGATCTCCGTGGTTCACAACGGGATCATTGAAAATTATATTGAGTTAAAGGAGAGGCTCCAGGAGAAAGGCCATATGTTCAGCTCGGAGACGGACACCGAGGTGTTGCCGCATCTGATCGAAGAACATTATCAGGGGGACCTGGCGGCTGCGGTCCGGGCCAGCCTGAAGGAATTGGAAGGGGCTTTCGCCATGGCGGTGCTCAGCAACGATCATCCCGATTATTTGGTGGTCGCCCGGAAGTCCAGCCCGCTGATTATCGGCCTGGGGCAGGGCGAGAACTTCGTGGCCTCCGATATTCCGGCCGTGCTTCCCTACACCCGGGAGATTTATATCCTGGAGGACGGCGAGATGGCGGTGCTGAGCGCGGGCCAGGTCGCGGTGACCGATTTTGAGGGCCGGCCGGTGGATAAAAAGCCGTTTCATGTGCAATGGGATGTGGAAGCGGCCGAAAAGGGCGGCTTCGAGGACTTTATGCTGAAGGAGATTCACGAACAGCCGCGGGCGGTCCGGGACACCCTGACCGGGAAGATTGACCGGGCGGCCCTGAAAGTGACGCTGCCCGGAGTTCATCTTTCCCCCGAGTTTATCAAGGGCTTACGCAAGATCCAGATAGTGGCTTGCGGCACCGCCTATCACGCCGGGCTGGTTGGAAAATACCTCATTGAGAAGTTGGTCCGGATCCCGGTCGAGGCCGATCTGGCCTCGGAGTTCCGCTACCGGGAGCCGCTGGTGCAACCGGATTCGCTGACGATCATCGTCTCCCAGTCGGGCGAGACCGCCGACACCTTGGCCGGGTTGCGCGAGGCCAAACGGCTCGGATCCCGGGTGCTGGCCATCACCAACGTGGTCGGTAGCTCGGTAGCCAGGGAGGCCGACGATCTGATTTTGACGCTGGCCGGGCCGGAGATCGCGGTGGCTTCGACCAAGGCGTACACGACCCAGTTACTTTCCTTTTATCTGTTAGCCATTTATCTGGGGCAGGAGCGGGGAACGTTGGCCGAGGCCGACCGGGTCGCCATGCTGGAAGCGCTGCTGAAGCTGCCGGAGCAGATCGAGAAGGTCTTGAACACCGAGACCAAGATCAAGGAATTCGCCGAGGTCTTCAAGGCCAGCGAGGATATTTTCTTCATCGGCCGGGGCCTCGATTATGCCGTCTCGCTGGAGGGCGCCCTGAAGCTGAAGGAGATCTCCTATATTCACGCCGAGGCTTACGCGGCCGGCGAACTGAAGCACGGGACGCTGGCGCTGATCGTCGAGGGGGTTCCGGTCTTCGCTCTGGTGACCCAGGATGAACTCTACGATAAGACCATCAGCAACATCAAGGAAGTCAAAGCCAGGGAAGCGACGGTGGTGGCGCTGGCCAACGCCGGCGACAACGAGACCGGGAAGTCCGTCGATTATGTACTGCATATCCCGTCCACCCACAACATGCTGACCCCGATTCTGTCGGTGGTGCCGCTGCAATTGTTCGCTTACTACGCGGCCAAGGCCAGAGGGTGCGATGTCGATAAGCCGAGGAATCTCGCCAAGAGCGTCACGGTGGAATAAGCCAGGCTGAAAGATCAAATAAAAGAGCCGTGAAACCAGCGGCTCTTTTATTTGATCATTGCAATAACCAATGAATCAAAAGAGGTGAAGCGCATGTTTGGCATCGTTCATTACGGCTTATTTCTGATTTCCGGAATCATTTTAAATATAACACCCGGCGCGGATACCCTGTATATTTTGGGCCGGAGCGTCTCGCAAGGCCGGAAAGCGGGGATCGTCTCCACCCTCGGGATCACGACCGGAAGCCTGATCCATACGCTGCTAGCCGCGTTCGGCCTTTCGATCATCCTGGCCAAATCGGCCTTGGCCTTTGCCATCGTAAAATATTGCGGCGTGGCGTACCTGATCTATCTCGGCATCCGGACGCTGCTCGCCAAAGAGAATCAGTTTTCGCTTCAAGGGGCGGAGGATGCAAGTTATCAGAAGATTTACCTCCAAGGGATTTTTACCAACCTTTTCAACCCTAAAGTAGCATTGTTTTTCATCGCGTTTCTGCCGCAGTTCATCGACCCGGCCTCCAGTTACGGTCCGCTGCCGTTCATCCTTTTGGGCTTGACCTTTTTAACCACCGGGACGGCATGGTGCATATTGATCGCGGTATTTTCGGCCCTGACCACCGATAAACTGCGAAGCAATCCGAAGATCGCGGCGGCCTTCAACAAACTCAGCGGCGCGCTGTTCATCGGATTGGGGTTGAATCTGCTGCGGGCCAAAGTAACCCGGACGCAGTGATTCGGGGCCGGAATCGAGAACGGAATTTGAATGGCGGCCGGTTTATTGAATCCAGCGCTTGGGAAAATTGCTAAAAGCGTCGCTTCATATTTAAGGATAATTCGTTATTTTGGATTTAATCACCAGATTAATCCAATTTAATTCATCAAGCGAAGATCTCGTTGGAATTGTCTTTTTCTCATGATATTATGATATTAATAATAATTCTGAACTTAGGGAGTGTTGGCAATGAAAAAAATAGCGCTCGTCATCGTCCTGACCATCGGCCTGCTCTTGTCCTTCGCGATGACCGCTTCAGCGGAAATACTGTTTGGGGCCAGTGGGGAAATTGGCGGAACCGACTTTGAGGCGGATTACGCTTCCGGCTCTTCCTCCGATGTTTCGGATTCTCCAACCCAGTTCTTTTTGAACGGAAGCTTAAATCTGCTCGGAACCCATGTTAGCCTGGAATATTCCGACGTGGATGCGGATCATTTTCAATTTTCGACCATTGATTTTCGAGTCGGCTGGCAACTGGGGCTTGATATTTTTAAGGTAAAAGCCTTCGGCGGCTATGAGCGTTTTCGTTTTTCCGATGATGCGCTCACTGCCAATCAAGACAATACATATTCCAGCGTGGTCGGAGGGGTGGGGTTTGAGTCCAAAATTAAAAAAGTAACCTTCTCCGCTTCGGCGTTAATTCCGGTTGCGACCCGTTTTTCCAACGATGCCATCGATGACGACGATGCCGATTTGAAATATCTGAAAGTCGGTATTGCTTACGCGCCATTGCCAATGGTGGATCTCTTCGTGAATTACCGTGATTTGAAGGGTGAATCCGAAGTGGTGGACATCACCGCGCAAAGCTATACCGCGGGAGTAAAAATAAGCTTTTAAAGCGTTGCGATAAACCCGGCCCAAGGCCGGAGTCGCACACAAAAGCTTAAAGAAGCAAGTGAATTCAGGAGTCATGATTACGTGGCTCCTTTTTAATTGGTTCTGGCCTTGCCACTTTAGCAACGGTGGGCGTTATAGTTGATCCGGGGCTTAAAGCAGTTGAAGCGGAAGCCGCTACTGAAGAAGCGCGAACCGCCCCAAGTGATCCAGGCGCCGGATCAGCTGGAGGAGTAGTTGCCCGAAAAGGGGCGGCAGTTGCTCCAGCTGGAGCAACTGCCGCTGCAACTGGAGCAAGTGTTGCGACAGATGGAAATATTAGAGTTTCATTTGAAGGAAGAGTTTTTTCAGTTGAATATATTAGATTTTGATTTGAAGGAACTGTTTTTCCAGATGGAAATATTGGAGGATCATTTGAAGGAAGAGTTCCTTCAAATGGAAATGTTGAAGCTTCATTTGAAGAAAGAGGTTCTTCATCTGGAGGAAGTGTTCCTCCAGATGATCCAACTGTTGCTCCAGATGGGAAAAGTGTTGCTCCAGTTGATCCGGGTGCCGCTCCAGTTGGAGCAAGTCTTTTTGCTGATGATGGAAGGCCCCAATCACATTAGACTATTGACTTAGAAGTAACTTTAAGGTGTAAAATGAAAATATAGCGTTATTTTAAAGCTTGATAGACTCATGGATACTTACCATAAGGAGTGGATGCCAATGCCGCAATTAAAACGGCGCCGTTTCGGCAAGACCGGGCTGATGGTGACCGAACTCAGCCTGGGCGCGATGAACTTGCGGAGAGCCAGCCGCTACGATCAAGTGGAGCAGGTGGTTCATTATGCCCTGGATCAAGGGGTGAACCTGATCGACACCGCCCGCGCGTATAACGGCCAGCTGCCCGGGGGCGAGACGGTCGAGAGCGAGGCCGTTGTCGGCCAGGTGATCGGCGGCAGGAAGGATTTGAAGGAACCGATTGTGATCGTCACTAAGGGGCACGGATATACTCCCGAGAAGTTCAGCGAACATTTGGAGACCAGCCTCGGTAAGCTGGGCGTGACCGGCCGCCACGAGCTGCGGATCGGGCCTAACCCGATCAAGCTGGTCTATTTTTTCCACGGGATCAGCCAGGAACGCTGGGGCGAGATGAAGTCGTCCGGGGTGCTGGATCAGATCAAGGCGGTCAAGGACGCGGGATTGATCAATTACATTGGCTTTTCCAGCCATTATAAGGACGCGGCGGAGATCAGGGAAGCCATCGAAAGCGACCTGTTTGACGTGATGGAACTGCCTTACAACATTTTCAACCAGAGCCTGGCGCCTCTGATTGAGCTGGGGCACCGGCACGAGCTGGGAATCATCAACATGAAGGCGTTTGGCGGCAACGAAATGGCCGAGCTGTTCCGGCTGTTGCCCGAGCAGCTCGGGATCGGGTACCGGGAGATGCTCCAGTTTTGCCTCGCCAACCCGTACATCGCCACGGTCGACGCCGGCGCCATTTATCCCCGGGAGTTCCAGGCCGACGTGGCAGCGGCCCTGGCGCCGCCGCCCGATAGCCGGAACTTGGAGGAATACCGGCGGATCGGCTTGAGGCTGGCGGCCGATTTCAACCTCAAAGAGCTATGCCGCGACTGCCGTCACTGCCAGGAGTATTTCGCCTGTCCGCAGGGGATCGATTTCCCGACCGTGCTGCTGTTGCTGTCCAGATCCCGTTTGGCCAAGATCTTCGGCAAAGACGCCGCCGGTTTCCGCGCGTCCTACCGCGAACTGGACCCGCGGGCCGACCGGTGTCTCCAGTGCGGCCAATGCGTGCCGCTCTGCGAATACAACCTGAAGATTCCGGAGTTGCTCCAATCGGCGGAGCAGGAATTGTAGGCCATTTCATGGGATAGGGCTCCAAATTTACCTCTCCCCCGTCCCCTCCCCGACGCGGCGATTTTAGAGGGATAGTTCGGCGGGGAGGGGCGATTCGCTGGAAACGGTTGTCCATTATGTTATTAGAGTCAATGAAGTCGGATTTAGGCAGAATGCCTTTCCCTACAAAAAACTGCTTCGGAGCCTCAGCGGAGTGAAAACTTGAGTTTCCAGCGATTCATCCCTCCCCGCTGAGTAGACCCGCGACACTGACCACACCGGGGAGGAAATGAGGGAGGGGTAGAAATTAGGCCGGCTTGATTGGCAAAGATCATTCCCTAATATGTAACCGTTGCTTGACGGCTTAACCGAAAGGTTAGGCTCTTTTGGCGCGCTGGGGGTCCAATACCTTCTCATAACAATTGAAATCAGTGACCCGGCCCGGGAAGTGGGTGATCCCGGCGAACCGGTAATTGAACTTTTGGAATAGGCCGTTCATGTTGGGATTGTGCGAGTTGGTATCCGAGCGCAGATAGGTGATGCCCTGGCTCAGCGCCAGTTCCTCGGCGAAGGCCATCAGCCGGCTGCCGACGCCTTGCCGGGCATAGGCGGGGCTTACGGCCATTCGATGTAAAACCAGCGGCGTTGCGTCCACGGACCACTCCGCATCCTGATATTCCTCGGGCTCCAAGCCGTTGATGCAGATGAAGCCGGCGACCCGGCCGTCGATCTCGGCCACATACAGCTCCCGGTGGTCGATGTCCTTCCGGAAATCGGCGCTTAAGGGGTAGTCCTCTTTCCACTGGTCGTTGCCGGCCCGCCGCATCTCCGGAATGGCCAGCCGCACAATCTCCATAATCGCTTCCAAATCATTGGGTTCCGCCAGTCGGATCATGATCGTCGCTCCTTATGATTTTTTAAGGTCATGCCAGACCTCCTCAAGGTTGGCGCTCATCCGCCGGACCAGTTGGCCGGCCTGGTCGATTTCGGCGGCGCTGAAGCCCTGAAAGCAGAGGTCGATGTTTTGGTTCTCTTCCTCGATCACCCGGTCGTAGAGGGCCAGGGCCTTCGCTGTCGGATAGAGCCGGAAGGCCCGGCTGTCCGAGGGGTTCCTTTCCTTGCGGAGATAGCCGGCGTCGCTCAATTTTTGCGCCGCCTTGGCAGTGGTCGTTTTGTCCACTTTCAGCAGCGTGGACAATTGGATCTGGTTGATGCCGGGATTCTCGCAGACCCGGGTCAAGAAGATGAACTGCCCTTTTTGCAGATCAAAGGCTTTGAATAGCAGATCGGATTTGAAATGGATCGCCCGGGACAGGGTTCCGATATCGCGCAGGATCGGGTTCTTCAGTGGTTGAATTGAGATGACCTCCTCAAATGAATGATATCGTTAGGCTCATCATGGCAAAGGATAATCAAAAGAAGTAGTTGAAAGTTCAACCAAATGAATTATATCATTTGATGGTTGAACTTTCAATTATATTTGGTTGATTCCTTGTAAATAGCGCGGAAAAGGGGAGCAGGAGGAAGGCTGGGAAGATTAATAACACCCTATCTCACCGGCCATCCAAAAGAATTTTTAGGTTCCGGGGAAGAACGGTCAGATAATCCCCCATGGCCAATTTCTCCACCTTCAACGCCAGTTCTCGGGAAATTGCGCCGCGGGTTTCCCTTCCAAAAGCAACTCATTATTGATCAGAAACCGTTCAGCGGTGATGGCGCGGTGGGACAATGGTCCAAGCACGCGTTGCAACCGTTGCATAAAGCCATTGGGCTGATTTCATGCCACTGATCCGTCAATTACTCCGGTAATCCCTAAGCTATCGGATATTCCAAATCAAATGGCCGGCAGCTTCGAAAGGGTTTATTGGCTTCTTATATAATTTAATTTTGGGATGGGGATTCCTGGGGGAAGGCATAACTATTTTTTTGTTTTATTGTGGGCACGGCTTGTTGATTAGATTCTTGGAAGTAGCGCCGCTCTGCAGCGAATGTTTCCACCCGGCAATTACGGCGCTTGGAAACACCAACAATGGAAACATCTACTCGGAGGGGATTTTTTGATGATATCGAAATTGTAAGGATGGATTTTCGATAAAAAACGTCTTATATAATGAGATTTATATTATGGTTTCCGAAATGCATAAAAAACAACGAGGTTACACCATGAAAAGACTGTTGGTTTCATTGGTTTGCGCAATATTGGTGATAGGGATCGCCTTGGCGGAAAACGGGGTTCAAAATGCCGGCAATCCGCCCACGTCCGCAGTTGCCCCGAATAGTGCGACCGCACCGTCGTCGTCGCCGCTTCCGTCCGTTCCGTTCCGGATCGTTCAGCCGGTCGAGAATGCTCGTTTGCCGGCACTGGCGTCGACCTTTGTGTGCGGGTCGGCGCCGACGGGCGGAAAACTTCTGATCAACGGCATGCCGGTGGTGATCCATCCCGGCGGCGGGTTTCTGGCCATGGTGCCGTTGACGCCGGGCCAGTTTACGATCCGGGCCGAATTGCAACTCGGGGATACTTCTTCTATCCTGATCCGCACGGTCTGGGTGGCCGAGCCTGAACGGCCCGCGCCGGCCGATCCGGTGACCATCGAATCGGTGACGCCGCGCCAGGACCAGGAGGTAGAGACTGGGGACGAAGTCACGGTGGTTTGTAAGGGAAGTCCCGGACTGAACGCCTGGTTTACGGTCAAGGGGGTCCGCAAGGATTGGCCCATG
Source organism: Bacillota bacterium (assembly GCA_023402395.1). Classification (GTDB taxonomy): domain Bacteria; phylum Bacillota; class UBA4882; order UBA8346; family UBA8346; genus JAEYGI01. Next base: position 157,798 of record JAEYGI010000042.1, read on the forward strand.
GTCGAGACCGGGCCTGGGTCCGGCATTTATCAGGGAGTGTACCGGGTCGATGAAAAGGACCGGCTGAAGCGATCAACGATCGAAGTGACGCTGGGCAATAACGAAAAGCAGACCAGTTCGGCCCAGGCTCAAGGGGTTCTGTCGCGGTTTCCGGACAATCTCCCGACAATGGCCGAGACCATTTCCCCGGATGCGGTGCTGCGAGCCGGCCCGGCGATAGCGGTGGGCGACCGGGCGGGGTATCTGCTGTTTCCGCCGGCTGGAACCGTGCTGCGAATTACCGGCAAGAACGGGGATGAATATCGGGTCCGGCTGAGCAAGACCAAAACGGCCTGGGTCAGCGCCAGCCAAGTGAAGCTGCTGCCGGAGGGAACGCCCCCGGCCCGTGCTGTGGCCGGAAACGTCACGGTCAGCGCCGCGGAAGGTTCCGCTATCGTCCGGCTGCCGCTGGGCCGCAAAATTCCCTTTACCGTCGCTCCCGACGCCGAAGGGCGGCGAATCGACATCACGCTGTTCGGCGCTTATTCCAATACCGATCTGATCGCCCACGCCGTCAGTGGGCCGATTCGGCAAATTCAATGGTTTCAGGACGACGAGGAAACTTACCGGTTGCGGATCAGCACCCTTCGCGACAGCTGGTGGGGTTATGACGTCCGGTACCAAGGCAATGCCCTGGTTCTCGAATTGCGGACGCCGCCGCCGCTTCCCGCCGCCGGTTCAGCCCTGGCCGGGCTGGTCATCGCCGTTGACGCCGGCCACTCGCCCGATACCGGAGCGGTCGGGGTTACCGGCTATCTTGAAAAAGACGCCAACCTGGCGATCGCGCTCAAGCTTGAAGAGAAACTGGTGGCCCAAGGGGCGCGGGTGCTCATGATCCGCCGCGGCAACGAGGGGGTTCCGCTAAGTGAACGGCCCAAGATCGCCTGGCAGAACCGGGCCGATCTCCTGGTAAGCGTTCACAACAACTCGCTCGGTTACGGCGGGAACCCCTTCCTCAAGCGCGGCTACGGGGTTTACTATTTCACGCCGATGAGCCGGGAGCTGGCCGGGGCGATTCACGCGGCTTACGGGGAGTCCATTGGAGCCGGTTCCGGATTCAAGCTGCGGGACGACGGGCTGTACTACGATAACCTGGCGGTGGTCCGGCCGCCGCAGATGCCGTCGGTGCTGACCGAGTCGGCTTATATGATCGTTCCCGAGGAGGAAGCGTTGCTGAAAACCGATGAATTCCGGGCGGCCTGCGCCGACGCCATCGTGAACGGGCTGGAGCGGTACGCCCGCCGGATGCGGCCGGCCGCGGGCGAGGCGGCGCGTTAAGCGCCGCCGCTACGGCAGCAGCAATTCGTAAGTCTGCTCCGTCAACACTTTGCCCCAGGCCCGGCTTTCACGCTCTGCCACTTGGCGGAAGCCGGCCTTCCGATACATCCGGATCGCCGTTTGCTGATCGGCGGTGGTTTCCAGAAACACTCTCCGAAACCTCTTCTCCCTGCAGTATTGCATGGCCTCGCCCAGCAGCGCGCCGCCTAGCCCCAGCCCCCGGTAGCGGGGGTGCAAAATGAACCAGCGCAGCTGCGCCTGCTCGGCCGGACGGCCGACAATGGCGATGGCCCCAATTATCTCCCCGTCCGCTTCCGCGAACCAAAAGCGGTCCTTCTCCGGCCCGTAATTCTCGAAGAACTCCTCAAAGGTCTGGCAGACATAACGCTCGAAGTCGTGGTCATAGCCGCATTCCGCCGCGTAAATCCAGCCGTGCAAATAAATCAGGTAGCCCGCGTCTCCTGGTTTCAGGCCGGACCGGATCCGCATCGTTGCGCGGGCGCGGACCGGATCCTCGGAGAGCATTGTCTCGATGGTGTGCATGCTGGCGGCCAGCCGTTGCCGGTCCGGTTCCGGCAAACGGCCGAGCATCCGCCCGATTTGGCCGTCGGAGAGCCCATCCAGCCGGGAAAGGGTTTCCCGACCATGCTCGGTCAGGTAGAGATAATGGAGCCGGCCGTCCTCGACGGACTGCATCCGATAGACGAGGCGAAGCTTCTCGAAGCGTTTAATCATCCGGCTCAGATAGCCCGGGTCGATCCGGAGCTCCTCGATCAGCTTTTTAGCGGTGCAATCCCCAGAATGCCCGACTTCATAAAGGACACGGGCCTCCGACAACGAAAAGTCGCTGTCCAGCAGATGACGGTCCAATAACCCGAGAATATTGGTGTAAAACCGGTTAAAACGGCGAACGGCATCGATAAGCGCGGTTTCGGGGGAATTCATGATCCGGCCTCCCGTAATTGGAATCTGAGGTTATTGTACTTAACTTGGTTGACAAAGTCAATTAATTTATTTGACAAAAGCAACTATTAATGCCTTTTAAAAACCGAACCGGTGTGATATGATTAATACGTACTATTTTCCAAAAAAATAGCAAAACAGGTGCCGGTTCGTCAGCAACCGGTGAAAAGGAAAGACGGGTAAAATCCCGCGCGGTCACGCCGCTGTAAGAGCGTAATTCTCCAAAGGGTACGCCACTGGGAAACTGGGAAGGTTTTGGAGAGTGATGATGCTTGAGCCAGAAGACCTGCCTGTTTTGGATGGAATCACTCAACTCTGCGAGGGATGGAGGGTGATGCGGATGCATGCGTTTTATTGCCATGGATTCGGATAGCCTCCTGACGTTAGTCGGGAGGCTTTCGTTTGTTATGGCGGCTTGATATGTTTACCGGCGAGTGGGCCGGCGTCCGGCCCGGGTGTTTTGAATTAAAACGAGAGGTGAGGATTGTGTCCAAAAAAAGTTTCTTCATCGTGGGATTGGCGTCATGGATGGTTCTATCGCTTTCCCGCGCTACATCGGCCATGCATATCATGGAAGGGTTCCTGCCCCCGGCCTGGTGCGTCTCTTGGGGCGCTTTATCGCTTCCGTTCGTGGTGCTGGGACTGATTTCAATCAACAAAACGGTCCGGGAAAATCCCCGGTTGAAAATCCTGCTGGCCATGGCGGGAGCTTTCGCATTTGTGCTCTCCGCCCTGAAGATCCCCTCGGTCACCGGAAGCTGCTCGCATCCGACCGGTGTCGGATTGGGGGCAATCCTGTTCGGACCGACGGCCATGGCGGTACTCGGCCTGATTGTGCTGCTGTTTCAGGCGCTGCTACTGGCCCACGGCGGACTGACGACCTTGGGCGCCAATACCTTTTCCATGGCCGTGGCGGGTCCGCTGGTTTCATTCGCAATCTATAAGCTGGTTGTCAAGGCCAAAGGCCCACAGTGGCTGGCGGTGTTTCTGGCGGCGGCTCTCGGCGATCTGTTGACGTACATGGTTACCTCGTTCCAATTGGCGCTGGCGTTTCCGTCGGAGGTTGGAGGCTTTGGGGCGTCGCTGGCCAAGTTTATGGGAATCTTCGCGGTAACCCAGATCCCGCTGGCGATCAGCGAGGGAATTCTGACGGTGCTGGTATTCAACGCCATCGCCGCCTACGGTCCGGACGAATTCAAGGGTCTGAAACTGTTCGCCAAAGGAGGCCTGAATCATGCAAGCTGAAGTTGCGCGGCACCCGAGAAAAAACAATTTCGCGGTCAATCTGTGGCTGATCCTGGCGGTGATCGCTTTGGCGGTGCTGCCATTGGTTTTGATCAAGGACGCCGAGTTCGGCGGCGCGGACGGACAAGCCGAGGAAGCGATCGGCCAAATCAACGCCGACTATGAGCCGTGGTTTTCATCGCTTTATGAGCCCCCCAGCGGCGAAATCGAGAGCCTGCTCTTTTCCTTGCAGGCCGCGCTCGGTGCGGGCGTCATCGGCTACGGCCTAGGATATTTACGGGGGAAAAAGCGTGACGCGGAATGATCACTTTTAGCGACACCTATGCCTATCAGTCGCGGCTCAAGCCAAGGGACCCGCTGCAAAAATTGTTTTGCGCCGCGTTGTTCCTGGCGGTCTGCCTCTGGGCCAATCACGGGTTGGTCTCGGTTGCGGTGATCGTAATCATGGGAGGGGTAACCGTGATCTATGGCGGAACGCCCCCCCGCTTTTTCATCAAATTGCTGCTGGTGCCGTTCTCCTTTTTGCTGATTGGGGTCGCTACCATCGCTATTCATTGGGTGGGAAAGCCTGAGGGGCTGTGGGTGGCGATCCCGGTCGCGGGAGCTTGGATCGGCGCCACTCCGGCCGGGCTGAAAGAAGCGCTCCGTTTGTTTCTAAAGGCGTTGGGCGCGGTTTCCTGCCTGTACTTTCTGTCATTGAGCACCCCCATTTCCGACCTGCTGACGGCATTGCGCCGCTTGCGCCTCCCTAAGCTACTGGTGGAGATGATGGGTTTGATCTACCGGTTTATATTCGTACTGTTGGAAACGGCGGAGACCATTTATCACGCCCAGAATTGCCGGTTGGGATACACGAATCTGGCGACGGGCTACCGTTCGTTGGGGACGTTGATTTCCATGCTGTTTATCCGCTCATACCGTCGGTCGGACGAGCTATATACCGCCTTGGAGGCGCGCGGCTATGAGGGAGAATTGAATGTGCTCGAAGATACCTATCAAAATCATTGGAGCGGGTATGCGCTGGCGTTGGCCGCCGCGCTGCCGCTGATAATGGCGGCGATGATTCTAAAAAGGTCGTGAGTTGAATTGGCGGACGAATATATTCTGGAAGCCAGGGACCTTCATTATACTTACACAGACGGAACGGCGGCGTTAAACGGATTGACGCTGGGAATCAAACGGGGGGAGACCACGGCGGTGTTGGGCGGCAACGGAGCGGGAAAATCAACCCTGTTCCTGTCGTTTAACGGGATCCTCAAGCCCGGCGCCGGAGCGGTATTGTTTAAAGGCCGTCCGATTGAGTATAGCCGGAAAGGACTTCATGAGCTGCGCCAATCGGTCGGAATTGTCTTTCAAGACCCTGATAGTCAATTGTTCTCGGCGAGTGTGGCGCAGGATATCTCGTTCGGCGCGGTCAATCTGAAACTGCCCGAAGCGGAGGTCCGCCGGCGTGTCAATACCGCCATGGAGCGGACCGGAATCGCTCACCTCAAGGAGAAGCCGACTCATTGCCTGAGCTTCGGGCAGAAGAAGCGGGTGGCGATCGCCGGGGTGTTGGCCATGGAGCCGGAAGTGCTGGTGCTGGATGAGCCCACCGCCGGACTGGACCCGATGGGGGTCAGTGAAATCATGAAGTTGCTGCGGGAGATTCAGAGTGAACTGGGGTTGTCGGTGGTTATTTCAACCCACGATCTGGATATCGTCCCGCTTTATTGCGATTATGCCTATGTGATGGACCGGGGCCGGATCCGCTTGAGCGGCACGCCGTCTGAAGTCTTCGGCCAGGCGGAGGCGATCCGGAGCGTCAACCTGAGGCTGCCCCGGATCGGGCATTTGATGGAGATCCTGCGGGACAAGGACGGTTTTGATTTTGCCGGCCCGGCTAATACCATCTCCCAGGCCAGAAAAGCGATGAATGACTGGAGAGATTGCCACCGAACCCCCGGAGCCCCCGTGGCCAACTCCCGGTCCGGGCGACGGGCGGATTGCACGAACGGCAGTTAAAAAGCGATAGCAAAACGAAAAGGACGCAGTTACATGCTGGATGGAGTGGAGATCGTCGATCCGCGGGAGATTGAGAAGAAGAGTTTCGCGATAATCTCGGAAGCCTTGGGGAAACGGGAGTTCCCGCCGTTTCAGGAGAGCATCGTCAAGCGGGTTATTCACACCACCGCCGATTTTGATTACGCCGATAACTTGAAAATATCCGAGAGCGCCATTTCCAAGGCCTTCGAAGCCATCCGGTCTGGCTGCAATATCGTCACCGACACGAAAATGGCGGCGGCCGGGATTAACCGGAAGTCCTTGAGCAGGTTCGGCGGAACGATCGTTTGCCGGATCGACGACGCGGAGGTCTCGCTAGAGGCCGGGACCCGCGGGATCACTCGGTCGGCGGTCAGCATGGAACAGGCGGCGCTGGATGCTAAAAACCAAATTTTCGCCGTGGGAAACGCGCCCACCGCGCTGATTCGCCTGGCGGAACTGATCCGTGGCGGAATTATCGCGCCGGCGCTGGTAATTGGCGTACCGGTCGGGTTTGTCAACGTGATCGAGTCCAAGGAGTTGATCAAGGCGGCTGGGGCGCCGTATATCGTTGCCCAGGGCCGCAAAGGCGGCAGCAATGTGGCGGCCGCCATTGTCAACGCCATTTTGTACATGATCTGAACGGGGTTGTAATGGAAGATTATCTGATCGTCAACGGCAGGAAACTCCGGAAAGGCTACACCACCGGGTCTTGCGCGGCGGCGGCCGCCAAAGCCGCAGTGCTGATGCTCCATTCAAACGATACTCTGAACGAGGTGACGATTGACACTCCAGCGGGGGTGAGAGTGACGCTGCCGATCGCCGAGATCCACCGGGCAGCGGATCGGGTCCGCTGTGCGGTGATTAAGGACGGGGGAGATGATCCCGATGTCACCACCGGCTTGGCGATTGTCGCCGAGGCCCGCCGTAAAGGAGGTCCCGGAATTGAGCTGCGCGTCGGGGAAGGCATCGGAACGGTTACCTTGCCCGGGTTAAAGGTAAAAGTGGGTGAACCGGCCATCAATCCGGCACCCAGGCGGATGATCCTCAAGGAAGTGGGGGAAGTCCTGACGGAGCAAGAAGGGGTGGAGATCACCCTGTCGGTTCCGGGCGGAGCCGAAATCGCGGCCAAGACCTATAATCCAAAGCTGGGAGTGGTTGGCGGAATATCCATCCTAGGCACGTCCGGGATTGTGAACCCCATGTCCGAGGCGGCCTGGCAGGAAACGCTAGCGCTCGAACTGGGAGTGTTGGTCGCGCAAGGGACGAGGCGGACGATTTACACCTTTGGCAATATGGGGGAGAGTTTCATCACGGAAGAGATGGGCTTGGGGAAGAGCCGGTGCCTGAAGATCGGCAATTTTGTCGGATACATGCTGGATAAAGCGGCGGAATACCGATTGGAAGAGCTGTTGATCGTCGGGCACCTGGGGAAGCTGGTCAAGGTGGCCGCCGGGATCTTTCAGACGCACAGCCGGATCGCGGACGCCCGAATGGAAATTCTGGCGGCCTATGCCGCCTTGGAAGGGGCCTCAACCGACATCACCGCCCGCATCTATTCGTGCGCGACGACGGAAGCGGCGGCGGCGATCCTCAATGAAAACGGGTTGACCGGCGTCTACGGGCGGATCGTGACCAACGTCGCGCGACGTTGCATGGAACATCTTCATCAGCAAGTGAAAATTGGCGCGGTCCTCTTTCATGAGGACCGGACCTTGCTGGCTATGGACTTCAACGCCAGAGAGATCTTGAAAGGGATCGGGAGCGATTATGGGCGGGAGCGCTAAACTTTATATCGTCGGGATCGGGCCGGGGAATCCCGATTATATCTATCCGGCGGCCCGAAAGCTGATCGAATCCGCCGATGTCTTGATCGGGGGAAAGCGGAACCTGGAGGCTTTTCGGCATCTGCAAAAAGAGGAAGTCGCCATCGGCGCCGACCTTGAGGCGGTGGAGACCCATATCCGCCGAAATATCGGCAAAAAAACCATGGTGGTCCTAGCTTCAGGGGACCCTGGGCTTTTCAGCATTGCCACCTACTTGAAAGAGCGGCTGAGCGGAATCGAACTGGACGTTTACCCCGGCATCAGCGCTTTGCAATACTTATGCGCCAAGCTGAAGCATAACTGGGAAGAGACGGCCATCGTCAGCCTCCATGGCCGGGAGCGGGCGGACTGGACCGCTGTTTTGGCCGAGCGTCAGCGGATGGCTATTTTTACCGGAGGCGACTCAACGCCCGATGGTATCTGCAGGGAACTGATGGAAAAAGGAATAAGCGGCGTAACCGTGACCGTGGGAGAGAACCTGTCCTATCCTGAGGAACGAATTGTCACGGGTCCGCTGGAAGAGATCAGGAAGATGCGCTTCAACAGTCTGGCGCTGATGCTGCTGGAAAACGGGTTAGCCAGCCGGAAGCCGGGCCCGGCTTGGAAGTATACCACCACGGGAATTCCGGACGAGCTGTTCATCCGGGGTAACGTGCCGATGACCAAAGAAGAAGTACGGGCGTTGAGTTTAGCCAAACTCCGGCTGGAGGAAGACTCCGTCCTTTACGATATCGGAGCGGGGACCGGCTCGGTCTCGGTCGAGTGCGGTTTGCGGATGAACCAGGGCCGGGTTTACGCCATCGAACAAGACCCGGAGGCGCTGGCGCTGATCCGCCAGAACGCTGTGAAGTTTGGCATCAATAACCTGACGGTAGTCGCGGGAAAAGCGCCCGGCGCGCTGTTGGGCCTTCCGGAGCCGACCCGGATCTTTATCGGGGGGACCGATGGCGCCATGGAAAGCATCCTCGATTGGATCGAACGGGTCGATCACTGCCTCCGGGTCGTGATCAACGCGGTGACCATCGAATCCGCCCATGAAGCGCTGGCGGGCTTTACGAAGCGCGGCTTCCTTGATCTCGACATTACCTGCGTTTCAGTTGCCAGAGGCCGTCCGGTGGGCGGGAAACATTTGATGCAGGCGTTAAACCCGGTGTATATCATCAGCGCCGACAAGCAGCCACCAGTCGGCGCGTGAGTAATTGGAGGAATCAGGTTGACGGGAAAACTTTACGGGGTTGGAATCGGACCGGGGGATCCGGAGTTAATCACCATCAAGGCCAAGCGGATTTTGAGCGAAGCCGAGGTGATCGCCTTCCCCAAGACCGCCCTTGAAAAAGCCAGCCTGGCGTGGTCCATCGCCGCCGACCAGGGCGTGGGCGGCAAAGAACAACTGGAATTGCTGTTTCCGATGAGCTCGGATCAGAAGGTTTTGCGGGAAAGCTGGAATGCGGCGGCGGGCCGGATCCGGGAAAAGCTGGAGGAAGGAAAAAGAGTGGCCTTTATCACTCTCGGCGATCCCACGGTTTACAGCACTTATATGTATATCCACCAACAATTGGTTGCGACGGGATACGCCGCCGAGATCATCCCGGGAGTTCCCTCGTTTTGCGCGGCCGCGGCCAAAGCCGGAATCAGCCTCGCTGAGAATCGGGAGACCGTCGCCATTCTCCCGTCAGCCGATCAGCCCAATAGCCTGGCCGGAGTCTTGAGTAGTTTCGACAACATCGTGCTGATGAAGGTGTCGAGGGATTGGGCCGGATTGAAAGCAGTGCTGAAAGCCGAAGGCTTGCTGGAAACAGCGGTCCTGGCGAGCCGGTGCGGTATGGAAGGGGAACGGATCACCACCCACCTAGAGGCGGTGGACGAGGCCGACCTCAGTTATTTTACGACGGTGATCGTCAAAAAGGCCGGAGTCCGAGGGGTTAAAGAGCCATGATCCATTTTATCGGCGCCGGACCGGGCGATCCAGAATTGATCACGGTGAAAGGAAAACGCTGTCTCGCGGAAGCCGATGTGATTATCTACGCCGGTTCGCTGGTCAATAAAGAGCTTTTGAACTGCGCCAAACCCGGCTGCGAGATCCATGACAGCTCTCGAATGACCTTGGATGAGGTCTTAACGGTAATGGTCGCGGCGGAAGCGGCCGGGAAAACGGTTGCCAGGGTTCATACCGGCGATCCGTCTCTTTACGGCGCGCTGCGGGAACAGTTGGACGCCCTCGACCGGCAAGGGCTGAGCTATGAGATCGTCCCCGGCGTAAGCTCCTTTTTGGCGGCGGCTGCCGCGCTCAAAAAAGAATACACGCTGCCCGGCGTCAGCCAAACTGTGATCCTTACCCGCCTGGAAGGGAGAACCGCGGTTTCCACCGCGGAGTCCATCGAAGCCTTGGCCGGACACGGAGCAACGATGGTGGTCTTTTTAAGCGTGGCGATGATCGACGATCTGGTGATGAAATTGAGATCCAGCTATCCAGAGCGCACACCGGTGGCAGTCGTTTATAAGGCGTCCTGGCCGGAGCAGAAAGTGGTTCGCGGCACCTTGGAAGATATCACCGCCAAGGTGAAAAGGGAAGGGATCAGCAAGACCGCACTGGTGGTGGTCGGCGCTTTCCTGGACGAGGAGTACGAGTTGTCAAGGCTTTACGACCCGGCGTTTGGACATGGGTTCCGGAGCGCCCGGGAATGAGGAGCGCCGTGATTGCGCTGACCAAAAACGGAACGGAGTTGGCGCTTAGGTTAGGACGGGCTTTGGACGCCGATATCTACGCCAAAGGCGAGTGGCTGGCCCGATCCCCGGCAAGGGAAAGCGGGCGGATTCACCCGTTCGTCATTGATTTCCGGGAGACCGTTAAACAAATATTCTTCGATTATGAAGCGATTGTTTTTATCATGGCCTGCGGCATCGTGGTCCGAAGCATCGCTCCTTATCTTAAGGATAAACGAAGCGACCCGGCGGTGGTAGTGGTCGATGAAGTCGGGCGCTTCGCGATCAGCCTTTTATCCGGGCATATCGGCGGAGCCAACCGTCTGGCCGAAAAAGTCGCGGCGATCCTGGAGGGAACCGCGGTCATTACCACCGCCACCGATATCAACGGAGTGGTTGCCTTCGATGAGCTGGCCGCAGCCAACGGCTGCCGGATTGAGAATATTGAGGACCTGAAATCGATCAGCTCCGAACTGGTCAACGGAGGCAGGGTTAGCTTCTTTTGTGACGGCGGAACGGCCGGATCCCTGCCGCCGAACATTGACCCGTATTCGGACGGAGCCGCCCACAAGTTGGCCGTGGTCGTGACCAACTCACTGGAGATACCGGTGCGGGCCGAAAAGATTCTGTGGCTGAGGCCCGCCAACTTGACCTTGGGGCTCGGATGCAGGAAAGGCAAGACCAAAGGGGAGATTGAGGAAGCGATCCGGGCTTTTTTGCAACGGCACGGAAAGAGTATTCTTTCCGTGCGCTGCGTCGCTTCGATCGCGCTGAAAGCCGGCGAGCCGGGGATCGTCGAATTTTGCAAAGAGCGGGGCATTCCGTTCCGGACGTTTACGGCGGCGGAGATTGCGGCCGTAGAAGACCGGTTCTCCGGTTCCGAGTTTGTCAGAACGATCACCGGCGTCGGCTCGGTGGCTGAAGCCTGCGCGGCGCTGGCCGCTGCCAATGGGAAGCTGATTGTCCCAAAGACGATCGGGGATGGGATCACCCTGGCCTTGGCCGAAACGGAGCAGCGGTTTACCTTTGCCGTGGACACCCTGTGATAAGGAGAATCAGAACCGATGTCAAAGATAACGGTTGTCGGCATCGGCCCGGGCGGCTTGGAAGATATGACGCTTCGGGCCATCAAGGCCATTGAGGATTCGGATATCGTTATCGGATACCGTACTTATATTGAATTGATTCGGGCCAATTTTCCGGGGAAGCCGATCATCCCTTCCGCGATGACTCATGAGATTGAGCGCTGTGAGCTGGCGTTGGCCACGGCCCTAGAGGGCCGGAAGGTGGCCCTGATCAGCGGCGGGGATAGCGGAATCTACGGCATGGCCGGCATCATGCTGGAAGTGGTTCAGCGGTCCGGGAAAGCGGTCGCGGTCGAGGTGGTGCCGGGGATCACCGCGGCCAGCGCGGCGGCGGCGGTTTTGGGAGCGCCATTGATGCACGATTTTGCAGTGATCAGCCTCAGCGATCGGCTGACTCCGCTGGATACGATTTATCAGCGGGTCGAATCTGCCGCCCGGAGCGATTTCGTGATCTGCCTTTATAATCCCAAGAGTCAGGGCCGATCCGGCTACATCGAGACGGCCAGGGACATCATCCTGCAATACCGGTCCGTCGCGACCCCGGTCGGAATCGTGCGCGACGCGGGCCGGGAAAATCAGGAGTTTCAGGTGGCGACGCTTGAAACCATGCTCGATTTTTTAATCGATATGTCCACCGTGGTGATTATCGGCAATTCCGGGACATACATCGCGGACGGCCGGATGATCACGCCACGCGGGTATAAACTGTAGGTGATCCGATTGGGGCGAATCATGGTATTGGCCGGCACGGCCGACGGCCGCCAAATCGCCGGAGAACTCCTGAAAGCCGGAGCGGAGGTCATTGCCACGGTGACCACCGGCTATGGCCGGGAACTTTTGAGCGGTTATCCGGGAATCCAAATTTATCAGGGCAAGCTCAATGCCGCAGCGATGCTGCGATTGATCCGGGCGCAGCGGATCGATTGTCTGATCGATGCCTCGCACCCGTTTGCCCGGGAAGCCTCCGTTAATGCCATCGCGGCCTGTGGCGAAGCGGGCATTGGATATCTCCGGTTTGAGCGAAACGGGGTCGTGACGGTGGAGGGCGCCGTTGTCCGGCGGGTCCTAGACTTTGAGGCCGCCGCCGATGCCGCGACGGAGGTGATCCGCCACGGGCCGGGCAATGTTCTGTTGACGATCGGCAGCCATCATTTGCGATGGTTCCTTGAAAAGATCCCGGACTATCCAAAGCGGCTCGTGGTCAGAGTCTTGCCGGACAGCGGCGTGATTGCGGAATGTGAGGCGGCCGGCTTGGACAGCGGCAATATCATTGCCATAAAAGGACCGTTCTCGGTGGAGTTGAACCTAGAACTATTACGGCATTGCAACGCCTCGGTAATGGTCACCAAGGACAGCGGCGCGGCCGGCGGGGTGCGGGAGAAGATTGAGGCAGCGGCCAGCCTGGGGATTCCGGTAATCATGGTGGCCCGGCCGGACCTGGACTATCCTTGCCAGGCGAACGCCGTCGCGGAGGTGGTCCAATGGGTAAAGCAACGGGGATTGATACCAAATCAGTAAAGCGCGGGGGATGAGCAAATGAACGGGATTTTGATCTTGGCCCATGGCAGCAGGCGGCAGGAGACGGAGCAAATTCTGAATTCGCTGACTCAAAAAGTAAAGGAGCGCACCGGAGAGGAGTTGGTTTGTCCGGCGTTCCTGCAATTTTCCGACCAGAACCTGGAGGCGGGGATTGAAACCTTAATCCGGAAAGGAGCCACCAACATTAAAGTCATTCCGATGTTTCTCTTTGACGGGATTCATGTCACCGAGGACATCCCGGGTGAACTGGAAGCGATCAAGGCCAAACATCCGGGAATCGAGTTGAAGATGAGCAAGCACCTCAGCGATGACGACCGGATCGCCGATATTCTGGTGGACCGGATCCAGTCACTGCCTTGATCAAGGACATTTCTGGCGGAAGGGGCAAGGCACATGACCATTCCCAGGCTCGTGATCGCCGGGACCCATAGCGGCTGCGGCAAAACCAGCGTTGCCATGGGGATCATGGCGGTGTTGAGGGGCAGGGGGCTCAAGGTTCAACCTTACAAGACGGGGCCTGATTATATCGATCCGATGTTTCATACCGAAGTTACTGGGAGAGTCTCGCGTAATCTGGACAGCTGGATGTTGCCGCCGGAGACGGTCGGCCGGCTCTTTTCCAAAAGCGCGGCCGATGCCGATATCGCAGTCATCGAAGGCGTGATGGGCCTTTATGACGGGTATGGGGGGCGATCGATCGCGGGCAGCACGGCCGATGTCGCCAAGCTTACCGGCGCTCCGGTAATCCTGGTAATCAACGGGTCGGCCATGTCGCTCAGCGCGGCGGCGCTGGTCAAGGGCTTTTTAGAGTTCGATCCGGCCCGGGCGGTAAAAGGCGTCATCATCAACAAGCTATCCGGCCTCGGCCATTATCAGTTGCTGAAGGAAGTAATCGAGGAGCACGCCGGGGTTCCGGTGTTGGGATACTTGCGGCGTTCGGAGGAGGTAGCCCTCGGCGGCCGGCATCTGGGCTTAGTCACCAGCGTGGAAGTAGCGGATTTAAAGGAAAAAATCGCGCGGCTGGCGGCGGAGATTCAAGCCACGGTCGATCTGGAGCGGTTGCTCCGCATTGCCAGGGAAGGGACTGGGGCGGAGACGGCACTGGGGTTGCCGGAGATCAAACCGGTGGGCAAGGCGCGGATCGCGGTCGCCAAGGATCGGGCCTTCTGTTTTTATTACCAGGACAACCTGGATCTACTGGAAGCGCTGGGCGCGGAGCTCGCTTGGGTCAGCCCCATCGCTGACTCCGGGCTGCCGCCCGATATCGACGGGCTTTACATCGGCGGCGGCTATCCGGAGCTGTGGGCCGCGGAATTGGAGGGGAATCGCCCGATGCGAACCGATATTCGGCGCCGGATCCAGAACGGATTGCCCACGTATGCCGAGTGCGGCGGCCTGATGTATCTGGGGGAAAGTCTCGCCGACCATGAGGGGAAGACGTTCGAAATGGTTGGCGCGCTGCCCGGGAAAAGCCGGATGACGCCGGGATTGCAACGCTTCGGTTATGTCAATGTCAGAGTGACCGCGGATAACATCCTGGCCCGGCAAGGCCAGGAGATCCGGGCTCACGAGTTTCACTACTCCGAGATGGCCGCTGCTGCGGGCCTGCGGTGTTGCTTCGAGGTATCCAAACGCCGGGAAGGAACGGTCGTCAAGTCTTGGCCGTGCGGCTTTACGACCGTGAACCTCCTGGCCGGCTATCCCCATCTGCATTTTTGGGCCAATCCGGCGTTCGCGGAGGGATTTGTCCGCAGTTGTCTTTGGTTTCGCCGGGAGAAAGCGGGGGAACGCCGATGACCGCCAAATGCATCATGGTTCAGGGCACGGCGTCGTCCGTCGGCAAGAGCATCATTGTCGCCGGCCTTTGCCGGATTTTCCGGCAGGACGGCTACCGGGTGGCCCCTTTTAAATCGCAGAATATGGCGCTCAACTCATTCATCACCGCCGACGGTTTCGAAATGGGCCGGGCCCAGGTGGTTCAGGCCGAGGCGGCCGGGATCAAACCCGACGTCCGGATGAATCCGATCCTGCTCAAGCCGACCACCGACCGGAAAGCCCAGGTGATCGTCAACGGTAAAGTCTTAGCCAACATGTCAGCCGCGGAATATCACGACTACAAACCGCGCTTGGCCGGGATGGTCCGGCAGATCTATCAGGAACTGGCCGACGAGTACGAGGTGATCGTCATCGAGGGCGCCGGCAGCCCGGTCGAGATCAATCTGCGGGACCGGGACATCGTCAATATGGGCCTGGCCGAATTGGTCGACGCGCCGGTGCTTCTGGCGGGCGATATCGACAAGGGCGGGGTCTTCGCCGCCCTGGCCGGCACCATGCTGTTGCTGAAAGAGGAGGAACGGCAGCGGGTTAAAGGAGTGATCATCAACAAATTCCGGGGTGACCCGGAGATTCTCAAACCTGGAATCGTCATGATTGAAGAGATCATCAAACGGCCGGTGCTGGGGGTCATTCCCTATCTGAAGCTGGGGATCGACGACGAAGACAGCGTGACGGAACGGCTAGAACCCCTCCGCGCCGGCTCCAGCGGCGCCGCGATTAGGGTCGCTGTCGTCAAGCTGCCCCATATTTCAAACTTTACCGACTTTAATCCCCTGGAGCGGGTCCCCGGAGTCGGACTGGGCTACGTGGGCGATCCCGCCGCGCTGAAACGGCTCGGCCGGCCGGACTTGATTGTGCTGCCGGGGACCAAAAACACCATCGACGATCTGCGCTACATCCGGGAATGCGGCCTGGAAGCGGAGATCCTTCGGCTGCGGGCCGAGGGGGTTCCGGTTTTCGGGATCTGCGGCGGTTATCAGATGTTGGGGCGGGAGATCCGCGACAGCGACGGAATGGAGAGTTCGCTGCCGCGAATCGACGGGATGGGGTTGTTGCCGATCGACACGGTTTTGGCCAAGGAGAAGCGGACCCGGCAGGTCGAGGCGGTGGTCGCCGGAGCGGCCAGCCTTCTGGAAGGGCTCACCGGGGAAACGGTACACGGCTATGAGATTCACCTGGGGGTTTCGGTTCCGGAGCCAGGGACCGATTGCAAGCCGTTTGCCGCGATTCGGGGCGGGGAGCCCCGCCTCCAGGGTGCGCCGGACGGAACGGTCAGTCCGGCGGGCGACGTCATCGGCACTTATCTGCACGGCATCTTTGACAACACGGCGTTCGCCTACGGGCTCATCAACAATTTGCGGAGACGAAAGGGCCTGAGGGCGTTGGACCTCCCTTCCGGCGCTGAGCGCGAGTTTAAGCAGGCTGAATATGACCGGCTGGCCCGGGTGCTGCGGGAGAGCCTGGATTTGGGGAAGATTCGTGAGATTTTGGAACGCCGGGGAAGCGCCGGTCCATGATGACGGCGGGTGAAGGGAGGGGTGATCCCGATGCCGGGATTGGTTCATATTTATACGGGCGACGGCAAAGGAAAGACGACGGCAGCGGTCGGGCTCGGCCTCCGGGCCTGGGGCCGGGGCCTGAGGGTGCTGATGATCCAGTTTTTGAAGGGCCGGGACAGCGGCGAAGTATTGGCCATCGAACGGCTGACGCCCGGGTTTGAGGTTTACCGGAACAAAACGGCCGTCCAATTTATCCGGCGGATGAATCCCGAGGAACTGGAAGCGTGCCGGGGCGAGGTTCGCGCCGGCTTGCAATATGCCAGGGCCGCTTCGCAAAGCGAACATTGGGATGTCTTAATTCTGGACGAGATGATGGCCGCGATCGCGGCCGGTTTTGTTTCCGCCGGAGAAGTGGCGGAGCTCATCCAAAACAAGGCGGCGGGACTGGAGTTGGTTCTCACCGGCCGGAACGCCCCGGAGGAGCTGCTCCGGCGGGCCGACTATGTTTCGCGGATCGCGGCCGAAAAGCATCCGCTGGCGCAAGGAGTCCGGGCGCGCCGGGGCATTGAGTATTAACCGCCCCCGTCCCGCGGATTGGTAAGAACGGTGGATTTTTGAACAGCCGGGGAGATCCCGGCTCGCTTCATAAAGGTTCCCTTTGACCGCCGGACACTGAAAAAAGTGCTCCGGCATTAGCTGCCGTAAGTCCGGCGCTTGATGCCGCTGCCCCGGCATCAAGCGCCGCAGGTGCGGCAGTGAATGCCGTAAGTGCGGCAACGAGTGCCGGTTACCCCAGCGGTGAATGCCGCTCATCCGGCATTGGCTGCCGCAGGTCCGGCATTCACTGCCGTTACTCCGGCATCAAGCGCCGCAGATGCGGCAATGAGTGCCGTAAGTGCGGCAACCGATGCCGCGATTCCCGCAATCAATGCCGTTCATCCGGCATTGGACGCCGCAAGTATGGCATTCCATGCCGTAACTCCGGCAAGTGATGCCGCAAGTCCGGCAATCCCCGCCGATGTATCCGAAGCCGCAGCAAGAGCTTTGACGGTTTCATCGGCTCCTCCCCCATCATTTCCGGATCAAAGCGATCCTCATGAAAATACCGCCTTCCCGAACCACTTCCTCTTTTAGAACAACTTCGTTTCCCACGGTTCCACCGCCGGAAGAACCATCGGATAACACCGTTAATTGAGCCAAAAAAGACTTGACCGGCAAATCATTATTAATGGAACTTTTACAATTTTTTAACGTTTAAATTACTACTTGTGCCATTTTCTGGGTAAAAAGGGATTGAAAGCGGGAAAATTTAAAAAGAAGGAGGAATGCCAGTGATTGAGATTGAGGATTTGACCAAGATTTATCCCAATCAAAAAGGGGTTAGAAACATCAGCTTCAGCGTGGCCCGGGGCGAGATCGCCGGTTTGCTGGGCCCGAACGGAGCCGGGAAAACTACGGCGATGCGGATGATCACCGGTTATCTGTATCCGACCCGCGGCACGGTAAGGGTCGGCGGCCGGGATCTATTCGAGGACCCGCTCGGCGTCAGGCGGCAGATCGGGTATCTGCCGGAAACCCCGCCGCTGTATCCCGAGATGTCGGTGATCGGCTATTTGCGCTTCACCGCCTTGCTGAAGGGGGTCCCCAAAGCGGAGGTCAACCGGGAGACGGGCCGGGTCATGGATCTGACCGGACTGGGCGGAGTCCGGGAACAGTTGATCGGAAGCCTCTCCAAGGGCTACAAGCAACGGGTCGGACTGGCCCAGGCCCTGTTGAACTCGCCGCCGGTGCTGATTCTCGACGAACCCACCGTCGGCCTGGATCCCAAGCAGATCATCGAAATCCGCAACCTGATCGCGGGCTTGGCCCAAGAGCACACCGTGATCCTGAGTTCGCACATTCTGCCGGAAGTCAACCTCATTTGCAACAAGATCGTGATCATCGCCCAGGGGCAATTGGTGGCCATCGATACCCCCGACGGGCTGACCCGGCAGTTATCCGGCGGCCAGCGGGTGGAGATTGAGGCCAAGGGGCCGTTGCCGGAGATCGAAACGCTACTCGGGTCGATCGGATCCATTGCGGCCTGGGCGCCGCTGGAGGCCGGGCCGGACCGGAAAAACGGGGACAAGCACCGGTTCCGGATTGAGAGCCAGACACCGGGCGACATTCGCGAGGCGCTGTTTTACGCTTTCGCGGCGGCCGGCACACCGCTGCTGGAGATCCGCTCCGCCAGCCTGACACTGGAAGAGATCTTCCTACAACTTACAACGACGGAAGCGGCCGCGCCCGAAGACGGCGCCGCCGGGCCGGAAAGCCCGGCTGAGATCGGCTTGAAGGAGGCGGCCGGCGATGAATAAAGTGATAATTGTCATGCAACGGGAATTGTCTTCCTACTTCCTGTCGCCGGTCGCTTATGTGATCATGGCGGTATTTGCCGCGATTTACGGCGTGTTTTTCACCGGATTGTTCGTAACCTATGGCGTGGCCAACCTGCAGTTCAGCATGACCAATCTCTTATTCGCGCTAATTTTCATCATTCCGATCATGACCATGCGGACGTTGGCCGAGGAGCGCAAGAGCGGCGCCGAGGAACTGTTGATGACCGCGCCGGTCACCACTCAGGCGGTGGTTTTGGGCAAATATTGCGCCCTGCTCATCGCCTTGCTGGCCATGCTGGGCCTGCTTTTGATCCATTGGGGCATTGTCCTCGCCTTTACCGCGCCGGACGGGGGGCCGATTATCGCCAGCCTGATCGGACTGATGCTGGCGGGAGCCGCCTTTATCGCCATCGGCATGTTCACCTCCTCCCTCTCCGATAACCAGGTCATCTCCGGCTTGCTGGGCTTTGCGATCCTGTTGATCTACTGGCTGATCGGCTGGGTCGGCGGTTCCATCGGCGGGAAGATCGGCGATCTGATCAGCGGGCTCTCGATGGTAAGCCATTACCAGGGCTTCAATAAAGGCGTTATTGACAGCGGAAGCATTGTATTCTACCTATCCCACGCGGCCGTGTTCCTGTTGTTGACGGTCCGGCAAGTGGAAGCCAGGAGGTGGCGGTGATGAACCTTTTGGCGAACCTGAAGCCAGGACGGGGCACCGGCCGGCCGGACCGGCGCAAATTGCTCTTTACCTGCAACGGCTGGCTCATCGGATTGATTGCGATCCTGGCCGCGATCATCGTCAATGCGGCCGCGTTCCGCTGCAACATTTCGGCCGACCTGACCCGGAATAAACTGTTCTCCCTGAGCGAGCCGACTCTGGTGGCCATCAAGGAACTGAACCGTCAGCCGAACGACGTCGCCGTATACGGTTTTTTCTCCAGCCGGGACGGCAATCGGGAGCTGCTGGCCGACCTGTTGCAGGAATTCAAGAAGCGGACCGGCAAACTCAGCTACGAAATGATTGACCCTTATAAAAATCCGGCCAAAGCCAAGCAATTTCAGATTCAGGAATTAGGAACCCTGGTCTTCGTCATGGGAGCCAAGGAAATCAAAGTACTGGCGCGGGACATTTTTAGCCAAGATCAGAGCGGCGCCAATGTCTTCGCCGGGGAACAGGCGATCGGCCGGACCATCTATCAATTGCTGGATGCGGAGACCAAGACGATCTATCTGCTGACCGGCCACGGCGAGAAACAAGCGGAGCGGGCCGCCGGCTATCTGGACGGCGCGGGCTACCGGACCCGGGAGCTGGATTTGATGAAGGAAGCCGCCATCCCCGAGGATTGCGCCATTCTGACGCTCAACGGGCCCGGGGCGGATTTGACCGATCCCGAGCTGAAGCTGATCGAGGATTATTTGGACCAGAACGGCCGGCTGCTGCTTTTTTTGGATTTTCCACCCCGGAGATCGGCCGTCCCGAACCTCGCCCGGCTGACCAACCAATGGGGCATTGACTTCGAGGACGGCGTCGTCATTGAATTGGAACGCCGTACCGTCTTTGATTATGCCACGATTATTCCTTTCTACATGGATCACGGCATTACCCGGAAATTGTTCGAGGCCGGGCTCAACCTGATCTTTCCGGTGAACCGGGCGCTTTCTAAACTAAAAGGATACGCCGGAGACGCCCAGGTTGAGGAGATCCTGCAAAGCAGCAAAAACTCGTGGGTTGAAACCAGCCCCGGCGGCCAAGTGCAACGGGACGCCCGGGAGCGGGGCGGCCCCATCGCCTTGGGATACGCGGCCAGCCGGCCCCGGCGCGGGAAGATCATCGTTCTCGGCACCGCGTCGTTTTTCGCCAATGAATACATCGGCCAAGGCGGTAATCTCAATTTTCTCTACAACATGGTCCATTGGATCTCGGACCAGCAGGACCGGGTCGCGGTCGCCCCCAAAACGATGGATGTGGCCCGGGTGCCTTTAACGCCGGGCCAAGCGGGTCTGATCCGTTGGTTCACCCTGGCAATCCTGCCTGCCTTGATCCTGGCGCTGGGCGGCGCAATCTGGTTCAGGAGGCGGGCGCGATGAAGCGGGGGCTACATCGAACTTTTGGTTTGGCCCTGGCCGCGCTGGCGCTGGCGGGGATCGGCTGGTGGCTGCTGGCCGATCCGGAGTCGGAGCGGCCGGTGCTGCCGGTTTCGGCCCCAGCCGTCACCGGTCTGGATATCCGGCAAAACGATCCGGACAGCGGGGCTTCGACGGTGGTCTTGCGCGCCGATAGCATGGGGAGCTGGAATTTGACGGCTCCATTGAAGGATCGGGCCGACCCGGATACGGTCGCCAAGATGATCGGCGCCATCGCCGGGATCGAGGCGGAGCAAACCGTCGACGGCGTCACGGACTATCAGACCTACGGCTTGGATCCGCCTCAATTGACCATTACGGTACATCAAAAGAACATCAAGCCCATAACGCTGCAAGTGGGGGCAGAAAGCCTGATTCCGGAAATGGTATATGCCCGGGTGGGCGACAAGCCGGAAGTGCTGGTCATCCCGGGCGGGTTTAAAATGAACTTTAGCGGAGAGGTAGGCTATCTCAGGGATAAACGGGTAGTCAACCTGAGCGGGGAGCAACTCCGGGAACTGACGTTCCGGATCAGCGGCGGCCCAACCTACCGAGCCGTTCAGGTAGGCGGAATCTGGCGCCTGGCCGAACCGTACCGGGAAGTTATCGCGCCGGAGCAGGCGTCCGCGTTTATCAACGGCCTCAATGGGTTGTACGCCCATGAATTTATCGACGATCCGGCCCGGAAATCAGAATACGGCCTGGATAAACCCGACTATCAGCTGCGGATGAAGCTGGCTGACGGACGGGAAATTGTACTGGCCGCCAAAAAGAAAGGGAACGATTATTACATGAGGGACAGCCGGCGGCCGGCGATTATCCGGCAGATCAACCCGGAAGCGTTCAGTTTCCTAAATCCGGACGCGCCGGTCCGGATGGACCCGAAATTGGTGGCCTACGGCAAGGACCAAGTCAAATCGATTGCGTTTCGTATGCCCGGACTGGCCGAGGCAACCTTGCGGGGCAAAGATTTGGAGGCGATCTGGAAAGTGGTGGAGCGGGTGGTTGTCTCCGGCGCATATTACGGCGGCCGCCCGGGCCAAGGGGCGACTGTGGCCGATGGTTTTAGCGGCCAGTGGATGGCCGGGCTGGAGATGGAGTTGAAGCAAAAAGACTCTCCAAAACTGACGATTTCGATGCATCGCCATCCGGATCGGCCTTCGGATTATCTGATTGCCGCCAGTGAACGGTCATACCTGCTCGAAGCCCATACCGGCGAGATCGACCGGCTGATTCAACTGGGCTGGAGTCTGGCAAAGAAGCGGGATTGACGGAGGATGTGCTCCGGAGAAGACAGCCCGGGGGTAAATTTAGAAGCCATGGAATAAAGTCTACCGAAGCGACGTCGACCATGTGAAACTTTCTCAAAAATCAACTTTATTCCTTGCTTCTCTGAGCTTTTGTGTGCAACCCGGCCTGTGGCCGGTATTTATCACAACGCTTTTAGGAGGAGATCAAATTGTTAAAACGGGTTTTTGGCATATGGTTAACTGTTGCGCTATTGGGGGCGGCCGCGTGCGCTTTTCCGGTGGCGGCGTCCGCCAGTTTACTGCAAAACGGCGGCTTTGAAGCGGTCGATGCGGCCCGGGGGCCGCAGGGGTGGACGGCCGAATTTTGGCGCGAAGGTTCGGTCTTCGAGGCGACCAGCGAGAAGGCCCACAGCGGCCGGTATTCGCTGAAGATTAAATCGGTAACTCCCAATGACGCCCGGATGATTCAAACCGTGGCGGTGAAGCCGGACACATTGTACCGGTTGAGCGGCTGGGCTGCCACGGAAGAGGTGACCCCCGGGAGGATCGGCGCCAATCTTTCGGTGATCGTCGATGATTTTGTCCATAGCCAGCCGTTGAGCGGGACGGCGGTGATGACTCCGCTGGAGTTGAATTTCAAGACCTCCCCGAGGCAGACCGAGGCTAAAATCGCCGTGCGGCTGGGGAACTGGAGCGACGAGGTCACCGGAACCGCTTATTTTGACGATATTCAACTGGAAGAGCTGAAAACGGAACCGGCCTCGTTCGTGACCATCGTTGAAAAAAGCGGCGCCAGCAACGCTTCGACCATCGGAGGTACGGCCACGCTTCTAATCTGGCTCAGCATCGCGGCTGGGGCCGGGGTCATCCTTTGGCTGTTGTTATTCAGGAAAAAAAGCGTTCCGAAGGCTGCCTCCGGAAAGTAATCGGGGTGCGAAAATGGTTGAAGAGAAGCCTCTTCAACCATTTTCGATTATGGGACAGATCTAAACCAGATAGTTTCAATACCGTCCGAGCATGAGGATGAAAAACGGCTAGCGGTGAATGAGGTCTCCCGCGCCAGCTGGATAAGAATTATGGCTTTCAGGGGTTGAACCCAGGCCGGCCCAAACAGCGGCTTTAACACCGCCGGGTCTCGAATTGCATCTTGTAGAGCTGGGCATAGATCCCGTCCTTGGCTAGCAGGCTGTGATGATCGCCCTCCTCGGCGATGCCGTCCTGGGTAAGGACCAGAATCCGCCGGGCGTGGCGGATGGTGGAAAGCCGGTGAGCGATCACGAACGTGGTCCGGCCCCGGGCCAGGGTTTCCAGCGAGTCCTGGACCACCTTCTCGCTCTCGTTGTCCAGGGCCGAGGTGGCCTCGTCGAAGATCAGGAGCGGCGGGTCTTTTAAAAAGACCCGGGCGATGGAGAGCCGCTGCTTCTGCCCACCGGAGAGCTTGACCCCGCGCTGCCCGATATCGGTTTCGTACCCTTCCGGCAGCCCCATGATGAACTCATGGGCGTTGGCCCGTTTGGCGGCGGCGACGATCTCCTCTTCGGTAGCATCCGGTTTGCCGTAGCGGATATTTTCCATGACCGATCCGGCGAACAGATAAACGTCCTGTTGGACGATGCCGATATTGCGCCGGAGCGAACTGAGCTTGATCCGCCGGATATCCCTGCCGTCCAGCAGGATGCGGCCGGAGGAGACTTCGTAAAAGCGGGGGATCAGGCTGCAGAGGGTGGTCTTGCCCACGCCCGACGGCCCTACCAGCGCCACGTACTCGCCGGCCGCGACTTTCAGGTTGAGCCCGGAGAGGACCTCGCCCGTGTTTTCGCGGTAGCCGAAGGAAACATCGATAAACTCGATCTCGCCCCGCACGCCAGCCAGATTGACGGCGTCCCGGGCGTCGGCGATATCGGGGGCGATGGACAGCACCTCATAGAAACGGTCAAATCCGGAGATTCCGTTCTGGAACTGTTCTCCGAAGTTGATTAGTTTCCGGATCGGCTCCAGAAACAGATTGATGTAGAGCAGGAAAGTCAGCAGGTCCACCGGCAGGATCCGGCCCCTGGAGATGAACAGGGCGGCGGCGACCACCAGCACCACGTAGAGAAGGGAGCTGAAGGCGTTGACGCCGCTATGGTAGCGCCCCATGTAGCGGTAGCTGTCATTTTTAACTTCCACGTAGCGGTGGTTGCTTTCCCGAAACTTCTCCAACTCCAGCGCTTCATTGGCGAAGGATTTGACGACCCGGATCCCGGAGATGCTGTCCTCGGTCCGGGCGTTGATCGCGGCGATCCGCTCCCGGTTGCGCCGGAACGCCTGGCGCATCTTCCGGTTATAGTATAAGGCGAACCAGGCCATGGGCGGAATGAAGGCAAAGACCACCAGGGTCAAATGAAGATCAATCCGGGACAGAATGAGGAAAGTCCCTGTCAGTTTGGTCAAAGAAATCAGCAAGTCTTCCGGGCCATGATGGTAGAGTTCGGTGATCTCGAACAGATCGTTGGTGATCCTGGACATAATCTGGCCGGTTTTCTGATTGTCATAATAGCTGAACGAGAGTTTCTGGAGATGGTTGAAGATCTCGTTCCGGAGATCATACTCCATCCGGGCCCCCATCATATGGCCGGAGGAAGTGATAAAGTAGTTGCAGCCGTATTCGACGGCCAGCATCGCCAGCATTAGGCCGGCCAGTTCCCAAATGGCCGAGCTGGCCGCCGCCCCGGCCGGAAGCAGGACGTTGGCGATCCGCCGGATGATCAGCGGAAAGGCCAGACTGATTCCGGAGGCCACCAGGGCGCAAGCCAAATCGGCCGAAAGGGTGCCCAAATAAGGACGGTAAAAGGATAGAAACTTGGTCAGTTTCGGACTAATCATGGCCATCCCTAACAGGAACCGGTTAGCCCGGTTTCTTTTTTACGCATCTCGGGTAATTGGGAGAGGAGCATCCCGGCCAACATCAAGACGCAGCCCAAGTAGCCCCGGACCCCCAGATTTTCGCCTAGGATCAACCAGCCGCCGAGGCTGGCGAAGACCGCCTCCAAACTGAGCACGATGGCGGCGTGGGCCGGTTTAGCGTGTTTTTGGCCGACTACTTGGAGGGTATAGGCGATTCCCACCGAGAAAAGGCCGCCGTAAAGGATCGGGATTAACGCTTGTCCGATAGCCTTAAGGGTGATTGTTTCCCAGAGCAACGCCGCGGCCAGGCTGAGCGTGGCGCAGGTCAGGAACTGGATCACACATAATTTGAGCACCGCTACTTTCTTCGAGAAATGATCGATCACCAGAATGTGCAGGGACCAGAAGAACGCGCCGGCCAGCTCCAGCAGGTCGCTGGGGACAATGGTGAAACTGCTGGTGACGCTCAAAAAGTACAGGCCGACCGCGGCCAGAATCACTCCCAGCCAGACACTGATCTTGAGGCGCTGCTTTTGAAAAATCCCGAGGATTGGCACGATGACGATATAAAGTCCGGTGATGAACGCGGCCTTTCCCGCCGTGGTATGCACCAGGCCGAGTTGTTGCAAGGACGCGCCCAGGAACAGGACGGTTCCGGCGAGAATTCCGGCGGGTATGGGGTTAACCGGTTTCGTCCCGGATGGGGGGCATTCCGCCGCGTTGTTCCGGGAGAACCAAAGCAGGGGCAATAATGAAAGGCTGCCCAAGGCAAACCGGATTCCGTTGAAGCTGAACGATCCCAGATACTGAGCGCCGACTCGCTGGGCTACAAAAGCCAGTCCCCAAATGATCGCGGCCAGCAGCAGCAAAACGTTGGCTCGAAGTTCTTGTGGTTTCATGAAATTTTCCTTTGCGTGTTGAAATGGGCCAAAACGGCCGATGTTTTGAAAAAGCTTCACATGGGAAATATTATACAACCAATCCCAACGGACATAAAGTGAAAAGACGGAAAAGTTGGGTCAACCGTTCGTGTCCTTTGGTATAAACGGAAGGGCGGTTGACCGGATCCCCGTTTGGCGGAAAATGATCAAAAAACTTCTTGACAGAATATCCCAAAGAAGTTAATATAATTACATATCCCAGCAATCGGATCGGGTTAAGGGAATTTAGGGACGTTCCGGCGCGTGTCAGCGGCCGGAGTAAGATCATAAATCATTTTTTTCTTTGGGTTGACTAGAAAGACTTGAGACCGGAGTTTCCTTGCGACGGGCATGGAAAACCCGGTCTTTTTTCGTTAGCGGGGTATTAAAGGGTTGACCAGAGCAACTGGAGGCCAAGATCAGTGACGATCTTGGCCTTTTATTGCAATGGGAGATCTCTGATTTGACGTTGGGGGTGAGTGAATGCCGTTTCGGGTAGCGGTCGCCAGCAGCGACGGCCGGGAGATTAACGAACATTTCGGGTGGGCGCGCCATTTCCTGATTTATTATCTGACGGAGGGCAAATTCAAACTCGGCGAAGTACGGGAGATCGACTCGCCGCATTGCGGCGCGGTTCAACATGACGGCGCGGCGCTGGACGAGATTGCGGAGTCGCTGTCCGATTGCCGCCTAGTGCTGGCCAGCCGGATTGGGCCGGGAGCCGCCCAATTGCTACGGTTGAAAGGGATTCAAAGTTTTGAAGTCGCTGATTCGATCGACCAGACCTTGGCCAAATTGGTCAATTCCTACGAAGTAAAAAATTATCAGCGAAGTCAGGGGTGATTGAATTGGCGGCATTACCAATCAAGCCAAGCGGAAGTTATGACCGGGGCGGCCTCCCAAAGCGGGTCGATGTCTTAGTGGCCCTGACGCGGTGGGAGCCCTCGGCCAAGCGCGGCGATTAAAATGCGAACAAGGGGAGGAAAGAACATGACCATCAACATGCAAAGCCCGGAGGCGCCGACCCGGGAGAACCGGCTGGGCGCGATCACCGGCTATCAGGGAACGATCAAGGATTTGGCGGCGCAAGCGAGCGGCTGCTCCTTAAAGAACCGGGAGCGCGGTTTCAGCCAGACCAGCGCTTGCAGTTCCGGCTGCGCCCAGAGCCACTTGTCGGGAATCCGGGACGCCGCCATCGTCAGTCACGGGCCGATCGGCTGCGCCGCGGATTCGATCGCGGCCAACGTGACCAACAAATGGGGTTACCGGGTCCGGAACTGGGAATACCGGAACGTCAACTTTATCTGCACCAATATGACCGAGGAGGATACCGTCTTCGGCGCCGCCGCCAAGTTGCGGGAGGCGATCCGGGAAGCCTACCGCCGCTTTCAGCCGCGAGCCATCTTTGTGACCACTTCCTGCACCTCGGCGATTATCGGCGAGGATATTACCGGGATTCTGGAGGAATTGCGCGAGGAGCTCCCGATCCCGCTGGCGCCGGTTTTCTGCGAAGGATTCCGGTCCAAGGTGTGGGCCTCGGGATTTGACGCCGCCTATCACGCCATCTTGACCCAGATCGTTAAACCGCCGGCCACCAAGACCAATGCCGTCAATATGATCAATTTCCGGGGCAGCGCCAAGGAGTCGATCACCCGGATCCTGGCCCGGCTCGGCTTGCGGCCGGTCTTTATCGCGCCGTTCAGCACTATTGAGGAACTGTCCCACACCTCGGAAGCGGCGGCGACCATCAGTATCTGCGGCACGCTGGGCGGGTATTTCGGAAACGGGTTGGAACAACAATACGGGGTTCCTTATGTGAAATCAATGCAGCCCCACGGCAGCGCCGGGATGGACAGCTGGCTCCGGGGCCTGGGCCAGGCCACCGGGAAAGAACGGGAAGTCGAGGAGTTCATCACCGAGGAAAACGGGCGCATCGCGCCGGAACTGGAAGAGATCCGGACCCAACTGCGGGGGAGGAAGGCGGTGATCGGCATGGGGCCGAGCTTTGGCCACAATTACGTCCGGGTCCTGGAGGAGTTGGGAGTGGAAGTGATCTGGGGGGCCACCTGGCACTTTGATCAGCATTACGATCACGGCGCCTGTCCGGAATCCACCCTCAACATTGCCCGGCGGGAGCGGGAAAAGGATCTTCCGGTCAGCGTCTGCGATCAGCAGAATTATGAATTGCTCAACCTCTTGAACAAGTTACGGCCGGATCTCTATGTCTCCCGCCACGGCGGAACCTCGGTGTGGGCCACCAAGATGGGGATCACTTCGATCATGGTCGCTGATGAGTTCAGCGCCTTCGGCTACCAGGGCCTGGTGGACTTCGGCTACCGGATCATCGACTCTTTGGCCAACCGGAGCCTGGCCAAAAATCTGGCGGCCCGGATCAAGCTTCCCTATACCGATTGGTGGCTGGCGCAGGACAGCTTCAGTTTATTGAAAGAGGCGGAGGTGGGCTGATGGCGCGGTTGGTCGAACAGATCCGGCATGTTTGCGCCCTCGGCGCGTTGCAAACGGTTCAGGCCATTGACCGGGCGGTGCCGATCCTGCATGCCGGCCCGGGGTGCGGCCAGAAGCTATGGGGCGCTTTGGCGGTGGAAAACGGCTGCCAGGGTTCGGGATACATCGGCGGCCACTCGGTGCCTTCCACCAATGCCAGCGAAAAAGAGATTATCTTCGGCGGATCGGAGCGGCTGCGGGAGGTGATCGAAAACTCCTTCAAGGTGCTCGATGCCGATTTGTATGTGGTGTTAACCGGTTGCACCTCGGATATTGTCGGCGATGACGTCGGCGAAGTGGTCAGGAGCTTTCAAGCCCAGGGCCGGCCGATCGTGCACGCCGAAACGGGCGGATTCAAGGGAACCAACATTTATGGGCATGAGTTGGTGCTGGAGGCGCTGATCGATCAATTTCTGCCCGAACCGGGCGAAGCGGTTCAGCCCGGCCTGGTCAACGTCTGGGCGTCGGTTCCCTACCATGACGCGTTCTGGACCGGCAATTTGAATGGCGTCGGCCGGCTGCTGTCGCAGATCGGGCTAGAGCCGAATCTCATCTTCGGCCCCGGCCGGGGCGTGGCCGCGTTGCGGAAAATCCCCCGGGCTCAGTTCAATCTGGTTCTCTCGCCTTGGGTGGGATTGCGAAACGCCAACCATCTGCGCGAAAAATACGGAACGCCGTTTCTACATTACCCCGCGCTACCGATCGGACCCACCGAGACCGGTAAGTTCCTACGGGCCGTGGGCCAGTTCGCCGGGGCGGCGCCGGAAACCGTCGCCCAGCTGATCAAGGAGTCTGAAGACGATTATTATTACTACATTGAACGGACCGCCGACATCATCCTGGAGACGCGGCTGATGCCGCGGCGGTTTACCGCCATCGCCGACGCTTTTTATACGCTCGGCCTGGCCCGGTTTCTCATCAATGATCTGGGTTTGCTGCCGGAGACGCAATTTATCACCGACGATACACCCCCGCAGTACCGGGAAGCGATCGCCGCCGAGTTCGGGCAGTTCATTGAAGGAATCAAGGCGCCGGTGGCCTTCACCAATGACGGCGGCGAGATTCACGAGCAGTTGCGCGGGGTTAAATTCCACAGCCGCCCGTTGATCCTGGGAAGCTCCTGGGAACGGGTCCTGGCCAAAGAGCTCAACGGATACCAGTTATCGATCGCGTTGCCGGTGACCGACCGGATGATCTTGAACCGTTCCTATGTGGGGTACGAGGGAGCGCAGCGGCTGATTGAAGACGTCTATACCGTGGTTTTGCAGGATTTTCAATAGATACGCCGGCGCCCGGGGCCAAAACGGTTGGCAATACCCGTCGAATTTGTTCCTTTGGCCCATGTCGAAAACGGTGGGAGGTGACATGATGAGCTTCAATCTATGGGAAAAAGCATTCAAAATCGCCCACGGCCTGTCGGCAATCTTCCTTTTCCTGCTGATATGGGAAGCCGCGGCCCGCTTCGGCGCGATCAATCCGCTGTTTTTGCCGCCGTTTTCCAAGGTCGCGCAAGCCTTCTGGAATCTGGCCAGCACCGGGGTTCTTTTTAAACATTTGCTCGTCAGCTTGCAGCGGGCGGTGCTCGGATTCACGGCGGGCCTGGCCATCTCGATTCCGCTGGGTTTACTGATCGGTTGGTATAAGGGGTTCGAGCGTTTTATCGATCCTTTGCTGCAGACCTTCCGGCAAACTTCGGCGCTGTCGCTGTTCCCCGTGTTTATCCTGCTGTTTGGGATCGGCGAGGTTTCCAAGGTGGCGATCATCTTCTGGGGCGTGCAATGGCCGATCCTGCTGAACACCATCTCCGGGGTGCGAAGCGTGGAGCCTTTGTTAATCAAATCAGCCCGTTCGATGGGCGCTTCCTCGCTGACCATGTTCCGCAAGGTAATCATCCCCGGCGCGTTCCCGTCGATCTTTACCGGAATCCGTCTTAGCGCCACCTATTCGATTTTGATCCTGATCGCGGCGGAGATGATCGGCTCCAACGCCGGGCTTGGTTTTCTGCTGTACTCGTCGGAGACCACGTTTCAGATTCCGGAAATGTATGCCGCGATCGTGACCATGTCGTTGCTGGGATTGGCCGTAAACTACCTGCTGCTGGCGGTTGGCGGCCGGATCACCCGCTGGAAAGAGGATTTGCCGTTATGTTAATTGAGAGAACCGCGCCCGGAGGACCGGGGCGAGGAAGGAAAACTAATGAAAAAGCAATGGAAGGCCGGATTAGCGGTTTTATTGTTAATCTTGACGCTGGCCGTCGGCGGGAGAATTTTCTCGAAAGAAAGCGGCGCTAAAAAGCTATTTCCGGTCCGGATTCAATCGCAGACCGGGTTCAATGAATTTTTCATCGCCGAGGAACTGGGGTATTTCAAAGAGGAAGGGATTCAGATCCGTTATATCGGTATTTTGCGGCCCGGCACCGAGCTGGCGACGGTGGTCAGCGACAACAACGATGTGTTTATGAATCATCCCAACTCGGTGGCCTTAGCGGTGTTGGCCGGAGCCAAGATCAAAATCGTCTCTCCGGGCATGGTCGACGACCCCCGCTACCCGCATATGATTTACCTGATCCGCAAAGCGGGGGCGATCCGCTCCGCCGAGGATATCCGCGGATCCAAGCGTAAGGTGAAGGTGGCGGTTTCCAGCTTCAACTCCTGCACCGACCTGCTGTTTTTGGAATGGCTCAGCCAGGTCAAGATCCCCGCCGCCAAAGCGGAGTTTATCGTCATGCCCGACAAGGAGCAGGAACAGGCCTTGGAACAGGGCTTAGTCGACGTGATCACCCTCCATCCCGCCTATTACCAACGGGCGTTAAACAACCCCAAGCTGGCGGAGCTGTTCAATACCTGGCAGGTGACGAAGAATCCGGGCGGAGGGGCCTCGATCCGGGGCTTCAGCGAGAAGTTCATCCGGGCGCATCCGGAGGTGGTCCGCGGGTTTGTCCGGGCCCTGGCCCGGTCCAGGAAGTGGATCAACGCCAATCAGGCCCAGTCGATCGCCATCGTGTCCCGCCGCCTGGGTTTGAAACCGGAGGATGTAACCGTCTTCTGGTATGACGAAAATGACTACATAGAGGAGTCATATATGCAAATCTGGTTTGACATGATGATCCGGCACGGCCAATTGCAGAAAGGCCGGCTAAAGCCGTCCGACATTTATACTAACGATTATAACCCGTATTATACGAAGCAACGAGAAGCAACGATAACGAATCATGGACAGAAACGCCGGAGCGGGCTGGAGCCGGTTCCGGCTCCGGTCGCCCCGGAAGAACAAACTCGAATCGCAAAATGAGGTGATTGGATGTCGTCCATTGAAAGGCCCAGGTTCGCCTGCGCCTTGGGAGGGGTATTGAGCACGGTGACGGCGCTGCCGGGAGCGGTTCCGATCATTCACGCCGCGGCCGGTTGCGGCGGGAGTCTGGCCGCCAGCCAGCAAAGCGGCAACGGGTTCCTGGGCGCCGGTTACTGCGGCGGATTGGCCTTGCCCAGTTCCAACGTATCCGAAAACGAGATCGTTTTCGGCGGCGAAGATCGTTTGCAAGAACAGATCCGCAACACGCTGGAAATGATCGAGGCCGGACTGTATGTGGTCGCTACCGGCTGCATGACCGAGATCATCGGCGATGACGCCCAAAATGTCAGCGCCGCTTTCCGGCGGCAAGGCCATCCGGTCGTCGCCGTCGCGGCGGGAGGGTTCATCGGGAACGCCTACAAGGGGTATGAGTTGACCTTGGAAGCCTTATTCCGGGAACAGGTAAGGCCGGATCGGCCCAAGGATCAAAAATTGATCAATCTCTGGGGGTTGGTTCCGGGATTGGACCCGTTTTTCCGGGGCGACCTGATCGAGCTGAAACGGTTACTGGAACGGATCGGGATCCGGGCCAACACCTTTTTCGGCGACGGCGAAACCCTTGACAGCCTGGCCGAGGCGGGGGCCGCGGCCGCCAATATCGTGCTTTCCAGGGCCTATGGCCTGGAAGCGGCCGCCCTTTTTGAAGAGTTGCACGGGACGCCGTACCGGACGGCCGATCTTCCCATTGGCCCCACGGCCACCGCCGAGTTTCTGCGGAGCGCGGCCGGGTTGGCCGGCGTTGACAGCGAGGCGGTTGAGCGGACGATCAGCGAGGAAACCCAGCAATATTACAGGTTCATCGAGCGGGCCGCCGACCTTTACACCGATCTCGATCTGCAGCACCATGCGGTGATCGTGGGAAACGCCAATTACACCTATCCGGTGACCCGTTTTTTGGCCGAAGATCTGGGCTGGCTGCCGGAGTTGGCCGTGATCACCGATCCTTTGCCCGAGGAGCTCCAAGCCGCCTTGCGAGGCTGCTTCACCGGGATGGCCGGGGTCAAACCGCCCACGCTGGTATTTGAAAGCGGCACGGTGGCGATAGAAAGGCATCTTGCCGAGCATTGGCCGGCGCCGAGTCAGGACCGGTACGTTCATCGCCTCAGCCCCGCCTTTATCCTCGGCAGTTCGCTGGAGCGGGAACTGGCGGCCGGAATCGGGGCCAAAACGCTCAGCATCAGTTATCCCATATTTAACCGGGTGATTCTCGATCGCGGCTACGCCGGGTTCCGGGGCGGGCTGCATCTGGTGGAAGATCTGCTCGATGTTCAGGTGGCGGGGGGAGGCCGGTACAGTTGAGTCATATGGATGAAAAAGTGGTTCCCAAACGGGAGGACCGGTTGCAGGCTAATAACGCCTATGGGGGCAAGGTTTGTCAACTGGTGAAGGACTCCAAAGCGGGCTGCCTGGTCAACAAAGATCGCGGTTTCAGCCAGACCTGCAATTGCCAGTTGGGGCTGTCCCTGGCGATGGTCCACACCCTGCCGGATACGGTGATTATCGTGCACGGGCCGGTGGGTTGCGCCAGCTCCAGCCATGGTTCGGACAGTTATCACCGCGCCGGGTTGACCAACCGGGGTTTGCCGGCCGAACCGCTGCGTTGGATCTCATCCAATCTGGAAGAACGGGATATCATCAACGGCGGCGCTCAAAAACTGGAAGAAGCCATTATCGAGGCGGACCGGACTCACCGGCCGGCGGCGATCGTGATCGTGACCACCTGCGCCCCGGGGATCATCGGCGACGATATCGATGAAGTGGCGTCCCGGATTCAGCCGCAAGTCGCGGCCAGGATTATCCCGGTTCATTGCGAGGGTTTTAAAACCAAAATCTCGGCCACCGCCTATGACGCAGTGTATCACGGAATCGGACGGAACCTGCCGCTCAGCCCGGAGCGGACGGAGCTGGTGCTCCCCGATCCGCTGGCGGATCTGGCCGAGCAGTACCGCCAGGGCAAGACGGTGAATATTTTCAATGTCTTTTCGATCGGCCGCGCCGACGAGCTTGAGCTGGAACGGTTATTGGGGAATCTGGGGCTGAAGGCCGCCTTTTACCCCAACTTCGCCCACCCCGATCAATTCCGGGCCTTGTCTCAAGCGGCGCTCAATGTCAGCCTCTGCCCGACCCATGACGACTATTTCCTGGAGTTTCTCAAGGAGCGGTTCGGCACGCCCTATATCCTGAACACGATGCCGATCGGGATTCGCAATACCCGCGAATGGCTGCTGGATATCGCCCGGGTCTTCGGCTTGGAAACGGAAGCGGAGCGGATCGCGGCCGTGGAAGAAGCCGAGTTGAACCGGAGCCTGAGCCGGTACCGGGATGGGCTGCAAGGCAAAAAGGTCTTTTTGAGCGGCGGTGAGATCCGGGCGGCGGCCACCGCCATGCTCATGCAAGAGCTGGGATGCGAGATCGCGGGGATCCGGGGCCATCACTACGACCGGTTCGGCGACGAACTCTATCTGAAAACCGCCGCGCTCAGCCCGGATCTGAACGTCAATATCGCCACCACCCAAGTTTTTGAGCTGGTCAACCTGCTGCGGCGGGCCCGGCCCGATCTGTTCCTGGGCCACAGCGGCAGCAATGTGTGGGCTGCGAAACTCGGTATCCCGTCACTGCCGATCTTCAGCCAGACCCAGTATTATCTGGGCTATCGCGGGGTATTCGAGGTAGCCCGGCGCGCGGTCAAACTGCTCGGCAACACCGCCTTTCAACGCCGGCTGCAAAGCAACACCGCGCTGCCGTTCAAACCGGAATGGTATGACCGCGATCCGTTTTCATACATTAAGAATTAGGAGCCATATCAACGCTCCCGGCTTGGGCCGGCGCCGTAAAAGGAGGAATCGCATGCCGCGCCGATTGATGGTGTTTCTGAAACATTTGGGGCTGAGCCTGTCCGGCCTGGCCGTCCTGTTTTTGCTCTGGGAGATCGCGCCGGGACGGCGGTGGGTGAACCCGCGCTATCTGCCGGGTTTCACCCAGGTGGTGGCGGCCATCGGGGACATGGGCGGTTCCGGTGAGTTCTGGCCGCATCTGGTGGTCAGCCTGTGGCGGGCCGCCGGCGGACTGTTGATCGCCATCGCTCTCGGGCTGCCGTTGGGGCTGGCCTTGGGACAAAAGGAGGGGCCGGTCATGGCGGCGGCCGGCCCCTTGCTGCGCTTCCTGAGCCAGGCCAACCCCTTCTCGCTGATGCCGGTATTCATTTTGTTTTTCGGGGTCGGTGAAATCGCCAAGCTGGCGGTGGTGGCCTGGGTCTGTCTCTGGCCGATTCTCTTCAACACGATCACCGGCGTCCGGACCGTGGACCCGGCGCTGTTGAAAACGGCGCGCTCGCTGAATGTCGGCCCCTGGAGGCTCATCGTCAACGTCGTGCTGCCCGGCGCGGCGCCGGCCATTTTCGGCGGGATTCAAATCGGCATTCAGATGGCGTTTTTTATGCTGATCGCGGCCGAAATGATCGGAGCCAGCGTCGGGCTGGGCTATTTGCTGCACCTGTCGGCCATGGTCAATCAAACCGTCCGGGTCTATGCGGCCGGCTTCGCCATTGCGCTGTTGGGAATGGCATTGAACCGGCTGCTGTTGTTTTTGAAGCGAAGCCTGTTTTTTTGGAATGAAACCGGTGAGGCGGCGGGGGCCGGTTCCGGCCGGGAAAGGGTTCGAATGCCGGCGCGCTACGCGATTCTGATC
Organism: Bacillota bacterium; assembly: GCA_023402395.1. Classification (GTDB taxonomy): domain Bacteria; phylum Bacillota; class UBA4882; order UBA8346; family UBA8346; genus JAEYGI01. The sequence goes on from JAEYGI010000042.1 coordinate 192,937, forward strand.
GTGGCGGCACTCATGGCGGGAATCTTGTTCAGCGGCGGCCTGGAGGCGGAACGGGTCCGGCACTTTCAGCCGATGATTCATTCCCATGGGGGAGGGTACACTGATTGAAAGCGAGGGGACATCCCCCGGTAAACGAGGCGCGGCCGACGACGGGCGGTCCGAGAGGTTGGGGCAAATTCCTGGGGATCCTGATGCTGCCGGCCGTCTGGGAACTGCTCAGCCGGTCCGGGCTGGTGAATCCGTTTTTTATTCCGCCGTTTTCCCAGGTCGCGGTTGCCGCCTGGGAACTGGCGGCATCGGGAATGTTAACCGTCCACGGATTGCTCAGCCTGGAACGCTCCTTGGCCGGTTTGGCGATCGCGGTGATCCTCGGCGTGCCGCTGGGGTTATTGCTGGCCGACTGGTTTAAGCGGCTGGAGCTGATTGTAAATCCGGTGCTGGAGTTTTTGGCGCAGATCAATCCGTTTATCATGTTTCATCTGATTTTGTGCTTCGTCCCGCTGGGCGAGATGGTCCAGATCACCATTATCGCCTGGGCCTGCGTCTGGCCGGTGCTGTACAATACCAGCGCCGGGGTGCAAACCATCAACCCGGCGCTGATCAAGGCCGGCCGGTCGTTCGGGCTGAACTACCCGGCGCTATTTTGGAAAGTGATCGTTCCGGCGGCGGCGCCGGCGATCTTCGCCGGGATCCGTCTCGGCGCCGGGTATTCGGTGTTCATGCTGATCGCCGCCGAGATGATGGGCTCAACTTCCGGGCTGGGGTGGCTGGTTGCGAGCAGCCAAGCCAATTACGAGGTAGCCCGGATCTTCGCGGCCGCGCTGATCATCGCGCTGCTGGGGCTGGGGCTGGATCTGGCGCTGCAATTCGCCGGCCGGCGGTTCGCCGTGGCCGAGGATGAGGATTCGCAACTGCTCCGGATTGGGTGGTTAGATTAGGATGAAAGTATGCATCGTCCATAAATCGACGAAAGACTGCGGCCCGTTTCCAGACCTAACCCTCGCCCTTTGCGGCTAATATCCATCCATGGATGCCGCAACCTTAAGCCTTCCTGGCTCTGGTTCCCCGGAGTCGCTGATTCAGGGTGGTGATTCAAGGGGAAGGGTAACCCTAGCCGCTGTTGCCCAAATGCTTTTAGGCGCCGGAGGCATTGGTTACTCTTCCCTGTCAGGGCAATGTCAACAAGCTATACTGTAAGTATTTAGGAAGAAATCAGTCAATAACGTGGCCGAAATTCAAACCTCTCCCCCATCCCCTCCCCGATGCGGCGATTTTGAAAGATAATTCGGCGGGGAGGGGC
>JAEYGI010000051.1 GCA_023402395.1 Bacillota bacterium
TGACAGGGAAGAGTAACCGATGTCTTCGCGGTCTAAAAGCTTTAGAGCGCTAAGTGAGTTTCCGGCACACGTCCGACGGATGGCCACTCTCCTTCCTTCTCAGGGAAGGAGCTGGAGGATAGGTCAAACCCTACATCGGATTTTTTGATTCCAATTTCCTTCACCAAAAGGTTTCGGCTCAAAGCCGAGGGATTTAACCCCATTTTCGAGACATTAAGGAGGCCTTTTAATGGGCACGTTGCAGAAAATGACCGGCCAGCAATATCTGTACGGCAAAAAATACGACAAGGCCATCATCGCCGTGGGCTCCTGTGAGAACCACGGCTTTCACCTGCCATTTGGCACCGACACCTTCGTATCTTCCATGCTGGCGGAGCAGGTCGCCGCCCAGGTGGACGGATTGCTGGTGCTGCCGCCGATCAACGTCGGAATGAGCCAGCATTATTCCCATTTTCCCTTTACCCTGACCCTTCAGCCGGAAACCCTGATCGCCGTCTTAAAGGACATTCTGCGCAGCGTCATCGCCAACGGCATTGAGCGGATTTTCATCATGAACGGCCATGACGGCAATATCGCGCCGATCGAGATCGCCAGCCGCGCCATCAAGCTGGAGCACCCGACCGCCCGGATTGCCGCGTTGGACGCCTGGTGGGTGACTGCCGGGAAATTGCTGCCCAAAGGGACCTTTGAGGTCTGGGACGGCCTGGGCCATGCCGGCGAGGGCGAAACCTCGATCGGACTCGCCCTCTTCCCGGAGCTCATCCAGATGGAACACGCCAAGGGAGTGGTCCCGAGCCTGCCCGAGAACGTCGAGATCAAATGGCTGTTCGGCGAGCTGACCAATACCGGGGCCACCGGCGATCCCACCAAGGCCACGGTCGCCAAGGGCGAAAAGATGGTGGCGGTGCTGGTCGAGGCGGTTGTCAAGTTCATCAAGGAAATGGACGCCTGCGGCTGGCAATATTCTTCAAAGGAGTCGGCATTTTAACCGATGCGTATCCTCATGGTCCACGGCGGAGTGGAAACCTCCTCCGCCGCGGAATATCGCGATAGTTTAACGGAAGCGGCGCTCCGGGGCTGCCGGGCCGATGCCGGCTCCCCGCTGGCCGCGGCCGAGGCCGCCGTCAACACGCTGGAGAATAACCCTCTCTTCAATGCCGGGTACGGTTCAGTGCTAAATCTGGCGGGCGAGGTCGAGATGGACGCCGCCATTATGGATGGCCAAAGCGGGGCGTTCGGAGGGGTGGGCGCGATTCAAAAGGTCGCCAATCCGGTTTCGGTAGCCCGGAAAGTGCTGGAAGAGACCGCACATGTGCTGCTGGTGGGGGCGGGCGCGGCCGCGTTCGCCCGATCCCAGGGGTTTCCCGAGGCGGACTGCGTCTCCGAGACCATGCGCCGGAGCTGGCTGGCGGCGACGGCCCAAAGGGAGCCGGAGCGGCAGCGGATCAGCCTGATGACCGGGCTCCCCCTCAGCGTTCACGCCGGGGACACCGTCGGCTGCCTGGTCTGCGACGACGGCCATTTGGCCGCCGCCTCCTCCACCGGCGGATCGTTTCTGAAACTGCCGGGCCGGGTCGGGGATACTCCGATCGTGGGCGGCGGCATCCTCGCCTCGGAGCTGGGCGCGGTGGTCTGCACCGGCATCGGCGAGGCCTTTATCGAAACCATGACCGCCGGCTACGTCCAAAGCCTGCTCCGGGAAGGGCATTCACCCCAGGCAGCCGCCGAGCAGGCCATTCAGCGATTATCCCAAAAGAAATCCCTGCCCGGCGGGGTGATCGTGCTGGACCGGCACGGCAATTACGGCGCTGCCCACAACTCCCACTCCTTCCCGGTGGCCGTCGTCGTCGACGGCCGGGTCGTGGCGGATTTCGCCCCGGCCAAGCTGAGGATGGGTTGAGTTGGTCACGGCTCAACCTTCACACCGCGCTGGAACAGTACGCCAACATTTTGTCGAGGTTTTTTCAACGATGACAAATTTGTAACAAAATAGTACTGTATATATATAAGTTGAATTAAATCCGATTTGATTTTATTTGCATTCGGCTTTAAGAATGCAAATCCGGTTAAGAAATTTAATTCATCCTATATAGAAAAGGCGCGAAGGCGCGGGAGGAAAACCGCGGGGAAAAGGGGAAGGAATGCAACGGGTTTGGCCGGCATTGCTCTGTTTCGGTTTGATCGCATTCGCTCAGATTGGCTGCGGCACTTCGCCGCCGCAGGATTCGTCCGGCGGAGATTGGGTGCTGGTCTGGGAGGATACCTTTGCCGGGCCGGAGTTGAATCTCTCGGAATGGCGAATCGCCGAACAAGGGTTGAATTATAACAACGAGGATCAAGCGTATGTGAAAGAGCAGGTTGCGGTCGATAGCGCCGGAAATCTGGTCCTGACCTGCGCCAAAAAGTATTGGCGCGGGCCGACCGGCCGGACCGACGTACCGGGAGATATCGAACGGGATTATGTCTCGGGCGAAGTGAACACGATCCGTTCCTGGACGTACGGGCGTTTTGAGGTCCGGGCCATGATCCCTCCCCGGAACCAAGGGGTTTTATCGGCCATCTGGATGACGCCGGCTGATAACGGCTGGCCTCCGGAGATCGATATCATGGAGATCTTGGGGCATGATCCCGCTACCGTATATTTTACCAATCATTACGGAACCGTCGCTAATCATCGGATGAATAACGGAAACTATCGGAGTTCCGATTTCTCCGCCGATTATCACATTTACTCCGTGGAATGGAAGCCCGGGGTGATCCGTTGGTACGTGGACGGAGTTCAGCGGTTCATGTCTACCAGCGGAGTGCCCAGCGAACCGTTTATCTTGCGCTTGAGCCTGCCGGTCGGCCCGGACTGGGAAGGGAATCCGGACCGCACTTCCATATTCCCGCAAGATTTTAAAGTCGATTGGGTGCGGGTCTATCAAAAACAATAGCCGAACATCCTCAGATTCGTCATCCAGCGCGCGGCCAATGCCACGCGCTGTTTTGCCGTTCATTGGGCTTTACCGCAGGCTCTCCACGGCCCGCCGCGCCCAGCTTGAATCGTTCAACACCGCCCGGCCCACGCCGATCAGATCGGCCTTGCCCTCCGCCAGCAGCCTCTCGGCGGCCTGCGCTTCGGTAACGCCGCCGGTCAGAATCACCGGAATCGACACTTCCCGTTTGATCGCCTCGGTGAGCGGAGCGAAATATCCCTGCCCCTCCAGGCCCGGTACGGTATAACCGCAGAACCCGCCGGAGATGTCCAGCATGATCACACCGGCCCGTTCGAACTCCCGGGCCGCGATCACGCTGTCGTCGACCGTTATGCCCCCCTCGGCGTAATCGGAAGCGCCCAATCGCAGCAGAACGGGATAATCGGTCCCGACGGCCGCGCGGACCGCTTCGATCACTTCGAGGTGAATCCGGATCCGGTTCAGCACGCTTCCCCCGTACTGATCAATCCGGCGGTTGGTAAGCGGCGAAAAAAATTGATTGAGCAGATAGCCGTGGGCCGAATGAATCTCCACCCCGTCGAAGCCGGCCTCCTTGGCGCGGCGGGCCGCGTTTTGGAACGCGACGGCGATATCCTCGATCTCCCTCCGGTTGAGCTCGCGGGGGATCCCGCCATGCCGCGGGTTAGGAACGGCCGAAGGGCCGGCCGGCGTGGTTCCGATGACCTCGGGGAGGGCGGCGCTGCCGGCGTGGTTTAGTTGAACCACCGCCTTGGATCCACTGTTATGAATGACCTCCGCCAATTGCCGCAGCGGCCCCGTGGCCCGGTCGGACGCGATCGATAGTTGATTCTCCCGGGCCTTTCCCGTCGGTTGAATATAGCTGTGCTCAATAATGATCAGCCCCAGATACCCGCCCGCCGCTTTTTCGGCGTAATAGTCGAGCAGGGCCGGGCTCACCTCGCCGCCGGGCCCGGCCTTAGCCGTGGCCATCGGCGGCATCACCAGCCGGTTGGACAGCTGCAACGCCCCCGCTTGTAGCGGCTGTAACAAATGCGCCAATATCTTCACTCCTTATGATATATAAGTTGAATTAAATTTCTAATATGCATCATGTCCTTAATGCCGGCCATGATGGAAAATTAATGAATTTAATTCAACTTATTTCATCCTATATACTTACCTGTTAATCACCAAATCCGCCACGGACTTTTTGGCGGCCGGCGTCCCTTCACCGGCGGCATAACCGATGGGCGTAAACGCCACCGGCTCCAGCGCATCTTCGAGCCCCAGCACGGTCTGGGCGGCTTGCCGGTCGAACGCCCCGATCCAGCAGGTTCCAAGCTCCAGGGCGGTAGCGGCCAGGATGATGTGGTCCATCACGATGGCGGCGTCCACGTCGGCGTAGCTCTTGCCGTCCCGCCGCGACCAGGCCGTCCCCGGCGCGGAGCAGACGCAGAGCACCAGCGGTGCGCCAGAGAACCAATCCCGAGGATAAACCTTTTTCAGCTCTTCTTTCCGGCCGTCGGTCGGAATCACGATCACCTTGAACGGCTGCAGATTGCAGGCGGTCGGCGCCAGACGCGCCGCTTCCAGGATCTTGGCCAGCTTCTCGGGTTCCACCGGATCGGGCCGGTACGACCGGACGCTGCGCCGTTTCTCAATGACCTCGAAATATTCCATATAAGAACCCCCCCCTTTTTATTATACTGAGTATAAAGTTTATTGCCGAAGTCACTTAATTTTTGCAACACCAAGTAGGAGGACTCATCTCTAAGGCACTCGAAAACAGTCCGGCGCCTCCGCTTACACAGCGCCGGGATGAGTCTTGCCGGACCGTGACCACGGACGGTTACAGTTAAGGCGCAGGCCGGATGCCGTAGCGCCTGAATTGGTTGAACTTGCAGATATACATACGCGTCGTCAAAAGCGAGGAGTTCTAGGCGCGACCCCGCAGTCGGCTCATTTAGCAAGCCTGATTTGCTTAGCCGAGCTGCAAGCATACATTCACGCAAATCGTAGCGAGAACCGGAACCGTACTCAATGTACGGTGAGGACCCCGCAGTCGTTTTTGCAGACGGCTTTTGGTCTGCGAAAACGAGCTGCAAGCATCGGTGACACACTACTTTGAGCGACCGAGCAACGACGAAATCCGACGCTTTGAACTGCCGCATCAACCAATCCGGCAATTCTTTCGACCCTCTTTCTTTCATCTTTTTATTGATTCTTTCTGAAATCTTGCTAACTTAAAACTCAGATTTATTATTTAATGTTTCCGGGTTCAACGGATTACCGATCTACTCTCCGGCCAGGCGTTCCCCCATGGCGAAAGCCGCCTCGCAATCCTTCGGGAATACCTCAGCGCGGCGTTTGGCTTTCTGTTCCGGGTCAAAGCGGTCGCTGACGTATTTCGAATAATCGTCGAACTGATACGTGTCGGTGGCATAGAGCGTCGCCACCTCGCCGCCCAGGATCCGTCGCAGCGCGCTTTCAGTGGACCCCAACCGCTCATCCAGTTTGAAGCTTTTTACGAAATCCTCCGGGACATTCATGGTATAGATGAATCCCACCGGCAGTTGCTTGCCCAAAAGCGATTGCGCCGTCACCGAATACACCGTGTACTGAAACAACAACCGTTCCAGGAATGACAGCATCTCCCCGGTAATGTTCCAGTAATAGATGGGCGAACCCAGGATCAGGGCGTCGGCGGCCGCGACTGCCTCGAGCACCGGGGTCAGATCGTCCCGCATGGCGCACCGGCCGTAGCTTTTGCCGTCTTTTAGCTTACAGGCGAAACAACTGATACAGCCCTTGAAATTGAGATCGTACAGATGGACCAGTTCGGTGGCAGCGCCCCGCCCGGCCGCTCCGTCCAGGGCTTTCTTCAATAGCGTGGCGGTATTCCATTGCTTGCGGGGGCTGCCGTTAATGGCGATCACTTTTTTGCTCATTACCTCTTTCCTCCCCCGCGCCACCGCAGCAACAGCTCAGCCATGTTCCGGCCCAGCGTCTTGAAGGTCTCGATGCCTTCCTCATCGTTTTGAACGTCGCCCGGCTCCAGGGACAAAGTCATATTCCAATAGCTGGACCCGGGGATGATCATCTCGGCGATTCCGAAAAAGAAGTTAATCGCCGCATAGGTAAAGTTGGAACCGGCCCGCCGGACCGAGACCACCGCCGCGCCGACCTTGCCCCGGAGAATCTCGCCGCCGTTGGCCTTATTTACGAAGCCGCAACGGTCGATGAGCGCCTTGACTTCGGTGCTGACATTGCTAAAATAGGTGGGAGAACCGATCAGGATCCCATCCGCTTCCTTCATTTTCTGGATATAGCCGTTCATTTCGTCGTCCTGCCGGACACAGCGCTGATCCTGGCTCTCCCAACACCGTCCGCAGGCAAGACAGCCGAAAACCTTTTTTCCGCCCAATTGCACCAGTTCGGTTTCGATTCCCTTTCGCTCCAACTCACTCAGCACGATCCGGAGGCTTTGGGCGGTATTCCCGTCCTGCCTTGGACTGCCGTTAAAGGCCACTACTTTCATATGAACCGCTCCTCACTTGGATTCCCAAAATTTGTTTTATCTGATATAATCATAGATACTATATGCCGGATAATCAAGTACATACTTTTTTGTAGCATAGTATCCAAATAGAAACCAAGCATTCATTCCAAATATTAAGGAGCTAGCTATGATGATCCAGTACAAGAACACGACGTATCAATGCTCGATGGAACTAACCCTCTCGTTGATTGGCGGCAAGTGGAAATCGCTGATCCTCTGGCACCTGGGCGACCAGACGCTGCGCTTCAGCGAGCTGCGCAAAGGCTTGCCCCGGGTCACGCAAAAGATGCTCACCCAACAGTTGCGGGAATTGGAAGAGGACGGGCTGGTGAACCGGCATGTCTTTACCCAAGTCCCGCCCCGGGTCGAGTATTCACTGACCGATGCCGGGAAAAGCATTCTGCCGATTTTGAAATCCATGTGCCAGTGGGGTCTGAATTTCGCGGCCGTTCGGAGCAACAACGCGGCCGATGAGGCGGATCCGGCAACGGCGGGCGACGAAACGACCTAAACCCCGGCACCCGGCATCCGGCGCCGGAAGCACCGTTATTGGCCACGGATCGCCGGCGCGATCCGATCGATCCGGTTAGTCCAGATCCCGCCACTGAACTTTGGCGGCAGCCGTTTTAGGTCGTCGGCCGTATCAAAGCCTTCGGAAAATTTCCCGTTGCCGGCCACCACGATCACCCGGGTTCCGGCGTCGTCCATCCGCTTCACGAACCGCTCCGGCCAACCCCACAGCCAGCGGCCGTACGTTTCTGGGATATGCAGCTCCGTATTCCGGCAGGCTGCCGGGACATATCCGGTCCAGCCGACGGCCAGATAGGAAAGGAGCCCCCTGATCAGGGTCTGCTTGGACATCACACGCAAACGGGGCAGACTTTGTTGCAAGGCCGCGATCGGTTTGTCTCCTCCGTACACCGCCAGTTCCTCCAGGCGCTCCGCCGGAAGCGCCCCGAGATAACGGGCCAATTTCGCGCCTTCCTCAGGGTCGTTGCTTTTGATATGAATCAAAAAAGAGCGGTCCGGAAACCGGGCCAGCACTTCCGGCAGAGTGGGCATCAGGCCCGCGCCCTTGCCGCGAAACGGATAGGTCCGGCCGTTGTCGGCGGTGTAGCCGTAGCCCACATCCAGCGCCTTCAATTCGGCCATGGCATGATCGCGGGTGACCCCCTGGCCGTCGGTCCGGCAATCCAGCGTCCAATCGTGAAAGACCGCAAACTGGCCGTCCCTGGTGAGATGAATATCGAGTTCCACGATATCGGCGCCAGCCGCGAACGCCGCCGCCATTGACGGAAGGGTATTTTCCAGATAGGGGTGTTCCGGAGGGTAAATCCGCCGGGCGGTGCAGGTCTCATTGGTCAGCCCTTCACTGGGAAAGGTCTGGGCCAGGCCCCGGTGTGCCAGCAGCAGCGGCTTTCCGGAGGGCTGCGGGGCAAAGAGCGGGCCGTTGTTCAGATAAACGAATCCCAGCAGCGCCCCAAAGAATAGCAGCCAGCCGAATGGCTTGGTTTTGAGCTGTTTCATCGTTTCGCCCCCACTTCACCGGCAGCAGCCGCCTGGGTCAGCGCTGACCCGGGCCGCGGCGCTTCGAATCCCCCGTCGAGCAGCAGGCCCAAATTCCGGCTGAGAACCGGCAGCCGGTAATATTCCTCCAGATTCAAGCGGCGAAGCTCCGCCCGGGTCGCGGCGGGCAGTTGTTCGATGGCGGCCCCTTGCAGCAGGAGTCCGGTTTCAACCTCGTCGAAGGCCGCGCCGGTCTCCGCCGCGGCCAACTGATCCCGGTTCCGGGGGCAGACCGTCTGGCACTTCAGGCAGCCAATCCAGGCATTGTGCCATCCTCCCTCCACCCACTCCGGCATGGCGCCCGCCGCTTCATTAAAATAGGTGAGGCACTTTTCGGCGTGAATTACCGGCCGCTCCGGGTCGATGCACCCCGTGGGGCAATTTTTCAAGCAGGCGCGGCAGGTATCGCACTCCGGCATCCGGCGGGCCGCTTGCCAGCCGTCCGCCGCCACCGGCAGATCAGTCACAAAAGCCATGATCGTGCAGAAGCTGCCCATGCCGTCCACATAAGCGATATTGTTCCGGCCGTACCGGGCCAATCCGCTTCTGACCGCCAGCAGCTTCTGGGGCAGCCTGGCGCGAAGCAGGGAATATCGTTCCGGACGGAGCATTCTTTCTAAAAGCGCGGTGACCTCCGGGTCATCCTCAACGATATAAGTTGGAGGAATCATTACCCGATGCCGTTTTCCCCGCCAGCCAAAGTGCAACGCCGCCATCGGCTGCGGGATGGCCACGACGATGAGCGATTGGGCGCCGGGAAGCTCCCGGGCGTAATCGAACCGAAAGCTTTCCAGGTAGCGTTGCCAAAGTTTGGGGTCCAGCACCCCCGCCTGCCGGTGCCCTTCGATTTCGGCCTGTAGTTCACGGAGATGTCCGATCCCCACGATCCGTCCCCGGTACCCGCCGCGTTCCATCGCATCGGCCACGGCCTGCCAGGTTATGCCCATTATTAACCTCCGGACGATGATCCCGTTTATGCTTAACGGGTTGCGATCAATTTCTTCGATCAGCATTGACGTATTCAAATTAAACATACCATCGCCGCAGCCAATGATCAATTTTATTTTTTTTGAATATCAAAATTGCCGGTCAAAAACCCCGCCGGCTGATCCCTTTCCCATTTTCATTTCGAATCGTTTCGTTTGGTTTCGATTCCTTTCGAATCGGCCACAGAATGCTTTCGTTTGCTTTCGGATACTTTTGATTAAACAACAGAATGACCTTATCGGGTTGCGGATGATTTTGATTTTGCGATCAACCATTGTTCTTCCGGGACTGGAGCAGATGACTCACGGCGGAGCGGGAGGCGTTTCCTCCAACAATTCGACATAGCCTTTGGTCCCGTTGACCCGGATCGGCTGTCCGTCCCGGATCCGTTTGGTGGCTTCTTCGACGCCGACCACGGCCGGGATCCCGTATTCACGCGCAATCACCGAGCCGTGGGTCATCTGGCCGCCGATCTCCGTCACCAGTCCGCTGGCGGAGGCGAAAAACGGCGTCCAGCCCGGATCGGTGAACTGCGCCACCAGGATGTCTCCCTTTTGCAAGGTTCCTTCCTCGGGCCTGACGATCACCCGGGCCCGTCCTTCAATCACCCCGGCCGACACCGGAATCCCGGGCAAGGCGCCAGCCGGGGTGCCCTGATCGCCGTAGCTCCCGGTCAGGATTTCCCCTTCGCCGGTCATCAGCCGCGGCGGCGTGAGCTTCTCATACCGTTCGTATTTTGCTTGCCGCTCCCCAATGACTCGATAATCGGCCCGGCCGGTCCGGATCGCCTCGGTCAATTCCTCCAGCGACAGATAGTAAACGTCCTCCACCCGTTTCAACGCCCCGGCGCGGACCAGCCCGGCCGCTTCCTCAAGGATCGCCTCCTTATAAAGGCCGAAGATGGTAATCATGATATATTTGGGGTACTCCCGGAAGCCGATCAATCCCCGGTAAACGGCGATTAGCCGGGCCATGATTTTGGCTTTGACCCGGCCGCCCCGTTCCTGCTCCAGGCGGGACAGCAGAGCGGCGGCGGCCTGGCCTGCCGCGGCTTCCCCTTCCGCGAACCGGCGGCGGTGCTCGCCTGGTTCCATGCTCTGAATATGGCTTAAAATAGCCGGAATCATCTGGCCCGGTTTTTCGCGCCAGCGGGGGCGGGTGATGTCAATCTCCCCCGGGCAGCGCATTCCGTATTTTTTTAAGAAATCCTCAAACGCGGACCGGACCGCCGCACCGCCCTCGACCCGGTCCAGGCCGGTCCAGAACGCGGCCGCGCTGGCTCCGGCCCCTTGCAAATAGGCGACCACCGCCGGGTATTGGCGGATCACGTCGGCGAGATCGCCGAGGGCCAACCCCATTTCGGTAGTGATGTTACCGGGCGGCGATTTGGCCAGGTCATCCACTTCCGCGGTGTCGCCCAGCCACCGCTTGGCCAAACGCCCGATCAGGTTCAGCGCGATCATGGCGGCGGAAACCGGGCCGATCATGCCCATCAGTTTATTGTAAAAGTCGCTGACGTTGGCCGCGATAAACTCCAGCCGCGCCGCGCCGGAAAGCCGCCGCAGCCGGCCGGCGATCTCGTCCGTCCAGGCTTGGGCCGATTGGCGCAGCTCCGGCAGGCTGCCACCCGGAGCGCCGGAGGCCAGATGTTCCAGGGCACCTACCAGCAGCGGCAGGGCCAACTTTTTCAATTGTCCGTAGCTTTGCCGCTTGCCCGGTTTTAGCGCGGCGATAAATTCCGGCCGTTTGAGGACCGCTTCGATGGCGCTGTTCATCAACTGATCCGTCTTGCCGAAGGACAGGGCCATTTTTCGCCCAACCCGGCTGGTCAGGTAAGCGGCGATATCAAAATAGAGCCGGCCGCCGCCCGCGATGATTTCATACCCGGGCGCGATCCGCTTCAGGATCGAGATTCCCAGCGGTTTGACCGGGTCAGTCATCATTTGGACGTGGCCAAAGGACATCCAGAGGCGGGAGCGGTCGTCGGCCGGGTCGGGCAGGGGATAGAGCGTGGTGATCGGCCGGCTTTGCACGATGTAAAACCGGCCGTCGCCGGTCAGGCACCATTCAATGTCCTGCGCCGCTTCGAAATGGCATTCAATGGCCTTGCCAATTCCGGCCAGCTCTATAATTTGTTCATCGGAAAGCGCCTGCCGGGTTTGCTCCGCCTCGGGCAGCGGCCTTTCCTCGGTTCCGCCTTCGGGCCGGGCCCAGATGGCAAGCTTTTTGGCGGCGATCTGCTTTTCGAGGATCCGGCCTTTGCGCGCCTTATAGAGATCGGCGGTCACTTTCCCGGAAACCAGCGCCTCGCCGAGCCCGAATCCGGCGTCGATCGAAACCACGTTACGGTTGCCATTGACCGGGTCGGCGGTGAACATGATCCCCGAAACCTCCGGAAAGATCATCCGCTGGACGACAACGGCCAACCATACCTTGCCGTGCGGGAAACGGTTCTTGATCCGGTAGCCGATGGCCCGGTCCGTAAACAGCGAGGCCCAGCACTGACGGAGCCGGAGCGCCAGGTCATCGAGGCCCTTCACATTCAAATAGCTGTCTTGCTGTCCGGCGAAGGAGGCCTGCGGCAGATCCTCGGCGGTGGCGCTGGAACGGACCGCGTACGCTTCCTCCCGCCCCAGCCGCTCCCAGGCCCGGCTCATCTCCTCCATCAGCCGTTCCGGGAGCGGCCTTCCCTCAATGTGTTGGCGAAGGCTGCGTCCCAGCGGTGGGATGGCTTCCAAATCGTCAGGCCCCAGCCGGTCCAGTTCGGCCAAAAATTTCGGCCACTCCGGGCTGGCCTCGAGCATGGCGCGAAAGGCGCCGGTGGTAACGCAAAACCCTTCCGGCACCTTATCCGGGACGCATTTCGCCAACTCCCCCAGATTGGCTCCTTTGCCGCCAACCAACGGCAGGCTGCTTTGATCCAATTCGGAAAAAAAACGAATATAGCCGGGCATCATCTGGACTCCTTTACCCCGATTTCTTGGGTGGCAAGGCCGCTGGCGCTTTGCCCCGCCCCGGATCGCATCCATATTATTACGGGAAGCAATCCTTTGTATTCGCGCGCGCCCCAATCAAAAAAGGCCCAACGAGTTTATCGTCGGGCCTTTCGTCGGACCGATTAAGCAAATTGATTAAAAAGCGACGTACATTTCCCGTTTGGCTCCACAGACCGGACACTTATCCGGAACGTTGTCGAGCACGGTATGGCCACAGACGGGACAGATATGGGCGGTTGAAAATTGCAGGTCCTGGCCTCCCTTGGCCGCGTCCTGGGCGTCCTTAAACAGCTTGGCGTGAATCTTCTCGGCTTCCAGCGCGAAATGGAAGGAGCGTTGGGCGCCTTTCTCGTTCTGGAACTCGGCCGTGTTCAGATAGACCGGATACATCTGCTCGATCTCATGCACCTCGCCGTTGATCGCTCCCTGCAGGTTCTCGACAATGGTTCCGATGCCGAACACCGCGCCGGAGGCCACCGTATAATCGCCTTTCTGCGTGTTCAATTCCCGGAAATGGTTGTTGGCGTGAACCTGCTCCGCGTACGAGATCGCCTTAAACAACCGTCCGATATTGGGAAAACCGTCTTTGGCGGCCAGATCGCCCCAGGCGATGTACCTCATGTGCGCCATGCTCTCGCCACCGTAGGCCGAACGCAAAAAGTCCGCTGTCATCGCATTTTGTACTGACATTGTTTATCCCCTCCCAATTTTCTCTTCCAAGATTTATTATAAAGAGATCAAACCGGCTCCGCAATCCCAAGATCGCGAATCCGGACCCAACCCCTTACTCAGGGTTTTCCGCCTTTGCCAGGGGACTGGTCCGCCAGAAAATCCAGGCCGCGAAGATCCACCACCCCAGAAATAATATGTAGCTGCATACCGGGTAAAACCAGGGCCTGAAATCAAACAGCCCGGCGTTTCTGACCATCAGCCCGTACCCCACGCTGTAACCGCCGAATGTCAAAATATACAGGTATTGAAAAGGGCGGCGCCGCGGCAGAAACCGCAAGAACAGCATGACCGTAAACGTCCAACTGGGCGGAGACAGAAAATTATGCCCCAGCACCTCGAAGATTCCGGCGTTTTTGAACCAGATCACATGAAGCAGGTTCTGCCATACGCCGACCATGACAATGTCGCCGAGTCCCCCGACCAGAAAACCGTAGGTCAAATACTCTTTATAATCTTTTTTCGGAATGAAGATGAGCGACAAAATGAATGTTATCGTCAGAAACGCCGGATAAAAATAGGTCGTAACCACCAATTTCCCTCTTATCCCTTATAGTTAACTTTGGAGCCATGGGATAATTCCGCCCATCGGCAGCGGCTTTATAAACGTACCGATTCATCTCCCGTTATGCAAGGCCACGCTCCCGGATACAGTGTACCCAAAAAATGCTTCCGGCAATGATAACACTGATCGTTTTTACGAATCCCCCGGGTTTTTACCCGCCTAACAAAAAACCGGAGCATCATCAGAAGATGCTTCGGTCCTGTCGCAAATTTTAATTGCCTTTTGGCTCGTTATACGGTAAAATAAAGGGTACGAGATTCACATGATAATATATAAAATCCCATAATTAATTATATCATAAATAACTAAACTGTCAACCCCTGTCTCCGATTTTTTGCGCCGATGCCGATTAACCCGTCACTGGAGGCCGCCATGAACGATCAGGAACGGATTTATGAGATTAACCGATTGAATGATGTTTTAGCGGAGATCCGATCCCAGTTGGGCTCAGGAGCCGAAAATTACCGCGAGACCCGAGCTGAGTTGCGGGAGGCCTTGACCGATTATTGGGAAAATGTCTACACCGATCTCTGGGACGAGGCGCAATTCGTGGAGACCGTGGCCCGCCAGCGCAGCATCGCGGCAGCCTCTTACCAGCGGCAGCTTCAATTGCGGAAATTGGCCGACTCGCCTTACTTCGCCCGGATTGATTTCGCCGAGGACCGTCCCGAGGGCCGGGGCCCGGCGGAACCGATCTATATCGGCATCGCCACCCTCACCGACCGTTCCACCGGCGCCTTGCTGATTTATGACTGGCGCTCGCCGGTGGCCGGGATGTTCTACGATTTTGAGCGGGGCCAGGCCCATTATAAATGTCCGCTCGGGACCATCACCGGAATGATCTCGCTGAAGCGCCAGTTCAAGATCACGGACGGCCGGATGGAATACCTATTTGACTCCGACATCAAAATCGACGATGAGATTCTCCAGCAGATCCTGAGCCGGAGCGCGGACGCTAAGATGCGGACGATCATTACCAGCATTCAGCGCGAGCAAAACCAGGTGATCCGCGACGACGCGCATCGCTTCCTGTTTGT
Organism: Bacillota bacterium; assembly: GCA_023402395.1. Taxonomy (GTDB): domain Bacteria; phylum Bacillota; class UBA4882; order UBA8346; family UBA8346; genus JAEYGI01. The sequence goes on from JAEYGI010000051.1 coordinate 14,379, forward strand.
CCAGGGGCCGGCGGGCAGCGGCAAAACCTCCATCGCGCTGCACCGCGCCGCCTATTTGCTCTACCGGGAGCGAAACGCCCTGACCGCCAGGAATATCCTGATCTTCTCGCCCAACCGGATCTTCAGTGACTACATCTCCAATGTCTTGCCGGAGCTGGGCGAGGAAAACGTGCTGCAGACCACCTTTCACGACTATGTGACCAGGATCCAGTCGCAACTGGGAGTAACCGTCGAGGAACGGGACGAACAGCTGGAGTTCTTATACGGCGGGACCGCCGCTCCCGATTATGCGGCGCGCGTCGCCGGAACCCGCTATAAATCCTCGGCCGGATTTATTCGGATGATCCGGGATTATCTGGCCCTGCTCGAAGCGAAGATCCGGGATTATCCCGGCATCGAGTTCCTGGGTACGGCCATCATGACCCGGGCGGAATGGCGCCGCCTCTTTTTTCAGGAATTATCATACCTTCCGCCGACCCGGCGGTTGGCTCAGATCAAGCGGTTGATCCAGCTCCGGCTCAGGCCGCTCATTCACCAGCTGCGTAAGGCTGAGGAGCAAAAGATCGCCGCCGCCGGCGAGGAAGTCAACGAACGGACCATCAAGGCCCTGGCCCGGATCGCCGTCAAGGAAGCGATGGAAGAGTTTATCGCGGCCATCGCCGAACGTACCGAGTTGAATCCGTTTAACCTCTACCGCCGTATTTACGAAGACGAGGAACTTGCGGCCGGTCTGGCCGGAGCATCGCTCCCGCCCGAATGGCCGGCCATCCGGAGGCTTACCGCCGATTGGCTGAGCCGGGGCAGGATTCCCTACGAGGATGCCGCCGCCTTTCTTTTCTTTCAGGGATCGCTCAACGGCTTCCCGGTCCGGGACCGGATCCGGCATTTGGTGATCGATGAGGCCCAGGACTACTCGCTCCTTCAGTACCAAATCCTGAAACAGCTCTTTCCCAGGAGTGCCTGGACCGTGCTGGGCGACCCGGCCCAGTCGATCCATCCCTACCTGGAGACAATGGATTTTGAGGCCGCCGCCGCGCTGTTGAAGAGCGGAAGCCCGGACGACGCCGGCGCCCCCCGGGTTATCCGCTTGACCCGGAGTTACCGGTCCACCCGCGAGATTCAGGCCTTCTCCCAGGCGCTGCTGCCGGGAATGGGTCCGGTGGAGCAGATTCAGCGGCCCGGCCCCTTGCCCCGGCTGGTGATGGTCCAACACCGGGAATCCCTGGCCGCTCCGGTCGCCGGGTCCATCAGCGCACTGCGGGCGGAGGGCTGGAACTCCATTGCCGTAATCACCAAAACGCTCCGGGAAGCGACCGAAGTCTACGCCGGGCTGAGAGACCGGACCGAACTTTTTTTGGTCACGCCGGAGATCTCCGAGTTTCGCCGGGGCGTGGTGATCCTCCCCTCCTATCTGGCCAAGGGGCTGGAATTCGACGCGGTGCTGGTCTACGATGTGAGCGCCGCGATCTACGGTAACGAAGCGGAACGGAACCTGCTCTATACCGTCTGCACCCGGGCCTTGCACCGGTTGATCCTTTATTGCTCCGGCCAGCCCTCGCCGTTGCTGCCCGCAGCCAAGGATCTGTATGAGCTAACTCGGGCATAGCCTGATTTTATACCCGTCAAAGTGGTTCGTAAGCCGATCCGGCCGGGCGTCGCGACCGCGCAATCGGTGATCCTGTTCCTGCCGTTCATCGGAGTGACGGTCGCTCACTTCAAATATAACGGAGACCATGTCCGTTATCAGTAGTTCTCGGATAAGGGGAAGGGATGATGATCAATCGTTCGCGCGCTTTACCGTGGTTTTCGGAAGTAAGGACTGGCGGGTGGCGGCGGTCATCACCAACCGGCCCGACCTGGCGTTGTCGCTATTGCGGGAAAGCTCGGGCTAAAATTTTGCAAAAACAAAAGAAATGGGCATTCCCATTTCTTTTGTTCACTTGGTCAACTCAGTTTTGCCGGTCCTCTTTGGCATTTTGCTTCATCAGCCCGGATAGGAGCGGAGCCAGCTTGGCGGAGAGGTAATCCTGGAAATCCTCATTGGGAGTCGCGGAGATCACGGTCATGTGCAACGGTTTTAAGGTCTTTTTGAACAGTCCGAACAGTTGGCCGGTATCCTGTCCCAACCGGTCCAGCGATGCGACATAGATATAATCGGCCTTAATCTCACCGCGCTGAAGCTGACCGATCATCTCCGAGAACCGGATCCGGTCGCCCCGGGCCGTGACCTCCTCCACGAATTCCTTGACGATCTCCACCTCATTGGCTTTGGCGTAGTCGTGAACGGCTTGCAGCTGCCGCGCTACGGATTCCTTGGGGCTTTCGTTTGACAGGGGCCGGGCATAGGCAATTGCGGTATCAGGCATCTTTGTCACCTCAATTTTAATATCGGCGACAGCCCGAAAATTCTTGGGCTCTTTTTGGTAAAATTTAAAAGCCATGTGATAAAGCCTACCGGAATCGACGTCGACCATGTAAAACGATTCTAAAATCGACTTTATCCCTTGTTTTTCTGAGCTTTTGTGATAAACTCCGGCCTCTGTCCGGAGTTTATCACAACGCTTCTAGATTATCATCACTGGTGATGCTGCCGATCCAATCCCACGAACTTGCTGTATTCCTTCTGGAAGAGCATTTCGACCGTACCCACCGGGCCGTTCCGCTGTTTGGCGATGATCAGTTCGGTGATCCCCTTCCGCTCGGTCTCTTTATTGTAGTAATCCTCCCGGTACAGGAAGGCGACGATGTCGGCGTCCTGCTCCAGCGATCCCGACTCGCGCAGGTCGGCCAGGGACGGGGTCTTATCGGTCCGTTGTTCCACGGCCCGCGACAGCTGGGAAAGGGCAATTACCGGCACTTCCAGCTCCCGGGCCAGGGCCTTCAGGGAACGGGAGATCTCCGAGACTTCCTGCTGCCGGTTTTCAGTCCGGTTCCGCGACGACATCAGTTGCAAATAGTCGATGACGATCAGCCCCAGGCCGTCCTGGGCCTTAATCCGCCGGGCCTTGGCCCGGATATCGAGCACCGTGGTGCCGGCGGTGTCGTCGATGTAGAGCATCCCCTCGGACAAACGGCCCAGGGCGTGGGAAAGCCGCGGCCAGTCCTCGTCACGGAGGCTGCCGGTGCGGATCCGTTGATTATCGACCCCCGCCTCGGAGCAGAGGAGCTTCAGAGCCAATTGCTCCTTAGACATCTCCAGGCTGAAGACGATCACCGGCACTTTCTGCTCCACCGCCACATGCCTGGCGATATTCAGGGCGAACGTGGTTTTGCCCATGCTGGGCCGGGCCGCCAGAATGATCAGATCCGACGGCTGGAGGCCGGCGGTCATCCGGTTCAGGTCGTTGAAGCCGGTGGACAGGCCGGTGACTCCGCCCCGGGAGTCGTAAAGTTTTTCAATCCGCTCAAAGGTATCGACCAGAATGCTTTTCAATGAAATATAGCCCTTGACGTGCCGTTTCTGCGTGATCTGAAAGATTTGCTTTTCGGCTTGATCCAGGATCTGGTCCACTTCTTCGGCTCCTTCATAGCCGAGCCGGACAATTTCGGTGGCAGTGTTAATAATCCCCCGAAGCAACGCCTTCTCGGCCACGATCTTGGCGTAATACTCAACGTGGGCCGCGGTCGGCACCGCGTTGGCGAGCGACGTCAAGTAGGGAATCCCGCCGATCTTGTCCAGGAAGTTCCTGCGTTTCAACTCATCGGAAACAGTGATGATATCCACCGGCTCACTGTGTTGATGCAAGGCGATGACCGCCTCGAAAATGATCCGGTGCGCTTCGCGGTAAAAGTCCTGGGATTGCAGCAATTCGACACCCTTGTCAATGGCCTCTTTCTCAAGGAACATGGACCCCAGGGTGGAGCGCTCGGCTTCGATATTCTGTGGCGGAATCCGTTCGGCCAGCGAGGCGATGCTCATGATAGTCCCTCCGGTTGGATGGTTGGTCAAGATCTTATATAATTCTGGACCGGCCGTCATCTACCTGCCAAGGGAGGGAAGTTTTTCTGAAATGAAGGATTCATCGTTTTAAGCAGTGAGTTTTTGTTTTCCGGCCAATTGTGGATGGTATATTAAAAGCCACCTCACCTTCCCCAACCCCAAAAACTCCCGCTCCGGCCGGCGGCGCCCCCGCTTCAACTGATCCGGCTCCCCGATCATCTGGAGCAGCACTCGCTCCAACTGATCCGACTCCCGGATCAGTTGGAGGAACACTATATCCATATGAAAAAAGTATCGCTTCATCTGCAGCCATACTTTTTCGATCTGGCGCGGCTCTTCCTTCAAATGATCCGCCACCATTTTCATCTGAAGGAACCGCCGCTTCAAATGATCCTCCAATATTTCGATCTGGAGAAATACTTCCTTCAAATGATTTTTTAATATTTCCATCTGAAGGAACCCTTCCTTCAAATAAAAATCCACTATTTCCACGTGAAGCGGCCCATGCTCCAGATGCAAATCCAATATCTTCATCCGGAGCGGCAGGCGCTTCAAATAAAATTATGCCATTTTCAATTGAAGCGACACTTGCCCCGATTGATCCGGCGCTTGCCCCGGCTGCGGCAACCCCCCCTCCGGTTGCGGAGAACCCGCATTCCCCCGTGGCGACTATTGCTCTTGCCGGATTAATCGCCGCCCCCGCTCATCCACCCGGCCAAATTAAAACTCCCCGGCATCCCGGGGAGTTTTGTGGTTGGATTCAATATAAATTTCATCAACCAAACTTATCTGAACCGAACCAATTGATCGTTATACCGGAAGGTTCCGGTCAGATCGACATGGCCGGCCAGGGACTCCACCTCTTCCCCATCCACCAGGATCTTCACCCGGTAAACATCGGGAAGCTTGGTCAGCGTGTTCACCAGCGCTGCCACGGCCAGCGCCTCGCCGGAGGCCCCGACATTGATCCGGGCGGCAGCCCGGTTCAAATCCACGGTGGCCAATCCTTCAGCCAGCTCAAAATGCAACGCCCGCGATCCTTCCGGGAAGACCTTATCCAGGCCGGAACCGGCGGGAGGCCCGTCAAAGAGCGCCTCAAGCGCCCGGAGATGACGATCCCCTTCGACCGGAACCTTGATCAGCAACGGTTGCAGATAGAAGTCGGTCTTGGTGGTCTTGATAAAAAAGACGGCCACCTCGGTTTCAGACAATGTCCGGTTCACCTCGGCCAGCCGCCGGGTCTCCCGGCGCAGCGGCTCCACCGGAGCCCGTCCCAGCCAAAACCCGATCCAACCGGCCGCGATCACCGCGACGGCCACCAGCAACGGTATCCAAAAGCGGCGCATGATATCCCCCGATTCCAAAACTAAAACTTATACTCAAACCCCATCCGGACCCGGACCGTCTCGTCATACTCGCTGTTGACGCTGAGAAGCGCGGCGGTCTGGTCGTTGAAATGATACTTCAGTTCGTAATTGTGGAAATAATCGCCCTGAATGTGCATGGTCGGCTGTAGCCGCAACTCCACCTTGTCCCACTTCCAGCCGATATCGCCCCGGAGAAACAGCAGAGCCTCCCCGTCGTTGTAGTCATAATCAGGCATGCCCGAGCCGTTCTCACCGCGGATCCCGGCGTACAGAAAGGCCTGGTCGTACATTTGAATCCGCACCGCCGCCTCATAGCGGTTCCAGTCCGGCCCCTTGTACCCCGTGTCATAAAATCCGGTGAGCTTCAGATTGGTACCGAACGGAATCAAAAAATCGAGCCCGCCGTATGCGGCAGTCTCCCGCTCTTTTTCGCCGGAGCGGACCCCGGCCTTGAACCCGATCGGCTCCCCCCACGGCCGGTAGTGGAATCCGGCCTTATACTGATAATCCTCATAGCCGCCGATCAGATCCAGCTTGTCTCCCAAATGATAATTGACCATCCCCGATCCCTTGGCGCCGAAAAGCGCCGTGACGCTGCCGCGATCACCGTCCTCGGCGCGGGCGGCGACCGCTAGGTTCAAGGTGAACAATGCCGCCAAAATAATGGTCGCAAATTTTCTCACGTTTGAATCTCCTTCCGTTATTTCCGTTTTTATGGATGCGATGTTGACGAAATCCGGCGCCCGACTGTTCCATCCATAAGTGTTGCGATTAACCCCGGCCGAAGGCCGGGTTACGCACCAAAGCTCAGCAGCAAACGATAAAGTAGTTTTCAATGGATCCGTAAGGCTACAGCCGCTCATTAGACTTTAGTCAGGTGGCTCCAATGAATTTAAGTTTTAAATCAACTTATTACAGCTGTAATCAGGATGAAATAATACGATTGAATGCGGTTTATATTCGCTTTTAGGAGGCGAGACTCGATCAAAAAATTTATTTCACCCTAAAATATAACCCGCGCTAACGATCAAAACGAATCAGCGGCCGAATGGTTCCTCGGAGCCTGATTACCAATCCTGCTTCAACCCAATGGGAAGCGTAAGAATAATTCGCGATTCGTTACCGTAATCCTTCCCTTAATTTGACGCCAATTCCGTCAAATCCTGACTCGCTTGCCAATATTTCCGCTACTTGCCGCCATCGGCCATCAGTTGCAACGCCAAGCCCGGCAATAAAGGGGGTCTTTTCCTTCTTTAGAGAGTATTTCCGGAAAGCGGCCGCTCTAGTATACAGATCTCTCCGGCGGCCGTGTCCACGCCGACCGTGATTCCCTGCGGCACGGTCCACTGCTCCCGGAGGTGCCCGATGGGGAATCCATAGGCTGACGGACAGGAGAGCGCCGCCAGCCGCTCACTGTAAACGCCGACTAACTCGGTTTCCCGCTCCTCGGGGATTGGAACCGACCGGCCGATCAGCACCGCCGCGGCTTCATCGAGGAGCCCCGAGATCAGCAGTTGCGTCAGCCACCGATCGATCCGGTACGCGGCTTCCCCGGCTTCCTCCAGGAAGACCACGGCTCCGTCCAGCGCCGGCAAGAACCGGGTGCCGGCCAATGACGCCAGTGTGGCCAGATTGCCGCCCAATAGCGTTCCACGGGCGCTTCCGGGCCGGATCGGAAGATAGAGGCGGTCCGAAACCGGCCAGATCAAGGGGCCCGGCTCGAGCGCGCCAGTAAGCATCGCCAGCGCCTGCTCCCTGGAAAAATCGCTCTCGGCCAAGATGTTCAGTGCCGGGCCGTGAAAGCTGACCAACTTGGTCTGGGACCATAAACCAAGCTCCAAGGCGGTAATATCGCCGAAGCCGATCAAAAGCTTAGGGCTTTTGGCGAGCAGGCCGTAGTACAGCTTCGGCAGCAGCCGGAGGCTTCCGTAATCGCCCTGGAGGCACCAGACCGCATCCACTTCCGGGTCAAGCCAGATCCGCTCCAGGTCCTCCAGGCGCTCCAGGTCTGAGCCAGCCGTTTCCCCGCCTTCTGGCCGGTCCGCCTTCCCGAGTTTAATCCGAAATCCGGCCTCCCGAAGCGGGCCGAGCGCCAGTTCCAGGGCGGCTTCGGAACGAAGCGGGCCGGCCGGCGCCGTTACGCCGACGGTGCCTCCCGGCGGAAGCGGATTGGCTTTGATCTTAGCCATGAGTACCTCCTCTTGGATTCTATCTTTTCAAATTCCGGCCAAGGCCGGTTTGCTAAATCTCCTCTCCGCAAGCTAAGAGTCCAGGCCAGAGAAGATGCCAGAGTCCGGCGCGATCTCCAAGGCTTCCAGCGGCTGCAAGGGGTTGGAATGAGAACCGCTCATTTCTGTAAATACTACCGATGTATGCATGGAGGAATAAGAATGAAACTAGCCAGCCTTTTCAAAAAGATTTTCCGTTTCGGCCCGGCCGATCCCCAGTTTTCCCTGGGGGATCAGTCCTTCCGGCGTCCCAGCCCCGAGCCGGAACCGCCCGCCGCGAAACTCACCGACGATTTGGACCAGAACCGCGACCGGCTGGAGGCCATCTTTGAACTTCCCGCCAACCAAGATATCGTTTTCCGCGATTTCCGTATTCCCGGGCTGGACTTGCGGGCCTTACTTATTTATATTGACGGACTGACCGATCGCAACACTCAAAATTTTGCCGTACTGCAACCCTTGATGATCTTCAGCGGCGACGGCAGGGCGCTCAAAAATCCAATGGAAACGGTCTATCAAAAGCTGTTGCCGGGCCATCAGATTCAGCGCAGCCAAAAACTGGAGGACATCGTCAACGGAATCCTCGACGGCTCCACCGTCTTTCTGCTTGAGAAATCGGCCGAGGCCCTGATTATCGAGACCAAGGGCTGGGAACACCGCGGTGTGGACCGGCCCGCCAACGAACCGGTGGTGCGCGGGCCGCAAGAATCGTTCGTGGAGAACTTCCGTGCCAATACCGCCAGCGTCCGGCGGTATTTGAAAGATCCGAAGCTGGTCACGGAAATGTTTCGGGTCGGAAAGCGGAGCAATACGATCCTGGGTGTGATGTACATCAAGGACATCGCCAATCCCAAACTGGTCAAAGAGGTCAAATACCGAATCAGCAGCGTGGCGGAGACCACCGACTATATCTCGGAGACCGGCAGCCTGGAGGAGTTTCTGGAGGATCATCCCAAATCGCTGATCCCGCAAATGCTCTCCACCGAACGTCCCGATCGCCTGGCCGCTTTCCTGCGTGAGGGGTACGTCGGAGTGGTGATGGCCAACAGCCCTTTCTCCCTGGTGATTCCAGCCACGTTCAGTATTTTTTTGCACGCGGCCGAAGATTATTACCTGCGCTGGCCGTTCGGCAATTTTCTCCGCTTTATCCGGGCCATGGCCATTTTTATCGCCTTGTTGCTGCCCGCGATGTACATCGCGGTGGTCAATTTCCATCAGGAGATGATTCCCACCGACTTGTTGCTGGCGATTACCGCCACCCGCGAGGCGGTTCCGTTTCCGGCCATCGTCGAGATCCTGTTCATGGAATTCGCCTTTGAACTGATCCGGGAGGCCGGCGTCCGGATTCCCAGCGTCATCGGGCCGACCATCGGCATTGTCGGCGCCTTGATCCTCGGCCAGGCCGCAGTCTCGGCCTCCATCGTCAGTCCGATCCTGATTATCATCATTGCCATCACCGCGCTGGCTTCCTTCGTGGTGCCAAACTATAACGCCTCCTTCACCATCCGGATCCTCCGTTTTTTATTTGTGATCTTCGCCGGATTCCTTGGATTCTACGGGATTGCCTTTGGGGTGTTCCTGATGGCGCTGCATGTCGCGACCATCAGCAGCTTCGGCGTGCCGTTCCTGACTCCGATCGCTCCTTATCATCCCAAAAACAAGGACCGGGTGATCCGGCCCCGCGGGTTTGACCAGCGCTACCGGCCGGTCTTTACCCGGCCGCTGGATTGGATCCGCCAGAAAAAAAATACCCGGCCCTGGGACACTCCGGACCTGAGTTCCCAAGAAAGCGAGGAGGACGACAATGGCCAATGAAGAAAAGATCGGACACCGGGAAGCGGTAACGCTGTTGACCCTGACGATCACCGCCAAAATCTTTTTATCTTTCCCCCGCAACATGGCCTTACTGGGGGAATCAGCCGGCTGGATTATCACGCTGATGGCCGGGATCGTCGCCATGATTGGCTACAGTTTCCTCCATCGCCTGCTGGCCGCCTATCCGGAGCAGAATCTGATTGAGATCGCCCGGCGCGTGGCCGGAAAATATCTGGGGGTCTGCCTCGGCTTGATTTTTTTCCTGTTCTTCTTGGTGATCTGTTCGCTTTATCTCCGGCAGTTCGCCGAGAGTTTCATCCTGGCGGTGCTACCCCGGACCCCAATCAGCGTGATTACCATGGGGTTCCTCTTTTTACTTGCCTACGGCGTTATTTTAGGCATCGAAACCATCTCCCGGGTGGCCTGGTTTTTCGGGCCGTACCTCCTGGTCACTTTGCTGATTATTTTACTGTTCTCCATGCCCCGGGCCACCCTGGAGCACCTGGCTCCGGTGCTCGGCCGGGGACCCCTGATCATATTGAAGGAAGCCCCGGTGCAAATGGCCTCATTCACCGAATTGCTACTGCTTGGGATCATTGCTCCGCTGATCAGGGACCAGCGGAAAGTTTTCCGGGTCGGATTCTATTCATTGCTATTGGCGGTGATCATCAATATGGGAGTCGTCGGGCTGGTGGTCGCGGTCTTTAATTATAACGCTGCCGCCAATCTGGTCTTCCCCATCCTGCAATTGACCCGGCTGATCTCGCTCGGCGAGTTCATCCAACGAGTGGAGGCAGTCTTCGTCTTTCTTTGGTTCTTCTGGGCCGGGATTCAGCTCAGCGGTCTTTTTTACGGCACGGTGGTCAGCTTCGCCCAGACCTTCCGGATCACGAATTACCGGCCGCTGGTGCCGGCTCTGGGGTTGCTGGTCTTTACCGTCAGCCTAATCCCGGCCTCAATGACCCAAGCGGTGCAGATCAGCGATTTTGCGGCGCGCCTGTCCTGGATCGGCAATGCCTACGGGTTTACCGCCTTCGGCATCCCCATTGTCCTGCTGTTCATTCATCAGGTGAAGAAATGGATTGGTGACAGCCATGGCGCATAAGGGGTGGCTTTGCTTCTGTCTCTTGCTTTTGATGGTTGCGATTAGCGGTTGCTGGGACCAGCGCGAACTGGAGTCGCTCGGCCTCGTCCAAGCACTGGGACTGGATCTCGGTCCCGACGGTAAAGAGGTGACCGTAAGCACGCTGATCGCCATCCCGTCCAAGCTGGGCGCTCAAGCCGGCGGCGGTGGCGGCGAAGGTCCCGGGACCTTTGTGGTCTCCATGAACGCGCCGTCAATCTATGAAGCCTTTAATCGCATGAACACCACCATCAACCGGGAGATTACCCTGCTGCAAAATCAAACCTTGATCATTGGGGAGGAGATGGCCCGCCAGGGAGTGTCAAAGTGGATCGACAACCTGGTCCGGTTCAGGGAAATGCGGCGGACCATGAACATCATCGTCGCCAAAGGGAAAGCGGCGGATATCTTGAATGTCCAGCCCAAACTGGAGAAAAACCCCAGTGAGTACCTGCGCGACCTAATCAGTCTTTCCAACCGGACCGGAATGTTTCCCAATACGGACCTTAATAGCTTTATGTCCCGTTACCAGGCGCTGGCCCAAGAGAATTACCTCCCGTTGATCGCCAAATATCAATTAAAGGGCGGACCCGAACCCGAGGGAGATTCCGGCGGCCAATCTTCCGGGAGTTCCGGGGGCAAAGGCGGTATGGGGGAAAAAGGCGGGGAAAGCGCCCCCAAGACCCCGGACATCCGGATGATTGGAACCGCCATCTTCAAAAAGGACCGGATGGTGGGGAACTTTGACATTTATGAGACCCAGGCCTTGCTGCTGCTGACCGGTGAATTTCAGGAAGCGTTCATGACGATCCACGATCCCAGGCAAAAGGGTTATTACGTCGTGTTCCGGCTGATCGCCGGCAACCGTCCGGAGATCAAATACCGATTCCAGGACGGACTGGAGCGGTTTCAGGTTAAGCTGGGCCTGGAAGCCGACATTGTCAGCATTCAAAGTAATATCAATTATACCCAGCCCCAGCTTGAAAACTTTCTGGGACGGGCCATCGCCGCCGAGCTTGAGCGCAGGCTCCGGCGGGTCATTGCCAAAGCGCAGCGGCAATATAATTCAGATATCTTTGGCTTCGGGATCAAGGTCCGGAATACCGTGCTAACCTCCACGGAATGGAACCACTATGGCTGGCCGCAGAAATTCAGGGACGCCAAAGTCGATGTCGCAGTCAGGGTAGACATCCGGCGGATCGGGGTTCATTTTCATCCCCCCGAAAACCTATGAAATGAGGGTGAAGCGACTTGTTCAACACTTGCCGCCCCCAAAAACTGTCATACACCCCTTTATCGCTGCATAAATAAGATGTAAAACGGCAGACCCACAATTACCAGCGCCAAAAAAATTATAGCGAAAAAGCCGCTATAATTTTTTTCTTGCCATTGCTCCACCCCGAAACAGACCGTATATAGCGCGACCAATACCGTAAACAATACCGCCAGATATGCCATGCCTCCATCCCTCTCTTTGCGATTGACATTGAAATAAATTTTTGATTATTTAAAATGAAAAAGTTTTTGAATTAAGCATTCTCATCACAAAACCGGCTGAGAATAGGCAAACCATTGAACTTTTTCATTTGATGCATCAAGGCAAATATCGCAATTCATCGGCGTTCAAAACTGAGTGCCACATATATAGTTTACCCAGCCTCAAAAGTAAATTCCGACATTCTCCGAAATTAAAGCGCCCCTTTTCCGTCATTAGGCGCCGCCCGCTAAAAGCCGTTCCGTCGGAAAAACCGGTGACTTATTTCGGGAGGTCGTTTGATGAATCCGCCGTTCAATTGGGAATATCCCTATTGCAACCGTTTGCGTAGTCACCGGCACCAATTTCTTTACGTCCCGGACCACCCTGGATAAGGGGCAGGAAGAACCGGTCCGGATCATCTGTCAGTAAATTCGAAAAAGCCAAACAACTTCGGTCTGAATAAAGAAAGTTGAAAAACGTCTTTCGAAAGAAGGAATAATCATGAATCGACACGTAATATTATCAAAGCGAGCTACCGGCTTGCCGATTCCGATTAAGGGAGGGTATTGATGAGTCCGAATCTGTTCCGAAATCTTTTCCTGGCCCTATTGGGCGTCAAGGTCATGGTCCGGGTGGTGCTAAACCTGTTGAACCTGGTTCACCTGCGCCGCAATGCCGGTAAAGTGCCGCCGATGCTGGACGGGTTGATTGACGGCGACCAACTCCGCGCTATTGACTCCTATACCGCTGATAAGATCCGCTTCCGACTGATCGGGTTTATTTATGATACGCTGCTACTGGCGCTTTTTTTGTTTACCCCCTTATTCGCGGCCTATTCGGGGTGGATCGATTCGCTGCCATGGCCTGGCTTCTGGAAAAGCCTCCTCTTTTTCCTGCTGCCGGGGTGGGCGGCCTGGCTCGCCGACTTGCCGTTCGATTATTATTTCCATTTTGTTATCGAGTCCCGCTTCGGATTCAATAAATATACCCGCGCCGGCTGGCTGCTGGACGCGGTGAAAAACTTGTTGGTCACCACCGGCCTGACAGTGGTGGTGCTTGCGGTGGTTCTGGCCATTTGGGGTGGCCGAACCCAGTTCGGATTGTACGACGTTCTGGCCGCCTGGGCGATGATCATGGCCATGACGCTAATCCTGATGTATTTGGTGCCGGTATTGCTGATCCCGTTCTTCTACAAACTGCGTCCGTTGCCCGACGGCGAATTGAAGGAGGCTATCACCGCGATGGTCTCCGGATCGGGGTTTGCGGTTCGGGGGGTCTTCATCGCCGATCAAAGCTCAAAGTCGGCCCATGCCAATGCGCAGTTCGCCGGGGTTGGCAAAAGCAAGACCATTATCCTCTTTGATACGCTGGTCCAAAACTATTCGATTCCGGAGATCCTGGCGGTGCTGGCCCACGAGATCGGCCACGGCAAGCGGCGCCATCTGGTAAGGATGATCAGTTTCGTGCTGGCCGAGAGTCTGCTCTTTCTGATCTTCGCCTTCCATTTACTGGGGGCCGGTTACACTTTCGCCGCGTTTGGCGTCCCGCCGTCCTTTCACGCCGGCTTATTCGTGACGTACATCCTCTTCTTCGATATCCTGGTCTTTTACGCCCAGCCGCTATTTTCTCGGCTTTCCCGAAAAATGGAGTATGAGGCCGACGATTATTCGCGCCGTCTGACCGGCACCGTCACGCCGCTGGTTTCGGTCTTTAGAAAATTCATTGTCAATGAGATGGATAACATTAATCCCCATCCCTGGTATGAAGCGTTTTATTATTCCCATCCGGCGTTGCTGAAACGGATCAAAGCCCTGGAACGGAAGCAATCCGAACCTTCTTCATAGGCAAATACATTACGGAGGATGATAGCTATGTTAAAAAAATCGCGGCAATTTCCCGGTTACGCCGGACCGGTTCTGATCGTTGTCATGGACGGAATCGGCATTTCCGCCAATCCCGAGGGCAATGCGGTTAGTCAAAGCCATACCCCGACCCTGGATCGCCTCTTCAAAACCTATCCGAATCTGTCGCTCACCGCGCACGGCACCGCGGTCGGCCTTCCCAGCGACGAGGACATGGGAAATTCCGAGGTCGGCCACAATGCCATCGGCGCCGGCCAGGTTTATAACCAAGGCGCAAAACTGGTCTCCGAGTCGATTCAGGACGGTTCGCTCTTTGAGCGGGAGGCTTGGCGGGAAGTATCGGCCAATTGCGTCCGAAACCATACCACCCTGCATCTGGCGGGCCTCTTTTCCGACGGGAACGTCCACTCCCATATCGATCATTTGAAGGCGCTGATTCGCCAGGCCAAACAGGATGGGGTCCGGCGGGTCCGGATTCATATTTTGCTGGACGGCCGGGATGTCGGCGAAACCTCGGCGCTGGAGTATGTGGAGCCGTTCGAGTCGTTCCTGGCCGAGCTGCGCTCCCCGGATTTCGATGTGATGATCGCTAGCGGCGGCGGCCGGATGAAGATTACCATGGACCGCTACGGCGCGAACTGGCCCATGGTCGAACAGGGGTGGCGCACTCACGTGCTGGGCGAGGGCCGGCAATTTGAATCGGCCTGTCAGGCCATTGAATCCTATCGCCGGGAGACTCCCGTCATCGATCAGGATCTTCCGGCGTTTGTGATCGCCTCCGATGGCCGGCCAGTCGGGCCGGTTCTTGACGGTGACAGCTTCATCTTCTTCAACTTCCGGGGCGACCGGGCCATCGAGATCAGTAAGGCGTTTGAGGACGAACAGTTCCCCTATTTCGACCGGATCCGGCGGCCGAAGGTAGTCTACGCCGGAATGCTGGAGTATGACGGCGATCTGCACATTCCCAGCCGCTTTCTCGTTCCGCCGCCGGAGATCCGGAACACCATGGGCGAGTATCTGGCGGGGAGCGGCCTCTCTCAATTGGCAATCTCCGAGACCCAGAAGTTCGGCCATGTCACCTATTTCTGGAACGGAAACCGGAGCGGCAAGTTCAGCGAGGAACTGGAAACGTATGTGGAGATCCCCTCGGACCGGATCCCCTTTGAACAGCGGCCCTGGATGAAAGGAGCCGAGATCACTGACGAGTTGATCGCGCAGTTGAAGACCGGAAAGTACCGTTTGGCCCGGGTCAACTTCCCCAACGGCGACATGGTCGGCCATACCGGCGATTTCGCGGCGGCCCGGATCGCGGTTTCGACCGTCGATCTCTGCCTGACCCGGCTCCTCCCGGTCCTGGACCAGTTGGGTGGAATGGCGATCATTACCGCCGACCACGGCAATGCCGATGAAATGTTCGAGCTGGACAAGCAAGGCCGGCCCCAGATCGGCAAGGACGGCCGGGTCAAGGCCAAAACCAGCCATACCCTGAATCCGGTTCCGTGCATCTTCTATGACAGCCAGCGCCGGGATTCCTACGAATTAATCCCCGGCAAGTACGGCCTGGCCAACCTGGCCGCAACCGCAGTCAATCTGCTCGGCTATGAAGCGCCGGAAATGTGGGAAAAGGGAATGGTGAGGGGGAAGTAGGAAAAATGGTTCCTAGTTGCCGGTTGCCCAAGGCAAGGCAAAGCAGGAAAGAACGGTCACCCATCCTGAAAATCCGAACCAGAAACTAGAAACTAGGAACCAGCAACTAAAACTCAACCCCGGTCATACCTGACTACGAACGCCGTCTTCTCACCGGATTGGAATCCGGCCCGTTCGTAAAAGGTTAGAACTTTCGGATCCCTGCTGCCGGTCATCAGCATGACTTTGTAGCAATCATTGGCCCTGGCGATCGCCAGGGCCTTTCGCAATACTTTGGTGGCATGGCCTTGGCCCCGGTGCGCCGGATGGGTGACCACATTCTCAATGACCGCGTAAGGGCGGGCGCCCCGGGTCAGATTCTTGATTAGCGCCAGAGTGCAGGTTGAAACCAGCTCTCCCCCGGCTTCAACCGCCAGATAGAACAGGTTGGGATCGGCGAGAATCGACCCCCATAACGCCAGCAATTCCTGGTCCCCGGCCAATTCCGGGTCTTCCGGATGGAGATGGCGGTATAATCTCAACAATTGGTCCAATTCGTCGCGGCGAACCTCGCGGACTGACTCCGGCATCGAACGTTCCTCCCTCCGCTTCCCTTGAAAGAGTTCCGCTGCCGATTCCTCGGCCAATTACCCACGGAACACCGACCAGCCGATCCGGAACGCGAAATACAAGAGCGCCGCACCCAGCGCCCGGTCAAACCAATGCCGGAAGCGGCCGTAAAACCAGCGAAACCGGTCCGAGGAAATGATATATGACACAAAGACAAACCACCCGCCCACCGCGGCGATGGTCTCCAGCCCATAGATCCAGCGGATCCATTCCGGTGTGCCGGGGGTCAAAAACTGCGCGAAAATGCTGAGGAAAAAGAGCGGCGCCTTTGGGTTCAGCGCGTTGCAGAGAAAGCCGTCCCAAAATCCGTTCCAATCGTTGCCGGCTTCAACCGTCGCCACCATTTCGGCCAGGGCCGGTTCCCCGGCCGGACCGGACCGGATCGAATGCCACCCCAGCCAGACCAGATACGCGGCCCCGGCTAATTGGATCAGGCGGAACAGTTTGGGCTGATGCTCCAGGATAATGGCAAACCCCAGGATGGTATAGCTCACGTGAATGGTCAAGGCCGCGGCGATCCCGAGCGCGGTGGCCCGGCCGGCCGGCCGGCCAAGGGTTAGGCTGTTTTTCATTACCACCGCGAAATCAGGGCCGGGCGAGATTCCGGCCAGCAAACCGACGAGAAACACTTCCAAAAACATGACGGCTCCACTCCAGTTACGATTATACTTAATTTTACTTTACCATAAAAAGGGCGGCTTGTTTGTAACGTTCCCATAAAAACATAATCCTAGCGTTTCTTGCGCCCAAAACGGCAATAAAAAAGGCGGGTTGAAACCCGCCCGTTGCACAATTATCTTCGGCTAAGAGCTTGTGCGGGTAATCCTTTTTTAGGATGTAAAGCACAAGCTAATGTGTAACTTATATACCACAGATTGTGGTTGTTCCGAATAGCCGCCCAGACCCTAGCGCTTTGTTTCGGCGGGGATCGCCGCAGCCGCTTCATGGTCTTCGCTCCGTTCCAGCACTCCGGCCAGGGAGCCGTTGGCGGCCCGCATGATCATGGCGTGATGCGTTTCATCGACTCCGCCGTTCTTATGTATCTTGCTGCCGAGGAAGTGGCAGCAAATCTGGCCCTTGAACCCGTTGTCGAAGATGGCCTCTCCGCCGTGCGGCATGCCGTTGATCGACCCGGCAATGTTTAAATTGCGGAGCTGGACGATAACCGGCCTCCGCTCCCAGCTCCAGCGCCGGCCGTAAATGGAATGGAGGATTTCGGTGTCGGCGCGGGTCAACGGTTCGATGTCGGCGTGGTAATGTCCGTAATAACGACGGGCCATGAACGCGCGGCCCGTTTCCACATCAATGACGCGGGCGGTTTCGAAGTTCTTCCAAAGCTCGTTAACAATGGACCAGGGCAACGCCTGGATTCCCATCCGGCTCCGCGAGGCCGCGGCCGGATTGAACCGGGATTCCACCGCCGGAATCAGCAGCCGTTGGCCTTCCCGGACCTCGTTTCCAGGCAGATTGTTCCGGACCATGATCGCCGCCGTTGCGACGTTGAACCGCTCGGCGATTTTGTCCAGGGTGTCGCCGGCTTCCACCGTATATTCCACGGCTTGGTTGCGGGTTTGATAAATCCGGCGGAGCAGCGCGGCGGTCTCCGCTCCCACCTTCCCGTCGGCCCTTAGCCCTTGCTCAAGCTGAAACGATTTGACCGCTTCGGCGGTGGCCCTCCCGTAATAACCAGTCGGCGCATGTCTCAGATAGCGCAATTGATGAAGATAACGCTGGACCTCGCTGACCTTGGCGCCTTTGGCCCCTATTTGCAGCAGCGGCGCGGCTATGGCGGCGAGGTGGGCGGAGAACAACCCAATCACTCCCAACCATACTGCCGTTCTTCGCCAATCCCAGCCATTAACGCTTCTCACAACCCGTCCTCCTTCCCGGCAAAAAATGGCACATATCATTTTTTCTCCGGGAATTTGTAAAATCCTCTCTTTTTCATCAAATTTTATCAAATTGATTCGGAAAAATCTGAGTTTTGGATGCCGTGGCTAGTTCCTGGTTGCTGGTTGCTGGTAATTCGGGTATTAGAATTCGGGTCATTAGGATCTTTCAAGAATGCGAGGCTTCTGGTCACTTTAACTTTAATCCAGGAACCAGAAACCCAGAATCAAGAACCAGGAACTAGGAACTAGAAACTAAACTACTCCCCTCTCATCCTTCCAAGCCAACCGCCGATTGTATCCCAGATCCAACGCCAGGCCCGGGTGAAAATATTGGCACGGTTCACTTTTTCGGTGCTATAGAGGGGAGCCCGGCCGATCTCTTTACCGTCCAGTATCGCCCGGATCGTTCCCACCCGGCCGCCGGCGGGGATCGGAAATTTCAACTTGGGATCCGCAACCAGCTTCGCTGCAACGGCCACGTTTTTCCCCCGCTCCACCAATACCCTGAAGTCGCGCTTGACTTTGACCGGAACCTCCCGTTTCTGGGCCTCTCTAATATATACCTGTCCGGCAACTTGTTTAGAATCCCGGATCGTTTTCCATTCAAAGTTCCGGTACCCGTAGTCAAGCAGCCGCCTGGTCTCGGACACCCGCTTGGCGTTGGACGCCGCGCCGAGGATCACGCTAATCAGCCGGAAATCTCCTTTTTGGGCGGTGGCCGAGAGACAAAACTTGGCCTCGTCGGTATGCCCCGTCTTCAGGCCATCGGTTCCCCGATAGGCCCGGAGCAGATCATTGGTGTTCTTTAAAACAAAGGCGCCGCCGCGCAGGCTGTCGAGCCAGATCGAGGTGTACTCCAGCACCGCCGGATGCTTGACGATCAATTCCCGGGACATCACCGCCAGATCATAGGCGCTGCTGTAGTGATTGGGGTCCGGCAGCCCGGTTTCATTCTGAAAATGGGTGTTCTCAAGCTTCAGCGCCTTGGCCCGTTCGTTCATGGCATCGATAAAATCCTGAATCGATCCGTAGAGATGCTCGGCTACGGCGGCGCTGGCGTCATTGGCCGAAACTACGGCGATGGCCTTGAACATCTCCCGCAGGGTCATTTCTTCCCCTTCCCTCAGATAAACCTGGGAACCTCCCATCCCGGCCGCCTCCGCCGAGGTCCGCACCATCTCGTCCCAGCGGACCCGGCCGGAATCGACCGCTTCCATGATCAAAAGCATGGTCATGACCTTGGTGACGCTGGCCGGCGGCAGCCGCTGGTCCTCATTTTGGGCGTAAAGGACCCGGCCGCTCACCGGGTCCATCAGCACCGCGGCCCGGGCATCGATGGAAAAAGCGGCTACCGCCGGGCCCGCCGCGGCCAGCCCGATCCAAATGGCCAATGCCAATCCTGCCAATCTTCGGATGAACATGAAAAATACCCCCTTATCTCTAACAGCATTCCCAAAAATGGGCGCCGCTATAAGGGGAGTGTGGTGGCATAACCGCCCCCGATTAACGTTAAACTAATGGCAAATCACACCACGCAAACAAAAAGGGAGGGAAAAACCGTGGCCACTCAAGAAAATCAGCAAAATACCGGCCAATATGAAAGCCCACAGCGAATGAGCCAGCCGCCGAATGTGATCACCACCAAGGATCTGGCCTATCTGAAGGACGCCATGTCCTGGGAGTTGCTGGCGATGAAGAAATGCCGGATGTACGCGGCCTTCGCCACCGATCCCGAGATCAAGGCCCACCTGGACGGCGTCGGCCAAATGCATCAGCGCCATTACGAGGAACTGCTCCAGTACGTCCAGTCCAACCCGAATCAGCAGTATTTGCAGTAATCCGTTGGTAATTTACAGTTGCTAGTTCCTAGTTGCTGGTTCCTAGTTACCGGTTGGTGATTTATCGGTTAGGTAAATAAATTTGGCCTGTTTCTCCCCAAGCCAACAATATCACCCATGAACCAGGAACTAAAAACCAAGAACCAACCCAATCACGAAAGGAGAACACCCCATGGACAGTCAAAGCACCTCCAGCGCCAATCCCAATCAGATCAAGAACCCTCAGACCGGGCAGTTGCCGAAGGTCAAGGGCCCGGAAATGAACGAACGGGATTTTCTGAACGATATTCTGGCTACGGAAAAGTATCTGACCGACAACTTCAATATCTTTGTCCGCGAGGCGAGCAATCAGATTCTGCACCAGCACACCATGAAGATTCTCAATGAAAGCCACGTGGCGGCCAGGAACCTTTTCAACCTGATGTTCCGGAAAGGCTGGTACAGCCTGACTGCGGCCGGCCAGCCGGAACTGCAGCAGACCGGCCAGCAGTTTCAGAATTATAAGAGCCAGGAACCGTATCAGGAATAGGAGAACGGGTTTCGGGACGGCCGGCTTGCCCCTGGGTCGCGGCCAAGCGCAAAGGCTGTTATGGGATTGCCGGTAACAGCCTTTGCCGATCCGGTTCGGTCAGACCCTGCGGGCGAAAATCCCGAAGGTTTCGGCAGCTTCGCCCAACTCCTCCCCTTTCAGGTTCTGATAGACTTTTTCAACCCGGAACCCGTGACTCCGAAGCAGTCCGGTAATCTCCTCCAGTCCGAACAGCCGGTGATAGAGGCGGATGACCCGGACCGCGCCGTCGGCGTCAATGATTGTGTATTGCATCCCTTCGGTTTTGGGGTCTTCGTAAAGAAAAGTGCTGCTGATTTCGATATAGGGGCCGGACCGCCAGAACCCGCCGCGCTCGTGGATGGAGATGTGGTTGGACGGCGCGGTTTTCCGGTTGGCGGTGATCACGTCGACGATAAAAACTCCGTCGTCCCTCAGCGCCGCATGAATCCTTCGCAACAGCGTTGACTGTTCTTCCGGGTTCAAAACGCAAAAATCGTAATAGATCAGTGTCGCCACATCGAAAGCGTCCTGAAAACCGAGGGCCAGATAATTCATGATTAGAAATTCGGTATTCGGAAAACTCGGCTTGACGGTGTCCAGGGCATACTTAACGGACCGCTCGGAAAGGTCGACCCCGGTGACCCTGGCTCCGGATTTGGCGAATTCCCGGACATAAAGCCCGGGGCCGCAGCCCAGATCAATTACGGTTTTGGCCGGATCCATTCCGGTCCGTTCCATGATGAACCTGGTTTCCGCCGCTATGGTTTCTTTGGTTTTGCTGGCTGCCTCGACCTCCGGGTCCAGATGAAACCTTAGCATTTGCCCGGAGATATGGTCGTCATCCCAAAATTTGCCCGTGCCCTTAGTGAAGAGCGCCGGCTTGGCCAGGCATTCCCGCAGGAGATGCAGGTCCAAACGGTTGTTGTCAATAAGGTTCATGCGCTATCGCTCCTTTTTGGCGTTGATGGTTTTCCCGGCAGAGCCGCTGGCGCGCCGAAGCGCGGTCCGCTTGGGGAACATAGTCCCGGCAAACAAAAAACGCCTCAGTTTCTGAGACGTTATCCGCGCCAACACGCGCCAACACTCAGAATACTTAAAACAACCCGCCCCAAATAAACCGTTGCCGGACAGGCGTCCGACGGTTCATCCGGATTGAAAAGCGTTGTTTTAAATATTCCGGTGTTTCCAATTCATTCAATTGTTCCAATGAATCGGATCGATCAACCCCTTCGGCTTTGCCTCGTTACTCTATTTATTAAAATAACACCGGTAGCAGAAAATGTAAAGAGGCCTGGGACGGCTAATCTCGGTTCACGGGATCTGACGCTCTTCGCCACACTTGATCTGTCGGCCGGGGTGATGCGCCGTGAAACCGATAAGCAATTCAAGCTGTCCACTTCATTGAAAACCTTTGGCGCCAATCTCTTTTCTTTTTGACCGACCAAAAAGAAACAAAAAGTCGCCGGATTCGGCCTGAACCCATCCCTGGGGGCCTCATCTTTTGGCCGTCCTGCCCCTGAGAACCCGCATGGTTCCGGTCCTCCTGCAATTCATCCAGTAACGGTCGTCGCCATCCATGGCAGTACGCAACCGCATCGGGTGAAGTCTTCGAAGCCGACCGCTGTTTTTCATCCGCGAAAAAAAGCGGCGGTGATTGATCATCCGTGGCAGGCGGGTGCATCTTTTTTGGTTGCCTATAAACCATGTAAATCTTAAACCCTGAAACACGCCCTTCACCGCACGACCTCTTCCCTGCCGTTCAATACTTCGATCACGATCAACGCGCCCAGTTTGAAGCCATAGGCGAACGCGGCCGATGTCTCCATGGCGCTGGACTGATCGCGAAGATCCAGCAAGGCTTCGAGTTGTTGGTAGTCCGCTTCCGCGAGTTTCGTTTGCCAGATTTTCATAGACGCGGCGATTTTCTGGTTTACCGGGCGGTATTGGGGGTCTTTGATTAGCTGAAAAAATAGCTACCAATAAACAAACTTTAAGCCGCTATGAGAAAAATCAAAGAGAACCGGGGATTAATATCGTAGCAAGGATTGCGAATTTTTTTGAAGTATCAATTGATTATTTGGCCGAGAGGAGAAATCAAAGATAAATTTTTTGTTCTTGTATTATTTGTAATTCACTCTGTTTTTATTAGTCTTCCTTTTATCTTTGGAATGTATCGTGATAGTTCTTCCACCAGCTCATGCACTCTGGTTGCCGGAACCGATTGTGAAGGTGTTTTGCCAACATGGTCGAGCATTCTTTGTTTTGCCCACCGTATTGCCAACTCAAGATTACCATGTTTTAAAAGTAAACTAAACATTTTTGAACGATTTTTCCGATAGCGACCTATCCCCACCCTTTCAAAATGTCCGTTCAATTTTCGAATGTAATGATCTCGGGTGAGATCCGATTGTAAATTTTCGAAATGAAGCAAGAACCAATATTCAATACATTGGTTCGACCAAGCAACATTAAAATTTATTCCACTTTCTCTCGAAAGCCTCCCGGCCTCAGACTGAGTTGTATCAAATCGATCCGGTGGGAAATCATCTTTGTCATACACGAGCCAAACTTGAGTAACCTGACCTCTCAACTCTTCAACATATTGTTTTGCCCGTTCGAGTAAGAACAATGTATTGGTAGCTTCACCTCTAATATCGATTGCAACCTGTTTCACCTCTACTCGATGGTCATAGTGAGCATTAATCAGATCTTTAATCTCTTTAAAATATTCCGGTTCAGTCTTTTTTCCCTCACAGACGATTAAATAATACTCCAGAGGGTCAATATAACCAATTTTTCTTGCTTTTCTCCCCAGGGCATTAACTGGACAACTAGATTTTCGAGTTCCTTTACTCATAACTCTTGCTCCCAATCCAGGCAGCATCTTAGATACGGATCGGCACCGTATCTTCCTTCCAAATATTGCTTGTCATATGTGGCATCCTTGCGAATACTCTTGCCATCTCCATCTTTAATCTCAATTAGAGAATATAGTTTAGAACTCTGTTCCCGGTCCTTAGCAACAAACCAAATCTCATCGCGCCGGAAAACTTCTTTTTTCATCGTAGATAAGTCATGGGAGGTAAAAATCAATTGAGCCTTGTGGGGATTTGATTTTCGACTGCGAAACAGCTCAATGATATACCGAATGAGTTTCGGATGAAGTTTGGCATCCATTTCATCTATTACTACAACTCCCCCTTCCTTCAAGGCGTTAATAATCATCGGTAGAAATCCAAATAATTTTCTTGTTCCACTCGACTCTTCATGAAGTTCTAACTCAAATCCTTTATTCCGAATAAGATGTTTTGTAAAAATATTAAAGTTGTCTTCTCCTCCTTCAACACAACGATAATCAATAACATCCACATCCATTTCCCGAAGCATTTTTAGCATGATACTTTGCCCTATATCATCTTCGAATAAAATTATTCTCATATCCATTAAAGGGTCACCAAAATTAATAATTTCACAGTTTTCAAACCAATCAATAACTTCATTTATTAAATCGATTTCCTTAAGAATTTTTATATACGACAAAAAGGGTGTTGTTTCGGATACATCCGTTTTTTCCAAAGATTTTAACTGTTGTCCGACCTGAATGTATCCTTTGTCTTTGTCCCGTACAAAAACTTTGCTGGTTCGCTTACCATTTTTGGTTTGCCTATATAAACTCTCATACATAATCACATTCTTTTTCAGCTTCAAAGTGTATCTGTATTCAGCGCTTCCCGCCCGGAAAAACACATCAAATTCAGACGGTTCTTCAATCGATTTTTCATCAAATTTGAATGGAATTGCCTGAGCCGACCCTTTCGACTTAGTTCCTTTTTCACTTTTAAGAAATTGAATCGGACGCATAACCACATCAACCAAAAAAGCCAGCGCTTCTAAAACCGTACTTTTCCCCCCCCCATTCGGACCATAAATAACCGCCAGCGGCAAAAATCTTTGATCGTCACTGTCCACTAGGAGGGAATCGTCATGTTCAGAAATAGGAGTTGCTTGCATATCAAGAGTAGCTTCATTTTGAAAGCTCTTAAAATTCTTAAAGATAAATTGACATAGCATTCCATTCACTCCGGTTCAATAAAATCTCGTTATTAATGTATTATATTCTTTATTAATCCAACTATACCTCTATTTTCGAGATTTTTTCTCATAACAGTCACGATATTATGAGAGTCCCTGCCAGCACGAAAAAATGTCAGTGTAAAATAGATATTCGTTCAAATAATGAAGAAAAACTATTCGACACCTGAAACATTCCTAACCTCTGATAGGAGGAGCCCTATCAAACAGAGATGTTAAAGAACCGGATGGCATTAGGCAATGAATTTTCCGGGCAAGCCGTCATAAGAGGCAAAGAGCCTCCCAAGTAACATTTTTTAGCGGTCAAAAAGTGACAGATTGGCGCCAGAGCGTAACGGATCAGTTCCTTGTCTTAACCTGAAAACACAGAATCACGGATTTAACGGATTAAAGGATGCCACGGATTGAAACCATGACAGTAAAACGCTCTGTCCGTGAAATCCGTTAATCGATGTAAATCCACGATCTCCCCGTTCAACGGCCCACCTATCTCACGCCCCTAATCAATCCTCTTCCACTGATAATTAACCACGATAGCCGTTTATTGATGGGCGGTGATCTCCCATTGAACATGCAATGATTGCTCACCCGTGGGCAGGTGTTCCGCCGCGCATTTCGGATTAGCGGCCAAGGTCGCCGTTCCACCCCTCCCCCCGTAGCTCCTTCCCCGACTTCCTCATCCAATAATACGCAAGTCCGAACACCATCAGCTCGGCGACGGCCGGGGCCAGCCAGATTCCGGCGTTTCCGATCAAAAGCGGCAGCGTCAAAATCAGCGGAATCACCAAAAACAAGCCGCGAAGGGTAGAGATGATCGCGGCCTTCTTCGCGTCGCCCAGGGAAGTGAAATAAGCGGCGGCGATCATGTTGTATCCGTTAAGCAGGAACGATAACGAAAATAGCTTCAACCCGGCCGCCGCCATCTCCAGCAGCGATTCGTCCCCTTTGGCGAAGATTCCGGCAAGCGTCCGTCCCTGGAGACAAGCGGCCGCGAACACGGCGGCCCCTACGACGACTGCCGCGAGCAAGGCAATGGCGGTCAATTCCGCAATCGCCCGGTTGCGCTTGGCCCCGGACCAGTAACTGAGCATCGGATGAATTCCCACGGCAATCCCCGTCAGGATCATATTTTGCACAAATGAGACGTATCCGACGATGGTCATGGCCGCCACTCCTTGAACCCCGATCCGTTTCAAGAGTACCCAATTAAAGATATAAACGATGATCGAAAGCGAAATCTGGGCCACGAATTCGGCCGAGCCGAGGCCGGCGATTCGTTTCAAGTCGTTAGGGTTCATTACGATTGGGCGCAATTTAAAAACGGACCGCTTGGAGAGAAAGTAGGCCAGTCCCAGGCCGAAGGCGAGCGTGACCGAGAGACCCGTGGCCAGCGCCGCCCCTCTCATCCCGAGATTGAACCGAAAAATGAACAGATAGTCCAGCCCGATATTCAGGAGATTGGCGACCACCCCGAACACCAAGGGCAGCTGGGGCTTGCCCTCACCCCGGATAAAGATGGAAAAGGTGAGATTGGCCATCATGAACAGGTAAAAAAACTTGATCGTCCCCAGGAAATCGCGGACCAGCCCTTTTAGAACCCCGCCGGCATTAAGGAGCCGGAGGACGGTCTCCTCAAACAGCACCAGGATCAGCAGCGCGATCAGATTGACGATGACGTTGATGACCAGGGAATAGGTGAAATAATAATTCGCCCGCCCCCGGTTCCCCTCTCCCAGGCTCTGGGCTGCCAACGTTACCCCGCCCGCCCCGGACATAATGGTCAAAGCAAGTAAGATATACAGCACCGGCAACGTCAGATTGACCGCGGCCAGCCCCTGTTCCCCCATTTTCCAGGCGATGAACATCCCGTCGACGATCGTGATGAACGAGGTTAAAAACAACCCCGCGATGCACGGAATGGCATACTCTAAAAACGTCCGCAGCATGCTTTGATTCTCATCCATCATCATTGGAACACTCTCCTTTGATTCGTTTATGGAGAGTATTCTATAATGATTTGACCGGAAAAACTTCTGGATTCGTGCTTTGCTTCTAGAAGCCATGTGATAAAGTCTGAAACCAATTCGGACCTAACCCTTGCCCTTCCCCGGGGAAGCTTAATTAAAGAGACTCATTCAAGGGGCAGGGCAACCCTAGCCGTTGTTCTCCAAAGGCTTTTGGACTCCGGAGGCATCGGTTACTCTCCCACGCGGGGGACCAGAACCAAGGACGGTTCAAGGTCCGGCGCTCAGGATGAGATTACGCCGGGGAGAGCAAGAGAGAGGTCTGCGCCCAGATTTCAGATCATTAAGGCTTTTTCACAACGCTTCTAAAAGCCGAAGCTCAGATCGTTTGGATCGGAATACAGATATCCAAATGGATCCTTCCCTGTTCATCCATTCCCGAACGATATACTTCCAAACAGAGCCGCTCATCCAAAGCATAGTCGCAAAAGGGCAGCCAGAAGGCGAAAATCTCGTTGAACGCCTTGATCAAATTCTCCTGGGCGCCGAAAAACTCCCAACAGGCGTAGGTTCCCGCTTCAATTCGATGGATGTTGATATCGCTGATTTTATCCACCCCAACGCACAGATCGTAGATGCAGCGGTTTTCATCGGCTATCAAAGGGTCGTCATAGGAAATGCCGATAAACCGCGTGTTCTCATCGAGGATATGTTTGCGGCTCATCTCCAGGCGGAAACTTTCCCATTCCCGCCGTAACCCCTGCAGATAGTTGCCGATGAACCGCTGGTATTCCAGATTCATGGGGCCGATGCGCCGGATGAACATCCGGGAGTGAATGGCGTCATAGCTGTTGCCTTGTTTTTTGAGGGAGTTGAGATGGTCCGTCACCGCGCGGTAGGTGTCCTTCTCCGGGATCCGGCGGGTTTTCCTGAACTCGGACGGGCTCATTCCAAAAAACTCCTTGAACGCCGAGGCAAAGTTGGAAGGAGTGAGGCCGATCTCGATCCCGATCTCGGTGATGGGTTTCCGGGTCGACCGGAGTTTAAAGGCGGCGGACTCCAGCTTCACCCGTTTGACAAACGCGTAGATGCTCTGATGGGTTATGGATTTGAAGATCCGGCCGAAATAATATTTAGAGAAGCGGCAGTGAGCGGCGATCTCCTCCACGGTCAGATTGCGGTCCAAATGGCGATAGATATAATCAATGGCTTGGTTGATTCGTAAAATAGAATCGTTTTGCATCGATGCGATACCTTAAATATAACAACGTATTCCTTGCGCTTCCCCGCCAACGCCCTCTCCCCTAGGGTTTTTTCGAAGCTGTCGGCCCTCCCCCATAGCTATCGCTTTTTGATAGCGTGATGGGGGAGGGCCACTGACTAAAACAGCCCGAGCGGAGAAGGGATCGGCATCGGAGCCGACAGTATTTTTACTAACCTTAGTAAACTGGATAATCATATTATTAATTCCGTTTGCATTTGATCTCTCCCGTAACATCTTCCGTATCAATTATACCACAAAATAACCAAAATCCATCTATTACCAAACCATCCGGAGCGCCTCTCCCCCCATTTGGAGCGAGCCCTTATCCATATGAAAAAGGGCGCCATCGTCCACTATAAGCTTCGGTTTTTTTGGTGTCCCTCCCGCCACTCGAAAACCGTCCCGCGCTTCCGTTCAAACCGCGCGCGGGACGGAAATTATAGCGGATCAGACTCCCAAACAAAACTGGCGCCTTACGGCGCCAGTTGGCTTAATTATTCCCAGCTTAATGTTTCCGGTACGGCCTCAAAATGGCGCGGGCCGAAATTGAATTGGCCATGGCCGAAAGCGAAGCCACCCTCGAAATGGTAGTATCTACTCCAAATTGAACCCTGGTAAGCTCCGTCACGGTACGAGACTGCTCCACGCCGTTTAAGGTATGAACCTCGACCTTTTTAACAAAACCGTAGATATACGGAACAAACCAATAATTCGTGGTCTGAACCGATGCCCCACTTGGAGTCTCATTCTCGAAAACATAAGCCTTCTGGAAGGTGCCGGCCGGTACTGTAACCAGCTCCTGCCTGGCGCCAAATTCTCTTTCAACCGGATTTGACATCAGCAGTTCACCCGTATTGACCGGATTATCGGTGCCGTCATTGGCCCAAGTTCCATACGAATAATAATTGTCCGCATCTTTGCCCACATATTCACCTTCGATAATAGATGAACCAATCACCCGGTCACCGACTTTAAAAATCGAAACTCCCGGAGTGCTGGTATCCACGGAATAAACGACCGCTTCCAGATTGATTTCGTCCGATTGTGAACTATCGATGCTATCCGTATATTTCATATGATACGAATACTTGGCTCCGATTTCCATTCCGTAATAATCGGTGCTCAGCGTCCGAGGGGGAGTGGAACCTCCGCCTCCGCCGCCGCATCCAGCCAGGGCTGCCACTAACGATGCGCTCAAAAGAAACAAAACCAGTGTTTTTTTTGGCATAATACTGTAAACCTCCTCAAAATGGTTTTTTCATTGGCGGGCTCTCGATCGAAACCGAGAGCCCTTTCTTGAAAAATCCGCGATTACTGTTTGACTTCGATATCCGTCGTCAGCTTGGTTCCCAGCCAGGAGATTTCGTCTTGACTCATTTGCCAATCCACATTGTAGGTTCCGGTGACGGCCGGAGCGATCATCGTAAAGCTGAAGGTCTTTTCCTGTCCGGGGGCAATGGCCTCGTTCCCGTCCAACTCTTGGGCCGGAGCAAACACGCCCGCATCCGCCAATGGGATGAACTTAAATCTTGCGGCGTTCGTCCACGTATCATCGCTGGTGTTCTTGACGGTAACACTGACCGTGTAGCTTTGGCCGGCGATCATCACCGGCGGAATCGTGGTATTCACAATTTCGGCGCCTGTTTCATCCGCAACGGGTGCTGGGGATTCGACGAGGCTGATCCTCGTTATATTCAACGGTGCCGAAGCTGCGGGAGATGCGGTGGTGGACGTTGCGCCGGAGCCCGCCTTCACTGTGACCGCTTTCCTGACCAGAACCGGCCCGAACCAGGTGGTTCGCTCTTGGATCATTCGCCAATCGGTGATATAACTTCCCGCCTTCAGCGGAGCTTTCATCGTAAAGGTGAAGGTTTTCTCGGAGCCGGGAGCGATCGAATCACTGGCATCCAGGTGAATCCTGGATAACGCGAAAGGATCGGTTTCGCCGACTGCGCCCAACTTATACCGGTTACTGGCAGTCCAGGTGGTGCCTCCGGTATTTCTGACGGTAATATGCACGGTATAGCTTTGTCCAGCCGTCATCGTCGCCGGGATATCCTCACTGACCAGGGTTGCGTCGTCCCCATTCCGTACCGTGACCGACTGCGTAACCAGCGCCGAGGTTTTAAACCACTGCGCTCCATGCAGCATCTGCCAATCCGTGGTATATTGGCCCGGCTTGGTGGGGGCTTTCATCGTAATCGTAAAGGTCTTGGTTTGTCCCGACGCAATCGTGTCCGCGTCGCCCAAAGCATGTCTGGCGGCGGTAAAGGGATCCGAGTCATTGACCGCGCCCAGCTTATAACCGCCAGCTTTGGTCCAGGTGCTGGTCCCGGTATTCTTAACCGTAAGATGAACGGTATAAGTATTTCCAGCAATCATGGTATCCGGGATGTCCTCACTAATCAAGGTCGCGCTGTCGGTTAATGTGGCGGCGACCGTAATGACAACATCTTTACTGTCATTCAATTTACCGTCACTAACTACGAAATGCACCGTATAACTTCCAACTTGGCTTAGGCTCGGAGTCCAATCAAATGTCTTGGTCGCCGCATTGAAGCTGGCTCCCGCCGGCAAACCGCTGGCGCTATACGTTAGGGTATCGCCCTCCGCGTCCGTCGCGTTGACGGTAAATTGTAACAGTTCCCCTTCGTTAACACTCTTATCGGCGATGCTGTCAAAGACCGGGGCGGTATTAGCATTAGTTACGGTAATTGTGACATCCATGCTGCCACTCAACTGTCCGTCGCTGGCCGCAAAATGAACCGTATAGCTTCCGGCTTGGCCCACACTCGGAGTCCAACTGAACGTCTTGGTGGCCGGATCGAAGCTGGCCCCCGCCGGCAAACCGCTGGCGGTATAAGTTACCGTATCTCCGTTAGGATCGGTAGCGTTAACAGTGAATTGTAACTGTTCTCCTTCCTTGACGCTTTGATCGTCGACCGCGTCAAAAACGGGCGGCAGGGAAATTTCCCGGTATACCTGAACATCATCCACATAAGTGTCTCCAGTCCAGCTTCCGTCACGGTAAAACTGGACCACGCTGATATCGCTCACCGCGTTTCGAAAGGCTTTGCCTTGCCACATTACCACACCGTCAATTTTCAAATCGAACTTATCGGTATCGGTATTGGCCACAATTTCTAAATCGTACCATCTGCCTAATTCATAAGGCTGGACGGTTTTGAGCGTTCCTCCCTCATAAGCTCGGATATTTCCTTGGTCAAACGCCACACATACTGCTCTGGTGCCTTGATTATTCATAATGTACGGCACACTGGTAAAGTTCAGTGAGTCTGATCTCACTTTCGCCTTGATAATAACTTTTCCGGTAACGCTACTAAACGCATTTTTGATGGAGGTTTGACCACTGCCACTTTGGAGCCGGCGGATGCCTACATATTTTTGGGCGGGATCCTGAGCGTCGGTCACCAAAGTTACCGTACCGGTATCCGTAGTGATATCCCAGAACGGCATTGTGGTTTGATATTGATTAAAGTCGTCATAAACCGAATAGGCGTATCTCCCGTCCGACATGACCCGAGCTGCTTTAAAGGCCGTTATCTCAGTATTAAGATTGGCTTGCGCGGCATCAATTTCATTTTGAGTTGCCGCAGCGCTCCCCAAAACGGCTTGCGCTGCCGCAATGGCTGCTACGAACGGGTCTTTCGCGGCCGGGTCATACTCTCCTAATTGAGTGCCAAATTGGACATTGTCCAACGCGTTTTGGGCCAGGCTTACCAGCGATGCTAACCCAGCAATATTCAGCGTCGTCGTGATTTCCCTGGTCATTGCAGCGCCTGTGCCCGACGGGGTTTCCGAGCCTGTCGTCAGATAGATTTTATCGATGTAAATCCCGTCTTCTCTAGCCCAAAGATTTAATTTGTGCGCACCAACGGTTATGCTATTGATCGTACCGACATTAACCCATACAAATTTGTTATAGTTCGAAGAACTGACAAGTAAATTTTTGTAAAACTTGTGAGTACCGTCTAAACCCACATGCAGCGAATCGGAAGCGTCATCCGTAGCTTTCATCAATACCCATACTTTATAGTTGCCCGCGGTTGCAAAACTTATGTTATAGGCCAACTCCGGGCTAATCGATGATACTGTGGCCGAATCACTCCATTGCGATCCATCATCAGCGAAGCATTGGAGTGAGCTTCCGGAAGAACCGGTGGTAAGTAACCACCCATGATTGCTTCTGCTAATGGCCGAGGCATCGGCCGAATTCTCGGTAGCCACTTCAGCCTCGATGCTCACCTTGCCGCCGGATTCAACAAATTTGCCTGCCCCCCAATTGGTGGCCGGCGGAGCTGTCGGCGCAATAACGGCGGGTGCTGATCTTGGCAATTCGGCCGGTAGCGGTTGGGGATTTTTATTATAAACGGAATTATAACTTTCCGGCGGGCCAAAGTAACTCTCGTTCACTCCTCCGGTATCGATCACAATCTTATCAATGGCGATCGCCGGATCGACCATCCACAGTTTCAACACATGATAACCCGGTTCGGTAATGGTTAAATTGGTGGTGAGCTTTTCAATATTCTCCATGGTGTTGATCGACCAAAGACCAGCGGAGGCGCCGTCTCCGAGCATTTCATTGGCGCCTTCCAAAACAACCGGTTCGCCCTCATCAAAGGAAAGCGCATATCGTACCGCGCCGCGCGCATTTAAAGTGGGAACGCGGTAAACGGT
The DNA here is from genome assembly GCA_023402395.1 of Bacillota bacterium. Taxonomy (GTDB): domain Bacteria; phylum Bacillota; class UBA4882; order UBA8346; family UBA8346; genus JAEYGI01. The sequence continues at coordinate 46,748 of JAEYGI010000051.1, forward strand.
GACAGGGAAAGTGCCGGTGCTAAAGAAGAATATTTTATAGTGCAACACGGGTGAGTAGGTCTTTATATCACTGGTGATACTGGCGGCAGTCGAGGGGTAACTATAAACCGAAGCGCCGCTTCGGCCGAGCTTCTCCATTACCTTCCAGTCCGAACTGCTTCCGGGAGTCTTTTGATAATAGTGTTCCGCTTCGATGGATACATAGCCATTGGCTTCCACATAGCCATCGATCTCGTTTCGTTGCGGAGAGGCCGGATTGGATACCTTTACCGTTACCGTCTTGGTCTCCGATGCTCCGCTGATGGTGACGATACCCGTACTGTCTCCCGCGGGCGCATGGTTCCAGTCAATACTGACCCAGATACGGTCTTCATCGATCACTGTCCCGCTTGTTTTAGTGAGCTTTATCCAACTTTCATTCGCGGCGGCGGACCACCCGAAACTATTGCCGCCTTGGTTGAAGATGTCGATAAGCCGGCTGTCCTGGGTATAACCTGAAATGTTAAGTACGGGATTGACCCCATCGGTGGCTTTCCCTTCCACCGTGATCCCGAGTTTCGCTGGATTGGTCGGCGGCGTAAGCACCAGATTGGGCATCGCCGGAATTCCAGGCAATGAAGTCGGATTAGGATTCATGATCCCATTCCACTTTCCACCAGCCAGGATATTGTTGTAATATTCAACCTCCGCTTTTTTAGCGTCATCAAATTGCTTGGTTAACGTCGCGTAATTAATGATGCTTGATTGCCTGTCCTCCTGCCACGCGACATAATTTTTAGTTGCGTAATAAAATTCTTGATCCTGTAGATACGTACATTTTACCGGGAATAATACTAATTGATAAAAAGCGTCTTTTAAGTCTGTAGGAAGCGCCTCATAAATATGCTGGGCTCTGCTGGCAAGCTCGGCATATTTTATTTGTCTTTTGAGCGCTTCATCTCCGTAGTTATTCGTGTTGAATAAATTCGGCCCCATAAATTCCGGCCGACGGGAGTTGGCGGATTGGTAATATTGCATCATTATATCCGAAATGTCGTTTTGATACGTTTCACCAAATTTTCGTTGGGCCCATTCCGCCAAAAACTCTCCCAAATTGGAGTTATTCCACCGTTCGACATCCCAACCCAGGTTCAGGAAAAATTCGATTCCGATCTCGCCCGGTTTAATGTCGCCGACATTGAGAACCCAGATCCGTTTAGCGTTGTTTTCATAGGCTTTATACATCTGTTCCTGAATTAAACTGAGCGGTTGCGAATTTAACCAAAGATAGGAATGAGGCGGGCCCAAATAGGATATATGATAATAGACGCCTGCGCCACCGCTTCTCATTTTTTCCGCCGCATCCGGCAGTTGCCGGATATAGCCGTGATTGTCATCACAAAACATGATACAAACATCTTCAGGCAGTTTATCTTTATATCCGGCGTTGTAAAGATCGAGTACTTCCTTATAGGGGATAAATACTTGAAGAACTTTTGATAGATCGGGGTTTACCCGATTCTGCAAAATTTGTCGTTGATCTTTGACGATTTGATCGAGTACATTTACTTTTTGTTCGGTGGTAGTGGCATTGACGGCAGTGAACCCCGTATCGTGAATTCCTCTCATCCCGATAGTCCAGGCAGCTTCGTCGGAACCATGCGCTTGGGCGGACTCATCCCAATATTTATATACTGATAGGGGATTTACCGTATAATCATAGGCCGCTTTCTCTTTGGCGCTTTGCGAATCGGAAGTGACTTCGCTCGGCAAGATTAAACCTTCCCCGGCCGCGAAAGGCCCCCATTCATCCATGTTATTTCTCAGCATCATGTCGCAATGGGAGGTACCGATCACGATCCCATAATCTTCGGCGGCCAATCGGTTGTTTTCAGGATATTTGTTAAAACAGTCCGTATAGGGATGCATGGCCGGCCATAAATAATTGGCTTTTAATCGCAGCAAAAGTTCAAAAACCTTTTTATACGTTTCCGGCCCCACTTTCTTATCGGTGTCCATATGCAAATTGGACCAAGTAACGAAGTTTCTTTCGTCATTAATAAAAATACCCCGGTATTGCACGGAGGGTTCGCCTTGTTTATAGGTTCCTTTCTTTACAATAAGGGTACTTTTATGCTTCGGTGTTACATCCGCCCACCAGTACCACGGCGATACGCCAATTTGTTCAGACAAATCATAAATACCAAAAATGGTGCCGCGCCGGTCACTGCCCGCGATAACCAGGGCGTTACTGACATTCGGCAAGGGATTGGCTACAACCTGAATGACAAACGATTCCCATTTGCCGGTTACGTTCGCGGCATCGAGTTTTCCATCACTAATCAACTGGTCAATGATCGCGCTCTTGCCGATGGTTCCAACGATCACCGCGTTACTTTTAAGTTGCTCCGCCGCGTTGACAACAGTGGGTCCGAAAGCGGTTACCCGGGCGATATCTTGCGTTAAGTCTCCCACCGCCCGTTTCACCGCGGTGTAATCATTGGGATCCACATAAAGGTCCGCCAGGTTTTCATTGTCCGCCAGTTTAAAATCGCCCTCATTATACGCCGCAGCAATATAAGGGACTTGTCCGATGGCCAAGACCGGCTTTGGACTCAACGCAACGAGCAGCATGACTGCGAATAAGATGGTAAGATAGCTTTTAATGACCATTGTTGCTTTTCGATCGAAAATCGCTTTTTTAAAACCCATTCTTTCCTCCCCTTTCTTTAAATAATCATGGCGAATACTGAAATATATAAAACCTTAACTTCATACTACTCCCCCTTTTGATTAAGATTCCGTCAAGCGCCGTTCAACTAAAACTAGCGTTCGATAACATATTATTTTTAAGCGATATTAACATTTTATTTACAACTTGTAACTAGACGAAACTGTAATCTTTCTAGACAAAAGTGTAGTAACCCGGAAATCCCCTGTTATCCGCAGCAAAAAAGAAGGAAAAACACTTGGCCGAGCCAGCATTTTTCCTTCTTCTCAATGATAATTCAATCGTCCAACCCCGGCCTTGGGCCGGTATTTTCACAACGCTTTTAGAAGCGTTGTGATAAAGTCCAGAAGTGGCGTTGTGGCCAATGCCCTCACCCCAACCGCTTATTCGAAGCTGTCAGCCCTCTCCCATCACGCTCGAAGAGCACTCGCTATGGGAGAGGGATAAAATAGGCCTAAACCCAATATTGTTAATTCTTTTAGGCAACTTTGAATCCCTCCCCCATAGCCCGGTTTTTGGGCGTGATGGGGGAGGGCCGGCGGCTTGAAATGGCCCTGAGGGTGAGGGCGTCGAGGTCAGCGGCGACCCAAAACTTTTTCACAACGCTTTTAGATACAATTATTCTTTTTAAATTCGCTTGGCGCCATACCCTGGAAATTTTTGAAGATGCGGCTGAAATAATTCGAATCTTGGTAACCCACCTGATTGGCTACCTCGGCAATGCTCAGTTCGGTGCTGGTCAATAATTCGATGGCCTTTTTCATCCGAAAAGTCATCAAATAGTCGCCAAACGTCGATCCGGTCTTTTGCTTGAATAAATGCATCAAATGAGAGGGAGTGATGGCCATTTTCTGGGCCACTTCATTAATGGTGATTGGCCGTTGATAATTATCCTCGATAAAGGCTTTCGCACTCTTAACGATTACATGCGTCCGGTCCTTATCACAGGCCGCAACCAGCGCCACAATTTGATGGCATGTTTTTTTAAACCAGGAGATTAAGTTGGAATTGGTATTTATTTTGGCAAGATCGTTAAAATAACTGATATTTAAATCAAGCAGTCTTTTTTCATCGACTCCGCCTTTTCCTCCCGCTTCAATCATCAGATGCAAGAATTCAATGATTTTTACCTTCAAAATATCAAAATTTTCCCCATAGGCATCATCCATTTTGGAAATAAAATCATTCAGCACAACCTCAGTCTCTTCAACTTTACCGTTTCGTATCGCTAACAGCAATTTTTCATGCTGGCGCAATGGATACTGGAGCCGAACCGATTCCATTTTCTGGATGGTGGTGACCTGGACCACGTGATTCTCGCCAATCGCTAACGCGTAATCCAAAGCATTCGAGGCTTCTTGAAACGAGAGGCGTAAATTTTCGACTTTATCATAACTGCGGCCGATTCCCATGGTGATCCGGAATGGGGTTCTTCGTTCCACCTCCACCCGGATCTGCTCCGTAAGATCAATGATCAATTGGGGATTCCGGTCCACATATGACAGCAGCGACAGGCAGACAGCCAGGCGGTCGCTTCCCAACGACATGATTAAAAAATCTTCTTTGCCCAACCTCTCCAGCATGGTTTCACTGATGGTTTCTTGAATCAGATCGTCTTCATTTTGGATTTGATATTTATCATACCCATCACTAATTTTAATGACAAAGAAGGTGTCAAAAAAACTTTCTTTACCCAGTAATTGAATGATTTCTTGAATCTTGGCTTCGGAAGCTGACGAAAAAGAGATGTTTTGGATGAATTCCTCTTTTAAAAAAGGAATGACCCGTTCCATCTTTACCAGCACTTCTTTAATATCCAGCAAAACTCCGCGGCTGACAATGATCGCGCTGATCATCGAACCACAATAAATGATCCACCAATGTTTTACCAATGTGCCCAAAAATAATAAAAACCCAAAGAATAAAATCCCGTAATTAAACAGAAAAAACGTATGAGTAGTTAAAAGGCTGTTTCGTTTGATAATTTTGGCATTGACAATCTTAAAGCAGCTACTGACCGCCAGACCAAAACCGACAATCAATTGGACTAATAAGGTGATCTCCCGCCCATAACACGGCGCCACCAAATTGGGGGTCAAATTGTCGTAAGCGATGATACCGCCGATTCGCAAAAACTCATAGGAATTGGGGGTGCCCAATGTATTAAAGATGATATAAATACCACCCAATAGTGAACCAAAGAAAAAAAGCGAGAATTTCTTTCCCCGATCTTTGCTCTTGGTGAAGGTGCCAGTTGTTAGCAAAGCTGCGGGAGCACAAACCGAGCATAATAAAAAGAACCGGAAATTGCAAATTATCAGGGGAAGGGGATGCGGGCCCAAAAGTAGCTGCAAGGGTCGTCCCACCACAAAAATACTGAACGAAATCAGATAGAGCGCAAAATACTTATGAGTAGACACCGCGGTAGGCTTAACCAAAGTAAAATATAAGAACAGCAGCAAAAAAAACAAGCCGGAAATGAGGGGCACTACAATATTTCCGATAATCAGTATATTATGCAATGGCCTCATCCTCCAACTATATGATATTGGCTATTTAGCTTTTATCGCTCCATTTCTCTTGCTGTATGTCCCCGAAAACAACTAGCCTTCTTCCATAGTAACTCAAATAAATCCGGGTAATTGATGGTTAACTCTAATTTAATCAATAATTTACCCTAATATTATTGAAAAATCAACTAAAATATGTTTATTTGTATAAATAAGAAGTTATTCCAAATATTTACTTAAATTTTTCTGCGCTATTTTTATAACCTTATTTTGCATTTTTATAAAATCAACGCAAGGAATTGTCAAAACGGACAGAAAATAATGGGCTAGCTCTATCTTAAAGCTTGGCCTCTTTTTCTTGAATCTCTTTTTTGGTCGCCAAAAGGTTCGCTCCGGAAGAAGCGACAACTTATCCAGATCAAAAAAGGATTGCTTCAACTGAAGCAATCCTTTTTCGATCTGTAGCAACACTTCCCCCAACTGAAGGAACAGCCGCTTCAAATGGAGGAAGACTTTCTCCATTTGAAGGAAGCCCCGCTTCAAATGAAGCTCCAATATTTCGATCTGAAAAAACTCTTCCTGCAAATGATCCTCGAATATTTCGATCTGGAGGAACACTTTCTTCAAATGATCCTCTAATATTTCCACTTGGAGCGAGCCTTGCTCCAACTGATCCGGCGCTTGGATCAGATGGAGCGGCACTTCGATCAGTTGATCCGGCTCCCGGATCAGTTGGAGCGCGGCCCCATCCATCTGATCCGGCATTCCGATCACTTGATCCGGTTCTTGGATCACTTGATCCGGGGCCCGGATCAGTTGCGGCGAGTTCCAAGGCAAGTTGCGCCGGACCCGGGATTTAACCAATCCTATCGTTTAATCTAAAAATTCTTCCCGCAGGGTGACCCGAAAATCCCTGGCAATGTCTCTCAGGTTTTGAGCGGTAATGGTCTGCCGGATGCCCTGGCCGCAACTCATCGCGCGAATATAGATATCGGCCGACTTCTCCACGGTATGCATCAAACCAAACGTAATATCGAAGTCAGGGCCGGAACAAAACGCGCCGTGATGAGCCCAGACGGCCACATCATATTTTTTCATCAGCTCACAGGTAGCCAAAGCAATCTTACTGCCGCCGGGAACCATCCACCCCACTACGCCGACCCCGTCGGGAAACACCACCGGGCATTCGGTCGCCATGGTCCAAAGCGCCCGGCTAAATTCCCGGTCCTCCAACGGCAGGACAAAGGTCAGCGCAATCAGGCTCGGGGTATGGGCATGATAAATCACCCGGTGCTTGCCGCCGGTCACTAGCTTTTTGACACTATGGTTCATAAAATGGGACGGAAATTCGCTGGTCGGAACGCCGCCTTTTTCAAGTCCCCAAACGATCCGGTAACTCTCACCCCGGTCATCAATTTGAACAATGCAAATATTATCTTGAGGAGCCAGCGCCACATTCCTCAGAAATTTACCGCTGCCGGTGGCGACAAAATATTCGCCGGCCAGATTTTCCGCTTTAACGCCCATATTTACCAAGGGGTTGGTATCGGCAAAGTTGGCTTTAATCGCTTCGACTTCCTCAGGCTTGATCCGGTAGGTAAGGTTGCCGCCGTTGCGCTCATGCCAGCCTTGACGGAACCCGTCATCGGCCATACGAATAAACCCTTGAATAAATTCTGCTTCCAATACCTTCAATACCTATTACCCCCGTTTCATTTGAACACTGGACTCGTAATTTTGAACGGTTTTAAACCATTGGTCTTTTACCGGAACCTTTTGCAGTTGACAGAAATAATCCCAAACCGCGCCCACCGGATAGGTTTTTAGCTCTTCGCCCAGCATCATCAGTTCGGTAAATTTACCATTGTCCTGCAACCCCTTTAAGGTCTCATTGGGCATCAGCAACGCGTTAAGCAAGGCCTTTTGCATATTCCGGACCCCAATGACCCAAGCGGCCACCCGATTGATGCTGGCATCAAAATAATCCAGTCCGATCAGCACTTTATCCAACGCTTCGCAACGCACAATCTCCTTCGCGATTTCTCTTAATTCATCATCCAGCAATACGACATGGTCGCTATCCCAGCGCATTGGACGGGTTACATGCAAGGGGATCCTGTCAAAGAAAGCCAAGAGCGCCGGTATCTTATCGGAAACCGCCTCGGTGGGATGGAAGTGCCCATTGTCAAGTAAAAAGTAGATCCCGTTGTGCGCGGCATAACTCAGATAAAACTCATGGGAACCCACAGTGTATGCTTCCACGCCAATCCCAAACACTTTTCCTTCGACACTATCGATCAAATACGTTTGATCGTAGGTTTCGCGGTAAATCTCATCCAAGCTTTCTTTTAAGCGCAAACGCGGCCCCAACCGGTCCGCCGGAATATCTTTGGAACCGTCGGGTATCCAGAGATTGCAAAGAGCGGGAGTTCCCAGCTCCTTTCCGAAATAAGCGGCAATCTTCCGGCAAGCCTGGCCGTGCCGGATCCAGAAGTTCCGGATCTCCGGGTCCGGATGAGACAGGGTCAGTCCGTCGGCAGCGTTAGGATGAGAAAAAAAGGTGGGATTAAAATCAAGGCCTAAGCCCCGCTGTTTCGCAAACTCCACCCATGGGGCGAAATGTTGCGGTTCCAGCAAGTCGCGTTCGATGGCCTTGCCGTCGCCAATCGCATAACAAGCGTGAAGATTAAGCCGGTGTTTGCCGGGGATCAATGATAATGCCGCGTCAATATCGGCCATTAATTCCGCCGGAGTACGCGCCTTGCCCGGATAATTGCCGGTGGTGGCAATCCCCCCCGTCAGCCCGCCCCGGTTTTCAAATCCGCCCACATCATCACCCTGCCAGCAATGGAGCGAGATCGAAATCCGGCTCAGTTTGGCGATGGCTTGGCCGCAGTCAACGCCAATCCCGCGGTATGCTTCTTCCGCTAACCGATAATTTTCAATAATCCGGGCGTCCGTATTCACACTCATTTCAGTTCCTCCTTCTTTTCACCATTTTTTAAGCGGAAAAGAACTGGCGACAACTTCTCTCGCCTCAGCCAAGGTTTCAAACTCGCCGGCTGTAAGCATTTGTGATAGGATGTTCCCGATCGCGGTCGCTTCTACCGGACCGGCCAAGACTGTTTTTCCGGTATGCCGGGCGGTCAATTCATTGAGATAATCCGCCTGGCTGCCCCCGCCCACAATCTGAATATTGGTCACTTTCATCTTTTGCAAGGTTTCAAGTTCCGAAACCGCGTCCCCATAACTCCGGGCCAGGCTCCGGTAGACGCAGGAGGCGATTTCTCCAGCCGTGGACGGCGCCCGGAGGCCCCGCTGCCTGCAAAATTCCCGAATAGCGGCGATCATCTTGACCGGCGCTAAAAAAGTACTGTCATTCACATCAATCAACCCGGGGAAATCTTTTTCCCGCTCCGCTAAAGCGCAAAGTTGGGCAAAGGAATATTCATCGCCCAGTTCTCTTTTTACGGATTGGATAATCCAAAGGCCCATGATATTCTTTAAATATCGATAGCGGTAATCGTAACCGCCCTCGTTGGTAAAATTGGCGAGCCGGCTTGGCTCGCCGCAGTCCGGCTCCGTTTTTTCGAGGCCAATCAGGGACCATGTCCCGGAACTGAGGTAGATCGAGTGCGGATCCGACAGCGGCGCCGCCAAGACCGCCGACGCCGTATCATGGGTCGGCGGCAGCACCACTTCGCAATTGAATCCTACTGTTCGCTGAATTGCTTCCCGTAAAGGGCCCACCGGAGTTCTGGGCAGTTTCAACTCACCGAACAGGGAATGCTTAATCCCCAAGCGGCCGATGAGCGCCCGGTCCCAGGTCTTCTTTCCGGCATCCACCATCCCGGTAGTCGTAGCGTTAGTATACTCATTGAATTTTACCCCGGTAAGCAAAAAATTCAGATATTCGGGCACCATCAGAAAACGTTCCGCGCGTTCGAGGAGCCCCGCTTCAGTTTGTTTCAAAGCCAACAGCTGATAAATCGTATTAAACAGCTGTTTCTGAATCCCAGTCCTCCGGTACAACTGCTCCTCGGAAATCAGTTGGCGGAGTTCCAGATCCATACCGCTGGTGCGGCTGTCCCGATAGGCAACCGTATCTCCCAGGATCTGATCGTTTTGATCCAGCAAAACGAAGTCTACCCCCCAGGTGTCAATCCCAAGGGTATCCGGGGTTTTCCCCAACTCGTGACATTTTTTCAGGCCAATCAGAATTTGTTCAAAGAGATAATCAAGTTCCCAGCAAAGGTGATTATTTTTTCGTTTCATTTCATTCGGGAAGCGATGAATCTCTTCTAACCCAATTTTGCCGTCTTTAAGGGTTCCGAGAATATGCCTGCCGCTGGAAGCTCCGATATCGATGGCCAGATAATGGTTGCTCATGGTTCACTCCAAGTCATTTGGTGCCGTCCCAAGTTGAACATAATACCAAAATTTTTTATTGGCGTTCGGCTTTAAGAGTGCCAATCTTTGTTGAAACATTTAATCTGAGTATCAATTTATAGCTCAGGAGCATTGTTTTATCCTACTTACTGGCATTATCTCAAGGGGCCAAGGGATTGCTTAATCTTCAAGTCGGCTTTGTCCTCGACGCCCTCACCCCTATGGTCCTTTCATGCCGCCGGCCCTCCCCCATCACGCCCAAGAGCATGGCTATGGGGGAGGGACTCAAAGAAGCCTAAAACACCGGAGAAAGATAACGTTTTTTGGCCCGTATCTCCCTCCCCCGTAGCATGGAGGCGTTACGGGGGAGGGCAGGCAACTTGAACTACCCAGAGGGTGAGGGCGTCCACCCGCAATGTTGCCCCCAAGTTTCAGTTCTTATTTCTGAGCTACTTTGATAATCAGTAAATTTAATTCATCCTATTCTTCCTGCCCCCATGCAAAATAAGCGGGCAGAAACATGAAATTCTCACCCTTTCCCTCGGGCATCTGAATAAAATGATCTTCCGGCACGGCCTTGAGCCATTCCTTAATGGCTTCCGATTGTTTCTCCAAATCACCTTGAATATTGGTAATGGTCTTTGGTTCTTCAAAATAGGAAAAGAGAATGTTTTCATGAAGCGCGATCGATTGATATTTGTCGCCATACCACAAGCCCTCATCGACAATGGCTTGATGATGATAAACATAGCTGAAAAGCTTATCGGTTTTTAGAAAAGCAATTCTGCCCCGTCGCAGTTCAGGAGCTGTGGGTCTGGTCCAATCCTGCTTTCCCTTGGGAATCGCATGGTAAAAGATATGATACATATAGACCCATTCCCGCAATCCGTCCTGCCCCGGCCAGAGCTCCAAATAGGGAGACAAGGCTTTTAGCAGCTGTTCCGGCTTGATCTCCGCTCCCACGCATTCATAATAGAAAAAAAGCATTTGATGATAATGATAGAGCGCGGCAGTCATGATCTTGCCCTCTGTCATCAGCCCGCCCAAGACCGCTTGGCATTCTCCCAAGGCGCCTTCCAGCTCTTCGGCGCGATATTCTCTTTTCAGACTGCCTCGATAATGGAAACGGTATACCGTATCATCCAATTCATTTCACTTCCTTGATCTCCATGGTCAGATCCTGGCAATTTTCCGTTTCAACCAGTTCGCTCCAATGCTCCATATATGGTGTTACCTTCCTTACTCTGCAATCTTTCAGCCGAAGCGTATTGACATATCTGGCATATACCGCCGGGATCGCATGTGGATAAACATGTCTTACGGAAGGCTGTTCGTCAAAGAGGCCGCCCGGCTGACTTCCCTGCTTCGCCATGGTCAGATCCAGTTCATTGATGGACACATTTTCAATCGGGCAATTCTCCTCAGCGGCAATAAAGATACCGGATTCCGACGTAAGGTTGATATTATCAAATTTAAGATTACGGATTACCCCCGGAAAACGGTTTTCCTGGGTACGGTAGGTTGCGGAAATAAAGATCGGCTCTCCCTTGCCCCACCACCGTGGGGCGAATTCCCGCTGGGGGGCATCGGCATACCTTCTCACCGCTCCCGTAAGATGATGAACTTGAATATTTTCAACAGTTCCCCCATCTCTGACCCAGATTCCAACCGCTCTGGAACAATCCTCAATAATGCAGTCGCTCAAGATTACATTGCGAATGGTGCCATGGGTTTCCGTTCCGACTTTTAAGGCCGAATCCTGGGATTTTAATAAGCAACCCGTAATTACGATATTTTCGCAATTTCCGTACTGCTTAGCCATGGGCTTGGTCGATTTGATGACGATAGCGTCATCTCCGGTTTTGATGATACAATTACTAATCACGACATCCTGGCAGCAATCCGGGTCAATGCCGTCATTATTGGCGCCACGGGTATTATTGAGGATCTGGATGTGATTGATCCGGACCTGGCTGCAGCCTGCCATATGAAGGGTCCAGAATGCCGCATCCAAAAGAGTAACATTCTTTACCGTCAGATTCTTTACATCCTCTAACAACATCATTCTCGGACGAAACCCCTTAATCATCAGCGGCGCTTCATGAAATCCTCCATCGGCGCCATCGTCATACATCACTTCCCGGCCCTGGCCATCAATGGTTCCCTCGCCGGATATCGTGATATTTTCTTCGTGCCAGGCCCCGATAAAGCAGCCGCCATCCCATCCATCCGGGTGAACGGCCTTGGGGGCCTGACTGTCAAAGCTATGAATATCCTCCGGTTTTAAGCTGCAGCGGAGTACTGCTCCCTGTTGCAAGTAAAGATTGATATTACTCTTTAGCCGGATTGACCCACTCAAATAAATACCGGCGGGGACGCGGACTTCTCCCCCTCCGTTTTCATTGCAGATATCAATGGCCTTTTGGATAGCGCCGGCATTATTAAATTTTCCATCGCCGATTGCTCCGTATTCGGTAATATCATAGACGGTTCCCATTGCTCTGTCGCTCCCTGTCGATTTTTTGCCCGAAGATCCGAAACTCAAACCCCAGTCGCGCTTTACGCCAGGGTTTTGGCGCGAGAATTCGCTTTAGGGGTTTTTAAAAAGTTACCGGAACTAATAAAATCGCCGTCCGAACGGATTGGCCGGTTCCTTGATATTTATCGGCTCTTTCGTTACTTTTAATAAATCCGTTCCGTCCACCATCGCCAGATCACCCTCATCAACGCACCATTGCCACAATAGCCGGTAATATTTTGCCGCTTGACCCCTGCTTTCCGCCGCCAGGTTATGCATTTCCTGCGGATCGTTCTTCAAATCGTAAAGTTCTTCCACTCCGCCGTATACGGTATAAATGTATTTGAACCGGCCGTCCGTGATCATCGCAATCTGGCCGCCGGCTTGCTCCGGATCAGCGGTGTTACACTGCGATACATAATATTCCCGGACCCTTTCATTGCGGGTCAATACCGGCCCTAAATCCTTTCCGTCAACCCGCGCCTCCAACGGCTCTCCGATCAGGCCGCACAAGGTCGGAAGCAAGTCCTGCAACCCCGCCAGGCAGGGGGTACGGAAACTTTGAGTAATCTTCCGGGGATATCTGATCAATAACGGTAGATGAACTGCTTGATCATAAAGAATCCGTTTGAAATAGATTCCCTTATCGCCTAGCATTTCACCGTGGTCCGTTGTATAAACGACAATGGTGTTTTCTTCCAAATCATGTTCTTTCAAAAATTGCAACAACCGGCCGATCTGCTGGTCTTGCAAAGTGATTAATCCGTAATAATTGGCTTTGATCTTTCGTTTGGCCTGAGGCGACAACTTATCCCACATAAACCGGATATATTCCTGATAGGAATGGTCAATCCCCAAGTTCAGCAAGTCTTGAATGCCGCCGACTGGTTCATCCAGATCCCGCGGGTCATACCTGCCGTCATAAGGAGGCGGCGGATCGAACGCTGAATGCGGTTTGGGAAAAGAGGCCCACATAAAGAAAGGTTGATCCGAAGCGGCCTCTAAATGGTTTTGCAGATGATAAAGCGCCCGGTCCGCCACCCAGGTATCCACGTAATGCTCGGCGGGAATCACTGAAGTCGTGGCATAGACATCGTTATTGCCCATCCCGTGGGCGCGGGTGTAGCCGTGCCAACCGGCTTCTTTCAGATAGTCGTAATAGTCCTCCAACCCGCCCCGCTCCAAGTTGGGGTCAAATTGTTGCAACATCCGGCCGGACTCATATAGTTCGACCGTTTCCAGCCCATGGGTCACCCGTTCTTCCGGCGTCGGCAGGTAGGGCAGATAATGCAATTTCCCCATGCAATAGGTTTTATAGCCGCGTTTTTGCAACTCCGTCCCCAAAAGCGGAAATCCCGCTTTAATGGCCCCGTCATTGCTTTTAAAGCCGGTACATTTATGGGGGTAACATCCCGTCGTCAAACTGGCCCGCGCCGGGACACAAATCGGGTTGGGACTGTAAGCATTGGTAAACGCAACGCTGCTTTCGGTTAACGCATCCAAATTGGGCGTTTGAATCCGGGGGTTACCGTTGGCGCCAATGGCGTCGTAGCGCATCTGGTCGCACATGATAAATAAGATATTCGGTTTCATCGTGATCACCTCTTTTTTGGCGTTAATATCTGCTCAACCTTTTAACCCGGTAGTGGCGATTCCTTCCACAAAATACTTCTGCGCAAAAAAGAACAGGAGAATCAAAGGCGTTACCGCTAAGACCGACATCGCAAAGATCTGATTCCAGGATACGCCGCCGGTTGTATCGATCGCCATCCGTAGCGCCAGTGAAATAGGATACTTACGGATACTATTGATATAAATCAGGGAATTGAAAAAATCATTCCAAGTCCACATGAACTGGAAAATTCCCGCCGAAAACAGCGCCGGTTTGGACAGCGGCAGTAAAATGTGGGTAAGCACCATTAATGGGTTACAACCGTCCAATTCCGCCGATTCATCCAATTCCACCGGCAACCCTCGAAAAAATTGAATCAGCATAAAAATAAAAAACGGATAGCAAGCGAAAATCGCCGGGACGATAAATGGTAAATAACTGTCCAGCCAGCCGAAATTTTTGAACAAAATGTAGCGTGGAATAATAATCACGGCATTAGGAAGCATTAAAGTGGAAATCATCAACATAAACAATATTTTTTTCAGCGGAAAATTGAACCTGGAAAAGCCATACGCCACCAAAACGCTGGAGACCAAGGTGAAGAGGACCGTCCACCCCACCATCCACAGCGAATTGCCGAAAAACCTAGTATAAGTATATTGCCCGGTGCCTTGCCATCCTTCCCCGTAAGAAGACCAGACAATATCTTTCGGCAACAGCTGTATCGAGGAGAATAATTCCATATTCCCCTTAAAAGAAGCAAAAAACAGCCATAACAACGGATAGACCATAATAATCCCGATCGCGCCCAAAAGCAGATATACCCAAACATTATGAAGCCGCTTCCGATCCCATTCAAAACCGTGAGCCGCGCTCGTTTTCGTTATCATTACCGGGCACCCCCGTCTTCATAATGCACCCATGAATTGGAGGACTTAAACAGCATCAGCGTTAAAATCATCATGATCCCGAACAGCACCCAGGAAAGCCCGGACGCATAACCCATTTTCAAAAATTGAAAGCCGTCGTCATAAATTTTCAACCCAAATAAATAAGTGGCGCGCATCGGTCCGCCGTTGGTGATGACAAACGCGCCGGTAAACTCCTGCAAGGCATTGATTGTTTGCATGATCAAATTAAAGAAAATAATCGGCGTCAACATGGGAAGCGTGATATTGAAGAATAAGCGAATCCGGCCCGCGCCGTCAATGCGGCCCGCTTCATAAAGGTCTTCCGGGATCTGCTTCAATCCAGCCAAGAACAACACCATTGAAGAACCGAATTGCCATACCACCAGCAAACAAAGGGTAATCAAAGCGACATTCGGGCTTCCCAACCAATCGACGGGCGGTATTCCCACTGCGGCTAAGCTCCGGTTGACGATTCCGCTCTTCATGAAGAGAAACCGCCAGAGAATCGCAATGGCGACGCTCCCGCCCATAATTGAGGGCAGATAATAAGCGGTACGGAAAAAATTAATCAGCTTCAGCTTTAGATTGAGAATCATCGCGATCAATAATGCAAAAATCAATTTAGACGGTACGCAGATCAAAGCATAGATCAAAGTGGCTTTCAGAGAGCCCCAAAAATGTTGATCCTGAGTAAACATTTGGATGTAATTTTTAAACCCGACAAAAACCGGCCTCTTTAAAATGCTGAAGTCCGTAAACGAATAAACAAAAGAAGAAACCAAAGGATATAATTGAAATACTAAAAATCCGATTAGCCATGGGGAAATAAACAGCAGCCCCCAGTGACTCCTCTTCCATTTAATTTTGGATACGCCCCGCGCAGTATACATTATATCAATCCTTTATTTGTAATTTAAAAATACGCTCTATCAATAAAAAGGCATCGCCTTGCAATAATCCAAACAGTCCGGGCCGGGTAAAAATAAGGAGATTGTAGCCGAATTGAGCCGACAATCTCCTTTTGAATTAACAAAGTCCGTTCTAGCGCTGGCTTGATTTTAACTCGTCCAATTTTGCCTTATAACCGGAGATAATCTCATCGGCGGCTTGTTCGGGAGTTGTTTTATCAAAAATCATCTTTTCAATGGCATCTTTGTTGATTTGGGAAATCTCACTGTTTTCCGTCAAGGGTCCCCAGGCTTTGCCCGGATTTTTATTGGCATAATCCAACGCGTCCGCGATTAAGGGATCAATTTTTTTCGCCTCAACTAAAGCTTGACGCGCCAGACTCGAAGCCGGCGTAGAACGACTATCGCCTAAAATCACGGCCGCTTCACGATCATTGACAAACCAGTTTAAGAATTTTACCGCTTCCTCCGCATTGCGGCTAACTCGATTAATCGCCAATACTTGTGACGGGCGCTGCGGATTCGCCGACTGTTTGGCGTTCTTATGGATAGGAAGCGCAGCCACAAAGAATTTACGGTCCGCCGGGGCGGTCGACTTCATCTGGCTAATTGTCGGAGTCAACGCAAATGCAATACCGATATCCCCATTAATCCAGCGAAAATTTTGCTCGGTTTTTCCGACAAAAGCGCTGCTTTCTCCAAAGGGCTCCATGGTGCCGGTTTTATAGAGTTCCGAAACATATTGCAAACTTTCAGCGAGCAATTTCTTATTAAAAGCGATGGAATAGTCACTACGGATCCATACCTCGCCGGTTTTTTGGGACAGATAAGGCCGGACAATCAGCCGGTTAATAATATCGATATCGCCGGAGAGCAAGTAAGCATTCTTGTTTTGGTCGTGCACTTTCTTACCGTATTCAAGCAATTTGTCCCAAGTCCAAACCGTATTGGTGGGAATCTTATATTTGTCAAAGAAATCTTTATTACAAAGCATGGTTACTACTGATACGCCGGCCGGGACACCGATCATTTTTTTGTTTACCAAACAATAATCTCTCAATAACTCTTTACTAAAAGTATTTGTATTTAGCTTTGATTTGTACCGGCTTAAATCCAGAAAGAAATTACCTTGAGCGGTTAGTTCGGCAACCCATTGCGAATCCAATTGAATCAGATCGGGCGCCGTTTGACTGGCGAACTGGGTCAGGAGCTTTTTGTAATATCCGTCGTAACCCATATATTCCGCTTCAATCTTTACATTCGGGTTCTTCTGCATGTAGACTTTAATCGCATTCAACGTCGCCTGATGGCGCGGAGCGCTTCCCCACCAGCAAAAACGCAAATTAGCCGATGCCGCTTTAGCGGCCGCTTGCTGCTCGCCGACAAATACCGGGCCCAATAAAAGGATTCCGATTAGAATCGTCGCGATAACTCGAAATTTCTGTTTCATTTTTCCTCCTCATCGTGTATTTTTCTTTCTTTAGCATGAGTATATCATTGTTAAAAAAATTTAATAAGGATGATCGTATTTAGTAAAGTGTCTTTAATTCGGCCCTTTATGTTCGAAATGAATCATTTTTTTGGAATCCTGTCATAATGTTGGATTTGACTGATTAAATCAATTCTAATCTGAATTTATGTTTAACTTATTGTATAATAATGATAAAGGTAACAACGGGTCGATCCGCATCGCCTTTGTTCTCACAATCAAAAGTCATAATTGGAGGGTACATATGTATCGCCTATTAGTGGTGGATGATGAAGCCGAATCACGCAACACTCTATGTAACTGCTTTCCTTGGAATACAGTCGGTTTTGAAGTTGTCGCCCAAGCTAGCAATGGCGCGGAAGCCTTGGATTTGATCCGCCGGGATCAATTTGACGTGGTATTATGCGATATTAAAATGCCGGTTTTTTCCGGGATTGACTTGGCGCAGGAACTCTATCAACACAAGCCGAGACCGTCAATCATCTTTTTAAGCGCCTACCGGGATTTTGAATATGCCCAAACCGCGCTGACTTTCGGAGTCCGTTATTATATTGTCAAACCGGCTCGCTACGAAGAAATCATGACTAAATTTCAAATGTTAAAGCAAGAATTGGATGCCGGAAGTTTCGAACCGGAAACAACATCAGATGTAAATGATAATGGCAAGCCATTGAATAATGCTCATTTTCAAGAAAAAGTCATCGGGATTGTCAAAACATATATCAAAACCAACTATGCCACGGCCAGTCTTGACGAAGCTTCCCGATTGGTCCACATGAATTCATCCTATTTAAGTCAACTCTTTAAGCAAAAAACCGGAATTAATTTTTCTGACTATCTCATCGAAATCAAGATGACCAAAGCCGCCGAATTATTGATGGACTATAAATTGAAAACCTATTCCGTCAGCGAAATGGTCGGCTATACCAATGCCAAAAATTTTGCCCGGACCTTTAAAAGTTTTTATGGCATAAATCCACGGGATTATCGATATTCCAAATTGGAAAAGACCGTTCCCGAGGCCTGAATGAGACGAAAATACTTTTTAAAAAATCTGGCTTTTTTTCTGCTTCCGCTGCTTGCTCCAGTTTTAATTCTAGGAACTTTTGCGCTGGTCTTATCCCAAGGGATCATCAAAAACAACCTTGAAAAAAGCAATTTAAACCTTTTAACCCAAACCAAAGAGAACGTTGATCTGATCTTGACTGAAATCGACTCCTTGGGGTTGTATTTTGATAAAGACCCTAAAATTCTGAAACGTTTAAAAGACATTCTTCCCAAGCAATCACTGAACTACGAAGAATTGGATTCGTTGAACTTTATTAAAAATACGATTGAAACCACAGCTAATTCAAAACCCTATATCCACTCCATCTATGTTTATTTTGAAAGAGGCGGCCGGAAGTTTATCAGTTCCAGCCAGGGGCTGTCCGATATTGATCGTTTTGAAGACACCTCCTGGTATCATAATTATTACACTATGAAAACCCAGCATAACTTCTGGTGTAATAAACTCCTGCTTAAACAGTATCCCTTCGACGCCAAAGCCACCTCCATCATTTCCCTTTCCAAAAAGCTTTATTCTCCCGGTTCTCAAACCGGTGACGGGGTAATTGTCTTAAATATTTTACCCGAATACGTCAATCACATTTTAAAAAGTCTGGCAATCTTGAAGGAACAAACCATTTTGGTGCTAGATCAAAAAAATGAAATTATTTTTCAAAACGCCGCCAACCCCTATCTTAAAAAGATGAATGTCAACCAGCTCAAACAAAGCCCTCGCAATTTTTTTTCCATTGTCACCGACCGAAAACGTTATTCCATTTCCGTCATTCGTTCGGATTATCATGACTGGAGCTATATTTCAATTGTACCGAACCATTCGCTCTATCAACCGCTGTCCGCCCTGGCCGCCATCACCGTTTTTTTATTGATCTTTTCGATATTCCTTGGAATGATGCTGGCTTACTCCATCACTTGCAAAAACTACCGCCAAATGGAACGTGTTTTTAAAGTTATTGACTCGGCCAAGTCGGGAAGCCCCCTGCCCCCCCTTCCCGAACGGGCCAACGATGAATACGAGTATATCATCCAAAACCTGTTAACGACCTTTATCGAACAGCATTACTTAAAAATTCAACTGTCCGAACGC
Source organism: Bacillota bacterium (assembly GCA_023402395.1). GTDB lineage: Bacteria > Bacillota > UBA4882 > UBA8346 > UBA8346 > JAEYGI01. Next base: position 65,947 of record JAEYGI010000051.1, read on the forward strand.
AAATACAAGCTGAAAGTCAGTGAATTCAAAGCGCTGCAATCGCAGATTAATCCCCATTTTCTCTTTAATACCTTGCATACGATTTACTGGGAGGTAATCAAGCTAACTAACGGGTCCAACAAAGCCAATCAAATGATTGCTTATCTTACTGATATTTTGGAGTATTCGTTAAGCCAGCCGAATGATTTAGTGACGCTGGCGGAGGAAGTCAAAAATGCCCAAAGTTATATCAAGATTCAGCAAATTCAATATCAAAACATTTTCGAAGTCATTTGGGAATATGATGAAGCCGATCTTCAAATCAAATCGATCAAACTCCTTTTACAGCCATTAATTGAAAACAGTATTTACCACGGGATTAAAGAAAAAGGCGGCGGAGCCATTAAAATCAAATTTCTCCGCTCGAAAGCCTATCTCAGAATCTCCATTATTGACAATGGCATGGGTATCGGCAAAACTCAACTGGCTGAAATCAGAACCCAGTTAAATGCCGACATTGAACCGTCACGGCATATCGGGGTCTATAATACCAATAAGCGCTTAAAAATTTATTACGGCCCGGAATTCGGGTTGCATATTATGAGTAAACAAAACTTTGGAACCGTTATCGTTATCAAAATTCCTTTCGATACAATAAACAATCATTTCAACCGCCCCGAATAACCGACCCTCATTAGCCAAATCCGGTGAATCCGCTTAATCCCGGTTCAAACCCTTCCCTCAAAATAAAAGACCCGCTATTTCTCAATAGTGAGCCTTAAAAACTGATGATGCCCCCGCTCCAACCGGAGCAACTCCTCGATCATCCGGAGCGGTACTTTTTTGATCTGGAGCGAGACCTGCTTCAACTGATCCAACCTCCGGATCAACTGGAGCAACCGTTGGATCAACCGAAGCAACAGCTGCTTCAAATGATCCTCCAATATTTCCATCTGGAGCAACTGTTGCTCCAGATGGAACGGGGCTTCGATCACTTGATCCAAGGCCCGGATCAGTTGATCCGGTTCTTGGATCATTTGGAGCGACAGTTCCTCCATCTGATCCGGCATTCCGATCAACTGATCGGACTCTTCGATCACTTGATCCAAAGCCCGGATCAGTTGCGGCGCGTTCGGGTCAAGTTGCATCCGGCCTAAATTAACCAGGCGCCATCCCGCCGGAATGTTATAACGGACTTGAAGGAGCAGAAACGGTTGCATCCTTCAAGGTTTGCGGTTCCGGGATGACCGCCCATCCTCTCGCCTCGTTCCCACGGCCACATACGCGAAACTCTCCGGACTCCAGGGGCTTCGATCGAACTCCCCGTATTCATCCGTGACCTTCAACCCCGCCTTCTCCAGCAGCCGCAAGGCTTCCGCCCGGCGCAGCGGATACAGCGGCACCTCGTTATCAAAACTCTTCCCGGCCCAGGTTAACCGGGTCTTGAATAAGACCAGCCGCTCGGAAACGGTCGCATACTCCCGGACCAACTCGGCGTCCCCGTCCCGCAGCGTCGGCAGCGCCGTAATTTGCCGATCCAAAATCCGGTCGTAATTGATGATCTGAATCACCCAACGGCCACCCGGCCCCTGCCAGCGCTTCCAGCTGTTCAGTGTCGCGGTGATCTCCTCCGGACCGCCGAGATGGACCAGGGAGTTGCCTATGCAATACCAGCCGTGATAAAGCTCATCCGGTTCAACCCGGGACATGTCGGCGGCCAGAAACCGGAGACCGGGCCGGTTCCCGGCTTTGGTCCGGGCCGCGGCGATCATCGCTTCCGACAAATCGATCCCGGTCACGGTAAACCCCGCTTCGGCCAGCGCCAGCGCATAACCGCCAGTGCCGCAGGCGAAATCGGCAATCGGAGCCGGAGCCGGCCCCATCTCCCGCTGGAGAAAGCCTACCGTCTCCGGGTCCGCCGGAAAAAGGCGATCGTACCCGGCGGCGAAGTCTTCGTAAAAACCCATTTTTACACCTCATTTCGATTGTAACTATGAAGCTCGTAGTTTGTGGTCATTGGTGGTTAATTTGAGTATCGTAAGTTTAGTTGCTGTTTCCGGCCTTCAGCCGGATTTTTTTCAAAACGCTTCTTCCGCAATGCATAGAATCGGAAGCCTGAAAAAAACTATGCCTGTAACCTATATAAGTTGAATTAAATTTCTGATATACATCATGTCCTTAATGCCGGCCATGATCAAAAATTAATGAATTTAATTCAACTTATTTCAGCTGTAATCGGATGAAGTAAATTCCGATTTGATTCATTTGCATTCGAACATTAAGAATGCAAATTTAGTAAAGAAATTTACTTCATCCTAATATAGGAGGAAATGCCCATGATTCAAGACCGGGTCCTTCGCGGCGCCGCCATCGGACTCGCAGCCGATCTCGTCAAGCTGCTCTTTAATTATATCGGATTCGCACTGGGATTCTCAAAGGTCGTCTTTTGGCAGATGGTGGCCTCAAGGTTCCTTACCGGAGCTGACCTGTTCCGTCCCGTCGCCTATTTGATCGGAGGAGTCGCCGATCTCACCATGGCCGCGATATTGGGGGTAGTATTCGTCTATCTGCTCCCATATATCCGGCCCAAACTGCTCTGGATAAAAGGAGCGGGGTTCGGCCTCGGGGTCTGGGTAGTGCTCCTCGGAACCTTGTTGAGGCAATCGGCCGAACCGGAGCTGCCGGTCTCCGCCGCTACGATGATGATCACCCTCATCGCTCATCTCCTCTTCGGGCTGGCGCTGGCCTACTTCTATCCAATCCTCAGCCCGGAGCCCGCCTCGGGCCAACCGGATCAAACCCGTTAGGCCCCGAAGGTTTCTCACCCAGTTGATTTTGGGGCAACTCACAACCTCTGTCCAGGCGATTACCTGCTTTTTAACAAACATTTATAAAACATTCAGAAATAATTCCGATAATAACAACACAGAGAACTTTCCTGGGGCGGGGCCGGAGTCCGGCGCGCCTGGCGGGAAAGGAATTTTTTCATTTATTTTATTGTTTATTGGCGGGGTGGGTATGTGGCGTTCTGGAAGCGCTTCCAGTAATCCGCCAGATTAGCATACCCGAATAACAAGGAGGTTTCAACCATGTTTCGAAAAATCAAAGGCTCTCTGTTCCTAAAGATCATGCTGCTGCTGAACGCGTTCGTGATCATTCCGGCGCTGATGATCTTTATTTTTGCCAACACCCTGGTTTCCCAATCGCTCAAAGAGGAGATCGAAACCAAACTAAGCCTGGTCACACAGGAAAAACAGGATAAGCTCAGCAAGCAACTGACCAATATGGAACACCTGGCTCAAACCTTCGCCAGCGATAGCTACGCCAGGGATTATTTCACCGGGCTGCGCCAGGGCAACCCGCCCGATCCCGAAAAATTGCAGCGAATCGCCGCGACGCTGAAAGCCGAAATCGCCAAGGGCAACGGCATTTACGAAAATATGCTTTATTATTACGACGGGATTACGGTTGCCGACGGAATTGACGGACAGTCCGTCGGCAAATCGACGGCTCAAAAAGACACCTTATTCGGATTTATCCGGCTGTCCCCGACCACGGGCCGGCCGGTCATGGTCAACTACATCGCGATTGACGACGAAGCTGGCGATGCTTCCCTCGCCCTGTTCGTGATGGCGATCGAACTCAGCAAAGTCACTGATCAGATCATCGATAACGGCGCCGACCAGGCGACCAAGACCATTGTGATTGATTCCAACGGGTTCATGGTGGCCAGCACCGACCATCGCGAGCAGCTCCTGAAGTTCAACTTCAATGAGGCCGGGGAAGAAACCGCCCAGTTTTTCCAAAAGATCTCCTCCCAGGGGGCGGGGATTGATTTTCTCACCCTGAACGGGGAAAAATACCTGGCTGCCTATTCCAAGGATCCGGCGCGCGATTTGTATACTGTTTCCTACACCCCGATGTCCGAATACACCCAGAGAAGTACTGAACTGGCGCTGGGATTCCTGATTTTCCTGCTGATCAACATCAGCGCCGGATTCATCGTCTCCTATTTCATGTCGAAACGCTTGATCATCGATCCGATCCGTAGCCTGACCGCGGCCACCGAAAAGATGGCTTTGGGCGACTGTGATGTCGCCATCAACATCAAATCCAGGGATGAGATCGGCGCTCTGGCCAGTTCCTTCAATATCATGGTCGCCAATATCCGCGAAGGAGCCCGGGCCGCGGAGCGAATTGCAGCCGGCGACCTGGATGTGAAACTGGTGGTCCGCTCGGACCAGGACCTGCTGAATCAGAACCTGAACAGAATGATCGAAAACATTAAAGCGGTAATTGACGACATCAACCGGCTCTCCGAAGCAGCGGTGAGCGGCGAGCTGTCGCACCGGGCCGACGCCGGGCGGCATCACGGCGATTTCCAGGCCATCGTGGCCGGCATCAACCGGACCCTCGACGCAGTGGTCGATCCGCTGCAGGTGGCGGCCGATTATATCGAACGCATCGGCAGGGGTGAAATTCCGGAGCCGCTCAACGCCGACTACCAGGGCGACTTTAACGCTCTCAAAAACAGCATCAACGCCTGCATCGGCGGCCTGGGAGCCCTGAACGAAAGCAACGCCGTGCTGCAGCGCATGGCCCAAAACGATTATACCCGGACCATCGAAGGGGATTACCAGGGCGTCTACGGCGAAATCGCCGCGGCTGCCAACAGCGTCATTGATCGCCTGACCAATATCCAACGGATTACCATGAACATTTCGGCCGGAGATTTCGGGGACCTCGATAGTCTGAAGGCGATCGGCCGTCGCTCGGAGAACGACCAGTTGATGCCAGCCTACATTCAAATGATGAGCGCGGTTCAGGAGTTGGTCCACGAAGCCGTCAGCCTATCGGAAGCGGCGATTGCCGGGCAGTTGAACGTTAGGGGCGACGTCGCCAAATTCTCCGGCGAATACCGGAAAGTCATCGAAGGCTTCAATCAGACTCTCGACGCAATCACGCAGGCGTTCGACGAGGCCTATGCGGTATTGAACCGGTTTGCCGTCAATGACTACACCACCGAGATGGTCGGCGGCTATCAAGGGACGCTGCGGGAATTCGCCGGCCTGATCAATGAGGTCCGGACCCGCCTGCTCAGCATCCAGGAAACCTTTATCCTGCTCGGCAAAGGCGACATCAGCCGGCTGGAAGAGCTTCGCGCGATGGGACGGTTCTCGGAGAACGACTATATGCTACCTTCGGCCATCGCAATGATGACAGCCATCGACAATCTGATCAAGGAAGCGGACCAGCTGGCCCATGCGGCCGCCAGCGGTGATCTGACGCAACGGAGCGATACCGGCCAATTTGAAGGGAAATACCGGGAGATCATCGCCGGCCTCAACAGCGCGCTGGACGCGATGGCCCGTCCTCTGGCCGAGGCGTCGGACGTTCTGACCGAAATCAGCCAAGGCAATCTGGACCTGATGATGGAAGGAGATTACCTGGGCGAATACGCCCGGATGAAAGAATCGATGAACAACGCCATCGCCTCCTTCAACGAATTGCTGGGCGAAATTCATACCGCGGCCGGCCAGGTTGCCTCGGGCTCGCGGCAGGTGGCGGACGGAAGCCAGATCTTGTCCCAGGGCGCCACCGAGCAAGCGGCCACGCTGGAAGAACTCTCGGCCTCGATTGCCGAGATCGCTTCCCAGACCCGCCAAAACGCGATCCGCGCCGGACAGGCCACCGAGTTGACCGACCAGACCAAGCAAGGGGCGGTGGCCGGCAATGAGCGGATGCAAGCGATGCTGCAGGCAATGCAGAACATCAATGAATCATCGGTCAATATCTCCAAGATCATCAAGGCCATCGATGAGATCGCCTTCCAAACCAATATATTGGCGCTGAACGCGGCGGTGGAGGCGGCGCGCGCCGGCCAGCACGGCAAGGGCTTCGCCGTGGTCGCCGAAGAAGTGCGGAACCTGGCCGGCCGGAGCGCTCAGGCAGCCCGGGAAACAACCCAACTGATCGAAAATTCGCTTACGAAAGTGGCTGACGGCACCCGGATCGCCGATCAAACCGCGGCTTCGCTCCGGCAGATCGTCGACGACGTTACCAAGGCGGCCGGCCTGGTAAGCGAGATCGCCGCCGCCTCCGTCGAGCAGGCCACCGGCATCGGCCAGATCAATCAGGGGATCGAACAGGTATCCCAGGTGACCCAGACCAATACCGCCACCTCCGAGCAGAGCGCCGCAGCCAGTCAGGAAATGAATTCACAGGCCGAGTACTTGCAAGAAATGATCGGCAAGTTCCGGCTGGGGAACACCGGAGTTCAACAGCGACTGGTGGAGGCCAAAACAGTCCGGCAGCTCAACACCCCGGCCGAGCGGGAACCAAACTTTGGAAAGTATTGAGCGGTTGGTGGCTGGTGGTTATGAAGAAAGATGGCAACGGCCAACAGCTACCCTTCGACACTCAACGAACTCAGGAAGAAAGACAAAAAGAAAGGGCGAATTGATGTCGCCCTTTCTTTTTTCATGGTTTAATCATAAACCACAACCAGCCACTAAGATTCATGGGTCAGCAAGACAATCACAAATCAAGAACTAAAAACCAGGATGAAACTAACTAGAAACTAGGAACCAGCCAACAACAACTAGGAACCCGAAACCACCGGCACCGTAAAGCTGAACACCGATCCCCGGCCCAGTGAGCTCTCTACCGTGACCTTGCCGCCGTGCGTTTCCACGATATGCTTGACAATGGACAGCCCGAGCCCGGTGCCGCCCATCTCGCGGCTCCGGGCTTTATCGACCCGGTAGAACCGTTCAAAGATGCGATCCAGATCCTGCTGGGGGATGCCGATGCCGGTGTCGGCCACCGCCACCCGGAGCATCTCTCCTTCCGGCCAGGCCGACAAGCGGACCTGTCCTTCGCCGGGCGTGTATTTAAAGGCGTTATCAAGCAGATTGATCAGCACCTGCTTGATTTGATTTCTATTCCCCATCACCCGCGGCAGTTCGGCGCCGGACAGGTTGACCTCAAAATGCGGCGTCGGTCCGGACAGCGGCTCGAACCTTTCGGCGACCTCTTGAATCAGGCTGGCCATGTCAAACGGTTCCCGGACCGTTTCCACCTTCGAATCCAGCTTGGCCAGGGCCAGCAAGTCGTTGATCAGGTTGGCCAACCGGTCGCATTCCTGGTCGATGGCGTTCAGGTAGCGTTTGAGAATCCCCGTCTCCTTCCAGGCGCCGGCAAGCAAAGTCTCGGCCATGGCCTTGACCGAGGTAATCGGGGTTCGGAGTTCGTGAGAGACATTGGCCACGAAGTCCTGGCGGATCCGCTCCAGACGGCGCACCTGAGTCAGGTCGTGAAGCACCACGATGGTTCCGACCACCGTCCCGGTCTCGTCCTTCAGTGGCGCCAGCAGCACCTGCAATTGCTGGTTGCGCGGATAATACAGGGCCAACTCGCTTTCCAGCGGTTCCTTATAAAGATTGACGTCCTGGATCAAATCAAGCAGATGATGGTTGATGACCGCCTCAATCACCGGCCGGCCGGTGATGTTTTTCCGGTCCAGCCTGAGCATTTCCCGGGCCGCCGGGTTAGCCAGCACGATCCGGAGCCGGTGATCAATGACCAGAATCCCGTCGACCAGATTTTCCAGAATCACTTCCAGCTTGTGCTTCTCCTCCTTGATGGTGGAGAACAAATCGGAGAGTTGCTGGGCCATGCTGTTGAAGGCCAGTCCCAGATCGGCCAACTCATCCCGGCCGAAAAGCCGGACCCGGCCGGCCAGATCGCCTCGGGAGATCCCGATGGCCAGCCGCTGCAATTCTAGGATTGGCCTAGAGACCTGACGCATCACCAGGTAGCCGGTGACCAACGCCAGCAAGGCGGTAAAGGCCACCGCTCCCGCCAGCAGCCAGCGCAGGCGGACCAGGAGTTGATCCAGTTGCCGGTGATTGGCGGCTACCCGGACCGCGCCGGTGATCCGGCCTCCGCTGCGGAGCGGCACCGCGGTATAGATCAACCGCTGCTTCAGGGTCTGGCTGTAGCGAGTCACGGTTCTGGCCCGGCCGTCCAGGGCTTCCCGGAACTCGGGCCGTTCTTTGTGATTGACCATCTTGGCCGGATCCCCGGCGGTATCGCCCAGTACCTTCCCGCCGGCGTCGATGACCGTCACCCGGCCCTCGGCATCGCTCGCCAGTTGCTTCATGATCGCGGCCAGCCGGCTCCGATCGTCCAATTGGCCGGGCCCGTTCAGACGGCCCGCGATCAGCTTGGCCTGAATCCGTAGTTGATCGTAGAGCGAATGCCGGACCCGCCGCTCCTCGAAGTTCAGAAAATAGGTGGCCAGCGCCAAAATCATCAAACTGACCCCGACAATATAAAAAAGAAAGAGCCGTGTACGAAATTTCATGACCAGCCCTCGTTTCAACCGTTTGAAGCTTACTTCCGGAACTTGTAGCCTACCCCGCGCACCGTCAGGATATACTGCGGATTGCCGGGATCCTCCTCGATCTTCTCCCGCAGCCACCGGACATGGACATCGACGGTGCGGTCGTCGCCATAAAAGTCATTCCCCCAGACCAGATTGAGCAATTGCTCCCGGGTCAGCACCTGTCCGGGATGGCTGGCCAAAATTCGCAGCAATTCATATTCCTTGCTGGAGAGGTTGACTACCTTTTCTTTGACCGTGACCTCGTGGCCGAGCAAATCAATCTGGAGATCCCGCGCTACAATCAGCTTCGGGGGATCCATCGCCGCTCCCCCGAAGCTGGAACGCTTCAGCACCGTTTTGATCCGGGCCAGCACCTCCCGCATGCTGAACGGCTTGGTCACATAATCATCAGCTCCCAGCTCCAGGCCGAGCACCCGGTCGATCTCCCCCTCCTTGGCGGTAAGCATGATGATTGGGATGTTGGAAGTCTGGCGAATCGTGCGGCAAACTTCGAGGCCATTCATTCCCGGCAGCATCAGGTCAAGCAGGATCAGATCCAGTTCCTCCGACTCCACCAGCTTCAGCCCTTCGATCCCGTCGCCGGCCGAGAGTACCTCATAACCCTCTTGTTTCAGGCTATAGCTTACCGATTCCACGATCATTGGTTCATCATCAATGATTAAAATACGCTTGGCCATATTTCACCTCATGCATGAGGCGGGCGGCCGCCCGCCCCAAGGTTTTTGCGATTCCCCATTTCCGCGTTAATACCTATATAGGATGAAGTAAATTTCTAATATAAAATTTGCATTCTTAAAGCCGAATGCAAACGGCATCAATCGGAATTTACTTCATCCTATTACAGCTGAAATAAGTTAAATTAAATTCATTCATTTTCCATCATGTCCGGCTTTAGGGACATGATGCATATAAGAAATTTAATTCAACTTATATAGCCGTCAATACTTCTCGTTTTTGCCGATCACCAGATAAATCACGCGCTCGCCGATGTTGGTGGCATGGTCGGCCACCCGTTCCAGATACCTGGCGGCAAAGAGCAAGTTCAGCGCCTGAACCACCCGCCGGGTTTCGCCGCCGGCCTCGACGAACGCGGTCAATTCATTGAAAATATTCTCATACAGTTCATCGACTTGATCATCCCGGAGGCACGTATCTTTGGCGGCTGCCACATCGCGGTCGACGAACGCCTTCAGACTGTCACGGACCATCGCCTCTGCCATCGCAGCCATTTTGGGAATGTCGATCAACGGTTTAATCAGCGGCTCGCCGCCGATCCGTTGGGTGATCTCCGCGATATTGGTGGCATGATCGGCGATCCGCTCCAGATCGGTGACGGTCTTCAGTACCGTGGTCACTACCCGTAGATCCCGGGCGAGCGGCTGCTGCAAGGCGATCAACCGGATGCAGTCGTCCTCAATCTTTTGGGACAACGCATCGATCAAATCGTCGCCATCGATGATCTTTTGGGCCAGAGACAAATCCTGCTTGCCCAAGGCGTCGGCGGACAAATGAATGGCCTCCTCGACCATGCTTCCCATCCGCAGCATCTCCTGCTGCAACTCACTGAGGGCTTTATCAAAACCTTCCCGAGTCATCGTTTCATCACCTTCTCGATTTGGTTCCTAGTTCCTGGTTCTTGGTTTCTAGTTCCCGGTTCCTGGTTAATAATCTCTGAAAAAAGCTTGAAGGATTCTAAACAGCCGATCCGATAACCGGGAGCCAGCAACTGACAACTAATATCAATAGTATACAAAAAATCCCTCCGGGATTCCAGTTGATTCCCGGAAACCGTTAACCGAACCGTCCGGTGAGATAATCCTCGGTTTCTTTTTCGCGAGGATTAGTCATCACGGTTTCGGTTGGACCATACTCCACCAGCCGCCCCAGCAAGAAGAAGCCGAGGTGATCGGAGATGCGGGCCGCCTGCTGCATATTGTGAGTGACAATCACAATGGTGTAGTCTTTCTTCAACTCGGCGATCAGATCTTCGATTTTGGCGGTGGAGATCGGGTCCAAGGCCGAAGCCGGCTCATCCATCAGCAGCACCTCTGGTTCCACCGCCAGCAACCGCGCGATACACAAACGCTGTTGCTGACCTCCGGAAAGGCGCAACGCCGGCGTATACAGCCGGTCCTTTACCTCGTTCCAGAGGGCGGCGCCGGTCAGGCTTTGCTCCACGATTTCATTCAGCCGGTTGCGTTCCTTAATCCCGTGGATCCGGGGGCCATAGGCGATATTATCGTAGATCGACATCGGGAACGGATTGGGCCGCTGGAAAACCATGCCCACCCTCTTCCGCAGGGCCACCACATCCACCTTGGGACTGTAAATCTCCACGTCATCCAGGGTCACTCTGCCCTCGACCCGGACATTGTCCAGCAGGTCGTTCATGCGGTTCAGCGAACGGAGGAAAGTGGTCTTGCCGCAGCCGGAAGGGCCGATCAGGGCGGTCACGTTCTTAGCCCCGATCTTCATGTTAACCGTCTTCAACGCTTGAAAGTTGCCGTAAAAGAGATTGAAATCTTCCGCCGTAATTTTATTTTGCATTGAAGTTAAAGCCTCCAATCAAGCCTTCAGTTTCAGTGAAAAGCGGCTCATCAGGATACTGGCGATGGAATTGATAATCCAGATCGTGATGATCAAGATACTGGCCGTGGCGTAGGCCCGGGGCAACGACAGTCCCTCGGCGGCCAGCACGTATAAGTGCAGCGTCATCGGCCGGGCCGAGTCCATGATCGAGATCGGCAGTCGGAGCGCGCCGCCCACGGTCAACCAGACCGCGGCCGTTTCGCCGATGGCCCGTCCGATGCTGAGCACGATTCCGGTGACAATACCGGGCAAGGCGGCCGGAACGACTACTTTTACAATCGTAGTCCATTTGGTGGCCCCCAGCGCCAGACTTCCCTCACGGTAAGCATTGGGAACGGCCTTAATCGCCTCTTCGGCGGTGCGGATGATGGTCGGCAAGAGCATCATCGCCAGCGTGATCGCGCCCGACAGGATTGAAAAGCCGAGATGAAGATAGGTCACGAAAAAAGCGAATCCGAACAGGCCGAAAATGATCGACGGAACCCCGGCCAGGGTTTCGGTGGCGAACCGGATGACCTTGGTCGCCCAGTTCTCCCGAGTGTATTCGATCAGATAAATGGCGGATCCCACCCCCACCGGAGCGGCGATGATCAGGGAAACCACGGTCAGATAGATTGACCCGATAATGGTCGGGAAGATTCCGCCTTCGCGGCCCATTGCTTCCGGATACCCGGTCAGGAACTTCCAGTTGATCGAGGGCAGCCCTTCCTTTAGGATAAAAATGATGATCAAAAGCAGACAACCGATGACCAGCACCGCAGTCGTCCATAGCAGGCCGAAAGCGGTATTCTGGGAGATCCGGGCCCAGCGGCGCATCAGGAACCAACCTTCTTTCGGGAGATAATTAGCGCGGTGGAATTAATCAGTATGATCAGCGCGAACAAAAAGATCCCGACCGTAAACAGCGCCTGAGCGTGTTCTCCGGAAGCATAGGACCATTCCTGGCCAATGGTTCCGGTCAGTGTCGGGCCGGGGCTCAAGACCGAGGACGGCACCAGCGGCGTGTTGCCGGTAACCATGATCACCGCCATGGTTTCGCCCAAGGCGCGGCCCATTCCAAGAATGACGGCGGCCATAATCCCCGATTTGGCCGCCGGAACCAATACTTTATAGATCGTCTGCCAGTGCGTCGCGCCCAATGCCAGCGAGGCTTCTTTGTAGTCGCGGGGCACGGCCCGGAGCGAATCCTCGGAAACGCTGATGATCGTCGGCAGGATCATGATCGCCAGAATCACACCGCCGGCAAACAGGCTAAAACCCACGCCACCGAAGAGGAACCGGAGCGCGGGTACCAGAATCACCAGGCCGAAAAATCCGTAAACCACCGATGGGATTCCGGCCAGCAGGTTAATAGCGGGCCGAACATACTTGGCCACCTGTTCTGGAGCGATCTCCGCCATGAAGACGGCGCAGCCGACACCGAGCGGCACTCCCAATACCAGCGCAGTCAGAGTGACGAAGGCCGAACCGACCAGCAGCGGCAGCATTCCATAAACTCCGCCGGTGGGCTGCCAGTCGCGGCCGAACGCCAGAGTCACCGGCCCGAACTTGGACAGGACCGGCCACCCTTCCTTAAAAACGAACCAGATGATCAACAGCACCCCGGCCACGGCCACCGAAGCGATTCCCAATAAAGCTCCGGCAATAATTTGTTCCTTCTTGCGCAACCATTCGTGAGCTTCCATGACATCCTCCAACCCAAATGACAGACCCCAAGCAGCAAGCTGTCTCCGGGAATCATCCCAGGCCAACGGCTTGGCACTTTCATCATACGAAAGTGTAATTAAATCGATTTGAATGCATGATTAAGAACAGATTAAGAAATGTTACTTTTGCGGTAATGATGGGGTTTTGGTAAAATTAGTTCTTAAACTTGCTGACTGCGGTGCGGAGGTTATCGCCCCAGTGGACCAGGATTTGGCCGGCGCTGATCATCTCCTGGGTGCAACTGTAATGTTCCTCTGCGGCGGACGAGGCATGTTCCGTTCCTTCTTTATGTTGATCGGCGATGCGGGTGATCTGTTCCACCGCCTTCAAGACTTCCGTATGCTCCCGGGCCAGTTTCACGGTGCGTCGGGTCACCTGGCCGGACTCCTGATTGACCTGACGCGCGGCTTCGATAATCGAATCAAAGACTTCATTCAGACCGGAAGCCGCCAGCTCACCCTCGCGGATCACCGCGTTCTCAGTTTCAATCATCCCCGAGAGCTTTTGAAACACTTCCTGAATCCGCCGGACCAATTGGGTAACTTTGGAGGAAGCGGTCTTGGTCTGCACCGCCAATTGTCCGATGGACTCGGCCACCACGCCGAAGCCCCGGCCCTGTTGGCCAGCGCGGGCCGCTTCGATGGCGGCGTTAAGGGAGAGCAAGTTGGTCTGCTCGGCGATCTCCTGTACCGAAGCGGCCATGATTCCGATCTCCGCCGATACCGTTTGCAACTGGCTCATCATCTCATCGGAGATCTTCATGAATTGCTGGATCCGCCGCATTTTTCCCGCCACTTCCCCGGCGACCTCCTCGCCATGCAACGCCCTGGCAACCGCGCTTCCCGACAGTTCTTCGACCCGGTGGGTGATTTGATTGATCTCATCGGAAAACTGGCTGACGGCCCGGACCACCTCATGGATGGAGGAAACCTTTTGCTGCTGCTCGCCGGCGCCGACCGCCACTTGGGCCAGGGTCTCCAATAGCTGCTGAGTAACGGTAGAAACGCCGTGCGTTCCGTCCAACAGCCGCTGGCTGTTCTCATTTACCTTATCAGCGGCGTTTTTGATCTCCTCGACTAGCGCCTTCAACTCCCCGGACATCAAGTTGAAACACTCGGCCACCTCTCCAAACTCGTCGCCGCGTCGGCCGGAAACCTGCACACTCAGATCGCCGGAGGCGATCCGCCGCGAAGCCGCCGCCAGCCGGGTCAAGGGCAAGATAATGGTAAAGGCGGTCAGAAAACTGATCCCAAAAGCGACCACTCCCGCGATCAACACCAGCGTCCAGGCGGTTACCTGCTGCTGGGCAAACGCTTCCTTGGCATCATTCCTGGCCAGAACCGCTTTTTGCCGGTAATCGGATTCGACCATCCGGTCGAATCCGCCGACCAGAAAATACCGGGTATTGGTAATTGCTTTGGTCAGTTCGCGGTCTCCGTACGCCGTCAAACTAGCTGTCAATTGGTCATAGAGCGCGTAATACTGCAGCCAGTATTGACGGATTTCATCCAATTTGGCCTTCTCGGCCCTACCCGCGGCCTGGTTCCCCAGCCGTTCGAACGAATACTCGACCGTCCGCCGGACGGTATTTGGCAGAAACTCATTATGGATGTAACGCAACGCCACCTCATCCCGTTGCAGCAATGCGTCCCGGGTCGAAACCTCCAGTTCGGAAATGTAGGAGCGGATGTCGTTGATATAAACCATCGGTTCCAACTGCCGGTCGATAACTGAGTTCAGCGTCCCGTACATCCAATGCATATTCCACTGGCTGGCAACCGTAACGAACAATACGACCACCAGGGTTACTCCAAAGCCGATCGCCATCTTCCAGATGATCTTCAGATTCAGATACATTTGAAGCATACGTTCCCACAACCGATACAACGCCTTAAACATCATCGCTTGTCCTCTCTTGAAGTCACTTGAAGTCATTTGTTTCATATTTACCACTTTGCCACGACCGATTTAAAAGCGTTATGATAAACCTGGCCGAAGGCTAAAGTCATACACCAAAGCTCAAAAAATCAAGGGATAAAGTCAATCCAGAATTTTTCCCTATAGCAGAACTTTTATCACATGGCTTTTAAGGGGAGAACGCTCCCGAATTAAGCCTAAATTAAGGTTAAGGAACAATCCTGTTTCATTCCAATCGTTTCCTCGGCCCAAATTTAGCCTCGGCTTAACCGTTCGTTAATTCGGCATTGAACCGGCAATAACCATGGGACTTTATATTTTAATCAGGATTAAAAATTATGTATCAACTCGGTTGCACCCTAAACGTTGGAGGTTGTAATGAGCGCTATCATTCAAGCTATCGGACGCTTGGACCGCAATTTGTTTCTAACGCTCAATGGAATGCAACATCGCCGCATCAATCGTTTGATCATAACCTTCACGCAGTTGGGCGGGTTACGTTTCCAAACCGGATTGGCAGCAACCCTACTGGCGATTCCCGGCACCCGGACCCTGGGGCTGCGGTTGGCCGCAGTCCAAATCGTGGTCACGATCATTGTTCAGATTTTAAAGGCCACCGTTGCCAGAGTCCGGCCATATAATGTGCTGGAGGGAGTCGTTCCGTTCGCGATCGAGCATGATTTTTCGTTTCCTTCCGGCCACACCGCCGCCGCCTTCTCCGCCGCGCTGGTGGTCGGATCGGCGATTCCGGCGCTAGGGACGTTGGGACTGAGCCTTGCGGCTTTAATCGGTTTTTCCCGTATCTATATCGGGGTCCATTATCCCTTGGACGTTTTGGCCGGGATTTGCTGCGGAACCGGGATCACTTGGTGGGCATTGGGATGGCTGCCGTTTTAAATTCACGTTCGGAAACCAATTACAAAGTGTGTACTCATTAACACACCATTTCTCGTAATTAAGCAACCAAGAAGGAATGGCGATAATCCATGACTGCTCACATTTTAAACGATAAAATGGCGATCCTCCGAGCTGAACTGCCGTACTTGCAACGCGCACCGCAAATATTCCTGAAATCATTGCTGTTCTGCCTTGGACCGCTGGTGACCGTCGAAAACGCCGCCCGGTTGGAAGCAGTCAATGATCCGGCCATCTTTGCCCTTAACCACAACTGTTCCTTTGAAGCGATCTTGGCGCCGTGCGTATTGATTTATCAGCGCCGCGGCCGGCTGATCAGCTTCGTGAGCGACTGGATGTACGGCCAGCTCCCGGGGATCAACTGGATCTATAAACAAATCGATCCGGTATACGTGTACAATAAACCGTCCACTATCGGTTTTCTTAATAAATACCGGGAACGCAACCAGCACGGGAAAGTCTTGCCCGAGTGCCTAAACCGGCTGGAATCTGGCCGGAGCATCGGCCTCTTTCCCGAAGGGACCCGCAATCCCGACCCAAGCCGGTTGCTCCGGGCCAAAAGGGGCCTCGGCCACCTGGCGCTGAAATCGGACCGGCCGGTCATTCCGGTCGGAATTGATTTCCCGGCCCGCCTCAAAAAGGGTACAATTCCAGCCTTCGGGCGATTGATTCTCCGCATCGGCGAGCCGTTATGTTTCGAGCGCGAGGCCGAACTACTGCGGCACTCTGAAAATGACCCTGAACTGTCCGATGCTTTCCGGAAACGCTACCGCGATTATCTGGAGCAGCGGATCACCCATACCGTCATGCTGGAGTTAGCCGGGCTTTCCGGTAAAGAATATTCCTTCCCGGCGCCGGTTCCACCCGTTCCGAAATCCGGCCGCTAACTCATCTCAAAACAACGATACAAGGAGGAAACGACCATGGCTTTCTCAGAGATCAACACCGTGAAAGTGGCTGATGCCGCCACCCGTGCCCAGGCTCTGCAAGTTATCGAACAAGTTTACCTGAAAGAGAAGAACTGGATCCGCCTGCCGGAAAACGAAATCCCGGAAAATATCGGCGAATCGGCCAAATACTCCTGGTTTCTGGCCTCGGTCAACGGCCAGCCAGCCGGAGTCATCCGCCTGGTCTACGATCCCTCACTGGTCTTCCCCGCCGAGCTGGAGGTGACGCTCGATTCTCATGTCGACCTGGAACGGATGGCTCGGGAGTACAAACTGGTGGATATCGGGAGGTTCATGATCGTGCCCGGTTACCGCAAAAACATCCGGGTGGTGCTGAAGTTGATGCGGGCCGCTATCAAGGAAGTAGTGGAACGGGGTTATACCCATTTTCTCACCGACGTGTTTGAGTCCGATCCTAATTCTCCATTGCATTTCCACACTAAGATTCTGGGGTTCGAGCGGATCGGCAGCCATCTCCGAGGTGAGCTGAACTGCAGCAGCACCCGGATCATTCTGACGCTCGATATCTTAAAATCATATCAGCGGCTGAAAGAACGGAAGGACAAAATCTATCTCGAAGTCACCGAGGGAATTCGGGATCTGCTCGATGAGAAGCTGGCCAAACGGGTCCAGATCTCCGGCCTGAAAACCCCCTGAAAGGCTTTGGGGAGGATGCACGGACGATAACTATGCGTAAACGCCATATTTTTGGAAAATTGGATCAAGTCTTCGCGGAGACTCCTGCCGTCCCGCTATCCCGGGAGGATCGCTTCGTATTTTTCAGCGACCTCCATCTGGGCGACGGGAGTTCCCGGGATGACTTCCGGCGAAACGCCGGGATCTTTACCGCCGTATTGAAGCAATATTACGCGGAAAACCGGTTTCGATTGGTATTGAACGGAGATATCGAAGAATTGCAGCGGTTCGGCTTGAGCCAGATCCGGCGTCAGTGGGCCGAGGTTTACCAGTTGTTTGACGAGTTTGCCGCGGCCAGCCGGCTATTCAAGATCATCGGCAATCATGATCAGGAATTAGAAACGCTCCATCATCCTTCCTCCTCGCCACCAACTTTACCCGCCCTCAAGCTCGATTATGACGGGAATTATATCTTTGTCTTCCACGGCCATCAGGCGTCGTTGTTTATGGAGAAGTTCAACCTTCTCTGCGGCTTGGTGCTGAAATATATCGCCAACCCCATCGGGATCAAGAACTTCTCGTATTCCCACGACAGCACGGTCCGGTTCAAGACGGAGAAACAGGTCTACGGCTTTTCACGCGACCGGAAGATCGTCTCTCTGATCGGCCATACCCATCGGCCGCTCTTCGAATCCCTCTCCAAAACCGACTGCCTAAAATTTAAAATTGAGCAGCTTTGTCGCGATTATGCCTCCGCGGCGTTCAACGACCGGGAAAAGCTGGCGCAGAAGATCCAGACCTACAACGCCGAACTCCGCTATTATCAGACCCGGAACCGGAATGACGCCGACCAGAGCAGCCTCTATACCACCGATCCGCTGGTGCCCTGCCTGTTCAATTCCGGTTCGGTCATTGGGAAGAACGGGATGACCGCCATTGAGATCGACCGGGGCCAGATCCAATTGGTGTATTGGTTCGATCGGAACCGGAGCACCAAATATTTTAATTTCAACGGCTTCCAGCCCGAACAGCTCAACGACGGCGATTATTTCCGGGTGGTTTTGAAACAGGAGCCCCTCGATTATATTTTTACTCGAATCAAGTTATTGGCGTAGCCGCCATTGGCCGGCGGCAAAAGTATCATCATCTTCGGTTTCCAAGGAGCGATCGGACGATGAATTCCCAAAAGACCGGCAACGCCCCCCCTCTGTCATTGGCCAGAGTCTGCGGTTCCGATCTCGGCGACCCTTCCCTCTTCATTAACAGGGAACTCAGCTGGGTCCGGTTCAACCTCCGGGTGCTGGAGGAAGCGCTGGATCAATCCAAACCGCTGCTGGAGCGGGTTAAATTTTTGGCGATCTTTGCGCACAATCTGGATGAGTTCTTTATGATCCGCGTCTCCGGGCTGAAAAAACAGATCGAAAGCCGGACAGCCGACTTATCGCCGGATGGCCTCGGCCCATTCGAACAATTGAGCCTGATCAATCAGGAGCTGCTGCCGCAGTTGATCTGCCGTACCGAGTGCTGGTGTGATGATCTGCTTCCAAAGCTTTGGGAGCAAGGAATCCGAGTCTATCACTATCACCAATTGTCGGTCCGGCAACGTCAGTTGCTGCGCGGTTATTTTGAGAAGGAAATTTTCCCAATCCTGACCCCGCTGGCCTTTGATCCGGGCCATCCTTTCCCGCACATCTCCAATCTCAGCCTGAATTTGGCCTTTGTCATCGCCGATCCGGTTCAAGGCGAGCGGTTCGCCCGGTTGAAGGTTCCCGATATTTTCCCGAGGTTGCTTCCGATCCCGAAGGAAAACGACGAGAGCGGTTCCGAAACGGTCAAACCGGCCGGCGCCGATCTGGTCTGGCTGGAAGAAGGAATCGCGGCCAATGCCGATTTGCTCTTCCCCGGCCTGGAGATCGCGGCGGTATACCCGTTTCGGGTAACCCGCGACGCCGACCTGGAGATCGAGGAGGACGAAGCCTCCGATCTGCTTTCCACCATTCAGGAGAGCGTCGGCATGCGCCGCTTCGGTTCCGTGGTGCGCCTGGAAATCGACAGCGCCATGCCGGAACGGATCCGGCTGCTGCTCATGGACAAGTTCTGCCTGGGACCGGACCATGTTTATCCGGCCCAGGGTCCAATGGGACTTTCCAGCCTGATGGAACTGGTCAAACTGGACCGGCCCGATCTGAAGGATCCGGCCTTTACGCCCAGGATTTCCGGTCTTCCCAATCCCGGCGAGAGCCTTTTTGCCGTCATCCGCCGTCAAAATCTGATGCTCTACCATCCCTACGACAGCTTTAATCCGGTGATCGATTTCGTCCGGGAGGCGGCCCGTGATCCAAAGGTGCTGGCCATTAAACAAACCCTGTATCGGGTCGGATCCAATTCCCCTATTGTTCAGGCGTTGATGGAGGCCCGGGAGAACGGGAAACAGGTCGCGGTCCTGGTGGAGTTGAAGGCCCGGTTCGACGAGGAGAACAATATCAACTGGGCCCAAGCCCTGGAACAGGCCGGCGTCCATGTGGTTTACGGGGTCATGGGATTAAAGACCCATGCCAAGATGTGCATGGTGGTCCGGAGGGAAGCGGAGGGGATCGTTCGCTACCTCCATCTGGGCACCGGCAATTATAACGCGGTGACCAGCCGGATTTATTCCGATCTCAGTTACTTCACCTGCGAACCGGCCATCGGCGCCGATGTTTCTGATCTGTTCAACGCCATCACCGGTTATTCGCGAAAGGATGACTATCAGAAGCTGATCGCCGCCCCGATTTCGCTCCGGCGCAAGATTCTGGAACGGATCGATCGGGAGATTGAGCTGCACCGGGCCTGCGGCGGCGGTTATCTCGCGTTTAAAATGAACTCTCTGGTTGATCCGGAGTGCATCCAGGCGCTTTACCGCGCCTCTCAGGCCGGCGTCAAGGTCGATCTCCAGGTGCGCGGCATCTGTTGTCTGCGGCCCGGCGTGTCGGGGATCAGCGACCGGATCAGCGTGACCTCAATCGTCGGCCGCTTTCTGGAACACACCCGGATCTATTATTTCCGAAACGGCGGGAAGGAAGAAGTGCTGTTGGGCAGCGCCGATTTGATGCCCCGGAACCTCGACCGCCGGGTCGAGATTTTGTTCCCAGTGGACGACCCCGAGCTGAAGCATTCCCTAATCCGCGGCATTTTGAATCTGCATCTGGCAGATAACTTGCAATCCCGCCGGCTACTCGCCGACGGGAGCTATGAACGGATCAAGCCCCTTGAGAATCAGGTTCCACTCAATTCACAACAATGGCTGATGGATAACCTCTGGTTCCAGGAACCGCCGGAGGCCCTGACCGCACGAAAGCTGGCCGCTCCGGCCGGGGAACCGCTGCCGCTGCTGCGGGAAGACGCGGGGTGAATTATGGTATAATAAGTTAGCGGGTCCAGCGTCAGCCCGCGTGCATTCAAGACATTGGGATTTTCACGTTGAAAACCGGAAAG
The DNA here is from genome assembly GCA_023402395.1 of Bacillota bacterium. Classification (GTDB taxonomy): domain Bacteria; phylum Bacillota; class UBA4882; order UBA8346; family UBA8346; genus JAEYGI01. The sequence goes on from JAEYGI010000051.1 coordinate 86,521, forward strand.
CGAGAAGAACATGGTACCCAGGATTCGAACCGCCGAAGACGAGATCGTCGGCTTTATTGATATCGGCACCAATTCGATCCGGCTGTTATTGGTGCGGAGCATTCCGTTCCATTCGCACCGGGTTCTGACCCAGCAGAAAGAGACCGTCCGGTTGGGCGAAGGCGAATTTTTGGAGCAGCGGCTTCAGCCCGAAGCCATGCAGCGGGCGGTACTGGTCTGCCGGAAATTCACCGAACTGGCCCAATCCTATGGGGCGGACCGGCTGGTCGCCGTGGCGACCTCGGCGACCCGGGAAGCCCTCAATCAGGAGGAGTTTCTCATCCTGCTCAAGCAGGAGGCCGGTTTGGAAGTTCAAGTGATCTCCGGCCGGGAAGAGGCGCGCCTGATTTATCTGGGGGTATCCAGCGGCGTCAATATCGGAAAAACACCAGCCTTTTTCATCGATATCGGCGGCGGCAGTACGGAGGTGATCGTCGGCGACCAGCGGCAATATCTTTACTTGGATTCCCTGAAATTAGGCGCGATCCGGCTTACCAGCCTTTTTCTCGCCGATGAGCAGGGCCCCATCTCCCCCGCGCTTTACGGCCTGCTTCAAAAACACGTCCGGCACGTGGCGATCCGGGCCGTGCAGCGCATCAAAGAAATCCCGCTGGAGCTGGCCTTCGGGAGTTCAGGAACCATCGAGAACCTGGCCGAGATCACGGTCCGCCACTTTTTCAGGCGGAAAATGCAAAAAGACGACATCATTACTTACGATCAATTAAAGCAAATCATCCAGATGCTCTGCGGCCTGTCTCTGGAGGAACGGCGGAAAGTGGAAGGCATCAATCCGGAGCGGGCCGATATCATTATCGGCGGCGCGGCGATTCTCGATACGTTTATGGCGGAGTTGGGGATCCCCGCGATCGCTGTCAGCGACCGCGGCCTCCGGGACGGATTGCTCATTGACAATCTGGCGCGGAACAATGCTGCGCTTGATCATGCCGAAGAACTGCCCCTGCGCGAACACAGCGTGTTGCAGCTCGGCCGGGCTTGCGGGTTTGACGAGTTTCACGCCAACCGTGTCGCCCAACTCGCGCTGGAGCTGTTCGACAGCGCGGCCGCCGCCGGGCTGCATCCCTTCGGCGATACCGAACGGGAACTACTGGAGTACGCGGCGGTGCTTCACGATATCGGCGCCTTTTTGTCCTATAGCAATCATCAGGCCCATACCTATTATCTGATTCGTAACGCCGACTTACTCGGGTTCAATCAGGAGGAGATCGCGATCATCGCCGCCACTGCCTTTTTCCACCGAAGAACCTTTCCCCGGAAGAAGCATCCCGAGTTCGCCGGCCTCGATAAGGAAGCCCAGAAAAAAGTGGAGGCCCTCAGTGTCCTGTTGCGGATCGCCGAGAGCCTGGACCGGAGCCATACCGGCATCGTCAGCCGGGCCTGGTTCGAACCGGCGGAAGGCGATGCCATTCCGCTCAGGATCGATGCGATCCGCGACTGCCAGCTCGAACTCTGGGGATTGAAGCATCATGAGAAAGCGGTCAAAGAGGCCTTTGGAAAACGGCTGAAGATCGAGGTTTCATTGCAACCCGAGCCCTGACCCGGCCGGCCTCAAACCGCCATGGCCGTCCGCCCTTCATTGATGGCTTCCAAGGCGTTGCCGAGGCATTGCTTGACTGTGTCCGCGCCCTGGCAGGACAGGGCCGCCGAGGTCCAGACCAGCCCGATTTCACTGGCCTTTTGGACTTCGATGAAGGCCATGTATTTGAAGGAATGAGCGCTGTAAATGTTTTGGAACGCGGTGACCTTGTAGACCTTGCCCTCGATGGTCCGCACCATCTGGACGCTTTCCCCGTGGCTCCAGATCTCAGTGATGTTGCTCAACAACGAATTGCTGGAAACGGTCAATTTCATGGCGATACCCCTCTTAACCTAGTTTTTAATCCAATAGCATCCTTAATTTTTACTTTCGCGATCCGTTCGTTGAATCCTACGGTTTAAACCAAGCTTAATCTGTATTTAATTTGGTCTTATTAAAAGCGTTGTGATAAACTCGGCCCAAGGCCGGGTTGTACACCAAAGCTCAGAGAAGCAAGTGATAAAGTCGTCTTTTTAATGCTTTCCACAAGACTATCGTCGATCATTTGACTTTATCAGATGGCTTTTAAAGATTCCGGGCTACGTCGAAGCGGTAGGCCACCGCCGCCGGGACCATGCTGGCCAGCAAGCCGAAGCCGCTCACTCCCAGCGCCAGATAAAGTTCCTTCCAGGAACCGGCCAACATAATGGTGATCGCGGTCTTCTGCTGCAACAGGGTTGCCAGCGACCAAAACAGGCCGTGTCCGATCAGCAGGCCGCCAGCCAAACCCACGATAATGATGACTGCACCTTCCAGCAGAATGATCCCGGAGATGTCACCGGAATTGGCCCCGATCGCCCGGAGAATCGCCAATTCCCGGGTCCGGCCGTTGGCCGACAGGTAAAGCGTCAAGGCGACCGTAAAGAAAGTCATGGCGATGACCAAATAGGCGATGATTTGCAGCACTTGCTCGCCCTGGCCCATCATCGCGAAGAACTGCACGATCACCTGGGCCGGGAAAACCAGCTGTGCCCGCGATTCGCTCTGAAACTGCTGGTATAACCGCATCGCTTCCCCATAGCCCCGCGGTTTAACGAGAATCGCGGTGACGCCGTGTTCATGATCGTGTTCAGCCGCTTCCTCGCGCTTGAAACTTCCGGACTTCTCCCCGTGATGCTCGTGAATCTCCCAAATGCTCTCCAGCGACGCCAAAATGGCCTGATCATACGGTCCGCCCAGCGGTTTCAAGATTCCCACGACCCGGTACCGGTTTTGGTCATGCGTTTCACCCTGCTCATATTCGGTTAACCCATGAACCGAAGCGAAGGTATCCCCCAATCGAAGCCGCAAGTCCCGGGCGGCTTTGGCTCCGATCACCGCCTCGAACGGCTGGTTAAACGCCCTTCCTTCCTTTATTTGAAGCCAGGACGGCCGTCCCGGCGCGATCCGCTGTTCGAAGATGGCTTCCGAGGCGCCAACAATCCGGTAGCCCCGGTAATTATCGCCGAATCCGACCGGAACGGCCGCTGCCACTCCCGGTTTGGCCGCAATCTCCTCCACCAGGTCATGGTCGATATTACCGATGGGGGCATCCTGAAGGAAAACTGTATTCAGCACCAGTTGAATCGGACTGCCCTTGGCTCCGACAATCAAATCAAAGGGTTCGGTGGCTCGGGTCAGCCCCTGCTGAATTCCTTCGGCCAGCAGCATCAGGGTCACGGTCAATGCCACCGCCAACGCCACCACCGCCGTTGTGATCAGGCTTTGCAACGGTTTAGCCAGTAAATTACGCCACACTATCCGCAGCCGCATCGGGTTTCACCTCCATCCGACTCTCCAATTCGATCCGGCGGGAGAAATGCTCCATGACCGCCGGATCGTGGGTGGCCAGGATTAAGACGCTCTCCTGCTCCCGGCAGAGCCGGAGCAACAGGGAAAGGACGCTGTGGCCGGTTTCCCGATCCAGACTGGCGGTGGGTTCATCGGCCAAAATAACGGCGGGGCGGTTGGCCAGCGCCCGCGCCACGGCCACCCGTTGCTGCTCGCCGACGCTCATTTGCTGCGGCCGATGGCTCAAGCGGCCGGCCAAACCCACCGACTCCAGCAGTTCTACTGCCCGTTGCCGGGCCGGCTTTTCCGGAACGGCCCGGGCAAATGCCAGCGCCGCCAGCACGTTTTCCAAAGCGCTCAGATTGGGCAGCAGATTCAGGCTTTGAAACACGTAGCCTACCTGACTGGCCCGCCAGACGTCCCGCTCCTTCTCCCGCAACCCATCAACACGCCGCCCATCCACAAAAATGCTGCCGGCGGTCGGAGTCAGCAGCCCGGCGATTAAATGCAATAAGGTGGTTTTGCCGGACCCGCTCGGTCCGACCAGGGCCGCCTGCTCGCCCCGGCCCAATTGCAAACCCTCCAGATGCAAAGCCGTAATGATCCCCCCGTCCGGGTTCCGGTACTGCTTCAGCAAATCATGAATCTCCAACATCAGGACCACTCCCTGCGATTAAAATCCGTGGATCACGTATGCTTGGGATAAATTATCCAATTCCTATAGCAACAAGCAATAAATCTCGCATAAACCATTTGCTAACTGTCCGGCGCTTCCGCTTTCACAGCGCCGGGATGAGTTTTGCCGGATTAGTTGAGCTTACAGTTTAGCATTCGCGTCGTCAAAAGCGAGGAGTTCTAGGCGCGACCGAAGGAGGACCGGAACCGTACTCAATGTACGGTGAGGACCGGACTGACCGAGCAACGACGAAATCCGACGCTTTTCACGGCGCATCAACCAATCCGGCAAATCTCTTGATGTTCACTTTCATTGATTTTTCTTACTGGACTATCTTAATAATCAGCAAAATCAATTCGCCCGTTCCAGGGTATCGGCGTCGATCCGCACCAGACTGACAAAACCGGTTTCCGGATCAATGTGGCTGCCGACCTCCAGCCGCCCCTCAACCCGGATCGGACGATCGTAGGGCAGCGCGGTGACCGGTTTCCGCAGCCGAACCACCACGATATCGTTGGGCCAATCGGAATCGGTCGAGCAAAAAGGGCAGATCGCCATCGGCACCTTGGTCAGCACGAAAAAGGAGAGAGTCGGCTTGAGCGGCGGCGCCATGAACCCGATCATCCCGACCCGGCTGCCGTTCAACTGCTTCAGCTTGGGCGAAAACTCGATGCCCAGCGACGAGGCGCCGCTGTAAAGCTCGGAAAACTCAAGCCCAACCGCTGCTTCCCTCCCCCGGCCCGCGCCCGGCGCGGCGGCCTGAACCGGAGAGCCAAGCAAAAGAGACGGTCCCGCCATCGGAACCGTCCCTTCCACTCTCCGGTCCCATGCCGCGAGCGCCGGAATCAACCACAATCCGCAACAGATCGCGACCGCGCGCATGGTTCGCTTCATCTTCATCTTCCTCCCGTTATTTCACCGCGTCCAGGCCCAGGGAACGCACCATGCCGTAGAACACTTCGGTATTGTCCATGACGCCGCGGAAATATTCGGCGCCGGGGCCGTCGGCGGTCAGGGGCACGTCATCGGCGGTGTGGACTTCCTGGGTTTCGCTATACGGAATATTGCCGTTGTACTGATCGCTGCCGGCATCCTTTTTCGGATTGGCGATGGTCTTGCCGTCGGCCGCAATCGCCGGGGCGATCGGCTGCGGGTTAAACTTGTAGTCTTCGTTATAATCGGGATGATTGGCGTAATGGATGGCCAGGGTCACTTCCGGCGCCGGATCGTCGGGGAAGCCGTCCCCGTTTTTATCCTTAAAGGTCGGGAATCCGGCGGCGGCATAAGTCCGCACCGCCTGGCGGCCGGTTTTGCCGTCCAACTCGTGGTAGGTGCCGGTGATGCTGGCGCTGTGGGCATGGTCGGCGACCACGATGATCAGGGTATCCTGGTTCTTCTTGGCGAATTCTTTAGCGATTCCGATCGATTTGTCCATCTCGATCGTATCATAGGTGGCCCGTTCCCAGTCCACCGTATGCAATTGCTTGTCGATGCTGGCGCCCTCCACCATTAGGAAGAAACCGTTGGGGTTCTTGCTTAGGGTGTTAATGGCCAGCTTGGTCAGATCCATCAGGGTCGGCTGGTCGGTAAAGCTGCCGAGCACGGCGGGGTTTTTGGTTACCTCGCGATCGATATAGACGTTCAAGTTATCCAGTTGGAACAGGCCCAATACTTTGGACGGGTTTTGCAACTTGTTCAGCTCGGTTTTATTGCCGGCAAACGCATAGCCCTGGCTTTTGAACTCTTCCACCAGGTTCCGCTCGTCGGTCCGTTTCGAGCCGGGAACGCTCTTCGGCAGGAAGTGCTGGGAACCGCCGCCCAGGATCACGTCGGGCCGGTGTTCCGGATCGAGCATGGAAGCGGCGATGGCATTCTGCTCGGAGCGGCGGCGGGTATGGGCCACCATCGCGGCCGGCGTGGCATCGGTGATATTGGCGGTCGAGACAATGCCGGTGGACATGCCGCGAACCCGTTTCGCCATTTCGATAATGTTCTCGACTTTGGGGTCGTCCATCGGATCGGCGGTGGCGTTCTCATAAACACCCATGGCATTGACCACGCTCTTATGGCCGGTGGCATAGGCCGACGCGCTGTTGGCGGAGTCGGTCACCAGCGAATCATAGCCGGAGGTGGTGATCAAGGCCAGGTTCGACATATTTTCCATTTCCAGCAGACCCTTATATTTCCCCTCGGTAATCCCTTTCGACAGGATCCGGGCCATCTGCCGGGCCTGGAGGCTCATGCCGTCCCCGACGAAGAGGATCACGTTTTTGGCCTGTTTCGGGGCTTTGTCGGCGACCACATTGTATTTCAGCTCGCGGGACGCCGCGCCCTGTGCCGTTAGGACGTTGACAATGATGTTCACCGGCTCGGCTTTGGCGAACGCCACTTGATTAATGCGGTAGCTGCTGACACCCGGATCCAGCTTGACCACGGGCGCTTTCCCGAAAAATTTCTCAGCCGGGGTCCCGTTCAATAAGACTTGAATGTTTTTGACGGTTCCGAGCTCTTTGGCTTCCACTTCAAAGTCAAACTTCTGCCCGGCCCAGAATTTGGCCTGATTGATGGGGAGTACGTTAATGGAATGACTGGTGAAATTGGGAAGGGTGGCCGCCGCAGCCGGACCCGCCGCCAGGACGGTCAGGCCGATCAGGCCGGCAACCAGCGTCAGCGCGACGCGGAGTTTCAAACTGCCAAACAACCTGTGACTCAAACCAAGCACCTCCTAAAATTAATGCCGAAATCTAGCTTCATGTTATAAATCCAAGATCAAGGGGAGATTAAATCGTTTTTAATCCGCCGCTAAATTTAGGCTAATCTTAGTGAAGCGCGCTCTCAGGCCGGACGGCCCGGAGCGGCGGACGGCCCGCGACGCTCGTTGTCATCGCCGCTTCCATCACTCGGCGACCCGGTTCACTTGCGCAAAAATCCCGGGGAGCGGCTCCCATTCTTCATTCAGTAATTAAATGTGGATATTCAGTTACTGAATCATTTCATGCGGTAAAAGAATGTGGATATTCAGTAACTAAATGTGGATATCCTGTTAATAAATGACCTGGGGGAATCATTCCCAATCCACATTCGGTAACTGAATGTGGATATTTTGTTAGTAAATGTGGATATTTAGTTGCTGAATGTGGATATTCAGTAACTAAATCATTTCATGGAGTAAAAGAATGTGGATATTTTGTTACTGATTGTGGATAACTCGTTTCAGTGAATCAAACATACCTATCCCGTTTTAACGCTTCGGCCGGTCCTCATCACTGTTTTTTCCGCCCTCCACCAGATCCGGCACCATCTCCGGGAAGGACACGTAACTTTCGGCCGCGAACTCTTCGGTCATCATCTCGATGCCGGCCTGAAGAACGGCTGGGCGTTCCGCTTTCTTGCGGATCCGGGCGTCAGACAGAAACAGACTGATCACAATGCCAGCCAGAATGATGCCCATAGCCGCCAGGAAGACCCGGTGCAACGAACCGGTCAGGGCCGTTTTCAGGGGCGGAAGCAGAACCTCCCGTAACTGCGGCGGCATCCGCTCCAGCAGATCCGGACTGAGCAGCAGGTTGAACAGGCTCTGGGGATCGGACTGAGCCTTGTCCAGCACCGGCCCGAGCGGCCCGGCCGCGAGCCCCGGGATCCCCCGCGCCTTCGGAAAAAAGTCGCGCTCCAGCAAGGCGAGGGCCCGCTGGTTCAGCACCGCGCCTAAAATGGTGATCCCCAGCGTTCCCCCGATGCTCCGGAAAAACTGGGTTGAGGAGGTGGCCACCCCGCGCCGCTCCGGCGGGAAGGCGCTTTGCACGGCAATGGTCACGGTCGGCATGATCAGGCCCATCCCGCAACCGAGCACGATGATGTAGGCGATCGCCTCCCATTGGGTGGCGGCTGCCGTCATCGTGCTCATCAGATAAAACCCGATCGCCATCAGGCACATCCCGGCCGCGAACAGCGACCGGAACTGAACCCGGGTCACCAGTTGCCCGGCGGCGATACTGGTCAGCACCATCGCAAACATCATCGGGATCATGGTATTGCCGGAGGAGGTGGCGCTGACCCCGATTACTCCTTGCAAAAACAAGGGCAGGAAGACGATGGACCCGAACATGCCCAGCCCCATCAGGAAGCCGATGATATTGGTCACGGTGAACACCCGGTTCCGAAACAGATCGAGGCTCAGGATCGGGTCCGCCGCCCTGCGCTCCGCCAGGAAAAACAGGATGAACATCAGGGCCGCAGCGCCGAACAGACCGAGAATCGGCGCCGCAGTCCAAGGGTAATCCTTGCCGCCCAGATTCAAGCCGAGCAGCAGGCAGACGACCCCGGCCACCAACGTCAGGGCGCCCCAATAATCAATGGCCACCCGGTCCCGCAGCCGCCGCTCGTTGCGCAAACCGGCGAAGATAGCCAGGCCCGCCAGGATCCCCACCGGCAGATTGATGTAAAAGACCCAATGCCAGGAGCTGTTGTCCACCAGCCAGCCACCGATGCTTGGCCCGACAATCGAGGAGATCCCGAAGACCGCGCCCATCAACCCCTGCCATTTGCCGCGCCGCTCCGGCGGGAAGATGTCGCCGACGATTACCTGCGAGATCGGCATCAAGATCCCGCCACCGATCCCCTGCAGGCCCCGGAATAGGATCAGCTGGGTCATGTTGGAGCTGATGCCGCACAGCGCCGAGCCGGCCATGAAGATGACCAGCCCCGCAATGTACACAACCCGCCGGCCTAGCAGATCGGCCAGTTTCCCGGCGATCGGAACCACCGTGGTCGAGCTGAGCATGTAGGCAGTGGTCACCCAAGCCATAATGCTTAGGCCCCCCAGATCGCCGATGATCCGGGGCATGGCGGTCCCCACCACCGTTTGGTCCAGGGACGCGAAGAAGATCCCCAAAAACAGGCCGGTCAACAAAAACCGCCGTTGCGAGGCGTTCCCCATCTTGGATTCTACCTTTCCTCCGCAGCCAGGGCGGACCAGCGTTAACATGAAAACTCTATTACTGTGCCCGTTTCCAGTGCAAAAAAATCCATCCCAGCCGGGATGGATTTTCGAAGCTTGTAACTCTCCCCTTACTAACTCCATATCAGATATGGAATCTTAATGGCAGCCGTGACCGGCGCAGGCTTGGTCCGGCCGGAGTTCTGGACAGCGTCCCGAATTGAAATCCGCCACCACGTCCCCGACCGTCTCCCCTTGAGTCAGATAAACCCGGACCCCTCCGGCGTTGAGGCTCTCAACCGCCCGTTTTCCCATGCCGCCGCAGGCCACGGCGGTAACTCCCCTTCCGGCCAGGGTTCCCATGGGGTGGCAGGAGCCATGATCATGATGTTCGTTGGGATTGGCGAGGGTCTCCGCGGCTTGAGAGTCCGTGTCCACGATCACGAAATACGGCGCGCTTCCAAAATGTTCGGATACCGGGGCCTTCAATCCCTCGGAATTAACTGCTGGAATGCATACTTTCATTACTCTTCCTCCTTTTGATCACTAATGCGAATCACTGCCGTGCTCAATAAGGCTTCGACCACTTTCCGCCGCCCTTCGGCCAGCAGCCGCTGGATGGTGCCGCGCGATACTCCCATTCGCAGCCCGGCTTCGGTTTGATCCAGTCCTTCCAGGTCGCAAAGGCGCATCGCTTCGAATTGATCCAGCGTAACGACCACCTCCGGCAGGCCGGAACAGGGAAAACCTACCGGCTTGTAAATAATGGCGCCGTCCAGATTCCGGCAGCACCGGTGCTTTTTACAACGGGGCAGAATGATCACCGCCTATATTATTTGTGCATATGCACAAAATTATTATAATGCCACGATTTCATTTTGTCAAAAACATTATGAAATAATTGACGGAATGTTGCGAAACGATAACACGGAGACTCGAAATGTCCAACCGGCGCCCAAGTTTTAATTGACGGAATCCATGGTCCGTGTTATAGTTATTCGTATCCTAATAATTTGTATACGAAATAAATAAAGGACGGATTGTGAATTTGGACGGTTTCAATCCCCCCTTGATCTGCCTGGTCATCAAAAATACCTGGCAGAAGCTGTCGCGTTATTATAACCAACGGCTCGCCAAGTTTGACCTGTCGGTTCCTAAAGCCTTGCTGCTGTTGGAGATCACGCCCGGTTCCGGCGAAAACCCCAAGCATCTGGCGGGTGAGCTGGATCTGGAAAACTCCAGCATGACCGGGTTGCTCGACCGGCTGGAGAAACAAGGGCTGATTGAACGGCAGCGCGATCCGCGCGATCGCCGGGGCGTGCTGGTCTTCCTGACGCCTCAAGGCGTGGCGGCCCGGGAAACCATCAAGCATCTGGTGGAGGAACTGGACCGGAAGCTCCAGGAAGCGCTGGCTCCGGAGGAGATACGCGTCTTTCGCAAAGCGATGTCCGTCATCGGGAAACAAATCTGACAAAGCAGGTGATTTTTCTTGAACAGACGAGTCGTTATCACCGGGATCGGCCTGGTCTCGCCGCTGGGACTGACCACCGCAGCCAACTGGGAAGCGGTTTTGGCGGGACGGTCCGGCATTGCTCCGATCACCCGGTTTGACGCCGCTGGGTTTGAAACGAGGTTCGCCGGCGAGGTCAAGAACTTTGATCCCGCCAATTATCTGGAGAAGAAAGAAATTAAGAAAATGGACCGGTTCATTTACTACGCCATTGCCGCCTCGGATGAGGCGTTGGCCGATTCCGGGCTGAAGATCACTCCGGCCAACGCGGAGCGGGTCGGCGTGGTGGTCGGTTCCGGCATGGGCGGCCTGGAAACGTTGAGTAACAATGAGAACGTGCTGCAACAGAAAGGCCCGAACCGGGTCTCGCCGTTCTTCATCCCGGGCTGCGTCATCAATCTGGCGCCGGGCCAGATCTCGATCCGCACCGGCGCACAGGGCCCGAACTTTTCGCCGGTTTCGGCCTGCGCCACCGGAACTCACGCCATCGGCGAGGCGTTTCATATTATCAAGCGCGGCGAAGCCGACGCGATCATCGCCGGCGGCGCCGAAGCGACCATCACACCGGTGGCGATGGCCGGGTTTATCAATCTGACCGCCCTCTCTTCCCGCAACGACGCGCCGGAAAAAGCCAGCCGGCCATTTGACGCCGAGCGGGACGGTTTCGTGATGGGCGAAGGCGCCGGTATCCTGATCCTGGAGGAACTGGAGCACGCCATTGAACGCGGCGCCCCCATCTACGCCGAGGTGGCCGGCTTCGGAATGAACAGCGACGCCTATCATATCACCTCGCCGATTCCGGACGGCTCCGGCGCGGCCCGCTGCATGACGCTGGCGGTCAAATCGGCCGGCGCCCGGTTGGACGAGGTGGATTATATCAACGCGCACGGCACCTCGACGCCGGTCAACGACGCCATGGAAACCAAAGCTATCAAAATGGCCTTCGGTGAGCATGCCCGCAAAGTGCTGGTCAGTTCCACCAAGTCCATGACCGGCCATCTGCTGGGCGCGGCCGGCGGCGTGGAGACGGCCTTTTCAGCGCTGGCGCTGCGCCATCAGATTGCGCCGCCCACCATCAACCTGGAGCACCCAGACCCCGAATGCGATCTGGACTACGTGGCCGACGGCGCCCGGAAAGCGGACCTCCGCATCGCCATCAGCAATTCCTTCGGCTTCGGATCGACCAATGCCTGTATCGCGCTGAAGCGCTATGAGGCCTGAGTCGTTTGACAGAAAACAAATCAGAAAGCCACCGGCTATTCGGTGGCTTTCTGATTTGATGCATTCGTTCACGCCAGTCAAAGACCGGAAATCCTTCACGCTCCGGAAAAGCGTCAGGCAATCTCCGCCTTCAACCGGAAGGAGTTATCGAAATTCATCTTCTTAAGAATCGCCTTCATCTCCTGGAGATCCTGCCTGGACAGGCCGGAAAGATCAAAGGCATACTCCCGGTACTTGGTCTTAATCTTAATCTCCCCCTTGCTGAGGGTCACTTCCCGCACCAGAATAATCTCATCCTCGTCGGTCCAGTCAAGCGACGGTCCCCGTTCCTCCGGAGCCAGTATGAACTCAAACTGGGGGGAACGCTGGACAATGAACCCTTCCACCCCGAACTCGGTTCCCTCATCGAACGATAACGAAAGAACCAAATCTTGATCCTCTTCAACCATTATGAAATTCACCTTATCCAATTGAACCATCCTCCTCCGCCGGTTCGGCCCGGCAATCAACGGGCGATGCCCTGCGTCAATTCACCGGAATCATTCACAGCTGTTGTAATCCATCCGAATCGTCATTACACCGCCGGACCGCTTCCGGCGTCGCCGACCAGCAATCCAATGCGTAAGCCCGTATCCTCCGGCTCCATTTTCCGGATCCGCAGGCCCTTGATGCCGAGGCCTTCCTCCAATAACCGGTTGACGGTAATAAACAAGCTTCGGCCCGTGAACGTCAGGAACGTGCCGGGCTGATAGATAAAGCCCAACGACTCGGAGAGCCCGAACAGCAACCGTTCCTTGAACCGGTCGCCCACTACGTCCATCCGGAGAACACCGTCAGTAAACTCGGCGCCGTAGGCCATGAACCGGATCTCGCCGACCGGACCAATCCTGACCACTCCGGCCAAACCATGATCATGAGCAGTGAGCGACCGGACCATTCCCGGCAGCGCTCCATTGCTTGTCAGCAGTTCCGCCAATTCTTCGAAACTGATTCGTAACTCAGCCATCCTTATCACCCTTACGTCCCGTAATCGGGCTCCCTGATTGATTGAATTAATTGGTCAACCCGGCAATGGCCGCGCCGATCAGCGGCGCGTTATCGACGCCGATCAACTCCCAGAACCGGCCTTTTTCCTCGGTTAAATACTGCGTAAGATAATATTCGGTCCGTAACTTCAGGCCCTTCATCTGATAAAAGGTGGTTCCGTCGGCGGTAAGACAGACCGGGCGGTCCGGCCGTTCACCTTTTCCGGACTTGACGACCACGGCCGCCAGATTGAGCGCGGCCAGCTTGGCGGCGCGCTCCACCAGACTGTCGAGGAGGGCGTAAAGTTTGATCCGGTCCGAAGTGGTGCCCCGGTTCGCCGCCTCCCCGAGCGGATTGGCGGTTAGGTCCGGCCGGAGCAGGAACTCATTGACCGTAACGGTGGCCAACCCTTCCAGCCTGTTTAAAACCGCCGCGGCGGGGACTGAGAAAAGGCCGTCGGCCGCCGCCCGGCGCAGGGTATGAAAACAGACTCCACCGAGATAACGGCCGGAGAACATTTTCTCAAAAAGGTATTGGCCCGGATCAATGGTGTTCCGGTCCAATTCCTCATCCAGCCGTCCCAGCGGCAGCCGGTTGAAGTTGCCGGACTCAACGTTGATGATCTGCTCGCCGGAGTGGTCCAAGCCGGGACATTTGCGAATCTTGGAATTGGCTTCGATATAGGAGGAGTTGATTCCGGTTCCAAAAATGAAACCGACGTAGCTGTCGTATTCCCGGCCGCCGGCCGCGGCCTTGCCCGCCAGCAGCGTCGCCACGGTGTCGTTGAGCAGAACGGTCCGCCACCCGGCGCCGGCTCCCCGTTGGGCCAAAATTTCCCGCAGGTTGGCGCCGATCAACTCGCCCACGACTGCCGGGGCTTGAATTTGCTTGCTGAACTGGGTCAGCCGCCCATCCTTATCCGGCTGCATTTCCGTGGGATAGGAGAAACAGAATCCGATCCGCCCGGCCTGGCGAGCCAGATCTTCCATCTGATCGGCGATAATCGCGAAAAATTGGTCTTTGCCCACCATTCCCTGGCTCCCCGGCATCGGAGCCTTGCGAAACCCGTCGATCACCGGCCGGCCGGATTCTTCAAAATGAATCAGCGCCACGCGGAGATTGGTGCCGCCGGCATCGATCACAATCACTTTTTCATCATTGGGGATCCGCTTGTCAACCTCTAAATAGGTCGGGAACATCTTCAGGCTCCCGGCGCCGTCCAGGCCCAGCTCCATCTCTTCGATAAACCGGCGGCAACACGCCTCCATATCGATAGCCCGGTGATTCATTCCATATGTATCCAAAAAACGTTCAACTTCAAGCAAGATCACGTTCAAGACGGAAACTCCCCTCTACCTGGATGAATAAATTTCACAACTGAGATTGGATCTTTGGAGGCCTTGCGACTGTATCCTTGCGAATCATCAGAGAACCGGTCTTATCGCTGCTTCCTGAGCTTTTGTGTCAAATGTATCACCAGATTTTTAAGCCGGATGCAAACCAGTGATATTTTTCATATGATACTTGCAATCAATCGAATTAAACTAATTGACCGGCAGCCCAATCCGGTTTTCAGGAGATACGCATCGGGAATGTAATTCAACTCATCTTGAATTATTTTTATTAATACAATTCGTCAGCCATGGCGATTTGCCTTCCGGCGGGGGATAATCTTTTTAGCCGCCGGTTGGGAAATGGAATCCTCAATTATCCATAATGTAATGCATTTGTTGCGGTAAAGGCAAAGTGAAGCGGCGATACGCGACGGGAGCGCACCGAATGCGCTCCCGTCCCGAACAGCGCCTAAAGTACCCCTTTTCCATTAATCCCCGGCCAAAGCCTCCAGCTCGGCCAGGACCCGCTCCAGTTCATTCACGATCCGGGCCGGCGCTCCCGCTTCCCGGAACGCGGCGACCGATGCCCGGTAGTACCAGAGAATTCCCTGCTTGCCCCGGCTGAACCGGGGCCAGAGTTCCTCTCCCAACTCCCGGTAATCGTCCAGAACAGTCCGGGCATTGTGCAATTTATCGGCGGCGGAGACCAGTAAGATGGCCGCGCCGGACTGAGAAAGATCCAGCAAATGGCGGCGTTTTCGCTCTTCCCACTCCAACGCGGGATCAATTAAGGTTTCGGTGCACCCGGCCACAATCTCCGCCACGGTTGCCCCGAACTTCTCCCGAATTGCATTCAGGCGGGGCGCTCCGCCCTGATCCTCCACCGCGTCGTGAAGCAAAGCAGCCATCGCCTCCGTTTCGCCCCCGCCGTTTTCTAGTACCAAGGCGGCCACGGCCATCAGGTGGGAAAAATAAGGGATGCCGGAGCCTTTTCGTACTTGATTTCGGTGGGTTTCAGCCGCATAAACCAAGGCCTCGGTGAAACGCTCTGACAATAAAGAAACTCCGCCTTTCATACGCTACAGGTTGAGCTGGCCCTTCAGGGTGAGCGCGTCCAGGCCTTGTTTCTCAAAGATGCTGAGATATTTGGACTTGAACTCCTCCAACTCTTCAAATTTGCGCTCACCCGGAATGCTGTCCCAGGTCTTGGCGTTATGCCGCTTCATGACATCGCCCCGGGCCAGCATTTCCACCAGTTCCTCCCAGAAGGACATCCCGGTGAACTCGTCAATCAAGGGAAAGACCCGGTCCAAAAAATCGTCGGTCAGGTTGCCGTTGGACTCGATCCATTCCCCGACCCCGAACTCGGGCGCTTTGGAGAACAGCTCGCGCTGCAAGTCGTCATATTTGTCGATGAGATCCTCGGTTCGCAGGGCATTGGCGACCCAATTGCCCATAAAGACCAGTTCCAGCAGGCTCTTAAATTGTTCTTTGGTCAGTTCGAGGTTCATTCCCGGCACTCCTTTTCGCTTGATTCTCATAGTATGACCCATCCGGCCAGGCGGCTTGCTCCTACCCCGTTTTTCCTGCCAATGATTTTCGCGATTTCCTCTGGAAACTCCTTCATGGGACCACAAACTTTACCTTTATGTTTACATTGATGGCCTGGATAAACGTTACCCATTTTTAACTTTGACGCGCTTCTGTCGGGTAGACAATCGGCATAGGGATGATTTATAATTTAATCAAACGATTAATTAAGAACAGGGGAAACATCATGGAAAAAGATACCCGGACCCGACTCATCGAAGCCGGACTGACACTTTTCAGCGCCAAAGGCTATGCCGCAGTCTCCATCCGGGAATTGGCCGCCGAGGCCGAAGTCAACAGCGCCCTGATCAATTACCATTTCGGCGGGAAGGAAGGACTGTACTTCGCGGTCTTCGAGGAACAATTCGGCAAAATCGCCGCCCGGTTCGAACAGGTGCTTGCTTCTCAAATCGAACCGGCCGAGCGCCTGCAAGGATTTATCCAGGCGCTGATTGCGACCCACCAGTCCAATCCCTATATTCGCCGGATGATGTTCAGTGAGCTGAGCAATCCCACCCCCATCTTTGAAAAGATCGTCAAAGTTGAGATTGGCCGTATTTATCAATTGGTCGGTAAGACGCTCCAGGAAGGCATCGACCAAGGCAAATTCCGGAAGAATCTTCATCCCCAGCTGGCCACGGTGGCCATTGCCGGAATGATCAATTTCTATTTTCTGGCCGAACCGATCATCGACGAACTGCTCCCGGATGCCGGAGATCGCGACCGGGAGTTTCTCGCGACCGCGCTCACAATCTTTTTGGAGGGGATGCAAAATCCGTCCGCTCATTGACGCAAGGCAAATGCCGCGCCACACGATTGATTCAAGGAGGTTTCCGCCATGCATCGCAAATTCATCGCTATCGGGGTAATTTTTCTGATTTTGATCTCCATTGCCTTCTATAAGCTTTACGGCAACCGGGAAGAAGGGATCAGCGCCACCGGGACGCTGGAGATTACCCGGGTCGACATCACGCCCAAGATCAACGGCTATCTCGCCGAATTGAAGGCGGCCGAGGGCGATCCGGTCCTGGCCGGCCAGACCGTGGCCCGGATCGCCCGGCCGGACCTCGACGCCCAGTTGCTCCGGGACGAAGCCGCGCTGCAACGGGCCGAAGCCCAGCTCCGCGATCTGGTCCAGGGCGCCCGGACCCAGGAACGGAAAGAAGCACAGGCTTCCCTGGAAACGGCCCGCTCGGTCCATAGCAAGACCAAGTCCGATTATGACCGCTATTTATCCCTTTACCAGCAAGGCGCCCTCTCCCAACAGCAACTGGACGCCGCCAAGTCCAGTCTGGACCAGGCCGTGAACGCCCTGGACGCCGCCGAGCAACGGGTCAGCCTGATCGAAGCCGGAACCAGGCCGGAGCAGATCGCCGCCCAGCAAAAAGAGGTTGAACGCAACCGGGCGATCCTGGAGGCGAGCCGGACCTTGCTGGACGACACCGCCTTGAACAGCCCGATCGCCGGGATCGTCCTTTCCAAGAACTTTGAGAACGGAGAATATATCAACCCCGGCTCACCGGTGTTTACCGTCGGCAATCTGAACGATTGCTGGGTGAAGATTTATATTCCCTCGACTCAGTTGGGCCTGATCAAAGTCGGCCAACCGGCCAAAGTCAGAGTGGACTCGTTTCCGGACCGCGACTTTCAGGGGACCATCAAGGAGATCAGTTCGAAAGCCGAGTTCACCCCCAGGCAAAGCATAACCCAGCGGGAGCGGGCCAATCTGGTCTTCGCGGTCAAAGTGAAGGTAGCCAACCCGGGGGGCGAGTTGAAACCGGGGATGCCAGCGGATGTGATCTTGAAATGATTACCCTCAAACGCGTCGCCAGAAGGTTTGGAAAGGTCACGGCCGTGGACGGCCTGGATCTGGAAGTGGCCGAGGGCGAGATCTTCGGGCTGGTCGGTCCCGACGGCGCCGGCAAGACCACCACGATCCGAATGATGCTCGGGATCATCGATCCCAGCGCCGGAGCCATCGAGGTGCTGGGCGAGCGAAACCTGGAGCGGATCAAGCCCCAGATCGGATACGTGCCGCAGCGGTTCAGCCTGTACGGCGACTTGACCGTCATCGAGAACATCCGGCTGATGGGAGCGATGTACGGCGCGGCCCGGCGGGAGATCGAGGCTCAGGCCGAAGCCATTCTCGCCTTTACCAATCTGCTGCCGTTTAAAAAGCGGCTGGCCGACAATCTATCGGGCGGAATGAAACAAAAACTGGCCCTGGCCGCGGGCCTAATGCACCGGCCCCGGCTTTTCTTTCTCGATGAGCCGACCACCGGCGTCGACCCGGTTTCCCGGCGCGAGTTCTGGCAGATGCTGTATCAATTGAACCAGGAAGGGACCACCGTACTGGTTTCCACTCCATATATGGACGAGGCTGAACTCTGCACCCAAGTGGCCTTCATGAACAACGGCCGGATCACCGCTTGCGGCCCGCCGGCCCGGTTGAAACGGGATTATCCGTACCGGCTGCTGGAACTGGCCGCGCCCAGCAAACAACTGCGCCGGGTCCTGGCGGGCTGTCCGGGGATTCTCGATCTGAACGCCTTCGGCGAAAAGTATCATCTGGTGGTCAACGATCCGGAACCAACCCGCCTCGCGGTGGAATCCAGGCTGGCCGAGACCGGAATTGAGATCCGGTCGATCCGGGAGATCCCTCCCACCATGGAAGACCTTTTCGTACACTTGGCCAACGGGGGAGCTTAGATGGACAACGCTGTGGAAATTCACAACCTGACCCGGAAATTCGGCGACTTTACCGCGGTCAACCAAATCAGCCTGACGATCCGGTCCGGCAGCATCTACGGCTTTTTGGGGCCGAACGGTTCCGGGAAATCAACCACCATCCGGATGCTCTGCGGCATTCTGGAGCCGACCTCCGGCGGCGGCCGCATTCTGGGGCTGGATATCGTCAAGGAAGCCGAGGCCATCAAGTCCAAGATCGGCTACATGTCGCAGAAATTCAGCCTCTATGACGATCTCACGGTCCGGGAGAATCTGGAGTTTTACGCCGGAATGTACAGTCTGCCGAAAGCGGAGAAGTCCGGCCGGATCGATGAAATGATCGCCATGGCCGGCTTGCGGGGCAGGGAACGGGAGTTCGCCGCCAATCTGTCGGGCGGCTGGAAACAGCGCCTGGCGCTCGGCTGCTCGATCCTGCACGATCCGCCCATCCTCTTTCTGGATGAACCGACCGGCGGGGTTGATCCGGGATCGCGCCGGATGTTTTGGGATATCATCTATGGCCTGGCCAGCCGGGGCACCACCGTGATGGTGACGACCCATTTCATGGACGAGGCCGAACATTGCGACGAGATCGGCTTTATCTTCGAAGGAAACCTGATCGTCTCCGCGCCGCCGGACCGGATTAAAGAGAGCATTCCCGGGATTTTGTTGGAGATCCCCTCCACCGAGCCGATGGAATTGCTGAAAACCTTGAAAGCACGGCAAATGAACTACATCGACGCCTATGTCTACGGCACCGGCCTCCATGTCTTGATCCGGCCCGGGGACCGGGCCGGGTTTGACACCTATGCCCCCCGGGAGATCGTTCCGTCATTGGAGGATGTCTTTGTCTTCTATGTCAAACAGGAACGCAAGGAGCTGAGCCTATGAACCGCTTACGCGCGCTGCTCGTGAAAGAATTCATTCAAATGTCCCGGGACCGGCTGACCTTCGCGATGATGGTGGCCATTCCCATCGTCCAATTGCTGCTCTTCGGCTATGCCATCAATACCGACGTCAAACACCTGCCGACCGTCGTCTTCGACCAATCGCTGCAGCAGGACAGCAGGGACCTGCTGTCTTCCTTCACCGGAAGCGGCTATTTCGACATCAAGTATACCGCCGGGGATTATGACCGGGTGACCGAGCTGATCCAGTCCGGCCGGGCCAAAGTGGGGATCATCATCCCGCCCGATTTCACTCCCAATCTCAAGCACGGCCGGAGCGCCGCGGTTCAAGTGATCGTGGACGCCTCGGACCAGATGGCGTCGGGGTCGGCGATTAGCGCCGCCCAACTCATCGGCCAGGTCAAATCGCAGGGAATTCTGATCAGTAAGGTGCAAGCACTGAGCGGTGGGGGCCGCGTTACCGACTCTCCGGTTGATATCCGGATCCGCCCCTGGTACAATCCGGATTTCGTCACCGCTTACTATATGGTTCCGGGCATTTTGGGGATCATTCTGACCATGACCATGGTGATGATCACCGCCATGGCCATCGTCCGGGAGCGGGAACGGGGAACGCTGGAGCAGTTAATCGTTACGCCGATGAAATCGTCGGAGCTGATGATCGGCAAGATCGTTCCTTACATTCTGGTAGGATACATTCAGATCACCATCGCCCTGATGGTCGGGATCATCGTCTTCGACCTACCGGTCCGGGGGAGCCTGGGGCTCCTGTATCTGTTAACTTCGTTCTTTATCGTCGCCTCGCTGGCCTTGGGGATTATGATCTCCAACGTGGCCAAGACGCAGATGCAGGCGATGCAGATGTCGTTCTTCATCTTCCTGCCGAGCATCCTGCTGTCGGGCTTCATGTTTCCGCGCGAGGCGATGCCGGCGGTAATCCAATGGGTCGGCTATCTGATCCCGCTCTCCTATTATCTGCAGATCCTGCGCGGGATCATCCTCAAGGGAGTCGGCTTCGCCTATCTCTGGTCACAGGTCGCGGCGCTCTTTGCCTTTATCGTGGCCATCCTGACCTTGAGCATTGTCAGGTTCCAGAAGAAAATCGGCTAACCGGCCTTTTTAACGCGGCCTCCGCTGCCGGGAGCGAGTAAAAAAGGCCGCTACCCGCAGGCCGCAAGGCAGACGGCCGCTCTCTTGGCCCGGCGGCGAATCCCGCCGGGCTTATCTTTAACTTAATACGCCCGCGATTGCCTTCAACATTTGGTCGGGATCAAAGGGCTTGGTCAGGAAGTATTTAACCCCAATCTGGCGGGAGGTACGGATCTGTTCCTCACCGCCCAAGGAACTGAGCATGATAATTCGGGCGGATGGATCCGCGCTTAAAATGCGCCGGGTCGCTTCCATTCCATCCATGACCGGCATCGTGATGTCCATGATAATGACATCCGGATGAACTTTGGCCGCCATATCCACTCCTTGCTGGCCGTCCAACGCGGGACCAATTATCTGGAAACCATGCGGTTCCAAGGCGCTCTGAATTGCCTTAAAAATGAATTGCGAGTCGTCAACCACCAGAATGCTGCACCCCATGGCGTCTTATTCCTCCCTAAATTAACGCGTGCTCCAAAGAGTACCTTGCGTTTTCCTAAAAAACTAATTTTATTATCGGTAATTTTCATAATTTACTGTAGAATGTTTATTTAAACCTATTTTATAAAGGTGGCTTCTTAAAAAATGCCCAAATAAAAAGCTCGGGGATGCTCCCGAGCTTTTGTGGCGATCAGATTAAAAATATTTTAAAGATATTGGGTTACGCGCCGGACCGGCCGGCGGGAAGAACTTTTACGCCGTTCTCCCGGAAGTACGGACTGAACCGGACGGCGCCGTAAAAGACGGCCACCGCCGCGCCGCAAATTCCGGCGGCGATTCCGAAAGCCATTTGAAGCCCGATGGCCTCGGCGATCAATCCTCCCATAAAGCTGCCGACGATGGAGCTGAGTCCGTGCTGAATGATGGTGTTCATCACCTGACCCCTGGTGCTCACTTCGGGCGGGGCGTGATCCTTGATATACCGGCCCAGGCAAAGATAATGAAGGATAAAGGTCAGCCCGTGCAACAGCCAGAAGGGAACGAGCGTCGCCGGAGTCAGCGACGTGGCATAGAGTAGCCAGCGGCCGACCATGACCAGTCCCGAGATCAGCATGATCCGGACCAGGCCGAACTTTTGATAGATCCAATCGAACCAGATGATGAACGGAAATTGGCTGAAGGAGCCGACCATGATCCCGATTCCGATCAAGTCGGCGCCAATCCCCAACCTGGCGCTGTAGATGACGTGGAACGAATAGAAAAAACCCAGCGTGCAGGAGAGAACAAAGGTATAAGCGTACAAAACGGCCAAACGGCCGTCGTTCAATAGCGTCCGGAAGCCGGCACTTTGCTTTTGGCGGCCGCATCCGGCCACCGGCGGGATGAAGAAGGTGTTGATAAACGCCGCCAGGCGCAGGAAGAAAAACATTCCGAAGATATAGTAAATGCTCCCGGTGACAATCTTGCCGGCCACCGCCGCCATCAAGGCGAAACCGAGCGATCCCACGGTCCGGATGGTGGAAAACTTGAAGTTCCCCCGTTCCGCCAGTTCCCAGGCGATGGCGTCGCCCATCGGATGGATCGAATTGCCGCAAAAAGTAAAAAAGGAAGAGGCCGCCAGGATCAGCCAGAATTGGTTTCCGGCCAGCGGAACCAGCCAAGTGCTGATCCCCGAGGCAAACAGCGCAATCTGGAGAACCTGGTTTTTATTGGCGGCGCGGTCGGCGAGGGAACCCCAAAACGGCTGGGAGATCAGACCCACTACCGAACTGATCGCCGCAATCAGTCCGATCTGAGCGTCGCTGAGATTGATGTGGGCATAGTAGAGGCCGATATAGGAGGTATAGCCGGCCCCGCCCATGAACAGCAGCGAATAATAGGTGGCGAGCGGAAATAGGGTCGTTCTCCGGTTCATGAGGCATTCTCCCAAGGCGGTGATAATAAGGATGAAGTAAATTTCTAATTAAAATTTGCATTCTTTAAAGCCGAATGCAAATGGCCTCAAATTGGAATTTACTTCATCCACGCCGAACCGCTTTCGCGACTATGTATGATTATAGCACAATACCCAATCCCTGTAATAAAATCCGCCATTTTGTTCATTTGGTTTTCATATTCGTCCGCAACCCCGCTGACGGCTCCCATGACTGCGGGACTCAGTGCCGGAGCTACGGCGCTTCTTGCCGGAGCAACGGCATTCACTGCCGAAGTAACGGCATCGATCGCCAAAGCAACGGCATCGATCGCCGGAACTACGGCACTCGTTGCCGTAATTGCGGCATTCAATGCCGGAGCAACGGCACTCGATGCCGGGCTAACGGCACCCCTTGCCAAAGCAACGGCATCAATTGCCGCAACTATGGCATTCATCCCCCTAGATGCGGCATTCATCGCCGGTCAATTTTGGGTCATCCCCATAACTGCGGCAGCGAATGCCGGTCAATTTTCAGTAACTGAATGAGTAAGGGGAACCCTCCCCCGTCAATGGTTTGGAAACGAAACTGCCATGGCGTCGAGCGCCGTTTCATCTTCCGGAAAGGGCCGTGCGATTTTGGTCCCGATGAAACCTGCTTCCAAATTCAAAAGGCCGGTCTGAGTGCTTCTCAAACCGGCCCCTTTGTTTTAATGAAAACCGCATTCAAAAATCATAACCAATGAATCCAATCCCGCCTGCCGTAAAGGATTCTTACCACCGTCACCGTTTGCTCCCGTTCCGAAACGAGATAAAAAACGAGGTAATTGTCGATGGGGATTTTCCGAAAGCCTTGAGCGGCCAAATGTTCATCGGCGACCAAATTGTGCCGCAAGGGGAACCGGGCCAAACTCATCACAGCCGTTTTAATCTTTTTCACCAACGTTTGGGCGGCCGACGGCTCCCGACGCTCCTGGGCGAGATACGAAGCGATGTCCTTAAGGTCTTGCATGGCGCTTTGGGTCAGCCACACCCGATAGTCTTCCACTTACTCAAGCCCTTTGTCAACCGCTTCGAACGCCTCCGCCGCCGGAGTCAAACATTTCCGCCGCAGGTCATCGAGGCCTTCGTCCAGCAGTTTATAAAGTTCAAGCCGGCCCGTAAGCCGTTCAAAGGTCTCAATGCTCATCACCGCCAGATCGCCTTGGCCGTTTTTGGTGATATACACCGGCTCGGAATACTTGTGGCAAAACTCTGAAATCTCGTTATATTTATTTCGCAAATCCGCGCTTGGCCGAATCGACGGCATCAAAAAGCACCTCCAGCATCAATATATTCATATCTTATCAAAATATTGATATAAGGTCAAATACCCGAAAGCCTCCCATCGGGATTTCCCCAGCCGCTCCCGGCTCAAATAATAAAAGGGGGCCATCCCGCCCCCTTGCTTTCAACTCAAACTGCCTTTCGGATTCAAACGCTACTGCAACTGCAACTCGCTGATCCGGCTCATGTAATGCTGGGTCAGGGCATCGGCTTCCTCACCGGTATGAGCCTCCGAATAGATCCGGAAGATCGGCTCCTCGGCGTCGGGCAGCACCAGCGCCCAGCCCTCCTCATGAAAGACCTTCAGGCCGTCGGTCATCTCCAATTGCCTGTCCTTGTTTTCCTCATAGAGGACGCGCATCACCTTCCCCTTCTCCTCCCAGGGGCAGTCGACCTCCCGGTATCCCCGCTCCACTTGAGGGACGAGCCCTTTGGCTTCGGCCAGGCTGATCCCCTCCCGGCTGAGCAGCTCCAGCACCATCACCAGAGTAAACACCGCGTCAAACTGCGGCAGGTACGAGCCGTGGCCGTCGCTGGTCGAAAAGAGCTTCTCCTGGGCCAGCTTTTCCATAAGCGAACGCGGGTTGACCTTGGTCCGGATCACCCGGCCGTGATACTCCCGGGCGATCTCTTCGATGAAATGCGGCGCGGTGACCTGAACCGGCACCGCCGCCTGGGGATGATACTTCAGCACCAGCAGCGACAATAGCGCCGTTAACTCTTCCTCCTTCAGGATCGCGCCGTTCTCATCGAGCAGGATTAGCCGTTCCGCGTTATTGTCAACGATCACGCCGAGATCGGCCTGGTGCGCCTTGATCGTCTCGGAGACCCGGCTCATGGCGCCCAGCAGTTCCGGAAGCGTCCTGGGCCGGGGCAGGGCCGCCTCGCCGCTTGCGTCCACCGGCAGCGCCCGGCAGTTCAACTCCTCGAACAGGGCCGGCAAAATCAGCGACAAGCCGCCCTGATCGTAGCTGGCCGCGATCGTAAACCGCGACGCCGCGATCCGCTCCCGGGCCTCGGCCGTAACCAGGCCGGTGAGATACGGCTGGACCAATTGGGGCACGAAAGCCAGTTCGCCCATTGCCGCGGCGGTCCCGCGCGGAAAGTCCTCGCTGAAGAAGGCGTTCTCCAGGGCCCGTTCGGTTCCTTTGTTGATATTCAGCCCTTGCTCGTCAATGAACTGAATCAGCAGCCCCTCCGGCTCCCGGGGATTGATCGAGAGATGGACCCCGCCCCGGCAGTCCAGGGCCACCAAGGCATAGCGGGCGATCGGCGTCGGCATGGTGCCCAGGTCGTAAACTCCGACTCCGGCCGCGAGCGCGCCGGAGACCAGCGCCCGTTTCAGGACCCGCGACGGCCGGAAATTGTCGGAACTGACCGTGATCCGCGCCCCCGGCTTCAGGTGGGCGCCGAAGACCGCTCCCAGCTTCGCGGCAACCTCCGGAGTGATCTCCTGGTTGACGGTGCCGCTGATACCGGCGTCGCCGAACAGGCTCTTCAAGCCCTTCCTGGCCCAGATCAGGCTGTCATTGATCACGCTGCCGCTGTCAATGGCCTTGTTGGGCCAGATCTTAACCCCCGGCTTGACCACGGCCTTCACCCCGAGCGAGACGCCTTCGCCGAGCACCGCGCCCTCGAAGACCGCGTTCTTGCCCTTCAAATAGGCATGATGGCAGAGCGTGGCGCCCCGCACCTCCGCATAGCCGCCGAGATAACAATGGTTCCAGAGAATGCTCCGCTTGACGCTGGCCCCCTCCTGGACAATAGCGTAATCGCCGAGCACCGAAAAGCTCCCGATCTCGGCCCCGGCCTTGATCCGGCCATAATCGCCGATCAGCGCCGGCGTCTCGACGCGGGCCACCGGGTCGATCTCCACCCCTTCGCCGACCCAGAGCCCGGGCCGGATCTCCCGGCCGGGAATCGAAACCTTGACCGCGCCGGTGAGCGCATCGTAATGCGCCTGGCGGTACTGTTCCAGGTTGCCGATGTCCGACCAGTAGCCGGGCGCCACATAGCCGTACATCGGCTCCCCCTTGGCCAGCAGCATCGGAAAGAGGTTCTTGCTGAAGTCGAACTCCTGGCCTTTCTCGAAATAAGAGAAGATGCGCGGCTCCAGGATATAGATTCCGGTGTTCACGGTATCGCTGAAGACCTCTCCCCAGCCGGGCTTCTCCAAAAAGCGGCGCACTCCGCCGTCGGGATCGGTGATCACCACCCCGTATTCCAGCGGGTTGTCGACCTTGGTCAGGATGACCGTGGCCGTTGACCCCTTGTCGCGATGGAAGCGGACCGCCGCTTCCAGGTCGATATCGGTCAAGGCGTCCCCGCTGATCACCAGGAACGTCTCGTCCAGATCGTCGGCGATGTTCCGGACGCTGCCCGCGGTTCCCAGCGGAGTCTCCTCAATGAAATACCGGATCCGCATTCCGAAGTCCCGGCCGTCCCCGAAATAGTTCTCAATCGCTTCCGGCATATAGAACAGGGTGACCAATACCTCGTCAAAATGGTGTTTTTTCAGCAGGTAAATGATATGCTCCATCATCGGCCGATTGGCGATGGGCGTCATCGGTTTGGGTTTGTTGCAAGTGAGCGGCCGGAGCCGGGTCCCTTTTCCGCCCGCCATGATTACTGCCTTCAAGGTGCTTCCTCCATTCTGGCTATATAAGTTGAGCACAATCACCACCTGCTGAAAACAGGTGGGTTGGGAATGCTGCTTTCAACAGCTTAAAATTTCCCAATGCATCATTAATTAAGTGATAAACCATGGTCCTGTTGAGGAATGCCCAATTCGGGGTTTAGACCTATCTCTTGCTCTTCCCTCAGAGGGAAGAGTAACCGATGGCTTCGCGGTCTAAAAGCTTTTAGACCGCGAAGTAAGTTTGCGGCACACGTCTGACGGATGACCACTCTCCTTCCTTCTCAGGGAAGGAGCTGGAGGATAGGTCTAAACCCACCATCGGATTTGTGGATTTCAATATTCCAATTTCCTTCACCTAAAGGTTTCGGCTGAAGCCGAGGTGATTTCACCCCATTTTGGAGACATTAAATATAATTCTTGCCTACACGTTCCGGTAACGGTTGTAGGCTTCCTCCGCCGCCACTCTCATTCCAACCGCCATGCCGCGACTCTGTCCTGGGCTCCAGCCGGAGCGATGCTCCTCATCGAGCACCTGGGCATAGACGGCCATGGTCTGCGACGCGATCTTCTCCCAATTGTAAATCGCGCGGATATCCCGCAATCCCTGCTCTTTCATGAGCCGGGCATGATCCGGGTGCTGCAGCGCCCAGAGAATGTTATCGGCCAGCGAGATCGGATTGTCGGTATAGGCTTTCAGGCCGTTGATGCCGTGCTGAATAATCTCGCTCATACCGCCGGTGTCCGAAACCACCACCGGAATACCGGCCGCCATTCCTTCCAGGGCGACGATGCCGAACGGTTCGTACAAGCTCGGAAAAACCGCCACATCGGCGCATTCGAACAAGGCATTCCGGGTATTGTCGTCAATATATCCGGTGAAGTACACCCGGTGATAAACTCCGAGCTGATAGGCGCGATGCCGCAGTTCGTCCAGGAACGGCCCTTTGCCGGCGATCACCAGCTTCACCTTGGGGTCAGACTCCAAAATGCGCGGCAACGCCTCCAGCAATACTCCGAGGCCCTTTTCCCGGACGATCCGGCCGATGTGAAAGAGCATCTTTTCATCGCCGGCGCAGTATTTATCCCGGATTTTGGCCGGATCAACGGTGGTCTCCGCGAATTCGGACGGATAAACCCCATTCGGAATGATCCGCACTTTATCATCGGGAATCTGAAACACCCGGCGCAACTCCTCGCGCATGTACCGGCTGCAGCAGATCATCCGCCAGGATTCGTAGCCGAGCCACCACTCCACATTGCTGATGTAGCGCTGAAGCTCGTTATGAAGGCCGTTATTCCGGCCGTATTCGGTGGCGTGAAGCGTGGCGACCAACGGCTTGTGCCAGGCGTGCTTCAAGTTTTTGCCGGCATACGCGGCCAGCCAGTCATGGGCGTGGATGATATCGAACTCCACCCCGGCGCCAACCAGCCGGTTGGCTTCCTCCACCATATTCAGGTTCAACTGCAGCACCCAGGTTAAAAAGTCCGGCGTCTCCGGGTTGTGCATTCCGACCCGGTGCACCTTCACTCCGTCCATTACCTCGTAATAAGGAGCGCCCTGCACCCCGCAGGTAATGACATGAACCTCCTCCCCCTGTTTAACCATGGCCCGCGACAAATCGTGTACATGCCGGGCGATCCCCCCGACGATCTTGGGAGGAAACTCCCAGCTCAACAACAAAACCCGCATCTCATCACCTCGAAAGTCTAATCATAAAAACGGGCAAGCCCGCTGCTCATAGTTTATCCAGCCAAGCCCCCTTATACACATGGATTCCGGTTTCAACCATCGGAGGAAGGAATTTTAATTTTGAAACGCTGGGAATCGGGAATGGAAAACCGGGCCCCCCTTCTGGAAGCCCGGTCCGGTATTTCGATTGATGAAGAATTTCTATTTGAAGAATTGCGGGGAAAAAATCAGCGCGGCAGCTTTAAACTCAAGAGCGCTTCCAGGATCGTCTCGGGCGACGGCGGGCAACCGGGGATCTTCAGATCCACCGGCAATACTTGGTCAACCGGGCCCACCACCGCGTATCCTTCCTTGAAAACTCCGCCGTCGACGGCGCAATCGCCGATGGCCACCACCAGCCGGGGCTCGGGGGTGGCCTCCAGCGTGTAACGGGCCGCCTCCAGCAAATTCCGGGTTACCACTCCGGTGACGGCCAGCGCGTCGGCGTGCCGCGGCGAAGCCACGAAATCGATGCCATAGCGCTGAATATCGTAGACCGGATTTAACAACGCCGCCAATTCAAAATCGCAGCCATTGCACGATCCGCAATCCAAGTGCCGGATCTGCAGCGAACGGCCCGCCCCTTTCGCGTCGAAAGCGCGGCAAACCAGCGGTATCAATAGATTTCGCAATCCCAATCTGATCATTTTCAATCCCTACCGATCCAAACAGGAGTAGCACAGCTCGAAACTTTTATTGATCAACGGAAAGTCCGGAATGATATTGCCGGGAACCGCCCGAACCAGCGCCGGCCAATTGGGATAAGAGGCCGAACGGATAAAATAGCGGTGAATCCGGCCCTCGGAGTCGGTCATGATCCAGTGCAGATTCGAGCCCCGCGCCGATTCGGTCACTCCGAACCCCTGCGCCAGCGGCGGCAACCGCTCCGGCAGTCCGGCGCGGACGGGTCCGGCCGGAAGGCGGCGAAATGCCTCCCGAATCAACTTGATACTGGACTCCAGTTCCTGAAAACGGATCAGAAACCGGGCATGCACATCGCCGCTTTCCCCCAACGCCAGTTCCGGGGAGAGCCAACGATAGGCCCCGTAAGGATGATCAATCCGCGTATCCGTTTTAATCCCGGATGCCCTGGCCGCGGGCCCAACCGCTCCCAGCGCCAACGCGTCCGGGCGGGTCAAGACTCCGGTAGTCTGAAGCCGGTCGAGAAACGAATCGCTGCCGGTGACCGCTTCGCGAAGCCGGGCCGCCTCGCCGCCCAGCCGCGATAGCAATGAATCGGCGATGTCGATCCGCGCGCCGTCAAGATCCGCTTCCACTCCGCCGGGAACAATGGCGCCCCTTAGAAAACGATGGCCGGTTAATTGACGGTTCAGGCCGAGCATCGCTTCCTTCAGTTCGGCCGCTTTCTGGCTGCCGAGCGCCAGCCCGACCCCGGCGCAGATGGCGCTGATATCGTTGAGATGATTGGCGATCCGCTCTAGTTCGGCATAGATCAGGCGCAGCCACTCGGCCCGTTCCGGCGCGACGGTGGCAGTGATGGACTCCAAGGCCGCCGCGAACGAAAACGAATGAGAAACCGTGCAGACCCCGCAGATCCGCTCGGTGATGGGGACGACTGCCGGCCATTCCTTTCCCTCGGCGAGCTTCTCAATGCCGCGGTGAGTGTAGAAGAGACGGGCCTCCAGCTCCAGAATGCTCTCGCCCGCCACGTGAAAACGGAAATGGCCCGGCTCAATGATCCCGGCATGAATCGGGCCGACCGGAACCTGCATCAGGCCGGTCCCGCTAACCTGCAGATAAGGGAATTCCCCTTCCGGCTCGCCCGGTTGCGCCACCCATTCCTGCTGGCTGTCTTTTCGCATCGGCCAGGTCTGTTGGGGCCAGCCCCGGTGCGTCACCAGCCGGCGGGGATCGGGGTGCCCCACCGGCTCGATCCCGAATAAATCCTTGATCTCCCGCTCATACCAATGAGTGGCCGGCAACACCGGAGTAACGCTGGGATAGGAAAGCGTCACGGCTTCCAGGGGAACGACTCCGGTCAATAAAACATTATCTTCAAGGCTGAAAATCTGATAAATCCGGAACCGGCCGTCAATCATCCGGTCATCGGCGGCGAACATCGCCAGCAGCTTCCCGGAACCGGCCAAAGCTTGCGCAAACTCCCGCAAACGCTCCGCCGGCACCTCACAGCGATACCGGCCGCCCGACCCCGGCTCCGGTTGCGGCGCTAAGCCAATGGCTTCAAACCGGGGCAGCAACAGTTGAAATTTCATTTAGATCCCCCCGACAATCCGCACCGCGTCGGAAACGATCTGTTTCCAAAACAGCGGTTGATAAAAGGCCGTGACCAGCATCGTCAATCCGGGAAGGCTCAGGATCGTTAGGGTTGGCCAATCGGCCGGACACGGTTTGGCCTTCCGCTCCGGAGAACCCCATAACACCCGGGCGAAATTGAAAAACAATCCCACCAGGGCAAAGGTCAACAACGCCAGCAGCCAGAAGGTCGGCCAGTAACGGCTCTGTTGCAGCCCTCCATAAAGGATCGCCAGCTTGCTGAAGAAGATCGCGAACGGCGGCGCCCCGATCAGGGTCAACAGGCCGCAGCACGTTAAAATGGCGAGACTGGGAGCTATCTTGATCAATCCCCGCATTCGTTCGAGCTGTTTGCTGTGATAAATCCGGACGATTTCCCCCACGGCCAGAAACAAACCGCACTTGGTCAGCGCATGGTTGAAGACGAGCAGCACGCTTCCGGTCACCGCCCATTTCCCGCCGATTCCCAGCCCAAAAGCGATCAACCCGATATTCTCGACGCTGGAATAGGCCAGTAAGCGCTTTAAATCGAACTGAATCAGCAGAAACGGAATGGCGACCAGGATCGACAGCAATCCAAAACCGGTCAGGAATTGGTGCACAAACCCGGTGCCAACCGCGGCCCCGACAATAGTGGCAGTGCGCAGGATCCCGTACAGGGCGCAATTCAATAAACCGCCCGAAAGCAGCGCGCTGACCGGGGTCGGCGCCTGGCTGTAAGCATCCGGGAGCCAGGTGTGAAGCGGCGCGAATCCGGCTTTGGTTCCGAAACCGACCAAGATGAAGATGAACGCGATTTTGAACAACTTGCCGTCCAGTTTCGGAGCAGCCGCCAGCAACTGGCTCCAGTCCAGGGCGGCGTCGCCCGCTCCGGAGACGGAGGCGGAGGCAAAGTTGATGAGCATCACACCGATCAAGGCCAGAATGATCCCGACCGAACAGATCAGGCCATATTTCCAAGCCGCTTCAATGGACGAACGCTGATTATCGAAACCCACCAATAAAATCGAGGTCACCGTCGTGGCCTCGATCGCCACCCAAATCACTCCCAGATTTACGGCGGTGACCGTCAGATACATCGCCGCGACCAATAGATTGAACCAGAAAAGGTATTCGCTGAGTTTCTTCGGAGTCAGGCGCTGTTGCGCCATTTCCCGGCGAAAATAGAACACCCCGAATCCGCTGGTCAGGGTCGCCACCATTGCAATGATCATCAAAAACAAGGCGCTTAATCCATCCAGACGGAAGAAACCTCCCCAGTCCGTTATCGTACCGGACTCGGCGATCCGCAGCGTCACCCGGATGGCCTGAATCCAGAGTCCCAGATGGGCGAAGGCGGTCAAACGCAACGCCCAGCCGGACCCAAGCCAGGAGAGCAGCGACAACAGGGCGGGAAGGATGACCAAGATACCAACTTCCATGGCTCACTAACCCCTCAATCGTTTTAATTGGTCGATGGCGGTGGAGTCGAACAAGCGGCGGATCCGCTCCAGCAGGACTCCCATGACAAAGATGCAGATAAATAGGTCGACCAGGATTCCCAATTCGACGACCGGCGACATTCCAAGGGTCAGGGCCAGCGCGGTCAGATAAAGGCTGTTCTCCATCAGCAGCAGGCCGACGACTTGCGAGTACAGATAATTCCTGTGCACCATCAGCCACAATCCCAAAAATACCCCGGCGATTCCAAACTGCAGGGTCCGGTTGGAGACCACCGACTCCGCCGCTACCAGGGTTGGGGTGACAAAAACCGCCAGCATCACCATAACCCCGATCCAGACCCCGGCCTGAAGATTGGAGAAATGCTCCTCTTTCCGCAGTTCCAGCCCGGACCGTTTCAGCGAGCGCCAAAGCATGTAAGGAATAAGGCCGCCCTTGATCAGCAGATTGACCCCGCCGGCCAGCATCAGGTGATTCTCTTTGAAAAACCTTCCCAGCGCGAAGGTAAGGATCGACAGGCAAACTCCCTGGACCGACAGCAGCGCCGTCATCGAACGGTATTGTTTGGCCAGGCAGATCAGGACGGTGATTGCCACGAACAATACCAGCAACAGATCCCATCCGGGGATCGCCGCCTGGGTCAGATTATCCAGAACATCCGGATCCATCTCAAATTCCTCCTAAAAAATCACCGTAACCAGTCCCATCAGCCCCAGCGCGAAAGCTCCCAGCAGGAGCCGGGGCACTTTCAGCAGCCGCATCTTGGCCAGGGACGATTCGGTGACCGCCACCAGCAGGCCGGTAAGTAATAATTTCAGCAAAAACAGGATGACACCCGGGATGATGCCCGTTGACGGCGGGTCCGGCCAAAAGAGATTGACGAAAATGCCATAGAAAAGATATTGGCGGATCATGGCCGCCCAACTGACGAGCGCCAGATACGGGCCGGAATATTCCAGGATCATCCCTTCGTGGATCATGGTCAGCTCCAGATGGGTGTCGGGATTGTCCACCGGGATCCGGCCGGTTTCGGCGATCAATAGCATAAAAAAGGCGCCCGCGCTGAACAAATAAAGGGGAGAAACGAACCATCCCCCATCGGCCGCGGCCCAGCCGAAGATCTGGTTCAGGTTGAGACTTCCGGCTTTGAACCCCAGCAAAAAGAGGGTTAAGATTAACCCCGGCTCCACCATGGCCGCGATGGTCATCTCCCTGCTGCTTCCCATGCCGCCGAAGGCGCTGCCCGCGTCCAGGCCGGCCAGGGCGCCAAAGAACCGTCCCAGTGCCAGCAGATAAAGAATAAAGAACAAGTCGACCCCGAACTGCCGACCGCTATTCAACGCCATTGGCCCGGCAATGACCGCCAGCAAAAAAAGGGCCACGCCAAACTCCAGAAAGGGAGGGACATCAAATAGCCAGGAAGTCGTCGCGGAGCGGGCCATCCGCTTCCGGAAGAGTTTCCGGAGGTCAAACCAGGGTTGCAACAGCGGCGGACCTTGCCTGTGCTGCAACCTGGCCTTGATCTTTTTGACCGCCCCGGCCAGCACCGGAGCGAATACTAGTCCCAGCCCCATTTGCAGCGCGATTTTAGCTACCATTTCCAGCATTGGCACACCTTTCAGCCTCCCCAGCGCACATACAGTAAAAGCAGGCAGAGAACGGCAAAGATATATCCCAGATACAACTTGATGCTTCCGGCCTGCAAGCTCCGGATCCGTCCGGAAAGGCTCAACAGCCATTGGACCAATGGCCGGTACAATTTATCCTCCCAATGAAGGGGCAGTTCGCTCCGGTATTCCAGGGCTCCGGGAAAGAAGCGGTTCCCGGTCCGGCTCGATAAGCGGCGCTGCGGCCGCAAGAGGAACCGGAAGGTCAGCCGGCCCATTTTGGCAAAGGCGGTGGCGGTGTACTCCATCCGCGACTGCAGGGCGGTGCCGCAATTCCAGGTCGGTCCGGTCCGCGCCGCCAGCCTGCCCCGGAGCAACCATAACGAGACGCCGATGATCGCGGCGATCCCCAGGGCCGGAACCAATGGCGAAGCGGCAGCGGTGCCCGTTACCACCCCCAGCCATGGCTGGGGGGTGAACACATTCCCCACGCCCGCTTCCCAGACCGAGCTTTGGGTCAGCCGCAAGCCGAGCCAGGGGAAGAACCCCAGTCCCAGACAGAAGACTGCCGCCAGGCCCATCGCAACCAAGGCCCACCGGTTTCCCTCCCGGGCCGATTCGCTCCCGGAACTCCGCGGCAGAGCCAGAAAGGCCACGCCGAACAGCTTGACAAAGGTGGCCACCGCCAGGCCCGCCGTCAGCGCCAGGCCGCCGATAGCCAGGAAGGCCAGCAGCTTGACGCCTGCCCCTTCCGCGGTCCGTCCGGCCAAAAACAGGGATTGAAAGATCAGCCATTCGCTGATGAACCCGCTGCCGAACGGCAGAGCGGCGCCGGAGAGGCACCCCATCAAGCTAAAAAGGGCGGTGGCCGGCATCCGGCGGATCAAACCGCCCATTTGCTCCAAATCCCGGGTGCCGGTGCTTTCAAGCACCACGCCGGCGGACATGAACAACAGCCCCTTGAATAAGGCGTGACTTAAGACATGAAGTTCCAAAGCGGCCAGGGCCAAGCCAGTCAACAGGTCGTTGCGCAGCGAAAGCCCCCAAAAATAAACCCCGGCGGCAGCCAGGATGATTCCGATATTTTCAATGCTGCAATAGGCCAGCAGCTTTTTAAGATCATTTTCAACGAAGGCATACAAGATACCGAAGAACGCGGTCAGCACCCCGACCACCAGCGCCACTCCGCCGAACCAGCCGTCCAACTCCAGGAAGCCGGTGAAACGCAACAGGCCATAGATGGCGGCCTTGATCATAAAACCGGACATCAGGGCCGAAACCGGGGCCGGCGCCGCCGGATGAGCCCGGGGCAGCCAAATGTGTAAGGGGACGATGCCGGCCTTGGTGCCGAATCCGACCAGGAAGGCCAAAAGCAACCAGGTTTTGAGCGCGGCCGTCGCTCCGGCTCCGGTCAGATTGGCAAAGCTGACGCTCTGGCTCAGCGCGGCCAGCGCCAACAAGCCGATCATCACAAAGACCGTGCCGGCCTGGGTCATGATCAGATAGAGCATTCCGGCCTGGCGCGGTTCCGCTTCATCATGATGGACGATGATCAGAAAATAAGATGAAAAACTCATCAATTCCCAGAAGAACAGGAAGGAAATCACATCCGAGGCGCAGAGCAGCCCGGTCATGGCCAGCAAAAACAAGGGCTGAAAGGCGGCTTGGGAGCGGGTGGGATGAGAACGGTAGCCGATGGAATACACCGAGACGATCAGCGCCAGCAGGCTCAGGGTAAACAGAAAGAAGGCCGACAGCCCGTCCAGTTGAAACGAGAACGTGATCCATTCCATCGGCCCCGGCAGACTCCAGGCCAGGCGAGCTCCGCCGATTAGCACCAGCAGCGCGGCGGCTCCGGAAAACAGCGCCGCCGGGATTGCCGTAATCTGGCTCCAAAAATAATAACGGTGCGCCTTGGTTTCGACGACCAGCGCACCGGTTACGGCGAGAAGGTAAAATACCCCCGCTGCTGCCAAGAGTATCCGTACAATCTCGTCCATCATTGCATCCCTCTTCAAACTTCAAACTATATATGTCGCAATAGGTTTCTTAGATAAGCGTTGATTATTGCGACATATTTTCCTTGATCCATATGTTGAAAAAAGTCCAATAATTTCACCATTCACAGCCGGCTTTTGGGCTGTGAATGCTTTACCCAAAACTTTTTTCAACATATATAAGGTTAACGAAGTCAACATTAAAACATTAACACCAGCCAAAGGGACTGTCAATCGGGGAAGGGTAAAATTTCGGTTAAATGTAGGGGAGCCGGTACGTTGTAAATGAGCGGCTTCGGCCCGAATCGGCGCGACGGACCAAATTTAGGTCTGAAATTCTCGTCAAGATTGCGGGCTTTTTATGATTCGTTAGGCAAACAACATTGCTTCAAATAGTTCGTATGACCGCCAGACAAGTTATAAACCCTTTTAAAACCGTTATTAATCAATATATTTTGGGCGGCGTTTCCGGTAACGCCTTTATTGCAATAGGTCACCGTCACTTTCTCTTTATCCAGCCCATTCAGGGATTCCCGTAACGCCTCATGCGGTAAATTGACCGCCCCAGCCAGATGCGATTGTTGATACTGCTTCGGCGCTCGCGCATCCACAATCGTGATATCGTCGCGGCTTTCTATTTTTTCCGCGAGTTCCCGCGCGGTTATCAGCTTTCTTCCCCGTTCGATGTCATTGGTCAGAATCATGCCGGTGTACATCACCGGATCTTTCGTGGTCGAATAGGGCGGCGCATACGCCAGATCGAGGTGGAATAAATCCTGGGCCTTAGCGCCAAAGGTCAGCGCCGTCGCAAAGACATCAATCCGTTTATCAACCCCCGACTTGCCAATGATTTGAACCCCGAGCAACCGGCCGCTATCTCGATCCGCCACCGCCTTGATCAGCATTTCCCGGCCGTGAAAATACTCCGGCTTATCCGGCTTGATATTGTGGCAGACCGCTAGGTGATAGCCGTTCTCTAAAGCTTCCCTTTCAGTAAGGCCGGTCTGGGCTACCGTGGCGTCAAATATCCGCAATATCGCCGTACCCAGGATTCCCCGGAATTCCAAATCGCCGCCGGTTAATTGATCTCCGGCGATTCGGCCCATCTTATTGGCAGTCGACCCCAATGGCCGATATAGCGCCTTGCCGGTTAGCAACGAATAGCTTTCAGCGCAATCCCCGCAGGCATAGATGTCTTTCACGCTGGTTTCCATCCGCTGGTTTACCTTGATGGCTCCGGTGCTACCCAATGCCAGGCCGGCCTTTTGGGCAAGCGCCACATTGGGACGGATGCCTACCGCTATGATAACGAGATCCGTCTCAATAACTGTTCCGCTTTGAAACGCCGCTTTCTTTGCATGATCATCGCCTTCCAGCGCCAGCACTACATCGTTGAGGTATACTTGCACGCCGTTTTTTCGCAAGATATCGCCCAAATAGGCGGCCACATCGTTGTCGAGCAACTTCATCAAGTGGTCCGCCGCCTCCACAACCGCGACTTCCATCCCCAGGTTTTTCAGGTTCTCCGCCATTTCGAACCCAATAAAGCCGGAGCCGATGATTAAGGCTTTCTCCGGCTTGAACCGTTCGATATAGGCTTTGATGGCATCAGCGCTTTTGACGTTGCGGAGCGCAAATACATTTTCTTTGTCAACGCCTTGGACCGGCGGCAAGATGGGCATGGCTCCGGTTGCAATCACCAATTTATCATACGTCTCCGAGAAAATTTCGGAATTCGCCAGGTTCCGTACTTCGATGCGTTTTTCATCGGGATGAATGGATACGACTTGGTGGCCGGTGAAGACGTCCACATTATATTTGCTTTTGAAAAACGCCGCATTTCTAGGGACTAGCTGTTCCCGGCTTTCCACTTCAGCTCCGATAAAATACGGGAGCCCGCAAGCCGAATAGGAAATATCGCTGTCCTGATCAAAGATCTTGATCTCGGCAGCTTCATTGTTCCGTCTGGCCTTGGCAGCGGCTGAAGTACCCGCCGCCACCGCTCCGATGATGATGATCTTCATCTGTTTACCTCCTTGGGTATCCTGTTGCAATATTTGCTCTTCCATCGCAAGCTTCATTTATTGGACCATTTCCGTTGCAAACGCAAGGCCACGTTCACCAGTCCGATCATCACCGGCACCTCGACCAACGGGCCAATCACCGCTGCAAAAGCCGCCCCGGAGTTTAATCCAAAGACTGCGACTGCCACGGCAATCGCCAACTCAAAATTATTGCTGGCCGCGGTGAACGATAGCGTGGCAGTCCGGGGGTAATCCGCCCCCATTTTCTTACTCATCCAGAAACTCACCAAAAACATCAGCGTGAAATAGATTAGCAGCGGGATCGCGATTCGCACGACATCCAGAGGAATCCGGACAATCAGGTCTCCCTTCAGGCTGAACATCACCAGGATGGTAAAGAGTAAAGCGACCAAGGTTACCGGACTGATCTTGGGGATAAACTTGGTCTGATACCATTCCTTGCCTTTGGCGCGCACCAGCAGGAAACGGGTGATCATTCCGGCGATGAATGGGATTCCCAAGTAAATAAAGACGCTCTCGGCAATCTGGCCGATTCCAATCCGGACCACGCTTCCCTTGAGCCCAAAGACAGGGGGCAGAACGGTAATAAACACCCACGCATAAACGCTATAAAATAAAACCTGAAAAATACTGTTGAACGCCACCAGGCCTGCCGCGTACTCGGTATCGCCCTTGGCCAGATCATTCCAGACAATGACCATCGCAATGCAACGCGCCAAACCCACTAAAATCAACCCCACCATGTATTCGGGCTGCCCTTTCAAGAAGAGGATGGCCAGCAGAAACATGAGCACCGGTCCGATTACCCAGTTCTGCGCCAGGGACAATCCAAGGATCTTCCAATTTCGAAAAACGTCGCCCAATTCTTCGTATTTAACCTTGGCCAGGGGCGGATACATCATGAGGATCAGTCCGATGGCAATGGGGATGTTGGTCGTTCCGACCTGGAAACGGTTGATTAAACTTTCGGTGCCCGGGATCACCGCTCCCATGAAAACGCCGAGCAACATGGCTCCAAAGATCCATAGGGTCAAATACCGGTCTAAAAAAGAAAGCCGCTTCGTCACCCGTTCAGCCATTTCGAATTTCCCTCCTCGGCCGATACCGATAATACGCCGGTTAGCCAGCATCGCGCCAGTTCAAAATCGATCGTCTTGACCATGGTCGTCTTCCCTTGAAATTGAATCTCAGTTACACGGATCCTTCTTTTGTTTTAAGCCTTCATGCAAATTTTCCAAATCGCTTTTGAATAATTCCATCTGCCGTAAATTATCATAGATCAGGCTGTCAATGAATTTCAGCCGTTCATCTTTGGTTAATGAGTAATAGGCCCACTGCGCCTGCTTCCTGTCGGTGACCAGCCCGGCATTTTTTAAATAGATCAGATGCCGGGAAGCCTTTGACTGCGATATTTGCAACGTCTCCATAATGTTGCAAACACACAGCTCTTGTTCGTGCAACAGGTTGAGGATTCTTAGCCGCGTCTCATCGGATAGCGCTTTGAATACGTCCAGTATTTTCTCCATGGTTTGCCCTCATCCAAAATAAATTCGTGTATTCGTTTAAGCGAATATACGAATTTATTATAGGCAATTCTCCGCCAAAAAGTAAACCTCTTTTTGAAAATTATTTTTTGCACAAAAAATAGCCGGCAAGACGATCGAATCCATCTTGCCGGCTTGACGATTGATTGAAATTTTACGTACTCGAATCGGAGCCTGCGGCAGACTTATTACCCATCAATCTGCGCAAGGCTATTTTTCCCCGGAGGCCACAAAAATGCTAATGGCCGCTTGCTCGTTGCAATCACCTTCAGAAGCGGCGCAACAGTTCTGACCCACGCAATCAACCAGGACATTTTTAAGTCCGGCCCCGGCAAACCACTGTTTCAATTCATCCCGGTTAAAACCCAGCCAGCGATCGTGCTGCTCGGTTTGTAAGAATGTAAAAGGATGCTCATCGAGGTCGGTGATGACCAGTTTCCCGCCGGGTTTCAGGATCCGGGCCATCTCGCGGATCGCGGTTTCCGGCTCCTCCACGTGATGGAGATACATGTTGGCGAAAGCGTAATCCACTGCCTGATCGGGAATGGGCAGCCGCTCGGCTTCGCCGGCTCGAAGATCCGTCAAACCGGAAGCGCCGTATCGCTCTTTCATGACATCAAGCATCTCCTGCGATTGATCCACGGCAATGACCGCAATCCCTTTGCGGATCAAGCCCTCGGTGATAAAGCCGGTTCCGGCTCCCAGATCCGCCGCTATTTTGCCAGGAATGATATCCGCTGCCCGATAGGCCGTTTCACGAACCGCTTCCGAAAAAAACCCTTGCCGCAGCGAATCCCATTTCTGAGCCACTCGGTCAAAGTACTCTCGGCTCGTCATGTTTCAACCTCCTTCGCCATAGCTTCCTTTTTGCCTTGAATTGTTGCGACAATCATTTTCCGCCAATGCATCAAGCAGTATCTTTAAGCTGTCCACCACCTGTTCCCGCTTGTTTTCCGGAATCGAGCGATAAACGTTGGTAAAAAATTGATCCATGCTTTGCTCAATGATTTGAAAGGTCTTCCGTCCGGAATCAGTAAGTCGAATCGTAACGTAACGGCGATCCTTGAGGTCAATCTCCCGAGTGACCAGATCGTTTATGACTAAATTATTGATGGTCCGGCTCATGGTACTCTTATCGAGCGCTAAAATATCGGCTAAGTCGTTCAATGAGATGCTTCCCGCTCTGCCGATCTCTACAACGGCATGGCATTGTGAAAAAGTTACGCCACAACATGACGCCTCAAGCTCATCAAGCAGGCCCAGCTTTCTCTCTAACAGCCGGATGACTTCTCGTAACGCTTTGGAGTTGCTTTGGTGATCCATGATATTCCTCCCAGGATCATTGTATCGAAAAACTGTTGTTATGTACAACTGTTATTTAATAAGTTTCCTCCTTATCGAAGGATCCCTTTCCCCGGCGCTAATGCCGTCAGGAGTTACCCTAATGTCATTAAGGCCACCCGACCGCGAACGGCCCGGTTGCCAGAGGCAAGCAT
The DNA here is from genome assembly GCA_023402395.1 of Bacillota bacterium. Lineage (GTDB taxonomy): Bacteria > Bacillota > UBA4882 > UBA8346 > UBA8346 > JAEYGI01. Next base: position 126,949 of record JAEYGI010000051.1, read on the forward strand.
TCCGCCTTATTCATCGAACGTGAACGGAAAAGACAGCGGGCCCAATTTATCCAGAAACGTCCAGCTTGATCTTGCGCCATTCCACCGGAATGTTTTAATAAACATAAAGGGGCGATGAGCGGTGAAGCGGCTAAAAGTAAAGAACGACTTCATCTTTCAAAAGATCTTCGGTCAGAACGAACACCGCGAGATCCTGATCGGCTTTCTCAACGCGGTTTTGCAATTGGAGGCCACCGAACGGCTCACGGAGATCGAAATCCTGGAGAACACCAAACTTAGGAAAGACACGATCGACGACAAGCTGGGCATCATATCATATAGGATGAATTAAATTTTCCAACAAAGATTGGCATTCTTAAAGCCGAATGCCAATAAAAATTTTCGTATTTAATTCATCCTATTACTGCTGAAATAAGTTGAATTAAATCCATTAATTTCTCCATCATGGTCGGCTTTAGGGACATGATGCATATAAGAAATTTAATTCAACTTATATGGACATCCGGGCCAAAACCGCCGCCGGCAAACAGATTAATATCGAAATTCAACTGATCAATCAATATAATATGGACCAACGAACCCTCTTTTACTGGTCTAAACTCTTTACCGAACAGCTAAAGGAAGGCCAACCCTTCCAGGCGCTGAAAAAGACGATCACCATCAATATTTTGGATTTCAACCATACCGGCGTCGATTCCTATCATACCGTTTTTCATTTATGGGAAGACTCTCACAAAGACTATCGGCTCACCGATGTCCTGGAGATTCACTTTGGAACTCCCAAAATTCCGGAAAGCCAAGCCCGATTTGAGCAAGCCGTTGGACCGCTGGTTGATTTTTATTGAGGATTCCCCGGAGGAGGTGCGCGAAATGGCGATGAATGTCGATCCCAATATTGCCAAGGCGGCGGAGATCTTGGAACGCCTCGGCAGTCTGGATGAGGTGCGCCGCTATTATGAGGCTCGCGAGATGGCGATTCATGATGAGGTGACCCGGATTACCGGGGCCAGAGCGGAAGGGAGAACCGACCGCGAAAGGGAAATTGCCCGCAATATGCTTTTGGAGGGCCTGGCCGCATCATTGGTCGTCAAACTAACCGGATTGTCGGATGTAGAGGTTGAAAAACTCCGGGCCGAAACGACTGGAAAGGGCAATTAACCCTTACGCCGGGCCGCGAACGGGCCGGCGTAAGGGGGCGAGCCGTCCCCGGCTGAACGCTAGCTCATCCCGCTTCCATTTGAAAACCAAGTAATATTCCTTTAACCGTCCTTCCTTCAATCCCCTTTCAGTTTATCATAATTATTGCCGGTTATTTATGATTTTCCACATCGTTTTCAACCGCCCCGAACATCCGATCCAAATCAGCCAAATCCGGTAAATCAGCTTAATCCGTGGTTCAAACTCCTCCCCCAAAATAAAAAGACCCGCCACTTCTTACGCAGCGAGCCTCAAAAACTGATGACGCCCCCATTCTAACTGGAGCAACCCTTCAATCAGCCGCTCCGGTACTTTATTCATTTGAAGCGGAACTCGCTCCAACCGGAGCAACTCCCCGATCATCCGGAGCAATCCTTTTTCGTTCTGGAGCGAGACCTGCTCCAACTGATCCAACTATCGGATCATCTGGAGCGGCTCTTCCTCCATTTGGAGAAACACTTTCTCCAAATGATCCTCTAATATTTCCATCTGGAAAAAGGGTGTGTAAAATAAAATGTGTAAACTCCTTGCCGATAAAAAAGTAAGGAGAGAAAAAGAAATGGGAATCGATAAAAAAGAACTAAAAGAAATCGTAAAAGAAAAAGGGCTAAAGACCGTTGA
>JAEYGI010000064.1 GCA_023402395.1 Bacillota bacterium
AGCCGAGCTGCAAGCATACATTCACGCAAATCGTAGCGAGGACCGGAACCGTACTCGATGTACGGTGAGGACCCCGCAGTCGTTTTTGCAGACGGCTTTTGGTCTGCGAAAACGAGCTGCAAGCATCGGTGACACGCTACTTTGACTGACCGAGCAACGACGAAATCCGACGCTTTTCACGGCGCATCAGCCACCCCGGCAATTCTTTTAACCTCTTCTCTTCCCCCCTAAACCTGAAGCGGTTCCTTACTACACTTACGGCAACATTCCGCTCCAACCGCTCCGCCTCCCGGATCAACCGGCGCGGCGCGGCCATGAAAAAACTCCGGTTATCGCTAACCGGAGTTTCATCGACTCCCATGCTTATCCCTACTTACCCCGCGGCCTGCCCCTTCTTCTTCCGGCAATACTCCACCATCTGCCGGGCCGCCTTCTTGCCCGCGCCCATGGCCGCAATCACCGTCGCCGCGCCGGTGACGATGTCACCGCCGGCGTAGATCCCGGGGATGCTGGTGGCCATCGTCTCCGGATCCGCCTCAATATAGCCTCGCTTGTTCAGCTTCAGATCCGGCGTATTCTTCAGCAGGATCGGGTTCGGGCCCTGGCCGATGGCCACGATCACATTATCCACCGGGAACTGAAACTCGGAACCGGGCACCGGCACCGGCTTCCGCCGGCCGCCGGCGTCGGGCTCGCCCAGCTCCATCCGGAGGCATTCGATGGCCGCCACTTCGCCCTTATCGTTGCCGATGATCCGGGTCGGATTGTTCAGCAGCCGGAAGATAATCCCTTCCTCCTCGGCGTTCTCGATCTCCTCGTGCCGGGCCGGAAGCTCCTCCCGGGAGCGGCGGTAAACGATATAAACCTCCTTGGCGCCGAGCCGGAGCGAAGTCCGGGCCGCATCCATGGCGACATTGCCGCCGCCGACCACCGCCACCCGCTCGCCGACCCGCACCGGCGTGCCGAACTCGGGGAACCGGTACGCCTTCATCAGATTGACCCGGGTTAGAAACTCATTGGCGGAGTAGACGCCGTTCAGGTTCTCGCCGGGGATGTTCAGGAAATAAGGAAGTCCGGCGCCGGTGCCGATGAACATGGTGTCATAGCCCTGCTCGAACAGTTCCTGAATGGTCACGGTCTGGCCCACCAGCACGCTGGTTTCGATCTTGACCCCCAGTTGCTTGATATACTCCACTTCGCGGCCAACGATGTCCTTGGGCAGCCGGAACTGAGGGATCCCGTACTGGAGCACCCCGCCCGCCTCGTGCAGCGACTCGAAAACGGTCACCTCAAACCCCTGCAGGGCCAGATCGGCGGCAGCGGTCAGCCCGGCCGGGCCGGCGCCGATGATCGCCGCCTTGCAACCGCTATGGGGCACCGGAGCCGCCCCGGCGGTGGCGTGGGCCGCCTCATAATCGGCCACGAACCGTTCCAGGCCGCCGATGGAGACCGGCTCCCCCTTCTTGCCCAGAATGCAAAGGTGCTCGCACTGGGACTCCTGGGGGCAGACCCGGCCGCAGATGGCGGGGAGACTGTTCTTGGTCTTGATCTTAGCGGCGGCCCCCAGATAATCGCCGTCCTTGATCTTGGCGATAAAGTCGGGGATGTCCACTTCCACCGGACAACCCTCGACGCAAAACCGCTTTTTACAGTTCAAACACCGGGACGCCTCGGCCTGGGCCTGCTCCGGAGTGAACCCCAAGGCCACCTCGTCAAAGTTCCGGCCCCGCTGCTCGGGGTCTTGTTTCGGCATTATTTGGCGTGGCATTGGCAATCCCCCGTTCCGCATTGAAATTCGTGATAGGCCCGCTTCTCCTGCTCGCCGTAGTAGCGCTGGCGTTGCCGGAGTTCGGCGAAGTCCACCTGCAGCCCGTCGAAAGCCGGGCCGTCGACACAGCAAAACTTGGTCTCGCCGCCGACCGTGACCCGGCAGCCGCCGCACATCCCGGTCCCGTCGACCATCACCGCGTTCAGGCTGACCACGGTCTTGACATTGAACTCCCGGGTCACCTTGACACAGGCGTCCATCATCGGCACCGGGCCGATGGCGATCACCTCGTCCACCTTCTCCCGCTCGATCACCCGGCGCAGCGGCACCGTAACCAAGCCCTTCTCGCCGAAGCTCCCGTCGTCGGTGGTGATGATCAACTGATCGCTGACCGCCTTCAGCTCATCCATTAAAATCAACAACTCCTGGCGCTGGGCGCCGAGGATAATGATTACTTTATTGCCCGCCTCATGCAGCGCCTTCACCTTCGGGTACAAGGGCGCGGCGCCCAGGCCGCCGGCCACGCCGACCACGGTTCCCAGCTTTTCCACGGGATACGGGGCGCCGAGCGGGCCCAGCACGTCGGCGAACGCGTCGCCCGGTTCCAGCGCGTTGATCATGGCGGTGCCTTTGCCGACTTCCTGAATGATCAAGGTGATCGTCCCTTGCTCCCGGTCAAAATCGGCGATGGTCAACGGAATCCGTTCCGCCCGGTCATTGAGACGGACCACCACAAAATGTCCGGGTTGGGCTTTGGCGGCGATGCGGGGCGCTTTGACAACCAGCCTCGCGATCCGGGGCGCCAATATATCTTTGGCCACTACCTCCAAATTACTCCCTCCCAAAATGTTTCAAAAGTTTATTTCAAACTCTTTTGAGTATAACATAAAAAAAAAGGCCCTATCAAGCCTATATCAGTTGAATTAAATTTTCAGGATGCATCATGTCCCTAAAACCTTCTATGATGAAATTATTTGGTTGAGAAAAGTATTTCATTCTAATGATTACGCCATCTGCAACAACTGGGTTTTTTTACTGTGCTCCGGCGGCACAACACGGCCCCCCGCCGTCAAATCGGACGATTTCCGGTTCTGTTTCAGATCGTATACCGCGGCCTCGATCTTGGTGGAGATCAGCGCCAACAGCGATCCGAACACCTTTTGCAGCATTCTCGGGATTCCGGCGCCGATCCGTTTCATGATCAGATCCGCGGCCTTACTCTTGATCTGGGCGGCCTCATCGGCCGTAAGTTTCCCATCGGAACGCGCTTTTTTGAGATCCTCGACCACCGTCTGGTTCAACTCCTTGACCACATCAATGACGATCTGGTCCAATACCGCCAGCGCCTGGGCGATCCGATTGCCGCGGTACTTTGAAGTGAGGTATATTCCGGCCGCGGTCAGGATATAAGCGGTACCGGCCGTAACCACAGGCAACCCCGTGATTAAAATATCGGCGACTGCTTCCGAAGTCATTTCGTCCCCCCGTTCCTTCTCGTTCTGTCGCAACGATTGCCTTCCCTACCGGATGACCGGTGCAAGGGTCGTTATGACATAGTATGTAACGGGGCCGTCCGGTGGTGACTCCGAGGAAAGCGGAGGAATTAAAAAACCGGGCCGGAAGCATCCGGCCCGGTGATCCGGTAATGAGGCTTACTTGCCTTTGGCTCCCTTGTTGCTGAACACAGCCGTCAGATAGCCGACCGCCGCCCCCAGCAGCACCACCAGATGCGGAATGAGGGTATAACCGGCGATCAGCCCATCCCGGCGGAAGGAACCATCGAGGTTGACGACGGCCCGGAACAGCGACGGAAACATGACCAGCACCGCTCCGAGCAGGATCGCCAGCGCTGTAAACCAGGGCGACCGCGGCTTGCAAAAGATAATGATTAGCGTCAGCGACAACACCAACGCAACCACGAACGCCACCAGCCAATGATAATTGGCGGTGAGATGAGTAGTTGAGGAGACCACCTCGATTCCATACTCTTTGATCACCAGTCCAGAGATGGAATAGACAAAATAGAACGCCAATAGCCCCAGGATCAAGTTAAGCCAGTTGTTCTTGTCAAATAGATTCATAGCGGACCCTCCTTTTCGAAATATTCGGAAACTCCTTTTGGATATCGGGAAAACGTCTGATAATATTTATGTTCAATTTCTAAAAATATTTAACATATTCGGACAAAATCCTGCCGCCGGGCCGTCCGCGGCCGCCCAAAATTTAAAAGCCGCGTGATCAAGGGAAAACGGCTTTATCGCTTAGCTTTCCGAGCTTTTGCTTTCCTCAAAGCGCAGCTTCTCGCGGATCATCTTCGACACCGCCGCCTGATAGTCGCCGGAATACTCAATGCTTTGGTTGGCCATCAGCACCGCGAAGCCGTGCACCAGGCTCCACATGGTCAGGATGTCGACGGCCCGGTCCTCGGCGTTGGCGTTGATCGAGCGCAGATACTCCATGGCGCTGTTCTTGAAGATCGTAAACGATGTTATCTCGCGGTCGTCGGCGAACTCCCCGTCGCGGATGAGAATCGGCGCCTTCTGGCCGCTGAGAAAAAGGAATTTTAAATAATCGGGGTTTTCCACCATAAACTTGACATATTGCTCTCCCAAGGCCACGATCTGACCCTCGGGATCGCCCGAATGGTCGCACGCGACCCTTCCCAGCGCACTGGTAAAGCTATCGACCACCTCGGCTGTGATCGCGGCCATCAAGGCCTCTTTATTTTTGAAATGCTTATAGGGCGCAGCGTGGCTGACGCCGCACCGGATCGCCACTTTTCGCAGGGAGAGCCCTTCCAGCCCTTCCTTGTTCAGCAGCTGCAGGCCCTTGAGGATCATTTCCTTCTTTAAGTCGCCGTGATGATATTTATCTTTGACCAATTCCAACACCCTTTTCCTAATATAAGTTGAATTAAATTTCTGATATACATCATGTCCTTAAATCCGGCCATGATGGAAAATGAATGAATTAATTCAACTTATATTTCAGCTGTAATAGGCTGGCTCGCTCGGCCTTCGTCCGGAACGATTTTTCTCTTGAAAAAATTGTATCATACTATGTTGACAATGTAAACATTGTGCGGTATAATCCGAATTAAAGTTTACAATGTAAACATCAGGAGGTGTTTCCCGGTGACCATTACCGTAATTACCGATGGCACCAGCCGCGATCCTCTCGGCCAGGAGCTGCGGTCGGCGCTGGCCGGCTGGCTGGAGCAAAGCCGTCACGATTACCGGATCCGCGAGTTGCGGCCGGACCGTTTGCATCCCTGCGCCGGTTGCTTCCATTGCTGGATCAAAACGCCCGGATGCTGCGTCATTAATGACGACGCAGGACCCATCCTTCGGGATTTCATACGGAGCCGGGCGCTACTGCTGCTCTCTCCGGTCAAGTACGGCAGTTACAGCCCTTTGATCCACCGCCTGCTGCACCGTAGCATCCCGATGGTGCTTCCGTACTTTAAAAAAATCAACGGCGAGGTTCACCACCAGCCCCGCTACCTTCAATACCCGCGACTGGTGGCGATCGGCTATGGCGCAACCATTACCGGCGCCGAGGCGGAGACGTTCAAATCCTTAACCGATGCCAATGCGGTCAACTTTCAAACCCGGGAGGCCGAGACCTACATCTGTCGCGACCGCGCCGCCATTGAACCAATACTGGGGTCGCTCCAGCGCCATCTGGGCCGGTTGGACCCTTCCGGCGCGGCGGGAGGTGGGGACCGATGATCCGGGTCGGATTAATCAACGGAAGCCCCCGGGGCCAAAACAGCGCCTCGCAATACTTTCTCTCCGAAGCGGGCCGCCGGCTCGATCCCGGGCTCACCCGGACCGAGATCATCGTCGTGTCCGATCAGCTCCAGCGCGGCACGGCCGAAGCCGCGTTGGCGGCCATGAACGCCATGGACGCGCTGATCCTCGCCTTCCCCCTGTACGTCGACGGCATCCCCTCCGCTATGCTGGATTTCATGATCCGGTTTGAGGCCTACCGGATCGAACACGGGGAAGCGTCCGAGGCGGGAACGCCGCGCGTTTACGCCATCGTCAACAACGGCTGTATCGAAGGAACTCAGAACCGCCACGCCCTGCAGATCGTGGAGCATTTCGCCAATGCCGCCGGTTTGCAATGGCGGTTCGGCGTGGGAATCGGCGGCGGCGAATTCCTGCGGCAGACTAAGGACCAGATTCCACTGCAAAGCAAGGTTAAACGGAAACTGCTCGACGCCTTGGCTGAGCTGCAAGCGGATCTCGAAACCCAGGAAGCGGCCTGCCGGAAGAATATTTTCTTCACTCCCGGCATTCCTCAATCCTTCTATATGCTGGCCGGAAACATGGGTTGGATCAAGTCGGCCAACCAAAACGGGCTCAAGCGCAAACAGCTATTGGCCCAGCCTCACCGGTCCGATTGACCCTCATTTGGGACAGACGCCACGGCGCCCGTCCTTTTTTCATGCCCGCGCCGTCCCGGCCTTGCTTCGTCCGGGCCGATACCGGCAAGCCGCCGGCCCAAACTCGTTCCAAAAGCCCCGTTCCGCCTGCCCGGGCTTTTTAATATGTTATTAGTGAACCGGTATAGCGCCGAAAGTCGCCTGCCAGCCGTTGCTCCAGGCTCCATCCGGCGGTAGCGTCGGCGCCCCGGTTCGCGACCCAAAGCAGTCCGCGCGGCAACCGCTTTCCTTCCCGACGGGGCCCCCATTAGGCCGTCGCCGCAATCTTCGCAAGTCGCGCGCAAACTCTTCGGGATTGCCGGGACCAACCCAATTCCTTACCAAAGGGAAAAAGGAGGCAAAATCCAATGTCTAGGTGCAAATGCAGGAGAAAGAGGAGACGTCGTGGCGGATTCTGCGGCTTTTGTAACGATGACTGCTCGTTTGTGATCTTTCTGGTTCTCATCCTCTTACTGTTGGGCAACGATGGACCATTCCATTAGCATTGGCAACGAACCCGGGCGGAAAATCCGACCGGGTTTGTTTTGGCAACTCCCCGGTTATTCCCAATCGGCCAGTTCCGCCCAGTCCACTTTCGGCTCCCGGCCGGAGGCAGCCATGGTCCCGACATAAATCTTACCATCAAAGCGGCCAACGGTAAAATAATGTTCCAGCAGCAGCCGGGAGACGGCCGCCAGTTCCCGGCGGAAGACCAGTTCCCGGGGTATCCAGTGCAATTCGCCTTCCCGGGTCGTCGCCACCTCCCGGGTCAGGGTCCGCCCGAAATAGATGTACTGGAGCCGGATCTCCTCGCCCTTGAGCCGGTTGATCACGTAACGCAGCCGGAAGTCGGTCAGCGCCGCCCGGTCCAGTCCCGTTTCCTCGCCGATCTCCCGCAGGCAGGCGGCGGCCGGATCATTCAATTCGGCCGGCTCCAGATGCCCGCCGACCGGAGCCCACAACCCCGGCGCCAGTTCCCGGGTATCGGCCCGCTTCATCAACAACAGGTCATCCCCGTTAAATAAAAACGCCGCAGCCATCTGTCGCAATCGGATCATCGCCTGCTCCCCTCAACTCTTATTACTTTACGTATTATATTTATAGTTTACCTCCCGGCGGGGTTTTGAGCAATGCCCCGCCGGCAGAAGGGTCAAGCCGTACGGGAATTTTTTCGCAAAATAATCGTTTTTGAAAAATGCAGGTCAATGTCGGGGCGCCGCCGAATATTTTGTAAGATATGGCATCAATAACTGCCTCAAAACGAAACCAGGGACGGATTTACCCATGACGCGCCCTGAAATTTGAATCAACGAAAGGGTGAGCCGATGACTATTCCAACTTCGCAAAGCCGCCGGTCGGTTTCGATCGTTATCGCCGGCGAAGCCGGCCAAGGCATTCAGACCATCGAATACCTATTGGCCAAGATTTTGAAGCTTGAAGGCTATCACGTCTTCGCCTGCAAGGAATACATGTCCCGGATCCGGGGCGGCGCCAATTCCACCGAAATCCGGGTGGCCGCGGACCGGGTGGCTGCCTATGCCGAAGGGATCGACCTATTGGTCCCGCTCGATAAAGGCGCGCTAAGCCATCTCCAGAAACGGATCACCCCCGAAACCGTCATTCTAGGGGAAGCAGCCGCGCTCAACGCGACCGAGCCGGTTCTGGACATTCCGTTTTCGGCCGTGGCGCAGTCGGCCGGGAACAAACTGTACGCCAACAGCGTGGCATCGGGAGCGGTGGCCGGAATCATGGGAGCCTCCTTTGAAACCGTCAGCAGCCAGCTGGAATCCTATTTCGCTTCCAAGTCCCGGGAGATTATCGACGGGAACATCGAAGCGGCCCGGGGCGGCTTTGAGGCGGGGCTGGCGCTGGTGTCCGCCGGCAAAGTCTCTTTCAGCCTTCCCAAGGATCCGGCCATCGCCGGCGAACTGATCCTAAACGGCAGCGAGGCGGCGGCCCTGGGTGCGGTGGCGGGAGGTTGCGACTTCATCTCTTCTTATCCGATGTCGCCGGGAACCGGCGTGCTGACATATTTGTCGCAATACGCGGCCCGTTTCGGCATCGTCGCCGAACAGGTCGAGGATGAGATCGCCGCTTTCAATATGGCCTTGGGCGCCTGGTATGCCGGAGCCAGGGCCATGGTCAGCACCTCCGGCGGCGGCTTTGCGTTGATGACCGAAGCGGTTTCCCTGGCCGGAATGATCGAATCGCCGATGGTGATCCACCTGGCTCAGCGCCCCGGGCCGGCCACCGGACTTCCCACCCGCACCGAACAAGGCGACCTGGAGCTGGTCCTTTACGCCGGGCACGGCGAATTTCCCCGGATCATCCTGACGCCGCGCTCCATCGCCGAGGCGTTTTACCTGACCCAGCACGCCTTCAATCTGGCCGATCGCTATCAGGCGCCGGTCTTTCTGCTGACCGACCAGTTTTTGGTGGACTCCTTCGCCAATCTTTCCGAGTTGAAGCTGGACGGACTGCGGGTTGAACGGCAGGTTATCAAGACCAATCCGTCGTACCGGCGCTACGAATTGACCGGAGACGGGATTTCGCCCCGGGGCATCCCCGGTTTCGGCGACGGACTGGTAGGAGTGGACAGTGATGAACATGACGAATTCGGGCATATCACCGAGGATCTCGAGCTGCGGGTCAAGATGGTCGACAAACGCCTCCGCAAACTGGAGCGGATCAAAAATAACACCATCCCGCCGTATTTAAACGGCGACCCGGACTATCAAACCCTGGTGATCGGTTGGGGCTCAACCTTCCATGCGATCGCGGAAGCCTTGGGGATCCTGCAAAGGCCGGGCGTCGCCCATCTTCACTTCAGCCAGGTCTATCCCCTGCCGCCGGCTACTACCGATTACTTGAACCGTGCCGGACGGATTATCTTGATCGAGAACAACGCCACCGGACAATTCGGAAAACTGATCCGCCAGGAGACTGGAATCTGCTATGACGAACGGATCCTCAAATATGACGGGATGCCCTTCTCCGTTGAAGAGTTGGTTTCCGGCTTGGCCCAATTGATCCCTGAGCAAATCCAAAACGGAAACGGAGGCGAAACGGATGGAAGCCAAAGAGTATAACCTGGAAAATCTTGATATCGCCTGGTGCCCCGGTTGCGGCGATTTCGGCATCCTGAACATTTTAAAGCAATCCCTGGCCGAACTGGACATCGCTCCCGAAGGGCTGGTGATGGTCTCCGGAATCGGCCAGGCGGCCAAGATCCCCCACTACTTGAAATGCAACTTCTTTAACGGGCTGCACGGAAGGGCGCTCCCGGCGGCCACCGGCATCAAGGCCGCCAATCCCGCGCTCACGGTCATCGCCGAAAGCGGGGACGGCGATATGTACGGGGAAGGCGGCAATCATTTCATCCATACCATCCGCCGGAACCCGGACATCACCAATATCGTTCATAATAATATGGTTTACGGCCTGACCAAGGGCCAGGCCTCTCCCACCAGCCGGAAAGGGTTCGTCACCCCGGTCCAGGTCTCCGGCGTCGCCGGCGAGCCCTTTAACCCCTTGGCCGTGGCCATCGCGCTGAATGCCTCGTTCGTGGCCCGTGCCTTTGCCGGGGACATTCCACGGACCAAAGAGATCGTCAAACAAGCGATCCAGCATCACGGCTACGCCCTGGTTGATATTCTCCAGCCCTGCGTCTCGTTTAATAAGGTCAATACCCACCAGTGGTTTCGGGAAAACACCTATTATCTAGAGGACAGCCATGATCCGCGCGATCGGGACGCTGCGTTCGCCAAGGCCTCCGAAACCGACCGCTTACCGCTCGGCGTCTTCTATCTGGGTCCGGACCGGCCGACCTTTGAGGAAAATCAACCGGCGTACCGGGAGAGCCGGGCGCCATTGTTCACCCGGGAGCTTGACCGCGACCGGCTGGCCGCTTTCCTGGAACAAAAACGAATCAATTAAAACGTGGTGATAAACCCGGCCTAAGGCCGGTACCCAAAAGCTCAAAGAGCAAGTGATAAAGTCAATTTTTAGACATTATTGATCAAGAATTGCCGTTTCATGGACTTTATCACATGGCTTTTAAGCGGGGTGATCAACATCAATCCCGCGCATCGGAATAAAACAAAGGGGCGGATCTCATCCGCCCCTTCTTATCGCTTTGAAAGTCAGATCAACGCCGCCGCTTCCTTCCTCCGGCGGTATTCCGCCAGATCCACCACCTGCCCGGTCTCAACGATCCGCTCCCCCGCCTGGGACAAGGTGCTGATCACTTCCCGAATCGCCTTTTGCACTTTTTTATAGTCCAGCTTCGCCCAGGCCTCCAGCGCCGGGATGAACCGCTTGTCGCCGGTGGCCTCGATTTTGGCGAGGAGCAGCAAGATCATCCGCCGGTCACGGTCCTTCAAGGAATGAATGATCTCATACTTTCCGGCCTTGACTTCGGCCCGGAGTTGTTCCAACAATTCATCGGTGTAAGTATCCTTCTCAATCTCCCAGCCGCGGTCAGTGTAAATAAGGAGCGGCATCCGGTAATCGTAATCGATCCCCAAATATCCGTTCAGAATGGCCCAATCAATCCGCGCCGTGATCTCATCCAGGGACAGATCCTTATACGAACCGTACGCCGGACTATGGTCCAAGCCCAACTCCAGCACCTTTTTTTCCTTGGAGCCCTTCAGAACTTTGGCCAGCAACGTCCGTCCGCCATGCATGATCAGCGGGTCTGCGCCGCGCAGGATCATCCGAATCTCTTCAAACGGCAACTCCTTGATACCTCTTGAATCGAGTGTGTATTGGACCCGATTGACCCGTTTACCCATTCCTTGCTTCTCATCCCCTAGACGTTTTTTAAAACTATTCGCCGCGATTTCGGAGAACTCCTGCCTTTTTTCAAATCCAATGGTTCTTATCCGACGCGGCCAGAACTGAAATCCCCCCGGCATCGGATGAAGTCAACTAGATCGGACGGGAACGGGAGGTATTGCAAGAAGAGAATGGTAAGGGAGTATAAGGCGGCCAGATTAGAGCCGGTTCGTTTTTCGGAGCGGAGATTGAGCTTTTCCCTTGGCTGACACTCTATTTCTCTATTTCAAGCATAACCGATCCAATCCAGGGTCTGCCCAGGATGCCGCCGTCCGCCCAGGGAAATGGCGTTCCGGAACATTCCTCTATCGCGTCCATGTTAAGGATACGTTTGAATTGACCGTGAATGCGGGCTGGCTCCGATTCCATGAATTCCCTCGACTAAAACGATAAGGGCGCCGGTCACCCCTAGCAACTCTCCGAACAGTTGAAGCGACTCACGCTCAACTGCTACGATGGTTTATCGATATGAAAAAAACTATCGCTTCAGTTGAAGCGATAGTTTTTTGATTTGGAGTGGCGTTTCCATCGACTGCTCCGGGACCTGGAACTGTTTTCTTCAGGCCATGCCGTACGACCCGAAATAATCATGAAGTTTTAAATATTGCTCATATAACGCCTCATACCCGAGTTGATTCACGGCGTCCGGCCGGTAGACCCCGGCGGCCGGGGGCGCCATTCTCCGGACCGCCTCTTCCGGATCATCGTAACCGCCGGCGGCGCGTCCGGCCGCCAGGGCTCCAAAAATCGCCGACCCCAGAGCGATTGGTTGCAGCGAAGCAGCGACCGTGATGGCCCGGCCCAAGATATCGGCATAGATCTGCATCAACAGCTTGTTCTTGGTTAACCCGCCGCAAGCGTACACTGCGCGGATCGGTTCCGCGCCCGCTTCATGAGTTTCAATGATCTTCCGCGTCCCGAAGGCAGTCGCCTCAATCAGACAACGGTAGACTTCTTCCGGCTTTGTTTTCAAGGAGTACCCCGCCACCACTCCCTTTAAATTGGCGTTCATTAAAATGCTGCGGTTTCCGTTATGCCAGTCCAGCGCCACCAGGCCGCTTTCGCCGGGCGCCAGGCGCGCCGCTTTCTCTTCAAGCAACTGGTGAATCCCGATTTTCCGCGCCGCGGCCTCCTCGCTATAGGCCGCCGGCACCGAATTGGCCACAAACCAAGCGAAAATGTCTCCCACCGCCGATTGCCCATATTCATACCCGTAGTAACCGGGCAAGATCCCGTCTTTGGCCAAACCGGCGAACCCTTCAAAATAATAGGGCCGATCGGTCATTACCATCTGGCAGGACGAAGTTCCCATAATCATCACCAGTTGGTTGGAATCGCTCACACCACACCCCGGAACTCCGGAATGGGCGTCAATCGTCGCCGCCGAAACGGCTACCCCGGGGCTTAAACCCAATTCCCGCGCCAGCTCCGGGGTAAGTCCACCCGCTTTCCGGCCCGGCGCCACTAAAGTCCCACACAGTTTGTTTTCGACCGCCGCGCCGAATTCCGGGTGCAATGCCGCCAAAAACTCCCGGCTGGGGTATCCATGTTCGTGGTTCCAAAATCCTTTGTACCCGGCGGCGCAGGTATTCCGGGTTTCATTCCCGGTCAACCGCCAGACGATCCAATCGCCCGCCTCGATAAACCGGGCGGCGCGCTGATAGATTTCGGGAGCTTCGTTCAGAATCTGCAGCAGTTTTGGTAAAGACCACTCCGAAGAGACCTTTCCGCCATAATAGGACAAGAAAGGCTCCCTCCGCTCCGCCGCCAACTGATTGATCCGATCCGCTTCCGGTTGGGCGGCATGGTGTTTCCAAAGCTTGACCCACGCATGGGGATGGTGGCGGAATTCTTCCACAAAACAAAGCGGAGTGCCGTCCTTAAAAGTCGGCAAAACCGTGCAGGCGGTAAAGTCAATTCCAATCCCAATCACGTCCGCTCCGGGCACGGCTCCCTTGTTTAAAATCTCGGGGATTAAGGACTTCAAGCCCTTCAAGTAATCGGCCGGATCTTGGAGCGCCCAATCTCTTTCCAGGTGAATCCCGGTCCCCGGCAAAACCGTATCGATCACGCCGTTTTCATATTTATAAACCGCCTCGGCTTTTTCCGCTCCGGTAATCACATCCACCAATAACGCCCGACAGGATTCGGTTCCATAATCAAGCCCGATCACATATTTCCGATCATTCATCGCGACCACCTTTCCTCTTGAGTCCGCCTTGATCCGCTAATTGTTCACTACCGATATAAGGGGCCATAAGTGGCGCACGCGCGGTAATCGGCTCCCTGAAGATCCGCGGCGCCGAACGCCCCCCACACGCTGGGCCGGAAAATTTTATCGTCCGGGACGTTATGAAGGCCGACCGGAATCCGCAGCAGCGAAGCCAGGGTTATTAAATCGGAACCGATATGTCCATGGCTGATCGCGCCGTGATTGGCGCCCCAGTTGTTCATGACCGTGTAAACATCCTTGAAAGGCCCGCCTCCGGTGAGGCGGGGCGCAAACCAAGTCGTCGGCCAGGTCGGATCGGTCCGTTTCGTAATCAGATCCGTTGTCTCCGGCGGCAAATCGATGGTATACCCCTCGGCAATCTGAAGCACCGGCCCCAACCCTTGGATTAGATTGATCCGGGACATGGTTATCGGCATCTCCCCTCGGGTGACAAATTGCGATGAATAGCCGCCACCCCGGAAATACTCCAGGCGGGCCGGGCAAAACCTGGTCGCGGAAAGGCATTGGCTCACTTCGGACCCGGTAATCTCCCAAAACGGCTTCAGCGCGGGTTTACCGTCTTTCTCCTGCCGTCCGGTTCCATCCAGGGCGGTGGAGCCCGAATTGATCAGATGGATGAAGCCGCCGGCGGCCTCGCCCGTCAAGTCTTTCCCGGAAACCCGTTTGACCGCGGCCGGGCTCCAGTAGGTCCGGACATCAGAAAAAATCTGGGCGGTATTGGTCAGCAAATGTCCGAAAAGCATCGAGATCCCGTTTAAATAATCGTTTTCGGTAGCAAAGATCAGCGCTTCCCGGATCCCGTTCCAGTCGAACGACGTATTGAGGATGGTTTCCATAAAGTCGCCGTTCGGGAAATGATCGGTCCATTGCCGCTGCCCCTGAAAACCACCGGCAATGGCGTGATGCCCCAGCGCCTCTTCCTCGAACCCCATCTCGGCCAACTTCGGATTGCCGATCATCAAATCGCGGGCGATCATGGTCATTTTGACCACCGTCTCCCAATCCCGATCTTTGCGGGCCCGGGAAGATTGTTTGGCGGCCGGGTTAAAGTCCTCGCCCTCCCGGCAGTTCTCTTTGACCCATTGCAACGCCGTTGCGTATTCCGCCCGGTCGAAAATTTCCTCTTCGATCCGGCGGGTCAATTCGCAACTGTCGACCATCTCGTATCGCATGCCAAGGTAATTTTCCAAAAAGTCCGGATTCACGATGGATCCCGCGATCCCCATGGACATCCCGCCGATTGCCAGGTACGATCTGCCGCGCATTAAGGCCACCGCCAAACCGGCCTTGGCGAATTGCAGCAGTTTTTGCTGCACATCGGCCGGGATCGTGGCATCCGTGGCCTCCTGAACATCTTGGCCATAAATCCCGAAGGCCGGCAAGCCCTTCTGATTGTGGGCGGCCAGCGCCGAGGCCAGATAAACCGCTCCCGGCCGCTCGGAACCGTTAAATCCCCAGATCGCCTTGGGAATAAGAGGATCCATATCCATGGTCTCCGCGCCATAGCACCAACAAGGCGTCACCGACAAGGAAACCCCGACGCCCGCCCGGGCGAATTTTTCCGCGGTTTGAGCCGCCTCCACCACCCCGCCGATACAGGTATCGGCAATCACGCACTCCACCGGCGCGCCGTTCGGATGACGCAACTTCCTGGAGTAGAATTCCGCCACCGTTTTCGCCATTCGCATGGTTTGATCTTCCAATGATTCCCGGATCCCCCGCCGCCGGCCGTCGATAATCGGCCGGATTCCGATTTTCGGCATACTCCCTTGAAACCCTTGATTCATGTCTTTCCCCTCCATTTTAGATTTTGAAATACCGAATACCCTCGAAGCGCCTAGGAACTTATGCGTATAATCTTTTTTCAGGATATAAAGCACAAGCTAATGGGTAGCCATACGGCACGATACGCCGCCTGTCGCGGTTGTTCCGAATACCCGCGCCGACTCCTATTTTGATCCGCACGATTTGCGAATAACTAATTCCGGTTTAAGAACAATCTCCTTCCGTTCCGATGGTTTGGCTTCATTAATTCGCTGAAAGAGGATCTCGCCGGCCAGCGTTCCCATGGTATAGGTTGGCTGACGGATCACAGTCAAGGGCGGCGCGAAAAACTCCGCCCAATCCGAATCATCGAAGCCGACGACGGCCATCGCTTCGGGAATTCGTATTTGAGCCTCGGAAAAAGCCTTCAGCGCGCCGATGGTCATGGCATTGTTGGAAACAAAAACCGCATCCGCCGGTTCCGGCAGGGCTAATAAAGCCCGGGCCGCCTGATAACCGCCTTCGACGGTAAATTTCCCGTCCGCGACCAGCGCTTGATTCAGCGGAATCCCGCGCTCGGCCAGCGCTTCCCGATAACCCCGGAACCGCTCCCGGCCGGTTTGAGTATCCTGCTTCCCGGCAATAAAGCCCACCCGCAGCCGGCCGTTATCGAGTAAATGTTTGGTCGCCTTAAACGCTCCGTCGCGGTTATCGACGATCACCGCATCGGCGGGAAGGTTGGGGCATTCGCGGTCAATAAAAACAAACGGCAATTGGCGGCGATCGATCTTCTCCAATTCGCGGTGTTCATCGGAGGCTACGGCAATGATGAACCCGTCCACAATTCGCCCCTGCAGCGCCTCAAGATAATTTTGTTGTTTGATCGGGTTCTCATCGGTGTTGCACAGCATCACCCGGTAGTCGTACTTGTTGGCCACATCCTCCACGCCACGGGCCACATCGGTAAAGAATTGATTCCGGACATCCGGAATGATCAACGCAATCAGCCGCGTTTTCCCGTTGATCATACTCCGGGCCAAGTGGTTGGGGCGGTAATTAAGTTGCTTGATGGCGGCCATCACTTTTTCACGAGTCTCAACCGCGCCGTAATCCGGATAATTCAAAATCTTCGAGACTGTCGCGACTGAAACTTCCGCTTTTTTTGCCACGTCTTTAATGGTGACCATTGCTTGGACTCCAATCTCCCGCGATAAAATCGATTTAGCAATTTTATAAATCGTTTTCGTACTAGATGTATCGTCTTAATCATATCTATAATTATGATTGTCGTTTATTTTATAAAACGTTTTCGTCAATAAATATTGATTGGATGCGATTAGCAAAATTCCTGCTTCCGCAATTAACTTTTTATTGCTTCCCACACCGCTTTGGGAATACATCGCTTTGTTGATGGTCTTAAAGCGAAAAACCCAATACATCATACAGTTGACAGAAATCCACCCCAATGTTATATAAGGTACAAGGCAACCCGATAGTTACGATGAAGGAAAAACAAATCGCCCGCGATTACACGCAATATTTATCGACCGCTGAATTTACCAATCATGGTTTGGAAGAGCAATAGAGCACGCGGCACCTATCGAGGAATTCTGCCAGTTGGCAAATATTTTATGAGTAGAGAATGAACGAATCGGAACAGGAGCGATCAAGTATGAAAATAGACTTTAGCAGATTTAGCGGAATGTGCGGTTGCGGAAGGAAACACGAGTTTTCCGTCAGAAAAATCCTCATCGAACCCCAGGCGACGAACTATTTGAAAGAAATCATCACCGAATATAAACACCCGGTATTTCTATGTGATGTAAATACAAAAAAAGCGGCGGAAGGAATGATGGGGGAATATTTTTCCCAGTACGCCGTATTACAAATTCAAGGTACGGACATCCATGCTGACAATCAGCATGTCGCGGCCCTGCGGGAAAAACTGGCGTTAAAAACCGATGTCCTGATTGCGGTCGGGAGCGGCAGCATCCACGACATTACAAGGTACATCGCCCATGAGCGGAACATTCCGTTTATATCCGTACCCACCGCGGCCAGTGTGGACGGCTTTGTTTCCACCGTTGCGGCAATGACCTGGCATGGGTTAAAAAAGACGATGCCGGCAATAGCGCCAATTTATGTATTAGCGGACAGTGATATTTTTATAAAAGCGCCCTATCGTTTAACGGCCGCCGGAATTTCGGATTTAATGGGAAAGTATACCGCCCTGCTGGACTGGAAAATATCGCATATTGTCACGGGAGAATATTTCTGTTCCAAAATATACGATCTGGAGTTTGAGGCAGTACGCGAGGTGGAATCGGTATTGGACAAAATCAGAACCCGGGACAGGGAAAGCATGGAAAAACTGATGTATGCGCTGATTTTGTCCGGCTTGGCGATGCAAATGATTGGCAATTCCAGGCCGGCTTCCGGAGCGGAACATCATGTAGCTCATTTCTGGGAGATGGAAGTGCTCAATGATGATCTGGACGCGCTCCACGGGGAGAAAGTATCAATAGGCCTAATCTTATGTCTGGAACGTTACCAACAGATTCGGGACGCAATAAAAGGCGGCCGGTGTAAAGTAACCGATCAGCGAGCGTTTGAGACGGAGCAATTAAAGCAGGCGTTTGGGAAAAAAGGCCTTTATGAAGGCATACTGGAAGAGAACGGGCCGAATGTACTGGAGAGCATCGAACCCGCTGGGTTAGGCGAGAAACTGTCGCTGATCGAAAAGGAGTTGGAAAAGTTACCGGATCCGGAAGCAATGAAAAGCAAACTAAGCGCCGCGGGCTGTATAACCGCGATGGAAGAAATCGGGCTCCCAAACGACCTCAAAGAACCCACCTTGCAAATGTGCCCATATGTGCGCCGCAGATTAACCTTGCTGCGGTTATCAAAAATGCTGGAGTGCCAGGAATAAACTTGAAATGGAAATCTCGACGTTACCGCTTACACTCGGAAGTTTCAATTCCTAACGAGCATAAAGTGAACTGGCCCTGTCAAGTAAACCGAAATTCAAGCAACATCGATCTGATTTCGCATTCATCGGAGCGGACTGATGAACTTTTTCCACAGCTTTCTGCTCGGCATTGGAGAAATTAACTTTGTATTTTTGAAATTCATAACGATATTTGTTGAAATTGCACAGAATATAAAAGTAAGCCCCCAATAATCTACAAATTCATTTTGACACTGATGTGGAAATACTTTATAATAAAAACGAACAATGAACGTTGTTCATTATAAATGAAAGAGATGATCCTTATTTCTGAACCAAAAGTAAAATCCCTTTATAAAGCAGTAAAATTGCTTGATTATTTCACCAACGAGTCTCCGGAGCGGGGCATCAGTGAACTAAGCGAGCTTTCCGGTCTTCTTAAAAGCACGGTGCATAATATTGTAACAACTTTTGAACAGGCGGGCTTTCTGGAGAAAAATTCATCCACCAACAAATATAAGCTGGGCATGAAAGTCTTGCAACTCAGCAATAACCTTTATGCTTCTCACGATCTGCGCCGGCTCATTCGTCCTTATGCCGAGAAACTCTGTGATTACAGCCGGGAAACGGTTTATCTGGCAATGCTTTGCGAACGGGAGGTCATTTATGTTGACGCTATCTATCCGGTAGGCGTGACCCCCGGCCGCTCGGTAATTGGATTAAAGGCGCCGCTTTATTGCACCGGAGTCGGAAAGGCGATCATGGCGGATCTGCCAGCCTTTGAGATTGATCAAATATTAGCCCAAAAACTAACTTCCTTTACCCCCAACACTATTACCGAGCCGCGGCAATTGCTCCAAGAACTCGAACAGATTCGAGTCCGGGGATATGCGATTGATAATATGGAACACGAGTATGGAATTCAGTGCATTGCCTCGCCGATCAAGGATACGAGGGGGAAAACCATCGCTTCTTTCAGTATATCCGGTCCTTCACTACGTTTCAGCGAGACCAAAATCCAGGAATATGCCAGGATGTTGATGGAGGTAACCCGTGAGTTGCAGAGCTTGATTCAGCGCTAATTCAATTCCCCGTCTATAATGCAGCGGCAAGTTCTTATTTTTTTGACATTTATTTCGAACGTTATTCATCAATGATGAACATAGGAGTTATATTGGCGAAAGGAGCTTTTTACAATGGACAGCATGAAACTAGCAGGGGTGACCGTCCCCCTGGTCACGCCACTAAACAACGATGAAACCGTAGATTACCCTTCCCTCCGGAAATTGATCAACTACATAATCAACGGCAATGTTCATGCGCTATTTCCGATGGGGACCACCGGGGAATTCGCCCGGCTCGATCCGAAAGATCGTTACAAAATCGTCGAAGTAACCCTCTCCGAAACCCAAAACCGGGTCCCGGTTTTGGTCGGCATCAGCGACACCGGACTAAACCGCGTTCTTGAAAACCTCAAAGTCGCCGAAAAACTTGGAGCGAATGCCGTAGCGGTCTCTCCGCCTTACTATTACCCGATTTATAGTGATGATGAAATCATCGCTTTTTATTCGGCGGTTGCCTCCCGCTCATCTTTACCGGTAATTTTATATAACATCCCGGTTACCTGCGGTTCCAATATCAGTTTGTCCGCGCTGGACACAATCGTCTCCCAAAACCCCAACGTAATCGGCATCAAGGATAGCAGCGGAAACTTAGATTATTTACTGGAAATAATTAAAAAATATCGTAATCAACCCGAGTTCCGGATCTTCGTCGGCGACGAGGCGCTTAGTCTCCAAGGCTTGACCGCGGGCGCTCATGGTCTCGTTCCTTCGTTGGCCAACGTCTTCCCCAAAATCTTCGTCTCGCTATATCAAGCCGTGCAAAAGGAAGACCTTCAAAAAGCCGGGAAAATCGCCGATCAAATTAATGAGATGAATCAGATCAATTTATACAGTAATTCCTGGATGTCGGCGATCGCCTGGCGAAAGGCGGCCCTATCCCAACTATCCATTTGTAACGAACGAGCGACTGAGCCCTATATTCCCGTTCCGGAGCCAACTCGTAAAGATATCTCCCGGTTGATTGAGGCATATTTCCAAAGTTACGGAGCAAACCAGTGACAAATCCTGGCGCGGACAATGCAAAAAATAATTTTCATCTCAGTTAATAAAAAATAGAAATTAAAACAGTTCCTTTCGAGAACTGTTTTAAAATCAAAAACAAAAGAAGAGGTGGATGTGTTATGAAACAAACCAAATCATTGCTGCTTACCGTGCTCTTATTGGCCATTATCGCAATGGCTGGTTATAGCACCGGAAGCGCCGCGGGTCCTGTTCAAATTGACTTTTGGGGTGGTTGGACCGGTCCGGATCGTGATGTAATGAAATCGATCGTAGACAAGTTCAACACGACTCACCCAAAAATAAACGTCAACTTAATGACCTTGCAATGGACCCCGCTATTTTCCAAGTTCATGATGGAGGCCAGAGGTGGAACCCCACCGGAAATTTTAGCGATGCACCCGTTCGAACTCGGCCAATTTGTAAGTTTAAAGGTTTTAGACGCTAAACAAGTCAAAAAAGTCGGGTTAAAAAAGGCGGACTATCCTGCTCCCGCCTGGCTGGGAACATTCTATAACAATGTCCAGTATGCGGCGCCACTCGATTATCACATGCATGGCTTGTATTACAATAAAGAATTATTTGAAAAAGCGGGGATCACCGTTCCTCCATCCAATCGTGAAGAATTGATTGCAATCGGACAAAAACTGACGATTGATAAAAATGGTAAAAACGCGGGAGAAGCCGAATTCAACTCCCAAAACATCGTCCAATTTGGTTTGGGTATGCTTAATAACCATCATGCTTTTTATCAATGGTATGCCTTGATGGCTCAACAAGGTGAGATTGCTTGCGACGCCAAGATGAAGAAAGCTACCTTCAACAACGAAAAGGCCGTCGCCGCCTGGAGCTTCCTCCAAGACCTGGTCTTTAAGTACTATATCGTGCCGAAAGGCGAAAAATCCCCGATTGACGATTTCAAGGCCGGCAAGGTTGCCATGCTTATTGACGGCGCTTGGCAGCTACCCGGGTTGGAACAGACGAATCTTAAATACGGTGTTGCCCCCTATCCTAAAATTTTTGAGAAAAAAGCGGTCTGGGGCGCCGGTCACATCTTGACCTTCCCGGTAAACCCAAAAGCCGATCCCGAGAAACAAGCGGCCGCCGTCACCTTTGTCCAGTGGTTAACTGACAACTCTGGCGCGTGGGCCAAATCAGGAAATATTCCTTCGAAACTTTCCACCATCGCGGAAGTTAAGAATTATCCCGGTCGCGAAGCATTTCTCTTGATGTCCAATAGCTTTGTGATGCTGCCCCCTTTGCCGAAAGCGACTCAGGTATTCTCATCAGTTGCGCCTAGCCCCATCCTAACCGCGGCTCAAGATATTATGCTCAATAACAAACCGCCGACACAAGTCGTTCCTCCGCTGAAAAAAGACATGGATGCCATATTGGCAACTCCTTAATCTGTAACTGTAGACTAACGGGGGATATGGTTCGTCCCGAACCATACCCCTTCTTTTCAGCCAATGCGGGAAATTCCCGTGGAAAGAAGGTTTAGTGCCATGAGAAAACAAGGTAAGATTGCATTCTGGTTTTTGCTGCCTTTTCTATCGGTTTTTGTCCTGTTCCGGCTTGGTCCGAGCATCGCCGGACTGATCGTTGGGTTTACCAAATGGGACATTATTGGAGGCGCTCAGTTTGTCGGATTGGCTAATTTTAAACAACTGGGGGGAGATCCCTATTTCCTGATCTCCCTACAGAATACTCTGGCCTTCCTGCTGCTGACGGTCCCTCCGTTAGTAATATGCGGTCTATTGCTGGCAGTCCTTTTAAACCTTCCCATCAAAGGACGAAATCTGGTACGAACCATTGTTTTTTCACCGTATGTCATCATGCCGGCGGTCATTGGCATTATTTGGAATTGGATTTTTGACAATAATTTTGGAATCCTCAATTATTATCTGGGCTGGATCGGGATTAAGCCCGTTGAATGGCTGACCAGTGAAAAATGGGCGCTATTGTCCGTCTCCATTGTTACGGTTTGGTCGATGATTGGTTATAACATGATTCTTTATCTGGCCGGACTTCAAGGGGTCGATCCCGAACTTTATGAAGCGGCCCATATCGACGGCGCCAGTAATTTTCACATATTGACCCGGATCACCTTCCCGATGCTGCAACCGGTGACTTCGATCATCGTTACCTTAACGCTCATTTATACCGTTCAAATCTTTGATCAGATCTATGTAATGACCAGCGGCGGGCCAGGAACCGCCACCTTGACCTTGGTGCAATATATGTACGGTCAAGCTTTTCAATATTATAACCTGGGTTATGGGTCAGCCATTGGTTGTATTATTTTACTGTTTTTGACCTTACTGGTCATCATCCAATCCAAACTAATCAAATCAGAAGTTTGAAGGTGATCAAATTTGAAACAAACTAAAGTCTGGTTTTATTTATTGATGTTCATTATCGCGGTCTGCTTTTTACTGCCAATGGCCTGGACGATCATCAGTTCATTAAAGCCGGAGGGGCAGATCATAAGCTATCCGCCGCAATGGATTCCCCAACAAATCACCCTGGCCAATTTCATGACTGTTTTGCAAAATTTCCCCTTTCTTCATTGGGTTTTTAACAGTGCCTTCTTAGCGGTGATCTCAACCATTCTGGTGTTAATTCTGGATTCCCTGGCCGCTTATGCGTTCGGACGTTTGGAGTTTAAAGGGAAAAAAATCCTCTTCGGAATCATCGTCTCCATGCTGCTCTTCCCGATTCAAGCCTATATCGTGCCGCTGTATCTTCTCTTCTCCGAGCTTCACTTGCTGAATACCTATATGGCAATAATCTTGCCCAGCACGGCCCAAGTTACCGGCATATTTCTATTAACCGCCTTCTTTAAAAGCATCCCCAAGGAATTGGAAGAAGCGGCCTATATTGATGGATGTAACGATTTCCGGATCTTTTACTCCATTATGTTGCCGCTCTCGAAACCGGCCTTGGCGTCGGTAACGATTATCACCTTCATTTCAAGCTGGAACAATTTTCTCTGGCCATTGATTGCCATCCGCTCCGATAGCTTGAAACCATTACCGGTGGGCGTGGCCCAATTTATGGGATCTACCGGCGGGGTATCCGGATCCGCTCCTCAGTACGGTATCTCCTTGGCTGCCGCGGTAATGGCGGTTATCCCGACCGCAATTGTCTTTTTGGCGCTGCAAAAATACTTTGTGCAAGGCATCGTCTCGTCGGGAATTAAAGGATAGCCGCGCCAGCCATCCTTAAATACCAGGAATGAACAATCTTAAAAGCCGCCAACTCTTGCGTCCAATGCCGTCAAATTAACATAGAGGAGAATTGGATGAAGTCAGAATTCATTTTTCAAGCCGATCATAATTGGAGATCCTGCCATTCAGCGACAATCTGCGCGCTGGAAAATGGTGATTTAACAGCAGCTTGGTTCGCGGGAACCAAGGAAGCCGCCGCGGACTCGGTCATCCTGGGGAGTAAAAAAAAGAAGGATAGTCAAAAGTGGTCACCGGCGAATGCCTGGGTGAATGTTCCCCATCGGGCCGCTGGAAACCCAAAACTGTTCATCGGACCCGACCGGGCTCTGTGGCTGATTGCTCCCGTCAATTACGGAGATTGGTGTCAGGGCGGCACCCGTTTGTTTATGAAACGTTCCTACGATCATTCGGATTCTTGGAATGACTTGGAGTTCTTGATTGAGGAGCCCCGGATCTTGGGAAAAAATAAGCCATTAAAATTAAAAAGCGGCATTTGGATTATTCCCGCCGAAAATGAAGTCACCTGGCAACCGGTATTTTTGCGTTCCGACGACTCTGGCGCGACTTGGCGCCTGATTGAAGTTCCCGCCAATGATAACATGGTCATCCAGCCTTCCGTGGTTCAATTAACCGATGGCTCGCTGTTGGCTTACGCCCGTTCCTGGGAAGGGTTTATTTATGAAATCCGCTCTAAAAATGACGGACTGACTTGGTCGGAGCCCAAACCGACCTCTTTGCCCAACAATAATAGCGGCCTCGATTTGACGCGGCTTAATTCAGGCCATTTGGTACTGGTGTTTAACTCCGCCGGGCTTGGCGTGAATGTTCAGAAAAATGGGCGAAGAGCCTGGGGACCCAGAAATCCTCTGGTCGCGGCTCGCTCAACCGACGAAGGAGAAACCTGGCCGCGGCAAATTGTTCTTCAACAGGAAGAGTCAACTGGAGATTACTTTGAAGATTTGACCGATATTCCCGTGCCATCCTCCGGTGAATATAGTTATCCTTCAATCATTCAATCCGCCGATGGGATGATTCATATTGTCTACACATACCGTCGCATCGCCATTAAACATGTTGCCTTGTCCGAAGCCGAATTCTAAGTTTATCGCAAGTCGCCGGCAAACCAAGCTTATCGCTCCGTTCAATTTGCTTCATTATCTTAACGCAAACAGCGCCCCCAATTCCTGGGGGCGCTGTTACAAACGAGCCGTGCCATTATCGCGTCGGCGGACAATGAAGCTGTCCCGCCATAGCGTTTAACATTGCAGATCGACGCCTAAAACTCCCCGCAGCGAACTGTCGGCCGCCGTTATCGGAACCGCCACGGTGAGACAAGGCTTCCCGGTAATGGCCGAGATATACGGAGTGGTAATAAACTCTTTTCCGGTCATGGCCTGGGTAAACCACTCCCTCACCTTGGCGTTGGCGATTCCCGCCGCTGGAATCGAATGCACGAACCGCCCTTTCGGATCATTGATCCAGGCCGCCTCCAAAATCGGGTGGGATTGCAACAGTTTTTGCAGGAACACGGCGCAACCGGAGGGATTAAGATCGCCCAGGCCCCGGTTGGCCAGGATCGCCTGTTTCAGCAGGCGGATCATCTCCCGCGCTTTCTCACGGTATTCCGTTTTTAGCTCCAGCGAATCCGAATCGCCCGAGATCAGCGGTTGTAAAGCGGTAGCCGATTGGTTCAGCCGCGATCCCAGATCATTCAACTCTTCAACCAAACCGCGGTGCTTTTTGAGGCCCCGGTAAACCACTTCGACGCCCTGGACCGATTGTTCCGACTTGGCTTGGATTGTGGCTACTTGCTCCCGCAAGACCAGAGTTTTTTCCCGTTCCTCGGTGACCTCCTTAAAGACGGCCTGGTTTTTGGAGCTCATTTCCCCGTAGGACTGCTCGATCCGGGCCAGGTTCTCCTCCACCCGCTCGAACTGGCGCACCGATTCAGCCACTTGGGCGGCGGTGGATTCCATCTGCTGACTGACCATCCGGTGAGAGGCGCCGATCCGATCCAGTAATTCCTGGATATTGGTTACCGCCTCTTTGCTGTCATTGGATAACTGCTTGATTCGTTCGGCCACTACGCCGAATCCGGCGCCGGCCCGGCCGGCCCGGGCCGCCTCGATGGAGGCGTTAAAGGAAAGCAACTGGCTTTGTCGGGAGATCTCGACCACGGTTTCCAAAATACCGGTAATCGCGCCCGACAACTCCTGAAGCTCATTCATTTTTTCCAGCGTTAGCTGGGCTGATTGATGAATCCGGTGAATATCGGAGACCACCCGCAGGATCTCGTCCCGGCTGTCGTGCAACACCAATTCCGCGTTTCGTCCGGTCCGTTCCATCTCATTGGAAAGCCCGCCGATCTTGTCCAACCGTTGCACCAAGTCATGAAACTTCTCGGTCATCAGTTGAAATTCAGACTGGGCTTCCCGGTTCCAGCGCGCCATCCGTTCGGCGTTCTCCAGCACCTGAGTTGAAAATTCCTGATTTTCCTCAATGCTGACACTTAACTGCTGCGCCACGGCCAGCACCTGATTGGTGGCTACCTTCAGCCGCCGGTTGAAAAGAAGATCCCGCTCTTGAGCGGTTTGGGTCTGTTGGTCTTCTTCTGCCTTTCCTCCTTGAAGCATTCGTTGCAGCACCACTGCCATCCGCCCCACCCCATTGTTGATGTAATTTATATGTTACTTATTGTAGAGAAATAATTATAAAATTGCAACAAATATCGCGAATGTTTGCAAGCAATTAACGTCGGCGTGTCATTTTGAAATGCCAAATCAATATTTGGCTATTCCTCACAACGAATGCAAAAAAAGCTTAAGAAAAGCGTTACTGCCATTCTTCTTCCAAGATGCCAGGCGAGGCGATAAAGTCACCGGATATAAATGCCATTCCGCGAAGGGGCCATGGCGGCACACCGGCCGCTCCCACAAGTGCCGGTATGTTTGATCAGGCCGAGGCCTTTCCCATAAAACCTCTGTTCATAGCTGTAATCAACCCTCCTGCCAAATACTTGCTCGGTACGAGTGGTTTTTTCCACAACAATGTATGGCATGACAACGTTTTTTAATTTTAAATCACCGGCCTTCCGTAACGAGATCGTGACCGATGTCCGTTGTCCTTTGGTCGTAACTTCACTGACCAAGTAGCTTTTCGACAATTCCATCCGCTCCTTTAAAACAAGCTCCGGCCCTTCCAGCCATCGAATGTACCACCCAGTCAGTTGATAGCCCCGGAGATATATATCGCCATTACAGTCAATGCTGTAAAACGATTTGTCCGCCAACCGCTCCTCGCCGGTTTTATCACGGATCAAGGTATCGATTACATACAAATCATTGCTTGCCATAGCCACCGTGCCGCTATGGCGTATATGCCAGAGGCGATCTCCAGCCTGTAGCCGGTATTCATGACCACTCCTTTCCAAAGGAAAATAAGGCCCGGTCTCTATGTATGTCGAGTCGGCTTCCGCCACCATAGTCAAGCAAACCGAACCTAACAACGAGAGGAGCAGCGCCAGCTTTTTCAACATTGGCAATCCACCTACTTTTCCGTTTGGCGCAGGATTGAGTCCAAAAGAGGTCGGCAGCTTCGTATTCAGACCAGATTCAATTTCTTGATTCCGAAAAAGAACGTGAAACAGACGGCATTCAGCATCACAATGGTCGCGCCGGTGGGTAAGTTCCAAATATATGATAAAAATACGCCAAAAACCACGCAGCAAACCGATACCCCAGCCGAGATCAGAATGGTGCCGCGAAACCCCTTGGATATTTGCAAGGCGGTTACGGTGGGAAACACAATCATACTGGAGATCAGCATCGTTCCTACCACCCGGATGCCCAGAACGATCGTCACCGAGGTCAGGACCGAAATCAGATAATTCATGGCTCGTGTCTTAACCCCGATCACCTTGGAAAATTCCTCGTCATAGGTGATGGCGAACAGATGGTCGTAAAAGGAAGCGATCATCACGATCACCAGCACCGAAAGAACAAGCGACAGGATCACATCCAAGTTGCTAATGACCAGGATGCTGCCAAAGAGGTAACTGAAGAGATCAATGTTGAAACCCCCGGAAACACTGGCGATCAATACACCGGCCGCCACCGAAAAGGATGAAATCAACCCAATGGCGGCGTCGCCGTGCAGATCGGCTTTTTCATTCAATTTCAAGATCACGAACGACGACAGGATCACCAACGGGATCGATACCAGCAGCGGGGACGCGGCCAGCAGTAATGCCACGGCGATGGTCGCGAAACTGACGTGGGCCAGGCCGTCGCCGATCATCGAATACTTTTTCAATACCAGAAATATTCCCAAAAACGAGCAGCAAACCGCGATCAGCGACCCTACCAACAGCGCTTTTAGGATAAAGTCATATTGCACGGCCTCAATCATCAATGAAAGTATCTCTTTCATCCGCGTTCCTCCAGCCAAAATAAGGTTGGGCCAAAGTTCCAAAATAATCGTTCAGTTCCTTCGAACGGCAAAACTCCTCAAAGGGGCCGTAAAACACCAGACGCCGGTCCAGATAAAGCATTTTCGCGGCATACTTCCCAACCGAAGCCACGTCATGGGAGACCATCAATACCGTCACTCCATCGTCCCGGTTCAAAGCCTTGATCAGTTCATAGAACTCTTCCCTGATCTGAGGATCGAGTGCGCTGGTCGGTTCGTCGAGGATTAGCAGCTTGGGGGAACTCACCATCGCCCTGGCCAGCAGCACCCGTTGCTGCTGGCCTCCGGACAGATTGCCGATCTTCTTCTCTTTCAAATCGGCGATTTTTAACTTTTCCAGAATGGTGTCGACCCGCTCATCATTTTGGGTGGAAAAAAACCGGGGTCCTTTTTTCCCGGCCAATAACCCCATCGACACGATCTCTTTTACCTTGGCGGGAAAGAGTTTATCGTTGGTGACGGCTTTTTGAGGAAGGTAACCCGCAAAATGGCTTCCTTCCAATCCCTCCCCGAAAACAATTTGTCCCTCCCAAAAAGGGAGAAGGCCGAGAACGGCCTTCATCAACGTGGTCTTTCCCGACCCATTCGGGCCGACGATTCCGACATAATCTCCGGATTCCACCTCAAAGCTCACCTTGGTCAATACTTCTTGCCTTCCGTATCTTACGGTCAAGTTTTGCGCGGTCAAAATCTTATTGGCCATATCCGAGCCCCTGTTTGAGTTTTTGGAGATTTTCCTCCATGATCTGGATGTAGGATATCTTGGCTTCCAGTTCCTTTTTGGATACATTATGGGCGCCGTGCAGCAAAACCATTTTGGCGCCAGTCTGGTTGGAGATCACACGGGCCACTTTCGGGTCGATCAACTCTTCGTAGTAGATCACTTTCAACCCCGACTCCTTCAACTTCTTCACCAGTTCGGCGATGCGGCGCGGCGTCGGTTCGGCATCCGGGGCAAACCCGCTGTAAGGCGAGATATGCTGAAGCCCGTAACGCTTGGCGAAATATCCGAAGGCAAAATGGCCGCCGTAGATGATCGTCTTATACTTGGTCCGCTTGAACGCGTCGGAGAACTTTTGATCCAGTTCTTGCAGCCGTTTTTTATAGGCCGCGCCGTTTTGTTTGTAAAAGCCCGCGTTTTTGGCATCGGCCTTGACCAGTCCGGCTACGATATTGTCGACCATTTTTTGGGCATAAACCGGATCGAGCCAGATATGAGGATCCTTCCCGCCATGATGATGATGTTCCTCGGCCGGCTCCTGAGCCACCGCTTCCACATCGGCCGCTTTGGCGTCTTTGAAGAAATGTTCGTCTGCTTCGAATTCCGAGGGCAGATGCTCGGTGAAAAATACATAGGTGCCTTCTTTGACGATACTGATCTTAAAGACGGTTGAACCTTTGGCATTATCAAACTTCAGAGTATACAGGCGTTCTCCCGGAGTAAGCGTGCTACTGCCTTGTTTAACCACGGCCGAACCAGCAAACAGTTTCTCGGCTTTTTCTTGGACAGCCTCAATCCCGGCAGGTCCCTTTTTATCGCTAGGTAGAATGACCATCCCCATTTGGGGGTCGGCATATTCCCCATCCACTTTGGCAAAGGTCCAGGTATATTCGCCCTTTTTCAAAACGAACGCCCCGGCCCATTCAAATGGATGTTCGCCTTCTTCTCCCTCATGCTCGTCGTGGTCCTCTTCCTTCATCAGTTCGATCCCGGCGCTGGTGTCGACCACCACTACCTTTTTTCCCTTGATGGTTTCAATCAGTTTATGTGCCCAGGGTTCCATGGCTTCACCGGTATAAATAAACAGATCGGACTTTTGAATATTGACGATGTCTTTCGGCGAAGGCTCGAAGGAATGCGATTCCGTCCCGGGCGGAAGCAACAGGGCCACGTCAACCTTGTCCTTTCCGATCTCCCTGGTAAAGTCATACTGGGGAAACAGGGTCGTGACGATCTTCAGCTTTTCCGGGCCCGCCGCCGCTGAAATGCCCCATCCCGGGACGGCCGCAAACAAAGCGACCACCAACGCCAAGCCAATAAGTAACTTAAAATTTCTCACCGATATCCCTCCTCATATTTAGTGAAATAAAATTAATCACGGCCCCGCAAGGCCGTTTGAAGCCGCTTACTTTGCGTTAACAAGAATTTTTCGCATCTAAATCATAGATCAACTCCGCCGAATCTGGAAAATAGGCGGGTTGCTTTCTCACGATGATATCCAATTTCTATTCGGAACTTTCATTGACTGCCACCGTGGCTCAATGCTTGTTTAAGAACATCAAAATAGAAAATTTTGCATTTAAATTTTATCGTTATCTTATCATTATTGGTAAAACAAGTCAATGCAATTTTACACTCAATTTATTGCAAATAATTTTAAACAGGAAGCACGACATGCAAAATGAATCACGGCCAAAAAATTGCCGAAACCGAAACCGGATTGAATCTCAATCGGCAGGCGGTAGTTTGCGCTTTATATCCCAAAATAAATTAGAGAATAAACCGTCAACGATCCCGCATCATTCGAAAACAATCCCGGCAATAAACCGGCTTATCGCCGCTGGGTTTAAAAGGTACCATCGTCTCCCGGCCGCAATTGGAGCAGATCGCCGGGTACAACTGGCGTTCCCCCCGCCCCGCCGCGCGGTTGCCTTGCTGCTGTTTCCGGGCGGCCCGGCAATCGGGGCAACGGCCCGGCTCATTGGCAAACCCCTTTTCGGCGAAAAACTCCTGTTCACTGGCTGTAAAGATAAATTCCTTGCCGCACTCCTTGCACACCAATACTTTGTCTTGATACATCGGGTATCCTCCTTATGATTTACGAACGTTAAGCTACGGCCGGCCGGCTCCGCTCAATGCCCGGAACAATCCGGACAAAGGCCGCGCAGATAAAACTCGCGCCCCTCCAAACGGTAATCGGCTCCGATCCCTTGGACTTCGGGAAGGTCCAACTCTTCCAGGCATTCCACCTTACCGCAGGATCTGCAGATGAAGTGCGGATGGCAATGCCCCCGGCCGCCGCAACCGCAAAAGGCAAACTTCCAGGTCCGGTCGCCGCTTTCGACCCGGTGCACCAAACCGGTTTCAAGGAACGACGCCAGTGCCCGGTAGATGCTCACCCGGTTTAGGCCATGTTCGGCCAACTGCCTCGAGATCTCCTCCTGAGTCATCGGGCGCCCGGCGTTCATGAGCAGATCAAGCAGGGCGATTCTTCCGGAAGTCCGTTTCAGCCCCGCCTCGCGTAACAATGATTCAATGGATTCCAGCTGTTTCATCGATGACTCCTCGCCGGCCGTTGTTATAACGCAACTAAGTTGCTTTTCCATTATAGCAAAATTTGGTTTTTTGTCAATGTATAAAGTTGAATTAAATTTCTGATATACATCATGTCCTTAATGCCAGCCATGATAGAAAACTCAACCACCACCTGCGGAAAGCAGGTGGGTTGGGAAAGCTGCTAAAGCAGCTTAAAATTTCCGAACACGTTCATTTCGCTGATAAACTTGGTCCTGCGAGGAATGTCCATCTAAAAGCGCAGACCTATCTCTCGCTCATCCGGCGTAATCTCATCCTGAGCGCCGGACCTTGAACCGTCCTGATTCTGGTTCCCTGACAGGGAAGAGTAACCAATGCCTCCGGGTCCTAAATGCTTTTAGAGCGCAACGGCCAGGGTTACCCTTCCCCTTGAATCGCCTCTTGATTCATCTGCTCCGGGGAAGCCAGAGCCAGGACGGCTTAAGGTTGCGGCATCCATGGATGGATATCAGCCGCAAAGGGCGAGGGTTAGGTCTGAAAAAGATGCCACAGCCTCTCGTCGACTTTTGGGCAATGCCTGGTTCTTTTTCGTTTTTCTTCCCCTTTTCTTTACCTAAAGGTTTCGGCTGAAAGCCGAGGGATTT
>JAEYGI010000067.1 GCA_023402395.1 Bacillota bacterium
AGCCGAGCTGCAAGCATACATTCACGCAAATCGTAGCGAGGACCGGAACCGTACTCGATGTACGGTGAGGACCCCGCAGTCGTTTTTGCAGACGGCTTTTGGTCTGCGAAAACGAGCTGCAAGCATCCGTGACACACTACTTTGAGAGACAGAGCAACGACGAAATCCGACGCTTTTCACGGCGCATCAACCAATCCGGCAAATCTTTCAACTCTCTTTCATTCTTTTTCTTGATTCTTTATGAAATTCTTACGGAGCCCCGTCAGCCACCCAATGCAAAATCGATCCATCCGGACCGCGCGGCAGGGATTTAATCTTCCGTGACGAAACTTGTAACAGCAATTTAATCCGGCGTTCACGGATGGAGAAGCGGCGATGGGGAAAGCCCTGCAAAAACTGAACAACCTGCGGCTACAGAACAAGATCATCCTGCT
The DNA here is from genome assembly GCA_023402395.1 of Bacillota bacterium. Classification (GTDB taxonomy): domain Bacteria; phylum Bacillota; class UBA4882; order UBA8346; family UBA8346; genus JAEYGI01. Next base: position 435 of record JAEYGI010000067.1, read on the forward strand.
GGCCGTGGTCAGCATCGTCTGCTCGGCCGGCGCGGTCGGCCTGGTGGCCCTGGACATCTCGACCCGGGTCATCGAGCGGAACACTTACCGCCACACCAACGAGACGATTCAGCAGTCCGCCAACTACCTCAATGAAAAGCTGCTCAATCTGATCCATAACATCCATAACCTGTTGACCAGCGATACCTTCCGGACCTCGATCTACAACCTCATCGAAGACCGGGCCGACCCGGTCAGCGAGTTTTCCAAGCAAGAACGGCTGCTCACTCAGCTCCGGGTGACCAACCCCCTGCTGGAATCGGTCTACGTCTATACCCCCGGCGCCATCTTTTACGATACCACCAAAGGCCGGATCAACGGGGCCCGCTTCGCGGACTCGGCCGTCTACCGGAAACTGATCCGGGAACGGGTCATCTACTGGGGCGCGGTGGGGGAAGCCGGCTGGCTTCCCAAAGAGCGGTACGTGATCCCGGTGGTCCTGACCACGGGGATCGAACGGATCAAACCCGAACAGGCGCTGGTGATCGCCCATATCAAAGGGGACGAACTGGTTCAATACCTGTCCGAGCTGCGCAACCGGTCGGTGGCTGAGACCTATCTCGTCAACGGCGGCGGCCAGGTGGTCATCCATGGCTATGACACGGAGCTGGCCGGAGTGTTCGGGCAGAAGCGGTTTATAGACCGGGTGGGCCGCGGGGAGAGCGGCTTTTTCCGGCACCGGCTGGCCGGCGCCAAGCTCCTGGTCAACTACGCGACCCTGCCGATCAACGGCTGGAAACTGGTGACCCTCACGCCCGAAAAGCAATTGCTGGGGGACATCCGGTATATCAAATGGTTTATTTTCATGTTCGGCGGTTTGTCGATCGTGCTGGCGATCTTCCTGTCGGCGCTGGTTTCCCGGAGCATCACCAAGCCCCTCTCCAAGCTGCGGGCAGTGATGAACCGGGTCCGGAACCGCGAGTTCTCGGCCAGGTTCGAACCCCGTTACGACGACGAGGTGGGGCAGTTGGCCACCAATATGAATTTGATGCTGGACGAGATCAACCGCTTATTCAGCCGGCTCCAGGAAGAACAGGAAAAGCTAAAGCTGGAGCAGCGGCTGAAGCAGATCGCCGAACTGAAGGCGTTGCAATCCCAGATCAACCCTCATTTTCTCTATAACGCGCTGGACTCGATCTACTGGAAGTCCCTGCTGGGCGGGAATGAGCAGGTGGCCGAGATGGTGATCGCCTTGGCCGCTTTCTTCCGGCTCGGACTGAACAAGGGGAAGGACGAGATCAGCATCGATCAGGAATTGCAACACGTGGAGAACTATCTTTATCTCCAGAAAAATATCTATGACGGGAAGTTCGATTATTCGATCACGGCGGACCCGGCGATCCGGGGCTGCCAGGTGATCAAATTCATCCTGCAGCCGCTGGCCGAGAACGCCGTCGCCCACGGTTTTTCGGAGCAGCGGGAGGGCGGCCTGATCCGGGTGAGCGCGGCCCGGGACGGCGACCGGATCGTGCTGGAGGTCAGCGACAACGGCAGAGGCTTCGACATCGAGGCGTTATATGCGGCGCTGGCCCGGGAGGCCGATGACGAGAAGTCCGGCTACGCCTTGTCCAATATTCACCGGCGGCTGCTGATCCGGTACGGCGCCGAGTACCGGATCGAGTTGGAGAGCCAGGCCTACCGGGAGACCACGGTCCGGATCCGGATTCCGGCGCTGGAGGAGGAGTAGGAATGTACAAGCTGGTCATCGTGGACGACAAGGACGATGTGATTCAGGGAATTCGCGGCCTGGGCCGGTGGGCCGATTACGGCGTGGCGATCGCGGGTTGGGCCGGGAACGGCGTTGACGCGCTGCAAGTAGTGGCGGAGCAGCAACCCGAGATTGTGCTCACCGACATCAAAATGCCGCTGATGGACGGGATCAAGCTCACTGAAATCCTGAAAGAGCGGAATCCGGCCATTAAGATCATCATTCTCAGCGGCTACGACGAATTTTCCTACGCCCAGCAAGCGGTGAAGCTCGGCGCCGAGGAGTACCTGCTAAAGCCGGTCCGCCTCCGCCAGCTCGAAGAGGTCATCGGCCGGGTCACCCAAAAGCTCGACCGCGAACGGAGCCGGCGGGAGGAAGAAGCCGAGCTGCTGCGGCGGCTGGAGCAAAGCCTGCCGCTGCTTCGGGACAAGTTTTGGCAACGGCTGATCGAGGAACCGGACGCGCTCAGCGATACCGAACTGCAGCGAAAGCTGGAGTTCCTGCAGGCCGCGCCGCCGCCCGAACCGGCGGTCGCCGTGTTGCTGGAGATCGACCAGTACGCCGGGATGGTGGACCGGGTCAGCTATCAACAAGTGGAGCGGTTGCGATCGGTGGTGGCGGCGGTGGACCGGATTGATCCGGACCTGCCGGCCGGCACGGTGTTCGCGGACTCCCGGGAGCGCCTGGTCTGGGTGGCACCGGGAGCGGAGGACGGCCAGTTCCGGCTCGGCCTCTTGTGGCGGCTGGAGCGGATCGGCGCCGAGGTGCGGGAGGAATTCGGCTTCACGGTCTCCATGGGGGTCAGCCGGAGCCACCGGGGCGGCGAGCGCCTGTTCCGGTCGTACCGCGAGGCCCGGGAGGCGCTGGCCCACAAGTTGCATCTCGGCCCGGATCAGATCATCTTTCACGACGATGTGGCGCCGGAGCCGCCCGGCGCGGCCCTTTATCCGCTGCAGATGGAGAAGGAGCTGCTGGCAGCGGTCAGGCTGGGGGACGCCGGGGAACTCCGGGCCGGCCGGGAACGGTATTTCGCGACCCTGCGCCAGTCGGCCGCCGTCGCTCCGCAATACGTTAAACAGTGCCTGGCCGGACTGGCGCTGAGCCTGTCGCGGCTGGCCGGCGAGCTGAGGCTGGAGGAGCGGTCGCTGACCCCGGACGGAGCGGATCTGCTGAGCGCGGCGGTCCGGTTTGAAACCCTGGCCGGGTTTGAGGAATGGCTGGCCGCCGTCTGCCAGCGGATCGCGGAGCTGATCCAGGGTGAGCGGAAGCTGAAGTCCCAATCCAAAATGGAAAAGGCCAGGGAGTATATAGCGGACCATCTGGCCGAGGAGATCTCCCTGAATTCCGTGGCCGAGCAGATGGGCCTGAGCCCCAATTATTTCTCCAGCCTGTTTAAGGAGCATACCGGGGAAACCTTTATGGAATACCTGGTCAAGACCAGGCTGGAAAAGGCCAAGGAGCTGTTGCGCTCCGGCGGCTACAAAGTGTACGAGGTGGCCAACCGGGTGGGCTATTCCGACCCGCGCTATTTCAGCGAGATCTTTAAAAAATATGTTGGAGTCAATCCGGCCGAATACTCCAAAACCTGACGGGGCGGGGATCGTAAAATCCTCCCCCGTTTTTCGTAACCTTACCGCATTGCCGAAATCTGGACCGTAGTTTACCATGAATTGTAACGGTTTGATTTCAAAACGATTAAAGGGAGGTTGACGAATTTGCAGAAACCCAATTCCCTCTGGATCGCGATGATCCTGTTGATCGCGATCGCCGCCGGATCGCTGCAGTTGATCCGGGCGGAGAACTACACGATGCCGGAGACCAACCGGGTGACGTTCAATTTCAACCCGGACTGGAAATTTATCCGGCAGAATGTCACGGGCGCCAGCGCCGTCACGTTTGACGATTCGGCCTGGCAAACGGTGAGTTGCCCCCATACATACAATGACACGGATACCTTTGACGACTGGGCGGTATTCCCGGACGGCGAGACCGATCTCTGGACCGGGATCACCTGGTACCGGAAGCACTTCACCCTCGATCCGGCCTATGCCGGCCGGAAGGTCTTCGTGGAGTTCGAGGCGGTGCGGCAGATCGCCGACGTCTATATCAACGGCGTCTATCTGGGCCAGAACAAAAACGGCTTCCTGCCGTTCGGCTTCGACCTGACCCCCTACCTGAACTTCAGCGGCGATAACGTGGTGGCCGTCAAATGCGACAACCGGTTCACCAACGGCCTGCCCTGGAACGATCCCCACTGGCATCCGGCGCACGGCGGCATTTACCGCAACGTCTACCTGCATGTCATGGACAAGTTGCACGTGACCCTGCCGCTGTACAGCAATTTGCAGACCCAGGGCACCTATGTTTACGCCCAAAATGTCAGCGCCGGTTCGGCGGACGTAACCGTGGAGGCGGAAGTCAAAAACGAATATGACACCGCCAAAACCGCCGAATTCCGGGCCGACGTGGTCGACAACGACGGCCTGGTGGTGCTGACCCTGACCGACACCCGGATCCTGGAGCCAGGCAGCACCGTCAAATTTTCCAGGACCGGCGCGGTGAGCGGGCCCAAACGGTGGGAGCCGGCCTATCCCTATCTGTATCAGGTCTACACCATGGTCAGCGTGGCCGGGATTCCGGTGGACGTTTACCGGACGCCGCTCGGCATCCGCTCGTTCCACTTTGATCATGACACCGGCTTTTGGATCAATGATCACCGCGTCAAACTGCACGGCTGGGGACAGAAGCCCACCAACACCTGGGCGGGGCTGGGCAACGCCTTCCCCGACTGGATGCACGACTACACGATCCGGATGATGAAAGAGGCGGGCGGCAATTTCATCCGCTGGGGCCATTGCGCGGGCGCTCCGGCCGACATCGCCGCCGCCGACAAATACGGCCTGATCACCCTTCAGCCCGGGGTCGACGGCGAGAGCGACTGCGGCGAACCGGCCTGGACCGTCCGGGCCAACGCCTTCCGGGACATGATCATCTACTACCGCAATCATCCGGCGATCATGATTTACGAGGGCGGCAATCAGAAAGTGACCGATGCTCACGCCGCGCAGTTAAAGTCAATCATGACCAACTGGGATCCTCATGGCGGCAGGGCCTACGCCCATCGCCGGGCCGATTCGGTGACCGGCGCCTACATGGAGGTTTCGGTCGGCACCGAGGGCAGCCACGAATGCAGCTGGCTGCCGGTGGTTGAAGGCGAATACAACCGCGAGGAAGCGCCGCGGCGGGTTTGGGACGATTATTCCCCGCCGAACTTCGACTATGTCGGGGGCGAGACCCAGACCTACGATTTGACCTCGGAGCAGTTCGCGGCCAACCAGGCCCTGCATTACAAAAAGATCAGCGCCGCCTCGCATTGCGGCGGGGGCAACTGGATCTTCTCGGACACTCCCAGCGCCAGCCGGCAAACCATCGAGGTCGCCCGCTGCAGCGGCGAGGTGGACGGCGTCCGGCTGCCGAAGGAGGCGTACTACGCTTGCCAGGCGATCTTCCGTGACGACCCCCGGATTCATATCATCGGGCACTGGACCTATCCGCAAGGAACGGTCAAGCCGGTGTACGTCATGTCCAATTGCGAACGGGTGGAATTGTTCGTTAACGGCGTTTCCAAAGGATACGGCGTCCGGAGCAACACCTACCTGTTCACCTTCAACAATGTGGCCTGGGAGTCCGGAGCCATCCGCGCGGTGGGCTATAACGGCGGCGCGGCCGCCGCTGAACAGCAAAAGCAAACCGCCGGTACGCCGTACCGGGTGCGGTTGACCCCGATCACCGGGCCGGGCGGGCTGCGGGCCGACGGGTCCGATGTGGCGCTGGTCGACGCCGAAGTGGTGGACAGCGCCGGCAACCGCTGCCCGACCTGGCAGGGGCGGATTGATTTCGCCATCGCCGGACCGGGCGTCTGGCGGGGCGGCTACAATAGCGGCAAGATCGACTCCATCAACCATCTGTATCTGGATCTGGAGTGCGGCGTGAACCGGGTCGCGATCCGGTCCAGCCTGACTCCGGGCACGATTACGCTGACCGGAACCATTCCGGGTCTGGTCTCCGATACCATCGCCATTCAGTCCCACCCGGCGGCCATCTCCGGCGGCCTGTGGCGGGAGCTGCCGGCGACGCCGGCCCCGGAACCGCTCGGGACCCCGCCGCCTCCGGTGACGCCGCAGCCGTCGGTCACCCCGACGCCAACCCCGACCCCGGCCGAGAAGCGGTTGTTCACCGACTTTTCCTATTCGGGACCCGGTGGCGGCCAGGTGCTGACCAACGTCCAAAACGGCAAGGCGGTTTACTCCGACAGCAGCCTGACCTTTACCGAACTCCCCGCGTATCTGGCGGGCGGCGATTATATCCAGGCCGCCAACGGCGATGCCTCCTACGCCGCGGTGGATCTCATGGAATTTACGGCCGGAGTGGCTCTCGATCTGTACATCGCCCACGATGACCGGGAGTTTCCCAGGCCGGGCTGGCTGACGTCCGCCTATGCCGATACCGGGAATCAGATCCGGATCGGCGGCCATCCCTATACGCTCTTTAAGCGGCCGCTGGCCAAAGGCGCCGGCGTCACGCTGGGGCAGAACTTTGAGAGCGCGGCGGGAGAGGGCAATCTTTATGTCGTGTTCGCGTTGGAGCAACGGGTGATCTCCCGCAGTAAAACGGCCGTCGCCAGCTCGGCCCAGGCCGGCAAGGAAGCGGGGCTGGCCAATGACGGAGACGTCGCGACCCGGTGGGCCGCTGCCAGCGGCAGCTATCCGCAGTGGTGGAAGGTTGATCTGGGCGGGTCCTTCGCGCTGACCGGAACGACCATCGACTGGTATACCATTGCCTCCGATCCGCGCGCCTACCGGTACCGGATCGAGGTCAGCAGCGATGATCTGACCTATGTCCCCGTGGCCGACCGGACCGGCAACACCGCGCCGGGGGAGATTTCGGATTCATTCTCGGCCACCGCCCGGTACGTGAGGATCACCGTGACCGGCTGCACGGTCTCGGGCAAATACGCCGCAGCCAATGAAATCAAGATTTACTGGGACGGATATCTGGCGCCGTCGGTCACCCCGAGCCCAACCCCGACCCCCACGGCCCCGCCGTTGCTGGCCGATGACTTTAACGACGGCAACGCCGACGGCTGGACCGCAGTCAGTGGAACCTGGACGGTTTCGGCCGGCGAATACTTGCAGACCGACACCTCCGGCTACGGCATCAGCGTGGCCGGGAACGCGGCCTGGACCGATTACGCGCTGCGAGCCAGGATCAAAAACGACGCCAGCGGCGATCGCAACTTCGGCCTGATTGTCAGGTACCAGGACAGTTCCAATTATTACTTCGCCTGCTACGAGCGGAGCGTCGGAGTCTGGCGCCTCTATAAGCGGGTGGGGGCCAAAAACACCCAACTGGGAACCGATTATGCCCAAAACTGGGCCGATAACGCCTACAAACAGGTCACCTTGTCCGCCGGCGGCGGCGCGCTGGTGTTAAGCGTCGGGGATACCAACCTCATCAGCGTGACCGACAATACCTTCCCGACCGGCAAGATCGGTCTCCGGACCTACCTTAACGGCGGGGCCTTCGATGATTTGCGGGTCACCGCCGGGTCTCAATAATCGCATTCCGGAACGGGCCGGGGGCGGATTGGCGAATGTTATTGTAACAGCTTCGAAACGTCTATATAGGATGAAATAAATCTCTTAACTGGATTTGCATTCCTAAAGCCGAATGCAAATGAAATTAAATCGGAATTTATTTCATCCTATTACAGCTGAAATAAGTTGAATTAAATTCCTTAAAATTTTCATCATGGCCGGATTTAGGGACATGATGCATCCTGAAAATTTAATTCAACTTATATAGAAGCCTGGTGATAAAGTCAGCTGTTCGATAACAGCTTGGCGGAAAAAGTTCCGGATCGACTTTATCACTTGCTTCTCTGAGCTTTTGTGTACAACCCCGCCTTAGGCTTGGGTTCATCACAACGCTTTGGAAATATTTCGTAAGATCGCCCCCCTTTTTCCGGAAGCTTCCCTCATTGTAATTGGGCCGGGATGGATTAAAATTAGATTAACACAAAGCGCAACGGCGGACCCGGCGCAAGGGGGAAGTTTGGGAGGATGGCCGTTGCCTGACAAACGAGAAAGGGTGAATGGAATGAAAGGAATCAAACGCTTGGTGGCCAACGGATTGTTTCTGGCGGCGATGGTGGCCGTGATCGGCACCGTCGGTCTCTGCGCCCCGGTCAAGAAGACCAAGATCGTCTGGTGGACGCATCAGCGGCATGACATGGATTACATGCAGCAGAAAGTGGCCGAGTTCAACAAGACCAATTCCTACGGGATCGAAATCGACTATGTCATTCAGACCGAGAACTACTCGCAAAACCTGGAGTTGGCCTTCCAGAGCGGACAAGCGCCGGATATCTTCTCGGCGCTGGAAAACGCCAAGTATTATGTGGACCGGAATATGGCCGCGCCGCTTGATAAGTATCTCACCGCCGACATCAAGGGGCGGTACTCCAAGTTTCTCTCGGTGGATACCGAGAATACGGTTGGCGGCAAGATTTACAGCCTGCCGAACTCCGGCGTCAATTTCCGGCTGATCTACAATAAAGAATTGTTCAAAAAAGCGAACCTGCCCGGCCCGCCGAAGACCGTGGCCGAAATGGTCGATTACGCCAAGAAGATCACCGCCGTTGGCAAGGCTCAGGGCGCCTACGGTTACGCCATGAATCTCAAGAGCCCCTGGAGCTCGATGTTCCGGTCCATCGATCAGATCGCGCAACGCAGCGGCGTCTGGCCCTATGACTTCAAAACCGGCAAATACAATTTCGAGCCGATGCGCCCGATCATCCTGGCCTACAAGCAGATGAAGGACGACGGCAGCATGTTCCCGGGCGTCGAAAACCTGGATATCGACCCGATGCGCAGCCAATTCGCGGAGGGCAAGATCGGCATGTACATCTCGGGCAATTGGGAGCCGGGCGTCTACACCCAGCAATTCCCGGCCAAGATCGATTGGGACGCGGTTCCGGTCCCAACCATCGACGCCACGGCCAAGGGCAAATCCTGGATCCGGGCCGGACGGTGGCAGTTCATCAGCAGCCGTTCCAAAAATCAGAAGCTGGCCTGGCGGGTCTTTGAGTGGTTCCACCGCGACGCGGTGCTGGTTCCTTACCATGAAAAAGGCTATGGCTATTCGGTGGTCCCCTCGGTCGTGAAAACCGCCAAGGATCCGGAGATCAAAGGCGCCGAGCGGTTCAAGATCGACGAAGCCGTGGAGGCCTTTTGGCCGGCTTCCCCTCACGAGCAGGGGCTGCGGGTCGAGGGCAAACCGATGCACGACATCTACGCCGGGGTGATCCTGGGCGCGATCTCCATGGACGACGCCATCCGCGACCTTAACAAGCGCTACAACGAGTCGCTGGACAAAGCCGAAAAGAGCGGGCTGCTGAAACGGAGAATCATCAAGAATTTCAACCCCGCCAAACTCTAAAGCGTAACTAAGCGCGCGAGGGAGAAAGGGATTCTTTCTCCCTCGTTTTATAAGAGCGTCGCGAGCAATCCGCGTGACAATCCAACAAAAAAGCAACCGATGAACTTTTGCCAACGAGGTGCGGTCATGGAACGGTTATGGAAGAGCTTCAAAGAAAATCGAATCGTCTATCTGATGATCTTTCCCAGCGTGCTGTTTTTGGTGGTCTTTACGCTATACCCGCTGGGGTGGGCGCTGCGCTTCATGTTCTACGAGTATAATGGGATGATGATGCCCCGCTTCACCGGGATCGAGAATTTCATCCGTTTGTTCACCCGGGACGCCGACTTTTGGCGTTCGGTCGTGAACACCCTGGTCTATTCGGCCGGCAAATTGCTGGTGACCCTGCCGCTCGCCTTCGTGCTGGCGGTGATCTTAAACGGCAAGATCCGAGGCAGAAACTTCTTCAGGATCACGGTGTTCATGCCGACCATCGTCAGCACCGCCGTGATGAGCCTGGTTTTCTATTTTATCTTCAACTCCTATAACGGCATTCTCAATCAATTGCTGATGAAGACGGGCCTGGTCCGCCAGCCCGTGGAATGGCTGGGAATGAACCTGGCGATGCTTACTTCGATCCTGGTGGCCTCCTGGGGCGCGGTCGGCAATTACATGATTTATTTCCTGGCCGGATTGCAGTCCATCCCCGAGGACCTGTACGAAAGCGCCTCCATCGACGGAGCCGGGCCGTTGCAGACCCTGTGGCATATCACGCTGCCGATGATGGGGCCGGTGCTGCAGGTGGTGGTGATGCTGGCGATCATTATCAGCCTCAAAGGGTATGAAAGCATCCTGGTTCTCACCGGCGGCGGCCCGGCCGGGGTGACCGATGTAATTTATCTCTACATTTATAAGTTATTCTTCCCCATGCCCGACATCGGCAGCACCACCCTGGAGTACGGCTACGGATCGGCGGTGGCCTTCGTCTCCTCGATCATCGTCGGGCTAATCACCGTCGGCTATCTCTACTGGTCGAAACGGATGAATGAGATGTTTTAAGATCGTTTTGACATACCCCGGCTACGGCCGGGGAGGTCAAAACAATCATGGAACGCAAGTGATAAGAACGAAGTGAATATCACCAGGCGTTCAGGGGGTTTGCACTTTTTTCAGCTACGGCCGGGGAGGTCAAAACGATCATGGAACGCAAGTGATAAAGTAACTTCTAACCCTCATTCTAGCTTTCTCCCGACATCGGGAGAAACGAAGGCCTTGTCACAGCAGAAATTAACCCGCAAAATACTGGCTTTCAAAGCAGAGCAGTTCGTTTCTCCCCGGGGGAGAAAGATCGAATGAGGGCGGACGGGCTTTTAAAAGCCGGTGAACACAAAACTTGTAACCAGGTTTTACTCCAATGCAAAGGATGATGTCAGAATGGACTCGAACCAGAGGAGTCAACCGGCGCCGGCGCTGGACGGAGGGGCCGGGGTGAAACGCAAAATCGGTAAATTAGTGGGGAATACCGCCATTTACCTGCTGCTCGGCGTGGTGGTGGTGGTGACCGTCTTCCCCGTGCTCTATGTGCTGCTGGGCGCCTTCAAAACCAACGCCGAACTGACGCTGGGCGGAACGGTCATTCCCAGGCAGTGGGTGTTCACCAATTACGCCGAGATTTGGGGGAAGGCCAACTTTGCCCTGTACACGGCCAACAGCGTCTATGTGGCCTTCTTTACCACGCTAGGGTCGCTGATAATCTCGTCGGCCGCCGGCTATTGCGTGGCCAGGCGGGACTTTCCCGGCAAAAAGCTGCTGATGGGGGCCTATCTGGCGACGATGTTCATTTCGATCGGCGCCGTGACGCTCCGGCCGCTGTTTCTGCTAATGGTTCAGTTGGGGCTGCACAATTCGCTGTGGGGAATCATCCTGGTGCAGACCGGCGCCCAGGGGACCAATATCTTTCTGGTGTCGCGGTTCATGAAGAGCGTCCCCAAAGAACTGGACGAAGCGGCGATCATCGACGGCTGCGGCTTTTTCCGGATTTACTGGCAGATCATTCTGCCGCTGATCAAGCCGGTGCTGGGCGTCATCGGGCTGTTCTCGTTCCGGATGTCCTGGAACGATTACATTCTGCCCGCGATCTTCACCATGACCCGCCCCGATCTGCGGACCCTGACGGTGGGCGTGGTCTCGCTCAAATACGGCGAAACCGCCGCCACCCAGTGGAATCTGATGCTGGCCGGCGCGTCGCTCGCCATCCTGCCGATGCTGATCACCTATATCCTGGCCAACCGGACCTTCCTGTCCGGCTTGACCGAGGGAGCGGTCAAGGGCTGATCCGGCCCAAGCAAAGGCCGCAACAAGACTGAAAGGAGCTTCATACGATCATGGCTGATTCGGCCTATCACGTTTCCAATCCTGATTATCACCGGAGCCCCTACACGGGGATGACCCGGCGCCATTATATCGAATGCGCCAAGTACTTGCTGGAGCGGGCCTTCAAGCATGTGCCGTCCCTGGAGTCAATGCTGGTCTTTCCGGTAGTAGCCGGCAAAACCTATCCGCAACCCGGCGATCCGGCCTGGCGCTACCGTTCGCTGGAGTTTGAAGGGCTGCGCCGGACCATGGCCCTGGCCGGCCCCCTGATGCACGCCGAGCCGGAGGTGACCATCAACGGGATCAAGTTGCGGGACTATTACTGCCTGCACCTTTATAACGCCCTGACCCCGGGGCATGCCAATTCCATTCCGCTGCCGGAGGAGTTGCCCGACGCCACCTACCAGTTCACCTGCGAACTGGGCGGCTTGTGCATGTTTTTGCTGATGATGCCCGATATTATCTGGCCCCATTATACCAAGGAGCAGCAGGACGCGATCGCGGCCACCCTTTCGAAATGGGCCCATCATCGCACCACCCAGAACAACTGGCGCTTCTTCAATATTGAAATGATGTCGTTCCTGAAAAAGAACGGGTATCCGGTCGACGAGGAACTGCTGAAAAGCCATTTGCTGTGGATCGCCTCCTATCATGCGGGGAACGGCTGGTATCTGGAGCAGAATTATAATTATTACACCATCAGCATGTACAGCATCTATGAGATGGTCTGGTGCCGGGCCTTCGGCGACGAGTACTGGCCGGAGATCGCCGCGGTGTACGAGCGGAACACCCGCCAGTTGATGGATTCCTATCCTTATCTCTTCGGCCGGGATGGATTTATCACCATGTGGTCGCGGAGCATCTGTTACCGGCTGTGGGTGGCCGGAGGGTTCCCGGTGGCCTTTATTCTGAATCCCCCGTTTCCCCTGGACGGCGGCTGGTCGCGCCGGCTTTGCTCCGGCGCGATCCTGCAGTTCGTCACCAGGGAGGATTTTTATATGAATGACGTGCCCAGCCTCGGGTTTTACGGGCACAGCGAATACATGCTGCAGGGCTACAGCTGCGCGGCTAGCCCCTTCACCATGTTCATGCCCTTCCTGAGCCTGGCGCTGCCGGAGGACTCGCCCTTCTGGACCGCTACCGAGAACGAGGGGTTCTGGAGCGAACTGGGCGACCGGTCGCGGGTCACGGTGCTCGACAAGCCCGGCCTGATGCTGGTCAATCACGGCAAAACCGGGACGTCCGAGATCCGGTCGGCCAAGGTCAACGAGGAAGACCATAATTACAACCGGCTCTGTTACAATACCCATTTCCCCTGGGAAGACCATCAGCCGGACGGCGGAACGGCCATGGAATACAGCTACCGGAGCCTGGACCCCCGGGATGTCGAGGGCCGGGACGCCCTGTTCTATTTGGGACTGACCTCTGGCACGAAGTCGGAAAAGGGCCGGACTGATTTTGTAACACCCCAGAGCATGCTCTACAACGGCGTCCGGGGCAACGTTCTGTACCGGCAGTTGATCATGCGCCGTCCGCCCAATAACGGCAGCGGCTACATCATCGACCTGGCCGAAATCGCACTGCCCGGCGGGACGCTCCGGATCGATCGCTGCCGGCTGGCCTACGAGCATGAGCTGACCCTGGGCCATTTCGGCCTGCCCCATTACGGCGGCCGGCCGGCTGTGGTCAAACAATTTGACCGGGACGGCAAGCCAGTGATCACGGCGGCGATCCCCGGCCGCCAGGTCGCGCTGGTCAGCTACGGAGGGTGGGACGAGACCCGGAGCCTGCGGCATAATCATTGCAACGCCGAGGCCGAGGAGAGCACGGTGGTCTACGCCTACCGGAAGCGGACCGCCCAGAATCCGCCCATGGAACTGATGATCACGGCCATGCTGCACAAACTGGACGATTCGGAATGGACTGACGACGAACTGTTCCCAGTCAAACATCTGGAGATCCGGGCGATCATGCCCTCCGGGTCGCCGTTGGGCGCGGTGGTGAGGCTCAAGGACGGGACAGTGTACGAGATTGATTTTAAGGAGATCGACGGCGACCGGCAGTGCTGAAGCGATAATCGCGAACCGGTTATCCACATTTAGTCACCGAATATCCACATTCAATCACTGAATATCCACATTTAGTTACTGAATGTGGATATTCAGTGACTCCCACAGTTCATTTATTCACAGGATATCCACATTCAGTAACTAAATATCCACATTCTTTTACTCCATGAAATGATTCAGTAACAGAATATCCACATTTAGTTAGTAAATATCCACATTCAGTAACAAAATATCCACATTCGATTACTGAATGGCAATGAGGAACGACTCCCTAAACAATTTTGGCAACGAAATCAGAAGGAATAAATCTTGGCAAACTTCGTGTTCTTTGTGGCGGAAAGGGTTTTTATTCATCATAAACCCAACGACTCGGAGCGTGCCAAGGCCACCGAGAATAAGCGCATGAAATGAAATCCCGCGTTTACTTGACACCAAATCGAATGATTGATGCGCCCGGCCGCAGAAAAAGGTTTTTTGGTTACAAATTTTGGTTTGACGGCTGAACTAAATTGGTTTAATATAGATTATGCATAATGCATAATGCACAATCAATAATTCCGGGAGGAACTCGTGATGACACGAAAACGAGTGATTGAGCTTTCCCATGTTCTGGCGCGGAGCGAGGGAAACCGTAAACTGGAGTTTAACCGGATTGGCGCCGAGGAAGTGGCCACCCAGGCCGTGCGGCTGGAGGGGCAATGGTATATCATGCATGAGGTGAGCCTGGTTTCCCATATCGGCACCCATATTGAGGCCCCTTATCATCTGTTCCCCGACGGCGCCGATTTGGCGGAGATCCCCATCGACCGGCTGGTCGGGAGGGGTATCTGCCTGCAGTTTAAAAATTATCCGCCTCATCACTTGCTGACGCTGGCGGAGGTCCAGGCGGAAGCCGGGGATGTCGAGCCCGGGGACCTCGTTTTTTGCAATTACGGATTCAGCCAGTATTACGGGACTGACAAGTATCAGGAAGCGCCCCGCTTTGAACCGGAGGCTCTCCGCTGGCTGGCGGACCGGGGCATCGCCCTGCTGGCGGTGGAAGCCGGCGGGGTCGAACTGATCAAGGACCCCAATCACACCAACCATGTCACCTTGCTGGAGAAGGGAATTCCGCTGGTCGAAAACGTGGCCAATCTTGATCAATTGACTCAGCGCCGTTTCGACGCGTTTGTCACGCCGGTGCGGATCAAGGGACTGGAGTCGTTTCCGGTGGCGATCGTCGCGGTCGAAACGGTCCGGGAATAAGCGGCTGCAATCCACTGGACGGAGGAGCGCGTGATGAGGGTAGGATGGATCGGCGTTGGGGCCATGGGGTATCCAATGGCGCTCAATCTGTTGCAAAAAGGGTTTGAGCTGACGGTATACGGCCGCAGGCCCGAATCGGCCCGGGCCCTGGAACGGCAGGGCGCTAAGGTTGCATCCGGCTGGCCGGAGGTAATCCGGGGCATGGATGCCGTGATCCTGATGCTGCCGGACTCGGCCGCGGTGGAACAGGTGCTGCTCAAGGAGCAGGGGACGGATCTGCTCGTCCCCGGTCAGATCCTGATCGATATGGGAACCAGTTTGCCGGCGTCCACCGTGAAACTGGCGGAAATCATCCAGGCCAAAGGCGCCCGGATGCTGGACGCCCCGGTCAGCGGCGGAGTGAAGGGAGCGGCCGCCGGGACGCTGGCGATCATGGTTGGCGGCGCGGCGGAAGCGTTTGAAACCTGCCTGCCGCTCTTCCGGGCGTTGGGGAAAGAGGTTTCCCATATCGGCGGCAACGGGGCGGGGCATACCATGAAACTGATCAACAACCTGATCTCCCTGACCAATCTGGCGGTTCTGGCGGAAGTGGTGCCGCTGGCGGTCAAAGCCGGGCTGAAACCCGAGGCGGTTCTGGCGACCTGCGCGGCCGGGTCGGCCGACAGTTGGGCGCTGCGCAATCATTTGCCCAAGGTGATCAACCGGGACTTCAGTCCCGGTTTCAAACTGGCGCTGGCGGTCAAGGATCTGACGCTCGGGCTGGAACTGGCCGCCGTGAGGGACATGGAGCTGAACCTGGCGGAGATGGCGGCGATTTACTACCGGCAGGGTATGGCGGCGGGAATGGCTGAGGAGAATAACTCCTGTATCTTCAAATTGCTTGAAGAGCGGTACGGAGTTGAAGTGAAGTAAAGATAGGCCCGAGAGGCCCATTAATGATGGCAAGGGGGAACGCGCTTGTTTAAGGAAAAACCGATCACTGCCGGGAATAAACCGCAAAACCTGACCGATTGGGTTTATGAAACCCTGGAAGAGGCGATTATCAGCCATAGCTTGAAATCGGGGGAGGAGATCCCCGAATACCGGCTCGCCGAAATGCTGGGCACCAGCAATACGCCGGTCAGGGAAGCCTTAAACCGGTTGATCACCGACGGATTGGTGGTGAAAGAACCCAACAAGGCGCCCCGGGTAATTTCGCTTTCCAAAAAAGAGATCGAGGAATTGTACGACATCCGTTCGGTGCTGGAGGGGCTGGCCATTGCCTCGGCCACCGCCGCCATCACCGACAAGGAGCTGGAGATGCTTCAGGAGCTGCAAAACCAGGGCGAGTCCTATTACCGGCTCGGCAGCATCAATGAATACAAGAATTATAACCGCCAGTTTCACAACTCCATCCTGGCCATCTCCCGGAACAACCTATTGATGCAGATGATGGTCTCCATCAACAAGAAAGTGCAGTTCTGCCTGTCGGCGACGGTACTGATCCCCGGCGGAATGGAACGGGGCGTGGGCGATCACCGGCAGTTGCTGGAAGCCGTCCTGGCCAAAAATCCGGGAAAGGCCAAGGCCCTGATGGAGCAGCATATTTTGGCCGGTAAAGCCGATTATTTGCGGAACATTCAAAATCTGTGACGGACCCGTGCTTGCGGGCGCGGGTCCGATTTTGGTTCGAGTAGGAGGCGGGCATGGCGATTCAACGCATTGCATTCATCGGACTGGGGGAAATGGGGTTTCCCATGGCCAAACGGTTGTGCGGAGCCGGTTTTGAGGTGCGCGCCGCGGTGCACCGGGCGGCCAATCCCCAAAGCGTGGAGCGGGCGGAGCAACTGGCCGCGCTCGGCGCCAAGATTAAGGAGAGCTTCGCGGCCGCCGTCACCGGCGCCGATCTGGTCCTGACCATTCTTCCCGCGGACGAACAGGTTAAGGAGGTATTGCTGGACCGGGCGATCCGGGAGGCGATCGCGGCCAATCCGGCCGCCATCATCCTGGAGATGACTTCCTGCAGCCCGGCCACGGTCCGGGAGATCGGCGCGGCCTACGCCCAAAGCGGGATCCGGGTCTTCGACGCGCCGGTCAGCGGCGGCGTCGGGGGCGCGGCGGGTGGAACGCTGACGATCTTCGGAGCGGGCGACCCCGCGCTCCGCGACGAACTCCGGCCGGTGCTGGAGCGGTTGGCCGCCAAGATTTATCACCTGGGCGAACTGGGCGCCGGCAAGGCCCTGAAGGCCGTCAATCAGATGCTGGCCGCGGTCAACATGATCGCCGTGGCCGAAGCCTACCAGCTTGCCGGAAAGGCGGGGATCGACCCGAAGGTCATGTACGAGGTGATCAAGGAAAGCTCCGGCAATTCCTATATCTTTGACAAGAAGTTTCAAAACCTGGTTTCCGACTCGTTCCCGGCGGGGTTCCGGCTGAGCCTGATGCGCAAGGATGTGCGGATCGCCTTGGCGCTGGCCGAGGGAACCAAACTGCCCCTGGCGGAGCTGGCCTATCAGCTTTATGACGATGCCCGCGAATACGACGGGTTGGACTTCTCGGCCATCGCCAAGCTGACGGGGACGGCCGTTGGGAAGCCGGAGTGACAACGGTTGCAATGCGACCCATCATCTGACAAAAAGGAGCGAAACAGCATGGCAAACATCGGATGCAGGATTTACACCGCAATTAACCGCCCTTCCCAGTCCCTGATCGCGGAGTTCGGAGCGATCCCGGTGGCCAATATCGCCGATAATATGGGCCGGATCAGTTGCGTCGACTCCCATATCAAACCCTATAACAATGTCCGGCTGCTGGGCCCGGCGTTCACGGTCAAGGCGCCGCTCGGCGACAATCTGATGTTTCATAAGGCGTTGGATATGGCGCAGCCGGGTGACGTGATCGTGGTCGACGGCGAGGCGGACCTGAATCATTCCCTGTGCGGCGAGATCATGTTTCGTTATGCCATCTCGCGCGGCATCGCCGGGTTTTTGATCGACGGTTGCATCCGGGACGCCGCCGCCCTGAAGGAACTGGACTTTCCCGTTTACGCCCGGGGCGTCCAGCCCAAAGGACCCTATAAAAACGGACCGGGCGAGATCAATGTGCCGGTGTCCATCGGCGGCCAGGCCGTCCTGCCCGGCGACATCGTGGTCGGCGACTCCGACGGCGTGGTGGTAATCCGGCCCGCCGACGCCGACGCCTTACTGGAAAAATCCAAGGCCCACAACCAAATGGAGGCCCGGACCTTTGAACAAATCGCGGCGGGCACGTTCGACCGGAGCTGGGTGGACAAGACCCTCAAGGAAAAGGGGTGCGAGATCCTGTGAGCGAACAGCGCCTGGCCCGGTGGCAACCCTTGCGCGACTATTGCCAAAAGCTGTTTGCGGCACAGGGGATGCCGGCCGATGAAGCGTTTCTGGTAGCCGACAGCCTGGTTGACGCCGATCTGAACGGAGTCGATTCCCACGGGGTCAGCCGGGTGCCGATCTATATGAAACGGCTGGAAGAAAAAGTGGTCGAGAAAGCGTGCCGGATCGAGACCGAGCGGGAGTTCCCCGGCAGCCTGGCGCTGAACGCCCATAACAGCATGGGGATTGTCGCCGGGGTCCGGGCCATGGAGATGGGGATCCAAAAGGCCAAGGAGAGCGGGTTCGTCCTGGTCACGGTCAACCATTCCAACCACTTCGGAACCGCCGCCTATTTCGCCAAAATGGCCCTGGAGCACCGGATGATCGGGTTCGCGGCCACCAACGCGCCGTCGACCATGGCGCCCTGGGGCGGGATTCAGCCGTATCTCGGGACCAATCCCTTCGCCGTCGCCATCCCGGCTGGCCGGGAGCACCCGGTGGTAATGGACATGGCCACCAGCGTGGTGGCGCAGGGCAAGATCATCATGGCCGCCAAGAAGAATGAGCCGATCCCGGCCGGCTGGGCCATTACCAAGGACGGCCGGCCGACCACCGACCCCGCGGCGGCGCTGGAAGGCTCGGTGCTGCCCTTCGGCGGCCCCAAGGGCTACGCCATCGCCCTGCTCATCGAGATCCTGAGCGGCATCCTGTCCGGCGCGACCTTCGGGCCGCATCTGAACAATATGTGGAATGACTTCACTCACCCCCAGAACGTCGGCCATTGCTTCGGAGCGCTGGACATCGCCAAATTCACCGATCCGGACCAGTTTTTCGCCAATATGGACCGGATGATCGGCGAGATCAAGTCGGCCCCGGCCGCCCAGGGAGTGGACGAGATCTTCCTCCCCGGCGAAATCGAGCGGCGCAAAAGCGAGCAACGCCGGAGCGAAGGCATCCCGCTGACCCCGGTGGTCTACGAGGATCTGCGGAAACTGGGCGAGAAATGGCAAGTCCCGTTTTGGGAATGATGAGTCAAGGAGGCTTCCTCGATCATGATCGGAAGAGAGTATGCTTCGGAAAAAAGGTATTATCAGGATGAAAAGACCGGCCGCGAGGTCTGCCAACTGACGGCCGCCGCCAATAACTATCACATCTATTTCACCGACAATTCGTTTACCCTGGGGGACCGGGAGATTTATTTCCTGTCGGACCGCTCCGCGCCTCAGCCCGGCACCTTCAATATTTTCAAGATGGACTTGGAGTCCGGCCTCATCACCCAGCTGACCGAGGAGCCGAACGGGGTCAATCACCGGATGACCAAGACCCCCGACAGCGCCATTGTGGTCTATACCGCCGGCAACCAGCTGAAGAAGCTGGACACGCGGACCGGACGAATCGAAACGCTCTACGAGGAGAAAGGGCAATTCCTGATGGGGACGCCGTTCATCAGCCCGAACCAGAAGTATTTCGGGGTGATCCGGAACGAGCGGCGGCCGGACTTTCAGCGCGGCCCCAACTATAAGGGGTTCAAGGAGACCATGTTCGCGGTGAAGCAGGCCTATATCACCCTGGTCTATCTGGACGGCTCCAAGGTGTTCGACGTTTATGAGGACACTCATTACCTGGGCCATTTCCAGTTCGCGCCCGATGACCCGACCCTGGCCATGTTCTGCCACGAAGGGCCGTGGAACCTGGTGCGGCAGCGGATCTGGCTGCTCGATCTGGTGTCGCGGAACGTGAAGCCCTGCTTCCGTCAGAAAGAGGACGACTGCGTCGGCCATGAGTTTTGGACCCGGGACGGGCTGATCTTCTTCGACAACCGGCGGGCCGGCCACGACGGCACCATCACGTCGGACAAGACCCAGGCGACCGTGGTCGCGGCGGAGACCGGGGATATGCCCTATGTGGGGCTGGCCGACAAGAACGGCGAGCTGCTCCGGACCATTGACATGCCGTATTATTGCAATCATTATCATGCCAATAACGACAACTCGCTGCTGGTCGGCGACACGGCGGAGGATATCGTACTGATCGATATCGGCGGCGAGCGGGCGGAGATCAGGACGCTCTGCGCTCACCTGACCTCCTGGTATACGGCGACCACTCACGCCCATCCGACCTTCGGCTGGAACGGGCAGCGGATCCTGTTCGAGTCGGACCGGGGCGGGAAGCAGAATTTGTATTTGGTGGAGATCTGAACGGGAAATAAGATGGGATGGATTGATCAATTCGTGGAGAAGCCGGCCTTGGGCCGGCTTTTTTTGTATGTGGCTGGGAGGGTAAATAAATTTGAATGGAATTTGAGCCGGCAATGTCTGTATTGAAAGTGAAAGATGCGGGCCGGTTAGTTGGCCCACGGTTTCGGCGGCGAGTAACTTTTTTATTGCGAAAAAAGTCACCAAAAACGCACCGGAACCGGCGTGGTTCCGGACCTCCTGCGATTCATCCGGTAACGGTCGCCGCCCTCCTGGCAGTACGCGGGCGCACGGGGTGAGCGCTTCGGGGCCGACCGCTGTTTTCCATCCAAGGAAAGAAGCGGCGCCGCCTTCTTCCTTGAAGGCGGGCGCGAGACAAAATATCTGGATGAAAGAAACGAAAGAACAGGAAAGCATGAACTAAAACCAACAACCAAGAACCACAAACCAAAGAATTGGTAACAGCGTTGACAAACAGTTGACGGGGGACGGTTCCCATTGCTTATTTAGTTACTGAAAATTGACCGGCATTCGCTGCCGGAGTTGCGGGGGTGACGGAAAATTGACCGGCAGGGGTTGCCACAGTTACGGCACTCAATGCCGCAACTGCGGCGAGGACCGCCGAAGCTTCGGCAACGAATGCCATAGTTTGGGCAACGAATGCCGCAGTTGCGGCAAACGATGCCGTTGCTCCGGCATTAGGCACCGCTTTAACGGCAATGGATGCCGTTGGAACGGCGGTGAACGCCGGAGGTTTGGCAATGAGTGCCGTAGTTTTTCTGAAGTCGAAAGGTTCGGTATTAAATGCCAAATGCAATCAGTCCAGGGTTGAGCGGTGACGGGGCAGTCCGCTGGATCATGCGCTGGGATCAAATTAAATGAAAAAGCATAAAAAATCGGTGAATAGAAGGGAACAACCGGTAATTTACGGCAAGAAATGTTTTGAAACGGTTGTAATTAAAACCAGTTTGTGGTAATGTGTAGGTAAAAATTGGTTTAATATAACAAATAAGGAAAATGGCAATCGTCAGAATACTTAATCGCTTTGGCGGGCTTCATTTATAAATTCGATGAATTCAATTAAATTTCGGAGGAAAACGGTGATGCGACAGATCAAAAAGCGGATAATCCTGCTGGGATTGCTGAGTTGTTGGTTGCTGGCCGGAACCGGCTTTGGAGTCACCACGGTTATTTACAGTGAGGCATTTGATTCCGGCCGGAGCTTAGCGGAACTTGGATTTTCCGGCTCCAATCCCCCGGGGTGGGAGCTGAATTCGAGCGGTTATCTGCAATCCATGATATTGGATCAACGCCGATTGCGCATGGCATCCATTCTCAGCCCCCGCTTTCAGGCCGACCGGAACGACGGGACAGTGACCGTTCAATGGCAGGCGGCGTTTTTCGCCAAAAAAGGGGTCCGCGATTGGGATAAAGACAATGGCCTCAAGGTTTCGCTCACCGATGAATACGGAAAGCCATCCTACAGTCTCCTGTTTCTGCCGAATTTTATCCGCCTGCCCCGTCAGGAGGAGATCTCGCCGCTGCTCCTTTTGAAAGGCAATAGCTTATTGCCGCTGAAGCTATCGTACACCAAAGCGGAGATTGCCACCGAACAATGGCTCAAATTTAAAATGGAACTCAATCCCCCGGCCCGAAGCGGTGGGGACGGCCGGATCAAGGTCGCTTGCGATCTGGGCGACGGCCGGGGTTACGTAGAATATCTCAATGTCGCCGATGCTTCCTATGACCGGTTCGCCAAGGTGAATTTCCTGACGGAGCTCGGCAACGGCCGCCATCAGAACCGGGTGGGGATCGATAATATCCTGGTTACGGGCGAGGTTGCCAATGGTGATCTGACTCCGCCGGTTACCGTCAGCGATTATCCGGCGGATAATCAATGGGTCAATCAGCCGGTGGTCATCCATCTGACCGCGACGGATCAGGAGAGCGGCGTCGCGCATACGTATTACACGGTGAACAATGGTCCCGAGACGGCCGGGGACACCATCACCCTCAATGAAGACGGTATTTTCATCCTGGCCTATTGGTCGGTGGACAACGCCGGGAATCGCGAAGCCGCCAAGACGCTGACCGTGAAACTGGACCGGACTGCCCCGGATCTTAGCGCCGTTACCGTTCCCACTCCGAATGCCAATGGCTGGAATAACGGCGCGGTTACGGTCACCTTTACGGCGAACGACAGTCTCTCGGGGGTCGCTTCGGTAACCGGACCGGTTCCCGTTGCGGCGGAAGGAGCCGGACAGGCCGTCAATGGCGCGGCGCTGGATAATGCCGGGAACAAGGCGGAGCTCACCGTGGCCGTGAATATCGACCCAACCGCGCCGGTGATTTATAATCTTCAACCGCAGGGCTACCTCAATACGCCGCGTCCGGCGATCACCGCCGGTTTCAGAGACGAGCGATCCGGGGTCGATCCGGCCAGTGTCATCCTGCGACTGGATGGAAAAGTTATTGATAATCAATTATTGATGATCAGCGATAGCGGCGTCACTTACATTCCCGCCGCCGATTTGGCCGACGGCAGGCATACGGCCGTTCTGAATCTCAAGGATCAAGCAGGCAATGCGGCGGCCGGGGTCCAAACCATCTTTACGATTGACAGCGCCATGCCTAACCTGCCGCCGGATCCGGCGGCCGTGGCCCCGACGCTGGACCCAACCGTCGTTTCCGATATCAAGACCGCCACCAATTTCCTTTATACCGGAGAACACCCGATTCAAACCGGCGTCGATCCGGAAACCATCGAAGCCCAACGGGCGGCGGTGATCCGGGGGAAGGTTCTGGACAAAGACAATCAGCCGTTACCGGGGGTAAGAGTGACGGTGCTGCGCCATCCCGAGTACGGCCAGACCTATACCCGGGCCGACGGTATGTTCGACTTGGCGGTGAACGGCGGCGGGTATTTGACGGTGAGGTATGAGCGGAACGGGTATTTAAGCGCGCAACGGCAGGTTGAGACGAGTTGGCAAGACTACTTTTACTTGTCAGACGTGGTGATGATTCGCCCGGATAATCGGGTGACGCCGGTGACGGCTAACCATAGCCAGATTCAAGTGGCGCACGGCAGCCTTATCACCGATGAGCGCGGTCAGCGGCGGGGCACTCTAATCTTTCCGCCCGGAACCCGGATTTCCGGGGTCTCCGGAGACACGGTTCATGTCCGAGTGACCGAGTTCACGGTAGGCGCCAACGGTCCTCAAACGATGCCGGCAGCTTTACCTCCAACCTCGGGCTATACTTATTGTGTTGACCTGAGCGTCGATGAAGCGGATGGCGTGCAGTTCAGCCAGCCGGTTTACTACTATGTGGATAATTTTTTGAATTTCCCGGTGGGCGGTGCTGTTCCGACCGGCTACTACGATCGGGCCAAAGGGCAGTGGATCCCTTCCGCCAATGGCCGGATTGTTAAGCTCATAAGCGTCACCGACGGATTGGCCGATGTCGATGTGACGGGGACCGGCCAAGCGGCGGATGCGTCCGCCTTGTCCGCGCTGGGATTTACCGATAGTGAGCGGCAAGCCTTGGCGGCGACGTATACCGTGGGTCAGAGCCTCTGGCGGGTGCCGATACAACATTTCTCCCCCTGGGATTGCAATTGGCCGTATGGTCCGCCGATGGGCGCTGAACCGCCCAGTCAAAAAGTGGCGCAGGATGATCAATGCAGTCAACCGAGTCAATGTGACGGTTCGATCATTGAGATGCAGAACCAGGTGTTAGGTGAAACGGTTCCCATCGTTGGAACGCCTTTTAGCTTGAATTATTCCAGCGATCGGATGCCGGGATATACACCGAATAATGTAATAAAAATCCCGTTAACGGATGAGACTCTTCCTCCTGGTTTGAAACGGGTTACACTGGAGGTATCAATCACCGGGCGTAAGTTTACACAAAGTTTTCCGGCCCAAACCAATTCAGTTTTTTCATATGTATGGGACGAGAAAGACGGATATGGCCGGTATGTAAAGGGGCAACAGAATGCCACGGTTAAGATCGGCTATGTTTATGATGCAGTTTATTACGAGGCTAGTTCTGATTTTGATAAGAGTTTCGCACAGTTTGGAACAGGGACTCCTATTTTTGGGAATAGCAGTTCTTTAGAAATTACAATATGGCAAACACAACAAGTAATGATCCGCTCATCCATTGACTCTTCATTAGGGGGATGGAGTCTAAATATTCACCATACTTATGACCCAAATGGACGTGTGTTATATCTTGGTGATGGAAGCCATCATGAAGCTAAGAATATCAATAGAACTATTGTTCCATTCGCAGGTACAGGAGAACGGGGATTCAGCGAGGATGGTTCTTTGGCCATCAATGCCAAGTTAGGTGGTGCAATATTCGGTATTGTCGCTGCTGCCGATGGAACTATTTATTTTACAGATGATACCCGTATTCGTAGCATTAGCTCGGATGGGATTATTAGAACCATCGCTGGAAACGGAAATTTGGGTTACAGTGGTGATGATGGACCGGCTATTGAAGCGGAGCTTTCTGGACCGATGTATATAACTTTTGG
The DNA here is from genome assembly GCA_023402395.1 of Bacillota bacterium. Lineage (GTDB taxonomy): Bacteria > Bacillota > UBA4882 > UBA8346 > UBA8346 > JAEYGI01. The sequence continues at coordinate 25,412 of JAEYGI010000067.1, forward strand.
CCCCGATGGTAGTATTTATTTTGTGGAAGCAGTTGGATCGCGAATTCGAAAAGTGAGTCCAGATGGGATTATTACAACAATCGCCGGAAATGGAGAGTATGGCTATAGCGGTGACGGCGGTCCAGCAATCGAGGCAGCATTGGGACTTTCTATCAGTGGGTTGGCGGTTGGGGCTGACGGAAGTGTTTATGTTGCGGATACTTGGAATTATCGTATCCGGAAGATTAGCCCGGATGGGTTGATAAACACAGTTATGGGGATTGGTGAAAAGGGCTACACTGATTATGCTGGTCCGGGAGCAAATGCAAAACTTAGTTGGCCGATGGGGATTGCAGTGGGTACGGACGGGAAGGTATATTGCTGTGATGGAAATTTTGTTCGATGTCTGACACCGGATGGGATGGTTTCATCATTTGCCGGCGGAGATCCCTATTTAGATGTAATCAATGGTGTTTTGGCAAGACAATTACGGGTTAACCCTCAAGATATAGTCCTTGCATACGATGGTAACTTTTATCTGATCGACAATTCGGGGAGTATGATTCTTCGGATCGAACCGGATGGAATTATAACGGTGATTGCTGGAAACGGCAAAAGAGGAGATGTGGATGAAAGTGCTCTGGCAACTGCGACATCATTAGACTTACCATGGACACTTGCCATAAGTCGGGATGGGAATATCTATTTCCCCGACATCTCTCAAAATAAAATATATACTATTACTCATCCTTTATCCGGATTCACTGGGGAAGAACTAGGCATTCCCTCGGAGGATAGTACCGAGTTATATCATTTTGACGCCAACGGACGTCATTTGGCGACAATGGATTCATCGACCGGAAAGGTCAAGTATACGTTTGAATACGATCAGAACGGCTTATTAATTAAAATCACCGATATGGATGGCAATATCACCATCATCGACAGGGATGGCAACGGCAATCCCATGGCCATCACCGGGCCATTCGGACAACGGACGACTTTCGATGTGGATTATGGCGGGTATTTAAATCGCGTTACCAATCCCGCCAATGAAACGATCCGAATGGCATATGACACGAATGGGCTCCTGGTAAACTATATCGACCCGAAAAATGGCGTCCACCAATTTACCTATGATGATGCGGGGCGTTTGATTAAAGATGAAGATCCATTGGGAGGTTATACCGGACTGGAACGGGCCGAAACTCAAAATGGCTATCAAGTGACCGCTATTAAAGCCAAAGATAATCAGAACGGCTATGTCACCACTTATTTAACGGAAAACCTGTCCACCGGTCAAACCCGGCTGGTGACTCAAGGTTGTTGCGGTGGCGCGACGGAAACATTAATCGGAACCGATGGGACAAAAAAAATTACCCAACCGGACGGAAAGGTTATTTTGTCCCAAGAAGGACCTGACCCCCGCTTCGGCATGCAATCACCGATTGTGAAATCAATGACAGTGAAGACCCCCAGTGGCAAGACCTACACCATGACCGGCAGCCGGACGGCGATCTTGAGTGACTCGGCTGATCCGTTCAGCCTGCAGACACTGACCGATACCATGACCGTCAACGGCAAGACTTATACCACGACCTACGACGCGGCGGTACGGCAGGTCACCAGCGTTACGCCAATGGGGCGACAAAGCGTGACGACGCTCGACGATAAAGGCCGGGTTATCAAGACTGAAGTTCCCGGCCTGGCTCCGGTCAGCTTCGAGTATGACGAACGGGGCCGGTTGTTCCGAATCGGCGAAGGAACGGGAAGTAACGCGCGAGTCAGTACCATCTATTACAACAGTTCCGGCTACGTGGACTACGTGCTCGATCCGCTCCAACGGCGGACCAGCTTCGAGTACGACGCGGCGGGCCGGGTGACCCGGCAGATCCTGCCCAACGGCAAAGCGATTGGATTCGGCTATGATCCGAATGGGAACGTAACGACCCTGACACCTCCGGATAAGGGAGATCATCGTTTTACCTATACGCCGGTTGATTTGGCGGCTACCTATAACCCGCCGAATCTGGCGGCGGGCGAGACGAAGACCCAGTATGGGTACAACTTGGCTAAGCAACCCCGGTTGGTGACTCGGCCCGATGGAAAGACGATTGGATTTGAGTACGATACCATGGGACGGCTTATTGAATTGCAAGTGCCGGAAGGGGATCTTACATATGCCTATGATGCAACTACCGGGCAATTAAAGAACATCATCGCGCCGGATGGCGGGGCGATTAGCAACGGGTATGATGGGGAGTTGCCGACCTCGGTGAGTTGGGCTGGTTTGATCAAGGGAAGCGTATCGGTTACCTATAACAGTGACTTTTTGGTGGACAGCCAGAGTGTGAATAATGGGAATAAGGTTAGTTTGCAGTATAACAATGATGGACAGTTGACCAAGATTGGCGATTTGACGATTACCTACGATGCAACGAATGGGATGTTCACCGGGAGTAGCGTTGGAAATATCAGTGATACGGTGGTCCGGCGCAATGAGTTCGGAGAGATTGAGGAGTACCGGGCCGGTTACGGCGGCTCAACATTGTTCGGAACACGGTATACCTATGATGCGTTGGGGCGGATTCAAACCAAGACCGAGACGGTGGATGGAATAAGTCATACCTATGAGTATGGGTATGATGTGATTGGGCAATTGATGGATGTGAAAAAGGATGGGGTTCTGGTTGGGCATTACGAGTACGACGGGAATGGGAACCGGATTGGATATACCGGGCCGAATGGGACGGTATATGGAAGCTATGACGCTCAGGACCGGATAACGCAATATGGAAGTAGCTCATATCAATACACGGCTAACGGGGAGCTGCGGAGTAAGGTCGATAGCAATGGGACGACGCTTTATGATTATGATGTGTTGGGGAATTTGAAAGATGTAACACTGGCCGATGGGACAAGGATTGAGTATGTGGTCGATGGAGCCGGGCGAAGGATTGGAAAGAAGGTCAACGGTAATCTGGTTCAAGGGTTCTTGTATCAAGATGATCTTAAGCCTGTTGCGGAGTTGGATGGGAG
>JAEYGI010000072.1 GCA_023402395.1 Bacillota bacterium
TGTCCCATCTGTCCACTACAGCCATCACCTTCAGCCAAGGCTTCTTAACTGAAAGTATACCATCTACCGTCTCCGTCATGGGTCTTGCTCTTTTATCATAACAACGAGGGAGAGGTAGGATTTTCGGCTGGCTTGATTGCAAAGATTCCGGCCCTCCCCGACCGCCGGACGGTTACGAACGGAACCGCGCCCGGTAGCTGGCCGGCGTGGCGCCTTCCCGTCGCTTGAATTGCCGCATAAAGGTGGAAATATGGACATAGCCGCACCTGGAGGCGATCTCCTGCAGATTCAAATCGGTGGCGCGCAGCAACTCCTTGGCCTTTTCGAACCGGAGCAGCGCAATATAATCGGAGACGGTTTGGCCGGTCTGTTTCTTGAAATAATGGCTGAAGTTGGAGATCGACATCGCGAAACGATCGGCGAGCATTTTAACGGAGAAGGTCTCCTCGCTGAGGTGTTCGGCGATGAACTGCACCACCTGCTTGAAGTTGTTGACGGCGTCCCCGCTGCCGGCCGCGGCGTCCCGCTCGTCGACCATCAGGGCCACCAGCTCATCCTTTAACATTTTGACGGTGGCGATGATTTCCATCGTCGAAGCGAAGCGGCCCTGGCCGAGCATTTCCGGGTAGTTTTGAATAAACCCGGCGAAGGCGGGATTGAGCTCGCGCATGGCATTGAGGGCGGTCTGGGAGATATCGGCGGCGAGCGTCTGGGCGAACGGCGGATTGGGAGCGTCCGACAGATGCTTGATCAGAATATCCATGGCGAACTGCACCCGTTCTTCCTGGCCGTGCCGGATGGCGTGGCGGAGGGAGTCAATGGCGTGATTGCTGTAGGCGAGCAGGGAGATCTTCTCGGGGCCGATCTCCTCGAAAAAGTGGACGCTGCCGGCGCCGCTGACCAGATGATATTTGCTGGTGGCGCTGGCCTCCGCGAAGGAATCCTTGATCCGGTCGATCTTGCCGATGCCGCCGACCCCGATGGAAAGCGGCACGTTGAAAACGCTTTCGATCACATTTTTGAGGTGATACAGCTTGGCCTTGATCTCCGCCAGCTCATCCCGGTGCCCGGCGATGATGATATATACGGCGTGGTCCTCGGCGTATTCGATGACGGCCGCGTCAAAGCTGGAATTCAGACTGCTTTCGATATAGCGGGCCAGATCCTGATAGGCGCCTGCGGTCAAACTCGACGGGGCGGGACTGGCCACACTACAGACGATCGCCCGGAAACTGGGCCCGGCAAGGCTGTAGCCGGCTTTCCCGCCCTCCCGCTCCAGCTGTTCCAGGCTGGAATAACCGCCGCGGATGAGCTTGAGCGTAATTTTCTCCTTAAACAGGTAATTGGCGCGATCGGCCATGGTGACCAGCGCCTTTTCCACGGCTTCGAATTCGCTCAGATCATCCGGGGTTTCGCCGAAAAGCGAGGCCAGGCGCTTGGTCAACGAATGGATCGGCGCATAGTTTATTTTCATGAAATACGAGATGAATAGCGACCCCAGGACGGCGATAGCGACCAGGCAGATCATGAACAGCGCTTGCTGGGATTGGATCGGCGCCATCAACGATTGATACGGGATCAGGACCGCGTATTTGATGGGGCTGACCGCCGACTGGCTCTGAAAAGCGATAAACCGTTTGGAATGGATCAAGATCTCGACCGGCTGGCCGTTCTCCCTCCGTTTGGTCCCCCGCCATACCTTCCAGGCGGCATCGGATATTTGCGGATTGGAGGAATACAGCAGGCCGTCCCGGTTGTCGGAAATGATGATGCAGGCCCCGGTGGATTCCAGCGCATCCCCGGTCAGCTTATGAAGGGTGTTGCTGTTGATTTGAAAGATAATGGCCGCGCTCGGCCTGGCTTGGCCCGCCTTATTGGTGACCACATAAGTCAACATATTTTCCCCGGCCTGGTGGAGCGACTGCACCGGCAGCCAGTATACCCGGCTGTTTTTCAGCAAATAGGCTTCGGTCTCCTGCTCCGGGATATTGTAACCCGGCCCGTAAACCCTGAAGCTGTGATAGTCAAAGACGGTTTGCGCCGTAAAGATCCGCTGGAGATCCTGATTGATATAAAAAACATCGTTGAAGAAATTGCCGGTCAGCACCACGCCGGCCAGCTTCCGCTTTAGATCATAGAAATTGCCGTACTCCTTATTAACGTAGAAGGTGCTAAATTCGGACGAATGAAGCAGGGAGTAGGCGTAGGCGTTCATTTGATTGATGAAGATATCGAAAGTCCGTTGCACCCGGTACAAGGAATTGACCCGGTTGTTCAGGAGTTCCCGGTCATAAAATTTCGCGAAGAAATTAAAGGAAGCATACCCCAAAATCAGCATCGGCGTCAGCATGATGACCAGATACGACACTAAGATCCGGAAAAAAGCTTTCTTTCGTTTCATGTGCAGCTCCTGAACCGACTTTATCTGGGCAATCCAAGGATACCTGAAAATCCTGCCGATGGCAACGGCCAGTTCCTGGGCAGGTCCGGCCGGCCGGGAGCGCCGTTCCCGCTATATAAGTTGAATTAAATTTCTGATATCCATCATGTCCTTAATACCGGCCATGATGAAAAATTAATGAATTTAATTCAACTTATTTCAGCTGTAATCGGATGAAGCAAATTCCGATTTGATTCATTTGCATTCGGCATTAAGAATGCAAATTTAGTAAAGAAATTTACTTCATCCGATATAGGCTCCGGTTCCGGCGCTGATCACCAGGGCTTCGTAATGCTCCAGCGGAGCCAGGGCAATTTTCAACATGCCCGGCTCATAGCTCCACTGGGGCGGGGCGGCACCGGTTAACGAAGCCAGGCCGGACGGGCGTTCGGCCAGCGGAACCGTTACGGTCAGGCCGTGGAGGCGCAGGTGGGCGCCGACGGTGGTGCCGTTAAACCCGGACAAATTAATCAACTGCAGCATCCACTCGTCCGGGCCGCAGCGGTCATAGAAGATCTCGACGCAATTCGGCGCGTTGGTATGGCAGACCCGCCACTCCGGGCAATAATGGTCGAGCAAATCGGCGAGAAGGCGCTTGTGATCCTCGAAACCGTGCTGATAATATAAACGTCCCGGGTTCCAGGGCAGGCAGATGTAACGCCGGTCGGCGGAAACCACGGCGCCCGGATGGCCGGTTGTTTTATGCCCGAAGCAACGTTCGGGCGGGCCGTAATTGGCCGGGCTCACCAGGGGGAGGAGCCCGGACCCTTCCCCCTCGATCCGGCCGAAGGGCCCGTCAATAAACACCCAGTCGCGGTCGGCGAAGCTTTTAAAAATCTCCTTCTCCCGGGTGAGCAAATAGGCGGAGCGCGTGTTGGGAAGCGTTTCAATCCTGGCCACGCCGATCCGGGAGAGCTTTGCGGAGGCTGTATCATCGACTGCGCCGCTGATGACCACCGTAACCCCAGCCGCGTCCAGCGCCGCGAAATGCTCCGCCCCGACGCAACCGGGGTCGGGGATCATCACCACTTGGTATCGGCTCAGGTTATTGATGGCGGAACCGAGATTTTCGGCGCAGACGACATCAAACAGGATATGCTCTTCCTTGAGCGCCTTAAAGAGGCCGAGATATTCGCGGTTATCGCTGAGCGACGGCTTGACGAGCAGCACCTTGGCCAGGGAGCGCAGCTTTCCAAAGCGGTTTTGGTGGCGGGCGTGAAACGAATAGACCTCGTGAACGTATTCGAAATTGGCCCGGTCCGGATAGCCGTCGAAAACGCCGATAATGCAGAAATCGAGCCCGGACCCTGCGGCCAGGCTTTGATAAAGCCGGATCCGGGTAAGCTCCTTGGCGACGCCCATAAACCGGTAAAAGATATCGACCGCGTTGATGACGCAATTGCTGATAATCTTTTGGTCCCAGGTGTGCCGCACCGAGGCGACATTCTCGGACCCGGAATAGATCCAGAACGGATAGGGCCGGTCAATGGCACTGTTGGACTCCTTGCGGATGATGTCCACGTAGCGGTGATGATAGGTGCAGATCGCGATCTCCGGGTTGACGCCCTTGGTCAGTTCGTGGATGTTGCGCAGCATTTCGGCGACGGTAAACTCTTTGAATTCTTGATATTGATGGTGCGCGGGATCTGCCGGGCTCTCGGAGGCGGGAAGTTCCCTGCCGCAGAACTCGAAGAACCGCTTCCGGCAAGAATCGCAATGGCAGATGCCATAGTAATTGTTGCTATAATCCTTGGTTTGATAGCCGAACATATTGAAAAAGATACCGTCCACCGGATACTTGGTAATGACTTCCCTGATGATCTCCAGCGACAGCTGTTGTTGATAGGCGCCATTGATGCAGGTGTGCACGGTATCGTTGTAATGCACCGGTTGGCCGGCGGGCGAACGGTAATACCAGTCGGGGTGGGCCTCGAACAGGCTCTCGTGGGTCTTGCTGAAATCGAACCGGGCGATCACTTTGATGCCCTGCTCATGGCATTTCCGGACGATCTCGCCGAGGGAGTCCCGCTCGGTGATGCAACGCGTGGCAAAATCCAGTTCGGAAGGATAAAAGGCCGATATCCCCCCGGCTCCCACCATCAACACATTGCAGGAGTATGTTTTGATCGCCGCGATCAACCCGTCGATATCCATCTGGGCGTCAATATCGCGGAGGTTGTTTTGAATCAATCGTAAATTATTCTCCAGCCACCAGGCCATCGTAACGCCTCCCGTTAATTTTTGGGCGGGCCGCGGCTTCCAGCCGCGCCGAGTTCATTTCCGGGTGATCTTTAAACATTCCCAAATATCCAGCCGGGGAAGGGTTATTTCCAGCCAGGCTCCGCTTTGCCCCACCGCCAGCGTTTGGCCGGAGATGAGCGCGGTAACGTCGTAGCGCGCGTCATTGGCCGCGGATTTGATTCTGAGCTTGATATCGTGCAAAGGAATGGTATCGATCAGCGGACGCGAACCGGCGCCGTTGACCAAATGCACCAGCCGGCTGTGGCCGTTTTTAAACGCGGACACATAAAGTCCCTGGACCGGCGTGACCGAGATATCCCGCGCCTCGCCAAGCAGGAGATCGATCAGGTTCCGCAACAGATTGTAATGCTCCGCGAGGCGAAATTCGTCGATCAGCCCGCTGAGTGAAAACGGCAGATACAAGACTTTTCCCAAACCCAAGGAACTCAAGATCAGCATCGGAATGTCGGTCCGTTTGACCAGGAGCGAAGCTCGTTCGGGCGGCGCGCCGACGCATTCCAGGGGCGCGAACGGAGGGACCTGGGTCAACAAAACTTTGGCCCCGGGTTGGGGCGAACAGTAGCCGACGATTCCGCGCAAAGGGATCATCTCGGTGACTTCAAAGCCGTTGCGCAGCCGCCGGACATCGGGATCAGCAGTTTCATCCCCTTCAAAGCGGAGATAGGTGGAGGTGAGATTGCCCGAAGCATAGGCTTCCCCGGCGATGCCCAGCAAATCAGTGATTTTGGGGCAGCGCCGGTCGAAGGCGGCTCCTTCGGTCAATAACCTGCCGCCCGCATGGACATAGGCGATCAGGATCCCGATATTCGATTCATTGATCGAATTCTCCGGCATGATGAGCAGTTGATACTTTTTCAAGGCTTCCAGCGTGAACTGCTCTCCCAGGATCAGATCAAAGGGAATCTGCCGGTGTACCAATCCGTTGGCAATCCCGGCGGCCGACGGCGACGCATCCCAGAGCAGCGCCAGTTGTGAGTCGGATAAAGCGCCGTCCATCTCGCTTCCCACTCGTTTCACCCGCTGATTGAACCGGGTAACCGTATTGATGATCCGCTTATCAGTAATCGTCGCCGCGAACCCGGTTAATGAGTGCCAAATGTTTCCGCCGCTGGCCGTGATCAGGCTGAGCCAGTATTCATATTCGGCGGTGGGCAGCCCGGTATGCCGCCAGTCCATGCCGGGCGAGGAATGGATGATCCCGTAGGGAATCAACTTGTCCTCGGCGGTCCGGCCTTTTTTGATATGAAGGATCGGCCGGGTGATCTCCGGGATCTTGAGGTGGCCCAGCGACAGGATATCTTGGGGTTCGGCGCAGATCTCATCGGCTACTTCCATCCTGTAGGCGAGCTTGTCGTCATTGGCATAATAAAGGATCAGGGACAGATCGGGCCGTTTGGCCTTGATCGCCGCGTTGAGCTTTTGAATATTGTCCCGGACGCAAAGATGGGACCATTCGGGATGGAAGTCCCGTTCGCGATCGGGCATTGCGGCGCCGAAGCGCGCCTGGTATTTTTCCCGGCATTTCTGGCAGAAGCAAGGGATGAAATTGGGGCTGTTAAAGAAGATGCCATCAATGTCGTATCGAGAGATTACCTCTTCCAAGACTGGGATCGCCACAGCCTCGGCCCGGTAATCGCTATTGAGGCAGGTGGAAAAGAGCAGCGACCAGTCGCCCGGGCGCTTTTCACCGATGATCAGCGGCTCGCCGCTTTCGGTTTTAACGAACCACCACGGCCGTTGAAAATAGACTTTGTCCTCGGCCTTGCTGAAATCGAAGCGCGCGATGAATTGCAGATGGTTCCGATGGCATTCCGCGATGACCTCTTTTAGGAGGTCGCTATCGGTGGGCAGATACGGGTTGACCGTATGATACGGAACTTTAGTCGAATACCAGGCATAGATTCCGCCGACATTGTAGACCAGGGCGTCGGCGCCCATCTCCGCCACCGCCTTGACCAGCCGTTCGGGGTCCATGAGCGGGGTATCGAGAACTTGGAGGTTGGTTTGAATTACGATTTGACTGTTTTTCATCATAACCTCTGTATCATAAATTTGTTTTATTGGCAATCCGCGCCGTCGGGGACCGGTTCGCGGCCAAGGCTACTCCAAGACAATCAGTTCGTGGTCGAGGATCCGGTCAATTTTGATGTTCGCTTGGCCATGGTCAAACCGGAGGGGCGCTTCGCCTCCCGCCACCCGCAGCAGGGCTTTGGCGGCTTTTTCAACCTTCACGGCGACGGTTACGGGCCCGATCGGCAGCAATTCATCAAGATAGCCGGGATTGCGGTTGGAGCCGCTCAGATTTACCAGATGAATGATGGCCCTGCCGTCCTGCCGGTAAAGCTTGCAATCGATAAAACCCGGGCCTTGAACGCGGATCGGCAGGGTGTCGCCGGCAGCCCACCGGATGGCGTTGGCGAGAAGATCGCCGTGGTCGGGCAGGTTTTCCCGGCCGTAACAGCGGTCAATGTCGCTGGGGAAATAAACCGCCCGGGATCCGCCCGGCAGGGTTCCCGCAAAGATGCTGGCGATATCGGGGCGCTCTTCGCGGATCCAGCTGAATTCCGGCGGGTAAATCGGGAATTCCGGAACATAGGAAGCGATCGGTTTGAGGCTGCCGGTTGATTCCGCCAGTTGCAGCCCGCCGCCGAACGGAATGATATTGGTCGCTTCAAAGCCGGCCAATATTTCATGGCGCGTCTCGGGAAGCTTGAGATAGGTATGGGTGCTGCAAAACTCCCATTCGGTGTTGACCTTGCCGAAGGCGCCGGCCTTATCGCCGCTGAGTTTCAGGCCCAGCAAGCGCCAGAGCTTGTCATTGGGAGAAGGATCGCCGTCGCCGTCCAGGGTGGCGGTGATTCCGGTCAGGATCAGGTTTCCGCCGGTTTCGACAAACCGGCAGATCGCATCGATCTGGTCCGCGCTGAGGATTGCCAGGTCGGGCAGGATCATGGTTTGCATCCGGTGGCGGTAGCGTTCGATATCGGCGGCGTTGATCGGAAGAAAGGGTATCCTGGCCCGGGTCAGCGCCAGACAAAAGCCGCGCCACGGTAGAGCCACTCGCTCCCGCGCATCGTCGCGGCCGTAGAAATCGGTGTTGGCTTGATTCCAAACCAGCCCGACATTGGCCAAACTTTCGCGGTTGTATAGATACGGCTCGTTGGCGGCGTGCCATTGGAACAGCGGAACCGGGATATCGTACTGGCGCCGGTCGTTCAGGCTGCCGCCCACATGGTGGAACCAGGGCGAGATGCCGCCGGCGATCCCTTCGATCATCCACATCCGGGTTTCCGGGGCCGGGTTGGCCGCCAGCCGGAAGCTACGGCTGCCCCGGACATAGCAGGCCCAGCTCTCCGCGGCCGGAACCGCTTCGTCGGAGGCCAGGCGCAGCAGGGCGCCGTTGACTGAATTCTGTTCAAAGCCATTCAACGGATCGCGGGATTGATGATCGCAGAAGATGATCTTCGAACGTTCCAGGATCCCCTTCAGATCACAAAAGTTGCCGGTAGGGTTGGCCGGGTCGGACGGGAACATACCGAGCCACAGGCAATCCGCGCCGCCGGCGCGCTGGGTGGTGGCGTTGAACAGATCCCAGTTTTCGAGACGGCAGGCATAGCTCCAGCGTATCCACTCCCGGTAAACCGGATCTTCCCAGGAAACGGCCTCGGGCAGAGCGAGGCCGCGCTCTTGCTGGAATTTCTTCCGGCAATTCTCGCAGTAGCAGATATGTTTCCTGGCAAGGCCCTTCCAGCTGTTATCGGCGAAACCGGCGGGATGATACTTTTCAATGATCTCTTCCAGGACGGCGGGGATGAATTCTTTGTAATAGCCGCTGTTGACGCAGGAATAATAGCGGCCGTTCGAAAGCAGCGGGCGGCCCTCCTTATCCCGGCAGAACCAATCGGGATGGGCGTCAAAGAACTCCTCGGTGGCGCGGTTGATGTCCATCCGCGCGACGACCGCCAGGCCTTCCGCGCGCGCCGCGTCGCTGAATTCCTTGAAAAAGTCCCGGTCGCCGAGGAAGCGGGCGCGGTATTGCAGCCCAAACCGGCTGGGATAATAGGCCACAATGCCGCCGCAGTTGACGATGACCCCTTGAATCCTGGTTTTCCGCCACTGGTCACGCCAGAAATCAAGGTCGCATTTGACCGGATCATCTTCGGTGAGATTGGTTTGCCCCCAGCGATGGATTCGCTGATACCATGGCCCGTGATTGGTAGAAGACATATTACCCTCCAAATTTAGCAGCTCTTTTTCAATGGTCTACCGGGGAGTTTGCGCCTGATCTTTCGAAAAGCGCTATGTACAACCCGGGCCGGAGGCCGGATTGTACATCAGAGCTCGGCGAAGCGAGGGATAAAGCCGGTTTTCGGACGGTTTCGCAGGGACGACGCCGACCCATCGACGTTAGCGCCGGGCTTCGAAAAGCGCCGTTACAGCGAGGGGCGGCTGCACGGGCAAAGCCCGTGCAGCCTTTTAAATAAAGAACGCGATGTAACCGGCCTGGCGCCTTATTTGGTCGAATTGAAATATCCCTGCCACAAGGCGGTATAGGCGTCGGTCTTCAGTTGCTTGCAGCGCTTGAGATGTTCCTGCCATTGCGCGTCGCTGATGCCGTTGACGATCGACGAGGCCTTGAACTTCTTCATATAATTGTCGATATCGACGAACAGGGCGTTGCGCTCGTTGACTTTCTTGGGATCATAGAGGCCGTAGGGCATGGTCATCACGGCGTGCTTCAAATATTTTTCATTGGCTGCCCGTTTCTTGGCGTTGCGGGCGTCGGGCACTTCCAGGTTGGCCCATTTGGACCACATGTACATCGGGCTGAAAACGCTGCCGGCAACGGTCCGCTTGAACTGAGTCATGGTCATGCCTTGCTTGGGCACGTATTTGGTGGTCTGCTGCCATTTGCCGTCGGTGCCGACCCGCTCCCAGCAGCCTTCAAACTCAGGGCCCCATTGCCACAACATGACCATATCCAGGTTGGAAATCAGGGTATCGTAGTACCGAAGCAGCACCGCCGGTTCCTTGCAGTTCTTGGTGATGCTGAACCCGTTCATGTAACGGCCGGGCCTCCGGTATTGGGACCAGAGCTGATCGCCTTTCGGCCCGATCGGGGCCTCCAGGGGGATATAATCCGCAAACCGTTTGTCCATGGAATCGGGGATCCAGAACATAATCGAGCCGATGAGCAGATCGGGATTGGTCGCTTTGGCGTTGACCTGGGCTTGGGTCTGGGTGAAGACATCGGCGTCCAGCAAGCCTTCGGAATAAAGCTGGTGCAGCCACTTCAGCGCCTCGTAGTAACCGGGCTGGGTGCCGCTGAACAAGACTTTTTTGCCGTCTTTGGAGTAAACGTATTCCGGAGTGTCGATGGCGCCGAACGCGCCGAACAAGGCGTCAATGTTTCCGGCGCCGTAGACATCCGAGGTCCGGGCCACCAGCGGGATTTCATCAGCCTTGCCGTTGCCGTTGGGATCGCCCTTTTTGAAAGCGCGGAGCACGTCAACCAACTCATCGGTGGTGCGCGGCACTTTCTTGCCGAGCTTCTTCAGCCAGTCGCCGTTCATCCACAGGGCGTGCATCACATAGTCCGAGGGATTGTCCTTGTTGGTGGGCAGGCAGTAGATCTGGCCATTGGGAGCGGTTACCGCTTTTTTCACTTCCGGGCTTTTGGTGAGCATCTCGTTGATGTTTGGAGCATATTTGCGAATATCGTTGGTTAACGGCTGAAACAGGTCGATGTTTTGCATCACATCGATGTCAAGGCCGCTGAAGGCGTCGGGCATGTTGCCGGAAGCCAGCATCACGTTGACCTGTTCATTCCAGGACGAATAGGGGATATCGATCCATTCGATATGGACGTTGGTCAGTTTCTCGGTCTGGATCACGCAGGCTTTTTGGGCGAAGCTGTTCAAGCTGTCCGGATCCTTGGTCACCGCGATGGTGTAGGTCTTCTTGTTTTTTAGAATCGGCAGGCCCGAAGCGTACATGTTGCCGACCAGCTTGGCCTTATTGACCGGGGTAGCCGGTTCAGCGGACTTGCTGAAGGCGCTGCTGACGAAGAACAGCGTCATCAGCAGCATGACCGCCAGGAATAGCACCAATCCTTTTTTGGTTCTCATGTAACATACCTCCTTTGTCGCTCTTTGAAATTTACTGGCCTTGCTTACCCTATCCTGGAACGATCACCCCCTTCAATCCGGGCGGGCCGGTTAGCCTTTAATGCTGCCAATCATGATCCCGCGGATAAAGAATCGCTGAATGAACAAATAGGCTGCCAGCACCGGAAGCGAGCCGACGATGATCACGGCGTATTTGACGGTTTCCTGCAGCCGGAGCATTTCCGCCTGAGCCGCCATATCGACGTCCTCCATCATGATGTTTTCGGCACCCACCAGGATTTCGCGGAGAATGATCTGCAGCGGGTAAAGATGGGGCTTGTTGACATAGATGAGGGCGTTGAAAAAGGAGTTCCAATGGGACACCGCGTAGAACAGCGTGATCACGGCGACGATCTCCTTGGAGATCGGCAGCACGATATTCCAAAAGAAGCGCCCGTCGCCGCAGCCGTCGATGCGGGCCGCTTCCAGCAGCTCATCAGGGATTTTGGACATGAAGAAGGTCCGGGTGATAATCAGGTTGAACACCGTGAACGACCCCAAAATCATCAGCACATACGGCGTATTGACCAGCCCCAGGTTTTTGACGACCATGTAGGTGGGGATCAACCCTCCGTTAAAGTACATCGTGAAGACCATCAGTTTCATGATCGCCGCCGACCCGATCAGATCTTTGCGCGACAGCGCGTACCCGCCGAGGATGGTCAGGATCACGCCGAGCAGGGTGCCGCCGCCGGTGTAGAGCAGGGTATTGCGGTATCCGGTCCAAATCCGCGAATCCTGCAAAATGCTTTTGTAGGCGGTCAGCTCCGGCTTGACCGGCCACAGCAGCACCTTGCCGGTTTGGATGGCGGTCGGATCGCTGACTGAGGCGAAGATTACGAATAGCAGCGGATAGACCACCAGAATGGTTCCCGCGACAAGCAAGGTGTTGACGACGATATTGAAGAGATTATCCGTGAATGTTTCGTGGATCGCCGCCGGTTTCACTGTCAATTCTTTAGCCATCGTTTTTTCCTCCGTTAATCACCACAAGCTGTTGCCCGACACTTTGCGGGAAATCCGGTTCACCGTCAACAGCAGGATAAAGTTGATAATGTTATTAAACAGCCCGACCGCCGTCGCGTAACTGTACTGCGCGCCCTGGATGCCGACTTTGTAGACGTAGGTCGAGATAATCTCGGAACGGCCGAGATTCAAGTTGTTTTGCAACAGGTACGATTTTTCGAAGCCGATGTTCATCAGATTCCCGACGTTTAAGATCAGTAGAATGACCATGGTGGGCAGTATCGCCGGGATATCAATGTGCCAGATGCGCTTGAGCTTGTTGGCGCCGTCGACGATGGCCGCCTCGTGCAACTCGTCATTGACGCCGGACAGCGCCGCGATATAAATGATTGCGTTGTATCCGACGTGCTGCCAGACGGTGGACCAGACATAAATCGGCTGGTAGAGATCTTCCCGCCCCAGAAAATTGACGGGCGCGCCGCCGAGGAGTTTCAGGAGCTGATTGAACAGGCCGTTGGAACTGGTGAACACGATCAGCATCCCGGTCATTACCACCACCGAGATCAAATGCGGCGCAAAGGTCACGGTCTGTGAGAACTTCTTGAGCTTGGGGATGGTTGTATAGTTGATCAGCAGCGCCAGAATGATCGGCAGCGGGAAGCTGGCCAGGAGCTGGTAGATGCTGAGGCTCAACGTATTGTACAACAGCGTCGTGAACTGATAGGAATCAAAGAACCGCAAGAAATACTTAAACCACGGGTCCGCCAGCGGACTGCCCCAAATCCCCGTCACCGCCCGGAAATCCTTGAAGGCAATCTGGATCCCGTACAGCGGGATGTAATTAAAAATAATGATATAGGCCAGGCAGGGCAGGAGAAAAAGATAGAGCAGCCAGTTTTTGCGGATACTCCCCCACTGTTTTTGAAACTTGGCTTTGGATGAACTCAACTGTGGTTGCATCGTCTCAATACGCTCCAAACATTAAATTTAAATAACCTGTAACTCGTTTTTAATCTTATCCGGACCGCGGCGATCTGAATATAGGCATTTTTTGAACCGGATTCGCATTTGGTGAATCCGGCGGCGTTTTGGCGCGTCAGCAGTGAATCGGGAAATTGATGAAAAGGGTCGCCGCAATTACCGGAAAGGCGGCAGCCCCGGCCAATAATTGGCAGGGGAAGGTTCCCGTTGCCGGTTTGGTTACCAAAAAACGTCCGGCCTTCCCCGCCGGAGCCGGGGGAATGGTTCCCCCAACTACGGCAGGCAATGCCGCAGGTGTGGCAATAAGTGCCGCAGGTCCGGGGATCGATGCCGTTACCCCGGCAATGAATGCCGTAGTTGCGGCGATTGCTGCCGGAGGTCCGGGAATAAATGCCGCTGTTCCGGCATTGACCGCCGCAGTTGCGGCGACGAATGCCATAGTTTTGGCAATCAATGCCGCAGGTGCGGCAATGAGCGCCATAGTTGCGGCAATCAACGCCGGGACAGCGGCGATGGATGCCGGAGCTCCGGCGCTGAATGCCGTTGCATCGGCATGGCGCGCCGCGGTTACGGGGAGCGATGCCGTCGGGTCGGGTAAAATTTACGAACATGTTAAATATGACATCATAGTTTCATGTGCTTGCTCTAATTTGATTTTTTTATTTGACAGCCAACTAAATTGACCTTATTTGAATGAACTTATGACAGCTTGATGTGATTTATAATAAAAAGTTTACATTGGTTTTGCAGGATTAGTCATTAAATCGCAGAAAATAGCATACATAAATTACAAAACATTTCAAAATAGCGCATGATCGGTTTGAAAGGAGGTTGCTCATGCAAAATGGTTCGGATTCCATCTTACCGGCCGAACGGCGCAAACGGATGGTGGAGTATATTCAGCAGAAACGGAGCGGCCGCATTGAAGAACTCGCCGCCATCCTGGAGGTTTCAGAGGCCACGGTCCGGCGCGATTTGGACATTCTGGCCGAGGAGGGACTGGTCAGCCGGACCCACGGCGGCGCGGTGTTGCCCGAATCGAGCACTGCGTTTGAACGGCTTTACCCGGACAAACGGCTGCTCTATGCCGAGAAGAAAAAATTGATCGGCGCCGAGGCGGCGCTGCTGGTCAGCGACGGAGAGACCCTGATCCTGGACTCGGGCTCGACCACTTTTGAGATCGCCCAAAATCTGACCGGACACAAGAACCTGACCATCATTACCTACGATCTGTACATCGCCGGCATCGGGTATGACCCGTCGACCACGGTGATCGTCACCGGCGGAATGCGCCGGGAAGGGTTCAACATTCTTTACGGCCCCATCGCCGAGGACGTGCTGCGCCAGATCCGGGTCGACAAAGCCTTTCTCGGGGCCGACGCGGTGGATTTCGTACACGGCATCGCCAATGCGACCTATTTGGAAGTCCCGATCAAGCGGCTGATCATCGCCGCCGCCCGGCGGGTGATCCTGGCCGCCGACGCCTCCAAGTTCGGGAAAGAGGCGCTGGTCAAGGTTTGCGATGTGGAGCGGATCCATCATCTGATCACCGACGCCGCGATCCCGGAGGCCGTGATCGAACAATTGGACCGGATGAGCATTTCCACCACGGTGGCCAAGCCCAAAGGCTGACGTTAGTTTGTCATATTTGCGCAAAAAAAGGAGCGAATCGAATGAACTGGTTAAAAGAAGTGTTGGGGACGGAAAAGCCGATCATCGGCATGTGCCATCTGCGGGCCTTGCCCGGAGATCCCTCGTTTGACCGGGAGGGCGGGATGCGGAAAGTGGTCGAGGAGGCCCGCCGCGACTTTCTGGGATTGCAGGAAGGCGGGATCGATGCGGTGATGTTCTCCAATGAATTCAGCCGCCCCTATTTGACCAAGGTCCCGGCGGTGACCGTGGCGGCCATGGCCCGGATCATCGGCGAACTGACGCCGGAGATCAAGATCCCGTTCGGCGTGAACGTGCTCTGGGATCCGGTGGCGTCGCTGGATCTGGCGGTGGCCACCGGCGCCCGCTTCGTCCGCGAGATTTTCACCGGAGTCTACGCCAGTGACTTCGGCCTGTGGAACACCAATTGCGGCGAGATCGTCCGGCACCAGCACGCCGTCGGCGCCGAAAACGTCAAGCTGCTGTTCAACATCGTGCCGGAAGCCGCCAAATATCTGGGGGAGCGGAATATCGCGGAGATCGCCCGCTCGACCGTTTTTAACACCCTCCCCGACGCGCTCTGCGTCTCCGGGTTGATCGCCGGCAGTGAAACCTCGCTGTCCACCCTGAAAACAGTCAAGGAGAACGTGCCCGGCACCATCGTCTTCGCCAACACCGGCGTCAAACTGGAGAACGTGGAACAGCAGCTCGCCATCGCCGACGGCGCCGTGGTCGGCACCACCTTTAAGGAAAACGGCGTCTTCGAGAATTTCGTGGATCAAAAGCGGGTGAAAGCGTTCATGGACCGGGTGCGCGCGTTTCGCGCCAAACAATAAGGGAAATTGGTTAAATAAGATGAAAAAAGTTTAAATTAAGCATTCCCATCCCTAAGCCTCGGCTGGGAATAGGCAAACGATTGACCTTTTTCCATCTTGTGAATCAAGGAAAATATGTCGCAATTGATCCGGCGTTCAAAAAACTGATTGCGACATATATAAATCGGGCCGGCCGGTGACCAACCGGCCCGGCCGTCAATCAAGGGAGGAATGGCAGCCATGAATCAACCGCTGCTCATCGGAATGGATATCGGAACGACATCGGTCAAAGGAACCCTAATCGACACCAAAGGGCATATTCTGGCCGAATCCTCCCGGCCCCACGATCTGCTCTCGCTCCGGCCGGGCTGGGCCGAGGAAAAAGCGGAGATCTGGTGGGAGAACACCCTGGCGGTCCTGTCGGAGCTGGCCAAGCGGCAGTTGGAGTTCAACGGCCGGGTCAAAGCCATTGCCGCCAGCGGAATGGTTCCGGCCCTGGTGATCCTGGACCGGGACGGCCGGCCGCTGCGGAACTCGATCCAGCAGAACGACGCCCGCACCGCGGCGGAGATCGCTTATTTAAAGGAAGAATTGGACGAGGCGCGCTTCTTTGAAGCCACCGGCGGTAGCATCAATCAGCAAACCATCCCGCCCCGCCTGCTCTGGCTGCGCCGGCACGAGCCGGAAGTCCTGGAACGGGCGGCCGTCCTGATGGGGTCCTACGATTATATCGCCTATCAATTGACGGGCCACTACAGTCTGGAGCGGAACTGGGCGCTGGAGAGCGGCATGTATGACGCCCGCCGCGAGACGTGGCTGCCGTGGGTGTTGCAAGCGGCGGGGATCAGCGCCTCGCTCCTGCCGCCGGTGCTGGCGCCGGGAACGCCGTTGGGCCCGATCAAACCGGAACTCGCCGCCGAACTCGGTTTTGATCATGATCTGACGGTGGCGGTCGGCTCCGGCGATCATGTGGCGTCGGCGTTTTCGGCCGGCGTCAAGGATGACGGCGACGTGTTGCTGAAATTCGGCGGGGCCGGGGATATTTTGATCGGCAGCAACCGTTTGGCAAGCGATCCGCGCATCTTCCTCGATTATCATTTGATCCCCGGCCAATACCTGCTCAATGGCTGCATGGCCGCATCCGGGTCGCTGGTGAAATGGTTCGCCCGGACTTTTTTCGACGAACAAATTGCCGCCTACGAACAGGAGGGCCGCAATTTCTATGCGGAGCTGGATCGGTTGGCGGAACCGATCGCGCCCGGTTCGGAAGGGATCATTACCTTGCCCTATTTCATCGGAGAGAAGACGCCGATCATGGACGCCAAGGCGCGCGGGGTATTTTTCGGGCTGTCCCTGCACCACCGGGTCGAGCATTTGTACCGCTCGGTGTTGGAAGCGGTGGGGTACGGCTTTTATCATCACATCGCGGTATTCCGGGAGATGGGCTTGAATCCCGGCCGCTATTACATGAGCAACGGCGGCTCCCGGAGCAAGCTGTGGCGGCAGATCGTGGCCGATGTGGTCGGCGCTCCGGTCGAATATATCACCCGCCATCCCGGCTCGTCGCTGGGAGCGGCTTTCGTGGCCGGCGTCGCCGTCGGAGCCTTTCAGGACTGGTCGGAAATAGAAGCCTACATTACCGAGCGGGAATTGATCCGGCCCGATCCGGAGAAACACGCCCTGTACCAGAAATATTTTCGGATTTACCGCCGGCTGTATGTGGATTTAAAAGCCGATTTTCATGATTTGAACGAACTCGGGACCGATTTTAAATTGAAACGATGAAGGGGAGCGGATGCCATGTTTGATTTTTCGGAGAAAGTGGTGCTGATCACGGGCAGCGGTGCCGGGATTGGCCGGGCTATCGCTTTGGGGTTTGCCCGCGCCGGCGCCAAATTGGTATTGACCGATGTCGACATCGCGGCGCTGGAACGGCTGGCGGCCGAAGTTTCACCCCTGGCCGGGGCGGAACCGGCCATTCACACCATGGACGTCACGGACGCGGCCCGGATCGAAACGGTGGTCGCCACGACGATCCAGGCCTACGGCCGGATCGACGTGCTGATCAATAACGCCGGGGTCTCCAGCATGGTCCGGGTAGTGGATATGACCGAGGCCGATTGGGATTTCAACATGAATATCAATGCCAAGGGCCAGTTCCTGGTGACCCGGGCGGTGCTGCCGGGGATGATCGCCGCCCGTTCCGGCAAGATTGTGAACACGGCGTCGATGGCTTCCAAGCTGGGCGCGCCGCTGCTCGCCCACTACAGCGCCTCCAAGTTCGCGGTGATGGGATTCACTCAGGCGGTCGCCAAGGAGGTCGCTCCCTACGGGATCAATGTCAATGCGGTCTGCCCGGGCTTCGTGGCCACCGGGATGCAGGAGCGGGAACTGGTCTGGGAAGCGAAACTGCGGAACATGACCCCCGCTCAGGTCAAAGGGGAATATATCGCCCAAACGCCGTTGGGACGCCTCTGTCTTCCGGAGGACGTCGCGAAAGTGGTTCTCTTTTTAGCCTCCCCCGCGGCCGATTTCATGACCGGCCAGGCGATCAATGTGACCGGGGGAATTTGTACCCATTAAGTCCGCGATTATCGGGACGGGTTCAAGTAAAGAAAGTTCAATCATTTTACATCCGAAAACATTGGCTGGAAAACAAACGCAGTTTACTTGAACTTATAAACGAAGGAGATATGTTGAACCCGCTGGGGTTGATTAGCCGTTAGTTCAACATATCCGGGAAAGGGGGAATTGGTTGCCATGAAAAGGTTCAAACTCGGGAATTGGGCGGAGATCGGAACTCACGCGGTGTTGATCTTCTTTTCGCTCTTTATTCTATTGCCAATCCTGTGGGTGCTGCGCACCTCGTTCGCCACCGACCGGATCGCCTATGAGCTTCCTCCCCGGCTTTTGTTCACGCCGGTCTTGAAGAATTACTTCGAACTGTTCACGGTCAATGACTTTTTTGCATATTTCCGCAACAGCCTGACGGTGGCGTTCGGCGTCACCCTGCTGGGAGTGCCCGTCGCGGCGCTCGGCGGGTATGCGTTCAGCCGCTACCGGATCGGTGGGACTCCGTTGCAGTTTTTGGTCCTCAGCACCCAGATGCTGCCCGGAATCGTTCTGATCCTGCCCTTGTTCGCCATTTACCGGACCATCGGCCTGGTGGACACGGCCTTCGGCCTGATCCTGGCGTATCTCGCTTTCAACTTGCCATTTCTGGTCTGGCTGCTGATGGGGTTCTTCGCCGGGATTCCCCGGGAACTGGAGGAGTCGGGGCTGATTGACGGCTGCACTCCGATGAGCGCCTTTTTCCGGATCATCTTCCCCATCGCCGCGCCGGGAATCATGTCCGCGGCGGTGATGAGCTTTATCTTTGCCTGGAACGAATTTCTGTTCGCACTGATCCTGTCCGGTTCCAAAACCGGCATGATCCCGGTGGCCCTGGCCGCCATGCAAACCCATCGCGGAGTGATGATCGGGAAGCTGTCCGCCGCCACGATCATCGCCATTTTGCCGATGATTCTGATCTCCGGCTGCGTCCAGAAATATCTGGTGCGGGGCCTTAGCTTTGGAGCGATCAAATAGGATGGGAGGTGTTGCCCGGTTGTTTGGCGCGAGCCGTCCGTTGTCGGGTAATTCAAAAGTAACAACAAAGGTGGGATTGTCATGAAAAAATGGATTTTGTCCGTCGTGGGTCTGCTGTTGATCGCGGGCGCCACCCTGTCGGGGATTCAGGCCGCTCCGAAAGTCACGATCAAAGCTTTGATGGAGGACATTCCGGAGAACCGGATCGTCGAGGAACTGCTGCCGGAGTTCGAACGCCAAACCGGCATCGCGATCAAATTCGAGTTCGTGCAGTACGGCGATATGCACGCCAAGCTGATCACCCAGTTTTTGAGCCCCAATACCGAATACCAACTGATTCAGGTCGACAATTACTGGGCCGGCGAGTTTCCGGCCGCCGGGTGGCTTGAGCCGCTGGACAAATACGTCAGCCGCGACAAATTCGACTTGAAACCCTATATCCCTTCCATGCTGCAAATGGTCGGATACTATGGCGGCAAGCTTTACATGATCCCGCAGTACAATTACGCCATGGGCCTGGTTTACCGTACCGATCTGCTGCAGGACGCCAAGCTGAAGCAGAAATTTCAGGAAGCGTACAAGCAGCCGCTGCAACTGCCGAAGACCGTGGCCGAATACGTCCGGCTGTGCGAGTTCATGAGCAAAAACGCCGGCGTCTCCGGCTCGGCCATGCAAGCCGGCCGGGGCGACCCGATCGTCATGGAATGGACCAACTATCTTTACGGCAACGGCGGCGCCTATTATGACAGCAAATGGCGCTCGGTGATTAACAGTCCGAAGGCCATTGCCGCCACCAAGCTCTATATCGAAAATATCAAGAAAGGCGCTCCCGAAGGCGCGCTCTCATACAATCTGGACGACGCTTACCGGGTTATGTCCCAGGGCAAGGCGTTCTCGATGATCTCCTATCACTGGATGCTGCCGCAATTGAATGACCCGGCCAATTCCACGGTCGTCGGCAAAGTGGCCATCGCGCCGATGCCGGGCGGCGCCGGGCTGAACGGCGGCTGGGGCTGGGGCATCGCCCATAACGCCCAGTCCAAAGAGGAAGTCTGGCAGTTTATTAAATGGATCGAGTCCAAGGAGATGGTGGTCCGCCGGGCCATCGCCGGCGGCGCGCCGACCCGCGCCGACGTTTTCGCCGACGCCAAGGTCGTTGCCAAATGGCCCTGGTATCCCATGGTCCAGTCGATCGTCGAGAAAGCCAAGCCGGTTCCGGAGTTCACCTATTCGACCCAGATGATCGAAGTGGTGGCCCGGGAGCTGTCGCTGGCCGCCACCGGGGAGAAGACGGTGGAAGCCGCTTTGAACCTGGCCGCCAAGGAACTGGACGGCCTGGCCAAGAAGGCCAAATTGGCCAAGTAACGGGCCAATCACGCACCGGGACGGGGCGGGCCGAGTCCGCCCCGCCCCCTCAATCTATTGTTAAGGCTGGGATGCTCCGTGAAACGAAATGAAACTTCCCGCGCGAACCCGTTGCAACGCAGCGAAAAAATGGCCGGGGCGCTATTCATCGCCCCGACCCTGCTCGGCCTGGCGGCCGTGATTCTGGTCCCGCTTCTGTATTCGCTGGCGATCAGTTTTTCGGATTATACCTTTATCCATCCGGAGATCACCGCCTTCGTCGGCTGGCAAAACTTTCAGGCGGCCTTCGGCGATCAGTACTTCTGGAATTCGGCCTGGGTCACCGTACTCTTCGTGGTGCTGGTGGTCGGGCTGGAACTGACCCTGGGGCTGGGCATCGCCCTCCTGTTGAACCGGGAGATCAAATTCAAGGGGTTGTATTACGCCATCCTGACCATCCCGATGGTGATGTCCCCGGTGGCGGTAGCCTTGATCTGGAAGATGCTGCTCCATCAGGAGCTGGGCATTGTCAACTACGCGCTGTCCTGGATCGGCTTGAACCCCGTCAATTGGCTGGGCAGCCCGCACGGCACGCTGTTTACCATCGTGCTGGTGGATATCTGGCATCAGATCTCCTTTATGATCCTGGTGTTGCTGGCCGGGCTGGTCTCGTTGCCGATCGAGCCCTATCAGGCCGCCAAGATCGACGGCGCCAACGCCTTTCAGACCTTGTTTGCGATCACGCTGCCGCTGCTGAAGCCGGTGATCGCCACCGTGCTGCTGCTACGGACGATCATGGCCTTCCGCACCTATGATTTGGTGTACATCATCACCAAGGGCGGACCGGGCGTTAGCACCGATGTCTTGAGCTATTTCATTTATAAGAAGACGTTTATGGGATTGGATCTGGCCCAGGCCTCGGCCATCAGTTGGGTGTTGTTGCTGTTGGTGCTGTTGATGGTGTTCGGCCTGTTCCGTTACATTAAGCAGGAGGAGACGGTCTAAAATTGGACGGGATGCTTACGGCCAAACAGGCGCTGGCGGTGGCGCTGGCCCGGGAGGCTGGCGCGCTCTTGCTCGGGGCCAGAAACGGCTTGACGGTCGAGGAGAAAGGCCAAGGGAACTGGGTGACCAATGCCGACCGGCAATCGGAAGAGTTGATCGCGGCCTCACTCCGGAAGGCTTTCCCGGAGGATCGGGTGCTCGGCGAGGAGAACGGCGGCGTGGCCCTGGCGGACTGCCGCGATTTGAACCGGCTCTGGATCATCGACCCCTTGGACGGCACCAGCAATTATGTGCGGGGTTTCGATCATTTCGCCGTTTCCATCGCCTATTGGGATGCCGGGCTGCCGCAAGTGGGGGTGGTCTTCGCCCCGGCCCGGCAGGAGCTGTTCGCGGCCGTCCGGGGCCGGGGGGCGTTCTTCAATCAGGCGCCAGCGCCGGCGCGGGTATCGGACCGGCGCCGACTGGCGGATTCATTCGTGGGAACCGGCATCCCCTATGAGCCCGACCCCGAAGGCCATATCAATCTCGATCACATCGCCAATATCCTGCCCCGGCTTCACAGTTTCCGCTGCCTCGGCGCCTCGGCGCTGGATCTGGCTTATGTGGCGCTGGGCCGGCTCGACGGGTTTTGGGAATACGGGCTGGCCCCTTGGGATGTGGCGGCCGGGACTCTCCTGGTTCGGGAAGCCGGCGGCCGGGTGACCGGGTTCCGCGGGGAACCGGCCGATCCGTTCGCGGGGCGGATCGTGGCCAGCAACGGCCTGATTCACGAGCCGCTGTTGCAAATGCTGTCCCTGGGAAAGACGGGCCTGGCCGGGACGGGGTAAACCGGCCCGGGTCCGCCCGAATTTGGTGTGTGGCTCGTCATGGCCGTTGATCGGCGGTTTGCCCCATAATCGACAGCTCTCTTAAAAGTGTCTCCCCGGATCCGCGTCTTCGAATTTTACTCGATTGATACTAACCAACTGCTGAAAATCAAGAAACAATCCGCAGGGATTATCATACGGCAGGGACCGCCGGACTTACGGCAAGGGTCGCCGCAGTCCCGGTGATCAATGCCGGAAGTCCGGCAACGAATGCCGATGTTCCGGCATTGACTGCCTCAGTTGCGGCGACGACTGCCGTTACCCCGGCAATGAATGCCGTAGTTGCGGCAATCGATCCCGGAGGTCGGGCAATGAATGCCGATGTTCCGGCATTGACCGCCGTAGTTGCGGCGACGAATGCCATAGTTTTGGCAATCAACGCCGGGACAGCGGCGATGGATGCCGGAGCTCCGGCGCTGAATGCCGTTGCATCGGCATGGCGCGCCGCGGGTTCGGCAATCGGCGCCGGACAATTGGGAGCGGAAAGGGCTGGCCATTGGAGAGTCCCGGGGGACGCAATGGCGCCTAAAGATAATAATTGTGGAGAGGCGCGGGCGAAAATTTGGCTTTTGGCCGGAGAATTGACACCTGCTTGGGCAGGGAAAAGCGGAACCGCGTGGAAAGAGATAAGCAATGACGCTTAGCGGAGATTTGATTCAACTTATAAATAACAGGTGGTTTCGGCGGATGAATTTTAGGGACCAAATTGCCGCCTTTATTCCGGCCAATCCCCAGGAACGGCGGGATCAAGCGGTAATTCTCGATTATATCGGCAGCTTTCCCGACGATGTTTTGCTGCGGGACAATCCCTTTGCGCATGTTACCAGTTCCGGCTTTGTCATGAACCGGGATCTGGACCGGGTGTTACTGGTTCATCACAATTTGCGCGGCGTGTGGTCGTGGACCGGGGGCCACGCCGACGGGGATTCCGATTTATTGCGGGTCGCCCTGAAGGAAGCGACGGAAGAAACCGGGGTTCACGATCTGACGCCGCTCAGTCCCAAAATAGCCTCCCTTGATATTCTTCCGGTATACGGCCATCTCCGGCAAGGGGAGTATGTCAATGCCCACCTTCACCTTTCCGTCGCCTATATTCTGATTGGCGGCGCGATGGAGCCGTTAACCGTCAATGAAGCCGAAAACAGCGCGGTCGCTTGGTTCGGGCTGGACCGGTTTACCGGGGACCATTTTGACGCTCACGACGTATATCTGTATAATAAGTTGATTCAGCGGGCGAAACAAATAGGCCGGGGCGGGGAGCGGGCGATGATTTAGTCAAATGTTCACGGCGTCCCGCTTGACAATGCGGACGCGGAGGAGTACCCTTAAATTAAGGAAGTTAGTCATCACTAACACTAAAACCGGGTAATACTAACTTCCGGTAAGGGAACCGAATCGCCGGGGCCGGCGGTAATGAAGTCCGGCTAAGCAATAACCTCCGGCGCCGGCCGCCAGGAAGTACTGATTTTAAGGGATGGATGCCGCGACAGTTTGTTAATAAAAATGACAATCAACATCAAGGCAGAGTTTACGAAGAGGGTTCAAATCAGTGATAAAATGAAAACAGAATCCTCTGACGGGGATGATCCAAAGGCTTGGCGTTTTTTAAAAATTGAACCGGCGGGGACGCGGCAAGCCCTCCGCCGCGGAAAGGATGGGGAAGCCATGGCTACCAAATTCAATTCGGGAAAGTGGAATCGCGAGATCAATGTGCGGGATTTCATTCAACGAAATTATGTTCCGTATGACGGGGACGAGAGCTTTCTGGCCTCTCCCACGGCCGTTACCGAACGGCTCTGGGCCAAAGTGAAGGAGTTGATGGACGAGGAACGCCAGCGCGGCGGGATCATGGATATCGATCCGGATACGATCTCGACGATCACCGCCCATCGGCCGGGGTATATTGATCGCGATCTGGAAACCATCGTGGGCCTGCAAACCGATGAGCCGTTGAAACGGGCGATCATGCCCTTCGGCGGAGTCCGGATGGTTCAGACCTCGCTGAAAACGTACCAACGCGCCATGAATCCGGGAGTGGACAACGTCTTCAAGTACCGCAAGACCCATAATGACGGCGTTTTCGACGTTTATACCGAGGAGATGAAAAAAGCCCGGCACACCGGGATCATTACCGGTTTACCGGACGCTTACGGCCGGGGCCGGATTATCGGCGATTACCGGCGGGTGGCGCTGTACGGCGTCGATTTTCTGATTGAGAAGAAAAAAGCGGCCAAGGCCAATTATGTCTTTGACATCATGGATTCGCAAGTGATTCAGCAGCGGGAGGAGCTCAGCGAGCAGATCCGCTCGCTTGAGGAGCTGAAGCAGATGGCGGCCGGCTATGGGTTTGACATCAGCCATCCCGCCCGGGATACCAAGGAGGCCATTCAGTGGCTGTACTTCGGGTATCTGGCCGCGGTCAAGGAGCAGAACGGCGCGGCCATGAGCATCGGCCGGATCTCGACTTTCCTGGACGTATACGCCGAGCAGGATTTGCGCGAAGGAAAGTATACCGAGGCCCAGATCCAGGAGCTGGTGGACCATTTCGTCATGAAACTGCGGATGGTGCGGTTCCTGCGCACTCCTTCCTATGATGAGTTGTTTTCCGGGGATCCGACCTGGGTGACCGAGTCTTTGGCGGGGCTGGGAACGGACGGCCGGCACATGGTGACCCGGATGACTTACCGCTTCCTGCACACCCTGACCAACCTGGGCCCGGCCCCGGAACCGAACATGACGGTGCTGTGGTCGCCCCGGCTGCCCGAGAATTTCAAGCGGTACTGCGCCAAATTGTCGGTGGAGACCTCGTCGATTCAATACGAGAACGATGAGCTGATGCGGGAGAAGTTCGGCGACGATTACGCCATCGCTTGTTGCGTGTCGGCGATGCGGGTCGGCAAACAGATGCAGTTCTTCGGCGCCCGGGCCAATCTGGCCAAGGCTCTGCTGTACGCGATCAACGGCGGCAAGGACGAGATATACGGGGAGCAGGTCGGGCCGGCGTTCGCGCCGATCACTTCCGAATACCTGGACTACGAAGAGGTGCGGGAACGGTTCGAGCAGATGATGGAATGGCTGTCGAAGCTGTATATCAACACCCTGAACATCATTCATTATATGCACGACAAGTATAGCTATGAACGGATTCAAATGGCCTTGCACGACGAGGAGATTTTGCGCACCTCGGCCTGCGGCATCGCCGGGCTGTCGGTGGTGGTCGATTCGCTTTCCGCCATCAAGCACGCCCGGGTCAAAGTGCTCCGCAACGAGAAAGGCCTGGCCGTCGACTACGAGGTCGAGGGGGATTATCCCCAGTTCGGCAACAATGATCCGTCCGTGGATGAGATCGCCGTGGACGTGGTGCGGAACTTCATGAACAAACTCAGCAAGCACAAAACCTACCGCCACAGCAAGCCGACCCTGTCGGTGCTGACCATCACTTCCAACGTGGTCTACGGCAAGAAGACCGGCAGCACCCCGGACGGCCGGAAGCAAGGCGAGCCGTTCGCGCCCGGCGCCAATCCCATGCACAAACGGGACACCAAGGGCTGCGTCGCCTCGATGGCTTCGGTGGCGAAGCTCCCGTATGACTATAGCGAGGACGGCATTTCCTATACGTTCTCGATTGTCCCGGGCGCGCTGGGGAAAACCGAGGCGGAGCGGGAACGAAATCTCTATCTGCTGATGGACGGATATTTCTCGGACGGCGGGCATCATATCAACGTCAATGTTTTGAACCGGGAAGTGTTGCTGGACGCCATGGATCATCCGGAGAAGTATCCGCAGTTGACCATCAGGGTCTCCGGGTACGCGGTTAACTTCATCAAACTCAGCCGGGAGCAACAACTGGATGTGATCAACCGGACGTTCCACGAACGGTTTTAGTACGGCGAAGCGGCTCATCCATTCGGATGAGCCGTTTTGGCTATTGGGGGCGCGGCGCGGCGAAGGCCGCGCCAAACCGTCCCGGCGACGGGTCTAATTGGCTTGGGCGTCTGGAAGGAGGGGTTGAAGATGAAAGGCTATGTGCATTCGGTAGAAACCTTCGGCACCGTGGATGGCCCCGGCATCCGCTACGTGGTGTTTTTCCAGGGCTGTCCGCTGCGGTGTAAATTCTGCCATAATCCGGACACCTGGCGTTGCGGCGCGGGCCGGGAAATGGACGCGGCCGAGGTGGTTGAGGATATTCTGAAATACCGCAACTATATCCAATCGGGCGGAGTGACCCTTTCCGGCGGCGAACCGCTGCTGCAGCCGGAGTTTGCCGCGGCAATCCTGCGGGGCTGCGCGGAGCATGGCATTCACACTGCCGTGGATACGTCGGGGATCGTTCCGCTTTCAAATTGCCGGGAGGCCGTGGATGCGGCCAATTTGATCCTGCTGGATATCAAGCATATCGACGCCGCCAAAGCCCGTGAGCTTACGGGCCAGGACAACCGGAACGCATTGGAATTGCTGGACTATTGCGAACGGACCGGAAAGGAGGTCTGGATCCGGCATGTGGTGATCCCCGGCCTCACCGACGATCCGGAACCTCTGGAGCGGATGGCGCGCTATTTGAGCGGCTTTACCACAATCCGGCGCATCGAGATTCTTCCCTTTCACAAAATGGGGGAATTCAAATGGAAGCAGCTTGGATTGGAATATGAACTTGGTGATACCCCGGAACCGACGGCCGAGTCAATACAGCGGATCCGGGAGATCTTCATCAAGCAGGGGTTGCCGGTCTGACAGGAGAGAACGGGGTTGGCCTGGATAAACAATGCCTTTGCCGGGCAGAATTTCTGGCGGAGGCATTGTTAAATTTTAGATCATATATTGCATTTAAAACATATTTGTATTAATATCAAATATATAATAAATCTAAAACAGGAGGGATCGTCATGAGATTGGTTGATCTGCCGGCCCCGGACTTTAAAATGGAAGCGGTAAGCGGCGACGGAGGCAAGTTTTTTCCAGTGAGTTTGAGCGATTACAAAGGAAAATGGCTGGTGCTATTCTTCTATCCCCTGGATTTCACCTTTGTCTGCCCCACTGAAATCACCGGGATCAGCGACCGGCTGCAACAGTTCACCGAATTGAAAGCGGAAGTGCTGGGCGTGAGCATTGACAGCATCCATTCGCACAAGGCCTGGATCCGGACTGACAAAAATCAGGGTGGTTTGGGGAAGATCAATTACCCGCTGGCTTCGGACATTACCAAGGAAGTTTCCCGGAAATACGGGGTGCTGCTGGAAGAGAGCGGCGTGGCGCTACGGGGCTTGTTTATCATCGACCCCGAGGGCAAAGTACGGTATCAGGTAGTCCACGACCTCAACGTCGGGCGGAGCGTCTCCGAAACTGTCCGGGTGCTGCAGGCGTTGCAGTCCGGCCAGCTTTGCCCCATTGAGTGGGCGCCCGGGCAAGCGCATTTGAAAGGGTGAAACGGTTCAATAAAAAAGGGGGTAACCCCTTTTTTATTTTATACCGAATTTTAGGCCCGAGTGGTCGAACCCGATCAAAACTCAAGCGGGAGGCGCCGATGGGGGTTCGTCCTTGATCCTTAACAGCAACGCCGAGTTCAGCACCACCGCCACCGAACCCGCGTTATGGACCAGGGCGCCGACGACCGGTCCCAGCAGGCCCAGCGCAGCCAGGGCAATGGCCCCGAAATTGAGCGCCATTGACACGACGATATTGGTCTGAATGGTGCGGAGGGTCCGCCGCGCCAGCCGCAGCAAGTAAGGAATGCGGGAGAGATCGTCGTGCACCAGCGCGATGTCGGCCGCGTCCACCGCGATATCGCTGCCGACCCCGCCCATAGCTACCCCGACGCAGGCGGTCTTCAGCGCCGGGGCGTCATTGACGCCGTCACCCACCATGCAGACCAGCTCGCATTCAAGGTTTTGGCTGTCGGTGACGAACCGCACCTTGTCCTCGGGCAGCAGCTCCGACCGGACGTCGGCGATGCCGGTGTTTTGAGCGATAAAGGAAGCCGCCTGCGAGTTGTCCCCGGTGAGCAAGACGGTTTTGACCCCCTGGCCGTGGATGCGGCCGATGATCTCCGGCGCGTCGTCGCGCAGGGTATCGGAGAGCGCGATCAGGCCCGCCGCCGTTTGATCGATTCCCACTGAAACCACGGTGCGGCCTTCGTTCCGGTGGCGCGCAATGGAGGATCTCATTCCGTCCGGGAGCGCGATTCCGGTTTCGGCCAATAACTCCGCGTTCCCCGCCAGCACCGCTTTGCCGCCCACTTCGGCTTTCACGCCCCGGCCCGGCAGCATCACAAAGCCTTCCGGCTCGGGCAACGGCAATCCGGAAGCTACCGCATACTTGGCGATGGCCCGTCCCAAGGGGTGTTCGGAGCGCTGCTCCGCGGCGGCCGCCACCCGCAACAATTCTTGCCGGGGCCAGGCGGCTGAGGCCGATTCGACCGCCACCACCTCCGGTTTGCCGTGAGTGAGGGTACCGGTTTTGTCAAAGGCGATCCGCTTGACTTTGGCCAGACGTTCCAGGACATCGCCGGAGCGGATCAGTACGCCGTGGCGGGCGGCATTGCCGATGCCGGCCATGATCGCGGTCGGCGTCGCCAGCACCAGGGCGCAGGGGCAGAAAACGACCAGAATCGTGACGGCGCGGATGGCTTCACCCGTCAATATCCAGGCTGCCAGCGCCGATGCCAAAGCGATGACCACGATCCAAGTCGCCCAGCGGTCGGTCAGCCGGACGATTTTGGCTTTGCCGGCGTCGGCCGCAGCCACCAGGCGGATCATCCGCTGCAGGGAACTGTCCTCTCCCACCCGGGTCGCCCGCATATCGAAGGCGCCGAATTGATTGACCGTACCGCTGAATACCTCGTCCCCGGCGCTTTTGTCGACGGGCAGCGATTCGCCGGTCATTACCGACTGGTCGATGGCGGTCTGGCCGGAGAGGATGATCCCGTCGACCGCCACCGTCTCGCCGGGCAGCACCCGCAGCCGGTCGTCGACATTGACCGCCTCGGCCGCGACGATCGTTTCGGCGCCGTCGGTTAGGACCCGGGCGGTACGCGGCGTCAGCCGCACCAGTTTCTCAATGCCCTGCCGGGTCTTGCGTGAAGTAATCTCCTCGAGAAGCGCGCCGATGGTCATGATCAGGGCGACCTCACCGGCGGCGAAGATCTCGCCGATGATCACCGCCGCGATCAGCGCGATTGAGACCAAAAGGTCGGCGCGGATATCCAATTCCGTGATTAAACTGGTCACCGCCTCCTTGACGATCGGGATTCCGCAAAGAATAACGGCGATCCAGGCGATGTCAAACGGGACTAATCCTCTGGTCCAACCCATAAAACTAATGAACAACGCGATCCCGGCAACTACCGTGGCCAGGATAGTGCGCTTTTGGTCATCTGCAATCCATTCGTGAAGCTTGTTCATTGATACCTCCCGGGTTCCGCGTGGCAGTTATTGGCACTGGCCATGATTACGAAAGCGATTCAGCTATACCATGCGTGAAAATTGTTCGATGGCGCTGGCCAGATCCTGCAGCGTCTCTTCGATCTCGCCCTTTTTAATCCCATTGACCACGCAATGATGCAAATGCCCTTCCAGCACGATTTGGCCCACTTTGTGCAGCGCCGCTTTGGCGGCCGCGATCTGAATCAATATATCCTCGCAGGGCACATCTTTTTCCAGCATGGCGCTGATGCCCTGGATCTGGCCGCCGATGCGCTTGAGCCGCGCGTTCACCGCCGGGATGTTGATGCATTCCCTCATCATAATCCTCCTTCGGATACTTAATACCCCTATAAGGTATATTACTAAAAAGCAAAGACGATGTAAATGAAAATCAGAGATCTGGCAGAAGATTTTTATTAAACCTTATCGTATCAATCGGTTCTCCTAATTTGGTTTGTGCTGACTGCCGGGAAGAATAAGCTTTGTTTAGAGTAGATACCGAGTGGGGGTAATACAAATAAAAAACAGCAAGAATCAGAGCGAGGAACTCATCTGCTTGCTGTTTGATGAATTGACAAAAGCGCAAACTCCGCGCGATCAGACCTGCCCGGTCACAGACTGGACTGCGATGCTGACGACGGCCACCACCAGCCAGACCAGCAGTCCGAGCAGCAGCGGCTTGATTCCGGTTTTTAACATCTTCTTGAAGTCGGCGTTGAGGCCGACCGCGGTTAGGGCCATCACGATCAGAAATTTCCCGGCGTTTCCAAGCCAATCGACCGAATCTGCCCTGAACAAGCCCAGCGTGTTCAAGAGCGAAGCGGCCAGAAAGCCTACGATAAACCAAGGGAAGATTTTTTTCAAACTGAAATTAACCGCCGGGCTGCCCTCCGCCGAGCGTTTTTTCCGGAATGAGACGGCCAAGGCGAAAATGACCGCAATCGGGATGATCATGGTGGTCCGGGTCAGCTTGACGATGGTCGCATAGGCGCCGGCCGAGTTGCTGAACGCGTAACCGGCCGCCACCACCGAGGAGGTATCATTCACCGCGGTGCCGGCCCATAGCCCGAAGGCTTTCTCGGAAAAGCCCAGCCAATGTCCTAACGGCGGGAAGATCAACACCGCAATGACATTGAACAGGAAGATGGTTGAGATCGAATAGGCCGTTTCCATTTCTTCGGCCTCGATAATCGGCGCAATGGCCGCAATGGCCGATCCGCCGCAGATGGCCGTGCCCACCCCGATCAGGCTGGTGAGCCGTTCCGGCACCTTCAGCAGCCGTCCCAGGCCGTAAGCGGCCAGGAAAGCGAATGACAGCGTAAAGAGCATGACATACAACGATTCAAGTCCGGTCCGCGATACCTGGGCCAGATTAAGTCCGGTCCCCAGAATGACAATGGCCCATTGCAGAACCTTTTTGGCGGTAAAGCCGATCCCGTCATTGGCCCAAGCCGGTTTGCCGAAGATATTGTTGATGAAGATGCCCAGCACAATTCCGAATACCGCGCCTCCGACAATCGGAAAGACGCTTCCCATCCATGCCGCGGCCAAGGCCGGAATCAAAGTAAAACCGATTCCGGGCCCGTTGTTGCGAAACCAGGTCATTTTTGGCCTCCGTGAACGCTTATTTTATAAATAAGATACAAGATGAAAAAGTTTTGGCAAATAAATTCGCATCCCAAGAGCCGGTTGTGAATGAGCAAACGATTGATCTTTTTTCATCCTATGAATCAAGGAAAATATGTCGCGATTTATTAGGGGTTCAAAAAAATTATTGCGAGATATATAGTTCATCATAGTACAAGCCGCTCCCAAATTCAAATGACGAATCCTTATCGAACCATAAGAAAGTTTTATAATCCGCCTCCGACCTTATCCGGGCCACTCGCGGGTGGTATAATAAATGAAGCGGCGTTCGGGTCTATCCGGCGGGCCGTCCCGATGGCGGCCCGCCCTTCTGGATCAATCGCCGGTTTTGACTTATAGCGAAGGCGGTACCGAATCGAAATGCTCGATCCCAGGCTGCACACTTTTATTCAGGTGGCGAAGTCTAAAAATCTGACCCGGGCGGCGGAGCGGCTGAATCTGACCCAACCCGCGGTGACCCAGCACATTAAGCTCCTTGAGGAACATTACGGCATTAAATTGATCGATACCCGGGGGAGGCAAACTACCCTGACCGAAGCAGGGAAACTGCTTTATCAATATGCGCTGGATGCCGAAGCCAAAGAGGCTGTCTTCGAACGAAAACTTAGAAACCACGCGGCCTTGGTGAAACAGTACCGGATCGGCGCGACGCTGACCATCGGTGAATACGTGCTCCCCGCGATTTTAGGAGTTCATAAACGGCTCCGTCCCACCGTTGATCTGGTCATGCAGGTTCACAATACCGAAGGGATCATTAAAAAGCTCCGCGACGGCGAAATCGATTTCGGCATCGTGGAGGGGCCGTTTGATAAAAGCCAATATCTTCACCAAAAGGTGGGCGACGACGAACTGGTCCTGGCGGTTCCGCCCGAATCCGGGTTCGCCCGCAGGGAAGCGGTAGGAATGGCGGAAGTGCTTGGAGGGAATCTGATCCTCAGGGAAAAGGGATCGGGAACCCGGGATGTTTTCGAGGACAAACTGGCCGAATTGGGGTATAATCCTTCCGAACTAAATGTATATATGGAAATCGGGAGCATCGGGGCGATCAAATCCCTGGTCGAAGCCGGTCTGGGCTATACGATCATTTCCCGCGCCGCCATTAGCCGGGAAGTGATCGCCGGGTCGCTGGTGATCGCGCCGCTGGAAGGAATCAGAATCATGCGGGAGTTCACCGCCATCTATTTGAAGGACGGCCCCCGGGAGATGATCGATGAGTTGGCGCGGCTGATGACCGGGCCGATGAACAGCTTGTTTTCGGTTCCCGCGGTCCCGGATTCCCGTTTAAAATGAGTGGCCTGAGGCATAAAAAGCGGCAAGGGATCCGCCGGTTTTCCGGCCGGAATCCGCTTGCCGCCGGTTGGCCGTAATCCGGACCCGCTCTGAGTCAAGTTTGGGTCGGTCCCGGAACGGACGTTGGCTTTCTAGGCGATCTCCCGCAATTTCTGCTTTAGAATCTTGCCTACCGAGTTCCGGGGCAGAGCTTCCACAAACTGTACTTGATGCGGTACTTTATATTTGGTGAGATGCTCGGCGCAGAATTGCTTCACTTCCCGCTCGGTCACGGCCGATTCCGGCTTCAGGACCACGAAGGCTTTGGCCACCTCGCCCCGGAGCGGGTGCGGCACGCCGATGACCGCCGCTTCCTTGACCGCCGGGTGGGTGTAAAGCAGATCCTCGACCTCGCGCGGATAAATTTTATCGCCGCCGCTGATGATCATGTCCTTGAGCCGATCGGCGATGTAAACATAGCCGTCTTCATCGACCCGGACCAGATCGCCGGTATGCAGCCAGCCGTTCTGAAGCGTCTGGGCCGTTTCCTCCGGTTGATTCCAGTAGCCTTGCATCACCTGTGGACCCTTGACCAGCAGTTCACCGACTTCGTGAGGGTTGGTAATTTCTGCTCCGGTTTGCGGGTCAACCACCTTGATCTCGGTGCCGGGCAACGGCACGCCGATACTGCCGTTCTTAACCACGCCGTAAACCGGATTGCAGCAGACCGCCGGAGAAGCCTCGGAAAGCCCGTAGCCTTCCACCAGTTTCCCCCCGGTCAGTTGCTCGAAACGGGTCTGAACCGCCAGCGGCAGTGTGGCCGAACCGCTCATACAGGCTTTGATGGAACTGAGATCGGGATGTTCCTGGCGGATGATAAAGGCGCCGTACATGGCGGGCACACCCATGTACAGGTTGGGCTTGTGCTTTTCGATGGACTGGATCAGTTCCGGCAGATCAAATTTGGAATGGAGCAGCATGGCCGAGGCGCTGATCACCGGGAAATTCATGCTGGTGGTCAGGCCGTAAATATGAAAGTAAGGAATGACGGAGAGGAAGCGGCCTTCGCCGTCCTGATAAACATGCTTGAACCAATGGCGGATCTGGACGGCGTTGGCGACCAGATTGCGGTGGCTCAGGATCGCGCCTTTGGAGCGGCCGGTGGTGCCGCCGGTATATTGTAAATTGGCATAATCATCGGGATGGATGGGGATCATTGGATCGGAGACCGGTTGCCCGAACAACGCCTGCTCCAGGCGGATGACCGACGCCGGAGCGTCTAGGGGATAGTTCTGGGCCGGATCCAGCGGAGTCTGGACATCGGTGACCACGACGGTCAGATCGGTGTATTGTTCCAATTTCAAACCGGCCAGGGCGGCGTGAGAGGTGACCAAGGCTCGAAGGCTACAGTTTCTGACGATGAAATGGAAGTCATCTCCAAAGGAATGGGGATTGATCGGCACCGCGACCGCCCCGGCCCGGAGCAGTCCGTAATAGGCGATGACGAACTGGGGCGAATTGACCAGATGGACCCCGACCCGCTCCCCCGGCTTCAGGCCGGTTCCGATCAGCAGATGGGCCATTTGGGAAACCAGTTCGTTGAATTGTTGATACGACCAGATCCGATCCTGATAAATCAGGGCCGGATGAGCGGGGTAGCGGCCGGCGATATCGCGCAGGATCTCGGGAAGGGTGAGGTCCGGGTATTCCGGATGAGCGAAGATTCCGGGTTCGTATGCGTTCAGCCATTTTGGGTTCAAGGCGTTCCCATCCTTTCGAAATAAAAGTCATCCATACCGTGGCGCGACATGGCGCGGCCGCGAAAAGGATCGGGGCGCAGCGCGGGTGGCGCCGGTTAATAACAAAAATGGGCTGAATTAATATTTTCGGCTAATGGAATCAAATTCCTGCTTTTTAAAAAAATCATGTTTTTTGCCATAAATTTTGGATGGATATTTTCAGTTTTCCGGTAATTTTCCGGCGGTTGTCGCGTTAATTGATGTAAAACCGGCTGACGATCCGAAAAAAGGATCGGAATTGAAGCTGAAAATCAAAAATGCTTTTAGGTCGGACCAACAACGACTCAAAATAATTTATTCGGTGGAACGGGAGGAGTAACTATGTTACAAATCATGAAAGATGCGATCCGGCGGTTCCTAGCCGGGAGGATGAGCGTCAAGACAGGCTTTGTCCTGATCCTGGCCTTTTCGCTCGGCGGCAGCCTGTTGGTGGGCGGGGCGCTGGCCTGGCATTTCGGTAATCAGTTGAACCAAAAGACGGCCTTTCTGGAGCAAATGACGGCCATCAACGAACTGAACCGGAATAATCCGGAATCGCCCGCGGCCGTGATGCCGGTCAGAGCGGACGGAAGCGGAGGGACCGTCACCCAGATCGCCAAGAAAGTCGGGCCGGCCATCGTCGGGATCCGGATGACGGTCGTCGCTTCCGGGCAGCGCTATTTCGGCTCGACCCGCCAGACGGGCGGCGAAGGATCGGGGATCATCATCAGCAAGGACGGCTACATTATGACCAATTACCACGTGGTGGAATACGCCGATCCCAAAAACAGCCTCAGCCGGCTGACCACCCTGGAAGTATTCCTTCCCGACCAGCGGCAGGCCAAGGCCAAGTTCATCGGGGCCGATCCCCAGAACGATCTGGCCGTGATCAAAGTCGACCTTAAAAATCTGCCAGTGGCCGAACTCGGCGACTCGTCCCGGCTCGAAGTGGGCGAATTGGCGGTGGCCATCGGCAATCCGCTAGGTATGGAATTTATGGGTTCGGTGACCTCCGGCGTAATCAGCGCGCTGAACCGGACTGTTACCGCCGGCGATAAGACATTGACGCTGATTCAGACCGACGCGGCCATCAACCCGGGTAACAGCGGCGGGGCCCTGGTCAATGCCAGCGGCAAAGTGATCGGGATCAATACCGTTAAAATCGCCGTCTCCGGAGTAGAGGGGCTGGGCTTTGCGATTCCGATGAATACCGCCAAGCCCATTGTCAGCCAGTTGATCATGTATGGCTATGTGAAGGGCCGGCCGTACATCGGCATCGCCGGCCAGGAGATCAGCGACGTAGTGGCCGATTATTATGATCTGCCGGTGGGGATTTATATCACCGAGGTGACCCCGGCTAGTGGCGCGGCCAGGGCCGGTATTGCCAAGGGAGACATCCTGGTCGGCCTGGCCGGCAAGAAAGTCCGGACCATGCGGGAAGTCGATGAGATTAAAAAGAATTACAAGGCCGGAGACACCGTCAATGCGGTGATAATCCGGAACAACCGGCAACTGACCCTGAAACTCACGTTTTCCGAGGACCGCTAAGTAAGTTGAATTAAATTTCTAATAAACATGCATCTAAACATGCATCATGTCCCAAAACCGGCCATGGATGGAAAAATTAATTGATTTCAATTCAACGTAATTCAGCTCTAATCAGATGAGGAAAATTCCAATTTGTTGACATTGGCATTCGGCTTACGAATGCCAATGTTATATATAGAAATTCACTTCATCCTGGTATAATTCAATTTGAGCGCAGAATCGGAATAAGCGCCGCCGGATCATGGGAATATTAGAATGTAAAGGGATTCCCATGAGAGGGTGGTCGAATTGGCAGAAAAAACGAATAAATTCATTATTCCCTTGTTGTCCATCGCGTTGATCGCGATCTGCGGCTGGGGGTACACGCAATACCAGGGCAAACGGCAATGGGAGATCAATGCCGAAAACCAATACCAGCGGGCTTTCGAGGAATTGACGGCTCACGCCAGCAATATGGAGACCCAGATGACCAAGGCGATGGTCACCAACTCCTTTGAACAGACCATTAATTATCTGACCAACATCTGGCGTGAATCCAACGCCTGCCAGGAGGATCTGGGGCAGTTGCCCCTGACCTCGGTGGAGCTGGCCCGGACCAAGCTGCTGCTGGCCAAAGCCGGCACCTTCTGTTTCAATACCGCCCAGCAAAAACTGGCCCGGGGAGCCCGGCCTAGCGAGGCCGAGTGGCGGACGCTGAGGCAATTGCGCGATCAGACCCGGCTGGTCACCCGGAGCCTGCTTGGCCTGAGGGACCATTTCTATAATAACCGGGCCCGGTGGTTGGAAGTGGACCGCTTCGGAACGCTGGGCGCCGCCGGATTGGCCAGGGATACCCTTAATAACAACCAGGTGACCAAGGCGTTTATCATGCTGGAGGACGGATTGCGGCGGATACCGGAAGTGGATTTCGCCGGGAGCAATCTTGATTTCGTCCCGAAAGCCACCGGATTGACCGGCGCCAACATCAGCAGCAGAGACGCGGTACAGATTTGCCGGAATATTTTGGGGCCGGAGTGGCGGAACGCGGATTTCAGATATGACCGGGTGATCCGGGGCGGGTTCCCCAGCTATATGATTTCGGCCGTTGATCGCCGCAATCGCGGCCGCAGTTCTCAAATCAGCGTCAGCGTCAAGGGCGGTCATCTGGCCTGGCTGTTGAGCAACAGAAATGTGACCGCTTCCCGGCTCAATCTGGATCAAGGCCAGGAGCGGGCGCTGGAGTTCTTGAACCGGACCGGGTATCCGGCCATGGAAGCGGTCGGCCGGGAAAGCTACGGAAATGTTGCCACCTACACGTGCGTTCCCGTCCGCAATCAGGCGCTGTATTATCCGGAAATGGTCAAAGTGCAGGTGGCGCGGGACAACGGCGAGATCCTGGGTTGCGACGCCATCCCTTATCTGACGTTCTTCAACCCGGACGGACCGGGAGCGGGGAGGCCGCGGTTTAACGAGGCCCGGGCCAGGCAACTGATTAGCCCGCGCCTCGTTCCGGAACGGATTCGCCTGGCGCAAGTCCTGGATGAAATGTATAACAAGGTCCTTTGCTATGAGGTTTCCGGCAGGCAGGGCGACGACTATTTCAAAGTATATTATAACGCGGACACCGGTAAGG
The DNA here is from genome assembly GCA_023402395.1 of Bacillota bacterium. Lineage (GTDB taxonomy): Bacteria > Bacillota > UBA4882 > UBA8346 > UBA8346 > JAEYGI01. Next base: position 37,357 of record JAEYGI010000072.1, read on the forward strand.
AAGAGAAGATCCGCCGGGTGGATCGCAATGGCAATGAAATTTTGTAATCGCGATTACGGCCCCGGCAGACCGCGCGCCCGATTCGGCGCCGGGGTTCGATAATTTAATTTGACAAGGCTCCCGGTTCTGTGATATAAGTAAAAATATCCTCATTACGAATCACATGAATCGCGATGAAGAGGACCAGTACTCCCGTTCCGTTCCGTAAGAGAGCCGGCGGCCGCTGCGAGCCGGTGTCCGGGCTGGAGGAATCCCCCTTGGAGCCGTGGAAAGAATCGCGCCGTTCCTGCCTTGCCGATTGACAGGTGACTTTTTGGCATGGGGCGGCGGGCATCGGAGCACTCCGATGATAAGTTCCACCGGGTAAAGCCCGTTATCGCTTGCAAAGATTCGGGATAACTTTGGTTAATCCCGAAAATAGGGTGGCACCACGGCCTTTCGTCCCTAACTCAAGGACGAAGGGTTTTTTTATTTTGTGAAACGTTAGAATCGAATCGACATCTTAATTTGGGCGAATTAATTTTTCTGACTATCCATTTAGGTCAGGATAAAGGTTGGGTCGGCGTTGCAGCCGATGCCCTCACCCATAGGGCGGGTTCAGAGTCGTCTGCCCTCCCTCATCACGCCCAAAGAACGGGCTATGGGGGAGGGACTCAAGATGCCCAAAACATCCTCCAGCAAAAGTTAGGCCCTATTTTTCCCTCGCCCATAGCGAGTGTTCTTCGAGCGTAATGGGAGAGGGCAGGCGGCTTGAATCGGCCCAATGGGTGAGGGCATTGAGATCAGAGCCGACAATTATTCTACTTACCTGAGTAAACTGGAGAGCCAGATAAATTTTTCTATTAAAAAATAGAGAACGAACGAATGGGAGAGGTGTTGAAAGACAATGGCGAAAATTCTAATCAGCGACCCGATCACTGCGGCCGGCATCGAGCTTTTCAAGAACGCCGGCTTCGAGGTGGAGGTAAAGACCGACCATACCCCGGAAGAGTTGCTGGCCAAAATCAAGGATTATGACGCCCTGATCGTGCGCAGCCAGACCAAGGTTTCGGCCGCGGTCATCGCCGCGGCCGACAATCTGAAGGTCATTGGCAGGGCCGGCGTCGGAGTGGACAATGTGGACGTGGAAGCGGCCACCAAGAAAGGGATCATCGTGCTGAACGCCCCCGACGGCAACACGCTGGCCACCACCGAGTTGTCCGTGGCGATGCTGCTGGGGATGGCCCGCCACATTCCCCAGGCGCACGGGTCCTTGAAGAGCGGAGCCTGGGACCGGAAAAACTTTACCGGCGTGGAGGTCAACGGCAAGACGCTGGGAATCGTCGGCATGGGCCGGATCGGCACCGAGGTCGCCAAACGGATGCTGGCCATGGGCATGTCGATCCTGGCTTATGATCCATTCCTCACCGAGGAACGCGCGGTCTCGCTGGGAGTGACCCGGGCCACGCTGGAGATGATTATCACCGGCTCCGATTTTATCACGGTCCACACGCCGCTGACTTCCGAGACCAAGGGGTTGTTCGGCGCGGCGGAGTTCAGCCGGATGAAGAAAGGGGTCCGCCTGGTAAACTGCGCCCGGGGCGGAATTTACGACGAGGCGGCCTTGGCCGAGGCGATCAAGGCGGGACAGGTGGCCGGCGCGGCCATCGATGTGTTCGTGGCCGAACCGCCGGCCGACCGGAGCCTGATCGATCTGCCGCAAGTAATCGTTACCCCCCATTTGGGGGCTTCCACCAAGGAAGCCCAGGAGAACGTGGCCATCGACGTCGCCCACGAAGTGATCAAAGTGCTGAAGGGCGAGAGTTTCAAGAACGCCGTCAACCTGCCGCCGCTCCGCTCCGAAGTCCGGGCCGCGCTACAACCCTACTTCGGGCTGGCCGAGGCGCTGGGCAAGATTGCGGCCCAACTGGCCGACGAAAAGCCGAACAAGATCGAGGTCTGCTATCTCGGCGAAACCGCCAAACTGGAGACCTCCTATCTGTCGCTGCTGATCCTGAAGGGAATCCTCCAGGCCAACCTCGGCGACGAGGTCAATCAGGTCAATACCTTGTTCCTGGCCAAGGAGCGGGGGTTGAAGATCACCGAATTCAAATCGGAAGAGGCCGGCGGGTATTCCAGCCTGATCAAAGTGACGATCGTCACCGACCAAGGCGCCCATTCGCTCAGCGGCACCGTGGCGGAGAAGGAAGAAGAGCGGATCGTGGAGATCAACGGCTACCGCATTGATATCGTGCCCGCGGCGGAGATGATCCTGATCAACCATATCGACCAGCCGGGCGTGATCGGCGAGGTCGGGACGATCCTCGGCCAGGCCGGGGTGAACATCGGCGTGATGCAGGTGGGCCGGAAGCAGCAAGGCGGGAACGCGCTGATGATTTTAAATGTCGATTCCGCCGATGCGCCCGGTCTCCAGGCCAAGCTGGAAAAAGCCAAATCGGTTCAGAAAGCCCGGATCATCAAGCTCTAAGAGCTTATATGTAAAACCTTGGCTTTCGCCGGGATTGTACACATGAGCTTTTAACTGTGACCTTCCCCTCGCGCCCATCATATACTGATGATAGGGGTACTCCGGGTTCGGAGCCCCGGTCGCTTAAGGAGGGGAATACAGATGAGCGCGGCGTATCAACCTAAAACCCTCCAGTTCCTGATTAAAAACCAATGGCTGGTCGACAGTATCCTGGGCTTGGGAAGCGGTTACCAGATTCACCTGGTGTATCTGAACACGGAGATCGCGCCGGAGGTGCGCTCCGAGATTTCGGGCGGGCGGATCCAGGAAGGGGTTTTAGGGGAGATTGTCTATCAAGGACCGGAAGACCGGAAGCGGGTGGCGGCGGTTGAGGTGACCCGGGTCAATGACTTTGAAAGTTTCGTCCGGTTTGACCTGCGGTTGCTGGAAGTGACGCCGTTCCTCCGGGACGGAACCGGCGAAAGTTCCAATGGGTATCTATGTTATTATCTGGCGAATCCGGCGTAAGGCCGGATTATTTTTTTGGTTATTTGTCAAGAATGAGACGATGGGGTTAACCGGCGGGATTGTAACGTTTTGACGAATGGATTTTGACGCCGGAATCCGGCAGTCTTTTCGGAACAGCCAAAATGAAACGAAAATTTTGTGGCATTGTCATCAAAATCTGTTAAAATGATAAATATCTCAAAAACTTCTTGGCCTTTGTTAAAGCGGCGCAATCGGTTTATCTCCGCCGCTTTCACGGCAGCCAAGCCGAAGCGAGGGGGGATCGGCAATGAGTACCCGCGCCGTAAGGGGATCCAAACGGAATCCGGCGTTGATCGCCGTCTTGGCGGTGGCCTGCGCCGTTTCGGGAATCGCTTACCTGTTCTATCATTTCCGGCAAGGGTTGGAACTGAAGGAGCCGCTCAATCTGCTCCTGATCGGGATGGACCGGAATATTTTAACGGAAGAATCCCGCGATGATCCAAAGGCGATGCCGCGCACCGACGTCCTGATCCTGTCGCTCATCGATCCGGTCGAGCGCAAGATTTCCATGGTTTCCATACCCAGGGACAGCCTGGTGGATATTCCGGGCCGGGGAGTGGATCGAATAAATGACGCCAGCGTCATCGGGGGGATCCCGCTGACCAAGCGGATGGTACGGCGGCTCACCGGCTGCCCGGTTGACCGGTATGTAATGGTGAATTTCGAAAGTTTTCAACAACTCGTCGATCTGGTCGGCGGGGTGGAGATCGACGTCGATAAGCGGATGCGTTTGGCCGATCAATACGGGGAGTACAAGATCAGGCTCGATCCCGGCCGGCAACGGTTGAACGGCGAACAAGCCCTGCAATATGTCAGGTTTCGCAATGAGCCCCTGGGCGACATCAGCCGGGTTGAACGTCAGCGCCGGCTGCTCTTGGCCTTGTATCAAAAGCTGAAGGACCCCGCCATTCTGGCCAAGGCCCCGGCCTTGATCGGACTGGCCCGGAAACACTTGAAAACCGATTTATCGGCCCGGGAGATGCTGACGCTGCTTAACTTCGCTAAAACAATCGATCCTGGAAAGGATATCAACAGTTACACGTTGCCGGGGAGTTTCTATAAAGTTTACTGGAGGCCGGATCGGGTCAGGATCAACGAACTGATCGCCGATTTGCGGCCGCCGGCGACCGGCGAGGAAAACTAGATACATACAAAAATTGAAACAGTGCGGAGGGGTTAGATCATGGAGGCGGATGTAACGATGGTTCTGCCGCAGTTGAACGGGAACCCGGAACTGAACGGCAAAAAAGCAGTAGTGATCGATGCCTTGCGGGCCACCAGCACCATGGTGACTGCGCTGCAAAACAAGGCCACGGAGGTTATTCCGGTGATGGAACCGGCCGAAGTGGTCGATTTGGTGCGCAACATCGGCGCGGAGGAATGCGTCAGCGGCGGCGAACGGAGGGGCTTGCGGATCGACGGGTTCGATCTCGGCAATTCGCCCCGGGAATACCTTGAAGAGAAAATCGGCGGGAAGAAAGTAATTTTGTGCACGACCAACGGGACCCGGGCGGTGAAGCTGGCGCAGGGCGCGGCCGAGGTGCTGATCGGGTGTTTCCTGAATCTGGGGGCGGTGGTCGAGTACCTGAAAGCCTGTGATCAGGACACGGTCTTCGTTTGCGCCGGCCGGGGCTCCCATGGCCTGAGCCTGGAGGATCTGGTCTGCGCCGGAGGGATGATCGACAGACTGAAGCGGGCCGGGCTGGATTTGCAACTGACCGACGCCGCCGCAACGGCGCTCCTGGCGTTTCAAAAAGCGGCCAGGACGGGACTGGCGGGCTTCCTCCGGCAGACCGACAACGGCCGGAATCTGATCGCCATCGGCCTGGAGGAGGATATCGACGCCTGCGCCGCGGTGGACAGCATGCCGCTCCTGCCGCGCTATGTCAACGGCAAGGTCGCGGTGTGACGGAACCCGGTTCGCGTTGATAAAATATCATCAAAAAGCAAAAGCCGCCGGAGGTCTAATCCGGCGGCTTTGATCATTGCCAAAAAGAGTCCGGCGCCCGGCAGGAAAAGTTTGGAGGATGGTCAAATTTAACGCGTAAAACGGCAAGTCTGGAGGAGTCAGATGATGGGGCGCATGATGTATTCGGGCCGGTTCATCCGGGTCGAGGAAGAAGAGATTGGCGGCTATACCTTTGAGAAAGCCTATCTGAAGGATTCACTGATTATCATCCCGTTTATCGACCGGGAACGGCTGTTGCTGATCGAGGAGCGCCGGATCCATGAGGATGTCAAGGTCAGGCTGAAACCGATCGGCGGTTTTTTCGAAAGCGGGTATTCGCTGGCGGAGAACGCCAACCGGGAGCTTCAGGAAGAGATCGGGATGAGGGCGGGCCGAATCGTCCCCTACGCCACTGCCAAGCGGAGCGGGACGCTGAACGACACGGTCCATCTGGTGCTGGCCTTTGATCTGATCGCGGCGCCGGTTCCCAACCCCGATCCCAATGAGGAGATCCTGGCCGTGGTCCCGGTGACCGTTTCCGACGCTTATCGAATGGCGCTGGCGGGCCGGTTCGGGATGGGATACTCGGGATACTTTGTATTAAAACTGTGGCATGATTGGCAGGCGGGGCGGATCGGGCCGGGGATGGAGGAGATCGAGTTGTAGCGAAAGCGTCACAAGGTGATCCGGGAGCCGGCTCACTCCGAGCGGGAGCCGCTACCGATTAAAAAAGTCCCGCTTCAGTTGGAGCGGGACCTGCTCCAATTGGGGGAAGGGTTGCTTCGGATGGAGCAAGCGCCGCTTCAGAACGAAATATCAGAGGATCATTTGAAGGAACTGTTTCTCCAGATGGAAATGTTGGAGGATCATTTGAAAAAAGAGTTTCTTCAGTTGGATATATTAGAGCTTCATTTGAAGCGAGAGTTCCTTCAGTCGGATATATTGGAGGATCATTTGAAGGAAGGGTTCCTTCAGATGGGGGAAGTGTTCCTTCAGTTGATCCGACTATTGCTCCAGATGGGGGAAACGCCGCTCCGGATGATCGGGGAGCAGGATCAGTTGAAGCGGGTGTTGCTGCAGATCGGAATGGTGGTGCGGAAGTTGCGGGAGATGTTGCGTCAGATGATCCGGGGGCTGATGCAGGTGGAGTGGGAGCGTTCTGAATAGAACGGGTTGGTTACTGATGTTTTAGCGGGGTTTTTGGGGATGGAGGAAGTGGTCTGAACCACAGATTAAGCTGATTGATCAGATTTATGCTGATTTGGATTCGACTATTGTATTTTTTGTGTTTCGGAGCAGTTTTCTACTTCCTTAAATAGACCATATTTTGCGGAATGGAAGGGGCGAACTCCCGCAAACTTCGGCGTCTGCCGATTTTTGTTGAAATATTAAATAATTATTAAGAATTTGTCAACGTTCGTGAATGCCCGGGCCATGCTTGACTTTTGTGATAAACTATAATGGAGAAGAAATTCGGATTATTCCGGTGACAGAGTATTTTACTTGAGGAAAGCTGGAAGATAAAGGTGTCCTTCGGTTTTTTGCATCAAGATACTGAAAAAAGACGTGAAATGATACTGAATGGATCAAGTGCGAAAACCATTCTTTTTTTATCTATCCCGACCTTGATGATGGGGATTGTCCAGTCCATCATACCGGTTATCGACGGCTTATTCATCAATAACATTGCCGGAACGGTCGCGGCTAGCGCCGTTGTCTATTCCGGGCCGATCATCAATATGATGGGCGCCCTGGCGCAAGGCTTAAGCGCGGCCGGAATGGCCATCATCGGCCAGACCAACGGCAGAGGCGATTTTGAGGAAGCGAAAAGAGTATCGGCACAGCTAGTGCTGGTTGCTTTTTTCTTGGGAATTATTACCGCCCCCATTCTCGTATTGCTCGCATTCCCGATTTCCGCGCATACCAATGCGGATATCTCCCACGACGTTTTGGTATATACGGCCCTTAATGCCCTGGTGATTCCTTTTGCATTTCTGGAATCGATTTATAATGCGATTAAAAGTGCCGCGGGTAAGCCGGAAGCGGCATTTAACCGCATGGTCATCATGCTGGTGCTGAAAATCCTATCCAATACGTTGTTCATTGCCGTATTCCGCTGGAATATCGTCGGCGCGGTCATGGCTTCGCTTTTATCCAATATTTTAATCTGTATTTGGATGTATTACGAACTTTTCGTTAAGGATAGCAATGATCGGCTGGAAATCAAGGGCTTCAAATTTGATTTTCATATTATCCGCGAGCTTTTTAGGATCGGTATCCCGGCCATGCTCGCCAGCCTCATTCTCAATCTGGGCTTTTTCTTGATCAATATTGAAGTCGCCAAATACGGCACCGTTGTCATCAACGGACAAGGCATCGCCAGCAACATCACTTCCGTCTGTTTCATATTGCCATCCTCATTCGGTTCCGCGGTTACCACCATGGTCAGTATGAACATCGGGGCCGGACAAAGCGCCAAGGCGAAAGAGTCGTGCATTGTCGGCTGTATCATCAGCGCGATTACTGCCGCAATCTTGATAGCGATTGTCGTGCCATTGTCCTCTCATATGACGATTTTGTTCACCCGGCATCAGGAAGTGCTGGATGTAGCCAATAAGGCCCTACATATCTATACCTATTCGGTGATCGGTTTCGGCATCTGTATGGTGCAGCAGGGCGCCTTTATCGGGTTGGGACGTACCGGGATTCCTTTGTTCGCCAGTATTTTGCGGATCTGGCTTTTGCGATATATATTTATCTTGCTTACGGAACGTGTTTTAGGCCCATATTCGGTATTTTGGGGCAATCTCTTTTCAAATTACGCCGCGGCGCTAATCATCACGGTCCTCATTTTACGAACCAAATGGGTTACCAATATTCCGCAAAAGTCGGTAAGCGCGGAAGCGTAATTTGGCAACTCATATCCTTATTTAATGACAACGCAGGTTGTTTTATGGCATTTAAGAGGTCGGGGTTCAATTCCCTTCAGGTCCACCAAATGATTTTAAGCCCATATGAATCAAGGGCTTTTTTGTTTTCAATTTACGGGGAACGAAATAAAATCCACTATGTGCCGCCGGGGACTGATGGACGGGATTATCCTGCCGATTGGGTCGGACGGATCAAATGGGGGAGGAACTGGAAGTTCCGTGAACAGCGGGCGAGTTATGAACTAAAAACCACCCGGGTTTCGCCCGGGTGGTTTTGATTAACCGCTTGGTTGGTTAATTGGTCAACGCCTGCAACGGCGCTGGGATCCGGCCGCCCCGCCGCACGAACTTGGCGGGAGAGAACGGCGAGACCTTCATCACCGGCGCGGTGCCGAGCAGGCCGCCGAAGCTGGCCTCGTCGCCGACGGTCTTGCCGGGGACCGGAATGATCCGGACCGCCGTGGTCTTGTTGTTGATCATGCCGATGGCCATTTCGTCGGCGATGATCCCGGCAATGGTCTCGGCGCTGGTATCGCCGGGAACGGCGATCATGTCCAGCCCCACCGAGCAAACGCAGGTCATCGCTTCCAGCTTTTCTATGGAAAGGGCGCCGGCCTGGACAGCCTCAATCATGCCCGCGTCCTCACTGACCGGGATGAAGGCGCCGCTCAAGCCGCCGATGGACGAGGAAGCCATCGAGCCGCCTTTCTTAACCGCGTCATTCAAGATCGCCAGGGCCGCGGTAGTGCCCGGACCGCCGCAGCGCTCCAGCCCCATCGCTTCCAGGATATTGGCCACGCTGTCGCCAATGGCCGGGGTCGGCGCGAGCGACAGATCGACGATGCCAAAGGGCACGCCCAGTTTTTCCGAGACTTTCCGGCCGACCAGCTCACCGACGCGGGTGATCTTGAAGGCGACCCGCTTGATCTCCTCGGCCAGGGTCCGGAAGTCGCAGTCCGGCAACCGTTCCACCGCCGCCTTGACCACGCCGGGGCCGCTGATGCCGATATTGATCACCGCCTCCGGCTCGCCGACGCCGTGAAACGCGCCGGCCATGAAGGGGTTGTCCTCCGGCGCGTTGGCGAAGACCACCAGCTTGGCGCTGGCAATGCCGTCGCGGTCCCGGCTTAGTTCGGCCGCTTCCTTGATCACCCCGGCCATCCGGTAGACGGCGTCCATATTGATGCCAGACTTGGTGGTGGCCAGATTGACCGAACCGCAGAGCTTGGCGGTTTCGGCCAACGCGGCCGGAAGCGAATCGATCAGCCGGCGGTCGCCCTCGGAGGAGCCTTTATGAACCAGGGCCGAGTAGCCGCCGATGAAGTCCACGCCCAACTCGGCCGCGATCCGGTCCAGGGTCCGGGCCAGCTCCAGATAGTCCCCGGTTCCCGACTGGGCCACCAGGGCAATGGGGGTGACTGCGATTCGTTTGTTGATGATCGGCACTCCGTAAGTCCGTTCCATCAACCGGGCGGTTTCAACCAGGCCGGCCGCGAGCCGGAGGGTCTTGTCATAGATCCGGGTCGCGGTGGTTTTCAGATCCGGGCCGGCGCAGTCGAGGATGTTAATCCCCATGGTGACGGTGCGGATATCAAAATGATAGTTTTCGATCATGGTGATCGTTTCCAGGATCTCTTGCGGCGTAAACGGCACGGCGATCACTCCAGTTCAGTCATTTCAAAAATCGACCCCTCGCCCCTTAAAGGGGCAACCACCGGTCTTCGCGGGTTAAAACCAGAGGGTTGCATTCCAAGGGAATTGCTCTTTGGGGTTCGCGGGCGAAGCATGGTGCTACCCCTTTAAGGGGCAAGGGGCCTAAACCCGCAACGGCGCCGCCCGGACTTTTCCTTGAATCAACCTTTCTTAAATTCGATGCATATAGCGAAAAATATCCTCATGCTGAACCACGATCCGGACGCCCAGGTCCTTGCCGGCGGCGGTCAGGGTCTCCTGCAGCGCGATCAGGTCGCGGTTGGCAGCCGCGACATCGACCAGCAGAATCATGGCGAAAATTCCCTGCAGAATGGTCTGGCTGATATCCACGATGTTCACATTGTGCTCCGACAGGATCCGGGAGACGCCGGCCACGATGCCGACCCGGTCCTGGCCGGTTACGGTAATTACCACATGTTCGGTTGCAGTCATCGGTATCACCTCATCAAACATAGCGGCGGAGCTCTTGAGTTTGCGTTCCGCCCGGCACAAATTATTCGTGCTTTCTCCGTCAAATCCTGCTTACAAATGGGTGAACTAAATTTCGGGTTACGTCAAGCCCAACCGGGAATTTCTTCTCCGGTTTCAACGTTATCTATAGTATAATTCAATGAGGTAATTATCGTAAGGCGAAAAGATCGGTTCAAGGAGTGATCCGGGGTGGGATATCAATTTCTGGACCAATTGGGTCCGGATAGCCTTCAATTCAGCGATGACGGGGCCGGGACCTTGGTTTTCGACCGGATTCCGTTCGTGATGACGCCGCGGGAAAGCGTCAGAAAAGATCTGCAGCAGGAACTGAGGGAGATTGTCAAGGCCGAAGCGGCGGTCCGGCACAAAAAACTGCTTCGCTATGAAGGACTTGAAAAACATCAGGACCAGTTGTATCTGGTCCGGAAGCGCGGGCCGGAGGTGGCCGTCGCTCCCTTGGCAACCGACGACCTGGCGGAGATCGGCCGGGCCTTGGGAACGGCGCTGGAGGTGCTGGAAGCCTATCATGCCCAGGGATTTATCCTGGGGCGGTTGAGCCCGGGAATGCTCCGGGTTGACCCCTCCGGCGAGATTTGGGTCAGTGACCCGCCGCTTTTCAATCATTTCGGAACCGCCTTGGACGACACGTTCCATTCCCTGCCCGCGCCGGAGGAGATCGCGAGCCGCCCCCGGACCGGGCAGACCGACAGCTTTGCCTGGGGCTATCTGGCCTACCGGTTGCTGACCGGAACCGACCCGTTCCATTCCGAAGACGCGGCCGAACGAATTGACAAGATCACCCGGGGCAGCCTGGTTCCGGTCCGCGATCTCCGGCCGGAGGCCGGCGCGGAACTGAGCCGGCTAGTCGAAGCGGCGCTCCGGGTCGAGCCGGAGGAACGTCCCTCCGTGGAGCAGCTTCGCCGCGGACTGGCGGCGATCATGGACCGGGGAACCTACCGGGCCGATGAAGCCGAGGTCCTGGCCTACCGGGAGAAATCCGCGGCCAATCTCCGCCGCTATCAAACCAAAGAACGGCTTTGGTTCTGGTGGCGCAAATACGGCGTGGCCCTGGGAGTAACCCTGGTTTTGCTGATTGGGGCAACCTTCATGTTCCGGCCGCAAACCCAGCCGACCCTGACCCGGGAGACCAAGCCGGCGGCGGTAATCCACTATTATTTCGATTCAATCCAGCGGGTCGATCTGCCGCTGCTCACGGAGACCATTCATAAGGCCAAGCACAGCTTCGAGGATCTGGTCACCAATATGCACGTGATCAACAAGACCCAGCAAGGCGTGGCGATGACCACCCGATATAATGGAAAGCTGGTCATTGAAGGGCTGACCGTCAAACCGCTCCGAGAAACCCCGGCGGAGGCGCGCTATGAGATCGGCTACACCCTCAAGATCATCCTGCCCCGGGAGACCCAGGTGATTACCAGGCTCGACCGGTTCACGCTGAAACCGGTCCGGGAGATCTGGCGGATTACCGAGATTCAAATCTTAAAACAAGACCAGCGGGTCGAGCCGATCGAGTCGGCCCCGCCGGTCCCCGAACCGGAGGCTCTTCTCAAACCATAACTCGTTCCCGGCTTGAACCGCCGCGACGGCCTCGCGGCAAAACCATGGCGTATAAGCACCCTCCCGGGGATTTTTGCATACATTACAGCAGAAAACCCGCGGGAGGGATTTTCTTTTGCGGTTGTAATAAAAATGGTTTTGCCGGGCGCCGGTAGAAGAACGATGGAAATAAAAAAGGAAATCGGCCTCTCATGGCGAATTTTAAGTAGGTTTTATGATCCGGACAAAGGATGTCAATAATGTTAATAAAAGAATTGTATTCCCAAAGACAACCCGTGTTGTCGCTGGAGGTTTTTCCGCCCAACCCGAGCTACCCGCTGGAGACGATTTATCGGACCATTGAAGGACTGCGGGATCTCCATCCCGATTATATCAGTGTAACCTATGGCGCCGGCGGCTCCAGCCGGGACCGGACCGTGGCCATCGCCTCCCACGTCAAGCAGGCCTATGGGATCGAAACCATGGCTCATTTGACTTGCGTCGGCCACTCCCCGGAAGAGATTGAGACCATCGCCGGGGAACTGCAAGAGCGGGGCATCGAAAACGTGCTGGCCCTGCGGGGCGATCCCCCGCGCGATCAGCCCGATTTTCAGTTCCAGCCCGGTTACTACCGGTACGCGGTGGAACTGGTCCGGCACCTGCGCCGGAAGAGATGTTTTTGCATCGGGGCGGCCGCTTATGCCGAAGGGCATATCGAGTGCCGGCGCTGGCAGGACGATTGGAACCACCTCCGGGAGAAGGTGGAGGCCGGGGTCGATTTTCTAATCACCCAATTGTACTTTGACAACCGGGTCTTTTATAATTTCAAGGAAAATCTGCTGCGGATGGGAGTCACGGTTCCGGTTTCGGCCGGAATCATGCCGGTGCTCGACGGCAAACGGATCCGGCGGATGGTTCATCTCTCCGGCGCGTCAATCCCCGCCAAACTTCTGCAGATCCTGGACCGCTACGGCGACGATCCGGTTGAGTTCGAAAAGGCCGGACTGGATTATGCCATTCATCAAATCAACGATCTGCTCGAAAACGGAGTGGAAGGAATCCATTACTACACCATGAACCGGGCCGAACAGACCCGGGCCGTGTTTAAAAATCTACGATTGGCGGGAGAATGAATGAAAAACGCGGACAGCAACAAGGAACTGAAACGGCTGGTCGGAGCGGCAGCGGCCGGACTGGTCCGGGACGGCATGATCGTCGGCATCGGCACCGGCTCGACGGTGGCCTTCCTGATTGAGGACTTGGGCCGGCGGGTCCGGGAAGAGAACCTCAAGATCACCGGGGTTCCGACGTCGTTTCAATCGAAAATCCTCTGCCGAACCTACAATATACCCACGCTCGATCCGCAGGACTGCGCCGGGCTGGATCTGGCCATCGACGGCGCCGATGAAGTCGACCCGGCGCTGAACGCCATCAAAGGCGGGGGCGCGGCCCATACCCGCGAAAAGATTGTGGCCGCCATGGCCCGGGAGTTCGTAATCATCGTGGACCAGTCCAAGCTGGTATCCAGGTTGAACTCCTCCTTTCCGGTGCCGGTCGAGGTGATCCCGGCCGCGTTGAAGTTTGTCACAGCCCGTCTGGAAGAACTGGGCGGCCAGCCGCGACTGCGAATGGGGCTGCGCAAAGACGGCCCGGTGGTCACCGACAACGGCCAGCTGGTGCTGGATGTCCAATTCGGATCCGGCGCCGATCTGCGCGCGATCGACCGCGAACTGCATCAGACTCCGGGCGTGGTCGAGACCGGCCTCTTTTTTGACTTGGCCAAGCGGGTCCTGGTGGGCGAGGCCGGGGAAATGACCGTGAAGACGCTGGTGCGTTTAGCTTAAGGTCTCCGAAGTGGGGTTAAATCCCCCGACTTAATAAAAAAGAAGTAGGCATCGTTCAAAAGCGGCGAGAGAGACTGTGGGTTTCCAGACCTAACCCTCGCCCTTTGCGGCTAATATCCATCCATGGATGCCGCAACCTTAAGCCGTCCTGGCTCTGGCTTCCCCGGAGAAGATGACACAAGATGCCGATTCAAGGGGAAGGGTAACCCTAGCCGCTGGACCCTAAAAGATTTTTGGCCGCGAAGGCATCGGTTACTCTTCCCTGTCAGGGAAGAGCGAGAGATAGGTCTGCGCTCCACAAACCAGAAACCAAAAACTAAGAACCAAGAAGAACCAAAAGAGGTGTGCCCATGGCGGAATTGACGGATGGGAAGATCGTCCCAATCGTGCTTGAAGAGGAGATGAAACAGTCCTTCCTGGCCTATGCGATGAGTGTCATCGTTGACCGGGCCTTGCCCGATGTCCGGGACGGACTGAAACCGGTGCACCGGCGGATCCTTTACGGAATGTACGAATCGGGGACCACGCCGGACAAGCCCTACCGGAAATCGGCCCGTATCGTCGGTGACGTGATGGGCCGCTACCATCCGCACGGCGACGCGGCCATCTACGATTCGATGGTCCGGATGGCCCAGGATTTTTCGTACCGGCACATGCTGGTCGACGGCCACGGCAACTTCGGCTCGGTCGACGGCGATCCGCCGGCGGCGATGCGCTATACCGAAGTGCGTATGGCCAAGCTGGCCATGGAGATGCTGGCCGATATCGACAAGAAAACCGTTGATTTCAAGCCGAACTTCGATGAAAGCATGGAAGAGCCGGTGGTGCTGCCGTCCCGGTTCCCCAACCTGCTGGTGAACGGGTCGGCCGGGATCGCGGTCGGCATGGCCACCAATATCCCTCCCCACAACCTGGGGGAAGTGATCGACGGCGCCGTGCTCTTGATTGACAATCCCGAGGCCGAAGAGAAGGAATTGCTGAAGCTGATCAAAGGGCCCGATTTCCCGACCGCCGGCATCATTCTGGGCCGGGAAGGGATTCGCAACGCTTATCTTACCGGCCGGGGCTCGATCAAGGTCCGGTCGCGGGTCACCATCGAGGAGATGGGCGGCAACAAGCACCGGATTCTGGTTTCGGAAATCCCCTATCAGGTCAACAAGGCCCGGCTGATCGAACAGATCGCGGCCCTGGTGCGGGAGAAGACCATCGACGGCATCACCGATCTGCGGGACGAATCGGACCGGACCGGAATGCGGATCATCATTGAGCTCCGGCGCGACGTCAATCCGAATATCGTGCTCAATCAGCTTTACAAACATACCGCCATGCAGCAGAGCTTCGGCGTGATCATGCTGGTGCTGGTCAATAACGAACCGAAGATCCTGACGTTGCGGGAGATTCTCCGGTACTACCTGGAACATCAGCGGGAAGTGATCACCCGCCGGACCCAATATGACCTGGCCAAAGCCCAGGACCGGGCGCATATCCTGGAAGGATTACGCATCGCTCTCGACCATATCGATGAGGTGATCAACCTGATCCGGGCCTCCCGGACCGTGGAGATCGCCCGCGAGGGACTGATGAGCACCTTCGGCCTTTCGGAAAAGCAAGCCCAGGCCATTCTGGAGATGCGGCTCCAGCGCCTGACCGGCCTGGAACGGGACAAGATCGAGGCCGAGTACGCCGAGCTGCTGAAACTGATCGCTTATTATCAGGAACTCTTGGCGGATGTTCATAAATTGATGGGCGTGGTCAAACAAGAGATGCTGGCCATCAAGGAAAAGTTCAGCGATCCGCGGCGGACCGAGATCACCGCCGCCGAAGGCGAGGAGCTGACCGCGGAAGACTTGATCGCCGAGGAAGATATCGTGGTCACCATGACCCATTTCGGCTATATCAAGCGGATGCCGGTCAACACTTACCGCAATCAGCGCCGGGGCGGCCGGGGCAGCAGTGGGATTTCCACCAAGGAAGAGGATTTCGTGGAGCATTTTTTCACCACCTCCACTCATGAGACGATCCTGTTCTTCACCAACCGGGGCCGGGTCTATCAATTGAAAGGCCATGAAATTCCGGAAGTGGGACGGCAGGCGCGGGGCACCGCCATCGTCAATCTGATCCAGGTCAACCCCGGGGAGCGGGTCAACGCCTTGATCCCGATCCAGGAGTTCGATCCGAAATGTTTCCTCTTTATGGGCACCCGGAGCGGCGTGATCAAGAAAACCTCGCTGGAAGAGTTCCAGAACATCCGGAAAGGCGGCCTGAACGCCATCAACCTCGATGAAGACGACGAGTTGATCGACGTCAAGCTCACCGACGGCCACCAGGAGATCATCATGGTCACCCAGAAGGGGCTGACGATCCGCTTCCCCGATACCGATGCCCGGCCCATCAGCCGGCTGGCCCGGGGCGTCAAAGGGATCACGCTGGGCGACGACGACTTGGTGGTCGGAATGGACACCATCAAGGAACACGCCGAATTGCTGGTGATCACCAGCGCCGGAATTGGCAAACGGACCGATCTCGATGAATACCGAGTCCAATCCCGGGGCGGCAAGGGGCTCAAGGTGATGAAGCTCACCGCCAGACACGGCCCGGTGGTCGGAATCAAGATCGTCCAGGAAAACGACGAGGTGATGGTGATCACCGCCGAGGGCGTGGTGATCCGGACCAGCGTCAACAATATCTCCAAGACCGGCCGGGACACGCAGGGCGTCAAGATCATGAAGCTCGACGCCTCGGACCGGGTGGTGGCCCTGGCCCGGGTGCTCGGCGAAGAGGACAAGGACGAGGGGGAAAAGGAAGAATAAGCGCTGCGGCGCTTTTCTTTTTATCCGCAAAAAGTGATTGAATTTTTGCCGCCAAAATGATATTTTTATTAAAAGATCCGCATACATTGATATATATATGTCGCAATAAGTTTTTTGAACCCCCAGATCAATTGCGACCTATTTTCCTTGATTCATAAGTTGAAATAAATACTGACGTTGTCCTTTCCCAGCCATGCTTTAAGGATGGGAAAGCTTATTCATAAAATTTATTTCAACTTATATAGGATGAAGTAAATTTCTAATCTAAAATTTGCATCTTAAAGCCGAATGCAAATGAATCAAATCGGAATTTACTTCATCCCATTACAGCTGAAATAAGTTCATTAAATCCCTTAATATTTTCATCATGGCCGGCTTTAAGGACATGATATATATCAGAAATTTAATTCAACTTATATACAATAACACTGTCGTCAAATAGGGAATGTCCGAATGGACTCCTATTTTTTATACAAATTTTGGCGCAGGGGGTTTTTGCCGTGAAAGAACTGCTGGAACTGTTGGAAGCCAATGACCGCTTGACCCCGGACGAACTTGCGGCCATGCTGGGAATCAGTCCGGACGAGGTCCGGGCCAAGATCGCCGCCTTGGAGGCGGAGAAAGTGATCCTCGATTACCGGGCGATGATCAATTGGGAGAAAGCCGGCGTGGAAAAGGTGGCCGCGGTGATTGAAGTCAAGGTCACCCCCCAGCGCGATGTCGGATTCGACGACATCGCCGAGCGGATCTACCGCTTCGACGAGGTAAAGTCGGTGTTCCTGATGTCCGGCGCCTATGATTTGCTGGTGATGGTCGAGGGAACCACCATGAAAGAGGTGGCTCAGTTTGTCTCCCAGAAACTCGCCACCATCGAGAACGTGCTCAGCACCGCCACTCACTTCATGTTGAAAAAATATAAACTGGAAGGGGTTATCCTGGAAGAGACCGAAAAGATTGAAAGGCTGGTGGTCACGCCGTGACCGCTCGGAATTGGGTCAACCCCACCGTTCAGGCGCTGCCTCCCTCGGGAATCCGGCGTTTCTTCGACCTGGTGGCGGAGATGAAAGGCGTGATCTCCCTGGGCGTGGGCGAGCCGGATTTCGTCACTCCCTGGCATATCCGGGAAGCCTGTTTTTACTCGCTGGAAAAGGGCTATACTATGTACACCTCCAACTATGGCTTGTTGGAGTTGCGCGAGGAGATCGCCTCCGATCTGGCCAAAAATTACGAGGTTCATTACGATCCTCGGAAAGAGTTGCTGGTGACGGTAGGAGTCAGCGAAGCGCTGGATCTGGCGTTCCGGGCCATCATCGAACCGGGTGACGAGGTGATCGTGCCCGAACCCTGCTATGTCTCTTACAACCCTTGCGTCCTGATGGCGGGCGGGCGGCCGGTGAACGTCACCACCCGGGCCGAAGAGGGATTCCGGGTCCGGGCCCGCGATATCGAGCCGCTGATCACCCCCAAAACCAAGGCGCTGCTGCTCTGCTATCCGAATAATCCCACCGGCGGGGTCATGACCCGCGAGGTGGCGCTGGAAATCGCGGAACTGGCCGTCCGTCGCAACCTGCTGGTACTCTCCGATGAAGTGTACGCCCATCTCACCTATGAGGGACAGCACGTCTGCTTCGCGTCCCTGCCCGGGATGCAGGAACGGACCATTCTCTTCAACGGATTCTCCAAGGCGTACGCCATGACCGGCTGGCGGCTCGGGTACGCCGCCGGACCGCCGGAGATCATCCCGGCCATGACCAAGATCCATCAGTATACCATGCTTTGCGCGCCGATCACCGCCCAGAAGGCGGCGATCGAAGCCCTGCGCCACGGTGAGGTCCAGCGGACCAAGATGGTGGCGGAATACAACCGGAGACGGCGGCTGTTCGTCAAGGGCCTGAACGATATCGGGCTGTCCTGTTTCGAGCCGCTGGGCGCGTTTTATGCGTTTCCTTCGATCGCCGTTACCGGCATGGATTCGATCGCTTTCAGCGAAGCGCTGCTGAAGGAGGAGAAGGTGGCGGTGGTGCCGGGGGACGCCTTTGGCCGCTGCGGCGAAGGGTATGTCCGCTGCTCCTATGCGTCGTCCCTGGCCAACCTTCAGGAAGCCCTGGTCCGGATGGGGCGATTCGTGGCCAAACACCGGAAGGAATGATAAAACCCCGTAAATTTTATCGGATTAGTTATTTATGGCGTCCCGCCAAAGCCCGGCGCTATTTTGAGCCGGTAAGCAATTTAAATGTAACTTGCGCTAGCGACGTAATTATAATAAAATTATTCTCAATGAAAATAATGTAAGAGTCACCGGAGGTCGGAAACGATGGAAACAGGAACGGTAATGGTCAAGCGGGGCCTGGCCGAAATGTTGAAAGGCGGCGTGATTATGGACGTCACCACGCCGGAGCAGGCGAAGATCGCCGAAGAAGCCGGAGCGGTGGCCGTCATGGCCCTGGAGCGGGTTCCGGCTGATATCCGCGCCGAGGGCGGAGTGGCCCGGATGTCCGATCCGGAGGTAATTATCCGGATCATGGAGGCGGTGACCATTCCGGTCATGGCCAAGGCGCGGATCGGACATTTCGTCGAGGCTCAGATCCTGGAAGCGCTGGAGATCGACTATATCGATGAGAGCGAAGTGCTGACGCCGGCCGACGAATCGTTCCATATCAATAAACATCTCTTCAAGGCGCCATTTGTCTGCGGCGCGCGCAATCTCGGCGAGGCGCTGCGCCGGGTCGGCGAAGGCGCAGCCATGATCCGGACCAAGGGCGAGGCCGGAACCGGGGACGTGGTCGAGGCGGTCCGCCATATCCGGCAGGTCAGCGACGAGATCCGGCGGGTGCTTAGCGCGCCCGACGAAGAACTGATGACTATCGCCAAGGAATTGAACGCCCCATACGAGCTGGTGCTGGAGGTCAAAAAGGCCGGCCGGCTGCCGGTGGTCAACTTCGCGGCCGGTGGCATCGCCACTCCGGCCGACGCGGCCCTGATGATGCAGCTCGGCTGCGACGGGATCTTCGTCGGTTCGGGCATCTTCAAGTCCGACAATCCGGCGCGGCGGGCCAAGGCGATTGTGGAGGCCACCGCCCATTACACCGACTGGAAGCTGCTGGCCGAGGTCTCCAAGGGGATCGGAACCGCCATGCGCGGGATTCACGTCGGTTCCATGAAAGAGGACGACAAGATCGCTAAACGCGGCTGGTAACGGCCGGAGATTGACATTGGAGGGGCGGTCCGCTGGGGCCGCCCTTATCCCATATTGACGCGGATGCAAGCGAGACAAGAAGGTGACATCATGAAGATTGGGGTTTTAGCGCTTCAGGGCGCGGTGCGGGAGCATTGCAACACGCTCCGGGCCTGCGGAGCGGAAGCGGTGGAGGTTCGCTATCCGGAACAGTTTGGGGAGATTGACGGACTGATTATTCCGGGCGGCGAAAGTACCACCGTCGGCAAACTGCTGGTGCGGTACGAAATGTTGGAGCCATTGGCGGAACTGGGGCGAAAGGGGTTTCCGATCTTTGGGACCTGCACCGGCCTAATCCTTCTGGCCAAAGAGATTCTCGGCAGCGACCAGCCCCGGCTCGGGTTGATGGACATCACCGTCAACCGGAACGCCTTTGGACGACAGATCGCAAGCTTCGAGACAGATTTACCGGTGGCCGGGATCGGCCCGCCCGACTTTCACGCCATCTTTATCCGGGCTCCTTACATTACGAGTGTTGGGCCGGGGGTAGAGGTGCTGGCCAAGCTGGACGAGAAGATTCTGCTGGCGCGTCAGGGCAGGTTGCTGGCGGGGGCGTTTCATCCGGAGTTGACGGGGGATTTGAGGATTCATCAGTATTTCATCGATATCTGCAAGCAGAAAAACTAACCGGCCCAAGGCCGGTTGTTTTTTTGGAGCTGTTCTGGGGACGGGTCTCCCGGGCAGCTCCAGAACCAGGGGAGTTGTTTAAAGCCCGGTGGACTATACCTCCAGGCTCTGTCCCGGGCTCAGGGAGATCAAACCCGGATATCCTTCGGAGGCCAGGCGGCGGCAGACCCGGTCAGTCTGTTTTTGGGCGGCGTGAACCGGCAGGGTCCGCCCGATCCGGACCGCGTTCAGCAAGGCACGGAGATCAGAGATCCCTTGATGGATTGGGAAACGCCGCCTATAGACCTTCATTCGTAACCGGCTGCCGCCGGCGAAAAGAATCGCCGGCAGCAGTTCCTTTTCCAGGTGGCCGGTGATGATCAATCCGTGGCGCGGATCGCCGCCCAGCCGCCGTAGATAGGAGCGGGCCGCGGCCGATTCCAGGCGGGAATCGGTGGTCAACACGATCCGCCGGCCCTGAGCGGCCTGTTCTCGTTCCCGTTCTTCGCTTACCACGATCAGGTTGGCTGCCAGCGCGCGGTCGATCCGGGCTGCGCTCTCCGGCCGCAACAATTCGGAATTCGCCGCCGCTTCCCGCAATCCTTGATAAAGGTCCGCTTCCACCGCCAGTTCGGCTTCGGGGAAGGCTTCCCGCAACAACACCATCAGATCCTGGCCTCTGCCGAGGCGCGGCAAGGGAAGCAGAACGGTCCCGCCGGCCGCCAGCACCTTGGCGATGGTCGCGGTTAGTCGCAGAAAAGCATTTTCCCAATGGGTTTCCACAGTTCCATAGGCGCAGTCGGCCAGCGCCAGATCGATGGGGCGCCCGGCCAGCAGCGGATTGCCGGGGATGGGGTCGTGGCGCAGCAGCGCCGAGTGCGGTGACCAATCGCCGGTATAAAGGATGGTCTTGGTTTCACACGACAGCAGCAGCCAGACCGCGCCCGGAGCATGACCGCTCCGGCCCCAGGCGACCGCCAATCCCGGGAGCGCTCCGAAATGATCGTCGTGGAGATGAGAAATGAAAACCGCGTCCAATTGCCGGATCAATTCCGGATCGAACAATGGGTAATGTTTGGTCTTGCCATTGATGACTCCGCAATCCAGCAGGACTTTCAACCCGCCGGCTTCTACCAGAAAGCAGGCCCGGCCATGCTCGCCGGCGCCGCCCCAGATCGTCAGCTTCAAATCCTTCCCTCGCTTCGCCCTGGAATAAAGCGGTCGATCAAGATCAGCGCCACCGTGCTGGAGAGCATGGTCACCACCGCCATCGCCATTCCCGCCGAGTTGCTGCCCTGCTCGAACTGGCCGTAAATGAAGCGGGCCGCGTTGTCCATGCCGGGCGGCAAAATCATTAGCGAGGCCACCAGTTCGCGCAGGGAGATGATAAACGTCATCACCCAGCCGGACAAGATTCCCGGCAGGACCAGCGGCAACAGGATCCGGCGGAAAGTATAGGCGGGGCTGCCGCCGCCGATGCCGGCCGCGTCAAATAGCGTCTTGCTGATCTGGCGATAGCTGGCGTTGACATACTGGGCCGTGAACGGCAGGAACAGCACCACATAGGTTAGCAGCACCATCCAGTAAGTGTTATAGATTTTCTGGCCCACCCAGGGGCTGTTCCAGAACAGGATCAAGCCGACGATCATCACAATGCTGGGAACGGTATTCGGCAGCAGGCTGATGAAGTCGACGGCGCGGCGAAGCCGGCTCCGGCCGTCGCCGACGGTCAGCGCCAGAAAGACGCCGAGCGCGGCCGTGATGCAAGCGGTCGCAAGCGCCAGGCTGAGGCTGTTGCCCAGCGCGCTCAGGCCCGGCGATCCCCAGGCGAGCAGTTCCCGGTAATGGCCGAGGGTGAAGTTGCCGGCGCTGATCCCGTACCCGCGCAGTTTCATCAGCCGGAATTAAATAAACTATTATAATCTGTGGCTATCCATAGATTTTATCTATGGGCGGAACGGGAATGACCCAGCGCGGCCCGCGCCGGGAAGCCGTCCCGTATCAATCCCAAGGAGGCCGGTCCGGTGAATCTGATCAAATTCGAAGTCATCGTCCTGGTGAAGCAGTGTCAAAAAGTAAGTGAAGTGGCCCGGTTGCTCGGCCTGAAACAGCCGACGGTCACCTTTCACATGAAGAGCCTGGAGCGGGAGTACCGCGCTCCGCTCTTTCAATACCGTTCCGGGAGCGTGATCCTGACCGAGGCGGGAGAGGCGCTCTGCCACTACGCGGAGCGGATCATCGCGCTCGCGGCCGAAGCCCGGAAGGTTGACGAGGCGTTCGTCTCGCTGCAACGGGGCAGCCTGAGGGTGGGCTGTAGCTATGTTCCGGCGGCTTCAATGCTGCCAAAGGCGTTGCAACGGTTCAAACACGACCATCCGGAACTGAATTTGTCCCTCACCGTCAAACCGGCGCCACTAATCCTGGAACTGCTGGCAGGGCAGCGGCTGGATCTGGGGGTCATCTCCGCGCTGCAACCCGCCGCGGCCGGGTTCGTTCAACGGGAGATCGGCCGGGACGAGCTAGTGGCGGTGTTTCCGGCCGGGAGTCCCTGGTCGGGCCTGGAGCGGATCGGGTTTGAGCATTTAGGGCGGGAGGAGTTCATCGCCCACAATCCGGAGTCGACCACCCGGCGGCTGGTGGATGAATGGCTGAAACGGCACGGGGTTGAGCTGAAGATGAAGCTGGAAGTGGATACGCTGGAAGTCATCAAAAAGATCCTGATCTCCGGCTGGGGCTTTTCGATCCTGTCCCGGAACGCGGTACTGGAAGAGGTCGAGGCCGGGAAGCTGGACTGGCGTCCGTTGCCCGGAGAACCGCTGGCGCGCGGCATCTGGCTGGTCTATCACGAGGAACGCTGGGTTTCGCCGGCCATGGCCCAGTTCATGCGCCAACTGACCGCGTCGCAGCGGGGTATATAAACAGCGGAGCGGCGGAGTCTCCTGATTCACCGGCGGGAACGGGTGAAGAACCTTTGGGTGCGGAAAATGCTGTGGCGGTTGGTAAAAATGAAGTGGCGCTCGCCGCCGTAGTAACGGCGCTGACCAATAATTGACGGGGAACGGTTCCCAATCCATCTTCAGTTACTGAAAATGGTCCGGCATCGAATGCCGTAGTTCCGGGGATGACAAACAATTGACAGGCGACGAATGCCGGACTAACGGCAAGGGTTGCCGCAGTTGCGGCATTGAGTGCCGTTGGACCGGCAAGCGATGCCGTAGTTCCGGCATTAGGCGCCGCCTAAACGGCATTGAATGCCGCTGTTGCGGCGGGAAGTGCCGCAGGAGAAGGGGTAACAAAATTGGGTTTAAAGAAAAAGGAAATAACGGAACAATGGGGAACAAAAAGACGTGGGAATGATTGCTGAGATGAAGGCTTGGAAATTTATTGAGAAAGCTGGTTTATACAGCTAGAATAATCGCCGTGAGGTAAAGATGCTTAAAGAAAAGATTGTGGGCAAACAGGCCGGGATCATCACCTATGGACTAACCCCGCCGAAACTGGCCAATCCTGAGGAGAAAATCCGTGAGATTGCGGAAAAGCAGAAAGCCAGAATTGAAACGGCTGCCATTGACGGATTGATCTTATACGATATCCAGGAAGAGTCGGATCGAATAAAGGAAGAGCGTCCCTTCTCCTTTTTGCCGACCGTGGATCCGGTCGACTATGAACGAAATTATTTACGGGATTTGAATTTGCCGAAGATCATCTACCGGTGCGTCGGCAAGTATACCCCGGAGCAATTGGCCCAATGGATCCGAGCGGAACCGGATCGGGACCGGTATACGGTTTTCGTGGGAGCGTCCTCGCATACGCAGGAAGTCAAGTTGAAATTGTCCGAAGCCTATCAATTATGCCGGAAATCGGATACAAACTTGATTCTGGGCGGGATTACCATCCCCGAACGGCACCGGAAAGGAGCCGACGAGCATCTCCGGATCATTCAAAAAACCGAACACGGCTGCCGGTTCTTTGTCTCCCAGACAACCTACGACGTGGAAACCTCCAAGAATCTCTTGTCGGATTATTTTTATCACTGTGAAAAACATGGCCTGGAGAGGGTTCCGATCTTATTTAC
Organism: Bacillota bacterium; assembly: GCA_023402395.1. Taxonomy (GTDB): domain Bacteria; phylum Bacillota; class UBA4882; order UBA8346; family UBA8346; genus JAEYGI01. The sequence continues at coordinate 61,541 of JAEYGI010000072.1, forward strand.
CCTTTCACCCTGCGGCTCGCTGAAGACCTTGGAGTTCATGAAATGGCTGGGGATCAGCGTCCCCAAATGGCTGGAGAACGATTTGATCAACTCGGAAGATATTCTGGATCAATCCATTAAGCTCGAAAAATTGATTTTTGAGGAATTATTCGATTTCGCGCTGGAAAAACGAATCCCGATCGGTTGCAATATCGAGAGCGTATCGGTGCGGAAAGCCGAAATCGAGGCCTCGATTCAACTGGTCAAAGATATCGGCGATATCGTCCGGGCCAAGGGATTGATGTAAGAGATTTTGTAATAGGTAATGGTAATAACATAACCTTGGTGCGGGCATTGTAATATAGGCAAAAGGTTGGGGCAGTTAAAGAAACCTTTCCACTCCGAAATACGGGTATTGTTGAGCGAGAATGCTTTCGACCTTATTTTGGAGGTAAAAATATAGTGACCGTCTTGGCCACCGTATTTTTGAATTACATCCCGATGAATTAAATAAATATGTTCAGGCGTCAGACACCGATCTCCAAGATTATTTCGCAAGCTTCCTCAGCACTGTTTGATGCTTTTGATTTGATTTTTCGAGACAAGCCAAAACGTCTTTGGTGTCGCCTAGTATGACTTGATTTTTTGCTTCTTTTGGGCAGGCATGAGGACCCTTCTATGGATGGATATTTTGACCACCCATTATCTGTAAACAAACAGGTATTCTGGTATAATATAAATAAAGGGGGATGGGATATGAACTTTATACGAAAGATCGCCAATAGTGATCTGCTGGCCGGAATCATTAATATTCCAGAGCATATGCGGAATAAAAAAGTAGAGATCATCATATTGCCATATGAAGAGGAAGGAAAAGAGAATCTAAAACCTGCGGTTCAACCAAGGGTAAAGGGGTTATTGCATCGATATGCCAACGTGAGCTATCTGCCGCTGGAAGGATCGGCTTGGGCTGAAGCGGTGAGGGAAACCAATGAAGATAATTGACGCCAATATTGTTTTACGATATCTTTTTTGAACGATGTTTAAGGATCTGGCGGATAAAGCCGCCTTAATTATCGAGAATGATCAGGTGTTTATTCCGGTCGAAATTATCGCGGAGATAGTGTATGTTCTGGAGAAGGTGTACAAAGTAGATCGAAACGATATCTTTTCTTCCCTGAATGGCTTAACCGATTACGAGAACATTAATGTGGATGAGCAGGAGGTAGTCTGTTCCGCTTTAAGATTTTACACAAGTTTACGTCTTGATTTTGTTGATTGTTTATTGCTTTCCTATCATAGGATAAAACATCTTCAAGTCGAAACATTTGATGAGAAGTTGAGGAAACAACTGGAAAAGATTTCTCATGGCGAATGAGATTTCCTAAACTCTTTAGCAATCTCCAAACCGAAGAGGCATTGATAGTGAAAAGCATGGCCTGGAGAGGGTCTCCTAATCTTCAAGATAAGCCAAAACATCTTTGGTGTCGGTTGGTACGACATGATCTTGGTGAATCGCGCAATAAAGGCGGCGAACCTAATGAAAAAGTTGGTCTTATACAGCGATCAGATGATTGACGAAAACCGCAAGATCGACCGGGAATTATTGAGGATGATCGGCAAAGAAAGACCCCGAATCGCCTATATCGCCTCGGCTTCCGATATCACCCGGAAATATTATCAACCCAAAGCCGAGTATTATCGGAAATTGGGAGTGGGCCATCTATTCTACTTTGATCTTGACCAGGAGTATGACGAGTCGAAAATCGACGAATTATTAAGCTGCGACGCAATCCACCTTTCGGGCGGCAACACTTATTATTTTCTCAGGTCGCTGCAGAAGCGGAATTTTATCCCGCTATTGCGCGATTATGTGTCACGGGGCAAGGTTTTGATCGGGATTAGCGCCGGGAGTATTTTAATGTCGGAAACGATCGGAATCGCCCGGTTCGGGGATGTCAACGCCATCGGTTTGAAGGATCTCCGGGCGTTGAATTTGATCGATTTCGATTTTATGCCCCATTGGGATAAGGAAGCCGCTTCCCTGGCCGAAGTGAGGGATTATTCGAAAATATGCCGCACAACGGTCTATGCCTGCCCCGATGGCGGCGGCATCATCATCGAAGATGACCGGGCGCGGATTTTTGAGATCTTGTCAAAATCGTCAATGGGATTGAAGCGGCTGCCGGACGAGTGTGATCGGGCAGCGGAACGCTCCGGCGTTTTAAAGCCGTTTTGCTAATAAACATTAGTGTTACGATTGTAGAAAGCATCGCGGGGTGTTGAGGGGTGGGAGACAAACCAAGCGTGAAAGAAACGCGATGGTCGAATCGGGCGGCGAATCGCCGCGCTGCGGGAAGTTCCATGACCAGCCGGTGCGCGGTTTTTTTGGGGTGGTATATCGCCTTGGATATAGCGTCCGGCTGTTTCCTCGGGCTGATGGGTTCCCGTCTGGAAGCCATTGCGTTATTTAAAGACAGCAGTTTCATAATAGCCATCGCTCTATACGGCAGCCTGATTTTGATCCTATTGGCGCTATTAGGCGTAGCGGTAGGGGAAAGAAACCGGAAAAGCTGGTCGCGCCCCGTGCTCATCTTCCTTCCGGTGGTCATTCTGGGATGGCTGGCCTGGTTCGCTGGGTTCCAAAACACCCGGGACATTAACGTTCCGTTTGGGGACTTCTTTTCGCCGTGGGTTTTTTATAGCCTTTATTTTATCTGGATAATGCCGGTTTTTGATTTGTTAAAAGATTATCTGGATCAGGAACGGCTCGTCACTCTCGCCGCCTTCATTCCGCTGCTTCCCGGCCTTTTGGGAGCGATTGGCATGCGCCTGGCTGGCCCAGCCATTTCGGCCGGGCGAAAGAAGAAGTTGATCGGCGGCGCGTTGCTGGTGCCCGGGTTGCTCCTGGTCGTGCTGCTGATTTTCGGTGGGATTCCCATCGGCGCCCGATTCACGCCGGCAACCTACCCAAAGGTGGACGGAGCGACGGCCGCCCTTCCGCTCGGGAAAGTACTGGCCGGGGAATTGCTGGGCTGGAGCAGACGCCGGGTCGACCGGGAAGTCCGTTTCAATACCACCCACGAAGCTTACTTGAACCTGATCCATAAACGGGCCGACCTTATTTTCGTCGCCGGTCCCTCCGACTCCGAACTGCGGGAAGCCGAAGCAAACCGGGTTTCGCTGAAGCTGACACCTCTCGGCAAAGACGCCTTTGTCTTTCTGACGCACCGGGACGCGACGGTCGCTAATCTCTCCATCGAGCAGATCCGGGGCGTCTACGCCGGAAAAATTACCAATTGGAAAGAGGTCGGGGGCGAGGACGAGCCGATCGTCGCCTATCAGCGCGACGAGAATTCCGGCAGCCAGACGTTTATGGAAAAGCACGTAATGCGGGGATTGCCGCTGGCGGACCCGCCCCTGGAACACCGGATCGGCGGAATGGGCGGCTTGGTCGACGCGGTGGCCGGCTATAAAAACGCCAAAAACGCCATTGGCTATTCTTTCTATTACTATGCCAACGAAATGCACCGGCGGAGCAAGATCCGATTTTTAGCGATAGAGGGGATCGAATGCAATAAACCGAATATCATCAACGACCGCTATCCGTTTACCGCGATTTTGTACGCGGTGACCCGGGAGGGAGAGCCCGCCGGTTCCCCAGCCAATCGCTTGCTGCGGTTTCTGCTGGGCGCCGAAGGCCGGCGCTTGATCGAAACGGGTGGGTTTGTGCCGTTGCATTGACAAGGTCTCGTGAATAAGCATAAGCCAAGATACAAATTGGCCTGGCTTCGGCGTCAATTAACCACCTTTTTTGGTCCGGGCTCGTTGGTTGCGGCCGGTTTGGTTTTCGGATATACTTTAGGTAAACGCTAATAATGAGGGATATGTAATGCCGGAATTTACCGATACTCACCCCAAGGCGCAGGCCGTTCTGATTGAGGGCTACCGGCGGATGACTCCCGCCGCCCGGCTTAGGTTGGCGCTGGAAATGTCCCAGGCCGTCATCGAATTGGCTGAAGCCGGAATCAGACAGCGCTATCCGGAGATCGGACCCGAGGAGTTGCGCAAAAGACTGGGCGCGTTAATGGTCGGGAGAGAGCTGTCCATTAAAGTGAACGGCTGGGACCCGGAAAAAATGGGGTATTAACGAATGCTAACTCCTTTTTTGATAACGCTTAAGGTAGTGGAAGCATTGGAGGAATGCGGGATTCACTATCTAATCGGTGGGTCGCTTGGAAGTTCCCTTTATGGCATCCCCCGGGCTACCCTTGATGCTGATCTGGTGTCTGATCTTGAGCCGGGGCAGATTGATCGGTTGGTGGAAAAATTAAAAGATGAATTTTTTATTGATCCGGAGATGATCCGTGATGCGTTGCAGCATCAGTCATGCTTTAACATCATCCACTTGGCGACCATGTTTAAAGTGGATATTTTTATTTTAAAAAGCGATCCTTACGCCAAAGAGGAGTTCTCGCGGCGAAGGCTGGAAATAGTGCCCGAGACCGGCAGAACCATGCAACTTGCCGCTCCGGAAGACATCATTCTTACCAAATTACTTTGGTATCGAGACGGCGGCGGGGTATCCGAACGCCAGTGGCTGGATGCCAAAGGGGTTTTGATGATTCAAGGCGAACGTCTGGACCGTGATTACCTGTTCCGCTGGGCAAACCGACTGGGAGTCGGGGTTTTATTGGAGAAGCTTTTTCAAGAAATATCGTGATCAAAACCGGCCGGCGTTTAGACGCCGGTCGATTTGTTACCAATGGAGGTTTTCCCGGCGGTGAAATTTTTAAAAATTCGTCCTTGATTCGGACGCTCACTGCCGCCTGGCGCCTTTGCGGTACCGCAAAGGCGTGGTCCCGGTGGTGGACTTGAAGACCCGGCCGAAGTGAGTCAAGTTTTCGAAACCGACCTTGGCCGCGACCTCGGTCACAGGCAGGCGGGTCTCCCGGAGCAGCCGTTCCGCCTCGCGAATCCGGATGCTGTTCAGATACTCCACGAAGCTGAAACCGGTGACCCGTTTGAAGGTCCGGCTTAGATGATACGGGCTGAGCGCGAAATGAGCCGCCAGTCCGGGCAGGGAGAGCGCCTCGGCGAAATGGTCGTTGATGAAGCGGACCACATCCATCATTTTCAGCTGGACCGGGTCGCCGGTCTCCGGCGGACTGGGCGGCGCCTCCCGCAAGGCGCGGTTGATCAGAATCAGCAGTTCGGTCAGGATCAGCCGGAGATACGGCCGGAACCCGGCCCCGGCGCTCCGGCACTCCCGGGCCAGCTTGAAAAAGAGGTTTTCAATCTCCCACAACGACTCGGACTCAAAGCGGATCAGCCGGTTCTCCCCGCAAAAACAGCCGAGCAGTTCGGAGGCTTCTTGCTTCGGCAAGGCATCCGGATAAAAGCCGATCAAAAACCGTTCGTGGGCCGGGGTTCCGGCCTCGGTGGTCTTGTGAAGCTCATACCGGTCCACCAGGATAATCTCGCCGGCGGAGACCCGGTAGGTCCGATCCTTGATAAAAAAGTGGCGGACGCCGGAGGCCAGAAAATAAAGCTCGTAGCGGTCGTGGTAATGCTCGGCCCGCATGTTGTAAGGCTGGTTCCGGCGATGATGCTCAATTCGAAGCGGGAATTCTTCCCAGACGAAGTTTTCTGGATACGGCCGCATACTAATCACCCGCTTTTCATTTTACAATAAAACCGGCCGCTGTGGAAGCAAGAAAAGTTGGTTTTGACGAAATCAAGCAAGATATGAGAAGTAATTATTCATATTTTGCGCTATAATCAATCCTGTCGAAACGTTGCCAACCGGGGCCGGCCCGAGCAGGACGCGCGTTTCTCAACGGACGGGCAATCCACGCGGAATTATAGGGCTTTGCGGAATTATAGGGCTTTTAGGAGGAATGGCCAATGAAAAACCACGGAAAAGATCCAAAGAACCTGACTATCGCCTATATCGGCGGCGGTTCCCAGGGCTGGGCCTGGCGCTTGATGACCGATCTGGCGCTGGAGGAGTCGCTGGCGGGAACCGTAAAACTTTACGACATTGACCTGGAAGCGGCCCGGAACAACCAGATCATCGGCAACCGGCTCTCGGCCCGGGCCGATGTTAAGGGAAAATGGCGCTATGAAGCGGTGGAAACGCTTCGGGAAGCGCTTGACGGAGCCGACTTCACGGTGATCTCCATTTTGCCGGGGACCTTCAAGGAGATGCACTCTGACGTTCATCTGCCCGAGGAGTACGGGATCTATCAGTCGGTCGGAGACACGGTGGGCCCGGCCGGGCTGGTCCGGGCGCTCCGGACGCTCCCGATCTATGTCGAATTCGCCGAGGCGATCCGGAAATACGCGCCGGAGACCTGGGTGATTAATTATACCAATCCGATGACTCTCTGCACCCGGGTTTTGTACGAAGTGTTCCCGGAGATCAAGGCCTTCGGCTGTTGCCACGAAGTCTTTCACACTCAGACCTTGCTGGCCGCGATGCTGAAGGATTTCGGCATTGTCGCGGACGCCGCCCGGGAAGATATCAAAATCAACGTGCTGGGCATCAACCATTTCACCTGGCTGGACCGGGCGTCTTACCGGACCATGGACCTGTTCCCGCTCTATCGCCGCTTTGTCGAAAATTATTGCGAGACCGGCTTTGAAACCGAACCGGGCCGCTGGGAGAAGGATGTCTTCAAATTCGCCGAACGGGTTAAATTCGATCTGTTCCGCCGCTACGGGCTGATCGCGGCCGCCGGCGACCGGCATCTGGCCGAGTTCATGCCGCCCTGGTACCTGAAGGACCCGGAGACGGTGCGCGGCTGGAAGTTCTCGCTGACCACGGTCCCGTTCCGGATTCAGCGCAAGCAGGAATGGATCGACCGGAGCCAGCGCCTGGCCGCCGGGACCGAGGAACTGAAGCTGGAGAACACCGGCGAGGAAGGGGTCCGGCAGATGAAAGCCCTGCTCGGCCTGGCCGATCTGGTCACCAACGTCAACCTGCCGAACCGGGGCCAGATGGCCGGCGTGCCGTTGGGCGCGTTGGTCGAGACCAACGCCTACTTCACCCGGGACCGGGTGCAACCGGTGGTGGCCGGCGGCTTGCCGCCGGAAGTCCACTCCCTGGTCATCCGCCATGTTTACAACCAGGAGGCGATCCTTACGGCCGCGCTCAACCGGGACAAGGAACTGGCGTTCCGGGCCTTCCTCAATGACCCATTGCTGACCATCGGGCCGAAACCGGCCCGGGAGCTGTTCGACCGGATGCTTGCCAATACCCGGGATTATCTGCCGGGCTGGGAGATTTGAGGAATTAACTCGAATGCTTGTTGTAAGCTGGATCCGGGGCGCTGCCCCGGATTTTTTTTATCTGGCTCTCCAGTTTACTCAGGTAAGTAAAATAATTGTCGGCTCTGATCTCAATGCCCTCACCCATTGGGCCGATTCAAGCCGCCTGCCCTCTCCCATTACGCTCGAAGAACACTCGCTATGGGCGAGGGAAAAATAGGGCCTAAACTTTTGCTAAAGGATGTTTTGGGCATCTTGAGTCCCTCCCCCATAGCCCGTTCTTTGGGCGTGATGGGGGAGGGCAGACGACTCTGAACCCGCCCTATGGGTGAGGGCATCGGCTGCAACGCCGACCCAACCTTTATCCTGACCTAAATGGATAGTCAAATTTTTTTATTTAATTTGACCATAAATTTGATTTCATTTTAAGAAAGGAACGTTATAATTAAAGACAAGGGCTCCGGCGATCGCCGGCTCCGAAACGGCCGGTGCGCGTTGTTCCCGCTGTGGTATTTTGGCCGAACTTTTTGGGCCGGAATTTCGTCTATTCATCTGCGGGGGTTTCTATCGCTTATCCGGCACGCTAACCGGCTTTCATGTTCTTAGACAACCATTTCTTTGAAAAAGGCCGCCGCACCCGTTGAATTCATAAGCGATTGCCGGGAAGCCGGTTTTGGGTTATAGTGAAAGGACCGGCGTTTTGTTCATAGCGATCGGTGCGGCCGGATCATCCGTTATTAACGCCGTAGGGCGGCGAACAACATCTCACGGGAGGCAGAAACCATGTGGCAGTTCTTTGTTGACGGCGGCATCATGATGTTGCCCCTGACCTTGTGTTCGGTTTTGGCGCTGGGGATCGTGATCGAGCGGATATTGTTTTATAGTTTCAATGTCATGCCCAATGACAGGGAAGTAGAGATCTTCAAAACCCATCTGCGGCAGGGTCAGATTACCCAGGCCAAGGCAATGGCGGCTTCCTGGGGCGGGGCGATGGGCGCCATCGCTGATTACGGCCTGAAGCAATGGGAAGAGGATCTGGAAGCGGCCGACGCCGCCTTCCAAAGCGCCGGAGACGTCCAATTGAAGCGGATGCAGCGCGGCCTCGGCATGCTTGACACTATCGTCACCGCCGCGCCGTTATTGGGGTTGCTGGGGACGGTTACCGGAATCATCAAGGCCTTCTCGGCTATCGGGGTGGTGGGCGGAAACCAATCGGCCCAGTTGAGCGCCGGTATCGCCGAAGCGCTCTACAATACCGCGTTCGGGCTGGGGATCGCCATTCCCGCGATGTTTCTGGTGAATTTTTTCTATGGGATCGTGGAGAAACGGGCCGGACGGATCACCTGCTATTGCCAGGAGATCCTCGCGGTGATCAAGCGATAAAGGCTGGGTGATTGCGGTGAAACTGACGGTAAACCGTCGTCGGTCGCGGATCGAGCTGGTCCCGATGATCGACGTTATGTTTTTTCTGCTGGTCTTCTTTCTATTGTTCTCGACCCTGAAGACCGCCCAGACCGGGGTGGCGGTCGATCTGCCGAAGACGCTCTTTATCGGCAACGCCGAACAGAATACCACGGTAATCAGCATTGACCGCGAGGCCCGGCTATTTCTGGGGAAACAGCCGGTAACCCTGGAGCAACTTACCGCCAAGCTGGCCCAGGAGGTCAGGAATGACCCTCAAACCCGGGTGGTGGTCCGGCCGGATGCAGTGGTGCCCTATGAACGGATCGTGCGGGTCATGGACGCCCTGGCCGGCGCCGGCGTCGCCAAGCCGCTGTTGGGCGTGGACCGGCGCCAAATGCCGAAACCGGAGAATTAAGGCGGGGATAAGGGGGTTGACCGATGACCGTCTCGGAACGATGGAATTATCTGATTGCCGGCCTGCTGTCGCTGGTTTTTCATATTCTGATCGGAATCATGGCTCTGCCCCAGCTGCTGACGGGGGGACCGGTCGAACTGGATACATTCCCGGTTGGCGTGGTTGAACTGAGCGGGGGGATCGACGCCTGGGGCGTCCGGGCCGGGGTTGGCGGAGGAGACGATACCCTGGCCGCGCCAGCTAAACCGGTAACCGTCAAGCCGGTTCCAGCCAAGCCGCAGCCGATCGCGGTTCAGCCCGGAGCCGGCCAGGGAACGGGTCAGGGTCCGGAAACGGCGAAATCCGCGGTTCCGCCTAAGGATGGGATCGCGGTCGGGCCTAAGGCCACCGCCGCACCATCGGCTTCCGGCCCCGGTCCGGCTGGGTCGGGTTCGGCCGGTTCCGGCGGCGCAGGCGACGGGCTCCCGATCCGGATGGGTACCGGTGAGAAACAAGTGGCGGTGCTGGGAGCGATGCCACCCTATCCCAAAAACGCTCTCAATGAAGGAGCCGAGGGCGACGTGGCTCTCCGGATCCTGGTTCGGGCCAACGGGGAGTTGGAGCGGATCGTGCCGCTGAAGCCTGGTGGCGACGAACGGCTGAACCGGGTGGCGGTCCGCGCCGTGGAACAAAACTGGCAGTTCAAGCCAGGATCCGATCCCTATTTGATTGAACTCACGTTTGTGTTTCGGGTCGATAGCGGAGTCGGCGTTAAATTTATCAAAGCGGAGACCAGACCGTAAGGAGGCGCGATGAAACCAAAGCTGTTCTATATCCCGCTCCTGCTCGGACTGCTGGCCGGAGGGACGGCCTGGGGCGAAGATCCAAGCCTGCTGTCGATCGAGAATAAATACATCAAAGTTTTCCTGAACAACAGCGCCGAGGAGACCGGCCGGTTCGCGGTCGACGTCACCGGCGGGGATCAGGAACGGAGCGATGATGACAATAAACCGCTGATTTACGGCAGGCCGAAACCCTGGACCTCATTCACCACGATCCGGATCGACGGAACCAATTATGTCTTCGGCAAGCCGACCATTCGCCGCTCCGGCGCCAAGCTTCCCGGCGGCGCCATTCTGGGCGGGCCGAAGACCGAGGCCAATCGCTTGGTAATGGCTTGCGAGTACGGGCCGATCCTGATCGAACAGGCGCTTGGCATCACCCGCAGTCCCAGTACCGGGGCGCTGGATACAGCCAAGATTCAATACACCGTTATCAACCGGGGGTCGGTTCCGGCCGAGGTCGGCTTGAGGGTGCTGCTCGACACCATGGTCGGCGACAACGATGGCGCGCCGTTCCGGATCGGCAGCCATGAGGTGACCGGCGATTTTGAAATGGCCGGAGCCGAGGGGCCCGATTTCTGGCAGGCCTTCGACTCTCTGGCTAAACCGGCAGTGATTGCCCAAGGCACGCTGAAGGGGGGCGACGTCACCACCCCGGATCGGCTGGTCTTTACCAATTGGGGCAAAGCGGCCGATCACCCCTGGGAGATTCCCTTGAAGCCCGGCGCTGATTTCATGCGAACCGGCGAAGATGAACTCGATTCGTCACTGGCCATGTTCTGGCAGCCACGGACCGTCAAACCCGGGGAGCCGTTGACCGTGGTCATTTATTACGGCTTGGGCGGAATTACTTTTTCGCCGGGAAATACTTATCTGGGGATCACCGCTCCGGCGGAAGTCCTGTACAGCCTGGATCGGGCCCATGACTACCAAGTGCTGCTCTATATGGAGCACCGGGGCGAAGTCAAGGCCGAGAATGTTATTGTGAATCTGGAATTGCCGGAGGGGCTGGATTGCGTCTCCGGTCCGCCTCAGGTGAAGCTGGCCGAATTAATCCCCGGAGTCACCCGGCAGCTCTCCTGGACGATCCGGCCCAACGGCAAGGCGCAAGGCGAAACCCAGTTCACGATCAAGGTCGCCGGAACCCGGCTGGAAGCCAATCAAGTCACGCGACGGCTCCGGATCATCGGACCACCCCGGCTGGAAGGGGCGTTGACCATTCCGGAGCTAACGGTCGAGGCCGATCGCTGGCGGCCCGACCCGCTGCCGGTGACGGTCGCCGTCAAAAACAGCGGCGAGTCAGCCGCGCGTGACCTGAAAGCCGCCGTTGTTTTGGAAGGGTTCAAATTGGCCCCGGGCGAGCGGGTTGAAAAGTACCTCGAAGATCTGGAGCCTCAGGCCGAAACCAAGGTTTCCTGGATGGTGACCCCGCTTTCCGGAGTCCGGACCGGGACCTTGCGGGCCGAGATCACCGGAGGCGGAATCAAACCGTTTGCCGCCAGCGGCAAGGCCGAGATCCCGCCCTTGCCCACCCGGATCATTCCCACCGGGCCGGAACGGCTTTACCCGGGAGAAGTTTACAACCTGGACCTGACCGCGGTTAACCTGACCGATGCCGTCCGGTTCCAGCTAAACCTGACCTATGATCCGCAACAGATCCGTTTGATTTATGTTTCGCGTGGAACCTTTTTGGTGGAGGATGAAGAACTTTCCCCCTGGTCATCCGGGACCCTCGACAATCAAAACGGCAGCCTGACCGGGCTGTCGGGCGCGCGGATCAAACCTTTTACCGGAGAAGCGACAACGCTGGCCCGGCTGAACTTCGTGGTGGTTGGCGCGGGAAGCGGCCAGATTCGATTGGAAGGCGCGAAGTTGTTCGACTCAAGCGGCAAGGAGCTGCCGTGCACGGCGGCAGCCGTTAAATATCAGATTGGGGAGGGGAAGAAATGATCGGAAAACGAATCATATTGGTATTGCTGACATTGACGCTGTTGGCCGCCTGGGGCGGAGCCGCCTTGGCGGCGAACGCCGGTCCGTCCGACGTCCCGCCGAGCCATTGGGCCTATCAGGCGGTCAAAACCTTGATTGACAAGGGATACTTGCAATTATACCAGGATCAGACCTTCCAGGGGGATAGACCGGTAGACCGGTATACGTTGGCCATGGTCATCGCCAAAGTATTAAACGAGATCGCGGGCGGCAAGGCGGCCACCAGCCAGGAGGACGTCGCCCTGCTGAGAAGTCTCACCAACGAGTTTCGCAGCGAACTGGTAGACGTTAATTCCAAGAGCAACGTGTTTATGACCAAACTGCTGCAGGTTAGCAAAGAAAATCTAGTGATCAAGGAGGACCTGACCAAGGTCAACGTCAGGATCCAGTCGCTCAGCGACGAGCAGGCCGAACTCAGAAAACAGGTCAAGGGGATGATCGACGAGATCCTGGCTGTTCAGGAACGGGTCAAGAAGCTTGAGGATGACAATCAGCGGCTCCGGTACGAGCTGGAGCAGGTTCGCTCCCAGGCCGAGACCACCCGGAAGAAACACCAGATGTGGCTGATTGTCGCCGTCATTCTCGGATTGGTTGGAGCCGCCAACTAAATAGCTTTGAGGTACCGCTTATCATACATATTGGACCGTCCGTCAATCGGCGAGCCGGCACTATACCGGGGAAGGCTCCGGTTTTAGAAAAGCTCTTGACAAATGATGGATGTCAGGTATAATAAAAACAGGGTGTTCTATTGGCATAGTCCGATTATTTAATGATATGAAAGCGGCTTAATATCGTCGCGATTTCATATCGGGAGAATTGAATAGTTTTGGATCGACTGCGAGGTCGGCTGACCAGAAAACTGGAAGCTAAAAAGACATAGTTCTTTTTAGCTTTTTTATTTTTCCGGAAGACGTGAAACCCCATATCTTCGGGTTTATGGACCAGTGGTTAGCCAGCGGATGGATTTGCCCTTCCGCTATCCCGGATAAAGTGAAACAGTCAAACAATGAAAGGAGCTTGAAGCATGAACGGGAAAAGATTCGGTTTGATTCTGGTTTTTCTGATGATGGTATGCCTGGCGGCGGCTCCGGTCGGCCATTTGGCGTCCGGCGCAACCAAAATTGTGGTGGCCGACACTCCCTCAACGCATCATTTGAACTTGTATGTGGCCAAAGAGAAAGGGATTTTCGCCAAATACGGATTGGATGTCGAGATTCGTGACCTTCGCAGTCCGGCCGGGGCGCGGGATGCGGTGATTGCGAAGGAAGCCGACGTCTTATTCGCTTGCCCCACGGTGATTTTGGCGGCGGCGGCGAGCGGAGCCCCTTTAAAAATCATCGGCCAAGTAAAGAAACCTTGCACTTCCGTTTTGGCGGTGCCGAAGGATTCCCCGATCAAGGAGTTTAAAGATTTAAACGGCAAAACCATCGCCGGTTTGTCCCCCACTTGCTGCGCGGTGATCTACATCAATCAGCAGGCCAAACGGGCCGGGGCCTCCTTTAAACTGGTCAACTTCGCGGGTGGTCCGGCCATTGCCGCGCTGGAAGCCAAACAAGTGGACGGCGCGATTCTGGAGGAGCCCCAAGCCAGCATCGCCGAACTGAGAGGGTTCAAAACCTTGTTCCGGGAACAGATGCAAAAAACCACCTGCCGGACGATTAATACCAATACCGAGTTCCTGGCCAACAACACCGCAGCCCTCAAAAAATTCATCCAGGCCATTGATGAGGCCAATCAACTAATTCTCAAAAACCCGGTCGCTGATGATGTGGTGTCGATCGCGGTCAAATATAGCGGGGCTCCGGAGGAAGCGATCCGGCACGGCAACCATCGGCTTGGATTTACCACTCAGCTCACCACGGATATTCATCAGAGCTTAGGCGAAGCTTTGATCGAACTGGGTGTTATTAATAAGAATCCGGTCCCCGGAGTTTTCGCCACCGAATTTAAGGGGATCACCTGGTAAGAAAGAATTTTTAAGTCTTTCCTTCATTTCATATTGGGAGCGCGGCCGCGATGTAGCCACCGCGCCCCCTTTGTTTGGGTTTGGAGGTTATGCATGAGGCAAATCAGTTGGATCGAAGTTAAAAACGAGCTTTTTCTTTTTATGCGAAACTCTTTCGGAAGCATCTTTACGCTGGAGTTTTTGAAAGTAACCGTGCCGTTGCTGATCGTATGGGAGGCGCTGCCGCAGTTGGGCATCGTTCCGAAAACCCTGATACCGCCCCCGTCGGTAGTGACGGCCTGTTTTTATGATCTGCTGATTAACCGCGGTTTAATGGGCCATCTGGGCGTCAGCCTGCTCCGGTTCTTTTTTGGGTTTGCCGTGGCGGTATTGCTGGCCGTTCCCATTGGCATCGGCATGGGTTGGAGCGTCTATATCCGGAAACATCTGCTGCCGCTCTTTCAATTATTGGCGCCAATCCCGCCTCCGGCCTGGGTGCCGCTGACCATCATCGCCCTGGGAATCGGCCTGCGGATGCAGGGTTTTCTGGTCTTCCTCGGCGTATTTTATCCGGTGCTGTTCAATACCTATATGGGCGTTAAAGAGACCAACCGCCGCTTCATCAACACCTCCCGCCTTTTTGGGGCCAGCGAATTCACGACCTTGATCGAGGTGGCGCTTCCTTCGTCACTGGCCTCGATTGTGATGGGGACCAAGATCGGGATCTCGATGGGCCTGGTTTGCCTGGTCATTTCGGAGATGTTCGGCGCCAGCGGGGGATTGGGCTGGCTCTTGGTCGAATCCAAAGATTATTACCGGATCGACCGGATGATCGTTTCGATGATCATTTTAGGGGGCATCGGCTGGTTTTTGATTGAAGTGATGAAGTATATCGAATTAAAGCTTTCGCTCTGGAAAATCGGCGAAGTATCGGGATAGCCGTCCCTGCCGGTTTATAGCGGGCGCGGCCGCGTTGCAACGGAAGGCCGTTCCCGATCAAAGCAAGGGGAGAAAACCGATGTCAATCATTGAATTATGTAATTTGACCCGATTTTTTTCCATCAATGTCAATGGGGAAGCGGAAGGTCTGACCGCGATTCAGGACATCTCGCTTTCGGTCCGCAAGTCGGAATTCATCAGCATCATCGGGCCGAGCGGCTGCGGGAAGAGCACCATTCTCGAACTGATCGCCGGTTTGCAATTGCCCACCGACGGCGTGGTCCGCATCGAGGGTGAAGTAGTCCTAGAACCTCCGCCCACCAACCGGGATGAGCTCCGCGCCTATCAGCGGAAATACCGGTTCCGGTCCCCGGTATTCAACCGGCTGTTCAAGGACAGCCGCCGCTTCGATGTAAGCATGGTGTTTCAGGATCATTCGGTGTTTCCCTGGAAGACCGCGTTGGAAAATATTTTGTTTGCCTTGCGGCTCCGGGGCGTTCCCAAACAAGACCGGCAGGCGGCGGCGCTAAAAGCCCTGGCTATGGTCGGACTCTCCGGTTTTGAGAATAAATATCCCTACCAGCTCTCGGGAGGGATGAGGCAGCGGGTCGCTTTGGCCCGGGCGTTGG
The DNA here is from genome assembly GCA_023402395.1 of Bacillota bacterium. Taxonomy (GTDB): domain Bacteria; phylum Bacillota; class UBA4882; order UBA8346; family UBA8346; genus JAEYGI01. Next base: position 76,934 of record JAEYGI010000072.1, read on the forward strand.
CGATCAAACCGAAGATTTTGCTCATGGACGAACCTTTTGGCATGCTGGATGCGTTCACCCGGGAACGGCTGCAGGACGATCTGCTCGCCATCCGGGAAACGACCGATTTGACCATTATCTATGTGACGCACGATATCGACGAGGCCGTTTATTTATCGGACCGGATCGCGATCTTGACTACTTCGCCCGGGATGGTGCGCAACCTGATCACCGTGCCGGTTCCCCGGCCGCGCCGCCGGGGCGACCGGAGCCTGATCGAGATCCGGGATAGCATTCAATTGATCTTCCGGGCCGACGTTACCGGGGAAGTTCTCGATTATCTGATTTGAACCGGGCAGGCCGGGGAGCAAATCATGGAGGTGCGCGGAATCAAAATGACAGGCGTTTTTGATGATATTACACAAACCGTCGGCCGGACGCCACTGGTCAAACTGCGCCGCTTGAGCGCGGGGCTGGAAGCGACGGTGCTCGTCAAAGTGGAGTCATTCAACCCCCTTTCCAGCGTCAAGGACCGGATTGGGGTGGCGATGATCGAAGCGGCGGAACGGGCGGGAAAGATCAATCCGGACACGGTGATCATCGAGCCCACCTCGGGGAATACCGGAATTGCGCTGGCATTCGTCTGCGCGGCCAGGGGGTACCGGTTGATCTTGACCATGCCGGAAACCATGAGCCTGGAACGGCGGAAACTGATGAAAGCGCTCGGCGCCCAGATTGTACTGACCCTGGGGAGCAAAGGAATGGCCGGAGCAGTCGAGAAAGCGTTGGAACTCGCCGGAAAGACCCGGAACTCATTCATTCCCCAACAGTTTAAAAATCCGGCCAATCCGGAAATCCACGCGGCGACCACCGCGGAAGAGATTTGGCGGGATACCGGGGGGCAGGTTGATCTGTTCGTCGCCGGCGTGGGAACGGGCGGAACGATCACCGGCGTGGCACGGGCGCTTAAGCAGAAAAAGCCGGGGTTCAAAGCCATTGCCGTGGAGCCGGCGGATTCGCCGGTGCTGTCGGGCGGCAGGCCGGGTCCCCATCGGATTCAGGGGATCGGAGCCGGCTTTATCCCGGATATTTTCCGGCGGGACTTGATTGACGAGATCATTCCGGTCCAAGATCAAGACGCGGGAAACATCGCCCGCCGGTTGGCCCGGGAAGAAGGAATCTTGGTGGGGATCTCGTCGGGGGCTGCCGCTTACGTCGCGCTGAGGGCGGCCGAACGCCCCGAGAACCGGGGCAAAGTAATTGTGGCGCTGCTGCCCGACTCGGGAGAACGGTATCTGTCGACGTGGCTGTTCAATGATCTGAGTCCCGAGGCGGAGTTGGAGAGCGGCGGCGTCGGGACGGAGACGGGCTTGACGCAAGGATAAAAATCACGAAATCAATGGGGGCGATGGAAATGGCTTGGCTGAAACGCTATGGTGCCGTGATCGTTTTAGGGATCTGGCTCTGGTCCGTCATGGGTTGGGCGCTGGCCGCCACGCCGGCTCCGGGACGGGAGGTCGTCCTGGAGAAGGAGGATTGGAAGGCGCTGAACCGTTTTTTCAATTATTTCGCGGAAGTGTCGCTGGCCCCCTTTGAGAGGGATCACCTCAGCGATCCGGCATTGATCGAATTCGGGCTGCTTCATAGTTACTGGAACAACCGTCAGGCGTTCGAACCGCCGTCGGACTCGGGTTGGAACCGGGTCAGGGCCGAGGTGATCGAGCGTGCGGCGGAGAAGTTCTTCGGCCGGAAACCCGGCAGCCGTCAATCGATTCCCAACGACATCCGGTACGAGAACGGATATTACGAAATCAAGGTGAAGCGGGAGGAATCCTTTTACTTCGCGCAAGTCACCCGGTTCATCGACCACGGCCAGGGACTCTATACGGCGGACCTGAATATTTACATGTGCACCGGAAGTTGTTTCCTCGGCGATTTCAATAATTCGCCGGAAGAATGGAAACGGTTGGGAAGTGTCCCTGATCTGTCACGGAAGGTCAGGGCCCTGATCCGGAAGGTGGAGGACGGCGGCGGCAGCCGGTACATTTTGCTCGAATATCTGACACTAGAGATTCTTTCCGCCAAGCAAGCTTCGGCGGCTTAGACTTAAATAGAAAATAAAAAGAACCCAAGCGGGTTCTTTTTTTAATGACTTAAAATCATTGAGACTCGTTTCCTGGAGCACCGTCCGGCTGTAACTCAGCCTTTTAATTGAGATCTCCGGACCCAGTTGGCGGTCCGGTCCGCCAGCGCCAGATACAACCCGCTGAAACCGACCGTCGCCAGGAAGATCGTCAGGAAACGGGCCAGAACCGGCCCGGCCGCCGCGCTCCCGAACAGGCAATGATCGGTCATCAACTCCATGATGCCGAGATTGATAGCGAGAATCAGTCCCGTGACCAGCGCGATCATCCGGTCATCTTTGGCGTAAAGCGGCCCGATGCCCAATGAGACGCCCAGCGGTCCGTTGACCAGCAGAAAGAAGATCCCGGCAAAGGCATTGACCAGCAACACTACGGTGCCGATGATCCAATAAACCAGGGGGCCGAACAGCGGACGGTGCCGGGTGATCAGAAAAACCGGCAAAGCGCTGATGATGCTGAGCCAAAGGCTAACGCCGGAGCAGAAGGCCGGCAGGAGTTGAATTCCGGCGGCCAAAACGGTCAAGCCGGTAATGATCGCCACGGTTCGAGGGTTTTTCAACTGAACCACCCGTCCTTTCGGTAGATGTTATGTGGGGGCCGGGGGAAACAGAACCGGAAAAGGCTGATTACCAATTGCCGGCAGGTTTGAACAATTGGTTTCAACCCCAGGAAGCCTGTGCGTGTATCCGGAACAACTTCAATATATGGTATATCATGCCGTAAAGTTGCACATTAGCTTGTGTTTATATTCTCAAAAACAAATTAGGCGCACAAGTTCCTGGGCGCTTCACTTCGGAAGCGTTTCAGTTCACTTTGGAAGGCCGGATATTACGCCGGTGTCAAAAATGACTTATTTTGGCCGGAGATTTTGTCGCTAGGCACGATCGTCATTTGAATTATGGCGCCGCTGAAATGATTTCTCGCTCCAAACTTGTCTTTTTCGACAGCAACGATCATGCAGCGGCGAAATCTGGAATTTTGGTGACACCGGAAACCAATTTTTCGACATGGAAGCGATCGATGAAAGAGCCGGAACCGTTCGGAGTCGGGGAGAATATGTTGCGGTCAAATTTTTAACAATCGGATGATAATTTTGGCGCCCCGGGAGGAAAATAACGGAAATTGTAGAATGAGCCATATTCTAGAAGCGTTTGATAAGTCCCGGCCAAAGGTCGGAGTTGTACACAAAAGCATAGAAGAGAGCAACAAAGTTCTCCGTAAGGCTACAGCCGCATATTTGACTTATAATAAGACTTCGTTGAAGGAGTGACTGACGATGGAATTCACCAAAATGCATGGACTGGGCAATGATTTCATCCTTTTGAACGGCTTTGAGCGGCCACCGGCGGCCGATGTAACGGACCTGGCGATCCGGCTTTGCGACCGGCGGCTGGGAGTGGGCGGCGACGGCTTGATCCTGGTGTTGCCGTCTCTGACTGCGGCCGCCCTGATGCGGATTATCAACAGTGACGGCAGCGAGGCGGAGATGTGTGGCAACGGGATTCGCTGCTTCGCGAAATATGTTTACGACCGGGGGCTGGTTCGGACGGAACGATTCACCGTAGAGACCCTGGCCGGGTCGGTCGTTCCCCAATTGCGAATCGAAGCGGGGCGGATCACCGGAGTCCGGGTTGATATGGGCCGGCCCGGCCTGGAACGCTCCCTGATTCCGATGGAAGGCCCCGATGGCCCGGTGATCGATGAACCGCTGACCGCCGGGGGGGATACATACCGGATTACCAGCCTGTTGCTGGGTGTGCCGCATACCATGGTTTTCGTAGGGGACGCGGCCGGAGTGGACCGGGTCCGGATCGGGCCGCTGATCGAGCGTCATCCGGCGTTTCCGAGACGGACCAACGTCAATTTCGTGGAAGTCGTGAATGATCAGGAAATTCTGGTCCGGACCTGGGAACGGGGCGCCGGGGCGACGCTTGCCTGCGGCACCGGTTCCTGCGCCGCGGCCGTGGCCGCCGCCCTGACCGGACGGACCGGCCGCCGGGTCACCGTTCACCTTGAGGTCGGGGACCTGCTCGTCGAATGGGACGCCAGCGATACCGTTTATATGACCGGCCCGGCGGTTGAAGTCTTCACCGGCCAATTGACGGAAGGGTGAGCGGCGATGCCTCAGATCAAATTGTACCTGCCCGAGGGCGGTGACGAGGCCCGGAAGCGGGAGTTGATCCGGAAGATCGGCTCCGCCGTGGTACATGCCTGGGTTTTCCGGACCTCATCGGCCAAGTATGGCTCTGCGAGACGCCGTTGCGGCACCGGGAGGTCCATCCCAACCGGGACCGTGGTTTTGCGTTCGTGGAGATCACCATCTATGCCGTTGCGGCACCGGGAGTTGAAACAACGGCTGATGGCGGGCATAGTATCGCTAATTCATGAGTTGCTGGGGATCGATCCCAGAGAGATCAACTGCTGTATTTACGAAGTGGCGTCCGAAAATTATTACGGGGTGTCCCACTCGTATATCGAGGAGTTGAAGCTGGGTTGATCGCCACCCGGCAAAACCGAGTAAATACATGAATGGGAAATCCATAGCTTATACAAACAAACTTCTTTTTGAAAGCTTTATGGAACGAGAGTGAGGTGACCGGCTTGTATCTGGCAATGGACGATCTCGGCACCGATGTGATGGAAGAACTCCAACGCGGGGAGACTGCGGCCAAATGGGCGCGGATTGAGCAGCTCGCCCTGGAATTTAAGGTAACCGGCATTCAATTCAATCCGGTGCTCTACCGCGATAAATTGAAATTGTCGCTGCGGGAGATTCCGGAGTCGATCCGGTCGCGCTTCCGCTGCACCTATCATCTGGGCGGGTTGTATTGCCTGACTTCCGCGGCGGAGCAGGAACAGCTGGATGAAGCGCTCGCCGAAGCGATGCATACCATCCTGGAGTGCGGCATGGAGCCGGATCTCTCATTTCACCCGCCTTTTTTGCTGGAATACTCGGAGGAAGCACGGCGCGACTCCGTCCGATGCCTGGGCCGGACCGTGGACCGGTGGCTGGCGAAGTTGGACGGCACCGGGATTGTGTTATCGTTGGAAACCTTGATCCGCCCCAAATATTTTGTGTTCGAGCATCTCGATCACTACCTGGAATTCGTTGCAGGCCATCCGGGGTTGGGGATGCTCATCGATATTTCCCACAATTTCAACGATGGACTGGCGCTGAACAGGCTGCTCGCCGAAGCGATGGCCGCCAGGGTCACCGGATTTCACCTGGGGGACGCCCGGTCCTGCGGTCCGTTCGAGACCGCGACCCATCTGCCGATCGGCCGGGGCGAGATCGATTTCCGGCATTGGCTGGCTCCGTTTGTGTCCAGTGATCGGATTTACGCGGCGCTGGAGATCCGGGGCACTGCGGCGGAGATCGCCTCCAGCGCGGCGTGGCTGCGGGATGAGGCGCTGGGGGGCAAAGAAGGAAATTAATCATAAACTATTATGGTATAATTTGAATTGACGGAGCTACAGGATAAAAGGAGGGAACCGGAATTGTATCAGATGATCGGCGCCGCGTGGTGCGATAAATGCCAGAAAGCTAAAGAGATCCTGCAGGAAAAGGGATTATGGGAACTTATTGAATACATTGATTTCGACAGTCCGGAGGGGAAGGGCATCGCCGAACGGGTCGGCGCGGAACATATCCCGTTTTTCGTGGACGGCGGCGAGATGGTGGAATACGTCGGCCAGTTTCTTCATAAACTGACCGAGCTCCGGCTGGAGCAATCCTTCGGATTGGACGGGGCGGAATCATGAAACAATGGCGCTGCAAGGTCTGCGGGTATATCAGCGTCGGGCCGGAACCTCCGGAGGCCTGTCCGGTTTGCGGAGTTGGCCCGGAGCAGTTTGAGGCGATCGAAGACGAGCCGGCGCCGGCCGTTGCCGGAGACGACCATCGCCGGTTGCAGGGGATCCTGTTTCAGGTCCCCTGCGGATTGTTCGTGGTCAGCGCGGCCCGTGACGGCCGGCCCAACGGAATGATTAACAATACGGTGTTCTGGATCACCGACGCGCCTCTTCAGATCCTGGTGGGGATGGACAAGCGGCATTTAACCAGCGAGTATGTCGCGGCCAGCGGGTCGTTGGCCGTGAATATTTTGACTCCGGACCGGACCGACCTGGTCAAACGGTTTGGATATCAATCGGGCCGGGAGATCGATAAGTTCGCGGGGATCGCCTGGCATCCCGGCGTGACCGGCAGTCCCATTTTGGAAGAGGCCTCCGGATACCTGGAATGCCGGGTCCGGGCCGAGAAGACCATGGATGCCGGGACCCACTGGGTATTCTTGGCCGAGGTCGTCGCCGGAGAGCTTGCCGAAAAGTCCCCGATTATGACGTACCAGGAGTACCGGGATTGGAAGAAGGAGCGGCGTTAATTCAAATGTCTGAATTCATCACGTTAGGGATTGAATCTTCCTGCGACGAGACGTCAGTGGCGGTGGTGGCCGATGGAGTCCGGATCCAAAGCAACATCATCTCTTCGCAATTGGAACGGCACGCATTGTTTGGCGGCGTGGTTCCGGAGATCGCGGCCCGCTGTCATTTGGAGGCGATCTTGCCCATTTATCGCCTGGCGTTGCGCGAGGCCGGCATCGGCCTGGATCGGGTGAACCTGATCGCCGTCACCTACGGGCCGGGCTTGATCGGAAGCCTGCTGGTCGGGCTCTCCTTCGCCAAGGGGCTGGCGCTGGGCCGGCGGATTCCGCTGGTCGGAGTCAATCACATCGAGGGCCACATTTACGCCAATATCCTGGAACGGCCGGAGATCCGGCCGCCCCTGGTCTGTTTGACCGTTTCGGGCGGCCATACCGACCTGCTGTATCTGGAGCGCTGGGGCGAGTACCGAATTCTGGGCCGGACCAGGGATGACGCGGCCGGAGAGGCTTTTGACAAAGTGGCCCGGGCTTTGGGGTTGGGTTATCCGGGCGGGCCCAAGATTGATCAGATCAGCCGCGGCGGCCCGGCGGACATCGAATTTATCCGGAACGCTTCGGCCAGCGGAAGTTATGACTTTTCCTTCAGCGGCTTGAAGACGGCGGTCATCAATTACCTGCACCGCCAAAGGCAGAGCGGGACGGAGATTGATGTTCGCCGGGCCGCCGCGAGCTTTCAGCGGCAGGCGGTCGATCAGTTGACTGACCGGTTATTCCGGGCCGTTGACAATCTCGGAGCCCGTACCATTTTACTCTCCGGGGGAGTGGCTGCCAATACGCTGCTCCGGGAGCGCTGCGCCGTGGAGTCCGAAAAGCGGGGGGCCGCGCTGTATCTTCCGCCGCTGGTGCTTTGCACCGACAATGCGGCAATGATCGCGGCTGCCGGATATTTCCATTATCAAGCAAAAGGACCGTCACAACTGGATTTGACCGCTCAACCCGATCTCTGTTTATAAAATTGTGGATAAGTTTTGCAGGATTTCATGGAAATCCAGTAATCGCAACAAAGGGTTTTATACAGGTTAAAGTTGTGGATAACTTGGGGATATTGTGGATAAGTGCTAAAAATGAGTTTTCACAAGGATTGTCCTGTGGATAACTTGTGGATATTGTGGAAAACCCAATAACCGCCATTTATCGCCGGATTATTCCAGCTAAAGGCGATTTTTCGCGAGGGAGGATCATGAACTCCTCCGATTTTTCAAAAATTGATTTAGAGGCAATCGTCACCCCGGAGATCCTGGAACGGGGAGCCCGTTACCTCGCGGAAGGCCATTTGCTGCGGGTTTTCCGCTTGGGCAACTTGTTGTGCGGGCGGGTGGCCGGAACCTTGGCCGACTACCGGGCGCGCCTGTGGATAACCGGTCCGGAAATTACCGGGGAATGTGATTGTCCCTATCCCGGGTTTTGTAAACATTTGACCGCCGTGGCCCTCGCTTGGCTGCAAGATCCAGAACAGTTCCTCGATCTCGAGCCACGACTGGATGAGATTGCCGCGGATCAGGAACGATTGCGAACGGTATTCGTGCAAATGGTGGAGCGGGACCCGGCCGGTTTCGCGGAACTGTGTGGGCCAACTACAGCGGATCGATTCCTGGAAAGCCGTGGGCTGCTTAATCTGGTTCGGGCCGGTTTCAGCCAACCCAGGCTAAATTTTTCCCAACCCGGGGAGTTCCGGAAACGGCTGCATCGAATCGGAACCATGGTGGCGGAGCGGCTCTTCGGCGGTGATTCCGGCGCTTTGGAGGCATTGGCCGAGCTGTTAAGCAAACTTGCCGAGGCTTGGCGGGAGTCTCCCGCCGAAATTCTGGCCGCCGCAATCGGTGATCAGCTTCGGATCGCGGCCGGACTGCCTGCGCGATTCTCTTGGACTGACTTGGGGCCGCTTCTTAATCTGATGATCGACCTCGCCACGGATCCCGGCTTGTGGGAGCTTCACACCGAATTTCGTTCGGTCTTGATGGCTTTCTTCCAGAGCGATCCGGAGGGTTTTTGTGAAATCTTGGGGCAAAAATCTCCCGGAGAGCGTCCGCTGGCCTGGATGGCTCGTTATGAACTGTTAATTGCCTGCGGATCGCATCCCGCGAGTGAGCGACTGCTTTGGGAAACGGAAGAATGGCTGGCCGGAACCGATGGCGGGCGGTTATGGCTGATCGACCGCTTGGGCGGGAACGAACCGGAACGGGCCTTGCATCTGGCCCGGGAAGGATTGGCGACTGCCGTTGATCCGGAAACACGGAATGCCTATCGTGATGGGTTGATCCGCCTGCACTGGCGGCGCGGCGAACTCCGGCAAGCGGCAGCCCTCAGCTTCGTCCGGTTCCGGGAGGAACCGTCCTTCGATGAATATCTCCGGCTGCGCTCGATCCTGGCGGACCGGCCAACGGAGTTTCAGGGCTATCTCCAACGGATTCGGGAAATCGCCGCGGCCGGTAGCTCGGAAGCGCTGGCGCTTCGCATCGCCGTGGCTGAACGTGATCCGGGGCCGATCTTGGCCGAATTGGGCCGGTTGGGAGAGGAAGAGGGCCTTTGGCTGGATTTATCGGAATGGCTGGGGCAAACGGTTCCCGAACCGCTGGTTATGGTCTATGAACCGCTGATTGGGAAACTGCTAAGCCTGGAAACGCCGGCGGCCCGTAAAACTGCCATACGGTTGCTGGTTCGTTACAAAAAACACTGGCTGTCCCAAGAAAAAATCGGTGAATGGGATCGGTTCCGGGAGGCGCTATTAAAGGAGTTCGGCGGCGACCCCCGGACTCTTCGCCGTTTTGGCTCGATTTTAAGTGGCTGATTCAAAAACGGGTACCCGCCATGGGCGGGCACCCTATTGATATGCTCTACCGGTTACAACAGAAACAGAGTAAGAGTAAAATCCAAATCCAGGAGCACTTGTCATCTCCAAATCCACAGCTACCCATCGTAAAAACCTCCTTATTTATCGGGGATGATTATTACCACATCCGATTACTATAGTATATCGCGCAATAGTCCGAGCGGAACCGGGAAATAGGAATGATTTGCCTACCCGAGTCCCGGATCTGACAATGGACGGGATTGACTTTAAAAGAGTTCCGCGCTATAATTAAATATTATCAGAAAATTGAACGGCGCATGAACGGGAGAATACCGTTGGCGGCTTGCAGAGAGGAAAGGACGCTGCGAACTTTCCAGCACGGAACGGTTGAACCACCCGGGACGCCCCGGCGAAGGCGATTCGCATAAGTCGGCGTTGGTCTCGTTACGGCCATTAAAGCGGATTTGAGGTTAATTCTCAAGTCAATCAGGGTGGAACCACGGCTAACCCGTCCCTCATCAGGGACGGGTTATTTTTATCTATATTCGGGTTATGATTTTTACTCTAAAAGAGCAGGGGTGAATCGTTTTGATCCGGGATTATTGCGCCGGCGGACTGGTTTTTTACCAGGACCGGCTGGCGGTTTTACGACGTAAGAACGGTGCCTGGCTTTTCCCCAAGGGTCATATCGATCCCGGTGAAACGCCGGAAACCGCGGCCCGCCGCGAAGTAATGGAAGAAGCGGGCCTGGAGGCGCGGATTCTGGGGCCATTCCGCGAGACCGCCTATAGCTTCACTGAGGACGGAGCCGATCATTATAAAACGGTTCAATGGTTCCTGATGACCGCCGCCTCGGGAATCTTCCGGCTGGAGGAAGCCAATTTCACCGCCGGCCGCTGGATTGGCCCGGAAGAGGCCGATTGTCTTACTTTTCCCAACGACCGTGAGCTGGCGGCCGCGGCGTTTCAAATATACCGACAGGAAAGGAGCAGTTGACAATGAAGATAATTTTCCCCGATAACAGCGTTCGCGAGTATCCCGACGGGACGACTCCGCTGGGAGTGGCGGAGTCGATCAGCGGCAGGCTGGCCAAAGAGGTCATTGCGGCCCGGGTTGATGACGAGTTGGTCGATCTGAACCGGCCCCTTCAAGGCGAGGCGCACCTGAAACTGATTAAGCCGGAGGATCCCGAAGGCCTGGAGGTACTGCGCCATTCAGCCTCCCATATCATGGCCCAGGCGGTGCGGCGGCTCTTCCCAGCCGTGAAACTGGCTATTGGCCCGGCGATTGATACCGGATTCTATTATGACTTCGATCTGTCTGAACCCTTCAAACCCGAGGATCTGGAGCGAATCGAGGCGGAAATGGCCAAAATCGTCGCCGCTGATTTGCCCTTCGAACGGTTTGAGATGAGCAAAGCGGAAGCGCTGGAGTATTTCCGGAACCACAATGAGCCGTATAAGGCCGAGCTGGTCGAAGGCCTGGAGGACGGGAGCATCTCCTTTTACCGACAGGGTGATTTTACCGATCTGTGCCGCGGCCCCCATCTGCCGTCCACCGGCCGCTTGAAAGCCTTCAAGCTGATGTCGTCGGCCGGCGCCTACTGGCGGGGCGACTCGGCCCGTCCGATGCTGCAGCGGATCTATGGAACCGCTTTCCCCGGCAAGGCCGAATTGGAGAACTACTTGAAGTTCTTGGAGGAAGCGGCCCGACGCGATCACCGCCGTCTCGGCAAAGAGCTGGATCTGTTCTCCATTGACGAACAGATCGGCGGCGGGCTGGTGCTCTGGCACCCCAAAGGAGCCCGGATCCGGCAGGAGATCGAGCAGTTCTGGCGGGAAGAACATTATAAAAACGGCTATGAACTGGTCTATACCCCGCATATCGGCCGCGGGACGTTATGGGAGACCAGCGGCCATCTCGGCTTCTACAGCCAAAACATGTACGCGCCGATGGACATCGACGGGCAGCCTTTTTATGCCAAGCCGATGAACTGTCCGTTCCATATCGCCATTTACAAGAGTCGGGGCCGTTCCTACCGTGAACTTCCCTTCCGTTGGGCCGAGCTGGGCACGGTTTACCGTTACGAGAAAAGCGGAGTGCTCCACGGTCTGCTGCGGGTTCGTGGGTTCACCCAGGACGACGCCCACATCTTTTGCAGCCCGGAGCAGATGCCGGAAGAGATCGACCGTACCCTCAGTTTCTGCCTGCACCTGATCCGTTCGTTTGGGTTTACCGATTTCAAGCTGTACCTGGCCACCCGGCCCGACGACGCGGTCGGCGACCCGGAGCGCTGGGAAGCGGCCACCGCTGCGCTGAAAGCGGCTATCGACAAAGCGGGGCTCCCAAGCGAGGTTGATGAGGGCGGCGGCGCGTTTTACGGACCGAAGATCGACCTCAAGATCAAGGACGCGCTGGGCCGGGAATGGCAGTGTTCGACCATTCAGTTCGACTTCAATATGTCGGAACGGTTTGACCTCACCTATAAGGGAAGCGACGGCGCAGATCACCGGCCGTATATGATTCACCGGGCTTTGCTCGGATCGATCGAGCGGTTCTTCGGTGTTCTGCTGGAACATTACGAAGGGGCTTTCCCGATCTGGCTGGCGCCGGTGCAGGCTTTGGTGCTGCCGGTTACCCCTGATCAGGCCGAATATGCCAGACAAGTGATGGAAGATTTGCGTAAGGAAGGAATTCGCGCCGAGGTCGATCTCAGGAACGAAAAGATCGGCTACCGGATTCGTGAGGCCCGCTTGCAGAAGGTCCCCTACTGGCTGGTGGTCGGCGACCGGGAGGCCCAGGAACGAGCGGTATCGGTCAGTTCCCGCAAGGAGGGTGATCGCGGGGTTCAACCGGTGGCGGAGATCGCCGGGCGGATCCGGAACGAGATAGCTGCCCATCAATCATAATCAATTTTCCGAGCCGATATGTAATGAACGTGTCAATTTTATACTTGTCCCATCAGTTTGGTTGACACTGAATTTTAAGTCTGGTATATTCATAATAAGAATTACATTTGAGGAGGTTTTATAATTGAGTAAAAGTAAAATTGCCGCGCTGATCCTTATTTGCGTAGTGATTGCGGCCCTGACCTTTACGGCTCAAGGAGCTGGGAACCCCATTAAGTTGGGCGCCATCCAACCTATCAGTGGTCAGGTTTCTGCTTACGGTACTCAGACTCGTGACGCCATTATGTTAGCGGTTGAAGAGATTAACGCCAAGGGGGGCGTGTTGGGCAGGAAGATTCAAATGGTCGTTGAAGATGACGAGGCCAGCCCGGACAAAGCCAAAAACGCTATCATGAAACTGGTCGCCCGAGATAGAGTAATCGGTATTATCGGAGCATTGACCAGCAAATGCTCGCTGGCGATCACCGATTATGCCCAAGGCAAGAAGATCATCATGATTTCGCCCTCTTCAACTAATGATACGGTTACCGACGCCGGAGACTATATCTTCCGGGCTTGTTACAACGACTCCTTCCAAGGCGAAGTGGTTGCCCAGTTCTCCTTTGAAACGCTTAAAACTAAAAAAGCGGCCATCCTTTACGATGTAACCAACGATTATTCCAAGGGCTTGACCACCAATTTCGCCAACAAGTTCAAAGCGCTGGGCGGATCAGTGGTTGCTTCTGAATCGTATAGCACGGGTGACAAAGATTTCAACGCCCAACTCACCAAGATTAAAGCCGCTCAGCCCGATGTCCTTTTCATCCCGGATTACTACAGCACCGTTTCCCTCATCGCCAAGCAGGTTCGTAGCCAAGGACTTACCATTCCCATGGTTGGCGCCGACGGATGGGATGAAATCACCAACAATGCCGGTGACGAGGTACTCAATTGCTATTATAGCAACCATTATTCTCCGGATGCCAATGATAACGACGTAAAGAGCTTTGTCGGCAAGTACGAGAAGAAATACAAGATTACTCCTAATGCGTTGGCTGCCTTGGGATATGATGCCACTTATATTCTGGCGGAAGCCATTGAACGGGCCAAATCCACCGATCCGGCCAAAATCAAAGCCGCGATGATGAAAACCGACCGAAAGTTCGTAACCGGCAAGATCAAATTCAACAGCAAGCGCAATCCGGTTAAATCAGCGGTCATGCTCAAAGTCGTTAAGGATAAGGATGGTAAGCTCGCCACTCAATACGCCGGAACCGTCAATCCGTAATTTTACAGTAATTTGATGTTCAAAATCACGATAAGATGATCTATAATTAAGAAAAATCACAAATAATGGGAGAATCGTCATTCTCCCATTATTTGTGATTAAGCAAGAAGAGGTGGAAGCATGGGACTTCTTCAAGAGGTTTTGCAACAACTGGTGAATGGATTAGCCTTGGGGAGCATTTATGCGTTGATCGCCCTTGGATACACCATGGTCTATGGAATTGTCAAACTGATTAACTTTGCTCACGGAGATATCTTGATGCTAGGAGCGTTTGCCGGGTTTTTCGTCTTGATTGCCTCAGCCACCACACCGCTCTTTTACATCATTTCTTTCATCGTGGCCATGCTTATCTGCGCTGTGATTGGGGTGGTGATGGAAAAAACTTGTTACAAACCACTGCGGAATGCGCCACGTATCAATGCCCTGATCACCGCGATTGGCATCTCAATTTTTTTGGAGAACGGAGCCAGAGTCTTTCCACCGATCGGACCGAATCCGAAACAATTTCCGATATTAGAGAATGTCAATTTTGGATTGATGGGGATCAATATCAGCCAGGTTCAGATTACGGTCTTTCTAGTCTCGGTCGGGCTGATGGCCATTTTAAATTATATCGTCAATTATACGAAGATTGGCAAAGCGATGCGGGCGGTCTCCTTTGATCGCGGCGCCGCCTTTTTGATGGGGATCAACGTCAACTGGATCATCTCATTCACCTTCGCTATCGGTTCGGCCTTGGCCGCCGCCGCCGGAATCTTGTTTGCCAGCGCGTATCCTCAAGTCGAACCATACATGGGGATCATGCCCGGACTCAAGGCATTTGTAGCAGCGGTGCTGGGCGGGATCGGCAGCATTCCCGGGGCGATGGTGGGAGGATTCATTATGGGAATCGCCGAGACCTTCACCAAAGGTTTTATCTCTTCGCAATTGGCGGATGCGATCGCCTTTGGAATTCTCATCGTTATTCTCGTGGTTAAGCCCTCCGGAATTCTCGGCCAAAATGTCAGTGAGAAGGTATAGGTGACGGGGATGAACACACGAATTCGAAATTTACTGATCCTATTGGGCTTGGCATTATTGGGTCTGGCGGTGGTCGGTGGATTGATCATCGTAGGGATCATTGACGAATATACTGCGCAGATCTTGACTTTGGCCGGGATAAACATCATCATCGCATTGAGTCTGAATCTGATCTCCGGCTTCACCGGTCAGTTGGCTTTAGGGCACGCCGGTTTTATGGCCATCGGTGCTTATACCACGGCGGTATTGGTGATGCGCTTGGGAATGCCAATGGCCGTTGCTATCCTTCTGGGCGGCGTGATGACCGCAGTTTTCGGATTTGCGATCGGATTTCCGACCTTGCGATTAAAAGGGGATTATTTGGCCATCGTTACGCTTGGCTTCGGAGAGATCATCCGGGTGATTATGATCAATTTGGAAGGCTTGACCGGCGGTGCCGCCGGGTTAAAAGGCATCCCCCCTTTCTCGGGGGACTTTACCTGGGGCCCGGTGATCTCCTTTACGTGGGTCTATGTCTTTATGATATTAACCATCGTACTGGTCCATAATTTAATCAATTCATCGCATGGGAGGGCGATCATCTCCATCCGCGAGGATGAGATCGCCGCCAATTCGATGGGAATCAACGTTTTCTATGACAAGATGTTTTCATTTGTCCTATCGGCGTTCATCGCGGGCGTGGGGGGCGGGTTGTACGCCTTGTTCTTCGGATACTTGAATCCGACCATGTTCAACTTCCTGAAGTCCGTTGATTTTCTGGTCATTGTGGTGCTGGGAGGGATGGGCAGTATCACCGGGACAGTTATTACCGGGTATGTCCTCACTTATCTTCAGGAGTTTCTCCGCATTCTTCAAGATTACCGGTTGGTGATCTACCCGTTGTTGCTCATCTTTATGATGCTGTTCCGGCCGTCCGGAATCATGGGCGACAAAGAAATCTCATTTATTAAACTTATTAAACTGCTGAATTCCCGGTGGAAGGGACGGGCCAAAGGGGGCGCGGTTCAATGACGGTCCTGAATGTCAATCATATTTCAATCACTTTCGGTGGCCTGCGGGCGGTTTCGGATTTCAATCTTACCTTGGAACCCGGGGAACTGGTTGGTTTGATCGGCCCGAACGGAGCCGGAAAAACCACGGTTTTTAACATGTTGACCGGAGTCTACCATCCCACCGAGGGCCGGATTATGTTTCAACCAAAGACCGATGACCCGGATAGCGCTCGGGATATTATTGGGTTGAAGCCGTATCAGATCACCCGGCTTGGAATGGCGCGGACGTTTCAGAATATCCGGCTTTTTAAGGATTTGACCGTTTTGGATAACGTGCGGATCGCTTATCATTTTAAGGTCCGTTATCACGTTTGGCAGGGGATTCTCCGGACCCGGGCTTATTATCAGGAAGAAGCGGATAACAAGAACAATGCCCTGCGATTGTTGGAGATCTTTAATATTCGCGATAAGAGTGAAGAGTTGGCCAAGAACCTCCCTTACGGTGAACAGCGGAAACTGGAAATTACGCGGGCGCTCGCCACCCATCCGCAGTTGCTGCTGTTGGATGAACCGGCGGCGGGGATGAATCCCCAAGAGACCCAGGATCTGATGAAGCTGATTGAATTTATCCGGAAGGAATTTAAACTAACCATTCTTCTGATTGAACACGATATGAGCCTGGTAATGGGAATTTGTGAACGGATCGTCGTTTTGGACTATGGGCAGACTATTGCCGAAGGAACCCCGGCCGAGATTGCCAAGAATCCGAAAGTAATCAAGGCTTATCTCGGAGAGGAGGTGGGTACCGGTGCTTAAGGTCCGGAACTTGAATGTTTTTTACGGGACAATTCATGCATTGCACGATATCAGCTTCCGGGTCGAGACCGGCGAAATTGTTACATTGATCGGGGCCAACGGCGCCGGGAAGACGACCACCCTTCATAGCGTCTCCGGCCTGATTCCTTATAGCAGTGGGGAGATCGAATTTATAGGCTCCTCCTTGCAGGGGATCTCTCCCAACCGAATCGTTAAGATGGGATTGGGTCAGGTCCCCGAGGGAAGAAGAATCTTTGCTAACTTGACCGTAATGGAAAACCTGGAGATGGGGGCTTATATCCGGAGAGACCGGTCACGGGTTAAGCGTGATTATGAGGAGATTTTTAGTCGCTTCCCCCGACTTAAGGAACGAATGAAGCAGGTGGCCGGAACGTTGAGCGGCGGTGAGCAGCAGATGCTGGCGATTGGCCGGACTTTGATGTCGAAACCGCGCTTGTTGCTGCTCGACGAGCCGTCGATGGGACTGGCGCCGCTTTTGGTCAAGGAGATTTTCGAGATCATCAAGGAGATCAACCGCGAGGGCACCACCATTCTGCTGGTCGAGCAGAACGCCAATATGGCGTTGTCCATCGCCCACCGCGCCTACGTCCTGGAAACCGGCAAAGTGGTGCTGGAAGGCCCGGCTAGGGAACTGGCCCAGAACGAACAGGTCCGCAAGGCCTACCTGGGCGGATGAAACGAATCATTGCGCGGGGCGAACATGGTTCGCCCCTTTATTTTTCCCCGCCTGCACCATCTTCTGTAGCAAAATCTTGCCGTATTTGCGCATTCATAGATTAACCCCGGATCTTGATACATACTATTTAACAGAGGATACTCCGCCCTGCGTAAATTTTGGCAACTTTTATCCATAACCGGCGTTATACGTTATAGAAGATAAAGGAAACCCAAAGAGAATTCTAAACCGAATTCGGCGAGTAACCGATAATTATTGTGAGCAACGCTTCGGAGCATTTTTTAGTGGAATTCGCCGCGGTTTAGGCCGTGTTCCGGATGCAATGCCCGCAGGCAGATTCGAAAGGGGGATGGCTCATGTTTGTAAAAGACCGGATGACCGTCAACCCGGTGACCACTACCGAAAGCACGCCCATATTGGAGGCTGGCGAATTGCTGCGCAAGCACAACTTCACCCGGTTGCCGGTAGTCGAAGGCGGTAAGCTGGTAGGGATCATCACCGAGGAAGACCTGTTGAAAGTGAGTCCGTCGGCGGCAACCACCTTGAGCGTCTGGGAGTTGAATTACGTCCTCTCCAAACTGCAGGTGAAGGAGGCCATGACCAGAAATCCGATTACCATCGGACCGCAGGCGACGCTGGAAGAAGCGGCCATGCTGATGCGGGAAAAACGAGTCGGCGCCCTGCCGGTGGTCGAAGGCGGCAAGCTGGTAGGGATCATCACCGAGTCCGATATCTTCGACGCCTTTCTGGATCTGATGGGGCTGAAACAGACCGGAACCAGGCTGACCATTGATTTGGAGAACCGGATCGGCGCTATCGCCGACTTGACCGAAATCATCAAACGGCAAGGCGTGAGCATCATCTCAATGGCCCTGTTCCATGAGGGCAATCACGGCGGTGAACTGGTGCTGCGGCTTGATTCCCCCCAGACCGAGTCCTTGGTCGAAACCTTGAAGCAGCAGGGGTATAAGATTATTCATATGGTGCACTGGAATTAGCCTTACGGACTACGTCCCGCGGTCGTTTCCAGGACCAAGCCTAGCGTAGAGCCATGGAAACGGAATCGACGCGCCAACGCCCGAAACGGGCGTTGGTTTTTTTGCTGACCGTTCCAGGGTTCCGCGCGAACTTTCCCGGGCTTTACCGAGGATTTCAAAGCGGAAAAAGTTCCGGACTGCCTCGGTTTTTACCGGAATAGGTTCCCGGCGATCATTCCGGGGACGCCGGAATGGACGCGGGAGAGATCAAACTTGTAAATTTCGACACCGGAGATCGTTTTTACGGTAAAAAGGAGTCAATTGCGAGTCCGGAGAGAACCGCCGGGGAAATAATGGGATCGTTTTCGTGCCGGGAAACAAAGCCGGCAATTAAAAATTATAATTAAACCGGCCCACGCCATAAATTTTAATGAAGGTTTTATTTGATTTCCGGGAATAAATATATTACTGTTCAATAGGGATATTCAGGGAATCGAGGGGGAACATGCCCAAAGCATCCAAAATCATTGCAGTGGCGCTCGCGCTTTTCACGCTGACCGTTCTGGGAACCGGAACCCGGCCGCCCGCGTCTGGGAGCGGGGAGCAGGGGAGCGGAACTTGGTGGCCGGATTGGCTGGCCCAGTTCGAGCTTCAGGCCAGGGAAGCCGTGGCGGTTCCGGCTTCGTCCGGCATCTTTCCGAACGGACTGGAATCGCTTTCACTGCCGGACCCGGACGAAACGCCCCGGGTGAAAGGGATCTACTTGACGTCCTGGACGGCGGGGAGCAAGACCCGGCTGAACCAGTTGGTTGATTTCAGCAACCGGACCGAGATCAACGCGATGGTCATCGACGTCAAGGACGATACCGGCATCATCAGTTACCCGAGCCGGGTGCCGCTGGCCCGGACCCTCGGGGCCGGCCGGGCGAAGTTCGACCCCAAAGCGGTCCTGGAGGTATTGCGGCGAAACCGGATTTATCCGATCGCCCGGATCGTGGTTTTTAAAGATCCGTATCTGGCCGCCCACCGGACCGACCTGGCCGTTAAAAGCACCCAAGGCGGGCTATGGCGAGATTTCAAGGGCTTATATTGGGTCGACCCGTACAATAAAGCGGTTTGGGACTATACGGTAGCGATCGCCGAGGAAGCGGCCGGGCTGGGATTCAAGGAGATTCAGTTCGACTATGTCCGGTTTACCAGCGACGGCGTATTGAAATATTGTTTGTACCCGGCCAGCGACAACCGGCGGAAAGCCGATGTGATCCGGGATTTTTTGAAGTATGCTTATGCCCGGCTAAATCCGCTCGGGGTCAAGGTGTCGGCCGATGTCTTCGGCTTGACCTGCTCGGCTACGGATGATCTCGGAATCGGCCAGGTTCTTGAGAAGGTGGCCGAGGGAGTTGATGTGATCTGCCCGATGGTATATCCCTCCCATTATCGCAAAGGAGCTTATCAACTGCCCGACCCGGACCGCGCGCCCTACGAGACCGTGTATCAGAGCCTGATCCACGCGCGACGGCGGTTGGAGGCGCTTGAACCGGGCCGGAAGGTAGTCCTTCGCCCCTGGCTTCAGGACTTTTCGCTCCGGAACCGTTATGGCCGGGAGCAACTGCTGGCCCAGATCAAGGCCGTGGAAGACGCCGGATTTGAAGAATGGATCTTCTGGAACCCTGGCAACACCTATGACCTTTCCAAATACCGGCCAACCCCGCCAGTGATGACCGCGGTCGCGCCGGCCCAGCCGGACGCTACCTCGATCGTTCCAGCTCCGCTGGAGACGACCCCGGTCGTTCCGACTCCGCCGGCGGCGATCCCGACCGTGCCGGCCCAACCGGAGGAGACTCCGATGGTTTCGGCCCAGCCGGAGGCAACCCCGGCAATCCTCCCGACGTCTCTGCCGGACATGCCGCTTCCCGAGCCTACGCCGGAACCGCGGACAACCCCGGCTCCGTCTGAAGTGGAAACCGGCGCCGCCAGTCCCACCGCGGCGCCGGAACCGGAGAACAATGGGGTATAGTCAGGTCTTCGCAAGTTTTAATTGCGTTCCCAACTATTCTTTGGTATAATTGTTAAGTCCGTAAACATACGGCCCTTTTCTTCTGAACGGCCGGGTCCGATTGGGAGATTAGCAGCATTCATGCAGGGGGAGAAGCATAATGAAGACCTACTTGGCTAAACCCGAGGAGGTTCAGCGGAAATGGTTCGTCATCGACGCTGAAGGAAAAGCCTTGGGCAGACTCGCCACGCAAGTGGCCACCATTCTCCGCGGCAAGCACAAACCGACCTTTACTCCGAACGTCGATTGCGGCGATCATGTGATCATCATCAACGCCGACAAGGTACGGTTGACCGGGAACAAAGCCCAGGATAAGCTGGTGCATACCCATTCCATGTATCCCGGTGGCTTGAAAACCGCGAAGTACAGCGATTTGCTTAAAACCAAACCGGAATATGCGTTGACCAAGACCATCTGGGGAATGCTTCCTCACAACCGCTTAGGCCGGCAGATGATCAAAAAACTCAAGGTTTACCGTGGCGGCGAGCATCCACATGCGGCGCAGCTTCCGGAGACGCTTGAAATCGAGGCCTAAGAAAGGGAGGAGGAAACAAGATGCCACGTGCGAAGAAAACCGCTAAAACAGTTTATTACGGGACCGGACGGAGAAAATGCGCCGTCGCCAAAGTGCGGGTCGTCCCCGGTCAAGGCAATGTCACCGTGAACGGCAAACCGGTAGCCGATTACTTCGGCCGCAAAATGTTGGAGTTGGTCGTCCGGCAACCGCTGGAGGTCATCAATTCCGGAGCCAAGTACGATGTTCTGGCGTCGGTAAACGGCGGCGGAGTCAGCGGACAGGCGGGAGCGGTCCGGCACGGGATTGCCCGGGCGCTGCTTAAAGTGGAAGACGAGTTCCGTTCGCCGCTGAAAAAGGCTGGATTCCTCACCCGCGATCCGCGGATGAAGGAACGCCGCAAGTACGGCTTGAAAAAAGCCAGAAAAGCGCCGCAATTCTCCAAACGTTAATCAAAAAGCGACGTCAACACGACCGGTTCCGGTCGTGTTTTGTCGTTTCGGGGGGCTGAACATGATGCGCGCATTGCTGGTAGGCGGTGGGCCGGTCGATCCGGCGCAGCTCGCCGCGGAGCTGGAAAGCGGACCGGAGCTGACCATCGCCGTCGACGGCGGGGGCCGGAGTTTTTTGCAACTGGGGATCCGGCCTGGGCTAATGCTGGGGGATTTTGACTCCCTGCCGGAGGCCGACCGGGAGCGGCTGGCCGCCGCCGGCGTCCAAATGCTGACCTTTCCACGGGCCAAGGACCAGACCGATCTGGAGCTTGCGATCGATTTGGCCCTGGAGCGGAGCGCCGGAGAGATCCGGATCCTGGGCGGGTTGGGCCGGCGCGTCGATCATACCCTCGGCAATATCGGCCTGCTTTGGAAGGCGTTGCGGCGGGGCGTCACGGCCCGGCTGCTTGATCCGGAGCACGAGATTTTTGTCGTGGACCGGCCGTTTCAACTGGCGGCCCGGCCGGGCTGGGCGGTGTCGTTGGTGCCGCTCACCCCTCAAGTGCGGGCGGTCCGGACCGAAGGGTTGCGCTTCCCGCTCCGTGACGAGGATTTGGAGTTCATCCAGCCCCGGGGATTGCATAACGAATTCGCGGCCCCTATGGCCGGCGTAGGGTTTGTGGATGGGATCATGCTGGTAATCCTTTTTGCGGAAACCGCCGACCAAACCATTCCGTCAAGTTGAAACAGGGCATCCCATTTGACTGAATTCGGAAAAATTGTATATAATAATTATGGTATTCAGGCTTTCTTTCTCTTTGGATTATGAGATGGGGGTGGATGAATGGCACAAGCCAAACGAATCGCGGTCAGCATGCCGGACAGCCTCCTCCAAGAGGTGGATGGGATCGTCCGCCGGGAAACGGGAAACCGCAGCGCCTTCGTTCGTGAAGCCGTATTGCTGCTGGTTGAGGAGCGTCGCCGCCGGGAACGGCTGGAACAATGCCGCGCCGGTTATCAAACCATGGGCAAACTCAATTTGGCTTTGGCCGAGGAAGGCATGGAAACCGCCGCGCTGGATCTTGACGAGTATGAAGATTATCTGCAAAAAAGGGAATCGTGATTGAATGGTCCGCCGCGGAGAGATTTATTATGCGAATTTAAACCCGGTGCTCGGTTCGGAACAGGGGGGTCTCAGACCGGTACTGATCATTCAGAACGATATCGGCAACACTTACAGTCCAACCACAATCATCGCCGCCATTACGTCCAGGATTAAACGCGCTAAACTACCCACCCACATCGAGATCAGCGCCGAACGGTTTCACTTGGAAAAGGACTCCGTCATCCTCTTGGAGCAGTTGCGCACAGTTGACAAGCAGCGACTGAAGGAACGTATTACTTTTCTGGATGAAGCGACCATGCAGCAAGTCAATGAAGCACTGGAGATCAGTTTGGGATTGCGGGAATCGCGCTAAAAGCCCAACTAAATGATTTGTTACGCTTATCTGATGAGAAATCCGCGAAACGGCGGGTTTCTTTTTTATTGCCCCGTAACGCCTTGATCCAGGAGGTCTATGCGGGTATTCGAAACAGCCACTGTGGTATATTGTGCCATATAACTACCCATTGGCTTGTGCTTATATCCTGGAAAAAGGATTACGCGCACAAGCTCCTAGCCCCGTCAGGATAAACTGGCAGACAGTGGTAAAAAATAATAGAAACCGGGTCCAACGCCGCCCTTGACCGGCGTCGGGAAATCGTGTTAAGCTAAATCTAATAAAAGCGGGAAACCCTGGAAAAGGATTTGAATGCACATCATGGTCCTTGATAGCGAACAAGCGACAATCGCCTTGGGAGAATCACTAGGAGAACGGTTACGGCCGGGAGATCTCCTTTTTTTATCGGGCGATCCCGGCGCCGGCAAAACGACCCTGACGCAAGGAATCGCCCGGGGGCTGGGGGTGACCGTGCCGGTTACCAGCCCGACTTTTCAGTTGAAAAAGAGTTATACTGGGCGGTTCCGCCTGGTTCATCTCGACCTGTACCGGCTGGAACGGCCGGAAGAACTGGAAGTGCTGGAACCGGACGAACTCACCTCCGAAGGAATCACCGTAGTGGAATGGGGCGATCTTTTAAAGCAGCGACTGGCTCTTGAATATCTGGAGATCCGGATCGATTTCGGCCCGGCCGGAGGCCGGACGGCGACATTTACGCCCAGTGGCGGGCGCTATCATGATTTAGTTAAGGAGTTGGCGGGATGCTGATTTTGGGGTTGGAAACCGCCACTCCCTGGGGGAGCCTGGCGCTGTGCGAGGATGACCAGGTCATTTTGGAAGTTTCATTGCGAGCCGGCCGGGGCGGAGGCGAATATCTTTTGTCCCTGCTCGACAGCTTGCTCGTCAAAAGTGGCCGGCAAATGGAGGAGATCGGCCTGGTGGCGGTAGGTACCGGCCCCGGTTCTTACACCGGCATCCGGGTCGGGTTGGCTGCGGCTCAGGGTTTAGCCGCGGCACTGGGCATTAAAGTGGTTGGAATCAATACCTTGCGGATTATCGCCGAAAATGCTGCCCTAGCCGCGGAGTGGATCGCTCCGGTAATCGACGCGCGCCGGGGCGAAATTTACGCCGCCTTGTACCAAAACACGGCCGGAGACCTCCTGGAAGTCATCGCTCCTGAAGCCGTTTCCGCCGTTAAGTTCCGGGAGCGCCTCGCTACGCTGCCGAAAGTGATGCTTGTTGGGGACGCCGCCAAGGCTTATGCCGAAATTTGGAACGTTGCCGCCAATCTGATGATTGGACCGGCCGCCTGGAACCGGCCTATGGCCGGCCAGGCTGGACTCATTGGAGGACTCCTGGCCAAAAAATCCGGTCAGGGTCAGGACCCGGATCAGCTTCGCCCCGCCTATTTGCGCCGGGTCGAAGCGGAAATTCGCCTGGAGGAGCTTCAGCGTGACCGTAACGATTGAACCGATGCGGGTTCAGGATTTGGAAGAAGTCATCGAAATCGAGCAATCCTCGTTTGCCACGCCGTGGTCGCGCGATTCTTTCCTGTATGAACTGCTGGAGAATCATCGCGCCATTTATTTGGTGGCCAGGGACGATTTTCGCAAAGTGGTCGGCTACATCGGGATGTGGGTCGTGTTCGACGAGGGCCATATCACCAATCTGGCCGCCCATCCGGTCTTCCGGCACCGCGGGGTGGGCCGGGCGCTGCTGGACGGACTGACCGAGGTAGCCCGCCAGCACGGGGTGAAATACCTGACCCTCGAAGTCCGGCGCTCCAATTACCCGGCCCAGGAGCTTTACCAAAAATCTGGATTTGTCCATATGGGGGTCAGGCGCAAATATTATCTGGATAACAACGAAGACGCGTTAATCATGTGGAAGGGGCCGATTGGATAGCTTTGGCCTCAATTCTTCCCAAATATTTTTAAAGAGACGAAGGAATTAAAAGCCTTTCGTAAAATTATTATTACAGGGAGATTAAGATTTCTATATGGGGTGACGCGATGATCACAACGGGGAACAATTTGGAGCGGGTTCATAACCATTTGTTGAAAATGGGCGGCCTAGTCGAAGAGACCATGAAACTGGCCATCCAGGCCTTGCGTGAACAAAATCTGGAATTGGCGCGAACGGTCATCGAACGGGATGACGCCATCGACAATCTGCAGATTGTTATCGAAGAGGAGATCGAGCGGTCCGTGTCCAATGCCCCGCCGCTGGGGTTCGATTTGAAACGGGACTTCGCGACCGTCAAGATCGTCAACGACCTGGAACGGATCGGCGATTACGCGACCAACATCGCCGAGATCGTGCTGGAGTTGAAAAACCAGCCCTTTCTGAAACCATTGGTTCACATTCCGCAATTGGCGGCCTTGTCGATGAACATGGTGTCTACGGTGTTAAAAGCATTCGTCGACCGGGACGCTGACCTGGCGGAAGCTGTCTGCCGAAAGGACGAGGAAGCTGACAATCTTTACGATGAGATTTGCGATGAGTTGGTGCGACTGACCGGAACCGGACTCGATCCCCAACAAGCCTATCAAGCGTCTCGGTTCATTCTCATCGCAGAATGGCTGGAACGGGCCGCCGACCATGCCACCAACATTGGCGAACAGACCATTTATATCCTCACTGGAAAGCGGGTCAAATACTAAAGCCGCTCGGTTCCGGCCGCCGCCCCGCTGGGGACGGCGGCTTTTTTGTTGCCGCCCCCTTCGATACATATTTGTCGCATCACTCACATAACAATTTAGCGTACGCTGGCGAAGGGGGAGTGGTGGTGATTCAAGGCCGCCGATTTCAGGGAATTTGGGGGATTCTAATCTGGCTGGGGCTCGGTTGCGTCCCGGTATGGTCCGGCCTGGGGGACCAAGCGACGATTCGTTGCGAGGATGGCGAGTTTTATCAATTGGAAACCCAGGTAGTCGCCAATTCACAACCGATTCAGGCCGCGGCCGGTGATAAAATCGTCGTGGACACTAACAAATTGCGGTTGGATTATTATCAGAATGGGGTGCTGGTCAAATCGTTTGTCGTCGCGATTGGGACCGGCAAGACCCCTTCGCCGGTTGGAGAGTGGAAGGTGATTCATAAGGGCGGCTCCTGGGGGGGCGGATTCGGCGCCCGCTGGATCGGGATCAATGTCCCCTGGGGAATCTATGGCATTCACGGCACCAATAAACCGGGGTCCATCGGCAGCCGGTCCAGCCACGGCTGTATCCGGATGTTCAATTCGCAGGTGATCGAACTTTACAAAATGGTCAAAGTGGGTACGCCTGTTTTTATCCTGGGGAATCTGCCCCGGGTAAAAATCCGGTCCGAACTTCACCTGAAAAACACCGGCCGGGATGTGCTGAGAGTACAATTTGCCATGCGCCAGGCCGGGTTTGATCCGGGCTTCGCCGACGCCCGGTATGGGGAAACGATGGAGCGGGCGGTCAAACGGATGCAATTTCATTACGGACTGGCACCGACAGGGGTATTGACCCAGGTGGAACAATTCCTGCTTGGCCTGGAAGCGTGGTAAGGGGGGCCGTTGATGATAACCATCCGTCGCGGGCAGCTGGTGGCGATCTGGATTCTAATCCTGTTTCTGGCGGGCGTGGGAGTGGGCCGCTGGTGGAACCGGAGTTACGTCAAAATCGGCGAGCGCAAGATTACCGTAAACGTTAGGGCCCGGATCGATCCGAAACGGCAATATATCTTGCGGGTGTGGGACACTGCCTGGCCGGGAATGCCTGACTACCGGGAATATTTGGAGAAGGCGTTCGCAGCTTTTCAAAACGAACATCCCAACATCCGGATGGAACTGACCTTGCTGGATCCGGAAGAAAGCGAACGCCGCCTCAAAAACGGGCTCCGCTCCGGTGATCTTCCCGATATCTACGGCTCGGCGTATTGGATACCCGCCTTTGATTATGGCCGTCAGATTCCGGCAGGTCCTTTTTTAAGCGAAGCGGAAGCGGCCGCCTATCTCCCGACAGTGGCTGAACTGGGAAAAGTAGCCGGAGTGCAATGTGCTTTACCGCGCTGGGTCGCGCCGCTGGTCTGGATCGGCAACCGGAAACTGCTGGAGTCCGCGGATGTCGCCGTGACCGATCTGCAAACGAATGGCTGGACTTGGGCCGATGTAGCCGGGATCTATGGAAAGTCGCCGGGACGGTATGGATTTGCCGCGCTTTACGCCGAGTCGGCGTACCCGATCCGGATGGTCGGTCCCAATGTCGTAGCGGCCGAAACAATCAGCGGATTGGATGGCTTGATTAGCGCCCGAGCGGTACGGCGGGATTATACGACTCGGGGCGTAAGGGGTTTTTGGAACGGCGAAGCTCCGCTGTTGGCCGGCGCCAGGCTTTGGAGCTTGTCCCGGTTACGGGAAAAGTCGAGTCATCCGGCCGGAATTGACCCGGTGTTGCTGCCCTGCCCGGCTGTGAAAAGCCGTGATCGGGCTTGGCCGGCGGAAGCCGGAGTGTTTGTCATTTACCGGAACCGCCGGACTCAAGGAGACGATCAACTGGCGGCAGCGGCTCGTTTGGCTTATTATCTAAGCACCTATCGCGAGATCGGGCCATGGCGGGAACTGATGGTTTGTCCGGCCGCGGCCGAACCATTCCGGCGGTGGCGGAGGGAGCTTGAATCGGGGGGGCTTGAGTTGACTCCTTTGGCAGGTTGGATAGAGCGGGGGCGATTGGTCAATTATGACCGGCCGCGACGGGAGAACCTCCGGATGCGGCTATGCCATGAATATTTGACCGGGAAACGTCCCAAAGCGGAAATCCAGGCGGAAATGATCCGGCCGAAACCATAAAGCCACCGGCGCACGCCCGGTGGTTTTTTAATGCTTGAAGGTATTTCCGGTAGGTTTCGAAATCCGATCCCGCCAAGCAGGAAGATGATTCAAACTGTCGAAATATATTACCGATTCAAATAATATTTTCCCAGGGGGCCGGTATGGAAGGGGAGAAAATTCTGATCATCGATTCGGATGCCCGGATCGTCGAGCTGGCGGTAATTAAGCTTTCCAACGCCGGTTACTGGGTGATGACCGCTGCCGACGGCGAAGAGGGATATCGGAAGTTGCTCAATTCCCCGCCGGACCTGCTCTTGATCAACCCGGTGCTGCCACAGGGTATTAACGGATATGAGATGCTCGGGGAGATCCGGAACAACCCGGCCTTCCGGCGGATGGCCTTGATTCTGCTGGCGGACCGGAAGTTTGATGAGGAACAGTTCAAAGCCCTCGGGCTAAAAGTGGATGATATCCTAGTTAAGCCGTTCACCCCCAAAACGCTGCTCGGCCGGGTCAATACCCAAATCGTCAAATCACGGTTAGTGCGGGTACTGAATCCCTTGACCGTCCTGCCCGGCAAAATCCACCTGGAGGAAGCCCTGAAAAATTTGGTCAGCGAAGGCGGCCGGTTCGATCTGGTCTTTATCGATCTAAAGGGTTTTACGATGTACAATAAATTTTACGGATTCGAACAGGGGAATCAGGTGATTCGGTTTCTCGCCAACCTGTTGCAGGAAGAGACCGGCGATTGCCGGCCGGTCGCTCCCGAACTGTATCATCTGGGCGGCGACAATTTTTGCGTTTTGTTGAATCCGGGAAGCGCCGAGGAGCTTTGTCAAAAGCTGATGGACCGTTTCGATCGGGAGATCGGCGGATTTTATCTAGAAGAAGACCGGAGCCGGGGCGGGTTGGTCGTGACTAACCGTCGCGGTTTCGTGGAACAGTGGCCGGTGATGACCTTGACCATGGGCATTGTCAGCAATCAGCAACGAGTTGTCAACGATTGGCTGGAAGCCGAGCTAATCGGGAAAGAACTGTTGAATTACGCCAAATCCCTGCCCGGAAGCGGATTCGTCAGAGATCGGCGCCGCTCATAACCGGGCTTCGGAAGGACAAACTAATCAAAGCTTGAGTCTTAAATCGTAACCATATCGATCAATGATCTTAATATGGAAATTATAAAATATCTCTTGCGATTAACCTTTCTTTCAAGTAGGATGACTTTAATTCCGGCCTAACGTTTAATGGAAGGTGTTCACCACGATTAAAACAATTTCTGCCCGTGAAATCCGAGAATTGCTGGCCCAACGGAATTTTGCTCCCCGCAAAAGCCTGGGCCAGAATTTTTTGCTCGACCGCAATATTTTAGAAAAAATCGCCAAAGCGGCCGAATTGGATCCCAGGGACCGAGTCCTGGAGATTGGGCCCGGTTTGGGTGCGCTCACCGATTGGCTGCTGGAGGGGGCTGGCCGGGTCGTGGCCGTCGAATATGACCGGGGATTGCACTCGATTCTGGAAGAGCGGCTGGCCGGCAACGAAAAGTTGCGGTTGTTCCGCGCTGATTTCATGGACGTCGATCTTGCGGGCTTGACGGAAGGGCCGGCGGCAGGCGCTCCTTGGAAGGTCGTGGCCAATCTGCCGTATTATATCACCACGCCGGCCCTTTTTAAACTGGTCGAGTCCGGGATCCCCTGGAAGCTCATGGTCTTTCTGGTTCAGAAAGAAGTGGCCGACCGGATGGTCGCGCCGCCGGGCGGCAAGGAATACGGGAGTTTGTCGGTGATGTTGAATTTTTACGGCCGGGTCGAAAAAGTGGCGGCCGTACCCAAGACTGTGTTTTACCCCGCGCCCCAGGTTGATTCGGCTATCGTCCGAATCAGGCCGGAATGGACCGAGGAAACCCGGGCGCTCTATCCGTTGCTGCACCGGGTGGTGCAGGCCATCTTCGGCCAGCGGCGTAAAACCGTGTGGAACGCCTTAACCGGCGGCGGCATCGGCGAAAAAGAAACCATTGGCACCATTCTTGACCGGCTGGGTATCGACCCGGGACGCCGCGGCGAGACGCTCACCGGAACCGAATTCGGGGCGTTGGCCCGGGCAGTTCGAGATCTGAACGCTGGCAGGTGTTGATCTATGCATTTTATCAGTCCGACCAAGGGAAGATTAAGTTTTGAACAGGTCTTCCGGGATATCGTGCAGTACATCCGGTTGGATGCGGATTCCAAGTACAAACTAATTGTGGGGACCGACTCCCAGCTCCGGGAGGAGGTATGCTATGTGACGGCCATTGTAATCCTGCGCGAAGGCAAGGGGGGTCGCTTTTTTTATAACAAGGAGCGGGAAAAAACCAAGCTTACGCTGAAGCAGCGGATCTTTTACGAGACATCCAAGAGTCTCAGCGTCGCGGCTCGGCTCGCCGAACGGCTGGCCGAGAGCGGTTTGACCGATTTGGATATCGAGATTCATCTTGACGTGGGCGAACAGGGCCGGACCAAGGAGATCATCCGGGAGGTGGTGGGTATGGTCACCGGCAGCGGATTTGATGCGATTATCAAGCCTGATTCCTATGGAGCCTCCAAAGTGGCTGATAAATACACCAAATAACCTCTAGGAAATCTCTGAAAATGGTTGACAAACCTCACGTTATAAAGTATAATAATTGGCTTGACAAATTTGGACAGGCGTGATATACTGAGTGAGGATAAATGAAGGAAGGTGAACCATTTGGAGGAGGTCGGGGTTCTCGATCGAATCAGAGAAGATCTCGGGGGGTTCGTGGGAAAGGCGATTCGGATCAAGGCCAATCGGGGCCGTAAAAAGATCTTTGAAGTCGAAGGCGTTCTCGAACAGACTTATCCCAAGGTTTTTGTGGTTCGTTTCAAAGAGCGACAGATTGAGCGGAGGGTGTCTTACAGTTACGCCGATCTGCTCACCCAAGCCGTGGAGCTTTCGGTAGGCAACAACCGCATCGGAAACATTTAGCCCAAACAGGATTCAGTAGACACTTCCAAGCCCGTCCCCGGACGGGCTGTTTTCTTTCAAGTAAAGTATTCGATCCGGGCTTCCGGGAAGAACCAAGCCAGTAGCCCTTGAATATTTTCTTTTAATTTGGCGTATTCTGTCTCCGGATATACGTATTTGACCAAGCCATACTTTCCGAATTTACGGCGCCGGGCCGACTCGTCGAGATCGAGGGCCGTATTGGGGAACCGCTCCAGGATGACCTTTTTGGCGCTGGCGGTAAAACGGTGCTTGATCAGTTCAAAGCGGAGATCAGGGGGAACCGGGTCCAGCCGTTTGGCCAGGCCGCGAAACAGATCGGCATGGTATCCATCGAAAACTCGAAATCGGCCGAAGGCTTGCAAGTATCCAGCCGGAGATCGCGTTTGACCCCGACGAGCAGGGTCCGCTTGCTTTCCAAATAACTTTGCTGCGGATTGTCGCCGGGAATACCGGTGACCCGGTTGTGGGACCCAATGATCCGGGATGGAACGCCGGAGGCGTCCATTTTGGCCAGGATCTCCTTTTCCAGCGGGTAATTCAAAGCGTTTTCCTCGAAAAAGACCCGCTTCGGGCTCGAACAATTTCATGGCCGGCCTTTGTCTCCTTCCGTTCATAGGGTTTCCCGGCGGATCAAAGATTATTTGCGGGGTGTGCGGGGTTTTCCGGCAGATCCAAAATTTACTGAAAATCGTCTACGAATGTATCAGCAACCACTATCCAAGAACCAAGAACAATATCGCCAAATACGGAGGAATAGCGATGAATAACTGGCGCGAGAAAGCCCGGCAGGAATTGGCCGGGATTCGGATGACTCCCGATTATCCCATGTCCGAACTGACCACTTTTAAGATCGGCGGACCGCTTGATCTGCTGATAGAACCGTCCGACATCACCCAATTGGAGCGGGCGATCGCCTTTTGTAGCCACGAGAACGTGCCTTGGATAGTGGTGGGGCTTGGTTCCAACCTATTGGTCCGGGATAAAGGGGTTCGCGGCGCCGGAATCCGGCTGATCGGAGAGTTTTTGCAATGGCAAAGCGACGGGACCCGGGTGAGCGCCGGAGCCGGAGTCAGCTTGGCCGATCTGGCCCGGGGAACCGCTGAGCTCGGCTTGGCCGGGCTGGAGTTCGCCTGTGGCATCCCGGGCTCAGTGGGCGGCGCGGTCTTTATGAATGCCAGTGCTTATGACGGCGAGATCTCCCAGGTATTGACCGCGGCCGAAGCATACCGGCCTGGGTTGGGGCTGGCGCGGTTTACCGCCGCCGAATTGAAGCTGGGGTACAGGTTTAGCCGGTTTCATGAGGAATCGGCAGTGATCAGCCAGGCCGAATTCGCCTTGCGTCCGGCGGACCGGGGTAGCATCGCCGCCCGGATCACTGACCTCACTTGCCAGCGCCAGGCCAAGCAGCCGCTAGAGCTGCCTAGCGCCGGCAGTACCTTTCGCCGGCCGGCCGGTCACTATGTAGGGCCGCTGATCGAAAAGGCGGGCCTAAAAGGATACGCCATCGGGGGCGCCCAAGTCTCGCTGAAACATGCCGGTTTTATTGTCAATACGGGAAACGCTAGCGCCGCCGATGTCCTCGGCCTGATCGACCATATCCAGCGGGTGATCCGGGATAATGACGGTGTCGACCTGATCCTTGAGGTCCGGGTTATCGGCGAGGAATAGTTTCCAGAGCTCATTTTCCCGGATCCTCGCAGGATCTACCGCGATCGATGTCGAAATCATATCGCGTCCAAGCCAAACCCCGGCCAAGGCAAAGTGCGCC
This sequence comes from Bacillota bacterium, assembly GCA_023402395.1. GTDB lineage: Bacteria > Bacillota > UBA4882 > UBA8346 > UBA8346 > JAEYGI01. The sequence continues at coordinate 109,040 of JAEYGI010000072.1, forward strand.
GGCCGTGGCGAAGAACGGATTGGCCGCGCTTGAGCGTTCCGTGCGGAACGCTTGTGATCTCGACATCTAAGCCTAAGGAAGGATCCCCATGAGACGATCGATTTACGCGACGGTTTTCCTGCTCATTCTGGCCATCTCCGGCTGGGCGCTGGCCGATGGCGTCGCTTCCCCGGAACCGCCGGCCCTGGCCCCCAATCTGGCCGGGTCCGAGACCCGTTTGCTCCCGGCCAATGTCGATATCTGGTCCTGTGATTGGTCGCCCAGCGGCAAGACCCTTATTTTCGCCGCCAAGATGCAGGGCGAGGATAACGGCAAGATGCGGATCTGGTATTGGAACCAGGAACCGATCGGCGATCCGGCGCCGTTGACCAATACCGAACAGTTGATTGATTTTACGCCGCGCTGGGCTCCGGACGGAACTCGCATCGCGCTGGTCCGGCGGAGCCTGGGCAAGCCGAGCGGGCCGACGGTCACCTCGGCGGTCTGGCTGAAAGAGTTTCCCGGCGGAGCCGGCAGACAACTGACCAACGGACCGGAAGACCGTGATCCGTTCTGGTCGCCCGACGGGACGCAACTGGTCTTCAGCCGGGCCCAGGGTCCATACCGGGCTCAATTGTGCATTATCAACGTGGCTGACGGATCGGTCGTCTCCCTGGCGGGCGGCGAGGGCGACCTCCTGAATTCGCCGTGGTGGGGGATTGACGGCAAGATTTACTTTACCCGGCTGCGGCCTTTCGCCAAAACGGTCGCCGTGGCCAACCAGAACTATTCGGTGATGGAGTTCGGCAAAGGCGGGATCTGGTCGTGGAATCCGGCGGACAACGCGGTTCAGCCGGTGGTGGTCGACGAATACGACAACCGGGTTCCGGCCGTATCCTCCAACGGACAATGGCTGGCCTATATCTCAAACCGGGTTCAGAGCAAGGACAAGGAAGGCAACGGCAAGTTCGACCGGGGCAGCCTGTACCTGAAGAACCTGGCGACCGGAAGCACTTATTATCTCACCAACAAGGTGGCCCTCGTCGGCGGATCGCTGGCCTGGAGCCCCGATGGCCGGAAACTGGCGTTTTTCACCTATCGGAGCATCCGCCCGGCGGTCTGGGTAATCACGTTGCCCGAGACAAAAAAGTAAATTCCGCTAAAATATTGCGGGTGGCTCTTGCCGCCGCCCGCCAGCGGTAGTATAATTAAAACAGTTACAACCATCCGATAAACGGCAAATCCGGTGAAAGCCGGAGACGCAAAGCCACGGGTCTAAAGCGCAAGCCATGACAGCCGGGTCGCCGAATTTGAGTTGTTTTTTGTTTGTTTGACACATTTGACATTCTAACCTCCTTCAATGATATCTCCCTCTCTCAGGGAGACTTTTTTTTGGCCGTCATCCGACGCGGCCGGGTCCTCGGGATCGTGGATCAAAGTTCCGAGGAGGAAAATAGCAGATCTTGGCGAAACTATCAAATGGTTCGGGATCGATTCCTACCGCGGCGGGCAGCCGCGTTCGAAACCGAGACTATCATAAACCGGGGTGGTCCCTTGTTTCAACCCATTCATTCAAGCACCGTGGTCCAGCAAATCATTGAAAAAATAACCCAGTCGCTGATACGCGGGGAACTGAAGCCGGGCGACCGCTTGCCGCCCGAGCCGGAACTTGCGGTACAGCTCGGAGTCAGCCGGACTTCGCTGCGCGAGGCCCTCAAGACCTTGGGCGGTCTGGGAGTGCTGGTCGCCAGGAAGCGGGGCGGGACTTTTATCGCCACCGCCGGCTCCCAGGCCATGTTCGATCCGCTGATCTTCAATTTGATTATTGAAAAAGGCTCCAAGGAGGAGCTGTTTGAACTCCGGGTGCTCCTGGAGGTCGACGCCATTGAATTGGCCATTAAAAAGGCGAATGCCGCCGATTTCGCCATGCTCGAAGCTGAGCTGCGGAAGTTCGAGGAGACCATTCCCGGCGGGGATCTGGAGCTCCTGGCCGAGCTGGACTTTCAATTTCACCTGCGGCTGCTGGGGATCGCCAAAAATCCGTCCTTTGTCCGGATCGCCACCGTGGTCATGCAGTTGTTCGCTTCCCCCATCGCCAAATCGTTGCGGACCATCGGACCCGAGCAGGTGTTGGCCAATCATCGCGCGCTGTATCAGGCCATGGTCGACCGGGATCTGCTCCGCGCCAAGGATCACGTGGTCAAGGCGTTTGAAAGCTCCAAGCAGTTCCTGTAGAACGAAAATGAGTCCGTTTTTATTTCCAGAAATAACACCGGACGCTCCAATCATTATTTCGGCTTCCCCAAAAATGACATTGGGCCGTCCGGACTTCTCTCCCAATCATCCGCAGTGATCATTGGGACCGGGAAAATGATTGATCCCTGACCTGAAAATAACACCGGAACTTCCGGAGCGATTGTTTTTCGTTCCGGAATGATTGCGGTTGTTGCGGAAACAACAACCGGCCAGTCAAAAGGCTACCCCGAACGGGGTAGCCTTTTTGGTGCGCTATCGGATAAGGTTGAGAAGCGCTAGCGGTACTTCTCCAATTGATAACGGCAACTTGGATTCCAAAAGATCCATTCTTTGGCGCCGGCATCTTCGACGGCCTTAATCTGCTTTTGAATTTCGGCCCGGCCGTAGGAAGCCCCGAGATTGAAATCCTGCAGCCAGGGGCGGAGCGCGGTGGCCTGATTGCCGGCTTTCTCCAGCCGTTTCCGGGCGTCGCTGACGGCGCGGAATACGGTTTCATAGGGATGGAAGTTCGGATTACCCAGCCCGAAGCTGCCGGGTCCGTAATGAGACGGGTAGACCATCGGGCAGACCACGTCGACATTGGCGATGATCTTCTCATAAAGCTGGCCGATGCCCTGGTCATCCTCGACGCTCGTGGTCAGGCCGAAGATGTCGGCGGATACCGGCACGTTATAGGGACGGAGCTTGGCCCGGGCGTAGGAGAGGAAATCGCGGATCACGTCCTGCTTCAACTGCCCGTTGCTGTAAGGGTAGACGCAGCGCTTGATTTCGCCGTCGCTGGTAAAGCGGACATAATCGAACTGGATTTCCTGAAAGCCGAGGTCAATGGCTTCAGCAGCGATGGCGACGATGTAGTCCCAGTACTCCTGGTTGTTGGGGTCGACCCAGTGCAGGCCCTTCCGGTCGCTCCAAAGCCCACCGGCGGTGTCCTTGACGGCCCATTCCGGCTTTTGCCGGGCCAGGAAGGGATCCTTGAACACGACGATCCGGGCGATGGGGAAGATCCGGTGCTGTCTCAGGGTGGCCAGCATTGCCCGGGGATCGCCGATCTTGGGTTCTGAGGCGCCGATGGCGTTGACCAGGGGCACTTTTGAGACGTAACTGAGCGTGCCGGTGTCATCCTTGACGTCAACCACCAGTGAGTTGATGTCGGTCTGATCGATGAACTCGACCAGGCGCGGGAACCATTTGCTCGACCCGGCAATCCAGCCGGTGGCATAGACCCCTTTGACCGCAGGCGGTTTCGGCCAGGCCTGAGCCTTCGCCTCTGGCGCGGGGGAAGGTGACGGGGGCAACGGGGTCGCTTCGGCCGGAATCGTTGATTCGGAGGGTTGAAGCGCCGGACTGAGCAGCGGGGTTGAGGCTTTGGTCAACCAGGCGACGATCAGGACGAGACCGAGAACGGAAAGAGGTAAGAGGGGCCAGAGCAGTTTTTTCAATGTACGATCCACCCATCATGCGCATTTTGAGGGGTAATTCGCTGCATGACAAAGGTTTCCTTCAAGGAATTGCAGGTAAATGAAAAATAATGAACTCCGCTCCGCAACGGCCGCCCGGAGCGGAGTTGCCCGGGGACTTCCCAGTTCACTGAGGACAGGCTGGGCCGGATATGGTACAATAAGATGGGACTCAAGCGGAAGCGCGCGAGGCGGGTTAAAGATGAAACTGTTGATATTGGGCGACAGCCACGGCAATCCCGGGGTTTTGAAACGAATCGTCGAGCGGGAGCGGCCCTTCGATCTTCTGATTCATCTGGGCGACGGCGCGCCCGATCTCCGGAGGGTCCGTGCGGCTGAGCCGTTTGTCTGCGATGCGGTGCAGGGCAACAATGATCCGTCAGAGGTGTTCCCCGAGTTTCTGGCGTTGCGTTGCAACGGCCGCCGCTGCTTGTTCGCGCACGGCCATACTTTTGAGGTTCACCGCGATCTGCGCCGGCTGGCCGATGCCGGAGCCCGGGTCCGAGCCACCATGGTTTTTTTCGGCCATACCCATACTCCGGGGACGTGGCGGTTGGGCCGGATCCGTTTGTTCAATCCCGGCTCGGTCTGTTCCTATCTGACACCGAACCCGGGGTACCTGGTCTGGGAAGAAGCGTCCGATCCGGTCTGGCGCCGGATTGGTGCCTAAGAGATTTGGCGTGACATTTTAAAAGTGTTGTGATAAACCCCGGCCGGAGGGTGGGTTACACATAAAAAACTCAGAGAAGCAAGGGATAAAGTCGGTTTCGGAATTTTTTCGCACGGCTAACGTCTACCGGTAGACTTTATCACGTGGCTTTTAGAGGAGAGGATTGGAATTTCATTGCCGAAGATCATGATCGTTTACACTGACAGCGGCGCCGGCCACCGGCGGGCCGCCGAGGCGCTGGCCCGGTCGGTCCCGGAGGTCTTCCCCGGATCAGAGGCGGCGCTCTTTGACGTGTTGGATTATGCCACGCCGCTGTTTAAAAAGAGTTATCCCGGGACCTATCTGTTTCTGGTTAAACATTGCCCTTGGTTATGGGGGTTGAGCTATTATCTGATGGACACCTGGCCGGTGGACAGGGTCGGCCGGTTGTTTCGGCGGGCGACCAATGCCAAGCATTGCCGGGAGTTTGAACGGCACTTGCTGGCGGAGCGGCCGGATCTGGTGATCACCACTCATTTCCTGCCGAATGAGATCATCACCCATCTCAAGCGGAAGCATGGCTTCCGGACGTTTTTGGCCACCTGCGTCACGGATTATCACGCGCATCGCATTTTGCGTGACGATGGCGTTGATCTTTATTTCGCGCCCAACGCCGACTTAATCCCGGAGCTGGGGCGGATCGGAATTCCGGCCCGCCGGATCCGGCCGCTGGGACTGCCGGTGATGCCGGTTTTCGAGCGGTTGGAGGGGCAGGCGACCAGCCGGGCCAAGCTGGGGCTGGCCGATCAATTCACGGTGGTCGTTGCCAGCGGTGGTTTCGGGGTCGGCCCGATCACCGAGTTAATCGCCGAATTAGAGCGGATTGGCCGTCCCATTCAAGTGGTGGCGATCTGCGGCAAAAATCTGGCGTTGCGCGAGGATCTGCTCCGGTTGACCCGGGATTCCAAACACCGGTATCAGATTCACGGTTTTGTCGATAATATGCATGAATTCATGGCCGCCGGCGACGTAATGATCTCCAAATCGGGCGGGCTGACGACCACCGAGGCCATGGCCGCCGGCCTGCCTTTGTTGATCTTTTGTCCGATTCCGGGGCAGGAGGCCAGTAATCGCGATTTTGTAGTGAGCCACGGCGCGGGCTTGCCGGTGCGGGACGCTCGGGACGCGCGGCGGGCGCTGGAAGGGTTGCTCGCCGATCCCGGCCGGCTGCGCCGCTTGCGGGAGCGCATGAAGGCGTTGGGCCGGCCGCAGGCGGCCCGGGAGATCCTGACCGAACTGAAGGGGATTATATCCAACGCAGTTGCAGCCGATAAATAAAGAAAGGCGGGTGGAGCATGGATTTTCAAGAGACCGTAAAACGTTTGAATGAATTGTATCATAAATCCAAAGAGGCCGGACTGACCGCGGCCGAGACGGCCGAGCGGGAATGCCTGCGCCGCCAATATCTGGCCGCAATCCGGGGCCAGGTCCAGTCCTCGCTGGACCGGGTGGAGATCGTTGACGCCGCGGGGAACCGGGTCGTACCCCGGCGCCAGGGAGACGAAGCTGGCCATGATCATTGCGATCACGGCCACGGCCATGATCACAATCATGATCATGGCCGCTGCAATCATCCCGGGTGCCAGGGCCGGCACTGAAAACCGAGAATAAAACACCGCCGCGCGCGGTGTTTTATTTCAGCCGGGTTTAAAAAATATTGACCAAGTTCAGCCGTTCCCGTTCGTAGATATGCTTTAGAAAGTAGCGGAGCGCGCCGATTTCGATCGCGGCGTCGCTGACGCTCCGGCTCAGCAGCGCTTTTTTGCTCCGTTCCAGCGCCTGCTCGATGGCGTCGATCTCCTCGTGGTTCAGCAGCATCGCCCAGAGTGATTTGGTCTTGGACCACTCTTTTTCCAAGCGGCGCAACTGATGGTTGGCGGCGGGCCAGTCCCGGCCGGCCACGGCAGTTTCGGCCCGTTGCAGCGGGACCTCGAACCGGACGGTGGCGTTGTGAATCTGCCGCTGGACCAGACCCCCGGCGGCAAGGCACAGGGCCAGGCCCAGCAAAGAAAGGATCCAGACTTTCACGAGGCGCGTCCCCCCTTTTCCTTGGGCTGAAGGTAAAGCCCGCCCGTGGAGTCGAGGCTGGCCAGAAAGACCTCGCTCCAGCCGTTCAGGCCGTGCTCCCGCAATTGCTGGCGCAGCCAATCCTCGGTCAGTCCGGTTTGGGCCAGATGATTCCGGCGCAATACGCCGTCAACGATCAACACCACCGGCAGGCCTTCATAGGGAGTGTCCAGGGCCAGGTCGGCCGGGTTGACCGGCCGCTTCTGGGACTTGGGGATGATTGACAGCTTGCCACTGGTCTCCAGGATGGCGAATTCCACATCGGCGATGTTCGGGACATCCTTCAGCCGGAGCTGTTCGAGCAGATCATTCAGGCTGTAACGGAGCCGGGTCAACTCCCGCTCCACGATCCGGCCGTTCTCAATCAGGACGCTGGGCCCGCCGCATACCAGCCGGCGGACGGCATCGCTCTTCAGGGATAGAAACGAAAGGGTCACCTGGATCACCAGCAGCGTTACTATAGGTATGATGCCATTGATCAGCGGAATATCGGTATCTTGCATCGGAACCGCGGCCAGCTCGGAGATCATGATCGTAATTACCAGTTCATAAGGTTGGAGCTGACCGATCTGATGCTTGCCCATGATCCGGATGATCAGAACCACCAACAGATAAAGGATTACGGCACGTATCGGCAAAATCAGCATTTGATCACCGGGTTCATTGTTTGCAGGAAAAGGTCCGATTATACCAGAGCGGACGCCAAGAAAATAACGGGCCTGGAAGGACTTTTCGTTCCCTAGCGAGAATTGACTAAGAGCTTTGTGCGCGTAATCCTTTTTTCAGGATATAAAGCACAAGCTAATGTGTAGCTTTACAGCACAATACACTATATGTGTTTTGAATAAACGCACCAATTTCGAGCAGGGGGTGACGCGTCATGCGCTTGGAATTTGGATTGGTCTGTGAGGATGTCCGGTTCGAGGTCGGAGGAAAGATCAGTATCATCGGAGAGAGCAATCTGTTTCAATTACCCAAAATTCCGCTGACCATCCCGTTTTGCGTGGTGACGAAATGGTCGGGCTCGGCCGGTTCGAAGGGGCTGATCACCCTGCAGATGGTCAGCCCGGACAGTCTGGTTCCGGTGGTCATGGCCGAACAGGATCTGACCCTGGGTGAGATCGAGTTCGATACGTCGTTCGGTGGAACCGTCAACAAGCTCCCCTGGCAGTTTCAGACCACCGGGGTTCATACCGTTCAGATTCAGCTGGACGGTGAGGAACGGGGCAGGGTGGAACTTTTGATCAAACGGCTCGGCCCGGGGTAATTTCAAACACTGGCGGTAGCAAAGGGTTCCGGCCCCGCCGTTAAAATTTAGCGCTGCCCGGAACTTTGGGCATCCGGTTGCGTTGGGGATCATATACTATGTTATGTGTTTTGAACCGGAACTGGAAAATCACGGTCAAAGCCGGACGGAACGCTGAAAAATCCGGTTAGAAGCCATGGGATAAATTTTCTTGCTCAATAACCGGGTTGGCAACAGTCCGCTCGGCTTTATCGTTGACATTTTATGAGCTCTGCGGCACAACCCCGTGGCCTTGGACCGGGGTCTACTATAATTCGCTAAAGGGGGAGCGGCAATGCGTGCTATCGAACTTGCCAAAAGTCTCGGCCAAGCCTTGGCCGAGAGCGATGAGTATCGCAATTACTCCAAATCCAAACAAGCCCTGGAGGGTCATGAAGCGGCTCGGGTCATGCTCGATGATTTCCGGAAAAAACAACTGGAGTACGAACGGAAAAAGTTGAACGGAGACAAGCTGCTCGAACCCTATGAGGAAGAGTTACGGAAATTGTCGGCAGTCATCGGACTCAACCCCTATATCCGCGAGTATCTGATGGCCGAATTTCAATTTTCCGGCCTGATGATGAAGGTTCAAAAAATCATCGGCGAGGCGGTCGGCCTCAGCCTTCCCGAAATCGAAGCCGGGGCGGAAGAGTAGCCGGGACCAGAGCGCTGGAATCTGATTCCGGTCAAACCGGGCCAACTCTTCCCGGGGCCGGAGTTGTCGCTTGGCGGAGGATTCTCCGCGCTGGTTCCGAAGTATATATAATGGTTTCCCATCGCAAGACGGGTAAACCGGCGGCCTGGGCAAGCGGAAAATCAGTTCCTTTGCCTCTGCTTCCAACAATGGATTGCGGATGAGGTTGATATGGGAATCAAAGGAGGAAAGCTCCTGATGAAAAAATGGCAGATTCACCTGCTTTGCCTGGCTTTATTGCTGGCGGGCGGCGGAGCGGCGGCGGCCCGGCCGGGACTGGGAGCGCTTCAAACCGGCGAATTCGCGCTGACTCCAATCACCAATCATCAGCCGTGGGGATACGCTAGTTACGATGCATACTGGAATTCCCTGCAACAAGTGGACCTGGAGATCGGCGGGCTTGACCGGTTCAGGGATCTTCCCAAGCTGGCAATGAAAGAACCTTACACCGGCAATCTGGTGCTCGGGGACGATGGCCGGAAGTTTGGGCTGATCATTGATATCGTTGGCGAGGAAAAACGGCTTTACATTGACAGCGACGGCGACGGCAGCTTCGCCGGAGAGGGCTGGACCCCGCTGCTCAACGAGTGGCAGGGTCTGCAGATTTATTGGGTGTACGGACCGGAGCCGGTCCGGGTCAATGTGCCCTACCAGGGCGTGGCCGGCAGCCGGCCCCTGGAATTGGAAATCAGCGGCCTACTGAACAAACCCGGGGTTCTGGTCAAAGAAAAACCGTTCCTGCGGGTGAGCGTCAGAACCTGGTTCCTGGGACGGATCGTTGAGGATGACGCCGAAAAGCTGGTGGCCGTGGTCGATCGCAACCACAACGGCCGGTTCAATGATCCCGAGGATCTATTGTTTCTGGACTTCAACGACGACGGCGCCTTTGACCGGGAGGAAGCCTTGGCCCGCAAACGCGGCCTGACTGTGACCGCGGCCAAGCAGCGTTTGGATTTGACCTGGGGGGTTTATCCCGAGAAACTGGGGATCGGAGGAAAGGCGAAATGACCAAATGCCGATGGTTGCTCTGGATCGCCCTGCTGGGGCTGGTCGGATGGTCCCTACCGGCCGCCGCCGCGCCGGAGGGGTTCCGGACCGAAAAGCTGAAAAACGGGTTGACCTTCAAATACAAAGTTATCAAAGACCAGCCGATGGTCTCGATTTACGCCGTGATCCCCAACGGAATGCACGGCGAGAAAGCCAAAGGCGTGGCCCATCTGCTCGAACACATGGTATTCAGGGGCGGGAACGGGTATTCTTATAATGACATCACCGACGTCACCAACCGGGCCGGCGGGTATTTTAACGGATTTACTTCGTTTTACGCCACAGTTTTTAATTACGTCACCACCAAAGAGCGGTTTCCCGATGCGCTTAAGGTCTTTAACGGTTCGCTCTGGAAACCTAATCTCAGGGAAGACGTGGCCGCGCTGGAACGCCGCATTGTCCTGCATGAACTGAATATGGGCTACGCGGAGCGTTACGCGTACTATCCCATTTTTAACTATTTCTATCCTGAATTGAGCTTTTCCGCGCAGAACGTGACCGATACCACCGCCGCCGATCTGCAAACCTTCCACAAGGGCTATTATCAACCGGAGAACGCCACCTATATCATTGCCGGCGACTTCGATCCGAAGCAAGCCAGGGCCGAACTGGAGGGGCTTGAAAACGGCCTCGGCCGCCTGCGGGAACCCACTCCGCCGATTGTTCCCTTTAGCTTGCCCAAAGGAGAAGTGGTGGAGCAGAGGAATCTCTACCCGTATCAGTATCAATTGCTGATGGCCTACGAGTTCAGCGGGTTGACCGCTAAAGAACGGCTGCTGCTAAGCCTGCTTTCCTATGCCTACGGGTATGACACCAAGATCGATTATGAGCGGAACCATTATAAGACCTATTTCGCGATCAACCGGGCTATCGGAGACAAGGATTACTTTGGACTGTATTATCTGGAACGGAACGATCCTTTCAGCGAGCAAGCGGTGGCCGCCGAGAAAGCGAACCTCCGGCGTTATTTCCGGCAGATCCGGAAAGTGGACTTCAAGCGGGAACTAAAGAACTTTATTAAGCTGGTCGAGCTGGAGGCGGCGGAGAGCCAGGTTTCGGCGGAATCGGCGGTTGACTATGAAGTGCAGCGGTTGACCAATCCCGAGAACATTACCGTGGACGCGCTGCCGTTGTTGAAGAAATTGACCCAAAAAGACCTGGAGCAGTTGATTGATACCCGTTTCAACCAGCCGCCCACCGCCTGGATTCTGGTCAAGACCACCAAGTGACCGCAAGCGCTTCCGCAACTTTTTTCAAGCGTTGACCTTCGGGAGGGGATGGCATGTTGAAACGAACCGGAATAATAATTATCGCCTTGGTGTTCATTGCTTTTCTAAACTGGGCGCCGGTTGCAGCCGAAGAACCCGGCGTCCGGATCGAGCGGACCACGGTCAGCGGAATGACCATTCTGCTGCAGCGTACCGAATCCGAGATGGCCGAGATCGCGCTGTTGCTCAAATCCGGCAGCGGACTGGACCCGGCCGGAAAACGGGGCACCGCCGAAATCATGAACTCCCTGGTATATCTGAACTTGCGCTATGGCGGCGACGCTTTGGGCGAAATTGACGTCGGAACCTATCCGGACTACACTCTGATCCGGATCCGGACCACCGCCCGCGACCTGGAGGACGGGCTGAAAGCGGTCAAGAGCCTGCTTAGCTACCCGCTGTACAGTTATGACGTAACCACTGATCTCAAAAGCCTGTATCAGACCGACCTCAAGGCTATGCCGGCCCTGACCAAATGCTATTATGACTTTAACCGGGAGTTTTACGGAACGGATCACCCTTATGATGACGGATTGGACCCGGCGGCCATTCCGGCCATCGGCGGGCGGGACGTCTATCAATGGTACCGCCGGACCTATCAGCCGGGCAACGCCGTGTTGTCGGTGGCGGGAGGCGTCCGCCAAAGCATCGGCGATCTGGAGAAGTTCTTCGCCGGAATGCGCACCGAATCGGTGGACCGAAGGTTATTGGTCCGGCCGGTGAATCTAGACGCCAGCCGGCGGCTGGACCGGACCGATCCCAACGGCCGGGTGGCCTCGGTGGCCATTGGATTTTCGGCACCCCGGATTCAGGATCCGGAGTTCCCGGCTTTCCGGATCCTGGCCTATTATCTTGAGGAGTACCAGCATTATTTCGAAGCGCTTCGCGTCAAGCATGCCCTGTTTTACTCGGGGTTCGTTTATTATAATTATCTACAGAAGCCCAAAGCGCCGACGCTGGCCTTTCTGACGTTTACTGATCCCGATCTCCTGGGAGCGGTTGAGGAGAAAACCGTGGAAGTGGTGCGGGATCTCTCCGAACGGGGGATCGATTCCGGCGAAGTCGCCAAGGTAATCCAGGCCATCAAATCCGGGATCGACGCCCGCAAGCAGGACGGCCGGGGCCTGGCCGCCCGAAACCTGCTCGGCTTTTATCTGGAGAGCCAATGGGTGGATGATGAAAAACTGCTGCCCCGGCTAGAACAGGTGAAACCGGAAGAGATCCGGCAAGTGGCCTCCAAATATTTAAAAAACTATATCCGGGTCGCTTATGTTCCGGAAACGCTGGAGCAAAATTTCTAGCGGTAACGAGGCTGTCCCGACGGGACAGCCTTTTTGACGGGTCGGAACAATCATCGAAATAAAGTAGCTAAAAAAGAATTGACAAGAAATAATTAACCATGTTAATATTTATTCAGGTTTTAAAAACAAAAGAAGGTGCATTGGGTGAAGGCAAGCAATCTGGAGCGGGTATCCAAGCTGTTCTGTCAGACCGTCAGTTGCCGGGTGCTTAAACCGTCCCTGGAGAAATTGGCCAAAGACGAATTGACCGAAGTTCAGCTCGCCTGCCTCCGCTATGCGTACCTTCATCCCGAACCGTCGGTGGGCGAGATCGCCGAGGGGCTCGGCATCAGCAACGCCGCCAGCGCCAAGCTCATTGACAGGCTGGTCCGGAAAAGTTTGTTGCTCCGGGAGGAAGACCCGGTTGACCGCAGGGTGCTCCAAATCAAGCTGACTCCAGCCGGAGTGAAACTACTGGAAGAGATCAACCGGATCGAACGCGCCCGGTTTGAGGCGGTTTACGCCAAGATGAGCGCGGCGGAGCGAGAAGCGCTGGAGTTGGGGTTGGACGGTTTTCTCAAAGCGGCGCTGGAAACACCGGAGCAGATCGAAGAGGTCTGCCTGCGCTGCGGTTTTACTCATGATCCGGAATGTTCCGGCAACCGGTTGTACCTGAAGTTGGCTGGACATGACCGGCGGAAGGTGTAAGCATCCGCGCGTTCGGAAACTGGTTGGAACCGGCGTTGCGCCTCAGCAGAGCCGGACACGATAAAAAATGACGAAAGGGGCAAACCAAAATGGCAAAACAATTTGAAGTCTACAAATGCGAGGTCTGCGGAAACATCGTCGAACTGATTCATGTGGGCGGCGGAACCCTGGTCTGTTGCGGGCAGCCCATGAAACTGCAAGTGGAAAACACGGTCGACGCCTCCAAAGAGAAACACGTGCCGGTAATCACCAAAATCGACGGAGGCTATAAAGTATCCGTCGGTAGCGTAGCCCATCCCATGGAGGAAAAGCATTATATCGAATGGATCGAGTTGATCGCCGACGGCCAGCGCTACCGGAAGTATTTGAGCCCCAGCCAGACCCCGGAAGCGGTGTTCCAAGTGGAAGCCAACCAGGTCACGGCCAGGGAGTACTGTAATATCCACGGCCTGTGGACGGCCTAACGGACCGACCGACCGTGAAAATCAAGCGATTCTTAGCGATTGCCGCCCTTTTGGGCGGTTTTTATTTTACTTTTTTCTCCCAATTCACGGGAGATTTCTTATTGCGAAAGGTAAGCGCCGGCCGAAGAATGCTTCCGGTCAATATTTCAATTCACTGGTGTTTTCAATCAGCACGTTTATTGTCCGGAAGCAATATCCTTGGCTGGAATTATCGCTTTGGGGCAAAAAAAGATCATCCCGGCGGTTTATGAAGGATATTTTTCGACAAAAATTGTTATTTTTCAACGAAAATAAGTTAATTTCCGCGATAAACCGGAATGACGGGGTTCCAAAAGTAGTGTTTCATAAGAAAATTTGGGTTTTGAGGAGCCAAGCATGACATAATTAGGAGGATTTGGAAGGAAAAAATCGAAATAAGCAATCATTGGCTCGGAGAAAGCCGGAGAGACCGCTGGAATTGTCGAACCGAAGAATCCGGAGCGGCTCGCACGGCGGCCGGTTGACGGGGAATTGCTAATTTACATTTGATGAAGTTACGATAAATTGACGGGTTTTGCGAATATTATTGGTGCTACGATTATTCAGAGTGCACTGGGAGGTTCGCATGGCCCTTGACCAAGACCGGATTCGCGAAACCTATGACCGGGTCGCATCCGAATACTGCCGCCGCTATTTTCACGATTTGGATCGAAGGCCGCTCGATCGGGAGCTGCTGGCCCGGTTTGCCCTGACTGTACGGGATCTCGGGCCCGTCGCCGATGTCGGTTGCGGCCCGGGAGGCACGACCCGGTTTTTGAAGGATCGGGGTCTTGACGTCTTTGGGATGGATCTCTCGAAGGGCATGATCGAAGCGGCCCGCGGGCTGAACCGGGATATCCGTTTTATAACCGGCGATTTCGAGACTCCGGAGATCGACGGCGGGGCATTGGCCGGCCTTTGCGCGTATTATGCGATTGTCCATTGCTCTGAGGCCGGTTTGGAGCGGGCGCTGGCTTCGTTCCGTCAGGTGCTGCGGCCCGGTGGAACCATGTTACTGTCGTTTTACGCCGGAGAGGGAACGGTGCGGGTTGAAGAGTTTCTGGGGCAAGCCTCGGCGCCGCTGGAGTTCATCTTTTTCCCGCTGGAGGCGATCCTGCAGCGGTTGCGCCGGGACGGCTGGATCGTCGAAGAAGCGCTGGTCCGTCAGGCTTATCGCGCCGTGGAATACCCCAGCCGGCGCGGGTATGTTTTGGCGCGAAAACCGTGACAGTTTTCTTTGAGGTCTGCATATCATGGATGAGGATTATTGTATCGACACAGGAGACCATGACCATGGAACATTCGAACCGTAACGACTGCTGCTGGTGCGGCAGCGGCTTGAAGCTTCAGGAATGCCATCTGGCAACCGAGGAACAGTTACACGAGTATCAGCGGCAGGGGTATACCATCCCGACCCGGCGCTGGTTGAAAACAGCCCGCCAGATCGACGGGATCCGAGAGAGCGGCCGGCTGACCACGGAAATCCTGGACCGGGTGGCCGAGCTGATCGAACCCGGAGCGAGCACCGCGGCCATCGACGACTGGGTGCACCGGTTCACGCTGGAGCATGACGCTTATCCGGCGCCGCTCAATTATAAAGGATTTCCGAAGAGTTGCTGCATCTCGGTGAATGAAGTGATCTGCCACGGTATACCCAGCGAACGCCAGGTCCTGCGGCCCGGGGACATTGTCAACGTTGATGTGACCACGATTTTGAACGGCTATTATTCCGACGCCAACCGGATGTATCTGGTCGGAACGGTGGATGAGGCCGGGCAGCGGCTGGTCCAAGCGGCCAAAGAATGCATGGAGATTGGGGTCCGGCAGGTCCGGCCGCTGGGTTCTTTAAACGACATCGGCAACGCCATCGAACCATTCGCGGTGACGCAAGGCTATTCGGTGGTCCGTGATTTGGGTGGCCACGGGATTGGGCTCGCCTTTCACGAACCGATCCACGTCGACCATTTCCGGAAACGGTCCAAGGGCTATCTCCTTCTGCCGGGACTGGTCTTTACGGTGGAGCCGATGATCAATCAAGGCACGTTTGATTGCCGCTTTTTAGCCGACGGATGGACCGTAGTGACCCGGGACGGCAAACTGTCGGCCCAATGGGAGCAGACCGTGGCCGTCACCGCCGCCGGCGTTGAGGTCTTGGCGAGGTAAGCCTGGGCCGGTATTTTTACGTTCCCCCAATTTGATTCTTCCGAAAACCGCTTCATAATGTTATGATAATATTTAGAAATGCGGTCCGGAGGATCATTGCCCGCAACTTTGCTTTAATCCTCATTTTTGTAATGATCCCGGTAAGAGAGAAAAAACCGGTCTGTGTAAGGGGGGATTGTCTTTGATTTCGGACGGGCAATCGGTCCCGGTTCCGCCGCTAATGTTGGAACCACCTCGCTGGCTGCGCTGGATTCGTTTTCATTTGACGGAGGCCAGCTATGAAGCGGCCCGGGAATATTTTCCGGTTCCGGGCGGGAAAGGAGCGGCTTATTTCAATTACCGGCTGGAACACGTCCGGCAGGTGGAAAGGCAGGCGCTGGAGCTCCTGCGGGAAGTCGGCGGCGATGCAGAGGTCGTTTTGGCCGCGGTCTGGCTGCACGATTTTTTCCAGCCCGGGTTCCATGAGGAGAAGCATGGGCCGCGGGCAGCCATCTGGGCGGCCGGCAAATTGAAACCGCTGGGGTTTCCGGCCGAGAAGATTGATGCGGTCTGTCTGGCGGTCTCCCGCCATTCGGAGCCGCCGGGGACATTGCCGGTGGATGCCCATGAAGCCAGGATATTTTGGGATGCCCATAATTTGTCTTATCTCGGGCCATTTGCGGCCATTACCGATCTGATCAATTATCTGGCCGCGGACCGGCTCCGCAAGATTTGTTCCGGTGCCCAGCTGCTGACGGTGGAAGCCATCTTCCGGGCCGGTCTGGACCCGTCGGGGGGCAAAGGGCTTCAGCCTTATCAGTTTTATTTTGAAGCTTCGCGAACCTGGGCCGCCGAACGCCTCCGGGTGCAGCGGGAATTTTACGAATGCTGCCGGCGGCAACTGGGGCTCGATTCGCGGCCGGACAGCGCTTGAATGATGGATTGGCTGATCTTGCGGCACGGACAATCCGTGGCCGATATTGAAGATCGATACGAAGGCCGGTCCGACTTTCCGCTGACTGCGGCTGGCCGCGATCAGGCGGAGCGGGCAGCGCGCTGGATTGTGGAGAGCTACCGATTTGTTCCGGAGATCATTATCGCCAGCCCTTTGCAGCGGGCCAGGGAAACCGCAGTGATCCTGGCCCGCCGCTGCGGATTGGAACTCCGGCTGGATGATGGCCTACTGGAAATGGATTGCGGCCGGATCGCCGGCCTGCCCAAGGCTGAGGCCGACCGGCGCTTTCCCGTTCCCCGGGGCGGATTTCGCGCTTATCAACGCCGGGGAGAGACCGGCGAGTCGTTGTTGGGATTCAGGGCGCGGGTCGAGGACTGTTGGCTGCGCCTGGCCGATGAAGCGGCCGCCGCCGGCTGGGAGCGGGCCGCTCTGGTCTGTCACGGCGGAACTATCAACATGCTGTTTCAATCGTTTTTGAACTTGCCCCTGACCGCCGGTACAGTTCTTGCAACCGGCGATACCGGGATCCATCTTTGGCGGATCCGGGACGGAGTCGGCCGGATCGTTTTTGCCAATTATCTGGGACATCTTTCGCCGTTCAATATTGACGAAGGTTTTCCAGAAGATGTATAATCAGTCGACGATTTGGGAAGATGTAGAGGCGGATGGCGCCAGTACCCATTCACCCTCTTCCAGAACTTTCGGGAGGGACTAATGTCCGTATCGAACCGTCAAAAATCCCGCCGCGCCAGCGCGGGATTTTTGCGCGTCCGGCCGAAGCCGGTGCGGCGACTTACTTTAACAGCCCGAATCGCGGGAAAAAAGCAGGAGATCAACTTTACCCGCAGAATCGAATATTAATTAATTAGAATTCTGTCAATGGCTTATTTAGGAGGTTGTCATGGATCAAACCAGGGAATGGATCCTCGGCCGGCTGGCCGAGTTGGTCAATGTCGATTCCGGAACCGGCGATCGGGAAGGCTTGGAGCGGATCGCCGCGATGCTGCGGCAATGGGCCGGGGAATTGGGGCTGGACTTCGCGGCGCTGGATGCGAGCGACGGGTCGCGCCATTATCTGCTCAGCCGGGGACGGGGAGAGCGGGTGCTGCTCATCGCCCATCTGGACACGGTATTCGCCAAGGGAACCGCCGGAGGCCGGCCGTTCAGCATCGACGGCGATCTGGCCCGGGGTCCGGGGGTCTCGGACTGTAAATCAGGGGTAGTGACGATTCTGGCCGCCCTTTCGAAACTGGCCGAAGCCCGGTGGCTGGACCGAGAGATCGTCTGTCTTTTCAATAGCGACGAGGAGATCAGCTCCCCCGGTTCTCGGGAGATTATCTTTAAATTGGCCAGGGAATCCCGGGAAGTGTTGGTGGTCGAGCCGGCCGAAGGCGAAAATCTGACCGTGGCCCGCAAGGGAATCGGTCGGTTCGAGCTACGGGTCGCCGGAAAGGCGGCGCATTCCGGCTCTAATTATCAGGATGGCAGCAACGCCATTCTGGAAATGGCTCATAAAATCATCGCCATTCAGAACCTGACCGACCTGGCGGCCGGCGTGACCTTGAATGTGGGCGTCGTGACGGGCGGGTTCCGCCCGAATATCGTCCCTGACTTCGCCGCCGCTGAGATTGATCTGCGGATCGTCCGCCCTGGCCAGGAGAGGGCCGTGATTGAAGCCTTGGAACGGATCGCCCGGGAATACCGGGTTCCCGGAACCGTGGGAAGCCTGAGTGGAGGGGTCACCCGGCCTCCGATGCCGGCGACCCCGGCCGGCCTGGAGTTGCTCGCCAAGTTTCAAGCCGCGGCCCACCGACTCGGGTTTGAACTTGGCGGAGTCGAGTCCGGCGGAGGTTCCGACGCCAATCTGGCTGCGGCTGCCGGAGCGGCGGTCATCGACGGGGTTGGACCCATCGGCGGCGGCCATCACTCCGAGGATGAATATCTGGCGATCCCCAGCCTGTTCCGGCGGATCGATTTATTGGCGGAATTTTTGCGCGCCGCCTCATAACCGCCCATGGGTATGCCCTCGGCCAATCCCGAATAAACGCTACAAATATCATACTTCTATAACCATGAAACGGAGCAATATTAAATCATCAAGGAGATACAGCATGGGTACGGTTATCAATGTGATCATGATCCTGATCGGCGGAGCAGTGGGATTGCTTTTTAAGGAGCGGTTTCCGGAACGGGTGACGCAGACTGCGTTGCAAGTGATGGGACTATTTACCATGGTCGTGGGAATCAGCATGGCGTTGCAAGGGAAAGAAATGATCCTGGTTCTCCTCAGCCTGGCGGCAGGCGCCATGCTGGGAGAAGGGATCGATATTGAAGGCCGCCTGGACAGGCTGGGGAATTGGATCGACGCCCGGCTGAAGGTGGCCGAGGGGAGCCCGGCCAAAGGCTTCATCTATGCCAGCCTAGTCTTTTGCGTCGGTTCGATGGCTATCGTCGGCAGCATTACCGATGGAGTCAAGGGCGATCATTCGATCCTGGTCACCAAGGCAATGATGGACGGGATCATCTCGATTCCCTTCGCGGCCGGGATGGGAATCGGCGTTCTTGGTTCGGCCCTGTCGATCCTGATTTACCAGGGCGGTCTGACCTTGCTTGCTTGGCAGTTGCAATCGTTGTTCAGTCCCGAGATCATCCGGGAGCTGACCGCAGTCGGCGGTGTGATTGTCATGGGAATCGGCATCAATATTCTCGGATTGCAAAAGATACGGGTCGGTAACTTCCTGCCGGCGCTGCTTTTGATTATTCTGATCTGTTATTTCACCTAATTTTCCGGTTTGTATAATGAGTATGCAACAGATGATGCGCTTTGTCGCTCAGCGGCCGTTCTAAGAATTCGGCATATAGGGCCTGGACCGCCGGGTTAAGATGGGAGCGGCGCAACGGCATCCCCCGGTCCGCCTCGTAGAGGGCCTCCATTCGGGCTCGGCGGGTTTGGCTATTGGTCGGAAACGGCTGGCCGCCGCCGCCGATGCAACCGCCGGGGCAACACATCACCTCAATGAAATGGTAGGACGACGATCCTTCTTTAATCCGGTCCAGAATCAGCCGGGCATTGGCCAGACCGTGGGCGATGGCGACCCGGACCTCGGTTCCCTCCAAATCGACCATGGCTTCCTTGACGCCTCTCATGCCACGGGCAGCTTTAAATTCCAATCCCGGAAGCTCTTTGCCGGTGGCTACCTCGCTCACGGTACGCAGCGCGGCTTCCATCACTCCGCCGGTGGCGCCGAAGATCACTCCGGCTCCGGTGGAGAGGCCCAACGGCTGATCGTACTCGGCCTCGGGCAACGCCGCAAAATCCAGACCCGATTCGCGAATCATCCGTCCCAGTTCACGGGTGGTCAAAACAATGTCGACATCGGGGAAGCCGCTGTCGGCCAATTCCGGCCGGACGCATTCGTATTTCTTGGCGGTGCAGGGCATGATCGAAACCACCCGGATCCGGCTGGCGTCAATCCCGGCCCGCTCCGCGTAATAGGTCTTGGCAAGCGCGCCGAACATCTGCTGCGGCGATTTGCAGGTCGACAGGTTCGGCAAAAACTCGGGATAAAACCGTTCGGCGAAATTGACCCAGCCCGGGCTGCAGGAGGTGATCAACGGCAGCACTCCGCCGGAGGCGATCCGTTCCAGCAGTTCGTGGCCTTCCTCCATAATGGTAAGATCGGCCGTGAAATCGGTGTCGAACACGCGGTCAAAGCCCAGCCGCTTGAGCGCGGCGACCAGCTTTCCAGTGACAATGGATCCCGGAGCCAGACCCAGTTCTTCGCCGATGGCCACTCGCACCGCGGGCGCGGTTTGAACCACCACGTGCAATTCCGGGTCGGCCAGGGCGGCCCAAACCCGCCCGGTATCGTTCACTTCCTGAATGGCGCCGACCGGACACGCCTGAATGCACTGGCCGCATAAGACACAAGACGTTTCGGCCAGAGGGCGTCCGCCTTCAGGAGCAATAACCGTCCCCGCGCCCCGGTGCAACGGGTACAGCACGCCAACCTCCTGAACCTGGTGGCAGGCAGCGACGCAACGCCGGCACAAGATGCATTTGGAGGAATCGCGGACGATGGAGGGGGTGGATCGATCCGCTTCCAATCCGATCCGCCGCGGCGGAAACCGGTCGGAACGGACCTCCAGTTTGTCGGCAAGCGCCTGGAGCTCACAGCGGCGATTCCTGGAACAGTTCAGGCAGTCTTGGGGATGGCTGGCGAGGATCAACTCCAGGTTGATCCGGCGGAATTCCCGAATCTCCGGCGAGTTGGTCCGAACCTCCATCCCTAGCGCGACCGGTTGGGAACAGGCGGTCTGAAGCGTGCGGCTACCAGCCACTTCCACGGCGCAGATCCGGCAGTTTCCCTTGACGCCAAGATCAGGGTGGTAACAAAGGGAGGGAATGTTGATGCCGACGGTACGGGCCGCCTTCAGGATGGTGGTTCCAGCGGGAACCTCCACCGGCTGGCCGTCGATTCGCAGGTTGATCATTGCCACGGGAGGTCAATCCTTTCAACTGACATTTTGCTTGGGCACGCTTATGCGGCAGACTCCGGCCGGGCATTGGCCGTGAAAATGCGCTTCCACTTCGTCCCGGAAATATTTCAAACTGGTTAGCAGCGGCATCGGAGCGGTTTGGCCCAGGCCGCACAGGGCGGTGCGCTGCATGGCGCGGCCCAGCGTTTCGATGAGATTGAGATCGGCCGGCCCGCCGATGCCGTTACTGATTTTGTCCAGCAACTGGTATAAGCGGAGTGTGCCCTCTCGGCAAGGAGTGCAGCGGCCGCAGGATTCATGCAAATAAAAGCGGGCGAAGCACTTGGCGATGTCGATGACGCAATGAGAGTCATCGATCACCAGCAGCGCGCCGGTTCCCAGCGTGGATCCGAGTCCGGCCAGGGTTCCGTAATCCATCGCCAGATCAAGAAAGTCCTGGGGCAAGCAGCCTCCCCCGCCGGTTTGGGCCATTTTAAACTTCCGCCCGCCGGGAATCCCGCCGCCGATGCCGTAGATGACCTGTCGCAGCGTGATTCCCATCGGGACTTCAATCAGGCCTTTGTTGTTGATGTTCCCGGTCATGGTATATACCTTGGTTCCTGGGGAGTTTTCGGTTCCAAAGGAACGGAACCACTCCGCGCCGCGCATTAGGATCCGCGGAATATTGGCCAGGGTTTCCACGTTGTTGACCAGAGTGGGCCGGCCCCAGAGACCGGCTTGGAACGGGAAGGGCGGCTTGAGCCGGGGTTCGCCCCGTTTGCCCTCGATCGATTCGATCAACGCGGTTTCGTCGCCGCAGACGTAAGCACCGGCCCCTTCCCGGAATTCAATCTCAAAGTTGAACCCGCTGCCGAAGATGTTCTCGCCCAGCAGGCCCAGTTCTTTAGCGTCGTGAATGGCTTTTTGCAGTCGCTGAATGGAGAGCTGGTACTCGCCCCGAATATAGATATAGCCTTTGTTGGCGCCGACGGCGTACCCGGCGATGGCCATCGCTTCAATCACGGTATGTGGATCGCCCTCCAGAATCAAGCGGTCCTTGAAGGTTCCCGGCTCACCCTCGTCGGCGTTGCAGATGACATATTTTTGATCGGCCGGAACCGCGGCTAGGGCTTGCCATTTGGTTCCAGTGGGGAATGCGGCGCCGCCCCGTCCCCGGAGGCCGGAATCGGCAATAACCCGGATCGCCGTCTCCGGAGTCATCTCGGTGAGCGCCTTTCCGAGCGCGCTATAGCCGTCCCGGCCGATATATTCCTCGATCGAATCCGGATTGATCACGCCGCAGTTCTGGAGCACGATCCGCTGTTGCGGACTGAGATAGGCCGGCCGCTCATAATCGATCACTTGATTGGAGCCGGACTCCACCAGCAGCCGCCGGACGATCTCACCCCGCAGCAGATGCGATTCGACAATCTCCTGGATGTCCCCGAGCCCTACCGGACCGTACATCGTCCCTTCCGGGTAGACGATCAGGGCCGGTCCGTGACTGCACGGACCCAAACACCCGGTTTCGATCACTTTGATCTCATTGGATAGATTTCTGGATTCCAACGCGGCGATGAAGGCTTCCTTGATCGGCTTGCAACCTTCCAGCACGCAAGGGGCGCCGCCGCAAATCAGTACATGGGTTCGATGAAAAGGCATCGGTTCACCCCCGCGAGCGATAATCGCTGATAATATTTTGAATCTTGGACGGAGTCAAGTTCCCATATACCTGGTCGTTGATCATCACTGCCGGAGCCACCCCACAGACCCCGAGGCAACTGGCCACTTCCAGGGTAAACAGACCGTCGGTTGAGGTCTCTCCGGGATTAATCGCTAGAATATCCCGGATCACGCTTAAAATCGAATCACTGCCCACCGCATAGCAAGGAGCGCTGCCGCAAACCCGAATGATGTATTTGCCTTTAGGTTCCGTGGCCAGCAGACTATAGAAAGTCGCTACTCCATACACCCGGCTGGGGGGCAGGCCGAGGTGATCGGCGATCGGATGAATCGTCTCCGGCCGTAGATAGCCTAGTTGCTTTTGAACCGCGTGCATCATGGGGATCAGCGAATCGGGACCGGCCGGAAATTCCGCCAGTATCCGGTTCAACTCGGGTTCCGGCAGGCGACAGTTGATAGGCGCCGGTTGGTCTACAGTTTGCGACACGCGAAATTCCTCCTTAATTAGTTGGCGCCGATGATCCAATCTCCAATAGCATTGTCGTTGACGATGTGGCTAGCCACGATCCGGCGGGCCCGTTCGGGGCTAACTTGTCCGTAAGTGAATTTGCCTTTGCCGGGGATATAGACATCCACCAATGGTTCCTGTTCACAATTTCCGATACAGCCGATCTGAGTGACTGACACATCATGTAATTGCCGTTTCTCCAATTCGTCGATGATCGCCCGGATGGTTTCCCGGGCGCCGGCCGCGATGCCGCAACTGCCCATGCCGACCACGATCCGGACCCGTTGCCGTTCTTCGCGGAGATCGGTCAGATTGCGGGCGGACTCTCTAATTTTGGCGAGTTCCTCAAGTGAGATTCCCATTGTTTCCTCCTACTATCGTTAAGCTGACCAAAGAAATCAAAAGATGTTCAGATGCTTTCACCAGTGATGTCATTGGCCCGATTATAGCATCATGGATTAACCTTCTCAACAAAGTTACATTTTTCACAGAATGCGCACCTAGAGCAGTTCCGGATTAGGTTGAGGACCGTCTTTGTGAGCTTTTTATCAATACCAATTTCAAATTAAAAGGCCAGCTAAATCTATAAAAATCATCAAACTTCGACAATTTTTTTTATTTACTGATCCCGGCAAAAGCGCGCGGCGATGATCGACAGCGGACAGCGCCCAGAGTGGTGGCTGTCGTCAATGATTTTGCAAATTTGCAAGAGTTGTGATAAGATATAATGGGCAAAAATTTTATTTGACTTTTAAGTTGACTCGCTCCCTGCAAAAGCGATCAAAAACCTGACAAGAGTTTTAGTGGGGGGAGCCAATCCATAATCATGGAGGAAAGCATAATGTCCAATCAAGCAGTTGAATACTTATTTTATCTGGTTCCGGTAGGATCGTTGCTGGCGCTTTTTTATGCCCTGTACCTGTATGCCTTCGTCGGTAAACAGGACCCTGGCACCGCGAAAATGCAAGAGATCTCCGCCGCCGTCCGTGAAGGGGCCATGGCCTACTTGAAACGGCAATACAGCGGAGTGGCACTCTTTTTTGCCGTGATGTTCGTGATTTTGACCATCATCTCTTTCATGGGTTACCTGCCCAAGGTTGTTCCATTTGCCTTCCTGACCGGCGGTTTCTTCTCCGGCCTGGCCGGTTTCTTTGGAATGATCACCGCCACCAAGTCCAATGCCCGGACCGCCTATGCGGCAAGCCACAGTTTGAACAGCGGCTTGCAAGTCGCCTTCAAGAGCGGCGCGGTCATGGGTCTGGTCGTAGTCGGATTGGGTCTGCTTGACCTGGCCATCTGGTTTTTGGTTTTGAAATACGGATTTAACGCATCTATCGATGTGATCACCGCCACCATGCTGAACTTCGGCATGGGCGCGAGTTCGATGGCGCTCTTCGCCCGCGTCGGCGGCGGGATCTTTACCAAAGCGGCCGATGTCGGCGCTGATCTGGTCGGTAAGGTCGAAGCCGGTATTCCCGAGGATGATCCACGGAACCCGGCCGTAATCGCCGATAACGTCGGTGACAACGTCGGCGACGTCGCGGGCATGGGCGCCGACCTCTATGAGTCCTACGTCGGTTCCATCGTCGCCACCTCAGCGCTAGCGGTCGCCGCCGGCCTTGGCCTGCGCGGCGTGATGATCCCGATGATCATGGCGGTCGTCGGCGTGCTGGCCTCGATCGTCGGCACCTGGTTCGTCCGTTCCGAGGAAAAGGCTGAGCAGAAAGTGCTCCTGGCCGCCCTGCGGAAAGGAACCTTCTGTAGCTCGATTATTATCGCGATCGCTTCCTACCCGTTGATCGGCCTGATCCTCGGCTGGCAGCATATCGGTGTCTACTGGGCGGTTCTGGCCGGCCTGGTCGGCGGTGTGCTCATCGGCTTGCTCACCGAATATTATACCTCCGGCACCTATAAACCCACCCAAAACGTTGCCAATACCGCCACCACCGGCCCGGCCACCGTCATCATCAGCGGCCTTTCGGTCGGGATGCTCTCGACCTTTCTGCCGGTACTGGTCGTCTGCGGGGCGATCATGATTAGCTATTACGCCGCGGGCGGCGGAAACTTCAACCTCGGCCTGTACGGCATCGCCATTTCCGCCGTAGGCATGCTTTCGACTCTGGGAATCACCCTGGCCACCGACGCCTACGGCCCGGTCGCCGATAATGCCGGCGGTATCGCCGAAATGTCCGGCTTGGGCAAAGAAGTCAGGGAGCGGACCGATGCCCTCGACTCGCTTGGCAACACCACCGCCGCCACGGGCAAAGGTTTTGCCATCGGTTCCGCGGCCTTGACCGCGTTGGCCCTGATCGCTTCTTTCACCGAGAAAGTGAGCTTTGAAAGCGCCGAAATGATTAAGAAAATCACCGCCGCCGGCGGCCAGGCTCCGGAGTGGCTGAATGAGGCCAAGGAACTCAACCACTTTCTCGATATTACCAACCCGCAGGTGCTGATCGGATTGCTTATCGGCGGCATGCTGCCGTTCTTGTTTTGCTCCATGACCATGCAGGCGGTCGGCCGCGCCGCCCAGTCCATCGTGCTGGAAGTACGCCGTCAGTTCAAAGAGATCGCCGGGCTGATGGAAGGCACCGCCAAGGCGGATTATGCCCGTTGCGTCGATATTTGCACCCGGGCTGCCCAAAAGGAGATGGTGCTGCCGGCCTTGTCGGCGATCATCGCTCCGGTGGCCGTCGGCCTGCTGATCGGGATCAAAGGCGTGGCCGGATTGCTGGCCGGCTCCACCGTAACCGGGTTCGTGCTGGCGGTGATGATGGCCAATGCCGGCGGCTCCTGGGACAATGCCAAGAAGTTCATTGAAGAGGGCAACTACGGCGGCAAGGGCTCAGACCCTCATAAAGCGGCGGTTGTCGGCGATACCGTCGGTGATCCGTTTAAGGATACCTCGGGACCGTCCCTGAACATCCTGATCAAGCTGACCTCGATGGTCTCGGTGGTTTTTGCCTCATTCATCCTGACCAACGCGTTATTTAAATAAATTTTTACTGGAAACTCCCGCCGGGATCGGACCGGACCGGTTCAAGTTCCCGGCGGGGAGCGATGTTTTAGTCATTTATGGAATTTTTGCAATTACCGGGCCATTGTGGTAATATAAATTGGGCAAAATGTTCTTTGGTATCAGCGTGTTGCATGTTTTTAGGCCCGGTAGGTTAAGGTCCATAAAGGCAAACGGAAAATGCCGCCCGCTTGGGCGGAATCGCCCTGATCCAAAGGAGGTGTTGAGCGGGAAACAAGTTTACAAGTTGGCGGGTTTGGCGTCAACGGTAACTCCGGTCTCATAGCCAAATATATTGCAGAAAGGAACATTAAACCATGGGTAGTTTGCATTATACCTTGTTTGAATCAATCGCGATCTGGGTCGTGCTCGGGATCGCCATCCTTGGGCTCGGATACGCCATGATGCTCCGGTCCCAAATTCTCAAAAAGGATAAAGGCACCGAGAAGATGCAGGAAGTCTGGAACGCGATCCGCTCCGGCGCCGACGCTTATCTGGGCCGGCAGCTGAAGACGATCCTGCCGCTGATCGTGGTTCTGACCGGCGTGCTCTTCCTCTCGGTCTATGTTGTTCCGCCAACCACCGAGGCCATGGAACATTTCGCCGGCAAAAGCCCTGAAGAAGTCCGGGTGTTGATCGGGATCGGCCGGGCCGTGGCCTTTGTCATGGGCGCGTTCTTCTCCCTGATGGTCGGACAGTTTGGAATGCGGATGGCCGTCGAAGGCAACGTTCGCGTCGCCGCCGCCGCCCGCAGCAGTTTCTCGGAAGCCTTGAAGATTGCCTACCGTTCCGGAACCATCACCGGTATGCTCACCGATGGCCTCGGCTTATTCGGTGGAACGATTATCTTTATCATATTCGGCATGGCCGCTCCCGACGCGCTGCTCGGGTTCGGATTCGGTGGCACCCTGCTTGCCCTGTTCATGCGGGTGGGCGGCGGTATCTACACCAAAGCGGCTGACGTCGGCGCCGACCTGGTCGGTAAGGTCGAAGCCGGTATCCCCGAGGACGACCCGCGGAACGCCGCGGTCATCGCTGACCTGGTCGGCGACAATGTCGGCGACTGCGCCGGTATGGCTGCCGACATCTTCGAATCCTATGAAGTGACCATCGTCTCCGGGTTGATCCTCGGTCTCGCGCTGGTCTCCATCACTCATGAACTGAAATGGATTATCTTCCCGTTGCTGGTCC
This sequence comes from Bacillota bacterium, assembly GCA_023402395.1. GTDB lineage: Bacteria > Bacillota > UBA4882 > UBA8346 > UBA8346 > JAEYGI01. The sequence goes on from JAEYGI010000072.1 coordinate 136,243, forward strand.
GCGGTATCGGCGTACTCTCCTCGATCATCGGCACCTACTTGGTCAGGGGTGAAAGCGCTGACGACAAAAGCGGCGATGCCATGGGTTCCATCAATAAAGGATTTTATGCTTCCGCCATCATTTCGCTGGTGGCCTTCGCGTTGTTGGCTCATTACTATATGAACGAATGGCGCGCCTTCTTCTCGGTCGGCGTCGGTATTCTGCTGGCAATCCTTTTGGATGAGCTGACCAAGTTCTTCACCGACACTCACTATAAACCGGTAAAAGACATTGCCGCCGCCTCTCAGACCGGTTCCGCCACATTGATTCTGCGTGGCCTGGCCATTGGTTTTGAATCGGCGGTATGGCAGATTCTGGTTATCGCCATTACCATTTTGGCAGCAATTCTGATTTATTGGGGCCAACCGGTGGTTTACGTTCTCTACGGCGTGGCGATGACCGGTATCGGCATGCTGACGCTTACCGGCAACAACGTGGCCATGGACTCCTTCGGCCCGATTGCCGATAACGCCAACGGCATCGGCGAGATGGCCGGCCTCGACGAGGGCGCCCGGAAGATCATGGCCGACCTCGACGCCGTCGGCAATACCACCAAGGCCATTACCAAGGGCGTGGCCATCGGTTCGGCGGTAATCGCCGCCGTGTCGCTGTTCGGCTCCTTCCTGACCGACGTCACCAAGGTTCAGGCCCAATTGAACATCGCCGAGAATCTCCGGCTCGCCAGCACCGGTATCCGGGTCGACGTGCCCAACGTTTTCATCGGCATGCTGATCGGCGGCGCCATTCCCTGGCTGTTTTCCTCGCTCACCATTAACGCGGTGGCGCGGGCGGCCGGATTGATCGTCGAGGAAGTACGGCAACAGTTCCGGATCCCCGGCTTGATGGAAGGTAAAGTTCAGCCCGATTACAAAAAAGCGGTCGGCATCTGCACCTCGGCCGCCCAAAAAGAGTTGATCGCCCTGGCGCTGATCTGCGTGCTGACACCGTTGATCGTCGGCATGCTGCTTCAGGTGGAAGCCCTCGGCGGCTTCCTGGCCGGCGTGATCCTTTCCGGGCAATTGCTGGCGGTCTTTATGTCCACTGCCGGCGGTTCCTGGGACAACGCCAAGAAGACGATTGAAGACGGGATCTACGGCGGAAAAGGCTCTGAGGCCCATAAGGCCGCCGTGGTCGGCGATACCGTCGGCGATCCGCTGAAAGACACCGCCGGTCCGGCGTTGAATCCGATGATCAAGGTCATCAATCTGGTTTCGTTGCTCGCGGCGCCGATTCTCTGCACCGTGAAGAGCTCCGACCCGGTCGTCGTGATCACCGCGGTGGTCCTGAGCCTGATCGTGGTCGCTTCCATCGTCTATTCCAAACGGGGCGGTTTCGGCAAGAAAGCTGATACCGGAAGCGCCGCCAACTTCTAAGCCAGAAACAAGTCTGAACTGTTCCGGGGCCGCCGATTTACTTTTTCGACGGCCCCGGCTTTATGCAATGCGGGAAAGGGGAGGCAAATGAAGATTCAAACGCGGCAGTTTTCGTTTACGAGACGGATTTACCTCGGAATTCTCTGGAAAAACTCGTTGCGCCGGAATTGGTGGATGTTGATCTTGCTCGGAGCGATCGCCGTCTACAGCGTCATTCAAAAGGAATATCCGCCCCTCGGCTGGATCGCATTGGCGGCCGTCGTTTTTCTGGCGTTCCTCGGTTACCGTTGCTGGCGTCACGCCTCTGCCAAGCAAAACCCGCTTTTTTATCACGATCGCTGGTTTGAGATTGACGGCCAGTTTATCAACTGCCGGTTTCCAAGCGGGGTCTTGAACCAAATAAACTTGAAAAATATCCGGGGCGTGGCTAAAACCCGGGACCATTACCAGCTGTACCTCAATAAAAAGCAGTTTGTCTATCTGCCGTTCGCGGCTTTCGAGACTGATCGGGATCGTAATCTCTTTGAGACCCTGTTGCGGGGGCGCGGCGGCCGGCGCTAGGCCCCTGGGCCGGGTCGCTCCTGTGTCTGTCCCCACGGTTTGCGGGTGAATAACCCCATTTAGTTATCAATGACCGCCTTGGCCAGACGCCGCGATTGGTTTACCCACCAAAGATTCACATTCTGCTACCGAATATCCACGTTCTTTTACCGCCTGAAATAATTTAACAACCAATATCCACATTCAGTCACTAAATATCCCCATTCTTTTTGTCAATGAAACGATTCAATAACAGAATATCCACATTTAGTAACTGAGTGTGGATTGGGAACGCGATTCCCCCGGTTTGGGCAAGGTTGAAACGGAATTATTTCAAACTGGCCGAATACCTGGCATCCGTTGTTGTAGCGGATATTTAGCAGGACATGTCTTTTCATTATAGCAAGCTGTGGAACCCAATTATTGAACCGGGTTCTTTCTTATGCTTACTGGCTGCCCTATATGGCATTGGCATCGGGAGAGGGTTTGATTCTGCAGATCTCAAAATGAGCCAACAATCAAACAGCTTTTAAAACCTCCAGTCATGAACTCCCCGCGCCGGACGTATCATTTTATGGCGGAACTTTGCTTTCACCACGGAATAAGGCGGTGCGGCTTGGAGCAGCGGGGATCGATCGTTAAAGGAACTGCGGTGCTGGCCGGGGCGGGGCTGGTGGCCCGGATTATGGGAGCCGGCTACCGGATCATTCTGGCCCGGCTGATCGGCAATGAAGGGATCGGACTGTATCAAATGGCCTATCCGGTCTATTTAATGTTTCTGTCGCTGTCCAACGCCGGGATTCCGATTGCCATCTCCAAGATCGTGGCCGAAAAGATCGCCGCCGGCGACCGGGCCGGGACCAAACGGGTACTGGCCGCCGCTCTCTTGTTGATGCTGGGCCTGGGCGCGGCGCTCTCGGCCGGCATGGGATTGGCCGGGCGCTGGATCGCCGGCCACGTGGTCGCCGACAGCCGGGCGGTATTCGCCATCTGGGCGCTGGCCCCGGCGATCTTTTTCATGAGCCTGATGGCGGGATTCCGCGGTTATTTCCAGGGCTGGCGGGAGATGACGCCCAGCGCGATTTCGCAAATCATTGAGCAGGCGGTGCGGGTTACGGTAGCCCTGCTTCTCGCCTTGATGCTGCTCAAATACGGCGTGGAGTATGCGGCGGCCGGCGCGGCCTTCGGCGCGACCATGGGCGGCCTAGCCGGAGTGGTATTTCTGGCCCGGATCTTTTGGAGCTGGCGGCGGCGCTTTCGCGGCGGACGGCCGGCCCGGAAGGAGGCACTGGGCCGGATCGTGGGCCGGCTGGTAAAGTTCACCCTACCGATTGCCTTGTCCGTGATTCTGATGCCGCTGCTGCAGACGCTCGATTCGGTGATCGTCCCCGCCAAGCTTCAGAGCATTGGATACACGATCCGGCAGGCTACGGCGATGCTCGGGATTCTGGGCAATTCCTGGGCCGTTCTTTATCTGCCGTTGATTGTCACCGGCGCCATCGCTTCCAATTTGGTCCCGGCTATCGCCGAGCTGGGCGCGCGCCGGGCTCCGGGGCTGGTCCGGGAGAAGGCGGCCGAAGGATTGCGGCTGGCCGCCATTTATCTGGTCCCGGCCACGGTGGCCCTGTTTGCCTTTGGCCCGTCGATTTACCGGATTTTGTACGGGCAACCCGGAGTGGAACTGCTGAGCTGGGTGGCTCCGGCCATCCTCTTTCTCGGCCTGGAACAGGTCAGCGCCGGGACGCTGCAGGGACTCGGCAAGCCGCATTTGCCCCTGATTCATTTTTTGGCCGGTGCCGGGGCAAAAATAATAGTGACCCTGGCTGTCACCGGCTGGCCCGGCTTGAACCTGGCCGGCGCGGCCTTGGGAACCGTGGCCGGCTCGGGCGTTACCGCCCTGTTGAATCTGGTGGCGGTGCGTCGGCTGGCCGCGACCCCCTTCCCGCTGCAAGCGCCGGTTTGCGCCGCCGGAGCCGCGATGCTCGCCGTCTGCTGGTGGCTGCCGCGGCAGGTCGCCTGGAATTTCGGGGCCGAGTTTCTGATGGCGGGCGCCGCCGGAGTCATCATCTACATTGGCGTTTTATGGATATTGGGAGGAATCGGGGTCCGGGATCTCGAAATAATCAGCGGTTTGGTAAGGAAATCAAGTTCCTGAATTCGAAACAAAGAGGAGGCGCCGGGATGACAGAGGCGACGAAACGGGGGGACGGCCGCAATTTGGCGCGGTTGGTGGAGGTCATGGCCGAACTCCGGAGCGAGCAGGGGTGCCCCTGGGATCGGGAGCAGACCCATCAGTCCCTGAAACCGTATGTAATCGAGGAAGCGTATGAGGTGCTGGAGGCGGTCGATAGCGGCAGTCCGAACAAGCTCCGCGAGGAGCTGGGCGATCTCCTGCTTCAGGTGGTGTTCCACGCCCAATTGGGGGCCGAGGCCGGAACCTTTACCATGGACGACGTGATTGAGACCATTGTCGCCAAACTGATCCGGCGGCATCCCCACGTCTTCGCAGCAACTAAAGTGGACGGCGTGGCCGGAGTGCTCGACAATTGGGAGCGGATCAAAAAGAGCGAGATGCCGAACGAGCGGCCGTCGGCCATCGATGGCGTCCCCAAGGATTTGCCGGCGTTGATGAAAGCCGAGAAGATCCAGAACAAAGCGGCCAAGGTCGGCTTTGATTGGGACGATCTGGGCGGACCGCTGCAAAAGGTGAAAGAAGAATTCCGGGAGTTCGAGGAGGCCTTGAATGAGGCCGGCGCCCCGGACAAGGCGAGTCCGGGGTGGGACCGGATGGAAGACGAATTTGGCGACATCCTGTTCGCCCTGGTCAATGTGGGCCGGTTCCTGGAGATCCAGCCCGAGCAGGCGCTGCGGCGGACCATCACTAAGTTTTCGGACCGGTTTCGCTACATGGAAGCCCGCGTTAAGGAACAGGGCAGGAATCTGAAAGAGATGACCCTGGCCGAAATGGACGAGCTATGGGAGGAAGCGAAGCGGAGGTAGTTGGTTTGGCGGTTGCTGGTTATTAGTTCCTGGTGTTGGTTGGGGTGATTTTGGAGGTCGACCGGTCGCTTATGACCTATCCTCCGGCTCCTTCCCTGAGAAGGAAGGAGAGGTGATGTACGAAGGACGTATTGTGCAGGCGTGATCTTGGCTGGTTGACGGAATTGGATCTCGTTGTAGCAAGTATGCCAATGCCGGGATTCGGACACACTTCTCCCCAAAAACCACTCTCCTTCCTCGCCAGGGCAATGTCAACAAGGGATGGTTACATATGTTGGTATTATTAAGCCGAATTCTGGGCTTAGACCTCTCTCTTGCTCTCCCCCGCGTGGGAGAGTAACCGATACCTTCGCGGTCCAAAGGCTTTTAGAGACCAGCGTCTAGGGTTACCCTTCCCTTGAATTGACTCCCTGGATCATCAGCTCTGGGGAAGGGCAAGGGTTAGGTCTGGAAAGTTCTACCACGATCCCTTGTTGACATTGCCTTGCCAGGGAAGGAACTGGGAGGATAGGTCATCTCTCCCGTATTGCCAACCAACAATCCGGCCTGTCTAAACTCCCGGACGGGCTCGGAAATTGTTTGTTTTTCCCGAAATAAGGATTTACGGCCGCGTAAAAAAGATCCCCCGGACTCCGGGGGAATACTTTTTTGCCGAAAAAGATCAGTTTTTACCGTAAAAGCGAAGCGTGGAGCCTCCGGCAATTACTCCGGACACCAAAACGATCCGATTGACGTCCCGTTTTGGAAACCCGGGAGTTTACTCCTGGTTCACCGTGGCGGTGGCGATGATATCGGCCCCTGTATCCAAAATATTGGCGAGAATCGCCTGGTGCCGTCCGACCGGAGCCGCCACCCGGGCGGCTTTGATCAGGTCCATGCAGGCCAGGAGCTTCTCTTTGGGGACCGGCCGGCTGGATCTGACCGCCACCAGCGGCGTGGAGCCGCCCTCCACCTTGACCGTGGAGGTCAGCAGCCGGAGCGGATGGGAGTATTCGTTCCGGGCGTGGGCTTCGCCGCGCTTACATTGGTTGCCGGACACCGTGGCCACCTGGGCGCCGTCGCCGCTAACCCGGATCGAGCAGCCCACCGGGCAGACCGTACAAATAATCGTCTGTTCGCGCATTGCCTATTCCTCCTTTACCGCGTCGATCCGGAGATCGTCGGCCTGCTGCTGGCCTTGGGCGGCGGAGAGAGTGACTGACTCCATCTCGCCGGGGTTGGCTTTGATCAGCCGCTTGGAAGCCAGTTCCCGGCCGCCGGCACTGAGCGTGATCCGGGCCTTCGTAATTGGCGCCTGCACCCGGAAGAAAAGCGTGACCTCCTCCAGGTCGTCGCCGATCCCGATCCGCTGGGGACAGATGTAACGGACTCCGTCGCCGGGGACCGTCTTCAGGGTCCGCGCCACCGGGAATTGTCCGCCATGGGCCAGCCGGGCGGCGTTCTTCCCGGCGACGCGGCTTTCCAGGGTGACGTTATCGACCAGATCGTTGACGTGAACCACATTGCCGCAAGCGAAGATACCCGGGACCGAGGTCTCCATCCGCTGGCTGACCGAAGGGCCGCCAGTGACCGGGTCCAGGGCGAGGCCGGTCTTTTTGGAGAGCTCGTTCTCGGGGATCAGGCCCACCGACAGCAGCAAGGTGTCGCATTCCAGGAATTGTTCGGTGCCGGGGACCGGCTGCAGCGATGGGTCTACGGCGGCGATGGTGACGCCTTCGACTCGGTTTCCGCCCTTGATATCAACGATGGTATGGGAGAGCAGCAGCGGAATGTTGAAATCCTCCAGGCATTGGACCCGGTTGCGGGTGAGCCCGGTCAGATAGGGCGAGATCTCGACCACCGCCGCCACCCGGGAGCCTTCCAGCGTGAGGCGGCGGGCCATAATCATCCCGATATCCCCGGAGCCGAGGATCACCACGTTCCTGCCGACCATATACCCTTGAATATTGATGAGGCGCTGGGCCGAGCCGGCGGTGAAGATCCCGGCGGGCCGGCCGCCCGGAATTCCCAGGTTGCCCCGGGTCCGTTCCCGGCAGCCCATGGCCAGCACAATCGCCTTGGCCGCGACCTTGACCAGGCCGAGGCTGGGGCTGACGCAGGTAATGGTCTTTTCGGCCGAAACCGACAGCACCATCGCCTCCAGTAACGACTCGACCCCCAGCCGGCCGGCATCCTCGATGAACCGTCCGGCATACTCGGGACCGGTCAGCTCCTGGTTGAACAGTTTTAATCCGAAGCCAGGATGGATGCACTGCTGCAAAATCCCACCCAGCGACTTGTCGCGTTCAATGATCAGCACCTTCGCCGCGCCTTCCTCTCGGGCGGCGACGGCGGCCGCCAGCCCGGCGGGTCCGCCGCCGATGACGGCGACATCGCATTCGATCGTTCTCATAGCGCACCCCTTTGTTTGGATTGGACAATCACGGCACGGCCGAGACGTCAGCCCCGGAGTTCGGCAACAACCAGCTCCGAACCGGGCTGGTGTTTGGGCACGGCTTGGGCCGGAATTTTCAGTTCGCGGGCGAGAATCTCCAGGATCCGTGGGCCGCAGAACCCGCCGCCGCAGCGCCCCATGCCGGCCCGGACCCGGCGTTTGACGCCGTCCATGGACCGGGCGCCGACCGGGCGGTGGATGGCCGCGACGATTTCGGCCTCGGTCACGGTCTCGCAACGGCAGATGACCCGGGCGTAGCGGGGATCCTCGTTGATCAGCCGGTCCTGTTCAGCTTCGGAGAGTTCGGCGAATTTGGTGATCCCGGTCCGGCTCGGATTGAAGTTCAAATCGGGCTTGAGCTCCAGCCCCTGAACGGCCAGCAGGTGGGCCACGTACTTGGCGATGGCCAGGGATGAGGTCACGCCGGTGGAGCGGATGCCCGAAATGTTGATGAACCCGGCCAAATCGTCATAGACGTCCAAATGATAGCCCTCCGGGGTCCGGTTGGGCCGGAGGCCGCAGTATTCGGTGATCGCGTCCCGCTCGTTCATTCTGGGCACCAGCTTGCGGACGCCTTCGGCCACTTCGCGGAGTCCGGCGCGGGTAACGGCTTTATCGGTCTTATCCTCCAGTTCCTCGGCGGTGGGGCCGACCAGCAGGTTGCCGTGAACCGTGGGGCAGATCAGCTTGCCCTTGGTCAGCTTGGTCGGGATCGGCAAAATGATCGAAGCGAGCCGGTACGGCGTGTTCCGGTCGAGGATATAGAACTGGCCCTTGCGGGGGTTGACTTTAAAACCGCATTTGCCGGCCAGTTCGGCGAGGTGGTCGGAGTAAAGCCCGGTCGCGTTGATCACGTATTTGGCTTTGATCGCGCCATTGCTGGTCCGGACCCCCTGAATCCGCCCGGTGTCGCTGACAATGCCGGTGACTTCGGTGGCCAGCAGAAAGCGGACGCCGTTGACCGCGGCGTTTTCGGCCTGGGCCACTACCAGTAGGAAGGGGTCGATGATGCTCTCCCGCGGAATATAGAGCCCGCCGAGAACCTCCGGGGCGACCTCCGGCTCCATGGCCCGGATCCGCTCGGCGCTCAGGAAGCTGACGTCATAGACTTTATTTTTGAAGGCTTTCTCCTGGATCGGACCGAGCTCGGCGAACTGGTCCGGGTTGACGGCCGGCAGGATGGCGCCGATGCGCTTGAACGGAATGTCAAGCTCGCGGCAGAGATGATCGTACATGGGGTTGGCGGTCACCACCAATTGTGATTCGAGCGTGCCGGGCGAGGCGTCGAAGCCGGTATGGATGATGGCGCTGTTGGACTTGGAGGCGTCGCCGCCCACGTCTTCGTTTTTATCGACGACCACGACATCCAGCCGGTAGCGGGAGAGTTCCCGGGCGATGGCCGTGCCGACGGCGCCGGCGCCGATAATCAGAACATCGGTTTCAAGCATTGCCGCTTGCTCCTTTCGTGAACTGCGGGTTGCAATTTCGTTTGACATCGTTTTATTTCTCAATCCAGGCCTTGGACCGCTCCACCGCCCGACGCCATTGATAGAGCCGGGACTCCCGCTCGTCCTCGCTCATACGCGGCTCGTAACGGCAGCGCAACTTCCAGTTGGCGGCCACCTCGTCGGGGGACTTGAAATCGCCCAGGCCCATGGCGGCCAGATAAGCGGCTCCCAGGGCGGTGGTTTCGTTGATCACCGGCACGTCGACCGGGATCCCGAGAATGTCGGCTTGGAACTGCATCAGAAACCGGTTGACCACCGCGCCGCCGTCGACCCGCATCACCGTCACCGGGATGCCGGAATCCTTCCGCATCGCGTCCAGGTTGTCCTTGACCAGATAGGCGATGGATTCCAGCGTGGCCCGGACCAGGTGAGCCCGGCTGGTGCCGCCGGTGATGCCGATCATCATTCCCCGGGCGTACTGATCCCAGTGAGGCGCGGCCAGACCTACGAAGGCGGGCACGAAATAGACGCCGCCGCTATCGGGGACCGACAGCGCCAGGGCCTCGGTCTCGGCCGCGTTGTCGATGATCTTGATCCCGTCGCGCAGCCATTGCACGGCCGCGCCGGTGATGTAAACCCCGCCGTCCAGGGCGAAGGTGAGCTTGCGTTCCAGTCCCCAGGCGATGGTGGTCAGCAGGCCGTTGGGAGAGAAGACCGGCTGGTCGCCGGTGTTCATCAACATGAAACAGCCTGTTCCGTACGTGGTTTTGATGGTTCCCGGTCTGGAGCAGGCCTGGCCGAACAGGGCCGCTTGCTGGTCGACGACGGACCCGGAGATCGGGACCGCGGCCCCGAAAAACGCATCGGGATCGGTGATTCCAAAAACCGCGGCGCTATCGGCAATCTCCGGCAGAAGGTCACCGGGGATGGCCAACTGGTCCAGAATCTCCCGGTCCCACCGGCCGGTGTGGATGTTCAGCAGCATGGTCCGGGAAGCGGTCGAGTAATCGGTGACGTGAACCTTGCCGCCGGTCAGCTTCCAGATCAGCCAGGTGTCGAGGGTGCCGGCCAGCAGTTCGCCGTTGGCAGCCTTCTCCCTGGCCCCGGGGACTTGATCCAGGATCCAGCGGATCTTGGTGGCTGAAAAATAAGCGTCCACCACCAGCCCGGTTTTTTCCCGGATCATGCCGCCGCAGCCTGCGGCGAGTTCGTCGGCGGCCGCGGCGGTGCGACGGTCCTGCCAGACAATGGCGTTATAAAGGGGAATGCCGGTGCGGCGATCCCAGATCATGACCGTTTCCCCCTGATTATCAATGCCGATGCAGCGCAGATCGGCGGCGGAAAGCCCCCCGGACTGCAAAGCCGCGGCCACGGTCTCCCGGACCCGCTCCCAGATCTCCAGCGGGTCATGTTCGACCCAGCTTGGCTGGGGATAGATCTGGGTATGCTCCCGGTAGCCGCTGGCGACGATATTCCAGTTCTGGTCGAGGACCAAGGCCGTGGTGCCGGTGGTCCCCTGGTCGATTCCCAAATAATACTTGCCTGTCAACGCTATCGACCCCTTTACTTCGAGTAGGCGGTCCGGGGAAGCAACGTCCCTGACATCGCCTTTATTATATCAAATAAGTTGCAAAAATGCTGTTAATATTCCACAAAATATACTAAAAATATAGTAATAAATCCAACTCAAAACGTAAAAAAAATTAATCAGCCTGGCTTCGGAGCGACCACCAATTGCACCGGAGCCTCCTTGAACTGTTGGACCGCTTTGGCTGGAATCCGCCAATCGGTGATCAGGATGTCGATCTCGCTCAGTTCGCAGACTTTGGTGAAGGCGCTGCTCTCGAATTTGCTATAATCGGCCACGCAGATCACCTGCTCGGCGACGTTAATCATTTCCTTGCGGACATAGGCCTCGTCCACATGATAATCGGTGATTCCGTTCTTGAGGGAGACGCCGCCGGCGCCGATGAGCGCTTTGTCGACCCGGAAATGCCGTAAAAACTCGATGGCCAGAAACCCGGAGGTGGCGTAATCGCCCGGCCGGAGTTGGCCACCGACCAGAAAGACCCGGTTGGATGGGTTTTTGATCAACTCCATGGCCACGGGAAAGGCATTGGTCAGGATGGTCAATTCCTGCTTGACGCTCAGCGCTTTGGCCACTTCCAGGGTGGTGGTGCCCAGATCGATGGCGATGGTGTCCCGGTCATTGACGAAGTCCAGGACCGTGGCGGCAATGGCGTTTTTCTCGGCCAGATGCAGCACTTCCCGGCTGGAATAAGCGGGTTCGACTCCCTTGGGGGTGTTGCGTATGGCGCCGCCGTAGACCCGTTTCAGGAAACCCTGTTGTTCGAGGATTTCCAGGTCGCGGCGGGTGGTTTCGATCGAGACCCCGAACTCCTTCATTAGTTCGGGAACCTTAACGATGCCCCGGGCATTTACCAGCTTGACGATGCGGTCGTGCCGTTCCTGGATCATGGGCGATGCCACCTTTGATAAGATATGTCATAAACTTCTTACGTCTATACTATTGAATGGCCGGGCGATTGTCAAGAAAACCGGGCAATTCGGCTGACAAATACTAGCGGGATCCGGAAAAAGTTACCTGTAACCGCTTAAATGAACGGTTACAGGTAACAATACGATGGGAACGGTTCGACGCCAGGGGCGTCCGCTATTTTCAGGTAAAGATGTTTTGCCTGACTTCCTCGCTGCTGGTCGTGGCATGGATTTTACGCTTGAAATAACCAAAGTATAGCAGGACGCCCAGAATGACAATGCCTACATTGAGCAGAGTCGCGGTATGGAAGGTTTCCGGAATGGTCAGAATGCCGATTCCGAAGAGCAGCCACAAAATGGCCAGACCAATGACGGGAATCGCAAACTTACCCAGATTGAAGCCGCCAGGGCGAAATTTGATTTTATGGCGGACCGTCGCGTAACTGACCACGGTAATCAGGTAATAGGTCGCGGGCAGCACCGAAGCGGCCACGGCCAGAATGGTGATGGATGAAGCGAAATAGATGGACAAAAGCCCCAGGATCCACAACAGGATGCAGGACGGAATCGGAGTGCAGGTTTTCGGATGGACCTTTTTAAAGAGGCCGCTGGCGAAGAAAGCGTCATCGCGGGCCATGACATAAACGATGCGGGTGGCCGAGGTCGAGCAGATCAAGCCGCAGGCAAAGATGGAAATGATAATGATCACCATAAAGATTTTGGAGACCGCCAGGCCCAGGTTGGACTCGATGATCAGCGCAATGGGACTGGCTGCCTTGAGCACCGCAGCCATGTCTGGAATCGCCCAAGAGACGGCGATCAGGAACAAAGTACCGAAGATGCCGCTGAGCAGGACCGAAAGAATAATAGCTTTTGGAACGGTTTTACTGGCGTCTTTGGTCTCCTCGCTGAGGTTGGCCGATACTTCAAATCCGACCAGGGTATAGAGGCCAATCAGTGAAGCCATGGCAAAGCCGAGCAGTTGCGAGCCGTTCGGAGGGGCGCTGGCGGCCTGGGCCAAGTTGGCGACGGGCATTCCTTTGGCAAAGGCAATTACCAGCAAAATGACCGTGAGCCCGATAATCCCCAGCGTCTCGGTATAAACTGCCATATTATTGATGGCCCCGGCGATTTTGATGCTGGTAATGTTGAGCGCGATTTGCACGGTCAGGGCGGCCATTACGATTAACATCAGATTGGTGGGCGAAGGGTCGATCCCGAACAGTTCGGCCACAATCGGGGCTAGTGCGGCGTCGATGGACGGAGTGACGATAAACAGGAAACAAAACGAGACCCACCCGGTAAACCAGCCCAGTCCGGGGTTGGTCAGGGTCTTGACCCATTGATAGGAATAACCGGCGATGGGAATCACCCCGGCGATTTCCGCGAAGACCAGTGCGATCAGCAACTGGCCGATGGCCACCAGCGGCCAGGTCCAGATGCCGGCGGTTCCCGCGTTGCCGAGCACGAATCCGTAATTTAGAAAAATGCCGGTTGTGATCGATATAGCCGAAAAAGCGGCGGCGAATGAACCGAACAATTTGAAAGACCGCTTCAATTCCTGCTTGTAATTGAAGCTTTTCATGATTTGGCTGTCGTCATGCGTGGCGTCATGGCTGTGAGAAACCATTTTTTTACCTCCAGTTCATTTCAAAATCGATGCGGTGCGTGAAAAAGCTCATCAAGAACATTGAAGTCGTCGGCTATTGCTCACCTCCGGCATACTCAGTTGGCCGTCGCGGGCGAAACGGGTACTTTTAAAAGTGCGGTTTATAGTGGTGTAAGGTAATATAACATTATAATAACAGCTTTCGAAAATATTGCAAGAAAAATCCACAAAATATAATAGAAAAATAGTAACAAAAGCAATTAATATTGTATGAATTACACAATAGATTAGACATAAGAATAGAAGCAAGTGGTAATAAAAAATGTGGCAGTGAGACTTTTTAAATCTTGTTATATAGATGTTAGCTTTGTTGAAGCGGAGAGGCATCAAAAAAACGCCTTTTGACAAGGTGTTTTTTGAAAATCTGGCGCGGTCTAGGAACTGGATCGCGAGCGGTTTTCGCCCTAATCAGGACCGGCGGGACCGGAAGCGCTGGTAAAGCCAACCGGCTCCGGCCAGCAGCGCCGGATACAATCCCGCCCAGCCGGTGATCCCGTAAACCGCGACACATACGGACAGGGAAATTGTGGCACAGATCCGGCCGGATCGAGAGTCTTTGAGGAGTTTCACGGCAGATGCCATTAGGCCTTTGATGCCGGCGAGGCCGGGAATGCCGGGAAGCGGTGCCGCGCTGGGGCCATCGGCTGCGTGGCGTGCAAAAACGAGTTGGCCGATAAATTGAACCGCTTGCTGGAGCCGGTGCGGGCCGAACGGGACCATTGGGCGGGGAGGATCGACGAGGTCAGGGAGATCCTGGCTGAAGGCAATCGTCGGGCGCGCGGGGTCGCCGAAAAGACCATGCTGGAGGTCGAAGCGGCGATGGGAATGAGGTATTGAGTTGAATCCTTGAAAGCAACCGCTGACAACGCGGTTGCTTTTTTACAGGGTGTCCGATACGGCGGAACGGCGACAAGCCTTTCCCGGAATAAATCTTCCCGAAGATGGGATGCTAGAGTTGATCATTTCAACGGGAGGAAATTGGTGATGAACGCGCGACGGATTCCGATTCTGGCATTGATGGTGTCGATAGCGCTGCTGGCCGGGGCCGGCTGCCCGGGCAAGGAAGGTGTGCTGATCAAGAACATGGTCACCCGGTTCGGCAAGCCGCCGGTGATCTCCGTGTACATGCATTATGATAAAAAGATCAAGAAAATGGACATCGACGAATACCTGGTGGGCGTGGTGGCCGGAGAGATGAAGCCGGGCTGGCCGTTGAACGCTTATGCGGCCCAGGCTATCATCGCCCGAACCTTTACCATGGAATTTCTCTCCCGGGGTGGGACCCGGAAGCTTCACGGCACCGACATTTCCACCAATGAAAAGGAAGCGCAGGCTTATAACGCCGCCAATATCCGGCCGGTGATCCGCAAAGCGGTCGAAATGACCAAGGGGCTAGTGCTCACCTATCAAAATCGGTATATCAAAGGGTGGTACTCGGCCAGCTGCGGTGGGAAAACCGCGTTAGCCAAAGACGGCTTGGCCTACAAGGAAGCGGAGCCGCCTTATATCCAGTCGGTGAGCTGCCCGGAAGAGAAATACACTCCGCCCGATCAGTTTTATTGGCAGGCCACCCTGACTAGCGCCGATGTGAACCGGGCGCTCAAAACCATGAACCAGCGTGAGATCGGAACTCTTACCAATCTGGAAATCCTGAGGCGGGACGCCCGCGGCAATCGGGCCACTCGGCTGAAACTGGTGGGAAGCTCCGGAGCGGCTGTTGTGGAAGGGGCCGATTTCCGGGTGGCGGTTGGCCCGGAAAAGATGCGTTCGATCTGGATTGCCAGCGACATCAAAAAAGGGAACGGCTACGTCGCGCTAAAAGGGCGGGGATTTGGACACGGCGTCGGCCTCTGTCAGTGGGGGGCTCATGCCTTCGCTAAACAGAATAAATCACCCAAAGCCATTGTCATGCACTACTATCCCAAGAGCCGGATAGAGAAGATCTGGTAACGGACCAAATAATTACTTAAAGCCCGAGCATCTATGCTCGGGCTTTTTTATTTAGCCAATTTCTCCGTTTTGAAAGTTATTTGACATTCAACCACTGGTGTTCACAGGATTTGTTTTACTGAATATAAAGCAATTTGGGTCATTTGTGAATATGGAAAATTTATTAATTAAGTTGCTTTAATGCATAACTATAATATGTCTTATAAGATTGAGCCGCTATTTGGGTATTGTCCGGAGATATACATAAATATTGGCCTTTTATTTAAAATTATTGAAACGTTAATAAAAGGTTGACAATGAATTAAAACTAATATACCATAGTGTCTGGAAATAACGAACATGGTTTGCATATGTGAACAATAAATTCAAAATTTCCCTTTTCATCTCTTTCTGTTTTTGAGCATCACATTCCTGGAGGTACATTATATGGAAATCAAAAAAAACTTAGGCTTTTATTTTGGGCTTGGTCTGTTAGTATTTGCATCGTTCATGTTTTGGCAATCCTTTTCTTATCAATATTACACCGATTTTGGGCCGGGGCCGGGTTTATTGCCGAGATGGTTGAACGGCGGCTTGATCATTCTTTCCCTGATTTATATATTCACGTCAGTTGTCAAGAGTCCGATCTCGTTTTCGGAAGTGATACCCAAGGGGGAGACCCTAAAAAAAGTTTTATTATTTCCGGGAGCTGTGATTATCTTTGTTTTAATTGTAAATCATACCGGCTTCAACATTGCGGGTACAAGCATGCTTTTTTTACTGCTGAGAAAAGAATACAAATGGTATCTGGCTTTAGGAATTTCAGCGGTTGTTTGCGGATTTCTATTTCTTGTCTTCAAAACATTGCTGCTTGTTCCGTTGCCCGTGAATGCACTTGGATGGTAAGGGAGGATTACGAATAAATGGATTCCATAAATCAATTGATCAACGGATTCGAAATCGCGTTAGCTGGAATGAATGTATTATACTGTCTCATCGGTGTTACGCTGGGCATGCTGATTGGCGTATTGCCGGGACTAGGGCCGGTGACGGGCGTTGCGGTATTATTGCCTATTACATTTTCAATGGAGCCTGTTTCCGCGATTATCATGCTTTGCGGGATCTATTACGGCGCGATGTATGGGGGAACAATCACTTCGGTGCTTATTAACACCCCCGGGGAAGCCGCTTCGGTTATAACCTGTTTGGATGGATAT
Organism: Bacillota bacterium; assembly: GCA_023402395.1. Lineage (GTDB taxonomy): Bacteria > Bacillota > UBA4882 > UBA8346 > UBA8346 > JAEYGI01. Next base: position 152,391 of record JAEYGI010000072.1, read on the forward strand.
CCGCTCGCGAAACAAGGCAGGGCCGGAACGGCGCTTGGGGTTGCCGGCATCGGCTCATTTATCGGAGGGATCGCGGCAATCATTGGCCTGATTATCATGGGCCCCCCCTTGGCGGAAATGGCTTTGAAATTTGGTCCGCCCGAGTATTTTGGGCTATTGATTATGGGACTAATGCTGGTAATCGGATTACTGGGAAAATCCCTGATCAAAGGGATGATCTCTGCGGTCCTCGGTTTATGTCTGGCGCTAATTGGAATGGATCCGGCCACGGGAGTGATCCGCTTTTCTTTTGGCGAGCCGCATTTAATGAACGGCTTTGACTTTGTAACCATTACCATGGGTCTGTTTGGGCTAACTGAAATCTTGATTGGACTGGAAAATATGCATGCGGTCAAAGATCTGCCAAAGGTAAAGGGGCTCCTGCCCCGAAGGGGAGAGTGGAAACCAACCTTAAAGGCGATCTTCAGGGGAACGGGGATTGGTTTCGCGACCGGACTTATTCCTGGCACCAATTCGGTCATTCCCGCGATTCTTTCATATTCAGTGGAAAAAAAGATGGCCAAAGATCCTTCACGGTTTGGAAAAGGCGCGCTCGAAGGGGTGGCGGGTCCGGAAACGGCTAACAATTCCTATTGCGGCGGAGCGCTGATTCCCCTGCTGACATTGGGAATTCCCAGTTCCCCCACGATTGCCATTATTCTGGGTGCTTTCATGATCCACGGAGTGACTCCTGGGCCCCAACTGTATCAAAATAATCCCGGGTTGGTCTGGGGTATTATCGCCAGCATGTTTATTGGAAACGCCATTTTATTGATTATGAATCTGCCGATGGCCGGGATCTGGGCCAAAATTGCGACGGTTCCCCCGAAACTGCTTTATCCGATGATTTTGATTATTTCGGTCATTGGCGCCTATACGGTCAATAACGACCTTTGGGACGTAGTGGTAATGCTGGTGTTCGGAATTATCGGTTATTTCATGCGAAAAGCGGATATCCCAATGGCTCCGATTGTGTTGACGTTCGTTTTGGGACGTTTGATCGAAAGTTCGCTGATCCAATCTTTGTTTATGTTTGAGGGCAACTTCCTCAAGTTTTTTACCCGTCCGATCTCTGGCACGTTGCTGATTCTGTCCATTTTAATTTTTGTCATTAGCCTCATTGCCGGCATCAAAAACCGAAAACAAATGTTCGCCTCGGACGTGGAAATGTAGGCAAGGACCTGACTTATTGCCTGGTTACGAAAATGCATTCATAGAACAAGCCGGTGGGTTTTGACGCGTTATCGGCGTCGATTTGGTTAAACGATGGGGGGCGATTACGAATTGCGGAGCAACAAATCAACGGCAAGAACGGCTGATATTCTAATGATGTTCGCCGCATCCGAGAAGCCATTGACCATCACCGAAATCAGCCGCGCAATGAATATGCCGAAGAGCAGCGCCTTTGAAATCCTTTATACGTTAGAGGAGAAAGGGTTTCTTGAAATTGAAAATGACCAGTTAAAAACCTTCAAGCTTGGCGTGAAAATATTCGAGGTGGGCGCGGCTTTCTTGTCCAAGACGGGGCTTCACGGCGTTGCCCGGCCTTTCATCGAGAAGCTAATGATTCAATGCGGCGAGACGGTATTTCTGGCTGTTGAAGACAAGGGGAAGATCGTTTATCTTGATAAAGCCGAGGGGAATGCCCATATCCGGACCACCTGCGTGATTGGCGGTAGAAATTACATGCATCTCACCGGCCTGGGCAAAGCGCTGCTTGCCGCGTACCCCACCGAAAAAGTGAGGGCCATCACCGGCGGCGGCGCTCTACTTCAGCGGACCGAACGGACCATCGCCCATTTTGACAATCTGGTCCAGGATCTCGAGGGAATCCGGAAGAGAGGCTACTCCATCGATGACCGCGAAGGGGTTGAAGATATCTATTGCGCGGCAGCCCCTATTTACGACAGGTTAAATCAGCCCATCGCCGCCATCAGCGTGGCCTGCCTGTATTCACAGATGAGCGAGGAGAAGCGCGGACAAATAAGCGAGCTGGTGGTAGACACAGCTTTAAACATTTCCAAACGACTGGGCTTTATCGGAAATAAATTGTACTTTTCCTAACCTCGGTTATAGCGGATTACAAAAGTCGCTGCGGGCTGGAAGATGAAACTTTAATAATGTTTTCGAACAATATTCACACATGTGAACAAAACGTTTTAGGGAGGTGCTCGAATGGATAATTTCGAATTTCAGAACCCGGTAAAACTATTATTTGGGCGTGGCAAGCTTGCGCAGGTGGGAAAAGCTGCGGCTCAATTCGGGACGAAGGCGCTGCTTGTAACCTACGGCGATCCGGGCCGGAAAGCGCTGGTGGACCGGGTGCTTGCCCATCTTGGCGAGGCTGGGATCAGTTACGCGGTTTTTGATAAGGTCCAGCAGAATCCGTTAACCACCTTGGTGGGGGAAGGCGCGGCCTTTGCCAGGGAAAAGGGATGTGACGTTGTCATCGGGCTGGGCGGGGGCAGCGCCATGGATATCGCCAAAGGCATAGCGTTCATGGCGGTCAACCCCGGTGAAGTTTCCGAGTATATCTTCGGAAAAGTAGGGATTGGGGCTCTCCCGCTAATTCTGATCACCACGACCGCGGGAACCGGAAGCGAGGGCAATAATGTCGCGGTCTTCACCAACCCGCAAACCAAAGACAAAAAGGGGCTGGTCTCCCCGTATGTGTATCCCAAGATAGCCATTATCGACCCCGAACTTATGACCACGCTTCCGAAACGGATCATCGCCGGACCGGGGCTGGATGTCTTGTATCACGCCATTGAATCCTATATTGCCAAGCGGAGCCATCCGGTGAGCGAAATGTTGTCATTGCAAGCCATCCGTTTAATCGGCGAATATCTGCCCAAGGTCTATGACGACCCCGGCGATCTGGACTCGTGGGACAAGGTTGCCCTTGCCAATACGCTGGCCGGCATGGCGATCAGCTGTGCCGGAACCACTCTCCCCCATGCGATGGAGCACCCACTCAGCGGACTTCTGAATATTGTTCATTCCGAAGGGTTGGCAGCGATCTATCTTCCGATTATGGAGTATACTTATTTGTCGCTTCCGCAAAAATTCGCCGACATTGCCGCCGCCATGGGCGAAGATATCAAAGGCCTCCCCGTTGAAGTTGCCGCTCAAAAGAGCATCGGAGCGGTCGCGAAGATCATGGCCAAGGTAAATCTCCATCCGACCTTGACCGAATTGGGCGTGAAAGAAGAACATATCGAATGGCTTACCAACAATGCGCTGACGTTGATGAAAGCGGTCATGGAAAACAACCCCAAAATTCCAACGGCCGATGAAGTTAAGGAAATCTACCGAAAATGCATGTAAATCCGTTTTTTCACAAAGCCGGCACTGGAGGGCGCGCTATGTTCGCAATCATTGATTGCGGTTCAACCAGCACCAGAGTATACTTGTTGGACAAGGCGGATCAAATCGTAGCCAAGGCCGCGGTGAGCGTCGGCGTTAATAGCACGGCCCAAAGCGGTTCAACCGGAGAATTGAAACGGGGAGTGGCGGCATGCTTCCGGGAAGCGCTCGCCAGTGGAGGAATTGCTCTGGAAGACATTGAGCTGGCCATCGCCTTCGGGATGATCACCTCGGAACTGGGACTGCTGGAGTTGCCGCATCTGACGGCGCCGGCGGGTCTGGCTGATTTGGCCGGCCAAATCCATGTCATAAGAGATCCCGAAGTGTTCCCGCTGGATCTGCCGGTGTGGTTCATACGGGGCGTAAAAAATAATTGCCCCTCCGTAAAGTGGGGAGACCTTCGGCAAGTCGATTTGATGCGCGGGGAAGAAACTCAGGTAATTGGGGTGTTGAGCCGGCTTCGGCCAAGCCTTCCAGTCAACATCCTGGAATTGGGCTCCACTACGAAGCTGATCCATATCGATAAGGACGGGAGAATATCCGGGAGTATCACATCCATCAGCGGACAGGTGTATGACGCGATCAAAAAAGAAACGTTCATCGGAAAATGCGTCAGGGGCCGCGCTGACAGCCCCGAAGCCGAGGGTTTCTTTTCGGAGAGTATCGTGGAAACGGCCAAAGAATGCGTAGCCGGATCCGGGTTTCTCCGAACCATGCTGCTGGCCAGATTCAGCGAGATAGCGCTTCCCACTAAGTGGCACGAGCGGAAGTTTTTCGTTGAGTCCGCGCTGGCGGCCGATGATTTGAAATTGTTTGATGAAGCGGAGGCCCTGATGAAATTCGACTTAGATACGGATTTCATCCTGATCGGCGCCCAGGAGCGCTGTCGGATCTATCAGTATTTAATCCATCAAAGGAGGGGATTTGCCAAAAAAATCGACGTGATATCCGAACGGGCGGAAATTGATTTATTAGCCGTGGCTGGCGCGGCCCGAATCGCGGAAAAAGCCAGGGAATTCATGAATCAGGAGCCGCAAAGGAGGGGATGAAACGAAAGCGTTTGGCAAGCAGCAATCGATTATCAAAAGGAGAGAAGAATGATGAAAAAATTTAAAATGCTCATGGGCCTGGTTTTAGCGGCGCTAGTGGCCGTTGCGTTTTTGCCGGATTGTTATGCGAAGGCGAAAGTCAAATATCCGGAAAAAACCGTCTCCATCATCTGCCCGTTCTCGGCGGGCGGCGGAACTGACTTGGTCAGCCGGGCAGTCGCCGAAGTGGCCAAAGGCTATCTCAATCAATCCGTCATTGTCGAGAACCGGACCGGCGGGGCGGGAATTATCGGGCTCACCACCGGGATGAACGCGAAACCGGATGGATATACCCTCACCACCCTGACCATTGAGCTGATTACTTTGCCGCAAATGGGACTGGCCCCGGCGGAGTTCACTTATAAGAATTTCATTCCGATTGGGCTTGCCAATGTAGAGGCCAGCGCAATCACGGTCAAAGCCGATTCCCCCTTTAACAGCATGGATGATTTTATCAAATATGCCAAAGCCAATCCCAACAAGCTGAAGGTTGGAAACTCGGGAACGGGCGCGATCTGGCACTTGGCGACCATCGGATTGGAAATGAAGACCGGCGCGAAGTTCCTCCATATTCCCTTCCAGGAGGGCGCGGCCCAGGCGACCACCGCGTTGCTGGGCGGACATATTGACGCGGTAGCGGTCAGCGCGCCGGAGGTGGCCCAGTATGTCGCCGCCGGAAAGCTCAAAATTCTTGGAATCGCGGCCGAGAAGCGGCTGGCGTCGTTCCCGAAAGTTAAGACCTTTAAGGAACAGGGAATCGATCTGGTCATCAGTTGTTTCCGGGGCTTTGGAATTCCCAAGGATACTCCGGCGGAAGTAACCAAGGTGATTCAGGCTGATTTTTGGAAAGCGATCAAAGATCCCAAACTCAAGGGCCTCCTAGAGAAAGCTTCGTTGACATATGTACCGATGACCGGCAAGGAATTCGGCAAAATGATGGACGAACAGAACGTATTGTTTAAGGAAATCACCGATCAATATAAGGCCCAACATCAAAAAGCCAAGGAATGACCGGTAGGATATATTCGGGTTTCGTGAAGGAGAGGCTCGGCCTCTCTTTCACGAAATTAAAACCAGAATTTGAACAATCATCCACGACGAGGTGACGGCGGTGTTAGACACGGCAAGAAGTTTACGGGAGAGATTGCGGAAGGGGGAATCGGTGTTCGGCCCCTTCTCGAAAACGGCGGACCCCGCGTTTGTCGAAGCTTCAGGGTATGCCGGCTTTGATTTTATTATCCTGGATATGGAGCATGGGCCTTCCAATGTAACAATGCTTCAAGACCTGATCCGGGCGGCGGAAGTCGCGGGAATCGTACCGATTGTTCGCGTGCCATTGGAAATGGTCTCCGATATCGGACGGGTGTTGGACATTGGGGCCGGAGGGGTGCAGATCCCGCAAATCACAACCGCCGAGCAGGCCAGAGCGGTTCTGGAGGTGTCCCGGTTCGCTCCGCGGGGACAGAGGGGTGTCTGCCGGTTTGTCCGGGCCGCCAAATATGCGACAATGGACCGCTACCAGTATTTCGCCGATGCCAATGACGCGCTGGTCATCCTCCAGCTTGAGGGCGGCGAGGCCCTTGCCAATCTGGACGGGATCCTGGCCGAGCCCGGAATCGACATTATATTTATCGGGCCGTATGATTTATCGCAGTCCCTGGGAGTGCCGGGACAGGTCGAACATCCGCTGGTGGCCGATAAAATCGAAGAAATCATCCATAAATGCATCGCCCAAGGGATTGCGGTCGGGGTGTTCACCGACAACGGACCGGCCCTTGAAAAATGGAAAAAGGCCGGAGTTCAATATCTGAGTTATTCGGTTGATGTCGGACTGTACGCGGAGTATTGCAAGACATTGGTTGAGCAGTACAAGAACATCTAAATCTCCGCTTCAGCTCGATCCCTATATTTCTATATTTAATAAGGAAAACCAATGAATCCCCTTTGCAATACGGGCAAGGGGGTTTTTGGCGTCCGGCCGGCGAACCGTTTTGGTCCGAGTCCCCGCACAAAGCAACAACCATGAACCAGGAACCACATTTAATCAAACCTGCCCCGTTCCCGGTGATATTGATAGACCGACGCCATGACGCCGTCCTTTTGATTGAGAATGTTCCGGGTGATGATCTGCCGGACGACCAGGGCGGTCAACAACCGGTCGAAACAGGCCTGAAAGGGGTAGGTCCGCTCCTTGGCGATAGCTTCGGCCATCCGGGCGCCGAGATCATATGCGCGGCGCAGCCAATCGGGATGGTCGTCAATGGCGTCCCAGCCGACGGGCGCGGCCAGGACTCCGGTGACATAAGAACGGCCATAAAAACTTCCCCCGATCTGGACCAACTGGCGGGCGGCTTCCCGGGCTCCCATGGCGCCAGCCGTGGCGATGCCGGCCAAATATTTTCCGGAGAGGCACCCGGTATACACCGAATAGAGTCCGACCCGGTCTAGCAGATTTTTCATTAGCGCATTGGGAGCCATCCCATGGGTCGGCGAAGCGAGGATGATCCCGTCGGCCTCGGCCATTTTGGCCCGGATCAGTTCCAGATCGTCGCCGAGAAGGCAGCGGCCCTGCCGCAGGCATGTCATACAGCCCCGGCAAAATTCGAGCCGGTATTCGGGGAGGACGATCGCCTCGACCTCCGCGCCGTGAACCGCGGCACCGTCAAGGGCCTGCATCGCCAGCTTGGCGGTGTTTCGGGAACGGGACGAACTGCTGATAATCGCCAGGACCTTCATAATTTCCCTCCGCAAGACGCAAAGCGATAATTTTTTCCCTTCAAATAGACGAAAGCCGTAGCCAAAAGTTCCATTGGAAAAAGCCAAAAAATCCGAAAATGAAAAATTTTTTAAATAAAATCCACAGCCGCGCATTTTCCTTTTGAATCATTTCGTTTGGCTTTTGAATGCTTTCGTTTGGTTTCGGATCCTTTTGATTGGACAACAAAATGCTTTCGTTTGCTTTCGAATGCTTTCGATTGGACAATAAAAAGGTTTCGTTTGCTTTCGAATTCTTTTGAATAGACAACAAAACGTTTTCGTTTTCCTTCGGATTCTTTCGATTTGCAAGTAAATGTGGAGTTTTGATCAGTTGTTGTGGATTTTGGAAACATCAATGCCCCGATCGGTGCGCGCGGCGGACGATTCTAACTCGTCGCTCCGGTGAATATTTTAGAACGGAAGTAGGGCTGGTTTGCACAGAAAGTTTTTAAAACCGTGAGGGAGGGAAGAGGGATGGTAGTGCCGGAGGAAAAGCGCAAGGCGCCGGAAACGGCGCATCAATTGGCGATGTCCAACCGGAACCGCTTGGAAGTGGACGGAGTGATGAACCTCGGCAGTTTCGAGGAGGAAAAAGTGATCCTTGAAACCACCCAGGGCGTGCTGGAGATCAAGGGCGAGCGCCTCCATATTCAGCAACTAAATTTGGATCAGGGCCGGGTAGTCCTGGACGGCGAAGTGGTCTCCCTGGTCTATACCGGAGCGGAGTTGGGGAGCAAGAGCAAGGGATTCTTCAGCCGGCTGGTCCGGTAGGAACAATCAGTTAAATTCCGGGGCCCGCGCGGCGATGGAAGGAGTTTCCCGGATGGCAGCGAATTTTATCAATTATTACAGCTGAATTAAGTTGAATTTTAATTCAACTTATATAGCAAAGAAGGTGAATTGATGCCGTCCGTTGTCCCGTCGGCTCGCCGCCGGAAGGCCAGGCGCCTCGGTTCCTTGATCCGGGCGATTCTGGCCTTGTTGAAGTTTGTCATCAGCCCGGCGGTGCTGCTGGTTGATTCGTTTCAGGCCAAGCGCCGCCTCGATCGGAGCTGGATGTATTCGTTCTTCTTAATGATCACGCTGCTGATGGGATTGACCGGAATCGGGCTCCTGGTCACCGACGGCCCGTTCTCCAAGACCCTGCGGATGGTGGCGGCGCCGCTTGAGAACCAAGAGGTGCTCTCCGGCGATCTGGAGCCGGTGCTCCAGGCGATCAATAAATATGCCCTGGAATACAACCTCGACCCGCATCTGATCTTCGCCTTGATCAAAACGGAAAGTCATTTTCGGGCTCAGGCCGTCTCAAGGTCCGGCGCCCGGGGGCTGATGCAGATCATGCCCGAGGTCTGGCGCCATTACAGCAACTCCGCCTGTTCGGGCCGGCACGCTCCGGACCAGGAATGCCATGCCGAGGATTGCATCTTTGAAGTGGACGCCAATATCCGGGTCGGAACCAAGTATTTCCGGGAGTTGCTCGATCAATACGACGGCCGGGTCGATCTGGCGCTGGAAGCTTACAATGCCGGCATCTCCAATGTTGTGCCCGGCCTCGCTCCCAAATACGGAGAGACCCGCTCCTATGTCCGGAAGGCGGTCGCCGGTTGGCAGGAACTTCGAAAAATCGCCCTGGCCGGACAGTTACAAGCCTCGCTCCGGATGCAGTCCGCGCTTAAAGTGCTATTCGGCCTCTCCTTCCTTTGCTGGCTGATCTTTTTCGGCTGGGCGATGCGGAAACTGTTTCCGAAGGGATGAATGGTTGCCGCTGCTAGTTGCTAGTTCCTGGTTCCTAGTCGCTTGTGCTGGTTTTGGCTGCCATTGGCCGTTCTTGGTTCAAAAAACGACGACGGGATAACGATAAACCGGCAACCGGGAACCAGGAACTAAGAACCAGGAACTAAGAACCAGACCCCGCCGGCATTAAAATCCCCCGCCCCGCATAAAGTGTAAGCGGGGGGGGAGCCATGGATTACCTCGATTTTCAACTTAGTTCATTTCTGCTCCTGTTCTGCACCGGGATTTTTCTCGGGCTCTGGTTTGACTTTTACCGCGTCTGGCGGGGCCGGATCCGGCCCAATCCGCTGCTCGATCTCTGCGGCGATTTGGCCTTTTGGATGGTGGCTTTGATTGGGGCCGGCTTTTTGATTTACTGGGGCACCTGGCTGGAATTGAGGCTTTATGTCTGGCTGGTAATGGGGATGGGAGTGGTCTTTTATATGGCCATATTCAGTCCGGCGGTGATCCGGCTTTTCTTGGGGTTTTGGAAAGCCGCCGGCTGGTTGCCGCGGCTGACCGCGGCCGGGTTCTGGCGGTTGCGCGATTCCTTGCGCCGCTTGCCCTGGCGCCGGAGCAAGACCGGGCGGGCTAAAGATTGATACTTCCGAAGTATATCACAAAAAAGAAGAAAGGGCCGCTTGGGTAGCGGCCCTTTCGCTTTGGTTTGATCAAAGCCCGATGAACATTTGAGTGAAGATATTGCCATAGGGGGAGCCTTTGGCAATGCCGATGCCGACCTGGCTGAAATTGGTACTCAAAATATTGGCGCGATGTCCCGAACTTGCCATCAAGTTTTGATGGGCGCTTTCGGTGGTCGCGGCTCCGGCAAGGTTTTCGCCGGCGGTTTTATATTGGACCCCGTATTTCTTCATCATTTGGAAGGGGTCTCCATATACCGGGGAAGTGTGTCCGAAATAATTCCGGGCAACCATGTCCGCGCTCTTGGTCCTGGCCAGGGTCACCAACTGGGAGTTGACGGTCAAGGCGCGGAGGCCCCGGGAGGTTCGCTCCTGATTGACCAGGTTGACCATTTTGGACTCTTCCGTGCTGAGCGAGGCCGGGGAAGATGGGGGCGTCGACGGCGTCGACGGATTGGTCGGAGTTACCGGCCGGGTTGTCGGAGCCGGTTGTACGGGACGGTAGGAACCATAGCGGGTGCGATAGAAACCGCCGGAGTAGTAAGTTTTGCCGGAGGGGAAATAAAAGGTGGCTGCCAGGGCGGGAACGACACTGACGGATACCAAGGCAAGGGTGGCTATCATTACGGAAAACAACTTAATGATGCGTTTCATAACCATCTCTCCTTTCAAATTGGAACCGCTTTGTCTTTCTTTGGAACCCGTCCTCCGTTTTACCAAAACTCCAACGATTTGGTATATAGGATGAAGTAAATTTCTAAATATAAAATTTGCATTCTTAAAGCCGAATGCAAATGGCATCAAATCGGAATTTACTTCATCCTATCACAGCTGAAATAAGTTGAATTAAATTCATTTATTTTTTCATCATGGAAGGCTTACGGGGCATGATGCAATATTAGAAATTTAATTCAACTTATATAGTCAATGGTTTCGTTGCCAGGGGGTCAAAACCTTTAGGAAACTTTGGGTAACAGAGGGAAAATTAACATTTAATCCTTCGATTGCCGGTTTCCCCGGAAAACGGATATCCGAAAGCCCACCGCTTCAATCAACGTCGCGGCGGGCTTTCTGGCGTCGATGAAAGTAAATTCAAAGCCAAAAGTGTGCCGGAGAAAAAGGCTTGACCAAGATTTAGAAATGAAGTACACTATTAACGTAAGGTAAACGTTTTACTAATTTAGTAAAAACAAACCACATATTTTCATTACATTTTCGTTGCTCGAATGTTATGCAATGCCCATCCGGCAAGCAGAAACCGTACTTATTCAAACATCGAAAAATCCGTGCTGGGATAGGAACGGTAAATTATGGCTTCCCAAGGAAGGAGGTGATGGCTTAGAAACTACCTGAGCCTTATTTTTACAAAGTTATTTAAAAGGGAGAATGGAAGAATTAAGGAGGATTGAAATTGAAGAAGTTTTCATTATTGGTATGTTTGCTCGTGTTCGCGGTGGCCTTCTCAGTCGCTGGCCTGAGTTCGGATGGTCACGCCGCCAAGAAAACTGTGGTCGGATTCTCGCAGATCGGCGCCGAGAGCGAATGGCGCACCGCCATGTCCGATAATGTCAAGGAAGCGATTGAAAAAGCCGGCTATGTGCTGAAGTTTTCCGACGCCCAGCAAAAGCAGGAAAATCAATTGAAAGCGATCCGCGCCTTTATCGCTCAGAAAGTCGACTTCATCGTCCTGGCGCCAGTGGTTCAAACCGGCTGGGACGCCGTGCTTCAAGAGGCCAGAAACGCCAAGATTCCGGTGATCATCGTCAACCGCTCGATCAAAGTGAGCACCGGCAAACCGGAAGATTATTACTTGACCTTTTTGGGCCCGGACAACATTGAAGCCGGGAGAATCGCGACCCGCTGGTTTGTGGATTATATGAAAAACCGCCCCGGCGACATCAATATGGTCGTTCTGGAAGGCACCGTCGGCTCGTCGTCCGCGGTCGAGCGGAAGACCGGCTTCGATGAGATCATCAAGGCCAACCCGCGCTTCAAAGTGATCAAGTCCCAAAGCGGTGATTTCACCCGGGCCAGAGGCAAGGAAGTCATGGAAGCCTTCCTGAAGTCGGCCAAAGCCGAAGGCAAAACCATTGACGCCTTATTCGCCCACTGCGACGACATGGCGATCGGCGCCATCCAGGCCATTGAGGAAGCCGGCCTGAAACCGGGCAAAGATATCATCATCTTTGCGATTGACGGCGTTAAGGGCGCTTTCGAAGCCATGGCCGCCGGCAAAATGAACTGCACCACCGAAAACCCGAACGAATACGGTCCGGCCCTGGTCAAGATTATCAAGGAATATACGGCCAAAAAGACCATTAACAAGCGGATCGTGCTCGAAAACAAAGTCTATCCGCAAGAAGTAGCCGCCAAGGAGCTGCCGAACCGGAAGTTCTGATCGCAGTCCGTTGATTCCGGGCCATTCGCCGGCGGGAATGTCTCATTCCCCCGGGAATGGCCTTTCCATAAAAACGCGAGGGAAATTCGACAAATCGGGCACGCGCGGGACGGCCGCCAATGGTAAGCTGATTATGAGCGAAGCTGTTTTTTCAATGGACTGTAAATATGGGATGATTTTGATAATGGAACAGAAAGAAGAGGACATTCAATGCAGACCTATCGTTGCGACCATATTCATTTGAAAGCCAATGACGTTCAGAAGACCGCCGACTGGTATTGCGAGGTTTTGGGCGGCAGGAAAACGTTTGAAGGCCAATTCCGGGGCTCGAAAGTCATTTATGTCGATCTCAACGGCATGATCTTTATTATCTTCGGTTTGCTCACCAGCGACGCGGAGCCGATTCCGGCCTCGATTAACACCCGTTTCGGCGTCGATCATTTCGGGTTTCAGGTGGCAAACGTCGATGAAGCCATTGCCGAACTCCGCGCCAAAAACGTCCCGGTCGTCGAGGAGCCGTCAACCGCGCGGCCGGGAGTGCGGATTGCCTATATCGAAGCTCCGGACAAGGTGCGCATCGAACTGACACAGCGCGATTAACCATGGTGGGGTGAATGTTACAATGAGTGAATTGCTGGTGAAAATGGCGGGGATCCATAAAGAGTTCCCCGGCGTCAAAGCCTTGTCCAATGTCCATTTTGAATTGCGCCGCGGCGAGGTTCATTCCCTGGTCGGGGAGAACGGAGCCGGCAAGTCAACTCTGATCAAAGTCTTAACCGGAGTGGAAAAGCCGGATCAAGGCCAGATTTATCTGGAGGGCGCGCCGATCAGCCCCAAGTCGACCCAGGACGCTCAAATGCTCGGCATCAGCACGGTTTATCAGGAAGTCAATCTCTGCGCCAACCTGTCGGTGGCCGAAAATATCTTCATCGGCCGGGAGCCGGTGCGCTACGGCAAGATTAATTGGGCCGAAGTGAACCGCCGTTCGGAACTGGCCTTGGCCAAGCTCAACCTCAAACTGGATGTCACCGCCCGTCTCGACGAATATTCCGTGGCCATTCAGCAGATGGTCGCCATCGCCCGGGCGCTGGATATCTCCGCCAAAGTGCTGGTTCTGGACGAACCTACTTCCAGCCTGGACAAGAACGAAGTGGCCAACTTGTTCCGGGTGATGCGGAAGCTGAAAGCCGAAGGGATCGGGATCATCTTCATCACCCATTTTCTGGACCAGATCTACGAGATCACCGATCGGGTCACGATCCTCCGCAACGGCGAGTTGGTCGGCGAATACCCGACCGCCAGCCTCCCCCGGCTGCAACTAGTATCGAAAATGATCGGCAAAGAGTTCGTGGGCTTTGAATGTTCCGCCAAGGAGGAACGGCCGGCCGAGGCTGCCGACGCGTTTTACGCCGCCCGGAATCTGGGAGTGCAGGGAAGCATTCAGCCGTTCGACATCGAAATCTATCAGGGAGAAGTGATGGGTTTGGCCGGTTTGCTGGGCTCCGGCCGGACCGAATCGGCCCGGGCCATCTTTGGGATTGACCGGCCGGACAGCGGCGAGGTCCGCGTCCGGAACCGGGGGACCGCCATCCATTCCCCGGCCGACGCCATTCGGGCGGGCATGGGTTTCTGCCCCGAAAACCGGAAAACCGAAGGAGTCATTGCCCAATTGACGGTCCGTGAAAACATCATCCTCGCCCTCCAGGGCAAAGTGGGGATGTTCAATTGTTTATCCAGAAAACAACAGGAAGAGATCGCCGACCGTTTCATCGGGCTGCTGAACATCAGCACCCCCGGGGCCGAACAGTTGGTGGGCAATCTCAGCGGCGGCAACCAGCAAAAGGTGATGCTGGCCCGGTGGCTGGCGACTGATCCGGATCTGCTGATCCTGGACGAGCCGACCCGCGGCATTGATGTCGGCGCCAAAATGGAGATCCAAAAACGAATCGTCGAACTGGCCCAGGAAGGCAAGGCGGTCCTGTTCATCTCCTCCGAACTGGAAGAGATGGAACGCTGCTGCAGCCGGATGGCGGTGTACCGGGACAAGGCCAAAATCGCCGAGCTTCGCGGCGGTGAGGCTTGCGAACAGAATATCATGCGGACGATCGCGGGAGGGTGAGAGAATGGCGTTGAATCCGTTCAATAAATTGCACAAAAAATTCTACGAGCATCAATTATTCTTACCGTTGCTGGCCTTATTGCTCCTGTTGCTGTTCAATCTGATTTTCACCAAGAACTTTTTCAGCATCGAGATCCGGGACGGCCATCTTTACGGAAGCGTGATCGACATCCTGAACCGGGCGACGCCATTGATGGTGCTGGCCTTGGGCATGACCCTGGTCATCGCTTCCGGCGGCATCGACATCTCGGTCGGCTCCATCCTGGCGATCTCCGGCGCGGTGGCGGCGGCGATGATCGGCGGCAAAATGGTTTTCGTCGGCGGTCATCAGGAGTTCGTCTCCATCTATCCGATGTGGATGGCGCTGGTTGCCGCGCTGGTGGTTTCGGCCCTTTGCGGCCTATGGAACGGCTTGCTAGTGGCCAAGCTGGGGATTCAGGCCATGGTCGCCACGTTAATCCTGCTGGTGGCCGGCAGGGGAATCGCCCAATTGATCACGGACGGCAAGATCATCACCGTCTATTATCAGCCGTTCTTTTACATCGGCTCCGGTTTTCTGTTCGGATTGCCGTTTTCCATCTTTATCGTTACGGTCTTTTATTTTCTAATCTGGTTCCTGGTGAAACGGACCGCCTTCGGCCTGTTTCTGGAGTCCGTGGGCTCCAACCGGCTGGCCAGCCGCTTTTCCGGTCTCGGCGTACAGAAGATCACCTGGATCTGCTATCTGATCAGCGGCATCTGCGCCGGAATTGCCGGGCTGATCATCTCCTCCGAGGTCAAGTCGGCCGACGCCAACAATGCGGGACTGTTTATTGAGCTTGACGCCATTCTCTCCTTCGTATTGGGCGGCAATTCGATGGCCGGCGGCAGATTTTCCTTATTTGGAAGCGTGATCGGGGCCTTAATCGTGCAGACCCTGACCACGACCATCTACGCCATTGGCGTGGCCCCGGAGATCACGATGGTCGTCAAGGCGCTGGTGGTGGTCGCGATCTGCCTGATCCAAATCGGCGGAGCTTCCAAAAAGGTCAAAGCCAGTCCGGCAAGCAAGGCTAAGGAGGTGCGCGATGAAACGGCCACGGCTTAATTCTAGTTATATTCCGCTTTTAATCACCATCGGTTTGTTCATTCTTCTTTTTGCCTGCGGCTCCCTGGCGTATACCGGATTCTTTTCGGTGCAAGTCGTCTTCAATCTGCTGATTGACAACGCCTTTTTGATCATCACCGCGCTGGGGGAAACCATGGTCCTGATCGCCGGCGGCGTCGATCTCTCGGTAGGCGCGATCATCGCCCTGACTTGCATGGTCGCTGCGCAGCTGCTCTCTACGTTCCATCTCAATCCCTTCCTGGTGATGGGGATCGTGCTCATCATCGGAACCGGCTTCGGAGCAATGCAGGGATACCTGGTGGCCTACCGAAGGTTCCAGCCGTTCATCGCCACGCTGGCGGGGATGTTCGTGGCCCGGGGCATCTGCTTTATCATCAATACCGATACGATTGCCATTGAAGACCCGCTGTTCGTGGCGGCGGCCAATGCCAGGATCACCTTCCCGGGCGGTTCGTTCATCTCGATCAGCGTGGTGATTGCCCTGGTCGCGCTGGCCGCCATGATCGGCCTGGCCCATTATACCAAGTTCGGCCGGGCCGTCTACGCCGTGGGCGGCAACGAGCAATCGGCCCGGCTGATGGGGTTGCCGGTTGATCGAACCAAATTTCTGGTATACACTTTAAGCGGAACCTGTTCGGCCCTAGCCGGGATCGTCTTTTCTTTTTATATGCTGTCCGGCTACGGCCTGCACGCGGTGGGCCTGGAGATGGACGCCATCGCCGGCGCCGTTATCGGCGGCACCCTGATGACCGGCGGCGCCGGATTCGTCTTCGGAACCCTGTTCGGCGTATTGATCGAAGGCGTCATTCAAACGATCATTACCTTCCAGGGCACCTTGAACTCCTGGTGGACCCGGATTGCCATCGCCTTTTTATTGCTGGCGTTCATCGTCATTCAACGGATTCTGGTGATCCGACGCGAAACCAAAAAATCCATCAAACCGGTGGAGATCATCGACGCCAAGCTCGGGGCCTGACGCATCCCCGCCCGGGGCCGGTTTTGGACCCGGGCGGAAATTCAACTTTGAAGGTGTTATGATTATGAAGGAATACGTGATAAAATACGGAGACCGGGATCTGAAGTTCCAACTTCCCGGAGCCAATGTGATCTGGGAAGCGGATATCGGCCTTGCCCGGCAAGAGATCACCGACGCGATGATCGCCGCGGCCATCCGGCGGCCCATCGGCGGCAAGACCCTGACCGAATTGATCCGGGACGAAGGCCGCCGCAAGATCGTGATCCTGGTCGATGACGGGACCCGAATTACGCCGCAGCAACGGATCCTGCCGCTGCTGGTGGAGGCGTTGCGGGAAGCCGGCGCCGCGCTAGAGGAGGTCACCATCCTGATCGCGCTCGGCTCGCACCGGCCGATGAACCGCGCCGAGTGCATCGCCCGCTACGGCCAAGGGATCGTGGACACCATCAAAATCGTCAACCATAACTACGACGACCCGGAGCAGCTGGTCGATTTGGAAACCACTTCGAGCGGGATCCCGATCCGGGTCAACCGGCTTTATTATGAGAGCGAACTCAGCATCGCGGTGGGCACGATCGTGCCCCATCTCTACGCCGGCTGGTCCGGCGGGTGCAAGATGATTCAGCCCGGAGTCTGCGGCAAGGAGACCACGGCCATGACTCATCTGCTGGCGGCCAGAAACTGCCGGGAGATCCTCGGTAACATCGACAACCCGGTCCGGCGCGAGATCGACGAAGTGGGAATCCGTTCCGGACTTAGGTTTATCGTCAATACCGTGATCGACGCCGAAGGCCAGGTGGCGGGGGTCGTGGCCGGCGATCCTTTGCAGGCTCACCGGGCCGGGGTCAAGATCGCGGAAGAGCTGTCCTGCTACGCTATTCCGGAGCCGGCCGAGATCGTTATCGCCACCTCCCATCCGGCCGATCGCGACTTCTGGCAGGCCAACAAGGGATTTAACGCCATTCCGGCCGGGATCAAACCCGGCGGGACCCTGATCTTCGTCTCACCCTGCCCCGAAGGGAACGCGCCGGATCATCCGCTCTTTTGCCAGATGGGGACCACGCCGCTTCCGGAGGTGGAAGCCGGCTTGAAAGAGGGACGGTACCCCGATGGGATCGGGATCGCGACCTACATCGCCATGGCCAAGGCCAGGGAAGGCATGAACACGATCATGGTTTCCGAAGGCATGGACGCCATCGAGAGCCGGCGGATGGGATTCGACTGGGCGCCGGATCTGGAAAGCGCGATCAGGGCGGCCCGGACCCGGCACGGCGAGACCGCTACCATCGGGATCGTCCATCATTCGGCCGATATTATTTTGCGAGTCAATCACCATTGACAGAGAGGATTTAAGACGCCATGGGAACTTTGCGAGGAAAAACGCTGGGAATCATTCACGCCGCGGTATTCACGTCCACTATCGTCCAGAAGTACATTACCGAGATCATTCCCGAGGTGGAAGTGGTTCATCTCGGCGACGATACCATTCAGCGGGACAACCTGGCGGCGCCGCCCGGAACCATCCCCAAGGTCAATTATTTTAAGTTCATTACTTACGCCCGTTTTCTGCAGGAGGCCGGAGCCGACCTGATCATGCTCGGCTGCTCGACCTTTAATTCCGCCGTGGAAGTGGCCAGGCCCGCCATTGACGTTCCACTGCTTCAGATCGACCGGCCGATGATGGATCTGGCGGTCCGGCAGGGAAGCCGGATTGGACTGCTGGGAACCTTGCCGTCGACCATGCCCGCCTCGTCCCGGCTGCTTCAGCAGGCGGCCAACGACGCCGGGAAAGAAATCACCATCAAACCGGTGCTCTGCTCCGAAGCGTTTCAAGCGCTGCAGGCCGGTGAGCGGGAACGCCACAACGAAATGCTCCTGGCCGAACTGGATCGCCTGACCCGGGAAGTCGACGCCGTGGTCATGGCCCAGGTTTCCATGTCAGTGCTGGAACCGTTTCTCCAAAATACCAGAGTTCCGGTGTACAACAGTGGCCGGACCGGTTTCACCAAAGCCCGCGAGATCCTGGAGTCATTATAACCCGGGAGCGGAAGGCCCGTCCGGGGATGAACGGGCCGGTAGTTAACTTATTATCGAGTTTATATATAAAAGAGGTATTGTCATGGCGACAATCAGAGACGTGGCCCGCGAAGCGAAAGTATCGATCGCGACCATTTCGAAAGTGCTCAATCACAAGGGCAGCATCAGTGAAGAGACCCGGCGGCGGGTGATGGACGCCATCCAGAACACGGGGTATCAGAAGAATTTCAGCGCCCGGGCGATGAAAACCAACCGCTCCTATACGGTTGGGCTGGTGATCCCGTCCATATCCAACCCTTTCTACCCGTTGCTGGCCCGAAGCGCCGAAAACGTGCTGCTGAACGAGGGCTATACCATGTTTCTGTGCAATACCGACCGTCAGGAACAGTTGGAATACGGCTATCTAAAAAGCCTGGTCGAACGGCAGGTGGACGGGATCATCTTTTTCAGCCCGTCGCCGAAGGTCTGCGACTGGATTGAGGAGCTGCCGATTCAAAATACGGTCTGCGTCGCCATTGAGGCGCCGCTTGACGAGTCCCTCGACTATCTGAAGATCGATTATTCGGGAATCCGGGAAGCGGTCAAATACATCGTCTCGCTGAAGCACCGCCGGATTGCTTATCTCACCGGCCCGCTGTCGCGGCCCTGCAACCGGAAGCGGCTGGAGATGTTCCGGAACAGCCTCACCGAGCTGAACGTGCCGATCGTTGACGAGTTCATCGCGGAAAGCAATTTCGAGTACGAGGGCGGGTACAACCTAGCCTGGCATCTGTTGAAACATCCCACTCCGCCCACGGCCATCTTTACCGGAAACGATCTGATGGCCTTCGGAGTCCTTAATTGTATCACCGAACAGGGCTTGCGGGTGCCCGAGGATATTTCGGTGATCGGCTTCGACGACATTCCGCAGGCCGGGTACTTCATTCCTTCGCTGACCACGGTGCGCCAACCCGCCACCGAGCTTGGCAAGATCTCCGCCAAATACATCGTAGATAAGCTGGCGGGCCGCGAATTTCAGGGAAGCCTGAAGGTTCAGACCTCCCTGGTGATCCGGCGCAGCACCACCTTTTGCAATCCGGAGCGGGCGGGAGAGTAAGGTGAGATTAGGAGGCAGGAGTTATTCCCGTCCCAATATTCTGATTCCTGACTTCTGACTATTTTTCAACTACAGGAGGTAAAACCATGAAACTAAGTCTGGCGATTGCCCCGTCGCATGCGTCTCCTTTGGCCTTCGTGGTCTTCCGGGACCGGTATGAGACCAGCATGGCCAAAGCCAGCCGGCTCGGCTATGACGGGGTGGAATTGGCCCTCGCTTCGGCCGATGAAGTGGACCCCGCGCAATTGAAAGAACTGTTGAACCAGTTTGGCCTGGAGCTGCCGGTAATCTCCACCGGACGAGTTTTCGGGGAGGATAAGCTGTTTCTGACCGACCCCGACGCCGGCCGGCGCCGGGAGGCCGTGGAACGGGTCAAGGGATTGATCGACCTGGCGGCCCGGTTTGGCGCCATGGTCAATTTGGGACGGGTTCGCGGCTATATCGCGGCGGGCGAGACCGCCGCCGACGCGGCCGGGCGGTTCGGCGAAAGCCTGCGGGAATGCGCCGGCCATGCCGCGCCGCTGGGCGTGACCCTGATCGTGGAGCCGGTGAACCGCTATGAGATCAACTTCATCAATTCCCTGGACGAGGGCGCCGCGTTGCTGGACGCCCTGAATCTGGCCAATACCGGACTGATGCCCGATGTCTTTCATATGAACATTGAAGACGACCGGATCGGCGCCAGCCTGATCAAAAACAGCCGCTGGGTCCGTTACATTCACCTGG
This sequence comes from Bacillota bacterium, assembly GCA_023402395.1. Taxonomy (GTDB): domain Bacteria; phylum Bacillota; class UBA4882; order UBA8346; family UBA8346; genus JAEYGI01. Next base: position 172,515 of record JAEYGI010000072.1, read on the forward strand.
CCGACTCCAACCGGATGGCCCCGGGCCAGGGCCATCTCGACTTCGATGAGATTTTCGGAGCCATGAAATCCATGGGTTATAACGGCTGGGTCACCGTCGAGATCCTGCAAAAACCGGATCCGGACACCGCCGCCCGCCAGGCCGCCGAGTATTTGCGGCCCCGGATCGCAGCGTATAACGAATCATTCTAAAAGCGTTGTGATAAACTTAAGGCCTTTGGCCGTAGTTGTACACAAAAGCTCAGAAAAAAAGCAAGGGATAAAGTCGATTTTGAGATATTCTTGCACAGCCAAACCTACCGAATAGACTTTATCCCATGGCTTCTAATAATTCACAAGGAGGATTACGCGATGTACAGCAACGAGCAATTGCAACGGCGCGCCCAGGAACTCCGGCTCGACATCGTCAAGATGATTCACAAGGCCGGCAGCGGCCATACCGGCGGCAGCCTGTCCAGCGCCGAGATTCTGACCGTATTATATGATCATTATTTGCGGGTCAAGTCGGAAGCGCCCGATTGGCCGGACCGGGACCGGTTCGTGCTCAGCAAGGGGCACGCCGCGCCGGCGCTCTACGCGGTGCTGGCCCGGAAAGGCTTCTTCGATCCCAAGGAGATGGATACTTTGCGGCGGCTGGACAGTTGTTTGCAAGGGCACCCCTGCATGTTTAAGCTGCCCGGCGTGGAGATGTCCACCGGTTCGCTGGGCATGGGGATCTCGGTCGGCATCGGGATGGCGCTCGCCGCCCGGCTGGCCGGCAAAAACTACCGGACCTTCGTGCTCTGCGGCGACGGTGAGCTGCAGGAGGGCCAGAACTGGGAAGCGATGATGGCCGCGGCCAAATGGAACCTGGCCAATCTGACGGTAATCATCGACCGCAACCATGTGCAACTGGACGGAACCGAAGCCCAGATCATGCCCATGGGCGATGTCGCCGCCAAAGTGGCCGCCTTCGGACTGTATACCGTCAGTTGCGACGGGCATGACACCGGATCGCTGATTAAGGCCATCGACGAGGCCATCGCTTCCGGCCGGCCAACGGCGATCGTCGCCGAGACGGTCAAGGGCAAGGGCGTCTCCTTCATGGAGGGCCAATCGGCCTGGCACGGCAAACCGATCGGCGCCGAAGAATTCGACCGGGCCATCCGGGATTTGGAGGAGGGGTTACAATGACGGATCAGAAACCGATGCGCTTGGTGTTCGGAGAGACTCTTTGCGAGTTGGCCGAAAGGTTTCCGGAATTGGTGGTGCTGGACGCCGACGTCTCCAGCAGCACCCAGACCAAATTGTTCTCCCAAAAGTGCCCCGACCGTTTCTTTAACTTCGGAATCGCCGAGGCCAATATGGTCTCCGCCGCGGCCGGGATGGCCACCTGCGGGTTGATTCCGGTCGTTTCCACCTTTGCTTTTCTGCTGACGCTGCGGGCCGGGGACCCGGTCCGGAGCCTGGTCGCTTATAACGGACTCAATGTCAAACTGGCCGGAGGCTATGCCGGTTTCTCCGATTTCGCCGACGGCGCGAGCCACCAATCCGTGCTGGACGTGGCGATCATGCGGGCCATGCCGTCGATGACGGTGCTGGTGCCGTCGGATATCGAAACCACCAAAGCCGCGGTCCGGGCCATGCTTGAACACAGGGGACCGGTTTATCTCCGGCTCTCCCGGGATCTGGTCGGCTCGCTCCACGGCGGCGCCGAGGAGTTTACCATCGGCAAGGCCAATGTGTTGCGCGAAGGGACTCACGTGACGCTCGCGGTCAGCGGCGCGCTGCTGGCCGAGGCGCTGCAGGCCGCCTCGGAACTGGCCAAGGAAGGGATCGAGGCCGCCGTGGTTGAGTTCCCAACCATCAAGCCCTTCGACTCCGAGACGCTGATCCGTTACGCCAATCAGACCGGCGCCGTAGTCACGGTCGAGGAACACAGCGTCCTCGGCGGTTTGGGCGGCGCAGTGGCCGAGGTATTGGCCGACAAATATCCGACCGTGGTCAAGCGGGTCGGCATTCAGGACACCTTCGGCGAGAGCGGCCCCTACAAGGCCTTGCTGGAGCGGTACGGCATGACCGCGCCGTCGATCGCGGCCGCCGCCAGGCAGGCGATCAAACAGGCGTCGTTGTAAAGTTCCAACTTGTTTCAAAAGGAGGATCTATCATGAATCGTTTGGAGAAAGCAGCGTCTCTGCTGCGCGGGTTTAAAGGGGAGAATTACGTATTCGGCCGAGGCGTGCTGGAAGAGACCGGAAAGCTGGCGGCCGGATACGGCCGGTCGGCGCTGGTCATCGCCAATCCCGGCCAATGGCTGAAGCCCGTGGTTGACCGGGTGGTGGGCTCGCTCCGCGCCAATGGCGTCAGCCTGGCCGGCGACCGGATCGTGCCTGACGCCGGCCCCAACGCGCCCCGGGAGGACGTTTACCGGATCGAAAGCTATATCCTGCACTTCCAGCCCGATTGCATCGTGGTCATCGGCGGGGGCAGTTCCATTGACGCCGCCAAGTCGGCCAACGCCCTGGCCACGCTCGGCGTCCACAGCCCGGAGATCGAGAGCTACTTCGGGACCGGACTGGTCAGCGAGGCTCTACAACGGACCGGACGGAAACTCCGGCCGCTGATCGCGGTGCAGACCGCGGCCAGCTCCGGCGCGCATCTTACCAAATACTCGAATATCACCGACCCGGTGGCCGGCCAGAAGAAGCTGATCGTCGACGACGCGGTGATCCCGGCCAAAGCGGTCTTCGATTACGAAGTAACCCTGACCGCGCCGGTCAGCCTGACCATTGACGGCGCGCTGGACGGAATCGCCCACTGCCTGGAGGTCTTCTTCGGAGCCGGCCCCGACAAGTTCGCAATCATGCAAGAAGTGGCCGAGACCGGCATCGGACTGGTGGTTGAGTACGCCAAGCGAATCATTGACAACCCGGCCGATCTGGAGGCCCGGGAAGCGTTGGGGCTGGCCACCGACCTCGGCGGGTTCGCGATCATGATCGGCGGCACCAACGGCGCCCATCTCACCAGCTTTTCGCTGGTGGACGTCACCAGCCACGGCCGGGCCTGCGGCATCATGAACCCGTATTACACGGTCTTCTTCGCCCCGGCGGTTGAACCGCAACTGCGGGCGGTCGGGAAGATCTTCAAGGACGCCGGCTGGATCAAGGCTGATCTCGGCGGATTGCATGGCCGGGAGCTGGGAGTGGCCGTGGCCGAAGGCATGGTCGCCTTCAGCCGGAGCATTCAGTCGCCGACCAAACTTTCCGATCTGCCCGGCTTCAGCGACGAGCACATCCGGCGGGCCCTGGAAGCGGCCAAAAACCCGCAATTGGAGATGAAGCTGAAAAACATGCCGGTGCCGCTCACCGCGGCCCAGGTCGATCAGTACATGGCTCCGATTCTGGAAGCGGCCAAGACCGGCGACTTTAGCCGGATCAAGAACATGAACTAAAACGCAGGGATACGTTTCGAATCGGATGAAAGCCCCGGGCCGGGAGGGCCCGGGGCTTTCACATTCAGTGCCCGCCCCGCAATCGTTCAATATTTGCGCCGCTTCAACCCGCATTCCTAATGAAATTGATCTCCTGATTGCCCAAACACATCATTGATCCTCCCAAAGATCCTTCCGCCTTCAAAAAACTTTCTTGCGCCGCCAGAGATCGCTCCGGCCATTCCGGAAGATGATTTTACGACACCGGGGATCTTTCTTTCGCGAAAAACTTATATTTTTCAATAAAAATCGGTTCGCGCGGTTTCCAAGTTTTGTCCAGAGCAAATAAGAAATTGAAAGTAGGCCGTCTTCGGTTAAAAATGGCAAAGTTCTGGAAGGGAATTGAACCTGAATGGGGAAGATACTCTATATAAGTTGAATTAATTTCTAATATTGCATCTATTGCATCATGTCTCGTAAGCCTTCCATAATGGAAAAATTAATGAATTTAATTCAACTTATTTCATCCTAATATAGCTACCCGTGAAAGAAATTTTCCCCGTTCTGAAATCGGTGTTAGCATTAATTTAACATCATAATAAAAAAATTTTCACATTCAAACCAAGATATAGTAAAATAAAAATAGAGAAACGATTTAGCGGTAGGGGAAATCATGGAGGTGTTTCTATGAGCGGAAGGAATAGTGGATGGCCGCAAGCCGTCAGCGGGTTTGTGTTTGCCTTTCTTTCCAAGTTCCGGGTCCTGCATCAGATTTTGATCGTGATCTCGGTGATGGCATTCTTCTTGGTCCTTGAAGGGTATCTGAGCCTGCGGATCATCGATAATCTACAGGAATCCAGCAAGAAACTGTTCCGGGAGAGCACTCAGCATCTTACCTTGATTATCACCGCCAAGCGAGAAGTGGAAATGTTACGCAAGGAATATATCACCAATCTGGTGAATCTTTCGCCCATCACTCCGACGGCGCTCTCCCTAAGCGCCAGCCTGGACGGCCTGCAAGTGGCGGATGCGGACATGGAGGGGCTGGGCGCCTATGTCGAAAATATCGAGTATATATTGGCGCAAGCGATCAACAGCGACAATTTTGATAAATTGGACCAGCAGCTGACATTGCTTGAAACCGAGTTGCAGCAGTTCCACAACCGCCTGATGAGTCAGGCCATCACTTCGATGGATCAGTCCAACCGGTACTCCGAAAGCGCCCGAAGCGCCTCGCTGTGGATCCTGCTGGTCAGTCTGGTGGTTTCGCTGGGGCTGGGCGTCCTGATCGCCGCGTCCATTTCCCGGCCGCTACGGAAGATCGCCGCCGCCGCCAACGCGCTGGCCGTCGGCGATCTGTCGAAGAACGTCAAGGCAGAGGGGTGCTATGAAGTCACCGAGGTGATGCGGGGCTTGAACCACGCCATTGAGGGCCTGCGGCAACTGGTCCGGGGCATCAATGAACATGCCAAGGTGTTGATCGAGGCCAGCATCGATTTGGAACGGGCTTCCACCGAATCCGGGCGTTCGGCGGCCGAGGTCAGCCGGGCCATGGAAGAGCTGACTCAGGCGTCGTCGGCCCAAGCGGATCAGATCACCGAAGCGGTCAACACGGTCAACCGGCTCAGCCAGTTGGTGCAAAGGGTTACCTCGGATACGGAGCGGATCGCCTCGGTCTCCGAAAAAGTGGTCGATTCGGCCATGGCGGGACAAAATGTCACCGGCAAGGTAGCCCGGGAGATCGGAGAGTTGTACACCTCGACCAAAGAGGTGGCGGCGGTGATCGAGGAGCTGAATAAGGCCTCCGAGGAGATCACCGAAATCACCTCGCTGATCGAGGGCATCGCCGAGCAAACGACGTTGCTGGCGTTGAACGCCTCTATCGAAGCGGCCCGGGCCGGCGTCCACGGCAAAGGCTTTGGGGTGGTGGCCAAGGAAACCGCCAAACTGGCCGAGCAATCGAAACAAGCGGCCCAGATGATCACCGGAGTCATCTCTCAAATGAAAAGCAGGACTGACCAGGCGGTGCTCGCCATTCAGAACGGCATGCGCCGGGTCGAGGCCGGACGCGACCTGACCATGGAAGCGGCGGTTACCTTCAAAAATATTTTCCAAGTGCTGGAGGAGGCTTTGGCCCAGATCAACCAGGTCGCCGGCTTCGCCAGGGAGATGGCGGAGAAGAACGGCACGGTGATCACGGTAATGGCCAATATTTCGGCGGTCAGCGAAGAAAGCATGGCCGGGACCGAGGAGGTCACCGCCACCGCCGAGGAACAGACCGCCGAGGCGGAGGAAGTCATGGCCCTGGCTCAGAATCTGGCCGGAGTGGCCAACGGGCTCAAGGGCTCTGTCGCAGTGTTCGAACTGGGAGGAGAGGCCGGACGGTGATAAGGCCGGCCGGAACTTCAATGATCCACAAACCGGGGCTATATAGGATGAAGTAAATATCTTTACTAAATTTGCATTCTTAACACTGAATGCAAATAAATCAAATCGGAATTTACTTCATCCTATTACAGCTGAAATAAGTTGAATTAAATTCATTAATTTTCCATCATGGCCGGCATTAAGGACATGATGTATATCAGAAATTTAATTCAAATTATATAGCGGCAAAGCGCGCCCCGGTTTTTTTCCATCCGGTCCCTGGATTGACGATCCTTCCCCCCGTTTCGCCTCGAATACATTGGCGTCAATGGTTGAACAATACCGGTAGGAATGGGTGGATGCCGCCGGCGGGTGGGGCCCGTTGGTATGAAAACCGGATGGATGCGTCGGAAGGGGTAGCGCAGTGTGTCTTAAAAACAAGGTCTTGGCCTGGATAGCGTTAGCCGTGGTAAGCCTGGGATGCCTCGGCTATGTTTGGTGGAAAGGTTCGCGGCCTGTCCCCCGGTCCAATCCGATCCGGCAGCAATACAGTTATTACCGGATCATGGACCAAGCCACCGGGGAGACGCTGATGGTGATCTCGTCGGCGCCGGTGACGGAAGGGGATGAGTTGATCACCGGGGACAACCGGCGATTCGTGGTGGTCAGAGTGGTTGGCAACCAGGCCTACGCCAAGTTTGTGGAAAAGGTGAAACTGACCGGCCGCGGCGCTCCTCCGGATGATTCGGCGGGTTCCAACCCGTAGCGGCTGGAGCCGGGAACTACCGTGAACAAAAACCCTTACCGTATGGCGAGGGTTTTTTGTTTGATCCAAGCGGACGTTGATTCAATAGGGAATAAAAAGCAATTATATAAGTTGAATTAAATTTCAAGGTGCATCATGTCCCGTAAGCCTTCCATGATGAGAAATTAATGAATTAATTCAACTTATTTCAGCTGTAATCGGATGAAGTAAATTCCGATGGATGCCGTTTGCATTCGGCTTTAAGAATACAAATTTAATAATAGAAATTTACTTCATCTTATTTATGATTTTTTTCCAAAATAATAAATTCCCCGGCAAAGATAGGCCAGGCCATAAATTAAGGCCAGAATCGTCGCCATGCCGGAACGATTGTCACGCATCGGCCGCCCCTCCCATAAAAGTTTCCTTGCGATCCGTTGTCACGAATTCTTACCATAATTATAACGAAGATCCGGATGTTAGAGCGAGGGGAACCGCTGGATGGGGGCTGATTCCTCGTTGGTTATGGCAACCGGCCGGAATGGAAAAATGATATATTTTACGCATTGTTTCAATGGCAATCCCTTGACAAACCGGCTCCGGTCGTTCAGAATGTGGATGGATGCCGGTATTTCATTTGGCCCGTTGGCAACTGCGCTACGGCGTTGCATCTAAAAGCATTGTGATAAACCCCGGCTGAAGGCCGGGTTGTACACAAAAGCTCAAAGAAGCAAGTGATAAAGTCGATTTTGGGACAGTTTAGCACGGTCGATGTCGACGTTAGACTTTATCGCCTGGCTTTTAAAAGCGTTGTGATAAACCCCGGCTGAAGGCCGGGTTGTACATAAAAGCTCGGAGAAACAAGTGATAAAGTCGATCTACATCTTTTATATATGTATCGTTGATATTGCGTAAGAGAGTTTATCACAAGGCTTTCCAAACCAAGGAGGATGGAATCGTGCGACAGGTTGATCTGCGAAGCGATACGGTGACCCAGCCGACCCCGGCGATGCGGGAAGCGATGTTCGGAGCCGAGGTGGGCGACGATGTGTACGGCGAGGATCCGACCGTCAGGCGGCTGGAAGAGCGGGCCGCGGCGATGCTCGGGTTTGAAGCCGGTTTGCTGGTGGCGAGCGGCACCATGGGCAATCTGGTGGCCTTGCTCACCCATACCGGACGGGGTGACGAGGTGCTGCTGGAGGCGGAGAGCCATATCTTCTACTACGAGGTCGGCGGGGTGGCCGCCCTGGCCGGAGCCCAGACCCGGCCGATTCCGGCGCGGCGCGGCCTGCTCACGCCGGAATTGGTCCGAAGCTATTACCGGGAGCGCAACATTCATCATCCCATCCCGCGCCTGCTCTGCCTGGAGAACACTCACAACCGGGGCGGCGGCTCGGTTTATACGCCGTCAGCCGTCGCCGCGCTGACGGCCTGCGCCAGGGAACTGAACCTGGCGGTACATATTGACGGGGCCCGGATCTTCAATGCCGCCGTCGCTTGCGGCTGCGATGCCCGGGAACTGACGAAGGGTACGGACTCGGTCCAGTTCTGCCTCTCCAAGGGGCTCGGCGCGCCGATGGGTTCCGTTTTGGTCGGAGCGGCGGAGTTCATCGAGCGGGCTCGCCAGTGGCGGAAAATGGTCGGAGGCGGTTTCCGGCAGATCGGCCACATGGCCGCAGCCGGACTGGTGGCCCTGGAGACGATGGTGGACCGGCTGGCCGAGGATCACCGGCTGGCCCGGAGATTGGCGGACGGCCTGGCCGAGATCCCGTATCTCCGGATCGACCCGGCCACGGTCGAAACCAACATTGTGGTCTGCGCACTCGATGAAGCCCGCATTGGGGCCGGCGCCTTCCTGGAACGGCTGAAAGCGGCCGGCATCAAAGCCGGCGGCTACGGCGGAAGCCTGGTCCGGTTCGTGACTCACAAGGATGTCAACGAGGCGGATATCGATTATGTCCTGGCGACGCTGAAGGAGTTGGCCTGATTCATGGATACCCATTTCGTCAACATTTACGTCAAGTTTTTCTTTTTGCTGACGCCGTTTTTTTTGCTGTCCACTTTTCTGTCGATGACCCGGGAGATGACCGCGCCCGCCAAAAAGCGGCTGTCGATCAAGGTGACCTTCGCGGTGATCGTGATCTGCCTGACCATCTTCCTCATCGGCGATTATATTTTTCAGATCTTCGGAATCACCCTGAATTCGTTCCGCATCGGCACCGGTATTCTATTGATCCTCTCCGCCATCTCGCTGGTGCTGGGATCGGACCGCGATCCGGCCCGGGATCCGGCCGAGGACATCTCAGTGGTGCCGCTGGCGATCCCGGTGACCGTCGGCCCGGCGACTACCGGGGCCCTGCTGGTGATGGGGAGCGAACTGCGCGGCTTTTGGGAGCGGACCGTGGGCATCGCCGCCTTGTGTTCAGCCATTCTCTGCGTGGGCCTGATGCTCTACCTGAGCGGCGCGGTGGAGCGGCTGGTCAAACGGCAGGGGCTGATCATTCTCAGCAAGATCACGGGGCTGATCCTGGCGGCTTTGGCGGCGCAGATGATCATGACCGGGGTCCAGGGATTCCTGGGGAAAGTATAAGCGATTGAGTCTGGGAGGATGCCCGGTTTTTGCTTGATTCGAAAACTGTGATGGCAACCGGCCGAAATAACGCGGCGGCCGTTGTCATAGTAACGGCGCTGACCAATAATTGACAAGCAATCATTGCCGGATCAGGGGCGATGATTAAAAATAGTCCGGCGCGCACTGCCGCAGTTTTGGGGATGACCAAAAATTGACAGGCGGCGAATGCCGGACTTACGGCAAAGGTTGCCCTGGTTGCGGCGATCGATGCCGTTAGCCCGGCATGGGATGCCGCAATTCCGGCGATTGATGCCGTAGCAACGGCGCCAAGCGCCGGGGCACCGGCGTTAATTGCCGGAGGATTCAGACTCCGATCTCCGCGAACGGCATTCCTTGGACATAACAGACCGCCGCTCCCACGGCGGTCGCGAACTCCGCCTCCGCGGGCTTGATAAAGTTCACCCCGAACATCTCCGTCATTTTCGCAAAGATCGCCTCCGATTGCGGCACATTGATCAAATTTCCGGTCAGTACCACATCCCGGGTTTGATCGATCCGGGTCGCGAAGACCGCGATCATCCCGATGGTCTGAAACACCAGATTGATGATGCCTAGCGCGACATCGGCCGGAGTGGCCAGATCGCTCAGCTTTCCGAAATTCGAGGCGGTCGCCTCCGCGGTCAGCCCTGCCAGCGAATCGTGAGAAATATCGCCGATGCTGAGATCGATATGGGTCAGTTGGCCGCCGCGCGCGGTTTCGATCAGGCTGTCAAAATCCCGGATATTCAGCATCCGGTTGGAGAGGCCCAACAGCGTCCCGCCGCCGACCCCGGTCCCGCCGAGATAACGGACTCCGGTCCGGTCCGCTTTTACCAGGGCCGTTCCCGTTCCCATGCTGACCACTATCGCTTGCTCCAGTTCGGTCAGAAACAGGCCTCCCAGCCCAATCGCGCGAAATTCATCGGCTTTGCCGGTGGGGAGCCCGTACAGCTTGGACACGATATGCGAGGACCCGACACCGGTGACCATGATTCGCCCGATATCGCCGATATTCAATCCATTGACGCTTAAAAACTTGCCGAACGCCCCGTAGACCGAGGCGATCGGATCGGTCGCCTTCACCCGCATCGGACTGAAGACCGTCCCCCGGTCGAACCCGATAATCTTGGTGGTGCTGCCGCCGATATCAATCCCGATGATTTTGGCCATCGAACGTTCCCCCAATCCTTCCGGTCGGAAATGGGTTATGCTCCGGTGATCATCTTCACAATGGCGATGCCGACGCCGGTGATCCCTTCGCCGCCGAGCAGCCCCGAGGCGGCGATGTTGCCGGTCTCCCCCGAACGCGGCCGGACCTTGTCCATGATCCAGCGAATCAGGCCGCCCAGGAAGACCACGGAGGAGATCTCAAAGGGCAAATACATGCCGATGCCCAGCGTCATGGCGGGCACTTTGGCGAGATAAAGCGCGATGCCGATGACGGCGGCGATCCCGAACACGATCGGGTCGCCGACACCGTTCACCATCTGGCTGACGGCGAACGCCTGGCCGGCCGGGAGCCCGAATTGAGTGCCGACCCCGCCGAACTGTCCGATGACCGCGAACAGGGCCAGCGTTGCCACGACGCAGCCGGTGACTCCGCCGGCGATCTGGGCGATCAGCTGGGCCGCGGGATTGGTGCCGAGGATCTTGCCGGCCTTGTAGTCAAAGAAGAGATCGCCGGTGTAGCCGCAGGCGACGGCGGTGGCGGCGGCGACGAAGAAGGCGGCCGCCGCTCCAATGGGAACGACCAGCCTGATCCCGAGCAGCACGATGATACCGAAGATCTCCATCGGATTGATCCCGGACTCTCCAGTGATGATCGCCGCCATGGCGCAGGCGGCCAGCGTCCCTGCCATCAGCAGCAGCGAGGGGATGGGGTCCAGTCCGGCCAGCAGTGACAGGACGAAAGCGGCGCTGACCGCAAGCAGGATCCAGATGCGATGGGAATGGCCGGCCGTGGCCGTTTTGACGGGGGCCGGGGCTGCCGCAGCCGCCCCATTCCGGGAACTGCCGTTTAACAGCGACAGCAGGTAGGCGATGAGAATTCCCAGTCCGGTCCCGACCATCAGGCCGATCCCGGCGGTGTTTTTAAAGGCAATGGCGGAGGAGACCGCCGGGAAGAGCTTTAGCGCCGGTCCGAGCGGAATGATCAAGAGATATGAGAGGCTCGCGCCCAAAAACCAGACTCCGGTAAAGAGCGGCCCGATCAGGTAGCCGATGGCGGCGGCCATCGGCGCCACCCACATCCCGACCATCACGTTTCGGGCGTAGAGTCCTTTCGAGACCAGCGCCGCCGGGATCCAGCCCAATGCGTCACGGAAATAAGTAAAGAGGGCGGAAAGGCCCATGGTTCCGAAAAGCAGCGCCGACTTCCGGCCGCCCTGGTCGCCGATTTTGATGGTCTCGGCTGCGGCAGCGCCCAACGGGTACGGAAGATCGGCCTGATCGATGAAGCGCGGCCGGAGCAGCCAGCCGAGCACCGTTCCCAGCAGCATCCCGGCCAAGGCGACGGCCAGCACCTGGCCGAAATGGGCGGGTGTCAGGGCCGGCCCCTGCCAGAGTCCGGCGATCCACAGTCCGGGCAGGGTGAAGGCCAATCCGCCGGCGACCATGGCCCCGGCCGACATCGCGGTCTGGGTGATATTGATCTCATTATGGGTGGTTCGGCCCAAGCCCTTCAGCAAGGCCATGGAAAGGACGGCCACGAAAATGGTCGGCCAGGGCAGGGCGCTCATCCGGAGCGCCACATAGATGGAGCTGGCCGTGATCACGGCCGAGCCGAGCATGCCGAGGATCAGGCCGCGCAGGGACAGTTGGTCGATGCCGGCGAAGCGGCGTTCGGGGTGGGTCTGGCTGGACATGGCGGGGACCTCCTTGAAAAAATGGTCCATTGGGCCTCGAAGGCGCCGGCCGGACCAAGAATTGGATGAGTTGAGTATTGAATATAACATATCACATCCGGGGCGAAAGTGCAAAAGAGAAACCCTCGGATTGGAGGGTTAAAGGTCTTTCATCGCCTGCTGCCGGATCTGGTTTTTGGCCGCCTCTTCCGCCTGTTCCTTCTCGGCGGCGAGTTCGTTATCCTTGATAATGACGGTTAGTTCATAATAATAAGTGACGCTGATTACCTTGTTCGTATCCTTTTTATCATAAGATTTGTAAATGTCCGCATTTATGCCCACCGTTACGGTTTTTCGGGGAAGCTCCCAGACGGCCAGATCGGAGATCCAATCCTCATAAATGTTTTCTTTGGCTGGAATGGCATATTTCTTTGGAGTCGGTCCGTACATCTCGTCAAAGAGGGGAATCAGCTCTTTGTTGAGGAAATTTAGCATTGCGACCTCGTCCTCATACTCCTGAAATCGGGTTTGAAATTCGATGTCGATCCGATAAAGCCGGTCCTTGTAATACCAAAATTCAAGATCAGCGGCCCGGTTCAAAAAATTGACGGACACAATGCCAGTAAGCCAGCCGCGCTTTACTTCGCCGGCTTTGGCCAACTGTTTCGCTTTTTCGTCGACCTGTTTGGGAGAGTCGCCGAACTTGAAGGTCTTATAGTTGCCTCTGGATTCCTCTTGCGTTTGCGCGGGCGGGAGAGTCGCCCCGGGTTGCGGGAGTGGCGACGGATCGGAGACGGGCCGGTCAATGTCAACAAGGGATCGTGGTAGAACTTTCCAGACCTAACCCTTGCCCTTCCCCAGAGCTGATGATCCAGGGAGTCAATTCAAGGGGAAGGGTAACCCTAGACGCTGGTCTCTAAAAGCCTTTGG
>JAEYGI010000005.1 GCA_023402395.1 Bacillota bacterium
TTGGCAGCTGATCATTTCCAAACTTGCCATCCGCTTTGGTGATCGTGTTAATCTTTTCTTATCTTAATTAATTCTTTTCGTAATCTTATTTTATTTGGTGTTTACACAAATATTTTGACAGACCCGCATCGCCACAAAGCACTGCTTCACCCGCCGATCGTTGCCCATTAATTTTCCGCTCCCCTTTTTCGCCTGCTTTCTTCGGAATCATGACAATAAAAATGCTAAAAAAACGAAAAACAGTCGAACTATTTTTAGGTTCGAGTATAAAATCCAGCAGGATTGTTTCCTAAAAAATCTAATTTATATAATAATTTCCATATTATTCAATACATACACACTCCCTGGGACACTGACACAAACACTGACACAAAATGGAGGGATAGTTTTGTTTCGAAAAACTATCTGGTTAATGCTGGCATTGACGCTGGCGGTGGCGGCCATCTGCTCTCCCGGCGCCGCCGGCCCGCCATCGGCGCCGTTTGACGAGACGGTTGCAACAAAGATCAGTTTCGATAAAACCGACTTGTTAAGCGCCCTGGAGCAACTGGCTCTCGCAGCCGGCTACAATTTGGTCGCCAGCCCGGATGTTCATGGCGACATTTCGATCACCTTGACTGATGTCACCTATGAGCAGGCTTTGAAGATCATTGCCCAATCGCGGGGATATGTTTGCGAGCGGGAAGGAAACTGCATTTATGTGGGAAAACCCGGACAAGTCCTGACCGATCAAAATACGGTCGTTTTTTTTCCGGTCTATTACGCGGACCCGAAGCAGGTGGCCGAGTTGTTAAAGAAAATCTTGAATACCGGGGAGCAGATCATCAGCGATGACCGTTCCCGGATGATCCTCGTGAAAGGTTCGCAAGCCCTGCGTGAACAAGTCGAAAAGATCATTGGAACCCTTGACCGGAAAATGCCGCAGATCACCGTTGAAGTCAAAGTGATTGCGGTCAGCACCACGGCTCTTCAAAAAATGGGCATGGAACTGACACGCGACAATAACAGCCTGAACTGGGCCGAAACCTCCTCCGGAGTTCAGATCATCCTTAACATGATCAGCAACGGTCATACCTGGAATGTCATTTTCAAGAATCTGCTCAGTCACGGCCAAGCCCGGTTGATAACTTCGCCATCGGTCTCCACCATGAACGGCCAGGAAGCCTCGATTATCATCGCCGATAAAATTCCTATCGAAACATCGGACGAGGACGGCAACATCAATGTAAACTACATCGACGTCGGGATTAAACTGGTTTTCACCCCGTTTGTGCAACGCGACGATGAACTGGTGATCGATTTGAACACCCAGGTGGGTTCCTTGGGCGATAAAATGGGCAGCAGTTACAAAATCATCAGCAAAGAGGTGAAATCCCGCATCCAGGCCAAAATCGGCGAAACCGTTTTTTTGGGCGGGTTGATCAGTCACGAAGAGCAGAACAGTCACCAAAGGATTCCCAAGTTGGCTGATATCCCTCTATTTGGAAGAATATTTCAAAATAAAGAGAATTACAGCATGGATAATGAGCTGATTATTACTTTCACCCCCCGCTGGAACAACTCAAGTTATACGTCAAACCGCAACGAATCCAATGTTATCCTCTATCCCGACAACTAACCCCCTGTTTTCATCAAAATCGAATTCTTCGGACCATTTCATCCGACTCACGTATGTCACGGAAAGGAGACTTGAGTCTTCTGTAAATTTTTAGAAAAAATGATTGACTTTTACATTTCGAAAATGTTAAAATTAAATTACAAATATTTACAGTATGCATACTTTTAGTTTTGTCCTCTATCTTGCTTAAATTGATTTATAAGAATTCAAGTTTGCAGAAAGGAGGGAAGAAGCGCTTTTATACTCGTAAAATCAAAGATTACGAGCGGTTCCTGGTTGCAAAAATAAAAAGAAAGGATTGATTGCAAATGCAGAAAAGTAAATTGTTCCTATTGGCTTTAAGTGCCCTGATTCTACTTTTCGCGGTAGGTTTAACCGCCCAAGCCGCCAACGTCACCATTACCAGCACGATTGTGGTAAAAGCCGGCCAGACCTATAACGGCAACGGTAATACCATCATTGCGAAGGGCATGGGAGATGGCAGTCAAGACGAGGATCAAGACCCCATCTTCAAGCTTGAAAACGGCGCCAAATTGACCAACGTAATCATTGGCTCCCCAGCTTGTGACGGAATTCATCTTTATGGTAATAACACCGTAACCAACGTCAAGTGCGCCGATGTCGGAGAGGATTTCTTCAGCGTCAAGGGCGGCGACAGCGCTAATGCCGGCACGATTACCATTGACGGCGGATATGCCAATAAGTCGGAGGACAAAGTCATCCAAGTCAACGCGCCTTGTACCTTAAAGGTCAGTAACTTCTCAGCCGACACCATGGGCAAGTTCTGCCGGCAGAACGGCGGCAAGACCTGGAAGATGACACTTTACCTTACCAACATTACACTGAAAAACGTTAAAGAAGCGGTTTGGAGATCCGACTCCAGCTCCTCGGTGGTCTACTACCGGAACTTATCGGTCAGCAATTTCAAAGGCTCCAAGGGCTGGTGGTATGGTCGCGACTCCCAGGCTCATACGTATTGATCGAAAATTCCAAATCAACACACTAAGTAAGTCCGGTGCGTATGGGTGTACTACCCATGCGCACCTCTACTATACCGGCTCGCGCATCGTGAGACCGGGCGGATTCTTTTTAATCACGATTCGAGGAGATAAGCGATGAAGCAATTAAAAAAAGCCGCGGTGTTTATGGCAATCTTTCTGGCGGTCTCCGGGATAACGGTAGTCCTTGTCAACTCTTGGGACAACTTATTTAAAACGGCTAAAACCATATCGGAGCAAGCGATCGGTAAAACCGACGCGATGGCAGAGGTGATGGAATCCATCAAATTAAGCCCCGACGGCAAACGAATTGCCTATATCGCCACGGCGGGCGATAAACAATTCGTGGTGGTGGATGGCAAAGCCGAAAAACCCTACGATAGCATTATGGAAGGGTCCCCTTATTTCAGTCCGGATAGCAAGCATGTAGCCTATACGGCCCAATCGGGCGGGCAATGGCTGGTAGTAGCGGATGGCAAAGAGGGCCACCCGTATGACGGAATCAATACCACCCCTACCTTCAGCCCCGATAGCGAGCGGTTGGCCTATGGAGTCCGGTTGGGCGAAAAACGGTTGATTGTTCTCGACGGCCAAGCGGAGCGGCAACAGTTCGATTTCCTCGGGAATATTCTGCAGTTCAGCCTGGATAGCCGGCGTGTCGCATATACGGCGCAATTGGGCACGCAATGGCTGGCGGTGGTGGATGGCAAACCGGGGAAGCGATATCATGAGATCCCGCTGCTGGCTTTCAGTCCGGACAGCCGGCAGGTGGCGTATTCGGCCCGCTTAGGCAAGAAGCATTTGGTTGTGGTCGACGGCAAAGAAGGTAAAGCCTACGACGGTATCCTTGACAGCACTCCCATCTTTAGCCCGGACAGTAAGCGATTGGCCTACGGAGTCAAATTGGGCGAAAAAAGATTCATCGTGGCGGATGGAAAAGAGGGCAAACCTTATACCGGCATTGGAAAATACACTTTGAGCTTTAGTCCGGACAGTAGGCGTCTCGCTTATGCGGCGCAGTCGGGCGCTAAATGGCTGGTAGTAGTCGAAGGCAATGAGGGGGAACTGTATGACGGTATCGGGACCCGGTTGATCTTCAGTCCCGACGGCAAGCGGCTAGCTTATACAGCCGCCATGGGCAATAAGTGGCTGGCCGTGGTGGATGGCAAAGCGGGAAAGCCCTATGACGGGATTGGAATCGGCACTCCGATTTTCAGTCCCAACAGTAAACGGGTGGCTTATATCGCGCTATCGGGCGCAACCCAGTTTGCCGTGGTGGACGGAACAGAAGAACAGCCCTATGAAGGGATCGGCGAAAACACCCTCATCTTCAGTCCGGACGGCAGGCATATCGCCTATGCGGCCCAGTCGGGCGAGAAGCAGTTCATTGTTACCAATGGCAAAGCAGGGGAAAAGTATGACGGCATCGACTCCGCCCCGATTTTCGGTCCGGACGGTAAACACATCGTTTTCGCCGCGCTGTTGGACAATGGATGGCTGATGGTGGTCGACGGCAGGAACGGTAAAAAATATGACGGGGGGATTATCGGTCAAGATAGCGCCAGTGTCTTTGATACCCCCGACCGCCTTCATTACTACGCCATCAAGGATAACTGCTTCTATTGGGTGACCGAGCAATTGAAATAAGTTTTGGGGTTCCCTAACGACCTATGGCCCGCGCGAATGGGTCCCTGTTCGCCCGGGCTTTATTTATTGTTTTCACCCGCCAGTACTTCGTTTGTTAAACCATTTCGGATATTTTTTAAGGCTCGCCAGGGCAAACTCTCCATGCTTGGCCGCTTGCTCATAATTTTCCAGATGATAATGGGTTATCGCCAGACTCCCGGCCAGATTAGCCAGGGTAAGCGGATCGGCTGGATTCAGGCGCCCGGCTTTTTCCAAGTAAACCAGAGCTTTGCCGAAATCATGGCGATTGATATGAATACCGGCCAGCGATACCAGGGTGCCCGGATTCTCCGGGTGGACCCGAACCACGGCCGACCAGAGAGAAAGATCGTCCTTAAGGTCGAATGTCCGAAAAATCGTTCGGTAACCAAGAAGCGCCAAAATCATTCCGGCCACGGCCACCGGCATCCAAGTCTGATAAGGGGGAAAGCGGCGGGTGGTTTGGAGGCTGGTGTGAATCTGGAATGCTAAACCAGCCACCCCCAAGGCGATACCCATGGAAGGAACAAACATCCACCGTTCAGCGAAAGGTTGCGGGGTCTTGATCACGATCTGAAGCACCGGTGCCAGCGCCACCCCAAACCAGAGCATTCCAAGGCAGACCGTTTTGTCTTTCAAGTAAAACCAGATCAGAACCGCCAAAAACAAGACTACCATCAGTAAACCGATCGTGGCCGGCCCATCAAACGCCACCGACCGCGTGAACGGTTCCCAGACCGTCAAATGAACCGGGTAGAAGAATTTCGCCA
This sequence comes from Bacillota bacterium, assembly GCA_023402395.1. Taxonomy (GTDB): domain Bacteria; phylum Bacillota; class UBA4882; order UBA8346; family UBA8346; genus JAEYGI01. The sequence goes on from JAEYGI010000005.1 coordinate 5,052, forward strand.
AATACAACGCGAATAAGCGGACCGCCGTTCCGATGGCAGCCGGCAAGCCCGTTGGATAGCTTTCGGCCAGATATTCCTGAGCCGGGACAAATACCAGAAACCGCAGCCCAGCGTATACCACCCCGGCCGCCGCCAAACCAAGGTAAGGCAAAGGTTTGAACGGCTGAAACGCGCCGTCCGGATGGTTTCGAAAATGGATCTCAAAAACCAGGAACAACAAGGGCAGGATCACGGCAGTCTCCTTCCCCAGCATGGCCAGAAAATAGCAGCCGGTGACAAACAGCAAATGGCGTAGGCGGGCGTTCCGCCGGAACTCCCAATATCCGAGCACCGCCGCGAGCATGAATAGCCCGGCCAAAAGGTCGGCCCGGAACGCGATCAAGGCCACAGCTTCTGTTTGGATAGGATGCAGCCCGAACAGCAGCGCGGCAAGTCCGGCCGCATAAATATTGCCGAACAGCCGCCAAGCCACCCAATACAATAACCAGCAGGCAATCAAGAACAAGACGATATTGAAGAGGCGATGGCCCGGAGCCCAATACCCCCAAACCGCCACGTCCAGAAAACGGGCCAACGCCACTAAAGGCCGATAAGTGGGTTCATCGGAGGTATCACTATACTTGGCTGGGTTGAATAGATCGAGGATGCGGCCGGGATTCTTCAAGGCGGGATTGTCTTGAATCCGGTAATCATCCCAGACAAACTCATTGGAGAAGGAAGGTAAATAAGTCAAAAAGACAATTATCAACGCCAAAACCGGGATCAGAAATCCGGGTTGAAAACAGGCGATATCCCGCCGGATTTGAATCTTCTGCCGAATTGCCGGTTTGGTTCGTTGCGCGGCCGTTTTCATGATAATCCTCCTTTCATTTGCTTGCCGTCTTTAAATAATTCGCCAAAATTTTTCCAATTCCTTTTTTTTACAAATCGCTTCCTTCCTGTTTCCTAATCCGCCGGGCGGATTGAACCAGAAAAAAGGTCATATTGGCTGCCTCGTGGATTCGATTAAGATATCGCTGCAGTAAAATGACACATTTTTTACACCAAATTGTTACCCGGCTGTCATGTGGTTGTAATTAGAAGATGCTACCTTTAAAGTAGCGGAAAAGTTATTTTTTTGGGAAGCAACTCCGTCGCCCATGGCCGATTGGCCAATCCCCCGGCTTGGCCCGTCGGGGGATTAGCGCGATTCGGGTCCGCGGCCCGGGACGTGTCTGGCAAAATCCGGCGGAGTATCTTATAATTTGGAAACATGGAGGAACAGGAGCTATGTCAACATCGAGTCCGCAATTAAACCGCGATCTGTTGGTCAACCATCTGTTAGGGAAGAGCCTGGCCCCGTACACCGCCGACATTTTGGACTACCCGGAAAAGATCATCCAGTTCGGCGAGGGAAATTTCTTGCGGGGCTTTGTGGACTGGATGGTCCATCAGATGAATAAACAGGCCCTCTTTCAAGGCCGGGTCGTCGTGGTGCAGCCACTTCCCAGCGGCCGGGCCGCCGAACTCAATCAACAAGACGGTTTGTACACCCTGATCCTGCGCGGCACCCAAGACGGCCAAGTGGTGGACCAACGGGAAATCGTCACCTCGATCAGCCGAGGCCTCGATCCCTACACCCAATGGCAGGAAGTGCTTAAATGCGCCGAAAACCCGTCCATCGAATTCGTGGTCTCTAATACCACCGAGGCTGGCATCGCCTTTAACCCAGCCGACCGCTTAAACGATCAGCCGCCCGCCTCCTTCCCAGGCAAACTCACCGCCTATCTCTACCACCGTTACCAGCATTTCAACGGCGCTCCCGATAAGGGAATGGTTATTTTGCCCTGTGAGCTGATTGACCGCAACGGCGACAATCTGAAACAGGTCGTGTTGCGGCTGGCCGCCGAATGGAAACTGCCGGTCGGATTTGCGGAATGGCTGAATCAAGCCAACCATTTCACTAATACCCTGGTCGACCGGATCGTAACCGGTTATCCAATCAAAGAAATCGCCGTTCTTCAGGAGGAATTGGCCTACTCTGATCAGAATTTAAATACTGGTGAAATTTTTCACTTGTGGGTAATCGAAGGCGACGCCAAGTTGGGCGAGAAATTGCCGTTGGTACAAGCCGGATTGAACGTCAAGTGGGTGAAGGATATGACCCCCTACCGTACCCGTAAGGTCCGGATCTTGAACGGTGCCCACACTTCGACCGTAGCAGTGGCTTACCTGGCTGGTATTGATCTGGTTCGTGACGCGGTTCACGACCGCAAGGTCGGTGAATTCTTAAAACAGGCCGTCTTCGAAGAGATTATCCCCACCCTGGAGCTGGAGAAGAGCGAATTGCAACAGTTCGCCCAGGCGGTACTGGAGCGGTTCGACAACCCTTACATCGACCACAAATGGTCGGATATCTCGCTGAACTCCACTTCCAAATTCGAAGCCCGGGTCATGCCTTCGCTCAAAACCTACTATCAGAAGCGGCAGGTGCTTCCCAAGCGGATGACCTTCTCGCTGGCCGCCCTGCTCGCGCTGTATTATGGGACCGAGATCCGCGACAATAAACTGGTCGGCCACAGAAACGGCAAGGAATATTTCATCCAGGACGATCTACCGAAGCTGGAATTCTTCCGTTCGGTTTGGCAGTGCTATGAGGATGCGGAACTCACCTTGGAACAGTGCGTGGCCGAGATTCTAAACCGGTTCTGGCCCCAAGAGGCGCAAGAATTGCCGTCATTGGCCCCGGAAGTGGCTGCCGTTCTGCACGAGATTTTGAATTCCGGAATCGTACCGAGCCTGGAGAAGTGCTCGTAAGGTTTACGAGGGAGCGCTCCGCCGTAATTTTACTGGAAGCGAGTGATGATCATTCCTAACGTTCTACAGATTCACCGGACCGATAACGTCGGCGTGGCGCTCGTGCCGCTGACGCCAGGCGAAACGGTTGAGATTAACGGATTCTCCTTCACGGTCCGCGAGGCGGTTCCGGTCGGCCACAAACTGGCGCTGGAGGAGATTGCAGACGGAGCGGCGATCCGCAAGTACGGCTCTACGATCGGCAACGCCACCCGCCCTGTCCGTCAGGGCGAATGGGTACACAGCCATAACCTGGCCACCGCGCTCCACGATAAACTGGACTACCGTTACGAGCCGTCGTTCCACGAGTTCCGAACCGTTTCCGGCGCGATACCCACCTTTCAAGGATACCGGCGTGGGGACGGACGGGTCGGGGTTCGCAATGAAATCTGGATTATCAACACGGTCGGCTGTATCAACCAGCAAAGCGAGCGCCTGGCGGAGCTGGCCCGCAGGCAATATCAGCCACAGATCGCCGCCGGACGGATCGACGGCATTTACGCCTTTTCCCATCCGTACGGCTGTTCGCAGTTGGGCGAGGATCTCAGCAATACTCAGAAACTCCTGGCCGGACTGGTCCGCCATCCCAACGCCGCCGGCGTGCTGGTGGTGGGATTGGGTTGCGAGAACAATCAGATGGCCGATTTTCAAAAGGTGCTCGGCCCGGTCGATCCGGATCGCGTCAAGTTCCTGATCCTGCAGGAGGTGGCCGATGAAATGGCCGCCGGCTTGCAGCTTTTGGGCGAGTTGGCCGATTTCGCCGGGACGTTTCAGCCAGAGCCGGTTCCCGTCTCGGAACTGACCATCGGCCTGAAGTGCGGCGGTTCAGACGGGTTTTCGGGCATCACCGCCAACCCGCTGGTCGGCGCAGTGGCGGACCGGTTGATCGAATACGGCGGAACGGCGATCTTAAGCGAAGTTCCGGAGATGTTCGGGGCGGAGACCATTTTGATGAACCGCGCCAAGGACCAAGCCACCTTCAAAAAAGTGGTGGCGCTGATCAATGACTTCAAGGATTATTTCATCAGGAACGGCCAGGAAGTCTACGAAAACCCATCCCCCGGCAACAAGGACGGCGGCATCACCACCCTAGAGGACAAGTCGCTGGGTTGCACCCAAAAAGGCGGAACCAGCATTGTCACTGACGTGATCCGTTATGGCGGGCGCTCCACGGTCAAAGGGTTAAACCTGCTGGAAGGACCGGGCAACGACATCGTTTCTTGTACGGCCTTGGCCGCGGCCGGAGCCCAATTGATCCTGTTCACCACCGGCCGGGGCAATCCGATGGGCGCCATCGTCCCGACCATCAAGGTATCCACCAATTCCCGGCTGGCCCAGGGAAAGCCGCACTGGATCGATTTCAACGCGGGCCGGCTATTGGAAGGGTTCACCATGGAAGGGCTTCGCGACGAATTCTTCCAGTATCTGCTGGTGGTGGCCTCCAAAGAGCGTCTGACCAGGAATGAGCAGAACGGCTATCGTGACATGGCGATTTTCAAGTCCGGGGTCACGCTCTAAACGCGTCGTGATCGATCCGGCCGAAGGCCAGAGTTGTATACAAAGATCAGAGAAGCAAAGGGAACAGTAGATCCAGACTATTGTTTCCTAATGCTTGTTTGACAAGAACTTTATCTCATGGCTTCCAAAACCACGGAGAATAAGCGAAAGAACTGTCCTAACGCGGGACAGTTCTTTTTCAATCCGGAAACGGGAAAGCGGAGCGCGACCGCTCCAAATCCAGCCCTAATAAAAAACCGGCATTTTCCGCCGGTTATCACTCTATTTAAAAGCTCGGCGCCCTGCCGCCACCGCGGCCGCCCCGTTTAGAATCGGTGTTGCGCCGAATGTCTGATTGTCTCTCGTCTGAATCCTTCATGAACTTGGCGAGTTTATCCTCGAACGATTGCCGGTTTTGGCGGACGTTCCGTTCGGACGGGGGCTGGGCTTGGCGAATCGATAATCCGATTTTGCCCTTATCCATGTTCAACACTTTGACTTTGACCAGATCGTTTTGTTTTAGAAAATCGTTGACGTTCTTAACATATTCATCGGCGACTTCCGAAATGTGAACCAAACCTGTTTGCCCGGTTGGAAGTTCCACGAATGCACCAAAATTGGTTATTCCGGTCACTCGCCCTTCGACAATCTGGCCAACTTCTAACGCCATACTGCAAAAATCCTCCTCTTTTATTTTTAACCCCGCGAAATCAGTATAATATATTATATCCTGCCCGGAAAAGTGTTGTCAAGACAAGCCTATCATGTCATCCGCCTGAACCGGACGATTTGGAAGCCGGGATCCAGGACAACAGCGTCTCCCTCATCATTCCAGACGCCTGATTGGACATGGGCCACGCGGTATTCCGGCCCCGGTTGGATTAACACCCGTGACGGCCGATTCCGGAAATCGGCGGCAAACTCGATCTGGATTATATCTCCAACCCTTACGCAGCGGATTCGGACTTTTCCGAACCGGGTGCGGAAATTGTCCAGATCGATATCCAGCGGTTCCCAATACCGGCTGCCGAAGACTCCCGGCAACAGCCGGAGCGCATCCTTTTCTTCCCCGATGAAAATCGTCCGCAACAGCAACAAGGTTTGCCAAGTAGCCTCCGGATCATGCCCGGTCGTGCCGATCCCCTGCCCCGATTGGGGATGCAGACGATCCGGCCAGGTCCAGACCCCCCGGCCGCTATTGATCAAAAACTCCAGCAAGCCGGTACAGTCCAACCCCTCCCTCACCATCGCCTGGGCCAGGAGCGCGGTGGCGGCCGGCTGCAGTCCCGGCCCGTCCCAGGGATCAAAGTAGCCGTTCCGGTACAAATTCCGGCTGAGCACTCTCTGGAGAGTAGCGCGAACCAGCGCCTCGCCCCGCTCCCATAAGCGCAGCGGATAAACGGCCGCCAGATTGCCGACGATGCTTCCGGGAGCGCCGGACGGATCGTGAGGGATGATCCGCTCCGCCCGCCCCAATCCATAGCGATCCAGCCGCTCCAGGACTTGTGCCCAAAGCTGCCGGGCATCCATCCGGAATGCCTCGGCTTCCGCGGTTTTTCCGAGAGCCTCGGCCAGTTCGGACAAGGATTTGATGGCGGCATAGACCCAGAAAATATTTTCATAGCTGGGAACGGGGTCCTTGGAATTCCGTTCGGACCGGCCGAACTCCAATGCCCAACGCCAGCCCAACCCGGCGCCCATTTTTTGAATCGCGCCCCAATAGCGTTCAATCAGCTGGTAATCATCAGTATAACCTAAATACTCGTTCAGCAAAACCGGCAGTTTGACCACAGGCTCGTCCATTCTCGGCACCGCGCCGGCCCACCGCCATCGCCGCAGCGCCCGTTCGAGCAACGCACCGGCGCTCTCGAACCGACCATGGCAAATCAGCCCCAATACCGCCGAATGGCTTAACGTTTCCGAATTCGGCCCAGAAAGCGTCTCCAGCCAGTGTAAGGCGGCCCGGTAGCATTGATCAACCTCTCTGCCCGTGACAACCGTTGGAAGTTTCTCCTTCCGGCTCCGGTCTCCCCTTTCCCAACGTTCCTTGCCGAGCTGGTCCGGAATTACCCATTGAAAAGTCGTCGGACGGATCAACAGCCGGATTTGGCGCAGATCCGCGGCCAGTCCCGAATATCCGATCAAACAGGTGCCGCTGCCGGTGGCCGAATCAATCCGGGAGTTCCCGGCACCTTCCCGCAGGCAGCGGGCGACGTCGCCGCCGGCCGCGTCGGAGCAATAGCAATATCGGGGTGGATCCGGAAAGTCGATCAAGCGGCGGCCGTTCACCCGCAAACTGCCGTCCCGGTACTCCAGGCGCCCGATGGGATTGAATCCGTCGCTGTGATAGGGACGCAGCACAAAGCATAAGTCAATCGGGGTCAGAGGCCACCCATCAACTCTGACCGCGGTTTCCAATTGAAACTGACCCTGCCCCGGACCGGGACGCACGATCATCCGGTAACAGCCGCCTTCAAAATACCCGCTGCTCTCAATCCCCAGCCGGTCCGGAAGATTGCTTTGAACGATCGGCCGGTAATCGTTTGGCGTAAACAGCCGCTCACCATATCCAATCCAGGTTTCAAGGGACCAGCCGGGATCGGGCAGCTCAATCAGGCCGAACCGGTCCACCCGCATGGCGGCCCCATTTCCGCTGCGGAATTCCACCCAACGACGGCAGGCGCGATTGGAAAAGCCGGAGCCGGACGGATCGAAGCATGGCCCTTCCGGTTCATTCTGCCGCTGGAACCAGGCAGGTAGTGACCAATCGCCAATCAGGCCCGCTATTCTGGTCCCTGACGACTCCTTGGATCTCCTGGCCAAACCGGTTGCTTTCAACAAAAAAGCCCCTCCCTTGGTATTATTTTGCTCCGGAAGCGGCCAATTCATAAAAGTATCTTTGTCCGTTCATCTATATAGGATGAAGTAAATTTCTAATGCGAAATTTGCATTCTGAAAGCCGAATGTAAATGTGCATAAATTTGAAATTTATTTAATCCTATTACAGCTGAAATAAGTTGAGAATTAAATTCATTAATTTCCATCATGCCGGATTTAAGGACACGATGCAATATTAGAAATTAATTCAACTTATATAGTCCGGACCCTGGGCCGGCGCAGCAGTTTCCAGAAAAAATATCCGCCTATCAGCAGGGAACTGAAGAAGGTATAGCTCTTCCAGAGCAGGACAAAAACTCCGATCTTGCCGGGGCCGGTCAATCCTTTAAAAAGATAGGTCAATAACAATTCCGAACCCCCGCTTCCACCCGGGGTCGGCACCAGAATTTGGGCAAAATTGAAAACTAACTGATACCCGATGAGCCTCCAGAACGATCCCGGCCGGCCGAGCGCCCAGATGATCACCGGAGCCAGCAACAGATAGAACAGCCAATAAACCACGGTCGATAACACTGCGCCCCAGACGCGGCGCCGATTTTTTCTGACCAGGAGCAGCCAACCTTCACTGAACTTGGCCCATTCGTGAAGGATCCGTTTGAACCAGCCTTTCCGGATCAAAAATGCCCGCAGTTTCCTAATCCAGGCGAAACGGCGCCAGCCTTTGCAAATCCACGCCAGCACCAGCACCGCTCCGGCCGCGAGCAACCCCATCAAAAGCCAGCTTATCCCGGAACCTTCAGCCCGGGGAAACATGGCGCCGGTCAAATTCAGGTTCACGGCCAGGGCCACCGGAATCAGCAGCAGGAACATGATCGTATTCAACCCAAGATCAACGGCGGTGATTGCCGTGGCCTGACCGAGGCTGATCCCTTCCCGGTTCAGCAGGTAAATCTGAAGCGGCGTCCCGCCGGAATTAAACGGGGTCACATGAGAAATAAAGCAAGTTGCCAAATAAATCTGGAAGAAACGGGCAAATGGCAGCCGATGGCCCATCCCAGCCGTAATAAAATACATCCGCGCCGCTTTGGAGAGCCAGACCATAACTTGAATCCCGAAGCCGGCCCCCACCAACCACCAGTCGACTCCGCGGAAACCAGTCCGGACTCCGGTGCCGCCCAACCCTTTAAAAATGAAATAAAGGCTGGCAAAACTGAAGGCCAGCGCATACCAGATCCCGTTGCCAATTTTCCGTTGCATCTTCATGAGTTTCCTATATCGTTTTATGGCTCCTGGCCATCGAGGGGGAATGACCAAAGCCGGATCGGTCATTTCACCGCCAGCGGCCATTCGGGGTATAACTGTGCCTCCACCAGCTCCATCACTTCCGCCACAGTGATCGCCTCCATGCAGTAAGCCCGTGAACACTTGGGCACGAATTGCCACAGCCCGCCGCCAAACTGATAGCAAGGGCTGCATGGATAGCGCCGATAGATGTAGCGGTGGTGGGGGGGATGATAGGGATAGAATTGGTCCGGCGCGGTCGGCCCGAACAGGCCGATGGTCGGAGTTCCGACCGCGGCCGCCAGATGTAACGGCCCGGAGTCATTCCCGATAAACAGCCGGCATTGGTCGAGCAGCGCGGCGGTTTCGGTCAGCCGCAACTTACCGACTGCCGACAGCGCGTCAGGTGTCATGGAGCGGATCAGCGTGGCGGTTTCACGATCTTCGGTTCCGCCCACCAAGACCGCTTTAACCCCCAACCGGCGCAACTGTTGGATCAATCCCGCGAAGCTGACGGCCGGCCACCGCTTGCGTGGAAAATAATGGCCGCCGCAGTGGACGGCGACCAGCGGCCGCTGCCCTTTCCACCCCGCTCCCTCCAGAAACGCCTTGACTTTGATCCGGTCCGTCTCGTCAAACCAGAACTCGGTCCGGGCCGGCCCGGTTTTTAACCCCAATTGACCCAGAATGTCCAGGCACAGTTGAACCACAGGCCGCTGGCGCGGATTGTCAATGCTATAAAAATCGCCGCGGCGATCGGCCGCGCAAAGTTTGGTAAAGATGCTTCCGAACTGGGTAAAGCTGAGTGCCAGGTCAAAATTGTCGCGGCGGATATCGGCCATCGTCCGCCACAGTTGCCACTGATCGGAGCAGCAGATCACCTGAATCTGATAGGGATTATGCTTCAAAACTTCACTGGCCGAAGGGCTGGCTAAAACAACAATTCGAGCCCCGGGGAAATTCTCCTTGAGAGCTCGAATGGCCGGTGTCGCAAATAAAGTATCACCCAGCGGGCTCAAGCAAAATAATACGATTTTACGGTGCTCCTCTGGCTGTCGCAGCGTTTCCAACTCTCCCGTCTTTAGCGCCGGATCGTCCGGTTCCCACTTTATATTCTTCCGGTTGGGCCGGATATATACTGGTATTTTCCCGACGCTTTTTGACGGAGCCGTCTTTCATGACTACTTTCCGCCATAATTCCACCTTATGCCCCATCACCCCGTCGAAGGCCTTGACCCGTTCCCCCGCGGGCAGGGCGGGGTCGGGAATCTCTTTGGTCGAATATGGATAGCTTGCTATTTCCACTGTTTCCAAAGCCACCGATTCCCAATCGGTCTTTTTCCCGAGAACCGTCACGGTCAGACGCGGCGGAGCCAGCCGGGTCACGATCAGAACCGGCGCCGGATTGTTGTTTTCAAAGATAAAATCGATGCTATCGTAGGAGACGGTGGCGTCCCGGGCCAGCGGCACATAACCGCTGGGCAGGCTGTGGTTGAGCCGGGTGACCACCTTCAGATTGGCCAGCAGCACCGCGTTGTAAAGGGTCGATGAGACTTGACAGACTCCGCCGCCTACTCCGGGCACCAATTTGCCGAGCAGGACCACCGGGGCTTCCTTATACCCGCTTTCGCTGAGCCTGGGCCCGACCCAGGTATTAAACGAAAAATTCTGGCCGGGGTATATCAGAACGTTATCGATGAGGCTGGAAGCCAGGCTGAGATTATGGGTTCGATCGCTATGGGCCGGGTTGAATTTAGTTGAGTACACACCTAGAACCTGGTTCAACCCCCATTTTTCGATATCGGCCTCAGTCAGTGACGGCGTCAGGATCTTCAGCGGAATATCCACCATGGCCAGCTTGGGATCCCAGGCTGCCCGCTCCAAAAGAGCGGTTAAGGCGTCACGGTCGATCATCCGTCCGATCCGGCTTGAGGTATAATTAACCCGGCCCTCCGTGTCCAAGCTGACCACCGAGCGTACCGGTTCAACGGCGATCCCCGCTTCCAGCAGGCGATAAAACGCTTCCAATGATTCCTGGTTGTTGGTAAAGACAGGATGAAAATCCAGCCCGTTACGTTTGATCCGCAGGCGGGCGGCGATCTGCCGGACGAGATTGCCGGTTCGTCCGGCCCGGTAGGCTTTTTGAGTCGTGGCTTCGACATCAAGATTGATCCCGATCGTCCCCAGCACCACGCTCACCGTCCGTTTCCGATAATTCAGGATCACCTTCCGCTCCCGAACCGCTTCCCCGAATTGGCCGATGATTTGCTGCGCCGCGGCGACTTTCAACCCCCCGACCTCCTGCCCGGCCACGGTTAGACCGGGGGTGATCCGATCGTTAAACCAAATCAGGTACGTCGATACCGCCGTCAATACCAGGACCGCTACCGCGATTGCCGCAATCTTCAGGACGGCCGGCTTGAGGTCGAGCGAGAACTTTTCAATGAGATTCATTGGAGACACCTCCTCCATATGGATGAGCAACGTCATCAGAGCTATCAGTATGTATAGTCCCGCGGCTTTGGTCATAAAATAAATCAACTTGATACTACAGTGAACTAAATTAGGAAACCTGTAGTATTAGCGAGACCAATCAAAGGAGATTTCCATGTGGAATCAGTTTATGCGTAAAAAAGGAGAACATAACGACCTGTTGAACTTCAATTCGCGAATTCATATTGATCAACCGAATGCCGTCTCGATCTTCCAAGCCAACCTCGGTTTGTTTCTTACTCATTTATATGATCGCTCTTCGGATCTCATTATTCTCTGTATCGGAACCGACCGTTCCACCGGCGACAGCCTCGGGCCGCTTACCGGCAGCAAACTCCAACAACTCGATCTACGGCCGGCCCATGTCTACGGCACACTGGACGAACCGGTACACGCCGTCAACCTTCAGGAGATCATCCAGCAGATCGAGGCTGATCACGCCAATCCGTTCATCATCGCCCTTGACGCCTGCCTGGGCCGGACCGAGAGTGTCGGATACGTCAGCATCAAGGAAGGCCCGCTGCAGCCGGGCACCGGCGTCAATAAAAATCTGCCGGCCGTAGGAAATCTACATGTCATCGGGATCGTGAATGTCGGCGGATTCATGGAATACATGGTCCTGCAAAACACCCGGTTAAGCCTGGTCATGAAAATGGCGGAAATAATCAGTCAAGGATTGTACCGGGAGGTTCAAAAAATCTATCGCGCGGAACCGGCCGGCGCTGGCTCGGCCGCAGTGACCCTAGAGACAGCTCCTGCTCCATTATTATGAATTTTTATATTATTCACTATCCTGCCCTCAAACTCCTGCTTCGGTTTTATATTCCACTTTATTATGTTTAATCTTGATTTTATGCCTCACCTGGCGTTATTAACTGGAATGGCCGATGATAGACGAAAAAGCCCCGGGAACCGGGGCTTTTCACTTATTTTGCTATGCTTTTGCGTGTAACTTCTCCTAACGCTTTCAAAAGCCGTCTTAGATAATGGCTTTCTCGGTCTCTTTGTCGAAGAGGTGAATTTTGTTGGCATTGAAGACCACTTGATGTTTCTCGCCATCGGTGGCTTTGGTATGGGAATCGACCCGGGCCACGAAGGAGTGCTCGCCAACAGACATATACAGGTTGACCTCGGAACCGATCAGCTCGGAGACATCGACCAACGCGGTGATGACTTCGGACTCGGAAGCATTGGGCTCTAATTCACGATCGGCGATGCTTTCCGGACGGATACCGAAAACAACCGCTTTGTTGAGGTATTCACGGATTTGTTTGAATTTCCCATCGGGAACCTTGATCTTAAAGGAGGAGCAATCGACGACGAATTTGCCGCCTTCTTCCTTGACCACGCCGTCCATGAAGTTCATCGGCGGAGTTCCGATGAAGCCGGCCACGAAGACATTGGTCGGGTTGTCGTAAATATCCAGCGGGGTGCCGACTTGTTGAATGACGCCGTCCTTCATGACCACAATCCGGTCGCCCATGGTCATGGCCTCGATCTGGTCGTGGGTAACGTAAATGACGGTGGTTTGGAGCCGGTTGTGTAATTTGATAAGCTCGGCCCGGGTTTGGCCGCGGAGTTTGGCGTCCAGGTTGGAGAGCGGTTCGTCCATCAGGAAGACTTTCGGTTCACGGACGATGGCGCGGCCCAGCGCGACCCGCTGCCGTTGACCGCCGGAGAGCGCTTTCGGCTTCCGGTCGAGCAGGTTCTCGATGCCGAGGACGGTGGCGGCTTCCTTAACGCGCCGGTCGATCTCGGCTTTCGGGAATTTGCGGAGTTTCAGGCCGAACGCCATGTTGTTGTAAACATCCATATGCGGATACAGGGCGTAGTTCTGGAACACCATGGCGATGTCGCGATCTTTCGGGGCGACGTTATTGACGACGGTGTCTCCGATGTAGACATTGCCCTCGGAGATCTCTTCCAAACCGGCGACCATCCGGAGCGAGGTGGTCTTTCCACAACCGGAGGGACCGACGAAGACGATGAACTCGCGGTCTTTGATCTCCAGGTTGGCGTCTTTCACCGCCAGGACGTTGCCGGAATATTTCTTGGACACGTGCTCGAATACTACTTTTGCCATACTAGGGTTCCTCCTTAAATATTTTAACTTAGTCAATGAACTGATGTAATGTGGAATTAAAACATCCCGTATCCCCGATCAACCACCTCCGAAAAATTGCCGCGCAATAAGCAAAGTGTCTATGAAAACCCATCGGTTTGACGTGCGGACAACGGCATAACCCGGTCACGTTCGAATCGGCGCAAGCCGTTATGCGATTGTCGAAAATACGGAGAAGGCTAGCCTATACCTTTTCTTTCATCCGGTTTTCGTAGATCTATATTCGACATTTTTTTCATTTTTCCTGCCGTTTCTTTAAAGCTCTCCGCCATCGGGACCAAACCCTCTCCACTACAGCCATTCCTCGGCGCGGCCAGTCAACGCCGATCAATTGAGGTTATAAAGAGCGGATAAAGTTAGTAATTATTATGTTTTTGGTTTACAAGTTATGTTTTAATGAGCACAACGCGGCATCGGCCATTTTGGCGTGAAACGGCGAAGAGAAAGTCAAAATAGACTTTCTCCCCCACTATGCCGGGATTTATGGCCACCTTGTCCGGCCGGTCCCAGACCGGCTCGGCTTAAAATCGGACTTGAACCAGCGTCTCCGCAGTACTGGTTTTGGCGCCGAAGTCATAGATCCACTTTCCGGAGAAGCCGGAGTTCTGGTATGAAACCACTCCCAGGCTCCGGTGGGCCCGAACGCCGCTTCCTTCCAGCTCGGCCCGGAATTCGCCGCCCAACTCCAATCCCCGCACCACCGGATGATTCAGCCGGAGCCCGGCCCGGAAAATATCGGTTTGCAAGTCAAACCCGGGGGCATATTGATACCTGCGGATGTAACCATTGTTGAGGGCGGCCCATCCAAACGGAAACACTTTGGAGAGCGCCAATTGATACACCTGGTTATTTCCCGCCGACAGCCGATCGCTGACATCGGTGGAACCCAGCCGTTGGTCGAACCGTTCATAATCGAGATCCGTATTGATGCCGGCCATCCGGAAGGCGGCTCCGGCGCTGAAACCGGTTTGGCCGTGATAGCGATCGACCGGATTGGCCGGATCGCCCCAATCGTCCCGTCGCCGGTCGCGGTAAGCCGGATCGAATTCATCGTAGGTTGGAAATGACCGGTAACCGCCCTTCAGCGTCAGATTCTCGGCCAGACTCCAGGAGCCGTCCAGCTTTGCCGGCCCATAACCCCGTTCGTTCCGGGCCACGGCCCAGGTGAGCGCCAAGGGCCGGAACGGCAGCGTGATTCCTTCCACGGAAAGGGTACGCTCCGCACCGCCGCTGAGCCAATTGACGGACAGTTCGGTGTTGGGAAGCGAACCGATCCCAATCTTAGCGCCAAATAGGGGGGCTTTGGAGTTCCAAGCGTAAAACGTGGACAAATCGGCTGGGCCCAGCGGCAGCGCCGCTATTCCCAGGCCGCGCCAGGGCTCAAACAGGGCTAAATAAGGCGAATAGTCAATATCCAGCGTGCCCAAGCGCAGCCGGGTGTCCGTTCCGGTCCAGGCTCCGGCCTCCAGTTCCAGATAGGCTTCTTTCAATTGCAACGCCCGCAGCGACTGTTCCAGCGAGGCGCCGCCCATCAAGCCCTCCACGCCCTCAATGACGGCCGCGCCGTGAATCCGGTCCCCCACGGCGGACAGGGCCAGGCTGCTTCCCTGATACGGATTCCCTCCCCATCCCGTCCGGTTCGAGAGGTTTCCCGAGAAGCGGAGCGGCGCTCCCAGGGCCGCGCCGGAGAATGCCGACGCCAGAGCGGACAGCGCCAGCCATACCCCAATCAACTTTTTCATGTTCCAACCCCCCGCCGCCTTACGCGTTGCCTTAGCCCGAAATGCCATCCGTTTTCAGCTCATTATGGTTACTTGATGATGATTTCGGGAAACGAAGCGCCGATCCTGCCCGAGGGAGCGATGTATTATCTGCCGGGATTCCCATTATTTTTCAGGGGAGGAAGCGGTATCGCGGTGCAATAATAGCGATGGCGACAATTGATTCCGATAGGAGGTGAACCCATGCCCAATCTGACCCAAATGGAATTGAACACCTTGAAGGAAATGGTGATCACGGAGGATGTCAACGCCAAAAAGTTTGAACTTTATGCCAGAAACTGCAGCGACAGCCAGTTGCAGAACCTATTGAACCAGGAGGCGCAACAAGCACGCAGCAATGTGAACACGCTGATGGGATTCCTGCAGCGGTAGGCGTCGCCCTTTCCCTAGGCCATCATCATCTTGACAAAGGAGGAAACAATTTGTATACCGACCGTGAAATGACCCTGGATGTCCTGGAGATCGCCAAGGCGAGCGCGGTGAGCTTTACCCAGGCCGCCACCGAAGCCAGCAGCCCGGCGATCCGCCAGGCGTTGCTCCAGATGAGATCCCAATGCGAACAGGCCCAACAGATGATCGGCCAGTACGCGCAGTCCAAGAACTTCTACAAGCCAGCCCCGGCCGCCCCGTCGCAGGATGTCTCCGAGATCAACCAGTTCCTGCAGCAATCGGTGGCCCAGTCGCAGATGCTGTAGCCCGGACGCTTGGCGCGGCACGGACCAGTGCCTGGAACGGATCAAAACCCCCTTCGCGCCGAGTGGCGGAAGGGGGTTCTGCCGCAGAACAAGTTCGCTTGGGTATTTACACCCGTTTTCTTGCCACTCCCCGGCCCTTGGCGCCGATTCCCGGCATCCAAATACTTCCCATCCTTCCCGGGGGAATCATCCCCCCAACATGAAGATCTGTTGTCATTACAAGGGGAGCCGCTCCCCCGGCAACTGCAGTTATTGAATGAACTAGGGGAATCATTCCCCCGGCTGTGACGGCGGTTGCCAAAGTTATGGGAGTTATTCCCCATTGAAAGGCGTCAATCGCATGCCAATGGGGGGTTATTCCCCCGGCCGCGGCAGCGGGTGACAATTGATTTTCAGTAACTGAACAGCTAATGGGAACCGTTCCCCCGTTGATTATAGGTCAGCTTTGAATCCGTTCCGTTCCTACACGATCCCCAGCACGCCGTGGGCGATGCTTACCGCGTGCCCGTCGATGCGCAGCAGGGATTCGATGAGATCCAGATGAACCGAGCTGGTGGCGATGGTCCTGGGATTGCCGGACTGCATTCGTTCAAAATGGCTGTAACGGTATCCCTTTTCCGCGCGGACGATCCGGGGATGTTCCTTGATCACCCGGATGGCCAGTTCCCGGTCGCCCAGTTCAAAGGCTGCCAGCGACCGGTGGAAGTTGGCGCTCACTTGCTGATGGAGGTCGCGGATCTCCTCCCACCCCTCCTCCGAGAACTGCAGTTCCTCCCGTTCGATCTTACGGGCGATGCGGGCCACATTGATCAGAATATCGCCGACATGCTCCAGATCGTTGGCGGCGTAAAGAATCTGAATCGTCCGCTGCATCAGCGCTTCGGATAAACGGCCGTTGCCCAGCTCCGACAGGAACCCGCTGATCTTCCGGTAAAGCGAATCCACCGCCCGTTCGGTCCGGCTGAGCCGGGCGTACGTGTCCTCGCTGGAGTAACGGAGATTCGCCAGGGTATAATCGAGCATCAGGCCGCTGACGATCCCGCCCATCTCCGCGGTCTGACGGTGAGCCTGATCCACCGCCAGCTCCGGCAGTTCCAGCAGATCGGCGCTGAGCAGCCTGGCATCGCCCAGTTCCGCGCCGGGTTCCGGAACGAGCCGTTCCATCACGGCCGCCACCTGCCGGGTCAACGGCAGAAACCCGACGGCCATGGCCAATGAGAAGAAGGTGTGGGCATTGGCGATCCCCCGGCTGATCTCGGGCGCCCCACCGAGGATCAACTGACCCAGGGGATGGGAAAACGGCAGAAAGACCAAGGCATTGACAAGTTTAAACCCGAAATTGGCCAAAGCGGCCCGTTTGGCCTCGATCCCCGGCGCGCCCAGCCCCGAAAGCAATCCGGTGACGGCGCCGCCGAGATGGGCGCCGAGCACATACGGAATCACCGCCGCCATGCCGATCAATTGATGACTGGCCAGCGTCATCAGCAACGCCAGGAACGCCGGACTGGACTGGAGCAGCGCGGTAAGGGCCATGCCCATCAAAAATTCCAGCAACACAAAACGCTCCAGGCCTGCTAAGATCCGGGCGAGCGCCGGGATGCCGCGAATCGGCTCCATCGCCAGAGCCATCACATTCATGCCGTAAAAGATCAATCCGATGCCAAGCAAGGTCTGTCCCAGGTTCTTGGTGCGGGAACGCTTGGAAAAAAGGTAAAGAACGGCGCCCCCGAACAATAACGCCAGGGCCATCTCCACTAATCGAAAGACGATCAACTGGGCGGTGAGCGAGGCGCCGAGCGACGAGCCCAGCATCACGCCGAGCGCTTGGGCGAGGGTCATCAGGCTGGCGCTGACCATCCCAATTACCAGCGCCGCAGTGGCGCTGCTGCTCTGGAGCCCGAGGGTGACGGCCGCTCCCAGCACCATACCCAGCAGCGGCCGGCTGGTCAGCGCCCCGACCATCCCTTTCAGGCGTCGGGCGGTCATTTTCTGCAACCCCTCGGAACAGGTCCGCATCCCGAAGACGAACATCCCCAGGCCGCCGGCCAGGCCCAGCAGAGCCGCGAGCCCGCTCATGGCTCTGTTTTCCGCTTGAACGGATGGCGCTCTCCGGTTTCGGAAAAGATCAGCATTTCGGCGATGTTGACCGCATGGTCGCCGATCCGTTCCAGGTACCTGGCGATCAGCAGCGTATTGAACGCTTGATCAACGCGGTCCGGATTGGCCTGCAAATGACCGCTCAACTCCTGGTAAAACGCGGCGTAGGATCGATCGGCCTCGTCATCGTCATCGTCCAGCCGCAGCGCAGCCTCAAGATCACGGTCCCGGTACGCCTCCAGACTCCGCTCCAGCATCGCCTGGACTAGCCCGGCCATACGCGGCAGAGCGGCGAGAGGCGTAAACCCTTCGCCGCGCCGCGTTAATTGCAGAGCCGATTCCGCGATATCGCAGGAATAATCGGCGATCCGCTCCAATTCCCGGCTGATCCGCATTGCGGCGGCCAAAAAACGCAGTTCGTGTTCGAGCGGCTGCTGGATCGAGATGATTTCCAGCGCCGCCAGCTCCAGGACGGCGTCCAGGTCGTCGACGGCGTCGTCGGCCGCGATTACCGCCTCCGCCAAATCCCGGTCCTGCTCGATCAAGGACCGCATGGCCCGCTGCAGCTGAGTCCGAACCATTTGGCCAAGGCTCAGCGCCTGCTTCTGGATCTGCAGCAGCGCCTGGTCATAGGCATTGGGATGGTGGGGCATCGGTTTTCCTCCGTTCCATATATCCTAACGATTCCGGTTTCGACACGGGAAAAAGCGCGGACATTAGACCTCCGACCTCACAGCTGCGCTCGGGCGGGCCGGACGATCCGCCTGAGGGAAGGCGGTCTTTTGTCCCAGTGGCGATGAATTATTATATTCAGATGGCCGCCGGATTCATCCTCATCTCCGGTTCGGCTTAACGCCGCAAAAAATAAGCCCGGAATTGCCGGGACGGTTTGATTCAATTTTAAAGTAAAGCAAAGATAAGAAAAAAGAGATGATTCCGGGGAAGGCAAACCCGGAATCATCTCTTTGAAGAACCTAACGAGCAAATCGAACGCTTCGGAATCATCAATCCCCGAGCGGAGATCTGCTTAACGAATCGCCCCGATCGATCTTAGCCACTGGCCGCAGAGCAAGGCCCAGTTTTCAGTGGTTTTGCCTTTGGCGAAACGGATCGAGTAGCCGTGTCCGCCTTCCTTGAAGATGTGGAGTTCGGCCGGGACGCCAGCTTTTTTGAGGCCGAGATAAAAACGGATCGAGTTCTCCACCGGAACCGACGCGTCATCCCCGGCATGCATCAGAAACGTGGCCGGGGTATCTCCGGTGATTAGCAGCTCATTGGAGTAAGCGTCCACCTGTTCCGGAGCAGGGCTCTCGCCCAGCAGCCGTTGGCAAGAGCCCGGATGGGTAATCTCCCGCCGCATGCTGATGACCGGATAGCCGAGGATCAGAAAATCGGGGCGGGCGTTTGTTTCGTCCACGGCATCCAGCGGCCGGTAAACCGGCTGCCCATACTTCACGGCCAGGCTGGAGGCGACATGGCCGCCGGCGGAAAAGCCCATAGCGCCGATCCGCTCCGGATCAAGCCCCCAGGCGGCCGCATTGGCGCGAATCAACCGGATCGCCCGCTGGACATCCTGCAGCGGCGTGTCCGGCCCGGTCGCATGCCCGTCGCCCGGCAGCCGGTAGCGCAGCACAAAAGCGGTGATGCCCAGCGTCCCAAGCCATGGAGCCAGCTCTGCCCCTTCTTTATCAATAACCACGCGCTGATAGCCGCCGCCCGGCGCGATCAGAAGCCCGGCTCCGTTGGGTTGAGCCGGCTGGTAGACGGTGAGCGTCGGAACGATGACCTTAACCACGGCCCGGTCGTTCATCGCCTCTGGTTCCCGGCTCCGCTCGATAACTTCCTCGGCAAAGGTCAACCCTTCCGAGCCGGGAGCGGTTTCCGGCCAGATTCGGATGATTTGACCATCCGCGATGCCCAAAGCGGGGATATCAAGCATAGAATTACGCCTCCTGTCGTGACGGCCTCCTGCGGCGCGCAGCAGTCGCCGTCTCTTCTTATTGTAATTACACTGCGCCGATCCGTCAATCCGCCCGAACCTGCCGCCTTAATTTGTCGTTTCAGTTGGCGGCGGCGAAAGGAAGTACGCGGAGTGCGTCGAACGATTAATAAATACGGCTTTCGATTTTTCGATATAATAATCTTGACATTTGGAGGCGCCATGACTGAAATTTCCCCCGCTCAAGAAAATTTCGCCAAAACTCCCTCGTCGTCAATGGTGGAAATGACCGAACTGGTTCTCCCCAACGACACCAATGCCCTCGGCAATCTGCTCGGCGGCAGAATGATGCATTGGATGGATATCGCGGGCGGCATGGCGGCCATGCGGCATTCCAACCGGGTCGTGGCCACCATCGCCGTGGATTGCCTGGACTTCCGGCATCCGGTCCGGATGGGTGAAATTGTGACCCTGAAAGCCAAGCTAACCTGGGTCGGCCGGACTTCCATGGAAGTCATGGTGAACGCCTATGCCGAAAACCCCCGCTCCGGGGCAAGCCAACTGACCAATACCGCCTATTTCATCTTCGTGGCCCTGGACGATCAGGGTAAATCCACTCCCGTGCCGAAACTGACCCTGGAGAGCGACGCGGAGCGGGAGGAATACGCGAAAGCGGAGTGCCGGCGGGACCAGCGGGTCTGCCGGAAATGACCGGCCCCGTCGCTCAAATTCGGAACCGCCATTGAAAGCGATTTAAAAGAGCCCGCCGTTTTCCGGCGGGCTCTACCTTGCGGGTCGCGAACCAGCCGTTGCCACCAGGGCTAACGCGGGAATCGCTCACCGTATATTGAGTAAAATAATGGTTTATCCCCGTTTCCGGACGGTGGCCACCACCGTTCCGGACTGAATCTGCTGGCCCGGCGCCACGTTGATGGAGGCAACCCGCCCGGAGACTGTAGTGATCAGCGCGGTCTCCATCTTCATCGACTCCAGCACAACCACGGTATCATTGGTTTTGACCTCATCGCCGACTTTTTTCTCAATCCGCAAAATCAAGCCGGGCAAGGCGGAAACGATCGGCTGCGTTTCACCCAGATCTTGGGATGCGGCCAGACTTTCCTGCACTCCCTCGTTGATCGCAAAGTTGTAGACCTGGCCGTTGACAATGGCTCGCGACTCTTCCAGCTTGACTTGAAACGACTGGCCATCCAGCGTGACGGTATAGGCATCCGTTTTCGCGGCGGCTGGTGCCGCTTGCCGCGGGCTCTCCTTCCGGACTCCGATGGTTCCCTTTCCTTTCAGGAAAGCTACGCCTTTCTCCGCGCAACTGGCGATGATAAAGATATTTTCGTCGGTCACCGGCAAGCCCTCGGCCTCCAGGACCTTGCGGCAGGCCGCCATCCCTTTGTTGGGATTGCGGTCATTGATGGCCAGCGGGCTCTCGGTGGTGGGCTCCAGTTTAAGCTGTTCCCGGGCGATCTTGACGACTTCGGGGTCCGGGGCGACCGGAGTCTTGCCGAAATAACCCAAAACCATCTTGCCGTAACCCGGCGCGATCTTCTGCCACGGCCCGAACATGACGTTATTGAAGGCTTGTTGGAAATAGAATTGTGAAACCGGTGTCACCGACGTACCGAAGCCGCCTTTGGAGACAGCCTCACCCATCGCCGCGATCACTTCCGGATATTTGTCCATCAGTTGATTGTCGCGGAGCATCTGGGTATTGGCGGTCAGCGCGCCGCCCGGCATGGGGAAGAATGGAATCAGCGGCTCGACCTTGGTGGCTTCCGGCGGCAGGAAATAATCCTTCATCGCCTGTTTGAAACTCTCTTCCAGTTTCATGATTTTAAAGATGTCGATGTCCAGGTCGTATTCGGTACCGCGCAACACGTGCCACATGGTAATCAGATCCGGCTGACAGGTCCCGCCGGAAACCGGCGCCAACGACAGATCGATCTGATCCGCACCCGCCTCAATGGCCGCTTTATAAGCCACCGTTCCCGAACCGGCGGTTTCATGCGAGTGAAAGACTAACCGGACCTTATCGCCCAACAGTTCCCGGGCTTGCTTAATGGTTTCGTATACTTTCTGGGGCCGGCTGGTTCCGGAGGCGTCCTTGAAACAGACCGAATCATACGGAATGCCCGCTGCCAGAATTTTTTTCAGGGTGTCGCTGTAAAACTGCGGGGTATGGGCACCGTCACAGTTGGGCGGGAGCTCCATCATGGTCACGGTCACTTCATGATTCAGTCCCGCTTCCTTAATGCATTTTCCCGAATAAATCAGATTGTCAACGTCGTTTAAGGCATCAAAATTGCGGATGGTGGTCATGCCGTGCTTTTTGAAGAGTTGGGCGTGGAGCTTGATGATATCGCTCGATTGGGAATCAAGGGCCACCACGTTAATACCCCGGGACAGAGTTTGCAGGTTGGCGTTGGGACCGGCGGCTTTCCGGAAGGCGTCCATCACGGCAAACGCATCTTCATTGGAGTAGAAGTACGGCGACTGGAACATGGCGCCGCCGCCGGCTTCCAGATGCTCGATCCCCGCTGCCGCCGCTTCTTCCACAACCGGCAGAAAATCCTTGGAGAACACCCGGGCGCCGTAGACCGATTGAAATCCGTCGCGGAACGCGCTTAACATAAAATGGATCTTTTTCATTGGCTCTATTCCTCTCTCAATTAGCTGATTTACGTTATTGATTTTTGGCGATGGCAATCACCGCCGCGATCGCGGCGTTATCGGAAGCCGGGGCCGCGGCCTCGCTTGAGGCGGGATCTTCGGCTTCGGGTGTGCTCCGGGCATAACGGGTGAAAATCGCCACCATCAATTGGATTAATCCGGCCACTAAAAAAGAGATGACAATCGTGATCAGATAACTGACTCCGGCAACTGTGAATTCGTCCATTGGAATCCTCCTTACTTAATCAGCGTGCAGAATATTCCGGCGATAATCGCGGTGGTAATAACCCCGCTGATATTGGCCCCTAAGGCGTAAGGCATCACCATGGCCTGGGGATTGTCCTTGGAAACGATTTTCTGGGCCACTTTGGCCGTGGTGGGCACGCAAGAGACGCCGGCAATGCCAATCACCGGATTTACCTTGCCTTTGGTGAAAAAGTAAGCGATATAGCCGCCGATTAACCCACCGATACCGGAAAGCAGCAGCGACAGAATTCCTAGCAAGAGCAGGGGTAAAACTTTCGGATCCAGGATTGTGTTGGCTTCGCAGAGTACGCCTAATACCAGGCCGAGGAACATGGTTGAGATATACAAAACCGGACCGCTGAGCAGATCCTGGAATTGCTTGATTCCGGATTCGCGGATGACCACTCCGAAAAAGAGCGAGAAGAACAGTGGCGCGGCCACGGGAAACAACAGGCACAGAACGACGCAGCAGATCGAGGCGAACGCCATTTTTTGGCCTTCGCTGATCTTGATGCTCTTGGGAGGATCCATCGGAATCGCCCGCAGCTTCTTGGGAACCAGGGTTTTAATAAGATAGGGATATCCGCCGTAGGTCAGGCCCAGATACAGATAAGCCACGACCGCGATGGGGACGAATAACTCCGGGGCCAGCTTCAGCGATGTAAAAAGCACCATCGGCCCGTCGGCGCCTCCGACCATGGAAATGGCCGCCGCCTGCTTGACGGTGTATCCGAACAGCTTGGCAATAGGCAACGTGGCGATAGTTCCCAATTCCGCCCAAAGCGCCAGAAAAATGGCGAGAAACGGCCGGGTCATCAGGAATCCGACATCCAGGAGCGAACCGATTCCCATGAACACGAAACAGGCGATCAAACCGTTGGAGAAGGTAAAGGTATAGATGGGCTGAAGCCAGTCGATGCCCAGAATGTACATGAGATCGCCGGCGTTGGCCAATTTATCCGCTCCCGCGCCCGCCTGCGCTTCCACGAACAAGGTTCCCAAACCGCCGTGAAGCGACAATGGATCAAAAAACAACACCGAGGCATTGATGGTTGCCATCCCCAGCCCCATCGGGATCATCAGCAGCGGTTCCAAAACCCCTTTTCTGCCCAGATACATTAGGAATAATCCGAGCAGAATGAGGAAAATCCGGGCCAGGACGGTCGCCGGCGGCGAGACCGCGAAGGTTTGAATTCCCTGAAACACATTGAGAAAGGCATCGAATGTCATGTTTGTTGCTCCCTGCTTCCAGATTTGTCATTTTAGTAATATGGATCGTCGTGAATAACATCCAAACACGAACTGCTTTTGTGAAAAAATATGCTGCTGTTTGATTAAATTTTGATTAACAAATATCGCTTTTAGCTGGTATTATTTGCGCACTTGAAGTCAGACTACTCCTAAAAATCGCCAATGTCAATTATTGCTGGAAACGATCATTCAATGTTAACAAAGCTTCCATTGTCTCCCCTTTCCGTGAAAAAATTGGAGTTGAAACGAATCTGTCACCAAGTGAAAATTCTCACAACTCTGAAGCCGGACAGCTTCCTCCGGAGCGCATCGGAAAATCCGTTTTGGGAAACAAAAAGCCCGCTTTCATAAGCGGGCCGTTCAAGCGGATCATGTAATTTTTCCTAATCGGGCAATGGGGTGATCATTGCATCAGAATGTCCAGCATCTTGCGGGGGTTGTTGATAAACGCCCGCATCACCTGATAATATTCGGTATCCTCATAATTGACGGCCTCGACTTCTCTCCCGATCTGATAAATGGTCGCGTCCGGATAAGCCATCAGAATCGGTGAATGGGTGGCGATGATGAATTGCGATTCCTCCCGCACCAACTGATGGATCCGAGTGATCAGCGACATCTGGCGCGCCGGGGAGAGGGCCGCTTCCGGCTCGTCCAGAATATAGAGGCCCTTTCCTCCAAACTGGTTCAAGATGACGGTCCAAAAGGATTCGCCATGGGATTGTTCATGCAGCGAACGTCTCCCATAGGACTCGATGAGCAGCGGGCCGAAGGACAAGGCCGAATCCAAGGCGTCAATATTCGTCGCCAAGTTGGAAAAGCTTTCGGCGCGCAGAAAGAATCCGTCGCAGGGCCGTTTGGCTCCCTTAACCAGCCTGACGTAACGGTTCAATATGGAATGAGTCGCCTTGGGCGCAAAATTAAAGTTTCTGGCGCGGCCTTCGGTGTTAAAGCCACAGGCGGCCGCAATCGCTTCCAGCATGGTCGATTTCCCGGTTCCGTTCTCACCGATGATGAAGGTAACCCGGGGATGAAACTCCAGCCTTCGCAAGTGCTGGACCGCAGGCAGGCAAAATGGGTACTCGGCGAAGGATGGAATCTGCTCCCGGTTCAATTCCAGCCTTCGGAGGTATTGGTCGATTCCGGCGGGGTTCACTGGCGCTCAGACCTTTATATCGATATTTTGGCCCAAATGCGCCGGATTGACGGAGGGAACGTCCGGCATGGCTTGGAGCAGATCCTGGACGGCCTGGGCCGGAATATCCATCGCATCGCGGAGAAGTTTGGTTTGAACCGTGGCCATCACCTGACCCCGGCGCATCATGGAAACGGTACTGGCAACACTCATGATGTCGGAATCCATTCCAATCAGTCCTTCCGTGATTAATTTTGATTTACGTTACAATTTTATATTCGGTAATTTACGTCTTTTTAATTAGTCACTTTTCCAAATTTGTTAATGGATTGTTAGCGGCAGGAATCCCGTCTACTGTATTCACGTTTTTAAAGAGACCGTTACCCGGGCTTCATCGGGCGGAAATCTTTGGGAGGTATAATGAATTCAATGAAAGCGGAAGCGAGGTGACCAAGATGAGTGACAGTTTTGAACTGATGGCGTTCTGGGTTTTGAGGAACGCGGAGAAGCAAAACCGGAGGGACCGTGAAGTGCGAAAGTAACTTCACGGTTTTTCTTTTTCTCCGGTTCTCACCCTGTTTAACTCCCTAAGCTTATTTTATGGAACCTCAAGTTCTTTCCCGCGTTTGATCCGCTCATTCCAATCAGTCAAGCGGATTCCGTCCATCAGCCCTTGCCGGTAAATCAGTTCGTGCTCCCGGTTGGCGAGGGGCTTGGCTGCGCTTTCGTAATCCCGTCGTAATCCCGAAAAGATTTTGATTTTATTTGCATTCGGCTTTTTTACACAAGTGGGCACGCGCCAGGCTGCGCCGCCAGCGCCCCCCGTATAATAGCCTCTTCCAGCACCACCGCGGCGGCTGTGCCCACCAACGTAACGAGGGCGTCGCTCGACAGGTCACTGGGTTCTGAACCCAGAGCGAGGCAGAAGATCGTGTCACCGTCCCACTGGGTGTGATCGGGGGAGATTGCCCGGGCCATTCCATCGTCCGCCAGTTTTGCCACCCGGTTGGCCTCTGCCTTGGTCAGCCGCGCTGTGGTAGCCACTAAAGCGATTGTGGTGCTCAGAAGGCGCTGCGGTGGCGGCTCACCGGACAGCATTGCCCGGGTCTGATTGACGAAGGTTCCATCAGGACGCAGCGCTCCGACGACGATTCGCCCCCGATCCCATACGTCTCCGACCGGATTGACCACCGCCAGGGCCGCCACCACGGGGCCGCCGGGAATGCGCAGGGAAGCGGAGCCCAGTCCGCTCTTCATCGGCCTCCCATAGATTTTTCCCGCCGTCGCTCCCGCCCCGGCGCCCACATTTCCTTCCGCCACCGGACCCGCATTCGCAGTCTGACAGGCGGCATAGGCCAGGGCCGCATCAGGCGGGGGTGATCCATTGGCATAGGGAAGATCGTAGATGACCGCCGCAGGTACGAGAGGAACCTCGGCAATCCCTTGGTCAACGAGCCAGCGCATTACCCCGCCCGCCGCCGGTAGCCCGAAGAAACTGCCGCCCGTGAGGAGGACGCCATATACAGGATACTCCGCGGCGCCGGGGCGGATGATATCGGTATTCTGGGTACCGGGGCTGCCTCCACTTACGTCTACGCCGGGAACTGCCCCACCAGGACAGAGAATCACCGTGCATCCCGTACGGCCGCTTTTATCCTCGGTGCTTCCCACCAGGATGCCGGGAACATCAGTAAGCCCACCTCCCATAGGGTCTGCTCTCACTTCTCGAAATTCCTCCTTTGCTCATGTAGATAAAATATCTACCTTTGTCTTAAATTGGTATATTGGTATAATAGATATATTCCAAACACGGAAATACCGTGATAGCGGTGTCGAACCCAAAATTTCCTCTACAATAAGCCTTATATTCTCTCCATCCGATCCCGGTGAAGCCGGAACCAAAAGGTATTGCCGAGCAAGACAAGAATCGGAATTAATCCATTTCAAGAAAGATACATCTTTTTGAACAATTACCATAAAGATTAAGTCGCTGAATACGGCGTTTCTTCCAGACTCCCTACCCCTCGCCCCGACGGATCTTCTCCAGGCAATCCCCCAGCCGGAGTCCTTCGATCAGCCCCTGCCGGTAGATTAGTTCGTTCTCCCAGTTCGCAAGGGTATTGGCCGCGCTTTCGTAATCCAGAAAGAATTGTTGCGTTGCCGGGTCAAGGTGTTCCACCAGCCGCTCCATGGCCTGACCATCTCCGCGTCGAGGCGGGTGAACTCCGGGTCGGACCGGAGCAGCTTTTCGTAGCATTCCATGACGCGGCCGAGGATGAAGTCGTTGAACAAAACGGGCCAGGGCTTGAGCATTGGACGCCTCCGAAGAGTGAGAGTGAGAGACCGCAGAAGACAATGGAGGAAGAATCGAAAGAATTGCCGGATTGATTGATGCGGCAGTTCAAAGCGTCGGATTTCGTCGTTGCTCGGTCGCCCAAAGAGTGTGTCACCGATGCTTGCAGATCGGCTAAGCAAATCAAGCTTGCTAAAATGAGCCGACTGCAGGGTCGCGCCTAGAACTCCTCGCTTTTGACGACGCGGATGTTGAACTGTTAAGTTCAACCAATCCGGCAAGGCAATCCCCGGCGCTGTGAAAGTGGGAGCGCCGGACAGTTTTTAAGTGACTGAAGATGATGCCCCCTACAATGACGATTTATGTTGCTTATGTTGCCGACGTGGAGTTCTTCCAGGATTGGTTTCATGGGTTCGCCTTCTTTTGATTAAACTTCAGCTTCCTCTTTTTTCGCCTCCTTCGGATGGGGCGGCGCCGGGGATGGGCAGTCGGAGAGTTCGTAGACGATAAATTCACGACCGGCGAGAAAGCCGCTCCGTTCCAGCCACTGGCCGAAAAGGGGGATCTGGGGGACTTGTTTTTGGTTGATACGGATTGAGCCGATGGT
>JAEYGI010000040.1 GCA_023402395.1 Bacillota bacterium
TTCAACGGTCTTTAGCCCTTTTTCTTTTACGATTTCTTTTAGTTCTTTTTTATCGATTCCCATTTCTTTTTCTCTCCTTACTTTTTTATCGGCAAGGAGTTTACACATTTTATTTTACACACCCTGATCCGGGAGCCGGATCAGTTGGAGCGGGAGTTGCTACAGATGGAAATATTAGAGGATCATTTGTAGGGGCTGTCGCTACAGATGGAAATGTTGAAGCTTCATTTGAAGCGAGTGTTGCTGCAGTTGATCCGGGAACCGGATCAGTTGATCCAACAGTTCGATCAGATGGGTGCGGGGTCGCTCCAACTGATCGGGGAGTCGGATCAGTTGGAGCGAGGGCGCTACCGAAATGGGGAGAAATGTATAGTCAATAGTAGCTTCGCGCCTTTGAGCCTGTGGGAAAAATAACGAACCATTTTCTTGGTGGGTAACCTTATTTGTCGGAGGAATTTGATATGGCAAAGATCGACGACCTAATTAATGAATTAAGTAAAATATCCCCAATGCCGGACGATAATACGCTTACACCTGAAGTACTCCAGGATTATGAAGTGATTGTAAGTGAATTGGCATTATTAAAAGACCCAAAGTGTATCCTGCCGTTGATCAAATCATTCGGATACGGCGAAGCATGGGGGTTATATTGGACTACGTTGCATCTGCTTGAAGAATTTGCAGTGGAACAAGTTGATCTGTTACTTATTGAGAGTCTTTCTACTGAAGGAAAAGGGACCAGGATGTGGGCCGCCTATATGCTGGGTCGAAGCAGAAATATTCAAGCGGTTGATGGGTTGATCAACCTTTTGAAAGATCCCAATGAATTGGTTAGATATAATGCCGCCACGGCTTTGGGCATGATCGGCGATAGTAAAGCCAGGCCCTATTTGGAAGCAATCAAAAATGATACATCAACCGAAGTTCGAAACGCGGTTGAAGGGGCGCTCGGTATGATATAAAACAATAAATAAAAATGTCCGGTATCAGATTGAGGGCCAATGTGATGGGGGGAACTTTTGATATGGAGGATTGGAAGACCCGGTTTAATAAAGTGATTGAGCTTGTAGAAAGTTTTATTGGTAAACAAGATCCAGTTGAGAATCAGGAGAGCGGTCAAAAGCTCCCGGAACCGTTGGCCTTGTTTTATCGGTACTTCGGAGACCGGATCAACGATATTGTTACCTATAACAATTTTATCCCGTCCGGTGATTTGAATTATACCAATGAATATGTGATTTTTTATGTTCATGAAGGAGAAACCTGCAGCTGGGCTACATATAGGGAACGTAACGATTTCAGAGTCATCAAAATTGATGAGGATCAACATGTTATTCAGGAGAAAAATGATCTCACCGACTTTTTGTTTCAAATATGCATCTATGAATTATGTCTGCGCCTAACATACAATATGATGTTCTTTGGCAAGCCGGATGCGGTTAAAGAAATTGCTGATTCTTGGAATGAGTATCCTTTTGCTCGCAGGAGAAATAGAGATCAATTTCCAAACGAATTTTATTACAAAAACGGAACGATTGGTTTTGTTTGGTATGGAGATGAAGGCTGTTCGTTTTATTGTGGCGGGGAAACCAACGATAAGCTCGGATTTATGAAATCTTACACCGAGTCGAAAGGGCTTAAGGATGATAAGGTACATACTGATTTGAATCAAAGATTGGAAAATGGATACTGGGACTTCTATATCAATGGAGAGCCTTGCCAAGAGAAAGAATTTTGGATACCCGGAGTGATTGAGTAAAGTTATCAGGTGCTGTTGCATACCGGTGCGCCCGTTATTAAACTCCCTCGGCAATGGAGTAATTGATAAATTATGTGAAGCCTCCATTCGGTATTGTAATGATTTTTGTGATTCAATTGGTGAGGACCTAACAGATTTTATAGACGAAAACACACCGGTTGTTGATTTGGAATTAAATTATGACTGGGAAAAAGAACATGGCATGCAATGGATCGTCAGGGATGATCAGGTTTTGTATGTAGGCGCATATGAGGGCGAAGATCCTTGGGGAGATTATACAATGAAAGATGAATGGAATTATGCTTAAAATGAGACCTTAATCCGGTCTTTGCAACTGTAGCTGAGAGCCTTACGGAGTTTTTGAAGGTGTTAAAAAAATAGAAATTTACTGAGAGTAAGGGGAGCGGTTGTAGATGATTCCATGTTCAGTTTGATGGGTGAGACGCAAAGAGTATTGCCTATTGCCGCTTTGATGGGAGGAAGTATGATGATCTATAAAGTAACCGATGACTCCGGCTTTTTAGGAATTATTAATCCTGATCTGTATAAGTCGTTTGTGGATGAAAACTGGGAATTTGAGCAGCTTTTTGCGCATTTTAAAATGGAAATAAAGAAGAAGAATCTCCTTTTGTGGGGAACAGGTGGTGATCTGGAGTCATGAATATGAGTACGGAGAAAATCCCGAGGAACATATTTAGTATTTGACAAGGTCACTGGCAGAATTTATTTATTCAATGATTGAAGAAGAAAATTAATTGTATCATTCAATACTAAATTATCGGGTGAGGGAATCATTATGGACGAATCAATGGAAAAAGTATTTAAGGATTTTACGCTAGCTGAAAAAGTGAGTCAAGATACAATAACCAAGTATAAGGAGAGAGTAGGAGCAGATGTCGTCGCCATCTGGGAAAAGTATGGTTTTGGAAGCACGTTTAAAGGATACTTAAAAATCATAAATCCCGCTGATTTGCAGGAATTGCTGGAAGAAACCTACATTATGCCCCTTGACGAAATCCCCGTTTTTGCAACGGGAATGGGAGATATTATTGCCTGTGACAGCAGAGGGAATTTTGTGATACTAGATTACCGCCATCAGCGCATCAAAGTTTTATGGACCCAAAAAAAGATAAGGTGGAATTTTTTCTTGAATAATTATTTCCAGGACGAATATTGGCAATGGCATCCTTATTTCGAGGCGGTGGAGCGGTATGGCGAGCCGGAATATGATGAATGCTTTGGATATGAACCATTGTTAAGCCTGGGTGGGGCAGAGAGTGTCGCCAACCTGAAAAAAGTGAAGTATCAAGTTCATCTCATCCTTATCGGTGAAATACAGGGAGTTTTGTCTTGTTGAAATTTAGCTAGGTAAGAGGGAGAGGGTAATGAGTAAAAAATTTGAAGATGAATTTATGGATTTGCAATCGGAACTTATTTCGTTATCTTTAGAAGTCACTGATCAGAAAGTTGATAAAATATATGCGTATGCCTCAATTGAAGAAAAAAGTCAAATGTTTAATGCTTTTTTTGAAGTGGCTGGGGAGATAAAAACGTTAAACCAATTAGGCATTAACCATAATCGAATGATGCAATTCCTGAAATTAGGTACTGAAGATCTAGATAAGATAAAAGCGTTGTGCAAGGAATATGATATGCCGGTTCCAACAGAATTTAAAATACATTATGATGTTAAAACCGGCAAGTATAATGCTGATTATCAATATACCGAAGTTTGCTCTTCCAAGACGGGTATAAGCTCCGGCGAAGCATTTATGAATTGGATCAGCCAGAAGAAGCAGGAATCAGGCAAGCCTTAATTCTCAATCAAGGAAAAGATATCATGAGTTCTGCAATCTTTGAAGACGACTTCAATTTCCTATCAGCCTCAGAGATGATATTGCAATGATTTCAGTAGGATTGATTGTCAAAATCCGGTTTTAGCAAGATGGATAGGCCAAAAGCCTATTTTGATGAACTATCCGATAAACAGAAGGAGCCAGGCATGGATCGAGATGAATTATTGGTTTTTTTAGTAGAGTTAACCTCGCCTATCGGGCCGGAAATATTTGCCGGATACGGATCGCAAATTCAAAACCGGCGGGCGGCTGAATTGTTTGCTGAATTTGAGATCATTGAGGAATGGTCAGCCAAGGTTGAGGTGGAAAATACCTTAAAGTTACTGTTTGATATCGCACTCAAGCCTCCGGAGGCTTCTTTTGTGAATAATTATTACGGGCCGGTTTCAGGAAGTGTGGAACGTTTTTCTCTTTGAATTGGTATGTACTGTTGGTAGGCGGGATCTTGTTATACTAAAAAAGATAATTGAGCAGTATCAATGCTATCCATCACTGGCAAATTTTATTCATGAACTGCAGTTGGAGCTGTTCGGGGATGACTGATCATTAGTCCTGGTGAAAAGCGAGTACTGGCATAGATGCTTTTAGGAGAATACAAAATTGGAATCTTTGATTAAAAACGAATTAGATATAAAGCTAAAAAAATTAAATTCAAAAAGATTGGGCTTACTTTTTCTCAACATAATATTGATTGTATTGTTTGTAATCCTATATTTGAAAGCGGCCTTTTATTTACGCGATACTTTCAATATTAGCAGCAGATTAATCAGGTATGGCAGCTTACCGCTGGTCTATATTTTATATTTTTTTCTAAAAAGGAAAAAAAGCAATTTCAACACATTATATAATGAATTTATTATTGAAGACGTAATACGCAGTTATTATCCGGACTGGTCTTATCATCAAGAAACTGAAATTGATGCCGATTCTGTTTTGCAGACTTACTTGATAAACAAGGGCAGCAGCATTGATATAACTAATAATATAACAGGAGTTATTGGTCAAACCAATTTTAGTTTTTCAGAGATTAAAGTTTTAAAAAATCAATATCTTGGAGCCAAGTTGCCTAAGAAAATATTTCATGGCTACTTTTTCATATTTGATAATAATAAATTTACCGAATCCAAGTTATATGTTAGACCTTGTTTATTTAAAGATTTTGGCAGCATGGATTTTAACGAGCAGAAAATGCCAACTGACGCCAGAGAATTTGACGAAAGATTCGCGACATTTTCTGATGACCCGGTTAAGGCAAGGTATATTTTAACCCCTGCTTTAATGGCAAGAATGCTGGATTTTGAAGTCAAATATAAAAACATGATTTCATTTTTATTTTATAAAGACAAGCTTTACATAGCTTTTAAGGGTAATAAGAATTTTTTGGAGCCACCCTTGCGGAAACGAATTACGGTAAAAACTATCGCTAAACAAAGGGATATTTTCAAATTAATTGGTTCAATAGTTGAGGAACTAAATATTGATAATTATATATGGATAAAAGAAAATACAGTACAAGGAGGACTGTAATTTGTATAAGTTATTATTAATCTTAATAGGCAGTTATGTTTTTTACTATTTCACAAATGATATCCGGTTAATGTTAGGGGTGTTTATATTATTGACACTTTTACTGGTCTGGGGCTCTCAAATAGATATTATACAACGCAAAGAATCTGTAAACCAGGCAAAGGGCAACATTGATGACGCTTTTCAAAAAAGGCATGATATATTATCGAAAATCTATGAGACAACGAAAGGTTATATTAAATTTAAGGAAAATGAATTGGAATTAATTGCTGATTTATTTAATGCTGTAAAGAACCCAGCATCTAATTTTAAAGAAAAATTTAAATTACAGAATCAAGTTAAAAACATACTCATCAACAACATCGGAAATCTTAAGGATGATCAGGTTGGTAAGCAGTTTGAAACTTTAAATCGATCGATTAATGAAGTGGAAGAAAACTTATCGGCCGCGCGAAGGTTTTACAATCATTCCGTTAAAGAGTACAATACGGCAATCAGCACTTTTCCCACATCTTTCATAGCTAAAATGAAAGGATTTCAAGCAATGAGTTATTTTGAAGTTGAGAATGAAAATGTTAAGAAAGATATTGAAATGAAATTTTAAACGCGAAAGAAGGATAGCAAAGCCTGTAAATCGGAATGTTTAACGCACTAGAATAATCCCTATGAGTCTGATACTTAGCTTTATTTACCCTATAAAAATGTTTTCCGGGGCAATTTTTAATTAGCGGGTTCGAAAATTGGTTAAGCGGATTTCACTGTCTGTTTTTTGGTTATTGTCATTAATTTGCGAATTGGAATTGAGAATCCATGAATAATTTCCAGGAAATAAATTTGATATAAAGGAAAAATTAGAGATAAATAGAATTATTTTAAATGGAAGCATTCTACGTTCCAAATAAAATGGGTAAAGGAGATCATTTGATGAAGCTACGCCGAACAATCATTTTGGTAATTGCTTTAGCAGTCTGCGCAACCTTATCAGGGGTTTTGTTGGCAGCGCCTCCCAGTTTTATCGGAACGATCACCGGAGATATGACCTTAAATGTACCGGCTGATTTTGGAGATATTCAAGCGGCTTTAAATTATTTGGACGATAAAAGGATTGCGGGGAATGCAATCGTAACAATTCAAGTAGCGGATGGGACATATAATTATACCAGCACTATCGAGGTAAAACATTCCGAAGGTGGTCGAATTCAAATTCTAGGGAATGTTTCAAACCCAAATAATTGTTTGCTCAGTTTTTCAGGCTGCACTCAAGGGTTTTTAATTCAAAACGGGAATAAAATTGGATTAATTGATGGATTTAAATTATACGGAAACGGTACTGTTCAAGAGGGAGTATACATAACGAGGGGATCATACGCAAAATGTGGAGCAAATTTAATTGTGGATAGTTTTGAACGCGGCATCTTTGTTCATTATAATTCATATGCAATGGTAGCTTCTACTGCAATAAATAATAGTTATGCAGGAATCGCAGCTGAATACGATAGTTCAATATATGCTATGTATTCTACCGCAACTGGTAATAATAGAGGCTTTTGGGCAAATAGATGTTCTACTATTAATGCTGTAGGTGTTGTCTTATCCGGAAATACAACAAATTTCTCACCTAGTGCTAATTCTGATGGAAATATAAACAGTTATATTAGAAATTGAAAAACAAGATTATTAGATAAGTTGAAAATTAATTTTGGTCAACTTTTTCATCCTTAAGCCATGAATGGAAAGATGCGGCCATCCGTGATCAAGTATAGAGAGGCTTAATGTGAAGACGTTACTTATTCTTACGGAATAGTGGCGTTTTTCTTTTTTAAAACGTATCCGGAAATCTGTCGATGACCAGCCCCGTTATCGTTGCGAACAGGATTGTAAACAGCAGGTAGAGCACAAAGCGCCTAACGCCAAGAATAATCGTAACGGCTCCCAGGTTGATGATTTTGGTCGCGGGCCCGGTGATCATAAACGCCGCGGCAGACCCCATGCTCATACCGGTTTGCAGCCATCCCATCAGCAAGGGAATCGTTCCCCCGCCGCACGCATACAGGGGTACTCCGATCGTTGCCGCCATCAATACGCCCAACCCCCGTTGGCTGCCAAAAAGGCTAACAACTGCCTTGGAAGGTATATAGTGCTGAAACAGCGCCGAGAGGGTAACACCGATCAGAAAATAGCCTCCCGTTGCCCTGACGTTCCTTCCGATGTTTTTAAAAAGGCGTAACAGCGGGTTGGGGTCGGTATCCCGGCTTGCCGGTTCCGCAAAACCGGAAAAATTGAAAAAGTTCTGATTCCGGTAAAAGAAGCGCACGCAAAGTCCAGCCAGGATACCGCAGATCAAACAGGAAACAAACCGAATGGCCAGCGCTGCCCGGCCAAGGGCGGCGCTGTAAATCAGTAGTTGGGGATTGAGCAAAATAGAGCTCATCATAAATGACGCCAGCCAGTCGTCCTTCATACCTTTCTCGGAAAATGAAGCGGCGAGGGGGATGGTCCCATACATGCAAAGCGGGGAGGCGATTCCGAGCAGGCTGGCCGGAATCACCCCCCATACTCCAAGACCTTTGTTTTGCATTGCGCGAAACAATGTATGGATTCGGTCTTTACCGAACACCGAAATCACCGAACCCAGGAAGACACCGACTACCCAATACGGGGCGATTTGTTCAAATTGAATGCTAAAGTAGAACCATAAATAGATGAACTCGCGTCTGACAATATCAAACATCCAGCTTTACCAGGTTATATTTTTGGCTGCCCAGGCCCAGTTTTTCCGCATAGATAAGCTGGTATTCGCCATTTCTCGATTCGATCCGTTCCACCAAATGGCGCCGTTCTTTTTCCGGCGCCGCGTAGACCAGGTCAACACTGGCCTTGTCCAGCGCAACCGGGTCAAGCGAAGCGAGGATCCCGATATCGGCCATCTCCGGATGTGCGGCGTTGGCATCGCAGTCACAATCCACCGACAAATTGTTCAGCACATTGATATACACGATACGATCGCCTTTAGCATCGATAACCGCTTTGGTGTACTCCACTATTTTTTCAAAAAACGCTTCCCCCGTCGAGGAAAACATGCCATCCCCCGGTTCGCTGTGGATGGCCCCTTTTCCCTTAACCGAAGCCATTCCGACAGCGAGATTCTTGAAGGTTCCCCCGAAGCCCGCCATGGTATGCCCCTTAAAATGGGCCACCGAAATGATAAAGTCATAATTCCGGTAATGGGAGCCGATCAGCGCTTTTTTCAGCCGTTTACCGCCGGTAACCGGCAAACTGATCTCGCCGTCGGCATCCAGAATATCTACCGGCGCGTAGGTAAAACCATGGTCTTTGGCGGCTTGCAAATGCGCGGCGGTATTGGCCCGGAGACCGCCGTAGTATGTGTTGCTGTCGACGAAAGTTCCGCGTACCGCAAGAGTGAGTTTACGAACCAACTCCGGTGCGAGATAGTTGGTATTCCCGGGTTCGCCGAAGTGTAATTTTACGGCGACTTTTCCGGTAGCCGGCCGATTCAGCGCCTTGTAAACGGCCATAAGCCCTTCCCCACTGATATCGGTGGTCATAAAAACCTTAGAAACTCCTCGATGGTTGTTCACCGCCTTCGGTGGCGTGGCTGCGTTTTTTGAGGCGCTACTTACTGTACCGGTGTTGCCGTGTATGCTGTACCCTGCAATCAAGGATAGCATTAGAATGACTGCCAATAAAATACTGATACGGTTTTTCATTTTACGCCTCCCGTTTTGGTATTCACAACAATTATGCTTTTAACATAATAGTAATCCTTGGAGTTATGTCCATGTCAAGAGTTTATAATGGAAAAATTTATTTTCTGACAAAGATTCGTTGACTTGGAGTTGACTCCAAATTGTAGAATATAGATAGCCATTCAATTTTGGAGGAATACGATTTTTCCGAAAAAACCATTGTGCCGTTTTGCACATACGAGGGAAGCCGCCTGGGGCCGACTCGGCATTTGACGTAAAGTTTAACGCAGATCAATATCCTGGGGATGAGGCGTAAAATATGGAATATCGAATTTTGGGAAGAACCGGAATTAAAGTAAGCGCCATCGGGATTGGCGGCGAGGGCTTTGAGAATAAAAGTTATGCCGACTGCGAAGCCATTATTGATTGCGCCATCAAAGAAGGTATTAATTTTGTGGATATCTATAATTCAAATCCGGAAGTTCGCAGTAACGTTGGTAAGGGATTAAGCAAATACCCTCGAAGCAGTTTTGTGGTTGAAGGACATCTGGGTTCGGCGTGGGATCGGGGACAATATCGGCGTACCCGGGATATTAATGAAGTTGTCAACGCCTATGAAGACTTTTTAACTCGAATGCAGTTAGGCTATGTTGACGTGGGAATGATTCATTATGTTGATAATCAAAAAGATTTTGATGCCATTTTCAATGGAGAAATCATTAAATATGCCCAAGGATTGAAAGAAAAAGGGATTATTAGGTCGTTGGGAATATCAACCCATAATCCCGATATAGCTTTCAGAGCAGTCGAAACAGGAATAATTGAGGTGATTTTATTTAGTATCAATGCCGCTTATGATATGCTACCGGCCAGTGAGGATCTAGATGTACTATTTGCGGAGAGTACTTTTAAAAGCAGGATTTATGAAGGTATTGACCCGAAACGTGATCGGTTATACCAAACGTGTCAGAATGCGGGCGTGGCTTTAACAGTCATGAAAGCCTATGCCGCCGGATTGCTGCTAAATGACAAAGAATCCCCTTTTGAAAAAGCGCTGACCCCAGTACAATGTTTACATTACTGTTTAACCCGGCCGGCGGTTGCGTCCGTAATGGTTGGCGTATCCAATCCGAATCAAATACTTGCCGCAACGGCCTATGTTGATTCAAGTAATAAAGAAAAGGACTATAGTGCAGTTCTGGCCAGTGCGCCAAGAAGTTCATTTAGAGGACATTGTATGTATTGTGGGCATTGTGCCCCATGTTCAAAAATGATCGATATAGCCTCGGTAAATAAATATTTGGATTTAGCGCTAATTCAAGAAGCTGTTCCTGAAACCTTAAAGAATCATTATGAGGTATTGGAACATCA
This sequence comes from Bacillota bacterium, assembly GCA_023402395.1. Taxonomy (GTDB): domain Bacteria; phylum Bacillota; class UBA4882; order UBA8346; family UBA8346; genus JAEYGI01. The sequence continues at coordinate 10,221 of JAEYGI010000040.1, forward strand.
TGCAAGTGAGTGCATAGGATGCGGGTTATGCATGAAAAACTGTCCATTTGGCGTGGACATTATCGGTAAAATGAAACAAGCCATTACAGTTTATGGAGACTAAATATTAAGTGTTATAATTCGGCTATCAGGAGGTTAATCGCATGACGATTGCCGAAGTAAGTAAAAAATTTGATCTTTCCCAGGATACGCTCCGCTATTATGAACGCATCGGCCTGATTCCGAGTGTGAACCGCAATAAAAGCGGAATCAGGGATTATACGGAAGAAGACTGCAAGTGGGTCGAATTTATCAAATGTATGCGAAATGCGGGCCTTCCAATTGAAGTATTAATTGAATATGTTACTTTGTTTCAACAGGGTGAGGCGACCCTTGTGGCCAGAAAAGAACTTTTAACCGAGCAGCGTAATCAGCTGATCGCCCGAATGGAAGATATGCAGAAAACGCTGGAACGCCTGAATTATAAAATCGAAAGCTATGAACAGACAGTAGGTAAAAAAGAAAAAGAGCTAATCAGATTGAAAAATTAGGAAAGTTAGTTTAATGGGTATAAAAGAAGAGACCGCAGCCGATGCGGTCTTTGTTTTTTTGTCCAAAGAATTTGGTTTATAGCCGTGAAATCATTTTGCTCGAGCAAAAATGGAACGGGCCGAACTTGCTACCAAAGATGGATGACGGGTTTGAGCCGGTAACCTTTTCGCCACCGGCCATTTTATCAATTTCCAACTATACGAATCATCATGCTCACCAATGGTATGTATACCGAATACATTATTTCCAGATTTAGTCCAAAGGCACATCCATACATCATCCATACATAAGGGAGCGAATGAAATTGATTGAAAATATTACGATTCTGGGAGGGAAAGGGCGCTCCGGCGAACCGGAGCCGGTGCAACGAATTCACTTGCGGATGGGCAACATTGTGAGCATCGTCGGCCCCACCGGTTCCGGCAAAACGACCCTGATTAACGACATTGAACTGCTGGCCGACAGTAACACGCCCACCGGCCGCCGTATCCTGATCAATGGCGAGACTCCGCCGGCGTTCTACCGCAACGACCCGGCCCATAATCCGATTGCCCTGATTACCCAACACACCAGCTTTCTATCGGACCTCCCGGTCTGTAAATTCCTGCAGACCCACGCCCGGATCCGCAATAAAGGCCGGGAAAGCATCGGCGATCTGATTGAACGGGTCATCACTTTTGCCAATCAATTGACCGGCGAGCCGATTATCCTCGACAACCGGATGACCGAACTGTCGGGAGGCCAGACCCGGGCGCTGCTGATTGCGGATGCCACGGTCATTTGCGATACGCCCATCGTCTTGCTGGATGAGGTTGAAAACGCCGGCATTCACCGGACCCGGGCCCTGGAATTGCTGAGAGAGCATCGGAAGATATTCATCTTTGTCACCCACGATCCACGGATTGTCCTGCTGTCCGACTTCCGGATCATCATGCGGGAAGGTAGCATCGTCAATGTGATCAATACCGACGCCGCCGAAGAGCGGGTCTTCGCCGGAGTCAGCCGGCTCGATAACAGCCTGTCGTTCCTCCGGGAAAAGCTGCGCTTGGGCCAGCGGTTAACCGTCCGGGATCTGGAGGTGCAATTGCCGCAATGAAACTAGTAATTGTCGCTGGCCCGGCTACCACCGGAAAAACATCAGTCATCCGCCATTTGATTCGCGGCTTGCGGAAGTACGGCCAAAAAGCGGCTTTTCTCAAAATCGATGTCCAATTCGCCGAGGAAGACCTGGAACTGGCCGAAGAATTTGGGATGCCGACCCGCAAAGTATATTCGGGCGAACTTTGCCCCGATCATTGCAATGTCATGGTGCTCGGCGACGCCTTGCGCTGGGCGGAGGAAGAAGAATGTGATCTGCTGATAGTTGAAACGGCCGGGCTTTGCCTGCGCTGCTCGCCGTATGTCGAAGGCGTGCTGGGCATCGTCGTGTTGGAGGCGACCAGCGGAATGAACCTTCCGCTGAAAGTCGGGCCAATGCTGTCGCTCTCGGATATCGCCGTGGTTACCAAGATTGATCGCGTTTCCCAAGCCGAGCGGGAAGTATTCCGGGCCAGAATTCAGGAAGTGGCCCCGAGCGTGGCGATCCGGGAAGTCAACGCCTTGTATGGAATCGGCATCGATCCCATCCTGGAGCGGGTTCGGGAGTCTCCTGACGTTCATGGCCAGTTATATCTGCGTGGCAATCCGCCGGTGGGCACCTGTACGATCTGTGTCGGCAAAAAAGAGGTGGGCTGGCAATCGCATTTCGGCGTGGTCCGGTCGCTGGAAAATCAGAATTTTTACAGGGGGCAGTGAATAATGAGTGCGATTGCCTATTTTGACAACGCCGCGACCACTCCTTTGGACCCGGCCGTGGCGGAAGCGATGGGACCGTATTTGGGGGAATGTTTCGGAAACCCGTCCAGTCTGCACCGGGCCGGCCGGGAGGCCCGCGCCGCCCTGGAAAAAGCCCGCCGGCAAGTGGCGGAGTTAATCAAGGCCGACCCGGACGAGATTTTATTTACCGGCGGCGGAACCGAGTCCGATAATCTGGCGCTGATCGGGGCCTTTGAAGCCGCCGGAGACGGGCCGTTTCATTTGATTGCCAGCGCGATTGAGCATCCGGCGTTGCTGGCGACCTGCCGGTATCTGGAGAAACGGGGAGCCCAGGTCAGCTATCTCGGTGTTGACCGGTACGGGATGGTGGATCCCATGGAGCTTCGGATCGCGCTCCGTCCCGAGACCAAGCTGGTCTCGGTTATGGCCGCCAATAATGTAGTGGGAACGATTCAACCTTTGGCCGAATTGATCCGGATCACCAAAGACCATGGGGCGCTGTTTCATACCGACGCGGTGCAAGCTGTCGGACGCCTGCCGTTCGATCTCCGGAACCAGGCCATCGACTTGCTGTCGTTTTCGTCCCACAAGATCTACGGTCCCAAAGGCGTCGGAGGGCTATTCGTCCGGAAGGGGGTAACCCTGGAGCCGCTGCTTCATGGCGGCGGCCAGGAATCGGGCCGCCGCTCCGGGACGGAAAATATCGCCGGAATCGTCGGATTCGGGGCAGCCGCGGCCATCGCCGCCCGGGGGATGACGGAGGAGATCGCGCGGCTGGTGCAATGGCGGGAATGGATCAGCGGCGGCGTCAAGCACCGGATCCCCAATTCGTACCTGATCGGCCATCCCTATCAGCGGTTGCCGGGCCACATCGCCCTGGGTTTTGACGGGCAGGAAGGCGAGGCCATTAAGCTGTTGCTGTCGCTTGATCAATACGGTTTTGCCGTTTCCAGCGGGAGCGCCTGCAGCCTGTCCAATGACGCCGGACCCTCGCATGTGCTACAGGCCATGGGCTTCGATCCCTTGAAGGCGAGAGGAGGATTACGGATTACCCTGGGGCGGTTCAACACCACCGAAGAAGTCGAACGGTTGCTTGAGGTTTTGCCCCGGGCTGTCGCCGAATTGCGGCCGATCGCGTCGCGCCTTTAAGTATTTCAATTGAAAAGAAGGAGTTTGATCGTTATGGAGAAACTGCCCGGCATGAATTGCGGGATGTGTGGCTATAAAACGTGCGCTGAATTTCAGGAGCCCTTGGCTGCCGCTCCGGAATTGCGCAAACGTTGCATTTATTTATCGGAGAGTCGGATTCCGGTGGCTCCGCCGGACCCGGAACGGCTCAGCCCCTTGCCGCGTCTGGAGGCGGAGCGGGCCTGGCGGGACAGCTTGGGACGGGATTTTGACTTTTTTCTGGAGCATTTTCCCGAGGACCCCGGCCCGCGCGAGATCATTATCCCGCACAATCCCATCCTCACCAGGGAGATGGACATTCAGGAAGGTGACGTGCTGATCGGACGGCCGCTGGGAATGTCCTGCGGCTGCCCGGTGACGCATTGCGGAATCGTCCGCAATGCCGATCACCGTACCGGAGTGATCAACTGGTGCGTGACGGGGCCGCTTCATCCCCGCCAGAACGGGTATAAGGATCTGGGGTATTACATCGCCGAAGGGTACGAAGGCCTGATCAAAGAAACGCGGGTTGAGCCCAAAATCGGCATGCGTTACTTTTTTCAGCCGCGCATGTGCATGCTGCACTGGCGGCATAGCGGGTTGGTCAATTACGTAAACAAGACTCCCTCCGGCCTGCAGGTCCGGATTGAAGGGTTGTGGATTGGGTAGGAGCGGGTTGGACGAAGGCTTAAGGAACGGGTTAAATGAAATTTTGCGGATTAGGGATATTGATCCTAGCCAACGATGGTTTTTATTAAAACGTTGCAATAAACCTCGGCCGAAGGTCATGGGTTGCGGCGCTCCCCGCCGCGGGTCCGGCATGCGTTGCCGCTCTAACGGCACTCGTTGCCAATCATCCGGCATCCATTGCCCATAGAGCGGCGTTTAATGCCGGGGCAACGGCATCGCTTGCCGGGCTTGCGGCATTCGATGCCGTAACTATGGCAACCGTTCCCCATTCTACGGCATCAATCGCCCCGGTTGGGGGAAGTATTCCCACAGTTTGGGGAGTCGTTCCCCGGCAATTGGGGGTCATTCCCATAACTGCGGCATCGAATGCCGTTTCATTTTTGGCTGCGAACCGAGCAAGGGGAACCGTCCCCCGTCAACGGGTTGTTAGCGCCGTTGCCACGGCGGCGGGCACGGATTGGTTTCCACAAGCGGCGAGACTTGCAAGAAGGCCCGCGGCTTCCGGATTGGCGTTGACAAATTTTCGAAATTATAGTACGATAACAATGCATATTAACTTTATTGGAATTATAGAATTTAACCGAATGGGATTTGGCTTTCGTATCGAGCCATACGTTGCAGGCATAGTTCACCAGAAAGACTGGAGGCTGTAGTTTCGTTCGATTGGGCGATACGTGACGGTCTCCTTTTTGATTTAAACGCGAATCGGCGGAACGGTATTGGTTCCTTTCCGATGAATGATGAACTGTCCGGGCTTTGCTTCGGTAGCAGAAGTATCGCTACCGGCGGTCGCGCGGGATATCCTGACCAACCCTGCGTTTCATATTTAACTGCGGGTTCGGTTGTTTGGCAACGGTTGTCAAACGATGCGGAGAGTGGTTGGTTGGATAATTCAATAATAAATAATACGGAGGGATGAACATGTCAACCAAGATTGCCAAAAGTTTAGTGGATTTGATTGGGAATACGCCGTTGTTGGAATTATCGAACTATAACAAGAGCAATGGTTTGGAGGCGCGCCTCATCGCCAAACTGGAATATTTCAACCCCGCCAGCAGCGTGAAAGACCGGATCGGCTATGCCATGATTAAAGACGGGGAAGAACGGGGACTGATCAACCAAGACACGGTGATTATCGAGCCGACCAGCGGCAACACCGGAATCGCGCTGGCGTTTGTGGCGGCGGCCCGCGGTTACCGGATCATTTTGACCATGCCGGAGACGTTCAGTGTCGAGCGGCGTAACCTGTTGAAGGCGCTGGGCGCCGAGTTGGTTTTAACCCCGGGCGCCGAGGGGATGAGAGGCGCGGTCCGGAAAGCGGAGGAGCTGGCGGCGGCCACCCCGAATTCCTTTATCCCGCAACAATTCAAGAACCCGGCCAATCCGGCCATTCACCGCCAGACCACGGCGGAAGAGATCTGGCGGGACACCGACGGCCAGATCGATATCTTTGTCGGCGGCGTGGGAACCGGAGGCACGATTACCGGCGTGGGAGAGGTCTTGAAACAACGGAAAGCCTCGGTTCAGATCGTTGCGGTGGAGCCGTTCGACTCGCCGGTGCTTTCGGGAGGGAATCCGGGGCCTCATAAGATCCAGGGGATTGGGCCGGGATTCGTGCCGGATGTTCTCAACCGGTCGGCCTTTGACGAAATCTTCAAAGTCAAAAATGAGGAAGCTATTGAAACCTCCCGGAAACTGGCCAAGGCGGAAGGGCTGCTGGTCGGCTTTTCTTCGGGAGCGGCCGTTTTTGCCGCCACTCAAGTCGCCAAGCGGCCCGAGAATAAAGGAAAGACCATTGTGACGCTGCTGCCGGATACCGGAGAACGTTACTTGTCCACCGTATTGTTCCAGGAATCTTAAACTGTGGCGAACCCCCGGTGTAACCTGAACACCAGGGGTATCCATTCAATATCGCGTTGACCGGGACCCCGGAGACCGATTCGGGTTCGACATTGTCGGGCCTGAACCGGTCTTTTTAATAAACGGCATTCAAATGAGGTGAAATGATGTCAAAGAGCCAGGAGCAGTTGTGGCGCGAATTATCCGACGCTGTGGTGGCGATGGAGGAAGATATCGCCGTAAGGTTGGCAAACGAAGTGGTCCGGCTGGGCTATGATCCCTATCCGGCCATTGAAAAAGGGTTGGCCGACGGAATGGATCGCGCCGGCAAATTGTTTGAAACGGAGGAATATTTCATTCCGGAGTTGCTGATGTGTTCGGACGCGATGTACGCCGGGCTGGATGTGCTGCGGCCGATTCTGAAAGCCAATCAGTCAACCACGAAGTACAAAGCGGTCATCGGAGTGGTCGAGGGAGACACCCATGATATCGGTAAAAATTTGGTCAAAATCATGCTGGAGACTTCGGGGTTTGAAATATTCGATCTCGGCCGGGATATCCCGCCCCGTGATTTCGTGGCGAAGGCCAGGGAAGTCGGCGCCCAAATCATTGCCTTGTCGACGTTGATGACAACCACTATGGATGGCATGGCAGAGGTGATCCGGATTTTGAAACAAGAGCAGGTGCGGGAAAAGTTCGCGGTAATGGTGGGCGGCGGCCCGATCTCGCAAAGCTTTGCCGATCGGATCGGCGCCGACGGCTACGCCAAAGACGCGGCGGAAGCGGCCCGGCTGGCGCAGCGTTTGGCGCAACGGGTGGTGATTTAGGCGGGATTAGGGTTCATGGAAGAACAGGCCTTAGCGTTTTTTCACCAATCGCCCGTTCCGGAGAAGTTATGGCATTGATGGCGCTTTTAGAGGAACCATTCATTCCTGATTATGGTTTTAAAATTATTTTTTTACTTTAAATACAAATACAGGTTGACAAGGGACTTGGTTTGTAATAAAATCATAGTAATTCAGTTGGATAACTCGGATATAGATCCGCGAGCCGATTGTCAGGTGCGGAATTAATGAGGGTTGACCGGGATGCCGGAGGCCCTGCATCACCATCAAGGGTGATGCAGGGCCTTTTTGTTTGAATGGCTAATTGCAACGAGAGGGGGTGATTAATTGAGCGATAACGGACCAAAAGGGTTGAAACCCATGCTCTGGCTTTTCTTTCGAAAAAGTATCGCAGTCGTTATATTTCTAACCTTTTGGGAGATTGCCCCCCGGGTGGGAATCGCTGATCATCAATTTGTCCCGACGGTCTCCGAGATCATCGCGACCATCGGAAAACTGGCGCTGAACCGGGAATTGTTCGTCCATATCGGAGTAAGCCTGCATCGGGCCTTGATCGGATTTGTCCTGGCGGCCGCCGTGGCCATTCCGTTAGGTTTTACGTTGGGGGGATGGTTTAAACGGTTCGAAGAGTTTCTGGATCCGCTGTTGCAAATCTTGGCTCAAGTCAATCCGTTTTCGGTCTTTCCCATCTTTATTTTGCTGTTCGGAATCGGAGAAGTGGCGAAAATTTCGATTATCTTCTGGGTCTGCATCTGGCCGGTTCTTTTTAACACCATCAGCGGGGTTAAGAATATCGATCCGTTATTCCTGAAAGCCGCCCGGGGCATGGGGCTCTCTAAATGGCTGCTGTTTTGGAAGGTCGTTCTGCCGGGCGCTGCGCCCACCCTTTTTACCGGGATCAAGATGGGGGCGTCCATCTCTTTCTTTATGCTGATCGCGGCCGAGATGATCGGCGCCAGCGCCGGCTTGGGGTGGCTGGTCTTTAACTCCCAGGTGAATTTTCAAATCGCCAGACTGTTCGCGGCGGCGGTTACTATCGCTATTTTGGGAATTGTCATTAACAACCTGATTATTCAGATTGAAAAGCGCATCATCACCTGGAAGGAAGCGCCGAATCTGAATTAATCGTCCGGCGCGTGGGTTCCCAGAGTCAAGTAATTAATTATTGTACATCTGGAAAGGAGAATGGTCTTGAAACAAAAGTTCCTAATTATGGCCCTGGCGGTGGTCATCGCCGTAACCACGTTCATCGGCGTCAATGGCGCGATGATCCGGGCTGCCGATTCCGGATTGACCCCGATCAAAACCTGGAGCCGTACCGACTGCACCACCGCTCCGTTTCTAATCGCCGATAAGTTGGGGTTCTTCAAGGAACAGGGCCTTCAAATCATTTACACCGGCGATACGCAGCCGCCGTTGCGGATCGCGTCCATTATCAACGGCAATAACGATGTGGGCAGCGCCCATCCCAACACGCTGGCGATCGCCCGGGCCGGCGGCGCCAAAGTGCGCGGCGTGGTCCGTTCGATTGTGGAACCGCCGGCAAATATCACTGATATTCATTTGCAACATATGTGGTGGGTCACCAACAAAACCGGTTCGTATAAAACGCTGAACGATATCAAAAACAGCAAACGGAAAGTCAAATTCGGAACCTTATTGCGCAATGCCTGCATCGATTATTTGACCGACAAATTAATTGCCCGCTATCAGATCCCTAAAGATAAGGTTGAATGGGTGGTTATGCCCGATCTTGAACAGGTTTTGGCCTTGAAACGGAATCTGATCGATGTGGCAACGCCGCATCCGACCTTCTACAAGGCAATTGAGGATACCGGGATCGCCAATATCTTAATCACCAGCCGCGCCATTGGCGGAGAGAGTGCCGGCACCTACCTCTATTATTTCTCCGATGATTTTATCGCCAAACATCCGGAAGAGATCAAGCGCTTTGTGGTTGCGATCAAAAAGGCCGAACGCTGGATTAATAACAACAAGGAACAGACCCAAAAATGGGTTTCGGAAGACCTCGGCGTTCCGGTAAGCGCCAACCATTATTATTCGACCGATGCGCGGATCGACGACAAGCAGATTCAGGAATGGATCGTCGGATCCGAAGCCAGCGGCGCTTTGGAGAAAGGCAAGATTAAAGTCTCGGACATTATCACTCATCAGTTCGATTCCTTTGGAAACCCGTAAGGATCGGCAAGTTTCAGCAATTAGGGAAGCGGAGCGTTCCGTTCCGTTTCCCATCTTTAGACTGAAAAAACCCTTGATAATGAGGAGGGGATCAGATGACCCAGGGATTGAAACCAGCGGAAGCCGCCCCAATCACGCCGAAGATTGTGGCGGAAAGGATCAATAAGATATTTCAGGTTCGGCGAAATGAGGGGAAAGGGACCCGGGAGTTTGTAGCCATCAAAGATTTGGAACTCCAAGTCCGGCAGGGCGAATTCCTGACGATCGTCGGCCCGAGCGGTTGCGGCAAATCGACTTTCCTGGATATGCTGGCCGGATTGAACCATCCTTCTTCGGGAGAGATTCGGATCGATGGCAAAAAAATCACCGGACCGGCCTTGGATCGGGGGATTGTCCTGCAAGGATACGCGTTGTTCCCCTGGCGGACCGTGCGGGAAAATGTCGCCTTCGGGCTGGAGGTCAAAGGGACTTCCAAAGAAGAACGGTTCCGGATCAGCCAGGAATATATCGACTTAGTCGGTTTACAAGGGTTTGAAGACCGCTATCCGTACGAGTTGTCCGGCGGCATGAAGCAACGGGTGGCCATTGCCAGGGCACTGGCCTACGACCCCGAAGTGTTGCTGATGGATGAACCATTTGCCGCGGTTGACGCGCAAACCCGGGAGACGCTTCAGGACGAATTGCTCCGGATCTGGGAAGAGACTCACAAAACGATCGTCTTTGTCACCCACAGCATCGATGAAGCGGTATTTCTGGCGGACCGGGTGGCGGTGATGGCTATCAACCCCGGGTGCATTAAGGAGATTGTGACCATCGGCCTGCCCAGGCCGAGGCGGATCGGAGATATTCGCTCCTCCCCCGACTTCAATTGGATCAGGCACCGGGTTTGGGAACTGTTGCAAAGCGAAATACCGGAAACACCCAAACGCGGTAACGGTCAAAATGTGGCAGCGGAGATCTCACCGACGGTGGCCCTGTAACACCGGTTCGGCATCGCAGCACGGGAGGGATCAAGCTGAGTCAAATCCGACATCGAATGCGTTCCTGGTCCCTGCAGGCCTCCGGATTATTGGCTTTGCTTGGATTATGGGAGATTACTCCTTATTTGAAATGGGTGGACCCCCAATTTTTGCCGAGGTTTTCAACTGTTCTGAAAACCATTTGCCAGAATTGGACCGAAGGCTTTTTATGGGTTCACCTGGTGGTCAGTTTATGGCGGGTCGTGATGGGATTGGCAATGGCCGTTATGGTCGGGCTGCCGCTGGGAGTGGCATTGGCCCTGCGGGGCCGTAGGCTGGTCGAGATCTGTAATCCGCTCTTCCGGCTGCTGAGTCAGGCCAATCCCTTTTCGCTGATGCCGGTATTCATCTTACTTTTTGGGATTGGGGAATTGGCGAAGCTAGCGGTCATTGCCTGGGTCTGCTTGTGGCCGGTGCTGTTCAATACGGTAACCGGAGTCCAAAATACGAATTTGGATTGGCTCAAAACCGCCCGTTCAATGGGGCTAAAAGGGTTTGCGCTTGGCATTTCGGTGGTCTTCCCGGCCGCGACGCCGGCCATTTTTACGGGGCTTCGGATCGGAGTGGAGATGTCGTTCTTCATGCTAATCGCCGGTGAAATGATCGGAGCCTCCGCCGGTTTGGGATGGCTGCTGCACAGTTCGGCCCATTTGTACCTGATCCCCCGGATGTATGCGGCAGCAACGTGTATTGTGATCTTGGGCGTGCTATTAAACCGTTTGTTGCTCTTTCTGGACCGGCGCTTGTTTTTCTGGGGGGATAACGGCCTCCGATTCAGTGAAGAGAAGAATATGAGTTCCAAGCCTCAACGAAGGCTGGGCCGCTATGAACTGGCCCTGACCGTAGCGATCATCGTTGGAATCATCATTGGCGGCGGAGTCCTGACCGGCAAGGTTAATCAAAAGGGCGGCATTGAAAGCAATTCGCGTCATTCTAATCACGAAGCGCCAAATTTCGGCAGCCACGGGGGTATTTGATTTCAATTAGCAACCCGCGAACAGCGCCGTACCGGAGAGGGGAAGATCGATCTGGACCGATTGAAAAAGAATAGTTGGAAAGCGGCACTGATCTTATCCTTCCTGGTCGCCTGGGAATTGATCTGCCGGCTGCAATGGGTGAATCCGTTTTTCATCCCGCCATTGTCCGAAGTCGGCCAAACCGCTTGGAAGTTGATTCTCTCCGGCGTATTGCCGGAACATGCCTTGATCAGCCTGGGTCGCGCGGTGGGAGGTTTTTTGGCAGCCGCCTTGGTGGGGGTGCCGCTTGGAGTTTGGCTGGGCACTTGGCTGGATGATTTTAAATTAGCTTTGAATCCGCTGCTGGAAGTGGGATCGCAAATCAACCCGTTCATCATGTTTCATGTCATCGTTCTGTTTCTGGGTATCGGCGAAATTACCAAAGTGATCGTGATTGCCTGGACTTGTATCTGGCCGATCCTATTTTCGGTCATTTCCGGGATTCGCAATATTGACCCGTTGATCATCAAATCAGCCCGGGCTTTTGGGATCAGCCGCCGGACACTGCTCCATAAAGTAATTTTGCCCGCGGCCGGCCCCGCCATTTTTACCGGGCTCAGGATCGGCGCCGGCTATTCCTTCCTGATGCTGATCGCGGCGGAAATGATGGGGTGTAGCTCCGGACTTGGCTGGTTTATTGCCTATAACCAGGAAAACTATCGCGTATCCGATTTATTCGCGACGGCAGGGGTAATTGCCTTGTTAGGCTTGAGTTTGGACTCATTAATGCATGGGATGGAAAAGAAAGTAATCGTAACGGCTGAGAGCGATTCGCCCAATATTATGGCTACCCGCTTAAGCCGTCCAACTGCCCGATAAAGGGATAATGGAGGCGTCTGGAATGCGAAAGCTTAAAGTGGCTGGATTGGGCGAACGTTGTACACCATGGCTCTTGGTGTTGATCGGGATGCTGCCATTGTTATTGACAGGATTGCCGACCGCAGCCGGCCGGGAAAACCGAAGCTACCAGTTAGCCTATAGCGGCCGGCTGATTGAAGCGCCGTTATATGCTGCGGTTCATAAGGGCTTTTTCAAAGCCGAGGGGTTGACGGTGAGTTTAATCAAGGCCGATCTATCCGGTGCAAAGGCGCTGCTGGATTCCGGAAAGGTTGAGGGGATTGCCGCCGATTACCGTATTTTCAAAGCGCTTGACTCAGGTTGGCCTTTAAAACTGGTTGCCGGCCTGCACGGCGGTTGTATCCGGATTATCACGCCGCATGATTCCGGAATCAAGGAGATCGAAGATTTACGCTATAAAGTCATCGGAGTCGAAGGGGAAGGTGACGGGCCAATGGTAATCGCGGCTCGCCAGCTCCGGAATCACGGCATCGATCCCTTGAGTCAAATTACTTGGAAAACCTTGCGCCGCTCCGAACTGGAAACCGCGCTCCGCACCGGCCGGATTGATGCGGCCAGTATTTGGGAACCGGGGAAATCGACTCCGGCTAACGGGCAACCGGTGGCGCGAGTCATCTTTTCGACCGCCGGAAGCCACGCCGGCCAGCACAGCCATAGCGAGGCCCGCCATTTTTACGCCGGATTTATCGGTCTGAGTGAGCGCTTAATCAAGGAACAACCGCAAGCGGCGATTGCCCTGACCAGGGCCTGGCTTAAGGCCACTGACTGGGTTGGAAAAAATCAAGCGGACGCCTTCCGGTTAGCGTCAGATAACCATTATGTCCAAAATGAACCGGAGGCGACCATCAATGACGGCGTTCAGTGGATACCTGGCGTCCGGTATGTTAAAGAAGATATTTTGTCGTATATCGAAGAGCAGGAGCGATTGGGAATCCTGAGTGGCGACATTGATGCGCGGAAAGCCACGGATCGGTTCTTTGCGCCAATCATTCCTGATCTGAAGGCGCGTTAAAGGAAGATACAATGTAAAAAGTTTTGTGTTTTAGATGAAATAAATCTCATAATCAGATTTGCATTCCTAAGGCCAAATGCAAATAATGAAATCGGAATTTATTTCATCCTATTACAACTCATATAGCATTCCCATTGAGGAGGATCAGCCATGAATTCTAAACAGATCATGATCGATGCGATCGGCCTCAAATCAACTCCCAGAACCCCGGTGGCGCTGTTGTCGGGAGGGGTTTGGACGTTCAACCGGATGGGGTTTTCATTGCAAGATATTCTCGGACTGCCCGAACGGGCGGCGGAGATCATTTTGGAAACGAACCGGCAAGTTCACTCGGATATTGTCTGGCCCGGATCGGGCTTTCATAACCTGGCCATCCGTGCGCTGGGCGGGGCGATCAAATTTCGGGTCAAAGGCGCCCCGGATGTGCAAACGCCGCTGCTAGCGGACGTCGCCGATCTTGACGGTCTGGATCTGAACCGGCTCGGTGAGGATCAAGGGATTCAAAAATTGTGGGAGACCGCCAAATTGGTCGTGGCCGAGATCGGAGAGGATACCCTGGTGGGATCCAGCCAATGGGGCCCGTTTACGTTGGCCGGACACATTTACGGCGTGGAACGGCTGATGCGGAGCATTTATAAAGACCGGGCAGCCGTAACGGCGGTGCTGGAATTTACCACCGAATTGTGTGTCCGCTATCTGGAACCATTTATCGACGCTGGGGTGGCTATCGTTTCCATCGCCGATCCGTCGGCATCGGGCGATCTGATCTCCAGAGGCCAGTTTCAGGAATATGTGCTGCCGTATTTGAAAAAAGCCGTTGTCCGGCTGCGCCGGCGCGGAGTCTCGGTCAGCCTGCATATTTGCGGTAATATCACCAACCGGTTGGATCTGATCCCTGAAAGCGGCGCCCAAGTGTTATCCGTGGATTATAAAGTCGATCTGGGCCACGTCCGGGAACACCTCGGCGGCAAGATGGCTTTTGCCGGAAATATGAATCCGGTGGCGGTGATGCAAAACGCTCCGCCGGAAGCGGTCGCTGAGAGCTGCCGCGAATGCCTGGCAAAGGCCGGCGACACTCCCGGCTATATCTTGATGCCGGGTTGTGATATTCCGCCCGGAGTTCCCTTGCCGAATTTGCGGGCCATGGTGGAAACAGCATCCGAACGGCGCTAATCTGACCAAAACGAGAGAAGGAATCAAACGATGAGTTATTTTGATCATAGAGAACCGCCCAAGCGCGAAGAGCGGTTAAACGCCGCTATCGCCTATGGGGGGAGCATATGCGGTATTCGCGGACGGAACGGGGAATGCTGCCTGAACGGCAGGGACCGGAGCTTCACCCAAGGCTCGATTTGTCTGCTTCTGCCCGGCCTAGCGATGTTGAACAGCATTCCGGATAGCGTGGTCCTGCTGCATGGGGCTATTGGCTGCGGTTCGTGCGCCCATTCCCAGAACGCCAACATCCGGGGCGGCGGCAATGTCCGTTGGGGACGGGTAAAAGACGCCTTGTGGCTGTCCACTGCGTTAAACGAATCCGAAGTGGTGGGCGGGGGCGAGCCGAAGCTGGAGGAGGCAATCCGCGAGGCGGACCGCAGATACCGGCCGGCCACAATCATTGTGGTTGCCGGTTGCGTGCCGGGGATCACCGGCGATGATATCGACGGAGTGGCGGCAAAGCTTCAGCCGGAGATCAGCGCCAAAATCCTGCCGGTCCATTGCGAAGGATTCAAAACTAAAATCTGGGCCACCGCCTATGACGCGGTCTATCATTCACTGGGCCGTAATCTGCTGGAACCGCCGGAGGAGGCGTCGGGATCCCCCCCGGATGAGCTGGAAGCATTGAAAGAAAAATACCGCCGCGAACGGACCGTCAATCTGATGAACGTTTCATCGCTGGGCCGGGTGGATGAGCTGGAACTAACCCGTTTATTGAATGCGTTGGGGCTGGAGGTCAATATTTTTCCGGTCTTCACCAAGCCGGAGGAGATGTATAAGGCAACCCAAGCGGCGCTTTCGATCAGCACCTGTCCGACCCATGATGATTACTTTCTCCATCATTTGCAAGAGAAATATGGGGTTCCCTATATCATCCAACATATGCCTATCGGAATCGCCAATACCGGCAGTTGGCTCCGTGACGCGGCGGCGTTCTTCGGCCTGGAGTCCCGGGCCGCGAAGTTAATCGAGCGGGAAGAGGCGGATTTGGAAGCGGCCTTGGCGGAGTTCAAACCGTTGTTTGCCGGAAAGAAGGCATTCATCAGCGCCGGAGAGATCCGGGCCTTCGCCACCGGCTACCTGTTGCGGGAACTCGGGTTTGAACTGGCGGGGATCCGTTCCTATCACCACGACCAATTCGCGGAGATCGAATATGAAAAATTGGCGGCCGTCGCCGGGAATGATTTGATATTGAATATCGCCGATGCGCAACCGTTTGAAGAGGCCAATTTATTGCACCAGATCAAACCCGATTTGTTTCTGGGTCACTGGAACGGAAACGCCACCGCTTCAAAGCTGGGGATCGCTTCTCATGTGATCTATAACACCAATTACAATTATGCAGGTTATAAAGGGGTTTATGAAATAGCGCGGCGGCTTTACCGGCAGTTGAAAAACCCGGCGTACAACCGGAAATTGAGCCGGCATCTCCGGCTGCCATATACCGAAGAATGGTATCAGTCGGAGCCGTTTTCCTACATCAAAGACCAGGGGGGTGAAGCGCTTGGCTAGTTTTATTGAACGGCCCCGTTATACCTGTGCGCTGGGCGGGGCGTTTGGAACGATCACCGCCTTGCCGCGGGTGATTCCCATCCTCCATGCGGCGCGGGGCTGCGCCGGGAATATTGCCTGGACCCAGAATGGCGGCAGCGGGCTGCAGGTGGGCGGGTACTGCGGGGGCTTAAGCGTTCCCAGTTCCAATGTGCACGAACGGGAAGTGGTTTTCGGCGGCGCCGACCGGTTACGGGAGCAAATCAGGAACACCTTGAAGGTGATCGATGGCGATCTTTATTTTGTGATCACCGGTTGTGTCACCGAGATGATCGGCGACGATGTCAAGGCGGTGATCAACGACTTCCGGAGCGAGGGCATTAACATTATTCACGCCGAGACCGGCGGGTTTAAAGGAAATTCTTATTACGGCTATGATCTGGTGTTGCAATCGCTCTTTCGTGAAGTTGTGCGGCCGGCGGCCGGTCCGGTGCGCGGCCAAGTCAATCTCTGGGGAATCGTGCCGTTCATGGATGTGTTCTGGCGCGGCAACCTGGAGTTGCTCCGCGCCTTGCTGGAAGATCTGGGGCTGACGGTCAATACCTTTTTTACCGCCGCCGATTCATTGGACGCGTTGCAACAAGCCGCCGCGGCCGAGCTGAATCTGGTCGTTTCACCGCTTCATGGGGTGGAGGCGGCCCAAGTTTTCGAGGAAATTCACCATACGCCGTATCTGATTGCCGCGCCGCCGATCGGCCCGGCGGCGACCCAAAGCTGGCTCAGGCAAGTCGGAGAGGCGCTGGCGCTGGACACGGCGGCCATCGACCGCGTGATCAGCCGGGAAGAGCACCGGTATTATCATTACCTGGAGACGCTGACCGATTGTTACAATGACCTTGACCTGCAACGATATGCCATTGTCATCGGAGACGCCAACTATACGGTGTCCCTGACCCGGTTTCTTGCCGATGACTTGGGCTGGTTGCCGGAATTGGCGGTCTGTACCGACCAATTGACCGAGGACGAAAAGTTGCAAGTTTCCGGAGTACTCGACGCTTTGGAATCCGGTCTTACACCCAAACTGGTCTTTGAGACGGATACCAGCGAAATTATCCGGCATTTCAAAAGCCATTGGCCGGAAAATCACGGCCAAAAATACTATCATTCGTTTAGTCCCGCCTTTGTGCTGGGAAGTTCGCTGGACCGGGAGCTGGCTCAGGGCCTCGGCGCCGCGCACCTCAGCGTCAGCTTTCCTGTGGCCAACCGGGCGGTTATCGATCGTGGCTATACGGGTTATCAGGGCGGCTTGCGATTGATTGAAGATTTATTGAGCGCCGCGGTCGCGGCCAGATAGAAGTTAGTTTCGACCAACCAGAAATTTGGGAATGGACTTTGAAGGAGGCGTATGATAATGGCCGAACCGCAATCCCGCGGTACCGGGTTCGACCATCTGGTCAAGCAACACCCTTGCTTTAATGAGGCGGCTCATTTCAAATACGGCCGGATCCATCTGCCGGTGAGTCCGGAGTGTAACATCCAATGCCGTTTTTGCAAGCGCGGGTTCAATAAATGGGAAAACCGTCCCGGGGTCAGCCGGAGTTTGGTAACTCCCGCTGAAGCGCTGGAACTGGTGGGTAAAGCGTTGATCCAATGCCCGGAATTGACCGTGGTCGGCATTGCCGGGCCCGGTGATACCCTGGCCACCGGGCATGCGCTGGAAGTTTTTGAGGCGGTGCACCGGATCTTTCCGCAACTGATCAATTGTTTGAGCACCAATGGGTTGCTCCTGGCGGATCAGGCGGAACGAATCATTGCCGCCGGGGTGAAAACCGTCACCGTGACGGTCAACGCCGTGGATGGCGATATTCTGAAGCAGATTTGTTCCCATGTGTTTTTTGACAATCAATATTACACCGGCGAACATGGAGCGCGGCTGCTCATCGCCTCGCAACTGGCGGGGATCCGGAGAGTCGCGGACCTGGGAGCGGTAGTCAAGATCAATACGGTGCTGATTCCGGGCATTAATGACGGCCACATCGAATCGATCGCCAGAGTAACGGCGAAATTGGGGGCGTCGCTGATCAATATTCTGCCGCTGATCCCCTTGCATGAGCTGAAAGATCTGGCGCCGCCGGACTGCCGGGCGCTGAATGTCGCGCGGACCGCGGCCGAGAAATACCTGCCGGTATTCCGGCATTGCCAGCAATGCCGGGCTGACGCTTGCGGAATACCGGGTTCCGGGATCGATCTGGGGGATCAATTGTACGATCGCTCGCTGGAGACCTTCTCCCACGGGTAAATCAATGAATCGTGAAAGGGTGATTTTGTTGTCAAAGAGCCAGACCAAACAAATTGCAATTTACGGCAAGGGAGGGATCGGCAAATCCACCACGACCTCGAACATCAGCGCCGCCCTGGCCAAAGCCGGTTACAAAGTGATGCAGTTCGGCTGCGATCCGAAAAGCGATTCCACCAATACCCTGCGCGGCGGCAAGTATATCCCGACCGTCCTGGATACGTTGCGGGAAAAAAATACGGTCAAGGCGGAGGAAGTTGTTTTTCAGGGGTTTGGCGGAGTTTATTGCGTGGAGGCCGGCGGGCCGGCGCCCGGCGTGGGCTGCGCCGGGCGGGGCATCATTACCGCGGTTCAGCTCTTAAAACAGTTGAAGGTATTCGATGAACTGGATCTGGATTTCGTATTGTTTGATGTCCTGGGCGATGTGGTCTGCGGCGGTTTTGCGGTCCCGATCCGCGAGGGAATCGCCGAGCATGTTTTCACGGTGTCATCGGCCGACTTTATGGCGATCTACGCCGCCAACAACCTGTTCAAGGGGATTCAGAAATATTCCAATTCGGGCGGCGCGTTATTGGGCGGAGTTATCGCCAACTCGATCAATGCCCCCTATGCCAAGGATATCATCGATGATTTCGTGGCTCAGACCCAAACCCAGGTGATCGGCTATGTCCCGCGTTCCGTAACGGTGACTCAAAGCGAATTGCAAGGAAAGACCACTATCGAGGCAGCGCCCGGCTCCGAGCAGTCCAGAGTGTATCAGCGCCTGGCCCAGCGGATCGCCGATCACAGCGAGTCCAAAACGCCTCTGCCGCTTGATGTGAAGGATTTGCGGGAATGGGCGGCCAAATGGGCCGATCATTTGCTGGCGCTGGAAACCGGCGAAGTGCGTGGTGTCGCCGAAAGCATTTGAGGGGAATGACAATGAAAACAGTGGAGAATCCGGATCAAACGCTCCTGATTCGGACCTTGGAAACTTTGAAAGCCAGTCAATTTTTAAAATTGTCGCTAGCGGCGTGGCTGGGGGCTCTGCTATGGATCATCCATAAGTTTTTCCCAATCAGCAGGTTTACAATAGCGGTGCTGTTTTCAGCAAAACCGTAGCGGGTTTTATATCATCTTTTGGATCAGCGCCGTCTTCCACCGGCGCATCTGCGCCGGATTGGAGGGCAAAAGCCCATTGATCGCGGCGGGAGTCGTCTGCTTAATCCTTTGAGAACTGGTTACCCTGAAATCCGGCTGGCTGCCGCTGCCGTTTTTTCCTTCCCCCGGAGCGGTTATGGTGATGACCTGGTCGGGGATTTCCAATGTCAGCAAAAACTATTATGAAGTCGCCAAGACCCTCGGTGCGGATGAAAAAGCGGTTCTGGTTGCCGCCCAGGGAGTCAAAGCAACCGGAGTGCTCAATCCGGACACGGATCCTGGCCGAGCTGGCCCGAAGGGCGTTTGTGCGGCTAAAAGGCGTCGAATAAGGGAAGATCTCTTCCCTTATTCTTTTCAAAAATTTGAAAGATGAGGCGAGTGGATAATGGCGGATCATGATTAACGGAGAACTCGATGGAGCGGTGTTGAGCAGTTGTCAGTGAGGCAGTCTTCATTCGGAGGAAAAGCCCATGATTATCATTAAGGATTTGAGCAAACGCTTTGTCACACCGGCCGGGACGGTGCAGGCCCTGAAGAATATCAATCTCCGGATCAAGCAGGGTGACATCTTTGGAATCATCGGATTCAGCGGCGCCGGAAAATCAACCCTGATCCGCTGCCTGAACCGCTTGGAGGAGCCGGATACCGGAACGATCCACATCGGCTATCAGGAGATTACCAGTTTGAATAAGGAACAGTTGCGGGAAGCGCGGAAGAGCATTGGCATGATCTTTCAGCATTTTAACCTGTTTGACTCCAAAACCGTTTACGGCAACATTGCCTTTCCCCTGGAAATCGCGGGAATGAGCCGCCATTTGATCAAGCCCCGGGTCGAACAACTACTGGAGCTGGTCGAACTGACGGACAAGGCCCAGGCCTTCCCCGCTCAGTTAAGCGGCGGTCAAAAACAACGGGTGGGGATTGCTAGGGCCCTGGCCAATGAACCCGAAGTTTTGCTCAGCGATGAAGCGACCTCGGCGCTGGATCCCAAAACCACCTACTCGATCCTGGAACTTTTACGAAGCATCAATGCCAAACTTAACTTAACAATTGTTTTAATCACCCATGAAATGGATGTGTTGCGCCGGATCTGCAAGAACGTCGCGGTGATCGAAGACGGCACGATCACCGAACAAGGGCCGGTGGCCGCGTTGTTTGCCAACCCGCAAACGGACACGACCCGGTTGTTTGTTCAAAGCGACGGCGAGTTGCAACGGATCCATTATTATATCTAAACCGAAAACGAGGTGAGTGAAATGGCGGACGATCTTTTGGGGTTGCTCGGGATCGCGTTCGGAGAAACGGTATACATGGTGCTGCTGTCAACCTTGGCTGCTTTGATTCTGGGGCTTCCGTTGGGAGTGGCGCTGGTAACGACGACCAAGGGGCAAATATCGGAGTTTCCCGGTTTCAACCAGGGGCTGGGCGCGCTGATCAATATTTTCCGTTCCTTCCCGTTTATTATCTTGATCGTGGTTTTATTGCCGCTGTCACGATTGCTGATCGGAACCACCCTGGGTTCCACCGCGGCGGTCGTGCCGCTGGCCATCGGTTCGGCGCCGTTTTTGGCCCGAATCATCGAAAACAGCTTGAAGGAGGTGGATAAGGGCAAAATCGAAGCCGCCCTGGCCATGGGGGCCAAACCGTCGCTAATCGTCCGGAAGGTCTTGATTCCGGAGGCGCTGCCCTCATTGATTCGCGGCGTTACGCTCGCGGTGATTACCATCACCGGTTTTACGGCCACCGCCGGAGCCATCGGCGCCGGCGGATTGGGAAGCCTCGCCATTCGTTTCGGTTACATGCGATATCGGGATGATGTGCTTTACGCAACGGTGCTGGTGTTGATCATCCTGGTCCAGGCCATTCAATGGACGGGAAACCGGATCGCGCGGCGCATTGAAAGAAAACGGTTTAACCTTTAATACTAAAAAACAAAAAGGATGGTTTTCGAAATGAAACGCAATCAGTATGGCTTGTTGATTCTTTTGGCCGTCGCCCTGGCATTGTCCGGGACCGCCGCGGCCGCCAATATCGCGGTAAAAGTGGGGGCCGCCGTGGTTCCTCACGCCGAGATTTTGGAGTTTGTCAAACCGGAATTGAAAAAAGCCGGAATCGACCTGCAGATCGTAGTGTTGGATGACGAGGGCCAACTCAACCCGGCCCTGGCCGACCGGCAGATTGACGCCAATTATTTTCAGCATGTCCCTTACCTGGATTCGGTGTCCAAGGAAAAAGGCTACCGGTTTACGGTGGCGGGCAAGATCCATCGAGCCCATCGGCTTTTATTCCCAAAAGATCAAGTCCAAAAGCGACTTGAAGCAAGGCGCCAAGATCGCCATTCCCAACAATCCCTCCAATGAGTTTCGCGCCTTGGTGCTATTGGAAGCCAACGGCCTGCTGCAGTTGAAGAAGGGGCTGCCCAGTTATCAGGCGACCCCCAAAGATATCGCTTCCAATCCGCAACGCCTTCAATTCATTGAGATCGAGGCGGCGCAGTTGACCCGGAGCCTTCCGGACGTGGACGGCGCGGTGATCAACACCAATTTTGTCCTGGATGCGAAGATCGATCCCAATTCGGCGCTGTTCAGGGAAAACGCCAATTCGCCGTATGCCAATGTCATTGTCGTCCGCGCCGGGGATGAGAAACGGCCGGAGATCAAAAAGCTGGTTGCCGCCTTGCAAACGGATGCCGTCAAAAAGTTTATCCTGGATAAATACCGAGGATCGGTGGTGCCGGCGTTTTGAGTCCGGGACTCCGAACGCATTAAAAAAAATGCAACGCCCGTTCTGCGGTTTGGAACGGGCTATTTTTCGTAAGGGGCGGCTGATTTGTGGTGCAATGGTATTGACAAAAATTAGTTCATAAATTATGATATCCATATATCCTAGTAAGTAGATAGGATTAGAGTAATTTATTAACAATCCTCCGCATAGGATATTCACGGGACGCTGGTTAATTTGGGGAAGGCGGTGATGGGCGTGGCCCTTCGAAACGAGGCCAAATCGTTGCGATCGTTGCGCGATACATTGGATGCCGATGTGATCGCGGGAGTGCTGCGGGGGTTATGGAATGGTTCGATTACCATTATCAAACAGGATGATCGGATTATTCAGATCAATATCAATGAAGTGTTTGAATTGAACGAACGATGTCGCAACAACTATCGGCTTGACTCCGCGATCATTCCAAAGTAGCCCAAGTAAGGGGGAAACGAGATGGAAGAGCTGAATTCGAGTAAAGTCAAGACGGATAGTCCGATTTCCGAGGCGGATCTCCAAAAGTTGTTGGGACTATTGGGGAAGATCGCCTACGGTTCGGTGACATTGATCATTCAGAACGGCCAAGTGGTTCAGATCGAAAAGAATGAAAAGTTGCGTTTGAAATAAAGCATTACCGCTAAATTGCGTCGAAGGCGCGAGGTGGCGCGCCATCTTTAAAAGCGATATTGTCATGGAAACGACGTATTTGTTACATACCTGTCAAATTAATCAATATCAACGGAATTGGGGTTTTTCCAATGGAAGCAATTCATCTGCTCGGCTTTGGCGCAATCATCGCGGCAATTGCCGGCGTAGCATTACCCCGGATCAGAGAGACGGAGCATCAGTTGCTCGATGATCAGGTCCGTAACGAGACGGCCGGCCAATTTATCCAACTCAGCCACGGGATGACCCATTATGAAGATTGCGGACCCCAGGACGGTCCGGTAGTGGTGCTGGTTCACGGCTTTTCAGTGCCATACCATATGTGGGACCGGACGGTGGAGCCGCTGGTCCGGGCCGGCTGGCGGGTGATCCGGTATGATATGTACGGTCGGGGCTTTTCGGACCGTCCGGATCTCCGCTATGATCGCGCCTTGTTCGTCGCGCAGTTGCGCGAGTTACTCGGAGCGCTGGACATTAACCGTCCGGTCTCCTTGGTCGGCAATTCGATGGGCGGCGCGGTGATCGCGGCGTTTGCGGCCGATCATCCCGCCGGCGTCGCCCGGCTGGTCTTGATCGACCCGCTCTGGGAGCCTTTGAAAGCCGGAGCCTTGAATCTGCCCGGGATCGGGGAGTGGGTTGCGGCCAGTTTTTATGTTCCGGCTACGCCTGAACTGCAATACCGCGATTTCTACAATCCGATCCTGTTTCCGGAGTGGGAAATTTTGTTCCGCCGCCAGATGATGTATAAAGGGTTTCGCCGCGCCTTGCTCTCCACGGCCCGCCATTTTCTAGGGAATGTCTTTTTGAACGATTACCGGAAGCTGGCCGCGGCCCAAAAGCCGGTCCTGCAAATCTGGGGCGTCCAGGAACGTACGTTGCGGAAGGAGGGCGCCGCCGTTTTGCGGTCCCTGTTGCATTCGGAACTGATCTGGGTGGAGTACGCGGCGCATCTGCCGCACTACGAGCGTCCGGATGCGGTGAATCCGGCGCTGATTCAATTTCTGGCCGCGCCGGCCAACCAAACCGTTGCTTCCGACTCGCCCGATGCCTGGTTCGAGTCGCAAACGCTTTGCGGTTAACGGCTGAAAGGGAGCCGGCCCGGAGACGGGCCGGCTGCGGGGAGAGGGTTGGATTCATCGATTGACAAATTGCGGATTTAATAGTAACATGTTGCATATTGCAGCAAGCTGAGCGGATTTGTTCCCTATCGCGCGTTGCCGATGGGAAGTGTTGCCGGACGCAACTGCACGAAACCGGTTTTCTGTCCGATATTATATCAAGTGAATAAGGAGCAAGATCATGAAAATTGCCAAATTGTTTTTAGTTTTAGCTATCCTTGGCCTGCTGGCGGCCTCCAATGGCCTGGCGGCGCCGGCCGCGAAACCGATCCTGGTTGGAACCGAGGGCGTTTACGCGCCATTTACATACGTTGATGAAAAAGGCAATCTGACCGGATACGATGTCGAGGTAGTCAAAGCGATCGCCAAACGGATCAATGTCGAGGTTAAGTTTGTTCCCACCCCGTGGGACAGCATGTTTCTGGGGCTGGAGACCCAAAAGTTCGGGGTAATCGCCAATCAGATCAGTAGAAATCCGGACCGGGAAAAGAAATATCTCTTTTCCGAGAGCTATCTGATCTCCGGAGCCCAGTTGATCGTGAGAAAAGATCGGAACGACCTCAACAGCCTGGATGATTTGAAAGGGCAAAGGGTCGGCACCGGAGTCGGCAGCAATTACTCGAAGATCTTAGAGGATTACAACACCAAAAAGCAGTTTGATCTCAAATATTATGACGGCAATCTCACCACCGTGCTCCAGGATATCGTGGCCGGCCGGCTGGACGCGACCCTCAACGACCGGCTGACCGTCGGGTACAACCAGAAGAAGCTGGGGTTGAACGTCAAACTGGTGGGGAAACCGATTGCCTTAGTTTCCAGCCATTTCGTGTTTCGCAAGGACAAGGAAGGCGAGGAACTGAAAGCGAAATTCGATCAAGCCCTGGCCGAGCTGACCAAGAGCGGCGCCTTGGCCAACCTGTCCAAGGAATGGTTCGGCGCTGATTACACCAACTGATCCCGGCAAAAAACCAACATGGGAAGCTAGACGATGAACCCATTTTTAGATTTTCAATTCATGATCGATATCATTCCCGATCTAATCGAGGTCATTCCGGTCACGATCAACATCACGCTGATTGCGATGTTCTTTGCGTTGATCGTCGGGTTGGGGACGGCGCTGGTCCGAATCTACAAGGTGCCGGTCGCCAAACAACTGGCGGCCGTGTACATCTCCTTCGCCCGAGGCACGCCGCTGCTGGTCCAGATCTATCTTGCCTATTATGGCATTCCCAAGCTGCTGGAGTTTTTCAATGTCGCCTATGGCTGGAATATCAGTGTCAATGGTATTCCAGCCATCGTCTTTATCTATCTGGCTTTTACCTTTAATGTCGGGGCCTATTTGTCGGAGACCATCCGGGCCGCCATCGAAGCCATCGACAAGGGCCAGATGGAGGCGGCCTTGTCGCTCGGGATGCGACCCTGGCAGGGGATGCGCCGGATCGTGCTGCCGCAGGCGCTGGCCATCGCCCTCCCCAGCTTCGGCAATACCATCATCAGTTTGATCAAGGATACCTCGCTGGCGTTTATGATCTCGGTGGTGGAGATGATGGGACAGGCCAAGATTCTCGGAGCCCGGGGCCTGCAATTTTTCGAAGTCTATATCGTGGTGGCCCTTTTGTATTGGGCCATCTGCATCCTGGTCGAGCGGATCGTGCTCGGGCTGGAACGCCGGGTGAAACGGTTTGAAGGGGTGAAGGCGCTGTGATCGAATTGACCGGTATTCACAAGTCCTTTCACCGGACCGAGGTGCTGAAAGGAATCGACCTTCAGGTCAAACAGGGTCAAGTCGTGGTCATCATCGGGCCGAGCGGTTCCGGCAAATCGACCCTGTTGCGCTGCATCAACTTCCTGGAAAAACCGAATCGCGGGACGATCCGGATCGACCGATTGACGGTGGACGCCGAGCGGGTGACCAAGCCGGAAATCCTGGAGCTGCGGCGGAACACCGCGATGGTGTTTCAGCAATATAATCTGTTCCGCAATAAAACCGCCCTTGAGAATGTGATGGAAGGGTTAATCACGGTCAAGCGGCTGCCGAAGCCGGAAGCGATCGCCAAAAGCAGCTACTTTCTGGAGAAAGTGGGCCTGCAGGACCGGGTCCATTTTTATCCGTCCCAGTTGTCCGGCGGCCAGCAGCAGCGGGTGGGGATCGCCCGGGCGTTGGCCATGGAGCCGAAGGCGATTTTGTTCGACGAGCCGACCTCGGCGCTGGACCCGGAACTGGTGGGCGGGGTGCTGGACGTGATGAAGTCCCTGGCGCGGGAAGGCATGACCATGGTGGTCGTGACCCATGAAATGAACTTTGCCAAGGAAGTCGCCAATCAGGTGGTGTTCATGGATAACGGGCAGATTGTGGAAGCCGGGAATCCCACCGAGTTTTTCCAACAGACCCGGTTGGAGCGGACCAAGCTCTTTTTGCAGCGGGTGCGGGTATTCTAGCCCCGGGGGCGGCCTTCACGCCAACGGAGCCGGCCGGCGCGCGGGGGAAGCGCTTTGCAATCATCCGTTAACCATGGTTTTAGGCGGAAATTCTTGACGGATAAAAAAGGGAATGATAAAATCGAAAGAAAGCTTTCAATCCCTATCAATTTAATATTATATCGTCAATCACAAATCAGTCTTATCAAGAGAAGGGGAGGGAACGGCCCGATGAACCTCGGCAACCTGCGCGATCGACAGGTGCCAAATCCGGCAGGGAAACCTGGGAGATGAGAGACTAACGGCGCCCGCTAAACCTCTTTTCTCATAAAAAGAGGTTATTTTTATATCAGGGAATAATGTCACGGCATCCAGTTTAGCGCTATATAGGATGAAGTAAATCCCTTATTATTTCATCATGGAAGGCTTACAGGACATGATGTATAGATGTATATCAGAAATTTAATTCAACTTATACACATAATGGAGGAGATTGTACGATGAAGATTGAAACCAGGCTGGCCCAGGCCGGGCTCTGTACGGACCGCGTTACCGGCGCGATCAGTACCCCGATTTACCAGACCGCGACCTTCCGCCATCCGGCGCTCGGGCAGAGCACGGGGTATGATTATTCCCGGACCGTCAATCCGACCCGTGAAGTCTTGGAAAAGGTCATGGCGGACCTGGAAAAAGGCGATCGCGGCTTCGCCTTTGCCTCGGGGATGGCGGCGATTACCACGATTTTGATGCTTTTCGCGGCCGGCGATCATTTGGTGGTATCCGATGATCTGTATGGGGGAACCTATCGCGTGTTGGAGAAAAACTTCAGGCAGTTCGGAGTCGAGGCCAGTTACGCCGATACCAACGATTTGGAGGCAATTGAAGCCGCGCTCGTACCCGGCCGGACCCGGGCGATTTTTATCGAAACTCCGACTAATCCGCTGATGAAGATCACTGATTTGAAGAAAGTCATCGAGTTTGGGAAGCGCCGGGGGTTGTTGATCATCGTCGACAATACGTTTATGACGCCGTACTATCAACGCCCGCTCGAACTCGGCGCCGATCTGGTGGTGCACAGCGGAACCAAATTTTTGGGCGGCCACAATGATCTGCTGGCCGGGATCGTGGTGGCGCGGACTCCGGAGCTGAGCGAGAAGGTGAAGTTCATTCAGAATTCCACCGGCGCCGTGCTGGGGCCCCAGGACAGCTGGCTGCTGCTCAGGGGCGTGAAAACCCTGGCGTTGCGGCTCGCCCGGCAACAGGAAAACGCGATTCAAATCGCCCGCTGGCTGGCGACGCGGCCGGAAGTCAAGCAGTTGTACTATCCGGGCCTGGAAACTCACCCCGGATTTGAAATTCACTCCGGACAAGCCAGTGGATTCGGAGCGATGCTATCATTTACGGTGACCGACGCGGCGCTGGTCGAACGGATCATCAACCGGGTCCAAACCATCACCTACGCGGAAAGCCTGGGCGGAGTGGAGACCTTGATCACTTACCCGGTGCGGCAGACCCATGCCGATATTCCGGTGGAGATCCGGGAACGCATCGGCGTAACCAACGATTTATTGCGGCTATCGATCGGGATTGAGGCGGCCGATGATCTGATCGCCGATTTGAAACAAGCCATGGAACAGGAGTGATCAATGATGAAGTACGGAACCAAAATCCTTCATAACGGCAATGAATTGGACCCCCGGACCGGCGCGTTGAGCATTCCGATCTACCAGGTCTCCACCTTTCACCAGCACGACATCGAAAACCCGGGGCAGTTCGAGTATTCCCGCTCCGGCAACCCGACCCGGGAGGCGCTGGAAAAGACGCTGGCGGCGCTGGAAAACGGACATCAGGGCTTCGCCTTCGCCTCGGGAATGGCGGCCACCTCGTCGGCGCTGGCCATCCTGGAACAAGGGGATCATGTGGTGGCGACCGAGGACATTTACGGGGGCTCGTACCGGATTTTGACCCGGTTTTTCAGCAAATTCGGGGTGGAGGCGACCTTTGTCGACATGTCCCGGCTGGAGAACATCGCAGCGGCGATCCGCCCCAACACCAAGGCGCTGTTTCTGGAGACCCCTTCCAATCCGCTGCTGAAGGTGACTGATATCGCGGGAGCCGTCGCCATCGCCAAACGCCACGGCTTGCTGACGATGCTCGACAATACGTTTATGTCGCCGTATTTTCAACGCCCGCTCGAGCTGGGGGTGGACATCGTGATTCACAGCGCCACCAAATTCCTGGGCGGCCACAGCGATGTCATCGGCGGCGCGGTGATTGCCGGAAATGCCGAATTGGCGGCTAAGGTCTATTTCGTCCAGAACGGCTTCGGCGCGATCCTGGGGCCGCAGGATTGCTGGCTGCTGCTCCGGGGCATCAAAACGCTCCGGGCCAGGATGGAACTGCAGCAGCAATCGGCGCTGGCCATCGCCGAATGGCTCGCCGGGCAGCCTTGGGTTTCCGAGGTGTTTTACCCCGGCCTCCCCGGACACCCGGGGCACGGTTTGAATCTGAAACAAGCCTCAGGCTTCGGCGCGGTGCTTTCGTTCAAGACCGATACGTTGGAACGGGCGCTTTCGATCATGAAACAGGTCAAGCTGTGGTCGGTCGCGGTCAGCCTGGGCGGGGTCGAGTCGATCCTGTCCTATCCGGTCAAGATGTCTCACGCCTCGGTGCCCTTGAAGGAACGGGAACGCTTGGGCATTACCCCGAATCTGATCCGGCTGTCGGTGGGACTGGAAGACCCGGACGATTTGTGCGAGGATTTACGGGCCGGCGCGCTGTAATTTTTAGAGCCACAATAAAGCGAAGCCGATGCCAACAATGATCGGCGGTCCATTAGTGAAAAGAACCCGCCCGTAACCGAAACGCCGGGGCTGGCCCGGAAGGAAATCGGGTCAGCCCCTTGGATTTGCAAACACTTGTTTTTCATACCGAACCCCCGCTGCAATCCGGAACGCTTTAGCTACAACTGTAGCACCACCTTTCCGATCTGCAGCAAGTCCCACTCCAACTGATCCTGGTCCCCGATCATCTGGAGCGGCGCTTTCTCCATCTGGAGCAACAGTCGGATCAACTGAAGGAACACTTCTCCCATTTGAAGGAACATTTTCTTCAAATGATCCTCCAATATATTCAACTGAAGGAACTCTTCCTTCAAATGATCCTCTAGTATTTCCATCTGGAAAAACAGTTCCTTCAAATGATCCTCTAATATTTCCACTTGGAACGACAGTTCCTTCAACTGATCCGGCTCCCGGATCAGTTGAAGCGGCCCCGCCCTCATTTGATCCGGCACTTTGATCAACTGATTGGATCCTTGGATCAGTTGCGGCGGCACCTGGATCAAGTCAAACGGCACTCCGATCAGTTGGAGCGCTTAGCGCCTAATGTTTGGTTTGGTTGCATTGGAAGCGGCTTTTTCCCCGCCTGCGGAAAACTTCGCCGATGAAGGGTGAAGATTTCCATAGTTAGAACCGCAATGCTGAAGCGTCCGTCCTCCTCCGTTTTAAAGCATCGCCTGGCAATCCTCGCCCGGGAACCGTGGGCAAAAATTTTCCGTAAATTATCAAACCAAGTATTGACATTCCAAATGAGGTAAAGTAATATAATCATATTCAAGTAATTTGGTAGGAATACTTTACATTGCATCGGCGTAGGAGATTCAGATCCCGGTTTTTAAGTGGAATGAAACGAAATGACTTATTTTTTTGTATTAAATTCCTACTAATTCGATCTGTTTAGAAGAGTAAAGCGTGTCCGCATTGTCCCATCGGTTGGAGATCCAACCTGAAAATACGGGATAAACATGAGGAGGTCCATTCATGCTTAAACGACAGGTCTTATGGTTTTTGCTTCTGGTAACGCTGACGGTTGCTGCCATCCCCTTGGCGTCCGCGGCCCCGGGCGATGTAACGCTGCTCAATGTCTCTTACGATCCGACCCGGGAATTGTATCAGGAGTATAACGCCGCCTTCGCCAAGTACTGGAAGGAAAAATCAGGTCAAACGGTAGTAATTAAGCAATCTCACGGCGGTTCGGGCTCCCAGGCGCGCGCGGTCATTGATGGCTTGGAAGCGGATGTCGTGACGCTGGCATTGGCCTACGATATCGACGTTTTATACGAAAACGGGCAATTGCTCGCTAAAGACTGGCAAAAACGATTGAAGAGCAACAGCGCTCCCTATACCTCGACCATCGTGTTTCTGGTGCGAAAGGGAAACCCCAAGGCCATCAAGGACTGGGACGATCTGGTCAAACCGGGCATCTCGGTAATTACGCCCAACCCCAAAACGTCCGGCGGCGCGCGCTGGAATTACCTGGCCGCCTGGGGCTATGCGTTGAAGAAATACGGCAACAGTGAAGCCAAAGCCAAGGATTTCGTGACCCGTTTGCTGAAAAACGTCCCGGTGCTGGACTCGGGAGCGCGAGGTTCGACCAACACCTTTGTCCAGCGCGGTTTGGGCGATGTCTTGCTGGCCTGGGAGAACGAAGCGTTTTTGGCAGTCAACGAACTCGGCAAGGACAAATTTGAAATCATCGTGCCGTCATTGAGCATCCTGGCCGAACCCCCGGTGGCGGTGGTCGATAAATTCGCCGACAAACACGGCACCCGCAAGGTCGCCGAAGCCTATCTCCAATTCCTGTACACCGAAACCGGGCAGGAGATCGCGGCCAAGAATTACTACCGGCCGCGCCTGAAGTCGGTGGCAGCCAAATATGACCACTTCGCCAAGGTCACATTGTTCACCATCGACGATGTCTTCGGCGGCTGGCAGAAAGCGCAGAAGACCCACTTCGCCGACGGCGGCGTCTTTGATCAGGTTTATCAGCAATAAGAGCAGCGAAAGGTTTGAGTCAAACGTCCGAAAGTCGAAAAGTCAACCGTTGCATGCCGGGAAACAGTCACCATCCGTTAGCTGGACTTAGGAAAATCAGGCGTAAGGCGGAAACTGCTTTCGGCTTTTGGATTGCGACTTCCGATAGGATACTAATCGATATATTAAGGCGTGATGAAATTGCGATCGCTTAAACGGCGCGGCATCTTGCCGGGGTTCGGCCCGGCGCTCGGCTACACCTTGTTTTATATGGGGCTCATTCTGCTGATCCCCCTGGCGTTGCTCTTTCTAAAATCGTTCTCGCTGGGCTGGGAGCAATTCTGGCGGACCGTAAGCACCCCGAGAGTATTGGCGTCTTTCCGCCTCAGCTTGGGCGCCTCGTTATGGGGCGCCGCCAATAACGCGGTGTTCGGGCTGCTGCTGGCCTGGGTTTTAACCCGGTACCGGTTTCCGGGGCGCAAGTTCATCGATGCCCTGGTGGATCTGCCGTTCGCCATGCCCACGGCGGTCGCGGGAATCGCCTTAACCACGATTTACTCCACCAATGGCTGGATCGGACGCCTGCTGGAACCGCTCGGGATCAAGGTGGCCTATACGCCGCTGGGCGTCGTGGTCGCCTTGACCTTCATCGGCCTGCCCTTTGTGGTGCGAACGGTGCAGCCAGTGTTGCAGGATCTGGACCGAGAGATTGAGGAGGCGGCCGCCAGTTTGGGAGCGACCCGCTGGCAGACGTTTCGGAAGGTGATCTTCCCGGCCTTGTGGCCGAGCTGGCTTACGGGGCTGGGATTGGCGTTCGCCCGGGGCTTGGGCGAATACGGCTCGGTGGTGTTCATCTCCGGCAATATGCCGCTGCGAACCGAGATCACCCCGCTGATCATCGTCACCAAGCTGGAGCAGTTCGATTATGCCGGAGCGGCGGCGGTAGCCGTGGTCCTGCTCTGCATTTCCTTTGTTTTATTATTTGCGATCAATTTCTGGCAGTGGTGGAGCAGCCGCAAGCAACTGCCGGCTTAACGAGGGGATGAGATCATGAAAGATACCCGGGAACAAGCCGCCACCGGCCCTGCCGGACCTTCGATCGAAGAATCGGCGCTGGCGCGCTGGCTCTTGATCGGAATCGCCCTATTGTTCATGAGCTTTTTTTTAATTATTCCGTTGATCGCCGTCTTCGGCCAGGCGCTGGACAAGGGATTGTCCTTCTTCGGGCAGGCGCTGGCCGAACCGGATACGTTCGCCGCGATTCAATTGACTCTGCTGACGGCGGCGATTGCCGTGCCGCTCAACTTGATCTTCGGGGTCGCTGCGGCCTGGGCCATCGCCAAGTTCGAGTTCGTGGGGAAGAATTTCCTGACCACCCTGATCGATCTGCCGTTCGCCATTTCGCCGGTGATTTCGGGTTTGCTGTATGTGCTGCTTTTCGGCAGGCACGGCTGGCTGGGGCCTTGGCTCTCCGAACACAACCTTAAGATTATTTTCGCCGCGCCCGGAATCATTCTGGCTACGATTTTGGTGACCTTTCCGTTTGTGGCCCGTGAGTTGATCCCGTTGATGCAGGCGCAGGGGACCGAAGAGGAAGAGGCCGCGCTGGTGCTGGGGGCCAATGGCTGGCAAACGTTTTTCCGGGTGACGTTGCCCAACGTCAAATGGGGTTTGCTCTACGGGGTGATTCTCTGCAACGCCCGGGCCATGGGCGAATTCGGAGCGGTATCGGTGGTCTCCGGACATATCCGGGGCATGACCAATACCATTCCGTTGCAAGTCGAGATTCTTTACAATGAATACAATTTTACGGCCGCGTTCGCGGTGGCCTCGCTCCTGGCGCTGCTCGCTTTGGTAACCCTGGCGATCAAATCGTTCGTGGAGTGGCGGCTGAAACTGGAAAACTTGGCCCCAGATGCGGCAAAACAGCGGGGAATGGTGAATCATGAGTATCGTCATTCGCGATATCAATAAAAAATTCGGGAATTTTACGGCCTTAAACAACATCGGCCTGGAAATCCCCACCGGCGAACTAGTGGCGTTGCTGGGTCCCTCCGGTTCTGGCAAAACGACCCTGCTCCGGATCATCGCCGGACTGGAGACGCCCGACAACGGAACCGTCTTTTTTCAAGGCGAGAACGCGACCGCCCGCAAAGTACAGGAGCGGCGGGTAGGATTTGTCTTTCAGCACTACGCCCTATTCCGGCACATGACGGTCTTTGATAATGTCGCGTTTGGACTGCGGGTGCGGCCCGCCCGCTCCCGCCCCTCGGAGCCGGAGATTCGGGAAAAAGTCAATCAATTGCTGAAACTGGTTCAAATGGAATGGCTGGGAAAACGCTATCCGTCCCAGTTATCCGGGGGGCAACGGCAACGGATCGCCTTGGCTAGGGCCTTGGCGGTCGAACCGGAAGTGCTGCTGCTGGATGAACCCTTCGGCGCGCTGGACGCCAAAGTTCGCAAGGAGCTCCGCCGCTGGCTGCGGCAGCTTCATGACGAGATTCATCTGACCAGCATCTTCGTAACCCACGATCAAGAAGAGGCCTTGGAATTGGCCGACCGGGTGGTGGTGATGAACGAGGGCCGGATCGAGCAGATTGGAAATCCCGAGGAAGTCTACGATCAGCCGGCCAATCCGTTTGTCTATCAGTTTCTGGGCAGCGTCAACCTGTTCCGGGGCCGCCTCAATCAAGGCCGGGTCCAGATCGGCGCCGGTGAATTTGAAACGCCGGGAACGGGCGATGGCCAGGACCGGTCGGCCGTCGCCTATGTGCGTCCGCACGAACTGGCCATCGATCGGGATCACGAACCGGAGCAAAGCATCAAGGCGGTTGTTTCGTATATCCGGGCGATCGGCCCGATCGTCCGTTTGGAATTGAAACGCCACGATAATGGGGAACTGATTGAGGCCGAACTTACCAAGGAACGTTTCGCCGAACTGAAACTGGCGGCTGGCGATGCGGTTTTCGTGGGGCTTAAAAATTGCAAGGTATTCGTGGAGGATTATTCGATTTAAAAGCGTTGGGATAACGCCGGAAAGCGAGAGACAGGTCTAAACCTCGAATTGGATTTATTGATTCCAAAAACATGTAACCTTATTTCAGGTTTAAGCGCAGACTTACACAGCAAAGGATGGTAGCGGATATGAAACTAACGATCAATGGAAAGGCCGAGGAGATCGAGCTGGGGGCCGGTACGATCACCGAATTGTTATCGGCTAAAAACGTGGAAATGCCGGAGATGGTGTCGGTGGAACTCAACGGAACGATCCTGCGGCGGGCGGACTACGGCACAACCGCAGTCAAGGATGGCGATCAAGTGGAATTTTTATATTTCATGGGCGGCGGACAGTGTCGGCGCCAGCGGATGGAGCGTCAAGATGTCAAACCAGTGGAGTTTTGAAACCAAATCGATTCATAGCGGGTTTGACCAGGATGAGCAGACCGGCGCGACGTCGCTGCCGATTTATGAGACGGCGGCGTTTGCTTATGACAGCGCCGAAGCGCTGGAAGCGGCATTCATCGGGCGAAAGTTCGGCCATATTTATTCACGGATCGCCAACCCGACCGTCACCGCCTTTGAAAAGCGGATGAATGCGCTGGAGGGCGGGGTTGGAGCCATCGCCACCGCTTCGGGGATGGCCGCGATTGCCACCGTGGTTTCGGCATTGACCCAAGCCGGGGATGAGATCGTCTCCAGTCAAAGTTTGTTCGGAGGGACCTTTCAATTATTCAATGACATTTTCAAGGGTTACGGGGTTCACACCCATTATGTCCGGTCCACCGATACCGAAGCCTATCAAAAGGCCATCTCCGCCAATACCCGGTTAATCTTCCTGGAGACCATCGGCAATCCGAAGCTGGACATTCCCAATATCCGGGAGATTGCCGGAGTCGCCGCAGCCAGCGGTGTACCGCTGGTGGTCGACAGCACCCTGACCACGCCCTATCTGTTTGAAGCGAAGCGGTTCGGCGCCGCGATTGTGATCCATTCGACCTCCAAGTATATCTCCGGCAGCGGCCATACCATCGGCGGCGTACTGATCGATCTCGGCAATTTCGACTGGAGTCGGTCCCGTTCGGAAGCGGTCCGGCAACTGGCGCGTCAAGCCGGAGAGGTTGCCTTTCTGGCGCGGGCCAGAAAACAGATCCTGCAAAACACCGGAAGCTGCCTGTCGCCGTTCAATGCCTATCTTCAGAATCTAGGCCTGGAAACCCTGGCGCTCCGGATGCGGCAGCATTGCCATAACGCCGCGCTTCTGGCGGAGTATTTGCAAACCAAACCGCAGGTTGCCGAGGTAAAGTTTCCCGGCTTGGCGGAGCATCCCGATCATGCCATCGCCAAGGCGCAATTTAACGGAGCGTTCGGCGCGGTGGTTACCATCCGGCTGGGAACCAAGGAGCGAAGCTACCGGCTGGTCAATCGCTTGCAAATGGTTAAACGATTAGCGAATGTGGGAGATGCCAAAACCCTGATTATTCACCCGGCTTCCACCATTTATCATACATGCTCGGAGGCGGAGCAACTGGAGGCCGGGGTTTATCCGGACCTGCTCCGGATATCGGTGGGGATTGAGCATAGCGGCGATATCATCGCCGATTTCGATCAAGCGTTGGCGGAGGAATGAACCATGAATCTAACCGAAAGTCAGATTGAACGATACAGCCGGCACATTATCCTGAAGGATGTGGGCGGCGCCGGTCAACAAAAGATCTTGCAATCTAAAGTGTTGATCATCGGAGCGGGGGGGTTGGGCGCGCCGGCCGCGTTGTATCTGGCGGCGGCGGGAGTCGGGACCATCGGCGTCGTGGACGGCGATAGGGTTGATCTGTCGAACCTGCAGCGGCAGATCATTCATTTTACCGCTGATGTCAACCGGCCCAAAGTGGAGTCGGCCCGCAATAAGCTGGAAGCCATCAATCCCGATGTTACGGTAAAAACCTATCCGATGCGGGTCTTTGCCGATAATATCGCCGAGTTGATCGCCGGCTACGATTTCATTATCGACGGGACGGACAACTTTCCGGCCAAGTTTTTGATCAATGACGCCTGCGTGCTGCTGGGAAAGCCGTTTTCCCACGGCGGCATCCTGCGGTTCAACGGCCAGACCATGACCTATCTGCCGGGGCACGCCTGTTACCGTTGTATATTTGATGCGCCGCCGCCGAAAGGCGCGGTGCCGACTTGCAGTGAAGCGGGGATTCTGGGCGCGGTGGCCGGCATGTTGGGGACCATTCAGGCGGCCGAAGCGTTGCGTTACATCCTGGGCAAAGGCCGACTGCTCGCCGATCGCCTGTTGACCTTCAATGCCTTGGATATGGAGTTCCGGACGATCAATCTCCATCGCAATCCGGACTGCCCGATCTGCGGCGATCAGCCGAGCATCACCGAATTGGTCGATTACGAACAGCCGGTCTGCGATCTCAGGAGCAACCGTCATGATTAAGGTGCCGCTGACGATCAAAGAGCAGATCATCGCCCAAGCGCTACGGGAACTCCCGGATGAAGCTTGCGGCTATTTGGCGGGCACTGACGATAGCGCGCTTGAGATCATCCCGATGACCAACACCGATCACAGTCCCGAGCATTTCTCCTTTATCCCCGAAGAACAGTTCCGGGCGGTCAAAGCGGCCCGGACCAAGGGATTAAGGCTGCTGGCGGTGTATCACAGCCATCCGGCCTCGCCGGCCCGTCTATCGGAGGAGGATTTGCGGCTGGCCAATGACCCGGCAATTATTTATCTCATCGTTTCCCTGGCAACCCAAGAACCGGTGTTCAAGGCGTTCCGCGTCGAATCCCGGACAATCACGGAAATTCCAATTCAATTCATGGGAGGAATACCAACTTGAGCGCAATGGAATTTGACTTGGCCGCCTTGAAAAAAGTCGGCATGATCCAGCAAAAGCAGAAAGAGTATTTCGCAATGCGGCTCCATGCCGTCGGCGGCGATTTCAGCTCCGAACAGTTGCAAAAGGTGGCCGAGGTCGCGGCCAAATACGGAAGAGGGCAGATTCATCTCTCCACCCGGCAGGGGATTGAGATCCATTTCGTTCATCATTTGAAACTGGAGGAGGCCAGGCTGGAACTGGAGAAGGCGGGGATCGCCATGGGCGCTTGCGGCCCCCGGATCCGGATCGTGGTTGCCTGTCCGGGTAATTCGACCTGTCGCTGGGGGATCATCGATACCAAAGCGGTCGCCGCGGAACTCGACGCCAAATATTTCCGGCAGGACACCCCCCATAAGTTTAAGATGGCGGTCACCGGCTGTCCTCACAATTGCGCCAAAGCCACCGAAAACGATTTGGGGGTCATGGGCGGCATTTTGCCGGCCTGGCAACGTGACAGTTGCATCCACTGCGATCTCTGCGTCAATAGCTGTCCCACCGGCGCCATCGCGAAAGTGAACGATGAGTATCGCCTGGATGAGTCAAAATGCATATATTGCAGTATCTGCACTTCCAATTGCCCGGCCGACTCCTGGGTGGCGGCGCAAAAAGGGTATATCCTCTGGATCGGGGGCACTATGGGCAAGATTCCCCGGCTCGCCACCAAGTTACGGGGGCTGATCGAAAACGAGGCCGAATTGTACCGGATGATCGACAGGGTCGTGGCCTATTACCGGGAAAACGGCAGGAAACGGGAACGATTCGGCCATATGATCGACCGGATCGGAGTTGAGCAAGTAAAGGAGGCTCTGCTCCATGAGTGATGAAATCAAAAAACGAATTGACCTGCACGGAGTGGTCTGTCCCTTAAATTTTGTGAAGACCAAATTGGCCTTGGAAGAGTTGAACGCCGGGGAACGGCTGGAGGTCATCCTCGACGAGGGCGACGCCATGCTGAATGTTCCCCGCAGTCTCAAGGAGGAAGGGCATAAAGTCGTCAAGGTCAGCCCGGAAGGGGAAGTGTACCGGGTCATTGTTGAAAAAGGGGTATGAGCCGGTTGAAAGCGGCGAAATTTGGAAATGGAGCGTTAAAGCAATGAGTACGGAAGCAGTGAAACTATGCGGCGAGTTGGAGCGCTTCACTCCGGAACAAGTTTTACGGAGTATGGCGGAGCGGCACGGCGACCGGATCGCGCTCGCCTCCAGCCTGGGAGCGGAGGATCAAGTCTTAACTGATCTGCTGCTGTCGATCACGCCCCGGGCCCGGATCTTCGTCCTGGATACCGGGAGGCTGCCGCAGGAAACGTACCAAGTGATGGAGGAAACCCGGCGGAAATATAACTTCAATTACGAGATCTATTGCCCGGATACCGCCGCCCTCGAAGAAATGGAACGGCGGTTCGGCCCGGATCTATTCTATGAGAGCGTGGAGTTACGGAAAAAATGCTGCGAAGTGCGGAAAATCGGGCCGCTGCGGCGCGTCCTGAAAACCGTGGATGTCTGGATCACTGGCCTCCGCCGCGAACAGGCGGTGACCCGGTCCAATGTTGAAGTTTGCGAATGGGATCAGACCAATCAATTGTTGAAGCTGAACCCGCTCGCCGCCTGGACCACCGAGCAAGTCTGGCGCTATATCCGGGAGCACCGGGTTCCTTACAATTCATTGCACGACCGGAATTATCCGAGCATCGGCTGTGCTCCGTGCACGCGGGCGATTCAGCCGGGAGAGGATCTGCGCGCCGGGCGCTGGTGGTGGGAAGCGCCGGAGCACAAGGAGTGCGGGCTGCATTACCGGGACGGCAAATTGACGCGGGTGAGCGAGTCATGAATCAACTGGAGAAACTGGAAAATCAGAGCATTTATATTCTGCGCGAGGCGTACCGCGAATTCAAGAACCTCTGCATGTTATGGTCCATTGGCAAGGACAGCACGGTCTTGCTGTGGCTGGCACGCAAGGCGTTCTTCGGCCACGTGCCGTTCCCGCTGGTGCATATCGATACCTCGTTTAAAATTCCCGAGATGATCGCCTACCGGGATCAACTGGCGGCCGAGTGGAAGCTGCAAATGATTGTCGGCCAGAATGAAGCGGCGATTGCCGCCCAGGAGACTTATCCTGACGGCAAAACGGATCGGATTGTCTGCTGTAAGAACTTGAAGAGCGAAGCCCTGAAGCGGACCCTCTCAGGTGAAGCGCCGCGCTACCGTTTCGATCACCAGCAACAACAGTATCGATTGGATAACAACACTGAACCGTACACCGGGGTGATTGTCGGTGTCCGGGCCGATGAGGAAGGAAGTCGTTCCAAGGAACGTTATTTTTCGCCCCGGGATCAGCAAAACGAATGGGATGTGGGCGATCAGCCGCCCGAACTGTGGAATCAGTTTAAAACCGATTTCGCGCCAGGGACCCATCTGCGGATTCATCCCTTGTTGGACTGGACCGAGTTGAATATCTGGGAATACATTGAGAAGGAGCAAATCCCGATCACCTCGCTGTATTTCGACCACGGCAACGGGAAGCGCTACCGCTCCCTGGGCTGTTATCCCTGCACTAAACCGGTGGAATCGACCGCCCAAAATGTGGCCGAGGTCATCGTCGAACTGCGCAGCGGAAAGTTCGCCAATATCGCCGAGCGGTCCGGCAGGGAACAGGATAAGGAAGACGGCGGTACCTTGGAGACTTTGAGACGGGATGGGTATATGTAATGGATTTCAATCGCGAACAGATGAATATCGTCATCGTTGGCCATGTCGATCACGGGAAAAGCACGGTGATTGGGCGGCTGCTGGCCGATACCGGGTCGCTTCCCGAGGGGAAGCTGGCGCAGGTCCGGTTGAACTGCGAGCGGAACGCCAAACCCTTTGAATACGCTTTTCTGCTCGATGCGCTAAAGGATGAACAGGCTCAGGGGATTACCATCGATACCGCTCGCTGTTTCTTTAAGACCGCCAAGCGGCATTATATTATCATTGACGCTCCCGGACATATTGAGTTTTTGAAGAACATGATCACCGGAGCGGCCCGGGCCGAGGCGGCCTTGCTGGTTATCGACGCCAAAGAGGGAATTCGCGAAAACTCCCGGCGACACGGCTTTATGTTATCGATGCTGGGTGTGCGGCAGATTGTGGTGTTGGTCAACAAAATGGACCTGGTCGCCTACAACCCGGAGGTATACGAACGGCTGGTCGCCGAATTCACCGAGTTTCTGGAGCGGATCGGCGTCCAGCCGCAGTCGTTCGTGCCGATCGTGGCCCGGGACGGCGACAACCTGGCCCGCCGCTCTGCTAGTCTGCCCTGGTATCAGGGCCCGAGCGTCCTGGAGTTGATTGACGATTTTCACAAAGAGAAGGCCAAAGCGGAACAGCCGTTCCGCCTGCCGGTCCAGGATATTTACAAATTCACCGAGGACGGGGACGACCGGCGGATCTTCGCCGGAACGGCGGAAACCGGATCGGTCGGAGTCGGGGATGAAGTGATTTTCCTACCTTCGGGGAAACGGTCCACGATCCAGAGCATCGAAGGGTTTAATCAGCCGGTCCGTGAAAAAGTCAGCGCCGGGTATGCCACCGGATTGACGCTTAGCACCCAGGTGTACGTGAAGCCCGGTGAGATCATGTGCCGGCTGGATGAGACCCCGCCGTTCCACGGCAACTCGTTTCGGGCCCATCTGTTCTGGATGGGTAAACACCCGATGGTCAAAGGCAAGAAATACAAATTGAAGCTGGCTACTAACCGGGTCGCCGTTTATTTGGAAGAGATCACGAGCGTTCTCAACTCGTCGGATCTGACCTCCGAACGGGGGTCCCGCCAAATTGAACGGCATGAAGTGGCCGAATGCGTCCTGAAAACGCTGAAGCCGATCGCTTTTGATCTTTCACGGGAGATCGAGGCGACCGGGCGGTTCGTTATCGTCGATCATTACGAGATTGTCGGGGGCGGAATCATCACCGAGGCGATTGCGGATCATCAGGATATTATCGGCGGCCATCTGGCCGAACGGGAGTTCCACTGGGAGAAGACCGCCGTGTCTCAGGCCGAGCGGGAGATGCGATACAAACAGAAAGCCAAGTTTATCGTGATCACCGGGGGCGAAGACGAGGCCGGTCGAAACCTGGCCCGGGCCCTGGAGGTCGGCCTGTTTAAAAGCGGCTATAGCGTTTACTACCTTGGATTGGCCAATATGTTGAGCGGCCTGGGAGCGGATGTCAAAAACGGCGGGGAAGATCGGGATGAACAGCTCCGGCGCTTAGGGGAGTTGGCGCACATCTTCACCGACGCCGGGCAGATTTTTATCACGCATATCCCCGATCTCGACAATTATGAGATTGAAATCCTGCGCGCCTTGAACCAACCCAACGAGATTATCGTCTTTTCCCTGGGCAAGGAACAATTCGAAGATTGCCCGGTGGCGATCCGGGTGACAGCGGAAAAGCCGGAAGACGCGTTGCCGAAGATTATCGACGTGCTACGGCGAAGCGAAGTTTTAATCGAATATTTCATTTGAGACTTCCCCCGGCCGAGGCCGGGGGTTTTTAATATATGGGAGAAAAAGAGTTTTGAAGATACGCAGGAATTTGGCTGAAATGGTCAAATGTTTCACTTAACTCGAAGCGCTTTCAGAATGGTTTCAGCGGAACCGTTTATTGAAGGTACGAATTTTGTATATAAACATTTACTCTCCGGATGAAGAGTTGTGAAAGCGCTTTGATAATTTAACGAGGCAACGACAAGGAGGTATTGAATTGTTGTACAAATTTCCCTATCCCGATCTCCCGGAATTGGAGATTCCCGCTGAAAATCTGATTGGAATTTTCGAGTCTGGCCTGATGGAGCCGGAAGCATCGGTAGGTCAGATTATCAGTGAGGCCATGGGCAATCCCATCGGCATGGAACGGCTGGCCAATTACCTGAATGACCGCTCTCGCGTGCTGATTCTTTCCGATGACAACACCCGCGCCACGCCGGTCAGGGATATTATCCCGCTGGTGCTGGAGGAGATTCATTCCGCCGGAGTCAAAACCGAAAACGTTAAAATTCTAATGGCGCTCGGGACCCATCGGCCGATGAGCCCGGAGGAACTCCTCCTCAAGCTCGGCTCGGAGGTTTGCCGGCGCTATGAAGTGATCAATCACCGCTGGGACGATCAACGAAACTTGATCGATTACGGACGGACTGATTCCGGGATTCGGATCAAAGCCAATAAACTGATCGAATGGTCCGATTTTACCATCGCGATCGGCGGAATTATCCCGCACGCGGTCGCCGGTTTTTCCGGCGGGGGCAAGATGATTGTGCCCGGCATCTGCGGGGAAGAGACCAGCGGCGATATGCATTGGCATATGTCCCAACTGGCGCCGGAAGAATTGTTCGGGGTCAGGGACAATCCGGTTCGAAAGGTCATTGATGAAGTCGCGGTTGGAGCCGGATTGAAATTTATCGTCAATTGTATCACAAACAATGAGGGGCAAGTGGTCCGGGCCGTCGCCGGAGATCCAGTCCGGGCGCACCGGGTCGGCACCGAGCATGCCAAAACGGTTCATGGAATCAATATCCCCGAGAAGGCCGATATTGTCATCTTCGATTCCTATCTGACCGACATCGAATACTGGCAGGCTATCAAGGCCATAACTCCGGCGGGCATCGTCGCCAAGGAAGGCGCGATTCTGATTCAGGTGGCCGAGTGCAGGGAGGGAGTCTCCAAATCGCACGGGGAGGTTCTTCGCTATGGCTACCACTCTTTCACGGAGACGAAAAAGTTGCTGGAGACGGGTTGCGTCAATAAATCGGTTGCCGCCCACATGATTCAGGCGTCGTTCGCGATCAAGGAAGCCGGAAGAAAAGGCTATCTTATTTCGCCGTATATTTCGAAAACAGATACGGAGCGACTGGGATTTCTTTATGCCCCGACTCCGGCCGAGGCATTGGAAAACGCCTTATCGGAAAGAGGAAAGGACGCCCGGATTATCGTTTTGCGGCAGGCCGGGGATTTGTTACCGGTTTTTGAGGGCCGGACCTGAGTTTGGTCAAGCGTCGTACATGGTAATATCCAGCGCTTCCACTTTTCACGGAGCATCAAACCAATCCGGCAATTGTTTGTTCCTTTTTTGGAGTCGTGTTTGTTTTTTTGCGAGCTACCTTTATACTCAGTTAATTAAAAAAAGAAAACCGGTTTTTTTGTAGAATATCTACGTGTAGTAATGAACTCCGGTCTTGGGCCGGAGTTCATTAAAAGACTGGTGGGGGAATCAGAGCAGAATGGCAAAAACCATTTATGACGTCGCCAGGGAAGCACGGGTTTCGATCTCCACGGTTTCCAGGGTGATCAACAATCAAATTTATGTCAGCGCCGAGACAAGGGAAAAGGTGCTCAACGCCATGCAGGGATATCATCCCAGCGAGGTCGCTCAGGGACTGGTTACCAAGAAGACGATGACCCTGGGGGTGATCATCTCACAGGACCCGGACTATTTCTTTTCCAATTCCAACTATACCAAGGTGCTGCGCGGAATTGGGGTCATGGCCAAACAGCGGAATTATCGAATTCTGCTAGATGTCAATGAGTCCGAATCGGATTATTCGACGCTCTATCGGGGCCGAAAGGTCGATGGGCTGATCTTGATCAGTATTAGGACCCGAAGCAAGTATATCAATAAATTAATCGATAACAAAATCCCGTTTGTGCTGATCGGGGATTATCCGGATGAAAACCGCCAGGTTCCCAAAGTGGAGGTCAACGACAAAATTGCAGCCCTTCAGGCCGTTAGTCATCTCTTACTGCTCGGCCATTCCAAAATCGGGTTAATCAGCGGTCCGTTGAGCTACGCCTCGGGCGTCAACCGGCAGGAAGGATACCGGGCCGCGCTGGAATCCCACGGCATTGCGTACCGCCAATCTTACGTGGAGGTCGTGAAATACGTTTCGGAAGAAGCGGGTTATCAGGCGGCCAGAACGTTGTTGATGACCGGGGATCGGCCGACTGCGATCTTTGCCTTCAATGACACCATCGCGCTAGGAGTGTACCAGGCTGCCGAAGAGCTGGGGATGGCCATTCCCGGCGACCTGTCGGTGGTCGGATTTGACGACAGTGAGGTCGCCAAATATCTGAACCCTCCTTTGGCCACGGTTTGGCAACCCGCGTATGAAAAAGGGTTGAAAGCGGCCGAAATCCTGATCAATTCTTTGAACCGGCCGGCACAAGCCCCGGTGGAGAACCCTTCCCTATTGCTGCCCGGGAAATTGCTGCTCCGAGGTTCCTGCGTCTCCCCACGCTGAGGTTTCAATGGATAGTTATAATTTTTGATAATCCCGGCATACCTTGAGGCTCAGCCCGCTATAAGTGAAAAAAGTATTTGGGAGGCCGCCCAAATGAGACTTAACCCGTTGCGTTGGATCGGAACCAGCATCACCTACAAGCTGACGGCTGCCTTTATGCTGCTGATCATCACTCCGGTATTAATTATTGGCTATTTGTCCTTCCGGTTCTCGGAGGAGATCATCCTGAAGAAAGTGGGAGCATCCACTTCCAAGACGCTGGAACAGACCGCTGGAAACGTGGATAACCTTTTGAATGGAATGATCTCGGTTTCCAATAGTTTGAATCTGAATCAAAACATTGTCCGGATTCTGGCCGGGGCGGAGGGGGATCTTCACCAGGAGTGGCAAGATGCGTCGCTGATTGATAATCTTTTTATGACCATCCATAGCAGTTTTTTTCCGTACAATAGTTATTTCACGTTGATCTCCGCCCGGGGAAGGCCCTACACCTCGTGGGACACGTTGCGGGACTCCACGTCCAATCTGATGAGCGAGAGTTGGTATCAGCGGATTCCGGACAACCGGTTTATCTGGATCACTACCCAGAAAAATTACGTCCATGAAGAGCGGGTTCGCTACCCCGAGGTCTTTACACTGGCGGGCAGCATCCAACGGGACATGGGCCGGAAGGTTTTCGGCAAATTCATCATCAGCATTCCGCATCAGGAGATCATCAATATCCTGACGAAGGCTGCCGCATTCCCCGAAAGCAATCTGACGCTGCTGGA
The DNA here is from genome assembly GCA_023402395.1 of Bacillota bacterium. Taxonomy (GTDB): domain Bacteria; phylum Bacillota; class UBA4882; order UBA8346; family UBA8346; genus JAEYGI01. The sequence goes on from JAEYGI010000040.1 coordinate 55,058, forward strand.
CGAAGGGAACCGGCCGTTTATTCAGACCCGGGTGATGGAGGGGCGTTCGTTCTGGAATAAATTGGCCGGGTCGGCCACGGGTAATCCCGGCGGTTCGTTCATCAGTGTAGCGGGCGACCGCAAATACCTGATTAATTACCAGCGTCTGAATAAAAATGGTTGGAAAGTGGCAGAGATCATTCCCTATGAATCGCTATTAGGGGAGATCCGGGAACTCCGAGCCAAGATTACAGTGCTGCTCTGTCTGTTTATCGCGGTGTTCGCGATGATCGCGGCCTTCATCGCGATCTCAATCACCCGGCCGATCAAGCAGTTGAGCGGCTCGATCAGCCGGGTGGAGGACGGAGATCTGACCGTCCGGGTCGCGGTGACTGGTCGGGACGAGGTCGGCCGGCTGATGGCCAGTTTTAACAAGATGGTCGGCAAGATCGGGGATTTGATCGACCAACTCTATCAGGAGCAGCGGCGGGAGCGTGAGCTGGAGCTGGAAGCGCTGCAGGCGCAGATCAAGCCCCATTTTCTCTTCAATACCCTGAACTCGATCCGCTGGGTGGCGGTGATGAATCAGGCGGAGAGCGTGGCCGATATGATCGGCGCTTTGAGCAACCTGTTGAAGATGAGCATTGGTTCAGCCAAGTTTATCAGCTTTGAGGCGGAACTGGAGAGTTTGAAAAGTTATATCTTCATTCAGCAAGTCCGGTATAATTCCCGGTTTGAAACGGCCTTCGACTTTGAGCTCGCCGTGCTGAAACTGCAAACCATCAAGCTGATCCTGCAACCGGTGGTCGAAAACGCCATTCTGCACGGACTGGCCAAAACCTCTGAAGGGAAAATCACCGTCAGCGGCCGTGTTGACGGTGAATCGGTGCTGATCACCATCGCCGACAACGGCCGGGGGATGAATGCCGCGCGGCTCGCCGAGATAAACCGGGCTCTGGCCGCGCCCGCCGATCCGCAAGGACGGGGGATTGGATTGATGAATGTTTATCAACGGTTGCGCTTGAATTTCGGGGACCGGGCCAGCTTGACCATTGCCAGTGAGCCGGATCGCGGCACCGTGGTCACGCTGAAATTGCCCGTATTGCCGGAAAGGATGGACGAGCAATGATCAAGGTAATGATCGTGGACGACGAATTTCTGGTACGGGTCGGCATGAAATCGGTGCTTGATTGGGAAAACCACGGGTTCACAATCAGCGCGGAGGCGGCTGACGGTGCCGAAGCTTTGGCAAGCTGCGAACAGGAGTTGCCCGACATTATTCTGACTGACCTCCGAATGCCCAAAATGGGTGGGATGGAATTGATCCAGGCCGTCCGGCAGCGGTTTCCAAAAGTCCGGTTCATTATCTTGACCTGTCTGGATGAATTGAACCTGGTCAAAGAAGCGATGGCCCTCGGCGCCAGCGGTTATTTTACCAAAATCGGGGTCGATCCGGCCGAGATTTTGGCGGTACTGCTGCGGTTGAAACAAACGATCGACCTGGAGCGGCGCAAGGCCAGCGAATTGGAGACCTTGAAACGGTTGGTCGTTAACAACCGGGTTTTGCTAAAAGAACAGTTATTTCAAGCGCTGCTTCGTCCGGAGCGGCGAGTTGGCGATGCGGTTCCTGACGATAGTCCGCTGCTGGCCAATCCGACCGTAATGGAACGGGCCGACCGCTTCCTACTAGTCCGGGTTCTCCGGAGTCAAGCCCTGAAGGATACCCAATTTTTTCGCCAGTCCGTTCTCGATCTGCTGGAGGAGATCGCCGGCCGCCGGTTTGCCGTTAGTGAAGTATTTCCCGTCAGCGAGGCTGATTTTTGGATCGGAGGGGTGCAACCGGCCGGCACCGGGGAGTCAGGCGATTTTTTGAACTCGGTGGCCCGGGATATTGAGGAGAGCCTCCAGCTATATTTTAATACGCAATGTTTTACCGTGTTCACCGCCCGCTTTCACTCCTTTGGCGAGTTACCGGAGGCATTCCGCGAGCTCCAGACGGCGCTGGCCGATCTCTCCCGGGCTGACCGGATTGTTAAAGGAGAACGGCAGTTGGAGTTCAAATCCGATGATCTGTTGGAGCGGCCGTTGGCCGCCGCCCTCAAGGAGGGAGATACCGGAAAGATCCGGGCCACTCTCGAAGCGATCTTCGCCGCTGCCTCGGGTCACGGACTAAAGCTGGAACAGCTTAAAAAGATCGGCCTCCAGATCCTGTTGGGATTCGAGAAGGAACTGCACCGCCACGACCAGTCCATCGATAGCGTCTGCGCCGACGATATCATCGAACAAGTGATGAGTTGCCAGGATCCGGCCGAATTGCGGGAGAAGATTGCGACTGGCGCCCTGATCATCGCCGGAGCCTTGGCCGATTTGCGTTCGAACACTTTCCGCCGCGATGTGAAGCGGATTATCGATTTCCTGGACTTGCACTATGCCGAGAAGATAAACCTGGATTACGCGGCCTCGCTCGCCGGGATGAACAGCGCCTATTTCAGCCGTCTCTTCAAGAAAGAATGCGGAGTGGGGTTTGTCGAGTTTCTGACCAGGCTGCGGATGGACAAGGCCAAGCGGATGCTGGAGACAAGTGACGCCAAATTGCTGGAGGTTGCCGAAAAGGTAGGGTTTGAGGATGTCAATTATTTCAGCAAAAGTTTCAAGAAGTACACCGGCATCTCGCCTAGCGAATACCGGGAAACCCATGGCGGATTTTGACCCGGCGGGTAAAAAAATTACCTGCCGTTTTTTTGGCCCTTCATGTTAAGAGGAGGTAAAAACTATGCTACAAATGGTAAAAATCTTCCCTTCGGATCCGGCTCCAGCTGCTTTATACTGGGGGTAGTTTAGTAAAAGGAGGGTATGGTATGAAGTTACGACGATTGGCAACCTGGTGCGTTCTGACGTTACTGGTGGCGGTCTTGAGCGCGCCGGTCACGGTCTTCGGCCAGAAAAAGAAGGCCGGCGAGGCCGGGGTGACCATCAAGGTTTGGGGAGCGGTCCAGGAGGATCAGGGCGTCTCCGAACTGCTGGCCAATTTTATGAAAGAGAACCCGAACATTAAGGCCGAATATGTCTTTTACAAAAACGATCCGGCTGGCAACACCAAACTGAGCACGGCTCTGATGGCCGGCGACGATGTCGATGTGTTCATCAATTACGGCGCCCGGCGAATCGATCCCCGGGCCAAGGGCGGCCAGGCGCTCGATCTGACTCCCTACATCACCAAAGACCGGTTGAATATGAAAGAGAATTTCGGGACCGACTTCTTTACCCTTGACGGCAAGGTCTACGCGCTGCCGGCCAGCACCCTGAAGACCCTGGTCTGGATCAACCAGCAAGCCTTAACCGAGGCTGGGCTGACTCTGCCCAAGAAGGACTGGACCTGGGAGGATTATAAGGAGTACGCCCGGAAGCTGACCAAAGGCGACGGGGCGAATAAACGGTACGGCTCCATCTGGTTTGATCCGGGCTATTCCTTTACCACGCCGGCGCGGGGATTGCTAGGGGCCAATTATTACTACAAGGCGGACGGCACTTCCAATTTCGACCATCCGGCCTTCAAAATGTCGTTAGCGTACAAGCTGGAACTGGAGAACCAACTGAAGGTCCAGGAGAACCGGATCGAGTTTTTGATGGCCAAAATGAACTACTGGTCGGAGTTTTTCACCGGCAAGGCGGCGCTGATGATCGGATCCGACGCCATGCTCCGGCACGCGCTGAACCAAAAGGATTATCCCCGGAACTGGAAAGTGGCTTTCGCCAATCTCCCCCGCTATGACCAGAATACCAAAGTAAATTATATGGGGCGGACCTTCTTTGACTACATCGCGGTCAGCAAGAACAGCAAAAATAAGGACGCCGCCTGGAAGCTCGCCAAATATTGGGCCACCAAGGGTTCGATCTATATGTTCAAATACGGGCGGGGCTCGGCCTGGAAGAAGACGGATGTCGGCAAAGTATCGGAACTGATCATCAACGCCGAGAATCAACGGCTGTTCGACATGGCGAGCTTCAAAAAGGTCTTCCTCGACTATGACAGTCCCGGCTATAACGATAGCGATTTCACCGCCTACGCCCAGATCGACCAGATTATCACCGAAGAATACGAAAAAGCGCAACTGGGTTCGATCACCATCGAGCAGGCGCTGGACAACATGAAAAAGCGGGCTGACCGAGAGATCGCCAAGGAAAAAGGGAAATAAGACGCGGCCTAAACCGCAACCGTTGAGGGATGAAGCCGATTCATCCCTCATTTCAACCATACATTTCGTCAAGGTGGGCTAATTATGGGCAAACGACAATCGGAACGCGGCCTGTCCAGGCAATGGCGCGACGACATTACCGGGTACTTATTTCTGCTTCCGAGTCTGCTGGGTTTTATCGCCTTTATCGCGGCGCCGGTCGTGATCTCGTTGATTTTGTCATTTACTCAATGGGACCTGGTCTCGGGATTTAAAGGCATCAAATTCATCGGGCTGGGAAATTACGCGCAGATGGCCGAGGACGAATGGTTCGTCAGTTCGTTCCGGAACAATCTTTTCTATACGGGATTGCTGGTCCCGGTCGCCTTGGGGCTTGGCCTTTATTTCGCCAAGGTTCTCAATGACCGGATCTGGATGAAACAGTTATTGCGGACGGTCTTTTTCATGCCGTACATTTCAAATATCGTCGCCGTCTCGGTGGTCTGGATGGCGTTATTTCATCCGGGCCGGGGACCGATCAATTACTTCCTGCGGTTGATCGGGATCGCCGATCCGCCGTTGTGGCTTGCCAGCGACCAGTGGGCGTTGCCAGCGATTACGATCATCGGCATCTGGATCAACATCGGCTACAATATGGTGATTTACCTGGCGGCGCTGCAAGGGGTCCCCCGGGAACTGTATGAGGCCTGCGAGATCGACGGCGCGACCGGATTCCACAAGTTCTGGCGGATCACCTTTCCGCTGCTATCGCCGACAACCTTCTTTCTGCTGATCACCGGGATCATCAATTCCTTCAAAGTTTTCGGGCCGGTGAACATTATCACTCAGGGCGGCCCCGGAACCGCCACCACGGTTTTGGTCTATTACATGTACACCGCGGCGTTCCGTTTCTACCAGATGGGCTATGCGGCGGCTTTGGCCTGGGTGCTGTTTGTGATGATCTTTATCATTACGATGATTCAGTGGAAGGGGCAGAAAAAATGGGTCAATTATCTGTGAGGACCGCCGCCCGCCGTTCATTTCTCTCGGTGGCGCAACGGCATTGGCTTCGGAAATTCCTCTACACTGTAGGCACTGGTCTGATCGGGCTGCTGATGCTGTTGCCGTTCATCTGGATGCTGTCCGCCTCGTTCAAGCGGGAATCGGAGATCTTTGTCTATCCGATCCAATGGATCCCGCAGTCCTGGGAATTCCGGAATTACCTTGAGGTCTGGACGGGCCGGGCGCCGTTCGGCTTGTTTTATCTGAACTCGATTAGCGTCGCCTTCTGGACCGTGCTCGGCCAGGTGCTGACCAGCGCCATGGCGGCCTACGCCTTCGCCAGGATCAACTTTCGCGGCCGGAACGCGGTGTTCCTGCTCTATCTGGCGACCATGATCATCCCGCCCCAAGTCACGCTGATCCCCAAGTTCATCCTTTTCAACTGGATGGGCCTGCTGGACACCCATCTTTCGGTGATTCTGCCGGGCGTTTTTTCGGCCTTCGGCGTCTTTATGCTGCGCCAGTTCTTCGTGGCGCTCCCCTTCGAGCTATCGGAGTCGGCCCGGATCGACGGCGCCGGCGAGTTCCGCATCTGGTGGCAGATCATCATGCCCCTGGCCAAGCCGGCCGTGGCCTCCCTGATCATCCTGGCCTTTGTCTGGACCTGGAATGATTATATGACGCCGCTGGTCTTTCTGCGCAGCAAGGAACTGTACACCATCCCGCTGGGCCTCGATTACTTCATGGACGATGTCGGGACCGAGTACTCGCTGATCATGGCGGCCGCGGTATCGGCCGTGGTGCCGCTGGTCCTGGTCTATCTGGCCGGCCAGAAGTTTTTCATTGAAAGCATCGCCGCCAGCGGGATCAAGGGATAAATCATGGGTGGGAGGCGTGGTTCAATGTACGATGTGATCGTGGCCGGAGGCGGGGTTTCGGGAAGCGTGGCGGCCATCGCCAGTGCCCGGAACGGCGCTCGGACGCTGTTGATCGAACGTTACGGTTTCCTGGGAGGAAGCCTGACCAATGCCGGCGTTGGGCCGATGATGACCTTTCACGCCGGGAAGGAGCAGGTAGTGAAGGGAATCCCCGCCGAGATCGTGGAGCGGCTGCAAGCGATGGGCGCCTCGCCGGGGCATGTCGCCGATACCATCGGGTATGCTTCGTCAGTGACGCCGTTTGACGCCGAGAGTCTGAAGCTGTTGCTCGACGAGATGACGCTGGAGAGCGGTTGTGATTTGCTTCTTCACACCATGGTGGCCGGAGCCGCCGTCCAAGATGGCCGCATTGCGTCAATTACGATCTGCAATAAAGCGGGTCTCAGTGAATTGGAGGGCAAAGTTTTCATCGACGCCACCGGCGACGCGGACCTAGCGCAGCGGGCCGGGGTGGATTGTCAGAAAGGACGGGACGCGGACGGCCTGGCGCAACCGATGACCATGAATCTTAAGATCGGCGGGGTTGATCTGAATGCGGTCAAGGCCTATATGAAGGCGCATCCCGGCGAGTTTCTGATCGGCGACCCGCTCGATCTCGACCGCGCGCCCCGGCTGTCGGTCTCCGGGTTTTATTCGATCCTGCGCGAGGCGATCGCCGGCGGCCGAATCAGCTTTGAACGGGATTTTGTGTTATTCTTTGAAACCAACAGCTTGGGCGAAGTGATTCTGAATATGACCCGGGTGCTGAAGCTCGACGCCACCCGGCCCGAAGACTTGACCCAGGCCGAGCTTGAGGGGAGAAAACAGGCGCGTCAGGCGTTTCTGTTTCTGAAGCAAAGCGTCCCTGGATTTCAAAATGCGGTCTGTCTCGGCACCCCCGCCCAGATCGGGATCCGCGAATCGCGCCGGATCAAGGGAACGTATCGATTGACGGACCAGGATCTCCTCACCGGCCGCGACTTCGAGGATGCGATCGCCCGGGGCGGCTATCCCATCGATATTCACAATCCGTCAGGGGATTCCACCGATTCGGTGCACTTGCCTTACGGCGCGTCCTATCAAATACCCTATCGGTCCTTGTTGAACGACAAGGTTGTCAACCTGGCTGTGGCCGGCCGCTGTATTTCCGCGACCCATGAGGCGGCGGCCGCGATCCGGGTGTCGCCGATCGCCATGGCCATCGGCCAGGCCGCCGGAACGGCGGCGGCGTTGAGCGTCAAGGCCGGGCGGGATCTGCACCGGATCGATGTCGCGCAATTGCAAAAAACCTTGCTTGAGCAGAATGCTGTGTTGTAATCGATAAAAAGGGATTATCAATTCATCAAACCAATGGGAGGAATTGGCATGAAATTAGCGGGAGTGATCTGTCCAATGGTGACCCCGTTGGACGGGAATCAAAATATCGATGAAGCGGGGACCCGGCGGCTGGTCAACCGGTTGATCGCCAACGGCGTCAACGGCCTGTTCCTGCTGGGCACCATGGGAGAATTCCCGATGCTGGTGGAGTCGGAGAAAGAGCGGCTGGTGAAGATCGCGGCCGATGAAAACCGGGGCCGGGTGCCGCTGTTGGTCAACGTCTCGGCCGAAGGCGTCCGTAAAACCGAACTTTTCCTGGGCAAGGCGCTGGAGGCGGGAGCGGACCTGATCGTGCTGACCCCGCCCTATTATTACAACACCCGCGACAAGCGGGAGATCCGCGACTATTACCGCTATTTCAGCCGGAACAGCGACCAGCCGCTTTTTATCTACGATGCCGGCAAGTACACCAACAATCCGATTCCCGACGACACCCTGATCGAGCTCAGCCACGAAGAGCGGATCGTCGGATTTAAGGGGCAGCTCTTTTCCCACCTGCCGGTATTCCGGGAATTGACGGGCCGGGACGATTTCGCGCTTTTCCAGGGCGATGAGGGCGCGCTCGATCTGGCGCTGCGGCTCGGCGCCGACGGCTTGGTCCCCGGCATCAGCAGTCTGGCCATTGAGCGCTGTGTCCGGCTGTACCGGGAAGCCCTGGAGGGTCAGTTCGCCGCCGCGGCCGCGATCCAGCGGGAATTGGCCGAGATTCAGCGGGCCGTTTACGGAGCCACCGGCAATCATTGGGGGAACGGCCAGAAATATGCCTTATCGCTGCTGGGCATCTGCGAGGAGCATATCGCCACCACTCTGCTGCCAATATCTGACGCCGACAAGGCCGAGATCCGGCGGGCGGTGGAGAAATACCGGATTTCGTAAGCGGGATTCGGAAAGGCGAGGCAAATCCCGGCTCTAATCCTTGGCCAGTTCTAAAAGCCGTCGAAGCAAGAAGCGCAGAGGCCGGTCCCGTTCCCTGGGATACTTGAGTTTCAAGGGGAGCGATTCCCCATCTTGATGGAGCCGGCAAATGAGAAGTGGGAATGGTTCCCCATGGATTTTGAACGGCTCGGGATCGATGGGGAGTGGCTCCCCTTGCTTGGGGATCCGTTCCCCATCGTCATTTTGTCCCTGAAAATCCGGTGGGAGTGATTCCCCATGCAGCCGAAAGCGCCGCTGCCGTTGGGGGAATTGTTCCCCTTGCATTAACATTAACCACAGAAAATGAATGAGCCAATGCTGAAGGAGTATTATGAATGGCGCAAGTATCTTCAAATCATGGTTATCTATATTTAATTCATTCCCTTTTTCCCGCAAACGTTGCGGGTTGTTTTTTACAAAAAAAATTTAGGAAAATAAGCAGCAATTATCGACAAACGGCCTGTTACATTGAATTAAGATGTGTATTGACCGATGTTAACGAACCGTGTTATAATCTTTTTAATTAAGGATGTCCCGGACTATCGGAGATAATGATAATTGATTGGAGGTAACGAAATAATGAATCTGCACCGTTCGATCCGGGCCCAACTGGGCCGGGCTGAGGGATTGATGGCGGGGTTGGAGGAACATGAGGCGGAATTGTCCAGACTGGGGATTGACGCCGCTTTTATCGCCCGGATGAGCGATTGCCACGCCCGGGCCGTCGCCGCCCAAAACGCCAAGCTGACCTACAAAGCGCGGATGATGGAGCGGAACGCCGAGCGCGACCGCTGCCTGTCCCAGTTGAACGATTTGTATTCCGAAGCCCGGAAGGAGATCAAGATTGGGTTGCCGCCCGAGACCTGGCGGGAGTTTGGCATCACTGATCAGCGTTGAGATGGGCGGCGGTGACGGCCGCCTTAAAAGCGAAACCGCCGGGAGGCGGTTTCCAAACAATGAAAGATAGCGATATAGCGCGGGCTCGCCGAACTCATGCCGTGGAATGGCTTCAATACGGAGCGGCGGGTGCGTGGCGCAAAGAGGTAAGGCAGTTTTAGCCGTATATGCTAAAACCGCCTTTGCCTTCAGCCGGATCAAGGGCCGGGACGGCCTTAGCAACGGTTCCAATCGCGGAGACAGTCGTAACCCCGGTCCCGATCGCGACGGCGATGCCGGTCGCGGTCGCGCCGGTCGCGCCGATCGCGTCCGCCCATTCTGTCATATATATCGGAGACCATGCGATGCACATCCATGCACATGGCTTGCATTTGCATCACTTGACAGGAAGATTCTCCCATCGGATCCATAAAGCTGGGATCCATACCGTACGGGTCCACGTTCCCCGGCATCGTCATCGGGCACTGTCCCGTGGCGCCCGCCATCGGGCCACATTGGCCCATGGCGCCCGGCATCGGACCACACTGTCCCATCGTGGCGCCCGGCATCGGACCACATTGGCCCATGGTGCTCGGCAGATTCGGGTACATCATATTATCCATTTTGTCCTCCTTGGGTTTAGGATTTAGTTCCCCGGTATTTTATCATATTGGATGGAAGCCGAGATGGGAACGGGATTGGGGCATCTTCGATCCGGATCTGGAGGTTGGCAAACCGGCTTCGCTGTGATATAATATTTTGGCGGTCCGGATGAAAATGTATCCGGTGACTGTGGAGCAAGTATCAGACTTCTGAAGGGAAAGATTCGAAGTCTGCTTAAAGAAAGTTAATATGCGCCCGTAGCTCAGTTGGATAGAGTGGCAGACTTCGAATCTGTAGGTCGGGGGTTCGAGCCCCTCCGGGCGCACCAGCTAAAACTAGGTTTCCAAGCAAAGATTTTACTTAAATTGGAAGATGCAAAGAAATTTGCAAAGAAAACCAGGAAACCGTTGACAATAAAGAAAAAGCACCTTTTTAGGTGCTTTTTTTGCCGTTCAGGGCCTTATCGATGGCGGAGGCCGCTTCACGCAGCAGATCCAAATCAGTATGCACATACGTATCAGCGGTTACCGATATTGTAGAATGCCCTAAATACAGTTGTACTAACTTTATATCTTTAAAAAGCTTATACAAAAGTGTTCCAGCGCTGTGTCGCATATCATGAATTCGTATTTTTGGTAATTTTTTGGCCTCTTTATTTTTGATGCTGTCATCGGCATCGATTTTTTTATTATGCAGGCGGATTAAAGAATTAAAACCTCTATTCCGTAGATTTTCCAGCCGGACAAAACCACCCTCCTGGGCTGTAAAAACTAAGCCGGTTTCCCTATCCCCGATTACCTCTTTCAACATTTCAACGACACTTGGGGTTAAAACTATCGTTCTGGCGGTTCCATCCGTTTTTAAGGTCTCTTCGATAATCCACTCCCCTTTAATACGCGTTAGTTTTTGGCTGATCGTCGCCGTAGCGTTGCAAAGATTTACATTTTCGATTGGCAATCCCAGTACTTCCCCAATGCGTAACCCCTGATGCAAAGACATTAGAAAAATCCCATATTTCCAGATCGGGTGATTCTTTTTTGATTCTTCCAAAAAGGTTAACGATTGATCGGCGGTCCAAATCAGATGCTTAACCTTAGGTTGATTCGGGGGAGTCACCTTTTTACATGGGTTTTCGTTGATTTCTTCATCATTAACCGCAAGTTGAAAAGCGCCATCAAGAATAACATAAATTTTTCGCGCGGTGAATTTTGATTTCCGCATTTTCTTTCCGATTAATTCTCTGATTTGTTTCGGAGCAAATTCTTTAGCACGTTCATTCCCAACTTCAGGAATAATGTGATTTTTAATTATTTTTTCATATTCTTCGATTGTTCTGCGATTAAGAGGTTTTTTAGTTCGGGGGCTTATTTTTATCTTGCAATCTTCGAGCCAAGATAAAACTAATTCGCTTATGGTTTCCCGTGTTTGTTTTCGAAAACCACTTTTTATAAGCTCAACACGTTTAATTTTGGCGCGTTCGTGTGCCTCCTTTAGGTCCCGTGTTTCAAGGTCGATCCGGTCTTGCTCATAGACTTCTTTTCCTTTTTTGTTAATGATTTTTTTCCCGGTGCTATAAATGAGATAGCATTTATGACCCGGCTTTCGCTGAAAAACTGTTCCGTCACCCGGCATAAATCATTCACCTCTTGTTATTCTTTTTAAGCCTTTCTGCTAATTGTAAGATATAATCCTGGTCTTCTTTGGAAAGATCAGAAATATCAACTAATTTACCGTCTTCGCCGTAAAGGACAATCTTGGGTTCATTTTTAAAGTGAGTACCGCGAAGAAGCTCGTCGACGGTAATACCGAATATATCAGCAATTTTAATGGTTATTTCAGCGTTTGGTTCGCGCTTTGCTATCTCATACAGTGAAACGGTTGATTTCGCTAGTCCTAATTTTTCGGCTAAATCTTTTTGAGTCCAACCCCTTTCGAGGCGCAAACTTTTTAATTTGTCACTAAACTGCATTTTTATCAACCCTATCGTTTCAAATTGACTGTTTACATTATATTACAAAGTATTCAATTTGTAAACAAATATTTCTTTTAAGTTGCACTCTGTAGTGGTGATGGTTTTTATAAAAAATATATCGCTTGTTTTTATTGACTTTTCATTTTTTTAAAGCTACAATTTGAATATAAGGTTTGCGATATGCAACCAACGCAAGGAGAATTGCCATGAACAAGGTTAGAATTTACCGCGAAAAAAACGGAATGACACAAGAAGACATGGCTAAATTATTGGGGCTAACCAAAGGGGCTTACGCGTTGAAAGAACAAGGCCGACGTAACTTTTCTATCGAAGAAGCAAAATTAATCATAAGGGTATTTAAAAAGCCTTTCGAAGTTATTTTTTAACCAAAAAGTCTACATTATGCAGACTCACGAGGGGAGGTATTCAAATTGAAAACAGCACCGGAAGTAATGACACTATCCGATCTTCGGAAATATCTTCGAACTAACCACTACCAGGCTAAAAAGCTTGTAGAAGACGGAGATATCCCCGGGAACCAAGTCAATGAGCGCGGGGACTGGCGAGTATTAAAGTCCAACGTTGATGAATGGTTACGGAACAAACGGAAAAAAGCATCAGCATAAAAGGAGGCCCCGCCATGCGTATCCTAATCGCCATCATCGAAGGGAGATGAGTGTTTCGATGCAGTTAACTATCGATATGGAGTTTTTGCATAAATTAATCTCGGGTTTACTCTTCTTTTTGTTTATCTTGATTTTTCCCGCTTTGCTTATCGGTTTTCTCGATAAGGTGTTTACCTGTAAAAATTTCGTAAGCAAAAAGGAAAGCTCCGGCGAGGGATTGGAGACCGAGCAAGAGGAAAATGACAAACCCAAACGTTGAATCTCCAAAACCAAATTCGCCTATTGCGGACCAAATCTTTTTATTGGACGCTATCCAAAGAAATAAGATGGCCGGGCCGATGTGCCAGAAGAAATCCCATAATTTGCGTGCCATAACTATTTTCTCAATGTAAATTTTGATAATCGTCGCTAACGTAACCGGAATGGCAAAAACGATAAAAGCTGTAATCCCGATTTGTAAATAATCAATCCACATAAAGAAAGCCCCCCACAATGTAATCGGTGTAATAAATATCTAATTCGGGGGAAAGGAAAGAGATTCCTTTTAAAAGGCTGGTCTTATGAACAACTTTTAATTCAGGAGGCGGTTCTCATGCGCACCATAATCCTTTGCATCACCATCGGCGCGGCGATCATCAGCTTTATCGAATACTGTTACGCCAATTGTACCATCAACCGGGTAATCAAAGCCGCCGTAATGGAGTCGCGGGCACGGCGGGCACAGCAAGGAGAGGAAGGGGAGCAATAATGGGATTGAACAAAAGCCCGCTCCTAGTGTTTCACCGTCGTGATAAGCAATGGTCCCCTTGCGGCAGACGTCGTTTGAGAAGCAATTCCAAATGGAGGCGGACAAGCCAATGACCCAACCTGACATCTACCGTCCCCTGTATGACCAGGGCCTGACCGATTGGCAAATAGCAAAGCGCACAGGTCGCAGCCGGTCAGCGGTGTGTAATTGGCGGCAACGCCACAACTTGGAGCCTAACCGGCCCGGATGGAATGCGAGATATGTACCGAGGGAAAGGAGGCGATCCCCATGGCAATGGCAAGCCCCGTGGTAGCAGTTCAACCGGCGATTCGGTTTGAAAGAGTCGGTGGGCGGAAAGTGTGTTATCAGCTTATGGACGGTAGATGGACAAACATCGGCTGCATGAGATGCATGAGAACCGGACGGAAACGGAGGAGGTGAAACGATGCTGGGACGGATGACCCTTGAACGGATGATCAATGATTTTGAATGGTGGCTTACAGCGGTAAAACGAAATGTAATCCGACGAATAACAGCAGCATTCGGTCAACCTCCACGATGCTCTAAGTGTGTGCATATTACGAAAGGTACCATGGCGATTCCGTGTAACCGGTGCCGAGGGGTCGGCAATGGATTTCGGTCTTATTTCAATGAGCAACAAAAAACCTGTTAAGTCATGCCAGTGACCAAACAGGCGCACAGGAAAATATCTACTATCCCTATCATATCACAGGAGGCCGCACAATGAAACATCAGTATTTCAAGCCGGGATCGAAAGCGGTTGTTATATCAGATGACCCGGGATTCGGTTGGAAACCCGGAACTAAAGTTACGATTTTGGAAGATGATATAACTCCGTACTGCCGGGATGAAAAAGGCAGAACTCGTGCGATGATGGATAGCGAACTCCAGGTTTTACCAGAATCTAAATTTTCTATTTTCGTCTTCAGCGCTGTCGCCAGGGTTAGGGGATGGCTTCGGGCAACCTGGACAACCCTTGGGAAGGTGATGCGCCGATGAAACGCCGCACCGGGGGCGTGACAATGAATTCCTTATCATAGCACAGGAAAGGGGCGTCAGGCAATGTTATGCAGTGACAATTTTCAGCAGCTTATCATCATGAACGTATCTAAAGATTGCAAAATCAACCACAATAATGATTTTGCCCATATTAGGGCAAATAGCGCGGATACAGCGAATGATATTCACGCCTCAATAACAATTTCAATCCACAAGGACGCGCTTATCGAGCTTTTCGGCGAACTATGCCGCCCGTATATCCAGGAAGATTTGGCGATTCAAGCCAAGCGCGGGAAGCGGTATCGGGTGATTAAGGTTTCGACGGACCAGGACAAAGGCCGGGGTTCCCAAAACGTCCCGGAGATAATTCGGGATGTTATCGCCCATCATTTTAATTGCAACCTCCCTTAAGGAGTACGCAATATATGCACCCGCCTTGAGCGGCGGCAGGATGGCCCACAAAAGTTTCAGTCCTGCAAGCGGCGTTTAACCGGTGTACCGCTATATAAAATGCCCGGTGACAGCCCGGAGAGACGGGCCTTAAAGCCCACAAACAGAAACGAGGTGCCAAATTCAATGACCGACAAAGAGCAGCTTTATAGCCAAATTAACCCCATCACCGTCAAGCTTGAACTAGATCAATATCCGGATAAAATTCGAAGCCAGAAAGCGAAGGTCCGCGATCTGAAACAAGCATTCGCGGACATCGACGCCGACCGGGCCGGCCGTGAATTGGAAATCCTGGCGGAGATTACGGACGAAACCGACCCGGCAACCAATAAGGCCAAGTATTCCAACGAGAAAGCCCGGCAGGCCGAATTGGTGAAACGCTGCCGCGCTGACCAGCATTACATCCCGGCCGCCAAGCGTTCCCGCGAGGCCGAAACCGCTGTTAATCAGGCTCAGGATGAATTGGACCTGTTGGAAAACAAATACCGGTCCTGCCGGTACCGCGCCGAGGTTGTAGCCGCCGAATTGCGGTTCTGGGCCGGAGAAGAGGCCAAGGAAAGCGTCCATAGTCACCAGCCGTATTAAGGAGAACGCCATGGAAAACAAACCGAAAGTATGCATTGACTGCAAAACCGAGCATGACGTTTTATACAGCGTCTATGACCCTAAAGATGAGTTTTGCATTGTTCAAAAAATGGGGAAATGCGTTTGCGAAACCTGCCTTAAAAAGTACGTTGCAAACCCCACTATGTAGGTTACAAATCAAACTTTTAGGAGGAATTATCCTATGAACGAAATCGCAAAGGTTGCTGAAAATACCGCTTTGGCCGTGCAGAACGTACAGAATCCGACCATTAATCTTCCGATCATCACGAACCGCGAAGAGTTGATGGAAGCCATTCAGTTTAATTCCGCCGAAGGCGAGAAACGCCGGTTCGACCGAATTACTGTCCCTTCCGCTGGCGGGTTATCATTCACCGTCACCGACGAAAACAACAACGAAGCCGCATTAGCGAAGTTTCGTGGCGTTATCCTGGGTTTTCATCTTTACAACATTTGGTATCAGAAAAATTACAACGATCGCGAAGAAGGAGAAGAGCCGATCTTTTGCTTTTCGGCAGACAAGATTACTGGGAGCGGATGCCCCGAGGCGGGTATCCCAGCAGGCCAAGCTTGTGCCACATGCCCTAAGAAGCAACGTGGCAGCGACCGGAATGGCGGCGATGGAACCGATTGCCATGACCGCTGCGCAACGTGGATCGCCAAGGAAAACGACGCGATGCCCATACACCTAGATTTGCCGCGAACCTCAGTGAAAAGTTTTAAGGACTACCGGGATTTCTTAATGCATAAGCTCGGGAAACCGCTTTATGCCGTGGTTACCGAGGTTGGACTGGAAAAGTTGGAAGGGAAGAAAACCAAGTATTCCGCCGTGACTTTTACCAGGGCCGACACTTTAACTCCCGAAGAAAAAGCGATCATGAAGGAATTGGGTGAAAGCCTGAAGGCGGATATGCGAATCGATTACAGCACTATGAAACAGGTTGCCGCAACCTCCAAAGATAATGACTTTAACCGGGTCGCGGACAACCTGGAAGCCGCTGCCGAGCAGCCTTATTAAACCGCAATAAAGCCTAGTAATAAAGGACCGGGAGCCGTCAAGGCTCCCGAAAGTCTCATTACTCATAGGAAGGAGAGCACTCCATGAACGATATCAAAACCCTTGAAATTGAGAACTTCCAAAGCCATATCAAAACCCAAATCGCCCTGGCGCCAGCCGGTCAACTAACCGTTATTACCGGGCCGACCGATTCCGGGAAAACCGCCATATTCCGGGCACTGCGCTGGTTACTCTATAACACCCCCCAAGGCTCAGACTTCATCCGGGCCGGTTGCAGCTTTTGCCGGGTCACCGCCACGATGAAGAGCGGTCATATTGTCGTCCGCGAGGTGACGCCAAGCAAGAACCAATATCGTATTATCGCGCCGGGCGCTGAAAAGCCGATAGTCCTCGAAGGTTTTGGCCGGTCGGTGCCGGTGGAAGTCCAGGAAATTACCGGCGTTCGCTCGGTCGCTATCGGCGATACCAAATACAACCTGAATATGGCTGAACAGCTTGACGGGCCTTTCCTCGGCAGTTCCATCAGCGCCCCGGACCGGGCGAAGGTGCTGGGGAAGCTGGCCGGAACCGAAGTTTTAGACCATGCTGGGAAGCAGGCCGGGACTGATATCTACCGTCAGACGCAAAAGAAGGACAGCCTGGAAGCGGACATCAAGCAGCTAACCGAGAGCATTGCAACTTACGCCTATCTGCCGGCATTGGCCGGGAAAATCGCGGCGCTGGATGCGGCTGTAACGGATATCAAGGCCAAACAAATACGGCTAATCAACTTAGCTGATAGGTTACGAAGGCTGAACCAAATTGACATCAATATTTGCTGCTGCAATGTCACGCTAGACCGCTGGAAAGCGGTTGACGCCGCCGCTGATGTTGTTGTTGGAATCGTGGCGGGGGTCGAGAAGGCCGCGAAGTTACAAAGGCATTCGGGTAAACTTTCGGCGCTACAATCAGGGATCACCGGGGCGCAGGAAACCATCAAGCGCCTTGACCCACTTGGCATTGCCGAAACCATCATCTCCAGCGCCGAATCGCAGCTAAAATCGGCTGCTCAAGCCATCGCTATCCGGGACCGGAAAAACATTCTCGAAGGGGCGATTCGTAACTGCCAGGATACGATTGCAAAGTTCGCCGGTATCGGCCAAGCCGAATCGTTAACCGGTGATATTTGTACCAAGGCAGAGCGGCTTCGGAAATTGCAAAGCGCCAAGGTTTCTATTAATCACTTAGGCGATACCGTGGAAGGCTTCAAAAAGCACGTTTCGAGCTATACACAGCGGGTAGATAGCCTTCAATACACATATCAAGAAGTACTCTCCGAACTTAACATTTGCCCGTTCTGTGGAACCGTTTTAAGCTCGAAAACTAGCTAATCAAAAATGTGGAGGTAACCTTTATGGATGCCAATATGATCAATCGGATTAATACACTTAAAACCCAAATTGAGCAGGGGAAGGTCGAGAAAACCAGGGCCGAAGCCAATTTGGAGATGTACGCCAAGCAACGGGATGAAGAAGTGTCAAAGCTGGCCGAACTGGGCGTAACGCCGGATACCCTTGACGCCGAAATCGAGCGGCTTGAGCAGGAGATCGCGACGGGGCTCGAACAGGCGGAAAATCTCCTGAAAGGATGATGCCGGGATGTCATTGCTAACAATCGAAGCTGAATTGAACCAGCTTAAAGCTACATACCAGCAAGAATCCGGGAAGCTCGAACTGCTCCAAGAACAGCTAAATAAAAAAGAATTGAAATTGATTCAAGCCCAGCAAGACATCGAAGTTTGGCAAAAAGTAAAAATGATGCTTTCCAAGGCGGCGGACTTTGCCAGGGAACAACTCAAGCTCCGAATAGAGGAAACAGTCACTGCCGCGCTCCAGGGAATCCTGCTCCGGGATGATATCCGTTTCGCCGTTGAAACCTGGACGAACGCAGACGGAAAGCCGAATGCCCGGTGGAAGATTATCAGTGTTTGCGATGGGCATGTAGTGGAATCGGAGCCGGAAGACGGCAACGGCGGCGGTGTAACTGATGTGGTCAGTCTGGCGCTGCGGGCGGCGCTGCTGGAGTTGTCCAGGCCGAAACCGGGCGGGCCGCTCGGGCTAGACGAACCGGGAAAGATGATTAGCAAAGAATACTTGCCCAACATCGCGGAGTTTTTCAAGCGGTATTTGGCGCGGGCCGAGCGGCAGGGGCTGATTATCACCCATCATGACATCCTGGCCGAATGCGCAGATGTCGGATACCGGGTGAGCCAGGCGAACGGGGTTAGTGAGGTAGATCAAACAGCTTATTGCATGGGGAAGCTGCGGCCCGTTAAACAAGGGGCGAATGGGCTTGAATTGGTTAGCGAGGTGACGGCGGTATGAAAGAAACTTCTGCGGAAGTAATAAAAGATAGTCAAGGAGATTACTGGCTTTACTTGTTTTCAGGTAAGACCGGAAATAAAGTAGCTATCAATTTAAATGGAATTGTAAAAAGTTTTTCTCCCATGCAGGCAGGTGTAATTTTAGATGTAGCTGAGGAATTCGAAACTTATAACCTTGAAAGGAAAAAGAAAGCGCATGAAAAAACTGCGATTCCTCCAAACAAATGACATCCATTGGATGATAACCAATCCCCAAGGCCGGAAGGATGTTTATTACGAAGCCATTGGGGCCAAGCTGCTTGAAATTTTCGAAATCGCCCGTAATCTCTACGTGGACGGAATTCTTATTCCCGGCGATATCGTGAACAGTCCGGGAATCGGGTATGATGCAACCCGGATGCTGGGCCAGATTTTGAAACAGGCACCTTGCCCGATTATCACCATCGCGGGCCAACATGATGAATGGGGCCATAACCCGGAGAGCTTGCGCCGGACACCTTACGGCATTTTGGACGGGCTGGGCGTGATTCGAAATGTAGCGGATGCGCCGATAGTCTTTGGAGTCAAAGAAGGTCTCAATGTGATAATTGTCGGGCGTGACTATGACCATGAGGCGGATGTGACGGAGGATTATTACGAGCCCGACCTTGATTCGGTCCCCCTGGGAAACAGTATCATCATCCACCTTGCCCACGGAACTGTATTGCCGGAAGCGCCGCCCATGTATGACCGGTTTACCCTGGTCAGCCATATCAAAACTTCGGCGGATGTCCTTTGCGTTGGAGATTACCACAATGGGATCGGAGTGCGACGACTCACCAACGATAAGCAAACCTTCGTGGTCAACCCGGGGGCGCTGGCCCGCGTGAAAGCGACGGAAGAAGAGATTGGCCGGACGGTCCAGGTGGCCCTGATCGAGATTGGCGAGGACCGGAGCATCGATGTTAGTCTGCTTCCGCTCCAAAGCGCGATGCCCGGCGAGACGGTCCTAAGCCGGGAACACATCGAAGTTGAAGCGGCTAAAAATGCCATGCTGGATGAGTTTATCGGGATGCTGTCGGCGGAGGGTGATTTTAAATTGCTGAGTGAGGAAGAACTGGTCGAGGATATTTCACTCCGGGAAAGCATCCCGGCAGAGGTAAAGCTGGAAGCGTTGCGGCGGATTGCGGTGGCGCGGGAAGAGTTGCAAAAACTATCACACAAAGGAGGAGCAATTCAATGACTGCTTATACCATGGCGGATATCAAAAACCATGTCATTGCATTGGGCCGTAAAGCCCAAGAAGAATACACCGTAAAGTTAAATCAAGAGTTTGAAAATCATCTTGAATCTAACCCGGAAATCACACTTGACATATCCCAGTACGAAGACGCCTGCCAGCGGGCCGAACGATTGCATAAAAAATATACGGGGAACGCTGGATATTACCATCGTTATTCTTGCGATTTGAAATATATCATCCAAAAGGGATACTTTGAAACCAACAAAGATATGATTCAAAAAATTCAAAGCCAGTTCACCGCCATCTTGGACAAACTCAAAACAATCCGGAACCCCAATAAAGCCATTGAGTTTTTGAAACTGTGCGGAATTGAGTTATCGGAGAAAGAACAGTTTCAAGAAGATATCCCGGTTGACCCTGATTTTATCCGGTCCATACTTCCCGCCGCCAGACAGCTAACGGACGGTCAAGCAAAATGAAATCCTGCAAAAAGTGCGGTAAAGAGTATCGGGCGAAATCATCCATGTGGAACCGGCATCATCCGGGCTATTGCATTGACTGCCGCAAACTCGGTGTTGCCAGGAAGCCTGGGAAAAAGCCAGATGGCCGGTAACCCAGCGAATCCCGTCAACACTACCTGGATTGGCCGGAAATGGGAGCTATGGTCACACCGCACCCTTTTCCCGGATGCCATCCTAGTAACCAGCGCAGACCGGAACGCGCCGTATGATATCGATGCAGACGGGGCGCGGATAAACGTAAAGGCCAGCAAGCTTTACCGGAAAAAACATGGGCAATATTTCGACTTTTTGCTCAAATCGACCGGGGAAAACTGCGACTATTTTTTGTGCGTCGGCTATCGTCGCAAAACCGACCGTGATCCGCTCAGGGTGTGGCTGATTCCGTCATGTTTGGTTTTGGACAAATATCGGCTGACGATTGGGCGGAATCACGCAGGGCAGTGGGCGGAGTTTGAACGGAAGTTTGTGACACATAGAAGCAAGGGAACGGACCTGTTAAGGGGTGCAATGTAACGGTAAAAACTTCGGAGAACTTTCAAACCTTCTCCAAAACATTTCAAAAAGTTCTCCGAAGTTCCAAAAACATTTCATTAACCCTTGAATACTCGTGAAAGTTTAGAAAAGGAGGTGGCCGGAATGGCTACATCCACAGCACGAAAAGCGCAGAAAGCAACCGACCAGGGCAAAGCCTTGGAAACCATCGAAGGAATTGTAACCCGGCGCATTTTCTATAACGCCGAAACCGGATATTGTGTTTTAGCTGTCAATGTCGGTGGCCCGGAAGACGCCAAACTCTCCGGCAGCATGTCCAGCGTTCGTGAAGGCGACAAATATCGATTTACCGGCGCTTGGACTGACCATCCTAAGTATGGGCGACAATTTAAGTTTGATTCGGCAGAGTTAATCCTTCCCTCCGGCACTGCTGGAGTGGCCCGGTATTTGTCCACCATTACCTTCGGGGTGGGGATGGCGAAAGCTCAAAAGATTGTGGATTCACTTGGGGAAGATTGTTTGGCCCGGCTGAAAGAGTTCCCGGAACTTTTAGGAACTTTGGATTTCCTCACCGAATCCCAGCGCCAGAATATCGCCGAAGACCTTGCCAAGAATTCGGTTCAGGCCGAACTCGCCGGACTGATCTGCCGGGAAGGCATCGGGCAGGGCATGGTCAACAAGATTTACGGCAAATACGGGCAGGATTCCGTCCGAGTAGTCAAAGAAAACCCTTATCTCCTTTCGGATGAACTTTGGGGAGTTGGCTTCAAAAAGGCCGATGCCATTGCCCAAACGGTGGGGATTGCGCCAAACTCCCCGTACCGGGTGGAGGCGGCACTGAATTATTTGTTGGCCGAGGCCGGGAGCGAAGGCCATGTATATCTCCAGCCAAGCGATATTGTCCGGAAATTGATCAAGAAAAATGGCCTGCTGGAAGCGTCTGGCGTGGAAATCCCAGACGTAGCGCGGGCGAATGACAAGCTGATCAGCGATGGCCGCTGCGTCCGCGAGGGTGACGCAGTGTACTCGAAGGCGCTTTACGTCGCGGAATGTGCGGTCGCGGAAGCGATTAGGCGATTGGTTGCCGCGCCGGTCCCGTTATCTCCCGAAGTTATTTTGGATGCAATGATTGATGACCTTGAAAAACGCATGTAATAAGGAGATACAGAGCTATGACGAATATTCCTCCGGGATATTGTCAATGTGGATGCGGTCAAAGAACCAGTATAGTAACCCAAAATGATCCTGCCCGTGGCTATAAAAAGGGCGACTATAAAAGATACGTCAACTTTCATCATAACAACAAAAATCACTTAACACCAAAGAAATGCGCCGTGTGTGGTAAAGAGTTTTTACCCAAAAGGAAAAATCGGCAAGAGACACAATTAACCTGTTCGGCCAGATGCCGGAATGTTCATAATTCAAGAAAAACCGCCGAACAGCGTTCAATTACGGTTCGCAATAAAAAGCCATGCGCAAAGTCATACCCCAAATATCACGGAAAACATTATCACCGCATTGTTATGGAACAGAAACTAGGACGCCAATTAAAACCGGGTGAAATTGTTCATCACAAAGATGAAGACAAGCAAAACTACAATCCCGATAATCTGATTCTTTTCGCGAGCCAAAGAGAGCACACTTCTTACCACTCGACAAAGTATCATGCCGAAAGGAGGGCGAATTGAATGGAATTTTCTTCCGATCAACGCGAAGCCATTAAAACAGCCTTAACCAATTCAGTGTCAATTATTACCGGTCCTCCCGGTTCGGGCAAGTCGTTTACTTTGCTTGGAATCGCTGAATTGTATAAACAGCTTTATCCCAACAATTACATTTACCTCGCCGCTCCAACCGGTCGCGCCGCCAAGCGAATGAGCGAGGCAACCCGGAAAGACGCCAAGACGATTCACCGGTTACTCCGCTACAGTCCGATGATTGGCGGCTTCGAACACGATGCGGATAACCCGCTTTATAGTCCGGGGCTCCTTATCGTTGATGAAAGCAGCATGATTGACATCGAATTGATGGCCGATTTGCTGGCGGCGGTGGACGACGGTCTGCAAGTGGTCTTTGTGGGCGACGTGGATCAGCTTCCTTCGGTGGGGCCGGGCTCGGTCCTGCGGGATATGATCGCCAGTGAGGTTGTCCCAACCGTCCGGCTCCGGTTCAACTATCGGCAGGCGAGGGGATCGAAAATCGCAGAGTATGCAAATCTGGTTTGCCAAGGGATTATCCCGCCGCTGCAATCCGATGGGGATTTCGAGTTTATCGAAATCGACGAAGCGGGCAAGGCTGTCGAGGTTATCCTGGGACTGGTCCGGGACGCTATGGCAAATGGTTACGGCGTGATGGACTTTCAAGTCCTGGCCCCGATGCGGCGCGGCGACTCCGGAGTCAAGGCATTGAATGAGGCCGTTCGCGAACTGGTCAACCCGGACAGCCCCGACAAACCAAGCTTAGGCAGTTACCGGCTCGGGGATAAAGTTATGGCTATCAAAAACAATTATCAATTAGGCGTGTTCAACGGCGACTTAGGGCAGGTGGTCGCCATTCAACGGGGAACGCTGACGGTTGACTTTGGGGACGGAAAAGTTCTGTTTCGCCAGGATGATTTAGACCTTTTGACCCTAGCTTATGCCAGCACCATACATAAATCGCAGGGCTCGGAGTTCCCGTTGGTGTTTATGCCGCTCACGTCCCAGCACTGGATCATGTTGCAACGCAATTTGTTATATACCGGGATGACTCGGGCGAAGCGGCGGCTGGTGTTGGTGGCGGACGAAAAATCGATTCGGCGGGCAGTCGGAAACAATGTGATTGAACGGCGGTTTTCGATGCTGGCGGAGAGAATTCGGAGGTAATGAAATGCGCGAAATAATGCGTAAAATTAAATTCCGTGGTCAATACGCTGACCCAAGCAAAGAATGGGTTTACGGTGGATTAATGACCAATCCAAGAGGCCAAGTATTTATCGGGGATATGATGAAGGGGTGGAGCGTCATCCCTGAAACCGTGGGTCAGTTTACCGGCCTTCACGACAAGAACGGTAAGGAGATTTATGAGGGGGATATTATCAGAAATAGATGCGGTTTAGTTGCAATGGTTGAATTCATCGATTATGGATGGTATTACCATTGGAGTTCGGGGAGTGTTTATCCTTTTGGACAAGAAGTTGAGGTCATTGGCAACGCTTATGACAATCCGGAATTGCTAAAGATTGAATATTGATATTCAAAATCGGCTTGATTTACTTTCGGGGGAATAAAAACAATGGACAATTTTCAAATCGCAACAGGTAATGACCGATTAAACGATCTGTTATCACGGCTTCGCAACGTTAAAAATACCCCCAATGGTTGGCAAGCCAGTTGCCCGGCCCATGAGGATAAAACCGCTTCGTTATCTGTTTCTATCAGCGGGGATGGCGTGATTCTTGCCCATTGCCATGCGGGCTGTGATTTCAAATCAATCGCTCAGGCGTTGGGTATGGAATCACGCGATTTTTTCCCGCCAAAGCTCAAGGCGGTTGACGGTGGAAAGCCGCCAACGAAAAAGATTGTTGCCCGGTATGATTATCGGGACGAAAACGGCGATCTGCTATATCAAAAAATTCGCTATGAACCGAAGGAATTTCGCATCCGCCGAACGGACGGGGCCGGGGGATGGCGTTGGAATTTAAGCGGGTGCCGCCGCGTCCTTTACCGGCTTCCGGAGTTAATCCAAGCGGTCAAAACCGGCGAAATGGTGTTTATCGTCGAGGGAGAAAAAGACGTTGAAACGCTGGTTGCCTGGGGGGTAATTGCCACTTGCAACTTTGACGGCGCTGGGAAATGGAATGAAAGTTACAACGGATATTTCATCGGCGCCACGGTGATTAACCTTCGGGACAACGATCTCCCCGGAGAAAAACACGGCAACCTAATCGGGGAAAATGTAAGCGGCCAAGCCGCCGTTTATAAATCAATTCTTCTGCCGGATTTGGCGGAACATGGCGATGTAACTGACTGGGTCAAAGCCGGAGGGACCAAGGAAAAGCTGCTGGAGATTGTCGCGGCCTCGCCGATTTGGGAGCCGTCGCCGGATGGCCTTAGCATTCCAAAAGTTGCGCTAATATCGGATTCCATCCCGGATGTTCCGTTACCGCTTCGCAAGCCGCCGCTTTGGAATGTGGACAAAAAGGACGGGGTTTGGATTGAAAGCGATAAGGAAGGCCATATTTGTGCCTGCCCGGTGCCGGTTATTTTACATCGGCGGTTGCGAAATATTGACTTGTTAACGGAGCGGATCGAGATTGCTTTATTCCGGGATGACCAATGGCGAAACCTGATCGCCGATTACTCAACGATATTTAACGCAACCAACATTATCGCGCTGGGGGAGCGGGGATTGCCTGTTTCCAGCACATCCGCGAAATATTTGGTGCAATACCTTACCAAGTTACAAGAGGCGAATTTAAACGCGATTCCAACGGTCAATTCGGTATCCCGCATGGGCTGGGCAACGGATAAAAATTTTTTGCCGGGAGCGGAGGGAGATATTGTGTTAGACAGCGGCGATTTTCGTTCCACGGATTATTGTTCATCCGGCGACTTTGAAGTCTGGAAGGAGATTGTCGGGAAAATCCGCAATGATTTTCCATTTGGTAGGCTTTTTGTATCGGCCGGGTTTGCCGCGCCATTATTAAAGCTATTGAGCCAACGGGTATTTGTGATTCATTTATGGGGGCCGAGCAAAGGCGGAAAAACGGCGGCATTAAAGGCGGCGCTCAGTATTTGGGGTGACCCGGATGAACTGATCGTTAACTTCAATTCGACCAAGGTTGGCCTGGAGCGATTGGCAAGTTACCACTGTGATCTGCCGTTGGGTATCGATGAACGCCAAGCGGTTGGGGACAAGCAGGGATTTTTGGAAGGCTTAGTTTATCTGCTCGGATTGGGGAAAGGGAAGACCAGGGGCGCGAAGTCCGGAGGGCTTCAAGCCACGTTGAGTTGGCGGACGATTGCCTTAACCACTGGGGAAGAACCAATCTCTTCGGAATCCTCCACGGCGGGCATTCATACCAGGGTGATTGAACTGTATGGACAGCCGATTAACGATGAAGACTTCTCGCGAAGTGTCCATGTTAGACTGGCGGGCAATTTTGGATTTGCTGGGGAGAAGTATATTAAACGGCTGATTGAATGCGACAAGGCAGATTTGAGAAAAAAATATGAAGCCATTGTTAGCCGGTTGGCAGCGGAAAACCAAGATAAGATTGCCAGTCATATTCCGGCGTTAGCGACGATTACCATTGCGGATTATCTTTCCAGTATGTGGATTTGGGGGTTGAGTGAAGAAGAGGCGCTTTTGCAGGCAATCGCGATGGCGAAAAACATTGCTGCAAAGTTTGCCACAGCATCCGAGGCCGACGATTCAAACCGGGCCTATGACTATTTGATGTCGCAGTTTATGCAGAATAACAGGCATTTCTCTGATAACGGGTTTGAAGATAAGTATGGCTTTCATGATGCAACAGCGATTTATTTTTACCCTCATATTTTCAACGAATTCATGGAAAAGGGAGGATTTAACCCAATTCGGATTTTGCGGGATTGGGCGGAGCAGGGAATAGTTGAAGCAAGCATTATAGGAAATAAACGTCGGCTAAAGGTGAGAAAGACGGACCCATATATGAAAATGCAAGCGTTTTTTGTGGCGGTTAAAAAGAAAGCAGTCCCTTGCGAGTGATCTAAGTGATCTAGAGTGATCTAGAAAGTGATCTAGTTAATAATGTTGATTTATCAATGAAAAGTATATCTATTAGATCACTAGATCACTAAATATTAAAACATATGTCGTATGCGCGAGATAATGCAATCAAGATCATGTATGTATTTTAATACAAACAAAATTATGTGTGTATGCGATCTATAAAAAGTTTTGTGTGTATTTTTTGAAAAACGGTGATCTAGTGATCTGAAACATTGCAAATGATTGATACTATTGGCTTTTTTCTTGGATCACTCGCAGATCACCAAGATCACTCTTGATAAAAGTGATCTTTACGGAAGGAGGGATGTATTGATGGATGACTGGGAGCAAGTTTTAGCAAACGCATGGCAGAAAAGCGATACAGGCGATACGGTTTCGAAGAATCCCGAAGTTTTTTCCCTTGACCCCCGTCCCGACCTAAGCCGCGACACGATTCCATGGCAGCAGATGCTGGCAAGCGCCCAAGACCGTGACCCGAGCGGGGAGTTATACGCCGCCTTGCTCTATATGAGAACGAAAGGGACGCTGTTTATCCGGGTTCCGAAGGAGGGGGCGGCAAACGGAGCGGGCGACGCGGGCAAGAAATATGCTTGCATCCTCCGGCCCCATATTGACCCGGCCGGGAACGCCGGATGGGCAAGCGTTGAGGAATACGAACGGGAGAAGCGCAAGGTATTAGATCCAGTAAGGGATAGGTTGATTGAGTTGTTGAAAATAATGTAACTGCGGAGGATATCATGACAAAATCAAACAACAACGGCATGTACTTTATAGGCATTGATCCCAGTTTGACCGCTACAGCGATTGTAAGCGTTGACGAAGAGGGAAAACTGGTTCGCTCTCATGTGGTTCCAACTCAAAAGTTAATTGGGCCGAAACGGCTGATAAGCATTAAGAACGCGGTATTGACCGAGTTGTGTAATTTACCAGTCCCCGTGGAATTTGTTTGCGTCCCTATGAAGCTTATTTGCATTGAGCATTACGCCATGGGGGCCAAATTTGGCCGGGAAGCAGCCGGAGAACTGGGCGGAGTGCTCCGAGTCATGATGTTCGAAAATGGATTCGAATATTACGAAGTCCCGCCGCTCCGGCTTAAACAGTTTGCCACTGGAGAAGGGTCCGCCGAAAAGGATCATATCCTCCTGTCCATCTACAAGAAGTGGGGCATTGAGTTTGACAAAAACGATGAGGCCGACGCGTTTGTATTGGCGCAGATGGCGCGGGCGATTTATTTGACTCAATGCGGGAATGACAAAGAAAAAGAAAAGCTTAAATTGACCGCGTATGAGCGGAAAGTCATTGGAAACATTTTGAATCCGGAGAAGCCGAAGAAGGATGGGAAGAAGGTGGCGCGATGAACCAGAAAAAGAACCGGAAAAAGCTCTACATTGCCGTCGATTTCGATGGGACCATCGTCCGGAATAAGTGGCCGGAGATTGGGCCGTTTCGTTGGATGGCAAGGCCGGTTTTGCGATGGATGAAGCGGCGGGGGCATTGTTTGATACTTTACACATGCCGGGAATGTAATCTAAAACTATGCGGGGTAGAAAACGAATGTTGCATATGTAACGAATGCCTATTATGCGATGCAATATCGGCAATGGAGAAAATCGGAATATCCTTCGACCACATCAACGAGAACGCCCCAGAGCGCACCCAATTGTATAGCGGGGATTGCCGCAAAATCAGCGCCGATTGGTACATTGACGATTTGGCCGGGTTTCTGGGATGGTGGTCGGTGCCGATTATCGTTTGGTGGCTTGAACGGAAGGGAATAAAATCGCGGAGGAACAGGGAAAATGAATAAACAAAAGGCAGCGAACGGGACCGAGGAGATCATAAAGCAATTCGTTACTGAACTGAAACGGGAAAGGCTGGTCAAGGAAAAACGGTCAAACACCTTTCAGAAAACGGAGCAGCTTTTATATCGGTACAATGAATTCACCGAGGCCATTGCGGTCAAAGAGAACCAGATCCGGGAATTGAGGTTTTATGGGCTCCCCAAGCAGAGCAAGTCCATCACTAAGTATGGAGCCGGGAGCGGAGAGGTTAAGACCGAAAACGAAAAGCTGGAAGAGAAAATCCGGCTCATTGAAAGCGCCATTGATGATACCCGGCAGTATATCCGAATTATCGATGACGCCCTGGGGAACTTGGCCGGTGATCGGTTCTATGAAATCATCCCTATGAAGTATTTTAAGGGCATGACCCACGAGGAGATCGGAATTCATTTCGAGGTTGATTCCTCTACAGTTACCAGGAATAAAAACCGATTAGTGAAAAGGCTGTCAATTCAACTGTTTCCGAGTGAGGTCATAAACGAAATGATGTCGTAAGATAAAAATAAATGCACAATCGGCGCACAATTGGCGCATAATCGATGCTATTTACAATGCAAAGTCAAGGGGTTATAATTTGTATAAGAGAAATTATGAGTTGAGAGAGAACCGCCTATTATGGGGCGGTTCTTTTTCTATTGAGAGGAGGTGATGATATTGGCCAAGTCAAAGTATCTGAAATTGACGGACAAACAGGAGAAATTTGTCCAAGAACTCATTGCAGGGAAATCCCAACGGGCGGCGTATCGTGAAGCCTATCCAAAAAGCATTGATTGGGTTGATAGCGCTGTTGATACCCAGGCAAGCATACTGTTTAAAAATCCCAAGGTGCTAGAAAGGTACAATAAAATCCATGACCGCTTAATCAAAGAGGCCGAGGACGAATGTATCATCTCCGCCAAGGAAGTCTTGCGGGAACTGAAGCGGATTGGCTTTGCCGATATCAAAGACTTCCTTTCCTACCGAACCGCGAAAACTGTCGCTGGGGTTGACAAAGAAACCGGGGAGCCAATCCTCGACTATTCGCCTATCATCGAGCTAGTTAACAGCGAATCCGTTGATGGCAAGGTAATCCAAGAGGTATCCATTAATGAAAAAGGCAAGTTTACCTTTAAGCTGTACGATAAGCTTTCGGCCTTGGATAAGATAGGCCAACACCTGGGCATGTTTACCAAGAAAATCGAGGTTAGCGGCAACTTGAATAATCCCTATGAAGGCTTAACAACCGAAGAACTGAAGCGGCTGGCTAACAGCGGCAATGACGGTTAAGATGACGGCTAAGATGGACAAAGAATTAATCAAACTAGGGGCCAGGATAGAACTTGCCAAGCGCGAGTTCTTTTTTTATTGCAATCTCAAGGCCCCTACCTTTTACAAGCCGGATCGGGAATACCTCGTTTCCCTGTGCAATGAGCTTCAGGCGTTTTATGAGAGCGACGACGAAATATTAATTATCAACGAGCCGCCTCGACACGGAAAATCACGTACTGCCGGGTTATTGGTCGAATGGGTATTAGGCAAGAATCCCAAAGAAAAGATTATGACCGGCAGTTACAACGAACTGCTATCAACCACATTTTCCAAGAACGTCCGCAACAGCATCCTGGAAATCAAGGCTGACCGATATAAGCCGGTTTTCTCGGATGTGTTCCCCGGCGTCAGCATCAAACGCGGCGACGGGGCGATGAACCTATGGAGCTTGGAAGGCGGCTATAACAACTATCTCGCCACTTCTCCCAGCGGCACGGCAACAGGCTTCGGCTGTACGCTGATGATCATCGACGACCTAATCAAAAACGCGGAAGAAGCTTACAACGAGACTGTAAAGGAAAAGCACTGGGACTGGTTCACCAATACAATGCTTTCCCGGCTGGAGGAAGGCGGGAAAATCATCATTATCATGACCCGCTGGGCCAGTGATGACCTTGCGGGCCGAGCGTTACAGCATTACCGGGAGCAAGGGGCCAAGGTCCGGCATATTTGCATGAAGGCGCTGCAAGACGATGGAACCATGCTTTGCGAAGAAATATTAAGCCGGAAAAGCTATGAGGCCAAAAAGAAGGCCATGGGCGCGGATATCGCTTCGGCTAATTACCAGCAAGAGCCGATTGACCTGAAGGGCCGGTTATATAGTAGCTTTAAGACATATGAGCGGATTCCGGTTGATGCAAATGGGAATCCGCTATTTACTTCTATCCGCAATTACACCGACACGGCGGACGAAGGCGATGATTACCTTTGCAGCATCGATTACGGCGTATACGCAGGGGAAGCCTACGTGCTTAATATTCTTTACACCAAAGCACCAATGGAAGAGACGGAACCAGCCACGGCCAAGATGCTGAACGATGACAAGGTGGACGTGGCGGACGTTGAGTCAAACAACGGAGGCCGGGGATTTGGCAGAGCCGTTGAGCGGATATTACGAAGCAAATATCGCAGCAACCGGACCCGAATCAACTCTTTCCATCAAAGCAAGAACAAGCAGGCCAGAATCCTTTCGAATGCAACCTGGGTTATGGATCACATTTATTTCCCGGTCAACTGGCGGGATAAGTGGCCGGAATATCATGATGCAATGATTAAATATCAGCGCGAGGGCAAGAACAAGAATGATGATGCGCCGGATGCCACAACAGGAATCGCAGAAAAAATCGGCCAAGGCGATACATTCAGTTTTGATTAAGGGGGTGATCAATTTTGTTATGGGGCGATACAACCAGCCAAATGACCCAGATTATTAAGCGTGGCGCGGCCACTCGAATTGATGATTCAAAGTTTATCGCGCTGGAATTGACCAAGTTTCAGAGTTCGCCGCCCTATCGCGAAATGATTACCGGAGAGCGATATTACCGGGGCGATCATGACATCCTGCGCCGGAAACGCATGGTCATTGGCGAAGGCGGCGAACTGGAAGAGGTTAAGAACCTGCCCAATAACAAAAAGGTCGATAACCAATATGGGAAGCTGGTAGACCAGAAAGTCAATTATCTGCTGGCAAAGCCGTTGACCTTTGAAACTAAGAACGAAGCCTATGGAAAGCTGTTGCAAACAGTCTTCAACAAACGATTTCTCCGGACGCTGCGGAATGTCGGGGAGGACTGCTTAAACGGCGGGATTTCCTGGATTCACCCTTATTACAATGACCAGGGGGAACTGGCATTTAAGCGGTTCCCTTCTTATGAAATCTTGCCGTTTTGGGCCGATGCGGAACATACCGTTTTAGACTGCGCGGTCAGAGTTTATCAGGTGGAAGCTTATGAGGGAACCGTCGAGGTTACCCTTACTAAAGTCGAAGTCTATGACAAGCAAGGAATTCACCGTTACGAATTGAAGGGCGGGACGCTGATTCCTGATCCGGATGCAAAGAATCCATCTGGCGCCTATTTTACCATCCAAGACAGTGACGGCAAGGCCAAAGGCTACAACTGGGAGCGGATTCCGTTGATAGCCTTTAAATTTAACACTAAGGAAATCCCGCTCATTAAGCGGGTGAAGTCGCTCCAAGACGGAATCAACGAGATTTTGAGCGATTTCCAAAACAACATGCAGGAGGATGCCCGAAATACAATCCTAATCATCAAGAACTATGACGGGACCAACCTGGGCGAATTCCGGCGCAACCTTAGCCAATATGGTGCGGTCAAGGTCAAGACAACCGATGGCGCTGATGGTGATGTGGACACTTTGGAAATCACAGTCAACGCCGAGAATTACAAGGCTATTTTGGAATTGTTCAAAAAAGCCCTGATTGAAAATGGCCGGGGCTTTGATGCCAAGGATGACCGGTTATCCGGGAACCCAAACCAAATGAATATCCAATCTATGTACAGCGATATTGATTTGGACGCCAACGGCATGGAAACGGAGTTTCAGGCGGCATTCGAGGAATTGCTTTGGTTCGTGAACGCTCATTTTACCAATACGGGCCAGGGTGATTTTGACGGGGAAGTCGTCAATGTCATTTTCAACCGGGATATCCTGATTAACGAATCAGAAAGCATTGATAACTGTTCCAAGTCGGTCGGCATTCTCTCCAACGAAACGATTGTGAGCCAACATCCATGGGTTACCGATCCCAAAGCGGAACTGAAGCGCCTAGAAGACGAAAAGGCCAAGGCGCAGGAGGACATGGACCAGTATAAAAACGCCTTTGGCAAGCCCGGCACGGGTGGCGTAGATGAAGAATAACGAATACTGGCGCGGGCGCTTTGAACAGCTTGAAGAAACGCAGCTTAAAAAAGGGTTAGCTTACTATGATGACCTGGAACGGGAATATCGGAAGGCCGTCGAAGCTGTTGAAGAAAAAATTTCGCGCTGGTACGGACGAATTGCCGAAAACAATGAAATCACCTATGCTGAAGCCAAACGATTATTAACCAAGAACGAATTGGCCGAATTCCATTGGTCCGTTGAAGAATATATCCGATACGGCAAAGAGAACGCCGTGAACGCCGCTTGGATGAAGGAGTTGGAGAACGCTTCAGCTAAGGTTCATATCAGCCGCCTGGAAGCCTTAAAACTTCAGATGCAGCAACAGGTCGAAGTTCTCTATGGGAACCAGGTTGACGGGCTGGACAAGACCCTCCGGGGGATTTACTCGGATGGGTACTATCATACAGCCTACGAAATCCAACGCGGGTTTAACGTTGGCTATGACTTGCAACGGCTCAATGACCGGCAGATCGCGGGGGTCATCAGTAAGCCCTGGGCAGCGGACGGGAAAAACTTCTCCAGCCGGATTTGGCAGAGTAAAGACCAGTTGGTCAATACCCTGCACACCGAGTTAACGCAGGGCATTATCCGGGGTGATTCGCCTAAAAAGGCGATTAAGACCATACGGGACAGATTTGAGGCGAGCAAGAATAACGCAGGCCGATTGATAATGACCGAATCGGCCTTTTTTGCGTCCGCCGCTCAAAAGGATTGTTTCAAATCATTGGGCGTCGCGGAATATGAAATCGTGGCGACGCTGGACAGCCGCACTTCGAACATTTGCCAGACGCTGGACGGCAAAGTATTCGCCATGGCCGACTATCAGCCGGGCGTCACCGCTCCGCCGTTTCATTGTTGGTGTCGAACGGTAACCGCGCCACATTTCGCGGACAACTTTGGGGAGCGGGTCGCCAGGGATGCCGAAGGTAAGGTTTACTATGTGCCTGATTCGATGAAATATCCGGAATGGCATAAAACCTTTGTCGGCGGTGGTTCTAAAGACGGCTTGAAGGAACTTACTAAAAATGGTATAGTGAAGATAGAATTCACACCGGCCAAAACCATCCAAGAGGCCAACGAGTACGCGACGCAAACCTTGGGGATTCCCCGCGCCGATTATACCGGGCTGCACATTAATGTCGCCAACGAATGGAATCGAGGATTGGCCGATTACTTCAACCGGTTCCCCGAGTTAAAGCAGCAATTCGGATTTGTCGGTGAGGCCCACGCTCGGAACAAGGCGTTTAAGCCGGTTGCTAGTCAATATTTTTTGGATAAACTCAGGGCGCTTAACCCTGAAATTGGCGACAATACATTGAAGGCGCACCTTGAATCCCGGATGCGGCAAGTCATGCGGAAATTGAACGTTAATTCGAATGCATACGCGCTGAGTTGGTCGCCCAAAGAAGAACCATATCGCTGGTTTGCCGGGGTTACTTTTAACTCGGCCAATGGCAAGGATATCGATAAGCTATTGCGTAGCTTAACAGCGGATGTTGCAAGCAAGTTTCATCCGGTGGGATGCAATACCGTTAAATATGTCCTGGATCATGAAATTGGGCATCAACTGGACGAAATGCTCAAAATATCGAATTTGTTTAACGTCCAAAAATTATTTGATGCCCGAACCCGTGATCAAATAACGGATGATTTATCCAAGTACGCCTGGAAAAACAGCAATCGCAGAAAATATGGCGAATTTGTTGCGGAAGCCTGGGCAGAATATTGCAATAATCCGAATCCAAGATCCATTGCCCAAGAAGTTGGCAAGACGGTTGAAAAGGAGTATGAATGGTGGAAAAAGCAGAATATGTAAGGCAGGCAAAGGAGCTTGGATATACCGATGAAATGATTGCCGAGGATATCCGGCTCCATCAAGAAGCCGAAAAAAAAGGAATTAAGGTGCCCAGGGAATTGGATCTATTTGAATTGCCGGTCCAAGACAATGCTAAATAAGGGTTAATTAGTTTATCGGGTTTAAAAGCACCGCGTAAAATGCGCCGGTGCTTTTTTATTTGCCGCCATTTTGGTATTTTGGGCGCTAACTAAAAGACAAATAACGTGGACTGAACCACGAAAAAACAATGTATTTGTTGAAAGGATGGATTGACCATGACGAAAGAGCAGTTAGTCAAATTGGGGTTGGATGAAACACTTGCGGCGAAGGTCGTGGAATCATGGGCGGAGGCCATTAAGAGCTTTATTCCCAAGAGTCGGTTTGATGAGGTGAACGAGGCCAAGAAAACGCTGGAGGAGCAGGTCAAAGAGCGAGACAAGCAGCTTGAAACCCTGAAAAAGTCTACCGGTGACGTGGAAGCCTTGAAAACCGAAATCACCAATTTGCAGGAAGCCAACAAGACGGCCAAGGCCGAGCATGAAACCCGAATCAAGCAGATGCAGATTGACAACGCGGTCACCGCTGCGCTCACCACGGCCAAAGCCAAAAACGTGAAGGCGGTCCGGGCGCTGCTCGACCTAGAGAAGGCTGAACTGGACGGCGAAACGGTCAAAGGACTTCCCGATCAAATCAAAAAGCTCCAGGAAGCCGAGGATACCAAGTTTTTATTCGATGCCGCCGAAACCAAGACAGTGGTTAAGGGCGCAAAACCGGCTGAGAAAGGGGAAAAGACCTACCCCGCCGACAAAAAGCCCAGCGAAATGACCTACGAAGAACTATGCGCCTATGTGGAAGCCAACCCTGGCGCGGAAATTTAAAACAGAAAGGCAGAGGGTAATTAATGGCAAAATTTAATTCGAAAACGTTCAACCCCGAAGTGTTTGGGAAATACATCAGTCGGATTCCGCAGACCAAGAAAAATGAATTGATTAAGTCCAGGGCATTGCGGGGGAATACGGAAATCCGAAACGCCTTCAGTAATCAGACTGGCACGGCCTACGCCACACTGCCGATGTACGGCCTTTTGGACGGAGAACCGTTGAATTATGACGGCACTACGGACATTACGGCAACCAGCACCACGACTTTTGAACGAGGTGTGGTCGTGGTGGGCCGGGCCAAAGCCTGGACGGAAGGCGACTTCGCCGAAGACATTACGGGCGGAGCCGGATTTATGGACAATGTGGCCGTACAAGTGGCCGAGTATTGGGATCAGGTTGACCAAAACATCCTATTGAGCATCCTTAAAGGGATTTTCAACATGACCGGCACCGAAAATCTGAAATTCGTCAACGGCCACACCCACAACATTACCGCCAACGCGGACGAAGCTGCCAAGGTCGGCGCGGCCACGCTTAACAGCGCCATCCAACAGGCCAGCGGCGACAACAAATCCAAATTTAAGATCGCCGTCATGCATTCCGTAGTGGCCACTAATCTGGAAAACCTGAAGCTGTTGGCATATCTTAAGCAAACCGACGCCAACGGCATCGAGCGCGAACTGGCGCTAGGAACCTGGAATGGCCGGATTGTCCTGATTGACGATTCCATGCCGGTTGAAGAAGTTCCCGAAAGCGAATCCGGAGCGGGCGACGGCTACACCAAATACACCACTTACGTTTTGGGTGAAGGCGCGTTTGACTATGAGAACATCGGCGCGCAGGTTCCGTATGAGATGAGCCGCGATCCGAAAACCAACGGCGGGCAAGATACCTTGTACAGCCGTCAGCGGAAATGTTTCGCCCCCTACGGAATCAGCTATACCAAATCCAGCCAAACCAGCCTATCTCCGACGAATGCCGAATTGCAGAATGGGGCGAACTGGACGCTAGTCAATGACGGCGCGAGTTCTGACAAAAAGTACATCGAGCATAAGGCGATCCCGATTGCCCGGATTATTTCCAAAGGGTAAGAGGAGTGGTGATGAGCCATGTTGGAGGACGTGAAGGCGCGTTTGGCTTCCTTTGGATACACCGTAACCGCCGCCGATGATTGGATGCTTGGATTTTGCATCGATAAGGTGCAAGCCCATATCAAAAACAATTGCAATGTGGCCGAAGTTCCGGAAGGGCTTCGGCCCGTTGCTATCGACATGGCTTGCGGGGAATTCCTCTTTGGGAGGAAACAGAGCGGCCAGTCGGTGGGGATTGACTTTGAGGCCGTGGTAAAGTCCATTGCCGAAGGAGATACCACCGTTACTTTTGATGTGTCCGGCAGCGTCGAGGCCAAATATGACGCGTTGATAAAGTATTTGCTGCACAGCGAAGTTGATTTCGCGGCCTATCGGAGAATCAAATGGTGACGGCGGAGCGGAAGGCGATCGAAAGCCAGTACACGGGCCGCTGCACCGTCTATGAATACCAGTCCGTCAAAGACCCGGAAACCAAAATCACCACGAAGCAGGAAATCCCGGTTTTGATGGACCAGCCTTGCCGGTTGTCGTTTAAGACGATCACCAGCACCTCCCCGACTGACGGAACGGCGACAATCACCCAGGCCGTCAAACTGTTCATCGCCCCGGAAATCGCCATCAAGCCGGGCAGCAAAATCACCGTGACCCAGAACGGCGCTACGGCGGATTATCAACGCAGCGGCCAGCCCGCCGTATATACCAACCATCAGGAAATCGTCCTTGAACTGTTTGAGGGGTGGGCCTGATGGCGAAATGGGGGAAATGCGACTATCGCCAACTGAAAGACCTACAGCGCCGGTTAGACCGTCTGCAAAAGGCGGACCTGGATCAGTTTTGCGAGGAGTGCGCCAAGGAATTAGCGGCTCGGCTGCTGTCCAAAGTGATTCGGCGCACGCCGGTTGGCGATTATGCCGGAGGCGGGACGCTTCGGCGCGGTTGGACAGCGGCCACGGAAGCCGAGGCCGAAGGCGGGGGCCGCTCGAACGCCAAGGAATATGTCGATGGGCTTAAAATCAACAAAACCGGCAATATTTATCAGATCGAAATCGTTAATCCGGTAAACTACGCTTCCTATGTTGAATTCGGGCACCGGACGCGGGACCATCAGGGGTGGGTGAATGGCCGGTTTATGCTCACTATTTCCGAGGATGAACTGGACGGCCAAGCCCCGGCAATCCTGGAGAAAAAATTACTGAAATATCTGGGGGAGGCGTTTAACAATGCTTGACCAAATTATCAACGGCATTGCTCAAAAGTTGAACCAGGTATTTGGGGATGAAACCGAAATCTACATTGACGAAGTGGAGCAGGACTTAAAGGAACCCTGCTTTTTGATTCTCTGCATAGACGGCGGACAAGAGCAGGGAGTCGGTCCGCTCTACTTCCGGGAGCAGGCGTTTGATATTCACTATTTCCCGCAATCCAAAAAGCAATCGACACGGGAAATCAACAGCGTCCTTGGCCTGCTGTACGAAGAGTTGGAGTATATCGAAGTTAGCGGGAACCTGGTTCGCGGAACGGAGATGAAGCACGAAGTAATTGACGGCGTGCTTCATTTTTTTGTCCACTATGATATTTGGCTCCGGAAAGTGATTGAGCCGGATCCAGCGATGGAAGAAATCGAAGTAAACGGAGGGATTAAAGATGGCAACTAAAACGGCGACGACAGAAACCCCGGCCACGGAAACGGCAGGGGCGGCAGCGTTAGTTGCAGCGGCGGCAAGTTTTTCTAAGGAGCAAATCCTGGCCGCAAAGAAATATGCCGACCGGCGCGATCTGCTGTCGGTATTGTTGGCCGGGGACCGGTCGTATACGTTGGCCGAAGTTGATGCGGCTATTAAAGAATTTATGAGGAAAGAGGTGAAGTAACTTGGCGATGGGCGGCGGAACGTTCCTGGTACAGAACAAAATTCTGCCGGGAAGCTATATTAATTTTATCTCTCTGGCCCGCGCTTCGGCGACGCTTTCCGATCGGGGTTATGGGGCTATGGCGCTGGAACTGGATTGGGGTCCGGAAGGCGAGGTTTTCACCGTTGAGAACGCGGACTTTCAAAAAGAGTCACAGGTTATTTTCGGCTATGACTACACCAGCGACAAACTAAAAGGACTGCGCGATTTGTTCTTGAACCTCAAGACCGGCTACTTTTACCGGATCAATAACGGCGCGGCTAAGGCCGAAAACACCTTTGCCACGGCCAAACATGGCGGAATCCGGGGCAACGATCTGAAAATCGCCATCGCGGTCAACATCGACGACGAAGACAAATTCGACGTGTCGACCCTGCTGGAAACCTCTGTGGTAGATTTGCAGACGGTCGCCAGCACCGCCGAGCTAACGGCCAATGACTATGTAACCTTCAAATCGGGCGCGACGCTCTCGGCGACAGCGGCCACG
Source organism: Bacillota bacterium (assembly GCA_023402395.1). Classification (GTDB taxonomy): domain Bacteria; phylum Bacillota; class UBA4882; order UBA8346; family UBA8346; genus JAEYGI01. The sequence goes on from JAEYGI010000040.1 coordinate 93,947, forward strand.
CCGTTGACCGGGGGAACCAATGGCGAGACGATTACCGGCGCGCAGTATCAGACGGCGCTGGACAAGTTCGAAGCCTATACCTTCAATACGCTGGGCTGCTTGTCCACGGAAGAAACCATCAAAAGCCTGTATGTGGCCTTCACGAAGCGGATGCGGGATGAGGTTGGAGCCAAATTCCAGACTGTTATCTATAACAAAGCCGCGGATTATGAAGGAATTATCAGCGTCACGAATCAAACCTTGGATGATGGGGAACTGGCGTCTTCAGCGGTATACTGGGTGACTGGGGCCAGCGCGTCCTGCGCGGTGAACCGGTCCAATACCAACCGCAATTACGACGGAGAGTATACTTTCTTCGTGGATTACAAGCAATCGGAATTAGAGGCGGCGATGAAGGCCGGTTCGTTCATTTTCCACAAGGTCGGGGATCAGGTCCATGTCCTGGATGATATCAATAGCTTTGTCAGCGTTACGGTTGACAAAAACATTGATTTTAATTCCAACCAGGTCATTCGGGTACTCGACCAGATCGGGAACGATATTGCCTCGTTATTTAATAGCCAGTATGTTGGCAAAGTCCAAAATAACGACGCAGGCCGGATCAGCTTCTGGAAAGACCTTGTATTTTACGCTCAACAATTGGAGCAAATTCAGGCCATCGAGAACTTTGCGCCGGAGGATGTCATTGTTGAGAAAGGCAATGACAAAAAGTCCGTGGTGGTCACGTACCCGGTGACGCCGGTTAACTGCATGACCAAGTTGTATATGACGGTGATCGTCGCGTAAAGGAAGGAGGAATTGTAAATGGCCAATACGATGCACGCTAAGAATGCTATATCAGGTTCCCAGGCTGAATGTTTTGTTACGATTGAAGGCAATCGGTATAACTTCATGCAGGCCATCAACTTGGAAGCGACTTTCAATAAAACAAAAACTGAAGTACCGATCCTTGGGAAGACAGGTAAGGGGAATAAGACTACTGGGTGGAACGGGACCGGTTCGGCCACTTTTCATTACAACACCAGTATTTTTCGGGAAATCATGAAACGATACAAGGATACTGGTGAGGATGTTTACTTTGACATTCAAGTGGCGAATCAAGATCCAACTTCCAGCGTCGGCAGGCAAACCGTAATCTTAAAGGATTGTAATATTGACGGCGGAATTATTGCCAAATTTGATGCCGATGCGGATTACCTGGATGAAGACATGGATTTCACTTTTGAGGACTTCGAAATGCCGGAGAAATTTACTCTTCTTGAAGGTATGCAATAAATCATCTACGCAAAATTAAATTATTGAATATTATTTTTCAAAAAGAAAGAGGTAACCACATGAGCGATTTAAGCGCATTTCTGGCCCAGAACGCGGTACAAGATGGTATCGTTAAATACCCGGCGTCGAAACGATTTTTGGATGGCGATGGCAAGCCGGTGGAGTGGGAATTGCAATCGATTGATTCCGGCAAAGATGAGCAGATCCGCAAATCCTGCACTCAAAAGGTTCCGGTGCCCGGGAAAAGCGGGCGGTATACTCTTGAACTGGATGCCGGAAAGTATCTCAAACTTACGGCGGTTGAATGCGTTGTATTTCCGAACTTGCACGACGCCAAACTCCAGGATAGTTACGGGGTAATGGGAGCGGAAAACCTCCTAACAAAGATGCTCAAGCCCGGTGAATACCAGGATTTGTTGAAGAAAATCCAGGAAATCAACGGGTTTGATGTCCTGATGGATGATTTGGTGGAAGAGGCAAAAAACTGATTGAGGAGGGCGACAGCGACGCGAATTACGCTTACTACGCCCTCCACAAACTCCATTTGCTTCCGAGTCAATACCTTGCGTTAGATCGGCGGGAAAAAGCATTTGTGATTGCTGCGATTGAAATGAAAATTAAAAATGACAAGGAAAAGGAAAAAGAACTTAAACCAAAAGGCAAAGGCAAGAAAAAGTAACAATAAAGGCAGGTGAAACCATGGCGACGATACGGACGGCCATTCAAATCTATGATGGCGTGACTTCGGTACTACGGCCAATGACCAACGCGCTTAATATTTGCGTTTCCAGCTTCGAGGCCATGCAGACGGCCTCCAGCCAAAGCGTTGATGTTTCCAGCCTGTCCGCCGCCAGGGCCGAGCTCAGCAAAGCCTCCATCGCCATGGACAGCGTTGAACAAAACATCCGGGAGGCCGACGCGGCCCAACAGCAGCTGAATCAGCAGATGCGGAACGGACAGGGGGCCGCTGACGGGCTGGCAACCATGGTTAAAAGGGTCGCCATGACCATCGCCACCGTGATTGGAGTCGGCAAAACGGCAGAAATGTCGGATAACCTGGCGGAAATGACCGCCCGGCTCAACATTATGAACGATGGGATGCAGACCACGGCGCAATTGCAACAAATGATCTTTCAGTCGGCCCAGCGGTCACGCAGTGTTTATACCGACACCGCCGCCGTGGTTTCCAAGCTTGGAATCCTCGCCAAAGACGCGTTTTCGGGCAATCAAGAGATGATTTTCTTTGCCGAACAAATGAACAAGCAGTTTAAGATCGGCGGGGCCAGCCTTCAGGAACAAACATCGGCCATGTACCAACTGACCCAGGCCATGGCCTCCGGACGGCTCCAGGGCGATGAATTCCGCTCTATCATGGAAAACGCGCCGATGTTGGCGCAAGCGATTGCCACGTATGCCGGGAAAAGTATGGGAGAACTGCGCGAGATGTCCAGTGAAGGACTGATCACCGCCGACATTATCAAAAACGCCATGTTCTCCGCCGCCGAGGAAACGAACCGCCGCTTTGAAACCATGCCGAAAACTTTCGGCCAAATTGCAGTTTCAATCCAAAATCAGGCGTTAATGGCGTTTCAGCCGATTTTGGTTAAACTCAATGAGATTGCCAACAGTGACCGGTTTACTGCCTTTGTGAACAACGTGGTTGGTGGATTGACGACGCTGGCCGGAGCGGCGACAGTGACCTTTGACTTTCTGATTGGCGCGGCTAATTTCGTCGCGGATAACTGGTCAATGATTGCGCCGGTGGCCTGGGCCGTGGCCGGAGCGTTTGCGATTTACAACGGCGTGGCGCTCGTTACCAACAGCATTTTAGCGATTCAGGCGTTCCGGGCGCAGGTCCAAGCCGCCGCGCTGATGATGCAACAGGGCGCGACATTTTCCGCTACAGTGGCCCAGCATGGCCTAAACGCCGCGCTATATGCCTGCCCGATAACTTGGATTATCCTCGCGATTATGGCGCTGGTGGGCGTGTTTTATCTGGTTATCGCGGCCATCAATAAGTTTGCCGGAACCAGCTTGAGCGCCACGGGAATGATTGTCGGCGCGTTTTTCGTGGCGGGCGCGGCGATTGGGAATACGGTTATCGCGCTGATTAATGCGGTGATTGACTATTTCGCGCTGCTCTGGAATTACATTGCTGGCTTTGCTGAATTTTTCGCGAATGTCTTTACGGACCCGGTTGGCTCGATTGTTCGGTTGTTCGCCAATCTGGCGGATACCGTTTTGGGCATTATCTCTGGAATTGCCAACGCCATCGATACGATCACCGGCTCGAAATTGGCCGACGCCGTGGAAGGCTGGCGCAGCGTCCTTAACAGCGCGGTAACCGCCCAAGTTGGCGAAGCCGCGATCAAAGTCCCACGAGTGGATCCCCAATCAATGCGCCTGAACCGGATTGATTACGGCGACGCCTGGAACGCCGGGTATTCCATGGGAGAAGGCTTCGAAAATATGTTTGATTTGGGGAACCTGGGGATGGAGAATCCGGCGCTTGACCCGGCGCTGTTAAATGACGTGTCCAACATTGCGGCCTATACCAAGAAGACGGCGGATGTGACCGAAGACCTGAAATATCTGCGGGACATCGCGGAACGGGAAACCATCAACCGGTTTACGACGGCTGAAATTAAGCTGGATTTGACCAATTACAACAACGTCAGCAAGGATACGGATTTGGATGGCGTGGTCAGTCACTTTAAAGATGTATTACTTGAGACCATGCAATCAGTAGCGGAGGGGGTCCATACATGAGCTACTACTTTTTTATGGACGCGGTGCAATTACCGGTCCCTCCGCCCAAAATGCAGCTTAAAATCGGCAGCAAAAATCAGACGATGAACCTGATTAACGGCGGGGAGATTAACATCCTAAAAACGCCGGGCCTGGCGGAAGTCTCGTTTGAGTTATTGCTTCCCAACGTTCAATATCCGTTTGCCAAGTATATCTTCGGGTTCCGGAAGGCTGAATATTTTCTGAACCATTTTAACCGGTTAAAAGCCCAAAGCAAGCCTTTCCAGTTTATTGTTTGCCGGATGACGCCGCGCCATGACCTGTTGTTTGATACGAACTTGACGGTCAGCATGGAGGATTACGAAATTATTGAGGATGCCCACAACGGGTTCGATGTGGTGGCCTCCATCCGATTGAAGCAATACAAGCCCTACGCCACAAAGACACTAACCGTCAAAACAAAGGCGAACGGCACCAAAAGCGTCACCGCCCAAAAGGCGCGGCGAATCAGCAAGGAAATATCGAAAGCCTATAAAGTGGCAACCGGTCAAGTTTCGCTGTGGGAAGTTTGTAAAACCCAAATGGGCGACGGGGAGAAGTGGCCGGAGATTGCGAAGCTGAATGGGATTGTGAATCCAAACAACCTCAGCGTGAAGCAGGTGATTAAGCTTGTTAAATAATGTTCGGTTAATCATCCAAAACGAAGCCGAAGTTTATGAGCCGGTGGTCGAAGAGGGAATCGAATGGGAAACCGAGCGAAAAGGAACGCCGGGGAAGCTGACGTTTCGGGTGGTAGCGGATGAGGCGTTAAACTTTACGGAGGGGAACACGGTTCAACTGTCGATTGATGGAGCCAACATGTTTAAAGGCTTCGTGTTCACCAAAAAGCAGGACAAGTTTGGAATTATCAATGTCACCGCTTACGATCAGCTAAGATACCTAAAAAACAAGGACTGTTATATCTACCCGAAGGCGATGACGGCGGCGGAACTTATTAAAGCCCTGGCCGCTGACTACCAGCTACAGGTTGGAGAAATCGAAGATACGCAATACGTTATTAGGAGGAGGGTCGAGGACAATTCGACCCTCTTTGACATTATTCAGACCGCGCTGGATTTAACCTTGGAAAACAAGAAAAAGCTTTATGTCCTTTACGATCTCTTTGGTAAGCTTACGCTGAAAGATGCGGAAAGCCTGAAACTAAACCTGTTAATCGACGCTGACACCGCTGAGAATTACAGCTATTCGTCCAGTATCGACAGCGCGACATACAACCAGATTAAGCTTTATTACGATAACAAGGATACTGGCAAGCGAGATGTTTATAAAGTCTTAGACAGCGCCAATATTGCCAAATGGGGCGTGTTGCAATACTGTGACAGCATTGGCGAAAACACCAACGGTAAGGCCAAGGCCGACGCGCTCCTTGGACTGTATAACCAAAGAACCCGCAACCTCTCCATTGATAATGTCTTCGGTGATGTTAGGGTGCGGGCCGGAACCAGCGTTATCGTGCAGCTTGATTTGGGCGATATCCAAGTACGGAATTACATGTTGGCGGAACGGGTCCGGCATAGTTTTAAGCACCGGGAACACTTGATGAATTTGGACCTGCGGGGCGGTGATTTTGTGTGAACCTTGTGGAAATCATTAAACAGATCGCTGGGGAAGCGGTGGAAGCCAGCAAGCCGGTCACGGTTACCTACGGCGAGGTGGTTAAAGCGAATCCCCTCGAAATCAACATCGAGCAAAAGCTGACCCTGCCTGCAGAGTTTTTTGTCCTCACAAAAGCCGTCACCGACCACTACGTCGATATGACGGTTAACCATACCACGGAAGAGCGGGCGGGCGGCTCCAGCGCGGCGGCATTCGCCAGTCACAACCACGATTATCAAGGCCGGAAAAAATTCCTGGTCCATAATGGTCTGCTGGCCGGGGAAAAGGTGATTCTGCTCCGGGTCCAGGGAGGGCAGCAATATATCGTGCTGGACCGTCTCACAGACCACATTGTCAGCGGAGAGGGGTGACGGCAATGATACCCAACAACGACGATTTGACTCTTGATTTTGATGTGGAAAGCCAGCCATCCCGGACCTATCGGCTGGACATCGAAAAAGGAATCATTGCAAAATATACCGATGGGTTAGAGGCTATTAAACAGGCGGTTTATAAAATCCTCAATACTGAGCGGTATCAATACGCGATTTACTCCTGGAATTACGGCATTGAACTGCAAGGCTTGTTTGGGATGCCGTTGCCATATGTGTATCCGGAGTTAAAACGGCGGATTACCGAGGCACTTATACAGGATGACCGGATTGAGGACGTGACCGATTTCGCGTTTAGCCACGCACGCGGGGCGGTATCGGTGACCTTTACGGTGCAATCCACAGCGGGCGAGTTTACGGCGGAAAGGACGGTGCAAATCAGCTAATATGTATGAACATATGACCTTTGAAAGTGTTTTGCAGTGGATGCTTGACCGCGTGCCGGATACCGTAGATAAACGGGAAGGCAGTATCATCTATGACGCCCTGGCCCCGGCCGCGATTGAGTTGCAACTGGCCTACATTGATATGGATAATCTCCTCAACGAAACTTATGCGGATACCGCGTCCCGAACCTACCTGATTAAGCGGGCGGGAGAGCGGGGAATCACCCCAACCGAAGCCACACATGCCATTGTAAAAGGGGAATTCAACATCGATGTACCGATTGGGGCGCGGTTCTCCTTGGATGATCTGAATTACGTTGCGACGGAGAAACTTGGCGACGGCGTTTTTCAATTGCAATGCGAAACGGTGGGTGCGGCGGCAAACTCCTACCTTGGGGCGCTGATTCCCATTGACTATATCGCCGGGCTGCAAACCGCCGAACTGACTGAAATCCTAATCCCCGGCGAGGACGAAGAAGAAACGGAAGCCTTTCGGGCGAGATATTTCGCCAGCTTCGACCGGATTGCTTTTGGCGGCAACCGGGCGGATTATATCGAGAAGGTTAAGAAAATACCGGGCGTCGGCGGGGTGAAGCCATACCGAGCTTGGCAGGGCGGCGGAACGGTGAAGTTGGTAATCATCAACTCCGAGTGGCAGGCGCCTACTACTGAAATGGTCGATGCAGTACAAACAGCCATTGACCCCACGGTAAACGCGGGGGAAGGGGTGGGGATAGCGCCGATTGACCACGTGGTAACCGTCTTCGGCGTAACCAACCAGGCCATCAATATCGAAACTACGATTACCTATCAAGCAGGCTGGAGTTTCACCGAATCCCGGCCGTATATCGAAGCTGCCATTGATGCCTACTTTTTAGACCTGAGCAAAACCTGGGAAGATGCGGCCAACCTAATTGTCCGCGTATCACAGATTGAAACCAGGTTGCTTAATGTCCCTGGTATCATAGATATCCAGGACACCAAAATCAACGGAGTCCCGGCGAATTTCGTCGTGAATGCCGACTCCATCCCGGCAAGGGGGAATATCGTTGCGTGAGGTGGATGTAGCGCGGTATTATCCGGCCATCATGAAGGAGGTTCGGGAGTTTCGTTACTTGGCGCAGGCTGAAAATCCCGAGCTAACGGCGCTATGGCAGGAAATCCAAAATGCGATTGACGATCAGTTCATTCGGGATGCCACGGTAAACGGCGTGGCCCGGCGTGAAAAGATGTTGAAGATTACACCGTTTGCTTCGGATACACTGGATGAACGGAAATTTCGATTGCTGGCCCGGTATAACGAGGATATTCCGTACACCGTGCCCAACTTAAAGAACCAATTGGCCAATATCTGCGGGGCCAACGGATACTGGTTAAACATACTCAATAACGTGTTTACGATCATTGTTAAGGTCGAACTGGTCGCAAAGCGGGACCTGGAAACCGTCCGGGAACTGTTGGAGCGAATGGTACCGCAGAATATGATTATCGACCTTGACCTGATGTATAACCAGCATAAGGCGTTCCGGCCCTTTACCCACCGGGAATTGCAGCAATTCACCCATTCTGTCATGAGAAACGAGGTAATAGGAGGTTAAGCAAATAATGGCCGACGATACAAAAACGTACACGCCGAATTACAACCTGGTCAAGCCGGGCCAAGATGATTTTTACAACGTCGAGGATTTTAACGGGAATGCAGATAAAATTGACAACGGATTAAAGTCGCTTAAAACTAAGCTGGATACTGTGGAAGAAGGAGCGCAGGTTAATCAAAATGCATTTAGCACCGTGAAGGTTGGGGCGACAAACATCCAGGCGGACGCGAAGACCGATACCCTGGAGCTAGCTGCCGGGGCGAATATCTCGCTTACGCCGGATGCGGCAAATGATAAGGTGACGATTGCGGTGACCGGGACGGTGCCGCAGGCGGGGAACGCTAATACTGTTGGTGGGATGCAGGCATCGGAATTTCTGCCCAAAACCGGTGGGACATTGACTGGTGGATTAATAATTAATAGTAATTCCCCGTCAATTAGGTTGTTAGAGACAGATACAGGTAAAACTTATTTTTTGATAGCTGACGGTAACAACTTTTCGATCCGGGAAAATGCCACCGATAACGCTCCTTATGCTTTGCTATTCAACGCAGCTGATGGAAATTTTTATATCAAGAATAATAAAATTTGGCATGCTGGAAATATGGGTGCGGGGAGCAATTTAAATGCGGATTTATTTGATGATTTTCAGCTTGCGGATCTGGGATTAGGGACCCGGGCGAAATTGGTCACCGGGAGCAACATGAATGATTTACGAGGTACTATTATTTTTGCGGGCTATAACCTTATAAATGCACCAAACGGATTTACTGGCTGGATACAGGGTTTCAATATTTCCAATGGGACTGACATACTAACCCAGATAGTGTATGATACTTATTCGACGGATGCTAACAAGTCCACGATTTATGTAAGGCACAGCGTAAACGGTGGCGCCTCCTGGGAACTGTGGAAAAAATTCTGGCACTCGTTAAACAGTGGCAGCGGCAGCGGCCTGGACGCTGGCAAACTAGAGGGTCAGGAAGGGTCATACTATCGAAACGCCAGCAACCTTAACGCCGGAACCCTCCCGGCCGCCAGGCTCCCGGCGTTGAGTGGCGATGTGACCTCCTCGGCCGGGTCGGCTTCCGTCACCCTCAACGCGGCGGCAGTATTGGCAAAACTAAAAACCGTGGACGGGCCAGGGAGCGGGTTGGAAGCTGATAATGCGGATACTGTGGATGGGAAACACGCGAGTGATTTCGCACTGGCTGGGTCGGTCACTGTTACGACTGGGGAAGTGCTGGACGGTGGAATTATTTCGATTCCTTCCGGCTTTATAAAAGCTCAGTGTAAATATCTTATTTCGGTAAGTGATAGCAACCCTACAAATATCATTTGGGACCCAGAAGACAACCAAGAACGCCATCGTTTAGTGTGGTCCGTTGATCCAACCACATGGGCCGTTAGTGTGGCCTACGAAGTCCGGCTGCAAAATGGCACAACGCAACGCATACCAAGCAAGGCGCAATTTATGGTTGTGGGGGTGAAATAGCAGATGTGGTATATTTGTAAAGACGGTAATGTTGTTGGAACTTGTAATGGGGAGCCGAATCAAGACGATTTGGCCGAACAGGGCTATTTTGCCATCGATGGCCATGAGATTATCCCGCTTGAACAGGCCGGGTTGGATGAAAATAACCAAATAATTCGAGTAATTCCGCCCGAGCCGACGGCGGAGAAAGTCAGACAGCAACAACTCGCCGCCCTGGATGCCGAATATGATCCTAAATTTGACGCGTTAACCCTTGCTTGGGCCACGGCGTCAATGGATGGAGATGCTGAGACGGCGGCAGCGCGGCAGGCGGACAAGGCTGTATTAAAAATAGAGTATCAGGCCAAAAAGGAGGCGATTGTCAATGGTTAAACGGATTTACTGCGCAATTTGCGGAAGTAAAAATGACACAGCAACGGGTAAATGTACTAAAGATGATTGTCCCAAAAACCAATAAAAAACCGCGCCGATACTGGCGCGGTTTGGTTTGTAATTTTTAATAGGAAAACGCTAACTGTGAGTTCGAAAGCAAAAACGCAAACCCGAAAAAGTAACCAGTGTTGGAATTCCCGCCAATACTGCTGCCAGTGATGGCATATTCAAGTTTTGCAATTTTATTTTCGGACGTTTTAACAAAAAACACTTTCAAAAACTCTGAGTTTTTAGTATCTATATATTCGTCGCCATAGCCTTCGGAAGGAGCGTTTGTCACGACAGAAATAGGAGCTTGGGATGCCGTTTGAGATCCATACGGCGTATATAAATGGCCGTTTGTGTTGTCAATCCAAACGTCTACCTGAGTTATATCGTTTGAAAATGTATCGGTGTCGAAGTCAAAGCCGATTTCTATCCCAACGGTTTCATTGATGTTTAAACCTACCATTGGATAAGTATAAACCTGGATTGGCACAACGGTTTCCCCAACGGTTGCCGTGACAACGTTTTTACCAATTGCGGACGGAGAAAAAACTGTGTCGTGGGCGTTGGTTTCTGAAAACGTTCCGTTTTCGCTGGCCCAAGCGGCAGTGACTTCGGTCAATGTTCCATCGGTGCTTTGTTCGTAAATAGCGATATGGCAAACACGGCTTACCTGGTTTGTTTTTAGAGTCATACTGGTTACCGGAGGAGCCTCGCTTCCGAAAATATATCCAGCGGCACCGATATCATTGGCGGCGTTTGCCTTTGTGCTAAACCTTGCCATTGATGCAGCGTCAGCAGTTAGCGCAGTTTGCGACTCCCATTTATAAACATACTTTTTTCCGGAGGATCCTTTGCCGCCACCGCCTCCGCCACAACCGGAAATGACGATAACAACTACGGCCAAAAGTAACATAATTTTTTTCATGGCGTTCACTCTCCAAAATACTTATTTGTACTGTATAATTCACTTTTTTGTACGATTTTCCCTCTAAATAGACGAAAAAAAGTTTTTCGAGGTTCCATTTTATGAAAATTAAAAGGAGGACGAACCATTGAACGTCAAAGAAGAGTTTTTACATTTCCTCCAGCGCCTCCAGGACGCCCCGGTAGTCAAAGCGATTGCCGGGTTTTTTTTATGGGTAATCTCAGCACTGTATGGTGATTTCCGGCCGGCCTATGGAGCAATCGCTGCATTGGTAGCCCTTGACTGGGTGACCGGCGTTTACTACGCATGGGCAAATCCAGATTTGGTTGTTGAGTCCGGAAAGATGCGGCGCGGCGGGATAAAGATGCTTGTTTATGCTGGGCTCCTAGCGGTTGGATATTGGTGCAGCCTGATTGACGGGGCCATGTTTATCCGGACGCAAATCGAAGCTTTTATCATGATTACTGAGGTAAGTTCGTTAATCGAAAACGCAAAGAAGATTGCGGATTTATACGGAGCATTTATCCCATGGTTAGATAAGTTATCTGCTATTTTGCAAGGCCAGTTGAATCAATCAGTGCTGCAGATGCCTGGGAAACGACGCCGGAATCATGACGATATCCCGGAAGGAGATGCTTAATCATGCCGCAAATCCAAGAAATGTTACTCAGCCCCGGCCCGAACCGTCCCGGCAGTATTATTACCCCTGACCTGATTATCGTTCATCGTACTGGGAATCCCGGTGCGTCGGCCCTGGCAAATCAAAACTATTTTGAAAGCCTGAATCACCCGCCGAAAGCCGGGAAGACCCACGCTTCCGCCCATTACATCATCGATTCTAATTACACTATCCGCTGCATCCCAGAGCGGGAACGCGCGCACCACTGTATCGGGGCGAATACCCGGTCAATCGGGATTGAGGTTTGCGAACCGTTGACATGCGCTGCGTATCAAAGCTTGCTCGATCTGATTTGGGACATCTGCCAGAGGTATGGAATCACGGCGGATCCCAGCCACGTACAGCCCCATTCCAAGTATGACGATACTAGGCGGCGTTACGATCCGTTTCGGTGGGCTGATTATCAGCAGGGACGAACGACTTCGGCCGATTTGTTTGACCCGTTCCAATTTTATCGCGACTTGGAGGTGATGGCTTGAAGAAAGTCTTACTTGGAATCCTTATCGGTTTTGTTCTGACCGCCTCCGGGGCGGTTTTTGTGTATCAGCGGTTTTTGCATCCGGTTCCCCGCCCTGGCCCGGAAGCATCGGCCCCGATAATCGTCCAACCGTCTGAGCCGGAGAAGAAAAAGGCCGATGTAACTACGAAAATCCATCATCGGATTACCGTCCCGCTGGACCAGGAACAGGGTGATTCCGTACGGGGTAAGGTGTTTGTACCTGCCGCGGCTGAAATCACCGTAGAGGGCTTAAAGGGGGCTAAAACAGCCCCAGCTGAGGTGACCCGGACGGAAACCGGTGACCTGGTACTGACCACGGATACGGAGATCGCGATTACGTACCCGGAGCCGCTTCAAAGACGCTGGGAAGCAGGCTTGGCGTTTGGGATAGACAGCCATGGTGAGGTAGTCCGGGAGGCATGGGGGCAGTATGATGTTTGGCAGCGGAGCGGGCGACGGATTGACTTGGCTGCGCCAGTACGGTTGGGCTGGGCGGTGGGGGAGGGCTTCCGATTGATGGCTGGAGTAAAAGTTAGGTTTTGATTGTCAAATCAAGCACCTTGCGCAAAATATATTCATTGACGCTGTGTTTTGACATGGCGGCTTTTTCGATGATAGCCTTCCATTCCCGATCCGTCGCAGAAAATTGACGCAGTTTTCGGCGGTCAACTGCTTTTGGGCGCTCTTTTGGCGCTATGGTTGTGGGGTTGGGGATATACCACCGCCCAGATCGGGGGTCTTGGAATGCGTCTGGGTATTTTCCGGCTTTTGCATTCCTGACAGCCATTTGCGGACTAATACCTGCCCATTTTGCAAATTGAGTTGCCGTCATGTACCCATCAGGGACAGTGATCGTGATCCCGGTGCGCCAATTGTCACGGAGCTTTTTTTGGCAATCGGGATCATCACATGCCCGGTTTTTGCCATTTGTCAATGCACCACAAAACGAGCAGATTCCCATATGTATCCCTCCCGTAGTTTCAATCCACGCACTAATTATATATCATTGACAAAAGATGGACAAGGTTGTATATTATAGGTGTTGTGTCGCCTCCGGGCGTGGATTGAAACATTTTATACGCATGTTAATCGGAATAAACAAAAAACCTGCTATTGTCGGCAGGTTTTTTGTTTATTCTTAAGCGTTTTCGAATTTCAAACTAGCAATTAAGTTTTGATTTTTGCGGCTATAACTCGCGGTTGACATCCGATCTAACTCGGTCTTCGCGACATCATCGCCATACCAAGCTTTATCAGTGGTGCTATAAGCAAATCCAGCGTCTTTCAACAATTCCTTCGCGGGATAGGTGTTACCCGTGACTTTAATCTTACCGGTTGCGACTTCGGCCGTTTTTGTCGTGGGAAGATCTTCGCCTTCGCTGTAAGAATTAAACCCAGTCCCGAATTTAGCGGCCAATTCCATGATTTCTTTCGGCGTTTCCGGGCCGGTGCGAAGGTCGAAACTCATGGTTTGCCGGTCAAGATTAATCATCCGTTCTTGGAGTTCTCGCTTCAATTCAGGGTTAGAAAACAACTCCAGGGCTTCGGTTCTAAATTCATTGGCTTTGCTTCCGTCGATATGATACCCCGCGTATTTCATCTTTTGCACCTCCGCTCACTTCCTCTTTACAGTTATATTATAACACGGTGATATCACTTCGTCAACTATTTTTCCCATGTTCTTCCAAAATCATCACTACATAGTTATTAAAACTGCGTTTATCTTTTCTCGCTTCACTCTCTAATTTCTCCTTGAGTTCTTTCGGAAGAGTAATCAAGGTGCGTACATTATCTTTAGATATCGGCATTCCGATCCCTCCTGAAATTTTTGTTGATTTGATTATACCATGATATAAAGGTGTTGACAAGATGATAACACGGTGATATAATTAAATCATCAAGAAGAAATCGGGCAACCGCCCGGAGGAGGATGGAGAGATGAGAAAGCTAGTAACGCAAGTTACGGTTAATAAAATCAACGATATGGTTGAAAAGAATATGAGATATTCAAAAGAGTTAAAATATTTATTGACTGAAATGTTATGTAGTTACGGATGCTATGGGGCGACATTAGCCCAGATGAAAAAATGGGGTTGCCCGATGAGCAATCAATGTCAAATCAATGTTTATGAATCAAATGAACTGCGTGGAATGGGTGTTCTTTTTAATGAATATTTCTCTACCGTGTTCTGCGCTGATTTGCACCATGTAAATATTAAAGACTTTAACGGACTTGTGAACGCTTGCGCCAATCACAAAGACTGACAGCCTAACCCGCGCCTAACGGGTAATTAATCGAAGGAGGAATGAAAAAATGTATGTAATCGTAAACGCTGCAAGTAATCGCCCAATCCATGCAATCGCCTTTTGCGCCGCCTATGAAAGCAAAGAAGAAGCCGAAAAAGCCGCTGAAAACTGGAATAAGTATAGATCGCCAAGTATCTGTAAGGTGAAAGTGATTGAGCAATAAAGCCTAACCCGCCCCACTCGGGGCACCGTCTCCCGTACAGCGGGACTGATGAGCCGGATGATTCCCGGCGAAACGGATGAGGGAGGGACGAAGGATGAAGCGTCCGTATACAATCCACCTAATTAATAAAAACGGGATAGAAGAATCAGTTGTAAATCGTTGGAATCGTCAACGGGCTCTTATGTTTGGGGTGATTGGTTTGGGGATGGACTTTCATCATGTTATAGTTAAAACTCCCGGAGGCAAGATCCTTTATGAACGCGACGGCGAGAATATTATAAAAGACATAATTGGAGGTTGAATCATGGGAAATCGAATTATAGATATTGATTACGGTTGTGGGACCAAACGAACAGAAATCATTACCGAGGAAACCGATCGCTATATATACTTCACTAATGGCTGGATTGGCATCAACGAAAGATATGATAAAACTCAACAAATTGTTGAGCAGCAATTACGTGATGGTTCGTGGAGCCCTTATCGAGATTTTGTTGCACAGGTGAAAACCAGATAACCGGCCCCGCGCCGGTCCCGTCGCCGGATACGGCCTGACGATGGCCTCTGAAATGAGGCCGAAACGGGAGGGGTAAGAATGGGTTATCAAAATGGTGGTTTAGCTTACCACGATGAGGAGCGGCTAATACTTGTTGTCCCAACAGCGGATCAGGTTGTTCGGGTTGAACGGGACGAAACAAGGGGAAAATTCAATTCCGATTGTGGTTACCGGGTTCAGAGTCGGTGTTTAGTTCACAGGGATCTTACTGTGGCGTTGCCCGAACAGCCGAGACCCAAGCGAACAGTATTAAAATAAAGGTGATCCAAAATGACTAAACTACTTAGCACCGTAAAACATTACGCCGTCCACGCTTTCGGGCTGGCCCTGTCGCTATCGGCGATATTCCACACCATGACTTCGTTCAGCGATGCCCTGATATTTAAGGCTTTTTTCGGCGCGGGCGGGATTTACGCCGGACTTTCGATTCAGTACCTGCGGGGGCTGGCCGCCGCATACAAAAGGAGGGGAAGTAAAAAGGACATAGAACGGGCTAGGGGGCTATGGGTAATCGTTCTTGCCTGCATCCTGGTATTCGACTTTCTGTCCTCGTTCAGCGTGCTTAATAACCAAATCAGCACCGGCGATCAACAGTACGCGGTACTCGTCGAACGGCGCCAGACAATTCGAGCGGATATTGAATCCCTTCGGGCGGATATCCGTGAAAAGAAGGCCCAGCAGAAAGCCGAATTTGCGGACAAGGGCCGTGGTCCAAGGTATAACGCCTTTGAGGTGGAGATCGAAGCTAAGGAGGAATCCCTGGCCCGGCTGAAGAATGATCTTGCGAAAGTTACCAGCGAGATGGAGGCGGCCGACAAGAGTTTCTTCGTCGACTTGTCCGAAAAATCTGGGATCCCGTCGTTTTGGATCGAATTTACGATGTGCGCAGCCTTAATGTTTTTGGTTTATTTCGTACCGTTGCTTACGCCGTGGAACGTAACGATTCCAGGGGAGCAGGTAACAAGTAACGGCGTAACAAGTAACACGGTAACGGGCGGTAAAGTTACGACCGTAACGCGTAATGAAACGGCAGTAACGGCAGCGCCGCATAAGGTAACAACTGTGACGTGTAACGAGGACAATTCCGGTAACGCTACTTGCATAGTCTGCGGCGGGCCAACCGGGGGCGGGATGTATTGCTCGGGGAAATGCCGGACCGCGGAATTCCGGAGGCGGCAGAAAGCGAAGGAGGGGTAAAATGAATTGGATAAGCGTTGAAGAAAGATTTCCGGAAAAAGGCGTTCGGGTATTAACAATAGACTACCACAAGGATATACGAATTTTACATTTGGATTGGTTTTTCGGGGATCAATACGATGATTCGGTCTGGGAAACTGATCGCGGATGGGCCGATGACAAGGATGGTTGGTGGGGTAATGGGGTGATTACTCACTGGATGCCGCTTCCCGATCCGCCAAAGGAACAAAGTTAAACCCGGCCAACATGGCCGGGTATTTTTTTATGAGTAGTCCTATATCAAAACTTTTAACATTTTATCATTTAAAATGAGCCAAAAGTCCTATAAAGTATTAAAAAGATGCTATTAAGTTAAGCAAACCCGCGCCGATGATGATGGTACGGGGAAACTTGCAGGCAGAAGATGGTTTTTATTTTTTAGCTCGCAGAAACTCAATGTATTTGATCGCGGTTAACCTGTCCGCTTCAGCCAAGCCGTCAAATACGTCTGTTTTCCGAAAATTAGTCCGGCATAGTAGGTAATCAACAGTAACGTCAAAAAAATCTGCCAGCTTTATCAAACCGGGCGGGTCAGGCATTGCGCTAGTCTCCCATTTCGAGATAGCGGACCTGGTAATGCCTAAGCGTTTTGCGAGTTGGGCTTGGGTCAGGTCTTTTTCTTTTCGGAGAAATTTTAAGCGGATTCCGAAAGTTTCTTTCATGCGAAAACAATACAGCAAAGGTAAAAACGCCGCAATAATTGCGCTTTCGGTTCACATTTTAGTAAATTATGGGAATATAAATGGCTTTTGTTTTGGGAAGATTGATGATATAATCTAGTCAACGAACAGGAGTTCGATGTTACATGGATGCACGGAGGCGATGCGATGGAAGAGTAAAAGAAAAACCACCTTTGCCGCAAACAAAGGTGGTTAATCGGGGTCAATATGCACAACAATCAAACATAAACATAGCATATTCGACCCTTTTGTATCAATAGTTTTTTGTAATTTTAACAACAAAGAAAGGGTTAAATCATGATAATATTCGATAAACTACCTCGGGGGCTTACACGAGCAGATTTTATTTACCGCGACCGCACAGTAACCTGTATATGTCTTGGAAATTATTTCAAAAACTATGCAAAGAAAATGCAAAGAGCATATACAAAAATCACTAAAAATAATTTAACGGTATATAAATGAAAACGCCGTTTTAACAGTACATATATAAATTATTAGTCATAATATAACTAACCTTGACACACTTCGAATCTGTAGGTCGGGGGTTCGAGCCCCTCCGGGCGCACCAGATATAAAAATTTAAAGTCCGCGTTGAAACGCGGGCTTTTAGTTTTTGAAAGGTGAAAATGAAAGGCGTTTAAGGGAAATTGAGTCAAAGGGTACCGATAAAACGCAAACCGGGGATTAACCCGTCGCCGTCACCAATGGTGCCCATTGCTGCAGACATGTTTTTCGGCGTGGCCGGTATCTAATATGCAATCGCTGATAACTTGTGAACATTGGGGGCAAAGGCTGTTGCACCCATCCGATACATGGAAGGACGCATCGTGGTTATCTTGTGTCTCGTTCGTTAATTTTTGATCCATGTTTAAAGCCTCCAGTTTGTTTACCCCCAGTGTTGCCGGTAACCGGAGGGATTATACAGGGAAAAAAAGGAAATGACGGCCAGTGGGCAAATACAGGCAGCCGAATCAACCGGGGAAGATTATCGGCCTCATATTTGGCTGAAGCGGCTTGTTCAAAAATTTTGGGAACCAAAATCGCGGACTGACGTTTTATAAATCAGGAGAGTAAGACCAGGCTCTCCGGAAGTCATTTTCCTAAACCTCCTTTGAACACGGCGGCCGGCAATTTGTCGGCCGCCGCTGTTTTCACCGACCGGTCCGGTAGTTATGGCCGGTCAGATCACAGGGGGAGCTAAGGACGGAAGGTACGCAGAAACCCGAGATTATAGCTTTGGTAACCAATCCGAAACCTCCGCTTCATTTATCTTCAACAATTCGGCCACAGTATGAACACAATTTAATCATAATTAAAACATATTGATTGCTTATAATGAGCTTAATTCATTCATCAAACTTCCTTGATAGCCCTCACCGCGTTTCGGCGGTGAGGGTCTTTCTTTGTCCACCATTGCCCGATATACTGAAGAAAGGGGATGAGGGCACAGGGGGAGTAAGCTATTCAAAGTCGTGACAAGATTGGATAACGAGGGAAAAGCCGGAACGGGACAAATTGACGGGGGAATTGGTATTCCACTGGTTATTGGCTGTAAGAATTAAAACGAATCGCTTTGGACCCTTCGGACTAATAGAATCGTCCGCTTAGCGGCAGTTTTTATATTGTAACAACCATTAAGCCAAATATTTCAAAAATGATCTGATTGCATCCTCCCGGCCGGATGCCGTAAACTGATTTGGGAGATGATGAAGCATGCAGAATGGGATGCCCCGGGAAAAATTCTCCTCGGGTCTGGCGGTGTTTTTGGCAACGTTAGGTTCTGCGGTGGGGCTGGGGAACATCTGGAAGTTTCCATACCTGACCGGAAAGTACGGCGGAGGCGCTTTTCTCTTCGTTTATTTGATCTGTATCGTACTGGTGGGGCTGCCGGTGATGATCGGCGAGTTTTATGCGGGCCGGAAGACCCGGCTGAATGCGGTCGGAGCTTTTGAAACGCTGGCGCCGGGAACGGCCTGGAAGTCCATAGGGTTTATGGGAGTCTTGTCGTCTTATTTGATCATGTTTTTTTACAGTTGCGTCGCGGGGTGGGTCTACTCTTACGTCTTTAAAGCGATCAAGGGGGACTTCCTGGCTATCAGCGCCGCCTCGGTTCAGGCACAGTTCGGAAAGGCGATCGCCGATCCCCTGCCGCCGCTGGTTTGGCAATGGGTCGTGATGACAGTGGTTTCGCTGGTCTTGATCTCCGGGGTCAAGAAAGGCATCGAACGGATCACCAAAACACTGCTGCCGGTGCTGTTCATCCTGATTCTGATCTGCGATATCCGGGCGTTGACCTTGCCCGGCGCCGGAGCGGGACTGGAGTTTTTGTTCAAAGCCGATTTTTCGAAACTGACGGCGCCGGCGATTTTGACAGCGCTCGGCCTGGCCTTTTTCAAGCTGTCGCTGGGCATGGGCTGCATGGTCACATATTCCAGCTATTTCACGGAAAACAACCGGATGATACCCACCGCGGTCCGGGTGGCCTTGTCGGATACGATCGTGTCGCTGCTGGCAGGGATTGCGGTCTTTCCAGCAGTTTTCTCATTCGGAATGGAACCGGGCGCCGGTCCAGGACTGCTGTTCATGACCATTCCGCTGGTCTTCTCGAAGCTGCCTATGGGCAATCTGTTGCTGATCGCTTTCTTCTTTCTGGCCGCGATCGCGGCCACCACGGCCATGCTTTCCCTGGTGGAAGTGCCAGTGGCCTATTTCAGCGAGCGGCACGGCATCTCCCGGGCCAAGGCGGTATTGCTGAACGCGGGCCTGATCGTGGCCGTCGGGACGTTGGCGACTCTCTCGGCGGACCAGTCCAGCCTGCTCGGGCAGGTTAGTATCTTCGGCAAAAGCTTTTTCGACCTGTTTGACTTCCTTTCCTCTAATGTTTTGCTGCCTGCCGGGGGCCTGCTGATTGCCTTGTTTACCGGTTTTGTAGTGAAAAAAGAAGATCTGGTCGCCGAGTTGTCAAACCACGGCACGCTTAGGAACCGGCGCCTGATCGTAGCCGTTCATCTGCTCAGCCGCTATGTAGCGCCAGTGTTGCTGGTTTTGGTCTTCCTGAACTCCATCGGGGTGATCCGGTTTTAGCAGCGTTGTGATAAACTCTATTAACAATTCGGTTCAGACCATCGGCGGCGGTGGTCTGTTCCGTTTTCTCGACCGTACCGATAATGACCGAAAAAAAAGACCCAGGCGCAAGCCTTGGGTCTCGTAGATTTCCCGACGCTAAACGGAGCAAAGATGTTGGGGGACACCATTTAACGCAGCCACGACGTTTTCGGCGGCGGTTCGGCTCACCGCCCGTAGCGTTTCCGGAGTGTACGCTGCCGCATGAGGAGTGGCAATAACGTTATCCAGGCCCAGCAAAGGACTGCCGGCCGGCGGTTCGTTAGCGAAGGTATCAAGCGCCGCCCCGGCCAAATGGCCCGCTAGCAACGCCTCGTATAAGGCTTGCTCATTAACCAAACCGCCTCGGCCGGTATTAATCAGGTATGAGCCTTGTTTCATTATCTGAAGTTGAGTGGTGCCGATCAGTCCTTTGGTTTCGTTGGAGAGCGGTACGTTCAACGAGACGAAATCGGCGTTTCGGAGCAGATCCTCAAACCCGACATATTCGATGCCGTGATTGACGGCAAAGTTCCGATCCGGCCTCAGATCCCAGCCCAGAACGGACATTCCCAGCGCCCGCGCTTTCCGGGCGATGTTTTTTCCGATCCGTCCCATGCCCAGCACACCCAGAACCGAGGTTTGCAAAGTTCGTCCGGCCCGCTTCTTCCACCCCCCTTGCTTGGTCTGGCGATCCATGATCACAATTCCCTTGGCCAATGACAAAATCAGCGTCAGAGTGAAATCGGCCACCGCGTCCTCCAGGATGCTTCCCGGCACGTTACAAACCATGATCCGGAGCGCCGCGGCCGCTTGCAGGTCGATGTTATCGATGCCAACCCCATGTTTGGAAACGACCTTTAAATGAGTCCGGTCCAGAATCGCTTTAGTCAGTTCATCACTACCCACAATCAGCGCGTCATAGGTGGGGAGCAACTCCAACAACCGTTCCGCTGAGAGATTTTGCTGACCCTTGACGATCTCAAAAGCCAGACCAGCCCCGGCGAGCGCCTCCTTGCCATCGTCGCCGAACAGGTCAAACCCCGGAGCGGTGACCAATACCTTTTCCATACGTCATCACCTTTGCGAAGAAAATTTTTAATATCCTTTGCCGTGGCCCAACGCCTCCGAAATGTCCCGGGCGGCGGAAAATAAATGGACCAAGAGATCCTTCCGTTTTTCGGCATTGCCTTTGGTCGCCAGATATGGGATGCTCAAAGCGGCCACCACCCGGCCCCGGGAATCAAAAACAGGGCAGGCCAAGGCCCTGATTCCCTCGATATATTCCTCGCTATCCTCCGAAAAACCCTGACGGACAATAGCGTCCAGGGACTCCTTAAGTTTGTCGGGAACGGCAATCGTGTTGGGAGTGTATTTGGTTAGACCGTTTCCGATGATTCGGTCGATCTCCGTCTCTGGAAGATGGGCCAGCAACACTTTGCTGGCGCCTCCGGCGTGCAAGGGGAAACGTTTGCCGACCTCGGTGGTGATGCTCATTTCTTTGGTGCTTTTGACCCTGGCGATTACCAACGCCTGATCGTTTTTCAGGACCGCCAATTTGGAAGTTTCGCCGGTCTCCCGGGTCAATTGCTCCATGAACGGCAAAGCAATTTTGTTGAGGCTCAACTTCTCCCGGACCGAATTGGCCAAGACCAGCAATCGCGGTCCGAGCGTAAACGAACCCCGGTCGTTCTCCTGCTCCACGAAATCAAAATGTTTCAATGTGGCCAAAATGCGGAAAGCGGTAGTTTTGGGCAATTTCAACTCCCGGCTGATCTCGGAGAGGCTCAGCCCGTGTTCATGGGTTTCCAAAAGGCCGAGGATGTGGACTGTTTTTTCAACAGCCGGAACCAAATTGGAATGTTTGGCTTCCTCTTCAAACAGATCATCAGTCAAATTAGTAATTGAATCGTTCATTTTGGGCTCCTTTTCAAATATGAAACAGTAGTTCCGTATTTGATAATATTTATTGTAATTGAAGCGGTCGGGCAAGTCAAGATCTTATCAAGGAAATCAATCAATAACTGAAACTGAAAGGCTATTGCTTTGGAGCTTCCTTGCGGAAAATTTTTTGAATAGAAATTAATTCGTTCCGTGGATGAAAAATCCTTCCGAAATGGGGCGCATTGTCGCTATTTTGACGGTTAATTGGTGTCAGTATTATAATAAGCCTGATCACAAGGAGAAAACTTTTCAATGGCGAAAATACAGTGTTGTGTCAATAAAACGCCTGATAGAGAAGGAAATTTAATACATCGGAATTTACTGTGTGTGGCAACTTGACATTTTTATGGACTGCTCATATAATTATTTCACAAGAGGAATTTTGTTTCAAATATGGAACAAATCAATAATCGCGATTACATTGATTAAAACGGCGACCGCCAAAGGGAGGATTGGTAGATGACGAAACGAGTCGGCTCGAAAGAAAGGTAACTTTCCCCGGTTGCCAATCGGGTGATAAGGGCTTAATCGAAAACATCTGGTGGAGGTCTGAAAATGGCTTTAATGAATTTAGATAAATTGATCGCCATGCGAGATACCGTGTCTGAGAAGGAACTCCCGATCCCTACCAAGGAACTTTGCGATCGGTACGAGGCTTTGTACACAGGTGCGATTAATGATGTGTTGCGAGAATTCACCCTAGTTGACCAGGCGCTGCCCTCGGAAATCATGCCGTTGCGCGATGAGATGAAAACGTGCGGAATCGCGTTTACGATTAAGAGTTCCAAGGATCCCACCATCGGTGGGGAGATGAACAAACGTGCCGAGATGCTGGACGCCATGCCCCAGGATTGCATTTGTATTTGGGATACCGGCGGCGAGAATGAGGCGGCTCATTGGGGCGAAGTGATGACGGCCGCTTCCAAGGCCCGGGGGGCGCGCGGCGCGGTGGTCGACGGGGGGCTGCGGGATACGGTTCAGGTTTTGGAACAAAATTTTCCGGTTTTTTATAAATACCGGACCTCCAACGGTTCGCTGTCCCGTTGCAAAATAACCGCCTATCAAGTCCCCATCCGGATTGGCAAAGCAATTATTAAGCCGGGAGACATTCTATTCGGCGACATCGACGGCGTAGTGGTGGTCCCCCGGGATATCGCCTACGAGGTACTGGTCAGAGCCGAAGAGATTCGAAAGAATGAAAAAGAGATCCGGCAATGGGTCCAATCCGGTACTTCTGCGGTGGAAGTCGTCAAAAAAGGCGGATATTTTTAAAAGCATAGCACTAACTCCGACCTATTCTTGTTATGGAAAAGGAATTTCGAAACAGGCCTGGCGAATTTTAAGTCCCGGAATAGGAGGTGATCGGCCCGTAGCGGCTTTGGGAAGTATCAAGAATAAAGGAGGGTTTATAGATGAAAAGAAAATCCGCGATGAAGTTAATCCTACTTAGCCTGGTAATAGCAGTCCTTTTGATGCCGGCCTCCGGAATTCTTGCCGCCAAGCAATTCAACTGGCGGCAATATGAAGGGACAACGATTCGTTTTATGGCGAACGTTCATCCCTGGACCAAATCGATCGAACCGTTGATTCCGGAGTTTGAAAAGAAAACTGGAATCAAGGTGGTATTCGAAAGCTTTGCCGAGGCTCAGTTCAGACAGAAGCTCTCCATTGAGCTTTCGTCCAGGAAGGGGTTGGTGGATGTGTTCATGCTCCAACCCAGTCAGGATGCGAGAAGATATTCGTTATTCGGTTGGGTGGAGCCGCTGGATAAATATATCGCCAACCGCAACCTGACCAATGCCGCGTTTGACTATAAAGATTTCACCGAGTCCGGGATCCGGGGCGAGACAATTAACGGAAAAGTAATCGGACTGCCGATCCAGCAATCGGTCCACCTCTTAACCTACCGGAAGGACTTGTTTGAGAAGTACGGCGTCAAAGTTCCGACCAACTTTGACGAACTGGAGAAAGCCGCCGCCAAACTGACCCTGGATACCGACGGGGACGGCAAAATTGATATCTACGGCATCGTTAACCGCGGTCAAGGTTCGGCCGCAGTTCACAGCGTCTCTTCGTTCCTGCACAGCATGGGCGGGCGTTGGCTCGACAAAAACCGCAAACCGGTTTTTGACAGCCCCGCCGGAGTGAAGGCATTTAAACTCTACGGCGATTTGATCCGGAAATACGGACCTCCCGGCAGCATCAACTTTAGTTGGCAGGAAGAGGTCACGATTATGACTCAGGGACAAGCGGCCATGTGCACCGACAGCAATACGTTCGTGGCTAATTATGAGGACGCCGCCAAATCGAAGTTCGCCGGGAAATTCGGCTACGCCATGTTTCCCGCCGGGCCCAAAGGAAGCCTTCCCACCACCTTCCTCTGGGGGCTTTCCATGGCCAGTGACTCCAAGCATAAACCCGCCGCCTGGCTGTTCATGCAATATGTCATGAGTAAGGAAGCGATGCTGCAATCCACTCAGAGCGGAGTTCCGACCGCCCGTAAGAGCTGCTGGAAGGATCAGAGCATTGTTGATAAGTTCGGCAAGCTGCCGGGCTTGTTGGAAACGCTGGATCAGTCGCTGAAAGTGGCCACGTCCGAGCCGCAACCGATGGTGATCGCGGTTCCCGAAGTAAGAGACGCTATCGGCCGGGCGGTCACCGCGGCCATTGAAGGCAAGGATGTCGCCGCCGCCTTGCGAGTCGCCGCCAAAGAAGTCGCCAGCATCATGCAAACGACCGAGATTGCCCCCTAAGGCGATAGACCCGATTTGATCAACTTCGGAGGGACGGGGGTTTCCCCTCCCTCCGAGTGAATGCAGAGGTGGACGATGAATATTAAGCTGAAGCGCGTGCGCGCTTGCCTTGACCGACAGGCCAAATATGTTTTCGCCTTCCCGGCGTTGCTGGTGATCTTCGGTTTAATGGTTTTCCCGGTGGTTTTTAACATTTATATGAGCTTTCATCAATGGTTTCTCGGCGGCAATCGTTTTTACATCGGGCTGAAGAATTATCAAAAACTGTTTTTTGCCGATCCCCGTTTTTGGAATTCAATCATCGTGACGTTTCAATTTGTAATCCCTTCCGTCATCTTATGCGTGGGATTGGGCATGCTGGTCGCCTTGTTTTTGAACCGCGAGTTCCGGGGGAAAGGTTTGGTCCGCACCATTACCTTGTTGCCGATGCTGGCGACGCCGGCCGCCATTGCCGTGGTCTGGATGATCATGTATCACCCGACCCTCGGAGTCATGAATTATGGTTTGTCGCTGATAGGCATCAATCCGATGCTCTGGGTGAACAGTACCCAGACCGCGGTGCCGTCTTTGATCCTGATTGAGATTTGGAAGTGGATTCCGCTGCCGATGATGATTATCCTGGCCGCTTTGCAATCGCTGCCTTCGTCGCCCTATGAGGCGGCTGAGATTGACGGCGCATCCAAGTGGCAAATGTTCCGCTATATCACCTTTCCGCTGATTCGGCCGGCGGTAATGACCGCTACCATTCTCCGGACCATTGACTGTTTGAAGACCTTCGACATCATTTATGTCATGACGCAG
The DNA here is from genome assembly GCA_023402395.1 of Bacillota bacterium. Taxonomy (GTDB): domain Bacteria; phylum Bacillota; class UBA4882; order UBA8346; family UBA8346; genus JAEYGI01. Next base: position 119,565 of record JAEYGI010000040.1, read on the forward strand.
GGCGGCCCGGACATCGCCACCGAGACGCTGGAGATCTATACTTATAAAACCGGTTTCACCTATTTCCAATTGGGATATTCAAGCGCCATGGCGCTGGTGTTGACCGTATTAATCCTGGCCACTTCATGGATCCTGTCTAAAGTGAGGGAAAAATCATGGAGTTACTGACAATGCGACCGAAAAAATTTATTGATGCCGCCGGATTTCTGGTCTTGGTGCTCGTTTTAACCACAGTCCTGCTGTTTCCAATCATTTGGATGGTTTTATCCTCCCTGAAAACGCAGGTGGAGATCTCGGCCTATCCGCCCAGTTTTCTGTTTGCGCCGACCTTTCACAATTATCAACAAGTTTTCACCACGACGCCTTTTGTCCGGAACACTGTCAACAGCCTGGTGATTACTTTTGGCAGTCTGTTCATTTCCCTCGCGCTGGGCCTGCCGGCGGCGTACGGCATCGCCCGTTTTCAGCAGCGGAAGGTGGCCTTGATCATTCTGTTGGTTAGAATGTTTCCTTTTATTACGTTTCTGATCCCCTGGTTTCAGATGTTTCAGGCTATGGGCCTGACCGATACCCATCTGGCCTTGATCGCGACCCATCTGGTGATTATCTTGCCGTTGATCGTCTGGGTTACCATGGGTTTCTTCGAGGATATCCCGGTGAGCTACGATGAGGCGGCCATGCTCGACGGCTGCGGGCCGTACGGAGTGTTTTTTAAGGTGGCGTTGCCCCTGGCCAAGCCGGGAATCGTCGCCGCCTCGGTGCTTTCGTGCATCTTTTCCTGGAATAATCTCATGTTTGCCTTGGTGCTGGGGGGACAAAACACTAAAACGCTTCCGGTGGCGATTCAAAACTTCATGTCCTTCGAGGAGTTGCAATGGGGCCAACTCTGCGCCGTGGCGACACTGATTACGCTCCCGATTATTATCATTGTTTTATTTCTTCAGAAATACCTGGTGAAGGGCCTGGCCAGCGGCGGGCTGAAGGGCTAATCGAAAATCGCGGCCGCGGCAATAATGGCGGAAAATAAGGAGTGCATCCAGATGACTCGAAGCGCGTCAATTTTAAACGGTTCCGAGTGGGCCCGGACCCGGGCCTTGTATAAAGCGATGGGATACACCGACGACGATTTGAAGCAGCCGATGGTGGCGGTGGTCAATACCTGGAGCAGTTTGAATCCGGGGCATTTTAACTTCAATCAAATCGCCGACTATGTCAAACAAGGGATCATCGCCGCCGGCGGAACGCCGGTGGAGTTTTCCACCATTGGCCCTTGCGACGGGATGGCCAACGGCCATATCGGAATGCGTTACGTGCTGCCGTCCCGGGATATCATCGCCCATAGCATCGAGCTGATGGCCGAGGCCAATCAGGTGGATGGACTGGTGCTGCTGGGCGGCTGCGATAAAATCGTGCCGGCGCTGTTGATGGCCGCCGCGCGGCTCGACCTGCCGGCGATCCTCGTCAACAGCGGCCCCAATCTGCCCGGAAAAGTGGCGGACGACAATCCACTGTTCAATATGTATGGCGATAATCATATTCATCTGTCAGCCCTGGATTTCGGCCAAGGGTACGTCAAAAGCGGAGCATTGTCTCCGGAGGAGTTGAAACGGGTCGAAGATACGGTCTGTCCGGGCTGCGGGATCTGTCCGGTGATGGCGACGGCCAATACCATGTGTTGCGTGGCGGAAGCCGGGGGAATGATGCTTCCGGGAAGCGCGGCGGTGCCGGCTCATACCGGGGAAAGGCTGCGGGTCGCCAAGGACTCCGGACGGGCGATTGTCGATCTGATTCAAAAAGGGATTACGGCCCGGCGGATCATGACCCCCGCGGCCATGGACAATATGATCAAGGTATTGATGGCGGTCGGCGGCTCCACCAACGCGATCATGCATTTATTGGCGATCGCTTCCGAACTGGAAATGGAACTGACGCTGGAGCGGTTCGGAGAGATCAGCGCTGTCACGCCTCATCTGGCGGCGGTGATGCCAGCCTATAAATACGATCTGATCGACTTCTATGAAGCCGGAGGGGTTCCGGCTTTGTTGAAAGAGCTTGAACCCTTGCTCAATCTGGATGAGAACTGTTGCAACGGCCGGACGCTGCGCCAAAACCTGCGGAACGCCCGCAACCTCAACCGCGAGGTGATCCGTGGTCTCGACCAGCCGTTCCGGAACGTGGGCGGGATCACGATTCTGAAAGGCAATCTGACCGAAACCGGCGGCATCGCCAAGCCGTCGGCGGTTTCGCCAAAGATGCTGAAACATACCGGGCCGGCCCAGGTCTTTGACGGAGAGGCCGAAGCGCTGGAAGCGATCAAGGCGGGACAGATCATGGCCGGTTCGGTGGTGGTGATCCGCTACGAAGGGCCGAAAGGCGGTCCGGGAATGCCCGAGATGTACAAGCCGATGAAATTATTGGAAGCGGCCGGGCTGGCGGAAAGCGTGGCGTTAATCACGGACGGCCGGTTCTCGGGGGGGAACCGGGGCGGCTTTGTCGGCCATATCTGTCCCGAAGCGGCCGATGGCGGGCCGATCGCGATCATCCGGGATGGCGACCGGATCAGCATCGATATGACCGAAGGAAAACTCAACCTGGAGTTGCCTGAGGCGGAGATCGCCCAACGGCTCCAAGAGTGGACTCCGCCTCAACCCCGGATTACCAAGGGATATCTGGCCTTATACGCGCGGATCGTGCAACCGGCGGACCGGGGCGCGGTGGTTCGTTGACGATCTGGCGATGGAGGGATTAGGATGCAGTTGGCGGATTATTTTTTAATCAATCCCAGCCGGCAGTGGCTGTTGGCCAAGCAGTTGGGAGTAACCCACGCCGTTGGCCGGTTGCCCGAGGATGAGGGGACCGACCCCGCCGATTTCACAACGTTGTTGCATATCAAGGAACGGTTTCACCAGGCCGGGCTGGAGCTGGCCGTGATTGAACCGGTCCCGAATAAGTACTATTACCGGACCAAACTGGGATTGCCCGGCCGGGACGCCGAGATCGAAAAGATCATGGAATTGATCCGGAACCTGGGCAGGCTGGGCATTGGCGTACTGTGTTGCAACTTCATGGCGCAGATCGGCTGGTTCCGGACGTCCACTGCCATACCCACCCGGGGCGGGGCGCTGGTGAGCGGATTCGATTATTCATTGCTGAAAAACGCGCCATTAACCGAAGCCGGAGTGGTGACCCAGGAGCAGCTGTGGCAAAACCTGGAGTACTTTCTGAGGGCGGTCGTACCGGTGGCGGAAAGTTCTGGAGTCAAGCTGGCGCTGCATCCCGACGATCCACCCGTGCCGTCGCTGCGGGGGGTCGGACGGATCCTGACCAGCTTTGCGGCGATGCGCCGCGCCGTCGCGCTGGTGCCCAGCGCAAATCTTGGGGTCACTTTATGCCAGGGAACCTTTGCCGCCATGGGCGAGGATATTCCGGCGGTAATCCGGCATTTCGGCGCGGCGCGGCAGATTTTCTTCGTTCACTTCCGGGATGTAGCAGGGACCGCCGAGAAGTTCCAGGAGACCTTTCATGATGACGGGAAGACCGATATGGCGGAGGCGATCCGTGCTTATCGTTCGGTCGGATACGATGGCCCGATCCGGGTCGACCACGTCCCGACAATGGCCGGGGAAGAGAATGGGACCCCTGGGTATGAAACCATGGGTCGGTTATTCGCCATTGGCTATCTGAAAGGGCTGCTGGAGGGGGTCGGCTATTACCGGTAGAAGAACCGGAGCGCGCTTGGACATTTGGAAAACGTACGGCTACGATATTATTTGCTGATGCAGCCATTCCGTTCGGAATGGTTTTTTATTTCCCACTAAGCGCCGGCGCCGTTTGACGGGAGTATCTGGCGCCAGTTCCGTCAATTCCGCCCGGTTCCGGCTGGAATAGCGGGAGGCAAAGGGGTATACTATTCATAGCCGACCCCTTATACTCAAATGATCAACTGCGGGCGAGAGGGATTCGGCGTTGACGGGAGGAATGGGAAATGGCGACGGCAACCTTTGGAGCCGGATGCTTCTGGGGCGTGGAGGCCGCGTTCCGGAAGATCCCGGGAGTGATCGACACGGCGGTCGGTTATATGGGCGGAACTCTGGCGAATCCGACGTATGAGGATGTTTGCACCGACCGGACCGGCCACGCCGAAGCGGTTCAGGTAACCTTCGATCCGGAACGGGTCAGTTATGAGCAGTTGTTGCGGGTGTTTTGGGATTTGCACGACCCAACCACACCGAACCGGCAGGGGCCGGACGTGGGAACCCAATACCGCTCGGTGGTCTTTTATGATGACGAGGAACAACGACGAATCGCGGAGCGGATCAAGTCGGAACTGGACGGGGCGGGAAAATACCATCGGCCACTCGTGACCGAGATCGTCCCGGTCGGCGAGTTCTGGCGGGCCGAGGAATATCATCAGCGGTATTACGAAAAACGCGGTTTGAAAGGATGCGGGGTGTAGGCCGGGACGGCCGCACCCCGATTTTTCTTGCAACTAGCTCTAAGTTCTTGCCAGTGATTTTGGAGTGAAATGGTGAAAACCAAGGTTATATTCCTGCGACGGGGCTGTCTCAAAACTGAAAATGGGACAGCCCGTTTTTTTCACCTGAATTTTATCGTTTGGTTACTCCAATCGATGGGGGAGCCGGTCCCACTGAATCATCAGTAACTAAATGTGGATATTCTGTTACTGAATCATTTCATGCGGTAAAAGAATGTGGATATTTGGTTATAAAAATAGTTAGGGGAGTCGTTCCCCTTAGATATTCAGTTACTAAATGTGGATATTCTCTGACTGATTGTGGATATTCTGTGAATAAATGAACTGTGGGGGTCACTCCCACTCCACATTCAGTTAGTAAATGTGGATATTTTGTTACCGAATGTGGATATTCGGTTGCCGTTAACGGGTATTGAAAAGGCGCATTTCCACATTGCGAGGTTGCAATTTCGATGGCTCATCCAGCAATTAAAAAATTAAAGGCTGATTTGATATTGGGATCCAGGGAATTAAATAGAAAACAAAATGAAGTTACGGTTCCGTTTTGGGCATATTACCGGAGAGGGGTGATGGGATTGGAAGACTGGCAACTGCTGGGGGAGCAACGGGAGGACGGCATCGGGTTTCAATTGGCCCGTTCTCGGGCGGACGGAACATTATATCGCTGGGAACCGCTGGTAATGAAGCCTAAAGGGGTCGAACTCGCCAACCTGCAACGGGAAATCGGGCGGCGGAGCGTTTTGAACGCAGCCGGGGCGGTTTTGGCCGTCTCCGGGGTTTTCCGGCATGAAGGCCGGCATTGGCTGGCGTGGCCGGCGCGGCGCGGCCGTAATCTGTTTCAGGTTTCATTCTCCGAGCTGCCGCCGGAGCAAGGGCTGCGGGCCGCAATCCCCCTGGCGCAGTCCTATGCCGAATGCCACCGGCGAGGAATCTGTTTGGGAATTCCGCCTTGGGAAAGGCTCAATTACGACCAGGATGGGTTGTTTATGCCCGACCCCTGGCTCCTCGGTAAGCTGTACCGACCGGAACTCAGCTTGCCGCCGGGCCTGGCCGGCTGCCATCCCCCCGAATTCCTGCACGGAAAACCTCCCTGTCCGGCCGGGGACCGCTTTTATCTGGGGCTAATTCTTTATTGGTGTTGCACCGGCCATATTCCTTTTCCGTTGAATCATGGCTGGCCGACTCGGGCGCTGGAAGAAGGAACGGTGATTCCGCCAGATCTGTATTGGCCCGGGTTGCATCCGGAACTGGCGAAGCTGATTTGCGATCTTCTGGCCGCGGATCCCATTCGCCGTCCGTCCGTGACCGTGGCGGTAAGGGTTTTGACGGAGAGCCCGTTCAAGAAGGAGGCCGCGGTTCAAGTAACAGGCCGGAATCTGGAGCGGAAAGTCAGGGGGTTCCAGCGCAAATGGTTTTGGAAGAGGCATTGGCGTTCCTTTGCGCCATGGGTGGCAGGTGCGATGCTGGCCATCGTGGTGCTCGGATGGGCGCTGGGCGGAGCGGGAAGAGGATTGGCCCCGGAAGAATCCCCGCTTGAATCGGCTCAAGCGTTTTATCGGGATTGGAGCGATCCACGGTTCAATGGCAATGATTCCAGCCCGGAGCTTAGGCGGGATTTCATGAGTGCGCGGGAGCAGCGGCAACGGCTTATTCAACAGATGTTGTCCCGGCCGCTAGTGGAAGCCGTATCAGTCAAGAAAGTTTTGATTACCGGTGAACAAGCGGTGCTCCGGATATCGCTGGTTTGGTGGGAATGGTCCGACACGGGCTGGCGGCAAATTCATACCGTTGAAGAGTTAACACTTCGAAAAAAGGGGAGGAACTGGCAGATCATTCGCCGCGAACGGGTCGAAGCTATTTGAGGTTGAATTGGGAAGAATTGGCGTGGATTTATTTGTCATTGCTGGAGTCATGTGATAAAGCCTAATGATCGACGAATCGACTCGCTGAAACGTTAGAATTGGCTTTACTACATGGCTTTCAACGGGATCAAAAGGGCGTATTCCTCTTCATTCACTATATCTAGGATGAAATAAATCTCTTAAATGGATTTGCATTCTTAAAGCCGAATGCAAATAAAATCAAATCGGAACTTATTTCATCCTATTACAGCAGTAATAAGTTGAATTAAATTCCTTTCAATTTCATCATGGCCGGTATTAGGGATTGATGCTTATTTAGGTATTTAATTCAACTTATATAGATCTTAAAAATTTCTTAAACGGAGATATTTTGGCAGGTAAAACAGAATTTTCTTCGAATATGAACACGGATTCGGTGATATATAAGGAGTCCTCACGATGTCACAGAGCAAAAGGCAACTGTATTCCGCCGCGTTTTTAATGGAGATCTGTTACGGGTTGTTCCTGTTAATCGCGGCCCTGAAGGCGGCGCGTTTGATTTCCAGCCCGATGGTGATCGGCTTGGCTGGAACCCTGCATATGGTAACCCGGGTGATCGGCAATTATTTTTTTGGAGGCCTGTCCGACCGGATTGGCCGGAAATGGCTGATGTTGTTCGCTTGCGCGTTGACCATCCTCGGGTTTTTGATCTTGGGAATGGACGGGATTTTCTATATTTTCCTGGCTTATTTCGTCAGTGGAGTGGGTAACTCGATTTTTTGGCCGGTGATTGAGGCCTGGATCGGCCACGGGACCCGCAATGAAAACCTGTTGCGCCTGCTCGGAATCTTCGGGCTGGCCTTTACCGGCGGAGTGGCCATCGGCAATCTTTCCGGCGGTTTCTTCGTAAAAATCGGCCCGATGGTCTCTATTCTCTTCGGAACTTTGACCATTCTGATCATCAGTTGGTTGATTTGGCGAGCCCGGGATGGGGAATCTGCCGAAACCGCTTCTCCGGAAATTCGATCCGGGCCTTCTCCAAGCGAAACGGTTCCCGCCATGACCAAGACGGTGTTTCTGTATATCAGTTGGGTTGCGAACTTCGCCACCTGGACGGCCATCGGCATCAACCGGTTTCTCTTCCCCAAACTCGGAGTGGTGCTGGGGATCGATTCCGCGCTCATTGGAAGCATCAATGCCGTTCTATACGGCTGCTGGTTTTTGATGTTTCTGACCCTGATTCATGTTCAGCGCTGGCTTTACCGCTTGCCGCCGCTAATTGCCTTTCAATTCGGGGGAATTTTAGCGTTGCTCAGCATGGGCCTTTGGCCGTCCCAAACCACCTTTTTCATTGCTTTCGGTTTGTTCGGCTTTAGCGCCGCCATGACTTATCTCTCCAGCATGTTTTACGGTCAAAACGCAACGGAGGAACGCGGCCACCGCAGCGGGCTTCATGAGATGATCCTCGGTTTGGGGATGCTGCTCGGGCCGTTCTGTGGCGGGTTGGTCGCCGAGTTTTTCTCGTTGCAGGCGCCGTTCTTCTTTTCCGCGTTGATCGTGGCGGCCGCGATAATTTTGGAAATAATCATGTTGCGCAATTGGCGGTTGTCCCATCGTAATCAGAATTGACACTGGTCGGCTCCAGTGATAAAATGAGGAAAAGATAGTGTCATTATTGGGTTTGCGCGAATATTTTACCAGGTGGATGCATAAAATTGCAACACCTTTCGGCCTGCCCATTCCTGATGCGAGGTTAGCGCCGCTTCGATCCGAAGGTTACAATCTACTTGGACGAGCGGCTTTTCTTTGGACCAAAAATCCGGTAAGAGTGGGGGAATAAGTTGAATTAAATTTCTGATATACATCATGTCCTTAAAGCCGGCCATGATGGAGGAATTAATGAGTTTAATTCAACTTATTTCAGCTGTAATCGGATGAAGTAAATTCCGATTCAATGCCGTTTGCATTCGGCTGTAAGAATGCAAATTTGTATTAGAAATTTACTTCATCCTATCTAGCCCCATTTTTTTACAGAAAAATTTAAAGGAGGAACCATTTATGCGGAAAGTAGTTTTACTTATGATGGCGATGGTGCTCATCGCCTCCGTCGTCGGAGTGGGCCTGGCGGCCCCTCAGAAGATCCTGGTCTACGCCCAGGGTTCCGACCCGCGCGGTCTGGATCCGGCCTATGTGGATGACGGGGAGTCGGCCAAAATCATGGTCAACATCTATGACAATCTGGTTCGTTACAAACCGGGCAGCACCGAGGTTATGCCGGCGCTGGCCACCTCTTGGACCCAGTCCAAGGACGGCCTGGTCTGGACCTTCAAACTCCGCCAGGGTGTGAAGTTCCACGATGGAACCCCGCTTAACGCGGCGGCGATTAAATTCAACGTTGACCGGCAGTTGCCTCCGAATGCCACCGATGACATGCCTTACGCCTCCTTCACCTTCGAGCCGGTGAAAAAGGTAGAAGTGGTTGACAATTATACGGTTCGTTTCATTTTAAGCCGGCCGTACGCTCCGTTCCTGGCCAACATCGCCATGTGCATGGCGGCTCCCATCGTCAGCCCGGCGGCGGTGAAGAAATACGGCATGGATTACATTCAGCATCCGGTGGGAACCGGACCGTTCAAATTTGAAAAGTGGGACAAGGGCCAACAGATCGTCCTGGTCCGCAATGAAAGTTACTGGGGCAAGAAAGCCATCGCCGATAGAGTCGTTTATAAGTTCACCAAGGAAAACTCGGTCCGCGCCAGCGAGCTGATTACCGGCGCCGTGGACATCATGGACGGGGTGGACGTTAACGATGTCAAGAAACTGGAATCCAGCGGGATGAAAGTGTTGAGGAAGCCGGGCATGAACATCAATTACATGGGATTCATGTGCAACCGGAAACCCTTCAACGACGTTCGGGTCCGCCGGGCCATCTCGATGGCGATCAACCGGGAAGAACTGGTGAAATACCTTTATCAGGGTTATGCGCAGGTCGCCAACGGCCCGCTGCCGAGCTTCATCCCCGGATATAACCCGAAACTGACCCCCATCGGCTATAATCCGACCGAGGCCAAGAAACTGCTGGCCGAAGCCGGTTATAAAGACTTTAGCTTTAACTTCATCACCTATTCCAATCCCCGGCCCTACAATTCGGCAACCGGAGTAAAACTGGCCGAGGCGATCCAGGCCGAACTGCTGAAGATCGGCGTCAAGACTAACATCAAAGTCTATCCGTGGACTGAATACAAAGATGTCCTGATGAAAGGCGTCGAAGGCGAAGCGTTCTTCTACGGCTGGATCGGCGATAACGGGGACGCCGATAACTTCCTCTCCTTGCTTGACAGCAACCAGATCGACTCCAGTCTGAACTCGGCCAAGTATTCCAATCCCAAAGTCGATCAATTGTTGAAGAAAGGGACCATTACCCTTGATCCCAAAGGCCGGGTCCAAATCTATCAGGAACTTCAGAAGATTCTGATCGATGAGGCGCCTTGGGTTTATATCAGCAATGCCACCGACCTGTATGCCCATCGTCCGAACGTGAAGAACTTCGATCCCCATCCTACCGGAGTCTCCTGGTTGAACGGCGTCAGTAAGTGATCGCTTTAATTAATGGAAGGGATGCGCTATAGCAGCGCATCCCTTCCCGATGATTATCCGGAGTTACCCGTAAAAAAGCCACCGGACTTTTCAAAGCAGGAGATTGAAATGCTCAAATACATAATCAAGCGTTTGTTGATGTTGATCCCGGTACTGTTAGGTGTCAGCCTCTTTGTATTCCTGGTGTTGCATACGTTCACCGGCGATCCGGCCGCGCTGATGCTCGGCCAGCACGCCACCAGGGAACAAGTGGAGGCCCTTCGCCAGAGCCTTGGCCTCAATGACCCGATCTATGTTCAATTCGGGCGGTTTCTCTGGCAGCTGCTCCACGGCGACCTGGGCCGGTCGTTGATGACTCGCCGTCCGGTATTGGACGAGCTGCTTTCTCAATTCCCGGCAACCATTGAACTGGCTTTCTTTAGTCTGGCCATTGCCACGGTAGTCGGAGTCACCGTCGGGGTCATTTCGGCGGTCAAACGGTATTCGATCTTCGACTATCTCAGCATGGTCGGCGGATTGCTCGGGGTTTCAATGCCCATCTTCTGGCTGGGCCTGCTATTGATAATTGTCTTTTCCGTCAATCTGCACTGGCTACCGGTTGCCGGAAGAGTTGCGATTGGGATGGAGCCGGCAACCATCACCCGTTTTTATCTGATCGACAGTTTGATCACCGGCAATTGGGAAGCGTTCTGGAGTTCGCTCCGGCATTTGATTTTGCCCGGCATCGCGCTGGCCGCCTACTCGATGGCGATTATCGCCCGGATGACCCGGTCGACGATGCTGGAAGTGATCAAGCAGGATTACATCCGGACCGCCCGGGCCAAAGGGCTGGACGAGGGAACCGTGGTCAGGCATCATGCCCTGAAAAACGCGCTGATTCCGGTGGTAACCGTCATCGGTCTGCAGCTGGGTTTTCTGCTGGGCGGAGCGGTGCTGACCGAAACGGTCTTTTCCTGGCCGGGCATCGGCAGTCTGACGGTGAACGCCATTTTGGCCTCGGACTTCCCGTTAGTTCAGGGCAGCGTGATTTTGGTGGCCACCGTATTTGTGGTGGTCAATCTACTCGTCGATCTGCTTTATGCCTATCTTGACCCGCGGATTCACTATCAATAGAAGGTAAGGAGAATTTCCATGTCGGTGGAATTGAGAACCGAACTCAAAAACAACGCGGTCGCGACGGAAACATCTCCCTGGAGGGACTTTTGGAAACGGTTTCGCCGCAACCGGACGGCCATGGTCGGATTGATCATTCTGGCGCTGCTGGTGTTCATCGCCATTTTTGGTCGGTGGCTGGCGCCGTATGATTATCGGACCAGCAATTTGCCGGAGAGCCTTCAGCCGCCCAGCGTCAGCCATTGGCTGGGTACCGATGAGCTTGGCCGGGATATCCTCAGCCGGATCATTTATGGCACCCACATCTCGTTAAAGGTCGGTGTCGAGGCGGTATTCATCTCGCTCTTGGTAGGAATCTTGTTTGGAGCGGCCGCCGGGTATTATGGCGGAGCCATTGACCATATTTTGATGCGGCTGATGGACATTATGCTGGCGTTTCCTCACCTGTTGCTGGCGATCGCCTTTATGGCCGCCCTGGGAAGAGGGCTCGACAATGCGATCATCGCCATCGGAATCGTCTCGATCCCGGAGTATGCCCGGATCGTGCGCGGATCGGTGTTATCAGTGAAAGAAAATGATTACGTCCAAGCGGCCAGGGCCATCGGAAACACTGACGCTCAAGTGATTTTTCATCATGTCCTGCCCAATGTGATGGCCCCGATTATTGTCCGGGCTACGCTGGGGATCTCCGCGGCCATTCTGGAAGCGGCCGCGCTCGGTTTTCTGGGACTGGGAGTTCAGCCGCCGGAGGCCGAATGGGGAGCAATGCTGGGCAGCGGCAGATCGGCGATCTTTTCGGCGCCTCATATTGTTACGTTCCCCGGGATCGCTATTACAATCACGGTGTTGGCCTTTAATTTGCTGGGGGACGGACTGCGTGACGCGCTTGACCCCAGAATGAAACAGTAGGAGTATGGAAGATGGCAGACCTAATCACACTGGAAAATTTGGAAACTCATTTTTGCTCCGACGGGAAAGTGGTCCGGGCGGTTGATTCCGTCAGCTTTTCTCTTAAAGAACGTGAGACCGTGGCCGTGGTTGGCGAATCGGGCAGCGGCAAATCAGTGACCTCCCTCTCCATTATGCGCTTGGTCCCGGTTCCGCCCGGCCGGATCGCCGGCGGCCGGATCCTGTTTCACGGACAGGATCTTTTGGCATTGTCCGAAGCGGAGATGCGCAAGATCCGTGGCAATAAGATCTCGATGATTTTTCAGGAACCAATGACCTCCCTAAACCCGGTTCACCGGGTCGGCGAGCAGATCGCGGAGACCATCACGCTTCATCAGGGCTTGGAGAAGCATCAAGCCTGGGAACGCACGATTGAACTGCTGCGGCTGATTGGGATTCCCTCGCCGGAGCGGCGGGTCAAGGATTATCCGCATCAACTCTCCGGCGGCATGCGTCAGCGAGTGATGATCGCCATGGCGCTTTCCTGCCGCCCTGACCTGCTGATCGCCGACGAACCGACCACCGCGCTGGATGTGACCATTCAAGCCCAGATCCTCGACTTGATGCGTAAAATGCGCGAAGAATTCGGCATGGCGATTTTGATGATTACTCATGATCTGGGAGTAGTCGCCGAGATAGCGCACCGGGTACTGGTGATGTATGCCGGGAGAGTGGTTGAGGAAGCGCCAGTCCGGGAAATCTTCACGGAGCCGCTTCATCCTTATACCATGGGGCTGCTACGATCAATTCCGCGCCTGTCGGGAGACAAGGGAAAACTTTACGTCATCGAAGGAACGGTCCCGGACTTAAGTAATCTGCCGGAAGGATGCCCGTTCCATCCGCGCTGTCCCGAAGCGGGGCCTCGTTGCTTGCGGGAGCGCCCGAATCTGATTTCGCTCGGCGCCGGGCGGCGGGTCGCTTGTTGGCTGCGGAATGGGGAGGGGGTAGCGTAATGGGCGACTTGGTAAGGGTTGAGAATCTGAAGAAGCATTTTCCGGTGGATCGCACGCTTTTCGGCAAGGTGCTGTCCACCGTTCAGGCGGTTGATAATCTCAGTTTTACGATCCGGGAAGGGGAGACGCTGGGGCTGGTCGGCGAAAGCGGCTGCGGGAAAACCACGGTCGGCCGGTTGATCTTGCGGCTGATTGAGCCCACTTCCGGGAAGCTTTCGTTTGACGGAACCGAGCTCTCGTCGGTGCGCCCGACCGAACTGCGGCGACTCCGCCGCGAGATGCAGATTATTTTTCAGGATCCTTATGGTTCGTTGAATCCACGCATGACCGTCGGCCAGATTGTGGCGGAGCCGTTACTTCGGCACCGTTTGGCCAGGGGCGCGGCCTGCCGTGAGCGCGTAGCCGAGTTGTTGTCGCTGGTCGGCTTGAATCCGGGGTATGTCAGCCGCTATCCGCATGAATTCAGCGGCGGGCAACGGCAGCGGATCGGAATCGCGCGGGCGTTGGCCACCCGGCCGCGCCTGATCGTCTGCGATGAGCCGGTGTCGGCCCTGGATGTTTCGATTCAGTCCCAAGTGCTGAACCTCTTGAAGGACCTTCAAACCGAATTTGGTCTTACCTACCTTTTTATCGCCCACGGGCTGAATGTGGTCAAGCATGTAAGCGACCGGGTCGGGGTGATGTATCTCGGCAAAATGGTGGAATTGGCCGCCGGAGACGAATTGTACGCCAATCCGTTGCATCCTTATACTCGGGCGTTGCTGTCGGCGATTCCCGAACCTGACCCCATCGCTAAAAAGGAACGGATCATTTTAACCGGTGATGTGCCGAGTCCGATCAACCCACCGTCCGGGTGCAGATTTCATACTCGCTGCCCGCAAGCGATGGAGATTTGCCGCCATGAAGAGCCCGAGTTTCGGCCGGACTCCTCCAATCATTGGGTTGGCTGTCATCTCTATCAATAGAAAGTTCAATGATTTATTTCGCCATTCACAGCCTTTTTTCTTGGCTGTGATCTTTTTTACAGAGTTTTTTCCTAATATAACAAGAATTCCGGAGGGGATCCATGAATCAGTTATTTGATCTATCAGGCAAGAAAGCGATCATCACCGGAGGCGGCGCCGGTTTGGGATACGCCATGACTGAGGTATTACTGGAGCACGGCGCGGAGGCGGTAATTGTCGGACGCTCGGAACGAATTCAGGAAGCCGCCTCCAATCTGAGCGCTGTCGGTAAGGCCATTCCGGTCCGGGGCGACCTGGGGGACCGGGTTGAACGCAAGCGGATCTTTGCCGAAGCGCTGGATGCGTTGGGAACTGTCGATATTTTGATTAATAACGCCGGAATTCAAATTCGTCACAAATGTGAAGACTTTCCCATTGAAGACTGGGATCGAGTACTTGAAACCAATCTCACCGCGGTTTTCGACCTTTGCCAGCAAGCGGGACGGGTTATGCTCCAAAAAGGCCGCGGCAAGATCATCAATATCGCCTCACTGATCAGTTTCAGCGGCGGCCTGACCATTCCGGCCTATGCGGCAGCCAAGGGCGGCGTGGCGCAGATCACTAAATCGCTTGCCAATGAATGGGCCAGCCGCGGGATAAACGTTAACGCCATTGCTCCCGGATATATGGATACCGAGATGAATACGGCGCTGAAAAACAATCCGGCCCGTTACAATTCGCTGATGGACCGGATCCCGGCCGGAAGATGGGGCGTGCCGGAGGACATGAAAGGATTGACCTTGTTGTTGGCCTCATCGGCCTCGGATTATATTCACGGAGCGGTGATCCCGGTCGATGGCGGATTCTTGGGCCGGTAAAATCGATAACTGTTTATTGAGGCCCCTTTTCGACACCGTGCGGAAAGGGGTAAAATTTTGTATTCAAGGTTCGAAAATGTTCACTTCGGTTTGTTTGGGGTATATTTTTGTTTCAAACAGATTAACAATATGTTATAATTGGCTCGTGACGAGGTGATCTTAGTGTTCTCAGCGCAACGTCTGGAAGAGATCGTTAAAATCTTGGGAAACAACGGCGCCGCTGATGTCAAGGAGCTAAGCGATCGGTTGCGGGTAACTCCGAAAACGATCCGCAAGGATCTTGATAAATTGGAAGAGATGGGGCTGTTGGAGCGTTTTCATGGCGGCGCCATCCTCAAACCAGCCTCCAATCTCAACAGCGCGGATCCGTTTCAATTTGAACAGCGCCGGCAGAAGCACCGGCCAGAAAAGGAACGGATCGCCGAGGCCGCGTTACGGTGTATCGAAGAAAAAGACGTAATTATTCTCGATAGTGGCAGCACTACGCTGGAACTGGCCAAACGGCTGGGAGAGAAAAAGATCGGGGTCATCACCAATGACCTGATGATTGCGCTGGAGTTGATGAATAAAGAGAATGTGACCTTGTACCTTTGTGGAGGAAAACTGCAGCGGGACGAGGTTTTTACGTTGACGGGACGAGAAGCTCGAAAAAATATGGAACGCTATCGCGCCAATAAGTTATTCTTGAGTACCGGCGCCCTGGATTTTGGAGCTGGCCTGATGGTGTTCTCCGAGGAAGAGGCGGACATGAAAAAAGCGATGCTCAGCATCGCCAACCGCGTAATCTGTCTGGTTGATTATAGCAAATTTCATAAATTGGGCTTTATTACCTTCGCCAAATTTGAGGATATCGATATGATCATCACCGATGACCGGATCACCGATACGGACCGGAGCAACATTTTGAACCGTTTGATCAAGCTGGAAATCGTTTAGAATTAAGGTTTTTCATGTTGTTTTATCGGTTTGGATTAAAATTAAAAGTTAATAGCAGTCAATCAGAAAGGGGAGGTGCATTTGGCAGGGAAAAATCGGTGGCATGATTTGGCTTGGTAACCGACAAAAATGAAGGGGGAATCACGCTGTGAAAAAAACGTTTAAGATGTTGATCCTGGTCATGCTCGTAGCATTACTGGCAATCGCGTCCGTCCCGGGTTTCACTGCGCCGAAATACAACTGGAAGTTGGCGTCGGTGCTTCCTGATACTCATCCGGTCCATCAGTCACTGGTTTTCTTCGCGAATAAAGTCGCGGAAAAGTCTAAAGGCGCGGTTAAAATTACGCTTTATCCCGCCGGGCAACTGGGCGGCGAGAATGATTTCATCCAAGCCGTAAAATTGGGAAGCATTGAATTTACCAAAGTATCCGCGGGTCCAATGGGACAATTTTCCCCTAGCATGCAGGTGATCAGTTTGCCGTTTATCTGGCGGGATCTGAACCATCAACACAATGTGTTAAATGGCAAAATCGGCGATCGCTTACTGGCCGATCTTGATAAGAATGGGTTTAAAGGCCTTGCCTTCTTGGATGCCGGTTTCCGCAATATTACCGCCCAAAAGCCGATCAAAACCCCCGCTGATCTCAAGGGCTTGAAGATCCGCGTTATGCAAAGCAAGCCATTGATGGATTCGATCAATGCCCTTGGCGCTACCGCGGTTCCGATGAGTCAGAATGAAGTGTATGTGGCGTTGCAACAGAAAGTGATCGATGGCTGGGAAAATAACGAGCCGACCGTACTTAGCTTCAATATGCAGGAGGTATGTAAATACTTTTCCTATACCCGCCATACCTCGATTCCCGATTTCATGGTTATGACCAAAAAGGTTTATGATTCGGTTCCGGCTGACATTCAAAAAGCCATTATGGACGCTGCCAAAGAGATGGTCCCTTATCATAGCAAATTATGGGCCGACATGATCGACGACACCGTTAAACAATTGAGAGCAAAGGGCATGATTTTCAACGAAGTTAGCGATGTCAAAGAGTTCCAGGCTTTGGCCAAACCCGTGTATAAAGATTACTATTCCGTGGTTGGGCAGGACTTAATCGAGGCGATCATCAATACCAAATAAAATACCGGTAAATGACTACGGTCGCGGCAAATATGCCGCGACCGCAATTTTATCGGGTGAGGAGGGAGCGTCTCCGATATGCAAAAAGGACAATGGGCGCATTGGCTGAACCGGCTGGAGCGCCTGGTCACAGCGACAACGGCTTTGATCATGCTGATCTTATCGGTGCTTGTTTGCTATCAGGTTTTTTCACGGTATGTTTTGAAATCGAGTCCCTTTTGGATCGAGGAAACATCCGTGGTGGCGATGATGTGGATTGGGCTGTTGGGCGCGGCCGGCTGTGTCTGGACCGAATCCAATATGAATCTGGAGTTGATTGTCTCCCGGGTTCCGGAACAGGTCCGGGTATGGATAAAGTTCCTGTCCGACATGATTGTCGCCGGTTTTGCCTGGATGCTTATGCAACAAGGGATCTTATTGGTTCACAGTACGATGACCGCAACCATGGCCACTCTTTCCGTCCCGTTGGGCTATACTTATCTGATTCTCCCCGTGTCCGGCGGATTAATGGTTTTGTTTTCGTTGATCAAGGCGGTCAACCGGGTGGTCCGGTTTTACGCCGTGAAAGGGGAGAACCTCAGTGCTTGAATCGGCTATTTTAATCGGCTCGTTTTTGATACTGATTCTTTTGGGAGTGCCGATCGCGGTCGGCCTCGGAGTGGCGGCCCTGTTGACCGCTTTTTACACCGGAATGGATGCGGTTATGATCGCTCAACGGGTGGCGGCCAGTCTTCAGTCGTTTCCCTTGATCGCCATTCCGCTTTTCATTCTGGCCGGGGCGATTATGGCCCGGGGCGGGGTCGCCCGGAGGATTGTCGATTTCGCGTATATTCTGGTCGGCCCCTTCCCGGGCGGTTTGGCCATGGTCAATTGTATCGATTCGATGTTCTTCGGCGGGGTTTCCGGTTCGGCAGTGGCCGATATCTCTTCGACCGGACCGATCATGATTCCGATGATGGTCGAGAAGGGCTATGACCGCGCGTTTGCGACCGCGCTGACCGTGGCCTCGTCGACCCAAGGAATCATCATTCCGCCAAGCCATAACATGGTCATCTACGCCATGGTCGCCGGCGGAGTCTCGGTCGGCCAATTGTTTCTGGCCGGTTATATTCCCGGTATCATGCTCGGCATCTTCCTGGCGATCACCTGCTACCTGTTGGCGTTGAAATATAATTATCCCCGTGAAAAGATGCCGCCGTTCACAGATGCAGTGCGGATCTCCATTGACGGAATCCTGAGTTTGATGGCGGCGGTGATTATTGTCGGCGGAATCGCTTTTGGTATCTTTACCGCGACCGAGGCGTCGGCGGTGGCGGTGTTTTATGCCGCTTTCCTGGGGCTCTTCGTATACCGGGAGCTGAAGTTCAAGGATATTTGGCCGATCTTCGTCGATTCGGTAAAAACCACGGCTTCGGTTTTGCTATTGATCGGATGCGCGTCGGCCTTTGGGTGGATGATGACCTTGCTACAGGTTCCGACCCATGTCACCAGCTTTTTCCTGTCAATCACCGAGAACAAGTATGTCCTGCTGATGTTAATCAATATCTTGCTATTGCTCCTGGGAATGATCATGGACGTGGCGCCGCTGATCCTAATTGTCACCCCGGTATTGCTTCCGGTGGTTCAGGCCGCCGGAATGAGTCCGGTCACATTTGGGGTTTTGTTAATGCTCAATCTGGGCATCGGTTTGACCACGCCTCCGGTGGGCGCCGGATTGTTCGTCGGCTGCTCGGTCGGAAAGGTATCAATGGAGAAATGCTCCAAGATGATGCTTTTCCTGTGGCCCGCGATGTTGCTGGTATTATTCCTGGTCACCTACATCCCATGGTTTACCACCTTTGTTCCAAGCTTGTTCCCGGTTAAGTAAGAAATGGGTCAGCGAACCCCGGACGAAGTTCGGAGGCGATTGGATCGTTTTGATAAGGCCGTGGTTAATCCCGGTCTTTTTCTTTTCATTACATTTTCTTAAAAAAGCCGAATTCGGCCATAAATAAGGAAGGGGATTGGGAAAAACTATGGAAGTTTCTTGTATAAAATATCCATGATCGGGAATTCCTTTTTCGACCAGTAAATATAAGGAGGCGTGGCGGTGGTTGTCAATGGGGAGATCAAAATCTTCGCCGGAAGCACGGGCAAGGTTTTCGCCGAGCGGATGTGCCGTTATCTCGGGGTGGAAATGGGCCGTTCCGATGTGATCACCTTTTCCGACGGCAACATTTTCGTCCGGGCCGGCGAAACGGTCCGGGACAAGGATGTCTATCTGGTGCAGCCGATTGGACTGGATCCCAACAACGAACTGGTGGAGATCTTATTCTGGATGGACGCGTTCAAGCGGGCCAGCGCCAACTCGGTGACCGCGATCATCCCCTATTTCGGCTATGCCAAGGGGGATAAGAAAGATGAGCCGCGGGTCTCGATCCGGGCTCGGGTTTGCGCCGAATGCATCGAATTGGCCGGCGCCGACCGGGTGGTGACCATGGATCTGCACAGTCCGCAGATTCAGGGTTTCTTCAAAAAGCCAGTCGATCATTTGTACGCGCTTCCGGTTCTCTGTGAGTACGTGAAACGGTTGAATCTTGAGAATCTGGTCATTGTCTCCCCCGATGTCGGCTTTGCCAAGCAAGCGCGCCGAGTCGCCTCGTATCTCGGAACATCGGTGGCGATCGGCGAAAAAACGCGGACCGCTCATGACGAGAACGCCTCGATCCTGGAGCTGATCGGCGACGTGACCGGGAAAAACGCGCTGATCGTCGATGATTTCAGTATTTCCGCCGGCACTCTGAGCAATCTGGCCAAGGCGCTGAAGCAACGCGGCGCTGACCGGGTTTTCGCCTGTCTGACCCATGTGTTGTTGACCGAGGCGGGGGTCCGGAAGATTGAGGAGAGTCCGTTGGAATGGGTCATCGGCACCGATTCGGTGCATAATCGGGTGGCGGCCGCCTCGCCCAAGGTGCGGACCATCTCGGTGGCGCCGCTGTTCGCCGAGGCGATTCACAGGATTCACTCCCGGGAATCGATGAGTCCATTGTTCAGCGGGGTTCCGGCCGCGGTGATCGAGGATTCGGTGTTGTAGCATTCGGGTTGCAATCCGGAACGCCATCGTTTAAACGCGGTGGCGTTTTCATAAACAAGAATGTCAAGCCACGGATGTCAGTCACTCCGTGGCTTGTTTGACATGGACTGTAGATGCTGTAAAACTTAATCCAAACTTATCCCGTTCATAATCGGGCATGGCAGGAATGGGCGGGACAGGAACGTAATTGGTATTTTAATAGGTTAGTTTGTGGAAAAACGCGTCGCCGGGCGCGGGAGGGATTGCTGATGAAGAAAAAACGCTATAAACGTTGGTTTCGTTTGGTCTGGTATCTGAACGGCCTCATTCTGCTCGGGATCTTCGTCACGCTGGCCGTTACGGGAATCGTGCTCCTGGTCGCCTCGTTCCTGCCCAAACCGGCTGGAGTGGAGCGGTCCGTCACGAAAAGTCCCGGCAAGCCGGTTCCGGTGCGGTTGAATTTGGCGGGATCCAGGATGACCGGGGATTATCTGACCTTTGAGGTCCGTCCGGAGGCCGGCGGTCTGGGGCGGCTGGAATCAAGCGCGTATCGCGGGCACGAATCCGATGTTCCGGTGAACCTGGTATTCGTGTCGGTCAAGACCGGGACCAAGCAGTTCCTCTTTGAGAAGAACGTCTTGATCCCGCGGATTCATTATGCCACCTTTGTCAAGAGCCGGCCGGACCAGCCGATTTTCTCCAAGAATCTCTATTTGGTGGCGAACCGGGATAGCAACGGCAATGGCCGGCTCGATCCGGGCGACAGCCTGGATCTGTACATCTCCAGCTATACCGGGCGCTGGTTGACGCTTTTGGTCAAAGACGCGGTCGGGTTTGAGATTTTCGCCGATAACCATGTGCTGATCACCGCGCTGGAGTCCGGCGAGAATGTATTTATGGACTATGATCCCCGGATCGCGGTACTGAAACGGATATTGACCCAAGCCGATTTGCGGAAGTTGGTGGCGAATGAGAAATGAACCGGGGATCGGGTTTTTTTAAGGGATTAATCAAAGAAGAGTATTAAGTCGGCTCCGCAGAAAATTTTAAAAGAATTGCCGGATTGGTTGATGCGCCGTGAAAAGCGTCGGATTTCGTCGTTGCTCGGTCAGTCAAAGTAGTGTGTCACGGATGCTTGCAGCTCGTTTTCGCAGACCAAAAGCCGTCTGCAAAAACGACTGCGGGGTCCTCACCGTACATTGAGTACGGTTCCGGTCCTCCTTATAAAAAATGGATCTTTTCGCTAAATCCTCGCGCCATTGGATCATGCTCCTTCGCGCCCTGTTTTTCCCCAAGGTTCGTTTGCCAATCCTCCGTCAATAACAATTCCAAGTCAATTGCCGACTGACTTATCCACATTGTCAAGTTGCTTTTCCAGATTGCGAGGTTGCAATGTGGAATTGTGATCCACCAATTTCCAATTGTCAGTTGCCAACCCTGCAAAGCCATCTGCCAATCTGGTTGGGGAAGATGGCAATGTAACATCGGCAGGTTGCAATAGGGGTTTGGCTGTAATCAATTGGAAATTGGCAACTGACTTTTCCACATTGGCAAGATGCTCGGTTGTTGGGGCCAAATGACGGGAAGAAGATGAAGATGCCAGAGGAGGAGGGGAGAGTTCAGCGCCTTATAAACCATAATCTTTTGTTTGGGAAGGAAGTGTTGGAAAATCGCCGAATCTTTACCATAATATTTTCTCGATCCGTTTTCGAATACGGCATGGAGGCGACTGCGCATGAATCTTATGTTTAAAACACCATATACGCGGGTAACCGAGGCTAACGGCATTATCACCATCAAACGGCGGAGCGGGGCGATTTATCTGATTGCCGCGTTTGAAATCGCCATCGGCGCTATGGCTTATCTGGTTTCGCGATTGCAACTGACCGCCGATGGAGCGTTGGAGCGTCTTGGTTTCTGGGTCGCCGCCATTTTGATTCCGCTGGCTGCGCTGATGATCCTGATGGGGGTGTTGCAAGGCCTGAACTCCATCGTGATCGTTGACTGCAATTCCCGGAAGATGCGGAAGGGTTCCCGGGTTTATGATTTTTCGGAGATGGAACGTTTCACAATCGATAGTATCCCGTTCGCCGATAAGGAACTTTATTTTTTAACCGCGCTCGTAAACGAAAAGCCAATCAAACTGGTTTCGGAAACAATGAAAGACTCTCTGGAGCGGATGGCCGAATATTTAAACCAACGAATGGCCCTCACGGAATCGTTCTCCGCTGGGGCCACGTCGGTCCGGCTGCCTCTGGCGGAAAACGGCCCTCAGGGTGGTTACTTCCTGGGAGCGCTGCTCATGGTGATGGGCGCTATCTGGTCGGTCACGGGAGGTATTTTCCTGCGGAACATGATCTTTACCGGGCCGGGCATGGAGCATGGCCCGCTGCTATGGCCCTTGGGGATCTGGCTGGCCGCGTTCGGCCTCGGCGACCGGATCGGGATCCCTTGGGTGAAATGGCTTCGGGATGGTCCGGGATGGGCGCGAGCGCTGGTGTTGATCGCGGGGTTCGGTTCCTATTTTTTGGTTTGCTGGCGTTAACTGAACTTCAAGTTCAATCAAGCACCGTTGGAGAACGAGTCATGAGTGAAATTTCAAAGATGATCATCATCTGCGGTTATCCGGGAGTGGGTAAATCCACCATTGCCCAACCGTTAGCCAAACGGCTGAAGTATGCTTTATTGGACATCGACGATCTAAAGGAAATGGTTGATCCGTCAATAGTTCCCGATGACGATGACCGAGGGCGAATTGCGTACAGTATCTTTAAAAACTTGGTAAGAAAACAAGTAAGTCTCGGAAATTCAGTGATTATCGATGTTCCATTCACGTATACTTGGTTGCGGGAATCAATGGTTTTGGTTGCCAAGGAATATAATGCCCGAATGATCATTGTTTATTGCTGGTGCCGTGATGAAATCACATTAAAACGCATTTGGGAGCGGTTTCAGTCAAATCCCGAAAAGTACGGAAATCGCGATGAAACCGCTTTTTATCGGATTAAACGGAATTTTGTCCCGATCGATGCCATCGTAAACTTAAAGGTGAATACCGAGGATGAACCGGATCGAAATGTTGAAAAAATTGAGGCGTATTTGAATAGCGGATAAAAGCGGCGATGAATCTGAAAAAGAAGCTTGCGACAAGCCGAAATAGAACTGGATAGTTATTGGATCTTTGATGTGCCCCAGATCTTTGAAGCCATCCAAGAATACTATAATTGTTTGGCGTGGGGCTATTTTGCGGATGAAATCCCTTCGTTTCATGAATGCGCCGGAACTTTGGAACGGATATTCAAGCGATACGGCAACTCCGGCGGACTTGACGTGCGATTCCGGAGGTTTCTGTGGAAAGCGGAATACAGTAGATGATGGCGTCTTGATTGATAAAGTTGAGGGAAACGAATGCGAATTGAGAGAAATGAAACGCTAATTCCCATGGAAGTCAATGAACTGCTGGCGACCAACCATTGGAATGTTGCCTGCTTGGGAGCGGAGCCCAGGCCGATATTTACCGAGCGGGGAACAAAGCGGTCAAACTCTTCAAGGAGCATTGTCCCAAAAGCGATGCGTTTAAAGAGGCGGCACTCCACGCCATGGTCGAGAACGCGGCGCTGCCCGTGCCAAAGCTTTATGAAGTGATTAAGTATGAAAATAAAATGGCGATTATAATGGAGTTAATCGAAGGAATTACCATGCGCGACCAAATGCTGAAGGATATGGCCAACATCGAATCATATCTAGAGCGGATCGTTGATTTGCAAATCACCATTCACAACCGGACTGGGCTGGGTTTGCCCAGGATGGAAGACCGGTTACGGCGGAATATAACGGTTACATCACTATTGAACGCGGAACAAAAAGCGAATCTCGTAAAAGCGCTCGATTTGATTGAGGTAGGAAACAGTCTTTGCCACGGCGATTATCATTTTTTGAATCTGATGGTGGCCGGAGACAAAATTACGGTCATTGATTGGGTTGATGCGACATGCGGCAGCCCCGAGGCGGATCTCTGCCGTTCGTACCTGCTTTATTATATCCATGCGCCCGCCGGATTTGCCGACAGGTATCTGGAAGTATACTGCCGAAAGACAGGTATGGACCGCGAAAGGGTGCTGCAATGGCTGCCGATCAATGCCGGCGCCAGGCTATCGGTGAAAAACGAGGCGGAGAAGGAACAGTTGTTGCGATGGGTCGAATCTGGAGAATAACCGGATAAGGAAAAACCGATGATCAGAACCTTTGAGGAATTATCGCTGAACGCTTGGCCGGCGCTGCAGACCAAACTATATGACGGCTGGATCTTGCGGTTTGCCAATGGCTACACCAAACGATCCAATTCAATCAACCCGCTCTATGATTCCGTTTTACCGTTGGAAGAGAAGATTAATACCTGTGAAGCTGAATACCGGGCGCGGAATTTGCCGGTGATTTTCAAGTTGACCGCTGCCAGCGTTCCGCAAGGGATTGACGCCGTGTTGGAACAAAGGAATTATTACCGTCTTGATGAAACTTCGGTGCGGGTATTAGCGATGAACCAATACCAATCTCGAAGGCCGGAAGGGGTCTTGGTTGAGACTGCGTTCAGCGACGGGTGGCTGGCGGATTTCTACGCTTGTTCAGGGATGAACGATCCGCAAGTTCAACAAACCGCTCAAAGCCTATTAAAGAACATTCTCGGGAAAGTGGTCATAGTGCGTAAGGTCGTGGACGGTCAGACCGTCGGCTGCGGGTTCGGCGCCATCGAAAGAGGCCATGTCGGGATTTATGACATAATGGTTGATAAAGATCAGCGCGGCCGCGGTTACGGCCGGGATATCATGGACGGAATCCTGAGCGCGGCTACTCACGAAAAGTTTGAAACCGCTTATTTGGCGGTTATCGTAGGTAACGCCCCCGCCGAGAACCTTTACCGGAGCATCGGGTTTCAGGAGATTTACCGGTATTGGTACCGGAAGAAAGAGTAACTAAATAATCCTTTTGCAAAGGAGTTCGGTTGGATGGACCCTAGCCAGCTTGCCATGAGAGAATTTTTTTACTCTAAAATCGATTTTGAAAAAGTGCGGTCGATCTTGGATCTTGGCTGTGGAATAGGCTCGGACCTCATGGCGATTAGCAAGAAAATCGCCGGTGAGGCGCGGCTGGCCGGCCTGGACTCCATGGCGAAAAGCATCGCGGCGGCTCAGAGTGAAACGGAGGGAGATTCCAGGTATTCGTTCTCGGCCCATGATCTGACCCTGGGGATTCCTTTTGAGGATGCGTCGTTTGATCTGGTCCTTTCCAATAATCTGTTAGAATGCATCCGGGATAAGGACCATTTGCTCCGGGAAACGGCCCGGGTTTTAAAGCCCGGGGGACAGGTGGCCTTCGCCCATTTTGACTGGGATTCGCAATTGTTTGATGGGAACGATAGACAACTGGTCCGGAAGATCGTGCAAATTTTCAATGATTGGCAACAGCCCTGGATGACCGATTGCGATCCTTGGATGGGAAGACGCTTATGGCGTACTTTCCAGCGAACCGGATTGTTTGAGGGGGAAGTTTTCCCCTATGTTCTGATCAATACCAGATTCGAAGACCCGTTCTTTGGTTTCAGGCGCGCTGCTGATTTTCAGGCGCTGGTCAAGCGGGAAATGATCCCGGAAAATGAGTACCGCCGGTTTTACCACGATTTACAAAGGATGGCGGATGCCGGCGAGTATTTTTACAGTATTACGCTATACATTTACACCGGAAGGAAGAGATGATGGAGCGCCTTGCCGATTTGAAGCGCGCCCATTCGATTGAATTTGCTCCAACGGCAGGAGTTTTTTATTTTGAGGAGAAAAACATTGATCGAGAGATTAGAAGGGGGTTATGGAATGGAACAAGCGGTTATCGGAGTGTTTGGAGGTTCCGGTTTTTATTCTCTGCTTGAGAATGTAAAGGAAATAGCGGTTCATACCCCTTACGGGCCGCCGAGCGACCGGGTGGCCATCGCCGAAATCAATGGCAAACAGGTGGCCTTCCTCCCACGGCACGGGAAACACCATCAATATCCGCCGCACATGATTAATTATCGCGCCAATCTTTGGGCAATGAAGGAATTGGGCGTCACTCGGATCATTGGCCCCTGTGCCGCCGGAAGCCTGCAGGCTCATGTCAAGCCCGGTGATTTCGTTGTGGTTGATCAATTTGTCAACCGCACCTGGGGAAGGCACGATACGTTTTTTGATGGGCCGGTGACGCAGCATCTCAGCCCCGCCGAACCGTACTGCCCCGAATTGCGCCAAGTGGCGATCGACAGCGCCAAAAAGCTGGGCATCAATGTCCATGAACGGGGAACGGTCGTGGTCATTCAGGGACCGCGTTTTTCCACCAAGGCCGAGAGCCGCGAATTCAGCAAAAACGGCTGGGAAGTCATTAATATGACCCAGTATCCCGAGGGGTGGCTAGCCCGGGAATTGGGAATTTGCTATACCAATATCGCTTTGATCACCGATTATGATGTGGGGCTGGAGGAAAATCCGGAGATTAAGCCCGTGACTCATCAAGAGGTTTTGAAAGTTTTCAACGATAATAACGAACGGTTGCGGAATTTACTGTTTACGATGATCGACGCCATACCGGCAGATCGCGCTTGTGAATGTCAGACCGATTTGTTTTAAGCATAGGCATAATATCCCCTTTTAACGTTAGACTTATCAGAGGGTGCGAAGGGCCTTAACCAAACGGAGGATAATATTACGATGCGGATTTTATTGACCGGAGGCGCCGGTTATATCGGGAGCCATATTGGCTTGAGCCTGCTTGCCGAAGGACATCAGATCATCACGGTCGACAATTTAAGCAAGGGGCATCGGGCCGCGGTTCAGGGCGGCAGTTTCTATCAAGTCGACTTGGAGAACCGGAACGCTTTGAAAGAGATTTTCGGCAAGGAGACGATCGACGGCGTCATTCATCTCGCAGCCGACAGTCTGGTGGGGGAATCGGTTCAAAAGCCAACCAAGTATTACCGGAACAATCTCGCCAACGGTTTGACGTTGCTGGAGGTCATGATTGAAGCCGGAGTAAAGAATATCGTCTTTTCGTCCACTGCGGCGGTGTATGGCGAACCGGAGGAAGTTCCCATCGGGGAAACTCATTCCAAAAATCCCACCAATCCTTACGGTCAATCCAAACTGTATTTTGAAGGGTTGCTGGAATGGCTGGATAAGGCCAACGGCTTGAAGTTCGTCTCATTGCGCTATTTTAATGCCGCCGGCGCCGACCCTTCCGGCAAGATCGGGGAGGATCATCAACCGGAGTCTCATTTGCTGCCGCTGATCATGCAAGTGCCGCTTGGCGTCCGGGCGGAGCTTGAGATTTATGGCGATGATTACCCGACTCCCGACGGGACTTGCGTCCGGGATTACATTCATGTCAACGACTTGGCCCAGGCCCATATTTTGGCGTTAAAGTACTTACAAGCCGGGGGCGGCTCGCGAATCTACAATCTGGGGAATCAGCAAGGATTCTCCAATCTGGAGGTTTTGCAAACCGTTGAAAAGGTGATCGGTCAAAAAATTCCTTACCGGATCGCCGCGCGACGTTCGGGCGACCCCGCCAAGCTGGTAGCCTCTTCGGAGTTGATTAAGAAAGAACTTGGCTGGCGACCCCAATTTCCGAGATTGGATCAGATCGTTGAAACCGCTTGGAACTGGCATTCCAAGCACCCGGAAGGGTATGGGGACAAATAGAATCGGCTTTAAGCCGGTTTTATTTTTGATTTCGGAAAAATCGTAACGGTTTTCGATTTCTGTACCTTGAAAAACAAAATGCTCCCTAATATGGAAGTCGTATGATAAAGTCGATTGTTGGACGGCAGCCGCCCGAAAACAGATTTAAGACGACTTTATTCCTTGCTTCTCTGAGCTTTTTGTGTACAACCCGCGCCTTGGGTCAGGGTTTATCACAACACGTTTAGAAAATGCTTTATAAAATTCGAGAAAACCTGTAATATTTAATATGAAAAAATTATCGTACTCTGGCTGCGAGGTGCTTTATGGAGAAACTTGTTGAAATATTTCAACATTGGATGGAGCCGGCTGTTTTAACCGAATACCGGGAATATTTGATTGGAGTGGTTTTGGTTTATAGTTTCTTGGAAATCGTGTTTCCTCCGCTGCCGGGGGACGCGCTTCTGATATTAAGTGGTTCGATCGTTGGCATTGCGGGGTTCAATCCTTTGCTCATAATTGGCTCCTCAGCGATCGGAAGCTGGCTGGGATCATGGCTTCTTTATAATCTGGGAAACCGGATGGAGCATCGCATGCTGGCTTCTCCCAAATTCTCGGGTTTTTTGGATTCGGCCGCTTTTGGCCGGGTCGAGCACTGGTTCCGGAAATTTGGATATCTAACGATCCTTTTTAGCCGATTTATTCCGGTATTTCGTTCCGGGATTATTCTGGCCGCCGGAATGGTTAACTTGGATCGCAGGAAATCGTTGATAGCGGTTGCCATAAGTATTTTAATCTGGAATTCAACGATGGTTTTGGGAGGACGGATTATCGGACGGTATTGGGAAAAAATCTTCGATTTTTGGCAGGCCCGGTTGCGGCTATTGTTTATTAGCCTGATCGGATTGGTGCTGATTTACTTCGCCGTGGCGTGGATCATTCGATACGTCCGGAAGCGCTTCCATTCTTCCCGGGATGGCCGGCGCAATGAATAAAAAGCGGCAGCGGACTGCTTTTTACTGTGTCAATTGCGGGCATCAGGAACCCAAGTGGATTGGCCGATGTCCGTCTTGCCAGGAGTGGGGCACTCTTGAAGAAACGCTCGAAACCGACGGCCCGGATGACTTGGTTGTTTTGAGCGGAGGCCAGGAGCCAACGATATTGAACCAAGTTGCGGTGGATGATTCGATTCGCCTGAAAACCGGTTTGGATGAGTTTGACCGGTTGATCGGAGGGGGAGTTGTTACTGGATCGGTTGTATTATTAGTGGGCGATCCCGGAATCGGGAAAAGTACTTTGAGCTTGCTTACAGCCGGTAATGTCGCCCAATTCGGGAAAGTTCTTTATGTGAGCGGCGAGGAATCGGCGGCTCAAACCAAAATCAGGGCTGACCGGATTGGCGATTTCTCGGATTCGCTCTATGTATTGGCTGAAAACAACCTGGAGCTGATCGAGAAACAGGTTAAGGCGCTCCAACCGGTATTAGTAGTTATCGACTCAATCCAATCCACTTTCGTTCAATATTTACGTTCGACGCCCGGATCTCCTTCCCAAGTTAAAGAATGTACCATGCGCTTGTTGAAGCTGGCTAAGGGCTCGAACATCCCGATCCTGTTGATCGGCCAAGTCACTAAGGAATCGGAGCTGGCTGGGCCCAGGGTGTTGGAGCATTTGGTGGACGTAGTCGTCTATTTGGAAGGGAATCGGAATCACAGTTTAAGAGTAGCCCGGGTTGTCAAGAATAGATTTGGGTCTACCGAGGAAGTCGCGTTATTTGAAATGACCACGAAGGGTCTGGAAGAAGTCCGGAACCCCTCCGACTACCTTTTGGAGAATCGGGAACGATCGATTGCCGGGTCGGTGATCGTTGGTACCGCCCGGGGCAGCAGACCGCTGTTTACCGAGGTTCAGGCCCTGGTCACCGAAACGGCGGAGGGTATTCCGCCCCGGCAGATTGCCATTGGGATCGATCGAAACCGGCTGCTGCTGGTAACTGCGGTTCTGCAACGCTGGATTGGTGAGCGAATCGGGAACAAGAATATTTTTGTATCCACCGCTGGAGGGATTGAGTCGGACGATCCAGCGCTTGATCTCGGGATCGCCGCTTCGTTGCTATCTTCGACGCAAGGGCACGCTTTTTCGGGAAAGGTATTTTGGGTGGGAGAATTGACGCTTGCCGGAGAAGTCCGCGCGACTCCCGATCTCCCCAAGTTATTGGGAGAAGGAGTCCGGCTGGGTTTTGAGCATTGTGTCATCGCCCGGCGGGCTTTAACCCGGGTAAGTCCGATTCCGGGCATTCAATATCACGCCATCGATCATATTCGGGATTTGAAGGCAATAACTCCGCTGATAACTGAAAAAGAGTAATGGAGGGTTCGGTTTGGGCCGGGAAGAACAATGGAACGAGCAAATGATCAAAGTTTTAAAAATGGTCGCGCCGGGAACCACTTTGTATGAAGGGCTGGAAAACATTCTTCGCGCTCGAACCGGTGCTTTGATTGTCATCGCCGACTCGGAATCGATCATGAAATTGGTCGACGGCGGTTTCCGAATCAATTCCGAGCTTCAGCCTTCCACCTTGTATGAGTTGGCCAAGATGGATGGAGCCATCGTTTTGTCCAGCGACGCCCGCAAGATAATTGTCGCCAATGCTCATCTTACCCCCGATTATTTGATTCCAACCACCGAAACGGGGACTCGCCACCGGACCGCGGAACGGATGGCGATTCAAACCGGAGAACTGGTTATTGCCATTTCACAGCGGCGTAATGTGATTACTTTGTATAAAGGGGACCAGCGGTATGTAATCCGGGATATCGGCACCGTTTTGGCCAAAGCCAATCAAGCGCTGCAAACGCTTCAAAAATATAAAAGCGTTCTGGAACAAGCACTGATCAACTTATCGGCGCTGGAATTCGAGAACTTGGTTACATTATCGGATGTATGCACCGTAATTCAACGGGCGGAGATGGTGAACCGAATCGCGGATGAAATCGAGCGTTATGTTTTTGAACTGGGGCACGAAGGCCGGCTGGTCAGCATGCAATTGGATGAGTTGATCATTGACGTCAAGGACGAAGGTCATTTGGTGATCCGGGACTATTTAAGGGCTGAACAGATTCAGGTTGATACGGTGAAAGCCGTGATCGCCGGTTGGGATGACGATGAACTGCTGGAATTGAACGCCGTGGCCCGAGTTCTTGGTTATCCCGGCGGAACCAGTCTGGATCTTTCCGTTACCACTCGCGGCTACCGGATCTTAGGCAAGATACCTCGATTGCCCTTCCCAGTGGTAGAAAATCTCGTAAAAACGTTTGGAGTTATGCAGAAAATACTGGAAGCGTCCACGGAAGAACTGGACGATGTCGAGGGTATCGGTGAGGTACGGGCCAGAACGATCAAGGACGGGTTGCGGAGGCTTCGGGAACAGATTTTATTAGACCGGCATTTTTAAAATGATTGTCTCACAATGATGTTCCTTCCATTTTTTTGAATACTGTCTTTACTCAGGCCTTTGGCCGGAGTTTGATTACATATTTTTCAATGGGAAATATTGATTTTTAAGCGAAGATTTATTTGAAGCGGAAACAAAAAATTATTGACAACCAAAATGAAACCTGTTAAAATATTAGCTTGACTTTTTGAGAGGTGATGTTGTAATATAAGAGTGGAGTTCTTAGGAGGTTTATGATGTTTAACATCGGCGATAAAGTAGTATACCCGATGCATGGGGCCGGAGTGATCGAAGATATCGAGGAACGTGAGATCTCCGGGGAAAGGGTCCGATATTATATTATTAAATTGCCGATGGGGGAGATGAAGGCGATGGTTCCCCTCGATAAAGCCAACGAAGTGGGGCTTCGCCAGATCATTGATGAAGATCAAATACTTAAGGTTTACGAAGTTCTGAAAGCTCAATCCAGTAATATGCCCATCAATTGGAACCACCGTTATCGGGCGAATCTTGAAAAGATTAAAAGCGGCAGTATTTTCGAAGTGGCGGAAGTCGTCAGAAACCTGGTCCGCCGGGATCGCCAAAAAGGCTTATCCACCGGGGAGAAGAAAATGCTTGAGAACGCTCGTCGCATTCTTTTAAGTGAGTTGGTATTGGCTCAAGATGTATCCGAAAATTCAATGGCCGAATTGATTGATAATTTTTTGACATAAATCATCTACAGTCAAAGATGAAGCGCGGGAAAATGATCCCGCGCTTTTTGCTTTCAGGGACCGCTCGCGGATAAACTAACAAAATTTGGGCAATAATAGAATATAGCAGCCCTGATAGCTGACTTTTCCAATGGGGGTGATCGCGGAGAATGGTTTGTTCAATATTGTGGGCAGCGTTGCTGGCCTTTACAGGCTGGATAGTCGCAGGAATTATGAGCCCTGAATATCGATTTGGTATTCATGCCGTATTTATCGTTGGCGGGGTGGTTATTGGCGCAATTATACCATTGATTCGACCGGTCATTGAAAAATGGGCCAAAAAGTGGTCCGGTCAAGAATTAATGCTGAAAACAATCGCTTGCTTGGTGGGATTATTTTCCGTTTCTTTGGTGATGAACTTCATTGAACCGGCGCTCACCGGCCTCTCCCTGGCAAGCCGCATCGCAGTAACCTTGTGGTCCGGGTTTTTAATTCTGGGGATAATTGTGACGGTAGTTTCGTTAAAACAAAAAGAGCTGATCGAGTGTTTTTTTTATAAGTCGGAAAGCGGCCGGCCGAAACGGTTGAGCAAAGATCAGTTTAAAATTTTGGATACCAGCGCGGTGATTGATGGACGGATCGCGGATCTATGTCAGACCGGTTTTTTAGAAGGTGTTTTAATAATTCCAAACTTTGTTCTCTCGGAGCTTCAAAAGATCGCCGATTCATCGGATCCGCTGCGCCGGAATCGCGGCCGGAGAGGATTAGAAATTTTAAATAAAATTCAAAAAGAGAATCTGGTCTCAGTCCGCATTCTTGATCGCGACTTTGAGGATTTAACGGAAGTAGACACCAAGTTGTTGCGCCTGGCCCGTGAATTGGAAGCGAAAGTGATCACCAACGATTACAATCTCAATAAAGTGGCCGAGTTATATGGAGTTCAGGTTTTGAACATCAATGATCTTTCCAATGCCATCAAACCGGTGGTCATACCTGGTGAAGAAATGGTCGTACATGTGCTTCGCGATGGGAAAGAACATGGACAAGGCATCGGTTATCTTGAGGATGGCACTATGATTGTGGTGGAGGGCGGAAAGAGTTATATCGGCTTGGATATCGACATTCTGGTGACCAGTATCCTTCAAACTTCAGCCGGAAGAATGATCTTTGCCAAACCCAAAGATTACCTGATCTCCAAAGTTACTTCTTAAAAAATGCCGATAACGGCATTTTTTTTTATTAGCGGCAGGAGATTTAGCGCGAGGCTGGAAATGTCCATTGGGTGATTTTTTTGGATAAATCATTAAAGATAGCGGCGGTGATCCCCGCCGCCGGCAGCGGGCGGCGAATGGGCGAGGCGCTTAATAAGGTCCGGTTGCCGTTGAATGGAATACCGGTTTTAACCCATGCGCTCCGTACGTTTCTGGCCGCAGATCAACCGGCCGTCGATCGGTTGGTTTTGGTCGTCAGTGAGTCGGAACGCAATTTTTTCGAAGCTTATCTTGATTCGGAATGGTCCGATAGGATGGACCGAATTGAAATTGTAATCGGTGGCGTCGAACGACAGGATTCGGTCTACAATGGCCTGGAATCGCTGGAGGCTTGGCGGGGGTGGTCCATGGCGGAGCAACGCTTGGTAATTGTTCATGATGCGGCCCGCGCGCTTCTGACCCGGGAACTATTGTCTGATGCCATCCGAATGGGTCTGGAATTCAAAGCTGTCGGGGTGGCGGTTCCGGTCAAGGATACCATTAAGCAAACCGATGAGACCGGTTTCGTGATTGCCACGCCGGAAAGAGCGACTTTATGGGCGATCCAAACTCCGCAGGTCTTCGAGTATGATTTGTTGCTCCAATCCTATCGGCGAGCTATCGGAGCGAAACGATATTTTTCGGATGATTGCGGAGTGGTGGAATTCTGCGGACACCGGGTTAAATTGATCCCCGGTTCTTACGAAAACATTAAAATAACCACTCCGGAGGACCTGATTATCGCGGCGGAAATATTGAGGAGGAGAGACGATGCGAATCGGGCAGGGATTTGATGTGCATCGCTTGGTCCCGGGGAGGCTATTAATCCTGGGCGGAGTGGAAGTCCCTTATGAATTGGGGTTATTGGGTCATTCCGACGCCGATGTCTTGATTCATGCGATGATGGATGCGTTGCTGGGCGCAATCGGCGCCGGTGATATCGGGAATCATTTTCCCGATACCGATCCTGCCTATAAGGGAGCCGACAGTACGGTCCTGTTTCGGACCGTTCTAAAAATGGTGGAAGAGGCGGGTTATCAGATCAGAAATATTGATGCCACCATCATCGCTCAAAAACCAAAATTGGCGGGATACATTCCCATGATGCGACAGAAGCTGGCGGAATATGCCAACCTTGAAAAGACCGCGTTGAATATCAAGGCCACTACCACCGAGACGCTGGGTTTTACCGGGCGGGGCGAAGGAATTGCCGCTATGGCCATCGCCTTATTGGAACAGAAGCGACCGGAAGGCGCGGCACGTTAGCGCGCCACCGGTTCAGTCAGATACTTCCGGATTTCATTCAAAGTTACAGTGGCGGTTCCAATCTTACGGACTACCAATCCGGCCACCATGTTTGAAAATTTGGCCGCTTCCAGCAGCGACATGCCGGAGAGAACTCCCAAGGTTACCGAGGCCACCACTGTATCTCCGGCTCCGCTAACATCAAAGACCTCTTGCTTATTATGAACGGGTATCAACTCGGGTTCCCGTTGGGGTTCAAAGAGGGACATCCCTTGGTCGCCCAGAGTAATCAGCACCGCTTCGGCATTGGTGGCCTCAAGCAGAATCTTTCCGGCGGTTGTCAAATCGCTAACTTCCTTGAGTTCAAAGCCAACTGCTTCTTCCGCTTCGGAACGGCTTGGAGTGAGCAATGATACGTTACGGTATTTCATAATGCGGTGCCGGGAGTCTACAATAACAAATTTCCGTCTTTCACTGGCCAATTGAGCCACGTCCAGGAAAAAGCGCTCCGGAAAAACGGGCAGATGGTAATCAGAGATCACTACCGCGCTTACTTCGTCCAGGCATTTCCGGTAGATATCCCACAATTCGGCCAACAGGCCTTCGCTGAGCGGTTGCTGTGGTAACCGGTCCAAGCGCAATACCTGTTGGCGGACGGTGTGTTCACACTGAGCGAGGATCCGGCGCTTGGTCGTGGTGAAATGGTCCGGAGACTGCAGCACTCCCCCGACATCGATACACTGTTCTGCAAAACGCGCCAATAATTTTTCGCCCGGATCGTCATTGCCGAGAACACTGACGGGAACCGCCCTGCCGCTGAGTGATGCCACATTGAACACCACATTGCCAGCTCCTCCCGGGATCACTTGGTCATACTGGAATTCCACGATGGGGATCGGCGCTTCCCTGGACATGCGCCTGATTAAGCCATATTCATAGACGTCGGCGATCAGATCGCCGAAGACCATGATTTTTTGTTGGTCAAACTTGCTAAAGTATTGTTCCATATTAATCTCCTTAAAAATATTAAAGATTGGCATGCCGGA
This sequence comes from Bacillota bacterium, assembly GCA_023402395.1. Classification (GTDB taxonomy): domain Bacteria; phylum Bacillota; class UBA4882; order UBA8346; family UBA8346; genus JAEYGI01. Next base: position 154,844 of record JAEYGI010000040.1, read on the forward strand.
TCCGAGTGACCAACTCGGAAGTGGAAATTCCAGCGACTAGGGGAATGAAACGGACTTCAACCCCTAATTCAAGAATGACCTTTTTTTCAGGGAGATTATCGAGGGTATAGTCTCCGCCTTTAACGTAAATATCGGGATGCACGGCCCGGATCAACTCGACCGCATCTGTTTCCCCGAATATCGTTACATAGTCTACCGGTCGTAGCGCCGTCAGCAATGAGGCGCGGTCCAGTTCGGAAACGATGGGCCGGGTCGGCCCCTTGAGGCCGCGAACCGATTGATCACTGTTAATCCCGACCAGCAAGATATCCCCATACTTTTTCGCCTCCCAAAAGGTGCGCAGATGGCCGGCATGCAGCAAATCAAAGCAGCCGTTGGTCAATACGACCGTCTTCCCTTGCGAATGCCATTCATCGCTACGATGTTTCAGGTCCTTGCGCTCTAATAATCTGGTTTTGAGTTCCACGGTACCTCCGTCCAGCTTTGCATAGTGGCGATTATCAATTGAGCAACGAATATGGAAGCAACCTCCGAATTTGAAATCGGAGTTACGATCCAGTTCGGATGGTCGTATGGGTAAAAGCGGTTTTTGTCGCTCGCTCTGATTAGCATAATAACTCGTTTCCTAAGCGCATTGGCAAGATGAAGCATTCCGGTGTCCCCTCCGACGATTAGGTCTGAGAGGCACATCAGACCGCCGGTGGTCAAGAGATCGGCTTTGCCAGCGGCTACCGGGTAAATCGAGGCTGCCTTCTCTAATTTCTTCCGGTCCGAAGGCCCGCCCCCGAAAACCACTTGAATCCCTTGCTTCGATAAGAAAGCGGCATACTTAAGATAACAATCGAGGCGCCAGTTTTTATAGAAATGTTTGGTAAAAGGTTGGATAAAAACCAGCGGCCGCTCCTCAGCTAATCCCCATTCCTGATAGAGTTTTTTGGCTTTGGATAGTCCTTCAGGCGGTAATTGAAACCGGTTGTTCAATGGTCCAATCGCTAAGCCCGCTTTCCGCAATAATTCAAGATTGATGTCGACTGGATGAGAGGCGACGGGAGGAGCTGAAAAGGTATACATCCGGCCGCGAATTTCTTTGCGCCGTATACCCCAACGTTTAGGTGCCCGGGTCAAACGGGCCATCAGACCGGATTCGGCGATCCCGTGAAAATCAACTACCAGATCAAAAGATTCCCGGCGCAGTTGGCGCCAGAGTCGTCCCATATATGGAAGAATGTGAAAAAAATCCCTTGTATGAAACAAGTCATGGTCAAGCTCCTGAACCACATCGACCGCTTCAAACCCGCGGAGCAGGGGCGCGTTGACCCTGCGGGTGAGATAGGTTATATTACTGTCCGGAAAGTTGTCGCGGAGGACGTTGACCGCCGGAAGCGTAAACAGAATGTCGCCAATAGAGCTTAACCGGATGACCAGGATCCGGCGGAAATCGCTCATCGCAAGCTGCTCCTTGGGGTTGGGAGAATGCTTTCCAGGTTCTGCAGCAACTTATCGAACTCGATTCCGGCCGCGGATGTGAAATAAAGATCGGCCGTTGTCAGGTGCTTGGCCGCGCCAATACCGATCACCAACATTCCGGCCGCCCGGGCGGCGGCGATTCCCGCTTCTGAATCCTCAATAACAACTGTCTGGCCGGGATTGACCATGAGCAGAGAAGCGGCATGAAGAAACAGATCCGGGGCTGGCTTGGCCCGGGCGATGGTGTTGGAATCGGTAACCGCGTCAAATAATCGATAGACTCCCAATTTATCCAGGATATGACGGGTATTCCGGCTAGAGGAGGCGACCGCGGTTTTAAGGCCGGCGGTTTTAACCGCCGTTATCAGGTCCTTGATTCCCGGCAAAAGGTCTTTTTCGGAGATCATTTGGGTTAATTCCAGAAAATATCGGTTTTTCAATTCATATAATAGTTGAAAGCGTTCAGCCGTAACTTGCCGCCCATACCGGCCCAGGATCAACCGGAGTGAATCGTCCCTGGCCCGGCCGAGCAAGTCCCGGTTATCGTCCGGGGTGAAAGGAATGCCCTCCGCCTCAAAAAGACGCTTCCAGGAAAGATAGTGAAATTGAACGGTATCGGTGATGATTCCGTCCATATCGAAGATAAAGGCTTCAATTCGATCCGAGATGGGGAACACCTCTTTTAAGCGTTGAGATTAACCCCGGCCAAGGCCGGGTTGTACACAAAAGCTTGGGAAGCGAGGGATAAAGTCATTTCTTAGTGCTTTCGGTAAGGCTATAGCCGACCAGTGGACTTTATCACATGGCTTTTTTAGAGCTAGTATTTGATAAACGCTAAAAATAATTACGGCAGGGTTTTCGAAAAAACATATGGATCTTCGGTATCAAACGGTAAATTCCTGCTTAAGTTGCGTGTTTTGGCTTGAAAATGGAAAATTGTCAAAGGGTGCTACTTGAAACCGGAAGTAACAAGTTGTATCATGAGATCGAATATTACGAGAGGAATAATGACATGATTGAGATAGATGATGCTGGCGGCGGCTGTTTCATCGGCCCGGAAGTATTGGTGATCCACCGTTTGGAAACTGGAACAGCCCGGTTTCTCTATATCCCTCCTCAGGTTCAGGAACGGATTTCCTATGCCACCGAGATCCTGAAGGCGGCTTTCACCGAGATGGGAATCACCAAGGCCGAACCGATTCAACTGTGTCGCGGGGAGATCTTCGATTTATTTCAAAAACACCTTGAGGAACACGGCTATCAAGTGCTCCGGCAGAAAGTGTCATCAGCCACCGACTGCCTGGCAGAGGCCGAGTTCATGGAGGTGCTTTATGCGCATGGCCTGCCGCGGAACATCTCGTTGCATAACCGGAACTATCAGGAGCTATACGAGGCGGTCGGATTCTGGTACTTCAGCCAGAACAATCAGATGGTGCGCAGATTACGGAAGATTCGTCTTCATCCGCCATTTAAGATTAAAAACATCGTCCAGAAATACCCCAATTTGATTCGATTGCTGTTTGAAGATCAAGAAGTGGCCGGTTGAGCGCGAACATCCCCGGGAAGTTTTCCCGGGGATGTTGCTGTTTAAATCAAATTTTACAGCTGTTCGAGCAATTGCCGTTGTTCTTTGGTGAGTTGCTCTTGCTGGCGGATGATCGCTTCCAGACGCTTGATGATGTCCGCTTTGCGGTCAACCGGAGCGGGAACCGAAGGGGCTGTTCCGGGAGCGGCAGTAGCCGGCGGCCGGTTACTGAGCGGCATTTCGTCGGAGACTCCGGCCAGCGCTTCCTCAAGCGTATCGCCCAGGGTGACCTGATCCTGATATACCATCACCACTTTTTTAAGCTCAGCCTGCTGACTGCGCTCCGACTCCATGAACATTGGTTTGACATAGAGAATGGTGCCGTCGATCGGGACGATCAACAGATTGCCCCAGGTCACCTTGGACTGCTGAGCGTTCCAAAGCGTGATCAATTGGGAAATGGTCTCGTCCTGATTGATCCGGCTGTCAATCTGAGCCGGGCCGTAAATGTTCTGGTCCTTGGGAAGCAGGTAAAGATGCAATTCGCCGTACGCCGGCCCGTCGCAACGGGCAATGAGCCAGGAGACCAGATTACGGTTGCCCCGCGGTGAAAACGGCTGCATCATGACGAACTCCGCTTCGGGCGCTTCCGGCAGCTTTAAAGTCACATAATAGGGTTCAAACGGTTCGTCCCGGTGATGCAAGGGAACTTCCCAGTAGTCTTCCTTTTCATAGAAAGTCCGGGGCGTGGTCATATGATATTGCCGCAGCATATCCCGTTGCACGGTCATCAGGAACTCCGGATAACGGAAATGCTGGACCAGATCCGGAGCAAGGCTGGACACCGGCTGGAACAGGTTCGGGAAGACTTGGCTCCACACCCGGATGATCGGATCGGTGGAGTCGATTACATAGAAGTTTACGGTTCCGTTATAGGCGTCGATCAATACTTTTACCGGATTGCGCATGTAGCGCAGTCCGCGTTCGTGGGCCTTGGCATACGGATAATAGGCGCTGGCGGTATAAGCGTCAATGATCCAGTAGAGCTTGCCGCCGGAAACCACCAGGTAGGGATCATCGTCGAATAACAGGAAGGGCGCCATTTTCCTGGCCCGCTCCAGGACGTTCCGGTGCATTAAAATGCTGCTGTCCTGGGTCAGGAGGGAAGAAAGCAGAAAGTTGGTATCGCCGAGCGCGATGGTCATCAACAACTTATTGAACGGGGAACCGAGCGGGATGCCTTTGGCCCCCTTGTACTCGGTGGTAATGTTGCCTTCGCCCTGCGGGTAGTCAAATTCGGCGTTCTTGGTGTTGACGATGGCATATTGGTTGGAGGATTCCCCGAAGTAAATCCCGGGCTGTTCAACATGAAGACCGGGAAAATCAGGGCTTGATCTGGTTGGGAGATCCCTGGCGATAAAAAGCGGCTGGCCCTGCGGGGAAAATTGGCTGACTTGGTTAGCGGCGATGCCGTAACCGTGGGTATAGGTCATATGGACATTGATCCAGTTCTGCGCCTGTCCGGATAGTCCGGGGGTATTGAACTCCCGGGCGGAGATCATGACCTGGCGTTGTCCCGCGGCCGACGGGTAGCGATCAACGTCGATGTCGTTAAAAATATAGTAAGGCCGGATTTTTTGCAACTGATTATACGAGGACAGTAAGGGACGGTAATCCCACAGCCGGAGATCCTCCAGCTCGGGACGGGTCGGATCGAGCTTGGCCGCTCCGGAGGTTTGAAGCGTATAGGGTTGGACTTTAATTCGTTCCAAATCATACGCTTTCCGGGTGAAATCGATGTGATTCTTTAAGAATGCCGATTCCAGCTCGAACTCGTTGGGCCGGACCACGAACGATTGCAGCAGGCCGGGATAGACTGAGAACAGCACAAACGATAAGGCAATCCAGGATACAAGCGCGCCGATCAACAGCTTGGTGCCCCGCCGGAACAAGCTGAACACCAGCACGGCGATGATGGCCAGCAAAAAGATGGTCAACGCCTGAAACGCAAAGATTTTGGCGTGATAGGCGGTATAATTGACCCCGGTCATCTGAGTCGATTCCTGAAAGAGCAGGCCATATTTTCCTAATGAATAGCCCCAGATTTTAACCACCAAAAAGAGGATGGTCAATCCGGTCAGATGCAGCTTGGCCGGGCTCCACAACTCCCAGTTGCCGTTCTCACGCCAAATGGCGCGAGCCATCAAATACAGCGCGGCGCTGCCCGCCAACCCGAGAAACCCGACGGTAACCGCCAGATGGTTTAGTTGTTGATAGAACGGGAATGCGAACAGGTAGAATCCGAGGTCTTTCCCGAAGATGGGATCAACCGTTCCGACCTGAACCTGATGCAAAAATTGCTGAATCACGGTCCAGTCCAGACTGAGGCCAGAAGCCAAAACAAAGGCCAGTACGGCGCAGACGGCGAGTCCGGGTAAAAACACGGCGCTTTTGGGAACCTCCGGCCACAAATCCTCAACCGCGACCACCCGGGGCCGATCGAAGGCCCGCAGGGCCAGCCAAAAATTAAGGATCAGAAAGCCAAAGATCAGGATTCCAACCAGCAATTTAGCCAGCGGACCGGTAAGCAGCGGAACCCAGAAAACCGCGGTGTTGCCGAGGGTCTGAAACCACATCCAATCGACATATTTGCCCGCGATGGCCCAAACAATAAACAAGGCGGCAATGATGACTCCAATTACCGTTTTGGTAAATCGTTCCATGCAATCACTCCTTTTCCTGATATTTTGCTTTACTTCTCCCCCGGTCCCGAAAAATCCTTCTAATGAGAAGGAACTGGAAATCGAATCGCGAATAGACATGACTACCCGGTTGCTTGGCAAAGAAATTTTGAGTTCGTGATTTTATGGTGGTTAGTTCGGGGTTCTTAGTCGGGCCTCTTTTTTAAGGCGTTACCGGTCGGTTCGTCAAAGCGGCACAATAGGTGGCTGGCCGGGCTTGATTTTTCCGGAAAATTAATCTTCGGACGGTCCGGAGAACTGTTTTTTGTTGAAATTTGTTTGTTTTTGCCGTTAGAAAGAACGCCGGGACCGGAAACATTGTTTCCGGGTCACCCGGAAAGCGCTCCGGACTCGAAAAAGACCAGTTTTTGACGGAGAAAAGAAGTTCAGGGCCGCCGGCGTGAACAATTATTGCCGGGGCGAAATAACCGGGGCGGCAATCGAAACGATTTTTTTGAAAGTATAATTCTTACTTTCCAGTAATCAGGAAACAGCAATCAGAACCAAGAATTAAGAACCAGGAATTAAAAGCTCTAACGGAGGTATAACCGTGGGACAATGCTTTGATTTAGTGGCGGAACGGTGGAAGCAAGGCCGCTTTCTCTGCGTCGGGCTCGATACCGATTATGCCAAGATTGCCAGCCGTTTTCCCGGCGAGACGGTCAGTTCCGCCATTTTCCGGTTCAACCGGGAGATTATTGAGGCCACCGCCGAATGGGTTTGCGCTTTCAAACCGAACAGTGCCTTTTATGAGGGGCAGGGCTTGGCCGGAATGGAGGCGCTGATCGCGACCAACCGCTTTCTGCGCGACCGCTTTCCGCAGATCCCGATTATCCTCGATGCAAAACGGGCCGATATCGGAAATACCAATTTTGGCTATGTCCGGTCCGCTTTTGAAGTTTTTCTGGCCCATGCGATCACAATCCACCCCTATCTCGGCGGGGAGGCGGTCGAACCGTTTTTGAAAAACCGGGACCGGGACGCCTTTGTGCTCTGCCATACTTCCAACCCGGGCGCCGCCGAGTTTCAGGAACTCACGATCGCTGGGAAGGAACTTTATAAGATTGTGGCCGAGCGGGTCCAGCGGGACTGGAATGCCAACCAAAACTGCGGTCTGGTGGTGGGCGCGACCTATCCCGAACAATTGGCGGAAGTCCGAAAGATTGCGTCCGAGATGCCATTCCTGATTCCCGGAATCGGAGCCCAGGGCGGCGATTTGCAATTAACGGTCCGCCATGGCTTGAATGCCGCTAAAACGGGAATTATTATCAATGCTTCCCGCAGCGTGCTCTATGCCGATCTTCAAGGCGACTATGCCGCGGCAGCCGCGGCGGAAGCAGCCCGGCTCCACCGGGAGATCGGAACGGTTGTCGCCGATTGCTGAGTGTTTTGGTTTTAGGGAGGAACCATGCGATTTCAAAATAAAGTGGCCATTGTCACCGGAGGCGGCCAAGGGATCGGCCGGGCCATTTCCCGCAGTTTCGCCGCCGCAGGGGCGGTGGCGGTCATCGCTGAAATTGATGCCGAGGCCGGGTTGGAGAATCAGGAGTATATCCGGGAACGCGGCGGCCGGGCCGTTTTTATCGGAACCGATGTGGCGGACGAAGCCGGCGTCCAAGAGTTGATGGCCAAGGTCGAAGCGGAATTCGGCCAGGTGGACGTATTGATCAACAACGCCGGATTGTCGGGCCGGTTCAATCTGTTGAGCGGTTCGATGGCCGATTGGGATCTCATAATCGGGGTGAACCTGCGCGGCGCTTATATGTGCAGCAAATATGCGGCACCGTTGCTGATGAAGGGGAGCGCCATCGTCAATATCGCTTCGACGAGGGCTCTGATGTCGGAACCCGATTCCGAGGCCTATGCCGCCTCGAAAGGCGGATTGTTGTCCTTGACTCACGCACTGGCGGTATCTTTGGGTCCCCGCGGCATCCGGGTCAATGCCATTTGCCCCGGATGGATCGAAGTGAGCGACTGGAAAAAGGGCGGCCGGGCTCAAGAACCGCGTCACAGCGCGGTCGACCGCGAGCAGCATCCGGCCGGGCGGGTTGGAACACCGGAAGACATCGCCGCCGCCTGTCTTTATCTTTGCGCGGAGGAAGCGGGGTTTATCACCGGCGCAAACCTGGTGATCGACGGCGGAATGACCGTTAAAATGATCTATGCCGAATGATTTTGTCATGCGAGGCGGTCCGGCTTTTGGTATAATGAATCCGTTGAGTGTTGACAGAGGGTTTGGTTCTTGGCTCTCGGTTTATAATTTCGAGCCTTATTGATATAAGTAGTTTAACCATTTTAAAAGAGTTCGTATGTTCACTACCCGCGAATCAGAAGATAAACCTTCAGACTATCAATTATGGACCACGAACTAAGAACCTGCCGGCCAAGAACTAACAATTAATAACCGATTGAATTTAAAGGAGTGTTCGCCGTGCGCGTTTTGTCGGGAATTCAACCATCGGGGAGTTTACACATTGGAAACTATTTCGGGATGATGAAGCGGATGATCGAGTATCAGAAGAATCATGAATTGTTTTGCTTCATCGTTAATTTTCATGCGTTGACCTCGGTTTTTGACGCCGAGCGGCTGCGGCGGCAGACCTACGACGCCATCTGTGACTTTCTGGCGTTGGGCTTGGATCCGCAACAATCGATCTTCTGGGTTCAATCCGATGTTCCGGAGGTAATCGAACTGACCTGGTATCTGAGCAATGTAACCGGAATGGGATTGTTGGAGCGGTGCCATTCGTATAAGGATAAATTGGCCAAAGGCATTCCTGCCAGCCACGGCTTGTTCTCTTATCCGGTACTGATGGCCGCCGATATCCTGCTTTATGACGCCAACCGGGTTCCGGTCGGAAAGGATCAGAAGCAGCACGTGGAGGTGGCCCGGGACATCGCGATCCGTTTCAATAACACCTACGGTGAGACTTTTGTCCTGCCCGAGCCGGATATCGAGGACGATCTGGCCACCATCCCCGGTCTGGACGGTCAGAAAATGTCCAAATCATACGGCAACACGATTGAAATCTTCACCGACGAAGCTTCGCTCAAACAAAAGATCATGTCCATCAAAACCGATTCGACTCCGGTCAATGAGCCGAAGCCAATCGAGGGTAACATTCTCTATGATCTTTACTCATTATTCCTGGATGAGCGGGGGAAAGCGGAATTGAAGGACCGTTTCCTGACGCCGGGACTTAAATACGGAGATTTCAAAAAAGAACTGTTCGCCGCCATCTGGGAATATTTTGCGCCGTATCGAGACCGACGGGCCGGGATCGGCCGGGAGGAAGTGGCGGAAACGATGCGGATTGGAACCGAGAAAGCCCGGAACGTGGCCTCCCAGGTTTTATCCCGGGCCAGGCGCAATGTAGGAATGGACTATCTCAGTTTTTAAAAAACATAAACAATTGAAAAAACATTACAGGGACAAATAAGAAATAAAACGTCCTTTCTGAGATATTGACAATCTTTTTCTGACCAATTAAAATGATAGTAATCGAATAATGCTCGAAGCAATGATTCTTGGCTTGTATGTGGTCACTTGAGCCTTGAGGAGCCAGTAGTGAAACCGGCGAAGCTTTTCAGCTTGCCGGTTTCTTTGTTTCCATCAAAAACAGATAAAATGTAAGGAGGGGTTATCAATGAAAAAGGGAATCTTACTCGTATCACTGGTTTTCATACTTATTTTAAGCAGTTTCGGTTTCGCGGCGGCGACCACCATCCCGGGAAGCCACACGCTAACGGTGAAAGTGGCTGAGTTCGTTAAGATCATTGTCACGGCTCCCGCCAGTGGTGATTTGGCGGTAACGGTCAGCGGCGACAAAGTGGACAGCGATGGCAATTTCAGCATCCCGTTTGAGGATAGCGCGACCGTCAAAGTCATCTCCAACAGCGGCAACGCCATGAAGATCAGGGCCAATTTATCCAACAACTCCATTCCCGGCTCCAATTCCTTGGGAATCGGCACGGGTACCTCGCGGCCCACAAACTATTCGCCGCTGACCGCCAGTTATACTGAACTTACTACCGTTGCGGCGAAAAGCACGGCCTCGTTTAATGTTTGGTTTAACGTAAGCGGCAAGATTGCCGATTTTCCCGCCAACGAGAGCGGATATAAGGCTACCGTTAATTATACCGCCATCCAGTAAGGTGGGGTAAAGGGTAAATTAAGGAGCGGGTTTAAAGTTGTCAAGGACCAAAGTGATTTCACTGGGATTCTGGCTGATGCTCCTGGCGGGGTTCCTAGTTCCGGTTCATGCGCTGGAGCTTGGTATCAGTCCACCCGAGATTCAGATCAGAGTTGCGCCGGGAGATACCTACCGTGGCGAAATCATCGTGTTTGGATCCGACACTGAACCTGTTGATGTGCTTCTTAGCAAAACGGATTGGTCATTGACCACCTCCGGCGATTATCTGATGTTACCCATGGGGACCGTGAAACGTTCCGCGTCCTCATGGGTTTCTTTGGCGTCAAGCCAGTTCCGGTTGCCCCCAAAGCAAGGGCGGAGAGTTCAGTACACGATCAAGGCGCCTCCCAACATCTCGGGCAGCTATTGGACGGGAATCATGTTCTCAACGGTTTCCGCCCCGGTTTCCTCCAAAGACAAGCAGGTGCAAATCGGAATGGCCGGCCGGATCGTTTATTCGGTTAAAATCGATGTTGACGGCTCCTTGCCCAAGGGCAACGTGGAGCGGATGAGATTAAAATGGGACGGCGAAAGCAAGAAGGTCCTCGCTAGCCTGCGCGTGAAGAATAACGGCGACTCCTTTATCCGGTTCAAAGGGCGGCTGGAGATCCGCGACAGCCAGGGCCGGATTGCCAATGCCCTGCCGTTTGAGGAAGGGCTGGTTCTTCCCGATTCCGCCCGGGAATTTTCGTTGAAAGACTATGATTTTCAATTTAAGCCCGGTTTTTATGTAGCCTTGGCCATTGCCGATCTGGGCGATAAAAGCCAGAAAGCGGTGCAGAGCACCTTGGAAATCAAGTAAGAAAATATTGCCAAATAATTTATTTGGTGATAGAATAAACTCAGATGGATTAATTGTTTAATCCACATAACAACAATACGATAATGGCAAACTCAGCGAAAGCTGGGGACGCAAAGTCACGGATCTAAGGCATAATGCTAAGATGGCCGGGCCGCCGAAAATTGGTTGTTTTTTTGTGCCCAATTTTCCCTGGCCCCCGCAAAGGTGGGGGTTTTAATGGTAATCGCGCCGAAACGACGAAGAATTGTATTTTTCTTGTTATTGATTGTGTTTGCGCTTGGGGTTCCGATGATCTCGGCGTGGGCGGATGGCTCCTCTCATACCTTGACCGTTATAGTTCAGGAGATCGCCCGTTACCGGATCGAAGAGGTAGCTCAGATTGCTTCTGATCCAAATGAAGCGCTGTATCAGGTTCGAGTGGCGGTTTTTAGCAACTCCCAGCGGGAATGGGAATTACTGGCTCAAGCTGAAGATTCGGAAGGGGTCGTGGAGTGGTCGACGGATCGCCGGACGTGGCGGAAAATAGCGGAGGGGATGAATCCGGTATTAAGCGGCTCAAGAGCGAATTGGGGAAAGTATCAATTGTTTTATAAGATCCGCCGCGCGGAGAATTCCGTTGCACCACTGGCAATCCGCGTCGGTTATCAGCTTTTGTACGAAAATTAGGCGATTTTTTCGATTGGTTGTTTTTTAAAGACACTCCCCGAGTGTCTTTATCTGTTTAAAATAAAGATCGTCAATTCTTCTTGAATGGCCTCGCCGGTAAGACTTTCGGCGACGCAAATAATTTTGGCTTCGCCGACGGGAGCCTTGGCCGGAATGGTCCACCGGTGGGACCAGGAACTTTCCGGGGCGGCGGCATTTAAGGAAATGAGGCTGCCATCGGGGAGCGCGAGCCGGAGACGGCGCAGCCGGGAACGGCTATCGATCGTGATGGTAATGGCTTGACCGGTATAAGCCAATTCCTGGTCCACGGACATAATAAGTTGAGAATCGGAAAGGGTAATTATTTCAACCGGTTTTTCAAAGGGAACCATGCCGATTGTAAATGGCATCAAATCTTCCAGATGAGTGGCATCGATCTCCAAATCCTTAAAATCAGCCGGCAGTTGCCAATTTTCCGGCAGGTTTTGTTTATCTGCGGTCAATAAGTAACGGCCTGGTTTCAGTTGATAAAAGGCAAAAAAACCGTCGGCGTTGGTATGAGTCCGAATCGATTCATCCGGACTGGACAGATCTTTGAGCAGGAGCGGAACGGCGGCCAGCCCAAACTCATCCGGTTCCTGGCGTTGATTGGTATTCCGGTCACGGTAGACAACGCCGGTGATATTTTGGGTACGGGCGACCGGAAAATCAACATTGAGGGTCTGATAGGGCTTCAGATCAAATTTATTGGCCGGAAACGCCGGAATATAAACCATCACATACTGGGAGTCGACCATGAGTAGATGTTCGCCGGGGCTCAATCCGTTCAACCGAAATTTTCCCTCGGCATCGGTTTGGAACGCGGTTTTGCCATCGACAAGCAATCCCAGGTTGGGAATGGGGTTTTCTCCGGCGTCGCGGATTCCATTGTGATTTTTATCGAGGAACGCTAAGCCTTCGATAGTTCCCAGCGGTTTTTTGATGGGAAAAGCAAATTTTTTGGTAACACTTAAGCTACAGGTGCTATTGGTGTAGGAGCCGTCATCCCAGATCCCCGAGTAACGGAACAAAAGATAATATTGGTAAATCGGCCATTCCAAATCGGCTTGCCATTCCAGTTTGGACCCGGCATTCGGAAAAAGATACCAAAGGTTGCTCAGCACCGGCCCGAAATCCCAACGCCTTCGGTATCCCAGGCCCACTTTGAAATCATCGGTGTCCAACTGGGGATTGAAAATGAGGTCTTCGTGGTCGGAGTATTGGTACAGAGTCCACCAGTCGAACCTCGAATATTCGGCGGAACTGATGGTTTCACTCCCCAGCCAATCTTGGCCCCGATCCGAGGTGTGAACGGCCCACCATTCATGGCTATAACGGTTGTTCTTCCAAGCTGAACCGAGACCGTAGGTTAGACTCTCTCCATTAAAGCTTTGGTTGCGATTATGATACGTATAATTAACATTGAAGCGAAGATTGGAGGGCCACAGCAGGACGGCTTCAAGCCGGTAATCGTCATAAAGATTAATGCCGTCAGCATGTTCGTCAAGATTGCGGGTTTCATAGTTCAAGGTAAAGCTGCCGGTGAGAGCATCCGGTTTTTCCTTAATTTTATAGAAATACAACTGGAAGGCTTGCTTGTCCAGTACATCATAGAGGTTTTGCTGGTATAAATAGTTGGCGCTCCAGTTCCATGCTTTATTTCTGGAAAACAGTTGAAACGATCCGGCAAGTCCGTCAAAATCGGCAAGATTGGCCGAGAATGTATTTGACCAATCATAAGAGTTTTGATATTGAGTTTGATATCGCCATTCCACGATATCGGCCGCGTTGATACTTGTTTCCTGACTCGGGGCGGGATCGTGCAGCAGACGAAAGGTGTTATTGGGATTATATCGTGCTTCGGCTCCAAGCAGGTCTCTTCCTGAACCGTTTTCGGAGACGTAGCGGAAGCGATAAAGCGAGACATAACGATCTTTTGGAAGTTTTTTTGACAGGTACAGATTAGCAGGTCCGCTGCCGGTTGGCGTAACTAATCCCGGCCATGCCAGAAAAAACTCTCCCAGCTTCACATCCCAGGATTCATATTGGATGTCGGAAAACCAGTTGGATTTGGTAAAGAAAAAATCGGCCGAGCGCTCCGGGCCCCAATCTCCATTTAAAGAGAAATAATAATTGGAATCGCCGATGGCTTGGGATAAATTGAGACTTCCCTTCCAGATATAGAATTGATCTTTCAACTCGTCCAGTTGATCAAGGATTAGTGTGGTTAGAGTGACTATCTTCTGCTCATTTCCCCAACTGAAGGTAAGTTCGATTTGATCGGAACTTAGAATCGTATTGCCGGGAATATGATGTTCAACCAGAATTACTTGTGAAGATCCGGGATTTAACTCAAACAGCTCCGGCAGAACACTTATTTTGAATGCATTGGAGGAGCGATATTTCACTGTGACCTGCTCAACTGTATTACCGCTATTAGAGATGGTAATATGATAAGGAACTGTTGTGCCGAGCGCCCCCTTGCCGGAGGGGGGGACGGTGAAATTGATGGTGGAAACGGAATTAACCCTGACCGGGACTAAAACTTCGGGCAAAGGAAATGTTTCTCCGCTGATTTTAAAGCGGATTCGGACCTGTTCCTCAATTCCCGCGGGCGCTCCGGCCGGGATAAAGATGGTTACCGGGTAATATTGTTTGGCGGAATGAGCCGGGATTGAAATCGAAGTGTCTCCCAATACTGTCCATTGGCGGTCACTCAAGTAATCCACTTGGAGGTTGATTGAAACCGGGCCGCGATTGGACAATTCTAAAACATAAGTTACAAAATCACCAGGGTTACCGGCCTGTGTGGCCGGGACGGTAACGGAAAGCGCTGAATTTAGAATTATTTCCGCCGCGTTTACGGGTCTTGCCCCGATCCCGGGAAGGAAAATGAGGAATAGCAGCGAAATATAAAATCGGAAACCAACGATTTTTTTGCTATGATTCCGCATGGTTGAAATTTTCGATATTTTTAGTGAAAATCCTCTTTTGGGGTGAGGATAATGAATCCGAAAACTGCCAGGAAATTGGCGCCAATAATCGTTATTCTCCTTCTCGGCGGAGGATTGGTATTCGGTTTTAGAAAACCGGTTTATGGCGCCGGAATGTTTTTGTCCCTTGATGTAAATTCAAGAGATATTTCGTTTAGTATCAGTAATCCGGAGAATCCGCTATCGTATTACGAGTGTTCCAAAAAGATTGCTGTCACTTCTACTTATCGTTTTGCGACGGACATTGGTACCCCTTGGTACTTGGGAATTCGGGCCAGTTCGATGTATTTGGCCGATTATTTTAATCCGTCCCGGCAAATCCCGATTACCAGTATCCGGTGGTCCCGTGACGGAGTCAATTTTTATCGGTTGACGAATCAGTGGACGTTGGTAAATACGTATCCATATAACGGAACCAATCGCAACAATCGCGATTATACTGAGAACATTACTTATCGCTTTTACATCGACGGAGGCATTCTTCCCGCGGGAGATTTCACGGTTCAGGTCGAATATGATGTCCGTTGGACTGCCCCGCCTTGGAACTAACAAATAATATATGCTAATCAAAAACCATCAAGAGAGGGCTCAGTGAAAACCAAAGAAAAAAACGGAATTGAAATCCCAGAAATCTTATTACCGGGACCGGCAATTGATATGACAAAGTGGCCGGTGGTCGCTTGCGATCAATACACCTCCCAGCCGGAGTATTGGGAAGAAGTCGCGGCGCTGGTTGGAGACGAACCATCCACCTTTCATCTGATTTTTCCAGAGGTGTATTTGGAAAACAGTGACGAAGCCAGACGAATCGGCAAAATTCAGCAAAAAATGGCCGAATATCTCAGCCGGGAAATTCTGATCTCGTCAACGCCGGGCTTTATTTTGGTGAACCGCCGGACTGCCCGCGCCCAGTCGCGCCAAGGGCTGATGGTCGCCCTTGACCTGGAATGCTACGACTTTCGCAACGGGGCGAAAACATTGATTCGCGCCACCGAAGGAACGGTGCTCGAACGGATACCGCCCCGGGTCCGCGTCCGCGAGGGGGCTTCATTGGAATGTCCGCATGTGATGGCGTTAATCGACGACCCGGAGGGAACGGTCATTGAACCGCTAGCCCGGGAGGTAATCGGACGCCAGCCGCTCTACGATACCGACCTGATGATGAACGGCGGGCATATCACCGGGTATCAAATCAATGATCCGGCCGCCATTGACCGGCTCCAAAATGCGTTGCGGCGTTTGGCTGACCCGGAATATTTTTCCGCTAAATACGGAGTAGATGATCAAAATGTCCTTCTTTGCGCGGTGGGTGACGGCAATCATTCGCTGGCCACCGCCAAAGCGGTATGGGAGAAGTTAAAGCAAAGCCTTCCCTCTGAAGCGAGGACCAGCCATCCGGCTCGCTATGCCTTGGTGGAGTTGGTTAACGTCCATGACCGGGGAATCCGGTTTGAGCCAATTCACCGGGTCGTTTTTGATGGCACTGAGGATATATTGCGTCAAATGCGGCAATATTTTACAGCCAGGGGTTCGGAAGTTACGGTCCGCGATATTCCCGAGACGAACGGTCTGGAGGCGCTGGTGCAATCCAGACGGAAATCGGGCAGAGCGGAGATCCATTGTTTCGGATTCTGCAATCAGGCGGGTCAAGGAATCGTGGAGATCAAAAAAACCGGCCATCAGCTTGATGTCGCAACCTTACAGGAATTTTTAGATGAATGGCTGCGTGCAAACTCTGATAGCCGGATTGACTATATTCATGGTGCAGAAGTTGTGGCGGAACTGGGCGTCAAGCCGGGGAATACCGGATTTTTCTTACCGGCCATGGATAAGAGTGACCTGTTTCGAACGGTAATCGTGGACGGAGTCCTGCCGCGCAAGACATTTTCCATGGGAGAAGCAGAGGAGAAACGGTTTTATTTGGAATGCCGTAAAATTGTAATTTAGGCGTCTGTGCGAGGGTCGCGATCACTAGCAATTTAAAGGATAGCGCCTTATCAGTACAGATAAGCTGGTGTTTATTTCCTCAAAAAAGGATTGCGCGCACGAGCTCTTAGCTATTACGCATTCCGGAGATCAATGATTTGATGTTCGAAGGATAGTCCGGACGCAAGGCAATCTTCTTTTGAGACCAATTTGGGTTCGCTGGTGTTACCCTTCTCGACAAAGTGAACCACGTATCCTTTTTGTTTGATCTCCTCTAAAAGTTTTTGAACGCCGAGGGATATCTCCCCAAAATGAAACGAATTCTTTTTCGATTGCATCATCCGAAAGACCAATTCTTCAGTGGGATTTTTTTCGATCATTGCAAAGCACCCCTTGTTAGCTTGATGTTATATTTCATCTGATACCATTTTAATATAAAAAGATTTACGCCAGATAAACGGATTGTTTAATTTTGGTAACAAATTTGTCGGGTATTGCCGCAATCTTGCCTGGTAAACCGAATATTTCCGGTATGCGGCCGGTTTTCGGGAGTACCCTAATTAATATGAATGTATACGGAACTATCCTGTCGGGCCCAATTTTTGTGGACATCCATCGCCCTGGGCCGAGTATTACCACGTGAAAAAGAGATTGATAAAATTAATCTGAAGATGTATAGGAACTGTCGGTAAGATATGTTACTATAGTGGGGGAATTTTGTACTATTGGAATCAGTGGCTCCCAATATCTCATTGATGGGCTGACCCGCCAAAGGCGCGACCGATCCGGCGCGCTGAAATCTGGCGTGAGATTAGCGGACTCCGCAAATAAAAAACTGCAGAATCAGTGGTGAAACAAGTTGAACTATTTAAGCACTAGGGGCGGAAGCGGGGGACTTTCTTCCGCGGAAGCCATTCGTTTTGGAATCGCGCCTGATGGCGGACTGTTTACACCGGAATGCCTCCCCAGGTTGGGTCGGGAAGCGCTTCAGGCCATGTTGGGTTTGAATTATCAGGAACTTGCCGTAAAAATTCTTTCCGGCTACCTTTCGGACTTTTCTGTTACCGAGCTGGAAGCGATGGTTTACGCCGCATACACGCACCCCGCCAAGTGGGCTGACGCGAGAATCACTCCGGTTATCCCCCTCGATGAGAACCAGTATATTATTGAACTATTTCACGGCCCCACTTGTGCGTTTAAAGATGTGGCCTTACAACTTCTTCCCTATTTGATGACCAAAGCGGGCGAGATGGCCCGAGATCCCAACGAGATGATCATTTTGGTCGCAACTTCCGGAGATACCGGCAAGGCCGCTTTGGAAGGGTTTAAGGATGTGTCTGGCACCCGGATTATCGTGTTCTATCCTGAGCAGGGAGTCAGCGATATTCAAAAATTGCAGATGATGACTCAAGAAGGCATAAATACCACGGTGGTAGGGGTCCATGGCAATTTTGACGATGCCCAGACCGGGGTGAAGCGGATCTTCACCGATTCCGCCATGATTGAGAGCCTCCGGAAGCGAAGGATGTCGTTTTCCTCGGCGAATTCCATTAACTGGGGCCGGCTGGCGCCGCAGATTGTATACTATTTTTATGGTTATTTGGAATTATGCAGGCAGGGAAAGCTTCATTGCGGCGACCGGCTGAATGTCGCCGTTCCCACCGGGAATTTCGGGAACATTTTAGCCGCCTATTTTGCAAAAGAGATGGGGTTGCCGCTCGGGAAACTAATTTGCGCCTCCAATTCCAATAACGTCCTGACTGATTTTATTCAAAGCGGGACTTACAGCCGGAACCGGCCGTTTCATACAACCATCTCGCCTTCCATGGACATTCTGATCTCCAGTAATTTGGAACGGTTGCTTTATTACCTGGCCGGCGAAAACCCGGAATCGGTCCGGCACTGGATGGAACGGTTGAAAGAATCCGGGGAATACAAGGTTGATCCCGAAACCGCCGGACGGATCAAAAATCAGTTTGCCAGCGGTTTTGCTACGGAAGCGGAGACCATGGCCACCATCCGTCAAGTCTTTAGTGATACCCGGTACGTATTGGATCCGCATACGGCCGTGGGCAAGGCAGTCGTGGAACGTTACCGTCAGATGAGCGGCGACACGGCGCCGGTATTGATCGCTGCTACCGCCAGCCCGTTTAAGTTTAACTCCGCCGTGATTGAAGCCATATCCGGCGCGGCGGCCGTTCAAGGCCTCAACGAATTTCAACTGTTGGAGAAGCTTCAATTGCTTTCGGATACGGCAATTCCGGCGAGCTTGCGATTGCTGGCGGAGAAGCAGATTTTGCATACCGAGGTTTGTCGCGTTGTTCAAATGCAGTCGGTGGTTTCCGGCATTCTCGGGGTATAAAAAGAAGCGGTTGGTTTAAGGATAAACACGACAGGGTTTGCTGAAATCGAGTCCAAAGCACCAAAACGGTGCTTTTCTTATCGGGAGGATTTGTGACTTTTGCACCGAATATTCTTTCGTTGGCATGCAATTTTCCAAAGGAGTATGAATGGAAAGACAGATTGAAATTCCGGAATTTTACCGTAATTACCGGCTGGATGAGTTTCAGCGGGAAGCCATCAAGGAATTGATGCTGGGAAAATCGGTGCTGGTTTCGGCGCCGACTGGAGTCGGCAAGACGCTCATCGCCGATTACCTGATCGATCAGGCCATTCTCAAGGGGGACCGGGTGATTTACACCGCTCCCATTAAGGCACTGTCCAACCAGAAGTTTAAAGAGTTTAAAGCGCTGTACGGCGCCGAAAAGGTTGGAATTGTCACCGGCGATGTGGTTATCAATCCCGATGCCGAGATTTGCCTGATGACCACCGAAATTTTCCGGAACATACTCCATCAGGATTTGCCCAGGCTGGAGGGGATCTCGCACATCATCTTCGATGAGATCCATTACTTATCCGATGAGGATCGGGGAACGGTCTGGGAGGAGTCAATCATCTTTATGCCCTCCGGAATGAGGCTGCTGGGGCTCTCGGCCACCATCCCCAACGCTTATGAACTGGCGGAATGGATCGGTGAGATCAAACAACATCAAGTGTCGGTGATTGTTAAAAAGGACCGGGCGGTCCCGCTGGAGCATTTCATCTTTGAGAAGCATTTGGGCGCTACCGACTTGAAGGCGGTTATCAAGTACCGGCAAGAATTGCAGGAAAAAGAGACGGTCTCGTTCCGGGATAAGCGGGAATGGGAATCTACCCATCAGGATTTGATCAAATTCATCGGTAAGAAAAAACAACTCCCTTGCCTCTATTTCGTGTTCAGCCGGCGCATGTGCGAGATCAAGGCCACTGAAACCAGCTATCTTCGGAACTTTCTGTCGGAGGAGGAGTCGGAACGGGCCGAAACCACCTTTGACCGGATGGCGGGGGAATTTGGTGTTACAACTCTGAAAACGATCATCCAAGCCCGTTCCTTGCTGGTGAAGGGAGTCGGCTATCATCATTCCGGGTTGCTTCCGGTCTTGAAAGAGATCGTCGAAACTCTTTTTGGCATGGGCTTAATCAAGGTGATGTACGCCACCGAGACCTTCGCGGTTGGGATCAATTATCCGGTGCGAACCGTCTGCTTTGACAGTCCGTCCAAATTTGACGGGGTATCGTTTCGGCCCATGACCAACCTGGAATATTTTCAGATGGCGGGAAGGGCCGGCCGGCGCGGCATCGATACTCAAGGAACCGTCTATATTTTGGCGGATATCCGTAATTTACGGCCTGAAGAATTTCCCAGCACAAAGCAGGATGAGATTGAGGAATTGCGAAGCAGATTTAATCTCTCTTATAACTCGGTGCTCAATTTGAACCGAAACCATGACACCGACCAGATCCAGGTGATCCTCAATCAAAATTTCGCCACGTATCAAGCGCGAAATGATAAGAAAGTCTTTGATCAACAACTGGCCAATGACGCCAAAAGGCTGAGCCATCTCAGTTCCAGCCTTTGCGGCGACCGGGAGAACCCCCAATGTCCGTTGGTCTATAGCAGGATTCGGCAAAAGTTAAAGAAAAAGCAGCGCAGATTGCGGTTTATCAAGGGCCGGGCCAGGGCCGCCATTGCCGCTGAGATCGAAGAGTTAAAGGTATTTTTGGGAACCGTGACTCCCCGGGAATGCGATCCCAACAATCAGGCCGAGTGTGAGGAGTTGCTGAAAAATTGGGCCGAACTTCATCAGCGGGTGGCCTCGCTTCAGGAACGAAGCTCACAGATTGTTGTTTCGGGCCGTTTTAACGAGGATCTGCAATTGAAGACCGAGATTTTGGAAGATTTGGATTACATCCAAGAGGGGCATCTACTTCCCCGAGGTGAGTTCGCCGCCCAGATTTATACGCAAGAGCTGCTAATTACCGAGCTTTACTTTAACGGGATTTTTCACGAACTGGACTCCGATCAGCTCAACGCGCTAGTGGTGGGGATCGATTATGAACCGCGCAAGGGCGAGTTCTATCCGAAACAATTGCCGTTTGATGTCCGGCCGGTCAAGACTATCATCCGCAATCTGGTGTACCGATATGGTGTGGACGAACGGGATGCGGTCTTTTACCCCAGCCTTTCCAACCTGGCATACAAATGGAGCCAGGGAGCGACTTTTCCCGAATTGATCCGGGATGCTGGCGGAATTCAGGAAGGGGATATTGTCCAAGCGTTCC
This sequence comes from Bacillota bacterium, assembly GCA_023402395.1. Lineage (GTDB taxonomy): Bacteria > Bacillota > UBA4882 > UBA8346 > UBA8346 > JAEYGI01. The sequence goes on from JAEYGI010000040.1 coordinate 175,837, forward strand.
GGCGGGCCATTGATATTATGCGCCAGATGAAAGCGGCCTGTATGGGACAGGATCCAATCCTCGCGTCCAAATTGAAGGATTGCATGGACCGGATGGATCGGGATATCATCGAGGTTAATTTATAGGCATCGGGATAAAGCGTTGTGAATAACGCCGGCTGAAGGCCGGGTTTACACAAAAGCTCAGGGAAGCAAGTAATAAAGCCGATTTTGACTTTTGGGGATATATTATCGATCTTCAGCTTTGTCACATGACTTCTAAATCCGCCCAAGGGTTGATAACCGTAGCATCTTAAACCCGTATAGAGGATTCAGAGATTGGTGGTAGATTGATGAAAAAAACAGTGATGTTATTGATAATCGGCGCCGTGATCATGCTGGGGACGGGGATTCCAGTCTGGGCTAGCCCGTGGCAGATCTCCGGCGGAGAGCGGATCATCAGCAAGGGACAAGTGATTTCGGGCGACCTGATCTTCAGCGGCAGTCGGTTGGAGATTGAAGGGACGATCGAGGGCGATCTGCTCGTGTTGGCCGGCGAGGTCCGGATCGATGGCCGGGTTGGCGGCAGCGTCCTCGGAGTCGTCTCCGAGCGGCTGACCATCAACGGGACAGTGGCCCGGGACGTAAGAGTCCTGGCGTTGGAATTATTGCTGAACGGCGCGGTCGACCGTAACCTGACCGTGTGGACATATCATTTGGCGACCGGGCCGCAATCCCGGATCGGCCAAGGCATCCTGGGCAAAATGATCGAGTTGAAACTGGCGGGAACAGTCGGCGGCCCGGTAGACGTCAATAGTTACAATTTCAATCAGATTGGCGGCCGGATCGGCGGGGACGTCATCGTTCGGGGCGCCCCGGCGCGATGGACCAGTCCGCTGGCCATCGGCGGCAAGGTGCTCGACTACAGCGTGGCTCCATCAAATCCGTCTCATGTCAAAGGGGTGGCTGTCGCCGGAGGTTATGAAGTCAAAGTTGACCAGGGTAACGGCTTGATTTTAATGTTGTTTCTCGGCTGGCTGCTGGGGAGCTTGATATTGAGCATTGTCATTTTCCGGCTCTTTCCCAGGACGGTATGGCGGATAACCGAAACATCGGCTACTTTCCGGAAAAATTTGCTCATCGGTATGGCCGGTTTTATCGCAATCCCAGTTTTGATTGCGATCTTCAGTACCGGAATCGTCTTCCCGTACCTCAGCCTGATTAGTCTGCCATTTATAATTTTATTGATTTTACTTTACATCGGCTTGTTATTTTTCTCCGGAATTTTAGTCAATATCTGGTTTGGGCGGCTTTTGTTTCGATCAAAGTTGCATCCGGTATTAATGATTGTTCTCGGCGGGTTGACTTTGGCCATACTGAACACGCTTCCTTTAATCAACTTAGGGCTAGTGCTGGTCACCAATTGCGTCGGTTTTGGCATGATTTTACGGAGTTTTAAGTTTCAATTCAAGGATGAACCCGCGGATTTTATTTCAAAATGAACCGGGTCTCATTCGCCGTTTCATGAAATATTCATCGAATCGTAAATTTGTTCTATTGAATCCATCCGATGGATTATCTAAGATTTAAGTAGTACTTGGGAAGGAAAGGACCCATTGTTTGTTGGCGGGTAATAAAGGATAGCTAAACTTAATTATAACATTAATTCATAAGGAGGAATTTGACATGGAAAATCGTAACGCGATTAATCCACGGGACTTTAAAAGCTATACCACTGAACGAATCCGCGAGGAATTGTTGATCCAGGATCTGTTCCTGCCCGGACGGATCAAAACGGTATATAGTCATGACGACCGGATCATTGTCGGGAGCGCCTGTCCGACCACTCCGCTGAAACTGGAAGCCGGCGCCGAGTTGCGGGCCGCTTATTTCCTGGAACGGCGGGAGATGGGCGTGATCAACATCGGGCCGAAGGGCACCGTGAAAGTCGATGGGGTCGATTACGTTCTGGATACCAAAGACGGGCTGTATATCGGGATGGGCTCTAAGGAGATTATTTTCTCCAGCGTCGATCCGCAACAACCGGCCAAGTTTTACTTTAACAGCGCACCGGCTCATCAGGCGTATCCCATCCAAAAGATTGAACTCGGCCAAACCGAGGCCAATCATTTGGGCTCGCCGGCCGAATCCAATGTCAGAACCATTCATAAATATATTCATCCGCAAGGGGTCAAGAGTTGCCAACTTGTGATGGGCATGACCATTCTTGAACCCAACAATTTATGGAACACCATGCCCTGCCATACCCACGACCGGCGGATGGAAGTATATTTATACTTCAATATTCCAGACACCGCGGTGGTCTTCCATCTGATGGGCGAACCCAATGAAACCCGGCATGTGGTCATGCGTAATGAAGAAGCCATCATTTCTCCCAGTTGGTCGATTCACTCCGGCGTCGGGACCCAAAACTATACCTTTATCTGGGGAATGGTCGGGGAGAACCAGGTGTTCTCGGATATGGACGCGGTTCCCATGTCAGAGTTAAAATAATTTGAAGAGGTGACCGTAATGATTCTCGATAAGTTCAGTTTAAAAGGAAAAGTGGCCATTGTCACCGGCAGCAGCACTGGTTTGGGCCAGGGGATGTCGCTGGCGATGGCCGAAGCCGGAGCCGATGTGGTCGGAGTTGACTATGTCCCGTCGCCCGAGACCAAAGAGCGGGTCGAAGCGTTGGGCCGTAAATTTCTGGAGATTCAGGCCAATCTGATGACCATCGAAGCCATCCCGGGCATTATTAAACAAGTGTTGGATACGTTCGGGAAGATCGATATCCTGATTAACAACGCCGGGATCATTCGTCGGACCGATGCTTTGGAGTTCTCCGAGAAAGATTGGGATGACGTTTTGGACATCAACTTGAAGACGGTCTTTTTCTTCAGCCAGGCCGTGGCTAAGCAATATGTCAGCCAGGGAAGCGGCGGCAAAATCATTAATATCGCCTCGATGCTGTCGTTTCAGGGAGGAATCCGGGTCCCGTCCTATACCGCGAGCAAGAGCGGGGTAATGGGGATCACCCGGGCCATGGCCAATGAATGGGCCAAATACAATATCAACATCAATGCCATTGCCCCCGGGTATATGGCCACCAATAATACGGCGCCATTGCGCGCCGATGAGCAACGCAGCGCCGACATCCTGGCCCGGATCCCGGCCGGCCGGTGGGGAACCCCGGAGGATGTGCAGGGCGCGGCGGTCTTTCTAGCCTCGGAAGCCGCGAGTTATATTAATGGCTACACCGTGGCGGTAGACGGCGCTTGGCTAGCGCGTTGATTTTTGTTTTCCGTTTTAGAGTATGAGCTATCTATGTCGCAATCAATTTTTTGAACGCCGTAAACTATTGCGACATATTTTCCTGATTTATTTCAACTTATATAGTCTTGATCGAGGTTGACTCCATAGTCGCCTCGATTTTTTTGTTGGATTTGCCGATATAGACTTTATATTGCTATACAGATTATTGGAGTTGAAAGAATATTTTGATTTGAGTTTGGAGTGGATTAAGCTTGTTTCAGCTTTCCAAAACGATCCATTTGGTACCGGATGGAGGAAGATGGACACTCGAAAGCGAAAATTATTAAATTGAAATAGCTTCGGCACAATCGGCCGGCTAAGAATAATTGAAGGAGTGTGAAAATTAAATGTTTAAAAAATCGAAAAGCACTTAAAATACTCAACTGGAGGCGCTATTATGAATATAAAAGAAACGGTAATGGAAGTGGTGTATGCAGTTGTTCCTATTGTAACACTTGTGGTGATATTACAGTTTACAATAGGCAGGCTTCCAATGGAAGTCTTCGTTCAATTCTTAGGTGGAGCAGTGCTGATCGGAATTGGGTTGATCCTCTTTTTTCTCGGAGTAAACCTCGGTTTTTTGCCGATTGGGGAGTTTCTGAGCACTGCGATCATCGCCAAGGGGAAGTTGTGGCTGATATTGCTCTTGGGAGCAGTGTTGGGTTTTGTATTGACCGTGGCGGAGCCCGACGTTTGGGTATTGACCACGCAGGTGTCCCAAGTTTCCGAAGGCGCGATCAATAAGAACTTGCTGATTGTCTGCATAGCGCTCGGAGTGGGAATTTTTCTGGCGCTGGCGTTATTGCGCGTATTTCTAAACATCCCGCTGATTTATTTGTTGGCTGGCGGTTATCTGCTGGCATTATTCTTAGCCCTGTTCTCCCCTCCGGAATTTGTCGCGGTTTCTTTCGATGCTGGCGGAGCCACCACCGGGCCGATCACCGTTCCCGTGATCCTGGCATTGGGAGCGGGTACGGTAGCCGGGATCGGCAAAAGGAATTCCACCAATGACAGCTTCGGTTGGTTAGGATTGGCCTCGCTTGGACCAATTCTGGCGGTGTTGTTATTGGGGGTGCTGTTTTAGTGGTCGGGTTGCTGTTTAAGGGTTTTACTGGAGTAATTCAAGATGTCTTTTGGGCTCTTTTGCCGGTAATATTGGTCTTTGTCATCTTCCAAATCACGATGTTAAAACTCCCGAGACGGCAAGTGCGGAAGATCTTGATTGGAATGGCGCTAACTTTCATCGGGCTAGTTTTCTTTCTTCAAGGAGTTCATGTCGGTTTTCTTCCCGCCGGTGATTTACTGGGAAAGACCTTCGGGGCCATGAAGCATAATTGGCTGCTGGTACCGTTCGGGTTTTTACTGGGTTTTGCGGCGGTGTTAGCCGAACCGGCGGTCCTGGTTTTGGCCGATCAGGTGGAAGAAGTCTCGGGTGGGCATATTAATAAAAAGATTATTCTTTATACTTTAGCCATCGGAGTAGCGTTTTCAGTGGCGTTGTCAATGGCTAGAGTATTAACCGGACTGTCCATTTGGTATTTTATTGCTCCCGGATATATTTTGGCTTTGATATTGTCATATTTCTCCAATCCTACCTTCGTCGCCATTGCGTTTGATTCGGGCGGAGCAGCCACAGGTTCGATGTCGGCTACCTTTATTCTGGCGTTGACGGTAGGGGCGGCGAAGGTGCTGGAAAACCGGGATCCATTGCTGGACGCATTCGGTATGATTGCGCTGGTTTCATTAACGCCAATTCTAACGGTTATATTTTTAGGATTTTTGTATGGCCGAAAGGAGCGCTCCAATGGTTGAAGGCGGGTTTGCTACAAGTGCCGACGCAAAATTAATCGTCACCATTGTTAAAAAGGGAATGGCCAGCAAATTGGTGTCCGCCACCAAAAAAGCCGGGGCTTCCGGCGGAACTATCATTTTGGGCCGGGGAACGGCAAACAAGGAGTTGTATCTGAAATTTCTCGGGATGGAGTATGAGCCTGAGAAGGAGATTGTTTTTACCATTGTGGACCGGGCCGTAGTTGACGACGTATTGCGGGTGATCATCAAAGAAGCGCGGCTGGACAAGCCCGGAACCGGTATTGGGATGGTGCTCGACGTGAAACGCTTGATTGGGGTTGTCCATTTGATGGCCAACTTTCCAGTCCCCCAAAATGAAAGGCCGGGAGGTGAACAACAGTAATGGTTGGGAATCGTCCCCAATTTGAACTGATTGTGACTATTGTGAATCGAGGATTCGCCGAGAACGTGGTCGATGCGACCAAGGCGGCGGGGGCTTCGGGCGGAACCATTATCCATAGTCGTGGAACCGGCATCCATGAAAATGCCAAGCTGTTCGGGATCCCGATTGAGCCGGAGAAGGAGATTGTATTGACGTTGATCGAACGGGAGAAAACCGGCTCGGTTTTGGATGCGATCTACACTGCCGTGGGCCTGGACAAACCAAGCAAGGGAATCGCGTTTGTGCTCAATGTCGAAAAAATAGTAGGAATTTGCCATCTCGAATCGTGCGGGGAAGATTCGGCTCCTCCGTCCGGAACGTGATCAATGATTAAGATGGGGCACCGTGCTTTAAAGGGAGACGAGTAGTCTCCCTTTTTCAGATGCGTTCCGACGCGGTCTAAAATGCGATTCCAAATTTGGATTGACAAGCCGCCGCAGGTTTCGAAGACGGGGGATTGACGCTTGACTGCGACTTGGTCGCGGTATAAGATCAATCTGAAGTCAATACTGGAAATGGGGTTTGTAATGAAGTCAAAACGCCCGCGTGCGGCAACCCTGCGGGATGTCGCCAAACTGGCCGAGGTGGCCGTTTCGACCGTATCCTGCGTCTTGAATGCGGATTCGGGGAAATACGTCAGCGAGGATCTGCGGCAACGGGTGCTCAAAGCCGCCACTGCCCTCAATTACCGGCCGAACTTCATCGCCCGCAGCATGAAGGGGAAAAAACGTAATGTGCTGGCCATCGTGGTGCCCCAATATGAGAATGTCTTTTTTACCCGGCTGATTAACGGCGCGGAACAGGTGGCCTATGAAGAAGGATTTATGCTCCTGTTTTGCAGTACCTATGACGATCAGACCCGCGAGGAGCACTTTATCAAGAACCTCATCGCCCAGCAGGTGGATGGTTTTTTAATCTGCCCGACGGTCACTGGGTGGGAAAATACCCGGGCCATCCGGGAACGGAATATTCCTTATGTGGTCCTGGACCGGCCGATGCTTGACGCGGATCAGCCGTTCGATTTTATTGGATTCGATAATGAGGACGGGTCCTACCGGGCCGCCCGGTATTTGCTCGAATTAGGCCACCGCCGGATCGCCTTTCTCAATTGGGAATCACGGTTTACCCATATTCAGCAGCGGCTGGCCGGATTTTGGAAGGCTATTGACGAAGCTGGCCTCGACCAGAGGGAATGCGCGGTGGTCTCCCGGAAGAACCCTTCGGTGGAGCACGGTTACGAATTGGCTCAGGCCATCTTTGCCCAATCCAATCCCAGCGCCGTTCTGGCTGCCCATCATTATCTAGCCGAAGGGCTGGTTCAGTTCCTCCGGGAAACCGGCCGCCGGATTCCGGAGGACGTATCGGTGATTACTTACGGCCAACCGTCTTGGGTGCGAATGAATGTTCCCGGTTTTACTTGCCTCAATCCTCCGGCGCACGAGATCGGGAGGCTGGGAGCCGAACGTCTGCTCGCCAGGATCGCCAATCCGGAACGCTCCGTGGAGACCATCATTTTGCAGTCCAGCCTGATGATTCGTCAGTCCGTCAGGGATCTTCACTCTTCGGGGTAAGAGTTGTTCTGCGGAAAAAACAATCTGAGGCAGGGTATAGGTTCATTTTATAGCGAAACGTATTTCTGAAAATCTCCTTTTAATCAAGCGGGTAATCTGGCTGTAGTTTGATGAGACAAGAAAATTACATTTTTAGGTAATTTTTTTACTTTTACGACATAATTTGTCAAAGAACCAAGATGTTCATTGACAATTTGACGATGGTTTTGTACCATGGAGATGCAGGAAATATTGGTCAATTGATCTACCGGGTTTTCAGGTGAACTATAATTTTTTAATCTAACAGCGAAACGTTTCGTTATAGTATTAATAAAATTACTTTCAGTCCCTCCGCGATTGAAACCGAACGGAAATTCTGGTTCACAATGGGACAACCCTCGGATCCGGGTTGTTCGCAAAGCGTTTAAGTTGGTTCAATATCAAAAAGAGGAGTGATGAAGTTGAATTGGCAAAAACTTCGCGGGTATCTTCCGTTCTTGGCCGGATTGATCTTGGCCGCGCTGCTTGTCGCGATGGTCTCCGGTTGCGGCGGCGGTTCGTCCGGCGCGGCCAACAATGGCGATGGCCAATTGAGCGCCCAGGTGGTGTTGCGCACCATCACCTGTGATACTACCGCCGAGATTCAGGACGCGCTCAAAAACGCTCAGCCGGGGGACAGGATCATTATCAAGTCCGGAACCTATACCGGCAGCACTTCAACCTCGGGCAACAGCAACGGCTTTTTCTATTCCGGAGTCAATGGAACCTCCGCCAATCACATCGTGGTGGAGAGTGAGAGTTCCTCCAGTCCGGCGGTGTTGCAGGGAACCGGAACCGGCTCGAAGTATGTCCTGTATATCACCGGAGATTATTGGGAAATCAAAAATCTGAAGATTACCAACGCTCAAAAAGGAATCATGCTGGACAACGCCAATCATTGTTTCCTGACCGGCTGTGAAATATACAATGTCGGCCAGGAGGCGCTGCATTTTCGTGACGGCAGCTCTGATAACGTCGCCGAAAACATGAACATCCATGATACCGGAAAGTCCGATGAAGAATATGGAGAAGGCTTTTACGTTGGTTCCGACAAAGGAAAATGGTCGACCTATGATGAGAAATGCGATAACAACATCTTGCGGAATTCAACTGTCGGCCCCAATGTCACCGCCGAACACGCCGATATTAAAGAAGGGACCACCGGCACCATCATCGAGGGTTGCACCTTCAACGGCACCGGAATCAGCGGCGCCAATTACGCCGACAGCTTCATCGACGTCAAGGGAAACAACACGATTATTCGCAACAATACCGCCCGCCGCAACAATAACTCGGTCATCGTCGACGCCTTTCAAGTTCATCAACAAGTCGACGGTTGGGGACTGAACAACTCATTCACCGGGAACACGGTTTACCTGGACGGCACCAGCCAATATGTGGTGAACGCGGCTTCCGGGACTTCGGCGACGGCTTCCAATAACACCCGGATTCCGACGGGAAACATGTATAACGGAAACGTCTCCAGCGGCGGCGATTCGACTCCGACGCCGACCCCGGCGAACCCCCCGACTCCGACGCCGGCCAATACACCCACACCGACCCCCACCTCGGCCAATACTCCAACGCCTACTCCCACCGGAACGTCGGGCGGGGCCATCACTGTGCAGTATCAATGCAATGATGACGGTTCTCCCAATACCCGGATCAAAGCCGGCCTGAAGATCATTAACACCGGAACCGGAAGCATCGATATCGCCTCGATCAAGGTAAGGTACTATTATACCATCGATGGCGAGCAATCACAGAGTTTTTATGTGGATGCCGCGACCGGAGTCTCTTCCGGCAATTGCGTGGGCAATTTTGTCAAGTTTCCCTCGGCGCGGGCCGGCGCCGATTATTACCTGGAGTTGAGTTTCAAGAGCGGGTCCGGTTCGATCGCGCCCGGCGGTTCAATCGCGGTCAAGACCCGCTGGAACAAATCGGATTATTCCAATTTCGATCAGACCAACGATTATTCGTTCGATTCCAGTAAATTATCCTACGCGAACTGGATCCAGACGACGGGCTATGTCAACGGAATGCTGGTGTGGGGAACGGAACCGTAATTGTGGATGAGATTCGATCCGGGGCGAGCTGATTAAAGCAGGAAAAGTGCGGGAAGCAATGATTCCCGGACGCGGACTACGGCAGGGCGCGATCTTGCCGTAGTTTTTTTGGCATAAGAAGCGGCGGCGATGGCCAAGCCCGGTTCTAGAAGCAAAAGGGTTGCGGCGGCCATCGCCAATGATGCGGCGAACGATGCCGGAGGTACGGCGCTTACAGATAATTGACAGGGAACCATTGCCGGTGCATGTTCAGTTACTGAAGATTGACCGGTATTCGATGCCGTAGTTACGGGAATGACAGCCAATTGACAGGCGACGAATGCCGGACTTGCGGCAAAGGTTGCCGTAGTTGCGGCAGCGAATGCCTTAGGTCCGGCAATCAATGCCGTTGTTCCGGCATTAGGTGCCGCCTTAACGGCAATGGACGCCGCAGCTTTGGGAACGGTCGCCGTAGTTCCAGTATCGAATGCCGTGGCGGATTTGATTGACGCGGGGCGAATTGAAGCTGGAAAGTAAGGAGGGGCGGGAGTGGAACCCGGAGCGAATTCGGCTTGGAAATGAATCGACGCCGGATGAGTGGGCCGGATTGGTTTGTCTTGGGTATTTATGGATAATTTATAATAAATTATAAAGGGAAAACGGCAATGACGTTGAATGAATAACAGGCAAGGCGAGGTGGATGTAGGCTATAATGGGCCGGTCAATTATTGATTCCGGGGGGATTTGAGTTGAGCTTTACGGTCAGGGAAACCGCGCCATGCGCAGCAACCAAGGAAACCTATACTTATGGCGATTATGAAAAATGGCCTGACGATCAACGCTGGGAGCTGATCGATGGGGTCCCTTATGACATGACTCCCGCGCCATCCCGGAAACACCAAGAGATTTTGGGGGAACTGTATCTTCAGTTTGCCAACTACCTGAAGCATAAGCGGTGCCAGGTCTACCTAGCGCCTTTTGACGTCAGGCTGCCGAAAGGCGCCGAAGCGGAAGAAATGGTCAATACCGTTGTCCAGCCGGATCTGACGGTGGTCTGCGACCCGGCCAAGCTCGACGACAAAGGCTGTAGCGGCGCCCCGGATCTGGTCGTCGAAATCCTATCGCCGCATACGGCGGCCAAAGACATGAAAATTAAGCTCGCCTTGTACGAAAGGGTCGGGGTCAGGGAATATTGGCTGATCCAACCGCTGGATAAGACCGTAATGGTCTTTTCCCTGAATGAAAACGGGAAATATGCGAAACCGGAGATCTATGACTACCAGGACAGTGTTGGGGTCGGTATCTTCCGTGGTGAGCTGATCGTCGATCTGGCCGGGGTTTTTGCGGAATGATGACGGGCTTATCGGGGAATGTCAATTATCTGAATACCGGCGCTGATTCAGAGCTGCTGTGTCCGGGCGAAGCCGCTTCGGATATTCAATTCTTTCAGCAGGTAAATCGCCCCGGATGTTGAAATAGATCCGGGGCATATTATTTTTACAGACAACTATGGCCCAAAAACACTCCCGCGGAGGATGCCCATGGGTTTTTTGCCCCGCCAGTCGGTGACGCTGGCGATTGAGCTGACCCCCCAGGAAGCTTTGGCCAGGCTGGCGGAGAATGTCGAGGCTTCCCAACCGTCGTTGCTGTCCCGATTGACCGGCGGGCCAAAGCCAAAACCGTTCCTGGGCCAGGTGGAGGGGAACAGTTTTACCCTGATGCGAATTATCCGTTACCGGAATTCATTTCAGCCGCTGATCGGCGGCGCGATCGAACCCGGCTCTTCCGGGAGCGTGGTCCGGTTGACCATGAAGATCAACCCGTTGACCGGCTTTGTGATCGGGTTATGGATTGCCGCGTCACTCGTCATCGGACTGGCCGGGTTGTTTATTCACGGGAACGCCACCGGCCGGATGATTCCGTTTTATATGGCGGCATTCGGGTATCTGGTATGCATGGGGCCGTTTATGTTTGAAGCGTATCTCGGCAAAAAGTACTTGATGCGCATCTTTGTCAATGCCAGTTCCCAAGGGAGCCAGCCGTGAGCCGCTGGATTGATCTGTCCCATCCCCTTCACGACGGAATGCCGGTCTATCCGGGCGACGATGCGACGCGGTTGGGTCCGGCGCGGCAAATGGCCAGCGATGGCTATAATGCGTTCCGGCTGGATACCGGGATGCACGCCGGAACCCATCTCGACGCGCCGCTGCATCTGGTCGCCGGCGGCCGGTTTATTGATGACTATCCGCTCGAAGCCTTTGCCGGCAGGGGTTGTTTACTGGATGTCCGGGATGAGACAGTAATCGCCATGAAGCCGGAGTATGAGTCGGGAATCCCGGCTGATTCGATCGTGCTGCTTTATACCGGTTGGGATCGTAATTATGGGACGCCAGGCTATTACGCGGACCATCCGGTGGTCGATTCGGAATTGGTCCGGCAGCTGATGGCCAAACGGGTCAAGCTCCTTGGAATCGATGCGCCTTCCCCCGATCGGGCGCCCTTTACAATCCACAAACTGTTGCTCGGAAACGGGGTTTTGATCCTGGAGAATCTGACCAATCTCGGCCAATTGCCGCCGGCCGGGTTTGAGATCTTCGCCTTTCCGCTTAAGCTCCGGGCCGAGGGCTCGCCGGTCAGGGCGGTTGCCCGGATTTGATGATGGGGAACAATTGTGTTGTTATATAGGATGAAATAAATCTCTTAACTGGATTTGCATTCTTAAAACCGAATGCAAATAAATCAAATCGGAATTTATTTCATCCTATTACAGCGGTAATAAGTTGAATTAAATTCCTTACAATTTCATCTTGGAAGGTTACGGGACATGATGCATACTGAAGATTTAATTCAACTTATATACCTCCGCCGGTGGAGGAAGAATATCATGATAATGAATATCATATCGACCCCGCGTTTGCGCCATCCCGGCCGACTTCAGGGATGAATGCTTGAAAACGAAAAATGCCGCGAAAGGATCTGAAACGTATGGGCAACGTGTTAATCAGAGAGCTTTTCAAAGAATCCCAAGTTCACCTGGGTAAAGCCATTGAGGTCTCCGGCTGGGTCCGGACCTTGCGGGACTCTAAAACTTTCGGCTTCATCGAGTTAAACGACGGATCGTTCTTTAAAAACCTCCAAATCGTGTTCGACGATACCCTGCCGAACTTTGCCGAAGTAATCAAACTGGGAGTGGGAGCGGCCATCATCGTCGCCGGCGACCTGGTGGAGAGCCCCGGCGCCAAGCAGCCCTTTGAACTGAAAGCCAGGCGGATCCAGCTCGAAGGAGCCTCCGCCTTGGATTATCCGTTACAGAAGAAACGGCATTCCTTTGAATACCTGCGGACCATCGCCCATCTCCGGCCCCGCACCAACACGTTTTCAGCGGTATTCCGGGTCCGGTCGCTGGCCGCCTACGCCATTCACCGGTTTTTCCAGGAGCGGAGCTTCGTCTATGTTCATACGCCGATCATCACTGGCAGCGACTGCGAAGGAGCCGGCGAGATGTTCCGGGTGACCACGTTTGATTTGCAGAACCCGCCCCGGACCGATCAGGGACAAATCGACTTTTCCCAGGACTTTTTCGGCAAGGAGACCAATCTCACGGTCAGCGGCCAGTTGGAAGTGGAAACCTATTGCATGGCGTTCCGGAACGTCTATACCTTCGGCCCGACCTTCCGGGCCGAGAACTCCAACACCGCCCGGCATGCGGCTGAGTTTTGGATGATCGAGCCGGAGATGGCTTTCGCGGATCTCCGCGACAATATGGACCTGGCCGAAGCGATGATCAAATCGGTGATCACCGACATCCTGAATCAAGCCCCGGCCGAGATGGAGTTTTTCAACGGAATCATCGACAACGGCTTGTTTGACCGGCTGCGGAACGTGGTCAACTCCGAATTCGGCCATGTGACCTACACCGAAGCCATTGAGTTGTTACAGAAATCGGGGGCCAAGTTTGACTACCCGATCGAGTGGGGCAAGGATCTTCAGACCGAACATGAACGGTACCTAACCGAGCAGATTTTCAAAAAACCGGTCTTTGTCACCGATTATCCCAAGGAGATCAAAGCGTTTTACATGCGGCTCAACGACGACGGCAAAACAGTGGCCGCCATGGATCTGCTGGTGCCAGGAGTGGGCGAGATCATCGGCGGCAGCCAGCGTGAGGAGCGGTTGGACGTTTTGGAACGGCGGATGGCCGAGTTAAACCTCAACCCGGCCGATTACTGGTGGTATCTCGACCTCCGCAAATATGGCGGCACCCGGCACGCCGGTTACGGCCTCGGCTTCGAACGGCTGATCATGTACTTGACCGGAATGTCTAACATCCGCGATGTCGTCGCCTATCCGCGAACGGTCCGTTCGGCCGAATTTTAAACTTTTGCCGGACTAATCCCTTTTGGTGCCAAGTATTCTAAAGGCGGTGTGATAAACCTCGGCCGTAGGCTGAGCTTTATCAGAAAAGCCCAAAATAATGCAAGTATCCCGGAAACCGGTTGGCGGATTCCGGGATTTATTTTAAAAATATTCCAATCTAATTTTGGCCAAAGGAGGAACACTATTAAAAATTATCGTTTAGGAGATGGTATTTTGGATCGCTTGGCTCTGATCCTGGTAATTATCGGCGCGTTAAACTGGTTGCTGGTCGGGCTGTTCCGCTATGATCTGGTGGCCAGCCTTTGCGGCGGGCCGGGCGCGCTATTGAGCCGAATTGTCTATTCCCTGGTTGGGATCGCCGGAATTTACTGCATCAGCTTTTTGTTCCGGGAGCGGGCTCCGAACCAGGAAGCTCGAAGGGCGGACCCGATGAATTGACTTCGATTGCCGGTTTAACGCCGGCTTTTGTGTTTGATGGGCTCCATTCTTCCCTTGAGCAGGGCGTGTTCATGGCGTGCCGGTTTCCGAGTTGCCGTGAGACTGATCCCGGCATATATTGATTTGGAGAGAATTTGGGGAATGGATTCGGTATACTTCCGGCAAGACCTGCCGGAAGGTGTTTTTTTGATTATACGTAAATATATTATTGAAGATGCAACTTTTACCCGGAAAATCAGTTATATATGTTGAGGCATTAATCCGGAAGGAGAACAGGGATGAACATCGCCTTTTTCCTGATTCCCAAGAGTGAGGTGGTCTATCTGCCCGAAAAATGCACGATGCGCCAGGCTCTGGAAAAGATGGAATACCACCGTTACACCGCGATCCCCTTGATCGATGAGAACGGCAAGTATGCCGGGACATTGACCGAAGGGGATCTCTTATGGAAGATGAAAAACAGTCCGGGTTTGACCTTTGAAGGGACGGAGCGGGTTCCGTTACGGGAAGTCCCCCGCCGGATTAAAAACGCGCCGGTCCGTATCAATGCCGAGATCGAAGATTTGCTTTCCCTGGTGATGGTTCAGAATTTTGTGCCGGTGGTCGATGACAACGGGACATTCATCGGGATTATCCGGCGCCGGGAGATCATCGAGTACTATGCCGGTATCCATTCGGCCCAAAAAAATATCCAGCGGATGAAAGTACTCGCTTCGAACGCCCAACCTTCCTGCTGATTGTCAGGCGGGAGGGAAAAAACGCCATTATTATGACTTATTTCGTTTCACCGGAGAAGCTTATCCGCGATCCATTGGCGGATGGGCACGGTTTTAACTGAAAATCAAGGATAATGACCGCTCGATAAGAGAGCGGTCATTATTTCATCTGGTTGGCGCGGATTTTCGCATTATTGCGCCGGACTTCCATAAGTTTTCCGCACCCGCTTGGACCGGAGAAAGTAGGGATACCAGATCAGAGTGAAAAGCCAGGTATAGGCCATGGGAATGATTAGGGCGCTTTGGATCAACGCCTCCCGGGTCCGGAATTGATAGATGGACGGGCCGATGGAGCGGGGGTCGCCGGCCCGGATCGAGAAAATCACTACAATGGCCAGGGTAAGGTAGATCAGACGGTAAATCAAAAACAGCCTGGTAATTTTCAAGGCGGACCCCGGGAGTTTATACAGGGCATAGTCGGTAAACAAGATAGCCGCCAGATAAAACAGGCCAAAGGCGGTGAACGGGATGGCCTGAGCGGGAGTGGATCGGAGCAGTTGATACCCTTGGGTGAGAGTGGAGATTCCGATAAATAGTTCCCCGGCAACAAGTAAAATGCAGAACAACAGAATCAGGCCGGAGACCTTGCGATCCTCCTCATATTCGTAGGGTTTGCGGAACTCATCCATTGCTTGATAAGACCTCCCTTATCGGCTCGATTTCATTATACCATAATCTTCCTCGAAATTACAGTTGACCGCCGGAAAGGTCGTCTCCGAGCAGACTTGAAACGGTTTGATTGCAGATTGGTCAGATCGGACCGGCGTTCCGAATGTGAAGAAAACCGCCGTGAGAGGCGGTTTTCTTTGTAGTAACCAATCTAGATCACGACTTTCATTCGGACTTCTTTAGGATGGTCAACTCGCCTGGTTGCATGATCAAGCACTTGCATTGGGGATATTGCTCCGCCAGGAGATAGGCGAATTTCTCCGGGTCAACCGTGTTATCGGCGTACATGCCGTAATGGTTGGGGATGATCGTTCCCGGATGGAGCAGTTTGACGGCATGAACCGCGCTGCGGACATCCATGTTGCCCAGTTGGCCGTTGATACAAAGGAAGGCATAATCAATGGGGAAGGCTTGACCAATGGTTTTCATTCCGGCAAACAAGATAGTATCCCCGGAGAAGTAGAGCGTCAACCCGTCGCTTTGAACGATATACCCAATGGCGCCGCCGGAGTGAACCGCTTTCACCGCAGTGATCCGGTATTCACCGATAACGGCGGACTCATTGAGTTCAAGCGCCTGGACGGAGCCGTCCGGTATGTCAAGAACCTCGGTGAGCTTTTGATGGACCGGCGCCGAACCGAAAAAGCGAACCTTGGGGTTCTCAGAAAGGATCACAATTGAGTTGGGATCGAGATGATCCTGATGATCGTGAGTCAGCAGTACCGCGCCAACCGGGATGTCGGCGCCAGGGTCAATGACGGGCGGAATCAAGCGGGCGTGGATATAAGGGCGGTAACCGGCGGAGATCGTGTCCGTAAGATAAGGGTCGATATAAATAATTTCGCCGGACGGATTTTTCAGGGCATAGCCGGACTGGCCGAGCCACCAGAGGCCGATGGAACCGGGGGGGATTGAACTGGTTTTGATCTGGGCAGTCGTGTTCATGAGCGCGCCGGTCCTTTCCTTGGAAAGATAATTACCGTTTCATTTTACCAGATATTTGACGGATCAACAATTTGCAGCGCAAAATATTGCGGATTTTAATGGAAAAGAGTATAATCGATTTAAAGTTAGTAATTACTCACTAAATTTCCCGGAGGGAAAATGCCGACTAAGAAAGAACTGACGAAGCAGCGCATCATCGACACCGCAATCCGGCTGATTTCGACACTCGGCTTCAACGCGACCACCACCGCGTTGATTGCCAGGGAGGCCGGGTTATCGGAGACGATTATCTTCAAATATTTCAAGGACAAACGGAACTTGTTGCGGGAGATCGGGAATCTGGCCACCGAACAAGTCTTTGAAAACATCGCGTTAATCCCTTTTCAAAAAAATGTGGAGCTGTCCAAGGAATATCCGTTGCGTGAGTTTCTAAAGTCGATCGCCCTGGAGCGGTTCCAGTTTATTGAAAAGAACCTGGAACTGATTAAGATTCTGGTGGTCGAGATGCAATACAGCGCCGACTTGTTGGAGCAGGCTCAAAAGACCGTCTTTCCCAAGGCGTACGAAGTTGCCGGTGGAATTCAACGGATTATCGCCGCCAAGACGGGGATCGGCGAGGCGCAGGCTAAAGCCGTGGCCCGGTTGTGGATCGGGACTTTTTTATCGATCGCGGTGCAAAAGTATCTGTTGACCATCCCGTTTCAACCGGGGGAGGTTGAGGACGAGCTGGAGAGGGTGTTGGATGTAATCGAATGTTATGTGAATTCCAAGTGATACAGTCTATCGTTTGACTGGGGTCTCTGAATGGATTGGCCCTTTGGCCGGGTCTGCCACAACGGGGTGTGCAAGAGTGCTGAACTGACCGGAATAGTTTGCGGAGGAGGCGTTTTCATGAAAATCGGGCTGCCGTCGGCATTGCTCCATACCTACTATCGGACCTTCTGGCGGACGTTCTTCGGCGAATTGGGCCTGGAGGTCGTGGAGTCCGGCCCGACCACCAAAGCGATTATTACTAAGGGGATCAGCCAGGCGGTGCCCGAGATTTGCGTTCCGATGAAGATCTATACCGGGCATGTGGCCGAGTTGCTGGAGCGGGGAGTGGATTGGGTCTATGTTCCCCGGTTCGTCTCGATTCGGAGCGGCGACAGTTTCTGCCCCAAGTTCCTGGGTCTTCCGGATATGTTGAAGCATACCGTCCCGGGTTTAGCGGAGCGGATGCTTACCCATTATCTGAACGCCGCCAGCGATGACATCGCCACCACCGCCAATTACCTGAAGCTTGGCAAGGTATTCACCGCCGACCAGGCGGTCATCAAGGCCGCCATCGCCCGGGGCCGCGAGCAATGGCACGCGTTCCGGAATCTTTGTTGCCTGGATGGTTGTGATTGTGAAACCGCGAACGAAGCCGTCCTTACCGGCCATCCGGTTACAGTCACGCATCTCTCGGTCAAAATCGGACTGATCGGCTATGTCTATAATGTTTACGATCCCATTGTCGGCATGGAGATCATTCCCAGACTCCGCCGGTTGGGGGCAGAAGCGGTCACCTTTGAAATGGTGAAAAGCAATAAGCTTGAAAAGCATATGAAGCATTTTTCGCGGAGATTGTTCTGGACATTCTCTAATAAACTGTTGGCCAGCGCCTATCATTTTCTCGAAGATCCGGGCATTGACGGGGTGATCCATGTCTCGGCCTTCGGTTGCGGACCCGATTCCTTTCTCGGGAAACTGCTGGAACTGGATGCTGATCGGTTCGACAAGCCGTTGATGACGATCCGGGTCGACGAACATACCGGAGAAAGCCATTTGCAGACCCGGGTCGAGGCGTTTGCGGACATGATCGCCAAACTGAAACGGGAAAAGGGGTGCGCCTAAATGAAATTGACCTTCCCGCATATGGGCCTGACCCTGGTCTACCAAAAGCTGCTGCAGAGTTTTGGCCATGAGGTGATCGTTCCCCCTCGTCCTTCCAAGCGGACCATCGACCTCGGAGTCAAGTACAGCCCCGAATTCGCTTGTTTCCCTTACAAAGTGCTGCTGGGTTCGTATATCGAGGCCCTGGAGCTGGGGGCGGAGGCCATTGTCACCTCGGGCGGGAGCGGGCCGTGCCGTGCCGGGTACTATGGGGAGATTCACCGCAAAACGCTGCGCAGTTTGGGATTTGATTTTGATTTCATCGTCTTTGACGATTATCAGCGGGACCCGAAACAGTTCCGGGAGAATCTACGCAAGATCAAAGGCGGGTTAATCTGGGCGCGGGCCTTCGAAAAAATCTGGACCGCCTACCGGCTGGCCCAGGCGGTCGACGATCTTCAAAAACAGGTCGAGATCCGGCGGGCCTATGAAATGGAAAAAGGGTCGTTCAACCGGGACTTGGCTGCCATTATGGAGCGGTTTGACCGGGAAGCCGGTAGCGCCGGCCATATCAAGCGGATTCACCGCGAAAGCGTGGCCCGGCTGAACGCCATTCCCTGTCGGAGCCTTCCGGAACGGCGCCGGCTCCGGGTCGGGATCGTCGGGGAGATCTATGTGGTAATGGAACCGGCGGTGAATATGAACATCGCCGAGGTTCTGAACGATCTGGGCTGCGAGGTCACCCGTTCCATGTATATTTCGGAATGGGTCGACCATAACGTCTGGCCGAAATGTTTTCCTAACAAATCCGGAGCCAAACTGATCCGGGACAGCCGGCCCTATGTGGAGATCGGGATTGGCGGCCACGAACAGCATAATATCGGCAACATCATCAAGTACAAAAACAGCGGGTTTGACGGGGTCATTCATTTGATGCCCTTTGCCTGCCTGCCCGAACTGGTGACCCAGAGTCTGATTCCGGCCATCTCCCGGGACTGGGAGATCCCCATCCTAACGCTAGCCCTCGATGAACAGACCGGCCTGGCCAACAATCTGACCCGGGTCGAAGCCTTCGTGGAACTGCTCCGCAGTATCAAGCTGAGCCATACGGCCTAAGGAGATGGATACATATGGTTGATGCCTTTTTGGGAGTGGATGTCGGTTCGGTCAGCACCAACATGGTGGCCGTCGACCCAGAGGGAACGGTATTGTCGCGGCAATATTTCCGCACCAACGGCCAGCCGCTGGAATGCGTTAAACTCGGACTGAAACATCTGAAGCAGGAAATTCCGGAGATTTCCATCAGAGGCGTCGGCGCCACCGGTAGCGGCCGGCAGTTGGCCGGGATCCTGCTGGGCGCGGACATTGTCAAGAATGAGATCACCGCCCATGCCACTGCCACGATCCATTTTTACCCGGAGGTCCGGACGATCTTTGAGATCGGCGGCCAGGATTCCAAGATCATCTTCATCAAAAACCGGCTGGTGGTCGATTTCGCCATGAATACCGTTTGCGCCGCCGGTACCGGGTCGTTCCTGGATCATCAGGCCGAGCGGCTGAAGATCCCGATCGAGCGTTTTGGCGAAATGGCCCTGTCTGCCACCGAGGAGGTCCGGATCGCGGGCCGCTGCACCGTGTTCGCGGAGTCGGACATGATCGCCA
Organism: Bacillota bacterium; assembly: GCA_023402395.1. GTDB lineage: Bacteria > Bacillota > UBA4882 > UBA8346 > UBA8346 > JAEYGI01. The sequence continues at coordinate 195,718 of JAEYGI010000040.1, forward strand.
AGCAGCAGTACGGATTCTCCAAGGCCGACATCATCAAGGGCCTCTGCGAGGCCCTGGTCCGCAATTATCTGAACAACCTGGGGCGCGGCAAGCCATTGGAGCCGCCGTTCGTGTTCCAGGGCGGGGTCGCGGCCAATCAGGGCATCGCGGCCGCCTTCCGGCGCGAGCTGGACCATGAGATCATCATCCCGCGGTATTTTGACGTGATGGGCGCAATCGGCGCCGCGCTGCTGGCCAAGGATCAGATCGAAAGCAGCGGTGAGCCGACCAGGTTTCGCGGCTTTAGCGCGGCCGAACAGGAATTCGTTCCGAAATCGTTCAATTGCGACGGCTGTTCCAACGCCTGCGAAGTAATTGAGGTGGCCCTGGACGGCAAGGCGATGGCCCGTTGGGGTGATAAATGCGGCAAATGGACCAATGCGCTGCAGTTCCAGTCCGGCCCGCTGAACCGGAACACGGCGTAAACATCTCTAGGAGCAGTCGGGACAGGATGTTTCGGTACAATCCCGGTTCGGCATATTTTAAGAAATGACTATTCATTTAGGTCAGGGGTTCAGGTGGTCGGCGTTGCCGCCAACGCCCTCACCCCTAGGGTCTTTTCGAAGATGGCTGCCCTCCCCCATCACGCTATCAAAAAGCGATAGCTATGGGGGAGGGACCCAAGATGCCTAAATTCGTGCGGGTTAAGACGTTTGGCCCATTTCTCCCTCTCCCATAGCGAGTGCTCTTCGAGCGTGATGGGAGAGGGCCACTGACTTGAATCGGCCCGATGGGTGAGGGCGTTGAGATCGGAGCCGACAGTTATTTTGCTAACCGTAGTAAACTGGAAGTCACGTATAAGAAAGGTCGGCTCGATGTGATTCGTTATGATGATACGGTCAAAGATTTACCCGCCGGCCAATTGCATCGTTTGTTTCAAGCGGTGGGTTGGTCCGACGGGCATGAAACCGCCGAGATGGCAGAGAAGTTCAACCTGCCGTTCATCCGTTCCACCATGGTGGTTTCGGCATGGAGCGGCGAGCGGTTGGTGGGTGCGATCCGGGTCCTGAGCGATACGATAACCCGTTCGGTCATCTATGACCTAGTGGTTGATCCGGATTTTCAAGGGCGCGGCATCGGCCGGGAACTGGTGAAACGCTGTATCGCCCACTTTCCCCAAACTGAATGGTTGGTCCAGACTACGGCGGAGATCGCAGGATATTACGAGGCTTTGGGTTTTGAAAGACATCCGGGAGTGATTCTCAGGATTCCGGGACAGTGGGCCAAATAAGTTTGGAAAGGGATCGACGGAATGGATCAGGAAGTTCGCTTTTTTATCGCCGTTAAAGGCTTGATCTTCCGGGAGGGCCGGTTTCTAATCATCCAACGTTCGGACGGCGCGCGCGATGGAAAGGGCTTGTGGGAGCTGCCCGGCGGGAGGCTGGAGTTGGGCGAGGCGCCGGAGGAGGCTTTGCGGCCCGAGATCCGGGAAGAAACCGGTCTCAGCGTCTCGCCTGTATCCATCACTCATTCCTGGACCTTCATCCGTAAGGAGCGATTCCAAACGGTGGGAATGACCTTCCTCTGCCGGGGCGGCGCGGAAGCGGTTCAACTATCTCCCGAACACGAAGCGCATGCTTGGATCGATCACGGCGAAATGGATCGCTACCCCATGGATCCGATGGTCCGTAGCGCGCTCCTCGCGCTGGACTGGGAACGGATCGTAAGGGAGCTATTAAAAGTCAAGGGAGAATAGATAAATCTCCCTTGGCCTGAAAGCCAAAGGAGATGAGAAGTCTATTTCTGATTTTGGGCGGCAATGATCAACCTATGCTGCAAAGCAGACACCAACCCTTTCTGCACAATCTCATCTTGTAAAGAGCATAATTGAGAAAAGTTGTTGTCAACCGAGAAATTGGGGAAAGTCCATTCAATGATTTTTGCCCAGAACACGACTGCGCCTACATCAAAGAACTGTAATTCGGGATGGCTTTCATCAGAGTATTTGACTGAAAACCCGTTTTCTTGGAATTTAGGAAGCTCCGTTGCCAGTGAAAACTCCTCATACATTGGTTCATAGTCAGGATTGATGCGTCTTGCAAATGCGATGCAGTTTTCCCCGCCAACCTGCTGAGTAATAAACATGCCGCCGGGTTTCAAAATCCGGGACACTTCACCCAAATCATAAGTGCCGTGACGGTTGATAACCATGTCAAACTGGTTATCGGGAATTGACAATTGCAAATGATTTCGTACGGGATAAACCTGAATGCCAAGCGGCGCCAGTTTCTCCATGCACAACTGAATGTTTGGTTCCCAGGCTTCCGTGACGGATGTTCGGTCATACGGGTGACCCAGAGAAAGCAAGAACTCCCCGCCGCCAGTGTCCATATCCAAAAGCCGATCGGTTGGCTGAAGATACTCTCTTACAATGGCTTTATAGCTCCACCCCTCTGTTTGGTGATGCCATCTGGATTGCAGATGAGAGAAATCCCAGCCACTGAAGGCCTTTTTTTCTTCCTCGTGCCAGGTTTTTTTCAGATTTTCGTAATTCAAAAGTAGCTGCTCCTTTTTTGATTTTTAAGAATCAAGTTGAAAAGGCACAGCATCAAATGACAGCCGTTAAGCTACAATTACTCGACACAATTCGCTGTCAAAAACACTGTGCGAGCAATTACCTCGATCGAAACATTTGCATATGGGCCAATCCAAACGATTCACCTGCCTTCATGAAAGATACCTAAAGTATACCACAATAATATAAAGCAATTAAAGGTATCAGCAGTTAGGGACATAAGGATTGTTATCTCAACTGCATAGATGATGAAAGTCAGTTTTCTTGCAACGCATCAATAGCCGTATAGTGATGCTTAGTTCACTATGTTTCTTGTGATAAAAAACCAAAAGTGCAAGAGTATGGAAAGCAGCCACGACTTTTGGTTCCTTCATTCTGAGAGCCTATTCGAATTACAATCTTCTTTATCAAGCTGCCAATGTGGAAAAGCGAACTGCCAATTTCCAATTGGTGGATGTCAATCTTCCAGTGCCACTTGGCAAAGTTACTTTGGCATCTTTCCCGTGTCGATTGTCACTTGGTTTTGACCGATGGTAACCTGTCAATTTCCAATTGGTGGATCGCAATCTAAAATTGCAACTTGCCAATGTGGAAAAGCATCGTTGTAATGTGGAAAAGCTAGTTGCCGATGGAGCGGAGCCGACTGGCGAAGGAAGGTTGGCAACGGGCGATCGACATTGGCGGGATGGCCAAAGGCCGGAGCCGGATTGAAAAACCGGCGCACTCCTTCGTTCGCGCTTGAAACGCCCGCATCTACCCATCAGCACGATCCATTTCCGCCGGGTTTCGAATAAGATGTTCCTGCCCGAACCTGTCGCGCGCCGTTTGCCATTTAATTCTTGATCCCATTTATGGTTTGACATCGGGATGGCAAAGGGTATAGCATTAAGAGAGCGAATTATACATGAAACGGTTCACAAGGGATACCGGGCGCAAGAAAGGAGGGCCGCCGTGAAGAACATACTGGTAATCGGTACCGGAGGCACCATCGCGTCGTCAAATGGATCGGAGGGCCTGGTTCCGGTTTATACCCCCGACACGCTGCTTCGCTTTATTCCGGAAGCATCCGAGCGATACCGGATCGATTCGATCCCGGTCCTCAATCTCGACAGCACCAATATGCAGCCCCGCCACTGGCTGGAGATTGCCGGCGTCATCCGTGGGAAGTATAACGAATACGACGGTTTTGTCGTCACCCACGGCACCGATACCCTGGCGTATACGGCCGCGATGCTTTCGTATCTGATTCAGAACAGCCGGAAACCGATCGTGATCACCGGCTCCCAAAAACCGATGGAAGCCCCTCAAACCGACGCCCGCAAGAATTTGCTGGATTCGATCCGGTTTGCCGGCGAGGCTAGCGGCGGTGTCTTTATCGTCTTTAACGGCCAGGTGATCAACGGAAGCCGGGCGGTGAAGGTGCGGACCAAAAGTTATAACGCGTTTGAAAGCGTTAACTATCCTGAGGTGGCCGGTATCGACGAGACCGGGATTATCCGCTATAACCCTCAATACGCCGCGCCTCGCCATTCGGGGCCGGAACATTTTTTCACTTCGATTGACCCCAGGGTGATGCTGATCAAACTGATCCCGGGAGTGACCCCGGATATCTTCGACTATATCCAAGGCAAATATCATGGGGTGGTGGTGGAAAGCTACGGCAGCGGCGGGGTTCCCTTCATCGGCGACGGGAATCTGCTGGCCAAAATCGAAGAGTTGGCCGATTCCGGGATGATCGTGGTGATCACCACCCAGTGCCTGTTTGAGGGGGGCAATCTCACCCTTTACGAAGTCGGCCGGCGGCTGCTGAGAAGCAGGATCATTCCGGCCTATGACATGACCACCGAAGCCGCGGTCACCAAACTGATGTGGGCTCTGGGCCGGGTCGCCGAGTTCGAGCGGGTGCGGCAGTTGTTTTTAACCCCAGTGGGAAACGACCTGACTGTGAACGATCCGGGCCCGGCAGCGGAAACCGGGGCGTGAAGGTTAACCAATTGGTGAATTAATAATTTTGACGAGGTAAACCAGGTCTGACACCTGGTTTTTATTATTCGTCAAGGCAGTTGGAGGAAACTGATGGAAAAAAGCGAAACGTATGATCGGGAACAAATTCGTTATTTATCTGATGCGGTGACAGCCTGGCAGAGCGAAAAAGTGTGAAAGGAGCTTTTGGTGATGGAATATAGGCAATATAGGTTCTTCAACCGTAATTCAGTCACCATGCGGTTAGTGATGATTGGCATGTTGACTCTGGTCTTGATGATCCCTTCGGCGATGATTAACTCGCTGATCGGCGAGCGGATGGACAGAAAGCAGGAGGCGATCGCCGAGATTACCTCCAAATGGGCTAAGGCCCAAACCATCGGCGGACCCATTCTTACGATTCCTTACGAAAAACGGGATACGGATGAAAAGGGAAAAGTGCTGATTGATATCAAATACCTTCATTTCTTACCCGAACAACTGGTGGTGAAGGGAACGCTCAACCCCAATACCCGCTATCGGGGAATTTATAAAGCCACTTTGTACAATGCACATCTCAATCTGGCCGGGCGTTTTGCTTTGGACAAATTCGGCAGTTTAGGCATTGCGCCTGAAATCGTTCGCTGGAATGACGCGTTCATTTCGGTACTGATTCCGGAGATGAAGGGCATCAAGGAATATATCTTTGTGCAATGGAACGGACGGAAGATCGTTTTTGAACCAGGCATCCGCGAAGGCGGCATCTTCAATTCCGGAGTGAGCGCCAAATTGCCGATTTCGGCGGAAGGGAAATATGATTTTTCGATTGGGCTGAATCTGAATGGAAGCGAAGAGTTCAATCTACTTCCGCTGGGGCAGACAACATCGGTCCACCTGGCCTCCTCGTGGCCCAATCCCAGCTTTGGCGGGACTTTTTTACCGGAGAACCATACTACCGGCAAAGATGGCTTCACCGCCGAATGGAAGATCCTGGACCTTAACCGCAACTACCCGCAGCAGTGGCTGGGAGACTCTTATGGCTCAAGTATTCGGGAGTCGGCCTTCGGCGTTAAAATGTTCTCGCCGGTTGATCAATACACCCAAATCTTACGGGCCGTCAAATACATCTTTATGTTTGTCGGCCTCACTTTCTTGATTTTTTTCCTGGTCGAGGTTTTTAATAAAAAACGGATCCATCCGGTGCAGTACTTGTTGATCGGGTTGGCCCTCTGTGTATTTTACATTTTGTTGTTATCACTCTCGGAGCATATAAGTTTTGTCATTGCCTATCTGATAGCCGCAGTCAGTATCATCGGTTTGATTGGATTGTATGTGAAAAGTTCGTTGGACGGCAATTGGCTGGCGCTGATAACCGGCATACTCCTCGCCGCCCTTTATGTTTATCTTTATATCCTGCTGGAAAACCAAGATTACGCGTTGCTAATGGGAAGCCTCGGCATCTTTGTCATATTGGCGGCAGTGATGTATTTGTCACGGAAGGTCGATTGGTATGCGATTGAAATTGCCGGGCCCGGCGAGCCGGCAAATGACGAGCCAGCCTTTAATCGACCCGATGGGCCTTGCAAGCGGACCATTGAATGACTCGCAGCCAATAAACCTCAGACATCAAAGCAAACCCAGGAATAAGAACCCTGGGTTTGCTTGCGCGCGAAGCTGATGAAGTTGTGGAAATGATTATTAGTCCGGTTTGGCAGGAAGTGGCCGAGAAAGGGAGAATGAATATCGCCAAGAAACCGAATTCACTCCGATCGTGAGAAGGCCTGGCGGGGGCCTATTCGACTGGCGCGGATATTCCGGTATTTGTGCCGTTTTGCGCCGATGAAGCTATGAACACGCATCCAATGAATCGGGTCGGTTTTAACTGGGTGAAATTTGTAGAGGGGATGACCGCGCTGTTAATCGAGGCGATTCGGAAGGAAGACTTGGAAGAATTGGGCCTGCTCTATCAGGATCTCACCGGAGAGGTGGCCGATTTGGAAAAGATGGCCCGCACCTTTCAGTGGATGAACATCGATCCCGATTATATCCTGCTCGGAGCGAAGCTGGATGACCGGTTGGCCGGCTCGCTGATGGGGATCGTTTGTTATGAATTGCTTGGCTCCTGCCGGCCGTTCATGGTCGTTGAAAACGTGATCGTCGGCGGCCGGTTCCGGCGGATGGGGATCGGAAAGGCGCTGATGGAAGCGATCGAGGCCATGGCCAGAGAGAAGAGGTGTTACCTGGTCCAGCTCGTCTCCAGCGGCCACCGTAAGGAAGCCCACCGGTTTTATGAAGCGCTGGGCTACGGAACGGATCCGGTGCGGGGATTCCGGAAGTTTTTGTGAGCGGCTTTCCGCCGCTTGGTTGAAGAAACGGGAGGTGCTTTGAGGTTGCGGAAAGGATTGCCGTGGTTGATTCTGGTTTTGGGCCTCTTTTCGTGGGCCGGAATGGCTCATACGGCGGAACGGGCGGCACCGGAGGAATTGCGGGAAAGCGCCGTGGTTTTCACGGAATGCAAAACTATCGCCAAACAGCCATCCGCCCAGCAGATCATGTATGTCCGGGATTTTAAGAATAAGCGTTTTGGGAAATGGCAGGTGTATGACAAGCAAAAGCCGGGCGACTGGGTCAGCCGGATGACGCTGTTCATCAGTGACGGCCGGCCGCGGCTGATCGCGTTCTTTCAAACCGATCCCGGTTTCGAAACCGCGCAGTATACCAACTATTGTTTCCGGAAAGACGGCACCACCGCTTATATTGAGGAAGACTACCGGATCCTGGCCGGAGTTTACCGCCAGGTCCTCACCGTCATTCAGTTGAATCCCAAGGGGAAAGTTCTCAGCAACACCACCAAACTGTACGATATTCATTCCCGCCAGGAGATTACGGATCCATCCAAAAACCGCAAGCAGCCGACGGAGATATTTGTAAATATCGAAGAATTGCTGAACAAATACCAAGTGCCTTTCAAGGGGATGTGAGCGATGGCGGAGAGCTTGAGGTTTCCGGTATCCATTAAAGGGGTATTGCTGGACAAGGGCGCGGTTTTACTGGTAAAGAACGATCGCCAGCAATGGGAGCTGCCGGGAGGCAGGATTGAGACCGGAGAATCACCGGAACAATGCCTTAACCGGGAGATCCAGGAGGAATTGAGGATTGATGTTTTCGTCCAGTCGATCATCGACAGCAAGCTATTCGAGGTAATCGCGGGTAAATATGTCTTTTTGGTCAGTTATCGCTGCGTGATGAGCGACGGCGGAGCCCGGATCGAGCTCAGTGACGAGCATCAGGAATACCGCTGGTTTCATCTGGAGGAGCTGGACGACATCGTGCTGCCGGGCGAATACAAGGATTCGATCATCCGGGCGGGTTGTGCGGCAAAGGCCGAAAACTAACTGATCACCGCGGCGGGCCCCGGTTTCATGCGCGAAACCGGGGCCCGGCGTTTACCATATCAAGCTTTCGTCACATTCTCCGCTTGCAATCCGCGATTGCCTTGAACGATGTCGAACTCCACCGCCTCGCCCTCTTCCAAAGATTTGTAGCCGGTGGACTGAATCGCCGAAAAATGAACGAATACGTCGTCGCCACCCTCCCGTTCGATGAAGCCGTAGCCTTTCTCCGAATTAAACCACTTGACTTTGCCTTTCATAAACGTACCTCCTAAATCAGGGGCGATACTTAACTTCGCCCGCGCCATTATTATGGTCGATTCGGGATGAAGCTATCCCCTAAAAACCGCCCTTTTGGCATCTATTTCTTAGAGAGCTGCGGCGTGGACAATCAAATTTGGCCAATGCGGCCGCCGGATCGAATCCGGTCCGGGCTTATTGACCCGTGGCGCCGGCAATGGTATAGTAATCAGGTAGTTTATTTGCGCATCAAAACGGCCGGGACGTCTCCGGTTTAGCTGGGAAGGGCAATGAATCTGCTATCCGCCGAAAGGATCAGTAAAATATACGGTCCAAAAGTAATCTTCTCCGATTTGAGCTTCGGGATCGCCGCGGGCGAAAAGATTGGCCTGATCGGGATCAACGGCACCGGGAAATCAACCCTGCTGAAGCTATTGGCCGGTCTCGAACCTCCCGACGCCGGACAGGTGATCCGGGCCAACGACGCCCGGATCGGGTGCTTATGGCAAAACCCGGCTTTTGACGGGGAGAGCACGGTGCTTCAAGCCGTCCTTCACGGCGAATCCTCCTTGCTGAAACTGGTCCGCGAGTATGAGGAGGCGCTGCTAGCGGTGGAGCGGCAACCTGGCGATCCCGAGCTCCAACAGCGAATGCTCCGGTTGGGGCAACAAATGGATGAGTCCGGCGCTTGGCAGGTCGAGAGCGAAGCCAAGACCGTCCTTACCAGACTGGGCATCGGGGCTTTTGAAGCCAAAGTCGGGACGCTTTCGGGCGGGCAACGCAAGCGGGTGGCCTTGGCCGGGGCGCTAATCAACCCGGTGGAACTGTTGATCCTCGACGAGCCCACCAATCAGATCGATAATCAGACCATCGACTGGCTGGAAGAATATTTGAAAGCCCGGAAGGGCGCCCTGCTGATGGTCACCCATGACCGTTACTTCCTGGACCGGGTGGCGGAGCGGATTCTGGAACTGGACAACGGCAATCTGTACAGTTATTCCGGCAATTACAGCCTGTTCCTGGAAAAGAAGGCGGAGCGGGAGGAGCTGGCGCAGGCTACGGCCGCTAAACGCCAAAATTTGTTCCGCCGGGAACTGGCGTGGATCCGGCGGGGCGCTCAGGCCCGTTCCACCAAACAGCAAGCCCGGATCGACCGTTTTCAGGAGCTTCAGGCGCAGTTGGCCGAGGAGCAGCCGTCGGGTTCGGTGGAGATCGTGGCCGGCTCCACCCGGCTTGGCAAGAAAGTAATTCAGTTGGAGGGGATCGGTAAGAGTTTCGGCGCCAAACGCTTGATTCACGACTTCAGTTACGGGTTCTCCCGGGATGATCGGGTCGGGATCATTGGTCCCAACGGCGCCGGCAAATCGACCCTGTTGAATCTGATCGCCGGGAATATTCAACCCGACGCGGGCCGGGTGGAAACCGGGCCAACGGTCAAAATCGGATTTTTCACCCAGGATCATGCCGAAATGGATGAGAAGCTGCGGGCGATCGAATATATCAAAGCCCAGGCCGAATATTTGCCGACGGCCGGCGGGGGAGCGCTCAGCGCCTCGCAGTTGCTGGAGCGGTTTTTGTTTCCCGGGCCCCTACAGTGGACCCCCATCGCCAAGCTTTCCGGCGGTGAGAAACGCCGGCTTTATCTGTTGCGGATCCTGATGGCCGCCCCCAATGTGTTGCTGCTGGATGAGCCGACTAACGATCTGGACGTGCAAACGCTCAGTATTTTAGAGGATTATCTGGAGGATTTCCCCGGAGTGGTCATCACGGTCTCGCATGACCGCTATTTTCTGGACCGGGTGGCCGAAAAGATCCTGGCCTTTGAAGCCGGCGGCATCCGGCATTTCGTCGGCAATTACAGTGAATACCGAGAATACCTCGCCAAGCAGGCGCCAATTCCGGAAATGAAACGGCCCGCAAATCCGGGTGATCCAAAACTGGTCGGGGAACCCGAGCCCTCCGGCCGGTCCAAGGACAAGCCGTTGAAATTGAGCTACAAAGAACAACGGGAGCTGGACGGGATCGAAACGGTCATCGCCGGCGTCGAGCAAGAACTGGCCGGAGTGCGGCAGCAGATCGGAGAGGCCGGAAGCGATTATCTCCGGTTACAGGAATTAACCGCGACGCAAGAGCGGTTGGAGCGCCAACTGGAGGAACTGCTGGAACGCTGGGCTTACTTGAGCGAACTGGCGCAAAGGATCGCCGATAATAAGACCTGAGCGTTTACGGACGATCATACCAAAAGAGATCCTCTGCTAAAGGATCTCTTTTTGATGTATATAGGCTGAAATAAATCTCTTAACTGGATTTGCATTCTTAAAGCCGAATGCAAACAAGTCAAATCGGAATTTATTTCTTCCTAATTACAGCAGTAATAAGTTGAATTAAATTCCTTAATTTTTCCTCATGGCCGGTTTTAGGGACAGGATGCATATTGAAGATTTAATTCAACTTATATAGATTTCGTTATGCTCCAAAATTGTTCCGGAACGGACGGATTATGAGGAACGCCGCGTTTGAACCGGTTGCCGCTCCGACCGGCGCCTGGCGGCGGGGAACGGGCTGACCCGATCGCGGCTCGTCCTGGCCGGCTCCGCAGGTTGATTGGCTGATCCTTGACTACCGGTTTGGCCGGCCGCTACTTTTAACAAGGCGGCGGCGACATCCAGCATGGTGGGATCGTTTTCGCCATCCGGCCCTGAAGCATTTTCATTCAGCAGTTTTTCAATGTAGCGGGCGTACTTGGCCAACTGGCCCTCGGCGATGGCTGCCTTGGCCCGGTCCAGGATCTGTTCCATCTTTCGCTCTTCCACGTCAAGCAGGGAAGGGGGCTTCAGAAAAGGAATCGTTGATTTGGTATAGCGTTGAATATCCCGCAGTTTATAGAACTCGCGGCCCCAGACGAACGTGAAGGCCCGTCCGGTCTTCCCGGCCCGTCCGGTCCGGCCGATCCGGTGCACATAGTATTCTTCGTCACTCGGCAGATCGTAATTGAACACCGCTTCGATATCATTGACATCGATACCGCGCGCCGCGACATCGGTGGCGATCAGAATATCGATGGAACCCTTCCGGAAGCGTTCCATCACTTTGTCCCGTTGCGCCTGTCGCATATCCCCATGCAGCGGTTCCGCCATATAGCCCCTGGCCTGCAGGTTGGCGGCCAGGTCGTCAACGCGCTTTTTGGTATTACAAAACACCAGCGACAACCGGATATGGTAGGCATCGATTAGCCGGGTCAAAATATCCAGTTTGGCGGCTTCGCGGACTTCCAAATAGTATTGCTCGATGTTGGGCACGGTCAATTGCTGGTGCATCGCCCGGATATGTACCGGTTCCCGCTGATACTTGGCGGTCAGATCGAGGATCTCCCGAGGCATGGTGGCTGAAAACAGAACGGTCTGGCGAACCGCGGGCGCCGATTCCAGGATCGTATCGATATCCTCCCGGAACCCCATATTGAGCATCTCATCGGCCTCGTCCAGGATCAGCATTTTCAACCGGGACAAGCGCAGCGTGCCGCGGCGCAGATGGTCCATGATCCGGCCGGGGGTTCCGATGATAATTTGGGGATTTTGCCGGAGAGCGGCAATCTGCCGTTCAATGGGCTGACCGCCGTATACGGCCAAAATTTTCAAGCCCTTTTTGTACCGGGAAACATTGGTCAATTCTTCGGCCGACTGGATTGCCAGTTCCCGGGTAGGGCAGAGGACCAACACTTGAATCGTCCGATTTTGGGGGTCGATCAGTTCCACGGCGGGGATTCCGAAAGCGCAGGTTTTTCCGGTCCCGGTCTGCGCCTGGCCGATAACATCGATTCCGCTTAAAAGCGGGGGAATGGATTGGGACTGAATCGGAGTGGCTTCTTCGAATCCCATTTCGGTCAGGGCTTTTTGGACTTCCTTGGATAAATTTAAATCGTTGAACATCAGGTTCGGCATTGCACAATCCTTCACGTATAATTACAAACAGTAGTGAGCAGTTTTCAAACCTGATGATCCGAAAGAAACCAATTGGGGAAGGATGGGGTAGAAGGAGGGGGTCCATCCGAGTTTCCAGACATCAAATTTACTAAATAGATTCAACCAATTTCAACTTAAAATCGCCGGTATGCCGGTGAATCTAGACAGACCAGTCTTCACTACGACCATGGAAGACTAAGTAAAAACTTTAAGGTCACTTCGCTGCTTGCCGTTTAATTATACGCAGTATTTTTGAAAATAGCAATTGCGAATGGAAATGGTAACAAAATTTTCGGAAAACAATGGGCAATTTATTTAAAAAACCTTCACCCGCGCCGCTCTCGGGAACGCGGATGAAGGTTACGACGGTTTGGGGCAAGGACTTATTGTTCGTCCGGTGAAATGATCCGGGCCTCTCCCGGCAGATGTTTCCGCCCCATCTGATGTTTCCGGCGGCGTTCCTCCTTGCTGAGCAAGACGATATTTAAATCGTAGTCCTCCGGGTATAGTTTTTCGGCCGGAATCAGCAGTTGAACCCGCTTTACCGGCAGTTCCGCCTTTTTGCCCTTGATCAGGACCCGGATTCGTCCCTTGCCGTCCGGAGCGGCGCAAACCACTCCTTTCTCCCCAAGGGATGGAACGCTGACCAAATCACCGACTTTGATGGTTGCTTTCCGGTCCGGTTCACCGGAAGCGGGCGGAGCGGCGGCCGGAAGCTCCTGCGGCTGATAAAACGGCGGCGCAATAGGGTCGGGAACCGCCTCGGCGGGCGCCAATTCTAGAAAATCCGGCTGCGGCAAATCGGGTCCGGACGCCGGGACCAAAGAACTGATCCCCTCGAGCCGTTGCTCGGCTTTGTCCAGCACTGCCTGTGGCATGCCGAGTTTGGCGGCGATCCAGAGCGCCTGACTCTCGCCGGGCCGGCCGATGATCAGGCGATAAAGCGGCTGCAGATTTTGACGATCGAAGGCCATCGCTCCGTTTTTGAATCCGGACGTGGTCCGGGCGAAATGCTTGATCTCCGGGTAGTGAGTGGACGCCACCGTCGTCGCGCCGAGTTCGTGAATGGTTTCCAGGACCGCGGCGGCCAGCGCCGCTCCTTCCGACGGGTCGGTCCCGGTGCCGATCTCATCCAGCAGCACCAGGGTCCGGTTCCCGCAGTATTTCAGGATATCGATAATATTGTTCATATGCGCCGAGAAGGTGCTGAGCGATTGAGTGATGCTCTGCCCGTCGCCGATATCGGCCAAAATCTCTTCAAAGATCGCTATCTGGCTGCCGGAGGCGGCCGGGATGTGCAAACCGGCCTGCGCCATCAGGGTCAGGAGACCAATGGTCTTCAGCGCCACGGTCTTCCCGCCGGTATTGGGTCCGGTGATCACTAGGCTCCGGTAGTCGCGGCCGATTTCAAAATCCAGCGGCACCGGCTGCCCGGCGAGCAGCGGGTGCCGGGCTTCCTGGAGCACGATCCGGCCCGATTCGTTCAGTTCCGGGGCAACGCCCCGGACCGCCCGGCTGAAGCGGGCCTTAGCGAAGGCCAGATCGTATTGGGCCATGATTTCCAGGTTTTGTTGGAGTTCCAGGGCATGGAGCGCGACCGTCCCGCTTAAGGTGGCTAATATCTGATAGACCTCCTGCTGTTCGGCTCCTTCCAACTGTCTCAGGTCGTTATTTAGCTCCCGGACCGCCTGCGGCTCGATAAAGACCGTGTTGCCGCTGCCCGAATTGCCGATTACGGCGCCGGGAACCCGCTGCCGGTGCGAAGCCTTGACCAACAACGCCGGCCGGCCTTCCTTCATGGTGACGACCGGTTCCTGCAGCCACTCTCTGGCTTCGGGAGCAAGCAGGATCTGCTGCAGTTTACTCTTGATCTTATCCTGAATCCGGCCGATTTCGCGGCGCAGCCGGCGCAGTTCCGAAGTGGCGTCGCTTACGACTGTGCCGTCCGCGATACAGCGCTCGATCTCCGCTTCCAGATCGGGGAAGGGGGTCAGCCGTAACGCATAACCGGCCACCAGCGGCGCCTGATCCAGCCGCTTACCCATAAACTCCCGGGTTTTGCGGCAGCCCCGTAGAAAGTCGGCGATCCCCTGCAGAGATAATGAATCGAGCACATCGCCGATTTCTAGTTTGCGGAAGGTCTCGGTCAGGTCGGCCAGCCCGTATAGGGGTGGGGCGCCGGAGGATTCCAGGATCTCCTTGGCCTCGGTCGTTTCCTGGAGTGATTGCCGAACCGCGGCGCGGTTCGTTTTGGGCGTCAGATCCTCGGCCAGATTGCGGCCGAGGCCGCTGACGGCAAGTTCGGCCACTTGGGCGCGGATGGCGGGGAATTCCAATAGGGCAATGGTCTTTTCGTTCAAGTAAAATCTTCCTTTCGGTTTAAATTGAAACACCCAAATAAAAAAGCCGCGTTTAAACGCGGCTTCATGCAAAAGTAAGCACTGATCCGGGATCGCAAACGACTCCGGAGGGCGTACAAAAGCCGCGGACAACTCTGCCCGCGGCGCATTCAACGTAGGAAAATGCTAAAGAAAAATAAAACTACGCGACGAAACAGGCAGAGTGATGAATGACACTGCATACGGACTGATTCAACTGCACCGACATCAACTCCACCTCTTTTCAGAAAATTCAATTATATTAAACCATAATTCATCGCGTCTGTCAAATCCCAAATTGACGCCGGACCGAAATCCCAAGCAATCCGGTTGTCAAACCGCCGGCCAATCCCTATAATTGAATTGAGGAACAAACTAAGAATCGCTCCGCCGGCGGGGGCAATGAACAAACCAAAGGATTTCAAGTTGAAAATACGGGAGATTCACGCCAAAACCATCCTTGTCAAATGCAAAAATCCTGAAGCCTGGTTCGGAGTGGCTTTTCATCTGAACGTTTATCGGGGTTGCCCTCATGGCTGCATTTATTGCGATTCCCGGAGCGAGTGTTATGGTATTGAAGATTTTGACGAATTGGTTGTAAAGGTTAACGCCCCGGAACTGCTCCGCCGGGAACTGGCATCCAAGCGGGCGGTAGGAACCGTCGGCACCGGAGCGATGAGTGATCCCTACAATCCAGCCGAGGAGCAATTGCGGTTAACCCGCCGGGTTCTTGAGACGCTGGTTGAATTCGGCCGGCCGGTCCACGTTATTACCAAAAGCGACCTGATTTTGAGAGATCGGGACTTGCTGCAAAAAGCGAACCGGATCTTCGCCTCGGTGGCATTCACGGTCACTACCGTTGATGACGCGTTAGCGGCCCGGATCGAACCCGGAGCGCCGAGTCCGTCCCTCCGGTTACAGGCTATGAAGACATTGTCCGACGCCGGAATCTATGCTGGAGCGCTGATGATGCCGGTATTACCGTTTATCGAGGATCATCCGGATAATATCCAAGCCATCTTGCGCCGGACCCGGGAGTGTGGCGGCAGTTTTGTGATTCCCTGGTTTGGAATGTCACTCCGGGATCGGCAACGCGAGTATTACTATCGGAGCCTGGATCGCTTATTCCCCGGATTATCGGAACGGTATCGTCGTAAATTTGGCAATGCATACAATTGCCTCGCTCCGGATCATCATCAGCTGCAGCGGATCTTTACGGATTGGTGCCGGGAATATGGGCTGGCGGGGGAAATGCGGGACGTGAAACAATACCGTCCGGAGGCCCCGTCACAATTGTCCTTGTTCGCTAATGACTCCGATTTACCGCGCCGGAGAACCGTTTTCGAAAACGAAGATTATTGATCCACAACAGCCTTCCTTTCCGGGATCCGGTTAGGCGCGCCGGAATATTATCAGGTCCCGGCCGTTTTTTTCCGAATGAAGCCGGCGACGATCCGGTCGTAGTTCCCGGGATTGAAACGCGCCAGATAATCGATTTTGCGGGCGTCCTTGCCGATCAGCACCCGTGTCGCTTTGGTTTTGATCCCGTCCACAATGGCCCGGGCGGCGGCGGAGGCGGAGGTTTTGAAAGAGGACTCCATTCGTCGGATCCCCTTTTCAATGGTTTCCGGATCAAGGGGATGATCGGTCCGGGAGTTCCGGGCGATATTGGTCCGGATTCCGCCCGGAAAAACCACGGTTATCGCGATGCGGCCGCCGTGGTACTCCTGGCGCAGTGCTTCCGTGAAACCGCGCACCGCGAATTTACTGGCGCAATAGGCGGCTTGGCCGGGGATGCCCAAAAGACCGTAAACACTGGAAATATTGACGATGCCGGCCTCGGGGCGGGCGTCCAGAAGCGGCAGGAACGCTTTGGTGACGTAAATCACGCCCCACAGATTGATATTGATGGTCCATTCCAGGGTTTCATAGGTGAGTTCCCGGACCAGGCCCGAGGAAGAAACCCCGGCGTTGTTGATCAGCAGATCCACTGCGCCGAAATCGTTCCGAACCGCTTCGGCAAACGCGGACACTCCCGCGCGGTCGGCCACATCCAGTTCATACAAATTGGCGACCGGCTGCGCTTCGGTCGAGCGCAGCAACTGATACGTTTGATCCAGACCGTCGCGGTCGATGTCGGCCAGCGCCAATCTTGCTCCTTCCCGGTGCAATTCCATGGCCAGCGCCCTCCCGATGCCTGATCCGGCCCCGGTGACTACCGCGACTTTGTCTTTTAAATTTTTCATTGCACACTCCTTTTAATGAGATTTTATATTTTGAATTCAAACGGGGTTTTCTATACCGGGCGGTATACACTATCCCCAAAAGATCAGGCATAAATGCCGTGCATGAATTGACGGACCGCGTTGACCGCCAGTTCTTCATTTAAGTCGATGTAGCCATTTAACGCCAGGCCAATGTAAGTATTCAGCGTACCCATGAACGCGGCGGCCAGGGACATTTGGCGTCCTGTCAAATCGTTATGGTTGGCCGCGGCTTGCCCGAAGAGGTCTTCCAGCAAGCGGTGGAGCTCTTCGTTCATCCGGCGGCACATTTGATTGGCGAGGCTTTCCGCCGGGGCGAAATACATCGCCAGCTGCATCCGGTAAAACAGGCGGTTTCCGTCGGCGTATTGGAAAAAGGCGAGCGCGACCCGGTTCAGCGCGAGCGACAGATCGCCTTGGTAGCGGGCCGCCCGGCGGACGGCCTCCGCCAATGGCTCGCCGCGCTCGGCAATGATAGTTTTCAATAGCCCCTGTTTGTTTTGGAAATAATAATAGAGAGTGGGTTTGCTGAGACCGGAGACAGCGGCGATCTCTTGAACCCCGACCGCTTCGTACCCGCGCGCCGCGAACAGCCGCAGGGCGTTGTTCAGGATGTGGCTGCGATTGTCCATTAATTTCTCCCCGTCATTTGTGATTCTGGTATAGTATACCGACTGGTATAAAAGATTATTCCCGGGATTGGTAAATAATCTTCCGGTTGGAAGGAATCGGATGAGTTCAAACGAATGTTAATTTAACTGAAGAACAGCGGAGGATTACTATGAACCAGAAAAAGATTACCGCCTTTATCGGCAGCCCGCGTAGGCTGGAAACGGATCGGGTCCTCCAAACCTTGGAGGCTGAATTAAAATCCCGCCTTGAGTTGGATTTTGAGCGGGTGTATTTGAAGGATTTTCAATTGGAGAACTGCAAGGGATGCTTTGGCTGCCTGACCAAAGGCGAGGAATTTTGCCCGCTGCAGGACGATCGGGACAAGTTGTTAGCCAAAATCGCTGCTTCCGACGGGGTGATTTTCGCCACCCCCAACTATTCGCTGCAAGTGACGGCGATTCTCAAGAACTTCTTGGACCGGCTGGCCTTTGTATTTCACCGGCCCCGCTTTTTCGGGAAGAAGTTCATGGCAGTGGTCACTCAGGGCGTGTACGGTGGGAAGGCTATCGTCAAGTATCTGGAAGAGGTGGCCGGGTACTGGGGATTTGAAGTGACCCGGGGCTGTTGCGTCACAACTCCGCCGGAGCGGACCCTCAAGGAACAGGCACTGGTCGACCGAGAGATCAAACAGACCGCCGTCCGGTTCAGCCGGGCCTTGTCAGAGCCCAGTTTCCCCAAACCGTCCTTTGCTTGGTTGGCGGTGTTTCGAATGATCCGTTCCATGTACCGGGACGACCCGAACGAGAGTTCCCGGGATTACCGTTATTTCCGCGATAACGGCTGGTTCTGTTCGGATTATTATTATCCGGTGCGGCTTAACCCGGTCAAGCGCTGCTTCGGACGGCTGATCGACACCCTGGGTGGAATGATGGCGAAACGGCGCCGGGCCAAGTTGAAGCGGGACCCAAACCGTTAAAAGCGCCTGTGGATTCGGAAATAGTTGCCGTTTCGGGTTGAGTTTGATATAATAATTGATAATGCCAATTGATTGATGGGAGGTGAAGAAATGTCCAGCGTGATACTTGAATTTATAATTGAAATTTCGGCGAAGCATAGCTTTCAAGAGGAGTTAAGGGGTTATTATGTCCAAAATTCATTGTTATGTAACATTGCCGGACCTTTCTTCGCCGCGACATCCGATGGTTGACTGTTTGTCTTTTGATGATTGACAAAAACCACGGAGCGTCTCCGTGGTTTTTTTGATGGACGCGTTGGATTCCCGTAAGAAAGGCCGGCCTTTGACGGAGGGAATGCAATGCGTTTTTTTATGGCCTGGTTCCATAAGTTCCAGAGTACGGTCTGGCTGGAGGCAACCGGAAGGATCGGCGATTCGCCGTTGTTTATCGCCGATTATTTGCTACGTATCACGCGGGTAGTGGTACTGCTTTCAGTCTGGAGGCTGATCTATGCCGGCCGTGCGGAAGCTTCCGGGTTGACCTTGGCCGGGGTGCTCACCTATACGCTGCTGGCCGAGGTTTTCCGCGAGCCGCTGGAATGCCGGGGTTCCGGACTGGAGCAGGCGCTCTGGGACGGCTCCATCAGCCTCTGTTTGCTCCGGCCCTTCGGGATCTTCAGTCAGTTCGCCGCCTTGAAGATCGGCGGCTGGTTGTTCAGCTTGGTTTTTTTCTCATTACCGCTGTTACTGGCCGCCCCCGTTCTGGGCGTGAATCCATTGCCCGCCTACGGCCACTTGGCGGTGTTCTTCCTCTTCAGCCTACTTTTGGCGATACTAGTCGGATTGGCCCTTGAATTCATTCTGGCCGCGTTCATGGTCGATCTGGCCCATAACCTCTACGCCATTCAACGAATCCGGGAGATCGTAATCACCGTTTTCTCCGGGACGCTTTTGCCATTAGCCCTGATGCCCTGGGGAATCGGAAGTGTTTTTGCCTGGCTTCCCTTTGCGGCGATGGCCTCAATACCGCTTCAAATATATGTCGGGACAATTCATCCCTTGACCGGAGCCGGAGTTCAACTGGTCTGGAACCTAATCCTCTGGCCGCTGGCGTTCCGGCTTTGGCAGCGGCGGCGGGAGCGGTTGGTGAGCCATGGCGGGTAAGAACGGTACGGGAATTGATTGTGCGACGCGGGACTGTCTTGAAAGGAGTCGAACATGATGAAATGGCTTGTCAAAGCATTCCGCTTATGGCGGATTTACGCCTGGATGGATTGGGTCTGGCTGACCCGGGACTTCAAATTTTTCTTCATCAATTATCTGGCCGATCTGGTGATCAGCGCCTCCGGGGTGACCCTGACTTTGCTGATGGCCGAAAGGTTTGCGGGGATCGGTCCATGGAGCCGGGACCGGATCATCTTTATGCTCGGTTATGCCATGGCAGTGCGGGGGCTGGCCCATTCCCTGTTCGGTTTTAATGTCTTGCACATCAGCCGCAGGCTGGGCCGGGGCCAGCTCGATCATTCGCTGATCCAGCCGCAACCGCTTTGGTTGACATTGTTGACTGAAGGGTTCACGCCGTTTACCGGATCGGGAACGATCTTCGCCGGTCTCGGGCTTCAGATTTGGGCCGGGTTTCGCCTTGGATTGCCTTGGACCGGTCTATGGATCGGCCGCTGGATCGTGGATAGTTTGCTGTCGGTCTTCATTATCCTCTTGTTTTCGTTTGCCTGGGGCGGCCTGGCCTTTTGGGCGCCGCGCTCGGCCGAGGAAGTCAGCACCGCCGCGAACCGGTTATTTGAGCGGCTGCAGGGGTTCCCTCTGGACGGGGTCGGACCGGGAGCGCGGGTCGTCTTACTGACCTGTCTTCCGGTGGGACTGTCCGCCTGGTATCCGGCCGGGGCTTTGCTGGCGGATCGCTCCGAACCGGCTTGGCCGGAGGGGGCATGGATGGCGGTACTCACGGCCGCTTTCGCATTGCTGGTATTTATCATCTTTAAGGGAGGTTTGAACTATTATGAACAAGT
The DNA here is from genome assembly GCA_023402395.1 of Bacillota bacterium. Lineage (GTDB taxonomy): Bacteria > Bacillota > UBA4882 > UBA8346 > UBA8346 > JAEYGI01. The sequence continues at coordinate 216,064 of JAEYGI010000040.1, forward strand.
TGGTTCCAAACGATACAGCGGTTGGGGACATCGCAGTTGAGTTGCGGGGGGTGGTCAAGCGGTTCCGCCAGACCCAACGACTAGCCGATCCGGGAGGATTCCTCAACAATTGGTTGGGTGGACGGTTCCGCGAGGTGACGGCCTTGAACGAAGTTAACCTCCAAGTGAATCACGGAGAGATTCTGGCTTACGCCGGGCCGAATGGGGCTGGCAAGAGCACCACCATCAAACTGCTCTCGGGACTGCTCGGCCCGGATCAAGGGGCGGTCCGGGTACTGGGCTGCGATCCGATCCGGGATCGGGTCCGTTACGCGCGGCGGATCGGGGTGGTCTTTGGCCACCGGACCGAACTATGGTGGGATCATCCGGTGGCGGCCAGTTTTGAATGGAAACGGGTGGTCTGGGAGATTCCGAAAGCAAGATACGGGAATATGGTGGAGTTGGTCCGGGAGGTCCTGGGTTTAGGAGACTTCTTCCACAGTCTGGCCCGGGAACTGAGTTTGGGCCAGCGGATGCGGGCCGAGCTGGGACTGGCGCTCCTGCACCAGCCGGAACTGATCTTCCTCGATGAACCGACCATCGGCATTGATGTGCTGGCCAAGCGGAGCATTCTGGAGTTCCTGCGCGAGTGGAACCGCCAGCGGCAAGTAACGGTGATCCTGACCAGCCACGACATGTTCGAATTGGAACAATTGGCCGGCCGGATGGTGTTGATTGACCGGGGCCGGATCGCCTTTGACGGCGGTTTTGACCGGTTACGCCGGGAGTATGGGGACGGCCGGCGCTTACGGATCGAGACCGATTCGGAGCAACCGCCGCTCCTGACCGGCGCCGTCCATCTCCGCTCGATGGGCTGCCGGCATGAGTACTCCTTCGACAATCAGGTGCGGCCGGTGCTGGCGCTTTTGCAAGAGGCGTCGTCCCAATGCGCCATCCGTGACGTGGAGACGCTGCAGCCCGGCATCGACGAGGTGATCGCCGGGATATACGCCAAATGGCGAAGCGGAAACTGAGATAGGGGAGGCTTGCAGCCAAAAGCGTCGGGGAACCGGAAGCGATTCCGGTTCCCCGGTTATCTTTTTCTGCCCGTAAAATGGACGGCCGCCGCAATGGCCTGAAAAATCATACCCAGAGCGCAGACCCCCGTCCAACCGTACCTCGCCCAGCCTAACGATCCCAGCCATGACCCCAGCGCGCCGCCGCAAAAGTACGACACCATATAAACGGCATTGATCCGGTTGCGGGCCGCGGAGTCCAAGGCGTAGATCCGGGCCTGATTGGAGATTTGACCGGATTGAATCCCCAAGTCCAGCAGGATCACGCCGCCAATGAGACCGGCCATTTGTTCGCCAAAGGCCCAAAAGCACAAATAGGAGGCAGCGGACAGGGCAATCGCGATCGACAGGGTAAACAGGGGCTGTTTACGGTCGGTCATCCGCCCGACCACGGAAGCGGCCAGCGCGCCCGCCACTCCGACCAGCCCAAACAGTCCCGCCGCTTGAACGCCCAGATGGTAAGCGGAGGATTTCAGCATAAAGGACAAAGTGGTCCAAAAAACGCTGAAGCTGGCAAACATCATCGCCCCGACCAGCGAGGCCTCCCGCAACACCGGCTGAGTCCGGAGGAGGAGGCCCATGGATCGGATTAACTGGCCATAGCTCATTGCCGAATCCGGCTCGGATTTGGGCAGCCATAAATGGAAGGCCAGAATGAGCAGGCCGATCATTACGGCCGCCAAGCGGTACACCGCCTGCCAGTTCCAGAGCGATCCGACGATGCCGCTGAAGGTGCGGGAGAGCAGAATGCCAATGAGTAAGCCGCTCATGACGCTGCCGATCACCCGGCCCCTGACGGCAGGCGCGGCCAGATGGGCCGCAAGCGGCACAATCAGCTGCGGCACGATCGACGTCAGCCCCACCAGCAAGGAGCCTGCCAACAGCCAGCCGATATTGGCGGCGAAGGAGATTCCGATCAGCGCCGTCAGGCAACAGCCCAACATGATCATGATCAGGGAGCGCCGCTCTCGGATATCGCCCAGGGGGACCAGGAAAAACAGTCCCAACGCATACCCGATCTGAATCAGCATCGCCGCGGTTCCGATCAGCGACGGCGAGACCTGAAAGGCCCTTGAAAGCTCTTCCAACAGCGGCTGGGAATAATACAGGTTGGCCACGACAACGCCGCTGGCGATCGACATCAGCCGGATTAAGGAATCATTGATTCCCGGCGCGTCTGGAGTTGTTGAATTCGGGAGTTGTTTCATCGTTGCTCGGTAAACCGGTGAATTAACGCCTGGGGGGCAATGAAAACCGCTTGGTTACGGATTGCACTCCGGCGTAAGCGGCGGCGTCTCCTTCAGCAGATAATCATAGCCGGATTGAATGAACTCAAGTATCTTGGCGGCGATGACCCGGTGTCCGGCCTGATTGGGGTGGATGCCGTCCAGACAGAGGAATTTGGTGAAATCGGGATATTGGAGAAAAGCGCCCCGGATGTCGATCCAGCGGGTCCGGGTTTCCGCGGCGACCTTGATGATGATCGAATTGTAGCGTTCCTGCCACCAATAGATCTTGGTGACGCTGCCGAGCCATTGAAGAATATGCGCCTCGGCCAGCGGGTTGTCCTGGCTGATCCATTTCAGATACTTCTCGGCGTTCAGGGGCGGCAGGGTCATCAGCACCGGCGCGATCCCGCGCTCTTTGACAAAGTCGACGGCTTCCCGGAGCTTCTTTTCGAAAAGGTGGTAGTCGGTTTTGGGAAGGTGTTCGGCCCCGGGGTCGCCGGCGATTTCGTTCCAGTTGAAATCGCAGTCATTCCCGCCGTACTCGATCAGGACAATGTCCGGGTCCTGACTCAAAATATCGTTCTTCAGCTTCCCGATCCCGTTAATCAAGGTATTGCCGAATTTGGCGGTATTGCGGACGATCCCCTTGAGCCGGCTCTGCAGCAGGGCGACATAGTTCTCCTCCAGCACGCGGTAACGGCTTTTGGTTTCATCATAAACGACGCCCTTGGAGATGGAATCCCCGGAGACGATAAACAGATAATCATCTTTGGCCGTAACTTCGTCCAGTGCCATCGCCCCTCATTCCTGCCGCGGTTCGGCTATTTGATGATTCTAAGTATAGAAAAGCTCTTTTCAAAAGTCAAGCTTCCCCAAACCTCAAAATGGCGGAGTTTTTGCGCCGGTTAATCGTTGCGGCTTTTTAATAACCGTTTATAATGGAGCTGAGTGAAATAATAATCGAAACGCCGATTTTAAAATATTGGGTTAAATAATGGTAAAGTGCTGAAAAAACGGGAGCGCCGTTGCCAAAGATGACGGATGCCGCTTGGACTGAAGTTCTTTTTCAGTGTTTTTTCACAACCGTTGAAAATCTATGGGGAATGAGTCCCACTGGAATTGCGCTGGATGATAATGGATGGGGAACGGTTCCCCTGGTACGGAAAGTGACTGAACATGATTGGGGAGTGATTCCCAGTTTAAGGGGGGCTGCTCCTCATTGAAGGGGAATGACTCCCATTGCATTGGGAACCGCTTCGTCAAGCAGGGGGATGACTCCCCAAGAAGTGGGAGTAATTCCCCCAGGAAGATCGGCGATTGATTTTAATGGGGGAATCATTCCCCGGTTTGCAGGAAGCGTTGCCGGACAGGGACGAATGGTTGAGAAAGACGGGTGAGCCACTGGATAAGGTTAAGCGGTCAGGTAAAGATTTTGGTTGGTAGCGAAAGGGATTTGACCGGATATGGAAGAAAGTAGATTCGGGGAAACGGATATCGCCGGAACGATAAGAAATTTTGAAAGCTGGAAACGGAGGCTTTATGGTGAGGATCGTCTTTATTCGGCACGGCCAACCGGATTTCTCATTGGCGGATGAGCGCCGGCATACTCAACTGGAGAAGGACTATTCGCCCCTGGATCGAAAATATCTGGACCGGGTGGAGCAAACCGCGTCCGACCCCCGTTTGGCCGATTCGGAGATCGTTTTGTCATCGCCGTACACCCGGGCTTTGCAAACCGCCGAGATCATCAACCGCCGCTTGCAATTGCCGTTGTTCGTGGAATTCGATCTTCACGACTGGAAAGCCGATCTGGCGGGAGGCTATCTGGCACTGGAAGAACGGGACCGGCGCTGGGAAGAGTATAAATCGGGCCGGGCGGGGGATGACGGGCGGATAGCGGCCAAACCCTATGAATCGCCGGACAGTCTGCAGCGGCGGGTGCGTAATGTGCTGGGGCGGTATTCGGGATACCGGAAGATTATCGTGGTATCCCATTTGAATGTAATCTGCGCCCAAGTCGGCGATTTGAGACTGGTGGTGCCCTGTGCCGGAATCCTGGAATACGATCTGAATTTGGAATAATCAAAACGGCAGCGAAAACGGGAGCCCAATCCGGATGCGGCGGCGATAGTGGGGAAATTTCGGGTTAGGTTGGTTTGAAACGGACTGCGGAATATGATATCTTTTAGCAGAACGTTTGTTCGAGTAAATCTCGAAACCGGTTTCAGAACCAAGGAGTTGCCGAGGATGGACGGGAACAAGTTAGTCGCCGAACTGGAGACGCTGGTGGAAGCGGCCTGCCGCAGGAAAACCAATGTTTTCGGCTATGAAATCTGGGAATATCATGTCCGGCCGGTGGTGGAATACGGGGTGGAGCTGGCCGCGCCGCTGGGCGCGGACCCGGAGATCGTCCGGATCGCCGCGTTGCTGCATGACTACGCGGCGATCAAGGATGTCACGCTTCAGGAAGATCATCACCTTCACGGCGCCTACGAAGCGGAGCGGCTGTTGAACGCTTTTGGCTATCCAGCCCTCCGCATCGAGGCGGTGCGGCATTGCATCCTGACGCACCGGAACAGTGTACCGCTGCGCCGGGAAACTCCGGAAGCGGTCTGCGTCGCTAGCGCCGACGCCATGGCCCATATCGCGCAAGTGGCCTCCTTACTGCATTTGGCCTATGCCCAAAAAGGGCTGACCGTAGCCGAAGGGAAACAATGGGTCCGGGACAAGATCGCCAAGAGTTGGAAGAAACTCTGTCCCGAGGCCAAGGGGATGATGCGGGAGCATTATGCCGGCGCTTTATTGATTTTGACGGACGATTCCGGACCCGGACGGTTGCCTGCCGCCGTTTCATCTTAGGCCATAGCCGTTTTCCCTGAGCCAATCCGCGAATGCCGCGTTGAATTGATTGATCTCTTCCCCGGACAGCGTATGATCTGCGGCGGCGATGGTGAAGGCAATGGTGATGCTTTTTTGGGCTGCCGGAACGCCCGGCCCTTCATAGCTTCCGCCATAGGAAACGGACTTCAGGCAAGGATGGCGGAAGCCGTCCAGATCTTCCCGGAAGGATCGATAAGGTAAGGACTTCGGCATGAGAACGCTAAAATCCAGATTTACCTCGGGATATTTGGAAGGCTCTTGATAGCGAATCGCCTGTTTTGGCAGATCTGATAAGCCACAAAGACTGATCTCCATGAATGCCAGATTGACGTTTTGTTTAAATTGCTTCAGCGTGACCGGGTTGATGATGGACAGATAACCGCAATGGTGGCCGTCGATGCGTACCGAACAACGTTTTACCGGATGGACGTAACTAAGATCGCACTCCTCCAGCTTCCCGAATTCAGCTCCGGTATTGGTGATGGAACGCGCAATCTCATCGGCCGTCCGTTTTAACCGGTCGAGCATGTCGGCTTCCGTGGCGGGGGCAAGCCCTTTCCAATACATAACCACGCCCAGGCGGCGTTCCTCGGTGCGAAGCGCATCGGCTTCGGGACCGCTGACAACGTTAATGAGATGTCGATTGGCCGGATGATAGACGCTCGCCACTTCAAACAGGGAGAACTCATCGTAGAACCCCTCGTTTTCGATGACCGCCGCCAAGAGGTTGGGGATGAGCTGGCGGCGCAGGGTATCAAACCGGCTGACATTCGGGTTGCTGAGCTTCAGGTTGTCCGGGTCGGAATGTCCGATGGCCCGGATCCAGTCTTTGTCGTACCAGGCATAGGTATGGATCTCATGCATGCCGAATTGATGGGCCAATATCTCTTTGACGCCGTGTTCGAGCAGGGCCTCGGGATTGATCAAGGGGACGACCATCGCCGCTTGCAGCGGCCGGGGTCGGATATTATCGTAACCGTAAATGCGGGAGATCTCTTCGACCAGATCCACCCGGCCGATAATATCTTTGGTCGCCCGGTAGCTCGGGACCGTGACTTCCCATGCCGTTTCCCGGGGTCCGGCGCCGAACAGGCGTTTCAGATCGAAGCCCAGCGATTTCAGAATCCGCTCAATCTCGGCGTCCGGAATCGCCTGGCCGATATAACCCTGGATATACTCCTTGGAAATGGCGATAGCCCGGGGTCTGGACGGCCGCGGCTGAACGTCGTAGAGACCGGAATCGATTCTGACTCCGGGGTTGATGGCCTTTAGCAGATACAGGAAACGGCGGGAGGCGTCCAGCGCCAGGCTGGGATCCAAACTCTTTTCGAACCGCATGACCGCTTCGGTCCGGAGTCCTAGAGCGGCAGCGCTTTTTCGCACCGACGCCGGGTCAAAGGTGGCGGATTCTAGAATGATCCGCGCCGTCCGCTCCGTTACTTCGGAGTCCGCGCCGCCCATAATCCCCGCCAGAGCCAGGATTTGACCGTTGCCGCAGATGAGAAGGGACGCCGCGGAAATCCGGCGGCTGACGCCGTCCAGGGTCTGGAAATGATTTTCCCGGCCCGGACGGCCGGTGCTTTTCAAGTACTGGGCCATGGTCATGATGTCAATCCGGTCGTCCGTCCGGCTCGCGTCAAAGGCATGCAGCGGCTGCCCGGTCTCCAGCATGATATAATTGGTGAGATCCACGATACAGTTGATGGGCCGCATTCCGATGTAGGAGAGGCGGGTTTGAATCCGGCCCGGGGAAGGCATGATCCGGACGCCGTCAATCCCGATAACGGTGTATCGCGAACAGAGGGCATTATCGTGAATCCGGGCCGTCACCACCGGGTCAACTGACCGCAGTTCCTCCAGGGACGCCAGTGGTAAAGGTTTAAGTTCTTTTCCGGTCAAGGCGGCGATCTCCCGGGCAAATCCATAGTGCCCCCAGAGATCCGGCCGGTGGGTGAGGGATTTGTTGTCAATATCGATGAGAGTATCTTCCAACCCCAATAGTTCCTTGACATCCGTTCCGGGCGCGGCGTCGTCCGTAAGCTCCAGCACTTCCTCGTGGCTGTCGCCCACGCCTAAGTCCCTAAGGGAACAGGCCATGCCGTCGCTGCTTATTCCGTGAACTTCCCGGCGGGCCACCCGGCCGATGCCGGGAAGTTTTCCGCCGGCTTTCGCAAAGGGGATCTTCATTCCGCAGTAAAGATTGGGAGCCCCGCAGACACTCTGTTCTTTCACATCCCCCGTATCGACGGTGATCACGTTTAACTGATCGGATTCCGGGTGCGGGGCGATGGCGGTAATTACTCCGGCCACCACGCCGTCCAGGTCTTGCCCTTTCTGCTCCACGCCCTCCACTTCAGCGGTGGCCATCGTCAGCATCAAGGGCAGATCGGCGATCCGATGCTCGTCGATTTCAACATAATCCCGTATCCAGTTCAATGATAGTTTCATCAGGGTACACCTCCGTTTAGAAATAATGCCGTGGGGACCGAGTTAAGCTAAGCCGCTGTATCTTCCAAATTGGGTGAGGCTTCTCAAAGAGCCGGAGTTCAGAACCCGGATGTCCTTGATTCCGTATTTCATCATTACCAGCCGAGTCAGTCCCAGCCCAAAGGCAAATCCGGAATATTGGTCCGGGTCGATCCCGCCGTGTCGTAAAACATTGGGGTGGACCATACCGCAGGGGACCAGTTCGATCCAGCCCGAATTCTTGCAGGTCGGACAGCCTGCTCCGCCACAGATCAAGCAGTTCAAATCCAGTTCAAACCCTGGCTCCACGAATGGGAAAAAGCCCGGTCTCAGCCTCAGCCGGACCTCTTTTTTAAAGACTTCGCTTAACATGGTCTTCATCACGTAAATCAGGTTGGCAATGGAGACCTCCCGGTCGACCAGGAGGCCTTCAAGTTGGAAGAAGGTGTTTTCATGGGAGGCATCTACATCTTCGTTCCGGAAGCATCGTCCGGGAGCGATCACCCGCAGCGGCGCTCCGAACTTTTGCATCGCCCGGACCTGACAAGCCGTGGTTTGAGTCCGCAGCAGCAGGCTTTGACCGGCCCAGTAGGTATCCTGCATATCACGGGCCGGATGGTTTGCTGGGGTATTGACGGCTTCAAAGTTATAGTAATCGATCTCCAGTTCCGGTCCGGTGACGACCATAAAGCCCATTCCGCGCAAGATCGCTTCCACCTCGCGTTGCACGAGGGTGACCGGGTGCAACGACCCTTGGCAACGTTGGGACGGGGGTAAGGTGGGGTCGAAGCTTCCGGTGGTTTCGATCGCTTGGATTCGCTGAATCAATAGTTCTTCCTTTCTCCGGTCCAGCGCGTCCGTCAAAGTAATTTTGACTTGGTTGGCGGTAGCTCCGACTGCCGGCCTGGTCCCGGCTTCAACTTCTTTCAAGCTGCGCAACGCCTGGGTCAGGCTCCCTTTTTTGGACAGGTATTTGATCCGGACTGCTTCGATTTCCATCTCGGACCGGGCCGTCCGGATTTCCGCAAGGGCCTGATCACTCAGTAAACGTAGGTCCGCTTGAAGTTTGTCACCGGTTTGGTCTTCTTTCATTGACTGGCCTCCTTAAATTTAGATATGGGAAGTAGGAAGTGAGAGATGAGAACCGCCGAAAGGCTATGGACAGTTTTTCCAAGTCAGCATTCCACTTCTTTGGCGGATCGAGCTTTTTTTGGAAAAGCGAGAAAAATAAAAACTCCCGCCCCTGTGTAGGGACGGGAGTAATCGCCGTGGTACCACCCTGCTTGCCTGTGAAAATCCATAGGCCGCTCGAATTAGATAGAATACGGGAGAGAAAAATAGCAGTCTCCGATATCCCCTTCCTTGTAACGGTGGAAGTTTCCGGTTCCGCCTACATGCATCATGGATGCTTTTCAACGGACAGCTCCAGAGGGAACTTCAACCGAAACTCCGATACCGGGCTTCCACCGTCCCCGGCTCGCTAGAACCATCGTTTCCGCCTACTTTCCTCTTTCACGGCTTTTGACAAATAATATATTTCTTAAAAAATAACATAAATTGGCTGGCGGTGTCAAGAGCAAGAACCCAAAAAGGTCACCGGCCTTGTTGGAGCATCAGGTTGACACAGTTGCTTGCTGGTGTCGGATTTAATGTAGAGAACCAAATGGGATTGGACTTGTTTAGCAGATTTCTTTGGGTAAGCCTTAAAAACTAATGTTAAAAAGAAATCCTTGCCTCTCCGGCAAGGGTTTCCGACAATAACCTTGAACTTAATACCGCCAATAATGCCGGCGTCGGAACAACAACTCATCCAGGATTAATACGGTCAGCAGATCCCGGGCCAAACGGCGGCGCCGGAAGAATTGTTCCGACTGATAGGCGGATTCGTAAGCTTGAGGTTCCTGATCGGGATAGATGGCTGACAAATGTTCGTAAACCCGGTCCGCCATCGCCTCCACCATGCCTTGCGTCGGGTAGGAGACGGACATGTCGTCCATTTCGGCGGCGACAAAACTGATGGTGGGTCGGATGCCATAATAATACGATTCCGGCAATTTGGCCGGGCGGTCCTGTTCGGGGCGGCTATTCATAGCGGAATACTCCTCCATTCCCATTGGGCGGTTAGCCCATTTTTTCTAAAATAGTGTATGAAGATTAAGGGAATGGGTGAATGGCATCCTTTGGGATGGTTATCGGACTATTCCATTGTTTCCGAACCGCCCCGCGCTTTGCGGTTCGGTCTCCGGTAGAGCCGGTAAGCGGTCAGCAGGGCTCCGCTCAGGCAGATCGCCGCCGCGGTAAGATAAACCAGGCTCATGCCCTTGATGAACACATCCGGCCGGCCCGGAATATAGTCGATCACCCGGCGGCCGGCGACTTGGCCCATACGAAAGTACAACAGGGAAGTGGAATACGTGATTCCCAGCGTCATTCCCAAATTGCGAACCAGGGCATTGACGCTCCCGGCGATCCCCAGTTTATCGCGAGGTACGGTCGACATGATCAGCGAGTTGTTGGGGGATTGGAACAGGCCGTTGCCAATGGACAGAACCGCCAGGAACAAGCCGATCACCCAGAGCGGCGAGAACTGATCGAGCCGGGACATGAGAAACAGTCCAAAGCTGGTGAAAACCAGTCCCACAAAAGTCAGCAATTCCGAGCCGATCTTGTCCGAGAGATAGCCGCTTGCCGGCGCCACTACCACCAGGAGCAAGGGAAAGATCGACATGATCAGCCCGGTGCCGGCCGGCGACAGTTGTTGAACATTATGCAGGTAAAAGGGCTGAATGATGTTTGAGCAGCTGATGGCGATGAATGAGATAAACCCGCAGAAGATGCTGAGAGAGAAGAGCCGGTCCCGAAAGATGCCGAGATGGAGCAGGGGGGCCTGGACATGCCGTTCCACCCACAAAAAAGCGGCCAAAGAGACGACGGACAGAATAAACCCGGCGACGATCCATGATTGCCCGTAACCCACGGTTTGGCCGTGAATGAGGCCTCCGAATAAAGGGACGATGAACAGGAAAAACAATAAAGCTCCTTTCCAGTCGAACGGCTCGGGGCGCTCGGAGCGATCCCGGGGCAGGGTGCGCTGGCTCCAAAGCCAGGCAATGAGCCCGAACGGTAAATTAATCAGAAAGATATAGTGCCAACTCAAGAGCGAGACAATGAAGCCGCCGAGCGACGGTCCAACCAGGGCGCCGAGCGCGACCGCGGCGCCGGAGATTCCCAGCGCCCGCCCGCGCTCGGTTGGGGGAAAAATTTGGGTAATCAATCCCTGATTGGTCGCCATGGTGCCGGCCGCGCCGACGGCCTGAATGACCCGGGCGATTACCAGCAGCGGCAGTGACGACGCGATGCCGCAGAGGAAAGAGCCAATGGTGAAAGTGGCCAGACCCATCTGGAAGACCTTGGCCTTGCCGTAGATGTCGCTCAAGCGCCCCATCAGAAGCATCACGGCGCAGATGATAATCAGGTAACTGGTAACTACCCATTCAATGGAGGCCATGGGCGCTACGAGGTCTCGCGCCATTACCGGCAGGGTGACATTGACAATGCTGCTATCCAGGCAAGACATGAAAACGGCGATGATGATATTGGCCAGAATGATCCAACGGTTTTTAAAAACGCGGTCTGAATTGGTTTCCATGATGATCCTCCGTTGAAGTATCAGGTTGTCCAAGGGGCTTATGCGCGTAATTCACTTTTTAAGATATAAAGCACAAGCTAAGGTGTACCGATTAAAGCATTGTCTACCTGATGTTATGGTAGTCTCGATTAACCGCGCAGACTTCTAGGCAAAAGGATGGCGTTTCGGGAAAAATGACAGCTACACCTCAGCGATTCTTGCGGCGTGAAACGTCCGTCAGTTTATTGTTTCGTACCGGTCGTACCGGGTACGGCAGTTATCGAGGATTTGAGTCAGCGACTCCAGGACCGCCTCTTGCTGAGCGTCGTCCATGCCGTCCACCAGGAGATTGGTTAAGGATTCCAACTCTCGGAGGATCTCCGGGATCACCGTCTTAGCCTTGGCGGTCAGAAATAACCGGCAAGCCCGGGAGTCCTCGGCGTCGGCCTGTTTTTTCAGATACCCCAAAGCGATTAATTTCTGAACGGCGCGGGCGGCCAGGGCCTTATCGATATGCAGTTCCCGGCAGACGTGATTTTGGCTTACTCCCTCATTCCGACTGAGGTTGAGCAGGATCGGATAAGTGCCGCTGCTCAGTTCAAACGGAGCCAATATTGCGTCCAGCCGCGTCTGGAGATTTCGATACAAATAATTAATCAGCCGGATTAACTTTGGCCGGTTGGAATTCATGCCTGATTCTCCCGAATAAATTTCACAGTATAAAATAACATATGATAGTTGATTGGTCAACCAAAAAACATGTAAAGCCTCCGGGGCGCAAAGCGTTTCCCTGGAGCGGAACAATTATAATATGTGGTGATCCCGGCCTGACGATACCTGCCGGTTTTTGCCCCGCCGTTGGCGGTTCAAATCTGATATAATATCTGCTAAGAGCGTTGTGATAAACTCCGGCCAAAGGCCGTGGCTGCACACCAAAGCTCAGAGAAGCAAATGATAAAGGCAATTTTAGACGTTATTGATTGGGAATTGCCATTCTATGGACTTTATCACATGGCTTCCAAAAGAAAAGGGGATTCGACGATGAAGTCATTTTTGGAACTGGCCGCCACTCGGCGCAGCATTCGCAAGTTTGAAAGCCAACCGGTGCCGGCGGAGGATATCGAGTATTTTGTCAAGGCCGCGACGAGGGCTCCGAGCGGTTGCGACAGTCAATGCTGGCGGTTCGTGGCGGTAAAAGACCGGGCGGTCATCGACCGGCTGCGGGAAGCGGTGATTGACCGGTTGGAGGAGCTTCTGGCGATCGGGAAGGATACGTTAACCGCTGATTACCGGGCGGCGAAACGGAAAAATGTAAGTTTCTTCGCCAATGCGCCGCTGGTGATCGCGGTGTTCATGACCGATGTCAAATATTACGATCCGGTCCTGATCTCCGTGCTAAAGCAACATGGCTATGAGGGAGAGGAACTGATGAAATTCTTCAACCATTACGATTTGTTGTCGGTGGGCGCGGCGATTCAAAATCTGCTGCTGGCGGTCCATGAGAAAGGATACGGCGCCTGCTGGATGAATGAACCGGCGCTGGCCGGGGAAACGATCAATCGGATTCTGGGGATTCCGGCCGGGCAACGCTTTATCAGTTTGATCCCGGTGGGGAGACCCGCCTATACGCCCCGCGAGAAAAAGCTGAAGGATTGGAACGAGGTATTTTCGATCGTTTGAATCCGCTGCGCTAACCCGCAACGCCGGTTTTACGGCCTGATTACAATTGCGTTAACGAACCACCCGATGCCGAAAACCGGCTCAGGGTGGTTCTTCCGTTCCAACCAATTTTATGCCAAAATAGATCTATATTAAGATGAAAAAAGTTTTGAATTAAGCATTCACATCCCAAAAGCCGGCTGCGAATGGAAAATCACAGATTTTTTTCTCTTATGAATCAAGGAAAATAGAACGCAATTTATCTGGCGTTCAAAAATCTATTGTGACATATATAGGTGATGGGGTTATGTTCGATCATTTCAAAGTGACCGCCGGCGGACCGATTTATTTGCAGATCACTAATTTCATCAAGGAACTGATCGCTGGCGGCGCGCTTCACGATGGCGTAAGATTGCCGTCCACCAGGGAACTTGGCCAGGTGATGAATGTCAGCCGCAATACGGTTGTCCAGGCTTATCAGGAACTGGAACGGGCCGAGTTGATCCGGATTGTCCGGGGGCAGGGAGCCTATGTCACTGCCACCGGCGATCCGCCGGTTCATCGTCCGAAGCTGGATTGGGAGCAACGGATCAACGGCTATGGCAAGGCCGCTTCCGAATTGAAGAGTCATACCGCCGAATATCCGTGGCGGGAAGGGTTCATCTCCTTCAACAGCATTGCCCCGGATGAAAGCATCTTCGATCTGGACGACATCAAGCGGGCTTTCCTCAACCGGGTCGGATTCGAGGGAGAAAAGCTCCTGAACTATGGTGAGGTGCGGGGATACCGTCCGCTCATCGATCATCTCCGGCGCTATCTGGAAATGAAGGGGATTGATTTCGAGGGCAAGGAGATCTTGATCACTAACGGCTTCACCGAGAGTTTCAACTTGGTCCTGGCAGCCCTGACCAACCAGGGCGATAAGATTATTTGCGAAAATCCCACCCATAACCTGGCGTTGAATATTATGCGCCTCGGCGGACTGGAGATCGCCGGGATTCCCGTTGCGGAAGACGGGATCACCATCGCTGATTTGGAGCGGGTTTTGGCCGGGGGCGGGGTCAAACTGGGGTTTCTGATTCCCTCGTATCACAACCCCACCGGGCTGGTGATGCCGGCGCAAAAGCGGCTGGAGGTCCTGAACTGCTTCGAGCGTTATCGGGTGCCTTTGGTGGAAGAAGGCTTCAATGAGGAACTCCGGTTCTCCGGTTCTCATGTAAGCCCGTTACTGGCTTTGGCGCGGGATGGCAACGGCGTGATTCATCTCGGCAGCTTATCCAAGATCCTTTTTCCGGGGCTGCGGATCGGATGGATCATCGGTGACGCGCGCCTGATCCACTATCTGGAGAGCGTCAAATTTTTCCGCAATATTTATGCGTCATTGCTTGATCAGGCGATTCTGTGCGAATATTTGCAGCATGGCCGGTTTCAAACGTACCTGCGGCGGGCGAAGTCTCATTATAAAGCGCGCTACGAACACGCTCTCAGGCTGGTCGAGCATTACCTTCCCTACCGGCGCGTCTGGAGCAGCGGCGGCCTGCACATCTTTCTCGAACTGCAGGGGATTGATACCCGTCAATTGCTGGATTATTGTTATCAACACAAGGTGCTATTCACGCCGGGGGATATCTTTTATACTGACGGCGCGGGGCGGAACACTCTCCGGCTGAGTATTTCCAGGCTTTCCGCAAGCCAAATGGAACAAGGCCTGGCGATCATTGGCGACGGCATCCGGGAACTTCGAAGAAGTTCCGGGCTGGGACGTGATGATTGATCGGGCTTGATTATCATTATAATTTAAACGAAATCGGAGGAGCGATCGTCTTGAGCAAGGGAAAAATGTCAGTGACCCCGGCGATCCGGCAATTGCGCGACGCGGGAGTCGAATTCGGCGATCATCTTTATTCTTATGAAGAGAAGGGGGGCACGGCGGTGGCCGCCCGGGAACTGGGCATCCCCGAGCATTCGGCCGTGAAAACCCTGGTGATGGAGGATGAAGGCCATCAGCCATTACTGGTGCTGATGCACGGCGATCGGCAGGTTTCCACCAAAGAACTGGCCCGGGTTTTGGGGGTCAAGGCCATCGTTCCCTGCACGCCGGAGACCGCTAGCAAGCATACCGGCTATCTGGTGGGCGGAACCTCGCCGTTTGGAACCCGCAAAAAGCTTCCGGTGTATGTGGAGGAGACCATTCTGCAATTGCCGCTGATTTATATCAATGGCGGGAAAAGGGGTTATCTGGTCAGCCTCAAGCCGGAGGATCTGGTTCGGGTGTTGCATCCGGTTCCGGTCCGGGTCGGAATTGAGGGGTAAGCGGCGGGCCAAAGCGGGAAACCAACGCCTTCACGGACGGCGCGGTCGATATCACGACCGCGCCGTTTGCGTTTCATTTACAAATTGATTGGCCGTTTCGCCTCCATCCGTAAGCGGCTGAACCGAAGGCATGGACAACCGGTTATGAATGATAATCCGAACCCCGAAACTAAAAGGTTTCTTTCCAAAGGCCATTGTCACCTGTCCCAATCATAAAGTGATCCGCCAATTTCCAATCGGTGGATGGCAATATTGGAATGCAATTTGCCAATGTACTATTGCCAACTGCCTCAAGTGGATTGTCACTTGGTTTTGGAGGATTGTCATTTGCCAATTTCCAATTGGTGGATCGTAATTTGATTTTGCCAGCTGCCAATGTGACAGTGGATCCTGGCAATGGAGTTTTGTCACCTGCCGCTGGAGCCAAGCCAGTTCGCAATGAAAGATTGCGGGCCGACCGGCCTGGCGGCGCAGTTTACTGCTGACCAACCGGATATTTCGCCAATCGCCCCAAAGTAGGTTTCAATTCGTTGATTCTTTGGTAAAATTATCTTTTTAGGTCTAAAGGACTAGCGAACCGTGCCGATATAATCATTACAAAAATTAATATAGCTGGGAATCCAACAATCATTGTTTCGGTTTCGGAAACTGGATATAAGCAGAGAACGGTTTCAGGGAGGAATAAAGTCATGGAAGGAAAACACCTGACCTTTGCCCTTGGCAATGAAGGCTACGGGATCCCTATCCATCAGGTCAAAGAGATCATCGGCATGATGGAGATCACTTCCATCCCGAAGACGCCTCCGTTCATCAAGGGCATTATCAATTTGCGCGGTAAGATCGTGCCCATCATCGACCTGCGGGTCAAGTTCGGCTTGCCAGAACGGGAGTATACCGAGCGTACTTGCATTATTGTGATCGAGATCAATCCGGCCTCCGGCAAACGGACGATCGGGGTCGTGGTCGATACCGTCTCCGAGGTGATCAATATCCAGGCCGGCGATATTGAGACCGACCTGCGAAATGAGAGCGTCATCGACGGCAAGTTCATGACCGGGATTGCCAAGCTCAAAAACAAAGTCGTGGTATTGCTGGAAGTGGATTATCTGATGGTTCCGGATGAATTGACCCCACTACAGGATGGCGAAGGAGAGAGTAACAATGTTTAAACGGATGAAACTCGGGACCAAATTAATCTGCAGTTTTCTGATTATTTCCATTATCACCCTGATCGTCGGAACCGTGGGCTGGCTGAACTCAGAGAAGCTTGGCGGCCACCTGCATTCCATCTCCGATGACATTCTCCCCTCGGAAAATGCGTTGCTCACCATTCAAACCCAGTTATACGCGGCGTTGGCCGCCCAGCGCTCGATGCTGCTCGCCCCTTCCGAAGATGAGGTTCAGTTTCAAGCCGGCCGGATGAAAATGTATTATGACAGCATTGACGCCAAATGGAAACAATTTGAAGCCAAAATTAACGCCGCCCAGAAAAAAGAGACGTGGTTCGAGTTTCAGCAGACGTATCAACGCTGGAAAGAGAGCCACGAACAAGTCGTCGAACTAGCCCTGCAAGGGACTTCCGAAGCCAAACAACAGGCATTGGCGCTTTCCTACGGGGTTTCCCGGGAACATTTTCTGAAATGCATGGATATCCTGGAGAAATTGATTGAAATGCATGACGCGGAGTCCGCGAGCGAAGTCAGCCAGGCCAACCGGGCGATGGCGGCTAGTCGGACCAACAATCTGTTAGGCGTGCTGATCGGAATCATCTTGTCGTTGGGATTGGGATTTTATTTGAGCGGCACCATTAGCCGATCGATTAAAAATAGTGTGTCTGCCTTGTCGGAGAGCGCCAATCAGATTGCGGCCGCCTCCAACCAGCTCTCCGCCACCAGTCAGCAACTGGCCGAGGGCAGTTCGGAACAGGCATCGGCCATTGAAGAGACTTCGACCACTCTGGAAGAAACCGCTTCCATGGTCGCTCAGAACACCGAAAATACCCGGCAGGCCGAAATCCTTTCCAAGCAGACCATGTCCGCCGCGGAACACGGTAACCATGAGATGCGGGATATGATGGGGTCCATGGATGAATTGAAAAAATCCAGTGATCAGATTGCCAAGATCATCAAAGTCATTGATGAGATCGCGTTTCAAACCAATATTTTAGCGCTGAACGCCGCGGTAGAGGCGGCCCGGGCCGGCGAAGCCGGCATGGGCTTCGCGGTGGTGGCCGAGGAAGTCCGCAATCTGGCCGGCCGCAGCGCTCAAGCGGCCAAAGACACCGCGGCCATCATTGAAAATAACATCGAATTGGCGGGCAAAGGCGTTTCCGTGGCCGAGCGGGTCCGGCAGTCTTTGAACGATATTACCCAGCAGGCCAAGAAAGTCAATGAGCTGATGGAAGAGATCGTTGCCGCCAGTCAGGAGCAATCCCAAGGAATCATGCAGGTCAATAAGGCGATGTCCCAGATGGAAACGGTGACGATGCAGAACGCGGCCGGCGCCGAGGAAAGCGCTTCCGCTTCCGAAGAACTGAATGCCCAAGTTCATAGTACCCGGGAGAGCGTGCTGCAACTGATGGCGTTGGTGGAGGGAAGCGCCGCGGTTCAACGCCTGGCCGAAACCAGAAGCGCCTTGTCTCCCAGGACGATGACGCGGCAAGCGATCCCGTCGGTTTCGGGAATGCGGCCGGGCGCCGGTGAGCGATTGGCGGCCAAAAAAGTCACCCAAGTGGTGGATCCGGAACAGATCATCCCGTTAAATAGCGATTCCGCCGATTTCTGACGGGCGGAACCGGAACAATGATCAACAGTTCATTTGACAACCGCCAGTTTGAGCGGTTTCAAAATCTCATCCAGGAACGGCTGGGCATTCATTTCAATCAGAACAAGCGCGAGATGCTCCAGGCCAAGCTTGACAAATTGATGCGCAAAAATGGGCTCAGCTCATATGATGCCTATTTTAAACAGTTGACTCAAGATTCGGATCCCGGGGTTTGGGTGCCCTTTTCCGATGAGATCACTGTCAATAAGACCGATTTTTTCCGGGAGATGAATCATTTTGAGTTCATCCGGAGCCGGATCGACTCCATCCTGGAGCAGAACCGGCGGATCCGGTCCCGGAATGAAATCCGGGTGTGGAGCGCCGGTTGTTCGACCGGCCAGGAGCCGTATACGCTGGCCATGGTTTTTAAGGATTGCCTGCCGCCGGAGATCAACTTGAAGATTCTCGCCACCGATATCAGCCACCGGGTTTTAAGCATTGCACAGCGGGCTTACTATCCTCCGGCCATCGCCGGGGAAGTAAGTTCCTATCATTTACAACGGTATTTTCAAAAGCGGGGTTCCGGGTATGAGGTTGACCCGGAGATCCGGCGGCTGGTCACGTTCAGGCAGTTCAACCTGATGGAGCGGTTTCCCTTCCGCGACACCCTGGATATTATTTTTTGCCGGAACGTGATGATCTACTTCGAGCCATCCACCCAACAGGAGTTGGTTGAGAAATTTTACCGGGCGTTGACTCCGGGAGGCTACCTGTTTATCGGCCATTCGGAGAGCCTCACCAATAAGACGCACCGGTTCAGCTATATTCAGCCGACCATTTATCAGAAAAAGCCGGAGAAAATCTTGTCGTGACACGAACGCCAAAGAATAAGCCGGTGGCATCGTTCGCGATGCCGGAGGAGGTTGCTGCCGCGATGAATGAATTGACTGAGATTTTTGTGGGTGAAACCCGGGAACACCTGGAGATATTGAACGAATCCCTGATGGCGCTGGAACAGAATCCGGAGAACCGGGAGATCATCAATGAAATCTTCCGGGTGGTCCATACCATCAAAGGCTCCTCGGCAATGATGGGGCTGAAAAAGATGGAGAACATGGCCCACGGCATGGAAGACGTTCTTCATGACATCCGTGACGGTAAGCTTCATCTCGATGGCAAACTGGTGGAACTGCTCTTTGTCTGTCACGACTTTCTGCTTAACTGCCTGGAATCGGTGATTCAAAACGGCGACGAGGGCGATTTCAAGGCCGATCATATCATCAACCGGCTGCACGCCATTATTCAGGAGAATGTTCCCACTTCCCCGCCTCCTTCTCCGGAAGCGGTTTCGGCGGGGCCCGAACTGAATCTGAGCCAGGAAGAACTGGCTAAGGTTAACGAGCTCTCAGCCAAGGGACTGGTCATTTATCAGGTTGAAGTTTACCTCAAAGAGAATTGCCAGTATAAATCGATTCGCGCCTTTCTCATCTATCAGCATTTTGAGGGAGTCGGCGTGATTATTACCTCCGATCCGCCGGGTTCCGTCCTGAAGGACGGGAACAGCGACCTTGAGCCCTCCGTCGTCAAACTGGTGCTGGCGACGGAACTGCCGGAAGAAAAGTTGATCAAGGAACTGGCCTATGAGACCGAGATCGAACGGATCGATCTGCACTTGGTTCAGCCGGTCCAGGATTGTTCCAGTAACTTCTGCCGGATTCGCCTGGTCGCCTCCAGAGACCGGGAGATTCCCGACGAAAGCTCGGCGATTCGCCAGGCTGTGGCCGAGATTATCGACGGCCCCTCGGAAACCCTGGTCGAAATCGATCGCGAGTTTCTGGAGGACTTTATCGGGGAGATCAAAGGCTATCTTTCCAAAGTGGAGTCCGATCTATCGGGGCTGGAGACGGACTTAAGCCGGGTGGATCTGGTTTACAATCTGTACCGGAACTTTCATACCATCCGGGGCCTGGCCGGTTTTATCAACCGGGTGCCCGTGAAGAAGCTGGCCCAGGCAACGGAAACGCTGCTCAGCCGGGTCCGGAAGGGAGAGTTCAACCTTTCCGGGAATGTGCTCAATTTAGTGCTGAGTTCATGCGATTTCATCCGGAGAATGGTGGACAATAGCGTCTTTCCGGCCGTTCTCACCGAACAGCGGGAATATGAACGGCATCTTTCACAGTTGGAGTCGCCGCTGGGCGAAGCCGGGGCGGCTGTCGCAACCGGCGCCCCGCCGCAAGCTGAGCCGGCGAAGCCGGAAGCACCGCTCCCGCCTCAGTCAAAGCCGGGCCCATCCGGTCCGGTCCAGTCATTGGGCGAGCCGCGCCATGAGCGTCTGGAACTTCACAACGGGGACGCGGCGGAGAGCGACAATAAACCCGAAATCCTCCCGGGAGCCGATTCCGGGCGAGTTCCGGAGCAACCAAAAAAGAATGGGCCGGGGCCGATGATGTCCGGCACTGACTTTGCCAGGATTCCGACAGTCAAGATCGACGGTTTGGTGGACAAGATCGGGGAAATGTTGATCCTGCAGTCCCAGATCGAGCAAGAGGCCAGCGTAAAGTTTAATTCCAATGATCCGTTCTTCAACCATGTGTTGCGGATGGAACGGCTGATCAAGGAATTGCAGCAATTATCGATGTCGATGCGGATGGTCTCGCTACGGGCGACTTTTCAGAAGGTCAACCGGGTGGCCCGTGACGCCATCGCCGAACTCGGTAAGAATGTGCACTTTACTCTGGCAGGAGAGGAGACGGAGATCGATCGGGGCGTGGCCGAGAAGATCCAGGATCCCCTCTTGCACATGGTCAAAAATTCGATCGCGCATGGGATTGAATCCGAAACGGAACGGCTTCAAGCCGGAAAGCAGGCCCAAGGCGAGGTCCGGATCAGCGCTTACAGCAAAAAAGGGAGCGTCTATATTGAAGTCACCGACGACGGGCGGGGCCTCTCGGTGGAGAAAATTCATCGCAAAGCGGTGGAAAAGAAATTAATCGATCCCAAGCGGAGCTACAGAGATGACGAGGTGCTGGATTTGATTTTCCTCCCCGGATTTTCCACCGCCGAGACAGTCAATCACATCTCCGGCCGGGGAGTGGGCCTGGATGTGGTAAAGACCGAGATGAATCGGATCGGGGGAAAGATCGAGATCTTTAACCGGCCGGGGCAGGGCTGCACCTTCATTTTGAAGATTCCTATCAATTTTGCGGCCATTAACGGCATTATCACCGAAATCCAAGGGAACCGGTTCATTATTCCGACGTTGAATGTCAAACAGATCATTCAGCCAAAGGATGAACAATGGGTATTTGTCCGCGGGAAACGGGCCTTTTTCAAAGTCAGGGATGAGGTGCTGCCGGTAATCCCCATTGCCGCGATCTTTGGAACTTCGGAACCGGAGGCCGCCGAACCGGGGCTGATTATCTTGCTGGAGCAGGAGAAAAGTATGAAGGCCCTTCCCGTAACCGGAATCATCGGCCGGAAGGAACTGGTGGTCAAGCCCTTGGAAGAAGAGTTCAAGCAGCTTCAATACGCATCCGGAGTATCGGTGCTCGGAGACGGGAAGCTCGCTTTAATCCTGGATATCGAAAGCCTCTTTAAGTTTGAAACCAATGTAAGCTGAAATCGAAATTCCAGGTTGGCTTAAAAGCGTTGTGATAAACCCGGCCGAAGGCCGGAGTTGCACACAAAAGCTCAGAAAAGCAAGTGATAAAGTCGTTCCTCAAGTTCTCCGCGAGGCTGAAGTGGGTCGATTAGACTTTATCACATGGCTTTCAATAAAAAGCGTTGTGATAAACCCGGCCGAAGGCCGGAGTTGTATATAAAAGCATACAGAAGCAGGGATAAAGTCAATTTTGAGACAGTTTCTCATGGCCGACGTTGATTCGGTAGACTTTATCCCATTGGCTTTAAAGGGGGAACCGCGATGAAGACGCTGATCGTGGAGGATGATTTTGTCAGCCGGAGGTTGTTGCAAGTTATTCTGTCGGAATATGGGCAGTGCGATATCGCCGTTAACGGCCGGGAGGCGCTCACAGCCTTTGAACTGGCTTGGCAGGAGGAATCCCCGTATCAATTGATCTGCCTGGATATCATGATGCCGGAAATGGACGGGCAGGAAGTTTTAAAAGAGATCCGCACGATCGAGCGGGATTTGGGAGTCGCCTGGGAAGATGGGGTAAAGATCATCATGACCACGGCACTGAGCGATCAGGATAACATCAAGCGTGCCTTTCACGAACAATGTGAGGCTTATTTGATCAAGCCCATTGAACGCCGGAAACTCCTTGACCAACTCCGGGAGTTGGGACTCATCGCATAAGCTATGAATAGCTATCAAAAATATTACCTGCAGCCCGGGTACATCTTTGTCACCGATGAGCCGTACCTGGTTCATACCGTGCTCGGCTCTTGCGTGGCGGTTTGTGTGTGGGACCGCGAAGCCGGAATCGGCGGCATGAATCATTACTTGTTCGGGCGGGCCAGGCACGGGGAGCGGACCGCGCGTTTTGGCAATGTTTCCGTTCCATATCTCATTCAATTGGCATTGGAAAAAGGGGCTCGAATGGATCAACTTCGGGCCCACATCATCGGCGGCAGCCAGCACCTTCATTTGAACTCGCTGATCGGCACCGAAAATGCTCAGGTGGCCGAGGCCGCTTTGCGCCAGTACCGTATCCAGGTGATGACTCGCGATACCGGAGGACAAACCGGCCGGAAAGTCATTTTTAATACCGTCACCGGTGACGTCCTGGTGCATCAGATCAATAAATATTGAGAAAGCGGCGGTACTATGGACCGTAAAATAAAAGTGCTAATCGTTGACGACTCGGCGATGGTGCGAAAGGTTATCAGCGAGGAGCTCTCCGCCGATCCCGCTTTGGAAGTGGTGGGAACCGCTCCCGATCCATTCGTGGCCCGGGATAAGATCATTCAACTCGAACCGGATGTCTTGTTACTCGATATTGAAATGCCGAAGATGGACGGCTTGACCTTTCTGGAAAAACTGATGCGCTATCATCCGCTGCCGGTGATCATTGTCAGTTCCCTGTCGGTGCGTGGCGGTCCGGTCGCGCTGCATGCCTTCGAGCTGGGGGCGGTTGAAGTCATTGCCAAGCCGGGCGCGTCGTATTCGGTAAAAAACATGAGCCAGCAATTAATTGAAAAGATTAAAGCAGTGGCCGGCATGAAGCGTTTCCCGCAAGCATCCTCCAAGCCGGTGGAAGCGGAACCGTTATCGCGAGTGTCAGGAGCTTTATTACGGACAACCTATAAAATTGTGGCCATCGGAGCATCGACTGGCGGAACCGAAGCCATTAAAGAAGTCTTGACGCGAATGCCTGAGGATATGCAGCCGATCGTGATTGTCCAGCATATGCCGGAAGCGTTCACGCGAGCTTTTGCGGAGCGATTGAATGAACGATGCCGAATCCAAGTAAAAGAGGCCGAAGAGCGGGAACCGTTAACCCCGGGGAAGGCCTTGATTGCGCCGGGAAACCGGCATTTGGTGGTTAAACGCAGCGGCGCCGAGTATTACGTGGAACTGAAAGACGGCCCCCTGGTCTTTCACCAGCGCCCGTCGGTGGAAGTTATGTTTCAATCAGTGGCAAAATACGCCGGGGCGAATGCCATTGGGGTCATCTTGACCGGAATGGGCAAGGATGGTGCTACCGGACTGTTGGAGATGCGGAAGGCCGGAGCGTTTACCATCGCACAGGATGAGGCGAGTTGCGTGGTTTACGGTATGCCGAAGGAAGCGGTTGCAGTGGGAGCAGTGGATCGAATTCTTCCGTTGGCCGAGATTCCGCGGAATGTTCTGGAACGCTTGCGTTCAAACTAAGGTGACGCTTATTTTTAAAAGTCATTGCGGTTTCAATGAATCTCAGCCCCGCTTGGAGTGATTTCGATGTTCGAAAGTGAGGAGCGTTATACCAGTCTCTTTGTGATGAATTCCTCGGTGATGCTGCTCATCGAACCGGAATCGGGGATGATCGTCGATGCCAATGATGCCGCCTGCCGGTTCTACGGATACACCCGGGAACAGTTTCAACAGTTACGAATTAGCGATCTGAACACGCTCACTCCAACCGAAATCCGGGCGTTAATGGCGGAAGCGGTGACGGGGCAGCGCCAATATTTTAATTTCAGCCATCGCTTGTCCAATGGAACGATTCGAGACGTGGAAGTCCACAGCGGACCGATTCGGATTGACAAACAACAATTATTGTATTCAATCATTCATGACATCACGGAGCGGACGCAAACCGAGTCTGAATTGCGCCGAACCAAGGAATGGATTGAATTGGTCTATCGGGTGACGCCCAGCGCGGTATTTTCGGTGGACTGCGACGGAACTATCACCAGTTTTAATCGGAAAGCCGAGGAGTTGACTGGATACTCCGCCGCTGAAGTAATCGGGAAGCCTTGCCGCTTATTTGCGCCGATACCTTGCGTCAATGGCCACTGCGGCCTGTTTGAGCCGGAGATTCGTAAACCGGTGATGTCCGTTGAAATCGATATCCGCACTAAGTCCGGAGAATCCCGAACCGTTTTAAAGAGCGCCGATTTGCTCAAAGATGCCCAGGGGAACGTGGTTGGCGGCGTGGAAAGCTTTATTGACATTACAGAGCGAAAACGCTTTGAATTGGAATTACGCCAGGCCAAAGAAGCGGCGGAAAGCGCCAACCAAGCCAAGAGCCAGTTTTTGGCCAATATGAGCCATGAAATCCGGACGCCGATGAACGGCATTATCGGCATGGCCGAGTTGATGCTTCAGACTGAGCTTCAACCGAGCCAGCGGGAATATTTGGAGCTGTTGAAAGGTTCGGCCGATTCGTTGCTGCGAATTATCAACGACATCCTGGACCTTTCCAAGATTGAATCCGGCCGGATTGAGGTTGAAGAGGTTGCTTTTGATCTTCGGGAATGTGTGGAGCGGATCGTAGAAATGTTTGAGATTGGCGCTTGCGGGAAAGGACTAAAATTATCTTGTAAAATCGACGCGGAGGTTCCCCGACTGGCGATGGGCGATCCGGGACGGCTTTCACAAGTTTTGATCAATTTGGTCGGAAACGCCGTCAAATTTACCGAAGCCGGCGAGATTTCGGTTCATCTTGATATGTGCGCCAGAGAAGATAAACCGTGGCTTCGCTTTCGGGTACGTGATACCGGAATTGGAATCCCCGATTCCAAATTAGACCTTCTCTTCAAAAATTTTAGTCAAGTCGACGGATCCACGTCGCGCCGGTTTTCCGGAACCGGACTGGGGCTGGCGATTTCCAAGCATTTAATTGAAACGATGGGGGGGTGGATTGGAGTCAAAAGCACGGAAGGCTTAGGTAGCGTATTTACATTTGAACTCCCGTACCTGGAGGGGCCGGAACTACCGGAACCGGTTCAGGCCCGATTCGGCACGAGAACAATGGTTATCGGCGATAACTGGGCCAGTCGGGTCATTTTAGAATCAGCGGCGGGAGTTATGGATCAGGCCACGCCGGACGGAGCTTTACGGATTCTCCTGGCCGAGGATAGCCCGATTAACCAGAAACTGGCCGTGGCCTTGATGGAGCGGAAAGGGTGGGCCGTCAAAGTGGCGGCCACTGGTTTGGAATGTTTGACCGCCTGGGAACAAGGAGATTACGACCTGATTCTGATGGACATCCAAATGCCGGTAATGGATGGCTTTGAGGCAACAGCCCGGATTCGGGACCGGGAGAAGGATTCGGGCAAACGCATTCCAATTATTGCCATGACAGCTCATGCTCTTGAAGGGACGAAAGAGAAGTGCCTTTCCTCCGGGATGGACGACTATTTATCCAAGCCGATTCACTCCAGTGAATTATACCGGCTCATTGATCAATACGGTAAGTCCGGCGTTCAGCCGCCGCTCGCCGACTTGTCCAGGATTCGGGAGTCATTGGAGAATAACGAGGAGATCCTTAAAGAACTGATCGGAGAGTTTTTAAATTTCATTCCGGCGGCATTAGGCCAATTAGAAGCGGCCATATCAGTCGGGGATGCGGTCACTGTAAACCGAACGGCTCACAATATTAAGGGAACTGTGAGCAATTTTGGAGCCCAGACTGCGGTTCAATTAGCCTATGCGTTGGAACGGATGGGGAAAGAAGCCCGGCTGGAATCAGCCGGTCTGATTTTCAAACAATTAGCCGCAGAGCTGGAACGGGTTAAACAATATTTGAGCGAAGTCTAGCGCTGACAAGTCCGCCCCAAGACCAAAAATTGCCTTAGAAGTTAAGGTGGCAAGGGTGAAAATATAAGCCGAGCAAAAATCGGTTTAAACTTCACGATAAAGTACTATTTTTTTTTGAAGCGGCAGTCGATAACTATTATAGGAATCATAGGAATCCGTGACGCATT
Organism: Bacillota bacterium; assembly: GCA_023402395.1. Taxonomy (GTDB): domain Bacteria; phylum Bacillota; class UBA4882; order UBA8346; family UBA8346; genus JAEYGI01. The sequence continues at coordinate 242,430 of JAEYGI010000040.1, forward strand.
GAGCAAGGATGCTGAAAAGTCAGGCGAGGAGGCCGAACGGCCGCTTATTTGCCAACGCTCGTTCAGCGTTGGCATTTTTCAAATCTACCGGTTACAATACGCTACATCTAGTTGGGTGCCCTGGAAGCGTTTGATGTAAACCCGGCGGGTGAGCAGTAATGATGCGTTGTACCATTTATGGCTCCCGGTAGACTTTATCACATGGCTTTAAAGCAGCCAATTTATTGCGTGGCTTGTGTCAGCGAAGCTGTCGTGGAACGACGATCCCGGAAAAGTAACGTAAGGAGTGACCGATGATGGGAAGTCAATTTGAAAGAGAACCGATGCTGGACTTATTCATCGTGGAGACGCTGCAACTAACCGAACAACTGGAACAGTTGATCCTTAACGGGGAACAACGGAGCGACCTGGAATCCTCCATCAACGAAATATTCCGGATCATGCACACCATCAAAGGTTCAGCGGCGATGATGCTTTTTAACGATATATCCAAACTCGCCCACTCGCTGGAGGATCTTTTTTATTATCTTCGGGAGGAAAAACCGGAACAGGTCGATGTATCGATATTAAGCGACTTGGTCCTGGCAGGAGTCGATTTTATAAAAAATGAGATCGATAAAGTGCAGAACGGCGCAGAGCCCAATGGAGATTCCTCCCAAATGATCTCCCGCAATAAAGAATATTTGACGGAACTGCGCGAAGCTAATCCAAATCACAAAACTTCGGATGCGGCCCCTGAAAAATCAGCCGAGCCCCAAAAATTTTATATTGGCTCCGATCAGTCGGCGCCGAGTCGCGATCGATCCAGTTTTAAAGTCGTTTTATTTTTTGAGGACGGCTCCGAATTGGAGGACATCCGTGCTTATACCGTTCTCCATCAAATGCGTGAGTTCGCGGAGAACATTCATACCCAGCCGGAAGAGATCATTAACAACAATGACAGCGTCGAGTTAATCAAGAAAAACGGATTGCAAATTCTCTTCGAGACCGGACAAAGCTTTGAAGAGGTGCGGGATTTCTTTAATAAAACGGTTTTGTTAAAAACCTGCGAGATCGTTCCGGCCACGGACAGCGACTGGAAGGAGTTCCGGTTGCCCCAGGCATTGACGGAGTCGGCTGTTCAGGAACACGTGGCTGCGGAAGAGAAGCCTTCCGTGGAGAAGAATGTTTCCACCGCTCCGGTCAAACAGAAGTTCATTAATGTTAATGTTGAGAAATTGGATAAATTGATGGATCTTGTGGGTGAACTGGTGATATCGGAAGCAATGGTCACCCGGAATCCGGAATTGGCCGGGATGCAACTGGAAAGCTTCCACAAATCGGCCCGGCAGTTGCATAAGATCACCAATGAGCTTCAGGACGTGGTGATGTCGGTCCGGATGATCCCGTTGACCAATACCTTTCAAAAAATGCAGCGCATTGTCAGGGACATGAGTCGGAAACAGGGCAAAGATGTGGAACTGGTGTTAATCGGTGACGAGACCGAGGTCGATAAGAATATCATCGAGCAGTTGTCCGATCCGTTGATGCATATGATCCGGAATGCCATCGACCACGGGATTGAATCGGCTGAGGAGCGGAAAGCCAAAGGAAAGCCCGAGGTGGGGCGAATCACCTTGGAAGCCAAAAACTCCGGCAGCGAGGTTTGGATCATTATCCGGGACGACGGGCGGGGCTTGAATAAAGATAAAATTATTAAGAAGGCGCTGGCCAATGGTTTAATTAATAAACCTGAGGCTGAAATGAGCGAACGGGAGATTTTTTCCCTGATCCTGTTGCCGGGCTTCTCGACCAAGGATAAGGTAACCGAGTTTTCAGGGCGCGGGGTTGGAATGGATGTGGTTCTTAAGAATATTGAAAAAGTCGGGGGAAACGTATTAATCGAAAGCGAACTCGAAAAAGGGACCGCGTTTGTATTGAAGATCCCGCTCACTCTGGCCATTATCGACGGAATGACCATTCGCGTCGGAAATTCATTGTTTACCGTTCCCACCCCTTCAATCCGGGAGTCGTTCCGGGCCAAGGAAAATCAGGTCATCACCGATCCGGACGGCCAGGAGATGATTTTGTTGCGGGGTGAATGCAATCGTGTTCTGCGACTCCATGAATTATTTAAAATAAAGTCCGGTATTCACAATTTCCAAGAAGGAATTTTGATTATGGTCGAAAATGATACTAAGAGTATCTGTTTGTTCGCCGATGAACTCCTCGGCGAACAACAGGTGGTCGTAAAAGGGCTTCCCCGTTATGTCAAAAAAATCCGCGGACTTAATGGCTGTACTTTGCTGGGGGATGGTCGCATCAGCTTGATTTTGGATATCGGCGGCTTAATCTCGGCTTCCTAAAAGCGTTGCGATAAACCCCGGCTGAAAGGCCGGGTTGTACACAAACCTTCAGAGAAGTAAGTGATAAAGTCGATCCAGACCAGTGTTCCTGACTTCTTTTGAGCAAGGGACATTACTACATGGCTTTTAAGGAAAACAAGTTAAACAAATAAGTAAATTTGAGGTGAAGGCAATGAACGATCTGTTGGACCGGCTTGAGTTGGATGAAGACACGCAGAAGGGAAAATACTTGACGTTTTGCATCGGCAATGAAAATTATGGGATTCCCATCAAATTTGTCACGGAGATTATCGGAATCCAAGCGATCACCGATGTCCCGGAGCTTCCCAATTATATCAAGGGCATCATCAATCTCCGAGGAAAGATTATTCCGGTGATGGACGTCAGGCTGCGTTTTAAGAAGGAGGCCAAGGAATACAATGACCGGACCTGTATCGTGGTGGTTGATATCAATGAAATCTCCGTCGGGCTCATCGTTGATCAGGTGGACGAAGTTTTAGCCATTCCCGAATCGGATATCGTTCCTCCGCCGGACCCCGGTACCGGATTTAATACCCGGTATATTCAAGCCATCGGCAAAGTGGGAGAGGGCGTCAAATTATTGCTTGATTGCGAGCGGTTATTAAGCGACGATGAAGTGCGGACCCTCGGAGAAATTGCTTGAAGATTGGTGAGTTGGAGCTGACCACGATGGTTCCCATCACGGAAGATGAATTTTTGCGGTTGGTTGATTTTATCAAACAGAATTATGGGATTAACTTACGTGAAAAAAAAGCCTTGGTTACCGGGAGATTGCAAAATATCCTGATTGATAAAAACTATCAGAGTTTCTCTCAATATTTGAATTATGTCTTTTCCGACTCAAGCGGTGAGGCAATCTCCACGTTGGTGGAACGGCTGACCACCAATCATACTTTTTTTTTACGGGAAGTGGAACATTTCAAATTCTTGCGCACGGAAGTTCTGCCGGTATTGAAGTCAAAGGTAAGCAATCACGACTTGCGGATCTGGAGCGCCGGTTGTTCCAGCGGCGAGGAACCGTATACCCTGGCGATGACCATCGCTGATTTTTTGGGGATGGATCGGCCGCTTTGGGACGCGCGTGTCTTGGCAACCGACATCTCCGAACGGGTGCTGGAAACAGCGAAACGGGGGATTTACCCCAATGAGCAAATCAAGAACATCCCCGATGAATGGAGACGGAAGTACTTTGTCGCTCACGACCAGGAGAATAGCCAAGTAGGAGAGGCGATCCGTAATAATGTCATTTTCCGGCGGTTCAATCTGATGAACCAGACTTATCCGTTTAAACAGAAATTTCATGTCATCTTCTGCCGTAATGTGATGATTTATTTTGATCCGCCAACCCGTCGGGAATTGGTCGATCGCTTCTACAATCATTTGGAATCGGGAGGTTTTTTGTTTATTGGTCTGTCTGAATCTTTACGCCGAGAGGAGACGAAGTTCCAATACATCAGACCATCGGTTTATAGAAAGGAATAGATAAAGTGGCCATCAAACAACGTGTCAGGGTTCTAATCGTCGATGATTCGCTGGTCTTTCGAGAGATGATCGCGCGCGGATTAGCGGCCGATGCCGGAATTGAGGTGGTTGGGACCGCCGCGAACGCCGCCGAGGCGAAAGACAAGATCATGCAACTCCATCCGCAAGTGGTAACCCTTGATGTTGAGATGCCAGGATTAAATGGAATTGATTTTTTAAAGCAATTGATGCCGCAACATCCATTGCCGGTGGTTGTAGTCAGTTCGGTCAGCAACAATGTTTTCGAGGCGTTAAAGGCCGGAGCGGTCGATTTTGTAACCAAACCGGATCCGAGTAACAATCGTGGCATTGAACCGCTGATTAATGAATTGGTCGTGAAGGTCAAAGTAGCCTCCATCGCCAAGGTCGGGTTCTGGAAGCATGAACCGCCGCCCCCGCCGGAGGCTGGGAAAGCGATCGCCGATAATGTCGGAAAGATCATCGCCATCGGAGCCTCTACTGGCGGAACGGAAGCGCTGGCAAGAATCTTCAGCCTTTTCTCCCGCCAAATGCCCGGGACCGTAGTGGTTCAGCATATGCCGCCGGTATTTACCAAAATGTATGCCGACCGGTTGAACGACAGTTGCCGGGTCGAAGTGAAAGAGGCCGAGTCCGGAGATATCGTGCTTCCCGGCCGGGTGTTGATCGCACCCGGTGATTTTCAAATGCGGGTCCGCTCGAAACAAGGCCGGTTTTACGTGGAGTGTTTTAAAGGGGAAAAAGTGAACGGCCACTGCCCGTCGGTGGATGTTCTTTTTAATTCGGTTGCCACTGTCGCGGCGGATAAAGCGGTCGGCGTCATTCTGACCGGGATGGGAAATGACGGTGCCCGCGGTCTGTTGCGGATGCGTCAGAATGGTGGAAGAACGCTTGGTCAGGATGAGGCTTCCAGTGTTGTTTATGGAATGCCAAAAGTGGCCTATGATATCGGCGCGGTGGAGCGGCAAGTCTCTTTGGGTGAGATGGCCGGAGCCATTGAAACGGTGGCGAATGCTATCCGTTGATCAGGAAAATAGTTTGGGAACAGGCCGCGATAACCGGGTTCTGATTGGTGGAGGGATCTAATTTCTCACGACAGGCTCTAATAGATGGTGATGGTACTATGATGAAGCAGTGTCGTAGTGAAAACAGGAGAGGGTGCGGTCTTGGAGATCATTCTTCGGATTCTGTTATTAAGCCGCCTTCAGGAGGATTTGGAAAGGCTGGAACGGGCGGCTCGCAACCGTGGGATGAGAATCAAAACCCATTTGACTCAGTCTTCGGAGGTGTTTTGGCAGGAGCTTAGTAGCGGGGAATGGGACGTGGCCATGGTTGACGGCCTGCTTCCGGAGGATGAAATCCGCAGCTTGCCAAGGACTGAGCGCCGTCCGATCCCCTGGGTTTTCCTGACTGAGGATTCGGATCACCCCGCTCCCGATTGGACCGCATCGATCGCCGGTGCTGAGAGGGTGTCCCGGCAAATGCCGGAACTGGTTATGCGCACAATCGATTTTGCTTTGCGAGAGGCCTGCCTGTATCGGCGGTTCGAGGCCGGCCGCCTGGAAAGCCGGAAAGAAAGACAGTACCTTTACGCTTTGCTGAATTGCATCGGAGATGGCGTTATCACCACCGATCAAGACCTGAAAATAACCTTCATGAACCAGACGGCGCAATCATTAACCGGCTGGATCATGGCGGAGTCGTTGGGAAAAGCCGCCGGAGATGTGTTCAAAGTCGTCGATCACCGCTCGGATGAGATTGTCTACCAGCCACTGGAGGATGTGCTCCGTACCGGAACGCAGATGGGGTTGGCCAATTATGCCGCCCTGGTCGGACGGGATGGAACCAAACGGTTGATTTCCGCGAGTAATGCCCCGATCCGGCTGGAGGACGGGACGATTACCGGAGTGGTGGCGGTATTCCGGGATATATCCCGGTTTAAGGCCGTTGAGGATTTATTAAGCCGTTATAAGCTTCTTTCGGAAAACACCCACGATATCATGCTCTTTGTGGATGAGCGGGGCCGGATTATCGAAGCCAACCAGGCCGCGGTCAGCGCTTATGGCTACGAGCGCGATGAGCTTTTGGGTCTGGAGATTGGCGCTCTGGAAGGGATGGCTGGCAAACGGGAAGAACGATTGCGCCGGCCGGAGCATCAGGGGCTTTTTTTGGAGACCGAGCATTTCCGGAAGAATGGCGCCTCGTTTCCGGTCGAGGTTGGGATTCAAGAGGTGACTCTGGATTCCAACCGGGTGACGCTTGAGATTATTCGGGATATTTCCGAGCGCAAACGGGCGGAACGGATGATCCAAGCCAGCGAAACCCGCTATCGTGAACTGTTTGCCAACATGACCGATGGTTTCGCCTATCATCAGGTGATGGCCGACGGTGACGGCAATCCGGTTGATTACCGGTTCCTGGAAATAAATGACGCTTATGAAAAACTGATGGGGCTGAAACGGGAAGTTGTCATGGGAGAATTGGCCTCCACGGTCATTCCCGCCACCTCCCACACTTTAGCCGATCAGATTCGAATCTTCGGCATGGTGGCTTTAACCGGAGAAAGCATCCGGTTGGATGATTTTTATCATGAATGGCGCGGACGCTGGTTTTCAATATTCGTTTACAGTCCCCGCCGGGGTTTTTTCGCCACGATCATCACGGACGTCACTGAGCGGAAAGAGGCCGAAACCGCCTTAATGAAGGCTAAGGAGGACGCCGAGGCCGCCAGCCGCGCCAAAAACGAATTTCTGGCCAATATGAGTCACGAGATTCGGACTCCCCTAAACGGAATCCTCGGAATGCTCGATCTGACCCTGATGACCGCCCTTGACGGGGAACAGCGGGAAAACCTGGAGATTGCCAAGGGATGCGCCGGTTCCTTGTTGAACGTTATCAATGACATTCTCGATTACGCCAAAATCGAGGCCGGCAAGATGGAACTGGTCAAGGCGCCCTTCGATTTGGAGGAGTTGGTGACCAAGGTATTCAAAGCGCATCAGCCCCGCGCCGTGGAAAAGGGGTTGAGCTTTGAATGGGAGATCGATTGGAAAGCCCCGCGCTATCTGGTGGGGGATTCCCACCGCCTGCTACAGGTTTTGAACAATCTGCTGTCGAACGCCATCAAATTCACGGAGATCGGGACCGTCCGGCTGACGGTGTACCACAGTTATGAGGGCGAGGACGTTTTCCTGCGGTTTGACGTCTCGGATACCGGGATTGGCATTAGTCCGCTTGAGATGGAGCGGCTCTTTCAGACCTTCAGTCAAGTCGACAGTTCGATTACCCGCCGTTTCGGCGGAACCGGCTTGGGATTGGCCATCGCCAAAAAGCTGGTCAATGTCATGGGAGGAGAGATCGACGTTTACAGTGAAAAAGATCGCGGCAGCACGTTTTATTTTTCGATCCCCTTGGAACTTCAAACGTCGCTGCGATCCAACCCTACCCCCGAATCCGGAACGTTCCCGGTCGCCGGCGCCGGCCAACCGCTGGTTGGGCTGTTGGTGGAAGATGACCCCGTCAACCAGATCACACTCATGAAATTGTTGAAGCGGATTGGAATCAGCAGCGATGTCGCAAATAACGGCCGGGAAGCCCTTGAAGCGCTGGAGCGCCGCGCCTACGACCTGATCCTGATGGACGTTCAGATGCCGGAGATGGACGGAGTCGAGGCCACGCGGCGGATCCGCAGTCAAGAAGCGCGGGCCGGCGGGCATATTCCGATTATTGCACTGACGGCGCATGCGTTCCGGGGTGATGCCGAACGGTTCCTAGCGGCCGGAATGGACCGGTTTCTGGCCAAGCCGGTTTCGATTCAAACCCTGGCGGAAACAATTTTTGGCTTGATGCCCCATGTCGGAACCGGCATCATGAGCTCGCCGGTAAGTGCCGGAACCGGCGGAAAGCCCCTGGAAACGCCAACCGCCTTGAATGAATCGGATCTTGCCGGCGCTCTGCGGACCGCAGTTCAAGCCGGCGATTTCGCAGCGATCGAAAGAGTCGCCCATGCCTTTAAAACCAGTTCCGGCACAGATTCGGACCCGGCCCGCGCCCTGGCCTTCAAGCTGGAAATGGCGGCCCGCAAAGGAAGCGCGCGGGAGATTGGCGAGTTAAGCGAACGGTTGCTCACGGCCGCCGACTCCATCCGAAAGGAGAGCTAGTCAATGAAGATCCTGATTGTTGAAGATGATCTTGCCAGCCGGAAATTTTTATTTAAGTTTTTATCCGCCTACGGGGAATGCGATATCACCGTGGACGGGATGGAAGCGGTAGAGGCCTTTATGATGGCCTGGGATGAAGCCCAGCCCTACGATTTGATCTGCATGGACATTATGATGCCGAAAGTCGACGGGCTGAAAGCACTGAAGACCATCAGGGACGTGGAAAAACAGCGGGGCGTCACCGACCAGCAAAAGGTGAAGATCATTATGACTACTGCGCTCAATGACACCGATAATGTCTTCGAGGCCTTTGATTCCGGTTGCGAGGCCTACGCCGCCAAACCCATCGATACCGCCAAACTGACCGATGTAATGAAAAAACTGGGGCTGATTGCGTGAGAAGCCGATAAATGGATCACTAGCGAACTCGTGAGCTTTCGAAATAACCGTTCGAAAGCTCTTTTTTTATGGTTTGTTAAAGCAGAATATGTAGCACACCTTCCGTCAATAAAACGACGCCCGCTGTTGTGGCAGCGGGGCTTCAAGACTGTCGGCCGGGGACAATTCCTTTGATTCATTTGGCCGTTGCGCAACCCCCGGCATTCGATGCCGGAGGAGGCGGGGGCGTTCCCGATGGAACGGCGATGATTGCCATAATTATGGGGAAGGTCCCCATAGTTATGGCATTGAATGCCGTAGTTGCGGCAATGAGTGCCGCAGGTCCGGCAATCGATGCCGCTGCCCCGGCACTGAATGCCGTTCTTGCGGCGCTGAATGCCGGGCGATTGGCAACGCCTGCCGCAACTCCGGCAATGTCTGCCGTAGATCCGGCACTGAATGCCGGAGTTGGGGCGGGGAGCGCCGTGATGTCTCCCCTACTAGAGAGTATTTCGATTTATTTAGAAAACAGTTGACACATCTATCGATTAATAATATTATTTATACATAAACTTATTATAACAAGGGAAATTATAATGAATATTTTGGATTTGAAAACCATTCGACAATTGATGCTCAATGCCAGAACTACTTGGGCGGAACTCGGAACCTTACTCGGGCTGACCCCGCCGGCTGCGGCCGACCGGGTGCGGCGGCTGGAAGAGAGAGGAGTCATTCATGGCTACACCGCGCTTATCGATCCGGTGGCCGTGGGCTGGGAAGTTCTGGCGTTTATCGATGTTACCCTGGAACATCCGTCGGTTCGGGTCCGTTTCCTAAAGGCGGTGGCCGATCTACCTCAAATCCAGGAATGCCACCATATCGCCGGTGAGCATGATTATCGCCTGAAAGTCCGGTGCCGGTCGATACGGGAATTGGAGAGCCTGATCAGCGATTGCTTGAAAGAAGTTCCCGGCGTGGCGGGGAGCAGGACCACGATCGTTCTTTCCACGCTGAAAGAGACGCCGCTCCTGCCGTTCCCGGACGAAAACAGCGAAGCCCATGAAGGGGAGCAGCGGTGAAATCATGAGCTATCAGTTATTATGGAAGGGGTTTATTCTCGGGCTTTCGATCGCCGCTCCGGTGGGGCCCATCGGCTTATTGTGCATCCGCCGGACCCTGGCCGGGGGACGCTGGGCCGGATTCATCTCCGGACTGGGGGCGGCCACGGCCGATGGCATCTACGGTTGCATCGCCGGATTCGGCCTGACCTTTCTGGCGGATCTGCTCATTGGCCAGCGGATTTGGCTGGGGTTGGCCGGCGGTTTGTTTCTGTTGGCCTTGGGTTGGCGTACCTTTCAGTCGCGGCCGGCGCTGGAGGCGGCCGCCCCCAAATTCGGCGGCGCTTATTTATCAACTTTCGGGTTAACCTTAACCAATCCCATGACGATCTTGTCGTTTACGGCAATCTTCGCCGGCATGCAAACCCCGGTCGTCACAGAGGCGGTCCGCCCCGGACTGCTGGTGCTGGGAGTCTTTCTGGGTTCATCCTGCTGGTGGCTGATGCTCAGCGGCGTGGTGGGAACATTCCGGCGGCAACTGAATGGTGCCGCGCTCAAATGGATAAACCGGGTTTCGGGGATGGTGATCGCCGGATTTGGGATGGCGGCTCTATATGCGGTGATATCTGGTCTTGTTTAATAAATCTTCTTTTCGCCTAATTCCCCTCTATTCCGAATGTTCATATCTTATATCAGGGTATCAACCTAAATACTCGGAAAGAGGAGGTTAGCTTCAATGTCATTCTGCGGTAATAACTGTGGATTTTTGCTCTTCTTGATTCTGATTCTGTTGGTTCTCGGTGGCGGTTGGGACTAATCCCGAAGTCATTTCCGTATAAGTGGATATTGTATTGATGCGCTTACTCCGAATCATTTGACGGTGAATCAAACCGTATGCAATCGTCTCAAGAGTTTAAGACCGGTCTTTGACCGGTCTTTCATTTTCAGGCGTCCGCCGCGGAAGCGGGTCCGATCAAGACAGCCACCCGCGCCGGGAGGCGGGGTGGCTGTCGGAACCGGAAGGGTGAATGAGGCTTATGAGGCTTAATAATTGCCTTCCGTGTCATTATTGGCGGGTTCCGCCGCTCCGAGCAGCCGGCTCAGGGCCGCGGTCGCCAGTTCAATCTTGCCGTATTCTTTAATCTTCTCGACATCCCTGGCCAGCAGCGCTTGACTGAAGTCCTGAGTGATTCCGAACTGGGACGACAGGGCCTGAGCCAAACGATCCTGGCTCAACGTATCGAGATAATTCCAATCCTGAACCATGATGCTCTCGGCTTCGGCCGGAGTCAGGCCCATGCCGATCATCCGGTTGTACAGGCCGCCTTTAAGATCGTCTTTGATAGAGTCCCAGTCACCGGCGACGATGGCGCTGATCTGATCGGTGGTCAGTTGGCCTTTGGTCATGGAACTGACCCGGGAGAGCAGATCGTTCTTGGTTACCTGGCCGAATGCTTTCAAGTACTTAACGTCTCCCGAAGGCACGGCGATGGCGGTTACTTCGTCTCCGGCCAGCAGCGTGTCAACGGACGCTGTGATATTGTTCCGGAGCAGGACAGTGTCGGGATTGACCATGGCCAGCAATGGATCGTCCTTCCCTTGAATATTGACTAGGCCGCTATCAAAGTCCACCGAGGCGATCTTGCCTTTCTTGACGGATAGCTCGTTAAGGGCTTTGAGCGCCCAAGCAGCTTCGGCCCGGGTCGTCCCCTGGTCCGGATGGAATTCGGTTTTGAACCCTTCCGGCAGGACTTCGAGTTTCCGGGTGAGCTCCGCATAGCGGAAAGCCCAGTGATCCGCCGGCAGATCGGTAAAGCTCGCAGGCCACTGTTCCGAGAATTTCTCCTCGGGAGTCGCGATATGCAGGATCCGGGTCAGCACCATGGTCAATTGGGCACGGTTGACCGTGTCGGACGGTTTGAAGCTGCCGCCGTTGAAGGCCTTCATGATTTTTTGGGAAGCCACTTCGTTAATGAACGGCTGAGCCCAATGGTTCGCGGCATCCGGAAATGAATTCTTTTCAACCGGAGCGTACTTAAAGGTTTTGGCCACCAATTTGGCCAGCTCGGCCCGGTTAATGGCCTGATCCGGCTTAAAGGTGCCGTCGGGATACCCATTGATGATTCCCTGGTCGGCCAGGGCCTTAATGGTCTGTTCCGCCCAATGGCCCTGAATATCGGAGAGGACGGGGGCGGCCTGCGCCTGAACTCCGAGGCCTGCCACCAATGCGATGACGGCCAGTAGAATCAGGTACGACTTTTTTCCGGTAAACAACATGTGGTTAGCTCCTTTCATATAATGCAACGGGATTGGGTAAGTGAGAGAAAATTAACATAAATTAATTTACATAACTATTATATTATTTAATTATTCCCGTTGCAAGCAGGGATTCCTTTCAGAAAATAATGCTAGTTCAGGAAAAAGGACAAGGCATTTTGCGGGTAGCGATTTATCATTTTTTCAAGTCCAATGAAAACTAACGGTACTATATTTTTTGTCAATTGGGAGCAAGCGTCCTACGCACGGAACCAAAGCGGGATGCAATTCGTCAAAATGAAAAGCGAACAATTGACTTTTCACGCTTATGAATTGCCGGCTACGGATAATAACGGGTCAACCTCCCGGAGGTTGCTGGTGGGATCTTGGTCGGCCTGGATAAGATTAGTGGTTTTTTGATTTGACAATGAGAGTTGATTCCCCGCTCTCCAGTCGTTATAATGGACTGGTAGAAGTCGATTGACGACGGTCTTGAACCGTGGGAGCGGGAGGCGAGTTGATGACGGAGCGGGAGTTGATTGAAAGATGCCGGAACGGAGATCCGGCTGCCTTTGAAAAGCTGTTGGGCAATTATGAACGGTTGATCTATAATCTTACCTTTCGCTATTTTGGCAATCACCATGACGCTTGTGACATCGGGCAGGAGGCCATGGTCCGGATTTATCATAAAATCGGCGAATTTAACGGCAAATCATCCTTCAAAACCTGGCTGTACCGGGTTGTCACTAATCTGTGCCTGGATGAGTTACGCCGCCGCAAACATCAGTCCGCTTCCCTTGATGAGATCAAGGAGAAGGGGTTTGAGCCGGCCGCCGGAAGCCCTGGTCCGGAGGAGGCCGCCGAGAGCAGCGAACGTGCGGAATTGATCCAGGAATTGCTGCAGCTTTTGTCCGAAGAGCATCGGGCGGTGCTGATATTAAAGGAGATTGAAGGTTTGGATTATCAGGAGATCGCTGAAGTCCTGGGTTGCAGTTTGGGGACGGTAAAGTCCAGGCTGAATCGGGCCAGGGAGGCGTTCCGGCGGCAGTTGACGGGGCGCGCCCGGTATCATTCGTTGATGGAAGGGAGGGTCCGGGCATGATCTGTTCGCAAATTCGGCGGTATTTGGAGGATTTCGCTTCCGGAGAGACTTCCCTGCGGTTGAGCCGGGTAATCTCCGCCCATCTGCACGGCTGTACGGGTTGTTCCGCGAAACTGGCGGAGATCCGGCGGATGAGGGAGTTTTTGGCGGAAGTGGAGACGGTTGAACCGTTGGCTGACTTTGGTCCGGCATGGCGGATGAAGATTCGGGAGGAAGCCGCCCGGCGGTCCGCTGTGAAACGTTCCTTTTTTGGGTTTGTCAGAAGACCGGCGTTTCTTCCGGCTTTGGGGTCAGTAGCCTTGATCGCTGTCTGTTTGACAGTTTTCGGAGTGTTCCAAACTAGACCCGCTTCCAGGCCGGAGACGCAGCCGCTGTTGTCGCAGGGCGCCCCCGGCCTGATGAAGTTGGAACGGTCCGATGATGGCCCGGCCGACCGGGCGGTGATCCGCTATCGGTTGGAGGTAGTATCCTTTGGCCCTCAGAACAAGCAGGTTCAAAAGATCCTTCGTAATTACCGCGCCGGACGGGATGAAACGTATTTCGCGATTCACGAGCGGGATACCGACTTGAATCGTTTGACCGGTTTGACCCGGGAGGAAGCGGATGAGCTTCGCGTGGCAATGGAGAAATTGGGAGCCAAGGTCAGGTTGGAACCGGATGGGCGATAACGCCGGACTTTAAAAGCAAATGATAAAGTCACGTTTGACTTTATCATTTGCTTTTCTGCGCGTTTTGAACTACCCTTTGGCCTCCGGTCGGTTTGTCACAGCCCTTTTCGATAAACTCCGAAAAGGGCTTATTCATTTCATACAAAGTTGAGACATAGCTCCATGGCTTCGGCGATTCCCCTGGCGGCGCTCAGATTTTCGAAGGTGCCAGCGTCCATCCAGCCTTTTTTTAGGATCTCGTAGGAAATTTCGCCCTTTTCAAGATAAACCCGGTTGACGTCGCTAATCTCGAGTTCACCGCGGCGGGAAGGTTGAAGAGTTCGAATTACGTTGAAAACATTGTTATCATACATATAAATCCCGGTGACACACAGATTGGTTTTTGGAAACTCCGGTTTTTCCTCGATTCCCACAATCCGTTTGTCATTCAACTCGGCGATGCCGTATCCTTCGGGTTCGGCGACCTCTTTCAGGAAGACCTTGGCCCCCTTTTCCTGACGTTGAAACGCGGCCACATAATCCCCCAATTCGTCTTGGAAGATATTATCGCCGAGGAGTACCACTAGATCCTCTCCGGAAGCAAAATCCTCCGCCATTCCCAACGCATCGGCAATTCCTCCGGGCTGGTCTTGAACACGATAGGTGATCTCCAGCCCGTTATTTTTACCGCTGCCGAATAGGTTGATCATTTGGCCCGCCCCGAGCTGATTCGTTACAATCAAAATCCTTTGAATATCCGCCTTTTTTAAACGATCGAGCGGATAACAGATCATCGGATATTTACCGATCGGGAGCAGGTGCTTATTAATGATTTTGGTCAGTGGATAAAGTCTTGACCCGGTACCGCCGGCCAAAATGACTCCTTTCATAGCATTTCCTCCTTTCCGGGGTGGTCATAATACTTTAAAGCTATTTGGGATACAGCCTTTATTACATAAGCGGATTTTGTTTCGGAAGTTCACGGCAACAGTTTATGGTATGCGCCTGTAGTTCATAATGATATCCGGACGCGCACCAATTAAGTATATTTCCGCTTTCGGCTGATTGTGCTTCGGGCCGGCGCAGTCTATGGTGCGAGTTGTCTCACCTGGGAATATGATATAACAGTTTTTGGACTGTCCAAATTTTCACGCTTAGGAGAAACTCCAATGAGAATTCTATTTGTCAATTCCGGCGGCCTGGCGTTTGAATCAAGGTATGCCTACAGCATTCATGATACCTTGGCTAATGATCTGGGCTGCACGGTGCGTCAGGTGAATCCGTTTCATTTAACCGGCGAAATAATCGATGATTTTCTGCCGGAGCTTTTATTAGTGGTTCACGGCACGTTCACCCGGTCGGAAATGGTCCGGTATGCCAAGGCCAAAGGGGCCCGGACTGTGTTATGGCTGGTGGAGGACCCTTACGAAATCGATTGCCATCGCGGCTCCATGCTGGAAAACTATGATTATGTGTTTACTACGGAGCTGCAGGCGGTCAAGGAATATATCCATCCCCGCGTTTTTTACCTGCCGTGGGGATGCAATCCGCGCGTTCATCAACGCCTCATAGCGCCTCCGGCGTACCGGAGCGATCTTTGCCTGGTCGGAGTGGCGTTCGGCAACCGGGTCCGGATTTTAAACGCCATTGCTCCCTGGATTAAGGATCTGCAGGTCCGGTTGATAGGAAATTGGGGGGATGAACTCCACCCGGAACTGCGGAAATTTATCATGCCGGTCAATTGCGATTTTTGGGAGATCCAGAAGTATTATAACGGAGCCAAGATCAATCTCAATATCCACCGAGATTCGGTAGATCCCGCTTCAGCCAATGGCCGGAGAGTCATTGGCGTCAGTCCCAATGACCGGACTTTTGCCTTAGCCGGATGCGGCGCTTTTCAAATCGTCGACAACACCCGGCCGGCGCTTTGGGAATGTTTCGCCAGGGATCGGGAATTGGTCGGATTTGACGACGCCCGGGATTTGGGCGATAAGATCCGGGAATATCTCGCGGAAGAGGAATTGCGGCATTCCATGGGGGACGCGGCGCGGGAGCGGGCTTACCGGGAGCATACATTAAAGCACCGTCTGGAGCGGATGTTTCGGATGGTGGGAGTATCGGAAGGAGTGCGCGCATGATGGATGACCGACAGTTTGACTTTATCTGTTGTCCCTCCAAAGAAAAGCCTGGAGATCCGCTGGCTAAGTTCATGAGTTCGTTGGCGATTCCTGACGGCTATACGGTCGGTCAGCTTCTGCCGCGGGGCGAGTTCACCCTGGCGCAGGGGTACAATTTGGCCATGAGCAATTCCAAGGCCCGCTACAAAATTTATCTGAATCAGACGGTCACAATCCTGAATCATCGATTTTTGCAGGATATTCTGGCGCTGTTTCAGGCCCATCCCAACCTGGGTCTATTGGGAGTATTGGGCGCCAAAACTCTGCCGGCCAACGGCAATTGGCGGGAGTCTCCGGATCGGTACGGTAAAATCGTTTATAACGGAAATTTCATCGATTATCAACGGGAAATCGCCAATGATTTTGAACCGGTGCTCGCGGTCGACGGGATGATCATGATCACCCAGTATGATCTCCCTTGGCGTCAAGAGATGTTTGCCGACTTTTTTTTAGATACCGCTCAATGTCTCGAATTCATCAAGGCCGGCTATACCGTCGGAATCCCGCAGCAGCGTGAACCGTGGTGTTCCTACGACAATCCCTCCGATTCGATATTTGAATATTACCGGGACCGCGAGGCGTTCGTCGGGGAGTATCGCTCCTTGATTGCCGCCGGAATCCGGGCTGACTTAGACGTTGCAAGAGAATAATTGCAGGACCCAGGTAAACATTGCCAGATTGTTGGCTTCTGGCGCTTGCGGCAGATTGGTCACGGTGGTCTGGACGGTCAGGCGGTCGCCGTCGCTGAAGGTAATGGGTACGACTCCCAGGCCGAAGGTGAATGTTTTGACATTGGTCCACGGCAGCGGAATTGGAGTACGGGAATTAGACCCGGTGACCGGAGCTTCCCTTGGCAATGGCTGTTCGTTAAGGAAGAGTTGAAAGGTGTATTCGTCATCGGCCGCGATCGAAAAGATCATCCGGAAGCGGTGTCCGATCGCGCCCCCGATCGGGAACTTTTGGGAGTTGGGTGACTCCAGGACCGTGCTGGCGGTTAAGCGCCGGGAAAAAATTTTGGGCGAATTATCAGCGGGATCAGGGATGGGGGTTGACCACAGATATTGCGGGATTTCCCCATAACCGGATGACGGCGCGATGTTGCCGTCGGACCAATCCAAATTCGGCCAACACGGAAAGGGCGTGGCCACGGTTACCGGAGTCGAAAGTGACGGGGCAACCAGCCAATCCGCGCCAGTCAGCGCCGGAATGGACGCGTAAATTGCCAACGGTTGAGACAAGGTGAACCCTCCTTGAACGGTTTACTATAAAGTATGCGTGACAAAAACAGATGTGAACCGACGGGACCGAATACTATGCCGCATCGGCCCGGAACCGGCATAAAATATCTGGGATAAATGCTAGCGGGATTTTCACTATATAAGTTGAATTAAATTTCTGCTATACATCTATACATCATGTCCTTAATTCCGGCCATGGTGGAAGACTAATGAATTAATTCAACTTATTTCAGCTGTAATAGGATGAAGTAAATTCCGATGGATGCCGTTTGCATTCGGCTTTAAGAATGCAAACTGTATATTTAGAAATTTACTTCATCCTATAGTAAAGCTTAATTGAATAAGATTAAAAAGCGACGGGAGATCTTTCCTGTGATTGACTTTCATCGATTCCAGTTTATATATTGCGCCAACAATGAGCAACAGCTCCAGGAGTCGCTGTGTCACATCGGCGCATTGAACGTACCCTCCGAATATACAGTGGGCACCGAGATTATTAGGAACGGCAATAGCATGGCTGCCGGTTATAATCAGGCCATGCGGCGCAGTAACGCCAAATACAAAATCTACCTGCATCAGGATGTAAATATCATCCATCGCGATTTTCTCGACGACATTCTTTCGCTATTCAACAAATATCCCAACCTTGGCCTGCTGGGAATGCTCGGGGCCAAACGATTGCCACCCAACGGCATTTGGTGGGAGGCGGAAAAGCAATATGGCAAAGTCCGATATTTCGGAAATTCGATTACCTGTAACACGGAGGTCACGGGCGATTATGAAAGCGTTCAAGTCATTGACGGGATGATCATGATTAGCCAGTACGATGTGCCATGGCGGGAGGATTTGTTGACGGGATGGCATTTTTACGATTCCTCCCAAAGCCTTGAATTTATCAAGGCCGGTTATACGGTGGGGGTTTCCAGGCAGTCTACCCCATGGTGCGCTCATGACAGTGTAAGCTCATTCCTTCCGTTCCAAATCTATCAACAATTTTTCCGCCAAGAATACGGCAGGTTCTTGAATGGGAGTCTGTGCAGATAATCGCGACCGCTACAACATCTGCTAGATGGGGCATTATCGGTACTTATTGGCATGTGCAACCTGCATGGAAGGCATGATTCATGGGTTCAGACGGTGGCTGAGCAAAAATATCTTATATAAGAGGTGATTTTCAAACATGGCCGATGGTCATCCGATTATCGATCCATTTCATCGGTTGTATTATGATTCGGGTATCTGGATGAACACTTATTGGCTAGGAGTTCCGATCCAGAAATGCCCTTTGGATATGTGGATCTATCAAGAACTGATCTATGAGCTGAAACCGGACCTGATTGTGGAATCGGGAACTGCCGATGGCGGCAGCGCCTATTACTTGGCCAGTTTATGCGATTTGATTCATAAGGGCCGGATCATGTCCATTGATATCGTCGCCAAAACGCGCCCGCAGCATCCGAGGGTTAGTTATTTGACCGGCTCTTCGGTTTCCGAAGAGATTTACAATGCGGTTCGCGCTTCCATCCAACCTGGCGAACGGGTTATGGTCATTTTGGATTCGGATCACAGCTATGAGCATGTCCTGAATGAATTGCGCATTTATGCCCCACTGGTTACGGCGGGAAGCTATTTGATTGTCGAAGATACCAATATTAACGGGAATCCCGTGTTTCCAGGGTTTGGCCCCGGCCCCATGGAGTCGCTCCAGCAATTCCTGGCGGAAAACAAGGGGTTTGTGGTTGACAAATCCCGGGAGAAGTTTTTTATGACCTTTTTCCCGGACGGCTTTTTGAAAAAGTTGTAGCTGGGGACCGAGGATCCGACGTTTGGAGGAGCGCGAGCATAGTCGCGCTCCTTTTTTTGATGAGCCAAGTTATTCCCGGATCCGGAGCGGGAATTTTTAAATTCCGAAACGAACGGCCCGCTTTAACTCCGGCGTTAACGGCGCTCACGAATAATTAACGAGCAATCGCTTCGTAGCAGGTTCAGCGCGGAAACGATCCGGCAAACTATGCCACGGTAACGGGGGTGACAAATCATTGACGAGCGGTGGATGCTGCAACTAGGGAACCGCTGCCGCAGGCCCGGCATTGAATGCCGTAGTTCGGGCAATTAACGCCGCAGCAATGGCAAGCGATGCCGTTAGTCCGGCATTGAATGCCGTAGTTCGGGCAATCAATGCCGCAGCAATGGCAAGCGATGCCGTTAGTCCGGCATTGAATGCCGTAGTTCGGGCAATCAATGCCGCAGCAATGGCAAGTGATGCCGTTGGTCCGGCATTGAATGCCATGGTTCGGGCAATCAATGCCGCAGCAATGGCAAGTGATGCCGTTGGTCCGGCATTGATTGCCGTGGTTGCGGCAATGGATGCCGCAAATTGGACGTTTGATGTCGGAGTTCCGGTAATCGCCGCCGCAGGGAGCTGAAGATGGAAAGAAGGTCGTGGGAAGCCTAAAGCCCGTTATTCGAACAATTCCTCGGTGAGCTTTCCGATCCGCGCTTCCCGCTCCTTCCGGGTGGAATCGTCAATACTGATCTCAATCACATCGCCCTCCTTGGCGCCGGGGATGAGGCGTTTGGGCAGATCGGCCATGGTTTGATCGGGAAGTTCCACCACTGCGTAATCCCCTTCGAACCGATCAACGATTACTTTCATTCGGAAACCGCTCCTTTCGAGGTTTCCCAGATGATCCGTTCGCCATTGCTCCGGAATGTCACGGTGCCGTCTTGGTCGGTTCGAAACACTTTGATTCCGGCCTTGGCGAGGCGTTTCAGCACCGCTTGGCTAGGATGGCCGTAGCTGTTGCCGGCCCCCACCGAAATCACGGCATAACGGGGCCCGACCGCTTTCAAAAAGGCGGCGCCGGTAGAGGAGCGGCTGCCGTGATGGCCGATTTTGAGGATATCGGCCCGCAGATCATAGCTGCGATCGAGCATCTCCCTTTCGGAGAGCCGTTCGGCATCGCCCGTGAAGATCAGGGCAATCTGCTGATAAGTTAATTTGACGACCGCGCTGTAGTTGTTCAGATCGTCATAAGAGTCGCCATTCGGTGCCAGAAACTCGACCTTGGTTTCGGAGTCGAGATCCAGCTCTAGACCGGACCGGGCGGGAGTGATCCGCAGGCCCCGTTCCTTAATGGCCGCAAGCGTGTCCTCAAAGGTTATGGTGTTCGTCTCGGCGCGCGGCATGACAATCCGCCCCACTTCGGATGAACGGATCAGAGCCGCCAATCCGCCGATGTGATCTTCATGCGGATGGGTCCCGATCACCACATCCAGAACCGGTTCGCCGGAAGCGGAACGGTTGGCGGTTTGCTCCACCTGACGTTGGACCAGATCGGCGTCTTCCCGGTTTCCGGTGTCAATCAGCATCGTGCGGCCCCCGGCGCTCCGGATCAAAATAGAGTCGGCCTGTCCGACATCGATGAAGGTTACGGTTAACTCATGGCGCGGTTCGGGCAACGGCCCGGAAGTCTTTTGCGCCGGACTCCGGAAATATGTAAGCGCCGCCGCGATGATGATTATCAATATTACTGACCATGATGCATGTTTTCTGGAAGAGGTCATCTCAATAACTCCAATCCGTTTTTTTAGATCATTCGGCACTCGGAGGGGGTCTCCCTTCCAAGTGATTTTTAAAATAAGATTAGGATTCGATGCGGGTTCGGATATCGGCCTTACCGGGGAGTATCGTCATGACCCGCATGCAATTTCAGAGATAATGAGGTATGGAATTGATAAAATGAATCAATACTGATAAGGAAGATGTAATCGCTGGAATGAGTAATCGTAAGGCATAATTTCAGTGAATTTCTCATAAATATCACCTGGAGAACGATTCCAATCCATGAAAAAGGAGGTGAAATCATTGAAAAAAGTTCTGGTTCTGTTGATGCTGGCCGGTTTAATCCTATTCCCCGCGATTAGCACCCGTGCTTCGGTTAATATTTATGTTGATACCATGGGCGATATCGGAAATTATTACGGCAAACAGGATGGGCGTACGGCGTTTGACGAAGATTTACAATTAACATTCGCCGGAATCGAGTACTGCACCGACCAGTGGAAGATTGCCGCCGAAGGCGGTTGGGGAAGTTTTGATTCCAATGATTACGATCTGTGGGATCTCAAATTTGGCTACAAGGTATTTGAATCGGAGAGTTTGAAACTTGACCTCACCGCTTCCTATGCCAGCATTGATGACACTGACTCCAACTTCGGCAAGACGGAAGGGTTTTCGCTGGGCGCGGATTTTATTTTTATCTTAGGGGATAAGGCCACTACCGAAGTTGATTTTGCCTATGCCATCAATCCCGAAATCAATGACGGCTACTTCGCGTGGGACGACGACGTGAAAATGTATGCGGCCAAAGTCAAGTACAATTACATGTTCGGTCAAAATTGGGGTGCTTCGCTAGGGTATCGGTACCGGGTGATCGATGCCGACGGCGCTGATGTGAAAGTGGAAACTAAAGGGTTTACCGTGGGTTTGAATTATCGGTTTTAAACATGGCATTTAAAAAGATTGCGAACTATTTATCGCCTGTTCCTATTGGGACAGGTTTTTTTCGTCGCCCGCCTTGGGTACACAGAAATTAATATGCCATGAGGTAGCGGACTAAAGCCTGATATTGATGGAATGCCCGGTTGCTGGTCCCGATCCCTCCCCGGTCACGTATGTTATAAGTAGAGAATAAGGGATGGGGAAAACCAATGAACACTGATTATCATGCCATAGCCTCCGAATTTCTCGGAATTCCTTATATCAACGGGGGCCGGACCAAGGAAGGCCTGGATTGCATCGGATTGGTTCATTTGTTCTGCGAGCGCTGCGGAGTCGAGATCCCGGACAGTGACGGGAGCGAATATCCGCTGGACTGGTACTGGACCGATCCCGACCGTTTTCTGCGCGGGCTGCGCCAGATCGGCCGCGAGGTTCCACCGCATCATCTTCAGCCGCTGGATCTGGTTTATTTTAAGATCGGTCCAGGGGTAACCCATGTTGGAGTGATGCTTGATTCCCGCCAATTCCTGCATGTGATGATCCGGCAGGTCGTTCACGTCACCCCGCTGAATTTCCGTTGGTGGCAACGGTTGGCCGGGGTCAGGCGCGTCACGGATTGACGATGCGGGCCTCTAAAATTTGGGGAGTCAGGAGATGGAATTCAATCCATTTCAAACTTATAATTGAGCAAGCGCGGCTGCCTCGACCCAGCCGCGCTTATTATCAGAGCGGCGGATCAGCCGCCAACCGGAGTTGGAATTCAACACCCAAACCCGGGATCCCTCGGGAAGTTGAAAATAGCCGGTGGCCTCGGAGGACGGCTCAAACCGGACCGTAACCGCCTGGACCGCCACGGCCTGGGGTTGGAATTGATCGAAAAGGGTCAATCCAAAAAACAAAGTATAAACGAGCATAATGACAGCGGCTAATCCGGCCGGAATCAGCCAGTGGAGCCGGAACCCGCGTCCATCCCCGCTCCGCACCGAGCCCGGCGCTAAAACGGCCCAGACAATTAAGGCCATCAACAGGAATAATCCGATGCTGGCTCCCATGGCGCTTTGTTCAGCCGGAAGCCGGTGGGTGAGCCAATCCCAGAGATCGGTGGTCCAGCTGGACGGCTCCACTCCGATCGTCCCTGTTACATAGGCCAGGTTGGCCAGGAGATCGGAGTCGCCGGGGATCAAGCGTCGGGCTTTTTCATAGTAATAGATGGCCCGGCCAGGCTGGCCAATCTTGAAATAGGAATTGCCCAAATTGTAGTAAAGATTGCCGCTTACTAATCCGGACTTCTCCAGCCGCCGGTACAGAGCGATGGTCTGCTGATAGTCGCCCTTCTCATACCAGCCATTGGCTTGGTGGAAGAGAGCGGCGGGATTTAGGGAAGCCGCGCCATCCGCCGCTAAAGCAGGGGAGGTGGCGCTTATAATCGCCATGACGCAGGTGATGATAACAAGGATCAGGCTCGTCCGGATCGCTGCCCTATAGTTTTTCATGGAAATCATCCTTTCCCGGTGAGAAGCGGTTTTGTTCCGCCTTTCCGCTTCGTTCCAGCTTGTGAACGATTGCCAACGCCAGCTCATGCAGGCGTCGCGCGGCAGTCGTGTCGGCTCCGGCTCCGGTGAACCGGAGTGCGTCGTAGTCATCGAAGAACTGTTTCAGCTGGGTCAACGTCTCTGGAGCGAGATTCCATCCTTCCAGGGCGTTAACGACGGCCCCGGTGATTCCGGCGGAAGGAATCCCAAACCGCGAGCCGAGATATTCCCGGACCGTCAAATGAAGCAGATCGATGAGTCGTTCATATTGCCCTACTTTCAACAGTTCCTGAGCCTCACGCAACCGTTCCGAAGCCAGGGCGGCCGTTCGAAGGGCCTTGGCGCGCGGCGTATCGGCGGACAGCCGGTTTTGACGGCGACGATAACCAAGCGCGATCAGCAGCGCCAGCAACGGAAGGGCCTGCAGCAGCCAGAACCAGGGCTGATAGTAAATCCGGCCGCTTTCGGCCCGGAGCCGGCCGGGATCGCTTTTGATGAAGAGCAGGTCGCGTCCGATCGTTTCCCCGCCGGTCAGCCCGGGTACCGTCCCGGATTGATAAGCGGGGTTCGGCTTGACCGTAACCGGAATGGCCCGGCTGACGCTTTGTTCGTAACGTCCGGAGCGCGGATCGAAATACGATAGCCGGAAGGGTCCGAGCTGCCGCACCACGGAATCAGTAGGGATGAGCACCTGTTCGAAGACGGCCTCCTTTATCGGGTCATCTTTGGCGGCCGGCGCTTTTTTTTGCGGCTTGTAGAGCTTGAATCCGGTAGTATCCTGTAAAATCGGCGGTCCGATGGAGTCCAGATTGCCGTTGCCGGAGACGGTAAGCTTCACCGTGATCGGGTCACCTTGCAAGACTTCCGTGGAAGACGCTTCGACATGCACCTGAAATTGGCCTACTCCGCCGCTGAAGCCGGCCGGTTTTCCCGGGGGAAGCTCCAGCGCGGTAAAATTCATTTTTTTGCTTTTGACCTGAATGGTCTGTTTCTGGTAGTCACTGAAAAAATCGTCGAAGAACGGGTCGCGGCTGCGGCGTTTGACCAATATGCTACACTCGACAACGGCTGGGCCCAGCGTGAAAGTTCCCGGTTTGACCGGGGTGATCTGGGTGCGGAATTCGACGACCTGATAGGAAAGGCCGTTTATTACCGTGTTCTTTTGAAGCGGCTTTTCGAATTTGGCAACAAGAACTTCGGTCTGATTGAGAACCGGATAAGAGAGATCATCCACCCGCAGGTCACGCAGATACAAACGCATTGTCAAGGGAATCTGTTCCCCCAGATATCCCCGGGTTTTCGTTGATTGCATCTCCAGAAAAATCTGTTCCGGAGCAGAGGAATCGCGAGCGGTTCCGGATTGAGCGCCGCCCGATCCGCCGCCGTTGACCGTCAATTCAATGGAGTTGGTCGTTACCTGTTGATTGCCGGCCTGCACCCGGAACGGACCGAGATGGTACTGGCCGGGCTTGAAAGCGGTAACCGTGAAATTGTGAGTAACGGTTGACGAATACTTCCCATTGACGATTTGAATCTGAGTAGAGGGCCCCAGATAATTGAATTCTAATCCATCGACACTAGAAACGGCGGGACGCTCGGCCATTGACGAACCGTCGACGGTAATCGACAACTGGACGCTTTCGCCCACCGCCAATTCGGTGGAGTCCACCGTGGCCACGGCCGATACGGCGAGCGTCAGCGGGGAAACGGCCAAGAGCATGACTAACGCCAAAGAAATCGAAGTGATAACGCGTCTGTTCATTTATATCCCTTCCTTACCGGACTACCAGTCTTTGGTGACCGGTTCCGTGCCGTGAACAACTGGTCCTTGATATTGAGCGCCGTTCTCCGATAATCGCAACAAGGCTTCGGCTTCCTCTTTGCTCATGGTTCCGGGCGGAGATCCGCCAGCGGTTCCCGGCCTGGATTCGACACCCGGTTGGGTTTGATTCCCGTTTTGTTTTGGTTCAGGTTTTTGGTTCGGATTCGATTTCGACGAACCCGAATCCCGGTTCTGGTCCGCCGCGGAACCGGCGGAATTATTAATTTGATCCCGGCGCTGCTCATGGGCTTGTTTCACCCGGAGCTTGGTCAGTTCGTAATTGTATTTGGCATCCAGGTCTTTGGGATCGGCTACGATCGCTTTTTTGTAATTGACGAGCGCTTCCTGATACGTCGTAACCTGCCGCCCGTTTTTGTCTCCGGCCGCGAGCAGCGCGTTGCCGAGATGATAATAGTATTTGGGATGGACCGCGCCTTGGGCTCCCGAGCGTATTGGTTGCTCCGCCATTTTGACGGCTTTACGAAGCAGTTCGGCGGCACGCTCCGGGTTATCTTGTCGGACGTCGCAGAGCCCAAGGTTGTGGACTGGGACCGGAGTGTCGGCGCGGGACGTGGCCAGCTCCTGATAAATATCGCGGGCCGGATCGATCTGGCTGCGTCGCAGTAGTCCGTTGGCATGGGCATTCCGCCAGGAGTCGCCGGCAAGCCAATAGACCAGGGCGGCCAGAATTATTATGGTTGTCAAGATTATTAAACTGTTTCGGGTACGCTGTTTCATCTGCCTTACCTCTATCGTGCCGTGGTTTCGGCATGATTGTCGCTGGCAATCTCGGGTTTTTCTTTTCCTAATGATGGCCAGGGAATCTTTTTTCCAGAAAGCATTTCGGCCATCAATAGGAGCAGGGCGATCAACAAGGGAATCTGATACCGGTCAATGTAGCGTTTTTCCCATTTGCCACTGAGTTCGCCCCGGGTTACCCCCGCTAATTGGGAGCGGTACAATCCCTCCAGGCCGAGCGAGTCTCCAGTACCGCGGACGTAAACTCCTTGTCCGGCGGCAGCGATTTGACGGAGAATGGATTCGTTCAAGACGGTTTTTACCGGATTTCCGGATTCGTCTTTCAGATACGCGCCGTTGCCGTTGGCATCGTGGACAATGATTAATTCGCCGGTGGGACTTCCGATTCCCACTGTAAAAATCCTGATTCCCTCGGAAGCGGCGTGCCTGGCTTCCGCCATCGGATTCCCCTCATGGTTTTCTCCGTCAGAGAGGATGATTAAAACTTTGCCGCCGCCGGAACCGGACTGAAAGGCCTGACGGGCGATATGAACCGCCGCTTCCAGATTGGTTCCCCCTTTGGGAATGCTTTGCACCGTCAAAGCGTCCAGAGCCACGGTAAACGCATTGTAATCGAGGGTCAGCGGGCACTGCAAAAAACTGGAGCCGGCGAAGGCGACCAGTCCGATCTTGTCAGCCTTGACTTTGGCTAGTAGATCCTTGATGGCCAGTTTGGATCGTTCCAGCCGGTTGGGTTTAATATCCTCAGCCAGCATACTTTTCGAGGTATCAAGGGCCACGATGATCTCCAGCCCCTGATGGCGGCTTTCCAGCCAGCGGTAGCCCCATTGGGGTCCAGAGAGCGCCAGAATCAAAAGGGTCACGACGGAGATTCGCAAAGCCCAACCACGTGTTCGGAGCGGCCGGCTCCGTAATTCGGTGATCCGGGCCAGCAGCTTGGGATCGCCAAATAGTAAGCTGGCGCATTGATCCCGCCGGCGCACCCACCAATAAAAAAAGCCGAAGCTCATCGGAATGAGCAGCAAGATTAGATAGAGGGGGTGGGCCAGTCTCATGGCAGCCTCCTGAAAACGGTATTGGCCAGCAACGTTTCAGCGGTCAATAATAATAAACCGAATCCCAGCAGCCAGGGATAGAGATCGACATAATCCCGATACTGGGGCGCTTCAATTCTGGTTTTCTCCATCCGGTCGATTCGCCGGAAGATCTCCCGCAAGGTTTCGGTATCGGTGGCCCGGAAATAGCGGCCTCCAGTGGCGGTGGCGATCTGCTGTAAAAAATTTTCGTCAAGGTCAATCCGGACATTCTGATAAACGGTACGACCGAGCGGATCCCGGGCTGGATAAGGGACCAGGCCTTTGGAGCCGGCGCCGATGGTATAAACAGTCACGTCCAAGGCCTTGGCCGCGGCTGCGGCGGTTTCGGGAGCGACTTCACCGGCGTTATTGTTGCCGTCGGTCAGTAAGACCACCACTTTGCTGTGGGCCTTCGATTCGTGGAGGCGGCTGACTGCGGTGGCCAGCGCTGTGCCGATGGCTGTGCCGTCTTCAATCATCCCCGCCTCGATCTCAGAGAGGCGGCTTTCGGTCCAGTCGTGATCCCAGGTGAGCGGAGAGAGGATATAAGGCCGTCCGGAGAAGATCACGATTCCGATCCGGTCGTTAGGGCGGGAACGGATAAACTCCCGGGTGACCTTTTTGACCACATCCAGTCGATTGGCCCGCCCGACACTGAGTTGAAAGTCCTCCGCAAGCATACTGGTGGAAACATCCAACGTTAGAATGATGTCGACTCCTTCCCGGCGGACGATGGTTTGGCTCACTCCGAATTGGGGCCGGGCCAACGCCAGCACCAAAAGGATGAAGGCGCCGATTGTCAGCCAGGGCAATTTTTTCGCCCAGTGTGCCCTCCAACCAGGTTGAATCCCAGCGAACAAACCGGAGGAGGAATAGCCGATGGCCGCTTCTCCGGAGTTTGCGTGCCGGAGATAGATGAACAACGGCACTAGTAATAGTAATAAGAGGTAAAACGGATTATGAAAGTTCATGCGATGCTCCTGAACTGGATTTCATGCGGTTCATTTCCCGTCCGAAGCCACCTCGGGCGAAGCCGGCTCCGGCGACTTGGTCGCTTCGACGAACTGCCGGATCGTGGCCAGATCACGCGGGGGTTGACCGGGATCGGGTGTATATCGCGCGAATTTTACCAGGTCCGAAGAGTTCAGGAATTGCCGGAGCAATAATTGATGGCTGCTTTCCAGGCAGCCGTCGGACGCGGCCCGGTTGAGAAACTCTTCGGTGGTCATTTCCAAGGCCCGGATCTCAAACCGGTTTTCAATGTATTCGCGGACGATCTCACTTAGTTCCACATAGAATCCCTCATAATCGCCGTTTTTTAGAAAATCGGCCGTTTCCAGAAGCGACAGCCGGAACGAGGCGGTGATATGAGCCGGATCCTTGGGCGATCGAATGGCAACTCCTTCGGACGGACTACGCCGGGAAGCGCGCCACCACCGCGCCGCGCCGTAGAGCAAGCCAAGCGCGGCCAGTAAGGCCGCTAGCCACCAAAGCGCTTCATAGCGCGGTTTCAACCCCAAGGGTCCCTTCATTCCTTTCGGCGGCAGGGCCAATAGTTCTGATTCGGTCTTCCCCACCGGCAAAACCGAGGTAATGGCGACAATCACCGGTTTTACCGCGACAGTCCGCTGACTTGAACCGGAATTGGCATAGTGGAGGGTGACACTGGGAAGGGGAAAACGCCCAACCTCCCAGGAGATGACTTGAAACCGGAAGTAGGTTCGTTTACCATTCAAGAACCAATCGGCGCCGGTTGATTTTTTGTCTGTAAACTCTAGAGTCCCAGAAGTGTTCCGGGAAAGGTCGGGCCGTGAAAACTGAACCCTGTGGATGGACTCAATCTCCAGGGAAACCGGGATCGGATCGCCGACATGATGAAGGCCGGGCGCAACAACCCAGCGCGCTTTGAAAACTTGCCCCGGTGCTAATGATAACGGTCGGGCAGATACCTGACGAACCACGATCCAACCGAGGATGACGATCAGAACGGCAATGATTATTCCGCCCCCTATTTTAAGGGGCGATAGGCGTTTGGCCGGTAATTTCATGAAGCTCTCCTTCCCGCACCGGTTTCCTTCCTAACGGATCCGGAGTTCCCGTTTCCGAAAAAATTGTTGCAACGGTTCAAGATAGGATTGGCCGGTTTCGATCTCCAGCAGGTCGACCTTTTCTGCTCGCAAGGTTTGCGCGGTTTGTTCCCGGTGTTCCCTGGCGTTGCGGGATAAAAGGAACCGGACCGTCGGATCAGAGGTGTCCAGTAGAATTTCCCGGCCGTTCTCCCGGTCGAGAAGTCCAACCAGCCCCAGCGATGGCAGTTCCGTTTCCCGCCGGTCGTAAAGGCGGATAGCAATCAGGTCATGCCGCTTGGCAGTCAGCCGTAGTGCCTTTTGATAACGATTGTCCCAGAAATCGGAGATCAAAAAAACAATGCCGCGATGCGCAGTTACCCGGTTGATAAAGTTCAGGGCATTCCCGATGTCGGTTCCGGTCCCGCGAGGCTGATAACCCAAAATCTCCCGGATGACTCGCAAGACGTGACGCCTGCCTTTTTGCGGCGGGATGTATTTTTCACAATGGTCGGAGAAGATCAGCAATCCGACCTTGTCATTGTTCTTAATGGCCAGAAAAGCCAGCAGCGCCGAGATCTCAGCGGCCAGTTCGCTTTTAAGGGAACCCGCCGTTCCGAAAAATTGGGAGGCGCTGAGATCAACCGCCAGGATCACGGTCAGTTCCCGTTCTTCCACGTAACGCTTGAGGAACGGCCGGCCGGCCCGGGCCGTGACATTCCAATCGATGGCCCGGATATCGTCGCCGGGATAATATTCGCGGACCGCGTCGAACTCGATTCCCGAACCCTTGAAGACACTGGCATATTGGCCGGAGATGAGATCGTTGCTGAGCCGGCTGACCTTGAACTGAATGCGCTTGACTTTTCCCAGGATTTCCGTGGATAGAAGGTCTTTATCCATGGTCACGGCACCTGGATCTCGTCGAAGATGCGCTGGATAATCCGTTCCACCGGAATTTCACTGGCTTCGGCCTCATAAGAAATGATAATGCGGTGCCGTAATACATCCGGGCCGATGGTCTTGACATCATTGGGAACCACATAAGCCCGTCCCTGCATGAAAGCAAAGGCTTTGGCGGCCACGGCCAGATTGATGGTGGCCCGCGGCGAAGCGCCATACTCAATGTAATCGGCGATATCCAGACCGAACTGTCCAGGCTGGCGGGTGGCCATTACCAGGTTGACGATATAATCCTTGATTTTGGCGTCCAAATAAATCTGGTC
Source organism: Bacillota bacterium (assembly GCA_023402395.1). Taxonomy (GTDB): domain Bacteria; phylum Bacillota; class UBA4882; order UBA8346; family UBA8346; genus JAEYGI01. Next base: position 272,300 of record JAEYGI010000040.1, read on the forward strand.
GACGACTTTCCGGACTTCTAGAATCTCCTGGGGCGCAATCACCGGCCGGATATCGACGGAACGCGTGGTTTGCGCCATCCGCTCCATGATCCGCAATTCCTCTTCCTTGGTGGGATAGCCGATCTTGAGTTTGAGCATGAACCGGTCCAACTGAGCTTCGGGCAGGGGATAAGTCCCTTGCTGTTCGATGGGGTTTTGAGTCGCCAGCACCAGGAAAGGTTCGGCCAGGGGATAGGTCTGGTCCCCGATGGTCACTTGTTTTTCTTCCATCGCTTCCAACAGGGCGCTTTGCACTTTGGCCGGAGCCCGGTTAATCTCATCGGCCAGAATTACTTGGGCGAAGATCGGGCCTTTTTTGGTGGTGAACCCGCCGGTCTGCGGATTGTAGATCAAGGTGCCTACCAAATCGGCTGGGAGGAGGTCCGGCGTAAACTGAATCCGCTGGAAGTCGGCTTGAATGGCGGAGGCCAATGATTTCACCGATAACGTTTTGGCTAGCCCCGGCACCCCCTCCAAGAGGACATGGCCGTTGGCCAGCAGCCCGATGAGCAAACCGTCGACCAGCTTTTCCTGGCCGACAATGGCCTTACCGATCTGTTCCTTTAGCTTCGGTATGAACTCGCTTTGGCTTTTAATCGCGTCATTGATAACGGATAATCCTTCCAACATGTCCACCCTCCGGCATATTTAATTCCGTTTTAATTCCATAAATCAAAACGTGCGGGATGGTTTTTTGGTTCCAGCGTTCCCTCGTGCTGCGGAGCGCCGGTCGGTTGAGATTCAAAAAAAAGCGGCCTATCGGCCGCCGGACATATCGTTGATGATATGAGTCGCTTCATTGATATAGATGTCAGAATTGATTTGCTGATACCAATCTTTGAGCAGCTGGGCCTGTTCCGGGTCGCTATTGGCCGCCGTCCCGTTTTTTATCCCGTAAATTTTGTTGGTTTTATGCTCTCCCGGCAGGTTTTTCAATTTATCAGATTCGGCTTTCAGTTGAGCTTGTTCTTCCAAAATTTGGGTTAACTTCAGGCTCTGCGCCGAGTTCTGTTGTTTTTCCTTGACCCGGGCCGCGCTGTCGTTCACGATTTTAAAGCCGGGATTGGACTTGACCCGTTCCGCGCTGCGCTGGCGAAGCTTTTTTAAATCATAGGCCGGCTTCCATTTGGTATATTGGGTGGTGCTGACCGAATCCCAGGCCAAAGGATAATCCAGGCTTTTCTCGCCGACATTGAGATGATTTTGAGGATCCGGCAACGGAATATCGGAGACGACCCCCTTAAATTGGGTCGACCCGCCGTTGATCCGATAATACTTTTGAATGGTCAGCTTCAGCGTTCCCAAGGGCTTATAGGATGCATAATCGTTGGAAACCATCCGGTCAAGATCGACCAGCGTTTGAACGGTCCCTTTTCCGAATGAATTAGGACTGCCCACGATCACTGCCCGACCGTAGTCCTGCAGGGCAGCAGCCAAAATCTCCGAGGCCGAGGCGCTGAAGGTGTTGATCATCACCACCAGGGGACCAGTGTACGCAATACCAGGGTTAGGGTCGCGCAATACCTGAATGTTCTTGCGATCCTTTACTTGGAGGATCGGTCCGGATTTGACGAACAGGCCAGACATGTTGATGGCATCCTCCAGTGCGCCTCCACCGTTGTTCCGAAGATCGAGGATTACGCCGGATACTTTTTCCTGTTTCAGCTTCTCCAATTCACGACGTACGTCATCGGCCGAATTTCTGGCGTGATCGTCATTAAAATCGTGATAGAAGGAGGGTAGATAAATATAACCGTACTTCTTTTTGGTCTTAGGATTCTGAATCACCGCTGATTTGGCGTAGGTTTCCTCAATAATCACGACCTCCCGGACGATCGGGATCACCGCGATCTGTCCGTCCGGTTTCTTGACTGTCAGCCGAACCTCCGTGCCTTTCTTGCCTCGGATCAGTTTGACCACGTCTTCAACGGGCATATAGGAGACTTCCACCGGCTCGCTGTCGCCCTGGGCTACCTTGAGGATCAGATCTTCCGCTTTCAATCCCTTTTGCCGCCAAGCCGGGCTACCGGGTACGATTTCCTTGACCTTGATATATTCGCCGTCCTCTTGCAATACGGCGCCAATCCCCTCCAAGGTGCCGCTCATCTGGATGTCGAAATCAGCTTTAATCGCGGGCGGGAAATAGTTCGTATGCGGATCGAAACTGGCGACCACCGCTTCCAAATAGCGATTATTGCGGTCCTCCGCGTCCTGCACGATGCGGTCAAAAACCCGTCTCAAGCTTTTGGCCACATATTCGCGGGCCTGGGCTTCCAGTTCGGGCTGAAACGGCTTTGACAAAGCCGTCTTTTTGGAAGCATCATTGGGCGAGACCAGATCAATGTAGCGGATCAGGGTCTGATACTTAAGCGTTTTTCGCCATAATTCCTTAAGTTCGACGGAGTTTACGGCATAGTCCCGTTTTTCCGGATCAAGCTCCAGGGACTCATCCACGGTAAAGCTGAACGGATGTTTCAGGATTTCGGTCGTAATGGTCTGAATCTCGGCGATCCGGCGGTTGACGACGCTAGCCGAAAAGTCCAGGAAATCATGGGTACCACGTTTGATTTCATCGTCGATCCGGGTTTGATAGGGGCGCAACAGTTCCAGATCCGACTTGAGCAGGAACCGTTTGTTATAATCGATGGTTTTCAGATATAGATTAAAGACCCGTTTTGAAAACTCATCGTCAAGATCCTGGGGAGCATAATGCCAGTTGGTCAAGGAACTGACCAAGACGTCGGAGATCACCTGTTCCTTGGATGGGCGTTGCCAGGCGAGCGCAACGGCGGTCGCCGCTAGAATAACAATCAGTAGCAATGGGATGATTAGTCGTTTTTGAGTTTTATTCATGAATGCATCTCGCCTTCGTCAATTGTTTGAATGGCCCTTGCGGCATCGCATTACCTATTACGCTACCATTCTCAAGGGAATATGTCAACCTTGCCGGACCCGCCGGATTAAGAAAAAATGCCTTTCAGCGGCGAAATAACCGAAAGGCGGGCCGATCAAAAAAAATAGTGGAAAAAATGGCGATTTCCTTTATAAAAGTTGAATTTAATGCAACGATTACCCAATCTTCCGTTAACGCCTCAGACTTCGCCGCCGCGCGGTACGGAGCCGGTCGGCCCGGATCGCCTTGGAGTTTCGCCGTGCTTCCCGCTCCTCGTCTGGATCGGCGATGACCGGAATCGCGGACCCGGGACCGGCCGACTGGAGGCGTAAAACCACGATGGTTTCGCCGGGATTGGGCGAAGTATACGGCGAGCCGTTCTCGCCGCGAAAAACGGCTTCGATATGCTCCCGGGCGAATGGCGATTCCTCAAGCCAATGACGGACGTGGGACTTAATCACCGGGAAGGACGCACTATGCTTACCCCGGCCGTGAATAACCCGGACGATCCCTTTCTGATGTTCCAGAGCGTTGCGCAGACTGGATTCCAATTTGACTTCGGCTTCGGTCAGAGTATAACCATGCAGGTCAATCTCGATCATAAGCGCTCTCCGTGATTAGGACAGTTTTTCTTTCAGGAATGCCCCTAATTTCTTGTCAACATTCCGGATATGGGCGTTCAGCCAGCTGACCACAACTTGATTGGTCATGATCACAATATGCGGTCCGGGGCCCTCTTCTTCCAATAATTTCTTCATTTCGCCCATTTTCTGAATGAACTGGGCATGGAACTCCTTATGCTCCCGGTATTGAGGGTAATTGTACTTCTGCATATAAAACTCTTCGTTATTAAAATGAGTGACCACATAGTCCTCGAGAAACTTGAAAACCTCGCCGATGACTTGTTTGCCCCGGCCCTGGTTGCAGGCGTCCAGCAACCGATTGATCTGGGAGAACAGCTCCTGGTGCTGATTATCGATGCTGTTCACGCCGACGGACAAATCCTCAGTCCATTGAATTAACATCGTTATCCCTCCCGAATAAGTGTATTTGTGTGACATTATTATTTTAAGTATCGGTCAAGCGGGGAGGATACCCGAGTTAAAATTGAATTAATTGAAAGGATGCAAGTTTCGTAACCGCCTTCAGAGCGCCACCCGCCGGCCTTGTTCAGCAGAGAGATAGGCCGCGTAAATTATCTTGAGGGTTGCTTCGGCGAGGTACCATCCGGATTCCGGTTCCCGCTCTGAATGGACGCAATCGATAAAATCCTCCATCTCGGCGGAAAAGCCCCGCATCCAGAAATCGTCGGCGGCCGGCCGGTTCCAACCGGCGTCGGTGGAAAGCTTTTCGTTCAAGTATTCATTGCCGAAGATTCCCGGGACCGGAGCGTAGGAGGTCAAGGTATCGTTTTGGCTCATGTCCATGGTCAGAACCGAGTTGCTGGTATAGACGGTCATTTCATTCTTGACGCCGCCGAGGACGCAGTCGGAGGCCAGGACCAGCGCTTTGCTGCCGTCATCAAAGTTGATGCAAGCCATCCCCCAGTCCTCGACATCCACCCAGTCCTTGACTAGATGGGCAAAGGATTCGGCCTGGAACGTGGGATTCTGGTAATTGCAAGCGACTTCGGCGGTGACGGAGACCGGCCGGATTGGAGCGCCCGATTTGGCCATTCCCTCCAGATATTTCAAATGAAGCACGCCTCCGACCGGATGAGCGCCGGTTCGCAGCAACGCCCCGCCGCCCGCTTCCTTCCAGCGGCGCGAATAGGCCGCGGTGGAGCCGGAATGACTGGCTTCGGCCCGGATATCGAGGATCGTGCCGCCGCTGGCCTTCAACAAGTGGGCCATTTTGCGGAAAGGCGGCGCGTAAACCCAGTTCTCCGCATACATGAACTTAATGCCGCCTTCCGCAAGGGCCTGCCGGGTGGCTTCGATCTGCCGCTGCACCTCGACGAGCATTTGTTGCCGAGGAACATCGCGGCCGACCAGGTCGATCCCGAGCTGATCCCCGAAGAATCCAGTTAAAGGTTTTTCGCAAATGACATGCTTGTGATAACGGGCAATCTCGGCGATCATCGCTTCGTGAAGATTGGTCGGCGCGCAGAGATCGATCACCTCAATCTCCGGATCGCGGACCAGATCGCGCCAGTCGGTATAGGTTTTGGGAATCTGGTATTTGGCGGCGAAGTCTGTTAGTTTGGCGCGGTTCCGGGCGGAGATCGCCGCAATCTCGACTTTGACGCCGCGCAGGGATTTCATTCCTTCCAGATGGAGAACCGCGGCCAAACCGGTTCCGATGATCCCCATTTTGACCAGTTTCGGCATGTCTTGCACCCCTCTCAAGATTCATTTATGGCTTCCTAAAATTCTCACAAATTTATTTATTCGGGAATTTCGGGCCGTTTCCTTCGGGCATAGATAATATTTAAACGTTTTTTTCTTGATTTCTCGGAAGCGCTTTTGACGTAGGGGAAAGGAGTTGCGGGGCTTGGCGGGAAATACTATAGTATTTATATGTATTCATATCGACTTAGCGGAGGGAAGGCCATGATCTTAGACAAAGCGACCATTGATCGGATTGACCGGGTGTTTGCGGGCGCCTGGGAAGAGGGACGGACCGTTCTTTATGAATTTGAGATTTACCGGATCCTGCGTAGCCTCGGCCTGGGGATCCCCGGATTTCAATTCGTCCGGGAGGCCCGGGAAGTTACCGGGGCGATGCTGGCCGGTTTCGGGAATCAACTGATGCTGAAAATCGTTTCGCCGCAGATCGCCCATAAACAGAAGCTGGGCGGGGTGAAACGGGTCGCCAATGGCGACCCCTGTTATATCCAATCTGTTTTGGAGCGGATGAGGGAAGAGGTTCTGTCTCATTTTCCGGATGGCCCGCCGCCGGAGATCGCCGGTTTTTTGCTGGTTGAGTTTATCCCCTATACCCAGGCCCTGGGCTATGAACATTTGATCGGATTTAAGGAGGACCCCGCCTTCGGGCCGGTGCTGACATTGAGCAAGGGCGGCGATGACGCCGAGTTTTTCGCCAAATATTTTGACCCCGCCAATCTCTTTTTACCGCCGTTCAACCGGGAAGCCGCCTCGAAACTGGTTCAGACCTTGAATATTCGGCACAAATATTTGCAGATCGGCCATCCCGAATATCTGGACTATCTGGCCGACGCCATCGCCAAGCTGAGCGCGTTGGCCGCCCACTATTCGTTCATCGCCGCCGACCCTCCGGAATTCATCATCAGGGGGATGGACGTCAACCCGTTTGTGATTACCGAAGATAACCGGCTGGTGGCCATCGACGGATACGCCGAATTTAGCCCGGGGGAAGGGTGCGCGGTCACCCCGCCGCCGGTCAACCTGGACCGCTTGGAATCTTTTTTCACGCCGCATGGCATCACCGTGATCGGCGTCTCCGGCGATGCCGCCAAGTACAGCCTGGGCCGGGAGATCGCTGAACTCCTTCACGATCTGGGACGGACCGATCTTCATTTGGTCAACGCGCGCGGAGGAACGCTCCGGCTCGGCGCGACCGAATATCCCCTGTATCAAAAGGTTAGCCAGATTCCAGCCCGGTTTGAACTGGCGGTTTACGCGGCGCCGTCCCAATTTACAGTGGATTTCCTGCGGGACCTCTCTGGAACCGGAGTGAAGGCGGTGATCCTGATCTCCGGAATTCCGCCGGAGGTTGACTATAAAGAGTTTACCGCGGCGATCCGGGCCGTTTTGCCTCCGGGAGTACGGATCATCGGCCCGAATTGCATGGGGGTCTTTCAGGCTCCCGGCTTTGGCCATCCTGGTTTGAACACGCTGTTTGTCGACGAAAAACGGCTGGAGATCAAGTCGTCGGACCTGAGCAACACGGTGTTGCTTACCCAAAGCGGCGCCTTTTCGGTGACGGCCATCGACAAGATGCAAAATTCCCGGTTGTTCAGAGCGATTGTCAGCTTCGGGAACAAATACGACGTAAAGATCACCGACCTTTTGGCCTACTTCGCCGGACGGGACGATATCGACCTGATTTCATTGTACGTCGAAGGACTGGACCCGGGAGAGGGCCGCCGGTTTTTCGAGTTGGCGCGGGAAATCGCCAAGCCGGTCATCGTTTACAAATCGGGCCGGACCGAGGCCGGCGCCCGGGCCGCCGCTTCCCATACCGCCTCGATCTCCGGCAGTTACGACGTATTTTATGCCGCCTGCGCCCAGGCTGATGTAATTCTGGCCGAAAACATCGAAGCGTTGTATGATTATACCAAAGTTTTTTCGCTATTGGCCAAGAAGGAGGTTCCGGGTTACCGGGTGGCGGGCGTGGTCAACGCCGGTTTCGAATCCACGGTCGGTGCCGATGAGCTGGAACGGCTGGAGCAGGCCCACTTGAGCGCGGCGACCATGGCTGAATTGAACCAAATCAATAAACACGGCTTGGTGGACATCGCTTCGCCGTTCCTGGACATCACGCCGATGGCCGATGACCGGATGTACGCCGGTTTTGTCGAGGCCGTGCTGCGGGACCCCAATGTTGATTGCGTTTTTGTGGCCGTGATTCCCCATGCCGTATCTTTAAAGACCACCCCGGACACCTGCCGCGATCCGGACAGCCTGGCCAATCTCCTGGTGGATTTGAACCGTCGCTACCGTAAGCCGATGGTGGTCTCAGTCAATGCCGGCCGCTATTACCAGGACTTCGTCTCCGTCATGGAAGAGAGCGGCCTGCCGGTTTTCTCTAATATCCGTTCGGCCATCAAGGCGCTGGATACGTTTGTTTCCTATCGGCTGGGCGGGAGGCGGGCGAAGCGATAAAAAGCCGTTTGAGCATGGCCTAAAACCCAATGTAGCCAATCAATCAGGGTTCTTTGACGAACCGCTATTCAACTTTCAGCCGCCCGATGGAAAATACCGAATCAAACTTATTAATACCGGATTGTCATTTCGCCCCCGCCGATTGTAAGTTGCCAATGGAAGATTGCGAACATGCAATTTCCAATTGATGGCTCGCAAAAGAACATTGGCACTTGGCAATTTCCAATTGGTGGATGCCAATCCTCCAATGCGACTTGGCAAAGTTAGATTGTCATCTCTCCCGGATAGGTTGGCAACTGGCTTTAGAGGATTGGCAGCTTGCAATTCCCAATTGGTGGATCGCATTCCTCTATTGCCAGTTTCCAATGTTAATAAGACAGCTTGCAATGTGGAGCTGCAAGTTGACAAAGTGATTGGGCAAAAGTGGATTATAAATGGGGATGGGCAGGTCGGTCACAGCGTTGAGAAGGCCTTAATGCAGATGATGCGATGGGTTTTAAAAGATTCAATTTTCATACCGGGATATCATTTATTTATAATTTTGAGAGGGAGATATCTTTACATGGATATGACATTAAAATGTAATATATCCAGTGAAAGGAGTTTGTGGAGGTCTGTCGAAATCAATTCAACAGATTGTGAAAACATTTTCACAGTCTATTTTGCGAAAAGGATAACATTTGGCTGCCAAGAGGCCGGCGTTACATCACTAAAAAGCATTGGTTGCCAGGGATTTTGATACTGGATTTGGCCGGGCGTACGGTGAGTGGGATGCTGAATCAAAGGCCATGAAATCTGAAAATATTTTCATAACGGAGGGCCGATGGCCAACATCAAAGATGTGGCGAGGCTGGCCAATTCTTCGATCGCTACCGTCTCGAGGGTGCTGAATGGAACCGGTTATGTCAAAGCGGAAACCCGCGCCAAAGTTTTGGAAGCGATTAAGGCGCTGAACTATCAGCCGTTGGAGCGGGGCTCCGAAAGCAAGGAAACCCGGACCATCGGCTTGGTCGTACCTAACATCGAGAACCCGTTCTTTGGCAAGATGGCCCGCTATCTGAGCGCCGCCGCCAATGCTTTCGCTTATAATATTCTGCTGTTCAACCTGGAAGGAACTCCCGGGGACGAAGGCATGTTTGACCTGATCAATAACCGGGTGGACGGGCTGATCTACGCTTCTTCCCATCGCAGCATGGAAGTGATCCGGGCCGCCCGGAGCCGGAAGATGCCTATGGTCGTACTGGACCGGGAGATTCCAAATGCCCGCATCAACTCGGTGACCGTCAACAATAATTACGGCGCGTTCATCGTCACCGAGCACCTCATCGGGCTGGGCCATCGGAATATCGCCTACGTGGGGGGCGTGGCCGGCATGGAGATCTCCGACCGGCGCCAGGAAGGCTACCGCCGGGCCTTGGACGAACACGGCCTCGCCGCCCCCGCATCCTATGTCCAGCACGGCGATTATACGATGCCGAGCGGCTTCGAAGCCGTGAAACGTTTGTATCAGGCGCATCCCGAGATTACCGGGGTGGTCGCGGCCACCGATCTGATGGCCCTTGGCGCGCTGCAGTACCTGAATAAGATTGGGGTCCGGGTTCCGGAGGACGTCTCCCTGGCCGGCTTCGACAATATCGAGCTCTCCCGCGACAGCACGCCGGCGCTCACCACGGTGGAATACCCGATGGAACGGATGAGCGCGCTAGTCATCGATCTAATCCTGCGGCAGATCAAGGATGGGGAGGACGCTATCGAGGCGGTGACCCTCTTTCCCAAGCTAATCGTCCGCGAAAGCTCCGCCGTTCCGGGCCCGGCCAATGATGAAAACCTTGATAAGCTTGGAAAGAAGGCGAATCATGCGCAGTAAATCCGTCTATCTGTTGCTTCTGCCCGGCCTACTTGTCGTCACCTTGTTTCTGATCGTCCCGCTCTTTGCGACGGTGGCCATGACCTTTCAGGGGGAACGCGGCTTCAGCCTTGCCCGCTATCTCGCTTTCTTTGGCGATGAGTATTATCTCCGGATCTATCTGCGGACGCTGCGGCTCTCCTTGATCGCGACAGGGATCTCTGTGGTGGCCGGCTTTCCGACCGCCTATTACATATCCAAGTCCGGCAAGAATCTGAAGGCCATCTTTACCATCCTGGCGGTTTTCCCCCTTCTGACCAGCCCGGTGGTGCGCAGTTTCAGCTGGATGGTGGTGCTGGGCAAGTTCGGCCTGGTTAACAACGCCCTGGTGGGGTTGAAGCTGGTCGATGAGCCGCTGAAACTGTTGTACAATGAGTTCGCCATCGTTGTCGGCTTTGTCAATCTGTTTTTGCCGCTGATGATCATGTCGTTGATCGGGGTGATGGAGAATATTGATCACGATTTGGTGGAAGCGGCCGAAAGTTTGGGTGCGTCCAAGCTGCGCTCCTTCTTAAAAGTGGTCCTGCCTTTGAGTGTTCCGGGTTTGATTGTGGGCAGCATCCTGGTGTTCACCGGCAGCTTTACCGCGTATACCACCCCGCAGTTGCTGGGTGGCAATCGCTCCAGAGTCCTGGCCACTTTGATCTATCAAAACGCCATGACTCTCTCCGATTGGAACGGCGCCGCCGTGATCGCCACGGTGATGTTCCTGACCACGCTCCTGGTCAGCGCGGTGATCAATCGCTGCGCCGACCGGCTGCAACGAAGGGGTGGCTTATCATGAAAAATAAAGGACTGGCGCTATTTACCGGTCTAGTCTATGCGTTTCTCCTGTTTCCGCTGGTCATCACCACGGTGGCCGGCTTCGGCAAGGAATCCTATTTGACCTTCCCGCCCAGTGGTTTCTCCTTGCGCTGGATTGAAAACATTTTCCGGGTGGAAATGTTCATGAAGACTTTCGTGATCAGCCTGGAACTGGCGGCCTTTGGTACGTTCATCGCCTTTCTGGCGGGGTTGCCGGCGGCCTACGCCTTAAGCCGTTATGACTTCAAGGGCAAGGGATTGCTGAAGGGCCTGTTCATGTCGCCGGTGCTGGTACCCGGGATCGTGCTCGGTTTTTCCTTGTTAAAGCTACTCGTCGCCCAACTGGGCTTGCCGGTTTTTCCCAGCCTGTTATTGGGACACACCGTGGTCATCCTGCCGTATATCATCCGGGTGATCTCCTCAAGCCTTGACAATCTGGATTACTCCATCGAGGAGTGTGCCGTGTCGCTAGGCGCCGACCGGGTCAAAACCTTCTTCCTGATCGTCCTGCCCAACATCACTTCCGGAGTGATCGCTTCGTTTATTCTGGCGTTCATCAATTCGTTCAACAATGTTCCGGTATCGGTCTTTCTGACCGGCCCGGGCGTAAGTACCCTGCCGATTCAGATGATGAGCTACGTGGAGTATTATTTCGATCCCACCATCGCCGCGCTGTCAGTGGTGTTGATGGCGATGACCGCGGTGCTGATGTACATCGTGGAGCGGACCTTGGGCCTGAACATTATCGCCAAATGAGACAAGGAAAGATTTCCTGTTTTTGAGAATGGGATCAATTAAATAGTTTTGAGGAACGAAAAACACAAGTTGATTTCAGGGAATAAAGGGTTCTCTCTGAAACAGGTGGGGGATGGAACGATGAGTTTATTGGCATTACAAGATTTGGAGGTCGCTTACGGCAATCATGTCGTATTGCAGCACCTGAACTTGTCCATCGAACAGGGGGAACTGGTAGCGCTTTTGGGTCCGAGCGGCTGCGGCAAGACCACTACCCTGCGAACGATCGCCGGCTTTATCCAGGCCCGGTCCGGCCGGTTTCTCTTCGATGGCAAAGATTACACCCGGGTCCCGGTACACAAGCGGAACTTCGGTTTCGTTTTTCAAAGTTATGCGCTATTTCCCCATTTGAATATCTTCGATAACATCGGTTTCGGCCTGAAGATGCGGAAGATCGCCAGGGCGGAAGCGGAGCGGCGGATCCGGGAGATTCTGGCCATCGTTGATCTGCAGGAATATGCCAAACGTTATCCCAAGGAACTCTCGGGCGGGCAGCGACAGCGGGTCGCTTTGGCCCGGGCACTGGTGATCAACCCGGACCTGCTCCTCTTTGACGAGCCGTTGAGCAACCTCGACGCCAAACTGCGGGTCAAGATGCGGGTGGAGATCAAGCGGATCCAGCAAGAATTGAAGATCACTTCGGTTTATGTCACTCACGACCAGGAGGAATGTTTCTCCATCTCTGACAAGGTCGCGATCATGAACGGTGGCGTCATCGAGCAGTTGGACAGTCCGCAAAATATCTACAAGGCGCCGGCCACCGAATTTGTGGCCAGATTTGTCGGGTTTGAAAACTTTATCGAGCTGGAACGGAGGGAGGGCGACGCTACGGCGGCCTGTTATGTTTCGCCTCTCGGCCACCGCTTCATCGTCCAGGGTAATCAGGGCCACGGTCCGGATCGCTGTAAAGGCGCGATCCGTCCCGATGAGATAATGATTTGGAACCGGGGTGATGCCTCCGCGAGCAACACGGTCGAGGGAACCATCGGGATCAGTACGTTCCTGGGCAAGCAGTATCAGTATCTTGTCGACACCAAGCTGGGTTCGCTGGTCGTCAACAGCGCCGATCTGTATCAGCCGGGGGAAACGGTACTGCTGAGCCTGGCCAAAGAAAAAATTATTTTAGTATAAGAGAGGTGCGCGAAATGAAAAAAGTGCTTGGTTGGCTGTTAGGTTTGCTGGTATTGACCGGTGCGTTGGGAGGGGTCTTTGCCGCGAGTGAGCAGCGGACATTGGTCCTTTCCACCTGGGGTTACAATGAAGATCAGTTCCGCAAGAATGTTTTCGGCCCCTTTGAGAAGGAGAACAACGTCAAGATCGTGCTCGAAGTCGGAAATAATGGTGAGCGTCTGAACCGGCTGAAACTGATGAAGAACAGCCCGGTCGACGTGATCACGCTGGCGGAATCGTATGCGCTGGATGGCGCCAAAGCTGGACTCTTCGAGAAGATCGACGGCCGGAAAATCCCCAATTTGAACGATATTTACGATATAGCCAAACAGCCGGTGAAAGAGGGTTATGGTCCAGCCTACACCATGAACCGGACCGGTATTATCTACGACGCTAAGGCGATCGCCAAACCGATCCAGTCTTGGGCCGATCTCTGGCGGCCGGAATTGAAACAGAAGATCACGATTCCCGACATCACCATCACCTCGGGCCCCGCCATGATCCAAGCGGGAGCCATCAAGGCCGGCACTACCATTGCCAAGGGTGACGCTAAAGCCTTTACGCAGTTGACTGCTTTAAAACCGAATGTGGTGAAGATCTATACCAAATCCTCGGATCTGAACAACCTGTTCATCCAGAGGGAAGTGGTGGTCGGCGTCGGCCTGGACTTCGCTTTCCCCAAGATCAAGGAGGCCATTCCCAGCGCGGTTTATGTCGACCCGAAAGAAGGCTCGGTGGCGAACCGGAACACCATCAATATTGTTAAGGGATCCAAGAATATCGATTTGGCCTACAAATTCATTGACTGGTGGCTGAGCGAGAAGGTCCAGAAAGCCAATGCCCTCGACAAGCTGGACTCGCCGGTCAATAAGAAGGTCGTCTTGAGTGAGCAGGAGGCGGAAGGGTTGACCTATGGGGAGAAGGTATTCAAGAATATGCAGACTCTGGACTTCAGTTACATTAATGGCGTGATGCCGAAATGGATTCAACGCTGGAACGAGGAGATCGCGGATTAACGATGCTCTTGGGACCGGTTTATGAAATGAAATGACTCCCGCAGCTTTGCTGCGGGAGTTTCGCCGGGGGCCGTTCTTCGCGTTTTGGCTTGAAATCGGGGGAGCGGTTTCCCGGCAAAGGAGATGACATCTTTGGAGACGATGGATCTGCTGATCCAAGGCGGTCAAGTATTCAATGCCTATTTAAAACGGTTTGTCGCGGCGGACATTGTCGTTGACGCCGGCCGGATCGTTTTCGTAGGCGACGCCAGGCCAATGGGCCTGGAATACCGGCAGATTGTCGCTGCGGGCGGAAAGCATATCGTTCCGGGATTGATCGACATTCACATGCATATCGAGAGTTCGATGGCCACGCCGCGAGCGTTCGCCGCTGCCATCGTCAAGCACGGCGTGACCACCATCGTCTCCGAGCCCCATGAACTGGCCAACGTCTTCGGCCTTGCCGGAGTCCGGGCGATGATCGCGGCCGGGGCCGGCGCGGCGGTGGATATCTTTTATGCCGCGCCCAGTTCGGTGCCATCGACGTCGGAGGAGTTCGAGACCACCGGCGGCGTCATCGACCAAGCGGATCTGGCCGAATTGCTCGCCGACGACCGGGTCATCTGCCTCGGCGAGGTGATGAACTGCTATGACATCATCCATGGGTCGGGAACCAAGACCCAACGGCTGCTGAGTTTCTTCCGGGAGAATTACGGCGAACTGCCCATCGAAGGCCACTGCGCCAAGGTTGAAGGCTGGGGATTGGCCAAGGTGTTGGCGGCCGGGGTCACCTCCGACCATACGCAGCAGACCGTGGCCGGTCTGGCCGAGAAGATCGCGGCCGGGATGTTTATTGAGATTCAGGAGAAGTCATTGCTCCCGGAGGTCGTGGCTTATATAGTGGATAATGGGCTGTACGAGCAGATCGCGTTGGTGACCGACGACGTGATGGCCGACAAGCTGGTTCGTGAAGGGCATCTGGACCGGCTGGTGCAAAAGGCGATCGCCCTGGGAATGCCGGCGGAAATGGCGATCTACTGCGCCACCTATACCCCGGCCCGCCGGATGAACCGGACTGACCGGGGCAGCATTGCTCCGGGACGAATCGCCGATCTTATCATTCTGTCCGATCGCGACGCGTTCGTCATCGAACGGGTCTATAAACGGGGCGTGGTAGCTTATGATGCCAATGTTCCCGCGTCACCGGCCGCTGTAGCCGAAACGACCCGGTGTTTTCCAGAATCATTCTATCACAGCATCCGACGGAACCCGATCACTGCCGAAGACCTCCGGATCCGGGCCGGAATCGCCGAAGGCGCGGCCCGGTGCCGGATAATCGGGGTCCGGGACGGCACTACCGTCACCGAGGAGATCATCGCCGCAGTCCCCGTCCGCGACGGATATCTGGATTGGGAAGCTTCTCCCTACTGCCTGATCGCGGTCTTTGAGCGTTACGGGAAAAACAATAATCTGGGGCTGGGGCTGATCTCCGGGGCAACCATCCGGAGCGGAGCGGTAGCGACCTCGTATGCTCACGACCATCATAATATCCTGGCTGTCGGCAAAAACGCGGCCGATCTGGTCCAGGCGGTCAATACGGTCATTAAGAGTCAGGGTGGTTATTACGTGGTGGAGGACGGCCGGGTGCTGGCCGGGATTGAGCTGCCGATCGGCGGTATTCTCGCCGCGGGGGATATGGAAAGCATCGGCCGGGATCTGGCCGGGGTCACGGCGGCGATGCGCCGCTTGGGATATCGCCATGCCAACCCGGTGATGTCGCTCAGCACCAACAGCCTGCCGGTCAGCCCGTTGTTGAAGATCACGGACCGGGGCCTGATTCGCTTCGATCAACGAAAAATCGTCAAACTTTTTATGGAGGAAACCTAAGTGGCATACGATCCGACGTTACAGAAACATATCCGCTGCCAAAAAGGGGATGTCGCGGAATATGTCATGATCCCGGGCGACCCGGCCCGGGCCGAGCGCATCGCCCGGCAGTTCGACAGCTATCAGAAGGTCGCTGAAAACCGTGAGTATGTGGTATATACCGGCGTCAAGGACAGGGTTAGGCTCAGCGTCTGTTCGACCGGGATTGGCGGTCCGTCAACGGCCATCGCCATTGAGGAACTGGCCCGGATTGGCGCCCATACCTTCATCCGGGTCGGGTCGGCCGGCGGCCGTAAGGAAAATATTCCGGTCGGCAGCGTGGTGGTGGTGAACGCCGCCATCAAGGGCGACGGCACCAGCAATGCTTATCTGCCGGGCATCTATCCGGCGGTGGCCACGGTGGAAGTTACCCAAGCGCTGCTGGATTCGGCCAAGGAAGCGCTGGCTGGCGAGGCTTGCTTCACTGGCGTCAGCTTCACCCGGGACGCCTATTATGTCCAGAACCGCGAACTCAATGAGATCTTCAAGGAGACCGAGGCAGCGGTCTCGGAGATGGAATGCGCCACGGTTTTTACGGTGGGAGCGTTGCGGGGCCTCCGGACCGGCGCGATTGTCGGGACCGACTCCAATATTTTTTTGCAAAAACAATTGACGCTTGAAGAAAAAGACGCGCTTTACCAGAAAGCCGAGCAGAAAACGATCGCCATCGCCATCGCCGCCCTTCTGAAGCTGGCCAAAGCCGATCGGGACTGAGCCGAGCCGGGTAATCGGGAAGATTTCATGGCCAATCCGGTCGATTTTATGATCACCAATACTTAGAACCGATAAGTTGCTTGGCGACGCTCAATTCAGGGCTGGGTTTGGAGTTTTATTTTCACCGACGATGCGTATTCCGAAGGAGTCATATCCGTCACTTCTTTAAACCGCCGGGTGAAGTGCTGCAGGGAGGAAAAACCTAATTTTGCCGCGATTTCCGTGAAGTTATATTGCCCCTCCCGGATCAGTTTTTTGGCGGTTTCGATTTTTAACGTTTTAAAATACTCCATCACACCGATACCGGTTTTTTCTTTAAAAACCATTTTCAAATTCGTCTTGCTTAAATTGGAGAAAAGGCATATATCCTCAAAACGGAGGTTTTTTGCCACATTTTCATTCAGATAATGAATGATTTTTTTGGTTATATCTTCATTCGCTCTTTCCTTAGCGATCGAAGAAAGCCGCTGCTCCTTGCGGAGGCCGTCGCCTTTACGAACTAGTGATATCAATAACAGTTCCAGGTAGATTTGGATTAATTGCTCGCACCCAAACGGCGGGTGGCTTTTTTTCTCTAATTTTTTTAAGGACGGGAGATTTAAGGGAGAAGAGAATGCTTCTTGAGCTTCGCGGATGATCTGGGCAAGCAGGTTTTTTTCATAGTCTCCAATTGTAACGATTTTGTCTTCAAAAAATTTCATCGCCCTGGACCGGCATTCAAAAGCGATAACCACCAAATTGGGGGCAGTTTTTCCGTTTGCCCAAAGATTATGAAATTCATTGGGCTTATGAAAAATCATCTCGCCTTGCTTCAATTTATATTCGCGGATATCCGCTCTGACTTCAACTTCACCTTTATCGACGTACAGGAATTCCCAAAAGTCATGCTGTTCACCTTCATACAGATAATCTTTGGCATATTCGAAATAATGAATCGTAACGATTCGTTGGATGGGGATCTCTTTCGTTAGAAGGGTTTTGACATAATCCATGAAGACTCCTTCGTTGATTGGTATCTCAATTATAAGTGAGAAACCGAAAGACCTGAGCTGGCAAAAAGTATAAAAAAAGCGACCATTTTGCTAAAGACTGCGAAAAGAAAAATTAATACAATATTCCTGAACGAACGCTGTTTACTGCAGGGTACGCCTGCTGGAACAGAGAACCGGAGGTAACTAAATGGCGATTTTAATTACCGGCGGGGCCGGCTATATTGGCAGCCATGCCTGTGTCGAGCTGTTGCAAGCGGGGTATGAAATTATTGTAGTCGATAATTTAATTAACAGCAAGCAAGAATCGTTGCGAAGGGTTAGAGAGATAACCGGCGGGGTGTTGAAGTTCTATCCGGTGGACCTGCTTGACCGGAAAGCGGTCGACGATATTTTTACCCGTTCCTCCATCGACGCGGTGATTCATTTCGCCGGACTCAAAGCGGTCGGTGAATCAGTAGCCATGCCGTTGCGTTATTATCACAACAACATCACCGGCACATTGAACTTATGTGAGATAATGCAAGCGCACGGAGTTAAAAACCTGGTCTTCAGCTCATCGGCTACAGTATACGGGAATCCGCACCGGGTACCGATCGCGGAAGATTTTCCGCTTTCAACCACCAATCCTTACGGCAGTTCGAAACGGATGATCGAAGAAATGCTGCGCGATTTGTACCGGGCCGACGAGTCCTGGAACATTGCAATTTTGCGTTATTTTAATCCGGTGGGTGCCCATCCCAGCGGCCGCCTTGGCGAAGATCCGAACGGAATTCCGAACAACCTGCTTCCTTACATTGCTCAAGTAGCGGTCGGCAAACTGAAGGAACTGCAAGTATATGGCGATGATTACCCTACTCTCGACGGGACGGGGGTCAGGGATTATATTCATGTGGTTGATTTGGCGATAGGGCATTTGAAAGCCTTGGAAAAGTTACAGTCTGCGCCGGGGCTGGTCATCTACAATCTCGGCACCGGCCGGGGCTATAGCGTTTTGGAAGTTATCGCCGCATTCGCCAAGGCCTGCGGTAGAGACATTCCGTACCGGATTGTGGGCCGCCGTCCGGGGGATATTGCGATTTGCTACGCTGATCCGTCCAAGGCCAGTCAAGAATTGAACTGGTCGGCGCGGCGCGGGCTTGAGGAAATGTGCGCCGATGCCTGGCGGTGGCAGTTTAATAATCCGAACGGTTACGAATAAACTTCGGGTGTTAAGTGGCAATTTTTAGGAAAAGGGAGACGGATGCTCATGGCCAATACCACGCTGGTCGTGATGGCGGCCGGAATTGGCAGCCGTTACGGCGGGTTGAAACAGATTGATCCAGTCGGCCCCAACAATGAACTGATCATCGACTACTCGATTTATGACGCAATTAACGCTGGCTTTGAGAAAGTTGTCTTTGTGATCAAAGAAGAGATGGAAGCGGCTTTTCGTGAACGGATTGGGAAGCGGATTGAAAAGCGGGTCGATACGGCTTATATCTATCAAAAACTCAGCGATCTTCCGGCCGGATTTCCCGTTCCCGAGGGAAGAGAGAAACCCTGGGGCACTGCTCACGCGGTGCTGAGCTGCAGGGAAGCGGTAGAGTCCCCCTTTGCGGTCATCAATGCGGATGATTTTTACGGGGCCGCCTCTTTTCAAGCGCTTGATAACTTCCTCAAAACCGCCGGGGATCGAGATGATATTGCTCAGTACTGCATGGTCGGCTTCATTTTGGAAAACACCCTGACTGAGAATGGTCATGTGGCGCGTGGCATCTGTACGGTGGATCCCGACGGGTACCTGCGGGAGATTCACGAGCGGACCAGGATCGAAAAGTTTGGCGATATTATCCGGTATACCGAAGATGGCGATAATTGGGTCGTAATCCCCAAGGGCAGCACCGTTTCAATGAATATTTGGGGATTCACGCCGGGATTCTTTGCCCAACTGGAGGCCGGCTTTCTCGAATTTCTGGACCGGAACCAAGCTAATTTGCTGAAAGCGGAATACTTTTTGCCCGAAGTAGTCGGGAGTTTGCTGGTCCGGCGCCAAGCCCGGGTCAAAGTTTTAGCATCGTCGGAACGGTGGTATGGCGTAACCTACCGTCAAGACAAACCCCTGGTCAAAGGGGCCGTCTTTGACCTGATTCAGCGCGGGATCTATCCGGAAAATTTATGGGAGGGACAACGCTGAATTGGTTGTCTCGTTTAAGGGGTTTTCAGGACAGCGCTTAATCCACTGTTTGAACGGTTTCTTGATTCAATTCAAATTCCGTGAACCGGATAGTAAGTGAATTTAAATGAACAATTCGGGGGGATTTTGATGGTAAAAATGTGGGATGAAATTCGGGAACAGCCGGTGGTGCTCGAACGATGTTTGAAGGATTGGCGCGCCGTCCGGGAGGCGGTTCAAGCGATTGGTTCCCGGAAAATTGATTTTGTTTACATGGCGGCCAGAGGTACCTCCGATCATGCCGCGGTTTACGGTAAGTATTTGATCGAAACAACCTTGGGCATCCCGGTGGCCTTAGCGGCTTCTTCCGTTTTAACCGTCTACGAACGAGACCTAAACTTGAAAAACGCCTTAGTAGTCGGCATTTCCCAGTCCGGTAAAGCCGCTGATGTCCTGGAGGTCATTAAAAGTGCCAATCAGCAGGACGCGATTACTTTAACAATCACCAATGCGCCGGATTCGCCGCTGGCGAATGAAGCCCGGTTTCATTTAGGTTGCAACGCCGGAGCGGAACTTAGCGTGGCGGCGACCAAGACCTTTACCGCGGAACTTTTCTTACTGGCGCAGTTAGTGGCGGAATGGGCGGCAGCCGATGACCTAAAAAAAGAATTGGCCCAGGTGCCGGAGAAGGTGGCCCAGACGCTTGAGATCTCCGGGGACATTACGGAAAAAGCCATCCGCTACCGTTTCATGAATGAATGTTTCGTATTGGCCCGCGGGATTAATTATGCCATTGCCTTGGAAACCGCCTTAAAGATTCAGGAGACCAATTATGTCCGGGCGAAAGCTTTCGCGGTTTCCGATTTCTGGCACGGCCCCATTGCCATGGTCAACCGGGAGATCCCGGTCTTGGTGCTGGCTCCGGCCGGGCCTTCCCTGAAAGATGTCCGGGCCATGATCGAAAAGCTGCAACAAGATCAGGCGGAATTGGTGATTGTCTCTAATCAAAAAGAATTATTGGCGCAAGGGGTTTGTTCGTTCGCGATTCCCGAGACGGAAAATGACGCCATATCTTCCTTCTATAACATCAGCGTGGCGCAAATGTTCGCCTGCCAACTGGCGTTGATAAAGGGGTTGAATCCGGACAGTCCGCGCCGGTTGAACAAAGTTACCATCACCAAATGATCAAGCATCGGGGAGGGAGGTTTCGCAATGACTCAGCCAAGACCGAGCATGAAGCTGAAAAACAGCGGCGCCGAATTTTTTATCCCGGATCATTCACAGTTGGATGAAGCTATCTCCAGAACTACCCATCTGGCGATCGCGGCGCATCAGGATGATGTGGAGATCCTGGCCTATGACGGGATTTTGAAATGTTTCGGCCGTAGCGACCAATGGTTTATGGCCGTAGTCGTCACCGACGGAGCCGGTAGCCCGCGTGACGATCTCTATGCCGGTTACAGTGATGACGATCTGAAAAAAATCCGCAAACAGGAGCAGAAAAAGGCGGCGTTTATCGGCGAATACACCGGTTTGGCGCTGCTTGACTATCCCAGCTCCGCCGCCAAGGATCCCCGCGACCGCGATCTTGTCAGCGAACTGAAACAATTGATCACGCTGGCCCGGCCGCGGGTCATTTATACCCACAATCTGGCCGATAAGCATGATACCCATGTCGGAACGGCGTTAAAGGTGATCCAGGCGCTTCGGGAGATTCCCGCCGCCGACCGGCCCGCCCAGGTATTCGGCTGTGAAGTCTGGCGTGGCCTGGACTGGGTCAATGACGAAGAGAAGGTGGTTTTTGATGTCTCGGGCCATCCAAACCTTTCCGCCGCGCTGATTGGCGTTTTCGACTCCCAGATCTGCGGTGGGAAACGGTATGACTTGGCGACGTCGGGCCGCCGGCGGGCTAATGCGACCTATGCCGCCCCGCATGGGACCGATCAAGCCACCGCGTTGATTTACGGGATGGATTTGACGCCTTTGGTCAAAGATACCGCGCTTGATATCAACGAATACGTTACGGGGTATATCGACCGTTTCCGCCAGGATGTAACCGACCGGATTAAGAGATTTAGCTAAGTTGAAATTATCCGGCGGATATCGGACGTAAAGCGGCGGCCGATGCCGCGTTAACGGCGCTTACAAATAATTGACAGGGGACGGTTGCTCTTTCATATTCAGTTCCGGAAAATGATGCGGCACTCGATGCCGTTGCAATGGGGATGACACCCAATTGACGGGGAATAAACGCCGCGACTTTGGGAATGACTGCCATAGTTGCGGCACTCGATGCCGTAATATCGGGAACCATTGCCTTAGTTACGGCGATGAACGCCGTTGGTTGGGGAATGATTCCCACGGCAACGGCATTGATCGCCGTTGCTTTAGGAATGGGAGCCATTGAATAGGTATGATAATATCGCTTGATTTTTGCTTGGAAACGGATGGATTTTTAAAGTTTTTAAGGATGTTTTCCAGCAAAAATATCAGGATTTTAAACAAAAGTGCATGGCTGTCCTGTTGTTTGCGCTTAATTTAAAAGTTAAAATTAATTTAACTTTATATTATAGATATAAAGTTAAATTTGCGTTTAAGGGGGATTGTGTCAGTGAAGAATCTTAAATTATTGGCGCTCATCTTGGTAGTCATGATGATGATCGGACCAGTGCAGGGCGCCCCATCCAAGACCGTGACGGTATATTCGCCTCACCCCACGGAAGCGATTAACTTAGGGGTTAAAGAGTTTCAACAAAAAACCGGAATTACCGTGGAACTGGTCGCGGCGGGAACCGGAGAACTGTTAAAACGAGTTGAGGTCGAGTCGGCCAACCCCTTGGGTGATGTTTTTTGGGGTGGCGGGGCGGAATCGGTGCAGGCCTATGCCAAATACTTTGAAAGATTCGTTTCGACGGAAGATCGCTTGATCGATAGCAAATATAAAGATCCCAAGCAGTATTGGACCGGAGAATCACCACTTCCGATGGTCATCATGTATAACAAAAAATTAGTGGCGGAAAAGGATGTGCCCAAAGGCTGGGCCGATCTAGTGCGTCCTGCTTTCAAAGGAAAAATCGCTTACGCCGATCCGATGAAATCCGGCTCATCCTATACGATACTGGCAACCATGCTCACGGTATTCGGAAAAGATAACAACAAAGGCTGGGATTTTATCAGACGTTTTGTAGCCAACCTGGACGGGAAAATTTTGGGCAGTTCAGGAGGGGTTTATAAAGGAGTCGCCGACGGCGAGTACAGTGTTGGTCTGACGCTGGAAAAAGAAGCCATTAAATACGTAAAAGCTGGCGCCGAGGTTGGGATCATTTATCCGTCGGAAGGGACATCGGCCGTGCCGGACGCGGTTGCTATCATTAAAGGCGGCAAAAATACCGAGAACGCCAAGAAATTTGTCAACTTTGTATTAAGCAAAGAGTGTCAAGCGATCATGTCGAGCGAGCAAAACCGGCGCTCGGTAAGAACCGATTTGGGAGCGCCGGCGGGGTTACCGGATATGAAGGGAATCAAGCTGGTTAACTATGACTTTGCCTGGGCCTCCAGTGAAAAAGAGAATATTCTGGCCCAGTGGAAAAACATCGTAATTGGGAAATAGTTGCTAAAAAACATCGAGGATACTTTTTAAAAAGTATCCTCGATTTATAAAAACAAAGCAGCATCTGGTGTAGAGGGGGATAATTGATGAGCCACCGGATTGACATCAAAAATGTCGTAAAAAAATATGGGGATTTCCGAGCGGTCGATAATGTCAGTTTTACGGTAAATAAGGGCGAGTTTTTTACTTTACTGGGGCCTTCCGGTTGCGGAAAAACTACGCTGCTACGGATGATCGCCGGATTTAACAGTATCGAAGACGGCGAGATCTACTTTGACACGGATTTGATTAATAATATTCCGGCCTACAAGCGAAATATCGGAATGGTATTTCAAAATTACGCTATTTTCCCGCATATGTCCGTCAAAGACAATGTGGCCTATGGGCTGAAAGCCCGAAAAATGCCAAAGCCGGAAATGGAACAAAAAATCAAAGAAGCTTTGGGGTTGGCGCAGATCGAGGAGTTAAAAGACAGGCAACCGGCCAATATGTCCGGCGGACAGCAGCAGCGCGTCGCGCTGGCCAGAGCGATTGTCATTCATCCGGGGCTGCTGTTAATGGATGAGCCTCTTTCAAACTTGGATGCGAAATTAAGAGTGGAAATGCGAACGGTGATCAAAGAGCTGCAGCGGAACCTGGGCATAACCACCATCTATGTAACTCATGATCAAGAAGAAGCATTGTCCATATCCGATAGAATCGCGGTCATGAATAAAGGGAAAATCAAGCAAATCGGCAAACCGGAAGAGATTTACCGGCGGCCGGCCAACGAATTTGTAGCCGGTTTCATCGGGACGTCCAATTTCCTGTCCGGAGAAATTTTGAGCCAGGATGAACAGCTGAATGCCCGGATCAAAATCGATGCTTCCTCGGAAATCACCGTAAAGTGCAAATCCCGCTCCAGCGGCGCCGTGACAATTTCAGTGCGGCCGGAAGAGTTCATCATCAGAAGCAAGACGGAAACGGGATTGTTGGGCACGATTTCCCTGAAAACTTTCTTGGGAGATTTTATCAACTATCGGGTCCGGCTTGAGAACGGCCAAATGATTCAAGTGAACGAATATTGCAAGGACAATGAGGAGATTAGGGAGATTGGCGAGGCCGTACGCCTTGACGTAATGAAGAACAAGATCAATGTATTTAATGAAACTGGCGAGGAGACGCTGCTATGAACAAAGCTGCCGGAACGAAAATAAGAGCGTGCTTTGGCATAGGAAAGACCTCTCACGGTAAATCCAGCGGCCCCCAGTTTAAACGCGTTGATATCTGGACTTTTATTTCTCTGCTGACATTGGGAGCTTTGGCCGTGTTCTTGGTCTATCCGATGTTCACGATGTTATATCAAAGCTTTTTGACGAAAACGGGAGAATTCACCCTTCAAAATTACTTGGATTTCTTTAAGCTGCGGTATTATTATTCGACCTTGAAAAACAGTATGTCAGTGTGCATTACCTCGACCTTGCTGGCGACGATGATTGGGATCCCTCTGGCCTATGCGGTTACCCGATACAACGTGGCGGGGAAAAGATTGTTTAACCTGTTATTGATTCTGTCCATGCTTTCACCGCCATTCATCGGGGCGTATTCATGGATATTGCTGTTGGGAAGAAACGGTGTGATTACCCGGTTTTTTTCCTTGATTGACATTCCGATGCCCACCATCTACGGGTGGATAGGGATTGTACTGGTATTTACGCTGAAGTTTTTCCCTTATATCTACTTATATGTTTCAGGGGTGTTGGGCTCGATCGACCGATCGCTGGAGGAAGCGGCGGAAAATTTGGGGGGGAATTCGCTGCGCAGGCTGTTCACAGTGACCTTTCCCTTGATCCTGCCGACGATAACCGCGGGAATGCTGATGGTGTTCATGTCCTGTTTGGCCGATTTCGGAACCCCGATGCTGATTGGGGAGGGATATAAGGTTCTGCCGGTATTGGTATATGAGGAATACATGAGTGAAACCGGAGGAAATGCCAGTGTCGCCAGTACCTTAAGCGTTATCATCATTTTATGCGCCGTGGCGTTACTGCTGATTCAAAAGTTCATTATTTCCAAACGCAACTATACCATGAGCGCCTTAAATCCGCTCAAAGTAATCGAACTCTCCACCGGAAAAAGAGCAATTTTAACCGCCGGTTGCTATTTAGTGGGATTTATTGCCATGCTGCCACAGCTAACAGTGATTTTCACCTCCTTTCTTAAGACCAATGGGCCGATCTTCGTCACTGGATTCAGTTTGGAAAGTTATAATCAGATATTATACCGTTTAAGCTCTACGATCAGTAATACGTTCGTCTTTTCAACGGTTGCCATCCTGATCATGGTGACGGCGGGGCTATTGATTTCTTATTTGATCGTGCGGAAACGCTCCAAGCTCAATACATTCCTGGATATACTGGTGATGTTTCCATTTGTCATACCTGGAGCGGTTTTGGGCATCAGCTTGCTGGTCGCCTTCAATAAGCCGCCGATCTATATCAGCGGAACCTGGTTTATTATGGTAATCGCCTACGTGATCCGGAAATTGCCGCATACGATCCGTTCCTCTTCCGCAATCTTGTATCAGATCGATTCCGCGATCGAGGAAGCTTCGATCAGCCTGGGAGTCCCCCCGTTGCGGACGTTTTTCAAAACCACGGCAATATTGATGATTCCGGGAGTATTTTCCGGGGCGATCCTCAGTTGGATCACGACCATTAATGAGCTCAGCTCAAGCATTATGCTGTACACGGGCAAGACCGCTACCATTTCGGTAGCTATCTATACCGAAGTAATCCGCGCCAATTTTGGAACGGCCGCCGCGTTAGCTACGATCCTTACCCTGGCGACGACGATTTCGATATTGATATTTAACAAAATATCCGGAAGCAAAGGACTGACGATGTAATCCTTTCATCCTTTGAATTTAAAGAAAAGAGGGCAACTGATGATTCGCTTTGGAACCGGTGGATGGCGGGCCATCATTGGGGATGAATTTATCAAAGACAATATTGTACGGGTGGCGGACGCCTTGGCCTATAAAATCAAACAAGAGCAGGCCGATGCCAAGGGGATTGTGATCGGATTTGATAAACGGTTTCTGTCCGACAAAGCCAGCCGTTGGACGGCGGAAGTGTTTACCGCGCACGGGATAAACGTTTACTTCATTGGAAAGGTGACGCCCACTCCCGTTGTCATGTTTACAGTGAAGCAATATGAAACCCACTACGGGATGGCCATCACCGCCAGCCATAATACGGCCGATTATAACGGAATCAAGATTTTTACGGATGGCGGAAAAGATGCCGATATCGAAGTCACCCGGGAAATCGAGGCAATCATCGAAGCGAGACAATCCGCGGCGATACCGGCGGTGGATTTTGACCTCGGGGTGAAGTCGGGAATCATCCGAATCATCCAGCCGCTGAACGACTATTTGGATGGCATTATGAAAATGCTGGATGTTAACAGCATTCGTGAAAAATCCCTTCGGATCTTATTGGATCCGATGTTTGGGGTTTCAAAGGTAGCGATTCAGACCATTCTATTGACCTGCCGCTGTGAAGTGGATGTGATCCATGATCAGCACGATACCTCGTTTGGAGGACGGATGCCGTCCCCCACCGAAGATACCTTGCGGCACCTGAAAGCAATGGTCATCGAAAAAAAGTACGATCTGGGAATCGGAACCGACGGAGATGCGGACCGGCTGGGAATTATTGATGAAAAGGGCGTTTTCATTCATCCCAATAAGATTATGTCCATGCTCTATTATTATCTTTTGAAGCATAAGAAGTGGAAAGGGCCCGTGGTCAGAAACATCGCAACCACCCACCTGCTGGACCGGATCGCTGCCCAATTTGGCGAAAAATGTTATGAAGTACCGGTCGGATTTAAATACATCAGTTCCAAGATGATCGAAACCGATGCGTTAATCGGCGGCGAAAGCAGCGGGGGATTAACGATCAAAGGGCATATCCACGGCAAGGATGGCGTTTTCGCTTCCAGTTTACTGGTGGAAATGATGAGCGTTACCGGTTTGAAGCTGGGGGAAATGGTAGAACGGCTGGATCAAGAGTTTGGGTCATTGGTCATGGTGGAGCAAAATTTAAGTTTCACTGAAGCGGTGAAACAAAAAATAAACGATCGTATCCTGGTCAATCGCGAAATGGCCCGATTTGAGGAGCCAATTGCTAATATCAGCTATCTGGACGGCGTAAAGATCTATTTTGGGAACGGGGGCTGGCTGGTGGCCCGGTTTTCCGGAACTGAACCGTTACTTCGCATCTTCGCGGAGATGCCTACCGAAGCAAAAGCGCGGGAAACGATTCGGACTTTCGAGAATTTTTTAGAAGCGTTGTGATAAATCCGGGCCCAAGACCGGGTTGTACACAAAAGCTCAGAAAAGCAAGTGATGAAGTCGCTTTAGGACAATCTGCTGGAATGGCAGGAATTACATCATTTTGAGGTAGGCGAGGTGAGATATAATCTAGATGTCCCACATAAGCCACCGGTTTGAACAGGGACAAAGGAATGGTTAGGGGAGATGGAGACCCAAAAGTTTAAGCTCAATTTTTTCACTAAACTGTTGATCTCCTTTGGGGCTATTTGCGTAATACCCATTGTCATCATTGGCGTATTCGCGCATTTCTTTTCCTATGAATTATCACTGAACAGCCTGAAAGAACAGGTTGAATCAGTCATGGCCAATTCGACCAATGCCTTTGATACACTAACGGACGAGTATGGTCAGGCATTGGAAACATTTTGTAACGACGCCGATGTCCGGCAGATATTGCAAAGTCCTCTATCCAGCCGCGATCAGAAGGCTCGCGTTTATCAGAGAATGTTCTTTTTGCTGAAAGGTAAGCCGCTCAACGCAGCCATGCATTTGGTGGGGGCTGATGGGAATTTTCAGATATCAACCACGGAGCTGCCGAAGCAGTACGATATCTCTATTTACGGCAATTGGGGAATCTATGCGATGGCCAAAAAAAGCGAAAAGGTGGTTATATATCCGAACCTGTATGTGAACTCGGCCGAGAAATCAATGTCCCTGGCCCTGATCAAAGGGATACGTAATGGAACGAAAATTATCGGCTATGCGATTATCGACATCCCCACTGAGACGATCGCTTCCATCTGCAATGAAAATCGCGGCATTCTACCCGTAAATTTTACGATTATCGATCACAATTATTACATCATCTATGATGAATCCAAGCGAAAACCGAAAACTGCCTTTTATGACTTAGCCTTCCGCAATGAATTCAAAACCGGGAGAAATTGGCGGCTTTCCAAAATCGATGACAAACAGGCATTGATCTGGAACAACCGCTCCAATAACGGTCAGTTTTTTTTGCTGGGAACCGTGTACATCGATATGATTGTCGAAAACATCAAGGCCATCACCTTTGTTACGATCGGGATTGGCTTAGCCTCGTTTCTGTTTTGCGTAATCCTGTCGATTGTCATAACCAACAGCATCAGCAGACCAATCTGGTCGATGGTTAAGACCATGCAAAAGGTGGAGGAAGGAAAGTTTGACGTAAGGGCAGATGTCAATAGCGGGGATGAGATCGGTTTTATGGCCGGCCGCTTCAATGACATGATCAAAAAGATCGACGAATTATTCCATACCAATCTGGAAAAGCAGGATCGGTTGCGCCTAGCGGAGCTTCACGCCTTGCAGTCCCAGATCAATCCTCATTTTCTGTATAATACGCTGGATTCCATCAAGTGGCTGGCCAAGCTTAACGGGATCCGGGACATCGAAGTGATTGTGATTCAGCTGGGGAAGCTGTTGAAAAATAGCATCAATAATCAAAATGAGATGACCACGGTCGGGGAGTCCTTGGAGATTATCGATAGCTATTTAACCATCCAAAAGATCCGCTATTCGGATCGATTCGAAGTAAAGATGGCGATCGATCCCGGTCTCCGCGATTGTCGCGTGCCCCGGTTAATTATTCAGCCCATCGTTGAAAATGCGATTATCCACGGGATTGAAAAGAAGATCGAACCGGGCCGGCTGACGATTAAGGTCAGCCGGGCGGGAACGGATCTCATCATCGAGGTCGCCGATGATGGCGTGGGGATCAATGCCGCCCGGCTCGGGCAGATCCAGCGGGATTTGGAGCAGGATCAGCGTAAAGTCCAAAATATCGGGATCCATAATGTTAACCGCCGGATTAAGCTGTGTTATGGTGAAAAATACGGAGTCTCGATTCAGAGTGAGATTGGAAAGGGAACCACGGTCATGATCGCGATGCCGGCCGAAAATCAGCCGGAGTCATTTATGGAGGAGCGGAATCCGGATGATCAAAGTAGTCGTGGTTGAGGATGAAGCGCTGGTGCGCAAGGGGCTGATCCTGACAACTCCTTGGGACGATTATCATTGCGAGGTCGTTGGGGAAGCAGTCAACGGGCTGGAAGGAGTTGAGAAGATCCTCAAGTTAAAGCCGGATGTCGTCATCACTGACGTCAATATGTCCGGTTTGGACGGGATTGAAATGATCAAGCGGGTCAGCGCTCAGGTCGATGCCGAGTGGATTATCATTTCCGGCTATAGTGAATTCGAGTATGCCAGACAAGCCGTTAAGCTCGGCGTCAAGGATTACTTGATGAAGCCGATCGCTGACGATGATCTGAATCAGGCGCTCCGGCGCGTCTGCGAGGCAGTCAACGAAAAACATAAAATGCAAAACATCCAAGAACGGGTGGAAAGCCTCGCCGAGAATAAGCTGCTGTTTTTTAAGGAGTATTTTTCCGAAAACGACGCAGGAAACACGGCCAATTATATCAGCCGGGCCATCCGGTATATCCAGAGCCATTATCAAGAGGATCTGGGAATCAAGGAAGTCGCGGATTTCTTATATATCAGCGAAGGCTATTTGAGCAAGCTCTTTAAAAATGAAACCGGCTACACGTTTGGGGATTACCTCACCAATTACCGGATGAAGAAAGCCTGTAAGCTATTGATGGACCCCACGGTCAAAATCTATGAAATCGCGGACCAAATCGGTTATAAAGATCAACGTTATTTCAGCGTGCTGTTTAAAAAGGTAACCGGCATGTCACCCACAGAATTTAAAGAAAGGACGGTGCGTTCATCTACCGGATGAAATAAACCCCTTCATGTCTCATCATGATCGGCTTCAGGGACATGATGCACAGCAGAAATTCCATTTAACTCATCTAGCGCAAAATCGGCAGGGACAAATTGTAGATAAGGATATAGGTGACCATGATTAAAAACATTATCTTTGATATGGGCAATGTATTGATCGAATTTTTACCGTTGAACTATTTAAATCAAATTATTAACGATAAATCGGTGGCGGAAGAAGTTCACCGGGAGCTGTTTTGTAAAAAGGAATGGATGGAGTTGGACCGCGGCGCCATCAGTGAAGAGGAAGCGCTGGAGTCCGTTTGCGCCAGAATACCCGCTCATCGGGACTATGTGAAACAAGCGATATTCGGGTGGTTTACCGAGATCAAGCCGATCGTGGCAATGTTTGAGCTGGTAAAGGAAGTGAAGCAAAAGGGCTATCGAGTCTATTTGCTTTCCAATGCCAGCCCCCGGATCTATGAGTACATGGATAAAATACCGGCGTTGCAGTTTTTTGACGGGTATCTGATCTCGTGCGATATCAAAGTCAATAAGCCGGATCGCGAAATCTACGAATCGTTGTTGCGAAAATACGATCTCATCGCGTCGGAGTGCATTTTTATTGACGATCTGGCGCCGAACATCGAGGGAGCAAAAGCGGTAGGTCTGGAGGGGTATGTTTTCAAAGGCGCGGCCGATTTGCGGCGGTACTTTAGCGAGCGGCAGATCTTATAATATAAAGCGAATTGCCCGGCATGAAGCGCGGGCAATCGCCGGCGCTGGTTTGGCAAGAAAATAGCGTATCATGGCTGCTGAAAATAAAACGGCGCTTCCAAGGAATTGACGGGGGAAGACTCCCCTTGTTAGTTCAGTGACTGAAAATGGTCCGGCATTTACTGCCGCAGTTGGGGGAGTGACCCCCAATTGACAGGCGGAAATTGATCGAATTGGGGGAGCCATTCCCCTAGTTGAGAAAATGGATGAAATAGCAAGGGGAATCACCCCCCTAACATTGGCGATTCATGCCAGGGGATGGGGAACGATTCCCCCGGTTTGGAAAATTACCGCCATCGTTGTGGGAAGCGTTCCCACTGCTCCTCACAACGATGCCATTACTCCGGCCCGGAGCGTGATAGCTGCGGCGGAACGTACCGGGGCCACATCAAAAGTTGTCCGGCATGAGCCGGAAACCTCCTCAAAAACTCTCCTTGTTTTTTTTGAAGGAATTTTCCCACTGACTCCGAAGGGATCTTAAAAGTCCAAAAGCAGCGGCACGCCGGGGCCAAGGAGGCGATACGGTGAAGCAACTGGATTGCATGGGGGAGTTCTGTCCCGTTCCAACCTTAAAAACACTGGAGCGGGTGGCGCGCTTGGATTCCGGGGAGACGCTCAGCGTCCTGGTGGATCATAGTTGCGCCTTGGAGAATATCCGGGAAGCCTTACGCAACCAGGTCCAACGTTTTGAAGTGACGGAGGTGGCCAACGGGATCTGGGAGATCCAGATCACCAAACGGTGAACCGGCCGCGCTCAGCAGAAACTTTTGCCGCCCCCGGTCTTGATGAATTGAATGAATTCGCGGGCCTGCCCCGAGGGATCGGTATCTTTCCGCCAAACCATCGAAAAGGAGATCGCCAGGGTCGCGTCGAGGAGGGGCACGGCTTTCAATTCGCCGGAGAACAGTTCCTTTTTAATCGCCAGATACGGCAGGAACGAGAGGCCGTGGCCGGAGATGACCGCCGACTTGACACTCTCCAGCCCGTCGAGCTCCAAAAAGGGTTTGATCTTAGTTACATCCAGGTTGTGCGCTGCCAGGCCTTTCTGCAGCGACCGGCGGATATCGCAGGTCTCGGGGGTCAGCACCAGCGGCAGGTTGGGAAGGTCGATCAGCCGCGCCGCCGGGACGGCACGATCCGGCGCAGCGGCTAGAATCAGCTCCGAAGTCAGCACCTGATGGGTGGCGAAGTCTGGCTGCTTGGGGATGCCTTCCAGAAAACCGACTTGCAACGTATGATCCCGCAGTTCGGTAACGATCAGATCCGAAGTCAGACTTTGGACCGAGACCCGGATCTGGGGGAACTGTTGTTTGAACAGATACAGCGCGCACGGCAACGCGTACTGGCCAATGGCCGGGCAGGTCCCGACCTGCAAGGCGGCGTGTTCGTCGGCGGAAATGGTTTTCAAATCGCGCTGCAGATTATCCCATAATGTTAAAAAGCTTTGCGCATATGAATAGAATAGCTTGCCTTGTTCCGTCAATTGGACGCCCCGGTTGCTCCGGATCAACAACTGGCATCCCAGCGAGGTCTCCAGGTTTTGCAGTTGCATGCTGACAGCCGGCTGGGTCAGGTGGAGCGTATCGGCGGCCTTGGAGATGCTGGAGGCTTGAACGGTCTCGATGAATGCTTTCAGGTTGACGATGTTCACGGCCGACTCCTCTTTATTTTCGTTTTGACGGTTCCGGTGATTATACTTAATAAAATTCGAATTCCGGGGCGGTTATCCTGCCGCCGGCTATCTAGGATGAAGTAAATTTCTCAACTAAATTTGCATTCCTAAAGCCGAATGCAAATGGCATCAAATCGGAAAATTTCCGAAATCAAAGAAAGATTTATGTTTCATAACGAAAACTTATTATCGCTGCGATTCGGGTTGGACGTATAATGAGAATGTAATGTTTGTGAAAATTCGAACAAAGGAGGGGCGGGTATGAATGAGACTGTTCCGGTTTCGCGGGAAACCGGGATCAAACGTAGCGCCAAGAAGCGGAAAAATCAGCTTCCGGTGGCGCTGGCCGTTTTGGCGCTCGTCATCGGGTTTGCGGCGCTTTTGGGCGGCATGGCCCCGGGATTGGCCGTGGCCTGGATCTTCGGCATCGGCTTCGGGGTGGTGTTGCAAAAGTCCAGGTTCTGTTTTACGGCGGCGTTCCGGGATCCGGTTTTGACCGGGGGAACTTCGCTTTCCAAAGCGGTGCTGCTGGCGATCGGCATTGCCCTGGTCGGTTTCGCGGCGATTCAATTTTTTACCACGCAAGGCGGCAAGGGGATTCCGGGAGCGGTCAATCCGGCCGGAATTCATGTGGCCATCGGCGCGACCATGTTTGGGATCGGCGCGGTCATCTCCGGCGGGTGCGCCTCCGGAACCCTGATGCGGGTCGGCGAAGGCTTTATGATGCAATGGCTGTCGCTGGTCTTTTTCGTTGTAGGCAGCCTGTGGGGAGCGCGGGATTTCGGATGGTGGACGCAGGCTGTAATCAGTGCCTCTCCCAAAATCCATCTGCCCTCAGTGCTGGGCTGGCCGATGGCGATCGTTCTGCAATTGGCGGTTCTGGTTGGCCTCTATTTCCTGGCCGACCGATGGGGGAAGCGGAAGAGCAATGGATAGATTAGGATGAAATAAATCTCTTAACTGGATTTGCATTCCTAAAGCCGAATGCAAATGAAATTAAATCGGAATTTATTTCATCCTATTACAGTTGAAATAAGTTGAATTAAATTCATTAATTTGTCCATCATGGGAGGTTTACGGGACATGATGCATCCTGAAAATTTAATTCAACTTATATAGATGCTGGTGGTTGATTTGAGAAAGTTGGTTCTTAGTTGGTAATCGGCAGTGATTGGTACTCGTTTGTGCTTTTAGTTTTACTTTATGGGCATAATCGTTCAAAAAATCACAATCTTCAAATATACATTCAGAACCAGTAAATTAACGAGAAACAATTGAAAGCCAAGTGGCCAAGGACCATCAACCAATACCAAGAACGACGAACAAATAAAAACGGGGAGTGTTGCATAATGGCTGAATTGCGTCTCGATTGTCTCGGCGAGGCTTGTCCGGTGCCGTTGTTGAAGACCCAAAAGAAAATGGCGGAATTGAAAGTCGGCGATGTACTGGTGGTGGAGATCGACCACAGCTGCGCCATGAAGAACGTGCCGGAATGGGCCCGCAAGGAAGGGCACAACGTTGAGATTGAAGAGGTCGGGGACGGCGAGTGGGAAGTCTTTATCGAAAAAACGAAATGAGGGACTGACGATGAATCTGTCGGAGAATAAGATCTTTAAATCCGTAGTCAAGGATTCCTGGTCCTATACCACCGGCGCCGTATTGCTGGCTTTGTTGAATATCACGCTCTTCGCGGTTTCCAAGATCCCGTGGGGAGTCACCACGCCCTTCTCTTACTGGGGAGCGTGGATTGCTAAAACCTTTGGGGTCCATGTGGAGAAATGGTTCTATTTCGCCGGACCGCATAAAAGCGCGTTGAAGCTGACCTTTCTGACCCACGAGGGAACGCTGATGAACCTCGGGATTATCGTCGGCGCGCTGCTGGCTTCACTGGCCGCTTCCCAGTTCAAGATCAAGAAGATCAAGTCCGGCGCGCAAGTAGTGGCGGCCATCAGCGGCGGATTGCTAATGGGCTACGGTGCCCGGCTGGCGTTCGGTTGCAACATCGGCGCCCTATTCAGCGGGATCGCCTCCTCGTCGTTGCATGGCTGGCTGTTTATGATTTTTATGTTCGCGGGGGCGTGGATCGGCAGCAAACTGCTGGTCAAATACTTCATGTAGCGGAGGAGTCATGGAAAAGAAGGTTTTGGACTATGACGTGGTGATCATCGGCGGCGGAGCCTCCGGTCTGACCGCCGGCATCTATTGCGGCCGGGCCCGGCTGAAGACGGTGCTGATCGAAAAATCGTTGGTCGGAGGATTGGCGACCTATACCAATGAGATCGAAAACTACCCCGGCTTCCCTGAGCCCCTGGAAGGGACGGCCTTGATGCAACTTTTCG
Source organism: Bacillota bacterium (assembly GCA_023402395.1). GTDB lineage: Bacteria > Bacillota > UBA4882 > UBA8346 > UBA8346 > JAEYGI01. Next base: position 306,979 of record JAEYGI010000040.1, read on the forward strand.
AGAAACAGGCCAAACGGCTGGGCGTGGAGTTCAAACTGACTGATGTTAAGGGTTTGAAGGTGGGCGAGGACGGCCGGAAGATCGTCGAGACCTTCCGCGCCGACTACCGGGCCAAAGCGGTGATTATCGCTACCGGCGGCAAGCCTCGCCTGACCGGGGCTAAAAACGAGGAAGCCTTCCTCTATGACAAGGGGATCTCCTTCTGCGCCACCTGTGACGCAGCCTATTATACCGACAAGGTGGTTCTGATGGTCGGCAGCGGCGACGCGGCCATCGAAGAGGGAATGTTTCTGACCAAATTCGCCAAAAAGGTGATTGTCTCGGTCATCCACGACCAAGGAATCCTCGACGCCAACAAGATCGCCCAGGAACAGGCCTTTGCCAACCCAAAGATGGAGTTCATCTGGAACACCATGGTCGACGAGTTTAGGGGCGGAGAGCGGCTGAGCCAGGTCAATCTGAAGAACACCAAGACCGGCGCGATCATTGAAGTCCCGGTCGACGGTTGCTTCCTGTTCATCGGTTATCTGCCGAATACCGAGATCTTCCGGGGGTTGATCACCATGAACGAACGGGGATACATCAAAACCAATGATCTGATGGAGACCAATCTGGAAGGGGTGTACGCCGTCGGCGACGTTCGCGAGAAATGTCTCCGGCAGGTCTCGACCGCCGTGGGTGACGGAGCGGTGGCGGCGGTAGCGACCGAACGTTATCTGGCCGAGACTGAATATTACCATCAAGTGCTGGACGGAGACCGGCCGTCGCTTCTTTATATCTGGGAGCCGACCAATGCCGGTTGCCGCGATCTGCTCCCCGCAGTGGAGCGGTTGCAATGCCAATACGGTTCGGAACTCAATGTCTCCAAGATCGACGTCTACAAATCAGCCGCCCTGGTGGAGAAGGTATGCAAAGAAGTGCCGAAGACGCTGCCGGCGGTGGTTATGTTGAAGAATGGGCAGCCGGTGGATACCGTCTGCGAGGGGCTATCGGCGGAAGTTCTGGATTCCTGCGCCCGGCGCCTGGTCAACGTTTAAGCCGGGCCTGTCATAGCGGAAGCTTATGCAGTATAAGTAAAACAAATGGTGTCTTCTACCGAATTTATTGGTATAATCGAATTGTGAAAAAAAGAACAATTGTGTCCGATATTGTGAAACAGATAACAAATACAATAAGGGAGGTAATTTAATGAAACGTTCCATCGTTCCCTGGCTGGCTTTAATGGTGATTCTGACTCTGGCGGCCGGGCTCTCAGTCTCTTTGGCGGCGGATCCGGTGAAAGACGCGGTTAATGCCTATTTCGCCAACATGGCGGCCGATATCTACAAGATCGGCGAGAAGGAATTCGTGACCAAAGTCAAAGCGGGTGAGCCCATGTTCATCCTGGACATCCGGCAGGCGGACGTCTATGCCAAAGGCCACATTAAAGGCGCGGTCAATGCGGCGTGGGGGACCGCCATCAGCGATAACCTGGAGAAGTTACCCAAGGACAAAACGATTATGGTGTATTGCTATACCGGCCAGACCGCCGGCCAAACCGTGGCACTGCTGAATATGGCCGGATTTGACGCCAAGTCGGTGAATCTCGGTTGGGATTTCGGCATCTCCAAGGTCGAGGGCGTCGCCGCGGTCACCGAGACCAAAGCTAATGATTTTCCGAAAACCGCAACTAAGGTCAATCAAGATATCAAAGCGGCCATCGATGACTATTACAAAGGCCTCGACAAAGTGAAAGGCACCACCTGGGCCAGCTATAAGGTCAGCGAGGCGGATGCCAAGGCTCTCCTCGATAAGAAAGATCCGTCCGTAATCTTCCTCTCGGTCCGGCGAGCCGACGATTTTGCCAAGGGCCATATTGAAGGCGCGATTAACATTCCGTTTGGAAAGGGAATGGAGCAGAAGTTCAATACGCTTCCCAAGGACAAAAAGATTATCGTCTATTGCTATACCGGCCAAACCGCCGGCCAAACCGTCGCCGGTCTCCGCATGCTCGGCTATGACGCGGTTTCGCTGAACGGCGGCACCGGAATGCCGACCAATGCTCCCCAGGGCTGGGTCAATAAAGGCTATCCGCTGGTTAAATAATAATCCTTGCCGTTTTGGTTACGGACCGGTAAAATAATCCCAGACTTCGGGCTGGGATTATTTTTTGAAACAGCCAATGTCTACCTAATAACCAAGGAAACGTGGTGGAGGATGGTACGGATTCCATTTCATAAGCCGTTTGAAACCGGCCACGAGCTGGAGTATATTCGGGACGCGCTGTCGCAGGGGCAGCTTAGCGGTGACGGATACTATACGCGGCGAGTTGAAACGCTGATCGGAGAGAAATTCGGGGCCAGGCACGTCTTCCTGACCACTTCGGCCACTCATGCCCTAGAGATGGCCGCGCTCTTGCTCGACCTCGGCCCCGGTGACGAGGTGATTATGCCCTCGTTCACCTTCCCCTCCACCGCCAACGCGGTGATGTTGCGGGGCGCGATTCCGGTCTTCGCCGAGATCGATCCGGCGACCATGAATCTTAATCCCGGTGCTGTTGAAAGTAAGATTACCGGCAGAACCCGGGCAATCATTCCGGTTCATTATGCCGGGATCGGTTGCGCGATGGACCGGATCGCCGGACTGGCCGTTCACTATCGATTGACAATAATCGAAGACGCGGCTCAGGCAGTCAACGCCTCCTATCGCGGCCGCTTCCTGGGAACCTGGGGCCGGATGGGTTGCTACAGCTTTCATGGGACCAAAAACTTTTCCTGTGGCGAAGGCGGAGCGTTGTTGTTCAACGATGACGACCCGGAGTTGTTGAGCCGCGCCGAACAACTGATTCAGAAAGGCACCAACCGCCATCAATTTCTTAAAGGAGAGGTTGATAAATATACTTGGGTTTCGTTGGGTTCGAGCTACACTCCGTCCGAGTTGCTGATGGCGGTTCTTTACGCCCAGTTGCTGGCGGCGGACGAAATCACGGAGCGGCGCCGGCGGATTCACGAGGCCTATGCCACCGTCCTCCGACCGCTGGTGGAAGCGGGCCGGCTCGGGATTAGCGCGATCCCGGCTCACTGCCGCTCGAATTATCATCTTTTTTACATCATACTGGAGGACGGGCGTCACCGGGATGCGGTGAAACGGCGATTGGAGGAGCGGGGCATCGGCACCGCTTCACATTATGTGCCTCTGCACAGTTCGCCGATGGGACGGCGCCTGGGGTACGCGCCCGGTGATCTGCCACTCACCGAGGGGCTTAGCGAAAGATTATTACGGCTTCCGCTCTGGACAGGGATGAGCTCCTCCGAAGTCGAATATGTTATCGAGCAATTAAAGACAGTGCTGCGGCAATACGCTTAGGAGTCAATCATGGCGGGTTCGGTATCGGTAATCGTTCCGGTCTATAACAGCGAAGCCTCCCTGGAGGAATTATACCGGCGGTTGGCTGCCGTCCTGAAAAGCATCTGCAAGGACGCTTATGAGATTATTCTGGTCGATGACGCCAGTCGGGACCGGAGTGCTGTGATTATGGGGGAAATCCGCGACCGGGACCCCAAGGTCAAAATCATCGGCCTTGTTCGGAACTTCGGCCAGCAGAACGCCTTGTTCTGCGGGTTTCATTTCGCCGGGGGCGACTATTTGATCACGCTGGATGACGACCTTCAGCATCCGCCGGAGGAGATCCCCACGTTACTGGCGAAGCTGGCTGAAGGATACGATGCGGTCTTCGGGATCCCTTCGGCGAAGCGGCATGCGTTCCACCGAAATCTCGGCTCGCGGCTGATCGGCATACTGCTGAGCTTGATTGGGGGGAAACCATGGGGAATCCAAGTCAGCAGCTTCCGGGCGCTGCGTCGGCCGGTCGTCGCCGAAATGCTTAAGGAAAGACGGGCCTTCATTTATCTGGCGCCTTTGATCTTCCGCGCGACCCGCCGGGTCGCCATGGTTTATGTCCGGCACGAACCCCGGAAACACGGCCGCTCCAATTACCGGATCGCCAAGTTGATCGGCCTTGGCGTCAAATTGTTCGTCAATTATTCGGTCCTCGCCCGGTGGTTTCCAGCGGGCAACCGGCCTCAGTACGAGATCCGGGAAATTCGACAATAAGAAAGCGACAGGGAAGCGACGATGAAACTGTTAATCTTAGGCGCCAGCAATCTGCAATTGAACGCGATCCGCCGGGCCAAGGCCGCCAGACATATCGTGATCGTCTCCGATTATTACCCTGACCCGCCCGGCAAGGCGTACGCCGATTGTCACGAGCAAGTCAGCACCTTCGATGCCGAGGCCAATATCGCGGTCGCCGCTAAACACGGCGTGGACGGAGTGATGACGCTCGGCACCGATCAGCCGGTGCTGACGGTGGCCCGGGTGGCGGAGGCGTTGCGCCTTCCGGCCTTGATTGACGTCCCCACCGCTCTGGCCGTCACCCATAAGAAAATCATGAAGCAGGGGTTCCAGGACGCCGGGATTCCCACGGTCAATTACCGGTTGCTGCGGGAGGATTTTCACGACCGGGAGCTGGAAGGGCTCGGATTTCCGGTGGTGGTCAAGCCTCTGGACAGCCAGGGGCAACGGGGAGTCTACAAGCTGGAATCGATCGCCGCCATCCGGGAGGTTTTCCGGGATGTTCTCGCCTTTTCGCGGGAGAGCGAGATTTTGGCCGAAGAGTATTATCCGAGCGATGAGATCACCGTCAGCGGCTGGGTGACTGCGGGAGAAGCACGCCTAATCGCGGTGGTGGACCGGATCTCTCTCGTCAATAAACGGCATATCGGCATCTGTATCGCCCATCACTTTCCATCGCGGCATCTTCCGGCCCGCTATCCGGAGATTCTGGAGTTATCCCGGCGGATTGTGGTTGCTTTCGGTATCGGCGACGGCCCGATCTATTTTCAGATGCTGATTGGCGGGGATGGCATCAAAATCAATGAGATTGCCTGCCGCATCGGCGGAGCCTATGAAGATATCTATCTGGAACGGGCTACCGGCATTGACCCGTTGGGAATGCTGATTGAGGCCAGTTTGGGCGGGACGCCGGATTGCCGGGCGTTACGCAATTTCCAATTGTTGCAATGCCAAAAGAAGTTATCGGTGGAACTCTTTTTCAGCGATCCTTGCCAAGTGGCGTCGCTCACCGATATCGACCGGCTGTCGCGACTGCCCGGAGTGGTGAAGGCCGGTTATAACCTCAAACCCGGCGACCGGGTCGGGGCGATTGTCAATGCCACCGGCCGGGCCGGCTTTATGATCATTGAGGGCGAATCCGATCGGGAGCTGCGGGAGCGGATCGAGCGGGCCTACAGCGAGTTGTCCATCTATGATAACTCCGGGATCAACCGGCTGCGCCGGTTCCAGTGAAACGATAAGGGGATGAATCGGATGAAGAGGTTTTTCAGGCTGCTCTTGACCGGAATGGTGACGCTGGCGCTGATCCAGGCGATCGGCTTGGCCGCCGGAAGGGAGGCGGGGAAAGAATCGCGAATCGCTATCGCCGAACAGTACGGGTTGGCCTACGCGCCGCTGCAGATCATGAAAGAACGGAAGTTGTTGGAGAAAACCATTCCCGGACTGCGGGTGGAATGGCAACAATTAAATAATACGGCGGCGGTCCGCGAAGCGATGCTGGCCGGGCGGGTGGACGCCGGGTTTATCGCCATTCCGCCGTTTTTGATCGGCTGGGACAAGGGGATGGCTTGGAAGATCGCCGCCGGGTTGTCGGAGAGCCCGGTGGGACTGGTCACTTGGAAAAGGGAGATCCGAACCCTCAAAGATCTGAGTCGCGAAGACCGGATCGCCGTTCCCCAACCCGGCAGCGTTCAGCATATTTTGTTGGCCATGGCTTGCGAGCGGGAGTTCGGCGACGCCAAAAAGCTGGACAATCAATTGATCACACTGGCCCATCCGGACGGGATGGCGGCGTTGCTGGCCCGCAAGGAGATCACCGCTCATTTCACGGCGCCGCCGTATCTCTTCAAAGAGCTGGAACAACCGGGGATGCGGCAAATCCTGGACGGAAACGTCGCCTTCGGCGGAGCGTACACGTTTATTGTCGGCGTCACCACGGCGCAATTTCACGATCAGAACCCCAGGATCTATCGGGCGTTCCTCGATGCGCTCCGGGAAGCCGTCGCCTATATCCGGAACCATCCGGACCAAACCGCGGCGCTGCTCGCGGCCGAGTATCAGATCCCTGAGGCGGAGTTGCGCCGGTATCTTAAACAGCCCGGCATGGTTTATACCACCGAAATTAAGGGGCTCGATCAATTCGCGGCCTTTTTGAAGCGGAACGGCTACATCAGCCGCCTGCCGCAATCGCCGGCGGAGATCCGCTGGGAAAACGGTGAGACCCGGAAATGAAGCCGAATCGGTGGGAAAACCGCTTGCTGCGCCGCCTGGCCTGGATCGCCGCGTTGGGAATCGCCTGGCAGTTGACGGCGGCCTTCGGAAAGGTCAACCCGGCCCTGCTCCCTCCGCCCCGGGCGGTTTGGCAGGCGCTGGCCGCTGCCTGGGACTCCGGAGAGATGATCCGGGCGATCGTTTTGTCCCTGTGGCTGATCGGGAAGGGCTTGCTGATCGGGACCGCCGCCGCTTTGCTCCTGGCTACGCTGGGTATGACCCACCGCCTCGCCTATTCGCTAGTAGATACTATGACCGCTTTGGCGCATCCGCTGCCGGGCATCGCTATGCTGCCGGTGATCATTCTCTGGCTTGGCACCGGAAGCGACGCCGTGGTCTTTATCATTGTCCATTCGGTGGTCTGGCCCCTGGTGCTAAATCTGTTGACTGGGTTCCGGTCGATTCCCAGGATCTATCGGGAGATCGGACAAAACCTGGGGCTGGACCCGGCTCGGAGCACCGGTTTTATTTTGATCCCCGCCTCCTTCCCTTATCTGCTGGCCGGGTTGAAGATCGGCTGGGCCCGCGCCTGGCGAGCCTTGATCAGCGCCGAGATGATCTTCGGCGCGGTCGGTGGGGAAGGGGGCCTGGGCTGGTTCATTTTTAAACGCCGGGTTTTCATGGATACGGCTGGGATCTTCGCCGGAATGCTGATCATCGTGCTCATTGGACTCCTGGTCGAAGACTTGTTCTTCGAAAGCCTGGAACAAAACACCGTCAAACGCTGGGGAATGACCGTATAGGAGCCGGAGGAGATCGAGTTGCTGCTGGAATTGGACAGGGTGTCAAAATCCTATGGAGATTTATTGGTGCTGGATGGGATCAGCCTTGCCGTTCCGCGCGGCGAATTTTTGTGCCTGCTGGGGCCCTCCGGTTCGGGGAAGTCGACCTTGCTCCGGTTAATGGCCGGATTTGAGGCCCCAGACGACGGCGCGATCATCCATGACGGCCGCGTCATCACCGGAGCGGATCCCCGGCGGATGATGATCTTCCAGGATTTCAACCAGTTGTTCCCCTGGAAAACCGTTCGCGGCAACGTCCTTCTTCCTCTGAAAATGAAAAAGGGCGGGGGTTCGGGACGGGAGCGGCGGGCCATTGCGGAGCGGTACCTGGCTATGGTCCAACTGGACGAGTACGGCGCCTATTATCCGCATCAGCTCTCCGGCGGGATGAAGCAAAAGGCGGCCATCGCCAGGGCGCTGGCCCTGGAGCCGGAAGTGTTACTGATGGATGAGCCGTTCGGCAGCCTGGACGCGCAGACCCGGGAGACCTTGCAGCGAAACCTAATTGAGGTCTGGGCCGGAACCGGGGTGACCGTGGTCTTTGTCACTCATGACATTCATGAGGCGATTTTGCTGGCGGACCGAATTGTGGTGCTGGCCAAGGCCGGTCGGGGCATCAAGGCGATTCTCCCTAACCCGTTGACCCGGCCGCGCTTTCCCGATGGACCGGGATTCGCGGCCTTATGGCGGGAAGTTCACGGCCGGCTCGATCCGTTGGATTGAGCTTCTTTTTTGGGATCTCCCGGCCGAACCCGGTAGATGTTGACCTGCCAGTTCCGGCGGCCAACATATTCGCCGATTTCAACTCCGAAGCCGGGAGCGGCGAACCGGGCCACCGGCCGGCAACGCTCGTTTAGAAACCGCCGTAATTCCGGATAATAGAACGGCTGGCCGTATACGCCGTTCCAGAGCGGCCGGGTCCGGTAGATTAAGTCAAGTCCTTCGGGAATGATTAGATATTCGATTCCCCGGGTTTCGACATAGCCGGCAACGGTCAGTCCGTGCTTGCGTAAGTACGACAAGTTGCGGAAATCAAGCAATTTTCCGGAGTGAAACCCGAAGTCCGCATTGATACTGGACAGAACCTTCCGGTCCGCTCCGACCGCGGCTCCGATCTGGCGCAAATAGGATGAGTAGTCGTAGCGCAGATACGGAGCGATATTGCCGACCGTATTTCCGAGGAGCGCGCCCGCCAGAATCAGCAGCGCCCATTTCCGGGCCACAGCCGGACACCGCATCAGTAGCATGGTGGTCAGTAGATAAAAGAAAGGGAAGAGAAAGATCACGCAGGTGGCATTGAACCGGCCGATGCCGAGAAGAACGGCGTTGACGGCGACAATGGCCGCCACGGGCCAGACCCATTGCGGCCGGTCCAGACATCTTGGCTTAACCAAATATGCCAGGGACGCGAGGAAGACCAGGCCGAACAGGATCAACTCCAATTCAAGCCGGGGCAAGAGGTAGGTCCCGCCCTTGCGCAGCCAGAGATTTCGATAAAACTCGGCCAGCCGTTCGAAGCGGACGGGGAGCGGATCCAGGACATGAAACTGCCGCGCGCCGTGGGATAAGTAATTGGGGAGAAACTCCGGGTCCAATTGATAGCTGGCCGCGATCAGCAGGCCCATTCCCAAGGCCCAGGCGGCCCCAAACCCAAGCAGGTTTCGGAATTTCAGGGGCGGTTGGGCGGAGTCGGCGTCGCGGCCGGTTAGCAGCGTCAGATAAATCCCCGCCATTACCAGTCCGATGATCAGGCCGTTGGGATGAATGCCGGGACTGAGCCCGGCCAGGGCTCCCAGGATCAGATCATGTCGCAGCCGGTGGGGATGGAGATTCCGAAATAAATAATAGAGTTCGTAGACCATCACCAGCAGTAAAAGAATCTCCTGCCGGCCGAAGTGGGCCGCGTGGATGAACTGAGCATCCAACCCCAGCAGGAGACAGGGAATCAGAGCCCAAGTTCGGGCCGGGAAGATCATCCGACCCAGACGGTACAGACAATAGAGGACGGCCAGTCCGGCGCCGAGCGACAGTAATCTCATGCTGAACAGAGTGTACCCGAAAAGATTCATGAAGACGATCTGCAGGCCGTGGAAGAACAAGCGCAACGCCTGCGGCTTTCGCGGCTTTAGATCAAAGCAGGGCTCGGTGGCGGCGGGATTGTCGGTCAGGGCTATCTGCCGCGACAAACCGCTCAGCCAGGATTCGTCGGAATGCATCACCGGAAAACGGGTCAGCGTAAGCAGGTTGACCACAACGTAAAGAATGATCACCGCCATAATCAGGCCACGGACGCTACGATGGGTGTTATCCATGAATGGTACCCTCGGAATCGGATCATATATTTTTTGGTCAAGCGGTTCAATGATATGGCTCGGAAACCGAAATAACGGCTGAAGGTGATGGACAGCCGCATTCCGGCGCCGCCCATCTCCGCTCTGGAGCTCCAAATTGATGGGGAACTACTCTCCAAATCAATTTAGTAACTGAATCATTTCATGCAGTAATTGAAAATGCAAGGGGAACCGTTCCCCTTGCATTTTCAATGAATAAATCGCCGGCTGCAGCCCGTGAACATCCTCATCAGGCAATTGTTCAAGCAGCATGAAACAATGCGACGGGATCAGTCCCGGATGAAATTTTACATTCCGTCTGTAACTCAAAGATCGAGACGTTGAATCCGTTCCATGGCCCGTTCGGTATTCTCCCGGCTGCCGAAGGCGGTCAACCGGAAATAGCCTTCGCCGCTAGGCCCGAAACCGGCGCCCGGGGTTCCGACCACATTCACCTCGGCCAACAGTTTGTCGAAAAACTCCCAGGAAGTCAGGTGCTTCGGAGTTTTCAGCCAGATATAGGGGGCGTTGACGCCGCCGTAAACGGTGAAGCCCAGTTTCTTCAGTCCGTCCCGGATCAGAGCGGCATTGGTCATGTAATAATCGATGGTCTCCCGGATCTGTTTCCGGCCCGCTTCGGTATAGACGGCGGCGGCGCCAGCCTGAACCGGATAGGAGACACCGTTGAATTTGGTCGTTTGCCGCCGTAACCAGAGCTTGTTCAGAGAATGACCGTTGCCGGCGGCATCGTACGCCAGCACTTCCTTGGGAACGACCGTGAAAGCGCAGCGGGTGCCGGTGAACCCGGCCGTCTTGGAATAGCTGCGGAACTCGATAGCCACTTCCCGGGCGCCTTCTACCTCATAGATGCTGTGAGGAATGCCCTCTTCCTTGATATAGGCTTCATAGGCGGCGTCATAGAGAATGATCGCCCGGTTGGCCCTGGCATAATCGACCCACGTCTTCAGTTCCGCCTTGCTCAGGGTCATTCCGGTGGGGTTATTGGGGAAGCAGAGATAGATCAGGTCGACTTTTGTTGTCGGGACCTGCGGTTTTAAGCCGTTCGCCTCGGTGCAAGGGAGATAGACAATCCGTTCGTAACGACCATCGGAACCGAGCTTACCCGCACGACCGGCCATGACATTGCTATCGACATAGACCGGGTAAACCGGGTCGGTCACGGCCACAATATTGTCGAGACCGAAGATCTCCTGGATGTTGCCTGTGTCACACTTGGCCCCGTCACTGACGAAGAGCTCATCAACCGTCAATGTAACGCCGAGCGGCCGGTATTCATGCTCGATGATCTTTTCAATCAAAAACTGATACCCTTGCTCCGGACCGTAGCCCCGGAAAGATTGAGCCTGAGCCATTTCGGCGACGGCGTTTTGCAACCCATCAATCACCGCCGACGCCAGGGGCCGGGTAACGTCTCCGATGCCCAACCGGATAATATCGGCGGCGGGATGTTCGGATTTGTATTGATTGATGCGCCGGGCAATCTCCGAAAAGAGATAACTCCCGGGCAGTTGCAGGTAGTGCTCGTTAACCTTGGCCATGCGCATCCGTCCTTTCACTTGTATGAAATATTTTTTGCTTATGATTCGCGATTTACGCACTGATCCCTTCCGGTCCGGATAAAACTTTGGTTACGCCTGCCACGGTTAGCAGTTATCGCGGGAATGTCCGGAGCGGAATCCCGTGCGTTTCGTTCCTGACGTTACCGGCAATCGGTCGGTAAAGGATAAGAATCGAAAGGATGAAAATCAATGATAATCGGAATTGCGCTGCTTTTGATCGTTTTACGTTCCGATGTTGGGGCTGGTGGCCTTTACTCCTTATCTGACCCGCAAGACCGAACAATTTGGCGCGAGCATCCCGGCGGACTTATTTGACGATCTGGAAATCCGCCGGATCTGGGAAAGTACTTTTTCTTTTCTTGGCTTCCTTTTGACAAGGGGTAAGCAGGAGGGCGTGCCACGAGTGGCCAGAAACATTGCTACATAAATCTGGCGTTCGCATATGTAAATTAATGGTATCTCGTCGGCGTTTTTCAAACGTTCGACCGACAATTCCATTGAAACGACGGACACTTCTTTTCAAACCATTGATTCTTCGGCAAATTTGTTTTAAACTTGTGTCAAATCTTGGTTTCAATTAAGTTAAGAATTGAACAGCCCTATTAGATATGAGCCAGTAAAGAGAGGTATATACAGCTTATTGGGGGAGGAGGAACTTAAATTATGGATGAAATAGAAATACCTTGCTTTCCTAACGATTGGCAACAGATCCGTTGCGTTGCCGAGGTTAATTTCCAAAGCCAAGTTCCACCGGGGGGCTGTTTCCGGTTGATCCTGACTGTGACCGGCGCGGGGATCGTTACCATCGGCGAGCAAAGGTTCGCTTTCACCTCACCGACGCTTTTCTGCCTCAATGAACAGGAATCGGTAGCGCTGGTGACCTCCGGAACGATCGAAACCAATGAGTTTCATTTTCATCCCGATTGGTTGCATCAGGATTCTTCCTTCATCAACCTGCGGACCCCGGGGTTCTTCAGTGACCACGGCCGCAAGAATCAGGATTTATACCTGCTCCTTCCATTTCTGGACCGTTCAGCCGGATATCGCGGACATCTTCAGTGCACCCCCGAGACACTGCTCGGCTTGCGAAACGCTTTTAATGCCACCCGGAATCAGTTAACCGGGAGACCGGACCAATTTTGGCCGTACCGGAGCCGTTCGTACCTGTTGCAGGCCTTAATCATGGTCTTTGACGTCTATACCATGGGCGGGGCCGAACCGGCGGCCAGTCCGGTCGAAGAGAAGGGATGGTTACGGTCGGACACCGATCAGACCATCAATGAGGTCATCGCCTATCTCCACAATCATTACGCCGAAGAGATTCAGATTGCCTTTTTGGAACGGCGTTTTGGGTTGAACCGGACCACTCTGGCCGAACGGTTCAAAGAAGCCACCGGCCAGTCGATCATGAGCTATTTGCGGGGATTGCGGTTGAAAACCGCCGCCAGCCTGTTGCAGGAGACCTATGTCCCGGTCGGTGAAATCTGTGAGCGGGTCGGATTCGGAGATCTCAGCCATTTCGGGCGGGTCTTCAAGGAGGAGTTTTCCCTGACGCCCAAGGAGTATCGGGACCGGTTTTGCTGGATGTATCGAAATTAGGTCTGGGAGTGCGGAGATTCATTGACTGTTTGAGGGAAAACCGTCCGGTAGCGGACGGTTTTTTTATTAGGAAACCCATGGAAGCGTCTGGGGATGTCGGGCCGTTCTTTCGTTTGCTTTCGCTTTCAGTGTGGAGGAGTGGCAAGACGAAAGAAAACGAAAGAAAACGAAAGCAATTGACAACAAACGAAAGCAAACGTAAAATAGAGATGGAGGTGAGCGGCGGATGTTTGTCGAAGAACGCCGGACGCAAATTCTAAATATTCTGAATAACCAAGGCCGTTGCCTGGTTGGAGATCTGGCCCGGGAACTAGATGTGACCGAGGTCACGATTCGGCAAGATTTAATTTTTCTGGAACGGCAAGGCTTGCTTCGCCGGACTCACGGCGGGGCCATGCTCAACCAGGGGATCGGTTATGAACGGCCATTTCGGGATGAGGAGCCTTCTTTCAAGGCGGAAAAGGAACGAATCGCCGAGTCCGCTCTTAGCTTGATTAATGAAGGCGATACGATCATCCTGGATGTGGGAACCACCCTTACCGAGCTGGCCAGGAAGCTTTCTTCCCTGAAAAAATTGACGGTAATCACCAATAGTCTCAATATCGCGGTAATCCTGGAGGAATGTCCGGAGATCACCACGGTGGTCACCGGAGGGACCCTCCGTTCGACCCAGCATTCGCTGGTCAATCCTTTCGCCGGACTGGTGCTGGAGCGGATCCATGCCGACTTGGCCTTCATCGGCGTGGCCGGGATTGAGGCCGAGCATGGGCTGACCAATGTCAATATTCCCGAGGCCGAGATGAAGGCGGAGTTTATCCGGAGAGCCCGGCGCCGGGTGGTGCTGGCCGATTCCAGAAAAGTGGGCAAGATGACCATGGCCAAGGTTGCTGACGTGACCGAGGTCGACCTGTTAATCACCGACACCAAGGCCGACCCGGCCGAAGTGGAGCGCCTCCGGGACCGGGGACTGGAAGTCAGAATGGTGTGAAGCCGCATGGGAACCATTGCGGCGTATTGAGGAAACAATATGTTCTTCACCTGGCTTTGAAATGAAAGGGGTTTAGCCATGGAACGGGACGAGCTGAATGAATACATTAAACGGATCATTACCCTGCCGGACGGCCGATATCTGATCTATTACGACTTTTTGGCGCCGGGCCGGATAGCGGCGGGTGACCGGGAATCTGAACAAAACAAATCCGAGGAGCGATAATCATGTCCGAATTACGCTGGCATCCATTTCTGGAAGAATGGGTGATCACGGCCACCCACCGTCAGGAACGGACCTTTCTGCCGCCGGCCGATTATTGTCCGCTCTGTCCCACCAAGCCGGGTGGGTTTCCCACCGAGATCCCCCGGGAAGATTTTGATATCGTCGTTTTTGAGAATAAATTTCCTTCGCTGCAAAAAAAACCGCCCGCGCCGGCGGTGGAAGCATTGAGCGTGGCCCCGGTTGCTCCGGCTCAGGGAATTTGCGAAGTCGTGGTCTATTCCTCCGAACATGCCGGTTCGCTGGCGGCCATGTCTTTAGAACGGATTCGCAACCTAATCCGGGTCTGGCAGGATCGCTACCAGGAATTGGGGAGCCGGGACTTTGTAAAGTCGATCCTGATCTTCGAGAACAAAGGCGAGGCGGTCGGGGTGACCTTGCATCATCCCCACGGCCAGATTTACGCCTTTCCCTATATCCCTCCCAAGCTTGAGAAGGAGTTGGATGCAGCGGCGAAGCACTACCAAAAGCACGGGTCCTGTCTCTTTTGCGATACGCTTCGGGACGAGCGCAGCGACGGCCGCCGGATCGTACTGGAGGGAGAGCGTTTCGTGGTCTTTGTTCCATTCTTCGCCCGTTATCCGTATGAGGTTTATCTAGCGCCCAAGAATCATCAGGCCTCCATCGCCGAGCTGAACGCGGCGGACCGGGAAGAGCTGGCCAGGGTGTTAAAAGGGCTCCTGATGAAGTACGACGCGTTGTTCGGTTTCTCTTTTCCCTATATCATGGCTTGTCACCAAGCTCCGACCGACGGCGGCGAGTATCCGCATTATCATTGGCATTTCGAGTTTTACCCGCCCCACCGCACCGCCGCCAAACTCAAGTTCCTGGCCGGTTGCGAAGCGGGGGCCGGCAGCTACATCAACGACACATTGGCGGAAGAGAAAGCGGCCGAGCTACGGGCCGTCGGCCCGCAAAGCCTGTCGGACTTTTAGGAGGTAAGGAAATTGAGTCAGCGTTATGGAGAGCAAGAGATCGCGGCCCAATTGGAGAAGATCTTTGGAGCGGGTGACGGACCGATCGCGGTCGGAAGGGCGCCGGGCCGGGTCAACCTCATCGGTGAACACACCGATTACAATGACGGGTTTGTCTTTCCGATGGCCATTGATTTTGAGATGCGGATGGCCGGCCGGAAGCGGGCTGATCGGATGGTGCGGATCTACAGTCAAGAATACCAGCGGGTCGTGGAGTTTTCGCTGGATAACATCACCTTTGACGGGGGAGAGCAGTGGAGCAATTATCCGCGGGGCGTGCTCTCGGAATTGCAGGAAGCCGGGCTTGAGCTGCCAGGGATGGACCTGGCCTTTTCCGGAAACATTCCGCAAGGCGCCGGACTTAGTTCGTCGGCCGCACTGGAGGTGGTCACCGCGGTCATCGCCCGGGAACTAGCCGGGTTTACCTTCGATGACCCCAAGCTGGCCCGTCTCTGTCAGCGGGCTGAGAATGAGTTCGTGGGAATGAAGTGCGGGATCATGGATCCCTTCATCTCGTTGATGGGCCGGAAAGGTCACGCCCTCTTTTTGGACTGCCGTTCCCTGGAGTTCCGTCATATCCCTTTGACGCTAGGGGATTACCGAGTGGTTATTTGCAAGAGCGGAGTCAAGCACTCGCTGGTGGATTCGGAATATAACGTCCGCCGTCGCCAGTGCGAGGAGGGTGTGGCGGTTCTCAGCAAACGGTTCTGGGAGGTCTGGGCGTTGCGCGACGTCACCCTGGAACAGCTGGAACGCTGCCGACCGGAGCTGGATCCGGTGATCTACCGGCGCTGCCGGCATATTGTGGAGGAAAACGAGCGGGTTGTTGAAAGTGTGGCGGCGTTGACCGCAGGCGATTTGGCCCGGTTCGGCGGGTTGATGAACGCCTCCCATGATTCGCTGCGCGATCTGTATGAGGTGAGCTGTCCAGAGATCGACCGGTTGGTGGAGTTGGCGCGATCCGTACCAAGGGTGTTGGGTTCAAGAATGACTGGGGGCGGCTTTGGCGGCTGCACCGTCAATCTAGTGGCGGAGTCGGCCATTCCGGAGTTTGAACGGATGGTATTGGAACCCTACCGGAAGGAGACCGGGATCGAACCGGAATTCTATATCAGCACCCCGGCCGCGGGGGCCAAGATTCTTTTTAAATAAAAATCGAGCATACCGCAATTTGGTTATTGACATTCCGGGGTCTCCTTTGGTATTATATTATATGTCACTGAAACACGTGGCAACGGGCTTGTAGCTCAGTTGGGAGAGCGCTTGAATGGCATTCAAGAGGTCAAGGGTTCGATTCCCTTCAGGTCCACCAAACAAAACAATGGAAAACTCGCTAAAAACAGCGAGTTTTTTGTTTTGTTTGGAAGTCTGAAGAATGAAGGGTGAAGTGTGAAATTTAAATAAGTGGAATAGCCAAAACCATATTATTCCGGGAAGAGCGGCGGCGCTTTCGGGCCGGCTGCGTAGAAGGCCGTTACAATAGTAGCCCGACTCGCCGTCCGCGGAGCGGGAGGCGCTCCGGTTGATCGGGGAATTGGATCGGTTGGAGCGGGAGCCGCGTTAATTGGGGGAAAGCCCGCTTCATCTGGAGCAAGAGCCGCTTCAGGTGATCCGGGAGTCAGATCAGTTGGAACGGGTGTTGCTCCAGATGGATATATTGGATCTTCATTTGAAGGAACTGTCGCTTCAAGTGGAAATTTTGGATCTTCATTTGAAGGAAGAGTTTCTCCAGATGGAAATATTAGAGCTTCATTTGAAGGAAGTGTTGCGCCAGAACGAAAAAGTATTGCTTCAGTTGGAGCAATACTTTTTTCATATGGATAAGGGGTTGCTCCAATTGGAGGAAGTGTCGCTCCAGATGATCGGGGAGGCGCTTCAGATGGAAAAAGTGTTGCACCAATTGAAGCGACTATTGCTCCAATTGGTGAGGGAGCCGCTCCAAAGGATCGGGAAGCCGGATCGGCCAAAGATTGGGCTCCGCCGGTTGAAGCGGGGATTTTTGGTTGTGGCGGGAATTTCGGAACTACTGATCAAGCTGATTTACTTGATTCCGGTGAGGTTGAGGGTTACCTTTGATCAAACAAGAGTTAATTAGTTGTTAGTTGTAGTCAGAAAAATCGACGGTTACAAAGTCAAAATCAATTACAGTTGCTAAGGCCTAACTTTGATTCCCTTTTAAAAGGAAATTACCGAAAAAAAGAGAAATTAGCAATAGATCATGGCATATAGGGATAAGGATAAAATAAGAGGAAATCCGGGATGATGACCCGTTAACGGCCAATGATCCGATCCATCTGGTAAACGGCCGGCTGGACCTAAAGGGTTGGAAGCATGGCAGATCTTGAGATTGAACGGCCAGAGCTGTTTTGATTGACCCCAGTTGCTTTTTATACGAGCCTGGCTAACCTGGTTCAGACCGCTGCATTCGTCATCGGTTCTTATACTCTCAGCAGCATCTATACCCTTTGTGAAATCGTTTTGGCGATTGTTTCGAGGTAAATGATGAGCTTTCCGCAAGCCAACTTGACAACGGACGAAAAAACCGAAATTACCATTACCCGGTTATTATATTTAATCTTATGGATTGGGACGGGTTTAATTGTTGCAAAAAACCCTGAGAAATGCTGGCTGCTGTTATTCCTTGCCGGCCTGTTGGTTATATCGGTAACGGTTCGCCGGGCCGTCATCTATGATTCATCCCGGTATTTGAATCTCGGTAAATTCAACTTCATCTTGGATCTAATATTGATCTTCGCTATAGAGTATAATGACAACAGCTTTTTCGCTCATCTATTTTATCTGGTATTAATCATCGATGCTTCATTGACATATTCAACCGTTTTTACCGGTGCGCTCGTTTTAGTTGGTTTTGTTCTCCATGGCTTGGCCAGATACATTTACTTTCAATCGCCGAATTTCTCCTCTTTTGTTCCACGGCTCCTGATTGATTTATTGATTTTTGCAGGCACCTATATCCTGATGATCTTTATCCGCTATCAGATTCAACAGAAAGAACATTTGCGACAAGTGATGGTTGAGTTAAAAATTAAAACCAAAGAGCTGGAAAAAACCTATCAAAAATTAAAAGAAGCCTCCATGGAGTTGGAAGATCTTACGGTCTTGCGGGAACGAAACCGGATTGCCCGGGAAATTCATGACACGGTCGGTCACACTTTGACCACGGTGTTACTGGAACTGGAGGCCGGAGAACGTTTGATCCCGATTGACCCCGCCCTGGCGAAAGCCAAAATGAAACTGGCCAAAAGCCAAATCCGCAAAGGCCTGAATGATATCCGCGCCTCCGTTGAAACGCTTAATTCCGGAAAGGAAATGATGGACTTTATTTCTTCAATTAAATTATTGATTCATGAAACAATGATCCATGGCGATATTTATATCCGTTACCGAATTGATGAATTGCCCCGGCTCGCCCCTGAACAGGAAAAAGCGCTCTATCGCGCCCTTCAAGAAGGCATAACCAACGGAATTCGCCATGGAAAAAGCACCGCCTTTGTATTCACTCTCAAAAGGACTGAAAAATGGATTGAATTTCTGCTTCAGGATAATGGGGCCGGCGCTGAACAGCTTATTCCCGGTTTTGGTTTGACAACCATGGAAGAACGGATCAAAGAACTGGGAGGCATTTTCAACGTTGATTCCAAACCAAGGGAAGGATGCATGATTCATATCTCATTACCGTTACAGGAGGTTCCTGGTTATGCCGGTTAACATCATGATTGTGGATGACCAACCGTTATTTAGAGACGGGTTAAAAACTGTCCTGGATTTGGAGAAAGATATCAGCGTCACCGCCACAGCGGCAAATGGCAAAGAAACGCTTTTATCTCTGAATCCAAACGCACTTCCGGATTTAATACTACTTGATGTGCGGATGCCTGAAATGGATGGGGTTGAGACTGTTAAGTACATTAAGGAAACTTATCCCGAAATCAAGGTGCTGATGTTGACGACTTTCAATGATGAAGAATATGTCATTGAGGCCTTGGCTAACGGAGCCAACGGATATGTACTGAAAGATATGGAAATCGAAAAATTGGTGGAAGCGATTCATGATGCCGTCCATGAAAAAATGGTATTGCCGCCCTCGGTCGCGGCAAAACTCGCTCAAGGGTTGCATAAAATTGTCCCGCAAAAACCAGGCCCGGCTTTGGCCGAATTGTCGGAACGGGAAAAGGAAATAGCCACCATGCTGAGCCAGGGTTTTTCCAATAAACAAATTGCGATGGCGCTGTTTATTTCGGAAGGCACGGTTCGCAACTATATCAGTACTATTTATAGCAAGATCGGGGTTAATGACCGGACCAATGCCGTATTATTTTTCAAAAACCAAGGCTTGTGACGGCCGGTTCACGACATGTCAGTATCGATTACACAGGAGAAAATAATGATCGAGGCCAGAAATTTAAATCTTATTTATGGCAATGAACGAAATGACCAGCTTTATGCGCTTCGCGACATCAACTTTTTGGCTAACCATCGGGAAATGGTGGGACTGATTGGTCCGTCCGGCAGCGGTAAAAGTTCCTTGCTCTATATTCTGTCAGGGCTTAAAAAGCCCACTTCCGGTACGGTCTATTATCAGAATAACTCTTTGGAAACGCTATCTTTTAATGACTTGGCGGCACTCCGGCGCCAAGACTATGGATTTATCTTTCAACGTCATTTTTTAATCGATTATTTAAATGTCATCGATAATGTTTTGGCCGTGGTCAACCAAAACGCACCCTCCTGGAAAAAGGCGGCGATGGACTGTCTGGAAATGCTGGGTATCGCCGAGCTGGCCGATAAGAAAACCTGGCAAATGTCAGTCGGCCAGCGCCAAAAAGTGGCCATTGCCCGTGCTTTGGTGAATCAGCCGAAAATTATCTTCGCCGATGAGCCCACTGCTTCGCTCGACCATGACAATGCCCGGATGGTGATGGATATTTTGGCGCGGTTAAAAGGCCAGACGACTATCTTGGTGGCGACCCATGATTATTCGATCTTAGATCAAACCGACCGGGTGGTACACATGTGGGATGGCCGTATTATCAAGACTACTCCTCCATCAAGCCTTTCCATATAACCAAAAATCTACATCAATGCCATTTTATTAATTACTCAGGTCTTGATTTGAGTGAATTAGAAAATGGCATTTTTTATTTATAATTTTCTTTGGTATTTTAATTTGTCATATGACACAAATCATCATTTTTATGACAAAATTTATGATTTCTGTAATTACAAAAATTTGCACTAATGTTATATTCTTAATCTAAACCTTTTCAAGGAGGAAGAAAATGTTATGAGAAAGTTTATTGCTTTGATTTTATCTGTACTTGCAGTAACATTTGTATTATCCGGCTGCGGTGGCGGAGGCGGCAAAAAAGACGGCGGTCCCAATTCAGGACAGTCAATTTACAGCCTTCATTTCCAAGATCAAAACAAAACTGCAATGGCAGGAGTAGTAATCAACTATACCGATCCTTCTGGTCAACCCCACAACACCACCGCTAGTAATGCCAGTGGAAATTCAACCGTAATATTCAATCAAGCCGGCTTGTATCCAATAATTAGTGTTACCCTTTCCAATGGCAAAGTTATTCAAACTCCTGCCGATACTAAATTTGATGTTCCACAAAGTGATATCGATAATAATATTAATAAAAGTTTTGTGGCTACAATCGATATTACGGACCCGGACAACCCAGTAATTGGTTATGATCCAGTACCTGACGAAGATAACAAGTCAATTTACAGCCTTCATTTTCAAGATCAAAACAAAACTGCAATGGCAGGAGTAGTAATCAACTATACCAATCCTTCTGGCCAACCCCATAGCACCACCGCTAGTAATTCAAAGGGAGATTCGACCGTAATATTCGATCAAGCTGGTTCGTATCCAATAAATAGAGTTTCTCTTTCCAATGGCAAATTTATTCAAATTTCTGGTATGGAATTTGATATTTCACAAGATGATATAAATGATAATGTTACGAAAAGTTTTCTGGTTACAATTGATACTACGGACCCGAACAATCCAGTAATTGGTTATGATAAAAAGGCAACTTACAACCTTCATTTCCAAAATAGTAATACAGGAGCTGCAATGGCGGGAGTAGTAATTAGCTATACAGTTTCCGGTCAGTCCCGCAATAGCGACGCCAGTAATTCAAGTGGAGATTCAACTATAGTATTTGATCAAGCCGGTGTGTATCCAATCAATAGGGTTACCCTTTCCGGTGGCATAGCTGTTGAGATTCCTACCGGTGTTAATTTTGAGGTTCCACAAGATGATATAGACAATAATGTTACTAAGAAATTTCTGATTAAAATTAACCCAACCAGCAATCAACTAGTCTCATATGATGAAATAAATTAGTTTTACGCGAGAGTGGAAGTTAAGTCAGGCTGGTTTCGCAAAATGGGACGGATGTTGCGAGCGGTGCATTACATGATATCTTGCCGATGTGGGTTTATCATTATAAAATTATTTTTTCTAAAATACCAATCCAGGAGAGGGTTGGTATTTTTTTAAACGGAATGTCCGTACACCTCGGCGTATCTTTTACAAAATTCCGCTTCATTTGATCTAGTACTGACCGATAATTAATAATGTTTCATCGGGTCGGTACGGTAGAATGATTTACAACCAGGTTGGGATGATTGACGACCGGGCCAACGCCGTATCATTTATTACAAATCAGGGCTTGTAATATCGTTTAGGCATTGGCTTTGCTGCTGCAAAGGAGTAAAAATGAGCAAACCGCTCTCTATCTGGAAATATTATCGTAATCATCAAAAAAAAGTGGCCATCATTTTGAGTATCGTTTTCCTTAGCGTCTTTTTACAATACGCGCTACTAATTTATATGGCAACCATGCTAAAATTCAGACAAGCATTTATGTTTTACAAGTCAAATATCCATGTTTATACCCAAAAATCAAAACAATCCCAATTAAAACAATTGCTTGAGAAACATCCGGCAATTTCGAAAGTCTTCCCGTTTTCGACTAAAGTTACCTCAATATTTAATGGGAAACCCATAATTTTTTTGTTCCACTCAAAAGACATGAACCCGGCGCTGAACTCTTTACATGTTGCCTTAATCAAAGGCCGGCTTCCGGCTCCGGGCACCTATGAGGTTGCCCTCCATTGGAAGATTGCCGCGCTCAAAGGGTTAAACGTCGGCGACCATTTTGGCTATCCATACTGTGAGCGCGACTATTTAGTAGGAGACTACAAGTTAGTCGGCCTGCTGGACGGCGATTTGCTCATCGGTCTTTCCGACCTGGATACATATAGCCATAATTATCATTTGGCAAAAGAAGGTACCGCATTTTTAGTTATTCCCCAAAAAGGTCAACTAGCCAAAGTCCTTAGTTTTTTAGCCCAATGTGTTCAAAAAGATCCTAAATTAATGGTTGTTCAAAGAGATACTCCTGTCAATGTTGAAAACTTTTATTTAGACGCCCTCTATTTAGACGCCATCTATTTGGCAATAACCGGTATTGTAACGATTTGCGTCAGTTCCCTGTTTTATATCTATTTTTACCAACGGCGTCCCGAATTTTGCTTGTTGGAAGCGTTGGGATATAGCCGGCCAATGATCATCGGCAACGTATTTTGGGAAATTGTAGGTATCAGCTTGGCAGGATTTATACTGGGTGGAGTCGTTTGCTTCGCAAGCGGATCTGCCTTGAACAGCTTGCTGTTTATGGGACGAGGCCTACCCTTGGAGTTATGGGATATAAGCTATCCTTTCAAACTATTGCCCATCCCCCTCGTGATCATTTTAAGCGGCTTATTGATTGTCTGGCGCGTGCTCCAAAAAGCCGACCCGATTTCCACCATTGAGGGAAAAGTATAAAACATCCATTCGTTCTTCTTCACTGCAAAGGAGTAAAAATGACCAAACCGCTCTCCATCTGGAGATATTATCTTAATAATCGAAAGAAAGTTTCCGTTGTCTTCATCATAACTTTTTTCGGTATTTTTTCCCAATGCGTACTACTGATCGATACAACAACCCGGCTTAATCTTTATCAAGCCATGTTGCCTTTGAAGCCGTTTGCCTATGCTATTCATACCGATGACAATATTCAACAATCCCCGGAATACCAGAACCGTTTAAAACAATTGCTTGAGAAGCACCCGGCAATTTCGAAAGCCTTACTATTTTCAAACACGAAAACCGAGATCAATGGGGTGCCGGCCTGGATTATTTTATTAAGACCAACAGATATCAAGCCCGTGATGAACTCTTTAGAGCTTACCTTAATCAAGGGCCGGCTTTCAACTGCGGGCACCCATGAAATTGTCCTCCATTGGAGGATAGCCGCCTATCGCGGATTAAAAATCGGTAATTATTGCGATAAAGACTCGAAAGCCGGATACAGACCATTTATTAGAGTTTTTGGCAGGTTATTACCCGGAGACACCAAATTAGTGGGACTACTGGATGGAGATTCCATCGTCGGTTTTTCCGATCTGGATACCTATAACAACGATATGCACTTGTCGCAAGCAGACGCCTCATGGTTAGTCATTCCCAAAAAGGGACAACTAGCCCAAGCCAAAAGTTATTTAGCAAAGTGCATCCAAAACGATCCAGAGCTGCATACCTCAACTGTATATGAGGATACGCAATTTAATATTACTAATTTCACCGTCATGCTTTTAAACATTTTCTATTTGGTAATCACTAGTGTGATAACCCTTTGTGTTAGTTTATTGTTTTATATTTATTTTTACCAAAGACGTACTGAATTTGGTTTATTAGAAGCATTGGGGCATACTCGGCAAATGATTATTGGTAAAGCGCTTTTAGAAATTACCGTTATTAATTTGCTTGGATTCTGCGGTGGATTACTTAGTGCCTTACTATGCGGATGGGCTTTAAATCACTTTGTTTGGATGGAGCGAGGCTTGCCAGTGGTGCTATGGGATCAGAGTTATATTTTTAGACTGTTATCCACACCGCCAATTGTCACTTTTATTAGTTTACTTCCGGTCTGGCGGATGCTCAAAAAAGTCGATCCGATTACCATCATCGAGGGGGAAGTATAAATCAGAAATATTGACCCTGAACAATCATACCCAACTTTCCATACGATTTATTGAATGAAGTCGGTTACTTGCAGTTGGCTTCTTTATTTTAATAGTGTAAAATATTGTATGGAAGACGATGTTTTGTTTGACTATATGACTATATAAATTGAAATAAATTTTGATGATGCCTTTCCATCCTTGAAGCGCGGATGGAAAAGGACAGAACACTTTATTTATTTCAATTTATGAATCAAGGAAATATGTTGAATTTCAAAGACTTAATTCAACATATATAGGAGGAAATTTATGAATACATTTAGAGTAGAACATAAGAATCCAGATGGTTTATTCACGTCGAAAGTATTCAGTCAGATGGTAACCGTAAGAGGAAACGCCAAAACGATATATATCGGTGGGCAAAATGCACTTGATTCAGAAGGCCAACTGGTTGGACGGGATGACCTTGAATTGCAGACCAAGCAAGTGCTAAAAAATATCGGAACGATATTGGCTTCTGAAAACGCAGGCTTTTCTGATCTTATTAAGCTGAATATTTATATGTTGAATGGATGCAATCCACAAGTTGGTCTCAAGGCATTTCAAGAATTAATAGGCACGATGAAAAATCCGCCACTAATAACGGTTCTCTTTGTTTCAGGTTTGGCGCACCCTTCTTGTTTAATTGAAATTGAGGGAATTGCAGTTGTTGAGGATAAGGAATGAGGTGATAAGAATGGACACATCTAGATTGAAACGAGAAGTTCATCCAATGCCTTTTGATGTCAAGGCGCTCCTCATTGAAGAGAATTTGATGGATGCATACCAGAAGAGACCTCCATATCAACAGAACGATTATATTGGATGGATAATCAAAGCAAAGATGCAAGAAACAAGAGAAAAGAGAATCCATCAAATGATTGAAGAACTTCGTAACAATAATAAATATATGGGTATGGATTATCACGCGAAATGAGCATCAGATGTAGTGAATTGGCATATCTATATTCAGCTAACCTCCAAAAATAAAAAGATTAATCCCCAATAAAAAACAGGAACTCTTCTTCAAACTCGATAAACTACCCAAAATATTTCACAAGCTTAGATTCGATTTCATTCAACAACCGGTTATCCACATTCAGCAACAAATATCCATATTCTTTTACCGCATGAAATGATTCAATAACAAATATCCACATTCAAGTACTGAATGTGGATTGGGAACGTCTCCGCCGGTTCATTAATTAACAACCGGCGAAATGCTCACTTCCAGATCAAGCCGAGCAAGGCGGCGGCAACCAATATGATATTGGCGGAGACGCGCCTGGAAATGGCGAGGCCGGCGCTGATGGCGGCAATGGCCATCAGGCCGATGTCCAGCCCGTTATTCCAAAACATCCTAGCCAAAACGATCAGGTTGAAGCTGGTGATCACCAGCACCACGCCGTCGAGCAAGCCTTTGGTCGCGGGGAAAGCGGCGATCCGGGCATGGCCGCGCTGCACAATCAAAACCAACAGCGGCGGCAGGACCAGCGCGATACAAGCCAGTCCCGCGCCGGGCAACCCGGCGGTCAGATAACATAAACTGACCACCCACAGGCCGTTCGGCCCGGGAGTGATCTGCCCGATGGACAGCGCTTCGGTGAAATGCCGTTCTCCCGCCCAGCCCCGCGCGGTAAAATCATCATGCAAGATGGGCAGGGGGCCGAAGCCGCCTGTCGAGAACAGAATGGATTTAAGTAAAACCCCAAAGAACCGGATCCAGTCCATCGCTTACTCCTCCTGGTTTTTATGCTCCAGCTTGGCCGCATGCCAGTAAGCCAATGCCCCGCACAGTCCGCCCAACAGATACAATATCGTCACCGGCGGATTGAAAAGGACGTAAATCAGCGCGCTGCCGCCAATAATCGCCAGAGTGGCTCCAAAAACCAACGTTCCCCGTTGATGGCCGTTGCGCAGGATGGGCTTGACATTGCGCCAGTTCGTGGCGACCGAAATGCCGAAGATCGCGGCAAACAGCGTATGCAACGAGGTTTGCACCCGGGAAACCTCGCGGACGCCGGCATAAACGGCGGAGATGCCGATCGTAATCGCCGCGCTGGGCAAGATCAGCCCGAGCAGGGAGACAATAATGCCCGCCCATCCGGCCAGCCGCTTCCCAATCAGGATCGTATAGGAAATGATGTTGATGCCGGGCGCGATTTGACACATGGCGATGATATTGGCGTATTCCTCCTCAGTGATCCAGTGGCGTTTATAGATAAAGTTTTCCTGAATCAGATACTGGGTAATGGCGCCCCCGCCGAATGAAGTGCAGCCAATCCGAAACCAGGTGAGAAACAATCGGGGCATCGAGAAAGAGGCGTTCGCGGCAATTGAGTTGGAATCGGTTCCCTGGTATTGAGGTTGATGGGTTTGTCCAGTCATCTGCGGTTTACTCTCCGTGTTTTTTGATTTCAGGCATTTTCATGCGTGATTGATGAATTAAAGTATAAATGGTATTTCATCAAACAACAAGGCTGCAGAGGAAATTATTATTGCCCCCTATCGAAACAGGTTGCGGCAATCCCGCTGACGCATAATATCGGTGCTTTCCGAATAAATCATGAGCAGAGCTGAAAGCGGTTTCGGCCAATGAATTGGATACGGGGTGCGGCAATGCCTTACGCGAAAGCCCAAATGCAATCTCAGATTAAATTGACCATATCTCGGGTAAAAAAAGGAATTTACACCATTGTGGGCGAGTTGGCGATGATGGCCTGGGTTACCCCGGAACCCGTGCCGTACCGGGACCGGATGACCGGGACTCCCAAAACGCTGCAGATCGGGGAACGCTGGGGCCGGCTTTGGGACTGCGCCTGGTTTTAT
Organism: Bacillota bacterium; assembly: GCA_023402395.1. Classification (GTDB taxonomy): domain Bacteria; phylum Bacillota; class UBA4882; order UBA8346; family UBA8346; genus JAEYGI01. Next base: position 333,814 of record JAEYGI010000040.1, read on the forward strand.
TTTAGCGGCAAGGTTCCCATGAGCGCCGCCGGGCAAAAGGTGGTTTTACTGATTGATGTCGGCGGGGAAGCTTGCGTGGTGGACCGGGACGGTACTCCGGTTCAGGGGTTGACCAATGCCAACTCCGAATTCGACCGTTCCCTGGGGACCCCTGGAAAACGGGTGGTTTTTTTCGCGGAGCGAGCCCGGGGAGGAGAACCGGTCGATCTTTGGGCGGACGCGGGAACCAATGACCTCTTTGGAAAGTACCGGGATAACGGAACCGTTCAAGCGGCCTACATCGCCATTTGTGACGATTCGCTCAAGGCCTTGTATTATGATCTGGAGTATCTATGGGAATTGATGTCAAGTCTGCCGGAGACCAGCGCCAGATATGACGGCATCTTGTTCGCCCTGTATGACGCGGCCCTGATCATCAACCGGCTGACACCGGCGGAGGTCCGCGCCGCCCGGATGACCGTCGCGTCCGAACTGGCCAAAAAAACCGCCGGCCCCTCGCTTTGGATCAGCGCGTTGGGACATTCGCACATCGATCTGGCCTGGCTGTGGCCGCTCCGGGAGACGGTCCGGAAAGGCGCTCGCACCTTTTCGACCGCCTTGATGATGATGGACCGCTACCCCGATTTTGTCTTCGGGGCCAGCCAGCCGCAGATCTACCAATGGATTAAATCCTTTTACCCGGCCCTTTATGAAAAGATCACCCCCCGGGTCAGGGAAGGCCGTTGGGAGCCCTTGGGCGCCATGTGGGTGGAAGCCGATACCAATATTCCCGGCGGCGAGTCTCTGGTTCGGCAGATCCTTTACGGGAAACGTTTCTTTCAGCACGAATTCAATCACGATCCCAACCTCCTCTGGTTGCCGGACAGCTTCGGCTTTAACGCCGCGCTGCCGCAACTGCTTCAAAAATCGGGAGTTGACTTTTTTGCGACGATCAAACTTTCCTGGGATCTGTTTGATCAATATCCGCATCACAGCTTTATCTGGAAGGGAATCGACGACAGTTCCGTCCTGGCTCATATGCCGCCGGAAGGAACCTACAACAGTTCCGCCGCGCCCCGGGCCATCGTCAAAGCCGAATCCGATTACCGCGACAAGGGAAATTCTGATCATTGCCTGGTGGTCTTCGGAATCGGCGACGGCGGCGGAGGCCCTGGGGAAGAACATCTGGAGCTGCTGAACCGGGAGCAAGACTCGGCCGGCCTGCCGCCGGTTCGGCAGGAGACGGCCGGGGAATTTTTCCGAAAACTGGCGCCCGAAGCCCCACGGTACCGATTCTGGGAAGGAGAGTTGTATCTGGAGCGGCATCAGGGGACCTATACAACCCAAGCCCGGAGTAAGCGTTACAATCGGAAGATCGAGATTGCCCTCCGCGATTTGGAGTTTGTGGCGACACTGGCCATGATCTGGCCCGGCGCGGTTTATCCGGTCGGTGAAATCGAAACAATCTGGAAGGAAGTACTGCTTTATCAGTTCCATGATATCATGGCCGGTTCGTGTATCACCCGGGTCCACCGGGAAACGGCGGCTCGCTATGAATGGATGCTCCAACGGATTTACGCGCTTGACGGGCAGGCCCGGCAAGCGTTGGCCGGGATGATTGATGCCGGAAGCGCCGCCGTGCCGGCGTTAATCTGGAACTCCACCTCCTGGGATCGGGAAGAATGGCTTAAAATCAATCAGGAGTGGTATGAAGTTCGGGTTCCGGCCATGGGCTATGCGATAATTGATCTGGCGCATCATGCGGCCATTCCGCTCGGACTGGCGATGGCAGCGGACCCGGTCCGGCTGGAAAATGATCAACTTTTGATTACCCTGGCGGAGGACGGCTCATTGGCGGCGGTGTACGACAAAAAAAATCGACGTCAGGTGCTCGAAGGCGCCGGGAACCGGTTGGCGGTTTATATTGATGAAGGTGATGCTTGGGATATTCCGATCGGGTACGCCGATAGAGCGCCGGAGTATTTTCGGTTGAGTAATGTCGCCGCGAACATCGATGGTCCCAAAGCCAGCCTCAAGCAGACGTTCACGTATGGAAATTCGGTATTGGAACAAGAGATCGCGCTGATTCACGGCAGTCGCCGGATCGATTTTATCACTAAGGTCGATTGGCGGGAACGCCAGAAAATGCTGCGGACATCGTTTCCGGTGAATGCCCGGAACACCGAAGCGGTTTGCGAGATTCAGTTCGGTGCCGTCCGGCGCCCCACGCATCGCAATACTACCTGGGACATGGCTAAATTCGAAGTCTGCGCCCAGAAATGGATCGATCTATCCGACGCCGGATATGGAGTGGCGCTGCTTAATGACTGCAAATACGGGCATAAGGTTTATCAAAACATTTTGGATCTCGATTTGTTGCGCGGCCCAATCTATCCAGACCCTGAGGCCGACTTGGGCCACCATGAGTTTACCTATGCGCTTTATCCTCATCAAGGCGATTATAGCGATGGGCAAGTAACCCAGGCGGGATATGAGTTGAATATTCCCTTGGCAATAACACCCTTGGCCGTTCGCTCTGTCGGTAAGCTGCCGTCAAGCGGTTCGTTCATCGCGGTGCGGCCAGGGAACATCATCATCGACACGGTAAAAAAGGCCGAAGACAGCCGAGGGGTCATTATCCGCCTCTATGAGAGCGCCGGGCGCGAAACCGAGGCTGAGCTTGAGATTCATTTCCCCTATCAAGCCATGGAACTGGTCAGCCTGATGGAAGAGCGTTACGACCAGTCCAAGTTGCGGGATGGAGCGAGGCTGGCATTCGCGGCATATGAGATCCATAGCTTACATTTTGCATTATAGCTCTGTGATTGTTCGATTCATCATGATGTTAAAATAAAAGACCGATTTATAAAAGTTGCCGATAGCACACTATTCGGAATGGATGGATGGATCCCTTCCGACTTTGCTTTCAAGTATTTACAAAATTATGGCCGTTCCGAAGTTACTATCTTTGGGCGGCCATTCGGTTTGATGGGCTAATTGTTTATTAAACATTTAACAAAATAACGCAATTATTGGAAAAAATGAGCAAGATAGGCGCAGTTTTTCGAGAGTAATTCCATTATAATTAGAAACAAACCCGACAATTTTCAATATTCGCAACAATTAGAATGGCGATCGGGTCATTTATTCGGCCGGCGGCCGCTTTTAGAAGGAGGTGTCGGTCAAATAAGCGGAGGATGAAAAGGATCGTAGCAAGCAATCATACTCAAAATGAAGGAGGAATATTTGTGCGAAATAAGCTAGGCTTATGGTTTGTCTTGGTTTTGGCCATTGCCATGACACTCGGTCTATTCTCCGGGTCCAGCGTCAGTGCGGCGGCGCTGTTCAGCGACGATTTTCAAGACGGCAATTCCAGCGGTTGGGGGACGTCCAACGGTTCCTGGTCGGTAATCACCGACGGAGGCTACGTTTACAAGCAATCCAGCACTTCCACCACGGCGCATGCTTACAACGGCACCGCCAGTTGGACCAATTACTCGATACAGGCCCGGGTCAAAGCGCTCGCCTTTAATGGCTCCGGAAGGTACTTCGGAATTGCCGCTCGCTATGCCAGTTCCAGTAATTATTATTTTCTGGTGCTGACCAATTCCAATACCGTGGAAATTCGCAAAAAAATCAGCGGCGCTTCCACTACCTTAGCGTCCAAGGCTTACACTGTAACTGCCGGAACCTGGTACACCCTGAAGCTGATTGTGAACGGAACGAGCCTGACGGCGTTGGTCAACGGCGTTCAGGAATTGTCCGCCAGTGATTCGACGATTGCCAGCGGCAAGATAGCGCTTACCACCTATAACACCAGCGCTGAGTTTGATGATGTGCTCGTCGAGGACTTAGGCGGTGGTACCGCAACTCCGACTCCAACCCCGGCCGTGAACACTCCGACGCCGACCCCGGTATCGTCAACACCGACTCCAACACCATCGACCGCTACTCCGACACCGACACCAGTACCTGCGACTCCAACTCCGACACCGGTGCCGGCAACCCCGACCCCAACCCCAGTCACTCCAACCCCGACCCCGATTACGGGCCAGCCGGATTTCAGCCCAATCGGATTCTGTAATGACGGCATCACAATCACGGGTGGGGCCGCCGGTCCGACGGTCTATGTCTCATCCGCCGCCGAACTTGAACAGTATTCGGATGTCAATGAGCCATACACCATTTATATTACGGCATCCTTCAACCTTTCGGGCATGGAGACCCATATCCGTTCGAATAAAACTGTCATCGGCGTTGGCAATGTGACGCTGTCCGGCGGCGGACTTTATCTCTATCGCGCCTCCAACGTAATCATTCGTAACCTGACCATTACCGGTTCCACCGAGGATAACATCGGCATTCATTACTCGGATCACATCTGGATCGACCATTGCACTTTCAGCAATTCCACCGATGGAAATGTCGATATTACTCAGGGATCGGATTACATCACGATCTCCTGGTGTAAATTTTTCTATACCTTGGATAACGGCCACAATTTTGTGAGCCTGATCGCGGCCAGCGATTCCGATAACGGTTCTCAGTATCATGTCACTTATCATCACAACTGGTGGGGCGAGCTTTGCCGCGAGCGGATGCCATCGGTGCGTTTCGGCCGTGTCCACTTATTCAACAACTATTACAATGCTTCAGGGAATAATTATTGCGCCCGTACCCGTGTTGGCGCGGAACTCCGGGTAGAAAACAACTTCTTTGAGAACGTCCGGAATCCGTGGGAACAATACGTTACCGGCGCCAGCGGCGAGCAGGGCAAACTTTTCGCCTCTGGAAATAATGTTGGATTGGGGGATACTTTCAACGGTGTCACCTGGACGGGTACGGTCAATCATAAAGATGGTACCGTTACCAACATGCTTCCCGGAACCGACAATGTCTTCGCCGCGCCGTATTCGTACGCGCTTCATAACGCTCTGGATGTGAAAAGCGTCGTCACGACCTACGCCGGGGCAGGCAAAGGACCTTTCGCGCAATAATTTTCAATCGTCTTCGAACGTAAGCTAACGTTTTCAAAAGAACGGCTACCACATCAAGATCTATGGGCTGTACCGGAGTCATCTCCGCGACGGCCCATTTTTTGTTTGTCCAAAGCAAGGAAGCCGGTTTAACTAATAGGTACTCATGCAAACTCCGGTTGAGGCGCGGATAACCAGCCTCGGAGCATGAACTACCTCGTATTTTACGGCGGGTCCGGCGTTATTGATCCGTTCCAGTAAGATATTGGTCGCTTGGATCCCCAGTTCGAAGGTTGGTTGCCAGACAGTGGTCAGCGGTGGTTCGGCCAGCCTGGCGAAGAAAAGATCGTCAAAGCCGATGACCGAGACGGCCCGTGGAATGATTAGTCCGCGTTCTTTGACGGCCCGGATGACGCCGATGGCCGAAAGATCGTTATAGGCAAAGATTCCGGTGATCTCCGGATGTTTTTTTAGCAGTTGTAAAGTAAGGCGGTGGGTCAGTTCGTCAAGCTGATAGTCAGTATTGGGGAAGAGGCAGATGATTTCGGGGTCATGGGCAATGCCGGATTCGCTGAGGGCTTTTTCGTATCCGGCCCGGCGTTCCGAGGTCAGGGAGCCGATATAGGCGATGCGGCGGTGCCCCAGTTCGATCAGATGTCGGGTGGCCAAATAGCCGCCGCTCAAAAAATCGGTGGATACCGAATCAATCCAGGGAATCGGTGTCTGCTTGTTAATACAAACCGCTTTGATGCCGGATTCCTCCAGTTCCTCAAGCCAGTCGATGGGATTCGTCTTATGCATGGAGGTAAAAATGACCCCATCGACCTGTTTGCGGATGAGCAACCGGACCAAATCGGTTTCCTGGGCCGGGTCGCGATAGGTGCTGCACAGAAAAACGTTATAACCGGCTTTCTTGGCGACCTGGTCGACGCCCCAGGCGATCTCCGGGTAAAATGGGTTGGCGATTGAGGGGAGAATCAAACCGATAATCTTGGTTTTCCGGGTTCGAAGGCTGGTAGCCAGCAAATTCGGATTGTATTTCAACTCCTCGGCCAGGGTTTTGACTTTTCGCTTCGTTTCCTCGGAAACTCTGGGGTCATCATTTAACGCCAGCGACACAGTGGCTGGCGAAACCCCAAGCTGTTGCGCAATGTCAATCGTAGTGACCTTTTTCATTGCGGCACCTCATTTTAGTTCGATACTCACTATGAAATTCGGGCTTTGAAACATTTTTCCTGTTTAGCCGGTTTAATTGTCCAAATCACCGGATTTGGTATTTAGATGACATATTGCTTTAGATTCCTGAGTTTGATGACCAAGATTCGAAACCCTTCCACAATTTAAAACCATTTAATTGATAATTGCCATTAAAATATGCCGATATTGCTTTTTGAGTATGAAATCGAACAAACCCGGGATGGGAAAAAAGAGATTGTTTTTTTGTTTACGGATAATTGGTACGGAACCAGGTCATGGATTTTAAATATAATAAGGATTATCTCCATTGACGACGCAATCGTTTATTTAATACCTTTTAAAATGGATAAAACATGGCGGGAACCGACATGACTTTTCTCAAGGGAGCATGGTAATATTTTTTTACGGATTGCTTACGTAACCCAAAGGATGATTTAAGAAGTAAATTTGAGAGGAGTGAATCGAATGAAAAAGAGCATGTTTGGGGTGGTATTGGCATTGGTTGCCGTCTTAACCGCGACCTGTTCCACGGCTTCTTTTGCCTATGCCGTTGCTAATCCGGGGTTCGAAAGTGATTTTAGCGGATGGACCCGCTCCGGAGCAACCGCCATTTCAACCAGCGACCACCATGGCGGTAGCAAATCAGCGAAGCTCCAGAGTTCGGGAGGCAGTTGTTATCAGACGGTCACCAGCCTCGTGCCCAATACAACCTATACGTTGAGCGCCTGGGTCATGGGTTCTTCCGGCAGCACCAGCGGTAAAATCGGTGTCCGCAACTATGGCGGGTCTGACTTATCGGCAACAAAGACCGTGACCTCCTGGACCCGGGCCAGTGTGACCTTTACCACCGGTTCCTCCAATACGATCGTGGAGATCTATGCGGCATGGGTAGCCGGCGCCGACTTCCGCGTGGATGATTTTACCCTGACTGGCGGCGTGAGTTCAACTCCGACTCCAACCCCAACAGCGACACCGACTCCAACACCGACTCCATTGCCTGGATCAGCCACTTACCCTTCAGATCTTCTGGATCTGCGCAATTGGAAGCTGACTCTGCCCATTGATACCTCCCACGCGGGCAGCCCGGATGAGATCAAACAGCCCGAACTGGATACCTATTCACTCAGTCCCTACTTTATCCTGAACTCCGCCAAAGACGGGGTGATCTTCCAAGCGCATTGCGGTGGGGCGACCACCAGCGGTTCCGGTTATCCCCGGTCCGAACTGCGGGAAATGACCAACAATGGCACAGAGAACGCCAGTTGGTCCACATCGTCCGGGACCCACACCATGATCATCAGACAGGCTATAACTCATCTGCCGGAGGTCAAACGCCATGTCGTGGCCGGCCAGATTCATGACGCCGACGATGATGTGATCATGATTCGGCTGGAGGGCACCAATCTTTTCGTGGAAGCCGGCGGTACCAATGTGGGTCAATTGGATTCCGGTTATCAGCTGGGAACGGTCTTTACAGTAAAGATTGTGGCTTCTGGCGGGGTCATTCATGTCTATTATAATGACATTCTGAGAGTCAGTTATAGCCGAAGTGTTTCCGGGTGCTACTTTAAAGCCGGATGCTATACGCAGTCCAATACTAGCAAGGGCGACGCCGCTGACGCCTACGGGCAAGTGATAATCTATAATCTGACCGTAAACCATCAGTAATGGCCATTTCGGGCGAAATAGAAGACTTGAAAAGAAAGTCCCGGCGAAAAGCCGGGATGATTGTTTATGCGTGCGTTTTTTTCGGTTTACTGGGATCGAACGGGGCGAGTCGCCAACTGCTTTAGCATTAAAAAGATAGGAGTTTTATTTTAGCCGGATTCAGCTGACTTCTTTTTATCTTTTGCTTTCGGTGTTGGAGCTTTTTGGGCATGCTTAAAGTCGGGGAGCTCTTGCTGGGGGCTGTCCATGCCTTTATTAAACGCCCGGCTTGCGTTATCACCGGCGACAGCGTGCTGTTGTTTGGTATTGGAACTTTGAACCGCAGCATTGGTTCCACCTGCGCTGTCGTTGCCCCCGCCACTTCCGACTTGCGTTGCGGAAGAGTCTCCGATAGCCCCATTGAGTTGATTGTTGATTACAATGGTTACCGTGTCTTCATCGTTCCAGTTTCCGCATGTATCATGAGGCTCCGATTGCTCTCCCTCCATGCCGAGGTTTCTTGCCTTTCCTTGAGCTCCAACGCTCTGTTGCTGCAGCGTATTGGATGAATCAATAGCGGCATTATTGCCGGCTGTGCTATTTCGGCCAGCCCCGCTCGCAATCTGGGTCGTATTTGGTGAATTGGTAAATTGGTTATTAATAATGATCACAATCTTTTTTATTCCCGATATTGAGGAGGCGGCGGCAATCGGCTTTCCGTCTTGATCAATCCGGAGAATTAGCTTTTCATCGGGATCTGCCAAATTCATCAGTCCCTTCGTTATTTTTCTCCATCATATGCAGCGGATGAAACGGCGAATTGCAATTTTCGGCCTATTGTGCTGCCGGGAACCGGGATTGAACTGGCGATATAAGTTCGAAATAAATTTTAAATAAATTTCCATCCTTATCATGGGAATAATTGGGCGATTTGCAAATTTAGCACTAATATTATCCGTATCCGGAATTTTGTTTTTTGGCCAGATAACATATTCTTTGAGCGATAATGAAAGTCTTGGCGATGCCAACCAATAATTAACTGGGATGGTTTCTTTCGCTTATTTTATGGTTGACAATGGTCCGGCATTCGATGCCATAGTTTTAGGAAGGCTTCCCATAGATGCGGCATTCAATGCCGTAGTAAGGGGAACGGTTGCCATAATTACGGCGATGACTGCCGCGAGTCCGGCAATCGATGCCGTTGCCCCGGCATTGAATGCCGTGCTTGGGGCAATGACTGCCACAGGAACGGCGATGACTGCCGTGAGTCCGGCAATCGATGCCGTTGCCCCGGCATTGAATGCCGCGCTTGGGGCAACGACTGCCGCAGGAACGGCAATGACCGCCGGATTTTCAGCGGAGCGCGCCGCGGCTTCCCGGATGGGATCATGAACTCCGTAATGATCTAAACCTCCGGTTTCTACGAGATGACGCCTACCGGGAATGGTTCAATTTATATCGGCAACGCAAAAACCATGCGCTCCTGCGGCATGGTTTTTGTTTATAAATTATGTCGACGCTATTTGTGACTTATGACAGGTAGATGTCGGGGCCGAAGATCCGGCGCAACAGAAGGTCCACCCGGTGATAAAAGGTATGTTTCCGCCAGACTCTGGCCTGACCCCGGGCTGCGATTTTCTGGCGCTTTTCCGGGTGTGCCAGGTAAAAACGGACCAACTCAATCAATTGCGGCAGGTTATCGTAAAAAACCAAATGGGCATTTTCGGCCAGGATGTTACCAAGGGTGGCGGTCCGGTTGGTCAACAGCATTTTCCCGTAACTGAGCGCTTCAAAGATACGGGGGTTCATCCCGTTGCCCTCTCCGTAATTGAAGACGATCTTGGATTTAGCATAAATCTGGGTCAGTTCCGCTTCAGTGCCCCACTCTTGAAAGTGGCATGTAAACAGCTTTTGCAAGGATTGCAAGTAAAGAATCCGGGTTTGATAGAGACCCGGAATGGACCAGGCAGTGCCCACAAACCCCAAATCCAGCGTTTCCACTTGGCCGGGCAGAGGCCGCTGAATCTCGGGATCACAGGCATAGGGCAGCCAATATGCTTTGGCGCGGCAGTGATGGCAAAAATAGTCCAAAAATTCCAGATGCGCCAAAAAGACATAATCAAAGTGACTGCCAATGCGGGCGTGGTCTTCGTAGCGGAGTAAGGTATCAAAGGACAGGAAGGCGGTCGGAACCGACACCATCCCGGCGAGGCTTTGCGGATCAAATTGGAGCGATATGGGATAACTTTCCACCGATAAGATTAAGTCGGGCTGAAACCCGGGACAGCGCTGGATTATGTCCTGATATCCGAAAGGGCCGCCTCCCGGAAACGTCTCGGAGCCGATTGCGCGCACTTGATGGCCCATTTGGATCAGGTGTTTATAATAGTAATACGCATAGGGGCGAAATGGGAAGAAACTCAGGTTGGTCTCGCCGATGAATAATATGTTTTTGCTTCGATGCGGCTGGATGTTCTCGGGGACCATGATTTGCGGCTCCTTTAGTTTTACAGTAGTGTATGCCGTATTTCTCTCATCAGGAAGACGGAAAAAATCACGACAGCCGATTGTCCCGTGGGATAATAACGGGCAGGGAAAGATGTTTTCAAGAGTTTCAGCGGAAAAGTTTAGGATTTCTTTGGCCTGGCGAAATTGTATGTGGGCGGAAAGTATATTATAGTAGAGATAAAGAAGGTATTGAAGGAGTTAATCTATCTTGCTACGACAAGGAGCAACGCAATGGTTCAATCGGATGAGATGAAGCGGTATCAGGAAAATCTGCGGGCCGAGCGGGAAGCCATCGCTCTTTATCAGCGCCTGGCCGACGCGGAGTCCAATCCCGAACGGAAGATGGTTTATCAAAAGTTGATCGCCACCGAACAGAAACATGCCGACTTTTGGTTGGACAAACTCAAGGAAGCGGGCGTTACGACGCCCCAATTCCGTCCGAATTGGCGGACCAGGCTCTTCGGACTGCTGGCGTCCAGGTTTGGACCGTCGTTCGTCCTGCCTTCGATCAGCTCCATCGAGCGGAAGGCGGCCTCCGGCTATAATGGCCAGGCTGACGCGGAAGCGGCCAATATGCCGGCCGATGAGCGCTCCCACGCCAGGATCTTCGGTTTGCTCACCCGAACTACTCCCGGTCTCTCCGGCAGTGATTTGGCCCGGGTTGAAGGCAGACACCGGTCCGGAGGAGGCAATGCGCTGCGCGCGGCGGTGTTGGGCGCCAATGACGGGTTGGTATCGGTTTTCAGTCTGGTCATGGGGGTGGCCGGCGCCGGATTGCCGGCCCGGAACATCCTGATGACGGGAGTGGCCGGGCTGCTGGCCGGAGCGCTTTCGATGGCGCTGGGGGAGTGGCTGTCGGTGCAAAGCTCGCGCGAGCTTTATCAGCATCAGTTGGAGATTGAAGGCCGGGAACTGGCTGAAGTCCCGGAGGAGGAACGGGAAGAGTTGACCCTAATCTATCAGGCCAAAGGATTGGACCGGAAGCTCGCCGGCGAGTTGGCGGAACGGATCCTTGCCGATCCGGCCACCGCCATGGATACGCTGGCCCGAGAAGAGTTGGGCATCGACCCCGAGGAACTGGGGGGATCGGCCTGGGAAGCGGCGCTCACTTCGTTTCTGCTGTTTGCGGCCGGAGCGATCATCCCGGTTTTCCCTTATCTTTTCTTTACCGGGTGGACCGGAATCGTGGTCAGCGCCGCTTTCAGCGCGATCGGACTGTTTGTCATCGGAGCGCTGATTACATTGTTAACGGGTCGGAATCCGTTGTTATCCGGTTTCCGGCAGGTATTGGTGGGTTTGGCAACCGCCGCGGTCACTTATGGGGTGGGGAGCCTGATCGGAGTCAATCTGGCGGGATAACGGAGAGATTACCAATCTGCACATCACTTGGTAGGAGTAAGCGGGAACCATCGCGCCATACTATATTTTGGAGGTGTTCTCGTGAACAATAATCAGAACATAACTCAACCGGCCCAAAACTACAATGCCAAGCTGAACATGGAGAGTTCTTCGGAGTTGGCGCAGAGCCAAGGGCAGATCAGCCAACTCTTGCTCGCCAAGGCCAAGTCGGGAGGAATGGAGTTCGGTTCGCCGTCGCTGGGGAGTCAGAGCTCCAATGCCACCAGCTTCTCCAGCAAACAGTTGGAGATCGACCAGGCCTCCGGACCGATCACGCAGATCCTGTCCGGTCAGTCCAAACAGTAAAGGATTTGAGCCTGGGTCTTCTGGTTACCGGGTCACTTTCCAATGGAAAGGCTTAGCTTGCTAAGCCTTTCTATATTTTTAAATATCGTGCCATCCGTGTTCAAAGGACGGGTAAGGTTAGCGAAGATATTGATGGGTGTCGTCCTCCAGCAAGCCGGTTAACGGCACTTCCAGGCAGGCTTCATTTTGAAGATTTCGGACCACTGCGGTTCGGGTCGCCGCGTCGACCCGTTCGATCCATACCGGCGCTCCATTATAGTATACCTCTATTTCACCGCCGGACCATAAAATTTGTTTGGCGCGCTCCGCTTCCATCGGTTTGACTGTCCTTTCTTTATTAATTTGCTGTATCCTATATCTTGAACCGCCTGACGGGGAAATATCCATTCCAAGCAGGTCCGGATAGTTGAACTAACTGCCAATGAAGTCCTATTCGAGGCTTTTCAAGGGAAAGGATCGGATCTATAATAAAAAGATGTTCATTTTATAGATCGTTCTAACCGGTCGCATCTTTTATATAAGACGGTATTAGGAGGCGTTTCGATGAGTCTGGAGAGCGTTAAACGGCAGTTTGCGGCAGAAAAATTAGGATTGGAAGTTATTGAGCTTGAAACCAGCAGTGCCACGGTGGAATTGGCCGCCGCCGCGCTGGGAGTGGAGCCGGGTCGGATTGCCAAAACCATGGCGTTCCGGATGAAAGAACGGGATATTCTGATTATCGCCAAAGGCGATGCCCGGGTGGACAACCGGAAGTTCAAGGAATGTTTTGGCGAGAAGCCAAAATTTCTCGACGCCGGGGAAGTTCAGGAAATTACCGGGCACCCGGTGGGCGGAGTCTGCCCGTTCGGCTTGAAACAGCCGTTAATGATATATCTGGACAGCTCACTCCGACAGTTCGATTATGTTTTTCCGGCCGGGGGTTCACCAAATTCGGCGGTACGGATTACAGTGGCCCGGTTGGAAGAAGTGACTGGCGGAACCTGGGTGGATGTTTGCAAGAATCCCGCGCTGGCGGGAGAAACGGCGGCGGTATAAGGAAGGGCTATATAAGTTGAATGAAATTTCCGATATACATCATGTCCTTAAAGCCTTTCGTGATGGAAAATGAATGGATTTAATTCAACTTATTTCATCTGTAATAGGATGAAGTAAATTCAGATTTGATGCCATTGCATTCGGCTTTAGGAATGCAAATTTGGTTAAGAAATTTACTTCATCCTAATATAGCATCTTTTACCTGAAGGAAAAACAGGGCTTGGCGGTTAATTTTTTTCGTTATTCAATGCTGAGTAGGGGAAATTTGATGACTCTCAATTTTAGCGATCCCAATGTTTATAATTGGGTTGTTCTGCCGGTTTTGATTTTTTTGGCCCGGATCGCCGATGTGACCATCGGTACGGTACGGATTATTTTCGTGGCTAAAGGGAAGAAATTCTCGGCCGCGCTCTGCGGTTTCTTTGAGGTTATTATTTGGCTGGCCGCCATGAGCCAGATTATTCAAAATCTTAGCAATGTCGTCTGCTACATCGCTTACGGCAGCGGTTTCGCCATGGGCAATTTCATCGGGATCACGGTTGAGGAGAAGCTGGCGCTGGGACTGGTGATCGTCCGGGTTTTCACCAATGAACGGGAAGGAGCCGTTCTGATGGAGAATTTTCGAAAAGCCGGATACGGAGTGACCATCCTCGACGGTCGCGGCTGCAACGGGCCGGTTAAGATCATCTATACCGTTATTCGCCGCGGCGCGCTGCCGGAAGTGGATCGCATCATTCACCAGTTCAAACCCGATACCTTTTATGCGGTGGAGGAGGTCAGGTCGGCTCATGCCGGAGTCTTTCCCGCGCCGCGCTATCCATTGCGAAAATAGCCGGTAAGGGGTTCAAACCGGTCCCGGATTCAATCCTGAAGTTTGCCCGTTTCCAGCAGTTCTTCGGAGGAAACCTCCATCTTTACGTCGGAATTAAGGTCGCGGATAGCGACCCGCCCAACGCTGTTGACGGCATCGATCCAGACTGGAAGATTCTGATACGTCACGTAAATCACCTCCGGGGAGTCGATGATCTCTTTCACGCGTTTGATGTCCATGGATTCTCCTTAAAAGTTTTTTTCTATCCTCTCCGATTTTCTGCCATAATATAACCTGCGATGCCGGGCGGCAACGGATTTTTTTATCTTTTAAAGAGGAAGATTTCAGTCAAACTCGAAATAATCAATTGAACCGTTCAGGATCTCCGGCGACGATCCCCCCCCGGAAGATTTTGGAATTGGAGTTTAATAAGTTAAATGGAGGCCTGTCAATGAAACCGTTTTTGGATGAGAATTTCCTACTTAACAACGAGACGGCGGTCCGGCTTTATAACGATTATGCCAAAGACATGCCAATCTTCGACTATCACTGTCATTTGAGCCCCAAAGAGATCGCCGAGAATAAACGTTACCGGAACATCACTGAGATCTGGCTGGGCGGCGATCACTACAAATGGCGGGCTATGCGGGCCAACGGCGTTGACGAGCGATATATCACCGGCGACGCCCCGGACAAGGAAAAGTTCCTGAAATGGGCCGAGACCATGCCCGATTGCATCGGCAATCCGCTTTATCATTGGACCCATCTCGAACTGCAACGGTTCTTCGGCATCAATACGTTGCTTTCCCCGGCGACGGCGGAGGAGATCTGGGAAAAATGCAATGCCATGTTGCAAACCGACCAATTTACCGCCAGATCGCTGATCAAGCGGTCTAACGTGAAAGCCGTCTGCACCACCGATGATCCGTCCGACTCGTTGGAATATCACATCGCTTTGGCCAAGGATCCGTCTTTTGACGTCAAAGTGCTTCCCGCCTGCCGGCCGGATAAAGCCATCAACATTGAAAAGGAAGGCTTTGCCGCGTACCTGACCCGCTTGGGCGAGTCGGCCGGTATCACCATCAAATCCTTCGACGATCTCCGGAACGCGCTTCAAAAACGGATGGAATTTTTCCACTCCGTCGGTTGCCGTCTTTCCGATCATGCCATGGACCCGGTGGTATTCGAGGAGAGCAACGAAGGCGAAGTCAACTTCGTCCTGCAGAAAGCGCTTCGGAACGAACCTCTGACCGATCTGGAAGTCAGAAAATACAAGTCTCAAGTAATGCTCTTTCTTGGCCGGCTTTACGCCAAGCTCGGTTGGGTGATGCAGCTCCATATCGGCACCATTCGCAGCACCAACCAACGGATGTTTAAGCAGATCGGCCCGGACACCGGCTATGACGCGATCGGTGACTATACGTTCGCTCAGGCCCTTGCCAAATTGCTGGATCGGCTCGATCAAACCGATGAGTTGCCCAAAACCATCCTTTACTGCCTCAATCCCCGGGACAACGAAGTTCTGAGCACGGTGGCCGGTTGTTTCCAGAGCGGCGGGATCCCAGGCAAGATGCAGTTCGGATCCGGTTGGTGGTTCAATGATCAGAAAGACGGGATGATCCGTCAGATGGTGTCATTGGCCAATCTGGGCGTATTGGCCCGGTTCGTCGGCATGCTGACCGACTCCCGCAGCTTCCTTTCGTATACCCGGCACGAATATTTCCGGCGCATTCTTTGCAATATGATGGGCGAGTGGGTCGAGACCGGCGAAGCGCCAAACGACCTGAAGCTTTTGGGGAATATGGTCCAGAATATTTGTTTCAATAATGCCAAGAATTATTTTGGGATTGAACTTTAAAAAAACAAGCGGAATAATAACCTGGGCTGGCCGGAGAGGCCGGCCCTTTTTTATGGCCGTTCTGAGAAGGGGAAAATGGAGGAAGACATGCGGAAAGTCCGCGAGAGGCTCAAATCTTGATCATTTTGTGCCGCCTTTAGAGAACCCCTTGGAAATAACAAAGAGAGCCCTTCATCACCGTTGAAGAGCTCTCTTTGTTATTATAATTAATGAGAATCAATGATCGATTGGATTGGCATAGCGCTCAGTTTCCGTAAACTTCAAGTTCCCACAGGGAATAGCCGTAGGGAGTGCCCCGCTGGGTCCCATAAATCCGGACATAGCGCCCGCTGACCGAACCGGTAAGGGTAGTGGTATCGCCGGATCCGTGATTGGTGGTATAGATGGTCACCCAGTTTGCACCATCGTCCGATACTTGAACCCGGTATGATTTGGCATAGGCATTCTCCCACCGTAAAACAATTTTATTAAGGTTGCCGTATTTCCGGCCTAGGTCGACAGTGATCCACTGGGGATCGATTTCAGGTTGGCTGGCCCAGCGGGTACCGGGATTACCATCGACCGCTTTTGAAGCAGTGCGGGTGGTTCCTTCCACCGACGAGGCGCTTGCCGTCTTGCCCAGAGCCAAATTGTTATTGGGATTAGGCTGCGGTTCAGGTACGGGAGCCGGGGCCGGAATGGGCTGCGGTGAAGGCGCCGGCGCTCCCGGTTGGCTTTTGGCCAAGTCTACCGCACGGTTCGCGTCCACCAATCCCCAGCCGTAATAATTGTCAAAACCGGCGCCGCCTTTGTCAATGGCTGACCGGCGGAGAATATCCTCGACGGCCGTCGCCGTCAGAGCGGGATTAATGGATTTCACTAAGGCCGCGACTCCCGATACGGCCGGTGCGGCCATGGAAGTTCCGCTCATTGCGATATAGCCGGATGCCGAGCCCATAAAAGTGCTGAAGATATTGGATCCCGGAGCGACCACATCCAGCTCGGGGCCATAATTGGAGTAAGAAGCCCGTGTGCCGCTACTATCGATGGCTCCGACACTTACCACTCCGGTACAGTTGCCGGGGAATCCCACCGGTCCATTGCTGTTCCCGGAAGCCGCCACTACGACAACCCCCTTGCTAAGCGCATAGTTGATCGCATCCTGCATCGCTTGGCTGGTACCGGAGCCTCCCAGACTCATATTGATCACTTTGGCGCCGTTATCAGTGGCATAACGGATTCCATTAATGATGCTTGAAAGGTCCCCCGAGCCGTTGTTACTTAATACTTTAACTGGCATGATCCTGGCTCCTGAAGCCACGCCAGTCACGCCGACGCCATTATTGCCAATCGCGGCGGCGATCCCGGCCACATGAGTGCCGTGACCGTTTTGGTCGTCGGGAACCGTATCGTTGGATGCAAAGTCGTAACCTGCCATTAGACTGTTTTTAAGGTCCTCATGAGAAGCGTTGACTCCGGTATCCAATATGGCGATGATCACATCGTCCCGCTGCGACAGGGGTACTTTGTCCCAGGCCAGATCGGCGTGGATTGCCGGTAAACCCCATTGCTTGGCGTAATAAGGATCATTGGGCGCGCTGCTGGCTTGGACCACGTAGTTGGGCTCGACGTATTCGACCGCCGGATTTTGGCGCAGTTCCTGAATGGAGGTGAAATAATCAGCATCCTTGGCCAGCTTTACCAGAGCCAAAGGGAAGGAGTCGTTTACTTTTTGGGTGGACCCGGAAAAGCGGCTGCTGGTCTTAGCTACCGCTTCAAAATTTTTGGTCTGAGCGGAGCCGGAGCCTTTGTATTTCACCAGAATTTGACGAGGGGCGATCTCGTTTCGTTGTACCGGCTCTTTAGAATCCTGGTCCTGATAATAATAAGCATTTCCGTTTTTAAGGATTACCGCTCCGGAAACCGGATCTTTGACTACAATTGTGTCTGGGCCGGTTGTTGGTGAGGGTTTCGTCACGGCGAGCGCCGTTGTGGAACTAGTGAAGAGCAATCCGGCCAGGGCCGGAAGCAGCCATTTTTTTAAAATAACCATTTGACCTCCGCCTTTTGTAACATTTTGTAACGAACGGCCTGCATCAAAAATAAAACACATTTGACATCCATTATAACGGTTGCCTGAGAATTGGGAAGCTGTAGTTGTTGACAACACAAAGCAGTTCTTCCTGGAGTGGATAGATATACCGCCGATGGAAGCTGCACCTTTGATAAAAATGGAATCTGGCTGGCTTTCCCGTTGAAAGCAATACCTTTAATGTCAATATTTATTGACAGTTGTTACGTCTTCAACTAATATTGATATTGAAATCGATTATCATTATTTAAAATATGATGGTAATTAAATGTAAGTTTATACGGAGTCACTGCTAAATATCATTGAAGGAACCATGCAAGCTCCAGTATTAGTAAAACGGAGGAGGACAAAAATGAATTTGCAACGACCCAATGCCAATGAGGCTACCCGCACGGCTAACCGATCCAAAGATGTCGCGCCGGTGAGCGGAATCTGTTCGCGCTGCGTTGACGGCTGTCGCGGCAACTGTGAGATTTTTAAAGCGACCTTCCGGGGGCGCGAAGTGATTTACCCGGGACCGTTCGGGGAAGTCACCGCCGGCTGCGACAAGGATTATCCGGTCGATTATTCTCATCTGAACATCCATGGGTATGCGCTGGGAGCGAAAGGATTGCCGGACGGGGTGGCCGCAAACTCGGATACCGCCATCTTTCCCAAGGTGAACACGGAAACTAGTTACGGCTGGGAGATCAAAGTCCCACTTGACGTACCGATCTTTACCGGCGCCTTGGGTTCCACCGAGATTGCCCGCAAGAACTGGGAGCATTTTGCCGTGGGCGCGGCCATCTCCGGGGTAACCATCGTTTGCGGCGAGAATGTCTGTGGCATTGACCCCGGTCTGGTGCTTGACCAGAACAATAAGATCAAGGAATCCCCGGAGATGGACCGGAGGATCAATACTTACCGACGGTATCACCGCGGCAAGGGCGAGATTTTGATCCAGATGAACGTCGAGGACACCCGATTGGGCGTGGCCGAATACGTCATCAATAAACACGGGATTGAGACCATCGAATTAAAATGGGGCCAAGGCGCCAAGTGTATCGGAGGCGAAATCAAAGTCGGTTCGCTAGAGCGAGCTTTGGAGCTGCAACGACGTGGCTACATTGTCACCCCGGACCCGTCGGACCCGGTGATTCAGACTGCCTTTAAGGAAGGGGCCATTAAAGAATTCGAACGTCACAGCCGGCTTGGTTTCATCAGTGAGGAAGGTTTCATGGCCGAGATCGAGCGGCTCAGAAAGCTCGGCTTCAAGCGAATTACCCTCAAAACCGGCGCTTACGGCCTGCGGGAACTGGCCATGGCATTGAAATGGTCCTCCCGGGCTAAGATTGATCTCTTGACCATTGACGGCTCCTCCGGCGGCACCGGGATGAGTCCGTGGCGGATGATGGAGGAATGGGGCATGCCCTCGATCTACCTCCATTCGGCGGCTTGCGAGTTTGCCACCGTTTTGGCGGGACGGAAGGAGCGGGTTCCGGATCTGGCCTTTGCCGGGGGATTCAGTTCCGAGGACGGCGTCTTTAAGGCCTTGGCCCTCGGCGCGCCCTATGTGAAAGCGGTTTGCATGGGCCGGGCGTTGATGATCCCCGGGATGGTCGGTAAGAATATCGCCCAGTGGCTCAAAGCCAACGACCTGCCGAAGACGGTCAGTGAATTTGGGACCACTCCGGAGGAGATCTTCGTCTGCTACGAAAAGGTGAAAAGCTTGGTCGGAGTCGCTGAGATCGGCAATATTCCGTTAGGCGCCATCGGCATTTACAGCTATTCGGACAAGATCAAAGTCGGGTTACAGCAGTTGATGGCCGGCGCCCGATGCTTCAATGTCGATTCGATTCGCCGCGACGATCTGATGTCCCTGACCGAAGAATGCGCTAAGGTAACCGGCATCCCGTACCTGATGGACTCATACCGCGCGGAAGCCATGGCGATTTTGACCAAATAAATTAGCAGCGGCACACCTGATGAAAACTCCCGCCGGACCGGCGGGAGTTTTTTGCAATTATCCAAAATGGCGGCATTTATAAAACACACTCTCGGCCCTTGAACTATCCGGCGATTCACGGTAATATGGTAGGGATCAATTGGCAAAATTATAAGGAAGAAGGATGGACATGCCAAATTTTGTACCCACCCGTTCCGAGGCTTACGCTCTGCTCACCGAGTTTAACCGGAACGAAAGTTTAATCAAGCACGCCCTGGCGGTCGAGGCTGTGATGCGGCATTTTGCCTCGCTTTACCATGAGGATCCCGAACCATGGGGAGTGATCGGGCTGATCCACGATTTGGATTACGAACAGTTTCCGGAGGAACATTGCCTTAAAGTCCGGGAGATACTGTCCGAACGGGGGTGGCCCGAAGAATATATCCGCGCGGTTCAAAGCCACGGCTGGAAGTTGTGCTGCGAGGTGGAACCCGTCACCAACCTGGAGAAGGTGCTGTATACCATCGACGAACTGACCGGATTGATCGCCGCCGCCGCGCTGGTCCGGCCCAGCAAGAGCATTCTGGATCTCGAGGTTAAATCGGTAAAAAAGAAATGGAAAGAGAAGGGCTTCGCCGCCGGGGTTAACCGGGAGGTGATCACTGCCGGCGCCGAAAGCCTGGGAATGGAATTGGACAAGGTTATTGCCGAGACTCTGGCCGGAATGCGTGAGGTTGCCGAGGCCATCGGCCTCCGGGGTAACCCGGCCGTTTAATTTTGGGCACAATCGCCAGAGCTTGCAGGAGCGAATATTGGGTCCGGGTCTGGCTCAAATCGTCTCCAGAGAACCTTCCTCATATAAGTCGGCCAGGGGTACCTCAAGCCGCTGGTCGGTATCCAACAGGATAACTTCAGCCCGGTCCTGATTGACCTGTTCGATCCAGACCGGCAGGTTTTGATAACGTACGTCGATCACTCCGTGCGAGTCCAGGATTTCGTGGATTCGTTGTTCATTCATCAATATTTCACTCCCAATCATCATCATCCCCCGGTTCCCGTTAAAAAAACCGAAGGAGAATGGAGCATGAGCCAAAACTATCCGCAATTCATCCAATCCCTGGAACGGACCGATCCCCGGTTTGCCACGGAGGTCACGGCCGTCTATGATCTGGCGCTGGCGCCCGGCGAATTGGATCCCCGGACCAAAATATTGATCGCCCTGGCTTTGGATTGTTTGGCGGGCGCCAAGACCGGAGTAAAAACGCTGGCCGCCATCGCCCGGTCAATGGGGGCCAGCGATGGGCAGATCGCCGAAACGCTGCGCTTGGCTTACCTCGTGGCTGGCAATCAGGTATTGGAAACCGCTCAAACCGCCTTTGAGGAATGAAAGCAGCATTTGGTTATACTAACCTCCGGGATAAACAGAGGAGGTCAAACAATGAATCAATCCAAAGCGACGCGGCCGGGCCCGGGAAGCGAACGAATGTGATTCCGACGCCATGGAAGTGAAACAGTCGATGCTGATCGTGGCGGCTCAGGACGATCCGGAGGCCCGGACGGCCGATTCGGAATCAACGGAGCCGTTAAACCATACCCAGAAGAAAAGCTGAAGGCTTAAATCGGTATTTCTTTTGAATTGGAAGCGGGGAAACGGCGGTTCCGGAATGACCAAACTCCGGAAATAAATAGGAAACCGAATTTCCGGGCTGGAGATCTCGGCGGGCGGGTTCGGAAAGAGCCTTTCCCAACAGACTGGGCTTGCAGAATACTCGGGAGATCGCTTTTCCGGGATCGCCTTGCCAGAAAACCATCGGGACGGTTTACACAAACAGGACGGAAACCAAATTTCCCAGAACGTAAATGGCTCAGTCCGTTTGGAACATCAAGCCAATTGCAATAATTACCCATCATGAATCGCGCGCCGCCGGTTTACACTAAACCGGAAGGAGGTGGCGCCGTGGACCCCAAACTAAAACCGGGCCGTTCCCATAAACAGCCAACCGAATCCGATCGTTCCGAAATCAAATCCGCCGATAACTCCGGATCATCGCAACCCAAAGCCGATGATTATACCGAAAAGCCCGATGTTGATCCCGGAATCGATTACCGGCGTTGGTCCGATTGAGAAATCTGTTGTCAGACAGTCCCTTACGGGGCTGTTTTTTTACGAAGCGGGAGACCCTTGAATATTGCCTCGGATTGCGTTATGCTTGAATTGAGAAGGCACCGCAATCGGTTTTTAAACGCTTAAATGGAGGTTATTTCTCAGACCAGTTAACTTTACACTACCCAAATAAAGTTCAAACTGTACTTCAAATCTGGAGGGAAGACAGATGCCGGAATTTCTGGACAAAATGTTTCAGGGGATTGACAAAGGCGTTACCACGGTCAGCGTCAAGTCCAGGGAGTTAATCGAGGTTACCCGGATCACGGGGCAGATCGGAGCGCTTAATGAGGAGCGGAAGAACGCCTTGGCGGAGTTGGGGGATGTCGTCTTTGATCTGGCAAGCCGGAATGAAATCAATCCAATTCCGGCCATTCTGGAACGGTGCGAAGCGATCCGGGAGATTGATCGGATCATCCAGGAGAAGGAAGCGGAGCAGAGGCGCATCCGGCAGGAGGCCAATCAGGCGCTGGGAATCGAGGTTTGTCCGGGTTGCGGGGCAAAAGTGGATGAGCGGGATCGTTTTTGCCGGACTTGCGGAAAACAGATAAGAGACTAAACCGAGTCAGGGAATCGGCGCCGCTCCGGTCCTGGCGACCGCCACCGCGGTAGGCGGGGTAGAGCTGTATTTATCAATGTTGAAAATTTTATAGGCCAGGCGATCCATGACTCCGCCCATATCGTCAAACCAAGGAGCATTGGCGGGTACGTTCTGTACTTCCGGGAAGGAATATTTTACGGTGTCGCGGAGAAATTCCTGCCGGTAATGTTCATTGCCGGGCACATAAAAGAAAGAGAGCGCCATTTTGTGATCTTCATTGATTCCAAGCACGATGAAACACAAGCCTTTCAACCAGAGAAACCGGTTGACGGAACTTTCGATTTTTGCAGGCTCGTAAACCCGTTTAAAGTTTTCGCCAACGAATGAACGGGTTTTTTCATAGACCGTCCGGGAACGTTCCATGGTGTCGATGATTAATTGATCGGGCGGTTTGGGAGTGGATTTTTTGTGCATTTCGGCGTATTTGGCGGTCATGAACGCCTGCATCTGTTCGAAGATTTCGTTTTGACGGTACTTGGCGACCATTTGGCCCAGCAATTCCTTGCGCACCGCCCGCTTCTGCTCCAGCGTCATTTCCACTACGACCGGGTTATCGTCCGCGGCTTGGCTGGCCACAGCGGCCGCCGGCGCAATGAAGACGACCAATCCAATTAACGATAAGAGTAAATATTGCCGGAAACGCATAACGCCAATCCTTTCAACCAGGAGTTCCATTGTGGATTTTAATGGATGCACTCCCATTTTAACTTTTTATTAAAGAAAAAGCAATTCCTTACGCTTGGTTTTATCATATTTTTCAGGAAGCTGTCATAAGAAAGCCGCGTCTTCCTTACCAAGATGATCTGATTTTGATTTTGCTTTATTGAAATGGGCCTGATGTCCGGCACGCGGAACTTGAAGCCGGGTTTCCCCGTCCAATTATCAGACGGGAAGTCATTCAAATAAGTTCCGGTTGCCGTTTGAGCAAAAAATTTGGGAGCGCAAGGCAATGCCTATAATTGAACCGGTTATCCGGCCGCCCGCCGAGGCCGCCAGCTTTTTGCTGCAGGTGACCACCGGCTGCTCGGCGAACGGGTGCGCGTTTTGCGGCGCGTATCTCGGCAAACCGTTTACGGTGAAATCAAGGGCCGAGGTCAGCGGCGACATTCGGGACTGGCGTCGCCAGCATCCCGGGGAACGGCGGATCTTTCTGCTGGATGGTGATGCCTTGGCCGTACCCAATCACCGCCTGATCCCCATCCTTCAGGAAGCGGCCGCGGCATTTCCAAAACTGACCCGGATTGCCGCTTATGTCAACGGCTATAATCTGACGAACCGCACCGGCGCTGAACTTTTGGAACTTTACCAGCACAAGTTGCGTTTGATCTATCTCGGGTTGGAAAGCGGTAGTCAGACGATATTGGACCTGCACCGGAAACGATCGACCGCCGCCGAGATGGTGGAAGGGGTCCGTCGCGCTCAAAGCGCCGGAATCAAGGTCTCGGTAATGGTTTTGCTGGGTTTGGGCGGACAAGCCGGATCGAAGCGGCACGTCCGGGAGACGGTGGCCGCGTTAAACCGGATGCAACCGCGCTATCTGTCATTCCTAACCTTGATGGCCGTTCCCGGAACCGAGTTATGGCGCCGGATCGAGGCCGGCCAATTCACGGAGCTGGGTCCGGAGGAGATGCTCTCCGAAGCCAGAGCGATCCTGGCCGGGTTGGACCTGCGCCGGACCATCTTCCGGATGGATCACGCCTCCAATCACCTTTCGCTGGAAGGACGCTTGCCTACGGATCAAGGCCGGCTGCTGCGGACTTTGGATGATGCGCTGGCGGGGCGCTTGCGGCTGAAGCCGGAGTTTTTACGGGATTTATAGCGATTATTTCCTAAAGAAAGGAATTTGACAATTAAAGTCGAAGATATCATCCAAATTGATGCGGGGGTATACATATGAACAGAACGGGCTTGATTTTCGGATTGATGATCGCTGTGGTTATTGTCGTCACGCTGGCTGGATGTGGAGGAGGAAGCAGTGGCCCTAAAACTCCGCCAGTGACAACTCCTCGCTATGGCAACGAGCGCATCTTTGATGACTTTTCCAATGTTAATTCCGGATGGAAGACAGGGGGAAATAACTATTGTCGCTACGGTTATGCTAAGGACGGTTATGTCGGTTATGAGATGGAAATCTTAACGCCGGGAAAGCACTACGCTCTGGCTTGGCGGCCCGAAATGTTCACGAAGTATAAGGTTTGGGTGGATGTTACTAATCTTAGCCATGGCTATAATCCCGAGTATGGTTTGCTTTTTAATTATTTTGATGACGGGGATGAGGATAAGGATGATGAAGGATATGTTTTTTCCATCATTCCGGAGCAACGGCGGTTTCAAATTAGGAAACTCAATGGCGACGAGTGGTCTTTGGTTCATTCCGACATTTCCGATTCCATTAATAGCACTAACGGCGCGGTAAATACGCTAGAAGTCAGTTATATAAGCAATGCGATTGAATTTAGAATTAATGGTAGTGAGCCTGTTTATACGCTTTCCGATTTTAATTCGCACCCGTATTACGGCGAAAAAATCGGGCTGGCTGTGATGAATATGGTGAACGGTGGGACTACTGCTCCATTTAAGGTGCGGTTCTCAAATTATAATATTGTCGGTGATTGTGTGGTGAATACTATACCGGCGACTCCGACACCGGGAATCTGACGGGAAGCGAATAATGGAACAATTAATACGCCGCCTTTCGGGCGGCGTATTTTATGGCTGGTATTTTTGTCCACTCGGTTAATGGAGCCCGCCGGAGACTTGCAAACCTTTCCCTGACTAGGGCAAGGTGAGAGCGGGCAGAATAGGAGGAGGAGGAACGAGTAGATGGAGAATTATCAGCCCTTGGTATTCGAAAACCGCGACTTTGTTGATTTGGAGGAAGAGGATATTCAGCGCTTGAACCGGATCGAGGCCGCGAAATTCGACCAAAACCCCGATTTTTTTAAGGTCGCCGCCTCGGTGGAGGAACGGCTGGGACCGGGAAACTGGGACGAACATTGGCTGACTATCGATGATAATGGCAGTCGGGTTTATGCCCGGATCTATTCCGGAGATGGGCAGGCGCTGGCGGTCACCGCTGACGGTCGGATCGTCCGGAAGATGGAATACCCAGTTGAGGAGGCCGAAACGGATACATAACGAAAAACCCCCGAGGGGGTTTTGCATGCTGGGAGAGAGGTGATGGCACCGCATTACCGAGGCGATTCAAGGAATCGTCGGCTGATACGCCACTACTTGTTTACTGACCGTGGCCCACCCTTCGGGGCAATATTTTTTGACGTTGAAAATCTGATACCCCAAACGGTCCATGACTTGCACCATGCTCCGATACCATCCGCCATTGGCCGGAACGTCCGGAACCTCGGGGAAGGAATAATGGACGATATCCCGCAGCAGCTCCTGCTTGGCGGCCACATTTTCGGGGCGATAGAAATACGAGAGGCCAATCTGGTGTTCCTCACCAATACCCAATATCAGAAAGCAGACACCTTTCAGCCACAGGAATTTCTCCACCGATTTTTCGACCGACTCGGGATCAAAGTTTTGAAAGGAATTTCCCACCAAGCCCTTGGTCTTCTCATATACCATCTGAGTTTTCTGGAATGTTTCCCTGATGATTACATCGGGTTGCCGGGGAGTCCGCTTTTTGGCCAAATCCTGATACTTTACGATCATGTACTGGTGTAATTTAAGAAAGGTCTCGTCGTTATTATACTTGGAAACCAAATCGTTGATGAATTTTTGCTGGAGCGACTGCTTGGTTTCCCAGGTCAGTTCGATTAATTGTTGCGGTTCGGACGACGAAGCGGCGCCGGCCAGCGGGGATGCTAAAGCCATCAGCAATACCAAAAGCACCAGGATGCGTTTCATGATGTACCTCAGAAATTGTGTTTATTCCGTATTATTTTAGCATCAATCCCAGTGGCGATCGATTAATAATTGATTAATTTTTTCTCTTTTATTAGATTTTTTACAAAAACAGATCTTTCTAACAACTGATTAATCTATAATGAGTTTAGTTCCGGACGATAAAAGCAATGGTGGGTCTGATAGAAAAACCGGGATAGGAACCGGAAGATTGATTAAAGGGTGCGCTGCTGATCGCGGCCGTGGTAAGGCTCCTTGGTTTGAAGCAGTCCCTAACTCTCACGCCCCAATGGATCGGTTGTTGCTGTATAATCCGTTCGTGATCGGACTGTATTTGATTTTTAAGGTCTGGTTCGTCTGGCGCCATTTTTAAGGGGAGTACCATAAAAACGAGTGGTTCCGGGAAGCGCGCGCCACCGGCCGGCTTCGGCGACGACTTCCGACAGCCAGCGGAGGTAGGCCCGGGGCTCGGGATACCGGAATAACTCATGGCAAACGGTCCGGACCCGCTTGACAAACACCGGATGCAGCTCCGTTTTGCCCCTGCCCCTGACTAGCGGGCATAGGGTATGAGCCCTGGGGTCGATCGGCAGGATCAACAGATCTTTAGCCGTCAGGTAGGGGACCAACGGAAAAACCCTGCAAGCCAGCGGCCGGAGGCTGCGATCGCAGAACCCCTCACACGATGCGAACAATACCTGTTTTCCCTGGGCATATTCATAACCGGATGGCTCGATATGCAGAAAAGACGCTTTCCGCAACAAAGCCTCTTCGTCAGGGAACAAATACATTCCCGTTTCTTCGGGCCCGCTTTGACAGCAAGCATGATTACAAAGCCCCCCACAATCGCATTTGAGCGGAGTCACGTTCTGGAGCAGTGAATATGCTTGTTCATACCCGCTGATTAATAGATTCATCTCTTTTAGTACGCCTTGTCCAATGAGAATCCGGCGTAATTATATCAAATAGTTCTTATAATAGAAAGCACTTTGTAAATTGTAGAGGGAAATGGCTTTGTTGCGATTCAGTTTAGGAAATTTTGTTGTTTAACGAAAAAACCGGCCGAGATGTTCCCGGCCGGAATCGAAATGATGGAATAGAATATTCCGAGTTAGTTTATATTTCTACCGCAATACCGGTCGTGAACACGTGGGCATCGGTATCATAAGCGGCTTTGGCCTGAATCTTAGAATTCAGGGAATAACTGGCTCCAAGCCGGATAGTACGGGCGTTCCAATCGTCCGGGTCGATCGGCATCTCTCCGGCGAGACGTAGTTTGGACCCGAGCCGCAGGGTGGCTCCGGGGGTCAGGGTTAACCGGTCGTCCTCTTGGCGTTGATTGGATTCCAGATTCAAGAAGGCAAATGCGAAATTTAGGTCGGTCCATACTGACAGTCCATATTGAGAGATTTCCCGTTCCCCCGGATCGTAGCCGAGATAAGCTGTATACCCCATGTCGTCGTGCACCGGGCTGAAATAGGCCTTGATAACGGTTTGCCGGTCGTCGGAATGGTTTAGATTGGAGATATTGCCGGCAATGGTAACCGATGAGAATAAGCCGTAACTGATCTCCGAATTTACCGAGTAGTTGGATCGCTGATCTCGATCAATGGCGGTGTTCAGTTCCAGCCCCAGACCGGCCGGGGGAAGAATCCGCCCGGTCTCCGCGCCTATGGTCAGTGGATTGGCGAAAGCAGTAGTTGCGGTGCTGGCAAGGATGACTAGTGTGATGAAAACTGTGATTGTTTTTTTCATGCGCCGAACGCTCCTTTCAAATCTGATGTGATGATCTTCCACAAACTCAGGCGCAGTCCTTTAGAGATCATTTGTTAATCCAGGCAAAGACGGCATCGATATCCAAATTAAAGCATTAAATATGTATTTCCATCCCGATGCTGTTTGAATGGCTGCTTTTATAAGGCTTTTTACTTGGGGATAAAAGTGATTTTTGGAAAGAACCTGATCCGTTTCGCAGGATTTTTGATATAACTCGCGAAATAACCAGTTATGAGTCAAGTGAGTCAAGTGTCGCTTAATGGAGAAACCGTGATTTATGGGGTGTTCGGTGACCCGGTCGCGCACAGCTTGTCGCCGGCAATGCATAACGCGGCCTATAGCGCGTTGGAAATGAACTGTGTATATGTACCTTTTCATGTAGGGCCCGGCGATCTGCCACAAGCGGTCCGGGGGATCCGGGCGCTCAATATTGGCGGCGTCAATCTGACGATTCCTCATAAGCAAGCGATCCTTTCCGAATTGGACGAGATTGAGGGGGATTCGTTATTCAGCGGCTCGGTCAATACGGTGATTAACCGCAATGGAAGACTGGTCGGAACCAGCACTGACGGGAGTGGCTTTTTGCAATCGCTACGGGAGGAAGGACACTGGGACCCGAATGGGGCCGAGGTGCTCATGCTGGGGGCGGGGGGATCGGCGGCGGCGTTAATCTATAGCCTGATCAGCGCCAAAGTAAAAACATTGACCGTACTTAATCGGGATGTTGATCGTGCCGTACAACTGAGGGAACAGGTGGGCCGGAAGACGGGGTTCACGATTGAGGCCGAAGGCTTGGGCAGCCTTGGGGCATTGGAGAGGGAGCGCTATCAATTGCTTATCAATACGACATCCGTAGGGTTGCATGAGGATCAATCCTTGATCGCCCCGGCCTGGTTTCACTCCGGATTATTGGTATATGATCTTGTTTATCGGCGCGGCGGAACCCAGTTGCTGCGCGAGGCTCGGGAGGCCGGGTGCCGGACGTTGTCCGGCCTGTCGCTCCTGCTTTATCAGGGCGCCCAGAGTTTCTCCTTATGGTTTAATCAGGAAGCGCCGATAGAAAAAATGAGGGAAGCGCTTCAATCGTCTGAATTATGAGAATAAGGGGAGGAAATGATGCTTTTTAAAAATTACATGGAAGATGTGGTTATCGAGGTTCTAAACGAGTTTCTGGCCAAAAACCCCAATTATTGCGGTTGCGATCGCTGCCGGGCGGATATGATCGTCGTTGCGCTTTCCAAATTGAAAGGCAAATATGCGGTCAGTCCCGAAGGCGAGGTTTTCGCCAAACTCTCCCGGGAGGATCGCCAGGTCCGGGCCGACGCTCTCCTGACGATTGTGGAAGCGGTAAAATTGGTGTCCCAAAATCCTCACCATTGATGGGTATTATCCACTGATTGTTTATAGACTCCGCATCCACCGTTATTATAGTGAATGCAGGAATCGCAATCCACATCTTCGGAAGCATCGTCCTCAAAAACCGGACTTTGATTTTTAATCGCCTGAATCGGCTGATAGTCATCGCATTCCTGGCTAACGGCGTTATAGACCCATTCCATGGCGCACCCCGTCTTTTCATAGTCCGGGGTTTATTTTTTCGTTTCTTAACCCAAACTATTCTTAAATGATGATGGTTGATCCTTTACGGATCCCTGGTAAGCATATATTTTCCTACATATGCTTGTGGACATGCGATAAATCCGTTATAATTAAATCATAAATTATAGTGCGGCGTTTTCATTGGCTGATTGTTTTTTTACGGGGTCTCGGGAAGCCCGGCGGAAAAAACCCGAATCGTCACCGGATTACAGCAGCACTTTTTGGAGGTGTTTTTTTTATTGGGTCTTTTTAACAAAGCGGATCGTGTTTTACTGATCCCCTTGGGCGGATTGGGTGAGATCGGTAAAAACATGATGGCCGTGGAATTTAATCGGGAGATCCTTGTAATTGACGCAGGTCAGATGTTTCCCGATGAAGATATGCCTGGAATCGATTTGGTAATTCCGGATATCAGTTATCTATTGGAAAACAAGGAACGGGTGCGGGGCATTCTCCTTACGCACGGGCATGAGGATCATATCGGGGCGTTGCCGTACATTTTAAAGCAATTGAACGTACCGGTCTATGGAACCAAACTCACCCTCGGCCTGGCCAAAGGGAAATTCGAAGAGCACAATATGGCCCGGGACGTTCATATGGTTTGCGTCAAAGCCGGGGATGAACATAAAATCGGCAACTTCCTGGTCGAGTTTATCCATGTCAACCATAGCATCGCGGATGTGGTTTCCCTAGCGATCCACACTCCGGTTGGAGTGGTTTTGCATACCGCCGATTTCAAATTCGATCATACTCCGGTGGACGGCCGGGTAACTGATTTTAAAAAACTTGCTGAACTTGGAGACAAGGGAGTCCTGGTCCTTCTCTCCGACAGTACCAATGTGGAACGGGAAGGGTATACCCCTTCCGAGCGAGAACTTTACCAAACGTTCAATGAGATCTTTGTCCAAGCTCCGGGGCGGATCCTGGTTGCGACCTTCGCCTCCAATATCCACCGGATTCAGCAGATTATGGACACTGCGTTCCGGCATAACCGGAAAGTGGCTTTGGTTGGCCGGAGCATGGTCAACGTGGCCACGATCGCGATGGAATTGGGGTATCTGAAAGTTCCCGAAGGGTTGATGGTCGATGTGGATGAAATCGACCGTTACCCCATCAATCAGATGACCATCATCACCACCGGAAGCCAAGGCGAGCCGATGTCGGCGTTGACCCGGATGGCGACTTCCGATCATCGCAAAATCAATATCATCCCCGGCGATACGGTAGTTATTTCCGCATCTACCGTTCCCGGCAACGAAAAACTGGTGGCCCGGACCATCAACCATCTTTTCAAGCAAGGCGCCAAGGTGATCTATGAGTCCGATTCGGGGATTCATGTATCCGGCCATGCGAGTCAGGAAGAGTTAAAATTAATGATTCATTTGGTCCGGCCCAAGTATTTTCTGCCGGTTCACGGCGAGTACCGTCATCTGGTTCAGCACGCCCAATTGGCGGTGGACGTTGGAATCGATAGTGAAAACGTGGTTATCGCCGAAAACGGCGATCTGGTGGAAGTCTCCAGGGATCGAATCCGGGTGGCCGGAAAAGTTCCATCCGGCAAAATCTTTGTCGATGGCCTGGGTGTGGGCGATGTCGGAAACATCGTGCTCCGGGACAGAAAGCAGTTGTCTCAGGATGGGATCTTAATCGTCGTGGTCACCATCGATAAAGAAAGTGGCCGGATTATGGCGGGCCCGGATATCGTATCCCGCGGTTTCGTTTACGTCCGGGAATCTGAGGAATTGATTGAAGAGGCCAAGGAGAAAGTAAAAACAGCGATCGATGGATGCCAAAATGCGGACTGGTCCACCTTAAAAAGCCAGATCCGGGAGATCCTCGGCAAGCACCTCTACGGCCGGATGAAGCGGAGGCCGATGATTCTGCCGATTATCATGGAAGTGTAAGGTTTGTTTCGATGCGGCATTGGATTAACTTCAATGCCGCTTTTTTTCATCTCCGCATGTTTATCAGTTAGCTAATGTTCATCAAAGGGATTTTCCAGATTATTCAGGATTAACCGCAATTCATCCTCCCATTTTAACTGGTGGTAGGTGAGAATCTCCTTTCTGACCAGTGAGGGAGTATGGCAGTGCGAACAGACGATGCCGTAGACGTCGTTTTTGCGGTTGATGATATAATGCAGCGTATCCGCCCCGCAACGGGGACAGAGATAGATATGATCGCGATCATGGTCCATATCGCTCAACTCCCACTTGTGTCTAAAGCCATTGATTTAAAGTCTTGCTTAAGGACGACTTCCCGATTCTTTTTATAGTATTTGAGAAACCGGTATTCTCATTCTGCCAAGTAAAGTCAGAGCCTCTTCAATTTTTCAAAATCCGCTATCGGGATAAGCAGGAATGGAAGACATTCCCACGAATTTATTCTCTCGGAGGTGGAGCCATGAAAACCGAGGAACTGAAATATTGGATATGGTGGAATCGGGTTCCGGGGGTCGGGTCCAGCCGTTTTTTTAAACTATTGGAAGAGTTCGGCAGCATGAAAGATGCCTGGGAAGCGAAGTCCTCGACCTTAAGAACGTTGATCGGCGACAAGGCGGTGGAAGGACTAGCAGAAACAAAAAAATGGGATCCTGAACTGGAAATGGCTAGAGCCGATCAGATGGTAATCCGCATTATTGGTTTTCCTGACACCGATTATCCGCCGCCGTTGAAAAAAATTCCGGATCCTCCTCCGATCCTCTATGTCAGGGGCGGGTTTGAATATGGGGATGATATCGCCGTGGCGATCGTCGGAACCCGGAACCCGACTCCCCAAGGCGTCTGCATCGCCAGAGAATTGGCACAGCAATTGAGCAACCAGGGTCTGACCATTATCAGCGGAATGGCGCGCGGAATCGATTCTGAGGCCCATACGGGGGCGTTGGAAGCCGGAGGACGTACCGTGGCGGTTTTGGGATGCGGCGTGGACGTGGTTTATCCCAAGGAGAACCAATGGTTATTGGAGCGGATTGTGGCCAAAGGGGCGGTAGTATCGGAGTTTCCTTTACGAACCGATCCGCTGGCCAAAAACTTCCCAGCCCGGAACCGGATTATCAGTGGGCTGAGTTTGGGAGTGGTCGTGGTCGAAGCGGCCGAGGACAGCGGATCCCTGATTACCGCCGGGTTCGCCCTTGATCAGGGCAGAGAGGTTTTTGCGGTTCCGGGAAATATCAATAATGATTTTAGCAAAGGGCCTCACAAGTTGATTCGCCAGGGAGCCAGATTGATCGAAAACTATCAGGATATTCTGGCGGAGTTGTCCATTCCGCAACTGGCGGAGGCGGAACTGGCGACAGCTGCGGATCAAAACTGGTCGGAAGAGGAACGGAAAGTGCTGGGAGTGATGAGCCGGGAACCGCTTCATGTGGACCAGATCGTGCGTAAATGCGGTTTGGCCTCCGCCCAATTGAATTCCATCCTGATTCAATTGGAACTGAGTGGAGCAGTAAAACGCTTTCCCGGCCAATTATATTTAAAGGTAAAGTGAACGGGCGGGTTGGTCCGGGATATACTATATTGACTTTACATCCATTCAAGAAATGGTATAATATACTAAGCTTATCCTCCCCAATTGGAATCCTTTTAATCTAAAGATAATCCTTTCCAATGCCGAAAGAGAGAATAATGACAGCGAGAACAAGGGGATGAAATCATTGGATCGGGTCGTCAAAATTGCCAACTATGTAGTCAAATACGTGTATAAACAGAGGGAACCATCCTGCACCGGTCCGGAATTGCAGGCGACGCTGGTCCGTTCGGGGTATGAGCCGAACGAAATTGAGGCCGCTTTCCGGCTATTGCATTCGATATCCGGCGTATTGAAGTCCGATGAGACCGAAACCGCCAGTCTTCCGGTGCGGGGACACCGGGTTTTCAGTCCGGCTGAGTTGCGCAAGATCTCCGTCCCGTGTCAGGGCGAAATTTTGCGGTTGGTTACCACGGCATTGATTTCTCAGGAAGAAATGGGAAAAATTTTAGCAGAAGCATTGAAAATGGAAAATTACGAGGTCGGATTGAAAGAATTGGAACTGATATTGCATAAAGTGATCAATGATGAGGAACGATTATTGATGATCCTGGTAAACCCCGGTGATCAAGTTCCTTGTTTTGTGCTCAACTGATGTTCCTGATGGGTTATAATATTTGATAACCCATTTTTTATCAGATCAAGGCATCATTTTGTTAACCGGGCGGAGGTATCTGGAGTGAAATCGTTGGTAATCGTTGAATCCCCTGCCAAAGCAAAGACCATCGAAAAGTATCTGGGGAAAAAATTTACAGTCAAGGCGTCCATGGGTCATGTGGTCGATCTTCCGAAAAGTCAATACGGGGTCGATATCGATAATGGGTTTAAACCTAAATATATCAAGATTCGGGGCAAGGCCAAAATCATTCAGGAATTGAAAGAATCAGCCAAAAAAGCGGATTCGGTCTTCCTAGCCACTGACCCAGACCGGGAAGGGGAAGCGATCTCCTGGCACCTAGCGAACATTCTTGACCTGAAGAAGGAACGCTGCAAACGGGTTGAGTTCCATGAGATTACCAAGCGCGCGGTTGAAAATTCGTTAAAAAACCCCCGGGAGATTGATCTGGATAAAGTCAACGCGCAGCAAACCCGGAGAATTCTAGATCGGATCGTGGGCTATGAACTGAGTCCGCTGCTGTGGCGGAAAGTCCGGCGCGGGCTGAGCGCCGGACGGGTCCAGTCGGTGGCGGTCCGGTTAATCTGCGAACGGGAACAAGAGATAAAGGAGTTCGTCCGCGAGGAATATTGGACGATCACCGGCGAATTCGCTAACGGGAAAGCGGAGAAATTTCCCGCCAAACTGGTATCGCGCGGCAAACAGAAATTGGCCATCGGCAATGAGGACGAAGCCCGGGCCATTGAAGCCGCCTTGAAACAGTTTACGTATCAAGTCTCCGAAGTTAAAAAAAAGGAAAAGCTGCGCTATCCGGCGCCACCGTTCACTACCAGCAGCTTGCAACAGGAAGCGGCCCGGAAGTTCGGCTTCAGCGCCAAGAAGACCATGATCCTCGCCCAACAGCTCTATGAAGGGCTAGAACTCGGCGAGGAAGGCAGCGACGGGTTGATTACCTATATGAGAACCGACTCGGTTCGGATCGCAATCGAAGCCCAAACCGAGGCCAAGGAAGTGATCGGACAACGCTATGGCGAACGGTTTGTGCCGGAGAATCCCCCGGTTTATAAAACTAAAGCCGCTTCAGCCCAAGAGGCGCATGAAGCAATCCGGCCGACCCGGATCGTCCGGGCTCCCGAATCGGTGAAACCTTTCTTGTCCCGGGATCAATACCGGTTATACCAATTGGTCTGGGCCCGGTTTATCGCCAGCCAGATGCGGCCGGCAGTAATGGACACGGTGGCGGTGGAGATCAAGGGCGGCGAGTTCAACTTCAAAGCCAACGGCAGCGTGATCAAGTTTCCGGGTTTTCTTGAAGTTTATCAGGAAGGCCGGGACGACGAAGCCCAGGAAGAGGAAGAAAGCCTTCCCGAATTGGCCGAAGGCGAAAAGGTCAGCTTAATGGAGGTCTTGCCCAAGCAGCATTTCACCCAGCCCCCACCTCGCTATACCGAGGCCACGCTGATTAAAACCTTGGAAGAGAAGGGAATCGGCCGCCCCAGCACCTTCGCGCCGACGATCGACACGATTATGAAGCGCAACTATGTCCAGTTGGAGGAGAAACGCTTTAAACCCACTGATCTGGGTCAGATTGTGGTCGAACTTTTAAAACAAAAATTCGGCCAGATCGTCGATTATGAGTTTACCGCCGAAATGGAGGAGAAGCTTGACCGCATCGCCGAGGGCGAACTGGACTGGGTCAAGGTTTTGGCCGATTTCTACGGATCGTTCAGCGAGGAGGTCACTCAAGCCAAAGAAACCATGGAACGGATCGAGGTCCCGGTCGAGGAGAGCGATGAGAAATGCGAGAAATGCGGCCGGACCATGGTTTATAAATACGGGAGGTTTGGAAAGTTTTTAGCTTGCCCCGGCTATCCCGAATGTAAAAACGCCAAACCGCTCCGCCGCTCCTTAGGGGTGAAATGCCCGAAATGCGGCGAAGGGGAGATCGTTGAGCGCAAATCGAAAAAGGGCCGGATGTTTTACGGATGTAATCAATATCCCAAATGTGATTTTATGAGCTGGGAACGACCGTACAAGGACCCTTGCCCACAGTGCGGCTCGATCTGCTCGGTCAAGGGACCGCGGAACGGACCTAAAACGATCACTTGTTTGAAGGAAGGCTGCGGCTACACGGCAGAGATCGCGGAGCCGGGTGATTCCGAATGAACCAGGTGACGGTAATCGGGGCGGGATTGGCCGGATCCGAGGCGGCTTGGCAACTGGTAAGGCGCGGCATTCCGGTACGTCTTTACGAAATGCGGCCGGAACGAATGACCCCGGCCCATCAGACTGGCAACTTCGCGGAGCTGGTCTGCAGCAATTCGTTGCGGGGCGCGTCATTGGAAAATGCCGTCGGTTTGCTGAAGGAAGAGATGCGGCGGTTGGGTTCATTGATCATGGAAGCGGCCGAGGCCTGCCGGGTTCCGGCCGGCGGCGCGCTGGCCGTGGAACGCGGGGAATTTTCCAGCTACATCACGAACGCCCTGACCGGACACCCGTTGGTCGAAGTGGTTCGCCATGAGGTCACGGAGCTTCCGGACGGCCCGACCATTATTGCCAGCGGACCCCTGACCTCGGCGGGGCTATCGGAGATGATTCGCCAGTTTACCGGGGAAGGGTATTTTTATTTTTATGACGCGGCGGCGCCGATCGTGACCGGGGAATCGCTGAACCGGGAGATAATCTTCGCAGCTTCCCGCTACGGCAAGGGAGAAGGGGTTTATCTCAATTGCCCGCTGGACAAGGAAGAATATCAAAAGTTTTGGGAGCAACTGGTTGACGCGGAGGTGGCCGAAGCCCATTTGCCCGAAGAACGGGCTATTTTTTTTGAGGGTTGCATGCCTGTGGAAGTTCTGGCCAAACGTGGCCCGGACACCTTGCGGTATGGCACGATGAAGCCGGTGGGGATCACCGACCCCCGGACCGGCCGGCGGCCTTACGCCTTGGTTCAACTGCGGCTGGAGGATCGAAACGGCTCCTTATATAATTTGGTGGGATTTCAAACCCATCTCAAATGGGGCGAGCAGCAGCGGGTCTTCCGGATGATTCCGGGGCTGGAGGAGGCGGAGTTTGTCCGGTACGGGGTGATGCATCGGAACACCTACATCAACTCGCCGGCGGTATTGCTTCCGACGTATCAGACCCGGGTCCGGCCCGATCTTTTTTTTGCCGGTCAGATCACCGGGGTGGAAGGCTACCTGGAGTCCGCCGCTTCCGGGTTGGCGGCTGGAATCAATTGCGTGCGGCTATTGCATGGACAGGCGTTGCTAAAGTTTCCGGAAGAAACGGCCATGGGCGCTTTGGCCCACTATATCTGCCACGCCGATCCCCGCTATTTTCAGCCGATGAACGTCAATTTCGGCTTGTTTCCCACCTTGGATTTCCGGCCCCGCGGCAAAAAGGAGCGGAATACCCGTTATTCGGAGCGGGCCTTGGAGTTATTAGAAAGTTTTTCCATATCAGAAAAAATTCTGTAAAATCTTACAATATCAAATATGTCCAAAAATTTTTAAAGGTTGATTTATTTTACTATATTTTTATTGTTATATGCCGATGAATATGATAGTATAAGGTGATATTTTGGGAAATTTAGCCGATGAATTCTTAACGTTTTTACGAGCGAATAAAAATTACTCTCCAAAGACCATTGAGAGCTACGGGCTGGACTTATTTCAGTTTCTGGAATACCTTCAGGAAAAACGTATTTCAGAGCTTGCCGCCATTGATTACCGGTTGATCCGGAGCTACCTTGCCAAATTGAAAGCGGCCAATTACGCCAAAAGGTCGATCGCGCGTAAATTGGCCTGCATTCGTTCGTTTTTCAAATATCTATGCCGCCAGGGATACCTGGAGCGGAACCCGGTGTTGGGAATCACCACTCCGAAGCTGGAAAAACGATTGCCCCAATTCCTGTATCAACAGGAAGTCGCTGATCTGTTGAAGCTACCCGAAGCAACCGGAGCTTTGGCGATCAGGGATTCGGCCATCCTGGAGATCCTCTACTCCAGCGGTTTACGCCTTCAGGAAGTTGTCGGACTGACCTTGAAAGATGTGGACTTTTCCAGAGGTTATCTCAGGGTCTTCGGCAAAGGGTCCAAGGAACGCCTGGTTCCCTTGGGAGAACCGGCGCGGCGCGCCCTGGAGCGATACGTAAGCGAGGTGAGGCCGCTACTTTTAAAGCAAAATCCAAACCCATCGGTAAAGCCCATCGACAGTGTATTCTTAAACCGTCGCGGCACCGGGCTCAGCGGGAGGAGCATTGAACGGATGTTTGAGAAGTACGTGAAGCGGCTGGCGTTGAACCGTAAACTCAGTCCGCATTCCATCCGGCATTCCTTTGCTACTCATTTGCTGGAAAACGGGGCCGACCTCCGGGTGGTACAAGAGTTGCTGGGCCATGCGGACCTCTCCACTACTCAGATTTACACCCATTTGACCCGGGAAAAGATCCGCTCGGTCTATCAAAAAAGCCATCCGCGAGCGTAGGGTGGGATTGCGATCCATTTCTTGCCGATACCCGATGATGAAACGGACAGAGAGAGAAAAAGAAGCTGACAACAGGGAGGCAAAATTTTTTTAATCAAGGAGCGATTTTGAAATGTTATTTGAAAAGTTTCGCGCGATTGAGGGGTTATTAAAAACAGAGAATCTCGGAATCAATAAATACGTCACTGAACTCGCTAAAATCATTGGATGTAACGTCTATCTTGTCAATGCGGATGGGGAAATTATTTCATTTGCCGCGGTTGAAAACATCGGGTTCCTGAACGGGCGGGAAAACAATGCCGCTTTGAAACCCGAATTCAAACAACGTTTGGGATTTGTTTTTGACACCACAGCCAATTTGCCGTTGGAGAGTTGTTTTTTACTGGGCGACCATTCCGTTCCGGCCAATATCTTTATGACATTGATCCCGGTGCGGAACAACCGGGCTACCTCCAGCCATCTGATCTTACTGAAACAGGGCCAATTCTCCCAGGAGGAATTGCTGCTGGCTGAGACCGCGGCTCTGGTCACTTGCATCTACCGCTATGAACAGGATTCGGAGGCCGATTGCCCCGATTCCCGTCAAAAATCCAATGCGATGCTGGTCTTAAATTCCCTTTCGTTTTCGGAACTAAAAGCCATCAGCAATGTTTTTACTGATTTGAACAGTTCCGAAGGCTTCCTGGTGGCAAGCAAAGTCGCCGACCGGATCGGCATCTCGCGGTCGGTGATCGTCAACGCCATGCGCAAACTGGAGAGCGCCGGCGTGGTCGAATCGCGATCACTCGGGATCAAGGGAACCTACATTAAGATTAAGAATCATCATTTTGTGGACGCCTTATTCGAACGCGTCAAATGATGACATCGTTGAATATGATCGAAGATCCGCGCGCCGCAAGGCGCGTTTCTTTTTGGGGCCGGATTGATGAAAAACGTTGGTCTCAAGTAGATGTAAAATGATTCCAACGATGTTATAAAATGAAACATAATTATGTGAAAATCGGGAATTATTTAGCCTATTCACAAACGAACGGCTCAGTAGTAGAATGACCATCAGAACCTTGAAAAATTCATCACAACGGTCGGCGCCAGTTGCGGCTGTTGGAAGGAGTGATGGGGACAAACTTACCCACTTTTGCTTCTCTTAAGAATCCGGTAACCATGAATCCAGCTTTCGTCTCAGCAACTAAACTCATAACAAATTCTTTAGGAGGCAAACAATGAAAAAGTTATTCGCAACGGTTCTTTCCCTTACCTTAGTATTCTCCACGGCAATGGCCGTCTCCGCCGCTCCTGTTGTTTCAGGTGAAGTTTCCTACGGCATTGACGAGGATAACGACGGGTACGAAGCGATTATCAACTTCGACGGTCAACTCCAGTCGAACCTGGACTACCATGCCCAGTTGAAGAAGGATATGAACACGATCGGAACTGCTCTGGATCCGACTGTAACCGATACCCCATCCCTCAATGAATTGAGCTTCACCTATAAGAGCAATCTGATGGACGTGCGGGTTGGTAAATTTGATTACAATCCGTCGGTCATGACCATCATGGATGACAGCACTCTGGAGATGAACGCGCCGCTGGCGATCAAAGTTTCTCCGAAAATCACCGAGAACCTGAACCTGTCCCTTGGCTACCTCCCGAAAGAGGAAGGGGACTTCCAGGATAACTCCTATCAGGTCGAGGCTGACTACAATTTGGGTATTGCTTCGGTTGGCGTGAACTACCAGAAGTCCAACGATGACCAAGACGGCGCTTTGGTATGGCAAGTAGAGGCTCAGCCGTTTGAGGCGTTGAAACTCTATGGTGAGGTCGGCAAAGGCACCCAAGAGGAAGATATCGCTAAGGTCGGCGCTCTGGTCACCATGAATAAGTTCTATGTTCGCGGTGAGTATGACACCGAGGCTTTGGCCGGTAACGCCGAATGGGCTACCCGCGTTGGTTACAACTTCACCAACAACCTCTCGACCGAGCTGCGCAGCTGGGGCGGGAACGATACCGACCAATACAATCAACTTCGTGTGAAGTACGTGTTCTAAGATAATCTAATCGTAATAAATGAGGCGGCCAATCGGCTGCCTCATTTATTTTTATTGCTTTAGCAAGTTTCAGGCATTAATGCCTGAAACAAAAAACCGCCCGCTAAGCGGGTGAGATTAGCAGCTTAAGCAAGAAACCGCACCTTCTGTTAAAATGATGGTGTTCAAGTCATCAAGAAACAGATGAAAGGTGAGGTTTTCCATTTTGAGTACGGATGGTACATTGTCCGGACAAGAGATTGTCCGGATCTATGGAATCCGCTGGGAGATTGAAATTTTCTTTAAATGAACAAAAACCTTGTTTCGTCTTCAAAAAGAATTTCAAGGCCACTCTTATGATTTATTGATCAGTCATTCAACAATTGTTCTTACATGGTATATCCTTTTGGCTTGGTAGCATCGCTGCAACACCGATGAGCTGGCTTTTGGGTATTAACGAAACTAATATTCGATTTCATTCCCCATACAGAATGTTCTTTATAGCTTGACTTATATTGGCCAATAAGGTATTCTTAAAGAAATAATATAATTTAAATTAAAAGAACCGTCATAATATTTTAATCTATGAAGGGCTTTTATTTCTTACGACAGGTGTGGTAAAAAATGAAAGAACCTTTTATTTTTTTATGTTCCGAAATATCAAGGGAAAATGCAATAACCCTTATCAAATGGTTAAAAGATGAAGAAGTCAGGAGATATTTAAGCGATTCTCAAAGCGTTTCCAATGATATCGAACAAGTAGTCAACAGGATAAACCTACCCATATTAACTCATCTATTTAATCAGAACGGTAGGTTTTATGTGGCCTATAACAAGCAGAATGTACCCGTGGGATTTGTCCGGCTAATAAAAAAAGGCGTTGACTATGAAATCGTTATTGTAATAGGAGATCGAGAAAATTGGAACAAAAAATTGGGGACAAGCGCCATTCGTGAAAGTTTAAAAATTGCTTTTTTTGAATTTAGAGCGCAGAAGATAATAGCAAAGATATATAAAGAAAACAAAAGATCAATTCAGGCATTTATTAATGCGGGTTTTAAAGTGGAAAGTGAAACGGCTAATCTTAAAATCTATACTATAACAATGGAGCATTATTTGCAGCTACTGAAAGGAGTACCTGCTATGTCTACCGATATTTATATTACAAATCTTGACAGAGAAAGAATTAAAAAAATCCTGGATGAACTGTCTGAGCGCAATCAATCATCTGTTAAATCTGTTAAAAAGCTTGAGGACGAGCTTAATAGAGCATTAATAGTTGATCCCCGGCAGGTTCCTCAAGACGTTATTACCATGAACTCAAAGGCGCTGCTACAGCTTAATGATGAAGACATAGAGGTTTCATTGGTGTATCCAAAAGATGCAGACTTGGGTACGATGAAGTTATCAATTTTCTCTCCGATAGGCACTGCTATTCTCGGGTACAAGGAAGGAGACACCATTGAATGGGAAGTCCCGGCCGGTACTTCAAAAATACACATAAAAAAGATTTTGTATCAGCCGGAAGCGGCAGGCGACTATCATCTTTGATTTATGGCTAATGTGACATTGATAAGTCTTTGCTTCTTCAGATCACACAAAGCGGAGTTAAAAAATAAAAAATCAAGAACTAAAGGTGGCCAAGTGTTATTGCCGTTCACGGTAAAAAGTCAATGAACTGTTGAGAGAGAGCGGCTCCAATCCAGTAAACGGCCAAATCGAGCACCTTGGCTTGTGTTTTCAGAATGCAAATCGAAAAAACAAGAAAGTAAACGGGGATTGCTTGAACGTTGGAAAAAAGTAGCTGAATAACAGTTGCATCATGTTTGCCGATGCAGTTTTAAGTTCTAGGAGCAATTTAAAATGAAAAAAATACTGAAGAATTTAGATGCCAGAGACTTTCCAATGGTATATGAAATTATGAGACAGGCTTTCCCAAACACTGAAATAAGGACTTATGAGAAAGCTTATGACCTTTTGGGCAATCGGGATTATCAGATATCGACAATTCATAATGGGGATAATATCGGCGGATTTATTGCTACATGGGATTTCGATAAATTTCGGTTCATCGAACATTTTGCAGTTTCAAAAAGGATACGAGGAGGGGGAATCGGTTCTGAAATGATGAAGGAGTATCTAAATCAGAGTAAAAAACCTGTGTTTATTGAAGTAGAAGATAAAGAAACAACTGATGCAAGGCGTAGAGTGGAATTCTATCAGCGTCTGGGATTCTCCCTCAGTAAATTTGGTTATCCACAGCCAGCTTTGCAGGACACTCCTCAAATGCTTCACTTAAAAATTATGAGCTATCCGTCCAGCATAACGGAAGAGAAGTTTCTTCATTTCAAAAGAGTTGTTTTTTCTCAGGTATATAAAACTGTTTAGCTTTTGTGCGGCAACTCTACTAAAATTTACTTATAAACGTCAGTTATATAACAGCAGGAACATAAGTTCTGCTTATCCATAAAACTAAGGCAAGCAGAATAACGGATAGGCGGGCAAGTGCTTGGACGATGGACAAAGGACGGGTGTTCCATATACGCCCTGCCGCTTCAAATACCCTTCTCCACGGCGGCAACAGCATTTCATAACATACTACACTTTGCTTCGCAAAATCGTGTGCCAAAGGGATTCCCCAACAACAAACGGCGATATGCAACCTTCTCCGGGTGCATATCGCCGTTTGTTGTCAGAAGCCCGTTCACGGCCTGCGTGTATTTCCTTGTAACTGTGTAACTGTTCTAAATGGATGTGCAAGTATCATAACCGTAATTTTGGTAAGTACAGTATGGTTGAACGAAGCGGTAAAACCAGGCCGGACGCATTGTTAAGCTGTTACAGAACCGATCCGGTATTTGAAGCGGCCAGTTATCCTCATTCTTTTGCTCATAAGATGAATTCAGTAACGAAATATCCACATTTAGTTACTGAATGTAGAGTGGAAGCGGTTCCCCCAGTTCGTTTATTCACAGAATATCCACAATCAGTAACGAAATATCCACATTT
This sequence comes from Bacillota bacterium, assembly GCA_023402395.1. Taxonomy (GTDB): domain Bacteria; phylum Bacillota; class UBA4882; order UBA8346; family UBA8346; genus JAEYGI01. The sequence goes on from JAEYGI010000040.1 coordinate 377,193, forward strand.
TGTTGCTGAATATCTAATGGGAACGACTCCCCCTAATGTTTTGACAACAAAATATCCCCATTCTTTTATTCAATGAAATGATTTGGCAACGGAATATCCACATTCGGTAACTGAATATGGAGTGGGAATGATTCCCCCTAATCAGGCACAGTCCCTTGCAATACGATAACTTTTTTTCCGTGAATTTTGTAAAAGGGATGCTTTTTTCCCGCTAAATTTCAAATAATAAAATGATTCTCCGCCACCGGTGTCGAAGTATAATCTTCACAAATTTTTAGTAAGGAGTGGGAGTATGAGACTGGGAACTTTCAGGCGCGGAGATCGGATTTTCGTGGGAGTGGTTAAGGAAAATCTGGTCATCGATCTCGCGGTAACCGCCATCAAGCTGCCTGGAGCTGAACAAGCCGATCTGTTTTCGGATATGAAGCGGACTATCGACAACCTGCCGCTGATCGACGGGGTGCTGGCCAAGGCGGCCGATGCGGCGGTAACGTTTCCTTTGAGCGAGCTTACGGTTCTGGCCCCGATCCTTAATCCGGAGAAAATTATCTGTATCGGGCTGAACTATTTGGATCACGCCAAGGAATCGGAGATGGCCCTGCCCGAGGAGCCGGTTTTCTTCAATAAATTCAATTCCTCGCTTACCGGGCCGGATAGCCCGGTGGTTATGCCCAGGCTGTCGACGCAGATCGATTATGAAGGCGAGTTGGCGGTGGTCATCGGCAAACGCGGCAAATATATACCCGAGGATCAGGCCATGAGTTATGTGGCGGGGTATACGGCCTTTAACGATGTCAGCGCCAGGGATCTGCAATTCCGGGGCGGTCAATGGATCAAGGGCAAAGCGTTGGACGGCTTTGCGCCGTTGGGCCCGTTCCTGGTTACCGCCGCTGAAATCGCCGACCCGCACCGGCTCAAGATCCGGACGCTTTTAAACGGTGTGGCGATGCAGGATTCCACCACCGCGATGATGATCTTCAAGATTCCGCGCCTGATCAGTTTCCTGTCGGAATTGTTCACCCTGGAGCCGGGAGATCTGATTGCCACCGGGACGCCGCCGGGAGTGGGTTTCGCCCGGAAACCGCCGGTGTTTATGAAGCCGGGCGACAGCGTGACGGTCTCGATTGAGGGGATTGGCGACCTGACCAATCCGGTGGTGGGGCCGGAACGATGACGAATGAGGTCCTGAATGAAGCCTGCTAATGGATTTTTACCGATTACCAGGGCAGAGATGGCCGAACGCGGCTGGGATGAGTTGGATTTCCTCTGCATTAGCGGCGATGCCTATGTGGATCATCCCAGTTTCGGAATGGCCATCATCAGTCGGGTTTTGGAGAACCGGGGATTCCGGGTCGGGATCATCGCCCAGCCGGACTGGCGTTCGCTGGAACCGTTTCAACAATTGGGACGGCCGCGGCTGGGAGTGCTGATCTCTTCCGGCGTGGTCGATTCGATGGTCAATCATTATACCGCCAGCAAAAAACCGCGCCGCGACGATGCGTATTCTCCGGGGGGAATGGCCGGCCGGAGGCCGGACCGGGCGGTTACCGTTTATGCCAACCGGATCCGGGAGGCGTTTAAAAACAGCGTGGTGATCATCGGCGGAGTGGAAGCGAGCCTCCGCCGGTTCGCCCATTATGATTATTGGGATGACGCGGTCCGGCGGTCGATTCTGGCCGATAGCCGGGCTGATCTGCTGGTGTACGGCATGGGCGAAAGCCCGATCCTGGAGGCGGCGGAACGACTGGCCGCCGGCAAGGGCCCGGCGTCCCTGCGCGGAATTCGCGGCACCGCCTGCCTGTTGAGTTCTTCCGAGTTTCAGGAGGGGTTTGATCCTGGCAGTGAGGGCCGGGACTGGCTGATGGTTCCTTCTTGGGATGAAGTGAAAGGCAGCAAGGAAAAATACGCTGAAGCCTTCAAGCTTCAATACGACGAGCAGGATCCGGTCCGGGGCCGGACGCTGATTCAGCCGCACGGCGACCGCTACGTGGTCCAATATGCTCCAACTCAACCGCTGACGGTCGAAGCGATGGACCGGATTTACAGTCTGCCGTTTGAACGGACCTATCATCCGTCTTACCGTGAAGCCGGCGGCGTTCCGGCCATTACCGAGGTTGAGTTCAGCATTACCAGCCACCGGGGTTGTTATGGGGGGTGTTCGTTTTGCGCGCTCCACTTTCATCAGGGCCGGATCATTCAGAAACGGAGTCAGGCGTCGATTCTTCAGGAGGCCAGAAAACTGACCTGGCTGGAAAATTTTAAGGGATACATCCATGATGTCGGCGGGCCGACCGCCAATTTCCGCAATCCGGCCTGCCGGATTCAGGAACGGCGGGGAACCTGCCGCGACCGGCAATGTCTGGAGGGAGGCGGTTGCCCGAATCTGGTCGTTGATCATTCCGAGTACCTGGATCTGCTCCGGAAGCTCCGGGCGATCCCGGAGGTCAAAAAGGTATTCATCCGGTCCGGGGTCCGCTATGATTACCTGATGCTGGACAAAAACGACGATTTCTTCACGGAATTGTGCGAGCATCATGTCAGCGGCCAGTTGAAAGTCGCGCCTGAACACGTGGTGGACCGGGTGCTGCGACGAATGGGAAAACCAGGGCGAACAGTCTATGACCGTTTCGTCAAAAAGTTCTATGCGATCAACCGTAGCCTGGGCAAGGAGCAATACCTGGTTCCGTATCTGTTGTCCAGCCATCCCGGCAGCGACCTCCAAGCCGCGGTGGAAATGGCTGAATACCTGCGAGATATCCGGTATACGCCCGAACAGGTCCAGGATTTTTATCCCACTCCGGGGAGCCTCTCGACCTGTATGTTTTATACCGGACTGGACCCCCGGACCATGGAGCCGGTCTATGTGCCGCGCAGTCCCCGCGAAAAGGCGATGCAGCGGGCGTTGCTCCAGTTTCGGCGGCCCGAGAATTATAATTTGGTTTATGAAGCGCTGGTCCAGGCCGGCCGGAGCGATCTGATCGGATACGGTTCAAAGTGCCTGATCCGGCCGAAGCCGGGCCGGAGTCGGACCGAGCGGCCGTTGCCAGGGAAAAGCGCCGTGTCCCGCAAATGTGCCCCGGTGGTTCGAAAATAGAAAATGCCAGCGATTGTAACTTTCATGTTTCCACTCCAATTTTTACTTGAAAAATCGATTTTCTATGATAGAATAGAAGAAATATTTTTTTGGGAAGGAGCGGTGAAACGGTTGCTAAATGAAGGTTTGATTCTGGAAGAGGGGCTGACTTTTGATGATGTCCTCTTGATACCGGCCAAGTCCGAGGTCATACCGAGCGAGGTCAGCACGATCACCCGGTTGACCAAGCGGATCACCTTGAACATTCCTTTGCTCAGCGCGGCCATGGATACGGTCACCGAAGCCAGATTGGCGATAGCCATAGCGCGTGAAGGCGGGTTGGGGATAATTCACAAGAACATGTCCATAGAGCAGCAGGCGATGGAGGTTGACAAAGTCAAGCGCTCGGAACATGGAATTATCACCAACCCGATTTTTTTGAGCCCGGACAATACCATTCATGAAGCGCTTCAAATCATGGAACGGTACCGGATCTCAGGCGTTCCGATTACCGCCGGCAGCAAACTGGTGGGGATCCTGACCAACCGCGATCTGCGCTTTGAAACCAATTTCGATCAGCCGATCAAAAATGTGATGACCAAAGAGAACCTGGTAACCGCCCCGGTAGGAACCACGCTGGAGGACGCCAAACTCATTCTGAAGCAGCACCGGATCGAAAAACTGCCGCTGGTCGATAAGGATTTCAATTTGAAAGGCCTAATCACCATCAAGGATATTCAGAAGGCGGAGCAATATCCGAACTCGGCCAAAGACCCGAAGGGCCGGCTCCGGGTGGGCGCGGCGGTGGGGATCACCGCAACGGTGGAACGGGCCGGCGCCCTGATCGATGCCGGAGTGGATTTGATCGCCGTCGACTCGGCCCACGGGCATACCAAAAACGTATTGAACGCGGTCCGGGACTTGAAGCGGAACTTCCCCGAGGTGGAAGTGATGGCCGGAAACGTGGCCACCCCCGAGGGAACCGTTGATCTGATCGAGGCCGGTGCCGATGCAGTGAAAGTCGGAATGGGCCCCGGTTCCATTTGTACCACCCGGGTGGTGGCCGGCATCGGCGTGCCCCAGATCACCGCGGTCCATAACTGCTCCCGGGCGGCCAAGCCCTATGGAGTGCCGATCATCAGCGACGGCGGGATCAAATATTCCGGGGACATCACCAAAGCGATCGCCGCCGGCGCCGACGTGGTCATGATCGGCAGCCTCTTTGCCGGAACCGAGGAGAGTCCGGGCGAGATGGAAATTTATCAGGGCCGGAGTTACAAGGTATACCGGGGAATGGGCTCGGTCACCGCCATGCGGCAGGGGAGCAAAGACCGGTATTTCCAAATGGATCAGCAGAAGTTGGTTCCGGAAGGGATCGAGGGTCGGGTGGCCTTCAAAGGCTCACTGGCGGAAACCACTTATCAGTTGGTCGGCGGACTTCGCTCCGGGATGGGGTATTGCGGTTGCCGGACCATTGAGGAGTTGAAGACCAATCGCAAATTTATCCGGATCACCGCCGCCGGCTTGCGGGAGAGCCATCCGCACGACATTCAGATTACCAAGGAAGCACCGAACTATTCTATGGATTGATGACGGGCCGTCCCGTTTTCTTTCTTTATATGGGGCCTATACACGGCAAAAAATAAGTTTTTGGCCAATTCTTGGCCCAAGACCAGTTGTCAATAAACGACGGAATTTGGAATTCCGTCGTTTATTTTTTAAGGAAATTGGCAGGGAAATCGGGTTTCAATTTTGAATTAATCCGGGAATTCGCAAACAGAGAGAGAGGTATTGCAGATGACCTTAGCCAATTGGATCACCTCCAGCCGTTTTGTTCTGGCGCCATTGGTATATTGGCAGTTGACCGTCCCGACCCAAACGGGTTTGTATTGGGGGATTGGCCTCTTGATCCTGGCCGGATTGACTGATCTGGCCGACGGATATGCGGCCCGGGCTCGCGATGAAATCAGCGAGCTGGGAAAAACCCTGGACCCGCTCGCCGATAAACTATTGATCCTGGCAAGTTTATCCGCCCTGGCGGTTCGCTGGGATTTACCCAGCTGGATGGTTGGGGTGTACCTGATCAAAGAATTGATCCAAGTGATTGCCGGGGCCTATGCGTTGCGCCGGGTAAAACAGGTGATCCCGGCCAACCGCTGGGGAAAATCCGCCACTTTCATTTTTTTTCTGGGATTCGGCCTGTTTTTACTCAACCAGACGGCCGGGACGACGGTCATCGGGGCGGCCATCATGGTATCGTTTTATGCCTTGTATACCTATTATCTTGCCTTCCGGCGACTGACTGGCAAGTGATTTCGGTTCCGGTATGAAACCGGTCCGCGCTGGAATAATAACCTTATCACGCGCGGGAGGTAAACATGCTGAATATCGGGTTGCTGATTCTTGCTTCGATCGGGCCGGGATTGTTATGGCTCTGGTATTTTTACCGTCAGGACCGTTTTGAGCCGGAACCGGCCTCTCAAATTTTCAAAGTCTTCGGCATGGGGGTATTGCTGGTCGTCCCCGCCGGCTTGCTCGAACAGATTTGGCGGCCGCAGCTAATGGCGGCGGTGCACGACGGAAATTGGATCAACTATCTGTCGATGGCGTTTCTGGTCGTCGCGTTGGTTGAGGAGGGCTTGAAAACCGGATTTCTCCTGTGGCTGGTGGGTCGGAACAAACAGTTGAACGAACCGGCCGACGGAATTATCTATGGCATCACGCTGGGATTGGGTTTCGCATCGCTTGAGAACTTTCTCTGGGCGAGCGTCTACGGCTACGGCGTCGCGGCGTTGCGGGCGATCGTAACCACGCTGGCCCACGCCTCCTTCACCGGGTGGATGGGATATTTCATTGCCAAGCATAAATTGGAAGCCGGCGCCTCCGGCACCGTGCTGTGGCAAGGGTTTCTGCTGGCCTGGGCCAGTCACGGTCTCTATGACTTTTTACTGTTTCTGCGAAACCCGGTCAGTTCATTTCTGGCGTTCGTGCTGATCGCGGTCTTGCTCTGGAGTTTGTACCGGAGCCTGAACCGCCAAGTCGCCGAGTCGCCGTTCCGTGACTAACCGCTGCCTGGCCGCATCGCTGAACGATCGTTTTCAGCTTGATTTAACACACTCCTTTTTGGTATACTTTTAGAAGCCATGTGATAAAGTCTAATAAGCGAGTGTAACTTTATGGAGATTTTTGAAAATTGACTTTATCCCTTGCTTTTTTAGAGCTTTTGTGTGCAACCCGGCCTCCAGCAGGGGTTTATCACGGCGCTTTTATAAGGATTCCAAAGGGGAGTGTTTTCCATGTCCGGTCATTCCAAATGGGCAACGATTAAACGTAAAAAAGAAGTCACGGATCAGAAGCGGGCCAGCGCCTTTACCAAGGTGACCCGGGAGATCATTGTGGCCGCCAAGGCGGGGGGCGGAGATCCCAACCACAATTTTCGGCTGCGCCTGGCGGTATTGAAGGCCAAGGAAGCCAATATGCCCAACGACAATATTCAGCGGGCCATCAAACGCGGAGTCGGCGAATCGGATACCGCCCAGTTTGAAGAGGTTGTCTACGAGGGATACGGTCCCGGCGGCGTTGCGCTGCTGGTGCAAACCCTGACTGACAACCGGAACCGGACCGCTGGCGATATGCGTTACATTTTCTCCAGAAATTACGGCAACCTGGGCGAAGCCGGTTGCGTGGGCTGGATCTTCAATTCCAAAGGCATGATTACTATCTCGGCCGAAGAGTACGGGAAGGCGGAAGAGGAATTGTTCGAGGTCGCGATCGAAGCCGGCGCCGAGGATCTTAAAAATCAGGAGGAAACCTTCGAGATCTACACCGATCCGGGACAATTGGAAGCGGTGCGGCAGTTTCTGGAGAATCAAAAGATCCCGATCAAATCCGCCGAGTTGACCATGATTCCGAGCAATACGGTGGAGGTCGCCGATCCCGAGCAGGTCAAGCAATTGTTGAAGCTGGTCGACGCCCTGGAGGATAACGACGACGTTCAGAACGTCTATGGGAACTTCGAGATCCCGGACGAAATCATGGATGAATTGAGCCGTTAAACGTCTTAATTTTTGAGTGCTGAAAGAAGATCTCCCGGCAGACGAAATATTTCGTCCGTACCGGGATTTTTCTTTTTGAACCAAGGGAAGCGGTGGCCCGAATAATATTTCCAAGTTTGGTTATGCTACCCTCGAAGAAGGTGATTGCCATGAAATTACCGCCGTGGCAACAAATTGTCCGCCGAGTCGCTGCCCTCTTGCTGGTGGTATTCCTGACTTTCGGCTGGGCGGCGCGCAATCCGGAAACGGTAGAACGGCTACGCGGCATCGTCGCGCCGAGTTTCACAGCTCCGCCGGAGCGTTGGACACTGGAGTTGAGCCAAAGGTTTAACGGCTGCGGTCATCAGGAGACCGAACTCAGCGGGTACCGCTCCGAAGCGAAACTTAAGGCGGCTGCGGAGAAGCACGCCGATTATCGTTTGGAAGGAGTTACAGAGAATCGTTACCAGTATGGGGTGGAATTGCCGGGTTTTTGCTCACTCTGCCAAAACAAGCGTTTTTTGGGACTGTTTGATGGGGAAGTAGTGATCTTTCGGGGAACGCCAAGCCAGCCGGGGCCGGTCGTGGAGAAAGCGTCCATTCCCATGAGCCTCCTCCCTGAACAAGAATTGGGTGACCTGAAGCAAGGAATTCCATTCAAGGACAACCGGGAAAAGCTGCTGCTATTGGAAGGCCTTCACGAACACGTAAGATAAAAGCCCATCCCTCGCGGGACAGGCTTGATCCAAAAACTTTCCGGGAAAGTGTCAGCTTTCCATGGCCGAATTGTGCATGCACAACGAAACGACGGAACCGCCGTTACCTTACCGGTAGAACTATTAACCGCCGCAATTTGGGCAGGTTAGTTCTTCATGCCCCTTACGGAGAGCATCGACCCTCAAGGCATGTTCGGTTGCGCTGACGTAACCGGAAAGTTCATTACATAGTATGCCGGAGGGGTCTTTTTTTATTCCGGGTTGTCCGGAAAAAATTTGTTGCCAGGCAGGAAATAACCGTCTCTAAATCGAATAGTAATCGATCAGTTACCAAATTTTAACCTAAACGATTGCGGTCATACTATCGGAGGAGGGACTCTATTGAAGAAATACAAAGTCGAGCAGATCAGGAATGTAGTGTTCTTGGGCCACGGCGGTTGCGGCAAGACGATGCTCGCTGAGGCAATGTTGTTCTCCACGAAAGCGATTGACAGGTTCGGAAAAGTCGATGATGGAACGGCCGCGATGGATTACGATCCGGAGGAAATCAAGCGGAAGATCAGTATCAGTACCGCGGTGGCTCCTTTGGAATATAGAGACCATAAGGTTAATCTCCTGGATACCCCGGGTTTCTTCGATTTCGTCGGCGAGGTCAAAGGCGCCATCCGAGCCACCGATGCCGCTTGCATCGTAGCCTGCGCCGTTTCCGGGGTGGAGGTCGGTACCGAGAAAGCCTGGAGCCATGCGGAAGAACAAGGGCTTTCCCGGATCGTCGTCATTAATAAAATGGATCGTGAAAACGCCAACTTCGACAACACGGTAAAAGCCTTACGGGATCGTTTCGGAACCAATCTGATTCCGTTATTGATTCCGGTAGGCGCGGCCGACAAGTTTCAGGGCGTGGTCGATATTTTGAAAAATAAAGCGTTCGTTTGGGAAGGCGGCAAAATGTCCGAGAAGCCGGTTCCCGGCGATCTGTCCGATAGCATTGAGGAATACCGGATGATGCTGACCGAAGCGGCGGCGGAAACTGATGATGATCTGCTCAATAAGTATCTGGAAGGGCAAGAACTGACCCACGACGAATTGCTCGTCGGCGTCCGGAAAGGCGTGGTCGCGGGCAGGATCGTGCCGGTGTTGGCCGGTTCGGCGTTGAAACAGATTGGTATCGCTAACATCCTCGATATTATCGCCGATTTTCTGCCGTCTCCGGCGGACCGGGGCGAATTGAGTGGAGAAACTCCAAACTCCAAGGCGGAGGAGAAACGGAAGCCGGCTGACAACGAACCCTTTTCGGCATTGGTTTTCAAGACCATGGCCGACCCGTTCGTGGGCAAATTGACCTTGTTTCGGGTGCTCTCCGGTACCTTCAAGTCCGATTCTCAGATCTTCAACGCTTCCAAAGGGGTCGGCGAGCGGGTCGGGCAATTGTTCATTTTGAGGGGGAAAACCCAGGAACCTGCTTCCGAACTGGGCGCCGGCGATATTGGAGCCGTGGCCAAACTGCAGGAAACCTTTACTGGTCACACCTTATGCGATAAGGATAAACCGATTGTTTATGAACCGATCGATTTCCCTAAGCCCAAGCTCTCGTTGGCGGTTGAGCCCAAAGCCAAAGGGGACGAGGACAAGATTGGCACGGGTCTCGCCCGACTGACCGAAGAGGATCCGACCTTTGAGGTCCGTAAGGATACGGTAACTCATGAGATCGTGGCCTCCGGCATGGGGGATCTCCACATTGAGGTCATCACCAGCAAGCTGCATAAGAAATTTGGAGTCGAGGTTACCCTGAAGGCTCCGAAAATTGCTTATAAAGAAACGATCAAAGGCACGGTCAAAGTCGAAGGAAAACATAAGAAGCAGAGCGGCGGCCGCGGCCAATTCGGTCATATCTGGGTCGAGATGAGCCCGTTGCCCGCTGGAACCGGTTTTGAGTTTGTCGACAAGATCTTCGGCGGAGCGGTGCCCCGCAACTATATCCCGGCGGTTGAAAAAGGTATGGTCGAGGCGATGGAAAAAGGGGTGTTGGCCGGTTATCCGGTCGTGGATGTCCGGGTGACCTTGGTCGACGGCTCCTACCACCCGGTGGACTCATCGGAAATGGCCTTCAAGATTGCGGCTCATCTGGCCTTTAAGAAAGGGTTCATGGAAGCCAAGCCGATCCTGCTGGAACCAATCATGAACGTGGTGGTCCGAACTCCGGAAGAGTTCATGGGGGACATCATCGGCGATCTGAATAAAAAACGTGGCAAGATTCTGGGCATGGAGCCTGACGGAAAATATCAGACAGTGAAAGCCCTAGCGCCCCAAGCTGAACTAACCAAATATGCCATTGATCTGCGGTCAATGACCCAAGGCCGGGCCGACTTCTCGGTGACGTTTGATCATTACGAGGAGGTTCCGGCGCATCAAGCCGAGGCGATTATTGCCGAAGCCAAGAAACATATGACTGAGGAAGAAGAATAACAGAAAGTCAAATCCGGAGAATACAAATAAGCAAAGTCTAAGGTACAACAGCATTTTAGCGAAAAATGACTGTGACCCTTAGACTTTGCTTTTTGATGATCTCGCCAAGTCATTATCGAACTCGATAACCCAGAATATGAAGGTACCGGATGGACTGCCATTGAAAGACGCTGAGGGGCTGGTTGAGCCGGTCGCGGTTATGGCTTGAGATGAAGATCTCGCTCGGCGCGGTGCCTTTGACTTCGGTTACAACCAGGGTATGGCCGAACCGATAGACCTGTTTGAGGGCAAGTTGAATCAGATCACCGGGCTTTATTGTCTCGGGGCCCACCTCCGCCGCGAAAGGTCCGGGTCCGCGGTTCCCTATTAAAAAGTCATAAAGAAACGGGACCCCTGTCCAGGATGGCGATTTTCGATTGGGATCCAGATAGTACCAACCGGAGGTCGGGTGATAGTTCATTACTCCGGAGCCGGCGTATAGCGCCTGAGAGGCGAAATTAGTGCAATCGCCTCCCAAAGCCGCGTAATCATAAAACTTGGGATTCCGCCGCAGCGCCCATTCCTTGGCATAGCGCACCGCGTCTTCCCTGTGATAAGGCCGAAGATTAACATTATCGGTTTGAACCATTAAAGCGCTTCTCCTCCGTAAATAGTTTATCGCGGCCGGTTGATTCAAGTGTCAGAATTCTTTTTCCAAAAAATGGACCGCACTTTTCTAAATACATTAGTCACTCTTGCATTTTTTGGGCTTCGTGATAAAATGTAGTTAGAGCCTGGAACTTAACGGAGCCTGGTATAGCAGATTGACTTGTGTTATTGAGCTTCCTCTATACTTAGCCCAAGGAAAGGCCAAATTTAATAGCCCAATGGGCTAATCAGGAGGTTGTTTCATGTATCAAGACAAAACGCTCACTTGTAAGGAGTGCGGTCAGGATTTTGTCTTTACCGCTCGGGAGCAGGAATTCTTCGCGAGCAAAGGGTTTGCCAACGAGCCCGGTCGTTGCCCGGCTTGCCGTTCAGCCCGGAAACAACGCGGCGGTGAAAGCCATCAACGATCCCGGGAGATGTATGATGCGATCTGCTCCAGTTGCGGCGCAGCCACTCAGGTGCCTTTCCGCCCGAGCGGCGACAAGCCGGTTTATTGCCGGGATTGTTTCCAAGCCCGTCGTCAGGCCTGATAGTTATTATATAGACTAACGGAACAATACTTAAAGACCTCGAGCGAGGTCTTTTTTATAGCTGTCTTTTTCTTGCATGAGTTCCAACCTCCCGGGGGAAGCTAAAAATAAATAAGGAGGCGGAAAAGCTTGCAGGTAAAAGAGATTATGACCAATGAAGTGGCCTATGTGAGTCCTAGTCAGACCCTTGTTGACGCGGCCCGCTTGATGCAGAAACACGATGTGGGCTCCGTCCCGGTTTGTCAAGGGGATCAAGTGCTAGGGATCGTAACCGACCGGGATATCGTGGTCCGGAATGTGGCCCATGGTAAAAATCCGCAGAATACCTCGGTAAAAGATGTAATGACTTCTCAGGTGCGGATGGTAAGCTCGGACATGGACATCCATCAGGCGGCTGAAATGATGGCCAAAAATCAGGTCCGCCGGCTGCCGGTGGTCGACAATAACCGGATTGTGGGCATGATCGCCTTGGGTGACCTGGCGGCCCAAGCCAAAACCGACGTCGAATTGGCCAAGACCCTCGGAATGATCTCCAATCCGTCCCAGCCGGAGAATTTATGAGATGGCGGAGCAGAATGAAGAATCAGGATCGTTCATTGACCGGAAACGTCCGGCTATGGAGGGTTTAATTCAAGACCTGCTCGGTCCGGTGTCGCGTTTGGATGAGATCGTCCTGGGGAAACCGGTTCCCTCCGAATCCGCGATTATGGAGGAGACCATACAGGAAGCGGAACAAGAAGAATAGTCAAAAAACCGTGCCGGAACGGCCGGTTTTTTTGTGCGGTTTTCCCGCTGCGTGCATTGTTCGATCAAAGATGCGGCCTGGACCGAGTTATGGTATGATAAGAATATAGTCTGAGGGAGGAGCGGCGTATGACGAAGCGGGGACTCCTAAAGGGAATATTCTTTCTTTTAATCGGATTTTCCTTTTCAATTAATCTGACGGCCAGGACATATTCTTCGATGCTTCCCGGAACATTGTCCATGCTTAAACCTTCCCATCCCCGGCTGATTGTTGGTTCAGGCGCATTTGTTGCGCTAAAATTACGGATTCCGGACGACCCGGATCTCAGGTCGTGGTATGAGGTTCTCCAGCAACAGGCCGAAAGCATTCTTCATGAGCCGGTCTGTCAATACCAACCGGACGGTCGCTTGCTAGAGGTCAGCCGGAGGGTGCTATGGCGCGTTTACCGGCTAGCATTTTTGTACCGTTTGGACGGCAACCCCGAATACGCGGAGCGGGCATGGCGGGAGTTACAGGCCGCCGCCGACTTTGATGACTGGAATCCGGGGTATTTCCTAAATACAGCCGAAATGACCCATGCCTTCGCCATCGGATATGACTGGCTGTTTGGTTACTGGACCCGCGAACGGCGGGAAATTTTGAAAACCGCTATGGTGGAGAAAGGATTGAAACCGGCCTGGGAGTTTTATCGGCGGAAAACCGGCTGGATAACTGGCATCGGAACCAGTTGGAATCTGGTATGTAACGGCGGGATCGGCCTTGGCGCTCTGGCGATCGCCGAAGAAGCCCCCGAATTGGCTGAAGCGCTGATTCAAGCTTCATTGCGTTCCCTGCCGTACTCGTTAGCTGGCTACGCCCCGGATGGCGGCTGGGATGAGGGCCTTGGCTATTGGCATTATGGCACCCATTATTTTATCCTTTATCTGGCGGCACTTGAATCATCACTGGGCCGGGATTTTGGTCTCAGCGCCACGCCGGGTTTTGATAAAACCGCGTTATTCCCGGTTTATTTGACTGGGATCAACCTTAGTTTTAACTTTGGTGATTCCGGTACGGAGCGGGTGACTGGGGAGGAACTGTTTTGGCTGGCAGAGCGGTTCAATCTACCGGAAGTGGCTTGGTGGCAACGCCAAAACGCCGTCAAAGGGCCGAGCCCCCTTGATCTACTCTGGTACAACCCGGAGCATTGCCGCTCTCCTCAAGCGACCGGAATGGCGTTCGATCGTTACTTTAAAAAAGTTGAAGTCGCTACCTTCCGGAGTTCCTGGAGCGGGGACGGACCGTCCATCTTCATCGGAATCAAGGGTAGAAACAGCGGGTTATTAAACCAGGCCGATCTGGATCAAGGCAGTTTCGTGCTGGAGTCCTCCGGGGTCCGCTGGGCCGAGGAATTGGGCGCCGACAACTATAATCTGCCCGGATATTTTGATTCTACCAATTGGAAGCGTTGGACGTTTTATCGGAAGATGTCCGAGGGCCAGAACACGCTGGTAATCAATCCCGGTTCCGGCCCGGAGCAGGATCCGATTGCCACGTCGGAAATAATCGGGTTCGTCAGCCGGCCGGACCGCGCCGGGGCCGTCGTCGACTTGTCCAAAACCTATCAACGGCAGGCCGCCATGGTCCGGCGCGGACTTTTTTTGATCGAAAACCGGCGCCGGGTCTTGCTCCAGGATGAATTGAAGCTGAAAAGACCGGGGCAGGTTTGGTGGTTCATGCATACTCGGGCCCGGATTCAACTGTTGAAGGATGGGCAAACCGCGCTGTTGCGGCATGGCGATGAAAGGCTCTGGGTCCGGATTCTCGAACCCAGCCGGGCTAGGCTGCGAGTTTTGGCGGCTCGCCCGCTTCCCAAATCTCCGAACCCGGCTGGCCAAAATCCGAACTCCAGTTACCGGAAGCTCGCCATTCAAATTGACGGAGTTCAACAATTAAGGTTAGCGGTATTGTTAATTCCACTTCGGAAAGGTCAGTCTGCCCCCGCCAAACTGCCGAGAGTCGTCGCGCTTAACCAATTAATTTCCGACCGCTAGCCGAAATATGGTATACTTTGAATTGGATCGATTTTTTCAAAGGAGTCTCCGGTGGAAAAGTACGCGGTCATTACGGGAGATATCATTGATTCCAAAGCCGCGAATCGGCTTGATTTGCAGCTAAAGCCCAGATTGGGGGAGTTCAGAACCGAATCGCTGTTGACTCCGTTCACGCTTTCCCGGGGTGACGAGATGCAGGCCGTTTGCCAGGTTGCGGTGGATCTTCCGGCTTTGGTCCGCCAATTGCGCTTTCATTGCCGGCCGTTTCGATTGCGGATTGGAATCGGAATCGGAAGCATCGATGATCTCCGTGCGTCCTCAAATTCATGGGAGATGAACGGTGAAGCGTTTTATCGCGCCCGTTCCTCTTTGGAACAAGTGACCAAGGAAAAAAGGCCGCGAACGGTTCTGACTTCCGGAGATTCCTGCTCCGACTCGGCAATCAATATCATTTACTTGTTGATGGACAACATGATGACCCATTGGACCGAAGCCCAGTGGGAAGCGGTTCATTTTTACGAGCAATATAAAACCTACCTCAAAGCCGCCTCGGCAATGGGCATCGCCCGTCAGAACGTCCAGAAACGATGCTATGCGGCCCAATGGGACGACATCAAAGTCGCCGAGCAAGCGGTCGGCCGGCTACTGGCGGAAGCGAGTCAATAATCATTCCGTGATGGCACCTTTTAAAGGGTGCGTGCTTGTTTTGAACCGTAAATTGGATTCGAATGGGGGCCGAGCGGATGGAATCCTTGCTATTAACCTTAATTGGCCACGGAATCTCTGACTTTATGCTCCAGTCGGAACGAATGGTAGAAGGCAAACAACAATTCAATTGGGGCGGATTCGTCCGGCACGGGCTGGTAACCGGGTTAACGTTGATTTTTGTCCTCCATGGTTACGAATTTTTCCCGGTGTTGATTTTTGCTGCGGTATTGGCGATCCTGCATAGCTTGATCGACTGGTTCAAGGCGTTGGCTTCGTCCCGGTTTGCCAAAAGGCTGGAGTGGGTTGTTTTTTTGATTGATCAGGCATTGCATCTAACCGCAATCTTTACGGTCTGGCAGTTCTTTACCTTGCCGGAAAACCCGGCGGTGCAATCCATGTACCAGGCTTTGCTCACCCCGAAATCAATAACCGCGCTCGCTCAATCATTAATGATCGGGGAGTCCTGGTCGGCTAACCGCATTTTGGTGGTGATCATGGTCTATCTGTATGTTTGCCTGGGAGGCGCCTTCCTGCTTCGAGGTTTATTAAACGGGGGTAACGCCTCAGCCGGGGCCGGCTCCAACCCGCGACGCTCCGGAACACTGATCGGCATCGCGGAACGCTTTTTGGTGCTGCTATTTGTCCAAAGCGGTTCCTTGGGTTCGGTGGCCTTCATCTTTACCGCCAAATCCATTGCCCGTTTCAACGAATTAAACGATAAGGCTTTTGCCGAATATTATTTGATCGGGACGTTGTTCAGCACAGCCCTGGCCATTTCCGGCGGATTCTTCTTAAATTATTTGATGGGGATTATAATATAGATCTAAAGTTATGGACAATCAACAGCGGGAATAAGATCCTCTCGGACATGGGACAATATACCATGCTATGAAAGATAACTCGGAGGGGGTCTATTGATGGAAGTCAAAGTCGATCAAGATCTATGCATCAGTTGTGGTTTGTGTGTGTCGAGTTGTCCGGAGGTTTTTTCCTGGAATGATGACGAGAAAGCCACGGCCGATTCGAAAGCAGTCAGCGAAGAGAATGAAGACTGTGTAAAGGATGCGGCGGACGGCTGTCCGACCGACGCCATTGAAACCGAACATTAGTCCGGCTCCTGTCGGGATCGTCCGGGCTCGCGCATCGACATAACGGGTCTATCCCGGCCGGTCCAAGCCGGTTCTAGCCGAAACCCTCTCTTCCATATATATAAGAGAAAGGAAGAGAGCGCAATGATTAAAAATGACGAATTATATTCGTTTCCAGCGGAAGACGGGCAATCGTCCGATGCCGTGGAATCCGAAGCATTGGAAGCGCGAAGCGAAAACCGGGGCCTGCTGCGGTTTATAAACCAAATGATCGTTTCCGCTATGACGTTGATCCTGATCATGACCTTCGCTAAGGCTGACCAACCCTGGTCGGACTGGCTTCGGGATTCGCTCCATCATGCCGTCAATGCTCCGGCAGAGGCGACCTTCGGCCGGTTGTGGCGATCCGAACCGTTACAAAGTTTGATCGAGAATGGGCGCAACCTGGTTCGGCTGGAGCCGATCGTTAATGTTTCGGCTCCGCCCGATCCCGCCGCCAAAACTCCCGTATTCGCCAATCCGGTCTGGCCAGTCAAGGGAAACATCGTTAAAGGGTTTGGCTGGAGTTACAACCCGACCACCCATACCCGGGAATTTTCCCGGGGCGTGGAAATATCGGCTCCCGCAGACGCGGAAGTTTATGCTATTGCCGGCGGTGTAATTACGGAGGTCATTCATCGGCCCGATCAAGCGTGGATTATTACCATTGATCACGGCGAAGGGTGGCGAACGATATACCGTCATTTGGGGAAAGCCACAGCTCAAGCGGGAGAGAAGGTAAGCGCGGGCTCGATCATCGGCCGGCTGGGACCCGGTAATAACGGCAGTGGCGCTCCCGTGCTGCAACTGGAGATGACTCAAACCGGCCAACCGGTTGATCCGCTTTCGATAATCTGACCGGCTCAGTCGCTAATTAGGCAAGGCTAAACCAGGCGACAGTTCAATGTTCTCGGATTGCGGGTATGGAAGGGCTTCTTTCCATGCCTATAAGTGTTTAGGCGTAATGATAAATCATGCCAAAGCTTATGGCTGTGTTACAAAAAACGCAAGAAAGCAAAGAGTAAAATTGTCTATAGACATTTTCCGCCAGATTAGGTTAAATGGAGATTAACCGATGGCTCTATTTTTTCATATTTAACTGCTATGTTGCAGAATACCGGAAATTGCGATAGAATAGACCTGCCATTTTTTTATTTTTGGGAGGCGTCTTTTGAGCAGCAGCTGGCGGAAGATAGAAAGTTCCCTGGGGCAAGTGGCGAAACCCGGGCGGTATATCGGCGGTGAATATAATGCCGTGGTTAAAGATTGGGGGAAGGCCGAGTTTAAAATCGCGCTGGCTTTCCCCGATCTTTACGAGATCGGCCTGTCGCACCTGGGATTGCGAATCCTTTACGAACTGATCAATGCCAGGCCGGGATGGCTGGCCGAACGGGTTTACGCTCCTTGGACCGACTTTCAGGAATTGCTTCGCTCCAAGCAAGCCCGGCTGATGTCCGTCGAGAGCAAACAAGAATTGCGAGAGTTCGATCTGATCGGTTTCTCATTGCAATATGAGTTGAGTTATAGCAATGTCTTAACAATGCTGGATCTGGCCGGGATTACGCTTTCCGCTCGGGACCGGGGGCCCGGGGAACCGCTGGTGATCGCCGGAGGTCCCTGTGTCTTCAACCCCGAACCCATGGCGGAGTTCTTTGATTTCTTTTTGATCGGCGAGGCCGAAGAGGTGTTGCCGGAGTTACTTGATGAGATCCTGGCCTGGAAGCGTTCGGGAGCGGATAAAACGGCATTGTTCGATCGTCTGGAAGGACGGCCCGGGGTTTACATTCCTTCCCGTTTTGAAGTATCATACCGCGCCGATGGGCGTATTGAAGAGATCCGGTCCCTCAGCGGCCACCGGCCGGAACGGGCGGTTGTAAAGGATTATTCCCATTCGTTTTATCCTCAAAAATGGATCGTTCCCTACATGGACATCGTTCATGACCGAGTGGCCTATGAGATCCAGCGGGGGTGCACCAAGGGGTGCCGGTTTTGCCAGGCGGGAATGATTTACCGGCCGGTCCGGGAGCGGCCGGCCGCCACGGTGCTGCAATCCTTGCGGGAGCTGATGGCGGACACCGGTTACGAGGAACTGTCGCTGACTTCCCTAAGCAGCGCCGATTATAGCCGGATCAAGGAGCTCTTGACCGAAGCCTGCGGTTGTTTCACTCCCCAGGGGATAAATATTTCATTGCCGTCGTTGCGGATCGATTCCTTCTCGGTGGAATTGGCCAAG
This sequence comes from Bacillota bacterium, assembly GCA_023402395.1. GTDB lineage: Bacteria > Bacillota > UBA4882 > UBA8346 > UBA8346 > JAEYGI01. Next base: position 395,506 of record JAEYGI010000040.1, read on the forward strand.
CAGTTTCAGAGCAACCGGAAAGGCAGCCTGACGTTTGCACCGGAAGCGGGCACCGACCGGCTGCGCCGGGTCATCAACAAGGGTGTTACCCAGGAAGACCTCTTCACTGCTGCTACGGCGGCGTTTCAAGCCGGCTGGCAAAAGCTGAAGCTATACTTCATGATTGGCCTGCCGACCGAAACCGAGGAAGATTTGGCCGGGATCGTCGATCTGGCCCTGGAAACGCTGCGGATCGGCAAACGGATCCATCCCCGGACCAATGCGCTCCGGATTACGGTTAGCGTATCCACTTTCGTGCCGAAGGCGCATACGCCGTTTCAATGGCGGGAGCAGATCAGCATCGCTGAAACCATCGAAAAACAGCAGTTTCTCCAGGAAAAGATCCGCGGCCGCCATTTAGAACTGAATTGGCATGACCCGTCGATGAGCCGGCTGGAGGGAATCTTTGCCCGCGGCGATCGCCGGCTGAACCAAGTTTTATGGTCCGCCTGGCGAAAAGGGGCGCGGTTTGACGGATGGAGCGACCAATTTAATTACGATTTATGGCTGGAAGCGTTCCGGGAATGCGGACTGGACCCGGAAATCTATACCCGGGCCCGGTCTTACGATGAAATTTTACCATGGTCCCATTTGAATACCGGCATCAGTCCGGAGTTTTTGAAAGAAGAGAATGAACGGGCGAGTCGCGGCCAATTGACCCTCGACTGTCGCACCGAAGCTTGCGGCCAGTGTGGAGTCTGTCCGACATTGAACGTCGCCAGGGAGATCGGAGGCGACCGCCATGTATAAATACAGGATTCGTTATACCAAAGAAATCAGCCTCAAATATCTATCGCATTTGGATCTGATCCGGGCCATCGAGCGGGCCGCCCGGCGGGCGCAACTGTCGGTCGCTTACTCCGAAGGGTTTCATCCGCATCCTAAATTCAGCTTCGGTCCGGCCTTGGCCGTTGGCATCAGCAGTTCCGACGAATATTTTGATCTGGAGCTGACCCGCGACTGGGAGCCCGAATCGATGCGCGAGGCGTTAAACCGTTCTTTACCGGAAGGGCTTCGCATCCTGGCGGTGAAACGGATGGCCGGAAACCACCCCGTCAAGCCTTTGAACGCCGTCATCAACCGGGCTTCGTACGCGATTGGGCTCCGCGTCGCCCCCGAACAGCTCTCAGCGATCAGGGAGTGGCTGGGGGAGCTGATGAACCGATCCGAGCTCGTGGTCGTCAAGCGTTCCAAGGAAAATGAAAAAGTAGTCAACATTCGGCCTTGGCTGCATAATTTAAGTACAGAGACAGCTGATGACAATGTCCTAGTGGTGAATGTAACCGGAGAAATCGGAAGCGGAGGTCACTTAAGGCCGGAAGATATCTTCCAGTTGCTCCCGTATCCAGTTGAGGTGCTTTATATTACCAGACTGGGATTATGGCACGAGGAGAAAGGGAAGGCAATCAAACCCTTGGATTTCTGCGAGAAAGCCGGAGGGAATGAATGACCAAAGAAATCCTGGTTAATATCGGAGTAGATGAAACGCGACTGGCCATTCTCGAGGATGGAGTTTTGGTCGAGTTCTCGGTGGAACGACCCGATGAGCAACGGCGGGCCGGAAACATTTACCGGGGCCGGGTCGAAAATGTGCTCCCCGGCATGCAGGCCGCATTTGTGGATATCGGCGAGGAAAAAAACGCCTTTCTTTATATTGACGATGTGATCCCCAAGGAAGGTGAACACGAAGGGAACGAGGTCCTCAAACACAGTTCGATTCAGGATCTGCTCCATGAAGGACAAGAGATCGTCGTCCAGATGATCAAGGAACCGATCGGAACCAAGGGGCCGCGGGTGGTCACGCAAATCACCATTCCAGGGCGTTATCTCGTGTTGGTTCCTACGGTCGACTATATCGGAGTGTCGCGCCGGATCACCGAGGAGTCGGAGCGGGATCGCCTCAAAAATACGGCCGCCAAATTTAAAAAGGTCGGGGTCGGCCTGATCATCCGGACCGCGGCGGAGGGCATCGATGCCACCGAACTGCAGAGTGATTATGAGTTTTTAATCAAAGTTTGGGAAAAGATTAAACGGAAAATCAGCAAAGGCCCCTGCCCGGCGCTGATCTATCAGGATCACGATCTGCTGTACCGGATCCTCCGGGATTATCTGGGCCGGGAGATCGAACGGTTGATCATTGATGACGCCGAGGCGTACCAGAAAGCGCTGGAAATCGTGAAAACGCTGGCTCCGTCGTTGAAGAACCGGATCCATTTCTATTCCGAAGAACTCCCCCTGTTCCAGCGGTATTCAGTGGAGAGCCAGGTGGAGCGGGCCTTGTGCCGGAAAGTCTGGTTGGATTTCGGCGCATACTTGATCTTTGATCAGACCGAAGCCATGACCGTCATTGATGTGAACACCGGCAAATATACCGGGACCACCAATTTGGACGATACCGTCTATCAGACCAACCTGATGGCCGTCAAGGAGATTGCCCGGCAGATCCGGCTGCGAAACCTGGCCGGGATCATCATTATTGATTTTATTGACATGAGCTCCGATGAGCAGCGGGCCAAGGTCATCTCTTCCCTGGATAAGGAATTGAGCCGGGATAAAACCAAAGTCAACATTCTCGGCTTTACCTCCTTGGGTTTGCTGGAATTGACCCGGAAAAAGGTCCGCCAAACCCTGCGGGAAATCTTTCAAACGGAATGCGATGCTTGCGAGGGCACCGGGTATGTGCTGACCCTCGACAGTTTATCCAACCGCGCGGTACGCGCCATTTTGCAACTGGCCAAGGACACGGGGCACGAAGCCTTATTGCTGGGGGTCAACCCGCAGATCGCGTCCCTATTGATCGGCCCGGGCGGGACCAATCAGGAGAAGTTGGAGCGCCGCCTGAACAAAACGATCTTCATCAAGGGCCAGGAAAACCTGGATGTTAATCAAGTGCGCCTGCTGGCCTCAGGAACGCGGGAGCAGGTCATGGCCTTGGCGCTCCCGGTGAAAGAGGGCGAGGAAGTCGACCTGAAAATCATCGAACAACATATCACCAATCCCGGCGACGGCATCGGCCGGATCGAGGGGTATGTGATTGACGTGGAAGGAGCCGGCGCGCATATCGGCAAGAAAGTCAAGGTGGCGGTGACCAAAACCTTTAAAACCTACGCCAAGGCCCGAATCGTCGGTTGACTTCCGAGTCCGGCCGTGTTATTATTTTATTTGTGGGTTTTTACCCCATGTAACCGCTCGAATAGGTATTAAAGCGCTTCACAAAAGGGAGTGTACCGAATTCGGCGAGTCTGATGAGGGAGGTGTTTTTCAATGTATGCAGTAATTGAATGCGGCGGTAAACAGTACCGGGTCCAAGAAGGGGATCTGCTCCGGGTCGAAAAGCTTCCGAACGCCGTCGGCGAAAGCGTGAGCTTGGACAAAGTGTTATTAATCGGGGGCGAACAGATTGTTATCGGTAATCCTCTGATCGAGGGCGCCCGGGTGACGGCCACGGTCCTGAATCAGGACAAGGACAAAAAGGTTCTGGTTTTCCGGTATAAAGCCAAGAAGAATGTCCGGGTCCGTTATGGCCATCGCCAACCGTTTACCAGCATCCTGATTGAGAAGATTCTCAACGACGGCGCCAAGAACGAACCGGCAAAGGCTCCGGCGGCTAAAGCGGCAGCCAAAACCGAGCAGGCGGCTGCAGTAGAGACGGCGGAGACCGCTCCGGCCAAACCGAAAGCCACGCGCACCCGAGCCGCTGCCAAGCCGGCAACCGAGTCCGGCGAAGCAACCGCTGAAAAGAAACCGCGGACGCGGGCCAAGAAAACCGAAACCCCCGAGGCCTGATGGTTTCAATCGTAGTTCGCAAAAACCGGCAGGGCCGGTTTCTCGGCCTTCGTTGCCTAGGCCATGCGGAATTTTCCGAAAAAGGTTTGGATATTGTCTGTTCGGCGATTTCCGTGTTGACCCAAACGACCATTATTGCCTTGGATGAACTGGTGGGGATTCCGCTCGTGATCGAACAGAATCCCGAAGCGGGCCTGCTCGATTGCGGCTGGGATGCGGCAATCGCGGAGTCAAAGCAGGAACAAGCCCAGTTATTGCTCAAGACAATGTGCCTGGGATTACGGGAAATCGAACGAATTTATCCGGAAAATATAAGTCTCAGTGAACTGGAGGTGTTAGACCATGATCCGTTTTGATCTCCAATATTTTGCCCATAAGAAGGGAGTTGGAAGCTCCCGGAACGGTCGCGACAGCGCGGCCCAGCGCCTTGGCGTCAAACGTTTCGCCGGTCAGCAAGTAACCGCCGGAAGCATCCTGGTCCGGCAGCGCGGCACCAAATTTTACCCCGGTATTAATGTCGGAATCGGCAAGGATGATACCTTGTTCGCCAAGATCGACGGCTATGTCGCGTTTGAACGCGTTGGCAAAACCGACAAGCAAGTCAGCGTTTACACCGAACGGAAAGTAACCGCGTAAGAGAAAATGAGCGACCTTTAAAAACCCGGCTGGAAAGCCGGGTTTTTTGTGTTATCGGAAGAATTCTGGCAAGATTTTCACCCCCAAAACATCCCCACAATCCCTTGTTCCTTTAGCTCGAAACCTCGTTCAGTTCTTAATTGTCCTCATTCAATTTTCAAAGTGGAAAAGCAATCCCGCGATTTTCAATTGATAGTTGACAAAGTAGCATTGGCAGTTGCCAATGCTACTTTGTCAGCTGCCCCGTGTCGATTGTTACTTGGTTTTGACGGAGAGTCAGTTGCCAATTCCCAATTGGTGGATCGTAATTTAAGATTGCCACCTGCCAATGTGGAAAAGCATCTTTCCAATGTGAATAAGTCAATTGCCAATGTGGATAAGTCAGTTGGCGATGGTAAAGAGGCAACTCGCAACGGAAGATTGCCGAAAGGCGGAGGAGAAAAGCGGGTTCGCGAAGGAGCGGAGCTTGATTGAGTAACGATATTCATTTGATGTCGCGTTATTTTAGGCGGTTCTGTGGGATATCTTCAATCAATGATACATGACTCCGGCGGTGAATATAAGACTGTGGAGAGAGCCAAAGCTGTTTAAACATCATCTTTTGGTCCGGTATGATGTTTTTTTGTTGGTTGATTATTGGAATTCGTTCTGGATTGATTTTAATCGGAGGGCGTGAAGTATCGAGGAGATCGGATGGGAGTAGAGAAACGGAATTTGGATTTTTGTAAATTTATATGAAATTAAATCCAGGAATTTAAAGGGATATTTATGAATTGATAGAAATAATTACTAAAATAATCAGATACTTACTAAGGGGGTTGAACTTGACTATGATTCGAAAAAAATTATTGATAATTGCAACGGCCTGTCTAATGTTAGTTAATTTAAGAAATATTTCCGCCCAGACAGTCGGCGTGAATGACCCGGGATTAGCTATGGATAAAAAAGAGCGGAGGGTTGACATAGAAGCTATCCCTATCGCTAGTTTTAAGGTTGGAATGGAAAATGATGAGATTCCAAATTATGAAGAGATTGGTGGAGGATATATATCACCAAGAAATTTACTCATTGACAATGAAAATAATATTTACATTTTTATCGGAGGAACCAAACGGGTTATAAAGATTGCTAATAATAACAGGAAAACCTTAGAAAACATTGAACTGGCTGATTATCCGTATTTTTTTTCGATATTTTTTGAAAGACATAGCGAGAAATTTTTCGCTCTATCCGCCTCCGAAGTATTTGTTATGGATAAAAAATTTAAATTTATTGGTACGATTGATTTCACCGATATCATGGTCTCGCAAAAAACTTCGTTTGATAACATTGAAGTCTATAATGACAACATTTTTTTGTATCTTGGGGATAGTTCTGACTTATATAGTTTTAGATTTTCGAAATATATAAACAAGAAACCCAAGTTTCTTAAGACGCAAGAACTTATTTTAAATAATAATTTAGTGAATAAAATTTTTAAAAACAAGAATATTAAGGAAGATAAATTTTCACTTACTACCGGTCAAGGAATAATTAAAGAGATTAATATCTCTACGGGCATTAGTTTTCTTGTTTTTATATATTGTTTAGACCACCATTTGTATTTATTAGGGGCTAACCCTCTAAGTGATACTTATAATGAGGCTTATAGAGTGATTATTGTTGATAAAGACTATCATCCAACCTTATTGAAGTTAAAGAGTAGTGAAGCTATTTATGCTACCTCTAGGCCAATTTTATTTAGTATTGATAAGAATGGTAATATTTATCAATTGTGTTCAGAAAAAAATCGGATTAATTTATATTTTTATAAAATGTTCTGATTCAGTAAGGAGTGGATTTCATGCAACGGAAAAAGATATTTGGATTAGTTTTAGTATTACTATATACTTTTATCATTAATATTTCTGGCATTACAAATATTTCAATTGTAAATGCCGACGCTCTCTTATTGGCTGAAGAGTATGCATATCACAGATGGACTCCAACAGATGCCAATGTCAACCATAACTTTTATAACTCCATTGGTAGGAAAAGTCTCTATACGGCAGGACGACAGGCGATAGGAGTCGCATATGGATGGGGAGGATTTGATTCAATATCAGGCTTTAATTCAAGGATTGCCAATGGAGATCCTGCTGGATTAATTTATAGCACGGATAATAAAGGTCAAAAGATTCCCTGGGAAACGTATACAAAATTTGCAGGTATCGATTGTTCGGGGTTTGTTAGTAGATTATGGGGATTACCTCAACATTACGGGACTTCCTTGTTAATGTATGATCCCAATAACAAACAAAAACTATCAGATCGAATTCCAATATGGGATGCACAAAAAAATGATATATGGAACAAGCCGGGCCATGTAATGTGGATATCAACTGTTAATTCCGCATCAAGTTTTCAAGGATATGAGTCTCAAGGGTTAAATATCTCGGGTCGGGTACAATCGTTTAATCAACAACTTGATTATTTTAAATCCAGAAATTATATTTTAATGCGCAAGGGTGCTGATCCAAGTCCACCTATAATAATTTATGATGAATCAAATCAAACTGAAATATCTATCCGACTTTCCAAAAATTTTAGTTTTAAGGTTTCCGATGTATATTGTGGGGAAGCTGAAGTAATTTTATTAGTGCCGGAATTGACAAAAAATTTACTCAACAATGCCATTAAACAATATCAATATCCGAAAGAGGATTTATGTTATTTAGGGATTAAATTACCTAAAAAAAGCGAAAATCTATATGAAAGAGAGATTGAAATCAAATGGGAGGATCTTTGCACATACTTATCTCTACCTGAAACAAAGGTGAAATATGCTGATGGTCAGTATGAGATGGTTGTTAAAACTCGTGATTTGAATCCCACTTATAGTTTCACCGAAATATCTTCAAAGTATGAAACCACAAAGATTCCAATCATAATAAACAATTACCAGCCGATAGTAAATCAGGTTTTAATCGAGGGAAGGGGAGATTCAGAAAATAATATTGCCAAAATCGGAGATTCCGTAGTCATTACCATTAATTTTACAGAAGAGATTCAAGCGGGGTGCACACCCAAAATCGAACTTCAGGTAGAACCAGGGAAATACATCGGTTTAAATTTAGTTGCGGGAAATTGGAATGATAATTCCATCAATGGAGTTATAATTAAGCATTCCAGTTTTCGTGGCGAATATAAAATTCCACAATATGGACAATCAAAAGCTTCAAGGCTTGAAAAACTTTTAAGAATATCCCAGGTTTCCGGTTACGGCATGGAAGATACTATGGAGCCAGCAACTAAAGATGAAGACGGTAATAATTTTATAATATACGCTGATTTGGCCGCCCCGGAGTTTATCGGTAAAATTGTTATTCCTCAGAAAGTATTCTCGGATGAACCTCAATCGATTTATGTTCAAACTCGGATCCAAGAAAGCGAAAGTGGAATTAGTTCGACTCCTGAGGTTATTATTAGTGCTGATAATCAAAACGTAAAAGCCCATTTGGAATCTTTAGATGGGATAGGCGGGGAAAGTTCGCTTAAGGCAGTTCTATCTTCGCCAATAAAAGAAGGTCAATACCTAGTAGAGATCTCCGCCATTACGGATAAGGCGGGTAACCAAATTTCCGGAGAAGATGTCGGGACAATTATCGTTCAAGAGAGAAATGACCAACACGCCAATCCCACCCGTCCTGACGAAAGCCTTGACATCTATGATTCCTCGCTGGCCGGTCAAAAAGCAACCCCGTTTGGCACTATTAAAATCGCGATCATTAAATCTGGCTATTGGGCGGAACTCAAAGACTTACTCGCGGTCTGCGGCGAAGCGGCCGATTACGTGGCTCCGCAGAACTTTACGCCTGCTTTGGTTCAGAAGTATCCGATCCTGCTGATTCCCAGCGCGGGCCTGAGCAATCTGAGCACTATGCCCGGTTTCCGGGATAAGCTGACCGAATATGTCTCCGCTGGCGGAACGTTGGTAGTTCTGACCCAACCTACCTCCGATTGCTATCAATTGCTCCCCGGTCAAGTGGAAAGCTTGGGCTACTTCGAGGACAAAGCTTGTTATACGGCAACCGCCGGCATCCGGAAATACAATCAGGCTTTGGCCGGGCAAACCGACGCCACGGTCAATGGAACGGCTGACGGTGTGCTCACGGCCTGGCCTGCTAATGCCGAAACCTGGTTGTACCGAATCAAAAATAACTTTCCGGCGTTGTTATCCTATCCGGCCGGTCAGGGCCGGGTGATTGTGTCCAATTACTATAGCGACTATGCCCACGGCCATTCTCAGCTGCATGAGGATGAACGGCGGTTGCTGCGCGACTTGCTGAGTTGGGGGCGGGACTTTGGAGAACTGCCCGAGATTCAACCCGGCGGGAAGGTTACGGTCAATGTTCCGGTTCGTTATGCCCCGGCGCCTACCGGCGCAACGCTGGCTCCGGCGGCCAAAGTAAAGCTGATCCTGCGCACGCCGGACCGGAAAGCGGTTCAAACCGAGGAGATTGCGGTTGATTTGGCGGCCGACAGTGAGATTGTCCTGCCGTTGGAGTTTAACGATATTGAGAACCGACTGAGCGCGGGCGCAGCTAACTTGGGAATCTGGTGGATTAACTATGAGATTATTGGCGCCACGGGCCAAGTGGTTCAAGCTGAGTACGAGGGGCAGCGGGTGGCGTTAAGTAAGCATCTTATGGACCAGGGCGGTAGCGATTTATCGTTGACCGTGAACCCTGAACTGACCTCCGCTCTTGAGGGAACGCTGATTCCGTTCCGGATTATCGGGCGGAATGACGGTGATGCCAGCCGGAATATCAGTTATAAAATTTTCGCGGTCACGGGCAGCTTGTCAGGGCAAATTACCCAAGAACGACAAGTCGGTTCGGGAAGCCTCGCATTGGGTGGTCACGCCAGCACGGAGTCCTCGGTGGAGCTCATTCCGTTTAAGGCCTATCCGTCCAGTATATTTCAGTCGTGGGATAAAAACTGGTGGCGGTTTGAATTCCGGGATGAAACCGGGCAGATTGCGGTTCAGGAACTACGCGGCGTCAGCGTTTATAAACCGGCGGTTCAGACTCATTACGATCTCTGGAATCAGACGACTCCCAACGCAACGGTACATAAGCCGGGGGAAAAGGTTCGGCTTGACTACCGGATCGAAAATCTGGTCCCGGTCGGGTATCCCGTGACGTGGGATTTATCGGTCCACGCCTATCTTCAAGGCGAACGGGAAATTTACCATTATTCGGGACAAGGCCAGGTGGAACCGGTGATTGCGGAAAGCCTAACATTTATCGTTCCGGAAGATTGCCAACCCGATAAGTACTATGTCAATTTTACGGTCCGCGCGAATGACGCCCCGATTCCCACCGTCGCGGACCGGAAGGGTGCAAGTTCAAGTTCGTTCGCTTTGATAATTGATAATGTGCGGTTGGGAACCGATGGCATCAGCATTGACCTTCGTAATATTGGGAAAACGGATGAAATCTATAATCTGACCTGCCGGTTTGCGGGAGGCAGGTCAATTGAGGAATACCTGTACGGAGTCATCAATCATTCCGAAATACAACGGCTGCTCATACCGATCAAAGATCCCACTCTTTTCATTCCGAACAGCAAAATGAACTTGGTATTGAAGGATCCTGACAGTGGGAAGCAGCTAACCTTTCATCACGATTTTGGAACACGAGTGAACGGAACCATCCAATCGGAGCGATTTGACCGAAGCACCAATAAATTAATTTACGACTCATCCTTTGAAAACCAGGGGCTGGCTGTTTCCAGGGTTCAAATGAACGTGTTGAATCCTGATGGAAACGTTTATCATACGGTTACTCTTCCCGACATGGTGATCGGGCAAACGGTGGATCTGTTGTTGGAGATTCCATTGCCCGCCGAGCCGGGCGCGGAATTTTATCCGATCCGGCTCGCGATCAGTCATGACAACTATCAAAATGAGATTCACCAACTTGCTCCGAAGCTGGAGTTAAGATCCTCCAAAGCGTCCAATCAAGGGATCATCGTTGAGCTTGCCAATAATGGGACGTTGGATGCGGATTACCAATATAACTATCAGGTTTGGCTAAACGGCGTTAAAAAGCAGGAGGGCGAACTCGCGGGAGTGGCCGGCGCGTCAACGGTTCAGGAGCGGCTTATCGCCATCGATCAATTCAATCCATTTGCTACCTATAATATTATGGGCCATCTCATCATTCCTTCGTCCGGTCAAGTTCAATATGCGAATAAGCGGGCGCTTCCTTACATATTGGGAGTTACTCCACGGGTGTTTCATGTCGTCAATAACAAACTGCAATATGATTTCCAAATTGAAAACACCGGATCAACCGAAGCCTCCAATATTAAGTTCGTAATGGAAACGGCCTCTTTGGGATTTCAAAAGGCCATGGAGATCCCGGCTCTGGCTCCGGGAGAAACGATTGGATGCCAAGGCGAGTACGCTCTTCCCGAAGAAACTCTTCCTGGAACGTATCAGCTTACCTATTTCTTGTTGAACACGAATAGCGTAAAGACGACGCCGGTGGTGCGGAATTATACCGTATCGGCGCCGCGGTTGAATGTCACCGGACCTTCGAAAACTCAATTTATCCCCGGCGAACAGTATACGTTGACGTTGACCAACCAAGGCGATTCGTTTACCCGGGTCTCTTATGAGCTGCTCATTAACGACCAACGGGGAGTCAAAGTAGCAAAGCAATCCGGAGTTGCCGCTTTGAATCCCAATCAGACCGAATCGCTCATTGTGCCTATTAACTCCGAATTCGCCTCGGCTCAATATTTTGTTAATTGGAAAGTCTCTACTACACCGGTTACGACCAATCTTGACGGCTACCAGAGCTTTACGGTCCAAGGAGCCGAAGCCTCTCTCACCGTAATTACCGATCAAACCGTCTACCGGACCGATCAGAACATTTTGGCCCAGGCGCGGCCGGTCAACGGTAGTCAGCCAGTGAACGGTAATTTGGAATTATCGGTTCAAAAACTGATCCGAACTCCGGGCGAGCGGATTGATCAATGGCCTTGCATCGGTGGGAATAATCAACGGACGGGTCTGGTGAAGTTGAGCGGGAGGATCACGAAACCGGATACGAAGTGGATAAACCCTTTTCTATGGGGACAATTTAAGTTATTAGTTGGGGACATGGACGGAGATGGTTACAATGAGATCGTGGATGTAGGATATGATGCAATTTACTTTGTTGATGGCCGTTCAGGATTCATTATCAAGTCGATATCGTATGCGGATATTTATCAGCCATATCCGAATGTTACCGGAGCTCTGCTCTATGATATTAATAATGATGGACTAAGTGAGGTAATAGTCTGTCTTAACGAACGGTTTATCGCCGTAATCAACGGTCGAGCGGAGATAATATGGACACGACAGTTTGATGATTTGGTATTAACCAGCCAGTATCTTACTGCTGCTGACCTGAATAAAGACGGAGTTTCGGAACTACTTTTAGATAACCTAGTCCTGAACGCTTCAACCGGTACAGTACTTAAGAACGATGGCACACTTGGAACAGTAGGTGACGTCAATAATGATGGGAAATTGGAGATCGTTTCTAAAGAGGCGGTGTTTGATGCGAATTTTAAGGTTTTAGCCACCAGGAACGGAGGAGAGATTGGAAATAACTATCCAATTCTAGCCGATATCGACAATGACGGTTTCTTAGAAATCATTCTCTCTGATTCTAACAATCTTTATGTTTATAATGAGGACTACTCGTTACTTTGGACCCAAGTTGTTTCTGATCTGGGGAAAGTGGTCTGTGGCGATATCAACAATGATGGTACGCAAGAATTAATAGTTAGTCAACTTATAAATTATGATTTATGTACTCTCAATTGCTATTCATATCAAGGGAATCTTTTATGGCGGTATCATGAAAATGATTTGAATGCTGAAGGTATGGTGTTAAATGACATCGATGGTGATGGAAACCTGGATTTGATTGTGGGAACCTGGAGTTATGAATTCTATATATTTAATGCGCAAACTGGGGAAAGGACATTTCATTTTTTAGCCAACTTGGGTACAAGTCAAGTATTTCCAAATTTGATTATTGCTGATATCGATGGTGATCATGAGAGCGAAATTATTGGGACAGTCAGTTGTATTGATAGCGATGCGATAACTAGGCATAATCCAGCAGAATTGGTATTACTTGATATTCGAGAAGAGGTCAGCGGAGGTTACGGATATTCATCTGATTATCATAATACATATGGATCAAATCCAATCGTTTTAAAAAGTGCAAATGGAACCCTTTTCTTCGAGGGATATCGTGGCGTATTTTATTATAATCCAAATGAAGGGAGTTCGGGGTTGATCCCAGTGCCAGATTATTTTGAGTTACGTGAGACTTCTCAAGGAATCGAATTATGGACCAATATTGTTAAAAATAATCGTTTTGGTGATGTTTTAGTTGGAAAGATTGATCCTAATACACTTCAATTTACTCTGATGGACAAGGAGGGGAAATATGAACAGCAGAACCAGTTTCAAATTTTTAATGGTAAGTTCTATAATTATGGTAGTATTGATGGACTATGGACCTTTTACTCCCAAGATTTAAATAGCGGGGAAATTAAGATATATGAATGTCCGGAGCATGTAGGAAGCGTATATGCTGTACTAGATGACAATACTGTGATCACCTCCCAAAGTGGATATAACATCCCCAGAGCTCTATGCTTGTTAACATTAAACACTCAGCAAGTCACCCCCATATACTATTATCAAAATTATTCAGGCTTTTCAGGATCGATTCAGCTAAGTGACAAAACTATTCTATTGTATGGTACCGATCTGGTTTTATATAATATGGAGACAAAACAAGCACGGGACATTATTACCGTAAAACAAATGTTGGAACAGCTGGGTGAATCTTACCATGAATTTTATCAACAAGATATATGTGCGGTTGGGAAAGATGATCATAGCATATACTTTGTTTTTTCGAAGCGGACGCTTTCATATTTGTATAGTTATGATTTGACAACCGGTATTATTACTCCGGTAACGAAAATCATAGAATACGGCAGGATTCATTCTTTCGTCAATCAAGAAGACAAATTATATTATTTGTACAATACAAACGAAGGACTTTTTTGTTTTGATAAGGTAAATAGTGAAGTGGTTAATCAGCCTTTTCCTGATAATATAAAGACAATGTTCCGACAGAAGAGTGCATATTTCAGCAAGATAATAACCTCTCCTGACCGCAAGATATTTATTCCGGTACATATCCAGGAAGACATTAGTCAATCTCAATTAATCGGTTTATTAGCATGGGACCCAAATTTAAAGACTTGGCAATGGTATGAAACGTCAGAGATGTATAATGTTAACAATTATTCATTTGGTAAATTACCTGAAGAATTCTATGTCTTCCAAACAGGAGAACCAACAGGTACAGGATTGAAACAATTCTTAGTCTACAATCTAAATACTCACGAGAAAAAAATATTAGACTATTACATCTTTGGGAACCCTGTAATCGTATATGAACCTGAGACAGAACTGTTATATTATCGATTTGATGAAAATGTCAAACCAAAGTATTTAGAGATTAATAGCAAAAAAATTACAGAAATTTTCGACCCTAATTTTGAATGGATATATTATGATGGACCAAGATTAATTGGAGCCAAAGGAGAGTATCTATATTTCACCAGCGAGTACAACAGTTTATGGGGATATCACGTAAAAGAACAAAAAATGACGTATTTGTCACATTCCGAGTTATACTCATATAACAGTCATGGTGGTTTTTTAGATCAATATTTTGATCCAAATGAAGGACGAATATATGTTTATCAAACCGATGATGGCTGCATATACAGTCTCGATATCAATCCCATCATCGTTCCTCCCAGTAATAACGATATCTATGATTACACGGGAACCGCCTTCCATGAGGAGACCGTCGCCCAAACCGTCCTTCCGGTCAGCTTGGCTCCAGGGGAGTCGAAGGATCTAAATCATGACTTCGGCGCGTTCACCGATCCGGGCTCATACACCCTGAAAGGTCGGTTATTGAATCAGAACGGGCAATTGCTGGCTGAGGGGCGGTCACAGTTTATCGTGAACAATTCAGGCCTGGGCGTAATGGTCAACGCGGCTCGGTTCTATTACCGGCCGGGTGAGAATTTTACGATTGACGGCGGACTGATCAACGCGTCGATAGCGGAAGCCGGCGGGTTGAAGCTGACGGTGACCAAGACCGGTAACGGCCAGACCACGGTGCTGAAAGAGGAAGATCTGACCTTGACGGCCGGCGAGAACCGTCCGTATCAACTGAGCTTTACCGCAGACACCAGCGAAGGCCAATATTTGATCGAGACCAAGCTGGAGCAGAACGGCGTGCTGATGGCGCAGAGCCAATGCCTTTTTGAAGTAGTTAAACCGGCGCTCACAATCGAGGCTGAAACGCCGGGGACGGTCGGCAGTCAACCTTTCGACGTGAGGCTGAAGCTGGCCAATACCTGCCCGCTGCCGATAGAACTGCAAGTGAACTCCTCCCTGCTGCAACTGGCGGGGCCGCTGTCCCTGGCGGCCAACGAATCCACCGAAATCATCCGGCAACTGACGCTGAGCTCCGATGCTATCCTGGACGTGAGCGTCACCGGAGACCTGACTCAACAGTACCAACGGGAGATCCGGTACGCGGCCAGCGTGGCCACGATCAGTCTGCCGGAACGGCTCAGCGATGCCGTGCAAATGATTTCCTACAACCTGTTCAACCCAAGCCAAATTCAAGTCGAACTTCAATTGAATCTGACCCTATACCGGGACGGGCAATTGGCATCGGAAGAAATCCTGCCGGTTCTACTGGCTCCAGGCCAATTCCTTCAAGGCGATTGGCTGGTGAATCTGACTCCCGGAAACTATCGGCTGGTTTATAGTTGGGGTAATCAGCGCCGGGAACTGATCTTTATCTGCCTGCCGGATGCGGCGGCCACGCTGGCGGTCGTATCGGAAGACCTTGGCCCCGATCAAATCAAATTAACGGTTCAAACCGCCAACCAAGGATATCAGGCCATCTCGGGAACGCTGGAGATCCGGTCGGACTTCGCTCAACAAACCCTCCCGGTCGTTTTGGCCGCCGGAGCGGAAGAAACGAATGAAATTACTTTGGAGAACCTCCCCGCGACTCCCGGTAATTATGAGATCAAAATCACGTTTCTTCGACAAGATCTTCAACTGGCCGAGCGGACCGTGCTCTTTACTCGGGAGGCTGACATTCCGCTCGCTCCGGAAATGATTTTGGGAGCGGAGATCCTGACTGCGACAGGCGGGGCCGGACAAGAGCTGCCGGTGACGGTCACGGTGAAAAACAGCGGGACCAAAGCTGGCGACGCCATCGTCGCATTGAACACGGAACCGCTCACGGCCGAACCGGCGGTGCTTCACGTCGAGCCGGGAGCCGTGGAGACGGTCGGCTTCCAATTGCTGGTTCCCGATGACTATGAAAGCGGAACCTATCAAGGAAAGGTCTTAATCAACGGAACAGCCTATCCGTTCCAATATCAGGTGAACGGGTACAAGCTCCAGGTCGAGGCGTCGTTGGATAAAGCGGTCTATCAAAAAGGGGAGACCGCTACGCTAGTTCTCAACACGCAAAATCTGGGCGGGCAGAGTGAACTGCCCTTGACGGTCCGGGTAAAACACGGCGAATTCGATGAGACCCGGGAGATCGTCATCAACGACGCCGCGAGCTTAGTCTTTGCGCTGCCAGCGGAGGACTTCAACCAAAAGATCTTTTACGGCTTTTATCATAGCCATACCGGCCGCTCCCTTTTCCTGAACGTCCACAATATCTATGAAGCCCTGCCGGAACTTAGCCTGACTACTGACAAACAGACCTATCAGGCCGGGGAAACGGTTCAAGTATCGGTCGCGGTCAATCAGGAAGGGTGGCTGGCCCTGACCGGCCCTGGCGATTTCTATCGGTTCGAAAAAGTCTCGGGCGTTACGGCTTATTCCATCCCACTGCCGTCCGGTCTGCGGACGGGCACCTATTCAATCTGGGCCGCCTTTGCTGAGAAGACCTTGGAATACCGGATCGATGTCCGGGGCGGGGCTGACCTCCGGTTTGTCTCCGGAAAGCTGGATCAGGAGACGTATCGCAAGAATCAACCGTTCCGGTTGGATGTGATCATAAACTCCGGGTCCGCGCTGAATTGCACCGCCGCCCTGGAGTTGGTCCGGCCCGATGGAACGGCGGACAGTGTCGCCAGTCAAGTCCTTAATTTAATCGCGGGTGAAAACACTGTTCAGTTCAAAGGGGGGGTCAATAGCGCCCAAGCGGGAACCCATTGGATGCACGTAAAGCTTCACGACGGCGACCGTCCATTGAGCATTCAGAATTTCGCCTTTCATTGCGGCCAGGAGGAGCTGCTCGCCATCATTACCCGCCCGGCTCAATATTACCAAGGCAATGAGCCGGTCGACGGTGAACTTCATCTTTATGGCGTCGGGAGCGGGACCGTAATCGTCAGTCTCGACGAGACTCCTGTTTTGACGGTCCCAGTCACTCTCAATGGAGCGACCACCGTGCCGTTCACCATCAGCGGCGAGATTCGGCCCGGCCAACATCAATTGACTGCGGTCTATCAAGGCGCCGGAACCACCGGGATGGTCTCGGCCGCTTTCGATTACGGCATCGGCCTTCCCGATCTGCAAGTCCAAACCGTGATCGTGGCAAAGGAACGGACCGCCGCAGGCGCGATTCCAATTCAGATTACAATACGGAAAGGCAGAGCGCTCCCGGCAACCGAGATCCCGGTCAGTGTTAAGATAGGGGAGCAACAAATTGCTAGCTATACCATCCCGGCCTTGACCGAGGAGAACGAGAGCCATCAACAGACCGTCCTTTGGGATAGCGGCAATTTCCAAGGCGCCGGAACGGTTACGGTCGACGTCAATCCGCAACGGTCCATCAAAGAGTATGACGACCAAAACAACACCGGTGCAGCTCAGTTTCTGATCCCAAAGATTCCGGAGGCAGGCGGTTTGCCGGCGGTGACTAACGATCCGAATCTGCGTATTACCGGTTCGGCAACCCCCGAATCTTTGGTATTGCTCTATAACGGGCAGGGAATCGTGGACTTCGGTTTCGCCGATGGGGGCGGAAGTTTCACGCTGGCCAATGTGGTCCTGGCTCAAGGGGAAAATAAATTGCGGTTCATGGCCAAATCCAACGATGGCTGGACCAGCTTATTCTCGCCGGAGCTTCAAGTGATCGTCGATGCCGCGCCGCCCGAGATCTCCGCCGCCAATCTCAGCGACGGACAACACCTGAATTACGAGGTGGTCCCGGAAATCATCATCACCGAGGAAAACCCGGTCGAAATCACGTATCTGCTCGATAATCAGCCATGGGCCCCCGGGACCATGGTGGCTTCCGAAGGAATTCATCAATTATGGGTTCAAGTGGACGATCTCGCCGGGAATCAGACTCAATTTACCCTTACCTTTATTATCGACCGTACTCTGCCGGAGGTAATGATTGGCGGCGTGGAGGATGGATTTTTCTATAACCATGATGTGACGCCGTTGGTCTCGGCGAGTGACTCGAATCCCCTCACCATTGAGAGTTTCTTGAACGGGGAACCGTATCAAAGCGGGCTCATTGTTGCGGATGGTGCTTATCAATTGGCGGTCACCGCCACCGACCAAGCAGGGAATACGGCGGACCAGTTACTTGAGTTTGTGGTCGATAAGACCAAACCAGTGATCCAAGTCACAGGGATCGTACCGGACGGAGCAAACCAAGCGCCAGTCACACCGCAGATCGAGATTACGGAAGTGAACCCGGCCGAGACGGGCCTTTGGCTGGATGGAAAGCCATACACTATAGGAACGGCAATCGCCGAGGAAGGCTGGCATGAATTGAAAGTGGTCGCTTCCGACAAAGCTGGTAACAGTGAACTCGTTGTGGTCAGATTCGAAATCAGAAATCAGCCACCCGCTAAACTCGATTACGCCATTCTCTGTAAAGGAATCCAAGTTCGGGCCGATGTCAAAATTCAAAGCGTCATGGCGTTTGGACCGGTCGCGTTCGTGGACGGCGATTCCCGGATTGATTATTTAGGGACTTCCGAAACTGCGGTTGAGCGGAATAAGCAGACTAAAATCACTAAGATCGAGACTAAATTGCCCGTTCAGTCCCTGCCTGATCCCGACTGGGCCGCGTTGACTCAAGCCACTCAGTTGCGGACGGAAAGCAAGATTAATACCAAAATCACCATGAGTAATGTCCGATTCGAGAATGACCTGTGGCTGGAGAATGACCAGATGAAGGTCACCGGCCTGTTAGTGGTCAAGGGTGATTTGACCCTCAAGGGCGAAATGAAGTTCGGCCCAATCGCCATCTTCTGCACAGGGAAAGTGACCATCATCAGTGACGCCCATGTTAACGGTTTGATTTATGCCGGTAACGGCGCGGTTATTGACGGCGATTCCAAAGTCAACGGGACGATCGTTTCCAATGCTGGAGTCACGGTCCTGGGGGATTTGCGTTGCCAAAAGCAAGACACACCGTATGACGATGCTTGGTGGTCCCGATAGAACGAATAGCCGGATATAAGCTGAGCAATAAATTATGCGAGGCTGACCGGAGGCAATCCGGCCAGCCTTGATTATTGTAGGAGACTTAATGGTCTCTCCCGCGATTTGCAGATCGCCGGACCGTTGATCAATAACCCCGGATCGATAACCACCTTCCGCCTTACGTTGCCACTTATCCACCTTTTGCTATTGAATATCCACATTCAATAGGAAAATATCCACATTTAGCAACGGAATATCCACATTCTTTTACCGCATGAAATGATTCTGCGGCAGAATATCCACATTGAGAAGCCGAACATGGATTGGGAGTGACTCCCATAGTTCATTTATTCACAAAATATCAACATTCAGTACCGAATATCCTTATTCTTCTACTCCATGAAATGATTCAATACCGAATATCCCCCATTTGGCAATTGAATATCCCCGTTTTTTTACCTCAGAAAATGATCGCAAAGGAAAATATTGTCGTCGAACTTCCGCGCAGAGATTTCCGAGGCGGGAATATACCGTTCCCTTTTTGCGCAAAATCATTATACAAAGTGCAAGGGGGCGTTACGATGGTTCGGAAGAAACTGCTTCATAAGAGCTGGATCGCGGGATGCCTGGTGATTCTCCTGTTGACGGGCGTCATCGGAGTCGCATCGGCCAAATCCGACGACATTGCCGAAACCAACGACTTGAGGATTGAAGGGCAAGCGGCGATCTTAATAGAACCGATTAGCGGCGAGGTTTTGTTTCAGAAAAACGCCGACCAGAAACTACCGCCGGCCAGCGTCACCAAATTAATGGTGATGTTGCTCACCTTGGAGGCATTGGATCAAGGCAAGATTAAATTGACTGAGATTATTACCGCTTCTCCGGAAGCGTGCCGAATGGGAGGATCCCAGATTTGGCTCGAACCCGGCGAACAGATGACCGTCGCCGAACTTCTGAAAGCGGTCAGCATCGTGTCGGCCAATGACGCATCTTATGCGTTGGGTGAACACCTAGCTGGCTCCGAAGAGAATTTTATCGCGCTAATGAATAAGCGCGCCAAGGAATTGGGACTTAAAAACACGGTTTACGTCAATACCACCGGTCTTGACCCGGACAGCGGCGGAGCGGGGAATATAACTTCCGCCGCGGATATGGCCAGGTTGGCGCGGGAAGTGGTCAAACATCCGGTGGTTTTCCGTTGGACCGGAGCCTGGATTGACAGTTTACGGGACGGGAAATCCTTTTTGAGGAATACCAACCGATTGGTCAGATTCTACCGGGGCTGCGACGGCCTTAAAACCGGCTTTACCGCCAAAGCGGGATACTGTCTGGTGGCAACCGCTCAGCGGGACGGTGTACGCTTGATCTCAGTGGTCATGAATTCACCAACCGCCGATACGCGTTCCAAGGATATCAGCAAAATGTTTAACCACGGCTTCTCCAAATTCAAATCGGTCCGGATTTTTCAGGGTGGAGAGACGGTCGGAGCAGTGAAGGTATTCCGGGGTCAGCAAACGACAGTGGCCGCGGTGGTGCCCAGAGAGTTCGCAGCGGTTCTAAAACGGGAGGCCCAGGGAAATATCGTTAAAACCGTGCAACTGGATCGGCTGGTTCAGGCTCCGGTCAGGAAAGGACAAACTATCGGCAAAGTCCGGGTCAGCGTTGACGGGAAGAACTGCGGTGAAATTGAATTGGTTGCCGGGGCCGAAATAAACCGAGCCTCGATCTTCCAGATCTGGTGGCGGATATTCCAGCAGACAATCCGGGCCGGTGTCAATTGAAGCCGGAAAGAGGGAAGACCCATTGAATCGCTGCCGGAAAAGCACTTTATAGCTCAAACGTTCTCCGCTAAAAAACAACGACGTAGGTCGTTGTTTTTTCATTCGTACCCTTCAGGCCCCTAAACAATAAAAACCGTTATAAATAGTGGTTTTCCGGGCTTTTTTGTTTTTTTACACAGCAGGAACCGCGGGCCAAACGGCGAATTCTTCCAGTGAACCGGAAGGGAGGACTACTTTTGCAGATTGCGACGGAACGAATTGGACAGAATTTAGTCGTGGAGCTTGACGGTGAGCTGGACCTGGAATCGTCTCCAGTATTCCGCACGGTGGTGGAAGAAAAATTAAACCAGTATGATTGCATTAAACACCTGATTCTCGATTTGAAAAAGGTCAATTTTATTGATAGTTCCGGCCTGGGAGTTATTTTGGGAAGGTTTAAGCGCTTAAGCCAGCAAGGCGGGAAATTGTCGGCGGTTAATGTATCGGATCAGATCCGCCGTATTTTTGAATTGTCGGGTTTGCTCAGGATTATGGAGATCCATGAGGATCGCCAGCAGGCCTTAAACAGGTTTTAGTGGAGGCAGCAAGCATGTTGAAAAATTATTTAAAACTTGATTTTCCCAGTCTACCTCAGAATGTCGGATTGGCGCGAACGGTCGTCGCCTCCTTCGCCGCACAGTTGGAATTTACCCTGGCCGAGGTCGAAGAGATCCGCGTCGCGATCTCGGAGGCGGTCTCCAACTGCGTGATTCATGCCTATCCCAAAAAAGCGGGAATCATCCAATTGGAAATGATTATTGAACGTTCGACCCTCACTATCAAAGTGCGGGATTACGGCAAAGGAATCGCCGATATCGACCAGGCCAAGCAGGCCACGTTCTCCACTGATCCGGAGCGGATGGGCTTGGGCCTGGTGTTCATGGAATCATTCATGGATGAATTGAATATTGTTTCTCGCCCTCAGGAAGGAACCACCGTAATCATGAAAAAGCGTCCGGAACGGGGGTTCGTCAATGTCGGGATCTCAAGGAGCAGTTAAGAACGAAATCACCTTACCGGGTAATCAATTATTAACCGATGCCGAATTTAAACGGCTCATCGCCGAATACCGGAGGGGCAGTTCCGAAGCGAAGAACACCATCATTCAGCATAATCTCCGGCTGGTGATGAGCGTCGCGCAGCGTTTCAGCAACCGCGGCGAGATTGAGGACCTGTTTCAGATCGGGTGCATCGGTTTGATGAAAGCGGTTGAGAAATTCGATCCTTCTTTCGGGGTCAAATTCTCAACATACGCCGTCCCGGTGATCATCGGTGAGATTAAGCAGCATTTGCGGGATGAGGGCCCGATCAAGGTGAGCCGGGGTCTGAAAGAGATCGCGGCCAAGGTGGAGCAGACGCGCAACCGCCTGATCGCGACGCTCGGGAAAGAACCCACCCTGTTTGAGCTGGAAGACGCGTCGGGCCTGTCCCGGGAGGAGATTGCCAGTGCGCTGGAAGCCACCCGTCCCGTCAATTATCTGCAGGAGATCGTCAAAGAGGATGACGGTGACGTCTTGTGCAGGGAACAGTTTATCGGGGAGGAAGGCGATCATACCCGGTGGCTGGAGCATTTTGCCCTTCGTGAAGTGATTGAGAAGCTGCCGCCGCGTTTAAAGCAATTGATTGAACTCCGGTTTTTTGAAGAAAAAACCCAGTCGGAAGTGGCCGAAGTCTTCGGCGTCTCCCAGGTGCAGATCTGCCGGTTGGAAAAAGAAGCTTTATATCAGTTGCGGGTCTTGTACTTGAGCGATTAGAAGCATTTTGTCACCGGCCGAAGGCCGGGTTGAATCACAATGCTTCAAGGCGATTTGGCGCAAAATCCCTTTAATATCCGAAGCCGGTCCGGCGCATAATAATTCTGGTGATACAATTGAAGCAAACCGGTGTTATTATTGTGGTGGGATTGATCCTGTCACTATTGCTTGGAATTACGGTATTGATAACTCTGGGAAATTCACGTTCCGGAACGCGGGGCAAATTGGTCCGGACTCCGGCGCCGTCCTTTCCGATTCAAGATCTGGCTATATAAGTTGAATTAAATTTCTGATATCCATCATGTCCTTAATGCCGGCCATGATGAAAAATTAATGAATTTAATTCAACTTATTTCAGCTGTAATCGGATCAAGTAAATTCCGATTTGATTCATTTGCATTCGGCTTTAAGAATGCAAATATTATATAGAAATTTACTTCATCCTATATAGTTAACCGATGATTTTAATATGATTTTAGACGGACGATACTTCACGTATCGTTTTTTTCATGATAAGATTGGGATCACAGTTATATTATTTCGAATCTACCTCAACGGGATGATATAAAAACCGGTTGGCCCTAATCGGCATTGACACCGGACAATTTCGTCCCGTCTACTTTCAGAGAGGTGAGACAGATTAAAGGAATCATTATTGGCCGCGATGTGGCCGCGGCCGGGATTGAACGGCAAATGGCCGAAATTGGGGTTGATCCGCGTGGCATCGAGATTATGGCCGACAAATTCGAATGGTATACGATCCGCATATACCAGGTCAGCTTTCGCCAGGCCGCCATCATCAAGCAGGAGATGCTGGCCCAGGGGGCGGATGCGGCCGTCTCGTGGCAGGTCTGCAGTTGGGACAGGTCAGATTCGGAATCCTCCCATAGCTTGCTCTTGGCCGGGACTCTCCGGCAACTGCGGCACTTTATCGCCAAATTAAAGCAACAACCGTTCGGCCTCCCGGAACTGGCGGAACGGCTGGAGACGGGATTGGCCAATTACCGCCAAAGCCAAACCCATTCGACCATGATCAATGGCCAAGCCTACGATCTTTTTGCTAAGACCTATGTAATGGGAATTATTAATGTCACGCCCGATTCCTTTTCAAAAGACGGCCTGTTAAATAAGGAAGATTATATCGAGGCCGCTCTCAGGCAAGCGGAACGGATGATCGCGGAGGGAGCGGATTTTTTGGATGTCGGGGCGGAGTCAACCCGTCCCGGAGCGACTAAGATCGATCCAGCCGAAGAGGAAAAACGATTGTTGCCAGTAATCAAGGAATTGGCCGCTTCTTTCCGGATTCCAATCTCCGTGGATACGTATAAACCGGAGGTCGCGGCCAAAGCCATCGCTCTCGGCGCTTCGATCATTAATGATCAATGGGGGCTGCGCTGGCCGGAGGACCCGGAGCGGCGCATGGCGAAAATCGCCGGTGAATCCGGGATCCCGGTGATTGTTATGCACAATCAGGTTCAACCCGGGTATACCGATTTAATCCGCGAAGTCATCGATTGGCTGGATGGTTCCGTCGAAATTGCTCAAAACAATGGAATCAAAACCGGACAAATCATTGTCGATCCCGGCATCGGCTTCGGCAAAACCTATCAGGACAACCTTCAGGTAATAGCCAATCTTGAAAAATTCAAGGTGCTGGGCTTGCCGATTCTGTTGGGGACTTCACGAAAATCGGTGATTGGCCTGACGCTTGATTTGTCGGTAGAGGAACGGTTGGAGGGAACGCTGGCGGCGGTGGTCTGGGGCCTTGCTCATGGCGTCAATATCGTAAGAGTTCACGATGTCCAATCAATATCAAGGGCGGTGCGGATGGGAGATGCCATTAAGTCCAACCGGTAAAATCGTCATCGGTCTCGGGAGTAATCTGGGGAATTGCATCGGCAACTTGGGAGAAGCTGTAGCCCGGCTGAAAGAGCGGTTCGGCCCGACCGTCCTTGCCTCTTCGATGTATCGGAGCGAGCCGGTGGAGCTTTTGGACCAACCGTGGTTTTATAATCAGGTAGTTATCTTTGATTCCGGAACAGTTCCGTTTCCCAGCGCGCTCTTGGCCGATTTGAAGACGATCGAGCATCAAATGGGGCGAGTTGGCGGAGTCCGTTATGGGCCTCGCCAGATCGATCTTGACTTGCTGTTTTATGGGGATTGGGTGTTGGAGAGTGCTTCCTTGATCATCCCCCATCCTAAAATCACGCAACGTTCCTTTGTCCTGCTTCCGATGGCCGAAATTGCCTCCGATTATATCCATCCCCGCCTCGGAATAACCATTGACGAAATGATAAACCAAAATCGCGCTTGGCTGACCCCGTGCGAACCGGTACGTTTTTGAAGAATTCATAAGGAGTTGAATTTCCATGGATAAACTTGAACGGCTGAAACAGATTTTATCCGGTTATAACAGCGTGCTCATCGCTTTTTCAGGCGGAGTAGACAGTTCGTTTCTTTTGAAAATCGCGTCGGACGTTTTACCCGGGCGGGTCGCCGCGGTGACTGCCGTTTCGGAAACTTATCCGGCCCACGAATTGGAGACTGCCAAACGGGTTGCGACCTTGCTGGGCGCCAAACATTTAGTCATTGAGACCTCGGAATTGACAATTCCCGAGTTTAAAGACAATCCTCCGGACCGGTGCTATTATTGCAAGAAGGAACTGTTCGGGAAGTTGATGAAACTGGCGGAAACAGAAGGGTTCGCCACGGTGGTTGACGGGACCAACGCCGATGATCAAAACGATTTCCGGCCCGGAATGCGTGCTTGTCAGGAATTGGGCATTCGTAGCCCGCTACAGGAGGCTGGATTGACCAAAGCTGAGATCCGCGCTTACTCCAAAGAATTGGATCTTCCCACTTGGGATCTGCCTTCGTTTGCCTGTCTGTCGTCACGGTTTCCATATGGCGAAACAATTACCAAGGAAGCAGTGGTCCAGGTGGGTCAGGGGGAAGACTATTTACGGAGCCTTGGGCTGAAGCAGTTTCGCCTGCGCCATCACGGCTCCATTGCGCGGGTCGAGATCTGGATGGACCAGTTGGATTTGGTGCTGGCAAATCGGGAAGAGATTGTGAAACAGCTTAAGGGCTTGGGCTATCAATATATTGCGCTGGATTTAGAAGGATATCGGACTGGAAGCATGAATGAGGTCTTAAATCTCCCCAAAAACTGAAACTTACTTGAATGTTTTAGGTCCGAGGCTTAACCCCGGTTGGACTAATCGCTTTTTTGGCATGCTGAAATAACAACTTCACCAACGCCTTTTTATAGGGCGTTTTTCTTTTTCAGGGTATTCACAAAGTGTTTACCTTATAATGTCATATTTATGTTATATATAGGTTGACAAGGAATCAAAAACAGTGTATTTTAGTAAATAAATATTACACAAATATGACACGAAGGGAGCGGTTCCGATGCGGAAAATAGCAATCTACGGAAAAGGCGGAATTGGAAAATCCACCACAACCCAGAACACCGTAGCTGGTTTGGCGGAGATGGGAAAGAAGGTCATGGTGGTCGGTTGTGACCCCAAAGCCGATTCGACCCGCTTATTACTGGGCGGGCTGGCCCAAAAGTCGGTGCTGGACACATTGCGGGAGGAAGGCGAGGATCTCGATCTTGAGGACGTTTTGAAACCGGGATTCTGCAATACCGTCTGTGTGGAATCGGGCGGGCCAGAGCCCGGAGTCGGCTGCGCCGGACGGGGAATCATCACTTCGATTAACCTGTTGGAACAACTCGGCGCTTATGAGGAAGATAAACATCTGGATTACGCGTTTTACGATGTTCTGGGCGACGTGGTCTGCGGCGGATTTGCGATGCCAATCCGTGAAGGAAAGGCCCAGGAAATTTACATTGTGGTCTCCGGGGAAATGATGGCGATGTACGCGGCCAATAACATCTGTAAGGGTATTGTTAAGTTTGCGGAAGCCGGCGGAGTCCGACTGGGCGGCTTGATCTGTAACAGCCGGAAGGTCGATAATGAACAGGCCATGATTGAAGCATTGGCGAAGCAACTCGGTACGCAGATGATTTACTTCGTTCCCCGGGATAACATGGTTCAACGGGCTGAGATTAACCGGAAAACCGTGATCGATTTCGAACCAACGCATGAACAGGCTGATCATTACCGGAACCTGGCGCGGCGAATCGACCAAAATGATATGTTTGTCATCCCCAAACCCCTGGCCATTGAAGAATTGGAAAAATTGTTAATCGAGTACGGAATTGCCAACTGACCAAGTGGAATCCTTCGAAAATTATTAAGGAGGCCTAAATCGATGTTAATGGTTAAAGCGATCGTTCGTCCCGAAAAATGTGATGAGGTGATGGCGGCTTTGATGGAAGCCGGGTTTCCTGCGGTGACCAAGGTTTCCGTCTTTGGAAGAGGAAAACAGCGCGGCCTAAAAGTTGGCGAGATCCACTACGATGAACTTCCCAAAGAAATGTTGATCATGGTCATCCCCGATAATGATAAGGATTTTGTGATTAAAACCTTGATGGAAAGCGCCCGGACCGGCGACAAGGGGGCTTTCGGAGACGGCAAGATCTTTGTTACTCCGGTGCAAGAGGTTTATACCATTAGTTCCGGTGTGAAGGAAGCCTAGCGTCAAACGATTCCCATGAAAGGGTGTTGTCGATGAAAGAAGTAATGGCCATCATCCGGATGAACATGATGAATAAGACCAAACAAGCGTTGGCCGACGCCGGAATCTCTTCGTTTACCGCCACCGGGCGGGTGGTCGGCCGAGGCAAAGGAATGGTTGATTTCAAAATTTTAAAAGGGGCGGAGAACGGCCATGAGGAAGCCATTTCACAATTGGACCGGGGACCGCGCCTTATTCCCAAACGGTTGTTAATCGTGGTCGTTCCCGATCATCTGGTTCAAACCGTGGTGCAGACTTTGATCCAGGTCAATCAGACCGGGCAGCCGGGGGACGGAAAGATTTTTGTGCTTCCGACCTCGGAAGCGTACCGGGTTCGTACCGGCGAGTCTGGAGACCAGGTACTTGACGAGTAAAGGAGGAGTTCGGTCGTGATCAATAAAAATCCTTCTCCCCAAGAAGTAAAGGAAGATCTGTTAAAAATCTATCCGTCGAAGGTCGCTCGCAAACGGAACAAGCAAATCGTGATCAACGATCCTTCGCCGGAAGCCATGCCGGAGGTCGGCGCCAATGTGCGGACCGTACCGGGGATCATTACCCAACGCGGTTGCACCTACGCTGGATGTAAAGGCGTGGTGCTCGGTCCCACCCGGGATATCTTAAATATCACTCACGGACCGATTGGCTGCGGATTTTACAGTTGGCTGACCCGGCGCAATCAGACCCGTCCCCAAGCTGATGAGGAAAACTTTATGATGTATTGCTTCTCTACGGATATGCAGGAAGACGATATTGTCTTCGGTGGCGAAAAGAAGCTGAAAAAAGCGATTCGGGAAGCGTTTGAAACGTTTCATCCAAAAGCGATCGGTATTTTCTCCACCTGTCCGGTGGGGTTGATCGGGGACGATGTCCACGCCGTAGCCAGGGAAATGAAAGAAGAACTGGGGATCAACATTTTCGGATTCAGTTGCGAGGGATATAAGGGAGTCAGCCAGTCGGCCGGCCACCATATCGCCAATAATCAACTATTCAAGCATGTAGTCGGCCTGGATGATACCGTCAGCCCGGCTAAGTATAAGGTCAATCTGCTCGGCGAGTATAACATCGGCGGCGACGCGTTTGTCCTGGAAAGCCTCATCGAACGGTGCGGGATCGAACTTACCGCCACCTTCAGCGGCAACTCGACGTATGGAGCGTTCGCCAATGCCCATACCGCCGATTTGAATGCCATCATGTGCCACCGCTCCATCAATTACGTGGCCGAGATGATGGAAGAGAAGTTCGGTATCCCCTGGATCAAAGTCAACTTTATCGGCGCGGAGAGCACCGCCAAGTCGCTCCGGAAGATTGCCGCTTATTTCGAAGATCCAGAGCTTACCGCCAAAGTCGAACAGGTAATCGCGGAAGAAATGCCTGCGGTCGAGGAGGTCCGGGCCGAGGTCCGGTCCCGTTGCGAAGGCAAAACAGCGATGTTGTTTGTAGGCGGTTCACGGGCTCATCACTATCAGGACCTGTTCCGGGAAATCGGTATGAAAACCGTGGCCGCTGGCTATGAATTCGCCCATCGGGACGACTATGAGGGCCGGCGGGTGCTGCCCAACATCAAAGTCGACGCCGATAGCCGGAACATTGAAGAGTTGGAGGTCGAGCCCGATCCCATCCGCTACCGGCCGCGCAAGAGCGAGGAAGAACTCAAGCGGATGCAGGATAATGGCTATGAGTTCAAAGATTATTACGGCATGATGGCCGAGATGGACTCAGAGACCCTGGTCATCGATGATATCAGCCATTATGAATCGGAGCGTTTGATTGAAATTTACAAACCGGCCGTGTTCTGCGCCGGAATTAAGGAAAAGTACGCGGTTCAGAAGATGGGAGTCCCTTGCAAGCAGCTTCACAGCTATGACTACGGCGGGCCTTACGCCGGATTTGAAGGGGCTATCAATTTCTATCGTGAGATCGATCGCATGGTAAATACCAAAGTCTGGGGCTATCTGAAAGCTCCCTGGCAAAAGAATCCGGAGATCATCGCCACTTACGCGGCGAAATAAAGGTTAAAGGTCAATTCTCGGCGGGTAACGCCGCCACGACGGAGGGAAGAAAATGCTGCTACGTCATACGCCGACTGAAATAAAAGAACGCGAGGCCCTGGTGGTCAATCCCGCCAAGACCTGTCAGCCGATCGGAGCCATGTACGCGGCGCTTGGCATTCACAACTGCCTGCCCCATAGCCATGGTTCCCAGGGTTGTTGCTCTTATCACCGGAGTACCCTGACCCGGCATTATAAAGAGCCGGTAATGGCCTCGACCAGTTCCTTCACTGAGGGGGCCTCGGTCTTCGGCGGCCAGGCCAATCTGGTGGAAGCGATCAATAACATCTTTACGATTTACAATCCGGATGTGATTGCGGTCCATACCACGTGTCTGTCGGAGACCATCGGCGACGATGTCCCGCAGATCGTCTCCAAAGCCAAGGAAGAAGGCAAGGTTCCAGCGGGCAAATACGTAATTCATACCAATACTCCCAGTTATGCCGGGTCTCATGTCACCGGTTTCGCCAACATGACCCGGAGTATGGTAACCTACTTTTCCGAATCGACCGGATCTTCCAAAAACCAAATAAACGTCATCCCCGGATGGGTGGAACCCTCCGATATGCGGGAGATTAAACGGATCACCGGGTTAATGGGGATCAAGACGGTTTTGTTTCCCGATACCTCCGATGTCTTGGATACGCCGCTCACCGGAAAACATCAGTTCTACCCGAAAGGGGGGGTTACCATTCCCGAACTGATCAGCACCGGCGACAGCATCGCTACCATTGCGCTAGGCCCGTTCGCGTCAGGCCCGGCCGCCGAAGCGCTGGACGCCAAATGTAAGGTCCCGTGCCAGATCATGGATCTGCCGATTGGATTGTGGGGCACCGATCGCTTCATCGATGCGCTGCGCAAGACCGCTGGAGTCATCGTTCCGGATGCGCTCAACGACGAGCGGGGTCGCTTGATCGATATGATTACCGATATGCATCAATATTTTTACCGCAAAAAGGTCGCGCTGTTCGGAGATCCCGATCAGTTGATCGCACTGGCCGAGTTCTTAGTCAGCTTGGATATGATCCCGGTCCACATCGTCACCGGCACTCCTGGGCAAAAGTTTGAGCAAAGGATGCGCGAGGTTCTCAAAGACGTGGCTCCGGACGCCAACATCAAGCAAGCGGGCGACAGCTTCCTGCTGCATCAGTGGATCAAGAGTGAGCCGATCGATTTGTTAATCGGCAACACCTACGGCAAATATATCGCCCGCGATGAAGATATTCCATTCTTGCGCTATGGATTTCCCATTCTCGACCGGGTCGGCCATTCCTATTTCCCGTCCGTCGGTTATGTCGGCGCCATGAGGCTGGCTGAGAAAATCCTAACCATCCTGATGGATCGTCAAGACCGGGATGCGCTGGAAGAAAAGGTCGAGTTGGTAATGTAAGGTTGATTGTCAGTGATTAATCAAGTTATATCATTTGTTGGTTCATGGTTCTTGATGACTAGTTAAAACTGCAAGAAGGTGATCCTCATGGTTCAAGTGTTGGATGGCAGGCAGAAGCAGGTCTTTCGCAACGGAGCGGAGCCGTTTGCCATGGAATGCGGCAAGCCGAGCCTGGCTGGTTCAGTCAGTCAGCGGGCCTGTGTCTTCTGCGGCTCGCGGGTGGTACTTTATCCGATCGCCGATTCCTTGCATCTGGTCCACGGTCCCATTGGGTGCGCCGCTTATACTTGGGATATCCGGGGGGCGTTGTCCTCCGGTCCCGAGTTGCACCGCCTAAGTTTCTCCACGGATTTGCGGGAGATGGAAGTGATTCACGGCGGCGAATCCAAGCTTTATCAATCGTTGATGGAATTGATCGATCGTCATCAACCGAAGGCCGCTTTCGTCTATTCCACTTGCATCGTTGGGATCATCGGCGATGACGTTGAAGCGGTCTGTAAAAAGGTTGCCGCCGAAAAAGGAATTCCCGTGCTTCCGGTGCATTCGGAAGGTTTTAAAGGCACCAAGAAAGACGGGTACCGGGCCGCCTGCGAGGCCTTGTTCAAACTGGTCGGCACCGGGCCGACCGAAGGAATTGAAGCGCCAAGCATCAACATTCTCGGCGATTTCAACCTTGCCGGCGAAGTCTGGATGATTCGCAACTACTACGAGCAAATGGGGGTCCGGGTTGTGGCCACCATCACCGGCGACGGCCGGATTGACGACATCCGCCGCGCCCACGGCGCCGCGCTTAATCTGGTGCAGTGTTCCGGCTCCATGAATTATCTCGCCAAATTGATGAAAGAGAAATACGGGACCCCTTTTCTTCAGGTGTCGTATTTTGGAATCGACGATATGGCCGAGTCGCTGTACAGCGTGGCCCGGTTCTTTAAAGACCCGGAACTGATGCGCCGCACGCAGGAGCTGGTTCGCAACGAGATCCTGGCCATTCAGCCGCAATTGATGGATTACCGGAAAGCGCTCACCGGGAGAAAAGCAGCGATTTACGTGGGCGGCGCCTTCAAGGCGTTTTCACTGGTCAAGGCGTTACGGTTGCTCGGCATGGAGACGGCCATCGTCGGCTCTCAAACCGGCGATAAAAATGATTATCAGCAGTTGAAGGAGCTCTGTGACCCGGGAACGATTATCGTCGACGATTCCAATCCGGTGGAATTGTCCGGCTTCATCAAAGAGAAGCAAGTGGACTTGTTCATTGGCGGGGTTAAAGAGCGGCCCATCGCCTACAAATTGGGGATTGGCTTCTGCGACCATAACCATGAACGCAAGATTGCTCTGGCCGGATTCGCGGGGATGCTAAATTTCGCCAAAGAAGTGCATGCCTCGGTTTGCAGCCCGATTTGGTCGCTGCTGCCGGGACGGCGGACCGGGACGTAAAGGGGGAAGGGATCATGTTATCAAAACATCAGCCGCAACAGCCGGAACCGGTCAGTACCACCAATGCCTGCAAGCTCTGCACCCCGCTTGGCGCCTGTCTGGCGTTCCGGGGAATTGAGGGAGCGGTGCCCTTATTGCACGGTTCCCAGGGTTGCGCCACTTATATCCGGCGCTATGTGATCAGTCATTTTAAAGAGCCGGTGGACGTCGCCTCCTCCAACTTCAGTGAATCGAGCGCCATTTTCGGCGGCGGCGCCAATCTCAATCTGGCGCTCAAGAATGTTACCGCGCAATACCGGCCCAAATTGATCGGCGTGGCCAGCACCTGTCTGAGCGAAACCATTGGCGACGACGTGTCGCTGTTTCTTCACAATTACCGGCGGGAACATCCCGACGCGGAACCGGTAATCCTGAACGTTTCCACCCCCAGTTATCGCGGTACGCATATCGACGGATTCCACGCCGTGGTCCGGACCGTGATCAACGAGTTGGCCGGCGGGGGTTCCCGGCTGAAACAGGTCAATTTGTTGCCGGGAATGGTTTCTCCGGCGGATCTCCGCTACTTAAAGGATATCTGTCATGAATTCGGAGTGGAGCCGGTGTTGCTCCCGGATTATTCCGAAACCTTGGACGGTCCCAATTGGGAGGAATATCAGATTATCGCGCCCGGAGGGACGACGCTCGACGCCATCCGTAGTATGGGGCGCTCGAACGGTACCGTGGAGTTCGGAGCCACGCTCGATCCGGCCAGCACCGGGGGCGCTATTTTGCGGGAACGTTTCGGAGTCCCGGATTATAAGTTAGGGTTTCCCATCGGAGTCCGGGCCACCGACCAATTCTTCCTAGCGCTTGAGGAGATCAGCGGCCATCCCGTTCCCGAACGTTATCGGGGCGAGCGGGGCCGGCTGCTTGACGCCTATGTCGATGGCCATAAATACCTCTTCGGCCAAAAAGCGCTGCTTTATGGCGAAGAGGATCTGGTTTGCGCCATGGCCGGATTTCTGGCCGAGGTTGGAATGGTTCCGGTATTGTGCGCTTCCGGCGGCGAGAGCGGCCGGCTGGAAGAGTCGATCTACCGGATTGCCCCTGAACTTCAGGGCCGAACGACTGTCGTCAGCGGGGCGGATTTCAGCGATATTGCCGACCTGGCCGAAACCCTTCAACCGCAGCTGATGATCGGCCACAGCAAAGGATATTCGCTGGCCCGGCGGTTAGAGATTCCACTGGTGCGAATCGGATTTCCAATTCACGACCGGGTCGGCGGGCCGCGCCTGCTTCATCTGGGGTACCGGGGCACCCAGGAATTGTTCGACCGGATCGTCAACGCCTTGTTAGAGGCGGCCCAAAACCGCTCACCGGTCGGGTACAGTTATTTATAAAAAGTTTATTTTAACTATATCGGATGAAGTAAATTTCTAATATAAAATTAGCATTCTTAAAGCAGAATGCAAATAAATCAAATCGGAATTTACTTCATCCGATTACAACTGAAATAAGTTGAATTAAATTCATTAATTCCTTCATCATGGCCGGGCTTTAAGGACATGATGCATATTGGGAATTTAATCCAGCTTATATAGCCAGTTAAAATAAAACTAATGAGGTGAAGAACGATGAGCGTTTTTCCAGCCCATCATCCCTGTTTTAATCCCGAGGTCCGCCACAGTTTCGGCCGGATTCATCTGCCGGTGGCGCCGAAGTGCAATATTCAATGCAATTTTTGCAGTCGCAAATACGATTGCGTCAATGAGAGCCGGCCGGGTGTGACCAGCGCCGTATTATTGCCGGAGCAGGCCATCGCTTATCTTGAAGAGGTGTTGCGGGAGAATCCCCGGATTACCGTGGCCGGTATCGCCGGACCCGGCGATCCGTTCGCTAATCCCAAGGAAACGATGCGGACCGTCCGCTTGATCCGGGAACGATTTTCAAGTTTATTGGTCTGCCTGGCCACCAACGGACTTAATCTGCTGCCGTATATCAAAGAATTGGCCGAGTTGCGGGTCAGTCACGTCACGGTGACCATCAACGCCATTGCCCCGGAGGTCGGGGCCAAGATCTATGCCTGGGCCCGCTCCGGCAAAATGATCTACCGGGGGCAGGCCGCGGCCGAAATACTAATCGACCGGCAGTTTGAAGCCGTGGAAGCGTTGAAGCGCCATGGCCTGACCGTTAAGGTTAATTCGATCCTGATCCCCGGAGTCAATGACGGGGAGATCGAACGGGTGGCGGAGCGCGTGGCGAAGCTGGGCGTGGATTTCTTCAACTGTATTCCGGTGGTTCCGACTGAGGGCACACCCCTGGCCGGGATTCCGGCGCCCGATCCCGCCGGTGTGATCAAACTTCGTGAGAAATTAACGAAGTATCTGCCGCAGATGGCCCATTGCAATCGCTGCCGGGCCGACGCCGTAGGTTTGCTGGGAGAGGCCAATTCCAGCCGGGATTCGGACCGGCTGCAGCGGTTCTCCACCTGGTTTCCGGCCGCGGCCGATCGGCCCTACGTCGCGGTGGCCAGCCGCGAAGGATTGCTGGTCAATCTGCATCTTGGCGAAGCGGAATTGCTGCACATTTTCAACCGGACCAGCCGCGGCTTTGAGCTGATTGGCGTCCGGGAAGCTCCGGAACCGGGCGGCGGCCCGGAACGGTGGGCCAGCCTGGCGGAGATTTTAAAAGATTGCCAGGCGCTGCTGGTCAGCCAAGCCGGCAATTCGCCCCGGGAAGCGCTGGGGGAACGGGGAATCCGGGTGATTGAAGCCGAGGGCTTAATCGACCAGGCGCTCGAAGCGGTATACTCCGGCCGGGCGGTTCCGGCTCCCCGCAAATGCGGCGGCGGATGTGGCTGCAAAGGCGGCAGCGTGGGTTGCGGGTAACCAATTATAAAATTTCAAAAATAGGGGGAGATTCTGATGCAAAAACCAAAGCACCATATCTTTGTCTGTTCCAGCTCCCGGGTGAACGGAGAGCCCAAGGGCGTCTGCAACCGGAAGGACGCGGCCAACCTCATTCAATATCTGGAATCGGAGTTGAACGACAGGGGAATGGATGAGGTGATGGTCACCAATACGGGGTGTATGAAGCTGTGCGATCACGGGCCGGTGATGGTGATCTATCCCGAAGGCTATTGGTACGGGGATGTGGACGAAGGGGCGATCGACGCGATCCTGGATGCCCTGGAGGAAGGCAAGGCGGCGGAAGAACATTTGCTGGATTGAAAAACTGGCATCAGCTGGGGTGGTCGGCATGGAAGCGGTGAAAAAAATCCATTTAATCGACTGTACGTTGCGTGACGGCGAGCAGGCGCCGGGCGTCTCTTTCAGTTCCGAGGAGAAGGTACGAATCGCCCGGGAATTGGCTGAGGTGGGCCTGCCTGAATTGGAAGTGGGCATACCGGCTATGGGCGAATCGGAAATCGCCTCGATCCGGGAGATTGGCCGCCTGGGCCTGCGTTCCGAGTTGATCTGCTGGTGCCGGGCGCGGCTTTCTGATTTGGAGCAAGCGGAAGCGACCGGGCTGCGCCGGGTGCATATTTCGTTTCCTGCGTCCCAGTTGCACCTGCGGGCCTTGAGTAAAGACCGGTCTTGGGCTTTGCGAACGCTGAAGCAGGTTGTGGTTGCGGCCAAGGAACGGTTCGATTTTGTGGCGGTTGGCGCTCAGGACGCGTCCCGGGCTGAAGCGGAATTTTTACGGGAATTAGTCCGGATGGCGCTCGATAGTGGAGTGGATCGGATCCGGATCGCCGATACGGTGGGAATTCTAAACCCCTTGCAGACGTACGGCCTCTTTCAAGACCTGCTTCAAGAACATCCCGGCGGCAATTTTGAATTTCATGGCCACAACGATCTGGGGATGGCCACCGCCAATACCGTCGCGGCGCTGGCCGGAGGAGCCGGAGCGGCCAGCGTGACCGTGAACGGCCTGGGTGAACGGGCCGGGAACGCCCCGTTGGCCGAGGTGGTGATGGCCGCCCGGGTTTCCCTGGGGGCGGATTGCGGCATTCAAACCGGAGGACTCTGCGATGTCAGCCAACTGGTGGCGCGAGCCTCGGGCCGGCCCATCCCGGCCGATAAGCCGGTGGTCGGTTCCAAGGTCTTTTCCCATGAATCGGGGATTCACGGGCATGGGTTGCTGTTCGATCGCTCTACCTACGAACCGTTCGGCGCGGACCTGGTCGGCCATGATCCGGGCCAGTTCGTTTTCGGCAAGCATTCCGGCTCAGCCATGCTCCAGGCGGCCTTGGCCGAAGACGGCATCGAATTGGATCAAAGGGAGGCCCGGCGTCTGCTGGAGCGGGTGCGGGAAATCGCCGCCCTGCGCAAAAAGGAATGCACTTTGGCGGAGATCAAGCAACTCCACGCGGAATTAAAGCCCAGGCCGGTATCGCATTAAAGCTCAATTGGCCATTCCGGAAATTTCCTTTCCGAAGCGCGCCGCCTCCCTGGGAAAGTGGGAAATTAGTTTTCCGGGCTGGCGCGCGGAGCCACAAACTCCGGAAATTGATTTTCCAAACCACTCCGGCATTGGCGCCGACGTGGAAAACCGGTTTCCGGGAAGGACCGCCCGGCGGGACGGTGGATCCGGCCGGCGCTCAAAAACGGAAAGCATTTTTCCCAAATAACTTTGGCAAATATTTGCCACGGAATTTCTGTTGACAAACTCCCGGCGTTAGTGTTAAAATAGGTTTTGCCGAAGGGGGAGTAGCTCAGTTGGTTAGAGCGCTACGTTGACATCGTAGAGGTCAGCGGTTCGATCCCGTTCTTCCCCACCATATTTTTAGAATAAAACGAGGCATAGGCCTCGTTTTTGTTTTGGAAAGAAGCAGGGCTTGTTCCTCTCATCGACAGTATACAAACTTTTACCTGCACATATAATAGTGCTGGGATTCTGTGCGGGTAATCGAACGATCACGGGCTTGCGCGGCGGTATCCCGTTAATTCACGAAGCAGTGCGGCGCAAGTTCTCAGAATGGGGGGATTCGAATGTCGGAGATCACCATCAGCACCCTCAACTCGGACCCGGAGATCCGGAACAATCTTTTAAAGGAAGTGGATTTTTTACACCGGGAAGGGATTAATGTTCAATTGACCGAGGTCAATTCCGGGAAATACATCTTTTTGAATTATGCCATTCAGGAGAACCAACCCGATCTGAAAGAAGCGCATGAAAAGATCCTCCGCTATTATCTGGCCAATATTTTGACGGATTTATTGATGAATACCATTACGCGGGAAAGCATGATGCGGATTGTCAAGGCCCGTTATCATTTTATCGCTCCCGGCGAGATGAAGACGATCGTCAAGAACGCCTATAATTTTCTAAACAACCTTTACGAAGACGGGGACATCAGTCAGGCTCTTTACCGGCACAATCAGATTTTGACCTCGGTCAACCAATACCTGGAGACCGATTCGGAGTTGTTTTTGGAAGGCTTTTTACGGTTCCGGCTGAAGGAATATTGTCTGGAAATGGAACAATCGGTGGAGAAGGCCATTGACAGCTTCCTGGTGGAGCGGGAGTATGTCGAATTCATCAAATTGCTCCAGTATTTCGTGGAGATTCAGGAGCCGCGCATCGACGAGGTTCATGTGTTTATCCGGGATTCCCAAAACTTTTATCTGCTGGATGAAGAGAAGCAACCCATCGAGCAGCAGCATCTCGAGGATGTTTTGGCCGAACTGCGCAGCGAGAACACGGAGGTTGACTACGAAGATCTGTTGCTCAGCGCGTTGATTACGATTTCGCCGCGGCGGATCGTTCTTCACGTGCTGACCAAGATCGAGATCGTGGACACGATTATCAGCGTTTTTCAGGAACGGGCCATTCTTTGCCAGGGCTGCGACTTGTGCGGCCTCAGGCCGGTTCCGGTGGTGTCCAACCGGTCCCGGAGCCCTCATGTTCCCAAGTGAAGGAAGCCGTTTACAGCCGAATTAGATTTAACTTCCCAAAACAGTCCGGTGCCCGGACTGTTTTTGCGTGCTGATGGAATCGGGTCGCCTCATCCGGTTGGTTTCTTTCGGGGGCAAGATTGTCGGAGGCGAACCGATCTTTAAATTTTGACGAAGGATCAGATATCCGATTGACAGGAAGAGCGGGTTCTGGTAATCTATCGTTAATGAGGTCCTTTAAGACTAGTCCTGCGAGGCTAGGAAGGCGGCAATAGATTATGGATTGATTATGCCTTCTTATGCCCTGCGTAAGAAGGCTTTTTTAAGTAAGCGTCCCCGCTTGCGAAGGTTTTAGAAAGCCCCCCAATTTGAGCGGCCGGACGGTAAAATCGTTTTTTCAAAGCGAAGGAGGCGGTTTGGTTGTTGAAAGTCAAGGCCCAGGTCATGGACGAAGACAATATCCGGCGCGCTTTGTATCGCCTCTCCCATGAGATTACCGAGCGGAACAAGGGAACCGACGATTTGATTTTGGTGGGAATCCGGACCCGGGGCGTTCCGCTGGCGAACCGGCTGGCGGAGTTCATCCGCGAACATGAGGGAGCCCAGATTCCCGTGGGAATGCTGGATATCACGTTTTACCGGGATGATCTCTCGCTAATCTCGCCGCAGCCGGTTTTGCATCGAACCGAGATCCCGGTGAAGATCACCAACCAGAAACTGATTTTGGTGGACGATGTCCTATTTACGGGACGGACGGTCCGGGCCGGCCTGGATGCGCTGATGGACCTGGGGCGGGCCGCCTGCATTCAGTTGGCGGTCTTGATCGACCGGGGGCATCGCGAACTTCCGATCCGCGCCGACTATGTCGGCAAGAACGTCCCCACTTCCACCCGGGAAGTGGTTCATGTCAAACTCAAAGAGATTGACGGCGAAGATTGCGTGGTCATCTCCGAAAACGAATCAACGGCAGAATCCCTTTAAACTGGCTCCGTGAAGCGGTAAAGGGAGGAACGGTCTGACAAAACTCCTCCCCGCCGCGGGAGGTTTTTTTATGGGACAAGCGGAGATTTTACTATATCGGATGAAGTAAGTTTCTAATATAAAATTTGCATTCTTAAAGCCGAATGCAAATAAATCAAATCGGAATTTACTTCATCCGATTACATCTGAAATAAGTTGAATTAAATTCATTAATTTTCCATCATGGCCGGCATTAAGGACATGATGTATAGATGTATATCAGAAATTCAATTCAACTTATATAATTAAACTGGGGCGATGAAAAATGAGCAAATTGCCGAAAGACCTTCTCGGACTGCGGGAGTTGTCCGCGGAGCAGATCGAGTTGATTTTGGACACGGCCACCGCCTGCAAGGATATTTTCAGCCGGGATCTGAAGAAGGTGCCGACCTTGCGGGGCAAGACCGTGGTCACCCTGTTCTTTGAACCGAGCACCCGGACCCGGACTTCGTTTGAGATCGCCGGGAAATGGATGAGCGCTGACGTGGTCAACCTGACGGTCTCCTCCAGCAGCGTGGCCAAGGGGGAAAGTTTCGTGGACACCGCCCGGACCATTGAGGCCATGGGCGTGGACCTGATCGTCATCCGGCACTCTCTGGGCGGAACCCCGAAGCTGCTGGCGGATTCGGTGGCCTCGCACGTCATCAACGCCGGGGACGGGGCGCACGAGCATCCGACTCAAGGGCTGCTGGATCTGTTCACCATCCGCGAGAAAAAAGGGAAGATCGCCGGGCTGAACGTGGTCATTGTCGGCGATATCCTGCACAGCCGGGTCGCCAAGTCGAATATCTACGGCCTGACCAAGCTGGGCGCCAAGGTTACGGTGGTCGGACCGCCGACTCTGATTCCGCAGGGCATCCGGGAGTTGGGGGTGATGGTGGAAACCGATCTAGACAAGGCATTGGAGGGCGCCGATGTAGTGAACATCCTCCGGATTCAGCTGGAGCGGCAGACCAAAGCGTATTTTCCGACCTTGAAAGAGTATTCCAAGCTGTTCGGGGTCAATCTCGCCCGCGTCAATCAAGCGGGCTCCAATCTGCTGGTGATGCATCCCGGCCCCGCCAACCTCGGAGTCGAGATCAGCGAAGAAGTCTCGGTCCACGGACAATCGGTCATTACCGAGCAA
Source organism: Bacillota bacterium (assembly GCA_023402395.1). Lineage (GTDB taxonomy): Bacteria > Bacillota > UBA4882 > UBA8346 > UBA8346 > JAEYGI01. The sequence continues at coordinate 435,660 of JAEYGI010000040.1, forward strand.
GTGACCAACGGAGTGGCGGTCCGGATGGCGTTGTTGTACCTGTTAACCGGAGGAGGCGCTAAAGATGAAATATTGCATTAAAGGCGGGGAGATCATTGACCCGGCCGGAGGATATCTGGGATCTGGGGATATTTTGATTGACGGCGGCCAGGTAGCGGCTATCGGACGCGAACTGCCGGCGGAAGGCGCGGAGATCATTATGGCGGCCGGAAAGATCGTCTATCCCGGACTGATCGATCTCCATACCCATTTGCGGGAGCCGGGCCGGGAGGATGAAGAAACCATTGCTACCGGAACCAAAGCGGCGGTCAAAGGCGGTTTCACCGGCGTAGCCTGCATGGCCAATACCGACCCGGTGGCTGATAGCCCGGTGGTTATTGAATATATATTAAAGAAAGCCAGGGAGAGCGGCTGGGCTAGGGTTTATCCGGTCGGGGCCATCACCAAGGGACTGCGCGGCGAGGAATTGGCGGAGTTGGGCGAGATGGCGGCTGCGGGCGCGGTGGCTTTTTCCGATGACGGCAAGACCATCACTAATCCGGCGGTGCTGCGGTCGGCGATGGAATATTCGACCTTGTTCCAGCGGCCGCTGCTGCTGCACGAGGAAGACCCGAAACTGGCCGGGGACGGCGTGATGCACGAAGGATACTGGTCAACCGTGCTCGGCCTGCCGGGGATTCCGGCCGTGGCCGAAGACGTGATCACCGCCAGAGACCTGCTCCTGGCCGGACACACCGGGGCCAGGGTTCATTTTTGTCATGTCAGCACCCGTCACAGCGTGGAGATGATTCGCCGCGCCAAGCAGGAAGGAATCGCGGTCAGCGCCGAGGCCACGCCGCATCACCTCTGCCTGACCGACCAATTGATCGAGAGCTACAATCCGGTATTCCGGGTCAGCCCGCCCCTGCGCTCCCCCGAACATCAGGAGGCGTTGCGCCGCGGCTTGCAGGACGGGACGATCGATGTCATTGCCACCGATCATGCGCCGCACAGCCAGGAGGAGAAGCATCGCGAATTTTCGCTGGCGCCGACCGGCATGATCGGGCTGGAAACAGCCCTGGCCGTAATCTGGACTGACCTGGTCCAAACCGGCTGGCTGTCCAAGGAACAACTAGTCGAGAAGCTGGCGGCGGCGCCGGCCCGCATCCTCGGCATCGCCGGCGGACGGCTCCGGCCGGGAGACCCGGCGGATCTGGTCATTTTTGACCCGAACGCCGAATGGGAAGTGTCCGCCGCCGATTTCGTCTCCAAATCCAAAAACTCTCCTTTCCTGGGGAGGCGTTTAAAAGGAAAAGTTGAATCAGTCTGGATTCATGGAAATTTAAAATATCACGGGCAGAAATTTGTTGAATAAATATAGCAATCATATGTATATTTATGATACAATAACCGGTGAACGGAACCCAACTGTTTAACAGGTTTTTTGTCACAAGGGGAAGACTGGAGGACAACCAAATGAAACAGGCTCGATTGGTTCTAGAGGACGGTACGGTTTTTTACGGCCAATCATTCGGAGCCCCCGTCGAGATCGGCGGCGAAGTGGTCTTTAATACGGGCATGACCGGTTATCAGGAGATTTTGACCGATCCGTCCTACAGCGGACAGATCGTTACCATGACCTACCCGCTGATCGGTAACTACGGCATCAATTCGGAAGATAACGAGTCGGCCCGTCCGCAGGCCCGGGGGTTTATTGTCAAGGAAATCTGCGACCACCCCAGCAATTGGCGGAATGAGCTCAGCCTCGATCAATTCCTGAAGAAATATGAAATTCCCGGAATCGCCGGGCTGGACACCCGGGCGCTAACCAAGCGGTTGCGAAATAAAGGGACCATGCGGGGGCTTCTTACTTGCTCCGCTGATTCCGAAGCGGCCCTGCTGGAGCGGGTGGCGGCGATCCCTGATCTCTCCGGCCAGGATTTTATCAAGGATGTAACCACCGATCATGTTTATACAGTGGGTGACGGCCCGCGGCATGTGGTGCTGGTCGACTTCGGGGCCAAGGGGAACATCATCTGCTGCCTGGTGAATCGCGGCTGCAAAGTGACAGTAGTTCCTTGCGATACTTCCGCTCAGGCAATTTTGGATTTGAAACCCAACGGGATTATGCTGACCAACGGCCCTGGCGACCCCAAGGATGTGCCTTACGCGGTCAAAGCGGTTCAGGAACTGCGCGGCCGGCTTCCGATCTTCGGTATTTGCCTGGGCCACCAGATCATCGGCCTCGCCCTGGGCGGTGATACCTATAAATTGAAGTTCGGCCATCGCGGCGGCAACCATCCGGTCAAGAATTTGATCACCGGCAAGGTGACCATTACCTCGCAGAACCACGGTTTTGCGGTCCGGCCCGATTCTTTGGATCCCGAGGAAGTTATCGTTTCGCATCTCAATGTCAACGATGGCACGGTGGAAGGGCTGCGCCACCGCAGATTGCCGATCTTTTCGGTCCAATACCATCCCGAAGCGTGCCCCGGGCCGACCGATTCCGAATATTTATTCGAAGAATTTGTATCCTGCCTGTAATCGCGGTGATTCAGGCTTTCAATCGTACTTCTAGACAAGCGGGTGACAATCGATGCCTTTGGATAAGACGTTAAAGAAAGTAATGGTGATCGGCTCCGGTCCGATCATCATCGGCCAGGCGGCGGAGTTCGACTATGCCGGAACGCAGGCTTGCCGCTCCCTGAAGGAAGAAGGGATCGCGGTGGTCCTGGTCAATTCCAATCCGGCGACGATCATGACTGACGCCAATATGGCCGACCGGGTTTACATCGAGCCGCTCACCGTGGACTCGGTGCGCCAGATCATTGCCAAGGAGCGGCCGGATGGGCTGCTGCCGACCCTGGGCGGGCAAGTCGGACTCAATCTGGCGGTAAAACTGGCGGAAGCCGGGGTATTGGATGAGTTCAAGGTCAGACTGCTCGGCACGCCGTTGATGGCGATCAAGAAAGCCGAGGACCGGCAATTGTTTAAACAAACCATGCTGGAAATCGGAGAGCCGATCCCGGAGAGCGCAATCGTCTCCAAACTGCAAGAAGCGTTGGATTTCGCCGGTTGCGTTGGCTATCCGCTAATCATTCGTCCCGCGTATACCATGGGCGGGACCGGCGGCGGGATTGCCCACGACCGCGCCGAATTGGAAGAGGTCGTCATCCGGGGCCTGACCTTAAGCCCCATTACCCAGGTGCTGCTGGAACAATCGGTGGCGGGATGCAAGGAGATCGAGTACGAAGTGATGCGGGACGCCAACAATAGTTGCATCACGGTCTGTAATATGGAAAATCTCGATCCGGTGGGCATTCATACCGGGGATAGCATCGTGGTCGCACCTAGCCAAACCTTGGCCGACCGGGAGTACCAGATGCTCCGGGCCGCTTCGCTGAAGATCATCCGGGCTTTGGGGATTGAGGGCGGATGCAACGTGCAGTATGCGCTGGATCCCCATAGTTTCAAATACTATGTCATTGAGGTCAACCCCAGGGTCAGTCGGTCGAGCGCCCTAGCGTCCAAGGCCACCGGATACCCCATTGCCAAGGTGGCGGCCAAGATCGCCATCGGACTTCATCTCGACGAGATTACCAACGCGGTCACTGGGAAAACCTATGCTTCGTTCGAACCGGCCTTGGACTACGTGGTGATGAAGATTCCCCGTTGGCCGTTTGACAAGTTCAATCTGGCCGACCGGACCCTGGGAACTCAGATGAAGGCCACCGGAGAAGTTATGTCCATTGATCGTTCACTGGAGTCGGCGTTATTGAAAGCCATCCGGTCGCTGGAGATCGGTCAATACGGCTTATGCCTTCCCGGCGCGTCGGAGCTGCCCGCCGCCGAGTTGGAACGGTTGATCGTCGCCGCCGATGACCGGCGCCTGTTCTTCCTGGCCGAGGCGTTGCGGCGGGGCTACGGTATCGACGACCTGAACCAGCGCACCAAGGTGGACCGGTTCTTCCTGCAAAAGCTCCTCAACATAGTGACCATGGAACGGGAACTGGAAAGCAAAGGATTTCGGGATGTCGAGCTGCTGACCGCAGCCAAGCGGATGGGCTTCGCCGACCGGGAGATTGCCCGGCTCTGCGGCGCCGCCGAAGAGGCGGTCCGTCAGTTCCGTTACGAGAGTAAACTGCGGCCGGTCTATAAAATGGTCGATACCTGCGCTGCGGAGTTCGAGGCGGCCACACCGTATTTTTATTCCTGTTATGACCAGGAGAATGAAGCCATCCCCACCGGCAGGCGGAAAATCGCTGTAATCGGTTCGGGCCCGATCCGGATCGGGCAAGGAATCGAGTTTGACTACTGCAGCGTCCACTCGGTCTGGGCTTTGAAACAAGCCGGGATCGAGGCGATTATTATCAATAACAATCCGGAAACGGTCAGCACCGACTTTGACACCGGTGACCGGCTCTATTTCGAGCCGCTGACCGTCGAGGACGTGCTGCACATTCTGGAGCTTGAACAACCAGAGGGCGTCATTGTCCAGTTCGGCGGTCAGACCGCCATCAACCTCGCGGCCAAGCTGCAGGGGGCCGGTATCCGGATCCTGGGAACCTCGGTCGATTCCATCGACTTGGCCGAGGATCGGAAACGCTTCGACAAATTGCTGCTGGATTTGGAGATTCCCAAGCCGGCCGGCCGAACCGTAGTCTCGTTGGAGGAAGCGCTGGAGGTGGCCGATGAAATCGGATTTCCGGTGCTGGTCAGGCCGTCGTATGTATTGGGCGGCCGGGCCATGGAGATCGTATATAATAACGATGAGCTTCGCAATTACCTGACCTATGCCGTCAAAGCCGCCCCGGAGCATCCGGTCCTGGTGGACCGGTATGTGTCGGGCCGGGAATGTGAGGTTGACGCCATCTGTGATGGGACCAACGTCATGATTCCCGGCATCATGGAGCATCTGGAACGTGCCGGCGTTCACTCCGGCGATTCGATCGCCATTTATCCCAGCCAGCATCTGAGCCTGGCCGAACAGGAGAAGATTCTCAGCTTCACCCTGAAATTGGCCAAGGCGTTGCGGGTGGTCGGATTGATCAATATCCAGTTCGTGCTCTCGGAGAACGAGGTGTACTGTATTGAGGTCAATCCCCGCTCCAGCCGGACCGTGCCCTATATGAGCAAGATCACCGGAATCGCCATGGTGCAGGTGGCGACCAGGGCCATTTTGGGACAATCCATTCACGATCAGGGATATGCCGGCGGGCTGTGGCCGGAGACCAAACTGATCGCGGTGAAGGCGCCGGTCTTCTCCTTCTCCAAGCTGACCCAGGTCGATATCTCGCTGGGACCGGAGATGAAATCCACCGGCGAGGTCATGGGGGTTGACCGCAGTTATCCAGGGGCGTTGTACAAGGCGTTCGCCGCCGCCGGCTATAACTTGCCTCAGGGCGGAACCATCCTGGCCACCCTGGCGGACCGGGATAAGGCCGAAGCGTTGCCCTTGTTGAAAAAGCTCTCTGAACGCGGTTTCAAAATCATGGCCACCATGGGGACTGCCGCTTATCTCCGGGTAAGAGGGGTTCCTGTGACCAAGCTGAACAAGATTGACGAGGAGTCGCCTAATATCCTCGATGCGATTAAAAACGGGGAGATTCAGTTGCTGGTCAACACCATCACCCGGGGGAAAGAGCCGGAACGGGACGGGTTCAAGATCCGACGGATGGCGGTGGAGCACAATATTCCCTGTCTGACCTCGCTGGATACGGTAACCGCCTTTCTACAGGTCCTGCTGGCGCTGGAGGAAGGGAAAGAACCCAATATTGTCCTGCCGATCCAGGATTTCCGGGATTACCGGAATAAACAGATTATTTAACCAGTAAAAAATTTGGGCTTTGCCCTTCAAAGAGAGGCTTTTGGTGTGATAGCGGTTCGAGCATTAATTCAAGAGGCCAGGATCCTGGCTCCCGGCTATTACGGCCTGTGGCTCAATGCGCCGGAGATCGCCGCAGCGGCGATTCCCGGGCAGTTTATTCAAGTCCGGACCGGTGACGGCGAGGCCACCGATCCGTTGCTGCCCCGGCCGATCAGCATCTACCGGATCGACCGGGAGACTGGAACCATCGCGCTACTTTTCAAGGCCATCGGGAAAGGCACCCGGATTTTGGCCGGGAAACGGACCGGGGAATTGCTGTCGATCTACGGCCCGCTGGGTAACGGCTTTCAGATCCCGGCCGATCGGAAACGGATCGCCCTGATCGCTGGCGGCATCGGTATGCCGCCCCTTTATTGCCTGGCCGCCGATCTCCGCGTCCACCGGCCCGGCCCGGAGATGGTTCTGTTTTACGGAGGCCGGAGCCGTCGGGACTTGTTGGAGTTGGATCAGTGGGAAAACCTCGGTATCGAGGTCATGGCCGCCACGGAGGATGGAAGTTTTGGAACCAACGGGTTGGTGACCAATGTCTTTGAAGAAAGGCACTGGCATCAGCCTTATGATTACCTGGTCGCCTGCGGCCCGAATCCGATGCTGATGGCGGTCCAGCGCCTGGCCGCGGCTGAGGGGATTCCGGGGTTGCTATCGTTGGAAGCCTATATGGCTTGTGGCGTCGGAGCCTGTCTGGGTTGTTCCTGCCGGACCAACCGGGGTTACCGGCGGGTCTGCGTTGACGGTCCCGTATTTTCACTGGGCGAGGTGACGTTGGAATGACCGAACCCAACCTTCAGGTAAATTTAGCCGGATTGGTACTAGCCAATCCGGTTCTGCCCGCCTCCGGGACCTATGGGTACGGCCGGGAATATCTGCCCTTTCTTAATCCCGAGATTTTCGGCGCGGTAGTTACCAAGGGCGTCTCCCTTGAAGCCTGGCCCGGTAATCCGCCGCCCCGGGTGTTTGAGACTCCATCGGGAATGTTGAATGCCATCGGGCTTCAGAATCCGGGAGTGGAGTCCTTTATTGCCGAGGCCCTGCCGTTTTTACGGCAGTACCGGGTGCCGGTGATCGTCAATGTGGTCGGGAAGACTATCCCAGAGTACGCGGGAGTCGTCGAACAACTGACCGGATATCCGGAGATCGCCGGTTTTGAGGTCAATATCTCCTGTCCCAACGTGAAGGAAGGCGGGATCGCCTTTGGAACCGATCCCGAGATGGCGGCGGCGGTGACCGGAGCGGTCCGCCGGGTGACCGGCAAACCGCTGATTGTGAAACTTTCGCCCAATGTCACCGATATTACGCGAATCGCGGTCCGGGTCGTCGCTGCGGGCGCCGACTGTCTGAGCCTCATCAATACCCTGCTCGGCATGGCCATCGATATCCGGCGGCGTCGGCCGGTATTGGGAAACACGGTGGGCGGGCTTTCCGGGCCGGCCATTAAGCCGGTGGCGCTGCGTATGGTATGGCAGGTTCATCAGGCCGTGTCGGTGCCGTTGATTGGCATGGGCGGAATCGCGACCGCCGCCGACGCCCTGGAGTTCATTATGGCCGGAGCCTCAGCGGTGGCCATCGGCACCGGGACTTTTCACGATCCGACAACTCCGGTTCAGGTGAAGGCAGGAATCCGGGATTTCCTCGTTGAAAATGGAATCAAGGACCTGAAGGATCTGATCGGCGCCGCGCACCGGTCATGAATTGATCACGACCGGCAGGTTTGAGCTGATTGAAGATTGAATAAGTTATAGTACGGTCGTTCTCGAAATTCAGATCTTGATGATGTCTTCAAAGCGACAAGGAGGAACCTGATGCTCGACCAAAAAGAGATCCTGGAGATTATGAGAGAGACCAAGGTGTTGCGGGAAGGCCATTTCCGGCTGACCTCCGGCCGGCATAGCCGGCAATATATGCAATGCGCCCAAGTTTTACAGTATCCCCAATTTACCGAGCGGCTCTGCGAGGATTTGGCGCGGCGGTTTAAGGGACAGGAGCTGCACGCCGTGGTCGCCCCGGCCATCGGTGGCATTATCATCGCTTATGAGGTCGCCAAAGTCCTCGGGATCCGGGCGCTCTTCACCGAGCGGGAGGACGGCAAAATGACCTTCCGTAGGGGCTTCCATCTTGAGGATGACGAGAACGTCCTGGTGGTCGAGGATGTGATTACCACCGGAGGCTCGGTGATCGAAGTGATCGAAGCCGTGCGCGAGCGAGGGGCCAATGTGGCCGGAGTGGGGGTCGTGGTCGACCGGAGCGGCGGCAGGGTTCATTTTGGAGTAAAGACCGAAGTTTTGTTGGCCATGGAGATAGAGACTTGGGATCCTGAGGATTGTCCCTTGTGCAAACAAGGGATCCCGATTTTAAAACCGGGCAGCCGGAAATGAGGAGTGAGTCAAATGCCGTTGGTCGGAATTGTGATGGGCAGCGACAGCGATCTGTCGGTGATGAAGCAAGCCGCCGAGGTGCTGACGGAGTTTGGGGTTGAATATGAAATGACCGTGATCTCGGCGCACCGTTCGCCGAAACGGGCCATTGATTACGCGTCCACCGCCACTGAGCGGGGCTTGGAAGTATTGATTGGCGGAGCCGGGGGAGCGGCGCATTTGCCGGGAGTTTTGGCGGCCATGACGCCCTTGCCGGTGATTGGGGTTCCGATCAAGACCAGTACGTTGGACGGAGTGGATTCGTTGTATTCCATCGTCCAGATGCCGAGTGGGATCCCGGTGGCGACGGTCAGCATCAACGGTGCCAAGAACGCCGGTATCCTGGCGGTGCAGATCCTAAGCGTGGTCGACGCCGAACTCCGACGGAAGCTGGTGGATTACAAAAAGCGGCTGGCTAAGGAGGTCAACGACAAGGCGGTGCTGCTGGAAGAGATTGGATATAAAGAGTATTTGAAGCGGAAAGAAGAGAAATCCAAATCGTGACGATATTGCAAGTGAAAAACACCCCGCGCGGGGTGTTTTTGATTTCTACTGATAATTAAGTTAGCTTAATAAAAGGAAGGCCTTGAAAGAATTTGAAAGATTTGCCGGATTGATTGATGCGCCGTGAAAAGGGGCACATTGCGTCGTCACTCGGTCCCTCAAAGTAGTGTGTCACCGATGCTTGCAGCTCGTTTTCGCAGACCAAAAGCGTCTGCGAAAACGACTGCGGGGTCCTCGCCGTACATTGAGTACGGCTCCGGCCCTCGCTCGGTCGTTCCTAGCACTGTATCCCTTTTGACGACGCGAATGTTGAACTGAAAGTTCAACCAATCCAGGCGCTACGGCATCCGGCCTGCGCCTTAACTGTAACCGTCCGTGGTCACGGTCCGGCAAGACTCATCCCGGCGCTGTGAAAGCGGAAGCGCCGGAAAGTTTTCAAGTAACTGAAGATGGTAATCCCTACTTAATGGCAAAGAATAAAGTAATTATGCTGTAATTAGTTGATATTCAGATCTGCTTTTTCCAGCGGCATTCATTTATACGAATCAACTTCCGGATTCCAGCCATCGGAGCCGCTCAGAATATTGGCGATTGTGTAAACTTCCGCCTCTTTGGGCGAAAGGATCTTTGACCACTTGACCCGGGCGGCGTCATTGGCGCCCGGGCCGCTGCTGCCGGATTCGAGGTAGGTCACGGTTTCTTCCCGGTGCGGTTTGTCCCAGTTATGCCAGCCCTCGGCCCGGATATGTCCGCCCATCCGGCAATTGATGAAAGCGACCTTGGCGTGGTCGCGCCACGGCCGGCCCAGATAGATGCTGCCGGGCCCGGCGTCGCCAGTCAGCCGGCAATCGAGGAAGACATAGCCGAACCGGTAATGGGGAGAGGTCGAACCGGCGGTGATATAGCCGTTGATCTCGTCGCCCCGGTCGTTGGAGTAGATCTCGCAACGGTTAAAGACGGCGGTGGCGGAGCCGAAGATGAAATCGATGTCCCCCCGGATGAAGCATTCTTCGTAATACTGACGGATCTCCCCGGCATATTCGGCTTCGCCGCTTCCCAGGGTGGGATGGATCAGGTTCAGCCCCAGCGGCGTGGGCCGCTTGGGCAGGGGACCGGTGAAGAGCGTGTCCTGGCATCCCAGGAAGTGGCAGCCTTTAAAGCTGATCCGATCCGCGTCGGCGTAAACCGCCAGGGCTTGCCCCTTGATCTTGCCGCTTCCAGCGGAGTTTTCGACGGTGAGATTTTTGGCGCGGAAGTCATGGCCGCCGACGTATAGTGTATATGAATTGAACGTATTCATGGTTTCGCCGTTCGGGAAGGGCCGTTTGGCGTGATCGTCGAAAGTCAGGACGGTTCCCGCGGCGCTTTCACCAATCAGGGTGATATAAGGTTTGTCGATTTTAACCTTTTGTTTGTAGACTCCGTTGCGAATGTGGATGGTCACTCGTTGGCGGTTGTCAGCGGGAATAGCGTCGATGGCTGCCTGCAGGTTGTTGAAATCGCCGCTGCCGTCGGCTGAAACGATCATCGGAGTTCACTCCTTTAGGGTTCATTTCGGTTTTGGTATATGATAGTTCATCGCGAGCCTGGAAATTCCTTTGTTGATTTTCTTAGACTTCAGGATTTTTATGTTTGAAAAAGGAATTCAATCGCGGATGAAACGACCGGTGCTCCGCCCGGAGCACCGGTGAACGGTTACCCACATTTAGAAACTAAATATCCACATTCTTTTACTCCATGAAATCATTCAATAACGGAATATCCATTTTTAGGGACAAAATATCCCCATTTGCTCACTGAATGAGAAAGGGGGGTGGTTCCCCAAGCGGTTTTTGGGTTTACGGAAATCATTTTGAGGGAGTTGCGGCGTTGATTTGTCTTCTTTGTGACCTTCGTGGTTGGATGTTTACGTCATAATTAAAACTTTTTGCCATGAAAAATATGAAAAATCAAGTAATTAATATCAAGTAATTTGTAATTTCTTTCGGGTAAACTCCCGATAAATAAATGGTAATAAAAGCTTTCATAAGCGGCTTTGTCTATTTCACCGCATCATTTTTTGTGACAAGTCTGGAAAACAGCGTTTTTTGAAGGGTGGGCTTTCGGATGGCATTTTCGCGGAAAATCAGGTTACTAATTCAATTGATGTTTTTGGGCTGCGCTCTTTGGATAATAGGGAATAATGCCAATATGGAATTGGTTTATGGAGAAACGAAAACCTATATCATCCGAAGCGATTCAATCTCCGATACACCTCGGAAAAGGCATTATTGCATGTATATCCCTACGTCTTCTTCGCCCGGAACTTATATTTGCCGAAATAATCCTTCGAATATCAATACAGCAAGTAGTCTGGAAGTTAAGCCTTATATTGTTTGGGTCAAATATAGCTATCACTTAGACAATCCTGATGAATATAGGGTAGATAGCACCGCTAGCCTGTCAATATCCGAGTGCACCTCGAGTGGAGATGTCATTTCGGGAACTACAACCGTAAAGCAAATCAGCCAGGGCGCAACAATTACAGAATATATCGCAGTTAACCCGAACAGGAGTTTACTTTTTGATTTTTATACCGGAGAATGGACGGAAATGCATATTATTTCTGGAAGGGACCATGAAATAATTAGTTTTATTGAAAGAGCCTTCACTGGCTATGTAGAAATATCCTATCAATTCGACGAAGCGGCGCCGTCCCAACCCTCCGGAAGCTCAATACCGGCGGTCAAACCGGGAAACCGCAATATCCTGCTGAAGGATGGCAAGATTTACACCAATAATGACGACGTTACCCTGGCGTGGGAGCGAGTGGCGGACAATAAAACCAATTTTGAAGGGCATGCGGTGGGCATGGATTGGGCCAGCCAGTATTTAATCAATCTCAACGGTATTGATACGGGGTGGTTCAGTGACACCCAACTGAGGTTGGTCACTGCCAATTCCAATGGCGAGGGCTCCTATCAGATTAAATTAAAAGCCCGAGATTATGATAATAATGAAAGCTCGTATAGCCAACCGATCACTTTGATCATTGACCGTTCGGTTACCCAACCCTCGATCCCCGTCGATCCAATCCAGGTTCAAAACAAAGTATCAGGCGGCCAGAGCAAATATGACATCAGCTTCAAATGGAACGCTGTTACCGATGGCGCGGGGGTCAAATATCAGGTCGCATTAAGCCAATCAAGCCTCTATCCCAGTGATTATGAGATCGTCAGCGATATCACGACCAACCAGTATACGTTCAGCAACCGGGATTATTCCGCCAATACCTACTACGCCTATGTCCGGGCGGTTGACGGGCTGGGTAATACCAGTTCTTGGGTAAAAAGCGCCGGATTTGTCTTAGCCTCTCAACCCGCCTCCATCACCTCCATTCAATCGTTATCCGAGTTGCGAAACGGCCAACCGTATTATGAAATGACGCTGACGTTGGAGAACGTTGATGCCGCTACCTATGTCATCCAACGCCAATTGGAAGGGGCATCGGGCCGGGTCACCCTCGCCGAAAAAACCAAAGCGCAACTGGCGGGGGATGGTTTTCGATACATTGATCATTCCAACCTGGTTAAACATGGCAAGTATACCTATTTCGTATATACCAAAAACAGCATCGGCGTCCAGTCTGGGGAGCGAAGCAAAACCGCGGCTGTTTCCAATATTCCGGCCACGGTTTCGGTAGTTGATGCCAGCGGCCAGCCTTTGCCGGCGCAATTGATCATCAATCATGGCAATTATTCCTTTAATATCACTCCGCAACAAGACGGCGAAGGGGATCAACTGAAATTCAGGGTTAAATATCAGACCAGTGACGGGTCACAGGTCTTTTATAGCAGCGAGTCCAATTCCTTGCAGACAGGTCCGGTCACCGTCAATCTTCCGGAAGGGACCTGGCGATGCCAACTAGAAGCCGGCGAGGTTGTCAACGGTGCTGAACTGACGGATGCCGGTTATTCCCGGAAAACGACTCCTATGGTAACAATCGTGGTGGATGTAACTCCTCCGCCGCTCGCCGGCAATTCGCTGGTTCTCAAATCAGTGGACGGCGGGCGGACCTATGACGCGCAAAACAATCCCGCCAATACCCGCAACGTGTTGGTGTCGTCGATTACCGTGAACGATAATCCCGGCGGTTCGGGAGTGAAGGGCATTTTCCTGTGGAACGGAAATAGCGCGACCCGGCCAGCAGACGCCGTATATAAAGCCCGCAATGACATTTCCGCCAGTACCCCTTGGACGTTACCGGATGGCGATGGGGTTAAAACCGTTAGCATGCAGGTTCTGGATAACGCCGGCAACACCACCTTGATCACCTATCGGGTTCAATTGGATACCACCCCGCCGGGCGCGCCGGATCAAAACGGCTTTCAGCATACCACCGCCCCGGATACGATTAATTTCCAGTGGAGGGCCAATAATGGCGGCGGTGATTTGACCGGGTTCCGCGGTCAATCTATCTTGCCGGACGGGACCGCCAAAGATTTTGCAATCGTTGCCGCCACGGCCAACGGCACAGCCACGGGCAGCCTTGCCGTCACAGTGTCAGGCTACGGCCCCAATCTGCCCGTGACCCTGAAAGTCCGTTCCTTGGACAAAGCGGGCAATCAATCGGCGGAAAGCAATTATACGGCGTATACTCAAGCCGCCCTGGGAACATTGCAGAATCTGAGCGGCGGTTATGACAGTAATTTGCGGCAACACTATTTGAAGTGGCAACTCATTTTAAGCCAAGGCGCTCAAAGCTATATCCTGGAATATGGCCCCAAAACCGGTCAAGGCTTTACCGTGACCGGAAGCATCCGTCCCGATGCCGGTTCGGTGTTTACCCATTCCGGTTTGAGCCCGCATGGAACCTATCGCTATCGGTTGGTGGCGCTCAACAGCTCCGGAGATCGAACCGAAGGCCCGGTTTTTGAACGTCAGGTGCCCAACGCGCCTCCGACCGCGCCGGAAGCGTTGGCTCCGGTCGCCTTCGCTCAAGGCGCGGTAGAATTCAAATATCGGCCGGCTACCGATGATGACGGGGATGCGCTCGTCTATCGTATCTATCTTGCGGCAGGCAATGGAACCTTTACTGAGTTGAGCGGCAATACCGCCCAAGGCCTTATTGACGGCCAAACGTATTCGTGGTATGTGATAGCCAATGATGGCGGCGATAATGGAAAAGTCTCCAGCCCGATTGCGCAATTCACCATAGATAATAACCCGCCCGGATTGACCGTGGAGAAGCCGCGTATTCCCTATACCAATCAAAAGCAATTGACGATCACGGCCAGTGATGATCGGAGCGGGATCAGTAAAGTTACCTATAAGAAGATTGCCGCGGGCACCAATGAAGTGTTGGCCGAAGGGACCATCGATTTAAGCAACGCCGGCGCCGGAAATCAGACCGGGATCATTCAACTCAATGAAGGTTCCTATCATTTGCATTTCACCGCCTGGGACCAGGCCGGAAACAGTACGGCGCTGGAAGTAAACAATCTGACCGTCGACCAAACCCCGCCGCAATTATCCAACATTAAACTCGACCTGATTCAAGACAATGGCAAATATCTGACCGGCAACGGGAAGCTGCCGGTGGAATTTGAGGCCGGTGACGGTTTTTCGGGAAATGGCAATTTACGTTATTGGATTGTGGAACGCCAAGGAGGCTCGTTAGGTTCGGGGCAAACCGTCCCGTTGAGTTTGAATCTGCGGCAATACGCGCAAATGCTCGATTTGGCCGGAATTACGGGGAAAGAATATTGGCTGGCGCTGGCCGTGGAAGATCTGGCGGGAAACCGTTCCGCGATCGCTTATTTAGGGCCGATCGTTCTGGATCTTACCCCGCCTCAAGTTACGCTCAATGTTTCCGGATTGAAAACGTATGGAGCCGGCTATTATCTGGCGGACCTCAGCGCTCTCAATCCGGAATGCAACGCGGTGGATCCCGAGGCGGGCATTAAAGGCGAACGATTCGCCATTCTGGACTTAAACAGCGGAGAACCGGTCTCGGGTTGGGGAACCTGGGAGTCGGTGAAACAAGGGCGTTTAACCGCTGGAGCCCGCTACAAACTAGCGGTGCGGGCGATCAACCGAGTCGATCTGGAAACAGAGACGGGAAGCAGTGAATTTGTCTTTGACAATACGGCTCCTCAGAACCTGAACGTGAACGGACCCGCCGCTAAGGCGCTGGTCCCCGGCGAGCAGGTGGTCTTTACATTGTCAGCCACTGAACCGGATTCAGTCATTACCGAATATCGCCTGGCGATTGTGGCCGATGCGCCCGGGAATCCCAAATTGACGGCACAAATATCCGGGAATGTCGACGGTTGGTTGGTGATGCTTTCCAATAGTACGCCAGTGCAGTTCCGGTTCGAGCTGCCGCAAGGCCTTAACGGAAGCTACTATCCATTGGTGCGAGTCACAAATGGGGCGGGTCTGGAGACCGACTTTCGAGGCGCTTCTTTTACTTTGGATAATGAGCAAGAGAGATTGACGGTGAGCGATCAAGGTCCTTACACTCAGTTTTCAGACCGGTTGACCGGATGGTGGAAATACATCGGCGGCAAAACCGTAACAGGCTATCAATACCGTGTCCTGGATTCGGAGAATCAAACAGTCCAAGATTGGCTGGCAACTACGGACACCACGGTTACGCTTTCCAGCTTGACGCTTCAAACGGGGAAAACTTATCGTTTTGAGGCCCGGGTTTATTTTGCCGACGGCGGTTCGCTCGTCGGTTCGAGTCCCGGAATTACGGTGGATGCGACTAAACCGCAAATAACCGGTTTGATTACTCCCGGTTATGCTACCGCGAAGACTCTGAACTTCCAATGGCAAGCGATCGATCCGGAATCGGGGATTGATAAGGTTTGGGCAGCTTTAGGCAGCGACTATTATCAAACCGACCTTAGCGGCGGATGGATTGAAGTGTCCGGTGGCGCCGCGCAGTTGACCCGGAAAGTCAACGGTGATCCATTAGGTCTAGAAAGCGGTAAGCGGTATTATCTTACCTTACGGGCCGGCAACGGCGCCGGCCTGGCAACCGAGCAAGCCGCCTCAGGCATTATGATTGACAATACCGCGCCGCCGGGTCCGGTAATCGTCGATCAAGGAGCGTATATCAATCCTGGCAAACAGCCTTTGGAGGCGAGCTGGATTTGGACGCCGGTCGATCCGGAAAGCGGACCGGTTTCATATCAATGGACGGTGATTCCTTATGGCGCCGATCCGGCCAGTGCGGTGTGGAATGAGGTTGGCCAACAAACGAGTGTTTCGATTGGCTCATCGGGCCAATTTGTCGACGGCACAACCTATTATTTCGTAGTTAAAGCTACAAATCAGGCCGGATTGACCAGTACCGGCTACAGTAACGGAATAACCATGGATCATACCGCTCCGATCATTCCCAAAGTCACCCTGTTACAGGCCATCAATCTCGGCGATACTCAAGAAGCGGTTTATATCACGAATACCAATGATCTGGAATTATACATCTACTCCTACGATTTGGCAGGGATTCAACGCTATCAATATACCTATGGGAAGCAAACGGAAGTCGATCAGAACGAGCAATTCGATACTTCAACGGAGCCAAGATTTGCGGTGAATCCGGTCTTGGCCGAGAATGAAATCACCGTTTTTAAAAGCGAATGTTCCGACGGCGCGCAAAATATTTCCCAGGCGGGATATAGTTCGGGAGTAATCCTGGATGCCGGGGCTCCGAAAATTGTCAATGTGCGGGCCGGCGTTTCCGGAAACAACATATTATCGGATTGGGACGTCCTGTCTTCCGGCTCGCCGGTGGCTTTTTACGAATATGCCCTGGTGCCCGAAGCAGAGATGAATTCCACGCCAAGCCAGTGGACAAATGTCAAGTTGAACCACAGTCTGGTGTTGGATGGAACCAATCTGGCGGATGGCAATTACCGGATCATTATCCGGGGCTGCAACGCGGCTGGAACTTACTCCCGCCGCCAAGGCGAATTCAATGAATGGGGGCTTAGCCCGAGGATCACCTTGGACCGCAAGCCTCCGGTCCTGGATAAGGAGAAATTTATCTATCCGAACTATGCTGCGGCTCAACTGGCGGTGAGCGTCACCGCCCATGATGACCTTTCGGGAATTGGTGGTTATCAATATGCCCTGGGAACCAAAGCCAACCCATTGCAATTCAGTAACGGTTGGGTGGAGGTGTCGGGAGATACAGGCTTTATCCAATTCAATGTTCCTACCGGACAGGTTCCGCAGAACTCGGAAGTCTATTTGATGGTTCGGGTCAAGGACTGGGTCGGTTTGTGGTCCGAGGCCCTGGTCAGTCAGAAAATCATAATCGATCATACGTTGCCCGTCACGCCGGAGGTTAGCTGCGGCGGGTACATCACGGTCAAGAATCTGATTAGCGGAATTTCTTTTCAATCAATGGATCCGGAAAGCGGCCTAACCAACTATCGGATGGGTGTAATGACGGAACCCGGTCTGGATTGGATTGCTGTGAAAGAGGCGTCGATCGACGCAATGGATGGCCAATTAACCGATCTCCGGCTGGAAGAGGGTAAAACTTACTTCATCGGCGTTCAGACCCGGAATGGAGCCGGGGAGTGGTCCGCCATCGGATATAGTCAACCCATTATCGTAGATACTATTCCGCCGGAGTTGAGCTTCATCAAAGGCGACGGCACCATTGTGCTCAATCAGCCGCCGCTTGCCATCGAATATACGCTAACCGAACCGGCGGGCATTCAATTCACAATAGTCAACGCCGCTGGTTCAACCCGGCAATTAACGGCCGAGGGGCAAAGCGGCATCAATTTCTTCCTCTTTGAAGAAGGAATCCCCCAGATTTATCAACTGACCGCCGTGCCGGCCGATCCGGCGGGAAACATCGGCATGGGCAAAATGCAATCGATCCGGGTCAATGCTCCGCCGCAAATTTCGTTGCCGGCCGAACTTCATACCACGCCGGGAGCGGGCATTAGTTTCACGGCCGATGTGATCGACCCCGACGGGCAACCGGCTAACTATCGCTGGGACCCCGGCGATGGCGGCGCGGCGTTGTCAGGAATGAATCCGACCTATCATTATTCCAAAGTGGGGCAATATACCTTGACCTTGACGGTAACCGATAACGATGGGGGGATGAGCACTGCCACCACCACTGTCAGAGTCGGGAATACCACTCGAGGGTCTTTGTTCATCGATGAAACCTGGAGCGGAACGCATCATCTGGATGGAGATATTACCGTCCCGGTCGGAGTTACCTTAACGATTTTACCGGGGACGGTGGTCATCGCCAACGATGCGGCATCCACAGAGGCCCTTGCCCTAAACATTAAGGGGAGTTTAATCATCCAAGGCGCTACTGAAGGAGTGATCTTCCGATCCGCTAATGGAGCGGATCGGTGGCTCGGAATTTTGGTGGAAGGGACAGCTACGCTGGATCGCATCATCGTTCAAGACGCGTTGCGGGGATTAACAACGGTCCATGGGGCTACTGTAACGGTGACCAATTGCACTTTCCAGAATAATCAAGTGGGTCTGCACGCCTATGACGCCACGCCGGAAGTCAGAAATTCTTCATTCATAAATAACAGTTTATATGGAATTAAGGAAGATGAGGGCGGCCGTCCAGTAGTGGTCGGCTGCCGATTCTCCGGAAATAGCATCAATTATTACCATGAGGTTTTGACGGAGATCAGTATCGAAGAATTGAATCAATTGGACGGTAATAGCGGAAACCGTTAGGAATAGGGGGAGTCGCGGATGAAAGGGAAGATTGGCTTAATCAATATTCTGGTCATTGGCTTGCTTGGACTGATGAGCTTACCGGCGCATGCCGCCGAAATTACGATCAATCAAACCCGGACCGGTGTTACTACCGATCTCAATCATCCCGCCAGTTACCTGGTGGACAAGCAACCGGATACTTTTTGGAAATTGAAACCGGAAGCGAGCCAGGGCTGGACGGAGTTGATTTTGGATCGACCGGCATTGATTCATGGGCTCAAACTCGACGGTTATCTGGGCCTGGATACGGTATTGACCGTTGAATATCAATCCGGCGATGAATGGTTGCCTTTTAACGCGGCTGAGTTTAAAGAGATCTCCAGCAATGCGCTTATCGATCTTTCCTGGGAACGGGTGGTCACCCAAACGATCCGGCTCCGTCTTCAAGGAAATGGCGCTGCTTCGAGCCGTTTCGCCGAGGTCGAGCTGTTCGGCGAAACGGCGTCAGCGGTTTTTCATCCACTGCGATCGAAGAAAATCATTTCGGATAATCATACCTCCCCCAATGCTCCGGCGGCTTTTTTAAGTGACGGTAACACGTATACCCGATGGCAGACTAAGAGTTCCTCCGACTCTGGACAAGTCATTTGGGAATTTTCAACTCAAGCTACAATCCGCAATATCAATCTCTATTTTACGGAGCACCTCCAAGGCAGTGTGAGGCTGGAGATATTAAAAGGCGAGCTTTGGCAAGGCATTGCAACAATTGCCAGCCAACCGGCGGGATGGTACCGCCAGAGTCTTGAAGGACAGGATGTCAGCACCGATAAGGTGCGGTTGACCGCAAGCGGAGGCGCGGCGGGACGAATCAGTGAAGTTCAGTTTTGGGGGTATGGAGATTTCAGCGGGGATCATCGCCAGCCAATCGGTGATCAGAAAGCGGTTTTGATCGCCTCACGGGGAAACGCAACCGACAAAACGATAACTTCGGGGCCGCTTCAAATACTTTCAAGCTTCGTTAATACCAATCCGATTATTAATAGCCTGCAACACAACGTAAAACTGGTGAATACCGGTTCTCAAAGTATAAAGCTGGCTGATGTCAAATTGCGTTACTGGTATACCAATGAGACCAAGAAGCCTCAAACCGCGCAGATCTATTGGTCCACCATCGGTTCTCAAAATATAACCGCGCAATTTACAACGGTGGACAATCGGGCCAACTGCGATACCCAATTAGAACTTGGATTCAAGGCAACCGCCGGAGTTCTTAATCCGGGAAGTGTTATCGAAATTAAGTTGGGACTGAATGCAAGCGATTGGTCGAATTACAATCAGTCCGACGACTATAGCTTTAATGGATCAAGCAGTTACATCGAGAATCTGAAATATACCGGCTACGTTGCCGGCGCTCTCGCTTGGGGCGCGGAACCGGAGGATATTTCCGAAGCTACCAAGGCAGCGCTTAATTTGCAGTTTGAGAAGCCCATGTCGGATAATCTGCTGGGCAAAGCGGCGGACGGCCGCTTGAAAGTCCTTTATTCCAGCGCCAATAGCAATCCGACCCTCAATTCAATCCAATTAAATCTCAAAGTGCTCAATACCGGCTTTATCTCGCTCAACCTTCGGGACGTCAAATTGCGTTATTGGTATACGAATGAGACGAAACAGCAGCAGGTTGCCAATCTCTATTGGTCGAACATCGGCGCCCAGAAAATTATGACGTCCTTTGGAACGCTCAAGGATACTGGAAGTGCCGACACTTATTTGGAGCTTGGGTTCAGGGAGGGCAATTTGGAACCCGGGGACTCGGTTGAAATCAAATTGGGCTTCAATGCTCCCAATTGGTCCAATTATTACCAGGGAGACGATTATAGCTTTGCTACCAATACTTCCGGTTATGCTGAAAATTTAAAGATAACCGGGACCATTTCCGAGCAATTAGCCTGGGGAGTGGAGCCGGGTTCTCAACCCTTTCCTGGGGGCAATGATCGATATCAGTTGGAACTGGCCTTTGAGGGAGTCCTTACTGAATCCGTCATGGCCGAATTGAACGGTATCCCGATCGAAGCCAAACCAGGGGTAATCCTGCGCGGCCATACCATTTACCGCTGCCCCATTTCCCGAGAACAGCTATGGGAAGGCGTTAATTTCTTACGCATCAAACCGTTTACGACCGACGCGACCTTGAAGAACGCGTTTATCGTGCGCCTTGGTTCGGAGGGAGAACCTTTCATTCCGGCGGGGGCTCTTTATGATGGGCTATTATTCACTGAAACCGATATTCAATCCGGGGAGTGGCAATTGGAGCAGCCCGTTTTACTTGAGGAAGCGACCGTGACCACTCTCGATAACGGTTACATTCGTCTCTTCGCCTGGCATAACGGGCAATGGGCAGAGTTGTTGAATCGTCAAAATTTATTGTGGGGAGCGCGTTTTACCGGTCCGGTCATAACCGACCGGCTAAAACTGGAAGCATCCGGAACCGTGGGCGAACTTCAAGTCAGGGGAAGCGTCGCCACGGACCAAGCCCCGGAGGTTCGAATTTTTTGGCCCCAAGACGGGGAGGAGCTAACGCTTATCGGCGGAGCTGAGCGCGAGCTGCTTGGATTCGTTGATAATCCGCACGCAATGGTCGCAGTGAACGGGAACGTCATGGAGATCACCGGGCATTACTTTACGGCCGCCCTGAGCCGGCTTGGGTTACAGTCCGGGACAACTACCGCTGTGACCGCCACTGCGAAGGATTCTCGGGGGAGACAGGGCATCGCCACGGTAAACGTGTCGTTGGGACAGTTTACGATTGGGAGCTTGGATCAGCCGGATAAATTGGTCTATACGGATCAGGGCACCTTCACCATTAGCGGCTTTCTCAATCAGCCCAGCCAATACCGGGTTAACGTGAATGGAGAGCCGCTGATTGTCAGCGGTAACCGCTTCCTGACCACTGTCGTGTTGCAAGAAGGCTTGAATCTGGTTCAAACGCGGTTTATCAATGCCCAAAACGCTATCGTCAAAACGTTCACCCGCCGGGTGCTTCGCTATAGCGGTGATTTACGCATGACCATCCAGACCCCAGAAAATGGGGCGTATCTCGGCGGCCAAACCGTCAACGTCAGCGGAAACATTGCCGGTCTCGAACCGCTCACGGTCACCGTCAACGGGAATCCGGCCGCGGTATCCGGAGGCAGTTTTTCCGCGACCGTTTCCTTAAATGAAGGGACCAACCGTTTGACCGTAATCGCGGCCGATGCCACTGGAAAGCAAGCCCAGGAAAGCATCACGCTATACCGGGACACCCAAAAACCGGAGATCACCGGGGTTACTCCGGCGGAAGGTCAAATCTTTGCCACCGGTACCATCGAAGCGGGGGCGCAAATAACGGATCAAAGCCCGATCTGGGTTACGATCAATGGACGGGCGGTTACGGCAAATCAAAATCTGTTTCAGACCACGCTCACATTGGCGGACGGCAACCAACCCATTACGATCGCGGTTCAGGATGCGGCCGGCAATATGGCGAGCCAGATCGTCAATGTCACGGTCGATACCATTGCGCCGGACAGTTTTACTCCGGTAGCCGATCCGGCCGGTTGGACCAATAACAATAAGCCAACCATTAGTTTTGGTACGGTCGACGGCGGAAGCGGGATAGATCGTTATCAACTTAGCCTGGATGGCGGCGAATGGTTCCTGGCCGTCAGTCCTTATCAATTTTCGACGTCACTATCCGATGGAGAGCATACGGTGGCGGTGAAGGCGGTGGACCGGGCCGGAAATGAAACCACCAGAACCGTTAAAGTCTATATTGATACGACCCCACCCGCAGCGCCGACTGGGTTTGAGGTGATCCCCGGGATTGACCGGGTAATTGTTAAATGGGGAGAAATCGACCTTAGTGGGGAGACGGTGGGTTATCGAATCAGGCGTACTCCGGCGTTTTCCGGGGGAGCTTTTCGAGATATATTCCGCCCTGCTGAACTGGAAGATCTAAACTGGTTTAGCGACGAAGAGGTTACGCCAGGACTTAATTATACATATGCCATACAGTCTATTGACCATGCCGGAAATATTGGCACATCTACCGCATCGTTAACGGTTAAAGTTGGGTCGATAATTGAAACCGTCAATCCTAGTGGAGGAACCGTCAAATTTGATAATGCTGAGCTTACCTTTCCCGAAGGAGTGCTATCCGCTTCAAACCAAGTGAGGATAGAAGAGGCCGGAATTTTGCCGGATAACAGATACGCCACCAAGGTGGGTCCGGCTTATCGCTTTACTCTCTTAGACGGGCAGGGTAAGAAAGTGCAGGCTAAATTTGACGAACCGGTATCATTGAAGATAAGTTATGCCGGCCTTAATCTACCGTCCGGTTTTACCGAGAGCGATTTGGGGATTTATTGGTATAACAAAAGCGGCGGATACTGGGAAAAACTTGATTACACGGTTTTTGATTTTGCCAAAGAGACAATCGCAGTTAATTTGCACCATTTTTCAGAATATCAGGTAATGGCTTCGAAGTATGTTTCGCCGTCATTGGATTCTTATTACAACATGGGAGTATCGCCGTTTCAATCGTATTTTCAAAATAACGTGGAAACGGTTTCACCAACCAGCGGCAGCCTAGCTATTAGCGCAACGGATCTAAGTTTGCCGGGACGGTCCGGTAATGGGTTGATTATTCAAAGAATCTATGATTCCGCCGCCGCGCAGCAAGAAAAAATGATCGAAGCCAATAATGAAAATAACCGCAAAACCCCGGTTGATACTTTTGGTTACGGATGGTCCCTGAATATTCCCTGGATTGAGCAGACTGACAAAGGAAAATTTGTTCGTTTGCCTCAAGGACAAACCATAAAATTCTTTGAGGCCGAGGAACCCGACACATGGGATGAAGAAGAAGATCCAGAGCCGGTTACCGAAGGGGATTTTGAGTATCATGAAGGAATTCATTTTAAATTACATTTCGATCTAAGTGGTTATTATCTGACAATGAATGACGGGAGCCGATACGAGTTTGACGAAAGTGGTAAAGCTACCCGTTATCTGGATCCCAGCGGCAAGAATATGATTAAGTATGAATATAACGGACGGGAGCTTTCTAAAATAATACAACTGGTAGACGAGCAAGCTGGAGCAGTGCTTTATACAGTTCAATTCTTTTATCAAAACATTACCGGCGCTAAAAAACGTCTGATTGAACGGATTACTGTCGGCGATCGGACTATGCGTTATCATTATGACTCATCAGGAATGTTGAAGGAAGTATATGATCCCATAAATTCCGATACCCTTAATCGGAAGACGGTTTATTTATATGAAGCGCATACTTTCAGACAAGGAGTCAAAGCGGATGATGATGAGATTTTTAGTTATTCGGTTGATTTACTAAATCAGATAATATATCCGACCGGTGAAAAATCAACCTATACTTATGATTTGAGGGATCAGAAGCATACCGAGATGATAACAATAAAATCCTTTTTCGGTCTGATTAAAAAGAAAAAAGAGGTTGGGTATGAAGGAACCAAATCTTTAATTGCTAACAAATTGACAGCTGATAAAGAGACTAAGTACTTCTATGAGATGAATGATAAAATCGGTTCGCTTGGAAACGGGAACTTTATCCCCGCCTATACCTATATGCGCTCAACTCAGGTGAGGGAGGGGGAGCGAACGCTGGAATACATTTTTAGCCAAATTGAGGGAACGAAGCTAACCAATGCGCCAAAGAATATTGAAAATTATAAGGGCCCAATAGCGATAGAAACAGTTACCAAGATAGGTAATGACCGGGAGATCGAGAGAATCTTTTTTGATTACGATGTTCTTAAACGGGCGATTACGTTGCAAAGGTTATATCGGGGAGATCGAATCGTATCTCGGGTTAGTACTCAATATGATGACTGGGGCAATATCAAATATCGGTTAGACGAGAGCCGAAATTTGGAAGAAACTTGGGATTATTATAATCATAGTCTTTTCAAAAATTTACCGGAAAAATATACTCAAAAAAGTTATAATCCAGTTAAGAATACATATAGCACGGTAACCACCACCTATCAATATGACGAAAGCCTGGGGAAACCATTAACGGTCACGGTGAATGACGGTTCAGAAAACAAAGTGACCCGTTTTACCTATGATGACAAAGGCAATATCAAGACCAAGGTTGACGAATACAATGATAACTTGAAAACGGAACTCTTCTATGACGACCGATATCAAACCTATCCGGTGCGGCAGGTGATATACGGGATACGAGACGTAGACGGCAATGCCAAGGATATTGTGACGGAAACCGGTTATGATTTTGCCACCGGTTTGAAGCTGTGGGAAAAAGATCCCCGAGGATTCATTACCCGTTATAATTATGATAAGCTTAATCGAATTTTGAAAGTGACACTCCCCGATGACGACCAGGATGATTCGAATAATCCATATCGGGAATATGTTTTCCATGATGATCTTAACCGTTGTGAATTGTTTAATGAAAAGGGTCAAAAAACAACCTACCAATTTGACGGTCTAGGGCGGTTGACGGAGGTCATACAAGATACTGCTTTATATCCGGGCGGAGTAAAGACCAGTTACCGTTATAACAACTTGGGCCAAATCGACCAGGTCATCAATTCGCGAGGAAAAGCAACCGTCTATGAATATGACGGGTTGAACCGGGTCACAAAGGTAACGTATCCCGATGGGGCATTTGTCACGCTTAGTTACGATGACGTCACCAATGCCGTGACTGTTACCGACGAAGAAGGCGGAAGAGTAAGTGAACGGAAAGACTGGGCCGGCCGGTTGGTGGAAGCGAGTCAGTATTATACCTATGGCGAAAACAATGAAATTCATACCTGGTCGTTTGTCTACGATTCGCTTGGAAACAAGCTGCAGTCCGTTGATCCGCTGGTAAATGGGACGGAACAAGAATATGACGCCATGGGTAGAGTAATACGGACCATATTGCCGGCCGCCGCCTTGATTCCTCCCCGGAAAAATTTACCCGAATCATATCGGCCTCAATTGACATATGAGTATGATACGATGGGAAACCGGGTTGCCGAGGTTAGCGCAAACGGGAATGCGACCGGCGATCCGAACTATCGGGTTGAGTCCAAATATGATCAATTAGGCCGAAAAATTCAAATAACGGCCAGCGTGACCGATCCGGTTACCGGACAGAAGGTAACTTCGGTAACAAAGTTTTATTATGATGAGTCCGGGAATAAGGTAAAGACCGTCCATCCCAATAATGGCGTCTCGGAATATAAGTACTCGGCCAGAGGGTGGCTCCTTACGGAAACAGATCCCACCGGGAACAGTACTCGGTATCAATATGATGTCTTAGGCAATAAGATCGCCGCCACTGACCCCCGGGGCAATGGAACGGACGGCAAATTCACTACCTGGTATGTGTATGATGATTTAAACCGCCGTTACCGGACGGTGCTGCCGGACAATACCTCGCCGGCCAACCCTGCTCTTAATCCGGAGGACAATCCCTATATCGAAACTACTTACGACGAAGCCGGGAATAAAATTGGTGAACGGGACGCCAACGGGGTTATCACCACCTATGAGTACACGGATCGGAACTGGCTTTGGAAGGTAATTGACGCGAAAGGCCGGGTACAAACCGAATATACCTACGACAAGAAAGGCAACCAAATCGAGGCCAAGGATATTTTAAGCCGGACTGTCAAAAAAGCTTACGACAGTTTGGGACGGCTCCGTAAAGTTACCGATTCGCTAAATAATTCCGAAGAGTATCAATACGATGCGGTCGGCAACAAGATTGCCGTTACCGACGCCCGGAAAAATACAACGTATTTTGTTTATAATTCGCTGGGCTGGCAGACCGAAGTCCGGGACGCTTTGGGCAACTTTACTCAGTACCAGTACGACCCCAATGGAAATCCAGTTGAAACCATCGCTCCCAATAACTTAGCGACGAAGGCAAAGTATGATGAATTAAATCGGGTAATTGAGAACATTGATCCCTTGGGGCACTCCGTGAATTATCGTTATGATATTATCGGCAACCGAAGTTGGACCCGGGACCGCCGAGGAACGGAGTGGACATACCAATATTATGAAAACAATTTATTGCAACGGGTTGAGGCGGTTGGCGCGGATGGGGCCGGTTACTGGGCAGAGTACGCCTATGATGAGGCGGGTAACCGGAAAACGGTTAACGATAATGGCAATTCGATCAGTTATAACCAGGAAGATGGTATCTATCAAGCGGATCCGTTAAACCGGATCAACCGAATCGATCGCCGCTTCGACGGGGCAATCTATCGAACCGCTTATCAATATGACAAGGCCGGGCTAGTCACTGGAATTCGATATCCAGAGGCCCAGTCCTGGCTTGATTACCGGTATAATGATCTGAACCAATTGACGGAAGTGACCGGCTTTACCGCCGCGAATGGGATTAACTATAATATCGACGGGAGCTTGCAAGGCATTACCTATGGGAATGGCGTGGCAGCGATCTACAATTACGACATCAACCGCAGATTGAATGATTTAAGAGTGACCCTCGGCGGGCAACAAATTTTAAACCTTCATTATACGTACGATGAAGTCAGCAATATCAAGACCATCACCGACAACGGGAAGTTGAAAACGTACGAATATGACAAGAAGAATCAGCTCATTAAAGCCGTAACTCCGGGGAATTTTATCGAGACCGCTCCGACTCCGGGGACCGCTTCATTGAAGATTGGCGACACTTTGGGGAACGGCGTTATCGAGTTTGCTCCGGTCCTTTCGGGGTTGATGGGATTAGATTATTATGCTTCAAGTATCGGAATTGATTTCGGCGCCGTGGTCTCAAGCGTCAAAAAGGTTGAGCTGGTACCGGACAAAAATTACTCGACCCACCGGATTAATGAGAATACGATCGGGCTGTATGTGTCAAACGATAATATGAATTATACCCTAATCCCCCGGTCGAGTTGGGTCTATCAGAAGGACAAGCAAGGGGTCGTGACGCTCACCGTCAAGCAGAAAATCGCGACCCGGTATTTGAAATTGCATGTGAAGTATGACGAGCGGAACCGGAATTTTGAGCCGGTGAATAAAGCCACCTTCCTGAATGAAATTGCGAGAATGTTGCGAGTGTACCAGGAGGCCGCGGTAAGAACGGAGGAATACCAATACGACTCCGCCGGCAACCGCAGTCTGTCCAGGGTTACCTTGGTCCAGACGGCGCAGTTTGCCTCGGCATATTATACCAATACGGATCGGCTAAAGACCGATGGGAGATATGCTTTCGCCTACGATAACGCCGGGAACATGGTCAAGAAAGGGAATGCCTATACGATAAACGGCGATACGGTTACCTTTGCTACGAATGGCGAAGGCGTTGAATACTGGGAATACCGCTATGATCTGTTGGACCGGTTGATCCGGGTCACCAAGAATGGTACGATCGTTTCAGAGTACGGGTATGACCCGGAAGGACTCCGGGTAGTGAAGAAGGCCAACGGCGCGACCACCCATTACGTTTTTCAGGGCACGGAGCCGATCTTTGAAAAGAAAATCGGGACGGGGAAGGCGAAATCCTATGTATACGCGTTAGGCAAATATCTGGCGCGAGTGGATGGAGCCATCGGCGCTCCGGCGGCGAAGCAATATTACTACCATACCGACCAGATCGGGTCGATCCGGGTCATCACCGATCAGGCGGGTAATGTGGTATTTAACGCCGACTACCTTGCGTTTGGAGCGAGACTTGCTAACGCCGGTGACTTTGAAGAACTCCACGGATTTACCGGAAAAGAATATGACCCGGATATTGGCTTATATTACTATAACGCCCGCTGGTACGATCCGGATCTGGGCCGGTTCATCAGCGAGGATCCGGCCCGGGATCCCAATAACCCGAATCTCTACTCGTATTGTGGCAACAATTCCATCAATCGAGTGGATCCAACGGGGGAGGCTTGGTGGATCCTGATCGCCGCACTCCTGGGCGGCTTGGATGCCCATTTGAACGGCGGGGACTTTATGGAGGGGTTTGTAAGAGGCGGGGTTATGGGAGCCTTTGGATATGGAATCGGTAGCGCGTTAAGCAACACCGCGTGGGGAACTGCCTTGGCAAATTCTTCACAATTAGGATTCAATGTGGTAAGTGGCGCTATTGGCGGCGGCATAATGGGGGAACTATTTGGGGAAGGGTTTGGGAAAGGGGCCGTATTTGGGGCTGTTTCCGGGGCGATTTCTTATAGCATGGATAAGCGGTTTGGAGAGTTCTCCAAGAAAAATTGGTTTAATAAACGGCTTGTTGATGGATTTAAAGGCGGATTTAATGCCCTGGCCCGTGGTGGAAATTTGCTTGAAGGATTTTCGTATGGATTTGCGTATTCGTTTGATTCTTCTGATTCGCGCGCTCTAGATTCATCGTCTAACAGTTTGAGCAATACCGGAGGCCCAACGCTTTCCGAGGCGGCGGATATTGCAGAGCATGTGTATAGTGGCATAGAAGGAGAAAAGATTAGAGGATGGAGAATAATTAAGCTTGAGATCAAGGGCAATTTGAGAATGGCCGTTTATGCAAAGAGGGGAGCGGATGGAACAACGAGATATGTAATAGCGAATGCTGGAACGGACGTTACAAGCATACAAGGGTTTGCTGCGGATATGGCAGAAAATTTTAAACAGCCTTTTGGCGCATCTCCTGATATGTGGAGTTCGATAGAATTTGCAACCGATTTTGTAAAAAACAATCCTAATGCAAATATAACATTTATCGGACATTCAAAGGGCGGAGCGGAAGCTGCCGTCAACGCAGTGGCAACAAATCGGAATGCCATTTTATTCAATCCCGCAACAATCAATTTGAGCGCTTATAAATTAAACAGTTCAACATATACGGGAACAATGACTGCCTATATTGTGAAAGGTGAAGCGTTAGACGTTCTTTATGGTTACATGTCAATACCAATCGATAAAGTGTTTTATTTACCGCGTCAATCCTGGAATCCGATTGTTAATCATTCTATGGGTGCAGTAAAGAAAGCAATAAATAAATGGCAGGAACAGGAAGGACGGTAACCTAAAATTGGGTAAACGAATCATTTTAATACTAACAATATTGGCTGTTACAGTATGTTTTTTTTATCAATTGCATAGTAAAGCAGGGAATAAGGGGGAGTACAAAATTATTGATATCCTAATCTTCCAAAATAGCCCAGCGCGGGAATTAGCGTTAGCAGTTAAAAATCAAAATCTCCGGAGTATCGAAAAAATCGCTAAGAATAACCCTGGGATAATAAACTATCAGGATCCCAAATATGGGGCTACTTTGTTACTATGGGCGGTGGGAACGGAGAGATACAAAGCGGCGGAAGCATTATTAAAATGCGGCGCCGATCCCAATATCGCATCGACTTCGGAAGGAGAAACCCCGCTGTTTGTCGCGGCGGGATTCTCATGGGTGGATAATGACGCCAAAAGAGATCCGAAGTACGTAAAACTATTGCTACGCCATGGCGCGAATCCCAACATCAATTATGTAGGATTTAAGAAAGAGGGGGGGGAATCGGTTATCGAGACCGGAACCAGTCCATTAATGCATTCAATTGGATGCGGGATTGAGAAAACTAAAGCGCTAGTGGAGGCGGGAGCTGATATCAATTATAAAACAAAAAGCGGACGTACGGCAGCATTAAAAGCACTATTTGCCGGGGGGCCAAATAGAACCTTTGAATCGATGCAATATGCTTATTATTTAATTGTCGAGAAAAAAGCAAAAGTAAATGAACCTTATTATAGAGGAGAACATATGACAATGCCGGGTCAAAATTCTAATGATCAATTTTATCCGGTGGATATATTAAGAGATTGGGTTTATGATCTAAATTCACAAGAATATAAAATAAAGATGGAAATTGTTAAAGAATTTGCCCGCCAAGGCGTAAATTATTGGGATACTAAAATTAATAAATTTACGCTGGAGCATATTAAAAAGCGATATCCGGATAGCTGGGAGGAATATATAAAGAAATATTGAGTGAAGACTGTTCCCGACAAGCCCCTCTCGCATCAGGAGCAAGTATCGCTCCAGCAGTAGCGGCAGTGGCCCCGGATGAAAACGGGCTCGCCGCAAAAGGAGCGGGACCGGCTTCAGTTGGGGCGGAGCCGCTCCATCTGGAGCAACTCTTGCTTCAAATAGAAATATTAGAGGATCATTTGAAAAAACTATTTTTCCAGATGGAAATATTAGATTTTCATTTGAAGGAACTGTTTTTCCAGATGGAAATGTTAGAGGATCATTTGAAAAAAGTGTTTCTCCAGATCGAAATATTGGAGGATCATTTGAAGGAACTGTTTTTCCAGATTGAAAAAGTGTTGCTCCAGTTGGAGCGATACTTTTTTCATATGGAGAAAGTGTTGCTCCAGATGAGGGAAGAGGCGCTCCAGATGATCGGAGAGTTGGATCAGTTGGAGCAGTAGTTGCTTCAAAGGCCGGTCCCGTAGGTCCGGCCTTCAAAGCATTCCAAGTAAAGAATAAACAAGCAAAGCTTAAAACCGCAGCAATCCGTCGATGGCGACCGGCATCCCGGTAGCGATGGACTTATTGGCGGCAATCCCGGTCAGAATGGACATCGCTCCGTCGATATGGGACGCGGCGCGGTTGAAGGGATCCGGTCCCGGCTCGCCGAAGAGATCGTTCAGCAACACCGGGTCGCCGCCGCCGTGGCCGCCTTCCTTGGTTTCGATCGCCACCGGATACGCCTCGCCAAACAACGGATAAACGACAATGCTTCGCTCTTTGACCGCGCCTTCCAATGCCGCGTTGCCGCCGGCATTGACATAGGATTTCTCCGTCGCCGCCACCTGGATCCGGCCTTTGCTGCCGTTAAACGCGATCCGGTAACCTTCCCACGGCACATACGCATTCAACGAATAAGTCATCACCGCTTGGTTCTGATAGCGCACCACCACGGCCATGGCGTCTTCGATGCTGATGCCGTCCCCGAATACGCTTTGGTCCCGGTAGTATCCGTCCTCGTGTTCGGCGTCGAGATACAACTTTTTCAGCTTTTCACTCTGCTCCAGATCCAGGGCAAAGGGATCGCCGACTGCGTTGGGGCTGCCGTGCGCCCGGCTGTAGAACTTGGTTATGCCGCGTTGCTCGGCGTTGGCGCGGCCATAGAACCGCAGATCGCCCATGGCGTAAACCGTCTTGGGGTAGGTGTTCAGCCAAAAGTTGACCAGATCGAAATGATGGGTGGCTTTGTGGACCAACAGGCCGCCGCTGTTCCGCTTGTCCCGGTGCCAGCGGCGGAAATAATCGGCGCCGTGCTCCGTATTGAGCAGCCACTCAAAATGCACCGTAAAAACCTCGCCGATCACGCCGGAGGCGATTAGCTCCCGGACCTTGGTATGATGGGGCGCGTAACGATAATTAAAAGCGACCCGGATTTTCCGGCCGGTGCGCTTGATGGCGTCGAGAATCGCTTGCGCCTTGACCTCGTCGATGGTCATCGGCTTTTCGGTGATCACATCGCAGCCCGCTTCCAGCGCTCGGACGATATAGTCGTGATGCGTCCGGTCAATCGAGGTCACAATGATTACATCGGGCTTTTCGTTCTGAATCATCGTTAGAAACTGATCCGGCTTATAGGTATGGGCCGGTTGGGCGCCATGCTCCTGAAGCACACTGTTGGCAAAGTCCATCCGGGTTTGATTGATGTCGCAAAACCCGACCAACTCCGAGGTCTCCCGGAACCGGGAAGCAATCGCCTCATAATACATTCTGGCCCGTCCGCCGGTTCCGACTTGCGCATACCGTTTTTTGGCCATTATCTGTGAAGCCTCCTTCAAATCGTAATTGACATCGAAAAGCCGCCCGCGGTAACCGGTTTTGCTTCACAATGACAGCCGGGAACCGCCCGCCCCAAACCCGGCGCGCAACTCCCGGCTTCATATCGAGCCGCTGGCGGATTATTTCCAGATCATTTCCGCTTGTTATACCGTTCGTAAGCAGACTGGTAAATCGCCAAGGCCCGCGGCATTCCCAACTTATTGATCTGGGCCACATATTGCGGGAACCGATCGATCGGTTCGACGCCCATGATGAATTTTAAGGTCATTTCATCGGAATAGGTTGAGATTTCATTCATGATTCTCGCCAATTCCTGGCCTTCGGCAGCGGTCGGGGTGACCGGCGGCATGCGGTAATTGGAAAAATCATTATTCTTCCAAATCTGCATCGCCTGCTTCTGCTGCGGATACTCGTAATATTGCTCCAAATACCGCTTGTCTTGGACGAAAGGACCGTTGGTATGCCCCCGCATATACTTGGACATGACCTGGGTATTGGAGAGGTTTTCGGGATCATGCATGATCATTTCGGTATAAGTCGGGTAGCCCTTGATCATTTGGTAGCTGACCCCTTCGGTGCCGAAATTGTAAAACATATTCCCCTCGGGACTGTAACCGTAATCCAGAAACCGCGCGGCCAATTCCACATTCTTGCACTTGGTGGTGATCGCCGCATTCCCCTGATTCCCCGGTTCGCCGGCAGGCAAGGAGCGTTTGGCGAAGCGGGCGACCTGACCCTTCTTGGGGCTGGGGAACGGCGCGGCCACCATGTTGAACTTGGGATTCCTGGTTTTCATCGCCTCCAGATACCGCCCCAGCACGCTGCCGCCCTGGCCGTAGGTGGCTCCGGTCTTGTCGCTCAAAAAATTAGCATCGATATTTTTCCGGGCGGCCGCCGCGAAATTGTTATCCAACAAACCTTCGGCATACCATTGGCGCATGGTTTCCAGGAATAGTTTGCGGTTCGGCTCGGTGAGGCCGTTTTTGACTTTCCCGTTTTCCACGTAAAAACTGTCGAAATTGTCGAATCCTCCGGCGAAACAGAGCGAAAGCGTCGACACTTCCAGCGAGAGCGGCAGGGGAGCGCCCTTCTTTTCCTTGAACGCCTTCAGCACGGTATACCACTCGTCAATGGTCTCGGGGACTTTTAGCCCCAACTCGTCGAGCCAGTCCTTCCGCACCAGCGGGCCTTTGGTTCCGATCAGGGATTCGTCGCCCCGGATAAAGGGGAAGACATAGTGATTGCTGTCGTCATCCATGACCATTTTGGCGTATTGGGGATGGGTCTTCAAATACTGTTTCAGATTGGGCGCGTATTTGTCCATAATCGGGTTCAGTTTGATAATGAACCGATTGTTATAAGCGCTGGCGACGCCGCCGGGTACCCCGAACCAAGTATATTCCACGATATCGGGGAAATCACCCGACGCCAGCATCAGATTGAACGCTTCGTCGGCTTGTCCGACCGCCGGATGGAGGAATTTCACTTTCACTCCGGTCCGCTTCTGAAGCTCCTTGGCAAACTCGGTGTCGCCGAAATTACGGGTCACCAGAGCGACATTGGCATGGAGCTCCATCCAGTAAGTCAACGTAACATCGGTTTTTAAGGGATAAACCGGTTGCGCGGCATAGATCAGCGATCCAATCAACAATAGCCCCAGGCAGACCGTGATCCAAAGCTGCATCTTACGAGTCATCACAATTACCTCCCGTTAATTGAAGTTGACTTATTTCCCGGAAAATCGCATAACCGGCGGGATGAACGTTCGGGTCAATATGCAACTTTCTCGTATTAGAAATTATTTCAACTTTTGCAAATTCCTCTGCAACTAACGGATTAGCCCACCTGGTGGAACAAGAATTCCATATTATGGACACGATTTTCGTTTGCCGCACATTTTGCTATGAGATTCCGGATGATCCGCCCGTTTATTTTGAGGAGGAGCAGTGACTGAAAGAGTGAATTGAAAGATCGGCGTGGATCGAACTTATCAATGAAACAGAGGATTGGAAAGCGCCACGGCCAACATCTGGGAAAGAGGGCCGAATCTGGAGAGTATTGATTGGTCCGATCTTTCCCAAACGTTCGTCAAGATGCAATGGCGTGGATGAGCTTAACCCTGCGGCGCATGCGGGGGGGAGCTTTCTTATTTATTGATGATCTCCATCAAAACCCGATCCGCTTTTTCGAGTTCGGCGGGGATTGCAATATGTTGGGGGCAGAGTTTAACGCACCGCTCACAGCCGATACAGGCCGATCCCTTCTCATGGTCGGCATAGATCGTTCCGTAAAACTGTTTGATGCGGAAATGTTCCTTTTGGCCGAAGATGGCTTGCCGGTTGAAAAGATTGAACACGCCGGGAATATTGACTCCCACCGGACAGTCGATGCAATATTTGCATCCGGTGCAAGGGATCTGCTTCAACGAATCGAAGATGGCCACGGCAGCGCGGACCGCCTCTTGCTCCGCGCCGGACAGGGGGATAAAATCGGCCATCACTTGGGTATTCTCAACCAATTGTTCCATACTCGACATGCCCGACAAGACCATCTTGACATTGGGCAGGGAAGCCACCCAGCGCAAAGCGAAACTGGCCGGACTCGCCTCGGGAGCGCAGGCCGTGAAGATTTCCCGGACCGCTTCCGGAACCTCGGCGAGCGACCCGCCTTTGACCGGCTCCATGACGATACAGGGAATGCCGCGTTCTTCAAGTAATTGGTAGCAGGCCTCGGCATTGCGCAGGGTCCAGTCGAGATAATTGATCTGAAGCTGCACAGCGTCGAAATCGTAGCGATCCAGCAGTTCGGCGATGTGCCGGTGATCATCATGGGACGAAAAACCGATATGCCGGATTTTCCCTTCGGCTTGTTTCTGTTTGAGAAAATCATAAATCCGCAGTTCATCGATGACCTCAAATCGGGTCTTGTCCACATCATGCAGCAGATAAAAGTCAAAATAATCCACTTGGCATTTGGCGAGCTGTTCCTGGAAGATTCGTTCGACATCCGCTTTGGTCCGGGTGTAACTGGTATGCAGTTTGGTGGTGAGCATATAGCTTTCCCGGGGATATTGCCGTAACGCTTCCCCGATAAAGCTCTCCGACCGGCCTTGATGATACATATAGGCGGTATCAAAATAATTGATCCTGTTTTTGAGCGCATAATCGACCATTTCCGAAGCGGCCTTGGTTTCGATGGAGCCGTCGGGAGCCAGAGGAAGCCTCATGCACCCGAACCCCAGAAGGGGCAATCGCAGATTGAGTTTTTCAAGCATCCGGGTCTTCATATCGGTTACTCCTTCGCATTGATGGATAGTCAAATTTGAACCTTCTACTTATAAGCCTTGGTCATGATCGCAATCGTTTCGGCCAGGGATAACCGGTAGGGGTCCACGTTAAACAGTCCTCCCATCGTTTGCCGGGCATTTTCGGCCAGCGCCGGAATTTCGTCAGCCTGGACGCCATAGTCGGACATCTTCAGTTGACCGACGCCGCAGTCCTTCTGAAGCTGGACCAACGCTTTTACAAACGCCATGGGCCGTTCCGCCGCAGGCAGTGATTCCACGTCGACGCCGGCCGCTCCGGCCATTAAGCTGAGCCGCTGGGGAACCTTATCCGCGAAGAACGTATAATAAGCTTCGGACAACATGATCAGCCCCGCGCCATGAGGGAGTTCGGGATGATAGGCGCTGAGCGCGTGCTCCATGGAATGCTCCGACGTGCAACTCGAAGTGGATTCCACGAATCCGGAAAGGGTATTGGCCAGGGCGACGTTGGTCCGGGCTTCGATATTCATCCCGTTCCGGACCGCCTCGGGCAGATGCCGAAAGAGCAATTCAATGCTTTTTAGGGCATAGCCGTCGCTCATCGGGTTGGCAACCTTGGCGATAAAGCCTTCGGTGGAGTGAAACAGCGCGTCAAACCCCTGAAAAGCGGTTAGCCGTGGCGGGACCGAAACTATCAGTTCCGGATCGACGATGGAGAGCACGGGGAAGGTTTCGGGGATGCCGAAGCCGATTTTTTCATGGGTGTCTTCTTTGGTGATCACGGTCCAGGGATCAGCTTCGGTTCCGGTACCGGCCGTGGTCGTAATGGCCACGATCGGCAGCGCGCCGTGGCGAACCGGTTGGCCCTTCCCGGATCCGCCATGGATGTAATCCCAATAATCGCCGGGGTTGGTGGCCATCACCGCGATGCTTTTGGCCGAATCGATGCTGCTCCCTCCGCCCAGTCCGATTACAAAATCACAGCCTTCCTGCTTGGCAAAGGCCGCTCCTTCCATGACGTGGGCCTTGACGGGGTTGGCCAGGATCCGGTCAAACACGAGGCTTTCCGCGTGGTTCTCCTTCAACAGGGAAATCACGCGTTCCAAATAGCCGTGTCTGCGCATGGATGTTCCGCTGGAGATGACGATCAGCGCCTTTTTCCCTGGCAACTTGACCTTGGATAGTTCATTGAGCTTACCTGGTCCGAATAAAATTTTGGACGGCATGAAATAATCGAAATTCATCCGCATTCCTCGCATTCATTTATTTATTGACATTATACTATCGGTGCTATAGTATTTGAAGTAGTTTCATATTCATCACATAATTTCCTGAAAGTAACTAATGGGAAATCACACTATTCGGAGAGTATGATGCACGAGCATACAACGATAAGCTGTCCCGAGCATGTCGAATGTTCGATCGAGAAAGCATTGGCCGTATTGGACGGTAAGTGGACCTTCCTGATTTTGAGGGATCTTTTCGACGGTACCAAACGGTTTGGCGAATTACGGAAGTCTCTGGCTGGCGTGAGCCCTAAAACCCTGTCGGAGCGTTTGAAGGAACTGGAGGAGAGAGGGATCCTTGAGCGCACGGCCTATCCGACCATCCCGCCCACGGTGGAATACACGTTGACCGAAAAAGGGCAGAGCCTGAAGCCGATCATTAAAGCCATGAAGTTATGGGGAGCGCAATGGGGATAGGCGCCCTTGGCCCTCCATCCTTTACAAATCCCGGAGTTTGGTGTAAATTGATATTATTGATGTGATACCATTGGGATGCAAGGAGCCAATCGAATGCCAGCGACCATCGTTCTTAACTGAATATCCCGGAAGAGAGCATCGTAACCTCACTTGAGGTTTGTTTGCCGATGCTTTTTTCCGGGTTCACTTAAGAATGACGGCCATCACAACTTATTCAATGATTCAAGCCGTGTCCGCACGGTTTTTTTATTGCGGCGCGCCGGGTAACTCTTGGGATGCTATCCGGTTGAGGCGCTGCTTCATTGAGGCTGTAAACGCATTGTCGTTTGCGGCCTTTTTTATTGCTAATAGAGAATATCGCCGGAGGGATTGATTTGATAAAAAAGCAACTAAAACCCCAAAAAAGTCAAAGACGGCCCAAAGCGAGGTGTCGTACGTGATTCAGGCACGGATCCGGGAAATGGAACTTGCTTTGGAAACGGCGCCGCGCCTCTTCTCGCCCCGGGCGGTAGACCGGGGAACGCTGGCGTTGTTGAATGCGGCTGATTTTCGCTGCGGAGATCGAGCACTGGACTTGGGTTGCGGGTATGGAGTGATCGGGATTGTCGCAGCCCGGCTGCTGGGTCCGGCACAGGTGATGCTATCGGACAATGATCCGGAAGCAGTAGCGATCGCTGCCCGAAATTGCCGCCGGAACGGGGTGGCGGAAGCGCGGATCGTAATCAGTGACGGCTTTCGGAATATCCCCTATCAATTATTTACCCTGATTCTAACCAACCCGCCCTATCATGCCGATTTTTCCGTGCCCAAGCATTTTATTGAGAAAGGATTCAACCGTCTGGAAATGGGCGGACGGTTCATGCTGGTAACCAAGCGCCGGATCTGGTACGAAAAGAAACTGAGGTCCATTTTTGGCGGAGTCCGGATCGATCCATGCGACGGTTACCTGGTGATGACGGCCGAAAAGAGGAGCAGTTCGTATTATCAATTGTTAAAGGAGAGTCGATCATGACTGAAAAGCAAATAACTCAACCGTTGGAAGAAATGGCCGCGTTCTTTGAAGCCCGGGTCGCGACCTATGACGACCATATGCGGGGGCTGGACCATGCGGAGCGTTTTTACAGCCTGATTCCGGCGGCGTTTCCAGAGACGATGGAACGGATTCAAGTATTGGACCTGGGCTGCGGGACTGGACTGGAGCTGGAGGGAATCTTCCAAAAGGCTCCCAACGCCTTGATTACCGGGATCGATCTGGCCGCGGGGATGCTGGCGGAGTTGAAACGGAAATATCAGGACCGGCGGGAGCAATTGACCCTGATCCACGGTTCTTACCTTGAATGGAAGTTTTCGTCCGGCCGGTTCGATTACGCGGTTGCGGTTCAGACCATGCATCATTTCCTGCCCAAACGTAAATTGGGGCTGTACCGGAAGATCCGACGGGCCTTGCGGAACGGGGGAATTTATATTGAAGGTGACTATGTGGTCTCTCCTGAGGAAGCGGCCGAGCAGGTACGTAAATACTATAGGCTTTTCGGAAAAGCCTGGAGCGTCCGGCGTCCGTCGGTCCATTTTGACATTCCCTGTTGCGTTAAGCAACAGCTTGATCTGTTGACCGCGGCGGGTTTCTCCCAAGCAGAAGTGGTGTGGCGGGAAGGAAATAAGGCGATTTTCACCGCCAAAGCGCATTAACCATATCTTAATTTCCAGTGATGCGGTTGACAACCGGCAACTCGTTTTGTTAGAATAAAAACAGTTGCATAAATTCGTAATGGAAGTGCGCCTAGGGTTCCGTCCGTTCCGCGCGGGGTCTGGACCAAGTGGCGCAGGCGCCTC
Organism: Bacillota bacterium; assembly: GCA_023402395.1. Lineage (GTDB taxonomy): Bacteria > Bacillota > UBA4882 > UBA8346 > UBA8346 > JAEYGI01. Next base: position 474,793 of record JAEYGI010000040.1, read on the forward strand.
CGGGCGTTACACCGTAGAGGGATAAAAACCCGGGCGGATAGGTTTCAAATTTACCTATCCGCCTATTTATTTTTAAATGGAGGGTTGGATTGTGGAACGGAATATCTTCCTCAGCGTAAGCCCGCTTGATCACCGGTACTATGCTTCCAACGAAGCGCTTTTTAATGAACTGTCCGAGTATTTTTCGGAGAACGCTTACATCCGGTATGAATTGAAAGTGGAAGCGGCGCTCGCCCGGGTGCTGGCCAAACGGGGGCTTTGCAGCCAGGCGGTGGCCGGAGAGATTGCCGAGGCCTGCGGACGGGTGGAGCCAGAAGAGGTTTACCTGGAAGAGGAGCGGACCAAACATAACATCCGGGCGCTGGTCAACTGTATTCAGCGCCGGGTGAGCGAAGCGGCCCGGCCCTACGTTCATTTCACCACCACCTCGGTGGATATCATGGACTCGGCCACTGCCATGCGCTTTAAAGAAGCCACCGAGAAAGTGGTCCTCCCGAAAATGATCGAACTGGAGACGCTGTTGATTGCCATCGCCCGGCGCGAGAAAGATACGTTGCAAGTCGGCCGGACCCATGGCCAACACGCGGTCCCAATCACGTTTGGATTCGCGATGGCCGAATACGTCAGTCGGTTCGGCTCCCGGGTCGAAGCGGTGAAAGAGACCGCCACCAATCTGCGGGGCAAGATCGCCGGCGCGGTCGGCGCTTACAATGCCAGTTCGCTCTTTTTCGACGATCCGATGGAGTTTGAGGCCGAGGTCCTTTGGGAACTAGGGCTGAAGCCCTCCATCTATTCCAATCAGATTGTGGAGCCGGAATATCTGGCCGACTATATTCATGCGATCATCGCGGCGTTCGGGGTTCTCGCCAATCTAGCCGACGACATCCGTCATCTGCAGCGGACCGAAATTGGCGAAGTGGGAGAAACTTTTGAGGCCACTCAGGTCGGTTCGTCGACCATGCCACATAAGCGCAACCCATGGAACTTCGAACATGTCAAGAGCATGTGGAAAGAGTTCATGCCCCGGATGATCACGCTGTACGCCGATCAGATCTCCGAGCATCAGCGGGATCTGACCAACTCGGCGTCGGGACGGTTCGTCCCCGAGATTGTGGTCGGTTTCGTGGCGGCCGTGGACCGGTTGACCCGGGTTCTGAAAAAGCTGGTGGTCGATGAGGAGCGGATGCTCCGGAACTTTGAATCCACCAAAGAAATGGTCATTGCCGAACCGTTATATATTTTACTAGCTTCCCTCGGCCACCCCGACGCCCACGAAGCGGTCCGGCAACTAACCATGGAGTCGCAACGCTCCGGGAAGACTTTGCGCGAATTGCTGGTGCTCAAGACCGAGCTATTTCCGTACTGGGATCAATTAACCCCGAAACAGCGGGAAGTGCTGGAGAATCCCGAGAAGTATACGGGAATCGCCGCGCAGAAGACCGAATATCTTTGTAATCTTTGGGAAAAACGCTTGTTTGGGATCGTTTGATCCACAAAAAGGAGGCTGTCATGGAAGAACTCGAACCCAGGGAGGATTCTTTGCTCCTCGAGGACCAGCCGGAGGAGGCCTGCGGCATCTTCGGGGTTTACAGCAATGAACCGGAGTTTGACGCCGCCGGCCTGACCTATCTGGGTCTCTACGCCTTACAGCACCGGGGTCAGGAGAGCGCCGGAATCGTAATCTCCGACGGCACTCATGTCGCGGTTCATAAGGACATGGGTCTGGTGTCGCGCGCCTTTAACCGGGATATTCTCGATAAATTGAAAGGCAGGATCGGGATCGGCCACGTCCGGTATTCAACCACCGGTTCCAGCCTGTTGGCCAACGCCCAGCCGTTGGTGGCCCGCTGTTCCCGGGGGATGATGGCGGTCGCCCATAACGGCAATCTGGTCAATACCGAGGAATTGCGGATCCGGCTGGAGAACGAGGGATCGGTCTTCCAGACCACCACCGACACCGAAGTGATCATGAACCTGATTGCCCGGCATAGCCAGGACGATTTGGCAAGTGCCATTTTAAAGGCCTCGGAAGAACTGAAGGGGTCTTTTTCGCTGTTGATCATGACCAAGGATACCCTGATCGGTCTCCGGGACCCCCATGGCAACCGGCCGATGTGCCTGGGAAAACTCGCCAACTCGTATATCCTCGCCTCCGAAAGCTGTGTTTTCAGCAGCATCGGCGCGCGATTCATCCGCGATATTCTTCCCGGCGAATTGGTGATCATTGATCGCGACGGCCTCCGCAGTTTTCATTTGCCAAAAGCGACCAGTCAAGCGTTATGCGTGTTTGAATATATCTATTTCGCCCGGCCGGACAGCAACATTGACGGGCTCAACGTCCATCTGGCCCGGAAAGCGATGGGCCGGGAACTGGCCCAACTTTTCACCGCCGAGGCCGATGTGGTCATTCCGGTTCCGGATACGGGAATCTCCACGGCCATCGGTTTTGCCGAGGCTTCCGGGATCCCTTACGATATCGGTTTGATCAAAAACACTTATGTCGGCCGGACGTTCATCCAGCCCAGCCAGGACATGCGCGATCTGGGAGTCCGGATCAAGCTGAATCCGGTGGAAAGCGTGCTGCGCGGCAAACGGGTGGTGATCATCGATGACACCATTGTCCGGGGCACCACCAGCGGCAAGATCATTCATCTGCTGCGGGAGGCGGGGGCCAGGGAAGTCCATATGTGTGTCAGCGCGCCGCCGATTACCTATCCCTGTTATTATGGGATCGATACCTCGGTACGGAAGGAATTGATCGCCGCGTCGCACTCGGTGGAGGAGATCCGGCGCTTTATCGGAGCCGATACCCTGCACTATTTGGATTTGGAAGGATTGTTCAAGGCGGTCGCGCCCAAAGAGGAACTGTGCGTGGCCTGTTTCAACGGGAAGTATCCGATCCGGATCCCCCAGGAGGAAAGCAGGGACAAGTATCTGTTGGAGGAGTGATTGTCATTACCGATTTATACAAAGAGGCCGGAGTGAATATCGACGCCGGAAACGAAGCGGTGCGGCGCATCAAGTCGCTGGTGCGCGGGACGTATAATGCGCAGGTTGTGGGCGATCTGGGCAGTTTCGGGGGATTGTTCGCTTTTCCGGCAGCTGACTTCCAGGATCCGATCCTGGTTTCCAGCACCGACGGCGTCGGCACTAAGCTGAAGGTGGCCTTTGCGCTGCAGAAGTACGATACGGTCGGAACCGATCTGGTCAACCATTGCGTGGATGATATTCTGGTTCAGGGCGCGAAACCGCTTTTTTTCCTCGATTATATCGGCGCCGGGACCGTCGATCCGGCGATGATTGAAGCGGTGGTCAGGGGACTCGCTCTGGGCTGCCGAGAGAATGGCTGCGTTCTGATTGGCGGCGAAACAGCCGAGATGCCGGGGATTTATTCGGCCGGCGAATTCGATCTGGCCGGGACCATCGTTGGCGTGGTCGAACGGGAGCAATTGATTACCGGCGCGGCCATCCGGCCGGGCGATCGCGTCTTCGGGTTAGCGTCTTCGGGGCTCCATACCAACGGCTATTCACTGGCGCGGAAGATCTGCTTCGAGAAACTGGGATTGAAACCGGACGATCCCGTGGCGGGAGTAACCGGTTCCATCGGTTTGGAGTTGCTGACGCCGCACCGGTCTTACTTCAACCAGTTGTATCCCTTGGTTCATGCTAAGCTACTCAAAGGTCTGGCCCATATCACTGGCGGCGGGTTTATCGATAATATCCCCCGGATCTTGCCCGAGGGTTGCGCGGTCCGGATCCAGACAGGAAGCTGGCCGGTTCTTCCGATCTTCGAGTTTCTCCAAAAAGCGGGCGGCGTCTCCGACGACGAGGCTTACCGGGTATTCAACATGGGGATCGGCATGGTCGCGGTGGTTGCGCCTGAACAGGCCGAGCGGTTTAAAGCAGAGGTCCCGGAGAGCTATCTCATTGGCGAGATTGTTACGGGGGACCGGCGGGTAACCATCGTTTAAAAGCGTTGTGATAAACCCCGGCCTAGGAGCTTGTGCGCATAATCCTTTTTTCAGGATATAAAGCACAGCTAATATGTAGCTTACGGCACAACATACCATATTCGTAGCTGTTTCGAATACCCCACAGATTCCTAAGGCCGAGTTGTACACAAAAGCTCAGAGAAGCAGTGATAAAGTCGATATTGAGGTTTCGCAAGAACGGAGTGACTACAGTCTATCGCTAGACTTTATCACAAGGCTTCTGAACTTTATTTAGATTTGGGAGGCGCAATGAAACGGATCGGAGTGTTGGTTTCGGGAGGCGGGACCAATCTGCAATCGATCATCGATGCCGTGGAGCGGGGCTCGTTGAACGCCACGATCGCTCCGGTTATCAGTAATAAACCCGGAGTGTTCGCGTTGGAGCGGGCGGCCCGGCATGGGATCCCGGCCTTGGTTATCGACCACCGGGATTATTCCGACCGGATGGGCTTCACCCGGGCGGTCCGGGACAGCTTACTCGACTATGGAGTGGAGCTGGTTTGTTTGGCGGGGTTTTTGCGGATCCTGGACCCGATCTTTTTTGAAGCCTTTCCCAACCGGGTATTGAACATTCATCCGGCGTTGCTGCCGGCTTTCGGAGGCCAAGGCATGTACGGCCATCACGTTCACCAGGCGGTGTTGGCCTCGGGAGCCAAGTTCTCGGGAGCCACCGTTCATCTGGTCACTCCCGAGACCGATGTCGGACCGATTATTATCCAGGATACGGTGGAAGTGGCCGACGACGATACTTCGGATTCGCTGGCCGCCAAGGTGCTCCAGGTCGAGCACAGGATTTATCCGGAAGCGATCCGCCGGGTTCTGGAGGAACGGATCGCGATTGACGGCTTGCGGGTCCGTTTGAAGCGGTAGGCTTTGGGATGTAACGAAATTGAATCCGAGGTGAGATCGATGTTGGATCTAAATCAGATCAAAGAGTTTTTGCCTCATCGCTATCCGTTCCTGTTGGTGGACAGGATCGTTGAGGTTGAACCGGGACGGCGGGTAGTCGGGATCAAAAACATTACTGTTGATGATTTATACACCATGGAGAATTTCAACGTTTTCTCTGGCGCGCTTCAGATCGAAATCATGGCCCAAGTGGCGGGTTTCGCGGTTCGAGATCTGTTGGAGGATTCGGTTGAGGCACCTTTATACGCCAGTGTCGACCGAGCCCGGTTTCGCAAGACGGCTGTACCCGGAGATCAACTCCGGATTGAGGTTTGGGTCAAAAAGTTCAAGGGAAAGGTTGCGAAGTTTGACGCTGTGGCCTCTATTGATGGCGAAATTGCCAGTGAAGCCACGTTGACATGTTTTTTGGGCGGGAAATTTTAATTGGTTAGTAAAGGAATAAAATCAATGGAGGTTGGAGAATTGGCGTTGTCGCAAACCACGATCAAAAGCTTTCCCATGATCGGCCGGGGCAAGGTCCGGGATATTTACGACTTGAACCAACAATTGCTGATTGTAGCCACAGACCGGCTTTCAGCATTCGACGTGGTCTTTAACGAACCCATCCCCGATAAGGGACGGGTTCTGACCGGCCTGTCGGTCTACTGGTTCAATCAAACCGCGGCGCTGCTGCCGAACCATTTGATTTCGGCCGATATCGACGCAGTGCCCGGGTTGACCGGGGCGGAGCGGGATGTTCTGCGCGGCCGTTCGATGCTGGTCAAGAAGGGCCAGGTTATTCCGGTGGAGTGCGTGGTCCGGGGCTATTTGGCGGGAAGCGGCTGGAAAGAATATCAGAGCTCGGGAACGGCGACCGGGATCCGGCTTCCAGCGGGATTACGGGAAAGCGATAAACTGCCCGAGCCAATCTTTACGCCCACGACCAAGGAGAGCGCCGGTCATGATCGGCCGATCACCTTTGCGGAGTTGGCCGCTTTGGTTGGAAACGATCTGGCCCGCCAGTTACAAGACTATTCCCTGCGGCTGTATCAGGCGGGAGCCGCCCGGGCCGAGGCCAACGGGATTATCCTGGCTGACACCAAATTTGAATTTGCCTGGGTGGATGGGGTCTTGACCGTGGTTGATGAGATCTTTACTCCTGATTCCTCGCGGTTCTGGCCGATGGAACAGTACCGGCCGGGACAGTCGCAACCGAGCTTTGACAAACAATATGTCCGGGATTATTTGGAGACCCTGGACTGGGACAAACAGCCCCCGGCTCCGCCCCTGCCCGATGAGGTGATCCGGAAAACCAGCGAAAAGTATCGCGAAGCCTATCGGAAGATTACTGGGGAACCACTGGACTGAATGTTTAGGAGGAATGGCCAGTGAAGGTCATGGTTATCGGCAACGGCGGCCGGGAGCACGCGATCGCCTGGAAGCTGGCGCAAAGCCCGCTGGTTTCCCAAATATATTGCACGCCCGGGAATGGGGGAACGGCCCCGTTCGCCAAGAATGTCGCCTTGGACTCGATCCCGGCCATGGCCGACTTCGCGGCCCAGCACCGGATTGAGCTGACGGTGGTCGGGCCCGACGCCTATTTGGCCGAGGGAACAGTCGACGTTTTTCAGAAAAAAGGGCTCAAAGTGTACGGACCGACGCAAGCTGCCGCCCGGCTGGAATCCAGCAAGGTCTTTGCCAAGCAGTTCATGAAGCGGCACGGGATTCCGACCGCCCGGTTTGAAAGCTTCGACGAGCCGGCGGCGGCCCGCCGCTATATTGAAGAGATCGGCGCGCCGGTCGTAGTCAAGGCCGACGGCCTGGCGGCCGGCAAAGGGGTCATCATCGCTCCGGACGTGGCAACCGCCGTCGCCGCGGTGGACCGGATCATGACTGACCGGATCTTTGGTGACTCCGGCGCGGCGGTGGTCATCGAAGAGTATCTGGAGGGCGAGGAAGCCTCGTTGCTGGCGTTTTGCGACGGGACCACCGCGGTTCCGATGATTCCGGCCCAGGATCATAAGTGCATCGGCGAGGGCGATACCGGGCCGAATACCGGAGGCATGGGCACCTATGCCCCGACCGGCGCGTTCACCCCGGAAATGGCGGACCGGGTGAACCGGGAAATTCTCAACCCGACCATGCGGGCGATGCGCGAAGAAGGAACGCCGTTCGTGGGCACCCTCTTTCTGGGCTTGATGCTCACCAAAACCGGGCCGAAAGTGATCGAATACAATGCCCGTTTCGGCGATCCCGAAACCCAGGTGGTCCTGCCGTTATTAAAGTCCGATCTGGCCCGGATCTTGCTGGCGGCCTGCGAGGGCCAGCTCGATTCCGAACCGGTCCAATGGGAAAACCACAAAAGCGCGGTTTGCGTGGTGGCCGCCTCCGGCGGCTATCCGGGGTCCTATCAAACCGGAAAACCCATCGCCGGGCTGGACAGTGTGCGCGATTCACTGGTATTTCACGCCGGAACCAAACTGGGGGCGGACGGAACCGTTGTAACCGCCGGAGGCCGGGTTCTGAACGTGGTTCATCTCGGCTCCGACATTCGCGACGCGGTGGCCGGAGCGTACCGGAGCCTGGAGCTGATCCGGTTCGACGGAATGTATTACCGGAAAGACATTGCCTGGCGGGAGTTGGCCCGCGGCTGATCAGGGCATGACGAATAGGTGAAATAATCGAGCGGGAAAGGGAGACCTTTCCCGTTTTCATTTCGGTAGCCGGAGCAAGGAAACGCCAAGACGTTAATTTTTCCCGTCGGCTGACGGCTCCCTGGTTTTGGTGCTTATCTGTGGTATAATAGAAAAGATCCACGCAATCAGAACGCCGCTTCATTACACCCTTTACTCGGAGGAAAGAATGCAGATCGGTTTTTTGGATTCGGGCATCGGCGGTTTGACGGTGCTCCGGGAAGCGCTGGACGCGCTTCCCAATGAGGATTACGCCTATTACGCCGATTCGCTGCACGCGCCTTACGGCACCAAGCCCAAGGACGAAGTGCGGGGCTATATCTTCGAAGCGGTGGAGTTCATGATCGGGCTGGGCATCAAGGCGCTGGTCATCGCCTGCAACACCGCGACCATCGTGGCCGTGAACGAGCTTCGGGCCAAATACGCGTTTCCGATTATCGGCATGGAACCGGCGGTCAAACCAGCGGTGGAGCAGAGTCTGAATCAACACAAACGGGTGCTGGTCACCGCCACTCCGCTGGCGCTGGCCGAAGAGAAGTTCCGGAGTCTGGTGGCTCGGGTGGACAATGAGCATATCGTCGACCTGCTCCCCCTGCCGGAGTTGGTCGAATACGCCCAGAGCTTTATATTCGACGAAGCGCTGATCCGCCCCTATCTGGAGCGAAAGCTGGCGGCTTACGATCTCAGCCAGTACGGCACCTTGGTCTTGGGCTGTACCCATTTTCCGCATTACCGGGAGACGTTCCGAAAGATCCTTCCTCCGGGGATGACGATCATTGACGGGGGCGCCGGCACGGTCCGGCGGCTGCAGACCGTGTTGGCCGAGCGCGGCTTGCTGGCGACCGGTACCGGCCGGGGCACAATCACCTTTTATATATCGGGCCGGCGCGAAACCGACCCTGAACAATTGGTTAAATATTGGAGATTATTGGGAGAGAGTAGAGTGCCATGGAACGATTTGTCACTCAATACGGGGCGATAGAGGGAGTCGCCGCAGCGGAGTTTTATCCGGACGGAAGCGTCCGGGAGTGCATCCTAAACCGGCCCAACCGGCTGAAGACCGAATACGGCGATTTGGTCCCTCAGCACCAAGAGGACGGTGTCCGGCGGAAATACGCCAAATCGCTGTCCTTCCACGCCAACGGCAATTTAAAGAGCATTTCCTTGCAGGAGCAGACCCTCATTCCGACCGCACTCGGGGTGATCCCGGCCGAACTGATCACCTTTTATCCCGGAGGAGCGCTGCACCGGGTGTTTCCCTTAAACGGCAAGCTGTCGGGATACTGGACCGAGGCCAATGAATACCAATTGGCCCCGGTGCTGGAGCTTGACCTCCCTTGCGGCAATTTCCGGAAGAAGATCATCGGCATCCGTTTTTATGAGAACGGCGGCGTGAAAAGCATCACGCTCTGGCCCGGAGATAATGTCAGTCTCCGCACGCCGGTGGGGGACGCCGAGGTCAGAATCGGTTTCGCGCTTTACCCCGACGGCACGATGGAGAGCTTTGAACCATTCCGGCCGCTGTTGGTAAATACCGCAATCGGAGCAATTAATGCCTATCATCCGGGCGCCGTTGGCATCCACAGCGATAATGGATCATTGCGGTTTGATCCCATGGGCAAGGTATGTTCCCTAATCACCGCCACGGACCGGATCACCGTGACCGGCGGAGACGAAAGGCAATTCGTTTATCAGCCGGGAGCGAAAGCCAGCCCGCTTCATGAGGAACGGATTGAGATCGTCCCATTGCAGATTGATTTTGGCGGAGGGAATGTCAGGTTCAATCAAAACCCGGACCATGAGTATCGTATGGACCAGTATAGTTTCAGGGTTGAAAACCGCTCCTTGACGGACCAAAGCGCCGGCGCGGAATGTCCGGGCTGTGACGCCGGCGCGGAATGACTCAAAACACCCGAAAACGGACGTGAAAAACGCCCTTTTCAGCGAAGACTGCTGAAAGAGGCGTTTATTTTTTATTTCTGGGAGGAAAGAGAACTTACTTTCCCGTGTGCATGTTGCCAATGTTACAAAGCAATCAGGCAATTTCCAATTGAAGGGTGACAATGTTCCAATGTCAGTTGCCAATGGTGGATTGTCATCTTTCCCAGGTCGATTGCTACTTGGCATTGGCGGATTGCCACTTGTCAATTCCCAATTGATGGATCGCACTACAGCATTGGCAACTGCCAATATGGAAATGGATCTTTGCAATGTTGAATGATTTCTTGGTGATGGGAAAGATTCATTCGTCGCTGGGCAAATGCCGGTTGAAAACGGCCGGTTGCCGGAACGGGATTGGACGGAGCGATCGTTAGGCCGGGAGCATCCGTTATTTTCACCCGGATTCAATCGCTATTGAAGAAGCGGTTCAGATCGGTTTCAATGCTTAAACCGTCCCGGAGTTGGTTACGCAACTCCATCAGCTTCCGGTCGATCCGTTCCAGAATCGCCAGATTGGCCCGCTCCGCCGGAGTGGTCTCCAGAATGCGGTAAACGCCGCCGTTCCGGATCGTAATCCGCCGCTGGCCCAGCAAGGCCAGGATCGGATCGTGAGTGGAGATCAGAATAATTTTCTCCTTGCGCACCAGGAGTTCCAAGGCTTTTTTCCGGTCCACCCCGGCATTTTCAATCTCGTCGATCAGCACGATGGGGGAGGCGCTGAGCAAGGCGGTATCGGCGATCATCAACGCCCGCGACTGGCCGCCGCTGAGTTGAGTGACCGACGTATCGCCGCCAAACCGCTCTCCGGCCAGATCATTGGCGCAGCCGATCACGGCCGCCACCATGTCGCCAGGGTTGGGGATCATTCGGCTTTCGGCGTGCATGGCGACGAACTCGGCAACGGTCAGGTCCATCACGAAGTTCATATTCTGGGACAATTCCGCCACCAGCTTGCGCTCCAGCGCAAAACGGCAGGGGTTTTCCGGCGGTTTGCCGTTGATCAGGATCCGTCGCCCGGTGGGGGTGTCGGCCTGGGCCAGACATTCAATATCCCCAAGCAAACGGCTTTTTCCCGATCCGGTCGGCCCCACGATGCAGACGATATCTCCGGGCCGGAGCGTCAGTGAGAAGGCTTCGGGTCCGCCCAGTTTGTCATGGCCGCCGAGAATGGTGAGGGATTCGACGGTCCGGTCGCTTTCGGCCTTCAACGCTTCCATCCTGGCCGTGAACTCCAGGAACAATGCTACGATCTGGTCGCGGGTCAAGCTGTGATCCTCAATGAAATCCAGCGGCAGCCCGTCGACTATTTCCCGCAGCGTCTGGTGGCCCTGAGCCGTCAGATCCTTCAGGCCCAGCGAGCTGAAGAAATCGGCGGTATACGCGTGGCCGGCCAACAACTCCCGGATGGGGATGTCGATCAATCCGTTCCGGATCATAGCGTATCTCCCAGGTCGATTTTTTTGATGTTGCCGCGCTGATGATCCTGGCCGATGGCGGTCTCCCCGACGCAATAGGGGCAGATGGCCGCGGGCATCGAGAACCGGAGCCGCGACCGCTCCAAGGTGACAATGGGCGCGGCGGCGGCGAGTTTAATGCTCAGTTCCCGGGCGCCCTGCCCGGTGATGCCGTTGAACGCGATCACGTCGGCCCTGGGATTGGCCTGCCGGACCTTAAAGGCAAATACTTCCCGTTCGGCCTGGGAAACGATATCGCCTTTGGTAATGACGGCGATATCGGCCAGTTTCAACATCGGCCCGATCTTTTTGGGCGTATGGGTGCCGGAGAGGTTATCGACCACGCAGACGCCCAAAACCCCCTTGATATGCGGGGCGCAGCGGTTGCACAAACCGGCGCTTTCGCTGATCAGGAGATCCAACCCGTTCCGGATTCCCCACTGGACGCAATCGTCGATGTTGATCACATAATAATGGTCCGGGCACAGATTGCCGGAGATGCCGACTTGTACCGGAAATCCCATCTTTTGATAGATGAGATCGTCAGAAGTGGAAAGGCAGTCGAATTTGACGATTCCAACCTTTACGCCGGACTCTTTCAGATAACTGGCGGTTTTGATGATTACCGCGGTTTTGCCTGACGAGGGCGGACCCGCTACCGTTACCAGTCTCATCCCGTCACCCGCTTTCTACATATCGCGCCGTCATCGCGCGCCCGGTTGCCAGGCTTTCAGAAAGGCGACCCGCGCCGACTCGATCCGTTCCTCCAGATCCACCGACCAGATATAGTCCCAGCCCAGCCATTTGAACCGGGCGCCCGAAGGCAGCAGGTTGTCAACGGCGGGGTTCAAAACCGGGAAGAACGCCCGGGCTGCTTTTTCCCCGAATTCTTTTCCCGTCACATACCCGGAGAACAGGGCCATTTCATTCCGTTTTGACGCCTTAACCAGCATATACATGGGGTTTACCAGCGCCCCGTCCTCCGGCCAGACGATAGCGACGGCATCCTTATGGGCGGACGATTCCGCGAAGAACCAAGGGATGATGTAGATCGCCACTCCCTCCGGACGGCCGCTGCCGGCGGTTTTCACCATCTTCGAGGCGTGCCAGGCATCCTTGACGTTGGCGGCCAGTTGTTCCAGGCCGGTCGGGCCGAATTCCCGCTCAAAATGGAGCAGCAATATTTCGGAAATATCATCGGCCGCGCCGGCGATGACAATCTGGCCCCGGTAGGCCGGGTCCAGCAAATCACCCCAGCGCCGCGGCAGCGGCCGGGTTCCGAGTTTGGCCCTGTCGATCAGCAGGACATAAGGGAATACGGCATAGATCGTGTGCCGGCCCCAGGGATCGGGAATGTCGGCGAAGGCTTCGGCTACCGGACCCGGCTGAACCGCCTGAAAGTAGCCGGAAGCGACGAACCGTTCCAGAAAACTGCGTTTGAACAGATTGTCAAAGCCCATCGAAACCACCAGATCGGGAAAATCATCGATATCATCGACTTTCCAAATGTCCTCGCAAGGGTCCTGGCCGCCGCAGCCCATCAGCATGAAGGCATTGACCGTCTTTCCGGTCCGGTCCCGATGAACACGGAGTTGTTGCTCCAGCCCTTCCTTGAACAGATGTTTCAAGGGGCAAACGATATAGGCCAGTAATTCCAGGTGTCCTGCGTAGGGCCGTTCCGTCGCCAGCAACGGCTTAGCCTCGACCGCCTCGACGACCGCTTCGTTCAGCCGCTCGATGAAAAGCACCGGGTTTAGCTGCTTGGCGGCTAATACGGTCTGCAGCATCCAGGACGGATCCAACTGTTGGCGTAACGATTCCGGGGAATCGGCCCGAAAACCGTGTGCCGCGAATACCGGAAGCACTTCCGGGTGCAAATCCAGCAATTCGCCGATGGGTATCTTCGGTTCAATATTCATCCCGAAACCCTCCTTACTTTGAAGAGAATGGCGGTTCGTGACTGTAAAGCCGTTTTTCAATATGAGATCAATTAATAAATTAAGCCGGGGATAGAAATGACGGTGTAATGTATGTGTTATATATTAAATTATATTGAGTGACGGTTGATAATGCAAGACTTTTGTTGTTTAATGCTCAGCACTGATAATACATCAGTAAAAAATCAGAATAAGCAGGGATCCTATGGTTAATCAACCTTGGGAATCGCTTGGTGAATTTTTCGTTCCCGGATTTGGAACGTTGTTAACCATGATTGTAATGTGTAATATATATGTCATTTATTTTAATAATCGACCTTGACCTTTTGGGAAATGTGGCTTATAATATCATTTAAATTAGGTTATGTTTATTCATGTTTGGTAAACATTAAACGAAACTCAACAACAACTAGAATACATATAACAATTATTTCGCCGTTACGAAGAAATATCGGGAAAAAGCGGGGTGATTCCGGTTGGAACCGGCTTTTCAGTTCGACCCATACTCCGGCTACGGTGAACTGGCGGAAAGAATCAAATATAAAACTGCGCTTGAACGGGGGCGGTGCCTGGAGATTCACGTCGGAAACGGCCTGCTCGGCCTGGCCTTGGCCAGGATAACCGAGCTCCATATTGACATGCTGGTGAATTCGGTGGAGATGACGCGGATTGCTTCCAGGAATATCCGAACCTGGAGCATGGAGTCGCGATTACTATCTCCAAATGGGACGGCCGGACGATTCCGTTTGAGGAAGATTCATTTGATCTCGTGCTCTGCGGCCGTCCCATCTTTACCAAACCCAGTCAGGCCAAATGGCGTCGGCGATGTACCGGATGCTGGCGCCGGGCGGGATTGCCTGGATCGGGTGCGACCTGGAGGGGGAGCGGTTGCAACGTCAGCTCAACCAGAGGTTGGATCCGTTCGGTTCGGAACTGGCGGGACGATTGAACCGGCAGTCGTGGAACCGGGAAATTGACCGGATTCAATCGCTTCTGGTCCGGGAGGGGATTCGTTCGTTCGAAATTAACGGCGATTTTAACGGACTCTGAATTTTCTTCTGGAAGACCGGTTGCACCAAGCCCGGCCCGGAACGGTCCGAGGAAGCCTATCCGCTGGTGGCCGGCTGTATGTATCGCAAGCAGTTTTTTTGAACGCTTCGATAGATCATTGCGACTATATTGACGAATTTTTGGGAGTGGATAATTTCATTATATTTGCGTAGGGAACGAAATTGCAGCGAGGAGGATGAGCGTTGTACCACATTGCGGATGATACGGTTGAGCGCTTGATCAAAGAGGATATTCCATATCTGGATCTGACCACGTGGGTATTGGGAATCGGTTCCGAACCGGGAAGACTGGAGTTTTACAACCGGGAGGACGCGGTGCTTTGCGGCACGGAGGAGGTGGAACGGATCTGCCGCCGGTTCGATGTGAAAGTAATCCGGGCGTTACCGTCCGGCAGTGTGCTGGCGCCGGGTGAGACGTTCTTTGAAGCGGAAGGGACGGCCGGAGACCTGCATATGGTCTGGAAAGTATCCTTGAATATTCTCGAATATTGTTCGGGCATCGCCACCCGTACCCGGCGCTTGGTGAAGAAGGCGTCAGCCGTTAATCCCAAGCTGGCGGTGGTTACGACCAGAAAGAATTTTCCCGGAACCAAGGAGCTGGCGATCAAGGCGGTTCTGGCGGGGGGAGGATTTCCCCACCGTCTGGGGCTTTCTGAAACCATTCTGATCTTCGAGCAACACCGGAATTTTTTGAACGGCCCCGCGGAGTTGATCCGGATGATCCCGGAAATAAAAGCCAAGGTGTGTGAGAAAAAGCTGATTGTCGAGGTGGAAAGGGTTGAGGAAGCGATCGCCTTGGTCAAGGCGGGCGTGGACGGCATTCAGTTCGACAAGGCAAGCCCGGAGCAGTTGCGGTCCGATGTGAAGACCTTGCGGGAGATCGAACCCCGGATCGTACTGCTGGCGGCGGGAGGCGTCAACGAGGCCAATATTGCCGACTATGCCGCCACCGGCATCGACGCGGTGGCCACCACCGCGGTCTATTTCGGAAAACCGGCCGACATGGGAACCCGTATCGTCTCGCGCGGTTAGACCTCGGCCATCAACTGACCCATCTTGGTGATATCGTAGCCGCCCATGCCCGCGACCTCGTTGCGAAACGCCGTGGAGTTCAGCACGGCCAGCAAGACTTGAAAATGGGGGAGCGCCGAATCTTCCTTGCGCCAAATCAAATCATAGCGCTCCTTGTGCAAGGGAATGAATTCGACCTCCTGAACCTGTAATCCCGCTTTTTCGGTTCCCAGGCCGACGTCGGCCTCACCGCGCGCCACGCAACTGGCTACCGCCAGATGGCTGGACTCTTCGTGGTCATAGCCATGGATCCGGTGATGATCGATGTCCAGCAGGCGCAATTGCTCGTCCAGCAGCACCCGGGCGCCGGAGCCGCATTCGCGGTTGACGAAACGGACGTCGGGACGGGCCAGATCGCTCCAGGTATGAATGGCCTTGGGATTTCCCTTGGCGACGAAAAACCCTTCATACCGGTACACCAGATTGTAGATGACCGTCTTGTGACCTGGCAATAACCGGCGGACATATGGAACGTTATAATCGTTGGTATCGCCGTCCCACAGATGAGCGGTAACCAGATTGACCGTACCCTGATAGAGGGCGAGCAGCCCCGGGATGCTGCCGACGTATTGGCGGAGGAAACGTAGTTGGGGCAGTTGCTTTTCCAAATGCCGGGTCAGGATATCGAGCGCGATATCCTGACCGCAGATGATGAGCCCTTCCTGAAGGTTGAACCCGGCATCGGCGGCCTTGACCATGGTTTGGGTCAAGACCGGTCCGCAGCCCTTGCCCCGCTGCTTGTACCGTTCCAGATCGTCGGCTTCCACCCGGACCTTGCGTCCGATGCGGTAGGCGGCCAAATCGCCCCGCTTGATCATTTCGTAAACGGTGAACCGGGAAATCTTGAGAATTTTAGCCACTTCTTCAGGGGTATAGGAGACATTTTCCGACAAGATGATTTACTCCTTGATTAGCATCACTGAAGTCGATTTGATGAGCGCCGAGACTTGATCGCCCGGCTTTAGGCCGAGATCGTCGACGGAATCGACGGTGATCACCGAGACCAGTTTATCGCCCTTGTAATCCAGGACGACCTTGGCCATGACCGCGCCTCGGACAATCTCCTTGACGGTAGCGTTTAACATGTTGCGGCCACTGATTTTCATAGGTTATCCCTCCCAAAAGAATTTGGTAGTTAATCACTCATAGTATTGAACCACCCAAAATCCTTATGCAAGTCAGCTGTTGAAAAAGCGATGTAACTTTTATGTTAGTTTTTGAAACATATATTGCAATTTATTATAACATAAAATACAATGATATTGCATAATGGTTTTGATAGTTAATGTTAGTTCTGGTTTACAATCAGCTATTTGTCCCTGATCCATCAAAATCGAAAGGAGATGATTTCCCCGGAAGCAGCGATTATCAACTTCTTAAAATCCATATAAAACGGGACGATTTTATTTTATAATGTAAAGGAGCGGGAAACATGCGAAAACAGTTTTGGTTGGCGTTGGTTTGTATTGGTTTACTTTTGTTCGGATCATTTCAATTGTGGGCGGCCAATACCGAGGTCTATGTATCGGCCGCGATCAGCATGAAGGACGCTTTGGCCGAGCTTCAGAAGAATTACGAAAAGAAACAGCCCGATGTCAAGTTGGTGTTCAATCTGGGATCGTCGGGACAATTGCAGACCCAGATCGAGCAGGGGGCTCCGGCCGATCTCTTCATTTCGGCCGCGCTCAAACAAATGGATGAGCTTGAAAAAAAGAACCTGTTGCAAAAAGGGACCCGCAAAAACTTGCTGGAAAATCAATTGGTGATGGTGGTTGAGAAGGATTCGAAGCTCGGCCTGAAAGATTTCAAGGATTTGGCGGGAGCCTCCGTCAAACAAATCGGCATCGGCGCTCCGGAGTCGGTTCCGGCCGGCCAGTACGCGCAGCAGTCGTTGAAGGCGATCGGAGTCTGGGACAAGATTCAAGGCAAAGTGGTCTACGGGACCAATGTCCGGGCGGTACTGACCTATGTGGAAACGGGGAATGCCGACGCGGGCCTGGTCTACCGGACCGATTCCATTGTCAGCGATAAGGTGAAAGTGGCGGCGATCGCTCCGGCCGGTTCTCATGAGCCGATTATCTACCCAGCCGCCGTCTTGGCCGAGGCCAAACAACCCAAGGAAGCCGCCGATTTCCTGGCCTATCTGAGCGGGCCGGAAGGAAAGACGGTGTTTGAGAAGTACGGTTTTGTAATGTACAACAACTAACTTGACTGAACGCGCCAAAAATGACAATCTGTCCGGGTGGTGACTTACTTGTTCGACTGGCAACCGGTTTTCCTATCATTAAAAGTTGCCGCAATCGCGTTGATCTTCGTGGGGAGCTTCGGTATACTGGCCGCTTTTTTGATGGCCCGGCGGGAGTTTCATGGCAAAGACGCCGTGGAATCGATCATCACCTTGCCGCTGGTTTTGCCGCCGGTGGTCACCGGCTTTGTCCTGCTGCTTTTGATCGGCAGGCGGGGCCCGGTTGGGATCTTGCTGAACCAATGGTTCGGCGCCCAACTGGTCTTCACGCCCGGCGCCGCGATCCTGGCGGCGGTGGTGGTTGCTTTCCCCTTGATGTATCAAAGCGCTAAAGCGGCGCTGGTCAGTGTCGACCGCCAGTTGGAGGATGTCGCCCGGACGCTTGGCGCGGGGGAGTTGAAAGTGTTTTTCACCGTCACTTTGCCGCTGGCCTGGCCGGGGCTTGTGGCCGGACTGGTGCTCTCCTTTTCGCGGGCCATGGGTGAGTTCGGGGCTACGGCCATGGTGGCTGGGAACATTCCGGGGAGAACACAGACCATCCCGGTGGCCATCTTTTTCGCCAGTGAAGGGAACGATCTCACCACCGCCGGTTACTATGTGTTAATCATCAGCCTGATTACGTTTGCCATGGTCTTTTGGGTAAATCGCTGGTCCAGACGGAAGATGAACCGGTTCCGGGAAAGGAAGAGTTCGTATGCTGCATGTAGCTGTCCGGAAAGAGTTGTCTGAGTTTGTCCTGAATATTGAATTTACGGTAGCGGATAGTATCCTGGTGCTGTTTGGGCCGTCGGGATGCGGCAAAACCACAACATTGCGGTGCATCGCCGGTTTAACCGTTCCCGACGCCGGACGGATCACCTTGAACGACCGGCCGCTTTACGCCGCCGATTCCAAGGTATTCCTGCCGCCACGCGACCGGGGGGTGGGATACATGTTCCAGAACTACGCCCTGTTCCCGCATCTCACGGTCAGGAAAAATATCCTCTACGGAGTTAAAAAGAGCCGCGAGTCCACTGGCCGGCTTTTCGATGAGTTGCTGAGCCTGCTGAAGATCGACCGGCTGATCGAGCGGTTTCCCGGCGGACTCTCCGGCGGCGAGCAGCAACGGGTGGCCTTGGCTCGGGCGCTAATGGCCGAACCGGAAGTGTTGTTGCTGGACGAGCCGCTGTCCGCCCTGGATCAGGATATACGAATCGAATTACAGGATGAACTGCTCCGGATTCAGCGGCTTTGGAAGATTCCGTTCGTTCTGGTTACGCATGACCGGGAGGAAGCGGAGAAATTGGGGAGTCAGATTATATTTCTGGAGAAGGGGCGGGAAATGCGGAAGTGAAGCGATGATTCATTTCCGAGTTTGACCTCAGAATCTCTTCATTTTATTACGGAATGAGCATGTTCTCCCGGAGAATATGCTCATTCTTTTTTTGAAAAAGAAATGAGATGATTGAACCGTCGCGAATCACCCGGGAGTTGCGTCCGGAGTTTTTTTGGATGATAATACTAACGCGGCGGTTGTCTCCAATGAAGCGGTGATTGCCGCCGTAGTAACGGCGCTTCCAAAGAATTGACAGGGGACGGTTCCCGTTGCAGCGGCGGTTACTGAAAATTGACCGGCACTCGCTGCCGTAGTTGCGGGAGTGACAGAAAATTGACAGGCGATGAATGCCGTTTCATCGGCAATGAGTGCCGTAGGTCCGGCGATCGATGCCGTTACTCCGGCATTAGGCGCCGCCTTAACGGCAACGGGTGCCGTAGTTACGGCAGTGACTGCCGCAGCTTAGGGGGAACTCCCGATGAATTTTGGATGACTTTCCAGTTAATTAACAATAAAAAAGTAATTAACCATATGTAAAAATAATTTACTAAATAGGATTGAGTTTAGATAGCATTTGTGATACACTACATTTAGTAAAAATAATTTACAAAATATATTCGTGAGAAGAGTGGTATTTATTTAAATGAATCGGCCAAATGTAATCGTAATCATGGCAGATCAGCTAAAAGCAACCGCATTGAATTTATATGGAAATACATTTTGCAGTACACCGGCATTGGAGAGGCTTGCTAATGAAGGGGTTTTATTTCACCATGCCATTACTCCTCACCCCCTTTGCGTCCCTGCCAGAGTTTCCCTTTGGACCTCACAGTACCCCCATTCTCACGGCAGTAGAAGAAATGAAACACTGATAGCGCCGGATAGGATCCATGCCTTTAAACTCTGGAAGGAAGCCGGTTACCATACGGGATTGATCGGCAAAAACCACTGTTTTGAGCATCCGGATGATTTGGCTCTTTTTGATGCATGGTGTGAGATTGAGCATTTTGGACGTGTAACAAGGTCCCCAATTAAAGGATTGGAATGGGTAAGGCCGGTAGACTGCATTGACAAGGCACATGCTGTAAGATGCAATATGCCCAAATTAAGTCCTCGTATCGAATGTGCCGTGACTGACTATCCGGAGGAAGATTACGCTAGCGCGGTATTGGCTCAACAGGCCATCCGTTTCTTGGAATCTCATAAAAATGAGCCTTTTGCACTCTGGGTATCTTTTCCCGACCCCCATAACCCTTACGAAGTACCGAGAAGGTATGCGGAAATGTTTTCTAGGGATCGAATTAAACTCCCACCATGGGCAGAAGGGGAGCTTGACAATGGGCCTGAACGCAATAAGGTGTTGTATGAGATGCTTGGACTTGGTGAGGATTCTGAGGAAGATATCTATAAGGTACTGGGAGTATATCATGGCATGATCCGTTTTATCGATGATGAAATTGGGAAAATCATCGATAGTCTGGAAAAGTTAAATCTCAGAGGAAATACAATTGTAGTTTTCTGCTCAGACCATGGTGATTTCATGGGAGAGCATCGGATGATTGCAAAAGGCGGGGCTTTTTATGACTGTCTTACTCGTATTCCAATGATCGTATCATGGCCCGGACATATTCCATCCGGCACAATTGATCGCAGTATGGTGAACTTGATCGATGTAGTACCTACCTTATTAAAACTGCAAGGGTTTGAAATACCCCGCTCTATGCAGGGAGTACCGTTGCCTACAATTACCGAAGAGTTGCCACGGGAGGTTGCATTCTCGGAATATGGAGCGGGTGGACCAGCTTTTAAAATGTCCGATCTTGAAAAGTTTCCTAAGCCTTATGGACGGCATACCATTGCAGATACGCTTCAATGGCGTGAAGCGGAAGGTAGGAGGAAGATGGTGCGTACCCGTGAATGGAAATATGTTCATGATCCAATGGGGGATAAGGATGAATTGTATGATCTGATAAATGATCCATGGGAGCTGTCTAATATCGTAGATAAGGACGAAAATATATTCATTGTTCAAGAATTGAAGCAAAAACTGGCGGATTGGAGCATGATGACTGAAGACTCCCAACCTGTACCCCTACCTTCATACAGATAGGGATGGAGATACTTCTCCATTGGAGAGTAGGGCGTTTGCTCAATTCACTATATAAAAATGAGCGGTGTTTCTAAATTATAAGTATCTAAATAAAAGGAGGTAAGTTTTATCGTGAAAATGGTGCGTATCGACGCCAAAACCATCTTTTCCGCCTGTATTTTATTGGTAAGCGTAATTTATCTTTATGATGCTAAAGATTTAGTATTAGGTACAATGAAGCGCCCCGGAGTAGGATTTTTGCCAATTGTATCAGGAACACTGTTGGCTTTTTTTTCTTTATTCGAATTAATAAGATCATATTTAAATAAAAATGGTTCGTCACAGATTAATATAAAATGGGCGAAAATTGCACTTTTCTTGGCTGGTGTTATCTTATATGCATTAGTCCTAAAACTGATCGGGTACACCGTCGCAACCTTTGGTCTGTTGCTTTTTCTTACAAAGCTATTTGGCGCAAAATCTTGGGTAAAGCCTCTGATTTTTTCGATGGCGTTATCATTGGGTAGTTATTATTTGTTTGCGGAATTACTGCTAGTGCCATTACCATAGTTGCTACATTAGAAGGGGTGTAAGAATAATGGACATAATGTCATTGCTGATTGAGGGGTTTAAAGCAAGTTTAACATCTACAAATATTATTGCATGTACAGTCGGGGTAATCATCGGAACACTGACCGGTATCCTCCCGGGACTGGGATCGGGAGGCGCCATGGCATTATTACTGCCGCTAAGTTTCGGGATGGACGCCACTACGGCCCTGATCATGTTGGCTGGAATATATTACGGCTCCATGTACGGCGGTTCTACGACATCAATACTGGTTAATGTTCCGGGTGAAAGCTCTTCGCTAATGACGTGCTTGGATGGATATCAAATGGCTAAAAAAGGGAGGGCTGGCGCTGCACTTGCCATTGCAGCATTTGGATCCTTTATTGCCGGGACCATTGGCCTTATTTTGCTAACTTTATTTGCTCCGCCACTTTCCAATATGGCATTATCTTTTGGCCCGCCGGAATATTTCGCGATAGCATTGATGGGTTTGATTGCTTTAGTGTTTTTATCCGGTTCAGTGGTAAGAGGAATTATCATGATGATATTGGGTATAATGGTTGGAACTATTGGATTAGATCCATTAAGTGGTATAAACCGATTTACCATGGGAAGCGCTGAACTAACTAAAGGGATTGATTTTGTACTGGTTGCCATGGGATTATTTGGTTTAGGCGAAGTAATCAGCATGCTGTGTGAAGAAAATAAAGCTGTATCAATTCAAAACGTTCGTTTCCGTGAGTTATATCCTAATCGGGAAGAAGTTAAAAGGTCAATCAACCCGATGTTTAGGGGAAGTATCTTAGGTTTTCTATGTGGATTAATACCTGGACCGGCGGCTGTAGTTTCGACGTTTTTGTCATATGCAGTTGAAAAAAAAGTCAGTAAAACGCCTGAAGAATTCGGCAAGGGGGCAGTGGAAGGTGTAGCCGGGCCGGAATCGGCAAACAATGCAGCCAGTTCTGCGGCAATGGTTCCTCTGTTGTCTTTAGGGTTACCATTTGCGCCACCGATCGCAATCTTGTTAAGCGGTTTTTTGGTTCATGGCATTACTCCCGGCCCGTCGCTAATAACCGAACATCCCGGGGTGTTTTGGGGACTGCTTGCCAGTATGTATATTGGGAATATATTATTGCTTATTATTAATCTTCCTTTTGTCGGGGTGTTTGCATCTCTGCTTAAAACACCAAAAGCATACTTAATGCCGTTGATTGTGATTATCTCTTTTACGGGTGCTTTGGCATTGAATAACAGTGTGTTTGATTTAGGTATATTAATTGTATTTGGGTTTATCGGTTACATTATGAGAGAGGTTGGGTATCAACCGGCTCCTCTGGCGATCGGCCTAATTTTGGGACCCATTATCGAAAAAAGCTTAACCCAAAGCTTAATCTTGTTTGATGGGAATCTCCTGTCCTTTTTAATGAGGCCGGTTTCTGCAACTTTTCTGGGTTTGGCCATTATCGTTTTGATTGTCGGAACATATGGGAATCTACGCAAGTACTTTCTGGCGAAAAGAACAACGAACTAAATGTCTCATGGTATCCTTACCAAACCAAAACCAGGGAATAAAGGGGGTGGCATATGAAGACTAACAGATTAAAGTGGTCAACTGTATAAATGACTCCCAAATGGCAGCTGAAGCGTTCTTTGTGAAGTAATGGAAAAACAAGAGGAGGAAAAAGAAATGAAGGCAAAAAGCTTTGTTCCTGTACTTGGAATCGCATTATTATTAGTTTTACTGGGGACTGGATGGACTTGGGGGGGTAAAAAAGAAACTCCGGGCACGTCCCAATATCCCGTTAAGCCGATCCAAGTTATTGTACCTATGGCACCAGGAGGTGCGTCTGATTTAACGGCCCGCGCAATGGAGAAGGTATCCAAACAGTATCTTGGCCAACCGCTTGTGATTGTAAATAAAGTGGGAGCATCTGGCGTGATTGGCTACAATGAACTTGTCAATAGTAAAAATGATGGGTATACAATAGGAATATCCAATGCCAATATGTTGTTGCAACCTTTATACGGTATTACCACCAATAATTATGGGAAACAAACAGAACCGATTGCCCAGGCAGTTTTCAATCCAGTTGCAGTTTCCGTGCTTCAAGACTCTCCGATTAAAAATATTGACGAGCTAATAAAATATGCCCAGGACAACCCCGGAAAAATAAAATATGCTTATTCGAATGTTGGATCCCTGCCTCATATTTTATCGGGAATGTTTGTTAGGAAGACGAAAGTAAAAATGGAATCAGTTCCCTTTTCAACTGGTGCGGAGTCCACCACCGCCTTTTTAGGTGGCCATGTCCAGCTCCTTTTTTCCTCATTAGTTGAAGTTAGAAGTCACGCTAAAGATGGCAAAGTGAGAATTTTAGCTATATCCACCGAGAAAAGAATGCCAGATCTTCCGAACATACCGACTCTTAAAGAGAGCAAGGTGGATGTGGCAGCTACGGCCTGGTTTGGCATTTGTGCGCCTACCGGAGTTCCTAAAGATGTTAAGGCCAAATTGGCTGAAGGATTTAAAAAAATAATAAACGATGAGGAATTTAAAAAGATAGCACAAGGTTTGGGATTTTATGTTGAATTTTTAGGACCGGAAGAAAGTGCTGAAAAATGGAAAAAAGAAATAAAAGAATTTACCGAGGCAGTTAAAGCCAGTGGTATTGCAGATCAAATGAAAAAGCAAGCAGGCAAGAAATAATATGGTAATATTCGAATAGTTGCTGCATTTGATTTTTAAAAGAAAGTTTGAATAGGTAATAATTTGTTCAAACTTTCTTTTTGA
Source organism: Bacillota bacterium (assembly GCA_023402395.1). GTDB lineage: Bacteria > Bacillota > UBA4882 > UBA8346 > UBA8346 > JAEYGI01. The sequence continues at coordinate 498,849 of JAEYGI010000040.1, forward strand.
TTTTATAAAAAAATACAAATAAGCGGCTTGGCAAAATTTACGAAAAGAATTTTCCGGGCTGATTATTAAAATCAAAAATTTCTTTAAATCAAAAATTTCTTGAAATCAAAAGTAAGTTTTGGTAATCTGAAAATGTCCACTGAGTTATGGGTCGAATTCAACCGGACGGATGCTTATTGGGTGGCGCTAAGGCTCCCAGGGAATAATATCAAGTATCAAAATAATTGCATAGGATGAAAAATATGAATTCATATATTGGATCAAACGGGACTTTTGAAGTGATGAGAAACTTAAATCTAGAGAAAATCTACAGGTTGATTTTATTAAATCAGCCTGTTTCCAGAGCTCAACTTGCCAAACTGTCAGGTTCGAATAAAGTGACCGTGTCCAATTGTGTAGATTTTTTGCTGGAAAAGGGTGTTGTTCACGAGCTGGGAGTAGCAGGGACAAAGGGAAGGCCAGCCACCATGCTCAGCATCAATGGTGATTCAGGAGTGTTTGTTGGCGTCGAGATGAGTATTCCTTCCATCAGAGTCGTTGTAACAAATCTGGCTGGAGCAATGTTAGATAATATTATTTTGCCTGACACCGGGCCTGAACCGGAAGCGTTTATTCAACAAGTTTCAGTAACCGTTACCATGCTGAAGGAGCAATATAAACTTCGAAAGTTGGGAGTAGTAGGGGTGGGTATTGCTTTTCCAGGGCATTATAATCAACTGACCGGAGTTATCGAGTTAATAATCAACCGGCAGACGTGGAATCAATTTCCAATACGAGAAGAAATGCAAAAGTGTAACCTGGGTGTACCTTTTTTTATTCAATCTACCACACAGGCAGTTACGATGGGGGAAATTCATTTTGGCAAGGCCAATCCCTACGAACACGTAGTTTGTATTTCTGGAACATGGGGGATCGGCGCCAGTATGTATTCTAATGGAGCCCTTATTAACGGCTACCAGGGATTTGCCGGAAGATTTGCTCATACCATTATCCAAGCTAACGGTAAACAATGCGTGTGTGGCAATAAGGGTTGTTTAGAAGAGTATGCTTCGATTCGCGCTTTGTTTAATAAACTGTATCCTGGTCAGCTGCAACATCAAAAACATATTGAGGAAATTCTGGAAAGAGTAAAAAGGAAAGAACCGGTTGCCATGGCGGCTCTTTATGAAATAATGCAATTTTTAGAAATTGGTATAGTAAATCTCATTAATACTTTTAATCCCACTCGCATATGCATTAGTGGGTATCTTGGTTTGATAATCGATGACGCTATGCTTAAAGAGCTTAAGACAGTTATTGCCAAGATGCTGCCGGAACATTATTGTAAGCATTTGGATATATGTTGCTCGAGTCTAGGTGAACTGAGTGTTGCTTATGGATGTATAGCCATAGTAAGGGATAAGTTGATTGGCATCTTGAGTGATTCTGAAGTTATGGAATAGAATTTCTTACAATGCCCAGTACTGATGTATAAGTCGAAACCAAAGCGCATTGCCCATAGATAGTTTTGTTGAGGAGCATATCACTAATTTCAAATAAATGCATGAATAAACGCTACTTTTGCGAGATTCATGCATTTTATTTTTGTGTTAAATATTGCTCAGAAGCCTGGGTTTACTAAAAAAACAGCGCGATTGTATCCTAGTGGCTAAACTCATCAGATAGCATACGTAATATTTAGTAAAATTAATTTACAAAATTATTGAAATTATGGATCATGTGTGTTATATTATAGTTAGTAAATTTAATTTACAAATTGTTGAGCTCTATTATTTTCCGCAGGATACTGTGCAACATAGTCACTTTGCAAAGATATTTCGCCGAATTCTGCAGAGGCAAATAGGATTTGGAGGTCATTATGGACAGGAAACATGTGATTTTTTTACTGTCAGACCAGCATAATGCGGCAATAGCCGGATTTGCCGGGGATAAATATGTAAGGACACCCAATCTTGACCAATTGGCCGCTTCCGGGGTAGTTCTGGACAACTGCTACTGCAACTCCCCACTTTGCGTTCCTAGCAGGGCTTCCATGTTGGCCGGGCTTCTTCCCAACCAGACCGGAATTTTCAACAATATGCAGGCGCTTCCCTCAGACAGGGTAACATTTGTGCACTCAATAAGCGCAGCAGGTTATGAGAGCGTACTTACAGGGAGAATGCATTTTATTGGCCCCGATCAGCGACATGGTTTTGAGAAAAGGCTGGTTGGCGATGTGACCCGTAATTATCCCGGGAGAGGTAATCCCATTTATGGGGATTTAAAGGGTACGCCCGATCAGAGCAGAAGAGCCATTGACTTATCCGGAGCAGGCTGTTCAAGTGTCCTGCTATTCGATGAAGATGTTGCAACTGCTGCTATCAAGCATATCCGTGAACGCAAGGATCCGAGGCCCCTCTTCATGACGGTGGGCTTTTACGGCCCGCACTGCCCGTATGTATGCTCCCGGGAACTGTTTGACTACTATGATTCAATACTGCCTGACCCGGACGATTTGGATGAATTTAGAAACAACGTACATCCCGCGATACAGAAATGGTATGCAAATCGAGGTATGGAAGATGTATCCATAAAAGAGACCAGAAGAGTCCGCGCTGCTTATTATGGAATGGTAGAGTACCTCGACGGGCTTATCGGCAAAATTATTGATGAGATCACAAATACGCTTGGTCTCGAAAACACGATGATAATTTACGGGTCTGACCATGGAGACAGTCTCGGTGAAAATGGCCTGTTTTGGAAGAGCAACTTCTATGAAGGTTCGGCGCGGGTACCGATGATCTTCAACTGCCCCGGCCAGTTCCCGGGGGGCATGAGGATAAATGGGCTGACCAGCCTTTTGGATCTAGCTCCGACTTTCATCGACATGAGTAACGGAGAGAAACTGCCTAAAATGCAGGGTATGAGCCTGCTGCCAGTTATTCAAGGTAAGGAGAAAATTGACAGCCAGAGAAGTATCATAGGACAGTTGGCCGATATCAAGGGGGACAATCCGTCGGCCATGATCAGAAAAAATAATTGGAAGCTCATCCTGCACCATGGCTACGACTATCCGCAGCTTTTCGACCTGTTACGGGATCCAGCCGAAAAACAGGATCTTGGCCGGGATGAAAGCTATCAGGATATCGTAAAATCCCTTGTCGAAGAATTGAGCCGGTACTGGGATGCCGAAGCGGCAATCGAACGCAAAGATAATTTCCTCGGACATCTTAAAATCCTCAGGGAATGGGTAAAAGCCACCAACTTTCAGGGGATTGAAGAGTGGCAGGGTGACATCTCAAAGAACTATTTGGAATGATTGAAGAATTGTAATAACCAGGGTTAGGGGATGATTTGGGATTATGAAAGCAGTCATGATCATGTTTGATTCGTTAAATCGAAGTATGTTGCCTCCGTATGGGTGTGAATGGGTTCATGCTCCTAATTTTAAACGGCTTGCTGAAAAGACGGTAACCTTTGATAACTGCTTTGTAGGCAGTATGCCGTGTATCCCGGCAAGGCGCGAACTGCATACGGGGCGATACAACTTCTTGCATCGAAGCTGGGGACCGATTGAGCCCTTTGATGATTCCATGCCTGAAATTTTAAAAAAGAACGGCATCTACACGCACCTGACAACCGATCATTGTCACTATTTTGAAGAAGGCGGGGCTACCTATCATACCCGATATAACAGCTGGGAATATAACAGGGGCCGAGAGGGAGACCCCTGGAAGGGGGAACTTGAGGAACCTCTGAAGCCTGAGCTTCATCCCGGGCAAATGAATCATTCGGGTTTTTTTAAGACTCGCTTTGATTGGGTGAATCGAAAGTATCTCCAAACGCCTGAGGAGCAACCCCAATATTTGACTTTCTCCCAGGGAATTGAGTTTATGAATAAAAATCGTGAATATGACAACTGGTTCTTACAAATCGAGACCTTTGATCCCCATGAGCCGTTTTTTGCGCCGGAAAAATATAAAAAGCTATATGAACATGATTATAAAGGAAAATTCTATGACTGGCCCCAATATGCGCCGGTGGAAGAATCGGAAGAGGATATCGAACACATCAAAAAACAGTATGCCGCTTTGGTCAGTATGTGTGATGAAAACCTGGGCCGCTTTTTGGATGCCATGGATGAGCTTGATTTATGGAAGGACACAATGCTCATCGTATGTACCGATCATGGGTATTCCCTGGCTGAAAACGATTGGTGGGCTAAGAATAGCATGCCCTGGTATAATGCAACGGCCAACACGCCGCTGTTTATCTGGGATCCACGCTGTAAGAAGGCGAATACCAGGAATAACTGCCTGGTGCAGATGATCGATTTTGCACCGACGCTTTTAAATTACTTTGGCTTAACCTCACCGAAAGACATGACCGGAAAGAATTTGCGGGATTGTATCGCCAATGAGGATCCGGTCCGGGAATATGCCCTCTTTGGGCTTTATGGAGCTCATGTCAACCTTATCGATGGCAAGCATGTCTATATGCGCGCGCCGGTGACCCCGGACAATCAGCCGCTTTATGAGTACACCCTGATGCCGATGCATATCCGCCATACCTTTGAGGTCGAAGAACTCCGGAATATAGAGCTTTCAGGCCCTTTTTCCTTTACCAAAGGGTGCGGCGTATTAAAAATCAAAGGCTGTGCCCAGTTGGGGACCGAAAAGTATCGCCATTTATGGAAGACCGAACTCTATGATATTGAAGCGGATTATCAACAAGAACATCCGATATGCGCTCCGGAATTGGAAGCGGAAATGGTTAGCAAGCTAATGAAAGCGATGAAGGAAAACGACGCCCCGAAGGAACAGTATATCCGGCTCGGCTTAGAATAAAAGTTGAATTATGGGACCGCAGCTTGAATAGGGAAAGGATTCGGGCGCTTTGCAATATCGATTGGAAAATGACCATCTACAAATCGAAGTAAGCCCGCGCGGCGCCGAACTGATGAGTATCGTCGGGAAATCCGACGGATACCAGTATCTCTGGCAGGGAGACCCGCAAATTTGGGGTAAGCGCGCACCGCTACTCTTTCCGATTGTCGGTCACTTGAATCAGGGGAAATACCTCTATCAGGGCAGGGAATATCCACTGGATCTCCATGGTTTTGCATCGAAAATGAACTTTTGCCTATGTGAAGTTTGGGAAAATTCGATCACTTTTTCCTTGAGCCACGATAGTACTACTTTACGTCAATATCCGTTCGAATTTCGGCTTTCGGTTACCTATGCTCTTCGGGGAAAAACGGTAAGTACGGCGTACCGGGTGGAAAACGCGGGAAATCAAACGTTATGGTTTTCGATTGGCGGTCATCCCGGGTTTAACTGTAGTCTAAATCCGGAAGGGCGAAAAGACTGCCGGCTGGTCTTTGAAAAGAATGAAACACTCAACCGGTTGGTCAATGAATCGGGCTATTTGACCGGACAGGAAGCCCCCTTTTTAAAAAATCAAAATATAGTGGATGTCGCTTCACTGGATTTTGATGGCAAAACCAAGGTATACCCTTTGAAAGGTCTCCGGTCGAAAACCGTGACCTTAGAAGACCTTAGGAATGGCAAAATGGTTAGGGTTAGATTTGCCGGCTTTCCTTACCTGGGCATCTGGTCGCCTTCCAACCCGGCGCCTTTTCTTTGCATTGAGCCTTGGCACGGAATCACCAGTACCGCCGGGAAGGTTGATCAATTACATAAAAAGCAGGGGATTCAGAGGCTCGAAGCGGCTGGTTTTTTCACCTGTAGTTACGATTTGACATTTTGATATACCTGAAATGATTTACTCAGAAAGGGATAGAACTCAAAGTGGACAAGCCGAAATCGTTTTCATTGCTGATTAAACCAACCTCTGCCGATTGCAACCTTCGTTGCGATTATTGCTTTTATTTGAGCCGTGGCTCCCTGTATCCGCAAGATTCCCGTCACCGGATGGATGATGAGGTGTTGGAGCGGCTCATCGCCAGTTTCATGGCGACCGACCAACCCCAGCATGTCTTCGGTTGGCAGGGCGGGGAGCCGACCCTGATGGGCGTGGAGTTTTTCCGGCGGGTCACCGAACTCCAACAGCGATACGGCCGGAACGGGTCCGTCGTTTCCAATGGCTTGCAGACCAACGCCACGCTGATCGATGACCAATTCGCCACTCATCTGGCCGAGTATCGTTTTTTGGTCGGAGTCAGTCTCGACGGACCGGAGGACCTGCACGACCGCTTCCGGACTACCGTTGACGGGCGCGGCTCCCATGCGGATGTCTTGAAAGGAATTAATTGCTTGAAGCGGCATCGGGTCGATTTTAACGCGCTGACCGTGGTAAATTCGCATAATGCCCCCTACGCGGGGGATATCTACGATTACCTCTGCCGGCTGGGAATCGCTTATCACCAATACATTCCCTGCGTGGAGTTCGGCCCGGACGGACAAAGCTTGCCCCATACCATCTCCGGCGAAGCCTGGGGGCGTTTTCTCAATGATCTATTCGACCGGTGGTACCCCGACGATTGCCGCAAGGTATCCATCCGGCTGTTCGACGCCATCCTGAATCAATTGGTCAATGGGAGTTTCCCGCTCTGCCATATGGCGGGCAATTGCCGGCAGTATCTGGTGGTGGAATACAACGGGGATGTATACCCTTGCGATTTCTTCGTCGATGCGCCGAAAAAGCTGGGAAATATTATGACCCATACCTGGGATGAATTGCTCCATGCTCCCGAATATCAAGTATTTGGGGAACAGAAAACGGCCTGGAACGATCAATGCGTTATGTGCCGGTTTCTGCGCTACTGTTCCGGCGATTGTCTGAAACACCGTTTTTACGGAAAAGAGGAGCCGAAGCAATTAAGCTGGCTGTGCCGGGGCTGGTGCGATTTTTATGAACATGCCCTGCCCGGCCTGGAAGAACTGGCTTTGACCTACCTGCGGGAGAACGGAAGACCGGCCCGGCTATCCGTCGCGGAACCGGGCCGGAATGACCCGTGTTATTGCGGCAGCGGCAAGAAATATAAGAAGTGTCATGGATTGGCGTTTTAGTCAGTTTGAATCCGTTGGGAATGAGATGGGCATGTTCGCGAAGAGAATATGCTCATTTCCTTTTTATTTAGGATGATGATCGTAATGCGGCGGTTATCTCCAATGAAGCGGCGATTGCCGCCGTAGTAACGGCGCTTCCAAAGAATTGACAGGGGACGGTTCCCATTGCAGCGGCGGCAACTGAAAATTGACCGGCATTCGTTGCCGCAGTTGCGGGGGTGACCGAAAATTGACCGGCGATGAACGCCGTTGCATGGGCATTGAGTGCCATAGTTCCGGCAATCGATGCCGTTACTCCGGCATTGAATGCCGTTGCATCGGCAATGAGTGCCGTTGTTCCGGCATTAGGCGCCGCCTTAACGGCAACGGGTGCCGGAGGTGCGGCGGTTAGTGCCGTAGTTACGGCAGCAACTGCCGTAGCTTAGGGGGAGGATGCCGGAGTGCGGCGGGGAGCTTTAACATCGTCTGATCCAGATTAGTCGTGATTTACGGGATAATGCGAGATCCGTCTGGAAGGAGATTCCATAAATTTGGCGAATTTTTTACTATGCTATAGGCGCTTGAGATGTTGGGAGAATGGCCGGTATAACTCTATCCAAAAAAATAGGAGTGGTTTAAGTGGAAATTCTAACGGATTCCTTCGATTTCTTCTAGACGGTCATCGACAAATTTCTTAAGGCTATCTTTAAAGTTTTGATGCACTATATTGCTCCTTAAAAGTTAATAATTAACTTTATAGAGTTATCATATAACTTTATAAAGTCACTGTCAAGTTAATTATTAACTTTGCAGAGTTGATTATTGGCAGAAATATAGAAAATATTATTGCAGAGAGGTATTATTTCATCATAGGAGTGATTTGCTTAATGATTAAGTGTAATTTACGAAGGCTGATGGCCGACTACAAGATTGACGACATTACAGCACTGATGAAACTGTCCGGTCTTAGCCGTAACTCAATTAATAAACTTTATCGGGAAAAGGATATTGAGAGTACGAAGCTTGAAACATTGTTTAAGCTGTGCAATGTTTTTGGGTGTAAATTATCCGACCTTATCGAATATATCTCGGAAAGCAAAGAGAATGTTGACAAGTGAAAGAAGGGGCGACCTTAACTATTGAAAGAAGTCCTTAGGAGCCAAGTGAAATGATATAGAGGAGCCCAACATGGCCAAAATCGAAATAGAGACCCCGCGTCTGATGATCAGGGAATTTGTTGAAAATGACCATGACTCGGTACACTTGTATGCTTCCGACCCGTTGGTGGTCCGCTATTTGGGCTGGGGGCCGAACCGCGCCGAAGATACCGGGAGATTTTTGGAACGAGTGGTAAAGGCCCAAAGTTCGCAACCACGATTTGAATACGAATTGGCGGTGGTTTTAAAAAGCGAAAACCGCCTGATCGGCGGCTGAACCATTCATATTACCAAAACCAATGACAAGGAAGCGGCGCTCGGATATTGCTTTGACAAGAATTATTGGGGCAAAGGCTATGCTTCCGAAGCGGCCGGAGCCTTAATCAATTTCGGATTCGGCCAATTGGGATTGCACCGGATTTTTGCAACCTGCCATCCGGATAATATCGGATCGGCCCGAGTAATGGAGAAGAACGGAATGACCAAAGAAGGCCGTTTAAGGGAACACAAGTGGGAAAAGGGAGCGTGGCGGGATTCTTTGGTCTATTCGATCCTGGAGAATGAATTTTAAGGGAGGTTCCCCATGGCCCAAATATTTAATGAGAAAAATCTCTCATTTCGACTCCGGCAATCTCCGGTTCCGGAATTCGCCTGGCATACCAGTCAGAAGCTCACGGAGATCGTGAAATCAAAACATTTGCAGTTCGACGTCCGCTCACTGGACCCCGGGAAGTATTCCTACCCATATCATTTTCACCGGAACGCCGAGGAGATTTTTGTAATTCTGTCCGGGAAAGCCACGCTCCGCACGCCCGAAGGGTTTGTGGAAGTATCCGAGGGCGATATCATATTTTTCGAGATGGGGCCGGAAGGCGCGCATCAGTTGTACAACCATACGGAAAACCCCTGCCGGTTTCTTGATATCCGCACTGTTGCCGGTATTGATGTTTGCGAATATCCGGACTCGGGGAAGATCAACATCCTGCCCTATCGCGAGGTGTTCCAAAAAGACGCGAAAGTTGATTATTACCAAGGAGAAGAAAGCGTAAGCGAAAAATGGCCGCAGGGGAAACCGGCAACGGAAAAAATTTAAGATAATTATATTTACCAAAACTTTACATCCGTGTTGACAGGGGAAATTGCAAGCAGGTTGAAGCTATGCCAAGAGAATTTGACGGCAGTTTGAATAGGAGGCTCCCATGGAACGTTTCATTGACCTGAGTCATGTTTTTGAGGACGGAATGCCCGGTTTTCGGATGAAGAGCGAGGACGGGTCCGTGATCCAGTACTCCACCCGGATCCGGCCGTTTCTTACCCACGAGCAGTCCCTTCCGAAATATCAGGGATTGGCCTCGTTTGAGATCACCGAACTGACATTGCAGACATCGATCGGAACTTATCTGGACTCGCCGTATCACCGCTATCCCGATGCCAAAGACATATCCGGCATCGGGCTCGACGAAGTGATCCTGCCGGGTGTGGTCATCGATGCCCGGGGCCGGAGCGGGTTTGAAGCGGTGGGGCCGGAGGTGATTCCGCCCGGGATGGATTTGCGGGGCAGTGCGGTGCTCTTCCACTTCGGCTGGGACCAGTATTGGGGCCGGGAGGAGTATTATTCCTACCCGTTTATCTCCGAATCGCTGATTCAGCGGCTGATCGACGCCGGAGTCAAACTGGCCGGAGTGGACACCATCAATATCGACAGCTCCCAAAATCCGGCTCGTCCGGCGCACAGTTGGTTGCTGAAAGAGGGAATTCTGATCGTGGAAAACCTGACCGGCCTCGACCGGTTGAACGGGCAGACTTTCCGCTTTTTCGCGGTCCCCTGGAAGGCGAAGGGCGTGGCGGCTCTGCCGGTGCGGGCATTCGCAGAGATTAACGTCGGCTAAAATAAAAAAAGAAGCGAAGATTGGATTAATCTTCGCTGATGGGCAGGACCCGGAAACTGTTCACCCAGCTGATTCCGTGATGGTGCCGTTTGCCCCGGAATAACTCCGCGCTGCAGTGGGGGCAGTAGACTTGGCTGAAGCCGATCTCTTTCTTGCAATCAGGGCATCTTTTCATGGTCAATTCCTCCTCGTTTGATTTGGGACGTTTTTTGTCCATCCATTTCTTTTTCCGTCCCTCTGGTTTTAATTATATGCGTTTCATTTTCCAAAATCAACCGATTTACCCAATGGTAACCTAACTCTTACCTTTTTTAACCTCGTCTTCAAATTTGTTAAACAATTCGGACAAGCTTGTTGACGGAACACCCATTTGCTCTTGGGGTTTTAAAGGTCACTATGGTCAGGACAAGACTCCGGGGAAAATTCGGAACCCGGCAGGTAACCGCCTTGGTCATAGCGAAACAAACGTCAAGGACATTGAATGGTTTGGTGGCCAATGAAGGATTTCGTTCATCTTCACGTACACACCCAATATTCGCTGTTAGACGGAGCGGCCGAGATCGGCCGGCTCATTGCCAGAGTGAAAGAGCTGGGAATGCCCTCGGTGGCGATCACCGATCACGGCGTGATGTACGGTTGCTTGAAATTCTATCAGCAGGCGTTAAAACAGGGAATCAAGCCGCTGCTTGGTTGCGAGCTGTATGTCGCGCCGCGCTCGCTCACGGATAAAGTGCCGAAAGTGGACGACAACCCGTTTCACTTGGTGCTGCTGGCCGAGACCAACGAAGGATACCGGAATCTGCTGAAGCTGGTGTCGTTGGCCAATGTCGAGGGATTTTACTACAAACCCCGGATTGACCTGGAGGCCTTGCGCCGCTATTCCCTGGGTCTGATTGGCCTCTCGGCCTGCCTGTCGGGAGAGATTCCCCGGTTGGTTCTGAACAATCAGCTTGAGGAAGCCAAACGGAAAATCGGGGTCTATCAGGAAATCTTCGGGCCGGACCATTTTTTTCTGGAACTACAGTATCAGCAACTGGCCGATCAGAGGAATGTCAACCGGACGCTGGCGAGATTGGCCGCCGAATGTGGCGCGCCGCTGGTTGCCACCAATGACGTGCACTATCTGACCAGGGACGACGCGGCGATCCACGACGTGTTGCTGTGCATTCAGACCGGGAAAACCGTCGACGAGCCGAACCGGATGAAGTTTCCGACCCCGGAGTTTTATCTGAAAAGCCCGGCGGAGATGGCCGAGATCTTCTTCGATTACCCCGAAGCGCTGGCGAATACGGTCCGGATCGCCGAACGGTGCCGGGTTGAGCTTGAGTTGGGAAAGATTCACCTGCCGAGCTTTGCGACTCCGGAACAAGAGACTCCCGAGAGCTATCTGGAACGGCTGTGCCGGGAAGGAATCGACAGCCGCGGGTTGAATTGGGATGACTCCCTGGAAGACCGGCTCCGTTATGAGTTGTCGATCATCAACCAGATGGGGTTTCCAGGCTATTTTCTGGTGGTTCGCGACTTTGTCCATTATGCCAAGGAAAACGGAATCATGGTCGGACCCGGCCGGGGTTCGGCCGCCGGAAGTCTGGTCGCGTATTTGCTGGGCATTACTGATCTCGATCCCATCGAGCACGGACTGCTCTTCGAACGTTTTTTGAATCCGGAACGGATCTCCATGCCCGATATTGATATTGATTTCTGTTTCGAACGTCGGGGCGAGGTCATCAGTTATGTCCGGAAACGTTTCGGCGAGGACCGCGTGGCGCAGATCATCACCTTCGGAACGATGGCGGCCCGGGCGGCGGTCCGTGATGTCGGACGCGCCCTCGCGCTTCCCTATGGCGAGGTCGATCGGGTGGCGAAGTTGATTCCGCACGAGTTGGGCATCTCCCTGGAAGAAGCTATCGAGGCTACCCCGGAACTGCGGGAGCTAATCGCGGCTGATCCCCGGATCGCCCGGTTGCTGGACTATGCCCGCCGGATTGAGGGATTTCCCAGGCACGCCTCAACCCACGCCGCCGGCGTGGTGATCGCGGCGGCGCCGCTTACCGAGCTGATTCCGTTGGCTCGCTCCAACGAAGGCGAGGTCACTACCCAGTTTCCCATGGAGGATATCGAGGCCATCGGCCTGCTGAAAATGGATTTTCTGGGCCTTCGCACCCTGACCGTACTGCGGGATGCGATGGCGCTGGTCGAATCCAACCGCAGCCTGCGGGTCCCGCTGGAAAGGATCCCGCTGGACGATCCGCCCACCTATCGAATGTTGGCCGAAGGTCATACCCTGGGCGTGTTTCAACTGGAAAGCGGCGGCATCCGACGACTGCTCATCCGGTTGAGACCGGAACGGATCGCCGATCTGACAGCGTTGGTGGCGCTATACCGGCCGGGGCCGCTGGGAAGCGGAATGGTCGACGATTATATCAAAGTCCGGCACGGCCAGAAAAGTCCGAGTTATCCCCATCCCATGCTGGAACCGGTTTTACGGGAGACTTACGGGGTCATTCTTTATCAGGAACAAGTCATGCAGATCGCCAGCCTTATGGGCGGGTTCACACTGGGGCAGGCCGATCTGGTCCGGCGAGCCATGGGCAAGAAAAAACCGGAAGTGCTGGCTGCCATGCGTCAACAGTTTGCCGACGGCGCGGCGGCCAAAGGGGTAACGCTAGAGACCGCCGCCCAGATCTTCGATCTGATGGAGTATTTCTCCGGCTACGGGTTTAATAAGTCCCATTCAGCCGCTTACGCTTTGGTGGCGTATCAAACGGCCTATTTTAAAACCAATTATCCGCAGGAGTTTATGGCGGCGCTTTTGACCAGTGTAATTGGGAACTCCGATAAGGTCGGGCTCTATATTGAGGAATGCCGCCGGATGAAGCTTTCGATCCTCGGCCCCGACGTGAACCGCAGTACGCATTCCTTCGGCACCGAGGGCTCAGGGATCCGGTTCGGACTGCTTGGGATCAAAAACGTCGGAGTCGGCGCCATTGATCGGATTATCGAGGAACGGCGGAATGGGCCGTACCGTTCCCTCTTTGACTTTTGCAACCGTACCGGCCATCAGTTGGTGAACAAACGAGTGATCGAGAGCTTGATTTTGGCGGGGGCCTTTGACTTCACCGGTGCCGGCCGGCGGGCGATGGTAAACGGACTGGATCGGATCTTGGAGAACACTGTCAAAAAGTCGAGCCGGAATCAGTTATCACTTCTGGATTCGTTCGGCGAGGACGCTCTTGGCTACGATCCGGGCCTGCCGGAAGTGGCCGAGTTCTCAAAACAGGAGATTCTGAAGTTTGAAAAGGAATACCTCGGTGTTTATCTCTCCGGACATCCGCTGGATGAGTGGCGGGAAAAATTCCGGCAAAACGGAATCGTGGCCATCGCCGAACTGGAGGATGAGCCGGACGGGAAAGAAATCCTGCTCGGCGGCGTGGTGACCGGATGGCGGACCATCGCGACCAAGTCCGGTTCCATTATGGCCGGATGCAGGCTGGAAGACTGGACCGGAGCGGTTGAGACCGTAATCTTCCCGAAGCTCTTCAATGAAGTCAAGGACGGCTATCAGCCGGATCGGGTCGCAGTAATCAAGGGGCGGCTGGAACGTCAGGACGAAGGAGTCAAGATTCTGGCCTCGCAGTTGCGTTGGCTGTCTAAACCGGAGGATTGAGTTTCGGAGACTTACTCATACATGATACGATTAGGAGGAAAAACGATGGGTTTACGAGAAGATGCTTTGGAATTACATCGCGCCAACCGGGGAAAGGTCGCGGTCGCCAGTAAAGTGCAGGTCAGGAATGCCCGGGATTTGAGTCTGGCGTATTCACCCGGCGTCGCCGAACCGTGCAAGGAGATCGCGGCCGACCCGGAGACCGTCTTTGAATATACCAACCGGGGCAATATGGTCGCGGTGGTTTCTGATGGTACCGCCGTGCTCGGGTTGGGAGACATCGGTCCGTTGGCGGGATTGCCGGTGATGGAAGGCAAAGCGGTTCTGTTCAAAGAGTTCGCTGGCATTGACGCCTTTCCAATCTGTCTGGACACCAAAAACATTGACGAGATCGTCCAGGCAGTGCGTTGGCTGGAGCCGACTTTCGGCGGGATTAACCTGGAGGATATCTCCGGCCCCCGTTGCTTTGAGATTGAAGCGAGGTTGCAAACCTTGGGGATACCGGTTTTTCATGATGATCAGCACGGAACGGCGGTGGTTTGCTGCGCCGCGCTGGTTAATGCCTTGAAAGTGGTCGGCAAAGATCCGGCAGCGGTCAAGGTAGTGGTCAACGGAGCGGGAGCGGCCGGGATTGCCATTACCCGAATGCTGATCCAGAGCGGGATCACGGCAACCCGGATTCGGATTTGCGATAAAAGCGGAATTCTTTTCCCGGGGAATACCGCTAACAACCCGTATCAGGAAGCATTGGCGAAAGAGACCAACCCCGGCCTGGAAAAAGGGACTCTTAACGAGGCGATGGCCGGAGCGGATGTGTTTATCGGCGTATCGGCCCCCAATATCGTTACCCCGGCCATGGTTCAATCCATGAACGAACGGGCGGTGGTCTTTGGAATGGCCAATCCGATCCCGGAGATCATGCCGGAGGCGGCCAAGGCCGCTGGCGCCGCCGTGGTCGGATCGGGCCGGTCCGATCTTCCGAATCAAATCAACAATATCCTTGGGTTCCCGGGAATCTTCCGGGGCGCCTTGGACGTCAGGGCCACCGTTATCAATGAAGCCATGAAGGTCGCGGCGGCCCGGGCCATCGCGGGATTGGTCTCCGAAGCGGAATTGACGGTTGATTACATTATCCCTAAACCATTTGATCGGAGAGTGGTACCCGCCGTTGCGCTGGCCGTGGCCAGAGCGGCCATGGAGACCGGGGTGGCGCGGAGTGTTAAATCCGATGCCGAATTGGAGCAGGGTTTGAGACAACGGGGTATTATTGAATAGTTTTCTATTCTTACAGGTTTATGGATAGCAAAAAATTGGAAAAAGGGTTGGCATGACCGCCAGCGGGCCGGCATATCCTTTTACAGGGTGAGAAGAATGGGCATTGTTCCAAAGTTGCTGGTTCTCCTGGCAATCAATCTGGTGGTGCTGGCGTTTTTGATCCATAAACTGTCTCTGAACGGCAACCCATTCCCAAAGGCGCTCCAGATTGCTTGGAATATGATTATGGTCAGGGGCCGCCGTCCGGATTATAGCATTGTAAGGGAGATTCCTTGGGTCCCGTTGCTTAACTATGCCTGGTGGATGATGATCTTTCTTTTCCTTGGATTCTGGGTGGGGACCCAGGAACGGTATTTGACGTTGATTGTTGGTTTATTAGTTGTCCTCCACGCTGCCTGGTACTTGTCGGCCACATATCTTGACGATAATGAGTTTGATCGGACCTTTCATCTAAACTCCGACTGGGGAATTATCTATCAAACCGTTGGTGCTGATTCGGATCTGAACCAAAAGTCCCTGGCCGAACTCGATCTTAGGAAAAAGAACCTCTTGGTCCTGGCGGTGGAAAGACGCAATCAATTAGCGGCGTTTCCCAAAGGAACCGAGATCTTGGAGGTCGGCGACCGTTTAGTGATCTTTGGCGACCTATCATCGTCCCGGCAGATCCTGAATTGAGCGGTCAATCCAAAAAATCGGCCCAAAGTTCGCTTAATTCCTTGACAGCGGTTAATCCGGCCACTATAATTAGATGGAATAGGAAAAACCCGGGGGCGGATAATGGAACAAGCGTTGATACGTGAGGATATCGGTGGCGATTATGTGGCGGTGAGAGCCCTGGAAGACGGGGTGACCATTATCGGTCTTACCCGGGGCAAGGATACCAAGTTTCATCATACTGAAAAACTTGATCGCGGCGAGGTAATGGTATTTCAATTCACTGAGCATACGTCGGCGATGAAGATTCGAGGAAAAGCGGAAGTCTTTACCAAGCTTGGCGTCATTAAGTGTGGAAAAGACGCGGTCGAATAAGTTTGAGACGGGATTAGCCAGCAGAGCCAGAACAGTATAGTAGCAGGTAGTTCATAGTTTAGAGCCAGCGGAATAAATAATACATTTTATCCAATAGTTGAGAACAGTTGAGTTTGAGAATAGTCGGAGTTTAGCTGAGATGAGCTGAGATCGCGGCGTTTTAAAGGCCGGATTCTTAGGAGTCCGGTCTTTTTATTTTACCTTCAAGGCGAGGAGGAGTCGAGTTGAGTAGAGAAGCGTTTTTGGAAAATCTGCCGTTAGTGCGCTCGGCCGGATCGTCCAGCCGGTTCCGGGTTGGGGCGGTGGAGATCGGCGGACCGGATCCGGTAATCATCGCCGGACCCTGCGCGGTGGAATCCGACGAGCAAATCATCCACGTGGCGGAGTATGTGCGCAGTCTGGGCGCGCATGGGTTGCGAGGAGGAATTTTTAAGCCCCGTAGTTCACCCTATAGTTTTCAGGGAATGGGCGCGACCGGGTTGCAAGGGTTGGCCGAGGCCCGGATCAAAACCGGCTTGTTCACGGTGGTCGAGGTAACCGGGGTTGAACAGATTCCGGTTGTGGCCGATTATGCCGACATGTTGCAGATCGGCGCCAGAAACATGCAAAACTTTGAACTATTGAAAGCGGTCGGACGGTTCGACAAACCGGTATTGCTGAAGCGGGGGTTGTCCGCCACCGTCCAGGAGCTGCTGCAGGCAGCCGAATACATCATGGTCGAAGGGAATCACCGGGTAGTCCTTTGCGAACGAGGCATCCGGACCTTCGAAACCCTTACCCGAAATACGCTGGATATCAACGCCATTCCGCTGTTAAAACAACTAACTCATCTGCCGGTGTTTGCGGATCCCAGTCACGGAACGGGCCGCAGCGATCTGGTCATTCCGGTTGCCAAAGCGGCGCTGTCGGCTGGGGCCGATGGATTGATCGTTGAGGTCCATCCCGCTCCTGAGACTGCCTGGTCCGATGGCACCCAGTCTCTAAATTTCCAACAGTTCCAACAATTAATGAATCAAATTACGCCTGCCCGTAAACCGGTGAGCGAGCCGCAGCAACGGATTCAACCCCGCCTCACCCAGGAGCAGTTCGAGGAGTTGGTACGGGCCGGCTACCGTTATATCCCGGTCGCGGCTGAGGTTGTCACTGACGCGGAAACTCCGGTGACGGCTTTTGTTAAATTGACCGCGGGCACCAATGCCGGACGCTTTCTTTTGGAAAGCGTGGACCGCGGCGAACAAGTCGGCCGGTATTCCTTCATCGGCTGGGAACCCCTGCTGACGTTAAAGGCGGCAGGGAATCGCATTGAGATAATGAATGGCGACGGTGTTCTTCAAACGACGGAAGGCGACCCGCTGGCCGAACTGCAAGGGGTTCTCGCCGCTTTGAAGGTCGCGCCGGTTAACGAACCGGAGCGATTTTACGGTGGCGCGGTGGGGTTTATCGGCTATGACTATGTTCGGCTGCTGGAGCAATTGCCGGTTCGGTGCCGGCAAGAAGCCGGACCCCCGGATCTTCAGTGGATGATTCCCCGGTATTTGGCTTGCTTCGATCATGTCCTTCATAAGATACTGCTGGTTGCCCTCACCGAGGCGGACCCGGATCGTTCCAACGAGGCGGTTTACGGCGAAGCGGCCGAAAACTTGAACCGCCTGGCCAGGAAATTGGCCAAGGGAATTGACCTTCCCATGCTGCCGACCGCAACCGGGCGGCGCTCCGATCGTCCGTCACGCCGGGTATCGTTGACCAAAGCCGAGTATATGGAACGGGTGGACCGTATCAAGGAATATATCACGGCCGGGGACGCGTTCCAAGTGGTGTTGTCGCAACGGATCGAGCAACCCTTTTCCGAGGATCCGTTCTTATTTTACCGGGTGCTGCGTACGATTAACCCCTCCCCTTACCTATTCTTCCTCGATTTTGGCGGATTTCAGTTGGCCGGGTCGTCGCCTGAGGTCATGGTCAAGCTGGAACGCTCGGAAGTCATCTTAAAACCCATCGCCGGAACCCGGCCCCGGGGCGGTTCGGCTGCGGAAGACCTCCGGCTTAAGGAGGAACTTTTGAATGACGAGAAAGAACGGGCCGAACACGTGATGCTGGTGGACCTGGGCCGGAACGACTTGGGCCGGGTCTGCAAGTTCGGCTCCGTGGCGGCTACCGATCTGATGAACGTGGAGTTCTATTCCCATGTGATGCATATCGTTTCCACCATTCGCGGCGAACTGTTGCCGGATTATTCCGGCGCCGATCTGCTCCGGGCGGTGTTCCCGGCCGGGACCCTGTCCGGAGCGCCCAAAATCCGGGCAATGGAGATCATTGAGGAACTGGAGCCGCTGCGCCGGGGCTATTACGGGGGGAGCGTCGGTTATTACGGTTTCAACGGCAACCTCGATACCTGCATCACCATTCGGACGGTTCTTTTTTATGAAGGAAAGGCAGTTTTGCAGGTGGGGGCCGGAATTGTCGCCGATTCCGATCCGGAGACCGAGTATCAGGAGACCATGAACAAAGCCGGCGCCTTGCTGGCGGCGCTATCGCGAGTGGAGGGTTGAACGATGCTGGTCATCATCGATAATTATGATTCGTTCACTTATAATCTGGTGCAGTATTTCGGAGAGATGGGGATCCCGATCGCCGTGTTTCGCAACGATCAGATCTCACTGGCGGAACTGGGTAAGTTAAACCCAAGCCGGCTGGTAATCTCGCCCGGTCCCTGCACTCCGAAGGAAAGCGGAATTTCGATGGATGCGATCCGGCGTTTCGCCGGAGAGATACCGGTCCTCGGCGTCTGCCTCGGCCATCAGTGCATCGGCGAAGTGTTCGGAGGCCGGGTGATCCGCGCGCCAAGGCCGGTTCACGGCAAACAAAGCGAAATTCTTCATGACGGAACCGACCTTTTTGAAGGAGTCGCTAATCCGCTGCTGGCCGTGAGGTATCATTCCCTGGTGGTGGAACGGGATTCGCTTCCGGATACGCTGCAAGTGACCGCCATCGAACCGGGCGGATTGATTATGGGATTGCGCCACCGGAAGCATCCCACCTTTGGGCTGCAGTTTCACCCGGAGTCGATCTTCACCAATGATGGCAAACAATTGTTGCGCAACTTCATTAAGATCCCGACCTTATGTCATTCCTAAAATGAGAAAGCAAAGAGGAGATGAGCATAGTGTTAAAGGAGAGTTTAGCAAAGCTAATCCGGGGCGAGGATCTGTCCGAAGCAGAGATGATCCGCTCTACCAGCGCCATTATGGAGGGCGAAGCCACGTTGGCCCAAATTGGGTCCTTCCTAACCGGACTGCGGTTGAAGGGAGAGACCGTTGCCGAGATCACCGGGGCGGCCCGGGTAATGCGGGAGAAATCACTGAAAATCCGCTTTGACGCGCCGGTGGTTATCGATACTTGCGGAACCGGCGGTGACGGCGCCAATACCTTTAATATCTCGACCACGGTTGCCTTTATCGTAGCCGCAGCCGGAGTTCCCGTGGCCAAACACGGCAACCGAGCCATGTCCAGCCGCTGTGGCAGCGCTGATCTGCTGGAAGCGCTCGGCATCAAGATCGATCTTCCGCCGCAGCGAATCGAGCAATGCCTGAAAGAGATCGGGATCGGCTTTCTATTCGCGCCAGCCTTTCATCAGGCCATGAAACACGTGATCGGTCCGCGCCGGGAGTTGGGCTTCCGGACGGTCTTCAATCTGCTGGGGCCACTGACCAATCCGGCCGGCGCCAATTGCCAGTTGATCGGGATTTATGACCCGGGTTTGACCGAGACGGTGGCCCAAGTACTGAAGCGGCTTGGGGTTCGGCGCGCCATGGTGGTCCACGGCGGCGGCGGCTTGGATGAGTTATCCTTGGAAGGGGAGAACAAAGTCACTTTTCTGGAAAATGACGAAATTAAATCATTCATCTTGAAAGCCAGCGATCTCGGGTTGGAGGAAGCCGCCAACCGGACGCTTGCCGGGGAAAACCCGGCCACCAACGCCGCACTTACCGAGAGTATCCTGCGCGGGACCGAGACCGGACCCAGGCGGTCGGTCGTCCTGCTCAATGCCGGCGCCGCCTTGAAGGTGGCCGGCGTGGTCTCCGATCTGCGGGAAGGAGTGGCTTTGGCCGGACGGCTCATTGACGAGGGAGCGGCTTACGCCAGATTAAATTCACTTCGAGCGATTGCGAGTTGAGTTCAGTTGACAATCTTAGAACGGATTGTGGCCCATAAATTAATCGAAGTTGCCGAAAGCAAGCGGGCGGTCTCCGAAGCCGAACTGGAAGATCAGATCTCCCGGGCTCCGGCGCTCCGCGATTACCAAGCCAGCCTGCGGGCGGGTTCCATTCAAATCATTGCCGAGATCAAAAAGGCTTCGCCGTCCAAGGGATTGCTTTGTCCGAATTTCGACCCCGAGCGGCTGGCCGGGATCTATCAGTCAGCGGGCGCGGCCGCGCTTTCGGTTTTGACCGACGCGCCGTTTTTTCAAGGTTCCCTGGACTATTTGGGCCGGGTCCGTGAGCGGGTGCAACTTCCCTTGCTGCGCAAGGATTTCATCGTCGACCGTTATCAGCTTCTGGAGGCCCGGTTGTGCGGAGCGGATGCCGTCTTGCTGATCGCGGCTGTATTGCAGGGACCGGAGTTAAAACGGATGCTCGCGGGCGCCAGGGAGTTGGGGCTGGATTGTTTGGTGGAAGTTCATAACGCCACTGAATTGGCGACCGCCCTCGATTCCGGCGCGGCAATTATCGGGATCAATAACCGCGATCTCGCCACCTTCGAAGTGAAGTTGGAAACCACATTTAATCTATGCCGCTCCATACCCCGGGAAAAATTGATCGTCTCCGAGAGCGGCATCAGCCGGCGGGAGCATTTGGTCCAACTGGAACAGGCGGGGGTTCACGCGGTGCTAGTCGGGGAATCCTTGGTCACCGCGGCCGACGCCGGGGCCAAAATGAAAGAACTGTTGGGGATAAGCGCATGATTACCGTGAAAATGTGCGGGATCACCAATCTAGAGGATGCTCTGACCTGTATCAATTCCGGAGCGGCCGCGCTGGGATTCGTCTTTGCCGCTTCCAAACGCCAGGTCGATCCGGCGACGGTGGCGGCTATCACTCGCCGCTTACCGGAATCGGTGATCCGGATGGGTGTTTTTGTTAATGAGGATCCGATCATAATCCGGGAGATTTTAAAGAATTGCGGACTTGACCTTGCCCAGCTTCATGGGGAGGAGACGCCGGAACAGGCCGCGCTGCTGAAGGGACGGGCTATCAAAGCGTTCAAGGCCGGGAAAGACCGGCCCGGCTCCGAATGGGAGCGGGCGGGGCTGAGAGCGGCGCTGATCGATACCTATTGCTCGGCTGCCGCCGGGGGTTCGGGCCGGACCTTCGATTGGGGTTTATTTGATCATTACCGAAACCTAAAGGTTCCCCTGATCCTGGCCGGCGGCCTGCATTCCGGCAATCTGGCGGAAGCTATAAAACATACCGGAGCAGATGCGATTGACGTCTCCAGCGGGATAGAGTTGCGACCTGGCATCAAGGATCCGTCCCGGATCCGGGAGTTCATGGCGGTCGCGGCCGGGCTGGACGCAGCGGAACCGGTGCTATTCACTAGGTAATAACCGAATGAATAGCCCCGGGATTAATTGATCTGAAGCAATCGAGTGTTGTAACCATTATAAATTACAAACCAAGAACTAATAACCAACAACAATCAAGAGTTAATCGGGCGGATTATGCGCCAAGCTAAAGGAGTGATCACCAATGAACCAGCGGATTGGATATTTCGGTAATTACGGTGGCCAATTCGTCCCGGAGACGTTAATGGCCGCCCTCGACCAATTAGACCAGGCCTATCGCAGGTATGCGAAGGATCCCGAGTTCATCGCGGAATTGAACGACCTTTATATCAATTATTCCGGTCGTCCCACGCCGTTGTACTACGCGGAGCGGTTCAGCCGGGAGCTGGGAGTCGGGCGGATCTATTTCAAACGGGAAGATCTCAATCATACCGGCGCCCATAAGATCAATAACACCCTCGGCCAGATTCTGCTGGCCAAACGGATGGGAAAACGGCGGCTGATCGCCGAGACCGGAGCTGGCCAGCACGGCGTGGCCACGGCCACGGTCGCGGCCAAGTTCGGAATGGAATGCACCGTGTTCATGGGCGAAGTGGATATCGCCCGCCAGTCCTTGAACGTGTTCCGGATGAAACTGTTGGGCGCCGAGGTCCGTTCGGTCTCCTCGGGCAGTCGGACCTTGAAGGACGCTTCCAATGAAGCCTTCCGGGATTGGGTCGGCACGGTGGACGACAGCTATCTGCTGTCCGGGTCGGTGATCGGTCCTCATCCTTACCCGACCATTGTCCGCGATTTTCAAGCCGTGATTGGCCGGGAGACCAAACGGCAATTGATGGAGGCCGCCGGGAAGCTTCCTGATTACGTAGTGGCCTGCGTAGGCGGTGGGAGCAATTCCATGGGAATCTTTCACGAGTTCGTGCCCGACGCCCGGGTCAAATTGATCGGCGTGGAAGCGGCGGGCCTGGGCCTGGAAACCGGCCACCATGCCGCCACCTTGACCGCGGGGAAACCCGGCGTCTTGCACGGGGCGTTGAGTTACATTTTGTCCGACTCCGATGGTCAGGTTCAGGAGGCGTACTCCATCTCAGCCGGGCTCGATTATCCCGGGGTCGGTCCGGAGCATAGCTACTTGCACGACAGCGGCCGGGTGGAGTATTGCGCCGTCACCGATCAAGAAGCCTTGGAGGCCTTTGAGTACCTGACCAAATGCGAAGGGATTATACCGGCATTGGAGAGTTCCCACGCGGTGGCGATGGGGATGAAGTTGGCGCCCAAGCTCCGTGAGGGGGAGAACATGGTGATCAATCTATCGGGCCGCGGTGACAAGGACATTCATACTGTGGCCGAGAAACTGGGGGTGAGTCTATGAACCTGGTGGTGGAGCGTTTTGACGGGCTGAGACGAGCCGGGCGGAAAGCCCTGATTACCTACATGATGGGCGGTGACCCCGGGCTGAAGGAATCGGCCAAGTTATTGGATATGTTGAGCGAAGCGGGCGCGGATTTCATCGAAGTTGGCGCGCCGTTCTCCGATCCGCTGGCGGATGGCCCGGTGATTCAGAGCGCCGGGCAACGGGCGTTAAGGAACGGCTGCACGCTGGAGAAACTCCTGGCCGCGCTGAAACCGGCGGTTCGGAACGTCGATGCTCCAGTGATTCTGATGATATACTATAATATGATCTTTCAACGTGGCGCGGCGCGGTTTGTTGATGAATGCCTGGAGAGCGGGGTGGCGGGTTTGATCGTGCCCGACCTGTTGCCGGAGGATGCCGGGGAATTGTGGCGGCTGGCCGATGGATCCGGTATCGGATTGAATTTTCTGGTGGCCCCCACCAGTTCGGAAGCGCGGATTGACGGGGCAGCCGAGGCTTCCACCGGCTTTTTGTACGCGGTTTCGCTGAAAGGTGTTACCGGAGTCCGATCACAACTACCGGCGGACCTGCCGGAGTTCATCCGGAAGGTCCGGAGCCGGACCCATAAACCGGTGGCGGTCGGGTTTGGAATCGGTTCCCCCGAACAGGCGCGGCGGGTGGCGGAGATCGCCGACGGAGCCATCGTCGGCAGCGCCGTTGTTCAGGCGGCCTTCGACGATCCCGGGTTTGAGAAGGTGACGCAACTGGTTCGCGGATTCAAAGCCGCCATCACGGCCTAGCCAAAAGCGCCGGAATAAAACGCCGACAGATTCCCTACTGGGAATCTGTTTTTTTATGAAACCGATAATTATCTGGATATTTGAAGGAAAAAACGGAAAAACATAGAAAATAAAATTACTGGAAGCGCTGTGCTAATCCCGGCCGAAGGATAGAAAAGCAGGTGATAAAGTCGTTTCTCTTTCTCTATAAGGCTACAGTCGATCATTGGACTTTCTCACACCTGCTTTTAGAGTTTGAAATTATCCGGATGATGGAGAATCAAAATGGGATTTGAACCTTTTTCCCAGCTCCTGATGTTATTCGTCATGCTCGGCATCGCCCTGGGCCTTGTTCTTCTTTCTTTATTAAAAGGAAAACGAAATCCGGACCTGCTGAGTTTCATCGGTGTGCTGACGTTGCTGTCGTTGTGGCTTGCGGCGCAAATTTTGCGGGTTTTTTTGGTCCGCCAGCCGACGGAAGGGCTATTGGTCGGTTTTGAATTTCTCGGAGCTTGCTTTTTGGGTTTGGGATGGCTTTTGTTTTGCCTGTTCTATACGGAGAGCGCCATTTTTACGGGGAGGAATAAGTACTTTCTGTCGTTGTTGTTGGCGATCCCCGTCTTCTGCTATTTCTCGGCATTGGGCAATCCCCGACACCATCTTGTCTTTGGACCGGGCGTCCGCGGGGTCAACCGACATTCGATCTTGTTCTGGGTTTATGCCGTTATTTCGTATGGCTATTGCCTCGGCGGGACTGCTTTGTTATTTGCCCATTCCGCTCACAGGTTCGGGCGGATCAAAAAACAATCGTTCCTTCTGGCTGTGGCGGCGGCGGTTCCCGTGATATTGAATCTTTGCTGGAGCAACGGCGCGTCCTATCCCGGTTTTGACATTCCTTTGACCGGAGTCCTCCTTAGTTTGATCTTTCTGATCATCGTTGTTGTCAAGTATCGTTTCTTAGACATCGTACCTATCGACTACCACGAGATCATGGACACCATGAAAGAAGCGGTGGCCGTGATCGACGATTCCGGACGGATTATCAAAACCAATCAAGCCTTCATCGGCTTCTTTCCTGAATTCGATCCCCGCCGGACCGACCTTAATGCGTTTATCGAGAAGCTATGCTCCCGATTGGAAGCGGGTGACGGCACCGCGGCCTTTATCACGGCTATCCGAAACGAAAAACGCCTTTCATACCTGGGTGAGCTGTGCATCGACAAACCAGACCGGAAATGGGTTCGGGTAGATATGCAACCGCTTTATAACGGTCCTAATTCGGCCGGCCGGTTGCTGGTTTTTTCGGATGTGACCGAATACCGGCAGTTGTTGAAACGGTTGAACGGACAGAATCTGGAGTTGTCCGTCAAGAATCAGCAATTGAAAGACTATGCCGCAGCCGTTGAGGAACTGGCCGTTTCCAAGGAACGGAACCGCCTGGCCAGAGACGTGCATGACACCATGGGGCAGACCATGACCTTGCTGGTTACCTTGCTTCAGATCTGCAGCGCCAACTGTGGAAAAGAACCGGCGCAGACCGCCGCCAAGCTCAATCAGGCGGTAAAGATCGCCCAGGACGGCCTGACCGAAATCCGGCGAGCCATTGCCGGAATGGCCCCGGAGAAACTGGGTACGGAAAGCTTGTTCGTTGCGCTGCAGGAGTTGGCCGAATCCTATATCAGTTCCGGGTTGAGTATGAATTTTTTCACGGAGAATCTGGAGGGCTTTCGGGACGAACGCTACTCGGACGCCATTTACCGGATTTGTCAGGAGTCCTTGACCAATTCGCTACGACACGGGAAAGCGCGCAACGCCACCATTATTTTGCGGATTGAGAATGAACGGTTGCGGATGCTGATTATGGATGACGGCACCGGGTGTAAAGAGATTTGTAAAGGCTTCGGCCTTTCCGGTATGGAGAAACGCGTTCAAGCGCTGGGAGGGAAAATCATTTTCAATTCCAGCAACAAGCACGGGTTTCATACTCAAGTGGAACTGCCGCTGGCCCAAGGAGCCTGAATTGCGGTGTGAGATTTGTTAACCTTTTATTAACCGAAAAACTCGATTTACCAGGAAGTTTAGCTCAAGAAAGTTGAGCTTAACGTCGATATAAAAAATATAATCCGAATTATAAACTGCCTACATTTTTATTGTCCCTCCCGAAGCGGGGAGGTTTTTTTTTGGACCTGCTTCCCAATCTCCCGTTTCTTCTGATTTTTACATTCGTTTCGTTCACAAACCTCTTTATCCAAATGCCAATATTCCAAAGTTATCTGTCAATTTCCAATTGGTGGATGGCAATTGTCGAAAGATAGTTGCCAATGCCGTTTTGTGATCTATCCCGCGTCGATTGTCAGTTGGATTTGGCGGAGAGGTAGTTGCCCATTTCCAATTGGTGGATCGCATTCAATAATTGCAAGCTGCCAATGTGGAAAATCAAGGTTGCAATGTGGACGGGTCGGTTGACGATGGAAGAGTGGCATTTTGCAACGGAATATTGCCGAAGGGAAATTAGAAAACGCGGAGCCGCAGTGGAGATGCGCAGTTCATCCGGTACCGGGAACTGATTTGATTGGGACCGGCGGTGCGCCAAATCCCGGTCATAATCCTCCCAATCCTTGGCATACTATGAAAAGACAGGTTGTACCAAAATCATCACCAACGAAGGTGCATGAAGAAGGGGGCGAATGGAATGGACGAAGAGTTGGAGGTCAAGACCGGATTCGATCGGGATCGTTATTGGAACGGAGTTTTTACCGGAGTGTTCATCGGGTGTTTTTTTATCTCGGCCCTGTTATTGCTGGCTGTCCGATTTCAAGGGTTAAAGGTGTCCATTGACCCCGACCGGCTGGCGCGGATGGTTCAGGACCGGGTGCAGACCGAGGCCAGGAAGAGTCTGCCGCAGGTGCTGGAAGGGATCAAAAAGGAGTTGCCGGGCCAGATCAGCGGCAACTTGACGGAATTGGACGGGTTGCAGATCACCATCGGCAAAACTCCGGTGGCGCTGCCGGAGGAAGCGGTGGCGGCCATCAAGGGCGAGTTCAACCGGATCATTGAAGAAGGGGTGATAAACACCCTGAACGGGTATGATACCAAAATTTATGAAGAGAAGCTCGGGCAAAACACTTATGAACTGATCCAGACCATCCTGCGCGAGGAGGTGATCGGAAAAACCTATGTTGTCAAAGCTTCGGAATGGTTGACGGTTCCGGTGAAAATCGTCGGGAGCTCAAAGCTGCCGGCGCGGGTCGATATCTGACAGGCTAGGCGCTGCCCGGCGCAGGCCCGGCTGGTGCGCCGAAGCCCGGCAATGCAAGGGGTGAAGCGGATTTCAACTGCTTTGCCCGAGTCGGGCGCGTACGATGGATTGTCCTGTTTCGCAATGATGAAAAAAGACCCTTCCCAAAGTTCGCCGAAGGCGAACTTCTTTCTTCCCGCACTTGACGAACGTTTTTGATTGTGTTACCGTTTTCTCAAGATCACTGATACGGAGGAAATTTTGATTCAGGTCATTCCATTTCTGGCGGATCAAGAACCGGTTTTCCTGCCGCTGTTGGCCCGGGGGCTCTCGGACCTGGCCGCGATGCGGTTGAACGCGGTGGAGCTGGAGGCACAGGTCAATCCGGACCTGGCCGCCAAAAGTATTGAGGAAAAGGTGGTCGTCCCGGACTTTGTCTGGAACGGAGAAGATCTTTGGTTGACCGGCACGCTTAGCGGCAAGGACCGGCTTGGAGTCGCGCTGGCATTGTATGCGCCCGGCTTGGATCAAGTGGTCTACCGGAGTGAAAGCATAGTCTCCGGCGAAGAACGGCTGATGACTGAATGGGAACGGCAACTAAAAGAGGTTATCTTCTATCTTAAGCCGGATGCCGATTATGAATCCAATCTTCGAATGCATACCCGGTCGCTGGAAGCCTTCATCTCGCTCCGCAAAGGGCTGGAAACCCTGTCGCAGGCCAAGGACAATCCAAGCCGGGAAGACGGGCTTGAATATCTTTACAACGCAGTCGCCTATGATCCGGATTTTGTGGAAGCGGCTGATATTTTGATTCTGTTTCTGATCCAGAACGACCTGGATAAGAACTTCGAACGCTCGGCCGATCTTTTGGAGCGGCTGCGCCAGATCGCCGATCATCATCCCCGCATTCCTTTGGTATTGGCTGAAGTTTATTACCAATGGGGCAAGTTTGACAAAACCGGACAGGTCCTGGAAGATTTAACCGAAAAATTTTCCCGCTTCAGCGACGGCTGGATCCGGCGCGCACTGTTTTATCATGCTCAGGATCAGTTGGATGAGGCGCTGTTGTCAGTTCAAAATCTGTTGGCCTATGAACCGGAGAATTCTACCGCCCTGGATTTGATGGGTGCCATCCTGGCTGGCAAAGGAGACCCGGGCGCGGCCGAGGAAGCCTGGCTGCGGGCGATTGTGGTCGATCCGTCCCGCGTCAATATTCTGACCAATCTGGCGTTGCTCGCCGAGGAACGGGATGACTTCGATAAGGCGGAGACCTATTACAAGCAAGCTTTGCAAACCGATACCGATTGGTACGGAGTTTATCATTATTATGGTTCGTATTGCCTGCGGCGGCAGCGGTTTGAAGAAGCGGCCGCGCTGCTTGAGAAAGCCATCAAGCATCAACCGACCCATTTTCCAAGCTATCAAAATCTATCCACCGCCTTGCTTCATTTGGAACGGTACAGCGAGGCGCAAGAGTCACTGTTGAGCCTGCTCCGTCTCGCCCCGGACAATTCGGTACGCCGGCAGACGTTGCAACTGTTGAACCGCTTGAATGACGGTGCCATCAAAATCGAGGTCCGGCTCAGAAAGTTGGAGGAAGCTTGGGATGCCGGCAATCGCTGGCAAACACTTTGGAAGCTTGTCGCCATCATTTTCAAGGCCAGACAGCGCTGGTATTATTGGTATTTATGGGGCCAAATCGCCGACAAACAGAACCTGTCTGGACTGGGATCGGCTTTTTACCGGATTGGGTTGCGGTTTCAGCCCGGGTTTCCTTTGTTTAAAAGGTTGGGCCTTTATTATTGGGGGAAAGGGTTGTTCGGCAAGGCCCTTCCCATATTGCGGCAGGCTTTTCAACTGAATCGCAGCGATCAAGAGATCGGCCGCGCTTATCTCCAGACCCTGATCAATCTGGGGGAAGTGGAAGAATTGCAAGCCAATATCAAAAATCTAACCTCCGTGGCCAATATCAACTTGAATCCGCCCCAAATATCCATGTGAGGAGGGATGATGATGAGCTGGCTCTGGGCCGTCGCGTTAGTCCTGCTGGCCCTGGTTTTTTTGAAAATTGTCCTGAAAACCTTGAAAATTGCGTTTGTTTTGGCTATAGTAGCATTGGCGGCATTAGCGCTCTGGTATTTGAAGATCGTGCCGTTCTGACCGGTTGCCAACCGGATTTTCAATGGACAGGTTGCCCGTTGCGCATGGGAGGATTGACCGATGAGCCGGTCCCGTAAAGAAGGCGAAGGGGAAACCGTACAAGCGGTTACCCGGGCTTTATCCTTGCTGGAGTTACTATCCGGCGAGACGGACCCCATTACCATTACTGAGCTTTCCAAAAAGGCCCGTTTGAAACTGACCACCACTCACCGTCTCTTATCTACTTTATTGAGCCGGGGTTTTGTCTCCCAGGATTCGGTTTCTTTCAAGTACCAGTTAGGCTTGAAATCGTTTGAAATTGGGGTCGCTGCCATGGCTTCCATGGATCTGACCACGACCGCCAAACCGTTTCTGAAAACATTGGCGGCGGAGACGACCGAGACCACTAACCTGGCGATTTTGGACGGTTCGGAAGTGGTTTATATCGACCAATTGGAATCCACCAATATGGTGATCGTGAAAATGTTTGCCCGGATCGGCAGCCGGGGTCCGGCCTATTGCACCGGAACCGGCAAAGTGCTTCTGGCCGGCTTGCCCGAGGATGAACTCCGGCGACGGCTGGCCGGGGTTAATTTCATCAAATTCACCGAGCGGACCATTACCGATATTACCGAATTGATCACGATACTCAAACAGATCCGGACGGACGGGTATGCGCTGGACTTTTCAGAGCGGGACGAGGGCGTGACCTGCGTGGCGGCTCCGATCAAAAACCACGAGAATCGGGTTCAGGCCGCCATCAGTGTTTCCGGACCGATTCACCGGATGACCGAAGAGCGGATCTTTGGCGAAATCCTGCCGTCCGTGCTCAAGGCTGCTCATTGCATCTCTGAAAGTCTCGGCTACCGAGGCGTCTCGGTGAGCGTTTAGCCCGTTAATGACTTAATTTGGAGAAATTACTTGTCAAGTCATCATAAATGTGGTAAGCTTAATAAGAAAGTTTTTTGAAAGAGTGGGGGAAATCCCACTCTTTCGGTTTGTTGGCGAAAGGAAGGTTCGATCGTTGCCCAAGGAACGAATCCAAACCGTGGTTGAGGCGTTAAGCGCGCCGCTGGCCACAGAATTAGGCTATGAACTGGTTGAAGTGGAATACCGGAAGGAAGGCCAGGATTGGGTGCTGCGCTGCACCATCGACAATGAGAACGGCATTGGAACCGAGGATTGCCGCCGTTTCAGCGAGGCCCTCGAAGTCCTGCTGGACCGGGAGGACCCGATCCCCGGCAGCTATCTTCTGGAAGTCTCCTCGCCCGGACTGGACCGGCCGCTAAAAAAAGAACGGGATTATCTTCGTTTTATCGGGAGCCGGGTCGAGATCCGACTGGCTAAACCCTTGAATAATCAAAAACAGTTTCGCGGTGAATTGCTTGGGATGACGGAAGGCGACCTCAAACTGGTCCGGCTGCGGGACGACCAGGGAAGAATTATTGAAATCCCATTCCCGGATGTAACCAAGGCCCATCTTCAGATGGAGTTTTTCGCAGAAAAAGGGGGTAGAAAAAGCAAATGAATCACGAGTTTATGGATGCTCTGGAGCAGATCGAAAAGGAGAAGGGGATCAGCAAGGAAATCCTGCTGGATGCCATTGAAACCGCTTTGGCTTCCGCCTACAAGCGGGACCAGAAGGTGGCGCAGAGCATTGAGGTCCGCGTCGATCCCGAGACCGGATCATTTCATGTTTATACTCATAAAACCGTCGTGGAAGAAGTCGAAGACGATAAAAACGAGATCAGCATCGAGGAAGCCCAGAAGATCGATCCCATTTATGAATTGGGCGACTTGGTTGAATTCGAGATTTTTCCCAAAGAGTTCGGGAGGATTGCGGCCCAAACCGCCAAGCAAGTGGTGGTTCAGCGCATCCGGGAAGCGGAGCGCAGTATTATTTACGATGAGTTCGTTAACCGGGTCGGCGACTTGATTACCGGCGTTGTCCAGCGTTTTGAGCAGCGCAATCTATTTATCGATCTCGGCCGGATCGAAGGGATCCTGCCGGGTAACGAGCAGATGCCCAATGAACGATATGAGCCGGGCACCCGGATCAAAACTTACGTGGTGGAAGTCAAAAAGACCACCAAAGGACCGCAGGTTTTGCTGTCGCGGACGCGGACCGGTCTGTTGAAGCGCTTGTTTGAATTGGAAGTTCCCGAGATTCAAGACGGAATCGTCGAGATCAAATCGGTAGCCCGGGAACCGGGCTATCGCTCCAAGATTGCGGTTCATAGCCGCGATCATCAGATTGATCCGGTGGGCGCCTGTGTTGGCAATCGCGGGATTCGGGTTCAGATGATTGTCCGGGAGTTGAAAGGCGAAAAGATCGACATTGTTCCCTGGAGCAATGACCCGATTGAATTTATCATCAACGCGCTGAGCCCTGCCAAGGTCAGCGATGTCAAAATCCTCCCCTCCAAAAAAACCGCCATTGTGATAGTTCCTGATTTTCAACTATCCTTGGCCATCGGAAAGGAAGGTCAGAATGCTCGTTTGGCCGCCAAGCTCACCGGATGGAAGATCGACATCAAGAGTGAAAGCCAGGCGGCGGAACAAGCCGAACAGATCGAGAAGTTGGTCTGCGAGGAGCTTGGCTTCCGTAATCTGAAAGAAGCCGAGGTTGAAACCGAACCGAAAACGGAGATGCTGTTAGAGGAGCCAGCGGCGGAAGAACCCTTGGCGAAAGAATCTGAACCCACCGTTGCCGGAGATGAACCGGCAAGCGATGAATATGACGGAGACTACGAGGATTACGAGGAAGAGCCGGTCGATACGGAAGAGCCCGGAGCGGTTGACGAGGAAGAAGAAAAAACCGTCAAGAAAAAGGCCAAGAAGACCAAAGCCGCGCCGAAGCATTTGGCCCGGGTTGAGCTTGATGATGAACCGATTTCGCTGGAGGATGGTTATTTCTTTTCAGATGTTTTGGGCGAGCGACACGCCGTCAAAACCGTGGAACAGCCCGACCCGAACCCGAAAGCACCGGCCGTGACGGAACCAGCTTCGGGCGGCAAGGACTCGGCCGATACCGGTTTTACCATCGGTCAATTGTTCGGGGAGGAGTTAAAGAAAGCGAAGAAGGGAAATGGTTCCAAAAAGGGGGAAAGCTAATTGAAAGTTAAAAAAGTTCCCCAGCGGACCTGCCTGGGTTGCAAAGCCGTGAAACCAAAGAAGGAGCTGATCCGGATTGTCCGGACGCCCCAAGGCGAAGTGACGGTGGACCCCACCGGCAAAAAATCCGGCCGCGGCGCGTATACTTGTCCTACTCCGGAATGCCTGGAGTTGGCCTTAAAGGGCTCGATGCTGGACCGGGCCTTGGAGGTCAACATCTCCGCCGCGATGAAAGAAAATTTGCAAGCGGAGATGCGGAATCTGATCAAATGACTCAAATTGAAGCTGTTTTAGGACTCGCGGCCAAGGCGGGGAAGGTGGTTGCCGGCACCGCCGGGGTTGAGGCCGCAATCAAACGGAAACAAGTCATGATCGTTATCTGTGCCGGCGATCTGTCACCGAAAACGATCAAGAATCTGCGATATCGTTGCGAACAAAACGCTATCCGCTTCGCGTGCTATGGAAGCCGCGAAGAATTGGGCCATTATACCGGCCGTCCCGGCCGGGGCATTTTCGGCATCACATCTGCCGAGTTTGCCAAGGCGTTAGGTTCGTTATTAAACAACGGGGGTGAGGAGCCATAAATAAGGTGCGAGTTCATGAACTTAGCAAAGAGTTGGGTGTTTCCATCAAGGAACTGATGGCTTACCTGAATAATTTGGGTGCAAACGTCCGGAATCACATGAGCACGATCGAAGACAAATTCGTCGATCAGGCCAAGCAGGATTTTCCGGCCGCTCAAAAGCAACCTCGGCTCCCGGCCAGCAATAAACCGCTGACTGCCGAGGAGATTAAACGAGACCTGATGCAAGCGAAGCCTCCGGTCAAAGAGGCGTCGCCCGCCGCGAGGGGCCAGGTTGCTCCAGCGAGACCGGCCGGTTCCGATCCGGCCAAGCGGGAGATCTCCAAGACGCAGCCGTCCGCCCCGGTCAAAGCCAATGCTCCGGCTGGTCAATCCAAACGTTCGTTACCGGAAACGGATTTTCCCCAGCGAACCGTCCCTCGGGAACCGGAGCGAAAACCCGATGTCCCAACTCAAAGTCGTCCGGTTCCGACCGAACGGAGGGCAGAACCGAATGCGGCCGGGGTTAAACCAGTTCCGTCATCACCAAAACCGGTTTCTCCGCGGGAACCCAGATTTCAAGGGCAATCCCAGCCCGGACAGCGTCAGGGAGACGAACGGCGCAACATGGCGCCGTCTGGAGCGCCCCGGCCTCAGCCGAAACCAGGGGCGCCGCGACCGGGTTCACCGTCGCCCCGTCCGGCGGGTCAACAACCGAATCGCGAATCTGGCAATCGTCCCGCCGGTCAATTTCCGGCCCGGCCAAACGGTCAACAGCCGTCCCGTGGCCCCGGACAGCAACCACCTCGCAGTTCAGGACAACAGCAGTCCCGCGGGCCCGGTCAATCAGCGGCTCGTCAGGGCCAACAACAATCAGGGGATCGTCGGCCGCAATATGGGCAAAACGGTCCGAATCGGGGCCGTCCAAATCAGGGGAATCGTCCGCAATCCCGTTTCCGTGGCAATCAGGTCAACCAAAAATCGGTTAAACCGGTAGGCCCGGCTACAACTGTGAAATCAGTCCAATTGCCTGGACAGATGACGGTCAAGGAATTTTCACAATTAATTGAAGTCGCCGCCGGTGATGTCATCAAGAAATTAATCGGTTTGGGCGTCATGGTCAGCATCAATCAGGAGATCGATATTGATACCATGACCCTGCTGGCGGATGAATACGGTATTAAAGCCACTGCTGCCCGGACGGAGGAAGAAAAGCTGCAGGTCGAAGAGATCGAGGACGATCCGGAATCCCTGTTGCCCAGACCTCCGGTAGTCACCATCATGGGGCATGTTGACCATGGTAAGACCTCTCTGCTGGATGCGATCCGGGAAACCAATGTCACCGCCCAGGAAGCGGGCGGTATCACTCAGCATATCGGAGCTTATCAGGTTGAGTTAAACGATCGGAAGATCACGTTTTTGGATACACCGGGTCATGCCGCCTTTACCGCGATGAGGGCCAGAGGCGCTCATGTCACGGATATCGCCATCCTGGTAGTCGCGGCCGATGACGGGGTCATGCCGCAAACGGTGGAAGCGGTTAATCACGCCAAAGACGCCAATGTCCCGATTATCATAGCCATTAATAAAATCGACAAACCGGGGGCCAATCCGGATCGGATCAAGCAGGATCTGACCGAATATGGCTTGGTGGCCGAAGAGTGGGGCGGCGAAACTATTTTTGTGCCCGTCTCGGCCAAACAGCGAATCGGAATCGAACAGCTTCTGGAAATGATCTTGCTGGTGGCCGACGTCAAGGACTTCCGGGCCAATCCGAACCGGCCCGCCAAAGGAACCATTATCGAAGCGCAATTGGATAAACAAAGAGGACCGGTGGCGACGGTTCTGGTTCAACACGGAACCTTGCAGGTTGGCGATTCGATTATTGCCGGCGCGGCTGCCGGTAAGATCAAGGTGCTGAACAACGACAAAGGAAAACGGGTCAAAAAAGCCGGGCCTTCGATTCCGGTGGAAGTGATCGGATTTACCGAGGTTCCGGAAGCCGGCGATATCCTGTACGCCGTGACCGAGGACCGTCTGGCCCGGGAATTGGCCGACAAACGGATGCAGTTCAAACGGGAAACTGAATTGCGCAAATCGCAAAAAGTAACCCTGGATGATCTGTTCTCCAAGATTAAGGAAGGCGAGATTAAAGAGCTGAAGATCGTGCTGAAGGCCGATGTTCAGGGTTCGGTGGAAGCGATCCGGCAATCGCTGGAACGGTTGACCAATGAAGAGGTCCGGGTCAAGGTGATTCATGGCGGAGTTGGCGCCATCAGCGAAGGCGACGTCATGTTGGCTTCGGCCTCCAATGCGATTATTGTCGGTTTCAACGTCCGGCCCGATCCGCTTGCCAAGCGGACTTCTGAAAAGGAAAACGTCGATATTCGGCTCTATCGGGTCATCTATAATATCATCGAAGACGTTCAGAAAGCCATGGAAGGAATGCTGGCTCCGGAGTTTAAAGAAGTGATTCTAGGCCGGGCCGAAGTCCGAATGGTTTATAAGGTTCCCAAAGTAGGAAATATCGCTGGCTGTCACGTGGTCGAGGGCAAGATCACCCGGAACGGAGATGTTCGCTTGATTCGTGACAATATTGTCATTCATGAAGGGAAGATTGATTCCCTGAAACGGTTCAAGGATGACGCCCGGGAGGTACTGGAAGGGTTTGAATGCGGTATTGCCATCGAGAAGTTCAACGACATTAAAGAAGGGGACGTTATTGAGGCCTTTACTATGGAAGAAGTAAAGAGGGTCCCTAAATAAACAGTATGTATCGGAATCCTGAATGAGTATGGAGGGGTTCTAATGGCCGAACATCGAGCGGAAAGGCTCAGTGAACTTATTAAAGAGGAATTTGGATCCATATTGCAGCGCGATCTCAAAGACCCGCGCATCGGGTTTGTCAGCGTGACGGATGTCGAGGTTTCCAACGATTATAGCCATGTAAAAGTGTTTGTAAGTATTCTCGGTGATGAACAGGCAAAACGTTCCGCGATGGAAGGGTTGGAGAGCGCCAAAGGATTTATCCGGACCGAACTGGGGCGGAGGATTCGGATGCGTCATACCCCAGAGGTTCACATTATCGCCGATAATTCCATCGAGCGGGGTTCCCGAATCTTCAAATTGTTGGATGAGATCAAAAAGACCGACAAAGGAGAAAATCCCTCTTGAATCAAGTCTTTGAGGAATTCCGGGAGATTATCCGGTCCAGGCAACGGTTTTTGGTCACTTGCCACATTCATCCCGACGGCGACGCCGTCGGGTCGTTGTTGGCATTGGGGTTAACCCTTCAAAAACTGGGAAAACAAGTGGAAATGATCTGTACCGACGGCGTTCCGACCGTATATCAGTTTTTAGAAAGAAACAGTTTGATCCGGCGTGATTCGGACTTCGTTCCGGAAGTATTGATATCGGTTGATTGCGCCGAAAAGGAGCGAGTAGCGCTACCGGAGCGGTTTTGGGAGATTCCCGGCCTGATGCTGATCAATATCGATCATCACATTACGAATACCAATTTTGGACACCTCAATATTGTCGATCCAAACGCCGCCGCAACCGGAGAGGTAATTTTCCGGTTGCTCACGGCGGGCGGCTATGAATTGGATAAGTCCATCGCCAGCGCCGCTTATACCGCTATCGCCACCGATACCGGGTTTTTCCGTTATTCAAGCACGTCATCGTTTACCTTGGAACTTGCCTCGGTATTGGTCAAGCATTATCAGGTCGAACCGGCGAAAATCGCCGAGCAGGTTCATGATCAAAAGAGCTACAACTCCATTCGGCTGCTGGGTACAGTTTTAAATACCCTCCAGTTGGCTTTGGAAGGAAAAGTGGCGTGGCTTGTACTCAGTCAAGAAATGCTCACCCGCTTTCCGGTAGAGAACGAGGAGACTGAGAGTTTTGTGAATTACGCCCGTTCTATCGAAGGTGTCGAGGTTGGAATCTTATTTAAAGAATTAAAACCGGACGAGGTTAAACTAAGCTGGCGTTCCTCTTCGGCAGTTGATGTCAGCAAATTGGCCGCTAATTTTGGGGGGGGCGGTCATGCCCGCGCCGCCGGCTGTACGGTTACCGGCCCATTGGAACGGGTTATTAGTGATGTCGTTGATTTTGTCACCCGCTATTATACGGACACCGCCAATGCTGCACGGAATATTGATTGTTAACAAAGAACGGGGGATGACTTCCCATCACGTTGTGGCCCAGCTACGCCGGATCATCCATCAAGCGGCGATCGGCCATACCGGAACTCTGGATCCGGAAGCAACCGGAGTGTTAGTGGTGGGATTGGGCCAGGCGACCCGTTTCTTCCCGTATCTTGAGGAAGCGGTTAAGGTATATCAAGCCGAAATTATTTTCGGCCGTTCTACCGATACCCAAGACGCCACCGGACGAATCATCGCCGAATCCCCCGACACCAATATCAGCCTCGATTCACTGCGAGCAGCCATTCTAACTTTGACCGGAGCGATCGAACAGATCCCGCCGATGTTTTCCGCTGTCAAAATGAACGGTACGAAACTCTATGACCTGGCCCGCAAGGGAATGGTGGTGGAACGAGCGGCCCGTCCCATCCTTGTTCATTACTGGAAGATATTAACCCCTCAATCCGATTACGGCTTTCTAGGCCGGCTCGTGGTGGAGATTGCCTGTTCCAAAGGTACATATATCCGGACCTTGATCCATGATCTCGGGGAGGCTTTGGGTTGCGGAGCCCATATGGGCGGATTGATTCGGCTGCGTTCCGGAGCGTTTTCTTTAGAAGAAGCGCTTATTCTTGACAAAATCAAGGAGCGTTTCGAGCAAGGACGGCTCGGCGAGGCGATCGTCTCCTTGAACTGCGCGCTCAGCCATCTGCCTTCCTTGTGGTTGGATGAGGAAGATATCAAAAAAGTACGGAATGGCGGGAAATTGTCTTTTGAAAAATATCAACTTCCCGCCGACCCAGGCACCCAGGCCCGGGTTTTAGACAAGTCCGCGATGGTTTTGGCCATTGCCGAACTGATCGACGCCGGTTCCCATTATTTTTGGCAACCGGTAAAAGTTTTTCACTATGATTGATTAAGGAGACTGGCATGAAAATATGGCAGTCAATTTTAATGGCCCGTCGGGAATTAGCGGCGGAAAAACGCCAAACCGCGGTGACCATCGGCAATTTTGACGGAGTTCATCGCGGCCATCAACAGATTATGAGACAAACGGTAGAATTGGCCCGACCGCTCGGCTTAACGGTGGTGGCGCTGACATTTTTGAATCATACCGAGAGTCTGCTTGGAGAATCTCCTTTACTCATCAATACGCCTCCACTCCGAAGGGAATTGCTGGCAAAGCAAGGTCTGGACGCTGTCCTGGAAGTCCCTTTTGATCAAGGCCTCGCCGAATTGGAGCCCGAAACTTTTCTCGGAACATGGTTGCTAGAGGGATTGCACGCCCGCCTGATAGTGGTTGGGTATGATTTTCGGTTCGGCCGGGAGGGTCGGGGCGATTTCCAATTGTTGCGGGACTTCGGGTCCGCTCATGGCCTGGAGGTTGAAAGAATCGCGCCGATCCTGGAAAAAGGAATGGTCATCGGCAGTTCCAAGATCCGCCAATTATTGGCCGAGGGAGATCTGGAACTTGCCAATCAAATGCTGGGTTATCCCTTCGTAATCGAAGGCCCGGTGGTGACCGGGGAACAACGGGGTCGGACCATGGGGTTTCCCACTGCCAACATTCGATTGGAACCCCGCTATTTATTACCCTGCTATGGCGTATACCTGGTAAGGCTCCAGGTGGGGACGCGCAGCTACTTTGGGATTGCTAATGTCGGAATTAAACCGACCTTTCAAGGAAGCCAGCCCTTGGTCGAAGTATATTTGTTTGATGTTGAAATCAACCTGTATCAGCAATTAGTACGGGTTGAGTTTTTGCGCTTTATAAGACCTGAAAACCGTTTTGCTGGTCCGGAAGCCTTAAGGCGGCAGATAGAAAAGGATGTGAAAACAGCCAAGGGGATTCTGGAGCAATTATCAAGATAGTGCGAGAACGAATCGATTTGCAACAAGAATTCAGGTGATTCATTTTGAATATTGATGGATTAATGATTGCCGCCGCAGCACCTTTGCTTTGGTTGCTGGTTGGATTGGGCTGGTTGCGTTTGCCCGCGCGGTGGGTCGGTCTTTCCGGTTTGGGTTTGGTCGCGCTAATTGCCCATAGATGGTTCGGGATGAATGGGGTTCGTTTGATCGAAGCGGCCATCGACGGGGTTGTTTTGGCGCTTTGGCCGATTCTTTGGGCGATTTTTGGAGCGATTTACGCATATAATATCGGGGTCCGAACCGGAGCCATTGCCACCATGAAAAACACCCTGGCGACTCTTTCCGGCGACCGCCGAATTCAAGTATTGATTATGGCCTGGGCCTTTTCCGGTTTTTTGGAGGGAGCCACCGGCTACGGGACTGCGGTGGCCATTCCGGTCAGCATCTTGGTGGCCTTGGGTTTCCCTCCGGTGCCGGCCGCCGTGGTCTGTTTGGTTGGAAATACCGCTCCCACTGCCTTTGGAGCCATTGGTGTCCCGGTAATCACTCTGGCCAACGTCACCGGGTTGCAATTGCCGGAAATCAGCCGGGCGGTGGCGATTCAACTGTCACCCGTGATTATGGTGTTGCCTTGGGTTCTGGTGGCCCTCTCTTCGGAGAAAGGAATGAAAATCCGCCAAGTCATCGGGGTAACTTTGCTGTCCGGCCTGATCTTTACCGCTGTACACTACTGGGCGGCCGTTCTTGGACCCGAGCTCCCGGCTTTACTCGGGGGAGTGGCATCCTTGCTCGCCATCGTTATCTGGCTTCGTTTGACTCAGCCAAAATCTCCATTTCCGATAGTCAATTCGGATCGTCCGGAGTTTAACCTGCGGGATAATCTTGTCGCTTGGTCGCCTTATCTTCTTTTGTTAATAATCGTCCTGGCCACGAGCAACCTTTTTCCGAAAGTGAACTCATGGCTGGAGCACGTTCAAACCAGTTTCCTGATTTATCATGGACCGGGCGGGCAACCCGCCGTAATTCATTGGCTGCTCACTCCAGGGACGCTCATTTTTGTTGCGGCCTTAATCGGAGGGAAGATCCAGGGCGCCGGTTACCGAGAGTTTCGGCAGATATTGGCGGATACAGCCCGCCAATTGACTCCGACCGTAATTGTGGTCTGTTCGATCGTCGCACTGGCCAAGATCATGAACTATAGCGGAATGGTATCGCGGATCGCCGAGACTTTGGCGCAGCTAACCGGGTTATATTATCCGCTGATTGCTCCGACTGTAGGCGCGGTGGGCACGTTTATGACCGGAAGCGATACTTCGGCCAATGTCCTGTTTGGGCAGCTTCAGAAGGAAACCGCCATCCGGCTCGGCCTCAATCCATATTGGATCGCCGCGGCCAATACGGCCGGCGCTACCGCCGGAAAAATGCTTTCGCCGCAAAATATCGCCATCGCCGCCGCCGCTGCCGGATTAAACGGGCGTGAAGGGGATCTGTTCCGGGGCACCTTGAAAATTTGCCTGGGGTACATTGTCGGATTGGGTTTATTCGTTTATCTCTTGGCAAGATGATTGCGGGTAGGTTAAAAGTGGCAATAATACATCAGGTTGATTATTAAATTATGGTTACGCCGTTCGGAAAATTTAACATTATAGAAGGAACTATTCAATCTGAGGAGAATCATAAATTCGGAAAATTTATCTTCCATTATACTCCAATTCCTATTGCGGTTCTCACCGGAATCCATGCAAAATGCTTGGATGGGTGATCGGCTGGGCTGTTTTACTGGAAAGCGAGTAACTTTTAGCGCTTCCCGTATGAATAGACAATACTTGAGGGGGTAATTTCATGACCAAGTATGTTTACTTGTTTAACGAGGGTAACGCTTCCATGAAAAACCTGCTGGGCGGAAAGGGAGCCAATCTGGCTGAGATGACCGGGTTGGGCCTGCCTGTCCCTAGAGGGTTTACGGTGTCCACCGAGGCTTGTACCAGATATTACACAGATGGTAAAGTGATCGCTAAGGAAATTGAGGATCAAATTTATGAAGCTTTGACCAAAACCGAAACGGTTGTCGGCAAAAAGTTCGGTAATCCGAACGATCCGTTTTTGGTCTCGGTCCGTTCCGGAGCCCGCGCTTCCATGCCCGGGATGATGGATACCATTTTGAATCTCGGACTCAATGACGTGGTAGTCGAAGGGCTGGCCAAGCTGACCAATAATCCGCGGTTTGCCTATGACAGCTATCGCCGGTTCATCCAAATGTTCAGTGATGTGGTCATGGATGTGGATAAACCGAAATTTGAAAAGATTCTAGACGTGGTGAAAGAAGAGAACGGCGCGAAGTTTGATACCGATCTTACCGACGAGAACCTTAAAGAAGTTGTTAAACGGTATAAGGAACTCTTTAAAAAAGAAAAAGGGTTCGACTTCCCGCAAGATCCGAAGGTACAATTGATGGAGGCCGTTAAAGCCGTCTTCCGTTCCTGGGATAATCCCCGGGCCATCGTTTACCGGCGTTTGAACGATATCCCCGGAGACTGGGGCACCGCCGTCAACGTGCAAGAGATGGTGTACGGAAATATGGGCAACGACTCGGGAACCGGCGTTGCTTTCACCCGAAATCCGTCGACCGGCGAAAAGAAATTGTATGGCGAGTTTTTGATGAACGCGCAAGGCGAGGATGTCGTGGCCGGCATCCGGACCCCGCAGTCCATCGACCAGTTGAAAGAGGTCATGGCCGATGTTTATAATCAATTCGCCACCATTGCCGAGACGTTGGAGCGGCATTACCGCGACATGCAGGATATGGAGTTCACCATTGAACGCGGCAAGTTGTTCATGCTCCAGACCCGCAACGGAAAACGGACCGCTGCCGCCGCGTTGAAAATCGCCGTGGATCTGGTGAGCGAGGGAATGGCCACCAAAGCGGAGGCGGTCATGAAAGTTGACCCGAAACAATTGGACGCGCTGCTGCATCCGAACTTCGATCCGAAAGCGCTGAAGGCCGCGAAGCCAATCGCCAAGGGTTTGCCGGCCTCACCGGGCGCCGCGACAGGCAAGGTTTATTTTGAAGCCGAAGAAGCGGTTGCCGCATTTAAAAACGGTGAAAAGAAAGTGATTTTGGTCCGCCTGGAGACTTCGCCGGAAGATATCGAGGGAATGCATGTTTCCCAGGGCATTTTGACCGGCCGGGGCGGCATGACTTCACACGCCGCAGTTGTTGCCCGGGGCATG
Organism: Bacillota bacterium; assembly: GCA_023402395.1. Classification (GTDB taxonomy): domain Bacteria; phylum Bacillota; class UBA4882; order UBA8346; family UBA8346; genus JAEYGI01. The sequence continues at coordinate 540,851 of JAEYGI010000040.1, forward strand.
GGGACCTGCTGCGTCGCGGGATGCGGTGAAATCAAGATTAATGAAGAAGAGAAATACTTCATCGATAAGAACGGCAAGAAATATGCCGAGGGCGACTGGATTTCACTGGACGGTTCCGCCGGAAACGTTTACGGCGAGCAATTGCCGACCATTGAACCGGAAATGACCGGAGATTTTTCCACGCTGATGGGATGGGCCGATGAACTGCGCACCCTCAAAGTCCGCACTAACGCCGACACTCCCAAGGATGCGGCTCAAGCCATGAAGTTCGGCGCCGAAGGGATCGGTCTGTGCCGGACGGAGCACATGTTCTTTGAACCGGATCGAATTCCGGCCATGCGCGAGATGATTATCGCCCGTAGCGAGGAACAGCGCAGGAAAGCCCTTGACAAGCTGCTGCCGATGCAACGGAGCGACTTTGAGGGATTATTTCGGGAGATGAAGGGATATCCGGTAACCATCCGGCTTCTGGATCCGCCGCTGCATGAGTTCTTGCCTCAAGCGGAGGAGGACATCCAGGCCCTCGCCAAGGAGATGGGCTTGACCTTCCAGGATTTGAAAGCCATCGTGGCCGATCTTCATGAGTTCAATCCGATGATGGGTCATCGCGGCTGCCGTTTGGCCGTTACCTATCCGGAAATCGCGGAGATGCAGACCCGGGCGATCATTGAAGCCGCCATCAACGTTAACAAAGCCGGGATGAGCGTGGTCCCGGAGATTATGATTCCGTTGGTGGGCGAGATCAAGGAATTAAAATACGTTAAGGATGTTTGCGTCAAGACCGCCGAAGAAGTTATCGCCAAGGCCGGTGTAAAACTTGACTACAAAATGGGCACCATGATTGAGATCCCGCGGGCCGCCCTCACCGCGGATGAAATTGCCAAGGAAGCCGAGTTCTTCTCCTTTGGCACCAATGACTTGACCCAGATGACTTTCGGGTTCAGCCGGGATGATGCCGGTAAGTTCCTTGAGGAATACTACAATAAAAAGATCTACGAATCCGATCCCTTTGCCCGCTTGGATCAGATTGGCGTCGGAAAGTTGATCAAAATGGCCGCCGAACTTGGCCGTCAAACCCGCCCCGATATCAAGCTCGGCATCTGTGGCGAACATGGCGGCGACCCTTCCTCCGTCGAGTTCTGCCATAAGATCGGCTTGAATTATGTCTCGTGCTCGCCATTCCGGGTACCCATTGCCCGCTTGGCTGCCGCTCAAGCCGCGGTCAAGAAGGAAGGAGACCTCGGACAGAAGTAATCCGGTTTGGGGCAACACAGAAAAGATCACGGGAATGAAGTTAATTCATTTCCCGTGATCTTTCAAGCCAGAGATTGAATAAAAGGCGCTTAACGCGCCTTTTATTTGATTTTGGTGGGGACGAAGAGGTCGATCACGCCGATTACCAGCGAGGCCAATAACGCGCCAATAACCGAAACCGACATCCCGGGTACAATAAACTGCGTTATATAAATCACCACTGCGGATACTAAAAAACCAACCACGCCATGAGCGTAGGGTGAAATATCCCGCCCTAATACCAATTCAATCAGGTAACTGATTCCGGCAATTACCACCGCTGCCAATAAGGCGGTAACAAAGTTCAAGGATCTAAATCCCGGTATGATGGCCCCAATAAACATCAGAACCAATGCAGCCACTACAAACCGGACCAAAGTTCTGAGCCAGTCCAAATTTATCACCCCCTTTTAGAGCAGCAAGATATCTTTTTTATCTTCTCCAAACTGTAGATGGTTATACTTCGCCCGCCGGAACAAATCCCCGCACCCGGCAGCCGTTTTATTTCCCCAACAACTGGATAAACTATAATGTCCAAATATTTTCGAGTAGTTGGTCTGCTCGGGCTTTGATAGCGGTCTGACAGTCCCGAGTCGGTGTCCGGTTTGCCTGCAACGGAAAATTAACCTTCAAAAAACTCTTTTTCCCTGCCAATCATTTCGCCCCGGCAATAATCGATCATGCCGGCGTTTCCGGACTTCTTTCCGCCGTTAAAAATTGATCTTTTCCGGCATCGGAGTGATTTTCAACAGGCCTGGAAACAATATTTTGAATCCGGACTTACTCTTTTCCGATAAAATCAGGTAAATCCCGACAAAAACCAGTTCTCCAGCTCATCAGGGAACAAATCATTCCTGGAAAGAGGACGGAGCGATCTAATCGGAAACAATGCGCTTCTTAATCAAGCCGGAGACGATGGACGATATATAAGTTTTGTAAATAAGCTTTTCCATCCTTAAAGCACGGCTGGGAAAAGGCAAGCCAGTATTATTTCACCTTATGAATTAAGAAAAATATGTCGCAATATTTAAGGCTCAAAAAGCTGATTGCGACGTATACAGAGCAAGTGAGATAGAAAGGGTGTTGGATTTCCGGAAAATTTAATTTGCAGAAGGAGGACGAGCCGTGAGGCAAAGGATATTCGGAATATTTTCCAATACGGAAGACTCCCGAAATGTGTTGGGCCGCGTGAAAAAAGAAAGTTGGAACCGGGCCGAGATCACTCTGGTGATTCCGGAGCCAACCGTTAAACAGCCTCGGAACGAAGACCATTTTGAGCTGGGATCAGAGTTTTTTCTCGACCGGAAGGACCAGCCGATTTCTAGCTGGCCGGGCTTGCAAGCCAGTTATTTGGAGGGGGCCGGAAATATCCGGGTGGGGACAACCGCCCGCCAGCATCCGCCAGGAATTCTGGAACCGCTTGGACCCGAGCTCGATCTGTTGCAGCGGGAGGTCCGGAATCAAAAAATAGTGGCGCTCATCGATGTTGAGCCGGAATTGATTCCGAGAATTCGGGTTATTTTGGAAAGCAAGGGCGCGGAAATTATCACGGACCAGGGCTAAATCCTGGCCGATTTTTTTTGAACGCTCATTTATTACGAAAAGATGAAGGAGTTGCCATGGCAAAGAGCGAATAAATACCAATCTTACAGGAGGATTCATGAAAGAAAGCGGCGCCGTAATTCGAAGCATAGAACCGGAGAGCATTGGGGCGGAAATGGAGTTGGAACCGGGGGATCTTGTGTTGGCGGTTAACGGCACCCCTCTTCAGGATGCCATTGATTACCTTTATTTAAGCTCCGATGAAGCGGTTGAGCTGGAGATCCTCAAAAAGAACGGTTCCGTGGAGCAGGTGGAGATCGAGAAAGAGCCCGGGGAACCTTTGGGCATTCAGTTTGAAGACGCCGTCTTTGACGGAATCAAAGAGTGCGGTAATCATTGCCTTTTTTGCTTTGTCCATCAATTACCGGCGGGGCAGCGTTCTTCCTTGTATATCAAGGATGACGACTACCGGCTGTCATTTCTGCAGGGCGCTTATATTACACTGACCAATCTGACCGAATCGGATTGGCAGAGAATTGAAAGACTACATCTGAGCCCCCTTTATGTTTCGGTGCATGCCACCGACTTGGAGGTGCGGCGTAAATTATTGGGGTTAAAAAATGCCGGTCCGATTCTCGAACAACTCCAGCGATTGGTCGACGCCGGAATCACGGTTCACACTCAAGCCGTTATCTGCCCCGGTATCAATGATGGCGCGGTTTTGAAAAAGACGATCGCCGATCTGGCGGCGCTTTGGCCCGGGGTGGCTTCGCTTGCCGTGGTTCCCGTAGGGCTCACCGGCCACCGGGAACGGCTGTTTCGGTTGCGCGGTTTTACAGCTACGGAGGCCGGCATGGTAATCAAAATGATCGAGGCGAAGCAGCGAGAATATTTGGAAAGGCTGGAGACCCGGTTTGTCTTCGCGGCCGATGAATGGTACGTAAATTCCGGCCAGCCGGTACCGCCCAACGAGGATTACGAGGACTATCTGCAGCTGGATAACGGAGTGGGACTGATTCGCTGGTTTCTGACTGATTTTTACGAATCATTCCCGTTATTCCGTTCTTTGTTGGCGCAATTGCAAGGAACGCTGGGGATTATCACCGGACGCTCGGCGTTGGTTTGCTGGGAAGAGGTTCGTCAGTTTTTTCGTTCCGAGGGGCTGCCCCTGTTGATTGAACCGATACCGGTGGATAATTTGTTCCTGGGAACGTCGGTAACCGTAACCGGCCTGTTAAGCGGGAAGGATATTGAAGCAACAATTCGAAGCAATCATGATGGCCTTTCATGTTACCTGATTCCGCAAATTACTTTAAAGCAAGGAACGGAGCTGTTTTTAGACGGGACCACCGTTACTGCTCTCTCCGAAGCATGCCGCCCGAAAACGATCGCCGTGGTTCCGACCCGGGCCCGCGATTGGTTGAACTGGATCGTTGAAAAAGGATGTGTTGATGGTTGTCTCACGCTGTTATCGCGATAGTGGGAAGGCCCAATGTGGGGAAATCCACTCTTTTTAACCGAATTGTCAGGCAACGGCTGGCCATCGTCGAGGATACGCCCGGGGTTACCCGGGACCGGATCTATGCCGAAGGGATTTGGCTTGATCGTGAATTCTTAGTGGTCGATACGGGGGGTATCACTGACGAGCGCGATCCGATTCAAACCCAGATCCGGAAACAGGTCGAACTCGCCCTGGATGAAGCGGATGCCGTGATCATGGTGGTAGACGGCAGGGAAACCTTGACCGCCTCCGATCACCAAGTGGCTTCGTTATTACGACGCAACCGGAAACCGGTGGTATTGGCGGCCAATAAAATCGAGAATGCCAATCAGACCGTTGATCCGGAGATTTACACCCTGGGATTGGGCGAACCGGTGCCCGTTTCCGCCGAACACGGCAAGAACATCGGGGATCTTTTGGATAGCGTGCTCGCTCATCTTCCGGACGAACCGGAGAAAACCGAGACCGATGCGATCCGGGTTACCTTTGCCGGCCGGCCCAATGTTGGGAAATCATCACTAGTTAATGCGTTATTGGGGGAAGAACGGGTTATTGTCAGCGATCAGCCCGGAACCACCCGTGATTCCATTGATACGCCGCTGCTGATCAAAGATCAGCAATACCTGCTGGTGGATACCGCCGGAATTCGCCGCAAATCCAAAGTAGAGGAAGCCGTTGAGTATTATAGCGTTTTGCGGGCCTTACGGGCGGTTGAACGCTCCGATGTAGTGATCTTGGTATTGGATGCAACCCAAGAAGTGTCGGAGCAGGATTTAAAGATTGCCGGGATTATCAAAGAGGCCGGCAAGGCCTGTGTGATTGCTGTAAACAAATGGGATTTGGTTGAAAAGGACAATCAAACGACCATGGAATATGAGCGTAAGATCCGAAACGCCATCGAGTTTCTGGAGTATGCGCCGCTTATTTTCATCTCGGCCAAGACCAAGCAGCGTCTGGTTAAGCTATTGCCCTTGGTCAATCAGGTGATGGAAAGTTACACCTTCCGGATTTCCAATAACCGGTTAAATCAGGTCATTACTGAAGCGATCACCATTCATCATCCGCCTTCCAATAAAGGGCGGCCGTTCAAGATTTATTATACGAAACAGACTGGCGTCAAACCGCCGTCGTTTCAATTTACCGTCAATGATCCGGCCGGTCTTCATTACTCATACGAACGCTATCTTGAGAATAAACTCCGGGAGTATTTCGGGTTTAGCGGCTCACCGATCAGGTTTTCGCTCAAACCAAGCTCCACTAAAAATAGGCAATAGGAGTGGCAACATGGATTGGCTGAAAATTGCGCTTATCTTGCTCGCTAGTTATTTTCTCGGTACATTGACCAGCGGCGACATTGTCGCCAAATTGAAAAAAGTGGATCTGCGGGGCCAAGGGAGCGGCAACATTGGCGCCACCAATGTCTTTCGGGTGATGGGTTCCTTTTATGGCGCCTTGGTTTTGATCAGCGATTGCCTCAAGGGGGTCATCGCGGTGCTGCTGGGTAATTTATTGGGGAATTGGCATGGATTCGACCCCTCGATTCTTACGGGAGTTTTGGCGATCATCGGGCACAATTGGCCGATTCATGCCCGGTTCAAAGGCGGGAAAGGGATTGCCACTTCGCTGGGGGTGATGATCGCGCTGACGCCTTATAGCTTATTGGTGGCGTTACCGGTTTGGATTGCTTTTTTTGTAATTTCAGGATATGTTTCATTGGCTTCGGTGATGGCGGCGCTCTCCTATCCGATCTCGGTATTTTTTCTTTATACCAACGACCCTTATAAATTGGCGTTTGCCACGATCATCGGGGTGCTGGCCATCTATCGTCATCATGGCAATATCCGGAGACTATTTCGCGGGGAAGAAAACCGGATATTGTACAAGAAACACGGGGGAGACAAGTAATCATGGTAGCGATTATCGGCAGTGGCGGATGGGGTACGGCGCTGGGAATGCTCTGCGCCGATAAGGGTTATCCGGTTAAAATGTGGGCGTTCGAACCGGAAGTTGTCAATGAAATCAACACCTTGCATACCAATAGCACTTTTTTGCCTGGCATCAGCCTTCCGGATTCGATGGTCGCCAGTTGTTCGCTTGAGGAAGTGTTGCAAGATCAAAAATACATTATCACAGCGGTTCCCAGCAAATGGCTGCGAAGCGTCGCCCGCCAGATGGCGCCATTCGTTGCCGAGGACACCGTCATTATCAGCGCTTCGAAGGGGATTGAAGTTCAGAATCTGAAAACACTGGCCACAGTATTGGAAGAGGAATTGCCCATGATTCAACCGGGCGCGGTGGTATCGTTGTCTGGACCAAATCATGCCGAGGAAGTGGCTCGTCATATTCCTTCAGGAACAGTGGTCGCCACTCCGGTTTTACGTTTTGCCGAGGAAGTTCAGGACCTGTTGATCAGTTCCACATTTCGGGTGTATACCAACCCGGACCGGCTCGGCGTTCAACTGGGCGGAGCGTTGAAAAACGTGATCGCCTTGGCGGCGGGAATCTCCGACGGACTTGGTTTTGGTGATAATACCAAAGCCGTGTTGGTCACCAGGGGATTGGCCGAGATCGCCAGGCTGGGAGCGGCCTTGGGAGCCCAAACTCCTACCTTCGCGGGACTGTCGGGCATGGGTGACTTGTTCGTGACCGCCGCCAGCAGGCATAGCCGCAACGCCTGGGCCGGCCGGGAACTGGGCAAGGGACGCCCGTTGAACGAAATCCTCTCATCCACTAAAATGGTGGTGGAAGGGGTTGAAACCACTCGGGCCGCCTATCAGTTGGGAACGGAAAAAGGGGTGGAGATGCCCATTACCTTTATTACGAATCAAGTTTTATTTGGGGGCGTATCGCCACGGGAGGGAGTCCGCCAATTGATGGAGCGGGTGCGTACCCATGAGATGGAAGAAGTGGTCTTTGCCACATATACCTGGAGTTAATAAATAAAGGCCCCAAATCACTAAAAACAGGCAAATCGGTCCGAATCGGACCGATTTTTGTTTTATAGTTGGAGCATTTGGTAATATTGAATTCGACCCACCAATATATATATATTGTTCGTGGTCAGGCAGGCATGGGAAGACTGAGGGGGTGAAACCAAATCCCGGTTTTCATAAATAAATATTATTCGAAAAGGGGGGAGAGACATGGAGAGGTATGATATCTTTGAAGATATCGCCGAACGTACCGATGGAGACATTTATATCGGAGTCGTGGGTCCGGTACGTACAGGGAAGTCAACATTTATCAAGCGGTTTATGGAATTGATGGTGATCCCCAATATCAACAATTATTATGACCAGCAACGCGCTCAGGACGAACTGCCGCAAAGCGGTAACGGCCGCACCATAATGACGACCGAGCCGAAGTTTGTGCCGAGCGAGGCGGTGGAAGTAGCGGTTGGGGATAATCTGCGATTCCGGGTCAGAATGGTTGACTGCGTGGGGTATGCCGTGGAAGGGGCTTTGGGATATGAAAACGACAATGGCCCTAGAATGGTGATCACGCCATGGCAGGAGACGCCGGTCAGCTTTATTGATGCCGCCGAAATGGGCACCAGAAAAGTGATCGCCGATCATTCGACCATCGGATTGGTGATCACCACTGACGGAAGCATCACTGAGATTCCTCGGGCGGCCTATCTTCCGGCTGAAGAACGGGTGATTAACGAGTTGAAAGCACTGAACAAACCGTTCGTCCTAATTTTGAATTCGTTACATCCCGAGAGCAATGAGACGTTTGCGTTAACAGCCGAATTGCAACAAAAACATCAAGTGCCGGTCATCCCGCTAAACTGCCAGCAGATGTCCCCCCAACAGATTGAAACAGTGCTTCACGAAATTCTTTATATGTTTCCACTGCGAGAGATCCGGATCGATTTTCCAAAATGGGTGGAAGAGCTGGATTCCAGTCACTGGTTGCGCAACCGGTTCGAGAGCACGGTTTTGACCGGTGTAGCCAGCGTTGATCGGATGAAGGATATTGATCGGGTGGTCGGGTTATTAAAAGAAACTGACGATGTAAAAGATGTGTTCATGCAACGGATCGACCTCGGCGAGGGAGCGGTCCAGATCGAGCTTACCACGGAACGGGAACTCTTTTATAAAGTGCTTGAGGAAATGTCCGGATTCGTAGTGAGCGGCGATCACCACCTGATGCGGATGATGCGGGAGTTGTCCGTGGCGAAGCGTGAATATGATAAAATGTCCGAAGCGTTGAATCAAGTAAGGCAAGGCGGTTATGGCGTCGTGAACCCATCCCTAGATGAATTGACCTTGGCGGAACCGGAGCTGATCCGGCACGGGAACCGGTTTGGGGTCAAATTGAAGGCGAGCGCTCCGTCGATTCATATGATCCGGGCCGAAATAATGACCGAAGTTACTCCCATCGTCGGAACCGAAAAACAGGGCGAGGAGTTCGTCCACTATTTGACGGGTGAGTTTGAAAAAGATCCATCCCGGATCTGGCAAACCGATTTCTTCGGAAAAACAATGTATGATCTGGTCAAAGAGGGTATTCAATCGAAACTGGCGCGAATGCCCGAGAACGCCCAGGAGAAATTGCAGGAGACATTGACCAAAATCATCAACGAAGGTAGCGGCGGTCTCATCTGCATTATTCTATAAAATGGTCCATAGAGACCATTTTTTTATTGTGAAAAAGCGTCCGTTCGGCTGCCGCCCCCCTCGCCCACCAGGTAAAACGGCCTTCTTGGCTGCCCCTCCAAGCTTTATGTGACTACCCCTGACCTATTCGGGGTAGTCACGCTGCGTTTTATGACTAAAGTTTTTTCCTAATTCGCCGAAAATAATTACGGGTTTGGAATGCTTATCAACAAAAAAGGCGGTTTCAAAACGTTTCTAGCAGCATGAATCTTCAAAACCTAGGCGACGGTTGAAAAAAGTTATATTTTTTTGTTTTAAAAGCAGGAGATAAGGGAAAAATCTAGAATAAAGGTTCTTAGTAGTTTATACCAGTTACGACCTGCTATTCGAATTAATTAAGTGCCACATTCTTACCACATTTTTCGGAAGGAGGTGAACTATTCATGACCAAAACCGAACTCATTGACAAAGTTGCCGAGAAGAGTGGTTTGACGAAGAAAGATTCGGGCAAGGCAATTGATGCTGTGATTGGCGCGATGACCCAAGCATTGGCCAAAGGTGAAAAGGTTCAATTGGTTGGCTTCGGTAGCTTCGAAGTCCGCAAGAGAGAGGCTCGCAAGGGCCGCAACCCTCAAACCGGAGCGGAGATCAAAATTGCTGCCAGAAAAGTGCCTGTGTTCAAAGCGGGTAAAGCTTTGAAGGATGCTGTGGGTAAGAAGTAATAAAGTAACAAAGGATGGACCTGCGCGGTCCATCTTTTTTATCCCTCCTGTTCTTATCCTTCCTGTTCCAGAATAAATTATGGCAGGAAGGTGGGATTGAGGTGCGGATTATCTATCTCCGTAAAGCGTTGCTCGGGTTCTTGCTGATCGCCTTGGTTTATTGTTTGGGGTTTCTGTCCGGGAAGCTGACCACCGACAGCTGGCCGACCATGGGCTTGCTCGCCAGGGAGATGCCCATTTTCTATGTGAAAAAAAGCGCGCCCGAGGCCTGCCTCACCTTTGATATCAGTTGGGGCGAGAAGACGCTGCCCTTGGTACTCCGTGTTCTTAAAGAACAACAAGTCCCCGCCACCTTTTTTCTTTCCGGCCCATGGGCGGTTCGTCACCGGGAACTGGTGCAGTCAATCACTCAGGATGGTCATGAGGTGGCCAGCCACGGCGACCGCCACGTGAATCTCAGCCAATATCCCAAAGATGTGGTCCAGAATAACATTTCCAAATCCCATCAGGATTTACTGAGCGTAGCGCCACGGGTGGCGCCGTATTTCCGGCCGCCCAACGGCGATTATGACGACGTGGTGATTGACACCGCCAGGGAATTGGGGTTTGAGACCGTGATCTGGGCGGTAGATTCGTTGGATTGGAAGAATCCTGGCCCCCAATATATGATTGACCGGGTTTTATCGCGAACCTTTTCGGGAGCCATTATTCTTTGTCATGCCAGCGATTCGAGCCGTGAGATACATCTGGCCCTGCCGGCCATGATCCGCGGCTTGCGGGCCAAAGGGTACAAATTGGTGTTGCTATCGCAACTGGCTCAGAATGGGGAACTGATGCGGCGGGATCCGCGTTAAAATCAGTGCAAACCTTTGAAAAACATTGATGACTTGTTTCCCGGAGAGAATGGCGTAGGAAAAACGGCCATTCTTTTATTTTGTCTGTATCGATTCAGAAGAGGAATTGCGGTATAAAGAAATTGCAGGGTATACAATCAGGATTACTTGCGTATCGGCCAGGCCGCCCTCTCCGGTTACGAGACGGCCCGGCCTGGTTGGCAACTGACTTATCCACATTGCCAATAATCTTTTCCACATTGTCAGATGGCAATTATTGATTGCGATCCACCAATTGGAAATTGGGAGATGCCAATCCTTCAAAACCAACTAACAATCGACACGGGCGAGTTGCCAACGGGCCATTGGCAAGATGCATCCGAGGATTGACATCCACTATTTGGAAATTGGCGGCTTACTCTTTTATAGTGGCGGGATTATCATCCTTTTGTTAAGATAATTATTGGTTTGGGGTTTTTGAATTGTGATTGGCGAATGATCCGGTTTATCGATTTTTTCGGGGCCGCTTGCCCAACCGGTTAAATTTTATAGCGCCGGGATCATAAAACCTCTAAAAACATAGGGCTTACTCCGGCTGGGAATGCTTGGGACGGAGGATTCCTTGATTTACCGCTTAACTTTTTGCTTCGCTGTTTGCGGCTTCGCCGCAGTATGTTATAATTGACGTGCCTGAAATTTTTCCCGCGGGATTTCGTTAATCTGGTATTACTATCCGAGGTGAAAACGATGCCCAAACAATCCAAGCACGGAACCGCCAAAAAGACGGAGGCATATTCGCCCAAGCGATTCATGAAGGATGTCGTGGAAGTGGTCGTGCCGGCGGTCATTTTATTTCTGATCATTCACACCTTTTTTCTGGAATCACGGTTTGTCCCTTCCCCGTCAATGGTTCCCACGATCGAGGTCCAGGACCGTTTTCTGTTGAATAAAACGGCCTATTGGTTCAAACAGCCGCAGCGGTTTGAGATCATCATTTTTAAGCCGCCGGCGGAAGCGGGGTCGCGGGATGATTTTGTCAAAAGGGTCATCGGCCTTCCCGGGGAAACCATCCGGGTCCATCGCGGCGTGGTGTATATTAATGGCGAGCCGCTAAGGGAGCCGTTCATTTCGCCTGATCGTGCCCCGATCCAGGAATTCGGCCCCTATATCATCCCTGACGGACATCTGTTCATGATGGGCGATAACCGCAATAACAGCCAGGACAGCCGCTATTGGGGGCCGTTGCCGCTTGAGAATGTGAAGGGCCAGGCCTGGTGGCGCTTTTGGCCGTTAAATCGGATGGGAGTAATTAAATAAGGGAATATCATGTCATTATTGCAGATTAGAGAGCTTGACAAATTTTACGGCGCGGATCCGATTCTGCGTGAGGTCCAGCTGGAGATTCAAGCGGGCGAAAAGTGGGGGCTGGTCGGTAAAAACGGGTGCGGGAAGACCACCCTGATGCGGATTATCACCAGGGAAGAGGATTACGACCGGGGCTCGGTTCATTGGGCTCATAACGCCCGGATCAGCTATTTACGTCAGGAAGCGGATTTCGATCCCAATCGATCGATTTATGAAGAATTGCGTGGCCTGTTCGGCGCGCTGGACGAACTGCAGGCGAAGATCACCGCAGTGCAAGAGCGGATGTCGGATCCGGATCTGGCCGAGGCAACCCTGGCGCAACTGGTCGACGAACATCACGCGCTCCTGGAAGAGTTTGAACGGGAAGGCGGGTACCAGACCGAAGGGCGCATTCAGGGCGTTCTTAGAGGGTTGGAGATTCCGGAGGAACGCTGGGGGGATAGCGCGGCCGGTTTCAGCGGGGGCGAACGGACCCGGCTGGCGTTGGCCCGGATTTTGCTGGCTTCCAGCGATATCTTGTTATTGGACGAGCCGACCAATTATTTGGACATCCGGGCCATTGAATGGCTGGAGGAGTTTTTGATCGGATTTAAAGGAGCGGTGCTCCTGATCTCCCACGATCGGTTCTTTCTGGACCGGGTGGTTCAAAACATCTTTGAAATCGAGTTTCATAAAGTCCAGCGTTATCGCGGCAACTATACCGAATACCGCCGCCAGAAGGAGGCGCGGTACCAATCCCAATTAAAAGCCTATGAACTCCAGCAAAAGGAGATCGCCAAGCAGGAGCGATGGATCCGGGAATCCCGGGCCACCGAAAAAAGCAAGCGGAGAGCCCACAGCCTGGAGAAACGCCTCGCTCAAGTGGAGCGGATTGCGAAACCCCTTCAGGACCAGCGGGCCATCAAGGTCCAGTTCCAGCAAGGCGAGTCCAGCGGCAACACGGTATTGGAAGTGGAGGCGCTCTCGAAGCGCTTTGGTTCGAAGCTTCTGTTGGATCAGACCGGATTTCGGCTGTTCGCCGGAGAGAAAGTCGGGCTGATCGGCCCAAATGGCGCCGGCAAGACCACTTTGCTGAAGTTGATCCTAGGATACGAATCCCCGGATCAGGGACGGATCCGGCTGGGATATGAGGTACATCCCGGATATTTCTCCCAGTTTACCGAGGAGGAGGCGTTAACCGGAACGCCCTTCAGTCAGGTGATGGATGCGGCGGATTTGGACAATACTGAAGCCCGGACCATTTTGGCGCGATTTTTGTTCCAGGGCGAGGAGGTCTTCAAGTCCGTCTCCGATCTCAGCGGCGGAGAGCGGCGGCGGTTGGGTTTGATCAAACTGATGCTTTCCAAGGCCAACTTTTTGATTCTCGATGAACCCACCAACCATCTCGATCTGGAGTCCATCGAGGTCATGGAAGGGGCGCTGTCCGATTATAGCGGGACCGTGCTGGTGGTATCCCATGACCGGTATTTTTTGAATCAAGTGGTGGACCGGTTTTTGGCGATCGACCGCGGGCGGCTGGAATCGTTTGAGTCTTATGACGATTATTTGAAACACCAGTCAGAGCCGGACGGGTCTTCCTCGGAACCGGCCAAGCCGAAGTCCGAAGCCCAGTCGCGCCGGGAACAGACCAAGGAGTTGCAACGGGAACTCAAGCGCAGGCAGAAGACGCTGGAACAGTTGGAGGCCTCCATCGATTCGATCGAAGCCAAAAAACAACGCCTGACCCTGCTTTTGTGTGAACCGGAGATTGCCGGAGACTATCAAAAAAGTCTGGAACTTAGTGACGAATTGGCTGGGTGTGAAGCGGAACTGACTGAGCTATACGCCAATTGGGAACAGCTCCAGCAGGATCTGGAACGCTTGAATGCCACTTGATTCACGGATAATGGTGTTATCCCCATATTTTACTGAAAGGATCTCCAGGGGATTCACCGAATAAATCTTCTGTTTGAGAGTTGTAGCTATTCAATCGGCGAAATTCAGGGGTCACGAGCCAGAACGGGATACCGGAATCTTCATGGAGCATTTTGATTTTATTCCGGCTTCTGGATGCGGGTTCCCTGTATTCTTGACCAATTGGTAGTCACCAACAGTTTCGTTTCCGAAGTCATGTGATAAAGTCCAATGATCGACTGTAGCCTTGCGGAACCCGTTGAGAAACGACTTTATCACTTGCTTCGCTGAGCTTTTGTGTACAACCCGGCCATCGGCCGAGGTTTACCACAACGCTTTTGGACAGCAAGGATTAATTAGGAGGTGGTAGCCGTGTTAAATACAGGGGAACAAGAGACCTTCTCGTTTCGGGAGGTGCTGCCCTTGCTTCCGTTGCGGGGCATGATCGTTTTTCCCTACATGGTGATTCCGCTCGATGTTGGCAGGGATAAATCAATCAGCGCCTTGGAAGAGGCAATGGTCCATGACCGGTTGATTGTGTTGGCCGCCCAACGCCAGGCGAAGATGAACGAACCGAATCCCGATGATATTTATACCGTGGGCACGATTGCCGAAGTCAAGCAATTGCTCAAGCTCCCGGACGGAACGATCCGGGTCCTGGTGGAAGGGATTCGCCGGGTTCGGATTCTTCAGTATTTACAGACGGATCCCCATTATCGGGTTCAGTTGGCCGAGGTCTCCGAGGTTGAGGATAAGAACGTCGAAATCGAAGCGTTGATCCGGTCCACTCTTTACCAGTTCGAGCAGTTGATCAAGCTTAGCAAAAAGATTCCGCCAGAGGTGCTGACCTCGGTCTCCGGCATTGAGGATCCGGGCCGTCTCGCCGATATCATCTCCTCCCATCTGAATCTGAAAGTGGAGGAGAAACAAGAGATCCTGGAAGCCGTCTCCTTTAAGGCCAGGCTGGAGACGCTCTGCGCCTTTCTGGTCAAGGAGATCGACATCCTGGAGATGGAGCGGAAGATTCATCTCCGGGTCCGCAAGCAGATGGAGAAGACCCAAAAAGAGTATTACCTGCGCGAGCAGATGAAAGCGATTCAAAAGGAGCTGGGCGACGGCGACGAGCGCGCCGCCGAGGTGGAAGAGCTCCGGACCCGTCTGGCGGAGCTGACTGTGCCGCCGGAAGTCGAAGAAAAAGCGTTGAAAGAGATCGACCGGCTGTCCAAGATGCCGCCGTTGGCCGCTGAGGCGGTGGTGGTCCGGAATTATATTGATTGGCTGTTGTCATTGCCGTGGAATATCGAGACCGAGGACAGTCTGGACGTCAAAGCGGCGGAAGCGGTGCTGAACGAGGATCATTACGGCTTGGAAAAAGTCAAGGAGCGGATTCTTGAGTATCTCGCGGTCTGCCAGTTGACCAAGCAGTTGAAAGGGCCGATCCTGTGCCTGGTCGGACCGCCCGGCGTGGGTAAGACGTCGCTGGCCAAATCGGTGGCGCGCGCCTTAAATCGGAAGTTTGTCCGGTTTTCCCTGGGCGGGGTACGGGACGAGGCGGAAATTCGCGGCCATCGCCGCACTTATGTCGGGGCCATGCCCGGCAAGATCATTCAAATCATGAAGCAGGCCGGAACCAAAAATCCGGTGATCCTGCTCGACGAGATCGATAAAATGAGTTCCGATTTCCGGGGCGATCCGGCCTCCGCGCTGCTGGAGGTGCTGGACCCCGAACAAAATTGCCTGTTTGGCGATCATTACCTGGAGGTGCCTTTCGATCTCTCCAAGGTGCTGTTCATCACGACCGCCAATACGTACCACGGGATTCCCCGGCCGTTGCTCGACCGGATGGAAGTGATCCATCTTTCCGGGTATACGGAAGAGGAGAAACTAGAGATCGCCCGGCGCCATCTCATTCCAAAGCAGATTAAGGAGCATGGCCTGGATGAAGGCAAGATTGTTTTCAATGAAAAGTTCATCCAGCAGATGATCGCTATGTACACCAGGGAGTCCGGCGTCCGGAGCCTCGAACGTCAAGTGGCTACTGTCTGCCGGAAGTCGGCGCTGGAGATCGTCCAATCGAACCGGAAGGCAGTGCGTTTGAACAAACTTTATCTCCAGAAGTTTTTGGGCGCGCCCAAATACCGCCACAATCTGGCGGAAGAAGTCGATCAGACCGGACTCGCCACCGGGCTCGCCTGGACCGAAGTGGGCGGCGATATTCTGTTGATCGAGGTTTCACTGGTAAAAGGGAAAGGACAACTGATCCTCACCGGCAAGCTCGGCGAGGTGATGCGGGAGTCGGCTCACGCCGCGTTCAGCTATATCCGTTCCCGGGCGCAAGAGTTGGGCATCGAAGAGGGCTTCCATGAGAAGTACGATCTCCACATCCATGTGCCCGAAGGCGCGATCCCCAAAGACGGCCCCTCGGCCGGAATCACCATCGCCACCGCGCTGGTATCGGCGCTGACCAACCGGCCGGTCCGGAAGGACGTGGCAATGACCGGCGAAATCACGCTGCGAGGCAGGGTTCTGCCCATCGGCGGATTGAAAGAGAAGCTTCTGGCGGCCCACCGCGGCGGGATCAAGAAGATCTTGATTCCGAAGGAGAACGAGAAGGATCTGGAAGAGATCCCCGCCAATATCCTGAAGAAAGTAACAGTGGTCACGGTGGAGTCCATGGACGAAGTCTGGCGGGAAGCCTTAATCTCCAAAATGCAAGTGGCATCCGTCAGTTAATTGCCGCATTTTGAAAAAAGTTGTCCCGGAGTGGATTCGGGGCAACTTTTTTTGTTTTAAAATCTTTACCGATTTCTATTTTCCAGGGAGGAACTGGCAGCTGGAAGACGAACTAATAACAATTCACAGACTAAGTATGTCCGGAAACCATACGGACCAGTTTAAGAAAGTTTAGCTTCATTCGGGAGGTGTTCGCGGATGCATGTCAATTTGATTCAAATTCCTTATGACTCCGGGCAATTTATGGTTCGGACCGGTCGCGGTCCGGAGTATTTTCTCCGCAACGACCTGCCCGAGCGCTTACAAAAATCCGGACACAGCGTAACCATCCAGCGCATCCGTTCCGGCCAAACGGTGGACACCGAAATCGGGACTTTTTTTGAGATCAACCGGAAGCTGGCCAAACACCTTCGTACCAATCCCACGCCCGGATTTCCAGTGGTGCTGGCGGGCAATTGCAATACCTGCGTCGGAACCCTGGCCGGAATCGGGCCGCAAAACACCGGGATCATCTGGTTTGACTCCCACGGCGATTTTAATACGCCGGAGACGACGGTCAGCGGCTTTTTGGACGGGATGGGCCTGGCGATGGCCACCGGACGGTGCTGGCGTTCACTCCTGCCGAAGATACCCGGATACCAGGCGGTTCCGGACTCACGGGTCATCCACGTCGGAGCGCTCGATTTGGATGGCGCGGAGCGGGTGATGCTGCAAGAAGCGGGGATTGCTCTGGTCTCCCCGCGGTTTGGAGCCCCAGGTGATCTGATGGCCATGTTTTCAAGCGTGCTGGCTGGATTGAAACAACAGGTCAACCGGGTTTATCTTCATTTTGACCTGGATGTGCTGGAGGTGGGGCGCGCCAAAGCCAATCAACTGGGCCCTGGTTGCCTATCCGTTGAAACGGTGCTGGACTGCGTGCGGCTGATTGGCGGCCAGTTGGAGATTGCCGCCTGCACCATCGCTTCGGTCGATCCTTCCTATGATATTGATCGCCGGATCGTGGAGGCGGGAATCCGGATCGTCGAAACCCTTCTTCAGAACAGAAAAGAACGGTAGCATTTTGATTCGGTTTTATTCATTCGGCCGTTTTGGCCATCGAGTTGACGGCGGAATGGTGATGTAAGGGGTGGAAAGTGGTTATGATATAGGCAACGGCAGATCCTCAATATCCTTGTTTTATCATTCATTAATGCAAAGGAGCCAATCTCTTGAGGTCGTTTGAAAGTTTACAGCTTATTCCTCCAATTTTAAAAGCGCTGCAGGCGGAAGGGTATACCGAACCGACTCCGATTCAGGAACAAGCGATCCCCATTATTTTGCAACGGAAGGACTTGGTCGGCTCGGCCCAGACGGGGACCGGCAAGACGGCCGCCTTCGCGCTCCCGATTTTGCAGATCTTGACCGGTGAACCCAAAAGCCGTTCGATCAAGGCGTTAATCCTGACTCCTACCCGGGAACTGGCCATTCAAATCGGAGAGAGTTTCAGCGCTTATGGCAAGTATACCGGCCTCCGGCAAACGGTAATCTACGGCGGAGTTTCACAGAACCTCCAAACCGGGGCGTTAAAGGCGGGAGTGGATATTTTGGTCGCCACCCCCGGCCGCCTGCTCGATCTGATGGATCAAAAGCTGCTCAGTTTGGACCAGATCAAACTGTTCGTGCTGGATGAAGCTGATCGCATGCTCGACATGGGGTTTATCCATGATGTGAAAAAGATAATCAGCCGGCTGCCGGAACGGCGCCAGACCATGCTATTCTCGGCCACCATGCCTCCGGAGATCAGGCTGCTGGCGGAGACGATCCTGCGCGATCCGGTCCGGGTGGCGGTGGACCCGGTCTCATCCACAGTCGATGCCATCGAGCAGGCGGTTTACTTCGTGGACAAGCAGAACAAGAAATCCTTATTGATACATGTCTTGCGCGATCCTTCGATTGTTTCGGCGCTGGTATTTACCAGAACCAAGCACGGCGCCGATAAAGTCGCCCGCATGCTGGTCAAGGGAGGAATCCGGGCTGAGGCCATTCACGGCGACAAGTCGCAAACGGCGCGGCAACGCGCCCTGAACAACTTTAAGGCCAAGCAGACCCGGGTGCTGGTGGCCACCGATATCGCGGCTCGGGGGATTGATGTGGAGGAGCTGTCCCATGTCATCAATTATGAAATTCCCAATGTGCCCGAGACCTATGTCCACCGAATCGGGCGCACCGGCCGGGCGGGGCTGAGAGGAATCGCGCTTTCCTTTTGCGACCAGGAGGAAAAAGAATACCTGAAAGATATTCATAAACTGATCGCCAAGCCGATCCCGGTCATTGACGAACACCCGTATCCGATGAGTGACAGCGGCCCGCTCGAACCGCAGCGGCCGGCCCCGAAACGGCCTCCGGCCGGGAAAGCCGGTCCGGTCGGTTATTTCCGGCGAAAAGGCGGCGGCCGGCCGCCTAGGTAAAGGATTCCCTTTCCCAAGCTTAGAGTCGTTGAAACTCATTCAAAGGAGCATTTTATGCAAGACGAACAAGTAGCAGTTTATCTGGACTTTGAAAACCTGGCGATCTCCGCCGAGGAAGTCTATCCGTCCAAGGATAGACCCCTTCTGATCGAACCGGTGGTCGATTTCGCCACCACCAAGGGCAATGTCTGCATCAAGCGGGCCTATGCCGACTGGTCCAACGAGTCGTTCTCCCAGTATCAGAACATGCTGATGGAACAAGGATTTGAGCTGGTACATCTGCCCGCCACCAATCTGCAGGGTAAAAACGGGTCCGACGTCCGGCTGGCCATCGATGTCATGGAAAACCTGGAGTTGTTTCAGACCATCAACACCATTATCATCGGCTCCGGAGACACCGATTTCGTTCCCCTGATCCAACGGGTCCGGGCCCGGGGCATCAAAGTGATCAGCATCGGATTTGATCACAGCGTGGGCAATCTGGTCAAGATCAACAGCGCCGAGTTCAAATCCTTGGAGGAACTGATCGGCAAACCGGAGGAAGAATCGCTCTCGTCCGATCTGGTCCAGGAGATGGATGCCTCGTACGGCCGCGAACTTTTGATCCGTTACATCCGCAACCGCAATAATGACGAACCAGTGCTGCTCGCCACCTTAAAGCAGGATCTGCTGAGGCTTGACCCTTCGTTCTCCGAGAAGAAGCTGGGGTTCTCCTCGTTCAAAAAGTTCATGCACTCTTTTGTCGGAGACATCGTGAACCGGATCGATCCTACTGATAAAGACGGATTGCTGCTGGTATACTTAAACGATGTGGACATTTCTCAGAACAAACGGACGAATCTCAAAGAGGAAGCCCAGGCCTTTTTGAATAAGAATATCCGGTTCCAAAAGAGCAAGGAAAAACGGCTGACCCTCTCCAAGATCCTGCTGGATGAATACAAGGAAAACAAAGAAATGACCATGAACAAGATGATCGATTTCACCAACGGCAAAATGAGGAACCTGACCAAAGTCGACATCCGGAAATTCATCAATTTGCTGTTTTCCGGCAAAGCCTTTGATCAGCTTGAAAAGGGAAAGCGGCGGCCACTGCTGTTTCGGCCGATCAAACTCAAGGAGACCATGAGCAGCCCCGATATTCTGGAGCAGATCTATATGAACCGGGTCGTGGAGATTTTGAAGAACCGCTATTCCACGTTAAGTGAGGAAGAGATCAGCGAACTGCTGGAGGCGAAATAAATTTCTCACCTCCTTATTTAAAAGGCGGAATTAACTCTCCAGATCGTCGTCGGCCGCAGCGGACGGACTTTGGCTGGAGATTACGCCTGAAAGCCTTCGTGCCGTTTTCACCAGGTGTTGAGCCTGCGCATCCAGGGCATCGGCTGCGGCGGCATTCTCTTCGGAAGCGGAAGCGTTTTGCTGGGTGACGGTTTCCATCTGGCCGATGGCCAGATGGACTTGTTGGATACCCTGGGATTGCTCCTGGCTCGCCCCCGCGATTTCGTCCATCAATTGATTGAGCTTTCCGGCCTGAACGGAAATTTCCTTCAGCGAGTCGGCGACGATGGTGGTGTCGGCCATCCCTTTATTGGTCAAGTCGATGTTGCGGTCGACGATGACGGCGGTTTCCTTGGCTGCCTCGGCGCTACGCTGCGCCAGATTTCGCACTTCCTCGGCCACTACCGCGAAGCCCACCCCGGCTTCGCCGGCTCGGGCGGCTTCCACCGCGGCATTCAGTGCCAGGATATTGGTTTGAAAAGCGATATCGTCGATCACCTTAATAATCTTACCGATTTGGGCGCTGGATCTTTTGAGTTCGCCCATGGAGCCGGATAATTGTTCCATCTTGCCGTTGCCTTGATGGGAAACTTCGGTCATCTGTTTCGAAAGCAGCGCGGCCTGCCGGGTATTTTCGGTGGTCTGGCGAACCATTGACGCCAATTCCTCCATGGTGGCCGAGGTTTCCTCGATGGCGGCCGCCTGTTCGGAGCTTCCGCTCGATAATTGGAGGCTGCCGGATGAAACTTCTTTGGCGGCGGCGACGATTCGCCGCGAGACTTCGCCGAGGTCGACGACGATCGAGCGGACCGGCCGTACCACTGAAAAGTTAAAGTAAAGCGCAATCCCCATGCCGATCAGAATCAGCAACAGAGAGAATAATCCCACCAAATAGTTGATGGTCTTTACTTTTTGGTTGATTTCCGCTACGCTGATCCCCACAAACCACATCCCAATCACCCGGCCGTCCAAGTCACGCAATGGCAGATAATTGGTTCGGCAAGCCTTTCCGGCAACAATGGCCCGCCCCAGGTAGGGTTTTCCCTGCTTTAGCACGGTGGTGACCACTTCGGGAGCAGCCTGCGTTCCGACGGCTCTCGTACCATCGTCTTTAAGCACGGTGGTGGCCACCCGGGTATCGCCCAGGAAAATGGTGGCCAATGAACCGGTCAGCGTTTGGACTTCGTCGACCGCCTCGTTATTGCCGCTGATCAGGGTGCCGCCTTTGTATAATTCTCCGTCGAGATTCGACCAGCTTCCCGGGTACTTTTGATTGATAAAGCCATATCCCAGCCGGTTGTCGGCGTTTAACTTTTCAACCACCAAATTATCGACCAGCTTCGCCACTTGGCTGTGGATAAAAAAGTAGATTAAGCCGCCCAATAAAACGAATCCCACCAGAAAGTAAGCGGATTTCATTCGCATCTTCATTTTCATCGCAATCGCCCCATTTCCCTATCTTCTTATTTATATCGGAGTATTTGGCCACGGATTTAATGAAATTTACTCAAATGCAACTTTAAAGTGGCTGCGTCCGGCGATTACGGGCTGCGCTGAACCCGGCGTCCGGCGGCGCGGTTCATTGGGAAGCTTATGATCAATGGTTTGCAGTTTACTGAGTTGGGGGAGACGCTCCCAATCCCCATTCAGTTACTGAATCATTTCATGCGGTAAATAAATGTGGATATTCTGCTACTGAATGAACTGGGGGAACTGTTCCCAATTTACATTAAGCAAATAAATGTGGATGTTTTGTTAATAAATGAACTATGGGGCTCACTCCCATTCCACATTTAGTGACTGAATGTGGATATTCTGTGGATAAATCAGTTAATTTGATTACTAAATGGGAATGACCGGAGGGAGAGCAAGGATTGGATAAGGCCGGATGGGAAGGGGCAGAAAGTCCAAAAGATCCTGCCTTTGGTCCTGGTCAAATCGCGGCCGGGCACGGAGGAACGCTTCGACCGATCGAGAAGTAGATGAGGAACGGTGATCCCGGAAAAACTTGATCAGGAGGTAATATTGATGGGTTCATTGCAGGGGAAGAGAGCGTTGGTAACCGGCGGGGCCAATGGCCTGGGCGGGGCGATTTCACTGGAATTGGCCAAGCGGGGCTGCAAGGTAGCGGTTCATTGGTTCCAGCACCGGCCGGATCAGAATACCGCAGCCGATGTCGCTGCCTTGCGGGAGAAGATTAAGGCGCTTGGGAGCGAGATGGTCGATGTCGACGGCGATCTCACCGACGAGGCGACGGTGAAACGGGTAGTCGCGACCGCCGCGTCGGCCTGGGGCGGCTTGGACATTTTGGTGAATAATGTCGGCGACATTATGGGACGGCACGTCCTGGACGAGATGGAATTGAACTTCTTTCAAAAGGTGATGGACGTCAACCTGACCACGATGTTTCTGGTGACCCGGGAGGCGATACCGCATCTGAAGCGCGCGGGCGGCGCCGCCATCGTCAATCTGGCGTCCCTAGCCGGCCGCAAAGGCGGACACGGCGGGTCGCTGGCTTACAGCACGGCCAAGGGCGCGGTGATCACCTTTACCCGCGGCCTCTCCAGTGAGGCCGGGCCGAGCGGGGTCCGGGTCAATTGCGTCGCTCCCGGATTGATGCTGGGAACCTATTTCCATCAGACGCATACCACCCCCGAGGCGGCTCAGGCAACCATCGCCCAGATCCCGTTGGGACGGGCCGGCAATCCGCAGGACGTGGCCGACGCTGTGGCCTTCCTGGCCTCTCAGTACGACGGGTTTATTACCGGAGCGACCTTGGACATCAACGGCGGCGTTTACACGGCCTGACCGTTGGCGAATTGATAAAGATGGGCCGGTGTACCAAAAACAGTACCTGGCCTTTTTTTATTGGAGTATGATATAATCGGTGCAGTGAAAATGTGTCGCAATTATTTGGACTCAGCCAATTATATTGCGACAGGGATAGAAAGGAACATCGATCGTGCTGGAACGAACGCTGAACGCTTTGGAATTTCCGAAAATCATCGAAAAGGTGTCCGATTACGCCGGGTCCGTCCGGGGCAAGGAAATGGTATGGGAACTGAAACCGTCGACGTTCCTCTCGGAAGTGAGGGAATGGCAGCAGATCACCTCCGAAGCGGTTCAGGTCCTGATTGAAGCCGACCGCCTGCCGCTGGGAGGGGTCTTTGACATCCGCCTCTCCCTGAAAAAAGCAGCCATCGGCGGAACCCTGGCTCCGCAGGAATTGACGGAGATTAGCTCCACTTTGCGGGCTTCTAGGCTGATGCGGGAGTTTTTAGTGGAAAAGCGGGAGTCCCTAACGATTTTGTCTGAATGGGGCGGCCGGCTCGCCAGTTTCCCGGCGCTTGAAAGAGAGATCGATCGCTGCGTCGGGCCGGGAGGGGAGATCACCGATCAGGCCAGCCCGAAACTGCACGGCTTGCGTTCCCAGATCAAGACCTATCAAAACCGGGTTCGGGACAAGCTGGATTCAATGGTTCACTCCTCGGAGAACGGGAAATATTTGCAGGAACCGATCGTTACCGTTCGCAACGATCGTTATGTAATCCCGGTCAAACAGGAATACCGGTCG
This sequence comes from Bacillota bacterium, assembly GCA_023402395.1. Classification (GTDB taxonomy): domain Bacteria; phylum Bacillota; class UBA4882; order UBA8346; family UBA8346; genus JAEYGI01. Next base: position 564,633 of record JAEYGI010000040.1, read on the forward strand.
CTTTTTCCCGGCATCGTGCATGACCAGTCGTCCAGCGGCGCGACTCTTTTTATTGAGCCCATGGCCGTGGTGGAGTTGAACAATCAATTGCGAATCATTGAGTCTCAAGAAGCGGAGGAGGTTCAACGGATCCTGGCTGATCTCTCCGGCCGGGTTCAGGCGGTGAGCGACAGCGCCCAAACCGCGGTGGAGATTTTGGGCCGGCTCGATCTGGCCTTTGCCAAGGGGCGGTACAGCCTGGCGGTGAACGGCGTCGAACCGGAGCTGAACGAGGCCGGCCTGGTCGAGCTTTACGATGCCCGCCATCCGCTGCTAACTGGAAAAGTGGTTCCGATCACCGTCCGTCTGGGCGGGGATTTTGACACCTTGGTGATTACCGGGCCGAATACCGGCGGCAAGACAGTCACCTTGAAGACCGTGGGCCTTTTGACCCTGATGGCCCAGTGCGGGCTGCATATTCCCGCCGCCATCGGCTCAAAACTGGCGGTCTTTCAGGCGGTCTTTTGCGATATCGGCGACGAACAGAGCATTGAGCAGAGCCTGTCGACTTTCTCGTCCCATTTGACGCAGATCGTTAAGATTATTGGGGGAGCCGACGGTCCGGACTGTTTGGTGCTCCTGGACGAGCTGGGCGCGGGAACGGACCCGGCCGAAGGCGCGGCCCTGGCGATGAGCATCCTTAAGCATCTGCACGGCTTGGGGGTGCGGACCATCGCCACCACCCATTACAGTGAATTAAAGGTTTTTGCCTACAAGACCGACGGCATCCGGAACGCCTCGGTGGAGTTCGACATCGCAACGCTCCGCCCCACCTATCATCTGATGATTGGTTTGCCCGGCAGCAGCCAGGCGTTTGAGATCGCCGCCAAGCTCGGGCTTCCCAAGTATTTGGTGGATAACGCCCGCAGCTATATTTCCGCCGAAGAGATGAAAGTCGAGGAGATGCTTAGGCAGATCGAAACCGACAGCCGCAGGGCGCGGGAAGACCGGATCGCCGGCGAAGCGGCCCGGGTGAAGGGCGAAAGCTACAAGACCCGTTACGAAGCGGAGCTGCAGCGATTGCAGCAAGAGAAAGCGGAGATCCTGCGAGAGGCCAAAGCCGAAGCGAGGGAGATCTTGCTGGAAACCCGGCGGGACAGTGAAAACCTGCTACGCCGGCTGAACGAGGCGTCCCGGGATCAATTAACCGGTATCGTTAACGAAGCCCGGCAACGCATCACCAAGGAGCTGGCCAGACTAGAGGAGCCCAAGCCGGAGCCAAACCGTTCCGGAAAACCGCTGGAGCCGGAAGATTTGAAACCCGGTTCGAGAGTCCGGGCGATCTCGCTGAATCAGGCCGGAACGATCCTGGAAGCGGGCGGGGAGACGGTCCTGGTCCAACTCGGAATCATGAAAGTCAGCCTGCCCCTTTCCGATATTGAAATGCTCCCTGAAGCTAAAGTCCGGACCGAGCCGGTCCGGCGCAAGACCGGGGAGACCGGGCTGGAGGCGGCCAAGACCATCTCGGCGGAGATCAACTTGCGGGGTATGACGGTCGACGAAGCCCTTTATGAATTGGAAAAATATCTGGATCAGGCGCTGCTGGCCGGGTTGAACCGGTTCCGGGTCATCCACGGCAAAGGTACCGGCGCGCTCCGCCAGGGAGTCCAGCAATATCTACGGAACCATCCGGCGGTCCAATCGGTCCTCTTCGCCGAGCAGAGCGAGGGCGGGCTGGGGGCGACGGTGGTTGAATTGAAGCACTGACGGTAGCATAAAAATAAAAAGACCCTTCCCTTTTCGGGAGGGTCTTTTTATTTTTGGGTTGGCGTGTTATCGTCGGTGGATATTGCAGTGAGTCGTGGGCTGTTCCCCATCGGTAAACACCTCGGTGAGGATCTGGTCTTCCGGACAATAGGGCGTGGCCAGCAGGCCGCTTTCCGAGCAGATCCTGACCACCACCTGTTTCTTCCGGACCGGGACGGGAACCAAGTTGACCTGGGGGTCCGGCCCCGCCGGACCCCCAGGAGCGGGCGAAGCATCAATCGGGTCGACCGGATTATGCCAGCCGCCGGAGTGAATTGGACAGACTTCAGTGGGCTGGGTTCCATCCAAATACGTTTCATAACGGATGTCTTGACAGCCGCTAGTGGCTAACTGGCCGCTCTGACCGCAGATTTCGATTCCGGAGACAATACCTTCCGGCGGAACAAAGTCGGAGGGTGGAGTCTGGGATAAGGCTTTCCGCATGAAAACACCCCAGATCTGGGCCGCTTTGGAACTGCCGATCAGCGCGCCTTCGATCCGGATCGGCAAGCGTTGAGCGTCATTGCCGATCCAGACCGAGGCCAATAAATCGGGGGTATAGCCGACAAACCAGGCGTTGGTGTTGTCGCTGGAAGTTCCGGTTTTTCCGGCGGCCGGCCGGTCGATTAGCGCCGCGCGGCCGGTGCCGCGCATGATAACCCCCCGGAGCATGTCCGTGATCAGGAAGGCGGTATCCTCCCGGATGGCGATCTTTTTATGGGGCCGGTCCTGGAAAACAGTGTTGCCGCTGCTGTCTTTTACTTCCAGGATGGCGATGGGCTGCACCTGAACCCCTTGATTGGCAAGAGGGGAATAGGCAGAGGCCATTTCCAGCGGAGTGACGCCCTTGGTCAAGCCGCCTAAGGCCAGCGAAGAAAAGTTCAGATCATTGTGAGAGCCGCTGACCACCAGATTGGACAGCCCCATATCGCGGGCGTACTTCAGAACCGTGCTGGGACCGAGGCTCTCCACCAGTTTGATGGCGATGATGTTAACCGATTGTTCAAGGGCCTGGCGGAGCATGATATCGCCCCGGAATTGATTGTCATAGTTACGTGGCTCCCAGGGGCCCTGGGGCGTGAGAAAGGAGAGCGGCTCGTCCCGAAGGATGCTGCTCGGAGTATATTTGCGGCTATCAATGGCCGCCGTATATACAAAGGGCTTGATGGTGGACCCGGGCTGGCGGTAGGCCTGCACCGCCCGGTTTAGCTGAGTATTGGCGAAATCACGGCCGCCAACCATGGCCTTGATGTATCCGTTATGGGGATCGATGGCCACCAGGGCGATTTGCGGCTGGATGACGCCACGCTCGTCGGCCTTGCCGCCGGTCAGGGCGGCGACCGCTTCGTCGGCGGCTTGCTGGGCCAGGGGATCGAGAGTGGTATAAATCCGGTATCCTCCGGTAAACAACGCTTCCTCGTCGATGGTTCCCTTGAGCCGGCGCACGATATAATCAATAAAATAAGCGGCCCGGCGCCTGGTGGCGGACAGGGGAATGACATCCAACGGCTTTTTCTGGTACATTTCGGCTTCCTGAAGCGAGATCGCGCCATACTTGACCATTTGGTTAAGTACAACTCCGCGCCGGCCCAACGCAACCTTGGGATTCAAATAAGGGGAGTATCCGTTGGGGTTTTTCGGCAAGCCGGCCAAGAGGGCGATCTGATGTAGCTGCAGTTCGGAGACGCTCCGGCCGAAATAGACCCTGGCGGCGGCCTCGACGCCATAGGCGTTGTGGCCGAAATAAATCTGATTCAGATAACGCTCCAGAATCTCATCCTTGGTATAATTGCGTTCGATGCTCATCGCCAGGAATACTTCCTGAATCTTGCGGGTGATCGCCTTTTTTTGGGTCAGCAGCACATTTCTGGCTAGCTGCTGGGTGATGGTGCTGGCGCCTTCAATATATCCGCCGCCTTTGATGTCGACCCAGAGGGCGCGGGCGATGGAGCGGAGATCAATGCCCGAGTGCTCATAGAAACGGTTGTCTTCGACATCGATGATGGCTTGTTTCATCAAATCGGGAATTCGATTCAGCGGGATCTCTAGGCGGTTTTCAACGTAAATCCGGGTAAACTCTTTATTGTGGACATCATAGAAAATCGTGGCCAGTTTTGGCGGCGGCAGGTTGAGCAAGTTGCTGTTGGCGCCCATCATCACCACGAGCATCATTCCCAACAGCACGCCAAAGAGCACGGTAAAACCGATAATCGTCACTTTTCTGGGGTCAAAGGTTTTTCCCGTTGGCCGCGAACGGGATGTCTTTTTGGAAATCGGCATGGAATACCTCCCGGGTCAATTGCCTTAATTATACCACAAGCGGCATCGGTCCGCGGCAAGTTTTTGACCTTTACCAGACAAACGCATATGATAAGTTGAATTAAATTTCTAATAAACATCATGTCCCTAAAGCCGGACATGATGGGATAATTAAAGGATTAATTTAACTTATCACAGCTGTAATAGGACGAAATAAATACCGATTGGATGCGATTTGCATTCGGCTTTAAGAATGCAAATCTTGCTTAAGAAATTATTTCATCTATAATAACTTGCTCTCGATCTTCATAAAAATGGCGTGAGGCGGTGTGGCATGCGTTTCAATCTGAAGAAACGGTTTGTGGTCTTTCAGGTTCCCCCCTATAAAAAAAGAATGGCCCGTTCCTGCGCGGTGCTGGTGATTTTTCTGCTTTCGACGGCCGCCAGTTTTTATATTCTTGACCTGCGGGTCCGTCCCACGCTGATCCGGATGGCCCGGGCCGCCGCCCAGAAGATTGCCGTTAAGGCCATCAATGAATCGATCCGGACCAATATTTCCCCGGATATTCAGTATCAAAACCTGATCCGGGTTCAGTTTAACGCCGAGGGGAGAGTAACCTTCCTCCAGCCCAATACCGGGGAGATTAACCGGATTGCTTCCGAGTCCACGCTGGCCGTTCAGCGGCGGTTGCAAAACATCCCGAAGACCGAAGTCCGAATCCCCGTCTGGCAGGCATTCGGATCCCGTCTGTTGGCCGGCTCGGGTCCGGATCTTCCGGTTCAAATCATGCCGGTCGGGCTGGTCGAGAGTTCGATCCATGACCGTTTTGATCAAGCCGGGATCAACCAAACCCGCCACCGTATTTTCGTCCGGGTGAAAGCCACGGTTAAAATCATCGTGCCGCTGGTCGCCGAAGAGGTCGAAACCTTTTCGGATCTACCGCTGGCCGAAGCGATCATCGTCGGGGAAGTTCCGGAGGTTTTCGTCAACGGCGGCCAAGGAATCCTCTTTCCCGTCGCGCCGGAAAAATCGGCGCGATAATCGAGAAAGCGGCGAAAGGAAAAACCGGTTTGGTGTGGAATAATATTTTAAAATCTAAGGTACGGCATATCACCAAACATCCGGTTACATGCCGGAGAAGAGGATGATCAGGCGATAGTGGACGATCTGACGCATATTGTCCAATTGGCCCGGGATCTATATCAGACCGGGCCTTCTCATGATTTTTCCCATATCGAGCGGGTCTATCGGCTCGCAATGAAGATTGGAAAGGCGGAAGGCGCCGATTTGAAGATTCTAGGAGTCGCAACCCTCTTTCATGATATCGCCCGTGATGAGGAGACCGCCAGCGGCGGTGCGATCTGTCACGCCGCAGCCAGCGCCGAAAGAACCCGGGGAATATTGGAAGGGCAACAATTCGATCCCGGAGCGATCGAAGCCATCTGTGACTGCATTGCCACCCATCGCTTTCGGGATTCCAACCCGCCGCGGACGCTTGAGGGGAAATGTCTCTTTGACGCCGACAAACTGGATTCGTTGGGTGCGGTTGGAGTGGCCCGGGCCTATCTCTGGCTCGGTGAGCGTGGTGGGACCGTTTATGTTCCCGCGGAGGAATGGTTAAAAACCGATTTCGCGAGCAACCGGCCGGAGGATGATTCGTTGCAGCGGGAGTGGCACATCAAACTCCGCTACATCCAAGATCAGCTTTACACCCAAACCGCCCGGGCTCTGGCCGAACGGCGTCAGCAAACCATGGTGGAGTTTCTGGCCGCGCTGGAGCGGGAAGTCCGGGGCGAGGAATGATCGTTTTTTAGTATTTTGGGAAATGTTATTAAAAGTCAAAAGTCATCGGTCAAAAGTGTCGAAGTACAGTTTAGACTTTAGTTCTGGCTCTTGAACTTTAATAGCCGCCGGAAAACGACTTGCTCAAGGAATGGCTTCTGGCTTTTGAATTATTCGACTTTTCACAGCATAGGAGTGATCTCGTTGAACGAATGGACTCAAATTCGCGCTGAAGTAGTGCAATTATTGCAAAATCTGGTTCGGATCAATACCACCAACCCGCCCGGGAATGAGCTGGAGGCAGCCCGCTACTTACAAAGTTTTCTCGAAGGGTTTGCTATTCATTCGGTGATTTATGAATCAGCCCCGGGGCGGGCCAATCTTTTGGCGCGGCTGCCGGGCAACGGAACCTCCCGGCCCCTTATCCTGCTGTCGCACCTGGACGTGGTGACCGCCAATCCCAGCCAATGGAGCCATCCTCCGTTCGCGGCGGAGGTTGCCGACGGGTATTTGTGGGGACGCGGCGCCCTGGATATGAAAGGGATGCTGGCCATGGAAGCCATGGCCCTGGTCCTATTGAAACGCACCGGATTGGTTCCGTCTCGTGACATTATTCTGCTGGCTGCCGCCGATGAAGAGGTCGGAGGAGTCAATGGAATGGAATGGCTGATGAAGCAGGATATCCCGGGGTTAAAAGAAGCGGAATATGTGATTAACGAAGGCGGAGAGGGGACTTTTCGGGATGGGGTTCCGGTTTATTCCTGTCAAAACGGGGAGAAGGGTCTGCTTTGGGTGAAGCTCTCCATTCCCGGCACACCCGGACATGCTTCGATGCCGAGCCAGGACAATGCCATTCTTCATATGGCAAAGGTTCTCAACCGGATTGACCGTCAAAAACGCCCGGTTACCCTTTGTGATACCAGCCGCGCCTTTCTAAAGGAACTGGCCACCCAGCGAGGTCTATTTCTGAACCAACAGACCGCGCTCGATTACTCCCTGCAATTATTCGCCAGCCGGCATTTTAAAGCGGAGCGATCGGTCCAGGCCATGCTTTATAACACCATTTCCCCGACGATTCTTCGCGCCGGAGAGAAGACGAACGTCTTGCCGGAGGTCTGCGAACTCACGCTAGATTGCCGGCTGCTGCCCGGAGAAACCCCTGGCCATTTCCTGGAAGAGATCAAGGCAATCGTTAACGACTCGACCGTATCCTATGAAATTCTACAAGCCGCCGACCCGACCGAATCACCGTTTGATACCGAATTATTCACGCTGATGCGACAAGCGGTGGAAACCGAAAACCCCCGCGCCCTGCTGGTGCCGTATTTATCTCCGGGAGCGACCGACTCCCGATTTTTCCGGCAGCGAGGGATCACCGCTTACGGGTTCATGCCGGTCCTGATTAGTGAATCGGAACTGCAGCGGATGCACGGAATCGACGAGCGGATCTCCCTGGACAATCTGGAAAGCGGGACCCGGATCCTGTTTGACGTATTACGACGCCTTTCCTGATGACTTAAGCTTCGTTTCGCAAATATCCGCCTTCGGGCGGATATTTCTTATGCCAAAATCGAGCCGTGAGAGCCACAAGATTGTTTTTCAAAGCTGGAAAGGAAGGGAATTGGCTTGGTCTATAACCCATTTAAACAGAAAATCGGAGAGTTGACAAAGGGAGACTGGGAACGGCTTTTGGAAACGAAAGCGGTGAGAGGGCCGGCAAATAATTAAGGGGAATGTAAAAGCCGGCCCTTGGAATCTGTCCCCGATCCTGCGAATTCCCCACGAAATCAGTCGCGGCGGAAAGTCCCGGATCCGGCTCGGCAATGACTGGCCGCTGTGGCTGGAGAACAGTTTTTTTTGAGTTTGGCGTTCGGACTCCCTCCCGAGCTTTATTCGAATACGCTGCTGAACGGTTTTGAAGCACGCGGCGCGTCAAACTGCCTCATAGCGAAGGTGACGGCCAGTTCGGGAGAAAGAGCGGTCTTCAATCCGGACGCCCGTTTCCATCCGCGCCGAACTCAATTCCAGTGCTGGCCGCGACCCGAACCAGTTCGCCGTCGGGAGGAACGGTTTTCAGCTTTCCTACCGCTTCTTCCAACGATACCGAACTAATCCGGCTTCCCTGAAGACTAATCATGGTTCCAAACCGTCCGGCTTGTATCAGCTCCACCGCCGCCACTCCGTAACGGGTGGAAAGGATGCGATCGAAAGCCGACGGCCGGCCACCGCGCTGTAAATGGCCGAGCACGGTTACCCTGGTTTCGATCCCGGTCATTTCTTCCAATTGTTCCCCGAGTTTTTGGCCGATGCCGCCCAAGCGGAGCGGATCGGGACTATCGCTGACGACTTTATTTACGACCATCTCGCCATCCCGGGGTCTGGCTCCTTCGGCCACGACAACGATGCTGAAACTTTTCCCGGAGTTTTTCCGGTCAATGATCTTTCGGACCACTTTCTGAACGTTGTAAGGGATCTCCGGGATCAAGATCACATCGGCCCCACCGGCCAAGCCGGACTGGAGCGCGATCCATCCGGCGTATCTGCCCATCACCTCCAGAATCATGATCCGGTGATGCGATTCGGCGGTGGTGTGCAGTTTATCAATAGCATCGGTGGCGGTATCGACGGCGGTCATGAAGCCGAACGTCAGATCGGTGGCTGATAAATCGTTATCGATGGTTTTGGGAACCCCAATCACCTTCAGCCCTTTACGCGCAAAATCCCTGGCGCTGGCCAGGGTCCCATCGCCGCCGATAATTACCAGACAGTCAATTTCCAATTCCCTTAGATCGGCGATGACCTGGTCCGACATGTCAACGCAACTGCTTGCCCCATTATTCCGGACTTGATATTTAAACGGATTATCGCGGTTGGAAGTCCCCAGAATGGTGCCGCCCCGTTCCAGGATTCCGGAGACATTGGTCCTTCCGAGTTTAATATAATCGTTGTTTACCAGGCCGCGGTAACCGTCCCGGAATCCCAAGACTTCCCAGCCATGGACTCCGGTGGCGGTTTTGACCACCGCGCGAATGACTGCGTTAAGGCCCGGACAGTCCCCGCCACCCGTTAACACTCCAATTTTTTTTACCATTGGCACACCTCCTGGATTTAACCATTAATTTATTCAAAACGAAAAAAGCAAGCAGCAAGCGCCGGGAAGCAGATATGTCACACTTTGGTTTTCAATGATGATTCAAAAGCAATTATGATATATTATTCTATTTTTCGGACTCCATAACCTACCCCTTGATGGAAAAATCCGAAAACGTATTATACGGTATACAAGAATCATTGAAAATACAGGGTTTTTGGTCGATTTAAGGCAGGAGAAACAGGCGTTCGGGTCGAAACAGGTGAATAACATATTTTACAAAACAAGTCTTTTAAGGAGCGGATGGTTGTGAAGTTATCGCAGCGGGCGTTAGGAATCAACCCTTCACCCACTCTGGCCATAGACGCCAAAGCCAAACAACTGGTTAAGGACGGGCTGGATGTGATCGGGTTTGGAGCTGGGGAACCGGACTTCGATACCCCGGAAGTGATTAAAAATGAAGCCGTTGTTGCCCTACAAAAGGGTGATACCAAATATACCCCGGCTTCGGGGACGGTTCAGTTGAAAGAAGCGATTTGCCTTAAAATGGAGCGCGATCACGGGCTGAAATATACCGCCAGCCAGGTGGTGGTCTCCTGTGGCGCCAAGCATGCCCTTTATAACCTGTTCCAGGTTATCTGTGATCCCGGGGACGAAGTCATCATCCCGGCACCGTATTGGGTCAGTTATTCGGAGCAGGTGATATTGGCCGGCGCCAAACCGGTCATTATCCAGACCAATGAAGCCGGAGGGTTTAAGATGACCGCCGCCCACTTCCGAGCGGCAATCACTCCGAGGACCGTGGCGTTGATTTTAAACAGCCCCTCCAATCCCACCGGCGCGGTTTATACCAAGGCCGAGCTGGAAGCCATCGCGGCCGTGGCGGTGGAGAAAAAGATCACGGTCGTTTCGGATGAAATTTATGAAAAACTGATCTATGAGGGCGAACATGTCAGTATCGCCAGCCTCGGGCCGGAAATCAAAGACCAGACAATCATTATCAACGGTGTGTCCAAAACCTATGCCATGACCGGTTGGCGGATCGGATACGCGGTTGGCGACGCCAAAATTATCAAGGCCATCGGCGATCTGCAGAGCCACAGCACCTCCAATCCAACCAGCTTTTGCCAACCGGCGAGTACCTTTGCCATCGCCAACCCGCCGTTGGAAGAGATTGACCGGATGGTTGCCGAGTTCCGGAAACGGCGCGATTTCATGGTGGAGACCCTCAACCGGATTCCCGGGATCCGCTGCCGGAAACCGGAAGGCGCCTTTTACGTGTTTCCCAATATCAGCGGATTAATCGGCAAGCAAGCGGGCGGGAAAGTCATTTCCGACGGCGATGTCTTCGCCGATTTGCTTCTGGAGCATTCCAAGGTGGCCCTGGTCCCCGGGTCAGGTTTCGGCACTCCGGAGTTTGTCCGTCTCTCGTATGCCACTTCCATGGAAAATATTGAAAAAGGCCTGTCTCGAATCACCAAATTCGTAACGGATTATTGTTCGTGAGCTTGGTTAACCCCAAAGAACCGGCGTAAAGCCGGTTCTTTATATTTATGGGGAAAAAATAATTGTTTTATCAAATTTGTGGAAGGATTTGGACAAAGATAATCCGAATTTCTAATAGGCTTATATGAACACCCCGGCACCAGTCCGGGGTGTCCTAAAAACTCTGCGAACAAGTGCTAAAATCAATTGCAATTTTTATGCAAGCCTAGTACGGGCGAAAGGCTTCATCAATGCTTTTTATAAATTTGAACTAAGTTGCGGTTTGGGGAGGCTAAATCTTGGATCCGTTAAAATTTCTGCCGGTTTACAAAGATTATCTCTGGGGCGGCCGGAACCTTGAAAAACTGGGGAAAATACTTCCGGACGGAATCACCGCCGAGAGCTGGGAAATATCGTCGCATCCCGATGGGGTGTCTACCATCGCCAATGGGGAAATGGCGGGGCTTCCGTTTCCCGATTACTTGAAGCGCTTTGGCGGGGACGCGATCGGAAGTGCCCTGCCGGAACACTATTCCGCCCAATTTCCGTTGCTGGTGAAGTTGCTCGACGCCAACCAGCAGCTTTCGGTACAAGTCCATCCCGGCGATGAATACGCTAAAACCCATGGGGGCGGGCTGGGTAAGAATGAAATGTGGTACATCATTGACGCCAAGCCCGGGGCGAGCATCATCTATGATGTCCGGCCCGGAACAACCCGGGAGTCGTTTGAGCGGGCGGTTCGTGAAGGCCGGGTCCTTGACTGCTTGCAGCAGGTCCCGGTGGGACCGGGCGATGTCTTTGACATTCCGGCCGGCATGGTCCATGGTCTGGGCGCCGGAATCGTACTGGCCGAGATCCAGCAGAGTTCCAATCTAACCTATCGGATCTATGATTATGACCGGATCGATGCGCAGGGAAACCAGCGGCCGCTCCATATCGAACCGGCGCTGGAAGTGATCGACTTCCAATCGGCCGGACGGGAGCCGAAACCGCCAGCCATTCCAGTAGCTTTGGGAACGGTCGGAACCAAAATCCGGCTGGTTGCCAACGATTATTTCACCACCGAATTGTATGAGGTGAACGGCGCCTTCCCGGAACAAGCGGCAGGGGAGCGCTTCGTTATTGATACTTTTATCGCCGGGGAAGGATTCATCAGCTATCAAGGCGGTGTTCTTCCAGTCAAGACCGGCGAATCGATTTTCATCCCGGCGAAGCTTGGGAAATATACGATTGAGGGAAGCCTCAAGTTTCTCAAATCGTATATTGGTAGTGAGTGAACCGATGAAAGGTGGGATTGGATTTGAGTATCACCGTATCTCAAGTAGCTTACGCCGGATGGCCGAACTGTTATCAGGTAAGCGACGGCGCGGTTGAGGTGATTGTCACGGCCGATGTCGGTCCCCGGGTCATTCGTTGCGGCTTTAATGACGGGCCGAACCTTTTCGGCGAATTTCCGGAACAGGCTGGCCTGACCGGCGGGGAGGACTGGCGGATTTTCGGCGGTCACCGGCTCTGGCACAGTCCCGAGTCAAAGTCGCGGACCTATGCGCCCGATAATGACCCGGTCACGGTGGCCACTTTGTTGGATGGCTTGCGTTTAACCCAAGCGATGGAGGTATCGACCGGAATCCAGAAGGAACTGCAGATCCGTTTGAATCACAACCATTCCTTCCGGGTGATCCACCTGCTTACCAACTTGGGATGCTGGCCGGTGACGCTGGCGCCATGGGGCATCACGGTGATGCGAACCGGCGGGGTGGCCATTTTACCGCAGAACCGGGCTTCGGATGCCGAAGGGTTACTGCCCAACCGTATCCTGGCGCTTTGGCCTTACACGGAAATGAATGATCCCCGGGTTACCTGGGGTTCCCACTTTATTCTGCTCCGGCAGGATCCGGAGCGGCGTCAGGCGTTCAAAATCGGCCTATCAGTCCCTCAAAATTGGGCCGGTTATCTTAATGACGGCTTCCTGTTTTTGAAGCGGTTCGCTTATGACCCGGCCGTGGCCTATCCGGATGGCGGGGTTAATGTGGAGCTGTACACCAACGATCGGATCCTGGAGTTGGAGACGCTCGGCCCGCTGACCACTCTCGCTCCGGGCGAGTCCGTGGAATATGCGGAAGAATGGGAGTTGTATCGAAATTTAAAAAGGATCCGGGATGAGAACGACGTTAAGCAGGTGCTTGGACCGGAGTTTGTCGGCGATTGATTCCATTAATTGTATCTTGCGCCAAGGGATAAAATTATGTATAATAAACTGGTTCGAGAGAACAGTTCTGGGGTATTCGTCAGTTTCAATTTTGAACCTACAGTGAGCATTCGGGAGATTTATATCGCGGCGCCGAAGCCAGGCCCCGTCAGATTACGGGGAAGGCCGAAACGCCGGTGCGATCACCCACCTATCGAGAGATAGGTGTCAAAATCGAAGCAACGATGTCTTGGAATGAATTTTCGCACAGTTTGCAATTAGCGGACTGTGTTTTTTAATGCGAATTTTCAAATAATGAAACCTAATTTCAATTAAAAATCAATTAAATTGTAACATTGCCAACCCTCCTATGACTTATAATAAATTAAGCATTTTAGCGGAACGTGATTGGGAACGAACCGGCCGCAATTTATCTTGGGTGTTCAAAAGACTTATCGCTATATATAATTCAAAGCAAACGGCCATATATTATATAGAGAATCAGGCGATCACCAGGGAGGAATTGGGATGGAGGTCCGGCAAATCCTGGCCCGCTTATATGTAGAGCGCATGGACGAGGCAATTGTCTTTTATGAAGATGTATTATCCACCAATTGCGAGCTGCGGTTCGCGCTTCCCGGGTCAAAGGTGGAGGTCGCCCGGATCGGCAATTTGTTGATTTTCAGCGGCTCCAAGAAAGCATTGCAAGCAGTGAGGGATATTCAGGCTACCTTTTTGGTCGATTCCTTGACCGAGTGCCGGGAATACCTGGAGCGCAATGGCGGGGAGATCCTGAATGGCCCAATGGAGCTTCCCGTTGGGAAAGTCATAACCGTCCGGCATGAGGATGGGACGGTCGTGGATTATGCGGAACAAGGATGAGGATGGATGCGTTGGCGCGAATCGAGAAATAGCTGTTGACCCGAAAGTTACCTGACCTAAGATAACCCCGGAAAGAGTTCCGGGGTTATCTTTTTCCTGACGGAACTCATCCGGTGCCTAAAAGAGGTTCCTGATTATCAAACGGGTTGGGAAAGGTTTTTTCCATACTTTCGCGGCGGCTTAACCGGTCGGGAAATTAACTTACCAATCTCTTACAAGACTTGCACCGGCCGGGAAATTGTTTTCCCGTTCTTTATCAGAACGCGGGAATGTTCGGAAAATGATTTTCCCAAATGAGTTGATTGTCCCGCAACGTCTTTTGAGAAGAGAAGATGGCCGGAAACAATTTTTCCAGCCACGATAGCCCGAGTTTCGGTCAAAAAATTCTAATTTCCCATTGACATCCTTTGGTCAGTGATTTATATTAACTACAACGGTAGTTAATATAAATCACTGGAGACTCTTCCAAATGAAGAACCAACTGATCGAACTCGGTTTCAGTGATTATGAGGCCAAGGCATATATCTCCCTGTTACAGAAAAATCCGGCCACCGCCTATGAGATCGCCAAAAACGCCGCCATCCCGACCTCAAAGATCTACGAGGTGCTCGTCAAGCTTTCCGACAAGGGAGTTATCTCCGAATTCGACGACAACGGCAAGCGGCGCTATATTCCGATGGCGCCGGATGAGATGATTGACTCCTTCCGGAGTAGAATTGATCAAACGCTCAATCAATTGAAGGTCAGTCTGAAAAATATTAACCAGGAAAACGAGCTGGCCTATATCTGGAACATCATCGATTATCAGTATCTGATCGACAAGGCGCGGCGGATGATCGACGAAACGGAACGGACCCTGCTGGTCTCGATCTGGCCGGAAGAGTACAATCTGCTCCAAGCCGGGCTCGCCAAAGCGGTCAAACTCGGAGTCAAAATAGCTATCGTTCACTTCGGGCCGATCAGCGCATCGGCCGGCCAGGCTTTTCCTCATCCCATCGAGGATACCATCTATGCCGAGAAAGGTGGGCGCGGATTGGTCATCGTCTCCGATTCCCAGGAGGTTCTGTTCGGGAAGATCGGCGAAAAAAACGAGGTTCAAGGGGCCAACAGCATGAACGAAGGCTTTGTGGCTATGGCCGAGGATTACGTCAAACACGACATCTACATCATGAAGCTGGTCAAACGCTTCGACCGGTTGCTGATCGAGCGTTTTGGGGCCAATTATCATCTGCTCAGGGATGTTTATAACGATCAGGAGGTGGAATAATTGATTTACATTGACGGTCAGTTTTATGAGAAAGCGGAGGCCAAAATCTCCGTCTATGATCACGGCTTCTTATACGGCGACGGCGTTTTTGAGGGAATCCGGATTTACAACCGCCGGATTTTTAAGCTGAAGGAGCATGTGAAACGGCTTTACGAAAGCGCTCAAGCCATTTATTTGCAGATTGGGATGGAACCGGCGGAGATGGAGGAACTGCTGGAGCGGATGACCGAGCAAAGTGGCAAGCAAAACGGCTATATCCGGCTGGTGGTGTCTAGGGGCGACGGCCCGTTGGGAATCGATTCCTCTCATTGCGCACGGGCCAGGGTGGTGATCATCCTCGATGACATCCAGCTTTATCCGGCGGAGTTTTATGAAAAGGGGATCGCGATCATTACCTCGTCATACCGGCGGATCCCGGTCGAATGCTTCGATCTCCGGATTAAGTCGCTTAATTACTTAAACAGTGTGCTGGCCAAGAATGAAGCCAGGCAACACAATTGCCTGGAGAGCGTCATGCTCAATACCAACGGGTTTGTGGCCGAATGTACCGGGGACAATATTTTCATCGTCAAGGACGGGATCCTGAAGACGCCCGCCGCCTACCACGGCGCTTTGGAAGGAATCACCCGGGGTGTGGTCCTGGAGATAGGGGAGCGTCTCGGATTGAAGCCGGTGGAGACGACCTTGACCCGGTTTGACTTATATAATGCCAATGAATGCTTTCTCACCGGCACCGGCGCCGAGATCATTCCAGTGGTGAGCATCGATAACATCAGGATTGGGGATGGCCGGCCCGGTGCGAGCACCGCGAAAGTTCTTTCCTTATTCAAGGAATTGATCGATGGGGGATTCACTCAATAAAGAGCGGCAAGGAGTTTAAATAGCTTACTGTTATAAAGGCTATGAGGCGTAAAAAAGGCCCGTCAAACTGTCTCCTCAGCGCATTTAATCACGACATGCCGCTGCCAGACGCCGCTTTTGAACCGGAAATAAAACGCCACGCCACGAATGAACCAATCGGTGTACATGGCGGCCCAGATTCCGAAGACGCCCCATTCCAGAAATACGCAAAGGATATAGCCGAGCGAGATGCGGAACGCCCACATGCTGATCGCCGAGACGAGTAGCGTATAACGGACATCTCCGGCGCCTTTCAAGCCGGCCGGCAAGATAAAGGCAAACGGCCAGAAAGCCACGAAGATCGTTGTGATCTGTAGCAGCCTGGTCGAGAGTCCGGAGATCTCCGGATTGGGGGTGTACAATGAGGCAAGCCACGGAAAAACCGGAGTGAACGCCAGATTGAGCAGGACCAGGCCGACGACGGCAAGCCGGTTCATATACCCCAGCGAACGTTGCGCCTCGGCGCAATCACGGCCGCCCATATGCCGCCCGACCATGGCCATGGCCGCCATGCTTAATCCCATGCCGGGAATCATCATCATCGTATGCACCGAGGAAGCGATATAGTTGGACACGATGGGGACGGTTCCCATCGCCACGACAAAGGTCTGGGTGATCAGTTTCCCGGCGCTGAACAACAGCGATTCCACGCTGGCCGGGATCCCGATGTTCAGGATAAAGCCCAAGCGTTCCCAATCCGGCCGGTAGCGGAAGATCCGCCGGACCCGGAGTCGATCGCTCCCCCGCACCAGGACATACAGCAGCAATATGCCGCCGATCAACCGGGCAATTCCGATACCAATCGCCGCGCCCGGAACCCCGAATCCCTTAAACCCGGTCCCGTGAATCCCGAAGATCAGCAAATAACTGAAAACTACGTTGATCAGATTCATTAAAATGACCATTTTGGCCGGGGTTTTGGTGTTGCCGGCACCGCGCAGCACGCCGCAGGCTATGGTGGTCAACGCGATCAGCGGATAAGTTGGCAAAGTGAATTGAAGATAGGTCAGCGCTAAATTGAGAACTTGGATTTCTGCTGCTCCATATAAAATCTCCAGCAGCGGATGCCGGAGGAGCCAAACCAGCAGCGCCACGGCGGAAGAGAGAACAAGCCCTCCGTACAGGGCTTGTTTGGAGGCTTCGCCGGCGTTACGGAAATCATTAAGGCCGAAGTACTGGGCGACCACTACTGTCCCGCCGACGGCCAGCGCTGAAAAGGCCGCGATAAAAATATTATTCAGCGTATCAACGATCCCGATGGCCGCGGCCGCCTCTTGGCTGATATGCCCGGCCATCATCGCATTGATCACACCCATCAGGGTAATGAAAGCTTGTTCGGCGATGACCGGCATCGTCAAGCTGAGGATTTCCCGGCGCAAGGAGCGGTTGGTGTCTTGAAATTTAAACATTAAGCGGTTTTTCCAGTCGGTAATTAAGTTCAAAATTCCTGATATTATCATTATACCACTAAAACTCGCCAAATTAGTTTGAAAGCCCGAAGCTAATCTTAACATTCTCTTAAAAACGCCGCTGAGTGGACGAAAGTTACCGAAACGCCAAAAGGCTCACCAACCTGGTGAGCCCGTACCTTACTTTATGATTTTGATCATAGGTGGATTTTTCGCTTACGATCAGTCCCACCCGCTCAAAACCAATAAAATCAGGATTAAAAAAATCAAAAACGAACAGTTGTTACCGCACGACTTTCCTCCTCCGCAACCACAGCTTCCCATAGATACACCTCCTTTTGGCATTTGCGAAGTGTGAGCCACCTCTGTTTTTAAAATATGTTAATAAAGCCTCACCCGGAACGGGGCTTTTGCATTTTTTCCAAAGGAATGTTTATGCCGCTGACTGGCAAGATTTACTTGGAAGCGCTTCTCCCGTTCCGGAGACAATAGCTCAGAAAATTTCATTAAAATTACTGACGGAAGGTTTATGAATGAAGACAACGTTCCCTCATTTGGGCAACTTTTATATACCGTTTCGTTCCTTTCTTTTGGAACTCGGCCTTGAGCCGGTGATCCCACCCTTTACCACCGGGCGGACGATTGCCTTGGGAACCAAGTTGGCGCCGGAGTTTGCCTGTTTTCCATTTAAAGTGAATCTCGGCAATTATATCGAAGCCATCGCCAGCGGGGCTGAACTGATTTTGATGGTCGGCGGGATCGGGCCCTGCCGGCTTGGCTATTACGGCGCACTGCAGCAAGAGATCTTACGGGAGGCTGGGTTCGGAGTCGAAATGGTCTTGATTGAGGCGCCCAAAACTCATCCCCGGCAACTCTATGAAAAAATCCGGCGTTATATTCCACGTCATCGTCCGGTTGATCTAGCCCGCGCCTTCCGGATCTTTTGGTCAAAAGCTAAAGCCCTGGATGAATTTGATCAACTAGTAAACCAGATCCGGCCTCGGGCCCGTAATCCGGCCGGCGCCACTAAGCTTCAAACCCGCTTTTATGATGCGCTGGACCAAGCCGATGGAATTCGCCGGGTCCGTCAATGTTTGGCGCTGGGAATCGAAGAGCTGGCGGGATTGCCCGGCATGGCGGGATATGAACCGCTTCGCCTCGACCTTGTCGGTGAGATCTATATGGTGCTTGAGCCGCGAGTCAACTTCGGTATCGAAACCCTGCTCGGCGAGATGCGGGTGGAGATCGAGCGGACCATTCATTTGACCGAGTGGATTAAGGAGCATGTTTTCTATAGTATTTTTAAGCCGGACTGGTCCCGGACTTTGCGAAAACTAGCTGAGCCCTATCTTCAATATCCCGTGGGCGGCCACGGGATGGAAACAATCGCGCATACGGTAGCCGCCGGAGTCAACCGACGGGATGGCGCCATTCATCTGACGCCGTTCACGTGTATGCCGGAGATTGTGGCGATGCAGGCGATTCCCGCCGTTCGCCGCGATTTTGGGATCCCGGTATTATCATTGATCGTTGACGAGCACTCGTCTGAAGCGGGAGTATTGACCCGGATCGAGGCTTTCATTGACTTGCTGCGCCGGAAACAAAACGCTCCGCTTCCGGCTGCTCCGGAACTTGAGTGTGCCCCTGATCTGCAACCGGCGGAGTTATGAGGCAGAGTGAATTCCAACTCATGAAATCATGATATGGAAGACGAAAGAGCCCGGTATTCAGGGCTATTTTTTTTAACTAAATTTCAGGTAAAAAAGAATCAATATCAACCAAATAATTTGTAACTGTAAAGTAATAAGATTTTAATATTAATAAATATCCCGTAATTTGCGAAGCAGTCCATTACCGGGGCCGGGCGGGATCAAACCCGGATGGGGGAGGAAGACACAAATGAGAGAATTGTGGGCTTTATTTCAAAAAAGGGTTTTTTGGCAGGTATACCGCTTTGTACTGATTTTCATTCTGGTTCCGGTCACCGTTTGGGGGTTTTTATATTATAAGAACTCCACGGACCGGCTGCTTGAAGAATACCGGATCAATTGCCAGAACTTGTTGGACGAGGTGCGAATCACCCTCGACAAGGTGATCGAAAGTGTCTCGTATTCCTCCAATCAGATCCATACCGATCAACGCTTGATGCAGATTATCCGTAAGAAGGGAGAATTGACCGCGTTCGAAAAGGGAGATGTCATCGAACGCCTGATTCAGATCAAAAACAGCAGTAAATATATTTATTCCGTTGTCCTGGTCCAACAGCAAAGAAATCAGGTTTTTTGTACCGAATATGGTTTTTCCAGGCTGAGCGATTTCCCGGATCAAGCATGGTTCGGGAAAACCATCGATACCGCGCGGGAGGTGGCCATCTTCAATTCCCGCCCTCTCTATCAATCTTCGCAAAGCTTTTCCCGTAAGAACGTGATTACCTTATGTAAGCAAATCAATTTTTCGGCGTATGGGCCTAAAGCTTATCTGGCGGTGAATATCGACCCGGTGATCCTTTACAGTGACATTTTGAAGCGTATCGGAGAAAAATTCCACGCGGAGGTGTTTTTGGTTAGCCGGCAATATCAAGCGGTCATCGCCAATCCCGAGCAGCCGATGGAAGATCTCATCGGCAGCGACCAGTTCCGGGCAATCATCAATTCAAAGGCATCCGGAATGCTGGAACGCGATGGGACAGAGGGGATGGTATTTTCCGCCCCCTCTGAATATCTGGATTCTCAAATCGTCTGGATTTCCAGTCCCGAACGGCTTTATGCCCTTTTTGGATCGGTCCGCAATATCAGCATCATTAGTTGTCTAGCGATCATTTTGCTGTTTGTGCCGATGGCGCTGCTCGTCACGGGCAAGACCCTCAAACCGCTGGACGACACCTTGGAGATTGTCTGCGGCGGGAACCGTTCGCAACAGCCGTTGACGAATCTGTTCCGTTTCATCAATCACTACATCCGGGATATGCGGTATCAGAATCATGATTTACAGGAAAAGCTGGGCCGGATGTTTCCGGTATATCAGGAGCGATTGCTTTACCGCCTTCTCTCCGCGAGCGGGATTGAGCCGGAGGACGGCGCGCGCCGTTTGGCCGAATATAACATTTATTTTCGATTCAATAATTTCTACGTGATGACGTTTGAAACCATTATCGGTAAAACACTGGCCGAAAGCAGGAACCGGAATGTGGTTCAGTTCGAGCTCGAAGGGGTTATCGACCAGGAGTTGCGCCGAACCGGTCTGGAAGGGTATCGGGTGAGCGTTGACGGCCACCTGGTTTCCTTGGTTCTCAATATTGAAGATATTCAACCGGGGGATAAGGAATCCGGCGTCGTCCGCGAACTTGCCTGGAATATCTGCAAGACCATGGCGGAGCGGCACAATATTCAAGTGGTGGCCGGAGCAAGCGGCCGAGGCGTCGGAGTCGCCGAATGGAACCGCTTATACCACAATTCCTTGATGGCTTTAAAACACCGGGTGCTGGACTTGCCCGAACAAGTCATTTTTGCGGATGAGCTGGAGACGGAAAACAGTGAGCTGGAAAAGTACCAGGCGATCTTGGACAATAAATTGGAGGAGTTAATCATTGCCGGAGAAGAAGAGCCGGTGATCCGATTTCTGGTGGCGTTCTTCCGGAACCTTCGGGATGAGCGCAAGTTAACCGAGGTTAATTTCCAATTCTTCATGTTTCATTTGCTTTCGGTCACCGTCGGCCTGGGCGAAAAGCTGAATCTCAATGCCTCGTTAATCAGTGATAAACGCAATTTTCTTGAAGAGTACAAAGAGATTAAAACCCTGGATGAAGCGGAAGTCTATTTCGCCAGTCTGATCCAGACCATCTGCGGCCGTTTGAAGGATAACCGGCAAAAAATGGAGAGCCGCCACGTCGGGCGGATCGTCCAATATATTGAGGAGCATAGTTCTGAGAATTTCGGAATTGAGACGATGGCCGAACAATTGAATGTCAGTTCGTCCTATATCTACAAAATCTTCCGGGAGCAGTTCCGCAAGACCTTCATCGAATACCTGCATGAAATCCGCTTGCAAAAAGCGTGCCGGCTTTTGGAGTCCCCGGAGATGAAGATCGGCGAAATCGCAAGCCGGACCGGATTTTCCAGCGCCAACTACTTCATTCAGGTCTTCCGCAAATATAAAGGCTATACGCCGAATGAGTACCGGAAACTTCAGCAAATCAGCGGCTGTTAAAACCGGTTCTGGACCGGAAATCCTGGCAATTATGGCAATCATCATCCTCCTGTGACTGGAATCTCGCAATTGGTTCGGCGAAGAAGGGCATTCGGTCAACGAATATGGACCGATTTTCCTGGAGAACATCCATGTTCTGCAGGAGAATAGGGGTATTTTCTGGGAGAATATCAACATTCCGTCAACGAACCTGACTGTCTTGTCAACGAACCTGACTGTTTTGTCAAAGAACATGGCCGTTCTGTCAACAAACATAACTGTTTTGTTGGCAAAAATGGATATTCCCCCTTTCCATCATTTCCTCCGACACCCCAACACCCGCGTTGTTATCGCCTTCATGTAGAAGTTTCTCCTTCATGATACCGAAATGGGTGACGGATTTTTCAAACTGAATTGAACTGGCATTGAATTATGGTTTATAGTTTATCGATACTTTTGCGGGATCTTGTGATTTACTTCGCCCCGGGAAAACGAGTATTTTTGAAATGCGGACGTCGGCGAAGCGAAAAACTCGAAAATCATTCTTAGGATAGGAGGTGGTATATTGGGAAACCCAGTGAAACCGGCATTCAACGGTCTTGGGACCGGAGGCCGGGTGAAAGCGTCGGGGCTCGATAAAATAAAAACATTCCTGATCCGGTATAAGTTTCTCAATTTACTGCTGTTGCCGGGGCTGCTTTATTTTTTGATTTTTCACTACCTGCCGCTCTACGGTTTGATTATCGCCTTTAAAGATTACAACGGCATGGGCGGATTCCAGGGGATTCTGAACAGCCCCTGGGTTGGTTTCACCCATTTTCAGAACTTTTTCGGCAGTTATTACTTTTGGCGCCTACTGAACAATACGCTCGTGATCAGTCTCTACCGTTTGATTTGGGCCTTTCCGGCGCCGATCATTCTGGCGCTGTTGATTAACGAAATCACCAGCTCGAAAATAAAACGGGCCATTCAAACCATCACTTATATGCCGCATTTTCTTTCCTGGGTGGTCATTTCGGGGTTGATGGTCATGATGCTGAATACCAGCGGTCCGGTGAACGCGATCATCACCGGCTTCGGCGGGCAGCCGATTTCGTTTCTTTCAGACAGCCGCTTTTTCCGGAGCGTACTGATAGGTTCTTCGATCTGGCAGGGGATCGGTTGGGGTTCCATCGTGTATCTGGCGGCGATTGCCGGGGTCCCGGCCGAATTGTATGAATCGGCGATCATCGATGGCGCCAACCGTTGGCAACGGGCCCTCCACATCACCTTGCCGTCAATTTCGTTCGTGATTGTTATATTGTTGATTTTGCGGGTCGGCCAGATTATCAATGAGAATTTCGAACAGATCTTCAATCTTTATAGCCCGGCTGTCTATGAAGTGGCGGATGTTTTCGACACCTTCGTGTATCGCAAGGGAATCATGAATTCCGATTTCGCTTATTCCACGGCGGTGGGGTTGTTCAAATCCGTCACGAGTTTGGTGCTAGTGTTGCTCACCAACAAAATCGCGAAAATGTTGGGGCGGGAAGGACTGTGGTGATGGTTTTACGGAAAACATTCGGCGAAAAAGCGTTCGATGCGATCAACCTCACGTTTCTGATTTTTCTGTGCGCGGTCATGCTCTATCCGATTCTCTTCGTTTGCGGGCAATCGCTGATGTCCGACGCGGAGCGGGCAATCAATCCCTTAAGCATCTTTCCGAAGGAACTGGATTTATCGGGCTACCGCTATATTTTGGGAAAGGGTTCGCTATTGCTCAGCGGTTATCAGATTACCTTATTCCGGACAATTATCGGTACGATCTTGAGTCTGCTCGTTGAAAGCATGATGGCCTATGTGCTGGCCAAAGAGAGCTATCCGCTGCGGAAACAGATTACGATGCTGATCGTGTTCACTATGTGGTTCAGCGGCGGTTTGATTCCCTCGTTTTTGTTATTGAAAAGTTTAGGCTTTTTCAATTCTATCTGGGTATTTATTTTTCCCAGGTTGGCGAGCGCCTGGAATATTCTGATCTTGCGCAATTTTTTCGCCCAGATTCCGGAGAGCCTTGAGGAAGCCGCTAGAATCGACGGCGCCAATGAGATCACGGTTCTGTTCCGGGTGATTTTGCCGTTGTCCTTGCCAGCATTGGCCACGGTGGGACTGTTTCATGTGGTCTATCATTGGAATGAATGGTTTACCGGCATCATCTATATCACCGATACCCACCGAATGCCGGTGATGGTCATTCTGCGGCGGATTATCGCCGAGGCCAATCAAACCAACATCCTTGATTTTTCGTCACCGGAATACGCGCCGCCCACAGTATCGATCCAGATGGCAACCATTGTAATGGTAGCGTTTCCGATCATCGCAGCCTATCCCTTCTTTCAAAAATATTTCACCGAAGGGATGTTGATCGGAGCGGTTAAAGGGTGAGCGTTTCAAGATGATGGCTTACCGCCGGGCGTAACCGTTAGGAAAGATCTCAGCTTCAAGACCAGGAATTACATTGGTTCGGAAAAGCAAGCGATAAGCTCCAACCGGGGCTGCGGCTGGTCGGGGATTTTATCGCGGGCTTTTAGATTAACACCAAAATAAAAGGGAGGAGATTTCATGAAGAAATCGGTATTGCTCACGTTAGGGCTGATGCTGCTCATCCCCGTATTCATCGGGACGCCACGATCCAATTTCGCCGAAGCGGCCAAAAAGGCGGCGGACCAAAAAACACCGGTTAAAATTCTGCTTCGCGAACCGCGCGAGTCCAACCCGGCTGACGAATCCAAAGTAAAAAAGTACATCGAGGATCAGTCCGGCATCAAATTTGAGGTTACCCGGCTGAAGACCGA
This sequence comes from Bacillota bacterium, assembly GCA_023402395.1. Taxonomy (GTDB): domain Bacteria; phylum Bacillota; class UBA4882; order UBA8346; family UBA8346; genus JAEYGI01. Next base: position 588,698 of record JAEYGI010000040.1, read on the forward strand.
AGAAGAATACACCCAGCGGGTCAATATTGCGTTGGCCTCTCAACAAGACATCGATGTGATTCAGGTGAAATACGCTAATCCGTCGTTCTCGGATTTACTGGAACGGAGAGCATTGCTGAACATTACCCAGTCAGTGAACAAGTACGGGAAGAACTTAAAGAAAATGCTGCCCAAGGATTTATGGCAGTCGGTCAGCGACAATCAGGGGAACATCTGGGCGATCCCGGAGTTTGGCGGGGTTTTGCGCGGCAGTTTCATCGCCATCCGTAAAGATTGGCGGGTTAAATTGGGGATGGGCCCGATCAAAACCTTTCAAGAACTGGAAGCCTATTTGAAAGCAGTTAAAAATATCGATTTTGACAATAACGGGGTCAAAGACACCATCCCGCTGCTCTCGTTCACCGGCTATGATGGGTTTGACAATCCAATCGTTTCGTTTTTCACCGACAATGTAGCGACCGGTAACTATTTGGACAAGGGGAAAATTACCCCGGTGATTCTTCATCCCAAATACCAGGAATATTTGCGCCGAATGGTGCAATGGCAAAAAGAGGGCATTCTCTACCGCGATCAATTCGCGATCAAACGCAATCAGGTGAATGATTTTATCGCCGCCGATAAAGTGGCCGCGGTTTGCGGCTGGTATTCGGATCATGTCCGGCCCTGGGCGCTGCTTCTGAAGAAAAATCCCGAGGCCGAGTATGAATGGATTGCGCCGAAATCGCTTTCAGGGAAAGGCTATGTCCGCCTGATTACCCCGCCGCCGGGCCAAGCGGCGTTGGGCATTGTCGCTTATAGCAAAAACGCCGATAACGCCATCAAACTGTTAGACTGGTCCATGGCGTCTCCGGAGAACTTCTGGACCACCAAACAGGGGATTGAAGGCCAGGATTGGAAATGGGACAATAAGGACAAACAAACCGTTATCAAGCTGAAAGGCGTTGAGAAACCGGAATCCGCGTTTAACTTCGCGTTTTCGTTCCTGGTGTTCGAACCCTGGAATTTTCGGGCTTCCAATACCGATTGGGTCCAGGGCCAGTATTATTTGGCCTGGGACTGGATGAAGACGATCAAATCCACCGTCAACCCCGATGCTTATCTGACCTATAACTGGAAAGGAACTCCGGTCGATGCTGGCATGCAGGATGCGGAGACCTTGATTCAGGAAGCCAAAGTCAAGATCATTCTTGGAGAAAGGCCGATTGAGGATTGGGACAGGGTGATTCGTCAATACCGTGGCATGTTTGGCGATAAATACATCGAGTTGGCGACCAAACAGTATAACGACAAGATGAAAAAATAATTGACGTTCGGAGCATTTCGGATGTGGCCGCCTTGATAAGAGGCGGCCTTTTTAGATCTTCGAATCGTGCCCCGCTCATTCGGAAAAAAGTTAACCGGAGAAAGGTGAAATTTTACAAATGGCGAATTTTGTAAGAAGATAAAGTAATTTAATTCATTTCGAAAGAAGGGCTTTCGGAAATGAAAGGGATAACCGATAGAGGCAATCAGGCTTTGACCCTCGCGGGAACAAGATTGGAACCTGGCGTTACCCAGGTAAGCAAAGAGGTGCTCGAAAAACTGTTCCAGACATTGGACGATGAGCGGGGCATCTTGGCGGCGATTATGGAAAATACCCGGACGCAGCTCGCCTATTTGGATAATGAGTTCAACTTCATCATGGTAAATACCGCTTATGCCAATGGAGCGGGGGTTAGTAAGGAAGAACTGATCGGGAGAAATCATTTTGAACTGTTTCCCAATCAAGAAAACCAAGCACTCTTTGAACGGGTCAGGAAAACAGGGGAGTCATTGGAATACATCGCCAAGCCTTTCGAATACGCGACTCAGCCGTGGCGGGGCGTAACCTATTGGGATTGGAGCCTGGTTTCACTCAAAGATAAGCATGATTCGGTTCAAGGATTGGTTTTATCATTAATTGAAGTCACTGATCAGATTCATTCCCAGCGCCGCTTGGAGGATGCCCTCGCCAAACTGAAAAGTCTCAACGAACAACTGATGGAAGCGCGCCGGAAAGCAGAGCAACGCGCCGCCGAGCTTGACGCGGTCTTTGAGAGCATGGATGACGCGGTCATTATTTATGATTCCGGCGGGCGGGTGCGCCGGGCCAATCCCGTCGCTATTTCAACGTTTGGCATGAATCCCAGTGATACTCCGGGTCCCATGGCAGCGCTCCAACCGGCGGTTTGTCAGTTGAGCGGCGGTTTGGTCCCTGTCACAGAGTTACCGGTGTCCAGGGCGCTGCGTGGCGAACGGGTGGGCGGTGAGTTTTACCGTTTCGAAAGCCGCAGGATCGAGAAAACGCTCGAAGTTTCGGCCGCGCCCTTAATGATCCGAGGCAAAAGGAACGGCGTGGTGACTACTTGGCGGGATGTTACCGAGCGGGAGCTTCTTTACGGCCAATTGGAACATGAGCGGGCGAGGTTGGCGGCGGTTTTGGAGCAGATGCCGTCCGGCGTAGTCATGGTCGAAGCCTCCACCGGGCGATTGTTAATGGAGAATAAGCAAGCCGCCCGGATCTGGCGCGGTCCATTCCCGTTATTGAAGGTGGAGGCGTTGCGGGGGCAAGTATTCCATGCGGACGGACGGCCTTGCTCGTTTGAAGAGTGGCCTTTGGCACGTTCCGTGTTCGACGGGGCCTCGGTGACCGAGGAAGAAATGTTCATCGAACACCGGGACGGGAGCCGGAGCATCATCCAGATCGGCTCGGCTCCAATCCGGGACCGGGACGGCGAGATCATCGCCGGAGTGATGGTTTTTTCGGATATCACGCAACGTAAGGAAGCTGAAGAACGCTTGCGCTTGGCCAACCAATTGCAGCAGATCATCGAATTCATGCCCGATGCCATTTATGTATTGGACCAGGATCGGAGGGTCATCGCCTGGAACCGGGCGATGGAACGGTTGACCGGCGTCACCAAACCGGCGGTTTTGGGCCTTGATAATTATTATGAAGGGCTGGGCCTGTTCGAAAACCGCACGCTACTAATTGATTATGTCTGGAACGGATATCATCCTCGGACCGGCTATACATCGTTCGGACGGGAGGAGGATACGTTCTTCGGACGGATTAAGGTTGCTCCCCAACCCCTGGAGCGGGAAGCCTACCTCGAAGTCCGGGCCACTCCGCTCCGGAATGAAAAAGGGCAGGTCGTCGGGGCGATCGAATCGATCCGGGATATCACCCGGCAGCAGGAAATTGAGGAAGAATCGCTGAAAGCCCAGAAAATTGAGTCACTAGGTTTGTTGGCCGTTGGAATCGCCCATGACTTCAATAATTTTCTCACCGCCATTCTGGCCAATGTTCAGTTGGCCAGTTTGAAGCTGAGTAAGGGTCAGGATATCACCCAGACGTTGAAAAGCGTCGAAGACACCACTATCAAGGCCACCAATCTGACCCGGCAGTTATTAACTTTCGCCAAAGGAGGCGCTCCGGTCAAACAAACCACCGATCTAAAGGAGTTGCTCCACGATACGGTGGAGTTCGTGCTGCGCGGATCAAAAGTCGGGAGCCGCTTTTCGATTCCGGACGATCTCTGGATGGTTTACGCTGATGCCGGCCAGATCAGCCAGGTCATCGGCAATCTGGCGATTAACGCGGTCCAGGCAATGCTCAATGGTGGCAAAATCACGGTGAAAGCGGAAAATAGCGAGATCGGTTTGATGGAATCATTGCCCCTGAAAGCCGGACGCTACGTAAAGATTGCCATGGCTGATCAAGGAGTGGGGATACCCCGGGAACATTTGGGCAAGATCTTTGACCCTTATTTTACGACCAAAGCCGAGGGCAACGGATTGGGTCTGGCAACTTCTTATTTTATCATCTCCAACCATGCCGGGCATATTAACGTTGATTCGACCGTGGGCGTGGGAACCGTCTTCACCATCTACCTTCCGGCCGAGGATACCCCATGGGTGGAGGAGCAGGTGCGGGAAGAATCGGCGGCCTTGCTTGGGGGCAGGGGCAGGATCTTGATCATGGATGACGACCCCGCAATCAGCCAAGCTTCCGGGGAGGTTCTTCAAGAGCTTGGGTACAGGGTGACCTACGCCAGCGACGGTAACGAAGCGGTTGACCGGTATCGTGAATTTATGAATTCAGACGATGCCTTCGATCTGGTAATTCTGGATCTAACCGTTCCAGGGGGGATGGGAGGCCAGGAAACGTTGGAGCGGATTCGCGCCCTGGATCCTAACGCGAAAGCCATTGTTTCCAGCGGATACCCGGATGACCCGGTAATGCTACAGTATCGGGAGTACGGGTTTTCCGAGAAAATTGTGAAGCCTTATAAAATCGAACAATTGAGCGGAGTTTTACAGCGGATTTTAAATCGCGGGCCGATGGCCTGATGAAGATGAGTCCGTTGCTATAATTCATTGTCTCCCATGGCAGGGATATCCGGATCGACCGCGAACCTACATAAGTTGAATTAAATTTCTAATATGCATCATGTCCTTAATGCCGGCCATGATGGAAAATTAATGAATTTAATTCAACTTATTTCAGCTGTAATAGGATGAAGTAAATTCCGATTTGATTTATTTGCATTCGGCTTTACGAATGCAAATTTTATATTAGAAATTTACTTCATCCTATATAGCTACAGCCCGGATATTTTTATTATTGCGACAGGATGTGAATGAAATGCAACATAAGACTCAAGAACGACCCAACTTGGAAAAAGTCCGGACCTTCCTGCTTGATCTGGACGGCACTTTTTACTTGGGCAATCAACTTTTCCCATGGTCGGAGCGGTTTATTCGCGTCGTCACCGCTCTCGGCAAGAATTACCGGTTCGTGACCAATAATTCTTCCCGCCACAGCCGATATTACGCGGATAAAATTTCGAAGCTCGGCATACCCGTTACCCCGGAACAAGTTTTCACCTCCGGTGAAGCCACTATTTATTTTTTGAAAAAAAGCGGGATCGCTTCGTCCGTTTATTTGCTGGGAACCCCCGAGCTTGAAGAAGAGTTCGGTTCGGCCGGATTCAAGCTGACGGACGCTTCGCCCGAGGCCTTGGTGTTGGGCTTCGACATGACGCTCAATTATGATAAACTACGCATCGCCTGTGATCTAATCCGGAAGGGGATTCCTTTCTTCGCCACACATCCCGATTTGAACTGTCCGACCCCGGAGGGTCCCATTCCGGATTGTGGGGCCATGATCGCGGCCATCAAGGCTTCGACCGGTCGGGAACCGGTAATCATCGGCAAACCGTACCCGGCCATGGTCGAGGCGCTGTGCGTCAAATACGGGCTTACGCCGGAGGAAGTGGCGATGGTCGGCGACCGGCTCTACACCGACATCGCCATGGGCCAAAACGCGGGGATTCCCACGATTCTGGTTTTGAGCGGCGAGACCCGTTTGGAGGACCTGGACGGTTCCGAATTTCAGCCCGACTTCGTCGCACGTGACTTGGGCGAAGTGGCCGATTGGCTCCAATCCTGAACACTTTGGCCCGGATTGAGGCCGGTCGAGACCAGTGAAAGATCATGAATGAAGCGCCGAGAAAGGCATACAATGGTATATGTCGCAATAAGTCCTTTGAACCCCCAGACAAATTGCGACATATTTTCTTTGATTCAAAGATTCATAAGATGAAAAAAGTTCAATCGGTTGCCCATTCACAGCCGGCTTTTGGGATGGGAATGCTCAATTCACAACTTTTTTACCTTATATAGCATATAGCGAAAGCCGGCATTAATCGTGGATAATTCAGCCAAATCCGGTCTGTCCTGGAGAGAGAGGAAGCTAAGCTCAAAATTTCTCCGATAGGATGGATAATTAAGCAAAATTAAGCGCGAATCCGGTTTGATCTCTCCTGGAAGCAGTTTTAAAATAAAAATATCGACTGGCGGTCGGATAGAGACCATTATCCGTAATCAAAGGAGGCGACCCCATGACAGTGGCAAACCGACGGGAACGGGAGCAACAGATGCGGCGGCAATTGATAATGAACGCGGCGCAGCGGTTGTTTGAGAAAAAAGGGTATGAATCAACCACCGTGGATGAGATCGCTGCCGAAGCGGAACTGGGAAAGGGGACGATTTATTCTTACTTTAAAAGCAAGGATGAGATTTACATCGCTATTCTTGAGCAGGGCTTGGAGATCCTCAAGGAACGGGTGTTTCAGGTGGTCGACGGCCAGTTGTCGGCGGTTGAGACGCTTTATGCGCTTTATGATACGTTCATCCAATATCACCGGGAACGGAGAGATTTCGCGGAAACCCTGTTCGTTCAGGTGGATGAACAGATCTTTCTCCGTTTGGGCGATTTGGTCCGGGGGTTGAAAAATAAATCCTCGGAATGGGTGGAACTGGTCAGCGGCGTGCTGCAAAAAGGGATCGACGCCGGCGAATTCATTCCCTGCGATATTGACCGGATGGCCAAGACGATCATCGGCTTGATTTTGGGCCTGATCCTCCAGTATGAAATGGGCCGGATCGATGAGGATCTGGAGAATTTTCAGACCACGCTCTTTCAATTGGTTTTGCAGGGCATAAAAAAGCAGGAATAAGGGGGTAATTTTTTTTAGCCTTTTTGACCTTTGGTCGATTTTCGGATATCAGTTAATTAAAAGGAGTGAACAGCATGGAAAAGGGATCACGGAAGCTGCTCATAGCACTATTGTTGGGCGGGTTGGCGCTCGGAATGATCCCGGTCTGTCTGGCGGAAGGGGCGCCCACTCAATTGTCGCTGGACCAAGCGGTCCGGATCGCCCTGGAAAACAATCTGCAACGCCGGCTAGCCCAGGGGGAACTGGAAGTGGCCCGGGACAAACGGGCGCAAGCCGCTTCCGGTTACCTTCCGAAAGTGACGTTAAGCGGCGGATATAATCGCTTAAACGAAATTCCCGATACGGTCGAACTTGCCCGCAGCCTGGCCCAACTAAACAACGGCCTTGACGCATGGGCAAGCGCCTTGGCCCCTTCCGATCCGCGTTTCGGGGAATTGGCCAAAAATCTCAACCAAGTAGAGTTGCTCAGCGACAGCCTCGATTATTACGGACTCAAATTGCATGTTGAGCAACCGTTATATACCGGAAACAAGCTCACCGCGTTGAACAAGCAAGCCGGATACAATGAGGAATACGCCCGGGCCAATCTGACGGCCAGTGAAAACAATCTTGCCATGGATGTTAAACGGGCTTACTTCACGGTGTTGCTGGCGCAACGGATGGCTGTCACCTTTGATGAAGCCATGGCCGGGATGGAGCATCATCTGGCCGAGGCCAATTCCTATCTCAAAGCGGGAATGGTACCCAAACTGGATGTGATGCGGGCCGAAGTCAGACTGGCCGATCTGCGGCAGAAACAATTGTTGGCGCATAACAGCATGACCCTGGCCAAAACTGCCTTTAACTTCGTTCTCGGCGTGGACCTGGGGGCTGAGTTTGTTTTAGAGGAACGGTTGGATTATTCGTTACCCGCCGGCGATCTCCAGCACTATCTGGATCGGGCCGTAGCCAATCGCCCCGAATTAGCCGCCATGAACGCCCGGGTCGAGATGGCCAGGCAAGCGGTGGCGATCGCTAAGAGTGCCAATAAACCGTTGGTCGCTCTGATTGCCGACGGCCAAACCATGGAGCCGATAACTCCTTCGCCTAGCGTTACGGTAGGAGTGATGGCCACCATCAAGCTTTATGACGGCGGCCTGGTTAAAAATCAAATCGCCGAGGCCGAAACTACGCTGCAACAGGCCATGACTGGGAAGACTTTGCTGGAGCGGGGAATCCGGCTCGAGGTGGAACAGGCCTACCGTAATCTTCAAGTGGCACTGGAATCAGTGAAAGTGGCTGAAAAGAGTCTGGATCAAGCCAAAGAGACCTTGCGTATGGCCGAAGTGAGCTATCAGGCGGGACTCTCCAGCTCACTGGAGCGAATCGACGCCGAGATCGGATTGACCCAGGCCAAGACCAATCATACCCAAGCCCTGAGCATGGCTCAGATTGCCGTGGCCCAATTGGAACGGGCCACGGGAACCAGTAAGGAGGAGTCCAAATGAAAACTGCGGGAAAAACAATCGCCGGATTTGCCGTGATCGCGATTATCGCCTGGATGGCGTTTATCATTGTTAACCAATTCCAAACCGTGGCCGGTCCGGCAGCGGGTCAGCCGGTGGAGATCACCGGAAGCCTGGAGGGGGAAGAGACCGATGTCAATGTCAAAATTCCGGGCCGGGTCGCCCGGATTATGGTTGAGGAAGGAGATGAAGTCCGGGAAGGACAGGTAATCGCGGTAATGGAGGCCGACAATCTGGAAGCCAAGGCCAAACTGGCCCAAGCCGCTCTGGAAGCCGCCAACGCGCAATACCGGAAAGCGAAGAATGGCGCCCGACCCCAGCAACTGGAGCAGGCCCGCGAGATGATGAATCAAGCCAAGGCCGGGTATGACCTAGCCCAATCAACCTATAACCGGCTGGAATTATTACACACTGAAGGCGTGCTGGCCGAACAAAAATTGGATATGGCCCGCACTGAACTGGAAGTGGCCAAAACTCGCTATAATAGCGCCCGGGAACAATACCAACTGGTTCAAGAAGGCGCGCAAAAAGAGGATCTGGAAGCGGCGGCCGCGTTGGTCGGGCAGGCTCAGGCAGCCTTCGACGAGGTTCAGTCGTACTTGAACGACGCCAATGTGAAGGCTCCCACCGCCGGAACCATCACCATGAAAGCGGTGGTAGCCGGTGAGATGGTATCCAGCGGCATGCCACTGGTAACCATCTGTGATTTGCGCGATATTTGGGTTGAGATGAAAGTGCGCGAGTCCAGTCTGGAACAGTTTCAAGTCGGAAAAACCATTCCCGTCAAAGTGCTCGGTGTTCCCGGAAGGATCTATCAGGGCAGAATTACCTATATTGCCGCCAAACCGAGTTATGCCACGGAACGAGCCAGCCAGGAGAAAGGTGAGCGGGATCTGGTCGCCTTCGGGGTCAAGATCAAACTGGATAATTCTGACCTGAAGCTGCGGCCGGGCATGACCGCCGTGATCTCATTGAACTGAAGAAGAGGGATAATCCATGAATATATTAGAGATTCACGATCTGTGGTATCGGCGGTCGAGCCGGGCGGAATGGCTGCTTCGGGAGGTCAATCTGAGCGTGACGCCGGGGACGCGTTGCGCGGTATTCGGAGCTTCGGGAAGCGGCAAAACCCTGCTGGCCGATTTGATCACCGGATTCCGGAAGCCATCTCAAGGAAGCGTTTCGCTCCCCGGCAGGGTTGGTTATGTCACGCAACGGTTCACTGGGTATCCGGACTTGACGGTCGCCGAGAACCTGGAGTTCTTTGAAACCGTCCGCCCGGGGAACGCCTGGCCGCAGAACCGCATCCTGCGGGAAACCGGACTTCAGGGCCGAGAGAACCAACGGTCCGGTTCCCTGCCATCCAATCCGCAACGGATGCTCCAATTGGCCTGCGCCTTGACAACCGCCCCCGACCTATTGCTGCTGGACGACATCGATAGCGGGCTGGACAGCGGGTTCCGGACGAGATTAGTTTCCGTTCTCGATCAAGTCGTTCTCGACGGAACCACTGTCCTGCTCTGTACCGCCGACCAGGGCCTGGCGTCCGGTTGCGATCAGGTTTGTTATTTGACCGGAGGCCGGTTGCGGACGGTCGACGCTCAATCCTCCGGCGTTAATGCCGGAAAGGAGGCGTCGCTATGACTCGCATCCGCCGGATCCTGGCCATCATGCAAAAGGAGTTTCTGCATATCCGCCGGGATAATATCATGATGGCCGTTGCCTTTATCGCGCCGTTTTTATTGATCACTCTTTTTGGCTATTTATATATCCAGCAAAAAGTGACCCAAATGCCGGTAATCGTCTACGACCAGGATCAAACCGATCTCAGCCGGTCGATTATCCGGGCGTTCGGCGAATCGGAACGGTTGGAGATCGTCGAGTCCGCCGACAGCTACCAACGGGTGGAGCAAGCGCTGCAGCTTGAACAGGCCTATATGGGGGTCGTGATACCGCCCCGACTAAAGGAAGACGTTAAAAGCGGCCGTAGCTCGCAGGTAGCGGTGCTCCTGAACGGAACCAACATCCTGATCATGAATACCTTGGCTAACACCGCCAATCAGGTAATCCAAACCGTTTCGGCCGGGGTCACCATGCGGGTGTTGCAGGGCTTCGGGGTTACGCGTCAAAAGGCCTATCAGGCGGTTACCGCATTGAATTTCCGGACCCGGATCTGGTTCAACCCCACCACCAGTTATCTGTTGTTCATGCTGGTGGGACTGATTGGGGTGGCCATTCAACAACTGACAATGCTGGAAGTGGCGCTTTCCTTTGTGAAAGAGAAAGAGCAGGGCACTTGGAAGCAGTTGGCTTGCGCCGGCTGGAAGACAACCGATCTGGTGTTGGGCAAGGGGCTGCTTTACTTTCTGATCTTTATGCTGGTATCAGTGGCAGTATACGGCTTGGCGTTTTTCCATTTCGGCATTCCGTTGCGTGGGGACGCCGGGATGCTATTGCTGGCCACCGCCTTATTTCTTCTGGTGCTGGTAGCTTTGGGAATGGCGCTGTCAATCATCGCCCCGAACAGCTCGATGGCCATTGAGGTTTCGATGATGATTGCGGTACCGTCGTTTCTGATCTCCGGATATACCTGGCCTTATTTGAACATGCCGCCGGTGATTCAATTTTTATCAAAAATCTTGCCGCTAACCCATTTTTTGGAGGTTTTCCGGGGGATTACCCTGATGGGGTCAGGCTGGGACTATATTGGTCCGAGGCTAGGGATCTTGGCGCTATTTGCGGTGGTTTGTCTATCCGTGACTGTCGCGGGAGTTAAGTGGAGTTTGGGCGGGAAGCGATAGAACTTTCCAAAACATGCTGCATTTTGTCGCGGCGCTGTTCCACGGATTCAACTGAAAATGGAGGGATGGCTTTGCCGAATCGGATCGGGGAAAGGGTACGCAATAAGTGGGAAGCCTGGCGGGGGAAGGCCCGGGAGTTGAAACGGGAAACCTACGCGATTTATCTTGCCTATCATGACCGGCGGGTCCCTTGGTATGCCAAGATTGCTGCGGCGTTGGTCGTAGGTTATGCATTCAGTCCGATTGATCTGATTCCGGATTTCATTCCGGTCCTGGGCTATTTGGACGACCTGGTCTTGATCCCGTTGGGGATCGCCTGGGTGATTCGGCTGATCCCGGCCGATGTTCTGGAACAGTACCGGGAAGAGGCACGGGCGGCTTTGGATTCCCGAAAATCCCGCAATTGGCTCGCGGCGGGGATCATCGTGCTCATCTGGATCTTCGTCTTGGGTTTAATGCTGAGGGGCTGGGGCTTTTTCGGCAATACGCGTTGACAATCCGCAGAAAAGGACTGATCATCGGCAATTAGTGATCGCCGCCGGCCATGGTATACTATTGACAAAGATCCGGAGAACCGATTATCTGGTGGGGACTGCGCATCTCCTCACATTAGTTTTTTTAATCGGTTTACCCCAAGGCCGGGTCATGGGAAATACCCCCCAAACCTCCCTATTGAAGAAGCCGGATTAATCGCCCGGCTTCTTTCACGGCTATAATTAGGATGAAGTAAATTTCTAATATCAAATTTGCATTCTTAAAGCCGAATGCAAATGGCATTAAATCGGAATTTACTTCATCCTATTACAGATGAAATAAGTTGAATTAAATTCATTAAATTTTCCATCATGGCCGGCTTTAGGGACATGATGCATATTAGAAATTTAATTCAACTTATATAGTTTCCGTTCCCAAAGGAATGATTTCTGACACTGGGATTTCCGCATGGGGTCAAAACTTATCTTTTCCGATAAAAAATTGGTCTCCCGGCCGCCGAAGGATCTGTTCCGCGACACCGGATCGACTTCCTCCGGCATAATCCAATAATTTCCGGGTGATACCGGAAGTTTTGGACTCCGTTTTTCCATGCTGACAATAAAAAGAGGATAGCTTACATATATAATAGCGCTGAAAGGCATTTTAAACTCAAGATTGCCTGGACAACCAATTTTTAACGAACAGTTACTTGCTTGAGCCGTTCCGTGGGATATAATAATTAAGGTTAAGTCGACCGTTGATGGCCGGGGGGACCGGGTTGGACGAAGCGCCGGAAAACAAGAAATCGATCGGGTACCCCGTTTTATCGGGGCGAAGGCCGCGGTTCGGCCGTTGGGGAGGGCTTTTGGCCGTTTTCGGGCTGGCGCTTGCGTTCCGTATTCCCTGGTTGTGGGAGGTTCCCCGCCATATTGATGAGTTAAAAGAGGTATTCGTTGCCTACCGGATTTATTTGGGTGATTTTTATCCTCTGCACAATGCTGCCCGTGACATTGGTGCCCTTCATAATTACATTCTGGCCGCTATCTTCTGGTTATTCGGCCCGGGCATTTACTGGCCCCGGCTTTATGTGGCGCTGACCTCGGCGCTCACCGTTGCACTGGTTTATTTGCTTGGGAAGAAGCTTTACGGGAGAATGGCGGGGCTGATCGCGGCCGGACTGCTGCTGACCAACGGCATACATATCCTGGTAACCCATATGGCTTGGGCCAACTGTACCACGCCGTTTTTCTTTACATTGGCCTGCTTGACCACGGTTACCGCTTTGGAGCGGGGTGGCGGCTGGCGCTTGACTGGCGCCGGCATGTTCTGGGGATTGACACTGCAGACTCATGCCTCGGTGATCATTTATATCGCCGCGTTAGTCCTTTATCTTTGGCGGCGGTCCGGGGAATCCGGCCGGCCGGACCTGATCCGGATCGGATTGGGGGTGGTCATCGGCTATGCCAATATGATTGTTTACAATCTAATCTCATTTGGCGGAAGTTTCCGGTGGCTCCATACCAAGGGATACACATTGGAATCCCACCCCGGCCTACTGTCGTTCGGAAAAAATTGGGTAGCGATGTTTACCGAATTGCTCCGTGCCCTCAGTTCGACCTTTTCCGAGCATGCCGGGTTTTGGGAGTACCTGATCCACCCCGGATTTGTACTTGCCGCTGGGCTGCTTGGAATCGGAATCTATCACGCCGTCCGGACCCGGCGGGACTTTCCGGTCTGGCTGCTGGCCGCCGGATTTCTGGTCATTCCCTGGATTAACCGGCGTTATGGCTTTTATGTGTCTACGCGGTATATCATGCCCCTGGTCATCAGCGGTCTGCTCTTGATCGGGTTGGGATTGGGACAGCTGGCCGGGTTCTGTCGCCGCCGGTTCCCTGGGTTGAACCGGGCCGCCGTTCCGCTGACCTTGCTTTTTGGAGCCGTGGTATTGCTGCAGATCGTACCCTTTTATAATTATTGCACCTGGGTATCGGATACCAATCTCTCCAACCGGTTGCCGCTCGCCATTGTCCGTTCGGCCATGCGCGCGGCGGGAACCCGCCCGTTGGTTTTAGTGGATCGCCGGATGCGGATTGAAAACGACCCGTTGCCAATATTGTTCGCTGTAAGCGGAATGGAACATCGGGTGGTCGATTTCATGGAAATGGAGGAAAGCCAATGGCGCCAAGCGTTTATAAGCGGATCCGGCCGGTGCTTGCTGGCGGTTTTAGATGGGAAGACCCTGGAACGGATGGCGGGAAAAGAGGTTTTCTTCGTGGTTCAATCCTTTAAAACCCGCATTGCGCTTCATTCCAAGCGGGGCGGTCGTCGCTGGAACGCGGTTTATCTGGCCGAGCTCCAATCTCCAAGGCGGCAACACGGCTTCGCGGTCAATCCGGATCTGCATTGAATGGACCGGAGCGGTAACAATGCGTTGGTGAATCCCCGCGTAAGATGGCCTTGAGTCAGGGGTGTGCGGCGATGCCTGTTTTCGCAAGTGGCAATAGCAATACTAAATGATAAAGGAGCAATGATCATGGCGGAAATTACGTTTGAAATTGTCGACCATTTGCTGGTTTTATCAGTGAGTCCCCGCGGTTGGACGAAGGAAGTCAACATTGTCAGCTGGAATGGACGGGCTCCCAAAATCGACATTCGGGAATGGGACGAAGCTCATGAAAAAATGGGCAAAGGAGTGACTTTGAGCCAGGATGAACTGTTGAAGATTAAGGAATGGCTCGATCAAGCCGATCTGGAATCGCTGGATTTGGGATAAGTTTATTCGCGTTGAACATGATTTGATGGATATTGCAAACAATCCCATCTAAAAACCGAGATGGAGGGGATTGTTTGTTTTTTTGACTTGTCAAGTCTTACGTTTTAGGAACTGATTTGCTAAAATGCTTTTTGGACCATTTTGATAGGAAAGTTGTCCCAATTCACCGTGAGGAGAGAATGGGCTCAAATCGAAGCGACATAGAGCTAAACCGGAAAAATCAGGCAATTTATTTCTAGACTCTCAAGATATTGGTGTATATAATAAAGTTAGGCCCAATATCTAGTGTGAGGGGATCCAGGGATGCGTTGCCCATTTTGTGGCGAACCGGACAGCAAGGTCATTGATTCACGCGCGTCAGAAGAAGGGAATGCCATTCGTCGGCGGCGGGAATGTGTGATCTGTCAAAAACGGTTCACAACTTACGAACGAGTCGAAGAGGCTCCTTTGATCGTGATCAAAAAAGACGGTCGGAGGGAGCCTTTTAACCGCCAGAAAGTGTTGACCGGTTTGCTCAAGGCCTGCGAAAAGCGGCCGGTTGCTTATGCCACGCTTGAAAAAATGGTCGACCAAGTCGAACGGGACCTGCGCAACCGGATGGAACAGGAAGTTCGCAGCAACGTGGTTGGAGAGATGATTATGGAGGGCCTGAAAGATCTCGACGAAGTCGCGTATGTCCGCTTCGCTTCAGTGTACCGACAGTTTAAGGACTTGGGCATTTTCATGCAAGAACTGCAGGATTTGTTGAAAAAGAGAACACAGAAGACGGAGGATGAACATTGATGTCTGTCAATTATGCGGAGCTCAATGAGAACGACCGGAAGGATTACGCCAAAGTAGTCGGGTTGATTAACCGGAAAGACGATAAGGCGTTTCGCTCTATTCGGAAGCGGGACGGCCGGATTGTTGAGTTTAACACCGAAAAAATCGCCGCGGCAATCTTTAAAGCCGCCAAAGCAGTGGGCGGGGAAGATCGGCAGCTCGCCGACGAGCTGGCCGGAGTGGTCATTCAGTACTTATATAAACAATTGGGCACCGGAATCCCAAGCGTGGAAGAGGTTCAGGACGCGGTTGAGAAGGTGCTGATCGAGACCGGACACGCTAAAACCGCCAAAGCCTACATCCTTTATCGCGACCGGCGGACCCGGCTCCGTGATTCCAAATCGGAATTGATGGATATCGTTGAGGAGATCCTGGTTGAAACCAATCGGGAGAATGCCAATATCGGCAATTCGCCTTCAGCTAAAATGCTCCAGATTGCCTCGGCCGCCAGCAAACGGTTTTATCTTTCGCGATTAATCCCGGATGAAATGGCCCAGGCTCATATTGACGGCGATTATCATATCCACGATCTTGATTTTTACGGTAAGACGCTGACTTGTGTCCAAATTCCGCTTGGAAAACTGTTATTGAACGGCTTCAACAACGGTCATGGCTTCATCCGGCCGCCGAAACGGCCGTCTTCCGCCGCCGCGCTGGCAGCCATCATTTTGCAGAGTTCTCAAAACGATATGCATGGGGGCCAGTCTTTTGCATTTTTCGATCGGGACATGGCCCAGTTCATGAGTGGCGCTGATGAGAACGATGTTTACCAAGCTATGGAAGCGTTGATTTATAATCTGAACTCCATGCACAGCCGGGCCGGGGCGCAAGTTCCATTTTCCAGCGTAAATCTCGGCTGCGATACCTCGCCGGAAGGTCGGATGGTCACCAAGTGCCTGCTGCTTGCCTATGAGAAAGGCTTGGGCCATGGAGAATCGCCGATTTTCCCAAATATCATCTTCCGGATGAAGAAAGGGATTAATTTTAATCCCGAAGACCCTAATTACGACTTATTCCAACTCGCGATGCGGGTGTCGTCCCAACGGCTTAATCCAACCTTCGCGTTCATGGATGCCTCGTTTAACGAGCCGTTTGGGACCGAGGTCGCCTATATGGGGTGCCGGACCCGGGTCATCGGCAATCGGCATGGGGCGGCGGTCAGCGACGGTCGTGGCAACCTGTCGTTCACCACGATTAATCTGCCCCGGCTCGCCATCAAGGCCAATGGCGATTTGGAAGTGTTTTTCCGGGAGTTGGAATCCATAATGACGTTGGCTGCGCGTCAACTGTATCACCGGTTCCGGATTCAATCCCGATTGAAAGTGAAAGACATGCCTTTTTTGATGGGACAGGGTCTGTATCTCGATTCTGAATCGCTCAATCCCAATGATCCGATTGGACCCGTAATCAAGCACGGTACGCTTTCGATTGGCTTCATCGGGTTGGCGGAAGCGCTGGTCAGCTTGACCGGATGCCACCACGGACAAGACCCTTCCGCGCAACGGCTGGGGCTGGAGATTATCAGCTATATGCGCAAACTGACCGATGGGTTCGCCGAGGAGTATGACCTGAACTATACGTTGCTGGGCACCCCGGCCGAAGGCCTATCGGGACGGTTCATCGGTTATGACCGGCGGCGGTTTGGAGTTATCACCGGAGTAACCGATAAGGAATACTATACCAATAGCTTTCATATACCGGTCAATTTTGAGATTGCTTCTTATGATAAGATTATGCTGGAAGGCCTATATCACCAATTGACCAACGCCGGCCATATCAGCTACGTGGAGATGAAAGCGCCACCGCTAGGAAATTTGGAGGCCTACGAACAATTGATTCGCCAGATGGCCGTGGCCGGCATGGGATACGGCGCCATTAATTTCCCGGTCGACGAATGTCTGAGCTGCTATCATCGTGGGGTTTTCGCCGACGAGTGCCCATCATGCGGTTCGGTTCAGATCCGGCGCATCCGCCGGATTACCGGATACCTATCGACCATTGACCGGTTTAATGATGCCAAACAGGCTGAATTACGGGATCGAATCTGCCATGGGACATGACCTGGCCTTTAAGGGCATCACCGCCCGAATCGCCGGGGTTGCTACGGAAAGCGTGGTTGACGGGCCGGGGTTTCGTTCCACCGTTTTCTTTCAGGGATGCTCGCATCAGTGCCCGGGCTGCCATAATCCGGGGACCTGGGATCCCGTGGGAGGTTTGGAGATTACTTTACCAAAGTTAATTGACTTATTGAAGCTAAATCCAATGATCAGCGGCGTTACATTCAGCGGCGGGGAACCATTTTGGCAAGCGCCCGCCGCTGCGGCTCTCGCCGGCTACCTTAAACCCAAAGGGTTAAATATTTGGGTTTATACCGGATATACGTGGGAAGAGTTGCTGAGTTCCGTCGACGCGCCAGGATATAAAGACCTGTTGCATTATGCCGATGTTGTAGTCGATGGGCCGTTTTTGCGGGAAAAACGCGATCCGACGCTTATTTTCCGGGGCTCTTCCAACCAACGCTTCATTTTGGTTTCTGAATCCTATCAGATGGGAACGATTATTACCTGGGAACCGCAACGGATACAGATACGATGAGTTGGCAGCAAACGGTTCATCATCAGCGGGCGATTTACCAATGCAGCGAGTTTAACGGACCCGGCTTGATTCAGGCCATCTCTACCGCCGGATACGGCAATATGGCCTTACATACCGGGAGCGATCCGGAGGAGATTATTGGGAACCGCCAGTTATTCATGGCCGATCTTGGCCTTTCCCTGGAGCGACTGGTGACGGCGGTTCAGGTTCACGGAATCCGGGTTGAAGCGGTTGGTTCCGCCATGGCCGGATCCGGGGCGCGAACCATGGCCACCGCCATTCCGGCAACGGATGCGTTAATCACCGCCGAAGCGGGTCCGATGTTGGCCATTTTTAGTGCCGATTGTTTACCCATTTTTTTATACGACCCGGAAACGCCCGCCGTGGGAATCGTTCACGCGGGATGGCGCGGCACGCTGGCCGGCATTGCGGTCAGTACCGTTGAAGCTATGGCGCGCCGCTTTGGGACTCGGCCGGAAGAACTATGGGTGACGAGCGGTCCAGCGATTTGCGGTCGGTGTTTTAACGTAAGTCGGGAGGTAGCCATGGAGTTTGCCGCGATCCAACCCGAGGCCGTCAGCGGGGATGAAACCCAATTCCGGGTTGACCTGGCGGAGTTCAACTTTTTTCTACTGGAAAGAGCGGGAGTTCAACGACGGCGGATGATCAGATCCGAGTTTTGCACCGTCTGTCAACAGGACCGCTTTTTTTCATATCGGGCCCAAATGGGAACGGGAAACCGATTGATGGGAATTATCGGCCTAAAAAACCGTTAAAGCGGAGAGAGGGCAATTTGAGATCAGGATATCTCCAACCCAAAGGAAAGATTCGTTTCAAATGGCGGCCTTTCCGGGGAATGCTGCGGCTTCTTCGCCGAATATTATTAATTATCGTCTTGATCGAACTGATCCGGATTGCGATTGGGGGGTTTATTACCCGTCCGGTGGTCGCCAAATGGTGGACCATTGAAAAAGGATTCTGGACCGAAGCGCTGTTCCTGCGGGAAGAAAAAATATATACCGCGCCGGCCGAGGGGAAATTAGCCGTTACTGTTGAAGAAGGCGTCATGATTCCCGAGGGTGAATTGCTCGCTTATATTGAATCCAAGGACGATTCCGGGACGGAGGGCAATATCCATCCATCCACTCGGTTGGAAAGTTTGCATCGGGAGGAAAATAGATTAAAGCAGGATCTGAACCGGGTGACGGCCGAGGTGGGCGCCAAGCAATCCTTGCTGGTGCAAACCAGCCGGAATGCAGCGACTTTGGAAAGGATTAAGGAAGATTTAGCAATTTTAGAGAAGGAAAAAGGACGAATTTTACGAAGTATCCATCAAACCAGGGAACGGATTGAAACATTGAATTCCACTGCGGCAACGGCCAATGATAAGCGGATTATCACTGCCGTCGGGCCCGGATACCTTTTTTATCAATCCGATGGGTGGGAAGAAAAATTGCGTCCGGAATGGTATCGACGAATCACCCGTTCCGATTTGCGACGGAATTATCCATTGCGAAAGACCCGCCGAAAGGTTAAAGCCGGAGAATTCGTGGGGAAAATCATCCACTCCTTCAACCAAAGGATCGTTATCGAAGTGGATCCAGAACGGATCCGGAAGCCGGTGGTTGGAGACCGTTGGTGGATTAAAAACCGGGATAGCCTTTTCGGCACGAATATCATTTATTGCAAACGGAGCGCCGATCAGCCCCAAACCACCCTGGTTGTTTTGAGTGCTCCAGGTATTGGCCAAAAGTTTCTTCCGGAGCGGCGGGCCAGAGTTTTTATAGTGTATCGCCGCCTTTCCGGAATTTCCGTTCCGGTTCGGGCGCTGTTTCGAACCAAGAATGATACCTACGTCAAAGTATTGAAAGGGGACGAATACAAGCGGCAATCAGTACAGGTTCTGGAGACCGATAGCGAACAGGCAATCATTGAAGGCCTTGAATTTGGCTCAACCATTATTTCACGTTAGGAGGCCTCTTTTTGAAAAAGATATTTGTCGTGGATACCAGCGTTTTGGTACATGACCCTCAGGCCTTGAACGCTTTTCAAGATAATGACATTGTAATTCCGATCGCAGTCATTGAGGAGATAGACGGTCAAAAGAAACGACAGGATGAGGTTGGGCGAAATGCCAGAAGGGTTTCGGCTTTCCTTGATGAATTAAGAAGCAAAGGACATTTGGACAGCGGTGTTTCGTTGGGGGAAAACCGGGGGATGCTCCGGGTCGAACTGAATCACCAGGAAGTTGACAAACTTCCGCCGACACTGGATCGGGCCAAGATCGACAATCGGATTATCGCGGTGGCCCTGGCGCTGAAGCAAAACTCGCCCCATCCCGTAATCGTTGTAACCAAAGATATCAATATGCGCATCAAGGCGGATTCCCTCGGGATCGCCGCCGAAGATTATGAAACGGACAAGATTGAAATCGAAGATGTGTACACCGGGACACGAACCGTCAAGGTTGAACCGGATATAATCAACCGTTTCTATGCCGCCGGTGAGGTAATGCTGTCCCAGGTGGAAATTTATCCAAATCAATTAATTATTTTGGAGGATTCTTTCGGATCATCCAAATCAGCTTTGGCAAGACATCTTGGAAATGGCCGGTTGGTTCCATTGCGTTATGGAACCCAGGAACCCTTCGGATTAAAGGCGCGCAACAAAGAACAGAAATTCGCCTTGGAACTATTGCTCGATGACGAAGTGCGCTTAGTGACCTTGATTGGCCGGGCCGGTACCGGAAAAACGCTGCTGGCGTTGGCGGCTGGTTTGCAGAAAGTGGTGGAGGAGTCCAAATTCCGCCGTTTGGCGGTCTCCAGACCGGTAGTCCCGATGGGCAATGATTTGGGATTTTTACCCGGAGATATCAATGAAAAACTGCGGCCTTGGATGCAACCGATCTATGATAATCTGGAATTCTTATTCAGCAACCGGGACCGAAATGAAAAAATAGATCATTTAGTCAATAGCATGAAAGATCTCAATATTCTGGAGTTGGAAGCGTTGACCTATATTCGGGGTCGCAGCATCCCCAATCAGTTTTTATTGGTGGATGAAGCGCAAAATCTCTCTCCCCATGAAATCCGGACCGTGATTACTCGGGTTGGGGAAGGGACTAAAATCGTTTTGACGGGAGATCCGTATCAAATCGACCATCCTTACCTTGATTCAAACAGTAATGGCTTGACATTTGTGGTCGAGCGGTTCAAAAACGAAAAGATTGCCGGCCATATCACGCTGCTGAAAGGCGAGCGTTCCGATTTGGCCGAACTTGGCGCCAGATTATTGGGGTGATAGGTTCTTGTCAGTGATTCAAAACTACGTGAAAATAAAACAGCGAATTGGAGCGGCTGCCATGCGGGCTGGATATGATCCGTCCGCAATCACCTTAATTGCGGTCACCAAGTATGTCGACATCGGCCGGATTAACGAAGCGATCCGGGCCGGAGTCACCGATATTGGCGAGAACCGGATCCAGGATGCGTTGCTTAAGCTTCCGCTATTGGAAGGAAAACCTGTCAAACATCTTATCGGAAGCTTGCAAACTAACAAGGCCAAGCAAGCCTTGGCTGAGTTTGATCTCATCCATTCAGTGGACCGGCTGCCACTGGTCGTAGAGTTGGCCAAGCAAGCCGAGAAACTGAACAAACGGGCGGAAATTTTGATTCAAGTGAATATTTCGGGGGAAGTCAGCAAACATGGGTTATCTCCGGAGCAGCTTCCCCAATTGTTAGAAGCCATTAAAATTCATCCGGTTTTGATCCCCTCCGGCTTGATGACTATCGCTCCGTTGGTTTCCAATCCGGAACTGACTCGCCCGATCTTTCGCCGGTTACGGGAAATGTTTCTTGAGTCGGCGGCCCGGTTCGATTTGGGACCCAACTGGCGTTATTTATCGATGGGAATGAGTCAGGATTATGAGGTGGCGGTAGAGGAAGGAGCCAACTTGGTCCGGATTGGGTCCGCACTTTTTGCAGATTGACACAATGAGTATTGCGATATGCTTATGGTGGCGGATTAATTTACGTAACATCGCGGTTGAAGGATTAGTATTGCCGGAAGCAGGTGAGGTGCTTTTAATCATGGCAAAATGGGATCATGAAGAAGAGGAAGGATCCAAGTACTCGAAACGCAGTTTCTTTGAGAAATTTTTGGGAGTCTTTGGGTTCGAGGCCGAGGACATTATTGAGGAAGAAGAAGCAGCCGCGCTTGAAGAACCGTCACGCAAGGAACCAAAGGAACGTGGCAAACTGGTGACCATCAATCAGGCGAGACCGGTCCGGATGCTTATCGTCGAGCCTACTTCCTTTGAAGAAGTTCAAGGTCTGGTTGACCATTTGAAGAATAAACGGGCCGTAATCATTAACTTAGAAGATATTGATAAGAGTTTGGCAAAACGAATCGCCGATTTCATGGGAGGCGCAATCTATGCCCTGGACGGAACGATGCAAAAGGTCAGCGGTTCTATTTTTCTCTTTACCCCGCAAAATATTGAGGTGTCCGCGCCCCCCAAAGCCGTCTTTCGAGATAAGGAGAAAGAGTGGTCCAATCCCAGCGGAGGTTCCGCACCGTTTATGAGAAATGATCGGGAAAGGTAGGTAAGCGACCGTGGTTGAATTGGGTGTCATCGGCGGTGGAGCCATGGGTTCGGCGCTGATTAACGGTGTGATTCGAAATGGTTTGATTAGCTCGGACCAGATCGCTCTGGTTGAACTGGATCAAGCTCGGGGTCAGGCATTAAAAAGCAGCCTGGGGATAAACTTAATCGAGTCACCCGAAGAATTGGTGCGGAATTGTCGGACCATTATCCTGGCGGTCAAGCCGCTTCATTTGCCGGGAGTTCTTAGGGAAATTGCCTTCCAATGCAATGAGGAGCATTTGTTAATTTCCATTGCCGCCGGAATTCAACTGGAAGGAATGGAAGGCCTTGTGCCAGGGTCGCGTTGCGTTCGGGTGATGCCAAACACTCCTGCTCGAATTGGAAAAGGCGTATCTGCCTATTGTCTGGGGCGTAAGGCATTATCCGGGGACGCCGAGAAGGTCGAAGCGGTGTTGAGGTGCGTCGGGAAAGTGTTGCGGGTAACCGAGGACAAACTAGACGCAGTAACCGCGTTAAGTGGCAGCGGACCGGCTTATGTCTATTATTTTCTCGATTCGTTGATTAATGCTGGCGTATTGTTGGGACTGACCCGTAAGGACGCCGCGATGCTTGCCGTGGAAACGGTGCTGGGGACGGCGGAGTTGTTGAAGAGTTCCGGCGAGCATCCTCATCAGTTGATGAATGAAGTTACTTCACCTGGGGGAACAACGGCTGCGGCATTGTATGAATTGGAAAAGGCGGCTTTCGCGGGAATCGTGATGCAAGCCGTTCAAGCCGCCGCGGTGCGTTCCAAAGAGCTTGGAAAAGGGAATGGGTGACCTCCTATGGAGACTCAGGAAGAGGTAAAAAGGTTTCTAGCGCGGATTACCGAGATCGGCGAACGATGTCTCCGCCGCCAGGAGCCGGAGTGGACCGATTTTCTGGATCCTTCTCAATTGGAACAAGCCAAGGCTAATTTGACCTGGAACAGCGGAATCCGGTTCCGGGTTTTCGGAGGGTATCCAAAGGCCGAACGACAACGTCTGGTGGTGTATCCTGATTATTATCTGGCCGAAACGATTGAGCCCCCGTTGGGGTTTCTGGAGATCAGGGCGAACGGCGATGAGTCCTTGTCTCACCGGGATTTCTTGGGGGCACTTCTGGCTCTGGGAATAAAGCGGGAAAAATTAGGAGACTTATTGGTTGCCGATTCGATCTGTCAGGTCATTACCACTCCGGAGATGCTCCCGTTAATCATCAGCCAACTGACACAGGTCGGGAACAACCGGGTCATGGTCTCAGAGATTGAGCCGGAACAGCTTAATATACCGAATCTGCGGGAAAAGGAAATAAGGACTACTGTCGCTTCACTACGCTTGGACGCCATTGCCGCGCTGGGATTCGGCGAGTCCCGGACCAAGATGGCCCGGGAGATCAAAGCAGAACGAATCAAAGTCAATTGGCGGCCGGTTAAAAATCCCGACCAGACGGTCAACCCGGGAGATATCATATCCATGCGGGGCCGTGGCCGGGTAGTGTTCCGGGAAACGACCGGAACCTCCAAGAAGGGAAGGCTTGGGGTGGTCTTGGTCCGCTTATTATAATCCAACGATAAGATATTGAAGGAGGGATATTCGATGCTAACCCCGGTTGAAGTGGAAACCATGGTGTTCCGTCGCGGAATGCGCGGTTACCGGGTTGCCGAGGTCCAGGAGTTTATGTCGAAAATTACGGCGGATTATGAGTTTTTATATCGTGAAAACAATCAGCTTAAACTGAAACTGGAGGAGACTCAGTCAAAGCTCGACCAATACATCTCCAAGGAAGAGACTCTCCGGAACGCGCTGGTTTTAGCTCAGGAGACCGCTGAGGAACAAGTCAATTCAGCCAAGATTAAAGCCGATATTTTTGTGCGCGAAGCACAGCTTCAAGCGGAACAGATCCGCCAGCAGGTGAAAGACGAGATTCAGTCGGAATTACAACGATTAGCTTGGTTGAAAAGCCAGGCCGACTTATTTAAATGTCAATTTCGTACTTTCCTCAACGCGCTAATCGAGATGGCCGATCAAAATCTCGACATGAAAGTTGTCTGGGAGCATATTCAAAAAAATAACCTGGCCGGCAACTCCGAGACTGCCGCCACGATTCGGGAAGCCGCTGCAGCCAAGGAAGAATAGTCATTGGGACCTCAAGTTTAAGGCCTGGTAATGGATGGTCCTAAGATTAAAGCGAGGATCAAGGCCACTACTTCACAGACCAGACCGGTGACGAGAATATGGCGGCTATCTTTAATGTTGACTGATCCCAGGTACAAAGAGTACACATAAAAGGTGGTTTCACTGCTTCCTTGGATAATCGAAGCGGTGATCCCCAGATTGGTGTCCGGCCCGAACTTACTTAACAATTCGGCAGTAATTCCCAAAGAAGCGGATCCCGAAAGCGGTTTTAGGAGCCCTAATGTTAAAAGGTCGGGGTGGATCCCCATTAATTGCAAAAGGGGGCTCAAGAGCTTAACGGTGTTATCCAAAGCTCCGGAAGTCCGGAAAATCCCGACCGCCACAAAGATTGCCAGAATATACGGGGTTAGCTTGATGGTGGTCTTAATGCCTTCCATGGCTCCTTGTACAAAGACCTCATACATTGGAACCTTTTGTTTAATCCCCGCCGCCAAAACAATCAATAGGAAAACGGGGATCGTCCAATATGAGAGCTTCAGTAATCCGTCAATCATTATTCAATCGCTTCTTTCGCGTCAGCCAAGCAGACCAGTGCAAAGCCAGAAAATTAAAGGTCAGGCCGGCGAGGGTGGCCGCCAGAGTAATTACGAACACCGGAATCAGGACCAGCGCCGGGTTTGTCGAGCCGGCTTGGGAGCGGATAGCGATTAACGTCGTGGGGATAACGCTTAATCCCCCAAAAATGATCGTCATAAACGTACAAATGTCATTGGAAGCCCGCTTCGGTTCCGGATTCAATTCGGTCAATTCCGCCATGGCCTTTAGTCCTAAAGGCGTTGCGACATTTCCAAGTCCAAGAAGGTTAGCGGCCATGGTCATCGATATCAGCCCTAAGGCTTTCTTTTGAAGGCGCAACATGGGAAACAACTGTCGGAACAGCGGTTGAAACAATCGCGCGATCATCTCGGTGATCCGGGAAGCTTCCGCAATCTTTAAAATTCCGGTCCAAAAGGCAATCATTCCCGCTAAGCCGAAGCTGAACTCCACCGCTTTTGCCGCGCTGGTAAAAATGATATCCGAGATCAACATGGTTTTGCCATTGAAAGCGGCAGTAATAATCCCAAAGCCGACCAGGAACATCCAAACGGCATTGATCATGACAGCACCTCCTCTTGCAGCTGTAGTAAAGTTTACTATCCGTCGCCTCGGCGACTTATTGAATATTGGGAGATTCTATTTCTAGATGGTGACATTACCTTTTCCGGCTGTGAATGGATTGATCTACTTATAATCCATATTATACTTGGATCAGGCGTGATATTCCCACTTTTCGGTTTAGGACGGTTCCATGGAAACTTTTTCGCAATTGACAAAAGAAGAAGTCGCTCGAACCCCGCTGCCCCGCTGCGCACAATGTATGAATGCTGAACTATCCGCTTTCATTCATATGTCCGGTAGCATCCATCTGGCCGGTAAAGAGCGTTTTTCACTGTCAATCACCAATGAGTCCGCTGCCATTGCCCGCCGGATTGTAAAGTTGGTCAAAGCTTGTTCCGGATTGGAACGAGAAGTTTTGATGGAGCAGTTGGAAAAATTGGGCCGAAATCATCGCTATCGGATTGTGATACCGCCACAACCAGGGTTGACGGAATTAATGGTTAAACTTGGGATGATGACCAGGGAATACCGGCTGGAAGCCGGCATTGCCTCTCATTTGGTCAAAGAGCAATGTTGCCGGGCTTCGTTTTTGCGTGGCGCGTTCCTGGCCGGCGGTTCGATGACCGATCCTCAAAAAAAAAGCTATCACCTTGAATTGGTTACTCAAAATGAAGAATTTGCCGACGGGCTGGTGTATCTGATGAGCCTCTCCGGTTTAAAGGCGAAGATCGGCCGGAGAAAGTCCCATTACGTGGTTTATCTGAAAGAGAGTGAATCCACAGTCCGTTTTTTATCGTTGATTCAAGCGCACGCGGCGGTGCTCCGCTTGGAAGAGGTCAGAGTGATTCGCGGGTTGCGCGGGGAAGTGAATCGCAGAGTCAATTGCGAGACGGCAAATCTCGAAAAGACGCTGAATGCCGCTTGGGAACAGGTTGAGGTGATCAACCAATTGATCGCGCGGGTTGGATTGAACATTCTCCCGGCTAGTTTACGCCGCACCGCTGAACTTCGGCTCGAATATCCTGAAGCCACGCTGAAAGAGTTAGGTGAGTATCACCGGCCGCCTATTAGTAAATCAGCGGTAAATCACCGGTTGCGCATGATCCGGGAATATGTAAAAAATTTTTCCGAAGAAGAAGGAATTCCTTCTCAAAAAGAGAATGATACGAAGCAGAGGGAATAATTTCTGGTAAGGTTAATAATTTTTTTGTAGTTGGTGGGACACAATTGTTACAATCGGGACAAAATTCAACCCACTCGAACGGGCATAGAGGCGCCGAAAATGGATAAACTCTTATCGTTACAGCAAAAAATCGTTCCCGAAGTGATCTCCCTGCTGCTTTTGCGTTATCAGATCTTACGAACGGTTCATTTCTTGCAACCGGTTGGCCGGCGGGCTTTGGCAGACCAATTGCATCTCCAGGAACGCCGGATCCGCTCTGAAGTGGACACCCTCAAAAGCCTTCAATTAGTGATGTATTCCAGTGCCGGCATGCAAGTGACACCGGAGGGGGAAGTTTTGTTATGGGAGATTGAGCGATATATCCGCGAAATCCAAGGACTAAATTCGCTCGAACAAAAGATTGCCGAACGTTATGGCGTGAAGCAGGTTATGGCTGTCTCCGGTGACGCTGACTTGGATGATACGGTGAAAAAAGCTTTGGCCCGGGTCACTGCCGGGTATTTAAATAAAAAATTGAGCGACGGTTCAATTTTGGCGGTCACTGGCGGAACGACTCTCGCCGAAGTGGCCGCGGCCTTGATCTCGCCAACCATTAAACGCAATATCACGGTGATTCCCGCCCGGGGTGGCCTGGGCGAGGAGGTCGAAATTCAGGCCAATGCCGTGGCAGCCAATATTGCCAAGGGGTTGGGAGCGGGCTACCGCTTGTTGCATGCTCCCGATGACCTTGGCGAACAGACCATGCAGTCCATCGCCAACGAGCCAAAGATTAAAGAGATTTTGGATATGGTCCGAAAGGCCGATATTGTGCTCCATGGGATAGGTACGGCCGAAGAGATGGCCCGGCGGCGCGGCATGCCCGAACCGAGAATTGCGGAGATCATCAATGGCGGTGCCGTTGGAGAGGCTTTCGGATATTATTTCGCTATTGACGGGAGTGTGGTTCATTCCACGTCCAGTGTGGGCCTGCAGCTTCAGGAGTTAAAAATGATCGGCGAAGTGGTGGCGGTGGCCGGTGGAACCAGTAAGGCCGATGCTGTCCGGGCCGTTTTGTCTAATGCGCCCCGGGATGTTCTGATCATTGACGAAGGCGCGGGACGGTCGCTAGTGGAAATGTAAGGGTGTAAACGGTGTTTCACACCGAAACTATAAAAATGGAGGAATTGAAATGGCGGTAAAAGTAGGAATCAACGGCTTTGGCAGAATCGGCAGACTTGTCTTCAGTGCTTTGCACGACAAAGGGTTGCTCGGGAAAGATATCGACATCGTGGCGGTCGTCGATATCAGTACCGATGCCAAATATTTCGCGTATCAATTGAAATATGATTCCATCCATGGCAAATTTAAGGGCCAGTTAGCCACGGAAAAGAGCAAGCCTGAGGTTGAGGATGACGATGTCCTGATCGTCGACGGCCATAAGATTAAATGTGTCATGGCCACCAAGGATCCCAGCCAGCTTCCCTGGAAAGAGCTTGGCGTTGACTACGTTATCGAATCCACCGGTCTTTTCACCGATTCGGAAAAAGCCAAAGGGCATCTGGCTGCCGGAGCCAAGAAAGTAATCATCTCCGCCCCCGGCAAAGGAGAGGTTAAGACGATTGTCATGGGCGTCAATGAGGGCGAGTATGATCCGGCCAAGCACACCATCGTCTCCAACGCTTCCTGCACCACTAACTGCTTGGCTCCGTTGGTTCATGTCATCCTCAAGGAAGGCATCGGAATTGAAACCGGCTTGATGACCACCATCCATTCGTATACCGCTACCCAGAAAACCGTTGACGGGCCATCCAAAAAGGATTGGCGCGGCGGTCGCGCGGCGGCCATCAATATCATTCCTTCCACCACCGGCGCGGCGAAAGCGGTCGGCGAGGTATTGCCCACCACCAAAGGCAAGTTGACCGGTATGTCCTTCCGGGTGCCCACGCCTGACGTCTCCGTGGTCGATCTGACCTTCCGCGCTGAAAAAGATACTTCCATCGAAGAAATCGACGCGCTGATGAAGAAGGCTTCCACTTCGTACCTTCAGGGGATCCTCGGCTACGCCAACGAGGAAGTCGTGTCCACCGATTTCGTTCATGACAACCGGTCGTCCATCTATGATTCGCTCGCTACCCTTCAAAACAATTTGAAGGGCGAAAAACGCTTCTTTAAGATTGTTTCCTGGTACGATAACGAATGGGGTTATTCCAACCGGGTAATTGATTTATTGTCCTATATGATTAAAAAAGACCACTAATTTCAAGACTAAGGATGTCAGGGGCGAAGCGCCATTTCGCCCCTGACAGTTTGAGAGGAGGAATTATGATGAACAAATTGTCCATTGATGATATTGATGTCAAAGGAAAACGCGCCCTGGTCCGGGTCGATTTTAACGTGCCGGTCGACGATAACGGTAATATCACCGACGACCGCCGGATCAAAGCGGCGATCCCCACCATTAAGTCGCTTTCGGATCGTGGCGCCAAAGTGATTTTAGTATCCCATTTCGGCCGGCCGAAGGGCGGCCCGGATAACAAGTATCGCATGGATGTCATGGGGAAACGTTTATCAGAACTGATGGGCAAACCCGTAATTAAGGTCAATGATTGCATCGGCAATGAACCCAAGCAGGTGATTGCCGGCCTCGCGCCCGGCGGCATCGTATTATTGGAGAACGTCCGTTTTTATAAGGAAGAAGAGGCCAACGACGAGGCGTTCGCGAAAAAATTGGCCGAACTCGCCGATATTTACGTCAATGACGCCTTTGGAACCGCCCACCGGGCGCATGCTTCCACGGCTGGAGTGGCCAAGTTCCTTCAACCGGCAGTCTCCGGTTACTTAATGCAAAAAGAGATTGAAATTATGGGCAAAGCCCTTTCCAATCCGGAACGGCCGTTCGTTGCCATTCTGGGCGGGGCGAAGGTCGCCGACAAGCTGGGTGTCATTAAGAACTTGCTCAATAAAGTCGACAGCTTGATTATCGGCGGCGGTATGGCTTATACTTTCCTGAAGGCGCAAGGGTTGGAAATCGGCCGTTCGTTGCTGGACGCGGACCGGATCGAATTCGCCAAAGAAATGATGGCGACGGCCGCGCAAAAAGGGGTCAAAATTCTGCTTCCCGTGGATACCGTGGTGGCCGATAATTTCAAGAAACCCACCTTCCATAAGACCGTGTCCTGCGACCAAATCCCCGCCGACCTGGAAGGGGTCGATATCGGACCGGAAACCGTCAAAATTTTCTCCCAAGCCGTCCTCGGCGCCAAAACCGTGATTTGGAACGGACCGATGGGCGTCTTTGAAGTGCCGGAGTTTGCGGCGGGAACCAAGGCTATTGCCGATGCTATGGCCAAGTGCCCGGGTACGACCATTATCGGCGGCGGGGATTCGGCGGCTGCGGTCGAACAAATGGGCTATGCCGAACAAATGACTCACGTGTCAACCGGTGGCGGCGCTTCGCTGGAATTCATGGAAGGGATCGAGCTGCCCGGCGTGGCTGCGTTGTCCGACAAATAGATCAGTCCCAATTGAACGGCCCGGGCTTTCGAACCGTGAGTCCGGGCCGTAATCCAAAGCGGAGGTTTGCAATGCGAAAACCGATTATCGCCGGTAACTGGAAGATGTATAAGACCATTCCCGAAGCGAAACAATTGGTTTCGGGACTATTGGGCGTCTTGAACAACGAAACCGCGGTGGAACTCGTCTTCTGTCCGCCGTTTACCGCCTTGAGCCCGGTCAAGGAATTGTTGAAGGGAACCCCTTATGGGCTTGGCGCGCAAGATATTTATTGGAAAGAACAGGGGGCCTTTACCGGAGAGATCGCTCCGGCGATGCTCAAGGACGCGGGCTGCGATTATGTAATCATTGGTCATTCGGAGCGGCGGGAACATTTCGGTGAGACCAATCAGACGGTTAATCTAAAGGTCAAAGCCGCTTTGGCCGTGGGGATTAAACCGATTATTTGCGTTGGAGAGTCTTTGGCGCAACGGGAAGCCGGAGAGACGAACTCCTTGATCAAGACCCAAACCGAGCAGGCGTTGGCCGGCATTTCCGTCACGGATATCCCAACGCTTGTAATTGCTTATGAACCCATTTGGGCCATTGGCACCGGCCGTTCATCCACGGCGAAGGATGCCAATGAGGTGATCGGATTGATTCGCCAGACCATTGCCGGCATGTTTGGCAAGGAATTGGCGGAGCAGGTCCGGATCCAGTATGGCGGCAGCGTTAAACCGGAAAATATCAAGGAATACATGGATCAACCGGAGATTGACGGTGCTTTGGTCGGCGGGGCGAGCCTGGAAGTCGAGTCATTCCGTAAAATTGTCAAATACAACGGATAAGCGGATAACCATTTGGAGGAAACAATAAACAATGAAGTACCGGCCGGTGGCTTTAATTATTCTCGACGGTTGGGGCCTGAATCCTCGAACTGAATTTAATGCCGTAAAAGCAGCCGACACGCCGTTTTTGGACGGGCTGTTCGCCAAATATCCCCATGCCACGCTTCTTTGTTCCGGTGAAGCGGTCGGCTTGCCGGAAGGGCAGATGGGAACCTCCGAAGTGGGTCATCTCAACATCGGAGCGGGCCG
Organism: Bacillota bacterium; assembly: GCA_023402395.1. GTDB lineage: Bacteria > Bacillota > UBA4882 > UBA8346 > UBA8346 > JAEYGI01. The sequence continues at coordinate 619,881 of JAEYGI010000040.1, forward strand.
GGTGGTTTATCAGAGCCTGGTACGGATCTCGAAAGCGTTGCGGGAAGGGGAGTTCAAGCGCAACCCGGTTTTTGTGGAGCTGCTTGAGGCCGCGATTCGCGAGGATCGCCCGCTTCATTTGATGGGATTGGTTTCCCCGGGCGGAGTTCACAGTCATACCGAGCATTTGTACGGAATCATCCGTTTGGCCAAAGAGTTCGGGGTGAAACAAGTTTATATCCATGCGTTTCTGGACGGGCGGGATACGCCGCCGGAGAGCGCCAAAGAATATGTGAATGAGTTGGAACAGGTCTGCCGGGACGAGGATTTTGGAGCGATTGCCACGGTCAGCGGCAGGTATTACGCGATGGACCGGGATAAACGCTGGGAGCGGGTAGAAAAGGCTTATGCGGCGATGGCGTATGGCGAAGGTGAAAAAGCCGACTCCGCGGCGCAAGCCGTTATCAATTCGTATGCGCAAGGAATTACCGACGAGTTTGTCTTGCCCACGGTGATCCTCCGGGCGGGTGAGCCGGTGGCCACGATCCGCTCCGGCGATCCGGTGATCTTCTTCAACTTCCGTCCGGACCGGGCCCGCGAGATTACCCGGGCTTTCGTCGATCCTGACTTTCAAGGATTTGAGCGGGCCGTCCCGCTCAAACCGCGATTCGTCTGCATGACGCAGTATGATATAACTCTGGATGTGCCTTTATTGTTTCCTCCTGAGGAACGAATGAAGAACATCCTGACCGAAGTGTTCGCGGACAGCGGATTAAAACAATTGCGGATCGCTGAGACCGAAAAATACGCCCATGTGACGTTCTTCTTTAATGGCGGCGAGGAGCCTCCCTATCCGTTGGAGGACCGGATTCTGATTCCTTCCCCCAAAGTCGCCACCTATGACCTTAAGCCGGAGATGAGCGCCTTTGAAGTGACCGAGGCGGTATTGGCCGAAATCGCCAAGAATAAGTACGATGCGATCATCATGAACTATGCCAACTGTGATATGGTTGGGCACACCGGGGTTCTGGAAGCGGCCCGCCAGGCGGTGGAAACGGTTGACCGCTGCCTGTCCCGGGTCGTTCCGGCGATTCTGGAAAAAGGCGGCGCGGTCGTCATCACCGCCGATCACGGCAACGCCGAGTTAATGAAGGACTATCAAACCGGTGAGCCCTATACGGCGCACACCACATTCCCGGTGCCGGTAATCGTGGCCGGAGCATCGGGAATAGCCGGTCTCCGGGACGGAAGTCTGGCGGACTTGGCTCCAACCGTCCTGGAATTGCTGGGAGTGGAAAAACCGGCGGAAATGACCGGGCGCTCGCTGTTGAATTCGTAGATCGCGCCTTGGTCCAATGAATCGAGTTCATCCGATATTAAATTGTTGTTTCCGGACCGACCGGATAACGGATTTTTAAAGGAATTTGCTTAATTTTGTCTAAAAAGAGGAAGACCGGACCGGAGGAAAGGATTCCGGGTCCGTCGGAATCCTTTGCGAAGTCGAAAAAAATCAGTTTTTGGCGGAGGAAGGAACTTCGGGGACATCGGCGGGATGATTGGTGACCGGGATGAAATGACGGATAGGAAATGGATATCTTTACGAAGCAATTTCCCATTCCGGCGTTGCGGCATGCTATTTCCGATCCATAAGACCGTCCGGTAGGCCAATTTTCAAGATTTCGCTTCGTAAAAAATCATAACGGGAGGATGTTTTACATGACTTCAATTGTCGACATTTATGCACGGGAGATACTGGATTCGCGTGGCAACCCCACTGTCGAAGTCGAAGTGGAGCTCGCTGACGGCAGCGTCGGCCGGGCCGCCGTTCCTTCGGGCGCTTCGACCGGAGCGTTTGAAGCGGTAGAGTTGCGCGACGGCGATAAAGGCCGTTATCTCGGCCGCGGCGTCCAAAAAGCGGTGGACAACGTCAATGAGGAGATCGCCTCTGAAGTAATCGGTCTGGACGCGCTGGATCAGGTAACCGTCGATAAAGTGATGATCGAGCTCGACGGCACTCCCAACAAAGCAAAGCTCGGCGCCAACGCCATTCTCGGCGTGTCCCTGGCGGTCGCCAAGGCGGCGGCGCTCAGCCTGAATCAGCCGCTCTATCGTTATCTCGGCGGCGTGAATTCCAAAGAACTGCCGGTACCGATGATGAACATCTTAAACGGCGGAAAACATGCCGACAATAGCGTTGATCTCCAGGAATTCATGGTCATGCCGGTCGGCGCTCCCAGTTTTGCCGAGTGCTTGCGCTGGGGAGCCGAAATCTTCCACGCGTTAAAGAAGGTCCTGAAAGATAAGGGCTACAGCACCGCGGTGGGCGATGAAGGCGGATACGCCCCGAATCTTAAGAGCAATCAGGAAGCCCTGGACGTTATCATGGCCGCGATCGAACAAGCCGGCTACAAACCCGGCGAGCAGATTATGATCGCCATGGATCCGGCTTCGACCGAACTGTGGGAAGAGGCCAAGAAAAAGGGTGAGGAAGGCAAGTATTTCTTCTGGAAATCCAATATTTTGAAAACTTCGGCGGAGATGGCTGAGTTCTGGGCCGATCTGGCCGCCAACTACCCGATTATCTCCATTGAAGACGGCATGGCCGAAGAGGACTGGGATGGTTGGAAGATGCTGACCGAACGCTTGGGCGGCAAAGTCCAGTTGGTCGGTGACGATCTGTTCGTCACCAATACCGAACGGTTAAGCAAGGGAATCAAACTGGGCGTGGCCAATTCCATTCTGATCAAGGTCAACCAGATCGGTTCCTTGACGGAAACTCTGGATGCCATTGAAATGGCGAAACGGGCCGGGTATACCGCAATCATCTCCCACCGTTCCGGCGAGACCGAAGATGCGACCATCGCCGACATCGCCGTGGCCACCAATGCCGGGCAGATCAAGACCGGCGCCCCTTCCCGGACCGACCGGGTGGCCAAATATAACCAACTGCTGCGGATCGAGGATCTTTTAGCCGAGGAAGCGATTTACCCCGGTAAAAAAGCGTTCTATAATATTTTTCGGTAATTAAAAAATTAAGGCGTTTTTGATAAACCCCGGATCAAAATCCGGGGTTTATCCGACGCCGATGGAAAAAGCTGAGATTAAGCCGGGATGTCTTTGATAAAAGACTTGTCGAAGTCGGCCCAGTATGCTACAATGTTGGAGTGAATGGGTTTGGAGGTGTTACGTTTTGAAAATGGTGCTTCAGATTCTATTATTGTTTGTATCCGTTGCTTTAACCGCTTTAATCGTTTTGCAGCCCAGCAAAGGAGAGGGGCTCGGCTCCATCGGTTCCGGTGGCCAGATGTTTTTCTCGAAAAATAAGGGGCTGGAAAAACTCCTGGACAAGGCCACCATGTGGTTGGCGATCGGATTCGGGTTATTGCTGATTTTTGTGGAAATATTTGATAAACTGTTTTAAAGGGCAAACGCCCTCTTTTTTTTCCCGGATATTTATCCGCTATGAAATTAAATCTGGCACGGTCAACTTGAGTTATCTCCCAAAAGGTCATCAGCCCAAATGATGAGGAGGTAATCGAAGTGAAATTTTTCTCAAGCATTAAATGGCGATTGTTAATAAGTTTTTTGGGAATGGTTCTGCTCACTCTGGTGGTTGATTTCATACCCGAGGAAAATTTTGTACTTCGGATGATCATCGTCGTCGGGTTGCTGATTTTTTATTTCATTGTAGGAAACTTCCTTATCAACAAGCTGCTGTTACGCCAGATTCAACCGTTCATCGAGATTTCCAACCGAATTTCTCAAAATGATCTCAGTCATACCATTGAAACCAACGTCAACAACGAATTTAAGGTATTGGGAAGTTCGGTGGAGCAGATGCTCAGCAACTTGCAGATGATCCTGCAGGAGAATCTGGCCGCTTCGGAAAAGTTGGCGCTCGCCGCCAACGACATGTCCAGCATGGTTCAGGAGGCCAGCGTCGCCACGGAACAGATCACCAACACTATGGATCAAATGTCCAAGGCCACCGAGGAACAATTTGAAAACATTCATCTCTCGGTGTTGGCTTCGCAGCAGATGTCGGAGACCGCTCAACAGGTAGCGGCCGAAGCGCAGCGGGCCGCCAGTTTCTCGTCACAGGCCGCGGACCGGGCTCATCACGGCGAAGAGTTGATTCAACAAGTCCACGAAATGATCTCCAAACTTCAGGAGACGGTCGACAGTTCGGCCGAAGTGGTCCGAAAACTGGGGATGCGGTCATCGGAGATTGGAAAAATCGTGGATGTGATGCGCGGCATATCCAAACAAACGAACCTTTTGGCCCTTAACGCGGCGATTGAAGCGGCCCGTGCCGGCGAGCACGGCCGGGGTTTCTCGGTGGTCGCCGACGAGGTCCGGGTTCTGGCGGAACAATCCACCCAATCCGCAATCCAAATTGTCGGGTTGATTAACGAAATCCAGACCGACACCAGGGCCGCGGTTGAGGCGATGGAGGTCGGAACCCGGATCGTTGATGAAGCGACCGACCTGGCGGTATCGGCCAAAGAAGCCTTCAGCGCCATTACCCAGTCAGTCAACCAGACCGTGAGCACCATTCATGAGATCGCGGCGGCTTCCGAGGAGCAGGCGGCCAGCAGCGAAGAGATGACCACTACGATGCAGACAGTGGCCGATATTTCCAAGCAAAATGTGAACGGCGCCAAGCAAGTGGCGGCCGCTACCGAGGAACAGCGTCTGAATATGGAGAAGCTGGCCGATTCATCCTCCAACCTGGTTGAAATGGCCGAGCACCTCACCGCCCTGGTTGGCCGGTTCAAGGTTAAATCTAATTTTCAACGTTGTTGGCGGGTGATTGACTGCAACTACATTAATTGTCCGGCGTATCAAGGTAAGGAGGAGAAGTGCTGGCTGGTGCCGGATACGCTCTGTGGTGACGGTCTGCCGAAGGGCTCCATCAAAAATAAACGGCAGATGTGCCATCAATGCGAGGTATTCAAGGTCAACACTAAAGTAGATAATTAACATAAATTTATTCTTAATATCGCCAGACATCCGGTCTGGCGTTTTCTTTGGCGCAGGTGCGAGGAGGAACCACCATGCAATTGGAGATTGATGACTATTGCTTTGCGTGCGGACGGGAAAATCCAATCGGGCTGAAACTCCGGTTTGAGGCCATCGAGGGCGGGGTTGCCGCCGAGTTTACCCCTTGCCGGGAACATCAGGGTTTTATCGGGATAGCGCATGGAGGAATTGTTACCACCTTGTTGGATGAAGCCATGGCACATGCAATCATTGCCGGCGGGTTTCGCGCGGTCACCGCGCGTATGGAGCTATCGTTCAAGCGTCCTTTGCTCATTGGAAGCCGGGCGGTGGTCGTGGGTAAAGTTGACGTACAGCGGGGGAAATTAATTAAGGCAGCTGCTGAGATTCGTCAGGAGGACCGGCTAGTGGCCAAAGCGGTGGCTGATTTTTTGATGTTAAAGGATAACTGAGCTTTCAGCCATGGCAAGCCATTTCATTTTGTTGCTTCACATTTTTTAATGCATGTGATCAACATCTGTTAATTTTGTCGTTGATACCTATTCTTTTGGAATGGAAAAGCTTTTAGAAGTGTTTTGTTTGTCTATGCAACAATATTGTAACATTAACACTGGTAAATGCCATTGCAAACTGAGAAGTGTCTGTCTATAATAGAAGTGTCTAGCCGTGCCCGGGAATTAAAGTCATACATATTACACCAACGTAAAGTTCGGTTGAGGGGGAACATTATTGTGTTAATATTAGTGCTTAACAGCGGCAGCTCTTCCTTGAAGTACAAGCTGTACCAGATGACGAACGAGGAAGTGTTGGCCGCCGGGTTGGTTGAACGGATCGGCAGTACTACGGGTAATGCCATCATCAACCATCAAGTGGGAACCGGTGACAAGATTCGAATTGAACAGAAAGTCGCCGATCATAGTGAGGCACTGAAAGCGGTTTTGGATTTCTTGATCGACCCGAACCAGGGAGTTATCAAGGCACTCGACGAGATTAAGGCGGTTGGACACCGGGTGCTTCATGGCGGAGAGATTTTCTCCGATGCGGTAATTGTCGACGATAAGGAACTGGAACTAATCGAAAGTTTGAGGGAACTGGGCCCGTTGCATATGCCGGCCAACATCATGGGCATCAAAGCCTGTCGGGACTTGATGCCGAATACTCCTCAAATCGCCGTTTTCGACACCGCTTTTCACCAAACCATGCCCCGCAGTTCTTTCCTTTACGCATTACCGTATGAATACTATGAAAAATATAAGATTCGCCGATACGGGTTTCACGGCACTTCCCACCGGTATGTTTCGCAACGGGCCGCGCAGATTCTTGGCAAAAAGTCCGATAAAATCAAAATGATCACGTTGCATCTCGGCAACGGAAGCAGCGCCGCGGCGATTAAGGACGGGAAGGTATTCGATACCTCGATGGGATTTACTCCATTGGAGGGGTTTGTCATGGGAACCCGTTGCGGCGATGTCGACCCGGCCATTGTTCCGTATCTTCAGAATGTCCTGAAGCTCACCCCCACCGAAATGGACAATTTAATGAACAAGAAAAGCGGCTTCCTGGGCATGACCGGCTTCAGTGACCTGCGTGACATTCAGAAAGCCCGGGAAGAGGGGAATGAACGGGCTCATGATGTCTATAACGTATTCATCCAACGAATTGTAAAATATGTCGGTTCTTACTTCGCTGAACTCGGCGGTTTGGATGTCCTGGTTTTCACTGCCGGCATCGGAGAAAACGATATTTCCGTCCGTGCCGATGTTTGTTCAAAATTGACTCATCTCGGCATTGATTTCGACTTTAAGAAGAACGAGGAACTTCGCGGTAAAGAGGCGATTATCAGTAAATCCCGTTCCAAGGTTACGGTGATGGTTGTTCCGACCAACGAAGAATTGCTGATTGCCCGTGACTCGTACTATCTGGTGAAAAAATAACCAACGTCAAGCGATTTCCAGGGGCTTCCGGGAGGAGGCCCTTTTTTATTGGCGCGCTCCTGGAACGGAGCGGAAAGGAACTTGACAATTCTCCAGTTCGTGCTATAATATTTTAGCAAACCGGAGAGAAGGGTTGGACCATGCCGGAACGGGAACGAAAAAGCATCGCGGTAAACCGTCGCGCCCGCCATGATTATTTCATTGAGGAGACTTACGAGGCTGGGATTGTCCTGACCGGCACCGAGGTTAAATCGTTACGGCTCGGCAAAGGCAATCTCCAGGACAGTTTCGCCCGGATCGTCAATCAAGAGATTATCCTGGAGAACTGTCATATCAGCCCTTACGATTTTGGGAATCGTTTCAATCACGAACCGACCCGCACCCGGAAACTGCTCATGCATAAACAGGAGATTATTCGTTTGTTCAGTAAAGTGCGTGAGCAAGGTTTGACGCTGGTACCGCTGCAGATGTACTTTGATGAGCAGGGGCGGGTAAAGGTCGAGTTAGCGCTCGCCAAAGGAAAGAAACTTTACGATAAGCGGGACGATATGGCCAAAAAGGACGCGGCCCGGGAAGTTGACCGGGTAATGAGGGATCGGCAACGAAACCGTTAAAATGTGATATAATAGGAGTAGTGGGTTGTTTGTTCTTGGTTTCTTAGTTGGTTGTCGGTTCCTGGGAAACCTTGGAAGGGAACCTTTGACAATTGAATAGATGTCATACCCAACCGATGAACTTGGAACGTCCATTTTTTGATCGTTATTAATGGGGGCGACCGGTTTCGACGGGGAGAGTGGTGGCAGAGGTAGCGGGTCGAGGTGCTGTGGCCTCGTTAAACTGCAGCAAGCACATTAAGTGCCAATAACAATTACGCTTTAGCTGCTTAATTGTAAGTAGCCGTCCAACTCGAGCTTAACCCGGGAGGTCGGGGCGGGCGTCAAATAAACCGGGACGCTCTTTGGTCAATTCTCGGAGGCCAAAGCTAAGATTATCGAGATAGCCAAGGCTCAGTTCGTCCGTAGACGGAGCCAAAGCAAAATCCAAACTGCGGTCTGCACCCGGAGAAGCTTCTGTGGCTGCCTTTTCGGACGGGGGTTCGACTCCCCCCGCCTCCACCAATTTTAATTAAATTGAAAGTTCGCTTACGACAAAGCGGGCTTTTTTTGTTACCCTCAACGATCCTTTACATCGCCGCTTTATTTATTCCTCTTTGGGCAATATTCCGTTGCCGACTGACTCTGTTCCATTGCCAACTGACTTATTCACATTGTAACAATGCGTTTCTACATTGCAAGGTTACAATTCTCTATTGCGATCCATCAATTGGAAATTGGGAGAACGCTCTCCACTAAAACTAAGTAACAATCGACACGGGAGAGATTACAATCGGGCATTGCCAGATGAGGTCCGACAATTGGCATCCACCAATTGGAAATTGGCAGCTTACTTTTTCACATTGAAAGTTTGACCAAGGCTTTGCTATATAAACAAGTCCAGATAAGTTAGGGAATCTCCTAAATACTTATCCGACGAGACGCTTGAAATTGATTTCGGCCCTGATATAATCAAGTTATAGCGTACCATCCATCATAGGTTCATTAAAGAAACCAACTATGGGCGGTATTAACGTTCTAAATCCTTCCGGAGGAACTTTATGCGTTTATACATCTCCGATCTTGACGGCACTTTGTTGAATTCACGACAAGAGTTAAGCCCCTCAACCATTCAAATCATCAACCGGTGTCTTGCCGCCGGTTTGAAGTTCACCATCGCCACCGCCCGTTCGTTGGATTCAGCCGGTCCGATTATCACGCCGCTCAACCTGCAACTGCCGCTGATTTTAAATAACGGGGTGTTTGTCTATGATCCGGTACAAAAGGCGGATATCGTCGCCAACCTGCTTGATGAGCGGATCGGATGTCTTGTTCTGAAAAAATGTGAGGAACATGGCGTGTCACCTTTGCTCTTTACTATCGATCGTCAAAATCAACGCCGAATTTTCTACCGGGGGATATTTCATCACGGCCAGGAAGTGTATATCAACGAACGGTTGGCCAAAAACGACCGGCGCTTAACGCGGATTGAAGATCTATCCGGATGCCTGACGCCTCAGCTGCAAATTATTACCATCGTCCTTATTGGCGAAGCGGATTCATTAGCTCCGGTTCACCGGGAACTAAGGGAATATCCCGGGATCGGCTGCCATTTTACCCGGGATATTTACTCCGGGGCTTACTGGTTGGAGATCGCCCACCATAATGCCACCAAATACTGGGCAGCCCAATATTTAAAGTCCTATTTGGGAGCCGATCTGTTGATCTGCTTTGGCGATAACTTAAATGATCTGCCGCTGTTTCAGGCGGCCGATTCCTGTTACGCGGTGGAAAACGCTCATATCACCTTAAAAGAGAACGCTACCGGAGTTATCGGGACCAACGACCAAAATGGGGTGGCTGAGTTTATCCGGGCCGCATTTGAGGAGAAACCCGCCTGAAATTGTTATCATTACGGTCATGTCTAGGGAGCTCCGATGAGTTAAACGGCGCCCAACATAGAGTTTGGCCACGATTGCCAGAATCCGCCGAAGGCTGTCGAATCTGGTAATCAGATGATGAATTGGATGACCGGAGAGTAAATCCGGTCATCCGGCAACCCGCTGTTCCATCCATTGCCATTGCAACGGCGCTTACAAATAATTGACGGGGAACCTTTCCCCTTACTCATTTAGTTACTGAAAATTGACCGGCATTCGATGCCGTAGTTACGGGGATGACACCAAATTGACAGGCAACGATTGCCGCAACTGCGGCAATGAGCGCCCTAGTTCCGGCAATCGCTGCCGTGGCTCCGGCATTCAATGCCGTTGCTTCGGTGGCAGATGCCGCATCTCCGGCGGTGTGTGCCGGAGAATATGCTGTTAGCGCTGCGACTCGCCCAATCGCTTCAATACCATTTTCCCCTCGCCCGCTTCGATTTGAAATTCCTTTTTATTGTTTACTGCTGCAAAACAAATAATGATAATAATGAACGGCGGCGCGCAAGGCTTGCGCGGACGGCTGAAATATGTCATGCTGTTAGTAATGAAGGTTTGCGTTAACGCTTCAAAAGGAGGCGGATTGTTTCAATGATTGAATTACCCGAAGCGGTGACCTTGGCGCGGCAGATCAATGATGCGCTTGCCGGGAAGCGAATCATGACAGTTACCGCGGCTCACTCTCCGCATAAGTTCGCCTGGTATTGCGGAGATCCCCAAAATTATCACGGACTGCTCGCGGACAAGAGCATCGCCGTTGCGGCCGGATACGGGGGAATGGTCGAGATCAGAGCCGGAGAGGCCGTCCTTTTGATCGGCGACGGCGTGGGGCTTCGCTATCACCGGCCCAACGAGGCGCGGCCGGAAAAGCATCAAGTCTTGATCGAGTTCGGTGACGGCGCCGCTCTCAGCGCTTCGGTGCAAATGTACGGCGGCCTGTGGTGCTTCCGGGACGGCAAATTTGAAAATCCTTATTACCGGATTGCCAGGGAAAAACCGTCCCCATTATCGGGACGGTTTGATCGAGCCTATTTTGAAGGGCTGCTATCCGGGGCCGATCTCCGCAAACTGAGCGCCAAGGCGTTTCTCGCCACCGAACAGAGAATACCGGGGCTCGGCAATGGAGTCTTGCAAGAGATTTTATGGGTTGCGGCCATTCACCCCAAGCGCAAAATGGAGTCCTTGTCCGCACCGGAACGGGATGGGTTATTTCAGGCGGTGAAAATCGTGCTCTCCGGCATGGCGGACCAAGGCGGCCGGGATACCGAGAAAGATCTCTTCGGCAAACAGGGCGGATACAAAACCGTCATGAGCAAGAACGGAATGGGAGTGCCTTGCCCGCGTTGCGGCGGAATGGTGAAAAAAGAAACCTATCTGGGCGGCAGCGTGTATTATTGCGAGAACTGCCAGACGGTTTAAATTTAAAGGGCGGGCTTCCACCGGAACACTCCGTTTTCCAAGGGAAACACATTTAAGAACCGGTTCCGCTCATGACGGTAGATGACTTTGCGGCGGAGCTTCTTAAGAAAGCGCTCTTTTGGCCAAGGAAGTTTTTCATAATAATATTGAAGCCCTACTTGCCAGAATTCTTGCGGCCAGCAAAGCAGGATATGCAACACTTCGGTCTCATCCGGCGCCAGCGCGTTGCCGGAATGATACTCGGCAACGATGAACCGGCCGAGCTCCGGGTCCCAATCGTGATATTTCAAATTGCGGACCAGCAAGTTGATGAGATCGTGGACGCGCAGATCTTGAAGGCAATAATCAAAATCGACCAATGCCAGACCGCCGTCATTCATTTGCAGCACATTCCGTCCGGAATAGTCATGATGGCAAAAATCCCGCCGCTCGTAGCTTTTCCGGGAAACCTCCGGATAGGCCGAACGGAGCAGGGCTTCCAAGCTTTTTACCCCCTGGCGGTAAAAAGGTTCGAAATGACGAAGGTAGAGCCGACTGAATTCGGAGTGTTCTTTCTCCTGAAACGCCAGTCTGCGGAAATCTTCCATCTGACGGAGGCGCGCTTCCAATTTGGCCGGCCAGTTTAACCAGACGGACCGGGCGGGTGCCTGAGCCTGAGGCGAAAAACCGGCGCCGCAACGATGAAAATCCGCCAAGTAGCGAATAGCCAGACGCAGATCCTCGGGCGCCTCAAAGTCCAGCTCACGGCTGAAGAACCAATCGGTCATGATATAGCGGTCCGGACCGTGCTCGACGAAAGGCTCCCCCGCCGGGCCGGGATCGAACAGCGGGACGGTTTGAAATCCTTGCTGGGACAGGTAAGTCAAGGCCTCCGCGATAAATCGCAAGTCGTCCGGAGCGAGTTTGGTCCGTTTTAGATACTTGTAGCCGGCGTCCGTTTCCAATAAACAGACTTTGCGGTGGTTTTCCAATTTGCGAAGGGTTCGCCCGTATTGGGCGACGATCTCCGCAATCTCGGCGAGTTGAGCGGGCTCCGGCCTCAAATCGGATGGAATCATGAGTGTTCTCCCGCCAGATATGCGCCGAATTCACGTTGAAACCGGTCAAACGCTTCGCGGTTGCGCAAATATTTTTGGAATTTCTCCAGCGACCGTTCCGGAGTGTGCCGGCCGTGATTATGAAAATGGCGGATTGACAAACGCCAGAATTTCTGGGGGAAATTGAGCGCCGCTCCCATTACCGCCAGTTCCTGCTCATTCAGCGGTTGAATCTGTTGATAGGCGTCGATAACCGAACGGGCTGCGGTGAAACTCCACTGGTACTTTTTGAGCACCCTGCGGATAAATTTGATCAGATCCATCAGCGGCAGATCCAGGCGGCAACTATCGAAGTCGATCATGAAGACCCGGTGGTCCGGGCCGATGATGAAGTTGCGGGCCGCCGGATCGCCATGGCAGAAATGCTTGGTTTCCCGCGCCTTGGCCACCAGGGCGTCGTATGCGGTCCGTTCTATTTTCGCGATGGCCTGTTCCGCCATTTCCAGATAAAAGTCGGCATGTTTGAGATAAAGCTCCGCAAAGGGGTCTTCGGAACTTTCTTTCGCCAATCGCTTGAAATTCTGAAGGTCGCGGTGACGTTCAACGAAATGCCGAGCCCATTTTCCAAGCTGCTCCCGTTGATTGGCTCCCGGTGGCGGCAGAAATCCCTTGGTTTTTTGATGAAAGTCGGCGAAAATACGGGTGGAGTCGACTAGCTCGGAGCAGTTCTGAAAGTCGCATTGGCGGCCTTCGATCCAATCGAACAGCGTATAGGCGTTCATACCGTCAACGACATAGGTTCGTCCATCCAGCGTGGGAAGATAGGGTACCATCGAGGTGAACCCGGAACGAATCAGGTGCGCGATGGCGTGATGGACATAGAGCAGGCGCTTGGGCTTTAGTGGCGATATTTTTAAATTTTTGACCCCTTGATCGGTTTGGACTTTGTAAACATCCTTGATTTTTTCCCAGTCATGGGTCTTCAATCCCCAATATTGCAACAGGGTATCCAGTTGAAGGTTTTGATTCATTCCATACCTCCCGGGCAGCGGCCCGTCAATTCTTTCAATTCCGGCAGCAGTTCCGCTAAGAAGGTCAGCCGCGCCTGCTCCTCAGCGGCAATTTCCCACAATCTCCCGGCAAATCGCCGTTCGCTCCAATCCAACCGTTCCTGAAACCGCTGGCTGCAAATTCTCCAAAAACGCTGCGGGAATACCATCATATGCACCAGGAAGTTTAATTCCCGATCGTTCAGGCTTCTGACCGAGGAGTAATGGTTGATCAGTTCATCGAAAATACGGCGATTCCACTGGTTTAGTTTTAATATCCGCTGAGAGAGCGTAGCCAGTTCCCGGACGAATACCCCGCAGCCGGAGAGTTCATAGTCGATTAGAATCCACTGCCTTGCCATTATGATATTGCGGGGAGCCGGATCGTTGTGACAGAAGCCATATTGATCCGTTTCAAGCTGCCAGGCTTCAAACCCGGATGCCGCCAATCCGTTAAGCGCCAGCCGGGCCTGGGCGAGATAATATTCAATTTGTTTCTGGATAGCGCGGTCAACCCGGTTGCTGGCCCGTCTTTCCAGCGAATCGCGCAGATTCTCCAAAAAATTGGTCCGTTCCCGGCAGGTTTCAAACCAATTTTCAAGCTCCGGCTTTGGAAACGATCGAACGGCGGCCGCGGCCCGGTGCAGACTTCCGTACAGCGCCACCGCAGTTTTCCGTTGATAAGTATCGGAGAACGATGGATGATTTCCTTCCATCCAGCGGCTCAGGATATATCGTTTGCCGGCGGCAGTCACAAACGGGTGGCCGCTTTGAGCGGGAAGAACCGGCAGCAGTCCGGAAAATCCGGATTCCGATAACCCGTTGATGACCGTGGCCAGCCAGGTCAGCTCGCCCGGATTGCGACCGGTTCGTTTCAAACCGTAAATCCCGCTCGGATCGGAAATTTTCCATACCGGGCCGCACGGTTTGATTTCTATCGGTTCCAGCCGGTATTCCCGGCGAATGACCGGCAATAGCTCCTGGATCATCTCCAACCCCCGAACTAAATAATATATTCTATGAAAATCCCGGCCGTTGTGTCAGTTCCCATTTGACTTTGGCATGAATACCATAAGACCGGGGGTGTTAGCGGATGGGAAATCCGTTCAAACATATCCGGCATCTTGATCAAAAGATTTTTCTGGGAATTCTCGGACTGGAACTGTTAAAGACGTTAATCGTGCCTAACCCGCTTGATGTTTTGATCCTTACCGGATTGATCATTGTCTTTGTGTTGTGGTTCGGCGATGATCTGTGCTGAAGCGGGCGGAATGAGCCAATCCATTCTGGATGCTTACGGAGCGACAGGCGCGGTAAGACGTCACCGAACCGTAGATCTGCTCCCGGAAAAGGGTGGGGCGGGAAGGGTGCTGAAGCGATTATCCGTAGGCGCGCTGCAGGCACTATTGATCACGGAGCTGTTGGAGAGTGGGCGCGATTGCCCGGTGTTACCGAAGGTTTTTCGGCCCCGGTCCGGGCGGCCATATTTGTGGCTTCATGGTAACCGCTATCTGTTTACGGAGTTGCTCGACGGAAAAGAGGCTGATTACCGGCGGGCTGAAGATTTGCATGCGGCTATCGCCGCGATGCGGCGTTTTCATGATTGTGGGCGGCGGCTAATTGTTGACAACCCTAATCGCTGGATGACCATTCGAATTAATTTGGAACAAATCTGGCGGGTCCGGATTGGAGAAATGGAAGCCTGCCGGAGTATGGCGATACGATCTCGCACACCATGGAGCAAACAATATTTAAAACTGTTTCATCACTATTGCCAGCAAGCGCATCGGGCCATTTGCGAATTATGGAATTCCACTTTTGAGCCGATGGAAACCATCTGTTATCACGATTGGGCATTTCACAATGTGCTCATTCGGGGAAAGGAAGCCCGGCTGGTGGATTTTGATTACATCATCGTCGATCATCCCGTCCATGACAAGACCAATTTAATCGGAAGATACCTGCGATTGTTCCAATGGTCGGCCGACGCATTGCTCCGGGCGCTTTGGAATTTTGACCGCTTTTACGGCTGGCGCCGTGGTGAGTTGCGATTGCTTCGTACGTATTTAACCTTTCCGTATGACTTCTGGATTCTCGGCCGGCAGTATTTTATCGAGCGCCAGCCGTGGAGCCGGTCGTATTATCAGGAGCAGTGGGACCGGAAGATTGCTCCTTACGGAGCCCGCGAACGGATTCTGGAGCTGCTGTCCGAAATTGAGTGAGGCGTTGCCAATTGTTCTTTTCCGATCCATTTCCACCATGGAGGGTTTCGCAAGAACGCTGGATCACGGTTGATCTTCATATTCACAGCATCTATTCAGGAGGGATGATGAGTCCCGCCGAAATCCTGGAATTCGCCGGGCGGAGACTGTTTGAGGCGATTGGGATCAGCGATCATTATGAGACCCGGGGCGCGCTTGAGGCCAGGTTGCATCGGGCCGCTGACAGGAGTTTACCGGAAGTCATTATTTCTCAAGAAGTCTCCGCCGGGGATCATTTCCATTTGCTGGTGATCGGCGATGCGCAACCCTGGCCGGAGCAGAATCGTTGTCAATTATTGGACGCTTTGGCGGAACATCATCAAAAAGGGGGAGCGGTTATTTTAGCCCATCCCTGGACCATGCCGAGAACCGGATGGGCGGCGGAATATCTGAAACTGCTGCTCGACCAGGAAATTCTCGACGGAGTGGAGATGTTAAACGCTTCGATCACCGAGTTAAGCCGGTCGGAACTGGCCGACTTGAAATGCCTATGGGAGGAAGAGTTTGCGCCGCGCCGCCTGGGGACGTTTGGAGGGTCCGATTTCCATCACCTGCGGAAGGGACAATTGATCGGCACCGGGCGGACTTATTTAAAGGTTGAAGAGCCTCACACCTTTGGAATCATGGAAGCGATTCTCGCCCGCCGCGCGGTGGCCGGTCTCTGCACCCCGGTTTGTTCCGATTTGGATTGGTTGGGGTCCGGTTTTCAGTTTTATTGCGGTTGTACTCCCTGGTATGAAGAGATCCTGCATCAGATTGATTTTCTGCGAGGTTATATCGCGACGCTCTCCGGTTCCGGACGATATCGAAAAGGATTCTTGACACGACTTCTTGCCGATGGCCAATTTCAGCAAGTGTATGACTTAATTGTTTAAGAAAAAATTTGCCTCGATCCCAAATTTTTCTTATAAAAAGGAGGATATTGGTCGATAATGGAGAATAGAGAGGGTAAAGTGGAGCAAAGTGGTGAATAGTGGAGAGATCTTTTGAGGTATAGTGAATGCTGATCGGCGAATTCCAACATTCCCTGGACGAGAAAGGACGGTTGATCATCCCGGCCAAATTTCGGGAGGACCTTGGTGAGAAATTTATCGTCACCCGTGGTTTCGATCATGCTCTTTTCGTCTATTCGCTGGATCAGTGGGAAGTTTTAAAACAACGAATTGAAGCGTTGTCTACCGCGTCTCCGGACACTCAGCGTGCTTTCGAACGGCTGTTTTTTTCGGGGGCCATTGAAGCTGAGTTAGACAAGCAAGGACGGGTTGTAATTCCACAGCACCTCCGGGATCATGCCCGGATCGACCGGGACGTTTATGTGAACGGGGTATCCAGCAAGGTTGAGATTTGGGCAAAAGAGGTTTGGGAAGAATATTCCCGGAAGGTTCAGGAGTCTTACGAGGAAATCGCCAAAACCAACATTCGCTTGTAATGGGGTGGCAAAATGCCCGAATTTCAACATCAGACCGTATTACGCGAGGAAGCGATTAGTTATCTCAATATTAAGCCAGAAGGCATCTATGTTGACGCTACCGTGGGCGGGGCGGGTCATACCATAAAAATCGCCGAGCGGCTTACCCCCAAAGGGGTGTTGATCGGAATTGACCAAGATCGAACGGCGCTGGAAGCAGCTCAAGAGCGGCTGGCTGGGGTGGCGCCCCGGCTCGAGCTGGTACGCCGTAACTTTTCCGATCTGAACTTGATTTTGAAAGAGCTGAGAATCGACGGGATTGACGGAATTTTGTTCGATCTGGGGGTATCATCGCCGCAACTGGATGAGGAGGAACGCGGCTTCAGTTATAAAGCCGATGCTCCCCTGGATATGAGAATGGACCAAAGTCAGCCGTTCTCGGCCGTTCACCTGGTCAATACCGCTTCGGTTATCGAATTAACTAAGATCATTCGGGAATACGGCGAGGAGCGATGGGCGGCCCGGATCGCCTCCTTTATTGAGGAAGCCAGGCGTGAAAAGCCCATTGAAACCACCGGACAATTAGCGGATATCGTGAAACGGGCGATACCGGCCGCAGCCAGGCGAAACGGGCCGCACCCCGCCAAAAGGACTTTCCAAGCGATCCGGATTGCAGTGAACCGGGAACTGGACGTGTTGCAAACCGGACTTGAAAGCGCCCTGAATCATCTCAACCCCGGTGGCAGGCTGGTCATCATTTCTTTTCACTCGTTGGAGGACCGTTTGGTGAAATCCTTCTTTGCCGAGCAGTCCAAAGGATGCGAATGTCCGCGGGGGATTCCGGTTTGCGTCTGTAACCGGCATCCGCGCCTCAAGATCATTACCCGAAAGCCGGTTGTGCCGAACGCCGGGGAATTGGAGCAAAATCATCGGGCTCGCAGTTCAAAGTTACGTTGCGCTGAGAAACTGGTCTAATAAAAAAAGAGGGTGCGTACAATGTTATTGGCTGAGCAGCAAGCAAGAACCGTTCCTATCGATACCACTGTCCCATCGCAGCGTCTTCACAGTCGACCCCGGCCAAAATCCCGCTTTGTGTATCGGATCGGCGGCGTGGTCTTTGGCGTGTTCGTTGTCAACCTGTTTCTGCATGCCGCGGTGATTCAGAAATCATACGAAATCCGGGCCTGGGAGGATAAAATTCGCGACCTCAATCGGGAAATGGTTGAAGTGCGGATGGATATTGCCCATCTTGAATCATTCGATCGGATTAAGACCATCGCTGAAAACGAATTAGGGATGAAACCGGCGGGAAGCGACGACTACCGTTGTATCGCCGTGGCTCCCCCTCAGCTTGAATCGCGGGTGGAGGGGGATTATCATCTGAAAGACAAACCCAGTTTGTGGACCAGGGTTTCTTCATGGGTCGGCAATCAGGGAGCCACTATGGCTCAAAATCCTTGAACCGGTGGAGCTTTTGCCGGCGCGTTTGATGTGATAAAATATGTAAAGATTGACTCCGGGGGGAAGAATGTGAGTTTGGAGGTTACCTCGCGGAAACGAATCGTCTGGATGCTGATAGTCACCCTGTTTTTGATGGGTGGCTTGATCTTACGAGTCATTTATTTACAAATATTTATGGCCGGGTGGCTGAAACGCTCCGCCGAGGAGCAGCGCCTGAGGTCAGTTCCGGTTCAGGCGCGGCGCGGAGCCATCTATGATCGGCTGGGTAATGAGATGGCCATCAGCATCGATTCCGACAGTGTTTACGCAATTCCGTCCGAAATTGGAAAAGACCGGGAGACGCTGGAACGTACCTCCGCTATACTGGCGGACGTCTTGGAAATGGACCAAGCCAAGATCGAGGGGCTCATTGCCAAAGGAGCCTCTTTTGTTTGGATAAAGCGAAAAGTGACCTATTCCCAGATTGTCAAATTGCGCGAGGCCATCAAGCGATACCGGTTGCACGGAATCGAAATCACCCAGAAAGCCCAGCGCTTTTATCCCCAGACCTTTTTGGCTGCACAGGTCCTGGGAATCGCCGGAATCGACAATCAAGGCCTGGAGGGACTAGAGAAGTATTATGACACCCATTTGCGCGGTGTGCCTGGGCGGGACCAGGCCGAGTTCGATACCGCCGGGCGCCATATTCCCCAGGGAGAAAGGCGTTATATTCCTCCGATCTCCGGTGATTCGCTGTATTTGACCATTGATCAGAACATCCAATTCATCGTGGAGAGAGAACTGGAAAAGGCGGTAAGTGACACCAATTCGAAACGGGGGATGGCCATCGCGGTCAATCCTCAAAACGGTGAAATCCTGGCGGTCGCTTCCCGCCCCAAATATGATCCGAATCAGTATAACGAATATTCTTCCGAGGCTAGGCGGAATCCCCTCTTTAGCGATATGTACGAACCGGGGTCGACTTTTAAAGTGTTTACCGCCGCCGCTGCCTTGGAAGAAGGGAAAGTCACGCCGGAATCGACGTTTTTTGATCCGGGCTTTATCGTGGTGGACGATAGGCGCCTGAAATGTTGGAAAGCTGGCGGGCACGGCAATCAAAATTTCGTGGAGGCGCTGGAGAACTCCTGTAATCCGGTCTTTGCCACTTTGGCGATGCGCCTGGGGAAGGAGGATTTCTATCAGTATATTCAGGCCTTTGGATTTGGCAGTCTGTCCGGGGTTGATTTCCCCGGGGAATCCGCAGGCCGACTCAAACCCTTATCCGGCGTCAAAAATGTCGAGTTGGCCAATATCGGCTTCGGGCAGGGTATTACTGTTACTCCGTTGCAAATGATCATGGGAGTTTCCGCGATTGCCAATGGGGGCTATTTGGTAAAACCGCATTTGGTCAAGGAGATTTATTCACCAGACGGGAAACTGAAAAAACGTTTCGATCGAGAAGTGGTCCGCCAGGTTTTATCCGCCAAGACTTCAAAACTGATGACGGAGTTGCTGGAATCGGTTGTTTCCAACGGATCCGGAAACCGTTCCTATTTGGAAGGCTATCGGGTCGCAGGCAAGACCGGAACCGCTCAAAAAGTCGTTCCCGGTCAGCGTGGTTATAGTCAATTGATCGCGTCATTTGTCGGTTTTGCTCCGGCAGATACCGCGCAAGTTGCGGTAATGGTGATATTGGATGAACCAAATAGTTTGATTAAGTACGGCGGAGTCATCGCCGCCCCGGTAGTAGCCAATATTTTGCGGGATGCCTTGCGATATATGGGAGTAAAGCCTCGCTTCGATTCGGGAGCGGCTAGTCAAACTCCATCACCGGAAATGGTCGTTCCCAATTTATTAAACCGACCGCAGCATGAAGCGCTAGCGCTTCTGAAAAAGGACGGTATCGGATATCGGCTGATCGGCGAGGGTGAATATGTCTATGACCAGGTTCCGAAGCCGGGCGTGACTGTAGCCAAGGGAACTCAAATCTTACTGTATTTTGATCGGGACGCTCGTTATCAATTAAACCGCGACCAAGTTGTCCTTCCTGATCTCCACGGGCTTACCCCGGTCAAGGCAAATGAGATCTTGACCGATCTTGGACTGACCATGGAAAGATTGGGAACCGGTCAAGCGGTGAGTCAGCATCCGGTGCCGGGCAAAGCGGTGGAACGGGGAAGCAGGATCAGGATCCAGTTCAAAGATGGTCCTGAATCCCGTCCCCAACTGCCATAATTCGGATAGAAAAGAAAATGACGGGCAAACTATATAGGATGAAGTAAATTTTTATGTTAACTTGTATTCTTAAAGCCGAATCCATAAGACATCAATTGGAATTTACTTCATCCAATTACAGTTGAAATAAGTTGAATTAAATTCATGAATTTTTCCATCATGGCTGGCTTTAAGGACATGATGGATATAAGAAATTTAATTCGACTTATATACCTGATGAAGTTTTAAAATGGCAGGATTGTCATCGTGTCTAGCGAATATTTATCTGGTTTCAGTCTTTGGTGATACTCGGGCCGGGAATGGCAAAGGGGGATGTTCTTATGAAACTGGCCGATTTACTTACCCAGATATCCGTTCGTAAAAGTTCGGGAACACTTGATTTGAATATTGAGGGAATCTCCCAGGACTCACGCTCCGTTCGGCCGGGAGCTCTTTTTCTCTGCATAAAAGGGTTCAAAACCAACGGACATCACTATTTGAAACAAGCGGCGGACGATGGCGCGGTCGCCGCCGTGGTTTCCGAATGGCCGGCGGAAGACTATGGTTTGACGATTATCCTAGTTGAGGAGGTCAACGGGCCAGTCATCAAGGCAATTGCCAGCGCTTTTTATGGATATCCGGACCGGCGGTTGAAGTTAATTGGAATCATTGGGACCAACGGCAAAACCACCTCAACGTATCTGGTTAAAAGCGTATTGGAAGCTGCCGGACATTCGGTCGGATTGATCGGAACCATTGCCAATCTGATCAAGGATCGGCGCTTGGAAACCTCTAATACCACTCCGGGTGTGCTGGAACTTCAGAAGCTGTTCGCCATGATGGTTGAAGCCGGTGTTGAATATGTGATAATGGAAGTCTCGTCGCACTCCATCGACCAAGGAAGGATATCCGGTCTGGAGTTCATTGGCGGGATCTTCACCAACATCACCCAGGATCATCTTGATTATCACGGGACATTCGAAGAGTATTTCCAGGTCAAATCAAGCTTTTTCCGACAATTGCCCGCTCATTCCTGGGCGGCAGTCAATCGTGACGACTCTCACGCCGAGAAGCTTATCGCCCAAATTTCCGCTAAAGTTATCACTTATGGCATTGAACAAGCGGCGGATGTCCGGGCCGAATCGGTGAACGTCAGCCACTCCGGTGTATCATTCATGACTCTGAGCAAATTGGGCAGACTCCGTTTTGAATTAGATCTGATGGGTTATTTTAACGTTTATAACAGTCTAGGGGCGATAGCGGCCGGTTTGGCCATGGGAATTGATTTGGAGGCCATCAAACGGGGTTTGGAGAAGGTAACCGGCGTTCCCGGCCGTTTTGAAGCAGTTCCGGGCGCAGATTCGTTTGGGGTTATTGTCGATTATGCCCATACTCCCGATGGTCTGGAGAATATCCTTAATAGCGCCCGAGGATTGACCGATGGCCGCTTATTGCTGGTCTTTGGATGCGGTGGGGATCGTGATCGAACCAAACGACCGCAGATGGGGGCTCTTGCTGCCTTGAAGGCCGATTTTACCATTATTACCTCTGATAATCCGCGTTCGGAAGATCCGCATCGAATTATTGAGGATATTGAAGTTGGATTCCTCCGGGCCAATCCGGATGCCCGGTACCTAATTGACGTCGACCGGGCGGCGGCGATCCGCAAAATTATCGCCCTGGCTGAGGATTCGGATATCGTGGTCATTGCCGGAAAGGGACATGAGACCTATCAAATATTTGCCGACCGGACCATTCACTTTGATGATCGGGAAATTGCCCGGGAAGCGCTTGAGGAGAGATCAAATGGTTGCCTTCACGCTTGACGAAATAATCATGGCGACCGGCGGGAGCTTGCTGCAAGGTGACAGAGAGCGTTCGGTATCGGGAATCGCCATTGACTCCCGGAAAATTCAACCCGGGGAATTGTTTTTGGCGATCCAGGGAGAAAATTTCGATGGCCATGACTTCATTGCGGCGGCAATCGCCGCCGGAGCTAGTGCAGTTGTAGCTTCCAAGCCGGTGACAGTTTCTTCCGAAGTTACGGCGGTTCGGGTGGCCGACACCCTTGAGGCGTTGGGAGCGATTGCCCGTTGGCACCGGCGCAGGTTTTCAATTCCGGTGATCGGAATCACCGGAAGCAACGGCAAGACCACCACCAAAGACCTGGCCGCATCGGTTTTAGCTCAGCGGTATCCGGTAATCAAGACCGAAGGAAACTTTAATAACGAGATTGGTATGCCGTTGACATTGCTTCGTTTAAATAATGATTTCCGGGCGGCGGTGGTGGAAATGGGAATGCGGGGGTTGGGTCAGATCCGGCGGCTAGCCGGAATTGCCGAACCGAATATCGCCATCATCACTAATGTTGGTTTGACCCACTTGGAGTTGCTGGGAACCCAGGAAAATATCGCCCGCGCCAAAGCGGAATTAATTGAATCGCTGCCTGATGACGGACTCGCCATATTAAATGGAGATGATCCGCTGGTCCGAACGATGCGGGATAAATTTAGCGGGAGGACCATTCTATATGGAATTGAGGGTCCGGGACTCGATTACCGGGCCACGGATATCAAGATTCGCGATAACGGATCGGTTTTTAAGATTTATGCCAGAGGAGAGATTATTGAAGCTCAGCTCCCGGTTCCGGGCCGTCACAATATTTTAAACGCGTTAGCCTCGGCTGCGGCCGGCCGGGAACTTGGAATGAGCGGCGATACAATTCGAAAAGGATTGGCCACCCCGGATCTTACCGGGAAGCGGTTAAATATCATTCGTCACAACGGGCTGATAATTATTGACGATACTTATAACGCCAGCCCCACTTCAACCCGCGCTGCTTTGGATGTTTTAGCGGCCACCGGAGAGGGAAGGCGGAAATTGGCCGTTCTCGCCGACATGTTGGAATTGGGCCCGCAAGCTCCGGTGATTCATCGGGAAATTGGAGAATATGCGGCCCGCAACGGCGTTGATCGCCTGTTGGCTTACGGCGATCTGGCCCGAGAATATGCCGAAGGCTTTAATCGTATATCTAAAGGGTATGGTGAATATTTCTCCGAAAAGCCAGGTCTAATTGCCGGACTGCGCTCCGCGATCCAACCTGGGGATGTATTGCTGGTTAAAGGTTCGCGCGGAATGAAAATGGAAGATGTTATCGCCGCAATATCCGAACTGGAGGTTGAATCATCGTGGAACTGATCAAAGCGGCGATGGCGGCCTTGAGCTCTTTTGCAATCAGTTTGCTACTGGGTCCGGCCACCATCAAAATGCTGCACCGGTTAAAATTCGGTCAAAACGTCCGCAACGACGGACCGCAAACTCATTTAAAAAAAGCCGGAACCCCTACCATGGGAGGAATTTTAATTTTAATATCACTCGTGGCGGGTTTAGTAGCGGTGAAAGATTTTACACCGGATGTTTTTTGGGTACTGTTTTTGACTGTGAGTTTTGGATTAATCGGTCTGGTGGATGACTTAATTATTATTATCGCCAAACGCTCGCTAGGGTTAAAAGCACGTCAGAAACTGTTCGCCCAGATCGTCCTGGCCGCCATGGCCGTTATTTACATGGTTCAAAGCGGCTATCCCACCGCGCAACTCGTTCCCTTCAGCAATTTCAGCTTAAGCTTTCCCGATTTTGGGATGGGCAATCCGCTGTTCTTTCTATATGCGGTCTTTATAATTGTCGCTTGTTCGAATGCAGTGAATCTTACCGACGGACTTGACGGGTTGGCCTCCGGGACTACGGCCGTCGCCGCGTTGGCCTTGGGTTATCTTTCGTTTTTGCAGGGAAACTCAGGTTTAGGGATATTTTCGGTGGCCTTGGCCGGTGCTTGTTTCGGTTTTGTCTGGTTTAACGGGCCTCCGGCTCAAGTGTTTATGGGAGATACTGGTTCGCTGGCGCTGGGAGCGGCTTTAGCCGGAATTGCGCTCTTCAGTCAGCTCAGTTTATTTCTGCCGGTGATCGGCGGCGTTTTCGTAGCGGAAACGCTTTCAGTCATTATTCAAGTCACTTCATTTAAAACTTCCGGGAAACGGGTTTTTCGAATGAGCCCGCTCCATCATCACTTTGAACTTGGAGGAATGCTTGAACCCAAGGTAATGTTGAGGTTTTGGATGGTCGGAGTGGTGTTGGGCGTTTTCGGAATTCTCGGCTATTTTGTCAAATAGCTCTCACCATAATGGTTGGAATATTGATTAGGATGCGTCAGCGGGCGGGGTAAATCTAAGTTTGGTAGCTTTTATCAAGGATAGGGGGCTTTGGTTCAATAATGAAGCGTAATCCGCCGGATCTGTTTTTGTTTATGGTAACCATGGCCCTGCTCGCCATCGGCCTGATTATTGTGACCAGCGCCAGCGCTCCGGAATCGCTCAGCCGTACCGGCGGAAAGAGCGTTTTTTTGGTTGGTGGGAAGCAGTTCATTTTTGCTTTGGCCGGTTTGGCGCTAATGTTTTTCATGATGAAGTTTCCTTATTGGAATCTGAAAAAAATCAGTTTGCCGGCGTTCCTAATTTCCCTCGCTTTTCTGGTACTGGTTTTGTTCCTCGCCGAAGCGGTTAAGGGTTCGCGGCGTTGGATCAACCTGGGTTTCCTGGTTATTCAGCCCTCGGAATTCGCGAAGGTCGCCCTGATCATCTTCTTGGCCCATTATTTTGCGGAGATCAAAAAGGGAATCAGCAGTCTGGTTCCGGGAGTGCTACTGCCTCTTGCTTTCACCGGGCTGGTTTGCGCCTTGGTTTTGCTAGAGCCGGATCTGGGGACGACCATCGTTATTTTTGGAACCTTCATGATTATGCTCTTTATCGGGGGGGCGCGTATCAGCCATCTGTCCTTTCTCGGCTTTTTGGGCCTGATGGGTGGAACGTTCCTGGTGGTCGTTGAGCCGTACCGCTTGAAACGGTTGTTCGCGTTTGTCGATCCTTGGAAAGATCCGCAGGGGAATGGCTGGCAGATCATTCAATCGCTTTATGCGTTGGGATCCGGGGGACCATTTGGATTGGGGCTGGGCATGGGCCGCCAGAAGTTTGATTATCTCCCGGAAGCCCATACCGATTACATCTTCTCGATTTTAGGGGAGGAACTGGGGCTATTGGGAACGTTAACCGTGATCACTCTGTTTTTCCTACTGGGATGGCGTGGTTATAAGATCGCCATCTCATCCACCGATCCCTTTGCCCGGCTTCTGGCGGCCGGGATTACTTCATATCTCGTGTTTCAGGCTATTTTGAACATCGGGGTGGTCACCTCCTCGATCCCGGTTACCGGGATCACCCTTCCATTCCTCAGCGCGGGCGGTTCTTCATTGGTGGTCAGTCTGTTCAGCGTCGGCATCCTTCTGAATATTTCCAAATATACTGAGTAAAGATCGTTACTGCGGATCACCGAAATAACTGTTGTTAATGGAACGGATCCGCCCGAATCCGGAATTATTGAAACGGAAAATACTTTCAAAAAAAGAAAATAACTCAACCAGGAGATTCGAAAAGTTTGCGGAAATAATATTTATTATCATTGATTAATAAAATTTCATCTATATATTTTGGAATTTCTTCGGGATTTACCTTATTTTATAACCGCTCGATATGAGCTCAACTATGGGAAAAATAATCCACGATACTGGACAAGTTGGGAAGCCGGGGCCCCATGTCACCAGATGAATTCGGATTGAATATGATGGCACTGCTCGGTAAAATGGATTTGCGTGTAGGAGGCAGCTTCGATAATGAATGATGCTCAAATCATGGTACAGGCCGGAATCAGTACCATAACTCGTCTGGAGATCACCGGCGGCCGGAAGCTTCAGGGAAAGATCAGGGTCAGCGGTGCCAAGAACGCGGTATTGAAATTGATGGCCGCGTCATTGCTAGCCAATAACGAGTGCCTAATCCGGAATGTGCCCCGGATCAGCGATGTGGAAACCATGATCGGTGTGCTGAAGGGTTTGGGGGCCGAAGTTCATTGGGAAGCCGAAAACGCGATCCGAATTGATCCGACTCAAGGGTTGAGCTATTCCGCACCGGATGAGTTTGTCCGGGAGATGCGGGCTTCGGTTCAGGTGATGGGGCCGCTTCTGGCCAGAGTGGGACGGGCGAAGTTGTTTCAACCGGGCGGTTGTGTCATCGGCCAGCGTCCCATCGATCTTCATTTAAAAGGGTTTCAAGCCTTGGGCGCCGAGGTTATTGAGGAACACGGCTATGTTTTCGTTCAGGCAAAAAAGTTGAAGGGCGCCGAGATTCATTTGGATTTTCCGAGCGTTGGAGCGACCGAAAACATCATGGCCGCGGCAATCCTCGCCGAAGGTACCACTGTAATCCGCAATGCGGCCAAGGAACCGGAGATCATCGAAGAGCAGAACTTTTACAATCGGCTCGGCGCCAGGATTCGCGGTGCTGGAACCGATACCATCCGGATCGAGGGCGTTCCGAAATTGAATGATCGGTTGATTGACTATATGGTGATACCGGACCGGATTGAAGCCGGCACTTACATGATCGCCGCCGCCATCACCCGCGGCGAGGTAACGGTCACGGAAGTCATCCCCGAACACGTCGAGGCACTGACCTCGAAGTTGCGGGAAATCGGAGTGGAAGTGGAGACCGGCGAGGATTCGATCCGGGTCAATTCCGCCGGCCGGATGAAGGCAGTGGACGTGACGGTACTGCCCTATCCGGGATTTCCAACCGATCTTCAACCGCAGATCACCGCCATGCTTACGGTGGCCGAAGGCACTAGCGTAATCACGGAGAATGTTTTCAACAGCCGCTTTCGTTATGTCGACGAATTAATCCGGATGGGCGCGTTAATCCGGGTTGAAAGCCGGAGCGCTATTGTCAAAGGTATCTCCCGACTTAGCGGCGCCTCGGTTTATGCTCCCGATCTCCGGGCCGGAGCTTCACTGGTAGTGGCCGGGTTGGCCGCGGACGGACGGACGGTGATCGAGGGATTGCAGTATTTAGACCGGGGCTATGAACAGATCGAGGAGAAACTATCCAGTCTCGGAGCGGAGATACGGCGGATCTGACTTTGAGTTTGCCGGTTCAATAACGAGAGAGTTGGAGACCTGTGGAGAAAAACAGGTCTTTTATTTTTAATGACTTTTTGTCCATCCAAACCGTATTGGATATTGGATTTGTCCGGCTGAATCTGGTATAATGGGAGGAAATCCAAGCAAAAGCATCAGGGAGGTTCAATGTTACCTGACGTTGAGATAGCGCAGTCGTGCCGCTTGCGGACCATTAACGCCGTCGCGGCCGACGCCGGAATTCCTTTGGACGCTTTAGAGCCCTATGGCCATTATAAAGCCAAAATCAGCCTCGCTCTCTATGATCGTCTCCACGATAAACCCAATGGGAAATTGATATATGTCACGGCCATTACCCCGACTCCGGCCGGCGAAGGGAAAACCACCACTGCCATCGGCCTTACCCAAGCTTTCGGACGATTGAATCAGCGAATCATGCTCTGTTTGCGCGAACCATCCCTGGGGCCCGTGTTCGGGGTCAAGGGCGGAGCCACCGGCGGAGGATACTCGCAGATCCTGCCGATGGAGGAGATTAACCTTCATTTCACCGGGGATATCCATGCGGTGACCGCCGCTCACAATCTGTTGGCGGCGTTAATCGATAACCATCTGCATCAGGGCAATCCGCTCCAGATCGATCCCAAACGGGTGGTCTGGCGCCGTTCCCTGGACATCTCCGATCGGCAGCTTCGCCAACTGGTCTGCGGTTTGGGCGGCAGAGGAGACGGGGTCACCCGGGAGAGCGGTTTTGATATTACAGCCGCTTCGGAGATCATGGCGATTCTTTGTCTGACCACCGGTATCGCCGATCTTAAGGAACGGCTCGGCCGGATTCTGGTTGCCTATGATCTGGACAACCAACCGGTTTACGCCCGGGCTCTGAAGGCTACCGGCGCCATGGCCGCACTCTTGAAAGACGCCCTCAAGCCCAATCTGGTCCAGACGATGGAAGGCCAGCCGGTGTTGGTGCACGGCGGGCCGTTCGCCAATATCGCCCACGGCAACAATTCGGTCCTTGCTACCAGGCTGGCGTTGAAATTGGCCGATTATGTGATCACTGAAGGCGGATTCGCTTCGGATCTCGGGGCGGAGAAGTTTTTCGATATCGTCAGCCGGTCCGCCGGACTGAAGCCGGACATGGCGGTGCTGGTGGCCTCGGTCCGCGCCCTCAAGTTCCACGGCGGCGTGGCCAAAGAGGAAGTGGACCGGGAAGACCTTGACGCGCTGGAGCGGGGATTCCCCAATCTGGAACGGCATTTCCGCAATTTAAGCGAACTTTATCAATTGCCGGTAGTGATTGCCATCAATCGCTTTCCCAGCGATACTCCGGCGGAGTTGGAACGGTTGGCCTCCTACTGCCGGGCGCTCGGCGCCCGGGCCGCCCTCTCCGAAGTCGTGGCCAAAGGAGGCGCGGGAGGAACCGAACTGGCCGATCAAGTTTTGCGTTCGCTTCAGGAACGTAACGGATTCGCTCCAATCTACCCGCTGCACCAATCCTTGCCCGAAAAGATCCGGACCGTGGCTACCAAGGTCTACGGCGCGGCGGCAGTAGAGTTTAGCCCCGAGGCGGAACGGGCGCTGGCCCGGCTGGAAAGCCTGGGATACGGCGGATTGCCGGTTTGCATCGCCAAGACGCAGATGTCCTTCTCCGATAATCCCAACCTAAAAGGAGCGCCGTCCGGTTGGACCCTGACCGTGCGCGAAGCGCGGCTGCTGGCGGGGGCCGGGTTCGTGGTGGCCATTGCCGGAACCATTCTGACCATGCCCGGACTCCCCGTAAGCCCTGCCGCCGAACGGATCGATCTGACCGAGGACGGCCGGATTACGGGGCTGTTTTAAAAATAAACTATATTTACGGAGGATTATCAGCGTGGCAAATGAGAAAATCGCCATCTTGGACTGCGGCGGGCAGTACACCAAGGTCATTGATAGAAAAGTCCGGGAACTCCTGGTCGAGTCGGATATTTTTCCGGTGGGGACTCCGGCCGAACGGCTCCGAGATTACCGGGGAATCATTCTTTCCGGCGGCCCGGCGAGTGTCTGGAGCGAACAAGCTCTTCATTACGATCCCGCCCTGTTTGAACTGGGAATCCCGGTGCTGGGAATATGCTACGGAATGCAACTGATCAATCAGCATTTCGATGGAAAGGTGATTCCCGGCCTGAAAACCGAATATGGCGAGACCGAAATCACGATCGCCACCGACTGTCCGTTCTTCGAAGGGCTGGGATCCCGGCAGACCGTGCTGATGAGCCATGGCGACACTGTCTCGCAACTGGCGCCCGGATTTGAAGTGGCGGCCACTTCCGGACCGGTCACCGCCGCGATCTGTGATCCGAAACGGAAGATCTTCGGGGTTCAATTTCACCCCGAAGTGGATCTCACCGTCAATGGAAAACGGATGCTTGAAAATTTTCTGTTCAATATCTGCGGCCTGCACGGCACCTACGCCTTGGAGGACCGGATCAATACCGCGATCGCCAAGATCAAGGAGAAGGTGGGTAACGAAAAAGTCCTGGTCCTGGTGAGCGGGGGAGTGGACTCGGCGGTCAGCGCCGCCTTGCTCCTGAAGGCGCTGGATCCCGATAACGTGTACGCCATTCATATCGATCACGGCTTGATGCGCAAGAACGAGAGCGATATTGTCTGTGAAAACTTGAAAGCGCAAGGCTTGCAACATCTGATTCGTGAAAACGCGGCAGATATTTTCTTCAACACAGTGATTGAAGCAAATGGGAAACCTCTGGGCCCTTTGACGCAGTTGGTCGACCCGGAAGAGAAGCGGAATTTGATCGGCGAGGTTTTTATCCGGGTGGTACGGAACACAGCCGAAAAGCTCAAGCTCGATTTTGACCGCACCTTTTGGGCGCAGGGCACGCTCCGGCCGGATCTGATCGAAAGCGGCAACCCCGACGTCAGCGGCTACGCCCATAAGATCAAGACCCACCATAATGATGTCGATGTCGTGCGCCGGGCCCGCGAGAAGGGACTGGTAATCGAAACCAACTGGGACTGGCATAAGGATGAGGTCCGGCAAGTGGCCCGAACACTGGGAATCGACGAAAGCATCGCTTCCCGCCAGCCGTTCCCCGGTCCGGGGCTCGCGGTCCGGGTGATGTGTAATGATCTGACCAATCAAGTCACCGCCGGCCAGCATGCCAAAGCGGCCGAAATCATGACCCAGTTTGACCCCGCTTACCAAACCCAGGTGGTTCCGATCCGGACCGTGGGGGTCCAGGGCGACTGCCGGAGCCACCGTTTTCTGGCCCTGGCCCATGGCCAAGGCTTGGAGCTGGACTGGGAGAAGGTCTACCGGATCGGAACCAGCCTCCCGAATCAGGTCGATTTTGTCAACCGGGTCGCCTATGTGCTGAACCGGAGGCGGCTGGAGGGAGCGGTGCAGTGCCACGATCTCCGCATCAATCGGGAGAGCGTCGGGTTATTGCAGGAGATCGACCACCTCGTGGTGGCCAAACTGAATGTTAAGCCCATCAGCCAGGTCTTCGCGGTTCTGGTGCCGGTCGGGATCAGCAAACGCTATTCGGTGGCGATCCGGACCTTCATCACCAACGATTTCATGACCGGCCGGCCGGCCGCCATTGGCAAGGATATCTCCAGGGAAACCCTAGCCGAACTGGTCCGGGAGATCGAGTCCGCTTTTCCGGAGATCGATCTGATCTTATACGATGTAACCAGTAAGCCTCCGGCTACCGTAGAATGGCAGTAATGAATTGGAAGCAAGCGATGAACAGCGATCATTTGGAGGCGTTCTCATGGATGAGCTAAGAATGCGGGCGGTTGAGTTTGACCTGGCGGGTTTCATTGATGAACTGGTCGGCTTTTTGGAAATGAACGGGCTTTCCAAAACGGCCATCGCCTGGTTGTCGGATTATGAAGATATCCCCGAAGCCGGGCCGGATTGGCCGGATCGCAATTACTGGAAGGAATTGGAGCGGGAGGGCCGGATCTTGTACTTCCCGTTCAGCGACATCAATATCGGCGAACCAGTCTGTTGCGCTGACGGCCATGAGTATCTCCTGCCGGTGCTGGAGCCATCCGAGTCGGAATTGGCGTTTTGCGCCGGGGAGATCGAGTCGGTGGGACTTTTGGTCCGGATCGCGGGGGATGAAATCGAGATCGTCCCGGCGCTGTTGCAAAGCGGCCGGGTTATAATGGCAGCCGCGGCGGAAGAGTTGGCGGAGAGCCGGTTGGCCAGGGGCATCACTGAGTTTATCGAGAGTTTTATTAAAAAATAGCCGTCGAAGGCAGTCCTGTATAAGATGGCATAAAACCTAAACTGTTTATGGGCACTGCCAAGTAAGATGCCTAAAAACGAGGTATCGTTCAATTAGAACGATACCTCGTTTTTTTTTCACACCAGCGATATAAACCAGACAATAGAAAACAGACATTATTAACATCTAAAGCGCAACACAATTGAAGTTTACAGGCCCTTTATTGCAACACACATAAAGGGAACGTACATAAAAAATAAGCTTAGTCGTTGCCACAAGCCTTCATTATCAACTTTTGTTTTCGTAAACGTTTCTTTGTCGGACAAGATAAACAAAACAAAGAAAAAAAGCGTAAGAATAAAAGAAATTCCGCTAATGGCCGCAGTCACGT
Source organism: Bacillota bacterium (assembly GCA_023402395.1). GTDB lineage: Bacteria > Bacillota > UBA4882 > UBA8346 > UBA8346 > JAEYGI01. Next base: position 651,803 of record JAEYGI010000040.1, read on the forward strand.
TATCATGTTTTTTAACTGAAAGTATGGACAAGAATAAAGGGGCAAAGGACATTGCCATAAATCCCAGTGCGGAGCTTATCCCATGTATCTTTGAGGGTAAATTTTTTATTTGCTTTGTCTTATTTACACTAAAAATTCCTGCCAAAATCCCTGCTCCAATCGCAAATAAACTCATTAATGCCACTAAAATAATGGTGAATCCATACGAAGCAGAACTATATAACCCGATAATATTTTTTGTGGATATTAACAATAGAATTCCTAATGAAACCAGCCAGAAATTATACGGGATTCTAACCGGGCTTTCTGGATTTCCCAGCACGCTCATAACCTGTTTTTCGTGGTTATAGCCTTTATAAAACGGTGCCAATATATACGGAACTGCAAAGTCGCCTATTGTTGCTACAAGTAACAAAATCCATCCTATTTTTTGCATACGCCATCCTCTCAAAACTTATGATAATAAAAAGTATAAGTAGTAAGCTTTTTAATTATATAACATTTACCTTTTATTTACAATCGAAACCACTTTGAGCCAAGTTGGCGCGAAGTCCCCTTTTTGCCCGAACAGCTATTGAAAAGTATTAGAAATATCCTGCTTCACGAGTTTCGATATATCATCGGTGAACGCCGGTGTTTGCCGATTTATGGTTAATTGAGGAAATTATTACGGCGTCCTTGAAGATGCCATGGCGCTTGGCGCCATGGCAACATCATTGACAAATAATTGACGGGGGACCGCTCCCCATGCAGCTTCAGTCACTGAAAATTTAGTGGGAATCGATGCCATAGTTGTATGAGTGACGGAAAACTGACAGGGGATGATTGCCACAGTTGGGGGAAGCGTTCCCATCGTTGCGGCATTGACTGCCGGAATTGGGGGAATGGTTCCCATAGTTTGAGGAGTAACTGCCGGAAGTGTGGGAATGACTGCCACAGTTTTGGCAACTGTTGCCGCAAGTCCGGCAATGAGTGCCGTAAATCGGGCGGCGAACACCGCAACATGGGGAACGGTTGCCGTGGCAACGGCGGGGAGAGGCGAGGAATACGAAAGAGTTAACGACGCTGCTTTGACCAGCGCTGCGTTTATTGATGATCTTTAGAGTCTTCCATACCGGGGCGATGCAGTTTGGCCAAACCGCCGGTAGAGGTCTCCCGGTAGGAACATTTCATGTCGGCGCCTGTTTCCATCATCGTTTGAACCACTTCATCAAAGGAGATGCGATGCCGTCCACCCGCGAGCAACGCATATTTGGCCGAGTCCATGGCCCGGGCGGCGGCGAAGGCGTTCCGCTCAATGCAGGGGATTTGAACCAGACCGCCGACCGGATCGCAGGTCAGACCTAGATGGTGTTCGAATCCCATCTCCGCGGCGTACTCGATCTCCGTCACGTCGCCGCCCAGCAATTGGGTGGCCGCGCCCGCCGCCATGGCGCAAGCGGTCCCGATTTCGCCCTGGCAACCCACGGCCGCGCCGGAGATGGAACCGTTGGTCTTAACCAGATTGCCGATGAGTCCGGCGGTAGCTAGCGCCCGTAAAATCTCCAGGTCAGGCAGGTGTTTCACATTCTGCAGATAGAATAGTACGGCGGGGAGAACCCCGCAGGAGCCGCAGGTTGGAGCGGCCACGATCAATCCCCCGGAAGCATTCTCCTCCGATACCGCCAAAGCATAGGCGTAAAGTTGGCCAGTCCGCTGCAGGATGCTGTTGCGCCGGGTCTTTTGATAGAAACTACGGCTTTTGCGCTCCAAACGCAATGGCCCCGGCAATACCCCTTCGGCGTCCAGGCCGCGCCGGACTGCGTCCTTCATGGTTTGCCAGACTTGCTCAAGAAACTCCCAGATGGTTGCCGATTCACAGGTTTCAACATATTGCCAGAGCGATTGATTGTGCTTGACCGACCAATCGACCAAGTCGGCCATGGTGGATAGCGGGTATACCGGTTCCGGCGTTTGCTCCGGATTTTCCTCGCGGAGCGCCCCGCCGCCGATGCTATAGACTCTCCATGAGCCCGAAAGGTTCCCGGCCGGATCGAACCCTTCGAACTCCATGCCGTTGGGGTGGAAAGGCAGGAATTCGGCGGGCTTCCAGTTCAGAACCACCGGTTTCGGCGCAAAGGCGTCGGTAATGGCACGATCGGTCAGATGGCCGATTCCGGTGGCCGCCAGGCTTCCGTAAAGGGTTACCCGAAACCGGTCCGCTTCCGGATAGCGGTTCCGAAACCGGTCGGCCGCCCGGCGCGGACCCATGGTATGGCTGGCCGACGGACCGATCCCAATCCGATACAGTTCCTTGATGGACTCCATGGAATCTCCTTTTTGGAACATGCCGCTTCGGATATAGTGTTGACCGATGACGGCCGGTTTTATCAGGTATTGATTACAAAGGGGTTCGATGCCTCACCCTCGCCGCAACGGCTGCAGGCCGGAGGCATAATGAAAGAAATCGTGGTACGTCCCTTGCCAGGAGCAGGAGATTGGTTCGGCGGTGCGATGGATAAGATGATTGGTTATCAGGCAGGTATTGATCCCGAGGCCGCCCGCGATCAGGTCTTCCTGAACATCATTGCCGACCATCAGGCATTGTTCCGGCTGTTTGCCGATGGAATCCAGTACCTCTTGGTAAAATTGAAGCTGCGGCTTGCAGAAATTGTTGGCTTCATAGGAAGTGATATAGCTGAAATCGGCGGGCTCAAAACCGGCCCAACGGATCCGGTGATGGATCGCTTTTTGCGGAAACAGCGGATTAGTGGCGATTACCAACTGGTAGCCTTTTTCCCGTAATAGTTTGACGCTATTGGCCATGTCCGAATTGTTGGAAACGGCGATGCGCGTCTTTAGAAATCCTTCGTCGTAAAAACGGTCGAAGCGTTCCTGATAGATCCGGAGATCGCCGTTGATTAACCGGCCGAAACACTCCATGAATATTGTCTCGTTGGTCCGGGGTTCGGTGTTATTGACCATTTCCTTGGTTGCGGCCCAGATGTACTTGACCAGTTGTTCGGGAGCGATCAAATCCTTGAACATCAGCCCCATCTCCGTGAAATAAACTTGGGTGAACCGGTCAAGCTCCAGCGGCAGTAACGTTCCGTCGAGGTCAAATAAGATCGTATCCAGCATAAACTCATCTCCATTTATTATTTAGAAGCATTGTGATAAACCCCGGCCAAGCCGGGTTGTACGCAAATTTCAGAATTATAATCGGATCCGGATTAGTTATACTTTATCATGACAAACCCGGAAGTGGCAAGTTACAGGCGCGTTATTATTAAAGATTAGTAAACATTGCGGGCATTGGCAAAGGAATTAGTATAATACCTTCGAATTTAACGATATAATGAAATCGCATAAGGAGTGAGCCAAATGGATTTGAAAGCGAGAGCCGTCAAACTGTTGGAGGATTTTAAAGGGTCGAATTACGCTTTTGGCCTGGACAAGTTGGATAAAGTCGGCGAATATGCGGCCGGATATGGCAAAACCGCCCTGATTATCGCCAATCCCGGCAATTTCCTGAAGCCGGTCGTGGACAGGGTGGTAGAGTCGCTTAAAAAACATGGCATTCAAGTGGCCGGAGACCGAATCGTTCCGGATGCCGGACCCAATGCGCCGCGGGAGGATGTCTACCGGATTGAGAGTTATATTCTTCACTTTCAACCGGATTGCATTATCGTGCTGGGCGGCGGAAGTTCGATCGATGCGGCCAAATCCGCCAATATGCTGGCCTGTTTGGGCCAGTACAGCCCGGAGATTGAAACCTACTTCGGAACCGGATTGGTCACCGAGGCGCTTCAGAAGACCGGCAAGAAGCTCCGGCCGTTGATTGCGGTGCAGACTGCGGCCAGTTCCGGGGCGCACCTGACTAAGTATTCCAACATCACCGATCCGGTGGTTGGCCAGAAAAAACTGATCGTGGATGAGGCGATTATCCCGGCCAAAGCGGTTTTTGATTATGCCGTGACCGAGAGCATGCCGGTGGGCCTGACCATTGACGGCGCGCTGGACGGTATCGCCCATTGCCTGGAAGTGTTTTACGGGGTGAATGAGGCCCAATACGAGCGCGTCAGCGAAATCGCCCAAGTCGGCATCGGGCTGGTTGTTCAATATGCGAAACGGGTAATTGCCAACCCGCATGATTTGGAGGCCCGCGAAGCGTTGGGGCTGGCGACTGATCTCGGCGGTTATGCGATTATGGTTGGCGGGACCAATGGTGCGCATCTTACCAGCTTCTCCCTGGTGGATGTCACCAGTCACGGCCGGGCTTGCGGCATCATGAATCCCTATTATACGGTCTTTTTCGCGCCCGCAGTGGAACGGCAGCTTCGGGTCGTCGGCGCTATTTTCAAGGAAGCCGGATATATCGCGAAGGATCTCGCTTCACTGCATGGACGCGAACTGGGTTTGGCCGTGGCCGGGGGAATGATCGAATTCAGCCGCAGCATCAATAGCCCGGCGACTTTGAATGAACTGCCGGGCTTCAGCGAGGAGCATTTGGAGCGGGCGCTGGCGGCGGCCAAGAACCCGCAATTGGAGATGAAGCTGAAAAATATGCCGGTTCCGCTAAGCGCCGGGCAAGTCGACGAATACATGGGGCCGATCCTGCGCGCCGCCCGCACCGGGGATTTTGCCTTAATTAAGAATATGTAAAAGCCCATTCGGTAACTGATGCAATTTATTCGGCGATAAAGGCGCATCCTTGGGCAGGGGCGTTTGAACGTCATTTTGAGGTGGGGCAATGAAAGAAGCAACGATGAAATTCGGAACCGAGTCAGTCGGGATCCGGCTTCCGGATCAGACGACGGTGTTTAGCATGGGAGCCTCCGAGCCGCTCTCTGATCCGGGAGCAGCCATTGAGCAAGCGTTGGATCATTCCATCGGCAGCCCGGGCCTGGACCAACTGATCAGCGATAAGTTACGCGATAATCCGAATCTTACGGCGGTAGTGGTCATTTCCGACAATACACGCCCCGTACCGTACCGGGGCGAGCAAGGAATCCTCTGGCCGGTGGTCCGGCGTTTACTGGATCATGGTTTGAGCGCAGATCGCATTTTGATTCTGGTCGCCACCGGAACCCATCGGGCGCTTAGTGAGGCCGAACTTCGGACCATGCTCGATCCGCGCCTCTTTGAACAGGGCATTCCAATTAAAAATCACGATTGCCAAAACGAGTCCGGCTTGACCTATCTCGGAGAGACCACTCGCGGCAGCCGGGTCTTTATTAACCGGGACTATGTGAACGCCGGATTGAAGATCCTGACCGGGCTGGTGGAAAGCCACTTCATGGCCGGTGTCTCCGGCGGCCGTAAATCGATTTGTCCGGGCCTGATCGGCGAGGAGAGTACGTATATTTTTCATAGCGCCCGGATGCTGGCGTCTCCCAAGGCTTGCGATCTGACCTTAAAGGAAAACCCTTGCCACGAGGAAGCGCTGGAAGTGGCGAAGAAGGCTGGCGCTGACTATATTGTCAATGTTACTCTTGATCATCGTTTCCAGGTAACCGGCGTTTTCGCCGGGGACCTGGAAGCCGCTCACGAACGGGCGGTGGAGAAAGTCCGGGAGCATGTGGCGTTGCCCTTTGACCGTGAGTATGACATCGTGGTCACTCACGCCGGGTTCGTCGGGATCAACCATTATCAGACCGCCAAGGCCGGAGTGGCGTCGATTCCGCTGTTAAAACCGGGCGGACGTCTAATCATGGCCGCCTACAACACAGATTCCGACATTGTCGGCAGCTTTCGCTACCGGACCGTCCTCAGCCTCTTTAAAATAATCGGCCCCGAACGGTTCGAGCGATTGATTCTTTCTCCGGATTGGACCTTTATTCCGGAACAGTGGCAGATACAGATGTGGGGGAAACTCTTTACTAGAATCCCGATGGAAAACATGGTTTACTATAGCCCGCAATTTGGGCCGGCCGAATACCAACTGATCCCCGGTCGCGACGGCAATGAATTATTGCCAGAGAAGATACGGTATCACGGCACATTGGAAACGATCCCGCTTTTTGTGGAGCTGACGTTGGAAAAAGCCATTGCTGAACTGCACGGGCAGGGGGTAAAGGAACCGTCAATCGCTTATCTGTCCGACGGGCCTTATGGAATTCCAATGCGCTAGGAGTTTGATTTTCAGGGAGTTACAGCTATGACGCCCATCGTATTGCTAGTGGTTTCCAACATTTTTATGACATTCGCCTGGTACGGACATCTGAAGTTTAAACAGACGGCTCTCTGGAAAGTGATCCTCATCAGTTGGCTGATTGCGTTCGCGGAGTATTGTTTTCAGGTTCCCGCCAACCGGATCGGTTCGTATCAATTCAGCGCCGCTCAACTGAAGGTCATCCAAGAGGTGATCACCCTGACGGTATTTTGCGTCTTTTCCGTTTTGTATCTCAAAGAGGAATTGAAGTGGAACTATATCGTCGGCTTTATGCTGATTATCGGCGCAGTCTTTTTTATTTTTAAAAAGTGGTAGACTTTATTTAAATGAAAGAACAAAAGACCGGGAAGGATCCTCCCGGTCTTTTGCATTTCCTTGCTGTGCTGTTACCATTGATAATGGGCTTTAATCTTGGCTACCACTTGATCGGGAGTAAAGCCGAACTCCACAGCCAGTTCCTCGGCTGGTCCGCTTTTGCCGAAGCCGTTCATGGCAATGACCAGCCCGGTCGGACCGGTCAACTGATACCATCCTCCGCCGATGCCGGCCTCAATCGCGACCTTGGGGCAATTCTGTCCGATTACCTGTTCGATATAGGCGGGTTCCTGCGCTAAAAATACTTCCAAACACGGGACGGAAACAACCCGCGCCGCTTTGCCGGAGGTCGCCAATTGTTCGGCGGCGGCCACCGCTACCGAAACTTCACTACCGGAGGCCAATATCACCAGATCGGGAGCAGACTCTTGAATGGTATCCCGGATAATGTAGCCGCCCCGTTTCAACCCTGCGTAGGAGGCGCCCGCTAAAGTCGGAAGCTTCTGACGGGTCAGGATCAGGGCGGTGGGGCCGTCGGTTCGGCGCAGCGCTTCCAGCCAGGCCCAGGCCGATTCGTTGGCGTCGGCCGGCCGGAAGGTATGAAGATTAAAGATGATCCGGAGCGATTGCAGTTGTTCCACCGGTTGATGAGTCGGTCCGTCCTCGCCCACATAGATTGAATCGTGAGTAAGCACATAGATCACGGGTTGATGCATCAAAGCGGCCAAGCGGACCGCCGGCCGCATATAATCAACGAAAACCATAAACGTTGATCCGAAAACCCGGAAACCGCCGTGCAAGGACATTCCATTCAGAATCGCACCCATGGCATGTTCCCGGACGCCAAAATGAAGATTCGCGCCGGAATATTCGCCATTTTTGATATCGCCCGCCTGTTTGAGATTAGTTTTGGTTGAAGGGGAGAGGTCAGCTGAACCGCCAACCAATTCGGGCAAACGGCCGGCCAAGGCATTTAAGACTTTCCCACCGCTATCCCGGGTCGCGACCCCCTGACCAATTTCAAAGGCGGGCAAAACGCTTTCCAGATCTTCTGGCAGTTCCTGCGCCATGATCCGGTCCCATTCGCGGCGCAATTCCGGAAACCGGGTCGACCAGGCATTAAACCGCTCTTGCCAAGCGGCGCTTTGTTTCGTCCAGCTTTCCCGCTTGGCGGCGAAATGCCGGTAAACCTCTTCCGGAACAAAAAAGTCTTGTTCCGGAAGGCCCAAGTTTTGCTTGAGAGCGACTACATTCGCCGCGCCGAGCGGAGCGCCATGTGCTTCCGGATTATTCTCCAGGGGGCTTCCCTTGCCAATAGCGGTACGGGCAATAATTAACGTCGGGTGTTCAGCATCTGCCTTTGCTTCTCGCAATGCGGCGTGAATTTCGTCCGGGTTATGGCCGTCCACGGCGATCACCTGCCAGTGGTAGGCGCGGTAACGGGCCGCCACATCCTCGGTGAAAGCGATATCCGTGACCCCTTCGATGGAAATTTCATTATCATCGTAAATGACGATCAATTTACCCAATCCCAGTGTCCCGGCAAGGGATGAGGCCTCTGACGTAATACCTTCCATCAGGCAGCCGTCTCCGGCGATGGCATAGGTATAGTGATCGACAATCGTAAAATCCGGGCGGTTGAAGCGGGAAGCCAACATCCGCTCGGCCAGCGCCATCCCCACGGCGTTGGCGAAACCTTGACCCAATGGGCCGGTAGTGGTTTCGATCCCAGGGACCCCCTGATGTTCGGGGTGACCGGGAGTTTTGGAACGAAGTTGACGGAACCGTCTTAACTCCTCCAGCGGCAGCGGATACCCGGTTAAATGAAGCAAAGAGTACAATAAGGGCGAACCGTGGCCCGCCGATAAAACAAAACGGTCCCGGTCCGGCCATTCGGGTCGAGCCGGGTCGTGGCTCAGAACCTCCGAATAAAGCACGGCGGCGATATCGGCGGTTCCCAGCGGCATTCCGGGATGGCCGGATTTGGCCTTTTCAACCATGTCCGCGGCCAGGCCTCGGATGGTATTGGCAATCAGTTGAATCATTGCGCGGTCTCCTTTCTTGAACCTTTAATGGACAAACCGAAGGAAAATTGAGTAGTTGATGGCATGGATGAATTTTACTCCGTATCTTGCCAATCCATGCAATTGTCCGGAACCGGCGCTTTAAATACCAATCGGGAGCCGGTGCGGGGATGGGTGAAGCTCAGTTTGACGGCGCGTAGCGCTAATCGAGAGAGGGACGGCTCAGCCGGTCCGTAGAGGGGATCACCCCAGAGCGGATGGCCGATTCCCGCGAAATGAGCCCGGATTTGATGGGTCCGGCCTGACAGAAGTTTGACTGCGACCAAAGTCCCGTTCGGAGCATACCGAAGAACCCGATAGCGAGTGATTGCTGGTTTTCCCTCCGGCGCAATCTCCCGTTTCATTACATACTGGGTTTCTTTCAACGGTAGCGCGATCACTCCCGAAATTCGGTCGAGCGATCCACGACAGAACGCCAAATACATCCGGCGCATCGTTCGATCGGTTAATTGGCGGGCTATCTGCTGGTGACACCAAGGATTTTTGGCAATCATAATTAATCCGGACGTTAATTTGTCCAATCGGTGAACCGGGTGGAAGGAAGCCGCCTCCTCGCGGCTCAGCCAATGAGCGACCAATCCATTGGCCAACGTTCCCGAGGTTTGACTGTGAACGGGATGCACCAGCATTCCTGATGGTTTATCGATAATTACTAAATCGTCATCTTCGTACACGATCGTGAGCGGTAGGGATTCGGGGAAAAGGTATCCTTGTTCCAAGGGCTCCAGGTAAAGCGTAATTCGGTCACCACCCCGGCACGGTTGGTTTAGATAAACCGGCTCGCCATTACGAAGAATTCCGGCCGAGCCTTTTAAACGGCGCACCATGCCCCGTGATAAATGCAGATAAGTTCGTAGCAGGGAAAAGACGGTTCGTCCGTCCCATTCATTCGGAACCTCAATTGATAAGGGCGGGGGTTTCTTCAACTTACAATGACCTTCTTTTTAAGAAGATTGTAAGGGAAAAGGGGAACGGGGTCAAGCATTGCGGGTTAATTTTTGATGAATCTCATAACAGTCTAAGGATCAAAGCCGGATAACTTTGAGATTTACTTTCAAAATTTATAAAAAAGGGGGAATTATCCCCCTTTTTAAGTATTGGTAACAAGCGTCTTATTGATTTCCAAAATTGAAGCTGTTGGAGTTCGACTTGTACTGATTCTGATTGAGGTTTTGGCTTTGCGCGTTGCTCAAACCAGCTTGAAAACCAGCTTTCACATCGGCAAAAGTTTGCTCGGCCAAGGTCCGCTCCGCGGCTTCGATCATTCTCCGAACCATGTTACCACCGATAGCTCCGGTTTCACGGGTCGGCATGTAGCCCCAGTAGCCACCCTGGACTTTGGACAGGTCGATATTCAGTTCATTGGCGATCTCGTATTTGAACCGATCCAATGCCGGACCAGCGTTTTTAACGAGATAGCTGTTGGATTTTTGCCCAGTTCCCATTCAGTTCACCTCCTCCGAAATTAGCTTCCCCCCTCAAAACGCAGCTATGTAGTATCTTTTTTGGAATTAACGGAAAAATCCTGGTAAGGAGGGGTTTCATCCATAAGTGCGGCATGGCGGAAACCGCGTCGTAGTTCGGAAAGGGTTTTTTCATAGATATATAGCTGAGCGGCCTCAATCATTACTCGGGTTAATTCGCCGCTAAGTTTGGCGATGAGATAGGGAGGTTGGTTCCAAAGAACTGTTTCCGCCTGGCGTAGCTGCGTATAAAGAGCAGGCTTCAATTTTTTTGTGGAATAATGTCGGCGCATTTCTACCATCCTTTGAATAGACTTCATTACTCATTTTCTGCGATGTAGACCTGGTTTATGAATGTGTTCTTAAGGAAAATCTCATAAATATGGGCAGGATTCCGGCCCTGACATAAGAATATACAGGTGACGATTGACTTTTAAGAAATTAACCTATATAATTATCGAAGGTGATTTTTGGTGAAGGTTGGCATTGGTTCAATTCGGGAGACTCGGGGCGGGGTCGTTCGTTTTCAGGGTGAACAAATTATTGCCACTGAAATGGGCGAAGTTTCGTTGCGCGGTCCAGTCCATATTGCCGGTACGGTAACCAATACCGGCGAAGGCTTTTTGGTCCAAGCCAAGCTGGCCTTCGAATATGAAGGCCGGTGCGCCCGGTGTCTGGAAACGTTTTTAACCAAAGAGACCGTGGAATTAAAAGAACAATATACGCCTAATCGCGCTTTAGCCAATGAAGACAGTTTATTTTATTTTAACGGGGATGTCATCGATCTGACGGAATCCCTTCGCGAACAGGTTATCTTGGCGATCCCGATGAAGTTGATTTGTGACTCCGAGTGCCGGGGATTGTGTCCGGAATGCGGTAGCAATCTCAACCAAACCGATTGCCAATGCATATCAAAAGAAATAAATCTAAATTTACTAAAACTAAAATCATTGCTATCCACAGAAGGAGGTGGATTGAATGGCGAACCCCAAAAATAGAACCTCCCGGACCCGGAAGAGAATGAGAAGAGCGAATTGGAAGATTGACGCTCCGCAAACCGGAACTTGTCCCCAGTGCCATGAACCGAAATTGCCGCATGTTGTCTGCGGAAATTGCGGGTTTTATAAAGGACGGGAAGTTGTCGCCAAGGCTTGAACGCCAAAAATTAAGGTCGTAAGACCTTATTTTTCTGTAAAAAACCGACTTGACATTTTTGGTATTTTGGCTATACTACTTTTAGAGTTGTCATACATTTCCCGGGTTTTTAATTTTTCATTCATTTTATATATAATAATGAGGGAATTGACTTGAAAATCGCTCTTGATGCTATGGGTGGTGATTATGCCCCCAAGGAAACTGTGATGGGCGCGGTTGAAGCGGTTCGGGAGTTAGGAGCCGAAGTAATATTGGTTGGCCGCGAGGATGAACTGAAGCAGCTCCTTCAGGGAATAAATCTCCATGGCCTCAAGCTGGAAATTGTCCATGCCTCAGAGACCATTGCCATGGATGAGCATCCGGCAAACGCGGTAAAGAAAAAGAAGGATTCCTCCCTGGCTGTCGCTAATCGTTTGGTGAAGGAAGGAGTCGCCTCGGCCGTAATCTCAGCTGGCAATACCGGAGCGGCCATGGCTTCCTCACTGCTTACCTTGGGCCGCATACCGGGAATTGATCGCCCGGCCATTGCATCTCCAATGCCTACTCGCACCGGCGTCAGTGTTTTACTTGATGCCGGGGCCAATGCCGACTGTGAAGCTGAATATTTGCTCCAATTCGCGATTATGGGTTCCATTTACGCCGAAAAGGTTCTGGGACTTTCCAATCCGCGGGTTGGTTTGCTTAGCATTGGAGAGGAAGCGAGTAAAGGAAACAAATTAACGGTAGAGGCTCATCAACTTCTTAGTAAAAGCAATCTCAACTTTATCGGGAATATTGAAGGCCGCGACATTCATCAAGGAGCTTGTGAAGTCATTGTTTGTGACGGATTTGTTGGGAATGTTGTCTTAAAGCTGTCCGAGGGCTTGGCGTCAGTTTTTATGGGACAGATTAAGGAAGCGGTCAGCGCCAATGTGGTATCCATGGTTGGAGCGGCATTAATTAAAAACTCATTACGTCAGTTAAAAGCGAAGATGGATTATACGGAATATGGCGGTGCTCCTCTGCTTGGATTAAACGGCGTCAGCATGATCAGTCACGGCAGTTCCAATGCCAAGGCGATTAAAAATGCCGTCCGAGCCGCACGCAAAACGGTAGAAGAAGGAGTTATCGAAAAAATAAGCCAATACATCGGTTCCTACTCGCAATAGGCGACTTGAGAAGTTGACTGGTTTTGAAATCATTAAATCAATGAGATTATGAGGAGATCATGGGAAAAATCGCCTTGGTTTTTCCGGGACAGGGTTCCCAGTATGTTGGGATGGGGAAAGATCTTTACGACCAATATCCCGAAGCCCGGGTTGTTTTTGAAGAGGCCGACCAAGTTTTAGGCCAGAAAATCTCGGATACTTGTTTTAATGGTCCGGAAATGATATTAAAGGATACCCGCAATGCTCAACCCGCCATCTTAACAACCAGTGTCGCGGCATTTCGGGTGTTGACAGCTGCGGGAGTTCGCCCGGACTTCGTGGCCGGACATAGCTTGGGAGAATACAGCGCGCTGGTGGCAGTCGGGGCGATCACCTTTTCCGATGCTTTGTGCTTAGTGAAGAAACGTTCGAATTTAATGGCGGAGGCTGACCCGGCGGGCAACGGAACAATGGCCGCTATTCTCGGCCTTGAACGAGAAGCGGTTATTAATATTATGGCCGAGGCTGCCGATGCAGGGCGGGTGGAAGCAGCTAATTTTAACTGCCCCGGTCAGGTGGTTGTTTCCGGTGAAAAAGCCGGGATGGTTAAAGTTCAAGCGTTAACGGCGGAACAGGGCGGAAAGTTTATCCCGCTCGCGGTCAGTGGCCCATTTCATTCGAGTTTTATGAAAGAGGCCGCGGAAACGTTTCGCACCGATCTAAACTCTATTAACTGGATAGATCCGCAGATGCCCTTAATCGCCAATGTTTCGGCTTCCCCCGTATCCGCCGCGAATATGGTTCAAAGCCTCTATCAGCAACTTTTTTCCTCCGTTTTGTGGGAAGATACGGTACGCCGTTTGCATCAAGAGGGAGTCAAAGTATTTGTTGAGGTTGGACCGGGGAAAGTATTGACCGGTCTGATTAAAAAGACGCTAAAAGAAGCGACTTTATTGAACTGTGAAGACTCCGGCTCACTTAAAAAAGCTCTTGCAATTTTAAAGGAGGTTTAGTAATATGAGATTAGCGTGCGAAGTGGCAATTGTTACCGGTGCTGCTAGGGGAATCGGCAAGGCAATTACAATGGCTTTGGTCGGTGAGGGCGCGCAAGTGGTCATCTCCGATATCAGTGAGGAAGTTCATAACGTGGCCGAGGAGATCCGGGCCGCGGGCGGACAAGCCGCTTCGCTGGTGGGGAACGTCACTAAGCAGGAAGACTGTGAAGCATTGGTTAATCTGGCGGTCAAAACCTTCGGTAAATTAGATGTTCTCGTCAATAACGCCGGCATCACCAAGGATAACTTACTCCTTCGCATGTCAGAGGACGAATGGGATGCGGTGCTGAATATCAACCTAAAGGGAACTTTCTTGTGCACCAAGGCGGCAATCAAACCAATGATGAAGCAACGTTCCGGTAAGATCATCAATATCGCCTCAGTCATTGGCCAGATGGGGAACCCCGGCCAAGCCAACTACGCCGCTTCCAAAGGTGGGGTCATTGCGTTCACTAAAACGATGGCCAAGGAATTGGGAAGTCGGAATATCCGGGTGAACGCTATTGCGCCTGGTTTTATTGAATCAAAGATGACCGATGTGTTATCGGAGGAAGCAAAATCCAATCTGATGAAACTCATCCCCTTGGGAACGCTTGGAAAACCGGGATACGTCGCTGAGGCGGTCGTTTTTCTGGCATCTCCGGCTGCCTGTTACATTACTGGCCAAGTGCTCAATGTCGATGGTGGTATGGTGATGTAATTTGGCGGGAAGAATAGAGTTTGTTTTAAGATAAACCCAATTCTAACCAACCCGGTGGAAGGAGGTGAAGTGGTTGGATATCTACGCAAAAGTAAAAGAGATCGTTGTTGAACAATTGGGTGTAGATGAGGAAGAAGTTACTGAACAGGCTTCTTTTGTAGATGATTTGGGCGCGGATTCTCTGGACATTGTTGAACTGGTCATGGCTTTGGAAGAAGAGTTCGACTTGGAGATTCCAGACGAAGATGCCGAGAAGATCGTCACTGTCGGTGACGCAGTAAATTACATTAAGGAAAACGGTCAGTAAGTACATAAGAGAGTCTCGTCCACACGGGACTCTCTTCCATAATTAAACATGAACTTTCTTACAACGTTTTAGAAAACTCCTACACAAGGAGGTACATATGAAAAAACGTGTGGTAGTTACCGGATTGGGTGTTGTTGCCGCTGGCGGCGTCGGTGTCGAACGTTTTTGGAATTCCATCATTAACGGCGTTTCGGGCATTGATTATGTAACATCTTTTGATACGGCTAATTTTGAAGTTAAGATTGGGGCCGAGGCGAAAGATTTTGACCCGGCACAGTTTTTAGATAAAAAAGAGTTGAAGCGGACCGACCGCGTGGTTCAGTTTGCGGTTGCCGCCGCTAAAATGGCGCTGGAAGATTCTCAATTGATCATTGACTCCTCCAATTGTAACGACATCGGAGTGATTATCGGTTCGGGAATTGGCGGCATGAAGACCTTTGAAGATCAGACTCGGATTTTTCTGGAGAAAGGTCCCGGACGGGTCAGTCCGTTTTTTATTCCGATGATGATTCCCGATATGCCCACCGGATATGTATCAATCATTACCGGAGCAAAGGGACCGAACCATACGGTAGTTACTGCTTGTGCCTCCGCCACCCATTCCATCGGAGATTCGTTCCGAATCATTCAAAATGGTCATGCCAAGGCAATGATTACCGGTGGAACCGAGGCGGCCATTACCGGAATCGCATACGCCGGTTTCACTTCTTCCGGCGCGCTTTCCAAGAATAACGAGAATCCCAAAGGAGCCAGTCGCCCATTTGATCTAAACCGTGACGGTTTTGTGATGGGGGAAGGTTCAGGTGTTATAATATTGGAGGAGATGGAGCATGCGTTAAACCGGGGGGCATACATTTATGCCGAGATAATCGGATTCGGCGAAGCGGGGGATGCCTATCATGTAACCGCTCCCGACCCTGATGGAGATGGTGCCGCGCGGGCTATGCGGGCGGCTATTTCCGACGCCGGTATAAAACTGGATCAAGTTTCATACATTAATGCTCACGGAACTTCCACAACTCAAAATGATCGATTGGAGACCTTAGCCATTAAAAAAGTATTTGGCGAAGCAGCCCGGCAGATCGCGATCAGTTCCACCAAATCAATGACCGGCCATTTGTTGGGCGCCGCCGGCGGCGTTGAAGCCGTGATTTCGGTCTTGGCGCTGAAGGATGGCATAATCCCGCCGACAATTAATTATCAATATCCGGACCCGGAATGTGATCTGGATTATACTCCTAATAACGCCAGGAAAGCTGCTTTGGAGGTTGTTATCTCCAATTCGCTCGGGTTTGGAGGGCATAACGCCTGTCTGGCCTTTAAACGCTATCATGAATAAAAAAAAGCACCGAAATACCGCCAGCCACAGTACCAGCGGATCCGGAAGACCGTCATTGAGCGCGATGACGGTCTTATTTGACTTAGATCCTCCTTGCGAAGAATTGTTCGTGGAAGCCTTGACCCATTCCTCGTATGCCAATGAACATCGCCTGCCCAACAATGAACGATTGGAATTTCTGGGTGACAGTGTGTTATCGGTGATTGTTTGCAAATATCTATATTTAGAGTTCCCTCGCCATTCCGAGGGCCAATTGGCCAAATTGAAGTCAATTTTGGTCAGTGCTGTGGTATTGGCCCGTTTTTCTACAGTGTTGGAATTGGACAGGCATCTGTTGTTGGGGAGCGGGGAATCACGCAGTAATGGCAATCGGAAAGTTAATATACTGGCCGATTTGTTCGAAGCATTTTTGGGGGCTTTCTTTTTGAATTTCGGATTGGAAAAGACCACTGATTTGGTAATGCCCCTCATCCAAGCCGAGCTCCCTGAGATTATCACCAAATACGAAGAGATCGACGCCAAAACCACGCTTCAGGAGATTGCCCAAGCTCGAGGGTTAAAACCGGTATATCACCTGATTGGCGATGAAGGACCGCCGCATAACCGGTTATTCACGGTATCAGTGCAATTCGGTGATAAACCTTTAGGCCACGGCATCGGCCGCAGCATCAAAGAGGCAGAGAATAAAGCGGCACTTGCCGCTATTCAAGCCCTTAACACCAACTAAATAGGAGCATTTCCCCAAATAATCGGTTTTTTTATTTTCTTCTGAATAGAATATATGAAAATTTTTTGACGGCATGTAGAATATACTGCATTCTACCCGGCCTGCGGAAATCATCCTGACATTGAACCCCAGGCATAAAATCGATGATTTCAAAATCCGGTCGAACTCCGGTTGCTGACCAATAGACGCCCCATTGTCATATCCCGGACAACCCACTCATATATTAGTGTGAGAACTAAAAAAGGGAGGTTGTATTGGGGTGAATCAGCAACGCGATCTGCAATTGTTAACAAAAATCCGGACCGGACAAGATCCACACGCCAAAGAAGAATTAGTCAAAAAGTACTTGCCGATGATCCGGCATATTGTTAAAAACCAAAATCCTCCCTATAGCGAATATGAGGATTACCTTCAGGAGGGCGCCATTGGTCTGTTAAAAGCCATTGATGAGTACGACTCGGACAATTATTCCATCAAATTCAGCACTTTTGCCTATATCTGCATTTTGCGCCGGATTTATAATACCATCAAACAATCACTGAGTAAAAAAGCCCAGATGACCGCGAAAGCCATCTCATTGAACTTGAATTTTTACGACGATGATTCCCGGACCCTGCTGGATGCCATTCCCGATACTAGCCCTGAGCCGTACTCGGAGATCGAAAACGCCTGGATCCGAAAGAAGCTGGAAACGGTGATGGAAGCCTATCTGTCGCCGGTGGAGTTTCAAGTACTACAGATGATATTAAACGGCCAATCCATTCATGAAATCGAAGAAATGTTGGATCTGTCGCTCAAAGTGATTGATAATGCCAGAACACGGGCGAAAGCCAAGTTAAAACGAGTTTTGTTCCAGTACGGCTCTTTATTAAGTCCGAAAATTCCACTCAAAACAAGAAAAAGAAAAGACTTGTCCATACGCTTGCAGTCCAACAAACCCGCGGTTTAGCGGGTATTTCTTTTTTCACCATCTTGTGGTAAAATGTTTGAGCGGAGGAGGTACCGTCGCTTGTATTTAAAACGCTTGGAGATCGTGGGTTTTAAATCGTTCGCCGATAAAATCCGGTTGGATTTCATGCCGGGAGTTACGGCGGTCGTTGGACCGAACGGCAGCGGAAAGAGCAATATTTCCGACGCTTTGCGCTGGGTTTTAGGCGAGCAGAGCATCAAAAGCCTGCGGGGCTCCAAGATGGATGACGTGATCTTTGCCGGAAGCGATCAGCGGAAACCGCTAGGCCTGGCGGAGGTGACCATTGTCCTCGATAATACCGACCGGGCTCTTTCAGTTGATTTTTCGGAAGTGGCGGTAACCCGCAAACTATTCCGTTCCGGTGAAAGTGATTATCTGATCAACAAATCGTCGGTCCGACTTAAAGATGTGCTTGAGCTTTTTTTTGATACCGGCTTGGGCAAAGAGGCGTATTCCGTCATCGGCCAGGGGAAGATCGATTCCATTCTTTCCGTGAAAGCCGAGGAACGGCGGATGATCTTCGAAGAAGCGGCTGGAATCATTAAATACAAAACCAGAAAACAGGTTGCCGAACGGAAACTGGACGAGACCGACCGGAACCTGATCCGGGTCCAGGATATTTTGGCCGAACTGGCCGGTCAGGTGGGCCCGTTGGAGGCCCAGTCGGTAGTGGCCAAGCAATATCTGGAACTAAAAGAAGAACTGAGCCGGCTTGAAATCAATTACTACGGCGGATTGATCAATGATCTTCAAACTCAATTGGAATCAAAGTCCCAGGGTAAAATCGAACTGGAAGACGCCTATCAGAAATTTGAAAGCCAGGAGAGCGTCATCGAAGCCGAGATCGAACAGGCGCGCCTGACGCAGTTGAACTTGGATACCGAGATCTCCGGGCTGAATGAAGATTATTTTCGGATTCAAAACCAGATTGATAAAATGGTGGAACAAGCCAATTTTCTCTCCGGCAGGTTGGACGATCTTGAGCAACAAGAGCATGATCATCAAGCCAATGTCGATGTCAATAAAAACCGTAAGGAAGGTTTATCCGAAGAGGTTCAATCCATTGACGGCGAAATTGCCGCGATTAACGAACGGATCGAGCGTTGTGCCACCCTGGTTGAGGAAAGAGAGGCGATTTTGGCCGTCTCCAATCAAACGCTGGCCACTTATCATACGGAGGAGCAAACCGGAAAAAATGAGTTCATCGAGACCCTGAACGAGATCGCCGCCTTAAAAAATAAAATCAACAGTAATACTCTACAGAAGGATTTTCTGGCCAGGCAAGTGAGCGAATGCCAGAAGAAGCAGGAACAATTGCAGTCGCAGTTGAACGCTATGGAAGCAGAGGCCGAATTGCGCCGGTCCGAAGGGCGGCAACTGGAGCAAGATATTGTGACAACCCAGGCGGCGGAGCTGAAACTGACCCAAACCATCGCCACCCGCGAACAAGATATCGCCGCCCTGGAAAGCAGACTGTTAAGTTCCAAGGAAAAGATCCGGGGGCTGGAGAGCAAAATTTCGCTCCTGGACGAGATGGAGCGGAGTTTCCAAGGCTACTTCCAAGGTGTAAAATCCCTGCTCGCCGACGCCGTCAATGAACCGTTCTTTGCCAGCATCAAAGGCATTATCGCCGACTTAATCAAGGTTCAGCCTGGAATGGAACTGGCGGTAGAGACCGCGTTGGGCTCTAATCTTCAGAATGTAGTGATTGAATCGGACCGGGACGCCGAAGCCGCCATTGGTTATTTGAAGCGTTACAATAAAGGCCGGGCCACCTTTATGCCCTTGAATTCGGTGCAAGGCTCCGATTCGAAGCTGAATCAGTTCCAATCCTTGCTACGGGAGAATTCCTGCCAGCCAATGATCTCCCTGCTGACCTTTGATCCGGTCTACCGGCCGGTTTTAGCTTATTTGCTGGGGCATACCCTGGTGGCGCCCGACTTGCGAACCGCGGTCCGCATCAGTTCCAAACTGGATCGGAGCCTGAGGATCGTGACTCCCGATGGCGACTTGATTATTCCGGGCGGAACGATCACCGGCGGCAGCGTTGATAAGCGGCGGTTAGGTTTGTTGAGCCGCAGGAAAGAAATTGACGATTTCCGCCAGGAGAAAACCGAAGCCGAATCCGATCTGAATCGGGCACTTAGTACCATCGCCACGTGGCGGTCCGAGCTTGGGTCGATGAAAGAGGAATTGAATCAATTGCGGAAAAAGGGCAATGAGGAGCGAATCCGGAAAGCCTCCTTTGACCGCGATTGGGAAGCGTTTCAGCAAAATATCGGCCGGGTCCGCCGTGAAACCTCTACTTATACCGAGCAGATGGAGGAGTTGCGCGCCGAAAGCTCTCAGTTCGATCTCGGCAAGGACGAACTGGAGCAGGAGATCAACGCCAAGGAACTACGGCTCAAAGACATTGAAGGACGCTTGAGCGCTTTGGATCTGCAAATCCTCTCCGCCAATGAGGATAAGGAAAAGCTGGTGATGGATCTTAGCGATCTGCGCGCGCAATTGAGCGCGTACCATCAGGAAGAGCAAGGCAAAAAAGCGCTGAAAGAACAATTGAAGAAGCAACTGGCCACGATTCACGAGTCATTCACGGATATCGGCCAGAAAATTCTCCAGATTCAATCCGATCGCCAGAAAACCAAGGAAATGATCGCGTTGCTCGAAGAGAAAACAATTGCCGAAAAACAGAAGCTGGCTTCTCAGGAGATATTGATCAATCATAAAAAACAGGACAAAGAACTGATCGTAAATCAGATCCGTGAGCTGGAGTCGAAACAACGCGGTTTCCGGCGCAAGAGCAATGATTATCAAAATCAACTGCATCGCCTGGAACTTCAAATCAATCAGATCACCCTGGAAATGGAGAATATCGGCCGAAACCTGGCTGAAGACTACGGTCTGGCCTGGTCGGATCAGTTTGATTCCTCCTTGACCCTTCCGAACGACCCCGAAGCTTGCATCAACCGGATCAAAACCGAAATGCGCGAGATGGGCGTGGTTAATGTCGCGGCCATCGAAGAGTACCGTCAGGTCCGCGAGCGATTCGATTTTCTGTCGGAACAGTCCCAGGACCTGATCAAGGCGAAGGAATCATTGCAAAAAGTGATTCTGGAGATTGAGCGGACGATTACCCGCAAGTTCAACGAGACCTTTGAACAGATCAAGTTCCAATTCCGCAAGCTTTTCAGCGACTTGTTCGAAGGCGGAAGCTCTGATTTGTTTTTAGTGGATCCGGAACATCCATTGGAGTCCGGAATCGAAATCATCGCCCAACCGCCCGGCAAAAAGCTGCAGAGTTTATCGCTGCTGTCCGGAGGAGAGCGGGCCATGACCGCTATTGCCTTGTTGTTCGCCATCCTGGCGGTTAAACCATCGCCGTTTTGCGTATTGGATGAGATTGACGCCACTTTGGACGAGGTAAACGTGCACCGGTTCTCGCGGTTGCTGCAGCTGTTCGCTTCTCAAGTGCAGTTTGTGGTGATTACCCACCGGCGGGGAACTATGGAGGCGGCCACCACCTTATACGGAGTCACCATGGAAGAGATGGGGGTCTCCAAATTGATTTCGCTGGATTTGAATCAGAAGGCCGGTTAAACTAAAGTATCCGGCCAACGGTTGATAATATGGTATAAATAAAGGAAGAACAACATGGAAAAAATAGGGCTGTTTGCCCGGTTAAAGGCCGGACTCTCTAAAACAAAGGATTCACTCGTAGCCAACATCGAAGGCATCTTCAACAGCCATCACCAGATTGACGAGGATCTGTACAACGACTTGGAAGATACCTTGATCATGGCCGATGTCGGGATTGAAACTACCACCTATCTCGTGGATCGATTGAAAGAAGAGGTTAAAGCCGCGAAAGTGACGGACCCGATAGAACTCAAGCCGTTACTGATCGGAATCATCCGCCGGATGATCGAACGGGCGGAGGCGGCGCGGTTCGATTTTAACTCTTCCAATAAAGTTATCTTGGTTGTCGGCGTCAACGGCGTGGGCAAGACCACCACCATCGCCAAACTGGCCGCCCGGTTCCGGGAAGAGTCGCGCCAGGTCTTATTGGTAGCGGCCGATACCTTCCGGGCGGCGGCCACCGAGCAATTGATGCAATGGGGCGAACGGCTCGGAGTTCCGGTGATCCATCATCAAGAAGGCGCTGACCCGGGCGCGGTGGTCTTCGACGGAATGGCCGCGGCCAAGGCCCGCAAGTCCGACGTGGTGATTGTGGACACTGCCGGTCGCTTACATACTAAAGTCAACTTAATGGAAGAATTGAAAAAGGTACGCCGGATCATCACCCAGAACCTTGACGGCCGCATCCTCCAGACAGTGTTGGTGCTGGACGCCACCACCGGACAAAACGCCGTCAATCAAGTGAAAGTATTCAAAGAAGCGGTCGAACTTGACGGGATTATCCTGACCAAGCTGGATGGAACGGCCAAGGGTGGAATCATCCTGTCGATTTCCAATCAATTTCAAATTCCGATCTATCTGATTGGCGTCGGCGAGAAAAAGGACGACCTCCAGGAGTTTGACCCGGCGATCTTCACCCAGGCCCTGTTCGATTAGAGCGACGGAGGACCTTCAATCCTCCGAATTTTTTCATGAGGGAACAATTGTGCCGCAAAAGTACTTGATCACTACCTTCGGATGCCAAATGAACGAGCATGACTCCGAAGTTTTAGCCGGAATGCTTAATAAGATGGGATATACGGCCGCTTCCGCTCCGGAAGAAGCGGATCTAATCCTGCTGAACACCTGCTGCGTCCGGGAGAACGCTGAAAACCGGTTGTTCGGCCATATCGGAAACTTGAAAACTCTCAAGGAGCAAAATCCCAATTTAATTATTGGAGTTTGCGGGTGCATGGTTCAGCAACCGACCGAAGTCGAGAAGATCAAAGAAACCTATCGTCACGTCGATCTGGTTTTCGGCACCCACAATGTTCACCAATTGCCGGAGTTGTTAAATAAGGTCCGGACCGCCCAATCCCGCGTCTTTGAAGTCTGGGACAGTGAGGGTGAAATCCACGAAGACCTCCCCGCGCACCGGGAGGATTCCTTGAAAGCCTGGGTAACCGCGATGTACGGTTGCAATAATTTTTGTTCGTATTGTATCGTGCCGTACGTTCGCGGCCGTGAGCGCAGCCGGAAACCGGAGGACATTTTAAAAGAGATCCGGGGATTGGTGGCGGCGGGAGTCAAAGAAGTCACCCTGCTCGGGCAGAACGTTAACTCTTATGGACTCGATTTTCCGGACCGTCAATGGAATTTCGCCCGTTTGCTGGATGAGATCGCCGGGGGGACCGGCATCCGGCGGATCCGTTTTCAGACTTCGCATCCGAAGGATCTTTCCGATGAATTGATTGCGGTGATGGCAAGGCACGACAATATCTGCCGGCATCTGCACCTACCGGTCCAAGCCGGCAGTTCCCGGATTTTGGAACTGATGAACCGGAAATACACCAAAGAAAGCTATGAAGCGCTGGTCGCCAGGATTCAAAGCCGGATTCCGAATCTAGCGCTGACCACCGATATTATTGTGGGGTTTCCCGGAGAGACGGAAGCGGACTTCGAGGATACCTTGGATCTAGTGAGGAAAGTCCGCTACGACGGCGCGTTTACCTTTATTTACTCGCCCCGGGTGGGAACACCCGCGGCGCAAATGCCGGATCCAACCCCCGAAGAAGCCAAGAAGCGGCGGCTGGAACAATTGATCGCGGTTCAAAACCAGATTTCGTTGGAAAAAAACCGCCGTTATCTGGGGACATTAACCGAGTTGCTGGTGGAAGGGCCCAGTGAAAAGAACGCCGCCATCTGGTCCGGCCGGAACAGCCAGAATAAGTTGGTCCATTTTAAGCCGACCTCTAAAGTTCATCCCGGCGATCTGGTCGTCGCCAGCGTAACCGGTGCGCGCACCTTTACGTTGGAAGCAGACTTGGTGTGAACGGACCCGTTCACCGGCCGCTTACAGCTTGAGAACAGTTTCGGATTTCAACCGGTCGATGGCGGTTTGGAAATCAGCCGGCCAGGGAACCTGCTGGTCGGGGAGGTCCAGTCCTGATTCAACAAAAACAAGCTTGCCGGCATGCAGTGCCGGCCTTTTTATTAGGTTGCTGGGAATACCATATTGAGCGTCGCCGAGCAGGGGATGGCCGATTGCTCTGACATGGATCCGGATCTGATGGGTACGGCCCGTGTCAAGGGTCAATTCAATCAAGGAGACGCCCTGATACCGTTCGATCACGGTAAAATGAGTGAGCGCGGCCTGACCGGAAGGGTCGATCAACCGCTGGCCGTTTTTGATCCCGATGGGTTTATCGATAGAGCCCCGCTCTGCTTCGGGCACGCCCTGAACCAGCGCGTAATAGATCCGTTTAATCCGCCGCTGTTCGATCAGGCCGCCGAGCAATGCTTGCGACCGGGCGTCTTTCGCGAAGATGACCAGGCCCGAAGTGCCGTAATCCAGCCGGTGCACCGGCCGGACCTTGGCCGGAATGGACCGGGACTGAAAATAATGGGCCACCGCGTTGGCAAGCGTCCCGGTAGTGAAGGTTTTGACCGGATGCACCGCCATTCGCGGCGGTTTGTTAACGATCAACATTTCGTCATTCTCGAACACAATTTCCAGCGGGAGCGGTTCCGGAATCACGGAAGCCGTTTCCTCAGCGAGGGGATAAACTTGAACCAAATCTCCCGGCTTGATTGTCGCTTCCGAATGGGCGCGCCGCCGGTTCAGGAAGACCAGGCCTTTGAAGAAATATTTCCGTAAGCCGCGGGTTGAGAATGATCCATGCTCTTTCAAATATTCGGTGATGGTGACGGGTTTTGCGCCGTTGTACTTCATTTCAAATAACGGAGCGCGGTGAGATCGGGGCATCGGATTCCAACTTTCCAGTAAGATTAAGATAGGTGTATTTATTTTACCTGCTTTATAACCTTCTGTCAAAAGCTTTCCTTAGAATCTCCATCGTAGAATGCCGATATCCATCCGGCCGAAACTGCTTGGGTTGCCAGCGGGTAAACCCGCCTCTCGTAACTCCCGGTTGGACTCGGAAATTACTCGTTTTAGGTGCAGAAAAAGACTCCGGTGTCAAAAAAATGTTCTTCCGGGAACCGGGAGAAAGGGTTTTTGTCGAAAAAGATCAGTTTTTCACGGTGGAGTGAATTCCGGTGCCGGAAATGATCGGTTCGGGGTCGCAAACGATCAGTTTTCCTTTCCGGAACGGCTTTTGGAAGGGGTTAACAGGTTATTTATTTACATTGGTATTCTGCCTTGTTATAATGATCTCATTATTCACGGGCATTAAAACCAGTGTCCGTGGAAAAATTGTAGGATGGTAGGAGGGCTTTTTCAAATGATCATCGTTATGAGCGTCAATGCCACGCAATCCCAGATTGGGCGGGTGAAAGAACGCCTCCAGCAGTACGGATTAGGGATTCATCTCTCCGAGGGGGTGGAACGAACCATCATCGGAGCCATCGGTCCCAAGAAACCGGGGATCATGGAATCGTTCGAAGCCATGGAAGGGGTCGAAAAGGTCGTACCGATTCTTCAGCCGTTTAAACTGGCCAGCCTGGAGTTTAAGGAAAAGACCAGCCGGGTGGAAGTCGGATCCGCCGTGTTTGGCGGAGAGCAAGTGGTGATTATCGCCGGACCTTGCGCGGTCGAGACTGAAGAGCAGATGCTTGCCACCGCCCGCGCCGTAAAAAAGGCCGGCGCTTCCATGCTCAGGGGCGGCGCCTTTAAACCGCGGACCTCTCCCTATGCGTTTCAGGGCTTGGAAGAGGAAGGGCTGAAAATTCTCAAGAAAGTCAGTGGGGAAGTCGGGATCCCTTTTGTGACCGAAGTGGTAAATCCGCTTGATGTGGAGTTGGTGGCCGAGTATGCCGATATGCTTCAAATCGGCGCCCGCAACATGCAAAACTTCCCCCTGCTGAAGGAAGTAGGCAAGTCACATAAGCCGGTCATTCTCAAGCGCGGTTTGGCGGCCACGATTGAAGAATGGCTGATGGCGGCCGAGTACATTTTGAGTGAAGGCAATTTCCAAGTCGTTCTCTGCGAGCGGGGCATCCGCACTTACGAGACATCCACCCGGAATACCCTTGATCTCAGTGCTATTCCATCGGTAAAACGCCTGAGCCACCTGCCGATCATCGCCGATCCGAGTCATGGAACGGGCAAACGACAACTGGTGATTCCGCTGGGCCGGGCCGCCATCGCGGCCGGAGCCGACGGCTTGATCATCGAAGTCCATCCCGACCCGGAACATGCGTTGTCGGATGGGCCGCAATCCCTGACCTTCGAGGGATTTGAAAAAATGATGGGCGATATCCGGCCGGTAGCTCAAGCCGTGGGCCGGAGTTTATAAATGAACCGGCTGATTGCGAATAAAATCACTGTGGTTGGTCTGGGCTTAATGGGCGGATCACTGGCCCTTTCGTTGTCGCGCGCCGGGTTAGAGGTTTCGGGATGGGATCCCGACCGGGCCGCGGTTGAGGAAGCGGTCCGGATCGGAGCCATTGCGGGCGTGCCGGAGACGTTGGCCGAAGCGGTTTCCGGCGCCCGGGTGGTCTTCGTTGCGGCACCGGTCGAGTACATCCCGGAGATCATCGCCTCCTGCCTGCCCTTTACCGAGCCGGGGACCATCTTCTCCGACTTGGGCAGCATCAAGCAGATCATCGTTGAGCGGGTGTTCAGTTTTTTGCCGGAGACCCATTATTTCGTTCCCGGCCACCCGATGACCGGTTCGGAGCAGCATGGCATCGCTGCTTCGGATCCTTTTCTGTTTCAAAACGCCGCTTATATTTTGATTCGGTGCGAACCGACTCCCGAAGTGGCCGTCCAGACCATTGAAGCAATCATCGGACATACCGGAGCGCATTTGTTGACGCTGCGAGCCGATGAGCATGACCGTATCGTGGGAATGGTTTCTCATCTGCCTCATCTGGTGGCCGCTACCTTGGCCAAAACCGCCGGAAATGAAGAAGCGGCCATGCCGCGGACACTGGATCTGGCAGCCGGAGGATTCCGGGATACGACCCGGGTCGCTCTGGGAGCGCCGCAATTATGGGCCGGAATCATCCAGGGCAACCAGCGCATGGTTTTGCGGGCGCTGGACGCCTTTGCGGAGCAGTTCGTGGTTTTGCGGGAACTGGTGGCTGGCGAGGACTGGTCCGGCCTCCAGCAATTTTTGAACCAGTCCCGGGAAGTTCGCGCGCAGGTTCCAGCCAAAAACAAGGGTTTTCTCACTTTGCTTCATGAAATGGTGGTTACCATTGAAGACCGGCCGGGGGCCATCCATGAAGTACTGATCTATCTGGCCGAGGTAGGCGTTAATATCAAGGACATTGAAATCCTCCGGGTCCGCGAAGGCGATGGGGGAACTCTTCGTCTGGCCCTGGAAAATGAGTCGGCTCTCGAACAAGCGCTCTCCATCCTGGCCCGGAAAGGGTTCAAAGTCAAAAAACGTTGACAGCGGGTCGTGTCAACCGGAGATGTTGCGAATGGGATATGATCTGCACGTTCATTCTATCTATTCCGACGGTACCATGAAACCGGCTGAATTGGTCGCTAAGGCCTGCTCCAGGCAATTATCGGGGATAGCGCTGACCGATCATGATACCATTGCCGGAATCCGGGAAGGGTTGAGTGAGGCCGAACGGCGTAAACTGCTTTTCATTCCCGGGGTGGAATTGACCACCGACTGGGGCGAGGCGGAGGTTCATGTACTCGGCTACAATTTTCAGTTGGACAATCCCCGCCTCAACCGGAAGCTGGATGCGATTCTTGAAGCACGGAACGACCGGGCCCGGCAGATCCTGAAAAAGTTGAACCTGCACCGGATTCCCCTTTCCTGGGAAAAAGTGAAGGCCCAGACCACCAGCAATTTCGTAGGGAGAACCCATATTTTCAAAGCACTCCAGGATTCCGGCCAGATCCAGCCGGAGCACCGCCGTGACGCATTCCAATACTATCTGGGGAAAAACGGAATTGCGTTTGTCCCGCATCAAGAGATCGATACACTGGAAGCTATCGAAATTATTACTGAAAGCGGCGGTATTCCGGTACTGGCCCATCCGGGCCGGATGGGGGATGACGGATTGATCAAACGGCTGGTCGACGCCGGATTGAAAGGAATTGAGGTTTATTACCCGTCCCACACTCCGGATCTGGTCGAATATTACCTCGGTCTCTGCCGGCGCTTTCAGTTGATAGTTACCGGAGGCTCCGATTATCACGGTGCGTTCAGCCAGACCCGGTTGGGCGAGGCAGTGGCGCCGGAGATACCCTGGTTTCGGGAAAACCTCACTACACTGCGATGATCTGGCCGGGCTCCCATAAATTTTTTAGCCGAAATTCAAAACTTACTATTTACAGCGGCAATAAATTTCGGTATACTAATATCTGCACTCGTTCGACGGGCGAATAGCTCAGCTGGTGAGAGCACCTGCCTTACAAGCAGGGGGTCATAGGTTCGAATCCTATTTCGCCCACCATTTCTTGCGGAGCCGTGGTGTAGTCGGCTAACATGCCAGCCTGTCACGCTGGAGACCGCGGGTTCGAGTCCCGTCGGCTCCGCCATTAATTTCACCGATGTTGATGATGAGTTCTTGACAGAGAGATGGAGTAGTGCTATTATAGTATAGCGTTCAGTTCGGCACTTAGCGCAGTTTGCAGGCCGGTAAGAACAAGTGCCACGATAGCTCAGTTGGTAGAGCAGGGGACTGAAAATCCCCGTGTCGCTGGTTCGATTCCGGCTCGTGGCACCATTAATTAGTTCAACTCAATAAGCGGAAGTAGCTCAGTGGTAGAGCATCGCCTTGCCAAGGCGAGGGTCGCGAGTTCGAATCTCGTTTTCCGCTCCAAATTTCATGTACAGACAGGCGCAAAACCTGTCTGTACATAATATAAATAATAATGATATTATATGTTTATAAGGCGGCATAGCCAAGTGGTAAGGCAGAGGTCTGCAAAACCTTTATTCCCCAGTTCAAATCTGGGTGCCGCCTCCAAAATAGTTTTAATTGCCGAAGTGGCGGAACTGGCAGACGCAAGGGACTTAAAATCCCTCGGTCCAAAAGACCGTACCGGTTCGATTCCGGTCTTCGGCACCATATGACGAGGATTAACCGATTATTAATCGGTTATTTTTATTTTCCGTTTTTACCACAGGTGATGCGGAAGAGCCGATGAGTCTTTGGGTGATTCCGTTTACATTTCGACTTTTTATGGCTTGTTGTGCTCTCTTTTCAATGTTAAAATTAGACTAATTCAAGACTTGCCGCGGAAATCGGCAGGAAAAACAAATGTTCCGGTTGAAGTAGAATATTAAAAGTTGGGCGTAAATATGACGAATTGGAGCGGCGGAGTGGATGAAGCGGTGCCCGTGGGCAGGCGAGGAGCCTTTGTATATTGAATACCACGACCGAGAATGGGGCGTCCCGGTTCATGATGACCGCACACTGTTTGAATTTTTAATTTTGGAAAGCGCTCAAGCCGGTTTAAGCTGGATCACGATTCTCCGTAAACGGGAGAATTACCGTCAGGCATTCGCTGATTTTGACCCGGTCCGCATTGCTGCGTTCAATGATGAACAACTCGCCGCATTAATGAAAGATCCGGGGATTATTCGCAATCGCCGCAAAATTGAAACGACGGCAACTAATGCCAGGGCCTTTCTTGCGGTTCAGCGGGAATTCGGGAGCTTTGACAGTTATATCTGGGGTTTTGTTGACGGCCAGCCAAAAGTCAATCATTGGACGAGTCTTGGCGAAGTGCCAGCGGTAACGCCGGAGTCGACGGCGATGAGCCGGGATTTGCAGCGGAGGGGCTTTCGTTTTGTAGGTCCGACCATTTGTTATGCATACATGCAGGCGGTTGGGATGGTCAACGATCATCTGGTAGATTGCTTTCGACACTCGGAGTGCATTCAACTACAATCCCGTTAAACGATACCAGGAGGTTCCCTTTGAACGGCATCCTATATCAAGGAGAAATATTTTTTCCAAGTAAAGTGGTTTGCGTCGGCCGGAATTACGTGGAACATATCCGGGAGTTAAACAACGAGGTGCCTGGGGAACCGGTTTTATTTATCAAACCGAACAGCGCTATTGCTGACGAATTAATCCTACCGGAATTACCGTGCCGGTTCGAGGGTGAGCTTTCATTCTTAATAAAAAAAGGCCAATTAAGCGCGGTTGCTTTTGGATTGGACTTGACATTGGGCGAACTTCAAAATCAGTTGAAAGCCAAAGGGCTCCCCTGGGAACGCGCCAAAGCTTTTGACGGTTCGGCTTTATTTAGTGAATTTCGGCCGGTGGTTCCCGCCGATCTGCCCGAACTGCGGTTGGAGTTATGGCTGAACGGTTTGCTTCAACAACAGGGGGTTCCGGAACAAATGATTTACCCACCCTTTGTTCTGCTGGAAGCGATCCGCCGCTGCTTTACTCTGGAAGACAATGACGTCGTAATGACGGGAACGCCTAGCGGAGTAAAGGAATTAATCCAAGGAGACCGTTTGCGCGGCCTGATTTTTCTTCGAAACAAACTCTTGATCGAGCGAGAATGGTTGGTTCAATAACCGCTTCGGAGGAAGTATGAATACTAAGCATGCCGAAGGAAAGAGCAAAGGGAGTATTCTCCTGCTAACGCTGAGTACTTGCATTTGGTGCCGCAGGACTAAGCAATTGTTGGCGGATTTAGGTATCGCCTACGATTATGTGGATATCGATCTGGCGGAAGGATTGGATAAGGATGAAGCCGTAGCAATCCTTGAACGCTGGAATCCCGACCGTTCGTTTCCGACAATGATCATTAACGATGAACACTGTATCATCGGTTACCAAGCGGATCAAATCACGGAGGTACTGGGAGCTTGAACTCGGAAAAACCGGCGAGTACCCCGGAAGTTGACGAATTATTGCGGAAGCTGGAAAAGGACGCCATGGCATCGGGATATCATTTGAATCCGGACTTGGAGTTCACCCGGGCTCTAGTGGAAGGGTTGCTCATCAATGAGCGGCGCTACGGCTATCCGTCCTGCCCTTGCCGTCTGGCATCGGGAGCCAGGGACAAAGACATAGATATCATCTGCCCGTGCAATTATCGCGATCCGGACTTGGACGAACATGGCAGTTGTTATTGCGCTTTATATGTTTCCAGCGAGATAGCGCGGGGAGAAGCAAAAGCAAAATCCATTCCGGAACGGCGTCCGCCGGAATCGAAACGCGTTAGTTCCGTTAGTCCTGAAACTAAACCGTCTACTATTCCAGCCGGGTTGCCTTTCCCGGTCTGGCGTTGCTCGGTATGCGGATATCTGTGCGCCAGGGAGCAGCCGCCGGAGGTCTGCCCGATCTGCAAGGTAAAAAAAGAGCGATTTAGTCGTTTTTTTTGATCCGGTTGGCAGGTTACCATTTTGGGCCAAGAGTCTCAGGTTGGTAATGATCAATATAATGAAGCGCTTCTTTCACTTTGCTGGTCACAAAATATAAATTTCGGCATTCTGGTTTTGCAAACCGCTTATCAATGATAAATTCAAATTGTTCCAGAAGTTTATCAAAGAAGCCTGCTATATTCAGGATAACGATCGGCTTTTGATGATAATCAAGCTGTTTGAGAGTAATAATTTCCAGAAGTTCTTCCAACGTTCCATATCCGCCCGGCAAGGCGATAAACGCGTCGGAACGGGAGTCCATGATCGCTTTCCGTTCCCGCATCGTTTCGGTGACAATCAATTCATTGCAATCTTCGTAAACAACCCCTTTGATGTTCAGGGCGCGAGGAATGACGCCGATCACTTCCCCTTGAGATTGGTGGACCGCTTTGGCCACTTCACCCATCAGCCCCAGCAGACCGCCGCCAAATAGCATAGTGTCGCGACGAAGCGCTAATTCCTTTCCCAACTCGGCCGCGGCTTCAAAATAGACCCGATCAATGACTCGGCTGGATGAACAATAAACACAGATCACCTTTTGTATAGGAATCACTCCTGTCCATTTGAGCATCAGTTTAAAAGACATTATACCATTAATTGATATGGGTAAAAAAGAGAAAAGATCACATTAATAATGAAAGGGGGTCTCGAAAAAATGAGCGAACCAAAAATCTTGATCATCTATTATTCATTGGAAGGAAATACCCGATTTATCGCCGAGACCATCGTTGACGAAACCAAGGGGGAAATAATCGAACTTAAACCCAAACAAGAACTCCGTTCCAAGGGGTTCATGAAATACGTTTGGGGAGGCCGGCAGGTCGTCACCAAACAGACTCCGGAATTGTTCCCTTTGGAAACGAATCCCGCTGATTACGATCTGTTGTTCATCGGGTCTCCGGTTTGGGCGTTTTCCTATGCTCCGGCTTTGCATACCTTTTTTAAAACCAACCCGGTCTCCGGAAAGCGAATTGCGCTTTTTTGCTGCAATGAGGGGGGACTCGGCAAGACTTTTGAAAAGATGAAGGAGGCCTTGACCGGAAACGAGTTTGTGGGAGAGCAACAGTTTATTGCCCCGCTGACCCGCAATCGAGCCGAAAACGAGCGAAAAGCCAAAGAATGGGCTGCTGCGATTCTCGATAAGAGCAAAATTAAATGATTTTCGGTTTTTATCAATTCGATCATGAGTATTGTATACATGTCAAATTTTGTTGACAGCAGGCGCCCGGCATAATAAAATGAGACTAAATTAAACTGGGGGAATGATTGTTTTTTCTGTGTATTATAATGTTTTTGCAATGTTTATTTAATAATCACCAAGGAAAGGGAGAACTGACCAATGAACAATGCGTTGCAAGCCTGGGTAAAAGAAATGGCCGAATTGTGCCAGCCTGACCAAATTTATTGGTGCGACGGCACTCAGGAAGAGTCCGATCGTCTGCTTCAAGAGATGGTCAAGTCAGGAGCGGCGATTCCGCTAAAGAAGCGTCCCGGATGCTATCTGTTCCGGAGCCATCCTTCGGATGTGGCGCGGGTTGAAGATCGGACCTACATCGCTTCTAAGACAAAAGAAGCTGCAGGTCCTACCAATAACTGGATCGATCCGGCGGAACTGAAAAAGACAATGATCGATCTCTACCGCGGCTGCATGAAGGGGCGCACAATGTATGTAATCCCCTTCTCAATGGGACCGATCGGTTCGCCGATTTCCAAGATCGGCGTGGAGTTGACTGATAGTCCTTATGTTGTCGTTAATATGCGCATTATGACCCGGATGGGGAAAAAGGTCCTTGATGTGCTGGGTGATAATGGTGAATTCGTGCCCTGTCTCCATTCGATCGGTGCTCCGCTCGACCCCGGGCAGAAGGACGTGGCATGGCCGTGCGCTCCAATTGAACAGAAATATATCAGCCATTTTCCGGAAGAACGGACCATCTGGTCCTATGGTTCCGGATATGGTGGAAATGCCTTATTGGGCAAAAAATGTTTTGCGCTTCGGATCGCTTCCGCACAAGCCCGCGATGAGGGCTGGTTGGCCGAGCATATGCTGATTTTGGGCATCACCAACCCCAAAGGTGAAAAGAAATATGTGGCGGCGGCTTTCCCCAGCGCTTGCGGCAAGACAAACCTGGCGATGCTGATTCCGACGATCCCCGGCTGGAAAGTGGAGACCATCGGAGACGATATTGCCTGGATGAAGTATGGTCCGGATGGGCGTTTATACGCTATCAACCCGGAAGCTGGTTTCTTTGGCGTGGCACCCGGCACCTCTGAAGACTCCAATCCTAACGCCATGAAAACCATTGAAAAGAATACGATCTTCACCAACGTCGGACTGACCGATGACGGTGATATTTGGTGGGAGGGCATTGGATACGATGCTCCCGGTCATCTGATTGACTGGAAAGGCAATGATTGGGCTCCGGGCGCCGAAGCTCCCGCCGCTCATCCCAACGCCCGGTTCACTGCGCCGGCCAGTCAATGCCCGGCCATTGCTCCGGAATGGGAAGACCCCAAAGGCGTGCCGATCTCGGCGATCCTTTTCGGTGGACGCCGTCCCAGCACCATTCCGTTGGTCCATGAGAGCTTTGATTGGGCTCACGGCGTATTTTTGGGATCGATCGTCGGTTCTGAGATTACCGCTGCGGCAATTTCTGCCAATATTGGGCAAGTGCGGCGCGATCCTTTCGCGATGTTGCCTTTCTGTGGTTACCATATGGGTGATTATTTCAAACATTGGCTGGAGGTCGGCTCCAAGTCCACTCTGGATAAATTGCCGAAGATTTTCTACGTAAACTGGTTTAGAAAGACCAAGGACGGCAAATGGCTCTGGCCTGGATACGGCGAGAACAGCCGGGTCCTCAAATGGGTCTTTGAACGGGTTGCTGGTGAGGGAAAAGCCGAGAAGACGGCGATCGGATATATGCCGACCATTGATGCCATTGATCGTACTGGTCTCAAGGTCAGCGAGGCCGATATGGCGGAGCTCCTTAGAGTTAACAAAGAAGAGTGGCTGAAAGAAGTGGCTTCAATCCGGGAACATTACGCCAAGTTCGGCGAACATCTCCCGAAAGAATTAAACGCTCAGCTTGAGGCCCTTGAAAAACGTTTGCAAGGATAATCATCGCAGTCCCGGTATACCAAAAGAAGAAAGAGGGAAACATTCCCACTTTCTTCTTTTGATTTTTCTTCCCTCTAAATTGGAATTTGCAATAACTGACTGTTCTATCCTCTGAAAAATAAAAAAATCCCAACCGAAAAGTCTATTTCCGAACCTTTTCCTACCAAGTGATAGGATTTTCTTTTGAGATGTCAAATCAATCAGTAATCGAATTGTAAGGAGGAATAGCTTGTGATACGACGCTCCAATGAGATGGAACAAGAATTTCGGGAAAGAATGCGCGACGGCAATGGGACGGCCACCATCAAGAACTTGTTTCGCCAGGGGGAACTACGCGGGAAAGCCCGATTGGTCGCTGAGATTTCGCTGCCGCCGGGGGCATCGATTGGCGCTCATCGCCACGACAATGAAGAAGAAATCTTTTATTTTATTTCCGGAACCGGCCGGGTCAACGACAATGGAGTGAGCCGTGACGTAAAGGCGGGAGACGCCATGCTTACCGGAGACGGCGCTAGCCACTCGGTGGAGAATACCGGATCGGAGCCGTTGGTATTTTTTGCAACGATTCTGCTTTATTCATGATCTGGAGGAAGGGTGAATACAGAGTGCGCAAATGGATCTTGGTTTTAGCCTTGGTCAGTTTCTTCAACCTGGGTGGATTGACCGGCCTGAATTGGCCGGAAGGAGAGGCGGATGCGGCCGCTTCCAAAGCAAACCTTTCCAAAGTGGTAATGGTAAAAATGGCCACTCCCAAAGGAGCGATCGATATTGCGGTTTATCCGGCATTGATGCCGGTCACTTGCGCTAATTTTTTGAAATTGGTTGATTCTGGATTTTATAACGGATTGGTCTTTCACCGGGTCGAAAATTGGGTGGTTCAGGGCGGGGATCCCAAGGGAAACGGAACCGGCGGACCCGGCTGGAGCATCAAACTGGAGACGCATCCGGACTTAAAAAACATTCGGGGCGCGGTGGCCATGGCTAGGGCGGCCCATCCCGATTCGGCCGGATCGCAGTTTTACATTTTAAAAACCGACGCCTCCTGGCTGGATGGACAATATGCCGTCTTCGGAACGGTGGTTAAGGGTATGGAAGTGGTTGATAAGCTTGGTATCGGAGACAAAATGAAAATCAGTCGTCAAAAGTGACGGTTCGGTGAACCAGCAATGGGGCGTTATTAAAGTGGGGTCGGGAGCCTAAACTGTCCGGTCTAACTTTTTTCCGCTCGATTCAAACTAGAGTGCAATGATTGAATGCAGGAAAACCGCCAGAGTTTCCGAAACCTAAGTATAAGTGAGATCCAGTAACTGCATAACACTTCGAGGTGATAGCAAAATGGCGGGTGAAATCAAACGTTGGTTTAATGAACAGCGGGCCAAACAGATCGAAGCGGCGTTGGTCAAAAAAGGCTATACCGTACATGTGGTGGAATCGATCGCCGTAGCCAAGGTAAAGCTGCTTGAGCTGGTTCCGGAGGGAGCCAGTGTCACGTTGGGCGGGTCGGCCGTCCTGGATGAAATGGGATTTGTGGATATTCTGCGGTCGGGGAAATATCATTTTTTCGACCGTTATCAGAAACTGCCGTTCATTCCCGACCGGGTCGAGATTATGCGCCAGGGCATGCTGGCCGATTATTTGATCACCGGATGCAACGCCATCACCAAATATGGCGAACTGGTAAACCGGGATTGTACGGGGAACCGGGTGGCCGGGATGATCTTTGGGCCGCGCCAGGTGATCATTATCGCCGGAGTCAACAAGATCGTCAATAATCTTGAAGCGGCTTTTGAACGAATCCGGGAAGTGGCGGCGCCGATGAACGCCCGGCGGCTGGGCACTCATCAGACCGGCTGCCTGGAAACGGGGATTTGTACTGATTGCGATACTCCGGGCCGGCTTTGTAATTATACGACGATCATTCATAATGCCAAAAAGTTCCCGGGCCGGATGACCGTGATTATGATCGCGGCCGAGGTTGGACATTAAAGAATGGGAGAGCCCTCCGTCGCGGAGGGTTTTTTTATTAATTCCGATTTCAACATGACGACAAATGATGCGGTGGCCCGCGATAACGGAACATTCTCCACTACCGCGATCCCGAGTTTCCGGAGCGGTATCGCTTCGACCGTATGGACCTCGAACAACTCACCCGCTGCCATCGCTTCCAGCGCACTCTCCCGCAATACGTGCGCCACGCCAAGTCCGATTCGGGCGAACTCCACCAGCAGATCGACGCTCTCCAACTCGATCTCCGGCGTCACCGCTAATCGGCGTTCCGCCAGAAACTTGTCAAAATTTCGCCGGGTGGCGCTACTTTTTTCCAGCAATAATAAGGGATATTGGAGCAGGTCGGTTAGCGGCACGGCCCGCTCCTTCAATTCGCCATATTTGCCGGGAGCTACAAAAATATCGTTGACTTCAACCAGAAATTCCGTTTTAACTTCCGGATGGTCATCCGAAATGGTAACGATTCCGAAATCGATCGTAGCTTGTTTTAAAAGCTTGATAATCTGCAGAGAAGTCCGATTGATCACCTGGATTTTCAATTTGGGATGGGCCTCATTGAAGAGGCGCAGGAACGGGAGGAGGAGATATCGGGAGACGGTATCGCTGGCTCCGATCCTGATTGCCCCCGATTCCAGATTTTGCAGTTCGATCATTTTCGCTTCGGCGTTTTTTAGTAGATGATAAGCTTGTTCAACATGGGAAAATAGCAATTCTCCTTCCTGAGTCAGCCGTAAATGGCGGGGCGCGCGGTGAAACAGTTGAACACCTAGCTTGGTTTCGAGGTTTTTAATCGACTGGCTGACTGCGGACTGGGTAATAAACAGGTGGGTCGCGGCTTCCGAGAAATTGCCAGTCCGGGCCGCATGGTAAAAGATTTTATAAAGTTCGAAGTTAATATCCATATTAATATTCCCTCTTATACGTTTCATTATTTTTTAGGTAAGGAAATTATTTAATTAGTACTGCTAATATTATATATTAAATTGATTAATTTTACTTATTCTTCTCTCTGAATTATAATAAAAACAGATGAATCATTCGATACGCTATCGGAGGGATGATCAACAATGCATGGGAGTTATGTTCGCCGGATCTATGTTGAAAAAAAAGCGGGGTTCGATATTGAAGCCCGGCAGTTGTATAGGGATTTAAAAGAGGCATTGGGGATTCAGGGGCTCGAAGGACTGCGGATTGTTAACCGTTATGATATCGCCGGAATCAGCGATCAAGAATATCAGCGGTCGCGGAATATCATCTTTGCCGAACCGCCGGTGGATATGGTCTATGATGAAGAATTATCTCTTGACCCAGAGGTTCGGATTCTGGCCATTGAATATCTGCCGGGGCAATACGATCAACGGGCCGATTCAGCGGCCCAATGCATTCAGATCTTGGTCCAGCGGGAGCGGCCCGAGGTACGGGTGGCCAAGCTTCTGCTGCTTCGAGGTTCGCTTACCGCTATCGATCTGGAGCGGATCAAGGAATATTGCATCAATCCGCTTGAAGCCCGGGAGGCTTCATTGGAAAAAACGCTGACCTTGGAGTCAGCGGTCGATTATCCGCCCGATGTTCCAGTGCTGGAAGGGTTCATCAGCAAGAACGACGAACAAATTCGGGAGCTTCGCGGCCAATTGGGATTAGCGATGTCCGACGAAGATCTGATTTTTTGCCGGAACCATTTTCGCGATGAAGAGAAGCGCAACCCGTCATTGACCGAAATTCGGGTCTTGGATACCTATTGGTCGGATCATTGCCGCCATACCACCTTTTTAACCAAGATTGACGCGGTGGAGATCGCCGCTGGACCGTATCAGCGGGCCATCGATGCTGCCTACCGGGAGTATCTGGATGCCCAAGAGTTTGTCTCCGATCGGGCGCCCAAGGCAATGACCATGATGAATCTGGCGACCATCGCCATGAAAGAGTTTCGCAAGCAGGGCCGGTTAGCCGACCTTGAGGAGTCCGACGAGATCAATGCCTGCAGCATCGTGGTCCAGGCCGAAGTCGACGGTCAGCCCCAGGAGTGGCTGGTAATGTTCAAGAACGAAACCCACAATCATCCAACCGAGATCGAGCCCTTCGGCGGAGCAGCCACCTGTCTGGGCGGAGCGATTCGCGATCCGCTTTCAGGACGTTCGTACGTTTATCATGCGATGCGGGTCACCGGCAGCGGCGATCCCCGGGTCGGGATCGAAGCGACTATCCCCGGCAAACTGCCACAACGGAAAATTACCACCGGAGCCGCGGCCGGTTTCAGTTCCTACGGCAATCAGATTGGGCTGGCCACGGGACAAGTAGTTGAATTATATGATCCCGGTTTTGTCGCCAAACGAATGGAGATCGGCGCCGTGGTCGGCGCCGTACCGAAGGGTCAGGTGATTCGCGAACAACCGCAACCCGGCGACGCAATCATACTTTTGGGTGGCCGGACCGGCCGGGACGGCTGCGGTGGAGCCACCGGCTCCTCCAAGGCCCATACCGAGGACTCGCTTCAAAGTTGCGGAGCCGAAGTTCAAAAAGGCAATCCGCCGACGGAGCGAAAAATTCAACGCTTATTCCGGGATCCGGCGGTCAGCCGGATGATCAAAAAGTGCAACGACTTCGGCGCCGGCGGCGTTTCGGTGGCTATCGGCGAACTGGCGCCGGGGCTGGCGATTGATTTGGATCAGGTTCCCAAGAAATACGAAGGCCTTGACGGTACCGAACTGGCCATCTCCGAGTCGCAAGAACGGATGGCGGTACTGGTTGCGCCCGACCGGATCGAGGAGTTCCAACGGGCCGCCGCCGCCGAAAATCTGGAAGCGACCGTAGTGGCCGCAGTTACGGTCGAGCCGCAGTTGCGGATGTATTGGCGCGGTAAGGCCATTGTCGATATCAGCCGGGCGTTTTTGGACACCAACGGCGTTCAGCAAGTGGCCCAAGTGAAAGTGCTGGATCCGGGAACAGCGGGCAACCGTTTTGAAGCCTTGCCTGAGGCGATCGCCGCCAGCCTGAGTCGGGTGGAAGAGGCCTGGGTGGCCAATTTGCGGCAATTGAATGTTTGCAGCCAGATGGGTCTGGTGGAACGGTTCGACAGCACCATCGGGGCGGGAACGGTGTTCATGCCCCTTGGTGGTAAACGCCAACAGACTCCGGTTCAAGCCATGGTCGCCAAGCTTCCGGTGCTGGGAGGGGAGACCACCACCGGCACCGCCATGTCGTTCGGCTATAACCCCACCTTCGGCCAATGGAGCCCGTTTCATGGCGCCGTGTATGCCGTGATCGAAGCGGTGGCTAAGATTGTGGCGATCGGCGGCGATTACCGGCGCATTCGGCTGACCTTGCAGGAATACTTCGAAAAACTGGGCGACGCGCCGGAGAAATGGGGCAAACCGTTCGCGGCCTTGCTCGGCGCCTATCTTGCCCAAAAACGCCTGGGAATTCCGGCGATCGGTGGCAAGGACAGCATGTCGGGAAGCTTCAATGAACTGAATGTTCCTCCCACCTTAGTGGCTTTTGCACTGGATGTGGTCGATATAACCAAAGTCATCTCCCCGGAGTTCAAGCGGATGGTGAGCCGGGTGGCGCTGGTCCCGGTACGCCGGGATGACAGTGATCTGCCTGACTTTGACCGATTGACCCGGAATTATCAAATCATCCATCAATTGATTCAGCAGGGGCGAATCTTGTCCGCCTGGGCCGTCGGCACCGGCGGGCTGGCCGAAGCTGTCACCAAAATGGGTTTCGGCGACATGATCGGGTTCCGGTTTGACCGGACCGAGAATCCGGCGGATCTGTTCCGTCCCGATTACGGCTCGATCGTGCTGGAATTGGCGGAAGACTTGGATCTGCAAACGGAATTGGCCGGACTCGATTACCGGATCTTGGGCGTTACCCAAGCGGAACCCACGATTGCGATCAACGGGGTCCGGATCGATCTAGGAGAAGCTTTCGCTCAATGGGAAGCGCCGCTTGAAAAGGTATTTCCGTCCAAGACCGAAGCGGCCGGGGCCGAACCGGCGCTCTTTGAATATGCGGGCCGGGCGGTCCGGAAAGCCGGAACCGGCATCGCCAGACCCCGGGTATTCCTCCCCGCGTTTCCAGGCACCAATTGTGAATATGATACGCGACGCGCCTTCGAGCGGGCCGGTGGGCTGGTCGAAACGCTGGTCTTCCGTAACCTGACCCCAAAGGATGTTGAAGAATCCATCGCCCAAATGGTTCGGATCATCGATCGAGCGCAGATCATCATGATTCCGGGCGGTTTCAGCGCCGGAGACGAGCCAGACGGTTCCGGAAAATTTATCGCCACCGCTTTCCGGAACACGCGGGTGAGTGAAGCCGTGATGCGCCTGTTGCGGGAAAGGGACGGGCTGATTCTGGGAATTTGCAACGGCTTTCAGGCCCTGATCAAGCTGGGATTAGTTCCGTACGGTGAAATCCGGGAAATTACGCCGGATTGCCCCACCCTTACTTTTAATTCCATCGGCCGCCACGTCTCCTGCCTGGTTCAGACCCGAATCGCCTCAACTCTATCGCCATGGCTTGCGAAAATGCGGGTCGGCGATTGCCACACGATCCCCGTTTCCCATGGGGAAGGCCGCTTTGTGGCCAGTCCGGAAGTTATTGCGAAGCTCGCCGCGAATGGACAAATTGCAACCCAATATGTCGATCTGAGCGGGAGGCCGACCTATGACAGCCGCTTCAATCCCAACGGCTCCCTCCAGGCCGTGGAGGGGATCACCAGTCCGGACGGGCGGGTATTTGGGAAGATGGGTCATTCGGAGCGGATTGGGCCCCATCTCTACCGTAATGTTCCGGGCGCTCAGGATCAAAGGATCTTTGAGGCCGGCGTCGAATATTTCCGTTAAAAACGGCAGTAACAAATGAAGATTTTCGATAATTTGGAGGAAACCATGGCCGATTGCAGTTTTGAGGAAATTCGCGAAGAACATCTTCCGGAGGTGCTATCGATCTACAATTATTATATCCAAAACAGCACCGCCACCTTTCATGAGCACCTGTTGGATTTGGAGGAGATGCAGGGGATTGTTTTCTTTAATCATCCGCGCTACCGCTGTTTTCTGGTTACTTATCAGGGACGGACAGCCGGATATTGCCTGCTGACCCGATATAAGGCGCGGGAAGCCTACGATATTACGGCCGAGGTCACGATCTACCTGAAACCCGAGTATTCCGGGAAGAACCTTGGAACGGAAGCGCTGCGGCATTTGGAACAATTCGCGAGCGGCGGCGATATTCATTCCCTGGTGGCTGTTATTTGCGGCGAAAACTCGGCGAGCATCCGTTTATTCGAAAAGAACGGCTATACCAAGTGCGCCCATTATCAGCAGGTGGGCCGCAAATTCGGGCGGTTGCTGGATATCGTCTGCTATCAGAAGATTATCGGGTAGACTGTATTTCATCCTGACTCGCAACGCTTTCATAATGGCTGCTGACATTGGTAAACCGGATCATCAAAAAGATGGTCCGGTTTTTTTTACGCATTTTGGCCGGGCTTTCGCCAAGGGTCTTATAAAATCTTGCCGTTCTAGGAATATTTTTTATTTTTGGTAGTATCCTTTATTGAGAGATTTCGAGTAATTGCTCACAAAGGGGGTGTATTTATGGAAAACAAAACCGTTAAATCACTGACCAATCTGCTTTCCAAAACCGCCGGCTTGGTTTTCTTTTCATTTTTAGCGATTTCGCTAGGGGTGGTTTTCGGGCTATTGTTTGAAGGGTGGGTAAAGGATCAGCCGGGTTCGCCGGTTGGCGCTGACGGCCATTTCGAGACGACTACTCTGCCCACAGATACCGTGGAAAACATCAAAATTCCCGACAACTCCTCGACCCAGCCGACGGTAGACAACGCGCCGGCCAATTCCGCGCCAGCCGTCAAGTTCAAAGTAAGAGTTGGCCCATATACCAATCGCAACGAAGCGGTCTCCGCTTCCCAGCAATTGCAGTCCCTCGGTTATCCGGTGTATGTGGGCAATAACCCTCCGTTTGCGGTCCAGGTCGGAGCCTTCGGTTCATCTCAAAACGCCGAACGGCTTAAATCCGAGTTGACCGGGAAAGGATACAAAGTATTTGTAGACCAAAATTGAAATACAACTACATAGGC
Organism: Bacillota bacterium; assembly: GCA_023402395.1. Taxonomy (GTDB): domain Bacteria; phylum Bacillota; class UBA4882; order UBA8346; family UBA8346; genus JAEYGI01. The sequence continues at coordinate 693,872 of JAEYGI010000040.1, forward strand.
TTAGTGGGGCGGCCCGTTGATTCGGGCCTTTATTTTTTTGCATAATTTGCATAATCTACGAAGAGCTAAATCGATATTTTCAATTTGCTCTCATCTGTTTCCAAAATCCACAACAAGTTACCAAAATTCCTCATTTTCTTATCAAAACTCCATATTTATCAACAGAATCGAAAGTATTCGAAAGAAAACGAAAGTAGTTTGTTGTCAAACCGAAAGTATTCGAAAGAAAACGAAAATGTTTTGTTGTCTAATCGAAAGTATCCGAAACCAAACGAAAGCATTTTATTGTCCAATCGAAAGCATCCGCAAGCAAACGAAAAGATTCAAAAGGAAAATGAAGTGCGATGCTTTACCCGCTACCCCATCATTGGTGCTTGCGGGGCAGCTTTACCCAGTTTAAACTTGCGGACGCTTCAATTAAGCCGATTCGTCGCTGGTGCCGTACACCGGCGGCGGAGTAATCTGCCATTGGCGGTAAATGGATGAATTTTGGTAATAAAGTTCGTTTTAGCGATTTAGCGACCCGATTTTGAGGGTAGATCCGGTAAAAACACCGGATTATTTCCTAATTATGGTTGGACAATCTATATATAGTATATTAAAATAGGAGTGGCACAATATGTTGTAGCCATTGGAGGGATAGGTAGTGGAGTTATCAGCAAACGCCAAGGCGGTTTTGGAGCGGCGTTATTTGATGAAGAGCGACGGTAAGGTCGTGGAAAGTCCGGAGGATCTGTTGCACCGGGTGGCTGGGTATGTCGCGGGGGTGGAAGCGGACGCGTTTGGCGCGACTCAGCCCGAGGTTGTGGCATTGGCGGACGAATTTTTCCGGATCATGGATCAAAAGAAGTTCATGCCGAATTCTCCGACGCTGATGAATGCCGGACGGGAACTGGGTCAACTGTCAGCCTGTTTTGTGCTGCCGATTGAGGATTCAATGGAGAGCATTTTTGAATCGCTCAAGATTGCGGCCTTGATTCATAAAAGCGGCGGGGGCACCGGATTTAGCTTTTCGCGGATCCGCCCCAAGAATGATCAGGTCGGCAGCACCGGCGGGGTGGCCAGCGGACCGTTGTCATTCATTAAAGTCTATAATTCGAGTACGGAAGCGGTCAAGCAGGGGGGTACCCGGCGCGGCGCCAACATGGGAATTTTACGGGTGGACCATCCTGATATTCTGGATTTTATTGAGGCCAAAAAGGAAAAGGGCGAGATCGCCAATTTCAACTTGTCGGTGGCGGTCACTGACGCCTTCATGGAAGCATTGGAAAAGGACGAAGACTATTTTTTAATCAATCCGCGCACCAAACAGCCGATTGGCAAACTCCCGGCCAGGGAAGTCTTTGATCGCATCGTCTATCTGGCCTGGGAAGGCGGGGAACCCGGGGTCGTCTTTATCGACCGGATGAATGAAGCCAATCCAACCCCCAAACTGGGCGCCATCGAAAGCACCAATCCTTGCGGCGAACAACCGCTGTTACCCTATGAATCATGCAACCTGGGTTCATTGAACCTGGCGTTAATGGTGAAAGAAGGGGAAGGCAAAGCGGAGATCGACTGGGATGAACTGGCTGAGGTCACTCGGCTGGCCGTGCGTTTCCTGGACGATGTGATTGAGGCGAACCGCTATCCGATCCTGCAAATTGAACAAGTGACCAAAGGCAACCGGAAGATTGGTCTGGGTGTGATGGGATGGGCCGATCTTCTTTATAAACTGAAAATTCCGTATAATTCAGAGCCGGCGGTGCAGTTGGCCGAAACGGTAATGGGGTTCATTGACGGCGCCTCCAAAAAGGCATCGGAGGCTCTTGCCGAGACCCGGGGGGCATTCCCCAACTTTAAAGGGAGTATATTTGATAAAAAAGATGGGCTGAAGACCCGTAACGCGACCACGACCACCATCGCGCCGACCGGAACCATTAGCATTATCTGCGATACGTCGGGCGGAATCGAGCCCCTGTTCAGTCTGGCCTTTGTCCGCCAGATTATGGATAACGACCGTCTGATCGAGGCGAACAAGACATTTGAGGCCATTGCCAAGGCCGAAGGGTTTTACCGTCCCGAGTTGCTGGAAATGATCGCCGAGTCCGGAAACGTGCGGGCGGTTGAGGGGATCCCGGACGATTGGCGGGACGTTTTCGTCACCGCCCATGAGATCGAGCCGGAATGGCATATCCGGATGCAGGCCGCCTTTCAGAAGTATACCGACAACGCGGTCTCTAAAACCATCAATTTTGCCCATGACGCCACTCCCGACCAGATCGCCGAAGCGTACCGGCTGGCCTACCGGTTGGGCTGCAAGGGGTTAACCGTCTACCGGGATGGAAGTTTGGACAATCAGCCGATGCAAAAGGTTGAAAAGACCGTCTCCTCTCCTACCGGACCTATTGGGGCTCACCGTTCCTACGGGGATTGGGGGAGGATTCAACCGGTGAAACGCCCCAAGCGACTAATCGGGGTTACCGACGCGCGCCAGACTCCGGAGGGTAACCTTTACCTGACCTTGAACTTTCACGATGATCATCCGTTTGAGTTATTCGCGCAAATTGGCAAGGCGGGAAGCGATATTTCGGCATTCACCGAGGCCATGGCACGACTGATTTCATTGGCCTTCCGCTGCGGTATCGATCCGCAAGCCGTCGCCGATGAATTGATCGGGATCGGAGGCAGCCGCTTCGTCGGGTTCGGGCCCAACCGGATCCGGTCGGTTCCCGACGCGATCGGCCGTTTTTTGAACGACAACCTGACCAGGCTGGATGCGGGCGCGCCAGTTCATTCCGAGGTTCAGCCCCAATTGGAACTAGGGTTGTCGGAATCGGCTCCGGCCGCGGTTTATCCGCCGGATCAGCCCGGCAAGATGGGGTTTAATATCTGTCCCGTCTGCGGCATGTACACCTTTGGTTATTTTGAGGGCTGCGCCAAATGTATCGCCTGCGGGCATTCCGAATGTTAATGAAGGGACCGGGAAAAGATAGCCAATACTATATCGGATGAAGTAAATTTCTAAATATAAAATTTTCATTCTTAAAGCCGAATGCAAATGAATCAAATCGGAATTTACTTCATCCGATTACAGTTGAAATAAGTTGAATTAAATTCATTAGTTCTTTCATCATGGCCGGCATTAAGAACATGATGTATAATTAACTTATATAGCGGCGGCAAGGGGGATGTTGGATGAAGGAACGCGCCAGTAAGGTAGTAATCATCGGAGCGGGGCTGGTCGGGTCGACGTATGCTTATAGTTTGATGATCAACGGGGTGGTTTCAGAGATCGCGATTATCGACACCAATCAGGAGCGGCTGGAAGGGGAGGTCATGGATCTGAACCATGGGATCTCCTTCGTCCGGCCGGTCTCGGTTCACGCCGGATCGTACGAAGACTGCAAGGACGCCGATTTGATCGTGATCTGCGCCGGTTCTAATCAGAAACCGGGCGAAACCCGGATCGATCTGTTGTCCCGGAATGCCGCCATCTTCCGTTCGATCATCGATCAGATCAACCGGGTCGGAACCGAAGCGCTATTGCTGATCGCCACTAACCCGGTGGATATCATGACCTATATCACGTTCCGGTTAAGCGGATTCCCCGCCGAGCGGGTCATCGGATCCGGAACGGTGCTTGATTCGGCGCGGTTTCGTTTTCTCCTGAGCCGGCATTGCCACGTTGACCCTTCCAATGTTCACGCCTATATCATCGGCGAACACGGCGATACCGAGGTTCCGGTCTGGAGCCTGGCCAACATCGCCGGCTTACGTTTCGGGGAATTTTGTCCGGTCTGCGGCCACCATTGCGGACCGCTTCCGAAGGAAACGATCTTCTCGGAAGTGAAGAACGCCGCCTACAAGATCATCAAAGGGAAAGGCGCCACCTATTATGCCATTGGCCTGGCGCTGGTTGAGATCACCGAAAGCATTCTCCGGAATGAATTTTCGGTATTGACGGTTTCAAGCATGTTACAGGGCGAATACGGAATCGAGGATGTTTGTCTCAGCCTGCCGACCATTGTCAGTCGGGCGGGTATTGAAAAGAAGATCGTCCTCTCGCTTTCGTCCGAGGAGGAGAGCGCTTTGCGCCATTCGGCGATGGTTTTGAAAGAAATTCAAAATAAACTGACTTTGAGTGGGAATGGAAATGGATAAAGCAAACGAAGAGTGGTCGGTCCTGACCTCGGTTTCCCAACCGGATGAGGCCCATCTGATTGGCGGACTGTTGACTTCGGCCGGTATCGCGGTAAAAATGGAACGTGACGTCGCCGGCGCTATTTACGGATTGACGATTGGACCTCTGGCGGACATTGTCATCCTGGTCCCTGCCGGGCAGCGCTCCGCCGCGGAAAAAGTGCTAGAAGCGATCCGGACCGAATCTCCGGATGAGGAAGGAACTTTTTAAACAGGAGCCCGTTTAATCGATTATGGAATTGAAACGTTGGGTAATGGGAGATTTACAGGTCAATACCTTTTTGGTCTGGTCGGACGGGGAAGCCGGGATCATTGATCCCGGAGGCGCGATGACTGAAGTATTCGAGCATTTGACCCGCCTAGGCTTGCGTTTGGCGTGGATCGTCAACACCCACGGCCATGCCGATCATATCGCCGGGAACGCCGAGATCCATTCCTTGACCGGCGCTCCAATTATTATTCATCCCAATGACCGGCCAATGCTGGTATCGGCTGCGGCCAACCTCTCCGCATATATTGGAGCGGAGTTGGTCAGCCCCGATGCGGATCGGACCGTCCGGGCCGGCGATCACTTGGAACTGGGGCGCGAGATCTTGACGGTCATTGAAACTCCCGGGCATACCGTTGGGTCGATTTCGCTGTATGCTCCCGGGTTGCTGTTCTCGGGCGATGCACTGTTTTATGAGAGTATCGGCCGGACCGATTTCCCCGGCGGCGACCACCGGCAATTGCTGGCTAGCATCAAGGAACGCCTGTTAACCTTACCTCAGGATACCTTAGTCTGGCCCGGCCATGACCGCTCAACCAGCATCGGGCATGAAACGGATTTTAATCCGTATCTTCATGAATAGGGTCCGATGAATTATACTGTGAACGTCGCAGACCCGAAACAATTGCCTAATATCCAGGCCGCCCTTCAGATCCTTGACCCCGACGCCCTGCTGGTGGCTGAAGGCGGTGATTGGCGGATCGGCGTTGATTACAATACCGATTTCCGGATAACCGTCCGGCTGGACGACGGGCAAGCCGCTTCGAAATGGGAGTATCGCGACACTGAGATCTTCGATCCGTGCTATGGACCGGCCGATCGCCAGCAACGCCTTAAAGAATTGATTCGGCTGGGCATCATTTCCCTGGCTGGACCTAGATTCGGCAAGAAGCCCCCGTGGGGGATTTTGAGCGGGGTGCGGCCGACCAAGATCTTTCATTATTTGCGGGATAAGGGCTTTCCGGTCGAAGCGATCCGCGCCAATCTGCGGACGATTTACGGATTGGATCCGAATAAAGCCGATTTGGTGGTCGAGATCGGAGCCAAGCAAGAGCGTTTTTTCAACTCTTCCGGCCGGATCGGAGTCTATATCGGCATCCCGTTTTGCCCAAGCCGCTGCCATTATTGTTCGTTTCCGGCGGTTCCGCTGTCAACCCACGGCCACCTGGTGAAAGATTACCTGAAGGCCCTTCATCGTGAAATTGAAGCCATGGCCACGTTCTTCCTGGAACGGGGCTGGTCCGTGGAAACGATTTATCTGGGGGGCGGAACCCCGACCAGTCTGGACGACGAGTCGTTTCAGATACTGCTGGAAGACATCTCCGAACGGTTTCAGGCCGGAACAACCACCGAATTTACTGTAGAAGCCGGTCGGCCGGAGACGATCACTCCGGCCAAATTAACGGCCATGGTTCAAGCTGGGGCAACCCGGGTCAGCGTCAATCCTCAAACCATGAACGCTCCGACCTTGGAACGAATCGGCCGCGATCATTCGGTGCGCCAGGTTCTTGATGCGGTTCAAATGGTCAAACCGACCCGTCTGGATCTGAATATGGATCTGATTCTGGGATTACCAGGTGAGGACGGAGGCGATTTTCTGAGTTCAATTGCGAGAGTAGTGGAATTGCAACCAGAAAACGTGACCATTCATACGCTGGCTCCGAAACGGGCGGCAGCCTGGCGGAGCAGCTTTTCCGGACTGGAACTAGCGGACGAGGCCGATCTGGCGCGGGCGGTCGAGACAGGGCACCGCCTGTTGCGTGACTCGGGATATGCTCCTTATTATTTATACCGGCAACGTCTTATCCTGGCCGATCAAGAAAATACCGGATTCGCCAGGCCGGAGCGGGAGAGCGTTTATAATATTCAAATGATGGAAGAAAGGCAAACCATCTTTGGCCTTGGAGCCGGTGCCGTTACGAAATGGGTCTATGGCCCGAAGCACCGGGTCGCGCGTCATCAAAACCCCAAATGTCCGGCAACATACAGCCAGCGCATCGACGCCGAATTAGTTAAAAAAGCCCAGCAAACCCGGGTACTTCTTGATTGACATTTAGATTGACATTAGGTACAATATTAGCAGTATTGTCAGGATTGGATTTTGTGGCATTCATGGGTGTTTACTCATTTTTTTTTGGGCAAATATAAAGGAGGAATTATCGCCAATGAGTATGATGTCGATCCGTCGCGTTTGCCAGAAGTTGCTGATGCCGGTGATCATTCTGTTGGTCGTGGCATTGACTATCGGTATGTTTTATATCGGTATTCCGGCGATGACCAAAGAAACGACGGCTTATAAAGGGCCTTCGGTTAAGATCAACGGCCAGCAAGTGAAGGATAAGGATTTTAATAATTATATTTTCCGCGCCGCGCAACAAGCCAGCCAAATGCAGCAGTACGGCGCGACGTATTCCGAATCACAGGTGCGTGACATGGCGTTGACGATCGCGATTCAAGAAACCGCTTTCGAACAAGAGCTCAAAAAGGCGAAGATCAAAGTCACCAACGCCGATGTGGACAAACTGATCAAAAAGTACCTGCCCACCGAGGAAGAATTGCAAAGCTTCATGGAGCGGCAAGGCTACAGCAACAAGAACGAGTTCAGGAAAGCAGTGAAGCAAGACGTCGAAAAGCAGAAATTCATCGCCACGAAGGCGCGCGAATTGAAGATCAAGATTCCGAAGGAGCAAGTCCTTGGCATGCTTGAGCAGATTGAGGTTAGCCACATTTTGGTCGGCCTCAAGGATTCCAGCGGCGCAGATATCCGGACTGACGCTCAGGCTGTGGCGCGCGCCAATGAGGTGTACGCCAAAGTATCCGAGGGCGGAGATTTTTCCGAGCTTGCCAAACAATACTCCGATGATCCGGGCTCCAAGGATAAAGGCGGCAGTCTCGGGACAATGCCGGTGGACCAATTTAAAAATAGCATGGTCAAACCGTTTGTGGATGGCACGTTAGGATTAAAGGCTGGTGAGTTCAGTAAACCGGTCAAGTCCGATTACGGTTATCACATTATCAAGCTGGACTCCAGAATCATGCCCAAGGGCAACGAATACAAGGAAAAATACCAGGAAACCGAAGATGATCTGCTGATGCGTCAGGCTCCTTATGATCAGGCTTTTCAGGATTGGTTGCAGAACCTTTATAAAAAAGCGCAGGACAACATGGAGATTCAAGATTCGGGACTGCGGGCGTTTCGTCTGAAACAGGATCAGAAATGGCAGGAATCGGCCCAGGCTTATGAAAAGGCCATCACACGCAAGTATTACAAGAATAAAGCGGATGTCTATATCGAAGCCTCCGAGGTTTATCGTGAATTGAAACAACCGAAGGAAGCCATCGCGATTCTGAAGAAGGCCCCGGCGGATTCCCAAGAAACCATGGAGTATCAAACCGCCCTTGCCAAGGCGTATGTGGACGACGGGCAACAAAATACCGCCAAAGCGGAGTTGACCAAATTTAGTACGGCTCACCCCGGCGACATGAATGTTCACGAGCAACTCAAGGCGCTGTTCACCGAGTTTAAGATGACGGACGAGGCGGCCAAAGAGGATCAACTGCTGAAGGAGCTTGAGCGTAAAGAGAAAGAAGCCATGGAAAAGTACCAGCAGAGCTTGAATCAGCAACAGAGTGGAACCCAAGCTTCTCCGAATCCCAGTCCCGCGGCAAACTAAAACTTGAATAAGCGAGTCACGATCAACGCGGAGGGCGGAACAACGCCTTCCGCGTATTGATATCGGAATGTAAATGAGGCGAGATTAGATGGCTAAAGTCTTTACTCCCAAGGGGACCTATGATCTTCTCCCGGAAGATGTCGTGTATTGGCGTTATCTGGAGACTTTAATTCAAACAATATTTACGGAATACGGCTACGGGGAAGTCCGGACCCCGATCTTCGAACATACGGAATTATTTCAGCGCGGCATTGGTGAAACCACTGACATTGTCGAAAAGGAGATGTTCACTTTCTCCGACCGTGGCGATCGCAGCATCACGTTGCGACCGGAAGGCACCGCATCGGTGGTTCGCGCTTACCTGGAACATAACCTGGCAGCTTCCGGGGGTGTGGCTAAACTGTATTACTATGGGCCGATGTTTCGCTGCGAAGCGCCTCAAGCCGGCCGTTTCCGGCAATTCGTCCAGTTCGGGGCTGAGGTTCTCGGCAGCAATGATCCCCGGGTCGACGCCGAGGTAATTGCGCTAGTAGTTAACTTTTATCGGCGGCTGGGGATTTCTGATTTGGAGACCAATATCAATTCCATCGGCTGCCCTGATTGCCGGCCGCTTTATCGCGCCCGATTGCTGGAGCACTTGCGCCCCCGCGCCCATGAATTGTGTCCAAACTGTCAACGCCGGTTGGAGCGGAATCCGCTGCGGCTGCTTGACTGCAAAAATCCAGCCTGCCGCAAGGTTACTGCCGATGTGCCGCTGATCACCGAAACGCTCTGTCCGGACTGTGGCGGCCATTTCCAGCGTCTGTTGGATCTTTTGGACGGATTGGGCATCGGCTATACCATGAATCCGCGATTGGTGCGTGGCTTTGATTATTATACGAAAACCGTGTTTGAGGTGGTCGCCGGGGATTTGGGAGCCCAAAACGCCTTGGGTGGCGGCGGCCGTTATGACGGGCTGGTGGAGGAATGCGGCGGCCCTCCGACCCCGGGAATCGGCTTCGCGGGCGGAATGGAACGTTTGATCATGGTGTTGAAGGCCAGAAACCTTTTGCCCAAGATTCAAACCGGGCCTCATTTGTATCTGGCGCCGCTGGGCGAGAACGCTCAACAGGCGCTGTTCCCGGTGCTGATCCGCCTCCGTGAAGCGGGATGGATCGTGGACACGGATTACTTGGGCCGCAGCCTGAAAGCGCAGCTTAAAACCGCCGATAAAACCGGAGTCCGGCTGGTGGGGATTCTGGGTGAAGATGAGTTGAATAACGGTCAGATCCTGATCCGGCATATGGATACCAGCCAGCAAGAATTGATCGGATTGTCCGATATTGAGGCGCTGTTAAGCAAAATATATCGATAGGGTTGAATTTCCGGTCCGGATTTAATCCATTATTGTCAATTCACCGCTTTGATGATGTTTCAGGAGTTGGGAGGAGTTCAAAATTGAACTATGCAATCAGGAATGCCGGCTGTGGCCAATTAAAATCCCAGGATGCCGGAAAGGAAGTTATCCTAAATGGTTGGGTGCAACGCCGTCGCGATCACGGCGGTTTGATTTTTGCCGATTTGCGGGATCGTTCCGGCGTTGTCCAGGTGGTTTTTAACCCGGATCTCAATCCCGGCGCGTTTGCGTTGGCTGAAACGCTCCGCAGCGAATATGTGGTGGCGGTAACCGGGAAAGTGGCCCCTCGTCCCGAAGGGACCATCAATCCGAATATGGTCACCGGAGAGATTGAGGTCCTTGGGGCCAAGCTTGAGATTCTCAATGAAGCGAAAACTCCTCCGATCTACATCGTCGAAAACAGCGACGCCGACGAGACGATCCGTCTGAAATACCGTTATTTGGACTTGCGCCGTCCGGAGATGCAGCGCAATATTATGCTGCGCCACCGGGTAACCAAGTCGGTTCGTGATTTTCTTGATTCCCAAGGATTCCTGGAGATCGAAACGCCGATGCTGACCAAGAGCACGCCGGAAGGGGCGCGTGACTTTTTGGTGCCCAGCCGCGTCAATCCGGGCCGGTTTTATGCGCTGCCGCAATCGCCGCAAATTTTCAAACAGCTGTTGATGGTGAGCGGATTCGAGAAATATTTTCAGATCGTGCGCTGTTTCCGGGATGAGGATCTGCGCGCCGACCGTCAACCGGAGTTTACCCAGATCGACCTAGAAATGTCCTTTCTCGACCAAAATCTGTTGCTCTGCTTGATGGAAGAGATGATTGCCAAAGTCTTTCGCGATACTGTCGGGATCGAGGTTCCGCTTCCCTTCTTACGGATGGAATACAGTGAGGCTATGGCCCGTTTTGGCTCGGACAAACCGGATATCCGGTTTGGTTTGGAATTGGTGGAAATCTCCGACTTGGTGGCCGGATCCGGCTTTAAAGTGTTTGCCAATGTGGCGGCGAGCGGGGGAAAAGTGGTCGGTATCAACGTTCCCGGTTGCGCCAATTATACCCGGAGTCAATTGGACGAGTTATCGCCGCTGGCGGCCACCTACGGCGCCAAGGGCCTTGCGTATCTGGTCCTGAGTGAGGAAGGGGTCAAATCGCCGATCGCCAAGTTCTTTACCGAAGAAGAATTGCAGCGGATCATCGGCCGCTTTGGCGCGAAAGCCGGCGATCTTATTTTGCTCATCGCCGATAAGCCTTCCGTTGCCCAAACCGCCATGGGCCAAGTCCGCCTGGAGTTTGGACGCAGGCTCAACCTGATTCCTTCCGGTACCTTCCAGTTCCTGTGGGTGATTAATTTTCCATTGTTGGAATTTGATGAGGAAGAAAAGCGCTATGTCGCGGTGCATCATCCCTTTACCGCGCCGTTGCCCGAGGACTTGGACAAACTGGAGAGCGATCCGGGAAGCGTCCGCGCCAATTCTTACGATCTGGTTTTAAATGGGGTGGAATTGGGTGGCGGCAGCATCCGTATTTTCCAGAGGGACGTTCAGGAACGAATGTTCAACTTGCTCGGATTTTCAATGGAGGAAGCCCGCGACAAATTTGGCTTTTTGCTTGAGGCCTTCGAATATGGGACTCCGCCCCATGGCGGAATCGCTTTCGGGCTTGACCGGATGGTGATGTTGCTGACTGGAAGCAGTTCGATCCGGGATGTGATCGCTTTCCCCAAGACGGCCAGCGCGACCTGTCTGATGACCTCGGCTCCATCCGAAGTCGCGCCACGGCAGTTAAAGGAGCTTTCCATCAAAACGACTGTTTAACCATAGTTGAATACTTGAAGGATATCCATAACTGTGATAAGATGATTTTAGTTCTTAACCCTGCTATGTTCGTGTTGAAGCTGGATTTGTTATGAACCAACATTATTACCTAGGGAGTTTGGACTCTACCGATGGCTTGTATGCCGCTGACCGGCGGACACATAAAATAGGTAGGAGAACACCCACCTGCATGCGCAGGGTTCAGGTAACGTTCAGCATAACGGCATGGCGGGGTTTACAAAAGCAAACCCCTTTCCAACTCGGAAAGGGGTTTTTTTACAACAACCTTAAACCTCAAAATAAGCAATACCGAAGGTGATCCGTTTGCCGACCAAAGCCGAAATCCGCTGCTGGATGCGGGCCAGATTGGATAATGCCGCCCCTGCTGAATTGCAAATATGGAATGAGGTCCTCACGGCCCGGCTGCTCCGGATGGAAAGGATCTTATCCGCGACAAACGTCATGCTTTATTATTCGATTGGCAATGAAGCCGTAACCATACCGGCCATTGCGGAATTGCTGCGTTGGGGAAAGACGGTATCATTGCCGGTCTGTACTCCGGATCGGGACTTGTGGGCCGGAATAGTGGCCTCCCTGGACGAACTAATCCCGGCGAAATTCGGCTTGCTTGAACCGGGCCCTGATTCGCCACGGCTTGACCCGTCCTGTCTTGAACTGGTCATTGTTCCCGGTTTGGCATTTGACCGGCGGGGGAATCGGCTCGGACACGGCGCGGGATATTACGACCGTTTCCTAAAACGGGCGGATTCAGCGTATAAGTTGGGTTTGGGATATGACTTTCAGATAGTGGATGAGGTGCCGGCGTTGCCGCATGATGTTCGTCTGGATGCCGTGCTCACTCCGGCCGGTTTAATTGAACCGGTTATCGAATAAAGCTTCTGACTTCAACTGCTATCACGCGTCTTAAAAGGCTTTCTTTCAAACGCCGTGCGGTAGAAAATGAAAAATAGTTGGACGGAAGAAAAGCTGTGGGAGTGACCGCCAATCCACATTCAGTGGCTGAATGTGGATATTTTGTTAGTAAAATAGTTGGGGGAACCGATCCCCTTAGATATTTAGTTATGAAATAATTTCATGCAGTAAAAGAATGTGGATATTCAGTAACTGATTGTGGATATTTTGTTAATAAATGAACTGTGGGGATCACTCCCAATCCACATTTAGCGACTGAATGTGGATATTTTGCAATTAAATGTGGATAACCGGTAATCAAACAAGAATGCGCCTCGAACGATCTGAATTTTTTATCATCAAAAAGGGCTACCCCGGGTACTGTTTTCGGGATAGCCCTTTTTGATGGCGGCCTGCTGGTGTTTTGACAAGTCCTGCCCGATACCGAAAACCCCTTGGGGGACGGATCGCGCGTTACCTTGCCGTCGCGTTTCACAACCGCCAAACTGCAGGGATTGTGCCAGCAGATACGACTGTAGGCTTGTCGCCGCCGCCGTTTATAAGATTTGCAGTTTGGAGAATAATTACTCTGGAGTTATCTGGATGCCCTGACGTGCGGTTCCCGCCCGATTCCAAAAATCAGCGACAATGGGCCGGAATAAAATCGATACCTCGAATGATTTCTATCCGTCAAGGAATACTAAATTTAAAGAGGAGGTAAATGAATGGAGAATGACCATCATTATACCGGGGAAAGCCCTTCCGATCCAGGTCAAGAAGGCGATCATCCCATGGAGGAGCCATCACGGCACAGTCCGCGCAAACAACGCTTGGTGCTTCAAAACCTGAAGGCTCTGGGTCAGGTTACCACTCCGACTCCGGGGGAAAGCCATATTCATACCTTGATTATCGTTGGACAGGTGGAAGGACACGTAATTCTTCCTCCCAAAAACAAAACGACCAAGTATGAACATATCATCCCGCAGTTGGTTGCCATTGAGCAAAACCGGAACATTGAAGGGTTATTGGTCATTTTGAACACCGTGGGCGGGGATGTGGAAGCCGGCCTAGCCATCGCCGAAATGCTGGAAAGCATCTCCAAAGCCTCGGTTTCTTTGGTATTGGGAGGAGGGCATTCCATTGGGGTTCCGATTGCGGTCGCGACCGATTACAGTTTTATCGCGGAGACGGCGACCATGACCATTCATCCGCTGCGGTTGACCGGCATGTTGATCGGGGTTCCGCAGACCTATGAGTATTTAGACAAAATGCAGGATCGGATCATCAAATTCGTCACCAATCATTCTCAAATATCGGAGGAAAATTTTCGGGAACTGATGTTTCGTACCGGAGATCTGGTGCGGGATATCGGTACAGTTTTAGTGGGAAAAGATGCGGTTGGAGCCGGACTGATCAATGAAGTCGGAGGCGTAAGCCAAGCCTTGAAAAAATTAGAAGAATTGATTGAACTGAAGTCTGGACCCAAAAGGAGATTGAAGCAATAATGCTGTATACGATTGTACCACCGGAAATTATTTTTGGAGAGGACGCCGATGAAAAAGAGGGAGGAGGCTCCGGCAACTTATCACAAGAGCTTGAAATTAAAAAGGGAGGAGCCAGCCTGCTGGTTCAAAGGTTACCTAATGGTCAGTCCCGGCTGTCCCGGGTCATCAGCACCGACCCGCAAGATTACCTGAAGCCGGAATGGCAGCCTGGCTCTTTAATGTAAATTTTTTGAACCCCTCAAGAAGGGGTTTTTTATTTGACTGATTTCCGTTATACTAGTTAGAAGCAGTGCCGATATTAAAAGTATTGTGATAAATCCCAGTCAAAGGCCGGGCTGCTCAGACAGGTAGATAATAGAGCCGTCTTGCAGCAATTCGATAGCGTCATTGGGAAATGTCAGATTTTATCGCATGGCTTTTAATCGCCCGTTTTGACGGAGCAATGTTTTCATGGATAGGAAGCTGATTGGGATGAACGCGGGGAACCAGTATGAAATATAATTAATGGCAGGAATTACCGGAAAATTCGAGAATTTATTTATTAATCAAAAAATTGGGAGGAACTCTGGATTGTCGGCCGCAATGGAAGGTTTTTTAAGTCTAATCGGTGGATTTGGTTTATTTTTATATTCGATAGGCCGTTTCGGTGACGGCGTTCAGAAAATGGCCGGTGAAAGGATCCGGACCATCCTGGAGAAACAGGCCAGAGAGCCGCGGGCCAGTATTTTTACGGGATTAGGAATGGCGGCTGCCCTACAGAGCAATGTCCTGACCTTTGGAATGATTTCGGGTCTGGTAAACGCCGGGTTATTGGGTCTGTTGCCGGCATTGTGGATTATGCTGGGCGTCAATCTCGGAATGACGCTTAACGCTCATTTAATGGCGATTAATTTGGGAGCCATTGCGTTTTCGTTTTTATTGGCCGGGTATTTGATCGGCTTTTACGGAAAAAACCGTAATATCCATTATGCCGGGCAGGTTATTTTGAACCTGGGCCTGATGTACCTTGCTTTTTCAATATTGCATCGCTCGTTTTTGCTGATGACTTCGGTATCCCCCACCCGGGAAATCGTGCAAACCATTTTTAACGAGCCGTGGCTCGGATTCTTGATGGGGTTGAGTTTGTCCGCCCTGCTGCGGAGCAGCAACACGGTGGTGGTCCTGACTCAGGCCGCGGTCGGAATCGAGTTAGGTTTATCGGTTCCACACTTTTTGAGCGGAGCGATTGCTATTATTATCGGGGCCAATGTCGGAACGACGATCATCAATATGTTGGTGGGATTGGACCGGGTTCCCACCGCTAAAACCGCAAACTGGATGCACTTTTCGTTTAACCTATTTACCGGGTTGGGCTGGATCATCTTTTTGCCGTTCTCATTCGCGCTCGTTGACTCGTTTACCCTGCAGGTTAGTTCCTTGTTTCGCTGGTTTGAGGTGGCCGTGTTCCAATGGCCGGCTCCCCAGGTGTTGCTGGCCGACAAATGGTATCATGTCTGGCAGTTGGCCGCCGCTCATACTTTATTCAATACCAGTGTCATTGCTTTATGGTTTCCACTCACCTTGCTGGCTGCTAAATTGGGATTGCCAATTTTCAATGAAAAAGGCAAGAGCGCTTCCAACGGCAAATCCTATCTTGACCGCAGAGCATTACAAAGTCCCGCTCTGGCGTTGATCCTGGCTTGCCATGAGATCAACCAGATGGCTTCTTTAACGATTGATATGTTAAAATCAGTTCGTTTGGCGTTTATCAAAAATCAAGTCCATTTGCTGGACGGTATTTATCGAAATGAAACAATTGTGGACGATCTTCAGGAACAGATTACGTTTTATCTGTCGGCACTGCTATCCCAGAATTCATTGACGGAAACGCAGTCACGCCGTTTGGCCGGATTGTTGCATGCGGTCAGCGATATCGAACGGGTCGGGGATCATGCCAACAATATCGCCCGGTTGGCCGAGAAAAAATATCAGGAACAATTACCATTTTCGGAACTGGCATTGAACGAGATCGAACTGTTTTTCGGCAAAGCAATTGATTTTTATAGCAAGGCTTGTCAAGCATTGCGCGAAAACAATCTGGAGTTGGCCAAACAAATTGAGCAGCGTGAGGACAGCATCGTGAAGTTAGAGGAAGAACTCCGGCAGAATCATATTCATCGGCTTAACCAAGGCAGATGCTGGCCCGGTTCGGGTGTCATCTATGCCGAGATCCTCAGCAATCTTGAGCGGGTTGCCGCGCACTCCGGAAACGTTGTCACAGTTGTGATTGAGGAGGGTGAACAGTAATGCGGCAGCGTGCCAAGGGCGTTGAAGATAAGGCCGATGCGGCCGATCAACGTTTGGTTGAACAGCAAAAAGAGATCACCGGGGTTTTGCTGATTGGAACCGCCTTATTATCATGGCTGGCGGTTACGTTTGAAGGAACGGGAATCATCGGCGGAATGGGAGAGATTCTGCGCCGCGCCCTCCATTATACCTTTGGGGAACGCGGTGCAATTTTCCCGATTTTGATTTTGGCCATGATTGGCTGGACATTGCTGATTCCCAAGGAACGCAAACGGTTCGGACGTAATCTGACGGCTCTAGTCCTGTTATCTTTTTGGGCATTGACAATACTTCATTTGCTAAGCGGAGTGACGATATCCGAACATAGCTGGGGATTGGCGGGGCAAGGCGGTGGAGTGATCGGCCATGGTCTGGCCTTGTATCTGACCACCTGGTTCGGGAAATTCGGCACCGCTGTTTTTTTGTTGGTTTGGCTGGCGATTATCTCGATTTTCGCCCTGGATCGTCCGCTGATTCAGGTGTTGTCGGGATTGGCGTCCAAAATAAGGATTCCCAAACGGGAGGATGGTCAAAAGGCTCAGGTAGCTGCAGCCATCTCGTCTGAGCCAGAGGATTCCCAAGGCCAAAACGTGGAATCGGTTCAGCCGCATCCCAGCGCTAACGTTATTCAATTTCCAAACGCTAACGCCCGCGCAGCGAAAAGCCCGATCTTGTCGACACTTCAAAATATGCTCACTGAAAAAGAAAAAGAAGTGCCGGCCAAAGCTCCCAAAGCCGCTCCTGAGCCCCTTCCCGTTAGTAAGGAGCAGGCAGTCAGGCCCATTGGCAAAAAGGGTCAATATGTTTTACCCGACCCCAATCTGATTGGGACAGCTTCCGCCGTATCTAAAAAGACGTCAAAAAACCAGGAACAATCCAAGCGCCTGGAAGAGACGCTGGCCAATTTCGGAATTCAGGCGAAAGTCATCGAAGTTCATTGCGGACCGGTGGTAACCCGCTATGATCTTCAGCCGGCTCCCGGCGTAAAAGTAAGCCGTATTGTTAATTTGGCGGATGATTTGGCCCTGGCTCTGGCAGCCAGGGGATTACGCCTGGAGGCGCCGATACCGGGCAAAGCGGCAATCGGAGTCGAGGTTCCGAACCCGGAGGCCCAGATTGTCACCTTCCGGGATACGATTGAAGCTAAGAACTTTTGGTCTTCCGGAAAACTCAGCGTGGCCTTGGGAGTGGATATCGGCGGCGACATTGCCATTGCCGATCTCCGGAAAATGCCCCATCTGCTGGTGGCGGGCGCCACCGGCTCCGGCAAGAGCGTTTGTGTCAATACGCTAATTATGAGCATCCTGTTTAAAGCGTTCCCCAATGAAGTAAAGTTCATTATGATCGACCCCAAAATGGTTGAATTATCGATGTATAACGGGATCCCTCATTTAATGGCACCGGTCGTGACCGAAGCGAAGAAGGCCGCCGGTGTTCTCAAACTGGTCGTTGATGAAATGGAAAAGCGATACAAAGCATTCGCGGAAGCCAGGGTAAGGGAGATCGATAAATATAACGAAACTCTTCCCGAGGAAGAACGGTTGCCGTATATCGTGGTCATCATTGACGAGCTTGCCGACCTGATGATGGTCGCTCCGGCGGAGGTTGAAGACGCCATCTGCCGATTGGCCCAGATGGCCCGGGCCACCGGGATCCATCTGGTTGTAGCCACCCAGCGTCCTTCGGTGGATGTAATTACTGGTCTGATTAAAGCCAATATTCCGTCGCGAATCGCATTCGCGGTCAAATCCCAGATCGACTCCAGAACCATTCTGGATACGGTAGGGGCCGAACGATTGTTGGGGCGCGGCGATATGCTGTACGCGCCAGTCGGTTCCATGAAGCCCCTCCGGATTCAAGGCGCGCTGGTTATGGAGAAAGAAATCGAAGTGATCATCAAACATTGGAAAGAACAAGGCGAACCCAAATACCAGGAACAGTATGTGAATCCCCCCGAAACTCAGGAAGCCGCGATAAGGGAGGAAGAAGACGATCTGTTCTGGGAAGCGGTTCGAGTTGTCATTGAACATGGACAGGCTTCCGCCTCGGTGTTGCAGCGCCGGCTCCGGGTCGGCTATACCCGGGCCGCCCGTTTGGTCGACATGATGGAGGCCAAGGGGATGATCGGTCCCTATGAGGGAAGCAAACCCCGGGAAGTGATGATCACCGGACGGCAACTGGAAGAACTGAAAAAGCGGAATCAGGAATCATAACAAAAATTTGCAGCAGGAACTTACCAAATTTACTCGAATAGTATTAAAAATTAACGATCACGCAGTAAGACCTTTTGTGCCAGTGGCAAGATTCATGATGATTAAATGAGAGTGCTTTTCACAGGAGCCTTGCCGTGATATCAATCAGGAGGTGTCGGTATTGAAAGAGTTAGGGGATTACCTCCGCCAGGCTAGAGAAGAACAGAACATTTCCCTTAAGGACATTCAAGAAGCCACTAAGATTCGATTGCGTTATCTGGAAGCGATTGAACAGGGCGATTTGAGAGTCATTCCGGGTGAGGTTTACCGGAAGGGGTTCATCGTCAATTATGCCGAAGCCGTTGGACTGGACGGACAAGCTGTTCTCCAGAAATACTACGAGCTTTCCGAGAGCAAGGCGGAATCCGGCCCGGTTCAACCCTCCAATGCTGAGGAAACCGCAACCGTTAGTCAGGATCCGGTATTGGAAAAAGGCGTCAAATCCGGTGAACCTTCTCACTCGAACTTGGGTGCGATTTTGGTTTGGCTTGGCGTCGCTGTTCTCGCCGGGGCGATCTTGTACTTCGCCGTTTTCAATCCCACCGTAAAAAAAGATCCGCCTACTCCAGCGACAGCGGCGGTCCAACCCCGGCCTTCACCGTTGGACCAAGAAGCTTCACCGGCTCCGGGTTATCCGTCGCCGATCTACGTTGAAGCCGATTTTATCGACCGGGTCTGGGTTCGGGTGAATGCCGACGGAGTTCTTATCTTCAGTGCCGATGGACGAACTTTTGAACCGAAGGACGGCAAGCAATTCTGGTCGGCCCAGACCGAGATGGAGATTCGGCTAGGGAATCCCTTGGGCGTACGGTTGAGTCTGAATGGGAAATATCTCGGTCAACTTGGTAAATATGGTGAGCCAGTCACGGTTAAACTTACACCGAATGGAATCGTAGCGCCCTAATCGGCGCTATTTTATTCGAGAACCGCAACGTGATGGCCGGATTATAAAAAGCGGAAAAGATGACGGGTGGTGCGCGTGGATCGATTTCGACAACAGGAACTGTTTCAAGAGATTAAAGAAAAAACAGATATAGTTTCAGTCATTTCTGAATATGTAAGTCTTAGGAAAGCCGGGCGTTCGTTGCTTGGACTCTGTCCGTTTCATTCCGAAAAGACTCCGTCATTTAATGTAAATTCCGAAAAACAGTTTTTTTATTGTTTCGGTTGCGGAGCGGGTGGCGATGTGTTCAGTTTTTTAATGAAAATTGAAAATCTGGAATTTATCGAGGCCGCCCATAAACTGGCGGAACGGGCGGGGGTTGCCTGGCCCGACCAGGAAGTGGGGGGGAAAGATGAAGAAAAGGCCGACCTTTATCGCATAAACCGACTAGCCGCCGACTTTTTTCATTATTGTCTGGTAAAAACGCAACTGGGAAAACGGCCCTGGGAATATTTACGACAGCGGGGTTTGTCGGAGGAGATCCGCGATAAGTTTCATCTGGGATATTCCCCTCCGGGCTGGAGCCATTTAACGGATCTTTTCAAAAAGAAGGGGGTTTCGCTGGAAGCGGCTTCTTCTATCGGCTTGCTCGGATTCGGGGAAAACGGATATTATGATCGGTTCCGGGATCGCATCATTTTCCCAATCTCCGACCCCCAAGGCCGGATCGTGGGATTCGGCGGGAGGGTGATCGGTCAGGGAGAGCCTAAATATTTAAATTCACCGGAATCCCCATTGTTCCATAAAGGGCGGTTCGTCTACGGGTTGAACCTGGCCAAAGAGTCAATCCGGAATCAACAGCGCTCCATTATAATGGAAGGATACATGGATGTCGTCCAAGCGCATCAACATGGATTTACGAATACGGTCGCTTCCTTGGGAACCTCCCTTACCAGGGAGCAAGCCAAGCTGATTAAGCGTCACGCGGCCGAGGCGGTGCTGGCCTATGACGCGGATAGCGCGGGACAGAACGCCACTATTCGCGGCATGGAACTGCTTCAAGAGGCGGGACTGAAAGTGAGGATTTTGCGGCCGCCGGTCGGGGAAGATCCGGATTCGTTTTTAAAGAAAGAGGGCGGGCCGGCTTTCGCGGCCTTGCTGGAGCGAGCCGCCAGCCTTATCGAATTTAAAATCGAACACGTCATCAGCCGGTTTGACGTAAATTCACCGGAAGGTAAAATTGCCGCCCTTCAAGCAGTTTTGCCGGAGCTGGGAGCGATCGAAAGCGGGGTTTCCCGCGAATATTATATTCGTCAGTTGGTGCGGCGGATCGGAGTTTCGGAAAATGCGATCCTCACCGAGTTGCGATCCTGGCTGAAAGTCAACAGGAAAAATTCGCCGCTATTGGATAGAAAGCCGAATCCTAGTTATACTAAAACGACAGGTAACAATGGCCTAGGTATCGGTATGACGCTGCCGGAAAATCTCTCCCCTCTTCAGCAGGCTATTTTTACCGCTGAAAAGGAACTTTTAGGCTTAGCTTTGCAGGAATATGATAAATTTGAGCGAATTAAAGAAGAACTGAAAGCGGACGAATTTCATTTCCCGATTTGGAGAGATCTATTTATACAGCTAAAAACGGTTCAAGGCTCCAATGACGCGACCGAGATTTTAGCGAAGCTCACCGGCCCGCAACGGGAATGCGCCTCGGCCTTGCTTGCCGAACAAGAACTGAAATCCCGACGGATCAATTGGGAGGAAGCCGTCGAATACCATCAACGGCTACGACTGAAAGAACGGATTCAGCAATTGACCGAGCGGTTGTCGACCGGAACAAATCAAAACGGTCAAGCCTTATCGGAAGAAGAACTGAAGCAGGTCGTCGTTGAGTTTACGGAGTTAAAAAGGAGACTAAAGCTTGATGTCTCCGCGGAATTATAATAATTTTACTCGAATCAGCGAGTGGTACCCCGGGAAGGATGGTAAAATCACGTTGGGTAAAGAGAAAACCTTGCCAAACATTGAAGGAATTAAAGAACTGATTGCCAGAGGCAAGCGCAAAGGGGCGATTTCCTACCGGGAAATTATGGACGCTCTGGAGCAGGTTGAACTCACTACCGATCAAATTGATGAGGTTTATGAAGCCCTTGCCAATCATGGGATTGAAATTATCCCGGACACCAGTGAGGAAGTAGCTGAAGATCAGGACGGGTTTCATCCCGAACTGGAAGAAGAGGTCGAGATTGATTTATCGATCCCTGAAGGCATCGCGCTGGACGATCCGGTACGCATGTATCTCAAAGAGATTGGCCGGGTGCCTTTGTTGAGCGCCACTGAGGAGATTGATCTGGCCCGCAAAGTCGAATCCGGCGACGAAAATGCCAAGCGGCGTTTGGCCGAGGCCAACCTCCGGCTGGTCGTCAGCATTGCCAAACGTTATGTGGGACGGGGCATGCTATTTTTAGATCTGATTCAAGAAGGAAACCTGGGCCTCATCAAAGCGGTTGAAAAGTTCGACTATAGGAAAGGGTATAAATTCAGCACCTACGCGACTTGGTGGATACGTCAAGCCATTACCCGCGCCATCGCCGATCAGGCCCGGACCATCCGGATTCCCGTCCATATGGTGGAGACCATTAATAAACTGATTCGGATTTCGCGACAACTGCTACAGAGTTTGGGGCGCGAACCAACTGCGGAAGAGATCGCCGACGAAATGGAAATGAGTCCGGAGCGGGTTCGGGAGATTATTAAGATTGCCCAGGAACCGGTCTCCCTGGAAACGCCCATCGGTGAAGAGGAAGACAGCCATCTCGGGGATTTTATCGAGGATCAGGATGCTCCGGCTCCGGCCGAAGCCGCTTCTTTCCGTTTATTGAAGGAGCAGTTGGAGGACGTTTTAAACACGCTCACGCCCAGGGAGGAGAAAGTGTTGCGGCTGCGGTTCGGCTTGGACGACGGCCGCGCCCGTACTCTGGAAGAGGTAGGCCAGATTTTTAACGTCACCCGGGAGCGGATTCGGCAGATTGAAGCCAAAGCGCTCCGAAAATTGCGGCATCCGAGCCGCAGCAAAAAGCTGAAGGATTTTTTGGATTAAAAGAAGCGGTTGCAGTTTTCACTCAATCGTAGTATAATATTTATTGCAACTTTTGGGGCCCATAGCTCAGCGGTAGAGCAGTCGGCTCATAACCGATCGGTCCTTGGTTCGAACCCAAGTGGGCCCACCATCATGTTTTGCCTATGGAAGTGGGATTACCCACTTTTTTATTTTCTTTTGGTTTAAATGTTTGACTCGAATGAAGGATTTGAGTTTTCATTCCAGAATTATATTTAAAAGTAGGACGGATTAAGGGGGAACAGGTTGATTGTTCTGCGTCAGCTAATGGAAGCCATCGATCGCAGGGCTCCCTGGAGTTTAGCCGAGTCCTGGGATAACTCCGGTTTACAGATCGGATCCAACGATCAGGAAATTAAAAGCCTGATGGTGGCGTTGGATTTTAACGAGCAAGTCCTGAACGAAGGGTTGGCTCGTCAGGTTGACGGCTTCCTTACTCATCACCCGCTTTTCTTCCGGCCGGTATCCCAGATTGACTACTCCGCTCCATCCGGCCACCTGCTGCAGTTAGTAATAACCCATAAGCTGTTCGTGATTTCCGCCCATACCAACGTGGACAAGGCCTGTCCCGGCCTCAATGATTATTTGGCGGACCGGCTGGGCTTGGACCAGGTTGAGCCGCTGCAACGCGCCGCTTCTCAATTGGTAAAGCTAACAGTGTTTGTTCCGCCGGAATATTCCACCAAGCTCCGGACGGTCATGGCCCAAGCAGGAGCCGGGCATATCGGCGCCTACGACGAGTGTTCATTTAGCGTGGCGGGAACGGGAACGTTTCGCCCCGGCCCGGCCGCCAAGCCCTGGACTGGAACAGCCGGCCGGCTTGAAGAAGTGGCCGAGATCGCTTTGGAGATGCGGGTTAGGCAATCGCTCCTGCCCAATGTCTTGCAAGCGATTCATGCTAATCATCCTTATGAGGAACCGGTGATTGACATTACGTCGCTCGTCGACCGGGCTGGCGAGGGACTGGGTCGCGTCGGGCGGCTGCCGCAGCCGATCCGGTTAGGGGATTATCTACAGACCATCAAGGAACGCCTGGGCGTCCGGCATTTGCGGGTTACTGGCGACCCGGACCGGCTGGTGCGGACCGTCGCGCTGTGCTCCGGCAGCGGCGGCTCTCTGTTGGATATGGTGATCCAGCGGAGGGCGGACCTGTTCATTACCGGCGATCTGGATTATCATCAGTTCATGAAGGCCAATGACCACCGGCTGGCGGTGGTGGACTCCGGACATTGGGGAACCGAACATTGGTTTATTCCAATGATCGCGGATTACCTGCAGGATTATTTCGATGGGTGTCCCGGTTTTCAGGTGGCACCGAGCAGCACGATTCAGGAGGAACCGTACCTTTCAATTTAAACGAGGGGGTTACTGGTCGTGGAAAAAACTTGCGAGATCTGTCAGAAAGTGATTCCTGAAGAACGGGTGAACGCTTTACCGGAAACCAAACGATGCGTGGAATGCGCGCGAAAGAACGGGTCGGACTTTTTTGCCAAACGCACCGAGATCGGGATGGACATCGAAACCTACAAAGATTTGCTGGGCGCTATTCGCAGTTAGGGGGAATAATGCCAAAACTTCCGAAGCTTTTTCGGTATCAGGAGATCCAGACGCGGCTGCAAGCTCTTGAACGGTTAAAAGTTCAACTGGAACGGGATTCCAATCTGGTCCAGTGGGAAGAAAAGTATCGCGAGTCGCAATCGCTTCATACCCGGGCCGCCCAGGGACTGAAGCAAAGCCAGGGTTCCCTGCGCCGGCTGGAGTCGGAGTTGAGTTCCTGCCAGGAACATATCCGCTCGGGGGAGGAAAAACTTTATGGCGGACGGATCTCCAGTTCCCGGGAACTGGAGCAGATTCAACAGAAAGCCCTTGAGTATTCCAAGCAACGGGCCGCCCTTGAAGAACAAATCCTGGGGATCATGGAGGATGAGGAGCGTCTGGGAGCGGAGCTTGAATCATTAACCCGGGTCATGGCAGGAATTGAAAAGGAGATCACGGCGCTGCGCGGGGAGCTATCCAGGCAGCAGCTGGAGATCGCCATGGAAGAAGCGGATCTGAAGGATGAAGCCGCTGGCTTGAGCGGCGAATTGCCGGTCGATTGGCTGGAAAAGTTTCACCGCCTCGCCAAGTCCAAACTGGGAACCGGCATCGCCCGCGTCAAGAGCAACAGTTGCGGGGCCTGCCACATTAGCCTCTCCGAGTCCTTATTGCAGCAGGTAAAACGGGGGGAGGACGCCTTGCTTTTTTGTGAAAGCTGCGGCCGAATCCTGTTCTTTTAAACAAGATGAGTTGACATAAATTTTATTTCGTGCTAAAATTACTTTGCTTTGGTTGACAACCAAATAACTGTCTCGGGTAATCGCGGGCCGGAAGGCCTGAGGAAAGTCCGAGCTCCATAGGGCAGGATGCTGGATAACGTCCAGGGGAGGCGACTCCACGGAAAGTACCACAGAAAAGGGAACGCCGAATGGGCCGAAAGGTCTTCATGGCAAAGCTGAAAAGGTGCGGTAAGAGCGCACCAGCAGCCGGGCGATCGGCTGGCTTGGAAAACCCCATCCGGAGCAAGACCAAATAGGGGAGAGATAAAGCGGCCCGCTTTTCTCCCGGGTTGGTCGCTGGAGGCACCGGGCAACCGGTGTCCTAGATAAATGGTTACCACCCGTCAGGGTACAGAACTCGGCTTATAGAGGCAGTTATTTTCTTTTTAACCAAAACCCCGTCGCTGCTACGGCAAGCGGCGGGGTTTTATCTTGCCGTGATTTACTTATGATCCAAACCGGAAAAGCAGTTTCCGGCTTGAATCTACTTCCCGGAACCAAGGATCGGGAACCAAGACGATCCGGAAATTGATTTTCCGTGGTTTTTAATCCGCCAATTTACATGATGCAATGAGCTTCCAACCCGATCCCGGTGCCGGGCCAACTTGGAAAAAAGTTTTCCAAGAAGGAAGCGCCCGAAAACTACTTCGGAAATTGTCCCTCCACCAATTTTTTAGTAAAATCTGGCCGGGCATCCCCACAAGGATAACCGGATCCGATCGAGAAATTATTCAGTGAAGGAGGGGAGCCGATGCTTTTGAAGAAAAAATATTTATTTTCGCTCATCTTCATCGCGACCCTGTTCTTCTCGGGAACCGTCAGCCATGCCGAATCGCTGATCGATCGGGTTAGCCTGGGGATTGAAAAAGAGATCGGTTATCTGAATTATTATCGGATTCTCAAGGTTCACCCTGCTCTCACACCACCGGTGGATCAGGAACGAAGGTTGCAGCGCATTTTCAAGCGGTTGACGGAGGCCACCGAGCGCCGTGACGAAGTCGGTTACAGCCTTACCGTAATCGACGATCCCACCGTAAACGCTTGCTCACTGCCTGGAGGATATGTGCTGGTCAACTCGGGAATGCTGGAGTTTACGCGAAGCGATGACGAGTTGGCCGGGGTACTGGCGCATGAAATCGCTCACATCGACCGGCAGCACGCGATGAAATCGGTAATGCGCTCGGTCGGCATGACGGCGATGGTCGGCGCGGTTATTAACCAAGGAATGGCCGGTTCCCAACGTAAAGAGTTGATAGAACGAATGGCCCAATTTTCGATGGTGCTTTTGGAGTTGGGATTCAGCCGCGAAGCCGAATTCGAAGCAGATCGCTACGGGGTTCAATTCATGCGTGACGCGGGGTACGATAAACGGCAATGGTTATCTTTTTGGAAACGCTATCAAGGGCTGGAAGGGGAGCGGGATTCGGCTTTCCTCAGGGCGCTTTCGACCCATCCGCCTACCGCGGAGCGAATCCGGCGCATCGATGGATTATAAACGGTCCGGAACGGAAAGCTAATGCTTGAAAGCTATTCTTACCTTTAAGGCGCCGTCATGCCATCGTTTTCAAAGTCATATTCTCCGAGGTATCTGATGATTACTAGTCAGACCAATCAATTGCTTAAAACCGTCCGAAGCCTGCATCAGAAAAAAGGGCGCCAGGAGCAGCAGCTGTTTTTGGCCGAGGGAATCCACTTGGTTCAGGAAGCGTTGCGCGCCGGGATTCGGCCGGAGTTTTTCCTGTGGACCGCTAAGCTCTCTGAAGATCCCGAGGGCGCCGTGTTATTGGAAAGGTTGTCCGGGAGCGCCCGTGGCTACGAAGTGGACGAAAGAATATTTGCAAGCGCCGCTGAAACTGAAACCCCCCAAGGTATATTGGCGGTTTTGCCGCTGCCGTCCCAACCTTGCCCGGACTGGGCCGGAGTGAAACTCGGCCTGGTGGTGGATGGGATTCAGGATCCCGGGAATTTGGGGACGATTCTCCGGATCGCCTGGTCCGCCGGGATTGACCAATTAATCCTGACCCCCGGCACGGCCGATCCGTTTCAGGGGAAAGTGGTCCGTTCCAGCATGGGGGCGATTTTTAACTTTACGCCATTGACCAATCTCGCGCCGCGGACCATCGCCCGGTCGGCCGCGGATCATGGGCTGCAGATCGTGGCCGGGGATCTGAGGGCCGCCGAATACTGTTTCCAGATTGATCTTACGGTACCTACCCTGTTATTGGTGGGAAATGAGGGGAGGGGCATCGATCCGGATTGGGAAAATTTTGCCATAAAAAAGGCGCTCATCCCCCAGCCCGGGAAGGCGGAATCCCTTAATGTGGCTGTATCCGCCGGTATTTTAGTTTACGAAACGGTCCGGCAGCGGTTGAATATGGATACTTGTAAAAGTAAACGCGCTTTGATATAATGAAATTGGTTTTGCGGTGACCGTTTTTCACGACAACACTCAATAATGAAGGGATGATGTTGAAGTGAAGTTATCGGCTGAGTTTTTTTGGAGGGTCTTTGAGTCAACCGGTTCAATCACCGCTTACTTAATTTACCGGGAGATTATCCGGACCTCATTAAGTTAAGTGCCAAATTCATATTTACCTAAAAGGCTGCGATGGAGGAAAGTACCACAGTGGCGTCTGGTACAGGGAGAAAGAGCGTGACTGGAACTCTTTCACGGACGGTTGTCGGGAAGTTCCCTCTGGAGCCTCGAACTGAACTTAATCAGTAGGTTACGACGGTTCTCCACCGTTAAAAGGAGAGGGTATGGATTATTGCCGTACCTCACTGAGTATAGATTTGGGTGGTACCACGAAACTGACCTTTCGTCCCGTTTGGGGACGAAAGGTTTTTTGGCGTTTAGGAACATTTTAAACATGGGGGTTTAAAACCAATGAGGGAACAGCTGGAAGAGTTGAAAAGCGAGGCGCTCGCGGAATTATCCCGCGCCGAGAACAGTCTGGCCGTCAATGAGATTCGTGTCAAATACCTTGGCAAAAAAGGCTCGTTAACCGGTATTTTGCGGGGCATGGGAGCTTTGACGCCGGAAGAACGTCCAATTATCGGAGAGATGGCGAACCTGGTCCGCCAGAGTATCGAGGAGGCGCTTTCCGAACGGGCTCAGTTTATTGCCAAGCAAGAGCAATATGCCAAATTGGCTGCGGAAGAGTTGGATATCTTATTGCCGGGCCGGCGGCCGAAAGTTGGTCATCCCCATCCAATCCAACTGGTGTTGGACGAGATCACCGACATTTTTATCGGCTTGGGCTTCACCATCGCCGAAGGGCCGGAAATTGAGAAAGATTACTATAATTTTGAGGCGCTTAACCTTCCTAAAGACCATCCAGCCCGGGATATGCATGATTCGCTGTATATAACCCCCGAGGTGCTGCTCAGGACCCATACCTCTCCGGTCCAGGTGCGAACCATGGAGAAGCTTTGTCCAAATCCGATCCGGATTATCGCTCCGGGACGGGTTTACCGGAGAGACGCCCTGGATGCCACTCACTCGCCGATGTTTACTCAGATTGAGGGGTTGGTGATCGATCGCGGAATCACCTTCGGCGATCTCAAGGGCACCTTGACCGTGTTTGTACAGCGGTTATTCGGCGCCGACCGGAAGGTTCGATTCCGGCCGAGTTTCTTTCCGTTTACCGAACCCAGCGCCGAAGTGGATGTTTCCTGCGGTTGCGGCGGCAAAGGCTGCCGCGTCTGCAAAGGTACCGGCTGGCTCGAGATCCTAGGCTCCGGTTCGGTCAATCCGGCGGTGTTGCGGATGTCAAACTATGACCCGGAGCAGGTTTCCGGTTTTGCCTTTGGCATGGGCGCGGAACGAATTGCGATGTTAAAGTATGATATCAATGATATCCGGATCTTTTATGAAAACGACCAGCGATTCCTGGCTCAATTTTAATTTTGGAGGGAACCCCGATGCGTGTATCCTATGAGTGGCTGAAAGAGTACCTTGATCTTACGATATCCCCTTCCGAACTTGCCGAGAAAATGACGTTTGCGGGAATCGCGGTCGAGACCGTGGAAGATTTGGCCGAGCAATACCGGGGAATCATCGTAGCCCAAGTGATGGAGCTAAACCGGCATCCGGGCGCCGATAACCTGCTGATCGCTGCTTTGGACGCCGGCGGGGAGCGGAAACAAGTGATCACCGCGGCCAAAAATCTGGCAGTCGGCGACCTGGTGCCGCTGGCGCTCCCCGGGACCATCTTGCCCAACGGCAAAGTCATCGAAGCGGCTACGTTTAAAGGCGTGATCTCCGCCGGGATGCTGTGTTCAGGGGCCGAGCTCGGCCTGGAGAAAGAGTCGGCCGGCATTTGGGTATTTCCCGGTGAACACCGTCCCGGGACACCGGCATCCGAAGCGCTGGGCGCTACCGATTCCATTCTGGTGCTGGAGTTGACCGCGAACCGTCCCGACTGTTTGGGGATGATCGGGGTCGCCCGGGAAGTGGCCGCCATCTTGGGGCAAGAGTTTAAATTCAGCGATCAGAGCGTTAGAGAGGAAGGACAGTCCATCATCGGCCAATTGGAGATCGAGATCAGCGATCCCGACCTTTGTCCCCGCTATACCGGCCGGGTGATTCATAATGTCAAGATCGAACCCTCCCCGGAATGGATGCAACGCCGCCTGCGGGCCGCCGGGATCCGCCCGATCAGCAATATCGTGGATATCACCAATTATGTGATGATGGAATACAATCAACCGCTACACGCCTTCGATTATGACCGGATCGCGACCCACCGGATTATCGTCAGGAGAGCGGTAGCGGGGGAAGTATTGCGGACCCTCGATGAGGTGGACCGGAGTTTTCAAGGGGAGAATTTGCTGATTACCGACCCTAGCGGCCCGTTGTGCGTGGCGGGGGTGATGGGCGGCGCCAGCAGTGAAATTCGCGATGATACGACCAGTATCTTGCTGGAAGCGGCTTACTTTCTGCCGGGGAGCATCCGTAAAACCGCCAAGCAATTGGGGATGAAGTCCGAATCATCGTTGCGTTTCGAACGGGGCATCGATCCCGGCGGCACGGTGAAGGCCATTAATCGGGCGGCTCATCTAATCGAAGAACTGGGCGCCGGAACAGTGTCCAAGGGCTATCTCGATCAATGCCCGAAACCGATACAGCCTTTAACCGTTTCCACCTCCGCTTCCGCCATTAACCGCTGGCTCGGAACGGAGCTGACCTTACCGGAGATTAAAAACTACCTGGAGCGGGTAGACGTGAGCGTCCAGGTATTGAAAGGCGACGAGTTTCAGGCGAACATCCCCACTCATCGCCAGGACATCAGCCACATGGCCGATTTGGCCGAAGAAGCGGCCCGCCTCTATGGTTACGACCGGATTCCGGCCACGCTCCCATCCAGCCGGGAAGCAGGCGGAAGAAACGGCCTGCAAGCAATGGAGTTCGATTGCCGAAGGCTGCTCCAGGGGATCGGTTTATCGGAGATCCTGACCTACAGCCTTTATGCCAAGGATACCGGAAAGCGATTGGGCTTGGTGGAAGCGGACCCCCTCAATCAAACCGTCGGTTTGATGGTGCCTTTGAGTGAGGAACAGGCGGTCATGCGGACCAATTTGGTTCATAGCATGCTGGAAACGCTGGCGTTCAATCAGAAACGGCGTCAGTCAAACCTGGCGTTTTATGAATTGGCGCGAGTATACAGGCCCCGACCGGACTCCGTGCTTCCCGAGGAACCGTTGCATCTGGCCATCGGAATCACCGGCCTGCGACATGCTTCCGGTTGGAATCAGGAACGGACCGAAGTCGATTTTTACGACCTGAAGGGAATATTGGATGTTTTGTTTGAAAAATTTCGAATTCCCGAAGGGACGCTGGACCGTTCAATCCTACCTTTCCTTCATCCGGGCCAGTCCGCTGATATTCGGATTGATGGGAAGGGAATAGGTTTTCTGGGACAGATTCATCCTGCGGTCGCCGAGGAATATGGTCTGATCAAACGGGTGTTCATCCTGGAGCTTGATTTGACGGCAATCTTCCCGTTGCGCCGCGCTGATGTCCTGTTTGAGGCATTGCCGAAGTTTCCGGCGTTGGAACGGGATTTGGCCCTGGTGCTTTCGGCTGAAATTCCGGCGCGGGAAGTTGCCGCGAAGATTGAAACAATCACCGGCCACTTGGTCGAAACCGTGGAATTGTTCGACGTTTATCAGGGAGAACAGGTGCCGGTCGGCCAACGCAGTCTGGCTTTTAAACTGGTTTACCGTTCTAAGGAGCGAACGCTGACCGACCAAGAAGTAAATCAACTCCAGACGGAATTGCTTATGAAACTCCACGCCGAATATGGAGCTACTGTAAGAGCCTAAAATCCGGTTCTAAGCCCCCTTGTCCAAGCATAGATTGGTAATAAACGGATGAGGGGTGCTTTTTTTATGCGCAAAATCTGGGATAAGATCGACAACCAGATCCAGTTTGGAAGCGGCTTCTTTCTAGTTCTGGCGTTAGTATGGATCTTCGTAACCATCGGAATCAGTGGCGTAGAAAAGGCAACTCAGGAAATACGGGCGTTCCTTGAAAGCAAAATCCTCCTGGTGGCTCTGGTCTTTCTCGGTAAATATCTTTTTTTCCCGCATTACCGGAATGCGCAATTATTAAAATGGTTATTTCCAGCCATCTTTTTATTGTTTATCGGCTGTGCCGCCGGTAAACTGATGGTCAAAGAGCTACAGTGGTTCTATTATCTCCTGGTCATTGCCGACATTGGATTATGGGCTTACTTTATCACTGAATATTTGGAGAATATTGGTCTGGTAATCATTCGCTGGAATAATTTGGAGATCGAAACCCCAACGATGTTTTTGCCGCTTTGGCAGCGTTTATGGAGCGAGATTTTAAAGGCCGGTTTTCTCATAACCATTGGAGCCACACTTCTCTATTTTTATTTGGTAAGTTCGTTTTTGGTGGACACGATATTCTACAGCTATCTTTTACTGGTCCCGCTCCTAACCGTGGCGCTCATTCTCTATTCGGGTACTTTCTCAAAAATTCAAAATTGGGTCGGCCGGGAATTGCAACTTATTGATCAGGAAGTTTCAATCTATTTGAGATGGCCGAATTTCAAGGGACAAACTGACGTTATGATTGAATTGGCGTGGGCGCAATATCTTTTTCAAGTCAGAAACTATTTATATATCGCCAAAAAACCGGTTTTTTCAGTGTTGACGTTACTCAGTTATCTTTTTTTCGCCGGATTTATATTAGCATTGCCGTATTTATTCGGCATTGCCATCGAAGTTTGATTCCTTCCTCTGGAAGGAATTTTTTTTTTTATGGCCAATTATTCGAATTAGAAACCGGTTTTCGATGATTTTTAAAGACATGTGGAAAGTCCAATGATCGGCACGAGAAAACCGTTGAGAAACCTTATACTTGCTTTCTGAGCTTTGTGTACAACCCAACTTCAATCGAGTTTATCACAACGCTTCTATATTTTATAAAAGAAATAATAATTTCGTTGTTTTAATCTGAGAACTATGACATGATAGAAGTCGAGATTATAGAAGCTTTTTAATAAACCTGGCCTATAGTCGGTTTTACTAAGATTATCATAAGGCAGGCAGAAGGCTGTAATCAGCTGGAGTGAAAAAGAGATGATTGAACGCAAAAACCCTGAAACAGAGAATTTCCAATTCATCATCAAAATTTTGGGTGAAGAGTATCTGATCCGCGGTAACGGAAACCGGGAGTACGTCGACCAAATCGCGGTTTATCTCGAAGACACCTTAAAGGGGATTGCCGGTGTCAATCCCAAATTGAATAAATCCCAAGTGGCCGTATTGGCTGCTTTAAAAGTCGCGGATGAACTCCAAAAATTGCGGCAAGAATATCAATATCTTCGGCAGCTCTTAAACGAAGCTGAGTAGGGAGGCGCAAGCTTGACCTGGATGGATTGGGTGATTGGCGGCGTATTCATCTTTTTTATTTTTAAGGGATACCGCAAGGGGTTTGTCCAACAATTTTTCGACCTTCTCGGCGGAGTGCTCGCGTTGGTGTTGGCCTTTTATTTTTATCAGCGGCTCGGGAATTATCTTGCGGAATACTTGCGTTTATCACCGGCGTTTTGTGGTATTGTTGGATTTGTGTTGATTGTGGTCATCACCGGAGGGACTGTCAGTTTTGTGGGAAAACGGTGGAAGGAAGCACAGAAAAACGAGCCGATCGCTATCGTGGATGGAGGAGCCGGAGCTTTATTCGGCGGGCTGAAAGCTGCGGTGGTTCTGATTATTATCCTGCTGACCCTGATGGCTTTACCCTGGGATTTTTTGCAGGATCCGATTGAAGAGTCGAGTTTCGCCAATGATCTGCTGCGTTTAGCGCCTTTGTTCTATCTGGTGCAAGACCGTTCGCTTCCGTCAAACATGCCGCGACTGGTGGTATCTCCGGAAGGACTGCAATTGCGGAAGCTGAACCCAACCGAACTGGCGGGAGCCACCTGCATTGCCTGCGGGCATAAGGTGGAATATCGGGGTTTGGTGCGGGAAGGACTTTCAAGTTACCCCCAATTTTACTGTCCCAATTGCCGGAGGGTCAGCGACGGGTGCTTGACTTTCGAGGGATTTCATATGATTCATGGGAATTGTCCGTATGAGCGTTTTGGAAGTGTAGGCGTTACCGATTGCCGGATTTGGCCCAACCCCGAGCCGACCACAGTCAAGGGGAAATGCCCGGTATGCGGCAGATCGGAGTAATTTTAAATCCGGTATAACGTATTTTCGGAACCGTTGTCCAGGAATCGACCTCATGCTCCCGGTTATACTATAAGCGCTATGATTAACACTGCCAGAAAAGGCCGTTATTTCATAAAAGCATGAGAGCAAGCGCTAAAGTCGATGTTTTGGCTTGGCGCTTGCTTCACCCCGAGGCGATAGAATGGACTGGTGGGAAGTTGTTCGATTTATCGTAAAGCCGATCGCCATTTATGTGGTGGCTCTCACGGTAGTTCGATGGATGGGGAAAAGGGCTCTAGGTACGCTGAGCCTTTTTGATTTGGTGATTATGGCCGGAATTGGCGATGTGATCGTGGTGGTCGGACTGGAGCAGCGCGTTCCGTTTGAACGAGGTCTACTGATCCTGGGGTTGCTGGGTACCCTGGAACTGATCTTTTCCAAATTGGCTTATCGTTCCAAATTTTTTGCAGGATTGCTTGAGGGAAAGCCAACCATTCTGATCAAGGACGGAAAGCTGATCGAAAGTAATTTGGAGAAAGAACACATATCCCACGCCGATCTCCGTCAAGAGCTGCGAAAACAAGGGGTTGCCAAAGCATCTCAAGTATCCCAGGCGATTCTTGAAGCGTGCGGGAAATTCAGCGTTATTTTAAGAGATGAAGAGGATCCAATCTCGAATACCCGTTTATACCACGAAATGACTGCATTGCGGCGGCAAGTGGAAGAGTTAATCGAGCTGATTCGGCAGAGGGAGCAATAGGTTTGCGGCTACTGATGGTCTTCATTGACGGGTTCGGACTCGGGTCCGGCAATGCCGGGATTAACCCGTTTCTCACGGCGGAGACGCCTTTTCTCCACTCGTTGCTGGGCAATAAGTCTTTCACCCTTCAAAATGTAAACGAGCAACTGACGCAAGGCCATGTTTCGGTACTACCAGTTGATGCGGCGATGGGAGTTCCCGGCATTCCACAAAGCGCTACCGGGCAAACTTCTTTTTTAGCAGGGATCAATGCGTCCGCCCTCGCGGGACGCCATATCCAAGGGTTTCCAACAGAGGAGTTAAGGGAACGGCTGGTTGAAACAAGTATTTTTAAAGTATTGACTGAAAGTGGATTGCGGGCTGTTTTTGCCAATACTTTTACCGACGAATATTTTGTAGCGCTAAAAGCGGGGAAAGTACGGCATTCAGCGACCACGGTGGCTGCCTTGGCTGGTGGCAGCCGTTTACAGGGCGTTTCTGATTTGAAAAACGGCGAAGCGGTTTATCACGATCTCAGCAACGAACTGTTAATTGAGCGAGGCTATGAGCTTCCGCTAATTTCGCCGGAACAAGCGGGAGAAAATCTTTTAAGGGTCTCCGGTCGAAATGACTTTACGCTATTTGAATATTTTCAAACTGACCGCTGCGGCCATGGACAGGATTGGATCGCTGCCTTGGAAATCTTAAATCGGCTTGATCGTTTTCTTGGAACGCTGGCGCGATTCAAACCGGACGATCTACAATTGCTGATTGTCAGTGATCACGGCAATATTGAGGATCTATCGCTGAAAGCTCATACCATGAACCCGGTTCCATTAATAACGCTGGGAACAGCGGGAGAAAGTTTCCGGAGAGTTGGTTCTCTTCCTGATATTTATTATGCTCTGACTGAATTTTACGGTATAACACAAAATACAACTCAGCCTGTATCAAATAAAAAATAAGGACATTCAGCAATGACTTCTACGAGCCAAAAAGAAAATAAGCGAATGGAATTATTGGCTCCGGCCGGCAGTTGGGAAACATTAATGGCCGCCTTGGCTGGCGGAGCGGATGCCGTTTATCTGGGAGGTAAAACCTTCAGCGCCCGTCAGTACGCTAGTAATTTTGACCTGCCCCAGTTGGAGAAAGCCGCCCGGATCCTTCACCTTCATCACAGACAGCTTTTTGTGACGGTGAATACCTTAATCTCTGATGCCGAAATGGATGACGCTTTAGAATTTATCCGCGCCCTGTATAATATGGGGGTTGACGCGATTATTGTCCAGGATCTGGGTCTGATTCACCAGGTGAGAAAATGGCTCCCGGATTTTCCGATCCACGCCAGCACTCAAATGACCATTCATAATCTGGAAGGAGCACGGTTTTTGGCAGATATCGGGGTTCGGCGGGTGGTTATGGCCAGGGAACTGACAGCCGAAGAAATACAGAGTATCTCTGAGCGGGCAGGACTCGAAGTGGAAGTCTTCGTTCACGGAGCACTTTGCGTCTGCTATTCGGGGCAATGTCTAATGAGCAGTATGATCGGTGGCAGGAGCGGAAACCGGGGTCGGTGTGCCCAACCGTGCCGTCTGGAATATCAGTTGATCGAGAATGAAACTCCGGCTCGGTCGGTCGGAAATCACCTGCTATCCCCGAAAGATCTGGCGTTACTGCCGATGATTCCGGGGTTGAAACGGGCGGGGGTCTGTTCTTTAAAGATCGAAGGCCGGATGAAGGGGCCGGAGTATGTGTACTCCGTGGTCAGGGTTTATCGGGACGCGCTGGAGCGTTTCGAGGCCGATCCGGAATTTCGAGTCATGGATCATGACCTCAAAAAAATCACTGAAGTGTTCAACCGGGGATTCACCACGGGTTATTTCGGCGGAAACCGGAATGCGGAAATCATGAGTTTTGCCCGTCCCAACAATCGCGGATTGCAGGTGGGACGGGTTATATCCTCCGATTGGGTACGGAAACTGGTCACGGTTCGGCTGGAATCGGAGTTGGACGTCGGAGATATGGTTGAAGCGTGGGTCAGTCAGGGAGGCAGGGCTACCGCTACTATTCAAGAGATGATCACGGATGGCGGGAAAGAGGTAACAGCCGCCGCGTCTGGAACGGTGGTCCGGTTCGGACTGGATGGAAAGGTTCAGCCAGGGGACAGGATTTTTAAAGTCGTTTCGGCGCGAGTCAGCCAGGAAGTCAAACAAGCGATTGATGAGATCGGGCAAGGATTGCGGATTCCCTGTACGGTCGAGGTTCGGAGTCAAGCCGACTTGGCGTTGAATGTCATCTACCACGACGACCAGGGAAACTGTGGGGAAGCACGGACCGCAGTGCCCTTGCAACCAGCCCGGAACCGGCCGCTTTCCACCGAGTCGCTCCGGGAACAACTTAGCCGGTTGGGTAATACGCCGTTTTATTTGACCGACATCCAAAACAACCTGCCGGAGTCGCCGCTAATGATCCCAATCAGTGAATTGAACCAGGCACGCCGGGAAGCAATTGAGAAATTGACTGATGTCAGGTTACAGCCGTTTGCGCGAGTCCAGGTCCAGCAGCCGATCTCATATCGGAGAATCCATCATTCGGCTTCTCCGGCTACCGCCGAAGAACGGTGTTTGCTTAGCGTCTGGGTGGCCGATACTATCGGGGTGAAGGAAGCCGCCTCGCATGGCGCCGATCTCATTTATGTCGGCGGGGATGAATTAACCGGTTTTCATTGGACTACCGCTGCTATTCAAGAAGCAGTGCTGACCGCTCATGCCCATGGAGCCAGATTAATTTACGGACTGCCGCGGATTGTCCGTCAATCGCAGCAGAAGCAAACCGAAACGCAACTGGATTCGGCCGCTAGATTGCCAGTTGATGGAATCATGGTATCGGATCTCGGATCGTATCGGACCGCGCTGCTGCACACCGATCGCCGGATTTTTATCAACTATCCGTTAAATATCTTTAATCAAAACTCGATTGAAGTATTTGATAATCCCCGGGTCGAGCAGGTGTGTGTTTCACCGGAGCTGACCCTGTCCCAGATTAAACAAATTGCAAACTTTCACAACTCCTCCC
This sequence comes from Bacillota bacterium, assembly GCA_023402395.1. Lineage (GTDB taxonomy): Bacteria > Bacillota > UBA4882 > UBA8346 > UBA8346 > JAEYGI01. The sequence goes on from JAEYGI010000040.1 coordinate 731,009, forward strand.
GCTTGGAGTATTTGGTCCAGGGCTCCATGGAACTGATGATCTCCGAATATTGTCCGATTGCTTCGGTTTCCGGTGAGTGTAGCCATTCCTGCCATGACGATCGTTATTATTTGAGGGACCGTCTAAATATGAACTTTCCGATTCGTATGGATCAATTTTGCCGGATGCATTTGCTCAATTGCAATGATCTCTGTTTGATTGGGGATTTATCTAAATTCAAAAATTTATTGGCTCCGGTTTTACGTTTGGAACTGAAGGCATTGTCCGGCAGAGAGGCCGGAACGTTCGTTGCTGCGTATCATAATGCGTTAGAGCAGGGATTGGATAAGGAACAGGCCGAAGGGATGATCAAGACTTTTAAAAAAATTACCGGAAGGGGCATCACGAAAGGTCATTATTTTCGCGGAGTCGAATAGATAATTGGTTTACACCAATTAGAATTTATGGTAAAATAATTTTGGATTTACGCACTGTATTGTAAATCCGCTTTAAACCTTTCACTGGGGCTTTCGAAGACTCCGACGAAATTCTCGGTAAAAGGCGTTTAGATTAACAAAGGAGGTGACATCATGAGCTTGAATACTGAGTTGAAACAGTCCATTATTAATAAGTATCGTCTCCATGAGTCCGATACCGGTTCGCCCGAAGTTCAAATCGCCATTCTTACCGAACGAATCAATTACCTAACCGAGCATTTAAAGATACACAAGAAAGACCATCACTCACGGCGCGGGCTGCTCAAAATGGTCGGTCAACGACGCGGTTTACTGAATTATCTGTATCAAAAGGATATTGAACGGTATCGCGCTATTATCGAACGATTGGGTCTCCGAAAATAATTACCAAGAAAAGCGGGTCACCCGCTTTTCTTTCTGTATAGAGGGTATACTATCAATACTAAGCGGAGTCTGTCTTTGATAGAATTCGTAGGAGGGATCGTTGGATGTATAAATGGGAGATGAACTTAGCGGGCAGGCCTTTGGTCATTGAATACGGGAATGTTGCCAAACAAGCCAATGCTGCTGTTCTGGCCCGCTACGGGGATACCGCCGTGCTCGTCACCGCGACGATGGCGTCAAAACCCCGGGAAGGAATTGATTTTTTTCCATTATTGGTTGATTATGAGGAACGGCTCTATGCGGTCGGTAAAATTCCCGGCGGATTCATTAAAAGGGAAGGAAGACCAGCTGAGAGCGCGGTGTTAGCCGCTAGAATGATTGATCGTCCGATTCGGCCATTATTTCCGGAAGGTTTTCGGAATGACGTTCAGGTAGTGGCCACAGTTCTTTCGGTGGAGCCGGACAATGAGCCTTCGTTGCTGGCAATGATCGGGGCGTCTGCTGCTTTACATATCTCGGAAATACCCTTTGCGGGTCCGATCGGCGGGGTAAAAGTAGGTCGGGTTGACGGGCAATTGGTAATCAATCCGACCGTGGCCCAGCTGGAAAAGACCGATATGCAACTGGTTGTGGCGGGAACCCTGGATGCGATTATGATGGTCGAAGCCGGCGCTAATGAGATTACCGAAGATGAAGCCCTGGAGTCCATTTTGTTCGGTCATTCGGTGATCCAGGAGATTGTTGGTTTTATCGAAAAAATTCGGCAAGAAGTTGGAAAACCAAAAGTCGAAGTGATTATTGCGCAGCCGGATCCGGGGTTCGAAAGGGATGCACGGGAGTATGCCACGACGAAGTTGACTTCTGCCATTAAGACCGATGAGAAATTGGAACGGGAAGCATTGATTGAGCAAGCCAAGGAAGAGACCAGGTCTTACTTTTCTGAAAAAATGGGCGAGGAGTTTTCCGGTTTCAGCAAGAGCTTAGAGGAGATTCTGGAGTCCATCGTCAAGGAAGAAGTCCGCAAGTTAATCGTAATCGATAAAATTCGTCCCGATGGCCGGGGTTTGGACGAGATTCGTCCTATTACCTGCCAGGCTGGCGTTTTACCACGCACTCACGGTTCAGCCCTTTTCACGCGAGGTCAGACTCAAGTCCTGACTGTTTGTACTCTCGGCCGGGTCAGTGAGGAACAGATCCTCGACGGACTGGGCGAGGAAGAATCGAAACGCTATATTCATCATTATAATTTTCCTCCGTACAGCGTGGGCGAGGTTCGTCCGTCGCGAAGCCCTGGACGGCGGGAAATCGGTCATGGCGCATTGGCGGAGCGGGCCTTGCTTCCGGTCATTCCCAGTGAAGATACGTTCCCATATACCATCCGGCTGGTCTCAGAGGTACTTGAATCCAACGGTTCTTCATCACAAGCCAGTGTTTGCGGCAGTACCTTGGCATTGATGGATGCGGGCGTTCCCATTAAAAAGCCGGTGGCCGGAGTGGCCATGGGATTGCTGAAATATGGCGATGATTTTACCATTCTCACCGATATCCAGGGCATGGAAGACCATTTTGGCGATATGGACTTCAAAGTGGCGGGAACCAAAGACGGAATCACCGCGATTCAAATGGATATCAAAATTAAAGGGATTGACCGGGCGATTCTCAAACAAGCGCTGGAGCAAGCCCGCCAGGGTAGACTCTTTATTCTTGGAAAAATGCTCGCCGAGATTGCCGAACCCCGTCAGGATCTATCTCCCTATGCACCCCGGATAATCACCTTTGAGATTGATCCGGACCGGATTCGCGACGTAATCGGACCGGGCGGCAAAATGATTCGGAAGATCATCGAAGAGACCGGAACGGAAATCGATATCGAGGATGATGGCCGCGTATTCATTGCCGCCGTTGATGCCAGAGCCGGACAAAAGGCGCAGGAGATCATTAAACGGCTCACCAGCGACGTAGAGATTGGCGCCAGCTATTTGGGGAAAGTCACCCGACTGATGAATTTTGGTGCTTTTGTCGAAGTGCTGCCGGGCAAAGAGGGTCTGGTTCACATTTCACAGCTGGCCAAGGAGCGGGTCGCCAAAGTAGAAGACGTGGTCAATGTCGGTGACGAGATTATGGTTAAAGTTATCGAAATTGACAAACAAGGCCGGATCAATCTGTCCCGCAAGGCCTTGCTGGGAGGAGATCCTCCGCCTGTTCAAGAGTAACCCCCGGGTTGTAAATATTTTCAATGTCATACAAAGATAAAGGAAAAATCTTCCCAAGGGAAGATTTTTTGTCTCATTCCGTTTCCGAATGATGACTTGGTTCATCGTCAGGCACAGGTTCGTCACCATCACCAGGATCGTGGTGAAGCTGCTTATGCAATTCATCCATATGGAATTGGGTGATTTGATGGACGAACGCGCCGTCAATTCTGGGCCAGAGAAAAGAGGCCAGTTTAGAATCGACGATCAGGGGCGGACCGGTGAGGATTCGAAAATCGGCCTTCTCCTCGCTTAATTGAACCGTATCTGTTTTTAGATCTACCAGATACGCCTTGATGGTCCGGTCGAAAACCTGACCGATAAACAAGCAATTTTGGGCAGAGTTTGGCGGGTTCGAAGCGAATAAAGCAAGATATTACCGTTCTCCGTGAAAATGACTTCGCATCCGTCCGGAGAAAACGATGGATTGGCGATCTCGGTCCCGGTATAAAGTAGTTTGGGATGACCTCCGGGAAGGCAATGAAGCAATTGATACCGATTCGGAGACGTTGTTTTCCGGGTTAGAATAAACCCGTTGGAGGAATGCCAATCGGCGTTGATAACCCCTTCAAGCGGCCGTAACTTCGGAGCGAACAAAAACTGGGCCGACAGCAGCATCACCCATAATGTGATCCAGCTACCGGCCACCCAACGGAACGGTTTGAACTCCCACCATTTCAATCCACTTTTTACATACCAGACGGTTGTGATTAACGGTACCGACAAACTCATCAGTGCCAATAAAATCGGGAAAAAAGTCCATTGGAAGCCAATTAGGCGTTGGGGCACATCCGGCCAGAAGAAATTGTCCTTAATTAGTTGAAAACTGATTGACCAACAAGAATAACTAATCCAACTGATCGTCCCTGTCAGCGCGGCAACCACAAACAACCGCTCCAATCCGCGCGCCAGGACTCCGGACAGAAAACTCATAGCATGAATCATCAATATAAACAACAGAATCCATTCCTGCCCCATGCCAGTCGGCAACGGCAGATGGCTTAAATCGATGGTCACACGATATGAAAAACTAATAATCCAAAACAATAAAAGGAATACGCTCAGCAGATACTTCACGAAGACAATCACGTAGGACGAGATGGGGCGGGTTAAAATAAAGTCCAGGGTTTTGCGATCGGTTTCACTGCTGAAGGATTGTAAGCCATAGAGCAACCCCAAAAGGCCAAAGCAGGCCAAAATACTCCATGACCAGATAAGGTCCTCAGTATGGGATGAACGCCCGGTTATGACTGACCATACCCATAATCCGATCCAAAATGGGGCGGGGAGGATAAAAGCCACCCAATTTCTTCGTAACTCGGTTTGTAATAAAGTGGTTCCTTGTAGAAAAACTCCGCTTTTTCGCCATGATTTACTAATCAAAGTCTTTTCACCTTGCTTTCAGAGACTTTGTAATAGGTTCCAATTCCGGATTGCACAATGGTATCCGAATCCTTGGAGGCTGGAATGAAATCCTTGTACGCAACCTTTTGGAGTATTCTTTCAAACCGAACCATGTTTCGGACTGAGTCATAGGAGTACACTATAAGATGATAGGTATGACCGGAACCGGGGCTGAACGCCGTAATCAAATAATGGTTCGCCGCCACGGGAGTTATTTTGGAATAAATGAGCGCGGGAAGGTTTTGTGATTGATTCAGAAGATTGAAATAATCCGCTTTGTGGGTCGTGATATTTAAGATCACCAGTTGCCAATGGGGATCGAGCATCAGCAACCGGTCCCGGGAGGAATCCCATTGATAGTTTATAGCTTGCGAGGTTAAGGTTCCGATGAGTTCGCCTGCCTGTTTCAGTCCCATCCGGAGTCGGACCAGTTGGAACTGGCGTGGTTTATTCGCAGTTGAGCTATTTCTGGCCGGGAAACCGTAGAGGAGAGTGCGTGAATCGTTTCCCCAACATACGAATTCAGCGTTGGGGATGGTCAGGGATTGAACGAACCGGTTCCCGGCGATTCGGCCGACCCGGTACAGGTTATCTTCTTTAAATAACAGGCTTCGGCCATCCGGAGCCCACGCCGTGGCAGACAAGGGGATTTGGTTGTTTTCGGCGCTGTAGATGACCCGCGGCTTCCCGCCAGGTCGCGCCACACCAAGCTGACCGCTGCCGCTTGACAGGAGATAACCGGAGTTTTGCGGATTTTTGCAGCCGTCAACGGCGATAAACCACTTTTCTTTTCCAAAGAAGGTCGCCAGCAGCGAATCAAACGGACGGATCACGGGCGGATTAGTCAGGGTAATCATCGGGAGCGTGGCTGGGATGATCAAAAAAGCCACTCCGTATCGGAATAGTTTGCTCCGGACCGCCAGCCAGGACAGATTGAGTAATTTCCAATCGGCCAGGTCAAACAAAAAACGGGAAAGCAACGCTGCTAATCCGCAGGTAGCCAACAATAGCAGCAGATAGATGACTGGCCCCGAATTGAATGCCAACAATTGCAGATACAAAACAGTCAGAAACTGAAACCAGGTGTAAAAAAACCAGCCTAACGCCACCAGACCGCCGCTGATAGCGGCTGCTAATTTGATCGGCCCTCTAATGGCGATCCCTGCCAGCAAGCCGGTAAGATAGAGGATATAAACCGCCAGCAGATAAGCTAGAAAATAAAAGCTGCTGAAATCGTTAAAATCCGGGATTTTGAGTTGATCCGGCATCAGCGCGGCCGGCCAGGCGATGGCAGAAGCCAGCAAAACGCTCAAACCGCTGACTGACTTGGCGCCGATCACTGCTGCGGCGGAAAGCGGACGGGTCAGGAGAAAATCACGGGTTTGTCCGTTTTCTTCCAAGTCGAACGATTGTAATCCATACGAACATGCCAGTGCCATCGGCACCACCACGGAAATAATCTGTAGCCAAGACTGGGAGACAGGAAGCACTTGTTCCGCCTTGGCCAAGGCTAGAATTAACAAGGCTTGAAATGGAAAGATAAAGATGACACTGTTTTGGCGGAACTCTTTTTTTATCAATGCCGTTACAATTGTCACGCTCGCTCCCTCCCCGAACAAAAATACAAAAACGCTTCCTCCAACGTGGCTGGGGAAGAGGAACGCAATCCCGATCCGGGAGCAGCGGCTGTTTCCCGAATGGATTGTGAGGAAACTAAAATTACTTTTCCGGAGAGTTCTTCATTAAGCACTACCGCATCCCTGGGTATCCAATCGGATTCGGAGCTGGTTTCAACCCGGCATACCCGGTCGCAAACCTCGGAGATACTGCCGTACGCTTTAATTTTACCGTCGAAAACAATAGCTACGTTTTGAGCGATATGAATGGCGTCAGCCAAATTGTGAGTGGAGAAAAAGATCGATGTTCCTCCGCGATGAATCTCCTTCATGATAACCTGCAAGAACTGATGCTGGGCTAACGGATCAAGACCGCTCATGGGTTCGTCGAGGATCAGCAATTCCGGTTTGGGCGCGATGGACAGGAGTAAGGCCACCTTGACTTGCTGTCCCTTGGAGAGGGTGCGGATTTTGGTTTGAGGACTGATTTCAAAGCGATCCAGGTAATAGGTTATTAATCCGTCGTCCCAGTTCGGATAGAGCGATTTGCAAAAATCGAGGATCTCACGGACCTTCATCCAGTCGTACAAGCCCTGTTCTTCCGAGACGTAGCCGATCCGTTGCCGCAAGCGCGGCCCGAATTGATAGGGTTCTTCTCCCAGAACGCGAACCTCACCTCTAGTTTTGGGTATCAGACCAAGGATGGTCCGGATTAAGGTTGTCTTTCCAGCGCCGTTGGTTCCGAGCAGAGCGACAATGGTTCCGGCCGGGACTTCCAGATCAATCCCCTTCAACACCTTTTTTGAACCATAGTTTTTCTCAAGGCCAGCGCAAGATATAACCGAATTCATGGTCATCCTCCTCACTTGAAGGTTTTTTTGTTCCGGAGGCTTTAAATTTTACCGGATTGAAATAAGATAACCGAAAAACAGGATGGAATTTCCAAGAAATTAAAAAACCTACTTTTTTTGTAGGTTTTTGAAAAAATGCTCACGGCTTTACCGGAACTTGATCGCCGGCCCAGGCTAGAACTACAAAGTGCTGCTGCTCTATACGATAGGTATCCACCTCGATCCAGCCAAGTTCTTTATATGGCTCGGCATCGGCGGATGGTATTTCAATAATCTCCTTCACGTTTTCCGGTCTAATATCCGTCAATTTTCACCAATTCCTTTCCTAAAAATAATAATAATGATTCAAAAGTTGGATGTCAATATCTTATATCAACTAATATTGGCCATCTTTTATTCCATACCTTGAAACAATGGTTTATTTCCTTATTTAGCTCAAAGATTCGGGTTCATTAAAACTTATTCCGCGTGAGCTTCAATCATCGATATTTTTGACTCTTTCAGTGAAAGAAAAAATCGTACCGGATAAAGCTATGAACTTTACCCAAAACAACGATTGAGGAAATCATCTAACTATGGAATTAAACGCGTTGGATGCGCTCATTGCCGCATTAACAGCGCTGACAAACAGTTGACAGGCAACTCTTGCCGTACTTGCGGCAATGAGTGTCGGAAGCACAGCAATGAATGCTGTTATAATTTTGAAAAGCATTTACTACCTGAGAGAGCCTAGTTGTCTGGCGGTAAATGTTCGGGCCGGCGCGCAATAAAGCTTATAAGGCCCGGCGTGTTAAAAACATCAAAAACAATTAAAATAAGAAAGAAAGAAATGCTTATAACAGATAATTTTCATATTGGAATCAATGACATAAGCGTTAGGATTCAAGCATTTTGGGAATTTCGGTTCTATTGCAGCAATTATTGGCGTATCATCATTTTAGTGCATTAGGCCGCGAGGGAAGGACATGTAATGGTTGACGTGATGATTGTTAAGTTTAATGAAAAAATCGAAAAAGAATCTTGCAAATTTTAAAAAGAAATGTTAAGCTAGAGCCGTATATTACAAAAACTTAACACGAAAAGAGGTATGATAGATGGAGAAAGAGCAACTGGTATTACAGGAGTCTTTGGAAAACACCTTCGCCAGTAACGTGTTCAACGATGCCCTGATGCGGGCCCGTCTGCCGAAGAACACCTACAAGGCTCTCAAGAAGACCATTGACGAAGGATTGCCTCTTGACCCGTCGGTCGCCGACGTGGTCGCCAACGCCATGAAGGATTGGGCGATTGAAAAGGGCGCAACCCACTTTACCCACTGGTTCCAACCCATGACCGGAATCACCGCCGAGAAACATGATTCATTCATTTCTCCCACCGCCGACGGTAAAGTGATCCTGGAGTTCTCCGGCAAAGAGTTGATCAAAGGCGAGCCGGATGCTTCGTCGTTCCCGTCCGGAGGCTTGCGGGCCACCTTCGAAGCCCGTGGTTATACCGCGTGGGATTGCACTTCTCCCGCGTTCGTCAAAGACGGCACGCTTTGTATCCCTACTGCGTTTTGTTCTTATACCGGTGAAGCGTTGGATAACAAGACCCCTTTGCTCCGATCGATGGAAGCCTTGTCCAAGCAAGCGGTTCGCGTGTTGAAGCTGCTAGGCAATATCGCCGTTTCCAAAGTGACCACCACCGTCGGTCCGGAACAAGAGTATTTCATTATTGACAAGAAAGTTTATGATAAGCGGAAAGACCTTATTCTGACCGGTCGTACCCTGTTTGGTTCTAAGCCTCCCAAAGGCCAGGAGCTGGAAGATCATTACTTCGTTAACCTGAAAGAGAGAATCTCTGCTTATATGTCCGAGGTCGATCAGGAATTGTGGAAGCTGGGTGTCCTCGCCAAAACCAAGCATAATGAGGTGGCTCCGGCCCAGCACGAACTGGCTCCGATCTTCAGCACCACTAATATCGCCACTGATCACAACCAATTGGTGATGGAGACCCTCAAGAAAGTCGCCAATCGCCACGGCTTGGTTTGCTTGCTTCATGAAAAACCGTTTGCCGGCGTGAACGGTTCCGGCAAACATAACAACTGGTCGATGAGCACCAACGATGGTCAGAACTTGTTGGAACCCGGCAAAACTCCGCACGATAACAAACAGTTCCTGTTGTTTTTGTCCGCGGTGATTCAAGCGGTTGACGAATATGCTGAGCTTCTCCGGGTCGCGGCCGCCAATCCCGGCAACGATCACCGGTTAGGCGCCAACGAAGCTCCGCCAGCTATCATCTCGATCTTCCTTGGCGAACAACTGACCGATATTTTGGAGCAGATCCAAAACGGTGGCGCCAAGAGCTCCAAGAGTGGCGGTGAGTTGAAGATCGGCGTGACGACATTGCCCGCGCTTCCGAAAGATTCCACCGACCGGAACCGGACTTCGCCGTTTGCGTTTACTGGCAATAAGTTTGAGTTCCGGATGGTTGCCTCTTCCGCGTCGATTGCCACTCCGAATACGGCGTTGAATACGATTGTCGCCGAGACACTATCCCGAGTTGCGGATCGACTCGAAAAAGCCGGCAATGTTGACGCCGAGGTCGAAACGATTATTAAAGAGAACATTACCAAGCATAAACGGATCATCTTCAACGGCAATAACTATTCCGACGAATGGGTCGTGGAAGCGGAAAAACGGGGACTCCCCAATATCAAATCCACGGTAGCCGCGATTCCTCACCTGATTTCCGACAAAGCGGTTAAAGCCTTTGAGAAGCACGGCGTATTGAGTAAGGTTGAGCTTCATTCCCGATATGAGATCTATCTTGAAAACTACATCAAGACCATCAATATCGAAGCCCTGACCATGCTGGATCTCGCCAAACGGCAGATCTTGCCGGCTGCGGTTGATTTCGCTGGCTCTATCGCCGATTCAATCAATAAAGTCAAGAGTGCTTCCGTCAAAGCGAGCGTTAGCGCTTCCGAAAAACTGTTGATCGAGCTGTCGGAGACGATCGACTCATTCGGCAAGAATGTCGCCGTGTTGGAGAAATCTCTGGAAGACGCTGAAAAGGCCGGCCACGAACCTTTGAAACTGGCCGAGTACTATCGTGACGTGGTCTTTACCGGAATGGCCAAACTCCGCGCCGACGGTGATAAGCTGGAGACGATTGTCGATGCCAAGGTATGGCCGTTGCCGACCTATGCCGATATTCTGTTCAACGTTTGATTCAGCACCCAAAAAGGTAATAAAAACAACCCGGCGTATGTCGGGTTGTTTTTTTAATCATGCCAGTTATGCTTTAGATTGAAAAGTCTTCCTTGGCCAATTCGTTAAGTCGATCGAGAAGTCTGCTGATTTGCTCCCGTTCCTCGGAAGAGGGTTTGAGGAATTGAATCCCAATTCCATATTGGTAGCTGTTGCGCTTGAGTTCTTGGACCCGGCGGATCGATCCGGTTAATTGGAATGGGTTTCCTTCAAAATTAAATTCCAAGGTGACAATTAGTCCCGGCGGTAGTCGCAGGTCGGTAAAGATTCGCATTCCTCCCAAGCTTAATTCCTGAGATTGGCCGCTGCCCAGTTTGTTGCAGAGATGTTCGACATTTTTGTTTTTAAATCCGAGTACTCGGTAGGTTACGGGTACCAACAATGGAATCCTGGCTCCCGAATGCCGATCTTTGCTAAGCATAACCGTAGGAGGCTCAATGAAGACCATGCCTTCCGGTTCAGCCTTGATAATTTTGCTTTTGAAAATCAGGATGCGATCGGGCCAACCGTAATAAATCGTTAGCAACTTGCCAACTAAAAAATGGTCAAGCAGGAACTTTCCCTCTTCCGCCAATTTCAGTTGAAGCTCGCGGTCGAGTGCTACCACAATGGCTGAAACTGATAACGTTTCTTCGGAAAGGGGAGGATTACGGTCTAAACGCAATTCGAGGTTTTGTTCGGGATAAAAATATTTGGTTAAATCGATCCGGTTAAGCTTTTGGTACATGCCGGCCATATAAAATCCTCCAACCGGTTCACATATGACTAATTATTCTTGATGATTTGTCTTTTTCCTACCGGAACTGAAACATTTTATCGTTAAATCGGATTAAACCGAGGGGACTGCGCAAGCTATTAGTTGAATGATTCATAATCAAAACGCCAGGGAAGGTTTTAAATTATGCCTATTGATAGAGCCGCAAACCGTGGCGCTACGTACCGCAGCTCGACACGGAACATATGCCCATTGAAATTTGCGCGTTTGCGCTATTATTTTACGGATAAAGTGGAACATTTGTTTTTCCCGATGTCCAATGGTATAATATTACGGGAAAAAATCGAGGGCACTAATTGGGAATTATTTCGTTACGCCAGATAGACATTTTGAACTGAAAAGCGTTGGGAAAATCACCAAGGCCGGGTCATGGTTCGATCTAGATCTATTCCTTGCCCATAAGTTCAAGTAAATTCCGTAAGGTGCGTTTCAGCCGACGCGTTGCGGATGCAAAATTGATTCAACTTAATTACTTGAATTTATATAGAATCGGTTTAAGAGGTGGAAAAATGCTAAAAGCAATCGCGGATCTGTGGGATACCAATTTAAAGGAGATTAAAAAACTCCGGCGCCGGGTTGAGGAGATTAACGCGCTGGAACCGGAATTTCAAAAGCTCAGCGATGACCAGTTGCGGCTAAAAACTGCGGAGTTTAAAGACCGGCTCGCCAATGGGGAAACTCTTGATGATCTGCTTCCGGAAGCGTTTGCCGCGGTTCGGGAAGCGGCCAAGCGAACCCTAGGGCAACGTCACTTTGACGTGCAGTTGATGGGTGGAATGGTGCTGCATGGGGGCAAAATCGCCGAGATGAAGACCGGTGAAGGAAAGACCCTGGTGGCGACGTTACCGGTATATTTAAACGCCTTAACCGGCCGTGGCGTTCACGTGGTCACCGTCAATGATTATCTAGCCCGGCGCGACAGTGAGTGGATGGGGAAAGTTTACCGCTTTTTGGGGTTATCGGTGGGCGTCATTTTACACAATTTGAACTCTGAGGAACGAAGAGCCGCCTATTCCGCGGATATCACTTATGGGACCAATAATGAGTTCGGTTTTGATTATCTCCGCGACAATATGGCCTTTACTGTCGATGATATGGTTCAGCGCGAATTGAATTACGCCATCGTTGATGAAGTGGACAGCATCTTAATTGATGAGGCCCGAACCCCGCTGATCATTTCCGGGCAGGCTGAAGAATCGAATGACTTGTATTATAAATTTGCCCGGATCGTTCCCAAACTTCGTAAAGACGAAGACTATACCATTGATGAGAAGGCTCGGACCGTCGCTGTCACCGAGGAAGGTGTGGCCAAAGTTGAGAAAATGACCGAGGTCGAAAATCTTTACGACGATGCCAACACCAACTTGGTCCATCACTTGAATCAGGCGCTGCGCGCCAAGGAACTAATGAAGCGGGACCGGGATTACGTAGTTAAAGACGGCGAAGTGATCATTGTCGATGAATTCACCGGCCGGCTGATGTTCGGCCGTCGTTACAGCGAAGGATTGCACCAGGCCATTGAAGCCAAGGAAGGCGTCAAGATCGAACATGAAAGCCAGACGCTGGCGACAATCACTTTTCAAAATTACTTCCGGATGTACAAGAAACTGGCAGGCATGACCGGTACCGCGGAGACGGAGGAAGCCGAGTTCCGGAAGATTTATAGTTTAGAAGTGGTGGTGATGCCGACGAACCTAGCGATGATCCGGCAAGACCATCCCGATGTGGTTTATAAAACCGAAAAAGGCAAGTTTACCGCAGTGGTTGACGAGATTGCCAATATTCATCAGACCGGCCAACCGATTCTGGTTGGAACCATCTCCATCGAAAAGTCCGAGGAACTGAGCGCCATGCTCAAGCGGCGCGGCGTTCCGCATCAGGTTCTCAACGCGAAGTATCATGAGAAAGAAGCCGAGATCATCGCCCAGGCGGGACGTCTCGGTGCGGTGACCATCGCCACCAATATGGCCGGCCGTGGTACCGACATCGTATTGGGTGGTAACGCCGAGTTTTTGGCCAGGGACCTGCTTCGCTCCCGGGGAATTGACTCTCAGCAGGCAACTCCGGAGGAATACTCATTGGCGCTGGCCGAGGTCAAACAGGTTACCGCTACTGAGCATGATCGAGTCGTGGCCTTAGGGGGACTGCATATTATAGGAACGGAACGCCATGAAAGCCGGCGCATCGACAATCAGTTGCGAGGACGGGCCGGACGGCAGGGCGATCCGGGATCATCCCGTTTTTATGTGGCTATGGAAGATGATCTGATGCGTCTGTTCGGTGGTGAAATGATCTCCGGGCTAATGGAAAGATTAGGATGGTCGGAGGATATGCCTATCGAACACCCAGCGATCGCCAAACGGATTGAGGCCGCCCAGCGGAAGGTGGAAGCCCGCAACTTTGATATTCGTAAACACGTTCTTGACTATGACGATGTTCTTAACAAACAGCGGGAGATCATCTATGAACTGCGGAAAAAACTGCTTTTTGGCGAAGATGTCCATGAAAAAGTATACGAAATGTTCGGGGAAGTTATCGACCATTTAATGGAGGTCTACGCCAACGAGAAAATCATCCCTGAGGAATGGGATCTGGCAGGGATGTTACAGGCGGTCCAGGCCACCTTGCTGCCGCCCCAGGCGCTCTCGATGTCGGAGATTGACCGGTTGAGCCATACCGAATTGCGGGAGACGATTCTCGATAAGGCGCTGCAATATTACGAGTTGAAGGAAGCGGAGCTTGGAACCGATCGTTTGCGACAGATTGAGCGTTTCGTGATGCTACGGACCATCGATGTCCATTGGATGGAGCATTTGGAAGCCATGGACGAGTTGAAGGAAGGAATCGGCCTCCGGGCTTATGGTCAAAACGATCCGCTAATTGCTTATAAAATCGAAGCTTATCAAATGTTCAAGGAAATGCGGGACAGCATCAATGAAGGGGTCATCCGGGAGTTGGCCAAATTCCAGGTGGTTTCCGAAGAACGCCTGGTACAGCGGCCGAAAGTGAAGAATATCTCAACCAACCTGAGCGAGGATAGTTCTCCCGCCAATCAACAACGGCACACCGGCAAGAAAGTCGGGCGTAACGATCCTTGTCCTTGCGGCAGTGGAAAGAAATACAAGAAATGCTGCGGGCAAGCCACGGGTTGAATTATAACATTTAAGAAATAAAAGGAGAAAAAACTATGATTGAACCGAGTGATTTACGCAACCAGCTGGCGGATATCAAAAGCCGCGTCGCGCAACTCAGGGGGTATCTTTGATTTAGCTCAAAAAAAGGAACGCATTGAAGAATTAAGCCAGATCGCGGCCGCCCCTGATTTTTGGAATGACGCCGCCGAAGCTCAAAAAACCCTGCAGGAGTTGACCAATTTTAAAAATCAGGTCGAAAAGATTGAAACCCTGGAACACCAAGAAAATGACTTGAGCGGCCTGCTGGAACTGGCGGTTCTCGAAAACGAGGAGGAGTTACTGGCGGAGATTGAAACCGGTATCCGTTCGCTGGATAAGTCAGTTTCTGGACTTGAACTGTCGACGATGCTTGGTGGCGAATTCGATCGTTTTAATGTTTATCTGACCATTCATCCGGGGGCTGGCGGAACCGAGTCCCAGGATTGGGCGGAAATGCTGCTCCGAATGTATGTGCGTTGGGCAGAACGCCGCGGTTATAGGGTGGAATTCATGGATCTCCTGCCCGGCGATGAAGCAGGAATTAAGAGCGTGACTTTATTTATCACTGGTGAGAATGCTTACGGTTATCTCAAGGGCGAAAAAGGGGTGCACCGGTTGGTCCGTATTTCTCCCTTTGACGCATCCGGTCGGCGGCACACCTCATTTTCATCCGTTGACATCGTTCCGGATATTGACGATACCATTAACGTCGAAATCCGGCCGGAGGATCTGAAAGTCGACACCTACCGCTCCAGCGGCGCGGGAGGCCAGCATGTCAACAAAACAGAGTCGGCTATCCGGATCACTCATATTCCCACCGGCATTATCGTGGCCTGCCAGAATGAGCGCTCCCAGTTCCAGAACCGGGACCGGGCGATGCAGATGCTCCGCGCCAAGTTATACGAGTTATACCGGGCGGAACAGGAAGCCAAAATGGCCAAGATCAAAGGCGAATACACCGAAATCGCCTGGGGCAATCAGATCCGCTCCTATGTTTTTTGTCCATATACCATGGTCAAAGACCATCGGACCGAAGCCGAAACAGGTAATGTACAAGCGGTAATGGACGGGGATCTGGACGAGTTTATTGAAGCGTATCTCCGTTCCGACCTCAATAAGCAGCAAAAAATCATATAAAAACCCAACCCCGGTTAAACTATCCAAACCGGGGTTTTTATTTATATTATCTTTCGGCTGAATTTGAACAGAA
The DNA here is from genome assembly GCA_023402395.1 of Bacillota bacterium. Classification (GTDB taxonomy): domain Bacteria; phylum Bacillota; class UBA4882; order UBA8346; family UBA8346; genus JAEYGI01. Next base: position 746,380 of record JAEYGI010000040.1, read on the forward strand.
CTCTTCATTTGAACCGTAATTTGGCAAAGGGAGTCCGATGGATCTAGGGGCGAAAACGTATCAGCGGATTTTGCTAGTCTTTGGTCTGATTACGATAGCTTTCGGCGCACTGGTTGTTCAATTGATCCGGATTCAATTGCTGCACCACCGCTCCTATTCGCTACAGGCGGTTAAGCAGCGTTCCCGTTCTCTGCTTAAGGATGAACGAGGCTTTTTTGTTGATCGTGAGGGCAGAGTGATCCGGGGCCCTGCGTTGAATAAGGGCGGAACGGGGCAAGAAGGAGGGTTTGATCCTGTTGCCTGGCATCTGTTAGGCACTTATCGAAAAAAAGGTCTTTCAGGGCTGGAATACAGTTTTGATTACCAGTTACAAAACAGCCAGAGTTCCGGTTCGTTGGTCACGATTCGGGACGGATGGCACCGCCGCATTCAAGGATTGGGGATTCTGTCGCAAACTCCCGGATTGAGGGGCATCAAATTGACGTTGGATCTCCGGATTCAAAAATTGGTTGAACAAATCATGGATCGTGAACAAGTGACCGGTTCGATTGTAATTTTAAATGCGCAAAACGGTCAGATCCTGGCAATGGCCAGCCGCCCAGTGATCAATCTGTCCAATCCCGAATCGAGCCTGCGCGATCCGGATCATCCTTTTTTGAACCGGGCGATTTCCGCCTATTATCCAGGTTCCATCTTTAAGCTGGTTATTCTCTGCGCCGGCTTGGAATCGGGGGTTATCAAACCGGATGAGATCTTTAACGATCGGGGTTTTGTAAAAACGGGGGGTAAGGAATGGACTCCGCCCACGGGTTCGCACAGAGGCCACGGCCCGATTCATCTTACGGATGCGCTGGCATATTCGAGCAATCCAGTCTTTATCGAAATCGCCTTTCGAATGGGACCCGGGCCAATTCTAGCTTGTGCGGAACGATTGGGACTCGGGCAGCCGTGCAATATTGGCCTTAAGGATGAGGCGTGGGGCGAGCTTCCGAGCGGTCTGGGACTTTCCTCCGGCGAACAGGCCAACATGGCCTTAGGACAGTCGAATGTATTAGCGACGCCGCTTCAAATTGCTTCACTAATTCAAACCATTGCCAATGACGGAATCCGTAACAAACCACGGTTGATTTTGGGTTCCTTTGCGGCCAATGATCTGCCGCTGCATTGGATGGAACCAGAACCGCCGCAAACGGTGTTAACGCCGGAAACAGCCCGGGTGGTTCAAGCCATGATGAAAGCGGTAATAGACTATGGAACCGGGCAAGAGGCGCAACTGCCGGTAGGGGCGGCCGGGAAGACAGGGACCGCTCAATCGGGGGGAAACGGGACGACATCGGACTATGCCTGGTTTGCCGGGTATGCGCCATTCCGAAAACCGCGCTTTGTTACGGTTGTTTTCTGCGAGAAGGGAGTCTCCGGCGGAAAAACTGCGGCGCCAATCTTCCGGGAAATAATGGATAAAGTTTCCAAGCTGAAAGACTAGCACCAAACCTGCCATTTTCACATAGGATTTAAGGCGAAACACCTTAAAACCAGTGGAGGTGGCATGTTTTCATGGAAGTCCCCGTATTGGGACCGGCGATCGGAATGGTTTTGGCCGGCTTTTTTTATCTCTTTGGATATATTTCCAACAACAATGTGTTCCCGCTTCCGTTATCCGAGGAAGAAGAGAGCATCCTCCTGGCTCGCCTTGAAAACGGCGATGAAGAGGCTAGAAATATTCTTATTGAACGGAACTTGCGGCTGGTGGCTCATATTGTCAAGAAATTCGATGGCACCAGCGAAGACACCGATGATCTGATCTCCATCGGAACCATTGGTTTGATTAAAGGAATCGCCACTTTTAAACGGAATCGCAATACCCGATTGGCTACCTACGCGGCCCGGTGCATTGAAAACGAGATTCTGATGCACTTACGGACCATTAAGAAGAACAAAAATGACATCCTTTTATCGGACCCGATCGGTTCCGACAAAGAGGGCAATGAAATTACCTTGTTGGATATTCTGGATACCGGAGCGGAAATTGTACCGGAACAGGTAGAAAACCTGCTGGAAGAAGAGAAGCTGAAAGAACGCTTGAACAAATTATCGAAGCGGGAGAAGCGAGTCATCGAATTACGCTACGGCTTGATTGACGGAGTGAACAAAACTCAACGGGAAATCTCCAAATTTTTGGGCATTTCCAGATCCTACGTATCGCGAATCGAAAAAAAGGCTTTGCGAAAACTCTTTTTAGATATGAACGCTCCCAATGGTAGCGAGGGAGGGAAGAATTAATCACCAGGTTTGTGTCCAATCCCAAAGCATCTGAAGGCGAATGAAATCATTTTGTTGTCGAATCAAAAGCATCCGTAAGCAAACGAAAGCATTTTGTTTCCTAATCGAAAGTTTTTGAAAGAAAATGAAAAGATTCTGTTGTCAAATCAAAAGGATTCGAAAGTAAACGAAAGTATTTTGTTGTCGAATCGAAAGTATTCGAAACCAAACGAAAAGATTCGAAAGGAAAATGAGGTTCGGCATTAAAAGAATGAAAAAGGAAAAGAGCTAAGCAATGACCCGCCGGAAGGAAAGGATAATCACGGCGCAGTTATCGGAGCGAAGGGTGCCGGAAGTCTTTATTTCTATAAATAAACTAATAAAATGCCGATTGTTGGGGTATATTCGGCGAAATTTTGATAATATCGCCTCTAATCGCTTTTGCGCAAATGGTATTCAAAGGATATAATAAGGCGTACAGTCCCTCTTGTACGGCACATGAAGGCAAAGGGACTTTTCGAGTATTTATATGACGCAGACGTCGGCGGACATATAGATGCTCACCCCTACCGAGGTCTAGGCCTGCCTTGGAGTAGGGTTCGTTTTTATTTTTCCATTATGTTTGGTATGTTTACTTATTTTGCAGCCACTCTGACAAGAGTGGTTATCTTTTTGTCCGAAAAAACATAAAAAAGAGGATGTACAAAACCATCCTGTTTCAGTTTCCACTACAGCCGTGCTTTCAAGTAGATGAGTGGATATTTGAAATTAATGTGGGGCATTATCCTCATTCCGACGGCAATTCTCCTTTTTTGGGACCTTCTTCAATACACATTCCCTTTTTGGAGTCTTTATATAGCTGAATATAACCGAGATAATGAGCTAACTTGAAATCTTCGATGATCTCCGGCGCTAGGCGGGTAATGGTTTTGGCGATAATATTCACATAACCGTTCAAACTGATGGGTTCATTGAGAATTTTGCTGCGTTGCCATACTTTAGATTCATAAAATAATTTACTCACTTCTTGAGCCCGTGCAATGGAATTGGGGTCCAAATTGGAACCATCGAAATGGACCATTACTTTGTCCTCTGGATTTTGATGCGGCTTGCGCAACAGATCCGACAGTCCGAAAATATCCTCGATGTATTCATGATGGTCGGCATATTTGGCAACAATCCGATTGAACCCAATCTTGGTGGACAGGACGTAAGCAATTTTATTTTCGTATTTAATGGCTTTAATTAGCGGAATAATGTCCCGGTCGCTGGAGATGATTACAAATACGTCGATGTTCGAATTTTTATATAGCGTCCGTAACGCATCCACAGTCAGTTCCAGGTCTCCGGAATTTTTACCGTTGTTAGCCGAATGCCTGGTCTGAAGTCCAAGTCCCCTTAGTTCGGTTTGATGCCTGCGATCGAAAGTGTTTTTTTCAAAATTGCAATAAACCATAAAGTCAACTACATTTAACTGATGTTCGGTTTGAAGCTTTTGTAAAATTACCGGGAAGAAATTGATTTCCAACGGAGTTTTTCCGTATTCTTTAAGGAGCTCATAGATATTTTCATAATCCACGTAGATGGAAGCATTTACCAGATTTTGTTTAATTCGCAATAATTGATTCGTCAAATCGGTCATCTCTCCAGAACCCAAGCACAAAGTATAATCTCGCCAACGGAGAACAAAGTAGGAGTTTGGGTGGGAATTTAACGGAAAACCCAGATAAATTCAAGTAACTAAAGTAAGGGTTATATCTTATTTTAACAGAAATCTTCGATTAGTCCAGACGTCAGCGTGTAACAGGTTTATTAAAATTGTAAAAAATATATTTTCTGTAAAAAAATTATATAAAATGTAAATTTTCGACACAAAAAAGGAACTTGCAATAACCTTATCTCCGGCTACCGCACCGCGTTACGTCGATACCTGCAACCTTTCGGCTGCAAATACCCATTACACGCACTACGATAACCTTTGACCGACCGTCATGGAAACTTGGGGATCTACCTGCAGTCTTTTGACTGCAAATAAACCCTTTCGCTACAATGACAATCTGGGCTCGACCATACGAACCGGGTTTCCCTGCCGCGATGATCTCGTCAACCGCCGCACCAAGTTGGCCCCATCCGTACAATCTGGCTCAGACCAATATGAATCCCGCTTTAGCAGAACCCATATTGATCAGTTGCTCGACCGATAACGACCCTTTAAGTCCGTGGACGGAGCCGTTATTGATCTGCGCCTCGGCTATTACAAATCCCTGATTATAGAATACCCCGAAGCAGTTTTTTTATGCAGGCGCCGTCATCTTTTTGAATCGAGTCAAAATTGAAAGCATGGTTAAAGTTCCGTCAACATCACTCTTGCATTTGAGAATGCTTAAGAGTCGGCTTTATTCCTTGCTGTTGCCCCTGCTTTCGCTTGGGGGTTTAATAACACTTGTTAAAGACAATGATTAATTAAAGACAATGATTAACCGAAATTCGGGCAAAATTAAATCAACTTTTTGTGTTTTCCTTTGGTCAGTTTCCGATCTGAATTCAAACCCAACTACAGGAGGGTTCCTATGGCGAATTGGCTGGTCAAAACCGAACCGGATACCTATGGTTATGATGATTTGGATAGATTAGGCAAGGATCGTTGGAACGGAGTGCGTAATTGGACGGCGCTTAGACACATCAGTAACATGGCTCCCGGTGATCTGATCTTTATCTATCATACCGGCAAAGAAAAGGCCATTGTCGGTTTGGGGGAGGTCGTGTCCCAGCCTTATCCGGACCCCGAAGCGGAGGATCGTCGTTATCTAGTATTTGATTTGATCCCCAAGCGCCGGTTCGACAGGGCCGTGCCTCTGTCGCAGATCAAACGCATGTCGGAGTTCAACGGGTGGGAACTGGTGCGCCAGCCGCGTTTATCGGTAATGCCAGTTTCGGACGAGTATCGGAAGCTGATTAATAATTTAGCGGAGGAATTTAAATTTGCGCGCCGTTGACCCGAGTCATGTAGATTTTTTATTGACATTTTCGGATAGTCATGGTATAAATATCTAAATATCAAAGCTGTGATGGGGATATGTTGTTGAAACCGGTACCTTAGAGAAGGAAGGTCATCGGCTGCAAGCCTTCCCGGTAACCCTTCAACAATACCACCCTAGAGTGGCGGTCTGAACGATAAGTATGATCGCCCGGAGGCGCCGTTATCGCTGTTTAAGTGGGTTTCAACCAAGAAAGGTGGGACCGCGGAAGATAAATCTTTCGTCCTTTCATATCGAAAGGCGGAAGATTTTTTTATTTTTCAAAAGGAGTGATCAAAATGAAAGACCATCAAGTGAATATCGGGATCCTGGGTCTGGGAACGGTCGGGACCGGCGTGGCGCGAATTTTACTTGAGCAACAAGGATTATTGACGACCCGTTCCGCTTTGAATTTTCATCTGAAAGCCATCGCCGAGGTTAACTGGGACAAAAAACGGGATCTCGACTTAAGCGGAGTGCAATGCCTTAGCGATGCGAATCAATTGTTAAATGATCCGGAGATCGACATTGTGGTTGAAACCATTGGCGGTTATGAGCCGGCGTTCAGTTTTATCTCCAAGGCCTTAAACAACCGGAAACATGTGGTTACTGCCAATAAAGCCCTGATTGCCACGCGCGGCCGGGAATTATTTAAGATTGCGCAAGAAAACGGGGTGGATCTGCTATTTGAAGCAAGTGTCGGAGGAGGCATCCCTATTATTAAGGGGCTGCGGGAAGGGTTGGTCGCCAATCAGATTGAGAGCATTTTTGGCATCCTGAACGGTACTTCCAATTATATTTTGACCAGGATGCATCAGGAAGAATTGGAATTCGGCCAGGCCCTCTCCGAAGCCCAGACCAAAGGGTTTGCGGAAGCGGATCCCACTTTGGATGTCGGCGGCGGAGATGCCGCCCACAAACTGGCCATCCTGGCATCAATCGCTACTTCTGGGTTTGTTAATTATGACAATTTGTTTATTGAGGGAATCACCGATATTACCAAATTGGACATCGGGTTCGCCAAGTCGTTCGGTTATACCATTAAACTTCTGGCGGTAATGAGGAAACGGACTAACGGAGTTGATCTGCGGGTGCACCCCACCCTTATTCCCAACACCCACTTATTGGCGGCAGTGAACAATGAATTAAACGCCATCTTCGTCAAAGGGGATTTTGTCGGAAACACCATGTTTTACGGTCCGGGCGCAGGAGAACGCCCCACCGCTAGCGCAATTATCAGTGATATTGTGGATCTGTCGCGAGATTTGCTGCTGAAAGAGGGAGAACAGTTCTGCAACCGAACCATCAATCCCGAGCAGGAGACCCGGATCGTATCGGTTGAACAGATCAGGAATCGTTTTTATTTAAGATTCTTCACGCTGGACGCGCCGGGTGTTTTATCCAAAATCTCGGGAGTATTGGGCGAAAATCAGATCTCGATCTCATCCATGGTTCAGTTGGAAACTCACGGCAAGGACAATTGTGTCCCAATTGTTTTACTTACTCATGAAGCCTCCGAACAGTCAATGAAAAACGCATTAGAAGTCATTGGGCGGTTTGATTTTATTCAAGGGAAAATTTTGCGGTTGAGGCTGTTTTAACGGCGGGAGCGAATCCCGCTTTTTTTATACCGAATTTACCAGAATAAGCAGGTCCGAAATTACAGGGATTTTTTTTCCCGCGTCGAATTTACCAAGAAAACAGATTCCGGGGTTGCGGGGGACGAAAGGGGATTGTCAATGTCTAAAAAAGTGATATTCCTCATCGTAATGGTCCTACTCGTTCTTTCAACGCATAGTTTTGAAGGTTTCTCTGCGGCGGAGCCGGCAGGAGACCCCAGGGCCGTAAAGGGCGGGATGCTGACCTTAAATACGAGTGAATTTCCGAAATCTTTCAATTACTATGTTAATAATGCCGTCGATGCCTTCGTGGTATTTGGTCTGGTTTACGAAAGCCTTCTAGAGATTGACCCCAATACGTTAGAATATCATTCGTCACTCGCCAAATCATGGTCGATCTCCGCGGACAAAAAAGTCTTTACATTTGTACTGGATTCGGCCGCTGAATGGGCTGACGGCAAACCGGTATCCGCCGCCGACGTATTATTCACGTATAAAACCATCATGGACCCGAAGAATTTGACCTCGGTGCAGCGGTTATTTTTAAGCAGATTCCAAGCCCCGGAAGTAATCAACTCCAGGACGGTCCGCTTTACCGCGAAAAACGTCCACTACAACAACTTGGTCACTTTAGCCGGTTTGAATATCCTTCCCAAACACCTGTTTCAGGGTAAGGACTTTAACAAGGCGTTTAATATGGCACTTCCCGCCGGTAGCGGTCCATACCGTTTGAGTGAGGTCAAGCTGGGCCGGTATTATGTACTGACCCGCAATCCAAAGTATTGGGCGGTCAAACTGCCCCATCATCGCGGAATGTACAATTTTAATCAGATCAAGTATAAAGTGATCTCGGACAATGCTGCTTTTGAGGCCTTTAAAAAAGGCGATTTTGATATTTTCAGCGGAATCACGGCCAAACGCTGGGTAACTGAAACCAGTTCCAAGCCGTTCCAGTATAATTGGGTTGTCAAACAAAAGGTATATAATTATTCTCCGCAGGGGTTTCAAGGACTAGCCTTCAATCTGCGCCGACCCTTGTTCAAGGACCAGCGGATCCGGATGGGAATCTCTCAATTGATTGACCGTAAAACGTTGCTGGAAAAGCTCATGTACAACGAATACCAGCCATTGGCTTCCTACTGGCCTTCATTATATGGGACCGGTAAGGCCAATCCGTTGATCGAATATAATCCGGCCCGGGCGAAGGAGATGTTCAAAGCGGCTGGCTACACCGCTTTGGATAAACAAGGCTTTTTGATGAACTCCAAAGGAGAGCGTTTAGAATTTACTATTTCTTATCAGGGTGAAAGTTTTGAGCGCCACTTGACGTTGATTAAAGAAGACTGCCGAAAGGCCGGGGTCAATGTCAAACTGGAGTTGTTATCCTGGCCAACGTTGCTGAAAAAGATGGATGAGTTTAACTTCGATACGGTGGTTATCGCCTGGTCTTCCAATTTATTCCCCGACCCCGAACAGTTATGGCACTCGAAACACGCGAACGAACCAGGCGGCAGTAATCTGCCGGGATATCGCAATCCGGAAGTTGACCGGTTGATTGATTCGTTGCCGCCGGTGTTTGATGTCGCCAGACGAGACCAAATCATTAAAAAGATTGATGGAATCATCTATCGCGATGTACCGTATGCTCTGTTCTGGGGGGCCAATTACGAGCGGATCCTATATAAGAACGTCTTCGGGATGCCGAAAACGATCTTCCCCAAATATGCCGATGCTAGTAGCATCATTGCTTACTGGTGGATGGATCCGGCCAAGGTGAAACGTTATCGGGAAGCGGTCAAACGGAACCAACGCCTTCCCCGCGCCCCGGTTGAAGTTTATTTCGATAAATCAGCTTCAAAATAATCTCCGGAGTGCTTTAAGCCATGCGTGATTATTTACTAAAACGCTTTTTGCTGATCATCCCGACCTTGTTGGGGATTACCATCGCTTGTTTTCTGGTCATGCAGATGGTTCCCGGAGGCCCGGTAGAGCAAGCATTGCAAAAAATGAAACGGGCCGCGGTCAGCGAATCGGGTGCCGCTTCTTCCGGCGTCCTGGAGTCCGCCATGACCCGGGAGGAATTAGAGAATATCAAACGGTATTATGGGTTTGATAAGTCGATACCGGTAAGATATTTTAGCTGGCTGGGGCAATTGCTCCGCTTGGATCTAGGTACTTCCTACACCTACGAAATGCCGGTGCTTTCCATTATTTTGAGCCGGATCCCGGTATCGCTGGCCTTCGGATTGACGGGTCTGTTCTTTACCTATTTGATTTGCATCCCCTTGGGAATTCGGAAAGCATTAAAGCACGGCTCGCGGTTTGACAATTGGAGCAGTGTTTTCATTTTTCTCGGTTATTCGATCCCTGCGTTTGCGCTGGGAGTATTGTTAATCGTCTTATTCGGAGGCGGAAGCTTTTTGGATCTCTTTCCAGTCAGCGGTATGGTTTCTGATAATTTCGAGGAGCTATCCCTATTTGGTAAGTTTTTTGACTTTATTCATCACATGTTTTTACCGATTCTTTGTTATACCATCGGAGGATTCGCCACTTTAACCTTGCTGATGAAGAATTCCCTGATGGAGCAGTTAAATCAGGATTATATCCGGACTGCTCTGGCAAAAGGACTAACTTTCAATCAAGCGGTTTTCCGGCATGCTTTGCGCAATGCGTTGATTCCGATCGCTACCAACATCGGTATGATTATTAATGTATTTATCTCCGGATCGATGTTGATCGAAAAGATTTTTACCATTGATGGCATGGGATTATTGGGATATCAGTCAATTGTGGATCGTGATTATCCGGTGGCGCTTGGATTGATTGTCATTTCCAGCTTTTTGATGCTGATAGGCAGGATCGTCTCCGATTTCTGCCTGGTCTTGGTGGACCCGAGGATTAAATTTAAATAGAGTTTAGTTAGAAGCGTTATGATCAACCCCGGCCGAAGGCCGGGTTGTATACAAAAGCCCAGAAAAACAAGGGATAAAGTCGAGCCAGACTAATGTTTTCCTAGCGCTCCTTTGAGCAAAGAGAGTTTACACATGACTTTTAGGGGGTCTGTTGTTAGTGCTTTCTCCGGTTACGCTGAAACGGATCCGTAAATTTAAAAAAATGCGACGGGCTTACCTTTCGTTATGGATTTTGGCGGTAGCGTATGCTGTTTCATTATTCGCCAATTTTATCGCCAATGACCAACCGCTTATCGTCCGTTATAATGGGCAGACCTTTTATCCGGTCCTTAGTTTTTATGATGGAAGCAACTTTGGATTGGCAGCGACTGAGGTCCCCAATTACAAGGAGTTGCGCGGCAGCCCGACCTTTACGAAAGAATCCGGCAATTTCATGATCTTTCCGCCGATTCCCTACGGCCCAAATGAATCGCTGTTCGAGTTGGACGGGAACCCGCCGACTCCTCCCACTGCCGCGAATTGGCTTGGTACCGACGATCGGGGCCGGGACATCCTAACCCGGCTGATTTATGGCTACCGGATCAGTTTCAGTTTTGCGTTATTGATCACTTTTTCCAGTATGGTTTTCGGGGTACTGGTTGGCGCATTTCAAGGTTACTTCGGGGGGATCTTTGATCTTACGGCGCAACGCCTGATTGAGATTTTTTCGGCATTGCCGTTCTTATACATTGTAATTATTATCGGAAGTTCTTTGGGGACCAATTTTTTGACTCTCTTGATCATCTTTACCGTGTTCGAATGGGTGGGGATCTCTTATTACACCCGGTCGGAGTTTCTGAAATTACGCGAGTCGCAGTTTGTGGAGGCAGCCAGGGCCTTAGGGGTAAAGGACTGGAAGATAATGTTCCGTCACATGCTTCCCAATGCCCTGACTCCGATCATCACCTTTTTGCCGTTCGAACTGATCGGTGCGATCGGCGCTTTGTCGGCTTTGGATTTTTTGGGATTTGGGTTGCCGGCACCGACCCCAAGCTGGGGAGAGTTGATGAGACAGGGAATGGACAATATCTTTTCTTACTGGCTTTCGTTATACCCGGTACTGGCCCTGTTCGGGGTTTTGCTATTGATTGCGTTTGTGGGCGAAGGGATCCGAGACGCCTTTGATCCAAAAGACTACGGCAGGATGGAATAACCATGAGTAATATTCTTGAAGTCCGGGACTTGAAGATCAATTTTTATACTGAGTCAGGGATCGTCAAAGCCGTGGACGGGGTCAATTTCAGTTTGGGTGTTGGGAAAACCACGGCGATGGTCGGAGAGTCCGGTTGCGGTAAGTCGATGACCGCTCTTTCTATATTGAGGTTAATCCCTTCACCCGGAAAGATTGAGGCCGGAACGGTTTTCTGGAAGGGGCGGGATTTATTAAAAGTTTCGCACCAGGAGATCGTTGGCTTGCGCGGTAAAGAGATTGGGTTTATTTTTCAGGAGCCGTTAACCAGTTTTAATCCGGTCCGACGGGTCGGGGAACAGATTGGGGAAGTGCTTGAGATTCATACTGATCTGTCAAAAGAAGCGATCAAAGAAATGGTTTGTGAAAAAATGAGCCGGGTTGGGTTCACCGCTCCGATGACTCAGTACAATGCATATCCTCATGAGCTTTCCGGTGGCATGCGGCAGCGGGCGATGATTGCCATGGCACTGATTTGCGGACCGGACCTACTAATTGCCGATGAACCGACCACCGCGCTTGATGTAACGATTCAAGCACAGATTCTGGATTTGATTCGTGAACTTCAAGCGGAAAACCAGATGTCGTCCCTGCTAATCACCCATAATCTCGGAATTGTGGCGGAAATGGCCGACTTGGTCGCGGTGATGTATGCCGGAAAAATCGTCGAACAAGCACCGGTGCGGGCTTTGTTTCGAAGCCCCCGGCACCCTTATACCCAGGGGCTTTTGGCTTCGGTACCCCAATTGAACGGCACTGAAACCTTATATACCATTCCGGGAATGATCCCGGATCCTTTTAACCTTCCGGCCGGATGTTATTTTGCGCCCAGATGTCCCGTAGCGAAGGCGGTATGCAAAGAGCGCTACCCGGAACCAGCCACGCCGGGCGAAGAACATACCGTCGCCTGCTGGTTGTATGCTTAATTTAAACGTTGGGTGGATAAAATGGGAAGTTTACTTGAGGTTAACAACCTTCACAAGTTTTTTCCGATCAAAACCGCTTGGTTGGGACGGGTTTCTGGCCAGGTTCGCGCCGTGGACGGGATCTCCTTTTCAATTGACGCCGGAGAGACTTTGGGGTTGGTGGGGGAGTCGGGGTGCGGCAAAACAACGGTCGGCCGGACCGTGTTGCGCTTGATCGAACCCACCGGAGGGACGATTCATTTTCAAGATACTGATATTACCGGATTATCGACGAGAGAATTACGGCGCTTTCGGACCCGGATGCAGATCGTCTTTCAAGATCCATATTCTTCACTGAATCCACGCCGGGTAGTCCTGGATTTGGTTGGGGAAGGCTTGACGGAGCACAAATACGTCAGAAACCTGCGGGAAAAGAAAGACCGAGTGGTTCAACTGTTGGAACAGGTCGGCCTTCCAAGTAATATTCTTTACCGATACCCTCATGAATTTTCCGGAGGCCAGCGGCAGCGTCTGGCGATTGCCCGGGCTTTGTCCCTTAACCCGCAATTGATAATCTGTGATGAAGCGGTATCCGCGCTGGATGTCTCGATTCAGGCGCAGATCATCAATCTCTTGATTGAACTGAGAGAACGTTTGAACATCGCTTATCTGTTTATCGCGCACGATCTGGCGGTTGTCAAGCATATATCCAGGCGGGTGGCAGTGATGTATCTAGGGCAAATCATGGAACTAGCCGATGTTTACGAGTTGTTCCAAAATCCGCTTCATCCTTATACCCGATTGTTGCTTGAGGCAATTCCAGTGGCTGACCCCGATCGTCGTCAACGCCGCCTTCTTTTCCGTGGCGAGGTTGAAAAAAACCAAACGATGGAAAGTTGCCGGTTCGCGAACCGGTGTCCGGATCGAACCTCCCATTGCTTGATCAATGAGCCGCCATTACGGAAGATCAGCGATAATCATTATGTTAAATGTTTTAAGCTCTAGTAACGACACCACCTGTTGCAAATCAGGGAGCACTGACATCTGACGAGGGAAAGGGGGATAAGGCGTTTTTGTATCCTCCTTGGCGGGCGATGTTAATTTTGAAGATTTTATTGCAGCTTTTAAATAGACTAGAGGAGTCAACTAATGGCTAAGTCCATCGGCCTGTATCTGTTGGACCAGATCCTCAAACCGAAAGAATGGTACCGGATTCAAGCCCTGACCTTAAACGGGTATAAACTGGTTGCCAGCAAGGACGATCAAAAAAATGCCGGCATGCGTGTGGACCAGATCCCAAAAGCGGCCCGTAAAACCCGCGGCATCGGAATGAATCCGATCAAACCCTATCGTGATTATTACGGTCAATTTATTCTGGATACCAAGTTTCTATCCGAACCGCTTCAGGTCAAATATGCTATCGGGCATGCCCTGCAAACAAAGGTGGTCACGGTCGATGATTTTTCCAGCTTCAGTTGGTTGAGGCTGGCGCCCGCCGATGACGAATCCTTATATCCCAATTTATCTAAACATCAGCAATTGCTGCTTTATCTGATGCAAAAGTCCGTTTTCCCGAGGTTCGTTGTCACCAGAGTCTATTACTATCTGCAGACGGAGTTGTATCAATCCATTACCTCATTGATTCTAGAGCAGGAATCTTTAAATCAAGATCTGAAATGAGGCAAGCAAGAATCCGATGCGCTGAATGAACGTAACGTCATGGATTTCGATAAAATTCAAAGTGGGAGGGGTTATTGTGAAAGTTGCCGAACTGTTAAAGAATAAAGGTCAAAAGGTCATTACCATTGATCCTCAGGAATCAATCTTTATTGCCATGAAACGCTTGCTTGAGCATAATATCGGCTCCCTGGTCGCCTGCGATTCCGAAGGCCGCATCGTTGGAATCATTTCCGAGAGAGACATTTTACGGGCGGTATATCTGGATCGAAACGCGCTAGATTCCAAAAAAGTAGCGGATATTATGACTCCCGAAGTAATTGTGACCATTCCTGATGACGAGTTGGACTATGTCATGGGCATCATGACGCAGAACCGGATCCGGCATCTACCGGTGGTAACCAAAGAGGGGATCGTCGGGATTGTATCCATCGGAGATATCGTCAAATTTCAACTTCATGAGACCCAAGTTAAAAATCGCTACCTTGAGGATTATATGTACAGCCAATTGTGATAAAAGCAGCCGAGTCGTTCCTCGGCTTTTACCTTCCGTACACTTGTGTTCGAGAGATTCCCAGGTAGAGGGTTATTGAGCCATGAGACTGTTTCCGGAAAAAAAACAAGCTTGTTGCCGCGTTTCGCGGAGGAGCGATTGCGGGTCGGCCGTCCGTTGCCTGGGGTTATTGGGGTTCATGCTGATTGGCCTCTACCTGTCCGGATGTTCTCACGAACCGGTTAAGATTGGTTTCGTAGGCACATTAATGGGACGCCTTTCCGAGCCAAGCGTAGCGCTTCGCAACGGTGTCATCCTCGCGGTTGAGGAAGTAAACCGAACCGGAGGCATTCATGGAAGACTGGTGGAACTTCTGATCCGGGACGATAAGCGCGACCGGTCCGCCGCGGTGAAGATCGATCGGGAGCTGGTGGAAAAAGGAACTGTCGCGATCATCGGCCATGACGGCCCATTCGCCGGAGAAGCGCTGACTTATTTGAGTCGTACCAACACCTTGTTTGTCAGCACCGTTCCGGCTGATGCCGGAACAATGAACCGTTCCCAATCCTATATCGGGTTGTTTCCTCCGTATGCAGAGGGTGCCCGGCTTGAAGCTGGATATGCCTTTAAAAAATTGAATCTGAGAAAGATGGCTGTTCTTTATGATCTTTCCAATCCGGTCGATTATCCTGGTTGGCTGAAGCATTTTCAAGAGTCTTTTCAATCAATGGGCGGCCGGGTGACGGCAACGATGGAGTTTGAATCATCCGGAAGTCTTAGTATGTCAAATCTGGTTGCGAAGATCTTGCAATCAAATCCCGATGGGATACTGCTGATTGCCGGAGGTCTGGATGCCGCGCTCCTTTGTCAACAGATTCGAAAGCATGCGGGCTCTCTTCCGATCATGATCGCGCCATGGGCCTTGACTCCAACTTTCTTGGAATGCGGGGGACCCGCGACCGAGGGAGTCATCGGCGTTTATTGTGTCGGCGACCCGGTCCGCTCCGGCGTTCGCCACGTGAATCGATCCGGATTTCAGAACCGATTTGGGGAAGAGCCCGGTCCCGGAACGATACTGGGATACGAAGCGGCGTGGCTGGTTTTTGAAACAATACTCGATCACCCTGAACTATTGAAAACCCGAAATCAGGCCGGATTCCTTGGAAGCTCATCCGCGGGCAACATCGCGGTTCGATTTAACGGATTACACCGTGCCTATCAGCTGTTTCAGGTCAGGCGCGGTAAATTGGAGAGGATCAACCGTTAATGCGAACCAAGTTACGATTGAAACATTTTTTGATTGTAAGTTTGATCAGTGTAGCCATCATACCGCTGGTCATTATCAGTTATATTACCATGACCAGTTTCTCCGGGAGTTTTGAGGAGGAAATAACCAATAAGAATCAATTGCTGGCCCGTTCGCTGGTGGGCGAAGTTGAGCAGTTTTTGGATCAAACCGCAATCGTGGTCGATCAGTTGGCCGACATGATCGAAGACCGGAAACTGGTCGGCATTGAAAAGGTATCCCCTTACTTAGAATCCTTGGTTCACCATTATTATTTCTTTGATATGATTCAGATACTGGATCATAACGGAAGAATATTGCAGGTTGCTCCCTTTAAAAAAGATTACCTCGGCATGAACCTGTCAGGCTATGGTTTTTTTAAAGAAACCAACTCCCTTCACCAGACAACCTGGTCGGCGGCGTTCACCTCATTTCAGACCGGACAACCTACCATCGCTGTGGCCCGGCCCTTAATCAATGGCATGATTGTCGGTTACTTGAATGTGACTCGAATCGCCGATATTACCGATCAGGTCAATCTTGGGCCCGACAGTTGGGTCGGAATTGTCGATCGTAACGGGCAATTAATCTCACATACCGACTCCTCCCAAGTGTATCAACAGGTCAACATCAAAAACAAGCTCGTCGTCAAAAAAGGGTTGAGCGGGAAACCCGGCGTCGTCTTCTACCGTCAAAACGGCAAAGAGTATTTGGGCATCGTGGCCATTGTTCCCCGGACCGGGTGGCCGATCATTGTATCCCAGGCGCTTACCGAAGCTTTCATACCGGTCCGCAATACCCGCGCCCTTTTTATCACCGGGATATTGGCTGGTTTGATGCTAGCGATTGCCATTGCCATGCTCAGCCTGAACAAGATCATGAAGCCCTTGGCGGAACTGGCAGGCCAGGCCAATGAGGTCGCCTGTGGCCGTTATGAAGATATTACCGTTTCCGAGAGCTATGAAGAGTTTAATCAGTTGGCTACCGATTTTCGGACGATGACGGACGCCATTCACAATCGGGAACTAGCTCTGCGAGAAAGCGAAGAACGATATGCGCTGGCGGTCATCGGAGCCAATGACGGCCTGTGGGATTGGAATATCCGTACCAACCAGATCTATTTTTCGCTGCGGTGGAAAGAGATTTTGGGGTTTCACGACGTAGAGTTTCCCAATGAAGTTTTAGAGTGGGAAACCAGAATTCACCTCGATGACCGGGAGCAGGTTTTCGCCAAGATCGACGCTCATCTGCGGGGCGATTCCCCCAATTTTCAGTACGAATACCGGATGTTACACAAAGACGGTTCCTATCGTTGGGTTTTGGCGCGAGGCTTGGCGTTGCGCGACCCATCGGGCCATCCTTACCGAATGGCTGGTTCGCATACGGATATAACTGAACGCAAGAATAATGAAAAAAAGATTTTAGAAGCGCTGATCGAAAAAGAAATTCTACTAAAAGAAGTCCATCACCGGGTGAAAAACAACCTGCAAATCATCGCCAGTCTGCTCCGGCTGCAGGGGGATTCGATCAAAGACCCGTATACCTTTGAATTGTTCACCGAAAGCCTGAATCGAATCCGTTCGATCACCCTAGTCCATGAAAAGCTTTATCAATCTCCCGATCTATCGCGGATTGGCTTTAAGGAATACGTCAATATTTTGGTTGGCAGTTTATTTCAAACCCTCGGTAACCGCTCCAATGCGGTTACTTACCGGGTGGAGATCGGCGAGCAGGCTCGCCTCGGGCTAGACGCAGCCATTGCCTGCGGATTAATCATCAATGAGCTGGTCTCCGATAGTTTAACATACGCTTTCGAAGAGCAGGAAAGCGGCGAAATTATGATCCGCTTTGAACAGGCCGGTGACCGGATGGAATTGTCGATTACCAATAATGGAGCCGGGATAACGGCGGATAAGTTTGAGGACGCCCGAACGCTCGGTTTTCAGTTGGTCAAGGTGTTGGTGAGCCAGTTGCAAGGGCAAGTGTCATTCCATGGGGACCAGGGAACGGAGTTCAGAATTGTGTTTCAGGAGGGTTAAACTATGGCTGCAACTCGGGTTATGGTGGTGGAAGATTCAAGTATCGTCGCGTTGGATATTCAACGGTGCCTCAATCACCTTGGCTATACCGTTTGCGCGGTGGTCCCCTCCGGCGAAGAGGCCATTCTGAAGGCGGGGGAGACCCATCCGGAACTGATTTTAATGGATATCATGCTTAAGGGCGAGATGGATGGGATCGAGGCTGCCGAACATATTTTTTCCAAACATCAGATACCGGTGATCTTTCTGACGGCTTATTCCGATGAAAAAACGCTGTCCCGCGCCAAACTCACCAGACCCTTCGGTTATCTCATCAAGCCGTTTGAAGATCGCGTGTTGCATACCGCCATAGAGCTTGCGCTTTACAAATTTCAGATGGAAAAGAAGTTAAAAGAGAGCGAGGAAAGGTACAGGGCCGTGATCGAGCAAGCGGCGGAAGGAATTTATTTGATGGAGGCAAGGACTCATCATATTTTGGAGACCAACGGTTCATTCGAGCGATTATTGGGTTATACGGGCGACGAACTGAAAGGCCGCTTGTTTTCCGAGCTTTTGTTCACCAGTTCCGATCCGGACGACTCCGAAACCGGCGCGGGACGCCTTTCGTCACGCATCAAGGAACAAATCTACCGGCATCGGGATGGTTCTCTCATCCAATTGGAAACCAGCGCCAATAAAATCGTTTTTGGAGAAAGGGAAGTCATCTGTGGCGTAGTCCGGGATATTCGCCAGCGAAAGCGGGCCGAGGAAGCGCTCAAACGGAGCGAGGCCAGAATCCGCGCTTTATTAAACGCAATCCCCGATTTGATGATCCGGCTCGATGCGCAAGGCATGGTGCTGGAAGTCAAAGAGGGAAGGAATATGGGGAATCTTTTTGCCAAAGATGCGCTGACCGGGAAACAGATCTATGATTTTCTGCCGCCGCGGATTGCCCGGCAAACCGAGATCCATCTGCAAAAAGCGTTGGAAAGCGGCGAGCCGCAGAGTTTCGAATATGAGATATTCATGGATGGCGCCTTGTGTTCTCAGGAGGCCCGGATCATCCCCGACGGAACCAGCGAGGCCATCGAGATTATCCGCGACTTTACCGAACGCAAGCAGATGGAGGAACAATTAAAGTTCTTGAGTTTCCACGACGCGTTGACCGGCTTGTTTAACCGGACCTATTTCGAAGATGAAATGACCAAGTTGGCGACGGCCCGCTTTCAGTCGCTGGCGATTGTCCTTTGCGATGTGGACGGCTTGAAACTGGTCAACGATACCCTCGGCCATGACAAAGGAGATCAGCTGCTGGTGCGGACCGCTTCGATTTTAAATATGGCGGTCAAGGAAATGACGGAAGGTTTTTCGGCCCGCATCGGCGGGGATGAGTTCGCGATTTTGCTCCAGGATTTGGAGGCCGGTATCGCGGAAGAGTTGGCCAACCGCATCCGGCAAAGGGTATCCGAGTACAATGAGATCAATCCTGATCTCCCGTTAAGCGTTTCGGTCGGTTTTGCCCACGGCAACGGCGGCGCAGCTAAACCGACCGCCTTATTCAAAGAAGCCGACGATCGGATGTACCGCGAGAAGCTTTACCGGATTCAGAGCACTCGCAGCACCATTGTCCAAGCGTTAATGAAAGTGTTGGAAACCAAGGATTTTGTAACCGAAGGACATGTTAACCGCCTTCAAGGACTGATAACTCATTTGGCCACAGTGGTCGGCCTGCCGGAACACAGTGTGACCGGCTTGCGGCTGCTGGCCCAGTTTCATGACATTGGAAAGGTGGGAACACCGGACCGGGTTCTCTTCAAACCCGGCCCCCTGGACCGGGACGAGCAGGTTGAGATGCGGCGCCATTGCGAGATAGGCCATCGCATCGCGCAATCCATTCCGGATCTGGTTTCCATTGCCGATTTGATCTTGAAACATCACGAGTGGTGGAACGGTTCGGGATATCCGCTGGGCATCAAAGAGCGGGAGATCCCGTTGGAATGCCGGATCCTGGCCATCGTTGACGCCTATGACGCCATGACCAGCGATCGGCCTTACCGTAAGGCGCTTGCCAAAGCGGATGCTTTTATTGAACTGCGGCGTTGCGCCGGGGTTCAGTTCGATCCTCAATTGGTGGAATTGTTCATTAGCACTCTCGAACAACTCAACCGGGAAAACGCTTGATGGATCAAGCGCCCCCTTCGGATGGAGGTATTTTTCGCGGCAATCCGACGCAACCCCGTCGCTTTTTACCGGAAAAACCATTTTCATCTTGACAAATGATGGGCCAAGCTATAGACTATTCACGATAGGTTACTCTTTAAGGCGGTCCCGTGAGGCCGGGAAGAGAGTGTACGCACGATTGGGAAGCACTTTTATCCGGCATAAGAGTGCTTTTTTTCATGCCTTCCGCCCGGAGTGCCTGACAAATAAAGGAGGCTGAGACTGATGTCGGATGTCAAAAAAACCAAAGTCATCGGGTATTTACCGGATGACACCCCACCGCTTTGGAAGCTGATCTTTTTCGCGCTCCAGCAGATGGTGGTGATGTTTCCCGCTACCGTTCTGGTGGCGTTGCTCACCGGGTTTCATGTTTCCACCACCATTTTTGCCAGCGGCTTAGCGACTCTTGGCTTTATTCTGGTTACAAAAGGCCGAATCCCCCTGTATTACGGTTCAAGCTTTTCTTATATCGCGGCGATCGTGGCCATGACCGGCGTGAAACAGTTTGGCGAAGTCGCCTCGGATCTGGCGATCTCCCAGGCACAATGCGGAATTATTGCGTCGGGTCTGGTTTCAATTCTGGCCGGATTCATCATCAACCGCTTCGGACGCAATCAGGTTGAAAAAGTACTGCCGCCGGTGGTCACCGGCAGTGTGGCTATTGTCATTGGTATCGCCCTAGCCGGCACGGCGATGAGTGGCGCCGCTTCCAACTGGACCGTGTCGTTGGTGACATTGCTGGCGACCATTCTGTTTTCAGTATATTTAAGAGGCACACTGGGCCAGTTGCCGATTTTGTTCGGCGTCGTGGCCGGGTATCTGGTGAGTATTGGTCTGGGCCTGGTCGATTTTACCAAGGTGACCGGCGCTCCGTTAGTAACCGTGCCCCATTTCACCTTCCCGGTATGGAGCCCGGCGGCGATCCTGGCGATCATGCCGATTGCCATCGCCACAATCCCTGAGTCCACCGCGCATTTGTATCAGATCGATCTCTATGTTAACAATCTTGCCAAGAAACTAGGACGGAAGAAAGAATATTCCATCTCCGGTTTGCTTGGCACCAACCTGATCGGGGATGGCCTGGGCGATATGATCGCCGGTTGCATCGGCGGCCCGGCCGGCACCAACTACGGCGAGAATAACAGCGTCATGGCCATCACCCGGAACTTCTCGGTCCCGGTGTTGATCCTGTCCGCTTGCATCGCCATAGGGCTGTCCTTCTTCGGTAAACTGGCTGGCGCCGTAAATACCATCCCTGGTGCGGTGATCGGCGGAGTTTCCGTTTATCTCTTCGGCGTCATCGGGGTTCAGGGTGTGGCCCTGATGATCTCTGAAAAAGTGGATTTCTTCTCCGCCAAAACGCTGGCCGTGGCGTCGACAATCCTGGTCATCGGCATCGGCGGCAGTTTCGCGTTTCCCAACGGCATGATTCCGATCTTCGGGGTGAATCTGCCGGCCATTGCCACCGCCGCGGTATTCGGGATCGTATTGAACCTGATCTTCAACATCTTCCCGGTTTCCCAAGAAGCGGCGGCCTCGGAAAAATAGAGTTTCCACTGTGTTTAATTTTGAACCGCTGGCGGGATACGGTTAGAATGGCCCACTGGCGGAGTTTTTCAGGCAAGATTCCCTCTCTCAGGCGCTATTTTTAGCGGTGGAGAGGGTTTTTTCTTATGGTTAAATCTATTGAACCATTGACTGAACTATTGTTGACCGGTCACGGCCAACCAACCGTTCCTCGGATGGATGATGGATCGGTCATTTCCGAGGCCCGTTAATCTCTTTGAAATTACCGATTCCAACGCAGCGTCGATTCCGAGGTTATCAGTTATCCACATTTAGTAACAAAATATCCACATTTACTAACTAAATGTGGATTGGGAGTGACTCCCACAGTTCGTTTATTAACAAAATATCCACAATTAGTTGCTGAATATCCACATTCTTTTACCGCATGAAATGACTGAATAAGTAAATATCTAAGGGGAACGACTCCCCCAACTATTTTACTAACAAAATATCCACATTCTTTTACTCAATGAAATAATTCAGTTATTGAATACCCGCATTTAGTTACCAGATGAAATAATTTGATAGCAGAATATCTAAATTCAGTTAGTGGCTATTAATATTTTTTTACTGAGTGAAAATGATTTCGCAATTGAACATCCACATTTTTGTTGCGGAATGTGGATTGGGAGTGATTGCCACGGTTTGGGTCGCGCCATTGCTACCTTTAGTTTTTCTAAATTGTAAAACTTGAAAGATTTACATTGACATTTTTCATCCCGATCTATTAAAATTTAACTATGTTAACTATTTTGATATGGTAGATTGATCCGAGATAGGATATACTATTCTATATGTGACGTAAGGAGGAAATTTCATGAAAAAATGGCAGTGCACGATCTGTGGTTATATTTATGATCCGGAGGTGGGTGATCCCGATTCCGGAATCCAACCAGGTACTGCGTTTGAAGATCTTCCCGATGATTGGGTCTGTCCGGAATGCGGCGTAGCCAAGGACATGTTTGAAGCAGTATAGAACTCCTGTGATAAACCCTAGGGCCAATGCCAAGGGTTTATCACAAAAGCTTAGAAAATCAAATCCAATTCTTTTAACTGGCCGCATGGCTTAAAGCCTGAAATAGCAGTTTTAATCTAAGTTAGGTATGAGGGAATCCTTTGATCCGAGATGGGGATTGCCATTTTTGTTGTGCGCGCCGCCGGTCCGAATTAGATAAAAAGAGAAACTTCGGAGACGCGGGCGGTTTTCAAAAACTCGTCTACACCCGCGATTTCCAGGTTCTCATATTCGATCAGTTCTTCCGGAGCGATGCCCAATAGTTTTAACGACGCCTCACAGGCCACGAACCGGATCCGCCGCTCCATGGCCATTTGAAACAGATCGGCGGCGGTTTGCCCGTCTTTTTGGCGGATCAATTTTTTCATCAGCCACGGTCCGATTCCGCCGAAGTTCATTTTGGAAAGGCCGACCCGCTCGCATCCGAACGGCATCATCTGTTTGAACATGATCTCCAGCGGTTGGTTGCCGGCCTTATTCAAGCGGCGCCGCAGCAGATTCATGCCCCAAAATGTGAAAAAAATGGTCACATCCATTCCCTGGCCGGCGGCTCCGTTGGCTAAGGTCAAGGCGGCCATGGCCTTATCAAAATCACCGCTGAACAGGATCAGACTGAATTTCGCCTTTTCTTCAGACATCCAAACCTCCGCGCCGAAGCCAAAATAGCTACTTGTACCGCTTCCAGCGGCGTAGCGCAAGCAACGAAACACATGTAAAAAAGGAGCGGCAAACAGCATATGCATTTTTTAGTGTTAACCTGCCGTCGCGCAGATAAACTGGAACATCTTAGTTTATACTAAAGGACATGATAAATTCCATGAATCGATATCGCGAAATCGAATTAACCGATAAGCCTTCATTTGATCGAATTCTCAACGAACTGGGACCCGAATCTTCCGATCTCACGTTCACCAACCTTTTTATGTGGAAGCATAATTACGGGCTGCACATCTCTTATGAACCGGAACTTGATTATTGGTTGATCTTCGCTCAACCCCCTTCGCCCAAATGGAAACCGTTTTTCCTGCCTCCGGTCGGAGATTGGGCCAATCGGGAAAAGCTTCATGCCGCTCTGGAATTGATGGTTGCCACGGCCAACGCAGCCGACGCCGCTTTCAGGATTCGAAGGGCTCCGGCGGCGTTGGTCCAAGCGATCCAGGCCGCCGGATTTCCGATTCACCAGAAGGAAGAACGGTATACCTATGATTATCTGTACCGAACCGAGGACTTAATCAATCTTTCCGGACGCAAATACCATTCCAAGCGCAATCATCTCAATCAATTCCAACGGAAATATCATTGGGAGTTTGCCAAAATCACGCCGGAGATCGCGGCCGAATGCCTAGAAATCGAGCAGGACTGGTTCAATATCTCCAAGACGCGCGAACTGTTGACCGATGAGGAATGGGCGATGGCTACCGTTTTTCGGAATTTTGAAGCCTTGAAGGTGACCGGCGGAGTGCTGCGGATCGAGGGGCAAATCGCGGCGATTGCCGTAGGCGAGCGATTAAACCAAAACACGGCGGTGATTCACATCGAGAAGGCCAATACCGAATTTGACGGCATTTATGTGGCCATTAACCAGCAATTCGCCGCCAATTGCTGGCAAGACTGGGAGTTTATCAATCGCGAGGAAGATATGGGCCTCGACGGGTTGCGGCAATCGAAATTATCCTATCATCCCTACCAGCTGATTGAGAAATACAGTATTATTCAAGCGTAGTAAATTCAAGGAGATGCGCCATGGCGACCGAATTTTCATTTGATGCCGTGTCCAAAGTGGACCTGCAAGAAGTGACCAATGCCTTGAACCAGGCCGAGAAAGAGATCGGCCAGCGGTATGATTTTAAAGGAAGCAAGACGGAACTATCCTTGGAAGGCCAAACCATCAAAATCGTGGCCGCCGATGATTTCAAGCTGAAAAGTGTCATCGATATTTTAAAAACCAAACTGATTACCAGAAAGGTTCCAGTCAAGAATCTGGACTACGCGAAAGTCGAGGAAGCGAGCGGAGGGTCAAAACGCCAGCTGATCACGATCAAACAGGGAATCGAATCGGAAACCGCCAAAAAGATGGCCAAGGACATTAAAGGCCTTAATTTAAAAGTTCAAACCCAGATCATGGGTGATCAGCTCCGGGTCTCCGGGAAGAACAAAGACGATTTGCAAGCGGCGATCCGGTTTTTGCGGGAAAAGGATTATGGGTTGGAACTCCAATTCATCAATTTCCGCTAATGGGAGCAATGGACAGAGAGCAACTGATCGCCTTTTTGAGCGGTCATGTTTCCGCTGCCCGCCTGGAGCACTGTCTTGGCGTGGAGCGGGCCGCGCTGGAGCTTGGACCCAAATTCGGCGCTCCGCCGGAATTGATTTCCCCGGCCGCCCTACTGCATGACTTGTGCCGCGAATACACGGCGGATTCACTATTGCAACTGGCTTCCAAGTTTGGTATAGTAATAAACGACATCGAACGCTCCGAACCCATACTATTGCACGGTTTGGTCGGAGCGGAGCTCGCTCACGCGGAGCTTGGAATCGATCATCCCGAGATTAGGGAGGCGATCTCATTCCATATTACCGGCGGGCCGGCCTTATCGGCCCTGGCAAGGTTGGTTTTTGTGGCGGATTTCGTGGAGCCGGGCCGGCAATTTATTAATGCACGGATTTTGCGGGATCAAATCCCGTTTCTGACTTCCGGACAGATCTTGCTTAGAGTCTACAATTATACCATCTGCTACGTGACGCAAAAGGGCTATTTTATCCATCCGAATAGCGTGGCGGGTCGCAATGAGTTAATCTTCAAAGGAGTTCAATGAATAAACTATTGTTGCTGGCCAAAGAAGCGGCCGACGAGAAAAAGGCTCTTAATCCATTGATCCTGGATTTGCGGGAGATTTCGGGCATCACCGATTATTTTTTAATCTGTTCCGGTCAGAACCCGGTGCAGATCCGGACCATCGCCGATAATATTTTGGACAAATTACGAACTGAATGGCCTCAACTCCCGTTCAAAGAAGGGTATCAGGACGGCCGGTGGATCTTGCTTGATTTCGGCGAGTTTGTGGTCCATGTTATGCATCAGGAGGAACGGGAATTTTACGCGCTGGAGCATTTGTGGCATGATGCCAAGCCGGTCAGCCTTTAATATGTTAAACGGCAGTGAAGAGGAACAGTAAGTTTGGAGGCGGTGTCTAGAGAACCGGTGGTTGGTGCGAACCGGGGACCGCTTCGAAGCCGAACTCAACCTTAGAGCCGACCATGGTACGGGGTAACCGGCCATCAAGGGTTCGCACGAACCGAAACAGGGTGGTACCGCGGATGATTCGCCCCTGGCAGCAGGCCGGGGCATTATTTTTTGATGGAGGTATGCGCTGTGGGAAAGATCGACAAGTATCATCACCTGGAGATTGAGCCGAAATGGCGGGATAAATGGGAGGAGGAAGACTTATACCGTTCGGTGATCCATACTGATAAACCCAAATATTATGCCCTGACCATGCTTCCTTACCCCAGCGGTGATCTGCATATCGGCCATTGGTACGCGTTTACCCCTTCCGATGCCTATGCCCGGTATAAACGGATGAACGGTTATAACGTGCTGTTCCCGATGGGATTCGACGCCTTCGGGCTCCCGGCCGAGAATGCGGCGATCAAACGGGGCATCCATCCTTTCCAATGGACCATGAAAAATATTGAAAATATGCGCAACCAGCTCCGGTCGATGGGCGCCATCTTCGACTGGAAGAGGGAAGCGGTTTCGTGTTTGCCCGATTTTTACCGCTGGACGCAATGGTTCTTTTTAAAGTTTTATGAAAAAGGGATCGCTTACAAGAAATTTGCGCCGGTTGATTTCTGTCCTTCCTGCAATACCACGCTGGCCCGGGAACAGGTCTGGGGCGAGGATCGCCATTGCGAACGCTGCGGAACTCCGGTGGTTAAAAAGGAACTCAATCAATGGTTCTTCAAGATTACCGACTATGCCGATGAGTTGCTGGATTTCTCAAGCATTGACTGGCCTGAGCGGGTGATTACCATGCAGCGGAACTGGATCGGCAGAAGCGAAGGTGCGGAAGTGAATTTCCACACCGAAGCGGGTCCGGAGATCACGATCTTCACCACCCGGCCGGATACGCTCTGGGGCGTGACCTTTATGGTAATGGCTCCGGAACATCCTCTGGTCGCTGAGATTACGACCACGGAATACCGGGAGCAAGTTAATCAATATGTGCTGCAAGCCGGCCGGCAATCGGAGATTGAGCGGTTGGCCACCACCAAGGAGAAGACCGGCGTATTCACCGGAGCCTATGCCGTCAATCCCGTCAATCAGGAGCGGATTCCGATCTGGATCGCCGACTATGTGATGATGGGCTATGGAACCGGAGCCATTATGGCAGTGCCGGCCCATGACGAACGGGACTTTGACTTTGCCAAGAAATTCAAGATTCCGATTAAAGTGGTGATCGCTCCTCCGGAATTTAACGGCCAATTGACTGCCGCCTATACCGAAGTTGACGAGGGAGTGATGGTTAACTCCGGACAATTCAACGGAACTCCGGCCAAGGAAGCCAAGCAACTGGTCACCGCCTGGCTGGAAGCAGAAGGCTTGGGCAAAAAGTCGGTCAATTACCGGTTGCGGGATTGGCTGATTAGCCGACAGCGCTACTGGGGAGCGCCCATCCCGATTCTTTACTGTGAAAAATGCGGTACAGTCCCTGTGCCGGAAAAAGATTTACCAGTCCTATTGCCCGAAGACGCCGAGTTTCTGCCAACCGGCGAATCGCCGCTCAAGTACCATGAGGGGTTCCGGAAAACCACCTGCCCGCATTGCGGCGGTCCGGCCGAACGGGAAACCGATACTATGGATACTTTCATGTGTTCCTCCTGGTATCAGTATGCCTACCTCAGCCCGTATTATCAGGGAGATACGCCGTTTGATCCCCGCGAAGGAGAGTATTGGCTGCCGGTCGATATTTATACCGGCGGAGTCGAACATGCGTGCATGCATCTAATTTACACCCGTTTCTTTACCAAAGCTATGCGCGATCTGGGGTTGGTCGATTTTGCCGAACCCATGCTCAAATTGAGGAATCAAGGCATTATTCTGGGCGAAGACAGCGAGAAGATGAGCAAATCCCGCGGCAACGTCGTCGCTCCCGATGATCTGGTTCAACGGTTCGGCGCGGACGCGGTGCGCACTTACTTGATGTTTGGATGGCGGTGGGAGCAGGGCGGTCCCTGGGACAGCCGGGGAATTGAGGGAATGTACCGCTTTATGAACCGGGTTTGGGATCTTGCGTTGGAACCGGCTGACCCCAATAGTTCTCCGGAAGCTGAAAAGATCGTCCGCCGCAAGACCCATCAGACCATCGACAAAGCCACCCGGGATATGGAGGCATTTTCCTTTAACACCTATTTGGCTTCCTTGATGGAACTCTCCAATGTGATGGCCAAATACAAGGGGGAAATTTATGCTTCGGGGGCCTGGACCGAAGCGGTTCAGACGCTGTTGCTCTTATTGGCTCCGTCGTCGCCTTATATTAGCGAGGAGATCTGGAACCAGCTCGGTTATGATTTTTCAATCCATAATCAAAATTGGCCCCAATTCGATCCGGCGCTTGCCGCCGAGGAAAGCGTCGAAATGGTTTTACAGATTAATGGAAAGATTCGTGAAAAAATCGTAGTTCCGGTGGGAAGCAGTGAAAGTGAATTGAAAGAAATTGGGTTAAGGCATCCGTCCATAATTAAATCCATCGAAGGAAAAACGGTACGAAAGGTGATCGTGGTTCCCGATCGCCTGATAAATATTGTGGTCAGCTAAAATCCGCATCGCATCGTAAGTTTTCCCCGTACTCAGGGAACTTCTTGTTTAACGCAATTAACGTAGATCTGCGCTTACCAATTTAGTAAGCCCGGGGCAACCCCGGGCTTATTTGTTTGAATAGATCCCCAGTTCCAAGGGGAATTTATCAGGGAGGCTTCTGACACTTAACTGGGGTGAGGTTAATCTTGAACAACAAATTGAAAAAGACCCTAATCGCCATGTTGGGCCTTTTTGTCGGAGTTATTACGATTTTTGCCTATGTTCAAACCGCTTCGTTTCCGGAATATATTCATTTGAGCCCGGGGCAGCAATTAAGCCTGTCGGTTCATTATCCGTTGAGTTTTTATGAGCAAAAACAACATCAAAGTCGTAGAAAACTAGTGGTCCGGTCGGCGGCCTCAACCCATTATACCATCCAGCTTCGAGTATTTGGGGCCATTCCCATTAAAAATCTGCAGGTACGGGTGGAAGAACCGGTAATGGTAGTTCCCGGAGGGCAGGCCGTTGGAGTGCTTTATTCAAGCCAGGGCGTGGTCATTGTCGGTCATGTCCCCTTGCGAGGAAGCGATTCTAAACAATATTATCCAGCCCGCGATGCTGGTTTAAAAATCGGGGATATTTTGACAGCCATCGATGGAATTTCCGTAAATACTGTAGACGAAGTTGAATTCATTCTCAAAAATTTTACCAATGAGAAAAAAGGGTTAAGTCTGACGATATTGCGCCACGGCCAAATCTGCCGGTTGTTTATCAAACCGGTGTTAACGATGCGGGCCTCCGAGGAACGTTTCATGCTCGGGATCATGATTGAAGATCCGGCGGCGGGCGTCGGCACGCTTTCCTTTTATGACCCGGTTTCCCGCAAGTTTGCCGGCCTAGGCCACCGGATCTCGGATTTTGCCGGGAAGCGGGAGATACCATTTCAGTCCGGAGAAATCGTCCTGGCCAATATTACCGGGTTACGAATGGGAACCCCTGGACATCCCGGAGAAAAAATCGGTTTGTTTAATATTAATCTAAATCCAATCGGTAAGATCAGCCGTAATTGCGACTTCGGCATTTACGGAACTCTTTATGATACCTTTCCCATTGGTCCTGGTCGGCAAATTCCGGTAGCATTCAATTCCGAGGTGAAAGAAGGCCCGGCTCAAATATATACAGTGATTAAAGGAACAAAAGTTCAGTGTTTTGGGGTAACAATCCTCAAGGTGTATTCCCAGGAACGACCCCGGGCCAAGGGGCTGGTTATTAAGGTAACTGACCCCAAATTGCTCCGCCTGACCGGAGGAATTATTCAAGGAATGAGCGGCAGCCCAATTGTTCAAGACGGTAAGCTAATCGGGGCCATAACTCATGTTTTCGTCAATGATCCGACGAAAGGATACGGGATTCTGGCGGAATGGATGATCGGGGAAATGAATAAAAAAATGATTCCAAAAGCATCTTAAAGGGATGCTTTTTTTATTGAAATATCTGCTCCATAAAAAGGAATTTTTTCACTAGATAGCGAAGTCTTTTCAGAGCAATGGAGGTGTGTCGATTGCAAATTGTTAAAGTCGGGATTGTTGATGATAATCAAGAATTTTGCCTGCTTCTCAATGAGTATCTGTCAAATAAATCTGAGTTCGAAGTGGTCAGCATCGGGTATAATGGTCTAGATGCTATTGAAATTTTAAAACACGACAATCTCGATATCCTACTCTTGGACATGATTATGCCAGAATTGGACGGACTGGCGGTTTTACAATGGATTAAAGAAAACCAACCGCAACCCCGGCCAAAGGTCGTAATTTTTTCAGCATTTGCACAGGAAGAAGTAGCCCGGAACGCGCTTCAATTAGGAGTTGATTATTATATACTGAAACCGTTTGATCTCAATATCCTTTCCCAGCGAATTATAGAAATTGCCAACGGTCCATCAAAAGATCAGGTCACCAAGCAGTCGTTCAAATCAAAAGCTACCGAAGATTTAAATAACGAACTTGAACTTGAGGTGTCCAAACTCATTCAAAGTTTGAGAATTCCGCCTAATTTTAAGGGATATGCCTATTTGCGGGACGCAATTATTTTAACCATCCAGCAACCCGGCGTTATCACGGAAATTACCAAGAAACTTTATCCGATTATCGCCCAGCAATATAATACCACTCAGCACCGAGTGGAACGCACGATGCGGTTTGCCATTGAAACCGCTTGGAATAAGGGAGATGTAAAAGTACTTCATGACCTGTTTGGCTATTGCGTGGACGACAAGAAGGGCAAACCAACCAATGCCTCCTTCATTGCCAAAATTGCCGACAAAATTCGTCTTGACAAAAAAATACGAGCCGTATAACGGAGGATATATGAATTGGATATCAAAGCAAAGGCTAGGCTCGATTCTCGTACCAAGAATCTGGTCAAACGAATTAAGCCTGGCGAAATCGCCATTATCGATCATTCCGATCTTGATCACGTCGCTGCGGACTCACTAGCCAAAGCCAAAGTAAAAGTAGTCATCAATGCCAGTCTTTCCATTACTGGACGTTATCCCAATCCCGGACCAGCGTTATTATTAAAAGAAGGGATTGAAATCTTGGATAATGTGGGAAAAGATATTTTTCGGCATGTAAACGAGGGAGATCTTCTGGAGATAAAAGGAAACCAAATTTGGAATGGGGGGCATTTGGTAGGGGAAGGCGAGTTTTTACAATTGGAAGCCGTAAACCGACGTTTACGGGAAATTCGGGGAAATCTTGCGAATGAGCTGGAACTGTTTTTACAAAATACCCTTGAATATGCTTTAAAGGAAAAGGATTTAATTGTAGGCAACGTCCCGATTCCCGAAGTTAAGACCAAATTTGACGGTAAACCGGTGCTAGTGGTGGTGCGTGGTCAGAACTATCGCGAGGATCTTACGATTATTAAATCATACATCGATGACGTGGATCCAGTTTTGATTGGTGTTGACGGCGGAGCCGATGCACTGATCGAGTTCGGTTACAGACCGGATATTATTGTCGGAGATATGGACAGTGTTTCGGATAATGCCTTAAAAATATGTCCCGAACTTATCGTTCACGCCTATCCCGATGGACGGGCTCCCGGATTACGGCGAATACAGGAATTAAACCTATCCGCTATGCTTTTTCCGGCACCGGGGACCAGCGAAGATATCGCCCTGTTAATGGCGTATGAAAAGGGGGCAGACTTGATTGTGGCCGTAGGTACTCATTCCAACATGATCGATTTTCTAGAAAAAGGACGTCGTGGCATGGGCAGCACTTTTTTAGTCCGATTAAAAGTCGGGTCAATTTTAGTAGATGCCCGCGGAGTGAGTAAAATATATCAAGGACGCGTTAAATTACGATACCTGATTCAAATCGCGGTGGCCGGGATATTGGTGATCGCTACCGTATTGTTTCAGGCCCAGTGGTCACGCGATTTGATTCGTACCTTTTGGCTTCAGCTTAAAATATTATTAAGAATTTAATCGGCTGTGAACTGCAGGGAGGATTAAAATGATTGTCGATTTGCGTTACCATGTCGTATCGTTAGTGGCGGTTTTTTTAGCTCTTGGACTTGGAATCGTGATTGGAGCCAATTTGGGGCGTTCCGTTAATTTGGGATTTGAAAAACAGATTCAAAATTTAGAGTCGACTTATGATAAAATACGGGAAGACCAGAAATTGATGCAGGCCTCTCTCCATGCCAAAGATTATGAATTGGAGGTCTCCAATCAATTTCAAAAAGCAATTGTTCCCACTTTAATCGGGAATAAACTCATTGGCAAACGGATTGCGATTATCCGCACCAATACGTCGGTTGACTTCCGTTACACTAAACAACTGGTTAATATTTTGCGTCAAGCCGGAGCGGAAGTTTCGTCCATTACGACCTTTTCGAAAACCTTCATCATTAATGACAGTCAACTCCGGAAGGAAGTCGCCGAAGCGTTTGATCTGCAATTAACGGACAATAAGGGAATATTGCCTGAAATCGCCTCTAAGCTAGTCAAGATCATCGTTCAAGGGCAGGGATCCGCACAGTTGCTTTATTTGCAAAATAAAGACCTGGTTCAGCTATGGGGGGATTATAATCGGGGGTATATTGATACCATCATTTTTTGGGGCGGTGGAATGATCCCCGACAGTGATTTTCAAAAAGACCTTGACACCCCGCTGTTAGACGCCGTACGAAGGAATGGTGTAACGCTGATCGGGGTTGAACCCAGTTTTGCCATCAATTCATACATGCGGCTTTACCAGGTGAAGTGTCAAACAACCATTGATAACATAGACGCTCCTCCCGGGCAGGTATCGCTGGTCTATTTATTGGCCTCTGGCAAAAAAGGCCATTATGGAATCAAAGATACCGCCCGGGCTTTGATCCCGGATATCCGGTTAAATTATTAGTGTCGAGCATGGAGGTGGAACAGTGGAAACAGAAAAGCGGGACTATGTAACGGTGTTAATTCCGGCATATAATGAAAGTGCTTCAATTGGAGATACAGTTCAGGCCATAAAAAACACCCGAAAAGTCGATCAACTGATCGTCATTAACGATTGTTCAACCGATGCAACCGGGGAATTGGCCAGGGAAAACGGGGCGGAGGTGATCGATCTTCCCGCCAATTTGGGCAAAGGAGGGGCGCTGAATTATGGTTTGAAGTTGGCCAGAGGAACAATTGTCGGTTTAATTGATGGTGACTTGGGACGTTCGGCCTCCGAAATTGAAAAATTATTGGAACCGGTATTAACCAATAAAGCGGATATGACCATTGGCAAATTTCCTCCCCCGCAAAAAAAAGGAGGATTCGGACTGGTAACCACCCTAGCCAAGAAAGGGATACGATGGCTTACCGGTCTTGAAGTCGCGAGTCCGTTATCGGGGCAAAGAGTTTTAAAGCTTGAGGTAATTAAAGCGGTTGGACCGTTTGAATCGGGTTTTGGAGTTGAGGTGGGTTTGACCATTGATGTTTTCCGGCATGGATTCCGGGTAAAAGAGATTCCAGTGCAAATGACGCATGCGGAAACCGGCAGAAATTTGGCTGGTTTTCTCCATCGCGGACGGCAATTTTGGGATGTTTTAATGGTATTGTCGAAGAGACTCATATGGAGGTGAAGGAGATGGAATTATCAGAAATTTTCCAGCCCATTTTGATTTCGTTAAGTCGTTTTTTTTTAATATTAGGCGTTTCTTATATTCTTACACTACTTTCTTTGCCGTATTTACTGAAGATGATTTCCAAAGCCGGAATTGTAAAGGAAAATTACCGAGGGGAGAGAATTCCCTCTGCCGGAGGCATGGTTTTTATCAGCTTGCTTCCGGTTATTACGGGACTCGGGTTGGCGTTGGGAGTAGCTACTTTTTCAAATGCATCCGTCTTTCTTTTTTTATTCGTCATCCTGGGCATGGGGTTTCTCGGCTTTATCGACGACCAATTAGGGGATCACGAGGTGAAAGGGTATAAAGGCCATATAACAAAACTCCTCAAGGAACATGAACTTACTACCGGTGGCTATAAGTTACTTTTTGGCGGAGTGATCGCCTTAGTCTTTAGTCTGGGAACCGCCAAACTGCTTACTCCCCGCTTTGAGTTGCTTTCGATGATTCTGAATTTTCTGCTGGTATGTGCCGCTGCCAATACAATTAACCTGTTTGACCTGCGTCCCGGGCGGGCGGGGAAGGTATATGTTTTGGGTTTTATCATCATACTGGTATTTAGTAAAACTTTTGAAAACCACATCGGATTATTCCTTCCGATTTTGGCGATTCTATTTGCCTATCTTCCGTTGGATTTGCGAGCGAAAGTCATGTTGGGCGACTTGGGCTCGAATCTGCTGGGTGCCTCGCTGGGAATGATGATGGCCTGGATGTTCAGTGATCTCAGTAAGGCAGTCGCGTTGATTTTAATCATCGGATTGCAAATCGCTTCAGAAAAATATTCATTCAGCGAGATTATCAATAAGTATCAATGGTTGAGAGCCCTGGACGATTTCGGGCGGAGGAAAAAACTTTGAAAATCGGCGTTCATGTGTCGATCAGCAAAGGGTTGGCCGCGGCGGTTAAATCTGCGGTCGAGTTAAACTGTGACGGATTTCAGATTTTTGCGGGCAATCCCCGGGGATGGGCTCGTAAGCCAATCCCCGGGTTTGAATACGATATGTTTAAAAAAGAACGGGAAACGTCGGGATTGTGGCCGGTGGTGGTACACCTGTCATATTTGCCAAACTTGGCCACTGGCGACCAACAACTATATGAAAAATCAGTCTTGACTCTAGCCGAGGATTTTGAACGCGCCAATAAGCTGGAAGCTGATTTTTTGGTATTCCACCCTGGTAAGTCCGAAGATCATCTGGCTGGGATTGAACGGGTCATAGTGGCGGTCAATGAATTATTAAGCCGGACCCAGGGGCCTACCCGGTTGCTTTTTGAGAACCAATCCGGAGCCGGCGGGGAGATCGCTTCGTCATTTGAAGAACTAGGGCGGTTAGTTAAGGGAATCGCTTTTAAAGAGCGAATTGGAATTTGTTTCGATACTTGTCATGGCTTCGTCGCCGGATATGATATCAATAACTCGTCCGGTTGGGAACGGACCCTGGAAGAGTTTGAACGCCATATTGATATAAGCTATCTGCGATTGTTTCACCTGAATGATTCCGTCGGTTCACTTGGATCGCACTTGGATCGCCATCATCATATCGGTCAGGGGATGATCGGCCTTTCCGGATTTCAATTTTTAGTCACACACCCGGTTTTGAGTTCGCTGCCCGGGATCTTGGAAACACCGCAAAAAGATCCGAATGATGACCGAAACAATCTGGAGCTCTTGCGACAATTGATGAAAGGAGATTCGTTTGAAACAAGTGGAAATATACACTGATGGCGCTTGTTCCGGGAATCCTGGACCCGGGGGATGGGGCGCCATCTTAATTTATAATGGATCAGAGAAGGCTATAAGCGGTTTTGAGTCCGACACCACCAATCAGCGGATGGAGTTGACCGCGGCAATTGAAGCCCTAAAAGCGCTTAAATATCCATGTTCAATTAGACTCTGTTCCGACAGCGCCTATTTGATTAATGCCTTTTGTCAGCATTGGATTGACAACTGGCTGGCGAAAGGCTGGTTGAACTCGCAGAAGAAGCCGGTTGAAAACCAGGATTTATGGAAACAATTAATTAAGTTGGCCGATAATCACCAGATTGAATGGATCAAGGTTCCAGGGCATCAGGATAATGTCTATAATAACCGTTGTGATCAGTTGGCCCGCGCAGCGATAACCAGGAACCGTTCATAAAAAACAACCAGATTTAGCAGGAAATATTCATCTCATGGCGAACCATAAGGGTTGAAAATTGAATACTCGAAGGAGTGAAGTAATTTGCTTACTCAGGCTCAGATTGCTGAGTTATCTGAACATGCCCGCCAAATCCGGGGCAGCATTATCAAGATGCTGGCCGCAGCCAAGTCGGGCCATCCGGGCGGTTCACTATCTTCAGCCGATCTTCTGACCTACCTTTATTTTCACAAAATGAACATTGACCCCCAAAACCCCAATAAACCTGACCGTGACCGCTTTATTCTCAGCAAGGGACACGCCGCTCCGGTGCTGTACGCGACACTTGCCGAACGCGGTTATTTCGATAAGGAAGCGGTGGTCACGCTTCGTAAGTTCAAGAGTATCCTTCAAGGACATCCCGATATGAAACGTACTCCCGGTGTCGATATCTCATCCGGGTCGCTGGGCCAAGGGCTATCCGTTGGCAATGGAATGGCGATCGCCGCCAAATTGGACCAGAAATCCTACCGGGTTTATGTCGTGATGGGTGACGGCGAGATCGAGGAGGGCCAGGTATGGGAGGCTTTAATGACCACAGTTCATTACAAGCTCGATAATCTTACCGCGTTTCTTGATTATAATCATCTCCAAATTGACGGCAGAATCGAGGACGTCAAGTCGTTGACTGATCCTGGAAAGCGTTTTGCCGCCTTCGGCTGGCATGTGATTGAAGTGGACGGACATAATTTCGAGGAGATTGATCGGGCGCTAGGTGAAGCGGAGACGATAAAAGGAAAGCCAACCATGGTCGTTTTGAATACCTGTAAGGGAAAAGGCTGTTCCTTTATGGAAAACCAACCGGGATGGCACGGAATGGCCCCCAAGCCCGAAGAAGCCGAACAGGCCTTGAAAGAACTCGGTTTATCCTAACCTAATACAAAAACGATTGAGAGGGATCGAAGTTATGGCTGAACGTGTTGCGACTCGCGATGCTTACGGCAATGCCTTACTTAAATTGGGCGAGATAAATCCGAATATCGTGGTATTGGATGCTGACCTTTCCAAATCAACCAAAACCGCCGGTTTTGCCAAGAAGTTTCCGGAACGTTTTATCCAGATGGGAATCGCTGAGGCGGATATGATGGCTACCGCGGGCGGGTTATCAGTTTGTGGTAAAATTCCATTTGCCAGTTCTTTCGCGATCTTTGCGACCGGACGGGCTTACGATCAGGTCCGGAACACGATTGCCTATCCGGGATTGAACGTAAAGATCGCCGCCACTCACGCCGGCGTTACTGTGGGAGATGACGGCGGATCACATCAGTCGATCGAGGATATCGCTTTGATGCGAGTCATTCCCGGCATGACGGTGTTGAATCCGGCCGATGCGACGGAGACCGAGAAACTGATCTATGCCGCCGCCGAATATCAGGGCCCCGTATATATCCGGTTGGGCCGGGAACCGATGCCCACCGTTTTCGGTGAAGATTACAAACCGGAGATTGGAAAAGCGGTTCGTTTGCGGGACGGTAAGGCAGCGACGATTATCGCCACCGGCATTATGGTCGAAAGAGCTTTGTTGGCTGCGGATATCCTCAACCAAAAGGGGACCACGGTACGGGTGATCAATATCCATACCATCAAGCCGATTGATGCGGCCGAAATTATCAAGGCATCCTGGGAAACTGGAGCGATCATCACCGCCGAGGAACATTCGGTGATCGGCGGATTGGCCGGCGCCGTATCGGAGGTCGTGGTTCAAAATCATCCGGTCCCGATGGAGTTTATCGGGATCAAAGATCGCTTCGGACAATCGGGGACCCCGGCTCAACTATTGGAAGAGTATGGGCTTACTCCCGAACATATCGTCGAAGCAGTGGAGAAAGCCATTCGGCGCAAGAGTTGACCAAAAATGTACCGAACAGGAGTGAGATCGTGATCAAAAAGATCGCTTTTATGACCGGCGGCGGAGATTGTGCTGGCATCAACTCCTTTATCGCCGCCGCAGTGCGCCAGGGGATTAAGAACTATCAAGCCGAATTCATCGGAATCAAAAAAGCGTTCGAAGGCGCTTGTTCCGACCGGATTGAAGATCATTTGCTCCCATTGTCCCTTGATGCGGTGAACGGCCTAGAGGTAAAGCCCAGCACCATTTTGGAATCATCCCGCTTTAACCCGTTCTCCAAGGATAACGTCGAGAAGGGATATCCTCAGAAGCTGATAGCCAATCTGAAGCGGATCGGTGTTGACGCCGTTCTGGCCACTGGCGGGAATGATACAATTAAATCGGGCATGGGTTTGTTTAATTTAAATTTTCCGGTGATTGCCGCTCCCAAGAGTATCGACAATGACGTATCCGGGACGGATACGATGTTGGGATATAAAACCGCCATCACCTTTGGAACCGAAGCAGTTCGCAGCACGGTGGATTCCGCGAAGACGCACCGGCGGATCTCCCTGATAGAGATTATGGGTCGTGAGGCCGGTTGGCTTACTTTGGAGATTGGAATCGCAGGCGGAGCGGACTTGATTTTGATCCCTGAAAAACCGGTGGATCTGGTCCAGCTTTGCGACAGAATCGCGGCTATCTATCGGAAGCAACAGTATGTCAATCTGGTAGTGGCCGAAGGAGTCCGTCTCCGTCCAAACGACCCGATCCTGGTCAAAGCCAAGGCGGAAAGCCCGGTGGTTAAAGCGTTGGTTGAAGAAGACCTTGGCATCGATTCGCACGGGAATCCGAAACTGGGTGGAATCGGACAGATTTTGCGCCGGATTATTAAGATTCAAATGAGCTTAAAAAAATTAGAAGATGTACGGGCGACGGATCTCGGGTTTACTTTAAGAGGCCTTGCTCCGGTGGCTGATGATATTGTGCTGGGAACCCGGTTCGGAATCACCGCCGTGGACCTGCTTTTTCAAGGCGTTTCCGGCAAGATGGTGGGCTTGCAGGGGACGAAGATCGTGACGGTCGAGTTTCCCGAGGCGCTGGTCCAAAAACAGGTCAACTGGAGCGACGCGGATTTGCAAAGCGTCGGGGTGGTATATTAAAACAACGCTCCATTGCGGAATAAGACATACCAATAATATTTTTAACTTGAGGGGGAATATCCTATGTTGGTTACCATGAAGGCGATTCTGGAATCCAGTTTGAACGCTTACAAAGCGGGACAACCATTTGCGGTCGGCGCGTATAACGTCAATAACATGGAGCAGATGCAGGGGATCATGAAAGCGGCCCGTGAAACCCAATCCCCCGTTGTCGTCCAGGTCAGCCGCGGTGCTCTGAAATACGCCGAAGACAAATACTTACGCAATATCATGATGGCCGGAGTGGAGTTGAATCCGGAGCTCCCGGTTGCCATTCATTTGGACCACGGCAATAACATGGAGAGTGTCAAACGGGCCATCGATCTCGGATTCACCTCAGTAATGATCGACGGGTCATTGCTTGAAGATTCCAAGACTCCTTCCGATTTTGAGTATAATGTCCGCATCACCAGCGAGGTTGTGAAATACGCTCATGACCGCGGGGTTACGGTTGAAGGCGAGATCGGCACGCTCGGCGGGATCGAGGATGGAGTCGGCTCCGGACATACCCATCTGACCAATCCAGAGGAAGCCGCCGAGTTTGTGGCCAAAACCGGCGTTGACGCGCTAGCCATATCCATCGGGACTTCTCACGGCGCCTTTAAATTTAAAGGTGAAGCGAAAATTGCCTATGATGTCATTGAAGGCTGTCGGAAGCTGATGCCTAATGTCTATCTTGTATCCCACGGTTCATCCAGCGTTCCGAAGGAACTAATCGATATCATTAACCAATACGGCGGTAAAATGGAACACGCCGCGGGAATGCCGCTGGAGGCGCTGCAAAAAGGAATTCAGTATGGCATGAACAAGATCAATGTCGATACCGATATTCGGCTGGCCGCCACCGCCGCCACCCGGAAATTCCTGGTCGAAAACCCATCCAAGTTTGACCAGCGCGATTACGCTGGCGCGGCCCGGGAAGCCGTGGCCCAGGAGATTATGGTCCGAATGAAGGCCTTTCATACCGCCGGCCATGCCAAGGATGTTCCTAATTGGGGCCTGGAAGAAATGAAAGCCAAATACCAGGGCAAATAAATTTCGTGGTTCTGAAGAAGCAGGCTTTTTTGTCTGCTTCTTTTCGTTGTGGTTCTTATGATTTTCAGGATTGCAGAATAACCAGGAAGTGTATCTTGGGTATTCGTTAACCCTATCGAGAATTGACGGGGAGCGGACTCACAAAATTTGTTCCAGCCTCAATTTTGATAGAAACATTTGCTGGAGCAGAATTAATTATTGACAACTAGCGTCAATCAATAATATATTAGATAATAAGATCCAATTAAATATCTTGTTATACTATGAGACTATGAGCAGGCGATATGCCGGTAGGCATGTGGGGCTGGGCCTTAAGGGCAGCGGATTCAACCCGTGGGACATAATAATGTTCCACGGGTTAATTTATCTTCGGAGGATAGCTTTATGACCAGTGAAAAACAGTCAGTGGCGTTGAGTTCGGTGATTGCGGCAATCTTTCTTACCGCGATGAAAATAACGGTCGGTATTTTGACTGGAAGTTTGGGCATTCTTTCCGAGGCAGCTCATTCCGCACTTGACCTGGGAGCTGCGGTAATTACCTATTTTGCGGTCCGATTCTCCGATAAACCCGCCGATGCTGATCACAATTATGGTCATGGTAAGATCGAAAGTTTTTCGGCGTTAATTGAAACCGCACTGCTCTTAGTTACTTGCGTTTGGATTATCAGGGAGGCCTTCGCGAAATTATTTTTCGATCATAAGATCGCGATTAACGGTACGTTTTGGGGCATCGCGATCATGATTCTATCGATTGTCATTGATCTCTCCCGTTCTTCGGCGTTAAAGAAAGCCGCGCAAAAATACGGAAGTCAGGCGTTAGAGGCCGATGCGCTTCATTTTAGCACGGATGTTTGGAGTTCAGGGGTGGTTCTCGTCGGCTTGGCCATGGTTTGGTTGGGCGAACAGTTCAATTTGCCAATTTTGGCGTACAGCGATCCTATCGCCGCTTTGGGTGTCTGCGCGCTGGTAATCATGGTCAGCCTGAAGCTCGGCAAGCAAACGATCGATGTTTTGTTGGACGCGGCGCCGCAAGGGATGACTGAAACGATTCGCAACGCAGCCCTCCGAACCAATGGCGTCCTGGAAGTGGAAAGCATCCGGATTCGTCCCTCCGGTCCGACTTATTTCATCGATTTAACGGTAGGGATCGAAAAATTTGAGAGCCATCGGGTGGTTCACACCATTGTGGAAGAACTCCGGGAACACGTGCTCCGGGAACTTCCCAATAGCGACGTGATTATCAGCACCTATCCGGTGGAATTTGCTTGTCTGGCGGAACGGGAGATTTACCATAACGTTAAAAAAGTGGTGGACCGTTTTCCACAATGCACCAATATTCATAATATCCATGTTTACGAAGTGGAGGGCCATAAGCACATCGCAATTCATCTGGAAGTAAGAGAAAATTTGACTCTGAAAGAGTCGCACGATCTTTCTCACGAAATCGGGAACTTAGTTCAAACGAACCTGCCCGACGTTAAAGATGTCAGTGTTAACTTCGAATATGTGAAACAACAGCCGATCGTGGCTGAGGA
The DNA here is from genome assembly GCA_023402395.1 of Bacillota bacterium. Taxonomy (GTDB): domain Bacteria; phylum Bacillota; class UBA4882; order UBA8346; family UBA8346; genus JAEYGI01. The sequence goes on from JAEYGI010000040.1 coordinate 787,337, forward strand.
CATTACCATAGACAGTCAATATTTAATCGGAGAGATTGACGCAATGATCAATAAAGTGCCTGAAAAGCTGTTCTGCCACGATGTAAAAGTTTACCGGCAAGCTGGTAAACTGACCCTGTTTCTTCATTGCGAAATCGCCGGAGATTATGCCACGGAAAAAATCGAGCGTATTTCAGAGAGTCTTTCCCAAAAAATTCGCAATCTGGTATCCAATATTGAAAGCGTCTACATTCATGTCGAGCCGATCGAATAGGGTCATCAGAAGGATATTTTTTGCCAAGCGAGAATAGGCAGCTATAATTGATTCTTGGAATGAAGTTGTTCGGGCTAGTCCATTTGGGTTGCTTATTTTCCTTTCTGGCAGTTTCGTTTGCTTTCGAATCTTTTTGTTTGGCTTCGGATGCTTTTGATTGGACAACAAAAACCTTTCGTTTATTTGCGAATGCTTTTGGTTTGGCAATAAATCTTTTCGTTTGCTTACCGATACTTTTGATTCGCAATAAAGCAATTTCGTTTTCTTATCAAAGTTTTCGATTGGAATAGAAAATAAGGAGTTTCACTACCTTATCGTGAATTCTCAACAATTGGCGCCCGTGAGCCACAGTTAATAGCAGCGAATGATCGCCAAACAGATCAACAGTACTCCCGGGAGCATAGCCAGCCACTTTTCATTTACTTTAAGATTGGCGGCATAATGTTCCCCAAAGTGAGTTCCAAGGTACAACAAAAACCACTGTGTGATACCCACCGCAAGTGGGATCAACCAGGAATGAAAACCGATTAGAGCGCTGCCAATGCCGACTCCGATGGCATCGACCGATAAGGCCAAGCCCAATAGGATCGATTCGACCGGATCAATTGTACCGGAGCGATCCATATCAAACTCCATGGGGTTGCGAACCACTTGAATGGTAATACCCAGGGATTTAATAACGATAGTCAGCAGCGTAGGGTTGGCGGGAGAGTTCTCGTCGCCCTGCGTTGCCGAATCGCCGTGCTTTAATAATGCCTGGAGAATAATCCACAGGCCCATCAGCATCAGAATGACCAAACCTACTATCTTTCCGGCAAGCGGGGAGAACAAACCAGTGAGATTGCTCCCTAACAGCAGCGCCCCTCCGGAATAAATCATTGAAAACAGGCAAATGATCAGTTTGGAATGAAGCGGGATCCGAACTTTTCGCAAGCCGTAAACCAATCCTACCCCGAGCGCATCTAGACTCAATGAAACGGCAATCAGAATAATGGTCAGAATCATCTTTGGCTCTCCTGTTATATGATAAAGTGAACTAGTGCCGTGAGTATTATATGACTTATGACCTGATTTTGTCAGAAGAGCATGAAAGGGCCTTTTAAGCCGGGAGTGGCTCAAAATTAACTAAGAAAAAGGAATGGTGCGATGTTTAGGGCTAATGACCTCTTTGATTTGGAGCAAACAATGGCTGCGGCAATATTCGGGTCGGCCGTATTTGCCTGGGAAGCCATCCCGAAGATTGCCGGATTTATTCAAGAGCTTTCCCAGTCGCTTTCAAGCGAATTTGAACGAATTGCCGAGAACGTTTGGGCCGGAAAAGGCACCGTTATTGATCCATCGGTGACTATTATAGGCCCGGCCATCATCGGTTTTGATTGCCGGATTCGGCATACCGCCTACATCCGGGAAAACGTCATCATCGGCCACGAATCGATCGTGGGGAACTCCACGGAATTAAAGAACGCGATCCTTTTCAATAGCGTCCAGGTGCCACATTTCAATTATGTGGGGGATTCAATCCTGGGCCATCGGGCTCACCTGGGTGCGGGAGTCATTTTGTCCAATGTAAAATCATTCAAGGATACCATTAAAATCAAAACGCCCGGCGGTGAACCCATTGAAACCGGGCTTCGCAAGTTCGGCGCTTTAATCGGAGATAATGTGGAAGTCGGATGTAACGCGGTTTTAAATCCGGGAACGATCGTCGGCAAAAATAGTATCATTTATCCGTTGACAGCGGTTCGGGGCTACATTCCTCCGGAGCGAATCTTAAAAAATCATGGAAAACTGGTCGTTCGCGACCCCTCGGAAAGTAGTGGTTTAATCTAACGACTGAAAGGGTGATCGAATTGCGGTTCGGATTTCTATTTACAGAAGTATTCTGGGGTATATTCCTGATCATTATCGGCCTGTCCGTGGTTATCAAGGTTTTGTTCCATATTAATATTCCCTTGTTTCGGCTGACGCTTGCTTTTTTACTAATCTATCTGGGGATCAGCATGCTAATGGGCGGTAATGGGATTAAAACCCGCCCCAATACTGTATTGTTTAATGAAATGCAATTTAAAGCCAGTGAAGCCGGACAGTACAATATCATCTTTGGCCGGGGAACGCTGGATCTATCGGCGTTGTCGGCAGGCGGAGCCAAAACCGAGTTGAATACGATTTTTGGCTCCGGAGCAATTGAAATCGGCCCGGAGATCCCGGTTCGAATTCATGTTAATACCGCGTTTGCCGGGGCAACGATGCCTGACGGAAACACAATCTCCTTCGGCGATTATCTCTACAAATCTCCCGATTACCGCGAAGGACAACCGTTCTTGGAGATCGAGGCCAATGTGGTATTTGGTGCATTGACGATTCAACAGAAATGAAAATAAGGCGAATGCCTTATTTTTTTATGATAAGTCTGGTATTTTATTATTGGCGCCAAGCAGGATTGGTAAAAAAGGATCACGAAATATTACCGGAAAGAAGGCTCCGGGATAGGGGTTATTGAGTGAAAAGGGGAAACAACGGGCCAATGAAAGACTATCAGTGGATTTTTTTTGATTTGGACGGGACGTTGACCGATCCTCAGACCGGTATTTTCAATTCCATTCGATACGCTTTAGGTAAATTGAGAATTGATGAGCCGGATTCCGATCAATTGAAGGAGTTCATCGGGCCACCGTTACGGGATTCGTTTCAGCGGCATTTTGGGTTAAGCCCTCAGACCGCATGGCAAGCCGTGGAGTATTACCGGGAATATTTTTCAAGCCAAGGTATGTTTGAAAATTTGGTTTATCCGGGTATACCGGAACTCTTAGCCGCTTTGCGGCGGGATGGTAAGCGATTGGCGGTAGCCACATCCAAGCCGACGGTTTTTAGCGAACGAATTTTAACTCATTTTGATTTGCTCGCGTTTTTCGAACAAGTCGTCGGCAGCAATCTTGATGGCAGCCGGGTGGAGAAGGGAGAGGTCGTCGCCGAACTAATGACTCGCATTTCCTCTGATTCTCGTTCCCAAATGTTGATGATTGGTGATCGCAAGCACGATATTATAGGTGCTCGCATCAATCAAATAGATTCACTAGGGGTGGCCTACGGATATGGGACCTTGGAAGAGCTTAGAGAGTCAGGCCCGACATATTTGGTGAACTCCGTGTCTGAGATCAGCGAACTGCTTTTAAAAGCCATGTAATTGTGATAAATTCCGGCCCGATATGGCCGGTTGTACATAAAGCTCAGAGAAACAAAGGGTAAGTCAAGCCAGAGTGTATTTCCTAGCGTTTCTTCTGAGCCAGAAACACAAGCTTTAAAAATCATAATGTTTGTCATATTGGATTATGATGAGACAACTTGGAAACAATTTTGGAGGTTGATTACAGATGGGATGGCTGGAGAATCTGCTTCCGGCGGCGCAAGCGTTAGTGGGAACCACGTTTACCTGGGGAATGACCGCCGCGGGAGCCGCTATCGTATTTTTTGGTAAGCAAGTCAATCGCAAATTGTTGGACTGGATGCTTGGTTTCGCCGCCGGAGTAATGATTGCGGCCAGTTTTTGGTCGTTATTGGCCCCGGCGATTGACATGGCGGAAGCTTCCGGCATTCCGGCCTGGCTTCCGGCGGTAATCGGATTTTTGGCCGGAGGTTTTTCCCTGGGCATGATTGACCGGATTTTACCCCACCTCCATCCCGGATCGCCGGATAGTGAAGCCGAAGGCATTAGTACTACCTGGAAACGTACGACTCTTTTGATCCTGGCGATTACTCTGCATAACATCCCCGAGGGTCTGGCGGTGGGGGTGGCTTTTGGAGCGGCCGCATCCGGTCTAGAATCGACCAGCTTGGCGGCTGCCGTTACTTTGGCGGTGGGAATCGGCATTCAGAATTTTCCGGAAGGAATCGCGGTTTCCATGCCGTTGCGCGGCAGCGGAATGTCCAGGTTTAAGAGTTTTTGGTATGGCCAGTTATCGGGGATCGTGGAACCGGTTGCCGCGGTAATCGGGGCTGCCGCGGTTACAGTCGCCCAACCGTTGCTTCCGTACGCATTGGCTTTTGCCGCCGGAGCCATGATCTTCGTCGTCGTGGAAGAACTCATCCCCGAGTCACAGCGAGGCGGGAACAACGATTTAGCTACCATGGGCGCGATGATCGGTTTTGCAATCATGATGTTATTGGATGTTGCTTTCGGCTAAATGACTTGAATTTTGAATCTTTTAAACGATTGCCATATGAGATGGCTTTGAAAAAGGGGATACTTTGTGGATTACAAAGAAGAATTTATTCAGTTCATGGTTCGCTCCAATGTACTTATCTTTGGAGATTTTGTGACCAAAAGCGGTCGAAAGACGCCCTATTTCATCAATACCGGCAATTATCAGACCGGAGAGCAGATTTATCAATTGGGACATTTTTACGCCCGGTGTCTCATTGAACACCTCGGTACCAATTTCGATGTGCTATATGGGCCTGCTTACAAAGGAATTCCTTTGGCGGTGACAACTGCGGCCGCATTATATCAGAACCACGGGTTTAATGTACCATATAGCTTCAATCGCAAAGAACTGAAAGATCACGGCGAGGGTGGCGGTATCATTGGCCATCAACCCCGGGATGGAGAGCGGGTTGTTATTGTTGAAGATGTGGTTACTGCCGGGACTTCGGTTCGTGAGAGCCTTGAATTGCTGTCATCCCTTGCCAAGGTGGAGATCGTCGGATTGGTCGTTTCGGTGAACCGCCGTGAACGGGGCACAGGTGCCATGTCCGCTCTAAAAGAACTGGAAGAGGTGCATAGAATAAAAGTCCATCCCATTGTCTCCATCGATGAGATCATCCAGTTTCTTCATAACCGTTCAATAGATGGGAAAGTCTATCTAACCGACGAGGTGAAACAACAGACGGAGCAATATCTAAAACAATATGGCGTTGAAGACTGATTCGCTAATGGAGGCTGTCGACCTAAGGCCAACAGCCTCTGGAATATAATGACTAGCAACTAAAGGATTTCACCTTGAATAAAACCAACTGCAGCAGTTCCAAGATGGAATTCAATTGGGTGGCACTGATAAAGCCGGCCGCAATGGCACTGTTGATGATCGCGGTGATTTGATCCAAACGTCCCAAAATATCGGCTTTCGCCGCAAATCGCAATGGCAGCTCACGGACCTGGCCTCTAATCAACTCCACCGCGATCAGCAAGTTCGTAGCGGTTGTTGTGTTAAACAAAGCGGGATTGGCCAAAAGGTTGGCCACCGACTGAGAGAGGTTTACGACGCTTCGTAAGATTGAAGCTGTACTCATAATCTCACCCCCCTACCTTTTATTATAATATGGGATCTAAATGAAACATTTCCATTGAAAGCCTAAAACAGGAATAAATAATAAGAACATTTTGTTTTCGGAATATGAGCAATTTGTATTGGCGGAAACAAAATTTTTGCAATAAAACCCATCCTTATAAAGGGTTTTATTGATGATTGTAGAATCAGTCTAGATTATAATCTTAGCATGGGATATTTAGGAGGGTTTAGAATGAGAAAGAGGAGTGGAGCAATTCTCTGGTTAATGGTATTGACCGTCTTATTTACAGCAGCCATCGGTCAAGGCAAGGAACCGACTCCGGTCAAAATTGGCTTTTTGGGCGCGCTCACCGGAGATGTCGCCATGTATGGACAGCCGACTTTGCTTGGAATGAAAATGGCCGCTGAAAAGATCAATCAAGCGGGCGGAGTAAACGGCGGCCAGATCGTAATCGTTGAGGCCGATAATCGTGGGGATAAGCAAGAAGCGGCCACCATCGTTCAAAAGTTTATCAGCCGGGACAAAGTGGCGGCCATCGTCGGCGATCCCACCACCGGCATTACTAAAGTCGCCGCACCGATTTGCGAACGGAATAAAGTTATTCTGTTATCGGCCGGCGCCACCGGAACTGGTGTGGTTGAACTCGGTAAATACATTTTCCGTGATACGTTGCTGGACTCCGTTGCGGTCCCGGCCTTGGTCGATTATTTCATCAAGAATCTCGGCTACCAGAAGGTGGCGGTTATTACTTCGGACAATAACGACTATAGCGTTGGTCTGACCCAGGTCTTTAAGAATGCGGTCAAAGGCAAAAAGCTGCAGATCATCACCGAAGAAAAAATCAAGGACGGCGATAAGGATTTTAGCGCCCAGATTACCAACATTAAAGCGAAGAACCCGGACATCATCTTCTTCTCCGGTTATTATACCGAAGGCTCCCTGCTGATGAAAGAAGCCCGGAAGCAAGGTTTGAAAATCAACTTATTCGGCGGCGATGGCCTGTATTCGCCGACCTTGATCAGCTTGGGCGGATCGGCGATCGAGGGTAGCATGGTTTACGTCGGGTTTTCGCCGGAACAACCGACTCCCGAAACCGCCAAGTTTATTGAGGAGTTTAAGGCGAAAAACAAAAACCAACTCCCGGGATTATTTGAAACTCAAGGATATGACGCCGTAATTATCCTGGCGGAAGCGATGAAACGGGCGAAGAGCAATGACCCGACCAAATTCCGGAATGAAGTCGCCAAGACAAAAGAGTTCAAGGGAGTTTCAGGAACCATCACTTTCCTGGCCAATCAGGAACCGGTTAAAAGCCCGGTTTATCTGCTGGAAGTAAAGGGTGGTCAGTTCGCGTTGAAAGCCAAGGTACCCGTAACCATCAGGTGAAATTACACAAAAAGGCCACTGACGGTGGTTGGTGGCCTTTTTTATGTTATTGTTCGTCAGTTGTTTTTAAGGAGGACGTCCATGTTTTTGCAGCAATTGATCAACGGCCTCACGCTCGGCTTTACCTATGCGTTAATCGCTTTGGGCTATACCATGGTCTACGGAATTATTCAATTGATTAATTTTGCCCATGGCGAAATCTTCATGGCGGGGGCTTTTTGTGCTCTCTTGCTGGTGGCCGTTCTTAAGCTGAATGTTTTTGTCGCCATGATCCTGGCGATGGTTTTTTGCATGGTGCTGGGTGTGATTATCGAATTCGTCGCTTACCGGCCATTACGAAAATCAGGCCGTTTATCGGCCCTGATATCGGCCATTGGCGTATCCATTTTTTTATCGACCTTGGCGTTGTTAATTATCGGGGCGGATGCCAAAGGATTTCCCGAGAACAGTTTTCCGGTGGTCCAGTTTACCATCGGTTCGGCCACCGTTTCATCGCTTCAATTGTTGATCTTCGGAGTTTCTTCTCTGTTGATGCTGGCCTTGGAGTTCATCGTTCATAAAACCAAACTTGGGAAAGCAATGCGCGCCACTTCCCAGGATTATAATACCGCCGCACTGATGGGGATCAACGTCAATTGGGTGATCTCCTTTACTTTTGCCCTTGGCTCCTCATTAGCCGCGGCTGGAGGGGTACTGGTCGGTTTGTACTTTAACGCCGTCAATTGGAACATGGGATTGCTGGCCGGGTTAAAAGCTTTCGCCGCCGCGGTTTTAGGCGGAATCGGCTCCATCCCAGGAGCGATGCTGGGTGGGGTATTTTTGGGGGTGGCCGAGGTCTTCGGCGTGGCGGCTGGTTTCTCATCGTACCGAGATGCCATCGCTTTTGCCATCTTGGTTCTGGTGCTCCTGATCAAACCCACCGGATTCCTCGGTCTTAAGATACAGAAGAAAGTGTAGGGAAATTTGTCGTGGCAGACTTTTTGCAGAGCTTGATCGATTGGATCGACCCCTATATTTTGCAGATCATTGTCAATGTCGGGATAGCGGTGATCCTGGCGTTGGGATTGAACCTGATTACCGGTGTCACCGGGCAATTATCGTTGGGGCACGCCGCTTTCATGAGTATCGGCGCATTCACTGGAGCCATTCTCACCCTCAAACTCGGATTGCCGTTCAGTGCCAATCTGGTACTCTCAGGTCTGGTCGCCGCTTTTTTCGGTGTGATTATCGGTTTTCCAACCCTGCGCTTGTCCGGAGACTATCTGGCCATCGCTACCCTGGGATTTGCCGAAATTATCAAGGTGGTCTTCTTGAATTTGGATATTACCAACCGAGCGTTGGGCCTGTCGGTACCTCCGCCCAACTCGCCGGTTCCGTTACCTATATATGTTTGGTCCGTGGCGCTGTTGACCATCGCCGCCATGGTTTTGATCCAATCATCGCGGTTCGGCCGCGCCTTGCAAGCGATCCGGGAAGATGAAATCGCCGCCGAGGCGATGGGGATCAACGCGACCCGTTACAAGATTCAGGCGTTTGCCGTGGGCGCGTTCTTCGCCGGCATTGGAGGGGCGTTTTACGCGCATTTCATCGCCTATATCAACCCTTCGGATTTTGCTTTTTTAAAGTCGATTGATATTTTGAACATGGTGGTCTTGGGCGGGCTCGGCAGCATTCCCGGGACGGTCCTTGGAGCCACGATCCTTACCATAGCCCCGGAGTTCTTGCGTTTCATGCAGCAATACCGGATGCTGGTCTACGGGGCACTGCTGGTCTTTATGATGATCTTCCGGCCCAATGGGCTGCTGGGAGGAGTCAGCATTCGGAAGATCATTCTGAAATCGCTCGGCAAGAGCGCTCCGTCGGGAGGAAGATAAGAATGTCCGTGCTTAGAATGGAGAATATTTCAATCAGTTTCGGAGGATTGGTCGCGGTAAACAACGTCAGTATGGTAATTCAACCTAAGGAAATCTTATCGTTGATCGGGCCGAACGGAGCCGGGAAGTCAACCATTTTTAATTTGATCTCCGGATTATATCAGCCGGCCAACGGCCAAATCTTGTACAACAAACGGGATATCACCGGCCTGAAACCCTATGCCGTTGCCAAACTGGGCATCGGCCGCACCTTTCAAACCATTCACCTTTTTAATGAATTATCGGTGTACGACAATGTGCTGATTGGCGCTCATACTCAGGGCCGATGCAATTTGGCAGGGGCCTTGCTGCGGTTTCTTCCCAAGGTTAAATCGGAAAATCACGCCTTGCGGGAATGGGCCGAATATTGCCTGGCCACGGTCGGATTAGCGGAGAAACGGGAGGAAATCGCCAAGAACCTCTCTTACGGCGAGCAGCGGCGCCTGGAGATCGGCCGGGCGCTGGCGCTCAAACCGGCTTTGCTGTTGCTCGATGAACCGGCCGCTGGCATGAATCCGTTTGAAAAGAAGGAATTGATGAATCTGGTTCGAACGCTGCGGGAAGCGGGGATTACAATCTTCCTGGTCGAACACGATATGAAATTTGTGATGAATATTTCCGATCGAATCGTGGTGCTCGATTATGGCTCAAAGATCGCCGAGGGCCGGCCCGAGCAAGTCCGGCAAGACCCGAAAGTCATCGAGGCTTATCTCGGAAAAGGGGCAAACCGGTAATGTTGACAGTTAAAAACCTTTCAGTCAATTATGGCGCGATCCGGGCCTTGACCGATGTCAGCCTGGAAGTGGAAGCCGGGGAGATCGTGGCCTTGATCGGAGCCAATGGCGCCGGCAAAACCACTACCCTGAACACGATCTCGGGAATTGTACCGGCGGCGGGAGGCGGGATTTTTTTTCAAGGAAAAGACCTGACCAGAACCGCGCCCCATCAAATCGCTTCGCTGGGAATCGCCCATGTCCCCGAAGGCAGACGGGTCTTTCCCCGGATGAGCGTTCTGGAGAATTTAGAGATGGGCGCGTTTACCCGCAATGACCGTTCCGGGATCCGGGAGAGTTTTCGGGGAGTGTTTGACCGTTTTCCCCGCCTTGAGGAGCGCAAACATCAACTGGCGGCGACCCTGAGCGGCGGCGAACAGCAGATGCTGGCCATGGGGCGGGCCTTGATGGCCAAACCTACCCTGATGCTGATGGATGAACCGTCCATGGGCCTGGCTCCGATGCTTGTCGAGGAGATTTTTCAGATCATCCAGGATATCAACCGGTCCGGAACCACCATTTTACTGGTGGAGCAGAATGCTCAACTTGCCTTGTCCGTCGCCAATCGGGCCTATGTCCTGGAAACGGGCGGTATCGTCCTTTCCGGAGCCGCCGCCGAACTGGCGGCCAATCCTGAAGTCCGCCGGGCTTATTTGGGGGAATGACAGGACCTGAGTCCTGATTCCGATTAAAAAAATCGGTTTAACCAAACTGTGCTATATTAGGATGAAATAAATATCTTAACTGGATTTGCATTCTTAAAGCCGAATGCAAATAAAATCAAATCGGAATTTATTTCATCCTATTACAGATGTAATAAGTTGAATTAAATTCCTTTAAATTTTCATCATGGCCGGCTTTAGGGACATGACGCATCCTGAAGATTTAATTCAACTTATATAGTAGCGCAGTTTTTTTACAGTTTTTAAGCTAATCAGTAAAAAATCCTATTGTTTATCGATGAATTCCTTCGCCTTGATCAGCGCCGCTGCCGCTGCCGCCCGCAATACAAAGTGGTTCGGTTGAAACCGATTCTTTGAATCCACTGGCATTATCCCCGAGCCGATCAGGGCCAGAATTGGTTTGAGCGCGGGGGATTGGGTCAGATCCGGCGGAATGGTTTTAATCCGGACTTCCGGCAAGGTTCCTTTGGAACCGATCAACCGGGCCAGGAATTGAGCCAGTTCGATCCTGGAAACCTGAGCCTGTGGTTGAAACCGGACTCCTTCGGTCCAGGCCGGCGCCAGATCTTGAGCGGCGACCGCCAGCACCCACGGCCCTTCCTTTGAAAAGTCGTCAAGATCCACCCAACGGTTTCCGTCATAGCGTGGCCGCATCGCAAAAAGAGTGGCGGCCATCTCGCACAGGCCAGCGCGGGTCAGCGCATGATCCGGCCGGAAGGAGCCGGGCTGGTCAAAACGCAGGGAATGTTCGGCGATGAACCGGGCGAACGGTTCTGCACCCGGCGTTTTTTCCGGAGCGGATTGCTCCGTCAACACCGGCGCCAGAAACTGGGGATCTTGATTCCGGATGACAGAATCGGCGATATACAACACCATCTCCCGATCTCTGCCGGTTCCGGACCCCAGATAACCGGATTGATAATCCGTAAACCAGGGCTTGAAAATAGATGGGGTAGTTTTGCGTTGAACCCGGGCGATGGCGTAATCCGGCCGATAATTAACGCTCCGAAGCTCATCGGAGGTATTGGCCAGGAGGGAAAGAATTGCCGGATCCTCATATAGCTTTATGATCTTTTGGTAATACGGGTTGTGGGTCAAGTATTCGACCGAGATTAGCAAGCGGTTTACTCCGTCCAGCAGCGGGGGGAGCATCCGTTCTTCGTCCCAGTTTAGCACCTCCTGGTTCGTGAACGGCACGCATCCGAAGGCTTGGTTGATCCGGTTTAGCGCCGGATATGACCACGGGCTCAATGCGACATAGACTTTCTTGAAAACAAGGGACCGCCCGGAATCGTTATCCCGGATCGAGACGAAAAATTGATAGGCTGCTTCGATGAACTGCCGCAAGCGGGGTTTATCCTGTTCCAGCACAGCCGGGCCCAACGCGTGGTAATTTTTTAGGCCCGCGGAGTGCCGGGTAATATATTCCTGGCTCAAATGATTGAAATATTCCAGCTTTTCCAGAACCATGGCGGCCAGTTTCCGCCGCTGCTCCATGAATTGGGCGGCCGACGCCTGTTGCTGATCCAGTTCCCGCCGGATCCGATCGGGATGGGAAAGGGATAAGGGATCCATGAATGACTTGAACCGGAGATATTCCGTTTTGAACCGGCCGAAAGAGTGTCCCAACCGCCGGCCGTCATCCGGCAGCACTTGCAGCACTTCCCCGTTTTTTCCCCGTTCACCCTCCAGATAGGTCAGATAGTCCCGGTAAACCTGGTCCAGATCGGGAAAAATCCTGGCGATCATCTGCCAATAGGTCAGGTATTGATTGAAGGCGGCCGCTTTTTGTTTGAGTTTGGAAAGGATCGCGGCATCGGGATCGTTTTGAAGGTCAATGGCTATCTGAAGATTCAGGGATAGCATCGACTCGATATGCGGTTTGACGGCGGTGGATAGGGTGTGCCACCGGTTGGAATATAAGGATTCGGTTTGAAGGTACCCATCATCGAGGCGCCGGGCGTCGGAGACCATTCGCTGTCTTAATTTAGCGGCCAATTCGGTTTTGGCTTCTTCCTCCGGAAATCCGGCTGTACCAGCGGCACGCGCCGGATTCAACAGTGCCGCGAGCCGTTGCTCAAACCGGGAATAATCAAGGATGCCCGCAGTCAAAAGCCGATATTGTTCCTCAACCGCGCCGGCCAGCGCGGGAAGGGTAGCCGGTTTTTCCAACGGTGGAACCGGTTTTAGCTGGATAATGTTTTGAGCAGCCGGATCCAAGGTTCCGGTTCCGTAATATTCGGACTTTTGGTCGCGATATGCAAAACGGGCGTGAGCAGTCGCGAACGGTTCTTCGATCCGCGGGCCGTCTTCGTCCACGATTCCTTTGTAAAGCGCGGCAATGTTTTCCGGTCCCATTTTGACTGAGTTCCCATCCGGCAGCACACCGGTCAGATGAAGCGGGCCGGGGTCCTTGGGATCGGCCGGCATCCGGTAAACCCCGCAATTATATTCGACCTGCTCCGTCACGGCGTCCGGGCCGCCCGGGCTGGTAGCCATCAGGTCGGCGAGAGCGATCCGGCGGATCGGGCCTTGATCAAGATAACGCGGATCAACGATCAAAAGAATGTCTGAAAGACAAAAGAGGCCGAGTTGGCTGAAGGCCAACTCGATCCGGTAGCCGGATGCGGTCCCTTCCGCCGGAAAACGGCCGGGAAGGCGATAAGGGTCAGGAATGGCCTGGATGGCCGCTACGGGACGGTTTCGCGCCTCCTCCGGCATGAGTGAAGTTTGCTCCGGCTCGATTGAACCGGTCAGCGCATAGATCATTCCCCGCAATTGCTTCAGTTGCCTCTCGCGCAGCCCGGCCAGGGCTTTCGGCAGCAACTCAGTGAGAACGGCTTTTTCCCAATCCTCATAGATGGTTTCGCGAATCAGCGGCTCCGGAAGCGGGGCCTGAACCTGGCTGAGGTAGCTTTGCAGTTCGGCCGGCTCGTTTTGCCGGGAGTTGTACCAACGGCTCCAGGAAAGCGCCGCGACCCGCTCCGATTTTATCATCCGGCCGTATTGCAAGGGCGCCGAACTATAATAAGGTAAATCCCGGTTCCAAAATTCGCTGAATTCGGCTTTCCCATCCCGGACCCAACCGCGAATCGCGGCCACGGTGCCGGCGGCAATCGCCTCGTTCAACGAATCGGCCCGTTGCCGGCGGTACTCATCGAAACGCTGAAACAGATTATAATGGGCCGGAGCGGGAATCGCCGTCGCGGTCCATCCCGAAGCCAGGGCGGCGGAAGAGAAAAGCAATCCGAGCGGCATGTCGCGCGGGTGATCGATTCCGAGCCGTTCCAAAACGCGGAGCGATTCGTCAATCCTCCCCAGCCGGAACTTTTCAACGGCCTCACAGGCAAGAAAGCTCAGCTCATATTGGTCCAGAATGCTGAGAACCGATACGCGGCTTGATAACGGCAACGCGACCGGCGGCTCGGGTTGATCCGCCGCCGTAACCGGCTGCAGCATCACAAGCAGCGTCGCAATCAGCAATATCCATCGCTTCGGCTGGAACGGCATGGCATCAACCCTTCGCTGAAATAATCCATATTTAATTATATAACATTATGTAAAAATTTGATTAATAAATTTTATGAAAGGACTTGCGTTGACTGCGGGAACAGCCCACGAAACTGGCTGAACCGGTGGGACAGGATTAATAATCGTTGCCGGAAATGAATCGGAAACTCATTTCGAAACGGCAATCTGCGCTGAAGCTCGTTCAGTTTATTGAAGCATTCCCGAAGGGACCGGAAAAGAAACGGCGATTCATGCCGCGACAACGGCGCTTACAAATAATTGACAGGCAATCGATGCCGCAGTTGATCCGAATGGCGAACCTGACACGGCATTGGTTGCCGTAGTTGCGGGGGTGACATCCAATTGACGGGCAACAGTTGCCGGAACCGCGGCGATAAGTGCCGTAGTTCCGGCAATGAATGCCGGAGGTTCGGCAATGAACGCCGCAGCAGCGGCGAATAATGCCGTAGTTGGGGCAACGAATGCCCGGAGTTCGGCAATGAATGCCGCAACAGCGGCGAAGAGTGCCATAGTTCCGGCAATGAATGCCATAGCTCCGGCAGGGAGCTCCGGGGTTGGACGAAGGCCGTTTTACCGTTATCAGGCTGCTATCCGTGAAAGATTATAACCCTCGGAAGTTTTTTAGTTTGTTTTGTTTGGATTGGGTTTCTAACGGCCGATTGGGAGTGGGAAGGAAAAAACGGAATGATGTTGAAGAAATATAAAATTATTCCTCATTGATGCGTTAAGGCGTAAATTACATTTCCATTGAATAAATATATATGGGCATGTTTTGTTGAATGCGATGCGAAGGAAAAAATATATTTCTTCGGAGGTGCTCCATGAAAAAAATCGCTTGGTTCAGCATTATATTCATTATCATTCTGAGCCTTGCTCAGATGGCCGCCGTCCAGGCGGAGGAAGAGTGGCAGCCCCGATTGTTCGTGGCGGAGGAGGTCTATCGTTTCGAACCGGTGAAGGAAGGAGCCGTGGTCAAACAAACGGTGCTTATTGAAAATACCGGCCGGGAAGAGCTGCGGATTGAATCGGTAACCCCCAGTTGCGACTGTGTCCATTATAAACTGTCATCCCGGACGATCGCTCCGGAAAAAAGGGCTGAGCTATCCGTGACCATTAACACGAAAGGAAAATCCGGCGAATACGTCGGGAGCGTTTTTATTAGTTCCAACGATCCCATTGAACCGGTGAAACGGATCAAATTTTACGTGCCGGTGACACCGAACCAATGAAACATCATTCGCTCCGGCTGGGTTGGCTGATTTTCCTCATGAGCGCAATCCTTGCCATCACCGCTCCGGGCGCCAATTCCGCGGTTTGGGCGCTGGATGAAGCGAGCGGGCGGTTGGAGGTGCTCTTTTTTTACTCTGAGACGTGTGATAAATGCCGGGCCATTGAGGATGAGGTCATTCCCAAGCTGAAAGAAGAGTATGGAGCCAATCTGGTGGTCCGGATGTACGAAATCAGCTCGCTTGAAAACTTCAGCCGCCTGCTGGCGTTGGAAAAATCGCTGGGCCGGCCGGTCGATAAGACGCCGCCGGTGGCGTTCGTCGGCCGGGAGGTATTCGAGGGCGAATCGTCCATCCGGGCCGGCTTGGAAATAGCAATCGCCCGGTCGCTCCGCGCCGGGGTCAAACCGGCGACGGCCGGCGCTAGCCAGCTGTCGGGCATTGACGAATTGATTAGAGCTAGTTTTCAAGGCCTCACGCTAGTGGCGGTGATCACGGGGGGATTGCTAGACGGCATCAACCCTTGCGCTTTCGCGACCCTGATCTTCCTCATCTCCTACCTGACCTATCTTGGCAAATGCCGCCAAGAGGTGCTGATGACTGGGGCTTGGTTCACGGTTGGGGTTTTCGTTGCGTATTTCGCCATTGGACTGGGGCTGCTGGAAATATTAAAACAAATGGCGGATCTCGGCCGGCTCCGGCATACGGTCAATCTGCTGCTCTCCATCATACTGGCGGTGCTCGGAGGAATTAGCCTGGCCGATTATTTCCGGATTCGGGCCGGTAACGCCGCCAGGATTCAATTGCAACTGCCGCTGAGGTTAAAACAATGGATCCACCGGATCATCCGGGAACGCTCGGTCGCCGGGGTTCGCTGTTCCGGTTTTGTAATGGGTTTTTTTGTGGCCTGCCTGGAGTTTCCGTGTACGGGGCAGATTTATTTTCCGATTGTGGCCATGCTGCGGACCGGAGCGCCGAAAACCGGCGCCCTGATTTACCTCTTCGTTTATAATCTGATGTTCATCCTGCCGTTGATCCTGGTCTTTCTTTTGGTGTATTGCGGGGTCACTTCGCAGCGGCTGAGCCGGGCCATGCAGCAATCGTTGGGAAAAGTGAAACTATTGACAACGTTCTTCCTATGGGGATTGGCGCTGTTGCTGTGGGTGAAATAGATTCGTTTTTATTACGATCTCCCGGAAGGTATTTCGGATCCGGTAGTGGAAATAATGAACTGTATCGGTTTGCAATAGGTCTAATATAGGATGAAGTAAATTTCTAATATAAGATTTGCATTCTTAAAGCCGAATGCAATGGCATCAAATCTGAATTCACTTTACTGAATCATCTCTGTTTTTCCTAATTCCTAAAGTTGAAATCAACTGCGACCTTACTTTCCCAGCCGCGTTTTATGGGTGGGAAAGCTTGTTTTAAATGTATTGTAATTTAGGTTACAGTTAAAAAACTTGTTTCCATGAGGAGATCAAATGCCGGATCAAGCATTGGCGCTTTTGAAAAAGTATTACGGGTATGATTCGTTCCGCCCGGGACAGGCAGAGGTGATCGACGGTATTGCGGAAGGCCGGGATACGTTCGTGATCATGCCGACCGGCGGCGGGAAGTCGGTCTGTTTTCAGATTCCCGCCTTGATGCTGCCAGGAGTCGCGATCGTCATTTCCCCTTTGATTTCATTAATGAAGGACCAGGTTGACACCTTGGGGACCCTCGGGGTTCCAGCGGCCTTTATCAACAGTTCCCTGAGTTACCGGGAAGTCCGGGAACGGATCAGCGGCGCCCGTCAGGGGAGGTATAAACTTATTTATCTTGCCCCGGAGCGTCTCCAGTCCGATTCCTTCCGGCAGTTGCTGCGGGAACTTCCAATCAAATTGCTGGTGGTCGATGAAGCGCATTGCGTCTCTCAGTGGGGGCACGACTTCCGTCCGGCCTATCTGGAAATCGGCCCTTTTCTCCAGGAGCTTTCCGAACGGCCGGTGGTGGCGGCGTTCACCGCCACCGCCACTCCGGAAGTCAAAGAGGATATCGTGGAGCGTTTGCGGCTCGATACTCCCCGTATTTTCGTGGCTGGCTTTGATCGCGCCAATCTTTTCCTATCCGTGCTTACCATGAGAAATCCGCAAAAACTCGACTTTCTATTAAATTACCTTGCCCAACATTTGGAGCAATCAGGGATCGTTTATACCGCGACCCGCAAAACCGCGGATGAATTGTTTCAGGCGTTGAAACGGCGGGGCATTCCCGTCAACAAGTATCATGCCGGAATGACCGAGACCGAACGGAGCCGCAGCCAGAACAGTTTTATTTACGATCAGGCGCAAGTGATGGTCGCCACCAATGCTTTCGGGATGGGGATCGATAAGTCGGATATCCGGTTCGTGATTCATTACAACATGCCCAAGAATATCGAGGCGTATTATCAGGAGGCCGGACGGGCCGGACGGGATGGCGAGCCGGCCGAATGTATTTTGCTTTTCGGCCCGCAGGACATTGTCCTTCAAAAATTCTTGATCAACGAGTCAGTTTTTAATCCGGAACGGCGCGGCCATGAGTTGAAAAAACTCCAAGCCATGGTGAACTATTGCCATGTGGATCATTGCCTGCGCCGTTTCATCCTGGAGTATTTCGGCGAGCCGGACGTACCGGAGGCTTGCGGCAATTGCATTCGGTGCGCGCCTCCCCAACAGGAGCTTCAGGATGTCACCTCCCGGGTTCAAACCGTTCTGAATGGCGTGGTCGCAATGGGACAGCGCTTTGGAATGGTACTGGTCGCGGAGGTATTGAAAGGCGTCGCCAGCCAAAAGATTCGACGCAACGGTCTGGACCAGGTCGGCGAGTACGGGGCGTTAGCCGATTTGAATAAAGACGAGATTCGCTCGTTGCTCCAGTGGCTGGTCTCCGAGGAATATCTTTACGTGACCGAGGGGAAATATCCTCTTCTGAAGCTGGCGGAGAAAGGCAAGCGTTTCCTCGCCGAGCCGGCTCAGTTATATTTCAACGCGCCGCGCGTTTCTCCCGAGCCCCTTCCGTCCAGGCCATCGCATAGCAATCAGGAGCAACGGCTATTTGAGATCCTGCGCCGGCTCCGCAAACAGATCGCCGACCGGGAAGGCCTTCCGCCTTATATCATCTTTTCGGACGCCACGTTGCGCGAATTATGCCGCCATCTTCCCGGCGATCGCCGTTCAATGCTGACAGTCAAAGGAGTCGGAGAGCACAAGCTCGCCAGGTATGGAACTGAATTTCTGGAAGCAATCAAAACATTCCGGAATCAATCCGGCCAATCCGAACAGCGAACGTCGCAATGAGCCCGTATTTCAGATCGGATAAACCGGAGAACTCATGCCAAAACTAACGATTACTACAAATATTACGATATTATGAATACCGATGCCAATTGGCAATCCCGCTTCGCCCCAGAGAATTTGCTGGGAGGAGAAATTTGTAAACAAGCAAGTTTCGCCGCCAAGCAGGGGAAATTAAATCATTGCCGAAGAGTTTATTAGATATTTGAATAAGTTTTCACTAAAAGATACAGCTGAGGAATTGTCGGTAGCTATTTTAACCCGTAAATTAAGAAAAATAATATGTTTGTGTTGTAAATTTATGGCGTAGCAATGCAGGGATATGTCTCAAGAAAGGCGGTGGTTGAATTGCCCGGTAACATCATTACCGAATCAATGATCCGGATGATGGACAACCCGGAACGAATCGTAATCAGCCAAATTGATGATACGGATGTTTTCACCAAATTTTCCGATAAGATTATCGCTCTCTCCGACGGCTGGACCGCGGGACCGGTGGCCGCGGTGCTGCGTGGCGGGGTTAATGCCAAAGCGGTTCTGGAATTATTAAGCGAGTGCGGCGTCAAGGAAGTTGTCATTTACCATCTCGAAGAGAAAGTGAACGATATTGAGGACATTTTTCTGTCGACCGTCGTCTCCGAAGCCCACCGGCTCTTTGATCAAGTGAGTATCTTTTGGCGGCATGAAGCTTCCATATTCGAATTGATCAAGAATATCGGCGGCGATTTTGCCATGCTGTTTTTTGGGGCGCCGCTGGCCCGTTCGGAAGTGAAGCCCTTTTACCAAAAGATTAAAACGGTTTTCCCCGGAAAAGTGGCTTTTGTCAGGGGGCCGATGGCTGAAATCGAACTATCGGGAGGCGACGAAATTTTCAAATGGGTGCGGGAGCGGACCTATAACGCCTCGGATTTTTCCATCCCGTCACTGCTACGGAATCGAAAGAAACAGCAGGATTTGCGGGTTGACGTCATTTTACCCAGTCTGAACGAGGAAAAAACTATCGCCAAAGTGATTGAAACCGCCCTGGAGGTCAAAGAAACCGGAATCATTGATCAAGTCATTTTGATCGATTCAAACTCCTCCGATAATACGGTAAAAATCGCCAGGGAATATGGCATTCCGATTTATCTCCATCCGGAGATCCGCCCGGATCTGGGCCGCTATCACGGCAAAGGAGAGGCGATGTTTAAAAGCGGCTTGGTGAGCCAAGCCGATATCCTGGCCTGGGTGGACACGGATATCGAAAACATTACTCCTAGTTTCTTTTATGGGCTGCTGGGACCGATGCTGACCGATCCGCAGATCAAATTCGTAAAAGGATATTTCAGCCGGCCGGTCCGGGTCGAAGCGACCGGAGTGGAACTGGGCGGCGGCAGGGTTACTGAGATTCTCGCCAGGCCGTGGCTTAATATTCACATGCCGAAACTGTCCGGTTTCATTCAGCCGTTGGCGGGAACCGTGGCGATTTACCGTGACTTGTTTCAATCGATGCGCGTTCCCACTAATTACGGAGTAGAGATCGCCATGCTGATCCAGGCGGTTGAAGCCAACGGATTGTGGTCAACCTGCCAGGTCAATTTGGGGGAGGTAATTCATCGCTCCAAAGATGTCCAGGGATTGAGCGAAATGTCCTATCAGATACTGCAAGTATTGGATGCGATGACGGCCGATCCACCCATCCAGAACTCGTCTTTGCGGCGGGTATTGACTGCCCAGGGGCATTTCGAGTTGAGTATCAAGCGGTTTCACACCAATTGGCGAAGTTTTGAGGGGATAGTCGTCGGATAGCCGCGCGCGCCGGTGATGCTGCATGGAAAGAAACGGTTGTCCTCTTGAATAAAAAATATTCCAGGACAGCAGGATATTCAAATTAAGCGCCAAATATATCAGAAGGCTGAATTTTTTGATCCGGCCGGTCAACGGGTGAACTGCATTGAATACGACGATCATCTCCATCGAAAGCAATAGTTCGGGCCAGCTCCTACCGGCGGCGGACTCGCTGCGAAACGGGGGATTGGTGGCTTTTCCCACCGAAACCGTTTATGGCCTGGGAGCTGTCTTCAATAATGAAGCAGCCGTCAGAAATATTTTCGCGGTAAAGGGGCGGCCGGCCGACAATCCCTTGATTGTTCATATCTGGAATCGCGATCAACTCGTCAGTCTGACCGAGCGGATTGCGACACCCGCCGAGAAGCTTATGGAACAGTTCTGGCCCGGGCCGCTGACCTTGATCCTTCCGAAGCGGCCGGAAGTACCGGATATCGTCACTGCCGGCCTGGACACGGTTGCGGTCCGGATGCCGTCGCATCCGGTGGCCCGGGAGCTACTGCGGCTCACCGGACTGCCGGTGGCCGCGCCTAGCGCCAATTTATCGGGTAGGCCCAGTCCGACCAAGGGTTCCCATGTTGTCGAAGACTTGAACGGAAAGATCGATTTTATTGTGGAGGCCGGGCCCTGCCAGGCCGGGATCGAATCAACGGTCCTGGTTTTGGAGCCCAAACCGGTGATCTTGCGTCCCGGCTCAGTGACCCGGGAGATGCTTGAAGCGGCTCTCGGCGAGCCGGTCGAACTCCCCGAAGCGGGCGAGGTGGGCCGGCCTCAAGCGCCGGGAATGAAATACCGGCATTACGCTCCTCAAGCTCCGGTTCTGCTGTTCGAGGGTGATCCAGAAGGGATTGTAAGCGAGATCAATCGCCGACTTCAAGAAAAATCTCCCGTCCTCCGGGCCGTGGTGCTAAGCGCCACCGAAAATATCGGCCGTTATCGAAATGAATGGGTGCTTGACCTTGGCCCCCGTGATCACCCGGAAACGGCGGCGATTCGTCTCTATGATCTGCTGCGCTTCTGCGATCAGTTGAATGCCGATCTGATTTATATTGAAGGAATGTCGGAATGGGGCGTGGGGTTGGCGGTATCCAATCGTTTACGCAAAGCTGCGGGAGGGAAGATCATTCATGTCTCGTAAATGGCTGTTCATAGCCGCGCTGATAGGGCTGATAGGATTGATTTTCGGCTGTTCGGGGATGGGGTCCGCCGAAGAATTTTCGTTGCGCGTCGGTGAAACCCTGGTATATAAGGTGATGGCCAAATCTATCATTCATGGCGCTGATCAAACCGTTAAGGTGGTTTCCAAAGGAAATTACCGGAACCGGGAGACTTATAACATCCATTTGACCATGAGCACCGTTGGATTGGTTCGGGAAATTACCAGATATTCGGAGAAAGAAGACTTGGTCCTGGACGCAGAGGGGATGTATCCTTGGTATATCCGGCACGAGATAATGGATGGGGACAATATCGAAATTGAAGAAGTCACTTTCAATTATTCCAAGGGCGTCGCGGTGCGGATCCATTCTGAAAATAACGGACCAAAAACCCGAACCGAGATCAAGTTGCCGGGTTTCGTTCAAGACGGAGTATCGTTGCAGTATTATCTCCGCAAAGCCAATTTAAACCCCGGCGCAAATCAGATTTATTTCTATTCCAACGGTAAAGTTGAACCGGTTTATTTTAACTTGTCCGAGGGAATTAAACCTTTAAAGCTTGAATGCGGAACATTCGATCAGTACCTGTTGCTGAATGATCCGGCTAGTAAATTCACGGTCATGATTGCTAAGGATCAAAACCGCTATCCCTTGGTCATTCAGAAGATTGCCAAGTTTGGCAAAGTGGAAGCACGTTTGATCCAGATTGACTAATTAAGATACTTGGCTTTGCCCATCATTTCGAGCCTTTGGGCCAGCAGTTTGGTTTGGTTTCCACAACAGCCGCAAACCCAGATTAACTGCTGCCGATAGGCGATTGCTTCAAAGATTCGGTTATTGTGGCATTCCGGACATGCAAACCGGAAATAATCAGTGGTGAGTTCCTTTTGTTCTTGAATTTCAATCAAATTTTTATCCCCGACAGGATTTTTACCGCTCGCGTTGAACTATTAACCGGTTTTATTAACATCATAAGCCAGCTCTTTATTAGTGATAATATATATGCCCAAAAGTTATTTTTTTATTAATCAGCTTTTGCTTTCTCCATTGATGTTCTTGGGGATGACGCTTTTTTGAGAAGTTGATTGAATTTTATGATTCAACTTCTATAGAGTAAAAATCATATCGCTTGAAAGAATCGGAACGGGGAGAATAGCCCAGAAATGATTAAGCGGGTACTTTTCGTATGCACCGGAAACACCTGCCGGAGCAGCATGGCTGAAGCTTTGCTTCGCAAAATGTTGGTTGAAGATCTCGGCGAAAAAGCAGCCACGATCCAAGTGGTTTCCGCCGGAACCGGGGCTGTCAACGGCGAAATCGCTTCCCCCAATGCGATTGAAGTCATGGATCGCGAGGGAATTGATCTCCGAACGCATCGCTCCCGGAAACTTTCGGCGGAATTGGTGAATATCGCCGATCTGGTTTTAACCATGACCCTTGAGCAAAAGATGGAGGTTTTACGGTTGATGCCTTCAGCTTCGGGAAAAGTATTTACCCTTGCTGAATTCGCTGAGGGGGTTCGTGAGTTGGAAAGCCTGATCGATCGCGCCGAATATTTGCGTCGGGTTTTGGATCAAAAGCGAAATCGTTTCCTTGAGCGGGAAGGTTCAAAACTCGAAGAACTTCGCCGGCGCAATCTGGAGTTGAGCCGTCAGATGCGCGCTTTGGATGAAGAGTTACGCAAGCTTGAACAACAGATGGAACAGGAAGTCCTGGCCGAAAAACGCGATCTGGAATTGGTTCAGGCCAAATTAAGAGAGTTGGAAATTCCCGACCCCTATGGCATGAATCTTGACGCCTATAAATTGTGTGCTGCGCAGATCAAAGAAAAATTGAAAGTGGTGGTTGACCGGATCAAAGAATCATTGCAGGAATGAAATTGCCAGGAAACGGCAACTAAAAAGCCAGAAAAAGCATCGCGTGAAACCGCGTTCTAACAAGGAGTGAAAACCATGGCTGTACATGTAATAGATCATCCATTAATTCAACATAAATTATCGATTATCCGGGATGTTAATACCGGTGCCAAGGAATTCCGGGAATTATTGGAAGAAGTCTCGATGCTAATGGCATATGAGTTCACCCGGAATTTCCCGTTGGAAGAAGTTGAAGTCGAGACTCCGGTGTCTACCGCGCGCTGCAAAGTGATTGCCGGGAAAAAAATCGCCGTCATCCCGATTCTAAGGGCGGGATTGGGAATGGTCAAGGGGATCTTGAATTTGATCCCCACCGCGAAAGTGGGCCATATTGGGGTTTACCGTGATCCCGAGACCTTACAGCCCATTGAATATTATTGCAAGCTTCCCCCCGATCTGAGTGAACGCGAGCTGATCTTGCTGGATCCGATGCTGGCCACCGGCGGGTCTGCAGTTGCCGGAATTCAATTTCTGAAACAACGGGGCGCCACACAAATTCGGCTGGTAAACCTGATCGCAGCCCCGGAAGGGATCCAGAACGTACAGGCGAAGCACCCGGATGTGGATATTTATGTAGCTGCGGTCGACGACCGCTTAAACTCCCACGGGTACATCGTGCCGGGACTAGGAGACGCAGGCGACCGATTATTCGGGACCAAATAGAAAAGAAACCCGGCCGGGGCCGGGTTTCTTTTCATATATTCTGGAGAATATGAGATATGAGAAACGGAGAGATGGTAAAATAGAAACCAAACCAATCATCCGGAAAATTTTAATTGTATTCGGGACAAGGCCGGAAGCGATTAAGATGGCTCCGTTAGTTATCGCCTTGAGAAATACCACGGCCTTCACCGTTAAGACAATGGTAACCGCTCAACATCGGGAGATGCTTGATCAGGTTTTGACCCTTTTTGGAATCATTCCCGATTATGACCTCAATATCATGTCTCCCGGGCAAACCCTGACTGAAGTTACGGCCAGAGTGATGAGAGGACTGGAACCGATTTTAAGCCAAGAACCACCCGATTTGCTGATGGTTCACGGTGATACCACCACTACGTTCGCCGGAGCGTTGTCTGCATTTTACCATCGGATTAAAGTAGCTCATGTTGAGGCTGGCTTACGAACCGGTGATAAAGCGCAACCATTTCCGGAGGAGATGAACCGCCTCTTGACCGGACGCTTGGCGGACCTGCATTTTGCTCCCACCGCTCAAGCCAAACAAAATTTACTGCTGGAAAATATCAATCCGGAATCCATTTATGTTACCGGAAATACGGTCATTGACGCTCTCCATCATTGTCTGGGCCGGATTACAAATCGGCCTGACTCGGAACCGGGTTTCAAAACGATTTTGGTCACGGCACACCGCCGGGAAAATTGGGGTGAGCCGATGGAACGAATTGTTTGCGCACTGAAGCTCATTCTAGATAGCAATCCGGAGGTGCGGATGCTCATACCGGTCCATCGTAACCCCTTGGTACGAAAGATTTTCCAACAACTTTTAGGGAATAATCCGCGGGTGCGCTTGGAAGAGCCATTCGATTACCAAACGATGGTCTCGGCCATGTCCGAATCATATTTGGTGCTTACCGACTCCGGCGGCATTCAGGAAGAAGCTCCCGCCCTTGGCAAACCGGTGCTGGTTTTGCGCGAAAAAACCGAACGTCCCGAAGCGGTAGAATTTGGAACCGTTAAATTGGTGGGAACCGATGTAACGGAAATCGTCAACGCCACTGCCAGGTTGCTTGCTGAGCCCGCGGAATATGAGATAATGGCCAAAGCGGTCAATCCGTACGGAGATGGGAAGGCGGTAGCCAGGATCGTCCGGGCGTTGCTCCATTACTATGGTTTTGAAGCAGATAAGCCGCAAGATTTTAAACCTTTGTTAACAGCCAAAAACCTACTTCAATTTTAGACTATTTGTGATATTATTAACAGTATATCCTTTTGTCCTAGGACCGAGGAGGATTTTGCCAATCAAAGATCAAACCGGTAACCGTGAACTTTGGCGAAGTTTGGCCCTTTTCGGTTCGGCCAGCATCAATCTCGGGGTGATGGTGGCCGGTGGCTTTTACCTTGGACGCTTGCTGGAGACCGCTTATCATTGGCCTAATATGAAAATTATGGGGGTATTGGCAGGCTTGATTTTGGGATTTTACGAAATGTTTTTGCTGGCGTATAAATCGAGCCGTAAAAAATGATGATCATTATGATCTTAGTTTCAATGATATCCAGCTTGGTTTGGTTATTTGTTTTAAATGGGCGTGGAGTCGCCGCTGCGATTATCCTCGGCTTGAACATGATAGCCGCTGACTATCTTTGGCAATGGCTGCGGATTCGATTTTCGAAGTCGACTTCCCGGTCGATTCTGTTAGTCATTTTGGGCGGGATGGCGATCCGCTTAATTAGTGTGATTGTATTTTTAAAATTGGCTGCCTTTTGGCTGACGCTTCATTCCGTTAATTTTTATATTTTTCTTTCTTTCTTTGGCGCCATTCCATTGTTGAGTTTGGTGGAAGCTCGCAAATTCAAACTGGAGATCGAAAAGGAACATGGAAGCCCACAATAGTAATATCATTCATTTGTTTGGTTTAGACATCAACTCAAAAATTACGCTCATGACGTGGGTCGTGATGTTGATTCTGATTGCCATCGCTTGGTTAAGTACGCGTAAACTAAGCTGGATACCCAAGGGGTGGCAAAATCTCATGGAATATGCCGTTGAGTTCATTGAGGGAATGGTGAAAGGCAGTCTCGGTGAGCACGGGATTAAGTATACTTATTTTTTTGGGTCGCTTTTCTTATTTATTTTTGTCGCAAATATGCTTGGACTGATACCTACCTTAGCTTCGCCGACCCGGGATGTCAACGTCACATTATGCTTGGCGGTTATTTGGTCATTTTGGCTACAATATATCTCGATCCGGGAAAATGGCTTGTCCAATCACATAAAGCATTACTTTCAGCCATTTGCCCCTTTTGTTCTGATTCACGTGATGGAGCTAATTACTCGCCCTTTAACACTTGCCTTGCGGCTATTCGGTAATATTTTCGCCGGAGAAATTCTACTGGAAATACTCTATGAGAACTTTCCCGTGCTGGCCCCGGCTGCCTGGTTGTTGATGAGCGTGGCGATTGGTGCGATCCAAGCCTATATCTTTACGGTTCTTAGCGTATCCTATACAGGTCTATCCGTGGCTCATGAGGATGATTCCAATCATTAAATAAATAAAAACTGCGGAGGTGTTTTTTCTTGGATCTGAATATGATCAAGGTAATTACGGTGGGAGCAATTTGTGTGGTTGCAAGTTTCGCGGCCGCTACCTCTGATGCCAAAGTTATTTCCACCGCACTGGAGTGCATTGCCCGGCAGCCGGAGATGGAAAACCGGTTGTTCGTGTCGATGTTGATTGGCGTCGGCTTGTTGGAATCAATCCCGATTATCGCGGTGGTTATCGCATTCATGCTTATGGGTGGTATCCATTAATCGATCCACGAGATAAGTTTTTATGTCGAAATTTTAAGAACGTCAATGCCTATTGCGATATTATAGAGAGGTTTATACCATGGAGCTTTCATTAGGAACTTTTATCCTGATGGGACTTAACTTTTTAATATTATTGGCGATTCTTTGGAAGATGCTTTACAAGCCACTCCAAGGCATGTTGGAGGAGCGACGGCGAAAGATCAGCGCTGATCTTTCCGAAGCGGAAAAATCACGCCAGAATTATGAACAATTAAGTCGTGAAGCCAAGGATATTTTGGAGAAAGCCCGCGCTGAATCATTTCAAATCATTGAACGTTCTCGAAAAGAAGCGGAGAGGCTTAGGGAAGAAATCATGGCTCAAGCCCGTCAGGATGGCGACCAATTACGCGCGAAAAATCAAGCGGAGATTGAGCGGGCTCAAAAAATTGCTCGTGATGAATTGCGCGAGGGTGTGGTTATTCTGGCTCTTTCCGCTACTGAGAAGTTGATCGGGGAACGAATGTCCAAAGATATCAACGATCTTTTGGTTCGGAGAGCGATTGAGCAGGTGGAGAAGGGAGCTGCCGGTTAATGCGTTCACAGGCGGCTTCTAATTTCAGTTTGGCTATGGTCGAACTCGCTAAGGAGCGAAATTTGCTCGAAGCGGTTCGCGACGCTTCAGAAGCAATTCTCCCTGGCCTGCGACTTCCGGAGTTGGCGGATTTTATTAAACATCCCAAAGTATCTGATGTTCAAAAAAAAGAGTTATTAAAGAAATTGGCTCCATCGGATGCGCCGCGGGAATTTTTTAATTTTCTTGAATTAATTATTGACCGGAAGCGGGAGGAGTTTTTAGTCCCGATTCTGGAAGGTATTGTCGATTTGACGTTGCAGGCTTGGGGTTTTGAAATCGTGGAGATCATTTCAGCGATCCCCTTGTCCGATATCGAGCGAAATCACATTAGCGAAGGCCTTGAAAAAGCATGGGACAAAAAATTATATATCCGGTATCGTGAAAAGCCGGCTTTAATCGGAGGTATCATTATCCGTCGCGGCGACCGGATTATTGACGGGTCGTTAGCCGGTCAAATTCACTCATTGCGGCAAGTATTGCTTGAAGAGACCGAATTACCGATTTGACGAGGAGAAGCCCATGAGATTTTCGACTGAAGAGATTATATCCGTTCTAAAAGAACAGATCGAAAAATACCATTTGGACTTGGAAACCCAGGAAACCGGGACCGTCTTAGAGGTTGGCGACGGTATCGCCAGGGTGTACGGACTGCAGAAGGCGATGATGGGCGAGTTGCTCATCTTCCCCAATGATATCTTCGGTCTGGCGCTGAACCTCGAAGAAGACAATGTCGGCTGTGTTCTGTTAGGGGATGAAACGCTGATTAAAGAAGGCGACCTTGTCAAACGGACCGGCCGGGTGGTTGAGGTACCGGTAGGCGAGGCAATGATTGGCCGGGTCGTCAACGCCCTCGGGCAGCCAATCGACGGCAAAGGGCCGATTCCCACCTCGGAGTATCGTCCCGTGGAACAGGTCGCTCCCGGCATTGCCAAGCGTGAACCGGTGAAGGTTCCGCTCCAAACCGGTATTAAAGCGATCGACTCCATGATTCCGATCGGTCGCGGTCAACGCGAGTTGATCATCGGAGACCGGCAGACCGGGAAAACGGCGATTGCCATTGATACAATTCTCAATCAAGGCAATGCTGGCGTTATTTGTATATATGTCTGTATTGGACAGAAAGCATCAACTTTGGCTCAGATCGTCCAAACCCTGGAAAGCCGGGGCGCCATGAAATATTCGATTATTGTGGCCGCCACCGCTAACGAAACGGCGCCGCTGCAGTATTTGGCACCTTTTTCCGGCTGCGCGATTGGTGAGTACTTCCTGCACAAAGGCAAGGAGGTTTTGGTCGTCTACGACGATCTCACCAAACATGCACAGGCCTACCGCGCCATGTCATTGTTATTACGGCGTCCGCCCGGACGCGAGGCGTATCCGGGAGATGTCTTTTATCTTCACTCCAGATTGTTGGAGCGGGCAGTCAAGTTAAACGCCGAAAACGGCGGTGGTTCACTGACGGCGCTCCCGATTGTCGAGACCTTGGCGGGTGACGTTTCCGCCTATATTCCAACTAATGTTATTTCGATTACTGACGGACAGATCATTTTAAGCACCGAGCTTTTCTTTGGGGGGGTCCGTCCGGCGGTAAATGTCGGATTGTCGGTATCCCGGGTCGGCGGTAATGCTCAAATTAAAGCAATGAAACAAGTTGCCGGCCGATTACGGATCGATCTGGCGCAGTTCCGGGAGTTGGAAGCATTCGCTCAATTCGGAGCGGAACTTGACCGGTCGACTCAAGCTAGGCTGAACCGGGGATTTCGAATTGTGGAAATGTTAAAGCAGGATCAATACCAACCGATGTCCGTCCTTGAGCAGGTAGTTCTGATTTTTGCGGTGACAAACGGTTATCTGGATGATTATCCGGTAAGCGAAATCCGATGTTTTGAGAAAGAATTTCTCCAATATATGCAAATCGAAGGGAAAGATTTTTATCAGCGGCTCGATCAAAGCAGGGGCTTGAATGAAGAATTGACTAAGGAACTTACCGAATTGATCAAAAACTTTAAAGGACGTTTTGTTTCGGCAAAGAACGAACCGAATTCAAAGAATAACCATTGATAAAGTAAGGGACGCCAATGCCTTCAATACGTGATCTTAAATTAAAGATTAAAAGTATAAAAAATATTCAGCAGATTACCAAAGCCATGAAGATGGTTGCCGCGGCCCGGTTAAAGAAAGCGCAGGAGCGGTTGGATTCGGCGCGGCCTTATGCCCGGCGGATCGCTGAAGTGACTTTGGATCTAGCTGCTCGGACTCCGGATATGAAAAGTTCCTTATTACTTCCTCATCAAACAAGTAACAAGGTGTTAATATTGGTATTTACCGGAGACCGGGGGCTAGCCGGAGGATTTCACCAAAAAATTGCGGATGGCGCTATCCAGTTCAGTCGAAAATTCACCGAAAAACATCAGGTCTTCTTTTATGCGGTAGGAACTAAAGGCGCTCATCGCCTGGTAATGCGCAAGGTTTCAATCTTCAAGCGATACCAGGGTGTGGTGGCGGGAGTTACGTTTTCCGCCGCTCAAAAGCTTTCCGATGAATTGGTTCAATTTTATTTATCCGGAGAATTTGATCAGATCTATTTGTACTACGCCAAATTCCATTCGGCGATGGCTCAAAAACCGAAAGCGTTTCAACTATTACCGATCGATCCCTCCAAATTCCGGCAGAAAGATCGTGGCTTGTTTATCTTTGAACCGGACCAACATCAAGTTTTGGATGGATTGTTGCTGCGATACGTGGAGAGTGAGGTTTTCAGGGCTTTTCTGGAAACTGAAACCGGAGAACTGGGGGCCAGAATGACCGCCATGTCTTCAGCCACCGACAATGCGGCTGAACTCATCGAGCGGTATGGTCTTGAGTTCAATAAGATCCGCCAGAGTCATATTACGACGGAAATTGCTGAGATCGTCGGTGGCGCTGACGCCTTGAAACGATAACGAGAAAGCAGGAGGACCTTCTTATGGCTACCGGTCACATCGTCCAAGTCATCGGACCCGTGCTTGATATCGAGTTTCTTCCGGAAGAGATTCCGGCCATCAATACCGCGATTAATATAAATTTTCAACGGAACTCCCGGGATGAACGGGTTGTCGCCGAGGTAATGCATCATCTCGGGAATAATCGGGTTCGTTGCGTCGCTTTGAATTCCACCGATGGATTGACCAGAGGTTTGGAAGTCCAAAGCACCGACGAACCAATCAAAGTTCCGGTGGGGCGGGAAGTACTGGGCCGGATCTTTAATGTCTGGGGCGACGTCGTCGATGAAGGCCCTCCGGTCCAAGCCAAGCAATATTGGCCGATTCACCGGAAAGCGCCAAGCTTTGAAGAACAAGAAACTAAACAACAGATTTTGGAGACCGGCATCAAGGTCATCGACTTGTTGGCCCCGTATCCAAAGGGCGGAAAGGTTGGCTTATTCGGCGGAGCGGGCGTCGGCAAGACGGTCATTATCATGGAGCTGATCCGGAACATTGCTACTCAGCATGGCGGGTTTTCGGTATTTACCGGAGTCGGGGAACGTACCCGGGAAGGAAACGACCTCTGGATTGAGATGAAGGAATCGGGGGTTATTGAAAAGACCGCACTAGTCTTCGGCCAGATGAATGAGCCCCCGGGAGCGCGCCTCCGGGTGGCCTCGACTGGATTGACCATGGCCGAGTATTTCCGGGATCAAGAAAATCAGGATGTGCTTTTGTTTATCGATAATATTTTCCGTTATGTCCAAGCGGGTTCCGAAGTCTCGGCCTTGCTAGGCCGGATTCCATCGGCTGTGGGGTATCAACCCACTCTCGCAACCGAAGTGGGCGCGCTTCAGGAACGGATCACTTCCACCCGGAACGGCTCGATCACTTCCATTCAAGCAATTTACGTGCCGGCCGATGATTATACCGATCCGGCCCCGGCCACCACGTTTACGCATTTGGATGCCACTACCAACTTGGAGCGGAGCATTGCCGAGTTGGGAATTTATCCGGCGGTCGACCCACTGGCGTCAACTTCGCGATTGCTTTCCCCGGCGGTTGTCGGTGAAGAGCATTATCAGGTGGCTCGCGGCGTTCAGGAAACGTTGCAGCGATATAAGGAATTGCAGGACATCATTGCCATTCTGGGCATCGACGAATTGAGCGACGAAGACAAATTGGTAGTATCGAGAGCAAGACGTTTACAACGTTTCCTCTCGCAACCTTTCTTCGTTGCCGAGAATTTCACCGGCCGCCCCGGGAAATACGTATCTGTGGCCGAAACGGTGAAAGGGTTCAAAGAGATTCTCGAGGGAAAACACGACAACCTTCCGGAAGAAGCTTTCTTTATGGCCGGAACTATCGAAGAAGCGGTGGAGCGCGGCAAGAAATTACAGGAGGGGACCGACGGTGCCTGATCACGAACAGGCTTCATCCAAACGGATTTGGCTGGAGGTAGCCACTCCCTCCAAACTGGAATTGCGGAAAGAAGTCGACTATGTAGTGGCCCCGGCGGTTGAAGGCAGCATCGGAATCCTCCCCGGCCACATCCGGTTGATGACCTTGCTCTCCACCGGCGTGCTTCGCTATAAGATCAACGGCAAAGATCATTATATGGCGGTCAGTGAAGGATATTTGGAGGTTACTCCGCACAAAGTGATTGTATTGGCGGAAGCGGCTGACCTTCCCGAGGAGATTGATGTGGAACAAGCGTTAGCTGACAAGCGTCGGGCTGAAGAGGAACTTTACCACTCTTTACGGGACAAGATTGACTTTGCTCGGGCCGAGGTTGCTTTGAGTCAGGCCGTTACGAAATTGAAAGTCGCCCGTAGCACCGAATCCACTAACAATTGATAACTGTTGATCTGAACATTTTACTAATCCGTGTCTTGACACGGTTTTTTATTTTTAGAGGGTATGCCGGTCAGATCAAAGTCTGGGATGAAATCAGGAGAAGCGGAATCTAACTCCTGGACAAAGCCGTCTTCCATCCCCAGTTGGAATAATTCATCGAGAACTTCCTCGTACTCATTATTGGTGATTTTACGATTCAAATCCCCGCTTAATCTAAGTTCCGGCAGCGGATAATACTGCGCCATCAAACTTACGTAAATCCCTTCGGGTAAATTGGTTTTGATCCACCGCAAACAGTCCTTGGAATCAGTAACTGTTCCGGGAAGGATCAAATGGCGGATGATCAGCCCGGACTGGATAATTCCGTTAGAGGACAAGACGACCGGCCCGCACTGGCGGAACATTTCCAAAATCGCCTGGCTCGCTACGTTGAAATAATCGGCTGCTCCAGAATAGTTATAACTGAGTGTTTCCGAGCGGTACTTCAGATCCGGAAGGTATACATCGACTAGCCCCGTTAGCTGCCGAAGAGTCTCAACTTTTTCATAGGCGGAAGTATTATAAACCACTGGGATTGTCAATCCCCGCCTTTTGGCGGATTGAAGCGCCGCCGCAATCTGTGGAACAAAATGAGAGCCGGTCACCAGATTGATGTTATGGGCTCCGGCCGCCTGCAAACGCAGACATTCATCAGCCAATTGCTCCGTGTCCATGACTGCCCCAAACCGTTGATGGCTGATCTGATGATTTTGGCAGAAGACGCAACCCAGGTTACATCCGGAGAAAAAAATCGCGCCCGAACCGCAGGTTCCGGAAAGAGGAGGCTCTTCCCAATGATGCGGTGCAATCCGGGCAACCCTTATCCGGCCGTCGACGCCGCAAAATCCCGCCGCGCCGTTCAACCGATCGACCCCACACTCGCGGGGACAAATTCGGCAATTGGATAGCTTTCTGGATAGATCCGATTCCACTATTCAACCTCAGTTATCAAAGAATTTCAATATGAAGGTTCATGAGCGAACCAAATGATTTATCTGAATATCATGAAAAACTCTTTTTCCCCTCCGGTCATTTCGTCCCGGCCATAATTGATCTGGCCGGCGACGCCGGACTCCGTTCCTCCGTTAAAAACTGATCTTTTTCGATTTTAGCGAGGTTTTCTCCGGTACAGGAAACTATATTTTGAGTCCGTACTTCCTTTTTTTCGATTAAAACCATCAAATTCTCATAAAAATTAGTTCTCCAGGTTGCCTGGAAACAAAAATAATTTCCGAGAGAAAAATCCTCAATGATCTCTGATTATTATAGTACAGTTATAACCGTTATTTGTATAAAAATCAATAACAGGCAGGAAGAAATGAAAAAAAAGCGAAATTTACTAACGCGATGAATTGAACATTGAAACTAACTAACTGATAGTTATGGGGTGGCTCAATGGAGTTGATGCAAAACCTGATTGATCTAGTCATTCATCTGGACCGGCATTTAAATTTTCTGGTGGAACAATTCGGAAGTTGGACTTATTTTATCCTGTTTTTGGTGATCTTTTGTGAGACCGGCTTGGTAGTCACTCCATTCTTACCGGGGGATTCACTCTTGTTCGCTCTAGGTGCGCTTTGCGCAGGGAGAGTGCTTGAAGTGGAGATATTGTTGCCCACCCTTTGCGTTGCAACCATTCTTGGCGATTCCACCAATTATGTGCTCGGCTATCTGGTGGGACCGAAAGTTTTCCATAAGGAACGTTCCAGATTCTTAAACCGGCGCCATCTCGACCGGGCTCATCGCTTTTATGAGAAACATGGCGGCAAAACGGTTACGATTGCCCGGTTTATCCCGATTATCCGAACATTTGCGCCGTTTGTGGCTGGTATCGGCAAGATGACGTACTGGCGATTCCTCTTCTATAGTGTGTGTGGCGGAATCTTTTGGATTGGGGTGTTCATCTTAAGCGGCTATTTCTTCGGTAATATTCCTTTTGTAAAACAGAATTTTACTCTGGTGATCGCGGCAATCGTGTTAATATCGGCTGTTCCGGCCGCTATCGAAATATTGCGTCACCAGACGGTGGATGAACGACAATAATATGGCACGTTATCAGTCCGGTTGTAGCTATTAATTTTTAATAAAACCGGGAACTTCCCGGTTTTTATTTCGGTTTAAAAAGTAATTCGGAAATTTTCCGACTGGATTGAAATGAAGTGTTTTTCAATACAATGATATTATCAGGCGAATTTGGTGAGGTGGTTATCAACATATGGAGAATACGGAGACAAAACGAATATTCCTAATGGTTCTGGATGGAGTGGGCGTGGGCGAGTTGCCTGATGCCGTTGACTATGGCGACACAGGCAGCAATACGTTGGGGAATATGGCTCAAGTTTTGGGCGGACTGCATTTGCCTCAATTGGAAAGCCTGGGGCTTGGCAAATTGACCGCAATTAAAGGAGTCTCCGCTAATGTCCGTGGAAATATTTACGGGAAGATGGCGGAACGTTCGGCAGGGAAAGATACGACTACCGGGCACTGGGAGATGGCCGGATTAATCTTGGAAAAACCGTTTCCGGTATATCCGAAAGGTTTCCCAGAGGCGATTATCACGGAATTTTCGGAACGGGCGGGCCGAGGTGTGATCGGCAACAAAGCGGCTTCTGGAACCAAGATCGTGGATGAACTGGGAGCCGAGCATCTGCAAACTGGTTCTTTGATTGTTTACACTTCGGCGGACAGCGTCTTTCAGATTGCCGCCCACGAAGAAATTGTTCCTTTGCCTGAGCTCTACCGGATTTGCGAAATCGCCCGGGATATTCTTCATGGCGACCATGCGGTGGGGCGGGTGATCGCCCGTCCGTTCCTTGGCGCGCCGGGTTCCTTTTTCCGGACCGGAAACCGCAAAGATTTTTCAGTCAAACCGTTCGGCCCCACCGTGCTCGATCGGTTGAAAAGCGCGGGACTGACCGTCTATGGGGTAGGAAAGATCGAGGATATCTTCAGTTGGCAGGGGCTGACCGAATCGAATCATACTCATAACAACCGGGAGACGTTGGATTTTGTAACTAAGTTGATTGATCGGGACTTCTCAGGTCTGGTCTTCGCCAATTGCATTGATTTTGACATGCTGTATGGGCATCGCAACGATCCCGCCGGGTTCGCCAAAGCATTGGAGGAAGTCGATCAGTGGCTGGCGTCCAATCTTCCGAAGCTGCGTTCCGGGGATATTCTGATTCTAACCGGGGATCACGGCGGCGACCCAACCACCGAAAGCACGGACCATTCTCGCGAATATACTCCGCTATTGGTATTTGGTCCCGATCTACCCGCAGGGATCGATCTCGGGACTCGGAGCAGTTTCGCGGATATCGCCGCCACGCTCTGTCACTGGTTTAAACTGGAATCTTGGCCGGTCGGAGAAGAATTTGCTTCATTAATCGAAAGTTGAGGCATGCTTACTATCGTCAGAAAGCCCAACGTTGACGTTAAGCTCAGACGAATTAAAGTAGTTTAACTGAGTTCCTTATCAACTTTTACGCTGATTCATGGCTTTAAGGTTAAGGCTTTAACGGAGGAACGGTTGATGCGAGTTTTGGACCTGATTTGGAAAAAACGCGAAGGAATGGCCTTATCTGAAGCGGAGATTGAAGAACTTATTTCCGGATTTGTCAGCGGTGAAATTCCGGATTATCAGATGAGCGCTTTATGCATGGCGGTTTTCTTTCAAGGGATGACTTTCGAGGAATGTACCGCCTTGACGCTGGCGATGGCGCGTTCCGGGGAGACGATTGATCTCTCCGCCATTTCCGGGGTTAAAGTTGATAAACACAGCACCGGCGGAGTGGGGGATAAAACCAGCCTGGTCCTGTTGCCGTTGGTTGCCGCCTGCGGTGTCCCGGTGGCCAAGATGTCCGGACGAGGCTTGGGCCATACCGGCGGTACCGTGGATAAACTGGAAGCGATTCCTGGAGTGACCACCAGTCTGTCCAGGGAACGTTTTATCGGGCAAGTCCAGGAGATCGGAGTGGCGCTAGCCGGGCAGACCGGCAATTTGGTTCCGGCCGATAAAAAGCTATACGCTCTTCGTGATGTTACCGCCACGGTGGAAAGCATTCCGCTCATTGCCAGCAGTATCATTTCCAAGAAGCTCGCCGCCGGGGCTGATGCCGTGGTTCTGGATGTCAAATACGGTGATGGAGCCTTTATGAGCCAGTACGATCGGGCTTTGGAATTAGCGAAGACCATGGTGGAGATCGGAACCCGGGCCGGCCGCAAAATGATGGCGGTGTTGAGCGATATGAACCAACCGCTCGGCGCGGCCATCGGAAACAGCCTGGAGGTTCAGGAAGCCGTTACCACTCTTGCCTACAATGGGCCCGCCGATTTAACCGAACTCTGCCTGACGCTGGCCGGGTATATGTTATGGATGGGGGATCAAGCCGTCAGCCCGGAATTTGGAACCGAGAAGGCGCGCCAAGCGCTTTCTTCCGGAGCGGCCTTGGCCAAATTCAGACAATTGATCGTTGCGCAGGGAGGAGACCCGGCCTATATCGATCATCCGGATCGTTTGGCTTCGGCTCCAATCCAATATCAGATTCACGCACCCCAACACGGGTGGATCCAGCAAATCGATTGTCGGGCGTTGGGGGTCGCCGCCATGCACCTCGGCGCCGGCCGGGCCAAGCTGGGGGATCCGATCCAGCCCGAAGTGGGCATGTTGCTTAAAGCCAAGGTCGGGCAATATGTGGAGAAAGGGCAGCCCTTGGCCGAAGTCCATGCCAGTTCGGAATCAGACCTATCTCAAGTCTGGAAAGAGGTTGAAGACTGCTTTCATCTATCGGAGTCCCCGGTCGTTCCATTGCCCTTGATCGCTTCCGTGGTTCAACCGGAAACAAATAAGCGCTAAACGGAAAAAGGAAACTAACGGCGCACGGGCGCATGGCCTCCGTAATATACAATATATATGAATGTGTTATCATAAGAAAACCGTAAATCGTCGGATTTACGGTTTTCTTATGAAGAACTCGTTTTATTCGGAATATTTACTGCAAACCCGCTCATCACGGGAA
The DNA here is from genome assembly GCA_023402395.1 of Bacillota bacterium. Lineage (GTDB taxonomy): Bacteria > Bacillota > UBA4882 > UBA8346 > UBA8346 > JAEYGI01. Next base: position 824,585 of record JAEYGI010000040.1, read on the forward strand.
AATGAACCGGCAGTTGCCAAGGGGTGAGTGATAATTCGCCGCGTAATCATGGGCTTGATTAATAATTGACCTGGGATGAGCCTATTCGGTATCGGCGGACATTTAAAATAATCCGGCATCTGTTGCCGCGGGTAGGGGGATGAGCCCCGATAAACAAGCAATGACCGCCGCAGTTGCGGGGATGGATGCCGCTGGTCTGGCATTTGCTGCCGTTAGCCGGGCATTAATTGCCGTTGCTCCGGCATTAACTGCCGCCTTAACGGCGATCAATGCCGGAGTTTTGGCAAGAGATGCCTTAGTTACGGCGGCGTTCGCCGGAGAAACGGGAATTGATGCTAAAGCAGTGGAGTCTTATTTCGAAGCAGTCAAAGTCGGCGATGAAAGAATTGTAATCCCTGGACTAAAACTTTGGTGCTCTCTCAAGTTATAACAGTGGATTCTGCAGCGTATCTACGGGCGCGAAGTCGTCAGTGAGCATTGGAACTCCCTCTATCCAACCTTTCTTCCGTAGTACCCGGTCATCCACCAGCATCTGGGCGAACTCCGGGACATCTTCGTTGATCAGCTTCCGCTGATACAACTCTTCCGCCTTTTGAACCCAAGCTTTCCTGTCCCATTGCGGCGAGTCCGTGGCGATCAGGATCATATTCCGCTCATAAGTATCAATTTCGGCGCCTGGACCAATCGGAAAAAGATAGATCTGGGGGAAAACCGCCGCATAAGTGCGTGTCATGGCGCGCAGCAATTTATTCTTGGGACCGTTGATGGCGCCAATGATATTGGCGACAACCGCTCCATCGGGAGCAAGGACGCGCCGGATCAACTGGAAAAATTCGCGCGTTGTCAGATGATAGGGAATCGTGCTCGCTGAATAGGCATCAATAATCACCAGATCATAAAGTAAAGATTTTCCGGCGGCAATCTCCCCGGCTTTGCGCTCCACGAACAACCGGCCGTCTTGAGCATAAACCTGGAGCTTCGGATCGCGCGGCAGATCAAAATATCGATGGGCAACCCGGATCACTTCAGGGTCGATCTCCACAACGTCTACTGTCTTCAAAGTGGGATAGTCATGCAGAAACTTCTTCGGTGCCGACCCGCCGCCCAGTCCGATGAAAAGCACCCGTTCCGGCCGGGGTTGAGCCACTACCCCCAAATGAAGGTAGGATGTGTACTCAAAGACCATCCTTAACGGATCGTTCCGGTCGATGGCGCTTTGATAAGAGTTGTCAAAGTGGAGGTTTCGCTGATACTGATCTTCGGTGACAATGATGTGATGATAAAGAGAGTCGCGTTCATAACGGATCTCTGAGGGATGGTAATAAGAAAAGCTGTAGGGCGCAAAAACCCACAAGATACCCAGCAGGAGAATGGCGATTAGGATCAACAAAATTGACCTCTGGCGCATACTTCGGTATCCGGACTCCGTCAAGCCGGTTTCTTCACCGGAACGGCGGCGTGTTTCACCAAAAATCAGAATAATCAGCGCCAGGAATAATAAGATCATACCCAGGGAGTGGACGATATTGCGGACACCGATAGCCGGGATCAAAAAAAAGGAAGTAACCAGGGTGCCGATGATGCTGCCAGCGCTGGAAACCGCCGATAAGTGGCCAGCGGTATTGCCAATGGTGGTCAGATTTTTGGTAGAAAGTTTGATGGCAAAAGGAGAAATCGTCGCCAACAACAAGCTGGGAATGAAAAAGAACGCCAGCGCGGCAAGGAGTGAACCGGCCCGTGGATCGAAACCGCTGAAATAACGATTAATCGGTAGAGTCCAAAACGGCAGAAAGCCGATGAAGACCCCGGCAAGGGCCAAGATCAGGCCCATTAGAGAGATTTTGGGATGCTGGTCGGCGATCCGCCCGCCATAGAAATAGCCGAGGGTGAGAGCGGCCATTACCACTACGATCAACGAGCCCCAGATATAGATGGAACTGCCGAAGGACGGCGCCAGGATTCGGCTGCCCACCATCTCCAGGGACATCAAAACCGCACCGCTCAGAAAGACGATCAGATATAGCATGGATGACCTCCTATCAATTGGGGATAATGAAAAATTCGGCTAAGCTTCCGGTTGCTCCTTCCTCCGGCAGAAATTTATTTCGTAAAGCGGATAACCGGGGATAGGCCAAGCTTTTAAATTTTAACCGTTCTGAAAGAGGAGATCAGAGGTGGGTTCGCGAAAAATTAACCTAAATAAAATAAAAAAGCCGCTTACGGCTTTTTCTTCTCGTTCAATTTAAATGGTCGGGGTGAGAGGATTTGAACCTCCGGCCTTTCGGTCCCGAACCGAACGCTCTACCAAGCTGAGCCACACCCCGAAGCAACAGATATAGTATAGCAAAGAGTAGGGGGGTTTGTCAAAAGAATTTGTTCAAATTTTTATGGAAAAAACGGAGAGAAAAGCGTTTAAACTGCCGATATTCAGATTTGACACTGGATTCCGGTGATTTGAACGACGATTACACGATATTTGATAAGGAAATTCCTTAATCACGGTTTCAGTCATTATCACAATCATCTTAATTACCAGCCAAGGAGGAGTATATTATGTGGATTACATTTTGCGGCGCAGCGGGAACGGTAACCGGCTCCTGCTATCTGCTAGACAACGGCCGATACAAATTTCTGGTGGACTGCGGAATGTTTCAGGGATCCAAAGAGCTCCGGCAATTGAACCGTAAAAGTTTTCTGTTCAATCCGGCCGAGATCGACTTCGTTCTCCTTACCCATTCCCATATTGACCATTCCGGCCTGTTGCCGCTGCTCTGGAAACAGGGGTTCAAAGGAGCGATTCATGCCACTAAGGCTACCGCCGAACTCTGCAAGATTGTCCTTCCCGATTCCGGACATATTCAGGAGCAGGAGGCGGAATGGCGTAACCGGAAAAAAGTCCGGACCGGTGCTGCGCCCGAGCAACCATTGTACAGTGCCGCTGACGCCTTATCCTGCTGTGCCCTGCTTCAACCGCAGCACTATAATATTCCTTTCGAACCGGCGGCCGGCATTCGGGTCAATTTCCGGGACGCCGGGCATATCCTGGGATCGGCCATCACCGAGGTCTGGGTCGATAACGGCGCCGGGACCGAAAAAATTGTCTTCTCCGGCGACTTGGGCCAGAATGAGCAACCGATCATCCGCGATCCCGAGATCGTCTCTGCTGCCGATTACCTGCTGATCGAATCCACTTACGGCAACCGGCTCCATGAGGAACAGGGCCAACGACTCGATCTGTTGCGCGGGATTATTCATGAAACATATCAAAGCGGCGGTAATCTGATCATCCCGGCCTTTGCCGTCGGCCGGACCCAGGATCTGTTGTATCATTTGAAGACCCTGTTTCTTTCGGGAGCGATACCACGAATGCCGGTCTATATCGATAGTCCGATGGCGGTTTCCGTTACCGAGATTTACCGGAATAATCCCGAGTGTTATGACGAACCGACCCGGCAACTGTTCGAAGCGGGGGAGAGTCCGTTTGAATTTCAAAATCTGCATTTCATCCGGGCCACCGAGGAGTCCAAACAGTTGAACCAGACCGCCCGGGGTTCGATTATCATCTCCGCCAACGGGATGTGTGAAGCCGGCCGGATCTTGCATCATCTAAAGCATAACCTCTGGAAACCCCAGTCACATATCCTGTTCGTCGGTTATCAGGCCGAGGGGACGCTCGGGCGGAGATTGCTGGAAGGCGCCAAAGTCGTCAAGATCATGGGAGAAGAGGTTTCTGTCCAGGCGAGAATTCATTCCATCGGCGGTTTTTCGGCTCACGCGGACCGGAACGGGTTGCTGGCCTGGTTAGAAGGTTTCCGTTCCCGGCCACGCGGTTTATTCATCATTCACGGTGAAAACGGCGCCCAGCAAGAGTTCGCGGCCACGGTTCGTCAAAAGTTCGGCTGGGAGGCATTCGTTCCCAAATTGGGTGAACGTTTTGAGCTGACTGCCAAAGCGTTGCTTGCCAGCAGACAGCAGCCTTCCCTGGAAAACTATGCGGTGTTGCGTAAGGTTACCGATTTGGAGCATGCCGTTCTCAAACTTCGATCCCAAATCCGGACCACGGAACCAGCAGAAGCCAAACCGCATCTAGATGATCTGAAACGGTTGGTGACGGAGCTGGAGGTTCTGATGCGCGACTCAGCCTAAGCGGACTGCCGTAGAAACCTCCGGGTAGGCGGTTCGGACGCCCGGTTAAGTTTTTCCAGTCGCGAAAAAAGTTTGGACGGTTTTGGCAAAAAACCAACACCAGACCCCTTCTTTCCGACATATGATGTGCTAGCATCAGCAATGGAATCCCTTTCGCCCATTCGGGGTCGCGATGGGAACTATTCCAGGAGCTTCATAAAGAAGATTTCCATGATGCAATTGTCCGGCGTGGAAAGGAGCGGGTCATCCGGGATGAGGCCAGATTTCGGGCGGCATTACATGGCTGATCTTTATCTCTGTGAAAACGAGCTTTGGAATGCGCCTCAGCAGTTTTTCTCCGAAATACGGCGGATTGCCGTATTTGATTCTGACATCAAATGGGTCTTTCAATCGATTAAGCCCGAGGGAACCCGAATCAGCGGGGAGATCGATGATTGTTTCATCTTGATTCAGGTTTTTGATGAAAAGAAGTTTCTGACCGTCGACATTTTTTGGTGGCAACCACGCTTGGAATTCGAACACTTCAGCGAATCATTGGTTGAGTTGTTCCAGCCTCAGGTGGTTGCCATCGAGTCACGGTTACGGGCCGAACATCTGAATTAAATCGTAGCAGCCTCATTCGGTCAAACGCGCTCCGGGTTGCTTTTGAAATCTAGGAATAATCACTAACTTTCAAGCACAGTCTAATATTATCTTTGCAATAAAATCAATGGAAAAACTTGAGATACGAGGTATCGGATGAGAGTCGACCAGTATGATCGGGTTGTTGAAGTGCTCCGGAAGGAAGCGGCTTCCCGGGGGATTTTTTTTGTCGCCAGATTTCAAGATCGAAAAGATTTGACGGTTCATCTCAATAACGGTAAGACCGAAGAGATTAATACCGCCACGCTGGTCGGCATCGGGATGCAAGTCATTTCCGACCGGGGATTCATGGGCTTTGCCGCCGCCGATCGGATCTCGGAACCAATAGCCCTGGAATTGCTGGAGAAGGCGGCGTTTTTAGCTGAGCAAGGCCAATATTTCAGCGGCGAGTCTAATTGCGAGGTATTCAAGCTCGCTTCGCTACGGCGACGGCTTGAGATGAAACCCAAATACCCATACGACAGTTTATCGCTAGAGACCATCGAAGCCAAAATCAAAGGCCTCAACCGGGAATTACTCGAAATCGATGAGCGTCTTTCGGTGCGGAGCGTGCTCCGGCTGACCGATGAAGAATGGCGGATCATCCGATCCGACGGTACCGATGTTCAGTTTGATACGCCCCGCTCTTTTATTTACCATTCCCTGACCGCCAAAGCGGCGCACGATACAGCTACTACTTATGCCAATCTTCCCGGAACCGATCTGGGGATCATTATTGAACCCAGCCAACTGGAACGCTTGAACGCCAGAGCCAAAAAAGCGGCGAATCTGGCGCTGAATTTGCTTGGCTCCAAAAAAATCCCGTCCGGAACCTATAAACTGGTGATCGATTACGCGCTTGCCAAAGGGCTAGCCCACGAAGCATTCGGCCATGCCGCCGAGACCGACGCCCTGGAAAGCTCAATCCTTGGTGAAAACGGCCGGATGAAGCTGGGGCTGGCTGTGGCCGATCCCCGGCTTTCTATCGTCGACGGACCGATCGAGGGGGATTATGCTTATCAGCCGATCAGCGCCATGGGTATTGAACGGAAAACCGTCCGGATTGTCGATAAGGGAAAGTTAACCGCCGGGCTGTCCGATATTTTTTCCGCCGAACGGGCTGGGGTTCCGTTGAGCGGCGCCGAACGGGTCGAAAGCTTCTTTCATTTGCCCATCGCCCGGATGACCAACATCCGGATTGAATTTGAAAATTCAATTGAAGTGAATCAACCGTTCGAATCGATTACCCCGTCCGATCTCTATCGGATTTTAACCGAGAACCATTTGGCCGGACCCGAGGAGAAAGTTCTCTACCTCACCGGTTTTCAAGGAGGACAAGTTAATCCATCATTCGGGGATTTCGTCTTTCACTGTTCCGGTATTTACGAACTTTCCAAGCAACCGGTGCTCTTCAAACCTGCCATTTTCAGCGGGAGCGTCTTGTCCGTCCTACAGTCCGTCAGCGCCGCCATCGGCCCGCCTCAGATTGACGCCATGGGAACCTGCGGCAAAATGGGGCAGGGAGTCCCCAGTTGCGGCGGCTCTCATTATTTTCTGGTGATTGAAGCCAATCCAGAAATTAAAATCGGAGGAGAGTGACCATGGAATTTTCCGAAAAGCTGGCCGAATTATTGACGGCGTATCAAAGAAAAGATCCGGAATTATCCGATTGGCGATTTGACCTTCACGAAGCACGCGGCTTGGAAGTGGGAATGAAAAACAACCGGATCGGTGGTCCATATTCGGCGCCGAGCTATAAACGGAGCATCTCCGGTGAACTTTATCTGATCTGGAAAAACCAGCGGTTTAGCTCCGCCAAATTGGATTCTCAGGCCATTGAGAACTTCGGAGAGTACATACCGCTTTGGAAAGCCGCGGCCTATCATGATCCTGACGGTGTCGGACTGTATCATCCGGAACGGCTCCCTGAGATCGACCTGTTCGATCAGGCGGTGGAACAGATCATCGATGAGCAAGTGAACACTCCGTTTCAACTTCTCGAAATGGGCCTGAAGCGCTTGGCATCGGCCGGCTTCTCTAAAATCGACGGCAAAGCCCGCTGCTTTGTCAGTCAACGTTCGCTGTTGAACTCCGGGGGTTTGCGGGTCGGTTACTCCCAATCGCCGGTTGACTTTTATTTTGAGGTGAACAGCAGTTACGGCGAGTCTTACCAGGAAAAACACTGGCCGGAGGAGGAGCGGATCAATCGGATTATCGATAATACGGCCCGGGTCGGAAACTTGTTGGGGAAACAGGCGCCGCCTCGGCCTGGCGGAACGATTCGTCTGATATTTCCTCCCGATCTCTTTGAAGCGTTTTTGAACCAATTTTTGCTGGCCAATCTTTTTGGAAGCCTGGTGATAAACAGGCAAAGCCGGTTTTCCTTGCTTGATTTTCAGGAACGAAGGCCGGTTATGAATTCGGACCTTTCTCTTGAAGTCAATACATTATTACCCTGGCGGGCTTTTTCCTATATTTGCACTTCCGAGGGGGTCCCTGGTGGAAAAATCGAATTAATCACGGGCGGAAGGTTAAATACACCGCTGTTAAGCTTGAAATACGCCAAAAAGGCCGGAATGCCCCCCACACCGGTCGCAGCTGGCGGCCGCGGCTTCTTTATCCGCTCCAGGACACCGCTTTCCGACTGGGACACTTTGATTCGTGAATCGGAGCGGGCCTTGATTGTTTATTCGGTACTGGGATTACATACCCAAGATTCCAGTTCGGGCAGTTTTTCATTGACCGCCGATCAATGCTTATTGGTTGAAAACGGCGTGGTGCTTGGCAAGGCGAAAGCGGTGATCAACGGCGACTTTTTGGGTTCCCTTAACCAAGAAAATAGCCGGCTGGGCCGGGTCGACGGCGAAGATAATCCTGGTTACGCGTTTTTGGCTTCGGCCACATTTTGAGCATTGGTTCCCATACGGTGTTGGGCAAGGTAAAGACCGGCGATGATGATTAGCCCGCCGGCGATTTGCATGAAAGTGATGGTCTCGCCCAGTATCAGCCAGGAGCAGACCGCGACTACGAACGGCACCAGGTACATATAGTACATTCCTTTTTGGAGCCGAGGTCGGCCACTCCCTTGAACCAAGCGATATGTCCAAGAGCCCCGGCGCCGACCGCCGAAAAGAGGACGCCGGGGATAGCCGGGCCGGGAATTGGCCAGGGAGAACGGCTCATTAACGGCGTCATCAACCAAAAGAGAATGGCCACCATGGTAAAGGAGTAAGTAATGTAGCTCTCCGGCGAATACTTGACAAGCCAGCGTTGGCTGAGAATCGGTCCGCTGCCCCAGATCACGGAGGCCAACAATCCCAGAAAATTTCCCAGCCAGGGATTGAGCCCGAAGCTCAGATCCGGTTTATGCATCAGGATCAAAGCGACTCCCGTTATCCCGAGCAACAGCCCGCTAATTTCAGAGCGCTTGACATCATTCAGCTTTCTTCCAAACCATAGGATCATAAAAGTAAAGATAGGGCAAGCGGAAATCAATAGGGAAGTCGAGTTGGAACTAGTATAGAACAGACTGAAAATGTAAAGTATCTGATAAGCTCCGATCCCATAACAGGCGGTACCTAGAAACGGAGCCAAATCCCGGGGTTCAATCCGATGACGTCGGGTTTTAATCAGGTAGAACCAGAGAAATGGCAATGCCAATAAAAAACGCCAAGCGGTGAATGAAATCGGATCAAGATAACCCAAGACGCTCTTCGAGATTGGATAATTCAATCCCCAAAGGATAACCGCGCCTATCAAATGAATATTCATCGTTCGTTCCTTATCTTGCAAATTTTATCCATTATATCACGGACAAATTAAGCGCACAAGCAGGAGAGTCCCTGCCATTGCCGAATACTTGCGGTGCTGTTAAAGAAGCATTATAGATCGTGATGGGAGTCACCGCTTCCCAGATCATCGCTGCGGTTAGTCTGACTCTCCGTTCAAGAGGGTTTCCCATCTTAATACCGCGGTTCAACAACCGCCGGATTGGTGGCTTCCGGCGATGTTGTCCTGCTTTTTCCGGTTACGCCAGTTTTAATATGTTCAATGACTTTCAAGAACGGGGCTGTCAATTTAAAAGCTGGTTGGAGAGATTTAAATTAATAAGCAGCAACCAATTACCGCCTTCGTAACAAAATTAACACTTGACTTTCGAATCGGACTAATTTATCTTCAAAGGGATATGGATGGATCCCAAGTAGAAGCGAGGAAGTTCCAATGTGGGTGGTAGTCTATGTGGCCCCCAACCGCAAAGTGGCCACTTATTTAAAAGAACTCCTGGAAATTGAAGGGATTATGGTAAAGATCAAAGATTCCCGGTTTGTATCCCATGATGAAAAGAATGTCGAAGTCATGGTCTCGGAAGTAGAGATAGAAGAAGCCACCGAAGTAATCAATAATGCCTTGCAACGAGCTTAGGCGGAAGGAATTTCTCCACTCAAAGCGAATTGTACCGTTTAGGAATTTAATTATCGTCTAGTGGTCGTTTGTGTTTGTTTAGGCGTTCGACAAGGAGTGGATTGATTGCTGAAGGATCTTTTCAAGACCAAACCAAAGTATATTACGGTTAAAACCGACCAAGAGTTTACCCGGAAAGTCGAGATTGAGAAGAAAGAGATCCCGGATGGACTATGGGTCAAATGCAATCGCTGTTCCCAGATTTCCTATCATAAAGATATTGAAAAAAATCTGAAAGTCTGTCCCAAATGCGATTTTCATTTTCGAATCGGCGCCAAAGAACGTTTAGCGTTATTGGCCGACGAGTTTGAAGAATTCGCAGGCAACCTGCGAACCGTCAATCCCTTGAATTTTCCGGATTACGAAAGCAAAGTCAAGAAATCGCAAAAAGCGACCGAGCTTACTGAGGCTGCCATTACCGGTCGGGCGCTCATCAATTCCATCCCTGCGGCGCTTGCGATCATTGATTTTGGATTTGTCGGGGGCTCCATGGGTTCGGTGGTGGGAGAGAAGCTCACTCGTGCCATCGAGTACGCCGCCGAAAACCAACTGCCGTTTGTAGCCGTTTCGGGCGGCGGTGGCGGGGCTCGCATGCATGAAGGTATTTTATCCCTGATGCAAATGGCCAAAACCAGCCAGGCTTTGAATAAACTATCCGAAGCCAATTGCCTGTATATTTCAGTATTAACCGATCCGACCATGGGCGGTATCTTCGCCAGCTTCGCCTCATTGGGAGATATTATCATTGCCGAACCGGACGCCTTGATCGGTTTCGCCGGTCCCCGGGTGATTCAGCAAACTATCCGGCAGACGCTTCCCCCCGGTTTTCAGACGTCGGAGTTTCTTTTGGAACACGGCATTATCGATCTAATCGTCCCCAGAAAAGACATGAAGTCAACCTTAACTCAATTGCTGAGATTCCATGTGAAGGCGGGTGAGAACCATGGCAACTAATATCGGGCTGGTTCTCGATTTTGAAAAACCCGTTCTTGAACTTGAAAAACAGATCGAAGAGTTAAAGCAGTTCTCCCAGGAAAAAGGGATCGATATGGCCGACCAAATCGCAGCACTGGAGGAGAAGGCCAATAATCTTCGCTGGAATATCTTTAAAAACCTTACACCTTGGCAACGGATTCTCATTGCCCGTCACGCCAAACGCCCCACTTTTCTCGATTATGTGGGGATGATCACGACCGATTTCATTGAACTTCACGGAGACCGGCTTTATCGTGATGATCCGTCCTTGATCGGCGGAATCGCTTATCTGGACGGTATTCCGGTGACCATTATCGGCCAGCAGAAAGGCCGTGACACCAAAGAAAAAATCCTTCGGAATTTTGGCCAGCCTCATCCCGAAGGATACCGGAAAGCGTTGCGCTTGATGCACCAAGCTGATAAATTTAACCGGCCTCTAATCTGTCTGGTTGATGTTGTGGGCGCGTTTCCCGGCGTGGAAGCCGAAGAACGCGGTCAGGGCGAGGCAATTGCCAGAAACATCCTTGAAATGGCCAATCTTTCCATTCCGGTGATTGTCGTAATCACTGGTGAGGGAGGTAGTGGCGGTGCCCTGGCGGTCGGAGTCGGCAATCGGGTGTTAATCATGGAAAACTCATATTATTCGGTTATCTCGCCGGAAGGGTGCGCCTCCATTCTCTGGAAAGACGCGGCGAAGGCTTCCGATGCCGCCGAGGCATTGAAGTTAAGTCCGGAAAATCTGCTGGAATTGGGAATTGTCGATGAAATCATCCCGGAACCGCTGGGCGGGGCACATAAAAACCCTTCTGAAGCCGCAGCCAATTTGAAGAATTCAATTTTGAAACATCTCTGGGAATTAATGAATTTATCCCGCACCGAGCTTGTCGAGCAACGGTATCAACGCTTTCGAAGTTATGGAGTTTTTTTTGAGGATTAAAAATAATTCCTTTCTTGGGGTGATCTCATTATGAAAATCGGGATATTGACCAGCGGCGGAGATGCGCCGGGAATGAACGCGGCAATTCGGGCCATTGTGCGTAAAGCGCTTTATCATGGCTGTCAGGTGTTCGGGGTGAAACGAGGGTATAGCGGACTGTTGGAGGGCGATATCATCCCGATGAACGCCCGTTCGGTGGGGGATATTTTACAGCGTGGCGGCACCATACTGCAATCGGCCCGCTGTCCCGCGTTTAAAACCACCGAAGGTCAGGCCAAGGCCAAGGAACAACTGGACAAATTTGGGTTTAACGGGTTGATCGTCATCGGCGGCGATGGTTCTTTTCGAGGCGCTCAGACCTTGAACAAAATGGGTTTTCAAACGGTCGGGATCCCAGCCACCATTGATAATGACATTGGATGCACCGATTATACCATCGGTTACGACACTGCCGTCAATACGGTGCTTGACGCGATGAACAAAATTCGGGACACGGCTTCTTCGCATAACCGGGTTTATGTGATTGAAGTCATGGGTAAAAATTCGGGATTTATCGCGGTAGCGGCTGGTCTTACCGGAGGCGCCGAATCGATTTTGATTCCGGAATTTCCTTATGACCTGGAACAAGTCTCTAAACAGATCCTGCAAAGCGCTAAACATGGCAAAACGCATAGTATTATTCTAGTGGCAGAAGGTTTGTTCGGAGATCCGGCCGAGATGGAGCATTCCAGCGGTTTCCGAGTCGGACAGTTCGTTTCTGAACGCACCGGCTGTGAAACCCGGATTACAGTCCTTGGGCATATCCAGCGCGGCGGGACTCCTTCATTTTTTGACCGGAAAATCGCCGTATTGATGGGCGCCAAAGCGGTTGACCTGCTGTTGGCCGGTGAGACCGAAAAAATGGTGGGCATCGTCGGTGACGAGATCGAAGCCTTCGATATGGATCTGGCGATTAGCACCAAAAAAACCGTCGACGTGGAACAATTAAAACTGGCTAATATCATGGCCAGTTTATAGGAGGGCTTGCTTGAAAAAAACCAAAGTAATCTGCACCCTGGGTCCGGCCAGTTCCGATCCTGCTGTATTGGAAAAGATGATCCGCGCCGGCATGAACATCGCCAGGCTTAATTTTTCACATGGCTTGTATGAAGAACATTTTCGCCGCATTCAGCTGGTGCGGGAAGTTTCCGCCAAAATGGGAAAGCCCGTGGGAATCCTGGCGGATATTCAAGGGCCGAAAATCCGCACCGGGACTATCAACCCGTCGCCAATGGATTTGGCTGAGGGCTCCCGGGTGCGGCTGACGATAAACCCGAAAAACGATGGGGTTCCCGGATATATTTTTGTGGATTATCCAACACTAATTACGGATCTTCGCATCGGCGGCCAGCTATTTTTAGCGGATGGCATGATTCGGCTGTCAGTGCTGGATATGACTGAATCCGATCTTGAATGCGAAGTTCTTAGCGGTGGTGAGCTGACTTCCAGAAAGGGAGTGACCTTGCCCGGCGTATCCGTCAATTTACCGGCGATCATGGAAAAAGATCGCTCCGATATCGAATTTGTGATTAAGCAGGAAGTGGATTTTATCGCGGTATCGTTTGCCCGCAAGGCGGAACATCTGGCGGAGATCCGTTCTCTAGTCCATGAACTGGGCGGGGATCAAATGATCATCGCCAAAATCGAAAATGAAGAGGGTTTCCGCAACTGCGAAGAGATTTTACAGGTTTGCGACGGGATTATGGTAGCCCGTGGCGATTTGGGCGTAGAAATTCCACCGGAAGAAGTCCCGTTAATTCAAAAATACTTGATCGAAATCTGCAATACGGCCGGAAAACCAGTAATTACCGCGACCGAAATGCTGGAATCGATGGTTCGCAACCCCCGGCCGACCCGGGCGGAAATAACCGACATCGCTCACGCGATTCTGGACGGCACCGACGCGATTATGTTGTCCGCCGAAACCGCCGTCGGCCGCTATCCCATCACCTCCGTGGAGATGATGGGAAGGGTCGCGGAACGGATCGAAAACTCGTTGAAATATGAAGAACTTTTATCAAAAAAACGGATCGGGGCATTTCCCTCCGTGGGCGACGCCATCAGTCACGCTACTTGCCAAACCTCGTTGGATCTGAAGGCCACCGCGATCATCAGTTCAACTCAGTCGGGAAGCACCGCGCGAATGGTTTCCAAATATCGCCCGCAAGCTCCGATTGTGGCGGCGACTCCCTCGGACCGCGTGGCGCAACAGCTGACGCTTTCCTGGGGAGTGTATCCGGTTATTGTTCCTCCGGCCAAAACCATTGACAGCATGTTTGATCTAAGTGTTGAAGCCGCTAAAAAAACCGGATTCATCAATCAAAATGATTTAATTGTAATCACCGCCGGAGTTCGGACCGGCATTCCCGGTTCGACCAATTTGTTACAAGTGCTGCAGGTTGAATAGTGGAATATAGGTAAACTAATTAATAAAATAGAGGGTGATCTGATTGCTAACGTTGGATCAGAATAATTTTCAGTCCGAGGTACTCCAGTCCAAAATACCGATTTTGGTTGATTTTTGGGCTCCCTGGTGCGGTCCTTGCCGGATGCTTGCCCCGATCATTGACGAGATCGCCGGCCAGTACGGCGAAAAGATTCGCGTGGGGAAAATCAACGTAGATGAGAACCAAGAACTGGCTGGACAGTACGGGGTAATGAGCATTCCTACGGTTTGCCTCTTCTCAAATGGAGAACCGGTAGCAAGATTGGTCGGTTTTCGTCAAAAAAAGGAGATTCAGGCCGAAATCGATAAACATTTAAAATAAATTATTTTTACGAAAGTTTGACAAACGTGCTGGCAATCAGTTATAATTGATATAATCCAATTGAATACTCATCAAGAGAGGTGGAGGGAAATGGCCCGATGAAACCCAGCAACCCGGGAAGTTGATCCGCAGGGTGCTAATTCCCCCAGAGGATTCTGGAAGATGAGCCGATCTTTCCCTTCCGATGTGGGAGGGTTTTTATTTTATATAACAAATAATAAGGAGTTGATCATATGGCCAAAAAACAGTTGTTTACGTCCGAATCGGTTACCGAAGGACATCCGGATAAGATCTGCGATCAGATCTCCGATGCCGTGCTCGATTCCATACTAGCCAAGGATCCCAATGCCCGGGTGGCCTGCGAAACTTCGGTTACTACCGGATTGGTGCTAGTGATGGGCGAGATTACCACCAATTGCTACGCCGATATCCCCAAAGTCGCGCGGGAAACCATTCGGGAGATTGGCTATACCCGGGCCAAATATGGGTTTGATTGTGAAACCTGCGCGGTAATCACTTCCATCGATGAACAATCTCCCGACATCGCCTTGGGCGTCAACAAAGCGCTGGAAGCCAAAACCGGACAAATGGATGACCAGGAGATCGAAGCGATTGGCGCGGGTGATCAAGGGATGGTATTCGGCTATGCCTGCGATGAAAATTCCGAATATATGCCGATGCCAATCTCGCTGGCCCATCAGTTGACCCGCAGATTGTCCTCTTTGCGAAAGAATAACGAGCTTGAATACCTCCGTCCCGACGGAAAAAGCCAAGTAACCGTCGAGTACGTGGATGGACGTCCGGCACGGGTCGACACTGTCGTCATCTCGACGCAACATGACCCGGCGGTTGATCATGACCAGATCGAGAAAGATGTTTTGGAACAAGTAATCAAGCCGGTTATCCCGGCTGGTTTATTGGACGGACAAACCAAATACTTCATCAATCCCACCGGGCGGTTTGTAATCGGCGGGCCGCAAGGGGACTCCGGACTGACCGGGCGGAAAATTATTGTGGATACTTATGGCGGAATGGCCCGTCACGGTGGAGGCGCCTTTTCTGGAAAAGATCCCACCAAAGTCGACCGCTCCGCCGCCTATGCCGCCCGACATGCAGCTAAAAATATTGTAGCGGCCGGTCTGGCCAGCCGTTGCGAAATTCAGATCTCGTATGCCATTGGCGTCGCCCGGCCGGTTTCGGTAATGGTGGATACCTTTGGCACTGGAAAGATCTCCGACGCAGCAATCGAAGAGTTAATCCGGAAACATTTTGATCTGCGGCCGGCGGCGATCATCCAGAATCTGAGATTAAGGCAACCAATCTATCGCCAAGTAGCGGCTTATGGTCACTTTGGCCGCAATGACCTTGATCTCCCCTGGGAAAAACTTGACAAAGTTCATTTGCTTAATGCCTAAAGCCGGTCATCCCGGCTTTTTACTTTTATTTTTCGAGTCTAAAGTCAATCCGCAAGATTGCCGAAATTGAAAATAATGATGCCCATCAGGGGGGTATTCATGGCTGAAGTAATCGATTTCAGTATTGTCGATAAAATTATTAAAGACACCCTAGCCGCTATTGAATTAAGCAAAGTTAATCTGTTTGATATCGCAGAAAGCGCCAAAAGCGTTCAAAAAAGGATGCAATCGGACCTTGATCGCGTCAATGACGAAGTTAAACAAGTCATTGAAATTGTCGATCGCCTGGAGATATTATACAAAAAGGCCCGGGTTCATCTAATGGAAGTTAGTAAGGATTTTAACCGCTACAGCGAGGATGACATTAAAACGGCGTATCGTTATGCGCAAGAACTCCAAGTTCAACTGGCGGTTGAAAACGAAAAAGAAAAAGGATTGCGTTTGAAGCGGGACGAACTTTCCCGATCAATTGCCAGAATCAACGATATGTCGCAGAAAGCAGAGGAATTGGTCTCAAAGGTCGATATCGCCCTCACATTCTTAAGTGGCAATCTGACCGAATTCAGTCAGCAAATGAACGGGCTCCAGCAAAAACAATATATTGGTGGCCGGATCATCTTGGCGCAAGAAGAAGAACGAAAACGGGTCGCGCGCGAGATTCATGACGGACCGGCCCAAGCTATGGCCAATGTTGTTTTGCGGGCGGAACTATGTGAGAAACTTCTAAAAACCGCCCGCGCCGATGTTGGCGAGGAATTGCAGCAATTGAAGAAAAGCGTCAAGGATAGTCTGCAAGAGGTGCGCCGGATTATTTTTAACTTGCGGCCGATGACTCTCGATGATCTGGGGCTGGTCCCGACCTTGAAGCGTTTTTTCGAGGAATTCAAAATCCGAGAGGGGTTTGAAGTCCACCTTGAAGTGCACGGCGAGGAAAAAAGGTTAAAAACAACTTACGAAGTTGCCTTGTTCCGGTTGATTCAAGAAGGGGTCAATAACGCCCAAAAACACGCCCATGCCGAGAATATTTTAGTGCTCATCGAATTCGGGGCGCCGGAGATTATGGTCAAAATTACCGATGACGGTCGGGGGTTCGACCTTTCCAAAGTATTAGACGAGGTGGCGGGCAAAGAAAGTTTTGGCTTACTGAGCATGAAAGAGCGGATCGAATTATTAAACGGCGAATTGACCATCGAGACCGCTTTAAATGCAGGAACCACGATAACTGCTTCCGTTCCAACGGATCAAGCGCTAGATGGGTAGGGTGCAATGAATGTCAATGATTAAAGTAATGATAGTTGAGGATCACGCTTTGGTACGGCAAGGCTTGCGACAACTGTTGTCCTTGGAAACGGACCTTGAAGTTGCCGGAGAAGCGCAAGACGGCAATGAAGTGTTGGAACTCGTCAACACTGTCAGGCCGGATGTCATATTAATGGATCTCAATCTCCCCGGTAAAAACGGCATTGAACTTACCAAGGAGTTGAAAGCCAACTTTCCCGAGATCAATATTTTGGCGCTCACCATTGACAATGATCAGAGCCATGTTTCCAAAATAATCAAGGCCGGCGCTTCCGGGTATGTCCTCAAGGACATTGATCCCGATACCCTTTATGAAGCCATCCGGGTCGTATCGAAAGGTGACGCTTATATTCAACCTTGCTTGCTTACCAAACTGTTAAATGAATTCCGGCAGTTTATGAACGAGGAAAAAACCACTGTTTTGCCGGAGGAACTGGGACTGACTCAGCGCGAATTAGAGATTGTTTCCTATATTGCCAGCGGCAACAGCAATAAGGATATTGCCGAGAAGCTATTCATCAGTGAAAAAACCGTTAAAAACCACGTTAGCAGTATTTTAAAAAAGATGGCGCTGGAAGACCGGACTCAAGTGGCGGTCTATGCATACCGAAAAGGATTGGTTTCACAGCAGGACTAGATGGCTCGGAGGCTGCTCTCGGTTGCTTCGACGCTCATTTTCTTTTCGAAAGTTTTCGTTTTCTTTCAGATGCTTTTGATTGGACAATAGAATGCTTTCGTTCTCTTTCGTTTACTTTCGGTTCGACAACAAAATCCTTTCGTTTGCTTTTGAATTCTTTCGATTTGACAATAAAACCTTTTCGTTTACTTTCGGATGCTTTCGTTTTTGTGGATAAATGTGGATTTTTGACAACCTGTTGTGGATTTTGGAAACGGTTGGCGCCGGAAACCGGCGAGTTTCGGCCACAATTTCAATTTTGAGCTGGGATTGCAAGGAGTGGTGGGAGTGTTGAAGAAAGTTTTAAAGGAAGAAAAAGGACAAGGCATGATCGAGTATGGTCTGATCATTGCGTTAATCGCGGTTTTTTTAATTGGTGCCTTAATGGTTATGAGAAGCGGTTTTGATCATGTTTTTAGTGGTATCTCCGAAACGATGAAATAATTCCCTTGGCAATTAAAGGAGTTCCATCGGAGATTTATTGTATTTATTGCCATCATCGGACTTTACCTCGTTTTAGGGTAAGGTCTTACTATTTTGTCAACCAAATTTCGAAATGACGATGAAGAAGATTAGCATGAATTGCCGTTATCTATTATTGATGGCTTTTTGAAGTGTTGCTGGAAATTTTGATAAGAATCCAAAAATATCTTCTTGCTGGACAACTCAACCTGGCATACAATGATTTTAAAACCGGATCCGTCAAAACTAATCAAATAATATCAAATTGACGATAATATTTTATAATCACGGATGATTAGAATATACCTAAAATAAAAACGCGTTCTCAAAACCTGAGAGCTAATGGCAGGTGAACCGGTTGGCTTCAAAGATAAGAGTCATGATCGTCGATGACATCCTCGAAACGCGCCAGAACCTGAAACGGCTCCTGGAATTGGAAGATGACATGGAAGTCATTGGTGAAGCCGGTGACGGCGAAGAAGCCTTGATAAAGGCTTCTCAATTAAAACCGGATATCGTTTTGATGGATATCAATATGCCGGTCTTGGATGGAATACAGGCCACCGAACGGATGTCTCTCAAATACCCGCAGATCGCTGTGATCATTCTGTCCGTCCAGGGAGAACAGGAATATCTCCGCAAAGCGATGACCGCTGGCGCCAGCGAGTATTTAACCAAACCGCCCGGCAGCGATGAATTGGTTCAAACCGTCCGTAATGTCTATGGTGTCGAACGGCAAAGAGAATGACCCAAAATTTCACCCGTTTTTTTCCGGCTCTGGTCAATGGTCAATATGGAACCGCAGAAAACGGCACACCGAAGATGCTACCCATGACATATATTATAACTATTCGGTCTGAACCTTATTGCCGACTTGATTTGAAGCAGCGACCGGACCACTTGGATTCGCCAATATCCGCCCGAAAATTCATTCTCCGGCTTCAAAAACAAAACACCCATGATTGCCATTCAACGCCAACAGCGTTGGGTTAGTCGGCCGGTTTCAGCGTTGAATTAAAAATCATGCGCCCGTGGAGGTTTAAAAAATGAACCAACAGCTCGATTTTATTCTCCCCGATGGGAGCTTGATAACTCATGAAAAGGGACTTCCTTTGTTGCTAATTGCAAAAGAATTGCAAAGGCGCCATTCGTCACCAATCGTTGCGTTTAAGCTGAACAATGAATTGCATGACTTGTCGTTTATTCCCGGAACCGGCGGCAAATTAGTTCCCATTGATCTTTCGGTCGAGGATGGCGTTCGCGTCTACTCCCGGAGTTTGACTCTGGTTTTAATTAAAGCCGCCTCCGATCTGTTCCCGAATTGTAAAGTCCGCATCGAACATTCACTGAGCAAAGGCATTTATGGCGAGATTGACTTTGAAAACAAACAACCGTTCACTGCGGCGGAATGCGCCCAAATCGCCCGGAAGATGAAGGAAATCATTCAGTCCGATCTGCCGATTGCCAAAGAAACCGTACCGCTCGCTCAGGCTATTGCCTATTTCGAACATCAGGGACAGCTTGACAAGGTTCGATTACTCCGGTTCAAACAAACTCCCGAAGTCCATTTGTGCCATTGCGCCGATTTTAAAGGGTATTTTTATGGATATATGCTTCCTTCCACTGGTTATTTGCGCCAATTTGAACTTAAATATTATTTGCACGGGTTTATCCTGTTGTTTCCGGGCGTATCTAATCCAACCGCGGTTCCGGAATTCGTGGAGCAACGAAAATTGGCCCGGGTTTTCTATGAATTCGAACGGTGGGGGGAAATTCTCGAAGTGGGCGATGTCGGTTCCCTGAACCTCCAAATCGCTGCCGGCAAAGGCGGGGAGTTGGTTCGAATCGCAGAGGCCTTGCATGAAAAAAAGATTGCGCAGATCGCCGATATGATTGCCAAGGATCGCGAACGGATCCGGACCATTCTGATCGCCGGGCCTTCTTCATCCGGAAAAACAACTTTCGCGCAGCGATTGTCGGTTCAGTTGCGGGTGAATGGGCTCAAACCGGTCTCCATTTCTATCGATGATTTTTTTGTGGATCGCCGGGATACGCCCGTCGGCCCCGACGGATTGCCTGATTTCGAAAGCCTGGATGCCATTGATGTCCGGTTATTCAATGAATGTCTTACTTCCCTTATCCACGGAGTTCCCGCCCAATTGCCGCAGTACAATTTTCAGCAAGGTCAACGGGAATGGCGGCCGGAACCAATCCAGATCTCCGCTGATCAGCCAATCATCATCGAAGGGATTCACGGGTTGAATGACAAGCTGACCGCCGATATTCCGAAACACAATAAATTCAAAATTTATGTAAGTGCCTTAACGCAACTAAACATCGATGATCACAACCGCATTCCTACTACTGACAATCGGATTATCCGGCGAATCGTCCGGGATAATCAATTCCGCGGCCACGACGCCTTAACTACCATCGGTCTGTGGCCGATGGTCCGGCGCGGCGAGGAAAAACATATCTTTCCTTATCAAGAGGAAGCCGATGTGATGTTCAATTCGGCGTTGATTTATGAATTGGCGGTTTTAAAACATTATGCTGAACCGCTGCTTGAAAAAATAACCACCGAGGTTCCGGAGTATACCGAAGCCAAACGCTTATTGAAGTTTCTCAGCTATTTCATGCCGCTGGATGATTCGGAAGTGCCGCCGAACTCTATTATCCGTGAGTTTATCGGCAATAGTTGTTTTGTCAAATGACTGAAGCGGCGACACAACTTTGGGTTTGGGGACCTTTGGACCCATTCCAACCCGGATTTCTTGACTCCAAAAGCCGGTAATGGTAAAATAATCTGGTCTCGTCGGTCCGTAAAAACGGATCGTTTTTGGTGTAGTCGCCCCCGGAACTAACCAATCTTGCCATTCGTTAAAAAGGATATGGATTGGCCGGAGGAAAATGGAGGATCTTCCGCATGAACCGCGAATTTAAATAAAGTTTGATTGTTGCATGATCCGAAAAAGCAACGGTGGATTTATGCGCATCGCGGGTCAGAAATAAGAATAATCCGGAATTTTTGAAAATCAGGTGAATGAATGAATCATATCGTTAACTACCTCTTCAGCATGTTATTGTCTTTGCCCTGGATCTTGCTGGCCATCGTCTTTCATGAGTTTTGCCACGCCTGGGTATCCAACCGGTTGGGCGATCCTACTCCCAAATTGGAAGGACGCCTTTCGCTAAATCCATTAGTTCATGTCGATCCCCTTGGAATTCTCGCTTTGGTGATCTTTCATTTCGGCTGGGCCAAACCGGTGATGATCAACCCGAACTATTACCGTGATCCGCTGCGGGGCACATTGTGGGTCTCCTTGGCCGGACCGGCCGGCAACTTTATGCTGGCGATATTGTTTGCACTAGTGATTCGCTTCTTTAATTTCTTTGATCTGTGGTACCTCATCAATCCCTTGATCCACAGCGCGGGAATCTCGTTTTTAGAATATTTCCTGCTGGGTCTGGCCATCAATCTTGGGTTTGGATTTTTCAATCTGATTCCGGTTCCACCACTGGACGGCTCGAAGATTTTGCGTTTTTTCATCCGAGGTAGAGCCGGCCTATGGTTTGACCGTTTCGAAAATTTCGGCATTATCGTTCTGATCGCTTTTCTATATTTAGGCGTGATCGGCTGGGTGCTGGTGCCGGCCGTTAGATTTTCTTCATTTATTTTGACTGGTTATTCAATTATTTTTTAAGGTGGTTGAATATTGGGAATCATAAAGCGCATTATGAATTCCTGGACCTCTTCGTTGACATCGGAAGATTATCAGTTGATCGAGATTTATTTGGACGATCCCGGAAAATTTCTCTTTTTTCAAATGGAGAAGATCGATCAGCTGCATGCTTTAGCGGTAACCAGGACCATTATGTTTGAAACCGAATTCATGAGTGGCTTGGATCGCCACAGTTTAATAAAAGCTGCTCTCTTGCATGATATCGGAAAGGTGCGAGGTGATTTCGGCCTGATTAGCCGGATTGCAGTCGGAATGGTGCGCCGGATATTTCCAATCCTCCGCGGTAAATTGGCGTTCACGCAGCCGGCCACTTGGTGGGAAAAAATTCGTTATGGATTTTATGTAGATCTGATTCATCCATCCCGAGGTGCGTATATGGCCGAAACCTTCGGAATTGAACCCATGGTGGTGGAATTGATCCGGCGTCATCATGATCCGGCCCGCCAGGACCAGAGTCCGGAATTGACTTGGCTTCAGAACGCCGACAATAAAAATTAGATGACGATGGATTACGAAATTTCGCTGGATGTTTTTCAAGGCCCGTTGGACCTGTTGTTGCACCTCATTGAGAAAAACGAGATTGATATTTATAATATTCCGATTGCATTAATTACAGAAAAATATCTGGAATACCTTCGGACGATCCAATTGCTGAACTTGGAGACCGTAGGTGATTTTTTGGTAATGGCCGCCACTTTGATGCAGATCAAGGCGAAACTGCTGCTTCCAGTCGGCGTTGAAGACGCCGAGGAGGAGGCCGCCGACGAGGATCCGCGTTGGGAGTTGGCGCGGAAATTGATCGAGTATAAAAAAATCAAGGATGCTTCCCATACACTGCAGGAACTGGAGAGCCAGCAACTAAAAGTCTATATTCGTACCAGCGGAGATTTTGCCGATCTAAAAATCGCTCCAGAGACCAATCCGCTCAAAAGCTTATCTATATGGGATCTGATGGAAGCTTTTAAGGATATTTTGGACAGCCTGGAGGTAAAGGAAATTAACTCCATCCCTAAGCAGGAAGTCTCAGTGAAACAACGGATGACCGAAATTATCGACTTAATTAACGCCGAAGGCCGGGTCTTCTTTAAGAAAATGTTCAGCCACGTCGCGACCAAGATCGGACTGATCACTTGCTTTCTGGCCATACTCGAACTGATCCGCGTTAAACAAATTGTCGTGTTTCAGGAGCAATTATTTGGAGAAATCATGTTAACCCTTCCGGAAAAGGTGAGTAATCCCTTATGAATCTGATCATGGCGCGCGCGGTAATTGAATCATTGGTCTTCGCTTCCTCGGAACCGCTCACTTCCAAGACCATTGCGGAAGTCGTTGGTATCAACGATCATACGGTAAAACAGATAATTTCGGACTTAATTGCGGATTACCAAAGTGCCAAAAGAGGCATTCAGATTATGGAAGTCGCCAATGGGTATCAATTTTGCACCCATCCCGAATGTGCCCCTTATATTGAAAAATTACATAAAACTCCTCGAAACGTCGGGCTATCGCAAGCCGCCATCGAAACATTGGCGATTGTAGCGTATAAGCAACCGATTACCAAAGCCGAAATCGAAGCATTGCGGGGGGTCAGCGTCGAGAGTTCCTTGGCGAATCTATCGGATAAAAATTTAATTGAAGAAGCCGGTCGAAAAGATGCTCCAGGACGTCCCATTCTTTATCGTACCACTAAACAGTTCTTGAAATATTTTGGTTTGAATCATCTTAACGAGTTACCGAAGATCCCCGATTGGGTCAGCCCGCATGACCAGGCTTTACCGATCATGGCAACAACGGAGGAAAAGACAGATGAAGGAATTCATAAGCAAGATTTTGAAAATCCAGTTTAACCGAGACAATAACTATTATTCCGGCCTACTTTTAATGGTTCTCGGCATTGCTTCGATCTTTTGGTATCTGAAATTCGACTTATTTGAACCCTTGGCCTTTTTAATCACGTTTTTGGTGATCGGTTGGGGGTTTGTGCTGGTATGGAAGAGCGACAATGACTTGCGGTTCCAACAAGCCCAACAACGCATCAATGAATTGGAAGAGTTGATTCTCGAACAACACCGGCCAATATCCAGACACTTGCGGAAATACAGGATTCGGCGTAGCAAAAACTACTAAGAATGTTAAGAGTCGGTTGGCCTCGGACTTCTTCCGGGCAGTACAATCAACTAACTGACATGGATGTAACAAACATTTTAATGGAACCTGCCAACGCAGGTTTTTAAATCTTTTAGCGGTGAAAGCCATGCAAACTTCCTACGGTAAAATTGAAAAGATTCTCTTCGACAGTCCGGAACTCCAAGAACTGCTGGTCCGGATTGAAGCGAAAACGGAGCCGGAGCGGGCATATAACTATCCTGATTTAAATCGAAAACTCGCTGTGGGTGAGAGTGTGTTGTTAAATACGGTCGCGGTCGAACTGGGATTGGGGACCGGAGGCCGTCATTTTGTCGTTCCTCAGGGGAGGGAAGTCAATAACCCTCTACATAGCGGGCATATCATGAAATTAAGGTATACGCCCTGGCAGTTCCCGGTATTGGCCGCCGAGGAAGAAGAAAGTCCATTTCACCAACAATTACTGGAAGCTCAAGATTTAAAACGGGTTCCGGTGGTAATCGCACCGCTGCATAGTATGCTTCCCGGGATTATCCTGGGATTTCGCGCCTGCTTTCCGAGAGAGCCCCGGATTGCCTATATCATGACTGATAGCGCCGCGTTACCGATCGCTTTAAGTCATTTGGTGCGCCAACTCAAGTCCGCTGATTTATTGCAGACTACGATTACCGCCGGGCACTCCTTCGGCGGTGATTTGGAAACGGTGAGCATACCTTCAGCGCTGATTGCCGCAATCGAGGCCGCTCAAGCGGATCTAATCGTTTGCGCGCTGGGCCCGGGAATCGTCGGAACTGGGACCCGGTTGGGCTTTAGCGGCATCGAACAATCGTGGATAATCGATCTGGTTCATCGTCTTAACGGGATTCCAGTGGTTGCCCCACGTCTGAGCACCGCCGATGCCAGAGAACGGCATTTCGGGTTGAGTCACCATACCATTACCATTCTGGATCTGGCCAATCACCCCGCGTTAGTGGGCGTCTCAACCCGCTGTCCCGAATCCTTGCTACAAACTATTCGCACCAAAGCCGAGTCATTCCGGCTTTTGGAACGGCATCAATGGTTCATGGTCGACGATCCTGACGCCGGCCAGCTCTTTGAAGCCAGTCAAATCAACGTTAAGACAATGGGGCGGACTTTTCAGGAAGACCCCTGGTTTTTTCAAAGTTCGGTAACAGCCGGGGTTCTAGCCGGATCGGCCGTAACTGACGGCGATAATTTTCAGAAACGGAATGAGAGGATATGTAATGAAAGACCAACTGACCGAACTACCCCTGAACAAACAGCTAATTCATAAAGGTAAGTTTCTTGAATATCATCTAGATCACGTTCAGCTTCCCAATGGAAGAACCTCTACCCGAGAATACCTTCGCCATCCTGGTGCGGTAGCCGCGGTTCCACTTCTTCCAGATGGACGAATCATAATGGTCCGGCAGTTCCGTTATCCGATTGGGCAAGCCTTATTGGAAATTCCCGCCGGAAAACTGGACCCAGGCGAAGAACCTCTTGAATGCGTCCGACGTGAGCTCTCCGAGGAAATCGGCTTTGAACCCCGGACCATCATCCATTTGACATCGATCTGGACGACTCCCGGTTTTACCAATGAGATCATCCATCTTTATTTGGCCAAGGATTTAATTTCGTTACAAAGGGAGCTGGATTTTGATGAATTTCTTGAACCGGTATATATGACCCGGGAAGAGATCTTTGCATTGCTGGACAACGCTCAAGTGGTTGACGGCAAAACCGCGCTTGCCTTATCTTACATTGAAAGACATCAATTATGGTAATAAAGGATCAAGAGGTACCATATATTCAAACCAATGGGATTGCTTGCAATAAAGGCAAGAAAGGTGATCGCGTGCAAACCGTCAGTATGACCATGAATGCTTCCGGCGCGGTGGAAGGGGCTAGACGTGGAGACATAGTGGTGATCGTGGACATCATCGATATGTCGACTAGCGCTGAAGTGGCGATGGAAAGCGGCGCGGTTGCCATTTTCGGTGCGGCGCCCACAGGATGCAAGATACCAGTAAACATCAATGCGGATCGGATTGGATATATTGCCGGAAAAACAGCGCTGAAGTATAAAACATCGCTGATCGTCGTCTCTGAACCCCGTTATGGTGAGGAGGCCGAGCGAAAGAAGCGGGCCGAGTCGGCGCTGATGGGGGTGTCCCGTTCCGGCGCGGAAGTGGAATTGATCGTTCCCAACATCGGGACCGAGCTTGAAAAACTGGCCGATTTTAACGGAAAAGTAGCATTGTTCATCTCGGATACCGGCGGAGCCGCTTTTGACGCCGCCTATAATAGCGGCGCCGCTTCGGTTTTAACCGCCACAGTGGTTCGAACGCCCGCCAAAAAGGGGATTGAACCCGCCCGGGCCGGAGTGGAACGGGCCATAGAGACCGCCAAGCGGCTTGAATGCGGGATTACCATCACGGCAGCCAGCGCCAATTCCATGGAAGATGTGCTGGCAACCCAATATTTAACGCAATTAATAATTAGCAGCGGTTTTCTGAATATTTCGTAGTCCGGCCCACAAATCCATATCATATTTTCCCTCACTTGACCATAATATTTTAACAATGGACAAGGGGGGCAAACAATGATTCTCTCAATCCGATTGCGTCAGAATATTCAGGATTATTTCAAAGAACGAATCTTTTTGTTTGCATTGATATTAATTTTGTTTTTAATGGGAATTATTTTCGGCGTTTTAGCGGCAGGAGTCTTAGAGAAAGAGCAACAACACGAACTAATCCGCTATGTAACCCAAGGTCTCCAAGGTGAAACTTTCTTTCAAAGCTCCATCTACACCCGGCAAACGGTCATCGCCAATCTTCAAACCGTTTTTTTCTTGTTTTTTATGGGGATCAGTGTGATCGGGGTTCCTTTGGCATTGCTGCTCATCTTTACACGGGGATTTGTTTTGGGCTTCAGCGGTGGATTTTTGTTTCAAGCCATGGGGCTCAAAGGGGTAGTACTGTCCATTACTGGGATTTTACCGCACAACCTGCTGGTGACACCGGCTTTGTTCCTAATGGTCATGGCTATTATCGACTGCGCCGCGGCATTAACGAAGATTCGTTTCACGAAACGGCAGGTATCGATCGGGGAAGAATTGATCAAATGCGCGGTCATCACGTTAATTGTAATTGTAATGATGATCGCCGGAGGAGTCATTCAAGGTTATGTCACTCCGATAATTACTGCTTGGATAGGGAAAATAATTTGATTGGAAATTTTTCCTGTCTTTTAAAAAAAGGAGATGTCTCGAAATCCGTCGAAATTTAGAATATCGTGAAAGTTAACAAAAGGAGTTGACACCCATTGCAAGACAGTCTCCAGGATTATCTCAATTATCTGTCGGTGGAACGTGGTTTGGCAAAGAATACGTTGGAGTCATATGGAAGAGACCTCCGGCAGTACCTGAGCTATCTTACAGAAAAAAAGAATCTTGAATTAAAAAATAGCACTCAGGCTACTGTTATTGGGTATTTGCTTCTGCTCCAAGCCCGTGGCAAGGCGACCGCAACTCTTTCCCGGAACCTGGCTGCCATTAAATCATATTATCACTTTTTAGCAAGAGAGGGATTGATTGAACGGGATCCAACCATCAATCTCGATGCCCCCAAACAAGAGAAACGCCTGCCCCGTGTCCTTTCCGTTCAAGATGTTGAACGGTTGCTTGAACAACCCGACCTCAAAACTCCGGTGGGAATCAGGGACCGGGCGATGCTGGAAGTGCTCTATGCCACCGGATTGCGTGTCTCGGAACTAGTATCGTTAAAAATCAATGATTTGAACCTGGAGATGAGTTATATTCGCTGTTTTGGCAAGGGTTCCAAGGAGCGAATCGTTCCACTGGGTTCAGTAGCCACCAAATATGTAAAGATTTATCTGGATCATGCCCGTAAATTCCTGGCATCCAGCCCGTATGAGAATACACTGTTCCTCAACCATCACGGCAAAGGCCTCACCCGACAAGGCTTTTGGAAGATTATTAAAAAATACGCTGAGCATTTGAACCTGGATATCGAAATTACTCCTCATACCTTGCGGCATTCGTTCGCCACACACTTGCTGGAAAACGGGGCGGACTTGCGCTCGGTTCAGGAGATGCTAGGGCATGCCGATATCTCTACTACCCAAGTTTATACTCATTTGACCAAAGATCGCATCAAGGAAGTATACGAGAAAGCGCATCCTCGCGCCAGATAGGATTTTTTCCCCGGTTTGATTAGTTCTGGAACGGGAATTGTTGAAAAAACAATTCCCGTTTTTGTACCTTGGCATCGAAAATATACATTTTAATCCAATTGAAAAGCAATATCGCTAATGAATGCAACTGAGTAAATCTAGTATTGAATCAGATTAATCACCAAATGGGAATAATAAAAACTCCCATAAAGCGAAGTTTTAAAGATGACAACCGGAGTCGGAATTTGATATAATTCTTCTCGATCAGACTAGTTTTACGCTAGGCCTAAAAATACTGCTAGAAGTGGAGAAAATGTATGGATGCCATCCATTGGTACCCGGGCCATATGGCCAAAGCCAAACGGCAACTTTCGGAATTGATTAAATTTATCGACGCCATTATTGAGGTCCGGGACGCCCGGTTGCCGTTGACCAGTCATAATGGTGATATCGATTCCATTCTGACTAGGCGGCCCAACCTAGTGGTTTTGAACAAATCGGATCTGGCAAATCCGGAAATTACCAAACAATGGCGGGATTGGTTTGAAAAAAGAAATTTTCCCGCTCTCGCGGTAAACGGGAAAAGCGGGCAGGGAGTTGAAGAAATCTGGCGGGATTTAAACCGACTGTTTCCATCCGGAACCCGACGGCCAACGCTGCGAATCGGAGTCGTAGGCATTCCAAATGTGGGAAAATCATCGCTGCTCAATCGATTGATCGGAACCAGTTCGGCAAAGACCGGCAATTTACCCGGCGTCACCCGAGGGAAACAGTGGATTAAGCGGAATGGCTTTGAGATTTTGGATACTCCAGGACTGTTGCCACCCAAGATCGCCGATCAAGAGTCCGGGATCAAACTGGCATTGGTGGGAACTATTCGTGAAGAGATCATCCCAACCCATGACTTGGCGTTAATGCTTTTGACCCGATTTGGCGAGCGGTTGTTTGCATGGTGCCAAACCGGTATAACGATAACCGATCCAGAGGCTGGATTGGAATGGTATGCTAGAAAACGCGGGTTTTTGATAAAAGGTGGAGAGCCAGATCTGCACCGTGGCGCAACAACGTTGTTGAATGAGTTTCGTAATGGCAGACTCGGAAAACTCAGTTTGGAAGTTCCGCCCGCGGCCGAATCGGACGCCGAACAAATTTCAAAAGAATGATTCCGCCGATTACGGTTGCCATATAATAGCTGAGCAACCGCCAGAAAATAATGAATAAAGCGCGAAGATGAGCCGGGATGAATACCAAAATCGAATAAAGAGTCAATTCGGTTACTCCGCTTCCTCCCGGGGCCGGCAAATACGAAATGACAAAAACCAGTAAAAACTGGAGAATGACCATCTCCCAGAACAAATGGTTGGTATCAATCCCTAAAGCAATCATTAAGCATGGAGCGATGGAAAAAAATAACAACCAATACAAAAACGAGCAGAGAATCACTCCGTAGACATGAAAACCCCGGCGGAATTCCCGGATGGCTTGATGAAAGTCTTCGATCTCGACTTTCAGTTTATCCAGAGTCGGCAACAACTTCGTCAGACAGCGGACGGAACTAAGTGGTTGGTAAAACAGCGCGAATAATCCCGAAGCCAGGTTAGGTTTGGCGATAATTGCAATCAGAATTACTGAAACCAAGGTAGCAATGGGAATGGCGACATTTAGCGCCTGGCCCATAAAACCCGAGGTGAACCGGGACCGGTAAAATAACATTAGGATCGGAACCAGCAACGTAAAGAGCAAAGTAGAAAAAACCACCCGGATAGTCACGATGGCGCTGGCTTTCCCAGGCTGCAATCCATTCTTGCTTAACAAGAAAATCTGCGTGGGCACGCCACCGGAATTGAAGGGAGTGATATTTCCGGTAAAAGTGGTAGCTAGATTAATCCCGAGGACTTTGCGGAAAGAGATTGAGGCGCCCAATCCGGCCGCTATGCATTGAACCCGGATCCCCTCCACTATCCAGGAACCGACTAGGCCCAAACAAGCCAGAAGCAGGGCAATCAGATTGAACCGGTGCCAGTCGAATTGGAAATGGGTGGTAGCGGCAGAATGACCGATAACCCATCCGATACTGAGCAGCGTCAAGATAAATACCAAGCATAGTCCCTTAATTATCCATTTGGAGTAAGGAAAAGAAGATTGTATCAAGAATTCGCCTCCAAGTTTTCGATCAATATATGATTCGGGCTTCGACCAGTTAATCCTTCATGGAATATCTGAATTTATCCCTACAAAATTCCAACTTTTTAAAGTTTATGAATCGAAATGACGATATATATGATGTCTGAATTTTTTGCGGTGGTATTTATTTAATGGGACAAAATGCAAAATCCAAACAATACATAAATCTTCCTTGGGAAGAACGTTTCCGTCACGAACGGGACTGTTGGCAAATGGGATACCAAAGGATAGCCGGTTTCGATGAAGCCGGAAGAGGGCCACTAGCCGGTCCGGTAGTTGCCGCCGCGATTGTGATCAGTCGAGAATTTAAAATAATTCAAGTCAATGATTCAAAACAGCTTACTCCAAAGCGGCGAGAAGAGTGTTTTCATATTCTGACCTCCGGTGAATGGGCGTATGGAATCGGAATCGTCGAACCGGACGAGATTGACCGGATTAATATTTATCAAGCATCCCGGATGGCCATGCTCCAAGCTTTACAACAGTTACCGATTGAACCGGATTTCCTGCTGGTGGATGCCTTGGTCATCCCAGAAACTGAACTGCCCCAGCGTTCGATCATTCATGGCGACGCCCTTTCCGTATCGATCGCGGCCGCTTCAATCATCGCCAAATGTACCCGGGACTCCATGATGAAGGAGTATGACCACCTTTATCCGGGGTATGGTTTTGCCAAACACAAAGGATACCCGACCCGAGAGCATTATCTGGCATTGCAGTCCCTTGGCCCATCGCCGATTCACCGTCACTCGTTCTCATTGGAGCGGCCGGTTATGGAATCGATTAATCTTTTCACGGAAGAAGAGAGCTAATGTCAACCACTGTTCATAATATTTCCATTACGCTAAATACGAATCTCCCGCTGGAGTCGAATTTTAAAGAAGGACAGCGGATCATCGGACGTGTTATCCATTCGTCTCCGTCCGGAGTTCTCCTTGAAGTAAATGGAAACCGGTTTTCCGTAGCGGTCGAAGGCTTGCCGCCTTCGGTCGGCTGGACTGCCTTTATTGTAAAGGAGGTAACGCCGGAACGAGTTCTCTTAACACCGGTCATAGTTCCTAATGAGCAATCTGTCGCTGACCGGATTCCGCTTGAGCTTTTTCTTCGGGATGATCGGATTTCCACTGGATTGCTTCGGGAAAAGCTGCCGATTACCGCAATTAACTATGCTAAATTGGATACCCTGCTCAACGCATTTACCTCAAAATCGGGTTTTACTCCAAGCCCGTCGACTTTCGCTTACCTTTTGGCGCGGGAATGGCCACTGACTCCCGGCACGATTCTTACTGCCTGGGTTGCTACCGATCAACCGATGCGTAATATGTTATGGAACTCGCTTCAACCCAATTTATTTAAAAATGTGATAATCGATCCGGCCGATACTTCCGAAGCCACCCTTGCTAGGATATTGATGCAATCAAAACTAAATCAATTTAAACTGGAATCATCTGTTGGTAATGGCATTGATGATGAAAGCACTCAAAAAACGATGTTACCCGATGTTGAAGCGAAAATACCCTTTTCTGAGAAGAATGATAGTAATTTCCCGGTCGTTTTCCTGAACAGCCTAACGGAAACCGGACTGGTAGCAAGTGATAATGAGAAATTTCTCGCGCTGCTAATCCAAATGGTAAAAAATGTTCATTTGAAAAATTCACCCGTGACTATTGATCCAAACGAGCTAACCCACATTGACCTGCCAGTATCTGAGAAAGAAATGATTCTCGGTTGGCTGACGGGAATGCTTGAAAAATCCGATGTCAAAGTAAAGTCCGGGTTAGTAACCGATATACTGGCCGGGCTAATCAAAAACGGAGCACACTCAAGCAGCGAAAAGAAACTACTCGATTTATTGGCGCATGTCATAAAAGGCGCTGATATGAAAAGTATTAGCCAAACGAGTACCAAAGGAAGCCAAGAATCATCGGGAATTATCCCGTCAACTGGCGACGAAGCAAAACCTCCCGACTCGCAGTTGAAGACGGAGGTTAACGATTACACTGGAAAAATGGCGAAAGGAAATTCATCAGATGTTTCTGGAGAATCTATTTTTCGTAAATATTTTACAAAAACTGAAACGAAAAATTCCACATTTGATACTCAACAACTTTTAAACCCCCAAAACGTTAGTGCGCAATTGTCTGAGGCCACAAGAATTCAATCCGGTGACGAGGAGATGATTTTGCGGCTACTGACGCAAAACGCCGCAGTGAAAAATTCAAACAACCTCTTAGGTACTAATAATTCAGGCAATGTCATCCCCTTACTGATTGCCGGACAGGACGGCATGATTAATGAATCATTACTGGAATGGACCGTAAAAAACGGGAAAGAGGAAAGTTCAGCCGGTATTTCGGGGGCCCAATGGATCAGGCTCACTGTTCCTACTAGAAACCTTGGTGAAGTGCGGGTTTTAGTGAAAACCGGCCCGGGTTCGACCATGATTCAGTTTCAGGTCCAATCCGAAGCAATTAAGGAGCAATTCAACGCTAATTTAGGTCAATTGCGGCAACTGATTCTCGGCATCAATCCGGTGGTCCGTGTATCACTTCAACAAAACCAGGGATTTCGAGATATCGGCGGTGATCTTGACCTATGCATTTGAATCGTTATCCCAAACTATTCAAGGCCACCAAAGGGATCAAATATGCGGCCGCGTTACGGTACCGCCCGGAGCAAGATTACGCCCCGGTAATTGTTGCCAGTGGCTGTGGAATTATTGCGGAGTCGATTCTTCAGTTGGCCAGGGAAGCTGGGGTCCCGAACCATATCGAACCAGATTTGGCTAAAATTTTAGCGCAGTTGGAACCAGGCACTCCCATTCCCAAAGAGACTTACCGATTGGTCGCGGAGATCCTGACATTTATCTGGAGTGTCGACCGCCAACTAAATGATACCGAAGTTTGAAAATTTATGGAAATATCGGGCCGTGAGGCCTATTTTTTTTGCAGGATATTGACGAATCAAATCGAAAAGATCTTTATGATAAAATTTCCAAATAGAATAGAGATTGGAAAATGGGGCGAAGCGACAGCCGCCGCTTTTTTGAAAGCCGGCGGTTATGAGATTCTGGTCTTGAATTATCGATGTCGCTACGGAGAGATTGATCTCATCGGTCGTGATGAGGAAGTCTGGTGTTTTGTAGAGGTCAAAACCAGACGAAACAGCCGGTATGGAGCGGGGTGGGATGCAGTGTCCGTTGTAAAACAGGAAAAAATACGAAACTCAGCTCAGTTTTTTCTGATGGAACAACGGTTATTTAACATTCCGGTGCGATTTGATGTGATTTCGATTGATTTTACAACCCTTAACGAATACCGGATTCAATTGTTCAAAAACGCCTTTCAATAGTCGTGGAGGGATCGGATTGCTTGCCAAAGTGGAAAGCTTGGCAGTGAATGGAGTGGATGGTTTTCTGGTCCAAATTGAGGTGGATTTGCATTATGGCCTGCCTTGTTTTGATATGGTTGGACTACCTGATGCGGCCGTCAAGGAAGCTCGCGAACGTGTTAGGGCCGCGATCAAAAACTCCAGCATGAATTTTTTCGATCACCGGATCACGGTAAATCTGGCCCCGGCAAATATTAAAAAAGAAGGGTCTGGATTTGATCTGCCGATTGCCATCGGAATCCTCGCTGCGCAAGGCGATTTATGCCCGGATCGGATTCGGGAGGCTGTTTTTCTGGGCGAGTTGGCACTGGACGGTAGTATCCGGCCGATCAACGGAGTTTTGCCGATGGCGATCGCCGCCCGCGACCAAAAGAAAAAGTATTTGGTTATTCCTTCCCAAAACTACGGTGAGGCTGCGGTAATCACAGGAATCACTCCGGTTCCCGTCGATTCTTTGCAACAGGCCAAAGAATTTCTGGATCACTTCTTGATTCCAGAACCTTCAAATATCTGGTCGAGAGAGAGAGAACATCCCGGAGAGCGAGAGGATATCGATCTGGCTGATGTCAGGGGCCAGGAACAGGCCAAACGCGCTTTAGAAGTGGCAGCCGCTGGTGGCCACAATATTTTGATGATCGGACCGCCCGGTTCCGGAAAAACGATGCTGGCGAAACGATTACCCGGTATTCTTCCGTCAGTGACCGAGAAGGAATCGATTGAAATAACTAAAATTTATAGCATTAGCGGGCTTTTACCCACGGGGTGCTCATTAATCCGAAATCGGCCCTTTCGGGCTCCACATCATACCACAAGTTCAGCGGGGTTGATCGGGGGCGGCCGAATTCCGAGACCCGGTGAAGTAAGCTTAGCTCATTACGGGGTCTTGTTCCTCGATGAACTGCCCGAATTTACCCGGGAAGTTCTGGAGGTACTGCGTCAGCCGTTGGAAGATGGTAAAGTTTCCATTGCCCGGGCAACTACGACGTTGTCGTTTCCGGCCCAGTTCATGCTGGCGGCAGCGATGAACCCTTGCCCATGCGGTTTTTTCGGTGATCCCTTCAAGGCTTGCAGTTGCGCTCCTTTCCAAATTCAACGCTATCAAAGCCGCATTTCCGGGCCATTGTTGGACCGATTTGATCTTCAAGTTGAAGTTCCTAGGCTAACCGATTATGAATTTGACACGGTGCCAAAAAGTGAATCGTCAACGACAATCCAGGAACGGGTGGAAAAAGCCCGACGGATTCAGCGAGCCCGCTTCCAGGAGACGGGGATAATGTATAATGCTGGAATGAATAGTAAGGAACTGATGAAATATTGCCAAATCATTCCTGAAGGGAAAGAGCTATTAAAACGTGCCGTTGAACGTTTCTCACTGAGTGCCAGAGCTTATACCCGCGTATTGAAGCTGGCGCGAACCATTGCCGATTTGGAGGAAAAATCCACCATTGACATAACTCATCTGGCTGAGGCGATTCAATACCGAAGTTTGGATCGAAAGTTGGTGTAGAACATAAACTCAATGCTGGCGATATAACTAGTACAGGAACAAAAATAATATTTAATCGAGATAAACTGCGATAACTGTTTTTTTGAGTTTCGTGTACAATTTAGCCTTCGGAGTTTATCGTAACGCTTTTAGCATGCAAGCCGGGAACTTAAACTTTTGGGTCTTCGTCTAATTAGTGTGGCGCCACGATAATCAACTAGGAAGGTGAAGAGGATGCCCCATCAATCAAAAAAGGAACGGGTTTTTAAAGCAAAGGATTTAATCGAAAAAGGTATGACTCCCCGGGAAGCATCCAAGTTAACCGGAATCTATATAGCAACCGCCCGTTATTTGCGTGATAATTATCAAAACAATAAAAAAGCCCTTTATGATCCGGGAAGGGCTCATTCAGTCAGAATTTTGCATTAAATCCAGTAAAGTTTCAACCATGGACGCTTGAAAAAATCGGTTATTTATACTCCGACGTGTTGTTGATTAATTTTCGGTCCAAAAGCAAAAGTATGCTCATATCCCAGTGGAAGTCAAGGCGAGATATGGGCAAGCAAGGAAAAAACGATTTTAGCAGGTTTTGCGTGCTTAGGCTAAAGCTTGTTCGTATGGGTCCGGTAAATAACAAAGGAGTCGGACCGTGAAACGACAGTTTCGACTCCCTTATATGCTGGCTTTTGATATGGCTTAAAAGTTGGGAAGACAGACGATCTGACCATTGCTGAGCGTTGAATCAAGATCAAGATCGGGATTATAATCGATTATCGTTTGCTCAGAAATTCCAAGCTGATTGGCCAGTTCGGAAACATCGGTATCGGCTTGCAAAATGTACGGTGCTCCGCCGTCAGGACATTCATTTGGCTGTTGATAAGGCGGTTGATAAGGCGGTTCGGAGTCATATGGTTGATCATCTTCAAAACGTCTTGGCTGCCAAGGGGATCCTGGTCGCCAAGGCCCTGGACGCCACGGCGGCCGCGGGCCCCAATAGGGAGGACCCCAATACGGCGGAGAGCCCCAATATGGGGGACCCCAGTATGAACGGTCCCACGGCTGTCGCGGTCCAGGCCGTCTCGGTTGATTTATGGACAATTTTCTCACCTCACCTGTTGTATATGATATGAGCGCATAATGTAAATTGGCCTGGGCTGAAATCATAATTCCGCTGGACCGGGAAAGTCCTTGACGTGCACAGATATTTCGACGGCTGCTGAAAATGACGCGTCGGACGGCCGCCGCAACCACGCTCACCAAAAATTTACAGATGATGTTGCCGGATATATGGAAAACCGCCGATTAACGACGGCGGACATATAAAGATTAGATTTATAAATTAATCGATGCAAAATTTATAAATTCTCAACAATTCCGCCATATCATTGACATATGTCAGAGATATGATAGAAGCAAGTTCTTTTCACTTATTATCCTCCTTTTTTCTTTTTATCACCCTTATTGCTCAACGAGCGATAAGGGCTTTTTTTGTTTCAAGACTAAGTATCGCTTGCCATAAGAATTTGAGACAAACCCAATGTTTTTAGTTAGTAGTTGAAAATGCTTTTGAAAACTTTTAATTCAGGCAAGAAAAAAGCCTAAATCATCAGAAGATTTAGACTTGTTAAATGAGTGGTGTCAGCGCTAAGTAAAGCGTTCTACACAGGGGCCGCCGATGAACGCTGGAAGAGTTAATGATATCAAAATTTATAGACTAACATCACTGACTCCCGGGTATAGTCCATCGATTCATCACCACGCTTACCCGATGCCACGATGTGATAGAACTCAAACCGCGGCTTGCCGAAACTGATTCCCGCTCCCACGCCCCAATAGAGTCCACCCTTTAGTGAACTGGAATTTTGGAAGGCTGCGTCGCCGTCCAACCAATCATATCCGACCAGCGCCGACAGATAAGGAACCGCTGTTTTCCGAGATGAAAAATAAATATTTTCAATCACATAGACCGAAATAATTGAAAAACTGCCGTTATCAGCGGCACCCACGGAACGGGATGGAAGATAGGAAACTCCCAAACCTAGCTCGGAAGGTCGATCCACGGTGAATTCATTAAGAATTTCGATTCCGAAACTGCTTCCGTTTTTCACTCCTGTCTCCGACGAGACGGAATTCTCGTTGAATTCGATATTTCCGGAAACATCGGCGCCGTACTTGACGCATACGCTCGCGTTAACCCGGGCGGAAATTGAAATAACAAAGAATGTTCCCAGGAGCAGTGGTAAAAGTATCGCTTTTTTCATCGGATACTCCCATCAGTTTTTTTGACATTCCGTGCCGTCGCTTTCATTTTACAATGAATTTTCAATCACTGGCAATACAATAATAAAATTTATTGGTTATTATGGTAAATTCTATTTACGATCATAGCGCGGGCATTTTATAATTAGAAGGAAAAGGTGTACGTTCGATTAATGGAAAAAAGAGGTAGGAAACAATGTGGAAATCACGTTTAACTCCTCGGGAATTTCGTTTTCGAGCCGGAGCCCGGACCGAACTGGATCAGGCTTTTCTGAAGATTATCAATAATTTGCCTCCGGATATCAACTTAAGTGAGTTTTTAAAAAACTCGGTGGTTGAAAATGAACTTCACAAACAAGAGTTATCCGAAGCCGAGCGACTGATGGCGGATCTCCGGGATTCATTGGATCAGATCTTCTATCTGAAACAAAAACTGGCCAGGATCAATCTAGACCAGGTCGAGCCCGAACAAGCCGGCGAATTGAAAAAATATCAAATATTCTTCGAAAACGTTGCGGACCATCTTGAGCGGTTGTAATGATCTGTTATTTGAATGCTGTGCGGTATAATCCGTTTTTCATGATTCATACGTCCGGAAAATGCGTTTGCTAATCTTTTTGATCTTTAGCATCAACAATAAATCATTGACCCAAGGGAGAACATCATGACACAACCAACCAATCAGTGCAAGATCCAGTTCCGGGTACGGTATCAAGAGACCGATAACATGGGTTTCGTCCATCACTCAGTATATTTCATCTGGTATGAGGTGGGGCGGACCGAATGGATGCGCCAATTCGGCCTGACCTATCGGGAATGCGAGGAAAAAGGCTGGCTGATGCCGTTAATTGAAGGCGGATCCAAATACATTCATCCCGCTCGGTATGATGATCTGGTGGAAGTCGAAACCGTTCTCAAACTGGAGAAAGGGGCGGTTTTCCGATTTGAGTACACTGTCATCAATGCCGCGGATCAAACCTTACTGGCTTCCGGTTTCACCCGGCACGTCTGTATCGACAAAGAGAATAAAATAAACAAGGCCGCGACGAAATATCTGCAACAGTCCTTTAAATCCATCGTTTCTATATAGGATGAAGTAAATTTCTAATCTAAAATTTGCATTCTTAAAGCCGAATGCAAACGGCATCAATCGAAATTCACTTCATCCTATTACAGCTGAAATAAGTTGAATTAAATCCCTTATTATTTTCATCATGGAAGGCTTACGGGACATGATGTATATCAGAAATTTAATTCAACTTATATAGTCAATAGGTTGTTCACAGGTTGGAAACATCCTACATATCATGTAGCAGAAAGTATACCCACTTCGCGCGGGATTGCTGCATATATCCCATGATGGCGTTTTGCATCCTGGCAGATATGGCTATGCATCATAAATTCCATTTTGATCGCGGCAAGGGGCATGAAAACGGCCCAAACGGAGTTGGTTGGAGGAGGAGTGGCATGTCACCGTTAACGAATGGTAACTGCCGTCCTGATCCAGTAGAGAGGTTGAGTCCGCGGGAAAAAGAGATTTTACCCTTGGTGGCCCAAGGTTTAGATAATCGGCAAATTGGCAAACTATTATTTATTAGTGAAAAAACAGCTAAAAACTATATTACAAGTATCCGGAAAAAACTTGGTTTAGCCAATCGGACTCAAATCGCTCTTTACGCAATCAGGGAGGGGCTAATAGAGGTCAAACCGAAAGAAGAAGAGGAATAAATCAAATAATCTTTTTAAAATATGGGCTGCACGGCCCATATTTGTTTTGGAAGCGGCTTCCCGGATTGCACTATTTTACATAAAGGGATTTCATCAAGGACGCTGAAATAGTTAACAACCGAAATAGTTAAGCTGAACTTGGAACGATGCGCCGGCTTCATCCGCAGCAAACATCGCAGCATTTATCGACGAAACAAGGGAGTTCACATCATGCAACAATCATCGCTCAAAACGCGCCCAATCATCCTGCTCTTCTATGCAACACTCGTCGCGCTAGGAATCATCGCAACGCATCCAGCAATCGCCGCAGCAAAGCCCGCCGTAAAGCTCAGCAACACTTACGGAACCTGGTTGCCGGTTATTCCGTCCTCACCTGACCGATGCCTGCCGGTTTTCACAGGGAACGACTCAACTTCTTGGGAAGATTCAGGTTTAACTCAAGCCGAGTTGGAATTGATTCTTCTAATCAACCAGGAAAGAGCGCACACTGGTCTGAACCAACTGGAAGTTGATCCGACCTTGGTCGAACTGGCTCGCGAGAAAAGCAGGGACATGGTCAGCTATAACTATTTCGGCCATCTATCCGAACAATTGGGAACTGTCTATGATCAACTGCAAAGAGTTGGCTTCCCTTACCAAAAAGCAGCCGAGAACCTCGTCGGCTGCGCGGTTCCCCGCAAGGCTCACCTGGGAATGATGTCCAGTCCGGCACATCGTAGCAATCTTTTGAATCCGCGCTACACCAAGATTGGGATCGGTATCGCGCGGGGAGGGCCGTACGGTGGCATGATAACGGAGATCTTCGTATACTGATTATAACCGAAACCCAAAACGCAACCTCTGGTTGCGTTTTTTTTATGAATAGCACACCCTTGGACAATTGCATATACTGTATTAAAATTCTGATACCTTTCAAGCTGTTCGGCACCGGAATGCCGAATGAAACGAAAGGAGGTTATACTTACTATGGATGAAGTCAAGGAAGATAGCGTAGTAGAAGAAACTACGGTTGAAGCGACCAAACCCAAACGTTCCAGGACCAAGAAAACCAAGGAATTAACCAATCCCGAAGAGCAAACCGGGACCAGCGAAACAAAACCTAAAAAGAAAAAAGCTAAATCCACCAAAAAAAAGAAAAGCGTATCGAAAAGCAGCGAAGCAAAGAGAGATAATGCCGCTACAGCGGAAATAATAAGTATCGAATCTGAACTTGAGCCCATGGGTCAGGCTGAGGTCAGTGAAATTCCAGCGGAAGACATCGCCAATGATGCCGTCACGCCCGAGTGGATTCTTTCGGAAGAGGCATCACCAGAAGCGATGCTCCCAATCGTTACCGAGGAAACAGCCGTAATCGATCCAATCACGGTTCAAGTGAATGTGGAAGCCAGTCAAACCGTAGCTTTACCATTAATAGCGCTCAAGGTACGAAACGTTGTCGGAAAAGTTGAAAATTTAGTCGCCGAGATCATCCCGAACAAAGTCATTATTCAGGGCACGATTCATGAACAACTGTTCTTTGTCGGCAACGACGGAATCGTCCATCATCTGGCCGATGATATCCCGTTCAGCGCCTTTGTGGATGTACCCGGCGTCAAACCCGGGATGAACGCCCATCTCTGCGCGACCATCGAAGATATCATCACCGAACTGTCACCGGACGGCCAGACGATCATCAAAAAATTCATTATTGAAGTCTTTGTCAAAGTCACCGAAACCGTGCAGGTAAACCTGGTTTCCGGGACCGGGCCGGTTCTCTTCCTCCGGCAAGTTGTGGGAGAAAATACCGAACAGACATTGATTGAAGCCGACGTTACCTTAGATACCCCGGCCCTTAAAATCGATGAAATTGCCGGGTCGATTCGTGACCTTGAAGTCGAAGTAATTAAAGATAAAGTCATTATCCAGGGAACGCTGCACAAACAGATCTTTTTTGTGGACACGGCGAATCTCGGCCGGCATCAGGGCGAGGATTTGCAGTTCAGTCTGTTTGTCGATATTCCGGGAGCCATGCCCGGCATGGATGTTCAAGTGCATCCAAACATCGAAGGCATTTTCTTTGACCTGATCACTCCAGTGCTTTTGCGCCAGAAAGCAGTCATTGAATTCTTTGTGAAGGTCACCGAAAACATTCTCCAACCGGTTACCATCGGGGACGGCCCGTTATTTCAGGTAGAGGAGTTCATCGGCGAAAACCAGGTCCAAGAACTCAGCGACACACTGGTAACGCTGTTCAGGCCGGCGCTTAAGGTCCGGGAGATTCTGGCCCAGATCCGCGACCTGACAACCCATGTGATCACTGACAAACTCATTGTCCAGGGGACTATCCATAAACAGATCTTCTTTATCGGCACCGACAATATCGAATATCATCAGGCCGAAGACGTCCCATTCTCGCTCTTTTTAGATATTCCAGGAACTGGCCTGGGCGACCTTGTTCACTTAAATACACGCATCGAAGCGGTCTTTTTCGAACTGCTCTCTGCAACTGAACTACGGCAAAAAGTCATTATCGCGGTTCATGCCAGTATCACCAGGGAAGTGCAGTTGAATCTGGTGGTTTCCACCGGGCCGCTCGTCAAAATCGAACAGGTGGTGGGCGAAAACACCACTCAGATACTGGTGGTGCGTCGTGAGGCAATCGTAGCGCCGCTGCCGTCAGGTCCGGTGGTTAACCGGCTTACGGTGTTCGATCCCGGCGAGTTGGTCCTCGGCAGTCAGCAAATCATTCTCAATAATACTCTCCAACTTCCGACCGTCGCGCTCACTACCAAGGAAATCACGGCGATCGTCCTCAATCAATTGGAGCGGGTGATCGCCGACGGGGTATTGGTGGAAGGCAATTTGGAAAAAACAGTAGTCTTCATCGATACTGACAATGTGGTCCGCAACATCACGGAAACTGTGCCTTTCACGATCCTGGTCGGTATTCCGGGAATTTCCCCCGAACAAATCGTGCAAGCCTCGGTAAGTGTCGAGGATATCGTCTTTAACTTGAATCCGACCGGAACCGCGGTGAATCAAACCATCGTGCTCCGGGCCGATGTCCGAAGCGAAACCCTTTCCCGGACTTTCGTGGTGGTGACCGACGTCTCTGGAACGGGCATCGTTCAGACCAAAGTCTTAGTGAGGGCACTGGTTCAAACCGCCAACGGTCCCGTCTCCGAAGAGTTCGAGGTCGTAACCGATGTTTCGGGGCCGGGAATTCTCAATGTTACCAAGCAACTGGTATTCCTCGACGTGGTTGGAGACGACAATCCCAATCGTGTACCCATCGAAGTGGTTACGGACGTTATAGTCTAATCGGCTGTAAGAGGCTAATCGTCAATCCGTTAGCCTCTTTTTATGCCTGTTTCACAGCGAAAAAATGTCGGTGGACACATATCATGATATGAATAGGCTGTTTTGACGAAGGCTTTAAGAGTTACCCGAAGGAGGATTATTTTCATGGCGAACATTCTGGTAACCGGCAGTCGGGGTACCATCGGCGGTCCTTTGGTTCAGGAGTTGGTGAAACGCGGCCATTGTGTCAAGCAACTCGATCTCCAGCATTGCGAGGAACCTAATTGCATCCGGGCCGATATCAGCGAATACCGGCAACTAGAGCGAATCTTTGAGCAGGAGTTTGATTTCGTCTTTCATTTGGCCGCCGAGTTCGGCCGGATCAACGGCGAGGAATACTACGAACAAGTTTGGCGCACCAATGTCATCGGCACCCGAAATATTCTGGAACTGCAAAAAAAGCATCGCTTTAAACTGATTTTCACCAGTTCATCCGAGATTTACGGCGAATCGGGCGAAGTGGTCCTCAGGGAAGAGCATTCCCAGACGCAAGCCTTGTTTCAGCACAATGATTACGCCATCTCCAAATGGGTGAATGAACTTCAAATCATCAATTTTGAGAAGAAATTCGAGACTGAAACGGTCCGGGTCCGCTTATTTAACGCTTACGGCCCCGGTGAGTATTACCATCCATACCGGAGCGTGGTCTGCCTGTTTTGCTATCGCGCCTTGCACAACCTTCCGTTTCAAGTTTATAAAAACTATCACCGGGTATTCATGTTTATCGATGATCTGATCCCGACTCTGGCCAATATCGTCGATCGTTTTATCCCGGGCCGGGTTTACAACATCGGCGGCAATGAATATCGCAGTGTGGAGGAATTGGCCGATTTGGTGCTCGAGTATTCCGGAGCCTCCCGGGACCTGATCCAGCTTCTTCCGGAGGATGCCCACAATACCGTCAACAAATACCCCGAAATCACCAAGGCCGAGATCGAGTTGGGGCATTCGCCCCGGATCTTATTGG
This sequence comes from Bacillota bacterium, assembly GCA_023402395.1. Classification (GTDB taxonomy): domain Bacteria; phylum Bacillota; class UBA4882; order UBA8346; family UBA8346; genus JAEYGI01. The sequence continues at coordinate 867,804 of JAEYGI010000040.1, forward strand.
AGGAAGGCGTACCGAAAACGCTGGAGTGGATGAAAAATGTCTACCGGGAAACGACAATCTTCTCGAAAGTCTAGGAGTCGAAAGCGATCGGTTGACAATCCACAGCAGTTGATGGATTGAACTAAGCAACAGATTATCTTGCGCCCATATCCCGCCAAAAGAATTCGCGCACAGGTTCTCAGGAAGTGATCCAAACGAGAAAACGCCATGAATACTTGCATTATCTCAAAGGGCAGGGGATTGAAATCGGGGCCGGGTCGGATCCATTTCCGCTTCCCGCCCGGGTTAAAGTTCAATATGTGGATTGCATTACTCCGGATGAGTTGTTTAAGATATACCCCGGCTATCACGGCATCCGATTCGTCACGGTGGATATCGTCGCGTCCGCCCATCAGTTGCCCTGCTCCGATAGTAGTCTGGATTTTATTATTAACGCGCATGTTATTGAACATCTCACCGATCCGCTGGGAGCCGTCGCCGAGTGGCACCGGGTTTTAAGGCCCGAGGGGATCTTATACAGCGTCATTCCGGATAAGACCTACACCTATGACAAACCGCGTCCCTGTACTCCATTGGAGCATGTAATCCTTGATTACGAAACACCCGATTCACAACGGGACCAGGAGCATATCCACGAATATGTCCGGCTGGTTGAGAAAGCAACCGCTGCCGGCCAAGTCGAGTCCAGAGTGGCGCAACTGCTGTCAAGCCATGATCCGATGCTCCATTATCACGTATGGGATTACTCCTTGACCAAGCAACTTTTTCGCTATGCCGCTGAACGATTCGGGTTCATACCGCTGCTTATCACCTCCGATAAATGTTTTGAGACCATCATTATCATGCAAAAAAAACAAACGAATTGACGGTTGGTGAAGATCAACCGTCAATTCATTTATATTTCAGCACCGAATCATTTCATGCGATAAATAAATGTGGATATTTAGTTGGTAAATTATTTCATGCTGAAAAAGAATGCGGATTTATTGTTAAAAAAATAGCCGGGGGAGTTGTTCCCCTTAGATATTCAGCGACTAAATGTGGATATTCAGTTCCTGATTGTGGATATTCTGTGAATAAATGAACTGTGGCGGTAACTCCCAATCCACATTCAGTACAAAATGTGGATATTTTGTTACCGAATCATTTCATGCGGTAAAAGAATGTGGATATTTTGTTATTAAAACAGTTGTGGGAGTCGTTCCCCTTGGATATTCAGCAAGAAAATGTGGATATTCAGTTACTGATTGAGAATTTTCACGACAAGCAATCGTGTCTCGATTACCTTTTCCGGCTTAAATGAAACGCCTTAATGTTTCCTAACCCGCGGCTTGACTGCTATTACATAATGAATAAGTGAAAGCCGGTTCCGATGAGGAACCGGCCTCAGATCCGTTCTTTCCACTCTTTGAGGATCATTCCCTTTTCGGCGTTGCCGTTAATAATATTTTGATAACTGGGGTTTTTCTCGGTTCGCAGGTAAAAATCGACTTTCTGTTTGCGCTGCCAATAATAGACGTACCCATAGTGCTTCACCCAGACGTCGATCTCTTTTTTGGTGCCGGCGATTCCCTTGGGAATCCGGCCACAATGATGGTTTCCGGCAAATCCCGACGGAATGAATTGCAAGTTGGCCGGATTTTGTCCCCAGGTCGTCCAGAGCGCGTCCTTCCAAAACTGTCCCCACTTGGATTGTTCATCCCGGTAATGGTGAAGATCGTTCCAGAAATAAAGCAGCCGGAGACGGAAGATGGTATATTGGGGGTTTCGCGGATCGATGGCGGCGATTTCATCGAGAATGGTCCGGGCGGCTTTTTTCTCTAAGACTTCATCGCCGTCAAGGGCCAAAACCCAATCGGGCTTGAACGACAAGGTATATTTGAGCAATTTATTTTTATCCCGGACTTGGTCCGATACCGGACGAAGCTGCCGGTAGTAGCGGACTTTGGGAAATTTTTGGCAGATCTGGGGCGTCTGATCGGTGGAACCGTCATCCAGAATTACGATATGATCCGCGAGCTTCGAGGTTTCAGCCAGGGAGTCGCCAATCCACATCGCGACATTTTTAATCCGCATGCTGCATGCGATCACCGGTTTCTTTGTCAACAAACGATCCTCCTTATATTCCTAAAAAGCCTGACAACGAAGTCAGCCGCAGCAAGTTCCGTTACAAGACTTTACTGCGTCAATGGCAGAATTTACGCAAGAACCAAAAAGTGCGTGTCGGGGAACCCTGGATCAAACTCCTGATCAATATAGGCGACGATTAAGGCGGGAAACGGGTTTTGGTTGCGAACGGCATGGGCCGTGCCGGCCGGAATGAAGATTGATTCCGGGTGATCCTCATCCAGTTCGATTACGGTTTGTTCGCCAGTCGCCGTATCCTGTAAAATCAGGTCCGCGTTTCCACTCGCCAGATGAAACCATTCGTTTTTGGCCGTGTGGTAGTGATTGCCCCGGGTTACGCCCGGATTTACCGTGAAAAGATAAACCTGCCCCCAGTTCTCCCGTTCCAAGGCGCCGCCCTTGAAGATCTCAATCAGCCGGCCGCGCTCGTCGCACTTTTCCTGCAACTCAATCCGTTTTACTTCCATTGGTTTCGATCCTCCTTAAACACAACCAGGCTTTGACGGAGATCGGGCGCGATCAGCCCGGCTGTTTTCGAGATTTTGGCTGTATTTAAACTGACGTCCCTGGGGCGTTCCGCTTTAAACGGGAAGGTTAACGCCTGATCGGCCGAGAGCAACGTGGAATCCAGTCCAAATAAATCCGCTATCATTACGCCGAATTGATATTTGGAAACACGCTGTGAACCGGCGATATTCCAGACCCCGGACAAGTCGGAAGCGACGGCCCCGAGCAATAACGCCGCCAAACTCCCGGTATAAATCGGAGTGGAGTAGAGATCGTCAAACAGGGAAACCGGTTCATTGGCCCCCAGTTTACGCAGGATCTTCTCAGGCAGGCTTTCTTTGAAACCGGGCAGATTATGCCCGAAAATGCAGGTCCGTACGATCAGGCCGGACTCCGGCACCAGCAGTTCCCCAACATATTTGGTTTGCGCATAGACATTGATCGGCCGCGGCCGGTCCGCCTCTGTATAATTGCCGTCAGCGCCGTCGAATACGAAATCAGTGGAGATATAGATAAATTTGGCCCGGGGAAAGGCCTTCAGCAGATGATGGGTCCCCGTGACATTCACTTTCCAGGCTTCATTGGGATTGCTTTGGCAATAATCGACATCGGTTAAAGCCGCCGTATGGATGACGAGATCGGGTTTGAAGGAACTTTCAATGGGTTGGGTGATATCGATCCATAGATCCCGGCACCCGGGAAGAGGAACCGGTTTTTGATATTGGGTGATATAAACATCAAAAACGGGAGCGAATTCCAACGCCAACCTGTGACCCAACATACCGCTAGCACCAGTGATCAGAACTTTCATTCAACCAACCTTCCTTCTGCAGTAATTGTTGGATCTCGGGTTTGGTGAGAAACCTGGTTTGATCGGAACTATATTCGCCGGCGCCCATCGGGTTAAACTGTCGGTAGGGCTGGTACGAAACCGGAAGCCGGACTTTGGGAAGAACGATGTAATAATCGTCATCTTCTACCGTTCGCAACGACTCTTCTTCAGAGACCAAAACTTCATGGATTTTTTCGCCGGGCCGGATCCCTACCTCATCAATGCCCAATTCGCCGCGATGATCAAGGGCGTCGAGCATGGTTCGGGCCAGATCCATAATTTTTACCCCCGGCAGTTTCTTGACGAAAATTTCACCGCCGATGCTCAACTCCACGGCTTTAAAGACCAGATCGATGGCTTCATCGAGGCAGATCACAAACCGGGTCATTTCCGGATCGGTAATGGTTAAATTTTGTTGACTCCGGATCAATTTCACGAAATGGGGGATGACCGAGCCGCGGGAACCAATCACATTTCCGTAACGGACACATGAGAAGATGGTCTGATGTTGCCCCTGGTTAGCGATGGTGACAATCTTCTCTTGCAACGCTTTGGTCATTCCCATGACATTTACCGGTTTCACCGCTTTATCGGTGCTGATTGCGATGACCTTTTGGACCCCGGCCTCAATGGCGGCTTCCACCAGATTTTGAGCGCCGTGAACATTGGTCAAAACCGCCTCGCGAACGTTATATTCGCAGGATGGCACTTGTTTCAATGCCGCCGCATGGAACACATAATCGACACCGGACATGCTTTCCACTAAGGAGCGGCGATCCCGCACATCGCCGATGACAAACCGGATGAACGGAACATCCGTATATTGATTTCGCAAGTCATCCTGTTTTTTCTCATCCCGGCTGAACACACGAATCTCATCGGGTTGAAAGTCGATCAATCGTTTTAGGATCTGATGTCCGAACGATCCGGTTCCACCCGTGATTAATATTTTTTTACCGTTGAACAATTAGGTCACCTCTTGTTGGCGTATTCTCGGGTAGTACAGTATATTCCTTGAAAATAGGGGACGCGCCGGGCCAAAGTCCGCAGTAAATCCCGGAAGCCCGATTTTGTTCGGTAGTCCTTGTAAAACCCGGACTCCGATCCACATATCATAATAAAAAACCCTGGAGCAGCCATGAAACGAAATTTATTGATAGTCCATCCTTTTACACCGTATGAACCGGGTCGTTTTTTGGAAGATGCGTTAAAGGCCATTGGCTATCGATTCACCCTGTACGACCATGGCGTTGATTTCAGCCGGGTCAATCAAGGACTGTACGACGCGGTGCTTTTTATTGAAAGCCCCTGGCGTTTGCCAGACCCGGTCTCCAATATCCAATTGTTGAAAATTCCGCGTTTTTACTGGGTGGTCCATGGGGAAAGCCGGCTGTCATTCAACGTTCAGAAAGCCCGGGAATATCGAGCCAACTGTGTGTTGTTGGCCAATTCGTTTCATCTGACCCCGCATTACGGCGGAACCCCTTGCTATCCGTTACCGATGGGGGCCGATCTGCGGTTTTTCACCAATAACCGGCCTGTGATCCGGCGCCACTATGATGTATCGTTTATCGGCAGTTTCGGACCGGCTGCTTTTTATGCCGAACGAAACCGGCTGCTGCAATTGATCAAGTCCAGTTTTCCAGGGAAAAAAATCTACTATAACGATCACCTATACCTGGAGCAGATGGGTCAGATCTATGGCAATAGCAAGATTGTTTTTAATTGGAACTATATGAACATCCTTACGGTCCGTCCGTTTGAGGCGATGGCCGGCCACGCGCTGTTATTGACCAATCCTGCCAACGGGCTGGAGATGCTGGGTCAGAACCGGGTCGACTACGTCATATACCGCAATGATCCGGATTTGATCAATAAAATCCAGTTTTACTTGACCAACTTAGATAAACTGATCAAAGTGACCACGAACGGATATCGTAAAATCATCACCGGGCATACCTATACTCATCGGGCCCGCCAGTTTGAACAGATATTGAAACAATATGTCAAATAAAGACCAGAGGTTGCCGTGGCGCGCAAGTTAAAAAAACGACTAATTGTCATTCATCCCTATACTTTTTTTGATCCGGGCCGTTTTCTGGAAGACGGTTTGCGGAAAATCGGTTTTGAGATCGCCCTATACGACAAAGCCATCGATTTTGGCGGCATCAACCAAGGCATGTTTGACGCAGTTTTGTATATTGAAAGCCCTTACCGTTCCCAGGTTCAGGTATCCAATTCTCAAAAAATCCGGTTGCCCCGGTTTTTTTGGATCCTTCACGGCGAGAGCCGGTTGGAGTTGAATCTCCGGTTCATCGAAGAGCACCGGATTGATTGCTTGCTTTTAGCCAACTCGGCTCATCTTTCGAAAAGCTATCAAACGCCATTTCAGATCTTGCCGATGGCGGTTGAGCCAGCGCTGTTTCCGAACCGGCTGCCGCTATCCGGCCGGTTCTTTGATATCTCATTTGTGGGAGCAAGCAATCATCTTTATCATGAACGCGACCAACTGTTGGACCTGATGAAAAAGACCTATCCCAACCTCAAGCTTAACTTCACATCCGGAGTTTACCTGCGGGAAATGGGGGAGATCTACGCCAATAGCAAAATCGTTTTTAACTGGAATTATGGGAATGTGCTGACGATGAGGCTATTTGAGGGAATGGTGGCAGGAGCCGTGATGTTGACCAATTACGCACACGGCATCGAAATGCTGGGAACAAATCGGCGGCATTATGTGATCTATCGCAATCCTTCGGATTTGATCCATAAAATCGACTTTTATCTCGCCAATTTATCATTATCGCAACAGGTGGCGAGCCGGGGCTTTCAAAAGGTATTGGGGGAACATACCTATCTGCACCGCGCCCGGCAATTGGAAGGGATCCTTCAGCGGTATCCGTCGATTAATTGAACTAGTTGCGCGGCGCGCACGGTAAAGGTATGATGCTTCATCACCCAGTGGAAGCCACGGTCGGCAATGGCTTGGGCTTCTTCCGGCGCGTTCAGGTAATGCCGGATCTTTTCTAACTTGTCGTTTTCATTAACATAATGTACAAAATGCCGGTCCGGTGTCAATAGGGTATCTTGGCCGGGCGGCGCATCGCTGACGACCAGGGCTCTGGCGCCTAACCCTTCAAAGATCCGGAGCGTGATCGTTTGGTTGATGGAATCATTATAAACGATTCGGGTATTGGCATAGAGTGCCGCCAATTCCCCAAGGTAGACTCCACGGCCGATGAACAAATTAGTCTGGGGCGCTACGGTTCGGATACTTTCCAAAGTGGCCCGGCGGGATGCGTACATATCGCCTTTGGTGTTTCCAACGAAGCCGATGGCGATTTGACGTTGAGTAAGTTGAGGCCCGCCCTGAAAAAAACGGTCCGGCACCGCAAGCGGGAAAAAACTCACCGGCGCCGGAAAATTTCCGGCCAATCGCAGGCAACTGGACATCAGCACGCGATCGGCCCGGTAATATCTGACCAACTCAATATTTCGCCGCAAAACATGATCGCCATGATAGGTCCAGTAGAATTTGGGGAGATTCGCGGCCAGCTTGGAATGGACCATTCGGACCGGAGGCCTGGAGGGACAGTCAATCACGACCAGTCCCTTGCAACCTGAGCGATTGATCTTACTGAAATCCACCAGATCATGGCAGACTTTGATCGGCTGCCCGATGGCTCGAAGACCGTCGACTAAGAACCGTCCCGGCGTTGCCGGGTTGTCGCCATAGGCAACAATGAGGTACCCATTTTTCATCTTCCACCTGACTTTACCGACGGGCCGCGCATATCGTCCCATTTTAGAAGTCATGTGATAAAGCCAATGATCTACTTTAGCCTGGTGGAGCCTATTAAAACGGCTTTATCACTTGCTTTTCTGAGCTTTTTTGTGCAACCCCGGCCAAAGGCCTTGGGTTTATCCTAACGCTTTTAGGAAAGGTTAAAAAACTGGCGTGTCTCCCGAAACATCTGTTTGTGATGAAATTCATGAAGCGGGTCGGGTTGAAGGCTCAAATTCTTATGATGCCGCCGATAATAGATGAGCGGTTCCGCGATATGGCCAAAGGTGTAGTAGCGGCATAAACGCAACCACATATCGTGATCGTGTCCCTGAAGGTAATTTTCTTTGAATAAACCGGCTTTTTGAAAACATTTAGCCTGAATCAGCGTCGTTGAGCCATTGATGCAGTTGTTTTTCAACAACGCGATCGCCGCTTGACGACGGGTAGGCAGAGGCGGGGAATGAACCTCTCTCACCACGTTTCCGACCGCATCAGTTTGATACCAGTCCGTATAAATCATTCCAAAATTGGGATTGGCCTGGATTAATTGGATCTGTTTTTGTAGTTTGGTTGGGAGAAATCGATCGTCCGAACTCAACCAGCTGATATAAACCCCTTTGGCTTTGGTAATCCCGACATTTAAGGCGCTGGGTGTTCCGCGATGGTTTTTGTAAACATATCGCATTCCCGGACGTAGATAGTTCTTAACAATCAGCCGGGTGCAGTCAATCGAGCCATCATCAATGACGATTATTTCATAATCGGGGAAGGTTTGGCTCAAAACGCTTTCAATCGCCTGACCGATAAACTCTTGATGATTGTAGACCGGAATGATCACACTGATCAATGGCGTTTTCATTTTTTGCTTCTAGTCAACTCCAAACATTCTAGAATTTAAAGAATTCTCTCGCCTCGCGATACATTTCCTGGTGATGAAGTTCGTGCAATGGATCCGGCTGCAGGCTCAGATTTTTATGATGGCGGCGGTACAACAGCAAGGGCTCGTTGATATGGCCAAAGCGGTAATAGCGGCATAACCGCAACCACATATCGTGATCATGGGCTTGAATGTAATTTTCTTTAAAATAGCCGACTTTCTTAAAGCACTCGGCTCGAATCATCACCGTCGATCCATTAATGCAGTTCCCCCGCAATAAAGTCAACGCCGCGTCCTTTCGTGAGAAGAGTTCGGGTGAACGGAATAAACGAGTGATATTCCCCATGGCGTCAATTTCATACCAGTCGGTATATACCATCCCCAAATCGGAATTGCGTTGAAACAGCCGAACCTGCTTTTGGATTTTGTTCGGGAGAAATTGGTCATCTGAACTGAGCCAGCAAATCAAGCTGCCTTTAGCGGCCCGTATTCCGATATTTAACGCGCTGGAGGTTCCACCATTATTTTTATAAATATAGCGAACTCTGGGTATATAATTTTGGACCACTATCCGGGTATGATCGGTAGAGCCATCATCAACTACAATAATCTCCAATTGTTGATAATTTTGTTGCAAAACGCTTTCAATGGCTTTTCCGACAAATTCCTGGTGATTATAGACCGGAATGACTACACTGACAAAATCTCGTCCGATTCGGGGAAGTTGGGGTTGGCTCGATAGGCTAGATACCCGCACTACGGTCATGAACTACCTCCCAGTGAATAAAGCCTTTTCATTAATAAGAATAAGCACCTAAACTTTTATTCCCGAATGCTATGGGGAACATTTGAACTTCTGGGGTGGTGATTCAGATCATCATAACGGCTAAAGAAAAGCCCTTGACAAAAATGATGCTACGCTAGAGACGGTAAAATGGGCATCGACCCACTGCCGGCCATTTATACCCAGAGTATGACGGAGCCCCGGATTATCTACCAGCCCGGAACAGTAGGAGGCCAACTGATCAATCGCTCCCTTAGAAACTAAAAATCCGTTTTGTTCATGTTTGACGATATCACCGATTCCTCCACCCGCGTATGCAACCACCGGTTTTAAATAGACCAGCGCCTCAAGAGCGGAACGGGAGAATGTTTCATTGAAATGACTGGGCACTACCATTATGTCCATTCCAGGTAAGAATCGCTGCGAATCCGGGAAAAAGCCGGGGAAAACAACCAGGGATTGAAGATTCAACCGTTGGGTCATGGCCAACGCCGATCGTAGATAAGCGTCCTTGATGGCGCACCCCGCAATACAAAATTTCAGCCGGCCCGGATATTTCCGATTCAGTTTTTGGGCCATCTCTAAAAAATCGGCGATACCTTTTTGAGGAGAGATTGAGCCCCAATAGCCGATAGCGATCTGATGCGAAACAATTCCCAGTTTTTTGCGGATTTCACTCCGATACTCTGGCCATTTAGTTTCTTCCAGATTTGAAATATCGATGAAATTAGGGATCCTGACTACTGGCTTTTGCAGATGAGGGATGGTTTGCAGCAGATTTTCCATGGCGGAGGAGGCCACCCAGATTTCATCGGCGAACTGATTTAAAATCATTCCGGTGGCGGGTAGCTGACCGCGAAAATACTCCCGTATAAACCAAATTATCCGGATGCCCAATCGCTTTCCAATTACCGCCGGTGTGACGTTGACACTGGTGTTGACCAGCATGGTTTTGGGATGAATCTCTCGTAACAGGCGTTTCAGACGGAATATTTCGCGGCTGTCTTTATTAAGCAGCGACTCCAGGTGTTGCTGGAGCGTGTGATGACCGGTGGTCTCAAGTTCAACCAGTCCGCCCATGGTCCACATCAAGTCAAGCGGCAAAATTCGCGTTTGAATACCCGAACGCTCAGCCAAATTTAGTAATTCGCCATTGGCTGGAGAGAGTAGATAGCGTTCAAATTGGTCCGCCGGAAGCGCCTTCATAATCTGCAATAAACTGACTTCGGCACCGTCTAGCCACCCAGGACGGGCGAAATGGTTACAAAAGACAACCGGATTTTTCATGTTCAACCTTTCCAGTATTCCGAAAGATGCTGCCCCGCTTGACAATTGCCGATACCGGCTCATCGTTCCACACGGAAAAACCCAAGGTTTCCAATTCTTCTTTGTCGAACATCGGATCTTCAACGTATACGGGCGTTCCGTAATCCACTAATCGCTGATAGAGTTCGGTTGCCCGGCTGAAGTTAAGATTTTTCAGTTCCGGTTTATAGGTAATTCCCGAAATAAGAACCGCTGACTCATTTTTTAACGTTTCAAACAAAAATTTACGATACCTTTCGTCCTCGGTCAATGCGGATTCCATCAGCCCGGACCTGGTTGCTTCCCATAAAAAACTCATATCTTTGGAAAGGCATTCTCCGCCGATCCCGTAATCGACATCCAGCAGCCTGACATTGGTTTTGGAATTGACAGATGTCCTGACTTCGTCGAAACTCAACTCCTCTTCAAGGCAATAACGATAAATGGCTTCGGCAAAGGCAATATTCAAATGACGGCTTGAGTTTTCAATAATCTTGGCCAATTCGGCGATCCGCACGTCACTTACGGTAATCAGTTGTTTTATTAATGGCTGATAGAACTCCAGCCCTCGCTGAATACATGCCGGAGTAATTCCACCGATAACCCTGGGCTGTTCAAAAACGTCACGATCAATGCCGAAGTTAATCCGGTGGGGAACATGGATCAAAAAAAGGTCCTGGCCCAGTCGGTAATTTTTGGTTTCGAAGATCTCCGCCAAACGTTTCATGGTTCCCGGGATTAAAGTCGATTCCACCGACACCAGCGCCCCCGGCTTCGGACTGATGGTCTCGGCCAATTCATATAGATTTTCCATGCGGGAACCGGTGGAAATGGCGATCAACCAAACATCAATATCCTTAAAATCCTGATGAGCGGTAGAGACTTTGAGTCCGGCGCGGCGCAGCGAATCTACCAGTTCCGGTTTGCAATCGACTCCGATCGCGTCAATCTCTTTCTTTCGCAGATCCAGCAGGAGTTGCAGCCCGATATTGCCCAACCCGACAACGCATGGTTTCAAATAGTATCACTCCTAGGGGCTTATGCCGTTCATCCCCTTAATGGATAGATATAACGCATAAGCCGATATGTATGTAACATTGCGGCGCAACAGACCGGATAGCAGTCGTAGCACAGACGACGGCTTTCGGTTGTATAATCGAAGGCTGGTTTATAATATGAAAATGACCCGTATTCAGCGCCGGTCTGAAATAACAATTAATCGTCTTTTCCATATGTTCCCACAAGTATATAACTAACTACGCTTCGTCTCAAGACAGGCCGTCCTCAATTTCCCGGCGTAAAATACTCATAATTACTGAATCGTGATAGTGCCCTTGGCTGTAAACTTCCTCGCGGAATACTCCTTCCTCGCTCAACCCCGCTTTTTGGTAACAGCGGATCGCGCCGGTATTTTCAATATCCACGCGTAGCCAGATTCGGTTCAGGTTAAGCGTGTAAAACCCATAATTAATTAACAATTGGACAATTTCCGTGCCCAACCCTTGACCCCAATATTGAGTGTTTCCAATGAACAAACCCAATTCCGCGCTGCGGTTACGCCAATCAATGGCTTTTAGCTGAGCACCGCCAATATGTTCACTAGTTACCGTATCTACAGCAAAATGAACTTCCTGATGCTGTCGTTCACCCAAGCACTCATACCAATGGCTTAATTCTTTTTCTGTTAGCGGCATTGCGCCCAAATTAGTAAAAAAGCGGGTGATTTCCGGGTCATTTAACCAACGGAGCCGCGCGATCAGATCCTCATATTCGATGCCGCGCAACTTTACCAGTTTTCCCTGAAGAATCATTATAATCACCTCAATAACATGCCTGCATTAAGCAGGTAATAAAACCCTGGCCGCGAAGGCCAGGGGTACCGCAAAAGCTCGGAAACACAAGTTGAAATTATAAACCATTTCAGTGTAAACATTTAAATGGGTATCGGAAAAATCTCTTTCACCTATTTTCCCGCCTCAAATTGAAAAAGCATGAATTGTATCAATGATTCGATTTTGGTCCTCTTGGTTCAAGTCGGGAAATAGGGGCAGGGTAACCAAGCGACGCCACTCTTTGGTTGCTACCGGACAGTAAGTTTTAATCCCCCGGTAGCAAGGGTGAAGGTGGCTTGGAATATAATGAACTCCCGGGGTAATCTCTTTCTCCGTTAAATACCGAACCATCCGGTCGCGTCGTTCCTCATCAGGTAGGCGAACTTGATATAAATGCCATGCGGATCGTACATAGGGGCGTTCAATTGGAGTGTCCAGCCAATCCAGATCCGCAAAGGCTTCGTTATAGTGTTGAACCAATCTCCGGCGGTCCGCATTCAACTCTTCAAGCCGTTGTAATTGAACCAACCCAATCGCAGCTGCGATATCGCTCATATGGTATTTATATCCGATCGCATTGACCCAATAACGCCATTTATAAGATTGGTCTTGATTGGTACGAGACCAAGTATCTTTGGATATTCCCAACCATCGCATCTCTCGAAACCAGCGTTCTTGCCATTCCTCTCGGCAAGTCACAGCTCCTCCTTCTCCACACGTAAGGTTTTTTACAGCGTGAAAACTAAAACAGGTCAATGGTGCAATGGAACCGATCCGCTGATCTCGATACTGAGCGCCGCAAGAATGAGCCGCATCCTCTATCAGCACAAGACCATGGGTTTCCGCTAAGGCCATTAATTCGTCATACTCGCAAGGATGCCCGGCCATGTCCACGGCTAAAATTGCTCGGGTTTTATTAGTAATTTTGGCGATGGCATCCTCCGGATCAATAGTCAATGTATCGGGCAAAATATCAACAAAAACCGGTTTGGCTCCACAATAAACGATAACATGAACCGTGGAAATAAAGGTCATTGGAGTTACCAGCACTTCATCATCAGGTTTTAGTTCCAGTGAAGCCAAAGCCAAGTGTAGAGCGGCTGTACACGAATTTAGCGCAATGCAATGTTTGACCCCCATTATCTTGGCGAACATTCTTTCAAATTCATCGGTCTTCGGTCCTAGACCAATCCAACCGGACTTTAAAACCTCAACGACCGCCGCCACTTCAGCATCGGTTATTGAGGGTTTGAGAACCGGAATGCTCATATAGGTAGCCCTCCCTTAATTAATTGCATTGTATTACCGTTCTGAAGTGAATGTTCCGATCCTCACTATTTTCTTAGTATATTTTTTCGCAAATAAAAATTCATGGATTACTCAATTCCTATGCGCAAAGTAGAGGTTACGCTAATAGACTAATTACAAAATTACAACCGAACAGTCATGAAAAATGAAGCAAAGAGCGACAGTAGTTCAGAAACTGGCGGCGTTCCCGGAATAGTCCCGTCGCGTTCTTTACCGGAAAACGGTCGTCCATGAACACACCGGATGGTTCAGCGTTAATCCAGCCATGATTGGTGTCATTAAAGATAAAGTTGCTCGTAGGGTTCATGCCGAATGGAAATCGTTCAAAACATCCGAGCCCAACTCAGAAATGATAATTATTTGTCACAAGTCGTCTTGAATTGCGCTGATCTATTCCAAAACTTAACCAACCGCGTTAAAACAGTGAGAGGTGATTATTTTGGCACAATGTAGACCCGTGAATATCGGCTCTAATTTGGTCTGTTGCGTTCCGAAAGTCTGTGAGTTCAGCACGGCGGTTGCCCGTTTTCAAAACCAGATTACCCGCCAGGTGTTGTTAGACTTATCAAAACGTTGCCAGGCAGTAGTTCCACCTGTACCCCCCGGTCCGGTTATATTAGCTGAAATCACTACGGTTGTACCGTTATCCTTCACTTTGTCCTTCATATTGCCTGCTGATGAAGTGTTATCGGTGGAAACGGCGATTCAAAATGTAGCATTCGAGATCATTGGGTTCGGATCGGTAGTTGTCCGGGTCAGTGGTGATATCGTAATCACGGTTACTTTCTTGGGAACCGATGGGCTGAATCATACTCAGACGCAATCATTCCCATTCAGCACGGTTATCAATGTCCCCGGTACATTTCCAACCAATGTCACGGTGGCAGGGGATGTCGCACTGGCAAGCCAAGTTCTCGTTCAGGAATTCGATCCCAGCACATTGGCAATAACGGCTGTTACCGACAACATAACTTTGACAATTACGATTCGAATCCTGACTACGGCTTGATCACGGAATCGGATGAAAAAAAACTGCTTGGAAATAAGCAGTTTTTTTTCACTGATTTCTCAAAATTTATCAACCCTTTCAAATGATTTTTTTCTTTTACTTTCAGAATCTTTTCATTTGGTTTCGGAGAATTAATTTTGTGTTCGGATGTTTTAGGTTTTGTTTCAATTGGGAATTCTCAATTGTCATTAATCGCCGGTTTTTGTTACGACTAGCATCCGGCATCCCGGCTATTAAAGAGCGTGAGTGTCAAATGTTCAGATTGGATAATCAGGAAACGAATGAAGAACGTTAAACAACCAAACAAAATATTTATTAGGATCGGATTTGGTGTCAGTTTGGCAATAATGGGGCTTACAACTGGTTTTTTGCCATCCCGGCCCATTCGATTGAGTATTGACGGATCTCCATCAACTTGGGTGAGTTCACGAGCGAAGGTGATCGATGGAAATTTAAAACTGATTCTTTCCCGGAGCTTTCCCGAAAGGAAGAGCGGACGGGGTCTGAACCGGAATAAATTAAGTTTGGTCAATGCATTTCCATATCAGATCAAGTTATCTGAATCAAGCATTGCTCTACATCCGATTCGTCAATCGGAAGATGTGTTTTCATTAACAATCAGTAATCTATCTTTCGATTCAAAGTTGTTTTCGGAACTTTTTAAGCCAAACGATCAAATTCAAGCCATCAATCTGTATCAAATTCCTGCGAACGATATCAGGCTTTTTCGTCATGGTTGGACCGGATTGATCGTCTTTCGGCTACAATTGGTTTATAGCAATTTACCAACAGTGGAGCGCTTTTTAATTTCTAAAAGAAACTTTTTAAAACCTAATGAACTCGAAATACTAGGTATCATACCCCAGGCTAAAGTACTTTATAATTCCCGCTGCTCTTATCTTTATCGCCGGACTTTAATGATGGAGGCAACTGGCTACTATCCGGGACCTGAATGCACCGGTGCGTCAGCTGATGGATTAACTGCTACCGGGAAAAGAGCCACCTATGGGATCGTAGCTGTCGACCCAAAAGTCATACCATTAGGAACGATGTTGTATGTGGAAGGCTACGGGCGCGCGGAAGCTGCCGATGTAGGCGGCGCCATCAAGGGAGATCGAATTGATCTTTGTTTCCGAACTTATCGGGAAGCCATAGTTTACGGAAGAAAACGGGTCCGCGTTTATTTTCTCGAATAACATCGTAGTTTACCAGCAATGCAGAGCCTCTATCTTAAAACCACCAATGCAAAGACGTTAAAGCCTCCAACTAAAGAAAGGAGCTTAGGGACCGTCATTTAGGTATCAATCGGTTTTTCGAGACTTTTATATATTCCATTTCCCATCACTTTCCGGAGCATCAGATCGATTCGATGGTAAAACGTATGTTTTAACCAAGCTTTATAATGACCTTGGGCGGCAATTTTCAAACGTTTATCGGGATGTTTTAAATAGTAGCGGATGAGAGATCTCAAATGGTTTATGCTGTCATAATAGACTAAATGCACATGATCCGCGAATACACCGTTTAGTGAGCCGGTTCGGTTCGTTAACAGTAATTTCCCGTAGCTTAATGCTTCATAAATCCGGGGATTAACACCGTTTTGAAGTGCTAAATTAAAAATTAGTTTTGAACGGCCATATAGCTGTGCTGCCTGCTGATCCCAATAACCTTCACCGATCTCTACTTTGAAGGTTTTCTTTAAATCATCCAGGGCGTCAATTCTTTTCTGATAAACTTCTGGATAGGACCAAGCCGTTCCGGCAAACGCTATATCATTGATTTCCAGTGAGTTATATGGCTGATGAACTTCCGGATCACACCCATATTGAAGCCAATAGGTCTTGGCTTGGCAGTTCCGGTAGAAATAATTCAGGTAATCCTGTTGCGAGATAAAGACATAGTCGAAATTGTTGCCTAATAAGGCATGGGCTGGATGTCGCAAGGCGGTGTCAAAAGAGAGCAATACCAACGGAACTCGGACCAGTTTCCGAATTTTTTGAAAATTTGCCCAATACAGGGGTGGACTCTCAGCGGCAATAATCAGGTCCGGTTGAAACCCGTTGGCTCGCAGTTGGGGAAGAACGGTCTTTTGAAAGTCAAACAGACCCACCACCCGAATATTGCCTTTGGGACAAACCGAAAGTACCTTGTGCCCCATTTTTTTAAAAAACTTGTAATAATGATATGAATAATAACGCTCGAAAACATCGCCGATGAATAAAATTCGTAACGGACGATGCGGGTTGATGTTGGCCGGTACCATATTCACACCTCTGGTTAGTATTACTTGTATACTATGTCAGGTCAGGAGGTAGGGTGTGAATACCGATACTTTTTGACTTTCGCCCATATAAGCCATTCTGGCTCAATTATAAATACTCTTCAATGATTCGGTCGGATAAATGTCCCAAATCCAACGCGACTTTTCCAAATCGGGAAGCAATCTTTACACATAAGGTTACAGCGGGAATTCCCGCTGCCACAAAAGCGATATCAAAAGAGTATTCACCGCATCGAGTTATCACAGAAGGAATCTGACGGTAATTGTCAATCAAAATTTTCCCTACCGCCATTAATCCGTAATATTCTTTTAAGACTGACGCCAATTCACGTGAACGGCGTCCGATCAATAGCAGGCGGCGATTTTTAAATAATGGGAACAATAAGCCGGCTTGATGAAGTTGGTAATTAATACAACAATCACAGATGCTCCCCAGCTGAATGCCGTAGTGCGTCAATATTTCGCTGACTAATGGCGAAAAATAGGGGAGATCCCAACGGTCGGGAAGTCCCACGATATCCGCCTTGACGATCATGGCCAGCAACTCATTCCTGGCCTTAAGATCCGGGATCAAAACACCGGCGTACCTCAAAAATTTTTGACACTGAATCTCTTCCAGCGGTAATACCGATTCTTGCGCTATGGCCAAGGCTTCACCGTCCCCAATCCGAACCAATGAAAACGGACGCCTGAACCGAAGCGCGGTCTCGATTCGCTCTGCCACCAGGGAAGGGGTAAGAAATTTTGAAGGGTCAATCTTCATGCATTTTATCCATCATTTCGCTTAAGATTGTTTCACGGTGTCCCGGATTAATTCGATGACGGTGCGAGCGCGGCGCTCCCAACTGTTCGCTTCCGCCAAATTCATCCTGGTATTTCGGGCGTTAACCTCTGAAGCGGAATTGAGCGCCTGTTTTACGGCCTCCGCAAAATCCCCCGGATTATCGGCGATGGCGGCAACATTATATTGTGCAACCTCTGGCAAGCCGGTACTGACGACCGGTTTTCCCGATGCGAGGTATTCCCAGAATTTGATTGGGTTGCAAGCTTTCGTCATCGATGAAACCCGAAATGGAATAATTAAAACATCAGTGAAAAAAAAGTACAGCGGTAATTGACGATAGGATTTTAAGCCGAGATAGTACAGATTAGGCTCGTGGGGGATTGATATATCCCCCAGGCTGGGCCCGATAAATACAAAGGAAAAGTCCGGGCAAAGTTTACTGACCGACTCAACCAGTTTCCAATCGATCCAATTGGCCAACGCTCCCGAAAAACAGATTCGGGGCCTGGGAATTTTTTTTAGATCAAACGGTTCAATACGGCGCTCCGGCGGAATGGCAGAGAAATGGTAAAAATCCACTCCATTGGGCACCAGGTGAACCGGTTTGCCGAATTGTTCATAAAAATTTTTCAATTTCATTGAACTGGCGATCACTAAATCACTTTGGTCCACAATTGTCCCAGCATCCCGACGCCAGTGGGAAAATTCCTCACTCGGCTCATCAAGTGCATCAAAAACCACCGCTTGATACCGGTAGTTTTTTAATTGATGAACGTGGGGAGGATAGGTGATCCATAGCACCGGAGGTCCAGGCATTGTAATTGCATACGGGTTGGAACGGTTTACCAAAAAAAAATTGGGAAACAGTTCTTTAATCCCCGGAGACTGGGGCAGATAGTGATCTTTATTGCAAAATATCGATTGGATCCCTTGTTTGGCAAAAGAAAGCAATAATTGTTGTGGTCGTTGAAATAAAAAGTGCCAGTCAATCGTCGGCGGATATAAAACGGTCAGCATGATGATCCCACCTCGATTATGCTTATGTCCTGGCACCCAAAAATAAAACTGCTTGAGGCGTTGAAGAAAATGAAAACAAAAACCTCTACTATGCGCACAACCGGTCAAAGGCACATATATTATATTAGCAAAAAGCCGGAGGTTGGCGTCCCGGAGTTTTGGAGGGTTTTGATGGTGGGGTTACCGTTATTGCTGGGATTGATAATCTACGGTTTGATGATGACTATCTTGACCGTATGGTTAATTCAGCATCATCACAGACGCTGGCTCGCTCGAAATGAGGAAATGGAAGAAAATAACCCGACATTCAATATATTCAATCCTTCTCACGATGCCACGGAAGAAACAACCAGATCCCAATCAAAATCCGGACAACAGTCATCAGAGTATGAAAAGTGAGGTGTTGACCAGGGATAGAAAACCAATCGGGAGATAAGCCACAGTTAACTTTTTTAAGGAGGGAAATTAATGGACCCTTTGATTCGCGCGGAAGTGGTTATCGGCGAAAATACACGGCAGATCCTGGTTGAGCGCAATGTGACGTTGACGGTTCCGGCAATAAAAGTTAGGAACATCAATGCGGAGGTTCGCTGCCTAACTACTGATGTAATTGCAGATAAAGTGGTCATCCAAGGGGTTTTACACAAACAGATCTTCTTTGTAGGAGAAGACAACATCGTCCACCACCAAGCAGAGGATATTCCATTCAGCACGTTTGTAGATGTTCCCGGAGCGGAACCGGGAATGAACGTTCAGATAGAACCGGTGATTGAGACCGTCATCTTCAATCTTTTAACGCCGGCAATCATCCATCAAAAAGTGGTCATCGAATTCTTTGTAAAAGTTACCGAAACCAGACAACTTAATGTTCTGACCGGGAGCGGACCCTTGGTCCGGGTTGATCAAGTGGTTGGGGAGAATACGCGGCAAGAATTGTTTGAGAACTTTGTGATCCTGAATTCCCCGGCCATCAAGATCGATGATATCACTGTTGTAATCCGCGATATTACTACTCATGTGATTACCGACAAAGTAATCATTCAGGGAGTTATTCATAAACAAATCTTCTACGTCGGAACCAACAACATTGAACTTCATCAAGCCGAAGACGTCGAGTTCTCGACATTCGTTGATATCCCGGGCGCGGTACCTTGTATGGATGTTGAAGTCATACCCACGGTGGAGTTCGTTCATTTTGAGCTGAGAGATGTCAACACACTCCTTCAAAAAGTGGTCGTGGAGTTTTTCGTCAAGGTGACCGAAAGCGTTCAGATCCCCATCTTGTTGGGACCTGGAGCCTTATTGAAACTGGAGACGGTTGTCGGCGAAAATACCCGGCAAATCCTGCTTGAAAACGTATTCACCCTGCCGTTGGAAACGGTCAAAATTCGCGAAATCGTGGCGACGATCCGCGATCTGACCACCGAAGTCATTTGTGATAAAGTCATCATCCAAGGAACGTTGCATAAACAGATCTTCTTCATTGCCACTGATAACTTGGAACACCATCAGGCAGAGGATATCCCGTTCAGCACGTTTGTAGATGTGGCTGGCGCGACACCTGGGATGAATGTCCGTGTTGATTCCCGGATTGAAACGATCCTGTTTGAATTGGAGAACAGTACCACACTGCGGCAGAAAGTGGTTATCGAGTTCTTCGTCAAGGTTACCGAAACTCAACAATTATCGGTTCAAATTGTCGGACCGTATTATTTCTAAAATCTCCCGCCCAGGACGTTCAAACCATCAAGAAGCAGGTTGTTCCCAACGGAACAGCCTGTTTTCTTTTAAGCAGGTTCATGGTTCCTCCGGCATATACATGTTATTGGACAAAAATACGGAGGAGCGCGGATGACAGCCGATTATACCAGTTCATTTACGGTATCCACCGATTGGCCGGAACTGGTAAATAAAAAGATTAAAACGATTGACAGCAGCTTAAAAGAATTTGCGATTGTAAACCACAGTGAAATGTTAGTGATTAGCGGTGTGATTGAACGGGAGATCCGCTATCAGGAATTTGACGGACGGGCCCGGAAAAGCGAGGATAAAATTCAATTTGAAGCGATCCTGGGCGCTTCTTTGCCCGAACCCTTGCCAGCCTTTGAAGCGGAATTACGTTCGACTTATTTTGTTTTCCAACCCCGACAGCTCGGAGTAGATCGGGCCATTTTAAACCAACAATTTTCAGTTTCGGTAAGTAAATCCACCGAATGTCCCACCAATATTACCGGGGACATTCCGGTATTGGCCGATATTGTCGAATCATCCGGAAAAAATGGCCAGATCATCCGGATCGAATTACCGATGATTGCTACCGGAAGTAGACCCAAGCAATTTGAAGGAACGGTTCATTTCGAGGAAATCTTGGCGCCTCCTATAATCGGGGGAAGTATAACCGGGAACCTGTTGATTCGCACGAAAGATAGCTCCATCCAGGAAATGGAACTATGCCATCCCTTTAATTTTCTAACCGACTTACCGGAATCCAGCGGACAGCAGCATCTAAAAATCCTGGGAGAAATCGGCGATGTCTTATGGATACCATCCAACGGTCACTCTCATTGGATTATGGAGTTGAAGATTACTTACAACTGGCAATACCTTCATCGAAAAGAAATAACGTGCATGGAGATTCTGCAAAGCGACGATCAACCCCAATCTCGCTATAAGCTCCCAGTCTTCATCGGAGAGTTGAAACGCCATTTGATAAGAGAAACCGAGATTGCAGAGCCTATCGGCGAAAACCCAGAAATCAAGTTAGAAAGTTCGTCGGTTGCGACCCGAATTACCAAAAGAGGTTTGCTTGTCACCGTCCAGGTGCTGATTGGAATTTACAGCATCTTCGGTACGCAGGAGATATATGGACAACAGGAGATTATCATCGATGAATTGATTCCGTCGGAGTTGACGGCGGGGAGAGAACCATCCGAGATATTTGCGATGGAGCGGTTGATTCCTCAAGTATTCAAACTCACTAGGCGGAACTTTAAAGTGCTGGTTATCACTGGTTTTGAATACTGTTGTCGACTATACCGGAATCAACTGGTGGTCTTATCCGTTGGCAACGAATCGGATCCGCTCATCAGTTGCGCTTGCCTGGTTGATCAAGTCGCCTTTTCGTTAGCTGGCGAAGACATGATACGGCTTCGCGGTAATCCACAAATCATCAAGGCTGTGCGGACATCCATCCAAAATGTCAGCGCCGAACCCAGAGATGGGTGGTTCATTGCCGGAGGTGAATTGCTGGTTCCCATATCATACATTGATAGTGAAAACCGGTTTCGGGAGGATGTATTTAAAATTGTATTCCAAAAAAGTATTCTCTGTCAAACAATTCCCCGGGCCAGCTGGATTGATTTGACGCCCCGTTTGGAATATGACTCGTTCACGCTTAATGAGAGCGGCCTTTGTTATCGCTACTTTATAAAGCTGGAAGCCAACTTGTTTTCCGACACCGCCATTCGCGTCGATACCAGGTTACGGATACCCTCCGGCCCAAGCAAGCCGGAGGATGTCGGACCTCCGAATGCCATCGGAACTAGCGGTCGCTCCCCCATGCGGCTGGCGATGGAAGAGGATATTTCATTGAAACTCGGCAGTCCCAAGGAAATTACCACCGGCAGGACTTACATCGAACAGTTTAGTTGCCGCCCGGCCATGAATGCACTTTTCGTCGAAGGCAAATTGGCGGGAGAGGTCGAGTACTGGGATGAAGACGGCTATTTACGCCAAGAAACCATTAATTATCCTTTTTGGCGATTTGTACAGTTAAAGACGGAGAGTCTCTTTCCGGATCCGTCAGGCTATTGGCCTGAGATCCGTAATTACAGTTTCTTGCCGGTTCGGTCATGGCCTTGGCGTCACGGGTCATTAAAGTTAAAAGTTGAAATCGAATTATTACCCCAAAAAAATGAAGGAGGCAGCGACGATTGAAAATTTTAATGCAAAACCGCTCCAGTTTTCCACGCTCCCTAGCGGGCGATAGTGTCCAACTTCTTAAAACCCATGACTATCTTCAACAATTGGGCGTTACGATGGCAGTCAGTTCCGAATCGGATCCGGACCTCTCCGGTTTCGATTTGGTTCATTTGTTCAATATCATGCCGGTGGAAGAGACCTATCAATTTTACCTGAACGCCAAGCGGCAGCAGAAGAAGATCGTTTTATCGACGGTCTTTTGGGACCCCGAAGAGTACCTACTCCGGAGCAAAGCTATGGATCAATTCGGTGAATGGTGGCGGCGGACCATGCCCTTACGGACGGAAGTATTGAATGGCGTAGATCTGATATTGCCCAACTCCCGGATGGAAGAAAAGGTTTTAGAAAAATATTTTCAGTTCTTGCCGAAATCAATGATTGTACCCAACGCCGCTGACCGAATCTTCGCAGATGCGCATCCGGGGCGGTTCCGCCTGCGCTATCATCCGCCGGAGGAGTTCGTTTTAGCCGTAGGCCGAGTCTGTAAACGAAAAAATCAGCTGCCGCTGGTTGAAGTCGCCGCGTCGTTACGAATGCCTTTAGTAATCATCGGGCCGCTTAACGATACCGAGTATTATCGTAGTTGCAGAAAAGCCTCGGCCGGTTCGCGGACGATGTTCATCGATGCCCTCGGCCAGCGGGATCTGGCATCGGCTTACGCTGCCGCCAAAGTGCACGCCCTGGTCAGTTGGTATGACACGCCGGGATTGGTTTCATTGGAGGCTGGGCTAGCCGGATGCAGGCTTGTTACCACCGATCGTGGTTGCGCCCGTGAATATCTCGGCGATTCCGCCTTTTATTGTGATCCGGGTGATCCCGGCAGCATCCGCCAAGCCCTTCAATCGGCCTGGATTTCAGTTCCCGATCAAGCGTTAAAAGGGCGAATCCTCACCAATTACCTTTGGGACAACACCGCTTTGGCAACTTATAACGCTTACCGGAGTTTGGTGGAGGAGAATACCCCGTGAATTGCGGGGCGATTGCCCCGATGTTTAACCGATTCCCGGGACGCCCGGGGCATAAAAAAAGAATAACGGGCAAGCAAGGCGCTGGTTTCGCAGTCATAAACCTCAAAAAACAATTTCGTTTTATAAAAATAGCGTTGCGGTACGATAAAATAATGATAATTCCCGGCATCCGCCTTTCCGGTCATCGTTAGGGCAAACCCGCGATAGCGAGATTCATCGATCCGTAGATTCAGGGCCAGAATGGGAAAACCTCCTTCCGGTAACGTTGAAGAAAGGTTGATACCATAATCGCTATTCAGAATCGGTTCCCAATTCCCGATATCAGCGCCCGCGATCACCATTGGAGTCGATGTTTTGGAAGATAGGTTCGTAATTGACTCACGGCAGATCGTAGTTATACTCATGGGTATGTATTGGACCGCTGGAAAAGGATAAATCGTGGTATTGCCAAAACTCAAATAGCTCGCCTCCACAAAAAAATTGATGCTTAAAGTAGTATATGCTTCCAGGTACCCGCAGGTCCCTTCGGTCGTGGATAAAATAAATCAGTCCCATCACGGTGGCGAAAGCAAAGAGGTTGGACAGCCACGAGCTATTATTAATCCTGGCCGCACATTAAAAATTCGTATTCTAAGTTGTATTTCAGTCAAAATATTCCCATTGTTCCGGGAATGCCGGCCCTCCGTTTTCCCCATTTCCCTTTCGAATCTTTTCGTTTGCTTTCGGATACTTTCGATTTGACAACAAAACGCTTTCGTTTAGTTTCGATTACTTTTGGTTTGACAACAGAATGGTTTCGTTTTCTTTCGGTTGCTTTCGATTGGACAACAAAACATTTTCGTTTTCTTTTGAATACTTTCGATTCCGTGGCTAAATAAGGAATTTTGATAAGATAATGGGGAGTCTTGACAATTTATTGTGGATTTTGGAGATCCGCCGTCCGTTCCGGAAGGCGGATCTTTTACGAAACTTTATTTTATCAATCTCGTTTTTTGAGTCGGTGCAGGAAATATCCGAGCCAAGAACGAATCTTGAAATGATTTAAATCTATTCTCATTATTAAATTCCCTTTCCGGATTCAGTCCTTGGACGTAGCCCGGACGAGTCGGCTCGATCGCGTAAGGAGGCTGGGACATGTATCTCTTGTTATTACTGATAACTGCATTGTTTATATTGTCGATCCTCGGCGGCAATTGGCCGTTCAAGCTCTATCATGCTCATTTGATTCAAAAGGTGGCGCGGGAATTCGGCGTAGCATCCGTTGATCGCGGGTTCTGGTTTTCGCAAACCAGCCGGGAGATCGTGGCCGATTATCGACAGATCCCAATCCAGATCCGGTTCCTGGAACGGCCGCTGGATTCATTAAAGCCCATCAACTCGGGTCTGGAGGTCCGGGCCCGGTTTCCATTCCGGGTAGTCCTGGAGATTAATCATCTCCGGCTGAAAAAGCGGGAGTGGGGAGAGTTCAAACAGTTTCTAAGCGGCGACCGGCAATTGGACTCGCAATGGTTCATGTTGACGCCGGAACCGGAACACGCCGCTGAACTCTGGGGACGGCTCAGGCTCGAACCTGTGCTGCGGTTTCCCTTTCTTGAACAGGTTTTAATCAACCACAATGAGATCATCGTCCGGGTCCGCCGTTTCGGCAGCGCGGCCCGGGTAAAAGAGCTGGCGGACTTGCTCGTCGAGAGCCTGCCTGATGACGGGCTGCAGGTATAAGCGGCTGGAACCGCGCCGTACTTCCCGGCCTATTGACAGCGGGACGTCTTAAAGATATAATCAGATCCAAAGTCAATAATGGCATTGATCGGGAGGAGTAGGTCGTTCACTGGTCAAGAGAGGAACCGGTAAGTGGTGCGAGGTTCCCCTGCTGAATGATTGAAGGTCGCCCGGGAGCCTCCGGTGTGAAGTTGATAGCATCGGTCGGGTGAGCCCGTTACAGCTTCTTGAAGCGCCCGACAGCGGGAAACTAGGTGGTACCGCGGAAGTGAAGACTTTCGTCCTTGGACGTTAAGTCTTTTTTATTTTCATTTTGTTTTTGAGGAGGATGTTGATGAGTCTGCCGACGGTTTACAATCCACAGGCCGTGGAGGAAAAATGGTATCAGTACTGGCTCCAGGGAAATTATTTCCACGCCGGGGTTCATCCGGATCAAACCCCTTATTGTATCGTGATTCCGCCACCCAATGTCACGGGAGTGCTACATCTCGGCCATGCCCTGGATAATACCTTGCAGGACATTTTGATCCGCTGGCGCCGGATGCAGGGCTATAACACCTTATGGGTTCCAGGTACCGATCATGCCGGCATCGCCACCCAGGCCAAAGTGGAGGAGTCCTTGGCCAAGGAAGGGCTAACCCGGAGCGAGCTTGGCCGCGAGGAGTTTCTCCGGCGCGTCTGGAACTGGAAGGAACAATACGGCGGAACCATTATCAAGCAACTGAAACGGCTCGGCGCCTCCTGCGACTGGCAACGGGAACGGTTTACCATGGATGAAGGGTGCTCGGCCGCAGTCCGGGAAGTCTTTATCCGCCTCTACGAAAAGGGCCTTATCTACCGGGGCAGCTATCTGATTAACTGGTGCCCCAAGTGCCATACCACTATTTCCGATATTGAAGTGGAACACGAAGAGCGGGAAGGCCATCTCTGGCATATCCGGTATCCGCTGGCCGATGGTTCGGGAACCATCGAGGTGGCCACCACCCGTCCCGAAACCATGCTCGGCGATACCGCGATTGCGGTTCACCCCGAGGATGAGCGGTATCGCGGCATTGTCGGAAAACAAGCGGTGATTCCGGGCATCAACCGCCCGATTCCGGTGATTGCCGACGCCTATGTGGACATGAGTTTTGGAACCGGAGCTGTCAAAGTTACTCCGGCTCACGATATTAATGACTTTGAGATGGGACTCCGGCATAATCTGCCACAGATTACGGTGATCGGCTTCGATGCCCGGATGACTGAAGCCGCCGGTAAATACGCTGGAATGGACCGGTATGAATGCCGAAAAGAATTGGTCTCCGAGCTGGAAAGCTTGGGGTATCTGGCCGGGGTGGAGGATCATACTCACGCGGTCGGGCAATGTTATCGCTGCGACACCACGATCGAACCGCTGATCTCCAAACAATGGTTTGTGAAAATGAAGCCTCTGGCCGAACCGGCCATTCAGGCGGCGCTAAACGGTGATATCACTTTCGTGCCGGAACGATTCACCAAGACCTATCTCGGTTGGGTGGAAAACATCCGCGATTGGTGCATTTCCCGTCAGCTATGGTGGGGGCACAGGATTCCGGTATGGTATTGCCAGGACTGTAATGAGATGATGGTCTCCAGGACTGAACCGGATATTTGTCCAAAGTGCGGCGGCAAACGGCTGGAACAGGATCCGGATGTGCTGGACACTTGGTTCTCTTCGGCGCTGTGGCCGTTCTCGACCATGGGCTGGCCGAATGAAACTCTGGAAGTAAAACACTTTTATCCGACCTCGGTTCTGGTCACCGGCCGCGACATCATCACTTTCTGGGTGTCAAGGATGATCTTCATGGGGTTGGAATTTATGAAGGAAAAGCCCTTCAAGGAAGTGCTCATCCATGGCCTGGTGCTTGACAAATACGGTAAAAAAATGAGCAAGTCCCGGCCGGAGACGATTGTCGACCCGCAAGATATAATTAACGGCTTTGGCGCCGACACCTTGCGGTTCACGCTGGCGACCGGAACCGCGCTGGGCCAGGATCAACGCTTCCAAATGGAGAAAGTGGAAGGAAGCCGGAATTTTACCAACAAGATCTGGAATGCCGCTCGGTTCGTCCTCATGCACCATGAGAAAGAACTCCAGGGGGACCTGGTGGACAATCTGCACTCGGCCTTGCTGCAATCGTTCGCGGTCGGTGAAACCGACCATATTCCGTCCGACTGGTTAACGCTGCCGGATCAATGGATTCTGACCCGTTTGCAAAAAGTGACCGCCGAGGTCACCCGGTTGCTGGAACGGTTCGATTTGGGCGCGGCCGCGTCGCAGATCTATGAATTCCTCTGGAATGAATACTGCGACTGGTATATTGAATTTTCTAAACCACGCCTTTATCAACAGGAAAACGCGTTGGAACGGCGAATCGCCCAATCGGTCCTGGCCAGGGTCCTACGTCAAACCATGGAGTTGCTGCACCCGTTCATGCCGTTTCTCACCGAGGAACTTTGGCAGGCACTGCCTCATCAAGGTGAGAGCATCATGATCAGCACTTGGCCCAAATCCCACGTCGCACTCATCTTTGAGTCGGCCGAGGCCGAGATGAACTTGGTGATTGAGGTCACCCGGGCGATCCGCAATATTCGCTCGGAAGCAAACTTGCAGCCCCAAAAGAAAGTAGCGGCCTATTTCAGCGCTACCCCGGAGCGGAATCGACTCCTGGAGCGCGGCATCGACTATGTGGCCGGACTGGCCGGATTGGAATCATATCAGTTTTTAACCGAAAACGATCCCAAACCGGAAAAAGCGGTCAGTTCCATTGCCGAAGGGGTGACAATTTTTGTCCCGCTGGCCGGGTTGGTTGACGTGGATAAGGAACGGGAGCGTCTTTCCAAAGAACTGGCCCAGTTGGGGAACGAAACCGCCAAACTCCAGGCCCGGATCGGCAGCCCCAACTTCAGTTTGAAAGCTCCGGCCGAGGTGGTCGCGAAAGAAAAGCTCAAACTGGAAAGTTTCTTGGATAAAGCCAAAAAAATCAAGGAGCGTTTGGAGCAACTCGCCTAAAGCAAAGACACCGGTTCGCTGCCGGTGTCTTTTCATTTTTTATTGGTTCTTTTGAATTTCATTGCGATCAAGTGTGCTTCATGGCGATACCTTCCACGATATTGGCCACATCCTCCAGGGCGTCCAAGGTATCTTCCAAATGATCATAAATCTCACGCCATTTGATCACGACCAAGGGCTCATAATTACCGGAATATAATTCTTTAACCGCTTCCCGGTAGACATTGTCCCCTTCATTTTCGAGCCGGTTAATTTCCACGACCAATTTATTGTCGACCACAATGTGTTTGATTTTGCGCAAATCATGCATGATCGAGACCAAAACATTGGACGATTCGGAGATCAATTGGGCCAAACGTTGAGCAGCCGGGGTGGTTTCAGAAATATTGAACATCACAAATCGGTGGGCCGCGGCTTCCATCGAATCAATAATATTGTCGGTTTCCTTGGCAATCAGAAAGATA
This sequence comes from Bacillota bacterium, assembly GCA_023402395.1. Lineage (GTDB taxonomy): Bacteria > Bacillota > UBA4882 > UBA8346 > UBA8346 > JAEYGI01. The sequence continues at coordinate 896,417 of JAEYGI010000040.1, forward strand.
TCTTCGCGATCGATCGGGGTGATGAAGGCACGGTGTAATTCAGCGATGATATCATGGGTCAATTCATCGCCACAGTGTTCCAGATCTTCCAATTCCGTGGTCCTGGCTGTTTTTTGGCTAGGGTCGCAAGTCAAATTGAGCAATACCTGCGCGGCACTGGCGACATTCGCCGCCGCGGTCTCAAACAAATGAAAAAAGCGGCTATCCCTTTCTCCGAACATTCATAAGCCTCCTAAAATTAATATCTGAGCGAGAAACCCCCCAAATTCCCATAAATAATTCTCTATTAAAACCGATAACCCTGCCTTTTGGATAAGATTAATATTGAAAACACTTTATTGCCGCTAATTTTAGGTTGCTGAAAACTCAAGACTCTTATTAATCAAATATATAGGACAAAATTGGCAGGACAAATGCAAAGAAAACGCGAATAACTTAAAAAGTTTTGCATTTTTACTACCATTAGGTAGGGCAGCCTTGAAAAAATGCCTGATTTGATTAGGCAAATGGGCCGCATCCGCCAGCCGGTCCTCATGGTATTTTCGGTTCATTCCTAATTAACTTATCCAATTCATCTTCATCGTAACCCGACTCAAATTCTTTGGAATTTATGAATCGGCTACCCTATTGGGTTAAAAAAATACTACCGTAACAGCCGGAGCACCGATTTATTCCCAGATCACCCATCGTGATGATCGTTTCCAATTTTCCTGGAAGGGAATTTTGCACATTGAATACTTAAATTCAATATCTTAGGATTGATTTTGTTGTTGTGAGAAGCTATTTAATAAAATATAAACAACAGGCTTCGTGAATAAGATAATAGGCGGTTAACATGGTGGAGACGGATCGCAAGGAATTAATATTAGATACCTTTATTCGTCTGGTAGGACGGTTTGGGATCGACAAAACCAATCTTCAGGATATCGCGAAAGAAATGGGAATAAGCGTTGGAAGCATTTATCAACTGTACAACAACAAAGATACGCTGGTTAAAGCGGGGTTGTTGCGATTAAGCGAGCGCTTTATCGCCGATTGCACTTCAGTTATTGATCAAGATCTTCCTCCTGAAGAACTGCTTCATGATTTTATTCGCCGGATTCTTATCCAAATGAATGCGTTCATCACCGAGAACCGCGGGTTTTATCAATATGTGAAAGAGGAAGGATTTTTAGGCCGATATCGCAATAAGACCGTGGGAGAAGATTTTAATCAACAATTACTCTCTCTTCTTTCGACAGTCCTTAAAAGAGGCGTAGCGGAAGGAACTTTTAAAGGTGAAAATATTGAGAAAAACGCAGAATTGGTTCTTGATGCATTTTATGTCTTTTTTGTTCAATTGATTTTATTCGATCGAAATATCGAAGATATCTTAGCGGATGTTCAAATGATGTACAATATACTGCTTTATGGAATTAAAAAACGGAAGGATTATAACTGCATTTAACGAAGTTTGGTATAGTTAATAAAGGAACCGGTCAAAGACCGGTTCCTTTATTTCTAGCTGTGATTTGGAGGGAAGATAATTTAATGAAGAAGCATGCTCAACTTAGAAACGGTATGCCGCTCCTAAGGTAAGGCCTTGATTAGTGATTTTGTCGAAATGATCCACGTCGGAACTTAGGTAGCGATATCCAAGAAAACCGGACCATTCCTCAGTAAAGTGGTAATTCCCCTGCACCTTAGCGATAAAGATATCGGCATCATTCCCGTCATAGCTTGTTTGGCTAGCATCAATGGAGCCATCGACTGAAAATCCGAGAGAACCAGTGAGCGAAAATTTGTCATTAAATATGTAGCCCAAATCCACTCCCAAAATTACGCCATCAATCTCCGTATCAGCGGCATCGTCATAGCTTTCATTGTAATATGCCAAGGTGGCATCCAGGTTGAATTGATCCTTTTGAACAAGGCGATAGCCAAATCCAACTTGATAGGAATCATAATCTAAGTCCTTGCCATTGTCCGCTTTTTCTTGGGTTCCTGAGAGATATTCCAAGCCGACTTTGAATTTATCCAGGAAAGTATAGTCTCCACCGAGGACAAATCCTAAATCCAAATCATCATCCTTGTCTATGATGTTGTTTTCCCATTCTCCGGCACCAAATCCAGCGACATAAACATTGCTGGCCATCGTTACGGCAGATAATGATAATACCAAGCAACCAACCAGGGCTAGAATCCATACCGACTTTTTCATGATGATCACCTCATTTAAAATAGTACGTGAATTAAAATCACGTCTTTATGTGAATAATTATATCATTTATTCATGAAGTTAGAAGTCAATTTAAGTAATTTTACAAAATGGTAATATATCGTCCGATTTCCATTCTTAGAATCACTTCCGTAACGGTCATTGAAACTGTCTCTATGACTGTCTTTAATCTAAATAGAAATATGAGGTTCCCTCCCTACAAACGTGGCAACTTCCCAAGGATAGGGGATCATTCATGTCTTGTTTCAAATTTGTGTAAAACTTTGCTAAAAATAAATAAGAATTGTGGTTCATCAATGTTTTCAGTTTTCACACGAATTCAAAAACTAAAAGGATCTTATTTCATGATTGTCGAAATACTTAAAAATTAGGGTTTTTTTGAGGTGTATCATGTCAGCGAAGTTGACTCCTATGGTTCAGCAGTATCTGGAAATCAAAAACGAATACCAGGATTGTTTGCTCTTTTTCAGGCTAGGCGACTTTTATGAAATGTTCTTTGAGGATGCGATAGTTGCCTCCCGTGAACTGGAGATCGTGCTTACGTCACGGGGCGATAACAGCCCGGAACGGATTCCGATGTGCGGAGTTCCTTATCATTCCGTATCCGGCTATCTCGCCAAATTGCTTGCCAAAGGTTATAAAGTCGCAATTTGCGAACAGATGGAGGACCCCAAAACTGCCAAAACCATTGTAAAGCGGGCGGTAGTCCGGGTAGTTACTCCGGGAACAATCATCGAGGACCAACTGTTAAAGGATACGGTCAATAATTACCTGGCGGCCATGGTCCGGATCGGACCAGACTGGGGCTTGGCGTACACCGATCTTTCCACCGGCGAATTTCGTGCCACTCAATTCCAGAGTGACCGTCCTAATTCGCTATTAAATGAACTGGTTCGGATTAAACCGGCTGAATTGTATATCAGTGAAAAAGACCGGGAGGTCGTCGTCTCCGGGCTCGGTCTAATTCAAGAGATGACGCTTACCGTTGGCCCGGATCCGCATTTTCTACCGGAACGGGCCTACCGAGTCCTGACGGAACATTTTCATCAGGTGAATCTTCATGCATTCGGTTTCGAGGAACAACCGGCCATGATCGCCGCCAGCGGGGCAATCATGGTTTATCTCCAGGAAACTCAGAAAAATTCCCTGGCCCATATCCGCAAGATCGTGACTTATGAAATCGGCGAATTCATGACATTGGATCCGGCCACCCGGCGTAACCTTGAATTGACCCGCACGATGCGCGGTGAAAGCAGCGGAAGCTTATTTGCGGTGCTTGATCATACCGTAACCTCGATGGGAGGGCGGATGCTCCGAAACTGGCTGGAGCAGCCCCTGATCCGCCGTCAATCGATCCAGTCGCGCCAAGATGCGATCACGGCCTTGGCCTCCGATTTGGAAGTGCGCGAGAATGTGCGGGATTATCTGAAACAAACCTATGATATTCAACGTATTTTAAGTAAGCTGGCCGGCAATTCCGCGAATGCCCGCGATCTGCTTGGGCTCAAAAAAACACTATTACGTGTTCCAGACTTGCAAGAAACGTTAGTGAATTTCTCCGCCGAACAAGTTGTTAAAATCGTCAATGCTCTTCAGCCGCTACCGGAATTAACCGATATATTGGAGAAGGCTGTTTTGGATGATCCGCCGTTGAGCGTGAAAGAAGGAGGAATCATCAAGCCCTCTTATCATCCGGAGCTGGAAAAACTGGTCACGGCTGGTTCACAAGGCAAGCAATGGGTGGCTGAACTAGAGCAAAAAGAGAAGGAACGCACCGGCATAAAGTCATTAAAGATCGGATTCAATCAGGTTTTCGGATACTATTTGGAAGTAACCAACTCTAACTTGAGTTTGGTGCCCTCCGATTATATCCGCAAGCAGACCTTAGCCAACGGTGAGCGCTTTATCAATCAAACGCTGAAAGAATACGAAGATCTGATCCTGAATGCGCACGAAAAAAGTATTGCCCTAGAATATCAGCTTTTCCAGGAACTACGGACTCTGATCCTGGCGGAGATCGACCGGTTGCAAGGCATGGCGGTCGCCTTGGCGGAATTGGATTCTCTCGTTTCCTTGTCCGAAGCGGCGGTCCGGTATAACTATATTCGGCCAATTCTGAGTGACAATGGCAAGACAGTAATTCTGGAGGGCCGTCACCCAGTGGTTGAACGGATGCTTCCTTCCGGAAATTTTGTGCCAAATGACACCATATTAGATCAAGAAGAAAACCGGACCTTAATCATCACCGGGCCGAACATGGCCGGAAAATCAACTTATATGCGACAAGTGGCTCTAATTGTCTTGCTGGCGCATATAGGAAGTTTCGTTCCCGCCAAACGGGCCGAGATTGACCTAGTGGACCGGATCTTTACCAGGGTCGGAGCCTCCGATGATTTAGCCACCGGCCAAAGCACTTTTATGGTTGAGATGAACGAAGTGGCATATATATTGAACCATGCCACTTCCCACTCACTGATCGTACTGGATGAAATCGGCCGCGGGACCAGTACTTTTGACGGCTTAAGCATTGCCTGGGCCGTGGTTGAATTTATCAACCGCCGCAACCGGATTGGGGCCAAAACGTTAATTGCCACTCATTATCATGAATTGCCCGACCTGGAAGCGACGTTGGACGGAGTAAAAAATTATCACGTGGCGGTCAGCCGCAACGGAGAGGACATTGTCTTTATCCGGCGAATCGAACCTGGACGAACGGACCGGAGTTATGGGATTGAAGTCGCTAAACTGGCCGGTTTGCCCACCGAGGTTGTCGGAAGAGCCAGGGAAATTTTGGAAAAATTGGAGTTCCAGGGGGAAAGCGCCGTCATGGCTGCCTCGGAACCGTCGCCTTCCGTCGGAGATCTCCAATTAAGCCTTTTCCCTATGGAAAAAGATCTGATCATCGAAGAAATTAAAAAAGCTGACCTTTTGTCAACAACTCCACTCCAGGCCTTAAACCGGCTCTATGAATGGCAGCAAAAACTCCGCCGGCAGGAGTAATTTTTAACGTAACCCGCAAAAGAGGTGATCAACGCATGAATAAGGTGCGGCGTTTAACCGAAGACACGATCAATAAAATTGCGGCCGGTGAGGTCATCGAGCGTCCCGCCTCGATCGTTAAGGAACTGGTTGAAAACGCTATTGATTCGGGGGCCTCCCGTATCGAGGTGGAAATCCGGAATGGTGGGCGCCAATTGATCCGGGTTACTGACAATGGCTCTGGCATTGACAGGGAGGATGCGGTCTTAGCAATTGAACGGCATACTACCAGCAAGATCGTGGAATCGGAAGATCTCTGGAAGCTCCAAACCCTCGGGTTCCGTGGTGAGGCCTTACCGTCAATTGCCGCCATTTCCAGATTTGAACTCAGTACCAGAACCGAAGGGTCAAGTGTCGGAACTACGCTGGAAGTCAAGGGCGGCGTTTTACAAAAAGTGAAGGACAGTGGCGTCCCAGTAGGAACGACCGTGAAAGTGGAGGATATCTTCTTTAACACCCCTGCTCGGCTGAAATATCTCAAGAGTATTCCGACGGAAACTGGATACATCACCGAGATTGTCTCCCGATTGGCCTTGGGGTACCCGGAGATCGGTTTCCGGCTTCAACATCATGAGTATGAAGTATTATTTACACCGGGCAACGGCAACCTTCACGATACTGTGGTCGCTGTTTTCGGCAAGGAAGTCGCCAAGGAAATGCTGGCAATTGATGATGAATTCAACGGGATCAAAATAGCGGGGTATATTGGCAAACCATCCATCGCCCGTAATAATCGGAATAATGAGATTTTCTTCATCAATCGCCGTTACTTTCACAGCCGGGTATTGAGCGCCGCGGTGGAAAAAGCTTATCACACCTTGCTGCCAATTGCCCGGTACCCGTTTGTCTGCTTAATGATCGCCATTGATCCGTCCCTAATTGATGTCAATGCGCATCCGAGCAAAATGGAAGTTCGTTTCAGCAATGATTCCGAACTATTTAAAGGATGTTATCATGGGATCCGGACGGTTTTAAAGGATGGCAATCTATTATCGGAATGGATCACTCCGGATGAAGACTTTTATACATCGCAAAATATAAATGATTTTGGTGCGCAAACCCAACCCACGACCGGTAGTCTGAACATTACGTTTATGGATCATCCAACTGTGGCTCAAGCTGCTTTGGTTAAGGAAGACGAAGAGAACTCCTATCAACCCGCACCCGATGCTTCACCGATTGTAATTCCGATCCCCGCTTCGGAAAGGAGTGAGTTTTATGTGTATCCAAAAGCGGTGCAAAACACCTATATCATCATCCAGGATGACAAGGGTTTATTATTTGTTGATCAGCACGCAGCCCACGAACGGGTATTATATGAGCGATATTTACACCGGGCCAATGATTTTTTAGGAACCCAGGCATTATTGCTTCCGGAAACGGTTAATCTAAACTATAGTCAATACCGGATTATCAATGAACGGTTGAGTTTATTCACCGGTCTCGGTTTTGAACTGGAACCGTTTGGAGGCAAATCGATTATCATTCGCGGAGTACCGTTATCCTTGATGGATTTTGATTATCGCCAGATCCTGCTGGATCTGTTGGAACAGTTCGCAAACTTTGAAACTTTTAAAAATCCGGCGGAAATCAAAGAATCATTTATTATAACGATGGCCTGCCGAACTGCTGTTAAGGCAGGGGATAAGCTGAATCTCTTAGAAATGGAAAGCCTAGTGAAGGATCTATTTCGAACCGAAAATCCCTATACTTGTCCTCATGGCCGTCCCACCGTCTTTCGAATGGTGGTTGAAGAATTGGCCAAGAAGTTTTTGAGGCGTTGATGGACGATACCTTAATTATCATTGCTGGTCCTACCGCGGTGGGCAAAACCGATCTTAGCCTTGCGCTCGCTACCAAGTTAAACGCCGAGATCATTTCCGCCGATTCAATGCAGGTCTACCGGCATATGAACATCGGTACCGCTAAACCTACGGCAGTTCAGCAACAACTAGTGAAGCATCACTTGTTGGACGTGGTGGACCCGGATCAGGGTTTTTCCGTAGCCGATTACCAATCGCATTTTGATTTGGCGATCCGAGATATTCTGAATCGCGGAAAAATACCGATTATGGTGGGAGGAACTGGTCTTTATATCCGGGCTTGCACCCAGTCTTTTGTCTTTGATCCTGGCGGCGCGGATCCGCTCTTCCGTGAACAATTGCGCCTTGAAGCCAAACAGTCCGGAACGGCCCAGTTACATGAACGTTTAGGGATGATCGATCCGGTTTCGGCTTTAAAGATTCATCCGAATGATCTGGTTCGGATCATTCGAGCGCTTGAAGTTTTTCATAGTACAGGGATCCCCATTTCAGAACTGCAGCCGAAGCGAAATCTCAATGCTTTCGAACGTTTGATTTACCTTTTTTTTGATCGTGACCGAATAGAGTTATATCAGCGAATTGAGCAGCGAGTCGATGCGATGATCGCAGTCGGCTTTGCCGATGAAGTTCGAACCTTGCTGGAAATGGGGTATTCCCCGAATCTCAAACCCATGCAAAGCTTGGGGTATCGTCAGATTATCGCTTTTTTACAGCAGGACTTGCCTTGGGAGTCGGCTGTTAATGAAATAAAGAAAGCAACCCGGAATTATGCCAAACGACAATTGACATGGTTTCGGAAAGAACCAGTTGACTGCTGGATCAATATTTCTTCTGGTTCCGCCCAGGAATTAATTGGCGAAATTTTAAACTATGTTGAAGGTAGATTGCATCAGATGTCGAATAAATAAAGTTAAATCAGTAGTGGAGGTAATAGGATGAACAAGCCAGTCATCAATTTACAAGATGCTTTTCTTAATCAAGTTCGTAAAGAAAGTATTGCCGTGACCATCTATCTGGTCAACGGATTTCAAATTCGCGGTCTGGTCAAGGGGTTTGATAATTTCACAATCATCCTGGATAGTGACGGGAAACAAGAGATGGTTTATAAACACGCTGTTTCAACCATTATTCCGGCACGGAATATCCCTGATTTTGCATCCGCTGAGAAGAGGGAGGACTGAAGACCCTTATCAAGGGTCTTTTTTTAAGTCCGATCACCAAAAAACATCTCATACACGCGCGATAGGGGTATCATTTTGAAAATAGCAACCCTCGGTCCCCAAGGTACTTATTCGGAGCAAGCGTCGCGACTCTTCGCCAAGCGCTCATCTATTTCATTGAATGAGACCGACCTTATTTTTACCACCGTAAACCAATCATTGTCAATGGTTCAAAACCGCCGGGCGGATTTCGCGGTAATACCGGTAGAGAACACCATTGACGGCCTCATCGGTTCTTCCTTCGACGCTTTGCTTGATTATCAGGATTTTGTAAAGGTCTGCGATGAAGTTCATCTGCCGATATCCCATATCCTGGCGGCGAAACCCGATGTGCGTTGGGATTTTTTGCAAACGATTTACTCCCATCCATCTGCTCTCAACCAATGTCAGCACCGCCTGGAAGAGTTATTTCCGGGCGTAATTCTAATTCCGGTCTCGTCAACCGCGGAAGCCGCTCAAAAAGTCCTAACGACTCCGGGGGAAGTTGCCGCCATTTGTAACCGCCAATTCGCGGCGGAACAGCAAATGTCTTTTTACCCTGATAATATTCAAGATTACCCAAACAATGAAACCCGGTTTTTAATCTGTTCGTTGACCGATGCCTATCCAACTGGTGATGATCGAACCTTACTCGCGGTCCGATACGGGGCAAACCTTCCCGGTCAATTATATATTACCGCCAAGTATCTGGCAGATTCCAATCTTGATCTCACCTTCGTGCAATCAAGGCCCTATAAGATCAAGCCCCAGGAATATGTGCTTATTTTTGAATTCATCGGCCATAAATCATCTCCTGCGGTTGAAACCGCCCTAAAAAGCATTGAAATCCAAGTTCGTTCCTCCAATGGCTGGAAGAAGATTCTTGGCAGTTATCCGCGGCGCAAAAGGGAAGATAGCGAATGAAACTCTCCTCTGAATGTTTAAATTTGATTAATGATGCTGAGCGAGCACTGGCGGATGTATTCAACGAATTATCCGGAATCGCGTTGAACAATCAGCAAAAGATGCTGGAAGCCTTCCAATCCGAACGGATTCGAACTCATCATTTTCAAAGTTCTACCGGATATGGTTATCATGATATTGGCCGGGACGCCCTGGAGAAGGTGTTTTCAAGGGTATTCCAGGCCGAATCGGCCTTGGTCAGGCAACAGTTGGTCTCTGGAACCCACGCCATTGCATGTGCTTTATTGGGGAATCTGCGGTACGATCAGGAATTGATTCTGGCCTCAGGTTCTCCTTATGAAACGCTATTAGGGGTGTTAGGAATTCCTGTTGATTGTGATCAAGCAATCAGTGAAACCGGTGGTTTTTCGGTGAAAATTATTCCGCTCACTACTAATGGTTACCTTGATATTCCCAAAATCACCGCTGCCATCACTCAAAAAACCAAAATTATTGCCTTTCAACGTTCGTGTGGTTATTCGGAGCGGCATTCCTTCTCCATCGCCGAACTTAAGGCTGCATTTCATCGGATCAAAACTATCAGGCCGGATATTATCATTTTTGTGGATAACTGTTACGGTGAGTTCGTGGAAGACAACGAACCGCTTGAAGTCGGAGCGGATCTGATAGCTGGATCCCTGATTAAAAATCCCGGAGGTTGTTTGATTCCAAGTGGAGGTTATATCGCCGGCCGAAGCAGCTTCGTGGAGAAATCGGCGGAACGCCTTTACGCTCCAAAGATTGGGGGAGAGATAGGACCGTCACTACTTAATCTGCAACTCTTTTTTCAAGGGTTTTTCGAAGCGCCCCATCGGGTAAGCGAAATGGTCAAAGGAGCCGTTTTGGCCGCTCAACTCTTTCGAGAGTTGGGATTGAAAGTGAGCCCGCTCCCGGAGGAAAAAAGAGCGGATATCATTCAAAAAATATATTTTGAATCCGCTCCAGATTTAATTGAATTTTGCCGGTTGATTCAGCAGAATTCCCCCATCGAATCCGATGTCTATCCTGAGCCAGCTCTTTTGCCGGGTTACGTTCATCGGGTGATTATGGGAGGAGGGACATTTGTCTCCGGCGCCACCAGTGAATTATCTGTGGATGCGCCAATAAAGTCCCCGTATATCGCATTTCTACAAGGTGGACTATCTTATACCCAGATTAAGATGGTGCTGGCCCGGGTTATCGAGCAACGATTTCTTTCATCCAATCATCCCTAATCTTTTTTTCAGGGCGGGGCAGGAATCAACCCAAAAAGGGTGAAATTATAGTATGCCGATTTCGACTTGGGCGTAAAAAACTGCAGAAGAAAGTACTGTTGGTTTTTTTTTCGAAAAATTCATTTAATTAATGGCGTTTAGGAGCGATAATTATGGGAAACATTATTGTATTGGCGATCAAGGTATTGCTTGCCGGGGTATTAGGGTATTGGTTGTATTTAGATTCCAAGGGTCGGGATTATGCATGGATGTTTTGGACGTTCATGCCTGCGCTATTGATTATCACTAGCCCAATTATTGGAATTCCAGCGGTCATTGCTTTAGCCGTCATTTATTTCATGATTCGTCCGCAAGGTCAGATGGCCCCATGCCCTCATTGCCATAAGAAAGTTATTGATAACCTTTTTGTTTGCCCATTTTGTCAAAAAAACGCAAAAAAGGAATGCTTAAGCTGCCACGAACCTGTTCCTTGGGAAGCGGAGCAATGTCCGCACTGTAAGTCCCGTGCCATCACTAAAAGCTAAAAACGTTTAAAGGCTTTGTGATCAAATCCAGTTAAAAAACCTGGGTTTTCACCAATGCCAAGCGAAATAGATAGGCCTTAGACATTTTTATGGACGGTGTCGAACAGGCTCATCACATGGCTTTTAAGGGGAGTTGTTAATGGGCGTGCAGTCGCAACGGATCGATAATCTCATTTCGATTCTCGATCGGATGGAACTTACCATAACAAATTCGATAAATAAAGAAAAACGGGAAGAGATTATCGAAACTTTACGTCACGAAGTGATTGAGGTATTAAAGATCGCTTTTACTGAAGGTGACCGCACCATTCGCCGTAGTTCAATTTATGGTCTGAGTAAGATTGGTTTGGAGCAATCGCGCGACCTTCTGATCCAAGCGCTCAATGATTCTGATGAACATGTCCGGGGGTGGGCCGCCGAAGCGCTAGGGAGACTTAAGGATCCCCGCACCATTACTCATCTTATCAAATCGCTTGCCGATGAGAATCATTATGTTTGTTTTAATATTGCCGCCGCGCTAAAACAGTTCGAATCGGATCTGGTTATTCCCCACTTAACAAAGGCCCTTCAGGATCAAGAACCGCTCATTCGAAAAAGAGTATGCAAACTTTTGGGGGAGCTTGGCGACCAGCGAGTCACAGAGTCAGTTATTTCTACCCTAAAGGATGAGAATTCCGGAGTACGGTATGAAGCTGCCGAAGCGCTGCGCAAACTAAAAAACCCCGCGAGCATTTTACCGTTAATTTCCGCTTTAAATGATGTCAATCACGATGTCCGTGAAGTTGCGGTTATGGCATTGGGCGTTTTCGGCGATGAAAGGGCAGTGGAACCCCTCATTGCAATGCTTATCGAGCAAAAATCACATCGCCATGCTTGTCTGGAATCGTTACGAAACATCTGCGGAGAAGAAAATCTGGAGCCGTTATACGATTTGATCCGGGTAAGCCGCAAAATGATCAATGATACATCTTGCCTGATTCTGGACCGTATCTATAATCAAAAGGCAAGTTCTAGTCATGGGAGTTCCGAATGGGTTATATCCCTGAGTGGGAAATAATTACACGCCTTTTAATTTCTGCGATCCTTTCCGGTCTTATTGGCTTGGAACGTGAAAGTCATGCCCGTCCGGCCGGACTACGAACCCATATCCTGGTTGGATTGGGTTCTTGTTTAATCATGGTCATTTCGGTTCATGGGTTCCCGAAAGATCCGGCCCGGCTGGCCGCTCAAGTTGTAAGCGGTATCGGTTTTCTTGGCGCGGGAACTATTTTACGGGAAGGACTAAGCGTTCGAGGCCTTACTACCGCAGCAAGCCTATGGGTTGTTTCTGGCATCGGATTGTCCGTCGGGATGGGGTTATATACTCCCGCTTTAGCTGTTACCACGCTGTCTGTTTTAATTTTAGTTTTATTGGAGAAAGTAGAAAAAAAAATTTTTTATACTAAAAGTAGATCCTACCATCTTGAGATTCGAACTGAAAATTTTTTAGAGTCAGTACCATTGATCTTCGCTTCAATATCTCAATATGGATGGGTCGTACATCAACTGGACTTTAATCATACCGATTCCAAAAGCGAAGCTGTAATAGTAATGGCACTCGGGGCAAAAACTCAAGAATCCCAACCGGAAAAAAGTCTCATCGTATCGGAATTGCTAAAAATACCTGGGATTATTCGTGTGAAATGGAAATGATAGCAATGATGCTAAATGTATTACTTACTAATGATGACGGTTTTTATGCGGAGGGCCTGCAAACCTTATATACGGAGTTAAGGCAATGCTCAAACACTAGGACCACAATCGTGGCTCCAGATCGTGAACGGAGCGCCGTTGGTCATGGTATTACTATGCATCAGCCATTACGAATTTCTGAAATTATGCTGGATGGCTCACGGAATTGGTCGGTGGATGGAACGCCCTCGGACTGTGTTAAACTGGCGTTGGATTATTTGCTTATTAAGGATCCCCCTGATATAATCATCTCGGGAATTAATCGAGGCCCTAATTTGGGAAATGATGTCTTATACTCAGGGACTGTTTCGGCGGCGATAGAAGGAAAGTTCAACAGTATTCCAAGCATTGCGGTTTCGCTTTCAGGTTATGGCAATGTTCATTTCAAGCCGGCCGCGGAATTTATCTGTAGCTATATTTCTAATCTGAAGGACTTGGCTCAAAGCGCTGTTCTTAATATCAATTTTCCGTATATTGACAGTTTTAAAGGAGTGCGATTTACACGTTTGGGCGCTCGGTTATATGAAAATGTTTTTGAGGAACGGCGGGACCCTCGTAATCAAATTTATCTCTGGATGGGGGGGAGTCCAAAAATCTTACCCCAACCGTCCGATTCGGATGTGGCGGCCATCGAGGAGGGGTATGTCTCCATCACCCCATTACATTTCGATCTGACCGATTATCGCTTTTTGGTCGAGAACAACGATCTTGATTGGAAAGGCTAAGAATGTTTTAAAGTTGTTCGAAGGATTTATTAAAGTTACGGCGAATAAAGTTAATAAATCCATAGTACAATAATGAGTAGGGAGGGATGCCCCATGGTTTTAATTAGTCAGGAAGATATCCTGAGGGCGCTCAAACGATTCAAAGGAATTGCCAAGCAAGAACTGCTTGCGCAAGATTTTGATCCCGAAAGTGGTTTAAGAAAAACACACGCTGAAGCACGCCGAGAGATTTATGCGACATTAATTGACTTAGTCGAACAGTCTGGCGTCGAGGATGCGTGTGTTTTCGCTTTCAATAAGTACCTGGATTTAACGACCGAAAGTAACGTTCCCTTGGCTCAGGGTTATTCTCAAGCGTTAGAAATGTTCTTTAATATCATTGGAGTTAGCTCGGAACAATTAAAACAATTGAAAGTTGAAAATATCAACCCTAACCAATTTCTAAATATGATTTCCCCAACCAATAATTATTTCTGTCCTCAACCTTAATCTAATTTTTTATCATAGATAACAAAGATGGCTATTTTATAATAAAATAGCCATCTTTGTGTCTTTTGTTTGTTTTATATGCGTATAATAATTAAAATATCCTATTAATTAAATTAATTTATTTAATTAAATTTACGAACCAGTCCGATAACCTTTCCAAGCACCTGAGCATTTTGGGCAATAATCGGCTCATATTTATCGTTCTCCGGTTGCAACCGGATATGATCGCGTTCTCGATAAAATCGCTTGACAGTCGCTTCCTCTTCAATCAACGCCACTATAATTTCGCCGTTAGCAACCGTTGAGTTTTTGTTGACGATCACTAGATCGCCATCGAAAATTCCGGCGTTAACCATGCTGTCTCCCCGAACTTTAAGCATGAAAACATCCGAATCATTCGTAAAATCAGATGGAAGAGGAAAGAAATCTTGAATATTTTGCTCGGCGAGTATAGGTTCTCCCGCAGTAACACTACCGACTACGGGGATATAGCGTAACTTTCCATAATTAAAGGTTTCGCTATTCGAATTTCCATACAACACCTCAATGGCTCTTGGTTTAGTAGGATCCCTTCGTAAATATCCCATTTCTTCAAGTTTAGCAAGTTGGGCATGAACCGAGGAACTGGAACTCAATCCAACTGCTTCACCAATTTCCCTGACCGATGGAGGATAGCCCTTTTTTTGAAGTTCGTTTAATATGTATCGAAGTATTTCTTGCTGACGCTCGCTAAGATCATCCATAAGATCACCGCCACTAAGGATTTGATTTATTATATCATAAAATTCTAAAAACCTCAAACGTTTGTTCGCTTTAATGCTTGACATAGAACATTTGTTCGTGTTATGATTGATTTAACAACCAGAACACATGTTTGGCGAAGCGGAGTGACTATGAAATGATTAAATATCGAAATAAGAGGTTATATTGGTCAGCTAAAAAATTCTTATTTAATTTAATAATAATGTTTTGCCTGTTCCTTAGTTTATTGATGCTGGTGAATTCCACCCGAGCTACCGTGGGTTATATCGAAAAAACTATTATTGTTCATCGCGGTGACACTTTATGGGAGATCGCCCGAGTGCTCGCACCGAACCAAGATCCTCGGGTCATCATCGAATACTTGAAAACGCAGAACAATCTTACAGACAATAAGGTACTGGCTGGAGATAAGCTTCGATTTATCATGCATCACGACTGAGTGAATTAGTGATTCAAGGAATTTAATTTTATAAAAATTTACGTCGTATAATATACCTTATGTAATATAAAATACAAAACCAATAATAAATAATAAAACCAACCATGGCTTTCTTGGTTGGTTTTATTATTTATTATTGGTTTTAAAATATCTTATTTACGCTTAATCCAGGACATCATATCCCGGAGTTTTTTACCAACCACTTCAATCAAATGATCAGCCTCAATCCGACGCAACGCGTTAAACACAGGTCGACCGGCTTGATTTTCTAAAATCCATTCTCTGGCGAAACGGCCGGATTGAATTTCCGAAAGAACCCTTTTCATTTCTTGGCGAGTCTCAGCCGTAATGATTCGCTTGCCGATCATTAAATCGCCATATTCGGCGGTATCACTGATAGAATATCTCATTCGGGCGATTCCGCCTTCATACATCAGATCCACAATCAATTTGAGTTCATGAAGACACTCAAAATAAGCAATTTCCGGTTGATACCCAGCTTCAACCAATGTATCGAACCCAGCTTTTACCAATTCAGCACATCCACCACAAAGAACAGCTTGCTCCCCAAAAAGATCGGTCTCGGTTTCCTCTTTGAAAGAAGTCTCCAATACACCGGCGCGGGTGGCCCCAATACCTTTGGCGTAGGCCAATGCGAAATCTTGGGCTTTCCCGGAATGGTTTTGATGGATAGCAAAAAGAGCCGGAACTCCACCGCCTTCTGAATAGACCCTGCGCACGAGATGACCGGGTCCCTTGGGAGCTACCATGATCACATCAATATCTTTCGGAGGCACTATCTGAGTGAAATGAATGTTGAAACCATGCGAAAAAACTAAAACCTTGCCGGCTTTTAGATGAGGCTCAATATCACTCTTATAAAGACTTGCTTGAGTTTGATCCGGGACCAAAATTTGAATCAAATCAGCCGTTTTTGCCGCTTCCGAAGCGGAAACCGGGGCGAATCCGTCCTTTACGGCAGCTTGATAATTATCGCTGCCTGGTCTTTGCCCGACAATTACTTCGAGGCCGCTGTCTCTAAGGTTTTGGGCATGAGCGTGTCCTTGACTGCCATAACCGATTACCGCTATCTTTTTCCCTTTAAGTATTTCAAGATTCGCGTCTTGATCGTAGTACATCCGCGCCATTTTAAATTTCCCCTTTCAGAAGATATTTAAAATATACCATACAAAAAAATATCATACAATAATACAATTATAATTTAAGGAAACTTTCAATGGCAGCTTCCGCAATTACCGCCACTGCAAGAGCTGCACGAATGGCCGCCCGCGAGCGGAGTGGAACTATTGCTATGCGGGTTAAAAGATTTGGCTACAAAGCAAGATAGTTTCTTTTGAATTTGAGCCGAATTACAATATGGACATCGATCAACATTCTGATTTACTTTGCAGAGTTCCTCGAAGTCCCTCTGGCAGGCCATGCATTTAAATTCATAAACAGGCAAAAACCCACCCCATTTAAACCATTTATTTTATAATGATTCCCAATGTTCCATTAGCCAATGCGGCAGCATTCGCTTCATCGGTGTCCAGATGCAAATCTTTGGCGAAATTAGGATTCACTCTCACTAAAACATTATTAAAAACAACACCGCGTTCACCTTCGAATTTAACTGAAATCCATTCTTTATCCTTTAAACCTAATTCGGAAGCTTCATCGGTATGAAGATGAAGATGTCGCTGGGCGATGATTACCCCCTCTTTCACCTCAACCCGTCCTTTGGGACCCTCAATAATAATTCCGGGGGTACCCGTGATGGAACCCGAGTCCCGAACCGGAGGAACGATTCCCAATGCAAAACTATCAGTTCTAGAAATTTCAATTTGAGTTGAGGGCCGAACCGGACCTAAAATACGAACTTTAAAGATTGTCCCTTTCGGTCCAATCAGGTTTACTGTTTCTTCTGCAGCAAATTGACCAGGCTGTGATAAAGGTTTTAATTGTTTTAATTCATAACCTTCCCCGAACAACTTTTCGAGGTCGGTTTGAGATACATGGAGATGCCGGTTGGAGATCCCAACGGGTACCTTGAAATCACTCATAACAAATTTCGCCTCCGCATGTTGTTTCTTCCAATAAATTTAGACATAAAAAAAACGGTCCGTGAACCGAGTTAAAACTGGCAGGGGAGACAGGACTTGAACCCGCAGCCACCGGTTTTGGAGACCGACGCTCTACCAATTGAGCTACTCCCCTGTTCGCACTAAATTATAACCCAACCAGAATGGTTTGTCAATGAGGTTTTACTAATTGAAGTATTTACAAAAAAGGCTAATTATAAAACATCGACTTCAGCGGTTACGCTTTTCCCCCCAGGTTCACACCGATAATTCCGCCGAAAGCGCCGATAAAACAATTGATGATTACTTTTACAGCAAAAACGGCCCAATTGATTCCCCCACTGAATATTAACGATAAAATCAATAATAATATTGAACTGAAAAGGCCGACACCAATCCCGGTAATCCACCCTTTTTCTTGCCCAAGTTTACCGGCGATAATTGAGCCTGCGGCAAGGCCGACATAAAAAGGCAACAGATAAAATGATTGGGGTAAAAATATTAAGCCAGTCCAGCCAAAGCCAGTTAGGACAGCTAATAATATCACGATTAAGGTAGTTAAAAAAAATCCGCTTAAACTCCCAATTACCGCAGGACGAAACGCCATGGAATTTTCAGGCTCAGATACCATAGTCCCTTGCCCCCCTCTGTTTTCTAGTAAAATTTATGGAGGCGCATCGGGAAATATGACATAAGTTCCATGGATACAATGGATATAAATGAGATATGTGTAATAGTCCTTATTAAAAACTATTGTGTCAGGCATGGAATCAACAGGCGATTTTGAAAATCAATCCGGAATGGTAATTTAAATATGGTTTCAAAGTCACTAATTAAAAAATAAGAACGATTTTGGATCCGGATCAGATCGGTTAATACCGAGACTGTGTTACCATCCAGTTTCACTTCGTACGGCTCATATTTGGATATTTCGTAAATGTTCGGATTAATTCCAAATCGATAATTGTCATCGGTTTCCGAAAATTGGAGCAATATACCGATACCAGTCAATGAATCGGGTGAAATATAGAAGTTATTGTTTCTATATATCAAACCCGGCTTAATATCGTATCTTTGGCTTTGATAGGCAATTTGAAAAATTTTCGGTTTAAATATCTTTAGTTCCGAAACGAGAAAATTAGACGACCATAGCATTAACTTCTCGGGATATTCTCCGATCAGTGCATTTACTTTGCCAGTATTAATGGTTAAAATGGTTTTCCATGATTTCAATTGGGGTTGGTATTCCATGAAATAAAACTTCCCCACCGAATCCATCACGGTTAAATAATGCGAGTTATCATATTCTAAATATTGAAGTTTATCGGCAATAAAGTTGAACTCAATCCCTTGTTCTTTAAATGAGTAATTTTTGTCATTGTACCCTAGGACATAAATCATTTTTTGCGAAGTGCCAATCATAATCTCAATGAACCCGTCATTATTCCAATCGCCTGAGGTAATGGAAAGCACTTTTCCCCAGGGATAGTTCTCCCAGACCGAGGCGATTGCGTTATTGACGAGTTTCAGAATACCGACTCCGCCGTTTGAATAAACCACAAAAATTTCGTCTTTGGAGTCGTTATCCAAATCTTTAACCAGAATTGAACTGATCTGTTTCCAAGCGGCGGGACTCTTCCAGATCAAATCCAGGCTGCTACTGGTTTGGTGAAAAACATGCAAGTACCCTTCTTGATTTTGAACCAAAATATCCGTGCCCGGGGTATCATCAAAGTTACCCGAACAGAGATAGGTTATCGACGACCAGACGTATTTCCCATAATTCTTGTTTTCCCACTCACTTTGATCGGGATTGTAATCATAAATATAAATTAGACCGGGTTCTGACGATCCCGCCAAAATTTCAGGAAAAGGATCGTCATCAATATTCACTACTTGAAAAGCGGTTATTTGCAGCTCCGAAGGGCCCAAGGTCGACTCAACCACCCAAGAGTTCTCCTTTTGGGAAAATATGGTAATCTTTCCTTTAATCAATGAAAATGCTTGTAGCTGATCATTGACAATATACCATCTTGTATTCTTCGGGTTAAGGTTTAGGATAGATTGAGACTCTATCTGATAATAAAAGCTTTTTGATTCGTCCGCAGTTGCCATGGAAATGGACACAATCAGAGCGCAACATGCTAAGGACAATAGACTCCGGAACCATCTTGCTCTGGAACAAAGAGTCAACTCAATCGCCCCTTATGACCTCTTGGCAAGGTTAACGTCTTCAAATATTATTTAATATTTCAAGGTTTGTCGTTAATTTCCTTTTTAATTTACGGAAATTAATTACGATAAATAAAAAAGTTTGTGTATCTACACAAACTTAATCTTCTGGTCGGGCAGGCGGGATTTGAACCCACGGCCCCCACCACCCCAAGGTGGTGCGCTACCAAGCTGCGCTACTGCCCGATTACGATAGTAATTATTTTATCATGTAACATGGACCGAGTCAATAGCGTTTTTACTCTAAATTGGGAATGATTTAATTGTATCTCAATGTATAATACATTCAAAGGTTTCTTTTAAAATTTCAAAGTTCGGGGTAGTATTATACCACTGCAATCGATTGAATTGTTTTTCAAAATCAACTAAAATTGTTACATTCTTCTTCAAATGATCTTTTATTGTATAAACAACTAAGATCGACACGAGACATAATAGACAGATATAAAAATATCTTATATACCGATTGAATTTCAAATCAGGATCCCCCATGTTCCAAAATGTAATTAAAGAAAGATGAATAATAATAAGATTTTTTATTATTTATAGCCAGCTATGATATAATCGTTATAGCTTAACCGTATTACAGAAACTAAAGTCGGCGGTGATCCTATGAAATATGTCATTGTTTTAGCTGATGGAATGGCTGATTACCCGGTTCCGGCGCTTAACGGAAACACTCCTTTGCAAGTTAGTCGTAAACCAAATATGAATTTCATCGCGTCTCATGGCCAAGTAGGCATGGTAAAGACCGTTCCTTCGGGAATGCCGCCCGGAAGCGATGTAGCGAACCTTTCGGTCATGGGATACGATCCTCGGGCTTATTATACCGGCCGTTCCCCACTGGAGGCGGTGAGCATCGGTATTAAATTAGGCGCCGACGATATCGCATTTCGCTGCAATTTGGTCACCCTCTCCGAGGAACCAGCCCAATACGAACAAAAAACCATGGTAGATTACAGTTCTGATGAAATTTCTACTGAGGAAGCCTCAGTGCTGATCAATGATTTGGCTACCCGGTTAAACAGCGAGCAAATCAATTTCTATCCCGGTATCAGTTATCGTCATTTGATGGTATGGCGCAAAGGGCCGATCTCTACCAAACTTACTCCCCCCCACGATATCTCCGACCGGCCGATCACTCCCTGGCTGCCTGCGGGAGATGGTCAGGACACCTTGCTGGATCTGATGAAAAAAAGTCAAGCTATCCTAAACGATCATCCCATCAATCGCGAGCGGGAGAAAAAGGGACTTCGACCCGCCAATTCAATATGGTTATGGGGGCAAGGGAAAAAACCCTCCATCCCGAGTTTTTTCAGCAAATACGGATTGAACGGTTCGGTAATCTCCGCAGTGGACTTGGCCAAGGGCCTGGGGATCTGCGCCGGAATGCAAGTGATTAACGTTCCCGGGGCCACCGGAAACGTTCATACTAATTTCAAAGGGAAAGCCGAGGCCGCTTTGTCGGCGATCCGGGGTGGTCAAGATTTTATTTATCTGCACGTGGAAGCTCCCGATGAAGCTGGCCATCGTGGCGAAATCGAAAACAAGATTCTCTCCATCGAACGGATCGATGCCGACATCCTGGAACCCTTACTCCGGGAATTACCATCCATAACCGACTGTTTTAAATTGATGGTCCTTCCCGATCATCCCACTCCCCTGACCTTGAAGACTCATGTATCGGACCCGGTGCCGTTTGCCATCTATCAATCGGACCAGCCCGTTTCCGGTTTAACTCAACCGTTCGACGAACTATCAGCCGCAGGGACCGGATTAATGATCGAGAATGGCTATCAGTTGATGGACCAGTTTATCAACAACTCATCCGGCAGATAAAAAATCCGTCACCGCCGCCCGAGGTTGGAAGGATCAAAGCCCATGGCGAATGGGGCTCGTAGAGACAATGTTCTAGTTGAACCGGTAAGACCGTCCGCCAGTCTATAACACGAAAGTTCGGATGATTCTCCAGAAACCACTGGATCTGCAATTCATTTTCTTCGGGTTCAAGTGTGCACGTACTGTAGACCAATCTCCCGCCAGGCCGAACCAAACGGGCGGCCTGGTTCAAAATGGAGCGCTGGGTTTCCACTAAATCACGAATATGCTCCGGTCTACGACGATACCGGGAATCAACTCTTCTCCGTAATACACCTGTACCGGAGCATGGGGCATCCACCAAAACCGCATCAGCCAGCCTTCCATCAAGCGGATGGTAGCTACGGGCATCGGCGGCAACCGCTTCGATATTGTTCAAACGCAGGCGGACAGCGTTATTCATAATTAACTCAATTTTATGAGGATGATCATCAATACTGATGATCCGCCCTTGATTTTTCATCAATTCCGCCAAATGAGTGCTTTTCCCTCCAGGAGCCGCGCACATATCAATGATCGTCTCTTGCGGTTGAGGATTGAGGAGTTTCGCGACCAGCATCGAACTTTCGTCTTGAATAAAAATCTTTCCTTCTTTAAAGACCGCTAATTCCTCCACAGGACCAGGCAAAGTTTCGATGATCAACGCGTCCTCAAGAACCAAACCAGGCTTGAAAGATACTCCTTCCTCTATCATATCCCGTCGAATATCGTCCGGACTGGAGAGCCAGGAGTTAACCCGAACCGTTAAGGGAGGCGGCTCATTATCAACCGTTAGGATCCGTTCCGTCAATTCAGCCCCAAACCGGCCAAGCCATCGTTCAATTAGCCATTGAGGGTGCGAGTACTCAACCGCTAAATACTCAATCAGATTCTCGGCGCGGCCGGGAAACACCAGTTGCAGACGGACCCGTAAAAAATTCCGGAGCACTCCGTTAACGAATCCAGACAACCCGGAAAATGGTGATGCTTTTACCTGTTCAACGGCGGAATGACATACCGCCCGCTCCGGAATGTCCGAAACATACAATAACTGATATAAAGCGATCCGCAGAATGTTTTTTACCGGAGTCTTTAAGGAATGTAAAGGACGGCTGAGCAGCCGTCCTAAAATATAATCAATCTTCATCAGATTTCGTAAGGTGCCGTAGACTAACTCTGTGCAAAACGCATTTTCTTTTCGATCTGCATTTGCCCGTGGCTGCATCCTTAAAACTTCCGACAACGCCAAATTGACATACGAATGATTGCTCTCGACCCGGTTCAAAACTTCCAATGCCAAATCGCGGCCGGAACTACTCATCGCGGCTGCTTCCCCGCAAGATAAACATCCGCAATAGTTGCAGGACGGCCATTGAAGCCGAGGCGAGATAAGTCATGGCGGCCGCCGATAATACCTTTTTGGCGCCTCCCACCTCTTCGCCATGGCGCAGGTAACCGCCTTCTGCCAGCATGGTCAAAGCGCGGCTGCTGGCATTGAATTCTACCGGCAGGGTTAACAGGGTAAAGAATACGAAGAAACTGAAGAGAATAATCCCCAGGTCAATCAAAAAACTGCCCCGGAACAGGAAGCCCAGAAAGAACAGGATAAAACCGAGATTCGAACCAAAGCTGGCGATGGGGAAAATCCCGTTTCTGATCGTGAGCGGGGCATAAGCATGCGCGTGTTGAACCGCATGGCCGGTTTCATGAGCGGCGACGCCCAAGGAAGCCAAGGAACGTCCATGATAAACCTCGGGCGACAAACGGAGAATCCTACCGCGCGGATCGTAATGATCCGACAGCGTCTCCGGGGTCAGTTCGACCGGGACATCATGCAAGCGATTGCGATCCAATAATTCCCGGGCGACCTGAGCTCCGGTCTTTCCCGAAGCCGCCGGAAAGTCCAGGTACTTATTAAAAGTGGATTGGACTTTGAACTGTGCGTAAAAGGTGAAAATAATCGCCGGGATCAACAAAAGATAGGTGGGGTCAAAAAACATGGTCTTTTTCCTCCTTGTATGTATAATCTAAAAGATTGCGTGAAAGCCTGGCTCACAAGGCATAGATCGTACACAAGCTCAGAGAAGCAAGGGATAAAGCCGATTCAGACATTGTTTCCTGATGCCGTTAGTCATCGCAGATAAGTTTTGTCACCTGGCTTCTAACTAATCCAAAGCGTCCAAAATTATTCCAGGTTCAAGTCTCCTGCCGTTGGCATAGTCAAGGGCAGTCATCACTTTTTTCCCCTCGGGTTGAACTTTGGTGATCAGGAGGGGCCTGTCTCCCGTGGCCACCAGAATTCCTTGCTGTTTGATGATTTGGATGATGCAGCCCGGTTGAGCTTGGTCCGCTTTAATAAGTTCGGCGGATTGAATTTGGGTTTCAATAATTTTTAAACGTTCTTTTCCGAAAAAAGTTTCCGCCCCTGGGGACGGTGAAAATACTCTGACCAAATTATGAATGGATGCCGCCTGGCTTGCCCAATTGATCCGGGCCAGTTCGGGCTGGAGTTTGGGAGCGAGTGTTGCCTGAGCGTCGTCCTGTTTTATTCTTGGCGCAGTTCCATTCTCAATGTCGATTAAAGTTCTCACAAGTAGTTTACCACCCAGCACGGCTAATCTTCCATACAAATCGCAAAATTTTTCATTTGGATTAATCGCGATTTGTTCGTGATAGATCATATCGCCGGTATCCCACCCTTCATCCATATACATGGTGGTAACCCCCGTCACGCGGTCGCCATTGAGGATACTCCATTGGATCGGCGCTGCGCCACGATATTTGGGCAATAAGGAACCATGAACATTAACGCATCCGAATTTCGGCCCATAAAGAATTTCCGCCGGGATTTTCTGTCCATAGGCGACAACAGCCACCAGATCCGGCCGTTGCGAATGAAATATTTCCAAAAACTCGGGGGCATTGATTCGTTCGGGTTGCCAAAGCGTTAACCCATATTGTTCAGTCAGTACCTTTACTTCGCAAGGGTGACAAACCATTCCCCTTCCTTTCGGCCGGTCTGGTTGAGAAACCACCCCAACAATCTCAAACCGGCCGGAACAAAACAAGGCTTCAAGACAAGCCGAGGCAAAGAAAGGGGTACCCATAAACAAAACGCGCATCAAATCTTATTTCTCCTTTGGCAGATGATCAATGAACAAAATGCCGTTTAAATGGTCGATTTCATGCTGAAAAGCCCTGGAAAGCAATTCGGCGCTTTCGATCCTCACCTTTTTGCCGTCCAGGTTCATCCCGGTCACGATGGCCTTTTCGGCTCGGGTGATATATTCAGTGCGGCCGGGAATCGACAAACATCCTTCGATGTCTCTAATTTCCCCGCTGCTTTCGATGACCGATGGATTTGCCAGTACAATCGGACCTTCGCCGATATCGATCACGATCAGCCGTTCCGAGATGCCGACCTGTGGCGCGGCCAAGCCGACTCCCTTAGCCTGATACATGGTATCCAGCATGTCCTTGGCCAATTCACGCAGCCTTTTCGTGATTTTGTCGATCTCCTTGGCCTTTTTCCGAAGAACCGGGTCTTCTTCGGTGACGATCTTTAACAATGCCATGCTAACACCTCGGTTTTTATATTTAAACATTTGTTTATTCCAAACTCTATCAGGTTTTCGCAACCTGTAAGAGCTTTGCATTCCGGAACAGCCCTCTGATTAATTAAACTCTTTTCTTCTTCGGTCATTCCATCCCGGCTATCAGTGATCTTACTGGCGGTACTAAACTTCATTTTTCCATTAAAAACTGATCTTTTTCGACTTTGGAACAGTTTCCATCGGGTCTGGCAACCATGTCTTGAGCCCGAATTTCCTCTTTTTCGGCAAGAACAAGTAAATTGCCATAAAAATCAGTTCTTCGAGTTACCCGGAAACAAAAACAATCTCCGCGAAAGGACCAACAACTCCAGCGGGTCATCGATTAATACGGACTGAGCTTATCGTGTACTCAATATTTTATTATATTATCGCATAGGGATTCCGGTCTCTAGTTACCCGAACATCGGGAAATTTGAGACCTTGATACTCCTCCCACGCCAAATCGATGACCGGCCCGGATCCGCTTAAATCATTGCTTTTCAATATGACCTGCCACCGGTGTTGATTTTGGATCCTGGCGATCAGCGAAGGACTAGGCCCCAGAATTTCATGATAATCATTCGGGACGGCACTGCCGGCGAGCTCAAAATCGGCGATTTTTCGTTTTAAAATTTCCGAAAACACATTGGCGGCTTCCTGGACCCGCTCCGGATCCAGTCCGGAGAAACCGAACTTCAATAGCTCACAGAACGGTGGAAATTTATACTCTCGCCGTTGAACGATCTCGGTTGCGTAAAAATCGGCGTAATTATGAAAACGGGCATGCTGCAACGAATAATGTTCAAGGTTATAGGCTTGAAAAATCACTTTGCCGGGTTTTTGGCCCCGGCCTGCTCTGCCCGCTACCTGGGTCAGCAATTGAAAGGTCCGCTCCGCCGCCCGGAAATCCGGCAGATTCAAGGTCGAATCGGCGGAAATAACTCCCACTACGGTCACCCGCGGCAGATCCAATCCTTTTGCCACCATCTGTGTGCCGAGCAGCAGATCAACCGAACCTTGATTCAGCGCTTCATAGATGCTTTGATGAGCGCCCTTGCGCGAAGTGGTATCAACGTCCATCCGGACGGTTCGGGCATTGGGAAAACAGGTTTTTAGTTCTTCCTCAAGTTTCTGGGTTCCATGCCCGAAATAACGAATCCGGTTGCTACCGCAGCTTGGGCAGATACTTGGAGCCGGTTGCCGGTAATCGCAATAATGGCACCGCAGCATATTGTCATTGGCGTGAAAGGTAAGCGATACATCGCAGGCGGGACAGTTAATCACTTGGCCGCACTCGCGGCACAGGATAAAGGTCGCGTAACCACGGCGATTCAATAATAAAACGATCTGCTCCCCGTTCGCTAGCGCCTCCGTGACGGCATCCACCAAAGCCCGGCTGAGAATATTGCGGTTGCCTGATTTCAGTTCCTCCCGCATATCGACCGTGGTAATCTGCGGCAACGGTTTCCGGTTGAAGCGGTCTTTTAATTGAAGATACACGTACCGGCCGGTCTGGGCGTAAAAAAAAGATTCCAGCGAAGGAGTGGCGCTGCCAAAAACCACTTTGGCTCCGGTCCGGTCCGCCAGGAACTCAACGACCTGTCGGATATGATAGCGCGGGCTGTCCTCTTGTTTATAGGTGCTCTCGTGCTCTTCATCGACGATAATCAAACCCAGCCGGTTAAACGGAGCAAACACCGCTGAACGGGCGCCGATGATAAAACTGGCTTTCCCGGCCCGAATATTGAACCATTGATCATAACGCTCCCCATCCGACATATTGCTGTGCAGCAAAGCAACTTCGTCGCCAAATCGGGATCTGGCTCGCTCCAGTGTCTGAGGGGTCAACGCAATCTCCGGCACCAGATATAGCACCTGATACCCGTTTTGAATCATTACGGAAGCCGCTTCAAAATAAACTTCAGTTTTACCGCTGCCGGTAATTCCGTGCAGTAAAAACAGCTGCGGCTCGCTCGGGTCAATGATCCGGCCATAGACATCCCGTTGCTCCGGCGTCAGAAAAACGGCCCTAGAAGCGGAGGCGTTTTCGAAACCGGCCGGAATTCGTTCGACCTTTTGATCGTGACAGATCAGCTTTCCTTCTTTCAATAGCCTAGTTATCACTGCCGGACTGACGTCAGCGGCCGCGCAAATTTCGTCACGGGCCATGCCGGATTGATTAGAGCATAAAACTTCCCGCACCCGGAGTCCGGCATTGGTTTCCCGGTTGAATTCGGCCGATTCGGCCAACCGGAAGATTTTTCGCCATTTGGGCTCCACTTTCGGCTTAGCCAGTCGGTCGTCGGCGATTAAAAATTGATTTTTGAGTAAATAGTCCAGGATTTCAGTAAAATCCCCTAAATTTTTCTTCCAGGCTTCCTGGGTCCATTTCGCCTTCAGGCCTCGCTTAATCAGTAATATTACCTGAGACGGGTCGATAGCCGGGAATCGCATGATGATCCTTGATTCGAGATCATCCCAATCCCCAGCCGCCCGGTAATATCGTTTTCGCTGATAGCCGGAGCCCGGCGGAAGGCAACACTTAATAACCTCGGACCGGGAACAGTAATAATAATCGGCCATCCAGTCAATTAATTGAATATGCACCGGATTGATCAACGGCTCACGGTCAATCAGTTCCGTTACCGATTTTAACTCCCGGTACTCGGAATGATCGGCCAACTCCCATACATATCCTGGATGAAGGCGTTGAAAGCCGAACGGAACGACCACCCGGGCCCCGATTTGGATCTCCCGAGTCATTTCCTCCGGCACTTGATAATCAAAGAGGCGATCCAGTGGTTTCGCCGGCGCAGCTAATAAAACCTTGGCGATCATTGACGCATCTCTTGCTTGTATTCCAGAATGCAATCAAGAATCTGGTTGGCCAGAACCACCTTCGGCAATTCAGGCAATTCCCGGGTTTGATCCTTGGTATAAATTGTGACCTTGTTGCTATCAGCACCCATTCCCGTCCCAGGAATGTTGACCAGATTTCCGATAATCATATCCAAATTTTTGCGTCGGAGCTTTGTCAAAGCATTCTCACGCAGCGACTCGGTTTCCGCGGCGAACCCCACCAAGATCTGATCCGGCTGCTTCTTCTGACCCAATTCCAGCAAAATATCGGGATTGAGAACCAGGGACAGGGTTAATCCCTCATCGTTCTTCTTGATCTTCTGATGATAGGAGGTGGCGGGACGAAAATCAGCCGGAGCCGCCGCTTTGATAATAATCGAGGCCCGGCCGGCGTTAGTTGTCACGCATTCATGCATGGCTGCTGTGGTTTCGACCTGAAAGGTTTCCATCCCCTGATGAAACGGCGCGTTTTCCGAAGTCGACACCAGAATGACCTTGGCGCCGCGTTTTAAGGCGGCTTCGGCTAAAGCATGCCCCATCTTCCCCGATGATCGGTTCCCGATGTAGCGCACCGGATCCAGGGGTTCACGGGTTCCGCCGGCGGTGACCAGTAATGTTTCATTGGTCAGGTCCTGGACGGTAAATATCCGTTGGATCTCAAACTCCAGTTCATCCAGGGGAGCCAATCGCCCTTTCCCAACATCCCCGCATAAGAGCTTGCCCGAATCAGGCCCCACAATATGAAAACCACTATTTTTCAATAAAGCCAAATTTTTTTGAAAAATAGGATTTTCATACATGCCGGTATTCATGGCCGGAGCAATGAGCTTCGGGGCTTTGGTTGCTAAAATCGTCGAGGTCAAAAGATCGTCGGCGATTCCATTGGCGATTTTCCCGATAATATTGGCGGTCGCCGGAATCACCGCCAATAAGTCCGCTTTTTGAGCCAGCGCAATATGTTCAACGTTCCACTCGGTATTGTTTTCGAACATCCCCAGGTGCACCGGGTTCTGGGATACTTCCCGGATGGTCAGCGGGGTGACGAATTCGGCGGCCGCTTTGGTCATAATGACCTCCACGGCGATCCCGTGTTTACGAATCCGGCTGATCAGATCCGGAACTTTATAGGCGGCAATTCCGCCAGTTATTCCCAATATAAGTATTTTTCTATTCATTGCTGGGCCCTCCCGCCCCCGAAGGCAGCGGCTACCGATATTCAATTCGGATTTCAAAGTTTCCGCAATTGAGGTTTTCCGCCGAACATCGGAGTTTATCGCGCCTTTCCGCTTTACTGCGATCTGCTACGACATTAAATCATGCAATTTTTCTTATTATAAAACAAAACTCTCAGGGTCACAAGACGCCGAGAGTCTACTCAAATCACTTGATACCGGTTTTGGTCCGCTCCACCTTGATTTTTCCGTCATATATCTCTTCCAGTGCGGTCGTGACGGCCTTAATGGATTTATCTTCGTTCAGTCTTTCCTCCTCCAAAACCTTCCGGGCCCGTTTCGCTGCGGCCGTAACCAAAGTATAGCGACTATCGACCTTTTTAAGCAATTCATCAAGCGAAGGATAGATCATCAGTTAACCCCCTAGAACCCTCTTAAGTTCGTAAATAGTATACCCCCGGCTTCTAAAGCCATGTGATAGACTGTATCCTTGCGGAGAACACTGAAAACGGCTCTATTACTTGCCTTTCAAAGCTTTTGTGTACAACCCGGCCTCGGCCGGGAGTTTATCACAATGCTTCTAAACCAATGTTCAGTAATTACCAGTATGTATATTACTAGGAAAATGAATGGCTGTCAAGTAGTTAATCGCGATTTCGAGGCAGTCAGAGCGGATATTCGGTAAAAATGCAAAAAAAATGAGTTGACCATCAACTCATTTAATACCCTATGCAGGAAGCGAGCCAATAATCAACAGACAAAAAATGATGAATCAATCTTCCGGGTCGAGCGGGGAGTCTTTGGAGTTTAAGCGATGAGCGACTGTCTCCGGTTGAACGGCGGAAAGAATAACATGGTCGCTATCAGTGATGATCACCGCACGAGTACGACGGCCGTAAGTGGCGTCGATCAACATTCCCTTGTCGCGGCTTTCCTGAATAATCCGTTTGATCGGGGATGATTCGGGACTGACAATCGCGACAATCCGGTTAGCGGAGACAATGTTCCCAAACCCGATATTGATCAGTTTAATCTCCATATTTTTAATAGAAGGCCTCCTTACTAGACTAATTGCTGCCGAGCCGCTCAATCAACGCCTGTTTTTGGCGGTTCCCGAGGCCTTGGATACGGCGAGTTTCATCAATGCCGATATCGTTCATGATCTTTTTGGTCTTCACTTTCCCGATGCGGGGCAATGACTCCAGCAAATAAACCACTCTCATTTTCGCTATCACATCGTCACTAATGTTCTCTAAAACTTCACGAATCGTGGTCTTCCCATTCTTGAGGTTTTGGCGGATCTTGGCGCGCTTACTCCGAACCTCCTGAGCCTTTTTAAGAGCCTTTCGTTTTTCATCGAGAGAAAGTTTCGGCAAAGCCATTCTTCTTCACCTCCTATTCAATGTTTTGAATTTGTTCCCGTATTTTTTCAAGTTCCGATTTAAACTCGATTACCAATTGGGAAATTTTGAGTTCGTTGGCTTTAGAGCCGACCGTATTGATCTCGCGGTTCAGTTCCTGAACCAAAAAATCCAATCGCCGGCCAATGGGTTCGTTGCTATTGACGGTCGCCGCAAATTGCTGAAGATGGCTGCCCAGGCGGACCAATTCCTCCGAAATATCGGACTTGTCCGCGAATAAGGCCACTTCGGCGGCGAGCCGGCTCGGATCGAACTCCAAACCGGAGGTCAACTCGGCGACCCGCTTAATCAGCCGTTCTTGATAGCTTTTAACGACGGCCGGAGCCAATTCAACCAGCTGGTTTCGGAATGAAGCCAGCTGATCAATCTTCTCCGTCAGGTCAAGCATCAAGCGCTGGCCTTCCGTCCGCCGCGATTCAACCAACGAATCCAAAGCTACCTGCAAGGCCTGCAAAGCGGCTGCTCCAATTTGCTCTTGATTTTCCTCGGGTTGCGATAATTTGATGATCTCCGGGAAGCTTAGCAGGGTCGTGACATCCACCGAACCTTCCAGCTTGAACTCTGACTGCAATTGTTGAATCGCCCGCAGATAAGAAGCAGCCAACGTTTTGTTAAGTTCAATCGGATTATCCTCGGTAAATTTTTCGATGGCGATGGTAAGCTCTACTTTACCCCGTGAGAGCCGGTTGGAAATCTCGCGGCGCAACTTATCTTCCAAAAACAAATAAGTCTTTGGCAGTTTGCAATAGACTTCCAGAAACCGGTGATTAATGGTTTTGATATCAATAACGATATTGTATCGGGAATCGGCGAAGATCCCCCGACCGTAACCGGTCATGCTTAATGCCACGTAGCTTTAGTTTCCTCTCTGTTTTTGAATCCTAACAGGATTTTGCTGGAAATATTAATTATATTCAACCTTTTCCGACGAATTCCTCTTTTTGATTAGTATTTTTCATGTATTTCTAGGAACTTTTTTTATCATCCGACGTTTGAAAAGATATAAAATGACAGTGGGCCAATTTGGATCGTTCCGGGGGTAAGTAAGCATGAGACACTTTTTACGCAAGTATTCTGGTTATTTTATAGTAGCGCTGCTGGCTTCGTTACTGACCGGCGGAGTCTTTGCCGCTTACTTCTTATTCTACCATGAAAATCAGACAAATACAGGTCAAATTTCAAATATCTCCAAAATTAGCATTCCCGAAGGAAACTCGTCGACCAATTCATTTGTGGCCGCCCGTCAGAAAGTGGCTCCGGCCGTGGTCTACATCGATACCGTCTCGATGGTCTCCGCCAAGCCGGTCTTGCCGTTCGGCCTTCCCAGAGGGTTTTTCCCTCCCGAATTTTTCGAAAATCAAACTCAAGAACGCAAAGGGACCGGATCCGGCTTTATTATTCGTAACGACGGATATATCCTCACCAACGAACACGTGGTTCGCAACGCGCAAAAACTGGAGGTTACCTTATTCGGCGGTAAGAAATTCGCGGGCCGGATCGTGGGTACTGATGCCACGACCGATTTGGCGGTCGTCAAGATCGACGCCAAAAACCTGCCCACGGTGGAAATGGGAGTCTCATCCCAATTGATTCCCGGTCAATGGGTGATGGCCATCGGCAATCCATACGGCCTGCATGATACGATCACCGCTGGCATTATCAGTGCGCTCGGACGCTCCTTGGAAGATCCGAACCAATCCGGCAATTTGATTCAAACCGACGCCGCAATCAACCCCGGCAACAGCGGTGGCCCATTAGTGGATCTGTCGGGAAAAGTAATCGGAATCAATGAAGCGATCATTGCCAACGCCCAGGGTTTGGGGTTTGCGATCCCGATCGATTTAGCCAAAAAAGTTGCCCAGGATCTGATTGAACGTGGCAAAGTCCAGCGGCCCGCCAGTCCGTGGCTTGGTGTCAGCCTGACTGAAATCAATCAGCGGATCGCCGCCTATTACGGACTTCCCAACCAGGAAGGCGTCATTATCCAGGTATTCCCCGATAGCCCGGCCGAGAAAGCGGGATTGCGTGACGGCGATATCATTAAGGAGATGAACCGTCAAAAGATCAAAAGTCCGGAAGATGTGAAAAAGATGGTGAATAATTCTAAAGTGGGCCAAAAAATGGACCTACTGATCTTTCGCGAAGGGCGCTTAATCGTAATTAAAGTGACACTGGAAGCGAAACCTCAGAGCTTCGACGCGATGCGCCCATAATCAGGCTAACTGGCATCAGTTTCATGTATGTCACTGAAAAATATTACCAATTACAAACCGGGAGATTTTTGTTACAATGGTTCCGACAGAGTTGTGCCGAACCGGCTAGCGATGCGGGAGAAGTCACAAACTCAAGAAATGCTGATAATAACAGTTAATAATTTTATTGTACTTGCAAACGAACGAATTTTATCTCTATGAGAGGGTGACCAGATTGAATACCACTACAATTGAACGTGTTACCACATCTCATCAAACCGCCGACCGGATGGCCATCTTCGAAGAGTTGGTGCAAACCTACGAGAAACCCTTGTTCCAATTCGCCTACCGGCTTTCCGGCAACCATCACGAGGCCCAGGATCTGCTTCAGGAGGGCTTGTATCGGGCGTATAAATCTTTCGCCAAATTTGAAACAGGGACTGCTTTCGATCGCTGGCTGTACCAGATCATTCATAATTTATATATCGATCATTACCGAAAAAAGAAGAACCGCCCGGCGGTGACTTCGATCGATGAGCCGATTCCCCATCTCGAAAACGAAAAAACCCTGGAGATTCCGGATTGGACCGCCAATCCCGAGGAAGAGGCGATGCGCACCGAATTGGGGCGGCAGATTCATAACAGCCTTTCCCAACTCCCGGCCGAATATCGTTCGGCGGTAATTCTCTGTGATATTCAAGGCCTCTCGTATGAAGAGATTGCCCAAATTTTAAATATTTCGATCGGAACGGTCCGTTCACGTATTCATCGCGGTCGGAAGATCCTGCGCCGCGTGTTGCTTCCTTATCTTCGCGAGATGGAGGTTGAATCCAAATGAATTGCCATTACGCCCAAAACCTGATTTCCGCTTTTATTGACCGGGAACTCGACGCCGATGAGAAACGGGAATTGCGAAAGCATCTGGTCGAGTGTTCCGAATGCGACCTTGAATACCAATACTATTTGCGCTTGAAGAACTGTTTGGAAAATATCCGTCAAGAACCTTGCCATTTTGATCCGATCCTGTCATTCCGAGCCCGGCTGGCTACTGAGACCGTCATTCTTCCCCGCTCCAGCAGTCTGCTTTGGGCCGGCCGAATGGGTTTAGTAGCCGCCGGGTTATTGCTGTTCTTTCTTTCCACCGCCGCCCTATTCCCGTCGGATCCCAAATCCCAGTTTTATACCGCCCGGCGGGATTCGCTCACCACTACTCCCGTTTCCTTTGATGAGAATATCACCATCGATCAGCCGGTCAACATCTACCAAGCCTCCTCTATTCTCCCTTGAAAGAAAATGACAACTGACATCCGAATAAATATTTTAAACGAAAAGCCGCCACGGGAGCGGCTTTTGCATTATTTACAAGTTATCTGTAATCGTAATTCACTCCGAATAGCGGCATCCAAATAACGGAACACGGTATTCGTCACCGCAACGGCAGTCCTTGCCGTAAGCCTGAATCGTTCGCCTGTCAATTTGGGTCAACCATTACTCAGAAAAATTTACGGACAGTATATGGTCGAGGGCCACAAAAAACAGGGTGCTTCCTATTGCACCCCGTTCCCATTTTTACTTCATGTCTATGCCCGTCACATCTTCTGCTGTCGCGGTTTAGCTTCATTGACGATGATCTCCCGGCCGCCCATATCTTTGCCATTCATCGCTTCAATCACCCGGTCGACATCGTCGTCGTCCACTTCAATGAATCCAAATCCTCTTGACCTGCCGCTGGCTGGATCCGTGATGATCCGGCTCGACTTCACCTGGGCATGGTCGGCGAAGAAAGACGC
Organism: Bacillota bacterium; assembly: GCA_023402395.1. GTDB lineage: Bacteria > Bacillota > UBA4882 > UBA8346 > UBA8346 > JAEYGI01. Next base: position 930,740 of record JAEYGI010000040.1, read on the forward strand.
CAAGTCTTCTTTTGTGGCCGACCAGGGCAAATTGCCTACATATAGAGTCTTGGTCACCAAATTCACCTCTCTTTCATCCCTGAAGGATGTTTTGAGGGCTTAGTCCTACATTGCGCCAGTCAGAACCGGATACAATCAGTGCCGCATCGTCCGAAACGGATTCGTTTCTGTAATCAGGAAACCAGCGAACGGTTCAACCTCAGCCCATCTTCTACTTATATTTTGCTTAAAAAAAAATTGACTATACTGGACGTATCGCCAATTTTAAAAATCATGGTAAATCCTTTTTTCCCTGATAAAACGGCGGACCGGATCGGGAACCAGATAGCGGATGGAGCGATCGTCCATCAACTCCACCCGCAGCCAGGTCGAAGAGATGTCCAACAACGGCGCTTCCAGGCGCAAAATCCGGTTTCGAAACGGCTGTAGAAAGGCGGGCCAATGATCTTCATCTCGCAAGATCGGGTATCCCGGCCGAAACGCAGTGATGATCAACGCCTCTTCCAATAGTTGATGGTAATCCTTCCAGCTATGAAGCTCCAGCAGCGAATCAAAACCCATGATCAAGGCCGCTTCCTCCCCGGGATAAATAGCTTTTAACTGCCGGATGGTATCGATGGAATAGGATGGGCCTTCCCGTTCCAGCTCCACGGCGGAGACTTCGAAAAACGGATTGTCTTCGGTAGCCAGTTCCACCATTTTCAAGCGGTTCTCGGCGGAAGTGGTGACCTCGCCGATTTTATGAGGCGGAACAGCCGCCGGCACAAAGACCACTTTCTGGAGTTGAAAGGCTTCCCTGGCCTTCTCCGCCAACACCAAGTGGCCGAAATGAATTGGATCAAATGTTCCGCCCATGATTCCAAACAGATTCAAGTTCGTCATCTCCATCGTGGTTACTCCCGGATCTGCCCGTCTCCGTAAATAATGTATTTGATGGTGGTCAGGGCTTCCAACCCCATCGGCCCCCGGGCGTGCAATTTTTGATTGCTAATTCCGATCTCCGCTCCGAAACCGAATTCAAAACCATCGGTAAACCGCGTCGATGCGTTGACGTAGACGGCGGCCGCGTCGATCTCTTCCAGAAAGCAGCGGGCTTTCTGATAGTTGGCGGTGACAATGGCTTCCGAATGCTTGGTTCCATAACGGTTGATATGGGCAATGGCTTCCTCAAGATCTCCCACGACTTTCACCGCGAGGATCAGATCGTGGAACTCGGTCTCCCAGTCGCTTTCACTGGCCGGAACGGCTTGAATGATCCGGCAGGTCTCGGGGCACCCCCGCAACTCCACTCTCGCTTTTTGATACTCTGCGGCCAGGGCCGGCAGGAACGAGGCAGCAATCTCCCTGTGCACCAGCAGCGTTTCCATGGAGTTACAGACCGCCGGCCGCTGCACCTTGGCATTGAATGCAATCCGCCGCGCCATCTCCAAATCGGCGTCAGATTCAATATAGGTATGGCAATTCCCGATTCCGGTTTCGATCACCGGAACGGTTGAGTTTTCAACGACCGCCCGGATCAGGCCGGCGCCGCCTCTGGGGATCAGAATATCAAGATAGCGATCGAGCCGCATCAGCGCAGCGGCCACTTCCCGCTCGGTCCGTTCCACCAAGATCACCGCATCCTCGGGCAACCCGGAGTCCATCAAAGCCTTTCGGAGCACCTGGACCAACGCCTGATTGGAGCGAAGCGCTTCCGATCCGCCTTTCAGAATGACCGCGTTACCGGTCTTCAGGCATAGTCCGGCGGCATCGACCGTCACATTGGGCCGCGCTTCATAGATAATTCCGACCACGCCAAGCGGAACCCGCCTCCGGCCAATCTCCAACCCGTTGGGGCGCCGCCACATTGCGTCCACTTTGCCGATAGGATCTTCCAGGGCGACTAAGGCACGAAGTCCTTCGGCCATGGCCTCGATCCGCTTTTGGTTCAAGGCGAGACGATCCAGCAGGCTGCCGGTGAGCCCTTTTTCCTTACCTAGATGCAGATCGGTTTGATTGGCGTTTAAGATCGCTTCACTATGATTGATCAAATATTCAGCCATTGTTTCTAAAAGCCGGTTTTTAGCGGTGGACGACAGGCGCGCCAATACCGGAACCGTCGCCTTGGCCCGTTGTCCTAGCGCGGAGACATATTCGGAGATCTCCATTCGTACTCCCCCTCACATAACCGCCGTGATCACCAGATTATCGCGGTGAACCACTTCATCGGCGGGTTTAAAACCGATCGTCTGTTCAATATCAGAACTCCGCTTACCCTTGATTCTTTCCAGGGAATCGCGGCCATAATTGCTGAGCCCCCTAGCCAATTCAAGACCGGAGGTATTGATAATCCGTACCATGTCGCCTTCTTCGAATTCGCCCTGAGTCGCTACGATCCCAGATGGCAGCAGACTTTTGCCTTGATGGACGATGGCCCTTTCCGCTCCGGCATCGACCACGATTTCCCCGGTAGCTTGCGGGCCGTAAGCGATCCAGCGTTTGCGGCTGGATACCTGATGATTGGCACTTAAAAATACGGTTCCGATCGGTTCGCCACTGAACAGCTTCTGAATATTGGACGGTTCATTGCCGTTCATAAGAACCATCGAAACGCCAGCTGCGGTTGCCATCTGGGCCGCTTCGATCTTAGTGATCATCCCGCCGCTGCCCATGGCGCTTCCCGCGCCCCCCGCCATGGCCCGAATCCGGGGATCAACCTCTTCAACCAGAGAAATCAAAGTCGCCGCTGAGTCCTTGCGGGGATCGGCCGAGTATAACCCATCAACATCAGAAAGCAGAATCAGCAGGTCAGCTTCGATTAAACCGGCCACCAACGCTGACAGCGCGTCATTTTCACCGATCTTCAACTCTTCGGTGGCGACCGTGTCGTTTTCGTTAATAATCGGAATCACCCGGTATTGCAGTAACGTTAATATAGTATTCCTGGCGTTCAGGTAGCGTTTCCGATCACCGATATCGCTTCGAGTCAGCAGAACCTGAGCTACGATTTGACCGTATTCGGAAAATAATTTCTCATAGACTTGCATCAGCAACCCTTGTCCGATGGCGGCCATGGCTTGCCGTTCAATGATCGAGGACGGCCGTTCGCTAATGCCGAGCCGCCCCAGACCGGCGCCAACCGCGCCCGAGGTAACCAAAACCACTTCCTTGCCTTGGTTTTGGATGTCCGTCAATTGACGGACCAACTGTTCCATGCGGCAAAGATTTAACTTGCCGCTCTGGTGGGTAAGGGTGCTGGTTCCAACCTTGACTACCACCCGCCCGGATTGCTGCAAGCGTTTTAGGTAATCCATCACAAAGAAACCCTCTTATGTCAGTGAAATTTTCGGTGTTTGACCGGGTTTGGGAGAACGGTACAAAAGCATGTTTCTTCCAATCACCTGGACGATATCAGCGGCAGTGGCTTGCGCCAATGTATCCGCAATTTGGCGGGGATTGAGGTCAGTGTGGGGTAAAACCCTCCCCTTTACCAGCTCTCTGGCATTCAAGGCTTGATCCAGTTGCTCAATGATGCTGGCGGTGACGCCGCCCTTGCCGACGATTAAAATCGGTTCCAACTCATTCCCCAAGCCGCGCAGCAAACTGCGTTGTTTACTGTTTAACACGCAATAACCTTCCTTCATTAAGTCGAAATTGAGATTGTGAGTAAGTTAGGAAACATTATAACACATTTTTATGGAAAAGAGAGAAAAAAAGTGAAGCCGAAGCTTCACTATAAGGATGATGGTTTGTCTCTCCGGAGTTGGCGGCGGTGCTGTTCGTACAATTTTTCCCCTTTCCGCCAGGCGCTCCTTTCCCGCTCCCGGACCACCGCGGTCTCGGTAACGATGAACTCATTGCGGGCGGTGCAATAAAAGATGGACTCGCCCTTCCGACAGTTACCACAATCCAAACAAAGCACGTTTCGACCCTCCCACCTCATTCTTCACCGACGTAAGTGAATTCAAACTCACCGATTTGAACTGAATCCCCTTCTTTGACACCGGCATTGAGCAGCGCCGGTTCGACTCCCCAGTGTTTCAACAATTTTTGAAGGCTGCGAATGGATTCATCGTTATTGAGGTCAAAACGGGCCACCCGTTTCAGCAACGCCTCGTTATGAACGGTAAAGACGCCGTTTTGCTCGGTTACCCGAATCTCATAATCCGTTCCGGAAACCTCTAGGTTCGCCGGTTCCTCGATCGGGGTAATGTCTTTGGGAAGCTCGTTCAATTTTTGAATTATTTGATTGAGCAAAGTTTCAATTCCTTCACCGGTAGCTCCGGAGATGGGGTAGATCGGCCGATCGGTGATCTTTTCTGCAAAGGACCGGTAATTTTCACGGGACTCCGGCAGGTCCATTTTATTGGCCGCCACCAACTGCGGCTTTTTGGCCAGTTCCGGGTTGTAAAGCTCAAGCTCCCGGTTGATTTGAAGAAAATCCTGATACGGATCGCGCTCCGATAGCCCCGACAGATCGACCAGATGAACCAATAGGCGGGTCCGTTCAACATGCCGCAAAAAACGGTGGCCCAAACCGACTCCGAGATGGGCTCCCTCGATCAGGCCCGGGATGTCCACCGCGACAAAACTGTTTCCTTTGTGTTCAACCACTCCTAGGTTTGGTTCAAGGGTTGTAAACGGGTAATCGGCAATCTTGGGCCGGGCGGCCGAGATCTGAGCGAGCAGAGTCGACTTCCCGGCATTGGGAAATCCGATGAAACCGACATCGGCAATGAGTTTCAATTCCAATTCGGCCCAAAGTTCCGCCCCTAGTTCCCCTTTTTCCGAGAATCGCGGCGTTTGACGGGTGGGGGTCGAAAAGCGGGCGTTGCCCCGGCCGCCCCGGCCGCCCTGCAAGATCATGAATTCACTGCCTGGCTGGGTCAGATCGGCGATGACCCCTTTGGTTTCGGCATCACGGATTACCGTACCCACCGGAACCGGGATGATCAAATCGGCGCCGTCTTTGCCGTAGCGGTTCATCGCCTCGCCGGGATTACCGTTTCCCGCTTCAAAATGGTGACGGTACCGGAAATCACTTAATGTCGAAAGACTGCCGTCGACTTTTAATATTACATGCCCGCCCCGGCCACCGTCCCCACCATCGGGTCCGCCGCGGGGAACATATTTTTCCCTTCGAAAACTGACTGCCCCGGCGCCGCCGTTGCCGGACTTCAGGTGAATCTTCGCGTAGTCAAGAAACAATTAGTACACCTCAAATAATATTATTCAACAGTCCATTGGGTTTATCCTTTCCAGAACAAACCCTGAAAACACCTATTTTTAACGGTTTTAAAAGCCACGCCGAGTCAGGCACAGACAAATAGCACGTCCTTGTAATATATATCTAATCTGAATCGATTTTCATCTGATTTCATATCTGTTATGATAACCCTGACCTACGGTCAGGGTTATTATAACGTCAAGCGGTTTCCGTAAAAGAGGCTACCCGGTTCCGACCGGCGTTTTTGGCTTGATTTAAGGCCTCATCGGCTTCTTTCACTATTTTTTCAACAGCGGAACTCAAACTTTCCTCCGAGGGCCATTCCGAAGGATTTAAAGAACTCGAAAGGCAACTGACCCCAAAACTAACGGTGATCGCAACTCGCTTATTGCCACAGAACTTCTGGTTCATGGTCTTTTCCCGGAGCCGTTCCGCCAAGTCCAGGGCAATGTCCGGTTTCGTCTGAGGAAATAGAATTGCGAATTGTTCCCCTCCAAACCGGCAGGCCACGTCATACTCGCGAATTGAATTCTTCAAAAACTGGCCGAACTCCAAAAGAAGCTGATCTCCGAGCGGACGTCCACAATCGTCATTGATCGATTTAAAATGGTCAATATCAACAAAGATGAGCGATAGGGGCTGTTTGAACCGCCAGGCTTTATCGATTTCTTCCTTGATTCGCTGCAGGAAAAACGGCCGGTTGTAAAGCCCGGTCAATTCATCCATGGTCGCCTGTTGATAGAGCTTTGAAATATTAACATATAGCCTGGCGTTTTCCTCCGCGGTTTCTTTGGCAAGCTGATACAGCCGGGCGTTATCCAGTTGAACCGCGGCCCGGGGCGCAAAAAGATATAACGCTTTACGATATTTGACGGGAAAGGCGTCGAGAGACCGGAATATGATTAAGGCTCCCAGCGTCTTGACCGGAGTGGACAACGCCATCGCAATCAGGCTGTGATAGGTTTGGTTCAGTTCGCCAAGATGATAGAGACCAGCTTCAAGATCAGCCGGCTTCAGCATCAGGCCGGCCGGGTCGTTTTGAATTGTTTCCAGTACTCCGCCGGGTTTCCGCAGTACTTTGGTAACCGTATTAACCATTTCCAAGGGGATTCCCTGAACGGTTTTTAATTTGAACTCATTTTGGATTTCATCCATCCAGTAAATAACGCCGGCGGTCGCCGCGGTTTCCGTCAGAACCACGTTCAGGATATTCTTAGACAACGAACTGAAATCAAGCTCGCTCTCAAAAGCACGTTCCAATTCAAAAAACATCCGGTATGAATTAATGTAGGGTATTCGATTAAACGTAAACAACGATAAAACCACCCTTCTTTTGCATACCATAATATCGGCATCTTCCAAAGGATGGTTTAACAAATTTTTTAATTTTAAAACAGCATTTTTAATCTCCAGTTATTCTACCACTCGATCAGCGCCGCTCCCCAGCTTAAGCCGCCCCCGAATCCGATCAGCATAACGTAGTCGCCTTTTTGAAACCGGTGCCAGTTTTCTGCCAAAGCCATCCCGATGGAAGCGGAAGAAGTATTGCCATATTTGGCGATGTTGGAGATAAACTCGATCTCTCCTTTTACCATTTCCTTGCCGGCGTCAATAATTCGCAAATTGGCTTGATGCGGGATTACGTATTTTATCTGTCCCGGCTTGATGCCGACTTTGGCGGGAAGCGTCTCGAACATCTCCTTGATTTTGCTCACCGCGAACTTGAATACGGTCTTCCCGTTCTGTTTGAAATAGTAATCCGCCTTCTTGTCGTTCAGCAGGTCGTTAATGCCTCCGATCACGACCTCGTTGGACATGGTCGGGTCTGATCCCAACTCGGTGCCGATGATAATGTGTTCCGGATTCTCGGTGGTCACTACCGCCGCCGACGCCCCGTCACCAAAGAGCACGCAACTGTTGCGGTCGGTATAGTCTAGCACCCGGCTGAGTTGTTCTCCGGCGGTTACCAGTCCGTATTTTAAGTTATCATTGGTCTTCATCAAACTATCGGCCAGCGTCAGCCCGAATACAAAACCCGAACAAGCGGCATTGATATCGAAACAAAACCCTTTGTTGGCGCCGATCTCCCGCCCGACATCACAGGCTTGAGCCGGGCAGCAGCGATCGGGGGTAACGGTTGAAGAAATGATAAAATCGAGCCTGCCCGGATCCAGGGTTATTTGGGCGCAGGCCTCCTTGGCCGCCTGCGCGACAAAGGAATAAACGGTTTCATCCTTATCTAAAATATGACGTTCTTTGATCCCGGTCCGGGTGGTTATCCATTCGTCAGAGGTGTCAACCATCTTTTCCAGATCAGAATTGGTCAGAACTTTTTGCGGAAACGCGAGACTCACCGCGGAAATACCAACAGTTTTCATCATGATCCTCCTAAGGTTTATTCGGCATCCTTAAATAGCTTGAGATACCCGGCGGTTTCCAGGCTCATGCCGTAAATCATGAAATTGCCTTTGCACGCGATCTCCTCTTTACAACGAACCACAACTTCGATCAAAAAACGGTGGCCTTTTCTCTCAAGGACTTGAGCCCGGGCGATCAATCGATCTCCGGCGCGAACCGCCCGCAAAAAATCCAAATCCGCCTTTCCGGTCAAGGCCACTTGAACATCGGCAACCGCATTGGCCAAGGAATTGGCCTGGGCGAAGATGACGTGTCCCCGAACAATATTGCACTTTTCCAGGCACATGCTCTGGTCGGTCTCCAGCAGCGACAACCCTTTCTTCCCAGGCTCAATCTCGATCAGTTCGCCGACAATGTCGTTGACGCCCAACGATTGCGAGACCCCGAAAAAGTGGGAAGCCATCTCCCGGGTTCGCTTGCGAACTTCGGGAATGGCCAACTCCATCCGGTCCAGCCGAACCGTGGGAATGCTGACTTGCAGGATTTCCGCCAGTTCCTCATCGGTAATAAACGGGTTTTGAGAGATGGCAGTCAGTAATTTCTGGTGGCGTTCCGATTTGCGCAACAATTTTTGACTCATCGGTAATTAACCCAAAACAGTTTTATTATTATTACCTGATAATAATTATAATGGGTGTCCCCTTTATTTGCAATCTTTTTTTGGTGATCGTTAAAACCAATGCTATTAATATTCCCTGCTTTCGGAGTTTCGACCCATTAACTTAAGGTTTCTTTAGAAGGCCGTGGGGATTACCAAACCAATAATACCTCCCGGCACTTGCCGCCGCAACTACGGCATTCGTTGCCGTTAAAGCGGCATTCAACGCCGAAGCAATGGCAGCGATTGCCGGAACTACGGCATTCAATGCCGGGACTACGGCACTTGTTGCCGTTAAGGCGGCACCTAATGCCGGGGCAACGGCATCAGTTGCCGCAACTACGGCGATAAGTTCCGTAACTCCGGCAATCATCGCCTGTCAATTTTCTGTCACTCCCGCAACTGCGGCATCGCTTGCCGGAGTATTTTCAGTAACTAAACCAGTAAGAAGAGCAGTTCCTTGTCAATTATCTGTAAGCGTCGTTGCAGGGGCGACCCATGCCGCCGCATTTTCGGAGAGTGCCAGAGAAATCCGGGGAAGCAAAGAAAAACCGGCAATTACTGCCGGTGGATAAAGGTTTTTCAGGTATCGCCTTGATTTTTTCAGTTCAACAGAACCTCGGTTACCGTCCGCTTCGGCACATGATGAACCTCGCTTTCATCCCGCCAGTACTTAATATCCCCCGCCGGGCCCGGTCCGGATTGCTCCAGCACGACTTCTTCCACCGGTTTTCCCAAAGCCAGCACCAACAGGATCTTGTAACGTTCCAGGATGTTCAACTCCGCCTGAAGCTGTTCCCGGCGGATGCTCCCGAGGATGCATCCGCCCAGTCCGGCCTCAGCCGCGCCCAGCATAATGGTCTGGGCCGCGATTCCATGATCGCAGCCGGCATTATCGCTGATCTCCGTATCCAGCAGAATAATGATATAGGCGGCGGGACGTTCCCCCGCGGCCGGTCCGTCCCATTCCTTCAAATAACCGGCCCAGGACAGGCAGGGAAAGATTTTGGCATTGACCGCCGGGTCGTAAGCGAGCATATACTTCAGCGGTTGCTTATTGGCGGCCGATGGCGTCAAGCGGGCCAATTCCACCAGCTTCTCAAGCTGGCCGCGTTCCAACAGAACTGCTTCAGCAAACCGGCGATAGCTCCGGTTTTTCAGGACCAGATCTTTTAACATGATAACCCTCCCTTGATTCAACCTTTTCAAAATATAGTTCTCCGGCCCGCCAATCTTTCCTCCCCGGAAATAGAAAAACCGGCGTTCCCTTTGGAACGCCGGTTTTCATCATCAGGAGTCGGTGCCGGTAATCACGGCCATCACTGTATCTGATAGACAGCGCCTTATTCGGTACCCATTCGCTTGTGCTTTATATCCTGAAAATGAATCACCGCCCACAAGCTTCTAGAACTCCGCGTCTTTAAAATTATTGGCGTGCGAACTACTGATCCATGAAAACGGATATCCCAGTTCAAACCTGGTGGCCTCATTCAGCCGGCTCCAGAGATCATCGGGAAGATCCCAATCGCCCACCGCCAGATTTTGTTGCAATTGCTCAACCCGGCGGGAGCCGATGATCACCGAAGTAACCCGGTGATCATGCAGCAGCCAGGCCAACGAGAGTTCGCTGGGCGTTTTGCCGGCGCTTTGCGCCAGTTCCTGAACTGCCGCGGCCACCCGGAAGCCCCGTTCATGCCAATAACGCGGCAGATCGATGCTCCGAAGCGCGATTCTGGTGCCTTCCTCGGGTTTCTCCGCTTTTTGATATTTCCCGGTGAGCATACCGCTGGCGAGCGGACTCCAGCAGATAAAGCCCATTCCCTGGTCGTCGCACGCGGGGAGTACCTCCCGTTCCACGTCGCGGATGATCAGATTGTACATGTACTGCCCGCAACTGAAGCGTTCCTGGTTCCATCGGGCGCTGATGCCGTTGGCTTTCATGATCTGCCAGGCATAGAGATTGCTGCAGCCGATATAACGAACCTTTCCCTGCCGGACCAAATCATCCAAGGCCCGCATGGTCTCTTCCCACGGCGTCCGCGGATCGGGGCCGTGAATCTGGTAGAGATCGATATAATCGGTGCCCAGCCGTTTCAAACTGGCCTCGCAAGCCTCCATGATATGTTTGCGGGAGAGCCCCTTGCCATTGGGATCCGGCTTCATTGGGGAGTATACTTTGGTCGCCAGCACGGCTTGGCCCCGGTCAAACGAACGAAGCGCCTCACCGACAATCTCTTCGGAGATCCCTTTGTTATAAGCGTCGGCGGTGTCGATAAAATTCCCGCCAGCCTCGAGGAACGCCCGGATAATAGCGATAGAGGTTTCCTTGTCGCAGCCCCAGCCGTCCGCCCCGAAATTCATGGCTCCCAGGCAGATCCTGGAGACCAGCAGGCCGGTTTTTCCAAGATAACGATACTTCATACGCTGATTCCTCCTTGGTGAAGCGTTGTAATTAAACCCCGGCCGTTAGCCGGGGAAGGACCGCAATGATACCGAAAGAAGTGTGACTTTAACTTGTTTTCTGAGCTTTTGTGTTAACCCGCGGCCTTCGGCCGGGGTTTTATCACAACGCTTTTAATTAAAGCTGAACAATTCCAGCTGATCCGTTTCCGTCATTCCAGCCAGACACCCATGTTTCTGCAGAACCTCGATCACCGCCGAACTCAATCTGGCCCGGGTCTTAAGGTCTTCAATGGACCGAAATTCCCCTTCGGCCCGCGCCGCGGCCAGATAGTTGGCGGCGTTGTCGCCCAAGCCCTGCAATGAAGCGAGCGGCGGCAGCAACCCATCGGGTGTGATTAGGAACTTGTGGGGGTCGGATTTATAGATATCCACTTTCAAAAATTTGATTCCGCGAAGCATCGCTTCCAGCACCATTTCCAGAATGGTTTCCAGGTTTTTCTCCTTTTGAGTGGCGTCATTGCCTTTGGCCCGAATCGATTCCAGTGTGTTCCGGACCGAGCGTTCTCCCTGGACCACGATATCGGCGTCAAACTCATCGGCCCGGACGCTGAAATAGGTCGCATAAAAGGCCTGGGGATGATTTACCTTGAAATAGGCGATCCGGAAGGCCATCATTACATAGGCCACGGCGTGCGCTTTGGGGAACATATATTTAATGCGCTGACAGGATTCGAGGTACCAGTCGGGCACCTGATGCTCCTTCATCAGCGTAATGTCATCGGGTTCCAGCCCCCGTCCCTTCCGGACTTTTTCCATGATCTTAAAGGCCGATTTTGGCGGCAATCCTTTAAAGATCAGATAGTTCATAATATCGTCCCGGGTCGAAATCACCTCGGCTAGCTTGGCCGTACCGTTCTTGATCAATTCCTGGGCATTGCCGAGCCAGACACTAGTGCCGTGGGACAGGCCGGAAATGTAAATCAACTCTGAAAAAGTGGTCGGCTTGGTCTCGGTGAGCATCTGCCGGACAAAACCGGTGCCGAACTCCGGTATCCCCAGGCTTCCCAAATCGAACCCCAACTGTTCGGCAGTGAGGCCAAGCGGCGCGGCCGAGGTGAAAATGCGCATCGTCTCCGGTTCCCCCATCGGCACCGACTTGGGATCAATTCCGGTCAGATCCTGCAGCATCCGGATGACCGTGGGATCGTCGTGGCCCAGGATGTCCAGCTTGACCAGCCGGCCTTCCAGTGCGCCGTGAAAGTCAAAATGGGTCGTGATCCATTCCGCGTTTTTATCATTGGCCGGAAACTGAATCGGAGTGAAATTATAAATCTCTTGATCCTGCGGCACGACCACCATTCCGCCCGGATGTTGGCCGGTGGAACGCCGGACGCCGGTGCAGCCTTTCACCAATCGGTTGATCTCCGCCTGGCGGAAGCGCAGCCCTTTGTCCTCCATATACCCTTTCACGAAACCGAAGGCCATCTTCTCGGCAAGACCGGTGATGGTCCCAGCCCGGAAGACGAAGCCTTTGCCGAAAAGCTCCTCGGTGTAATGATGAACCGTTGATTGATAGTCCCCGGAAAAGTTCAAATCGATATCGGGTTCCTTATCGCCCTCGAACCCCATAAAGGTTGCGAAGGGAATGTCCTGACCGTCCCGGATCATCGCTTGGCCGCAGTTCGGGCAGTCACGCGGCGGGAGGTCGAAGCCGGAGCCGATCTCCCCGGTCTCCTTAAACTCGCTGTACCGACAAGCCGGGCAACGATAATGGGCGGGCAGCGGATTGACTTCCGTGATATAACACATGGTCGCCACAAACGATGATCCCACCGATCCCCGCGACCCCACCAGATAGCCGTCGTCCAGCGACTTTTTGACCAGCTTGTGGGCGATCAGATAAAGCACGGCGTAACCGTGACCGATAATGCTTTTAAGCTCCCACTCCAACCGTTCCTCAACCAGTTTCGGCAAAGGATCACCGTAGAGTTCCCTGGCGCGGCGATAGGACATCTCCCGGATCTCATCATCGGCGCCGGGGATTTTGGGTGGAAAGAACTGTTCCGGAATGGGCTTGACATCCTCGATCTGTTCCAGGATTAAGCGGGGGTTGCCGATCACCACTTCCCGGGCGGTCTCCGGCCCCAGGTAGCTGAACTCCTCCAGCATCTCATCGGTGGTCCGGAAAAACAACGGCGTCTTGCGTCCCGCGTCTTCGAAACCCTGGCCCGTCAAAAGAATCCGCCGGTAAATTTCTTCATGAGGATGCAGAAAGTGAACGTCGCAAGTGGCTACGACCGGTTTGCCCAACTGGACGCCGAGCCGGTGAATCAAGCGGTTATTTTCTTTCAGCTCTTCTTCCGAGGCTACCCGGCCCGAATCAAGTAAAAAAAAGTTATTGGCTAGCGGCTGAATCTCCAGGTAATCGTAGAAGTTGGCGATCTCCAGCAGCCGCTCTTCTCCCGCCCCATCCAGCAAGGCTTGATAAAACTCTCCCGCTTCACAAGCGGTCCCCAACAATAAGCCTTCCCGCAGCTCCACCAATCGGGACCGGGGAATCCGGGGGTGCCTGTGGAAAAACTGGACATGGGAATCGGAGACCAAACGGTAAAGATTGCGCAATCCGATCTGGTTTTTAACCAAAATCACAATATGATGCGTTCGCAAATTCTCAACGCCGCTTTCTTTGATCAATACGTTCAGATCGAGCAATTTGATAAAACCACGGTCGGCGATCTTCTCCAGCGCCTTCAACCAAATACCGGAAGCGCAGGCCGCGTCGTCCACGGCCCGGTGGTGGTGGGCCAGCTCTAATCCCAGTTCCTTGGCGAGGTTATTTAGTCGATAGCTTTTCAGCCCAGGCCAGACCGATCGGGCCAAGGTCAGGGTGTCCAGAGATATCGGTTGAAATTTGGCCCCAAAGAAGAGTTGATGCTTGGCTTTGACAAACCCGATGTCGAACTGGGCGTTGTGAGCCACCAGCACCGCGTTGCCGGCGAAACTCAAGAAATCCTCCAATACCTTGGCCGGTTCTGGAGCATCCTGAACCATCTCCGGCGTAATCCCGGTAAGTTTTTGAATCTCTTCGGAGATGGGCCGGCCCGGCTTAATCATACTATGAAACTTTTCGATCACTTGTCCGCCTTGAAGTTTGACAGCACCGATCTCCAGCAGGTCCTCTTTCCAAGGGTTAAAGCCGGTGGTTTCAATGTCAAATACCACATAAATGGAGTCGGCCAGGGTCTCGTCCTCAGCTCCGATTACGATCGGGGAACCGTCATCGACCAGATAGCCCTCCATTCCATAGATTACCTTGATCCCAGCCTTCTTGGCGGTTTGATACGCTTCGGGAAACGACTGAACCACTCCGTGATCAGTGATGGCCACTGCCGGATGGCCCCATTGTGCGGCCAGTTTGATGGCTTGCGTAACTTCCACCGTGGCGTCCATGGCGCTCATTTTGGTATGAAGGTGAAGTTCGATCCGCTTTTCAGCCGCTTTATCCTCGCGCTGAACTGTCACGGCGGCATTGATATCGTTCACCATAATATTCAGTTCTTTGGAGAACGGATCGTATTGCAGATCGCCCCGAAGCGTCACCCAAACTCCCTCCCGGACCAACTCTTCGATCCGGTGCTCACCGCGGGGGAAAATCTTAAAACTGACAGAGTCATTGTAATCGGTAAGATCGCCCAGGTAAAACTTTTTTCCGGTCTTGCTGACCTTCGATTCGAACCGGAAAACTTCGCCCCGGACTACCACCCCCTGCTGTTCTTCGGTCATCTGATTGAGGGGCAACGGTGCGCCGCTGATCTTGCGTCCGTATATCTCCGATGAAGCCTTGCCCGATGAGTTTGATGAGTTTTTGGAAGTACTCTGCCCTCTGCTCCGTTCTTGAACCGGCGGGGTTGACTTCAATAGCGTAGCGATGGCGGCAGCCTCTTCCTGTTCCAGACGGGCTTTCATATCGAACAGTAGCTCTTCGAAATCACCGACACAAAAACTCAGCCTGAGCCTCTCCAGAATAAACTCTTGCAACAATTCTCCCAGTTCTTCGCTGCGCCGGCTCAAATATTCGACTCCGGCCTGGTTGCCAACCTGGACCTCCAGTAGGCAGTCGGGCAAAAAACGATATTTGGCCTCGGCCAGCCAACCGTTTATTCCGGGGAACTTCGCGGCCGCGGCCACGCTAAAGCGGTTCCAATTCCGTTCCAGCCGTTCCGCCAGGGGCGGCAGGACTTGCGGCGATACGATTGCCAGCTTCACCCGGTTTCCCATCGAAAACTGATCAAGCGCCTGCTCCAATTCGGCAATCTGCTCGGGCTGAAGCGTATTTTTAAGAAATAATTTGATGGTCCAAGCGGATTTTTCGGTATCCACCAGGATCTCTTGAATTAGCCCTTCTTCTAACAAGGGCTCGATCGGAAAAGAAAAGGAGACTTTTTCAATCCCCTCAAATGCCCGTAATGAGCGGTTATTCGGTTTAATGAGATATTGAGATTGCATGGCGCGCTCCCGTAAAAATTCTAAAAGCCTTATGATAAAGTCGACGTTTCCACAATAACTCTGCGAAATTGGTTACAAAACGGCTTCATCACTTGCTTTTCTGAGCTTTTGCGTAACCGTAGCTTTCGGCCAGGTTTTCACAGCGCTTCTAAATTCCCGTGGCGGGAAGCAAAAGATCAAAATAAGAAAAAAATTGACCTAACGGTTCTCAGCCAAGCATTGCCCGATGTAGGCAGTCACCCGGCTAACAACCTCCGCCAGCGGCCAACGCTCCTGCGTAGCGGTCTGGCGGAATTTAACCTCGACCTCTCCGGTGGCGAGTCCTTTCGGACCAACTGTCAACCGGACCGGAATCCCGATCAGATCGGCATCCTTGAACTTGACTCCCGGCCGTTCGTCCCGGTCATCCAACAAAACCTCAACTCCGGCTGCTGCTAACTGATTGTATAAGTCTTCCGCTACCGGAAGCTGTTCCGGTCCGACCACTACCAGATGGACCTGGAACGGCGCGATGGACATTGGCCACTTGATGCCGTCCGCGTCATAATTTTGCTCGATGGCAGCGGCCATGGTCCGGCTGACGCCAATCCCGTAGCAGCCCATCACCATCAGTTGACCCTGCCCTTTCTCATCAAGGTATGTGGCGCCCAGCGCTTTGCTGTACTTGGTTCCAAGTTTAAAGATCTGTCCAGCCTCGATTCCTCGGACTTCGAGTAAATGGCCGTGGCATCGTGGACAAGGTTCACCAGCGATTGCGGTTCTCAAATCATCGTACTCCACCGCCGGGAAATCGCGTTCCGGATCGACCTGACGATAATGGAACCCAGTCTGATTGGCGCCGATCACCACGCCGCGCATTCCTTTAACCAGATGATCCGCTAGAATCCTGATGCCGGAAGGCAATCCGACCGGCCCCATATATCCGACCGGCAGCCCGAACAGCTGATGAATCTCTTCGGCCGAGGCCAGATAAAGTTTTTTGGCGCCGAGGATGTTTCCCAGCTTGATCTCATTGACTTGATCGCAACCGCGGACCAAAACCGCCAGATATTGATCACCGGTTCCATAAAAGAGGGTCTTAACGGTTTGTTCCGGAGCGACTCCAAGAAACGCGCTAACTTCTTCGATCGTCTTTTGTCCCGGAGTAGCAACCAATTCCATAGCTCCCAGCGATGCCGCGCCGGAATCGGCGGTTAAACCGGATACCGCTTTTTCACTGTTTGCCGCGTAATTACAGGTATCGCAGTACAGGATCAATGCCTCGCCGGCCTCGGCCAACACCATGAACTCCTGACTGGAGTTGCCGCCGATCGCCCCGGAATCCGCTTCAACAGGGCGAAATTTCAGGCCGCAACGGGTAAAGACCTTGCTATAGGCCCGGTACATGGCTTGATAACTCTCCTCTAGCCCGGCCTCGTCAAGATCGAACGAGTACAAATCCTTCATAATGAACTCCCGGCCACGCATCAAACCGAAACGGGGCCGGATTTCATCACGGTATTTATTCTGAATCTGATAAAGCCGGAGCGGCAGATCGCGGTACGAACGGACTTCGTTCTTGACCACAGTGGTGATAATCTCCTCGTGGGTCGGACCCAGACAGAATTCCCGTTTATGCCGGTCAATCAGGCGAAACATCTCGTCGCCGTATACTTCCCAGCGTCCGGACTCTTTCCAGATCTCGGCCGGCTGCACAATGGGGAGCGCCATCTCCTGTCCGCCCTCATGGTCCATCTCTTCCCGGACAATCTTGGCGATTTTGCCGAGAATCCGTTGGGCCAAGGGAAGATAAGTATACATGCCGGCCGCCGATTTCCGGATCATGCCGGCCCGCAGCATCAATTGATGGCTGACCACCTCGGCCTCGGCCGGCGTTTCCCGCAATGTCGGTGCAAATAGTTTGGATTGTCGCATTAAAATACCCCCGTGATGTCATCGTTCTTGACCGCTTTGATTGACGCAATTATTTATAAAAAACGCTCCAACTCATTCTTTAATGCTGGGATAATTTCGGCTTCAGAAACTTTCCGGACCACTTCACCCTTGCTGAAAATCAGCCCTTCCCCTTTGCCGCAGGCGACTCCAACATCAGCCTCCCGCGCCTCGCCGGGTCCGTTAACGGCGCACCCCATCACCGCGATGGTCAGCGGCTGCCGGATCCCAGCCGCCAGCTTCTCCACGGCATCGGCGATGCTTTCCAACTCAACCCGGCAACGGCCGCAAGTCGGACAGGAAACCACTCTAGCCCCGAATTGCCGTAACCCTAACGCTTGAAGAATTTCACGGCCCGCCTCGACCTCTCGAACCGGATCGCCGGTCAATGAAACCCGTAAGGTATCACCTAAGCCGTCATGGAGTAAGATGCCAAGTCCAATCGCGGAACGAATCGAACCCTTATACCAGGTTCCGGCTTCGGTAATTCCGATGTGAAAGGGATAATCGCATCGGGTGGCCAGCAATTGATAGGCTTCAATGGTATGTATAACGGATGAGGCTTTTAAGGAGATGACAATATCGCTGAAATCCTCATCCTCCAATAGCCGGATATGGGTCAAAGCGCTCTCGACCATCGCCTCCGGGGTCGGGGCGCCATATTTGTCCAACAAGGGCCGTTCCAACGATCCGCCGTTCACGCCGATCCGGATCGGAACCCCCTGTTCCTTGGCTTTGAGGACTACCGCTTGAACCCGGTCCTTTCCCCCGATGTTGCCGGGATTGATCCGGAGTTTACTGATACCGGCTTCTAAGGCCGAGAGCGCCAGACGATAGTCGAAATGGATATCTGCCACCAGCGGGACCGAAGCGCTTTGAACCAAGCGGGGCAGGTTGTCGGCGGCTTCCTGATCCGGAACGGCTAACCGAACGATCTCGCAGCCCATCTCCGCCAAACGGTGGATCTGATCCAAAGTGGACCCAAAATCCCGGGTATCGGTATTGGTCATTGATTGGACTGTGATCGGATGGATGCCGCCGATCTTCAATGGTCCGACATTGACTTCACGAGTGAATCTGCGATGAAACATTTTCCGGAGACCTTTCGATTTTCTTTAAAGATTATATCATTCAACGGAGTTGATGTTAAGAAATCTTTCCTGATTTTTTTGAGTTTCGATGAAACATTTGATCGGACGGGGCTATCATGTGCTTTTAAAAAGGACTGCCTTTGCAGTCCTTCACGGAAATAACTTATTTTTTAGCGCATTGATCGCATAGGCCACGGTTTTTTCGGACTTGCGCGGAAGCTTCTTTACCGCAAACCCGGCAGAAATCACCGATCGTGGTGGCGCAATTCTGGCAGAGTCCGACTTTTTTGACATAAGAATCGAACCGGCCGCACGCCGCGCAGACACATTGTGCGCAATAACCGTGATGCTCTTTGATCTCCGCGGGAGCTACCTTGCCGCAGGAACGGCAACTCCATACCCCATCCCGCTTGGTTTCCAGTTCTTTTACGCAAAACTCGCAGAGATTCAAAGTTTTTAAGATACGGGCCGTCCGGAGCGTATTGCCGCACTTCTTGCAATAACGCTCGCCTTGCCGTCCCCTGCTCTTTCCTTCCCGGTTGGGATCGGCCCAAACCTGCTTTATCCTTCCGCCCGGCATCCATCAACCTCCAAAGAACCGTCGGAAATTTGTGATCACATCGCCATAAGCAATCCAAATCCCCAATACGATCACAGCGACCAGCCCCACCATTTGGGCAACCGCTTTCTGTTCCACGGAGAATTCCTTGCGAAACAGCCTTTCCAAAAGCATAATTACGATCCATCCGCCATCAAGCAACGGCAGTGGCAACGGAAGCATGTTAAAGAGAAACAAGAATAAACAAATCTGAATCGCGAAAGAGAAAATGTTATAAGGGTGCACTTTAGTCATCTGTTCCACCACAGCGACCATGCCGATGGGCCCCATGAACTTGCCTTGGACTTTCCCCTTAAACATCATTCCAAAATATTTGATATACCCCTCCATATAAAGCCAGGGGTGAACCACCGCCATTTTTAAGGCTTCACCCACGGAAGTCCGTTGATAAACCGGGACGGCGTTGATTCCAATCATATAAACATCATTGACCCGGATCGGAGTGAGCGTCTTGGTGATAATCTGAGCTTGGCGTTCAATCCTTACCTCCAAGGGTTTGGGGCCATATTTCTGAACCAGCTTGGAGATATCCCGCCAATCATTAATCGGTTCTCTGTTGATTGCTATCAGCCGGTCCCCAGGTTTGATTCCCGCATCGAAGGCCGGGGTTCCGGGCAATGCCTGTTCTACAACAGCGCTGTAGTTCTCGACCTTGCTGGGCAGTCCGATAAAGGCGGCGGTCACAAAAATCAAGACCATCGCCAAAAGCAAGTTGAAGATCGGCCCCGCCGCAATAATGCAGATGCGTTTCCATAATTCCTGATGCTGAAAAGACTCTTCGGGCCGGATCGGTTCCTCGCCGGCCTCTCCCTCCAACGCAATATCCATTCCGGCGATTTTCACAAAACCGCCTAGCAGGATCCAGCGGAACGAATATTGGATGCCATTGCGGACGAATTTCCCGATCAGGGGTCCGAAACCAACCGAAAATTCATGTACTTTGACCCCAAAAAAGCGGGCCGTTATAAAATGTCCGAATTCGTGGACAACCACCAAAACACTTAATAAAACGATCACAATCCAAGTGGCGTTAAAAATATCAAATGGCATACAGCGTTTACCTCCCTTTGGTTACCAATTTATTCGCCAAATCCCTGGCCCACCGGTCCACCGCAAAGATCTCATCCAAAGTGGGATCTAATGAAAATCGTTCCGTTTGATGGTGCCCCATCACTTCCGAAACAATACGGACAATCCCGGTAAATTTGATTTGATTCAGTTGAAAAGCCCGAACCGCTTCCTCGTTGGCCGCGTTAAGGGCAGTCGGCAGGCTGCCTCCCTTTTTCCCCGCCTCGTACGCCAGCGAGACTGCTGGAAACAACTGCGGGTCGACCGGTTGAAAATTCAGTTGCCCGCCTTGAACTGGATCGAGTCTTGGAAATGAATTGGCACACCGTTTCGGATAAGTCAAAGCGAGTTGAATTGGCAACCGCATGTCACATCGTCCCAATTGGGCGATGAACGATCCGTCAACCAACTCAATCATGGAGTGAATAATGCTTTCCGGGTGGATGACCACCCCAATCCGATCATAATCCATTCCGAACAGCCAATGGGCCTCAATAATTTCTAACCCCTTATTAAACATCGTGGCCGAATCGATCGTGATCTTTCCACCCATGGACCAATTAGGATGGTTCAAGGCTTGCTCCAAGGTTACGCTCTCTAATTGATCCGGTTGATAAGCACGGAACGGTCCGCCGGAAGCGGTCAAAATCAGCCGGTTAACCTGGTCCGGAGAGCGACCTTCCAGACATTGAAAAATCGCGCTGTGTTCGCTGTCAACCGGAATTATCTCGGCTCCGTGCTCCTTGGAGGCGCTCATAATCAAAGCGCCGGCTGAAACTAGCGTTTCCTTATTCGCCAGAGCGATCCGCTTTCCTGCGGCAATCGCGGCCAAAGTCGGTTTGATTCCGATGGAACCGACCACTGCCGACAAAACAATATCAACCTCCGCCGCGGTGGCAATCTCGGCTAAACCGTCAATTCCGGCTACGATGATAATTCCTGTTCCTTCGAGGCGAGTTTTGAGCTCATGGTATTGCTCAGGTTGTCCGATGGCCACATATTTCGGACGATACTTGCGGGCCTGTTCCGCCAATCGTTCCACATTGGAACCCGCCGCCAAAGCTGATATTTGAAATTGATCCGGAAATTCGTCAACCACCTCCAAGGATTGAATCCCGATGGAGCCGGTCGAACCCATAATCGCCAATCGCTTCATGGAGAGAGCACCACCATCTGCCAGTATTCATCAAAAGAGGTATGTTTCATGTCCCGAGGAACGAATTCTTTTCACCAAATTTCCGGTCAGCTCCATGGATAAACTCCGAGCTTCCCAGCAGGCCGATCGCCCGAGAGATCGAGCGAAGCAAGATCATAATCATCGGCCCAACCAAGATTCCGGCAATTCCAAAAAGCTTGGTCCCGGCATAAATTACAAAAATCGTCAATAACGGATGAAAGTTCAGATTTTCACCCACCAGTTTAATCTCGGCCAACTGGCGGATGAGGAGAATCCCAAAATAGGCGGCCAGCAACCAGACAGCTTGTTGAACGTTGTTAAAAATGAAATAGACCACGGCCAGAGGCAAAAAGACCAACCCGGCCCCAAATAGGGGAACTAAGTCCAAAATTCCGGCCAATGTTCCATATGCCACCGCGCCCGGGAGGTTCATCAGTTTGAAAACCACGGCGGTCAGCACCCCGGTGATGACCGCCAACGTAATTTGAGCCCGCAGATACTGAGCCATGGTGGCAAAAACTTCTTCTTTCATAGAAACCATGACCGAATGCCATTTCAACGGGAGATAACGATAAAACATAGTACTGATCAATTGTTTGTCGCGGCTGAATAAAAAGGCGGTCACACCGCCGAGCCCTACCCACAAAAAGATTTGCGGTAACGCCGGCATCAGATTCATAATCCAAATCGCCAACGAGCGAAATAATTGATTGGCCGAGACCGAAAACGCGGCAAAACCCTTGCTCCCGGATGAAAGCTGTGGAAAAATTTCGGTCAGGCGGTTCATCCATAAATCGCCCAGAAAATAAATACGCCGTACCAAAACCGGAATCCGGGGCAACAATTCCTCGGCCTCCCGGTATAGCGCAAAGACCGCCAGTCCGGTAAGGATCAAAATCAAACAGGTTAAAAATGCCAAAATCAAGCCGATGATCAATCCACGACGCCATTTCAGGTACGATTCGGCCCATTTGACCAGTGGCTCTACCCAACAGGCCAAAAGTAGCCCCAACAAAAACGGGGCGATTATTGAAAATATGTATTTGAAACCGAGAATCAGGCCGATTCCGATGATTGTCAGCACAACAGGGACTTTTAATCCATTAGGCATTTAACCACCATCTTATAAATGGGGCAGTAAATAAATAACGAAATAATAGACGACCGGAGCCGACAGTAATAAACTGTCAAAACGGTCGAGAACCCCACCGTGCCCGGGCATGAAAGAACCTGAATCTTTTACGCCGGCATTACGTTTAATGATCGATTCAATCAGATCGCCAAATTGACCGGCGATAACGACCAGCACGCCCAGACCAATCAGCTGGGGAATTGGCTTCCGAAAGGCTAAGGCAATGATGATTGCCGCCAAAATGCCTCCGGCCAGACCGCCGAGCGAACCCTCCACGCTTTTTTTGGGACTGATTCGCGGCGATAATTTGTGTTTTCCATAATTGATCCCGACAAAATAAGCTGCCGTATCATTGGCCCACGTAACCAGAACGGTGAAGAGGGTAAAAACCAATCCGTCCCCCCCGGGGATAAACCTTAGCAATAAGGTATATGCAAACATGAATCCAATATAGACCGTGCCGAATAAGTTAACGGCCGTATTGATCAACCCATTTTCAGGGTCGCCGCGAAGCAATTCGATGGAAAAATTGATAATGAAACCGATAATCAAGCCGAAAGTCAGCAAACGTTCGCAGATTTGTAAGGATTCTCCGGCTTCAAGACCATAATTATTGGCGGCGATGTGGATCAGTCCCAACAACATCAGGGAGATGAACAGCATCACCTCGGTTTGGGGCCGTAGATTCTGGTGTTTTAACAGACTGGAATACTCCAGCACCGCCAATGTGACCAAAATTCCGATGGCCAATGTATAAAAGATTGATCCGGCCCAGATTAAACCCAATAGCAGCAAGGCGCCGCCCAGACCCCAGATGATCCGTTGAATCATTGCTTTGAAAGACCCCCTTTAAGCCCGCCGAAACGGCGTTCCCTGCTGCCATAAAAGGCTAATGCCTCTAAAAACTCTTTTTTGTCAAAATCCGGCCAAAAAGTATCTGAAAAATAAATTTCCGAGTAAGCCAGTTGCCAGATGAGAAAATTGCTGATTCGCCGCTCACCTCCGGGCCGGATCAATAAGTCCGGGTCAGGTTGTCCGGAAGTAAACAAGTAGCTGGCGAAACTTTCTTCCGTGATGGGTTCCGGAGCCATTTTCCCTTCGTTTGAAGAAGCGCGCAGCCGGTTTATGGCCGCGATAATCTCGGAACGGCCCCCGTAATTGATGGCAAAGTTAATGGTCAGCATGGTGTTGGCCTCGGTCAAACGTTCACTTTCATCCATTAATTGGGCCAATTCCGGGCTAAGTTCGTCCCGAAGTCCGATGAAACACACTCTAACATTCCGTTCGTGCAACTCCCGCACTTCTTTGCGGATCGAATTGATAAAAAGATCCATCAAGTAATTGACTTCTTCCCCGGGACGTTTCCAATTTTCGGTCGAAAAAGCGTACAGGGTAAGATATTTTACCCCTTGATCGACACAGGCATTAACAATATCCCGGATCCGTTCCATTCCGGCTTTGTGTCCGGCGGTGCGCGGCAACCCGTGACGCTCGGCCCAACGTCCGTTTCCATCCATAATGATGGCGACATGCCGTGGGACGGTATGAACCGGTTCTGGAAACTTCTCTTTTCGGAAAAAACGCTTTAAAAGTTCCATAATATCATTAAGAAACCCCCTCCGCAAGGAGGGGGAGAAGTTACACTTCCATGATCTCCTTTTCTTTGAGTTCCAGCAGCTTGTCGATTTCCGATATGTAACGGTCGGTTAACTTCTGAACATCATCCAAGGCGCGCTTGTTTTCATCCTCAGTAATCTTTCCGTCTTTTTCCAACGTTTTTAATTTATCGTTGGTATCGCGCCGGAGATTTCGGATCACCACCCGTTTCTCCTCGG
Organism: Bacillota bacterium; assembly: GCA_023402395.1. Lineage (GTDB taxonomy): Bacteria > Bacillota > UBA4882 > UBA8346 > UBA8346 > JAEYGI01. The sequence continues at coordinate 954,725 of JAEYGI010000040.1, forward strand.
ACTCTTTTTTAACCAATTTGACGAGCTCTTTGCGCCGTTCCTCGGTAAGTTGGGGAATTGGGAGCCGGATGACCGCTCCGTCATTGACCGGGTTTAAACCGAGATCCGCCTTTTGAATGGATTTCTCGATGGCGCTCAAGGCCGATTTATCCCAGGGCTGAATGACTAAGGACCGGGAGTCCGGAGTCGAAATGCTGGCGATTTGATTAAGCGAAGTTAAGGTGCCGTAGTATTCGATCTGGACCCGGTCCAGGAGGCTAGGGTTGGCGCGTCCGGTGCGCACTGCTAGAAATTCCTTCTTTGTGGCTTCAATGGTTCCTTTCATGCGGTTCTCGGTATCTTTGAGCAAGTCTTTAATCAAGTTAATCCTCCCCTCTGACGAATGTACCAACTTTTTGACCCATGACGATCCGCCGGATATTTCCGACTTCGTTTAAATTAAAAACAACGATGGGAATCTGGTTATCCATGCAAAGCGAGGTGGCGGTCGAATCCATCACTCGCAATCGTTGCTGCAAGACTTCCATGAACTTGAGGTCCTCGAAGCGGACCGCCATCGGGTCGACTTTGGGGTCCGCGCTATAGACGCCATCAACCTTTTTCGCCATCAAAATAATCTCGGCCTCAATCTCAGCGGCCCGCAACGCCGCGGCGGTATCGGTCGAAAAATAGGGGTTTCCGGTTCCGGCGGCGAAGATGACAACCCGTCCCTTTTCAAGATGCCGGATAGCCCGGCGCCGGATATATGGTTCGGCGATTTGACGCATTTCAATGGCTGTCTGGACCCGTGTGGCGATTCCAATTTTTTCGAATCCATCCTGAAGCGCGAGGGAATTGATGACCGTAGCCAGCATCCCCATGTAATCGGCGGTCGAACGATCAAAGCCGGCATGACTTCCGACTGCGCCTCTCCAAAAGTTTCCGCCGCCAACCACAACCGCAATCTGCACCCCAAGGTCGGATACTTCCTTGGTTTGGCGGGCGATGGAATCCACCACTTCCTGGTCGATTCCGAATCCTTTGTCTCCGGCCAACGCTTCACCGCTCAACTTCAAAACAATCCGTTTAAACTTCGGTGCCTCCATCGTAATTACCTCCACCGCGCTTATTATATTTTCGCGAATCCAAAATCAATTCCTGCTTAATGACAGAAAAAAGGAACACTTTCGTGTCCCTGAATTCTTCAGCTCTTAATCTGCGACATCACTTCGGTGGCGAAATCATCTTTCTTTTTCTCAATTCCCTCGCCTTTTTCAAAGCGGGCAAACCGCTGAACTTCAATAGCGTCTCCGAATTTGGAGTTCATCTCTTGAATCAGTTTGGTAACGGTTTTATCGGTATCCTTGATGAACAATTGTTCATTCAGGCAAATCTCTTTATAGAATTTATCCAAGCGGCCGAGCATGATCTTTTCGGCAATGGCCTCGGGCTTGCCTTCGTTCATAGCTTGCGCCTTATAGATGGCTTTTTCCTGATCGAGAACATCGGCGGGAACTTCATCCCGTTTCACATATTCGGGCCGGGCCGCCGCCACTTGCATCGCCAAATCCCGAACCAATGAAACAAACTCCGGCTGGTTGAGCGTCTCGGGTTTATTGGCGGAGACCTCAATCAAGACGCCGATCTTCCCGCCCATGTGTATGTAAGAATCAATGATGCCGTTCGCTTTCACGGCGAAACGGGCAAAACGGCGCACGGTCATGTTTTCGCCGATGGTAGCGACCAAACCGGTGATGGCCTCGGAAACGGTCTTGTTATTGACCATGGCGGTATTTGACAAGACTTCCAGATCCGTTGGATTCTTTTCCAAAATGGTTTCGGAGACGTTTTTGACAAATTGTTGAAAATCGGGATTTTTGGCGACAAAGTCGGTTTCACAGTTCACTTCGACCAACACGCCGAGCTTTTTGTCGTTACTCACCACCGAATTGACCAAACCTTCGGCCGCGATCCGTCCGGCTTTTTTCGCCGCAGCGGCCAAACCCTTTTCGCGCAGGTATTCGATGGCCTTTTCCATATCGCCGGCAGTCTCGGCCAAGGCCTTTTTACAGTCCATCATTCCGGCGCCCGTTCTTTCGCGCAATTCTTTCACAATGGCGGCAGATATCTCAGCCATAAATGTTCCTCCTTAAATTCATAATTAAAATTAAAGGGGTGGATCCATTTATTGTGTCCACCCCCCAAGGTTTTAAACCTCTTCGACCAGCTCCATGTCGGAAGCTTCTGCACCCTCGGCAACAGTGGCGGTATCCGTCAATTGCTCTCCTTGCCTGGCTTCAATCACCGCGTCGGCGATCTTGCCGGCCAGCAACTTGACGGCGCGAATCGCGTCATCGTTACCGGGAATCACGCAATCGATCTCATCAGGGTCGCAGTTAGTATCAACGATACCAATCAGCGGAATGCCAAGCTTTCTGCCTTCCGCCACCGCGATCCGTTCTTTCCTCGGATCGACGACGAAGATTGCTCCCGGCAACTTGTGCATGTTACGAATTCCGGAGAGGAACCGTTCTAGCCGGACCTTTTCTTTTTGAATCTCCAGAACCTCTTTTTTAGGAAGTGCGTCAAACGATCCGTCCTGCTCCATCTGTTCGATCTTCCGCAAGCGGTCGATTCGGGTGCGGATGGTTTTAAAGTTGGTCAGGGTGCCGCCCAGCCACCGCTGGGAGACATACGGCATCCCGCAGCGGTCCGCTTCTTCGCGGATGGCGTCCTGGGCTTGTTTCTTGGTGCCCACGAACAGGATAGTCTCGCCGTTTTCAATGATGGAACGGGCATACGCATACGCTTCCTCAACCTTTTTGACGGTTTTTTGGAGATCGATGATATAAATTCCGTTCCGTTCGGTGAAGATGTACTGAGCCATCTTCGGGTTCCAACGTCTCGTCTGGTGACCAAAATGCACGCCGGCTTCCAATAATTGCTTCATGGAAATCACAGCCACATTAGCCACCTCCTTTCAATGGTTTTTTCTCCGCCGCTCTCTTCTTCTTTAGAACAGGCCCAGATTTCCGGGACCGCTGTTCAAATCCGAAAGCGTGTGTAGTGATTACACCGCTATATAGTATAACACAGAGATTTTTTTTTGAAAAGTTTTTTTATACCGTTTTTGATAGATCGGCCGAGACTTCAAGTCTCGGCCGATCTGTTAACGCTATGACAAGCCATTTTCCTGGCTTTTAATTAACATTTTTGAACTTGACGAAATCCTAACTTCACGCCATTCCCTACGGCGGTTACGAGATTCGGATTATGCCACCCATTTCTTTAACTTATCCGAAAGCTTGGTTTTGGGGAGGGCACCCACGATCCGGTCGACAGTCTCCCCGTTTTTAAAGAGCAATAGCGTCGGAATGGAGCGAATACGATACTCCTCGGCCAGCTTGGGACTTTCGTCGACGTTGACCTTGACGATTTTGATCTTTCCGTCGTATTCGCGCGAAAGATCTTCCAACACCGGAGCCACCATCCGGCACGGCCCGCACCAGGGAGCCCAAAAGTCAACCAATACCAGTCCGGAATTATCGATAACCTCTGCTTGAAAACTTTGCTCAGTTAAACCGACCATGATGAACACCTCGCTTTATTCTATATACCTATCTAGGTATAGTATATCACGGGAGCCGATCAATTTCAATGAGCGAACCTCAATTATCTTCCCGGACTTCAGCAAGTACTCACCAATGTGGTGCCGAAGTTCAAAGACAACATTATAGTATCCTCCAGCGCTATGCCGTCTAGAATTCCACAGGAAATCCGTCCGGTAGCCTTAAGTGCTTCCGAGATTGATAAAATCAACGCTGGGCGAAGGTTTCGCATAATCTCAATCCCGCAGTTGCTGAAAACGGCGGGCGATTGAAAATCTGAAAACCCGGTACTAAAAGTAGATTGATCCGCTTCGTTGATCGATAGTACGCAAATGGGGTTCACTTTGATACTTAAAAAACACGGAAAATGGCTTTCCGTAAATTTTCTCCGCCAAAAGCATATCCGGTAGGCATCTTCCGAACATTTTTACCGGAAAAACCGGTGACTTTCGACATGAACCATTCCGGAAAGATGGTTTCCGAACAGATTTTCTTCCAAATCCATCCCGAAAATTGTCGCGGATTAATGGTTCGGTGATTGAAACTCTCCGGAAAAGATATTTCCGAGCTGCCTCAACGATTAATTCCGATAACAAAAAACCCGAAGGAAAAGCTCCTTCGGGATCATCGCAAAGATTGGGAGAATTTATTTCAGGCTGACGTATTTTTGGTTGAATTGCCGGATCTTTTTATGAAGCTTGAAAGATTCATAAAACGCTCGCAGGATAACTTTCAGCTTGGCGCCGGTTTGGGTTCCTTCCTTCCGAGGATAATGATGTACCCCAAGTTCGGCGATTTTATAGCCCATGTTTTTGATCTTGGTTAAAAACTCCACGCTGATCAACGCGCCGGTGGACTCGATCGCAATGTGGTCGATGACTTCCCGTTTAAACAGCTTAAAGGCGCAATCGATATCTTTCACCTTTAAGCCGAATAACAGCCGGGCCCACATCTTCCAGCCAAAAGCGTTGAGCTTGCGGATGAATGGATCGGCCCGCTTGATGCGATAGCCGATGACCGCGTCAATGCTGCTATCGCGTTTCATCAGTTCGATGAAAGAGTTCAACTCGCTCAGATCGAACTGTAAGTCGCAATCGGAAAAAAAGAGCAAGCCGTACCGGCAGCTTTGAAAACCGGTCTGAAGCGCGCCGCCGTATCCCTGGTTCTTTTCGTGCCGTTTCAACACCACATGCAGGTTTTGGGCCGCGTATCTCGATACGATTTCCGCGGTCCGGTCCTTGCTGCCGTCATCGACAATAATGATCTCATACTCGCAGCCCAACGGCTCTAGAACCGCAACCGACTGTTCGATAGTTCCTCCGACGTTGGCTTCTTCATTGTAGGCCGGGAAAAACAGGCTGACGCCCCGCTTTAATACCTCGTTGTCATTGGTCATGGGTATCCCTCCTGAAATAGGATATTTCAGCGTTAAAAAACCCAATCTTTCGGGAACCAGTGCAAATATTTATCAACGTAGGCGGAAGGCACTTCAATGCCGGAAAGCACCGGATAAAACATGATGAACAGCACCAAAGCCAGGCCCAGCAGCGTGAACACCAACTTCTCCCCCTTGGACCCGGTGCGCCAGACCGATTCCAGCAAAAAGGCGACCACTACGTAATACAAGGGTAACACCGGATAAAAATGATAAATAAAAGCGATGCGGCTCACCAAAACCCAGGGCAGATAAACCGAGAGTAAACCGATCAACACATAATGCATGATGGAGAACCGCCGCTCCACTAACAGCTTGTACAGCAGGACAACTACTCCGACGAGGCCTAGGAACCAGATCAACGGATTGCCCATGCTGACGATGGAATCTTTCATTCCCGGAGCCGGACTGCTCCCCGAATAAATCCAGAGCGGCTTGAAATTAAACGGCCAACTCCACCAAGACGAGGAGAACGGGTGGGTTGCCGCCAGCTTCGAGTGATAATCATACATCCCTTTCTGGCTCTCGATAATCTGTCGGAATCCAGAGCCGATATCGACCACCCCGGCGCAATTCAAGAACGGAATATAGCTCAGGCAATAAACCACCGGCACAATCAGGATAAATAGAAGCAGGCCACCAATAATGGCGGGAGCAAAATTCTGTTTCCAGAAACGCCGTTGCAAAGCGTCCAAATTCTGGGCGAAAAGCCGTTCCTTGGGGCCTGGCTTTGGCTTCGCTACCTTAGTTCTGAGGTTCTTCGCCGCCAAACTTCCTTTTAAGATAAGGCATCGTTCCCGGCGATAAGCAAGATACTGACGGAATTCCGCCACCACGAAACAGAAAAACGCTCCGGAAAACGCATAAGCGCCAGTCCATTTGGTGGCCACCGCCAATGCAAAAAATAGGAACAACCAGGCCATGGTAATTTGAGATGATCTTTCCTCACCGATACCTGCCTCCGCGCGATTCTGCCCTCTGAGCCACCGGAATGTAAACAAAAACATCAGGGTGATACAAAGAACGGAAGTAGTGTCAATGGTGGAATACCGGCTTTGAACATACGGCATGAAATCAAGACAGGCAACGGCCATTACCGCGTACGCGCCGAAACGGGAGGAGAGAATCTCCCGGCCCAGGAAAAAGAGGGTGATCATCAACAATACGCCCATCAGCGCATGGATGAAACGCATGCCGAACGGGTTCATGCCAAACATCAGAATGCCCAGGCTTAAAAGATCCTTGCCGAAGGGTGGATGAGTCGTTTCGTAAACCGGGTATTTTTTGATGAACTCATAGGCGGTCCGGCCGTGATAAATCTCGTCAAAATAAGTGCTATTCAAATAGCTGGGTTTCCGCAACATCGCCCGTTGTTCGTCGAACAGCGGATGTTGCGCGGCGGCGAGGCGCCGGCCGTCAGCGGTGATCACGGTTTTAACCGGCAGTAACTGATTGTCCGCACCAAAGAAGGCCACCTCATTGATCATTCCCGCGGTTCCTTGCGGAACCAGCCGCAGCCGTTCCGCTCCATCCACCGCCGCCGATACCCGCTTCATAACGTAGAAGTCTTCGGTAGGAATGGAGGCAACCTGGCTCCAGGAATTGCCGGTATATTGCTCGATGACCAGACGTCCGGACTCTTCGGCGTCATAAACCGCCACGGCCCGGATGTCGGACGGCGTTTCGAATTGAATTTCCACACCCCGGTCCGGACTATTCATCAGCAAACCGGTTTGCGGAGTGGACCAGGAACCCAGCCGGAAAAAGATCAAGACGCAATAGGCCGCGGCGATCAGGCTAACGATTGTCCAGTCCTTCCCGGTCAGCGCAAACGGTTTCCCAGCCATCGGCCGGGACAGTCCCTGTTGCAGCCCGCGATGACAAGCGGTGAAAAACCGCTTCCACCCCAGCGTTTCCCGGCCGGCCCGCGCCTGGAAGATGGCCAATATACTGAAAAACGAACTGAGATTAACGATAGCCAGGATATAGATGATCCGGCTGAAAGCCGGGTCGGCCAACTCATTGCGAAACTTCAACCCCGCCGCCTGCAGATTGAAGAAGCAGGATAAAGCCAGGATCATCGTCAGCAAATAAAGCTTCTTGTCCCGGTAATAGCCGCAAGCCAGCAGGGATAAAACCAGGACCGGCAAGAGGCTAGCCGCCTGCATCCTGGGAGCGGACAGGAACAGGCTGAAAGAGACCATGAGCATGGCGACGAGTAACCGGTAGCGGTTCGGACATTTCCAAAAATAATAACAGCTCAAGCTGACGAAACAGATAATTAACAGGACTCCATACCAGAAATAATTTAAACCGACGAAGTTGCCCTGGCTCTCCGGAATGCCGTACCCTCCAAGCAGCGCCAGTAAATTGGCGGCGCTTTCCGACCCATGAAACTCGACGCCGGGCCGGTTGCCGAGTTGTTGAAGACAGGCGGCAACATTCCCGTGACTCAGCACCGCGATGAGAACGGCCATAATCACAGTCGCTCCGGCTGAAAAGGCCAGGACACTCCGGAAATGGTACTTTCGAAACCAATAAATGAACAGGACCGGGCTAAGCAGGAGCGTCTCCAGCCGCAACCCACAGGCGAGCGCATAGAACAGGGCGCAAAGATAAACGTTCCCCTTGCGGATGAAGAGGTAAGCTCCAAGCAGCAATAAGGAATAGATTGACTGGACGGGACCCCAAAACGCCGCTTGCATCAAAACGGCCGGCAACAAAAGATAAACCGCGGCCAAACCCAACCCTAACTCCGAACGCTTTTTTTGGCGCAACGCCGTGAAAATAAGTATCGCGATGGCGACATCCGAACCAAAGCCCAATAGTTTGAGGACGGGGACCGTGGAATCCGGCCAGGGAACCGGGATGATCGTCCAGCCCGGAACCTCTGGAATCAGGCCTTCCGTAAAGAGCGGCCACCGCGCCCCGAACGCGAATAGAATTATCGTTGCCAGGCAGGCGAAATCCCATATTGCCGCCCGCTTCCCGGGTATTCGGCCGCGCCAGCCTAACCAGTCCTGTTTTTTGATAAGCAGTCCCGCTATCATCAAAATCAAGCCGAATACGGCGTAAATGGTCAAAAATCCGTCAGGGGCCGGGGCTTTGGAAGCCGGAACCGTTTCGGCCAAAGCGGGCGGGTTTAACCGGGGCCGTTCCAAGTTAAATTCTCCCAATAGCGGGGCATCGGCCCCCCGATCCACCTGAATATAACCGGCGACCTGGGATGACTCGATCTTCTCCAGCCTCACCTCGTCAAAAAAGACCGTGCCGGCGCTGGTATCCCCGTAAGCACCCAACCGGACCGCGATCGTGGCCTCGTGTTGAGCTTCGTGGGTCCGAAAATTTAACTGAAGCAAACGCCAGTCATTGGTTCCGGTCAAAGCGGCGGAATTAACAAACCCCTGCAACACGCTGACATTGGCGCCGCTAGTCCCGGCCGGAATATTTTCAGTGGCCACCCAGGCCGTCAGCCGGTAAGCCGTGTTCGGTTCCACCGCCACGTTTTGCACCAAGCGAATATCGTTCTTCTGGACCGATTTCAGACAACCGGAGTATTTCCCGGCATACGCCTTTTGGTCGGTAATGCCTAGGGCCGCTCCGGGATTCCAAAAGTCGATCCCCCATTCCACGGCTTGGTTTTGATCACTCAGTTGCTCGAATCCCCCGTTTTGAATCAAATTCATCGATGCGGCATCAGCGCGAGGGGTAGAATATATCAGGCATGCCAGCAACAACAGCCAAACATGAGCCGCTATCTTACTGAGCTTCATCGCCGATACCTACCGTTTCTTTTTCTTTTCCAAAAAGAGTACTGCGGCAATGATTACCAATGCCGCCGGGATTAACCAAACCCAGGAACCTAGGGCTTTCTTCGAAGCCTGGGAAGCGGCCGGCGCGTTTTCATCTTTCAGTTCCATGGCGCCCGCCGGAGCCTCGGTCAGCTCAACCAGGCTCAGATCGTCAAAATAGGCGGTCCCAGTCACGGTATTCCCCCACATCCCCAAACGGGCTCCGATCTTCACTTCGTTCTGCTTGGCATGGGTACGGAAATTAAATTCCACATAGGTCCAGTCTGTAGTCCCGGATAACAAGGGCGAATGATAGAAATCGGCGGCCACTACGCAGAGGTTGGCGGCCGGTTTCGGCAAATTCTCAGTAGCGATATAACCGGACAGCCGGTAATAGGTATTGGGTTTTACGGGTATCGACTGGATCATCCGGACGTCGTTCTCTTGCGGGGAATTGATCATTAACGCGGCTTTCCCCCCATGCGTTTTCTTGGCGTTCATCGCATATTCCGAGCCCGGTTGAAACGCCTCCTCGACCCATCCCGACGGCGTTTGACCGGTTCCGTCCGTTTCAAAATCGCCGTTGGTCAACAGATTGGTTTCCGCCTGAGCCGTGAACGTGCCAATCAAAAAAACAGTGAGAACAACAACCGACAACAGTTTTTTTAACATTCTAACACTCCTCATCATTGGTTGGTTTTCTATTTTTTAGTGGTTTACTTTCGACATTTTTCACCTAACGCCTGCCGGATGATTTACCGGAATTAATTGATAAATCAAACTTTTTTCTGATTGAAACACACCCTAACCACTTTAAAAGATTCGATCACATAATTCGAAAACCGCCGGTGAAGGCCAAGGTATAAAATGCCAAAAACAAGGCCGAGATTATGGTCAAAGCCAAATCAAGCCACTTGTTGCGGGAGATGACACCAAATAGGATATACAACGGAAACATACCCAGCATATAACGAGGCCCGCTGATCAGCCAAGTTATCGACAAGCAAGATAATAAGTAGGCAAACATATACCCCAAATACGAGTAACGAATCCGAACCCATAATGCGACAATGATTGACATCAATGTGGCCAGAACCAGGGCTACTTGTGGAATCCAGATGCTGATGCGGTCCGACGGACTCCAGCTGCTGACGGCGGTGGCGTTTCTGGCATATTCCGCCAGATCGGCAAAGAGCTGCAAATCATGATTCCAATAGTCTTTCTGATAAGTTAAAAAGGTAAACCAATCGCCAGTGATCGATTTATTAAGGGCGAGATAAGCAAAGTAGCCCATTGGAATAAGAAACAGAAACAGCCCGCGCCGGTTCCAGACCATGATCTTGGCGAGTTGCTTCCGGTGGGACAGGATCCATTCAATGAGCGCCGGAATCAGAAGCAACAATCCGAAATTGCGGGTAAAGGCCGCCAACATCCCCCACACTCCGGCCTTCAGCCAATCCCGGCGCCGCAATTGATAAACCGTGAGTAAGGAAAACATCAGAAACATTCCATCGCTAAACACCGCGCCCAAAAAGAAAGAGACCGGAAACAGCAACAAGTATTTTACCGATCGAAAGGCCACTGTCTCGTCAAAATCGATGGCGGCCAGTTTATACAGATAAAAACAGCTTATCCCCAGACAAAGGTTGGAAACGATGATTCCGGACCAGAACAGATCGCCGACCACCCGGCCAACCATTTGAATTGCTATGGAATAAAGGGGAAAAAAGACGATAAGATACTTTTTATCGGAAACAGTTACATATCCATGTTCGGCGATAAAAAGATAATGCTTGGAATCCCAGCGGTTCCACAAGGACGGAAAGGAATCGATCAATCCCGGAGCTTGGTTGCTGATTAACATCGTCCCAAGATAACCCAAAAGGTAAATGAGCATCCGGGAAGCGACGGCGAGAATTGCGAGCTTCAGAAACAACCTCAAATTAGGGTGAATGATGCCGAGTCCTTCTTTCAGAGCCTTCGCTCCCCGGTTGAACAATGGCTTAATCCCGCCAAAGAGTATGCTCAACGATTGGACCAATCCCAATTCCTCCAAAAATCGATGAGCCAAAATCAGGCATAGCACTATCGAAGAGCTAATCACTAGGACCTCAAATAAATCGGCCATTCCCTGTGTCCCCTTATCTAATCTCGGCTGGTATGATAAACCGTTAACCCGTCGCGTTGGTAGGCTAGTTTCAAATTTTGAGCCAATTTCAACTCATTCAAAAGATAAGCCGAATTATGGCTCACCAATGGGTCCACCAAAACAAAGTCAATCTGCTCCTTTCTAAGCAAAGCCTTTAAGTCTTGGTCGGAACCGTCCCACGAATAAATTCGTTGAATCACTGCCAGGCGATGTTCCAGATTGCAACTGCTATCGACGTCGTTTCTAACAGCATAGAGCATCCTTCCCGCCAAATTAATGGCAGTGATGGCATTATCGCCATAGGGAATAAAGGAATCGGTCATAAAGACCGCGCCGGGAACGGTGTTTTTTTGAACCCATTTTTTAAAAGAGGAATGGTTGTCGGCGATCGCCACCCGCTCAGTATTCACGACCGAAAAGAAATCCAGCCAACCCGCGAAGGTGAGTCCAAAACCAATCAACCCCGCCAATAACAGCGGAATGAACGGAATCATTTTCCGTTTCATCCGCTGATAAAGAACGACCAGCCAATGAGCGACAAATAAATTCACTATCAATAGCCATGAGATGATCAGTTTATTGTTGTCATAAAGAATATAGCCAACTTGAAAAAGATTGGCGATTACAAAAGGAGCCGTTACGATCAACAATCCCACCTTCCATCTCCGGGAGACGGCGAGGAGAACCATCCAGAAAAGCAGCCATTTCAGCCCCAAGACCTTGAAATAATAACCGAAGAAATTTAAGACCGTGAAATGATCCAGGCCATATCCGAAATGAATCCTGGGATATCCGGATAATGCCGAATCATCGCTCCGAAAGAGGAACAACTGAGGAATAACCAGCAGACACGCAGTGAGAAGCACCATCAGCAATTGATAGGAACGGGGGCGATGATCGAAAAATGAAACCAGAACGATTAAAAACAGACACACCAAGGTTTCCGCAGTGATGATCACATTCCAAAAAGGTAAGCAGCCGATGAAAACAGCTAAGAAATAACGTTCCTTCCGGTCGCCGGAGATGAAACCGGCTTGGGGCGTCACGATCCTGCTATCTTTACCATAGTCCAGGAAATAAACGAGCAACCATAAAAAGATTGCCAAGCCGAAGGCAAAATGGCGCTGATTGATAAAGACATTCAGATTGAACAAGCCCCACCCTTCAAATTCCGCTCCGGAAAGCCATCCGGTCTTCCCCAGAATTCTGCCGATGAGGTCACCTCCCCAATTCTGGATGAGCCAGGTCACTCCAGCCCATGAACTGTGGAAGAGCAAAAAGATTCCGCCGAGCAACCCCACCACCGGACTTTGAAAATAAATCCGGCCCAACTCAAACACTAACAACAATAAAACGAAAAGGCTGAGGGCAGAGAGCAAATTGAGCGAATGAACCGAATTTAACCCGAGTTGAGCGACTTTTCCCGCCCAATAATCGAATAAAAAGTGGTAACGAATCGGAGCACGGGCGAAATATGGGTATTGGGTTGGAATATTGCCGCCAACGGCAACGGTCCTGACATATGCATGATGGTACATGATGTCGCTCCAGGCGCCATTGAAAACCCGGATATCCCCTGACCAATCTTGATAGAAGGTAAAATAATTCAACCAGCCCGAAAATATCAAAAAACACAGGCAGACTACGATTAACCACTTATCCTTGGATAAGTGGCAGAGATCGATTTTCAACCGGGAAAACCAGGCCCGATCGATAATTAAGATAAGTACTGCGATAATCATAAACAATAGGCTGGTAACAAGGCTTGCATCCGGTCCAAGCCATGCGGTCAAAACAATTTCAAGGAGATATAACAATGTTCCGCCGACCGCGCAGCCAAATAAAAACCCTCCGCAAGCCCGGATAACGGAATTCCGTAACGGAAGAAAGCGATCCACCATAAAAAATCCAATGAGAAAGGCGGTCAACAACAAAATAATTCCCATGGAAACCTCGTTTTGGTTGTAATGTGTTTGGTGTTACATCAAGCCTTGCCCGACGTGTAGGAAACGTAAAAAAACTCAATAACAACGATGAAAAATAAACCACCAAGCTAGAGGAACTTACCAAATATAACAAACCAACCAGGGGTTAATTATCTTCCTTCCCGGCGGCTTCTTCCATTTCTACTCCGCCGTTCTTCTTGGCGAATTTTATTTCCACAAAAATCAGCAATCCAAGCACAATCAAGCCGATTAGCACATAAAGAGCGGTTCGGTTGGGACCCGGCACACCGGCTCCATCCCGGTGCCCCTCGTTATTTGAGGCTATTTCTCCGGCGTTAGTAGGAGCATCAATGTTTCCCAGATCGGAAACAATCGCTCCGAGCGGCGGATTATCGACGGCCTCCATGACTACGTCATCAAAATAGGCCTGCCCTTTATTGGGATTAGCGTAGCCACCAAGCCGCAACGCCACTTGCAATACTTCCGGAGAGATCTCCTGTGTTCGGACATAGGCTTCGTGATATTCCCATCGCCCTCCGGTATCAAAGAACTCCGGGGAACTGTAAATTCCATTGATTACCGAGATATTGGCACCGCCGGTTTTCTTCTCAAGGGGCCGGTCGATTCGCAGCCAATAACCAAGACGATACACTTTACTTCTTTCAACTTCTATTTCCTGAATCAGCCATGCGTCATTATAATCAAGGTTGGCTATAGAAACGCTTTTTGCTCCGGAATGGGCTCCCACGGTAACGGGACTGAAATTAACACCTTTATCGGAGGGATTCCCTTTCGGCGTCCAATCGGAAATCCGATTATCAACCACTTCTTCAAAACCCGGGTTCTTTAAAAGATTCTCCCCGGCGAACACCGCTGCTGCAGCTCCACCAAATAAAATCAATAACGCGCCGGTCAACCAAATTTTCTTTAGCATATCGCCTCTCCTCCTTTAAACTTCAAAAGATTATTGAAGTTGTGACGCCAGCTTCCTCCCCATCCTAACCGCGTAATTTTGACCGCGGTCCTCCGGGTAAATCTGAGCCATGCACGCCAAATATAAATTGGCAATTGGAGTTTGGATGGCGGGTTTTAACGAACTATACCCCGTCCCGATTACTGGTTGAGCGTAACGGGCGCGACTGACAGTCGCTTTTTTGATGGTCTTTTCATTCCAATATGGAAAGATTTGTTTTACCCCGGCGCAGAACTCAGCAATGATAGCAGCATTGGAAGCGTGACAAAGCTGATTTTGAGCATCCAGATACCTGGATAAATACACGATATGCGATTGATATCGCTCGTCCCGCACCAAATTGGTGTGTTCAATCATTGCTACAAATGGCAGATCGGAATCGGCAACGGAGATCCAATAATACGGCGAGATCGGCTCGGATAATTCCAGCAACAAGCAGATATTGGCCTTATATTGAATTTTGCGGAGTTCCGCGACATACGCGGCGGGTAATTCCGGCATTATACCGATTAACTTCTCCGGGGCGCAGGTAACAATCACCCGATCAAAGTCCATGTCGCCGGCAGCAGTCATAATTCGCAAGGAGTCATCAGGATTAGACGCGATGCGTTCCACTGCCGTCGAGCAACGGACCGAGCCGCCAAGTTGTCCGATCTTATCGACCAAAGAGCGGATAAACGCGCCAAAACTGTCAGACAGATAACCAAGCAATTCCCGGTTGAGATTTTTATCCCGGGTCGAACCGCGCAATTTAAATTTGTTCCAGAGCCAAACCGCGGAGATCGCCTCTGCGTCGTCATCGAATTTGGCTTGGAGTAACGGACCCCAGACTTTGTCATAGACATTGCGGCCGGCGTTTTTAATTACCCAATCTTTGGCTAGCTCCTTTTCGAGGGAACGCCAATCAGAAACCGATTTGGCCTTAAAAACCAACAGGCCCAACGCCATCCGTTCCCGGAAAGACAGTTCTTTAAATCGTAATAAGTCAAACGGGGTTGTAAAAGGATATAGAGTGCCATTAGTGAAAAAGCCGTTCCTGGGTTCCATCCATTCCAAGTGCTGTAACAAGCCCAACTCTTCGAGCAAGGAAATCAGATCGGTGTCGCTGGTAAAGATATGGTGATAAAACCGCTCCAGATCCTGATCTCCGCTAGGGATGGTCCCAATCAGGCCGCCCGGTTCCGGGTCGCTTTCAAAAACGACCACTTGATGGCCTTTTTTGGCCAGTTCATACCCGGCGGTCAATCCGGTGGCTCCTCCTCCTATAACACCGATCCTCATGACTGCGCTCCCTCATCGATTGATTCCGGTTCGTTTGGAGTAACCGTCCGGGATTGACGGGTTTCACGCCAATGCTCGATCAGTCGCAAAACCAGATCCCGGTACGGGTAACAGAGGCAATACGCTAGAACCGCCAAGGTTATCCAGGCAATAAACAGCCCCACCGGATCTTTTGGATCGGCCCAAATGGAGATCGAACCGGGATCGAACTGATCGATCCATTGCCGAAGAATCGCCAGGATTGGATTGGCTTGAGGTTTTTCCAACCAACCTCGGAGATAGATATACAACGTATTGCCGAAGTGGCAAATGCTCAATATCCACAACGGAAGAATGAGTTTTCGATCCCTTATGGCGCAGATGGTCAGAAAAATGATGGCCGGGAATAAATAACGCTCATGCATCCTGCTGCCGACCATGAAGACTCCGAAGCACAGTAAGAACGCGGCATAATATACCCAGAAAGGGTCCGCCTTGTTTCGCCAGACCGGGCCGAAGGAGAAAATAACCACTCCGATGAGCAAAACCATACTCCACAGGGCATACGTCAACCCCAAAAAATGCTGATTATCGGGTACAATCTGGCCACCGAGAATCGTCCATAAATTAAAGGCGTTGGCGGTGGCATACGGATAATCCCCTCCACTTTTCAAGTAATGCTCAAATACCCAATAAATCGGACGGCCGGTTGAAAAAGGAGCCACGATGACCACGTACATCGCTGACGAACCAACGACAGCCAGCAGCAGATCACGCCAGGAGAATCGATAAAAAAACAAAAACGCTACTAGAGGCGCCAACAAAGCGCTTTGAGGCTTGGTAAGCACGGCCACGGTAAAAAGCAACGCTCCCGGAACCGGTTTCTCCGCCAAAAAACAATAAACCACCGCCAGTAGCAAAACGGTCATCACCGATTCAAACTGGCCCCATACTGATGAATTCATTATGATTGCCGGATTTAACAGGTATAATATGCTCAACCAAAAACCGGTTTTCTCCAGGTTCCATTTCCTTCCGATCCGATAAATCAAATATCCTCCGACGGCGTCGGCAAAAATGGACCACACCTTTATCAGAATTTCATGCGATTTGGTACCCAACCATGAGAACACCGCCGCCAATTCCCCCGCCAGCCATAGCGGATAAAGATACGCGGGCGCGTAAACTACATGCCAACTCTGATAAAAATCATCGAATCCCCGAAGCGTCAGATGCATACTCCAGGCTTTGTAGCCAGCCATGTCAATGCTGTCGCTGGGCAGTAAACAAAACAAGATTTTGATAACAAGCGCTGCGATAAAAACTGGCATAGCCACCCGCCTTACCCAATCGCTATCGCTGCCGAACTGTGAGGAAATCTTCAATTGATCGTCTTGGTTAATCATCGTTGCCTCCAATTTTAATACGTCCGGTAAATTGCAATCCGGCTCGCCGGGTTCTCATAGACCAATTGGAAATGATCTTTAAAAACCGCTTCATTTAACTGGTATTCATTTGAATTGCGATTGCCGTCCTCAATTACGATATAGCTGATATGATTTTTCCTCGCCATTTCCCTGATTGATTCAGGACTGGTCGCGCTATAAATCCCGGCGGCCACCATCTTGCGGGAATCGGTGTCATACCCGGCCGACCAGGCAAAGTACGGCCACCCGTAAAAGATCTTCCTCCCAGCCAGCAGAATCGGATGAATACAATAGGTATCGGTAAGAAAAATCTCGTTGGGCCCCGTATATCGACGCACCCATTGCAGAACCGGGTCGTCCATCCGGTAGGTAACGGAACGGCCGGGAAGATTGGCGTTCCAAAACGTCAAAGCGTCGATCCACCCCGTGATGGTTAGGACAATTAGTAACAGAACTGAAAATCCAACGAGTATGCAATGAACGAATCTCCGCCGGAATGCCGATACTTCGGGTCGGTTGCGATAGCAAATCAATCCGGTCCGGATTCGGTCGACTATCGTATTGGGCGCGTTCATATAATCCCAGTCAACCCGAAGACTCAGGTCGGCGACAACTTTCCGATGGTCCACAGATTTAACGGTTACCCACCCAGTCACAGGATAACAAATATTGGGCGAAGGATGATGAGTGACGGATAACCCGGATTCCAAAGCGGGAGCCGCTTCCAAAGCCAAGCAATAATCACTGCGGATCTCCCGCCGTTGCCATGGCAAGGTAAAGAGGTAAACAAGAAAATAGGCGGCAAAAAGATTTAATAGGATAATGGTGATCGCCACATATTTATGGTTTACGGCGATATCCGGAGTTAGTTGGAGCGTATTGGCCATCACCAGCGGAAGGGTAAAGGAAAATGCCAGCCAACGTGAACCGCGAGGGACAACCGCTAAACCGGCGATGATTACCAGCGGCAATAGGCCGAGCAACTCTCCATAATAGGCCGCTATGGAGACGAGATCAGGCCTGGCAGCCAAAAATCCGATGGTGATCTTAGGCTGAATCGCTGACCCGCCCATAAAAAGCATTGTCTGCAACGCGGAAAGGATCAGTGCGATAACGGCGATATTGAAGTATTCGAGGCGATGTTTGGAAGCGATCCCCATCCCAAAAAGAATCGTCAACGTAGCCAACAGAACCGCTCCGTTCCAAAAACCGATCAATCCCAACAGGATTCCGGCTACGATCGAACGCTGCAAATTAACCGGCGCCCAAGCATCGTTCCGAAGTAGGAACTCATGAATCCACCCCCCGCTCTGGTCTGGCCTTTGGCCAATTTCCGCCAACGCTCCGGTCATTTTCCGGTATAACGGCAAGACCAGGAAAATAATCAGGATCATCAATCCCAGTGCAAATGGAAAGTGACGTTGATTTGTGAAAACATCCGGGGTGGCCCAGAGACCCCAATACTCATTTTGAGTCTTCCCGATGAACTTGACGTTGCCGAGGATCTGATCCCAGTGGAAACCGCTCAAATCCCGGATGAAGGTGAAAAAAGCCATGGAACTCCGGAAAAAGAATAATCCGATCCCCAGAAAACCGGCCCATCTGTTTCCAAACAGAGCGAACGCCAGGGAATACAATAGCACGATAAATGAAGTGAATGCCAAAACGCTGGGAAGGTTGAACGCCCAATCCAGCGGCAATCCCAAAAATTCAAGGTTTCCGGCCAAAAATTGAAACAAAAAGTGATAACGGGCCCTGCCGTCGGCAAAATGCGGATATTCGGTGGGGAAATTGGACCCGTAAGAAAACGAACGAATCACCGCCAAATGAGGACCAAAATCGCTGAAAACCGCCGACCCGACCAATAGTGTGCCATCTTCGATTCGAAGCGTATCAAACATCAGGAAAAAGGCAATCGCCAATACGATCAATAGAAAAATCATTTCGAATTTATGAGATTCAATGAATGAAGCGGTCCGGCTCCGCCATTGGCGGAAAAAATCCGGTTGATTTTTGAGGATCGGGACCACCACGCCGGCGGCGCCAAAACCGAATAACGCCAGAGAAACCAGATTTCCGATAAATAACGGAGTGCCGGTTCCCGCCGAAAGATAAGCGACAATATAAGTAAGCCAAGTGGCAAGCAACGTTCCCACCAAAAAGGCAGCCGGGATCGTCACTAGCCAAGGTGAAAGGAAAATCCGGCTTTCTCCCGGCGTGATCGTGTATGTACTTGTTCTAAATAACTGCGGTGTCAGTTGTTTTAAAAGACGATAGCCCGTCAGCCAAGCGCAAGCTAGATAAATAACGGCTAGCATCCGGATTTCCTCCCATCGTTCTTCTTGAAGTCATATCTTTTGTGAAGGTTATTATTGACAATCTTCAACACACTGGCAAACATTCGGACCGAATCGCGCAGAACCGAAACGGTTGAAACCTCTGAATGGCGCAAGTGGACCGGAAGCAAGCGGATCTTGTAGTTTTTACGCTTGGCCAGGAATAAAACCTCCACGTCAAAGCTGAAATCATCCCGGGTTACTTGGGCGAAGATATCAACGGCCACGTCCCGACGGAATCCTTTCAAACCGCATTGAGTGTCTTTAATGCCCAACCCCAATAAGGAATTGACTACCAAATTAAAACCTTTTTTGGCAATTTTCCGCTTCAGGTCGTAGGAAAGGATATCATGGGATTCGGCCAAATCCCGCGACCCGAGAACCAGATCAACCGGCTCTTCCCTCATGATCCCGAGCCCGGCCAAGATCGGTTCCATCCCATAGGGCAGATCGACATCGGTGAAAAAAACGAATTCTCCCTTAGCCGCCCGGATTCCCTGTTTCACCGCATACCCTTTTCCGTGGTTTCCCGGATAGTGAATCAGCCGGATCGAAGCATGCTGTTCCGCGAGATCTTGCATTTGGCGATAGGTTCCGTCAGTGCTTCCGTCATCGATTAAGAGCATTTCAAAATGAAGCTGAATCTGGATAAGTTGCCGGATGGCCGCTTCGATATTAGCCTGGAGCCTGGATTCGAAGTTAAAGACGGGAATGATCAGGGAGAGAACCGGTTGAACGCTGGGATCGCTCATCGATAGATCACCTTTTTATATAAAATGAAATTCCACGATACCACCAAACCCACGGCGAAAATCTTGGCAAACATCACGTCCAGCCCGATAATCTCGTGTAACCAGTACATCACAGCATTGGAAACGTTCAAATTGATGATAAATAAAATTCCATAGAGAAGAATTTGTTTCTTAAAATTCTGTTTGGATTGAAACGACCAAATCCGGTTCATCAGAAAGTTCAACCAGAAAACCACTACAAAGGCAAAGGAATTGGCATAAAGGTACCATATTTGCAATACTTTGTTGAATAGGTACAGCAAGGACCATTCCGTGATAAATGAAGCCATTCCGACGACTATATACTTAATTAACTGGCGGAAGGTTTTTTCATTTAAGAATTCAGCCAGCAGTTTATTGGTCTTTAACCGTTCAATCATCTGAGTCAACATCGATTATCACCATTCCCGTTGCAGAATATGGTATTAATGATTGTTAACAGATAGTAAATATAATGTTACTAAATTCGTTGTTAAAAACCCAAATCCTGCTTCCCAAAATCCATTTCACCGATGGCAACTTGTCGCCCGCCCTTGTTATTTACTAAAAAACACCTGGTAAAACCAAGGTTCGAAACAATCTCCGAAAAATTATGTAAAAAATATTTTTTCTAAAAATATCCTGGCCATTTTCTCAACCCAAAATTATAAATAGCCATATTGTTCCGGCTTGTAATCAAATGTTTACTTAAACACGGCATTTAAGAAAGAATTCATTGTTTCAACTCAAGCATGTTTTATAATATAATAATTTTAGAAAGCATCGGATCAAGTCTGCCGATGTGCCTATGGAGTAACCTTTTCAGAGAACGTCACATAAGTTCAGCTTTTGCTTCGATGGGTTTTTATGATAATATCGACCTTGAGTCGATCCATCATAACACTCACGGTTCCATTCAAATCATTTTCACTCTGTTATGCACTTGAGGGATTAAATGCATATCAATGAAAAGCTGCAATACAGGCTGTTGCAGCGGAATATCCGCTATTCGTATCTGGATGGAATCTCTTATTGCTTTATGATGGGAGTTATTGTCCCTTACCTGGGGTTATACATACTCCGTTTTAACGGCCCCCCTGAGTTGGTCAGCCTTATCGTTGCCGTTCAACCAGTAGTATTGTTTGTCGTCTCATTGGCGGCCGCTTCATACGTTAACAGTTTTGAACGGAAAAAAATGGTGACTGTCCCTTTCGGGTTTATGGTCCGCCTTTTTATCTTGTTCATCGCCTTGATTCCATTTCTCCCGGAAGCCTGGCGCGCCCAAGCGTTTTTTATCCTATGGGCTTTAACGTGGGTTCCATGGGGATTCTGTTCTCTTTCATGGTCGCCGATGATGTGCAATATCGTACCGGAATCGCAACGAGGCACGTTCTTCGGGGTGAGAACCGCGATGACCGGTATCTCTTCATTTTTGGGAACACTGGTTACGGGGATCGTTTTAGCCAGATTCCCGTTTCTATCCGGGTTCACTGTGCTGTTGTTGATCTCTTTTGTCTGCGTCATGATTTCGCAATACTTTCTTTCCTTACATATGGAACCGGTGGTTGCCCAACCCGGTGAATCCAAGCGATTGATAAGGCCCCGCGCCAAGGGTTTGAATCTCATCGCCAATCTTCAAACGTTTCAACATCCCGAATTCGGGCGTATCTTCAGCCTATGCTGTTTGGCATTATTCATCTTCCATAGCGGTTACTCAATGGCGATTCCGTTATATACACTCAGACAGGTTCAACAATTGGGCTTCGATAACGGCATGATCGCCTTGATCACCATCGCCCAGAGCTTGACCGCTTTTGCCGGATCTTATATCGGAGGCCGGGGTTCCGACCGATGGGGATATCGGTATGTCTTTCTTTTCAGCACGATGGTTTCGGTAATTCCCCCACTCATCTGGGTAGCCTCAAGCCAGCTCCCATGGCTGGTTTTTGCCTCGATGCTCGCCGGATTATCCGGCAACGCCTATATGATCTGCTTTTCATTCATGACGCTCGCCGTCTCCCCTTACGAGGACCGCTCACGGTTCCTGGCCGTGAATACCGCGGTAGGAAACCTGGCCGGAACCCTCGGACCGCTCCTGGGAATGCTCCTGACCAAACTTCCGGAGGTTGGAATCGAAGGCTCCCTGTTAATTTCCGCCGGATTGATGCTGAGCGGGGCTCTCTTTGCGTTTAATGTGGCCAAAACTGGAGCGTTTTAACGGGGTCTTATCGAAAGTCGATCGAATCCGAGCCTTGCATTGAGATCGGCTAATGGTAACGGTCAACGAAAGAAAGGAGCAGGCCCCAAGCAGCCTGCTCCTTTCTTTCGTCCGTGTTAACCGATGATCGACTTCACCCGCTGGATCATCAATAGCAATTCGGCGGGATCATTTCGAGAAATAGGGTCATACCCACCATCGGGATTGGTTATCGTATCCGGCAGCCCGCCATATTCGATACTGACAATCTCCGGTTCAGCGCGGCGAAGCACCGCTTCAAACAAGGCATAATCCGTTTCAGTCATAGCGGTGTGCGTATCCCGCAAACCCTCTTTCCGGAGGTGCGTTCCAGCCAGGTGGATTTCGCGCAGGCGGCTCAAGGGCATTTTCATTATCAACTCGGCCTCCGGTTGCCGGAGGAACCAGGCGGTACACCGGGCATGGGCGATATCCAATAGGAATCCACAATCGCCCTCTTCGCACAGTTCCCCGATAAAATCCGGTTCTGATCCGCTCCGGTATTGCCGGCTCCAACGGTAATAAGGATGATTCTCCAACACCAGCGGCACCGGGATTTGCCGCTTGACCTCAACAATGGCGGACAGAAACTGTTCCTTCAATCTTCGCTCCAACTCCGCCTGCCGCTGATGCTGAAACTCCGCCAATTCGGGAAAGTAATCCACTTTGGCGTCGATATGAGTGGACAGATATTTCGCGCCGGTAACGCCCAAGACCTCAAGGACGGTCCCAGCCTGAAATCGTTGCTCCGGGTGAGGATGTCCCAAAGCGATCACCCCGGATTGGGCCAAATGCGGCAAGAGCTTCCGGTAGGTCGCTCCCCGCTCGATCTGCCGCCAGCAACCGGGAAAGGGAATGGTCGGGACTTTAATATAATCGACCGGAAGGTCCGGGTGAATTTCCAGCAACGAAAGCAATGTTTCCGAATAGTTGACTGCCAGCTTCATGAAAAACTCCCATGGGTCAAACCATAAGTTGTTTTAATAATTATAATCAATCTTATCTTACTTCAGATTGATTAAAAAGGAAAGCCCTCGTTCGTTTTGACGGGCGATCATCAAACAGGGTCTGGAATCCGTTGCCGGGTCTGTGTTATAGTAAATTCAAGATAAAATACTTCGGGAACCACGAGGGGGAAGTTTCATGAATTTATTGGAAGAAGGAGCGGAACTCCGGCTTGATTTTAGCAAAATCGCTAAAACCGCCGCAAAATGTCCGGATGTAATTCCGGTGGCGGTTCAGGATGCGGATACCCGAGAAGTAATTCTTATTGCGTATGTCAATGAAGAGGCATTGAAGATGGCGGTCCAAACCCGGACCGCCATCTTCTGGTCCACCTCCCGGAATGAACTTTGGGAGAAAGGCAAAACTTCCGGCGCAACCTTCGATCTGTTGGAAGTACGGGTCAATTGCGAACAAAATTCACTGGTTTATATCGTCCGGCCCCGACGGAACGGGATTTGTCATACCAAAAACCGGGAAGGCCGGCCGCGAAACTGTTATTATCGTAAGTTGAACTTTGCGACGTGGAAGTTGGAAAATCTGAATCCATGAAACGGACTTCCCGATTTTCGGCTTTTCATTGCAAATTATTGCAGGAAAACTTCAAAAATAACGGAATACCAACTGTAAAGAATTTATTTGGACAGATTCAAGGTGATGGGCATGTCCCGGATCATCGGGATCGACGTGGGCGGCACAAATACCAATGCCGCCTTTTTAGATGACGGAATTCTGGTTGCCACCGCCAAACATCCCACTGACCATCAAAATCTGCTGGCCGGCGCCAGCGCGGTCCTGGAAGAGATCACGGCCGCGATCCCCCAATGCGGCCGCGAACGCTTGGAGCTGCACCTCAGCACCACGTTGACCACCAACGCCATTGTCGAAGGACGCGGTGAACCCGCCGCCGCCATCATCGCCCCCGGTCCGGGGATGAACCCGGCGGATCTGCGATTTCCGTTTCCGGTTCATGCGGTAGCCGGGGCCATTGACCATCGAGGCCGCGAGACGGCTCCGCTTGATCCGGCGGAAGTGCGGCGGGCCATCAATTCCATCCGTAAAGAAGGAATCAACGCCTTGGCGGCGGTCGGTAAGTTCTCGGCGCGGAATCCCCGGCATGAACTGGAGTTGAACGAGCTGATCCAACGGGAATTCCCGGAATTCAACCCGGTGACGCTGGGGCATCGTTTGTCGGGACGGCTTAACTTTCCCCGGCGGGTGACCACGGCGGTTCTCAATGCCAGTGTCTCCAGGCTCCAGATCGAGTTTGCGGCGATGGTCAAGGAGCTTTCGAAACGATATGGCATTGGGAAGCGGATCTTTTTGTTAAAAGCGGACGGCGGAACCATGCGGTTGGCCGAGTCCTTGGTCCGCCCGATCGAGACGACGCTCTCCGGTCCGGCTGCCAGTATCATGGGCGCGCTGGCGCTCGGCTCTTTGGATGACCGGATCATAGTGACCCTGGATATCGGCGGCACAACCACCGAGATCGCGGCTTTGGTCGACGCGGAACCGTTGGACGAACGGGACGGTGCCGTGATCGCCGGTTACCGCACACTGGTTCCGGCGCTTTTTTCCCGTTCGATCGGGCTCGGCGGCGACAGCCGGGTTTACTGGTCCGAGGGGAAACTAGCGATCGGGCCGGAACGCCAGGGCCCGCCGTTGGCATTGGGCGGACCGGCCCTGACTCCGACCGACGCGGTCATTGCATTGGGAAAGGCGCCTTTCGGCGACAGTCAAAAGGCCCGCGCCGAACTGGAACGGTTCGGGAAACCGGCCGGGCTGGAACCCAAGGAATTGGCGGAACGAATCGTCGCTGTTTTCTGCGAAAAGGCGGCGTCCGAGATCCGGGCGGTATTTGATTATCTCAACCGCATCCCGGCCTATACCGTTTCCGAGGCATTGGCCCCGCGCCGTCTCAAGCCGGAAAAATTAATCGGCATGGGCGGTCCCGCCGGGTATTTCATTCCGAAGATCGCGGCCAAAATGGGCCTCGACTGCCAGGTGCTCCCTTACGCCGAAGCGGCCAACGCCGTGGGGGCCGCCGCCAGCCGCCCCACCGCCGCCATTCATCTCCGGGTCGATACCGCGCTGGGAAAAATGATCGTCCCCGAGCTCGACGAGATCGAGGAGATCCAGCGCGCCATGTTCTTTGATGCCAAAAAAGTCCGTGAGATGGCCCGGAAGAAACTGTCGGCCTACGCGGCCGGGATTGGCATTGATCCGGCACAGCCGGAGATTGACATTGTTGACGAAGAAATTTTCAATGTGGTGCGCGGATTCTATACGGCCGGCCGGATCTTCGCGCTGAAAGCCCAAATCCGGCCAGGGATCAACCGCGTTACCCTCGGCTGATGGAAGAGAAGGAAGGAACAACGAACCATGCCTAACGGAACCAACCGGGTCGGCTTAGTCTTCTTCCCCGCCTTTGACTGGGCGATCAGCCCGGACCATCCGGAACGGGAAGAACGCTTGCTTTATACCCGCGATCAGATCATCGAGGAAGGCCTGCTGGATCTTCCCGGCCTCGTCGAATATCAACCGGAGGTCGCCACCGAGCATGATCTGAAGCGAGTTCATATCGGCATCCCCTCGCTAAAGTCCGTCTGCTCCGAATCCCACCGGGTAGCGGCGGGCGGCACGATCACCGCGGCCGAAAAAGTAATGGCGCGGGAGGTTGACCGCGCCTTCGCCCTTTTGCGTCCGCCCGGGCATCATGCGATGCGGCTTGTTCACGGCTCCCGGGGATTCTGCGCGATCAACAACGAGGCGGTCATGATCGAGCATCTGCGGCATGATTACGGCAGCCGGTTGAAGATCGCCGTGGTCGACACCGACGCCCATCATGCCGACGGCAGCCAGGACATTTATTACAATGACCCCGATCTGCTCCATATTTGTCTGCATCAGGACGGCCGGACCCTTTATCCCGGAACCGACGACGTCACGGAACTGGGCGGACCCGGAGCATACGGGCTGACGCTTAACCTGCCGCTGCTCCCGGAGAGCGGCGACAGCGAGCTGCTATATGCCGTGGAAGAACTGGTCCTGCCGGTTTTGGCCGATTTCCGGCCGGATATCCTCATCAACGCCGCCGGGCAGGATAATCACTATACTGATCCGTTGACCAACATGAAGATCACCGCTCAAGGCTATGCTCGCCTGACCGAGATGCTCAAGCCGGATCTCGTGGTTCTGGAAGGAGGCTATTCCATTGAAGGCGCGCTGCCCTATGTCAATGTCGGCATTATTTTGGCGCTGGCCGGGCTCGACTATGCGGCGGTTCGGGAACCGGAAGCCCCGCCTCGCGAGGCGCCGGCTGCGGTCAAAGAGGCGGTCCGCCGGAACGTCCGGTTCTTGCAGGAGGCCTGGCAACGCCAGGGAGAAATTGACCTGGATCACATCTTCGGTCCCGGCCCCTTCTTCCGGCGCAACCGCAGCATTTATTATGATACCGACAACATTATGGAGCAACAGCAAGAAGAGATCCGGCGCTGTCATGAATGCAGCGGATACCGGGTAATCTTCTCATCCGCTGAAAAACGGCGTCGCGCCGGCGAACGGATCGCCGCCGTCTTGATCCCGTGGCACGTCTGTAAGCGCTGCCGGGCCGATGCCGAAGAAGTTTTCGAACGGCTGAAGCCGGATCGGGAACTGGAATATGTCTATCTTCAAGATGCCGAGAAAGACAGGTATCTAGTAAAAAGCCGGGCCGGGGATGTTTAAAAAATCAATTCAGTAAAATAATGCTTACCAATGATTAAGCCAGTTTCATGTAAGTAAGAACACAAAAATAATAGCTAAAAGGGAATTCGATGATTAAAATAAAGCCGCATCATTTCATAGATATTATTAAACTCTATGGTTCCGGAGTAAATGAATTTATTCCCGACCAAACATATCAACACGATTTCTATTCAGTTGCCAACAAGATTATTAATAATCATCAGGTCGAATTGATTCTTACCGATGGAGAAGACGATATCTGCAAACCATGTAAATTTATCAGCGAAGCGGGATGTTGCACAGACTCCATATCGCACATCAATCATATCACATCAAAAGATTTCTATAATAAAACTTTAGATAACAGGCTAATGAGACTGATGAATTTATCGTTTGCCAAAATATATATTGCTTCTGAACTATGTGCTATTATGTATAAATATAAGGATGCAATACTTTCGGTATGGAAAGAAGAATCCCATCCTGTAACACAAAGAAGATATGAACTATTTTGTGCAGGAAGTTTACGATATCTAAATTGTACTGCTCAAAACCCACCTGATAATAAAGGCCCGGCTTAATCAGCCGTTGAATCAATTCATTGAGTTCAAAACCAAATAATATTTTATGACAAATTTCTTCAATAATTCATGGCGCTGATCTTCACTATCCGGCTCCGGGGTTCATTGCCGTACTTCCGGCATCCATCGCCGCACCATCGGCAACTCTTGCCGAAACTACGGCATCCTTTCCCGTTAAGGCGGCACCTAATGCCGGAGCAACGGCATTTGATGCCGCTACTGCGGCAACCCTTGCCGTAAGTCCGGCAACCAGTGCCTGTCAATTTACTGTCATCCCCGGACCTGCGGCAACGAATGCCGGACTATTTTCAGTGACCGAACCAACATTGGCAACCGTCCCCTGTCAATTATTTGTCAGCGCCGTTACAACGGCAAGGATCGCCGTAATATTTTTACCGGCCGGATCAGCATCGGATAGCAACTCCTTTCACTGCTAACTTCCCCTGCCAACTTCCTCATCTCTCCGGGCAACCTATTCGAGAACCGTTAAATAACAAGAACGACCTTGCTCACTTGAATTTGGAGCAAGGCCGCCGGACTTCCGCTTATAATTATTATATTGATAAAGACTATCCGCTAAATTTATACCGCCGTGTAGTACGCCAGTCCCACCGTGCCCGGGCCGACGTGCAGCCCGACCACCGGGCCGATCGGCAGGATCGACGCCTTGATTCCCAGGGACTTTTCGATCATCGCCACCAGCTTCATCCCGTCGTGTTCGTTGTTGATATGGTGAACCACAATCTCGCCCAGACCCTTGGCTTTGACGTCCTCCAGAAAGACCCGGATCATTTCTTCGAGAGCCCGGCCTTTGGTCCGGACCTTGTCAAACACCGCCGCTTTCCCCTCCAGCACCGTCAAAATCGGCTTGATTTGAAGCAATGCGCCCAGCAGCGCCTGGGCTCCGCCGATCCGGCCGCCTTTACGGAGATACTCCAGAACCTCGGGAGTGAACAAAAAGCGGGTTTTCTTCATCACCTGCCAGGCCTGATCCAAGACACCGGCAAGCGCCTGACCGGCCTGGGCCGCCTTGGCCGCGGCCAGCACCACGAAGCCCATTTCCATGGCGGTGGTTTTGGAGTCGATGACCTCAATGACCCCTTCCGGATGCTTCTCCAGTACCATATCCCGGACCATCAACGCGGTCTGATACGTCCCGCTCAAGCCAGATGACATAAAGATCCCAACCACTGCGGCGCCGGACTGAACCGGTTCCGCGAACGCTTTATAAAGTTCCTGAAGGGTAGGTTGAGAGGAGAATGGGATCTCGGGGCTCTTCGCCATCCGTTGATAAAAAGTCTCGTTGTCAATCTCCATCTCCCGGATGCTTTCCGTGCCAAAGGTGACATTCAGCGATACCAGATCGATATTGTATTCGTCCCGGTACTCCTGCGGCAAATAGGACGTGCTGTCGGTGACAATCTTGATCTTCATTGCATAGCTCCTTTATTTATCGATTTTCTTCGTTGCGAAGCACCGGGAATATTTGATTAAAATAAACTGGTGCATTAATTTAAAATTATGAAACGGGCATCAATCGCTACCCTTTCCCTTTCATTTAACGCTGATCCGGAACATTTTCTTCTCGTTCAGTCCCAAGAGCGGATCTTCCACGGTTAAAGTCACGGTATAAGTGCCCGGCCGTTCGAAGGTATGCTTCGGCTCGGTCCCCTCTGCCCGGGTGCCGTCACCGAAATCCCAACGATATTTGAGGTTGGATCCGGAACTTCCTTCTTTCTCGGCCCAAGCCCGGCCTTGCACGATAAGCGGCGCGCCGCCCGAAGTCGGCAGCACTGAGGCGGTTACCCTGAGCTTCGGCAGCTTTGTCTCCACTTCCAAACTCGTCTGGGCTTTGTTGCCGGGATGAAGCCGGTCCCGGATCTCCAGCCTGACGGTGAATTTGCCGACCCGGTGATAGACATGACTCGGATGTTGCTCGAAGCTGGTTTCCCCGTCACCGAAGTCCCAGATATAGAGCGGCTCAAACGGGGAACCGGTCACCCCGGCCTGCCCGGAGAAATTGACGGCCAACGGGATCAGGCCTTCCTTGGCGCTGGCAACAGCGTTCGCGGTCAGTTGGGGAGGCGTCGCGGTCACTTTCACGGAGGCGGCGGCCAGATTGCCCGGATGAAGCCGGTCCGCCACGGTCAGATTCACCTGATATTCTCCGGGTTCTTTGTAAACATGAGTCGGCTTAAGTTGCTCCGAGGATTCGCCGTCGCCAAACTCCCATCGCACCAGGATTTCCTGGGGAGAGCCCTTGATTTCGATCCCCGGATCAAAGGTCACGGTCAACGGAATGACTCCGGAAGACAGCGATGCCTTGGGGGTCAAATCGATCCGCGGCGGAAACGCCTGGATCAAAAACACTTCCTCCGCGATTGCCAGGTCGGGGTGGAGTTTGTCCACGGTCCTCAAGACGACCCGATAATCTCCGGGTTCAGTGAAACGCTCTTTAAAGCTCTTTCCCTCCACGATTTTACCGGCTACATCCCAAGCAAACTTTAAATCAGTGGGACCGCCGGCCACTTGCGGATTGACGCTCCCCGCGACCTCCAGCGGCACCGGTCCGGAAGCCGGCGCCACCACCGTATTGGGAAACACCTGCAGCGGCGTGACCTCAACCACCCAACTTTGTTGCGAAATGCGATCCCCGGCCCGGCTGGTGAGCATCAGCCGGTATTTCCCCGGCTTGGTATAGGTATGAGTCGCCTCGGTGCCGGCCGCGGCCGGGCTCCCATCACCGAAGTCCCAGGAAAATTCGGTCCTTTGATCATAATTTACCGTGGCATTAGCTTGGGTGCTCACTTTCAGCTCCATCGGGCCCTTTAACGGTTCAATCGCCGGTTTGACCGACAAGAGCGAAGGAACCTCCAGATCGAACAAGAACTTCCGGCTGGAAGTACGGCTCTTTCCCTCGACCACCACCGGCAAGATCCCGGTCCGGTTGAATTGCACGGTCACCGGATTGCCCGCCGTTGGCTGGAGACCCGTCCAATACCAGCGCCAATCGGTCATCCCGGCCGGGCCGCCCGCTTCCAGCCGGAAGGTATACGGCTGATCGCTTTGAGCGTACCTAATCAAAAGTTCCGTATATTTCAACTTAAGGTTGACATCGGCGCCGCTCCTGGCGAAAAGAGTGGAATACTCCCCCGCGAACAAAACTGCTTTATAACGGACCCCCTTGGGGACGGTCAGATTGCCGCTGGCGGTAAAAACGCGCCGGATCACCGTCTTTCCCGGGGTTGCCGGGTCCTCCAGCGTGAAATAAGCCGTTTCCCGCTCCGAGGTAAGCGGTTTTTTAGCGATAGACAATTCAAAGGTCAATTGGGATTCAAAGTCCAGCGGTTCGGCCGGAACCCACATCTCCACCCGCTGCAGGGCTTCGGTGGCGGCCAAAGTCATCTCCCGCGATATCTCAATGGTCTTTTGACCTCCGGAAACACCAAAAACCAGGTTGGAACCGAACAGCAACGCAAGGGCGGCGATAAAATATCCGAATCGTTTCATGACGATGCAACCTCCTTGACCAAAACTGACCCGCTAGGCCATTTGTAAATAAACTGGCCGACACCTTAACCAGTGCCAGTAATAATCAATTCAACAAATTAAGCCGTTTCCCTTTTCATGCTAAAAAATACTGGTGACTTAGTGGTCCGCCCTCTGCGGAATCGGCGGCCAGCCGGATCGGTCTAGCGGAGTTTGCCGGAATATCCAATTGACCGAGGGCGGGTTTGGGCATGACCGGCACCGGCCGTTCTCATTGCCACGCCGGTCCAAACCGCGGCCAATGACCAGCCGGCCAAAACATCGCTGGGATAATGGACTCCAAGCCAGATCCGGCTGAATCCCGTCACCAGCGGTATCAGAAACAGCAACAAAACGATCACTCTACTCCAACGTCTCCGCATTTGAGTGAAAATCAAAAACGCCAGACACCAATAGAGCGTCCCGGTAAGCAGCGCGTGGCCGCTGGGAAAGCTATATCCCGAAGCTTCCCCCCACCAGGGAAGGGATGGGCGCGGACGATGGAGCAACCACTTGAGCGATTCTGAACTTGCCCAAGCGCTCAGTACGATAAAAGCCAGCCAAACGCCGGAACGAAAGCGACGCAAGCAAAACAGGAGGAAAGCCCCTCCCGCGGTAACACCCGCCATCCCGGGAAAACTGCCCAAAGAAGTGATCCGACGTAACCAATCGGTTATGAAAGCCGATTCCGAACCTTTCCACCGTTCCAGCCAGAACTGATCGAAAGGCTGAAGTCGCCCGGAGGCCACCAGGACCAGGATGATTAAAAAAACCGCTCCACCGCAATAAATCAGGATGTCGGGAAGCACTCGCCGTTTTCGATAGCCTGCGGAAGAGGTTTCTAAATATTTACGGTCGTAATTCAAATCTGACTCCAATCATAAAATGTTCTGGTTACAATGTAAAGCATAATGTCGAAAAGCGCAACCTTTTTTCACAAAAAAAGCCCTTTCGGGGCTTAAATGGATAATATTGTTGATCGCGGAATTTCGCTAATACTTCTAATATTTCATCCCGCAGGTGAGGTGATTAGAAGCTTCAGTTTAAGCTTTTTTCGATTCATCAGAAAATTAGACGAAAATTAAAAAACCCGGATCCGTGAGGGACGGCGCCGGGTTTTAAAAGGCACGGGAACAATTAGTGCTTTTTGAAGGTCTGACAACAGGTCTCGTCCTCTGAATCGGCCGGGGTGGCGCTCAACTGTTTCAATTCCGAATTGGGCGAAAAGCCGCCTTCCTCATCGTTTTGGATCACGATTTGCTGCGCTTCGCACAGATTTCCCTTGGTCCAGTATTTACAGTTATTGACGGTGCAATTGACATCAGGCATGGATGATATCCTCTCCTTATTGATAGATTTTGATCCCATCCTAGCGTCACCGGTTTTAGCCCGCCTTATTCCCGAGTAATAAAAATAAAACCCGGGATACCCGGGTTATGGATGCTTAAAAATCTTCCCCAATCGGAGAACTCACCTGTTTCGATGGATACTTGGGAATGGTTAACGCCTGAACCTTTGGCGGCGGCCAAAAGATGAAGAACGCTTTTCCGACCAGATTCTTCAGAGGAACAAATCCGACGTCGGGATCGCGGCTGTCCTTGCTGCCGTTGCGGTTGTCTCCCATCACAAATACCGTGCCTTCCGGCACTACCGTAAACTCGTAATCGGAAAAGGTCTTCTCTTTGATGTACTGCTCGACCAATTCCTCTCCGTTTACATACACCTTGGAATCTCGAATATAAACGGTTTCAGTCGGTCCGGCGATGACCCGCTTGATAAACTTCTTGGTCGGATCCTTGGGATACTTTAAAACAATGATGTCGCCGGTCTTCGGGATTCGCATCTGAAAGATGAATTTATTGACCAGCAGCCGTTCCCCATCGCGCAGCGTCGGTTCCATTGACGTTCCTTTAACCAGGAATGACTGCATCACAAAGATGATGATGAACAGAATGGTAAGGACCGCGATGGCAAAAGCCTCGATGTTTTCCCGAACCTCCGATTTCTGAATCCCGATCATGGAACGGCCTCCCTTGGGTTAATCTACGCGGCGCTCTTCGATCCGGGCCGATTTACCGGAACGTTCCCTCAAGTAATAAAGCTTGGCGCGGCGGACTTTACCTTTGCGCTCGACTTGAATCTTGTCGATCATCGGCGAGTGAACCGGAAATGTTCTTTCCACGCCGATTCCCTGCGAAACCTTGCGAACCGTGAAGGTTTCCTTCAAACCGCCATGGCTACGGCGGGTGATCACGCCTTCGAATACCTGAATCCGCTCTTTGCCGCCCTCGACGACTTTCACGTGAACTTTCACTGTATCTCCCGGTTCGAAGCCGGGGATGTCGGAACGCATCTGTTCCCGTTCAATAACGTCAATAATGTTCATATTTCGAACCTCCTTTCAATCATGAATTGCTCTAAAAACCGTTTTTCCGCTTCGGAGAGCGCGGCGTTTTGCAGCAGGTCGGGACGGCGCTGCGCCGTCCGGATTAACGATTGTCGCCGCCGCCACTCTTCAATCTTGGCGTGGTGTCCCGAGAGCAAAACCTCGGGAACCGTCAATCCCTCGAATTCCACCGGTCGCGTATACTGGGGAAAATCCAATAAATGGCCGGTAAACGAATCCCTGACTGCCGATTCCTCCGAACCGAGCACTCCCGGTATCAGCCGGACGACCGCGTCACTAACTACCGCCGCCGCCAACTCGCCGCCGGTAAGCACATAATCTCCAATGGACAGTTCCAAATCAACCCAACTCCGGATCCGTTCATCGAACCCCTCATAATGGCCGCAGATTAGGATCAAATGTTCTGCTGCGGCCAGTTCGGCGGCAATGGTTTGATTAAAACCCGTCCCTTGGGGAGTCAGTAAAATAACTTTGGCGCACGGAGCGCCATCCCGTACCGATTGCAGGCAACGGTAAATCGGCTCCGGCTTCAAAACCATGCCGCTCCCGCCGCCGTATGGCGTGTCATCGACCATTCGATGCTTGTCGGTGGTAAAGTCCCTAAAATTATGAAAACGAAACTCCACCAATTTTTGTTCCTGGGCGCGCTTGAGAATACTGTTGGAAAACGGCCCGGCAAACATCTCCGGAAACAATGTCAAGATTTGAACCAGCATCAGTCGTCATCCTCAATCAGACCCGGAGGCAACTCGACGGTCATTCGCCCTTTGGACAGGTCAACCTCTTTTATAACACTTTTTAACGCGGGAATCAATAGGGGTTTGCCGGGTCTGGTCACGCTGTAAACATGATTGGAACCGGTCTCCAGGATCTCGCCGATCTTCCCCAGTATTTCACCGGAAAGAGTCATAACCTCCAACCCGACGATCTCATCATAATAAAACCGTCCGGGCGGAAGCGGCGGACGCTCGTTGCGGGGGATAAAGATCAACCCCCGGCCCAGCGCCTTGGCGGCTGTCATATCCTCGATCCCCCGGAATTTTAAAAGAACATACCCGTTAAAATTCCGGTACCTCTCAATCGTCAGTTCCCGCCAACCTGCAAGGTCCTGAAAGAAGACCCGCTTTATTTCACCAAAACGTTCCGGGTTCTCGGTCAAAGGAATGACCTTCAACTCGCCCCTTACCCCTTGCGCCTTGATGATCTCCCCGATTGCGATAAAATCAGGCGTCTCCATCGAGATTATTTATTTCCCAATTCAACCGAAATTTTTTTGTTATCGCGCATAGCGCATGATTTAACAACGGTTCTGATCGCCTTGATGATCCTTCCTTGTTTGCCGATGATCTTCCCGACATCCTCGGAATGGACATTGATCTCCACCAAACTATGGTTGTTGCGGTTGATCTCGGAAACCCGAACATCTTCCGGATGATCAACCAGGGCTTTGGTAATCTGCAACACCAAATCCTTCATGGAAACACCTCTTTACAATCAAGCGATGACCCCAACTTTCTTGAGGAGCCGTTTAACCGTCTCCGAAGGTTGAGCGCCCTTT
Source organism: Bacillota bacterium (assembly GCA_023402395.1). Classification (GTDB taxonomy): domain Bacteria; phylum Bacillota; class UBA4882; order UBA8346; family UBA8346; genus JAEYGI01. The sequence continues at coordinate 989,437 of JAEYGI010000040.1, forward strand.
TTCAGCCAATCGGCCGCCTTTTCCTTATCGATCTCGATCTCCACCGGATCCACGATCGGGTTGTAATGCCCGAGAATTTCGACGAAACGTCCGTCACGCGGCGCGCGGGAATCAGCAACCACCACGCGATAAAAAGGTCTTTTCTTGGCCCCCATTTTGTTCAAGCGGATTCTTACTGCCATGTTGTCACCTCCCTTCAAAGCTGGCTCTTACATGTGTAAATAATTTTGTGCTATCGGTTAAAACGGCAGTTTGGGCATTTTCCCTTTGCCGCCCATATCCGCGAATTGTTTCATCATCTTCCGGCTCTGCTCGAACTGCTGCAGCACCCGGTTGACATCCTGGACGCTGGTTCCGGAGCCGGCGGCGATCCGGCGGCGGCGGCTGCCGTTGATGACGGAGGGATTGGCCCGCTCCCCTTTGGTCATGGACTGAATGATCGCTTCTACCTTGACCATTTCCTTCTCGTCGACCTGCACTCCTTTTAACTGTTTGGACATCTGACCCGGAAGCATGCCGAGAATCTGGTCCAGGGGGCCGAGCTTTTTCATCTCCCGCAGTTGGTCGAGAAAGTCATCCAGGGTAAACTCGGCCTTCCGCATTTTGTCAAAAATGTTTTTGGCCTTGCCGGGGTCGATATTGGCCTGCGCTTTTTCGATTAAGGTCAGCACATCGCCCATTCCCAGGATGCGGGAAGCCATCCGCGAAGGATGAAAAACTTCCAGGTTCTCCATTTTCTCGCCCAAGCCCACATACTTGATGGGAGCCTTGGTGACCGCACGGACCGACAGCGCGGCGCCGCCGCGGGTATCGCTATCCAGCTTGGTCAGGATCACTCCGGTAAGGCCAAGTGTTTCTTGAAACGATCCGGCCACATTGACCGCATCCTGGCCGGTCATGGCGTCCAGCACCAACAAAATCTCATTGGGATTAACCTTGGCCTTGATCTCCTTCAGCTCCGCCATCAATTCCTCATTGACATGGAGCCGGCCGGCGGTATCGATGATCACCACGTCCCGTTGGAAAGAGATGGCGTGTTCCAGCCCCTTCCGGGCGATCTCCACCGGATTGGCTCCCTCCAGCTGAAAAACGGGAATATCGAGCTGCGCCCCTAAAACCTGCAGTTGTTTGATGGCGGCAGGGCGATAAATATCGGCCGCTATCAATAACGGCCGGCGGCTTTGTTTTTTCAGCAGTCCGGCCAGTTTTCCGGCGGTACTGGTTTTGCCGGCGCCCTGAAGGCCCACCAGCATCACCACGGTCGGAGGACGGTCGGCGTGCTTGAGGGGAGACTCATTCTCACCCATCAATTTGGTGAGTTCTTCATAGACGATCTTAATCACTTGCTGACCCGGGGTCAGGCTGTTTAAGACCTCCTGGCCGACCGACCGTTCCTTGACGCCGGCGATGAAATCCTTGACCACCTTAAAATTTACATCGGCTTCCAGCAGGGCCAGCCGGACTTCTCGCAACGAATCCTCAATATTCTTCTCGGTGAGTTTCCCCATGCCGCGAAGCCGTTTGAAGGTGTCCTGCAATTTATTGGAAAGGTTCTCGAAAACCACTGGGGAACCTCCTTACTCCAGTTCGGATTTTAAAAGAACGGCAATTTTTTGGTTGATGGATCGTAAATCTTGATAAAGCGGGCTTTCTTTCGGAATCACCGCCATCACCCGTTCCAAATCCCCGATTACCTCAGTTATTACTTGTTGATGGGTTAAGAAACGGCCGACCAGCCGCAACTTGGCTTCCAACTCTTCCATGGTCCGTTCGGTGCGATGCAGCAAGTCGTGAACCGCCTGGCGGGAGACTCCTTCCGATTCGGCAATCTCCGCCAGTGACCAGTCCTCAAAGTAATATAACTCCATTGCCTTTCGCTGCTTCTCAGTGAGCAAGCCACCGTAAAAATCATATAACAGACCGGAACGTACCAGTTTTTCCAAAGGAATGTCCTCCGGGTGTCAAGCAAAAATACTTAACAGAATTAGTATAGACTGATGAGCCCGGATTGTCAAGACAATTGTGGATAAATGGTGTCTTATCGCAAAACCGGGAAACAACTGAGGAAAGGGGCGCCCAATCTGGCAACATTTATGCGAAAATCCGGACTCTGCCTCATTTATGGAATTCCCGGAACCGGCAGGAGATCGTCCGACCGCAAAGAAATCATCAAAGAGCATACCGGCTGCATCGCAGATTTATTCGAAATAGGCCAGGAGGAAAGCCATTGAATAAATATTGGTCCGCCATCGTTCTTTCGTTATCCCTGCTGCTTGCCGCGGCCGCCGGCCCCTGTCTTGCTGAAGGCTTCGAACGCCGGGATTTCGCCGTAGGATGGCAGTTTTCGCGTCCCGCCAGCGGACTGAGCGTGAAGATACCTATAAAGGATCAATATTATCTGCAACCGATTTTCGCGTTCTCGCTTACCGAAAACGATCAGACCACCGCCGGCCATCTCTCGTTGGGGCTCAGGGCCAGCCTGGATTTGCCGACCCGGAATGATTTCCATCCTTATACCGGTGTCTCCTGGGGCTACTCGAAAGATTTTAAGGAAACCCAGGTCGAAAATCGGACGATCGAAAACGGCCTTCAGGGCTTTTTCGGCGTGGAATACCAAAAGTATCTGGTGCGGCCGGCTCTTGAAATCGGCATGGGTACGTTTCAGAACGCGGATGGAACCAATTTTGCCGGGATGACTTACAACTTCTCGCTTTTTTATTATTTCTGAGGCCAAAAGCCGCCGCCCCGAAATCATTCAAACCCGCAGCAAACCCGGTTTTTCCCCGAATGCTTGGCGTGATAAAGCGACCGGTCGGCGTATTCCAGCAGTTCGCCCCGGTTTTCGGCATGGTCCGGCATGGTCGCCACGCCCAGTGAAATGGTAATCGGAGACCGCAATTGGCCTCCGGGAAGATTTTCAACCGCCTGCCGGATGCGTTCCGCAATCTGAAACGCCAGGGGATTTCCGGTATGGCGTAAAATAACCGCGAATTCCTCCCCGCCGTAACGGGCGACGCTCCCCTGCTCCCGCACGGTTTCGGACACGATGGCCGCAACCCTCTTCAATAGCTGGTCCCCTGCCGGATGGCCGTAAGTGTCATTATACTTTTTGAAATTATCGACATCCATTAAGATCAGGGAGACCGGAACTTCGTAACGGGATGATTCATTGACGTGCTTTTCGAGCTGTTCATTAAAATAGCGCCGGTTATACAATCCGGTCAGGCCGTCGGTATCCGCCTGCAGCTTGGCCGAACGGATGCTGGCAATATGTTGGATGGCATTGCCGCATTGATTGGCGATCCCGGTCATCATCCGGATCTCCGCTTCGGCCATGCCCCGTTGCTGAGTGCCCGCGATCATCAAGACTCCGGCCACTTCCCGGTCGACCATGATCGGAAATGCAAATAGCGCTTTAACCGGAGTTCCCTGAAAAATTTTGACCAGTTCGGGATGCTTTCCGATATCCGCACAGATCAGTGGTTCCCTGAACACTTGAATCGGCGCCAGGGTCAGGCTGTCCTTGCTAAGCGGGTTCTTGCCGTACCGTTCCAGCCATTCTTCTTCCCACTTCGCGCTTTCATAAACTTTAAGAAGATCGCTCTCAAACATCATGATCGCCGTCGCTAACGAAGGGTTGTTCTGCAAAACCGCTTTCATGGTCTGTTTGAAAATATCATCCAGATTGGAACTGGCGGTGACCTCCAGGGAATAATCGTTCAAACGTTGCAACTTGTCATTCCATTGCGTCAGGTTACGGGACATCTCTTCGGTAACCTTGTAAGTCCGGGTAATCAACCGGCTGGCCACAAAGCCTGTCAGATAAAGATAAACCAGTTTGATAAAAAGGCCCGAGAGGTTAGGGAGTTCGGGCCGATTCCAGTAAGAAGCGCCGATCCAAACGACGGCGCTGAAGGTCGACCAGATGAAAACTCCGGCATACCGAAAGCGAACCGCCGCCGCGAACACCGGTAGAAACCAAAAAGGATACAGCGGGCTATCGGGGCCGCCGGTGATCCGGATGAAAAAGGTGGAAACCAGGAGATCGGTTATTGATAAGGGCCCCAGCAGCCAGCGTCTGGCCCAGAAATTACAGACCGGGACCAGCCAACACAATAGGTTCATTGAGAGATAGATTCCGGCAATCAGATAATACACCCGTTCCGATCCGGCTCCCAATGCCAGAAAAACCAATGTTCCATGAATCGCGGCGAACTTGATCCGGAACTCGGCCAAGGCTTGCAGAAAGGCGCTATTTCGTTTCCGTTTGAGTTCCAGCCGTCCTTCCAACGCTGCTCCTCCTAATGTCTTTGCAAGCGTTTCAAACAAAATGAGTGGCAGAAAATAAACCGGTAACCGCCTCGTGCCGCCGGACCATGGGATCATGAATTGAATTTCGCTAATTTTTGCCAAAATCCTTTTCCATCCATTCAACCCCATAATCCGACGGAACAACATGATTTTCTCATTGTGTTCAAACGATGAAAAAACTCGTAGCGCAAATTCATATGGCGTCAAGTTCTTTGGCTCACCAAAGCGGCACGATTGCGCCCAATCAACCCGCTCCGGCCATCCGATCCGACCCGGAAACTGCTGACAGACCCGTAGTGACAGTCCGATCAATTGTAGCGGCACTTCGATCAATTGATTCAAGACTCCGATCATCTGATCCGCTTCTTCGATCAATTGATCCAACATTCGGATCAACTGATCCAGGTCTCAGATCATTTGATCCAACTCCCAGATCAACTGATCCGGGGCTTCGATCACTTGATCCAACTCCCAGATCAACTGATCCAGTACCCTGATCAGCTGATCCAACGCTTCGATCACTTGATCCAACACTCGGATCAGTTGTGGCGGCACCTCGATCAACAGATCGGGCAGTAATGATAAATCCGGCCGAAGGAAAAATAAAAAAACCGGAAATTCCCGGTTTTCCATTTTGTCAAAACGGCCGAAGGTCAGAATGCGAGGACCTTGAATGAATGTCGTTGCAACACTAACTTTTGACCTCAATGACTCCAATTCCGCAATCCGATATGGCGACTACCCTTCCGGCATGACTTCCCGATTCATACCATCCGTGCAGGTTACTTAAACGACGCGGCGATTTTTTTCAACTCATCCAACGGAACCGATCCAACCAGCACATAGTGGATCTGATTATCAAACCACTGGTGCACTAGAAAAGTTTGACCGGCTTTGGTATATTCCTGGAATTGATTCAGGGTGAACCGCTGGTGTTCGGAGAGTTTCTCCCGTTCAAACACAGATAGTTTCCGGCCTTCTGGTCCTTCGAAGACCAAGTGTACGGCCGTGGCCAACGAAAGCTCTTCAATGGTCGCTTTCATAAACACATATCCTTCGGGAAGATAGGCAGGCATTTCGATCGGGAAATTTACCCCTTGCTGTGAACGCGGGATGCTGTTCTCCTGCCAGAACCGGGTTCCATTCTCGTACCACTTCACATTCGCCGGGAAGGACGCGATAGGATCAAAGTCCGGCGCAATCTTTTCGAACCGATGAAAGTGAAACGATTTGATCAAGAACTCTTTCCGGTATATTTCATAGGCAACCGGATAAAAGGCTTCCTTATCGATGCTCAGCCGGTAACGAAGATCCTTCTCGGCTCCGGACAAGTTAAATACCGGCCGGCCGGCGATAGTGGTTTCTCCCTCCGCGAAGGTCACCCGATCAATCCAATTCCGCCATTCGGACAACGTTTTTTTGTTGTCGCTTTTCGAATGTTCCAGCCTCAATCCGGAATTCAAGGCCGGTATATAAAACAGCGACAGATTCTCCGTTTCATAAGTGATTTCTCCCCGCAGCCATTGCGGACTCTGCGTCTGTTTCAGCAACGCGCGTTTCCAGGCCCAAACACGATAAGAAACCTCTTGCCGCCGTCCGAACCGAAAGGTGATTTCGGTATATTCACCGTAATAATTCCGATTGTTGATTGCCTCTCGAAATTTGGCCCGGATGCTCTCGATATTTGACTCGCTCCACACCGGGAAAGACGTCATGGCGACAATCAGCCAAATCAGTGAAAAACCGCACCAGCGCCGAATATTCAACATTCCCGAAACCTCCGCGGGTTTATTCAAAAGCCAGTTTCACAATGAATCTGCAGGTATTCATCGATCAGTTCCAGCTCGGGCTGAAAAGACTCGGTGACATGCCACTGATACCACATTCCGGTGCAAGCCAGCGCCACCAGTACCATTGCCGCCGCCATTATATTCCAAACGCGGCTGTTCTTCCGGCCCGGCGCAGCTTGAGATAAAGGATAAATCTCCGGCTCGAAGCTTTGGGCGAAAAGCGACTTCAACCGGTTCAACTCGTCCACTTTTTGACGGCAGGGAATGCAGGTCCGTAAATGGGTTCGGATCCGGTCGGCCCGCCAAACCGCCAACTCCCCATCGGCATAACTCTGTAAAATGATTTCTTTCGGGCAAAACAACCTCATTCACCTCTGATCCTTTGCCAACCTGGGCCCGAGAATTTCCCGCAACTCCCTACGGGCGTAAAACAATCTTGATTTTACCGTCCCTAAACCAGCCCCGGTTATGACTGAGATCTCCTGATATTTAAAACAATAGATGTCATGCAGAATTACGATCAGCCGGTGCTGGGATGAAAGCTGGAGTAATGCGGCCTGAATTTCTTCCCGGAGTTCAGACAATTCAGCCTGCTCTTCCGGTGTCCTCCCCGGATCCCTCGGTTCGGAGGTGACCGCTCCTTCTTCTTCACCGTTGAATTTGGCGAGATGAAGTATTAGCCGTGAAGCGTTTTTTCGTTGATAATCGATGCAGGCATTGGTCATGATCCGAAACAGCCAAGTCCAAAGGGTGGAATCCCCCTTAAACTTCGGCAAGGCGCGAATTGCTTTTACTAAAACCTCTTGTGTGATATCCTCGGCTTCAAAATCGCTTCCTAAAAAATTGCAGGCGTAATGAAAAAGAGGTTTGCGCACCTTCGACACCAATTCTTCAATTGCCGCTGAATCGCCTTGCTTCGCCCGGTTGATTAGTTCCGTGTTTAACTCTGGCATTACATCCTCATTTAAAAGACGATATCGATAACTGCTTTGTTCATTGGTATATAAGTTGAATTAAATTTCTGATAAACATCATGTCCTTAATGCCGGCGATGATGGAAAATTAATGAATTTAATTCAACTTATTTCAGCTGTAATAGGATGAAGTAAATTCCGATTTGATTCATTTGCATTCGGCTTTAAAATGCAAATTTAGTAAAGAAATTTACTTCATCCGATATAGCGATCAGTTTGTCGAATATACGACTTTCGCCATACTTCAAAACGTTTAATGAAACAACGGAAACTAACATTTTTATGTCATAATTGCTTAATATATTTATCTTCTGGACCATCGTCCTTTTTTCCTGCTTGTCCGGGCGCCCCCCCAAAAAAAATGGCCGTAAAAACGGCCATTAGCAGCATAAACCTCTCCAGCGCCTGTGTCTTCTACAACCACGTCGTTTATGATGATCATGTTTTTTCTTCTTCTTTTTCTTTTTATGATCGCGGCATGGTAATTGCTCAAACGGCACCATTACATAGATCGGACACGGCTGCACAATCGGTTCTTGAACCGGGCAAACCATGGGTGCCGGCATCGGACACGGCGCGGGCATCGGCATGGGTCTCGGCATTGGACAAGGCGCAGGCATCGGCATGGGTCTCGGCCTTGGCATCGGCATTGGCCTTGGCATCGGCATCGGTGCAGGCGCTGGCATTGGCATTGGCATTGGCGCAGGAGCCGGCATCGGCATCGGAGTTGGCCTTGGCGCAGGCGCTGGAACAGGTTCTTCAGTAATCGGCGAAACCGCAGTCGGTCCCGGAGCCGGAGCTGGAACAGGTGCTGGAGCCGGCATAGGCGTCGGAGCCGGACACGGCATCGGCACGGGTATAGGTATCGGAATTGGTATCGGCCTTGGCCTCCGTGCAGGAGTAGGCGCCGGGCTCGGCATCGGCATGGGCGCTGGCATTATCGGTTGGGGGATACAAATTACTTGGCCCGGGAAGATCCGGTTCGGATCGGCGATTTGCGGATTGGCCGCTATCAGATCCGAAAGTAGGATATTGTTGCGGCGAGCAATCTCAAACAACGTATCCCCAGATCTGACAGTGTATTGGGTTCCGTCGGCGCATTGGATCGGCGCGGCTCCGGGAATGCAAATCGTCTGGCCGGGATAAATCAAATCGGGATTGGCGATCTGGGGATTGGCCCGCAGCAAGGCATCCAAACTAATCCCATTCCGTTGGGCAATTAAAAACATGGTATCGCCTTTGACAACCGTATAAATTTGTCCTTCGGGACAAGGAACCGTCACTGCCTCCGGAATACAGATTGCTTGCCCCGGAACGATTTGATTGGGGTCGCTAATCTGGGGATTAGCGGCGATCAACGCCGAAAGGGAAAGGTTATTGCGCCTGGCGATCTCAAACAAGGTATCACCGGACCTTACCGTATAAAGCGTCCCTCCGGGACATTGAACGACCGCACCCGCACCCGAGCCTGGAATGCAGAGCACTTGCCCGGGGAAGATCCGGTTGGGATCGGAAATTTGAGGGTTGGCGGAAATCAAACTCTGTAAAGAAACATTAAATTTTCTGGCAATCAGGTACATGGTATCGCCGGATATGACGGTATATAGTTGGCCGTTAGGGCAGGCCGATGTCGGTTCGGCAAAGTTATCTCTTAAGTCATCGGACATTTCGGGTTCCTCCTCGAAACCGGATAGTGTTACTAATGTAACATATTCCCACGTCCCGATTTTGGCTACCGGGACGTTGGCACAATTATACCTAAGTATCAAGTTTATCCAAAATACGCCGTAGCGGCTGGGTATCCGCGCCCCAGCGTTAAAATTACTGGCTTGCTTCCAAAACCTTTCATAATAAAAATAAAAAACCGCTTCAAAAAAGCGGTTCCGTAATGACTCCGGATCTTTTGTTTCTGGGATAATAAATAATCGTGTAAAAATTAGTCAAAACTCAGCCGTTTACGCAGTCGCCATTCCAACTCAATCCATTCTTCTATCCGCGGCCGATCCGGCTGCGGTAAATTTTTCCCAATTTTCCCGGCTGTTAAGCCACGCCACCATTCCGCCGCCAAGCGCAATCAACAAAGCGCCGGCTGCTTCGCCGAAAGTCATCGTTTCGCCGAGCCCGATCAACCCGAATATACTTCCAAACACCATGGTCGTCATCGAGAGAATCGACCCCGCTGAAGCGTTGATATACTTATAGGCTGAGGTCATCATCACCTGGGCGAAGAGTCCGGTGACCGCCGTTAATGATAGATAAATCCAGGCATTGGCATCCGGCCAGACCCAAACCGGAAGACTGCAAACCAAGGAAGCGATCAGGCCGAAAATACTCAGATAAAAAAAGACAGTCCAAGCCGGTTCGCCACTTTTGCGGAGTTGCCTGACGACCACGATGGCGCAAGCTGAAACGATCCCCGACGCCAAGGCCAGGAGATCCGGCCAAAAAATCCGGGTAAAGTCAGGGTGCACCAATAGTCCAACCCCGAACCAAGCGGCAAGCAAACTGAGGCAGACCGGCCAAGTGATCTTCTCCTTCAGAAAAAGTGCCGCCAGGGGAACGATATAAATCGGATAAGAGTTATTCAATACCGTGCTGTTAATGACCGAGCCGCCGGCGATGGCCGCAAAATATAACAAAATTGCGGTCCCGCCGAAAATGCCCCGAGCAATCAACAGATCCTTGCGTTGAGCGCGCAGATCCACCCGGCCCAAGGCCGCCATGATCAGGGCCGCAATAACTCCCAGCAGAAACCGGAAAAAGACAACTTCCTGCCCGGAAACGGTTACTGAAGCCAATTTGGCGTAAAACGCCATCAATCCGAAGAAGAATGAGGAAACGATCATCTGCAGCGGGCCTTTGACAATGGTTGGTGACAATCAAAAGACTCCTTTGCCTGGGAATTTCTTCTTCATTATCCGCCCGACCCACGACCCTTGTCAAGCAAAAGAAAAGGTGCCGCATCAATCGGTTAACAACAGATGAATTACTCCTTTTCAGGTAATAAAACTGTTCCCGCCAAGGCCATCCCGACCGCGGCTTCAGCATGAATCCGGGTCGTATCGAATAAAGGAAGGGAACTGTCCTCCGGTTTAACCAGAAGCGGGATCTCCGTGCAGCCGAGAATAATTCCCTGGGCGCCTTGGGCGGCCAGGTTTCCGATGACCCCGCGAAAGGCAGTGCGGGATTCCTCCCGGAAAACCCCGAGTACCAGTTCCTGATAAATTACTCGATGAACCAAGTCCCGACCATCCTCATCCGGAATCAAGACCTCCAGCCCAAACCTTTGCTGCAACCGGCCCCGGTAAAAATCCTGTTCCATAGTGAATCTGGTTCCAAGCAGCCCCACTTTATTAAGTCCCATTCGCGTGATCTCCGCTCCGGCAGCATCCGCGATGTGTAATAACGGAATCGCAATGCTGGATGCAACCTCCTCCGCCATCTTGTGCATGGTATTGGTGCCAATGAGCACCAGATCGGCTCCGGCCCGCTCTAGCCTGCCGGCGGCGTCGATCATCATCATCGTCAAGGCGGTCCAATCGTTTAAATGCTGTAACCGTTCGATCTCGCCAAAATTCACTGAATACATGACAATTCGGGCGGAATGGACCCCTCCCAGCTGTTGGTTGACGATTTGATTGATAATCCGGTAATACTCGGCTGAGGACTCCCAACTCATTCCTCCGATGATTCCGATGGTTTTCATGAAATACCCTCCCGTATCCGTTCAAATGCTTTTATTTAATACGCGATTAAACCGGTTCCTCCTGCCGTAATGAAAAAAAGCCCTTGTTTAGGCTTTTTTATTCTACGAGTTTCTTCAATTCCTGATAATACGCCAACTGCTCCGGAATCGGCATCCGGTTCAACCCACTGGGGTTTGGCAAGAGAAAATCGACGCTTCCTTCCACCACGCCCGGGGTTTGGGCTCCCCACCGCAAATCCTGCCGGTTGGAGAAATATCGATAAATATCTTTGCCCAGGTAGGCGACGATCCGAGGACGGTACTTCCGGATCCGTTCCAGCAACAGCAGCGCGCCTTCCCTGAATTCGGCGGGAGTTAACTCAGCTGCGGCGGCGCTGGGACGGGACACGATGTTGGTAACTCCGAAATTCCACTCTAATAGACGCTGATCCTCTTCACCCCGAAGCCGTTCGCTGGTTAATCCCGCCTCGAACAAAAAACGCCAGAAACGGTTGGAACGGCCCGCGAAATGATGTCCCACCGCCGCACTGCGCAATCCGGGGTTGATCCCCACGAATAAGATAGCCAGATTTTCCCGGAGCAAATGGGGCAAAACCGCTTGATCGTTTATCCTGCCTGAGTTTCCGGTTCCAAGGGGCGATTGCTGACTTTCCCGCTCCATTTTCCGCATTTATCCCCCAAACAAGCGATCAAGGTACCCGCTTGATGCATCTCAACCACTTCACACTGATTGGCGCACCCCTCACAATCAAAACTGCGGGTGGCAACCGGATCGCTCAGTAATTTAAATCCTTTAAACCTGGAAGGTTTTTTCGTTAGATTCATTTCGTCCCTGGCCAGCAAGGCCACTCCCACCGCGCCCATCACGTCGAAATGTTCGGGTATGACCAACCCCGAATGCAGTTCTGCCTCAAAAGCCTTCCGGATTCCCAGGTTGGCGGCTACTCCGCCTTGAAAGATGAATGGCGGGCTCAGCTCTTTCCCTTTGGCCAAATTGCTTAGAAAATTACGGACTAAGGCATGGCAAAGCCCGGCCAGGATATCCTCCAGCCTGTGTCCCATCTGCTGTTTATGAATCATGTCCGATTCAGCGAATACCGCGCAGCGGCCGGCGATGCGCACCGGGTGCTTCCCTTCGGCCGCTCTTCGTCCCAATTCAGCGATTTCCAGATTCAACCGAGCCGCCTGTTGATCGAGGAACGAGCCGGTACCGGCGGCGCAGACTGTATTCATGGCGAAATCATAAACCACGCCGTCGCGGATTAAAATTAATTTCGAATCCTGGCCGCCGATCTCGATGATCGTCCGTACCGTGGGTTCAAGATTTAAACAGGCCACCGCGTGAGCTGTAATCTCATTTTTCACCAGATCAGCTCCGACCAGTTGACCGATTAGCTGACGGCCGGAACCGGTGGTTCCAACGCCAGCGATCTCAAACTCGCGAAGGTCTTTGACAATATCCGCCAAACCTTGCTGAGCCGAACCCACCGGATTACCTCGCGAACGGATGTATACCTTGCGAAACAATTCCCCACTGCTGTTCAGCAAGACAATATTGATGCTGACCGAACCGACGTCAATTCCGAGAAATAACTTCAAGGACAACTCCCCCACCATTTTGCTTCTTTTTATGGCTTATCAGATCGATAAAGGCTTCCAGCCTGGTTCTGACACCGGCCTCCGCCGAATGTTCATCAATAATCACCGTTAACAACGGGATGGAAAGATCGCGGGAAACCGCTGGCAGCACCTGCATGGCTACGATCTCCGGCATGCAGGTAAAGGGTGCCAGTTGAACCACGCCATCAAAACGGTTAACTCCGGCTTCCACGGTGTGGGCAACCGTTTCGATCCCATGGCCGCCAATGAAATTTCGTAGGTATGGCCGGGCCGTCAGCTGCAACCGTTTGCGCCAACCTGGGTTGATAATGCTGAAACAGATCTGTTCCAAAAACCAGTCCGTAAAATAGATGGTCCGGTGAACTTCGGCCCCCATTTCTCCCAATAACCGTTCAATCTCGAAATTTACATGCGGCTCCAATACCATATAAATCTCGCCGACCAGCATAATTTTCAACGGTGTTTCCCCGCTTCGGACCGGCAAGGCGTTCAGTTCAGCCATTCCTTGTTCAGCCGCCTTCCGGATCTCCCGTTCCAAAACTGCTTGATCGACTTTATAATAAAAAGCCTTTTGCAGTTGAGTTGTAGAACCGGAAATGTATTCAACCGGCCGGATCTGGTTGACCAATCGGTCGAAACGATCCAGCGCCTCCGCTTTCAGCCAGGCTAAGTGAATGGCCCGCCAAAGATCGTTCAAGCTGTGCCGTGGAAAAATTTTGACAATTTGCCGCCACAATTCTGCGGGGTGGGTCTTGGGAGCTTCCAGTAGAAAAAATTCGACCGAATAACCGGCTTCCCGTAAAATCTCCCGTTGAACCTCGCCATAATAGCCAAATCGGCACGGCCCTACTCCGCCCGCCATTAAAATGACTTCCGCTCCCGCTTTAATCGCTTCCAAATAATTGCCAAGGTTTACCTTAAGAGGAAAACAGGCAAATTCAGGCGCGATTTTGGCTCCCAACTCAACAGTTTTTCCGGAAACCGGAGGGGGTACGACCGGCTCCAATCCGAGTTCCGTCAATAAGGTGCGAAAAGGAATATATGAATTGCCGATATGGGGAAAGGTAGCTTTCAACATGCGCGGCTCCGATAACGAATCAAATCCAGAAATGCTTCCAGACGGGTAATCATCCCGGTCTCGCCGCTATGTTCCTCGAAATATAATTTGAGCATCGGTTTCCCGGCCTCTTTGATTCTTCTTTCCAACATATCGCCGACGATGGCCTCCGGACCGCAGGCAAAGGGGACTACTTGAATAAATCCGTCAACCGGAGGTTGGCTGCTCGTCAACATCCATTCCAAAGCATCAAACTGGGAGCGGCCGATGGTCCAAAACAGATCCTTGGTTAACTTCCCTGAACCGATCCCATGATAGCCAACGGGTGTTTGTTCGGGAGTCAACACCCGTACCCTTTCCAAAACAAGTTTTTCTAATAAATTTAGGTTGAAACAGGAGTCATATAAGCAATATGGATGTCCGAGCAGACCAAAGGTAATTCCGATGGAATCATCGGGAAAATGGCACAATTCTTCAATTAACTTTCGGGCGGGGGTAACCTCCGTTCCGTTAAAATGACGCGGACCCTTCACGCCCAATTTGGCCATGGTTGAACGCAGACATTGGCCCATGTCCAATTCATCAGGCCCAACTCTTAAAACGAGCAGTTGCGAGCGGAGTTGGGGAAGGGCATGAGCAGCGATATCCGGCAATCCCATAAATTTCGGGCAGATATAAGCGTCTTTTTCAATTTTAATAAGATGCGGTATTAAAATCCGGTCCACGGTTTCAGCCAGTTGCCGGATATGCCCGAGGAAAATCTTCATTGGTAGGCATAACTCATCGACCCCGACTTCCGCCCCTGCGGAAATGGTCTCTCGTTCGGTTGGAGCCGAGACCACCACCTCAATACCGCATTCAGTCAGATAATCAGCCCATAGCGTTCCGTACCAGTAATAAAGCAAGGCCCGTGGGATCCCGATTCTCAATTTGGAAACCCTCCTTGGGATACTGCTCATCTTCTTTTGTTGGACAATTTCTTACCAAATACTTTCGGGAAATTCATTTAATTTCCTGCCAATTTAGCGCATTAGCCAATTTCTTAAGCAAAAGTTTAGCTTTCTAATGGGATTGATTTTGAGATGTAAAACTGCTTCTCCGCAAAACTTCCTGAACCGCTATGGTAGTTATCCGAGCCCCGTCTTCTTCCAAGTCAGCGTCATCCATTTTTCCGAGATCTCCAATCCCAATTACTACTGGAATATTCAGCCGGTTAATCACATCGACCGTATCCCCTTCAACCTTATGATGGCCGTCCGATTCCGCGAGCCCGTCCTTATCAACGGGACCGGGGATGACCTGCCCTTCCCTGGTGATCGAGGCATCTACCGGAACTCCCTCTACTTTGGATGTATTGGAAGCGACGGCAACCACCCCGAGGACATCGATCTCGGGGTGGTTGGCTAAAATCTCCAGTGCATTCTCGCCACTGGCTTTTTCTTGTGAGCCGCAATCGTCGACCATGACCAGCACTGGATCATAAGGTGTTTCTTTCACCGCGTCGGCAATCTCCATCCCCGAAACCGGAGTGGGGTTTCCGGCGGATAAAGAAATGGCCCGTCCTCCGATATTTTTAGCGACCCTTTCAACCACCTTGCTGGCTACTCGATCACCATCAGTAATTATGATTACTTTGCGTTTCGCCATCCGCATTCAGCTCCTTAACATCCCTGACCAACTTTACCAATCTCCAATAACTGCTCCGGATTCCCTTAGTCACAATCCAACGGCCGGGAAAAACCATCTTAAGCGTACGGGAGATAAATCCTCCAATACGAGTGGTCCAATTTATCGTCTGCAGCGTATTAATAAATTTCCACTCCCGTAAATCGACCCGATTGTATATGATGTAAAAAATTGCTTGCAACCCAAGTTGACGCTGATTCGCCAGTCCCAGGATGTAAATATCGTTTCCCTCGCTATCCTTGCCCAGCCAAAAAGGAATTCCCCGATCCTCTCGGTTCGCTTTATCAAATTCCGGCGTATTCACAATCTCATCTAAAGTCGCCAAACGGTCCATCGGAAGTCGGCCGAGATGGATATTGCCGGCAATCACGGAAGAATGCGCCCGGCCAAAACAATAATAAATAATTTTCATTGATCGGATATTTGAACGAATTGTTTTTGTACAAGTTGCTCCATGGTCCTTTTTACAATATCAACCAAGAATGGATAAGAAATCATGGTTCCCAAAGTAACTATCGGCCGGCCAAACTTTACCCACCCCAAGGCGCGCGACGAGAAACCGCCGGTAACCATGAACGGGTTTAACAACTGCACGCAACTGACAAAATAATAATCTGAAGGCTCCTCTCCGCATAATTTAAGAAATTCCTTCAGAATATTAATCACCAATTCCGGTGAGTTGCGCCGGGCCAGAATAAAAATTTCATTTCCCATAATATCTTCCCCGACTTTAATCAATCGGCCGTGTTGCGTACCGGTTAATACGTCAAAAAATGGAATCTGACGAAAATCTCCCAATCTAGGAAACCGGTCGCGAGGAAGTATTCCCAAATGAATTGCGGCAGCGGTTGGTGAAGCATGCGCTCCACCGAAACAATGATATACTATCTTCAAGGAGAATCCCCATTTTTATCCTGTTTCGATTCCGGCCGTTCACGATCTGGTTGTTCACCAAGTGCTCCCGTAAATTCCTTTTTAATGTCTTTCAACCCTTCCCGGTTCAGGAGCAGATAAAGCCCGATGCCGCCGAGCGCCGCGACTACAACCCAAAAGATGCTTCGCATGCTGCCTCGGTTAATAAACCCCGAACCCGCATTCCCATACAAAACATCTTTGGCGGCCGCAGCAAAGATTCTGGCGCCGCGTTCCGCCGCTGCTTTACTGTTAGTATGCGATCCGACCTCGATTAACATGCTCCTTGGCCCAAGATCCTGATTATACTTTCCCTTTCCATAAAAAATGCCTTTAACCAGACCCGGTGATCTTTTATCGCACGTGGCTTTAATCTGCTTGGCGAAATCGTTATTTGCCTGAAAATTAGGGTTTTGGCGTCCAACTACCAGTTGAACCTTGGTCACTCCCTGATTGTTGATGACTGATGCGTATTCTTCCCGTGGAACTGCATCGCGATGAATATCCAGCAGGCACGCTGGCCGGTTTCGCAACAGCTGGGCCGCGGTCCGGCGCGAGCGATCATACGCGGCGGCATCATGAGGATCATGAGGTGTCCTGGAATGAACCACCGGGATTCCGTTTTGTTCAAAAGCATTGGTCAATGTATCACCGATGTCGAATATTCCGCCTCTTCCCCTCAGGCTGGACGTTCCATCACCTTGAATATATGACTCATCGGAATGAGTATGGTAAACACAAACAGGTCCCTTGGGCCTGGCTTGTGCCCCGAAAAACTCCCCGCTGATAAGGCCAAAGACGAATGAACGGATGTTGCTCCAGGCGCTGGCTTTTAAAGCATCTTCCTTGATCAGTTTGACCTGGGCCGTCTGACCGGTGATCCCGATCACCCGGTACAAGTGATTTTCACTATTAATATACTCATCCCCAACATTGACTTCGTGAGCGGTTCGAGTGATCACCTTGCCAGTAGTGTCTTTAAATGTCACATACTTCCCGTCAAGTTCGGATTCGCCCCATACCACACCTGACAAACTCATCACAAGTACGACGGTGAGCAACAACACTCCATAATGCTTCATTGCTCGTTCTCCTTTCCGGTTTCTGCTTCGGGTTCTTGTGGATGATCCAAAGCTTCCCTCAGATCGCCAGGCCTTCCCTCACTAGCCGCTCCGCCCTGCAAGGCTTCGCGGCTTTCACCAATGATTTCTGCCAACAATACCGCAAGGATTCCGGCAATGACAATGGTATCAAACGCTCCTGCCCCACCGATTCTGACCGGAGCGTTCAACCCGATGCTGGCTACTTCGAAAATCCTGACGATATCCAAAAATAAAAAACCAACGGTAGCGATAATAAAGGCCAGACGCCGCGAGCGCCCGATAACGTAAGCAATGATCCCCGCAATCACCGCCCACAGATATTGCGGCTCGATAAAGCCTTGATCGGTATCGAAACGATAAAGCTTACTCGTGCCGTATAGAACCCCGGCAGTCACGACAATTCCAATCAAAGACCGAATCCATTCTTTGCCTGAACCGGCCTTGACCAGTACGTAAATCGCCAGTACCAGCGGTAGAACCGCTCCTCCCACATTCAGCGTCACGGTAGGATTACGCCAAACAGGAATATCAATAAAGCTTCCGACAATAACCGCGCCGATAAACACTAAGCCTCCCCGATCACTAAGATAGAGGCGATCGAGAATCCGGTGGGCCAACCCAAAAAAGATTAAAATACTAACCACGACCAACAACAATATACCGGTCATGTTAAACCCCCTCCTTCAACTAATAGACTTTCCCGTCGCTTCGCTCTTATGCTTGTGTCAGCCAGGAAGTAACTGTTAAAACGGGAAAATAAAAAAAGCCCCATAAGGGGCTTCTATTATGTGAATGTTAAAGGGCGACCGGAAGTAAAATTTAGTTCTTAATAAATTCTCCCAAGTTTTGAGAAAGATTGCTTTCGTTTTGCTGATTGAGATACTTATTCATCTCTTGCTCGTTTTGATCCTGAGCGACTTCTTTTAAGCTCACGGAAACTTTACGGTTCGTGGTATCAATCTTAAGAATCTTGGCTTGAACCTCATCTCCAACTTTTAATACTTCTTCCGGTTTGCCGATTCGGCGATCCGCAATCTGCGAAACATGCGCCAACCCATCGATGCCCGGAGCTAACCGGATAAAAGCTCCAAACGACTCCAAACGGACCACCGTACCGGGATAAACTTGGCCTTCTTCAAAATTACCAATGGCAGAGTGCCACGGATGTTCCTGAATCTGTTTGATTGAGAGGGAAATTCTTTTAGTCGACGGATCAACCTTGGTGACCAATACTTCAACCGGTTGTCCCACCGTCAGCACTTCCTGGGGATGCTTCACCCGGTTCCAACTTATTTCGGAGACATGAACCAACCCTTCGATTCCGGAACCGAGATCGACAAAGGCCCCGAAATCAGCCAGCCTGGTTACAACGCCGGTTCTACGCTCTCCCTCGATAATCTTCTCATAAAAATCCTTCTCGGCTTTTTTCCGTTCCGCTTCGAGAAGCACCCTTCTCGAAACGACCACCCGTTTTTTTGAACGGTCAAATTCAATGATCTTCACCGGGAACGATGATCCGACCAATCCGTTCAAATCCTTAATATATCCAAGACCAGCCTGGGAAGCGGGCATAAAGGCCCTAAGGCCGTTGATGCTTACGCTCAAACCGCCTTTTACCGCCTCGGAGACGGTTCCCTCAATAACAGCCTCCTGTTTATAAGCATCTTCCAATTCGAACCAGACCTGCTGTTGATCAACTAAACGTTTGGATAATACAATTTTATCTTCATCCCCGGCCCGGGCAACCATAACCTTAATGACATCGCCGACTTTAACCAACGTTTTTGCCGAGAGAGCTGGTTCTGATGACAGCTCGGATAAAGGAATCGTTAAATCCGTTTTACCTCCGATATCGACGAAAGCGGCGTCATCCCTTACCAAAATCACCTTGGCATCCAATATTTGACCGGGTGCCAATTCGCGGAAACGGTCCTCCGGCCAATCGTAGCTCATGGTTTCCTCGCCATCGATGCTCTCTTGTACTGATTCCGTCTGTTCCTTCGGTTCAACACTTTCTGATGACACTGGTTCTTTACCCCCTATACTTCGAATTTTCTCGACGACAGAGACTATTTGGTGGCCCGGAGTGGAAGCTCCTGCGGTAACCCCAACTCGCTGGACTCCTTCAAACCATTCCGGCTTGAGTTCTGAAGCTGACTCTACTTGAAAAGTCGCTTTACAATAATTTAGAGCAATCTCGGTTAACCTGCTGGTATTGGCGGAATTTCTACCTCCCACCACGATCATCAGGTCCACTTTTTGGCTTAATAATGCCGCTTCTTGCTGCCGCTGGGTGGTGGCCAGACAAATAGTGTTAAAAACCCGAATCTCCTTGGTCAAGGGAATTAAAGTCGAGACAACCCTTTGGAACGCAACGACATCCTGAGTAGTCTGGCTAAGAACGCCTACCTTCGGGGCGATCAACCCAGGATCGATTGCCCCAGGGTCATTGATAACAATGGCTTTTCCCGCGACCGATTCCAATACTCCGACTACTTCTGCATGCTCCCGCTCACCGAAGATGAACAACTGATAATCCTGTCCAATAAGATAACCCGCCAATCGTTGAACATTTTTTACAAAAGGACAGGTGGCATCAATTATTTCCAAATTCCGATCCGACGCGGCTTGATAAACCGCCGGGCCCACTCCATGAGAACGGATGACGACTCTTCCCGAATGGATCTCTTGAACAGCGGAAACAGTATTCAAGCCTTTGGACTGAAGCGTTTTCACAACCTCCGGATTATGAATCACCGGTCCTAAACTACTGATCGGACGGGTATGGTCGGTCAGCGCTTCTTCCACCATTTCCAACGCTCGCTTTACTCCAAAGCAAAATCCCGCAGTTTCGGCTACAATGATCTCCATCAGCTTCCTGCGATGACAGCTCCTTTCTCTACGGCCAATGATTGAATCCTGGCAATGACTTCCGCGACAGATAAACCGGTGGTATCTATTAAAACTGCATCAGCGGCCTGCCGGAGCGGATCAATTTCCCGATGGGTATCAAGATAATCCCTTTGCCGAATCTGTTCTGTTTGCTCCGCAAGATCACAGACGATTCCTTTTTCAGTTAGTTCCATCCACCGACGTTTGCCACGCTCCTCGGGAGACGCGGTCAAAAAGACCTTCAGGTCGGCTTGAGGCAAAACCACCGTTCCAATGTCCCTACCATCCATTACCACACTTATATTCTCGGCCATATGGCGCTGCAGACGAATCAACGCTTTCCGGACTCCGGGAACCGCGGCAACCTGGGATACTTTGTCGGTCACTTCCAACGAACGAATCGGCTCACTGACATCTTCCCCGTCCAGCAATACCTGAACTGCGCAAGTTCCCGATCCGGGACGATTAATGAGGCGGATGTCAGTTGTTTCGGCCAACGCGCTCAGGGCGTCTAGGTCAGCCAATGAGATGTTACGGCGAAATGATTTTAAAGTAAGCGCCCGATACATTGCACCGGTATCGATATATAAATAATGTAAATTGGAAGCAAGCAGCTTTGCCACGGTACTTTTCCCGGAACCGGCCGGTCCATCGATGGCAATAGCTATTTTTCTTTGCATGAGCCCCTCCGTCAGTAATTCCGGGAAGCGATTTCTTCTCTTCCCTTGCGGACAATTCGGAGCGTCCGGTCAAGATGCTCCTCCAACTGTTGCAAAATTTGATTAGCGTATTGAAACGCCTCACTTTCAATCTTCTCTGCTTCCAATCTGGCTTCGGATAAAATCCGGCCGGCTTCTTCCTCAGCTCGGACCTTGATTTGATCCTCGTGTACCAACCGATCCGCATATGCTTCTGCTTCCCGTAAAATTCGTTTGGCTTCTTCCTGCGCTTGTTCCAGATAACGGTCTTTTTCCTGAACAACCCATTCCGCTTCTTTAATCTCTTCGGGAAGAGTGGCCCGGATCTTTTCCAACAGTTCTTCGAACTCATCCAGATCAATCATCACTTTACCGGCAATGCGAAAATTCGACACAGCCAATTCTTCCATATGGTCCAAAAGCACTAAAATGCTCATCATCGATCCGTACCCCTTATCGAACCAAGAATTTGGTCTGCATTGCCGCCGCTACCTCAGGAGGCACCAGATCACGGATCTCTCCGCCAAATTGAGCCAATTCCTTGATCATGCTGGAGCTTAAAAACGAATATTCGTTTTTGGTCATCATGAACATCGTCTCAATCTCCGGGGCCATCCGCTTGTTATTTAACGCCATCTGAAACTCAATCTCAAAATCGGAGATCGCCCGAAGGCCTTTCACGATCAAGTTCCCCTCAACCTGCCGCATGAAATCCACCAACAAACCGCCGAAAGACAGGACCTCAACATTGGGAAGGTGCTTGGTCGCGGAACGGATCAATTCCACCCGTTCTTCCACAGTGAAAAGGGGTTTTTTATTGGGATTTTTCAAGACTCCGACCACGACTTCGGGAAAGAATTGAGAGGAGCGCTCAATGATATCGATATGTCCATAGGTGATCGGATCGAAACTGCCAGGACAAACCGCTTTAACGTAGTTATTTTTTACCATAAAAATTCCCGCCATTTCTCAAATAGAGGTCAATTATGAAATAAGGATAAACTGATATCTCCATAGGTCCGACAGTCAATCAAATTTAACGGAGCAACACCATTAAGAACCATGCCGCGCGGATGTTCCGCGATGAGCATGGCTTGAGCGCTTAACAATTCAAGCCGCCATATCTCTTGGATCGCCCGGGGTAATAAACCGGCTTCGAAGGGCGGATCTAAAAACACCAGATCAAACACTGCTTTTTCTCGTGAAAGCAGAGAGAGTGTACGCTCGAAGCTCAAATTGATGATTCGAGGCTGATCCTGGGTTTCTAACAGCTTACAGTTTTCGCGAACCAGCTTAATGCTCATTATACTTTCGTCAGCCATCACCACGCAAGCAGCGCCACGGCTAATCGCCTCAATGCCGATCGCTCCCGAACCCGCGAATAAATCGAGAAATGACGCCCCGATGATCCGGGCACCGATGATATTGAATAACGCTTCCTTGACCCGGTCAGCGGTGGGGCGGACACCCGGATGCTTTGGGCTCTTTAGAACCCGGCCCTTGTATTTTCCGGCAACGACTCTCATTCCGCCGGAATCGCGGCCATGCCGATGGTATGTGGACCACCGTGAGAGCCAATGACGGGTCCGACCAGATTAGTAATTGATTCGGAGATGTTTAATCGCGCGGCAGCCGTTTTTTGCATGATTTGATTCAATTCCGGAAGCTCAGTATGCATAAAACAGACGATTAACGGCCGGGAGCCGTAACGTTGAACGATTGTTTCTACGATCTCGGCGGCAACTCGCTGAAAATTACCGCGGATTTTTTCAACCGGAACGATGACACCATTGTCAATGGCTAAAATCGGTTTAATATTCAGCAAACCGCCCAACAATGCCGAGGCCTTGCCGATCCGCCCGGTCCGGTGCAGATATTCGAGACTATTGACCGTGAAATAGACTCCCGCCTCGCCTTTCCATTGTTCAATCTTTTCCAGAATCAACTCAAAACTGGCTCCTGCTTTGGCCAGCCGCGCCGCTTTCAACACGATCAACCCCAAACCCAGGCAAACATTGCGCGAATCCACCAATGAAAATTTTGTATCGTTGCCGAGCATTGCTGCGGCCACTTCCGCTGAACCTAAGGTTCCGCTCATTTCCTTGGAAATATGTATGGAAATTATGCTAAACCCATCGGCGGCCAATCGTTGATATACTTTAAGAAATTCACCCGGAGCCGGCTGAGAGGTATTCGGGAGAACGTCCTCGTTTCGTAACCGGTTATAAAATTCCTCGCTCCAGATCTCAACTCCGTCTTTGAATACTTCGTCTCCGAAATGCACATTCAACGGAACGACTTCAATGCCATACTCCTCAACTAGTTTCATTGGTATATCGGCTGTGCTGTCCGTTACAATTTTAACTGGCATCAAGGCACCTCTTATTCTATTGAAAAGAAATAATAATATAAAGGCTGTCCTCCATAATACAACTCAACTTCGGCATCAGGAAACATCGTTTCCAAACGGTTCAGCACATCCTGCGCCGTAATCGAAGTGACGTCCGAGCCGTAATAAACTGATATCAGGCCGCTGTTGGCGTTCGGAACCTGTTTTAAAGTTGCTTCCAATACCTGTTCCGGAGTGGAACCGCTATTAACAATACCGCCGTTGACTAATCCGATGACATCGCCCTGATTTATTTCTAAATCACCGATTTTGGTGTTCCGAACCGCATAAGTGATTTCCCCGGTAATAATGGAATGGATTTTCTCCGACATGCTTTCAAAGTTTTCATCCAGCGTCTTTTCCTCCGAAAAACTGAGCATCGCAGTTAGCCCTTCGGGAATACTCTGGGTCGGAATCACTCGGACCTTTTTGGTAACCAAATCCTGAACATGGTTGGCGGTCATTACAATATTGCTATTATTGGGAAGGAGGATAACTTCGGGGGCGGGAACGGCCGATACCGCCTTGGCCAGATCCTCGATACTGGGATTCATCGTCTGGCCGCCGTTGACCAGCCTATTAGCTCCAAGACTTCGGAAAATTCGCTCCAAACCTTCTCCGACAGCCACCGAGACAACCCCGATCCGGGCATCGCCTTCGCTCGCGGCTTGTTTCGCCAGTCGTTGCTGGCTTTGTTCAATCATATTATGAATCTGAATCTCGAACATATCCCCCAACCGGACCGCAAAGTCGAGAATAAGGCCGGGGTTATTGGTATGAATATGAATTTTGACGGTATTCTCATCACCCACAACCAACAAACAGTCTCCGTGCGGATTGAGGCTGTCTTTAATATGTTCAAGATCCAGTTCTTTTCCTTTTAAAATGAATTCCGTGCAATATTGAAAGTTGATCTCCGTATCGGGAAGCAACTCATTGTCAGTGTAAGGAGAGACACTCGTCACTTTGGAAGGAGAAGCAAGCACAACGTGGGAAATGTCGTCCGACGCCTCGCCGTTCATTTCCCGAACCAATCCCTCCACAAAAAAAATCAATCCCTGCCCCCCCGCATCCACCACACCCGCTTGTTTGAGTACGGGGAGCATCTCGGGGGTCCGGGCCAAAACCTCCCGGCCATGTTGATAGATTTCATTCATGAATTGAGCCAGAGACAGATCACGAGTCGCATTATCCGAAGCAAACCGGGCCATTTCCCGAATAATGGTTAAAATCGTCCCTTCCACCGGCTGACGAACAGCTTGATATGACATGGTATAGGCGCCGTTAATCCCTTGCACCAACTCAAACTTGCCCAGCTTGTCCAGGTCTTTCGGCAACGCCTTGACAAAACCGCGAAAAAACTGGGATACGATTACGCCACTGTTTCCGCGCGCACCCATTAACGCCCCGTATGCAGCAGATTCAAGCAGATCGATCACTCGCGAAGATTGATTGTTGCTCGCCTCCCGCAATGCGGATTGAAACGTTAAATACATATTGGTTCCGGTATCGCCATCCGGGACGGGAAAGATATTCAGGGCGTCAACTTCCGCCTTGTGCGTATAAAGACAAGTTGTTCCAGAAGCCAATAGTCGTCTAAGCAAATTGCTATCGATTGCTTCCTGAAGCAAATGACTGCCTCCTTATCGGTCACTTTTTATTTGTTCTCACACTTTGAACCACTACATTTACCTTGGAGATTTTCAATCCCAATTGAGTTTCCACGGCATATTTGACACTTTCAATCACATTATGGGCCACTTCTTGGATCCGAACTCCATACTCCACAATGATCGAAAGATCAATATATACTTGATCATCATTGCCGATGGTCACTTCGATCCCCTTGGTCAAATTATCTCTCCCGGTCAACAACTCGGAAATACCGTCTTGTATATTGCGAGAGGCCATTCCAACCACGCCAAAGCATTGCAAGGTCGCGATGCCGGCAACCATTGCAATAGCGCCATTGGAGATGTTCACCAACCCCAAAGACCGATTATCCGGTGTTTTATTTTTTTCCGGCACGCATCTTCCTCCTCAATCCGGATTAATTCCGACAAACCCCGCCCGCTGTTCAGGAATTATCGCCATCCATCGAAACAACTTGAGATAAATTCGCGAAAAAAATCAATTCTCCTTCAATCGGTGTAGATTTAAACTATTTTGCCATTTTATTCAATTCATGCAGCAATTGCTCCAACGGAACATTATGCATCTTTGCACCATTTTCAATCGTCTCCATGGTCATACCCATGCATCCCACGCAACCCATACCGAAACGTTCAAAGACTTCCGTCGCTTCGGGAAAAGACTGCAAAAGATCGATGATCCGGGTATCTTTAGTAATCATAGCCATCCTTCTTTCACAAGCGCTTTACAGCGCTTTACTCTTGTATTTTCGTTTTATCCGGTTAAACTCCTCCTAAAATTAAATTATGATTCGAGGATTTGATAAAAGATTTTCCCTTGTCAGTATGGTTTGTTTATGATAAAATTATTTTTGCCTTATAAAGCTATGTTAGGAGGTGTTTTCGTTGTCCAACGTCTGTTCGATCTGCGGTAAAGGCCACCAAACCGGAAATTTGGTAAGCCATTCGAATATCAAAACCCATCGCCGCTGGAAAGTTAATCTTCGTTCGGTCAAAGCGGTTGTTGACGGCACTACCCGGCGGATTCGGGTATGTTCCCGTTGTTTGCGTTCAAACAAGGTAACAAGGGCAATATAAGTATAAGTATAAAGAAAAAAGGCCTACGGGTCTTTTTTGTTTGGCGTGGATTTCTTAAAGCGTTATGATGATGCCCGGCCGAGAGGCCGGTTGTCTCAGAAATGCAGGAAAATAAGCGAATGGCCGATACCGGCTTTTGCAAAGCCTCCATCGGCAAGTATGCTTTCCAAATCTCGCCAATTTCGCGTTTTCAAGTGACGAAAGATTATCTTGAACACGGGAGGGTCCTGTCTTGTCGCGTTATGGACCGATGCAACTCTTCTCCGGTACTTCCAACCCCCAATTAGGCAAGGAGATTGCCGACTACTTGGGGGTTAAGCTGGGTGGAGTCAATATCTCCAGATTTGCCAGCGGTGAAATCTATGTTCGTTACCTCGAGAGCATTCGCGGTTCCGATGTTTTTATCATCCAGTCATTAGTTAATAATGTTAATGATTCCATTATGGAAATGCTAATCATGATCGATGCCTTAAAACGGGCTTCCGCAGGAAGAATCACTGCGGTTATTCCCTATTACGGTTATGCCCGCCAGGAAAAAAAGTCAGCCCCGCGCGAACCCATTACCGCCAGGATGCTGGCTGACATTATATCCGCAGTCGGCGCCGACCGGGTAATCACCATGGACCTTCATGCTCCGGCCATTCAGGGGTTTTTCAACATCCCGGTCGATCACATGACCGCATTGCCGATGCTGGCTCAATACATCCGGCAGCAAAATTTGGAGGACGGAGTAATCATTGCTCCCGACGCTGGAAGCGTGAAAAAGGCTGAAAAACTGGCGACCCGTCTCGACTTGCCGCTCGGTGTGATGTATAAACGGAGGCCCGCTCCCAACGTGGCGGAGATGACTTTCTTTATCGGCGATGTAAAGGACAAAACGCCGATCATTATTGATGACATGGTCGATACCGCGGGAAGCATCATGCAGGTGGTCGACGCCCTGGTCGAACGGGGGGCGAAGCCTGAGATCCGTCTTTTGACCACGCACGGATTATTTTCACCGCCTGCCATCGACCGGCTGAACCACCCTTCGATTAAAGAAATTGTGACCTGCAACACTGTACCGTTGCCGCCGGAAAAAATGCTCCCAACCGTGACGGTGCTGTCCGTTGCGCCGCTCTTTGGAGATGCCATCCGCCGGATTCATCAAGACATTTCCGTCAGCGTACTGTTTGATTAGTCCGACTGCGAAACTCAACGGTTTAATGCCAGAATTAAATAATGTTTCAGCAAAAATCTTCTCCAGGGTGAAATTCTGATCTTTCACTTCCCCAAACTGATAATTTTCGCCGCCGCGGATCTTGCCAACGGCTAAAACTGATCTTTTTCGACAAAAAAAGATCTCCCGTCGCCCGGGAGATCCTTTTTTTCGACATTGAAAGGATTCCTTCCACAAAAAACCAATAATTTTCTAGTTAATCGGGAACTTTTGAACCGCCGTATTGCCCGCTGGCAAGACCAAAGATTCAGCCCAATTTTCTTATACTTTTACTTTTAACGTTGGATTGTTCAGAGCATCTATTCTTTTTTCCCAATCAACGCCGGCCGGACCTCCCAAAGAATCCCTTTAGGGAGGGTAAGTTTGATCTCAGCCGGCTTTTTGCGAATCGAAACCCAACCCAGTCCGGCGATGGACAGGTCCTGGTTTGGGTCCACGACCGCCGTCTCGGTAAGCCAGTCTAATTTCTGGCAACAGGCTTCACAACACTGATTCAGCCATTTGGGACCTTCCTTCAACAGTCCGGCGATTTTGGAATTGTCGGTGCGATGCAACGCCTGTTGGGATGCAGCAAAGGCGATGGCCACAGTTTCATCGTCGCCGCCGAACTCCAAACCGGCCAGTCCGCCGAGGATCAGCCCTTTTCCCGGCTTAAAACTCCACAACTTTTGTTCAAGTTTCGATAGGGGCATCAACCGGCTCGCGCACCCGGCACAGAGCAAATCCATGAAGCGTCCGCCAGGATTGAAGCCAGGGGTGTCAATAAGCGTATTGCGGCCCTTTAGAATGCTCCAATTGCTCAACCCCATGGTTGTACCGGGGTAGCGGGAGACCGTCGGGTTGTACGCCGAACCTTCCGCCTGCAAGAAATTCTTGATGATTGACGATTTGCCGACGTTAGTCACCCCGATGCAGGCGATCTTGTGTCCCGGCGCCGTCACTTGATTGAGCCGTTGGCTCAATCCGGAAATCCCTTTCCCTTTTAAGCCACTGACCAAATGGATGGAACGGGGTTTCGGCAGGCGCCCCTCCAAATATTGATCCAGGTATACGTTGACCTCTTCCGGCTTGGTCCGTTCCGGCAACAGATCAATTTTATTGAGTACCAGCAGGTACGGTTTGCTTCCAATCAACGTCTGCCAGACCGGAATGCTTCCGGTAATGTCCAGGAAATCGGCGACCAAAATCAATAGATCGCTAACCGCGATGGCCTTGGTCAAATTGGATTGAATTTGTTGCGAATCAGGGCCCGCTCCGTTTAGCTCCCCGTAATGGGTAACCCGGTAACAGCGCCGGCAGATCAGTTGTTTTTTCCCGGAGATTGACTCTAGAGGTATGTACCCGGGTTTGTCGGCATGTTCGCTCTGCAGCTTGGTTCCGCAGCCCCGGCAAAAATCATTTGTCATTTCAGGAATCCTTTCTTTCGAAACCGTTTGATAACCAGTCTCTCCAAGGTTCGCACCGCCCGGGTACTGATGAACTCTGTCGGACTTAACGGCGGGGTCCAGATGGTGCAAAGCTCCATCCGGTTCCCGCCCAAAATATCGGTGAACAGTTGATCTCCGACCACTGCCGTTTCTTCCGGAGAAGTGCCCAACAATTCCAACGCTTTTCGGAATGGTAATTTACGCGGTTTCACCGCCCGGGACAGATAAGGAATGTTTAAGGTCCGGGCCACGGCTTCCACCCGGCATTCAAGGGCGTTGGAAAGAATGCACAATTTAAATCCTTCATTTTTGAACCGTTCAATCAAAGTGATGACCTCGGGATTAATCAAGTCTTTCTTCCACTCGACCAACGTATTATCCAGATCGAAGATAATTCCCCGGATTCCCATATTCTTTAGAACATCCAAGTCCAGTTCCAGAATGGAATTGGCTTGCAGGTTCGGGCAAAGTTTTTTTAACATCAACGACATTGACCTCCAAATGGCTGTAGTAATCTGCGGGTATCGCCTTAATCCAGCTCGGAATTGACGAAATGATAAACTTTATCGCAAAATTGGCAGCGAACCTCAATTTGACCTTGTTCCTGAATGATACTGTCCAATTCCGGCCCGCCCAAACTCAATAACGGCCCGCGCAGCCGCTCTTTGGAACAGTCGCAATGATACCTGACTGGCAACGTTTCCAAAACTTTAAATGAATCAAACCCGAAATACCTAGCAAGTTCCTGCGGTACAACCCCGGAATCCAGCAACGTGGTAACCGGCGGCAGCCCCCCCACGATCTCTTCCAACTCGGAAACAACCTCATTGGGACAACCCGGGAGAGGCTGAATTATAAACCCTCCGGCCACCTGAACCCGTCCGTCGGGCGCAACTAATACTCCCAACCCCACCGCTGATGGAGTCTGTTCCGATTTGGTAAAATAATAGGCCAAATCGTGCCCGATTTCGCCATTTTGGATCGGAACAATGCCGTTGTAAGGATTCTTGAGAGCATGATCTTTAATCACCGTAACGGTTCCCGAGCCGATGGCCCGGCCGACATCCAGTTTTCCCAGACCGTTGAGGTCCAAGTCAACCTCGGGGTTTTCAATATAGCCCTTGACGGCTCCCCGTTGATTGGAAACCGCCATTACCAGACCCAATGGCCCGTTCCCCTGAAATTGAACTGTCAAGCGATTTACAGAATCACTCATCACGCCCATCATCAAAGCGCCGCTTAGGACCCGGCCTAAGGCGGCGGTGGCGGTTGGCCAAGTATTATGAAGTTCACGGGCTCTCTCCACTACGAGTGTGGAACGAATGGCATAGATTCGAATGCGATCCGTAGCACCGGTCGCAATAACCAGATGATCACTTTGACTATCGTTCATGGGTAATTTCAGCCACCTTATCCCTAAAGGTTATAAATAGAGAATCCAGAACCGGAACTCCTTACAGTCCCGGTTCCCAGCATCCTTGATAAAACCTTATAATAGCGCTTTTTTTCGATTTATCTTCAGCCTCAACTCGACAGAGTCCTATCATAAACTCTTAATCTTCCCTCGCATCGAGCCATCTACTGTTTCAGGCTTTGAGCCGCTTTCGATGTTCCGCTGCGCTCGGAGATGCTGCTCAAAACTTTTACTGAAGACATGCGTTCCATTAGGTTTGGCCACAAAATAAAGATAATCCACGGCGGCCGGTTGAGCCGCGGCTTTTAAAGAAGCCAGTCCCGGGTTGGCGATCGGAGCCGGCGGAAGGCCGCGATGCAAATAGGTATTGTAAGGAGACTGGACTTCAAGGTCTTTATAAGTCAGGCGATCCTTATGCTTTCCCAGGACATATTGAACTGTAGCGCAAGATTGCAACGGATAACCAATCTTGATCCGATTTGTAAACACCCCGGCGATAATTGGCCGTTCCTCGGCCTTCTGGGCTTCTTT
This sequence comes from Bacillota bacterium, assembly GCA_023402395.1. Classification (GTDB taxonomy): domain Bacteria; phylum Bacillota; class UBA4882; order UBA8346; family UBA8346; genus JAEYGI01. Next base: position 1,019,895 of record JAEYGI010000040.1, read on the forward strand.
CTCGATGATCGATGCCAGTATTACTATTTCCCGGCTTTGCGGTAGTGAAACATCCTTGAAGTTCATGGAAAAAACTTCCTTAAATCGGTTAAGCATTGTCGTAATTATTTCAATCTCGGTTGCACCGGAACGGAAATAATAAGTGTCTGGAAAGATAAATCCTTCGAGGGTATTTCCCGCGAATCCGCCCAACTTTTCTTTGATAAACCTCGAATCTTTCAAATAAACCAAAAACCGTTCGCGATCAACCAGTCCCTTCCCGGCCAATAACTCGGCGGTCTCCGCAATGGTTAACCCTTCCGGAATTGTAACCCTGATCTGCTCGGAAACCCCGCGCCGTAATTCGTTGACAATTTGCGAGAGAGTCATTCCCGAACTGATCTGGTAACGCCCGGCTTTAACCATCCGCTCTTTCGGATTCAACCGAATATAGATCTCCAAAACCAACTGGCTCCGGATTAGACCGCGCGCCTGTAGCAAGTGGCCGACCTGGCGCAAGCTGGTCCCGTATGACACTTCGAAGATCTGTTTTTGATTGGATCCAGGAGCAACCGGAAGAAGATTCCAACCATAAATGACAGCCGCAAGAAGGATAATTGCTTCAAAAATGGCAATGCCACTCCCTAAGCGGGAGTGGAATTGTTTTAATACCAATAAACTATCTCGACAAACTTTTAACAACGATTGGGTACGATGCCAAGAGGTATTATTTTCCATAAAAAGTGTCTTCCTCCTGGCTCTATTATACTAAAAAAAAGCGCTAAAGACAAATCACTTATGTCTCATCTTCCTCTTCTTCATCGATCATTTCTTCCAAAGCCTCACAAACTTTGGCGAATTCTTCATCATCCTCAATATCCACTAATACTTCCTCGCCGTTTTCATCGGTTTCAATCTTGAAAACTACCGCTTCCTCATCGTCTTCCACGGCTTCGTCACTTGTAACCTCGGGAACCATCACCGCATACTTTCCTCCGTCCACCTCCACCACGTTCAGAAGATTAAAACGGTGTTCATGCCCATCTTCATCTACCAGCGTAATCCAATTCGTTTCTTGTTCCGTCACAATAACGCCTCCCAATTATTTTTATTTAAATGACTCAGGTAGATAGGATGAAGAGAAGCCTTAACTTCTTTGCATTCACTCAATTCATATACTTCATCCCTAACGCTATAATTAAGTTGAATTAGATTCAATACGCCTTGTCATATCGCTTAGGAACGTGATATCTATTTCAACTTATATAGGTTTGCCATTATCGGTGAAATTCATTCTTTCGGTGGAATCCAAAAAATTCTGCAAGATAATTACTGCAGCTACCTGGTCGATTTTCTGCTTCCGTTTTTTTCGGGATAAATCCGCTTCTATCAACACTTTTTGGGCGGAGCCGGTTGACAGCCGTTCATCCCAATATCGAACCGGGATATCCGTCATATCGGCAAGCTTATTACCAAAATAACGAATCTTTTCGGCCATCGGGCCCTCCGTTCCATTCATATTCTTTGGCAGCCCTATTAATACATTCTGAACCTCAAAATCAACGATCAATTGGGCTAAATGGCCCAGATCACGCTGCAGCGAATCCGTTCTTTGCAAAACGGAATGTCCTTGAGCGATAATGCCCATGGGATCGCTAAACGCGATGCCAATCCTTTTGTCACCGACATCCAGACCCATCCAACGCATCGTACACCTTATTTCCGAACCGAAGTCCCAACTATTTCTTTTCCGACGGCAGCAGCACTTTAATTTGAAACCCGAATTCCGGTAATTTGCTACCACCATCCACCGTTTCAATCCGGTAATCGGCAAGTTCATTCTGGCGTGTCAACGCTTCTTTGGCCTCAATGAGGCTTTTTCCTTTTAGCAACTTCTTTAACCGCTCCGGGTTCAAGATACCGACAATCAGTCCCCGGCCAGTTAATGAGATGACGGCATCCTGATTGGCAACGGATTGCACCTTCGTCTCCAGCAGCTCGATCTTGCGGTCCTTGGGGCGAAAACTATCCGGAATCTGCTTTTCAAATTCGGCGGTTAATAATTTTGATAGCTCCGCAATCGATGGGGCCAGTACCGAGACCTTGTAATCAAGCTGAGTTTGGAGAGCCTCTCCTTCGGCACCGATCTCTGGATGGTTGGAAACACGGATTTCCTCATAGCGGACCAACTCCGGAATGAACAGGTAGTCTTTGGTTAGAAATGACATAATCTCTTCCGGCCCCGCCAAATTCAACTGCCTTCTGGCCTCCGCCTCTCCTTTTTTTACATCTTCCAAGGTGATGATTGACACCCTTTGGTCGGTACCGCCTATGATCGGTAAAATGTTCGTAACCTGCAGGCGGCGTTGAAACTGTCCTTCAATTCCGGTAATCGCCTTGGCGGCATGGTTGCCAATTACCCCTTTTTTTTCGGCGGTAACCCGAACTTCGGTTTTACCATAGGTTTCCCCAATGGCGATCCCGTTTTGAAGGCGGGTTGTTTTCTTGGGCACCATCACGTCTTGATCGGTCAGAAAACGAATCCCCGATTTGGTATTCAAAATACTTCCTTTCGGGACAACTACCGACTGGGCGGTGGTGTTGATGAAGGTAACCGTTCCTTTGGCATAGGTGACTCCGATCGTTTTGGAACCGGTAGCCGCTATCTGAACATTAATCTTTGAAGTTTTTTCAACCAATTTCGCCGGTAGTTTTTTCTCAGCTGGAACAGTTTCGGAATAAGCCGGACTGATCTGGGCTTCGGCCAAGAAATCCATGGTTTGTTCTTTCGGAAAAACGGTGACCACCGCTTTCGGTTGAACAATCCACCAAATTGCGAAAACTAGCGTAAACAGAGTGATGGGGATCGCGATTAATAAGCCGCCTTGGCGATGGCCAGCTCCCCTTGGACTTCGTTTAGGTTCAGGAGCCGCAGCCACTTCATCCGCGCTCTTCGCCAATTCCTCGGGGAGTGGATCGGGTGAATCATCAAGAGCGCGTTCATGGATGGTAGGAATACCGACCCGTTGCGCCATAGCGGTTACCATGGGGTCGGCGGCGTCCACCAACAGAATTTTTGCTTCTTCCTCGGAATAAAACTTTAATAAGCGAAGATTAATCTCATTGAGTAACAGCTTCGAATCCGATGGAATCTCCAACACAATTCGCTCTTCCGGGGAATGAATAATTTCTTTTACCAATTCTTCAATCTGAAGCGAAGGACTGACATCGATTTTCCGTAACCCCATCCAATCACCCCCTGCTCGGTTTTGTATATTCGTCAAACAGGATCAAAAGCAGCATCGAGCAACCGAAAATAAACATAGTAGCCATCGCTGCGATCCCTGAGTCATTTACTAATAAAGCAATCAATGCGGCGCTGATCAGACCCAGACAGCCTTTTAAAACCGTATCATATTTTGTAAAAAACGGCGCCAGCCCTTTCGGGGGCTTTTTATAAAGCAAAGGAGCAATAACTAAAATAGTCAGCAGCACTTTGGACCATGGCGTATAATTAAATAATCGGGTGTTCAGTTCCCATTTCCGGGTCAATAAGTCAAAAACTCCTTTCCATCCGGAATCTTTGATTGAACCAATCCACTGTCCATAATGAGTCGCATTTTTTCCACTAATCAATATATCCCAGATTGCGATTCCAACCAACAGCAGAATCGTAGCGGTCAATAATCCAAAAATCTCTCTCAACCGGATCTTTCTTCCGGTAAGTAAATAGTTGGTGATCCCCAATCCCAAAACAGTGGTAACGCCACCCCCAATATTTGCGCCGAAATTGGGATGAGCGATTAAAAACGCGGTCAAACACATTCCAGCCCAGAGGAATTCAACCTTTTTGCAAAAAAATCTTTGATAATTGAGCGTGATAAACGTAATAATGGCGCCGATTAAAACCCCCATGTATTCATTGCCGATCCCGTAAAAGCGAGCCCCGGAGATCGCGGAATACCCCAAAAATGAGAATAATTCCAAAAAACCGTTTCCCAAACCGTCGAGCATAACGGTCATAATGGTCAAAGCGGAAATCATCCCAAAAATTTTCAACCGTTCTCCCTTAAACAAGAGATAACCGGCGGCTACAATCAGTCCGCTCACTCCGAATGTAATTCCGATGACGGAAAACCAATCCAACGGATTAATTAGGCTCTCCCATAGAAAAACCATTGGAAACGAGAGTAAAAATAGAAAAATGAGGCCAAGTGCCTTAAAGAATTTCAGTTGATTCCGCCAAAAGATCAAACCTATAATAGCCAGTAACACCAGCCCGATGAGCAAATAGCCGTATCCCAACAGCATCGACCAGCGTAGTTGATAATTGGTGACCAAGGATCGTTGTTGATCAACCAATTCTCTCCAATTCCCAGGTTTTGATTCCAAACGATGTCCAGTAAAGTTGCCGGGCTTCCGGATCCCCAGGTAACGTAAAATGGTAACCGCCGGGTCATAGCAGGTAACCAGACCCGGCTTCCGGGTACTGCTGGAAACCAACAATCCTTTTTCAAAATCGGGCCCGGTGATAATCATCGGGGTTAAGGTTTCCCCGAGCGAACGGCCGCGCTGCGGTGGAACCGCACTAAAAAAAAGCGTTAGAGTCGTCCGCTGGTCAACCTCTTGCAGCAGCTTTCCAAAAAAGTGATCATAGGCAACCATCGTTTCTTTCCGGTAAAAATCCCAACGCTCATCGGACAGATAGTCCTCAAAACGTTGAATCCGTTCCAAATCACCCAGAGTGATCACGACCACATCGGCCCGTTTCCAAACTTCACTCCACTGTTGATATAAATTGCTGAGATTGGTTCGCTTCTGATAGGGAAAACTCGGGTCAATATTCAGAGTTACGGCGCCGACCGCTCCGTAATCGATAATGCCTCGATCATCCATAAGTATTATCGCGCCGGAACGATTAATAATGTCCGTATCAGAGTTGCCGATTACTCCCGTTTGAAAGTGATTCTGATGAAGTGTTTTCCCAAAAAGCCCAATATTATTGATAATTGAAGGCGAATTGGATTGAACTGTTTTTGGGAATCCGAGATTAACAACATTTTCAGGTTTGGGCCAACTTCCGGTTAGCGAATAAAAAACTTCTCCCGCCAAAATCTCACGGTAACGTTCTTTATAATCATAAAAAAGTAGCGTTTCCGAGGGAGTTTTCACTTGGGTGCCGCTGTTAAAGGCAAAGTATACTTGTTCCGGCGGCTTTGATTCGGGGAGCGGAGTCGTCATAATTCCGACCGCCGCATGCTCCATCAATTTTACTAAGTTCGGTGTATGATCAGAGATATCCGAAAAAGAAAACCTGGGGATGTCGATGATTAGAACTTTTTTAGGTGATACTGCGATAACTGAGGTGGAGGCGATGATCAAAACGACCACGACAAAAAAGAATACCCGACGACAATTTCGCAACAAGTTCCACCTCTTTGGCCCCTCGGTAAGAAAAAAAGCGGTTTAAAACCGCTGACATAAAAATAATACCGAATCAATCACCTCTTGTCAATCACAGACGAGATTTCTCCGATGAAATCTTCTACGATGGTTCACGACCAGTTACCCCAAAACACAATTGATAAATGCTTGTCAAAATAATTAATAAGATTGCCCCTAGCGGCACCGCGAAAACTAACCCAAACAGCCCGAAAAGTTTTCCGCCGACTAAAATCAAATATACCACCAGCACCGGATGTAAGCCAAGACTTCCTCCGATAATATTAGGTGCCAGAAACATTACTTCGATTTGATTCACTACTAAAAATAAGATGATTACGTAAACAGCCAACCATGGCGATTGTAAAAAAGCGAATATAACAGATGGAACGGCACCGAGTAATGGGCCGAAATAAGGAATAAGATTAAAAAAAGCGGCAACCAATCCCAATAAAAAAGCGATGTCCAAGCCGAGAAAAGTTAATCCCAATCCGATCAAAAGTCCCACAATGATCGTATCCAGCAATTGACCACGAATGTAAAGCCGTAGCACCATATCAATTTTAGTAAAAGTGTTGTTCCAGTGAGGTCCGAAATGGATCATGATCCAACGCTGAATATTCCCTTTCATTCTCGGATAATCGCGGCTGATATAATAAGCAAGCAACGGGACTAAAAGATAAAGAACGGATTGCGAAAAAAAGTTCACCAACCCTTGGGCGAACTTCAATATCAGGTTGCGGAGCATGATTTCACTGCGTGACATCAGTTGGGCCAAAAACGTTTTAATATTTACGGGCAGTTCCCAATACACCCTGCTGAAGCGGGTTTCGAATTTTTCAAACATCTCAGACAGCAGCGGCAATCGCTGCAATATGCCGGTCAAATCATGGATCATTTTAGGAATAATAATAACGGTGATCAGGATCCCCGCTAAAAATAAAATCAGATAAACGGTTAAAATCGCCCAGTCTCTAGGAGCGCCTTTTTTTTGGAAGAATTCAACCAACGGATTGATCGCGTAAGCCAGAAAAAACGCGAGAGCAAACAAACCGAGCACTGTACGGGAAAAATAGAGCAATAACAATAAAAGCGGAATGATGAGAAGAATAAACCATTTTTTTTTGCTGAGAACCGTGGCGACAAACCTTCTTTCTTCTCTGTATTTAAAAAGCGCACTGTTGTGCGCTAAATTTCATGGAATCCGACGTGCCAGCCTCTGGCTGATCGCTTCTTTACCGTCTTTTAGTACTGAAGACCATTTCCGAGTGTTATCTTTAACCAATTTGACAGTACCGCGGGTCTGTCGCTTCAGTTCATTTGATCGCATATTCTTGGCGCTGATCATCATTGCCGATTTCTTCCGCCAAAGCAACGCCAATCCAACCGCCGCCCCGACTAAACTCCCGGTGACAATACCTCGAATGACTCGCTTCATCTTTTTCACCTCTCTCCGCCGAGTTTATTTCTATTATTCCCGGTCTAAGAAAGGTTAAACCAACATTTTACCGATTGCTCTGAATGACTCCGCCTCCCAAAACTAGATCATCGTCATAGAAAACTACCGACTGCCCTGGGGTAACCGCTCGTTGAGGAGCTTGGAAACGAACTTCCACCTGGCCGGAGGCCATTGGCGCAACGATAGCCCGAGCCGGTTTGGCTGAATAGCGGATTTTGGCTTCCACCGGCATCTCGCGGGTGAGATCATCAAAAACGATCCAGTTCAAATCGGAAGCCACCAGTCGTTCGGAGAAGACCTCTTCCTTTCCGCCAACAACTACTTCCCGGGTTTCGGGACGAATCTCGGTGACATACAGCGGCACACTCGCCGCGATCCCCAGCCCTTTTCTCTGCCCAACCGTGAAGTTGATGATCCCGGAGTGTTCACCAAGAACTTTTCCATATTGATCAACAATCTTTCCGGGCTGGGCCGAGCCAGGACGATATTCATCAATGAAGCGCCGGTAATCCTGATCAGGCACGAAACAGATCTCCTGGCTATCTGGCTTGTCCGCCACGCGCAGATCCAATTCCGCCGCTTTCCGGCGAATTTCGGACTTCGAGTAGTCCCCTAAGGGAAACAAGCTGAATTCAAGCTGTTTTTGAGTCAAGCCATACAAAACATAACTCTGGTCCTTGGTCGGATCGCAAGCCTTCTTCAATAGCCAACGGCCTGTTTGTGAGTCCCGTTCCCTGCGCACATAATGACCGGTAGCCACATAATCGCCATCCATCGCCTTGGCCTTGTCCAGCAAATTGCTGAACTTCAATTCGTGATTACATACGACGCAGGGATTGGGAGTCCGCCCCGCGATATATTCCTCAATAAAGTAATCAATTACCTTCTCGCGGAACGGAGCCTGAAAGTTGACCACATAATAGGGGATGCCCAACTTTTGAGCAACCGATCTGGCGTCTTCCACAGCGCCGAGCGAGCAGCAACCGCCCTCCGTCTGAGCGTCATAGGGAAGGTCCGAAGGCCAAATCTGCATAGTTACCCCAATGACCTCAAAGCCCTGTTCAAGAAGGAGCGCGGCTGCCACCGAACTGTCGACTCCCCCGCTCATCGCCATAATCACTCGTTTGGTCATTTGACCACTTTATTTTGATAATCTTCAATAGCCCGGTGCAAGGCGTCAGCCGCCAGATTGGAACAGTGCATCTTTTGGGGGGGAAGGCCGTCCAAGGCTTCCGCTACCGCTTTGTTGGTTATTTCCAAGGCTTCTTCCAGCGTCTTTCCTTTGACCATCTCCGTAACCATGCTGCTGGTAGCAATGGCGGCACCGCATCCAAACGTTTTGAACTTGACATCGGAGATCCGATCATTGTCAACCTTCAAATAAATCCTCATAATATCGCCGCATACGGCGTTTCCAACTTCACCGACTCCGTCCGCGTTAGCGATCTCTCCGACATTCCTCGGGTTTTGAAAATGATCCATTACTTTGTCCGTGTACATGAGGCACACTCCTTTCGTTCCGCTTCATAAAGGGGTGACATGGCCCGTAATTTGGTGACGATCTCCGGGAGAACCTCCAGCAAATAGTCGATATCTTCCTTAGCCGTCGCTTTACCGAGAGTTACTCTAAGTGACCCGTGGGCGATTTCATGACAGATACCCATGGCCAGTAAAACATGTGATGGTTCGAGCGATCCGGAAGTGCAAGCCGAGCCGCTGGACGCGGCAATCCCTTTTAAATCCAGATTGAGCAATAGGGATTCACCTTCCACGAACTCAAAGCTAAAATTAGCGTTACCAGGCAAGCGCTGTGACCGATGTCCGTTCAGCCGCACATGATCAAACCGGTCCAATACGCTATCCATGAGGTAATCCCGCAATTGGGTGATGCGCGCGCTACTCTCGGCCAGGTGTTCGTTGGCAAGCTGCAGCGCTTTGGCCATTCCGACGATTCCCGCGATATTTTCGGTACCGGCGCGCCGGTTGCGCTCCTGACCACCCCCATGAATTAACGGGGTAAGGCGAATCCCTTTTCTTACATAAAGAGCGCCGGTACCTTTCGGCCCATAAAACTTATGAGCCGCCATGGAAAGAAGATCAACCGAGAGATCCCTTACATTGACCGGAATCGTTCCCACCGTTTGAACGGCATCGGTATGAAACAAAATCTTTCGTTCCCGCAGAATCTTCCCAATCTCCGCAATCGGTTGGATTGTTCCGACTTCATTGTTGGCGTGCATGATAGTGACCAAAATGGTTTTATCGGTAATCGCCTTCACAACATCGTCCGGATTGACCAGACCACTGGCGTCCACCGGAAGGTAAGTCACCTCAAACCCCTGTTTCTCCAATGCCTTGCAAGTATCGAACACCGCATGGTGTTCAATGGCCGAGGTGATAATATGATTCCCTTTCTCGCGGTAGCTTTGGGCGATCCCCTTAATGGCAAAATTATCGCTTTCCGAGCCGCAGCCGGTAAAGATGATCTCCGCCGGTTCCGAGGCTCCGATCTCCCTGGCGATAATCTCTCTGGCTTGATCTAGCGCTTTCCGGGTGTCCCGTCCAAACGAATGGATACTGGAAGGATTCCCAAACGATTCGGTGAAATAAGGCACCATCGCCTCCAGTACCTTAGGATCGACCGGGGTGGTCGCCGCATGATCAAGATAAACCCGCTTCATTACAACCATCTCCTGATTATGTTATATTAAATGTAGTACATTTCTTGTGAACAGTTCAAATCATTCGCTATCTCGATCAAATCCGCCAGGCTGGTGGAGTCCAGCACCTCAATAATGCTGTCCCGCAGCCGTCTCCACAAGACCCGGGTCGCGCAGTGCCCCGAGTTGCGGCACTCATTTTCGTTGATATCCTCACTAACACACTCTACCGGGGCGATGGGGCCTTCCAATACCCGTAAGATTTCTCCAACCGAAATCTCCGAGGGGGCTCTGGACAGATAATAGCCACCGGATGCTCCGCGTACACTTATCACCAATCCCGCTTTTCGGAGGCTGGCGATTAATTGTTCCAAATAAGCCTCGGAGATCCCTTGACGCTCGGCGATACTTTTCAAGGCCACTGGTTCGTCCTTGCCGTATAGGCCAAGATCCAGCATGGCCCGAAGGCCATATTGTCCGCGTGTCGATATCTTCACATTGCTCATCCTATTCTAGACTTAAACAGTATACTTTAAATCCCTACTAAATTACTCTGATTTTTAAATTGATCCTACCATAACTTTTATAGTATGTCAATTGATCGGAATATTAACAATAGATTTCGAAAAGCCCCATAATCAAGGCACTCTGATGGAGTTACGGTAATTGTTTTCCAGCCTTTGAAGTCGCATAACACGCTACTGTAGATAGGTTTTAGCAATGTACGGCGAAGTCATGAGCGATAGCAACCCCCAATAATTGGGGATAAACTGAAGCACCTGGCCGACCTTGAGCGTGGTCTCTTCCCCGGCCACCACCAGATAATCGCTGCTCCCCCCCAAGATTGTCAACCGGGAATCCAACGGTATGAGCCCCACCATTGAAGTATCCTGATGGCCGATATTCATTAATCCTTTAATTCCAGGCGCATCGGCCGGGAAATTCGGCAACCTGCCGAATGCATCCAATCCCAGCCCGGTTTGAGGGCAGGCCGGTTTATTTTGTACCTGAAGGACTTCTGCTTCGACAATGAACGCATCGTGGCATAGATCCGCCAGATATTGTCCATTCATGGTTTCCCGGCCAAGCAGAATGGCTTCTCCGATCCGAAGCTGATTAATACCGGCCGGAAGCCGGTTCTGATAAAGCAAGGGCAAACTGCTGGAATTGCCCCCCGATACTATCTCAACCGGAAACTGAAACTCCGAACGCAAAAATTCAGCCTGGCAAACCAACTGTTCCAATTTGGCAACCGTGGGCGCGGCCCCCGCAAAACATGAAAAATTGGCGCCCAGAGCGGTTACTTTCAAGGTTGGAAATCTCCGGCACGCTTGCGCCAATGAAATAAGACCCGCTTCGTCGACCCCTTCCCGGAGATCTCCAAGATCGACCATGAGCATCACTTCATGAGGAAGCGCCAAGCGATGAAGCCCCTCCAATGTACTGATCTCCGCATTCAGGCTGATCTGGGACGAGGTGACGGTCTCTTCGATGCGGCTGAGCTGAGGGAGGCGCAGCATCATCCGCCGGGTATTTGGAAAGGCCCGTCGAAAATTGCGTAAATTCTCCAGGCGCGAGTCGCCGATCTCTTGGGCGCCGACTTCGACCAGGCTGCGGGCGATCTTCAGATCTCCCGCGATTCCTTTTAAAACCACGGTGATTGCTACCCCGGCTCGATCGGCCCGTTTTCTTAACCGCAGATAATTGGCGACAATCTTTTCAAGGTTAATAAGTAGACGCGGGGTGGATTTCAAGGTTCCGATTCACCTTTTTGATAGCGTTCCGGTCTCAATCGCCGCAGATGGGCGGAGAGCTCTTTTTCGAACCCGTTTTGGGTCGGACGGTAAAATAATTGCAGCTGATGGGCGTCAGGGAAATATTCTTGCTCCACAAACCCACCAGGAAAATCATGAGGATATTTGTATCCTATTCCGTTTCCCAGCTTCCATGCATTCGAATGTGACGAATCCCTCAAATGCGATGGAACCTCGAATGCCTGATTTTCATTTACACCGGCCATTGCCTCATTGATCGCCGCACAACTAGCATTGGACTTCGGAGCGGCTGCGATATAGATCGCCGCTTGAGCCATAGGAATCCTCGCTTCGGGCAGGCCGACCATTTCCACGGCCTGCGCAGCGGCGGTCGCAACCAGCAAAGCCATTGGATCGGCATTCCCGACATCCTCGGCAGCGTGAACCATCAAACGCCTGGCGATGAACTTTGGATCTTCGCCGGCACTCAGCATTCGCGCCAGATAATAGACAGCGGCATCTGGGTCCGAACCGCGCATCGACTTGATAAACGCGGAAATGGTATCATAATGTGCCTGACCGTCCTTGTCATATACCAGCGGCCGCCGCTGAACGCAGTCACTGATGATATCCAGAGTCAACTCGCGGATTCCGGACCGGGGGTCCGGCGGCGTGGTTAACGCGGCCAACTCAAGCGCGTTTAAGGCCACCCGGGCATCGCCGTTGGCGATATTGACCAGATGGCGCAGGGCGTCGGGGCTCAAGCGGACCCGGTAATCGGCGACGCCGCGTTCGGAATCAGATAATGCCGCCTGAATCACCCGTTCGATATCCGTTTCGGTTAACGGGTGGAACGCGAAGATCATACTTCTGGAGATCAGCGGCGAATTCACTTCATAGAGCGGATTCTCGGTGGTGGCTCCAACTAGCAGGACCGTCCCGTCTTCCACCGCGGGCAGCAGGGCATCCTGTTGAGAACGGTTGAAGCGATGTATTTCGTCAATAAATAAGATCGTCTTATTTCCGAACAGATTATGCCGTTCTTTGGCCTCGGCGACTACCCTCCGAATGTCGGCAACCCCCGAGGTGACCGCATTCAAGGTTTCAAAGTGGGCTTTGGTGGTTTGGGCAATTACTCGGGCCAGCGAAGTTTTTCCCGTTCCTGGCGGGCCATAAAAGATCATCGATGTCAGACGGTCGGCTTCAATGGCTCTCCGCAGCAGCCGGCCTTCCCCCACGATTTCTTCTTGGCCGATGAACTCATCAAGCTGGCGCGGCCGCATTCTGGCCGCCAACGGCGCCTCCCGCTCACGGGCCTCGGAGGAGTTCACTGAAAAAAGGTCCATGGTTTGTCTTCCCCCCGGTGATGGAAAATTGATTGGACTTTCACCTGGATTTATATTTTTTACTTTCCATATCAATTATCCTGCCGAATCCGGATAAAATTCCGCGCAAAAAAGAAAGCCGTCCGCGACGGCCTTCACGATTGATTATCGGAATTGATCTTCAGGGCCTCGACGTTCCCGTCGGGGCTCACTACGAAACGCCAGATTTTCGAACTGTACCTATCCCTATACTCTACCTGCCAATGATCATAGTTATAATTTGCCCCGAGGAATTTACCCAGTTTAACCGCCTGATAGGCTGCCCAGGTTTCAGCGGCCCGCTTGGCTTTGGAGATCGTCGAAATTTCGCCGGAGATATTGATTCCACCGCTTTGGAAGCGATCATAGGAATATTTCGCTGAAAATCCGACCACCTGCAAGGGAAGTTCAAAGTCGCCGTCCTTCAAACCGAGAGTCACCCGGTAAGGGCCGGAGATCTGATATTTTACAATGTTATCGGCGGGAAACGTCAAAATCACCGTCTTATGATCTGGCGACCATTGAAACGGAAGCGCTGTGGTCCCCAAGGAAACCCAGTTCCCGGACCTCATTCCTTCCAAATTGCCGGTAATTACGAAATCCCCTTCCCGGTACGCCTGAATATCCAAACGGAAGCTAATCTCATCGGCTTTCCCATCTCGGTCGGCATCAATCAGTTCAAAGGTTCCGGGGACCATCAGTTCCACCTGCTGATCGAGTACGATATCCGTGGGAGCGGCTCCGCTCGGAATCATCAGAAACACGGTAATGCCGAGGACAATTCCAATAAGCAACACTTTTTTGATCAAAGAAATCACTCCGAATTTGGTTTAACGTTTCAGAGTGATTTCGCGGTTTCCATTTGCAATCCTTTATGTAAAATGAACCACCGCTGGTTAGAAAGGGAAGCTTGCGACAAACTACATGACTTCCATTCTCCCGAGCACTGAAACAACTTGCTGTTTTTCCAACGGTTTTAAGACGACATCCTGGGCTCCGGCCTTGAGGCCGTTGAGAATCTCAACTTTTGACGCTTCGGTGCTGCAGATGATGATTTTTACACTGGGATTGATGCTCTTAAACCGGCGGATCGAATCAACCGCATCGCAATCCGGCATGAAAAGGTCTTTAATGACGACCTCCGGACGTTCACTGTCAAAAAGCGCGTTTGCTTCTTGACAGGTGCCGGCTTCAAATATCTGATAGCCGGTTTCACTTAAATATTCTTTGAGAACCGCCCGGACTAAGGGTGAATCATCGATGATTAAGATCTTCATCCAATCCCTCCCCCTTAGAAGCATCGCCAGTCCGATATTAATTTCTATTTAAAATAATATTTTTCCTTTTTGTTCAAAAAGTATTTTTCCTCTACCTGTAAACTTTGATAGAGCCACCCCGTTATCTTCGCTGCATTTTCCGGATTTGCGCAACGTGCTCCACAGATGCGGCCGGGCCGTTTAATGAGTGATTTGGTCGCCGGAATGGACTTGATAGGACCAGTTTCTTCCCTGATTGTTGTCCCAGTTTTGAGCGCTGTCCCGGAAGCAGAAATTGAAACTGGACGGCTCATTGACTTGAACGGTGATCGACCAGGCTCCGTCCCTGCTCTTTTTCATCGGAATATCCATCACATTTTCCCAGTGTTCATGGCCGTATCCGGCATGAAGAAAGATTTTGTCCGCCCCCGCTTCCGCCAATTGACCCTTATATTTGATCTTCACCTCATCGCCCTGGGTAATCGGAACCGGGTCCAAATAGATCCCATTAACGACTTCCTCCATCTTTTTCTTGGGAGACATCTCGGCCAACTCCTTTTCATGGTTTGTTCTTTACAATGGGTTATTATTTCCCGATGAGTTAAAGTTAACCCGAAACGGTCTCAAAAAAAATCGCCCGCCGCGAGAAAACCGCGGCGGGCGAAAAAACCAGGTCTTTGTCAGGATTTGTCTCCCTTGGACCAAGAATCGCGCAATCCAACGGTCCGGTTGAAGACCAGCCGGTTATCGGCCGAATCTTTATCCACGCAAAAATACCCCTGGCGCAGAAATTGGAACCGCTCCCCGACTTTCGCGCTTCCCAGGCTCGGTTCCGCCTTGCAGCGGTTCAGAACCACCAGCGAGTCGGGGTTCAACACCGAATTTTCTCCGGGGATCTCATCCAGATAAAGCAAGTCGTACAACCGGACTTCGGCGTCAATGGCATGAGCCGCCGATACCCAGTGCGAGGTTCCTTTTACCTTGCGGCCGTCCGAGGTCCAGCCGCCCCGGGACTGCGGATCGTAGGTGCAATGCAGCTCAACGATGGCTCCCGCTTCATCCTTGACCACCCGCTCGCAACGGATGTAATAGGCGTGCTTTAAGCGCACCTCCCGGCCGGGGGACAGCCTGAAATAGCCTTTGGGCGGATCTTCGCAAAAATCCTCCCGTTCAATGTAGATCTCTTTCGAAAACGGCACTTTTCTGGTTCCTAAATCCGGATTCTCCGGATTGATCTCCGCGTCAAACTCTTCAACCTGGCCGTCCGGGTAATTATCGATGATTACTTTCAGCGGATTAAGCACCGCCATGACCCGGGGAGCCCGCAGGTTCAAATCTTCCCGGATGCAATGCTCCAGCAGGGCGATATCCACGATGCTGTTGCTCTTGGCTACCCCGATCCGCTCGCAGAAAGTGCGAATCGCCTCCGGAGTATACCCTCTGCGCCGCAGCCCGGAAATGGTCGGCATCCGGGGATCGTCCCAACCCCGCACATGTCCTTCTTTCACCAAACTCAACAGTTTGCGCTTGCTCATCACCGTATGGTTGAGGTTGAGGCGGGCAAACTCGATCTGTTGCGGTTGGGCCGGCAAGTCCAGGTTTTCGATGACCCAATTGTAGAGCGGCCGATGATCCTCGAACTCCAGCGTGCAGATGGAATGGGTAATCTTCTCCAGCGCATCGGAGATGGGATGGGCATAATCATACATCGGATAGATGCACCACTTGTCCCCGGTCCGGTGATGAGTCGATCGCAGGATCCGGTAGATTACCGGATCGCGGAGGTTGATGTTGGGGGAAGCCATATCGATCTTGGCCCGTAACACTCTGGAACCATCGGGAAACTCGCCGGCGCGCATTCGCTTAAAAAGATCGAGGTTCTCGGCGACGGAGCGGTTCCGATGCGGGCTTTCCTTTCCAGGTTCGGTCAGGGTACCCCGGTATTCCCGGATCTCCTGGGGACTCAGATCGCAAACAAACGCCTTCCCCTTTTCAATGAGTTGAACCGCATATTCATATAATTGCTCATAATAATCAGAGGCGTAAAATAGCCGGTCGTCCCAATCGAACCCAAGCCAGTGAACATCCTCCTGAATCGATTCGACATACTCCACATCCTCTTTGCTTGGATTGGTGTCGTCGAAACGGAGATTGCACAATCCGCCGTTGCGGGCGGCGATCCCGAAATTCAAACAAATGGACTTCGCATGGCCGATATGAAGATAACCGTTGGGTTCGGGAGGAAAACGGGTATGGACCCGGCCGCCGTGCTTGCCGGTTTGAAAATCTTCATTGATGATTTCTTGAATAAAATTGACCGGCGCCGCAGGTGTCTTGGGAGGCTCTCCTGCCTCGGGACTGACGTTTGGCTTGGAGTTTACTTCGAAACTCATCTCTTTGAATATCCCCCTTTGTGAAAGCGCGCTTCCGGCGCGCTCCCTTACATCAAACTCACACAAATTCCTTATTATTATAACTCAACTTTGACGCCTTGAAAACAACGAGAAGCCATGAAATAAAATAGGGTTTCACCACCATGAACAGCTTTGACCAACCAGCGAATCATTATTGCTCGGCCACCGAAAATGCCGCCAATCGGGAACGTCAATCTTTCAATCCGCAATTGGCAACTGCCAACTCTCCGGCGCCACTTGCCAATGTTGGATTGTCATCTTCCCCGGAGCAATTGGGAAGTGGCTTTGGAGGATTGGCATTATCCAATTTCCAATTGGTGGATCGCCATTCTCCATTGCGACCTTGCAATATTGAATCGCATTCTTCCAATGTGACTAAGCCAGTTGACATTTTAACAGAGTCAATTGGCGCCGGAAGTTTGCGGGAAAAAGAAGTTAATGAATCCAATCCCGCCATGCCGAAATAAAAAAGCCGGGATACCCCGGCGCATTATCCGAAAAATTGTCGCTTCATTCTCCTCATGCGAATAGACTGTATAAGAGTTCTAGTTTATTGATAAGGATATCGACATGGAAGACAAGGATCGGCCCTCTGCCGGTAGTTTTCATGAACAATCGACCCTACTGAGCCTTTGGGCAATCGAGGCTTATATCTATGGCTATCCGCTGGTGTTGATGGAAGTCACGAAAAGGATGATGCTCGCCAGCGGCTCCCGTCTGAATCAGTTTTTGAATGAGCGCTCTTTCCCGACTTCTCAATATACGACAATCGTCAGGCCCAATGTGGATACCCTTTATTCCATGGCTTGGCTGGATCTTTCCATAGAACCCCTTATATTATCTCTTCCGGATACGAATCAACGGTACTATCTAATGGAACTGTTGGATGCCTGGACCAATGTGTTCGCGTCCATCGGGAAGCGCACCACCGGCTCGCAAGCGGGCGCTTTCGCGATTACCGGTCCAGGCTGGAATGGAATGCTTCCTGAAGGCATTATTCAAGTCGAGTCGCCCACCGACACGGTCTGGATCATCGGCCGTACCCAAACCAACGGTCCACAAGATTATCCCATCGTCCATGCCATTCAAAATAATTTCGTTTTAATCCTCCTCAGTTGTTTAAGTCATTGGGGTTGGGGAAAACCTAGCGCTCCATATTCGGGAAACGATTCCGGGAAAAACCCCCGAAATATCAATCCAGCGGATCAAATCGCCAAAATGGATGCGGCCAGTTTCTTTCAAACGATGATGCTGGCCATGAACATGAACCCTCCCTGGATAGCCGATCCGCAAATGGAACGGAAACTTTTGGCGCTGGATTTGATACCTGGCCAAACTTTCAACTTTGGCGGACTGCCGTCCCCGGTTAAGCGCGTGCTTCAATATGCCGTCGCTTATGGACCAATCCTAATTCAAGCCGAAGCTGGAAAAGCATATCTGGCGAATAACCGCAACGGTTGGACCGTACTTCGCAGCGGCATGGGATTTTACGGAGCGGATTACCTGAAACGGGCGGTAATCGCCATGACCGGAATCGGCGCCAATCTCCCGCAAGATTCGGTCTACGCTCCGGCTTTCATGGATGCCGACGGAAAGCCCTTAACCGGGAATAATACTTATCTTATTCATTTTGAGAACGGCCGGCTTCCTCCGGTGAATGCGTTTTGGTCCATAACCCTCTATAACGAACAGGGGTTTCTGGCGGAAAACCCTTTCCATCGTTATGCGGTCAGTCCGCATCTGAGCCCGTTGCACTATAATGCCGACGGTTCCCTTGATATTTTAATCGGGAATGAAATACCTGAAAAGAACATGTTGACCAATTGGCTGCCGGCTCCTGCCGGGCCATTCAACCTGATACTGAGGATGTACTGGCCGGAGCGGGAAATATTGAATGGAGAGTGGAATCCTCCCCCAATACATGTGATGCAAATACCGGTTTAATTTTATCGGCATTTTGCGCATTACTTTTCAACAGTGTTTCGCTTTGAAATTCAATTGGTAATGCGGCTTTCCTTCAGTCCGGCGATGATCGCCGTGATCAACTGATTTTGATAGGAATCGCTCTGCAACAAGGAACGATCCTGCCGATTGGAGAGAAACCCGAGCTCGACCAGGATAATCGGCACTTTGGACCGGCCCAGCAGATAACATTGCAAGGGCTTGGGCAGTTTACGGTAGGGTTGGGCCCGATTGAACTGCTCCTGCACGCTTTGGGCCAGCTTTTGTGAATCTTCGGAACATGCCGAATAATAGGCGATCGGGCCGCGATGATCCGAATCGGGATGCCAATTGATATGAATACTGATGATCACCCGCGCTCCCGCCGCTTCCAGCACCAGAATCCGGCGTTCCAAATCATCTCGCTTATAAGGCCGGCCCCGATATTCATAGCTGGCATAGGGAGTCAACAGCCGGTCATCGCTCTTGGTCAAAACGGCTTGAAAACCCTGCTTTCGCAATTCTTGCGCCAATTTGCGGCTAAACGTCAGATTGATATCTTTTTCCAAGATTTTTCCGCTTTTGGCTCCCGAATCGATCCCGCCGTGACCCGGGTCGATCCCGACGATCAGTTGCCGTGTCGGGCCCCGCACCGGTCTGGCGTCCAGCAGCTCTGACAATCGGACTAACCGGATTCCTTGCATCCGATAGCGGGGAATCTCTCTTTTAAGAATTTCCGCCAGAACCGGACCCGACGTTCCGACATGACCGATTCCGACAGCGACCCCTTTGCGCCGGGACAAATCGATCAATTCCTGTAACTGTTCATGAATATATTGAGGTGACGCTTGTTGGTCCAAAAATAAATCCCGCTCCAGGTAAGGCAAACCCAGACTGGCGGTCAACCGGGCGATGGGGGAATGATACGCGGTTTTGCTATTGAAAAAGAAGCGGTTCAACCGCGCCGTCTCTTCCAGCACCGCCGCCATGATCCGGGGATCGGCGGTAGCCTTGGAACCCATATGATTGCTCATTCCGGTCGCCATCGGCAGGATCTGAAAAGCTTCCTCAATCAGCCGTCTGATCTCCGAGTTCGGGGAAGAAGTGGAGATATGTTTCTTCCCGTACCAACCGGCTTGGGCATGAAAGGCCTCAAACGGCATGTGCACGATAACCTCGAAATTCCGGGAGACCGCTGCTTCGGCCTGTTCGCGGGAATGCTCCTCAAAGGGCATCACCGCGAAGGTCAGCGGAAAGGGCAACTCCATCATCTCCCGAATCCCCTTGGCATTCCCGCCAAAATCGTCAATGACGATCGCTACATCGCTCTTAGAGGGAGCTAGTACCTGCTGGACTTCGGGAATCCGGCCGAGGCCCGTTCCCAAACAAAACATCAGCCCCCAAAAGATCCGGTAAATAATTTTGCGCCGCAAAACAAAAATCATCATAAACTCCATTTAACGAATTTACAAAATATGTTAATATATTTATGATGAAAGAAGCCTTCCTAATCCTTCCCCAGTAAAAAAAGGACGCGCGGATTTACCACTCAAAGCCGTTATTCCATTCTCTGTTTTTCTTCCCGCGCCCCTCAATGCCAATTGCACAATCGGCATATTTGCGAGAACTTGATTCCACGCTTGCCTTAGCTTTAAGCTTTAACCCGTCAGGATCCTTCCCCGGCCGGCGGGAGTCACCTCACGGCCGCCAAAGACCGGCGTGCCATTGATAATCACTTTTTCGATGCCGGCCGGGTACTGATCCGGCTGCTCGTAGGTTCCCAAATCGCGAATCCGGTCCAGGTCAAAGACCACCAGATCGGCGTAATAACCTTCCCGGAGCGCTCCCCGGTTCCGGAGCGAAAAGGTTTGAGCCGGCTTGAACGTCATTTTATGAATCGCCTCTTCCAATGACAGCAACTCTTTCTGGACCACGTAGCGATGAATGATCCTGGGAAAAGCGCCGTAAACTCTGGGGTGCGGTTTGCCGCTCAACAGGCCATCGGTGCAGACGTTCTGCTCCGGGCGGCGCAGGATTTGAATGACATGGTCTTCCTTGCCGTAGAAGTCGACCATCCCGACCGCGTTTTCTTCTTCCAGCAGCAAGTCCATGGCGGCTTCCAAAGGGTCCTTCCCTTTCCAGCCGCCCAGTTCCAGCAGGTTTTTCCCCACAGCCGGCTGATTCCGGGAATGCTTCACGCTGGTGATATAAATCCCCTCGCATCCGGCGAAATCGATAAAATTGTCCCATCCGGCGCCGCCCCGTTCGATCTCCCGGGCCATTTTTCGACGGGCATCCCGGTTTTGTAACCGCTCAAGTAACCGGTCCGTTCCTCCCTCATGAGCCCAGGGCGGCAGGATCACGCTCAGCATGGTGCTCCCCGCCGCGTACGGATACTGGTCCAAGGAGATCTCCAGTCCGTCGGCGCGGGCCTGGTCCAATTTTTCCAGCGCCGCCTCAAGCTTCGGCCAATTGTTCCTGCCGCAGACCTTGAAATGGGAGAAATGAACTTTGACCCCGGTCTCTTTTCCGATCCGGATGATCTCGTCCATGGACTCCAAGATGGCATCCGCTTCACTACGCTGATGCACCACGAAGATCCGCCCGTACTCGGCCACGACTTTGCATAACGCGATCAGTTCCTCCGTATCCCCGTACGCGCAGGGAATATAGATCAAACCGGTCGACAGGCCGATGGCGCCGCTATCCAACTCCCGCTTTAAAATGGTAATCATCGCTTCCAGTTCACGCCGGGAAGCCTTCCGGTTCGCCATGCCCATGGCTTCCATCCGGAGGTTGCCGTGGGGCGCCAAACACCCCACATTGGTTTGGACCCTTCGTCGGTCCAGTGCCTCCAGATAGCCCCGGGTCGTCCCATAATTCCAGTCAACGGCGTCGCTTTCCCCGTCCAACCCGGCGATGTTCTTGCGCCAGCAATCAATGTAACGGGCCGGCAAGGGCGCCATGGCAATCCCGTCCTGCCCCACGATTTCGGTAGTAATTCCCTGTCTGACCTTGGCTTCCAGCTTAGAATCGATTAACAGCCGCAAATCCGAATGACTATGGGTATCAATAAATCCTGGCGCAATGATGTGATGGGTAGCATCGATCACAAGCGGGTCGTCGCAATCGAGATCGTTTCCAATGGCTTGTATCCTGCCGTCCCTGATCAGTACGCTTCCAGGATAGGCTTGGCGTAGGGTTCCATCCACAATGGTTCCGTTTTTGATCAGCATCCCTGGTACTCCTTACCTTTACCCTGCGATCTTCCTCGGGATGAACCGCCCCGAACCGGGTTCTCCGTAAAAGACACCGTTTTCCACCAAGACGCGGCCCCCGGCGATGGTCATGACCGGCCAACCGTGGATAGTCCGTCCGGTGTACAACGTGTATGAGTTTTCATAGTGCAGGGCGCGTTCATCGACGACGGCGGTTTTCTCAAGATCGATCACCGCCAAGTCGGCGTCGCTTCCCACTTGAATCGTTCCTTTCCGGGGGTACAGGCCGAAGATCTTGGACGGGTTATATGACGTAATGGCGCAGACTTGATTGAGGGAAAGCCGTTGCTGATGAACCCCGTATTCCAGGAGCAGGGGCAGGCGCTCTTCCAATCCGCTGACACCGTTGACCACTTTGGTGAAATCCGGAATCAGGCCGCCGCTTGAGTCCCTTTCCAGAAAGCGCTGCTTTTCCTCTATGGAATAGGTGCAGTTGTCGGATCCGATTAGCGACAGCCCGCCCTCGGCCAGTCCCTGCCAGAGCGCTTCGCTATCGGCCGGGCTCCGCAACGGCGGGCTCATGATCGCCAGATACCCGTCATCCCCCTCGTAGCGGCTTTGATCCAGAACCAAATAATGGGGGCAGGTTTCGGCGATCACCGGCAGTCCGCTTTTTCTGGCTTCCGTGACGCTCGCCAGCCCTTCCCGGGTCGACAGATGAAAAAAGTATAAACTGCTCCCGGTATACCGGGCCAGGTTGATGGCCCGGTCCACTGCTTCCTTTTCGCAGAGATTCGGCTTGGAACGGGGGAAATTGGCCCAGGATAACTCCCCGGCCCGGCTCATCCGCTCCACGTTCAGCTCGGCGATGGCGTTGCTCTCGGCGTGAACCCCCGGCAGCGCGCCGTGCCTTTGAGCGGCCTTCAGTACTTTGATCATGCCTTCGTCGTCGATCATGACCCCTTCCTTTTTATAGGTCATGAACATTTTAAAGCTGGGGCAGCCGTAAGCTACGATGTCCTTGATTTCAGCAATCACCCGGGGCGACGCCTCGACGAATTTGGCATGGATCCCGTAGTCAATGGCGCTTTTGGCCATTTCTTCCCGGCGTGACGCCACCCTTTCCAGCACCGAGTCTCCCACGCCAGTATTGGTGAAATCCATAAAAAAAGTGACTCCTCCGAAAGCAGCCACCTTACTCGCGGTATAAAAGTCCAGTTGCCCGAGGCACCCCATGAAAGGGGCTTCTACGTGCATATGGGGTTCAATCACCCCGGGGAGAACATATTTCCCCGACAAATCAATCTCCCGTTTCGCCTGAACCTCGCTACCCGGCTTCCTAATGGCCGCGATGATGCCTTCGTTGATGGCGATATCCGCCGCGTAGGTGTCCAAGGGCGTCACGATCCAGCCGTTTTTCAACAATAAATCGACCATTTCACTCACCTCTTCTGCCGGTTCCGCCAGCCCCCGCTATCCCAGCCACGGCGCGGAACCGATGTGTCCGTACGCGTAAGGGTCCTAACCCGAATTTACCGGTACAAACCACTTTTGGAGACGGCTAACCCTTTGGCGGTAATCCCCTCGATGGCGGCCATTCCGCAAACTACCGGGTCCAGCACCGTGATTCCCAGAAGCGTTGACAATTCCCGCGCCGAAAGCATGGTCATTCCGGCGCAACCATAAATCAAAACTTCGCAGCCCCGCTCCATGGCGCGGCTTCCCGCCGCGATAACCTTTTCCTTCAATAAATCCGCGTCGTTCATGAACGCTTCGATGCTCAGCCCCAATGACTCCACCGAGGCCAGCCGGTCCCGGAGCCCATACTTTAAAACCAACTGATCCATCATCGCCGTTGCCTTGTCCACCGCGGCCAAAATGCTGAATTTCGATCCCAGCAACAAGGCCATGGCCATCGAGGCCTCGGCGATGCCGATCACCGGCGCCGCCGAAACTTCTTTCAGCGCTTCCAGGCAGGGATCGCCGAAGCAGGCAAGCAACAGTCCATGATACATCCCGGCGGGAATAGTATTGACCTTGGCCAGCACTTCCCGGCCGGCCAGGGTATAGTCGGCGAAACTCTCCAAGACATTGGGTGAGTTCGGGGTCCGGATCACCTCAAACGCAAACTCGCCGGACCGATGAGCCGCCACCGTCTGCCGGATGCTCTCGGTCATGCTCTCCGAGGAGTTGGGGTTGATCACCAGAATCTTTTTCACGAAATCAACCCCATTCCCGTTTCAATTCTTCAATATCGGTCACGTCCGGCCTGATTCCATACGGAGCCAGGACTTGCGCCAGTTGCGTCACAATCGGAGGTTTGACGAAAGCGCCCTTCAATTTCTCGGGTTCGGCGAAGATCTCCCGGACGCTGCCGTCCATCCAGACCTTCCCCTGGGTCATGACAACGATCCGCCTGGCGTACTGGGCCACGATATGCATCTCATGCGTAACGATGATGATGGTGTGGCCATGGGTCTCGTTCAACATCCGTAGGAACTCCATCACCTCGATCGATTGCTTGTAATCCTGGCCGGTGGTGGGTTCATCGACGATGATTACCTGGGGTTTCAAGGACAGGATCGAGGCAATGGCCACCCGCTGCCGTAGGCCCTTGGTCAAGAAAAACGGATGATTATCGAACAATTCGGGCTTAATCCCGGCAATCTGGGCCGCTTCCGCGACCCGTTCCCCGATTTCCGCCTCGGTGAGTCCGATATTGCGGGGGGCGTACGCGATCTCGTCATAGACCCGGTTGTTAAAGATTTGGTGATCCGGATTTTGAAACACATAGCCGATCCGCTTAACCAGCTCTTTTTGGATTCGCGGCCGGGAAGTATTGATGCCGTCCACCGTGATGCTTCCTTGAGTCGGCTTGAGAATCCCGTTCAAACATTTCGACAAGGTGGTCTTGCCGCATCCGTTTTGACCGATCAACGCCACAAACTCGCCTTGCCGGATATCCAGATCGATCTGGTCCAGGGCCTTGGTGCCGTCACTGTAGCAAAATACCAGCTCATTAATTTGAATAATCTTATCCATCACCTTCACCTCCGCTCCCCGGCAATCGCCCGGATTTCGGCCACGATTTCCGCGAATTTGACCGGGGCTTCCTTTTGAATCCCCTTCAAGTCATAGAGATGATACAAAAATTCGATGGACTCGGGCACTTTCAAGCCATTCCCCTTGATCAGATCCATGTCCCGGAAGAACCGCCGGGAATCCTCGTACTTGACGATTTCGCCCCGGTTCATCAACAAAATTTTATCGGAAAGCTCCGCGATTTTTTCGATGTTATGCTCGACCACGATCACCGTGATTTTCAACTCGCGTTTCATGACCGCCAAGAGCTCAAACACATCGTCCTTGGACTTGGGATCCAGCATCGAAGTCGGTTCATCGAGGATGATGATCTTCGGTTTCATGGCGATCACGCTGGCTATGGCCACCCGCTGTTTCTGGCCGCCCGATAAATCATAGGGCGGCTTCTCCAGCAAATCGCCGATGGAGGTCAATTCGCTCACCCAAGCGATCCGGTCTTGAATCTCCGTTTCGGCGATTCCGATGTTTTCCAAACCGAACGCGATCTCTTCCTCCACGCTCATCGAAGAAAACTGGGCATCGGGATCGCTGAACACCATCCCGATGTTTTCGGCAATCACCCGGGAATCATTGTCTTTGATGTCTTTGCCGAAAAACTTGACACAGCCGTGATAGATCCCGGCGAAACTATTGGGGATAATGCCCTTGATGCAAGAGACCAGGGTGGTTTTTCCCGACTCATTGGAACCGACGATCCCCAGAAAGATGTTCTCCGGCACCGCCAGGTTGATGTTTTTTAGGGCATACTCTTCGGTATCGTTGTATTTCCACGATAAGTTCTCAATTTCCAGCGCATTCATAATTTACGTACCTTCCCTCAGCAGTCGCAAAAAGTAGCCATCAACGGGCGACCGGGACAAATCAAAGATATTTCCGGTCAATTGGAAATACACCACGCCGGTAAAGACCGCGACCATTAATCCCGCCACCGCGTAGTCAAAGCCCCGGAACCGCATGTTATAGGCCAAATAATCCGGCCGTTTTTTCCCGCGGTATTTCCCTTGCAGCACTGTGCCTTTGGAATACAATGCCACGCTGATATCTTCCGATCTGCGGATCGCTAGGGTAAACAAGGGAATCATATACATGCAATAATGCTTGACTTTCCCGATCAAGGACAGATCGTCCAGATCCAGGCCTCGGGCTTGCTCCGCTTCGCGGATGATCCGGTAGTCCTCCATGAAAATCCCGGCCGACCGTAGCGACAATCCGATGAAGTAGGTGACGGCGAAGGGAACGTTCAGGCTCCTGAACGCCACCAGGATATCCTTTTCCCGGTTGGTGGAAAAATAAAAAATCGACGAAAACAACAGCGTTAAGATTCTTACATAGATACAAAGAGCCCACATCATCGAGCCGTAATAAACGGTGATCGATCCGAACCGCGCCAAGCTGAACTCCCGGCCCTGCGCATTGGGGAAAAGGATATAGGTGATGGCAATGAACAGTCCGACCGTCACTATCATGGGCAAGTAGATTCGGAGTTGTTTCAGGTCGACTTTGGCTACAACGAAAAACACCAGGATAATGGCTAAGAATATCAAATTGATCTCGGGCCGCTCAATAAACAGGGGCATGAACCCGGTCGCCAGAAAAATAATCAAGCGTACCACGGGATGGAGTTTATAGATCGGCGACTGGGCCGGAACAAATCCTATAATAGTCTTTTGCATTTTGACGTTTCTTGACATTTCGATCTCACCCCCATTTGGGAATTGGCCGGCAACGGCTTTCGGCAACCGTCCGCCACCGAAAGCCGTTGCCCGGAGGAGCCGCCGCAGGTGTCTCCGGCAAGCCTGGCCAATTTAGGCCCATAATCCTTTGCAGAACGTTTTGGTCTTCATGACAATCGGCGAAATGAACTTGAGCATGATTACGCCGAGGATCCACGAGGCCACCGAGTTTCCCAGGAACCAGCCGAAAAACACCGTCAGGTGCGCTTCTGGCGTAATCAAGCCGAACAACCTCAAAACGCTGCTGCCCCAGAAAGCTCCGATAATATTGGAGATCAGAATGCCGAATATGGTAAAGATAACCCAATCCTTTTTGCTGGTCAGGCGCGGGTCCGCTCCCAGCATCCGGAATGCCAGCCCGCCGACGATACCTTGCGCCAGGTTTCCGGGAATATAGGCCAGGGATACCGGCAACGCCGCCGAACCGGAGATTGCATTGGAAATGATCGGAAAAACAATGGAAGCCACGCCGCCCCAACCACCGTACCAGATACTGCTGACTGCCTGGATGGCTTGTCCGGGCCAGAACGCCGAGACGAATCCCAGGGGCACCGCGATGCTGCCGAAGGTGCCGACCACTACTCCGACCCCGGTGAATAGGGCCATCATCACGAAATGGGACAGATTCGGTTTTCGGATTTCTCCCGCTTCGCTCTTCCAAACTCCTTTGAACTTCAATGAGACCAACTCCTTTGCTTTTTTATCCAAAAGACACTTTTTTAAAAGCGTTGTGAAAAATCCGGCCAGGAGCCGGGAATTGCCCACCAAAGCTTTTAAGCATCTTTCGTTTTACGTTAAAGCTTCCAACAGGCCGTAATAACCTTGACACGCCCCAGTCAACTGATCGATTTCCACATATTCGTCGACGATATGGGCCAGATTTTCCCGGCTCGGGCCGAACCCGATGGTGGGAATGTCCTTGATTCCCGCGTAAAAGCTGCCGTTGGTACAGAACGAATAAGCGCCGATGGCGATTTCCCGTTTCAGGGCCCCGCTCAAACCGGCCCGCGCCGTTTGCACCAGCGGATGCCGCTCATCCATGACCCAGGCCGGGAAGAAACGCTCTCCCTCAATGACCGCTCCGGTATAGCAGGTCTCCTTGCCGTAAGCGATCCGGGCCCGGGCGCTGATCCGGTTTCCCAGCGCCCCGATGATCTCCCGGATCGGGGCCAAAACCGCCGCGTCATTCTCCCCGGCAATGGTCCGCCGGTCAAACGTCGCCTTGCAGTAATGCGGTACCACCGACGCGCCGGGATAGGGGGCGGATTGAATATCCGTCAGCTCCAGAATCCCTTTACCCAACCGCGGATGAACGACGGGAGTCAGATTCCGGATCTCCCCGATCAATCGGCACATATCGTACACCGCATTGTGACCCTGGTCCGGATTGGAGGAATGGGCGCTCTTCCCAAAGGTCTCCACCAGAATTTCGGCCCGGCCGCGCTGACCGATGTTCAGCTTCAGCTCGGTCGCCTCGCCGATAATCACCAGATCCGGCTGGATTAATTCGGCGATATTGGCCGCGCCGATTCCTTCAAAACACTCTTCGTGCACCACCCCGGCGATGGTGATCGAGCCACCAAAATCCTTCCGCTTCACCCGGGCGAATTCGGAAACGGCCGCAATCATCGCGCTCAAAGCGCCCTTCATGTCGGAGGCACCCCGGCCGAAAACCTTTTGGTCCCGGACTACCCCATCAAACGGAGGAACCGACCATTGCTCCGGGTTATCCACCGGAACCGTGTCGATATGGGTGTCCAGCAAAATCCGGGGGCCGCTTTTTACCCCTTGCAACGTCGCCGCAATGCTGCCGTAGGCGTCGACCGTAACCTCGTCAAACGGCAGAGCTTCAAAGATTTGCTTCAGGAAGGACACGATCTCCCGTTCCCGCCCTGAATAGCTTTGAGTCCGGATCAACTTCCGACACAATGGAACAACCTTTTCTTCCCAATCAATTCTCATGACGCCCGACCTCTTTCATCCGCATATCCGCCATACCAGACAATTTTCCGGTACATCTCCTGATCGGTATCTCCTTCCGTGCTGATGGTGATTATCTTCGATTCGCGGCTGATTCCAAAGGCGTCCCTCAGGGCGGTATCGCGCGCTATCCATTCCGCCAGGCCGATGGATACCGCCCCCGATTCCCCGGAAGTCACCGCCGGGTCGCCCCGGAGCGGATTGCCGAGAATGCGCATGCCGTTGGCGGTGACCCAATCCGGGACGGAAACGAAGCAATCAACCTGTCTTCTGAGGATCTCCCAGGCCACCGGATTGGGGACCCCGCAGCACAAGCCGGCCATAATCGACTCCATCCCGCCGGTGACGAATACTCTCCTGCCATTGACCATCGACCGGTAAAAACAATCGGCTTGATTGGGTTCGACCAGGATGACAGCAGGAGCCTTCTCCCCGAATACGGTCTTGAAGATTACAGTCATCACCGCCGCGAACGCCCCCACCCCGGCTTGGAGAAATAGATGGGTCGGCGCCTCGCCGTGAAGTTGGTCGATCATTTCCAGCGCCATGGTCCCATACCCCTGCATGATCCAGCGCGGAACTTCCCGGCAGCCCCGGCACTCGGTATCCTGAATCAACAGCCAGTGGTTGGCCTCGGCCAGCGCGGCCAGCCGGTCGACGGTGTCATCGTAGTTGTACTCGGTGATCAGCGCCTCGGCTCCCAATTGTCGAATATTGTTGTACCGTTCGCGGGTAGTGCCTTTTGGCATATGGATCACGGCAGGATACCCCAGTTCCCGGGCGACCCAGGCCACCCCCTTGCCGTGATTGCCGTCCGTGGTCGCGGCAAAGACCAGATCCGGCAATCGCTCGCCCAATTGCCCGGACTTCAGATCGTTGAAGCCGATCCCGTCAATCTCCCGGTTTAGCAGCATAGCCATCCGTTTGCTCATGGCATAGGATGCGCCCAGGACTTTGAAGGCGTTTAATCCAAACCGCTGCGATTCATCTTTGACGAAGATCTTCGCCACCGCTAGGGCGTCGGCGAGTTGATCCAACCGGTGCAACGACGTTTCCCGGTACTGCGGAATGGTTCGGTGAAAACGCCTTACCTTTTCCATTTCAGCCTGATTGAAATACTCGAGCATGATTTCATTGGCCTGATTGGTTATGGTGTCGTTCTTTACCCATTGAATCGTAGGTTGTTCCATGATCGAACCCCTGTTATCTTAATGTAAGTATCTTACAATATTACAATGATAGTTCCCATTGATTCCTGTAGACGAATGCGCAATTTGGTGCATTTTTGGAGTTCTCTCTTTAAATGCTGACATTGTTATTACATTACCATGACATCATTATATCAAGGAAAAGATAAAATTCAATATTTTTCCCGAAAAACACCTGTTTTTGCCGGTTAGTAGTTCCAAATCCGTTTAATTATTAAAATTATTTCTCATTTTGAGAAATAATCCAATCCGAACCGCATTTGCTTCGAGATGACGCTTATGAAAAAAAACCGCTTAAAAAGCGGGTTTTTCTTGCCTTGCTTCCGGCAATCACCGGTCAATGGTATAACTTTTTTCTTCGCGAATTCCATATTTCTGCAACTTCCGGTATAACGTGGCCGGGCTGATCCCCAAGACCTTGGCTACCTTTCGCTTGCCGTCGGTGGTATTGCCGTAAAGATCCATGGCTTTTTTGATAGTATTCTTTTCCAAAGTCTCCAGATGAAACGAGTGATTGCTGTTTTTGTCTTCCCCGGCCAGCAAATTATCGATGTCGGCGATTTCAACCCTGCCGCTTTGATTGGTCAATACCATAAAACTGATAATGTTCTCCATCTCGCGGACATTGCCCATCCAGGAATACTCCAGCAAACGCTGGTAGGCTTTCTCGTCGATGGTAATCGATTTTCTTTCCAAATAAGCGTAACGTTCCAGAAAGAACCGGATCAACACCGGGATATCTTTTCTCCGCTCCCGAAGCGGCGGGATGGTGATCGTAAACGGATGAAAGAAATAGTATAAATCCTTGCGGAACCGGTTCTCGGCGATCAATTCCTCAATATTTTTGCTGGTGGAAGCGATGACCCGCCCCGAAAACCGTTCCTTATCCTGAAACAGTTGGAGCAATTCGCCCTGAATCCGCAGGGGCAAATCGGCTACTTCGTCCAAAAAAAGCGTCCCTTCTTTAATCAATTCGATCTTGCTCAGGTTGTCGTTGTCCAAATTGCCGAAGATTTCCTGCTCCAAAATGGACTCAATGACCCCGGTGCAGATGATCGGGATAAACGGATGTTCCCGGTAGATGCTTTCAGCGTGGATCGCCCGGGCCAGAATCTCTTTGCCGGTGCCGCTTTCGCCATAGATCAAGATATTTTTGTCCGTTTTGGCCAGGGTCCGGGCCTGTTCTTTGACTTGGACCATTCTTTTATCCTCGCCGATGATGCTTTCAAAATCATAGTTCCGCCTGTCCTGGACAAACAATTTCTCCTGGATCGACGCGATATCCTGAAAAATATACACTTTCCCGTAATTGCTCTCATCGATGCTGATCGGATAGGAATAACCAAGCAGGCGGATTTTTTGCTTTTGAACCCTGGCGACATACTCCTGTTCGGCGTTGTGGCGTTTTTGCCCGACTGAAAAGATTCGGAACTCATTGATCTTGTACAAGTAATCCAGTTGCTTCTTATTGTTTCCAAAGATCCGTTCCGCATATTGATTGACGAATTTCAAGGTATTGTCGGCATTGAAGATCACCACTCCCTGACCCACGAATTGCATCACTTTCTCCAGCATTTGCGAGGTGGCGATGATCGATTGAAAGTTCTTGAACTCGCCGACTTTGGAAGCGATCAACTCGGCGATCTTGTTCAAAAAATCGATGTAACTTTCGAGATTTTGAAAAATGTGCTCTTTCTGTTCCTCCTTAAAACAGGCCAGGGCAATGGCGCCGATCGCTTCGTCCTCAAGCGTGATCGGGCAGCACATTTCGAACAGTTCCTTGCAAACGTCGCAAGTGGGGCATTGCCTACAAATCGGATGCTCCCTGGGGTTTTCGATGATCAGCATCCGCTTGTTTTCGAGCACCCATTTGAAACCGGTGCCTTCCCGCTCGATATAGGTGCCCACCCGGTCCACGAATTTGCCGGTTCCGGCGATCCGGAACAAATTCTTATCAACAATATCAACATCCACTTTGAGGATGCCCGACAACACCTGCGCATACTGCTTGACGTCCGCTTCAATCTTTTTTAACTGCGATTGCATCCGTTTCCCTCATCGCGACCGGTTTATTTATTATGATTTTAGCAGCTTGGATGGGATTTTTAAAGACGCAGAATTTAGAAGTGTGCTTTTTCAGTCTCTTTTGACGGCTTTCAGCCGGTTACCTACCCCAGCTTCTCAAATATTTGCGAGTTAAACAGGTAG
Organism: Bacillota bacterium; assembly: GCA_023402395.1. Classification (GTDB taxonomy): domain Bacteria; phylum Bacillota; class UBA4882; order UBA8346; family UBA8346; genus JAEYGI01. The sequence continues at coordinate 1,051,613 of JAEYGI010000040.1, forward strand.
AGTTTCAACGGAGCTTTTGACAGCGATACTTTCAAAAAAGGCCAGTCCCGTAAAAAAGCGCCGTAACCTTGAGTTTCCTCATAATTACGGCGCTTAACATTAGATGAGTATGATCAGCTTACTATTTCTGAACGGCTACTTCTCTTTGAAATTTTTCAATCCAGGCCGCCTTATTCGCATTGATGTATGCCCAGTCAAACTTTTTCAGGGAATTCATCGCTTTCAAGCCGTAAGCCAGATATTCTTTCTTTTCATCCGACATTTTGGCGTTTTTATGGGTGGGGGCTTCGTTTAATTTGTCGGCGACCTGGCTCTGCACGGCCTCGCTGGTAAAATAATTGACATAGAGCTGAGCCAGTTCCGGGTTTTTGCAGTTCTTCACGACATTGATGGTAGCGGCGGCCGAGAAATCGCCCTCCGCGGGATTTACCCACTTGACGTCCAAGCCTGACTTTCTCAGGGTCGGCATATTCATATCCATAAACACGGCCACTCCGATCTCCCCGGTGGTGAAAGCGGTTTGAACCTCGGAACTGGCAAGATACCATTGCTTCACATTGTCTTTGTTGGCTTTAAGCAGTTTAAACCCGGGTTCAACATTGGTTGCGCTGCCCCCCGATTTTTCCGCCAAAGTGATCAGCAGATAAGGTCCTGCCGTGGAAGCCATGTCCGGCAGGGAAAGCTGTCCGTTATACTTGCCGCTGAACAGGTCCTTGTAGGATTTCGGAGCTACTTTCACCGTAGCCGCATCATAAATAATACCGTATCGCACTACGGAATAGCAGGGGCCGTAACCATCGGAATTTTTGGCGAAATCATAAAGGTTTTTGAGGTTTGTGACCACCTTCGGGTCAATTTTTTCAAAAAGGCCCTTCTTGTTTCCGAGGTCCGCGAAAATGTCCGTCATCAGGACCACGTCAATTTCCGGGTTTTTCATTTGCGCCATAATTTTATTCAACCGGTCGGAGTTACCGCTGGTTTCATCGATTACAACCTTACAGTTATAGGTCTCTTCGAAGTTTTTGGACAACTCTTTTACTTTGGCCGCCGTAAAACCCCAGGTTGCCACAACCAAGGTGGCCCCTTTAAAATCCTTGGCCGTTTTCGGGGACTGTTTGGCGGCGGCAACCGGGGAACCGCCGCCGCAACTGGCTACGGTTACGGCAAACATAACAATGGCCAGAATGGCAGCCATTATTGGGTGGTTTTTTTTAATCATCGTTCGCTCTCCTATTCCGTTTAATTTTTATAGATGAGAAGCTTATGGGAAGGAAACGCAACCGTGATTGCATCACCGATCTCATGGCTTTCATTATCATAAACAGTAACAAATACAGTTTCGGCGAAGATGCCGTCGAGCTCCAGGCGGGTAACCGTTCCCTTATAAGTAACATTCTTGACGGTTCCCGACAGTGCGTTTTCGGAGCTTTTTCCGGTCAGGGAAATATTTTCCGGACGTATGGACAGGGTAACGCTGTCACCTGAAGCCAATTCGGCGCTGTCCACCCCGGTTAAAAGCAACTCCTGTTCCGAACATGCCACGCTTACTCTCGAACCATCAATCCGTTTCACTTTTCCGGTGATAAAATTGGCAAATCCCATAAAATCCCCCACGAACAAATTGGCGGGCCGGTCAAAAACTTCCTTGGGCGTGCCAACCTGCAGGATTTTCCCGGCTTTCATTACGATGACCCGGTCAGCGAGGGAGATTGCTTCTTCCTGATCGTGGGTTACAATGATGGTGGTGATGCCCAGTTCACGATGAATGCGTTTGATCTCCAACTGCATTTCCACCCGGAGCTTTGCGTCCAGATTCGATAACGGCTCGTCCAGCAGCAGAACAGTCGGTTCGGTGACCAGCGCGCGGGCCAAGGCAACCCGCTGCTGCTGTCCGCCGGAAAGCTCCCGCGGGTACCGCTTTTCCATTCCGGTCATTTTTACCAGTTCAAAAATTTGGGCAACTTTTTCTTTGATAATGTTCTTGGCAAGCTTTTGCATTTCTAAGCCGAAAGCGATGTTGTCAAAGGTGTTCATATGCGGAAACAGCGCGTAGTTCTGAAAGAAGACGCCCATCTTTCGTTTATAGGCGGGAATATGGTTCATTTCTCTGCCGTCGACCAGGATGGAACCTTCGTAGTGGTCGGTAAATCCCGCAATCAGGTTCAGAATGGTTGTTTTGCCGCAGCCGCTTCCGCCCAGCAGGGCCACCATTTCCCCGTTCCTTACCTGAAGATTGATGTTATCCACGGCTGTAAAATCGCCGTACTTTTTCGTAAGACTCCTCAATTCCAAGGATGCCATCGAGCGGACCCCCTAAATTACTTTAAAAACATATCCAAGCCGGTCATTTTTTCCAATAAAACGATCAATCCCAGCGACATCAGAATCAAAACAGTGGAAATCGAAGCCAGGGTCGGGTCAAAGGAAAACTCCATATAATTCATGATCCGGATCGGCAAAGTCACGAACGTCGGCGAGTTTAGCAAGCCGCTCAGCACCGCTTCGTCGAAGGAATATAAAAACGAGAGCATTGCGCCGGCGATTACACCGGGTTTGATCAAGGGAAGGGTTACTTTGAAGAACGTCTGCACCGGACTGGCGCCGAGGCTGGCCGCGGCATTTTCCAGAGTCCAGTTAAAGCCGGAGAGCACCGACAGAGTATTCCGGATAATATAAGGCATGATGATGATCAGGTGCCCCAGGAGGATTTTGAGCATTCCCGGGACAGAGCCAATCTGGCTGAAAATTTGCAGTAAAACAAAGGCAAACGCAATGGAAGGAATGTACATCGGCGAAGTGAAGAAGGCAACCAACAGTTCTCGGCCATTAAACCGGTGCCTGCTCACACTCAGGGCGGCCGTTACGCCAAGCAAGATATCGATTCCGGTCGCAATCACGGCCACTTCGACACTGTTGATGAATCCGCTTAAAAAGTTGGTGGATGAACTAAAAATATTCAAATACCATACCAAAGAAACCCCTTTGGGAGGGAAAACCACCAGCGGCGTTGGACTGAAAGAGGCCAACATGATCACAGCTAACGGCGCCAGCAGAAAAACAAAAACCATGATGGCGATTGTCCTGGAGAACCATCCCACCCGCGCGTCAGACACGTTTTTCACCCCCAACTTTCTGATTGGCACCGGCTGTCGCATAGGTGGCCACTAACAGAATGATCAAAATGGTAAACAATAATATATAACTGATTGCGGAGGCAAACCCCCAGTTGAAGTTGATATTGACTTCCTGAAAGACCATCGTGCTCATCATCCGGAATTTTGATCCGCCCAGTAATTTCGGGGTGACATACGAGGTCATGCTCATGGTGAATACCAAAATACATCCGGAAATGATCCCGGGCGCGCTCAACGGCAGAATCACCCTGAAAAATGTTTGCAGCGGACTGGCGTTCAGACTGTACGCAGCGCGTTCAAGATTGCGATCGATATTTTGAATTACTCCGGTAATCGAAAGAATCATATACGGAATCAATAGATGGACCAGCCCGATAATCACCGCGGTTGACGTATTCAATATCACCAGGGGTTGTTGGATCAGTCCGATTGCCAGCAGCAATTGGTTTAGAAGGCCCCTGCCGCCCAAGATGACCATCCATCCGTAAGAGCGGACTACCGCGCTGACCAGGAACGGAAAGATAATCACAATCATCAGCACATTTTTCAGCTTTGATTTGGTTCTGGCCATGAAATAAGCGGTGGGATATCCCAGTAGCAGCGAAATCGCGGTCACCTTGAGAGAAACGATAATCGTCGCTTTTAAAATATTGAGGTACATGCCGTCACTGAAAAATTTCTGAAAATATTTGACTCCGTCGGCTTTCAACGTGCCGATCAGGGTATAGGCCATGGGAATCACAAAAAATGCCGTCAGGGCCAGCACCGTCGGTAACGCGAGCAGCAAAACCTCTTTTTTCTGTTTTGTCATTGTTGCTTAGATCCCGTCATCCAAATATTTTGCCACCAACGGCAAGAAGGTTTTGGTGGTTACATCGATAATTCCCATATCGGTCAGTTTAACCTCCGGCGAAACGGCAAGCGCCATCAAGGTCAGAAAAGTCAACGGTTCCTCATGGTTCAATCCCATCATTTCGGAAATTCGGTTAAATTCACTGAATTTCCGCGACAGGGTTTGAAGATCGTCCTCGCACATAAGCCCCGCGATTGGAAGCGGAATGGAACAAAGCACCTGTCCGTCCCGGACGGCCGCGATACCGCCGCCAGCCGAAATCACAGTATTGGCCGCCAAGCTCAAATCCTGATCGTTGCTTGCGTACACCGTCAGGTTATGGCAGTCATGGGCATAGGTAGTCGCAATCGCTCCCCTGAATCCCGAGAGATTCCCCAAGAGCGCGACGCCCCGGTTGTTATTCTCCGGATAGCGGTTCAACACCGCCATTTTGACCAGATCTCCCGGTTCCAGTATTCCGTCTTTCGCCTGACAAATCCGCTGTTCCAGGCGGGTTCGGGAAGTTTTGCCATCGTGGACGATAACATTGACGACAGCCTGGGGAGTCCGGCAGGGTATTTGGAAATCCTCGGCCCGGACCGGCTCGATGTGCATGGTATGATAAGCTTCGCGAGGGAATTCCCATTGGGGGAGCGATACCGTGATCCCGCCGTTTTCGGCCACTATCTTTCCGTCGCTCATTACCAGCGAAGGAAGAGCTTCTTCCATTGAGCCCAGCAAAACCAGATCCGCTTTTCGGCCCGGAGCGATGGCGCCCCGCTGATACAAGCGTAGACGGTCCGCAGCATTGATCGTCACGTATCGATAAGCTTTTTTCGGATCAAGCCCCAAAGCAATCGCTTTTTTTACGATCGAATTCAAATGGCCGCGGGCGGCCAGCCGGCTGACCGGTACATCGTCGGTTACCAGCATAATCCGGTTTTGTACCGGATAGCCGTTTAAATAGGACATCAGTTCCCTGGTTACAAAGCGTTCCTGAATCTGAACGCACATCCCCAACCGGAGTTTTTCGGTTACGATGGCCACGTCCATGTAGGTATGGTCACAGTCAATGCCCGATGCCGTAAACGCCTGCAGCTCTTTCCCTTTCAGCAGCGGCGTATGTCCATCCAAAAGCACGCCCGCTCTTTGGGCCGCTTCAATCACACCCATTATTTGGGGGTCGCTTGCGATCACCCCAAAAAAGTCCATCACTTCACCCAGGCCGTGTACTCCTGGCAAGCCAAGCATCACGGCGATTTCTGCCCCGGTGATCGTAGCGCCGGAGTTTTCAAAACCCGGTGCCGACGGAACGGTAGACGGCGCCATAACGCAGACATGAAGCGGAAGATCCCTTACCTGGTCGCAAAGCATTTTAACTCCGTCCACGCCCAGCACATTGGCAATCTCGTGGGGATCCGCCGCGACACTGGTCGTGCCGAGCGGCAGTACCGCTGCGGCGAACGAGGCCGGTGTCATCATACTGCTTTCAAGATGCATATGGCCGTCGATAAAGCCCGGCGCTGCGAACCGGCGCCTGCCGTCAATATATTTTAACGCGTGATGCTCTTTTTTGAATTTTCCGACATAGGCAAATTGATCTCCGGCAATACCGATATCCGCATCGTAAATTTCGTCTGTAAGAACGTTTATCAACTGCACGTCAGATATGGCTGCATCAAATGGGATTTCTCCCATACAGGCCCGGATGGCACGGAGACTCATGGCTTCACCTGTAGTATAAAATTCATAAATTGTTAAAATATATAGGATGAAGTAAATATCTTTACTAAATTTGCATTCTTAACGCCGAATGCAAATGAATCAAATCGGAATTTACTTCATCCTATTACAGCTGAAATAAGTTGAATTAAATTCATTAGTTCTTTCATCATGGCCGGGCTTTAAGGACATGATGCATATTAGAAATTTAATTCAACTTATATAGCGACTAATTTCGCCCCATTTTACCGATAAATTGATATCTTGTCAAGACGCCCGGCGAAACTTTACTTTTTTTATTTCTTGCGAATTACAATGGTTTTGTTTAATCTTATAATTAAACAACGATTCAAATACCGGGGGAAGCTCTCATGACCAAAGAAGAGTTAAAACAGCAAGTAAGCCAGCAGATCGATCGGAACCAAGCGTTAATTATTTCAATCGGAACTAAAATATTCAATCATCCGGAGCTCGGTTTCAAAGAGCGGGATACTTCTGAACTGGTAGCCAGTCAATTGAAGGCGCTCGGGCTTTCCTGTGAAGAAGGCCTGGCGATTACGGGCGTCAAGGCTTGCGCCAAAGGAAAACAAAGCAAGGCTAAGGTAATGATCATGGGGGAACTGGATGCCGTGGTCTGCCCCTTGCACCCCTGCGCCGACACCACTACCGGAGCCGCCCATTCCTGCGGCCACAATTCACAGATCGCCGCCATGCTGGGCGCGGCGATCGGCCTGGTCCCCTTTATGGAGCACCTGGACGGCGATGTGGTATTTGCGGCGGTTCCCGCCGAAGAATACGTGGAGCTGGAATTTCGGGAGCGTTTAAAAAAAGACGGGAAAATTGAATTTTTCGGGGGAAAACAGGAGTTTATCCGCCTGGGCGTACTCGATGACGTGGATATGGGAATGATGATCCACTCCCACGCCGGGGTGGAAGACCGGAAATTTCTGCTTTCCTGCGAGAGCTCCGGTTTTGTCGGCAAAATCATCCGATTCGCCGGCAAGGAAGCTCATGCCGGCGCCGAACCGTTTGAGGGCATCAATGCGCTAAATGCGGCCGCCCTTTCGCTGATGGCGATCAATGCGCAACGGGAGACCTTTAAGGATCTGGATCGGATCCGGGTTCATCCCATTATTACCAAAGGCGGCGATCTGGTAAATATCGTTCCAGCGGACGTCCGCATGGAAACCTATGTGCGGGGCAGAAACATTGAAGCAGTGATCGGCGCCTCTGAAAAAGTGAACCGGGCGATTCGCGGCAGCGCCATGGCGGTTGGCGCTCAAGTGGAGATCAATGAAATCCCCGGCTATCTGCCGTTAATTCAAAACCCGAACCTGAATGGGCTGTTTGGCGAAAATGCCAAAGATCTGTTAGGTCCGGAGGCCATCCTTACCGGCTACGAACTAATGGGCGCGACCGATGCCGGTGACATCAGCTCGATCATGCCGTTTATGCATATTTCCACCGGTGGTTACTCCGGTACCGCCCACAGCCGGGATTTCATGATTTGCGATGAGGAAATGGCCTATGTCATGCCCGCCAAAGCCATGGCCATGACTGTCGTTGACCTTCTCTGGAACGGGGCCGGGCAAGCGCTCCAAATCAAAGGGGATTATCAACCGAAATTTAATAAGCAATCCTATATCGAATTCCTGAGAAATTTCAAATATAACTGATACTTCAGGGAAAAATCTCGCACGGGTTTCTTTTGAATTATTTTTCATCGGGTGGATCAACTGATTCAAAGCCCGGATCATTGATCGGATCGTTCGATCGGATGAGTACGGGGTCGCTACAGATGATCCAAGTGTTGAATCAGTTGAACGAAGAGTTCGATCATTTGATCCAGATGCCGGATCAGTTGATCGAAGAACCGGATCAACTGATCGAAAAGCCCGATCACTTGGGTATGGGGTCGCTCCAATTGATCCGGGAGTTGGATCAGTTGATCCGGAAGCCGGATCAGTTGATCGGAAACCTGGATCAACTGATCGGAGAGCCCGATCACTTGGGTATAGGGCCGCTCCAACTGATCCGGGAGTTGGATCAGTTGGAGCGGGTGTTGCTACAGATGGAAATATTAGAAGATCATTTGTAGCGGCGGTCGCTTCAGATGGAAATGTTGGAGCTTCATTTGTAGCGAGTGTTGCACCAGTTGATCCGAGAGCCGGATCAGTTGCAGCGAGTGTCGCTACAGATGGGTGCGGGGCCGCTACAAATGATCCGGGAGTTGGATCAGTTGATCCAACTCCCGGGAGCGCTGGCTGTAAAATAATTTGGGTAAACTTCCGAAAAGAAGAAACTAAGAAAGAAGAGGCACAACCATAGGAATTAACGCAGCAACCAGATCCGGGTTATCATTATCTCACCGTTTCGCCGCCAGATTCGTTTTTAACGTTTCGATCTGTTGCGCCGTCATACCACCTGACAGGAGATATTTCTGGGCGGCTGCCGCCAGATCCGCCTTATCCAAGTCAGTGGCTCCCGCGATAAACTTCAGCATATCAAGGACATCACCGGCAATCACATTGTACTTGTCGGTGCCTTTTTGAACGCCATAATAATTAATATAACTTTGCATATAATCTTCAATAATCTCATTCTTTGAAGCGCCCACTAACGATTCCAGCAATGCCGCAAAAAAGCCGGTACGATCCTTGCCTTCGGTGCAATGGATGAGATACGGCCCTTGATTCTCCGCCATAAACACGAGCCCTTTAACGATACTGGCTTTGAACTCCGCGCTGCTATAGGCAAGTCCCATATTCAAACATAATACCCGGTTATTCTTAAAAAGCTCGGCATAGTATGGAGATGCAAAATCCTTGGCCGCAAGATACGTTTTAATGTTCTCGGTTGAATCGGCCAGATCGATCACAGTATTGATTTTGGCTTCCTTAATGAGATGATCCGTATAGGAAGCGCGGCCAAGTTCGTTATTGATCGGACTTGAGCTGCGGTACAGCACGGCTTTGGCAACATTGCCCACTGTAAAGCTGCGGAAATTGGCAAATACCTCATCGGAAGGATAATCGGCACGGTTATTGGTACGCTTTAACTTACGAATCTCATACTGCGTAAGATATCCCTCGCGGCCGGTAAGCATAATCGTAACTCTATCCCCCACCTTGACGTGGGCGATCTCGTTAAGCTTTCCATAATTGATACACACCGCAATATTGGTATGTCCCGGATAGGCGCGAACCAGCGGCTTGCCGGAATCGACATAGTAACCGTCCAGAAACGGCGCTTCAAGCACAAAACCGTTATCAAAGATCGCCGTTACCATATCCCCCGCTTTAAAGCCTAATTTGCCGAAATCCTCAATTGAAATCTCCGTTAAGGCATGCCCGTATTTTTCGATCTCTTTAACTTTGCCGGATACGTTGGGAGTTTTATAAACGGAAGCCGCTGAAAGCTTGCTCTTAAGCGCCGCAATCTCATTGGGGGTCAAGCCGCATTTTTTTAGATAGCTCTCACTCGCCGCCGCCAGTTTAACTCCGGAAATGTCGGTTCCCTTTGGATAGCTGCACACAATCGTGGTTAACGAGGTCACAATATTACTGTTGGCGATGGAGGTATACTGCTCGCTCCCTTTTTTAACGCCGTAGTAATTCTCATAGGTCGTCATATAATCCGCAACTACTTCGTCAAGCGTCGCGCCCATCAGGGACTCCAATACGGCGCTGACAAAACCGGCGCGGTCCTTCCCCTCTGTGCAGTGGATGAGATACGGTCCATTATTTTTGCTTATGAAACGGAGGCCCTCGGCTAATTTTTTCCCGAAGTCTTCCCCGGCAATGTTAACGTCCATATTCAACGGCTTGACTTTACCGGCATCATAAAGCGACTTGTAATAGTCCGAAGCGAAATCCTTTGATCCGAAAAAGCCTTTAATTTCTTCATCCGAATCCGATAAATTAAGGACGGTTGCGATTCCGGCCGCCTTCGCCAGTGCGTTGGAATAAGCGGCGCGGCCTAATTCATTATTCACCGGGCTGCTGCTTCGGTATATAACGGCGGACTTGATTCCGGTCGTTGGAATGCTGCGGAAATTGGCAAAGATCGAATCGGTTGCATAATCGGAGCGAACATTGGTACGTTTCAACTGACGCAGCTGATACTCCGAGAGATAACCTTCCTTTTCCGCCAGCGCGAAGGTTACCTTATCGCCCACTTTGACATTGTATTTCGTGGAGAAGTTGCCCATGTTGATGGCGACGACGAGTAAATCATTGGCCTTGTCATCGCGGACTACCAGGCTTCCGGTATCGACATCGCTATACGATGTACAGAAAGGTATTTTAAGTACATTGGCCCCCACCGTAACCGTGAGGATATCCCCCAATTGGTAACCCGTATCATAAAGGGCCTTCGGTTTAATGTCCATGGTCAGATTGCCGTATTTTTGCACCTCGGCGACAATTCCCACCACATCTGGATTGCTGTCTGCCGCCGTCACCGCTGTCATCGATAGCGAGAACGCCATAACCATAATAACAGCCAGGAGTAATGAAATAATCCGATTTGCCTGTTTCATCGCTTTCCTCCTTTGAAAATTTGGATATTAGGGTTTGTAAAACAAACAAAACAGTGATTCTGACTTTCGGTGTGGGATTATTCCTCGGATTTTGTTGGAGGTCTGTCCTTAATCTATTCTTAATCTAAAAAGAGAGGTTCGATGTTTTTACCGCGATTTCCTGCTTGAATCCAAATAATGTATCTGGCTTCAAACTTCGGTCTTCATGCTTTTTAAAAACAGCAAAAATAAAAAAACCACGGGATTAACCACGAGCTTTTTTCAATTATGCTTACAAAGTTATTTTTGGTAGTCTCAAGCCACACTTAACCTTATCCTGCGTAAAAAAGAAATCACTTTATCAATAAAGTCTGAAAACCTCCGACCATGAGATTCGGAGGTTTTTTTCAATGAATTTTATTTGGATGAATATTTTATCACCTTAATTTTATCTATTGAAAGTCTGTTGTTTAGATACCCTTTTCTACGCCTCCGTCGGTTACTTTCATCAATCCCTTTGCGATGGTCTCTCGATATGTTTCCGGAAAATCCAATATCGCGCGATTATGGCTTCAACCAGACCGCAAATAACCTGTTCTTGAGCAAACTATTAAATGAATCGGTTATACTCTTTAAAATCCTCTTCAGAGGACGAGATGAATTTGATCAAATAAAATAAAATTAAGTTGCATCGCCAATCAAACCATGTTTATAGCGGATTTTTCGATTCCACCCTGCCGTAAATAGCAATTTCTCTGAGCTGTTTCTTTTCCGGCATACTAATTTCTCCGCGCATATCATGGTTTTTACTATCTCAATCGGCTTCTTATATCGTGTATTCGGGTTGGGGTTGAGCGCTGGCGAGATGAAACTTTTCAAGCAGATTTTTACGAATTGCCATAAATTCAGCGTCGCCTCTCTGTCTGGGTCTGGGCAAATGAACATTCAATATTTCGCAGATTTTACCGGGACGCGGCGTCATAATGACAATGCGATCGCTTAAATAAATGGCTTCATCCACATCGTGGGTTACCAGGACCATGGTCGTTCCGTCGTTTTCCCAAAGCTCGAGCAGCTTATCCTGAAGTTCGGCCCGGCTGAAAGTATCCAAGGCGCCCATGGGTTCATCCAGTAGCAGCACTACCGGCCGGTTGATCAGTGCCCGGGCGATGGCCACCCGCTGCGCCATACCGCCGGAGATTTGGTGGGGATAGGATTTTGCAAAGCCATGCAACCCGATGAGTTCAATAAACTGAGCTACATCGGCTTTATTTCCCTGATAAACTCCCCTAGCTCTCAGCCCGGCCGCGATATTTTTTTCCACCGTCAGCCACGGAAACAGGCTACCTTGCTGAAATACATAGCCGCGCTGCGGATCCGGCGCGGTGATCTTTTCGCCCGCCAATAGGATTTCCCCGGCTTCCGGACGATCGAGACCGGCGATCAGGCGTAGCAGCGTGGTTTTGCCGCAGCCGGAAGGACCGATGATCGTAAGAAATTCGCCTTTCCGGACCGTAAGATTAATATCCCTGAGCGCTTCCACCGTGTTATCATCAGTATCCACATAAGTACGGTCAACCGACACAATTTCGAGCAAATTTTCCTGGTTCACTTGACCAGCCCCCTTTGCCAGATTAACAAGCGGCCCTGGATTAAGGCAATCACTTTCATAATCAGGGAGAAGAGCAGCGCCATGATAATAATCGCGGCATACACCTTGTAATAGGCGGACCATGCCTTGGCCCAGTTGATATAATAGCCCAGGCCGCCCTGAGCCCCCATCATTTCCGAGACCACCAGGGTGGTAAAAGCCAGGCCGTTGGCGGTGGTAATCCCGGTAAATATCTGGGGAACGGCATTGGGGAGCGCTACGTGAAACAACAGGTAACTTTGCTTTGCGCCCAGGGTTTTCGCGACTTCAAAATAGACCTTTTGCGTACTGGCCATTCCCCGTGCCGTCATAAACGCCACCGGGAACCAAGCGCAAATCGAAACTAAAAAAACCCCGCCAATAAATGAATTGGGAAAGACAGTCATCGCAAAGGGGATCCAGGCAACCGCCGGAACAACTCCGGTGATTTTCAACACCGGAAATACCCAATAATTAACCTTGGCAAACCAGCCGATCAGTATCCCGGTTCCAACACCAAAAATGACGCCGGATAAAAATCCAAAAAAGTACAGGCGCAGGGAATAGCCGGTATTGACCAGCAGAAAGTCACTCTCTTCCAAAATAACTCCCAGCACTTTTGAAGGCCCTGGGAAAAACGGCATCGGTAAAATATCAAATTTGGTACTCAGCAAATCCCATACGGTAAGAACAATGCCCATCGCAAAACGAAAGGGCGCACGGCTAAGGAATTTGGCGCGTCTTTCACCGTCAAACCATGAAAATACGGCGATACCAAAGTACAGCACGATCAAACCAAGCAACGCCAAGCGGTATGCCAGATCATTGACTTCCTGTGTGTCCGGAACCTTAAGGCTAACAACTTCCGCCACAGCAAATCCAATTAAAGAAACCAGCGTCCCAACTAAATATTGTTTATTTGATACCGTACTTTTAGGACCTCGGCCCCGGTTTGGGACCGGAGCCGAGAAATTCTTTACCGTCATGTTGTTCATCGCATACCTCCAACCGCCGAAATCATTACAACTTTACCTTGTAATAGATTTGCTTCGCGAATTTTTCGGGATCGGTGGTTTTGAGATAACCGACTTTCGCAAGTTCTTTCACAAAATAAGTCACATTCGCTTGCACAGTGGCCGGACCGTGGCTTTGCGTCTTTACCATCGGATACTGATAGCTCTTTAATAAACTCACGGCCAATTCTTTATCCGTAATGGAGGAATATTTCTTTTCCGAAACAATGGTTGCGGCTTCTTCCGGATGGTTATGAATCCAATCTTGCGCCTTGTGATAAGCCCGCAGGATTGCCGCTACCTTGCGCGGCTCTTCTTTCAGCACCTTTTCGGAAGCATAAAGGAAGCAGCAAAACTTACCGGCGAAAAGCGGATCCGTCCCCAAATCAAAAATTTCACGAAATCCCTTGTTCTTCACCGCCAACGATCCAAACGGGTCCCAAATGGCTGCGGCGGCGATCTCGCCTTTTTCAGCGGCCGCAATTTCCAGATTGCCGTCCCCGTATGGGACAAAAGTCACATTCTGGTTATTCCTGGCAACAACGCCGTGGTTCTCCAGCCATAAGCTTGCTACCTGAAAAGGAGTCCCACCAATTTCATCAACGCCGATTTTCTTACCCTTCAAGTCTGCGGCGGATTTAATCGGAGAATTTGGCGGAACGATAATCTTTATGCAACCAAAGTGCAGTCCATCCACGACTTTGACCTTCAAACCCTCTTCAATTGAAGGGAAAAATTGAAAATCACCGTTCACGGTAGGAATAGTCCCGTTGTTCAACCCGATTTTCCTGGTTTCGAAATCGGCGGTAACCAAAGTGACATCTAAACCTTCCTCGGCAAAAAAACCTTTTTCATAGGCGATGTAAGTGGGCGAATTGCAAAGAGATCCGCTCTTGCCGGGAATAGTGACTTTCCCATACTTATACTTCGGACTTGCAGCCTGAGTGGCCAGCGACATAACGGCTAGCGCCAGAATGAGCGCCGCCGCCCCAGCGATTTTTTTCCAGTTTTTCACAACCAATGTCCTCCTTAAATTTAATTTCCGGCCAATCCCTTTTGAAATGCCTGCTTCAGATCAACAATCAGATCGGCCGCATTTTCCACATCGCGAAAATCATAGGCTGCGGCAGCATAAATCGGCGGCGATACAGCTACTTGTGATCCTTTGGCTCGTAGCCCGCCCGGACTTTTTTGGGTATCAAACTGATACACGGGGGTAGACACCTCGTTCGCCATGGGTTCTCTCCTTTCAGTCCTTGAATTTTGGTACAATTCGTCATGTTTTAAGTACATATCATCTAACACCACATCCTTCCTCTTCTTCACCAACAGATTCACTGTGTTCTGCTGTTCTTCCGCACCCTTAAAACCAAAAGATAAAATCGAACCCGCTCCTTTAGAAAAATACCGGTCAGCCAAGGCTTGATACGGATTGCCTTTTGTGTAAGGATAACGAACCCAACTGACATGTTTATTTTTTCAAGATACTCCAAAACGGATCCGGTATTGGCCACTTGCTTAGCCACGCGCTCGGAAAGCGTTTCCAGCCCGATTAATACGAGATAAGCGCCGATTCCCTCGATTTAAGGCAGCAAACGCGATGCCGAGCCCATAGGATGATAGCATAATTCCTGGTTGGAGCAAGCCAAAAACATCACCAGCTTTCATCAATTCCACTACCAAGAGAATAAAAAAAGAGACCAAGTTTTATCCTCAATGAATAAACTTTAGTCTCCAGTCTTTCTGGTCAACTTGCTATCAGATCAATTGCTCCATTTACCCGACCATTTGTTATTCCTGGTTGGAGCAAACCAAAAACATCACCAGCTTTCATCAATTTCATTACTCAGAAAATAGCTTCGATGCCTATGTCGATCCATCTAGCTTATTTCTTAATTCGCTTGCGCGAGCGGTAGCTAGCGTGGACGACTACCAAACAATCTAAAGAATAAAAAAGGAAACCAAGTCTTATCTCCGAAGAATAAACTTTAGTCTCCAGTCTTTCTGGTCAACTCGCTATTCGATTAAAAATATTGACGAAGGATAATTGATACTTATCCTATTCATTTAATATGATTTTATTCTCGAACAAAATAATTGTCAATCTATTTTTTGTAATTTGTTCCAATCTTCAAATCACCAGCTGCTGGAACATCTCCACTGCACGAGTCCAGGATATACAATTTATTAGGCTCCCGCCCCTGTCGAATAATCCAAAACGAGTTCTACGCAAGTTTTAAATAGGACCCCTCATTTTCACTGCTTCAAGGACTCCACCCTGCCCATTTCCCAGCACTTTTTAGATTAATATGAACGATGCCTAGAAAATGAAAAAACCTGCCTTAGCAGGTATTTATCATTTTGGTAGTCCCAACGGGATTCGAACCCGTGTCTCCGCCGTGAGAGGGCGGTGTCCTAGGCCTCTAGACGATAGGACCGGTTAAATTTGTGAAGAGTGAAGTATAAAGGGTGAAAACGGTTATTAATTTTCAAACTTCTCACTTCAAACTTCTAGCTTCTCATAAAATGGCTGGGGGAGAAGGACTCGAACCCTCGCCGACGGGGCCAGAACCCGGCGTCCTACCACTAGACGATCCCCCAGTGCGCAAATAATATTATACAGGCCGGACCCTTCCGAGTCAAGAATTTATTTAAATCTTCCGGCCAGAATTTGCTGGATATGCTGGGCAGGTTTTCTTCCTATGCCGACAGGACCTCGATCGCCCGCGCGACCCGGCGCAGCACCCGCTCCTTACCCAAAGCGTGCAGCATCTCATACATCCCCGGCGTGGCGGTTTTGCCGGAAACGGCTACCCTGAGCGGCATGAACACATCGCCCATCTTCATCCCCAATTGCTCAGGGAGGACATGCAAAGCCTTTTCCAGCTCAGTTGTTGCAAACTCGGTCAATCCCGACATGGCCTCGGAATGCGCCTTTAAAACCGTCAGCGCCTGGGCCGCGTCCAGCTTTTTGGGGATGAGCAACTCCCGCGCCGGGGCCGGAATCTCGTCCCGCAGGAAATAGTCGGCCCACTCCACCACGTCGGTCAACAGCTTCAATCGCTCCTGAACCAGTGGCATCAGCTCCGTCAGGTATTGCAGGCGCTCCGGCGGGCACGGGTCCGGCAGCAGCCCCGCGCTCTGCAGGAACGGCAGGCAACGCTCGGCCAGTTCGGCCGGGGTCAGACTCCGGATATAGAGCCCGTTGAACCAGAGCAGCTTGTCGTAGGAGAACCGCACCGGCGAAGCATTGACCCGCTCCAACGTAAATTGGGCGATGGCCTCCTCCTTAGTGAAGACCTCCTGCTCGGTCCCGGGGTTCCAGCCCAAAAAGAGCAAACAGTTGAAAAGCGCTTCCGGCAGATAGCCCTGATCGCGATATTCCTTGACGCTGGTGGCGCCGTGACGCTTGGAGAGCTTCCCTTTGCCGTCCGGCGCCAAAAAGATCGACAAATGGCTGAACTGGGGCGGTTCCCAGCCGAACGCCTGATACAACAGGACGTGAATCGGCGTGCTGGCGATCCACTCATCGCCGCGCAAAACATGACTGATCTCCATCAGATGGTCGTCGACCACATTGGCAAAATGATAGGTGGGGAAGCCGTCAGACTTGATTAACACCAAGTCTTCCAGGGTATGGTTGTCAAAGACCATTTCGCCCCGGATCAGATCATGGACAATGGTTTTGCTTTCCAGCGGGGTCTTAAACCGGATGACTTTGCCCAATCCCGCCTCATTGTTGTGCTGGCATTCCGCTTCGGTCAGATTCCGGCAGAGCCGGTCGTACCCGGGCTGATGTTTGGCTGTCTCCTGGCTTTTCCGGAGTTCCTGGAGGCGTTCGGAAGTACAATAGCAATAATAGGCCTTTCCTTCAGCGATCAATTGCTGGGCGTACCGGTGATAGATGGCGAGCCGTTCGGATTGAAAATACGGGCCATACTCCCCGCCGGCCTCCGGTCCCTCGTCCCATTGCACCCCAAGCCAGCGAAGACTGGCCATGATGTCATCCAGTGAATCCGGAACATACCGGTTCCGGTCGGTATCCTCAATACGCAGGATAAATTGGCCGCCGGTCCGACGGGCCAACAACCAGTCATAAATCGCGGTCCGGGCGCCGCCGATATGCAAAAAACCGGTGGGGCTGGGAGCGAAACGCACCCGTACGGGTTGATTCATCAAAGTCACTCCTGGTAAGATTTTGATCTATAACTTAATTATGATACCACAACTACGGTCCGGGAACAAGAAGAGGCGTTTTCAAAACGCCTCTTCCCCGTCGTCATTGCTTCTTCTGCTTTTGTTGCCGGTTCTTATCGTTTCCCTGTTTCTCCAATGGAAATTCGGTAGCGATCTCCAGATTCGATTCGTCCATTTTGTTCCGGTCCTTGATATCGGAGATAGAGTCGGCGATCTCCATATTGACTTGTTTCTCCTTTTGCTTCTGGTCGTGCTTGGCCACGGCGGTCCCCCCTTTCCTCGGTTTGATGGTATTATTTCCACCGGGGCCGCCGCAAATCGAATCGGCTTTGCGTAAAGCCAACCATTTCTTCACATAAATTCCATCGTTTCTTAACTGGACTTTGGTAACCGGTTGGCATATGATAGGATAGAGGTGATTATATGCTGTGTCCGCTCTGTAACCGGCATAAACTGCTCCAGGCCGAAGGAAAATGGTATTGTCCGACTTGCTTTCGCGTCTATCACCGTCTGCCCATCTACGGGCCGAAAACCAAAGTCAGCAGTTATTAAAAAAACCGGGGGTTGCCCCGGTTTTTATTGTTCCGCTATATAAGTTGAAAAAAGTTTTAGAAATAAGCATTCACATCCCAAGAGCCGGCTGTGAATGGGCAAACGATTGAACTTTTTTCATCTTATGAATCAAGGAAACATGTCGCAATTTATCTGGGCGTTCAAAAAACTTATTGCGACATATCTAGCCACTGCCGAAAGGTCCGCTCCCAATCTCCGGTGGCAATCCCTTTTTGGGTGATGATCGCCGTAACATAGCGGCTGGGCGTGACATCAAACGCCGGGTTAAAGACCTTTACCCCGGCCGGCGCCACCGGCACTCCGCCAAAGCAAGTCACTTCCTCGGCGGACCGTTCTTCAATGGGAATCTCCGCTCCGGTCGGAAGTTCCACGTCAATGGTGGACAAGGGCGCGGCCACGTAAAAGGGGATACCGTGCTCCCTGGCCAGCACCGCCAGCCCGTAGGTGCCGATCTTATTGGCTACATCCCCGTTGGCCGTGATCCGGTCCGCTCCGACGATCACTGCCTGGACTTTGCCCAAACGCATGACCGATGCCGCCATGTTGTCGGTGATTAAAGTGACCGGGATCTCCTCCTGCATCAGCTCCCACACGGTGAGCCGGGCGCCTTGAAGCAGCGGACGGGTCTCGTCGGCGTAGACCGCGATTGATTTCCCCTGCCGGTGGGCGGCGCGGATCGCGGCCAGAGCGGTTCCGTAAGCGGCGGTGGCCAGAGCCCCGGCATTGCAGTGGGTCAAAATTCCCATTCCGTCCTTAAACAGCGCGGCGCCGTGTTCGCCGATCATCCGGCAGACTTCCTCGTCCTCGGCCGCAATCCGGCGCGCCTCCTCCTCCAAAACTGCGCGCAGTTCGGCGTTGGAAGAGCCGGGCGACAACTCCAGGACGCTTTGCTGCCGCTTTAACGCCCAGAAGAGGTTCACCGCGGTCGGCCGCGTCGCCGCCAGTTCGGCGATGACCCGCTTGACCTGCTCCGGCAGATCGGGAGCATTTTCAAATTCGATCGCTCCCAGCACCACCCCGAAAGCCGCCGCCACGCCAATCGCCGGCGCTCCCCGGATCTTCAGCTTCCGAATGGCGTCGGCCACCACCCGGTAGTCACCGGTCGTAACATAGCGGGTCTCGTTGGGCAACAAGGTCTGATCAATAAAAGTCAACCGTCCGTCCCGCCATTCCAAAGCACGCCAGCCCATCGCTCAACCCTCCCCGTTTCTCGAACATTCACAGCCGCGTTCCGCCGCGATCAATCCCAGGCAAGCACCGATCAAATCAATAATCCGGGACTGGTTTTCAGCCATCAGTTTGACCACATCGGCGTGGGCCAGTGCTTCCGGCTGAATTCCCGCGGCCCAGTTGGTCACCACGCTGATTCCCGAATAACAGATCCCTAGCTCCCGGGCGAGAACCACTTCCGGAACACCGGTCATGCCGACCACGTCGCCGCCGAGCATCCGGTACATCCGGATCTCGGCGGCCGTCTCATAGCGGGGTCCTTCCGCGCATACATAGCAACCACCGTCATGAAGCTCAAACCCCCGGTTGGAGGCGGCCCGCTTGACGGCTTCCCGGAGTTCCGGGCAGTAAGGAAAACTGACGTCGACATGGGCGCGGTGGACGTTCCCCTGCTCGAAAAAAGTCAGCGGCCGCTGCTTAGTGAAGTCCAAAAACTGATCGAGCAATACCAGCGATCCCGGTCCGATCTCCCGATTCAAGCTGCCAACGGCGGTGACGGCCAGGATTCGTTGAACGCCTAGTTCCTTCAGGCCCCAAAGATTGGCCCGGTAGTTCACCTGATGGGGCAGCACGGAATGGTCCCGGCCGTGCCTGGCCAAAAAGGCCACCCGGCGCTCTCCGGAGCGGCCGAGCAACGGCCGGATGCTTCCGTAAGGAGTCTTTACCTCGACTTCGGTGGTCTCAGTCAACATGGAAGGCTGATAAAGCCCGGATCCCCCAATGATCGCCAACCTGGTATCGGGATTCATTTACTTCCTCCTAGTATTCGCCAATTTACGGCGGAGTTGCTCTTCAATCTTCTCCGGCAGCCGGATCACCGGTGGAAACGGTACGTTTTCGGCGGAACCGGCCGATTGGTTGACGGCGGATAGCTCTCTTGCCCTCACTTGCGGGATGTATGGCTCAATCTCCAGTAAGTCGTGGAGAATGACCAGCGCCCCTTCTTTATCCGGAATCCGGCCTTTGCCGGCGGTGTCGGGGTCCAACTGCGGCTGGGGCGGCAAAGGCGAACCGACGCAGGACGGACATCCTTCCTCGCAAGGGCAGGCGGCAATCAGCTCGCTGGCCTTGGTCAGCAAATCTGCCACGTTTTCAAAGGAGCGGTGGCTGAAGCCCAACCCTCCGGGATACTTGTCGTAAACGAAGATCGAGGGAGCGCCATTATTCTTCAGATCCACCACTGAACCGATATCCCCGGTATCGCACATGACCAAAAACGGCAGCACCTCGGTGAGTACGTTGGCGATCCCCAGCATGCTTTCAACCGGGTCCCGGCCGAAACTTTTAACCAGGCTGAGGGTGGAAGGCGGCGGCACGATCCAAAAGGCATTTGTCTCCATCACCCGGGGTTCCAGATTGATTTTGCCGAAACCGATGCTGTCCCGGGAACCGAATTTGATCTTCCGGAACAGATAGGGCTTGATCATCACTTCCACCCCGCCGAACCCGGCGGCTGCCTTCCGCCAATCCCGCTCAATCTCCTTGGCAGTGATCGTTATCTGGACTTCGGTAATGGATTGGGTGTAATAATCGACATTGATCTTCTCCACATAGGATACTTTTTGGGGAACATTCATCTCTTTAACGAAATAGGTCTCGCCGTCATGCAGATAGATGGCTTCGGTATAAATCTGCTGATAGGCGCTGTCTTCGTCCAGGGTGCCAATGACCTTCCCCGGATGGGCCGTGATATCTACGATGCTGAACGTATTGTCGGAGATATTGCGCAGGCTGACATCGGCCGGCGGGAAGCCGGAAGTCCGCCAGTACCACTGATTGCCGACCTGCTTTAATTCCCCCGCCTCCCCTAGCAATTCCAGCAGCGCGGTGGCGTATTCTCCGAAACTTTGGCAATCGGCGCCGGTCACCGGCGCCTCCAGCGCGGCGCAACGAAGATGTCCCAGCAATACATGGGGATTGTTCGGGTCGATCACCGCCGCTTCCGGGTTCCGCTCGAAAAAGTAGCGCGGATGTTTTCCCAGATATTGATCAATCGGATTCTGATGCGGGATATAGATCACCAGCGACTCCTCATGAGCCCGGCCGACCCGGCCCGCCTGCTGCCAGGTGGAGGCGATGGTGCCCGGATACCCCACGATCAAACAGGCATCCAGCCGCCCGATGTCGATCCCAAGCTCCAAGGCATTGGTGCTGGTCACGCCGAGCAGTTCGCCGGAGAACAGCTGCCGCTCGATCTCCCTGCGCTCTTCCGGCAAATAGCCACCGCGATACGCCCGCACCTTATTGGCCAGCGCCGGCCCGAACCGCTGCAACTGATCTTGCACATACCGGTAAATCAGTTCCGTGACCACCCGCGCCTTGGCAAAGGTGATGGTCGGAATCCGCTCCCGGACCAGTTCGGTCATAAGCTGGGCCGCCTCCGTATTGGCGCTGCGGCGTTCGGTCATGGTCCGGTCCAGGTACGGCGGGTTCCAGAATACAAAGTATTTCTTGCCCCGTGGCGCTCCGTCGTTATCGACCAGCTCCATCGGGAGGCCGATCAACCCTTCCGCATGTTCGCGCGGGTTGTTGATCGTAGCCGAGGTGGCGATGAAAACCGGATTGCCGCCATAATGCCGGCAGATCCGGCGCAGCCGGCGCAAGACATTGGCGACGTTGGAACCGAATACCCCCCGGTAGCTGTGGACCTCATCAATGACCACATAGCGCAGGTGATGAAAGAACGCCGACCACGCCGGGTGTTTGGGCAAGATCCCCTGATGCAGCATGTCGGGGTTGGTCAGGATCAGATGACCCCGGTCGCGCAAGGTCTTGCGGAGATTCACCGGCGTATCGCCGTCATAGGTCCCCATCACCGGCGGCTCGGCCAGGCTTTCCGTCAGCCGCTGCAACCCTTTCAACTGATCCTGGGCCAGCGCTTTGGTGGGATAGAGAAACAGCGCCCGGCTCCGCTGGTCCGCCAAGAAACTTTCCAGCACCGGAATGTTGAAACAAAGGGTTTTACCGCTGGCGGTACCGGTAACCACCACCGTATGTTCGCCCCGGCGAATCCGGTCCACCGCTTCCGCCTGATGGGCGTATAATCGCTCGATCCCCCGCTCGGCCAGGAGCTTCGTCATCACCTCCGACAAGGCAGGCTCCACCCGGCCAAACAGGGCCGGCCGGGCCGGTAGTTCCTGGGTGAAAACGATCTGCCCCTGATAATCCCGATCGGAGGTGATCTTATCCAAAAAACGCCGAACGTCCATTCGCTACCTCGCTTCCTTCGTAAGGATTATTCGACGGTGGGGACGGCGTTCCTGCAACAAAAGAAACCCGCCCAAAATAGAGACGATCCGCCAATCGATCGATTAGGAAACCGTGCTTCAAATCCCTGCAATCCAGTACCGGAATCTCCGCGCCATCATCCCAGGCTTCTTCGCATCATCGCTTTGAAGGGTTTGATTCCGGTAATATTCCGTTGTCAACTGACTTTGCTTCATTGCCAACCGACTTATCCACATTGCGAAGTGACTTTTCCACATTGGCAACTTGCAATTTTAGATTTCCATCCACCAATTGGAAATTGCCAGCTGCCAATCCAACCGCGCCAAGTGACAATCGACACGGGATAGATGGCAATTGAAGATTGGCAAGTGGCATTCGGGAATTGGAATCCATCAATTGGAAATTGGCGGATTACTTTTCCACAATGAAAGAAATCCGGAACGTCGCTTCACGAAGCGCGCGGATAATGTCGGGATGCTTGGTTCGTGGTTTTTGGCGTTCGGGAACGCCCCAAGCTTTCAAAATATGGAACATCGCCTCATAGAACCGGGCCACTCCGGAAAAACTAAGTTGTCATTAAAGCGCTGGAGGACCTAGTGGAATCAGTTCAGTCACAGATAACCAGTCAATTGCGGCAATTTTTTCCCGATTTTCAGCCGGTCTTTGAGGAACCCTCCGATTTTCCCGCCTTTTTGCTGTCGATGCGCCGGAAGCAGTGGGATTCCTGGGAAGCGTTCCTGCTCAATGTCCGCGGCGAAGATCTCACCTTAAACCGGGGTTTCGAGGATTTGATGGTGTTAAGCCATTTGCAGGAGCATTGGCGGCAAAACGGGGTCATTCCCTATCCTCATCAGATCGAGACCGTCAAAAAAGTCATCTCCCAGATGCGCGGCCGGGCGATTCTCGCCGATGAGGTCGGGCTCGGCAAAACGATCGAAGCGGCGATGATTCTCAAGGAATATATGCTACGGGGGCTGGCGAAGCGCTTTCTGATCCTGACCCCGGCCACGCTCTGCCGGCAATGGGAAACGGAACTGCGCGAGAAGTTCGAGATTCCCTCCCTGATCGCCCGGAGAGAGTACGACTGGGCTCATTACGATTATTTGATCGCATCCATCGACACCGCCAAAAAAGAGTCCCATCGCAAAGAGATCCTTAATTTGTACTTTGACATTGTGATTGTAGACGAGGCCCATAAATTGAAAAGCACCGTCACTCAGAACTGGCAGTTCGTCAACAGCATCCAAAAGAAATACTTCTTGTTGTTGACCGCGACTCCGCTGCAGAACGATTTGAAAGAGTTATTCAACCTGATCTCGCTGCTGCGGCCGGGCCAGTTGGGCGACTATCGCCATTTCAAACAAAAATTCACCCATGACAAGCGCAAGCCGAAAAACGCCCCGGAATTGAAAGGGCTGCTCGGCGAGGTGATGATCCGGAACAAACACGGCGCCAATATGGGTTTTACCAAACGGCACGTTCAAAACATTCCGATTATCCTGACCGAGATCGAGCGGACGCTCTATGATCAGGTAACCGACTTTATTCGGGAATGCCTCCGCAGCGCCAAAACCGGAAGCGCCGGACTGCCGCTGCTGACCTTGCAGCGGGAGATCTGCTCCAGCACCTTCGCCGCGGTGCTGACCCTCTTTAAATTGGCCCAGTCCATGAACATCGCCGAGGAGCGGCAGGAACAGGCCGCATCCCTTTTTCGCCTGGCCCAGCAGGTCAAGGACAACTCCAAGATGAAGGTGGTCATAGATCTGGTCCGCAAAACGCCGGAGAAGCTGATTATCTTCACCGAATACCTGGCTACCCAGAGTTATATCCGGACCCGGCTCGAACAGGTCGGCATCTTGAGTCTGCCCTTTGACGGCAGCCTCTCGGCCAGCAAAAAAGAGTACACCAAGTACCAGTTCAAAGAATACCCCCAATATCAGGTACTGGTCTGTACCGAGTCCGGCGGCGAGGGCATTAACCTTCAGTTTTGCAACACCATGATCAATTATGATCTGCCCTGGAACCCGATGCGCCTGGAGCAGCGGATCGGCCGGATTCACCGCTTGGGCCAGGCGCGGGATGTTTATATTTATAACCTCTCCACCCAAGGTACGGTGGAGGAGCACCTCCTGCGGCTGCTGGCCGAGAAGATTCGCATGTTCGAAATGGTGATCGGCGAAAGCGAGCGGGTCATCGGCATGCTCAATCAAGGCAAGAGCCTGGAAGCCCGAATCATGGAGCTGGTGGCCAACTCCACGTCCCACGAGGAACTGACGCGGGGGTTTGCCCGGCTCGACACGGAGATCGACGGCTTGCTCCAGATGGAAGCGGATGAATGGTCGGAGTTGCTTTAAAATGTATTTCAGAATGGTAAACCGTCAATTTAAAGACTTAACTTGAGGTTCAAGCATATGACTGAAATCGCGGTATTCAATTTTCTGGCCGATTCCCTGAAACTTTCCAATTCCCCCCACAACATCATTGAGAACGAGCTGATCATGGCCCAGTGCCAGGTGGAAATCCCCCGTTCGTTCTTCCGGCCGGCCCGGACCGAGACCCTGAATCTGCAGATGGTTTGCAGGCCCGAGCTTCTTAATAAATACCCCGGTTCGGAACTGGTCGACCGGGGCAGCTTTCGGCTGCAATGGTTCGTGGACGGGATCCGGCAGCGGGGCAAACTCTACCGGGGCACCTGCCTCTATGAGCTGGATCCCCGCCGGACCCAGCGGGAAATCGCGGCGCTCCTTCCAGAGAAGCCGGATTTCTTCTTTGAGCAGCCCCGTCTTACGTTTCTTCCCCACTTGCTCGTCAATCTGAAAGCCAGTTTCGAAACGGATGAAAAATTTGACGAACTCTATTCGCTCAATATCAATCTGGTCACGGGAGAGATCGGTTCCAATCTCCTTCAGGAACTGGCCAAACGCAAGCTCAGCCCAATGCCGCCCAAAAAACATCTGGAGAAACGGAAGATCCCTTACAGCGAGGGATTTCAGGCTTTGCTTAACCATTTGAAATGGCTGCTTGAGAAGCATGACCGGAGTTGGGTGGAATCGGCCCAGCAGCGTTGGGAGGAGGAGGTCAAGTATTTAGAAGCGTATTATCGGGAGGAGCAGAGCTTCGGCGACGAGGACCCCGGCTTTTACCGCCGGGTGGCTGAAGTCTACCGGAAATTCCGGCCGGTGGTCCGGATCGGGATCATCAACGTCGGACTGGTGAATCTGCCGTTGGTCGGGTATACGGTGGAAGCCTTCGATAACCGGCCCCTTCCCGTCTTGCTCTACGATCCGGTTCGGCAGAAAGTGAAGTGGGAGCGGTCCAGTTATTAGTTCGTTATTAGTTCCTGGTTGCCGGTTCCTAGTTTCTCGTTCCGGAGGTTCAAATTTGTGAACGGGTTGATAGCTTTACTGGCTCACAACTAAACGATAGCAGAGACCGCAGTCAAAGTCAGGAACTAGGAACCAGGGACTAAGAACCAAAATCCTATCCTCCCATCTCTCCATAATGATAAAGAATGATCGTGGCTACGGCCAGGCCGGCGGTTTCGGTCCGGAGAATCCGAGGGCCGAGCGTCACCGGAATCGCGCCCCAACGCTTGGCCGCTTCCACCTCATCCAAGGCGAAGCCGCCTTCGGGCCCGATCAGCACTGTGATTTCATCCGGGGCTTCCGGATGGGCCGCCAAGACCCGCTTGATGGGCTGCTCCCGTTCTCCTTCCCAAGGAATCAGCATCAACCCGGGCCGGAGCGCTGCCGCCAGTTCGCGCCAATCCCGGACCGGATCGATCTCCGGCGTCAATTGACGTCCGGACTGCTCCGCCGCTTCCCGGACAATCTTTTGCCACCGGTCCAGCTTTTTGGCGCGGGCCGTCGGATCCAGTCTGACCGTGCTTCGCTCGGTCAGGACCGGTTGGAAGCGGGCGACCCCGATCTCGGTGTTCTTCTGAAGGATCCATTCAAATTTCTCGCCTTTCGGCATGCCTTGAACCAAATTAATCCGAACCCTGGATTCGGCCAGCCGCCGGGTCGCCTCCAGAATCTCGGCGGTCACCCGGTCAGCGCCGGCCTCGGTAATCCGGGCCAAATACTCCCCGCCCTTCCCGTCCAGCACGGTAATCTCGGCTCCCGGCTGCTTCCGGAGCACCCGGGTCAGATGACGGGCATCCTCGCCGTAAAGAGCCACGGTTTGGTCGTCGAGAAATTGATCCGTGGGAATGAAAAAACGGGTCATGGCCGGCACCCTCCGGCTACGGTTCCGTTCCGTCCGACAGCCGCCACCCAGCCGTCCCGGCGCAGCACCCGCTCGATTTGAAATCCTTGACGTTCCAATTCCGCTTGAACCTCGGGAAAGCGTTCCTCAATAATTCCCGAACAAAGGAAAATCCCCCCCGGCTTGAGCACGCGCGGGACTCCGGGAACCACTTTCAAAATGGCATTAGCGATGATATTGGCTACTACCAGGTCAAACGGCTCCGGCAGGTCGACGCCGAGCAGGTCGGCTTCCATGGTGCGGACCTGGCCGGCGACTCCGTTGATCCGGGCATTGTCAGCGGCGATCCGGACCGCCACCGGGTCGATGTCGGTGGCCGTAACTGTGGCGGCGCCCAACTTGACCGCGACCACGGCGAGAATTCCGGACCCGGTTCCGAGATCCAGCACCCGGAGCGGCCGGTCAATCAATTCTTGCAGCAATTCCACACAAAGCCGGGTAGTGGGATGGGTTCCGGTGCCAAAGGCCATTCCCGGGTCTAATTCCACCACCTGCTCGCCAGGCTGGGGATGGTACTCCTCCCAACTGGGTTTGATGACCACGGTTCCGATCTGTTCCGGTTTGAAATATTGCTTCCAGGAATCGGCCCATTCCTCTTCGCGGATCTGTTTCAATCCGAATTCCCGTTCCAAGCCCAACTGCTTTCCCAGCCGCTCTCTACAACGATCCAGCCGTTCCCCCAGCCGGTCGTCGACGACGAAATAAACCCGCAGCCCAAACCGTTCCGGCAGGCTCTCCCGGAACTCCCGGCCGATGAATTCGTCATCGCCGAGATCAACCTGGTTCAAAATCTCCGGGTCATCGAAGACCACCCCGCCGGCGCCTTCCTCCTGGAAGATCTCGGCCGCCACTTCGGCTACGTCCGCCGGAAGTTCAACCTTGACTTCGCACCAATACATTTTCGCCATCATGAGATCACCCGTTTCCGAAGCTATCCGAATGTAAGAACGGCATTCGAAGTTTACTATAGGCTATTGTACCACAATTCCGGTTCCGGCAAATAAAAATCTGAGGCCTGATTCAGGCCCCAGACAGTCATTGGCAATGATAATTGATTGAACTATTTGAATGCTTCCTTGACTTTATCCATGAACCCCTTGTCGTCGGCGCTGAGCTTTTCACCGAAAGACAAGGCGAGTTTCTTGAGCAATTCCCGTTGCTCGCCGTTGAGTTTGGTGGGAACCGCCACTTTCACCCGGACGAAATGATCGCCCCGGCCGTGGCCGCGCAAATGGGTAATCCCGTGGCTGCGCATGCGGAACGAGGTTCCGTGCTGGGTCCCTTCGGGAATTCTAAGTTCCACCTTTCCATCAAGCGTATCCACCATCACGGTGGTGCCTAAGGCGGCCTGAGTAAAGCTGATCGTGATCTCGCTGACTACGTCATCGCCCTGGCGCTCGAATTTGGAATGGGCCTTCACATAGATATAGACATACAGATCGCCCGGGGAACCGCCGCGCTGACCGGCTTCGCCCTCTCCGGACACCCGCAGGCGCGAACCGCTCTCTACGCCGGCCGGAATTTTAATCTCAATCTTCCGGGTACGCCGGACCCGGCCGCTGCCGCCACATTCCCCGCACGGAGTTTCAATGGTTTTGCCAGCCCCCTGGCAGCGATCGCAAGTCCGGACATTGACAAAACGGCCGAAAGCAGTATTCTGGGTGACCTGAACCTGACCCGTGCCGTTACAGACGGAACAAGTTTTGATAGGAGTCCCGGGCTTGGCGCCGTTCCCGTTACAGGTCGGACAAACCTCGGTCCTGGGAATTTCCACGGTGGTTTCTTTCCCGAAGGCCGCATCCTCGAAGCTGATCTCCAGGTCAAAACGAAGATCGCCGCCGCGTTGCGGTCCGTTCCGCCGTTGCCGCGAGCCCTGACTGCCGCCGAAGAACATATCGAAAATATCGCCAAACCCTTCAAATCCGAAATTGCTGAAATCTCCACCCATTCCGGCGCCGAAGTTCGGGTCGGAAGCGGCGTGGCCGTAGTGATCATAGGCGGAACGTTTCTGGGGGTCGCTTAAGACGCTGTAAGCCTCGTTGATCTCTTTGAACTTGGCCTCGGCCTCTTTGGGATCGCCCTGATAAACATCGGGGTGGTATTGCCGGGCCAGTTTCCGGAAGGCTTTTTTAAGTTCATCGTCAGTGGCGGTCTTGGCCACCCCTAACACTTCGTAATAATCCCGTTTTGCCATTGCACGTTCCTTTTCTATCCAAAAATAAGTCCACGAACGATTGACAATCGCGTGGCGATCCGCCGCCGATTGTCAATCGTTCATTACCATTGTGAAGCTTTGATCGGTTCTTGTCAACTGCTTTTGCTTGTCAGGCGTTCAAGTTATTTTGGCGCACCGGTCTTTGCTCCCGCTATTTCCAGTGTTGACAGATAAATTCCCTATATCGTATTCCGGGCGGCAAGGTTCGTGCCAGGATGGCCAGAATTATTTATCGTCCTGAACCTTGAAGTCAGCGTCAACAGTCGGACCTTCCGATTGCGGCCCATAACCGGACGGGCCCTGTTCCCCGGCCGGGCCGCCGGCTTGCGCCTCGCCGGACTGGTTGTAGATAGTGGCCGACAATTCATGAAGCGCCTTTTGAAGCACTTCTTTCTTCTCATTGATTCCGGCAATATTTTTGGCCGTGACCTCTTTCTGGAGATCGTCCTTAAGCTGCTTGATCCGTTCCGCTTGCGCCGGATCGGCCTTATCGCCGATATCTTTCAGTGCCTTTTCGGTGGAATAAATCAGACTGTCGGCCTCATTGACCGCATCCGCCTCTTCCCGGCGCCGCTTATCTTCCTCGGCATGGGATTCGGCGTCTTTGACCATCTTTTGAATCTGATCCTCTTTCAAGCCGCTGGAGGAAGTGATCGTAATCTTTTGCTCTTTCCCGGTGCCCTTGTCTTTGGCCGAAACATGGGCAATGCCGTTGGCATCGATGTCAAAGGTCACTTCGATCTGCGGAATGCCCCGGGGCGCCGGCGGAATGCCGTCAAGCCGGAATTGACCGAGCGTGATGTTGTCGGCGGCCATCGGCCGTTCGCCTTGCAGCACGTGAATGTCAACCGCGGTTTGACTGTCGGCCGCAGTCGAGAAGATCTGGCTCTTGGATGTCGGGATCGTGGTATTGCGGTCGATGATCCGGGTAAAGACGCCGCCGAGGGTCTCCAGGCCCAGGGAAAGCGGAGTGACGTCGAGCAACACCACATCCTTGACGTCTCCGGTCAGAACCCCGGCCTGAATCGCGGCGCCGACCGCGACCACTTCATCGGGGTTGACCCCTTTGTACGGTTCCTTTCCGATCAGTTTTTTGACCATTTCCTGAACCGCCGGAATCCGGATTGAACCGCCGACCAGGATCACCTTGTCGATATCCTTGGGTTCGAGCCCGGAATCGGACAAAGCCCGCTTGGTCGGTCCCACGGTCGCTTCCACCAGATCGGCGGTCAGCTCGTCAAACTTGGCCCGGGTCAGCGTCATATCCAGGTGCCGCGGCTCGCCGTTGACGGCGGTGATAAACGGCAGGCTGATATTGGTCGACGTCAGTCCGGAAAGTTCGATTTTGGCCTTTTCGGCCGCTTCCTTCAAGCGTTGCAACGCCATCCGGTCGTTCCGGAGATCAATGCCATTCTCTTTCTTGAAGTTCTCGGCCATCCAGGTAACGACCCGCTCATCAAAGTCATCGCCGCCCAACCGGTTGTTACCGCTGGTCGCCTTGACCTCAAATACGCCGTCCCCCAGTTCGAGGATGGAGACGTCAAAGGTGCCGCCGCCAAGGTCATAAACGAGAATGGTATGATCCTCGCCTTTATCAAGCCCATAGGCCAGCGCGGCCGCAGTCGGCTCGTTGATGATCCGCAGGACTTCCAGGCCGGCGATGCGGCCAGCGTCTTTAGTGGCTTGCCGTTGCGAGTCGGAGAAATAGGCCGGGACGGTGATCACTGCTTTCTCGATCTTCTGGCCCAGATACGCCTCGGCATCGGCCTTCAGCTTCTGAAGGATCATGGCCGAGATCTCCTGCGGCGTATATTGTTTATCGTCGATGCTTACCTTGTAGTCGGTTCCCATCCGCCGTTTGATGGAGACCACGGTCCGGTCCGGATTGGCCACGGCTTGACGTTTAGCCACCTGCCCGACCATCCGTTCTCCGGTTTTCGAAAATCCGACCACCGAAGCAGTGGTGCGGCCGCCTTCGGCATTGGCGATAACCACCGCCTCGCCGCCCTCCATCACTGCCATACATGAGTTGGTTGTTCCCAAGTCAATTCCAATTACTTTTGCCATTATAAGGACCCCCTATCGATACTTGATGCTTAGTTTTTCGGCACAGCCACTTTGACTAAGGCCGGCCTGATTAATTTACCGCGAAATTTGTATCCTTTTTGAAGTTCGGCGACGATCGTCGGCGTCGTGACCGAATCGCTCTCCTCTTGCATTACCGCTTCGTGAACCGAAGGGTCAAACTCCCGCTCCAAGGCAACCACGGGCTCCAGCCCCTCGGTGGTTAAGATGTTCCGGAACTGTTTTAGGGTCAGTTCCACACCCTCCTGCCAGCTGCAGTTATTCTCCGCGTCGCTGGTGAAACAGAGGATGGCCCGTTCCAAACTGTCCAGCACCGGGAGAATCTTTTTGACCAGATCATCTCCGGCGCTAAGCGTTATCTGTTCCAGTTCCTGGCGGGAGCGGCGGCGAAAATTCTCAAAATCCGCCTGGCTTCTCAACAACCGGTTATATAGTTCGTCTTTGGCCTCCAGCGCGGCACCCAATTCTTGTTCGAGCCGGGCGATCCGCTCGGCATCGATTTCGCCGGCCGAAGACGCCTCTACGCCAACGGTCGCCTGGTCGCTACCTCCGGTAGCGGCGGTTTCATTGGCCATCTCCGCCAATTTCGATTCCTTTTGTTCCATAAAATACCCTCCGATTCTAGCGTGGATTATGTATAATTCAAAAGCAGCAACGCCATTTTGCGTTTTATTTTTTAATTCAACGCTTCGGGCGTTTCCCTCATTTTGATGATAGTATTGATGCGCAGAACCGCTTCGGCAATTTCACCAGCCGACTTGCAGGCGTAATACTTCACAAAATACGGATCTACGATCCCTTTCGCCGCAAGATCCTTGACCGCGCCATCATCGCAATCGATCCCAATGGCGGCGGAGTCGGCTTGCTCTTGGGCGGCGAGGGCTTCTTCCAGTTTCTCTAAAGGGTTGATCCCGGCATTGACGCACATCTGAACGAGCGGACGCTTTAAAGCCTCCACTACGCACTTAAAACCGTAACCGGCCATGCCGTGCACCGGTTGTTTCGTCAAGTGCCTGGCGATCGCCAGTTCCACGCTGCCTCCGCCCGAGACGACTCCGCCCAGCCACGCCGCTTGAACCGCTCCGGCGGCATCCTTGGCGATCCGCTCCCGTTCGCCGACAACCTCTTTGGCGGCGCCTCCCACCAAAATCGTGACATAATGCTGGCCGGGCAAACCCAATACCCGTAGTTGTTTAAATTTTCGATCCACTTCCAGCTCAGCCACTGCCCCGGTGAGTTTCAGCAATTCCGCGGCCGGTTTGGCCAGGCTCCCTTTTTTCAGCGGACGGGCTCCGGTCATTTCCGCCAGGCGCCGCCATTCGGACAACGCCACTTGCTGTACCCCGATGATTCCCAGATCCGTCAGGAGATCCTCGGCTTGATCGGTCACGGACCGGTCGGCAAAAATGGCCTTGACCCCGATCTGCGCCAGTTTCCGGAGATTATCCCGGAATTCCTGTTCATATTGAAGCTGCCGCTGAAACCCGGCTTCGGTTCCCAGCGCCTCCGATTCCACCTTTAACGGTTCAAGGGCATCGTCCAGGATCAGGATCCGCCCTCCGGCTACCCGCTGCGGCATCTCCCGGTTTACCGGCTCTCTGCTGATGATCAGGCCCGGAATAACGGCGCTGTCGGCGCCTTCCAGCGCCAGCACCTGGTCAGCCAGTTTAAATCCGGGTTCCTGCAACCGTTCCGGGCCCACTTGCCGGGCCGCCGCCACGACCAGCTCCGCCAGGTCGCGCTGACCCCGCCCGGAAACCCAAGCAACCTGTTCCAGCAGTGGATCGTTCAGATCGGAGACGGGAATAGCCGACTGCCGCAGCAGCTCCAGCGTACGTTCGATCCCGGCCCGGATACCCTCCACCACTTTGGTGACGGGAACGCCCTTCAGGACCTGATTGACGCCCTCGGCGATCAAAGTCCCGGCCAGTACCGCGGCCGTGGTGGTTCCGTCACCCACCTGTTCTTCCTGGTGCTCGGCGGCGCTGATCAACATCCGGGCCGCCGGATGACTGACATCCATGGTCTTTAAAATGGTGACCCCGTCATTGGTAACCAGGACGCCGCCATATTGGTTCACCAGCATGCAATCCAGGCCCTTCGGCCCCAGCGTTCCTTCAACCGCCTCGACCACCGCCCGGATTGCGCCGGAATTGCTAATCAACGCCGCCATTTGTTGATCGACTTCAGACCCTTCCGCGATTTCCTTAACGGGCATACGGACCTCCGTTATTGATCACTTGTTGGTTTTAGCGTAGATCAGATTTAAAAGCTCACTGAGGATGGCGGCGGTATGCTCGACAATCGGAACCACCTTGGCATAATCCATTCGTGTCGGGCCGAGTACTCCGATGACTCCCACCGTGCGGCCGCCGATATCATAACCGGCAGTGATCACGCTGCAATCATGGATGATGATGTCCTCATTCTCATGGCCGATCTTCACCTGAGCGCCCCGATGAAAATTTCTAGTTAACAGATTATACAGCCGTTCCTCCTCCTCAAATGCCTTGGAGAGTGACTTGAACCGTTCGATGTCGGCAAACTCCGGCTGCTCCAGGATCTTGGCGGCGCCCTCAAAAATCACCCGTTCCTTGGATTGCTTGCTGACGGAGCGCATCAACACCTTGACCGCTTCATTATAGAACTCATGCTGGAAAACTATTTCCGACCGAATTTCGGTCAACAGGGACGGCTTAAAATCTTTCAGGCCGATGCCGCGCAATTTGGCATTGAAAATGCCGGAGATCTGATCGAGTTCCGAATCGGAAATTTCGGAGTCGATCTCAATCACGTTATTTTCAATATACCCGGTATCGGTAACAATCAGTACCAGAATGGTCCGCTCCGAAAGCCGGATCAGTTGAATGTGCCGGAAGATGGCCGCATCCAGTTGGGGACCGAGGACCATCGCCGGATATTTGGTCAGCTGGCCCAGGATCTTGGAGGTCCGGTGAATGAGGGTTTCAATTTCCTGATGATGACGGTCCAATCCTTTATAAATCTGATCGATCTCATCCTCCGGCAACTGTTCGTGGGACATCAGGGCATCGACATAATACCGGTAGCCGCGCTCCGACGGAACCCGGCCGGCTGAGGTATGAGGTTGCTCAAGATAGCCGCTTTCCTCCAGATCCGCCATTTCATTACGAATGGTGGCCGGAGACAGCCCCAGGTTATACCGTCGGGCGATGGTCCGCGAGCCCACCGGTTCGGCAGAGGCGATATAGTCGTCAGTAACGACTTTTAAGATTTTTTTCTTCCGTTCATCAAGTTCGGAGGCCATAGGTAGCACCTCGCTATTATATTGTTAGCACTCATCGTTAGAGAGTGCTAATCTACTTAAAAAATATCACTGCCGATCTGGTTTGTCAAGAGTTTTCAACGACAATTTTCGGATTACCGGATACCGGTTTTTGGCAACAATCCATCCTAGCCAAGTATCACGGAGGGACTCCCCGGCTATCCGGCGTTTTGAATCCGGACCGGCTCCGCCTTAGCCAGCGTCGCTTTTAAATAGGGAGGCGCCCCCGCCAGCTCCGCCACTTCCCGGGCGGTTAGCCATAGAACTTCAGCCACCTCGTCCGGGTCCGGACGGACCCGGCTCCCGGACGGCATTCCGCCACATAGACCGCGTCAACCACCGGTTCTCCGGCCGCGGTCAGAAACAGCTTGCTTTCCAGATAATGCAGCTCAGCCACTTCCAACCCAACCTCCTCCCGGATCTCCCGCCGCAAAGTCAATTCCAGGATATCGGAACCGGGTGAAGCGTCTTCCACTTTCCCGCCGACTAGCGACAGTGTTCCGGGCGCGTGTTCTTCCCGAAGACTACGCCGGATCACCAGCCAACGGTCTCCGCGAAAGATTGCTCCTTCGACATTGACGATATAGCATTGCCGCATGAGTAACTCACCTCAACTGAATCCGTTTAGTTTATCAAAAATCTTAGTTTAAAGGTTTTGATGATTGGCGACGAACCAATCGATCATCCGGCGGGCGATGCTCAACCGATCCGGTATCGGGGGCAAATTTTCCGGCCCAAACCAGTCGGCGCTGACGATCTCCCGGCCGTCGCTTTGAATCTCCCCCCCGGCATAATCGGCAATGAAGCCAATCATCAAGGAATCTGGGAATGGCCAAGGCTGGCTCCCGAAATAGCGCAGATTGGAAACGCTGATGCCAACTTCTTCCTTTATTTCCCTCCGGATGCATTCTTCCAGCGTTTCGCCGGGTTCCACAAAACCTGCCAGAATACTGTGCATATTCCCCTGAAACCGGGCGGCCCGCGCCAGTAAAATTTTCCCCTGACGGATTACGGCCACGATAATGGCCGGGGCAATGCGCGGATATACCAACTGGCCACAGGCAGGGCAGACTTTGCCCCGTTCATCGGGGAGCCATTGCAGTTCCGCGCCGCAGCATCCGCAATAGCGGCTGGTCCGATTCCAGTAGGATAAATGAACGGCCCGGACGGCGACCCAAAATAGGTCATCCGCAAGTCTTCGGTACAATTGCCGTAGGCCAATCAATTCAAAACCCGACGGCATTTGGCCGGTTCCGGCCGCCAATTCCGCCGCATAACAGGGGGATTCATTCAACATTCCCAGGTATTGAACGGTTCCCGAGACGGGAGCCGGCAACTCGTTTCCGGTTACGACCGGAACGGTTGGCTGTTCCCGGTCGATATTCACTAGAAGCTGTCCACCTAAAGACAAAAAATAATAACCAGCTGGACAGTCGCATCCAACCGGCCTGAAACCCGGGTCGAATCGCATGAAAATTCCTTCCTCTCGGATTTATCAGTTTCATCAAAAAAAACTTCAACCAGGCGTCTTCTTTTCCTGCCGGTTAACACAAATGTGATAATGAAGCAGCGCCAAACTTAAGAACCGGCCAAGGCCGGTTCTTAAGTTTGGGTGATCCACCCTTATTCTTCGTAAACGACCGCCGTGCCGCTGGCGCTGACCATCAGCATGCTCTCGCCAATGGTCTCATAATCAAGATCGACCCCGACCACGGCATTGGCGCCCATCATCCGGGCTTGTTGCTTCATCTCCTCGACGGCAATCTCTTTGGCTTTACGAAGCTCGGCTTCGTACGAGGCCGAGCGGCCACCGATAATATCCCGGATCCCGGCGAACAAATCCCGGAAAATATTGGCGCCGAGGATCGCTTCGCCGCTTGCCAAGCCGAGATAACGGCATATTTTCTTTCCTTCAATGGTTGGAGTGGTCGTTATCAGCATCTTATTTCTCCCTTCGATTCTCAATGGAGCATCCAACTTGGAAACCTATCCTCCCAACCGTTCCGAGTCCCGGAACGGTTGGGAGACCCGTTTTCCGAAGTGGGAAAGATTGTTTCCAAGCAGGTTTTCCCCTCGTCCCAAACAGGAAAGAATCTTTCCCTCATCAATCCCGGCCAGATTCAATCGGGAAACTTGATCTCCGAAAACTTTTCGGCGCGGATGGGGTTGGGAAAGCGGGTTTCCGATTTAAAGTTACGATAATTCACGCTTACTTATGTAAGAATCCTGATAGTTAAGCTTGAAAAAAGCGTCTTTTCCCTTGATATCAATCTAAATTTCTTAAAATCGCGGCAATGACTTGATTGCTTACCAGCACGCCGTCGTCGGAAAGGGCTAACCGGCCGTCGTGAATGATCAATAGTCCTTCCTCCTCCATCTCAGCAATGGCCGGGCCGGATCGTTCCATCAAATCGATCTGAAAATCGCGGGCCAAAGTATCCAACCCAAGCCCGGAACGCAACCGCAATCCCAGCATCACCGCTTCGGTGAGCCGCTCCGCCCTGCCCAGCAATTCCCGTTCTTCGCGGACCGGGAGCCCGTTGCGGATCCGCGCGATATATTCTCCCGGGTCCCGCAGATTATTCCAGCGTTCCCCCTGACAGGTTGAGCTGGCTCCGGCGCCCAGTCCGAGGTAATCCCGGCCGGTCCAGTAGCCGAGATTGTGTTCGGAATAATAACCCGGCCGGGCGTAATTAGAGATCTCGTAATGATCGTAACCGTCGGCGCGCAGGGTATCCATGGCCGCATGGAACATCGTCGCGACGGTTTCATCATCGGGCAGCCGAAGCCGCCCCGCAGCCACCTGGTTGGCCAGCGGCGTTCCTGCTTCCACCTGAAGGCCGTAGGCGGAGATGTGCTCCGGTTCTAATTCCAACACCCGCGCCAAGGTTTCCCGCCAATCGCCCATGGACTGCTCCGGCAGCCCGAAAATCAGATCCAACCCGATATTGGCGAATCCAGCCTCCCGGGCTAACCCGAACAGCTCCCGGAACTCTTCCCAGGTATGAATCCGGCCGATGAGCGCCAGCAAGTGGTTCTGAGCCGCCTGCAGGCCGATGCTCAAGCGGTTGAAGCCAGCCTCTTTCAACCGGATCAAATCTTGGCGGGTCGCCGTGCCGGGGTTGATTTCAATCGTGATCTCCATCCCGGCGCTAGCGGAGTGCTGAAAACGTTCTTTGAGACAGCCCAATAAATGGGCCACCAAACAAGCAGGCAGGAAACTGGGCGTACCGCCGCCGAAATAAATGGTGCGCAGGAGGCGGCCTCCGAGCGGATAGCGCTCCGCCTCCTGTAGCAAGGCCTGGCAATAGACAGGAATCAGTTGCGACCGGTCGCTATATGAGTTAAAATCACAGTAAAGGCATTTGCGTTTGCAGAACGGAAAATGAACGTAGAGCGAGAGCTCATTGGTCAACCGGACGTCCTCCCAAGTCGGTATTGAAAATTTCGAAAGAAGACTAAATTCTTATATTTGACATATTCGGCAAATTTGCGCTATTGTATTAGATAAGTTGAATTAAATTTTTTGATATACATCATATCCTTAAATGCCGGCCATGATGGAAAATTAATGAATTTAATTAAACTTATTACCGCTGTAATAGGATGAAATAAATTCCAATTTAATTTCATTTGCATTCGGCTTTAAGAATGCAAATCCGGTGAAGAAATTTATTTCATCCTATATAGAGAGACTTTCCGTCGGAGGTACCCTATGCCCTTTTCACTGGGTTCACGACTCACTCCCAATCTGCCGCTGACCCGCTATTTAACCGATGCGGCGACCTGCTTTCACACAGTGGAGATTCCTACCGATCCCCGGTTTCTCTCTCCCCATTTCCCCCTGAACGAAAAATCCAAACAAACCCTCAGGGTATACCGCGAGCGCTACCGGTTTCATTATACCATGCACGCTCCGTTCGTCAGTTTGGGAGCGCTTGATCCCGAAGAACGCGGACTGGCCCTCAATATTTTTCGGAGCGTCATTACCGTCGCGGCCGAGTTGGAAATCCCGCTGATCACCTTTCACCCTTCGATGCTCGAACCGTCCGATGCCGCTTCGTACCAAGAGATTTGCCGTTATGAGGAGGAATCTCTCTCGCGCTGCCTGGCCATGGCCCAATCCGCCGGGATCGCGCTGGCCATCGAGAATATGCCCAAGGATCCGAAGTTTCATCCGGAAGCGGCCGATGGCGCCCGGATCCGTGAGTTGTTGTCCTGTTTTCCCGGCCCCGGGCTGGGAGTCACTCTCGATATCGGCCACGCGTTGCAAGCCGGAGCCGACCTCAACACTCTGCTCAATCTGGACCGGATCCGCCACTTCCATCTCCATGAAAATGACCGTCAGGCCGACCGGCACCATCGCATCATCGCCAATCTCGACTGGTGGAAGGGACTGATGGCCGTCCTCAACGAAAAATTCCCACAGGCGGTGGGAATTTTGGAAATGAATCAATTAATCGATCAGATGGAGAGCTACCACCGTTTGCAGGAGTTCTTCGTTCCGTAATCCCGCTTCGCTTCGGCCGCGAATTCACTCTTCAATCTTCAATACGGCTAGGAACGCCTCTTGCGGCACTTCCACGCTTCCCAGCTGTTTCATCCGTTTTTTGCCTTCTTTCTGTTTCTCCAGCAGCTTCCGTTTCCGGCTGATGTCACCGCCGTAACACTTGGCCAGCACGTCCTTGCGCATCGCCTTGATGGTTTCCCTGGCAATGACCTTGGTCCCGATGGCGGCCTGGATCGGGACTTCGAACATCTGGCGCGGGATGATTTCTTTCAGTTTCTCCGCCAGCTGGCGGCCGCGCTGATAGGCTTTATCCCGGTGCACGATGGCCGAAAGCGCGTCAACCACTTTTTCGTTGAGCAAAATATCCAGCTTGATCAGTTCCGACTCCCGATGGCCCAGATATTCATAATCCAATGAAGCATAGCCGCGGGACCGGGACTTCAGTTTATCGAAGAAATCCAGCAGGATCTCGGAGAGCGGCAGATCATAGGTGAGCATCACCCTAGTCTCGGTCAGGTATTCCATGTTTTTGAACTGGCCCCGTTTCTCTTGGCAGAGTTCCATGATGGTCCCCACAAAATCGTTGGGCAGAATGATCGTGGCCTTGACATACGGCTCCTCCAAATGATCCAGATAATTGGCTGCCGGAAGGTCCGCAGGATTGGAGATCTCCTGGACCGTTCCGTCGGTGCGGAACACTTTATAGACGACGCTCGGCGCGGTGGCGATCAGATTCATGTCATATTCACGCTCAAGCCGTTCCTGAATGATCTCCATGTGCAGAAGCCCCAGGAAGCCGCAGCGGAATCCGAACCCCAGCGCGGTGGAATTCTCCGGCTCGAAGACCAGCGAGGCGTCGTTTAGCTTTAACTTCTCCAACGCGTCGCGCAGATCGTTGTATTCGGCGTTATCCACCGGATAAAGGCCGCAATAGACCATGGGCTGAGCCGGACGGTACCCGGACAGTGGCAGCAGCGCCGGGTTGTCGACGCTGGTAATGGTATCGCCCACCTCCACATCCCGGACATTTTTCATGGAAGCGATCACAAAGCCGACCTCTCCGGCGGAGAGTTCCTGGGCCGGCGTCATCTGCGGCCGGAAGGTTCCCAGTTCGGTGACTTCAAACTCCCGTCCGGTAGCCATCATCCGGATCTGCTGTCCAATGGCAATCTTGCCTTCGACGATCCGGACGTAGGCAATGGCCCCGCGATAGGCGTCAAACAGCGAATCAAAGATCAACGCCCGCAATGGCAGTCTCACATCGCCTTGAGGCGGGCTGATCCGGCGGACGATGGCCTCCAGGATATCTTCGGTGCCCAGACCGGTCTTGGCGCTGGCCAGAATGCATTCCTCGGGGCTGATGCCGATGATCTCCCGGATCTCCTCCTTGACGCGATCCGGATCGGCGCTCGGCAGATCCACCTTATTGATTACCGGAATGATATCCAGGTTGTGCTCGACCGCCAGATACAGATTGGCAATGGTCTGTGCCTCCACGCCCTGCGTGGCGTCGACCACCAGTAAAGCCCCGTCGCAAGCGGCCAGCGACCGGGAAACCTCGTAGGTGAAGTCCACGTGACCGGGGGTATCGATCAGATTTAAGATGTAATTTTCGCCATTTTTGGCCCGGTATTGCAAACGGACCGCCTGAGCCTTGATGGTGATGCCCCGCTCCCGCTCCAGATCCATAGAATCGAGAACTTGCTCAACCATCTCCCGCTCGCTTAAGGCGCCGGTATGTTCCAGCAACCGATCGGCCAGCGTCGATTTTCCGTGGTCGATATGGGCGATGATGCAAAAGTTGCGGATATTGGTCTGAATCAACCGTATAATACCTCCAAATCGGTTGGTTGGTGGCTGACGATTTCGTGCGTGTGTCAAAGAATTTCGCGTTCAGATTATAATCATTTATTATAACATTTGACTCGCCATCGGGCAACCGGACAATCAAACCCCTCAGGCACATTTTGATCGCATTGATTTCCGTAAAAAAACCAGTGCAACAGCGCTGGCCTTTTAAGCTCTATTTTAAATTTTAATAATTTTCCGTTTGAACAGTTCGATAACTCCGCCGTTCTCCGCCGCCATCGTTCCCATGGTCAGGATGGCGTCATAAATGAATTTGCCGGCGATCAAAAGCAGGAATACCCCGCAAGCAATCATCAGCCAACGGTAGGCTGCGTTTGACAAAAACCGCTTTCCTTTCACGATAGCCGCCGATACCAGGCTATACCAGAACAAATCGGAGCAGATGTGCCCAAGATAAAAAACGGCGACTCCGGCCCAACCGCGGGTGAACGCCTGAGTGACCATAGCCAGGCCGGCCACGGCCCACCAGAGGGACCAATAGGGATTGGAAAGCGAGACCAGAATCCCGGCTAACACCGGATTGAAGGCGGTAGCGCCTGCGGTTGACGGCGCCGTTTCCAAAGAAGCGGCGGTTTCGGTGAGGCCCGCGATTCCCTTCCGGCTCTCCTTCCAGATCAATTCATAACCCATCCATCCCAGCATCAACCCGCCCAGCGAACCGATGACCACCTTGGTGATGGGCAAGGTAATAAACGTTCCCAACCCGAGAATGAGGAGCAATACCAGGGTTGCTTCCAGGATGGCATGCCCCAGCACAATCCGGGGGCCGGTCCAGAAACCCTTTTTGTAGCTGAGCTGAATGTTATAAGTGAGCAACGGTCCGGGAGCCATGGCTCCCGAAAGGCCTACCACAAACGCTTGGGTAAAGATGGGAAGCAGACCCATCGGCCACACCTTCCTCAAGTTCCCTAATTTAAGAAAACCGGCGTTTGAGAAACCGGACCGCAGTCGCCAGTTCCTCCATCTTCAGCATCCAGGCGGCCGCGAAGAACGAACCGCCCCCCAGGGTCATGCCGGTGAC
The DNA here is from genome assembly GCA_023402395.1 of Bacillota bacterium. Lineage (GTDB taxonomy): Bacteria > Bacillota > UBA4882 > UBA8346 > UBA8346 > JAEYGI01. The sequence goes on from JAEYGI010000040.1 coordinate 1,092,961, forward strand.
GACGCTTACAGCCGCCGCCAAATGTCCTTGAAAATTGAAATGCCCGCTGAGCGACACAACGATCGGATTGGTAAGCAGGATAACGGCACCCATCACCAAGGATGCCATAACTGTTTTTAAAAAAGAAACGGATATCCGGCGTCCCCGAATGCCTCCGATCTTCCGGCGCAAGATCTCCATTAGCAATGTCATGTTGACCAAGCCCATCAACGAAAAGGAAAGCGCGAACCCGCCGACCCCAAGCGTGGTAAATTTCAAGAAAATCCAGTTGAGCGCGATACTGAGCAGCACCGAAGTGATACTGACCAGAACCGGAGTAAGTGTATCCTGCAATGCGTAAAAGGCCCGTGGCAGCATCAGAATGGCGGCGTGGGCAAATAACGCCAAACTGTAAAAGAGCAATGCATAAGCGGTCACCGCCGTATCGTGCGGCGTGAACTTCTGTCCCTCAAACAGCAATTTGATGATCGGATACCGCAAGACGATTAAACCGATCCCCGCCGGAATCATCAAAAAATAAATCGAACGCAGCGATAAAGACAAAGTGTTTTTAAAGTCATCGATCCTTTGCTGAGCGACCAAGCCGGAGAGCAGCGGGAAGAACGCCATGGCAACTCCGGCGGCGAAAATCCCGATCGGCAATTGGATCAGGCGGTTGGCGAACCGCAAGGCGGTGATGCTGCCTTCCGGAAGCGCCGACGCCATGGCGTTGGTAATCCACAGATTGGCCTGGGTGGCCGAAAGGCCGATCAGCGCCGGGACCATCAATACTAACATCCGGTGAAAACCGGGGTTTTTTAGGTCAATATAACCAAACCGGTAATGTTTACCCCCGACCCGTTTCAGAAAAAACACTTGGATCAAAAAGTTGCCGATCGCTCCGGCCACCACGCCGATAGCCATCCCGGTGATCCCGTAATCCCGTCCCAGCCAGAACGCACCGGCGATAATCGCGATGTTATAAAAATTCGGACCCAGCGCCGGCCCGAGAAAGTGCTGATACGAGTTGAGCGCGCCTCCCATCAGCCCGGCCAAGGCGGTAAAACAAACCGCCGGAAACATGATCCGCGTCAGATGCACCAACAACTGCATCTTATCTGGAGGAAAATCGGGGGCTTCCAGCGGCGCAACCGCCTGAGTGAAGATCATTCCCAGTGTCGTGAAGACCAATAGCAATAAAACGGTAATATTAATAAAGGTGCTGGCTACCTTCCAGCCCTCTTCCTCTTCTCCTTTGGCCAGATACTCGGTGAAAATGGGAATAAAGGCCGCCGATAGCGCGCCGCCCACCAATAAGTAATACATGGTATCCGGGATGATGAAGGCCGCGAAAAAAGAATCGGTTTCGAAACGATCAAAAAGCCGGCCCGACAAGTTCTCGCGGATGAACCCGAGGATCCGGCTGACTAGAAACATCAACGAGATCATTCCGGCCGCTTTGGCGGCCCGTTCCGTCACTTGGTCTGCCATGGTGCAAGGTCTCCTTTCCCACGCCTAATATTCACCACGCACGTTTGATCTCCTCCTTTTCGGACGTGATTGCCATGAAACGTTCAAATTCGGAGGATTGGTGAATGATAACGTCCCCGGCGCACTGGAAATCTGCCAGCCGCTGGCGGTGCGGCGGAACTGAAACGGCGGCCGCCAGCCAAAGGTCTCCTCCCATGCCCCGGCCCGAATCACCAAGCGTTCCGAGGCCCAACGGAATTTAAAGGTCGGAGTTTCCGCGCCCAAGATTCGGCTCAGATTGAACAAGGCCATCCAAGTTCCCGCCGCGATAGTCACCCCGAAAAGTACCAAAACCAGGCTGAACTTTACAAACTGCTTCATTTCTTCCCCACGCCCGCATGATAATTTTTTCCCAATCATTTTTTGAGTCAGTTCAGCTATACCTTAACCGGTTGCGTCACTCTCGCCGATGTTTCCAAAATCCACGACATGTTATCAAAACTCCTTATTTATCTACAAAATCAAAAGCAAACGAAAGAATTCAAAAGGAAAACGAAAACCAAATAACCACGGAGACAAAATTTGCTCTCCTTGGAATCAACGCTACAATTCTCCCCCTCATGCATTTGAAGCCGGAGGGGGAGAATTGACAGGCGCAAGTGAAGGGGCTTTTTGAAAATAAACGGCAACAGCACGCTAAAACCAATCAGGTCAGATACCGGAAAACCTCTTCCGGGCTCACCGCCGGGTGAAGAGCGATGTTCAGTGCTCCTGAAACTACCTTGGCCAAGTCTTCGATCATGACATCGATCTCTTTAGGCGACACAATCAAGCTGTTCAAATACGGTGAAAGCACCCGCCCAACCAAGTCGCGCTGCTGAACCGCTTTGGGATTGACCAGCGACGGCGACATCTTCATAATCTCTTGCAATGCGTCGTGAACGATGGTGCTTGCTTCCACCACCGTCGGGACCCCGATGGCGATAACCGGAACCCCCAAATTTTGTTGCGTGATGCCGATGCGCCGGTTCCCCAATCCGGAACCCGGATGAATTCCTGTATCGGCGATTTGAATCGTCGATCCCATGCGTTGCGTGTTCCGGGAGGCCAAAGCGTCGATAACCACCACGAATTTGGGACGGATCCGTTGAACTACCCCGATCACGATCTCTCCCGTTTCCATTCCGGTGGTCCCCAGTACGCCGGGGGCCAAGGCGCAAACCGGCCGCAAACCGCCTTTTTTCTCCGGCGGGGTGGTTGCGGAGAGATGGCGCGTGACCAGGATATGCTGTACCACTCGGGGTCCCAGAGCGTCAGGGGTCGCCGCCCAGTTTCCTAACCCTACCACCAGACACGGGTCATTGTCGCCAAATTTAAAACGGCCGATATACCCTTCGATCTCGCGGGCCAAGAGAAACGCAATCTCTTCCCAGTTATCGCGGTCATGGGTTCTCAACCCGGGCGCTTCCAAAGTGACGTAATACCCGGGTTGTTTTCCGATAGCCCGCCCCGCCTCTTCCGTTTCAATGGTCACCCTGGTAATCAAAGTTTCGCCTTGCTGCTCAGATTGAGTGGTGACGCCGGACGGCTCTTGGCCGTTGCCCCGTTCCATCGCCAGTTCCCGCGACTCCATCGCCAAATCGGTATGGATCTCTCCGATCCGTATCAACTGGTCGGAGTCCAATTGATTGGTCATATCATCACCTCAAACTTTATTTTCATTGACGATCCGCTTTTGAACGGGAAGGATCAGTTCCAAGCCGATCATCCCCAGATACAAGGCTAGTATGCCCGTAATGCTCAAATTCACTTGAGGAAAGAAAAGAACAGCCGGGAGTATCCCGACGGCCACACTCAGGCCGGAAAGCAAACTCCGCTCCCGAACCGGTAACACGGCGGTGATCCGATGAATCCAGTGTGCAGTTCCGCCAATCAGCAATCCCTCGGCCAGGATCAGATAACTTCCTCCGGGATTATTCTCGGGAAACAACAGAAAAACACCAAGCAGCAATAACGTGGCATAAAAAAAGCGGATCAACAACAATATCAATTTGACCACCTCGTGGAACCTTTTCATTTCCTATGTCGTCAAAACCGAAGGGAGTGATCCGCCATATTTTTCCGAAATGCCGGGGATTTTATCCATCGCAAACGTTCTCGCTGCTATCATTTTGGCTGGTCGGCTTTTTCAGCATCCATTGAGCCATGCCATATCGTGTGATATAATTTGGATATTAAGCTATTTTGATGGATCGTTTTAACCTGGAGGGAAAAATCGATGAACCGTAAGTTCGTATTCCTACTGGCGCTAATCTTACTGTCGGTATCGACGGTTGGGTTGCCGACGCTGGCAGCGGCACCACTTTATAAAATTGCGGTTTTGCCATTTGATGATGGATCCATCAGCGACCGCTGGTGGGGCAAGAACTGGAACGTCGGAAATGGAGTCTCCGACGAATTGGTTACCGCCTTGGTAGAAAGTCAAAGATTTCGGGTGATTGAACGAAATCAGATCGATCGGATCTTGGAGGAGCAGCGTTTCGGCGCCAGCGGGCTGGTTGATTCCGGCACCGCCGCCAAACTCGGTCAAATTTTGGGAGTGCAATTCCTGGTCATGGGCAAAGTAACCAACTTCTCCTTTAAGACTCAGGGCGGCGGTTTCGCCAACACTCAGGGGTTTGGCTTAGCCATTAAAACCACCACCGCCTTGGTGACTATCGACGCCCGGCTGGTAGATACCTCTTCGGCGGAGATCATCACCGCCATCACCGGCAAAGGAGAAAAAAAAGAGACCAATATGGGCGTAATCGCCAACTGGAACGCCATGGCCTTCGGCAGCGGCGAATTTCGCAAGACCAGTCTGGGAGCAGCCCTCCGTGACGCAGTAAATCAGGTTGCCGACGGATTGGCCGAAAAAGCCTATGGCAACGGTCCGGCGGTTCCCACCTCCATCAGCGGTTTAGTTGCGTATGTCAGCGACAACAAGGTTATCATCAATATCGGCGTTAATGATGGGGTTCAACCCGGAATGAGCTTCGTCATCCATCACGTGATCGAAGTGGTCAGGGATCCCAAAACCGGTGAGATTATTGACGAAGTGACCGAACCGGTAGCCGAAATCGCGGTGGCTGAAGTAAAAGAAAAGTCCTCCACCTGCGTGGTGGTGAACCACTTCAGCCCGCGCTATCCGATTTCCATCAATGATACGGTAAAGCAGAAGTAAAATAACTTGCATTTATAAAGAACCCGTGATAAAATATTTTATGTCTAAATTTCAGGTTTCTGCCGTAGTATAAGGAGGTGAAGGTTTTGCCGAATATCAAGTCAGCCGAAAAACGGGTCAAGATCGCCGAGGTCAATCGTGAAGCCAATCGTTCCAGGCGTTCTGAGTTGAAGAGTTACTTAAAGAAGGCTACATCCTCCTTGACTGCCGGAACCAAAGAAGCTGCTACAGCCGATTTGCGGAATGCGATTAAATCCCTGGACGAAAGCGTATCAAAAGGGATTATCCATAAAAACCAGGCTGCTCGTAGGAAATCCCGTCTAATGAAAAAATTGAACGCCAAGGCTTGACAATCAAAGGCCGACTGACCTTTGATAACACAGTTTTCAATAAAAAAACACCCGGAATCCGGGTGTTTTTTTATTGCCGAAATATTATCTCCGAACCGAAATACCCCGCTCCGCCAAGAACTGCTTGGCTTCGGCCACTGTCCGCTCACGGTAATGAAAAATCGACGCCACCAGGACCGCATCCGCCTTGCCCCGTTCCACCGCCTCGGCCAGGTGTTCCAAATTGCCCGCGCCACCGGAGGCGATTACCGGAATTCCGACCGCCTCGGCTACCTCGCGGTTCAATTCGTTGTCGTATCCGTCACGGGTTCCGTCACAGTCCATGCTGGTGAGCAGGATTTCCCCGGCGCCCAATCGCTCGGCTTTAACTGCCCAATCCAAAACGTCAATTCCGGTAGGAGTCCGGCCGCCATGAATGTAAACCTCCCAGCCCTGTGAAGGATCGTCCTTGCGGCGACGGCGGGCATCGATAGCGACTACCACGCATTGAGAGCCGAAAAGCTCCGCCCCTTCCGAAATCAAGGCGGGGTTTTCTAAAGCCGCCGTATTGACGGCGGTCTTATCGGCTCCGGCAAGTAATATGGAACGCATATCGTCAGTACTGGCAATCCCTCCACCCACCGTATAGGGAATGAAAACCTGCTCCGCTACGCGGGCCGCCATCTCGACTACTGTTTTGCGGCGCTCATGGGAGGCGGTAATATCAAGAAAGACCAGTTCATCGGCGCCCTCCCGGTCATAAAAAGCTCCCAATTCCACCGGATCGCCGGCATCGCGTAAATTAAGGAATTCGGTGCCTTTCACAACCCGGCCGTCTTTCACATCCAGGCAGGGGATTACCCGTTTGGCCAACATGTTCGATCGCTCCATAACTCCGGATGATAATCAATCCGGCAAATTTCCAAAGTTCGTCAAAATTTGAAGCCCCACCCGGCTGCTTTTCTCGGGATGAAATTGGAAAGCATGGACATTACCGTCAGAGATCCCGGAACAATACTCCAAGCCATACTCGGTACTACAGGCGGTAAGTTCGGGCCGTTCCGGCTTTACGTAATATGAATGGACAAAATAGACATAGCTACCGTCCTCGACTCCTTCCAGCAGCGGTGACGGCTTGATGATCCGGATGCCATTCCACCCGATTTGCGGGACTTTGAGCGTTCCGGCCGGAAATTTCAGCACCCGGCCCGGGAAAATCCCCAACCCCGGATAAGAGCTGGCGGTATCATCAAAGACTTCATAGCTCTCCTCAAACAGCATTTGAAGGCCGAGACAAATGCCGAGAAACGGTCTGCCGGAGGAGATGACCTGCCGGACCACCGGGATCATCCCGGCCGTCTCCAAGCTTTCCATGGATTTTCCGAAGGCGCCGACCCCAGGGAGTACTACTTTGGCGGCGTTTCGAACCATTAACGGATCAGCGGTGACTTGAGCCTCAAATCCCAGGTATTCAAAAGCTTTAGCGACACTTCGCAGGTTACCGACGCCATAGTCGATGATTGCAATCATGTATTATTCGAGAACCCCTTTGGTCGAGGGGATCCCGCCCATCCTTTCATCAATTGTCACCGCGGCGGCCAATGCCCGGCCGAACGCTTTGAACAACGCCTCACAGCAATGATGCAGGTTTCCTCCTTCGAGTAGCCGAAGATGAATGTTCATTCCGGCATGGACCGAGATGGCTTGAAAGAACTCTTCCACCAGCTCAAGGTCGAAGTCGCCCAGCCGGCCCTTGCCGAGTTCGGCCCGGAGCTTCAGATAAGGCCGCCCGCTTAAATCAAGAGCAGCCAAAGCCAGCGCTTCATCCATGGGAATGGTGGCCTCACCGTAACGTTTGATGCCCTTCTTTTCACCCAGCGCTTGCTTTAATGCTTGACCAAAGACAATCCCCACATCTTCCACGGTATGGTGCGGATCAACTTCCAGATCGCCCTCCGCTTGAATCGTCAGGTCCAATCTGCCGTGCCGGGCGATCTGGGCCAGCATATGATCGAAGAATCCAATCCCGGTCCGGACATTATAAGTTCCGGAGCCGTCCAGGTCCAATTCCAGCTTAATCCTGGTCTCCAGGGTATTTCGGGCGATGGCCGCCGTTCGCATCAATATCGACCCCCTTTTACTTCAAACGCCACCGGATGGCGTTGGCGTGAGCGTCGAGCCCCTCCACCCCGGCAATGGTTACCGCCGCCGGGCCGTTTTTCAAGGCCCCGGCGCGGCTGTATGAGATAATACTGCTTTTCTTTAGGAAATGGTCCACGTTTAATCCGGAAGAGAACCGGGCGGTTCCGTTTGTCGGCAGCACGTGATTGGTGCCGGCCACATAGTCGCCGATCGGCTCGGTTGAAAACGGCCCGATAAAGATCGCTCCGGCATGCCGGAGCCGGTGAAGCCGAGTCCAGGGGTCGGCCACCAGCAGTTCCAGGTGCTCGGGCGCACAAAAGTTAGCCAGTTCAAAGGCTTCCTCAAGATCGCGGGTGACAGCGATCAGCCCGTTGGCCTCTAGTGACTGACGGGCAATCCGGTTCCGGGAAAGTTCCTCAAGTTGCCGGTCTACCGCGCGGCTGACTGCGGCTGCCAGTTCCGGGTCAGGAGTCAATAGAAACGCCCCGGCTTCGTTGACCGGCCCATGTTCGGCCTGAGAGAGGAGATCGGCGGCAATACAATCCGGTTGGTTGGAACTATCGGCAATGATCAGAATCTCGCTGGGTCCGGCCAGCATATCCAATCCCACGTAACCGAAGACCTGTCGTTTGGCCTCAGTTACATACTGGTTGCCCGGTCCAGTAATTACATCGACCGGTGCGATGGTCTCCGTCCCAAAGGCCATGGCCGCAATGGCCTGAGCACCGCCGACTTTGTAAATCTCGGTTACACCGCATTCGGTGGCGGCGGTCAGCAAATATGGGTTTATCCCGCCGTCAACAGTGGGCGGGGTACAGATGATAATCCGTTCCACACCGGCAACAGCAGCCGGTAGCACATTCATTAGTACGGATGAGACCAACGGCGTGGTTCCGGCCAATCCACCGGGAACATACAAGCCCGCCGCGTCAACCGGTTGGTAACGTTGGCCGAGGATTACACCGTCATCCCGGATGTCCAGCCAATCGTTACGAAGTTGCTTTTTATGAAATCCCAATATATTCTCAATAGCCACTCGGATGGCGGTTACAAACTCAGAAGTTACCAAGGATCTCGCCTCGGACAGTTCCGTCGGGGAGACCCGCATTGTTCCCGGAGTCAGGTGGACCCGATCCAACTTGGCGGTGAGTTCATAAAGCGCCTCATCCCTCCGGGTCCGCACCTCAAGAAGTATCTTACTTACCACGGCAGTGACGCCGTCGGGTTTCATCTCGTCGAACCGGACCCGGCGGTCCAACCACCGCCGGATCTCCGCTAAATCGGCGGCAGTTTCTAAAATGCGCATTGAGGATTCCTCTCCGTTGACAGTCATTAAGTTTACTTTAATTTACCATAGCGTTCGGTTGCTTGTCAACGAATCGGGGAGGTTTTACCAATCTGTTAAAGATCGAGTGAGAGGAAGGTTCTAATTTTGTAGTAAGTTTATTGAATACCGATGATTGTTTTGACTAAATTGTTAATGGCGGTCCCAAATGGTGGGATTTTCACTCCCCAGGCCATCATTAGGCTGAGAAGCAGACCCCCGGCAAATATAAGTCCATAGACCACCAGCTCTCGCCAGTACCTCTTTTGGATCAAGCCGGGAACATCCATTCCGGCGATCACCGCAAAAACTAAAAAGACAACAATACTTTTCACGGTTAGTTCTTTCCTCCTTGCTTTCGGACCAGTGCCACCAGTAAAGTAATTAAAGGAACAAATAATTCGAAAACGGGGGCATAAACCGGATAAGACAATACCGCCAACTCAATGGTTTCAACGACATTGTTAAAGCTAACTATCGCCGCCAGAACCATCAATGCTCCGATCGGCAAAATGTATGGCCGGTAAGTCCGGAGCCGGAAAAACTGAGCCGTTCCCAAAACCGTTCCATAATACAATACGGTAATTTTTAGGAATCCCATAGCCATGAAGTTAAGGGCGACTAAAATCTCAAAACGGGTGTCGACAAACGGGAGATCAAGCATTTTTACGGCTTCAAAGGTTGGATAAGTGAAAATGCTACCGGTACTCCCCAGGATCGCCGTGCCGCAAACAGAAGTCAATACAATTAAGGCGGCTGCTGAAATAATAGCGATGGTGGCCGTTTTACCAATCTTTTCTTTGGACTGGATTGCATATGGAAACAACATTAAAAAAGCAACTGTCTCCGCGAATGGAAAAGTCGCCGCGCCATGGATCGAATAAAAAAACTTTTTCGGCGGGACATCAATTAGCGGTAAAAAATTGACCCAATTAAACCAAGGTACTTGTAATGCCACTAGCACAATTATTACAATCACTGCGAATGGTACCAGTATCAGGCTACAGCGGACAATTACCTCCAGTCCGTAAAATAAGGCAAACCCAGCAGTTAAAATTAATGCTGCCGCAATAACTAACGCGGGTGTTTCCGGGATGATGGTGGTGGTAAAAAAATCGGTAAAATTTCGAACCACTATCGCCCCCAAGTGAAAGATGAAGCCCAGATAGGCCAAGCCAATCACTTTTCCTAGGTAAGGGCCGTAAACAATATCGGCGATCTCAACCATTGTCTTTCCTTGAAACCGGTTCGCCAACCCAATAAAAATCCAGACAAAAAGCAATCCTTCTCCGGCGCCAAGGAAAATTGCAAGCCATGCGGCATTGCCCGCTTCCCGGCTCGGAGGCAGAATCACCGAAGAGCCAAGGACAAACCCAATGATTAGCACGGTCAAATGCCAAGCGGGAAATCTGCCTCGCTCCAACTCCATTTATTTAATCATCCCTCCGGGCTGATCTTTGGCCGGCTAAAGGCCGCAGCCCCCTTTGATATAGCGTCCACTAACGTCAAAACCCGTCGCCAAACAATGCCTCACCGAAATAAAATCCGATGATGATCATCACCGGCTGCCGTCCCTTAAAGCAACCCTTTTCCAATTTAACATTTTTAACTTTCCTCGAACAGAGCCGGTTTGGTGATTAAACCCATCCGATCAACGCTTGCCCGGACATCCACCTCCACCGGAAGTTTAGCCATGCTACTGTTCCAGATGGGTTCAAGTGATTTCCAACGTTTGGGGTCGCTTCGATACAGCGCCTCTCCGAAGCCGAACACATCGGACCGGAGTTGCTTTGCAACATCAACGGCAGCATATACTTCTTTTCGAATCGCTTCGGCCATCCGCCGTGACAATGACTGGAGCATCTCCGGTTTGGCGAGATCTTCCTGGGACATCTGGCACCCCAGGTTCCCCTCGACCTCAATTTTTATTTTCACCTTAGGTTGTCCGGCTAAGAATTTTGAATTTATGGTCCCAGTGGCGCGGATAACTTCTAACCCTACCTTTTCGCCAGTACCTGGAGCCCGCACCGTGATTACTCCGCTCCTTACTTTGCCGGTCACCCAGAGGATCCCTCGCGTTTCCCGGAGCGATAGCTTTCCAATCAGCCGGTCATCCTGAAAGACCGCGGTGCCGTCCAATTGGATTCGCGGTTCTCGTTGGGCGTGACTGATAGTAATGACTGGTGCCGTGGCTGATGTGGTCTTACTCATCAACCTGGCGATAAACTGCTCCAGATTGACCGTCATATTCTTTGAAGCTGCAGTTTGGGCTTCAATTAACTGTCCCATCTCCACCCCGGAGATTTTTTCCAAACCGCCGCGAGCCCGGATGATTTCAGCCGCGTCACGGTCAGCTACCAGGACCCAGACCGTGGGTCGGGGCTCATGGTCGCGCAAGAAAAAGTCAAGCAACGGCCTTACCCCGTCTTCAGCCGCTTTCTTTCCAATGATTAAAACTTGATTATGGGACCAATACATCCGGCGGCTGTTTTTCAGAACGAAATTACGAACCGCTTCAAAAATGCTCACACCGGTGCTTTCCATGATTAGAACCGGTTGCTGAGCTTGGCCGCCGGTTCCCCCCTCTTCTCCGCCGCTAGTTCTCACTTGTCCCGGTTTGATGACTTGAACAGTTAATTTAACCATTCCCCGTTCTTCATCGCGATCAATACCAGTGGCGGCTACAATTGCCAGTTGATCAAGTTCCCGGTAGTTCCAGCAACCGGAGTTCAAAGGCAAAAGCGCTAATAAGCAAAACAATAACCATCGTCGCCACCATCCGTTCATCGCTTGGGATTCTCCTCCCCTCCAGAGGACGGTGGTTTCGGCATTAACCGGAACTGCTGGCGCTCCGGATCATTTGGAGCCAACATGGCCGGCCGTTTCCACATCGCCCAGGTCGGAGCGCGTATTATCACATCCTGGGCTAAGCCCCGCAGATTAACCGGTGCTATCGGAGAAAGGTAGGGCACGCCGAATGACCGGAGCGAGGCAAGGTGGATTAACAGCAGCAACAGCCCGATCATGATTCCAAATGCCCCGAGCAATCCCGCTAGAATCACTAATATAAACCGAAGCGGTGTCGCTTCATCGACTAACGTCGGCACCACAAAGGATGAGACCGCGGTCAAGGAGATTACGATGAGGGTTGGAGCCCCGACCAGGCCGGCTTGGACCGTTGCCTGCCCAATGACCAGCGCGCCGACGATGCTGATTGCTTGGCCCACCGGTTTGGGCAGCCGAATCCCACCTTCCCTGAGAATCTCAAAGAACAATCCCATCACCAGGATCTCTATCACGGAAGGAAACGGGGTCCCTTCAGTCGCTTCAGCCATGGTGATCAGCAGCGGAGTCGGGATCAATTCCTGGTGAAAAGTAGCCAGAGCCACGTAGGCCGCTGGCGACAGCAAACTGATAGTAAACGAAATGTAGCGAAACCAGCGGAGCAAGGAGCCATAAATAAATCGGAAGTTGTAATCATCCGGGCTTTGAAAGTTTTCCAGGAACAGATACGGTACAGTGACCACCACCGGCGTTCCTTCCGTTATAATCGCGGCCCGCCCTTCCAAAAGCAGGGACGCTACCACATCAGGCCGTTCACTGTACCCGGTGGTGGAAAACAGGGAAAACGGATCATCTTCAATTAACTGTTCCACAAAGCCGGCGGCCAAGATCGCGTCGGTTTTGATCCGGCCGATTCGCCGCTTTAACTCCGTAATTAAGCCTTCATTGGCAACACCTTTAAGATAACAGATTGAAACCAGAGTTCGAGTCTTTTCGCCGATGGTCATCGTCTCGAAGGTCAGGTTGGGATCGCTGATATAGTAGCGAAGCAAGGCGGTGTTGGTTCGCAAGGACTCGATAAAGCCAAGCCTTGGCCCTTTAAGCGTCACTTCCGAATCAGGTTGTTCCAAGGCCCGCTTGTCCCAGCCCGGCGTATTGACAATTAAGGATTCGTCCACGCCATGGACGAGAACCAGGGTATTCCCGTTAAGCAATAGCTCCGGGATGCCCTCCCAATCTGATGTTCGTCTCAATTCGACCACAGTCATCAGCTTAGTGGAAATTCCGCTCAACAGATCATCTTGAACGATTACAGATGGTTCCCGCGCCTGTATCAAGGGGCGCAGAATGCTCCATTCGATTTCATGTTTGTCAATAAGACCATCAACATAAACCAAAGCCGCCGGATGTTCGCCAATCTGGAAGCGCCTGATGATTAGATCCTGACTTTCATTAAATAGGTTGCGGAGCCGATTCAAATTAGTCTCCAGACTGGATGAGAATTCTCCTTTGGGAAGTGAATCATCCCGTGCAAATTCCTGCTTGATTTTTTGAATCTCCTGGAGCATCTTCCAAAATATTGGCTTACGGGCTCTGCGGACCATGTTTTCCTCGGTTTTCCAGTATATTTTTTATATTATGACGTAAATCCCTGGAGTATATGCATCTGACCGTTGGATCTTACTTTTCGCCGGGCAGTTCATCGAGGAAAAAACCATACCTCCTCTTTTGCAACCCTCGTCGCAGCGAAGAAAAATCCGGCCTGTCATAAGAACCGGATGTGAATACAAGAATAAAGAAAAATATCGCGGAAGGAATGAAAACAATGTAATATTGGAGAATTAAGCAGGTTTATTGATGCTGATCGGTGTGGGAGTAATAATGATTGACGATCTTTGCCTGCCTCTACGGGAGCGGCCCTTTGGAAATCTCAGCCATGCCTGTTGCCGCCCATGAATTTTGAAAATGTTACCGGTGATAGACAAATCTATTTAACCAACTCCATCCTGTGAAGGAACTTTCCAAAGAATTGGTCCTTTTCCTCCAGAAAAACTTGAAAGTCTTTGCTGTCTTTATAAGTAATCCCGTAATTATTACGGCTCATCATCCTGATAAATTCTTGACTGGACGTAATTCGCCGTAGAACGGTTTCCAGAGTGGCGACGATTGATTTGGGAGTCTGAATCGGAACCGCCACGCCGCGAAACGAACCCATAGCAAAGTTCAGTCTTTTTTCTTTAAGAGTCGGTACATTGGGGAAACCGCGTTCCCTGAATTCTCCCATTACCGCCAGGGGCCGGACTTTGCGTTTCCTGATCAAAACGGCCGCCTCCGGCAGGCTACAAGTGACCACATCAACCCCGCCGGCCATCAATTGCTGCAGTGCCGGAGCAGCGCCATTCTGGGGCATCCAGGGCAGGGCGCTCTCTTTCAATCCCAATGCAGCCAACCACCCGATCCGGCCAATATCCCAAATCCCGCCTTTCCCGGTCCCTGAAGCTCTTAACCGCCCCGGCCTGGTTTTAATTTGATTCTGAAGCTCCTCAAGAGTTTGCCAAGGCGAATCAGCCCGAACCATAATTCCGGCGGCGTCGGAGTTGACCAAAGCCACCGGCTGGAAATTTTTATAAGAAATTTCGGTCAGGCCCATCCAGTGCATTGACGCAATCTCCGTAGTAATCATCGTCAAGACATATCCGTCGGGCTCGGCGGTGGCGCCCGCGATATGGCCCAGAACCCCGGAGCCGCTTGGTTTGTTCATAACTACCACGGTTTGGCCGAGTTCCTTCTCCAAGAGCTTGGCTAGAAATCGGCCGACTTGATCGCTCCCCCCTTTTTCAGCCCACGGAATGATCAGTGTCAGCGGCTGGTTTGGATAGGCTCCCCGGTTGTCCCGAGGAAGTCCGGCAAGTGAGTTCTCCGCTGTAATCAGGCAAAAGACGATAAATAACCCAAACAGCCCGTGAAGAAATTTGGATAACATGATACCCCCGGACGTTGTTGGTAAATTCAAAAAATTTGTGCTTCGAGATTTTGTGATATAATTCGACATGAAGAATTAATATCCTGTTCTTCAATCTAAAGGCCTGTACCAACCGGAAACCATCGTACCGCCAGAAAAATGCTCCATTATATCCGGCACTGCTAATGAATTGGAACTATCGTCATCACAGATCCAACGTCAAATCCTTTAAAAGCCGGTCAACCAGATCCAATGACTTCATGGCTCCGGTATCCATCCACCAACCATCCAGCAGTTCATAACTGAGATCGCCCCGTTGAATATAGGTGCGAATCAAATCCGGCAACTCCGGCTCATTCCGGCCGATTCTCCGCAGCCGCCGGATAATCTCAAAAACGGTTTCGTCGAAACAGTAAATCCCGGTGATACAAAGATTCGACCGATATTTCCCGGTTTTTTCCTCAAGCGCGACCACCTTCTCATCCCGCAAACGGGCCACCGGGCGGCCCGAGGGATTATCCACTTCTTTAAGAAACAATTTCATCCCGGACTTTTGCCGCCTGAACCCCTCTAAATAGGAACGGAGCTCCGCCTCGAAAAGATTATCCCCCTCCATGACCAACAACCGCTCGCCCGCCGCGAATTCCTCCGCCAGTTCCAATGCGGCCACCGGACCGCCGGATTTCTTTTGCACTTGATAACTGAATTTGAGATCCCATTCAGCGCCGCTTCCGAGCAATTCAATGAGATCACCGATATGGAATGGATCGGTAATGAGCATGATTCGCTGAATCCCGGCCTGTTTCATGGCTGCGATCGGGTAGAAGACCATGGGATATTTCCCATTTCCAATGGGATGCAAATGCCGGTTGGTTATTTTCGATAATGAAAGAAATCGCCATTCGGAACCAACTGCCAGAATGACCCCTTTCAATCTCCCCCGCCCCCTCATCCGCCGGCTAAATAAAACATAATTACCGGTAATTTGACGATTTAACACTTTCATGATATGTCCATCGAATCCATCCGGCACCGGGTTTTTCGAAGGATCCCGGGAAACATGCCCAAAGCATTTAAAATACTCCGCTGATCCCCGCCATTATGGAAGGGGAATCTGCCAATTGTCCGTTGGCACCTGCCAATTGTCGAATGTTACTTGCCAATGCCTGATTGTCATCTCCCCCAAGCACATTGTCACCTGACTCCACCCCAATGGCATCCGGCAATTTCCAATTGGTGGATCGCAATTTTAGATTGGCAGATAGCAATGTGAAATAGGATCTTCACAATAGGAATGGGGCAATTGACAATGGAGAAAAATGGGTTGACGATGATGCAAGGAGGAAAGAAAAGGATAAAAAGCAGCGGTGCGCAAAAACAGGGGAAAATAATAAAGCGGCGAATCAATAACACCGCTGATAAGAGAAACTAAACCCCCAACTTACTTTTCAAAGTAACCGGGGGTTTAATTGATCACCAGAAGTATATTCAAGGTTGGAAAGCACAATTCAAACCGCTTTTTTTCGACGGTTTGAGCGGACTCTCGCCATACCCGGCTTGAGGTTGCAACGCCAACTCTCCTTTATGAGGCATGGCACAGATCTTGAAGGATGGAATTGACCTTCTCCACCACATCCATCACATCAAAGGGTTTGGCGAGAAATCCCTGATAACTCTCTTCCGGCGGAAAGTCATGCGGGTTGGGAACCGCCCCGGTGATCAGAATCGCCGGGATTTGAGTGAGTCGCGGGCATTGCCGCATATAGAGGACAATATCCCGGCCGCTCATCCCGGGCAAGAAGAGATCGATCAGTATCAGATCCGGTTTCATCCCGGTTTCCAGGCGTTCCAGCCCGGAAAGGCCGGTGTTAGCAACATCGGTGCTATGACCCTCGTCGTTGAGTATCTCTTGCAGCGCCAGAGCAATCGCAGGCTCGTCATCAATAATCAAGATCCTGGCCATGTTATCCCTCCTCTGGTTGATACAACGGAAGTTTAACATACACGATCGTTCCTTGACCCGGTTCACTCTCCACCCAAATCAATCCCTGATGTTTGGTAATGATGTCCCGACAGATATACAACCCCAGCCCCAAACCGCCGGGGTCCTGAAACCGTTCGATATTGGTCGCGCGAAAGAAGCCTTCAAAGACCGCATTCAATTGATCCCCGGGAATTCCGACCCCCTGATCCCGAACCGTCAGGATCGACCAACTGTCTCCAACCGTCAGATCGACGTTAACCTCGCTTTTGAACGGCGAATATTTAAGCGCGTTATTCAACAGATTCCGGAATACATTTTCCAGCCGGAAGTAATCGCCCATAATCCAACATTGACGGCATCCCGAAAAGTTAAGCGTGATCCGGGCAGCGTCCTCACCGCTCATAAAGGGTTTCAAGGCCGATTGAATGACGCGAATCAGATTAAGTTGCGTAAACTCCATTGGAAAATGGCCTTCTTGGATCTGAAACGCATCCAAGATCGCGTTAAGCAGATTGGAAAGCCGGTCGATCTCACGCTCCATCGCCAGGGCGATCCGCGCGATATCACCCAGGGGACGTCCGGCGGTTACCCGATAGCGCAGCAACGAGAGTCCGCCCTTGACTCCGGCCATCGGATTGCGCAATTCATGGGCGGCAATCTGTAAAAAACGATTGCGGGTTCTATCCCGTTCCTCGGCGTTTTCCTTGGCCCGTTGCGCCGCGGCGGCGATTTTCCGTTCGTGAATGTCACGGGCGATCCCGAGGATGTTACCGTCCGGAAGCATGGTGGTATTAATCTCCACCGCCACTTCCCGGCCGTCCTTGGCGTTCATCACGACTTCACCCAAAAATCCGCCTTTTTCGGGAAAACTATGGTAATGAGCTGGGTCGGGATAAGTAATCAGCTTTCGGAGGTTGAACTTCATCAACTCATCTTTCTCATAGCGCAATAGCCGGCAGGCCGCCTGATTAATCTGGAGCAAGCTGCCGCCGGGATCAGTGACGAAGACGGCGTCACCCGAGTGTTCAAACAAGGATTGATATAATGCCTGACTTTCAACCAAGGCTTGTTCAATTTTTTTACGGGCAACTGCCGCCGCCATCTGCTGGGAAAAGATCTTGAGCGCTCCCACTTCTTCAAGTTCCGCGTTCCCGGGCATGACGATGACAATATCGCCCAAAAACTGTTCCCGGTAGATTAAATTGCTGACATAGATCTTGCCCAGTTGCAGTCCGGTTCGGTCGATTCCTTCCAGAACCGCCGCGCCCACCGATTGCCGAAGATTGTCAAAGGCCTGAATTTCAGTGGAGTGATGAATCGGAAATCCGGTCCAATCCCATTGGCGGCCAACCGGATTGAATCCTAAGGCCTTTTCGGCGGCGGCCTCATGTTCCGGGGCGATCGACAATGCTTCCGAGGTAGTTATCCGGGTCAAACTGTTGAATGTCTGGAATAGAATCGCAAAAGCTCCCGTCACCCCGCGCAGCCGGTCGGCCATCAACTTATAATTAATCTGCCCGTATGGAAACTCCGAATGGAGGTGGCTGGATTCGGAGAGAAAATTGAGGATAGCGTTCCGTTTCCGCAGTGTCTCCGATTTGAGCCTACACTCGCTTAAATCCCGGAATTGGATGATCAATTCTTGTTGCCACTTGACGATGGAGATCTCAACCGGAAAAACCGACCCATCGTACCGGAGCAGCTCCATCTCGCCGCGATAGCCTTGATAATTGGACCACTCACGCGGTTGATCCCCCTCGGCCAAACGGTTGATGAGCCGATTGAATTTTATCGTTTGGATTAGCGCCGAGGTGTATCCAAGATAGCTCAAAGCGGCATCGTTGGCGTATAATATCAATCCGGTGGAAGCGGAGACAAGGCATGCCCCATCCAGACTGTGTCGGATAACATGTATCAGCGCTTCCATTCCGTACTCATCGTTCATCTCGTTGGTTCTCACCCGTTATGTCCGATTTATGGAATGAATTTGATACATAACCAAAAATTCCTTCAGGAAATTTCAATTCACCGGAAAAAGTTAGTTTCGATCCCCGAATAGCGGGCATCATTCCTTAAAGCCCTCCCCCAACACTTCGTGAACATCGGATATAATTACAAAAGCCTTGGGATCAATCTGGCGGACCAGTTCTTTTAGTTTACCTTCTTCAGCGCGGGAGATAACGCAGAGAATAACCTCTTTCCGTTCGGTGGAATATAAGCCACGGCCGAAAAGTCCGGTGGCCCCGCGCTGCAGTTCGCTCAGAATCTTCCGTCCGATCTCCTCGGAGTGCTCGGAGACGATGAAAGCCGCCTTCGCATAGTCAAAGCCTTCCAAAACCGTATCCAGTACCTTTCCGGTCACAAATAGCGTAATTACGGCATACAGTGCCAGTTCTGTGCTGCGAAAAACCAATCCGGCGAGAAAAATAATCGATCCGTCAAAGATCAGTAACGATTGGCCGATGGAGATCCCGGTAAAACGGTTCAATAATTGCGCCGCCAAGTCGGTTCCTCCGGTTGTGCCGCGGAACCGGAAGGCCAGGCCCATTCCCACACCAGCGATGACCCCCCCGTACAATGACGCCAGCAACGGATCTTTGGTGAGCGGCAATAGATGGACGAACTTTCCCCAAAATTCGGTGGTAATCGAGATAAATGCCGCACCAAATAAGGTTTTGGCCCCGAATCTCGGCCCGAATGTCCACAAACACGCCAGAAACAGCGGTAAATTCATCATCAACATGGTCCAGGCTACTGGCCATCCCCATAAATAATAAAGAATGATCGCCAGGCCGCTAACTCCGCCGGCGGCAATTTTGTTGGGAATTAATAACCATACCAACGAGAGCGACGTGATAGTAACGCCGAGCAAAATTCCAAGGTAGTCCCGGAGTTCACGGCGGATCGCGGGCCAATCCGGTTTTAGTAACCACCTACCCATTTACGGATCACCTCTGTCCGAGTCAAATAAAATTTGATGAAACCAAAAATCGATTAAATCGGGAAGATGCCTAATTCTACGCGGTTCCAGAGCCATTCTGTATAGCCACTCCCAGCCTCGCTTCCGAATCCCGGCGGGTGCCTCCCACTTGCGGCCGGCCAAAACATCAAGCGCCCCACCGACCCCGATGCCAACGGTTCCTTCCAAGCGAGGCAAAACATCGGCCAAAAACAGTTCCTGGCGGGGCGAACCCAACCCCGCCAGTAACAGTCCGGGTTGAAGCCGGAGAATCTCTTTCATGACCTCAGTTTCTGCCAAGGAATCACCGAACCCGTCCCGAAGCGCGGCTACGTTCAAGCCCGGCCAGTTTTCGACCAAATTAGGATGCAATGCGAGCGGTAAACCCTTGGAACCTCCGTAACAATAGACAGGGCATCCGATATCGGCGCAAAGCTTTAATAGCTCCCGGACCAGGTCGATTCCGGCGATCCGGGGCGCTGTTTGATGGCCGTTCCTGCGCAAGCAAAGCTCAATTCCGTAGCCGTCAACCGTTACCAAATCAGCCCGCCGCAACACCTGCCGAAAGCTTTGATTGCGGCGGGCCTCCTGCCACATCAAGGCGTTCAGGGTAACGATCTGGTGTGAGCGCCGTCGGGTCGCAAACCATTCCGTCATCCGGCCGAATAAGTCTTCCCTGGTAAAAAGGTCAACGGGAATTTCATCGATAAATACACGCATTTAGACCTTTGCGATAAACCGTTTCAGTAATTCTTGATTTTCTAAAGCGCTGGCCCTCCATAGCGATCTGACATCGGGTGTCTGATACGCATCGCGTCGGACTAGTTGGGCCCGGATCGCCCCAGCAAGCATGCTGTTGGATTGTCCGGCGGAGATTAGCCGGTATGGAAGCCTCAACCAATTGCAGAAACCTTCAAGCTTTGAATCAACAGCCAGGCCAAATACAGGCCGCTCCTCAATTACCGCAGCCACCAGCCCGTGAAGACGGGCGCTAACCACTAGGTCGAGCCCGGCGACGGCAGCCTGAAGCGATGCCCAACCTTCCCGACAAGTCGGAAGATATCTTATTCCAAGAGAGTCTGTTAACAATTCAGCCAACCTTTGATCCCGGCTGTCGGTCGTCAACAAAAATAACTCCACTCCTTCGTCCATTTGTAACGATTCCAATAGCTGGAACCACCAACCGACTCTCAGTACTTTGGAATTGTTGATCACCAATCCAATTCGCTCCCGCGTTTTACAAGGGTATTTACTCCAGTAAGCGCCAATTTTCTCAGGAGCGAGCGATTTCAATGCCAATAACGGTTCCGCGGTTAGAACCACTTGTAGACCGGCTGCTTTTAATTCAGTTGCGATTTCTAGAGATAACCGGTCCCGAATCGAAAGTGCCTCGACCCGGTCTAATGCAAACTTGGCCGCCAATTTCCCCATCCTGGTCCGGAGCGGACCTATTCCCTGCCCGTACAGAAAAATCCGCAACCCGTTCCTCCGAGCCAGCCAGACCAGCATGGCATAGTAAAAAATGCTGCGCCGGCTGGAAGCATCCTGGAACAACGCACCACCGCCCCCCACCAGCCATCGCGCTCTTTTAAACGCCCTGATTATGGCGGTAAGATCATATTTTGCCACGGCTCGGACCTGATATTCGGCAGCTGTCCGGGCGGGGTCGGCGGAGATAACGCTGATTGCGGAGATTCCGGTCTCCCGGATGGCCTCAATGATTTGGAGAAGATTAGCTTCGTCTCCCAAGTTGCCGCAACCATAATATCCGAACAGAACCAGTCCGTCCCGGTTTAAACTGTCCGTTCCTGTTGAGCGGCGAGCGCCATTCCGATCAAAAGCCAAAAATATCCTCCCATCATCGAACTGCTCATCCAACTCTCGGTTAATCCATAACCTAAAAACGCCAACACAATAAACCGGGCCGCCCTCGAATGCTCTATAACGCAGGCATTCCTGATGCTGATATTCCAAAAGACCAGCAATAACGCGATTAAACTAAAAACTCCATATTCCAGCCAAAACTGCAAGTATAGTTGATGAGCATGATCAGCTACGATCCCCGGCTCTTGATACCAGGGGTAGAATGTCCCGAAATTGCCAGGACTGATTCCCCAGGCCCAATGGTCGCCGAGAATCCGTGCTACGCCGCGCCAAATCTCCCACCGGTATCCCAAGGTGCCATCGCGCCAAGACCAGAGGCTGGCGATGCGCTTCCACAAGCCGGCTTGAGTCCCTACTCCCAATAATAATACGAGCATTATAGCTAACCGGCGTCCCCGGAGCATGCCGCAGAAACGGATCGCTAAATATAATGCCGCCAACACCCAGGCGGTTCTCGAATAAGTAAGTGCCAGCGAAAGCAAAACCAAGCCCAGCAATAGGCCTAAGCCCAATCGATGGGAAAAACGGGTTTCCTCCAGCCAAAACTCGCCGATCCATATTAATAACGATAAAAGAAATAATCCATACAAATTTGGGTTGCCAAAGACCGAGTAAACCCGGATCGGGATTACTTCAGCCTGTTCCGCGCCGACCCAACCCGGCGGGGTCGGAATCCCGGACCAATACTGCAGATATCCAACGAGCATCCAAAATACGCCACTGATAATTATGGCTGTCCTGACTCGCCGGAGCCGCTCGGGATTAAAGGTCTTCGCCGCCAGCCAGGCTATCAAAAGCCAGCTTTGAAATTGTACCAACTCATTCCAGTTTTGGTTTGGACCGGGTGCGGAAAAGATCGTGGAGACGGCGACGATCATTCCCAGGCCAAATAATCCTTTTTGAATTGGAGTACTATTGCCTTGAATCAACAACCAAATGATCAAGAACGGCAGCAGCCCCATCCAGTAGCCAAACGCCGTCATCAAAGCAATGGCTACCGGGACTACTATCTCCATCGCTTGATTGCACCATGAGAGGTTTCCTGCCTTTTCCCGCCATTTTCCAACGATTGAATTACTCAGAGTGCTGAATCCAACCCCGAGTGCCCGAAACATACTTTTATCCCATACCGAAGCCCAATTCTTAAACCACTCCTGTAACTGAAGCCGGTGGAGAGAATCAGCCGTTAGACTACCCCGTGCCAATAGGCGAAACTCCCTTAGAAATCCTATTGTCACACAACTGGGCCCAACCATTAAACGGTAAAATCTTGACCCATGGAATACCCGAAGAAGCTTCATCGGGCCCGCGCCTTGAGATAATGAACTTCTCCGCTCAAACTGGTATAAAGGGTATGACACCTGAGCCGTTCCCCAACTCGAACCGCCAGTTTTCCGAGATATACCCCACTTCGGGCGGGGCCGACGATCACCCGCCCGCCTCTTTTTTGTAGTTCCAAACGAAGGTCGACGTTACGGGGCGACCGGGTCAGCACCAGTTTTCCGCCGGATTCAAGGATCAGCTCGGCCGGTTCCACCGTCTTACGTCGAATCTTACCGAGATAATAATTCCGACCATCCAGGAACAAATCCTGTCCAACCGTGACGCTATCCGCCACAAACGGAGGAATGTCTCGAACCAATAATCCGACCGTAACCGGACGCGTCTTGAGATCGAGCGGAACAGGGCGATGATCGGAAACGACCTTGATACCCAATGCCAGAAGCAGAATGATGACAGCCAAATCGACCGGATTGATCAGACCGAACAGTTTTCCGCTTTCATCAAGCCACGTTTGCCTCATGGTATCACCCCCTATAGTGTAACCAAGTCGCAACCGACCAATCTAAGAAAAATGCCGGATACCCGGCCATTAACGTTTCTTTGCAATCTCTTTCCGGAGCAATTCATTAACCATACCCGGGTTAGCTCGGCCCTTGGTCTCCTTCATCATTTGCCCGACCAGGAAGCCAAGCGCCTGTTCTTTACCGGCCAGAAAGTCCGCCACCGATTTGGGATTGGCCTCAAGCACCTTGACTGCCAGCGCTGTTAATTCACCGGAATCACTAATCTGCACCAAGCCCTTCTCGGCTACGATCGCCTCCGGGTCTTTGCCGGTAAAGAACATTTCTTCAAAGACAGCCTTAGCGATCTTGCCGCTGATGGTACCGGCGTCAATAAGTTTCAGCATCTTGGCGAGTTGAGCCGGTTTGAGCTTAGCAGACTCCAGTTCAATCCGTTCTTGATTCAATAAGCGCGCCAGTTCAACCATGACCCAATTGCTGACGGTTTTGGCTTCACCGTATTCGGCCACGGCAGCCTCGAAAAACTCGGCCATGGCCAGCGAACCGCTTATCAGGTTAGCGTCGTATTCCGGTAGGCCCCATTGTTTGACATAACGTTTGCGCCGCGAATCAGGCATTTCCGGCAATCTTTGCCTGAGCTGCTCCACCCTATCTCGATTGATGGACATGGGCACTAGATCGGGCTCGGGGAAGTACCGGTAATCGCTGGCTTCTTCCTTGGACCGCATGAAGACCGTAACGCATTTGACCTCATCCCAGGTCCGAGTCTGTTTGACCATCTTCTCCCCGGAGTCGAGCAACCGGGCCTGGCGCTCAGCTTCATATTCAAGCGCGGCCTGAACGGCCCGGAAAGAGTTCATATTTTTAATCTCGGCCAGCACTCCAAATTCTTTTTGACCTTTGGGACGAAGCGAGATATTGGCGTCGCAGCGCAGCGAACCTTCTTCCATTTTACAATCGGAGACCCCGGTGTATTGAAGCAAAGTCTTTAATTTTTCAAGATAATCCTTGGCTTCCTGAGGGGACCGAAGGTCGGGCGCGCCGACGATTTCGATCAAGGGAATGCCACAACGGTTGTAATCCTGCATTGAGTAATCTGAGTCCAGAATTCCGGCGCCGGAATGGACAGTCTTCCCGGCCTCCTCCTCCAAATGGACCCGGATGATTCCGATCGATTTGACCTGATCCGGATTGCCTTCCACGTCAATTTCAATCCAGCCATCCTTACAAAGCGGCAGATCATACTGGGAGATCTGATAGGCTTTGGGCAAATCGGGATAAAAATACTGCTTCCGGTCGAACTTACTGAACTCGGCGATCGTGCAGTTTAGGGCCAGTCCGGCCATGATTGCGTAGTCCATGGCGGTTTCATTGAGCACCGGAAGCACTCCCGGGAGACCCAGGCATACGGGACAGACATGGGAATTCGGTTCTCCTCCAAATTCAGTGGCGCACGAACAAAAAATTTTCGATTCGGTCTTTAGCTCCGCGTGGACTTCCAGACCGATGACGATCTCATAATCTGACAAAGGCATGACGGTTCCTCCTTCTCGCGCTCGTGATCGGGGCAATTATAAATTGGGCCGTTTCGTATGAAAATCGGTGTTTTGCTCAAAAGCATAGCCGGCCCGCAATAGAACCTCTTCCTTAAACGCCGGGCCCAGCAATTGAAGGCCAATCGGCTTGCCCTGATAAAACCCTCCCGGGATAGAGAGTCCGGGAATCCCCGCCATATTACAGGTAATGGTGCAGAAATCCTCTAAATACATCTCCAGCGGGTCCTGGGTCTTGGAACCGATCTTGAATGCTACCGAGGGAGCAGTCGGTGTCAAAATTAGATCGCAACTACGAAAAGCGCGGCTGAAGTCCTCTCGGATCAAAGTCCTCACTTTCTGAGCGCGGAGATAATAAGCGTCATAATAACCGGAACTCAATGCGTAGGTACCGACCATAATTCTTCGCTTCACTTCGGGGCCAAAACCTTCCCGGCGGGTCTTCATGAACAATTCGACCGAATCGGAAACGGCCTCGTTCGTCCGATGCCCATAACGGACCCCGTCATAACGCGCCAGATTAGAGCTGGCTTCGGCGGGAGCAATGATATAATAACTAGGAAGAGCGTATTGAGCATTGGGGAGCGTGACGTCCACCACTTCGGCGCCAAGTTCCCGGAAGACCCGTACCGCCTCTTCCACCGCTTGCCGGACTGGTTCACTGATTCCTTCGGCCAGATACTCCTTGGCCAGTCCGATCCGCAAGCCGGAGGCGCCCTTCTTCAATTCCTGCAGATAATCAGGGGCCGGAAGATCAACACAAGTTGAGTCCCGCCGATCATATCCGGCGATAATTTGCAATAACATCGCACAATCGGTCACATCCTTGGCAAGGGGACCGATCTGATCCAGAGAAGATGCATAGGCGACCAATCCATAACGGGAAACCCGTCCGTAAGTCGGTTTTAGTCCAACCACTCCGCAATGAGACGCCGGTTGCCGAATCGATCCGCCGGTATCGGAACCAAGAGCTAAAATCGTCTCATCGGCCCGGACCGCCGCTGCCGACCCGCCGCTGGAACCGCCGGGAACCGCTTCCAAATCCCATGGATTCCGAGTTGGAAACATCGCTGAATTTTCAGTGGATGACCCCATGGCAAACTCATCCATGTTAGTTTTTCCAATAATGATCATCCGTTCTTCCCTGAGCCGCTCAACGACTCTGGCATCATACGGCGGCATATAATTCTCTAACATTCGCGACCCACATGTGGTCCGAAGCCCCCTGGTCGACATGTTATCCTTGACTGCCACTGGAATACCGGCCAGTGGCGGTAATTTTTTACCTCTGGCGATCGCATGATCGATCTCGCGCGCCTCTTCCAACGCCGCTTCTTCATTAATGGTGATATACGCCTTCACTTTCGGATCCACGGCGTAAATTCGATTGATGACCGCTTCCACTATTTCAGTGACTTTTATCTCTTTGCCCGCGATGGCTTGGCTCAATTCGTGCGCTGTTTGGTCATATAAGGCCATGTTGTAACCCCCTTGTCAGATGTCGGCTAGCATTTAAGTCTAATCTTCCAATATCTTTGGAACTCTAAAGAAATTATCGAGCCGCTCGGGGGCATTGGCAAGAACGGTTTCCGGATCCAGCGACGGTTCCACCCGATCCGGCCGGAAGACATTGGTCACGGGAATGGCGTGCGCAGTGGGCTCAATTCCGGCAATATCGATTCCGGACAATTGTTCCACAAAATTTAAGATCTCGTTCAATTGAACGGTATACGCCTCTTTCTCGGTCTCGCTCAGTTCCAAACGGGCCAGTCTAGCCACATGCTCCACTTCCGTTTTGGTCAAACTCATGGAAACTCCCCTCCAAATTCTGGCTGATTTCAGATAACACCATTTTATCATTAAACAACGGATTATGGCCGATCAAAATAATTTTATTTACATCAAAATGACATTTTTTTGGAGCCAGCCGTTTAATTTGTTTCGTTCAATAATCGTTTGAACTGTTCTTCATCAATGATCTGTATTCCCAATTCCTGAGCCTTTTGTAACTTTGAACCGGCTTCTTTCCCAGCCACCACGAAATCGGTGTTTTTGCTGACACTAGAAGCCGCTTTGCCCCCGTGATTACGGATAGCTGCTTCTATCTCACCGCGATTGAACGTTTCCAAAGTTCCGGTGACGACCACCGTTTTTCCGGCCAATGTCTGAGGCACTTCAACCTCGTTTTGGATTTCATTTGTGTTTACACCCAGCTCAACCAGACGCTCAACCAGTTCCCGATTGTGTTTTTCTCCAAAATACTTAACCACGCTGCCGGCAATTTTGGGGCCAATTGTGGAAATCTCCGTCAATTCCTCGACACCGGCCGCCATTAAGCGCCTAAGCGTTCCATAATGGGCCGCCAGTTCCCGGGCAGCTCCCTCGCCGACGTGACGAATCCCCAAGGCAAAAATGAGCCTAGCCAGATTATTTTGCTTCGATTCGGCAATCGCCTGCACCAAGTTGGAAGCCGATTTAGGCCCGAAACGTTCCAGTTTCACCAGATCCGCATATTTCAACCGGTATAGATCTGAAACATCATGAACCAAATCCGATTCAATTAATTGAACGATAATCGCCTCGCCCAGCCCCTGGATATCCATGGCATCTCTGGAAACATAGTGAATGATCCCCTCTCGCAATTGCGCCGGGCAGGTGGCGCCCAGACAGCGGGCCACCGCTTCCCCGGGTTCGCGGTAGACCTCGGAGCCACATTCAGGACAGATGATCGGCATCTCAAAGACCCGCTCCATACCGTTTCGTTTCTCAGGAAGGGAACGAACCACTTCCGGAATTACATCGCCGGCTTTCTGAATAATTACGTGGTCTCCAATCCGGATGTCCTTCTCCTGTATCAGGTCTTCATTATGCAGCGTTGCGCGACCGACCGTTGAACCCGCCACCCGGACTGGTTCCAGAAGCGCCAACGGTGTCACGGCGCCGGTCCGCCCCACATTGACTACGATATTCAGGACAGTAGTCTCTACCTGTTGCGCCGGAAATTTGAAAGCGATCTTCGAACGAGGTGCCTTAGCCGTATACCCTAACGCTTCCTGGTCTACCAAAGAATCGACTTTGACCACAATCCCGTCGATCTCATAGGGTAACTGGTCGCGATGCTCCTCCCAATAACGGCAGTATTCAATCACTGCCGCAATTCCCTGGCAACGGCGTGATTCCGGGTTGGTCTTCAGACGTGAACTTCGGAGCAGTTCGAATCCACCCCATTGGGTTGCAAGGTTTCGGCCAGTTATAAACAAGATGTCGTAAAAAAAGGCATCCAATGGCCGTTCGGCAGTGATTTTCGGATCGAGTTGGCGCAGTGATCCAGCCGCCGCATTGCGCGGATTGGCAAACTTGGCTTCATCCTCGCGGCTGGCGTTTAACCCTTCAAAATCGGCTTTCTTGATGTAGACCTCGCCCCGGACTCCCAGTTCCGTTGGGCTGCCCGGCGGAAGCCGAAGCGGAATTGACTTAATCGTCTTGATATTAGTGGTCACATCTTCGCCGACATTACCGTCACCCCGAGTGGCGGCGGTCACCAGTAGACCTTCGCGGTAGGTCAAGGCGATTGTCAATCCGTCAATTTTCAATTCGGCAATATAAGAGATCTCCTCATCCCGCCCCAATGCCCGTTTCAGCCGTTCATCAAAGGCCTTCAACTCCTCGGGACTATAGGCGTTGGCCAAGCTGAGCAAAGGAACCGGATGACGAATCGATTGAAAAAGCGCTGACGGCATCCCGCCGACCCGCTGGGTAGGGGAATCGGGACTGGAATACTCAGGATATTCATTCTCCAGTCGAATTAATTCTTGCAATAAGCGGTCATATTCTTGATCGCTAATTTCCGGAGCATCCTGAACGTAATATAAATAATTATGCCGTTCAATTTCTTCCCGTAATTCATCAATTTGCAGTCGTATGTTTTCTGTCATCTATCCACCAGCCGTCCTTAACGCTATCCAAAATTACCAAGTAATTATCCATTTTCATTAAAAATCCTTCCCCAACTCAGTGATTTCAATCCGCAAAAATGAGCTCTCAACGATTGGCCCGTTATCATCCACCTAATAAAAAAACTAGCTTTGTTGAAGCTAGTTTGGTTGGCATCCGGACAAGCCTTCAAGAGTTACCTTGTTCAGTTGGCAACCATTTGGGATTTTCCTTGAAAGCCGCATCGCTCATAAAATGCTTTGGCCCCGCTCTGCCAGAGATCCGTAGCGACTTCCAAACCGCGACATTCTTTTTCGATAATTTTCCCTTTTACAAATTCGACCAGCGCTCGCCCCACACCCCGGCCCCGGAACTCCTCGGTGACAATTAATTCCTGAATACTGGCGATCATACCGTGATGATGCAAAACATCCAGATAATAAAGAGTAACCAAGCCGATTACTTTCTCATGAACCGTAGCCACGAATGCCTCACGATCCTTGAATGCCAAAAAGTTATTAAAAATCCTGGAAAAATCGCTTTCCGGCCCGAGAGCAGCGGTACCGACCAATTGCCGGTAGAGCCGGAAAACCGCCCGGTAATCATCTCCAATGACCGGTCGAATTTGTAAGCCGTTTAATACCAGCCTCATCCGATTTCACCTCCTTTTTTGAATTATTAATATTGAGCGGGTCTATCTATGCCGCAACAATTTTTGAGCGTAAGATATTGCGACATATTATACTCTTATATAGTTATATTATCGGAGAATGCCCCGCTTTTTTCCACCATAATTCAAAAATTTTTAATTACATTTCTGTACTATTATCATATCCCAAACAAGTAAAAATTATCACGTTAAATTGTTAAATCAATAATAAATCCCCCTAGCGGGGGATTTATCCAGAAGAGCGAAATACACTTGTCACACTTGTTCTGCAATTAATTGATGAATTTGCATAGAGCCGATTTCGGGCGATTACAGCTTTCGATTGTCTGTGACCCTTTTGGCCTTTCCCATGCTCCGCTCGATACTTTTCGGCTCGAGCAGCTTCACTTTGACGTTAATATTCAGCAAAGAAAAAATTTTCCGTTTGATTTTTTCGGCCAACGTTTCCAAATCCCGCAGGTTTCCAGTGAAAATTCGCTCGGGAACTTCGACGTGTACCTCCAACTGATCGAGATAGTCCACCCGATCCACAATCAACAAATAATGGGGTTCTACCTCCTCGATCTCCATCAAAACGCTTTCGATCTGGGATGGAAATACATTGACGCCGCGGATGATCAGCATATCGTCGCTCCGGCCCAACGTTTTCTCCATACGGACCGTGGTCCGGCCGCAAGCGCATTTCTCATAGTTTAGCGAAGTGATATCTTTGGTCCGGTAGCGAATAATGGGTAAAGCCTCCTTGGTCAGTGCGGTAATGACCAACTCCCCTTTTTCGCCGGGACCTTTCGTTTCTCCGGTCACCGGATCGATGATCTCCGGAATGAAATGGTCTTCGGAAATATGCATACCGCATCGGCATTGGCATTCCCCGGAAACCCCCGGGCCAATCACCTCGCTAAGACCATAATTGTCGGTGGCCAGAATCCCCCAAGCTCTCTCGATCTCTTTCCGCATGCTCTCTGACCAAGGCTCCGAACCGAACAAACCGACCCGCAACCGGAGTGAACCGGGTCCGAACCCCAGTTCATGGGCGACTTCGGCCATATGCAACGCATAAGACGGTGTAGCCACCAGCGTAGTGGTGCCAAAATCCCTCATAATCCGGATCTGGCGCTCGGTATTACCGCTGGAAACCGGGATCACCGTGGCGCCAACCCGTTCCATTCCATAATGAAGCCCGAACCCTCCGGTAAATAAGCCATACCCGAACGAAATCTGGACGATATCCTCGCTGGTTACCCCGGCGGCGGTAATAAATCGGCCCACCAGGTTGGACCAAGTGACAAGGTCATTTTTGGTATACCCAACCACTGTCGGAATCCCGGTCGTTCCCGAGGAGGAATGAATCCGGACGATATCCCGGAGTGGCGCAGCGAACATGCCGTAGGGATAATTGTCGCGCAAATCGTTCTTGTTGGTAAACGGCAGCCGGCTCAAGTCTTCCAAGTGTTTGATATCCCCGGGTTTAATCCCTGCTTCATCAAATTTATGTCGGTAAAAAGGCACTTGCTGATAGACCCGATCCGCCACTTTTCGCAGCCGTTCGGCCTGTAAGCGCCGTAATGGCTCCCGTTCCATCGTCTCAAATTCCGGTTCCCAAATCATGTCCTGTCCTTCCTTCGTTTTACGATTGGCACTCGTTTTAGAAGCCATGCGATAAAGTCTAACAATCTACCGATCCTTGCAGAAAACATTGAAAAACGACTTTATCCCTTGCTTCTCTGAGCTTTTGTGTACAACCCGGCTTTTCGGACAGGGTACACAAATGCTTTTGAATAGAGCGCCTGTTTTTGAAATTTCATGGTTCAGCCGAAGCTGTCATGAGTGAATCATTCTTCGGACGCCGCCGCCTCGATAAACAGCCGTTCCAGATCGGCCGTTTCAAACTTCTGGGATACGGCGCTGACGATCGGAACGACTAAAAGGGGCAGGAACATCGCAATGGAACTGATTAGTGGCGCTAGTTGCTCCGAAGGAAAAAGCAACGAACCTCCGATGGAGACAACCACTCCGGTTATCAAACCGGACCAAGCTCCCGCTTTGGTGGTCTTTTTCCAAAATAGTCCATAGAGATACGGCGCAAGAAAAGCGCCGGCGATCGTTCCCCAAGAAAGACTCATCAATTTGATAATAAAGTCCAGCTTATAAACAGCAATGACAATCGAACAAATGATAAATACGCCACAAAAAAGGCGGAGCAAGTTCACGGAATGTTTTTTGTCCAGATTCGGGCAGAACACGCCTTGAATCAGATCGATGGTAATGGCCGAGCTAGAAACCAGAACCAACGAAGAGAGCGTGGACATCGAAGCCGATAGCACCAGCAATAAAATAACGATCAACAAGACTTCCGGCATGGTCTGATTCAATAAAATCGGGATAATGGCGTTAAAAGCAATCTGTCCGCCTTCCATCGGCACGTTCTCTGGCGTAAAAAAGAGATGGACGGTTGAGCCTACCAGATAGGCGGCGCCAGCGATGACCAATGCAAAGACTGTGGCCACTACCGTAGCGGTGTTGATCACCTTTTCATTCTTAATGGCATAGAATTTCTGAACCATCTGAGGCATTCCCCACGTCCCGAAGCTGGTTAGAACCACCAAGCCCAACATGCCGAGCCAATTTTTGGGGATTACCTGGGTCAGGCCGGGATCGATCTTGGCCAAATTGGGAAGCCAACCGCTGAAACCGCCGACTTGCGGCTGAACGAAGATGAACCCCACCATCAACGAGGCCCCAACCAACATGATAACGCCCTGAATTAAGTCGGTTAAGGCAATCGCGAAATAACCGCCAAGGATCAGATAGATTCCGGTTAGAAGGATCATGACCACCAGCGAACTTTGATACGGGATCTTCAACACGTTCTCAAAAAGGAAACCTAGCCCGGTGAAGACCGACCCGCAATACGGAATCAAAAACAGGAAGATCAGAATGGCGGCGACGATTTTCAACCCCTTGGACTGATAACGGGCTTCCAGAAACTCCGGCATGGTCATGACCCCGAGCCTGGAGGTCATCGTACGGGTGCGCCGCGCGAGCAGTTTCCATCCCAGCCAGCTGCCGATGAAAGCATTACCGATGGTAATCCAAAGCGTGGAAATACCAAAGCCCCAACCCAATTTTCCAGCGTAACCGATAAACATTACCGCTGAAAAATAAGTCGTGCCATAAGCAAACGCCGAGATCCAAGGACCGACGTTTCTTCCGCCCAGGAAGAAATCGGCGGTGGTTTTGGCTCGGCGCATTGAATAAACCCCTACTCCGATCATCAGACAGGCAAAAACCAAGATCGCTAGCCAGCGAAATACCAACAAACCATCCATTAATTCATCCATCCTTCCGTTAAACCGTTTTTTCTACCGTTCTGCAGGGATCGAACCTACCAAACTGCAACCGACACTGACAAAAAACATTCATAAATTTCGCCGTTAATGGCTTTTTTCCTGCTTGCCGGCTTCATTTTCTAAAAAGACTCCCAATAGATGAAAAAGGGTAGTCCGGTTAACCCTTCCAATCGCTTCTCGGGATATAACAACGTTAATAAGCCCTTGCCAAAGTCTAAGCAACTTCTCAAATACATCCATTGGAAAATTCAAACCCTCGTGAGCATATTCTTTCGTAGAATGGAAAAATTAGGTTTATAAGAACGCTATAGTAAATACTTCAATGCGGAATCAGCGAATCAAATCAGCGGCACTCCCATGATGTTCTTTCCCAAATCATTGTCAAAGGAGGACTGAACATGAATCTTCGTAAGGAGCAAATGATTCAGGGTTTTTTTAATTCCATCGCCCCTCATTACGATCGGGTCAATACCGTCATGAGCCTGGGACGTCATCATTATTGGCGGAGATTTATGGTGGATCACACTCAGCTGAAATCAGGCGATAACGCCCTTGATCTCTGCTGCGGCACCGGCCTGATCACCTTGGATTTGGCTAAGAAAGTCGCCCCGTCCGGTCGGGTAACCGGGATTGATTTCTCCCCCGAAATGCTCGCCATCGCAGTGAAAAGGCTCAAAAACTGCCCATGGAGAGACCGGATTCAATTGCTTCGCGGCAATGTGTTGGAGTTGCCGTTTGCCAATGACACCTTCGATTGCGTGACTATCGGATATGGGCTTCGGAACGTCTCCGATTTGGAACGGGCGATCGGCGAAGCCAAACGAGTGGTAAAAAGTGGCGGACGCATCGTCTCTCTGGAAATGGGAAAGCCTTATCTTCCGGTCTTCAAGGAATTATATTTCTATTATCTCAATCATTGGGTCCCACTGACTGGAAGGATTCTGGCCAAGAATTTTCAACCTTATCATTACCTCCAAGAATCAATCATCTCTTTCCCTCATCAACGGGAACTGACGCGGATCCTTTCCGAAATGGGTTTAAAGCGTCCTATCTGTTATGAATTGACCTGGGGAGTGGCTGTGGTTCACGTGGCTGAGAAATAAGCGGGTTAGCTTCAGTTGTTTTTCGGGCATCAATTTTTGGACAGAGCGTTTGGAATCAACGGAAAAAAGATTTCCCATTTGTTTCTCGCATCGATTGATTTGGACAAAATTGTTTCCGTAAGAGTTTTGGGAAAGAAATAACTTGATTCCTTCAGAGAGTGGTTGATTGGCTACAAAGCAATTCCGGAAACTTCCTTTCCAAACATTCTTACTTGAATTAAGAACCGTCTCTTGGCAATGGTTTCCTCGGAAAACTTCTTTCCTTTCTTGTTTGGGCCAAAAAACATAAAAAAACAGGGAATAACCCTGTTTTAATTATTTCGAAAAGCTTGATGGCGTTCAATTCAATTAGCGTCTTCGCAACGTGTCGCGCAAGCGGCCCAGATTCCTTAAGGCGGCGCCTCTGTTCCGAATTTTGCAGTCGCCCTGTAATCTGGTATAGACTGTGTCAAAGCTGGCGATCTCGCGCAGCGATTTGCCCCTGCTTTTCGTTGGCCGGAAACGACCCATCTCCAGCCCAAGCCGATCGACCTCCCGGTTAGCCCCGGGCCAATTGTTCCGTCTTACTTCGGTCTCGGTCCGGCTAATCCGTTGCAGCAGACTTTTCTCGGTAACGCTGGATATCCCGGGAACACGCTTGGTCGGAGCCGGGGAGCGCATTGGATTTTCCATGCGCGGCCGAACCGGCGCCGGACGGGACTGGTTTCCTCCGTTAAACCAATCGCAGCCTGAAACCGATAGCATGAAAAAGGTCGCTCCAATTATCATCAAATACTTGTTAAACCGCACCTGTCTCACCTCCTTCATTGGATGCCAATGCCTTTATCAGAGTCTGAAACTCTCTCATGCTTATAATCCCTGTTAGCAATCTTTTTAAACTGCCGTTTAGCTCTTAAATGATGACAATAGTGGATCACCGTACCTAAACTGCCAACTCACCCGCGCGTTTTATGCCTTTTATCCAAGAAAAATCACGACTGGAAGTGAATATGATGAATTAGCCTGGAACGGACAACAAGGAGCGTAAAAAGTAATGAGCGCCAATCACTGGCAGGTCAAACTGTCTCCACTGCTTCAAAACATCGGGGTAAACCAAGAAAGGCACCGTTTTCCACTCTTGGTGGAGGTCAAAGCTCGCCAAGCCGAAAAGATCTGTGCTTTGGTCGATGGCTGTCAAGGCAAGACCTTACGGGAAATTGGCCTAATTTCTGCCTTGGCCATCGAACTCCCCGCCCACAGCCTCAACGAACTGGTCCGTAACCGGCTGGTTCGAAAGGTCTGGAGCGATGTGACCGCCTATGCATTGCTGGATGTGGCCGTCCCTACTGTCGGCAGTTCCAAGGTCCAGGAATGGGGCTATACGGGAAAAGGAATTGTGGTGGCCGTGATCGACACCGGGATTTACCCTCATAACGATCTGGTGGTTCCCGACAACCGAATCTTGGCGTGGAACGATTTGATCAACAATCAGAAAAAACCCTATGACGATAACGGTCACGGAACTCACGTATCAGGAATTATTGCCGGAAACGGGCGTTCTTCTGACGGCAAATACAAAGGAATGGCTCCCGAAGCCCGTCTGGTAGGGGTCAAAGCACTGGATGACAAGGGTTCCGGCTCACTCTCAACCGTGATTGCCGGAATCGACTGGTGTCTAAACAATCTGGATAATTTAAACATTAAAGTAATTAATTTATCACTGGGAGTCACCGCTCAAGAGTCCTATCGGACCGACCCGCTCTGCCGGGCGGTGGACGCGGCCTGGCGCAAAGGGATTGTCGTCTGCGCCGCCGCCGGAAACGCAGGACCCGGGCTGCGAAGCATCAATTCCCCCGGAATTAGCCCATCAGTGATCACTGTTGGCAATATTGACGACCAAAATACACTCAACCCCGAAGACGATCGAATTCATTCATCTTCCAGCGGCGGTCCGACCATCGATAATCTTCCCAAACCGGATCTGATTGCCCCGGGCACTGAAATAACCTCCTTGTCTCATCGCGGTGGTTATCAGGCTTTGACCGGGACTTCAATGTCCACTCCGATGGTTGCGGGCGCCGCAGCGCAGATCTTACAGAAGTATCCATCCATCACCCCCGACAAATTGAAGCAGTTGCTGATGAAAAACGCCAGAAGCAGAGGATTGGGACGAAACTTACAGGGGGCGGGAGAATTGGATTTATCAAAAATTTTCAAAGGGCCAGCCACGAAAGTCCTGATGGAAAACAAAGGCTTCCCCGAAGCGGTCACTTTTCAGATGCTCAAGACAATGTTGGCCAAGAGCAATCCGGGTATGACCGATCTCCAAGGTTGGCTGGACAAACGAACCGAAAAATCAATCATCACTATCCTTGATACTTTGCTCAAATAAAAGAGGCTGTGACCAGAAGTGGTCACAGCCTCTTTAAATGGAGGGGTGAAATATAACGGCGGCTATATTTTAATATCCCGATGACCATTGCCTGGACCAATTGTCGCCGGTATCCGGCATCCAACAATCTGGCGACTTCTTCCGGGTTCGATAAAAAACCTACTTCCACCAAAACTCCGCTTATACCCCGTTCCCGAATAATCAGATATTTCCCTGGCGCCGCTTTTCTGGGCCGTGTCTGGACCCGGTTCAATTCCTCCTGGACAATAAGCGCCAATTCTTTGCTCGATTGGGAATGGTGGTTATAAAAAACCGTGGCTCCAGCCTTGGAACGATCCTTTGACCAATCGCAATGCAGACTCACTAAAAACAAGCTTCGGCTCTCTTTGGCTTTTTGCAGCCGCGCTAGAAGATCGCGGCGATGCCGTCCCGGGCGTCCGGTAAACGGTTCCAAGGGAATGTCCTGATCCCGGGTGAGTATGGTTCGTAATCCGCTCTGGCGCAAGACTTCATTTAATTCCAATCCGATTTTTAAATTATAATCCTTTTCCGGATTCCCCAGGTGGTCCTGGGTCCCACTATCCACTCCGCCATGGCCGGGGTCAATGACCACCGTCAACTCTCCGATCCGGGTAAACGCCTCCCGATAATGGTTAAATCCTACCACTAATATTGATATCCCCAACGCCAATCCCAATAAACCCCATAACCGGCGAATCGTTCTTCGACTAAGAAAAATTACTTGCATTCCCATCCTCTTTCGAGATCGGCTCCCGATTATCAATGATTATCTTTATGCTCCCTTGGATGAAAGTATGGTCGGCAAAAATTATGGTAATTATTGGATTGTGTCAATTATCCACTGATTTCCAAATATAATGACCTTGGCATTTACGCCAAAATAATATTTCCACGGAGGTAATGTCAATGCAAAGATGGTTGATCGCCCTTGCCATCGGGGTATGCATGGTGCTGTTCGCGGCGAGCGGCGCGCTTGGAGCGGAGGTTTATGTAGAATATCTGCCCAATGGGACATGGGAAATTAACGATTGGGTGGATGGAGATGCCTCCGCCACCATTATCGGACTGGAATTTCCGATTGAAAAATGGAAGCTGGGCTTTGAATTTGCGACTGGGGATCTGGATGCTCCAAACGGGGGCAACTTTACCGATATCAAAGCCTATGAGTTTAAAGGCGGCTATCAGGTGGTCAGCAAGGAGAACGTGAAAGTGGATCTGACCGCATCCTATCTAAAATTTGATAATGATGACTTCGACACGAATGCTGACGGTGTCCTCCTCGGCGCCGACGCCTCTTTCCAACTCGCCAGCAAGGTAAGTCTTGACGGTTCGATTGGATACTCGATCTCCGGAAATACCGAATTTTACGGATATGATGTCGACGCCACGCTCTGGAGGGGAAAAGTGAAACTAAACTACGACTTCACCAAAAACCTTACCGGTGCCATCGGCTACCGATACTATAACATTGAAAACGATTATGACGATGAATTCGAACTCAGGGGCTGGTTTGCCGGAGTGTCCTATAAGTTCTAGCCCAATTTTACGGTTAAAAACCCGGGAACATCCCGGGTTTTTATTTATCCAACTCGATATTGCCGTTCACAAAGACCGGCATAGACACCGCTTTGCGCTAGCAATTGCGCATGGGAACCGATTTCCGCAATCCGTCCGTTGCTAATAACGACAATCCGGTCGGCATTTTTGATGGTGGACAGCCGATGCGCGACAATAAATGCGGTCCGTCCTTCCAACAACTTGGCCAATGCCTCCTGGATCACCAGTTCGGTATGGGTATCAATGTTTGAGGTCGCTTCATCCAAAATCAGAATTCGCGGGTCGCGAAGCAGTGCCCGGGCAAAAGCGATTAATTGCCGTTGTCCTATCGAGAGGCTGGAACCCCGCTCCTGTACTTGCGTATCATACCCATTGGGCAGGGTTCGGATATACTCGTCAATCCCGACCCCTCGAGCTGCCGCGATGATCTCCTCCACCGCAGCTTCGGGTTTCCCAAACCGGATGTTCTCAGCGATGGTTCCCGAGAAAATAAAGGTATCCTGAAGCACGACGGCAATCTGTTGCCGGTATTCCGCTTGATTCACTTCCCGCAGATCAACCCCGTCGATCAGCACCCGTCCGGCGGTTGGGTCGTAAAAACGGGACAACAGATTGATGATAGTACTCTTTCCGGCACCCGTCGGACCAACCAAGGCAATCACCTCGCCGGGCCGGACCTCCAGATTGAAATCGCTGATTACTGGTTCATCGGGATGATACCCAAAACCGACCCGTTCAAACGCTACCGCGCCCCGAATCGTTCCCAAATGTCTCGCTTGGGGCGGATCCGCCACGACCGGCCTAAAATCGATCAGTTCAAAAATTCGCTCACAAGAAGCCATGGCAGTGCTGATCACGTTGAAAAGGTTACTTAAATTTTGAATCGGCTGGAAAAAACGATTGATATAATTCATAAAAGCCGCAATAGTGCCTAAGGTTACCAGGCCAAACCCATTTAGAACCCCTCCCACCAACAGCACGGAAGCGGTGCCGACCGTATTCAAAAACCCGGTCCATGGCCAAAAGAAGGCGTTTAAAGGCACAAATCGCTGAGCCGCCCGGTAATGTTCATCCGTAATCTCTCCAAAGAGCTCCGCATTCAGGGTTTCGCGGTTAAACGCCTGAGTAACCCGGATCCCCATAATCGATTCATTAAGATTGGCGTTGACCGCCGAGAGTTTCCGGCGGATTTGACGGGAAACCTCAAGCATCCGATTGCGAAGAAACACCGCTACCCAGATCGTCGCGGGAAGCGTGAGTAAAATGACTAATGACAATCGCCAATCGACCCAGAACATCATCCCCAGCAATCCCACCAGAGTAAACGTGTCCGCTAGCGCGTTGCTGACTCCGGAAGTAAGGAGTTCCTCCAGGGAATTAATGTCATTGGTGACTCGAATCATGATCCGGCCGGCCTTTTGCGAATCGAAGAAACTCGTTGATAGGCTCTGAATATGACTGAAAAGATGCTGGCGGAGATCAAAAATGGCTTGTTGGCCGACCCGGATCATAGCAGTCCCTTGAAAATAAAGTCCCACATACTGAAGGAACGCTACTCCTACAAAAATAACCGCAATCCGGCTTAAGCCATTCAACTCGTGACGGACCAGGTAACGATCGATCCCAATCTTCAGTAAATAAGGTAATAATAAGGCTGCCACGATCGCGAGCACCGCCATGGCCGTCATCCAAACCACTTGCCAGCGGTAAGGCTGTAAATAAGCCAGTAACCGGAAGAGCAGCTTTCGATCGAATGGCTTGGGGTCAAATTCAGCTTCATCCGAGAGGATGATTAAACCCTTTCGATTCGGATTTCCCATCTGTTTCTCCGTACCAGGCGCGTTCAAGCGCCGAATTTGGGGTGCCTCTAGGCGCTTTCATCAGGAAAAGCGTCGACAGATTGGATTTGGTGGAGGTGACGATAAAAAGCATCCCGCTCCATCAATTCCTCATGGAATCCCTCAACTCTTATTTCTCCGCTTTCCAGAATGACGATCCGATCCGCCAATCTTGCCGTGGATAATCGTTGAGTGATGATGATGGTCGTCCGACCGTCCATCAAATGCTGCAGCGCTTGCTGGATGGCTTGTTCGGTTTCTAGATCCACGCTGGATGTGGAATCGTCCAAAATCAATATTCGGGGGTTCACCAATATGGCCCGGGCAATGGCGACCCGCTGCCGCTGACCGCCGGAAAGTCCGACGCCACGTTCTCCCACCACTGTCTGATATCCGTCGGGCAAGGTCATTATAAAATCATGAATTTGAGCGGCCCGGGCCGCCACCTCCACCTCTTTTTGTGTGGCATCCGGCCGACCGAATGCGATATTGTCCCGGATCGTGGCCGAGAAAAGAAAGGTTTCCTGAAGCACCAACCCAACCTGCCGCCGCCACCATCCCAGATTCAGTTCCCGGAGATCCATGTCGTCAACGGTTATTGAACCTTGTCGGGGGTCATAAAACCTGGGAATAAGATTGGTCAACGTGGTTTTTCCCGATCCGGTCAAACCGATAATCGCTACGGTCTCACCGGCGTTAACCGTAAGGTTGATCCCCTGCAGCACCGCAGATTCGCCGTATCCGAAGCACACATTGTGAAATTCGATCCGACCCGCAATCTTCCCGGGAATCTTTCCCCCATCCACCGGCCCGCTGATGGTCTCCGGTTGGTTCAACAAGTTAAGCAAGCGTTTGACCGACCCTTGGGCCTGCCGTATTTGATTGGTATTGGGAGCCATCATCCACAATGGCCAGTTAAGGAGAGCCAAATAAGACATGAACGCAACAAAAGTCCCAAACGAAAGATCGCCATTGGCGACCCGGGCCCCGCCGTACCAGAGGATGATTGCAACCCCCAAGGTACTGCACAACACCAGGAACGGATGAAGAATAGCCTGAAGTCTGGCCACTTTGAGATTTTTATCCCTCATTTGCTGATTTTCTCGGCGAAACTTATCGGTTTCGGCCCCTTCCATGGCAAACGCTTTTACCACCCGGATACCGGTGATGTTCTCTTGAACCGTGGCATTCAATACTCCGGCTTGAACCTGGCGTTCATCCACCGCTCCTCGCATTCTGGAGCTGAACCGGAGAATCGTCACTACAACCAGCGGAGTCACGGCCAAACAAGCTAGAGCCAGTTTCCAGTCGGTGAGCAATAACAATACGGTGACGATTCCCAGATACATTCCGATCTGGGAGCGATGTTCAATCAAAAAGGCGTAAAAGTTACGAACCATCTCCAGATCCAGCGTTAGCCGGGACATCAGGTCACCGGTCCGAGCCGTATCATAAAAACTGAACGGAAGCCGTTGCAGTTTATCGTAAAGTTTACGGCGGAGATCGTTTACCAGCCGCGTCCCCACCGACCAATAACAGTAAATCATCATGAAAAGAAAAGCAGCCCGGATTAAAGCGATTAGGACCAGTAAGCCGCACCATTGAGCCAGTAAGGCCACTCCCCCCGGCTGAGCCGTTTGGGGCAGCACCTGATCAAAGATCCGCTGAATTCCTTGGGGGATCAGGTAAGTCATCAGGTTCATGATGATCATCAAGGCGAAGCCGGCCCAGAACATGCGCCGATAAGGCCGGAAATACGGATATAGAAGTTTAAAGAGTTGTAACATTGAAAAGTACCTTCCCAACTACGGCTCTTTTTTCCGGGCTATAAGAGTTCTTTATTATATCGGCTGTTCCTGCGGGGACATTCATGTCATAATCTTACTATTTTGTTAACACGCAACTGTTCTCGCGCGGACGTAAAGCCGGCGTACAACGTTAAAAGTCCGGGATTAACCCGGACTTGGTATCAAAGGTCCTCAATAGCGCAAATTCGGTTATGGTTGGCTCATCGTCCGCAGACGTTTGATTCTGGTTTCCAGATCAGGATGGCCAACCAGCCACCGAAGCACGGTTCCAAAACCGGATTCTACGGTATTGACTCCGAAAACGCGGGTCAGGGCCGTCGCCATTTGGGCGGGGCCACCGAGAATCCGGGCAGCATAACGGTCGGCGTCAAACTCCTGTGCCCTCGATACGGCCTTGAAAAGTAAAAAGCCAACCAGCCCGGAGACGGCTAACACCGACCAGTGCAGTTCCGGATAATCCTCGATCAATGTCGAAAAGGCCATTACCAGTATCCCAAGGACTGCCACCCGAATCAATAAATGATACCGTTTAAAATGAGCGCATTCGTGACCGATGATCATCCGGAGATCCTCCGGAGACGCGATCTCCAACAATGTATCGGTGAGAAAGATACTTTTAATGAAAAGTCCGGTGGCAAAGGCATTGGCCACCCGCTCCAAGTGCCAGACCTGGACCGAACGGACCTTGATTCCAAATTCCCCGGCCACCTCGGTGACAAGTTGCCGAAGCCGGGTACCTGCCGCAGACATTTTCAGGCGGCGAAACAATAGAACTCCGCTTTGCAGCAGA
Source organism: Bacillota bacterium (assembly GCA_023402395.1). Lineage (GTDB taxonomy): Bacteria > Bacillota > UBA4882 > UBA8346 > UBA8346 > JAEYGI01. The sequence continues at coordinate 1,134,800 of JAEYGI010000040.1, forward strand.
AGCATTCCTCCGAGAATCAGCGCCTCGATCACCCATTGCCGGCGCGGAGAAAGATTTCCCGGGATCAGCGGCAAATATATAGAATCCAGCCGGAGAAAGATCAGAATATTCAAGGTGAACAGCCAAAAATAACTATATTGCATCAGATACGATCCATAATTGGAACGCAAGCAATTAATGATCCGGTCGTTCTGAAACGAAAGCCATAAATAATAAAGCAAAAAAACGATGATTAGACTCAGATTGATTAAATCGTCCAAGAGCATGGCGGGTAAAATACCAAGCCGGTATTGGAGCCATACCCAGATTGGCTGTTTCAGCGCAAGGGCCGCATAACCGATAAGCAGTAAGAAATTGATCGTGCGGAATAGGAAGAGGAACCGGAAACGTTTCCCGGAAAAATCGGCCGTACCGGGCTGTGGCGCTTTCCATTGGATCAGCCATAAAAGGACCGCCGCTCCCATCATGTACCCGATTCGCAGCCAGACTAATTTCCGGATATAGTCCATCAGTCCACCACCATCTGGAACCTAATTTGTCAATCCTGTTGTTAAGTATATTGGGAAGCCCGGCGAAAATAACTATTCTCTCGTAGCTGAGATGAAAACGTCTTTGATGGGAGTGAGATAGAACCGTCCTTCTTCTTATAAACGAGACGCGCTCTCCACCGTGTTTTTCATCAGCATAGCGATGGTCATCGGCCCTACTCCGCCCGGAACCGGAGTGATCCACCCCGCCACTTCTGCGGCGGATTCGAAATGAACATCGCCGGCCAGTTTACCGTCGGCTTTACGGTTGACGCCGACATCAATTACCACCGCGCCCGGTTTAATCATCGCTCCGGTGATCAATTCGGTTTTCCCTACGGCAGCGACCAAAATATCGGCTCTCCGGCAGACTTCGGCAAGGTCCGGAGTACGAGAATGGCAAACCGTAACCGTGCCATGCTCCCGAAGCAAGAGAACGGCCTGGGGCTTGCCGACAATGTTACTCCGGCCGACCACGACGCATTCCTTGCCGCAAACTGAGATACCGGTCTCTTTGATTAGATCCATGACTCCGGCTGGAGTACAGGGCAAACTGGAAGGCAGGCCGATCATCATCCTGCCGACATTGATCGGGTGAAAGCCATCCACATCCTTGGCCGGCAAAATGGTTTCGATCACCGTTTGCTCGTCCAGGTGCCCGGGTAAGGGCAATTGAACGAGGATCCCATGGATTTTCGGATTTCGGTTTAGAGATTGCACCAATTGCAGTAATTCGTTCTGAGTTGTCGTCGCCGGCAACGTATGCTCGTCGGAGTATATACCCAACTCAGCGCATGCTTTTTTCTTCATGTTCACATAAACCCGTGAGGCTGGATTGTCGCCGACGAGCACTACCGCGAGTCCCGGCTGTCTGCCGCCGGAAGTCAATTCGTCCACGGTTTGCTTCAATCCGGCTTTGATTCGGGTCGCTACCGCTTTTCCATCAATAATTTGAGCCGACATGGTTGACTTCACTCCTAGACGTCCAGCTTTTCTTCACGAAAAGCGGTGATATAATTCATGGCATAATCATCTTTCTCTAATAGCAGCTCGGTGGCGTACACCAGCGACATCAGCCGTTTGTCCAATGGATCGAGAATGGCCGAATCGAGACCGGCGGCCATGGCCATCACCAGAAAGGTATGGTTAATAATCTTCCGGGCCGGCAGGCCGAAGGAAATGTTGGAAAGTCCGCAAACGGTATGGATTCCGGAGAATTCCTGGTGGATCCGTTGAATGGTCTCAAAGACCACCCGGCCGTAGTGAACCCCGGTACTCACCGGCCGGACCAGGGGATCAAGGTAAATATCTTCGATTGGAATCCCGACTCCGGTCAATCGTTCCACCAGTCCGGCGGCGATTGCAAACCGCTCCTCCGCCGTCTCGGGCATTCCATCGTCATTCATGGCCAAAGCGATGATTCCGGTCCGATGGTCCCGGACCAGCGGCAGAATCGCTTCCAGCCGTTCCTTCTCGGCGGTGATGGAATTAACAATCGGCTTGCCACGGTGCGCCGCTAACGCCCGCTCTAATGCTCGAGGGTTGGGACTATCCAGTGAACAAGGAGCGCCATCGGTGGCTTCCTGGACGGTTCGAACTAGCCACTCCAGAAAGTCCGGCTCCTCGTCAACCATGGTTCCACAATTGACGTCAATGAATGCGGCTCCGGCTTCCAATTGACGCCGGGCTTCCGTTCTGATAAACGCTTCATCGCGGGACGCCACCGCCGGAGCAATCGCTTTCCGGCTGGTATTGATCCGCTCTCCGATAATGATCACGCCAATTCCTCCTCCAAACTGTACGCCCTTCGGTAATTCCGATAGAATATTTATTATATATTAACCCCGGTCGCTTTTGAAGTGATAATTTGATCATCAAAGCTCGGAATAATTTCATGGCCGGGTTGAACCACCAAAAACCGCTGGGGTAACCAGTTCCCGCTGAATAGCTCGTGCAATAAATCAAGGCTGCCGGAATATTCGCGAAGAGCCCAGCCGAGTCTGCCGGCGCAGTTTTGAGTGAGTTCCCGGTAATATTGATCATGGGTCGACCCGAACGTGATCAGTGACGCCGATTGATATTGCTTTTCCCATTTCTGGGCTTGCTCCATCAGAAACTGAAGATTCTCAGAGCCATAAGCCTTCGAATATTTTTCCACCAACATACGGTCCCGTTCCGGGCCCGGCGGCAGCATCCGCTCGATCCAGCCCGAGCTGAACCAATAACTGGCCGGGTCCTGATCAAAAAGCTCCCGGTATTTCTCTTTGGAGCCAAGCAGCAAAGTAAGGCAGTCATGGGCGCGGGGAATGACCAACGGGACCCGGGTTGAACGCAAACCGGCCACGGCTTTATTGCATAACCCGAAACCGAGGAGAACCGCTTGATATACTTCAGGAGTATGCGGAGAACGTTCCAAGGAAACATTAATCGCTTCAATCCGGTCAATTTCGTCTTGAAGAATCTGATGCAAGCGGGTGGGTTGCTCATGAAGCCCCGATGGCAGCATTCGCAGATCCAATTTGGACTCCGTTTTGGATACGGCTTGATATACCTCGCGGGCTAAAACACCGCAGCCAAGATAGCAATAATAATTCACCACTGACTCCTGTCATTCTTTCGAAGGGAATAATTCCAATTGGTCAATGCGGGTTCGCTCCGCCCATTCCTTTTTGAGAAGATACATGGGGGGAATCCGATTAATAAAGCGGGACGGTTCCACCTCAACCCGCTCGCCGGAACGGGAACGATGGGTACTGTTCACCAGATACAGTTGTTGACGGGCCCGGGTGATGCCCACGTAAAAGAGGCGTTGTTCCTCGGCCAAAGTTGCTTCGTCCCATTTTTCCCCCAACGGTAGCAGTCCTTCTTCCGCTCCAGCCAGGAATACCACGGGGAACTCCAGCCCCTTCGACGCATGGATGGTCGCCAGGGTGATCGCTTCCGTCCCGGTGGAATTGCGCCCTCTCCGGCTGATGTCGGCTTCCGTCGCTAACGGCAGGAACCGGATCATGGATTCCAGGTCCGGATACTCCTCACTGATGCGCAGCAGATGACTCAGTTCCTCATCCTGACTCAAGTTCATTCGCTCCATCCAGTCCTGGACCAGTTCGGGACCGGAACGATCAAGCTTTTGCCGGTAATCAGCGGTGGCATTGACAAAGCACTCCAGTTTGGCCGCGATCCGGTCCTCCCAGCCAGCTTGGGCTAAGATTGTTAAAAGATCCGTGGATATGGCCTCGGCGACGGTCGCGGAATGAACGCCATTCATCACTCGGGCGAGTTCCCCGGCGCTCAATTCCCAACGCGGATAACGCAACGCGCTCCGGAGCAGGTATGGGTCGCCCGGTTCAAGGAGCATCCGGAAGAACGCCATAAATTCCTTGACCACTGCGGCGTCAAACGTCCCGGTCTGCCCGGCCACCCGGTAAGGGAGTCCCTCGGCGGCCAACGCCCGTTCAAAACTATCGGCCTGCCTTCCGGTGCGAAACAGAATCGCGAAATCACTCAATCCGAAATTGCCCGTTTCCGAAGCATACCCTCTCCGGCGGGCCTGGCCGTGGGCGGACAGCATCGTCGAACCGCCCAATTGGCTGATAATTTCGGCAGTCACCGCCCTGGCCGCGCTTTTTTCGGAGGCAGCCTGCAAGTGAATGATTTTCCCGGCAGGATCGAGCGCGGCCGCCCGTTGCTGAAACTCCGGGTCAACCAGTTGATTGGCTGCGGCGACCAGCACTGAGGTCGAACGGTAATTGCAGGTTAAGCGCTGATAGTCCGTTCCGCCCGCTTCGGTGCGGAGCAATTCAAAAAAGCGAGGATCAGCGCCGCGAAATCCGTAAATCGCCTGGTTCGGATCGCCGATGGCGGTAATCTTCTCCGAACTCCGGCTCCAGTGTTGAAGCAACCGATATTGAGTCTCGTTAAGATCTTGAAATTCATCAATCAGCAGACAGCGAAACCGGGTTATCATGGGCTGCAGCCATTCGGGGTTTTCATCCCAGAGTTCAATCGTCTTCAGCAGGATGTCATCGAAATCAACCCGCCGATACTGCGCCAATTGTGCCTGATATCCCTCATAAATCTCTTTCCAGCGATCCGGGAGCCGGCTTTGGGGATCCCATTGGTACTGGTTTTTAATCCGGCAGATAATTAACGAAGCCTCCCGGCTGGATATGGGAACACGGGCCTGACGCAGCAGATCCTCAAGAATCTCTCTAGCTTCCGATTCATCCAGCAATTTGAAGGGAAGGGGCTGGGGGCTTTCGTTCAAAATCTTCCATCCGATGCCGTGAAAGGTCCCAATCTGTAAACGGCTGACCGGGATCCCGGCGGGAAGCATGCGCTTGATCCGGTTCCGCAGCTCTTCCGCAGCTTTATTGGTAAAAGTCACGGCCGTGATCTCTTCCGGAGTGACTCCCGATGCGAGGAAGTATCCGATCCGTTCCACCAGGGTCCGGGTCTTTCCCGCGCCAGGGCCGGCCACAATCAACGTATGGCGTTCTTCGGAGCGGATCGCGGCGGTCTGCTCCTCGCTCAATGCGGCAGGCGATTGAATCTCTCCCGGTACATCCGCTTTTGGAGCCGAAGCGGCCGGTTTTGATTTTACCAAAGCGCCGCTCTTTTTCTTGAGCGCGATTAGTTCGGCTTCAAATAGCGCGGCTTGGCCGCGCAGCGCCTGCCGGTCGTCTTCACGGAGCACATTAATGACGCCATACTCGCCGTCATAGCCCGGCCGGATCTCCACTTCACGCTGACGGAGCCGTCGAATTCCCTCGGCGATTAACGGGCCGCCGACTCGGGCAATCTCCGGAATGGGGGTTTCCCGCAGCACCGTCAGTTCCGGCCCGAATTGCTTCAAGAGCTCAAAATAGAATTGTTCCGTCTTGCGGGAGGCGGAGCCGACGCCGAGGGCCGACCCGATAATCTCGCGCAGCGGAATTAAGCTAAGAAACGGTTTTCCGGCGGGAAGCTGAAACCCTTCCGGCCGGTCCGCCAGTTGGTACACCCGGTTTAAAACCCCGACCGTTACCTTGCGGCCGCAGCGTGGACAAATCCCGTGGTTAACAAGGGTTTCTTCGGGTTTCCAACATAATTCGCAATTGCGGTGCCCGTCGTAGTGATATTTCCCCTCTTCCGGAAAGAATTCGAGCGTTCCTAGAAAGGTTCCCGACTCTGGTGCTTCCAAGGCGCGCTTCAGTCCGGGATAGGAAAAGTCGGCGCTGAACAGATTCGCTTCCCTGGCCAGATTTTGCGGATTATGAGCATCCGAATTGGAGACCAGCCGGAACCGGTCCAACGCCGACCAGCGCCAATTCATCGCCGGATCCGAGGAGAGTCCGGTTTCCAGCGCGGTGATGGCACCGGTTAGATCACCGAAACAATCTTCAATGGCATCAAATCCGGAATTGGAGCCAAATACCGAAAAATGGGGGGTCCAGATATGAGCCGGAATAAAAGTCGCCTCCGGACAGCATTCCAGCGTCAATTGGAGCAGCCGGTAGCTATCGAGGCCAAGAATGGGTCGGCCGTCGGAACGGATGTTCATCCCCAACGCCTCCAATTTGGCGCTGAGCCGATCGGCGGCCTCCAGAGAGGGGAAGACCAAGAGATGATGAACCTTTCGAACCCGACCGTCTTTTTTATAAATGGTGCTCAATTCACCGGTAACCACAAACCTGATTTGGGGCTGGCCGGGAATCTCGGACGGCGGAGCTTCTTTAAGCCGGTAAAAGCCGGTTTCAGCCGGTTCCAGTTGGTCTCGCAACTCCTGGCGCCAGCCAGGGTGGGTGAAGTCGCCGGTACCGACGAGGGATACCCCTTTCAACCCGGCCCAACGGTGAAGATTGGCCGGATTGCATTCTTTGCTGGTGGCCATCGAAAAATGAGAATGAATATGTAAATCAGCGATCCAGGCCAAAGGCAATCACTCCAAAATAAATTCCTTATGAATGATTTTCCACATCAAACGAAGTTCCCCTGCTTCAAAACCAAAAAACCGAAAGCAAGAAATCCACGACAAGTTGTCAAAACTCCACATTTAACAACAAAAACGAAAGCATTCTAAAGCAAACGAAAGTGTTTTGTTACCTAATCAAAAGTATTCGAAACCAAACGAAAGCATTTTGTTGTCAAATCGAAAGTATTCGAAAGAGAACGAAAATGTTTTGTTGCCGAATCGAAAGTATCCGAAAGCAAACGAAAGAATTCGTTCAAAAAATTTGAATTCCGGAATTTAAAAATGTAGATAAAACAAAAGAGACCGTCTGGTCTCTTTACTTGCTTTTAAAAATGGCTCCCCGAGTTGGATTCGAACCAACAACCACCCGGTTAACAGCCGGGTGCTCTACCGTTGAGCTATCGAGGAGTGTCTATCGCTTCGACGCTTTATATCTTAACACAGGATGAATAGAATAGTCAACCCTAATCTTCAAGGTTTTTTCTGGTATTTATGCTAAAATCTTTTTCTGGGTTCCGCCAAAAGCCGGAAGGCCGGCGATTCAGAAATTCAACCGGTACAGCCCTCGGTCCGCCAGAAATGAGAACCTTCCATTGGCTACCTCGGACGGTTCGGTTGTTATCCAGTGGCCGTTTTCGAAAAACTGCAAGGATTTCACTTTCTTCCCGGTAAAGTGCAGTAAGACCGTATTTCCGGAATCATTTTTCACTTCAATCGAATCCGGCCTAGGCGAGACATGGATGATGCCCAGATCATTGGTTGGCCCTGCGGTAAGATCCTCAATCTCGAAGCGCCAGCCTTGGGCCTTCAGAAAACTGCCATGCGCCATGAAGAATTCCGTAGCAACCCCGTTGGTCTTTCGTGCCCAGGCTATTCCGGCATTAGTCTCTATAGGGCCGACTTTCACTGAAACCGGTTTGCCGCCGGAAACTGTTTTGGCCAAGCCGTAATATAAGAGATCATCACTGTGACGGCTGGTCAGCCGATAGGCCGCTATTTTGGAAGAAGTAAGTGGTTCTTTGACCAAAACTTTCACCGCTTCGGGAGCGATCTGGTATTTAAAGTCGCCGGCGGCGGGAACCAAAATCGAATCAAAGCTGATATCCTGGCCGGGTTTACGGATGATCAGCGCCGGAACTTCTTCAGCGCTTGGCACATCGCCAACCGGAGCCGCGACCTTGCCAGTCCCGGTAATGATTTGGCTTTCATCCTCGCTCAGATGATGGAGATCAAGACGGCCGGAATTCGCTTCCCAGGACACGGTAAAGCTCCCCTTGGTTTGAACCGTTTTGGGCTCTTTCAGATATTGATAGCCATCGCCCTGTTTCAATGTAACCGGACTCCAACTGAAATCAGACTGGAATTTCCCGATATTATGCCAAACCCAGTCCGCAGTATGGCTGGTATCGGAATGGATTTGAAACAGATCGAAGAGATACCAGTCGGTCATGAGAACCATTCGATCCAGCATCGAACCGGGGTAGGAGCGGCTGTCCTGCATCCGGGCCATTTGGACCACCGGACCGTCGGCAAAAGCGGCCAATCTGGCCTGGACCGAGTATTGCTGCGTCTTTTCATTCAGAACCACGGTATTGTGCGCCAGAGTTACTTTGAACCATCCGGTATGAAGCGGGTCGAGATATTTGACCGATCCCGGATCGGGGGCCAAGACCCGGCCATTAGCGTAATAAAGCAAGCTTAATTTGTCATAATGGCTGTGGCCGCCCGCATACGGCATGCCGTTGAGAACCAAATAATTGTCGACCTTACCGTTCTGACCGCTTCGCAATATCGCCTGACCGCTGGCTAAATACTGGCTTTTAAGCGGCGGTAGCTTTACATCGGGAAGCTCGGGCACGCCGTAAAGAAGCGCGTCAATGGAATTGCGCGACGAACCTTTTAAAATCGGAACAATGTAGGGATCTCGGCTATGCCTGTAAGCGGATTCAAATAACACCGCCCGGTCATCTTCGGTCAGGGTAACCACCCGCCCGTCATTGATGGTCGGCAGATTCCCCGACGGATCGCTGTAGATAATCGGAAAAGTGTAAATCGAGCGGTAGGCTGCATTCTCATACAGGTTAAATCCGCTATGCACGGCGGCTTCCGCCAAATCCTTCAGGCAGCGCATCGCGTAATAATGATAATGGCCGGTGCTTTCATACCAAAAGCCATCCGGAGTGATGCTCTGCTCCATCTGGAACAAAAATCCGGAGTCGGGTTTATAAAGCGCGTGCCGGATGTATTTGGGGTCTTTCAATAGAAAGCCGATGACGCCGATACCAGAGTTATACCAGGCTTGATGATTATGGCGGCCTTCATTGTTAGCGAGCAGCAACTCGGCAACCGGACGAAAGATTTTGTTTTCAATCTCATCCCGTTCGGCGAGGGTGAAACGCTGATAGAGCAGATCATAGGCCCAAGCCAGCGGGATGACCCATTGCGCTTCGTTGATGCCTTGCGGAGTGACTCTTCCTCCAGCGCTAGCTTTCTTTCCGATATTTCCATCTTTATCATGCAGTTCATAGGTTGGATATTTCTGGGTGTAACCACGGATGATGGACTCGGATTTCTTGGCATAGGCTTCGTTACCGTCCAACCAATACATCAGCGCCAATGTTCGGGAGGCGCGAGCCAAATCGTAGTGCTGCTCGGTAATCTCGTACTCCTCCCCGCCGGCATGATAATAGCCTCCGCCGGTATCTGGAAGTTTTATTTCCCGAGTCATCCAACGGTCAGCGTCCAGTTTCAGTTCTTCATATGCCTGCTGTGCCCACGGATACTTGCCAATCTTCTCTTTGGCTTCTTTCAGCTCGGATGCGTTTACCAATAGCCCGGGACGTTCGTTAACCTTGAATTCGACCGGTATCTCATTCAAGGTCTCGCCCAGCAGTGATTCGACGCTAAGTTGCATCCGATCAAAATATAGCACGGTATCGGGCAACGGGGTATGCCCCCAGGCCGAAGAGGCAATCTTCAGGTAATCGATTTTATGCCATCCCACCGGACTACGATTAGGCGCGAAATCTTTGAAGGAAAACTCGACCAGCTTCCAACCTTTCCAGTTGATAATCAATTCTTTCTTATAATAATCGTCGTCTTTGGTCTTGGGATCTTCCGAATAGGGAACAAATTCGATTCCCGCCTTATTGGCGGTCTCTGAATAAATCCACATTGACAAGTAGTTATATTTGCTCCAATCGTGAGGAATCTTCCAAGCGGCGATTCGATTATTGATGATCGTGTTCTCCCATTTTCCTGAAGTCTTTCCTTGTTTAGTGTATTGGGTATCTGGAATAAATCCAGAAGTTGTTTTGCAGAATTCTCCGTCATGCCCCCAATGAAAATCGCCTACATTGATATATCCTTCAGGTGTCGTGGAACCAGCCGGAAGCCTCTGGGTTTGTGCCTGATCATAGCCGATCCATAAATTTTCTCCGGATTCAAAGTCGCTGATGAGCAGCACTTCATTCTCGGCTGCCACTTGTAAGTTAAATCCAAATAAAAGGATAAGTGTCATTAAAAATAAAATGTGCTTCATTCGATAGCCACCTTCCAGGTTAATCTAAATAAATTTTACATTATCTTAATCAACCTGTATTGATTTTCATTATGGACTAAACGAATGATATATAGCATATTTTCCGACTCAGCTATTTACTCTAATAGAGAAAGCCCTTCTTTCAGCCAAAACCTCACTGTCCAAGAAATATCTACACAAACTAAAAAAAAGAAAGCCCGGTTAATAACCGGGCTTTCTTTTTAAAAGATAGCTCCTGGCAATGACCTACTCTCCCAGCCGGTTACCCGACAAGTACCATCAGCGCGGAGGGGC
>JAEYGI010000053.1 GCA_023402395.1 Bacillota bacterium
AAAGATGCCACAGCCTCTCGTCGACTTTTGGGCAATGCCTGGTTCTTTTTCGTTTTTCTTCCCCTTTTCTTTACCTAAAGGTTTCGGCTGAAAGCCGAGGGATTTAACCCCATTTTCGAGACATTAAATTCAACTTATTTCAGCTGTAATCGGATGAAGCAAATTCCGATTTGATTCATTTGCATTCGGCTTTAAGAATGCAAAGTTAGTAAGATATTTACTTCATCCTATACCAGACCTGACTAATTCGAGCGCCGGGGAGATCCCCCGTTCCGTTCCCCGAGATCATAACGGAGGCCGGCCCAATCGATTTTGGGGCCGGCCTCCGTTACGCAGCCAAACAGGATAGGCTACCGCTAAACTCCCATCATATGATACCCGCAATCCACATGCAGCACTTCTCCGGTAATCCCGCGCGACAAGTCGCTCAGCAGGTACAGCGCGGCGCCGCCTACATCTTCCTGGTTGATCCCCCGCCCCAGCGGCGTCTTTACGGCCACTTCCTCCAGGAGGTTCCCGAAATTTTTGATTCCTTTGGCGGAAATCGTTTTGATCGGGCCAGCGGAGATGGCGTTCACCCGGATCCCTTGGGGCCCGAGATCGCCCGCCAGATATCGGACGCTGGCTTCCAGCGCCGCCTTGGCCACTCCCATCACGTTATAGCCCGGAATCACCCGTTCCGCTCCAATATAAGAAAGGGTGACCACTCCGCCCCCCTCGCTCATCAATTCCCGGGCCGCCCGGCAGAGGGCAATCAGCGAATAGACGCTGACATTCAGCGCGTGGGCGAATCCGTCCCGCGAGGTTTCAACAAAGCCATGCTGAATATCCTCGGCCTTGGCATGGGCAATGGCGTGAACCAGGCCATGAATGACTCCGAACCGGGACTTAAGTTCAGTGAATAGCGCCGTGATTTCAGCGTCGGAACCGACATCGCACCGGAACAGCGGAAAATCGCCGAGCGTTTTGATGAGTTCCGACACTTGCTCCATCTCCCGCTCGCTCTGGACGGTGAAGATCAGGTTGGCTCCGGCCTCGGCCGCGGCTTGGGCAATCCCCCAGGCGATGCTCCACCGGTTCCGGACGCCCATGATCACGATGGTTTTATCCCGCAATAGCGAATTGATCACTGTTCTCTCCCCTTTTCCCCGGCAAAGACATCTTTCGTTCACGCCAAGTATGCCAAAAACGGCAAGGATTTATGGGCGCCTTTAAAAGCATTGTAACCGGCACCGGCTCCAGTAACCAACGAAGATCCGGCGTCACTCCGGCCGGAAATCTTACTTCAGCGGCTGATGAAGCTCAGCCTCACACAACGCCATCAACGCCAGGCCCTGGGTAAAGGGGGTCACTTCATAGGGCACCTTGTTATACTCCGCCACCGTGGCGAAGATCGGCGTTCCGCCCGACCCAAGGGTTACGTTGCCCTGATCGTCGATCTTGGATACCAGCGCCTCAATGGCCTTGGCCGCCATCGGCCGGTATTTGGGGTCGAGGTAGCCGAGCCGGATGCCTTTCAAGATACCGTAGGCGACTCCGGCGGTCACCGACGACTCCGGATAGGTGGCGGGATCGTCGAGTACGGTATGCCAGAAGCCGTCGGGCCGCTGCAGTTTGGCGAGGGATTCCACCTGATCGTTCAGCCGCTTCAGGAATCCGGCCCGTTCCGGGAAATCGAAATCGAGCAGTTCCAAAACTTCCACCATACCGGCGGTGATCCAGCAATTGCCCCGGCCCCATTTAACTCCCATGAACCGTTTTTCAACATCGTGCCAGCCATGGTAAAACAGCCCCGACTCCGGATCCATCAAATGTTGGCCGTGCAGCTCGATCTGGCGGATGGCCTCCTGGCGGTAATTCTCATTGTTTAATTCCAGGCCGCGCTTGACCAGATAGAGAATGGCCATGAACAGCGTATCCGCCCAAATCTGATCCGGCCGGTGCTTGCCGATGACCGTATGCGACAGCGCGCCGCAGGGCGTCCGCAACCCGAAATACGCCAGATAAATGTCGAAGAAGCGGAACAGTTGATCGTATTTGGTTTCGCCGTACTTTTGGGCCAAATTGAACACGGCGAGCATGGGGGAGGTGGTATTGATATTGATGCTGTCGATGCGGTGATCGATTCGCGTATCGATCCAGGCCTTAATCCGGTTAGGGACGCTCTCGTCCTCCAAAAGCTCATAGGCTTTCCAGACTCCGTAAAACGCGACCCCGATCTGCCAGTCCCATCTTCCCCACCGCAACGAGGCGGGGTCGGCGGCGTCCTCCACCGAATACTTGAATGCCAGCTTGAGCGTACGCTCGCATACTCTTTCGATCAGTTGGCGGTTTTCAGCCATCTCATGACCTCCATTCGTTGATTTGCATTCCCATCCGCATTGAGTCCGGCGCCACGGCCCCGGTTAGATTTTACCGTGAAGGGGGGCGCCGTCAGTCAATCACTTTCGCGATCAGTCCGTCCAGGACACCCAGTTCGTTGGCAAGGTTGAAGACCGAGTACCGTTTGCGGTAGTCCTTGGCGCAGATCAGGGCATCCTCCAGCAAGCTCCGGTCGATTCCCACCTCCGCCGCGCTACCGGGAAAGCCGATCCGGCGGTAGGTGTCCATCAGTTGCCGCCACGACGGCAGCACCGTCGCCAGTTCCGCCCGCAGCCGCTCCCGGTTTCCCAGAAACGCGTCGATGCGGCGGAGCTGTTCTTGATCGTCGAGGTAGATATCGGGGTTTTCCCGGATGATGGTCCGGCCGAAGGACGCGCCGTACTTCTGCAGCACCAGTTGTTCGACGGCCGCCCGCGACGGGCGCTTCGCCACAACAGCCCCCTTGTCCAGGCCGGCGAAGTCCAATCGAAGGAACTCTTCGAAAAACCGGAGCACATAGCCGGTGGCGACCCCGACCGACAGACCGTGGCTCAGCGCTTTCTCATGCCGCAACAGCTTCATCATCTCCCAATAATGGGCCATGTTATGTTCGACCGAGGCGACCGGCCGGGTGTTGCCGATGATTAGAATTGATAATCCGGCCAGGACCAGCGCTTCCAACAGGCTTTGAATTCCGGCCGCGGTCTGATTGCGAATCGCTTCCGCGTTGGCGACGCAGTTGGCCACCGCCTGGTTCACCAGTTCCACGCAGACCGGGCAATAGTCCTCACCGTTGATCACCCGGCCCAGGATCCAGTCGGCGACCGCGATATATTTGCCGATTACGTCGCCGAAGCCGGCCAGGGTCATTTCATAAGGCGCCTGGCGGATGATCTCCAGATCGCAGATGAGCGTTTTGGGATAGGTGGACGGTTTGTTGACCTTCAGTCCGTTGTGAAGCAACGGCGCGACCACCGAGACATAGCCGTCCATTGAGGCGGCCGTGCCGATGCTGACAAACGGCTTCCCGGTCGTAAACGCCACATAACGTGTGGTATCGGTGACCGTGCCCGAACCGACCGCCACCAGGAACTCGATGGAACTGTCCAGATTCAGCAATACCTCGCCCAGGGCCGACTGATCCGGCTCCAGCGATTCCTCCCGTTCCAGAAGCGACAGCTTGACTTGGAACCCGGCCTCTTGCAAATAGCGCTCCACCCGGCTGCCCGCCACTTGATAGGTGATATTGTCCGCCACCAGCAGGGCGTGGGTTCCGTAATTGCCTTTTTTGATGTAAGCGGCGCAATTTTTGAGAATGTCGGTCCCGACGTAGATGTCGATCTCGGGCCGGTTATGGGGCAGATTGCAGTTGCAATCGATCGGGGGCAGGATTAGCCGCTGATCGCGGTCATAAGTAATCTTAATCGCCATAATTTCAAAACCTCCGTTTTTTGATAGATATGCCGCAATAGGTTCTGGGGCCGCGTTGCAAAAAAAGACTAAACAAGCGGTAAGCCACTTATTTAGTCCTCTTTGCTCTCTGGACTCATTATGCTGAACTGGATCGATTTTACGCTTTAATTATAGGACGATCGGCCCCGGTTGTCAATGTTTTGCCAAGACGCCCCTTGCGCGGAGGACTCCCCGTTCCCAATCCCATCAAGCTACGCTGTAGTGTTATGGAGCAGGTAAACCTTATCCTATCTTGTATATGGAATTGAGGAAAACAACTATATCGGGATAGGCATTTACTATATACATGCATCAGATGCGACCGGCTGTTCAAGCAGTGCCGATTGGGGTATAATGACAATAGAAACCATTACGCAAAAGGGGTGGCGATACAATGAAATTAAAAGCGTTAGTGGAAAGCAAAAAAAGTGATATATTCGCTGCTGCGGCTCGCTATGGCGCTTATAATGTTCGTGTCTTTGGCTCCGTTGCCCGTGGTGATGATGATGAAAACAGCGATATTGATTTTCTCGTTGAGCTGGAGCCTGGCCGTAGTCTGCTGGACTTAGGCGGGCTGCTAATAGAGTTGCAGGAACTCTTAGGCTGCTCGGTTGATGTCGTAACGGAAAACGGGCTTAAAGAGCGTATCCGGGCGCAAGTGCTCAGTGAGGTGGTCAGCCTGTGAGAAAACCGGAAGAGCGGCTGCTTGATATGCTGGAAGCGCTGCAGCGTATTGAGAAATATGCCGTCAGAGGCCGCCGGGCTTTTATTGACGACGAACTCATTCAAACCTATGTCGTTCATAATCTGCAGATTTTCGGGGAAGCTGCGTTTAAGCTTTCTGCTGAATACCGGCAACAGCACCCGGAAATCCCCTGGGTAAAAATAATGGGTATGCGTCATATTCTGGTTCATGATTACTTCCAAATTGATTTGGAGATTGTTTGGGCGGTTGTCGAGAGGGAACTGCCGGTACTGAAAGAAAAACTCCAGGAATTAGTCCGCTGAACGAGTGGGACTGATATAAGCTGGGGAAAAAGTTGGGGCTTATTTGTTTCTCAAAGGTGGTATAAAACCTTTTCACCACGAAGAATATGAAAGATCGTAAAATTTTTTATTCATCGGCTAAATATGGGGAGCCCCTCCCACTCTTCATTCAGTAACTGGATGTGGATATTTAGTTAGTAAATGTGGATATTCTGTTACTGAATCATTTCATGCGGTAAAAGAATGTGGATATTTTGTTGCTGAATGTGGATATTATGTGGATAAACGAACTATGGGGGTCACTCCCAATCCACATTTAGTAACTGAATGTGGATATTTTGTAACTAAATGTGGATATTCAGTGACTGAATGTGGATAACCGGTCGGCGAATGGGAAGATTCCATTTCCATTGGTGGATAAGCGACGGCTGACGGCCGATGGTGAAAAGCTCCGCAAGCGGCGCCGGTACTTCCGTCCGGCCGCGGCCGGACTAAGCGCCGGAGTCCAATTCGCGCACGAACGCGACCCGCGCCAATTTCCGCTCGTCCTCGGGAAAAAACCAGGCTCCGCGCGGCGGAACCAGCGGCGCAATCTCCGGCTCGTCCCAGGCGGCCTCCCAGATCTCCAGATCCCAGCGCCGGTGGGAAAAGATCTGGGTCGCGGCCTTCAAGAAACGGAACTCCAGGCCCCGGCCCAGCCATTGCGCGGTCCAGGCGCGGCCTAGCCCGGACCCGGCATCGGAGGCGGCGAGGAGATTGGGATACTCCCAAAATTCGGCCAGCAATCCTTTGGCGGGCCGCTGCAATAGCAGTCTTCGCCCGTTCCAGTCGATCCGGAGCGCCACCCGGCGCTCGGCCGGAACCGGCCGGCCGGTCCGTTTGACCGGATAAGTTTCAGGATCGCCGGCCGCTCCCTTGCAAAAGGCCCGTACCGGACAGTCCGGGCAGCGGGGGTTACGGGGCAGGCAAATTAAAGCGCCCAATTCCATCAGGCTTTGGGTGAAATCCCGAGCCCGGCCGGGGATGAAGCGCTCCCGGACCCAGGCGGCGATCATCCGCTGCGCTTTGGCGGTGAAGGCATCCTCCGGCCAGGCCAGCACCCGGGTCACCACCCGGATCACATTGCCGTCCACGGCCGGAACCGGCCGGTTGAACGCAATGCCGGACAAGGAACCGGCCATGTACGGACCGACCCCGGGAAGCTTGCGCAGGGCGTCCGGATCGTCCGGCACCTGTCCGCCGTAACTGGCGGCCACCTCCCTGACGCCCTGCTGCAACAATCGGGCCCGGCGATAATAACCCAAGCCCTCCCATTCCTTCAACACCTCCGCTTCCGGCGCTTCGGCCAGCGCGGCGATGGTCGGAAACCGCTCCAAAAAGCGGTGGTAATACGGGATCACCGTTTCCACCCGGGTCTGCTGGAGCATGACCTCGGAGACCCAGATCGCGTAAGGATCGGTGGTCTGCCGCCAGGGCAGCGGCCGGGCGTTCGCCCCGTACCAGTCCAGCAAAGCCCGGCTAAATGAATCGGAGGTTACTCCGCGAATATCTTCTTCCATCGGTTTGGTCATTTTTCGCTCCCAGCCACCCGCTCAACCGGCGTCGGGGATATAGTTCTTCGGATCCCGTTGCACTTCAGCCACTTCGAACTCGGGATTGTGATAAATATCAACCACTTCGCCGCGGAGCGGCCCGTCGGTCAGTTCAGCCAGACACTGCCCCCGGGAAACACAGATCACCACTCCCTGCAGGCCGTTCTCGAACCTCAGCAGGCTGCCGGTAGGATAAGCCGCCACTACCTCAAGCAAGCACTCCACGGCGTTCCGGTCGTATTTACGATCCGCGCCGCGCAATATTTCGCGAAGCGCCAGCACCGGGGGGCGCGCCATCTGATAAACCCGGTTCGAGGTCATCGCGTCAAAGACATCGGCAACCGCGACGATCTTCGAGAAGCGGTGAATGCTCTTCCCGGCGATTCCTTTCGGATAGCCGCTGCCGTCCTCCCGCTCGTGATGCTGCAGGGCGATATGGGCCGGCACGTAGCTGTTGACCACTTTATCCTTTAAGATCTCGAACCCCTTTCTGGCATGCTCTTTCATCACCAGAAACTCGTCGGGATCGAGCCGGGCCGGCTTATTCAAAATCCGCTGATCGATCATGATCTTGCCGATATCGTGGAGCATGGCTCCGGTCCCCAGCAGTTCCAAATCGGAACGGGAATGGTTCTGCCGCGATCCGATCAGCAGCGACAGGATCGTTACATTCAGCGAATGGGTATAGGTGTAATTGTCATGGCTGTTGATATCCACCAGATTATAAACAACCCGGTTGTCGCGGAGGATCTCGTTCAACACTTCCTCCACCGCTTTCCGGACCTTGGTGATCTTCAATTCCCCTTCCTGCTGGGCCTGCTTGATAGTGGACTTCAGCACCTGAATGGCCTTGATTTTGGTCTCGTCCTTCACCGGCTGTAACAGCAGGTCTTCCTGGCTGGGAGCGGTATCGCAGATACACAAGTAATTAAAATTCAGCTTGCGGAGCTTCTCTATATAATTGGCCTTTAATACCGTATAAGCGCCAAGTAAAATCTTGCCGTCTTCCTCCCGGTAGATGGTCTTTCCCAGCAGCATCCCCGGCTTCACATTGTCAATCGGAATCATCCGCAAGTTCTGTTGACCTCCTTCGATTCCGCCGTCACGAACCGGTTTTCCGACAATAAAAGGGCGTACCCTTTGGAAACGCCCCAACTGATTTGCGCATTGATCGCCCGGTATCTTTTACGATATAAGCTGCGCCAATCCCATCCATGTATTGCACCGCAACCCGAATTGGTTTCCTCATGCCCGGTTTTCGGGACATGACGCGATTCGAAATTTAATCCAACTTATACGGCTAAATTTATTATCGGAGGGTAACGCCGCTATCTTTAGCGCTGATTTACCGCGCCATGTTCCAAAGAGCCTGCTATCCCCTCCGGCTCAGAGCCGGTTGCTTCACCGGCATCGAACCGCCCCTGGCGGACGGGCACCGCCATCGGCCGATTATCGCCGGATAGATTATACCATTAAAATTCGCTTAATTCCAGGCTTTATTGCCAATACCAACTCATTTTGGGCGTTTTTCGCCTTCGCGCGAATCACGCGTCCGGTTCAACGACAATTACCTGGGGCTCCCGCCCCGGCCCATGGCCTCCAATCAAAAAAGACCCGTCCGGGTCTTTTTAACCACGCTTTTCGGCGCGCTCCTAACCGACTGTTTCCCAGCCTCCGCTCCGGCCGGAACGGAACAGGGCGTCCAGGACCTTCATATTAGCGACCGCATCCTCGGGCCCGACCGGAGGTGGAGGTTCGGAACCGTCCCGGACCGCTTTAGCGAAGGACTCGAACATCAATTGATACTGATCGGCCGGTCCCAACTCCAAAGCCCGGAGCCCGACACTGGTCTGCACGGTCAACCGCGCCGGCGCGTCGGGGTACATGTTGAACGGGAGTTCGACGGTGACGGCCCCGGCAGTGCCGTAAACCGTGACTTTTTGCTGGGGAAAGGTCTGGGTGCCGACGGTGAATAAGGCGCGTGCCCCGCCAAAATCGAGGGCCGCATTGACCAGAATGTCGGTGCCGAAGGCCGGATCCTCTTCAATTACCGCCAGTACCCGGCGAGGTTCGGCCTGCATCAGAAACCGGGCCGAGGAAACGGCGTAGCATCCGATGTCCAGCAGCGCGCCGCCGCCGTTTTCCTTGATATTTCGGATATTCTTAGGATCGGTGTTGTTATAGCCAAAGAAGGTATGAATCGAGCGGATCTTGCCGATATCGCCGTATCTGACCAACTCCAGCGCCTTTTGCCATTGGGGATGAAACTTGTACATAAAGGCTTCCATCAAGCGGATTCCCTTGGCCCGGGCATACGCCACCGCCTCCTCCGCCTGACGGCCGTCAAGGGCGAGCGGTTTCTCGCAAATGACTGCCTTACCGCGATCCGCCGCCCGCTTGATCCATTCCAGATGAAGGTCGTTGGGCAGCGGGATATAGACCGCTTCGATCGACGAATCGTCCAGCAGGGCGTCATAGCCTGAATACGCTTTAGGAATCGCGTATTGCTCCGCCGCTTCCTTTGCCTTCACTCCGTCCCGGGAAGCGATGCCGTAAACCTCGACCGCCTCCGACCGGATGAGCGGCGGGAGGACCCGCATGGTGAAATGCTTGGATACGCCGAGGACTCCCAGTTTTAATGGCTGCATGGTAACCCCTCCTTGATAGAATCCGAAGGTCTGTTTTTCGCTTATATTTATTTAACAGCCGATCCCAATTCCCTTTTTTTGAGGCGCCCGATTTTGATTAAATGCAAAACTTGGGTCTGTGATTCCGGGCCAATATGCCGTATAATATATGAATCGAAGTAAATTACGATTGATGCCATTTGCATTCGGCTTTAGGAATGCAAATTTTTATATTAGAAATTTACTTCATCCTATATGGGCAATGAGTTTTTGGCGGACTTAACGCCCTCATTAGTCTGAATAAGGAGGGTCTTTGGTCATGTATCATTTCATGCTCGATGCGTTTCAGGGGTACCGTTCCCGTCTCGACGATCTGCTGCTGGTCCATGAGTTATTGGAGGAACTCCCGGCCAAGATGGGCGTAAAGGCGGTCATGCCCCCGTTTATCTTGCCGTATTACAACGGCGTGATCCCCGAGGACTGCGGGATCAGCGCCTTCGTCTTCCTGGCCGGCGGGCATTTCACCCTGCATACGTTCTCGTTCCGGGAGGTCTATTTTGTGGATCTGGTTTATCCGGAGCCGTTTGATCAGGAAAAACTGGAGGGGATCCTGCGCGGGGTCTTCCCGGCCGAACGGATTAACTCTTATTACGTGGATCGGAATCAACGGGCCGGGTTCCCGGTGGATGTGCCCATCGATGAAAAGCTCGACTTTGGCCCGCATCTGTTTCTGAACTTCAAAAATTACAACGGCCCGAAGACCATGGACGATCTATTCGAACTCTTTGATACGCTGCCGTCCCGGATCGGAATGACCCCGATCATCCGGCCGTATGCCATCAGGAACCGGATCGGCGGCGAACCGTCGCTCTCGATCATGACCATGATCGCCGAAAGCCATATCAGCCTTCATTATTTCCCGAAGACGGGCCGGGCCTATCTCGACCTTTTCTCCTGCCGCTTCTTCGATTACGGCGAGGTCGGAGCCAGGCTGAAGCAGGAGTTCTCCAGCGACGTGGCCCAAGAGATCCTGATCTCCCGGGGCAGCAAGTACCTGAACCACCGGAGCGAGCCGGATTTGCAGGCAGCCAAGGCCAAGTCGTGGCTGGAGAATATTCGCTGAATTGAAGCGGGCCGACCTGGAGAAAAACTGGTCGGCCCCTTTGATTTCATGTTTAATTATTTAAACACCTTGACCCGTTCTTCCAAGGGCTTGAACTCCTTGGCGCCGGGCAGCCCGGCCGGCTTGCCGAACGGCATCTGCGCCACCAGTTTCCACTCGGCCGGGATCTGCCACTCCCGCTTCACCGCAGCTTCTATCAGCGGACTGTAATGCTGTAAGGACGCGCCGAGGCCTTCGCTCTCCAATCCGGCCCAAATGATGTATTGCAGCATCCCCGTGGCATGTTCCGACCAGACCGGGAAATTGTCGGCATAGGCCGGAAACTGTTGCTGCAGTCCCTTCACGACACTTTGGTCCTCAAAAAACAACACGGTCCCGTAGCCGTTCCGGAATGAATCCATCTTTTCCCCGGTCGCGTCAAATTGAGCGGCGGGGACGATCTGCCGCAACGCTTCCTTGGTGATGTCCCACAGTTTATGATGATGCTCGCCCAGCAGCAGCGCAACTCGCGAACTCTGCGAGTTAAACGCGGACGGCGCGTGTTTCACCGCATGCTCGATCAGTTCCCGAAGGCGTTCATCGGATACCGCCGCTTCCTTGGCGATGTCATAATAACTGCGCCGGTCCTTTACGGCGTCCCAAAAATTTTTTGCCATTCTCCTCGCCCCTTTCGTCCGATTATTATTATTTTTATTTTACTCGTTTAACCCTTTCAATTCAATTAACGTTTTGGATCGATCCCATGTTTCCCGGCGCGATCATTTTTAATCCCCTCTTTACGAACCCGACTCAAGAACCAAGCACCAACAACCAGAAACCGGGAACTAGAAACCAACTAACCATCAGGAATCAGCAACTAAGGCTCCTCTTGACAACGGCCGGTTTCATGCTATGATATTATTTAGTCGTCTAACTGTTTGGAGGAATTTTTATGCCCGCCGAAGCTCAGGACTCCCTAGAGTCCCTGCTGTCTCAATTTTTACGCCTCCATCATCAGCGGATGTTTTCGCCTCTGGCCAAACTGGGCCTCTATCCCGGCCAGCCCCCGATCCTGGCCATGCTCTGGGAACGGGACGGCCGGACCCAGAAGGAATTGGCCGAAAACCGCCGCCTGGCCCCGGCCACCGTCACCGTCATGCTGCAGCGGATGGAGAAGGCGGGCCTGATCGAGCGCAGATCCGATTCCGAGGATCACCGGATCATCCGGGTCTATCTGACCGAAGCCGGCCGGAGCATCCGGTCCGAGGCCGAGGCGGTCCGTCAAACCATCGATGGCGCCTGTTTCGCCGGGTTCACGCTTGAAGAACGGGTATTGCTCCGGCGTTTCCTGCTTCAGATGATTGCCAATCTGGAACGGACCGGGGCCGAATAGGGTTATATAGGATGAAATAAGTTGAATTAAATTCATTAATTCCCCATCACGGAAGGTTTACGGGACATGATGCATATCAGAAATTAAATTCAACTTATATAGTCCGGATCGATTAGCCGTCAAACTAATTGGGTGGAAGTGTTGATCGTGATCAAACTCGTGTCCTATCTCAAACCGCACTGGAAGGCGGCGGTCTTGGCGCCGCTGCTGATGTTGCTGGAGGTGGCCATGGATCTGCTCCAGCCGACCCTGATGGCCCGGATCGTGGATCAGGGGATCGCCGGTGGCGATCCGGGGTTCATCCTCCGCACCGGCGGGTTGATGGTCGGCGCGGCCCTGCTGGGAGTGGTCGGCGGCGTCGGCTGCACCATCTTTTCCAGCTTTGCCGCGCAGAACTTCGCGGCCGACCTCCGGTCCGCGCTTTACCGGAAGGTCCAAACCTTCTCCTTCGCCAATCTCGACCAGTTCAAGATCGCCTCCCTGATCACCCGGCTCACCAGCGACGTGGTTCAGGTCCAGAATGTCGTCCTGATCCTGTTGCGCTCCCTGGTCCGGGCGCCGTTGCTGTGCATCGGCGGAATGCTAATGGCGGTGGCGCTCAACCCGGGACTGGCGGCGATCTTGCTTTTCACCGTGCCGGTGCTGGCCATCTCCCTGGTGCTGGTAATCCGCAAGGGTTTTCCCCTGTTCCGAGCCGTACAGCAACGGCTGGACAATGTCAACGCGGTGATCCGCGAAAACCTGGCCGGCGTCCGGGTGGTCAAAGCCTTTGTCAGGGCCGATTATGAGAACCGCCGCTTCCAGGAAGCCAATCAGGGCCTGACCGGAATCTCAATCCGGGCTTCCCGGACCATGGGATTGCTGCTGCCCATCATGATGCTGGTCATGAACCTCAGCATCGTGGCGGTGATCTGGTTCGGCGGGATCAGGGTGGATCGCGGCGGATTGCAGGTGGGCGTGGTGATGGCCCTCATCAATTATATGACCCAAATCCTTTTCTCATTAATGATGGCCGGCTTTATGCTGGTGATGGTCTCCCGGGCCAAAGCCTCGGCCGACCGGATCGGCGAGGTTCTGGCAACCGAACCGACCGTTAGGGATGCCGCTTTGGCCAAATCGAACCGGACCGGTCCGGTTCGACTTGGCCGGGTGGAATTTGAAAACGTGTCCTTCCGGTATCAGAAGTCCGGTCAAGCCCCGGCGCTCGATGGGATCAGTTTTACGGCCCAACCCGGCCAGACCGTAGCCATTCTGGGCGCCACCGGCTCCGGAAAGTCAACGCTGGTCAATCTGATTCCCCGCTTCTACGATCCGACCGAAGGCCGGATCCAACTCGACGGCGTCGACCTCCGGGACTACCGCCTGGAGGAATTGCGGGCTAGTATCGGCGTAGTCTTTCAGGAATCGATCCTCTTCACCGGGACCATTCTGGAGAACATCCGGTGGGGCCGGGCCGAGGCGAGCGAGGCCGACGTGGCGGCCGCGGCCGAGGCGGCCCAGGCCCATGAGTTTATCTCCCGGCTGGCCGACGGATATCAGACCCTGCTCGGCCAGCGCGGCGTCAATCTCTCGGGCGGACAAAAGCAGCGGCTGGCCATTGCCAGGGCTCTACTCCGCCGGCCCCGGATCCTGATCCTGGACGACAGCACCAGCGCGGTCGATCTGGCCACCGAAGCCAGGATCCAGTCCGCCTTGAAGCGAATGGACGGCGTGACCTGTTTCCTGATCGCCCAGCGGATCAGTTCGGTGCTGGAAGCCGACCAGATCCTGGTGCTGGAGAACGGCGCCCTGATCGCCAGCGGAACGCACCGCCAACTGCTGGACTCCTGCGGCGTATACCAGGATATCTACCGGTCCCAGCTTGGCGAGGAGGCGATTCGGAATGGACAATGAACGGAATCGGGATCCCCAACCCCCTTTGATCATGCCGATGCGTCCCGGCGGCGGCCCGGGCGGTCCTGTCGGACCCGGCCGAGGCGGAAGCTTCGGCCCGAAGGTCAAGCCCAAAAATACCAAGGAAGTTCTGCGCCGCTTGTGGGGCTATCTCCAACGGCAGCGGGCCCGGCTGGCGACCGTGTTCGTGCTGGTGTTGGGCGCGTCGGTGCTCAATCTGGTCGGGCCGTACCTGATCGGCCAGGCCATCGACACCATGGTCGGCGGCGCCGGCGCAATCGACTTCGGCCGGCTGGTTCCGATCACCCTGACCCTGCTGTCCTGTTATGGCGCGGCCGCGTTGCTGACCTGGTTCCATACCTATCTCATGGCCGAGGTGGCCCAAGTCATGGTCCGTCAGCTCCGCGACGATCTCTTCGCCAAACTGCAAACCCTGTCGCTGCGGTTCTTCGACCGGCAGCCCCACGGCCAGTTGATGAGCAGGCTCACCAATGACGTCGAGAATGTCAATAATTCGCTCAACCAGAGCGTGGTCCAGGTCTTTACCAGCATGGTCACGGTCACCGGCTCGCTGCTGATGATGCTCTGGCTCAATCCGCTGCTGACACTGCTAAGCCTGATCGTGATTCCAATGGGCACCGCCTTGACCGGGTTTATCATGAAGCGGACCCGGGACTTTTTCACCGGCCAGCAAAAAGAATTGGGCGATCTCAACGGCTATATCGAAGAGACCATCTCCGGCCAGCGGGTGATCAAGGCTTTCGGCCGGGAGGAAGTGTCGCTGGCCCATTTTGACGCCATCAACCGCCGCCTGAACCGGGTCGGGGTCCGGGCCCAGATCTTCGCCGGAGTAGTTCCGCCGCTGATGAACGTGGTCAATAACCTCAGTTTCGCTATTGTGGCGGCGGCCGGCGGCTGGATGGCGATTCGCGGCCTGATCACGGTCGGAGTGATCGCGAGCTTCCTGAATTATTCGAAACAATTCGCCCGGCCCATCAATGAACTGGCCAATCAGTTCAACCTGATCCAGGCCGCCGTGGCCGGCGCCGAACGGGTCTTCGAGGTCATGGACGAAACGCCGGAGATCGCCGACCGTCCCGATGCCGAACCGCTCAAGTCCGTCGCCGGAAGCGTAGCCTTTCAGGACGTCAGCTTCGGCTATCAGCCGCAGGTTCCGGTGCTGCGCGAGGTGAGCCTCAGGGCCGAGCCAGGCCAGACCATCGCCCTGGTCGGGCCGACCGGCGCCGGTAAGACGACCATCGTCAATCTCCTGACCCGGTTCTACGATATCGACCAGGGAGCGATCCTTATCGACGGCCGGGAGATCCGGGCGGTCCGCAAGAACGATCTCCGCCGGTCCCTCGGCATCGTGCTCCAGGACTCCTATCTCTTCGCCGCCACCGTCCGCGAGAATATCCGCTACGGCCGGCTGGACGCCAGCGACGCCGAGGTCGATGCGGCTGCCCGGATCGCCAACGCCGAACCGTTCATCCGGCAGTTGCCGGACGGATATGATACCGTTCTCACCGAGGACGGCGGGAACCTTAGCCAGGGCCAGCGGCAACTGTTGACCATCGCCCGGGCCATCCTGGCCGACCCCGCCATCCTGATCCTGGACGAGGCCACCAGCAGCGTCGACACCCGGACCGAAATGCATATTCAGCAGGCGATGCTGGGGCTGATGAAGGGCAGGACCAGTTTTGTCATTGCCCACCGGCTCTCCACCATTCGCGAGGCCGATCAAATTTTGGTCATTGACGGCGGCCGCATCGTGGAGCGGGGCAATCACCAACAGTTGCTCCAGGCCAAAGGCTTTTACTATAACCTTTATCAAAGTCAGTTCCGGGGGGAAGCGATCTGAAGCTTCCGTGAACCGGGAGAGAGAATTCAGTCCGGCGGTGAACATCGTCCCGCCGGAGTACGATAAAAAAACCGGGCTAGGCCCGGTTTTTTGCTGTTCTAAAGCGCCGTTCATTGGAACATTAAAGAAACCGTCATTTCCCAGCGGCCTTCTCGCCGGCCCTCTTCCCCAAACTGCACGCGAGAAGGACTTGCTTTTTAATATATTGAATAATTTGAAAAAAACGGATGATTATTCCTTATTTTTCCTTTATAATTATTTACAGATATTCTTTGTAAAGGAAGTGATAACTAAAGAGACTCGCTAATGCTCTAAAAAGTAAAATAATTCAAAAGGAGGAAAGATGAATATGACGAAAACCACCAACTTTTTCAGCGGAGCCGTCGTCACTTGTTTGCTGTTTGTTTTCAGCGCCATTTTCGGGACGGGCTTTGCCAGCGCCGCGACCCTCTTCAGCGATAATTTCGATGACGGCAACTCCAGCGGCTGGACCTCGACCCAGGGAACCTGGTCGGTGGTCTCAGACAGCGGCAGTTATGTCTATTACAAGTCCGGCACCGACGAAGGCCGTACCTCGGCCGGTTCAGCCTGGACCAACTACTCGGTGGAAGCCAGAGTGAAAGTTGATAATTTTAACGGCTCCAACCGGGCCATGGTCTGCGCCCGCTACAGGGACGGCAATAACTACTATGCCGCCAGCCTCTACAATTCCAGCGGCGGAACCCTGGAGATCCGGAGGAAAGTCAGCGGCAGCTCGACGACACTCGCCAGCAAATCCAACTTTGGTTTGACCGCGGGTACCTGGTACACCGTAAAATTGGTAGTCAACGGCAGCAGCCTCAGCATGTACGTCAACGGAACGCTCCAGCTCTCGGCCACCGACTCCAGCCTTGCTTCCGGCGCGGTCGGTTTGGTTCCGATGAAAGTGACGGCGAAGTACGACAATATCGTGGTCGATGATCTCGGCGGCGGCACCAGCACCCCAACGCCGACTCCGGCAGGCACCCCGACACCGACACCGGCGGTCACACCCACACCGACTCCTTCCGTCACGGCGACGCCAACCCCGGCCACCACGCCGACTCCGACTCCGACCGGCACTCCGGCGGCCAGCGCGGTTTATGTGGCCCTCTATGGGAACGATTCGAATCCGGGGACCATTGACCAGCCGTTCCGGACCATTCAAAAAGCGGATTCCGTGGCTGCGCCCGGCATCACGATTTACGTCAGAAGCGGCGTCTATGCCTATTCGGCTCCGCTTACTTTAAACAAAAGCGGTTCATCGGGGAAACTGATCAAATTGTGGGCCTATCCCGGTGAAAAAGTGGTGCTGGATTTTTCGGCCGAGCCCTATAGCAATGACAGCAAGGGAATTGTCTTGAAAGGGTCTTACTGGCATTTCAAAGGTTTGGAATTGAAGAATTCCGGAGACAACGGCATTTATATCACGACCTCCAACAATATCCTGGAACAGCTGGCCGCATACGGCCATAAGGATACCGGGATTCAGATCTACGGCACCGGCGCCTCCTATAACCAGGTGATCAATTGCGACTCCTATGATAATTACGATCCGAACACCGGCGGCGGCAAAGCGGACGGTTTCGGCTGCAAAACCGGGATTGGGCCCGGGAATGTGTTCCGCGGCTGCCGGGCCTGGAATAACTCTGATGACGGGTTTGATTTCTGGCAAACCACGGTCCGGATCGATATCATCAATTGCTGGGCCTTCAGCAACGGGTACGACGGCGGAAACGGCAACGGAATCAAGCTGGGCGGGGATTATAACGCCGGCAACATCTATGTCGCCAACTGCGTGGTCTTTAACCAGCCCAGTAAGGGGTTCGACCAGAATCACAATTTGGGGGCTCATACCCTTTATAACAACATCGCCTGGAACTGCGGGGTCAATAACTTTTCGTTGGGCGAGGCGCCCAACAGCGGCAAGCATGTTTTGAAAAACAATATTTCGTTTGCGGGCGGCACCAGCATTTACTCATCGTCGACCCTGGAGAAGAACAGCTGGCAAGGGTTTACCGTCACCAGCGCCGACTTCCAGAGCTTGGACACGAGTCTGGCGACGGCAGCGCGCCAGGCCGACGGCAGCTTGCCCAATATCCCGCTGCTTCATCTGGTTCAGGGAAGCGATCTGGTCAATGCCGGCGTGAACGTTGGCCTGCCGTACAATGGGAGCGCTCCGGACTTGGGCGCTTTTGAGACGAATTATTAAGCGATATGAATTGAAAAGGGTTGCTCCGGATGGAGCAACCCTTTTTAGCCGGCGAATTGCAACGTTTCGCAATTGGGGACTGTATCGAATCCTCTTTTAACCCCGTTAACCACAGCCCGATGGGATTGAAACCTGGTCTCCCGCTAAAACCGCTTTTACCGCGGCCTGAATCTCCTCATAACAAGTGCAGCGGCAGAGATTCGACTGCAGCCATTCTGCAATGATCTCGTCCCCGGCGTCGGGGTGAATCTGGGATAAGGCATGACAGACCATAATAAACCCGGGAGTGCAAAAACCGCACTGAAAAGCCCATTTATCAAGGAACGCCCGCTGAATCGGAACGTCGGTCAATCCTTCAACGGTGGTGACCTGATGGCCAACGGCTTCCACCGCCAGCATCAGGCAGGACTTGACCGGCCAACCGTCGACCAGTACCGTGCAGGCCCCGCAATCCCCGTTTTCGCAGCCCGGCTTGGCGCGCTTCATATTCACTATTGGCGACCACCACGGCGATCTGCTCCCCGAAATAGCGTACTTTGCCGCGGGACAGCGGGGGCCGGTCTTCAATCACTACTCCGGTCAAGGCCGGGAAATCGTTACCGGTAACCACCGCCTGTACTCCCGGGGACTTCAGCGCTTCTGAAATGTCGACCGATTTCAGATACGCATGGGCGTATAAACTTGTGACCAGCCAGGCGTGGAGCAGGTCGGGACTTGTAAAATCATACTTGTACTTGACCGCCCCGGTGACCTTGGTCTTATTCTGGTTTTGGAGGGTAAACCGATGCCGATCAAATCCAACTTGAGTCGAATTCTAGGTGAACGGCGCATTAAAATTACTGAATTGGCCGAGCGGGCCGGGGTTTCCAACAATACCGTGATGGCGCTATATCATGAGCGGGCCAAGGGAGTTACCTTCGATGTGTTGGAGAAAATATGTCTCGCGCTTGACTGTGAACCGGGGGATATTTTGAGTTTGATCAAGGAAAAAAAGCCGTGAGCATCTTGCTTGTTCTTTGGGGTAATCTCTGGGTCGTTTTTGATGTGATTAATGGATTGCTGTCTTCGTCACCGACCGGGCCGTGAACGACCCGGCTACATGGTGGAAGCCTTCCATGGCTGGACTCAAGCTGAATATCTCATCCTGTTCCGTTCCTAGGGCCCTTCAGGGTCCTTGCGCCTTGTAGCCGGAGGTCTTCAGCCTCCGGTCGGCCCGTTTCACGACCCCAATCACCCCGCTCACCTTCAGCGTAATCAGATAAATCCGTTTAATCAGCGGTTCAGACACCTCCCCCACCCCCAAAAACCCCCGCTCCAACCGAGGACGCCCTATCCCCAGCCGATCCGGCTTCCCGATTATCCGGAGCGACATCTGCCCCATCCGATCCAACTCCCCGATCACCTGAAGCGACCCTTCCCCCTTCTGAAGCAGCACCCGCGCCAACTGCGGCAACCCTTTTTCCATCTGGAGCAACACCCGCTCCAACTGAAGGAACACTTTTTCCATCTGAAGCGGCTCTTCCTTCAAATAAAAATCTAATATTTCGATCTGGAGAAACTCTTCCTTCAAATGATCCTCCAACATTTCCATCTGGAGAAACAATTCCTTCAAATAAAGATCTAATATATCCATTTGAAGCGACACCCGCTTCAAATGAAGCTCCAACATTTCCATCTGGAGCAACACTTGCTCCAGATGAAGCGGTTCTTCCCCCAACTGAAGCCGGTCCCGCTCCAGAAGTGACGGGAGCCGCTCCATCTGGTCCGGCTCCCGCTACTTCTGGAGCGATAGTTTTCCCATTAGAAGCGACTCCCGCTTTAATTGCAGCGACACTTTCCCCAACCAAAGCAGCCCTCCGGCCGAGCACTTTACCCCTGGTCCCGAGCGGAATCCCTTCCATCACTAGGCGCGGCATACAAACAAAGCCGCCGGCCCATGCCGGCGGCTTCCTATTTCCATTCCCGGGTCAATTGCGGCTCCAGCCGCGATGCCACTTCGCGAACCTTTACTCCGCCGCCTTGACCGTAACGCCTTCGGTAACGGCCGCGTCCTTCCCCCAACTCCGCATCTGAACCCGAAGCCCCAACGTCAGTAACAGGCTGGAGGCTCCCATCACCAGAAAGGCCGAGTTCAACCCGATGCTGTTGCCGATGATCCCTGCGTTCAGCGGCGCCAGAAAGAAGCCGAAGGTCCGGGCGGCGTGCTGCAGGCCGTAAGCCCGTCCCCGGAACTGCGGGTCAATCTTGGTGGCCACGAGGGCCGCCGCGGTCGGGGTCACCGCCGCCGCAAAAATCCCCATGATAAAATAGACCAGCGCAAAGGCGGGGACGGAATGGGTAAAACCAAGCAAAATGCCGCTGATACTGACCCCGATCAGGGCGATCAGCATCGAACGCTGATAAGTGATTTTTTCACCGAGCCGGCTCCAAGAGTAGGCGGTCAGCACCATCGCCAACCCCGGCAGGGCAAAAATGAGCCCGCTCAAGGTCCGTGACGCGTGCGGGGCGGCCTCATTGATATAGAGCGCCAGCACCGGCTGGATCGAGGAATTGACGATGGCGTTGATGAAATCGGCCAGCATCGCGCCGAACATCACCGGCATGGCGAAGGCCAGTTTATAGTCCTGCCAGATCGAAGTCGGTTCCACCGGAGCCGGTTTCTCCCGTTCCTCGACCAGAAAGTAAACCATGAGCATGGCGCTGGAGACCAGAATCGCCGAAAGAACCATCGAGCCCCGGTAGCCGAAGAGATTGGCCAGAAAACCGCCGAGCGCCGGGCCGATGATCGCCCCGAACGCCGAAGCGGAATGGATGATCGACAAATACCTCCCGGAGATCTGTTGCGGCGTATTGGTAGCAATCAACGCGATCGAACCGGGAATAAAACCGGTCAGCGCGCCGTTGAGCATCCGCAGGATTAACAACTGCCAGAAGGTCTGGCAAACGCTCATTCCAATGTAAATGACCACCAGAAAGAACCCGGCCCGGACCACCATCAGTTTCCGGCCGTATTTATCGGACATCTTGCCCCAGAACGGCCCCATCACGATGGTCGCCACGAACTGCGCCGAAAAGAGGATGCCGGACCAGAACGGCAGATTCTCGGTGACCCCGACATCCATCAGAAACAACGGCAGAAACGGCATCACCTGATTCCAACTGAAGGCCGCCAGAAAGACGGTGAATGACAAGATCAACAAATTCTTCTGATAATACGGCATCGCGTAATACCTGTCCTCCCGGAAATACGATTAACTTAGTAATATTGTAATATTGTCCGTTTCAAAGGGCAACTCCTGCGCATGAGTTGCATGTTAACGGGATTTTAAGGTCAAGCTTGAATTTAATCCAATCTTAAAATTATCAATAAAAGTCCCTTGCTTAAAAAAGCATAACCCCGGTCAGAGCTTGACCGGAGGTTATGCTTAGTTCATTTCCAATATTTCGAGGGTTTTAAAAAATTCAGTTTTTACGACAGCTTGCCCGCGATCTCCTTCTCCCATTTCCGGTACAGCGCCACCAGCTCGTCCTCGAAACGATCGACATCCTGTTTGACCAATTGATCGTGGCCAGCATCCCACCAGTCAATCAGCCACTTTAGCCCGTCCGCCACGGTCAGCCGGCACGAGAATCCCAGATCCCGCCCGGCCTTGGAGGCATCGAAGAGGTTGACCCATTGCTTGTCGTGATAGAGGTGGCCGTTCAGCTCCGGCGCCGCGGCCAGCAGCAGATCGGTGGCGATGTGCACGATCTCCGGTTCCTTCCCGGCGGCGACCCGGCCAATGGTCCGGTACAGGTCCTGCCAGGTAGTATACTCCATGCTGTTGAGGTGATAGACTTGTCCGTATGCCTTCGGATTGCCCGCGATCAGCACATAGCCCCGAGCCACGTCCGGGGTGAACGAGAAGCTCATCGGGGTCTGCCCGTCACCGAACAGCACCACCGGCTTGCCGTCGCGGATCCGTTTCACCAGTCCGTAATTTTGGCGGAAGATGCCGAGATTGTTGCCGCCCTTGCCAAAGGTCAGGCTGGGCCGGACCATGGTAACCTTCAGGTCCTTCAACTTCGGAATCTGGGCGAACAGATACTGTTCCAGCAGCGCTTTGTTATAGCCATAGGCATTGGACGGATCGTCGAAGTATTCGTTTCCCTCCTCGGGGATCGGCGGCAGCTTCCGGAACGGCCGCTTGTAACAGGCGATCGACGAGGTGACGATCAGATGCCCGACCCGGCCGGTAAAGGCCCGCAGCGCCGAAGCCATGTCCTCGGCATTATAACTGATCATATCGAAGACAACATCAAAACGGTGTTCCGCCATTTGGGCCTCGAACGCCGAGTAATTAAAACGGTCTCCGATGATTTTGCTCACTTGGGGGGGCAATCCGGTATCCCGCTGTCCCCGGTTGTATACGGTCGTCTCGTGGCCTCCCGCCACCAACTGCTCCACAATCTCCCGGCTGATGGAGCCGGTTCCGCCCAATACCAATGCTTTCATGGCTCGTCCTCCTTGTAAAATTTGGATCGGGCCGCAGGGCAGGTTGCTCAACCTGCCCCGTCCCATGCGTCAAGCGCTCCTCAAGGGCTTCGGCGCAAACCGGTCCTCATCCATGAGCAATGTTTCAGGTTCCCAGATCATAGCTTGCCAGGTACTGCCGCTGCTCATCGGTTAACTCATCAATCCGTGCGCCCATGCTGGCCAGCTTCAGCCGGGCGATCTCCCGGTCAATCTCCTCCGGAACCGAATAGACCTTCTTTTCCAACTGAGCGGCGTTTTTATACATAAACTCCGCCGCCAGCGCCTGGTTGGCGAAGCTCATGTCCATCACCGCCGCCGGATGGCCCTCGGCGGCGGCCAAATTGACCAGCCTGCCCTCAGCCAGCAGCCGAATCCGGCGCCCGTCGACCAGAATATATTCAACCACGCCTTCCCGGGCTTCCCGCTTCCGCTGGGCCAGTTTGTCCAGGGCCCGGATGTTGATCTCAACGTCAAAATGGCCCGAGTTGCAGATAATGGCCCCGTCTTTCATGCGGAGCAGGTGCCGTTCGTCGATGACATTGACATTGCCGGTAACCGTCACGAAGATATCGCCGATCTCGGCCGCGCTCTCCATCGGCATCACCCGGAATCCGTCCATCACCGCTTCCAAAGCCTTCAACGGGTCGATCTCGGTTACGATCACATTGGCCCCGGCCCCTCTGGACCGCATCGCCAGACCCCGGCCGCACCAGCCGTAACCGGCGACCACAAAGTTAGAACCGGCGAGCAGATAATTGGTGGCGCGCTGGATTCCGTCAATGGTCGATTGACCGGTACCGTACCGGTTGTCGAACATATGCTTGGTCAGAGCGTCATTGACGGCAATGATCGGAAAGCGCAGCACCCCCTGTTTTTCCATGGCTTTCAGCCGGATGACGCCGGTGGTCGTCTCCTCGGTGCCGCCGATAATCGATTCGATCAGTTCGGACCGTTTGGTGTGCAAGGTATTGACCAGGTCAGCCCCGTCATCCATGGTGATTTGCGGTTTCGTGTCCAACACTTGGTGGATGTGCCGGTAATAAAGGTCGTTGTCCTCGCCGCGCACCGCGTAGGTGGGGATCTGGTATTCCAGATTCAGCGCGGCCGCGACGCCGTCCTGCGTCGACAAAGGGTTGGAGGCGCACAACGCCACCTCGGCTCCACCCGCTTTCAAGGTCCGCATCAGATTGGCGGTCTCGGTGGTAACATGAAGGCAAGCTCCGATTTTCAAGCCCTTGAGCGGCAGGGTCCGCTCCCATTGTTTCCGGATCGAGGCCAGCACCGGCATATTGGCGTCGGCCCATTCGATCCGCAGCTTGCCTTCGCCGGCCAACCCGGCGTCTTTGAAATCTCCGGTCATTTGATCACCTCTTTGAAAAGTTTCGATATTCTAAAGTTCAACAATCATCTTTCAAATCCTTTATGATGTTGAGTTCACCCCTGCCTAAGCAGGCACCAGCTTCCGATTCTTGAAGAATTGTCTCTTTTTACTCACGCAAAATCCGGCAAATCTGCTCCGAGGCGCTGCCGTCCCCAAACAGCGGCGGATAGTCGCGGCCGACCCAGTCCAGCGTCAGGGCGGCCCGGATCGCCTCCGGATCGGCCCCCACCAGTCTATTCCAATGAACTTCCACTGTTTCCACCCATTCGGTCTCATCCCGCAAAGTGATGCAGGGAACCCGGGCCATATAGGCTTCCTTCTGAACCCCGCCCGAATCGGTCAGGATCAGCGCGGCGTTCAATTCCAGATTCAGCATGTCGAAATAACCGACCGGCTCGATCAGGCGAATCGCTTCCGGATCGAAACTCAGTCCCAGTTCGCTTACTTTGTGGCGGGTCCGGGGATGAATCGGAAAAACGATGGTCCGGCCGGTCCGGTTGACCGTATTGATGATCGCTTCCAACCGCCCGGCATCGTCGGTGTTTTCGGCCCGGTGCAACGTTAATAAGGAATATTGACCCGGCTCCAGGCCCAAGTCGCCCAGAATCCGGGAGCGGGATGGCACCAACCGCGAACAGATCAAAAAATTATCATACATTACGTCGCCGACTAAATGAACGCCGGCGGTGATCCCTTCCCGTTCCAGGTGCCCGATTGCGGCCTGCGTCGGCGCAAATAGCCAGGTGGAGATGTGATCGGCCATGATCCGGTTGATCTCCTCTGGCATCCGCCGGTTGAAACTGCGCAAGCCGGCCTCGACATGAGCCACCGGAATGTGAAGCTTAACTGCTGCCAACGCTCCGGCCAGCGTCGAATTGGTATCCCCATAAACCAGAACCAGGTCCGGCCGCTCCTCAAGCAGCACGGTTTCGATGGCTTCCAGCATCTTGCCGGTCTGAGCGCCGTGACTCCCCGAGCCGACTCCCAGAAAATAAGCGGGGGGTGCCATCTCCAGTTCTTGAAAAAAAATATCGGACATGTTCAGGTCATAGTGCTGTCCGGTATGGACCAGGATCTCGCGAAAACTCCCCTTGAGGGCTCTGGATACCACGCCCGCCTTGACAAATTGGGGGCGGGCCCCCACTACGGTCACAATTTTATTCACGCTTTACCTCCGGTAATATTGGCGGATCGTATCGATTACCTGATCCGCCTCGGACCCGGTGAGTTCGGGAAAGAGGGGCAGCGACAGAACCGAAGCCGTCAACCGTTCGGTGACCGGCAGATCGCCCGGCCGGTATCCCAACGGTTGAAAGACCGGTTGCAGATGCAGGCCCAGCGGGTAGTAAACCGTGGCCCCGATCCCCCGCTCGCTCAAGAACTGCTGCAGCCCATCTCGGTCCGCGGCGATGACGGTGAATTGATTGTAGGAATGGCCCTCTGCCTCCCCTGGAAACGTCAACTCGGGAATACCGGCCAACCCTTGCCGGTAGGCCGCGGCGATCGCCCGGCGGCGTTCGAGCCACTCGGCCAGATAGGGAAGTTTGACCCGGAGAAACGCGGCCTGCAACGCATCAAGCCGGCTGTTGAATCCCAGCAGTTCATGATAGTATTTTTTACGGGCGCCGTGGACCCGCAACATTCTCAGCCGTTCCGCCAGTTCGGCCGAGCCGGTGGCGACCATTCCGCCGTCGCCGAAGCAGCCCAGATTTTTGGTAGGGAAGAAACTGTAGCAACCAACCGCGCCGATGGTGCCGGACGGTCTCCCCTCCCATTCCGAGCCCAGAGACTGGGCGGCGTCTTCAATCACCGCTATATTGTATTCCAGGGCCAGGTCCATTATTTCCCGGAGATCGGCCGGCCTGCCGAAAAGGTGCACCGGAATCACGGCTTTGGTTTTCACGGTCATCCGGCGCCGGATCTGCTCCGGATCGAGGTTATAGGTCGACTCGGCCACATCCGCGAAGACCGGAGTCGCGCCCACCCGGGCCACCGCTCCTGCGGTCGCGAAAAAGGTAAACCCGGGCACAATCACTTCGTCCCCCGGTCCGATCCTCAAAGCGATCAGCGCCAAAGCCAGCGCGTCGCTACCGTTGGCCACGGCAATGGCGTGATCAACCTGAAGATACTTTGCCAACTCCGCTTCCAAACCGGAGACCGCCTCGCCCAGAATAAAATGGCCGGCAGAGACCACGCTCTGGTAAGCTTTGGCCAGCGGCTCCGCCAGCCGCTCGTTTTGACGGGTGATGTCAAATGCCGGTACTTGCAAGCCAATCGCCCCTTAAACTATATTTGGGTATTTCAAATCATTTGCGATGCCGCTCCACGATACCGGTGACCGCCGTGATAACATCGCCAACATCCTCCGGACTCATCTTCGGATACAACGGCAATGAGATCAGGCCTTGATAGATCGCCTCCGCCACCGGGAAGTCGCCGGGCCGATAATTGAAATGCTCCCGGTAATAAGGATGAAGATGAACCGGGATGAAGTGGACGCTGCTCCCGATATTCTCCTCTTTTAAGGCTTCGATGAATTGCGCCCGGTCGATGGTTAACAACTCCTCGCGGATCCGGATCACGTACAGATGCCAGGCGTGACGATTCCGTTTGTCCTCATAGGGAACGATCAACTCCGGGTAGCCGCTGAACGCCTCCTGATAGCGTTCGGCATATTCGGTCCGGATCCGTTGCATCCGTTCCAATTTATGAAGCTGAGCCAATCCCAGGCCGGCCTGGAGATCGGTCATGTTGTATTTAAAACCCGGAAACTCAATTTCATAAAACCACGAACCAGCGGCGGTATAACGGTTCCAGGCATTGCGGCTCATGCCGTGCAGGCTATAGATCCGTAGCTTATCGGCAAGTTCCGGATTATCGGTGGTGATCATCCCGCCTTCGCCGGTGCAAAGGTTCTTGGTGGCATAAAAGCTGAAAACCGTGGCATCGCTGATCGACCCGATCATCCGCTCCCGGTATTTGGTGTAAACCGCGTGCGCCGCGTCTTCAATGACGAAAAGCCCGTGTCGGCGGGCGAGGGCTTCAATCCGGCCCATCTCGCAGGCTTGTCCGGCGTAATGGACGGGCACGATCGCTTTGGTCCGGGGCGTGATCCGGGCTTCGATCCGATCGGGGTCGATATTGTAAGTCAAGGGGTCGACATCGACCAGCACCGGCGTGGCGCCGGCGTGCAAGATTGTATTCACGGTAGCCGCGAAAGTATACGGGGTCGTGATCACTTCATCGCCCGGTCCGATCCCCAAAGCGACCAGGGCCAGATGCAGTCCGGCGGTGCAGGAGTTGAGCCCGATGGCGAACTTCGCGCCGACGAATTCGGCGAATTCCTTCTCAAATTGTTGAGTTTTGGGACCCCGGCTCAACCAATTGGAGGTTAGTACCTCCCGCATCTGGTCGAACTCCTCGTCCTCGATCAACGGCAGCCCATACGGTAAAAAACTCTTCCGGACCGTTGCTTTCATCGCTTCCACCCTGCTTTCGCTTAATTGTTTTACTTACCGGAATTCCCTATTTAGTAGAAATTTACTTCATCCTATATAGTTGGGGCGGAAGCTTGCTCCTCCAGCCAAAAGTGATACCGTAACAATGCCCGGATTGTCCGGAACCGGTTCTTTTCATACAACCGGATCGCCGGATAATTGTTCACCTGAGTCCCGACCCGGATCGCCGACAATCCCCGTTCCCACGCGAAATCCGCCGCCCAGTCGAGCAGCGTCTGGCCCAACCCCATTCCCCGCCATTGACCCGCCACGGCCAATAGCCGGATTATCAGGGCTTGATCGGCGGCGTTTTCCTGGACCGAGAGGAAGGCTTGGATCTTGCCAATCTTTTTGATGACATGGAATTGTTCGGCGCCGGCAAACGCATTGGAGACCCATTGGGGATAAAGCTGCCGGACTTTGGCTGGATCGAACCGGGAGTCATGAAAAAACCGGGAATGCTCAAAACTATCGGCAGCCATGGCGATGATCTCCGGCAGATCCTCTTCCACGGCGGGAACGACGGGAAAATCGGCCCCGGACGGCTCAAACCCGTTCAAATCCCGTTCCAGGGTGACCAGGACATCGCCCAACGACCCGCCGCATCCGGCCAGGAGATGGCCGATTCGCTTATAGGCCGCGTCGAACTCGCAAAACAGATAGCGATACTGTTGGCGGCGAGCGCTATTCAGCGTCAAGCGCCAGGCCGCCTCCGCGAAGCAGCTCGGATCGGCGGCAGGATCAATGGCGATCTTGCCCATTTTTTGCTGGAAAAAAAGCGAATCCCAATCCAGGTCGTGGATGGGTAAGACATTCACGCAACGATCCCTCCTTTATCGCTGGTAGACGCCGCGGCCGGAAAGCATGCGGATCAGGGTCAGCCCGCCAATCTTTAGATCCAGCCAGAGCGAATACTCCTGGACATAAGCGAGGTCCAGTTGGAGCCGGTCTTTCCAGGGTAACTCATTACGCCCCGATACTTGGGCCAGCCCGGTTAACCCAGGCCGGACCGCCAGCTTCAACACTTCAGTCTCGGTATATAACGCCAGGTGCTCCGGGAGATCGGGACGGGGTCCGATGAAGCTCATTTGTCCCTTTAAGATGTTATAAATCTGGGGCAACTCGTCGAGACTGAACCGCCGGAGCCATTTCCCGAAGCGGGTATAACCCCCGAGGGTTCCGGTGAGTTTCAGCGAGCCGTCCGGATTCCGGGGGGTTTGGGCCGTATGGTCCCCCGGGGTCATGGTCCGGAGTTTGTACATGGCGAATAACTTGCCGTT
Source organism: Bacillota bacterium (assembly GCA_023402395.1). Lineage (GTDB taxonomy): Bacteria > Bacillota > UBA4882 > UBA8346 > UBA8346 > JAEYGI01. The sequence continues at coordinate 28,173 of JAEYGI010000053.1, forward strand.
CCTGCCCGGGCGCTGCTGCCGGAACAGGATCGGTCCCGGTGAGTCCAGATACAAAACCACGCCGAGGCCGGCAATGATCACAATCAGCGGGAAAAACAAGGCCGCCGCAACCAGCCAATCCAACGCGTATTTAAGCCCCCATTGCCATCGGGTTCCCCGGGCGTTCACTTCGCGATTACCTTCTTCAGCACGATGTCCATCTTGGCCGCTAAATTGCGGCGATCGCCCTCTTTCAGACAGAACCGGAATCCATTCTCCCCATAACGGCGGCGCAGTTCCGCATCCCCGGCCAGCCGCAGCAGCGACTCAGCCAGACCCGCGGCGTCCTCCGGCATCACAAAGGCTCCCGACCCGGCCTCTTCCACCACCTGACGGGCTTCACCGTCAATACAGCAAACAATCGGGAGTCCGGTGGACATATATTCATAAATTTTATTGGGCCGAACCGTTTTAAAGGTAGGCGTATTTTTCAGGGAAGCGATGCCGATATCCGCCGCCTGCAGAATGCCGGGGACGTCTCCCGGCGGAACCGGGTCTTCCAGGCTGATATTGGTCAAACCGAGCCTCCCCAATAGCTCCGCCAATCTCGGCTTGTCGGAGCCATCGCCGAATAAGGCAATCTTGATCCGGTCATCCCCCCGGCAACCGGCCGCGGCGTGGATCAGCGTGTCCAGCGCGTTGGCCGGGCCGTGGGCTCCCACATACACGGCTACGATCTGGCCGTCCCGCCAACCGTATCGGGACCGAATTGCATGACACTGTTCCGGCGTCAGCCGCTCCGGCAGGTTGGCGCCCAAGGGAATTAAGCTGATCTTGGCCTCGGGGACCCCTTGCTCCAAAAGGTATTCCCGCATCTTAGCGGCCACGACCAGAATCTGATCGGAATGACGGTACAAAAACCGCTCCAGGGAACGAAGACTCCATAACACCGGCTTATTCCGGAATCCCATGGCGATCAGGGAATCGGGCCACAAATCCTCCACATCCAGAACGAACGGAACCCGGCGCAATCGCGACAGCAGCCAGCCGGTGAAGGCCGATTCCAGCGGCGGAGTCACCGTTAAAACAGCCGAAGGCCGGTCCCACAACCCCGACCACAGACTAAGCAGCGAAAACACCACTATGTTGAGTTCCCGCTGGATCGAATTGCCCTGATAAGCCGTACTCCATACCCAGCGCAGTCGGACGCCGTTCTCAGCCCTAGGTGGATCGGTAAGGTAACGCCGGAGGTAATGATTGAACCGGCAACTGTATAAGGTAACCTCCCATCCCAATTGGACCAGTTCCGACGCAAAGTCGAAGTTCCGGGTCGGGCCCGGCCAACGGGGGATGGACGCATAATGGTTAATCAGAGTCAATCGGGGTTTTGCCATGGTTCCGCTCCAGTTCCTGATAGAGCCCGATCAGATTGCGACGGGCCGTCTCCCAGTTATACACGGTTTGTGAGGCCCGAAAGGCATTGGCGGCCTCAGTCCGCCATGATTGCTGGTCAAGATAACGTTCCAGGGTTCGCCGGATTGTCTCGGTTGATAAATCCGGAAGCACGCTGCCGCAATTCTCGGTTTGGATAATCGAGGCGATCTCTCCGACCGGGGTGGTAATTACCGGCCGGCCCGCCGCCAACGCCAGAAAGAGTGAATTCGGGGCGCTGTAGCGATTGTTGGGGAATCGCGCATCCACTCCGTAGTACACCAAATGGCTCTCGCCTATCAACCGCCTGGCCTCTTCCTGGGGCAAAAATCCGGAAAAGGCGATATTGCCGCTGTCTCCGGCGATGGCCCGCAGCCGCTCTCGCTCCGGGCCATCCCCCACCACCCGGAGCTGAAATCGGGGATCTCCGCTCACGGCATTAATCACCGGTTCCAATAACCGGTCCCGGTTCAACCCGCCTACATAAATCAAACGGAGCGGGACCGGAGAAGCGGGTTCCACCGGGACCCCTTCAATATTTTTATAGTTGCCGACTACTACAACTCGGGCTGCCCGCAGCTTTTTGAAACGCCCGGCCAGGATCCGGCCGACCGTGATCACCGCCGTAGTTTTCGGCACCAGCGCCGCTTCCATCCGGCGCACCATTCCCAGCACCGGTTCGGGAAAAAGATGGGCTACCATATCCGGATAAGATTCATGGGCGTCAAAGAGCACCGGAATCCCAAGCCTTTGCCCCGCCGCCACCCCGGGCCATAATGTATCCAAATCGTGACAGTGAATAACGTCAACCGATCCGGTTTTCAGGAAATTGCGGCATTCCCGCCAAAATTTAAAGAACGGAATGATCTGTAATGGACCCCGGCTATAGGTGGTACGGAGCCGAGACCGGATCAAGTGGACTCCCTGATAATGATCGCGCTCCGGATACTCCCCGAGCCGGTCCCAGGCAAAGATAGTCACTTGATGGCCGGCCTCCTGCAGGGCGACGGCCTCCGCTGCCACTCGCGGATCCGGCGCGAAACCGTTCGATAACAGCATCACAATTTTCAACGGGATTCGACCGCCTTTTGGTAAAAATCGATCATGGCCTGAAATTGGTCGTCCCAAATCGCCCGTTCCGCGATGAGACGACGGTTGCGTTCCGCTGCCCGGCGGCGCAGTTCGGCGTCACCGATCCCCTTCCGCAAGGCATCGGCCACTTGCTCTGGGCGAAATCCGGTGATCAGTCCGTTAACCCCGTCCTCGATCCAATCGTGATAGACCGGCAGGTCCGAAATCACCGGCAAGCTCCCGGCGGTCATCCCCTCCAACATGCTAACGGGAGTTCCGTCGCTGGAAGGAATGCTGACCAATAAATGGCTTTGGGCCAATAATTCCAATGACTGCTCCGGGGAAACCCGACCCCAGAATCTGACCCGCTCCAATCCGCGTTCCGCTACATACCTGGTCAATTCGGGAGTGAGACTGCCATCGCCACAGATCCAGAGCCAGACATCGTCAAACTCCCGGGAAATGCGTTCGAATGCCTCTAGGAGCAACGGAATGTTATACAGCGGCTCATGCAACCGGGGGGAACAGATAATGACCGGAGCCTGCGGGCGGACAAACGAAGTTAACCGTTCAAAAACAGGCCGTTCCAACCCGAATAAAATCGGAATAATCTGCCCCGGACCGGCTCCCAGCCGGGTTAGTTCCTCCGTGACCTGTCGGCTGTCGGAGGTAATCGCCGTGGAATGACGGATCAAAAAACGGACCAACTGACGCAAGAATCGTGAACGGCGGGGATTAACCAAAACATCGGAGCCCCAGGCGGAATTAATCAGGATCTTGCACCCGGAAAACCAGGCGTACAGGCCATGTGCCCCCAATTGATGGGCATGTACGATATCCGGATTCAACCCTCGGATCAGCCGGCGGACCGACCAGCAATGGAGCGGAAAACCACTTAACGTCAAAGGATGAACGATTACTCTGGCTCCCGGTATTGAACCGCCGGCATGCGAGATGACCGTTACCTCCCAACCCGGCTTCAGGCAACCCCTGACCCATTTCCGGGTATGCGGACTGGCGGCGTCAGCAATCAAACAAAGTTTCATGGCATGATCACTTTATCGAAAATTTCGGCCAATTGACGGGTTTCATGTTCAATGTTCAACCGGGAGCGGAATTTTTCGACTTTCTCGGAATTTAAATGTAATTTGCCCTGATAGTGATCATTATAGCATTGTTTAATGCTTTCAGCTATTTTTTGTTCATCGCCGTCGGTCACCTTGGCATAGCGGGACGCATAAGCGTCCAGCAGCTCTTCTAGTTCCGAAAATTCGGGAACTACCGCCAGGATCGGGTTTCCGGACGCCAGATAATCGAAGAGCTTGGTATTAATCGTCGGAAACTCCAGAAGCAACAAAAGCATCTGGCTTTTAAAAGCCTCCCGTTGAGCTTCTTTCATTGGCTGATAGCCGCTGCGGCGGACCACTGCTTCCAGCCCGAAGCGCCGGACCAATTCGTCAAACTGTTTGTCATGCGGCCCGACATAATTAAAACAAAACCGCTCGGCAACAATCTCGCTACGGTTCAGCAATCCTTGAATGGCTTGCAGCACCGCGAGTAACGCCGTGAAAGGTGGGTAGAATGTTCCCAGATACGTCAAGGTAAACTTGGAATAGGGCTCTACCGCGTCCGGCAGATCGGCCAGGTCCACCGTATCATAAAATACGCTGATTTTCCCCCGGGTCCACTCGTAACGCTGATAATATCCGGCCTTGGTAATCCGGTAGATACAGGTGATATAATCGGAGCATCGCAGCACCCACTCTTCCCAGCGTCGGTCGATCCAGCCGTGAAACCGGGACGGATAGCCACGCCGGGCGCCGTTAAAGCTCCATGGATCCCGGATGTCGGAGATCAGCGGCTTTCCGGTCAATAATTTCAAAAATGCGCCGCAGATTAAGGCCGAATAGGGCGGAGCCGTCACGTAAATCAAATCCACCCTATGCCGTAACATCAAATAATATCCGTAAAGCACGGTGCCAGGAATCCAAAACAGATATTGATCCGGAAGCAGCAGCCAACGTTCGTCAAGTTTAAGCCGGCGCAGGATGCGCGCCAACAAGTTCCCGCCGGGAATCCGCCACGACCGGAAGACCGAGACCGAATCAGGGATTGGGTTGTCGGCCCGGTGGTACGGTTCGGGATTCTTCACCGTCAGGACCAGCGGTTTCCAGCCATACTTATTCAGATAGCGGGAGGTTCGTAAAATCTTCAAAACTCCCGCTCCCGCCAGCGGCGGGTAATGATAAGCGATGATTAGAACCCGTCGTTCCATGCTCATTGCCGCTCCGATATCTTGATCATGAGTTCTCCAAGCTTTTCGGCCTGGAGCCGGCGATCGTAACGGTTAATCACATCATTGCGGGACGTGATTGTGGGAAGTTTAGATGCCCAGCCAGTATAGCAGTAAGCAAGCACTGCCTCCATTGCCGTAGCGTCAGCCGGATCAAGCACCCAACCGGCGTTCGCTTCCTGGATTAACCCCGCCGCCGGGCTGTCCGGATGAACCAAACCGATAACTGGGCGTCGTACGCCAAGGTACTCAAAGATTTTTCCGGTAAAAGCGGCGGGATTGCTTTCCGCTAAAATCAGCAGGTCACTGGCTGCCATGAGATTGAGCGCTTGCTGATGGGGCAGGTAATCGATGACTTCCGTGTAGCCGGTTCGTAGTTCTTCCAAGTCAGGGTACGTTCCCGAACCCACCAGCCGTACTCGTAGCTGATCGGGAGGAATTTGTCCTGAATCGACCATTTTCCGGAGTTGTTCCAGAAGCGGCCGGATCAGCCCAGCCCTGGCCTTATTCAAAGTTCCGACGTGGGTAATCGCCCATTGTCTCCCAAACGGGGGCTGAAGCGTTTCAAAATCCTCGGGATCAAAGCCATTGGGAATAGTGACAAATTGCCCCGCCGCTCCGGGAGCCAGCCATCGTAACCCCTCCGTGATCCGGTCAGAGACCGAAAGTACCAGATCAGCGCCGGTTAGAACCTGGCGTTCCACGTTCCGGTGCCGCATCCGGTGCCAAGGCGAGGGATAGCCCAAATACGGATTTTGGGTCCATTCGTCACGAAAATCGGCGATCCAAGGCGAACCGAACCGCCGTTTCAATGCTAGACCGATTAGGTGCGCGGTATAAGGCGCCGATGTCGAAAAGACCGGAATCCCGGGATTCTTTTCACAAAAGGAAGCAGCAGCCTGATAGGCCGGGCCAAACCATGCTGCCGTCCGATCCGGGAAGAGAAACCAATCTTGCAGAACGGCCCGAGCCCGCCAGCCACCGGGGATTCGATCCAGGCTCCGGAAAGCCTCCCGGATGGGGGTTCGGGTCACTGAAATTCGCTCCCTGACGATTTCCCGTTCTAGACTAGGGTCAGACGGTTCGTAAGCCGGAGGAACCACCGAGATTACCTTGATCTCCCAGCCGGCTCTGGCCAAATATTTGGCGAATTTGGCGGAACGCTGCACCCCCGCGCCACCCAACGGCGGGAAATAATAGGCGAGCATCAACAGCTTTCGCACTATTCTTCACCTCGCCAGCAGATCAACCATGGCATTTTGAATCCGATCCCAAACTACCGAGGGACGGTAGCTTCTTTCCACTTGAGTCCGGCCATTGGTATTCGGAAGCAAACGCTCGCTTAAAAAGGCCTGATAGAGATCGCCCATAACCGGAGCAGCCTCTTCATAATTTCGGGCCTGGATTACGCCCGGCAATGAATAACTCCAGATTACATGGCGCGCCTGCGCCAGCGCTTCCAGCACCATAAATGACAGTCCGTCGTGTTGGGTGAGACGGATCAGTACGATCACTTCCCGGTACAACTCCGACATCCGGTCGACCCAGCCGATGGGAATCAGATTTGGAGGCCACTCTGGTTTCCGATCAGTTGGAGACGCAGCGGCCGCCAAAAATGTGATTTCCGGGAACCGTTTCGCCAGCCGTACCAGATCCGGTTCGCCATAAAAATCAGCTTTATCCGGAGGAAGATAGGTTAGCGCCACGAATTTTTTGGGAAGATCGGGGTATTTTTCAGGAAAGACGGCCGGGGTCAACGGCACAATCCGGGTCCGTACCCCCAGTTCGGCCAGCTCGGCGGCGGTCCATTCCACTTCCGCCCAATGCTCGGCTTTCTTTTGCATCAGGATGGAAAATCGTCTCCCCTGCGAATGCCATGCCCGCATCTCCAGGATATCCGAGCCGACCCAATGAACAATTACTTTCTTTCCCAGCAAAAAAGCCCAACTATAAAACCGGTTAGGGCGAAGCTCCCCCCCAATCAGATAAATCAGATCGGTCCGGAATAGCGCGAGCCAACGCCCGAACCGGCTCCGGGGCAAAACACCAAATTGAAATTGGGAGTTGGCTCCCAACTCCCGGAGGCGATTGATAAAATAGGGATACCCCATAACCAATACTCGAATTGGCCGCTGTTTACCCATTCTTTTTCCACCCGATCTTTCGCAGTAAATAATGGCTGATGGTAATCCCCAAACACCGGTAATCCTCAAAATCGCCGCGATTAATCAGTAAAACTTCTCTGAACCCCAGGCCGGACTTACGGTGAAAAAAACCGATCAAAATCACGATCGCGCTCAAGTAGGAGATGGCCGTGGCCCAGGCACCGCCGGTCATTCCCATTCTCGGAATCAGCCAGAGACTGATTCCAAGATTAACGCACATCGAAATAAACGACACCAGCAACGAGAATTTGGGCTGGCCCAATTGATTGGCGAAATAAGTGGAAAAAATCCCGGCGAGCCCGTACGCCAGAACTCCCGGAAGCAAAATCCGGAACGGCGCCAGCGCCGGCCGGTAAATCTCCCCGTAAATGATGGGAAGAAACAGTTCCACCGCGCCCCAGATCAGCAATCCCAAAATAATATTAATGAATAAGGTATGACGGGCGGCGCGAGCCGTCAAGCGGCCCGCTTGATCCGGTTCGGCGACGCCGACCCGGGCATAGATTGAAGTTCCGATGGCGCTGGAAGTGAACCAAAGCATCTCGGCGGCGGAAACGGCGATTGAATAGAATCCCAGATTGCGCGGGCCTAGAAACTTCGCCACCAGAAACATATCGATCCGGTAATTCAAGAAAGTAATCAAATTGATCAAACCCAACTGCCACCCGAAACCGAGCATGTCCACGAGCAATTGGAAGCGGAACTCCTTTTGAGCGAGAGGCCACCAAATCCGGCGCAAGCACCAAAGTCCTCCCGCCACGACCAATGCTTGAGCCCCAACCCAGCAGGCGAGCGATGGACCCAGCTTCATCCGAAAGCCGAAATAACCGATGAGCATTGCCACTAAAAGGATGATTCCGGAAGACAATCCAAGCCAGTTCACTGCCGTAATCCGGTTCAGCCCCAGCCATGTCCCGCTCAGATTGGTCAGCGCCACCAGCAAAGGGGCATTGAGCGCCACATACCAATAGATTCCGGGGCGAAAACCGGGAACAAGCAAGGTGAAAACGAAAAAACCGGCCAGTGTCAGCAGCCCGACCCCCCACCCGTAAACCGAAGCCGTCAAAAAGACGGTCCGGGCCGGCTGTTTCAAGCGGGTGATCTGGTAAGTGATAGCGCCACCTAGATTTCCAAAGAGGTTGGTATAGAGACTGCCCGCCAGCAGCGCCAGGGAAAATTCTCCTTTGCCGGTTGGCCCCAAAAATCGGGCGGTCAGGATCCCCATCAGAAATCCCACAATCAAGGTGGCAATTCGAAAAAAATAGGTACGGACACTATCGGCGGCAATTCCCATTATCCACTCGCACCCTGAGTTTCGTCCAATTTACGGAGAAGCCGGGCCGGAACCCCGGCCATTACCGTATAATCGCCAACATCGGAAGTAACGACCGCTCCGGCTCCGATTACGGCGCCTTCGCCAATGGTGATGCCGGGAAGAATGATGGCCCCGGCCCCGATCCAACAGCCTTTTTTCAATACTACCGGGCCTTCCCGCCGTTGCATCCATCGGGCCAGCCAGCGCGCACCGACATCCCCATGGGTCAAGAGACGGACTTGCGGCGACAGCACCGCCTCGGTCCCGATCGTGATCGAGGAGGCTAAATCAAAGAAAACGCCCGGCCCGATATAAGCACGGTCGGCGATGGTCAAGTTGGACATGCCCTGGGCCAAGTTATCAAAGAGCAGACCCGGTTTAAAAGTTACGTCCCTGCCAACACCGGCACCCATCGTTTTCAAAATCTCCGGATAATAGCGGGCCGGAGCCGAGGCCAGGCGCCGGACTTGTTCAGGCTCGCCCCAGCAACGGTAAGCTGTTGTAAAACGGAATCGCCACCACCAAAAAGCGACCCTGTCATACCAAGTCAAACACCACCGGATTGCGCGCGCCCTCATCTCACGGCAACAACTCCTCGTCCGGCACCGGGCGGATGGGCTTGGCGGGTACCCCCATGACCATCTGCTTTTCCGGAGTATCGCGGGTCACCACCGCCCCGGCCGCCACGAAACTATCTTCACCGACGGTAATGCCCGGAAGCAAGACGGCATTGCCGCCGACTCTGGCGCCACGCTTAATAAGAGCCCCTTTTTTCAATGCAAACCGCTCTTCGGTCCGGCCCATGAAATTATCGTTGGTCGTAGTGACCATCGGAGCGATGAATACATGGTCTTCCAGCGTCATGGCCGCCGTTATGTAGGCATTGGTCTGAATCTTAGTGAAATCGCCGATAGTGGTCTGGTTCTCGACCGCCACCCCCCGGCCGATCAGCACCGAGGCTCCGATCCGGCAATTCTCGCGTACCGACGCCAGGTCGGCGATGAGGCAATTGTCGCCGATGGTGGTTCCCGCATAAACTACGGCCGCGGTTCCAATCTGACAATTGGCCCCGATCGCAAGCGGCGGAAGCTGGCCGGCAGCCTTGATCGTGCTGGTTTGGGCCAGTTGGGGCCGTTTTCCGAGAACCGTGTGGTCTCCGATAAACGTTCCAGAACCGATCACGGTATTTTCATGAATCACGGCATGGTTGCCGATTTCGGCGCCGGAACCGATGATCACGCCGGGTCCGATTACGGCATAATGGCCGATCTTCACATCCTGGGCAATATCGGCGCTAGGGTCGATCACCGCGTGCATCACGCCACCTCCACTGTTTGGTCCGCGTTTCAGCTCCCGCTGGCGGCCGGACAATAGCCTCGCATCAGTTCGGGCAGGGAATGAGCCTGTTCCTTCAGGGGCAGGCTCACCGGGTTTCCGGTGAGCGAGGATTGATAAATGGCCAGGATTATTTCCAAGGCTTTCCGTCCTTCTTCGCCCGGAATATCGAAGGGGGTTCCCGTTTCAATGGCGCCCAGAAAGCGCCGGTACAGCGTGCGGTGTCCGAAACCGTAAATATTGGGGGGATTTTCGCCGATGGAACGGATGACTTCCTCCTCATCATCCAATCCGTCAGCGAATCGCCAGGCCTCGATCCGGTTGATGGAGGTCCCGCCCAGGACCACGGTGCCCTTGTCACCGAAAATATTCAGAGTTTCCTCCAGATTGCGGGGATACACGGTGGAAGACGCTTCGATCATTCCCAACGCTCCGTTGCGGAATTGGATCATACCCATCCCCAGATCCTCGACTTCGATGCAGTGAGTCCGGGTGGCGATCTTTCCGTAAACGGTGGCCGGTTCCCCCACCATCCAGAGCAAAAGATCAATGTTGTGAATGGACTGATTCATTAGGACTCCGCCGTCCTGATCCCAGGTGCCGTGCCAGGAATCCTGCTCAAAATAACCGGCCGCCCGGTACCAGCGAATCGAGGCGACCCCATGGTTGACCTTGCCGAAACGGCCCTCCTCCATGGCTTGGCGCAGTTTTCGGACCACTTGATTGTACCGGTTCTGATGACAGACCCCGAGATAGACCCGGTTCTGCCGGCAGGCGGCGATTAACCGGTCCGCGTCACGGAGGGACAAGGCCATCGGTTTCTCCACCAATACATGCTTCCCGGACTGAGCCGCCTCGATTCCGATGCCGGCGTGCAGCCCGCTGGGAGTGGCGATGGCAATGGCGTCAATATCCGGCCGGTCCAGAACCGCCCGGTAATCGGTATACGCTTCCCCGCCATATTCATCGCTGAATTGCTCGGCTTTTTCCGGTATCAGATCGCAGACCGCCCTTAGCTCGGTGTTCTCAAGCTCAACTAAGGTCCGGGCATGGTTGGGAGCGATCCGGCCACAACCGATCAATCCAAATCCGAATTTCCGCACAACGTTCCTCCTTTGCTGCCAAGCCCTCTAAGAGATCGAAGAAGATGACAGCGAATTAATTGATCTTGCCGGTGCTCCCAAACTTCTTTCTTCCGTTATAAACTTATCTTTTCCGGCTTCGAAACGATTTGCGGCAGGCCTGGAAACAATATTCTCGGCTTGCGCTTTCGCTTTTCTTCTAAAATCAATTAAACTCCGGCAATAATTGGGTCTCCAGGCGGTCCGGAAACAATAATGATTCATGGGGAGAATAAAACGATCCGATCTCTCTAGAAGCCATGTGATAAAGTCAAATGATCTATTATCGTCTTGCGGGAGGCATTGAAAAAAACGACTTTATCACTCGCTTCTTTGAGCTTTTGTGTACAACCCGCGCCTTCGGCGGGGTTATCATAACGCTTCTAGATCCGGCCGATTACCGCCTTTGGACTCTCAACCCTCCGGGTCGCGTTCCGGGTGTCAAAAACCAGCCTGGCCTGATCGCAGATGCGCTGGTAATCATAGACCGAGTGATCAGTGGTGATCAGCACCAAGTCGGCCTGGCGCAAGAGTTCGTCCGTAACGGGAACCGATGTTACCTGGTTGGGTCCGATGCGGCAATTGGGAATGTACGGATCGTTCACGGTCAGCTCGGCACAATGTTCACGCAGCAATTGGCATATTTTGAGCGCCGGCGACTCGCGTGAATCATCGATATCCTTTTTGTATGCCAATCCCAGCATCAGAATTTTCGATCCATTAAGCGGCTTCCCAAACCGGTTCAGGAACGCGGCTGCCTTTTCCACTACATACTCGGGCATGCTGTTGTTGATCTCGCCGGCGATCTCGATTAACCGGGTGTGATAGTCGTACTCCCGGGCCTTCCACGTCAAGTAGAAGGGATCAATGGGAATGCAGTGGCCCCCCAACCCGGGGCCGGGGTAAAATGGCATAAACCCGTAGGGCTTGGTCTTGGCCGCTTCAATCACTTCCCAGATATCGATTCCCATTTTATTGCATAAAATCGCCATTTCATTGGCCAAGGCGATGTTGATGTTCCGAAAGGTATTCTCCAGGATTTTTTCCATCTCGGCCACCTTCGGGCTGGAAACCTGATGAATCTCCCCCTCCAGCACCCTGGAGTAAAGGGCGGCGGCGATCTCAGTGCATCTCGGGGTAACGCCCCCAACAACTTTGGGAGTGTTTTTGGTATGATAATACTGATTGCCGGGATCGACCCGTTCCGGCGAGAACGCCAAAAAGAAATCCACGCCGCAGCGCAGTCCGACCGCTTCCAGGTTCGGCATCACCACTTCTTCGGTGGTTCCGGGGTAAGTGGTGCTCTCCAATACCACTAGCATCTCCCTATGAAGATGCTCGGCAATTTGCCGAGTCGAATTCATCACATAGGAAATATCCGGTTGCTGGTACTTGTCCAACGGCGTGGGGACACAAATCGATACCGCGTCAACCTTGGCGATATCGCTATAATCGGTGGTAGCTGCCAGCCGCCCTTCGGCCACCAAGTCCCGAAGTTCCCGGTCAACCACGTCTCCGATATAATTTTGACCGCAATTGACCATCTCTACCCGTTTGGATTGAATGTCGAACCCGATCACCTGATACCCGGCTTTTGCCTTCTCCACCGCCAGCGGCAGGCCGACGTATCCGAGTCCGACCACGCCGAGAACCGCTGTCTTTTGGTTGATCTTCTCCAGCAACAGGCTACCGGGCACTTGCGATTCGGAGTGCAGCGACATGGCAGTTCCTCCTGCAATCGTAAAAGATGGGGGTCATCGCCCCCATCATCTATCAATTATATCTCATCCCGCCAATTTTGCAATTGGCTTGTTGCTAAATTTGACCAAATTACGTAAAAATTATTTAATCGTCTGAAGACATGCGATAAATCCTAAATCAGCCAAAAGTTTGTCAAAAATATTAAAATCAATTTATCCTTGCTTACCATAGTTTTTAAAAACCCTGACCGGTAGGTCAGGGTTTTTCTAAGCTTTAAAAGCATGCAAACCGATTTGTAAAAAGTTACAAATTGACTTTGTCCTTGCTTTTCTAAACTTTTGTATATACCCTGGCCTTCAGCCGGGGTTTATGACAACGCTCCGAGTTAGGTCCAGTCTCATAACAGTCCCAGCTCCGTGATGGCCTGGCGTAAAATCTCAATCTCCTTGGCCGAAGCTTCCACCAGCGGCGGCCGGACGCCGCCAACTTTGAATCCCAACAGATTGCAGGCGGCTTTGACCATAATCGGATTGGTATTAAGAAACAAAGTCCGGTTCAATGAAGCCAATTCGGCGTTGATCCGCGCGGCCGCGGCCACGTCGCCCCGGAGATAGGCCGCGATCATCTCTTGAATCAGCCGGGCCGCCAGATGGCCGGACACACTGATCACTCCCACGCCGCCGACGCTTAATACCGGCAGCGTCAAGGCATCATCGCCGCTGTAAATCAGAAAGTCGGCGGAAGTTTTCTCAAAGAACTCAGTGGCCTGCGCCAGATTTCCCGATGATTCCTTGACCCCGACCACATTCTCGATCTCGGCCAACCGGGCCATGGTCTCTACCCCAATGTTGACTCCGGTGCGCCCCGGAATATTGTAAACGATCACCGGCAACGAGGTGACTTCGGCAATCGCCTTGAAATGCTGGTATAACCCTTCCTGCGGCGGCTTGTTGTAATATGGCGCCACCAGAAGGATGCCATCGACCCCGGTCTTCTCCGCCTCCCGGGTCAATTCGATACTCTCCGCCGTACTGTAAGATCCGGTTCCGGCGATAACCGTACCCCTGCTGCCAACCGCTTCCACTACTGCCCGGAATAAATTCAACTTTTCTTGCTTGGAGAGGGTCGGTGACTCCCCGGTGGTTCCCGCGATCACCAACCCGTCCGAACCGGAATCAATTAACCGGACCGCCAGTTCCTGAGCTGCATGATAGTTAACTTGCAAATTCTGGTCGAACGGCGTCACCATCGCCGTCAGAACCCTACCCAATTTGAGCATGTTCCAGCCCCCTCCTACTCTCCCAACTTAAACTCGTCGTGCAGCGCCTGCAAGGCCTTGCACATGTCGTCCCGTTTGACCAGGCAGGCGATATTGATATGGGAATCCGTCGAATGATAAATGGGAATTTTGGCTTGCTGCAGCCCCCGGACCATCCGGGCCATTACTCCAGGAACGCCCCGCATTCCGGAACCAACGATCGCCACTTTGGCGAAGCCCTTTTCCACGGAAGTCCGCAGTTTGAGATCGCCCAGCAGATCCGTGGCCCGCTCGGCTAGATCTTCCTTGATGATAAAGCCGATCTGATGGGGCGCCACTTGGATCATATCCACGCTGATGCCCGCCGCGGCCATTGACTGAAAAACCTCCATCACCTTGCCGTTCTCATTCATGTCTTGATCCGAGAGGACTTTCGCCAGCGCCATGTCGGCGATATGGGCCAGCCCGGTGACCACCTTGTCGCCCCGGATTTCGATATTGCCGATGGGAATGCCGTCCGTGATCAGGGTGCCCAAATTATCGGAGAAAGTTGAGCGAATCCGCAGCGGCACCCGGCCTTCCATGGCGATTTCCACTGCCCGGGGATGAACCACCTTCGCTCCCAAATGAGCCATTTCACAGACTTCGTTGTAAGCCAGCACCGAAAGCGGCTTGGCTTGGGGAACCAGCCTTGGATCGGCCGTCATCACGCCGTCCACATCGGTATAAATCTCAACCACTTCCGCGTTGAGCGCCACGCCCAGCGCCGCGCCGGTAGTATCGCTGCCGCCACGGCCCAGTGTGGTGATTTCTCCGTCAGCCGTAATCCCCTGAAATCCGGCGACCACCGCGACCCGGCCTTGTTCCATACATTTCCAGAGATTGTCCGGCTTAATCTCAGTAATCCGGCCGTTCCCGAAATGAGGATCGGTGTAGATCCCCGCCTGGCCCCCAGTGAACGCCGAGGCTTCGATCCCGTGGTTCTTGAGCGTCTGGACCATCACCACGGTGGAGATGGTCTCGCCACAGGACATCAACAGATCGAGCTCTCTCGGCTTGACATTCTTTAATACGCTTTTCGCCAGCCCGATCAAGGTGTCCGTGGCGTATGGATCGCCGGACCGGCCCATGGCCGATACCACCACGACCACTCCGAAGCCTTGACCCAAGGCCTCTTGTACTTTTTTGACCACATTTGCCCGGCCGTCAGGGGTTGCCACTGAAGTTCCGCCGAATTTCTGGACGATTACCCGCATCTTGTTCTCCTCGCTTTGTCAAAATTCGCTTTGTGCACTGCTTTGATTTTTGCTCCGACGTTTGCCAAGGCGCGGCATCGGATCGCTTCTGGCCGGACGCGCGAAAATGTAAAAAGACAGATTGATTATCACCTATTTTTGAAACGAGATCAATAGCGGTTGGATCTGTCGCTGATTCAGCGCTTCCAGAATCGTCTCCGGGATCAGACTCGTCTTGGCGTTCAGGGAGGCTTGCTTGGATTGAGGCGCATCCTGGCCGAACGGGACGAAATAAACGTTCTTGCGGTTAAGCAGCGTTCCCAGATTTCGGGCATTGGCGCTCAAACCGTCATTGGTGGAAATGGCCAGCACCACCGGGCGATTGTTCCGCAATTGGGCCTTACAGGCCATGGTCACGCTGGTATCGGTAATCCCCAGGGCTAATTTGGCCAGGGTGTTTCCGGTACAAGGAGCAACCACCATTACATCCAGGGTTTTTTGCGGTCCGATCGGCTCAACCTCAACAATGGTCGCCAACGGTTCCTCACCGGTGATTTGGGTTACTTCTTGCAAAAGTTCCTTGGCGGTTCCGTACCGGGAATTGGTGGTCAGCACCGCCGGGGAAAAGATCGGGGTGATCTCCGCTCCCTCGTCTTTCAATTGTTTCAAATAGGGCAAGACTTCCGCAATGGTACAATGCGATCCGGTCAGCCCAAACCCGATTTTAATTCCAGCAAACCGCATCGCATGCTACCTCCGTTTGCTCAAGGTTCTTCCAAATCAACCTGGGGATGGCGGAGGCAAGGATCGCCCCGGCGGTTTCGGGAGCGACGATTCCCGGGAGTCCCGGGTAAAGTTTGGCATTAAGATTCAAGCGGCTGGCGGCCTCGAAATCGACTCCGCCCGGGGCCGAGGCAAGATCAATGATTACCACGCCGGAAGCGGCGAGTTCCAATAGTTCCTTGGTCAATACCAGCGCCGGGACGGAATTGACAATTACGTCGGCCCGGCCGATGATCGTACCCAGGGCCTCATCGGCCACAATCTCGCAGCCCATCTCCATGGCCCGGGCCAGCCGGGCCGGTTTCCTGGCGGCAACAATGACGCGAGCGCCGAGCGCCTTGAAGGTCCGGGCCACTGTTACGCCAACCCTGCCCAGTCCCACGACCAGGATCGTACTGCCGTGAACCGTAACCGGCAGTTGCTCCATGGCGATTTGAACCGCGCCTTCGGCGGTGGGAATGGAATTTAGAATCGCGATCTCATCGTCATCGACATATTCCAATACCCGGATCCCAAGCGTCGCCGCTGACTCCCGCCAGCGCGCGGCGAGCGACCCGGCGGCCAGTAACGTTCCGGAAGCCAGCCTTTCAAGGAACGGTCCGAACTCAATCGCAGGCTGGCTTTGATAACTTCGAATCCGGCCTATTTCATCCAGGCCGGTAATCGGCAGCACCACGACTCCGGCCCCCTCAATTGCCTCCTCGGGACGGCCGCAATAGCGAATCGCTTCCGCTGCCCTAGCCTTGGGATGGCCGAATAATCTTACCTCTTCAAACAGATCGGCCAGCCCTTCGGCTACGGCGATCTGACGACTGTCGCCTCCTATCACTGCTGCGCTTAATTTAATGACCTTATTCAAAGAATTCCCTCCCTTTCCAACCACGCAAACAGGCTATTGTAGTATATTCCCGGCGGGGGTGGGAGGTGAAGCGGGTATTGGTTTAAAAGAGGAGTTCATCCAGACCGTAGGTCAGTCCGGGGCGTTCGCTGATTTTTTTCACGGCCAGCACCACGCCGGGCATAAATGACTCCCGACTCAACGAATCATGGCGGATGGTCAGCGTCTGCCCTTCTCCCCCGAAGATTACTTCCTGATGGGCGATGAGCCCGGGCAAACGCACGCTGTGCAAATGGATGCCCCCCATGTCGCCGCCGCGCACGCCCTTGATCTTCTCTTCGCCGAGATCACAGCCGGCGGCGTCGCCCCGGCCGTTCAAGATCATTTCAGCCGTTTTAATGGACGTCCCCGAAGGCGCGTCCAACTTTTGGTCGTGATGAAGCTCGATGATCTCCACCTGAGGGAAGAACTTGGCCGCCTGGGCGGCAAACCGCATCATCAGCAAGGCGCCGATGGCAAAGTTGGGCGCGACCAGCACATTGACGCCGTACTCCGCGCACCAGTCCTTGATGGTTTTCAGATCCTCCCCATTGAGCCCGGTGGTTCCCACGACCGCGTGGACTCCCGCTTTCACCACGACCGAAAGATTTCCCATGATCGAGGCCGGACTGGTAAAGTCGACCACGACATGGGGTTTGGCGGCAGTCAGCGTCGCGGCCAGATCAACGCCAACCACGATGCCGCTGGGTTCGGCTCCAGCCAGCAGCCCGCTGTCTTGCCCAACCCCGGCCCGGTCAATCGCGCCCACCAGCTTAAGCCCGGGATCGTTCAACACCGCCCGGACCACTTCACGGCCCATTTTGCCGCCTGCGCCGCAGACCAAAACTTTAATCGCGCTCATCAAATCACTCCTCACGAATGCAAAAAAGGCTGGCGACTCGCCAACCCTGATCATTCGATCATTATCAGGCGGCAAGATAGCTCTTCACCCAAAGGTGACAGTAACCGGGATCTTCCCCCGCATTACCAGCCGGACCAGACGACGGTCTACCCGACTTCGGCGAAACGCCCTTTCCGTCCGGTTCATCGGCCCCGCCGGCCTTCCCGAACTTACTGATGCGCTCCGCGCCTCTACTCTACCACGGAAAATATTGTATTCACAATTTTATAATATTGTCCTATAAAAAACCGCCACTGTCAAGAGAATCCCCGAAAACAATCCATATAAGTTGCATTAAATTTCAAAATGGGCCTCATTTTCCTAAACTTACTTCAAAAAATATAAAATTAGCCCGGGTAAAGAACGCTCTCCGCCTCCTCGGCGAATAACACCAGATCGTCACTGATTTTTTTAATCTGCTGCCAGGGGATGGTCCTAATCTCAACTTCCCGGCCGCCCCACCCCTTTTTGAACAGGACCAGCCCTTCGACGGTACCGGTAGCCAAGTTCACCAGCAATTCGGTTTTTTTGACCTCCCCCAGCCGTTCTCCGGAGGCTATGTTGATGACCTCTTTCCCATCCAAGTCGCTTGCCCTCAATTTGATTCCCTCCTTTTATTCCGCTACAAGCATATGAAGAAGAGCCCGATTTTAGAAAGCCGCCGCCAAAAGACGGACCTTGGCACCTCATTCCAAAATATACCACAAAAATAACGTATAGAACCTCCCCCGCAGGGTCATTCTATACTCAGGGATTTGTAGTGGCCGAGGCAAAGATTGATAACGGCTCTGTCCCACGGACCATAAGGGTCGTTATCAGTCGAGCAACTGATCGATATGGGTTCTGCCGCAAGCTCTGGGGATTCATATCGGTCTGAGCGCAGATTGTACGCGTTGGGCCAACTTATTACGGCGGTTGATGAGATCGTCGTGGTAGGGAAACTTAGCGTGTGCGGTCGAGCCCAGATTGTCATGGGAGCGAAAGGGTTGGTTTGCAGTCGAAAGATTGCAGGCTGATCCCCAAGTTTCAATGGCAGTCGGTCAAAGGTTATCGTAGTACGTGTAATGGGTGTTTGTAGCCGAAAGGTTGCAGGTATCCACGCAACGTGGTGCGGTAGCCGGAGATAAGGTCATTACAGGTCTCTATTATTTTTTGCGGATTTGGACCCCTTGCCCCCGAAAGAGGCATCCACCATCCTTCGTCCTCAATTTTTGACTCTCCCGAATGCTCCGGCGGCCGCTGAAAATCAAGCGGCAATGGTTGCCATAGTAACGGCACTGACCAATAATTGACAGGGAATTGTTCCCCTGCCTCATTTAATTACTGAAAATTGACCGGCATTTAATGCCGCAGTTGTGGGGATAACACCCAATTGACAGGCGACGAATGCCGAAACAAGGGGAACGATTGCCGCAGTTGCGGCAATGAATGCCGGTCTGTGGGGAATGACTCCCACAGCTACGGCAACCGATGCCGTAGTTCGGGCAATGAGCGCCGCAGTTACGGCAAGGGTTCCCGTTGCGCCGGCAGAGATTGCCGGGGCAATGTCATTAAGCAATGATACAATAT
Organism: Bacillota bacterium; assembly: GCA_023402395.1. Lineage (GTDB taxonomy): Bacteria > Bacillota > UBA4882 > UBA8346 > UBA8346 > JAEYGI01. Next base: position 47,207 of record JAEYGI010000053.1, read on the forward strand.
TTAGGAATGATCGTTGCCAATTTAGACCCCTTACCCCTGAAAGGGGCATCCACCATCCTTCGTCCTCAATTTTTTGGAAGCCTGTTCATCGCAGCGATTCCTAGCGACTTTAGACCGCGAAGGCCAATGATTACCCTTTGCAGGGGCAAGGGGTCTATCCCAGCTGCGACAGTTCTTGGTAGCGATCCCTTCTCGACATTGCTTGCGCCAGGAGGGATTGTTTGATAATCTTAAATCAAACGCTAGGAGGGATTGACTTTGGCCGAAGAGCGGATTATCCTGGTCGATGAGGAAGACCGGGAGATCGGGTCCGGGGAAAAACTGGCGGTGCACCGGGACGGACGGTTGCACCGGGCCTTTTCGATCTTTGTCCGCAACGGCCGGGGCGAACTGCTGCTCCAAAAAAGGGCGGCCGCCAAATATCATTCCGGCGGTCTCTGGTCCAATACCTGCTGCGGCCATCCCCGGGCCGGCGAAGCGCTGGACGATGCGGTCCACCGGCGGCTGCGGGAGGAATTCGGCTTCGACTGCGGATTGAGGGAGTGTTTCGCCTTTACGTACCGGGCCGAGTTCGCTAACGGCCTGATCGAGCATGAGGTGGACCATGTCTATCTTGGGGAGTATCACGGCATTCCCGCTCCCAACCCCGACGAGATCGAAGAGTGGCAATGGATCGATCCCCAAGCGCTGTTGGCCGATATCCGGCTCCGGCCCGAGCGCTATTCCTATTGGTTGCGTTCGGTGGCGGACCGGATAGTTCAACTTTGCCGCTAACTCCCTCCGCCGGAGCCCCCAAGCCCGGACTTCGGGCAAGCCTGGCGAAAATTTCCGGAACACCCAAGCCTTTTGCCCAATTCAACGGATTCCCACATATGATACAGCAAGATTTGCAAGAAGGAGCTGATTTGCTATGTGGAATCTTTGGGATACTTCTCCCAGGGCCGCTGATGGCGCGGCCGCGCCGCTGCCGGCCGCCGCCGCCCGGATTCAAGGCGGTCCGCTGGCTCCGGAACTTCAGGGAGTGGTTTATTTTAGCGAGGCGACTGGAGGCTCTTGGGTCTCGGCCTATATTACCGGACTCCCGTCGTACCGGCCCGCTTCCGGAACGGCTAGCCCCATCGGCCCGTTCGGTTTTCACCTGCACGAAAACGGCAACTGCGCGGTGGGCGATCCGGCCAATCCGTTCCAGGCCGCCGGCGGGCATTGGAACCCCGACCACCAGCCCCATGGCAATCATGTGGGAGATTTTCCGGTCCTTTTCTCCAACCGGGGCACGGCGATCATGACCTTTTACACCGACCGTTTCCAACCGGCCGACGTGATCGGGAAGTCGGTAATCATCCATCAAAATCCCGACGACTACCGGACCCAGCCGGCCGGAAACGCCGGGATGCGCTTAGCCTGCGGACTAATCGATCCGTACCAGCCGGTATAATGCCGCGCACCGCTCAAAAGCCGTCCCCTGGGGACGGCTTTGAGCGGTGCGCGCAATAAAAAAGGACTTTCAATCGAAAGTCCGGATTACCGGTGCGGTTCGCTTTGGGTTTACTTAAACTCACCGCATTCAATTGCTTTGATGAACCTAGCCGGAACCGGCAGTCCCTTTGGCTTCGGGGGAGGTTCGGTTCAGTGTTGCCACCGGCGTTTCCGCCGTCATGGTAATCATAACACCGCCAGATTAAGCTTACATAACCAGTTTATTAAATTTATGTTTAACCGTCAAATCCACTACCCCCGCCGAAAGCAGAGGGTGAGAAAACCGCTCAGGCCGCTTGAATTTTCCAAGTGCGTTATTTGAGTGATGAACCATGACCCGGTTGAAGAAATGTTCAATCCGGGCTTAGACCTATCTCTCGCTCTTCCCTGTCAGGGAAGAGTAACCGATGTCTTCGCGGTCTAAAGACATTTAGAGGACAGCGGCCAGGCTTACCCTTCCGGCGTATCTCAATCTTGAGCCCCGGTTCTCCCCTTCGTTCAGCGAATCCGGGTCATGCGAGGATTAGGGCTCCCCGGCGCGATTCGTCATTTCTGGGCCATCCGCTCATAAAACCCTTGGGTGTACTTGGATAGCGGCGGCTCCGGCTGGCCGGCGATCCGATGGCATAACGAACGGATCCGCAACGCCTGGGTGGCGGCGTTCATATCGCCCTCGGCCAGTCCTTTGCCGAGCGGGACGTTATTGGGAATGGCCAGCGAATGCCCGACATGCCTTGAGAACCCTCCGTCCGGTTTCAGGTATTGACACAGATTGCGATAAGTGATCGCCAGAATCTCGCGGAGATCGGCCTCCGGGTATGGCCCGATCTGCGGCTCCAAGGTGGCCAGCAGGTCCACGGTATTCCTGGTCCAGCACATATCCTCGGAGACATCCTCGCGGATCGTCCGCAAAACCGTCTGATACAGCTGTTGGGGCCGGGGCATTGCCCGCCCGTACTCCTCATACAGCGCGGTGAATTTGAATGCTCCGGAGAGCTGGACATAGGGGCGTCCCCCTCCCCACATCCCCGTCTCCGGATTTTGGCGTGATTCGATATAATCCCAGATCAGATCCAGCAAAAGATTCCGCTCCGCCTCGGGAAGATAGCGCAGATAAAAACCGGCGGCCCCGATATTGTCGCAAGCCATCCAGGCATAATCCCAGGGACGCTCGTCCATCCATTGCCGGAATACCGCCGGCGATCGCATGTATTCGGGTAGGGACGCTATTCCGGCTGAACCGGGCAGCGGGTAACGCGGCCGGTCCCCGAGCGCCTCCAAATACCGGGCGCTGAAATTCAGCGCCCGGGCCACCATCCGGTCCACCGCGCGCATATTGTTGTGCGGGTCATAAAAATACCCTTCCGGAGCCTGCCGCTGATGATAAAAAGCAATCAGCCGCCGGCGCATCCCGTCGGGCATCTTCTCCAGCAGGCCAGAACGCTGAATGATGCTCAAGGCCTGACTGGTGGATTCGATATCGGGCTGAAACTCCGGGTCCTCCCGTGAACTCCGGGCATAGTAAAAGCCGCCGTACCCGGGGTCATACTGGCCAGCCAGCCAAGGATAGAACCCTTCGTACAAATCGTCAAACTTCGCCAGCATCTCCCCGTGACTCCGTTCTCCGCTCATGATGATCCTCCGTGGCAAAATTTTTGGACATTCTTTTCTTGATTTAAATTAAATTACGCCGCGGATCCCGGATATCCTTCGGAGTCGCCCCGCTATTTGCTTAAATGATGCGATTTATTTTGCATACGCCACGATCAGCTTCGGCCGGAATACCTGCCTTTCGTTGGTGGAGTTGACAAAGGAAGCGTTGAGGGTCTCGGCCGCGCTCGCCGATTTGGCCCGGGCCAAAATGCCATAATTGGGAAAGGTCCCTTGATGCCATCCCCGAGCGAAGGCGGTGATATCGACCTTAAACGGTTTCATCGCGGCGCTGGGAAAATCAACGGCCACAATGTCATCGGAGGACGTCTTCGGCCGGGTGTTGGCGGTGACCTTCGCGGCGTCCCACGGTTCGATGATCCGTTCATAGGTGAATTGATTGGTTTTATTGTCAATCCCCCGGAGTTGGGTGCAGAATAGTTCCAGACTGGCCGAGGCAATGACGGCCTCCTTGGGTAGCGCGCCCAGATCGAATCTGATGACGAACTGCGACAATTCACCCCGAAAGGGCCCTTGGTAATAGGTGGCATAAGGATTTGTTTCATCCGGGGTGTAAGTGGGAATGTAGGCGCCGACGCTCTCGGCCTGCACCCAGGTTTCCTCCGCGACGGCCCAAACCGGCATTAGTCCCGCCGTCATCAACAATAGCGCCAGAATGCCCGCGATAGCTCGTTTCATCGCAATCGCCTCCTTAAGTTTTAGGAAAATAATTCTAATTAATACTTTATAATATTTTTACATTTTATACAAGCAAGCATTTGATAGCCGTCCCCAAACCGAACTGGAAAATATTTTACTAGGGGATCATCGAGGATTTATGAATTTTTTCGCGAAAACTATTATAAATCAATCCTGAACCGGTTCCGAAGGGCAAATAAACAACGGGAAAGGTTGAAATGAAAAAAACTTTAGTGATTCTGCTTTCGACTGTCATTTCCCTGGCAACGGCCTCACTCGCATCCGCCGCCGATTCGGGGTGGGAGATTTCCGCCGGAATTTCCCGCGGTTCCGGAACCTTTGATTATGTACTGTATTTTGACCGGGAAGCCTCTGAAAAGCTGTCCAAGGTTACCCTGCCCCAGGATCAGACGATGCTGGTCCTAAACGGCAGCTATCATTTTCCGGCTCACGGCCGTTTTATCAACCTGCAATACGGAACCACCGGAACGGGCGTGAAGGGCCGCGGTTCGGATTCGGACTGGACCACTTACGGCTCCGGCCTGTTGACCGATTACGGCGAGTTGGACGCTTACGGCGGAAAAAGGCTGTTCGCCGTGGATGTCGGAACGGCGCTGCTGGATACCGGCAATCACCAACTCACGCTGTCCCTGGGCTGGGAGAAGCAAGAAACCGCCAACGAGTTGCGCAATGTCGTTTATCACATCATCGACGGCACGGATGTCGGCGCCCAGCCCCAATCCGATCTCGGCAGCACCTTGAACGGCGAGTTCAGCGGGTGGCGCCTCGGTCTCGGCGAGAAAGCGGCGCTCACTTCCAAACTTAGCCTCAATCTGGGATTGACCCTTTCCTTCCTATCGGCCGAGGCCTACGGCCATTGGGCCAATCATTACCCGGCCTGGAACTGGGTGGATTCGGGCGATACCGTCGGCTATCAGGCCTCCGCCGGAGCGACCTATGCCTTCAACGACCGCCTGTCCGGGTATCTCGGCTACCAATACGGCTACGCCAAGGCCAAGGACTGCGTTGAGGTGCTGAACGGCGCGCAGTTGGAGCAAGCGGTCGATTTGAAGTATGAGCAAAGCAACATTTACGCGGGATTGCGGTATTCGTTTTAAAGCATCCCTCAGCTGAACAATTTATCAATCCGGGATGCCTCCGTCACGGCAAGTCCCAACTACTAGTCCCAACTAGAAGAGGAATTGAAAGAACTCCACCTGGAGTTCTTTTGCTTTGGATCACCAGACTCGGGAGAAAAACCAATCCCGTTTCAGAAACGATTGTCCGGAATAATACTAACCGCCGCCGATTCATGATATACTTTGAATAAGATGCCTGGCAATCGTTTCGTAAGGAGGTCGATTCCCATTCCCACGTTTGAGGAGTTTTCATACCGCCGGCCGGACCTGGAACGTTTTCAGTCCGAATTCCGGGAACTGCTGAGCAAGTTTGACCACGCCGAGTCCCCGGCCGCCCAGAACCAGATTATCGCCGCCGTCAACCGGATGCGGAACGAGTTTCAAACCATGGGGACCCTGGTCCATATCCGGCACTCCATGAATACCGCCGATGAATACTACGACCGGGAGAACGATTATTTCGACGAGATCGGCCCGGTTTATGAAGGGTTGGTCCATCAATACTACCGGTCATTGACCCGCTCCCCGTTCCGCCCGGACTTGGAGAAGCAATGGGGGCGGCAGCTGTTCCGGCTCGCCGAATTGCAGCTGAAAACCTTTGCCCCGGAGATTGTCGAAGATCTCCAGCAGGAGAACAAACTGTCCAGCCAATACACTAAGCTGCGGGCATCGGCCCAGATCATGTTCGAAGGCGAGCCCCGCAACCTCTCACAAATGGGGCCTTTCCTGCAGTCGCCCGACCGGGCCGTCCGCAAGCGGGCCCAGGAGGCGTTTACCGGCTTTTTCGCGGAGCATGAGGCCGAATTTGACGGGATCTATGACGGATTGGTGAAGCTCCGGGACCGGATCGCCCGGAAACTGGGGTTCCCCAATTTCGTGGAGCTCGGTTACGCCCGGCTGAGCCGGTCCGATTACAACCCCGCCATGGCCGCCGGCTACCGCCGGCAGGTTCTGGAGTCCGTCGTGCCGCTGGCTACAAGGCTGCGGCAGCGGCAGGCCAGGCGCCTGAAGCTGGCGACGCTGAAATACTACGACGAGCCGCTGGAGTTTCTCACCGGCAACGCGCTTCCCAAGGGGAATCCGGACTGGATCGTGGCCAATGGCCGGAAAATGTACCGCGAGCTTTCGCCGGAGACCAACCAGTTTTTCACGTTCATGGTCGAAGCCGGCCTGCTGGATCTGGTCACCCGGCCCAACAAAGCCGGCGGCGGCTATTGCACCTATATCCCCGAGCACCGCTCGCCATTCATCTTTTCCAACTTCAACGGGACCTCCGACGATGTCGATGTCCTCACTCACGAGGCGGGCCATGCCTTTCAGGTGTATCTGAGCCGGGATTACCAACTGCCGGAGTACATCTGGCCGACGCTGGAGGCCTGTGAGATTCATTCGATGAGCATGGAGTTTCTGACCTGGCCGTGGATGAAGCTGTTCTTTGAAACCGAGGAGCTGAAGTACAAATTCGCCCATTTGAGCGGCGCTTTGCTCTTTATCCCCTATGGTGTGACCGTGGATGAGTTTCAGCACTGGATTTACGAAAATCCGGCGGCGACGCCGGCCGAGCGGAAGCAGATCTGGCGGATCATTGAGCGCAAATATCTGCCGCACCGCGATTATGAGGATAATGATCTGCTGACCCGGGGCGGGTATTGGTTCCGGCAAGGCCATATCTTCAACGATCCGTTCTATTATATCGATTATACCCTGGCCCAGGTTTGCGCTTTTCAGTTTTGGATCCGGTCCCGGGAGGACCGCGCCGCGGCCTGGCGGGATTATCTGCGGCTGTGCCGGGCCGGCGGCAGCCAGGCGTTTCTGGAGCTGGTGGCATTGGCGGGTTTGAGGAATCCGTTCGAGCCGGGGTGTGTCCAGTCAGTGACCGGGCCGATTGCGGAGTGGCTGGACTCGGTGGATGATATGGGGTTGTGAGTGGAGTGTTATCAATGGAATTAAATGAAATCCGGGAATTGACCTTGGCGTATGGCGGGGATTGGGAATTAAATCACGTCGACCGGCTTTTGAAGCTGATTGAGATGATCGGGGCGGATCAAGCCTATGAGCGGCAACTGGTTTGGATTGCCACTCATCTTCATGATTGAGGAGCGTTTAAACAGTTTATTGAAGAAGGAAAAGATCATGCGATCCGGTCGCGCGAAGTCGCAGTGGAAATACTTAGCCAGTTAAATTTGGATTAAACGCGTCAAAACATCGTGTTATATAGGATGAAATAAATATCTTTACTGAAATTTGCATTCTTAAAGCCGAATGCAATGAAATCAAAACGAAATTTATTTCATCCTATTACAGCAGTAATAAGTTGAATTAAATTCCTTAATTTTTCATCATGGCCGGTTTTAGGGACATGATGCATACTGAAGATTTAATTCAACTTATATAGATGCGATCCGCGAACATAACGGTTCGGGGGATTGTTCAAGCATCGAATCGACGCTGTTGCGGGACGCGGATTATCTGGACTTTTTGGGCTTCATCGGCATCGCGAGGGATTTTGCCAAAGGGCCGCGCGATTTAAGAAAGTGTCTGGAAGCAACCAGGAAGCGAATCAAATTCGTTAATTATTTGGTTCTTCCGAAGTCAATTGAGATTGGCGAGGAACGATTGAAAGAGATCAATTATTTCCTTGAACGAAGGAGTCGGAGAGTTTTGGTCATTATTGATTTCTCAATTGATTCAACTCCATTCATTTTCACTTCCTTGTAGAAACAATATTTTCAAGGGTATTTAAAACAAAATGCTTTATCCGTTGGTTATAATAGTCATTCTCTTCCTTTTTTTCTAAAGTGCTCAGCTCACTGAAAAACTTATTGTATTTTACATATAATGCAATGATGCTAAAACGGTTGAATCTAAATCTGTGATATTTACCCAATTTAAGGGATTCCAATTTTAATGCTATCAGATTATTGTAAGTGCTGCAATTCGTTTTTCCTAGGGAGAAAGAACAGATTCACATCGGTAAGCAGGTGCAAATCAATCGATGATAAAAATAATCATCGAGTGGAACCAAGGCAAAAAAGTCTCCCAAGTCATTGCATAACTCGAAATAGCTGAAGATGTCCAGGTGGTAATTGCGAAGCTTTGATTTCTGTCGTTTTAGATTCCATAGGACTTGGAATCTCAGAACCGCTGGAGAAATTTGTTTCCCCAGACCTCCGCAATCCCGTGCAGTTTATCTAACATATTCTGCTTCGAAGCACCTCATTGACCCACAAAAATTACCCAGAAGAGCCCACGGACGGGCGCGCGCCGCTTAGCGATACGGACTCGCTCAGCGGTCGCGGACGAAGCACCACCTTGAAGGCATCCGTCCCGGATGTACGGGGCCTATCACGAGGCTCCCATGGTCGAGGATGCCATGGGATAAAAGGAAGGACGGGAAACCTTGGTGTCCGGCGGCTTTTGCGCCACTTTTGGCCGCCACAAAAGTGGCAAATTGGCGCCAAAGCGCTAGCGGATTCCGTTCCTTGGTTTAGATCCGAATCGCTATGTTCACGGAACCTCATGTTCTCCGCCGCGTTTGATCCGTTTCGACCCAGGAGCCGAGGATGATTCCGTCCATTAAACCTCTTGGGAAGTTGGAAAGTACCTTCACGTCTATAATTGCTGTGCGCTAATTAGGCCCGGTTTTGAGGGCCCACGGTTTTGAGGGCCCACGGTTTCGACGGCGAGATACTTTTGGCTCGCCCCAAAAGTATCCAAAAGGGCGCCGGAACCGGCGTGGTTCCGGTCCTCCTGCAATTCATCCGGTAACGGTCGTCGCCATCCATGGCAGTACGCAGCCGCACCAAGTGAAGGCTTCAGCGCCGACCACTGTTTTTCATCCGCGAAAAAAAGTGGCGGTGAATGTCCCTCCGTGGAAGGCGGGTGCATCTTTTTTTACTGCCTAAAACCACTATGCTCAAAGCATTTAATCCCCGTATCGTCTAAAAGAAGTCAAATTGTCTAGTAGAATAAGCGACTTGTCATCCTTCTCCACCTGAAACTCACGATTACCTCTCTTCACTTTTTGGGCGGTCAAAAAGTGACAATTGGCGCCAAAGCGCTAGCGAATTCCGTTCCTTTTTTAGGCCCTTCGAATCTCCACCTCAATACTTTTCCGACTTTTCCTTCTCCCAATGCAATATCCGATCAAACGCCGTTTTCACGATTTCAAGTTAATCCTCCTTCATTCAAATCAGCGTAATCAAATACATCATCGTAATCAGCGGTTCAGACACCTCCCCCATTCCCAAAAATCCCCGCTCCAACCGATCCTGCTCCCCGATCATCTGAAGAGCGCCCCTTCCCTCATCTGGAGCGACACCATATCCATATGAAAAAAGTATCGCTTCAACTGAAGCAATACTTTTTCGTTCTGGAGGAACACTTCCTTCAACTGAAGGAACAGCCGCTTCAAATGGAGGAACACTTTCTCCAGATGAAGGAAGCCCCGCTTCAAATGATCCTCCAATATTTCCATTTGGAGAAACCCTTCCTTCAAATAAAGATCTAATATTTCTATTTGGAGAAACCGTTCCTTCAAATGAAAATCTAATATTTCCACTTGGAGCGACACTTGCTCCAACTGATCCGGCGCTTGGATCAGTTAGAGCGGCCCCGCCCCCATCTGATCCGGCACTTCCTGCAACTGATCAGGGGCTCGGATCATCTGATCCTTCTCTCGGATCAGTTGCGGCGGCTCCCAGATCAATTGGAGCGGCACTCCGATCCGTTGGAGCGCTTAACGTCGAAAGAAGCCAACCTCGAATATATGATTCATGAATTAGCTTATTATCTATTTTATCAGTTTGTCCATAGCTATTCTATATCCACTGATTCCCCAACAATAGTAATATCTGAATCATGAGCGGTATCAATATACTCATCATATCCGTAAACTCTGACCATTACTTTGGCAGCTCCGGGAGTACTTAAAAGACTGGCGCTTTTAGTTTCATCTATCACCATCTGATTGCTAGTTGTCTTCCAGGATTCCTGCGCGATAATGGTATTCTTTTCATCTTTGATATACACATCACTTTTATGCATTTTTGAATATTCATCAGTCCATGTAATGATTAAAGGTATCCGTGGCATTGAGTGAAACCAATTATTCAAATCAGCGGTTTCTGTAATATACTCGGGTATACCGGGAACTCTTAAAGTTGCCGAGACAGAAAGTTTGGGGTGGGTGATGGAAACCGAAACCTGATCTCCCGGGTTTAATAGCCCTATAGATATTTCATTATTATCAACTGGTATTCTTGTGTCGTTAACGGATATATCGGCGTCTAAAGTCTGCCCATCTATAACCGCAAAAGCCATCGCTACGTAGTTATTACTCGGATTGCCATTAAAACCATTCGAAATTATTTGCACCCCATAGCGAATAATTCCGGCGGGCGGCGGCGAAGATCCCCCGCCGCCACAACCACTTATAAGTAAAACAGCTAAAAGTAAAACTAGAAATACATTTTTCTCTTTCAAATGAAACACTTCCTTTCGGTTCTTACTAAACTCTAGGCTTTTCCTTATTTATCCGTTCTCCAATAGACGCTTTTATCCAAATAATTATTCGGCGCCTTTTGAATTCTGTATTTCTCCCGCCAGTCTACCTTTGCCTGAAGTATGTCCCGGCTTTGCAATAATTTTTTGAATCATTATTTATGCCCCGTTTTTTAATGGAACTATTTTACTAAGACCTGAATCGTGATTGAAAAGCACTTCAAATTCAGTTACATGTTTAGGACAACCGTTCATTCCATCTATCGGGTGAAACGAGATAAATCTTGAATCTCTTGCTATTATTCATTTACAAAGCATTTTAGTTATATGGAGTTCAGGGATTCAGGATAGTCCCACGACCATGAAGTTAAATATGAACTTTCTTCTGGCAATAATTTTTCATGTTTTTCTAGTATTAATGCAACAGTTTCCGGCAATTTGATATCATATACCGTTATTACCAGGGAATTGGATTTCTCCGAACCTGGATAGACATCATATTTTCGGGCAATCCAGATCCTATCTCTTAATGAATACAAAATTTCCAGCCGCTTCATGGAATTGAGATGAACGAATAAAAAATGATAATTCTCATCTTTCATCGATTCTTTAATTATTTCTAATTCATCCACAGTAATAAAAGTAATTCCTGAGGGAATTGTAACCGATATAAATGCATATCTTAGGTCTTCAAAAAAAGTTTTATAAATCCTTCCTTTTAAATCTTGGTGAGCAAAAACCGAACTTGTCAATATCATAAACACCATAGCAATAACCAAGACCTTTTTTCATTTCTTCACCTCAAATATTTTGAAAAATCAATTTTTATATAGGATTCAACAACCTTGTTCCCATTCTCATCGGTCACGGCCAACGCCGAGCCAGGTGGCCGTTATGATAGTAGAATTTCTTCCTGCGACTTCCGATTACTCCCTCAACAATGTTGTATGCCTTTCACAAGCTTACCACCTAATGTTTTGGCATCTGCGAGCCAGCGTTTCGTTTCTCCCGATGCCGGGAGAAAGATAGATTGAGGGTTAGAACCTAAAGCAAGGCTACAACCAAGCTACTTTTTCAACCCCATGGCACGTCTTCAAATCGTAGTTATTTTTTGATCCATCGGCACCTTGAACAAACTATGAAGCCGCCGTAATAAATACGGCGGCTTCTCCGAGCGCTCCTTTTAAAATGACACTACGTAGACAATAACTTAAATCCGTGATGTTTATTATCAAAAACATTTCGAATCCAGCTAAAATTAAATGTATAGGGCAATGGCTCATTTCACCCATAATCAAGCATTTACAAATTATTGAAGCAATATTTTAACTATTTTTTTTCCTCTTACTTTTACTGCCATCAGATACCCTCTTTCAGAATCAGATTTTGGTATATACTCATAGAAATAACCATCTCCTTCTAGTTTGGCGACTCCATACTTATTAAATAATTTTTCTAGATCATCTCCTACAGATATTCCTCTAATAGTTTTAAAATCTGGAGTTGTAATTCTAAAACTCTCAATTATCTCTACATTTTTTTTATTTTCCCAACTGTTGTAAATTTGAGTAACCATTGTAAAAGTTGAATAATAATATTCTTTAAATATTCCTTCTTCTTCATAAGTTTCCTTTATTCCATTTGGTTTTCCAAGTTTTTGTAAAACCGCTTGAGTAACAATTTCGCTGGGTTTTACTCCGTTAATTGCTACATCTTCAGGTCTTAAAGGTTGAATCTGCATTGACTTCACCTGCTTAACTATTGTAAAGCTAGCAATAATAACAATTATGCTAATAGACCAAAACCAAATATTAGTTTTTTTCATATTGCCCTCCCCTTTCATTAAAAGCTATAATCTATTCAAATAATAATAACCAATAAATTGTCCCTTAGTAGCTGCTTGAGTAGCTGTATGAGGAACCATAATATCACTCCAGGCCGCCCATGTTGGCCAATATCTGTTTATATCGGCATGATTTACATAACCTTTATCAGGATTTCTTCGCTGATTTACGGATACCCCAGCATGCTGTTGTGGACCATTTGATCCAATGGAAAACCAATTGGCATAAGCAGCAGTATTTTGACAAGCAGAAGATGATCTGCCTCCCCGCTGGGATGCATGATCATTTACCCCTACTGCTGTCATGATAGGAATTTGCTCACCGTTTGCATTTATGGAGACAACCCCAGAGTAACTAACCGGCATGGAAGTATATAGAGCATCATCGCCTAGTTGTATTGCATTATCATATTGCCAAGTACCTCCACCATGACGCCAACTATACATACCATATGTCCCTTCCGCAACTACCTTATTCTCTCCAGTGGTCTTGTAGGTCCCATCAACATCCCGATATCCACCTTGCGGCAACGTGCTTGCCTGGAATGCCGCTTCGACTCCGTTTCTAGTGACTACAAGCTTTAATGCTTCCATTCCGGTTTCATTATTACTGATAAATCCTTCAACACTTATTTGGTTCTTCTGGTTTGGCATATCAGCCACATAATTTACTGTTTGCGTAGACCTAGTTCCGTCAGCTTTCGTAACAGCATATTCTTGAGACGTTTGTCCACTGGACTCAACCGTTCTAACAGTTATTGTATCACCATTTTGATTTTCGAATGTTTGACTTCTCTCAGTTTTTACTAATTTAAAATGCTTATACACATACTTGCTGGATTCTTGATAAGCAATCTCACCGTCTTGATCTTGCATTCCGGTATTAGCTGTTCCGGTATAACCGATAGTAAAGTTACCCGTTATCATATTGACGATATTGCCCTTGCTATTTATAAAAAGATTAAACGTATTAAACCCTTGCATAAATGTGCTTAAGCCTGGAATATACATTGAAGCCAGGTTCATTAGCCCACCGCTAATATCTAAACTAATATGACCACTTGGATCAATCGTATTTACAGGATTATTCGCCACATATACATATTTGTTCGGATTATTAGGATCATCTACCGAATCTTCCGTCACAAACCGCCCAATCTCCGGATCATACCACCGGGCATTGTAGTAATACAACCCGGCATCCTCATCGAAGTCCTTCCCGGTAAACCCACTATCGTCTTCATCTACATCCCCGGGCTCATCGTCATCAATATCCGTATTTATCCGTTCGCCAAACGGCGTGAAATCCCTTTCAACGACCTTGTTCCCATTCTCATCGGTCACGGCCAACGCCGAACCCAAATGATCATTCTGATAGAAGAACTTCTGGCCGGTAGAGCCGATCACTCCGTTCACCCGGGCCAGCTTTTGGCCGCCAACGTAGACGAACGAGTATTCTTTATCCGCGCTTATTTCCTTCCGATACCCGACTTCGCCGTTCAACAACGGCACATAATGAATCTTGCCTTTCCCGCCGTTCTTTTCAATCCGGAACCCGTTGGGATCGTAAATGTAACTACTGACCATAACGCCGTTCTTTTTCACTTGTTCCAACTGATTCAACAGATCGTAGGCATACTCCCACCGGTCCACCGTTTCGCTTTTGGTGACCACCTTCACCGTCAAGTTGCCGTTGGCGTCGTATTCGTAATCGACCCGTTCCGTGCCGTCCTGCTTTACTTTGGATTGCAAGCGGTTGCTGTTTGCAACGTAGGTGTAATTATAGCGATGCTCCTTGCGCAGTTGCAACTTTTCCACGGTCCGGTTTCCCATGGCGTCATAGTCATAGGTCTCGATCCGGGTCCGGATCTTCTGATAGATCGTAACCAGCTTCTCCGGTGTGTTAAAAAATTCCGAACGATCCACCGGCAGCTGCATCAGGTCCAGATCGTCGTAGTTGCAGTGAATCTTCAGTTCCCTGGCTGCCAACAGCGGAGTGAATTTGATCGTGATCTTGCCGGAGGCGTCCTTGACCCCGGTCCACCGCTCCCGTTCCAGCTTGGTAAAGCCGAACCCGTTCCGGTAATAAATCTCGATCTGCGCCAGCGGGATCCGGTGCCCGGCCCGCTCCGGGACGAGCTCAATTCGGGCCAGGTTCTCGGCCTCGGTTTGCAGATTAAAAATCAGGCTGCGGGCCGCATAGTCGAGCTTAATGGCGGTCTGATCAGTGACGTCTTCTTCCGCGTCCTTGGCCCCCTGATAGTCCTGATCCGCCGTGCCCAGCAACAGATCCGCCTTGGTGAACTTATCTTGAAAGCTCCCGCCGATGGTAGCCTGCCGCAAGCGGTTTACTTTGTCATAAACATAGCTGTTATCGTTACGTTGCGTGATATTGTTGGCTTTGTCATAGGCGTAGTTAAGGCGTAACACCTCCGCGCCGGCTTTGGTCGCGGCGATCCCGGTGATCCGGCCGTCCTTGTCCCGCTGGTAGGCGGTACTCACCCCATTGTCGGTGGCGACCGCCCGGATGGCGCTGTTTTCATCATAGGCGAAGCCCGGCTGGGCCGCGGTCCCGGCAAAACCGGGGATGGCGGTGAGCCGCCCCATCCGGTCATATTGATACTCCAGCCAGGCGCCGCTGCCCGGATAACGGATGCCGGTGGTGGCGCCGGTCAGCGGATCGTACCGGTATTCGGTGGTGTGCCGGGCGCCTCCGGCCCTGATCTGTTCCACTTTTTCAATGCGGTTGAAGGGGCCGAAGTCCCCGCCGTCATTATAGACCAGCTCCACCTGGCCGTTGTTGGCGCGCCGGATATTGCCTACCTGATCGTATTCACAGCTCAGATACTGGCTTTGCACGCCGTTGGTGAAATCCCGCCGCAGCACCCGGTAGAGGTCGTCGTATTCGAACGCGGTTTCCGTGCCCCGGGGGTCCTGCCCATAAATGACATTGCCGGCCGGGTCATAGTCGAAACTGCGCTTGTGATTGAGGGAGTCCACGATCTCCAGAGGAAGCCCCAGCTCATTGAGGCGGAACATGGTGGCCAGGCCCGTGGCGGTCACGGTTTTGGTCAGCTGTCCTTCTTCATTGTAATAGCTGTAACTGCTCTTCTGGTCCGCATCGATCACCTGGGTCAGACGGTTGGCCGCGTCATAAACGTATTCGGTCTCATTGAGCATTCCGTCGCGGACGATCCGGCGGTTGCCGCTCAAGTCATACTCATACGAGGTGGCGTTCCCCTCCGGGGAGATCTGGAGTACCGGGCGGTTTAAGGCGTCATAGCGGTACTCGGTGGCATTGTCTTTATTGTCGTAGACAAAGCGTTTATTGCCGATCCAGTCGTATTCGAAACGGGTGGTATAGGTGACCCCGTTTAAGCTCTCCCTCTGGGTGAGCAGCCAGTTCCGTCCGTTGTATGTATAGTCAATGGCTTCGCCGTTGGCTTTGGTCTCCCGGATGCAATTGCCGTTTTCGTCGTATTGGAAGGTGATCACCGGATTGTCTCCCGGATTGTCCGGCCCGTCCGGCGGGGTTTGATCCGGCAGCACGGCCTTGACGACCCGGTAGAGATCGTCATATACATACCAGGCAGTATAGGAGTTTTTCACCGCGCCCGCCGCATTGCCCCGGGCGTCGGTCTCGCTCAGTTTGTTGCCCGCCGGATCATAGGTATAGGAGGTAATCCCGCCGGCGGGGTCCTTGACCGATTGCAGCCAGCCCCGGGCGGTATAAACGTATTCCGTCGCCTTGCCGTTGGGATCGACCGTTTTCACCTTATTCCCGGCCAGGTCGTAATAAACTTTGCTGACGATTTCCCTTTGGCTGCCGTTGCGCCCGGTCATCGCGGTCCGGGTGATGATCTCCCGGTTCATCTCGTCAAAAACATAGGTGACGGCCCGGCCCAGGGGCGAAATCTCCCGGATCAGGTTGCCCTCGTCGTCATAAGTATAACTCAGTTGAGCCCGCTTCGCTTGGACGACGCCGGCCGGGTCATTGAGCGCCTCCGTCTCGGGCAGTGTTTTTTGAACCAAGCGGTTTTGGTCATCGTAAACAAATAAGGTGGTATTTCCCCGGCCGTCGGTTTCCGCCGTTCTATTGCCCAGGGCGTCATAACTAAACGCACTGGCGGTGGCGGCATCGCTGCGGTACCCGGCCACTTGGGCAATGACCCGGTCTACCGCGTCCTTGGTGACCAAGGTCTCATGGAGTTCAGTGGCGCTGGCCGACTCGGTGATGGTCACTTCATTGGTGACTTCATTATAGCTGTATGCCTTATAGGGATTATCCCCGTCATCCGAAGTCCCGTCGGGATAGATGATCCGCAGCAGCCGCCCGGCCTCGTCGTACAAATACCGGGTGGTGTATTGATGGGCCTCGGCGGAATTTTTCGTCCCCAACGGGCTGATGATCGAAGCGATCCGGCCCTGATCGTCATAGCCTACCTTCACCCGGGAATAAGCCAGGGAGAGTCCAAGGATCCGGTGGTATTTGACGATCTCCGTCAAATGTTCGAACGAGTCATAAATATAGTCGGTGCGGTTGCCCAACGGGTCGGTCACCCGCGTCGTCCGGTTGGCGTCATCGTAGCTCATCTGTTGAATGGGATTGTCGCTCCGGAAGCCGCTCCGCTCGATAGCTCCGGTCAAAGCCGCCGGCCGGTAATCCGGGCTGTCGGTGTCATCCGGCAATACGGTTAAGATCTCCCGCCCCAAGCTGTCCTGCTGATATTCGGTGACAAAACCCCGGGCGTCCTTCTCCCAGCGCTTGCGGTAGGTCACCGGATCATAGCCTAGTTCCTTCAACACCACGCCCGTCTGGGCGTTCCCGTCGGCATTGGTCAGCTTGCCCAGGGTCACTTTGGTCAAAAGCGCCTGTTGGTACGCGTCCGCGTATTCGTAAAAGGTCTCGATCCCGGTAGGGCTGGTCATTTTGGTGATATTTCCGGCGTCGTCATATTCATAGCCGGTCTTTAACCATTTTGAACCGGACCGGACCGCCTTCTCCAGCAGGTTCCCGTTTTCGGCGAACTGATAATGCGTCTGCTGGGAACTGGCTTGGGAGCCGTTATAATTGATGATATACTCGCCGGTCTTGGCGTCATGAATGGTGCCGGCCACTTTGGCAGTGGCATAAGGGGATTTCATCGCCCCCGGATAACTGACGGAGCTTGCCGTATTGGCATAGGCGGCAAAGGACTCGGCGCCCGTATGGTGGTTTTTCTGCCAGACCACATTGCCCCAGTTATCGTATTTAAACTCTTGCACCGTGCTCCGGCCGCCGGTGTTGTCCGTCACCTTCACCGGCGCTTCCAGCTCCGGATCATACTCCACCAGGTGGGCGGAGAGCATCCGGTCCTGGCGTCCATAGACCATTTGGGCCTTGAGCAAAGTGACATCCTTCTCCACGCTGTTGGAGATCCGGTCAAAGAGCATATAGGTCCGCCGGTCTCCCTCGTAGATGTTGCAAGAGGAAATGATCGGCGCATTGTTTTTATCATAATTAATCTTATAATCAATGGTCTGCACTTTGTCATACGCCAACCCGTTCTCCTCGAACCGGTTGACTTTGGCGAATTCAAACCACATCATCCCAATCGACAGGCTCAGCCCGCTGCCAAAATCCCCGTAACGGATGCATTGCTGTTTTCCATAGTCGAAGCGGTACTCCCCGTTAAAGGGCGTCACCACCTGGGTCAGATAGTAAACATCGGTTTCGTTGGCGTTAGGGATTAAGGCGCCCACCAGATTGATCCACGCCGACGGATTGAACCAAATGGTGAGAATGTCGAGCAGGCTGACCGTCCAGGATCCGGAAGAGAAGGTATATTTGTCATAGCCGTATTTGGTCTCCTGGAGTCCGCCGTCATTGACTTTCACCAGTTCGTCATGGCCGTCGTATTGATAGGTGACCGTCTTGCCCGCGCCCGAAATCGAGCGGATGAACTTCCCGGAATAGGTAAATTGAATCTTTCGCCCCACCGAGTCGATGATATAATCCAGTTTCTTGCCGTTAAAGCGGAAGGTTATTTCGCTCGTGCCCAAGCGGTTGACGATCCGTTGAACCAGGCCGCCGCCGTTCATTTCATAGCGGGTCCCGTCTTTGGTGGTCAATACATAGCCGGTCGCCTCCCAGTTTTCTCCGGTTTTCACTCCGTTGCCGCTCTCGTCGTCGCTGTAGATATCTCCCACCTTGCGCTGGGTCTGCTCTAAAATGAAATGTTCTCCGGCATGGCACTCAAAGACTCCCTTACCCTGACCGCCCCATCCGGAGCCTGTCATCTTCCAGTTGATCTTCTTGGAACCGCCGCCCGGCAAATGGATAAATTGCCCGTTTTCATCCTTCTCGATCCAGACGAAGTTCATCCGCCAGCCCCGCCCAAATCCAAAGCTGCCGGCAGGCTCGGCCAAATATTTATCAATCGCCTGCGCCACAATGTTTTTCGCCAAATTCAACCAACCGCCGCCTACACTGATAAAACTAAACATGGCCGAAAAAAGATGGTCTTCCTCAAGGCCCCAGTCCGCCTGGCCCCGCCCGCTGTCATAGGTCCGGGAGATGGTCAGATCCAGCCCGCCCCTGCCTGGCAGGACAAAGTCCTTGGCGGTCACGGTCGAGCTCCCGCTGCCGTAGGAGACGCCGACCTGGTTGTTTTCCATATAGGTCTTGCCGGGAGAGATCCCCATCCCGCTGATCTGCTCCGGCGCTAAGGGCGCGGCCACCGAGGCCTGCACCGAGAACATGGAAAAATGAGTGGTAAAAAAGTAGACCACATTGTTATCGCCATCCACGAAGCTTTCGGGGATCATCTCCCAGTTTCCGGCGGCGGTGTTATAATAATAAGCCCGTAAATTGCCTTTATTCAAGAATTGCTTCACATCATCCCCGGGCAGTTCAAAATGAATTCCGACCAATACCGGCTTGTTAAACTTCACTCCGTTCGGGTCCACCGGACCCGTGCTTGATTGGGCGCTTAGGGAGTAAACCGGCGAGACACTGACGGCCAAGGATTTCTGAAGCAAGGCTTCGGCCCCTTTAACCTCCATCACCGTAATCGTCCGGGTTTGATCCAACGCCCCCACGGGTACGCCGACGACGATGTTCTCGAACTCCACCTTGGTCTCTTCGGCGGGGCTGGCCTTCACTTCGGTCAGGCCCGCCTTGACCGGGGCCAGGGTCGTCCCGGGGCCGTGATTGTCCGCCCGGTCCACCGCTTCCAGCGTATAAATATAGCCCGTCAAATTGGTGACCTCAGTATCCTCATACTGGCTCAGCCCCGGTCCAATCGCTTTGGCTTTCCCGTCGGCAAAGGCCGGGACCCGGGTCAGCCGGTAACTCTGGAGGTCGGTTTCCGCATTGGCCGTCCAGCTTAAGTTGACCTTGTCCGCTCCGGGGACGGCTTTGAAACCGGTCACCGCCGCCGGGGCCGTGGTATCCACATATAGAGTGGTGCTGCTTACGGTCTCCCAGCCGGCCCGGTCCACGGCCTTGACTATGACCGGATGCTCGCCGTCGCTTAAGGCAGGTACCTGATAGGGGCTGCCGGCCACCGTATATTCTCCGTCATCAATCTTCACCAGATAGCGGGCGATGCCGGAGATCCGGTCCACCGTCTCAAAGGTCAGCACCGGTTGAGTCTCACTGCTCCAACCCGACGGTTCCGCTTTCACCTCAAAGGCTTCCGGCGGCGTCTCGTCGATTAACACGTTTAACAGGCGCTCACTCCGGTAACCCCAGTCGTTGGCCGCCGCCACCCGGATGGTTTGGCTGCCTTCGGCAAGGCTTACGTAAGTCTGGAAGCCGCGGCCGTTTAAAGCAACAATCGAGCTGTTCACCTTTAGCTCGACCGGACGGGTATCGTCTACGGTCCCGGCTACGGTCACTCCGCTGCCGGCGTTCAGGATCCGTCCGTCCTGAGGCTGAGTGACAACTAGCTTCGGCTGGAGCTGCAAATGCTCCAGGCTTACGGTGACAGCTGTGCTGTTGCCCAAAAGATCGGTAGCCACCACCTTAACGGTATTGCTGCCCAATGTCAGCCCGGTCCAGGCGTGAAAACGGTTGCCGTCGATCTGGGCTGCCTGGCCGTTAACGGTCACCGTCACCGGAGTCAAGTCCGCTACCGCGCCGCTGACTTCCAGAGCCGCTCCGCCCGCCACTTCCCGCGTCAGCGGAGTTTTCACCGTCACCTGCGGGGCCGTGGTATCCCGGTAAACCAAAAGCCGCCGGGTGGTATAGACCGCCTGCTTATCATAGGCGGCGACCGTCAGGATATTCTCCCCTTCTTTTAACGGGCAATTGTAGCTGAACTTGCCGCCATACAGCGGAATCCGGATATCGTTGACCGTGATCCGGTCACAGTAGCCATTGGCGCTGCCCGACACCTGAAAGCTTCCGGCTTTGGTGTTATAGACGGCTTGGTTCTGATCCAAGCTGAACTCGGGGGCATTCCGTATAAAGACCCTGCGCCGTTCCACGGTCACCCCGTTACCGGCTGTTTGGGCCTGAATGTTCAGATCCCGGACCGGCCCCTGGTACAAGGGAAGCGTAACGCGAAAATGTTCGCCGTTAAAGACGACCGGCTTCCCGTCCACCCGGACGTCGGCTTCCAGTTGGTCGATGACGCCCGTCACTTCCATCGTGCTCTGACCGACGGGGTAAATCTGCCCCTCCGCCGGAACCAGTTGCGTGATGACAGGCGGAGTCTCGCCCCGAACCCAGCTTCCCCAGGACTGGATCTCGTTAATCTGGGTGAAACTTGGCAAATGATAACGCATCCGCTGGGCTGTAACTCCCTGCGGGATATCGATCTGCACGAAATGGGGATATTGGGTCTGGACCGTATAAACGTCTACCCAGCCCTGGCCATTGTCCGCCTGGACCCGAAGGTAGTTTAAAGGCGTATTCGTATAGATCTGCACCCATTCCAAGTTCGCCCGGGAGCGGTAGTCCACGTCAAAAACCCGGTTATAGCCGGCCTGCGTCTCCAGCCAGCCATCGAAAAGGCCGCCCAGATTGCGGTGGACCGCGTTTAACGCCCCGGTACCACGCACCGCTTCGATCCGGGCGTGAAAGATCTTGAGCGGCAGTACCGAATCCAGGGTTAAGTGATTCTCCCCGGCGTTCAGATAATCATTGACCGGAATCCGGAAAAGCACGGTCCCGCCGCACTGCCAAAACAGGCCCTGCGGCTGAAGTTTGTTCCCGTTCAACTCCATGGCAGGGGGGAGCAGCCCGTCGATGCTCAACAGCAGAAAATATTGGGCGTCCGGCTCCAGCCGGGGAATCTCGAACCTGACCAAAGCTTTGGGGCGTAACAAGCTTAAGACGGCCCGGTGCAGTCCGCTGTCATAATAGACCTTATCCTCATTGCCGGAGGACTCGCCCCAGAGCTGGACCTCAGTCAATCCCCCCAACCGTCCGGCCACGGGATTGGTAAAAGTCAACCGCACCCTGCCGGTTTTGACTTCCGGGACGGTCAGCCGGTTCCAGCCCGGCGCCAGTTGGGCGCTGCTGAAAACGGCGCCGGGCAACGGCAGCCACTGGCCATTCTTTTCATAGTCAATGATCAAATTCCCTTTTAAGCCGTTCTTTACGAACAACTTGACCAAACTTAACCGGGAAGCGGGAATCTCCAGTTCCACCCGGGCCGCGCCGTCGGCGTCGGCTTCCGTTTCCCAGGCGCTTTCGGTGTTCCCGTCGCCCAGATTGGCCGCGGCAAACAGGGTTTCACTGTTTGAAGTGGTAATCGCCGTGGCCGGAATGTTTTTTCGAAAGCCGTCCCGGTATCCTCTGACTTTTAACTCGGCAATCCCGCCGATATACCCGGAACCGCCCGGCTTGCGCAGATGAACCCGCAGCGTATCGGCGGTGACCCGGTCATAGGAGAGATCCACCGTTCGCCATTGCCTCGGCAGCAGCCCCGGCTCAATCTGCTCACCCCCGGTAAAGGTATGCCAGCCCCCGTCCTGATAGTACTCGACTTCAAACTCGGCAAAACGGGCCTCAGTCAAGTAAAACTCCAAGCCGATAATGCGCATCGGTTGGGCTAGGCTAATCACCAGCGCGGTTTCCTCCGTTCCGGTCGTGGTACGCCAGACCGTAGACAGATTGCCGTCCGTCAAAGCGCTCGGCAGGTACTGGGCGGTGAATCCATTGGTACATAATATGGAATCGATCTCCCCGTCCTCGTACTCTGCCTGCAGCACCCGGCTGGCCAAAGGCCAGCCCAGGATCACCAGCAACCATACGCAGGCGACGATAATCCGTCCCATCATCAGTTTCTGCTTCATTTACAACACTCTCCCCTACCGCGGCCCAATTTCTTACTTATTCCCCTGATTGCCGCCCAACTGGTTCAACTGTTCAATGTTGATAATCCCCAGGCCATCCTCGTAATAATCCGCCACGCCGTTGCCTTTGATCACGCAGCCGATCACCGTGGGCCGGGCCTGATCATCCTCTTTGATTCCGTAAATCGTATTCTCGCTCACTTCACACTCTTCAATCCGGGGCGCAGCGGCGATGACATGAATGCCGATGCGGTTGCGGCTGAAAACACAGTGATCCAGGTTCAGCTCTCCGGCAAAAACCGCTACGCCCACGGTTGCATTTTTAAATGTCACATAACGAATGGCCGAAACTCCCTCGCTATGATCGAGCCGGATACCCGTCCAATCCCCGGCGCTATTGATCGTTACCGGCTGTTCGGCGGTTCCCGCGATCACGATCTTTCCGTTAACTTTGATTCCGTAATTTCCGGTGAAATAGATCCTGGCCCCTGCCTGAATCGTCAGGACAATGTTGTTCGGGACAATAATATCCCCGGTGATCTCGACCTCTCCGTCCCAGGTTTCATCGGTTTGTAACGAGCCCGAGGTAGAGTTATTCACCGTCACGATGGTAATGGCCGGTTCCGACCACTGGCCGTCGTTATCCTGGACGGTCAGGGTCACCGTATAAACGCCTTTTTGCCCGAAAATAAGACTGGGTTCCGCTTCGGCGCTGGTTTTGCCGTTGCCGAAATCCCACTGGTAGGCGATGACCGTTCCATCTTCGTCGGCCACTTCCGGGATGAAATGCACCACGGCGCCTTTGAATACCGTCCGGTCCGGTCCGGGATTGGCTACCGGAGGAGCGTTAACCCGGATGACCCTTGCCAAAGGCTGTCCTTTGTTCCCAGCCTCGTCCGCCGGGCTCAAGGTCAGGATATACCGTCCTTTCTCACTCTGACGGAAAGCATAACTATTCTCCAAATTCATGGCGCGCGTTTCCCGGTCGAGCTGGCCCAAAGGATGCAGGAGTTCCACCCCGACGCTTCCCGTCTCACTGGCGGACCATGGAATATCCAACTCCCCATTCAAAGTAACCGATTCCGGCAGTTCGTCAGCCCAATGAATCAGCGGCGCTGTCACATCCACCCGGATGGGCTGGGAGTAGGCTACTTTCGACCAGGTATCCACCCCGTTTTTAACTTGCAGGGCAATATAATAAACTCCGCCGTCTCTAAGGCTCAATTGATCCAGGACGATGCTGCCCTCTCCCCGGTCGACCGCAACCTCTCCCCCAGTGAGGTCCCGGCCGTCCGCCACAGTTACCAGCGCGGCCCGGTAAGCGCTGATGCCGGATTCTTCATCCGCGCCGCTCCAGTTAATCCCGGAAATGCTGCCTAACGAACGCAGATAATTACTGCCATATTCCAGCCGGGTCACCTCCGGCGGAGTCAGTTCGGCCACCAAACCCTGGCTTTGGGTTAGCGCCGACCACAGCCCCGCCCCATTGCGGGCCATCACCGAGAGATAATAGGCCTGGCCGTTGACCAGGGAAAGATCTTCACGAGTCAAAGCGATGATGCTTTTCGCCGTTGTCAGAGTGACCCATCCCCCGGTCAGATTGGCGCTTCCCGAGGAAGTGCCGACCGCGTAGCGGTATTCGGTGATCCCGGAGGAAGTTTCCCTGGCTTCCCACCGCAACGGAAAACTCTTCCCCACCAGTCCGTTACCGGGCAAATTAAGTCGAATCTCCGGAGGCGTCCGGTCCACCGTGACCGGTCCGGAGCGGCCCGGTTTCGACCAGAGTTCCGGATTGTTCTCCGCCGCGGCCCGGCTTTGGATTCGCAGGAATAAGTAATAGGTGAGGCCATCCTCAAGCGTCAAGCCGGTAATCGTTTGACTATGGCCCAGGCCCGCGGTTTGCCAACTCAGGTTCGATCCCGCCGGATCGTTACTGATGGCGTATTGGACTCCAGCGATCCCCGAAGGAGTTTCCGTAGCCTGCCAGGTAAAGGCCAAACGTTCGGTATCGGTTTGATACGGACTGGCCACGATCACCTCGGTGATCTCCGCCGTCCTGGTATCTACCATAATCCCGTCGCTGCCCGAGAGGTACGACTCCAGCCCCGCCTGGTTCACGGCCGTCACCGTGAAGTAATAGACCTCTCCCTCTTTGAGGGCAAGTCCGTCGAGATGCAACCCTTCCAATCCGCCGGAGCTCAGCACCTGCCGGTCTTTAACGATAGCCTCCGGTTCCGCGGCTGTGCCCAGGGATAACCGGTACCCGGCGATGCCCGACTCAGCGTCGCTGGCCACTACCGCCACATCCAGCGCCGAGGCGCTGATGGAATAGTCGCCGTAATCCACCGCCTGGGGCAGATTCGGCGCGGTGGTGTCCACTATAATCCCATCACTGAACCCGATGGCGGACAGTCCCGCTTGGTTAACGGCTTTGACCGCCAGATAATACCGCTCTCCCTGCTCCAGTTCAAGCTCATCAAGGAGCGCTTCCCGTTCGGTCCCATTGTTGTACCAGGTTTCATTGCCGCTCACCGCCGGGTCGGTGGTGAGGGCGTACCAATATTCGCGCAGGCCCGATTCAGCGTCGTCCAACGGCCATTTCCAGGTGAACTTCAATAGATCATTACGGTTTGTGTAATTGCCGCCGTCGATGACTACCGGCGCGGGCGGTGGCGTCCGGTCGATCCGGACCGCGGCCCCGGTTTCCTGGACGACCAACCCGGCGCCGTTTTCCGCCCAGAGGGTAAGATAATAGGATTTACCGTGCTCTATATTTAACTGCTGGCCGTCACTGGTCTGAGTCAGTTTAAAATAGCCCAGATTGCCCAGATAGATCCAGCCGCCGCTAAGATCCGCCCCGCCCGGCTCGGTACTGAGTCCCGCGTAGCAATGGACATCCGATTCCGGGTCAACCGCTTCCCAGGTCAAAGCGATACCGCTGCCGTCGCTATAGGCCGGCACATTGAAGGCTTTAATCTCCGGCGGAGTCAAATCAACGATAATCCCGTCACTGGAGCCTACCGGAGAATTACTGCCGTCGCCGAACACCGCCCGGACGTCCAAGTAGTAACAACCGCCATGGACCAAAGACAATTCCTCAACGGTAACCGCGGTAGCTTGGGTCTCGGTCCAGCCCCGAATCACGTTTGCCTTTTCCCGGACCTGGTATTGATAGCCGCTGACCGCCGGGGCGCCGGGAAGATGCCATTCAAATTGCAACTGGGAAGGATTAGCTGAATACCGGCCCTGATCCCGTATCACCGGCGCATTCCCCCCGGTGACGGTCACCGGGTCGCTGCTCTTGATCCGGACCAATCCGGCGGCGTTTTCCGCCCGGACCGTCACGTAATACACCGTGCCCAGCCGAATCGAGGCGGGTTGACTGATTTCAAGGGAAGGATTGATCGGATTCACGGACACCCACCCGTCGGAAGCCGCTCCCGCTAAACCGACCGAAAGATCGCTCTTGCCGGGCGCGGTGCCGATGGCATAGCTCATCCGGCGCAGCATCGATTCGGCATCACTTACGCTGACCTGGGCCAGATAGCGCCGGTCGTCGGCTTGTTCCGGCGCAATACCGATGGTAAGTTCCGGCGCCGTGGCGTCCAGGATCAACGGCTGACTGAAGACCGTGGTCGCCAGACCCGTCCCGTTCGTCGCCCGCAGGCCCAGATAATAGATTTTTCCCGGAGTCAGCCCCTCGGTACCGGCCAAGGCGCTCAAACTCGCTACCCAGGCAATCTCGTCCTGGTCGACGGCTTCCACCAGGGCGTATTCCACTTGGTTCACGCCGCTGTGGGAGTCTTCCGCCTGATAATCGACAATTAAGTTGCCTAAACCAGACAGATAGTAGTACCCGCTGTAATCCGCCCCGCCCCCCAAGCCATTCAACCGCAAGCCGGGCGCGCTATGGTCGTAAAACAAGGGCGGGCTGACCTTTTTGCCGCTTAACAATCCCAAATAGTTTTCCGCCCGCAGATGCAGGTAATAGGTGTGTCCGTCTTCAAACTCCCCGGCCAGGTTCACCTGGTAATGGTCCAACCCGCCTAAGACGGCCACCGCTTTTTGGCGTTCCGGGTCAAAGCCGGAGCTGCTTTCGGACCAGGCATAATAAAACTGGCGAATGCCGCTTTCCGGGTCGGAACCGTCCCATTCCGCCGGGATCAATGATTCTCCCGCCAGGAAGCTCCCGTCTTTTTGAGAGAGGCTAAAGCGTAACGCATTCAACTCCGGCGGTGTCTTGTCCACATAATAAATATGGTTGAAGCTTGCCGTATTTCCCGCCCGGTCTTCGACCGCGATGGAGAGCGGATTGACCCCCTGAACCGCAAGGCGAATCTCCCGGGGCAACTCCGCCACTTTCACGCCATTGAGGGTGATCTGCCGGATCCCGCTGCCTGTCTCCACGAGGCTCGGGTGGATCAGGTGCTCCGCGGCAAAGGCGGTTCCCAATTGATCGATGATGATCTCCGGCGGAGTCAGGTCAATCGTGAATCGGACCGGCTCCGTCCGGGCCACGCCGCCGTACCCGTCGTTGATCTCGGCGTACCACCAATAACTTCCGCCGTCGGCCAAGCCGGTAATCAGCGCCAGATCGCTTGAACTATAGTTCTGTCCGTCTTTACTCAAGAAATAACGGACGGTCAACGTATCCAAATCCGGGTCCAGGCCGTCCAAAGCCCGGTCCAGGGTTAACCGCAGATGATCGCCTTGATTGACGAATCCCGCCGGCGATAAACCCGCCGGTGTTCGCGGCGGCTGGTTGAGGATGGTTAGGGTATACTCCACCGGGTTTTCCGTCAGCTCCCCGGCGCTGTTATAGCTGTAAACTTTATAACTGTAAACTCCGTGTCTCACCAGGCCCGTATTGCGGTAGCCGGAGTTGTTCCCGTCGATAGTGGTGGTGGCCCCGCCGCCCGGATCTTCGGTGCAGATGAGCTTATAACGGACCGCCCCTTCCGCCGGAACCAGTTCCAACTGGATGAAGTGGCCTTCCGCTTCGCTGTACCCGCTCCAGCTGGTCTTAAGATTAACAGCGCCGGCCGCGGCTTTAGTATAGCCCAATGCCTCCACCCAGCCGCTGCGATTCCCGGCCCGATCGATGGCGCGCACCCTGATTCGCACCGGCAGATTGTAGCCGTTCGCGGCTACGGCCACGCTGTCCGCCAGCGCTTCCGTATCCACGGGCTGCCACCCGTTATCTTTCAATTGCGCAACTTCGTATTCGGCGAGCCCGCTCAGGACGTCGCGCGCCGCGGTCCACCGGAAGTAGACGGCCTTCTCCCGTCCCTGGGAAGTGATGGCAAATTGACTCAGATCCGGCAACGTCCGGTCCAAAATGATGCTCCGTTGGACCACCGGCCCCCAGGTCCCGGCCAGATTTTGGCTTTGGAGGCAGACGGTTTTCGGCCCGTCGCTCCCCGTCAACTCCCAGTTCGTCCCCTGCCGCTCAGTAATTGTCGTCCATTGGCTGCCGTCATTGGAGACCCGGATCGCGGCGATTTGATCGACCACATCGTAAAAGTCCAGCCGGACCAGGGGATTATTGGTATAAGGGCGGTAATCGTTAATCTTGAAGCCCACCAGCGGCACGGTTTTATCCACGACCACCTTGCCGTGGGCCACGCTCTCCCCGGCATAATTATCCCGGACCGCGGCCGTCCACTGATAGGTGCCATCCGGCAAGCTGTTCCATTGGTAGGAGGTCGCCTTGGTAACTCCCGATCCCGGCAGCCCCTCCAGACGATATTCGTACCGCAGCTCATCGCCGTCGTCATCGTAAACTTCCGCCAGCTCGATCCCGAACCGCCCATTGCTATAACTCAAACTCTCCGCTTCCGGGTTCATGGCCCGGATCTCCGGGATGCCGTTCGCCACCGGCACCGGCTGGCTGTCCGTATAGACTTCCTTATCCCCGTTTTTACTATAGATCCGGTAGATGTAAGTCTCATGGCTCTTGGCCGGTTCCGGCTCAGGCAAGGTATAGTATTGGGGAACGTCTGTGGCTGTGCTCGTCACGGTCATAGCCGCCATTGTCGGTATCAGGCTCAGGGCGGTAGAATTTTGGGATAAGTCCGGGGTGTCTAATATATATTCAAAAGTCAGGCTGTACCAACATTGATATCCATAGTGATCATCGCTGTGGATGGTATGTTCATTTTCACGGCGTCCGGAGTACAGATCAACCAGCACATGACCACCAGCTGGAATATAAAACTCTCCGTTGCGGGTGGAATTATAAAATTCTTGATTCACTAAGAGGGTACCGTCATTTAAGGTGACCCTAAAATAAGGCGTTGTCGTATTATCGTCCCAATCATCTCCCACCCCAACCACATATTTAACCCGAATCCTGCAAGGAACGGCTTGAATATGGCCGCTATTATTAATCCAATATGTGGCACCGCCTCCAATAGCGCCATAATTATAAGTCCCTGCCGCAGGTTGAGTGGCGGGCAAATACATCCGGAATAGATTCCTAACTCCCGAGTCTTCGGAATTATAGCCCGTAAAATTAACCCCATAGGGTCCTATGGCCGGTGGTACCACTCGAATGGTCACCGGATTGGAGACGCTCTCCGCTCCGTTGTTGTCAATGGCTTTGGCAGTCAATCCGTAGATACCGGCGGGCAGATCCCGCAATTGAATGCTGTAAGGGTTTTTGCTGGCGCTACCCATCAAGACGTTATTGGCGTAAAAATCGACCCGGGCCACTGTCCCGTCGCTGTCAAAGGCATTGGCCGTGACGGTGAAGGATGCCGGCGGAGCGAAGCTGGCGCCCTCCTGAGGATAAGCCACGGTTACCGTGGCCGGTCGATTGGTAATGGTGATGGTCGCCGGCTCCGATTCGATCTCCTGGCCGTCGTCATCCAGGGCCACGGCGGTAAGCCGGTACACTCCCGCGGTGGCGTTTTTCCAGGCCAGGTTGTACGGGCTCCGGCTCACGCTACCGATGAGGGTCCCGTTTGCGTAAAAACTCACTTTGAGGACCCGCCCGTCTACATCGTAAGCGTCGGCGCTGAGGTAGACATCGGCCGGTTGGTTGTAGACCGCGCCCGTCGCCGGACTCATCAATCTGACATGGGGCGCTCCGGCGCTCCCCAAGGCCAGGGTGGAAACATCCCGATAACCCGTATCATAATCTTTGGTACTTTCCGAAACTTGGCCCCGGTATCGTTCCACCCGTAAGTAACTGGTCTCGGCCTTGCTGATTTTAAGTAACGCCCGGTCCCGGTTTGCTGCGACGGTGGGCGCCGCCAGCCTTGCTTTCTCAGGATAGGTATAAAAGACCAGAACCTTTTCTGCCATATTCCCCACCCGATCCATGACCCGGTAGGTCAGCTCCACCCGGCTGTTGGCAGGCAAGCCCGTCAACGTATAGTTCAGGTCCGTGGCGCCAAGTTCAACGTTGCCTCCGGGCTGCCCTTCGCTTTTCCAGGACAGTTCCCGCTTGGCGATGCCGCTCAGTTCGTCCCGATCCTGAAAGTTGAGGCGCAGGCTGTTATCTGCCGCATCCACCTCTCCCTGGAAGGTCTGGATCTCCGGCGGCAGGTTGTCGACGATAAAGACCAAGTCCTGGAGCATCTGGACTGTATCAAAGCCATCCCAGATCTCCACCCGTCCGGTCACCGTCGCCCCGTTGCTGACTCCCAGATCTTTCAGGGCATAGGAGATGGTGACCTGTCCCGGAGCAAGCTGTTGGCCTTCAAAAGCCCACTCTTTTTGCAAGGCGGGTTCGGTCTGGCTCAGTCTCAAGACATAGGTTTTCAACGTATTGTGATCCGGGTCGGCATAGTCGAACCGCAACCGGTCCGTGTTCCCGGCATAGTCGGCCAAGGCCGGCCCTCCGGCCGCGGTGACCACCCTCAGTCCGGTCGCGGCGGGAATTTTATTGCTGGCATGATAAAAGTCCAGATTAATCTGGCCCCAACCGTTGCCGCCGTTCCGCCCTCTACTGACGATCAGGTGATAGGCGCGTTCCTTCTCCAGGACCACCTTATCTCCGCCGTCGAAGAAGCTATAATAGCCCAAGTCATATTTTCGTTCAAAAATGGCGCCGTCATCACTAGTTAATTTCACGGTAGGATATGCCTGACTACTGGGACTGGCGTTTTGCTTGGTCTGGTATTGCAGTAACACTTCACCCCTGGCTGGCGCCATCAGGGTGGAATCAATCTGTCCGGGATCGGTCCGCAGCTCGATCCGGCGCTCGTAATTGGCGGTGCCCCTGGGAAAGTCGAGTTGGGCCCGGAAATGATTCCAGCCCGGACTAAGGATCACCCGGTACGTCCCGGCGCTGAGGTGAATCTTTCCCGTACCGGTCTGCAGGTCATGCAATGCCGTGGAACTGCCTTCATAATAAATGCGGAAGTAAGGGGTTGGCGGAGAACTCATCCCCGGGCTGGTGGCTTCCATCTGATATTCGTAACTGACCGTCTGTGGATAGCTGACGGTAAACACTTTTTCAAGCGTGCTTCCCACCGTCATATTAAAACGCCGCTCCGGCACGGTCTGAAAGAGACTTAGCCGATCGTCGCCATATTCAACCACCGCCCAAGCGCTGCCGGTATATTTTTTGCCCAACATGTTTTTGGCCTTGCCGCCCCGGATGTAAACTTCGTAATCATGGCCGGCGGTTAACGCCTTGGAGGATTTGCTGTAATGATCGCCCAACCCGCTATAACTATCGAATACCTGACCGGTAGTCAGATTTTTGGCGCTAAACTTCGCGTCCGTATGGGAACCCAAGTGGCCGTGATATCCCGGGCCGGTAACCTTCGCCTCCCAAGAGATGCTGCTATAAGTCTCCGGCGCATGAAGCCGGAACCGGAGATCCTCCTTGCCGACACTGTCAAAGGGGACCATCTGCGGATCCACCACCACTGGAAACTTGCGTTCTTTACGCTTAAACCAGCCCAAGTCCAGTATCAGGTCACAGTAGAGCTGCTCCCCTTCTTGATGAAATTTGGTTTCAATATTTTTAAACCGGTCTTGATCGCCTTGTTCATACATGACTGACGGCAAAATGGTGAAAACCGGCTCTCCATTGGCGTCGACCAGATTGATGGCGCCATCTTTGCCATTGCGCGGGGTAAGATCGTTGAAACTCACTTTGAAGCTGATCACCGGGGACTTCGGGACACTGTAAAAAATGAGTTCGTCTTTGACTTTCCCCGGCAGAATCGTATACTCCAGATCGCAGTTGTCGAAGATTTTCCGGTAACGGATCTTGTTGCCGTCAATTTTTCCCTGGCGCGGCTGGGGATGATCCAAAACGAAACTCACCTGGTGCCCTTGGTATTCCATTTGAGCCCCGTCGGTAGAGAACTCGCCGAACCGAGACTGGATGGAGTTCTTCTCCGCTACGAAGGGATACTGGGGTTCGGCCGCCTTAGCAAGGTTTTTCAGGCCCGCGCCCGAGGTTTTGGAGACATCGCTCAACCGGGTGTCAATGGGGTAATACCGCTGATCCGCATCCAGATAATTAAGCGGCTCCGTCGCGACGATCGTTACCCGCTTGCCTCCGGCGTCCCGGAAGGTCCGGCGGTGCTCAGACCGTAAGTCGACTAACTCTTGCTCCTCATTGAACTCCTTGAGCTTTTCCTCCAAGGTGAGCTGCGGTTCTGCTCCAACGGCGCCTTGGCCTAAGGCTGGGATTACCAAGAGAATAACCGCTAAACCGGCGACGGCGAGTGTTTTTTTCATTGTTTTTCCCCTCTCGCTGGGATATTCTAAAATAACTTAAAATATTTCCGGCTATTTTCCATAATTAATTCTAAGAAAATTCTAAGGATATTTGTTTATTCCTTCCTTATTATGAAATAATTTAAAAAATAGTTCTCTGAACCTATTCCTTCCAAATTTATAGGTCTTAGGAACTGTTTTCCAAAATAATTTATTCGCTTTTAACTCAATATTCACAGGGTAGCAGCAATGGCCGAAACAGTACATACTATTGGTAGGCCAAGGACTGAACTCAATATGACGGCGATGCTGCCCCAGCCAAAAGAATATGACGCGTAAAAATATTCATCATCTGACCTTCCTCACCCCTAAAAACCCCCGCTTCAACCGGCGGTGACCCTGCCTCAACCGTTCCGGCTTCCCGATCACTTGTAGCGCCCCTTCCCCCATCTGGAGCGACACCTTATCCACATGAAAAAAGTATCGCTTCAACTGAAGCAATACTTTTTCGATCTGGAGGAACACTTCCTTCAACTGAAGGAAGCCCCGCTTCAAATGATCCTCCAATATTTCCATTTGGAGAAACCCTTCCTTCAAATAAAGATCTAATATTTCCACTTGGAGCGACACTTGCTCCAACTGATCCGGAGCTTGGATCAGTTAAAGCGGCCCCGCCCCCATCTGAGCCAACATCTCGATCAACTGATCAGGCATTCGGATCAGTTGATCCAATACTTAGATCAGATGTGGCGGCTCCCGGATCAATTGGAGCGGCGCTTCGGTCAGTTGGAGCGCTTAACGCCAAAGACCCCGGTTCATTGAACCGGAGTCTTTAGATGTCATCGCCAATGATAAAAGGACCTCATCGGGCAAATAAAAACAGATCCCCTTCTCAAAAACAAAAACATAAAATCCAGTTCACGGAGAGAACCATCAATGCTTTCAAACAACCAGTGGCCGGGGATCCGCTATTAATGAAATATTGTTAATTCCGGTCTTTCAGACGAAAACAAATATACATGATCCCTCCCGAAATTAACGCAACTTCGACATTTAAAGCAATATCCTGGTTTATCAATCGATACCGATTGCTCATCTTAATTATAAAAAAGAAAATCACACTGCTAAACACCGATCCTAAAAAGGCAACCAGTCTTCTATCTAGATTAGCTAATTTAACAGGTTTTCTTTCTTTCAATCCCGCCGCGATTTCGACCTCATCAATTCTATGCGCGGGAGTGTCCAATCCTCCAAATCTGTCCAACCTCATTCTTGGATATTTCATCATTATCTTCGCAGCTTCCATTTTACTGACGGCCATTGCAATTTTAGTCCGGGATACCTCATCAATCATTTCCTTCGAGTCTTTGAATTTGGTAATGGGTATCTGATTTTCTTCCAACTCATCGAACCAAACCACATGACAATTCCGGCATAAATCCAGCACTAGATTTCCGTTTAACTTTATTTCCTTCATCGCACAATTACAAATAGGACAATTAACGTTCCCATTGATGCTATCTGTAGATTTAAGCCATAATTCTTTAACAAATTTCTGATCAGATATTTTTTGCAAAAGTGCCAGATTTACCAAAAAGCCCAGACATGATTTACAAAAATACCGATTCCCATATATATCGTCATGAATCTTTTCCAACTCCCGGTTACATTTTGAACACTTTAACATTCAATCAATCCTTTTACGCAATATGCACCGGCGTCGTCCGCTTGGCGCGATATAACATTTAACTGGCATTTATCGTTAAGGAAGAGGGAGTCATTGCCCTTTATAACAACCTTGTTTCTTTTGAAAGGTATTATCAGGTTGCTTCCCCTTTCCCCATCCTTGTCGTGTGTAAAGACCAAAAGTTTTCCAGCAATAAAGTTTTAAGTTCGATAAATTCCTGATATTCCCTTTTCGATAACCCCGATTGGTTGAAAATAATTAAAATCAAGGGAGTCGTTCCCCATTCGGTAACAACAAACGGTGGAGGCGTTGCCCGTCGGAATTCAATTTTTACAACACTTATCCCAATTCCACCGGGATATAAATCTCCGACTCTGACTCTTCATGTTCCGGCCCCCAATAATTCGGGCCATAATATTCAAAATCAAACGGCTGAGCCAGCCGGTAGTCGGAATTCGGCAGCCAAGTTTCAAAAATGTACCGGTAGGTCAGCCCGACCTGATCGGAACGGCCTTTATGAATAAACCGGAGATACCGGCCAGGCGGGATCGTCTTGGCGATCAGCAGCGGCGGAACCGGGTCCAGCCGTTCCACCGCCACGCCGCAGAGCACCAAAAAACCCTCCCAGTCGGAACGCTCCGGCCAAAACGCCACCTGATAAAAACGCTCGGGACGCTTCCGGTGAACGATGGCTTCCACCTCCGGAAAAAACTGCGCCCACAACTCGGTAATCAAAGCGGTCGAACCCCGGATCAGACTGGACAGCCCCACCAAGGCGATGCCGTCCAGCTCCACCAGATCCGGTTCATGGCCCATGATCCGCCGCCGCTGCTCAAGATCGGCGGAAGTGAGCGGCAGCAATCCCGGCAGTTGTAAAAAATTCAGCGCCGCCGTCTTCCGGAGTTCGGTGGGAGTACGGCCGAAAACCCTGCGGAACGCCCGGCCGAACGTCTCATAGTCATTAAATTGATAATCGAAGGCAATCTCGATCACTTTTCGCCGGGAAGCCGCGATCTCCCGGGCCGCCTCCGTCAAGCGCCGTTTCAAAATATAATCCCGCGGCGCATGTCCGGTGACCCCCTGAAACAAGCGGCTAAAATGATACAGCGAATATCCGATCTCCCGGGCGACGTCGAGCACGGACAACTCCTCCCGGAGATTGGTCTCGATATAATTAATGGCATTTACGATCCGTTCCCGGTTGTTCATCAATCCTTAGTACTCCTCCAGCGCCAATCCCTCATCGGGCAGCCATTCGCCCCAACCGGCGGCCCACTCCGGCGTCCGGCACTCTCGCACCCGGTCACAGCACGGGTAATAGGGTTTGATATCCAAGACGGGGGTGCCGTCCCGCGCGTCAATCCCGGCGATTTCCACCTCGCCGCTGCTTTGGTTCACAGCCACCAGCGGAACCACGGATAAACCAATCGGATTGGGCCGGAGCGGCGATCGCGACCCAAAAACGCCGGTCACTGGCGCCTCATAGGGCGGCTGACTCCGAAGCACCGTCCGGTAATGATCCGCTTCAAACTCGCTGAACCACCATAATACGATGGCGTGGCTAAACCGTTCCAGTTCCTTGAGGGCCGGCCGGAATCGCTCCTCGACGGCAAGGATAATCCGGGCCGGCTCCCGGCGCACCAACCCAATTGTAAAAATGGTATACGGGGAGTTCGGCAACATTTATTCTCATCCTTTCATTCCAGAAATTACTTCTTTCCTTGGGATGACTTCATTATCAACCATTTCGGCGCCAATCTCCCGACGCGGTTTGCTCAATAATCGCTTAAAAAGGCGCTAAATCGAAGCAATCTTTGATCTGATTTGCGATCTCCTTAAAAAACGAAAAAGGCGGGTCGCCCCGCCTTTCCTTTCGTTCGCTAAATATCCCGTTCGTCAAAGACCCGTTTCGATTTCTTCTCGCTCCGGGGCAACTCGCCGATGCCCACCGCCTCGACCTCGATCTGGACCCCGATCTTCTTCTTGAACTCGTTGCCGATGCTCTCTCCCAATGCCTTGGGATCAACCCCCGCCTCGCTCTCGACCCGCAACAGCATATAATCGCGGGCCGTGACCCGGGTCAGGCGGATCTGATACTCGCTGCTGGCTCCGGGCACCGCCCGGAGCAGATCCTCAATCTGGCCGGGATAGATATTGACCCCCTTGATCTTGATCATATCGTCGCTCCGGCCCAGGATTCGGTCGATCCGGGGATAGACGCTCCCGCAGGGGCAGGTTCCGGGAATGATCCGGGTCAGATCGCGGGTTCTGTAGCGGAGCAGTGGCGCGCCTTCCTTGGTGAGCGTGGTGATAACCAACTCGCCCAGTTCGCCCTCGGGCAGCACCACGCCAGTCAGCGGGTCGATGATCTCAAAGTACAGATAATCGGACCAGTAATGAATCCCCTGATGGAACCGGCAATCGATTCCAATTCCCGGCCCGTAGACTTCGGTCAGGCCGTAAATGTCAAAGCTCTCGATGCCCAGTTCGGACTCGATCCGGGCCCGCATCTTGTCACCCCAGCGCTCCGAGCCCATGATCCCGATCCGGAGCTTGAGCCGCTCGCGCAGCTTTCGTTTGGCGATCTCCTCCGTCAGCAGCAGGGCGTAGGAAGAAGTACTGCAGAGTACCGTTGCCCCAAGATCGGCCATCATCTGGAGCTGCTTGTCGGTGTTGCCCGGCCCCATCGGAATCGCCATCGCCCCCAGCCGCTCCACCCCGGCCTGAAACCCGATTCCGGCGGTCCAGAGCCCGTATCCGGGCGTGATCTGCACCCGGTCCTCCCGGTTCACGCCGGTCATGGCATAGCAGCGGGCGAACATCTCCGCCCAATCCAGGACGTCTTGCTTGGTGTAAGGGATGATTACCGGTTTGCCGGTGGTCCCCGATGACGAGTGAATCCGGACCACCTCGCGATCGGGCACCGCCTGCAACCCCAGCGGATACACCTCGCGCAATTCCTCTTTAAGGGTGAAGGGAAGCTTGGCGAAGTCCGCCGCAGTCTTGATCGCGCCGGGCTCAACCCCGCTCCCGGCCAATTTCCGCTGGTAAAACGGACTGTTTTTGGCGACCCGGTCCACCAGTGCCGCCAGCGCCCGGTTCAGATATTCGCCGGTCCGCCCTTCCATCTGTAAATATTCTTGATCGTGAAGATCCTGATACTCTACTGGAATCACTTTGTTCAACACTCGACTCTCCTCCTCTGGCCGGCGGGCGCACCCCTACCGCGCCCCCTGCAAAGCATCCATTCCCAATTGATATGCCTGCTCATTGACTTCCCGCGCCTTGCCGGGAACCATCTCCAATAAAACCTTCAACACCTCGCCGCTTTCGAACGGCAAGATGCCGGCGCCGGCGAGCATTCCGAGCATCACTGCGTTCACGGTCCGGAAGTTCCCGGCCCGGACCGCCAGGGCCGAAGCGTCCACCAGTGTCGTCCGCGCCGGGAAGCGCCGCAAATATTCCAAGATCTCGGCCTCGGGATACCGGGAGCTGCCCAAGGCCACCGTCACCGGCCGCACCGCCTGGGTGTTGACCAGCATCAGCCCGTCATCCCGCAACAATCCGCAGCCGCGCTGCGCTTCGGCGGGTTCAAATCCGATCAGGACATCGGCCGTTTTCGCGCCGATCACCGGCCCGCCCCGGCCAGCGATCCGGACATGGCTCTGCACCGAGCCTTCCCGCTGAGCCATACCGATCATTTCCGAGGTTCGCGCCAAAAGGCCCGCGTTCAGCGCGGCCTGCGCCAGGATCCGGGAGGCCAGCACCGTGCCCTGGCCGCCGACGCCGGCGATTACCAGATCCAGTTTCATTCGTCTCGCGCCTCCTTGATGGCCCCGGCCGGGCAGATCTGGCCGCAGAAGCCGCAGCCGTAACAGGAGCGGCTGATCTGCGG
Organism: Bacillota bacterium; assembly: GCA_023402395.1. GTDB lineage: Bacteria > Bacillota > UBA4882 > UBA8346 > UBA8346 > JAEYGI01. The sequence continues at coordinate 85,069 of JAEYGI010000053.1, forward strand.
CTTTCCGTCCAGGAAAAAGGCGGGGCAGCCCAACTCCCGGATACACCGCTGGCAATTGGTGCAAAGATCCTGGTCCACCGCAAAGCGGCGTTCCGGCTTATACAACGCCACGCAAGGGTGCCGCAGCACCAGGGCGGACGGCCCGGGTACGGCGAGCGCCCGGCCGACCGCTTCCTTGACCGCGGCCAGATCCAGCGGGTTGACGACTTCCACTTGTTCCACGCCGCAGGCTTTCAGGATTCCGACCGGATCCACGGCCGGCGCCGGAAGATTGCAGGCGGTCCGGCCGATGCCGGGATGGGGCTGATGGCCGGTCATGGCCGTGGTGCCGTTGTCGAGCAGCACGATCTTGACCGGATGCCGGTTATAGACGGCGTTTAACACGCCGGGAATTCCACTGTGAAAAAAGGTCGAATCGCCGATGAAGGCAAAGACCGGACGATCCGGGTCCATCTTGGAGAGACCCTGGGCGATGGTGATTCCCGCGCCCATGCACAGACAGGTGTCGACCATGGACAAGGGAGGCGCGTTCCCCAGGGTATAACAGCCGATATCTCCAGTGTAAATGGCGTTCAGCCCCCGGGTCGCCCGTTTGATCCCATAAAACGAGGCCCGGTGCGGACAGCCCGCGCACAGCACCGGCGGCCGGACCGGCAGTTCGGGAGCGGCGGCCCGCGCTTCGGCCGCAGCCGGAGCCGGCGGCAGATTCAAAATCTTCGCCAGCGCGTTTCCGATCAGATCCGTGCTATATTCGCCCGCCCACGGCAGATCGCCCGAACCCTTGCCGTGGATCGGGCCGCGGAAATCAGCCTGGCCGGCCGCGGCGACAACCCCTTCCTCCAGCACCGGGTCCAGTTCTTCGATGACGATCACCCGGTCCACCCGGGCCAGGAACTCCCGGATCGTTTGCGACGGCAAGGGATGTGGCGTTCCAATTTTGAGAATGGTCGGATTCAAGCCCAGCCGCTCGGCCGCTTCCAACGTATACAGATAAGAAACCCCGCCGGTGATGATGCCGGTTCGATCCCCGGGCTGAATCGGGTTCCACGGGCCGGAGCCGAACTCCTCCGCCAGCTTGACGCGTTGTTCCTCCAGCCATTGATGTTTCTGAAAGGAGAGACGGGGGAAGATCACCCATTTCGGATCCTTGACGAAACCCTCCACTTGGTTGGACCGGATCTCGCCAAACCGGATTCCGGCCGTGGCATGGCAGACCCGGGTGGTCGGCCGGAGCAGCACCGGCATTTGATAACGGTGCGACAGTTCGAAGGCGGCCTTGGTCATCTCGTAGGCTTCTTCGGGAGAGGCGGGGTCGAAGACCGGGAGCTTGGCGAATTTCGCGAACACCCGGGTGTCCTGTTCGGTCTGGGAGGAGTGCGGGCCCGGGTCGTCGGCCACCGCGATCACCATGGCGCCCTTGACTCCGATATAGGCCAGGCTCATTAGCGGGTCGCTCGCCACATTCAGGCCGACCTGCTTCATGGCGACCAGGGTATAGGCGCCGGCATAGGCGGCGCCGGCCGCCACTTCCAGGGCGGCTTTCTCGTTAATGGACCATTCCACATAATAATCGAAAGACCCTGACCATTCCGCCAAGGTTCCGATGATCTCCGAGGAGGGAGTGCCCGGATAAGCGGCAGCCAGGTTCAGCCCGGCCTCGATCGCGGCCCGGGCGATGGCCTCGTTCCCCATTAACAGTTTCGCGCTCAATTATAGTTCACCTCAAGCGATCAATTCGCGGCCCGCGCCGAAATTCCTGTCGACCGCGAACGCCTTGCGCAAGTCCTCCCAATTTACCGGCTGTTTCGTCCCTCAAAACCCGGCCGATCACAACGCGGTCAACAGAAGCGCGCCGGTTCCTGCCGCCAGTACCGCGCAGGCCATCCAGTCGGCACTTTGAAATTGAATTCGGCGCAGATAAGTCCGGGGCCCGGAGCCAAAGCCGCGAGTCTCCATGGAAATGGCCAACCGCTCGGCTTTTTTGACCGAACTGACCACCAGCGGAATGGCCAACGGGCAGAGCGAAAGAAATTTCTTGAGAAAATTGCCGTTGTCGAGCCGGTGCGCCCGGGAGCACTGGGCCTGAATGATCTGGTCCATCTCCTGCATGAAGGTGGGCACGAACCGGAGCGCGGTAACGAACATAAAGGCATAAGTATAAGGAATCTTCAGCTTTTCGACCAGCACGACCACCAAGTCCTTGACTTGGGTCGTGCCCATCAGCACCGGAAAACTGGCGGCGATCACCAGCATCCGGCCGCCCATGGCCAGCGATCCGTACAGCCCCTGATCGGTGACGCGGAACCACCCCGTCCCGGGAATCAGGGCGAAGAGAGTGCGGCCGTCGGGGATAAAAAAGATTTGCAACAAAAGGAACAATCCGGCGAAAATGACGAGCCCCTTGAAGGCCGGGAGCATCTCTTTCAAGATGCGGGCCAGCCCCGCCACGGCGACGATCGACAAAAACAGCAGCCCCAGCACCAACGGGTCTCGGGAGAAAAAGCTCAGGGTCATGGTTACCAGGGACCAGATCAGCTTGGTCAGGGGATGGAGCCGGTGCACCACGGAATCGCGGGCAACATAATCAGCAATAACCGACACTGCGCTCACCTCCCGGCGGATTAACAACGGCGTCCCGCATCTCGGTCACGGACAGCGCTCCGCCGAACCGCTCCCGGCCATCCTCGAACTTTTGCGCCAGCCGCGCGATCTGCGGCGGAAACAGATTGGTCCGGAGCAAGATCTCCGGCTGATAAAAGACGTTGCGGGCCGTATCGTCCAGCAACAGCCGGCCTTCACTCAAGACGATGACCCGCTTGGCATAGCGGGCCACCAGTTCCATATCGTGAGTGACGAAAAGAACGGTATGGCCGTTTTGGTGCAATTCGGCGACCATCTCCATGATCTCGATCCCTTCCCGGTAATCCTGGCCCGTGGTCGGCTCATCGAGCACCATCACCTCGGGCCGCATCGACAACAGCGAGGCAAAGGCCACCCGCTGCCGCTGGCCCTTGCTGAGGAAAATCGGATTCTCCCGCAATTCGCCGCTTAGACCGACCGCGGCGGCCGCCGCCTGAACCCGTTCCTCGGTCTCCGCCTTCGATAGCCCCAGATTCCTGGGGCCGAACCCGATCTCCCGGGCCACTGTCGGCATGAAGATCTGATGGTCGGGGTTTTGAAAGAGATACCCCACTTTCCGGGAAAGCTCGCCCACGGAGGATTCCCGGGTATCCATTCCCGAGATCGCCACTCGGCCGGCGCTCGGCTTCAACAATCCGTTGAAATGCTTCAACAACGTGGTCTTCCCGGCGCCGTTCTGTCCAATCAAGGCCACGAACTCCCCGGATTTGATCTCAAAATCGATCCCGTGCAGAACCTCGATTCCATTCGGGTATTGAAATGTCAGCCGCTCTACTTTGATCATCATTTTTCACCCGCTCCGGCCAAGCTTTTCAACAGGCCCCAATACGCCTCGTCAACGGTCAACGGCAATTCCGCCGTGTAACTCCCGCCTTTCCGGAGCCGGTACGCCAAATCGCTCACCGGCGGCAGGTTGAGGCCGATTTCCTCCAACAGCGCCGGTTCGGCGATGACCTCCCGGGGCGGCCGGTCGCAGACCAGCTTCCCCTGGTTGAAGATGAGCAGTCGCCCGATATATTCCATTAAAATGTTCAATTTCTGTTCAATGACCACCACGGTCAAACCGTATTGCTGGTTGAGGAGTTTCAGGACTTCAAACACTTCCATGGTGCCAATTGGGTCCAGTTCGGAGGTGGGTTCATCCAGCACCAGGATCTCCGGCCGGAGGGCCACCGCCGCCGCAATCGCCACTCGCTGCTTCTGGCCGCCGGACAACGCCTGGGTGGAACGCTGCCGTAACTGGGCAATCCCCGTCAACCGCAGCGCCTCTTCGATGCGGAACTCGATCTCGGCCGGCGGATAACCGAAATTCTCCAGGCCGAAAGCGATCTCATCCTCGACCGTCGGCGCGACCAACTGGGCTTCCGGGTCTTGAAAAACGCTTCCCACCTGTTTGGAAATGGCCGAACACCCCGCTTCGAAGGTATCCGCGCCGTTGATCAATACGCTGCCCCGGAACGCTCCGGCCTGAAAGTGAGGAATGATCCCGTTCAGGCAAAGCACCAACGTAGATTTGCCGGCGCCCGCCGGGCCGGTGATCCCCAAAAACTCCCCGGGCCGTACTTGAAACGAAACACCGTCCAGCGCCGGCCGGCTCGCGCCCGGATAGCTGAAGCTCAGTTCTGTGACTGCAATCACCGGTTTCATGTTGTTTCCCCGCCTTATCAAAAGCTATGTATAAATTGGAGACGGAATTATAAAAACAACAATTTTGGAAGAAGGCATCCCGCGCCGCATTCTTCCAAAATTGTTACAAATCGCTTTGGTTATGTACAGATGGATCCGCTGTCCTGCCAGACCGGACCTTATTTACTGCCGGGTCCGTCCCAATGCCGCCTGAAGCGGGAAATACAGGATGCTGGCGAGAACCGCGTTGGCCACCGCAGTGACCACCACCACCAGACTCAAATAGGCAAAAGCCGGATTGGCGGCGGTTGCAACGAATAACGTCGCGGTTTTAAAGATGGAGATATAGGTCAGGCCACTGGCCACCGTGCCGACAAAGGTAATTACGAACGGCCGGACATATTTTAAAAATCCGGTATCAAGCTTGGGAATGGCCAATAAACCGACCACAATGGCGCCGATCGGTTCACTCACGAAATTCAAGAACGGAAGCAACGATTTGGTGGTCATCTGACAAACCGCCGCCGCCACTAGGCCAATGCCGAGGATCGCTCCAAACTTCGGACGCAGCAATAAAATCGCCAGACAATACATGCCGATGACCAGATTGGGGGTGATTCCAAAGAACGGCGGGGTAAAAGAACGCAACACCGCTCCGACCGCCAACAGCACCGCCACCACCGCCACATCGACCGCTTGCAACCCTTTTCGCTCGACTACTCTCGTCTCAACACTCATCTCTTTTGGAACCTCCTACTATGGTAATATTTTGTTTATTGTCAAGGCCTGCGCCCCGCAATCAAAATAAAAAAAGCCAGGCAACCAGCGCCTGGCTTTAATTCTTCTCATAGCAGCCCGCACTCGTCTCAACTAAAAGCTATGTGATGAGTATCCCCATTGAACTCCATCACTGCTTTTTCTAAGTATTGTGACTTCATCGTCCCTTGAGCCGCGACGGGTCACAATGCTCCTAAACTCCACTATCCTGCCTACACTTGCAACAAGTCTAATCTAGTTTCACTATAACAAAATTCAAATAAGAAGTCAACTTCTTTCTCTCAGCCCGAAAGTTCCCTCGAACGCTCCCGGCTGCAACGCAAAACATAGGTAATTGTCGCAATTTTTAATTTTCTTTTGACAGGAAATCTTTATTTCTGGGCGAATTAATGTTTTGTAACGGGATTTCCAAATCAACGGCGTAAATTAAATTATTTCCCGGCACCCATTCATTCCGAGGGTTAACTCCTTCGGCAACCAATAATCGATTATGAGGTGTTCCTCATGCTTACGGGCTTGGTCAACCGCAGAAAAGCCAATCGAATTCCTTTCCATGACGAGGTTAACATTCTGCTGGAAAGCAACGGGCGGGCGCTGACGCTGGCCACCGCCACCAACATCAGCGGCGGCGGCATTCAGTTTCACGTCCCGCGCGGTCTCCTACGGCTGCAGCCCGGCGAAACGATCGACCTGATCTTCAACATTCCCAAATTCGGAGAGACCGTCATCACCGGTGAGATCCGCTATCTGCTCGACGGAATCGACAACGACGGGCAACCGGTCAGCTATTTCGGAGTCCAGTTTCTCAATATCAACGAAGCCCTTCTGAAAGGACTGGAGATCTTTTGCACCGGTCCCATCCTGGATTCGCCACCTGCCGCGGAGCACGGCCAATCCGACGGTCAGTCGGCCGCGGCATTGACGCAACTGCTGGAAAAGGTCCGTTCGCTTCCCAATAACGGCGACCTGATCCGATACTTGCTGGATAATAACGATCCGGAAAAAGCCCTGACTCAGGGCTCCATTGATTATCTCGTCCAACTGCTGCTGGATGCACAGCGCGTCCGGCAATCGCTTGCTGTCAACCCCGATCCGGCCAAACCGTCGCCGATTTATCGGCGGGTCGCCGACGGAGCAGCGGGTCCGCTATCAGCGGAACAGATCGAACAGTCGCATCAGGATTCGTTCGCGGCCGAATCTTCCCTCACGGAGACGGCCGCTCTCAATCCCTCGATTGAAGACTTCGGCGGGGAATCCCCTTATCAAAGCCTGGTAGATCAATTGGTCCAATCCATGAACGGTGTCGCAACCGATTCGGCTCCGCTTCAGCCTTCCGCCGGTTCACTAGCCCCGTCCGATCAGGCGGAGCCGCTTTCCAACGCATCTTCCCCGGAACCGGAAGCGCCTTTGCCCGGACCGGCCGTGTTCGGGAGCGGAATATCGCCGATTCCGGCGGACAATGAGTTACTGGCCAATGAAGGCCGGTTCCCGGCAGCAGCCGCACCGGATTCCAACAACCCCGGAAATCAGCCTACGGCCGTTCCGGGTGGGAAAGAGGCGGTAGACTCCACTGAACAGCAATCCATCGATCAACTGGTCAGGATGCTGCTGACTCAAAATCAAAGCAAGTCCCATCCCATCCCCCAATCCGGCCTTCTTCCGGAATCCGCTCCCGAACCGGAAATTGCCCCCGGGGAAACGGCTGGCGAAGATCCAAGCAGCAGCGGCGAACCTGCTGCCTCTACCCTGCCGCTGCCCGGTTATAGCGGGCAATTCCTTTCCGGGGATGAAGCGCCGCAAGTTAATGAAGCGGATTTCTTGACACCCGGATTGAACCTTGCCGGTAACGTTTCCAGTACCGGAACTCCGCTCCCAAGCCTGCCGCCGCTTTTCGAGGCCGGGCCCCCGCTTGAGTCCGGATTGGATCCGGTGTCTTCGGTAGCGGGCGGTCAACCCGTTACCGGTTTCTCCTCGTTTTTTGAATCGGAAAATTCCGAAACCCGGCCCGAGCTTGACAGAGCTTCCGGACCGGCCTTGCCGCCCGCCGAACCGGAAAATCCGGTGCCGGACGCCATCGAAACCGGCGCTATTCCAGTAGTGGCCGAACCAAACGGTTCTCGGCCGGAGATTGCCGGTTCGGAGTTTAACGCGCCGGAAACCCGGGAAGCAGCGGTCAACCCGGCCACTGCGGAAAATATCCCGGGATCCGGAACCTGCAATGCCCAAATTCAGTTTAAAGAGGGAAAATCGGTTGCGGTGATGATCGAGGATTTGAATATCGGTGGCGTGACCGTCCGGCTCAACGAACTGATCCCGGAAAAGTCTCACGTCAACATTCATTTTTCCGGTGAAGGCTATCTCATTTCCAATGTCACGGCGATCTGCGATTGGAGCGGGCGGTATCGCGGCGGCGATTATCTGGCCGGCTTTATCTTCGGCCAGCTTACCTTCGAGCAGTCAACCCAGCTCCGTTCCTTGATTCAAAAATTCAATTATTAAAGAAAACGTGCCACCAGCGCCGCCTTTCCGGAGAACCAAGGAGGTCCCGCATGATCCGGGGAATTGTCGAACGCAGAATCGGCCCGCGCGTCGCCTGCAGCCCCTCCCTCAAAATCCGGCTGGCCCGGAGCGGCGAGCCGCAGATTATTGCCACCGGCAGCAATATCAGCCCCGGCGGACTTGAGTTTTACGTCCCGTTCGGCGCCTGCGATCTCTGTCCCGGCGAATTGGTCCGGTTTCAGTTTGATCTGCCGGAACTCGGGAATGCCGTGATCCAAGGTGAAGTGCGCCATGTGCGCTATGTCGTCGACCGCGCGAGCGGTCCGAACAATTATTTCGGAGTGAAATTCCTGGATCTGACTCATCAAACCCGGGAGTGCATCTCCGATTATTGCCGCTTCCATTCCGGCACCGAACCGGTGCCGTCGGTTCCCGATACTTGCCGCAACGGCCCGGAGCGGGTTCGGGATCGGCCCGTCCGCAGGCTTTCGGCGCGGATTCAACCGGAAGACGGGGCCATCGCTTCCTGTGAGGTTGACGATGTCAGTTTTGGAGGCATCCGGATCATCCTCAGCAGCCCGCTAGCGATCGAACGTCCGGTACGGATCATTCCGGCCGTTGAGGCCCGGGTCCGTTTCGATCTGACCGGCACTTGCATCTGGTGCGGGGTAAATCCATCCGGCACTCCCGGATATCTGGCCGGAATTTTCTTCGAGCGCCTTAGCCCGGCGGAATTCCGGCAGGTGAAAACGCTGCTCGCCAAGGCCGCTTCTTTCTGAAGGATTGCTTCGGTTAGATCGTTTAAAACGCCCTGTTGCGAGGGGCGCGAGGCAATGACAGATTTATTTGATAGCGCCGGAAAAACGCTTGATTAACTGCTCACGGGACATCCAGACTTGGTAAGGGTCCATGGTTCGTTTCAATGTCGCTTTTTTCTTGGTCTTGAACGAATAATAGATCAACCGGAGGGTGGATTCCCAGAAACCAAGCCACCAACGGTCCCACCCTTTAGCGATCGGGACCAGCGTAAACCCAAGCCGCCTGGCGCCGGCCGCCAGAACATTGACGCCGTAAATCGCCCGGATATCCCCGGGGATCTTTCCGGCGCCGCAGGCTTTGGCCAGTACCCGCAACTCCTGCTTCAACATGTCCATCAACTGCCATTCCAGCGACCGTTCCGAATTCTGGTCGGCAATCTCCGTGATCCGGATATTGGAGAGATGCAACTCCCCAACCCGCTCTCCGGGCTGAATAACAGTATGATCGGACAGTTCGACCGGTTGCTTCCCTTCATAGGGATGAAAGCAGATTAACAGCAGACCCAATTCGGATTCCGGAATCGCGGCCGCTCCCGCCTTAGCGAGGTATCTCCGGTCGATGGCCTGTCCGATCCGGCGTAACGCCGACGTTGCTCCGTTCATCTTTCCATCCTCCTGTAAGTGATCTCAGACTGGCAAACCGAAAGCCGTGCGCTTGAAAATAAGCGATGATCTCCGGCAAGGCCCGGAGCGTGTTTTCCGGAGCGCCCGGTTCGCCGCCGGCGTCATGCAGGACGATCACCGCGCCAGGTTTCACCCGGCGCCGTAAGCGGGCCAAAATGCCCTCCGGCCCGGTCCGCGCTTTCCAGTCCTGGGCGTTGGCGGACCACAGCACCAGCCGCAAACCCATTCGGTTGGCAGTCAGCCATTGGAACAAATTGGCCGCGCCCCACGGCGGCCGAAACCAAACCGGAGCAACCCCGGCGGCCTGGCTCACGGCCCGGGCTCCGGTCCGCAACGAGTCCCGGCTCCGGCCAGGCCCCATCTCGTAGGCGTGACGGTGTTCGTGAGTATGAACCCCGATCTCATGGCCTTCGGCCACGATCCGCTTTACCAGTTCCGGATGTTGGGCGGCTTTGGCCCCGATCAAAAAAAAGACCGCCGGGACTCCCCGCTGCCGTAACAGATCCAATAGCTTCGGCGTGACCGCCGGGTCCGGTCCATCGTCAAAAGTCAGGCAAAGACGCTTGCCCGCGGCCGGTCCCCGCTTTACCGTGGAACGGTGGAACCAGCGGATATAATAATCGGTTCCGGGATAAACGACTGCCCAGGCCATGGCCAGCAGTCCCAATCCGGCATAGATCATGATGTCTCATCTCTCAATTGATACTGATGAAAGGGATAGAACAAATATACCAGGGCCATGATGGTCAAACAAACGCCGCTCACGTAAAAGGGGGTCTCCAGCCCGCTCCATTGAAAGAACCCCCCCATATTGACCCTGATCTGGCCCAGAATTCCTCCAGCCAGCGGCCCAACCCCAAAACCCAATCCCTCCACGGACATGAATAGCCCCATCAACACCCCGCGGTGCTCCGGCGGAATGGCCCCGGCCAACAAAGCGTTCCAGGCCGGCTGAATCAGCGCGTAGGACAGACCGACGAACCCGACCATCCACCAGATATTCCGGGAATCACCGTAACGGACCAGCACCAAAAGTGAGGCCGCGGCCAAGGCGAATCCGGATACCAGAAAGCCCTTGGTCCCCCAGTGATCGGCGAGATGGCCGACGGGAATCATGCATAAGACCACCACCAGCCCGCCGATGAGCAATACCATACTGTATTGGGCTTCGGAAATACCGATCTTGTTCACGGCGAACGGCAACAAGTTGGGGATCAGGATGCCCAGCGACAAGGTCTGAAAAAACATGCCGGGGATCAACCCCTTGACCTCCCACAGCCGGCGCAATGCTCCCTTAATGCTTCGCCGTGGTTTCGGCGCCGCTTCTCCGGCGACCGGTTGCAGATGGGGAAGCCGTTTCCATCCCAGCCAGCCCAGGCAGGCTGCGGCGATGGCCATCAGGGCGATGGTTGTCAACAAAAAAAATCCGGTCCGGTAGGCGTCGATGAGTGGCAAGTGAACCTGCTGCAGCATTCCCCGGAGCCGGGTATCGATGAGAAAGCCCATCAGCACCGGGCCCAGACCGCCTCCGGCCAGCCAAATCACAGAGATAAAGCTGATCATGGTGGCCCGTTTTTCCTCGCCGGCGATCCGGATCGACCCGGCGATGGTGGCGGGCCAGGTGGGTGAGGCGCCCAATCCCAATAAAACGGCGGCCAGGGTCATCACCCAGAGCTGCCGGTGGAAGGACTCGATGAGCAGCAATCCGCCGAACACGGCGATGCTTCCGGCGAACAGCACCGGCCAGGGGCCCTTGTGATCCACCAGCCAGCCGGTGGCGCCTTTGAAAAGGTTATCGGTGAGCAGGTTGGCGGACATCACCAACCCGATGGCCACCGTGCCGAACCCGAGACTAGTCAAAAAGCTCGGTAATAATGTCAAAAATAAAGACATCCGGATAAACTCGACCGAGGCGATAACCGCCAGAAACGACAGAATCACCGGATGTTTCAACAACCCTTGCTTCGATTCAGGCACGAATTTCTCTCCTCGCCACCGTTTCATGACGTTTGGCGGTCTTCAAATTGGGGGACATCAGCTTGAGGATCAATTTGGCTCCGGCCACCGCCGAATCCGGGGCGGCGATCTTCAGGCAGTTGCGCTGTAAGCGTTTGCGGAACGGCTCGTCGATGAGCATCCGGTGGATGGCGGTGCGCAGCCGCCGTTCCCCTTTGGCGATAATCGCGGCCCGATGCCGCCAAAGGTAATTGGCGTTGGCCTCCTCATGGCCAGGGGTCGGTTTATAGATTACCATCGGCAATCCTTTGGCCAGCGCCTCCGAGATGGTGATCCCGCCCGCTTTGGTGACCAGCAGGTCGGCGGCTCCCATCAAGCCGGGCACATTGTCCACGTATTGGCTGACCCGGAGATTGGGGTGCTTGGCGCTGGAAGAACTCAATTTTTCAAACAAATCGTGATTGGAACCGGTCAACACCATCGCCTTGACGTTCGGCGGCAGATCCCGCAACAAGTGATGGAACTGGGTAGTGCCGAACACGCCGTCGTTGCCACCCATGAACAGCATCAGCCGGTCGGTCGGGTCGAAACCCATCTCCCGCTTGACCTGTTCCGGGTCGAACTCGGACATGAAGGCCGGCAAAATGGGGATGCCGGCCGCGGCGATATTGCGGCGGGGAATGCCCCGTTCCTCCAATCCTTCCGCGACTTCGGGCGAACCGACGATATAGAGATCGGTATGGGGATGAATCCACTGGCTGTGGACCGAAATATCGGTGATCACCGTCACTACCGGGACTTTGAGGTCGCCCGCTTCTTTCATCTCCGACAGCACCCCGGACGGCAACGGAAAAGTGGAAATGATCACCCTAGGTTGCATCCGGTTCACCAGCATGATCAATTCCGAATAGCCCATCCGGTTCAACCGGCGCTGCCAGAACGAGTCGGGCGAAATATTGCCGGTAGCTTGATAATAAAGGGCATAGCCCACCGGAAAATGACGGATGCTTTGGTTGTAGCCGAATTGGGTCAGCCGGGTCAGTAACGGCAATAACAGATCGCAATAATCGACCGTGATGATCTTCATCCCGCGAACCTGCATCTGAAGCGCCTGTGTCAAAGCCCGGGCGACCTGATTGTGACCCCCACCGAAGCTGGCAGACAGAATCAATACGTCACATTGTTCCACGCTTTACACCCCTTCAGCCAGTCACTGGTGGCAATTACCTACAAAATAATTAGACAGTAGGGTTTAATTTCCTGCCGATATTTTTCATAAAACGAAAAAGAATGCCTTTGGTTCCATGCGGCCGATATCCCTACATCATATGTAACCAACCGCCAATTATCCCCGAAATCGCCGTCCCGGGACTTCTGCGCCGGTCAGCGGTTCAGGGAGCGATTCAATGTTCCGCCGATGACGTCCAGCTCCCAATCGCCGAGTTTAGCGGCGTCGGGCGCCGTCACCCCCGCGCCCGGGTTGACCCGGAACAGCAAGCTGGAGCCGTCCTCCTCCCAATTCCGCAAAACCAGGGAATACTGCTCCGGCGGAAATTGCGCTCCCAGTTTAAAGTCCAGCCAGCGGTTCTGTTCCGGCTGATAGATCCGGAGCCCCTGATTGCCGGTGGCGCTTAGGTATTGGGCGGCCAGATAGCGGCCGGTAGGCGAAAAAACCAAGAGCGTGGCGGAGCCTTCAAAGATCAGATCCAGCGGATAATTCCGGGCCGGAGTCTGGCTCAGGTCGGCCCAGCCCAATCCGCCATGAGTGCCGGCGGTTCCATAAGCGATTCGCTGGTCATCGGGGCTGACGGCGGCCGCGACAAACCGGTCCCGGCCGAAGCCGAAGCGGACTTCGGGCCCGGCCCCTTGCGGCGAAAGTTCCTGGGGCAGCTGGCTCAGGCTCAATACCGGACGCTCCCCCTGCTCGTTCCGGATCACCAGCTGTCTATTGCGGGCGAAAAGTACGGTCTGCCGGATCTCCAGCACGGAGTCGATCAGGTACCGGCCGTCCTGGTAGACGAGAACCAGGCTTTCCCGGATATTCTGGGCCGTCGGCTGGCCAGTATAGACCGATTGCACCGCGGTTTCCACGACGAACTTATTTTCGGGCCGGATCGCGGCGCGCCCGACGCTATAGCCGGTCAGCGGACGCTCCCCGCTCTCCAGCGCCCGGCCGGTCCGGCCCTCGGTTAAGCTTTCCCAGCCGCGCGGCGAGAAATAGGTCTTCAATTCCTCACTTTCAACCCCGGCCACCCGGGCGGCGAGAAAGCGTTCGGCCACTGTCCTGGCTTCGCTCAGGCTCCCTACCGGACTGGGACCGGACGGCTCCCGTTTCCGGTTCCAATCAAAGGCGCAACCGTTTACCAACGCCAGCCCGCAAAGGAAAATCATCATCCGGAACACTCGGTGCATCGCTACGTCCCCCTTCATTTCCTGCCGAATGTCTCCGAATTTAATATTTCCGAATGCTCCCGCTTCAACCAGTTCAAAATCTGGAACTTATCGGGGCAACTTCCTCCCGGCGGCCCGCCGGAACCGGCGCCAGCCGTTCCTAATCCTGGCCTCCGGCTGGTTTTGCTTCTGGAAAGAACCCCCTGTTTTGAACGGCCCGCCGTGGTCAAACTAAAAAAAACTACAAAGGAGCTGAATGCCTTGCTGACTTGCGAAGTATCCCTGTTTCCCCTGGAAACGCAGGAATCCGACCGGATCGTCAATCAGGCCGTCAATGCCATGAAACAGACCGGAGTCAAGCATGAGGTCGGAAACATGAGCACGTATCTATATAGCGAAAATGCCGACGATATCTGGACCGGCATTAAAGCCATCTACCAGGAGGCCGAAAAAGCGGGAACCGAATTTTCAATGATGATCAACCTGAGCAACAACACGTAACCTGAATGAAAACCGGCCCAACCAAAAATCCTGCCGAGGCAGGATTTTTTCTTCCGGCGGAGGTTGGCCGGTTACTTCCGGCGCGGGACAAAAACCGCTTGGACCCTAGTCACCAGATCCTCTTTGGCTTTGGCCGGCTCCGGATAGTACTTGACCTCCGCCTTGGAACGATCGGACGTGTCTCCCACCCGGATCCGCCCGGTCCATAGCTGGGTTTTTTCCCACTGAATATTGCCCTCAATCTTATAAAGATACACTCCGGCCGGAACCGGACGGCCATTGCCATCGGAGCAGTCCCAAACCAACGTATGTTCCCCGGCTTTCTGGGTCGCTCCAGCAATGGCGTCCAGTTCGGAATCGGACATCCGTTTGGGATTGGCGGCCTTGACCCATTGCGGGCAACATTGGGCCCGCTTCTCAAACCCCCGGCGCTTGGCCATAAAATCGGTGGCAAACAGGGTCTTCACGAACTTCCCGTTCTCATCCTCGATCCAGACCGCCAGTTGATTACTGGCCAGCCGGAAGAAGCTGTTCAGTTTGTAACTGAGCTTGACCTCTCCCGGGCTGGCGGCGCTTTCGGCCGCGGCCAGCGGTACCGCCATCCCCAGCGCCGCGATGCAGAATGCCGTCAGTACCGGCAATAACCGCCGCTTCATCCAGTCACCCTCTTTCCGATCAATTTCATCAACTTTAGGGTAACAAAAAATTCCGGCGCTGTAAACTTAAGAACTGATTAAGTGCTGGATCTATTGCGCCGGACGCTCGCCGGAATCGATCCGGGGCTTGAATCCCTGCCGGGTTGCCGCCGCTTTCGGAACCCGCAGCTCCAGGACGCCGTTTTTATAGCTATAGCTATATAAGTTGAAGTAAATTTCGATTTGATGCCATTTGCATTCGGCTTTAGGAATGCAAATTTTATATTAGTAATTTACTTCATCCTATATAGCCACCGCCCGATCCGCCTTTACCTCTACCGGCAGCGGGATGGTCCGCTGGAAACCGCCGTAGTGCCGCTCCGTGATATGATACCCTTTCCCCTCGCGGGTTTGATCGCGATTGGTCTCTCCTTTGAGGATGATCACATTCTGATCGACGGTCACATCCAGATCCTCGCGGCTTACCCCCGGAAGATCGGCATAAAGCACGATCTCATGGTCCGTTTCCCTCAGGTCCACCGAGGGCCCGATATTTCCCCCCATAAAGAGTTCCGCGAATGACCCGGGAAGCATTGGGTTGGCGAATTTGTCCCGCCAAAAATCATGAGTGAACGGACTTAACCAGATGCTGTCGATTTTCCACGCAAAACGCCTCCCGTAAAAAATTCGATCCTATTTTTTCACCGGATCCGGATTTCATTCGCATATCGGTAATGGCCGCCCCAACTGATCCAACTCCCGGATCAGATGATCGAAGCATCCGATCAGATGATCCGGCATTCCAATCAACTGATCCAACACTTCGATCATCTGATCCGGCGCTGTAATCAACTGATCGAACACTTGGATCAACTGATCCAACCATCCGATCAGATGATCCTTCTCCCGGATCACTTGATCCAGCACTCCGATCAATTGATCCTTGGCCCGGATCATCTGATCCGATATTTTTATCAATTGATCCTTTTGTCGGATCATCTGGTTCAACCCTTTGATCAGTTGATCCATCTCCCGGATCACTTTGAACGCTTGATTCATCTCATTCGCAAGGCGTGAAACAAAAAAATCGGACTGTTTCGCCCGATTCCACTGACCACGCCCGTCCTTTTAATCCTCACGCTACGCCGGAGCCAGATCAACCTTCTCTTTCTTCAGTCTTTCCCCGACTTCCGGAAACGCCCGGTCCAACTGGACCATCAGCCAGGTTCTGACCCGTTCGTCTCCATGGTGCCTAAGGTTTGCAATATGGCGCATATAAACGGCCACCTCTTCGTCGCCTTGTAACATTTCGCCGACCAGCACCGCCGACCGGATCTCCGCAAACCGGGGCTCTTTCAAAACTTGGGCCAGCCCCTCGCCGAATTTTTGCGTCCCTAAAAGCTCGATCCCCTTGACAATATAGTCGGCGGGGGCGATCAGCATCTCCCCTTGGCCGGTTTTGATCCACTCGGGGTTCGCGGCGAAGCGGAGCATTATTCCAAAGAGAAACGCATTGGACAGTGCCATCTTGCCGGCTTCGATCTTGGAAATATTGCTCCGGCTCATTTCAATCGCTTCGCCCAACGCCTCTTGGGACAGTTTAAAATGTTCTCGAAACTGCCGTATGCGTTCACCTGGATGCGAATGTTTCATTAAGAACATTTCTCCTTGACAATCGTTCATATGGAACATATAATGTAGTTGAGTATATTCCACAATTATACTTTGATTTAAATAAAAGTAAACAGTTCAGCACAACATTGGGCCCAAGCCTTATCTTGCGCCCTGATTTTGTATTACCCGAAATTTCAATTATTCCCATTATACCATATTTTTACGAAACGTTGATAAGGACCATGCCGCAAAAGGACACAAAAACACTACGGATTCTGGAACAACAGATCGCGGTCAGCCGCAAAAAGCTTCAGACCCTATGGGACGCCCGGGGTTTTACCGATGCGGACGTCCTGGCCGCCAGCATGGAACTGGATCAACTGATCAATCGCCTCCAGCGTCTCGAATGGGAATCGGACGCAACCGACCGGGAACCGGCGACAGATCGTCCAGCCGCCGAATAACACGGCAACTCTTTTTTGCACCATCCAGTGACTACGGCAGATGCCGTAGTTCTTTTATATCTGCCGGCCATACCTTTAAAAAATTCTGCGATTCGGGAAGTTTGGCATCAACATGTTTATCGGCCGAAATTCAATGATTCTGTATTGGATACCGGTGCCCGGGTCAGTAAAAAAGTAAGCCCGGATTGCTCCGGGCTTACCTTGTCCACTGGCAGTTATTTTTTGAAGCGCCATTCTCCCAACTCCGGCGCGATGATCTCCCATAGCTTCCCCTGAAACTCGATCCGATACCCTTCCCTGGTCACCTCCAACTTCGGCTGGTCCGTCACTTTGCCCCGGACCGGAAAGATCAAGGTGTGGAAAACGATCTGCCCCGTTCCCCATTGCCGGTAGGAGAGTTCCGGCGCGGGCCGCAATTGATCGTAATACGGACAGTGCCAGCCGCGAATCGGATCTTCCGATCCCATGAAGACTTGGGTCTCGACCTTCCCGCCGCCAAAGCTGCCGATGATCAGATTGGCGTCGTCAAAATCGGTCGCCAGAAACCCGCCGCCCGGGACAGAGCGAAGCTCGCCGTCGTAAAAATGCCAAATCTGCTCCGCTTCATGCTCTCCGGCGCCGCTGACGGTGTCGCGCAACATCCAAAAGTCGGGTTTGGCGAAGAAGATCTGCCGTTTATGGGTCACACCTCCAACCCGGGTCACCTTGCCATGGCCGACCCCTTTCTCCTTCAGCAGCTTTTCATCGGCTGCGGTGGCCTCCTCGCCGTAACCGGCCTCGAAGACGCCTTCGGCGAAGTCGTAGTCCGGGTAAACTTTTAAAAAGCCGTCGGCGTCCGCCGCCACTTGGTCGTAGCCGTCAACCCGGACCGAATTGTAGGAGGCGGTCCGCTTGAAGTATTTGGCCCACGGCATCCAGGGCGCGTCGGGACTGGTGGTGTAACGCCAGCGGCCGCAATTGACCAGAAACTTCCGGCCATAGGCCGAGACCTCGACGTTCAATTGGTCCTCGTTCATATGATTGTCGCCCCAGCGCCCCATGTCAACGCAGAGATAGCGGGCGTCGTCGCTCCAATCGCTGCGCATACATCCGACCCGGGCATACGGGAAGAAGTAGGACGCCGGCCCGGGTTCCCGGCCCTCCCGGCCTCCGGAAAGCCGGTAGGCGATCTCCGGGATGCCGAAGAGCCGGTGGATCCGTTCCAGTTGTTCGCGCCGGTTGGTCTTGGTATTGGAATCGTTGGTGATCGGCACCGAATAATCCGGTTTGCTCTGCAGCAGTTCGGCCCGGGAGGTCAGGAGCAAACACTCTTTGTACAACGGCGGGAATATGCCTTCAAAGCCGTTTTTGGCCGCCGCCTCATAGAAGGTGAAGAAGCTGCGCATCGCCACCCAATGATAGCCGCCGGACATCTCCTTGGTGTAGCCATCGCGGTGAAACTGCTCCGGCCACATGCCCATCAGAAATTCGACCGCATACTTTCGCCAGGCTTCGGCCTCCCTGAACTCCCGGTAAAAGATGCTGAGCAAGCCCAGTGCCGCCACTTCCAGGCAGGCGTGATTCCCGGTCCGCCAATGATGGACCGAGAGGAAATCGCCGTGTTCGTGGACAGACAGCAGAATCTTGGCCCAGACCTCCGGGGTCATGGCCGGCGCCTTGATGATCTTGCCCAAGGCCTCGGGCCAGGTCTCGGCCGCCCGGCCGGCCGCCTCGAACGGCCGCCAGGTCGACTTTTTGTATTCCAGATAGGGTTTGCCGGCCGGGTCAAACCGGGGCGCGTGATCGATATAGTGGGTCAGGTGTTCAATGATGGTCCGGGCGTACTTTTCGTCCCCGGTCCGCTCGTATTCGGCGGCCAGCAGCATGAAGTAACCGTGCCGGACCAGCCCGCCGTTCCACTCCAGATCGCCGGTGGGCGTGGCGTACCAGTCAAGCCCGGCCGACATGTCCAGCGTATGCTCGCCGAGAGTAAAGATCTTATCCACAAACTTATCGGCTTCTCCGGGCCGGTCATGGTGCATCACCGGCCCGACCTCGTCCTGATGATAACCGGCGGTCCGCTTTGGAAGCTCCCGGCGGTAAAACGCCAGGCAATCCTTAAGGGAGTCGAACGGCTTGGACAAGATGGCGTTGATCTGCTCCAACTGGCTCATTTCAGCACAACCTCCAGCTCCGGGCCGATCTCTTTCTTGACGACATTCCATCCGCTGAGCTCAAACCGGGCCCGGTAGATCCCGGTGGCTTGCTTGTCGTTGGTTAGGGTCACCCAGATCCGCTTCTCGCTCTCCGGCATCACCCAGCACCAGTTGTCGGAGTAAATTTGAATCGTAATCTCCTCGATCCCTTTTACCTTCAGCCCGGCGAAGAAAGCCATCCCGGAAGTCGGATTCTTTAATTTAATCAATACCTTGGCGCTGCTGCCCGCCGGAATCTCCAGACCTTGATGATAAACCTCGGCTTCCAGGTCCACCGGGGCCAGCGTCTTCAGGCCCGCCAGATAGGCGCGATCGTTATCGAAATCGATCACCGCCCGTTCCTGGGCCGCGCTGGACGCCTCCCGGATGTAGACCGGCTCGGAAATGCCGGTGGCATAGGGGCCATAGAGCCTGGCCTCCAGCACGTTCTCTTTGCCCCACTTGATCAGGTGGGCCGGGATCCGGTAGAACCGCTTGATCAGATTGGGAACAATGAACGGATCGGAACTGATCCGGATATTCTGCTTGTCGCCTTTCTGGGCCGATTTGGCCGCTTCCGGCTTGGCGGGCGCGCCTTGCTCCACCGCCATCCGTTCCGCCCACTTCTCGGTGAAGAGCAGGTCGTCGGTGCCGAGCTGCACCGTCATCTCCTCCTCAGTGCCGCCGATCCGGACACCGTTGAAGCGGACCTCGTCGTTGCCCTCAAACCCGGCGCAGAATACTTCCAGGTCCGTCCCTTGCCAGTCGGCCGGGATCTTCATTTGGCGGAGATAGAAGACGGATTGCCCTTCCGCCGGCGCCTCCTGCGGCTTTTTCCAGTAGGCGGGCATAATCGTCCGTTTCCAGTTCATTTCGTTGGTCTCGGTTCCGACCTGGAACTCCCAATACCCGTTGAGATTGATCAGCTTCTCGGGCCGGGAATAGGCCGAGGTTCCCACCCAGTATAAATTCTCGGCCAGCAGTTCGCCGCATTGCCGCAGTTCGAGATGAAGGAAGAAAACCTGTTTCAGATAGTCTTTGGGCACCGTCCATTCCACCTGGAAGGCTTTGGCCGAAGCGTCGGCCTCCACGGTGACGGTCTCTTCCCGTTCGTAACGGGGATTCATCTCCAGATCATAGATGACCGCTTTCACCTGAACGTCGCCGAGGCGCTTCGGCTGATCGGTGATGGCGTAGATCGTTGGATTGAACAATTCGTTACCGTCAAAAACGTACTTCTCCATATCGGCCACTACGATCTGGTCTTGGGCAGCCCGTTTGTACATATAGAACGCGGCCTTCGGCACGCCGTACCAGTCGATCAGCTCGCGGTGGAACGACGGCCAGCTGCCGTTGATCTGCCACTGCATGCAGCCGGAGCACCAATACTTGGTCTGACGGCAGTACTCCAGGTTCTGCCGGTGGCATTGGCCGTGGGCAATCTGTCCCGCCATGATCCAGTGCTCAAGGTCGTCGAGGCCGCCATATTCGCGGGCGTCCCGCTCCTGTTCGCCGACGACCGCGTGATGGTACTGCCAGGTCTGTTTGTCAATGGGCCAGATCTTGTCGGCGCCGATGAATTTTTTGATGCTTTCCAGCATCGGCGCGCTCCGCATCACCGCGATCTCAGCCCGGTACAGGACCAGCCGGGCGTCGCCGTTCAAGATGTCGCCGTTGTACTTATTGGAAGTGCGGGTGGGCAACATCAGCAGGCCGCCGTGGCGGTCGCCCTTATAGGGCGAACCGCGCCGGAAGCTCCGGGTCGGATCGTACTCGGCGCAGAGGGCGGCCAGTTTATCGACGAGTTCCTCGTTCTCGGGCTCATCGGGGTTGTACTCGTTCCCGCCGCTCCACATCACCACCGAGGGATGGTTCCGGATGCATTTGATCTCATTGACCGCGCATTTCAGGAACAGGTCGTGGGGCATCACCGGGTAGCTGGCGCAGGAGAGCCAGAACTCGGCCCAGGTCAAAATCCCTTTCCTGTCGCAAAGCTTGTAAAAGGTTTCGGTCTCCTGAATGCCGCCGGCCCAGACCCGGAGCATGTTGAGGTTGGCCGCCTCCACCTGGTCGAGGAAGAGTTTGTACCGCTCTTCGGTCAGCCGGAACAGGTTGTCAATGGGTAGCCAATTGGTGCCCCGGATAAAGAGCTTCTTCCGGTTAATCGCGAAAGTCCACGGATACGGGTTGCCGACGATAGACCAGAGCCGGTTGGATTGGCCGTGGGTCTCCTGAACCCACAGCGCGTCTTGATTCTGGAGATAAGTCAGCTCCCTGACCCCGAACTCGGTCTCGGTCCGGTCCATCCGGTTGCCGTCGGAGTCCTCGATCTCCAGTTCAATCCGGTACAGCGGATGCTCTCCCATGCCGTTCGGCCACCAAAGCCGGGGCCGGTTGAGGATTTTAGTAATCTCCAGCCGGTTGGCTCCGGGCTGCAGGGTGATTCGTTCCTTAATCTCCAGGATTCCGTCATTAAAATCCACTCCGCAAATCTTGCCCCGGACCACGCATTCCTCGGGCCGGTCGAAATCGGAGCGGATCGCCACGACGGTTTTGATTTCCGCGCCGGCCGCTTCCTCGCACTCATTCCAATCGATCCGGGTGGTGACGAACGGATCGTCGAACCGGGCGCCGCCGGTAACCTTGAGCCAGACCGGCTTCCAGATCCCGATCGGAACCAGGTGCGGCGACCAGTTCCACCAGTACGAAAACGGCGCCACTACGCCCGAGGAGCGCACCGCGCCCCGTTTCACCTTGCCGCCGGGGCGGTCTTCCGAAGAGCCTTCCAGGCAGCGGCAACGCAAGGTCAATTTGTGGGTCCCGCCCGGTTTGACCAGATGGGTCACATCCAGCGCGTGCCGGAGGAACATCCCTTCAATATTGCCGATGTTGATTCCATCGAGCCAGACATTGGCGCGATAGGTGATCCCCTCGAATACAATCTCATAACGCTCGCCCTTGACCGCGGCCGGAACGGTGAATTCTTTGAAATACCACCATTCGCGCTCCTCAACCCAGAGGATCTTTTCGTTGTTCATCTCCCAATACGGGTCTTCAATCCGGCCCGCCTGGAACAGATGGTTCTGGACCACTCCCGGCACTTCGGCCGGGATCGGATCCTGCGGCAGGTACTTCGGCTCGTACGCCTTCCGTGGCAGCAGCCCTTCCTCGAAGTTCATCCCCTCCAAGGTCCACTGGCCCTCAAGGCTCAGAAGCAGACACTTATCCATGGTCTTTCTCCTTTGCGAATTACTGACATGATTCAACCTGAGATTTGGATTATGGTATAACCATAGGATAAAATGACGGCCGTTTCAACCGGACGAGGCAATTCACTGGATATTGTGCAATGGTTTGAAGATTAAATGCAAATAGCGGGGATGGAGGCGAACGGAGCGGAAAAGAGCGTTAGTGGGCAGCTTCAGGTTCCGGTGCCCGGCCGGTGATTCGATTTGAGTTCGGAGGCCAAGGAGGTCAGATCCGGGAACAAATTGGATTTCTTGATTCCGAGCAGATCAAGCTCATTGAGGAGCGCCAGCACATCGCCGCTGCCGATCACCAGCTTCCGCAGCCAACGCTCGCAATCGGGCAGCAGATTAATGGGTTTCCTGCTGGAATGCACCGTAAACGCGCCTTGTTGGAGCTGAATTCTGGGATCATGCTCGATCGCCATCGCCACGCCGATGGTATTCGGCTCTTTGCGGTTCTTAAAGGCCGGCTCGATCAGCGCTTTATAGGAGTCGGCGTCCAGCGGGAAGATCAGCGGTTCGAACCCTTGCGATTCATTAAACGGGCCGGCGGCCATCTCCCAAATGCAGACATCCCGGTCGCCGGCGCCGGACGGGGCATAGTCCGGATGAACCGCGAAAAAGGCCGCGACCAAGGGCGAATAGGTCCAATCCAGCAGGCGGGTCGGTAAACCGTAATGTTGCATAATCGCCAACCAACCCGAATAGTCGCTGTTCTCCGGACAGGCGGCGTAACGGCTGCGGGCGCGGACCCGGAATTCATTGGTAAAGTACCGTTCCTGCTGTTGGGAGTAACCGCGATGAACGCTTGGCTCAAGATTCCAGCCGGCGTCGGCCTGCCCCCGAAACAGCCAGCGCAGGTTCGTCTCACGAAGCCGGTTTACTTCCTGTAATAAATCGCTGACGGACCGGATGGCCAACTCAATAATGGGCATAGTCTTACCTCCTTTATTGATTGCTCCGGCTCACTTCAACTCGCCAATCGCCAAGTTCAACCGGTAGTTCCCGAACTGAAGCAATTCATCCAGAAAAGCGTTCAACTCCGTTATTGAACCCACACCCACCTGCAGGACGTAACAGGCGTCGCCGCTGATCCGGTGGGCCTTGGATACTGCCGGATGGTCCCGGACGAACCGTTGTAACCCGGCGTGATCGGTGCTTTTCATCGAGACCGTTACATAAGCGAAGACGCTCCGCCCCACTTTCGTTTCATCGACTATCACCGAAAAAGCCTTGATGATCCCCAATTCCTCCATGCGGCGGATCCGGTTGGCCACGGCCTGACCGGTGAGATGCACCCGGTCGCCGATTTCGCGCCACTGCAGTCGCGAATTCCCGCGCAGCAGTTCAAGGATTTCCCAATCGGTCCGATCAAGCATCGGCTCCCCATTCCTTTCACGGTGAAACTCGAAAGCGCCGGATTCGCACGCGGCGTAACCATCAATGTCCTTAAAATAAGTATAGCAAACCAATCTGCGGAAAGGAAGAAATCCGTCATGAAAATTCAATGCATCCGTCACGCGACCTGTCTGATTGATTACAATGGCCGGCGATTGCTTTTGGACCCGGTGCTCGGCGCGGCCGGAATTGTAACCCCCATTCCCGAAGTCCCGAATCAATCCGGAAATCCGCTGGTCCCCCTGCCCGAACTGGAAACCAGCCTTGTCGAAACACTCGACGCCATCCTGGTCAGCCACACGCACCGGGATCATTTTGACGAAACTGCCCGTCACCAGCTTCCCAAAGGAATTCCTCTTTTTTGCCAGCCTCAGGATCTGACCGTATTCCGGGAAGCGGGTTTCAAAGATGTCCGACCGATTACCGATCGACTCTACTGGGGCCCGATCACCTTGATCCGAACCGGTGGCCAGCACGGCACCGGAGCCATCGGTCAACGAATGGGTCCGGTCTCCGGCTTCATCCTCGTGGCCGGGACTGAGCCCACCCTCTATATCACCGGGGACACGATCTGGTGCGCCGAGGTGCGGGATGCCCTACAAACCTATTCTCCCGAAGTGGTTCTGGCCTATGCCGGAGAAGCCCGTTTCGCCACCGGCGATCCGATTACGATGACTACGACCGATCTGAAACAGCTCGCGGATTTTGCTCCAACCGCCCGGATCATTGCCATTCATATGGAAGCCTGGAATCATTGCCGCTTGTCCCGGAACGCGCTTCGCGATTTCCGGAGCGTCGAAAACCTGGGTGAGCGTTTGTGGATTCCCGAAAATGGCGAGTGGCTCACTTTCAATCAAGAGAAATAGGGAACGGCCGGGGCCGTTCCCTATTTTAAATTCTCCGGATTCATCGGTTCCAGTTCCGGCACCACGAACCGTCCGTCCTTCCGGACCAGCCGATCGTCGAAGTACATCTCCCCGCCACCGTACTCGGGCCGCTGAATCAAGACCAGATCCCAATGCACCGCCGACCGGTTTCCGTTATCGCACTCCTGATAAGCCTGACCGGGAGTGAAATGAATGCTGCCGCAGATCTTCTCATCGAACAGCGTGTCCTTCATCGGCTTCATGATGAACGGATTGACACCCAAAGAGAATTCCCCGACATACCGGGCGCCCTCGTCGGTATCCAGCACATGATTGATCCGGACGTCGTCGTTGGCGTGGGCCTCCACGATCTTGCCGTTCTCAAACCGGAAACGGATCTGTTCGTAGGTAAATCCCTGGTATACGGCTGGCGTATTATAAGTAATCGTCCCGTTCACCGAGTTCCGCACCGGCGCGGTGAAGATCTCGCCATCGGGGATGTTCATCTTGCCCGCGCAGGGTATGGCGGGCAACCCTTTGATCGAAAAGGTCAGGTCGGTTTCGGGACCAACCATCCGCACCCGGTCAACCCGTTCCATGTATTGCTTGGCGATCTCCATCGCCCTGGCCATTTTACTGTAATCCAACGTGCAAACGTCGAAGTAGAAATCCTCAAACGCCTCGGTGCTGGTTTCGGCGGCCTGGGCCATGCTCGGATTGGGGTAGCGCATCACGCACCATTTGGTATGATTGACCCGTTGATCGGTAACAGGCCGGAGATAGTGCTTCATATACCGCTGATGCTGTTCGGCCGGGACATCGGCGGTCTCATTGGCGTTCTCCGAACCCCGGATGGCCAGATAGGCGTTCATCTCCCGCATCTGAGCCAGTTCGTACTGGGCCATCCGCTCCAATTGCTCCTGCCCGGCCCCCAGCATAATCTGCCGGTCGAGCTGTTTGTTCCGGGTATGGACAAACGGCAGGCCGCCGGCCTTATAGGCCTCCTTGACGATGGCCAGGGCCAACGGCACGCCGTCGTCGATCACCTCGATCAACAATTTCTCGCCGGGTTGCAGGCTCACCGAGTAATTGACCAATCCGGCGGCCATTTTTTGCAAACGGGGATCTTTCAATCGTATCACTCCTTAGCTTTTTAAAATCCCGTCCAAATACAGTTTGGAAAAAAATACTTCATCCGGCATATATTATTGCCAATCTGCCTCAAAACCGCCAATCGCCCAAATGGGGGGCGAGCGTCCGGATCTGGCTGGCAACTGCCAGTAAATAATTCTCTCTTAGCATCGCTGGCCCTTCCGCCGAATATTATCATATATAAAATTCGACCGGGTGAGGACTGCGAGATGACCAAGAAAACCATCAGTGATTGGGCAAAGAAAAATTTCTTCCATTGGTTCGTGGAGAGCTATCAGTTTCGCTCTCCCGTTCCCCGGCAGTTTCTGTTGAAACTGGCCGAGAACGAAGACCTGCTCTCACGGCTCCATATCGTGCTCGATGGATCGTATCTCCGGCCGCTGCTGCTGATCGCGACCGATCGCACCGGCCTGCCGCCGCTGCTTTACAAGACGCTGGACGACAATACGGTGCTCGATCCGGCGGCCATCCAGGCGGCCATCATGGAAGAAGCGGGCCCTCTTTATCTGACGCTTTATTTCCCGGACCGCTCAACCAGCGAACCTTATCAGGCCGTGGCGGAAGAAAACCCCGCCCCCTTTGACTCCGCCTATGCCAACCATATCCTGTTCCAGTTCGAACTCTCGCTGCTCAATACGGCAGTTCGCCGCGACCTGGAGAGAGAGCGGCTCCTCAGCCTGATCGACCAGGCCCTGGATCAAAAGGACCAACGGAAGTTCAAGCGATTGGTAAAAAAACTGAAAAGCTTCTGAACGCGGCTCCGGATCGGAACGCTTGCCGGACCGGCCGGTTGCTTTTCTCACGCTGTCCGTTTCGTCCGTAAAACCAAGGGAAGCAGTTCCTCCAAATCATGGATGCGTTCAATCCGCCATTCCACTCCGTCCATTGGAGCCGGGCCCAGCCAAACCGCGGCCAGGCCTTCCCGGCCGGCGGCCGCGACATTTACGGCCGTATCATCGACGAACAGGCACTCCTCCGGCGCCGCTCCGAGATCAGCCAAGACCTTCCGGTAACTCGACGGATTCGGTTTGCCCAAATACTGACAGAATCCGATATCATACACCGCCTCGATCTGGTCGCGAATCTCCAGCACCTCCAGCACCTGCCCGACGTATTCCGCCGGACTGTTACTGAAGACCACCTTTTGCAAATCCAACCGCCGCAGCATCCGGGCCAGCTCGGGATCGGGGCCGATAAAATCCCGGACCTCAATTCCATAGGCATATCCGAAATAATCGGCCGGGTCAGTCCCATGCCGGGCCACCATCCCGCCGATGGTCGTGCCGTATTTACACCAGTACTCCTGCCGGATTCGCCCGATATCCTCCACTTGAATCGCGGTGGTGGCGGCCAGATACTGATCGATCCGGTCGTCGATATGTTGCAGCATGCCCGAACTTTTCGGATACAAGGTATTATCCAGATCCAAAATTAAATATTTGATGCTCATCTCTCCCCCAAATCCCAAATTAATGGAATCGCCCTCGTTTCAGCGAATTTCATTTTACGCCACGGCCTCCGGAACGGTTCTTCCGATCCCCGATCAAAAAATCAGGGGGAACCAAATATTTGATCATTAGCGGTGATCCTTCTTAATATAATTTAACATCCAGCAAAAATTACCTTGCGGTAAATATACGAATCGCCGGCTAATTTATTTCATATAATAAAGAAACTGCCAAAAAAGGACTCAAAACAGGACTTCCATTTGATTGGCCGCTCCGGTGTTTCATTATAATTTACTTCAAATTATGACTTTTTCGTGTCGATTTTTACAGGTATTTAAAGAAATTAATTTATTTATAAACTCTTGAAGGAATTTTTCCAAATAAATAGAATAATAAATTTCAATACAATGAGGAGGGATTTTCGTGGCTTTTGTAAAATATCAAAAAGAAAAAAATAAAAAGGGCATTTCCGCCAAGACCATCGGGATCAATCGCAAGGGTCGTTTTGCCTTCTACAAACCGGTCGTGGAAAAGTACTTGCAGGACTCCAGCTATGTGGAACTGTTCTTTGATCCCGAGGCCAAGAAAGTGGGGATTCTGCCGGTGAACGAGCCGTCGGTGGATTCCTTCAAGATCCAGGGCAAGACCACCAAGATGATTGTGGCCAAAAAATTTTTAAACCGGTTTCAGATCCCGATCGAGGATAAGCGTTACGACTTTGAAGTCGAGGACGGCATGCTCATCGTCCAGCTCTAAACGCGTTGAACCCCGGCCTTCGCCGGGGCAGTCGCGCAGCTTCGGCGGAGCGGGACAGGATTTCCCATGGTCCCGCTTTCGAACCGTTGCCGCGAAAATGGTCCGGTTTGGCCGGACCATTTTCTTTTTTCACAGCCGGACCACCGGCTCTTTGACCAATCGTTCGCCAACCTTCCAAATATCACCGGCGCCCATCGTGATCACCAGATCGCCCGGTTCCACTTGCTCCTGAAGGTACTCAAGGATCCGGTCCGGGCTCCCCAGATGGCGCACATCCGCTTGATGCCGCCGGGCCTCGCGGGCCAGATCAGCGCTGGAGATATCGCCGGGATCGGCTTCGCGGGCGGCGTAAATATCGGCCAGCACCAGCACATCGGCGGCTCCGAAGGCCCGGGCGAAATCGGCCAGCAAATATTTGGTCCGGCTATACAAATGCGGTTGGAATACGCACCAGATCCGGCCTTTAAAGCATTCTCTGGCCGCGGCCAGGGTGGAACGGACCGCTCCGGGATGATGGGCATAATCATCCACGATCGTGGCGCCGTTAAACGAACCCTTGATCTCGAAACGGCGCTGCACTCCTTTGAACCCGGCCACGGTCTTGATAGCGGTATCCGGAGCCACGCCGAGTTCGGCGGCGATCGCAATCGCTCCGGCGGCATTTTGCAAGTTGTACCGGCCGGGAACGGCCAGATGAAGCTCACCCTGATCCTTCCCCCGGTATCTCAACCGGGCCACGCTCCCCAGCGGTGGAGCGGGCCGGATGTCGGTAAGTTCCCAGTCGAACTCCGGCCGGTAGCCAAAGGTGATCTTCCGGCCGGGAAACCGCTTCAAAAGGTCAACAGCGTTCAGATCATCGCCCCAGACCGTCAGCGCGCCGTCCGGCGGCAGCAAATCCACAAACTCGCGGAAAGTGACGATGACGTCACCCAACGTCGGGAAACAATCGGGATGATCCCAATCGATATTGGTGATCAACTCCAGGGACGGCCGCAGGTGCAGAAACGACCGTTTAAACTCGCACGCTTCCACCACCATATACTCGGAACGGCCGGAACGGTGGTTACCGCCAAAGGCACTGATTTCGCCGCCGATCAACACCGTGGGATCCAGGCCGCCCTCGGTCAGGATCATTGCGGTCATCGCCGTGGTCGTCGTTTTGCCGTGAGTCCCGGCGATAGCGATCCCCTTGCCGACTTCCGTCATCAGCCGGCCCAATTGTTCTCCGCCTTCCACCACTTCAATCCCCCGGCGTCTGGCCTCCAGCACTTCGGGATTCTCGGAGCCCACCGCATTGGTGTAGATCACCAGATCCGCCCCGTCGATATTGGAAGCCTGATGGCCGAGAAAAACCGTGATTCCCCGCTCCTCCAGGCGTTGCGTGGCCTTGGAACCTTGCTGGTCGGAACCGGTGATCCGAAAGCCGCGATCCTGATATAACTTGGCGAGGCCACTCAGCCGCGCCCCGCCGATTCCGACAAAATGAAGCTGTTTCATCGGGTCGATGCGCCCCCCTCAAAAATTTACCAATTCATTATAACATATTTTGCTGAGACGTCCAGGGGATTAGGGATTTATTCATCTATTCGTTGTTAGTTACTGATTACTAGTTTCTGGTTGCTGGTTCTTTATTAAATCTTATCAATAATCAATTAGTTATCAAAACGTATCTCAAACACATTAACCAATTTCAGACTAACGACCAGGAACTAAGAACCAGTAACTAAAAATAGGATTCAAACACCATCCCATCCTCCCTATCTTCGGATCTTTTTCTGAAAAATATAACTATATAAGTTGAATTAAATTTCAGTATGCATCATGTCCCGTAAGCCTTCCACGATCAAAAAATTAATGAATTTAATTCAACTTATTTCAGCTGTAATAGGATGAAATAAATTCCGAATTTATTGCCTTCGCATTCGGCTTTAAGAATGCAAATCCGGTTAAGAGATTTATTTATCCTATATAATCCCGATTTTTTCATAGTTGGACGAATCGCGGCAATACTAGATTCGGGCCGCTCCAATCCGGCTACATAGGAGGTGAAGCCATGAGCCGGCGCGACAGCATCGTCTCCGACGCGGTCAAGTATGAGATCGCCAAGGAACTGGGGTTTGCCGACCGGATTCAGGTGGAAGACGGTTCTTACGACTACGGCAATATCACCACCAGGGAAGCCGGATTGATCGTTCGCGGCCTGATTAAAAAGGCCGAGGAACTTTTGGCCCGGCAAGGTTAGGGGTTCTCCCTAACCTTGCACTTTTCCGGTTCGAACGACATATGCTATACCATCAAGTTTGAAAGTTTATTCCGCCGGTTCGACGGCAAACGCTGAAAACCCACTGCTTACCTGATACTGACCCAAGTCTAAGGAATAATGGTGGATAGATGCAAATAAAAGCCGAATTTCATTCGGCTTTCTTTTTTTTCCTTCCCTGGCATTATTTTTAATACTCTCCGAGGCAGGTATCACCGGCCTTCAGCCGAATTCATCTAAGCCGGCTTTTTAAAGCCATGTGATCAAGCCTAATGCTCGATAACAGACTCGCAAAAAAGTTAAAAAAGGCTATCACTGGCTTCCCTGAGCTTTTGTGTACAACCCGACCTTCGGCCAGGTTGATCACAACGCTTTTAAAAAGCCCGGCGATTGACAGAAAGAAAGTTCCATCTGCTTCCGGCCCCAGCCTTCAACTCAGCCCGGCGGTTGCTCACAGCCGCTAAACGAACCAATTAATTTGAACCGGAGGGGATTGCATGAAAAAAACTTGCGCTCTTTTCGTCCTATCAATTCAACTCATCTCCGTCTCCGTTCCGGCCCTCGCCGCCCCGGCGCCGGCCACCCGGGTGGAAACCCGCGTCAACGAGCTCAACAACCGTTTTAATTCCCTGGAAGCCACCTGGGGCCGGTTTCAGCTCGGGGGCAATGTCTTCCTGGAAGCCAAAACCGCCCTGGACCCGGACTCCGATGAACTTCAGACCTTTGGATTTGGACAAGAACTAGGCTTGTTCCTTGACGCCCGCATCGATCAACATTTCAGCTTTTCATTGAAAATGACCCAGGACGGCGGCTGGGGATTGAAACAGACCGATTACTCGGGAGCCGGACCGCTCAGCGCCCCGCCCCAGGTCGATGAGGTTTTTCTAAAGATGGAATATCCTCAAACCCTCAATTATCTCGGACGTTTCCGCTATTCGTTCGGCCCGTTCGGCCTGGTTTCCGATTTCTTCACCGAACCGGCCGAAGGCATCGTGTTGCAGCGCTCGTTCAAAGATTATCACGCGGTCGGACTCTTTTCCCGGTATTACACGCAGACGTCGGCCGAAACCGGAGCCATTGAACTGGTTGACAATTACTTCGCGGCCAGGCTGGGATGGTCCAACCGTTCCTCGGTCGTGGGAATCAATATCGTGCCGGACGGACTCTCCGGCCAGAAACTGTTCGGGGCCGATTACTCCACCACTTTCCGGAACGGCCGGTTCGCGGCGGAGGTCGGCTGGTATTCGTTCCACAACAACGACTATCCGGAAGAAGAGACCGGATGGAGTCCGGGAATCCTGGCCAGCTACAGCCGGCAGATCGCCAAGTCAACCTATTTTCAGGTCAAAGGCGGCTATCTTTCCCAGGACTTCAAGCCGACTCACTCCTCATTATATCACGCTCCCGACGACAATCGGGAATGGTTCGTCATTAATTCAAAAGGCCTGGAGTTCACCCTCCAAAATCCGTTGCCTTACTACGGCCTAGTGATGGAAAACCGCCTCCTCGCCCTGCAGCGGGTCAATGATGCCGACTCGGAAGGGACGATTTACCGCTTGCGCAGCGCTGTGGTTAAAAACATCTCTCCCGTCAACCAGCTTCAACTCGGGGTGGATCTCACCCATTCCCAAAAAGTTACCGAAAATGACCTCTTCTTATCCTGGAATCTGCAATTCTAGAACGAAGTCCCTGAAAACAACCCCGGTTCCGGCCGGGGTTGTTTCAGCGTATCCAGCGTCGAGTATTCAAGGGTTAAATTTTGGCGTAGACCTCTCTCTTGCTCTCCCCCGCGTGGGAGAGTAACCGATGCCTCCGAGGTCTATTGGCATTTAGAGTCCAACGGCTAGGGTTACCCTTCCGGCGTCACGGATGGAGAACGCCGGGAGGTTTGAATTTGGACCACGTTGTCGACTGATTTCTCCCTAAATACTTACAAGCGTAGCACGGCTAACTTTTCGTCCCAATCAATACCAGCAATAGCCCGATGCTGAGCAGCATCACCTTGTACCAGGAAAGTTTCACGGCAATGGCCGCGATGCCCAGGACGCTGACGGCGATGAAAACTAAGGGGCCGACCAAGCCGAGAAAAGCATTCATCCGTAACGCGGCCTCGACTTTTCCCGCTTTCAGGAAGATAAACGCGACCGCTATCTCCAATAAACCCGAGATGATCCGGATTACCGCCATATTGTTGACCGTGGTTTGTTCCATCGGTTCCCCCCATCCTTATCGTTTTCCGATGCCCAGCAAATTGAATAAAATGGCGGTGATTCCGGCGGCGGCCAGGGGGCCGACTGGGATCCCCTTCAGCAGCGAGACTCCGATCACCGTCCCCACCACCAGTCCCACCACGACTTCCGGCTCCACTTGCAGCAGGATCAGGCCCTGGCCGCACAGGTAGGCGGCTCCGATGCCCCCGAACACCGCCATCAACCCTCTCAGGCTCCGGAACGTGTTCATAATCTCGCCGAGGCCGACCCGATCCAATGAAAACGGGACCAATACCGCGATCAATAAAAACAGCAGTCCGACGTCGACCGCTCTCCGTTCCAGCAGCAACAGGATTGACTGCATCCGGACCAGTTTCAGCACCAGTAGGCTTCCGGCCCCCGCCGCGATCAGGTTGTTATTGAACGTCAGGCCCAGGGTAAAAATCACCAGTAACAACAAGTTGTCTTGGACCACCGGTTTCACCCCTTCGTTATGATTTTATTCCGGGCCGGTTTCTTTCAGACCGATTTGGCAAAACCCGTTCCAAAAGCATACAATATCCCGAAAATTCCCGCCCGGCTTGAATCTTTCAGGCGGCAGGGCAAACTTTAGGAGGAATTGCAAATGCCGGAGTCCTGGGATTTCTTCGTTACCCCTCCCGTCGGCGGACGGCTTGGCAAACCGCGCGATTTCGGGGTTACGATGCTCATTGATAAAGGGCTGTCCCTGGGTGAAACCAGGAATCTGCTGGAGTTGGGCGCTCCCCATATTGATTTCCTGAAACTCTCCTTTGGAACGATCGCGCTCTATCCGCCAAAGGTTCTGGCCAAAAAAGCCGCCCTGGCGGCCGAGTATCATGTCGCCGTCTACCCGGGCGGCACCTATTTCGAGATCTGTTACTGGCGCGGCCAATGGCAGGATTATTTTTATAAGCTGCTGCGGCTGGGCCTGGAGTGGGTGGAGATCTCCGACGGCACCCTCGATCTCACCCAGTCGGAACGGGAGCAGGCGATCCGGGCCGCCAAGGCGGCCGGCCTGAAGGTCATCACCGAGGTTGGCAAAAAAAACCCGTGCTGCCGGGTGGACGAGTGGAGCCTGGCGGAATCGGCCGAGCGCGATCTGGAGCTGGGGGCGTCCTGGGTGATCATTGAGTCGCGCGAGTCCGGCCACGGGATCGGGATCTACGATCAAAACGGGGCCATTATCGAGGAAAAGCTCCAGGCTTTCAGCGACCGCCTGCCGCAACGCCGCATCCTTTGGGAGGCGCCGCTTAAAAACCAGCAGGCCCGGCTGATCAACGACTTCGGGCCTAATGTCAATCTCGGCAATATCCAGCCGTCCGAGGCGTTGGCCCTGGAAGCGCTCAGGCTCGGCCTCCGGAGCGATACCTGGCGCGTGGAAACCCCTGAGTTGAGTCGGGTTTGAGTGGTTGAGAAAAGGCGGTTATTGATTGGTTGCCGGTTCGTAGTTGGTGGGTTACGTTGGCGGCGAGGCGGACTGATTTGTCTGACGGCGGTGACAAGTTCGTTGTTTTTTTCGGTTCTTTTTTGAGCCGGGCATCGAGTTCGTTTACGGTCTGCTCCAGGTGCTTAGCCCGTTCTGAGGGGCCTACATCGACCCCTCTCCCGGCCTCTCCCCGGCGCTGAATTTCAATGATGTGATTCGACGGGGAGAGGTGAATCGACGGAAACTTGGGTACTGCCATACATGAAATTTTCAGGTTCTGTTCATAAATAATTGTTTGTAAAAAACTAGGCAAAAAAAGCCTATGTAAAACGCCTATATAAGTTGAAGTAAATTCCGATTTGATTTATTTGCATTCGGCGTTAAGAATGCAAATTTAGTAAAGATATTTACTTCATCCTATATGCATAGGCTAGCGCAACGACTACTCCCGCTTATGAGTAGCTTATCGTTCTTTTTGACATTTTACCATTATAAATTTAAATGGAGGTTTATTCTCCTGATCCTTATGCGGCTCAACAATTTCCGAGATTTCTATTAGCCCAGATTTTCCAAATTCTTGTTTTATCGAGTCGGAATCATAAAAAAACATTTTTACCCCTTCCATTACCTCGAAATAGTCTTTCCCCAATTGTTTTCCCTTTCCAAACATTGGGGTTTCTTTGGAAATCGTAATAAAAATCATGTATCCGTTTGGTTTTAACTGACTATAGCAATCTTTAATAAATTTCTTTCTCTCGTCATTATTCAATAAGTGAATCAGCGCGTAGCAAAATATGCCGTCATAAAGTTGGTCATCAAAGGGCATCTCAGTTACTGAACCTTGATAGATATTAATATCAATGCCATTTTCCCTTGCCAAACCAATTGCTGTTTTTGAAATTTCAATACCTGTCACATTAATTCCGTTGTCAATAAAAACCTTGGCATTTCTGCCATATCCAATACCCGGTATTAATATGTCCTTGACTTTCCTTTCAAGAAAAAAGTCCTTGGTCAAGATTGCCGAGTCTGAAGGTTCAAATCCCCACATTGTTTGTTTTTCTACGAAACTTGACTCCCAAAATTCGGTCATAACTTATCTCCTTTATATTTCCGTTTAAAAACTTGAACGTTTTCTCCAAGAGGCCCACGGTCTGTCATATTTTGCACTATCTAATCAACTTGGAGAAAAGACCCCGCATTCATTTATCACCTTTTTAAGGAGTGGTCTACCAAAACCGCCAGATCAGAATTATAATTTCCTAAAAGTATTTTTTTGATAGATATTATTTATGATTTTTATTTATTCCATTTAACCATTTTAAATCTGGTATACCCATTTAACCTATTATCCTTATACTCTTATTTTATCAAAACTTCGACATTCCCATCTTCCTTCCTGTGAGATTCTGTAAACACCATCTATTTTTATGATAGAATAATGGTAGAATATTGCTGTACCCAAAAGGAGGCTGGATCTTGAAAACAAATCTCTTTTACTTCTCCGCCACCGGAAACTCATTCGCTGTCGCCAAAGACCTCGCCGCCAAACTTCCCGAAGCCCAAATTTTTGCGATTCCAAGAGTAATCAATGGTGAGATCGACTTAAGCGCGGACAATATCGGGCTTGTTTTCCCGGTCTATTTTGAAGGCCTGCCACGTCTGGTAATTGATTTTATCAACCGCTTGGAATCGGATAAAATCACATACCTGTTTGCAGTCTGCACTTGTGGGGGGTTCCCAATGGGCACATTGTCCCAAACCCGAAATCTGCTAAAATCAAAGGGCATTACCTTAAACGCCGGTTTTTCCATTCGAATGCCCGGAAATTATCTGCTAAAATACGGCGCCTTCCCGATGGGAATACAAAAGAAAATACTTAATAAAGCAGCGAAAAAAATCGAGGCCATTGCGGCTACAGTTCAAAATCGGCAAAATAACGCCATCAAACCTAATAACCGCTTAATCAATTTCATTGGAGGATTCTTTTATCAATCAATGTTCCCTAAATTACCAAGCCTTGACCGTAATTTTACCGTCTCCGCCAAGTGTACCGGTTGTAATCTTTGTGAAAAAGTATGTCCGGTTCGAAATATTAACATGGCGGCTAACCGCCCCACTTGGGGAGGAAATTGCGAACAATGCCTAGCCTGCATCCAATGGTGCCCTACCGAAGCCATCCAATACGGGAACAAAACGGCTAATCGTAAACGCTATCGCCATCCTGGAGTGACGGCCAGTGAGCTATATCGGGAGCCATAAACATTATCGCGTCGTTATTTTTACTATTACAATCGAGCCAAGTTTAATAAGCCCCGTCATCCCTCTCCGTGAATCCGCTTCCTTGAGCCGCATCCCCGGAGAGGGCGGGGTGAGGTGAATTGGCATCCTCGATAGCTACAATCGACCCCTCTCCCGGTCTCTCCCCGGCGATGAATTTCAATGATGCCGGTTCGACGGGGAGAGGTGAATCGTCGGAAACTTGGGTCTATTTTTTAGGCCTTCAATCCGGGCTTTCGAGATGCCTAAGTTTCATGCTCCGTTATCCCGAAACTTATTTTGCAGATTCGCTAACTTCGCGAATTCGTTGAATAACCTGATAAATATCCCTTTGAATTTCTTCATTGCGTATTCGGATAACTTGCAACCCCCGGGATGAAATGATCCGATCCCGTTCCGCATCATACTCTCTCTGCCGTTCATGAATTCCTCCATCGATTTCAATAACCAGTCCAGCGGCATGACAATAAAAATCGGCAATAAATCCGTCAATCGCTTGCTGCCTGCGAAAATATAACCCGTTCAATTGATGG
Source organism: Bacillota bacterium (assembly GCA_023402395.1). GTDB lineage: Bacteria > Bacillota > UBA4882 > UBA8346 > UBA8346 > JAEYGI01. The sequence goes on from JAEYGI010000053.1 coordinate 121,386, forward strand.
TTTCGTAAATAATACCAAAGCTTCTTCTCTTCGGGTGTCATTTCACGCCGAAGTTGCTTAGCCCGTTCTTGCTTGGTTGGACTGACCTTTTGGCCTGCGATAATCTGTTTTTCTTTCATGAGTGCTCCTTTAAATGGCCTAAATCGACCCCTCTCCCGGCCTCTCCCCGGCGATGAATTTCAATGATACCGGTTCGACGGGGAAGAGGTGAATCGTCGGAAACTTGGGTCTATTTTTTAGGCCTTCAATCCGGGCTTTCGAGATGCCTAAGTTTCATGCTCCGTCATCCCTCTCCGTGAACCCGCTTCCTTGAGCCGCATCCCCGGAGAGGGCCGGGGTGAGGTGAATTGGCATCCTGAACCCGATCTTTCAAACCCTAATCTTCTCCACTCAGGGAAGCGACAAAAATATACTTGATATACATTATCTTCAGTGGGTAACAGACCCACATGGTAATCTCGAAAGGCTTTACCAACTCGTATTTTTCTCGTTTAATTGGCAATGCCGTTTTTTGTGAAACCTATTGGCAAGTAAACGCTCGTCGACTATAATAATGGTGAACGGCAGTTTACTGCATGGGGAGGATTTTAGATGGCCGACACAAAAGAAAACATTTTGCATACTGCGCTTCGTTTGTTTGCGCGGGATGGATATGAGGCCGCTTCGGTCAGCGATATTGCCGGGGAGCTTAGCATGACAAAAGGGGCTTTATACAAGCACTATAAGAATAAGCGGGATATATTCGACAGCATTGTGGAGCGTATGTATCAGATGGATGTTGAAAGAGCGAAAAAGTATGAAGTGCCGGAGGAAACATTTGATAAATCACCGTCTGCCTACCGCAATACTGCTATGGATAAAATCAAGGTTTTCATCGAGGCGCAGTTTCTTTTTTGGACGGAGGAGCAATTTGCCAGTAATTTCCGAAAAATGTTGACTTTGGAGCAATACAGAAACCCGGAAATCATGGAACTGTATCAAAAATGCCTTGTAAGCGGGCCGGTCAGCTATATGGAAGATTTATTCCGTGAAATGATGGAACAAGGTATTTGGAACAAAAGCAACCCAAAACAGCTTGCGCTTGAGTTTTACGCGCCGTTTTATTTGTTGGTAAGCATTTCAGATGCAACGCCTGACAAGAAAGAGGCCGCTAAGCTATTAGCGGCGCACATTGAGCGGTTTATAGAAAAGAACGCCTCCCCGCGGAAACAAAAGGAGTAAAGCCAAAGGTATAATTAGAAGATAAGGAGTATGAACAATGGAAGAAATAACAATCCACGAATTTGATTTTGGCCTCATCAACGAATTTTTCACAGAGCTTGAACGGCAGGGACCCGGCAGCTCCGAAGAAACCATCAGGGCCTTAGGTTTTATCGGCAATCTTTCAAACAAAACAAAAATTGCCGATTTAGGCTGCGGCACAGGCGCTCAAACAATGGTTCTGGCACAAAATACCGAAGCAACCATCACCGCCCTCGACCTTTACGCCGGATCGATTGATAAACTTAACGCAACAGCCGGAAAACTTGGTTTGCAGAACAGGGTAAAGGGCATTATCGGTTCAATGGATAATTTGCCGTTTCAGAATGACGAATTTGACCTTATATGGTCTGAGGGGGCTATTGCCAATATCGGTTTTGAAAAAGGCTTGAATCACTGGAAGGGGTTCCTCAAAAAAGATGGTTATGTTGCCGTAACATATGAGTCATGGTTTGCTGATGAGCGTCCCGCTGAAATTGAGAAGTGGTGGTTGGACGCAGTTCCCGAAATTAGCACAATAGGGCATAATATTTCCATCATGCAAAAAACAGGTTATATTCCTGTTGCCGCATTTACGCTGCCTGAAAGTTGTTGGATAGAAAATTATTTTATTCCGCAAAAAGCAAGGCAAGAGGAATTTTTGAAAGAACATACGGGAAATGAAACCGTTGAGAAAATGATTGCACTTATGAGGCGTGAGGCAGACTTGTATTCAAAATACAAACAGTATTATGGATATGTATTTTATATTGGGAAAAAGATGTAAAATGCGCAAGTTGATGAAAACCGCCCCATTTTGAAACGATATCAATTTGCCCTTGTCGAAAATGGGATTTCGGCAGAGTTCACTGATAAACGGCATGTCTGTCCTCCTGAGTCAGACTTTCATGCCTGATCTCCGATCATCTGTTACCGTTCTCTCAAGTCTACGCAAGGGGTGCAGGGGTTTTGCGGTAAACCCCTGCCCGCCATGACGGCGGAAATGAGATACCGGCCCAGAAGGTTTTAAGATTTGGTTTGATAATTCCCAGAAGCAATATCATTTTAATATAATTTTAAAAACTTGAACGTTCTCTCCAAGAGGCCCACGGTTTCGTCGGCGAGTGACTTTTTTATTGCGAAAAAAGTCACCAAAAACGCACCGGAACCGGCGTGGTTCCGGACCTCCTGCGATTCATCCGGTAACGGTCGCCGCCATCCCTGGCAGTACGCAACCGCACCAAGTGAAGTCTTCGATCCCGACCGCTGTTTTCCATCCATATAAAAAAGCGGCGTGAATGACCCTCCGTGGAAGGCGGGTGCATCTTTTGTTACTGCCTAAGAGCATTTATTTATGAAACACTCTGATTACCTCTCTTCATCGCACGACCTCTTCCCTGCCGGTCAGGACTCGATCATATTTTTCACGCCTCCGGATGGGGCGGCCCACAACCACTTTTCCTTCTCTTCACACTTTGATCTTCTCCACTCCCCTGCCCACCAGCGCCGTCCAGTAGCCGATTAAGATCCCGTCCATCAGCGCCTCGCTGTAGATTAGCTCGTCCCTGCGGAGAATCTGCTCAAACCAGATATTATCATACTCTTTCAACAACTCATTGTCCTCCGGGGTTAGTTTGGCTGCGACCAGCTCCAGCAGTTCATCCGGGCGCTCCCTCAGCTTTTTGTATTCGGGGTCGTCTTTGATTACCTCATCGTCGATTTGGCAGATCCGGTCAAAGATGTATTTTCTGATGCCATTGTCTTTGTCGGTGAGCATGGGATTAGCCTCCTTGGGTTAATTGTAAGTTTGAAGGATAAAATTCATGGGTTTCTATTTTAATACACCACTGTGGTGTTGACATATTTGAATTGATTATATCACAGTGGTGTAATTTTTGGCAAAATATAAATGAGGTGATATAATGCCAATAAATGAAGATATCAATACCAGAATCAATCTAACAATTCCAAAAGAACTAAAACGACAATTAGAGGCCGAGGCCAAAGAACAGAGTAGATCTCTTAATAATTATATTCTTTATCTCTTAAACAAGAGACAGAAGTGAACATCCTATCAAGGATGCGGAACGAATCTTGGAATCAGTTATTCGGTGATAGGGTAAAAAAAGCCGAACTATAAAGCGTTCGATTAATAAAAAATCTCCTTTATTGGGTAAATTCCTTGCCATTAGATGCAGGTGGTGGCTGATTTGATAATTCAAACAAAATTCGGAGAACGTTTGAAACAATTACGGGAAGAAGCTAATCTTACTATGGAACAACTCGCGGCAAATTTAGGGACAAAAAAGCAAACCATTAGCAGATATGAAAATAATCAGCGGGAGCCGGAATATGCTACCCTTATTAAAATCGCCCAATTTTTCAATGTATCAACTGATTATCTTCTCGGGTTGATAGATCGTAAATAATCAGCATGTTTTTAACTTAACCAACACAGATCTTAGCGACAAACAGCCAAATTTGATATTTTCGTATTCTATTTGGCCGACTGAAACCCAGCTCTGTTTTTTGGCTCCAGTCCGGACATTCAAAAGGCCTAAGTTTCAAGCTCCGTCATCCCTCTCCGCGAATCCGCTTCCTTGAGCCGCATCTCCGGAGAGGGCCGGGGTGAGGTGATCGGCATCCTTGAGAAACTCAAGCACCCCCCGCTCCAACTGATCCTTCTCCCCGACCATCTGCCGCGCCCCTTCCCCCATCTGGAGCAACACCATATCCATGTGAAAAAAGTATCGCTTCAACTGAAGCAATACTTTTTCGATCTGAAGGAACCCTTCCTTCAAATGATCCTCTAATATTTCGATCTGGAGAAACTCTTTTTTCAAATGATCCTCCAACATTTCCATCTGGAGAAACACTTTCTTCAAATGAAAATCTAATATTTCCACTTGAAGCGACCCTTGCTCCAACTGATCCGGTTCCCGGATCACCTGAAGCGGCTCTTGCTCCAGATGAAGCGGCCCCGCCCTCATCTGATCCAACCCCGCGATCAACTGATCGAACCTCTGGATCAGTTGCGGCGCGCCCCGCTCCATCCCCAGTTCCTGATTCGCCACTTGCGGCCGCCGCTCCGCCAGGTTCCGGCCGGCCATCGGAAAAACGTTTCAGTGTATCTCCGGCTTCGTCTCCAAACGTTTAACCATGTTAATTAAATTTCCGGCCCCAATTCGCCTCATTTTGGCCTGAAACCGGATTTGCCGGCGATGAGGATCCGGGGTATAATAAAACCATCAAGCAAGTCTAAAAACCAAAAGCGGGGCGATTTCAATGGGCCAGAGCAACGAAGCGATGAAATAAAAGGCGAAAGTGGTGAGTCCCATGGGCCAGGAAACGATTGGCAGCGGTTTTTGAAACACATGGAAAGCGGTGATTCCAATGAGCAGGAGCGCAGCCGCGGTGTAACGACAATTGCGAAAGCGGTGAGTCCCAAAAAGCAGCGGAACCCGTCCGGGTCCGGGGCAAGGATCCGGAATTGAAAATAATATAAATCAACCTCTCCCGGCTGGAGAGGTTGATTCTTTTTTTCCATGGCTCATTCCACAATGCGGGTTTCGACCGCTTCCGCCGCCGCGTACTCCCGCAGCAGCCTCCCGGCCTCCGTCAGGCTCTCCTTAAGTCCCGCGGGGCCGCCAAAAGAAATGATGTTGATCAGGACCCGGCCGGTTTCGGGACGGATCATCGCCCGCTCCGAGTCACTGGTCGGACTGCCGAAATGCCCCGCCGCGTCGGAAAACAAAGGCAAGTTTTCGAGATTGAGCATTTCCTTGCCGATTCCCTTATACGCATCGCCGGGCTTTCCCACCGTAAAGACAACCGGCGGCGCCAGCCGGTCCCGATCATAGGAACCGGCCGAAAACAATGTGTTGATGGAGATCAGGTTGTTGATGTCCACCAGATTGTTGATGCGGTAGAGTCCCTTGCCCTGCAGGATCCGGCGGAGCAGCGCCTCGGACGACAGCCGGTAGCGGCTCGGATCTTTGCCCAGCGCCTTATAGGCGTCCCGCGACTGCTTGAGCCGGGGCTGGCCAGTCAGTCCCTCCAGGGGAATCGTCCCCCGGATCCGGTCGCAGGCCCGGCCGATCTCCTCCCAAAGCGCCTCCGGGCCGGGGGCGACCCGGACGTTGGCTTCCAGGCACCCCAGCGCCGCGCCGGGGCAGATCCGTTTCAATTCCCCGGCGATCGTAACCTCAATCATGACGCCACCGCCCTTGCTTTCGGATTATCCAAGCTTAAATAAACCCCGGCCAAAATCAACAGACTGCCCGCCCCAAAGGCCGGAGTTAAAGTTTCCCCCAATAGAGCCCAGCCCAACAGGCTGCCCACCACCGGCTGCAGGAAAAAAAAGAGCCCGGCCCGGTGGGGGTTGGTCAACGCCAGCCCCTTATTCCAGCAATAATAAGCGACCGTCGTCGCGATCACCGCGACATAGGCGACGCTCAGCCAGACCGGGACCGATCGCAACGCCGCCGGGTCCCAGGCGGACCGTTCGGCCAAAGCGGCCGGCAGACTGAACAAAGCGGCCCAGAGAATCCCCACGGTCGTGATCTGCAAACTGGAGTGCCGCTCCGCCGCCTGCTTGGCCAGGACCGAGTAATACCCCCACAGGCCGGCCGCAACCAGCAAGAAGAGATTCCCCGGGTTTAACGTCGCGCCGCGGCCGAGGCCGGCCGGTTCGGCAATGACCAGCACCCCGGCGCCGGACAGCAGCAGCGCCGCCCCCTGCCTGCGGCTCATCGCCGCGCCCAGCAGCGAGACGGCGAAACCGGACTGAAACACCGGCGACAGCGTGGTGATTGCCGCGCCCAGATGGGCCGTTGACAGCCGGGTCCCGATAAATTGGGACGCGATGGAAAGAAAATAGCCGAAAAACCCGATCCGAAACAGCAGCCCCCGGTCGGATTGGGGCAGCACCGGGATCCGCAGCCGCCGGCACCACGCCACCAGGATCACCGCCGCCACCAAATATCGGATGAACAATAGCGTAAACGGGGGGATCGTATCCAGCGCGTATTTGCTGGCCACATACATGCCGCCCCAGATAGCGGCGGCGATCGCCAAGTATAGCGGACCCTTCCAATTGGTATCCATTGACATTTCGGTATTCATTGACATTGCCCGGCCTCCCATCCCTGGACGGACCTTCGCCCACATTTTAAACCATTATAGCAGGCAAACCCGGCGCCGGTTTGACCGATCTTTGGGTCCTATTTGGCCGGAATCCGGTTCTTCGCGCGGTATTCCGAAGGGAGCAGGCCGACCTCTTCCTGAAAAATCCGGGTCAGGGTGGCGTGATGCTGATATCCGACCTGCTGCGCGATTTGAATGATCGTGTAATCAGTCTCCCGCAGCAAGCTCTTGGCTTTTTCCAGCCGCAACTCGCGCAGATAAGCGAGGGGCGACCGCCCGAACCGGCGCTGAAACCATTCGGAGTAATAGGACGGATGGTAATGTTCGAGATCCGCCAGTTCCCGCAGGGTGATCGGCCGGTTGAAATGCGCCCGGATATACTCCAGCGAAGCGCAGGACGGGGCCGGTTCCAGCAACCCCGCGATGTACCGGAACAGATCCAAAACGCGCCGGTTCGAGGCGGGTCCGGCTCCAACCTCCGCGCCGATCAGGGTCCGAATCGCCCGCCACCGCTCGTCAAGCGGCTGGCAGAGCGGCCGCCGTCCGGCGTCGGGCGGCAGAAAGGCGCCGGGAATGTCGAAGACGAAAAATTGATTGGGGGTCCGGCTATAAAACGAATGGCTGGAACCGGCCGGAATATAGACCACGTTCTGCCGGGCATTTTCGAAGCACCCCTCGGCCATGCTGACCGTCAGGATTCCGTCGATCGGCACCACCAATTGCGCGTAAGGGTGAGCGTGAGTCAGCGCGTCCGCCGCATAGGTCCGGCGTTCGCAAAGCACTTGATCCGGGGCGTTCATGGATTCTTCCTTATATCCGGCGTTAAACGCCTTTGTAATCGCTTCGCTATTCTGATCCTATTTTAGCCGCAAAGGGTGGCGAATGCAACTCGATCCGGAGCAAATTCAAGCCCCAAACGGAGCGAGAGCGTTTCACCGGCTGCGCCGGTCCGCAATAATCTTGACAATCGCTACTTCTTACGATATGATTTAATCAAATAATTAATTAGGATGTGATTCGTTTCAATGGACGACGGCCCTAGTAGTACCATGCATAGTACAACTTTATTACACGCCTGAAGACTTAAAAGGGGTGAAAATGTCCTTTTTAAGTCTTTTTTATTTTTGAAAGGAGAACCAAACCCAATGGAAACCCAAGGTGGTATCTTTGTCCAACTGCTGGTCTTATTGATCCTGATTTTGATCAACGCTTTTTTTGCCGCTTCTGAAATCGCGATTATTTCGCTGAATAAATCAAAAATCAAGAAAATGGCCGAAGAAGGGGACAAAAAAGCGGCCTTCCTGCAAAGGCTGGTGGACGAGCCCAGCAAGTTCCTGGCCACCATCCAGGTCGGGGTCACCCTGGCGGGACTGATGGCCAGCGCGGTCGCGTCCGAAAGCTTCGCCGACAATTTGACCGTCTACCTCAGCGGCCTGGGGCTGCCGGTCAGCCCGACGGTGATCAACGGCTTTTCCATCGTGGTGATCACGATCGCCCTGTCTTATTTCACCCTGGTGTTGGGCGAGTTGGTCCCGAAGCGGCTGGCGATGCAAATGCCGGAACGCATCTCAAAATTGTCGGCCAAGCCGTTGGCGGTGATCGCCAGAGTCACCCTGCCGTTCATCTCCCTGCTCAGTCTTTCAACCAATCTGATGATCCGGCTGTTCGGAGGAAACCCGTCTCAAAATGAAGAGAAGATTACCGAAGAGGAAATCCGGATGATGGTGGACGTCGGCCAGGAAAAAGGGGTCATCCGCAGCGCCGAAAAAGAGATGATCGACAATATTTTTCAATTTGACAATACCGCCGTGTCCGAAGTCATGACCCATCGCATCGACGTGGTGGCGCTACCGCAGGACGCCACCTTGGCCGAGATCATTGAAACCGTGCTGACTGAAAAGTTTTCGCGGATACCGGTCTATCGGGAAACCATCGACGACATCGTCGGCATCCTGCACATTCAGGACCTGCTCCCGTATTGGAAAAACGCCGGCGGTTCCGAGTTCAGTCTCGCCAAAATCATCCGGGACCCGTACTTTGTCCCGATATCAAAGAAAACCGACGAATTGCTCAAAGAACTTCAGAAAAACAAGACCCACATGGCGGTGGTCATTGATGAATACGGCGGGACCGCGGGCGTGGTCACGGTCGAGGATTTGCTGGAGGAGATCGTCGGCAATATCTTCGACGAGCATGACGAGGTCGAACAGGAAGTGGTCAAGCTCGACGAAAACACCTACCTGCTGGACGGCACCATCAGTCTCAATAAAACCAGCGAATTGCTGGAGATCAAAATGCCCATTGAGGAATACGAGACCTTGAGCGGACTGATCATCGGGCAGCTGGGCCGGATTCCGAAAGAAAACGAAAAACCGGTGATCGAATATGATTCGCTGGTGCTCAAAGTGGAAGCCATGGAAGAAAAACGGATTTCCAAAGTCAAGGTTTGCAAGGCGTAAAGGCCGGTCGTATATCCGGGTTACCGTTCGCTTTAGTTCCCCAGCGTTGTTTGAATCATTGAAACCAGCTTCCTACCTTGGAATGCAAATCGGTTGCCCGATTTGAAGATAGGCCGGGTTGGTAACTTCCGGATTGGCCGCGGCCAGTTGCTGAAAAGTCAGCCCGTAGCGCCGCGCGATGGCATAAAAGTTGTCCCCCGGCTGAACCCGGTAGATGGTTCCGCCGTAACATGCGAACGGGCCGCCGCCCGGCGCCGGCGGCAGGCAAATGGCCTGCCCGATGGCCAGCCGATCCGGATCGACTCCAGGGTTGGCGGCAAGCAGGGCATCAATGGTATATCCGAACCGCCGGGCCATCCCAATAAAGGTGTCGCCGGCTTGGATCGTATACAGCCGCCCCGGACAAGGTTGCGGACTGGGACCGGCCGGAATGCAGATCCGCTGGCCCACCTGCAACGCTTGGGGGTTGATGCCGGGATTGGCGGCAATCAAGGCTTGCACTACGACCCCGTACCGCCGCGCGATCCCGTACAAGGTCTCTCCGGCCAGCACCGTATAGAGAAACCCTCCCGGACAAGTTCCGGAAACGGGCGGCACCGGAATGCAGATGGTCTGTCCGATCACTAAATTATTGGGGTTTACGCCGGGGTTGGCGGCCTGCAAGGCTGCGACGGTGACCCTGAAACGCGCCGCCAGATTGTAATAGGCGTCGCCGGCCCGGATCGTATAGAGCGTCCCGCCCGGGCAGTTGATGGACATGGGCCTCATCCTCCTTGATTGAAAGTCGAAAATTATGAGATTCAGGCTTTAGGATTTTTTCGGTATATGATATTCGGGAGGATGGAGTGGGGTGTGGCAAAAGCATTTCCGAGCGAAGATTTAATGTGGGGTGGATGGTTAGGGTAGTAATTGTTAGGTCAATCTTTTCTTAACTATCCCCACAGCCACCAGGCTTCATAACGCTCTATAAAGGATTTAGAGCTAACTATAGCAAAATAAATTTTAGGAGGATATTCATGAAGGTTAAGATGAGTGTTCTAATTCTCATTTTCATGTTAATCTTTATTCAAGTTTCATATGCTGATCTTGGAATAGTCAGTGTTAAAGATTTTGGCGCTAAAGGTGATGGCTTAACTAATGATATAGATGCTTTTAATACTAGCATTCATCAAGGAAGTGTAATCTATATTCCTGCCGGAGTCTATCTAATTAAAGATAGAATAGTACTAGCCAACATCTCCAATAAAAAAATTGTATTTGACCCTAACTCTAAGATAATCTGCGATTTTAATGGCTTGGGGTATAATGCGGACGCCATCCATATTATAGGTAATTCTCACGATTTAATAATTGAGAATGCGAATATTGAGAATGCTACAGCCTTTGGTATTCAAATCTTAGGTGAAGGTTATATTAACAAACCTTATAATATTACGGTGAAAAATCTAAGAACTAAAAACTGTACTTGGGGTGGTTTGTTCATAAATTCATCCCACGATATTGAAGTAGATAAAGTTTTTAATGATGGCGGATTTCGAGCTATAGGAACAAAGGCCCCTATAAATGAACCAAATGTTTGCTATAATGTCAAAATCTCAAAAGTTACCTCAATTAACACAACTCAGTTTTGCGTCCAAACTTACTATGGTAATAACATCTTAATTGAGGGATGTATGCTAGATGCCTCATGCACAACTTCTCAAGATAGATCGTGTATTACGGTTGATAGATCCAAAAATACAAAAGTTGTCAATAATTTTGTTAAGAATTCACCTGCCAATAACATCTTTGTGACAGGTGTTGAAGGAGTTATAGTGGTTGGAAATACATCAATAGGCGGTCAATATGGTATACAAATATGCTTTAATTTCGAACATGGAGAAGACGCATCAATAAATGAGAGTAAAAATGTAATAGTCACTAATAATACAGTCTTTGATTATACCACTTGTGGTGTTATTCTTAATGGCGCAAAGAAAACCACTATCGCCACCAATGCATTTAAGACTATAAGTGATGTCGCTAATGATATTTATATTATGGGTTTTCAACGTGCTGATGGGATTAACCAAGTAACGGAGGAAATTATTGTAACTGGTAATAGTTCTGAGAAAAAATGTACTATAGCTAACAGAGGTTATATTAATGGAGGAATAACCTTCCTGGGTAACACATTCCCTGAAATTATAGGGGTTGACACAAATAAAGACATTTGTATCAACAATGGTCAATCAATTAATTTAGGAAGGAAACAGGTAGAAAACTTTGGCCTTCTGAAGCGATCTGGGTTATCTGATGATACTTGGCTTATGGAGTTTAGACCCACTAACGAAACAGTAAACCATGGGATGGTAATCAAGTATGTTTATGGAGAATGTTACTTAAGTGACCCTGTGACCAATACTGACAGATTTGTTTTCGGAATTGGCAGTAACGGTTCTGGCGGAGATATCAAAGTACTTACACCGGGTAGAGGTATCCTCATTAAAACACCTGATGGAACTAAGACATATCGGATAAGCGTTGATAACAGTGGAATAATAACTTCTACACCAGTTAATTGAAGTTGATTTTAATGAAAGAAAAATCTTTGATGGAGGTGGATAACCTCCTTTTATTATTCAATGCAGTACTGCGCCGCCGCCCGGTCTCCAGGTCATAATAATACTGGGGCGACACTTCAAGCCGATCAGCGATGTTGGTGCCACTTAAGCCCAGATTCTCCCGGACTTCCCGCAATCGGTTCTTCGAGGTATTGGACATTAACTAGTCCTCCATGCCTTCTTCGCTACTAGCTGATTCCAGATTATCAGATACCATCAAAATTTCAATCAGCTATATAACGAAAATAAAAGAATTAATAAGAAAATAGATGAAATAATAATCCAATTGAATGTACTCATAAATATCCACTTAATACAGACTTTATTATTCTTCCCTTAAAGCCAGGATTTCCATCACTTTTACGCCCAAGAAAACCGCCCAACTTGGCCAGAAGCAAAACCGCTTCCGCAAGCGTCGGAGAATTTTCAAATGGAATATGGTGTATAATCCAAGGCGTTGGTATCTTGAATTAAGAGAGAACCATTGGGTATTTCCGGATTCTTTCAATTGTATTTATGCGGTGGCTATTGAATATGACTTCCGGAGTTATTTTTTCATTTGCAAACAGTCGATACGTTGCTTTCGTGGTTGCCCAATTACCACAAGCATCGGGAATCGATTTCTTGGGTTGGTTTTCAAGGACCTCGGCCATCAAAATTAATCGAGAATCAGTCGTTGGTCATTGATCGGCACATCGTGAAACTCATTACTTACTGATTTTTGTGACTCGGCGCTCATGGGTTCTCCGATTGATTCTTTTTATTTGGTTATTCTTGAGAACCTCTTCGGAAACCTTGTCTTTGCCCGATTTCTCTTTTTTCTTATTTGATCGATTTGATCAACTTCTCTTAACTCCGGGAAGATAACCGTATTATCTCAATCAATAGGAAAGCCGGCTTACAGGCCGGCTTTCCACCATATTCGGAACCCTAAACTAAAAGGCCAACTTAAAACGGTTTTCTTCATCCCGTTGCGCCTGTTGGGTCAAGCCGATCTCCCAGTCCAGATAGCGCCGCTTCCGGGCCAACCCTTCCTCGCCGTCATAAGCCCATGGGCCGTAATACACATCTTCCTCCCCGGTTAAACGCCTTTCGATTCCGGATTCAACCGGGAGGCCAAACCGCCGCCAGTTCCGATTGCCGCCCAGCAAGGCCCGGATATCCCGCCCGTTCCCCTGCAAGGAAGAGGCGACGCTCTGAGCCAAAATCCCGTCGGCCGAGGTGATGACCACGACCCCTCCTTCGCCCAGTTTGGCGACGAACTCCCCCGCCCGTTCCGGCGAAGTGAAATAGGCGCCGGGAATGTGCTGCTTCCGGTATTCAAGGCTGTTATCGACGTCAAAGACCACGGCGGTTCCGGCTTGAAGCAAGGCCTGCAACGAACCAGGTTCAATCCACGGCGCGGCGTTAGGGGCGGAACGCAATACCCGGATCCGTTCCGGTCCGGTTTCAAGCGGGCTTGAGGCGTCCGGCGCATAGACGAACACTTCATAGCCGCCCAGTTGGATCAGCCAAGCCGCTGTCGTCAGCGCGCGCACCCCGTCCCAATCCGCCAGCACGATCCGGGAGTTGCGGACTCCGATATAGGTATCGGTGGCCTGAAGCAGCTGGCCGCCGGGAGCATGGCGCCAATCCGGCAGATGTCCGGCGGCATATTCTTCCGGACCGCGAATATCCAATTTATACAGCGTCCGGTTCTCCCGCTCCGCCTCGAACCAGGCCAGTCGCTCGGAATCGATCCGGGTTACCCTCGTCGCTTCGGCCAAACGGCGGGCGCGGGCCTGGGCCACGGCCAGGTTTTCCGGAGAAGGCTGCGGAGCATACCCGCTCGCCCCATGGCGCGGCTCATACCCGGACAAAATCCATTCCTGAAGGCCGCCGTCCAGCACGCGGACCCGGTTGGGAACCCCCGTGGCGATTAACGTCTGCGCTCCGATAATCCCCCGGGTCCGGCCACCGCAGTTAATCACGATTGAGGTCTCCGGGTCGGGGACCAACTCTCCGATGCGATAGATCAACTCCGCGCCCGGGCAATCGATCGCTCCGGGAATACTCCGGTTCTGGTACTCTTCGAAAGGCCGGCTATCAATCACGACCAATTTTTCGGGCTGACCCAGCCGGGAGTGCAGCTCGGCGGAGCTTATCTCCGGCGGATGCCAGGCCGCGTGGACCGCTTCGCCAAATGCCTTGCTGGGCACGTGGACGCCGCTGTAAACCTCAAACCCGGCCCGTTCCCAAGCCGCCGTGCCGCCCTCCAAAACCGACACATTGCCATAACCCAAACCGGCCAGCTTGGCGGCTGCCCGCGGCGCAATTTCCCCAGCCCCATCGGTCACCACGATCCGGGCCGAGCGCCTGGGAACCAACCGGTCGATCAGCGTTTCGATCCGCCCATAGGGAACGCAACTGGCGAAGAACAGGTGTTTCTGTCCGAATTGCCCTTCTTCCCGGGCATCGAGAATGGCTAACTCTGCTCCAGCGGCGATCGCCGCCTTCAAGGCGGTGGCGGTGAGCACCGGATAATTTTCACTCATGGCGTTGCTCCTTATTCATATTCCTTAGGTTCAAATCTCAAACAAACCGGCGCTGGTGTTCATGGATTGAACCAATTGTTGCTTGATCGCCCCAAACTCCGGGCTGTTCCGGCTTCGGGGGCGGGCCAGGGGGATGCGTTGAATCGCGTTGATCTCTCCCGGCCGCTCGGTCATGACCACCACCCGGTCGCCCAGATAAATGGCTTCCTCAATGTCGTGGGTGATCAGGATCATGGTGGTCCGCTCCGCCAGCCAAATCCGCTCGATCTCCTCTTGCAGCCGCACCCGGGTCAGCGCGTCCAAAGCGCCGAACGGCTCATCCAACAGCAGCACCTTCGGCTGATACACCAACGCCCGGGCAATGGCGGCCCGTTGGGCCATTCCCCCCGACAACTGATTCGGATACACCCGGCCGAATCCGTCCAGCCCCACTTTTTCCAGATAGCGTTGCACCTTATCGGCCTTCTGGGCTTTTTTGCCATTGAGCCCCAGCGCAATATTTTCTTCTACGGTCAACCACGGCAGCAGCCGGTGCTCCTGAAAGATCAGCCCCCGATCCAGTCCGGGGCGTTCAATCCGCCGGCCGTCAATCATGATCCCGCCCTCATAATCGCTCTCCAGCCCGGCGATCAACCGCAGCAGGGTTGTCTTGCCGCAGCCGCTCGGCCCGATGATCGACACAAACTCGCCCTTATGGATATTTAGCGAGAATTTTTTAATGGCCATGACTTCCTTGGTTTTCGAATGATAGGTCTTTGACACGTTCTCGATCGCCACCGCGACCGAGTTGTCCACTCCTGGTCCCATGAAAGGTCCTCCTTTGCCGATCTCGGGCTATTTCCCACTGCCGCTGAAGCTCTTCCGCCACCGTAACGCCACTGTCTCGACACGTTTCAGGATCCGGTCCACCGCCAACCCCACCAGACCGATCACGAACATTAAGCCGATCAGTTCATCGGAGAGTAAAAAGTCCTTGGCCTTGGTCAGCGCATAGCCCAACCCGCTCAACCCGCCGCCGATCATCTCCGCGCCCACCACCGCCATCCAGGAATGACCGGCCGCCAACCGCAGGCCGGTGAAGATCGAGGGCAGCGCCGACGGGATCACCACTTTGAACAGGAACTTGAAATGGCTCAACTCCAACACCCGGGCCACTTCGACATGATCAGCGGATACCCCGCGGATTCCCTGCAGGGTGTTGATAAAAATCGGAATGAAAACCGCCTTGCCGATGATCACGTTCTTGGACAGTTCGCCGATGCCGAACCACAGTACAATCAGGGGGATCCAAGCGAAGGTCGGAATCTGGCGCACCGCGTCCACCACGGTTCCGACCAGCCGTTCGATGAACTTGGACAAACCGCTCAAAACGCCGATGACCAGCGCCGTGGTCATCCCCCAGAAATAGCCGCGCAGCACCCGGGTGGCGCTGATGGCGAGGTCGGTCTGGAGCGTTCCGTCGGCGGTGATTCGTTCCAGCGCCTGCCAGACTTTGAGCGGCGAAGGCAGCACCGACGGATGGAAGATCCCCAGCAGCGAAGAAACCTGCCAGCCCGTAATAAGCAGGATCGGGATGATCAACACCGTGAACCGCGCTTTCAGATCTTCCAGACTGGGCATCTGCCAGCCCGGCTTGGCGGTAACCGCCGTTTCCGTGGCTTTACTCATGATGATTCCTCCATTTTGGAAACGTCCGCCGGCCTAAACAAGAGCCGGCGGACAGCTTCAATCAACTTTGGTTTAAATCGCGGGAGTCAAAACCTGACCGGTCTCGGCCAAGGCCGCTTTCAGAAAGCGGCCGTCGGCCCATTTTTCGATGGCGAAATCCTGATCGATAATTCCGAGATCGAACAATAACCGTTTTTGGCTCTCCAGCGCGAGCAACCCCCGTTCGCTGAGCTCCGTCGCCAGATGCCGGTGAAAATCAAATGGCCGGGAATTGGCGACTTGGCCCGGGGTCCCGTGGGTCTGCTCGGCAAAAAGCTCCAAAACCTCGGACCGGTTGTGTTTGGCCCATTCGGCGGCCCGCAGCAATTGCTTGATGTATTCAATCACCACTTCCGGGGCTTCCTCGGCCAAACGCCGGCTGACCGTCAGAATATTGGGGTAGGAGTTGGTGATCGGAAAAACATGGTTGGCATCGGCGCTGATATCATAGATCACTTTATAATTGCCGCTATCCAACAGTTTCTGGGCGCGGGTACCCCGGGTATAGATGGCGTCCACTTCCCCGTTTTCGAGGGCCTCGATCTCCCGCTTCCCGGAATTGCTCCGTTTGTCGGACTGTTGATCAATATAGGCCTCGGTCACCGGAAGCTCCACCAAGGTCACCTCGGCCTTAGTCACGCCGCGGGCGGCTAGGGCGGTTTCAAATCCGCGCAATGCCGTCGCCTTATAAAAATCGATCAAAAACTCCGGCCGGCTCTGATACCCCAGCTTATGTTGACGCAGCTGTTCCACGGAATCGATGGGCGAGTCCGCTTTGACCAAAATATATTGCTTTTGATCCAGAAAGGTCAGTCCGATTAAAAGCAGTTCCTCGCCCCGGGCCTTGGCCCAGAGCGGCGGAATGTTGCCGCCTTCGCGGAACAGGGCGTCATCGTGATGATTGTAATGAGCGACCCAGCGTTCCCGCGGCAGCGAATACAATAACGAAGCCTTCACTCCGAGCTTTGATAAACCTTCGTTAATCCAGCCCTTTTTATGCGCGATGAAGCTGGAGTTGCCGACCGGGCAGATGGTGTAGCGAATCTCTTTCCCTTCATATTTGCCTTGAAGCGACATGGGCGATTCCTCCCCGCAATTTAGTCATTATTGAAAGAACTGCTTATCGATGAATCTCTTGATGTCAACCCGCTTCTCCGGCTTGACATCGCCGTGATTGATCAGCCAATCCTGGGTCCGCTCGGCCTCGGCGACCACCGTGGCATAAGAGTGCTCCGGGGTCCAGGTGGCGAACCGGCTTTTCCAGACGTATTTCGATACTTCCGGCGGAACGCGGCGGATTCTTTGGATGATTGCGGCCGCCTCATCCTGGTTGTTTTTGATCCAGTCGAAGGTCTGATAGCGAATCTTCAGGTATTTCTTGATCGTATTCGGATACTTGCGGGCAAACGCCGTGGGAGTGATATTGACGTAAACGCCGCCACCCTGAATATACATGGAATCATTGCTAGGATGCTCAATCTCCCGGGCCAGGCCGTTAAGGAGCAGGGTCACGACATTGGTCGACGGATGCGATGAGATGGCGTCGATCTCTTTGGCGAGCAACGCCGCTTTGTACTCGGAAGAAGGAATGTTATAATATTTAAAGTCCACGTTATATTCCCAATTCAGCTTCTCGGCCATTTCAAACAGTACGATCGAGGCGCATCCCGTCCGGGCGCTGGCGATTTTTTTGCCCTTCAAATCGCTGAAGGACTTCGCCGGCGAATCGGCGGGCACGATGATGCTGACAATTTCCGGGCCTGGATGCTTGGAAACGTCGACGATCGAAAGGTCATAGCCGTTGGTTTTAAAGACATAGGCCGGATAGAACATCCGCTCCGTGATATGCAGATCGCCCCGTTCAAAGAGGGCGCCCTCGGTTCCACTGCTCGGCACCTCGGTAATGGTGACTTTGGTGCCGTCCGCCGCGAAGGCTTTATCCAGCCAGCCCTTTTCCCGCGCGATATAGGTCCAGTCATCGTCCGAAACTTTAAACACTGGCAACGACTCTTTGCCATAACCGGTGACTCCGATCGATAAAACGACCGCCAGAATTAATAAAAGACTGGCAAAATACTTTCTTCCCCTGACTACGTAGCTCATCAAATGATTCTCCTTTCAAATTGCCGTCTTGATCAGATTGGGTGGAATCAGATTGGGTGGATCGTTGGATGCAGCAATGACACCCCCTTTTACCTGAGTTGAACAAATAAAAAAGACCGAGTTCAAAAATTGAAACTCGGTCTCCAATTGTTTGGTCAACTTAATTTCGGATTACAAAGAATCATATTAAATTCTATCGAATTACTATGATATAATCATAGTGATGCTTTCTAAATTTGTCAAGGGGTCTTTAAGAGAACAATTGGATTTTTACCAAAACATTACTAAGCTTGAAACTCCGCATCGAACTTGGCAAGACTTTGCGATGCGTATAGACCTCCGCCTCATTTCCGGCCCTTTCCAAAATAAAAACCGCTTCATTGCGGTTCTTCAAAACAGCTATCAAAAAATTCGCTCCCGGCCCCGGCAATGCAACAGCCGGTGAATATTCCTGGACGCAACCAGGGACAACGGCCGGAACACCGTCAGATACAGATAAAGCCATTGCAAAACCGCTTCTCCTTTCCATTGGTACGATTTTTGGATTTTCACCAATGCTAAACGATAGACGGATTCCACCCGGTTTTTGTTCCATCCTTCCAGGGAAATATTGTATACACCACCGACGAAAAGTCGAAGGTCGATAATTCCCGTTCATCAGCGGGCTTGATCGACCTTCGACTTTTTTAGTGTTGCATACTGTTGCAAATTATCTTACCCTATCCGTCACTCGTGCCGGAGCGCTTCGATGGGGTTTAAATTACTCGCTTTATAGGCCGGGTAAACTCCAAAAAACAATCCGACCAGCACCGAAAAGACGAAAGCCACCAGGACCGCTGAGAGCGAAACCGTGATCGCCCAGCCGATCAGCTTACCCAAGACCAAGGCCAGCGCGCCGCCCCAGAGGATGCCGACCAATCCCCCGGCCAGGCTCAGCGTCACCGCCTCAATCAGAAATAGAATCAGGATCTCCTCGGGCTGGGCGCCGATGGCTTTCCGGATTCCGATCTCCCGGATCCGTTCGGTCACCGAGACCAGCATAATATTCATGATCCCGATCCCGCCCACCAGGAGCGACACGCCGGCGATTCCGGCCAGGAGCATGGTCATGATGCCGGTCATGTCTTCTGCTGCGCTGAGCACCTCGGCCATATTGTTGACGTTGAATTTGTCAGCGTCCTCCAACTCTTTCAATAGCGCCTGTTCTACCTGTTCACAGGCGGTTTCGACGTAGGCCGCGTCGGCTACCTGAATGCTGATCTCGCTCAGGTTCCGATTGCCGAAAAGGCGGTCCTGAGCGGTAGTCAGCGGCATGAATACCATATTGTCGGCATTGCCGAACCCGCTCTGCCCCTTTTCGGCCAGAACTCCGATGATCTCGACCCGGACTCCGCCGACTTTCAGCTCGGAGCCGATCGGGTTGATTCCGGGGAACAGTTCGGAGGCGACATACGATCCGATTACCGCCACGCGGTGCCGCGCCGTGACTTCCTCGTCGTCAAAAAATTGACCATAAGCCACTTTGTAATTTCGCAAGCTGGCATATTCCGGAGTGCATCCAATCACCGCGGTGGACATCGCTTGACCGCCGGCCTCGGCCAGCCGTTCACCCCGGGCCGCCGGAGCAATGGTCTCCAAATACTCCGAGGACTCCCGGATTAGATCGATGGTGTTGTTATTGATGCTATCGGCGCTGTTGCGTCCAGGCGAGACAACGATCAGATTGGAGCCCATCTCGGCGATCTTCTGCGTAATCTGATTTTTGGCCCCCTCGCCCAGTGATACCATGGTGATCACCGCGCCGACGCCAATGATGATCCCCAGCATGGTCAGGAACGACCGCACTTTATTGCTGCGGAGGTTCTTCATGGCCATCAGGGCGTTTTCGGCAACCTTCATGAGACCGCCGCCCTTCCGGCCGCGGCCCGCTGCCGGATCGCCTCATCCGCGACCACCTTGCCGTCGCGGAACCGGATCACCCGCTGGGTGAATTCGGCGATGTCCTGCTCGTGAGTAACCAGCACCACAGTGATCCCCCGTTGATGAAACTCCTGAAACAGCGCCATAATCTCCTCGCTGGATTGCGAGTCGAGATTGCCGGTGGGCTCGTCGGCCAGGATCAGCTGCGGCCGGTTGACCAGGGCCCGGGCAATGGCCACCCGTTGCTGCTGGCCGCCGGAGAGTTCCTTCGGCCGGTGGCTCATTCGTTGCTCCAGCCCGACTTCGATCAGGGCCTCCCGGGAGCGCCCGTTTCGCTCCGCCGCCGATACCCCGGCATAAATCAGCGGCAGCTCGACATTTTGGGCCGCGGTCAGCCGCGGCAGCAGATTAAAGGACTGAAAGACGAAGCCGAGTTCGCGGTTGCGGATCACTGCCAGTTCCCGCTGGCTCAACATAGCCACTTCCCTGCCTCCCAGCAGATACGACCCGCCGGTGGGCTGATCCAGGCAACCCAGAACGTTCATGAAGGTCGATTTCCCGGAGCCCGACGGCCCCATGATCGCGACCATCTCGCCCTGGCCGATGGCAAGCGACACATCGTTCAAGGCCCGCACCTCAATCTCGCCATCCTGATACACTTTGGTCAAATGGCTCAACTCGATCATCGCATCCGGCCTCCTCCAAACGGGCCGCCGCCGGGCCGCGCTCCGGCCTTAGCCAGGACCGGCGGCTTGGCCACCGCGACTTGATCCCCGGCCTTCAAACCGGATTTCACCTCGTAATATTTACCTTGCTTCAGTCCCAATTCCACCGGGACTTCGAGCAGCTTCTTGCCGCGCCGGAGGTTCACCAAATCGCGGCCGTTCTTCCGGGTCACACTTCCGGCCGGAATCGCCAGTACATTGGAGCGCTTATTGGCAAATACCGACACATCGACCGACATTCCCGGAAGCAGGCCCCGGTTCGTACCGTCCAGCTGGATCCGGACCGGAAAGTCAACGGTTTCATCGTCGTCGGTCCGCCCCACCACGCCAATTTCCGTCACTAAACCGGTATTTTTGCTCTGAACCGTGTCCTTGCCGGTTACTTCCGCGGGCTGCCCGGTCCTGACCAGGCCGATGTCGTTTTCATCAACCAACGCCTCGACGCCTAGTGCCTGGGGATTGATCATGGTCGCCAGAATCGCATGCGGATCGATCTTGTCGCCCTGCCGCACATTGGTCCAGGCGATCTGGCCGGTAAACGGCGCGCGGATAAACAATTTCTCATTATCGGCCATGTAGTAACCGTCGTTTTTGGCATTAAGCGCCGCCAGTCTCTGTTTGGCCTGACTTACCTGCTCCCGGTAGAGCGCTACCTGATGGGAATTGGCCTCCAGCTGTAAAGCATTGTTGGTGGTCACCTTGTTCAGCGCCAATTCGGTGGCGAGCTGGCCGGCGGCCAGACCCAGGTTGATGTTGGCCTGTTTTAAAGCAGAGTCCGCCTCTTGCCATTGCTGCTTGAGCGTGGCCGAACTGATGGTTACCAGGATATCCCCCTGCTTGACCTCGTCTCCTGCCTTGACGTGGACCTTGTCCACCGTGCCGTCATAATCGGCGTACAAGTCCTTCTTCTCCAGCGCCAGGACTTTACCGGTGGCGTCAATCCGTTCACTCAGATCCATCCGCTGGGCCGGGGAAAAATCGTACTGGCTCAGATCCGGATTACCGCCCCGTTTGAAAATAACCAAGCATACGATCAGAACGACCAGCGCGATTCCGCCGAGAATGAACGCCATCTTCTTCCGCTTCAAGTTGCTTCCTCATTTCGTCATAAAGTGCGCGACCCGGTTTCGATCGCTGTGTTTGGCCTTTACCATCATCTATCGTATTCGGGCCAACCAAAGTTCCTCGACGGCGGGTCGTATTCACCGGTAAATCGGTCAACCGATGCCAAAACCGGTAAAGAAACCCGGATGGCCATCTTCCCGCGCACAAGAAAAAAGGATTTACAGATAACTCCATAAACCCCGTCACTTAAACAGGTAAGCCAGTCATTACCGCTCGCTCATCCCGGATCCCACCATAACAACCAAGAACTACAAACCAATAACCAGAAACCAGGAACTGGGAACCAAGATCAGCTACTGTTCAACCCGGGCTGTGGCCGTGATCTTCACCCCGCCCCGCGGCTTCTGGGCCACCGTCACCTCGCACCAGGACGGTTGACAAGCCTCAAAGACATCGCGGGCGATCTGGGCCGCCAAAGCCTCGCAGAAAACCCCGTCTTCCCGGAAACTCCACAGGTACAGCTTTAGGCTTTTGCTTTCAATGCAGTATTCACACGGCTCGAACTCGATCCGCACCGTCTCCCAGTCCGGCTGGCCGGTGACCGGGCAAAGGCTGGTCACTTCGTCGCTTTCCAGCACCACGGTCTTGACGCCGGGCGGCACCGGGAAAATTTCCAGCCGGCGCGAGGGCTGGCGGGCGGTATTCCCGAGCGCCTCAAACTGATACGGATTCTGCTTCATTGACATGAATTCCCTTCAACGGATTGTAATTGACGCCGTAATCATAGGCATCGACACCTTCCCGGCGTTTGACCCATCCCACCGCCAAATAGGTCAGCGGCGTAGCCAACCCCTCATAACTGACTTTCCATAAATACTGTCCGGCCAGCATTCCGGTTAAAACGGGGCCTGGGACCACTCCCCAAAAGGCCACGGTGATGAAGACCCCCGTATCCAGCGCTTGCCCCACCAAGGTCGAACCGATGGTTCGAAGCCAAAGACGGCGTCCAGCGCAAAGCAGCTTCAATTTGGAAAGAACCACGGCGTTGGCGAACTCGCCGAACAGGTAGGCGATCAATGAGGCCAACGCCAGACGGGGAGTAAAACCGAGTACTGTCTCATATGCCGGTTGATCTTGCCAAAAACCGGGCGAAGGCAGGCGCAAAACGATCAAAAAGACCACCGTCATCAGGAGACAGGCCAAAAACCCAATCCAGATCACCAGCCGGGCGCGGTGATAGCCGTAAACCTCGGTCAAAACATCGCCCACAATGTAGGTGATCGGAAATAAGATTACCGCCGCCGGCAAAGTCAGCCCCCAGAACGTCACAATCTTTCCGGCAATGATGTTCGATAGGAGCAGGCAGGTAAGGAAGAGACAGGTAAAGCCGAGGAACAGCGGGGAAAGATCCCGCGAAGTACGAGTGGACACCGATATCAACCTCCAGTTTTGGTTAGGCGGGTTGCTGTGACCGCCAGCGATTTGCTACGCTCATTATATCAGAAAGTTGCGGAAGCGGCGAGGGGAATTTGGGGATTGCAAATGTTGCCGCCTGGATGGTGGTTTTGTTCTTAGTTATTAGTTATTTAGTTGTTGATTGAACCGTTCACGGTTCGTGCGGGGCTTTGCGAAGGTAATGCGAAAGCTGTTACATTATGTTCAATGGGAAACCATTGCGCCGGGAAGTAAAATAGTTTATGCTTGAATAAGTATCGCTTATACGTTTCAATGGATTACATTCAATCAGCAAACTGAAATGGACTTCGACATGACAATCAAAGAATATTCCATGAAATACGGCCACGGCCAGATCCCCTTCTCCCTCAACCCGGACCGGGTTGCGGCGGAACTGAGGATCAAAGAGCAGCCGGTGCTGGCCGACCCGGTCGCCGCAATCCGCGAAGCCATCCGCAACCCCATCGGCTCCCCGCCCTTGCGGGAAATCGTTCAACCCGGCCAGAAAATAGCCCTGATCGTCAATGACCCAACCCGGGTCGCCAACAGCCATCTCTTGCTGCCGGTTCTGCTGGACGAGTTGAATGCAGCCGGAGTTGGCGACGAACAGATGGTGATCCTTTTCGCTCTCGGCACCCATCGGGCCATGACCGAGGCTGAAATGACCGAGGCGGTCGGCCCTGAGGTCGTCCGGCGGATCCGCCTGGTAAATCCGAATTGCAAAGACCCGTCGCAGTATGTCTCCTTCGGAACTACTTCGCGCGGAACTCCGGTCGCCTTTCACAAGGTGGCCGCGGAGGCCGATCACATCATCTGCACCGGCAGCGTAGTCCATCACTTCTTCGCCGGTTTTGGGGGCGGCCGGAAAGCGCTGCTGCCCGGGGTCGCCGCTTACGAGACCATTCGCCGCAATCACAGCTGGCTGTTGGATCCGGATGCCGTCATCGGCAAACTCTCCGGCAATCCGATTTACGAGGATCAGATCGAAGGCGCTGAGATGTGCCGGCCCTCCTTCCTGTTAAACGTGGTCCTCAATGAAAAAAAGGAATTTCTGAAAGTCTTCGCCGGGGATTATATCCAGGCCCATCTGGAAGCCTGCCGCTTCGTGGACCAGGTCTTCGGCGTCCCGCTTAACGCCCCGGCCGATCTGGTGATTGCCAGTTGCGGGGGGTACCCCAAGGACATCAATGTTTATCAGCTTCAAAAAACCATGGATAACGCCTGGTGCGCCGTACGCGACGGCGGGGCCGTGATTATTCTCGGCGAATGCATCGAAGGGTCCGGTTCCACTACCTATGAGCAGACCATGCGGGAATGCCGGACTCCGGAACAGGTGGAAGCGAGACTCCGGGCCGACTTTCAAATCGGCGCTCATAAGGCTTACGCGGTCACCCGGCTGATGAAAAAAGCCCGCTTCATCCTGGTCTCCACCCTCGATCCCGACCTGGCCCGGCTGCTTTTGTTCACTCCGGCCCGGGATATGGAGGAAGCGTTACGGCTGGCGGCAGAGGTTGCCGGCCCGGAACCGCGCGTCGTGCTGATGCCGCAGGGAAGCCTGACGGTGCCGGTAGTTGGCTCTAGTTCTTAATTCTTAGTTCTCGGTTCTCTTAAGTTCTTGAAGTTCGGGTCTTCGGCTGTTTTTTCACCTTTTGTTCTGGCTTCTGAATTCCGAATTCCCGACCTGAATTGGGTTTCAGGGGATAGGATGTAATCAACGAGTTCAAGGAGGAATCCACTTATCGTGCACGCCATTGAGAAAATATTCGCGAAAGCCGCCGGGAAGCCGCGGGTGGCCGCCGGCGAGATCGTCAATTGCCGGGTGGACCTGGCCGGAATCAACGACCTCTATCTTCAGACCATTCGCTCCTTCCGGGAAATGGGCGGAAAACAGGTTCACGATCCGCGCGGCGTCGTCGTCTTCCTCGATCATTACGCCCCTGCCTCCACCATCATGCAGGCCGAAAACCAGAAGCAATTCCGGGAATTCTGCCGGGAGCAGGGCATTGACTTGCTGATGGATATTGATCAGGGCGTCTGTCATCAGGTGTTGGTCGACCGAGGCCTGATCCGGCCGGGAATGATCCTGGTGGTTACCGACTCCCATACCACGACTCACGGCGCGTTCGGAGCCTTCGGCACCGGTGTCGGCGCCACCGACCTGGCAACGATTCTGATCTCCGGCGAACTGTGGTTCCGCGTGCCGGAGATCATCCGGATTCATCTCACCGGCAAACTGAAAAAAGGCGTTTTCGCCAAGGATATCATTCTGAAAATCATCGGCGATCTCGGCGCCGATTACGGCGTCTACAAAGCAATCGAGTTCACCGGGCCGGTTTTGGCAAACCTCAGTGTTTCGGAACGAATGGCGCTGTGCAACATGACCACTGAACTAGGGGCCAAGACCAGCTACATCCAGCCCGATCATATTACATTGCAGTATTTGGTGGAAAAACAAGTGCGGGATTTTGAGATCATCGAGACCGACCCCGGTTACCAGTATGCCGCCGAACATACCTACGACGTCTCCGGGATCGGCCCGCAAGTGGCCGCCCCTTCCAGCGTCGACAATGTTTCGGCCGTCTCCGACCTGCTCGGCGTCCCCATTGATCAAGCGTTTCTCGGGACCTGCACCGGCGGCCGGGTTCCGGATCTGGCCGTTGCCGCTAAGATCTTAAAGGGCAAGCACATCAGCCCCCGAACCCGTTTGGTCGTCGTTCCCGCCTCCAAGCGGGTATTGCTGGAAGCGATTCATCTCGGCTATATTCAAACTCTGGTCGAGGCCGGAGCCACGCTGGTGACCCCCGGTTGCGCCGCCTGTCTCGGAACGCACCAAGGCATGCTGGCCGCGGACGAACGTTGCATCACTTCTTCCAGCCGCAATTTCCCGGGCCGGATGGGCCACAGTCAGGCCGAGATTTACGTGGCGTCTCCGGCGTCGGTGGCCGCCGCCGCCCTGGAAGGAAAGATTGTCGATCCGAGGGAGTATGTGTAAGTGGGGGGCTGGTTGCTGGTTCCTAGTTCTTGGTTGCTGGTTATTGGTTGTTAAAGAGCGATGGGTTGGTTTTTAGTATATCAAGGAGAGATGTGATAGAAGGATGAATACGATCATTTCCGGCCGGGCCTTTGTCTTTGGTTCCAATATCGATACCGATCAGATTTATCCCGGCCGTTATTTGGATCTCACCGATCCGGAGGATGTGGCCAAACATGCCATGGAAGGAGCCGACCCCGAATTCGTGAAGCAGGTCCGGTCCGGCGATCTGATCGTCGCCGCCACCAATTTCGGCTGCGGCTCCAGCCGAGAGCACGCCGCAGTCACCCTGAAGGCGGCAGGCATCAGTTGCGTGGTGGCCGCCTCATTCGCCCGGATCTTCTACCGCAACGCCATCAATCTCGGGATTCCCCTGCTGGTCTGCCCGGGTATTCACGGAAAGGTCAACCCGGGCGACCGGCTGACCGTCGATCTGACCGCCGGGAAAGTCACGAACGAGACCACCGGCGCTGTCTTGCAAGCCGAGCCGTTATCGGAGTATGTGATGACCATTCTGGAGAGCGGCGGGATCAAGCCGCTGATCCGTCAGAAATACGGGCAATGAAGCAAAACCCCCGGTTCCGCATAGAACCGGGGGTTTTCTCTCTATGGTTCATTTGACGATCCGTAAACCGCTTCTCCCCGTTTCTTCCCTATTCCCGGAATCAGCAGCGGCACCTGATTTCGATATTCCCGGAACTCCGCGCCGAACTTCCGCTCCAACCGTGGTTCGGTGACGGTTTTCAGATAAACAAGCCATCCGGCCAACCAAAGCAAGGCCCCGGTCAAAGCCGTGACCGAGTTCAAAATGAACGCCGCCGCGATATAGAGGCAAAATGCTCCGAAGGCTACCGGATTCCGGGTGAGACGGTACGGTCCGGACCGGATCAACTGATTGGTTCGGGAACTCACGGCAGGAGACGGCTCGTCTTCTTCCCCGAAGCGCGACTGAAAACAGGCGAAAGCCGGAAAAGGAGCGCCGGCGCAGATGATGAGCGCGCCGATCATCCAGCCCGCTTCGGCGTTGCCGAGAATCGCCCGCGGGAACCGCTGGGCTATTAAAGCGAGCAAATAAGGAACACCCACCAAAAAAACGGTTGAGCCGAGCAGATGGCCGAGAATGCGCCAGACCGTTCTGAAAAGTTTCATCGCTTTACACTCCTGCCATGTCCTAATCCAAATAAGGCTTGGTTTAATTTTCCCGAACCATGAGTAATCAATTCGGATCGGCGGCCGGGCCTTCCCGTCGGAATGGTGGAATGAAATGGAGAACCTCCATGCCGGACGCGATAAAACCCTCGTTCAAGGCCAAGGGAGCACCTTAACGCTTTTAGTCGGGGTTTTTACCCCTTCACCACCGCCACCGTTTTTAACCGCATGACCGGCCGGACCAGGTCCCGTTCGTTTTCGATCACCTGATCGATCTCCTTATAGGCCCAGCGGGATTCATCCGCGATCCGGTTCCGCTTCGGCGTACCGAGCACCACATCCTGCTGTTTCAGGTCTGCCAAAACTTCCTCGGCCTTGAAGCGGCGCTCCGCTTCCTTCCGGCCCATTTTCCGGCCGGCTCCGTGGGAACAGGACTGAAAACTCTCCGGGTTCCCAAGACCTTCCACAATATAGCTGTACGAACCCATCGCGCCGGGAATGATCCCCGGCTCGCCCGCGCGGACCCGGATCGCCCCTTTGCGGTGGATCCAAAGACTCTGGCCGAAATGCCGCTCCAGCGCGGCGTAGTTATGATGGGCGTTCACTTCCAGATCAATCCCGGCTCCCGAAAAGCCGGCGTGCTTGGCCACGGCGTGAAAAACGATCCGCTTCACCCGCTCCATCATTAATTGCCGGTTCTCCATGGCGAACTCCAGCGCCAGGTTCATCCACTCGATATAGGAGCGGCCCGGATCGGAATCAGTGGGCAGGAAAGCCAGATCCCACTCGGGCCGGACGGCTGAGGCGAACTTCCGGTTAAATTCCTTGGCGGCCCGGTTGAAATAATGGCAGATCTGATAGCCGAAGTTCCGCGACCCGGAGTGGAGCATCAGTCCCAGATATCCGTCGTCATCCTCCTGCAGTTCAATGAAGTGATTGCCTCCGCCCAAAGTGCCGGCCTGATAATACCCGGCGTCGATCTCCGCCAGCAATTCCTTGGGCTCCTCCCGGTGACGCCCTTCGCGGGCAAACCGGTCCAAGGCCGCGCAGTTCTGAGCGGTTTGGTGATGAGCGAATCCCACCGGAATCTCCCGCATGATTGCGCCGACGATCAGTTGGGCCAATTTGCCATTGGGAGTACCGGTCGTTTTGATCAGCGCCGCCGGAATATTGGTATGGATGAATCCCATGCCGCAGCCGATATCCACTCCGACCGCATTGGGAATGATCGCTCCCTCGCAGGCCAGAACCCCGCCGATCGGCATCCCGTATCCGGCGTGGGTGTCGGGCATCAAGGCCACCTGCCTGAACGCGAACGGAAGATTAGCCAGATTCAGCGCCTGGGCCTGGCATTCCGGCTCCAGGTCCTCGGGCTTTTTCAGCCAGATCTTGACCGGCAGCCTTTGTTTTTCCTGGTGATATAAGACAAACATCGTTGGATTCCTCGCTTAGATAGGCTCAGAAGATTTTAAAAGAATTGCCGGATTGGTTGATGCGCCGTGAAAAGCGTCGGATTTCGTCGTTGCTCGGTCGCTGCGATCCTCACCGTACATTGAGTACGGCTCCGGTTCTCGCTACGATTTGCGTGAATGTATGCTTGCAGCTCGGCTAAGCAAATCAGGCTTGCTAAAATGAGCCGACTGCTCGGTCGTGCCTAGAACTCCTCGCTTTTGACGACGCGAATGCGAAACCGTAAGCTCAACCAATCCGGCAAGACTCATCCCGGCGCTATGAAAGCTGAAGCGCCGGACAGTTTCAAGTGACTAAAGATGGTTCCCCCTACTTCGAGTTGCAAAATAAGTGACGTCATCGAAATTAACTTGATACTCATCGATATATTCCAGGCCGAATAACAAAAACCTCCCGGTTGGGGAGGTTCCATTGTTCCAGCGTCTGAAGTGTATAGTATCATGTTCCATATTATGGTGTCAATCACCAATTTTCTACTTGACAACATTCCAGACCCTGTTATATAGTGGAGCCGCATGATCGATTCCACTGGGCTTCGCCTGGGAGGTTATGTGTGAAAGTCAGTTCAACTGAAGCGATCCCCTTATGATAGCTTTATTGGTAGAATCACCATTCGACGGTTCGGGCCGATGAAACACGAGGTGATCGTGTTTTTTTGATCTGTTTTTCTTGCGATGGACGATTGCCATGGCGGGTTTTTTATTTTTAAAGCGACAGGAGCGGTTCCCATGAAAAAACCCAAAAAAATGATTCCCGGAGCGAGCCTCCGGAACTTCTGGACCCGGAATCCCCGGACCCGGGTGCACGACAACGATCCCGGCAAGGATATCAAAAAGCTGCGGCAATCGGAACGGAAAGACATCCTCAAAGGACTGGCTGATCCGGATCGGGAGTAGGCGCGCCTACTCCTGTCGGCCTAAAGTATGATACTTAATTCTTTGCGTTTGATATTGGCCTTGATGCCAAAAGTTTAGATCAGTTCTAGCCCCCTTTCCAAGATCAAGCGCGACCAGACCCCGTACTTGCATTGGCAACCAATTATCCACATTTAGTAACGGAATATCCACAATCAGTTGCTAAATATCCACATTCTTTTACTCAATGAAATGATTCAGTGACTGAATATCCACATTTTGTTGCTGAATGTGGAATGGGAGTGATTCCCCCAGTTCATTTATTCACAGAATATCCACATTTAGTTACTGAATATCCACATTCTTTTACTCAATGAAATGATTCAGTGACTGAATATCCACATTTTGTTGCTGAATGTGGATGGGGAGCGGTTCCCCCAGTTCATTTATTCACAGAATATCCACATTCTGTTGCTGAATGAAATAGGGCGGTTATTCCCCCGATTGGTTTTGGCGACGTAGACGGAATAAACCTTTGGTCGGAGGCGCTACGACCCGATTCAGAAATGATCGAAATAACCCCCGCCGAAACCGGCAGGGGTTATTCGAAGGTTCGGTGCATCAGGCGGCGGCGAAGATGTGCTGTCCGATCTTGGTAGTCACCGGCCGCGACCAAATCCATTTCGAGGAGGTCTTGGCCGGGTTATAAAAGTAAACCGCCCCGCCGGTCGGGTCCCAGCCGGACATGGCCAGCCGCGCCGCTTTCAGCGCCTGCGGACTCGGGTTCAGCCAGATCTGGCCGTCCCGCACCGTGCAGAACTCGCCCTGCTTGAAGATGATCTTATTCAGGCTCTTCGGAAACTTGGGGTTATTCAGCCGGTTCAACAGCACCGCGCCAACCGCCACCTGTCCCTGTAGCGACTCGCCCCGGGCTTCGGCGTTGATCACCCGGGCCAACAGGTACAAGTCATTCTGATAACTGCCGCCGCGATATCCGCTATTGCCCGTATTGGCGGAACCCGCCGCCCGGGCTTGAGAAGACGGTTTCCCGGTCCAGGCCGGTTGCGCCGGATCTCCGGAAGCCGGAAGGGCCGACTGCGGGGCCGCCGTCACGGCGTTGGCCGGTTCCACGCCCGGAGCGCCGGAAACCCGGTTCGCTCCAGCCCGTTCCTGCTTCGCTTTGGTCGCCAGCGACGCCGTCCGTTCCGGTCCGGCGCCGGCAGCCGGTTGAAAAAACACCGCGAACGGAGTTAATAAGCCAAGCAGGACCAAGCCGGAGATGATCCGAAAGCTTTTAGTCTGTTTCATGTTAGAAAGCATCTCTTGGTCCTCCCTTTATATTCTTTTGATTTACCAGGCAACGGTAATGATTCGACATCCAGTATACCACGGCCCATCGCCATAACCAATTACAAATAGGCGGGATTTGAGGAAATTTGGCCCATTCAACCGCGTTCAGCCTTTTTCCAACCAGCCGAGAGCCCACCGGATAACCCATGGCATGACAGTGATCACCCCGACCAGCCGGATCGTCTGGAGCAGGACAATCTTCGCCCCTTCGCCGCCCATGGCCTCGCCGGCCAGAGTCATCTCGTTCAGCCCGCCCGGAGCGCTGCCGAACATGGCAGTCACCAGATCCATTCCGGCCGTTTTGTGCAAAACCAATCCGACCACTAGACCCAAACCCAGCAGAGTCACAGTATTGATCAACGCCGGAAACCACATCTCCCTCATCCCGATCAGCAGTTCCCGGTTGATGCTCATTCCGATTACCGCGCCCGCCAGAATCTGCACCACCAGTTTGGAATGGGCCGGCAAATCCAGCGGCATGATCGCTCCCGCCGCGCCGCTCAAATTATACAATCCCACCGCAAACATCGCTCCGATCATTCCACCGGCGGGCAGCCGCAGCTTCAGCCCAATCAAGCCGCCAATGGCCGCCACCACTAAGGTCATTCCGATTTTGATCACAACGATACTCCTTTCGTTCCGGTTGTCCGTCCTTGCCTTGCCCGCATGATCTCAAAAGCCCGGGCACACCTAAACTTCCAGAGCCCGCCCGGGCTTCCCCTTTCATTTTACCCCCGGAACGCGCCCCCGTAAACCCAATCTTTATTTTTTAACATTGGCGCCAGCCGTTCCGGACCTGGCCAAAAACCTTAGAGGAAAACGATCCCGGACCCCGAAATATCTATGTATGTCGCAATAAGTTTTTTGAATGCCGAATAATTGCGACATGTTTCCTTAATTCATAAGTTGCAAATCGCCGAAGATCAAAGGAGGAATTGGCATGTTGGTTCTGGGCGGCCTTCCGCTCTCCGTCTGGTTGGGGATTTTGTCGTTCCTGTTTTTGACCGTTACGGTAATGACGGGTCTACGGATCATTAAGGTGAATTTGAAAATTCACGGCAGACTGGCTTTGACCACCCTTGCCCTCGCGTTGACCCATGCGCTGGTCGTGATTTTCGCTTATTACGGATAAAACAGCGTCGTCGCCTCGTTATAACCAAGCCTCCCCCCAACCGGGGGAGGCTTGATTTGGTTCCATTCTTTTATTTAACAATGATCACTCCTTTCATCCAGGGATGTGGACCGCAGAGATATTGATAAGTTCCCGGCGTCTTGAATTCCATCGACCATTGCTCATTCTTGGCCAGTAACGGGCTGGAGACCTTATTGTCGAACACCACGTTATGCTTTGGGGTATCCCGGTTGATCCAGACCACCCGGGTTCCCGGAGCCAAAGTCACCTCGGCCGGGCTGTATTTGAACCCCTTAATCTCCACTGTCACTGTCTTAGCCGGTTCATTGGCGTTATTTTCGTTCGGAGCGGCGGCGGCCTCGGTCAGGAGCAACCCCAGCGCCAGCAGCGTATAAACCATCCATTGCCTTGCTTTCATTTTGATCGCCCTTTCATTTCGGAAATTCCCTTTATGGTTAAATTATAAAGCAAACCTCGCGCCGGGCCAAATCCGATCCGGGCCGAAATCCCGCCGGTTTTATTTTTAGATAATTGCTTAACATGGTTAATTAATGGCCTAATAAAATTCCTCCCTGTAGGTCATTCCCTCTGCCCGATACACTCATGACAGTCAGGTGAGGAAACGCTCACCTTATCGGCTCTTCGCCTGTCCCTCGGTGACCGCTCGCAACGCGACTTTGCAGATGGCTTCGGATGGAGTCAATTGAACATCTGAATCCTCTCCCACCCGATACTCCCCGTCCGGTCCAGTGGCGGCGGTTACGTTACCGAACCGGTCGACGCGCACCTGAAACTCCCAACCCCGGGAATTCAATTCCTCCACAATCTTCCAGGCTTGATTGATATCGGTCGAATATTGCGGCGTCTGCTCCGACAGGTCGTGATCCCGGAGCGCCGGCCGCGCTTCGCCGGTGCCCGGCAGCGCAATCTCCCCGAACTCGGCCGGTGACTGATAAAGATAGAGCCGGGGCACGGTCATGACTTGCTCCGCCACTTGCCGGTCCAATTCACGGCCGGGTGAAAGCGCGGAAACGGTTTCCGATGAATGCGGCGTCATTTCGATCTCCTCCACGTCTTTTGCTATCATTGTCCCCTCATTCCACCGGCGCATACCCTAAGACTTGGGAACGAATTGGGGCCAAAGCACCCGATTCGTGCTCCTATCCCGGGTCAGAGCGCTTCCCTGTCCGATATCATAACGTAGATAGTGTTATTGAAGTGGAGTCGGAATTTTAGGAGTCCGAATTTAGCGTTTGAAACTCAGAAGGGTTCACGAACCATGGATTCAGCGAGAAATTCGGCTTCTGTCTTCCGGATTCCGGCTTTCTACCCTTGCAGAGTCATACTGAAATAAACCATGAGGGAGCTTAACCATGGCCTCCTTTCAAATCTCCTGCCGGATCGAAGGTTCCGGCAGGGTCCGATCGAAACTGAAGATCGAGACCGATAGCGGCGAACCCTTCCCCGACCTCAACGGAATCCTCCTCGAGAGCAATATGGTGGACTCCCGGACCCACCGGCTCCGGATCGGATTTGGTGAAGCGCTGGCTGGCCCTAAGACTGAAAAATCTCCCAAATCAGCCCCGGCTTCCGATGGGTTCTGGGCCAAGATCCGCGCCCGGATCGGAGCCATCGGCCGGAATCGGGCAGGGAGTGGCGGTTAACGCCGTACCAATTTTAGATCCTGAATTCAAGTCCTCTATATAAAAAACCAAAGCTTTCTTAATTGAAAGCTTTGGTTTTGTAATGTTAACTATCAACAGCCCGTAGTTCGGATGAGTGATGGCGCTCGCCTAAATCAAACGCGATCCGCCGCTTTTTTCCGGATCATCCGTTTTTGTAAGCCCAAAACGAACTCACGAACCTGTTCCACCTTAGTATAGGCGACCGGCACTACTACCAGAGTCATCAGCATCGAAACCGTCAAACCGCCGATCAGCACCCAACCCAAACCATGCTTGAACTCGGAGCCGGAGGCTTCCGATAACGCCAACGGCAACATTCCGAGGATCATGGTCAATGTGGTCATCAGAATCGGCCGCAACCGTTCACGGCCCGCTTCCACCAAGGCATCCTCAATGGCCAGCCCTTCAACCTCCCGCGCCCGGTTGGCGAAATCCACCAGCAAAATGGCGTTTTTACAAACCAAACCAATCAGCATAATTAGCCCCATGATCGAGAAGATCGATAGGCTATTCTTGGTTAAAGCCAGTCCCAGCAGGGCTCCGATCAACGCCAGCGGCACCGAGAACAGGACGGAAAAGGGATAAATAAATGAATTGTAAAGAGCGGCCATGATCAAATAAACAAAGATGATTCCGGCCACCAGCGCCAGACCCAGACTGGCGAACGATTCCTGTTGACTTTTCAAATTGCCGACCATCCCGATACTGACCCCGGAAGGCATCCCGGCCGCCTCGACGGCTTTCGCAATATCCCGGCCGATATCGCCGCTGGCCCGGCCAACCGCTTCTGACATGATCGTCACCGCATAATTCCGGTCTCTCCGCTCCAGCTTGGTCGGGCCGGAAGAAGGTTGAATCGAGGCAAATTGATTTAGTGTAACCAGTTTCCCGAATTTATTGGCCACTGTCAGATCCCCGATATTTTGGGTCCGGGTCCGGTCGGAGCGGTCCAGCATTACCCTAATCGGATATTCCGAGCCGTCCTTATCCAGAAACTTTGAGTCGTCATTGCCGGTAAGGCCGACCTGCAAAGTCTGACCGACACTGGCTACATCCAGACCCAAATCCGCCATTTTCTTGCGGTTGAAGACCACTTTCATCTCCGGCCGGCCCTCCTCCGAGGATAACCGGACATCAGAGGTACCCGGGATCGCGGCGGCAATTTCTTTCGCCTTCAAGGCGGCGCGCGATACATCCGACCAGTTGGTTCCAACCACGGCCAGTTGAATCGGGGCGGACGCCCCGCCTCCGGCGATGGAAGACGCCATTAAATGGACTGTAGCCCCCGGTATTCTTTCAAATTTTTCCTTTAAGATCAAGCGGACATCATCGGTACTGCGGCGCCGCTCTTCTTTAGGAATAAGCTTCACGAACATCATCGCCTTATTGGCTTCTTCGGTATTTCCACCGTAACCGCTGGCCACAAAGACCGTATCCACTTCAGGCAAGGCAGTGGCGATCTGTTCCATCTTTTGGGTAACCAGGTTAGTTTGTTCTACTTTGGTCCCAGTAACCATCTCCAGGGTAACTTGCAAGGAGCCTTGGTCGGTTTGCGGCGCAAACTCGGCGCCGACGAATCCGCCGGGGATCAGTCCCACGGCGCCCACAAACAACGCCGCCGCTAGTAGCAAAACCAACCACGGATGCTTGAGGCTGCCGCGCAGGATTTTCAGATAATCTTCCGTCATCGTCTTGAAGAAACGCTCAAATCCCAATCCGAAACGGCCCGCCAGCGAGTTCTCGGTCAAATGCTCCAACCGTCCGAACCGCGACGATAACAGCGGAGTAACGGTGAACGATACGAACAAACTCGTCAAGGTGGCGATGACCATCACCAGCGAGAAAGAACGCAGAATTCCGCTGATCGTCCCGGAGACCATTGCCAGCGGCAGATAAACCACCACATCGACCATGGTGATGGAAAGAGCGGTAAATCCGATTTCATTCCGGCCGTCCAAGGAAGCAACCTTTTTGTCTTTACCCATTTCTAAGTGGCGATATATATTCTCCAAAACTACGATGGCATCATCTACCAAAATTCCGATAACCAGCGATAAGGCCAATAAGGTAATAACATTTAAGGTAAAGCCCATTATCCACATGCCAAGGAAGGTCACCACCAGCGAAGTCGGGATCGCCACCATGACAATCAATGAACTCCGCAAGCTATGTAAGAAAAGTAACATAACCCCGGCTACCAACAGAATCGCCAACACCAGATCCTCTTTCACCGCATTGGCCGAATCCATGGTGAAAGTGGAGTTATCCATCGCCACGACCGATTGTAAATTGAGATTTTGATATTTTGCTTCCAGGTTTTTGAGCTCATCCCGGACCACTTGGCTGACGGACACGCCATTGGCATCGGACTGCTTCCGGATCATCACTCCGATCGTTTCTTTGCCGTTAATCCGGGTAATGACATCGGTTTCCACGACCCCATCCTGAATCTCGGCCACATCGGAGAGCCTCACCTGCCCGGTGGAATCCTGCTTCACGACTAGATCGCGGAGCTGATCGACGCTTTCAAACTTACCGGCCAACCGCACTACATACTGGCGGTCGGAATCTTTAAAAGCTCCGGTCGGATAATCAACGTTGCCGTTTTGAACCGCCTGCAACACTTGCAGGGCGGACAGATCATGCGCGTTTAACTTATTGATATCAAGGTTGACCTTGATCTCCCGCTCTTTACCGCCCATCAACATAACTTGCCCGACACCGGGCAATTGGGACAACCTTGGTTTAACCTGATCATCCATTAAATCAAAAAATTTGGTGCCCGGCAGATTGCTGGTCATTCCAAGAATCAGAATCGGCATATCATCCAGCGAGACCTTGGAGATGGCCGGACTTTTTACATCATCGGGGAAATCGGGTAGGATTTGGTTTACTTTGCGCTGAACATCCTGGAGCGCGGTATCAATATTAGCTTCCTGCAAAAAATTGATGGTGACAATGGAAACCCCTTCTTGCGAGGTGGATACCACTTCGTCAATCTTATCGACGCCGGCGACAGCATCCTCGATCTTTTTGGTGACCGAGGTCTCTACTTCATTGGCTGACGCTCCGGGATATTGAGTATTAACCGTGACCACCGGGATATCCATCTTCGGCACCAGTTCGTACTGCAACTGCAAGTAGGCGAAGACTCCCAGCAAGGAGAGAGCCGAAAATAGCACAATAATTAAGATCGGGCGTTTAATTGATAGTTCCGTAATGGTCATAAATTTCCACCTAAATTCTTTATAAAATTTAGACTATATGAGATGAATTAAATTTCCCAATTAAGATTTGTATTCTAAGCCGAATGTGAATCAATAAATTCGTATTTAATTCAACTTATATAAAATGAGCTTATTGTCGAAAATCCCAAGAGCCAAATTTTATTCTACGACATAAATTTTGCTGCCATCGTTCAGATTTTCCTGCCCGTTATAAACTACCTTCTCGCCTTCGTTCAACCCCCGCAAAATCGGCAATTTGGTGTTGATCTCGGCGCCGATTACGATATCCCGCAATTTCACTTGATCTCCCTCCACCACAAACACTTGCGGCTCCTTGACGCTGCCGTGCAAGGCCGTGCGGGGAATGACTAATTCCTGCCGTGGCGATTGTTTGAAGGTCACCGTGCCGTACATCCCGGACTTGAGCGGATATTGTTTATTCCCGGGGATTATGACCTGGACCGGGTATGTATGGTCGGCATCCGCCTTATCACTGATGAAATCAATGGACCCGCTCAATTGAACTCCGGGATACACATCCGTTTCAACGGTGACCCGATCGCCGACTTTCAGTTTGAAAGCATTTTGCTCGGGGACGTTCACTTTGACCTTAAATTTTGAGGTATCCAAAATATTAGCGACCACTGTGCCGGGATTAACCATCGACCCCAAATCCACCGGACGAGCCGTCACCACGCCGGAGATGGGCGAGGTGATGATCGAGTTGTGAAACTGGCGCCTGGCCGTGATATAGTCGGCTTCGGCTTCCTTGAAATCCAGCCGTTTCGATTCCAGATCGGTTTCGGAAACTAAACCATCCTTGTGCAATGTAATATGGCGTTCCCAGTCTTTCTTGGCCTTCTCGTAACTGGTTTGGGCCGACATCAAACTGGCCTGGGACAGCAAATCATCCAAACGGACGATGGGAGAACCAACCGCAACTCTCGAACCTTCCTTGACCATGACCTCAATCACTTTGCCCTGGTGTTCGGAGACAAGCGCCAAATCGTTATTGGCGGTAATCACTCCAACCTGCGACAAGCTTTCGACCAAAGTTTCCCGGGCCACCTCCACCACCGACACTGGATACGAACTAATTGGAACAATTTTGGCTTTTTCCGCAATTTCAGCTTTGTTTTTTAATAACGTAAAGACGACCAAGCCCACAATTAAAAAACTTATCAAAACTACAATCACTTTTTTCATCAGTATCACCCTTGACTTTCCCCAAGTTTTATCAAACCATTCTCGTCTGACAGTTCTATCGGACAAACTCATGCCCGGCAATTTAATAAGAAATATATTGCGGGAATATCTTTGAAGTACGTCCGGCTGTATAAATTGAATTAAATATCTTATATGCATCATGTCCCTAAAGCCGGCCCTGATGGAAAATTTAATGAATTTAATTCAACTTATTTCAGCTATAATAGGATAAAGTAAATTCTGATTTGATGTCATTTGCATTCGTTTATATTAGAAATTTACTTCATCCTATATAATTAAGTATTTGTAAAAAATTGACGTCTCAATTGTCGTTGATCCCCTCCCTTGCTTCCAGAATTAAAAATATAAAATTTATCGTTTACGGATCGCTTTGATCACAAAAGCATACATTTCTTCTACGCCAGCGACCGTCTCCAATGGGTTTTCACTGAAGACCATTAATTTAAGGTAATCACCGAAAGCTCTAAAGAAGAGGCTCGCGGTTTGTAAACAATTGTCAATCTCAAAAACCCCTTCCTCAACCCCACGTTTCATTGCTTCCGCAATGAGCTCGTGGAATTCTCTCGTCATCATATCGTGTTTCACAAAATTTTTCCGGAAATACCTAAAACTTTCCTCTCCTTTGATCAACTGCAAGAATCCCCGGTTTTCCCGAATCTCCTCGGCAAACAACTGAAAGATCCCCACTATTAAGTCGTGTAATAACTGTTCAGCGGGGAGATCCCTCTCCAGCAGCCGTTTGCTCTTCGTCATTAATTGATGTTGAATCCAGAAAGTGTACTCTCCTATTAACTCATCCTTGTTCTTAAAATCATTATAAATTGATCCCACGCTAATTCCGGCCGCTTTAGCCACATCCTGCATTGTTGTTTTGTCTAAGCCGAAGCGGCCCACCAGCCGCATAAACGCATCCAAAATCTCGGTTTTCCGTTCAGCTTGCATGGTCGTTCACTCTTTCCACTGTGAATTTTGAGGGTTTGAACTATTTATAATTTCATTCAATTCTACATTACTTCCTTATAATACTTACCCAGGTTGACATTGTCAATGAAATAAATGTAAATAATGCCTAAACTTCGATGGAGTGGCAAACCATTCCGCTATGCGGTTGTCATTTTAATCCGCGGCTTATTTACACCCGGTTGAAACAAAAATAAAAGGGGCGGATTGCAATCCGCCCCTTACGATATTCTGGTTATGATTATTCAATTACTCCTTCACCGGCCGCATTAACGGGAAGAGAATCACGTCGCGGATCGACGGCGAATCGGTTAATAGCATCACCAGCCGGTCAATCCCCATCCCCATGCCTCCGGTGGGGGGCATTCCGTGTTCCAGGGCGATCAAAAAGTCTTCGTCCCAGACCATGGCTTCCTCGTTCCCCTTTGCCTTTTCCCTGGCCTGTTCCAGGAAGCGTTCCCTCTGGTCCACCGGGTCGTTCAGTTCCGAGAAGGCATTGGCCATCTCCCGACCGTAGATGAATAACTCGAAACGGTCGGTCAGTTCGGGATTGTCCGCCTTTTTCTTGGCGAGCGGCGAGATTTCGATCGGATAGTCCACCAGAAAGGTCGGCTGAATCAGCTTCGGTTCCACGAACTCCGAGCAGATCTCGTCCAGAACCATCCCCTTGGTGGCCTTCGGGTCCAGTTTCAACCCTAGGTTTTGGGCAGCCGCCACCGCCGCCGCGTCGCTGTCAATGGTCATCCAGTCGAGGCCGGTGAAGTTCTTGATGGCCTCGGTGATCGACAGCCGGGGAAACGGCGGGGTCAGGTCGATAGGAGTGCCCTGATATTCGATGCGGGCCGTTCCGCAGACAGCTTGGGCGCACTGGCTGATAATCAACTCGGCCAGTTCCATCATGACCTGATAATCGGCGTAGGACTGATAGAGTTCCATCATGGTGAACTCCGGGTTATGCTTGGTGGAGATCCCCTCGTTCCGGAAACAGTGACCAATCTCATACACCCGGTCGAAGCCGCCGACGATCAGCCGCTTGTGGTACAGTTCCAGCGCGATCCGGAGGGTCAGATCCAGATCAAGGGTGTTATGATGGGTGTTGAAGGGCCGGGCGTGTCCACCGCCGGCCAGAACGCTCAATACCGGGGTCTCGACCTCGACGAAGTTCATTCCGTCCAGGAGCCGGCGAATGGCGCTGATGGCCTTGGTCCTTTTCAGGAAAGTCTCCCGGACCTCGGGGTTGGAAATCAAATCCAGATAGCGCTGGCGATACCGGATGTCGGTATCTTTCAGGCCGTGCCATTTCTCGGGCAACGGCCGGAGCGCCTTGGACAGGATTCGGGCCTGAGTGATCTGGACGCTGATCTGGCCACGATGGGTTTTAAAGACGTTTCCGGTGATCCCGACGATGTCGCCGAGATCGAGATCAAGAAAGTCCTGAAACTGCTCCTCGCCCATGATATCAATCTTGCCGTACAATTGAATGGTGCCGCTCTGATCGCCGATATTGGCGAAGAAGGCCTTCCCCTGATCCCGTTTGGCGATCAACCGGCCGGCAACGGTGACGCTTTGATTTTCCAATTCGGGGAAGCTGTCGCTGATCTCCTGTAAGAGGTGGGTCCGGTTATACCGCTCCCCAAAAGGGTCAATGCCGCGCTCGCGAAACTTGTCCAGCTTCTGGCGGCGCAATTCCATCTGTTCGCTCTGTTTCGGCGCTTCGGGTTCCAACGATGTCTACCTCCGTCTGATCGCAATGAGTCAGAAGCCATGTTAAAGTCGATCGCTTCCACAATGGCCCTGCGTAATTATAAAAATGATTGCAAAACGATCTTGTCGTGCTTCGCTTGACCATTGCCCAGAGCCTAGCGTCTTCAGCCGGGGTCTCTTGCAACGCTTTCCGTAAAAAACGGGAGTGGCTTTCACCACTCCGGTCATTTGATGCCTTTGATTTTATATTGAATGGTGCCCATCGGCACGTTGATGTTGATGGTGCTGCCGAGTTTCTGGCCGACCAGGCTCCGGCCGACCGGAGACTCGTTGGAGATCCGGAACTGGGTTGGATCCGCTTCCGCCGAGCCGACGATCATATACTCGACTTCCTCCCCGGAATTAATATCCTCCAGCAAAACCTTGGAGCCCGCCCGGACTACATCGGCTTGAGCCGGGTTCTCCCCCGCGTCGATCACTTTCGCGTTGCGGAGCATCTTTTCAATGGAGAGGATCCGGCCCTCGATGAAGCCCTGTTCATTCTTGGCATCCTCATATTCGGAGTTCTCGCTGATATCTCCAAATTCCAACGCTTGCTTGATCCGTTCAGCGACCTCGCGACGGCGGACCGTCTTCAAAAGCTCAAGTTCTTTTTCGAGCTTGTTGAGTCCGTCCAGCGTCAGGATTACTTCTTTGTCTCCCATATTTCCGCTCCTTTCGAGCCAAGCCGAAATTCTATGTTAATATATGTCCACCTAAAACAGTTTATTCTCCTGGCTCGTTTTGAAACCCCTCAAGTAAAGAGAGAGCACCGGACCACCAAATCGTCCCAGTGCTACTAGAAACAGCTTTATTATAATCGAAACCTCCCCCCCTGTCAAGCTTCAATCAAACGCTGATATCAAAGCCGATCTCCTTTAGCAGCACCGCCAGTTTGAAAACGCGCTCCAGCGGCAGGTCGTTGCCGTACCAGAAACCGAGATTCAACTCATAATAAGCCCGGATCATCGTCTCTCCGAGCGCCGGAAAGATCGGTAAAATCCCCGTTTTGGTCCGGGCGGCAATCCCTTGCTCCATATTGAGACTGGAGAGGGAAGGGTAGTTCTGAAATAACTCGCACCAGATCAGCCGCTTTGAGCCGCGGACCAGCGAGAGTCTGGAGAGATGACCGCATTTGATCACAATCCGGGCTCCTTTGAAATCGGGGGGAAGAGTACTATAAATCTGCGGCGAGATTCCCGTCTCATAGACGATCAGTTCGGAGGTACGCTCCAGTAGCCGGGTATTGGGCGAGACCAGCGTCAAAAAACGTAATTCCCTGGCGATCAACCGGGCGCAGGCGATTCCAAGATTCCCCTCTTCCCAGATAATCATCGCTTTGGCCTTCTGGGGCGAGATTCCATAGTTCCGTATCAGTCGCCGGAATCGCTTCACGAACAATAATAATTCCAGCGCCTTTCCGTCGCTTACCCCCGGAAAATGCGGTAACCCGATTACCGAATCCGGCGGAAAAAAGTCATTTCCTGGATCGAGTCCGACCACCCGGATGTTCCGTTTGACCAATTCGGCGATAAGCCGTTCCCAAAAAACATGCTTGCGCTGCTCGTCCCAAAGCCGCCCCGATTCCGGCGGGAGCTTCCAGCCCCAGCCTTGAACCGTCTCCCGGGGCATCTCCCCCAGGATCTCCCCGGCCGGCAACGGTCCGAACCAGTAACGCCACTGGTCCGGTATCAACCTGGCAAAGAGATTCCGGTTTGATTTGGATACCAACAATTCCGAAATGAGTCCGAAGTTCCCCATGACACCGCCCCCCTGATAGATATGAGGGGCGGAGCCAGTTTATGCTTTGGAAGCGTTGAACCCAAAATCTCGGTTCCGTCTGTTACGCTTCTTTGAACTTCACCACGCGGGGTTGGAAACCCAATCGGTCGAGCAGGTTCAGGTAATCGGCTTCGGTCAGTTCTCCCGGGCGCTTCCCGGAGAATGAGACCAGTAGCGCTTCGACCACATTGGTCCCATAAGAGCGGCCGGAGAATTCCGGGGTCGAGGTTACCAACAGATCGGCGCCGCGCCGGCGCAATTCGTCGATATCCGACTGAGTCACGGTATTGGTGACGATTACTTTGCCCCGCAGATCGCCAGGCATGTACTTTTTGATGTAAAGATAATCTCCGGCAATGATATCCGCTTCGTCAAAAAAAGCGCCATATTTGGGGAA
This sequence comes from Bacillota bacterium, assembly GCA_023402395.1. Classification (GTDB taxonomy): domain Bacteria; phylum Bacillota; class UBA4882; order UBA8346; family UBA8346; genus JAEYGI01. Next base: position 164,348 of record JAEYGI010000053.1, read on the forward strand.
TTGCTGTTCCTGCTTCGATCCGGTGGGATAGATCAACTTGAACGGCAGGCGGGCGATGACCGGCAAAACCATAGTGGCCAGGCGCTGCAAATTGCGAAGGGTGCGGATGGGAATCGGGATTCCGAGCGCAAAGATCAGATCCCCGAAGATCATCCGGCAGCCGGCTTCATGAAAGGCCTCAGCCATTCCAAAACGGTCCACCGCCGAGACCATCAGCACGGTCTTGTCCTTCAGCTTCAGATGCAACTCTTCGGCCAGAAAATGGACGACCCGGCGTTCCAGCGTGTTCTTCAAGCCGCTGCCGTCCAGGATCGGCGATTTCCGGGCGGCCTTGGCGATCCGGGCCGCATCCCGGATGGTAAAACGTTTGGCCCCCGCAAACAGGTAAAGGTCGATCCCTCCCATCCCGAAAGCGGCCACCTCGCCGTCGAGCGCCCGCACCAGCTGAATGGCTTTGGGCAGGTCCCCGTTGGTTCCGATCCGTTCCACCACGACTTTTTCCCCTAAAAATTCCACTTCGGCCCGGTGATCCCGTTTCGAACTCCCCAGGCTAACGCTAACAATCCGTTTCAAACCGGTCCCTCTTCTCTCGGCATTGGTAAACGCCGGACAATCAAAACGCCCATCCGGCGGTAGCCTTACAAACATGTCGGTGCGCGGCCCGGATCAATGGAAACTCCCAAACCGGCCGCGTATTCCCGCAATATATCCCGTAAAACGTCCAAATCGTTAATGACATTAATCCGGTCCCGCATTCGGGCCGAGCCGGGCAATCCCCGCAGATACCAGCCGAAATGCTTCCGCATCTCCCGTAAGCCCCGCTCCGCCCCGGAAAACTCGACCTGAAGCCGGAGGTGGTCGAGCATCACCTGAAATTTCTCTTCAAGCGGCGGTTCATCGATCAGCCATCCCTCCGTCAAGAAAGCCGCCACCTGTTCAAAAAGCCACGGCCGGCCCATGGCCGCCTGCCCGATCATTACCCCGTCACACCCGGTCTCTTGCATCATCCTGGCCGCGGCCTGTGGAGAATCCACATCGCCGTTACCGATCACCGGTATCGGAACCTGTTCTTTCACCCGGGCGATCCAGGTCCAGTCCGCCCGGCCTTCATAAAACTGATTCCGGGTCCGGGCATGGAGGGTCACGGCGGCCGCTCCGTTATCGGCCGCGATCTCGGCCAACTCGGGAGCGACGATGTTCTGCTCGTCCCAGCCCAGCCGGAATTTGACGGTTACCGGGACTGATACGCTCCGGACCACCGCCTGGATAATCGCTCCGGCCAGCGGCAAATCCTTGAGCAACGCCGCTCCCTCGCCGTTCCCGGCCACCTTCGGGACCGGGCAGCCCATGTTGATGTCGACGATATCCGCGCCGGCGGCGGCGATTTGCCGCGCCGCCGCTGCCATCACCGCCGGTTCGGAGCCGAACAGTTGAATACTGACTGGTTTTTCCCCCGGATCAATCCGCAGCATCCCTTGAGTCCGTTCGCTGCCGAAGCGGAGCGCCGTGGCGCTGACCATCTCGCCGCAAAGCAGGCCGGGACCGTACGCTTTACAGATCTTCCGGAACGGCGGATCGGTGATTCCGGCCATCGGCGCCAGCACGACGGGATTACCCAACGATACGCCGCCGATAGTCAACATGGCTGTTCCGGGCCATCCGCCCGAAACCGCTGGAATTGCAGGGCATAGCTCCTTTCCAATTCCACCCGGACGCGGATCCCGGATTCAATGTAGTTTGTCTCCAGAACCCGGTATCTCCGGTGAATCTGATCGAGCAGCCCGGCCTCGGTAAACGGCAGCAATAGTTCGATCACTTCCAGGTTGGATTCGAGCTTGCGCTGGATTGCGGCCAACAACGCTTCGAACCCGGCCCCGGTCATGGCGGAGACCGGAATAGCCGCCCATTCCTTGGCCATCCGTTGGATGGCCGGTTCCGATTCCAGCCGGTCGGTCTTGTTCAACACCAGCAGCGTTTCTTTCTCGCGGACTTCCAATTCGGTCAGGACTTCCTGAACCGCGTCGTAACGGCGAAGCAGATCGGGAGCCTCGGCGTCCATTACGTGCAGGATCAGCGAGGCCCGAATCGTCTCCTCCAGCGTGGCCCGGAAGGCGGCCACCAATTGATGGGGCAGCTTGCTGATAAAGCCGACCGTATCCAGGAAAATCGCGGTCCGGCGATTGGGGAGCGTCAACTGCCGCGACAGCGGATCGAGCGTATCGAAAAGCCGATCCTGGGCCGAGGTGCCGGCCGCGGTCAAGCGATTGAACAGGGTCGACTTGCCGGCGTTGGTATAACCGACCATGGCCACGGTCGGAATTTCGTTTTTCTCCCGGAGATGCCGCTGCACCGAACGGATTCGGCGCACCTCGGCCAGTTCGCGCCGGAGGTCGGCGATCCGAGTCCGGACCGTCCGCCGGTCCGTTTCCAGCTTGGTTTCACCAGGGCCGCGAGTGCCGATTCCCCCGCCCAGCCGGGAGAGCGCCAGACCGGCGCCGCTCAGGCGCGGCAAAGCATAGCTCAACTGGGCCAGTTCCACCTGGAGCTTACCCTCATGGGATTGAGCCCGTTGTGCAAAGATATCGAGGATTAAATTGGTTCGGTCAATAACCCGGACCCCGGTCCGTTCCTCAAGGTTCCGGATTTGAACTGGCGACAGTTCCTGGAGGCTGACCACCAGATCGGCGCCGTGCTCCCGCACCGCCCCCGCCAGCTCCTCTACTTTACCCGTGCCCAAAAATAGCGCCGGATCAGGAGTCTCCCGGTTCTGAGCTACCCGGGCGATGATCACGGCGCCGGCGGCTTCGACCAATTCGGCGAATTCCCGCCATTCGTATTCGATCTCCCGCTCCTCCGAACGGCTGGAGTTGAGGCCCATCAGCACCGCCCGCTCCGGGCGGTTGTCATTCACCTGAATCATTCGTTCCGGTTCATCTCGTGGATGAAGCGCAAACCCTCCAATGTCAAATAGGGGTTAATCTGGTCGATCATTTTAGTATCCCCGGCGATCAACTCCGCTAACCCACCGGTGGCGATCACCTTTGGGTCACAGTTCATTTCGGCTTTGATCCGGGTGATCAGGCTTTCCACCAATCCGATGTATCCGAAGTACAGTCCGGATTGAATGCTGTTTACCGTATTCCGGCCGATGATGGTCCGGGGCCGGATGATCTCGACCCGGGGCAGTTTGGCGGTTCGGATGAACAGCGCTTCCGAAGTGATTCCCAGGCCTGGCGCGATGGCGCCGCCGAGATAATCCCCTTGGGGCGCGATGGCGCAAAAGGTGGTCGCCGTCCCGAAATCGACTACGATCAACGGCGCGCCGTAGAGTTTGATCGCGGCTACCGCGTTGACCACCCGATCGGCGCCGACTTCACGGGGGTTCTCATACTTGATGGTCAGGCCAGTCTTGATCCCCGGCCCGACTTCCAGCGACCTGACGCCGAAATATTTTTCGATCATCCCGGTGAACAGGCCGGTCACCGGCGGCACCACGCTGGAGACGATCGACGCCGTTACCGCCGACGCCTTTAATTCCGACTCCTGGAACATATTTTTTAATAAAATGCCATATTCATCGGTGGTCTTCAGCCGGTCGGTGGCCAGCCTCCAGTTGGCCAGCAGCCGGTCGCCCTGATAGACGCCGATGACCGTGTTGGTGTTTCCGATATCCACAACCAGCAACATCAAAGATCACTCCGTCTTGTCCAAAAATGCAAATAACGATAACGTATCGTCCTCGTCCAACTCGGCCAGGCCGGCGCTGTAGCCGTCGGCAATGGAATAATTGGTGAGGTAATTGCCGGTATACAGGTCATCGAACCATGACACCGCCACTCCGGCTCCGGCGACCCGTTCTTCCAGCTGGCGCCGGAACTTCTCCATGCTGGCCTTGGCCGCGGCGCTGTGGCCCAGATCGACCAGCTTTAAGCGGTGAATGGCGGCGAATCGCAGCGCCGCCATGGTCAATTCTCCGGACAGCAATGTATCGCAGCCATACTGCAGACAGGCTTCCCACAGACTGCGGCGGTGGGGCAGAAAACCGGCGCCGGGGAAAATCCCGACCCGTTGGACCGGACTGCGCAGTTCGCCATAATAGGGAACAACCGGACTGCGCAATGCCCGTTGGCTGGCTTCAATCAGGGCCCGGAGCGTCAGATCGGAGTTGCCGACGATTACTTCGTCATGGCGGACGACTTCGGTCAGACCGGTGGTTGCAATCAGGTCTTGTACTAATCCTTCCGGCGCATAATCCCAGGCTCCGTGAATGGCCAACACCCGGAGCTTGCCCCCTTTGAGCTGGGCTTCCGCTTCGCCGGTCCAGGGATGATACGTCAAGAGCAGGTCGACTTGGTGGTCGGCCGCCGCCCGGAGGTTCTCCGGAGTAGGATCGACGGCGACTCCGATTGAAAACAGATCAAGGGTGGCCCAACCGGAGGGAACCGGACGCAACTCGACGCCGGGAACCAACTCATTGAGAATTTCGATTAGGGCCTTAACCTCCATCTTGTCCACCCTCCCAAAATCTACACCAATTATAACACAATTTCATACCCTGGCAAAAATATTCGTGACAATTCACTTGGAACTCTTCCGGCCGCTCCAACGTCAAAAAAACACAACGGCCAAAAGGCCGGGCGCTGACGATCATTTTTGCTCTTCCCAATTTGCGCCCGGGATTTCGGTTTCCGCCCATGACGCATTTCAAACCGCTTCTTGAAAAGATACGATTGCAATGTAATAAAGAAATTACGGAACCAAAAAAGGATTCTCCCTTTTCAAAATTGAATATTTTCGTTGAAAAGCGTTGTGACAAAACCTGGCTGAAAGCCTTGGGGTTGTATATAGAAGCTAATACGGACCACGATCCGTTATTCACGAACAGGAGGTAAATCAGTTTGAAACGCGCGATTATTTTATTGATCATCTTCACGGGAATTATGGCCTGGAGCGCCGGGGCGATCCTGGCGGAGGAAGACTATAACCCGATCCGGCCCCAGTTAAAGCTAAAATTCAGATACATCGTGGAACACATCGAACAGAAGGATCGCGGCTGGGAAATGACGATCGTCAAAGCCTCGTTCCCCGATTCAGTGACCTATACCTGGTTGCGTCCGCAGAAAGACGGCAAGGACTGGAAGGGAACCCGGATCCTGCTCGATCTGAAGACCAGCCGGAACTTCAACCCCTGGTACAAGAAGGATGAGTCCAAGGCCACCGCCGACACCTCCCCCTGGATCTCCCAGCAGGTGCTGAAGGAACTCCGGGAGCGGGGACGAGCCGACAACTTCCGCGAAGGCGGGACCGGCGCTTTGAACTGGGCGGCCGTTGACTTGGCCGTAAAGGACAGGATTGTCTTCCCGGTGCTGCTCAACGGCAAGCCCGAAGCCTTACACGCCTTCAAATTAAACAAGGGGCTCACCATCTGGAACAATCCCAACAATCCGCTGATCCTGGAGTACGAGCCGTTGGGCATCCCGCTGTTCACCAGCGTTGTCGGGTGGAAGCTGATCGAGATCCAATACTAAAACTTTGTGCCCTTGAAAACATTACGAAAAAAGAGGCTTCCGGCAGGAAAGCCTCTTTTTTTGATGATCCGCTCCCAATCCCTCAATCGCCAAACCGGGCCCCGTCCGGGACGGCCCGGCTCAGCCTGAATCGGGGCGCGCCGCCCCGTACCCATTCCGAAGTCAAAAAATAACGATACCCTTCCTCGACCACTCCGGAGAAAGGAAAGGCATTCCCGTTCATTGAAAGCGAGCCCGAAACAAAGCCGTTAAACGAATAGCTCCGGACATAGAACCCATAATAGCCGATCTGATGGCCCGATTTTAATGAATAGCTTTCCGTGCCGGCGTAGAAGGCATTCATGTCAAAAGCCCCGTTGGGCGTATTTAAACCGGTTTCGGTCGGCGAATACAGAACGGCGCCGTAGGGTTCGCTGACGGCGGCATCAACATTGCCCGGACCCGCCCAACTCACCCGGAAGGTAACGGTGTCCCGGTTGCCAATCACGGTAGCCGTAGCCGCCGCAAGTTGGTCCAGAAACTCATCCCATTGAGTGGCTGCCGCCAATTCAAGCATCGGATATTGATCCGGAGCCGCATAGGACGCCCAGGTCGCCCCGTTGGGGAGCAAGATGGCCACGCCATGGGCCTTGCCAACATAAATTCCGGTTTCGCGATGAACCAGTACCGCGCTTTCGAGCGCGGATCGCAAAGCGGTCGCCGCGGCTTTTACCTTGTCATCCTTGCCATAGATGGTGAGCTTTACCGCGAAATCGTAAAGATCCCGGTTTTCAGCATAGTCGAAATAGGTCGTATTTAACCAGGCTTCCACCGCTCCCGCCAGGTCGTCCGTTTGGTTCAACGCGATGGCAAAGGTAGTGAAGGCGCTCATCAGGCGATCAAACGACGGCATGGAACGTAAGGCCAGGGCGGAATAGGTCGTGCTGCTCCCGGTTCCGCTGTAATAACCATAATAATCATTGACCAAAGTATAACATAATGATTGCGCGGACAAATTGGGGTTGCTCTGAAGATGCCTAAGTACCGTATCATAATCGTTCCCCGCACCGGGGACATTCGCTTCCGATCCGACGAGATAATCGGCTTCGTTTCGCCATTGATACGCCATTTCCAGCATCATGGTGACACAGGCGTCCAGGTTGATCAGATCGATCCTCTTCCCCGTGCTCGACCGGGCGCCGGACAAGGCTTGCGCCACTTCGTCCGTAGTCAGGCAATTCCAAGGATCCGGCCCGGTGGTGTCATCCCAGCAAATTCCTTTGGCGTTGAGTCCGGCGGCGGATAAAGTCCGGCCCGGCACCGACCTTGGGTAGACTCCTCCGCCATGATTCCACAGCGTGAGAACCGTACGCTCCGCCGGATAGTTCCGTTGGCAATAGATGATAAAGTCCTTGAGGGTGTCCGGATCGGACATGTCCAGTTCCGGCCGGGTGGCGTTATAGGATTGAATCCATTCGGAGCTAATGAGGGAGGGGTTGGAGTCCCGTGTAACCTTATACAGCCTGGTGCCGCTCCAGTTGCCATTGCTCGTGTCATACCCGTCGATCCGGTCGAACAACACCAGAATATTCAGATCATTGTTGGAGCCGATCAACTCCATCTCGTTGAGGTCGGCAATGGCTTCGGCCTCCAGGTTGTTATCCCCGTCCATATAAACGAAGAAGTTCCATTGCCGCGGCGCGACCGGCAACGAAGTCGGGGTCCCGGACGGCGCCGGATGCGGAGTGCCGGACACGGATGGGGACGGCGCAGGAGAGTCGGCGGGATTGCTGGAATTTCTACCGCCACCTCCGCCGCCGCAGCCGACCAATGCCACCGGAATCAGCAGCAGCCATATCAAAAGCAAAAACGGCGGACCCGACCCCTGTTTCATCATGGCCTCCTCTTACCGGGAGAATCCCGCTAAAATCATCTCTTATTAAATTGGAATAATACTCCATAATTTAAATATTTTCCTTTCAAGCTGTTTCGGTTTTCAAAATAATATTTAATAAAAGGAATTGAAGGATAGCCATGACGCCTATGTACCTAACCCTCGCCCTTCCCCGGAGAAGCCTAATCAAAGAAGAACATTCAAGGGGAAGGGTAACTCTGGAGCTTCGAACTCTAAGAGCTTACGTTTTCAAAACTTTAAAAACTATTCAAACAAATCGATGCCATCGCGGTCACAAGCATTTGGAGATCAGCGGACAGGGTTACCCTTCCCCTCGAATCAGCTTCCCTGAACAACTTCTGTGGGGAAGGGCGAGGGTTAGGTCCAATCTCCTCATCATACTAAAGCGGGTCTTCGGTGTAGCTTTCTGAATGACCATAATTGTCAAATGTTTTTTTTATTCTGCTCTTTGCTTACGCGTTAATGGTTCTTTGCACCTTTTTCCTCTGCGAATGTTGAGTAAGGAAGAATAAAAAAATCCGCTCCACGGCGGATGAACCAAAATACTTCGAATGACTTTGAACGGAAAAGGATTGGGTTGCCGCTTTTGGTTGCCAAGCGGCGGTCCGGTCAAACCTTCACCCCTTTCACACCCCGTCCGTCAGGCTCGGCGAGCCCAGCACCACTTCGGTCCGGTCGCGGCCCCGGTCATACCGGGTATTCAGTTCGACATTGTACGGCTTGGAGTTGAGCTGAGCCGTTTCCCGGATCAGCTTGGTATAACCCTTCTGAACCAGGTTGCCGTCTTGAAACGCCGAATCGATTACTTTGGCGTCGATCCGCCGGAAGGCCCGGCCCGAGAAATCCCGGACCAGATTGGAAGGGAGCTTGCCCTGGCGCTCCCCTTCCAGCATCACGGTAAATTTGGCGGTCCGGCCCAGGCTGGTGATAACCGAGCGCAATCCGGCGAGATAGTCCCGGAGATTTTGAATCATTCCGTCATTGATGGTGCTGACCCCGATCTGGGTCTCACACAATTGATCGGTGCGGGTCGACTGGATGGTCACCGTCACCGCCGTATGGTCTCGCCGCAGCCCTTCAAAAGTGATATACGAAAATTCCGGTTGCTCCCCGCTTAAGGCCGCGCTCCGGGAACGCAGTTCGAGACGTTGTTTGATCCGTTCCGCCAGATTTTTCAATTCATGAAGCGGCGTCCACCGTTCATTGAGTTGCATCCAGGTCTCGGTCGAGACTTCGGAAAGCGGCAGTCCCGTCGCTTTCCAGGCCGTTTCCAGCGGATGTTCGCACAGCTGCTCGCCGATGGTAACATCGACGAATTTGGTCGAAAACAGCAACAAAAAGGCCAAGGCCGCCAGCATCTTCACAAAATAACTCTTCATAATATAAATCCCTCCCGGTATAACCAGTGTTTCAGACGAAACCAGCGGTTCGTCATGTAACATTGTTGACAGGGAGGGAAGGAAATTATACGCAATTACTAAGATAATCTGCAGAAATACCGTGAACGATCGATTGTCTCACAATTTCCGGATTGTATCGGCGTTTATCCGCGAATACTTTTGAGCGTTTATCGCTTCTTTCAACCGGCAACACTGTTCCAAATCGATTCCATACACATTGGCCAGCGCGGCAATATAATACAAGACATCATATAACTCCTCTTCGATCGTTCCTTTGATGCCGCCCATATCGTCCAAACGCTTTTCCTTGCGGATGGCCTTGGCCAACTCACCCACTTCTTCGCTGAGTTTCAAAAAATATTGATGTTTCAATTCGGGATGAAAATCCTTTTGTTTGATATGTTCCTGTAACGCTTTGAGGGTAAGATTGGATTCACTGAACATTTTGATGATCCTCCAAATCAAGCCGTGATCTCCACCCGGTTTCCATCCGGGTCCAGGACGCAGCTTTCATAGTAGCCGTCCCCGGTCCGGCGCGGCTCGCTGACCACCGTATATCCTTCGGCCCGGAGCCGTTCCGTCAATTGCCGGACTTGGTCCTCACTCCCCACCGCGAAAGCCAGATGGGAATAGCCGATCCGCCGCTCGCCGGAGCGCTCCGGATCGAGGCCGGGAGCGCGCATGATTTCCAATCGCGCGCCGGAGTCAAAGACGATGAAGTACGACTCAAACCCGGTCTGCGGGTTATGGTATTTCGCCCCGGCCGCGCCGCCGAAATACTCTTCATAAAAGCTCCGGCTCCGTTCCAGGTCCATAGTCCAAATCGCAATGTGCTCAATCCGCATCGGAAGACTCCTTGACCGCTTGTTTTAGCAAGTCCCGTGCGCCAGCAGCGCCACCCGTTTGCCCTCATGAAAGAACCGGTTATACTCCAGGCAAGCTTCCGGCGTCGGACGAACCAATACCGTGGCCCCGTCCGCCTCAATCAGGCCGATCACCGCTTCGGGGCAACGCAACTTCTGGTCCACGCCGTTTCCGATGATCACGATCTCCAGGCCCCGGTTCAAAACTCCATCGATCATCGCCGGGGTCAGCTCGTGGCCGCGCCGCTCCCGCCACTCCGAAACCTCCCGGCCGATCAATCGGATATCCTTGCCATGGCCGGCAATGAGGCCGTCTTCTTCTCCATGCCCGGTGCCGTCGATGATAAATTTCCCCCACGAACAATGCTCAATGGGGCCGGCCGCGTCGTCGAACATCAGCGTTCCGCCTTTCGGGGATATTCCGGGTACAGTATTCATGTTACAAATATTGTAATGCTATATTCGATGAGGGGCCGGATATTTCCTTTAATTGTTATATAACGCTGGGAGCCCGCTTTACAATCCCCCGATTGCGATAGCTTAATCTTACTATCTCTTCTTCCGCTCAAACCGCTCCAGCGGATAGGTCGCCGCCGGTCCCAACGCCCCGTATAACCCATTGGCCGCTTCGCGGTAGCCGGTAATGTATGCCTTCTCAATCCCATGCCGTTTCAGTCTTCGAAAGCATTCGGTCACGACGGCCCGGCCCAATCCCTGTCGCTGATGAGCGGGATGAGTGGCTACGGTCTCGATTTCGGCGATTTTAAGCTTCCAATCCACCAGCCCAAGGCAGGAAGAAAGGTGCTTCCCTTCGGGCGAAACCACTGATAGGTCAAGTTCCGGCTGATAACAGGGAAGATTGGCCCGCCAGAAGTAGTCTGATTCAGTAATTACTTTGTCATCCTCCGGATGAAAGGCCCGGCAGACCGCTTCGGCTTTGCTCAAGCGATCCGGATATTCGAGGATATCTCCCACTTGGTACCCATTGGCTAGGATCGGCTCGGGCCTCATCGCCAAAAGATCGTATTCGCGGGTGAAACCGGCTACTCCGCCGGATTGGAAACCTTGCTTTTCGAGTAGAAACCGCATTGTCGCTTCGTTAGGATAAAGCTGCGTTTTCAACTCCGTTTTGTTTTCGCCCCAGATTGTCGTCGCCCAGCGCAAGATCAATTCCCCGACCGCTTCCAAACCTGGGCGGAGCAAGACATGAAAGCCGCTGTCCCCTTTATCGGACAGAAATACTCCGGCGATCCGCCCCATGTCATCCCGCCAGATTCGCGCGTTCGCCCGGCAAAAACCCGGCTCCCGGCGGGAAGCCGCGCAAGCCCTCCAAAACTCCAGCCGGCTGAAAAGCCAGGTCCGGATCGTTCGATCCGTCGCGTACAATTCGATCAGAAAATCACGCAATTCCTGAAATTCTTGATCCGTGTCGTGGTATGCGAAGTCGATGATGTTCATGATCAATCCTCCTTTGAAAGATAAAAGGTTGCGGATGAACAGTTCACCCGCAACCTTTTGAAATGCGAAAATACTGTTTTCGAACCGCCTCGAAACGACGTTTCAAAAACAAGCAAAGACCATGCGCGGCATGGTCTTTTAAACACTTTAGGTAGGTTACCTGACCGGACATTCTTAACTTAAGCGCCAAGATACGCCACCTAACGGCGTCTTTTGGCATATTCGATTGGATCAGTTAAAAATCGCCTGAATCATTGGTAACTACTCCACATTTTAGATATATATCTTATTTTATGGCAATAGTCTTGTGCTGTCAAGATGTGGATGATTTGGTTATACAGCCCTCCCGGCCGATAATGAGGGTCACACCGAATCATTTGAGCAATGGCGTCGACCGGCGGAATCTTATCGTGGGTTTTCAGGATGCGATCGCGGATGAATTCATAGATGCCTTGACTATGGATTTTATCGATGACGTGGTGGCAAAGAAGCGGCCCGCAGGCCGCTTCTCTGTGATTCAATCCCCGGGCCATAGCGCCAACCCAACCCAAGCACTAAGAACCAAGAACCAGGAACCAGGAACCAGGAACCAGGAACTAACAACAAACCCCTACCGCTGGTCGACGATCCCGAACTGCCGCCAGGCGTCCTGGGACAGCTCGACTTTGATCATTTTCCGGGCTTCACTGCAAAGGTCCTGAAGCTCGTTCTGGAACGTTTGGCGTTCCTCGGTCTTCCCCATCCAAAGGGCTTTATACTCCTGCTGGGCGGCATAGGCGTCGGTCATCCCCCGGTGGCAGGCGGTGAGCCGGGTGAGAAAGTCGCTGTCGAGCCCGCGTTTGGACAGCCGTTCGCCATGGGTCGCCAGTCCGGCCATGAGCAGTTCGGCCGTGCTGAGTTGTTCGGCAATGGTAATCTTCTTTTTCATTACTACGTCTCCTTATTTTTTGTTGTTTGGATGTATTGTCCGGACAAGTAATCCATTACTTAGACATATGATATCATGAATGTGAATGTATAGTCAATGGATTTGGATAATTTTTTTAAAATATTTTTTATAACTATAAGCTAGATTGATGTTGTATTTACAACGGTTTCAAGCCAGAATTGTTGCTTGAGGGTATTGAATGGGTTGGAGCTAATTCCACGAAAGGTATTGCATCGGATTAATATCTCCTCTGCCAGGGCAATAAAAAACCCGGCGGCTGACGATCCGGGTTTGCCCACGCGGGAAAAATAAGCTTAAACATCCCTTTGGCGGCCTTGCGAGCCTTTCCCGTCCTTATGAATCCCGCTCCCGCTTCCGTTCGGCCAAAAGCGCGGCCAGTTCCACCCCGTCCAGCAGGCCGCGCCGGTAGGTCAATTGCTGAAGTTTGGTTTCGAGGTGGCAGGAGGAGGCGTCGATGGCGTTCAGGATCGCGGTTCCCTCGGGATCGGGCAGGAGGTTGGCGAGGATGGCCAGGAATTTATTATAATCGGCGCGGATCGATTGGATCCCCGGGTCGGGGCCGGATATTTTGAGGGTATATGCGGCGACCCGCTGCGCGATCAGATCGTCGAGGGATTGATCAGGGTGGCTTGGTTCGGGAGCGGGATGCGGATGGGAATTGGGGGCGGTTGGGGGCATGGGAATCGGGCCTCCCTTTTAGTCTAACTAATAATAATCAATAATCAAAACCATTTATAAATGCAATTCAAAGTTGTCGATTTGGATCGAAAGCCTTTGGCGCCAATCTTTTTTCTTTTTGACCGACCAAAAAGAAACAAAAAGTCGCCGAAACCAGCGTGGTTTCGGACTTCCTGCTTATTCATCCGGTAACGGTCGTCGCCATCCGTGGCAGTACGCAACCGCACCAAGTGAAGCTTCGGGGCCGACCGCTGTTTTCCATCCATGCAAAAAAGCGGCGTGAATGACCCTCCATGGAAGGCGGGTGCATCCTTTTTAACTGCCTAAAATCATTTACGCTAATTCGTTTCCCTGCCGTTCATGGAACCTCAAGTTCTTCATCCCGTTTGATCCGTTCGACCCAGGAGCCGAGGATGATCCCGTCCATCAGCCCCCGGCTGTAGATCAGTTCGTCCTGACGGTTCATTTGAGCGGCGCGGCTGCAGTCGAAGTCTTCGAAGAGCGCGAGTTCTTCCGGGCCGAGGCTGGGAGCAAGTTGTTGCCGGATTTCGTCCGATCGTTCGCCCAGTTGTTGGTATTCGGGATCGGACGGGAGGAGTTTGTCGTGGATTTTCAGGATGCGGTCGAGGATGAATTCGTAGATGCCTTGGCTATCATCGCCGAGCATGATTGGAACCTCCTTTGGATGGGAAGTTTGTAAGCACATTATGATAGAATATGAAAGAAGTTCTGTAAGATTTGCCGGATTGGTTGATGCGCCGTGAAAAGCGTCGGATTTCGTCGTTGCTCGGTCTCTGCGGTCCTCACCGTACATCGAGTACGGTTCCGGTCCTCGCTCGGTCGCGCCTAGAACTCCTCGCTTTTGACGACGCGTATGTTGAACTGCTAGTTCAACCAATCCGGCAAGCTCATCCCGGCGCTGTGAAAGCGAAGCGCCGGACAGTTACCAAGTGACTGAAGATGCTTTCCCCTACAATGGCGATTTGGCTGCACATTGCTTGGGTAGCATCTCAAAACAATTAAATCCCCGAAAATGGGATAAACGAGCCCAGTATTCTTCTCCGCACGAATCCCATCAATTACCTATCTTTGCAACACGATCTCTTCTCTTCCGGTCATGTTCTGCCAGGAACCCGAAACACTTACCCTCTTCTTCGAAGCATCTCATGGACCCACAAAAATTACCCGGAAGAGTCTAGGGATGGACGCGCGCCGCTTAGTGATATGGACTCACTCAGCGGTCGCGATCGGAGAACCAACCCTGAAGGCATCCTGCCCGGATGGCAGGGGCCTATCACGAGGCTCCCATGGTCATGGATGCCATGGGATAAAGGGAGGTCCAAGGAACCGTCCGGTTCCTGGCGGCTTTTGCGTCGCTTTTGGATCAGACCCAGGATGGGTTAAACTAGCGGAGGCCAAGGAGGGCCGGGAGCGGCGCTCAAAAGCGACAAATTGGCGCCAACGGCTAGTGGATTCCGTTCCTTGTTTTTGACTGAATATTTAACCCCATGCTCCCCCTAATCCTTTGAATTCCTTTACTCCCCCGAATCCTGGTTCTGGTCCCGGTTCTGGTTTTGGACCTGCTCCCTCTCCCGTTTCGTCAGGATCCGGATCAGCTCCGCCCCATCTTCCAGGCCCCGGCGGTAGATCAGTTCCTGGCAGCGGGTTGCCATGACTGAGGCGGTTTCGTTGATAGCGGTCAAGACTACCGCGCTGCCCGGGGCGGGGAGCATGTTTTCGAGGATCTTCAGGAATTTGTCCATTTCGGCGCGGGTCGTTTGAAATTGCGGGTCATTCGTCAGGATTTTGTCGCTGAATTCGGCGACCCGTTCCATGACCAAGTAGTCCAGGTAATAGGTCATGGGTTCGAGGGCGGGTTGGGGTTGTGGGAGTTGGGATGAATCGGGCATGAGGTGCTCCTTTTCGCAGAATGATACTTATAGTCTGTAGACTTATTTTATACAAATAGTTACGATCAGTCAAGTAGCAGACAAAATTTAGGAAGTGAAATTTTTTTGGCCGAGGACATCAAGATATTATTCGGGCAGAACTTAAGAAAAATCAGAGTCGCCCAAAAAATTTCCCAAGAAGAATTGGCCTTTCGAAGCGGTCTTCATCGGACCTATGTCAGTTCGGTGGAACGCGGGGAAAGGAATATTGCGCTGGAAAATATTCAGAAACTGGCGATAGCGCTTAAGGTTTCGATGAAAGATTTGATGCCATAATAAAATCTAAAAAAGTTGACTCATTAATTTGTATAAACCCCGGGATATCATCCCAAGACAATTCTTTCTCCAAAGCATCCTCCTATGTAGAATTCTTTGCAAGGAAATCATAAATGAAATTATTCGCTGAAAGACTAAAAGCGCTCCGCATTGAGAAACATGTCACACAAAAAGCGATTGCCAATTATTTAGACATTACCGATACCGCTTATGGTTTTTATGAACAGGGCAAAAACTATCCGAATATGGATAATTAAGCTTGCAGATTACTTTGAGGTTTCGCTGGATTATTTGGTAGGTAGAAGTGATGAAAGAAACTAGCTAGGGACTTGATTTAGGTCTTCATAAAAAAGTTATTCCGCCGCCTACGTCGCTTGAGGGCGGTTTTTCTTTAATTCCTCATAGGCAGGCTAAAAACGTGACCGATATCAAGGATGGTCGTGCAACACACTTGGTTTCAATCCCTCATGAGGAATTGAAACCACATTTCCTCAAGAGTAATTGGTTTTGGCCGTTGTGTTTTTAGACTACCTATGAGGAATTGAAACATTTCCGTGCCGGACGATCCGGTGTCGGGAAATATTTTTGTTTTTAGACTACCTATAGGTAGTCTAAAAACTTTTAAAGTTAGTTATTACAGCGCGGTTACAACAGGTTTCAATTCCTCATAGGTAGTCTAAAAACTCGTCTAAAATGGCCTTTTTTAAGTCCGGAATTCGATATCCCCGGACCATTACAAGCTGTTTTTTGACAAACCGGCCGTTACGCGCGATTCGCGCTTGTTGTCGATCCCCCGGCTTTTTTACATCATTGGGGTCGACAGCAAAATAAGCCCATCCTCCTTTTTGTAAAACCGGCAACCTCCGCGCGGCTGATTCGCTGATTCCTTATGTCCTTAGCTTATCACTCCATCATCTTCCGTGTCGACTATTTTTTCAAATACTAAAACATAAAAAACCCCGCATCAACCTTCGGACCACGATTCCTACAGAGTATCACGGGCGGCAAATCCCTGGACCCTAGCTTACCTTGTCTCCAAAGCACTTCATAGACCCTCATTCCCACCTGCAAAAGCTCAAGGACGGGCGCGCGCCGCTTAGCGATACGGACTGTCGCGTTCGAAGCGCCACCCCGAAGGCATCCGGTCCGGAGCCAGCACCTGGATGGTGTAAGGTCGAGGCTCCCAGGATGGGAAAAAGCCGAGACGAGACGGGCCCACCACGAGGCTCCCATGGTCAACGCGGTCGTTTTTACAAACGGCTTTTGGTTTGTAAAAACGAGCCGCCAACATTCAGCTTCATTGACAGGGATGCGATGGGATAAAGGGAAGTCCAGGAACCGTCCGGTTCTCAAGGGCAGGACGGCCCAAAGATGAGGCCCCATGGAAGGATCAGGCCGAATCCTGGCGGCTTTTGCGCCACTTTTGGATCGGACCCAGGATGGGTTAAACTAGCGGAATCCAAGGATGGCCGGGAGCGGCGCCACAAAAGTGGCAGATTGGCGCCAAAGCGCAAGCGGATTCGTTTCTTTATTTTAGGCAGCTCCAAATAAATCTAAATCAGCGTAATCAAATAAATCCCCTTAATCAGCGGTTCAGACACCTCCCCCACCTCCAAATCTCCCCGCTCCAACCGGTAACGCCCTATCCCCAGCCGCTCCGCCTCCCCGATCATCCGAAGCAACATCTGCCCCAACCGATCCTGCTTCCTGATCATTTGGAAGCGGCCCTGCACCTATCTGTAGCAACACCTGCTCCAACTGATCCTGCTCTCCGATCATCTGGAGCAACACTTTTTCGATCTGGAAAAACACTTTCTCCAACTGATCCTCCAATATTTCCATCTAGAGAAACAGTTTCTCCAAATGAAAATCTAATATTTCGATCTGGAGAAACACTTTTTTCAAATGATCCTCTAATATTTCGATCTGGAAAAACAGTTTTTTCAAATGATCCTCCAACATTTCCACTTGGAGCGACACTTGCTCCAACTGATCCGGCTCCCGGATCATCTGATCCGACTCTTGCTCCAGATGAAGCGGCCCTTCCTCCAATTGAAGCCGGTCCCGCTCCAACGGAAGCGGGACTTTTTTGATCTGTAGCGGGAGCCGCTTCAGATGATCCGGCTCCCGCTACTTATGAGGCAACAGCTCCACCTAAACCAAAAAGGGGTGTGTAAAATAAAATGTGTAAACTCCTTGCCGATAAAAAAGTAAGGAGAGAAAAAGAAATGGGAATCGATAAAAAAGAACTAAAAGAAATCGTAAAAGAAAAAGGGCTAAAGACCGTTGAA
>JAEYGI010000055.1 GCA_023402395.1 Bacillota bacterium
TCTAAAAGCCTTTGGACCGCGAAGGTATCGGTTACTCTCCCACGCGGGGGAGAGCAAGAGAGAGGTCTAAGCCCAGAATTCGGCTTAATAATACCAACATATGTAATCATCGCTTGTTGACATTGCCCTGTCAGGGAAGAGTAACCGATGCCTCCAGGGCCTAAAGGCATTTAGAATCCAACAGCTAGGGTTACCCTCCCCCTTGAATTATCGCCCTGAATCGGCGACTCCGGGGAAGCCAGAGCCAGGAAGGCTCAAGGTTGCGGCATCCACGGATGGATATCAGCCGCAAAGGGCGGGGGTTAGGTCTAAAAGTACGATCACAGCCAAGACCGATCCCTGCCTGGTTTTATTCTGACTTCTAGATTCCGGACCTGAATTCTTGACCGGCCCGAAACAGTTTACCCGTCCTTGACCGCCGCGGTCGATTCCCGGATCACCAGATCGCAAGGAAGCACGATCCGGTCCGATTCGATCCGCCGGCCCTGAATTTTGGCCAGCAACAACTCGGCCGCCAGCTCCCCCATTTTGGCGGTGGGCTGGGAGACGGTGGTCAGGGGAATCTTAAAGAAACGGGAGGTGTCGGAGTCGCCGAAGGCGACCACCGAGACATCTTGCGGCACCCGGTAGCCCCGGTTCAACAGATAGCCGACGGCTCCGGTGGCCAGCACCTCCGAGGAGCCGAACACGGCGGTCAAGGCCGGTTCGCGCAGCAGCAGCTCCCGGGCGGCCTCCACCCCTTCCTCATAGGTAAAGTTCCGCTGCCAGCTGACCCAAGAATCCCGGAACTCCAGTCCCGCTTCGGCAAAGCCGGCCTTAAACCCCTCCCAGCGGTCCCGGGCGGTGGCCTTGCCGGCGCCGCCGATGATCGCGCCGATCTTCCGGTGGCCTTTGGCGATCAGATAGGAGACGGCGGCCTTGGTTCCGTTCCGGTCACCGGTGATCACATACGGAAAGTCCGCTTCGGGGAAGTAATGATTGAACAGGACGAAAGGAACTTCCTGGTCCCGGAGGCACTCATAGTTTTGGGCGGTTTGCGAGGGCGAGATCAGCAGGCCGTTGCAGCCATTCTCCAGCATCCGCTGGATATGTGATTTCTCCAGCTCGGGCTGCCATTGGGAATGGGTGATGGTCAGCTGGGCGCCGGCCGCGTGGAGGTAGCTTTCCATGCCATTAATGATCTCCGGGAAAAAGGAGTTGACGATGGACGAGACCACTACTCCGATCTGGGTCACCTGCGAGCGGTTGATCCGCCAGTCGGCCTTCGGTGCCACATAGCAGCCCTTCCCCTGCCTGCGGGTGATGTAGCCCTCTTCGGTCAGCTTTTCTAAAGCGCGCCGGACCGTGATCAGACTGACCCGGTGCGCGTCAATCAGTTGCTGTTGCGATGGAATGGCTTCGAAGCAGGCGTATTTCCCGGCGATGATCTCCGACTTCAACAGTTGATACAGTTGTAAAAAACGGGGAATCCCCCGATCATTGTCGAGCACCGTGTCACCTCGTTCGCGCTCATGCGCATGAGCTAATTCTAACTGTATCACATCCGTCAGGCCCTGTCAATGCTTGGCCCGGAACGATCCACTCAATCCTTATTTTGCGCAAAAATGCGGTTTCCGTTCAAATAGCGGTTCCGGGCCCGAGTGATGAATCGGTACGGATGAATTCTTTTTTCTTCCTAAATGAATAAACATAGTACTGCGTCAGCTCCGGCCGCAAGGTTTCTATATAAGTTGAATTAAATTTCTTATATTCATCATCTCCCGTAAGCCTTCCATGATGGAAAATTAATGAATTTAATTCAACTTATTACCACTGTAAATAGGATGAAATAAACTCCGATTTGATTTCATTTGCATTCGGCTTTAGGAATGCAAATCCGGTTAAGAGATTTATTTCATCCTATATATCCGTCGGAAAGAGGTGATTTGATCGGCTTAATGAACGAGATGAATCAAAATTTCCAACGAAGGAGGTAAATTTGATGTTCCCCAAAGTTATCTCATTATCCCTGCTTATTTTGCTGCTTTGCGCCGCGCCGTCCCTGGCGGCGCCCGCCATCAGCCCCAATTCCGGGCTGAACAGCGCAGCGATTCAGGTGACCATCACCGGAGTCAATTATAATGAAGACACCGACATCCAGCTGACGCGGCCGGATGAAGCGCCGATCGATGCGGCCGGCATCGAAAAAGTCTCAACCAACGAGGTGATCTGCACCTTCAATCTGAAAGATCGGACTCCCGGGGTCTGGAATCTGACTGTTTTTCACAAGGATTATTGCACCTGCCAGAAACGGACTTTCGTTTACGGCGGCCTTTTCACCGTGAAACCGGCGCCGACTCCGGTCCCGACGCCCAAACCGACTCCAATTCCGACGCCGATCCCTACGCCGGTGCCGACCCCGTCGCCCACCGCGCCGCCGGTGATCAAGCCGTCGATCAGCGCCGTTGTCCCCAATGAGGCCTTCAACAAGGACCAAATTACCGTGACCATCTCCGGCGCCAATTTCAGCGAGGACGCCGCAGTCCAACTCTCCGGGCCGGCTCAGTTGGACGGCGGTGACGTCGCCGTTCAAAGCGATCAAATCACTTGCTCCTTCGATGTCGACGACGAAGCGGCGGGAGTCTATGATCTGACCGTCACCAACGGCGACGGGCAGCAAGCGACGTTGGAAGGCGGCTTTACGCTGAAGGTCTATATCCCAAGCGCCGCGGAGATCAATAAATTGTTAAAGCCGATCTATTTTGATTTCGATCAGTCCGAGATCCGCGCCGATCAGGTTCCAATCCTCGAAGAGGACGCGGCGCTCCTGACCCAATATCCACAGACCCGGATCGTCCTTTTGGGCGGCCATGCCGATGAACGGGGCCCGAACAGCTACAACATGTCCCTCTCCGACCGGCGGGCCGAGGCGGTGAAACAGTTCCTGATCGCTCAAGGCGTCGAGGACTCTAAGATCGTGATCTTCGCTTTCGGCGAGGAAGCGCCGGCCCGGGACGGCCATGACGAGTCAGCCTGGCAGTTCAACCGCCGGGTCGATGTTCAGGTCTGGGACACCGTGCCCAGTCAGGAAGAGGTTCTTCAGGAAGTTCACTTGGATTAAAAGCTTATGTGTACAACCCGGCCTTCGGTCGGGTTGTACACATAAGCTCAAAGGAGCAAGCGATAAGCATGTTTTGACTTTCACGCGCATAGTACGGCATTGCCGGGCCTTATCACTTGCCTTTTAACTCCGGCAATTAAAAAGTTTAGCTCTTTTGGCTGGTTTTTTCCGCCTAATACAACATCCGGCCCAGCGGCCCATCCTCGTTGATGATTCCCCGGATCTGATAGACGGAGATCGGAAAGTACAAGATCCCGAAGACATAGGCCGCAATCTCGTAGAGTTGAAAATAGATCACCAGACATTTGTCGGCGATATAAAAATCCTGATCCGGCCGGATGCTTTGAAACGGTTCAAGGAGCTCGATGCCGCGCGCCTGGATCTGGCCGGCGACGATCCCGGAGAGTTCCCGGACATAATCGCTGCCCGGCTTGAACAGCTCCCGCAGTTGATACTCCTTGCCCGTATCGGTCTCAAAGGTCAGCGCCCGGATTACCGTCATTCCGTGGGCGCCCCCGGAGTACCAGTAAATGGTCAACGCCAGGCTCAAGACGCCCCGCTCATTGGTTTTGACCGCATAAGTCCCAAGCACGTCGGTCTGAGGGTTCTCGTGATATCCGCTCTCCCCAATCAGCCGGTTCATCAGATTGACAATGGCCTGGTTAATCCGGGCCTGAATCGCGCTATCGGCCAGGCCGCTGATCCGAGGATAGGCGAATTCCAGTCGCGGCCGCCTGACAAACTCCGTGGCCACCGACGCCGGAATTTGATTTTGATCCATGCGCATCACTCTCCAGATGAATGATGCTATAGTCTATTCGCCCGGCCGGGCTTTCGGCACCGTCCCACCAAATGAAAACGGGAACGGCCTGGTCTTACCCTGACGCCGTTCCCGTTTTGATGAGCAATAAGGATACTATTCCTCTTCCTTAGAGACGGCCGGCTCTTGCTTCGAGCCGGTCAAGGCCTGGGTCTTCATCAGCCCGTACCCAAGGATAGCCAGCGTAACTCCCCAGATCAGGATATTGGCGGTTAAGCCGCCGAGAACATGCATCAGATCCATGGCCTTATCGTGCATGATCATGGTCAGGGCGGTATGCGCCAGAACCGCGCCGCCGATATAGATAATAATCGGATACCGGTTCATCAGGGTGGCGAGCCAGTTCGACCCGATCACCAGGATTGGAATGCTTAGCGCCAGGCCGAAGATGACCAGCCCGATATGGCCGTGGGCCGCTCCGGCCACTCCCATGATATTGTCGAAGGCCATCGAAAGATCCGCCACCACGATGCTGCCGATCGCCGCCCAATAGCGGTTGCTGCTCTTGACGGACTCCTCCTCGCCATCGCTGTTCAACAGTTTCCAGGTAATCCAGAGCAATAGCACTCCGCCGATGGCGTTAAGATACGGTACGGTGATCAACAGTGTCGCCAACGCCGTAAACAGCACCCGAAGCACAATGGCGCCGCCGGCACCGATTAATGCCGCCGATTTCCGCTGTTCCAGGGGCAGATTTTTGATGGCCAGACCGATTACAGCCGCATTGTCGCCGGACAGGACTAAATCAATCAAGGCAATGGTCAAAATTTTGAGGACTAACTCCATGATGCGATAACTCCTTTACAAATTTCTGAACGCAAAATTCATTCCCATTAAATAAAATTTGTAATTAATCCGTAATAATTCCGCTTGCTTCATTTATTGGTAACTAAAAATTCTTTTGTTTTTAATTCTAGAGAACAAACCATTTCCCTGCTACTCGCATTTTTTTAACATTATTGATACATATTATTCATTTTTTAAAAATTATCATCAGCTTCTTTTCATTGCTTTCGTTAAAGCCCAATTGGCCATCCCCGCTAATCGTCAGTGAAATCTGCCGAAATCCCTTCGCCCCGCCCCAGCCGGGCGAATATAATAAGACAACTTGCAACCGCAAGCAAGGAGGATTGCCCAATGACCAATGACGAGATGGAGAAAGTCACCAATTATCTTAGCGGCCAGTTACGCCAGGTGCCGGGGATCGATTCCTCATTCATCCGCAAGTGCGTAACGGCCATCAATTCCCTGGGGGATCCCGAAGTGGAGTCCAAAATTCATAAACTGATCCGGTTTATAGGCAAGTAAAAGCCCGGAGGGGATTCCCTCCGGGCTTTCAGCTTCGATCACCGCTTGGTATTCCGTTGGTCGCCGCGGCGCCGTTCAATTTCCTGTACCGTCGGTAAGATCCGGAGCCCCGCCGGCCATCAGTTCCGGCGATTCTTCCTCCTTCTCCGGAGGCGTTTCGGACAATAGCCCGCGCCTTTGGTATACCGGCCAAACTTCCTCCCGGAACCGTCCCAGCTGGCTGATATAAAGCAGCGCCCCTGCCAGACAGACCAGGCCGCCGATACGCAGAGCATTCAAAGTTCCAAACTGCTGCGCCAAGCTTCCCGCTATCAGACTTCCGAAAGTGCCCATTCCCATGAACCCCATGGTATAGATGCTCATCACCCGGCCCCGCCGGGCTTCATTGACAACGGTTTGAAGCAAGGTATTACAGGAAGCCATATGAATGGTCATTCCCAAGCCAATCACGAAGATCAGCGACAAGCCCGCCGTCAATTGCCGGGCAAACGAAAAGCCCAGCAAACCCAGTCCAACCGTAGCCGCGGCCAGCCCAATCGTCTTTTCCAACCCTACCGGACTCCGGCGGGCGGCCAGAAACAGGGCGCCGGTAAGCGCGCCCAACCCCACCGCTCCCATTAGAAATCCCAAGGTTTTGGCGTCACCGTTCAAAACTTGCTGGACATACACCGGCATTACCACTATATACGATCCGCCCATCAGGCTGATCAGGCTGACCAGCAGCAGCACGGTCCGGATCGGCATAAATGAAAAAGCATAACCAAACCCGTCGGCCAGCTCCGCGAACATCCCAGCCTTCTTCGGCATGGCCGGGCGGGTGGGAAAGCGCATCGCGAACAGCCCCGCGATCACCGCCAGATAACTCAGGCCGTTAATCAGAAAGCAAACCCCCTCCCCGACCAGGGCCACGAAAATCCCGGCGAGCGACGGCCCGACCATCCGGGCCATGTTGAACATGGAGGAGTTCAAGGCAATGGCGTTATTCAGGTCCTCCCTGTTGTCCACCAGCTGAATGATAAACGACTGCCGGGTTGGAACATCGAATGAATTGATCACTCCCAGAAAAACGCTGAGAACGATGATCCAGGCCGGGGTGATCGCCCCGGCCAGCACCAGTCCGGCGAGGATCAGCGCTTGTACCATGGACAGGATCTGGGTGGCAATGACCACCCGGTGTTTATTGAGCCGATCCGCCCAGACTCCGGCGAACGGCGTAAACAGCAAAGCCGGAACCTGGCCCGAGAATCCGACTACTCCCAATAAAAACGCCGATTGGGTCAACCGGTAGGCCAGCCAGCTCATGGCCAACTGCTGAATCCAGGTGCCGAGCAGCGAAATACACTGGCCGGCAAAGAAGAGTCGGTAGTTCCGGTAGCGCATGGCGCGAAAGAGCCCGGTGGCTCCAAAGTCGATTTTGAAGCGGGTCATCGGTGTTGCTCCTTGATTGTCTATCCACATTGTAACTCAAAGCAAGGGCGTTGTGAAGCGAGGAACTTGGTGAAGCTGATGCTTGAAAGCTAAAAAAAGACCTCCCGAGACCGGGAGGCCGAACATAAGAGTTTTGGTGTCTGCCTATTTCCGCTGCTGATAGCGTTCATACGCCGCTTGATAGATGGCGACCGCCTTATCGATCCCCATTTTCTTCACCTGAGCGACATACTCATCGTACTTATCCAACGATTCGACGCCCATGATGAACTTTAACGCCATTTCTCCGGTATAGGTATTGATGTCGTTCATGATCTTCGACAATTCCGAACTTTCGGCCTGGGTCGGAGTCACCGGCGGCAAATAATATTTGCCGTAATCGTTCTTCTTCCATTGTTCAATCGCATCCCGCTGCTGCGGCAATGCCAGATATTGCTGGATGTAGACTTTATCCTGGACAAACGGGCCGTTGTAATGGGAACGCATATATTTGGACATTACCTGAGTATTGGAGAGCTTCTCCGGGTTATTGGTGATCAACTCGGTATAGACCGGACTGCCGTTGACCATTTTATAGGAGACGTTCTCAATACCGAAGTTATAAAGCATGTGTCCTTGCTTGGAGTAGGCATAATCCAGATAGCGGGCGGCCGCTTCCACGTTCTTGCACTTGGTGGTGATGGCGGCGCTGCCGGCATTGGCCCCGAATGGCGGCGAAAGGAAGGCGAAGCGCGGTTTGGCCCCTTTCTTGTGAGCCGGGAATGGGGCGCCGACCAAATTGAACTTAGGATCCCTGGCTATTCCCGCTTCCATCCACCGGCCCATATAACTGCCGGCAAAACCGTAGCTGGCCCCGGACTTCCCGGTGAGGATGTTGGAATCGAGCGTCTTGCGCTGCGTGGTGGCGAAGTTGTTGTCCAGGAGGCCTTCACTGTACCATTTCCGTAAGATGGCATAGTAATTCTTGCGGTTCGGTTCGATCCCGCCGTATCTGACCTTGCCCTTATCGATATAGAATCCGTCGAAACTATCGGCCAGACTGGAAAATCCTTGGGTCAACCGCGCGTATTCGAGACAAAGCGGAGCCGTCGCGCCTTTCTTTTCCTTGAAGGCTTTCAGCACCGTATACCATTCGTCGGCGGTGGTCGGGACCTTCAGGCCCAATTCATCCAACCAGTCTTTGCGGACGATCGGACCCGAAACCACGGTCAGGGTCACATCGCCACGGATGAACGGAAATACGTAATAGTTGCCTTCGTCGGTCTTCACCATCCGGTCGTATTCTGAATTCTTGCGCAGGTAAGATTTGAGATTGGGGGCGTATTTATCGATCACCGGATTCAGCTTCAGGATCACGCCGTTGACGATGGCGTTGTTGGGTCCGCCCGGCGTCGAGTACCAATCGTTCTCGATGATATCCGGCAGGTCACCGGAGGCGATCATCAGATTGAGCGCTTCCCGGCCTTGGCCGACCGGCGCGTGAATAAATTTGACCTTGACCCCGGTCCGCTTCGAAAGCTCTTTGGCAAACTCGGTATCGCCCATGTTTTTGGCGACCAGCGCCAGGTTTGACTCCATCGTCATCCAATAGGTAAGCGTAACATCCGTATTCAACGGATAGATCGCTTTCGCAGCCAGGGTGCCGGCGAGCAGGACCGTGAGTAGCAGCAACAAAACCGCGTTTCGCAAAACTTTCTGTTTCATCTTCTTCAAAACCCTCCTTATTTAGATAAAGCTTAAAACGCCATTTATCTATGGCAAGCCCCCAACCACCTCCCTGCTTAAAATGTTATAGAAATAAGCTCATTCAAACCGGGGTGGCTTGGGAGCAATCAGATTGCTGCGATTGGTAAGCCGCTCCTCTCCCAACAACTTATCGGCCGCGGCCAGATAGCGTGAATCCTGATAAGCCGCTGCGGCATAGCGAAGATAGAGCGCGGCCGAGGCTTCATTTTCTTTCACGATTTGCGCGTACGGCCAAGGGGAGCTTCCGTCCAGATACGGCGTGAGCCAGTCCAGTGACTTTTTGATGGAACGGCCGTCATCGCCTTGATACCGCCAGAGATCGACTCCGGCGCGCTCCCCCAAGACCGCCAGCGAAATAAAGGCCCGCAAATTATAAAGGGGGTAATGAAACGAACGGGTCCGGCTGATCTCCGCCGGCATCTGGCCGTCAGCCTGGATCTGAGTCAAGATCCGCATCATGCTCTGCTCAGTCAGGACTTTACGGGCCAATTCCTGCTGGCCGCTAAAGAGGGCATAGTAAGTGACTTGAACGTCATACCAAGTGCCGTGGTTGTTTTTGGCGGCCGCTTCCGCGAGCCCGATTTTGCTCTCTCGCAACCATTTCAGATACTCTCCGTACCAGGCTTACAATCCTTTCATTTCCTGCTCACGCCAGTGGATTGAACCTGACAGCAGCTGAGCCGATTCGCCCAGGTTGGTAAAGGTAATCGTTTCCACGATCCCCTCCTTCCGGCCGTCGTTGACTCCAGGGACGCTCTGGCCGAAATTCAGGTTGGGGTTCATCCGGGTGGCAAGGTCCAGGAACCAAACCCTGAGCAATTTGGCGGCATGTTCGGCATAACGTTCTTCTCCGGTGAGGTAATAAGCGAGCGCCAACGACTGAACCGCCGCGGACATCTTCCCAATGGCCGCTTTATCAAAAGTATCGTTATTCACCTCCGGATTGACCTTGCCGTCGTGCCGGACATACGGCAACCCGTTGGGGGTGTCGGGATTGGGCCACCAGTAAATTCCGATGCTGACATAATCATGCTTGTCGCCGCTGGGAGGCGTCGATTTTTTATAAGTGACCGAGAACGGGCCAACCCCCAAAGCCAAATCGGCTTCGGCCTTCAATTTATCAAACGCCGCCCGGTACGGTCCGGGGTCGCCGCCGAGTATCCGTTGACGGGCTTCGGTCAGTGTCTCGAGACTCCATAACAACAGCCCGGGAGTCGGAGGGGCGACCGGTTCCGCCGCATGGACCAGCGAAGCCAAAAATATCGCGGCCAACAGACCGAATACCAAACCGATCCTTACGCGTTTCATGCAACCAACTCCTTGTTTAAAGTATACATCGGCTGTTTACAGCCGTGCTGAACTTGAGAACGCTGGAAATCGAAAGCGTCCGGCGCTGCCGTTTACATTCTCTTAATAAATTGATTATAAATCAATTCGCGGTGAGTTTATTTAGCCGACATTGAGCCCTTTTTATCTATTATTTAGTATCGGGCGAAGCGCGCCGGGAGGCTTCGGACTCAATCGCCGCGCGACTGTGGCGGCTTCGGAGGCAAAACCGGGCGTTGAATTGAAAAAGACCGGACCCGGAAGGAGTCCGATCTTTTATTGTGATATTACAGCCACTGTGTCAACGCAGCCAGAGCGCCGGTTGCCGGATCGCCATGTTGCGCCGGATTTCCAGGTCGCCCGGATCCGGATCGAGCCGTTGCCAGAGTTGAAGATATTCCGGCTCGCCCAGTCCCACGCCGGCCAAAAGCAGCATGGAGATACCGGCCGGCCAGCCGTCGAAATGCTGCACATCGGGGGGATAAGGCCATTTCGCCTTGTCCGCCAGATAAGGGTAGAGAAATTTCAACCCCTTGCGGATGCTCCGCCCGTCTGCCAGCTCAAACTCCCAAAGATCGTCGCCGGGAGCCGACAGGACATGGCACAGCGTGACCAGATTATCCAGCACGAAAATAGAGTAACTATACGGCTTGGTCCGGGCCAACTCCAGGGGGAAGCTTCCATCAGGCGCCATCTGATTGGGCAGGAGCGTGCCCCGGTACTTTTCCCGGCAAAACCCGATCATAGCCTGATCGCCGGTAAATCGGGCGAAAACGGCGGCCTGCGTGAACCAGGCGACCGAGTGATTGTTTTTGGCGTTCATCTCCGCGATTCCGTAGGGGTGGGTGCTGATCCATTGCAAATAATCGGCGAACCACTGCTTCAGCCCGTCGTAAACCTCATCCGGAAAGGACTTTGAGGTGCTCAAGCATTCGACGGCCACCGGAATCTCAATCAAATGGAGCGTATCAATAATCCCGACCCCCCGGCCCGGACAAACGCCGGGTATCGCCTGCGCGTAGAGCAGATGCGGGTTCATCCGGGTGCGGGCGTCGAGGAAAAATTCTTTCAGCATCCCCGCCGCGGCTCCGGCGTATTGACCAGAACCCGTCAGTTGATACGCGGCGGCGAGCGCCGCCACATAGGTCCGCAGCCGGCGCAGCATGATCCGGTGCCGGTCGAAATTGGCCGGATTGGTCTCGCCGTCGCGGTTGACATAGGGCAGCCCGTCGGCCGTATCCGGATTGGGCCACCAATAATCCCCGTTGGAATAATAATCGTTCGGGCCCCCCGCGCTCAGCGGCGCCGGCGCGTCGGTGATATGGAACGGAGCGGCTCGCAGCGCCCGTTCCGCCCGCTCCAGCACTGCCTCGCGGTCGAACGCGATCGTCCCCGGCAATTCCGGATGTTTCAGGTAAAAGTTCATCGTCCGCCGCTCCCCTTATTCATAATCGATTTCCCAGCGGAGCCGCCAAGTCCCGTCCAGCCGGAGCGCCTCGCTTTCCCAAACCACTTTGCTTTCCAGCGTACCCTGGGCCGTTTGATAAGCGGCCTGGCCGGCCACGGACCCCACCCGGCAATGCTCCAGGCCTTCCAGCTTGATCCGGCGCACCGCTCCCCGCCCGAAACGGACCTCGGTTCCAGTTTGAACCGGTTCTTGCGAGTAAGTGGCGAACTCCAGGCGAATCTTTTCGATCCGCAGCGGCTCCTGGGCGGCGTAACAATCCTCCCGGACAATCCGGCCGGGACTGAAAAAATAACAGGTCTCGACCCCGATCCGGGGATCGGGCCGGGGCGATTCGCCCTTGATCCGGCATAACTGGGACTGGCGGTAACAGACCGTGAAACAGTCCCCGCTCTCGGCGGTCCGGATTTTCGTCAGGTAAACCAGCGGCATCAGAACGGCTCCGTCGTCCAGGGTCAGCTCCGGCAATAATTGCGGATACCGCTCCGCCGGCGAACAGGCGAGCATTCCAACGGCAAAGGGGATCGGATAGTACGGCGCTTTCCGGTACTGCCCGGTTCCGCCGCTGATCAGCGGTAAGCTGATGATCCGGCTCCGGTCGCGGATAATGGCCAGAGCCCGCTCATACTCCCCGGAGGCGAAGCGGACCAGGAAATGCCGGGGGATCTGCTCCAGCATCGCCGTAAAGCCGGGATCGGGAAGCCGCGAACCGTACCCGGCCCGCTCCCAGAAGTCGCCGCTATGGATCACCTGATGGCAGAGGCTGAAGTTTTCACCGAGAATCCGGTTCTTGGCCATATAGGGATCGGCTTTCCGCCCTTTCTCCCAAAGGTTGACCGAACCCATCTCGTCATCCAGCCAGAAATCGGCGAACTTCGCGGCAATTTTGACGGAATAGGCGTAGGCCAGGTCTTGTTCGACCGGGGTCAGCACCTTCAGATAGGCCGCGACCGACAGCACTTCCAATACCGAGCTGTCGCCGTAAGCGCCGATGGTCCGGCCGTAAGCGAACCCGTCGCCGTTTTGATTGGCCAGCCGGAGATGAATGTCGCAGGAACGCCGCAGCATAGACCGAAGCTGTTCGGGAACGGCCATCCCGGTATCGATGAGCCGGGCGCAAATCTCGCCCGGCAGCAAGATGCTATAGCGATCGAAACGGCCTTCCCCCGGCGTCTCGTCGGAAAAGCCGAATTCCCCGGAATAGCTTTCAATATGTTCCATCAGCCGGTCAAACAGCTTCTGGCTGCAGTTCTCAGCTTCCCAGCCCAACAACTCCCGGAGCCGGGCCACTCCGAACCCGCATCCGTAATAATTGGTGGGGAGATCGATTAGCGTCAGATCG
This sequence comes from Bacillota bacterium, assembly GCA_023402395.1. Classification (GTDB taxonomy): domain Bacteria; phylum Bacillota; class UBA4882; order UBA8346; family UBA8346; genus JAEYGI01. Next base: position 12,536 of record JAEYGI010000055.1, read on the forward strand.
GCTTCGCGGATGAAGTTCCTCCAGTCGAGCTTGTCCTGGAGCCGCGCCAGCGTCTCCGGACGGACGGCCCGCTCCAGCAGGCCGTGCTCGCGCAGCCGGTTCAGGCCGGTAAGATAAAAAAAGATCCCCCAGGTTTTCAGCTCGTAGCGGGCCGTGAAATCGGCCACTGCCGCGAAGTCAGCCAGCAAGCTTTGAAATTGGGCGGGATCCTCCTTGGCCGCCACCAAAACATAACTGAACGCGTTGACCGTTTTGCCCGGCACAAAAACGTCGCTGCCGTCAAAGACCCGGACCCCGTCGAGCACCGTCGCCTCTTTTTCGATCCGGACCTTGTCGCACAAGGATTTCAGATGCGGAACGATCCGCCGGGCGACGATCTCCTGATATGAACCGCTCAAGTTCAGGCGCCTCCTTATATAATCCTAATGATTCAGCCGGCAATTGGCGGGATGGAGCCTTCCATTTCGCTTTTGTCGCTGAAATGGCTTCGTTTATTTATGAATCATTCGTTTGCTTTAGAATGCTTTCGATTTGACAATAAAATGCTTTCGTTTGGTTCCGAATTCTTTCAATTTGGCAATAAATGAGGTTATTCAATGACTGAATGAGATGCCGCGGCTCCCCTCCGCCAAGCGGGCGCGCCCAGTCCCTAAAAAATCCGGTGCTTCCAGCCGCGCCGCTTGGCGACGGCTTCCACGAAAAAGTAATCGCCGTAGATCAGGGAGACATCCACCGCCATGTTGGTGTTTTTGTTGCCGGTGGCACCCCGGAGCACTCCTTGATATTCGGGAAGATGAAACATGGCGTAATTGGCGGCGAGCGACTCCAATATCGCCTCCGCCGACTCCCGGTAGAGCCGGCCCTCGGCCTCCGGCAGGCAGCCGGCGATCTCCAGCAGTCCCGAAGCCGCGCAGGCGGCGGCCGAAGAATCCCGGGGCTCGCCCTGGAAGGAGGGCAGCCGGAAATCCCAGTACGGCACCTTGTCTTCGGGGAGCGCGGCCAGGAAGTAATGGGCCACCCGCTGCCCCGCCCGCAGATATTTCAGGTCGCCGCTGTACCGGAAGACATTGGCCATCCCGTAAATCGCCCAGGCCTGGCCCCGGCTCCAAGCCGAATCGGGCCCATAACCCTGGCCGCCGATGGCTTCCAGGGCCGCCCCAGTCTCCGGGTCAAACCGGACAATATGGTTGACCGTCCCGTCCTCCCGGATGAAATGGCGCAATGCGGTATCGGCGTGGGCCAGCGCGATCTGACGGAAGCGGGGGTCGTGAAATTCGTCCGCCGCCCAAAAGAGCAAGGACAGATTCATCATGGTGTCAATGATCGACCAGCCGGCCCGTTCTTCCTGGTTCCAGGCACGGAGAAACCGGCCAACCGGATTGAACCGGCCGGCGAGGAAGGTCGCGGCAAGCAGCGCCCGGCGCCGCGCCTCCGCATCTTCCGTAAGCTTGTATTTGATCACCGCGGTCGACAGAAACTGAAATCCCACGTCATGATGGAAATTGTTCTCCCGGATAAAGCAGTCCGCGATCCGCCGGTCCCAGTCCCAGGCCTGGTTCCGGTACCGTTCCTCCCCGGTCTGATCATACAGGATCCAGAGGATCCCCGGCCAAAACCCGGAGGTCCACCAGTCCAGCCGCATATCGTCATAGGTTCCGGCCGAGTAATGGGGCGAACGGTCGCCCAACGCCCCGATCATCCAATCGATCTTGGCCCGCAGTTCTTGCCAAACCGCTTCAAAATCAGTCATCTGTCAGCCACCTCTATCTTTCTTGAACTACAGCCAGCGGATAAAGTCTGAGGGTTCTTATGCTGATCTGGGTTTAGACCTATCTCTCGCTCTTCCCTGACAGGGAAGAGTAACCGATGCCTCCGGGGCCTATAAAACGCGAAGTAAGTTTCCGGCACACGTCCGGCGCATGACCACTCTCCTTCCTTCTCAGGGAAGGAGCTGGTGGATAGGTCTAACCCAAACATCGGATCTTTTGATTCCTATTTCAACCTATACTCCACCGGCCATTCGCCTTCGGCCGTGACCGCGCCGAACAGCACTCCGGCGACTACTTCGATATTGGCGGGCGACGTCGCGAAGGTGATCACCAGGGAGCCGGCGGCCTCGGGCACGCTCAACGGATAGGGCGTATTGGTGACCACGATCACCCGCTTGCCAGGGTTGGCCCGCAGCAGGTCGGTGATGGCCTGGTTGTTGCTGAGCTTGGCCCGGATGTAAAAGTTGGTGATCACAATGGTCTCGAACCGCTCGAACGCGGCCCGGATATTGGCTTTGTCATCGTCATCCCAGGTATAGGCGGTTTCCAGGTATTCTACCTTCGGATTATATTTCAAGCATTGCTTCATCAGGATCCCCGGATGCCAATGGAGGTCATTGGGGCATTTGTTGATCTGCTCGATTACCAGGACCGGTTCGTCCTTGGGCAGCGGCAGCCGTTGCGGCTCATCCCTGGCGACCAGCACCGACCGTCTGGCCACCAGCCGCGACAGATCGACGATCGAGGGGTCCCGGAGTACCGCTTCGGGTTGCTCCGGCCAGTTGCTGCCCTGGTTGAACAGGCCATACTCATACTTAAGGCTCAGAACCCGGTAAACTTTGTCGTCCAGATCCCGTTCCGGAATCCGGCCGTCGGCCACAAACGCCTTGATGGCCGCGATGGTCTCCTCGACCAGCTTTCCTTCGGACTTCATTAATACCAGGTCGGCGCCGGCCGCGAGCGCCAGGGCGCAGGCATTGGCCACTCCATAGCGGACCGCGATTCCGCCCATAGTCATGCTGTCGGTGGTGATCACGCCTTCAAAGCCCATCTCCTCCCGAAGCAGCCCGGTCAGAATCGGCCGGGAAACCGTGGCCACATCCACCGGGTCAAAGGCGGGAAAGATGCTGTGGGCAATCATAATCGAAGGGATCAGCTTCCGTTCAATCAAAGCCCGGTACGGCAGTAGTTCCCGCCGGAGCATGGTCTGCCGGTCCGCGTCAATGATTGGCATTTCAAAGTGGGCGTCCACCGCCGAGTCGCCCCGGCCCGGAAAATGCTTGGCTGTTCCGATCAAGCCCCCGGCCTTCAACCCCTTGCAGGTCTCAATGGCATATTCCGCGATCTCCTCGATCCGGTCCGAGTAGGCCCTGGTATAGACCTCGGGGTTCTCCGGATTGACGTTGATATCAAGGACCGGAGAGTGAATCCAGTTGAACCCCACCGCCCGGCTCTGCCGGGCCACGGCCAACCCCACCTCGTAAGCGAGCCGGCTGTCGCCGGTGGAGCGGATCCCCATCGGCTTCGGGAAAATATTGACCCCGCCGAAATCAAAATCAGCGCTGGTGCCGCCTTCCTGGTCAAATGAGAAGTGAAGCGGGATTCCCAACGGCCGGCCCATGGCCAGCGCCTGCAATTCCCCGAGAACGGCCTGATACTCCGAAGCCGTGACATGGGGCGGTTCCAGCCCTTTTTTGTATCCTTTGAAATCCATCACGTCAATGACGGACTTGCCGCTTTTGGGATCGATATAGCTGCCGAAGGTCCGGGCATGCGGGGTCAAACGCAATCCCCCGCACTGATACTTGGTGATAAAATCGATAATGTGCTGCCGGACCAGAGTTCCGGCGAACCCCAGCGTCAACAGCGCGCCCACCTTCTGGTCAAGCGACATCTTGGAAATCAAATGGTCGATGTAACGGTTTTCTCTATTCATCAGCAGTTTCTCCTTCCGGTTCAGCGCCGGGAGATGGTATCTAGGATGAAATAAATATCTTTACTAGATTTGCATTCTTAAAGCCGAATGCAAATGGTATTAAAACGGAATTTATTTCATCCTATTACAGCGGTAATAAGTTGAATTTAAATCCCTTAATTTTTCATCATGGCAGGCTTACGGGACATGATGCTGACTTAGATATTTAATTCAACTTATATACCCTCCAAGCTTATTTTTATTCTAAACGATCCCCGCCGAAATTTATTTAGCCGGTCTTGCTCTGCTTTTATATAGAATTTAGTTTTTTGCAGGCCAAAAGCGGCGGGGCTCCTTCCTCCCGCCGCTTTTAGGTTCTTAAATCCGTTTATGAATGAGCGCGCCCGAACATGTCATGGCCTTCCTGGGCCGGTCAGTCTCATCAAGCGACGTGGTATAATTCCCCAGACCTAACCCTAGCCCTTCCCCGGAGCAGCTGTTCAAGATGCTTCAAGGGGAAGGGTAACCCTAGCCGTTGGGCTCCAAATGCCTTTAGACCCCGGAGGCATTGGTTTCTCTTCCCTGTTAGGGAAGAGCGAGGGATAGGTCTGCGCCCAAAATCAGGCTTACTGAGCCCAACAAACTATCGCTTGCTGACATTTCCCGGGCCGGTCAACCGGGGGGTTGGCGCATTTCTTTCAAAAAATTCTTGTTGGTGAACTGCTCATTGATGAAAACCCCCTTGCTGATCCCCTCCTTCTCCGTCTTCCGCCATTGTCCCGGCGTGGCTCCTTCGATCTGATGAAAGATCCGGGTGAAATGATGGACGTTTTTGAACCCGGTCATGGTCGCGATCTGCTTCAGACTGTAATCGGAGAACATGATCAGTTCTTTCGCCTTTTTCAGCCGGTAGGAGTAAAGATAGCCAATGGGGGTGTTATTCATTTTCCGCTTGAAAATTTGGCAAATATAGCTTTGATTGTAACCGACCTTGGCCGCGATGGCCTTCAGGTTCAACTCCTCATGATAATGAGCCTTGATGTAGGACTTCACTTTCTGGCAGGCGTCATTGGTCTCGTCGGCGGCCGGCTCGTCCGCCGCGTCGGCCTTGCCCGCCAGTCCGGCCTGATGGAGCCGGACGATCATGTACAGCATTTGTTCCAGATAGAGGTGACTGAGTTCCTTATAAAAGTCCCGCTTCTCGCGGCCCTCTTCCCGGATTTTTTTGAAGATCGCCTGCACCTCCAGGCCGGGCGTATCGGTTTCCGGCCCGATCGTGCTCAAAAGCTCCCGGAGTTGCCGGTCATGAACCAAAAACTTGATATCGAGGGTCTTGGCGCCCGTCTTGGCGTCGCAAAACAATTGATGCATCCGAAACGGCCGGATCATGAAGAACCGGTCCGGCACCACCTCATATTCGTCCGGGTCCAGCCGGAAGCGGGCCTTGCCGTCAAAGTTGTAGATGATCTGATAATAGTCATGTTCATGGGGGATATTCATCCGCCAGCCCGGCGGGTAATCATAACGGGCCACCCAGAGAACCTCCACCGCTTGATGCTCCATTCCCAATTCACCTTCGTTCCTGGCTTTGGCCGCAAATCTGCTTCCTATATTCATAAAATCGGGCATCCGGCCCAATCCCTTAATAGGAGTCTCTTGGCAGACTTGCGGCTCACTTGGAAAATTCTTTTCATTGATGATTTTCGAAACAGAGCCGATAATTAAAAAAAATCGCGGTGATAAGCATGGAAAACCTCAGAACCCCGCAACAACTGCTGGCGGAGCTGTCGCAATTGCGCCACGAGCTCGATCGGATTCAAGCCGAGCTGGAAACCCAGCGCCGTCAGGAACAGACCTTGAAGGCCTTGTTGGACGCCACTTCCGAGGCGGCCCTGATGCTCAATGCCACGGGCACGGTTTTGACGCTGAACCGCGCCAGCGCCGAGCGGTTTGATAAAAAGCCCGAGGAAATTTTGGGAAAGAACGTCTGCGATCTGCTCCTGCCGGAGTCGGCTCAGGTCTGGCGCGAGAACCTCCAGCGGCTGATCGCCGGCCGCGCCCCGCTCCGTTTCACCCACCGCTGGTATGGGCGGCTGCTGGAAAACGATCTGTATCCGATCTTCGATAACAAGCGGAATCCGGTTCAAATCGCCGTCTTCTCGCGCGATATCACCGAATACCAGCAAGCCGAGGAAGAGATCAAAAAAAGCGAGGCCAAGTTCAGGGCGATCTTTGAAAAATCAGGCATCGGAATTCTATTATTGGATATTGATCGCGGCCAGGTCCTGGAATGCAACTCAGCCCTGGAGCAGTTGCTCGGTTACAGCGGAGCCGAATTGCGGGCCATGTCGTTGCTGGAAATTATTCATCCGGACGATCGGGACGTCAGCATCAAAACGTATTCGGATCTGAAAAACGGCCGCTTTGACAGTTACCAGGCGCAGAAACGCTACCGCCGCAAAGACGGGATCGATATTTGGGGCCAGGTGACCTCGTCGCTCGTCCCCTTTTCCGGCGAAAAGCCTCATCTCTTGATCTCCATGATTGAGGACATTACCGAACGCAAGGAATTGGACGATTTTCTCCAACAGGCGGTGGCCATCGCCGAAGACGCGCGCCGCAAAGCGGAAGAACTGGCCCGCACCGACTCCCTGACCGGTCTCTTGAACCAGCGGGCCTTGCTGGAGCGGTTCCGGGCGGAGCTGGAAGAGGCCGAGCAGAATGATATTTGCCTGAGCCTGATTCTTACCGACATTGATCACTTCAAGCAGATTAACGATAACTATGGCCATCCCGTCGGCGACGCGGCCTTGAAAAAATTCTCCGAATGCCTGCTCGCCAACTGCCGGCCTTCGGATTTCGTGGGCCGATCGGGCGGGGAGGAGTTTATCATCGGCCTGCCCAATACGCCGGCGGAAAATGCGCTGATCGTCGCCGAGCGGCTACGGAGTCAGATTGGGGCCATCACCATCCATCCTCCCGACGGCTCGGAGTTCATCGGCATCACCGCCAGTTTCGGAATCGCCACCTATACTCCGGGGTCCGCGGCCAGCGTTGAATCGCTGATCCGCGATGCCGACGAAGCCATGTACCGCGCCAAGAACAGCGGCCGGAACTGCATCCGGGTTTATTCGGCCGCCGTCTGACGGCGCCGCCGCCCCAGCCTCAGGAAATGCTTGACCCCCCACGCGATGGCCTTCATGAACGGCGGCTCCATCTCGGCCCCTACTTCCTTCAAATGCTCCCGGATCCTCAGCCCTTGCGGGCAGGCCGCCTCACATTTGCCGCATCCTTTGCAAAGCGACGCGTAGGATGGCGGGCTGCCGTTAATTCCCGTCGTAAACATCAGATATTGGGAACGGGCACTGGAGGCCCGCAGCAGATGCCGGCTATTATAATAGCTGAAGCAGAGCGGGATATCGACCCCGGCCGGGCAGGGCAGGCAATAGGCGCAGCCGGTGCAGCCGATCTTCATCAGGCCGGTCAGCGTCTGGCGCAATTCGTCGTAAAGCCGGAGCTCCGCTTCGGAAAGAGCATGCGGAAAGCTGTCCGAGGCGGTCCGGCAGTTCTCGGCGATCTGGGCTTCTTGATTCATTCCCGATAAAACGGTGGTAACCCCGGGATGGTTCCAGACCCAGCGCAGCGCGCCCTCGGCCGGCGTCCGGCCGGTTTCGAACCGGTTCCAGATGGTCTGAACGGCTTCCGGCATCCTGGCCGCCAGGGTTCCGCCCCGCAGCGGCTCCATCACCATTACCCCGAGCCCTTGGGCGGCGGCATACTCCAGGCCGGCTTGGCCAGCCTGATGGTTAACATCCAGATAATTGTACTGGATCTGGCAGAAGTCCCAGGGATAGGCGTCTACCAGCCCCATAAAGCTTTGCCGGTCCCCGTGATAGGAGAAGCCGAAATATCCGATCTTCCCCTCCCGCCGCGCCGCTTCCAAAAACTCCAGCATCCCGAGGCGCTGGAGCCGTTCCCAGCCGGCCGCGTCCTTCATGGCGTGCAGCAAATAGTAATCAATCCGCTCGGTCCGCAGCCGTTTTAGCTGAGTATCCAGGATCCGGACCATGTCTTTTGGGCCGTGAACCAATAACGGCGGGAGCTTGGTGGCGATCCGGACCCGGTCGCGGACTCCCTTGGCCAGGATCTTCCCCAGCAGGCGCTCATTTTCGCCGTTTTGATAGACATAGGCGGTATCGAAGTAATTGACGCCCTGATCAATAGCTTGTAAGATCTGGCGCTCGGTCCGGGCCTCGTCGAACTTGCCGTCCTTGGTTTTGGGAAAACGCATGCACCCGTAGCTCAGGATCGAAACCTGGTCCTCGCTGCGGCCCATGGTGCGGTATAGCATGATAAAGTCACCTCGGAACAAGAATGTTTAAGCGCTGTGATCATGAAGAAAACCTCCGTTTCCGGGGGAACGGAGGTCCGCGGCCTCAATCCCGGGCGTTTGGGAGCCAATTAAGCCCACGTCCGCCACTGAACGGTCGCATTCATTCACTACCCTTATTCTTAATTATAATAAAGAAGCGCACCTTTGGCAAACCCGGCTACATTATTCCCCGGCCTTCATGATCGTTTCCAGGTTGTCCAGCAAAAATTGCTTGCCGCGATCGTTGATGACCACCATCTCATACTCGACCCCGTTATAACTGCGCTTCTCCAATTCAAAGCCATATTGGGCCGAAGTTTCGTTGGTCACCGTCCGGGTCTTGCCCGTCCCCGCCGGCTGCTCGCCTAAGATCCCCATCGCTTTCAGCCGCTTGTTGAGCTCCACGCCGGACAGGTTCTTGCTAAGACTCGGGTCAATGCAGGCGTTGACCCGCTTGGAGAATTCATTGACGCCGATCTTCCCCTCCGGCAGGACGATCTGGCTCTTCTGCTCGGGGGTGATCACGAACTCCGCCGCCCTGCCGGCCGGCTTGGCATACGCCCCGCTCCGCACATCCTCCAGCACCTCGGCCACATAATAGAAACAGCGGATGATCCGGGGATCGTTCAAAAAGCTGTCTGCCGCGATCACTTCTCCGGTTAGGGGATCGACTCCTTTGGCGATCTTTAAAAGGACATTTCTGGCTTTTTCCAATTTTTCGAGATCGTTGACCATAGCTACCCCCCATTTCATCATTGAACGCGCGAGGATTACGGCGTCCAGCCGATGATGCATTGTTTCCTAGGAATTTGTTTCAACACAATTTGCTAATTTCCTGCAAATTCCAGTGAAAACCCGCCTAAAAATATACCGTTGGATTAAAAAAGTTCCATAGTCTGTTTTCGGGGGTGATGGGGGACCAGAGCCGGGAAAGTGCTTAAGTTCACGGGAGGCAGGCGCTTTGAAGCATCCCGATAGGTGAGGTCGTTGAGGTCACCTCGGCCCGGGACTTTTCCACAAGACTTTTCGACCGTCCTGAAGAACCGATTCAAATCGGTGAAATCCGATCTATCAGCTTAAACTGTGGTCAGACCCTTCCCCAACCCAAAAACCTCCCGTCAAAACATTGGCAGCCACTCCGCTCAATTGGGGGCGCCTCCGCTCCAACTGAAGCGACACCCGGATCAATTGCTGCAACACCCGCCGCATCCACAGCAACACTTTTTCGTTCTGCGGCAACGCCCGCTCCAACTGATCCAACTCCCCGATCATCTGGAGCGAGCCTGCCCCCAACTGAAGGAACACTTTTTCCATCTGGAGCGGCACTTCCTTCAATTGAAGCAACAGTTCCTTCAAATGATCCTCCAATATATCCAACTGAAGGAACTCTCGCTTCAAATGAAGCTCTAATATATCCAACTGAAGAAACTCTTCCTTCAAATGATCCTCCAACATTTCCATTTGGAGAAACAGTTTCTTCAAATGATCCTCTAATATTTTGATCTGAAGCGACACTTGCTCCATCTGGAGCAGCCCTTCCCCCAATTGGAGCAGGTCCCGCTCCAACTGAAGCGGGACTTTTTCAGTCTGTAGCGGCTCTCGCTTCTGATGATCCGGCTCCCGCATCAACTGGAGCGGCCCTTGCCTCATCTGAAGCGATAGGATCCGCTGCTCCCTGAATGGGTGTGTAAAATAAAATGTGTAAACTCCTTGCCGATAAAAAAGTAAGGAGAGAAAAAGAAATGGGAATCGATAAAAAAGAACTAAAAGAAATCGTAAAAGAAAAAGGGCTAAAGACCGTTGAA
>JAEYGI010000038.1 GCA_023402395.1 Bacillota bacterium
CCATCCGTCGGACGTGTGCCGGAAACTCACTTAGCGCTCTAAAGCTTTTAGACCGCGAAGACATCGGTTACTCTTCCCTGTCAGGGAAGAGCGAGAGATAGGTCTGCGCCTCAGATTGGACATTCCTCATTAGGACCGTGTTCATCACTTAATGATGCATTGGAAAATTTTAAGCTGCTTCAGCAGGTGGTGGTTGAGTCGTAATACATGATGGAAGTTGCGTCCCATGAAGCGGCGGGAGAGAACGGGGCGACCGAGTTGACTTATTGTAGATATTCCGAAAGTAAGGTAAAATAATTAAAAAGCCGATCAAATCATGGAAAGGGTGTTATCATGGAAAGGTCATTAGTGCTAATTAAACCGGATGCGGTCGAGCGAAGATTAATCGGTGAGATTATCTCAATTTATGAGAAAAAAGGGCTTAACATCACCGCCTTAAAAATGATCAAGCCCACCCGGGAGATTGCCGAAAACCATTATGCCGAGCACAAGGAAAAACCGTTCTTTGGCGAGCTGGTCGGTTTTCTGACCCGAAGTAAAGTATGCGCTTTGATCATTGAGGGCGAGAACGCGGTGAAGACGGTTCGGAAAGTCAATGGCGCGACCGATCCGGCCGAGGCGGAGCTGGGCACCATCCGGGGCCGATACGCCTTGTCCAAGGCCGAAAACATGGTTCACGCCTCCGATTCCCCGGAAAGCGCCGAGCGGGAGATCAAGATCTGGTTTCCCGAGATTGCGGGCTAAAGGAGAAAGGTCCGAGCCAACGGGACCTTGAGGGCTCCCGCTATCCATTGTGACAGTGCATCATCGCATTGGAAAATGGGTTTGATACACCCGGGCGAACTTGTCGTCCGGGTTCTTTTATTTTCGATGATGGAAACCGGCACGCCCTGCTTGTCGAATAATCATCCCTTTTTGGGGTTGAATGGTCTAAACGGGGCTAAGCCGAAAAATAACTTTATTCCGTTATCACAAATGAGGGCCAATTCGTACATATTCACTTTAAGGTTATCGGGAAGGTGAATAAGATGCTTGGGATATCTTCGTGGTACGGATATAATTTACCCTTGGCAACAAGGGTTAACCAGATCAGAAATGCCGGGTTCGACTCGACGATGGTCTGGTGGGGCGATGAAGTGGCGTTTCAGGATGGCCCCAAAGATAGGATCATTGAGATCGTCAGAAACTCGGGCTTGTTGATTGAAAATATTCATGTTCCCTTTGAGGGATGCAATAACTTTTGGTCCGATTCGGAGAATGTAAGGCAAGGAATTATGGATTCCCATTATGAATGGCTTGAAGAGTCCTCCCCGGTTTTTTTGATCTCTGAAAAAGCAGGGCGGTTTTGATGGCCCAATTCATTCAATTCCTGTTTTTGGAATGGGAGCGGCTCCCCCAACCCATTTGGTAACCAAATATGCCCATTTAATTCCAAAATGACGATGGGGAGCAACTCCCCCAGTTCATTCAGTAACTAAACATTCATCTTCAGTTACTAAATGAGAAAGGGGAGTCGCTCCCACTGCCCGTTCATTAACCAAACCTCCTCATTGAGTAAATAAATGAGGAGGGGGAACGGCTCCCATTGTTCATTCACTAATTCCAAATGGATCAATGGCGGCAAATTACCGGCTTTAATGGTTGGCCGGACCGGGCTGAAATGCCGGCCTAACTTTTTTGTACGGTTAGCGGTGAGACATTTTTATACTTTTTGAACAAGCGGCTGAAATAGTTGCTGTCAGTAAAACCGACGGCTAGGGCGACTTCAGCGATGGATAACTGATGTTGCTGCAATAATTGCATCGCGGTATTGATGCGTAAATGATTAACATAAGCAATGAGCGGCATGCCGGTAATGCTTTTAAACAGCCGGCACAAATGGTGGGGACTGATATTGGCCATGGCGGCAAGGCCATTGAGGGTAATTTTTTGGTCATAATGCGCTTCGACGTATTTTATTACCGGTAGTAACAGATGTTGCTGCCGGTTTTTGATCTTATCGGTGACCGGCACGGTATAGCGTTGCAAAAGCAAAACCAGAATCCGGTATAGGCCGGCCTTAATCCATAGTTCATACCCATATTTTTTCTGTTCATATTCGGTGATCAATTCCTGAATCTGACGAATTAGCATGTCGTCTTTTTCGATTTTATTTTGAAAGCGGATGCGGTTCTGCAATAAGGGAGCGATGTATTTGGTTTGGCATACATCATCTTTCCGGCTGAACAGGAAGGACAAGTCAATGAGGATATAGGATTCGATAAGATGGTCACAGCAGTTTTCTATATAATGGATGTCATTGCAGTTTATGACGACCAGGTCTCCCGCGCTGACGGGGATCGATTGGGAGTTGCAGTGAATAACGGCATTTCCCTGCTTGATATAAAAAATCATTAATTCCTCATGCCAATGTTTTTTTAAAACAGGCCCCGGCTCGTGATACTCTTTACGTTCGATTTCAATCGGGAAGTTGCTGTTGAGGTGCTGATGGATCATTTGGCCGCTGCCGGCAATAATCATAAAACCTTCCCCTTCCAGGAAAAATGGCAATATCGTGCTAAAAATGAACAAGATCATTCATGAAATACTTTGAAAATTTCACTATACTTAGGAAGACGAAAGGTTCATCCCATCAATATTATCCTAATTAAAAAACGGTTTGTCAAATGGTGCCCTGGGAGTGAGTAGGTTGTTTCGTTCTGCTAAAAATGTTTCATATCCCATCTGGTTGATTGCGTGCGCCCACGCTGTGACCGATTTATCATCAGGCGCTTTGTTTGTGGCCTTGCCTTTTTTCAAAGCAAAATTCGGCCTAAGTTATGCCGAGTTAACCGGGATTGTGCTGATGCAAAACTTGACGTCATCGGTCAGTCAGCCGATTTTCGGTTATTGGAGCGATCGGAAATCGCGGCTGTGGTGGATGCCTTTTGGGTGTGTCATCGTCGGAACGGTGATGCTGGCTTCCTTGCTGGTGCCGACTTATCCGCTGGTACTGTTGTGTATCAGCGTCAGCGGATTGGGCAGCGCTATTTTTCATCCGGAAGGCGCCAAAATAGTCAACCGGCTTAGCGGCAAGGCCAAGGGCAAGGGGGCGGGTTTTTTTTCAGTTGGCGGCAATGCGGGTTTTGCGCTTGGATCGTTATTTTTAGGGACTTTGTTATTAGGCAATCCGGCCCTTCGCTATCTGTTCGCGTTGCCCAATATTGTAATCGGTATCTTGCTATTTCTCGCCACGAAGAAGCAGTTCGTCCGCTTGCTGCCACAGTCCGAACCGAGCGGCGCCGCTAAAGCTAATATTAGAATTAGTATGAATCTCCCGTTGCTGGCATTGCTCGGGATGGTGCTGACACGGGCGACGGTAAATTCCGGAATCAGTACCTTTGTCCCATTGTATTACACATCGTTCCTGCATGGCAGTTCCGCTTATGCCGCTTCTTTGCTGACGGTTTATTTAGCTGCCGGCGCGGCAGGCACTTTACTGGGAGGGCCGTTAAGCGATCGTTACGGCAGCAAAAAGGTTATGCTGTACTCAATCTTACCGGTAGCCCCGCTTTTGTATCTTTTCAAAGTATGGGACGGTGTTGGAGCGTTCATTTCCTTGGCGCTGGTCAGTGTGTTTCTGGCGGCGACTTTTACCAGCAGCTTGGTGATGGCGCAGAAGATGATGCCGGATAATATCGCCACGGCTTCCGGTCTGACCTTGGGATTCAGCATTGGATTAGGGGCCATGGGCGTCCTGGCGCTCGGACATGTTGCCGATGGGTTGGGATTGTCATGGGTATTTAATCTGTTGTCGGTCTTGCCCATTATTGGCTTTATCCTTACCCTGTTTGTCCGGGAACCGGTTGATGCTCCGATAAAACGGCCTGTTCTCGAGGTTGAGGAGCGGAACAATTAGAACGCCGCAGCCTTATATTTATTCCAACCCCGCTGATTATCCCAGGCCATTGTAAAACCAATGGGTACAATGTGAAGAAAAAAGAAAGATAAAATTGCTTGTCTGTTAATTGAAACGTATAAACGTTTACATTCCGGGCTAAATATCATACTATAGTAGTGAAAATGTATTTTTGCCGGCGGGGATGATTAATGCAGACTCCCGTATCAATACCATGGTACTATCGGGAGTTTTTATCTTTTAAAACCGGTGCGGTTGAGAGCTGATTTTTAAAAAGCATGATAAACTCACCTCTGACGTTACTTTCTACGATCCGGATCACCGGCCATGGGGACATTAAACTCGGGAGGACTGCCAAATGAGCGACTTTGAAGTACGGGCGCTGGAGCTTCACAGCCAGTATGTGTGGGATTTTGATTGGGTGACGAAAGCGATCGGGTTTTGTAAGGATCATGATTTGAATACGCTGATCTTCCACAGGAACGATTTCATCGAACGCATCATCTATCCGGGAAAATATTTCGGATGCAACCGGCCCGAATATAAGAACATCTTCGAACGGTATCAGGATGCGTTCCGCACCCTTTACAAGTATACTCCGACCCGGAGGAGCGGCCCGTTTCAACGCCGGGCCTACCTGAAGCGGGTCCTGGAACTGACCGGCCGCGCCGGGATCGCTGTTTATATCGAAAACAAGGAGCTCTATTTTCCCGGAATCCTCCTGGAGTTCCATCCGGAATTGGTGAAGCAGGGGAAGGTTTGCCCGAATGAACCGTTTTGGTGGGATTTTATCCGAACGAAATATCAGGAGTTCTTTGAGGAGTTTCCGGAGATTCACGGGATTATTACTGCGCCGGCCACCGGGGAGAGCAAGGTTTCGATCTCCTCCAGCCGGTGCACTTGCGATTTGTGTCAGAAGACCGCCAAACACGAATGGTATCAAAAGCTGCTGATGGCGATGTATGAGCCGATCACGGCCGCCGGGAAGAAGCTCGTCATCCGGGATTTCGTTTTCAATGCCAAGGCCCATCAGGACATCGCCGGCACCATGGAGCAGCTGCCGCGGGATGTGATCATGGCCCTCAAAAACACTCCGCACGATTATTATCCGACCTTCCCCGACAATCCCAGGATCGGGAATGTGGGCGATCACGCTCAATGGATCGAGTTTGATTCCATGGGGCAGTATTTCGGGTGGGGGATTGGGCCCGGCATCATCATTGATGATTACCGCCGCCGATGAAACTGGCCCGCGCCAAGGGAGTCACCGGCGTGATGATCCGGGTCGATTGGGAGAGCCTTGACGGCCATTCGTCCTTTCAAACCCTGAACTTCATCAATCTGTACGCGGCGGCGGCGTTATCGAATGACCTTGACGCCGACGGCACCGGAATTTATCAACGCTGGCTGGCGGAACAAGGTTTTTATCCGCCCGGACTGGGAGAGGAGCCGAAACGGGAAGCGGCCCGGCAGTTGGAAGCGATCATGGGACAGACCTGGGATGTGATTAAGCGGACCGTTTACGTCAATGACTGCGTGTTTTCCGATTCCAGCACCATCCCGGTGAGCCTGGAGCATGCGTTGTGGCTGGCCGAGGAGAAGAACAGCCTGAAGGACTGGGTGGCTTCCAAGGCAACCGCGTTGCGGGCCGAGCCCCAAAATGTGCAATGGATCATCCGGGAGAAGGATGACGCCCTGGCCATCGTCGCCGGATTGAAGGAGGAGATTCAAAAGGGGATCGCGGTCCTGACTCCGGAAGCCAATCAATATCTGACGGATCGCTTCATTATCTTTGAGAAATATGTCAAAGGGTTTCGCGCCGCGGTCCAGGCCATTATTTTAACCAAGTACCTGCTGGAGAAGGAGCAGGATGATGACTCCGCTTTTTCCAAAGCGGCGCCCGCAATTTTAAAGGAAAAACTGAACGACCTGACGGCGGTGGCGGAAGAATACGCCGATTTCGGCAAACGCACCTCGTTTCAGCATACCGTATATATCCTGCTGGATCCGGAGCGCCTGATCGCCTTGCGCGACGATTTAAGGCGCAGGCTGAACGGAGCAGTTATTAATCCTGCTTTAAATTTTTGACCAACTGGTATTGATCGCGAGCCATATCCGCCAGGGACCGGTTTTCCCGGGCTTGGCGATTATTGAAAAACGTTCCAAACCATCGGGCGGCTTCCTCGACATTACCGGCTCTACGGTAAAGTTCGGCGATTAAATACAGGCAATGGGGTTCATCCAACCGATCGAGGGGGAAATCTTCGTATTGGTAAGCGTCACTGTAGTATTCCGCCGCGAATGTCAAAAACTCGGTCTCCCGTGGGTCGGCCTTCCACCGGTATAGCCAGGCGATCCGTAGGCAAGTCTTAGCGATCTCGCTGCTTTTCGCCTTTCGCAACTGCGAGCCGTACAACGCCAGTTTGAATGTTTCCAGCGCCGCGTCTAGCGTCCGCTCGCCGCTATAATCTTTGGTCTGCCAATGGGAAGAAATTTCCGTGGCAATGATCTTCTTATCCTTCGCGCTGATTTCGGCGAAGTTCTCTTGAAACGCGGCATATCCGCAATTCGGGCAGACCCAAATATCATAAAGGATCGGATTGACACCTTCGCAATTAAGGGCAAAATCCGAATCTTGATCGGAAACCCGGTATACGCCGTAACGGAGTTTGGTTGCCGCGAACGGTTGGTCACAAACAGGACAAGTAATGGTCGTATGGTACATTTTTTTAGGGTCCATATTTAGCTCCTTTCTCACCCTATAATTTTCGGTTTCTTTTTTCTGAAACTAAAGTTTTTTCAAAATGTTTTTTATGATCGCCGCCGGGTTAGCGATTCAGGCCGGCTACTTGTCAACCCGCCGCAACATCGCCAGCTTACTTATTCACATTGCGAGCATGCTTATCCATATTGCCATGATACTTATCCATATTGCCATGATACTTATCCACATTGGCAAGTCGCTTTTCCACATGGGGAGCTGCCAATTGGAAATTGGTGGATCGCAATGTGAGATTGCCAAGTAACAATCGACACGGGCGGGTTGGCAATCCGGCATTGGCAGGTATCATTCGACAATTGCGATCTAGCGATTGGAAATTGAGATGCCACTTTTCCACATTGGCGGGCCGCCCCGTTGCATTGCCGGATGGCCGGGGCGGATTTCAAGTCCGCCCGGCGCATGTTTCCCATTGGCCCCCAACGGGAAGCAATAACCGGTGACGGCTCATTTTAACCGTCAAGTAATTTTCTTATAAGAAATTTGTAACATAATAAAGGATTTTCCAATTGAATGGGGAATATATATTATGCCGGGAACGTTCCCGGAAGAAAACCAGGTAGGCGCCTTTGTCAAACGGTAATTGGATGATTGGCGTTTCGATATTCGGGAGACATTATGCCAACTATTTATGATGTGGGACGACGCGCCGGAGTTTCCCGGAGCACGGTGTCCAGGGTATTGAACGGCCAGGACGAGGTCGATCCCAAAACGGCCGCCGCCGTATGGGAAGCCGTTCGCGCACTGAATTATTACCCGAATGCCTCAGCCCGGGCCTTGGTCCGGCAGAAAACCGATATGATCGGAGTCATGCTGGCGCATGTGTCCGACCCGTTTTATGAGAAGATTATCAAAGGAATCGAATCGGTGGCCGCTGCCCGGGATATGGGGGTTGTTTTCTATAACTCCGATGACGATCTCCAAAACCATCAACTTTTGATCGCCTCCGTGCTGGAAAGCAATAAAGTGGATGGCGTAATCGTGGTCGGCAGCCATTTGGGCGACAAGAAAATCATTCTGGAGATTATCAATCGGGGCTTCCCCATGGCCATGATTGAGCGCTATTTTACGGAAGCGGAGGTTCCGTGCATCGTCACGGACAACCGGGCCGGCGCGGTTTTGGCGATCGAGCATCTGAGCCGGCTGGGGCACCGGCGCATCGGTTGCATTACCGGCAATCTGCTCTATCAAACCGCCATCGATCGCTTGGAGGGCTACAAAGCGACGCTGGAAAAATTGCGCTTCCCGGTGCAAGAGGAATTGATCGCTTTCGGAGGATTTCATTACGAAAAGGGCTATGAAGGGATGAAGCAATTGCTGTCGCTGCGCGAACGGCCGACCGCGGTGTTCGCTTGCAACGACATGATGGCCTTCGGCGCCATTCTGGCCATTAACGAGCACGGCTTGTCGGTTCCGCAGGATATCGCGGTGGTCGGCTATGACGATATCACGTTCGCCGCCATGTTTTATCCGCCGTTGACTACCATCCGGCAACCCTTGTTTGAAATGGGTTCATTGGCCGCCCAAAGTTTAATCGAACGGATCCGGTCCGGTGAAGCCGCGCCGATCGTTAAAAAGGTTTTCCCAGTGGAGTTAGTGGTTCGTAAATCCTGCGGCGCGGTTGACGCCAAACATTGATGCTCAACGATCCGCATGGCACCCAATGAAATTTTGGCAAGTCCGGAAAAGGGGTTTGACATTTCCGGGAACGTTCCCGGAATATTGTTTGCCGTTGCGGTAAGGACGAAATGAAGGCGACCAGTGGTGCAGATTAACATCAGCGTGGGAGGGCAACTAATGTCGGAGACACCCGCATACCAAGATGAACGCCGGAGCTTTACGGAGCGAGTCCAAGACTTGATCGGCCGAATGACGCTGGAGGAGAAAACCAGCCAGATGGTTTTTAACGCGCCGGCCATCCCCCGGCTGGGGATCCCGTCGTATAACTGGTGGAGCGAAGCCTTGCACGGGGTGGCCAGGGCCGGAACGGCGACGGTTTTCCCGCAAGCGATCGGATTGGCGGCGACCTTTGATGAAGATTTGCTGCGGCAAGTGGCCGATGCGATCGCCACGGAAGTTCGCGCCAAATACCACCAATTTCAAAGAAAAGGCGATCACGGCATTTATAAGGGGTTAACCGTTTGGTCGCCCAATGTGAATATATTTCGCGATCCCCGGTGGGGGCGGGGCCATGAGACCTATGGCGAAGATCCTTATTTAACCGGGAGATTGGGCGTTGCTTTTATTAAAGGGCTGCAGGGGGATGACCCCAAGTATTTGAAGGTTGCCGCCTGCGCTAAGCATTACGCGGTCCACAGCGGCCCCGAAAGTGAACGGCACGGCTTTAACGCGGCCGTAAGCGAGAAGGACTTGCGCGAAACGTATCTGCCGGCCTTTAAGGAATGTGTGCAAGCGGCCAAGGTGGAAGCGGTCATGGGCGCGTATAACCGGGTCAACGGCGAACCGTGCTGCGGCAGCCAACGGCTGCTTCAGAAGATATTGCGGGCGGAATGGGAATTCTCAGGTCACGTCACGTCGGATTGCTGGGCGATCAAGGACTTTCATGAGAGCCACGGCGTAACCAGTACCGCCCCGGAATCGGTGGCGCTGGCGGTCAATAACGGCTGCGATCTAAATTGCGGCAATATGTATCTGAACTTACTCATCGCCCATCAGGAAGGGCTGGTCAGCGAAGCAACCATTGATCAGGCCGTAGCCAGGCTGATGCTGACCCGGATGAAGCTGGGCATGTTCGATGATCCGGAGCGTGTTCCCTATGCCGCCATCCCGTATGAGATGAATGACTGCCCCGAACACCGCCAATTGGCGCTGGAGGTGTCCAAAAAGTCGCTGGTATTGTTGAAAAACGCCAATAACCTCCTCCCGTTGGATAAAGGGCGGCTGCGGTCGATCGCGGTAATCGGGCCCAATGCCGATAGCCGGGACGCACTGATCGGCAATTATCACGGCACGGCTTCCCGCTATACCACGGTACTGGAAGGGATCACCGCGGCAGTGGGCGACCAGGTCCGGGTCTATTACGCGCAAGGCTGTCATCTGTATCAAGATCGCAGCGAGAGGCTGGGAGAACCCGGCGATCGTTTGGTGGAAGCCGTTTCGGCCGCGGAAAAGAGCGACGCGGTAGTGATCTGTCTCGGATTGGACGCCGGCATCGAGGGGGAAGAGGGGGACGCTTCCAATGAATATGCCGGCGGCGATAAACGCCGACTGGACCTTCCCGGATTGCAGCAGCAATTGCTGGAAGCGGTGTTTCGGGCCGGGAAACCGGTAATATTGATTCTGCTGGCGGGCAGCGCCCTGGCGGTGGCCTGGGCCGATGAGCATGTTCCGGCCATTATTCAAGCCTGGTATCCCGGGGCTGAGGGTGGGAAGGCCATTGCCGCGTTGCTGTTTGGCGAATACAGTCCGGCGGGGAGACTGCCGGTGACGTTTTACCGGACAACGGAAGAATTGCCCGATTTTCGTGATTATTCGTTGCGGAACCGCACCTACCGTTACATGAAGAATGAAGCCTTATATCCATTCGGCTATGGATTAAGCTATACGAAGTTTGCCTACCGCGATCTGCAATTGAGCCAAGCAACAATAAATGCCGGAGAAAACCTCACTTGTACCGTAAAGGTAAAAAACATCGGCAATTATCATTCCGAGGAAACGGTCCAACTGTATTTGAAAGATGTTGAAGCCAGTGTGGAAGTTCCCAAATGGCAGTTATGCGGTATTCGCAAAATTTTTCTACATTCCGGCGAGGAGAAAGAAGTTCAATTTTCGCTGACCCCAAGACAGATGGCGTTAATCAATAGCGAAGGGAAATGCATTTTGGAACCGGGTTGGTTTGAGGCCTATATTGGCGGGAGCCAGCCGGACGCCAGGAGTCAAAAGCTGACTGGGGTGGAAGTGATGAAACATCGGTTTGAAGTGAAGGGTTTGAGGACAGAGATCGAATACTAATCGAAAATATTAATATTGGCGCCACATTAAACCGTGAAGGAGATGATGCGCGAATAAAATTAAGGAATAAAAATCGGTTTTTAAGGGGGGGATGAATGCTTCGAAAAAAGAGTTGATTGCGGATACCTTAATTAATAAAAGATTGGAGGGGGAAATGTGAAAAAGAATAAATTATTGCTGATGTTATGTTTTATTGCGGTAATGGCCGTTTTATTAATTCCCACTTATGCCGCTCCTAAGGTAAAGCTTACCGTATGGGGCAGGGACCTTCCCAATGACAATCCGGCCCATGCTTACATTCGAGCGGTGGTTACCGGTTTCCAGGCCAAAAATCCGGACATCCAGCTGGAATATATCGCTTTAGGCGATCCGGGACTCATGGATAAGACCAAGGTGGCCATGGCCAGCAACAAAGATCTTCCCGACATCTTTCAGGGGTGGGGCGGTTCGGTCATGGGCGGCTACGCCGATGCCGGCCGGCTGCTCGATATGACCAGGGAATTACGACCGATCCCGGGCAGCGTAGCCGCACGCGAGGCGATGACCTGGAAAAAGAAGATTTACGGCGTAGCGCCGTTCTTCGCCATTGCCGGCCTCTTCGTCAATGAGGGCATTTTTAAAGCGAACGGGCTCGCCGCGCCGACCACCGTTGACGAACTGGAAAAAGTGGCTGACGCGCTCAAGGCCAAAGGAATTCAGCCCTTCGCCTGCGGCGCCAGGGATAAGTGGCCGCCGCTGGCGCTGTATATGTACCTGACCGACCGTTTCGGAGGGATCAACGCTTTCGGCGACGCCCAGTCGCGGAAGGCCCGCTTTGACAGCGCGCCGTTCGTTCAAGCAGCCCAAAAGTACCAGGAATGGGCCAAGAAAGGCTACTTCGGCGACAAACCGCTGAGTGAAGCCTACGGCGATGCCCAACAACTGATGGCCACCGGCAAAGCGGCCATGCATATCACCGGTTCCTGGATGTGTGCTCAATACGCCGATAAAGGTTTTACCGATCAGACCATTGGGTTTTACGCCTTCCCGGAATTGAAGGGCGGCAAGGGTAAGATCAGCGATATGATGGGCATGGTCGATATCGGTTTCACCGTTACCAGGGCGGCCTCAAATAAGAAAGCCGCGGTGGTCCGCTTCCTGAAGTACGCCATGAGCCCGGAAGCTTGTTCCGCCGAAAAGGGCCGCATCTGTGCCGTGCCGGGCGTGAAAGCTCCTACCCGGCTGACCGGAATGGCCTCCGAAGTATTCGGCAAGGCTCAGGCAATCCAGTTCTGGTGGGATCAGGATCTGCCGCCAATGGTGACCAGCCCGTTGAACGATACCCTCCAGACCTTCTTCATGCCCCAGAGCGACGTCAAGAGCGCCTTGACCAAGTATGAGGAGTTAGTGGAAGAAAATCTGGGGCCGGCGAAGAAATAATCCATACGAATCAACACAGTTTGCGGAGCGGGGACGTTCTTTCGTCTCCGCCCGCGTACTTACCTTATAATGTGTTGAATTATCAATCTTTTTGGGAAAACGACACGCCAACAATTATACTGATAAATACCTGAGGAAATGAAGAGCGGGGTCATGCCGGATGCCGTCCTCGCCGAGGCATGAAAAGGTTACTATATATGTCGCAATAAGTTTCTTGGATAAACGTTGATTACTGCGACATATTTTCCTTGAATCATATGTTGAAAAAAGTCCAATAATTTTGCCATTCACAGCCGGATTTTGGGCTGTGAATACTTTACCCAAAAATTTTTTTAACATATATCGGATGAAGTAAATATCTTTACTAAATTTGCATTCTTAACGCCGAATGCAAATGAATCAAAACGGAATTTACTTCATCCTATTGCAGCTGAAATAAGTTGAATTAAATTCATTAATTTTTCATCATGGCCGGCATTAAGGACATGATGTATATCAGAAATTTAATTCAACTTATATAATGGAGGTGTTCGGAAATGAACAGCCACACCAACGTAACTGCTTTAGTATACGGTAAACGACATCAAAAGAAACGGGACTGGACTCTCATTGTCTTTAAGAGCCTCTTCCTTCTGCCTGCCCTGGGGTTTCTGGTGATATTCATGTACTATCCGATCGAAGAGACATTCCGTCTCTCACTAATGCGTGCCACCGGCCTGGGTGATACCGTTTTCATCGGATTTGAAAATTACGTGAGACTATTTAAAAATGACGAGTTTCTCGTCGGTCTCCTGAATGTTTTCGCTTGGTCTTTCTGGAGCGTGATAATCCAAATTCCGCTGGCCTTTTTTGTCGCTTTTACCTTAACCGCCTATAAAAACCGGTTCGTGGGCCCGTTACGCGCCGTCTATTATCTGGCGAATATTCTGCCGTCGGCGATCACGGCCATGCTCGGCCGGTTCGTTTTTGCGCCCCGCTTCGGAGTGATCGCCACCATTTCCGAAAAGTTAAACTGGAGCTGGTTGGGAAGAATTGACTTTCTCGGAGACACCAGCATCGTCTTCTGGTCGATATTCGCCGTCGCCACCTGGGCTTACACTGGATTCGGAATCATCTATCTGATGGCCAATATCGAGCAGATTCCGATGGAGCTTCGTGAAGCGGCGCAGTTGGACGGGGCCAATCAATGGCAATACGCCCGGTTTATCGTGCTGCCGATGGTCGCCTACCCCGTTCGCATCCTGGCGATTATCAGCACCATCGGCAGCCTGAAACTGTTCGACCTGCCCTGGCTGCTTACCGGAGGCGGACCGGGTTATTCCACCACCACGCTGGTAATTGCACTGTACAAGCAAGGCTTCGTCAATTGGCAATACGGCAGGGCCTCCGCTATCGGCGTAATCATTTTCTTGCTTGCCTTGATCTTCGCCGTGACCCAATTTTCGCTGCAAGGAAAGGACAGTGACGCGAAATGAACGGTACGCATTTTAAGGAAAGAGCTTTCCGGAAGCGTCAAAGATCGGTCGAGATATTGCTGACCATCATCTTACTCATCTTAGCTTTGGCAGTGATTTTACCGCTCCTGCTGCCTTGGTGTTTCGTTTTTAAAACCCAGCTGGAATACGCCTATAATCCCTGGAGCTGGCCTAAGGAAATCCAATGGAACAACTTTTACCTCTCCTGGATAGCCATCCGTATCGGAGACGGCCTGTTAAATACGTTATTCGTTTGCATCGGCGCCATCTTATGCACAGTGCCGGCGTCGGCCATGGCGGGTTATATCTTCGCCCGTTACCCGGGCAAACTCACGGAGGTTTTATTCTATATCATCCTGGCCGGTTACTTCGTACCCGTACAAATGGTTTTGATTCCGCTTTATCAATTATGTAGCGGCTTTGGTTTGACCGATTCGCTACCCGGGCTTTTTTTGCCCATGACCGCCTTTGGGATCCCTTTTTGGACCATAATTTACCGTTCCTTCTTTCGCGGCCTTCCCGGCGAACTGGCGGAAGCCGCCCGGATCGACGGCGCCGGACATTCGGGCATATTCTTCCGGATTATGCTGCCGTTGGCCAAACCGGCCACTATTTTAGCGACCCTGCTTGTCTTCATGGGTGCTTGGAGCGATTATCTGTTGAGCCTGATCATGCTCAACGACCAGAAGCTCTTTACCATGCAATTGCGAGTAGCGCAGTTTATGAACTCATATGGAACCGATAATATGCCGAGGTATGGAGCAGCCGCGATCATTGCCGCCGCGCCCACTATCATTTTGTACTTACTGGGCCACCGGTGGATTATCAGGGGAACGCTGGCTGGGGCTTTGAAGGGTTGAATGGTCTCCGCAACGCCTGTATTAATTCATCCTATAGGGACGATGGCTGGCGTTAATGGCCTCTTGCAAAGCGCTCAGCGTCATTTCCCCATCCCAGTCGTTTACAAAACAATCGTATTTGGCGCCGCAGGCGCGACATTGCACATATTGCTCCGCCTTAACCTGTTCACGGGTATCGTATTGAAAGGGCAAGAATTCCTTAATATTTTTTAAACCCGGTGCATCCGCGTCAATCGCATAGGAATAGATATACGCCGCTTCATATTTTATCTCAAATTGGTCGCCCTCGCATGATGGGCAATGCAGTGATTGAACCTCGTCACTCATGAAAACCCGCCTCCCGACCATTCGCCTACCCGTAAATCATTGCCGGAATACCTCCCATATTGAAGAAGGCTGGAGAAATTAAATTTGCTCCAGCCCATCGCTTTGGCGGTATTCCTCAGCCCATCAGGCCCGCTTTGACTTGCTGGATCTCATTGGGTTGAGCGGGAGCGGCCGGAATATAGTATTGCTTTTGAACCGCGGCTTGGTAAATTTGATATTGCCGTTGTTCATCCTGGTTTCTCATTTGTTGGAAGGTCGAGCGCAACTCGGTGTTGTTGGTCTCGCCAATGATGGTGGCGTAGGTAGACAGACTGCCTTTGATCATGGCCAGGTAATCGTTGACCATATCTTTTTCATTCATGATGGGAACCTCCTATTGTAAGAATGCCATTAGTTTTTGCTTCGAATTGCGGGCCGCCGCGGCGTCTTGTTGAAACATCTGCTTGAGTTGCGGGTCATTGCAATTTTGAGCATATGCTTCAAGTTTGTTGGCCACGGTTTCGTGACCGCCGATCAGGTGGCGGAGGTTCTGAAGTTCAACTTGAGTCAATTGCGGCAAAACGTTCACTCCTTTCCAGTTTAGTGTGATCGGAAAGCCCATCGGAACGATTGATGATTCACCCCCGGAAATGGTTCCGGCGATAAATCCGGTTTCCCGCCCACAATGAAAAATCTGGGTATTTTTAAACCAACGCCAAGCTCCTTCGGCCCACTTCTTTATTGGCGATCGCGCGATTTTGCAATTCCGGCACCGGATGTTCCGAATCCTGGAACCGGTAATCGATGCCCTTCTTTTGAATCGCGTCCTGGACCACCTTATGGCTGGGGACATAGGAATCATCGCCGTTCACCTTTTCTTGATAGGCGAAGAATTCATGATCGGGGCCGAGATCGGAAACATTTTTATAGTCTTCCTTGTCTTTTCCCAAATGAACTTGACTAGCCAATACTTGGCGTACATAGTTTTTGTTGGATTTCATATGGAGCGGCTTCGGAAAAGTCGCGGGCAATAGCTGCGACCATTCCTTCCCTTCATATTTTTTTAGGAGCTCCGCCGCTTTGTGAAGATGGCCGATCTCCATCCGGAGATGCTGTTCCCAGATCGATTTGATGGCTGGGTGTTGTTCTTCCAGATAGAAAGAGTAATATAAGTAGGCCTCGGCGTAATCGTGCAAGAGCATGCTTTCCAGCCAGGTCAAATTGGGGTCGATTAACGCTCCGTAATGGCTGACATGTTGCTCCTCAATCATCCCGATTTCCAGGTATAAGCCTCTTCCAATATCCGTGGGATAGCGGTTTCCCACATTCATATAGAAGTTCATCGTCTGTTGTTCCCCGGCGGTAATGATTAACGTATTCAGTTTGGTAAGGATGTTCGCGGTTCGGAAATTAACCGGCCTGTTAACGGATTCATAGGGATGCCGGTGTTCCGATATGGTGGGCCGGCCCGGCATGATCTCCGCGTATTCCCTGATCATTTCATGTGCCTTAATGCCTTGATCCATTTCCAAGAGGTTCGCGTATCGATAAAGATGATCAAAGTCTTCCAATAACGCAAAATCAAGCGCTTGCTTCACATACGGATCCGGTTCGTTCTGAGCCAGCCATGCCGTTAAATCCACCGCCACATGCTCATAACCGATCGTCACCTCCAGCGTCGATTCATTGGCGGGCGCTTGCCAGTTGATTATCTTTTGCTGTTGTTGCTCGATTCTCCGGGTCAAAGCGAGTTCCCTTCGCAGATCATTTTCACAGCAGTGCCGGTGGAACTGATGTAAAAAGAGGGCAGCCTCGACTTCGATTCCATTCATCAGGATGACCCGGGTTTTGGTATAAGGGTCGGTTGACGCCTTATCGTAAGGAATCGGGTTTAAACTTCTCCAGTCCCGCACCATTTCTTCCGGCTTCATTCCTTGATGGTCAAACGGATTAAAGTCACTCATCAGCCGTACCTCCTAAAGCGGTTTTTTGATGTCCTGTGGCGAAGCCAAAGTTTTGCCAGCCAACCTGATCTAATTTAGCCATCGGGTTAAATTTTATACTGAAAATGGGTTCGTTTTCTTTGATACGTCTTGGCGAATGATTCGGGGTATCGGTTGGAGGGACAAGTATTTTGGATTAAAAAGCAAATCAGCGGCAGCGAAATCAATTTATGGCTGGACTTGAGTAAAGTGGGTTTGGCCGTGGTGGAAAATTAATGAATTAAATTCAACTTACTTCATCCTATATAGCTACTGGGATCCGATCGTCAAGGAAAAGGGGAACGCGGTGACCAAGAAACGCACCGCGTACAATCTGGAGAGGTTCCGTATTGACTTCGGAGTAGGATCCCACTACTGCGATCATTCAAAGGCGGTCTGCTCCGTCACATCCGTGAACTGATACGGCAATTGATAGGTTGAATAGAAACTCCTCTCCTCCAGCAGCGGATAATCAGCGCCGAAATAGCGGTTGAAGATCAGCCGGAAAATATTCACGGGTGAAAGGGTATCGTATAAGTACTTTCGGTCATCCGCCGGCAGATGGATGGCGTTCAGGATTCGAAATCTCTCCCGGAGCTTGGCCGGGGTGGGGCGGGTCCAGCCGCCTCCGCCCGGTTCGTAGATAGTGGAGGCCGTACCGTGATCCCCCTGCAAAATGATGACCGGCGGCGTCTCCGCCGCCGTCAGGATCGCCGCTACGGCGGTTTTTACTTTTTGATTGATGAAAATCAGCTGGTCGCGGTATTTCTCCCGGTCCAGCCAGATCTGGCCCTTGAGGCTGAGGGGCGAGGCCGGAACCCGCCTGCCGTCGGCGCCAAACAAATAAGGCGGGTGGGGCGAGATGATATGGGCCAGGACAAACTTTGGCCCCGGCAGCGTAGCCACCTCGGCCAGCTTCTCGAAATGGTTCAAGATCCTTTCCCGGGCGCCGTTGCCGAAGAACTGCCGGGTCCAGGGCGAAAGTACCGTGGTTTGAAACAGCATCATGCCATAATCGGTCTGCCGGCCGGTTTGAATCACCCGGTCGGCCCCCAGCCGGAATCGAACTGGATCACCTGATAGCCCTGGGATTTGAAAAGCTGGGACACCTGGTTGTCAGTGATCATGGCCCGGGGCACGGTCTGATCCTTTGATTGAAGTCCCACCGTCGAACTCAAGTCATTGAGATAATCCAGATTGAGGGACGACGCCAGCGATAAAAAGGTCATCCCGTAATTGCTGCGGCTTTTGGCCGCGACATAAAAACCCCGGCCGGACAGAAAATTGATGAATTCGCCGTTGTCGTAGTGATATACTTCGTTCAGCGTATCCGCATGAGCGTAGGCATCCAAAATAATGTAATAGACATCGGGACGGCGATCGG
This sequence comes from Bacillota bacterium, assembly GCA_023402395.1. Taxonomy (GTDB): domain Bacteria; phylum Bacillota; class UBA4882; order UBA8346; family UBA8346; genus JAEYGI01. Next base: position 18,076 of record JAEYGI010000038.1, read on the forward strand.
AAAGCGGTACGGACGGCCGGAACCCGGCCAATTGCCGCCCCTGGGTGCGCCACGGGCCTCCGTTTTGAAGCCCGTAACCGGCCAGATTGACGAGGGGGAGCAGCATCAGCGCCAAGGAGGCGACCTGCAGGATCGAGGTCAGATTGCGCAAGGGGCGGCGGGTCCGGCCGGCCAGCCAGCACCCCCCAATCAACAGCAACAGCCAGAGCGCTTCCAAAACGAGATGCTTCTCCGGGACGGATTCCCCGGGCAGCCAGGACCGGACGGCGTTGAAAACATGGCCGTATAGGAAAAACCACCCGATCGCGATCGATGAAATCAAGGCCGCTTTTTGATAATCACGCCAGATCACCGCCGCAGCCAGCAGAAGCGCGAGAGTCGCGGCCAGGCCGGCGGCCAGCGGCCCGATCAGGTCCGAAACGGAGACCTGATCGATATTATAGGCGAAAAGGAATAACAGGGAGTAGAGCATGAAAAGAAACGGATGAAAGATCAGAAATCGCTTCATGCGTCAAGGATCCCTTCTTTTCATCAGGTACAGCGTCCGTTCGGAGCCGCCGAGCGGACGGGATGCCAGGATCGTGAAGTACTGGCCGAACTCCGCTTCCAACGCCTCCTGGGTATATTCGCTGAAAATGTCGTCCCTGGTCGCCAACAGTTTTTGGACTTGGGAATCGTTTTTGGGGACGAATTCAAGGATCAGCGAGGGGCCGATCCTGCTCAGAAACTCGGCGATCTTACGCAGGGGCAGATTGTTCGAGATCGCCAGATGGTGAATCAAGGCCAATGCCAGCACCAGATCGGCCGGGCCGCGGCCGATCAGGGACAGTCGCTCCCGGTTCTCCCAGCCTATTCCGGAACTGGGGTTGGTCAGATCCAGCCATAACGGCAGCAGCGCCGTTTCCTGTTTGGCGAGGCAGGTCAGGTAGTTTTTTTCAACCGCCGCCGGATCGCTGTCCAAGGCGATGATCTCGATCCCGCGGCCGCTGGCCAGCCGGCTGAATACGCCCTGATTGGCCCCGAGATCCCACACCCGGCGGGGATTGATTTGATTGAGCCATTCCCCTACCAGCCGCTGTTTTTCCTCGAACGCCGCCTCCGAATAATTGGTTTCGTCATAATAATCGGACCACTCGGTGCCGCGGGGCTGCCATTGCAGCCGGTTGACGGCGGATTCCAAACTGTCGATCAAGCTCAAAAACGACAGCAAACTCAGGGACGAACGCCGCGGCCGGGCGGGGGCCCGCTTCGCGAAGTGGCGCTGGGTGGTGGCGTGAAGATGGATATGGGAGCCCAAGGCCAATTGAAAGCGGGTCCTAAACGGCAGGAGCGAAGCGGCCAGATCCAGCGGGATCCCGTCGAGGTGGACCCGGAGCAATTGGCTGAGGCGAACGTCCCGGTGGCTCATCAGTGCCAGCGGCGCCAGGAAATGTTGGCAAAACTGGCGGTAGGCGACCCACGGTTCTCCCTGCCGGTATTTTTCGAATGAAAGCGTGTCGATGAGAACCGGCCGGCCGTTGCGGAACTGAATATTGTAGGCGCTGGCGTCCTTGAGGGACATCCCGTAGCGAAGCGCCCGTTTTTGAATGGCCAGGGTCGCCAGGGCCGCGTTTTTCAACTGGCTGAAGCACCATTCATAAGGATAGGAGATAAAGGGGATCTTTTCCGGCTGAATGATTTTATAGGCGGATTCGGGCCGGGCGGGCCGCAGCGCGACCTCCTGATGGGCGATGAGCAGCCCCGCGTCGCGGAGCGACTGATAAAGGCCGGACTCCATCAGGAGGTCGTAATGGACCCGATAATCGGCATTGATCTGGCGATAGAGAATATCGCCGCGATAAAAGAGAAAACCGCCGGGATCCCGGAACGAACCGGATTCAAGCTGGTAAGCGGGGGAATTATTCATTTTTCCCCCTGCCAAACCGGTTGCTGAAAAAATTCTTAATCTTGCTCCAGAACAGCTTGATCATGTAGAGCCCGGTAAGTAAGGAAGCCAAGATAATCTGGAGAAAATAACTGCCGCTGCCCGGGTCAAGATAGGCATGGGCGGTCTGCGGAAACAATCCCGCCAGGGAACAAAACACTACCAATATCCCCAACCAAAGTTTACTGATGATCATATTGAATCCCTCCGCTGGTTTTAATAGCCGGCGCGGGCCGACGCTCCAGGATGGTTGTCTGCGCGCGACCGCCGGTTCGCCATTCCGTGGCATGTCCGTGACGGCAAATGTAAAACGGATAAAATCACCCGAAATGGCTATAAATTTAATAATGATAATCTATAGATAATTATTGAATAACAATTATATAACATGACGCAAAAAAACGTCAAAATGTTCAATTCCCTCCCCTGATTTTAAATGGGGTTCCCGGCTCTTTTTCAAAAGAGCGCCGCCGGCGCGGGTTCTGAGTTCAAGAAAAAATAACCGGCGGCTGGATCGGAGCCGATCAGCCGGCTCCCTTGCCTGCTTCTCTTTGCAGGGGGCCGCCTTCCTTTGCTCCGCCGCGAATCGCCATTGTTACATTGCCAACTCACGTAACGGCATGCCAACTTGCTTATCCACATTGGCGGCTCACTTATCCACATTGACAAGTGACTTTTCCGCATTGCGATCCACCAATTTCCAATTGGCGGATCGTGCTCCGGCATTGACAGATGACAATCGACATGAGCGAGTTGGCAATTGGAAATTGGCAGGTGCCAATGGAACTTTGACATCCAGCCGTTGGAAATTGTGAAGTGGTTCTTCCACAGGGACGGATTGCCCGGGAGATTAAAAGACCCGCCGGATTGGAAATTTTCTGCTGCCAATAGCGGCTTTGGAAGGAGATGGGAGCGGGCCGAATACGAAACGGAGATTATGGTATAATTTCATTGAACGGCTTGGAAACGCGAAAGCTTTTCAGATATTCGGCGGATTGGAAAGGGACAATTATGGAAGAAAAACAAAGCGGCTGTAAATCAATTGATGAATATATTTCGCAGTTTTCTCCCGAGGTTCAGGAAACGCTTCAATCCCTAAGATAAGGTTATCAAAGAGGCGGCGCCGGACGCGGCGGAAAAGATAAGCTGGCAAATGCCTACTTTTATTTTACACGGGAATCTGGTGCATTTTGCCGTTCATCAAAAGCATATTGGATTTTATCCCGGCGTCAGCGGAATTGATGAATTCAAGCCGAAGCTGGCGGAGTATAAAGTATCAAAAGGGGCCGTGCAATTTCCTAAGGAAAAACCGTTGCCTTATGGATTGATAAGCGAGATCGTCAGGTTCAGAGCCGCCGAAAATAAAAAGGAGGCGGAGGGCAAATTTCAAAAGCGCAAAAATAAGTAAATGGTGGCAAATGATTGGAGATAATAATATGGATCTGAATCAAAATTGGAAAAAGAATATCACGCTCTTTTTAACCAGCCAAACCATATCGATCTTTGGATCGATGCTGGTTCAATATGCGATTACATGGCACATTACCTTGACAACCCAATCCGGGACCATGATGGCTATCTCGATCATTTGCGGTTTTCTGCCGACATTTTTCCTATCCCCTTTTGCCGGGGTCTGGGCTGACCGTTATAGCCGAAAGAAACTCATTATTTTGTCGGATTCGATGATTGCAATTGCAACCCTTATTTTAGCGGCGTTGTTTTTGATGGGATACAATGCGGTATGGTTGCTTTTTGTGGCTTCTGCCATCCGGGCGCTCGGCGCAGGAATTCAAACACCGGCCGTAAATGCTTTTCTGCCGCAATTAGTTCCCGCGGATAAACTGATAAAGGTAAACGCCGCCAATAGCAGTATCCAATCGGCGGTGTCGCTGGCGGCTCCGGTGTTAAGCGGCGCTCTACTTACTGTTTCTACCATTGAGGCCGTCTTCTTAATCGATGTTGTTACGGCGATCATTGCAGTCTTAATATTACTGCTTTTTCTTCATGCGCCTGTTCATCCTAAAGCGCTTGAAGGGCAAAAAACCAGCTATTCTAGGGATATGAAAGAAGGCTTTGCCTATATTGTAAAACATGGCTTCATTAAGACGCTCTTTTGGTTTATGGCCGTCTTCTTTATATTAGTGGCGCCACTATCTTTTTTAACACCGTTGCAGGTTACCCGGAGTTTTGGGGATGATATTTGGCGATTGACTGCTGTTCAAGTAATCTATTCCGCCGGCATGTTTGCAGGAGGTATTGTCATGGCTTCCTGGAAAGGGTTAAGAAACAAGGCCCATACCATGGCAATAGCTACTCTCGTTATCGGGATATGTACGTTTGCGCTCGGGGTCATCCCTGTTTTCTGGATTTATCTTGTTTTGATGGCGTTGATTGGCCTTGTTTTACCAGTCTTTAATACTCCGTTTCTGGTTTTGTTGCAACAGAAAGTCGAGAGGGATTTTTTGGGCAGGGTATTTGGGGTTTTGGGGATGATATCCAGTATAATAATGCCATTGGTAATGCTGGTGTACGGGCCGGTGGCTGACTTTATTCAAATCGAGTGGTTACTTAGAGGCGGAGGTTTGCTGATTTTTATTCAAGGCCTTTTTATGTTGGGGAACAAAGTGTTGATTGAGGCGGGAAAGCCTAGTTAGGCGGATGGTATTGTAACGGGTTGGCGAATGGCGCGGGAGATTTTTTAGTCCTTGGCGGGATAAGCTTGCTTCCGAATCTTGGTTTCTTGATTGACCTTGCAATTTTCGGGTTTTTATGCCATAATATTTTTACTATTTGGAAACGGGGGATAGGTAAGTCCATGTATTCTGTTCGTTTAAGATAAGTGAACCAAAAAAGCGGTACGATGGCCATCCCATCCGAGTGGGCTTTTTGTGGTGCTTATTTTTACGATCAGGACATGAACCGGGCGAAGTCCCTTGGCGTTGCCCCGAGGAATCGGTAGGGGTAATCGCGGCTACCACAACATCTGGTAGACAGTGCCTTTTCGGCGCACATTAGCTTGTGCTTGATATTCTGAAAATGGATTGCGCGCACAAGCTCCCAGGGCATCCCTTTGTCTTGCTTATTTGTAAAGATGCGGATCACAAAGCCAGTTTGGCCGAGCGGTCTGCTTTTTTATTGCCCATTTTGAGCAAAATAAACCTAATTGATAGGAGTCTGTCGCTGATGAATAAACGTTGGAAGAAAAATACGGTTCTCTTTTTAACAAGCCAGCTGATATCGCTGTTCGGGTCCTCCCTGGTTCAGCACGCCATCACTTGGTATATTACGCTGAAAACCCAATCGGGCATGATGATGATGCTCGCCATTATCTGCGGTTTCCTGCCTACCTTTTTCCTGGCTCCCTTTGCGGGCGTATGGGCGGACCGCTATCACCGCAAAACGCTGATTATTTTGTCCGACTCGCTGATCGCGCTGGCAACCCTGATGGTGGCGATCCTGTTTTTGACAGGGCATGATGCCTTGTGGCTGCTTTTGGTGGCCTCCGCCGTCCGCGCCTTCGGTTCGGCGGTTCAGATTCCGGCGGTGGGAGCTTTCCTGCCGCAACTGGTGCCAGAGGATCAGCTGACCCGGATCAACGCGGTCAACAGCAGTATCCAGTCGCTGGTGATGCTGGCTTCGCCGATGCTGAGCGGCGCCCTGCTGACGCTGGCGACCATTGAAATCATCTTTTTCATCGATGTGGTTACGGCGGCCGTGGCGGTTTTGATTTTAGGGTTGTTTTTGCATGTCCCGGCCCACGCCAAAGCCTTGGCCAAGCCAAGCATCGGCTATTTTGAGGATCTGCGCGAAGGGCTTGAGTATATCAAAAACCACGATTATGTCCGGACCTTTTTTCTCTTCAGCGCCTGTTTCTTTGTCTTGGTGGCGCCGGCTGCCTTTTTAACGCCGCTGCAGGTAACCCGCAGCTTTGGCGGGGATATCTGGCGCCTGTCCGCCATTGAAATTACCTTTTCAATCGGGATGATGGCGGGCGGCCTGATCATGGCTTCCTGGGGCGGTTTTAACAACAAAGTGCACACTATGGCCCTATCCACGCTGGTGATTGGCGCTTCCACCTGCGCGCTGGGATTAATCCCGGTCTTCTGGATCTACCTTGCGTTGATGGCCTTGATCGGGCTGGTGATGCCGATCTTTAATACCCCGGCCACGGTTTTATTACAGCAAAAGGTGGAGGAAGCCTTTTTGGGGCGGGTGTTTGGAGTGATGGGCATGATCGCCAGCTCGATGATGCCTTTGGGAATGCTGGTGTTCGGACCAATGGCCGACTTTATTGAGATCGAATGGCTGTTAATCGGAACCGGCCTGCTGATGTTGGTCCAAGGCCTGTTGATGCTGGGCAATAAGGTGCTGGTCGAGGCGGGGAAGCCAATCCAGGCGGAGTAACGGCTTACTATAAAGGAAAAATTGAAACAATGTAGAAGACTAAAAGGTAAATGCCGGTTAACATCCCAAGCAACGGCGATGCGGACCGGAACGTAAAACAAGGAGGTTGGGATTGGATGCTGCGAGTTTCATTTGCCGAAATGAAGGCCGAGTTCGAGCGGGTGCTCTTGAAAACGGGATTCGATCGCGAGCGGGCGGAGTTATGCGCCAGGCTTTTTGCGGAAACCAGCCGGGATGGGGTGTACACTCACGGGTTGAACCGTTTTCCCGGATTTATCGCCGATATTAAGAAGGGGCGGATCAAGAGCGACGCCCGGCCCGAGAAGATTGGCGGGTTCGGCGCCGTCGAGAGCTGGAACGGGAATTTGGGCCCCGGCAATCTTAACGCGACCCTGGCCATGAGCCGCGCCGTCGAGTTGGCCCGCGCCAACGGGATGGGTTGCGTCGCCCTGCAAAACACGAACCATTGGCTGCGGGGCGGGACCTACGGCTGGCAAGCGGCGGAAGCCGGCTGCATCGGGATTTGCTGGACCAATACCTTGCCGCTGATGCCGCCGTGGGGTTCGAGCGAAAACAAACTGGGGAATAACCCGTTGGTGCTGGCGGTTCCTCATCGTGACGGCCATATTGTGCTGGATATGGCGATGACCGTGTTTTCCATGGGGAAACTCAATTCGACCGCGGCGAAAGGAGCCTTGCTGCCGCTTGACGGTGGATTTGACGAGGAAGGCAAGGTCACCCGCGATCCGCAACAGATTCTCAAATCGAAACGGCCAATGCCGATCGGGTATTGGAAAGGGACCGGGCTCGCTTTATTGCTGGATTTGATCGGAATGATGCTATCCGGCGGAAATTCAACGTTCCACCTGGGCCAAGCAACGGACAAACCTGGGATCTGCCAGGTATTTATCGCGTTCGATCCCGCCCGTTTGGCGCGGCCCGGTTATGAAGACCTGATCGCCGAAATCCTGGCCGATCTGCACGGCGCGGAGCCGCTGGCGGAGGGGGAACCGATCCTGTACCCCGGCGAACGGGCTTTGAAGGTCCGGCGCGAGAATCTGGAAAAGGGAATCCCCGTGGAGGAAAACTTTTGGCGACAAGTGCTGGAGATGTAAATCCGGTTTCGCTTTAGGCGGCGTGATAAAACCCCGATCCCAGGATTGGGGTTTTATCATAAATAAAATGAAATTAATTTCGGGTGGCTTGGTGGCGAATTTCGTCATAATTTTGATACCACTACACTTCATCTCAAAATATGGTATAATTGATGGACGAGATACAACAATTTAGAAATAAATCAGAATGCTGATTGCAATATTTAAAACCGCGATACAATTCATCAGCATTTTTCTTTGTTGCGGTTGAGCATTGAGCAAGGCTCAACCGTTAATGCCTACCCGTTATTCCCTGAGGTGATCAATTGATGGGCGAATTACTCTGGCAAACCGATTGTGATTTCCAGCGCGAGGAAAGAGCAAAAATTGACCGGATTCAAGAAGCGCATTTATTGGAACATGTGAATTATTGCCTCGAAAAGAGTCCCTTCTATTCCCGGCGTTTCGGCAAAGTCCTGAAAGAAGCCGCCTCGTTATCCGATTTTTCCAGATTAGGTTTTACAACGAAAGACGATCTGTTGCAAAACAACGATCAGTTTCTGGCCGTTCCCAAGGCCGAGATTGTCGATACTTGCTTTACTTCGGCCACGGTGGGGACGACGCCGGTAAATTTTCTTTTGACCAAATCCGATTTGGAGCGCTTGGCCCATAATGAGCAAGTGGCATTTGCGATCTCCGGAGTCGAAAAGGAAGATACGGTGGCGGTATGTGTCGCCATTGAGCGCGGATTTATGGCGGGTTTGGCGTATTTTCTCGGCGGGGTAAAATTGGGGGCGCACATGATCCGGGTGGGAGCCTCGGGGGGACCGCAACATATTTGGAATCTGCTTAAAACGCATCATCCGACAGTGATCATCGGGGTTCCCTCGGTTTTGGCCAATGTGGCGCTTCACGCCATCCATGAGGGCGATGACCCCGCCTCGCTCAAGGTAGAGCGAATTTTGGCAATCGGCGAAACCATCCGGGACAAACAGCTAAATCTGCTGGCCTCGATGCAACGGATCGAGCAAATGTGGCGGGCCCCGATCTATTCGACCTATGCGTCCACGGAAATGGCAACGTCGTTCGCTGAATGCCAGCACCGGCAGGGCGGACATTTCCGGCCGGAACTGATCTATGTTGAAATCATCGACGAACAAGGAAATCCTCTGCCTGACGGCGAAATTGGCGAAGTGACCGTTACGCCGCTGGGTGTGCAAGGAATGCCGCTGATCCGGTTTAAAACCGGTGATATGTCTTATATCATTCCGGACCGGTGCCCTTGCGGAAGAACCACCAAACGAATCGCCCCGGTGCTCGGCAGAAAAGCGCAACTGTTGAAATACAGGGGGACCAATGTGTTTCCGAACGCCATTGTTTCGATCGTGGAGGCGAATCCGGACTTTGCCGGATGTTACGTGGAGGCCTATTCCGCCGAATTTGGCGAAGATCGGGTCGTGGCGGTGGTCGCCAGCGCGGCCCCGCATTTTGACCTGGAAAAGCTGAAAGAAGAATTCCGGGCCGGATTGCGCGTGGTCCCGGAGCTGAAAGTGGTCGGGGAAACGGAATTCTTCCAAAAAACCCAGCCCGAAGGAAAAAGAAAACGGCAGATATTCTTCGATATGAGAGAAGGACGACTATTGTGAGCCAATCCAGTCAAGCGGTGGTGTTGGACGGGAATCACCTGTCCGTTGAGGATATTGTGGCGATCGGGGGCGGCCAAAAGCAGGTGGCGCTGGATCCGGGTTCCCTTGCCAAATGCGTCGCCAGCCGCGAATTCCTGCTCCGCCAAATCAATGACGGAAAGATTATTTATGGCGTAAACAGCTCATTCGGGTCCATGTGCAATAAAATCATCCGTGATGACAATGTGGGACTGTTGCAGGAGAACTTGATCCGGAGCCACGCCGCGGGCTTGGGGGAGCCGCTTCCGCCCGATATCGCCCTGGCGGCGGTCGCGGTCCGGCTTAATTCACTGATTAAGGGATATTCCGGGGTCAGCGCCGCATTGCTGGAGTTTATGCGCGATGTGATCAATCTTCGCATCGCTCCCTATATCCCCACGCGGGGCAGCGTCGGAGCGTCGGGCGATCTGATTCATCTGGCCCATCTGGCGCTGATGTTAATCGGGGAAGGGCGGGTTTTTTATCAAGGCCAATTGCTGAAAGCGGAGGAAGCGTTCCGCCTGACCGGCCTAACTCCCTTTAAACTGGGCGCCAAGGAAGGCATCTCGCTAATTAACGGGACCTCGGTCATGACCGCCATTGCCGCGTTCGCGGTTCATCAGGCCAAGCAAGCCTTGGCCGTGGAATGCGTGGCCGCCGCTTTTTCCATTGAAATTTTCAACAGCATCACTGATTTTTTGGATGAAAAACTGCATCAAGTCAAGCCGCATCTCGGGCAAATCAAGATTGCCCGGGTGTTACGCAACTTGATCGGCGGTTCGCGGAATGTGGTCAACCGCTCCGGATTGCATCAGGCGATCCGGAACGAATTGGATGAAGCGGCCGCGGTCTCCGAAACCAGCATTTTCATCCAGAATGTTTATTCGATCCGGTGTACCCCGCAAGTCCTGGCCCCGGTTTGGGAGGCGATCGAGACGGCGGAGCGAATAGTTGGTTTAGAAGCGAATTCGACCAACGATAATCCGGTGATCATCCCGGAAGAAAATAAAATACTGCACGGCGGTAATTTCCACGGTCAAAGCATCGGCTTTTATATGGACAGCTTGGCGATAGCCCTGGCGACATTGTCGAATATCTCCGAACGGAGATTGAACGCGTTACTGGACAATCATTTGAACGGAGATCTTCCTGAATATCTGATCAGCGGAATGAAGGGGTTGGACATGGGATTTATGGGCGCGCAATATCTGGCGACCTCCACGACGGCCGAAAACCGGCAACTGTCGAACCCGGTTAGCACCAACAGCATTTCCTCGAATGCGTCCAATCAGGATGTGGTCAGCATGGGAACCGTCGCGGCCCGGAAAGTTTATACCCAGGTAAACAACTTGAAATATGTCCTGACCATGGAAATACTCGCCGATTTGCAGGCGATGTCCTTTACCGATCCATCCAGGCTGGGGACGGAGATTGGAAAGTATTATCAAAGATTAGCGCCCTATTTTACGGTATATGACAGTTCAACGGTCTTCCATGAAATGCTGGTCGAGTTTATGGAGTTGCTGTTTGAAAAGGATGTCCTGGATACAAAGGCGATTTTGGCCTGACGGAGGGTATTGTTTTGGGTCTGCCCTGTTCGATTCGTGATTTGATTCCGCAAAAAGGGAAAATGGGTTTCGATCAAATGCTGATCGGAGCGGGAGCCGGCGATGGCCAATCAACGGCCATTATTAACGCGGATCATCTTTTTCTTGAGGATGGCCGACAGTTGTCCAATATTGCCCTGATCGAGTACATTAACCAATTAATCGCGGGCATTCAGGGGTATAAAGAAAGCGCCGGGCAAATACCGGCGCGCCGGGGCTTGTTTGTCGGCTTGCAAGACGCGGAGTTCCTGCGGCCGGTTCAGGCGGGGGATTCGTTAACGTTTAAACGGATTGTCACCGAGGAGATCGCTCAAGTCAATTTCGTTCAAGGAACCGTTGAGCGCGCCGGAGAGAAGATCGCCGAGCTGGTCACCAAAATCTACGAAGTGAAAGATTTGTCGGAATTTGATTCGTTAACCAAACACGAACCGGCTTCGCCCGAAAACCGGGCCATCGCCCCATTGCGCGACGAGGCTCCTCCGGCCTGTCTTGCCTCGAACCTGCGCCGGAAACTCTATACTTATTTGCGGGGCATCGAAATTGATAAGGATTCTATCTCGTTCCACCTCGCCTGCCCGGACGATTTTGACGGGTTTGACGGTCATTTTCCGGGGCATCCCATCTTGCCGGGCGTCATTTTGCTGGAAATCGCCAAGTTGGGGTTGGAGTTGGCTTGGCGGAAACCGGTGTTCATCCGGCGCATCAGAAAAATGAAAATCAGCGGGGTTGTTTTTCCCAATCAAATCATTTCATGCAACCTTAAAATTGACCATTGCCACGGTTCGCCGTCTGCCTTCGCGGCGGGGTTCAAAAACGGCGATGTCCGGGATATTGCCAATTTCAGCGGTTCTTACGAAGAAGGAAGCGATCCATGACGAGCCGAAGAGGGGACCGTTATTTTCCGCCGGATGAGCGAAGCCCGTTAGTTTCCGAATGTTTCCGGAGAGTTCAATTCGATGAGGTGGATTCGCTACGGATTGTCTGGCACGGACGTTACGTCAGCTATTTTGAGCAGGGCCGGAACGACTGGGGACGGAAGTTCGGATTTACCTATCAAAACATGTTGGAAAACGGGTTCGTGATGCCCATCGCCCAGTTGCACATCGATCATATTCATCCGCTGCGGTACGATGAACTGATCCGGATTAAGACCAATTGTCATTGGACCGATGCCGCCAAAATGAATCTCAGTTATGAGATTTACGCGGAGAATGGGACCTTGGCGGCCAGAGGGTACACAGTCCAGCTTTATACCGATTTAACCGGCAAGCCCATGATTTTAAGGCCGGAATTCGCCGAGCGGTTTATGCAAAAATGGGATGAGTGGAGCGCCAAGTGAAACGGGATGTTTTTTTAAATCACGCCGCCATCGTAACCGGGTTGGGCACGCTGAACCAGACCTGGGAAGCGCTGTTAAACCATAAATCCGGCATCGTCAAAAAGGCCCATTTTGATAATTCGCTGCTGCCGGCAACCGGTTTGTCGCTGTATCAAAGGGACTTCTCCAACACGCCGTCGGATTTTACCCAATTCTTGATGGAAGAGTGTCTGGCGGACTTTCCGGAATTGCCGAGGGATACCTTTGTGATTTGGACCGGAATCAAAAATAACGTGGAAGTAATCGAGAGTCTGTCGGACGGGGCCGCGATGCCGCGTTGTTCTTGCGCCGCTGATTTCCGTCGCTGGGTCAGCGACCGCCTGGGGTTGGCCGGCGGCGGAATGGAAATTAACGCCGCCTGCGCGTCGTCAACCGTCGGAGCCGCCCTGGCCGCGCAGTTTATCGCCGCCGGCAGGCACGATCATGTGCTGGTGGTCGGCGCCGATATGGTCAGCCGGTTTGTTTATTACGGTTTTGCCGCCTTAAAGGCGATGAGGGAAGATGTCTGCCTGCCGTTTGATACCCATCGTAATGGCCTGTCATTGGGGGATGGCGCTGCCGCGCTTTTTTTATCGACAGAGCCCGGTTCGGACCTGCGGGTGAGCGGATGCGGCATTACCAATGACGCCAACCATATCACCGGCCCTTCGCGGGACGGGGCCGGTCTGGCGCTGGCGTTGCGCCAAGCGACGGAAATGGCCGGCCTGGAGCCCGGTGATATTCAAGCTTTTTGCGCGCACGGCACCGGCACCCGCTATAATGACACCATGGAGCTGTTAGCGGCCCGCTCTTTATTTGGAGACGAGCCCCCTCCGCTATTCGGCGTCAAGGGAGCCATCGGGCATACGTTGGGAGCGGCCGGGGGCATTGAGATCGCGTTGTGCGGAAAATGCTTATCGGAAGGATTGATTCCAGCCACGGTAGGATGTACGACCCCGGAATCGCCCGGTGTTGTTTTGGAGGAAACCGTTTTTGCGGGCCGGAACATCATCACCAGCAACTCGGGGTTCGGTGGGATCAACGCCGCTATTTTGATGGAGAAATTATCATGATCACGGATCAAAGGTTTTGGGTTTTGGGAGCCGGATGGGTTTCCGCGCTTGGATACGGCGTCTTCGGATCGGAGCCCCGGTTCGCCAATGAGGACGTTGCTTTTCAATACCCGGAATTATCGGGATTCATCGCTGAATTGCCGGCCCGGTACGGCCGGTTCGATGTATATTCGAAACTCTGCTTTGCCACTGCGGTTTTGGCGTTGCAAGACGCCGGAATGCTTCAACGGGAAGGGAAAAAGCGGATCGGAATTGTCGTGGGAAGCTCCTCCGGCGTTTATGACAATGATCTGGCCTATTTTGAGTCCACCAAGGAAGAAAAAGGCGCATTTACCAGCCCAAATCTTTTCTCTTACACCTTGCCGAACGTTGCTTTGGGAGAGATTGCGGTATTCTTTAATTGCATCGGACCGTCTTGTTGCGTGGGAAATGACCCCGGCAACCCGGGTTACGATGCAATGCCCGTTGCGCTTTCGCTGCTGGAATCGGGGCAATGTGACGTTATTCTGGCGGGTTGGGTGGAAGTCGCCCATACCATTAAGAATCACGCCGCAATTCCCAAAGGAGCGGCGCTGGCTGTTTTAAGCGCGGCTAAAACCAGCCAGGCCAAAGCCGGTTTCGTATGGAATCAACCGGTTTGCTTCGCGGAAATTTTTCATGACCAGGAAAAGAGTTAACGGTTTACACCGTTTAAAGTGATATATCGGATGAAATAAGTTGAATTAAATTCATTAATTTCCCATCATGGACGGCATTAAGGACATGATGTATATCAGAAATTTAATTCAACTATAAGTAACCGGGCGCGATGAGGTTCGAATTTAGGGGAGGATGGCATGGGCCAGCGATTTAACTCGGATATGTCGAATTATGACGCCAAATATGAAGCCCAGAAAATCGTGTTTGGGCCGATCATGTTTCAAGCGGCCAAGGTTTTGCGTGACACCGGCATTCTCAACCTGCTTCGCAAGCATCACGAGCAGGGGATGACTCCCGAAACGATTGCCGAGGAATTGAAGATGTCCCGGTACGGCGTCAAGGTATTGCTGGAAGCGGGCATGGCCATGGGAATCCTCTCCTCGAACGAAGAAAAATACTTCATTACCAAGACGGGATTTTTTCTGATCGCCGATGAAATGACCGGCATTAATCTGGACTTTGTTCACGACGTGTGTTATAAAGGTCTGTTTCACCTGGATGAATCGATTGCCTCGGGAAAACCGGAGGGCCTGAAGGTGTTTGGGACCTGGGATACCATTTATCAGGGGCTTTCCCAGTTGCCGGAGCAGGTTAAAAAAAGCTGGTTCGCGTTTGATCACTTTTACTCCGACGGCGCGTTCCCCGAAGCGTTAAAGATTGTCTTCAAGGATAATCCGCGGACAATTCTGGATATTGGCGGAAACACCGGCAAATGGGCCGTGCAATGCGCGCGTTACTCGGATGCGGTCCGCGTCACGATCTTTGATCTTCCCGGCCAGCTTGAAATGGCGTATCAATATATTGCGCGGGAAAATTTAAGTTCCCGGATTGAGGGCTATGAATCCGACATTCTCGATCCGCGGAGTGTTATCCCGGCCGGCTATGATGTAATCTGGATGAGTCAGTTCCTGGATTGCTTTTCCGAGGAACAAATTATCATGATTTTGAAAAAAGTCCGGGAATCGATGCCTGAAAACGCCGCCGTCTTTATCATGGAAACTTTCTGGGACAGGCAGGCCTATGAGGCGGCCCGGTTTTGCCTGATCGGCACTTCGCTGTATTTCACGGCCATGGCCAACGGAACCAGCAAGATGTATCATTCCAGGGATATGATTAAATGCATCGAGCAGGCGGGACTCCGCGTCGTGGCCGATTACGATCGGGTCGGATTAAGCCACACCATTTTGAAATGCCAAGCCGGAAAGAACTTTTAGCGATTTAGGGGCAGATTATGAAGCGGCAAAGCAAAGCGGCACCCGAACGGAACAAAAGCTATGGGAATGAGTTGGGATATTCGATTTTTCATTTCGTGCTAAAGCACATCGGCTTGAAATGGGCCTATGGCATCCTGTTGCTGTTAGTCCCCTATTATGTGCTGTTGCGGCCCAGCGTGTACCGGCGCTCCGAACCGTATTTGCGGCGGCGGTTTCCCGGCGATTCTTTTTTTCGGCGTTACCTTCGGCTGTTTAAATATATCTTCGTCTTCGGACAGGCGCTGATTGAACAATTATATTTTGGGTTCGTGGGTGAGTCAAAGATTACGCTGAAGTTTGAGCGGGAACCGGAGATCCTGGAACTGCCGAATAAACGGCCGGTGATCTTTTTAATGTCCCATGTAGGGTTCTGGGAAGTAGCCATGGCCGGGTCGATGCGGTTTGACAAGAAAATGAACGTTCTGGTTAATCAGGACTTCGACAAGGATAAGCGCAAGAGTTTTTATGATATCCGGCAAAAAAAGTTTAATCTGATCAATGTTTCGGATCATTATGGCGGCATGATCGAAGCGACCAACGCCTTGCTGCGCGGCGAGGTCGTAGGGGTTACCGGAGATCGGGCCGATCAGTGGCGTTCCAAAACCGTTTCCTTTCTCGGCGCTCCGGCCAAATTTCCGATCATTGCCGAACAGTTGGCCGTAGCCACCGGAGCATCGGTGATCGCTTTGTTTACTTCCAAAGCGGACCAGTTCACGATTTACTTTCGCTGGACGGATATTTCGACCGGAGTAGTAACCGATCAGCAGCTGACCAAGGACGAAAAAATTCAAAAAATGTTGGAACTTTACTCCGAGGAACTCGAAAAGCAGGTGCAAAGGCATCCCTACCTCTGGTTCAATTTTTTTGATTTTTGGAAGAAATGAAGTGAAACGGTTGAAACCCAATTCAAATTTTGTAAAAAAATGCGTTCTTAGCCAGAGATAAAAAATTCATTGCATGGGAGATTAATAATGAGCACAGCCGCCAAACTCAAGGAATTGTTATTTAAGGAACTCAACCTGAAGATCAAGCCCGAGGAGATCACTGATGATATGCCGCTGTTCGGGGAAGGACTGGGCCTGGATTCCCTGGATGCTGTGGAGATCGTGGTCATTCTCAAGAAACATCTGGGAGTGACCATTGTGGACAGCGCGCAAGCCAAGGAAGTTTTTTCGACCATCAAAACCCTGGCCGATTTCGTAGATAAAGAATTGGAAAAGAAATAAGTGCGACATCAAAGCGTGATCACCGGCTTGGGCTGCATCAGCGGCGCCGGACGAAATCTGGACGAAACCATGGAGCGGCTGTATGCCGGCGGGAGAAACCCCCAACCGCCGCGGCGGATCTCTTATCAATTGGGCAAGCGCTACCCGGTTTTCGAGGTATCCGGTTTTGAAGGCCAGGCCAATGATTTAAGCATTTGTTTCGCGGTGGCCGCGATCAAGGAAGCTTTGTCCCAAGCGGGCTTGGATGAGGAATCGTTACGGAAATACCGGGTTGGGGTGTTTATCGGTTCCACGGCGGGCTGCTTTTTTAACAAGGAGGATTATTATCGCCAATCCCGCAACCGGCCGGGCGGGGATCATTCCTATGTGGCGCAAGTTTTATTGAACGGAAGTATCGCGCATCAGATCTCCAAACGGCTGAACCTGAACGGCCCGGCGCTCACCCTCTCCAACGCCTGCGCTTCCGGGACCGATGCCATCGGGCTGGCCGCGGCAATGATCGAACAGGGCGAGTGCGACATCGCCCTGGCCGGAGGCTGCGACGAAATTGTCCGCATGGTTTACCTCGGATTTATTTCCCTAATGAATACCTCGGATGAACCCTGCCTCCCTTTTTCAAAAAGCCGGAAAGGCCTTAATCTGGGCGAAGGAGCGGGGATCTGCGTTTTGGAAAGCCGGACCGCGGCCCAGCGGCGGGGCGCGGCGCCGTTGGGCTTGATCGAGGGCTATGCCACGGGTTCCGACGCATATCACATTACGGCGCCCGAACCGTTGGGAAGAGGCCTGCGCAAAGCATTTGGGGATGCCCTGAAACAGGCTGGAATCACGCCGGAGGAGATTGCCTTCGTCAATACTCACGGCACCGGAACGATTGAAAATGACCGGGTTGAGGGCCGGGTTATCGCCGCGGTTTTCGGCAAAGAGATACCAATCACCGCGACCAAGGCTTACACCGGCCATGCCCTGGGCGCCGCGGGCGGCCTGGAAGCCGTTTTGACCACCCAGTTTTTAATTGATCAAAAAATACCGGGAACGCCGGATTATGATGATTATGATCCGGATTGCGCCATTGCGCCGCACCGGGGCAATCGGCCAATTTCCGGAAAGCACGCCTGTTCATCCTCGCTGGCGTTTGGCGGAGTCAATTCCGTGCTGGTAATCGGGAGACCGTCATGAATCTATCCGTGGTTGGTTTGGGGATGGCCTCCAAGGTTGGGGGCACCGAAGATTTAGAGCAGTTGCTGACCGGGCGTTTGATCAATCCAAACGACCTATCCTCCAGTCGCGCCGTATCGGTAGATATTCCCGCCGATTCCGGCCTTCCGCAGCAATTGCTCAGGAGAATGGGCCACTTCGCCAAAATTTCGGTCTTATCCGCCTGCCGGGCGATTGGGGATTCGGGCCTGGAGATTCGGGATCGTTCGGTCGGAATTATTCAAGGTTCGGTTTACGGTCCGATCAGCGCCGGGATTCAATCGTTCGACGATTTGATCGATTTTGGCGATAATCAGCTTTCCCCGACCAATTTCTCAGGGTCCGTCTTTAACACCGCCGCCACTTATCTTTCCCTGGCGTATGGCATTCAAGGCCCCACGCTGACGCATACCAGCGGACTGGACACCTTGTTCAACTCGTTGCTGACCGCTTCGCTCTGGCTCGACGACGGGATCGATTATGTTATTTTGGGAGTCGGGGATGAATACACTCCCTATTTTGACAATTACGATTTGGCGGAGGATGCAACCGGACTGCTCCCAACCGGTGAAGGCTGGACCACGTTTGTTTTAAGCCGGGAGGACCAGGCAAAGTATGGGAAGATCCGGTACGGCTCTTTAACGGCGCCGCCGGAAACCAAAAACCGTCCAACCATTTATTCCATTTGGCATGAACGGATCCGTGACGCTATTTTGGTGAATCACGCCCAAGCGAACCGAGCGTGTTTTCCGGTATGGCTGCGGGGTTCCTATCCAAGCGCCGCCGCGTTTGATCTGGGGCTGGCGCTGATCTGCGCCAAAAACAGGCGTTTTCCGTCCGATCCGGCTGCGGGCGGAAATTATCAACTCCAGGATTTAAAAGACGATGAGATCGTTTGCTGTTATAACCCGCTTGAAAACCATGGGTTGGCTTATTATGAGATTTTGACGGATTAAAAAGAGTATATAGGATGAAGTAAATTTCTTTACTAAATTTGCATTCTTAACGCCGAATGCAAATGAATCAAATTGGAATTTACTTCATCCTATTACAGCTGAAATAAGTTGAATTAAATTCATTAATTCTCCATCATGGCCGGCATTAAGGACATGATGTATATCAGAAATTTAATTCAACTTATATAGCTCAAAACCGCGGACAAATTTGGCAGGCTTCCGGCGGTTCCGGGCCGGCCATCTTGGCCCGGTACTTTTGCAGCGTTTCGCCGTTCCAGATGCCGGAGAAGGAATCCCGGAACAGATTGCCGAGAACCAAACCGGGTTGGCAGTCACATAACGTGACATTGCCGTCAACATCGACCGGAACGGTCTGCCAGGGCGACAAACACCAGGTATGCCGGGTTGAGCGCCGGTAAAGCTGGTCCGGGGGGATCAACAGCGCATCATGATAGCGTTTTTCCAGACCGAATTCTTCGAGGCCGCGTACGGACAGCACAGGTAAGTTTTTCGAAAAGGCGTGCCGCACCGCATTTTTAACCCTCGCTTCAATTGCCGCGTCAATATTTCTCCACAAGGTATGGCCCAGATTCTCCCTAAAATTAAGATCCGAAAGCATTAACACATCAACACCCAGTTCCGAGATACAATCGATCAGATCGTTCAAATGGAAGACGGTGTCAATGGATACGGCCGAAAAAACGGCCTTGGAAATCTGCCGGGCGGAGGCGTTGGCAATGGCAACGAACTCCCGGATGTTTAAGATCACTTTATCGAAATCAGTTCCTAGCCGGACCACGGACGATAAATCCCCGTCAAATCCGTCGAGGCTGAAAGCGATGGAATCCAGCCCCGCCTCCAACAGCCGATGCGAAATTGCCGTGGTCAAGAGCATCGCGTTGGTTACCAATCCCACCTTCCGCTTCATGGACTTGGCGTATTGGACGAAATCGGCGATTTGGGGGTGCATTAACGGTTCGCCCAAGCCCACCAGGACGATTTTATAGCAATGGGGCAACACCGCCAGGAGATTGCGGAACCGTTCCAGCGGCATATGCCGGTTCGGTTTGTTCAAGCGGGCGCGGGCGCAAAATTTACAGTGAAGATTGCAATAGGTGGTAATTTCGATATTGGCGAGCACCGGATCATTGATCGCCGCCGGCCCAAGAACCGGCTTTTTGCCAATGACCCTTTGCGCGCCGGGCGATAGCGCCGAATGGCATTCACTGAAAGGCGCGGCCTTCCAAAAAGCCTGGAATCCCGGTTCAACCTCGATCAATCGCTGGAGGACTTTCGGATCGCGGCCCGCTCCGGCCGTTACATCGGCTATGGCCCGCTGAATAAGGTCCACCGCTAAATGCCCGTTACTGCTCTTGAAAAGGTCATGATCGGCCTCGGGAATCGTAACCGCGCGGATCGGACCGGCAAAATGCCCCGTTTCCCAGGCGCGGGATTCCGGGCTCAAGACCAGGCGGTCAGCTTCGCCGTGGATGATCAGCACCGGAAATTCCGCCGCGAACCGCTTCGAACCGACGGCATTAATGAGTTTGATCATCAGGGCGACGTCAACCAGGGGAACCGGTTCCCGGCCCTCCCGGTGCGACTCCCAGCGCACAAAATAGCCCGCATCAATTTGGGGTGGGACGGAGATCAGGATCAGCAGGGCCGGTATGATTGAAAAGCGTTGGAGGGCGGCCAGCGCCAAATTGCCACCGGTTGAGTGGCCGATGATAATCAGTAGGCGGTTTTCGATTTGATAGTGATCGGTGGCCTGATGAATGGCGCCAATAAAACGTTCCTCATCAAATGCCGGAATTTCCCCCAAACCGTGCCCGGGGAGGGCAAGGCTTTGGACGGAATCCGCACCGAAACGGGCGGCGAGTTGCCTGGCCAAGGGATCCAAATCTTGGTTTGAACCGGTGTAACCATGGACTAAAATGATACCCGGCGCCATCGTCAATTTACCTCAAGCAGATTCGCCAGCGTTTTTGCTCCCTGGTAGCGGCCGATCGCTTCCTTGATGGCGGACAGGTTTCCCTTGGTGGCGGGGCGGTTGACCAAGGCCTCGATTTTGGTTTTGATTTCATCATCGGACTGCTGATCGAACGCCCGTATGTAATCATCCGGAATGCCGGAAAAAAGGGTGGACGGGATCAGCCGGGCTCCGCAGCCGATTCTTTCGAGGCAGACCCCATTATGGGCTTGTTCGGGCTGTAACGGCATCACTACCACGGGCACCTCGTTTTCCAGCGCTTCAAATACGGTCATTTGGCCGCCATGGGTTACCAAGAGCGACGCATGAGGGAATATCTGATACAACGGGGCGAAGTTTAAAATCGCCACCCGGGAATCCGGCCGCTTGATCCCGAGCATTTCCGATTGGCCCCCAGCGGCGACGATAACTCTATAATTCAAATCGAGCAGCAGGTCGATGATCCGGAGCACGGCGGCGTTATTGGTGACGCAGGTTCCGAACGAGACCACGGCGATCGGGGCCGGGGAGTCCAAAATACCGTCCAGATCGATCGAATCATACGGCCAGTGGCGCAACGAAATGGGGCCGGCATGAATGACGCCGGCCGCTTTCGGAATGGGCATGAATTCCGGGAAATCCCATAAAAAGGTCCGCTCGCCCTTTAAGGCGGCCCGGATATCGTCAACCACATCCAATTCTAATTTTCGCAATGCCAGGCTTAGCTTTTTCCCGGCGAACCGGAAAAAGTTATCCAGGAGTTGTTTCTGGAGAGCGCTGCCCGCCTCCTGGTCCGCAAATCCCAGCACCTCCCGGGAATCAGGGATCATGCAGCCGCAGATCAAAGAGTCATAGGGCACTCCCGCGAGCCGCGCCGAAGCGTAAAGGGTAAACCGGAACACGCCAAGAACCCGGTCCGGTTGAATCCGGTTGATCAACGCCACCTCTTCCCGAATGCAACCGGCGATAATCTCCGGATTGGAAAACCATTTAAACGACGGAAACCCGCCGCTGTCGGTCTCCTGAATGTCCGGTACGATATGATGCTTGATTCCCAACTGGTTCAAAAACCGGGAATGTTTTTGGCTGACGGCGATCTGCGCCTCATGGCCGTTCAATTGCAGGAGATCCATGATCGTCAGGCATTTGGCGATATGCGACAAGGAATTGTTTTCAGGAAGCAATAGAAATTTCATTTTGGTTTAATCCTCAGCCGCGACAGCGTTCCTGCCGGCCCATTCCCCGGGGCGCGGTTAATCCTGAACCCATTTGACTTGGCCGTTTTCAAAATGAACCACAAAGGTGCCGAAGCGGTTTTGCCAATAGCGCCATTGATCCAGATCCAGGCTTGGGGTTTTGTGTTTCGGAGGATAGCCGAGGGCGGCGATGACCGCCGGCTTGCTCATGCCGGGAACCACTTGGCCCGCTTTGATGGCCTTGACCTCATCATCGGTAAACCGCGCTAAATCCAGCGGCCGGGTGGAGAAAGTGCGGCTGAAGATGCCGTCAATGTCTTCCCCGGAGAAATCCCGGACATTCCAGAGCGTCAAATTGGTGCCGCTCGGAAGGGTTACCACCAGATCAATGCCGCTGGCCGAGACGAACTTGACCTCGGTATTCACCGGAACCAGAATCCCTTTCCGGTAATTGGTGGTGTAATGACGGGTCCCTTCGTAAAACAGACTGAATTGGGTGTACAGAACCTGCCCCTTGGGAGTGCCGGCGGCATTCCCTTTTTCCGCCGCGCCGGAGACCGGAGCGAGGAGTATGGTTATCATCAGCAGGGCCGCAGTCAGTAAGCTAAGAGTGGAGAACGGTTTGCCGTTTCGCAAAAATTTCATGCCAATCCCTCCAGATTCAAATGGGTTTTTAGTTTGCGCGGAAATACCCGCTAAGGAATATTATACCAAGCTTTAACTGGAATTCATATCCGTTTCGGGCTCCGGGCCGAAATTTTGATCGAATGACCAACGTCACGACAATTCCGGGGAGGGGCAAACGGCCGTCGCGGTTGCGCGCAACCGAAAAATCAATTGATCAAAGGGGGGAATCTTGATATGCTTTTGAAAGAGTGCCCTTGAACTTTAAACTATCTAAATAAGGCAATTACCCCGGCAATTTGCGGCGTATCAAAAACGTAGCGCAACCTCCATAATCATTTCAGTAACCTGGCGCTTCCTCAAAAAGTGATGGACAAGGAGTTTATCCAGATGATGGTAAATAACCAAGACACCGTTACCCAATTGAACTATTGCGTGCTGATTCCCACCTATAACAATGACCAAACCCTGGAGAACGTGCTTCGATCCGTTTTGGAATATACGCCGGACGTCATCGTTGTCAATGACGGCAGCACGGATCGGACCGAAAGCATTTTGGAACGTTTCAAAACCAAAATCGAGATTATTTCGTATCCGAAAAATCGCGGCAAGGGCGCCGCATTGCGAAAGGGCTTGCAACGGGCCGGGGAGTTGGGCTACGAATATGCGATCACTCTTGATTCCGACGGACAGCATTTTCCTTCGGAAATTCCGAAATTTTTGGAAAGGGTTACCCCTGGCGCCCCGGTTTTGATCATTGGCAACCGGGACATGAGCGGCGCCGCGATTCCGAAAAAAAGTTTATTCGGAAGGAAGTTTTCTAATTTCTGGGTTAAGCTGGAGACCGGCCGGGACCTGATGGATACGCAATCCGGATTCCGGCTTTATACGGTCGCCCAAATCAATCAGTTCCGGTTCTTCACGGTGAACTACGATTTCGAACTGGAGTCGCTGGTCCGCTGGGCCTGGCGCGATTATCCGATCGAGATTGTGACGGTGGCGGTGTATTATCCGCCGCCGGAAGAACGGGTGAGCCATTTTAAGGGCTTTACGGACAATTTCCGGATCAGTGTGCTGAATACGGCGCTGGTGACCGTCGCGATCCTCTATATTCTGCCCCGGCGGCTGTTCCGGATCGCCATCGCGGGCCTCAAAAAGCGGCTCGGAACGTTCGGATAAAAAGGGATTTCCCGGAGAGATGATTCAAAGGCTCCGCGTCAGTTGATCCTAGTCCCGGATCATTTGCGGCTTGGGCCGGATCAGATGATCCAACTCTCCGATCAGTTGGTAGCGCTCTCCGATCAGTTGATCGGGCACTTGGATCAACTGATCCAAGACTTCGATCAGATGATCCGGCTTCCGGATCAACTGATCCAACCTTCCGATCAGATGATCCAACTTCCGGATCATCTGATCGGACATTTAGATCAACTGATCCGGCACTCGGATCAATTGTAGCGGGACTTCGATCATCGGTGGCGGTATCCCGATCGGCTAAAGCGGCGCTCCGATCGGTTGGACCGCTTACCTCCGGATTACCGACGGGGAGCGAACCGGTTGCGGTTCCCTTTGAGGTTTCCCCGGGAGGCCCGGACCGGGGATGACGTTGAACTCCGGGCGGATTAATGATATACTTTTATTTGAAATTGCTTGGTTTTTAAGGAATTTGCGAACCGTTCGGGTAAGGATGCGAAGATGAGCGGAAAACAGGCGGATGCGCGGAAACGGCGCATTGTCTTAGTCCACCCCAGAGGGTTCAACTGGCTCAAGGGCAGCCGGGATCTGGTCGCGGCGGCGAATCGGATGATTCCCCACGGGATTCTCTCCATCGCGGCCTGGCTGGAGCAAGAAGGCCATCAGGTCTTCGTTCATGATTGCCTCGGGCCTTACGCGTCAACCGATTTTCAGGCGAATATCGCCGAGATACTGGAATACCGGGCGGATATCGTCGGTTTTTCGGCCACCACCTCCTCTTTCCCGGACGCCGCGAACATGGCGGCCGCGCTCAAGGCGGTCCGGCCGGATCTGGTCACGGTTTGCGGCGGAGTCCATTGCTCGGCGCTGGGGGCTCGCTTATTAAAGGATTACCCTGCCTTCGACTTCCTGATCAAGGGCGAAGGCGAGCTGACCCTGGCCGAATTGGCGGCCGGCGCCGCACCGGACGCCATCGCCGGGCTGGTATGGCGCAACGGCGGGGAAGCCGTGGAAAACGGCCCGCGGCCGATGATTCCCGATTTGGATATTCTGCCCTTCCCGGCTTACGAAAAACTGAAGGGGTTTCCGAACGGCTACAATCTGCCGCTGTTCAGCTACGCGCAGTTTCCCGGCGCCTCGATGGTCACCAGCCGCGGCTGTTTGTTTCAATGCTCATACTGTGACCGGTCCGTCTTTAAAAAAGGGTTTCGCTATAATTCCGCCAAGTACATTTACAATCATTTTAAGTATCTTAATCAAAAGTTCGGGGTCAGGCACGTCAATATCTACGACGACCTTTTCACCACCGACGAGGAGCGCGTCATCGAACTTTGCGGCCTGCTGGCCAAAGAGCCCATTGACATCCAGTTCAATTGCGCGGTCCGGGTGGGGTATGCGCCGGACCAGCTTCTCAAAATGCTGAAGGATGCCGGTTGCCTCATGGTGTCGCTGGGCATTGAGTCCGCCGAGCCGGAACTGCTCGTCAAGCATAAGGCCGGCGTGACTGTAGAAACGGTCAAGGATACGGTCGCCCGCATCCAGGCCGCGGGGTTACGCGCCAAAGGCCTCTTCATGATGGGGCTGCCCGGCGAGACCGAGGCCTCGATCCGGCGCACCAGCGATTTTGTGCTTTCGCTCGGGCTGGATGACATGAATATGGCCAAATTCACTCCCTTCCCCGGCGCGCCGCTGTGGAAAACCATCCGGGAGGAGGGAACGTTCGAGGAAGATTGGGAACAGATGAACTGCCTGAATTTTGTGTTTGTTCCCAAAACCATCGGCTCGAAAGAAATGCTCGATCAGTTATACAATGAGCATGTCAAGCGTTTTTACACCGATCGGGCCTGGCTCCGCAAATTCCGGAAACGGTTTTGGCAGCACCGGCATTCGCTGTGGCATATCCTGAAAAACTGCCCTGATTTCCTGGCTGCCAAAAGGGAGTTCGAACCCAAAAAACGGCAACCCTCCAAAGCGATTATTTAAAGCGGATCTAATCGGTGATATAATAAATTGGTTATATTTCCAATTTAGAGGAGGGTTTTTTAAATGATCCGAAAAACAGTTCGCTCCTTGGCCGTTCTGATGCTGGTCCTGCTGCTGGGGGTAACGGCCAGCGCCAAAAGCGCGACCATGGTCAAGTCGGAGCGGGAGTTGACTCCCAAACCGGACCAAGCGCTGATCGTTTTTATGCGCGCTTCAACCATGGGCTTTGCGATTTCCTCTTCGTTATTCGACGTATCGACCAGTGAGACCAAGTTTATCGGAGTCTTCAAAAGTAAAGTGAAGATCGGCTATGACGTAGCCCCGGGCGAGCATACGTTGATGGTGGTCAGCGAATCGGCCGATTTCCTAAAGGCCACGGTGGAGGCGGGAAAAACCTACTATGTGTTGATCACGCCGCGGATGGGTTTCGGGAAAGCGCGTTTTACATTGCAGCCGCTTCGCCAGTCCGACCTGGCCGGCCCGGATTTCCCCAAGTGGGATTCGGCCACGGATTTGGTTGAAAACACTCCGGAGACGGAGGAGTGGGCCCGCAGTAACGCTCCTGATATTGAAGCGAAGCGAGCTCGCTGGTACCCGGCGTGGAGTGCGCTGCCAGCCGACAAGCTGGATGAGATGACACTCCGGCCGGAGGATGGGCGCTAAAATTTAAAGGATAGAGCTGTTTAATCCGCGCCAAGACGACGCCTCGCGTCGTCTTGGCCACCAATTGAATCCCATTTGAGCGGGGGAGTTTGTGCCATTTGTCCAGACTGCAAAGCAAAATAAAAGGTTGGGTGAACTCAGAGGTTGCCAAAGAGCTGGATAAAGAACCGTTTTCCAGCCTCCCGAAGCGGATGCGGATCGGAATCCTTTTAATGCTCTGCACCTTTATCGTTGGCCATGGGAGCACGCTTTTGGTAGTGATTATTCCCGGAGTCAACCGCCAATTGTCGCTCGGCGGCTTGTTAACCGGTTCGTATATTTATGTTTTCTGCTGGATCCTCGGGGCCGTCGGACTTTCGATGGCCGGCAAAGACAGCATCAAATATCCGATCTATTTTTCCGCAAAACTGTTAAAAGCAGTACTCCCGAAATATTTTGAGAAATAGCGTGGGGATGCAGGGATGATCATTCGAATTTTTTTTACCGCCTATTTCTGGCTGATGTTTATGGCGGTAACCTTAGTGGGCCTGATGGTTTCCCCTTTGTTTCTGTTGGTTTCCACCCTCTGTTGCGGGCGAACGGTTGACGCCGCGATCCGGCGGGGAATCTGTCGCTATGGATGGGTTCTGGTCAAAGTTGTGCCCTTCCTGGCTCCGGTTGGGGTCGAGTCGCGAACCGGGAAACTCCCTTTTCCGGTTATTTTTGTCCCCAATCACAGTTCGGCCGTTGACCCCTATCTGTTCGGGGCGGTTTTAACCGATGTCTGTTTCGTTACCACCTGGCCGTTTAAGATCCCGGTCTATAAATATTTCATGCGCCTGGGAAGGTTTATCAACGCCAATGAGGGCTGGGAAACGGTTAGCCGGAAAGGCGCCGCGATGCTCCGGTCGGGCGCTTCGCTGATTATCTGGCCGGAGGGGCATCGTTCCCGCGATGGCCGCCTGGGCCGTTTCAAAAACGGAGCCTTCGCGCTGGCCGTTGAAACCGGGTATCCTTTGGTGCCCGTGTGCATTTTGGGCTCAAGAAAGTTTCTGCCGCCCGGCCGCTTACTGCTCTCCCCCAGCGTGGTCCGGCTTATTTTGCTTGAACCGGTTTATCCGGATCCGAATAATGACCCGCAACAGGAAATTATCCGTTTGCGCCACACCGTGGAAGCGATGATCCGGGCCGCCCAGGGGGAGAATGAAGGGAACGCGGCGGACATTCCCTATTCCGAGGGTCTGGTTCGAGGAGAAAAATGCTGATTCGCGCGAAGGATTTATCCAAATCGTATCAAATGGATAAAGTAACGATTCATGCCCTGCAAAATGTGAGTCTGGACATTGCGGAGGGCGAGTTCATCTCGCTGATGGGCCCCTCGGGCGCGGGCAAGTCGACGCTGCTGCATATCCTCGGCTGCCTGGATAATCCGGACCAGGGCAGCGTGGAAATTCACGGCCAACCTATTCAGCGGATGAAGGACAGCCAGTTGTCCGTTTTTCGCAACCGGCATATCGGCTTTATCTTTCAGAGTTTTAATCTGATGCCGGTGCTGAATGTATACGAAAACGTGGAATTCCCCTTGCTGATCCGGGGGGGGAAAGTGGACAGGGACAAAGTGTTGCAAACCATCGAGGCGGTGGGGCTTTTGGATTATCTGAAGCATCGGCCCGATGAGCTTTCCGGCGGCCAGCGGCAACGGGTCGCCATTGCCAGGGCGCTGGTAACGGAGCCCGATATTATCCTGGCGGACGAGCCCACGGCCAACCTGGATTCGAAAACGGGGGAAAAAATCATCACGCTTCTCCTGGAGTTGAACTCCAGGCAGCGGGTAACCTTTCTGTTTTCAACCCACCACGACATGATCGCCAGGCATGCCAAGCGCATCATCAACATTCTGGACGGCCAATTGATTGAGTAGGGACGGGAAATGCTGTTTTACCTGAAAATCGGCTTTCGTAATCTGTTAAAAAATTACCGGCGCTCCATCAAAACCATCCTGACCATTGTCATCGGGCTGAGCGCCTGCCTCCTGGCGCAGGGATTTATGTCCAACACCCTCTGGGGGTTGCGGGAATCGCTGATTAACGGCGGGTTGGGGCATCTTCAGATTTACCGGCAGGGGTATCTGGCTCATGGTAATGAAGCGCCCTATCAAGATCTGATCACCGGTACCGATCGGGTTTTTCAAGAACTGGACCGGATCCCAGGAATCAAGCTGTTCGCGCCGCGTTTGAATTTTCAAGGCATGGCCGCGGCGGGCGAAAAAAGCGCCGTTTTCATGGGCGCGGCCGGCGTCCCCGAAGCGGAGCGGCGTCTGAATACGTTCGTGACCCTTAAAGAAGGCTCTTTTCTCTCAGACGAAAAGCCGTTTGGGGTGATGATCGGCGCCGGGCTCGCCCGGAAGCTGAATGCCGGCCTGGGAGACACGGTCACGGTAATGGCGGCCATGAAGGGCGGCGGGGTCAACGCGCTTGACATGGAAATTGTCGGCATCATGGAACTTCAGGTAAAAGCCAGCGATGACGCGGCGCTGCTCGCCAACCTGACAGCCGCTCAGATCTTGCTGGATCTGCCGGACTCGTCCGATCGCCTTATTTTATTGCTGAACAACTCCGAAAACCTGGCGCAGGCCGAAGCGGCGCTCCGGAAGCTCGGGGCGGAAATGGGATTGGAATACCGTAACTGGCGCCAACTGGCCGGAAAGCAGTACACTCAGCCGAAATTGTTTTATGATCTGGCGTATCTGCTGATCATGACCGTGGTGGTCCTGGTGGTGGTCCTGTCAATTATCAACACGCTGAACCTTTCGATGCAGGAGCGAATCAGGGAGATCGGCACGATCCGCTCCCTCGGAACCACCCGCCTTCAGGTGGGAAAGATCTTTCTGGCCGAAAGCTTCCTGATCGGCCTCATCGGAGGCTTGGCAGGGATCATCGCCGGATATGCCTTGGCGGCGCTTTTCAATGCCCTGGGCGGGGTTCCGATTCCGCCGCCTCCGGGACAGGCCAGGGGGTATACGGCGCTTTTCACCCCTGACTTTACTCAAGCGCTTCGGTTATGGCTGCTTTTTTTAGTAACTGCGTCGCTCGCCGGTTTTTATCCGGCGGTCAGGGCGGCCCGGCTGCGAATCGTCGACGCCTTGCGCTGGATATAGGAGCTGGTACGTGCAATCCTTTTTCAGGGTATAAGGGTATAAAGGTACAAGCTGCTGTGTAGCTTTACTTCATATACCACATGTACGGTTGTTCCATCCACGCACCGACTCATAGAGGTTCAGATGTTTTATTTTGTGGTTGGCTTTCGTAATATCATTAAAAACTTCCGGCGTTCCCTGTTCACCATGATTTCGATCGTGATCGGGATGATCGCCTGTTTGCTGACGCAGGGTTTTTTTCATTGGAATCTGGATCAACTCCGGGAATCAATGATCCGCGGCGGCATCGGGCATTACCAGTTGTATGCGCGGGGTTTTTCGCAATCCGGCATGGACAACCCCTATGATTATCTGATCCGGGACGCCGCGCCGATTCTAAAGGAGCTGCGGGCCATTCCTGGGGTTGAGCTGGTGACAGCGCGCATGGCTTTCAGCGGAATCCTTTCGGCGGGAGATAAATCAACCGTGGTGACAGGGGAAGCCGGCAATTCCGAAAATGAAACGCGATTGAACGCCTATGCCGGCCTGATCCGGGGCGCCCGGCTGAGTTCCGAAACCCCTTACGGCATAGTCGTGGGGGATGGAGTCGCCCGGAAACTTTCGGTTACCACCGGGGATACGGTGACGCTTTTGGGAACGATGCGGGGCGGGGTCATCAATGCGGTAGACCTGGAAACGGTCGGCATTACGCGGAGCGGTGTTCCGGAACTGGACAATGTAGCGGCATCGACCTCGCTGGAAGTCGTTCAAAACCTGCTGGATATCGGCGGAAGTGTCCAAAAGATCGTGGTGCTTCTAAAAAACACCGGGGACACCCCAAAGATTCTCCCAAGAATCGAGCGGATCGCTCACAAATACCGGCTGGAGCACAGAGATTGGGAAACGCTGGCCGAATTTTACCGCAGCCTCAAAGTAATGTATGATGTGGTATTTTATATTGTAATCCTGATTGTGCTGGCGATCGTTACCTTCACCATATCCAACACGGTCAATATGAACCTCAATGACCGGGTCCGGGAAATCGGGACGCTCCGGGCGCTTGGAACCCGGAGAATCCAGGTGGCCTGGATCTTTATTGCCGAAAGCGGCCTAATCGGAATGATTGGCGGAATTATCGGGGTGATCGCCAGTTACCTGTTTATCGGGGTTACGGTAGTGATCGGCGGTTTGCCGGTGCTGCTTAAGGGAGCGGAGCAATCACGGTGGGTACGCGTCTATTTTCACCCCGATGGAATATGGATTGCATTGTGTATAGCCCTGTTTGTCCTGGTGGCAATGATTGCTTCCGCCATTCCGGCCCGGCGGGCCTCCCGAATTTCAATTACCGAAGCGTTGCGTTGGATATAGGAGGAGAGTTTGTGAAGGCATTTAATTGGATCATACTGCTCGTAATGCTATCGCTATCGAATGGGGCGATCATCGGAAACGCCTCGCCCGGGGCGGATGAAATTCTCCGGAAAATCGATGAGCATCGGTTGATCAGCGCCAGTTTCGAAATGACGATTCGGGTCGAAAGTTACCTCAACCAAGGCCTTCAGGACGTGACCGTGATGAAAGGCAGCGTAAATGAAGGCAACATGGCGTTGCTGACTTTTTTGGAACCTTCGAAGCTAAAGGGCAGGAAAATATCGATCAAAGGCAATGAAATGTGGCTGACGATTCCAAACGTAAAAAATCCGATTCGGATTACCGCATCTCAACGGTTAGCGGGAGGAGTGTCCTATGCGGACATTGCCGGGATGAACTTTGCGGACGGCTATAGCGCAACGCGCCTTGAGGGGGAGTCCATTGCCGGGATGGGTTCCGATGGCCATCCGGCCGCCGCGAAGCGATGCGCCGTTTTGGAGTTGACCGCCAAAAACGCGGGAACAAATTATCATAAAATTATGATCTGGGCGGATGAGCAAAGCTTTTTGCCGGTGAAAGCGGACTTTTTCGCGCTCAGCGGCAAAAAAATGATCACAGTCTATTATGCCACGCCCTTGGAATGGAATGGAAAAACGATTATGACTAAAATGTTTTTATTTGACCAGATCAATTCCGCCAAATATTTTTCAGTGGAATATCAGGATATTATCGCGGCATAGCCGGAAAGCCTTTCTCTTTGCAAAAACAGCGGCTTTACAGTATAATAAGAATTAAGTTCGATGTATACAATTAATTACAGACTTGGACATTAAACGGTTGGTTTGGCGCTTATTTCTTCATAAATCAATAAATATTTTTAGGAATCAAAAATGGGAAAAAAAATTGCGTTAATTACGGGCGCGAGTCGCGGTATCGGCGCGAGTATCGCTTTGCGGCTGGCCGCGGACGGTTATGCGATTTGGGCCAATTATAAAAGCAATCATGACGCCGCCAATCAGTTGCGGCAGAAAATTGAAGCCATTGGGGGGGAGTGCGTCCTGCTTCCCTTTGACGTGTCTTCCGGCGAGGCGACGGAGAGTGTTCTTCAACCCCTACTGGAACGGGACGTTCCCGAGGTGCTGGTCAATAACGCGGGGATTGTCAGGGACTCGCTATTGGTATGGATGACGGAAAATGATTGGCAGGATGTCACCGATACGACGCTCAAAGGTTATTTTAACGTAACCAAAAGAGTAGTGTTTAAAATGATGCAGCAACGAAGCGGGTCGATCGTCAATATTTCCTCAACCGCCGGACAAAGCGGATTGCCCGGGCAGAGCAACTATTCGGCGGCGAAAGCGGGAATCATCGGCGCCAGCAAGTCGCTCGCCATCGAAGTCGCGGGACGCGGCATCCGTGTCAATGTGGTTGCCCCCGGCTTTATTGAAACTGAAATGACGGCCGATTTACCCCGAAATGAGATCATCGGGCGAATCCCCATGAAACGAATCGGCAGTCCGGAAGAAGTGGCTTCTGTCGTCTCTTTCCTATGCTCTCCGGACGCCTCGTATATTACAGGCCAGGTTGTCGCGGTCAATGGGGGAATCTATGTATAAAGTAGCAATTGTCGGTATGGGAATCGTATCGGCATTGGGGTCCGATGATCAAACGGTGGCCGATTCGCTCTGCCGCGGAATTTCGGGAATCGTAGTCGATCCGGAACGGATTGGGCTTGGGTTTCGGAGCCCGCTTACCGGAAAGATCAAAGGATTCATCAAACCCGATTTAAAAAATAAGCAACTCAGAACGCTGACCGAAGAAGCGGTTCAAGCTTACTCCGCCGCCGTGGCCGCTTATACCCGGGCCGGGTGGACCCAGGAAGAGATGATGAGCCCGGAGACCGGATTAATCCTGGGAAATGACAGCACTTCAATTCCGGTTTCCGAGTCGATTGCGATCGCCAGGAATGAAAAACGGACCCTGCCGATCGGAGCCACCCGGGTCTTCATGTCGCTTAATTCCCATATTACCATGAATTTAAATACGCTCTTGCAGACGCAGGGCGCCAGTTGGACCATTAGCGGCGCTTGCGCCAGCGGGGGACATGCCATCGGACAGGCCGCCGATCTGATCGCGGCCGGAAGGCAGGAAAGAATTCTCTGCGGCGGAGTTCAGGAAATCAATTGGCAGTCGGTGTGCAGTTTTGACGCCACGGAAGCCTTTTCGGTGCGAACCGAGGAACCCGCGAAAGCCTGCCGCCCTTTTGACCAGGATCGGGATGGATTGGTGCCGAGCGGAGGAGCCGCGGTGGTTGCCCTCGAACGGATGGATCTGGCGGAAAAAAGAGGGGCCGATATTCTTGGGGAAGTACTGGGATATGCGTTTTCCTCGGACGGCTATCGGTTATCGGTGCCGTCCGGCGAAGGATTGGAACGTTGCATCAAGGATGTTATCGGCCGCGCCGGAGTCCCGCTCGAAGCCATTGATTATATCAGCGCCCATGCGACTTCAACGCCGATCGGCGATGCGAAGGAAGCCGAGGCGATCCGCAAGGTGTTCGGGCCGGAGATGCCGTGGGTATCTTCGATCAAATCCATGACCGGGCACGAGATGTGGATGGCTGGCGCGTCGCAGGTGGTATACGGGCTACTCATGTCCCAAGCGGGCTTTATCGCGCCCAATATTAATTTTTCAAAACAAGAGGAAGGGACTCCGCCGCTAAAAATCGCAACGGAAACGATCGCGAAAAAGCCCCAAATCATGTTGTTGAATTCGGCCGGATTCGGGGGAACCAATTCTTGTTTGATCATCAAAGCCCGTTGAATACCTACGATGCGATTGTCGTCGGCTCCGGCGTCAGTGGCTTAACCGCAGCCTTGATTTTGGCCAAAGAAGGGCAAAGGGTGGCTTTATTTGAAAAGGACCGCGATATCAATCCCTTGATCCGACCCTATAAACGGAAAGGGTGTGAATGCAGTCCGGGGTTGCATATCAGCGGGTGGATGGATGAAGGGGAAGTGGTTGCTTCTTTTTTAAAATATTTGAACCTTTCCGACGGCGTTGAAAAAGAATTGAATGAAAACGGATTCGGCGATGTGATTATCGGTTCGGACCGATACCATTTTCCGAGGGGATTCGACAATGTAGAAAAAAGCCTTTTATCCTATTTTCCCGAGAGCGCCGCGGCAATTCGCAATTATATGGGACAGGTCAAGGAAGCCAATGAACGGGCATTTTATATCAATCATAAATTGGCTGCCGGGGCCGATTATCATAGCCGGTTTGACGCCTCGGATCATTTTACGCTCAAGGATTGCTTGAAACAGTATCATGCATCCCCCAAATTAATCGACACGCTGGGAATGTTCAACTATGTTCTCATGGGAAGCAAGGCCGATGAAGTTCCGTTTAAGGTCCACGCCTTTGTTCTGGGAGGGTTCTATCAATCGCCGGGCTTTTTCACGATTAACGGGATCAACCGGTTATTATCCAATTTCCAACGGGAACTGGCCCGTTTCAGAGTCAGACTTTATACGAATTCGGAAATCGCCGAAGTATTGATCGGCAGTAGCCGGAACGCCGTTGGGGTTAAAACGGTAAGCGGCGATCAATATTTCGCCCCCAATATCATCGTGTCATTTAATCCAAAGTCTTTGAACGAAAAAATAAAACCGAACACCCTGCGCCCGATTTACCGGCGGCGTTTGGATGAGGCCGAAAACACCTTTGGGTTTTATGTGGCGTTTTATAAACTAGCGGATGATGAGAATATCGAAATCGAGAATCTGATTTATTATAACGATAACTTGAACATGGCTTTGGGAGCAACGGTTAACCGTTCGGGCGGGAATCAGGTTCTTTCGGTTTTTTTGTCGGATCCGGATCCAATGATTTTCGATGACCCGGAAGAACGAACCAAACGGGCCGAAAGAAAACTTGAATTGCTGGAAAGCGTAATTTATGAGAAATTGCCTGATTTGAGAGGAAAGCTGACCTTGCTCGATTACTTGAAACCTTGGTCGTTTGAGCGGTATACCAGCACCATTAACGGTTCGGCTTACGGGATCAAACAAACCTCGAATTCAATCGGGTTTCAGCATAAGGTTCCCATTCACGGGTTGTATCTGGTTGGGCAGTCCATCTACCCCGGTTACCTGGGAGCGATGATCTCCAGTTTTAGTTTGGCGATGGAATTATTTGAAAGCAATGAGTTTTGGCCGAGGGTTACAAACCAATGAAACTAAACAAAGTCGTGATAACCGGCATCGGCGCGGTTTCTCCCTTTGGCAACGGAGTGAAATCTTTATCCGAGGGAGTATTTGCAAACCGTTCCGGCATTAGCAATATCGGAGCCATTTGGAAAGAAAGCGTCTCGGACATTTTATGCGAAGTCGGCGGCGCGATATCCTTTGATTTGCATGAGAAAACCATTCCCCGCGATATCCGGCGGAACATGGGGAGAGTTTCCATCCTCGCTTGTCTGGCGGCGCGGGAAGCAGCCGATATGGCGGGCCTGACGGAGGAGCATTTCGCTTCCCGGGACTATGGGGTATCCTTTGGCTCAACTACCGGCAGCAGCCAGGCGATCATTGATTTCACTTCCCGGTTTGTCCGGGAAAAAAGCCTGTCTTCCATTAAATCCGGACAATTCTTTCAAATCATGTCGCATACGGCGGCCGCCAACATTGCTTGTTATTTTAATATCAAGGGCAGGGTTTTGTCGCCGAACAGCGCTTGTTCCTCGGCGGCGCAATCCATCGGACTGGCTTATGAAGCGGTGAAGTACGGCCTTCAAAAGGGAATGATCTGCGGCGGAGCAGAAGAATTGCATGTAACGACCGGCGCCACGTTTGATCTGCTGCAAGCGGCTTCTTTTCACTATAATGACCGTCCGGATGAAACGCCACGGCCATTCGATAAAGACCGGGATGGAACGGTTTGCGGCGAGGGCGGCGGCGCGCTGGTCCTGGAAAGTGAAGCCAGCGCCAGGCGGCGGGGAGCCCGAATTCTCGGAGAGATCGCCGGTTTTGCCACTTTTTCCAGTGGGGAACATATGTCCCGCGTAACCGAGGAAGGGCTGGTGGCGGGGATGGAGCGGTTCTTCGCGGAAGCCGGGGTTTCCGCCTCGGAAGTCGATTATATCAATGCCCATGGGACGGGTACCATCGTTGGCGATTCGGAAGAATCGATCGCATTGGAAAAAGTCTTTAACTCCAGGGGGTATCATCCGTATGTCAGCAGCTTGAAAGGACATCTCGGACATACGCTGGGCGCGAGCGCCGCTCTGGAATTAATCGTTTGTCTCGAAATGATCGGCAAAGGCTGCCTGGTTCCCACCAAAAACTTGGAGAATCCCGATCCGAACTGCGGCGCAATCAATTATCTGCGGGAATTCAAAGCGGTTAAGCCCCGCTTGATAATGAAGGACAGTTTTGCGTTCGGAGGCGTAAATTCTATTTTATTGCTAAGGAGTTATGACGATGGCAACCAATGAGATATTTGAGAAAGTCAAAGCAGTGTTTGTCGAGGAATTTGAAATTGAAGAGAATTTAATCTCCAAGGAATCATTGATCTTTGATGAATTGGGCTTGGATAGTTTGGACAGCGTGGATTTGATCGTGGCCTTGGAAAAAAAGTTTAATTTCAAGATCGATCGCGCCAACGACGGGCCGGTAATTTCGCAGATCCGAAGCATTCAGGATATTATTTCGTATGTCGAATCAAAACATCTTACTCAATAGAAAATTTAGGTTCAATCCCCTTATTTAACGGGTAAACGGCTCGCATGCCATTACCCCGGCGGGGTTATCGACAGAAGACGGCTGCAGGGTCGTCTTTTTAATTTTTGTGATTTTATAGAAAGTTGTATCAAGGGGTGAATATTTTCACCCTTTTGATTCTTTTGGGGGGAAAATATTCAGCCTTTATCCGATCAAAACCAGGGGTTATATTATAGATTGACCCGTTATGCTAAATCAAAACAAGTTATATAAGATGAAAAAAGTTTTTAGGAAATAAATTCACATCCCTGCGCCTCGGCTGTGAATGGGCAAACGATTAAATTTTTTTATCTTATGAATCAAGGAAATATGTCGCAATTTATCCTGGCGTTCAAAAACTTGTTGCAACATATAAAGCCAAAAAAGCGGTTTAATTATTAAAAACTGCCTAGCATGTCCTAATCCCATATTGTTGCTCGATCATCAAATTGGCAGCACTTATCGTAAAATCGGTGCTAAAACCATCGAGAGTCCTCAGCAGATTATAACTTGAATTATATAATCTAATCTAAGGAGGGTATATCATGAACCAAACTAAGTTTACCGCTGTTTTATTAATTCTCGCATTGTCCATCATCACAGGATGTGGTGGTGGCGGGTCGAAGAAGCCACCGGCTGGAAAAGGCAGTATCTCGGGTCAAATTGTCAGTAGTTCGGGATTGTCGGTTTATAAAGCCAAAGTTAGTATCGGAAAGATCGAGACTCAGACCGATCGCGAGGGGAACTTTGCCTTAACGGGCCTTCCCACGGGCAATCAGAAATTGGTTATTGAGAAAAACGGTTATCAAAAGCAAGAGAACGACGTGGCGGTTACTGAGAGTGTTACCAACCATAATATAACGCTTCAGCCCAACTCCAGTTCAGCAACGATAAAAGGAGAGGTGACCTTTGAATAAGCGATGGACCAAACTAGTCACGATAATACTGGGATCTCTTATTTTATTATCCTGGATTGTACCGGCGGCATTTGGCGCGGATACGGTAAATGTCACGCCGAAGCTAATGTTCGCCAAACCTTTGAATTCCGCTGGACAATCGACCGCATGGAGCGGAAATATAACGGTTGATATTGTGTTACAAGGTGCTAATGGCTTGGAGTATTCGACCCAAGTGCTTGTCACGCCGGGGAATAAAGGAAGTTTTACGTTGGAAGGGATCCCGGCCGGAGTCAATTATCTATTAACGACTACCGCCAAAGATTCGGCCAATAACAGTGCCACTCTCCGGGCGTTGATACCGAACTTGGCAGTGAATCAAAATTTATCCGTTGAAGTGAATAAAACGACCAGTCTGGTTGTGGATGTTATTGAACTGATCGCTGGGAACTCGGGAACAACTATTCAATCAATACCACCGGAGACAATCACGACTGTTCAAAAAGATGTCAATGACAACCCAACCGCCACCGCCGAACAGATCGCTACAAAATATTACGTTGGCGGTTATACTGTATCCGGTAAAGTAACCGACAGTAGTGGGGCCGGAATTGCCGGAGTAACAATTGGCTTTAGCGGCGGATTTGGAAGCGTAACTACCGATTCCAGCGGGACTTGGAATAAAACCGGATTAACCGGGACGGTAACGGTAACGCCGTCGAAGAGCGGCTACACCTTTAGCCCGGCCAGCGCCAGCGTTAGCGGGGCCAATACCGCGGTCAACTTCACCGGGACAGCGGCAGCGACCACTTATAACGTTTCCGGGA
>JAEYGI010000015.1 GCA_023402395.1 Bacillota bacterium
TTGGGCATAATGCCTTTCTGGACAGGGACTGCTTCGAAGCATCAGCGGAGTGGAAACTTGAGTTTCCAGCGATCCATCCCTCCCCGCTGAGTAGACCCGCGACAATGACAACATCGGGGAGGGAGCGAGGGAGAGGTAGGATTTTTGGCCAGCTTATTGGCAAAGATCATTTCTAAATATTGTAACTATCACTTGATGACATTGCCCTGACAGGGAAGAGCGAGAGTTAGGTCTTCGCTCCAGACTAACATTCCTGGACAGGGCCGTCGTTAACTCATATCGATTGAACCGGCTTCACGGATCCAGCCGATAAAGGCCGGCACGGTTTCGAACGTCAACCACGGCCGCATCGCTTGCACTCGCTCCGGATTGGCCGTTGCGGCCCAGAGCGCGGCCACGGGGTGGACTCCGGCTTCCCGGGCGGCCTGGATGTCATAGGCCGTATCCCCGACATAGGCGACTTCCTCCGGGGCGTAGCCCCATGCCTCCAGGACCTGCCGGAGATGATCGGGTTTGCGGGCGCCCCGGTCCGATCCGGCGATCACGATCTCAAAGAACTCCCCCAATCCCGAATACCGCAACGAAATATCCAGGCTGCCCCGGCCTTTGCCCGAGACGATCGCCAGCCGGATCGAACGCTCCCGCAATCCGGCCAAGGCGGTGGGGATGCCCGTGAAAGTGACCGATTCCCCATGGGCCCGTTCGTATTCGTCCAGATAGTCCCGGAGCGCCTCTTGCCAGCGGTCCGGGAGCAGCGTTTGAAAGATGCCGGCTTCCGACGGACCGAACAGGGCGGCGATCTCCGGGTCCGAATACTCGCGGCCGAGATAGCGCCGGAGCGTGGCCCGGAACCCGGCGTAACAAACGGGCAGGGTGTCGAGCAGCGTGCCGTCGAGATCAAAGATGAATCCCTTGAGTGGCATCGGGGGCTCCTTTGCTTGCCCGCTGGCAAGCCGGAAGAGGATTTAGAGCGGCCACGGGGCGTGGATGATCCGTTCCCGGCCGCCGCAGAAGGTTTTGGTCAGATCGATCAGGCGGGTTGACGCCTCCCGCAAATACTCGGGGCCGGTGGCGGAGTTGCCCTGGATGATGTAAAAGCAATTGGCGGTCTCCGGGGTGACCTTGGTTTTTTCAACCTGACGGACTTCCAGCCAGCAAAGAATGTCGCGGCTATCGTCGATATAGGCGTAATCGCCGGGCCGGACCTTTTTGGGCCCATCCGCGCCGATGGGCCGGAAATTCTCGGTCCCGTCGGCCAGCCGCATCCGGACCTTGCCGGAGATCTTGGGGATGTCGTGGGCGCCCAGCGCCAGCCGGGTTTCGACCGAAACCAGGTTGTAGATGTCGACCAGCAGGTTGATGTGGGGGATATCCCCGTGTTTCAGCAGCAGGTTTAAAAGGGTCTCCGGCGCGGCCACCGTTTCCCGGTTGGAATGGGCGATGGCCTCGTGCATTCCTTTGAACCCCTGGAGTATGGGATCGGTTTTGATCCGCTCGGGGGTCAGCCCGTCCCGGATTTTTTGAATGGATTCCGCCTTGACCCGCTCAAAGTCCGGATCGGACTCCCGGTTGCGCAGGCCGGTCATGCTAAAGCAGACGGCGGTCCAGCCAAGGGCTTGGACCTCCTCGGCGACGGTAAAGGTTAGATCGGTTGCGTTCATGGCATCCATATTCCCAGTAATTTGATGGAATTTACCGAAATTGTAGCATAAATTGGGTTGATTTTCAAGGGTTCGGGTCATCCGGTCCGAAATAAGATTGGCTGAATCGACTTGATACCCGGCCAAAATTTTCCCGCCAATCCGGCGCGGCGGTTCCGGCGGCAGGGGCCGCTGCCGCTCCGGATGAAGCAAGGCTTGCTACAGTTGATCCGGGAGCCGGATCAACCGGAGCGGGAGCCGCTACCGGTTGAAAAAGTCCCGCTTCAGTTGGAGCGGGACCTGCTCCAACTGCGGGAAGGGCCGCTTCAGATGGAGTAAGTGTCGCCTCAGATCGAAATATTAGAGGATCATTTGAAGGAACTGTTTCTCCAGATGGAAATGTTAGAGGATCATTTGAAGAAAGAGTTCCTTCAGAAGGAAATGTTGGAGCTTCATTTGAAGGAAGAGTTTCTTCAGATCGAAATATTGGAAGATCATTTGAAGAAAGGGTTCCTTCAAATGGGGGAAGTGTTCCTTCAGTTGATCCGACGGTTGCTTCAGATGGGGGAAGCGCCGCTCCAGATGAACGGGGAGCAGGATCAGTTGAAGCGGGAGCTGCTGCAGAACGGAAAGGCGGTGGTGAAGTTGTGGGGGATGTTGCTTCAGATGATCTGGGGGCGTTCTGAATCTTTGAGGCTTGTTATTGAGAAGTAGCGGGTCTTTTTTGATTTGGGGGAGGGGTCTGAACCACAGATTAAGCTGATTTATCAGATTTCACTGATTTTGATCGATTATTCGGGGCGGTTGAAAAGAGTTGGGGAGAAGTCTTGGGTCGACGCTGACCTCGACGCCCTCACCCGTCGGGCTGGTTCAAGTCGCCTGCCCTCCCGGCGTTCCTCCATCCGTGGACGCCGGAACTTGAGCCTTCCTGGCTCTGGTCCCCCATCACGCCCAAAAACGGGTATGGATGCGCTTGAAAAATCTTCTAGTTTATCTAGTGCACCTTAAGAGCTTAAACAAAAAATACTAAAGTCTCGAAAGAAGTTTTAATGAGTGAATTGAGAAAACCACCAGTCCTTTTTAATCTTCCGGCATCTCCTCAACCATTTCCCTTGCCGTTTTTATTGAATGCTTCAAAAACAGCATACTTTTCTTCCGTTGAGCCGGAGACAAACCAGACATCGCTTTTCGGATTAGCGCGAACGCCTCGGCTTCTTCGGTGGAGATATTCGACAAATCCAGATTTAAAACCAATGAATGATCAGCAAGTTCTACCTGATTGATCCCTAATAGCCAATTGGGTTCCACATTCAGCGCCTCGGCCAGCTTCGTCACATCGTCATAATTGATGGTGGGAGTATAGCCCCGTTCCCAATTTGAAACAACTTGGGCGGATTTATTTACTTGGGCCGCCAGTTCGAGTTGGGTGAGTCCAAGTTCATTGCGGCGCTGCTTGATTTTTTGACCAATAAGCATAAATCTATCCTCCAAATCCCATTGTAACAGCTACTAACGGACTAAAATAGTTGACTAACGAGATTTGAGAGTTGATATTATCGCAATTCGTTAGTAAAATAGAAATAGAAAATTGGTATAACATTGGAAACGTATATAAAAATCAATTGTTATTATAGCTAAAAAGTCGGCGTGATTGGTTTTCTAAACATCAACACTAACGAGTTACGTTACTTATGAAATCATCTGGATGGAATAAAAGTTTGGGATGGTCAACGGGGCGAAGAACCTTGAGGGCGCTAACTAAAATACCAATAGTATATTTGATGCCGCTTAAACCAAAGAACGGAATTTGCTGCGCTTTGGCGCCAATCTGCCACTTTTGTGGCGGCCAAAAGTGGCGCAAAAGCCGCCGGACACCAAGGTTTCCGGTCCTTCCTTTAATCCCATGGCATCCATGTCAATGAAGCTGAATGTTGGCAGCTCGTTTTTACAAACCAAAAGCCGTTTGTAAAAACGACTGCGATGACCATGGGACCCTTGTGATGGCCCCGGTCATCCAGACCGGATGCCTTCAGGGTGGGTTCTCCGGTCGCGACCGCTGTGCGAGTCCGTATCGCAAAGCGGCGCGCGTCCCTCCATGGACTCTTCAGGGTAATTTCTGTGGGGCTATGTGATGCTTCGGAGAAGTGGGGGTAAAGTGCTTAGGTTCTTGGAATAACGTGACCGGAGGGAAGAGGTCGTGCGGTAAAGGGAAATAATCGGTAAGTTAGGATGACAAGGCGCTTATCCCATTATATAATTTGACTTCTTTTGGACGAATTAAATGTTCTGAGTAATAATGGTTTTAGGCAGTAAAAAAAGATGTACCCGCTTGCCACGGATGATCAATCACCGCCGCTTCTTTCCGTGGATGGAAAACAGCGGTCGGCTTCGAAGAGTTCACTTAGTGCGGTTGCGTACTGCCAGGGAGGGCGACGACCGTTGCCGG
This sequence comes from Bacillota bacterium, assembly GCA_023402395.1. GTDB lineage: Bacteria > Bacillota > UBA4882 > UBA8346 > UBA8346 > JAEYGI01. The sequence goes on from JAEYGI010000015.1 coordinate 4,087, forward strand.
ATGAATTGCAGGAGGACCGGAACCACGCGGTTCCGGCGACTTTTTGTTTCTTTTTGGTCGGTCAAAAAGAAAAAAGATTGGTTCCAACCCCAGTAAATTTATTAAGCCAGCAGAAGTCACCCAAGAAACTCGGCAACCGCAACTTTGAACAGCCCCAAGTTCACTTATTTCTAAATCAAATTAATCAAATCAAAAAGAAAGGCCTGATTCCCATGTCTCAATCCGATCATTTCCCACTCCCCGAACTGGAATCCATCTCCTACTACCTGGACTATCTGATCCTGGAACGGGTGGCCGAATTCAGCGACAAAATCCTCCCCAATGACCCGCAACTGCAGGAGAACCGAGCCGAAATGGAAAACTTCCTGAACCTCCTCGAAAACTTGCTCCCCGCCCCGGGCGGCCCGGCGGTCCTGAACGCCATCAACGAAACCAGCTCGGCCATGATCACCCGCTGTCAGGAACTGATCTACCGCCGCGGGCTGGAAGACGGCGCCGAACTGATCCGGATCCTGATCAAACGCGTAGGGGAGCAAAAACAGAACGGGTAGCGGGATTCACGGGATTAAATTGATTCAGGGTTGAAATTATTAAGAATGTTCTAACCCTCAATCTTGCTTTCTCCCGCCATCGGCCTCCACTGACGACCATCCATGGTCGCTTCGCCTTTTGGCCTGCCTGCCCCGGAGGAGAAACGAAGGTCTTGTCGAGGCAGGAATAATTGCATCATGAATATAGGCATTCAAACCGAGCGACTCGTTTCTCCCTGGGGGCTAAACATTACCCATAAGTCATGAAGGAGGAGGATAAATTAGATCAATTTGAACAATTCGATCAAAGCTAAATAAAGAGAAATCTAATAGGGACAAGGGTTCCATGAGGTTCAAGAGAATTTATTCATAAATACAATCGATAAGGAGAACCTCATGAAAAAAATCGAGTTAAAACAATCGATAATCAACGAATTTCAAAATGTCCCGATTAATGACCAACGTTTGATTAACCGATTAATCCTTACGGCAAGATTGCTTGAAAACCAGCCCGAGAAATCCATTCCCGATGCCTGTGGTAATTGGGCTGCCACGAAAGCAACTTACCAATTTTTCGCTAATGAGAAAGTAACTTCAGAAGCTGTTTTAAACAGCCATCGTTCAAATACAATTGAACGAATACGGCAATACCCGATGGTTTTATTAATTCAAGATACTAGCGCTCTGGATTATACTACTCATAAAAAAACTAAGGGACTGGGTTCATATACAACCGCTAAAAATTCACGAGGTTTGCTGATGCACTCCGTCTTAGCAGTTAGTCCAACCGGAATACCACTAGGAATTTTATATCAAGATATCTGGACAAGAGAACAGTTATCCAAATATACCAAACGTAATGAACATCAAGAACTACCGATTGAAGTCAAGGAAAGCTATAAATGGCTTAAAGCGATGGAAAGCAGTTTAACCGGCATCCCTAACCCTATGCAAACTGTTACGATTGGTGATCGTGAAGCTGATATTTTTGAATTCTTTCAAAAAGCGCTTGAGTTAGGAAGTCATCTTTTAGTTAGAGCCGTTCGCAATCGCCGAATTCTTGAAGAATGTGAATTGTTATTAAACCAACTTGAGCAAGCCCCGGAAGCCGGCCAATGTATGGTGGGGATTCCAAGACGTTCCGAACAAAATCTCCCGCCACGACAAGCCAGATTAAATATTCGTTATTGTTCGGCGACAGTATATAAGGCTCGTTTCCGAACTAAAAAACCGCAAGAAAGTATTCCACTTTATGCGATACTGGCCCGGGAAATCAATTCTCCCGAAGGCGAAGATCCCATTGAATGGTTTTTACTTACCACGATACCAATTGGTAGTTTAGAAGAAGCCGTACAAAAAATCGAATGGTACCGTCAACGATGGAAAATTGAACGATTTCATTATACCCTTAAAAGTGGTTGTGGCGTTGAAGATTTGCAACTTGAAACCAAGGAAAGGCTTGAAAATGCGATTGCATTATATTCAATCTTAGCCTGGCGACTAACCTGGTTAACTTATCAAGCTCGTGTTACCCCGGATTTTCCGGCAAGTATCATTCTCGAAAAGCATGAATGGCAAGCCCTATACTGTGTTGTGAATAAAACGCATACTCCACCTGAAACTCCCCCAACACTTGCCGAAACAGTATTACTACTTGGCAAATTGGGGGGATTTCTTGGGCGTAAACATGATGGTCAACCAGGTATTAAAGTCTTATGGCGCGGTCTCCAGAAACTTAATGAAGGTCTCTTATTTGTTGAATATTTTCAATTAATTCAACCTTCTTTCCGAGATATGGGTAATGTTTAGCCCTGGGGGAGAAAGATAGAATGAGGGCGGGCTTTTAACGGCGCATCAACCAATCCGGGATGTTTTTAACCTTTCGGCTTTCTTGATAACTTGATATTCCTATCCCCAAAGGAGGTTCCAACCATGCTCGGCGACGACAGCAAAGGCATACTAAGCCAGTTGCATCTCCAGGATATAAATGGACATATGCAAATGAAGCAGTTGTAAGGGATCCTTTAAATCGACCGCGAATAACTGCTGCATTTTGTTGAGCCTGTAGCTGAGCGTGGTTTTGTGCACGAACAGCCGCTCCGAAGTTTGAAAGACATTTTGGTTGCATTGGAAATATAGCTTAAGCGTCTCATAATACTGGGTTCCGTTGTAGGCGTCGTATTCCAGCATCGCGTCGACGGCTGTGGCCACATATTGCCGGAGGCTGCCGGTGGGCGGATGGACGTCGGTCAGCAGATCATAGAGTTTGCAGCTATCGTAGGTTTGCACCGGATCTTGCATCCGCCAGCGCTTGGCGAACAGCACCGCCCTGGCGGCGGCATCGTAATACTTTCCGGCGTCGAAAAGATCGGCGAAAGCGGGACTGATCCCGACGTATAGCGCATTTCCCTTAGCAATCCTCATCAAATCCCCTTCCGCCCCGATATTGGGTTCTCCTTTGGAAACATCGAACAAAATGGCGATGCTGCCTTCATAAAGAATCAGCGTGACGCAATTGGGCTGATTCAGAAATTGAGGCGCGATGGTCTTGAACAGTGGCGGCGTGATATTGTTGCTTCTGGAATCGACCTTGGCGATCTTCATCATGTCTGGCAGATACAAGGTGGTCGAGGTTTGCAGGCGCAGTTCAAATTCGGTTCGGGTGGAAATGGCTCCGGAGAGCAGGTCCCGCAGCAGCTTGTGCCAGGGCCGGTCCTGATAAGGGATGAAGGCGGTGTTCTCCAGCGTTACGGCCAGGGCGTAAACCTTGGTCACGAGCGTAACGGCCTCCAGGTCCAGCGCGGACAGGGGACGGTTCGTCTCCAGGATGGAGAGGTGGCCCACGTAGAACCCCTCATAATAAGATTTGGCGATCATCCGAGTTCTGCCGACAATGCTGCCCTGGATGATATAGGGCGTTGGCCCGCCGCTTTCGATCACTTCGGTCACTTTCTTGCAATATTCGCGAAAGGATGAATTGTTGCGGCTTTTTACCCGGAAACTTAAATCGTCCTTGGGAGCGTTATCGCTGACGGCCATCACGTTCCAGGTCGCGTCCATAAAAAAGAGAGGAAACCCTAGCCATTCGGCGGCGAGATTGGCCAGCCGCCGCAGGCGGTCCTCGTGGAAAAGAGCTTCAATTAGCATTAACTCCGCCTGGCGGAGGGCGTTCGGATCAGCCATGAATCGGTTTTCGCCTCCTACAATTGTAGGAACGCAAAGCTCCTCTTTTCTCTAAAACTAGCATAGATACACTCGAAAATCGATGATATAGTGAATTATGTAATAATAAATTAATTTAATCTTAAATAAAAGACATTAATTTGAACAAAATTTACCGGTTTTTTCCGGGGATAATCCTGCGTTCGCAGGATGATAAGCTGGTTCCGGCGCCAGAAACAATGGGGGAAAGTCCGATGACCGGCTATCGCCTTGTAAAACCGATTGAGAACGGCTTTATTGAGGGCTTTTCCGGGCTTTGGGGTATAACCCGGCCTTTAATCGGGGTTTATTACAATGTTTTTTAATATTAAGGAGGCTGATTTAAGATGAAAACTATTTGGGAACCTTCAGCATCGATCCCGGTTTTTGATGAAACTGACGTGCTGGTAGTGGGCGGCGGGCCGGCCGGGAGCGCCGCCGCGATTTCTGCCGCGCGCAATGGGGCCAAGGTGGTTCTGCTGGAGCGTTACGGATTTCTGGGCGGACTGGTCACCGGCGGGCAGGTCACCATGATTCCGAATTTGGACAATGGTTCGGGCGTTCAAGTTCTCGGCATTCAGCAGGAGTGGATGGAGCGGCTCGCCAAGTTGCCTGACGCCGTGTTTGGCCCCAATAAGAAGGACGCTGGCAAAAGCGACGCTCCGTTGGTGCAAAAATGGTCCAATTATTTCGGGGATGTCTGGAACGACAAAGTCTGCTACACTACCTTCCTTGATCCCGAGTTGTTGAAGATCGTCCTGGCCGAGATGGTGGTGGAGTCGAAGGCGACCGTTTATTTTCACGGTTGGGCCGTGAAAGCTTATCTGGAAGACGGCCGGCTCAAAGGAGTATTTTTTGAAAGCAAGGAAGGCCGCAAGGCGATTCTGGCCAAGGTAATCATCGACGCCACTGGTGAAGGCGACATCTTCGCCTCGGCCGGCGCGGAGTTCGACGATGCCATTGATCCGACCATCCGCAATTCCAATATGTCCGAATGTTTTCGGATTGCCAACACCGATTACGCGAAGTATGCCCGGTACAAAGTGTCCAATAGCGCCGAATTCGGCGCGAAGCTGAAAGCCCTTCATCAATTGGCCGGCTTCAACCTGCTGCCAATCCCCGCCAACCGCAATGACAATGTCTGGGTCAACAATTGGATTGTCGGCAAGAACAGTATGAGCGTAAAAGACCTCAGCGCGGTGGAGATCGAGGTCAAGCGGGCCATCCCCAAAGTGATCCAGTTCTTGCGGAACGAGATGCCGGGATTTGAAAATTGTTATCTGATGGATATCGCCTCGATCATCGGAGTCCGGCATTCGCGGAGGATCAAAGGGCATTACCGGATTACCATGGACGACTTGAAAACGGGAAAGACCTACCCAGACGTGATCGCGGTGACCCCGGCCATGCACAGTTTCAATAATCCCGGCGCCGAAATTCCGATGCAGATTCCGTATCGCGCCTTGGTCCCGGAAAAAGCGGAGCTGGACAATTTAATCGCGGCCGGCCGGTGCCTCAGCGCTGATGTACGGGCTCATAACTGGTTGAATCTGATACCACACAGCGTCGCCACAGGCGAGGCGGCGGGCGCTGCGGCCTATCTGGCGGCCGCTTCCTCGGTCGCGCCCCGCTCTATCGATGTCGCCGCTTTACAAAAGATCTTGAAAAAACAAGGGGTTTATCTTCCGTAAGGTGCAGTCGTCTCAAATCGATAAGGAGGTGTGTTTATGATTAATTTTTCACGGAAGCAGTGGATTGGAGCGGTTTTGGGCATCGCGGCGGGGCTGGTGGTCGCCTTTTTACCGCCGCCCGAAGGGCTCACCCGGGAGGCCATGATTGCGCTAGGCATTTCCTTGTGGGCGATTGTCTTCTGGATTGCCCAGGTATTTAGCTTGTTCCTGACGTCGATGCTGATGTGCGCCTTCTTTGCATTGACCAAGGTGGTGCCGTTCCCGCAAGCATTTTCGGGGTTTTCCAACTCCACCTTGTGGTTTATGATCGCCGCGCTGGGAATGAGTCTGGCGCTGACCAAAAGCGGGCTAATGAAGCGTTTTGCTTATAATATCATGCGCTTTTTCGCGCCAACCTTTAAAGGGCAGGTGTTGGGCCTAATCGTATCCGGGATCGCCATCAATCCGTTCATTCCGAGCACCACGGCCAAGCTTTCGATGGGCGCGCCGATTGCCAAAAGCGTTGGAGAGGCCATGGGCTACGAGAACCAAAGCCGGGGCATACACGGGCTGTTCTTGGCGGTAGTGACCGGCTTCATGCTGATGAGCGTCTGTTTTATCAGCGCCAATTTCTTCGGTTATATCGCCTTCGGCGCGCTGCCCCAGGCGGTGCAGGCCGAGTTCAACTGGATCAAGTGGTTCACCGGCATGATTCCGTGGGGCGTTGTGGTGGGGACCGGTTGTTTCTTTTCAATCCTTGCGCTTTACAAGCCGGAGCAAGATAGTGCGCTGTCCAAGGAATATATCGTCGATGAGCTAGGGAAGATGGGCCCGCTGACCAAGGAGGAAAAGTTCACCATGCTGATCTTCCTGATTGCCGTGGTGTTGTGGGCTACCGAACGGCTGCACGGCGTGGCTGGCGCGGTGGTGGCCATTATCGGGATGATGGTGTTGATGATGGTGAATGTGATCACCGTCAATGACTTTAAAACCAAGATTCCTTGGGACATGATTTTTCTGGTCGGCAGCATGATGAGTCTGGGCGGCGTGCTGAACGCGTTGGGGATTCAGACCTATATCAGCCGGGTATGCGCGCCGTCCAGCCATTCCCGGGGCGAAAGATGCCGGCTTCCGACAATCCCTTCGTCCTTCAGGCTCTCGAACCACGGATCGTCGGCTGCCGCGACGGCAACGAGCGGCCGGTCGAAGATGACCAGCGAACCGAGGGACTCGACCCGGTTCAAGGGGCTGGCCGCGGTGTATTCATCGGCCAGGGCTTGGAGATGCTCGATGTTCAATGGCAATACCCCTTCCAAACATAAAGATTGCTTTATTGATCCGATCGTAATGACTTGACACGGAATAATCAAGTACGCACTTTAAAGTAAGTAGGGATTGCCATCCTAATCCGCCCGGAGTCCGGGATTGGGTTGTTTTGGGAAAATTCCGGCCGGAAAATTTATCGGAGGAAAGTCCGTTTGCCAAAGAGAATTTTCAGTTATGGAAAATCCCAAGATAGGGGAAAGAACATGTTCGATTCCGAAGTGGAAGTATTATGGGTCGCTTTATATTATTATCAACCGGGCGGCCAGATTTACGAACATTATCACGATTATTATCAGATATTTTACATTATCGACGGAGCGGGCGATTTCCACTTCGCGGAGCGCTGGGCGACATTGCAACAAGACATGCTGTTGTTTGTCCCTTCAAATCAGCCGCACGCCATGATCAACCAAGGAAAGGAGACCTTAAAGACCCTGGAGATCAAATTCAATATCCTCAATCCGGAGTTGAAGGAGAAACTGGATGCCTTGCTCGAGAGCGTATTTTTTGAATTGACCGAGGTGAGGGCCCTTTTGGAGAGCGTTCGCGAGGAAGGCCGGTCCAAAGGTCCGTTCTATAAGGAATTGAGTGCCGTGTATCTGATGAAAATGTTGCTGCTGCTGTTGCGTCAGGAAGCGCACGCGGCTACGGCGCGGAACAATTCCACCAATCATCCGGCTCTGAACGAGCCGGACCCTGTCTGTGAAAAAGTGATTCATTATTTGGAAGCCCATTACGCGGAAACGATCGTTCTCAAGGATCTCGCCAAACGCCTCGGCTATACGCAAAGCTATGTTTGCCAATGTTTCAGCCGGAAATTGCACTGTTCGCCCTTGGAATATTTGCATCATTACCGTATCGAAAAGGCTAAAGAGTACATTCTGTACTCCGATTACAGCATCAAACAGATTGCCGAATTAATCGGGATCAGCAACATTCACCAATTTACACGGTTGTTCCGTCGAATTGAGGGCATTGCGCCCGGCGGCTTCCGGAAACGGGAGCGGGAAGAAATTCGGAAAAATGTTTATATCAGCGATACGTTTGTAAACCCACCGACTCCGCCCATGGCGCTGCAGCCCGAAAAACGGCCGTCCCGGAAGAAAAATAAGCAATGAAAGCGGCGGCAAAAACGGCTGGAGCTCATGTGACAAATGCCGATATCAGTAGCTGTTGAAGATCAATGCTCGATTTGAGCGTTTTTTTATCTCAAAAACAGCACAAAACGGAGCAAATTCATTCAAATATTTTTCATTCCAAACCGTTTAAAATAAATTTAAACGGGATGAAACAAGAAGTTTGGATCGGGCTTTCTTCCCGGCGCCGATGAAAAAGCAAACTTTGTAAGGGAGCAGCGGAAATGGGTCACATTGAAATCACCGTGGATTTCCAGAAGGAGCGAAGGCCGTTTAAGCACTTCTACAGCGCCGTGGGCTACGCCAACGCCGATTATACCTATACCGAGCCGTCGCGGAAAATGTATGATTACCTTTCGTCCTATCACAATCACTTTCGATATATGCGCTTGCACAACATTCTCACCTTGCACGGCCGGGGGGATTACTTTTATTTGCAAGGGTTTGATTATGGCAATGCCGGTAACGACAGCAATAATACTCCCGACGACGTGGTCGTGACCATGGACGGTTCGGGTCGGCTCCAGTACGATTGGACCTGGGTGGACCGGGTATACGACATGATGTTGGAACATCAGATCCGGCCGATTGTGGAAACGGTTTATTTGCCGTATTGCATTCAAAAAAGCAAGGAGTTCTGTTTCATCCCCAAGGATTTCAATCTTTGGCGGGAGTTGCTCGAAGACTTTGTAAGGCATCTGGAGGAGCGATACGGCAGGGCAGAAGTGGAGCAGTGGTATTTTGAGGTCTGGAATGAGCCGGACGGCCAGCCGTTCTGGGTAGAGAACCCGTCCAGTTTTTTCGCGCTTTACGATTACATGGAAGCCGCCATCCACGGGGTCAATCCCCGGATCAAAGTGGGGGGGCCTGCGGTGAAGCAGGAGGAAGGCGCCTATAAAATTTTCCCCTTGTTTCTGGAGCATTGCGCCCGGGGCGTCAATTACGTCAGCGGCCGGTTTGGAACGAGAGTCGATTTTATCTCGGTTCATTGCAAGGGAGGCTTTCCCAATGGCTACAATCCGTCATCGGAAGTGATGTTTGACGCGCTCGGCCAATTTCTGGAGTGCCTGAAGGAGTATCCGGAATTTGACGGAGTGGAGTTTTTCAACGATGAGTCGGATATTGTCTGGCACGGCAATTTGGGAATCTGGAGGGAAAGCTGGCTGAACTTCCGGAACACCCATTATCCGCCGGGATTTATCTGTAAAATGGTCACCAACTACTGCGCCCTTGCCGAGGATCGCCACGGAGTCAATCTGAGCATCGTGGACAGCGACAACTGTCATATTCAATGGGAGAAATTTCTGTTCAGCGGGAACCGTTCGCAGCTCACCCCCTTGACCCGATATCCCAGCGCCGACTTGCTGAAGAAATCGATCTTCAACGCCTACGTTCTCTTGAGCCGACTGGGCAATGAGCGCTTGACCGCTTGCTGCGCCGCGGAGGGGTTCGGACGGAAGTTCGGGATTCTGCCCACCCGGGAGGACGATCTGCTGGCGCTCATGGTTTGGAACTTCGAGGACGGGATCGAGGATGACGTCAATCATCGCTTGCTGCGCGTGGAAGTCCGGAATCTGCCCTTGGCCGGCGGGTACCGGATGGTGCATTACCGGATCGATCAACATCATAGCAACGCGCACGAGGTGTGGAAAAGCCTTGGCAAACCCAACCCGCCTTCGATAGAGCAGATCCGGACGCTTCGCGAGCGGGAGGGGCTGGAACTTTACGAGCCGGTGAAGCGGATGGTTCTGAACGGCCAATTTACGGCGGACCTGGATATGCCGATGCACTCCGTCTCGTTGCTGCTGTTGCTGCCGGATAATGACGGGCGGCCGGGCTCGACCCGCTTCATTAAAGCCGTCGCCGAGACGGGCTGCAACGGCAACCGCCAGGTCTTCTTGAAATGGCGGCCCAATGCGGACCGGGACTTCTTATATTACCGGGTCGGGCGGCGCGAAGCGGGTGAGGCCGAGTACAGGCTGATCAGCGATTCGCCATCCTTAAATACAGCCATCTATGTGGATATGGACGTAACCGCGGGCCGGAGTTACGAATACCGGATTCAGTGTCTGAACGCCGCGGGGGTTGCCAGCGAATGGTCCGAGCCGGCCGCCCTTAGTCTGACCCGGTGAGTGTGGCGGTGTCCGGATCCCGGAACGGAACCGGGGAATTTGCGATAAAGAGGTGAACCGGATGCGCAGGGGCGAGAGGAATAGCAATCCGAGCCGCCGCAATACCTGGCGGCAGGTGTGGCGGATGAGAACGCTCTATTTAATGGCATTGCCGGGATTGCTTTGGTTCGTGATCTTCAAGTACGGTCCGATGTGGGGAGTAATCACGGCCTTTCAGGATTATAGCCCGTTTTTGGGAATACTGCAAAGCCCGTGGGCCGGTTGGAAGCATTTTCAGGAGTTGTTCGCCCGCCCGGATTTCTGGATTTTGTTACGGAACACACTGATCCTGGCCGTGATGGGTCTGGGAATTTATTTCCCCTTTACCATCGTTTTGGCCTTGCTCCTCAATGAGCTTCGCAACCGTTTTTTTAAAGAAATGGTCCAGACCGTGTTTTTTGCGCCGTATTTCGTCTCCTGGGTGGTCATCGCCGGAATTACCATTCTGACCTTTTCATCGGCGCAGGGATTTTTCAGTCAGCTTTTGGCGACGGATACGGGACAACCGTTCGTGCTCCTGAGCAAGCCGGAATATTTCCGGATTACCGTGGTCCTGCAACAGATCTGGAAAGAGGCGGGCTGGGGCAGCGTGATCTTTCTGGCGGCGCTCTCCGGCATTGATCAACAATTGTATGAAGCGGCGGTCATCGACGGGGCCAACCGCTGGCGGCAACTATGGCATATCACTTTGGTCGGGTTGCGGCCGACCATCGTCATCGTGTTGATTATGCGCTTGGGATCCTTTCTGGACGTCGGGTTCGAGCAGATCTATACCTTAATCAATAATAATCCGCTGCTTTACGGAGTGGGGGACATCTTTGACACCTTTGCCTTCCGCAAAGGGATCCAAGAAGGAATGTTCAGTTACGCGACGGCGGTCAGTCTGTTCAAATCGGTCATCGCCCTCGCGCTGGTGCTCGGCGCGAACTGGCTGGCCAAAAAAACGGGCGAGGAGGGACTCTTTTAATGGTGAGCGATCAGTCCTTATCCAGTCGGTTGTTTGATTTTTGCAACTACGCGTTGCTGTCGTGCCTGGCGCTGTTTACCACTTTTCCGTTCGTTTATTGCTTCCTCCGCTCGTTCGAAGGAAGTTGGCAACCGGCGCTAGGCGTGGAAATTTTGCCCAAGCAATGGTCATTGGCGGCCTACGCGACGCTGCTGCGGGAGACGGCGTTCCCCCGGGCCTTTTGGATCTCGGTGATCATCACGGTGCTTGGAACCTTGTTGAGTCTGGCTTTAACGACAATGCTGGCCTATGCCTTATCCAAAAAACAACTGATCGGCAGAAGGGTTTTCACCGCCGGGATTCTGTTTACGTTTCTCTTTAATGGCGGATTGATCCCAACCTACCTGATCGTCCGTAGCCTGGGGATTCTCGACAGCCTGGCCGCGTTGATCTTTCCGGGGGCGATGGGCGCGTATACCTTTTTTATCATGCGCCAATCCTTCGCGGGAGTTCCGGCCAGTCTGGAGGAGTCGGCGCGGATCGACGGCGCCGGAGAATTTTTAATCTACTCCCGGATTTATTTGCCGTTAGTGAAACCGATGCTCTCGGCGGTTGGATTGTTGTATGTGGTCCGGCAATGGAATCTCTTTTTCGACGGGATTCTGTATATCACCAGTCCGGAAAAGTGGCCTTTGCAAGTATTGGTGAGGCAGACCATTGCCTCGGCCAACAGTTTGGGCGCGGGCGAAGCAATGAATGCCGCCCAGATGCTGGTCAGTCCGGAATCGCTCCAAATGGCCTCCATTATTTTATCGGCGCTGCCGATGCTGCTGCTGTACCCGTTCTTTCAACGAAGCTTTGTTAAGGGTTTAACCTTGGGCGCCATCAAGGAATAGGCGGCCGGGGTTTTCCAATCGGTTCAAGACAGTAGAAAAAGGAGGAAAACATGAAAAAGTTTATTCGTTCCGTAGTACGGATGTCACTGGTCGGGGTAATGGTCGCCGGCTTCATCGCCAATTCGGGAGCGTCAGCAGCCGAGGATCCCGTGCCGTTGCGGATCATGACCGATTGGTTCGTGGCCTCGCTCCCCAGTCCCGATTGGCCGGAATGGAAAGCCGTTGAAAAACGGCTGGGGATCAAGCTGCAAATGGAGTTCAATATGAATAACTCGCCGGAGCGGGTCGCCACCATGGTGGCGTCGGGAAATATGCCGGACGCGATGCTCATTGATCTCTTGACCACTCCCGCCACCTATGATTGGATTCGCCAGGGCGCGTTTCAACCGGTAGAACAGAATTTGCGGAAATATTCGCCGCGACTTTGGAAAGAATTGGCTCCCGGAGCGATTCAGCTGGGATCGGTCAACGACGTGCTTTACGGAGTGCCCCGGCCGCGCGCTACGGCCCGCGAGTGCTTCGCCATCCGCAAGGATTGGCTGGACAATTTGAAGTTGCCGGTGCCGACGACAATCGCCCAATTAGAGAACGTTATGAGGGCATTTGTGGAGAAAGACCCGGACGGCAATGGGAAGAAGGATACCTACGGCTTTTGTTGGGAACATTTCAATACCCTGATGATTCCGTTTTTGGGAACCGGCAATCCGAATCAATTCAGCCGGAATTCCAACGGCATCGTTCAGTACAACGGGATCAGTTCCGATGCCAAAACGGGACTGGCTACCCTACAGCGCTGGTACAATGAAGGCCTGATCGATCCGGATATCGTAATCCAGCCGGGGATTTTCCAGAGTAAAATCGTAACCGCGAAAGTGGGCGTAATCACCCCGTGGCTCGATCAGTTGCGGCCGAGTGAGTTTAACCCGGTGCCCCAGTTCTGGCAGCAACTGCGGGTTAATGATCCGAAAGCGCAGTGGGTGATGGTTCCGATCGTGGCCTCGGATAAATACAAAGCTCCGAAACATTATCAAAACGCCGGAACCTCCAGGCATTTCTTCGTGAATTCGCGGCTGAAAGACCGCAAGAAAATTGAGAAGCTCTTTAAATGGTGGGATTTCTGGGCCTCGGAAGAAGGATATCAGTTCGGCAGTTGGGGAATTAAAGGATTCGATTATACGCTGGACAATAAGGGGAATAAAGTTCTGACCGAAGAGGGTAAAACCCGGATGTATGTTTTGCAATGCTTCCGCCAAACCCACCTTTGGGAAGCGCGAATGCAGATAGCCGCCGACAAACCGGAGAATAACGCCTCAATGGCCAGGATGTTGAAAGACTTGACCAAACGCACCACGCCCTATCCTTTCGTGGACGTGGCGGCCAAGAGCAAGGCGTACGTCAAATATTGGCCCGAATTGTTCCGGTTGCAGCAACAAGCCTACACGCAAATCATTATCGGCGCCAAACCGCTGAACTCCTTTGACGCCTTCGCCGCGGAATGGCGCCGGAGCGGCGGCGATGAAATACTCCGGGAAATGAACGAGCTTTACAAGAAATAGCCGTAACCAGATAAGGCGGGCGCAGACACCCGCCTTATCTGGTAATCAACGTGAATGACGGGAAGGGAAACCACTTGCATTATATCTTTCCATATTCGAACATTTCCGGCCTGGAAATCTCCGGGCAAAACGAGACGAGGATTTATGAAGTGAAGGCTGAGGCTGCCCCGGAAGATCCGCTCCGTCTGATTGAGGAGAGTCTCGCCCGACCGATTGGAATGGAACGCTTCAGCAAGATACTGTCCCCGGCTCACAAGGTCCTGATTATCATTGACGATATTTCCCGGCCCACTCCGGTCCGGCTGATCCTGCCGCCGTTACTGGAGGAACTCGGCCTGTCCGGGGTGAAAGCCGCTAATATCCGTCTGCTGATCGCCTTGGGAACGCATCGTCCGATGACCGCGGCGGAGATTGAACTGAAAGTCGGCCCGGAGATTGCCCGGACCTATCCGGTCTTGAACCACCAATGGGACGATCCCGGCGCATTGTATGACTATGGCCGCCTGGACGACGGGACTCCGGTGATCCTAAACAAACAGATGGCCTGGGCTGATTTCGTCATCGGGGTGGGTTCCATTGCGCCCCATCCCGCGGCCGGGTTTTCCGGAGGGGGCAAGATTATTGCGCCCGGAGTGGCGACCGAAGCGGCTGTCGGCGAATTTCACTGGAAAAGCGTGCACTTTCCGGAACGGGAGGTGCTGGGAGTTCGCGACAATCCGATGCGTCGGATAATCGACGCCATCGCCGCCAAAGCCGGCTTATCGGCGATCGTCAATGTCATTGCCGACGGCCGCCAGCGGATCGTGAAAGTGGTTACCGGAGATCCGGTCCAGGCGCACCGGGTTGGTTGCGAATATGCCTTGGACCTCTTTGGTGTCAAGGTTGATCCGGATTGGCGGGCTGAGATCTATATTGCCGACTCCCATCCGATGGACCAAGAGATGTGGCAGGCGGTGAAAGGAATATGCGCGTTGGATGTGATGGCGCCGGACGGGGCCGTTGTCATTCTGGTGACGCCTTGCCCCGAAGGGGTGAGCCAAATGCACCCGGAGATCTTAAAATACGGGTATGTCTCCTTGGCTGAAGCCGGCCGGCTAATCCGGGACGAAAACCTCTCCAAGGTGGCGGCGCATAATATGGTCCAAGGCGGCCGGTTGATCCGGAGGACCACCGCTTTTCTGGTTTCGCCCGGAATCAGCGCGTCCGAAGCCGAAAAACTGGGTTTTCGGTATTTTGCCACTCCGCAAGAGGCGCTGGATGAGGCCCTGCGACTCAAAGGCGACCGGGTTAAAATCGGCATTCTTCGCATGGGCGGCGATCTTTGTCCGATCTTGGAGAATCGCCCGTAAAGCAGCTTGTGATCGTGCCGGCGCCGGGGAAAGGAAAACCGGGGCGGAACCTTTTTTCCTTGGGAGGTTGAGGAATGGCGAAACCAAAACCGCGTTTATTACGCAGAGCATGGATTGCGGCAAGTTTTATATTGATAAAAGAGGCGGTCATCATCGAAATAAATAAGAAATCCAACGAGTAAAACCAAGGACTCCTTCAATAGGAGTCCTTGGTTTTACGGTTTTAGGCTGATTACGGCGCGCCATACCCGACGTCCGTCGCGTTCAGCGGCCGGCGGGAGACGGAGACGCCCGGCTCATAATACTCGTCGGCTCCGGCGTCGCTAGTGCTCAACCGGGCCTGGCCGTCCAGATCGTCCGCGACATAGCTGTAAGAACCCTTGCTGTAGTTAATGGCCGGGCTGGAGCCGGAGAGCTTCCGGAGTCCGTTTACCGTGGCCAGATTGGGGTTGGTCTGCCAGATCTCGTTCTGGGTCCAGCCGCTCACGCCGAGGGTCGCCGAACCGGTCGGGTAGGCGATGTTGCCTTCGAAGGTATTGGTCGCGTCGCAGAGCGAGGTGGTGAAGAGATGATTCTGATCGCCGCTGATGATATTGTTGGCGATCTCGCAATTTTGCGGCGAGAGGGAATAATGGGTTCCGACATCGATCCCCCAAGCGCTGTCCACAATGGTGTTGTTGGTAAATTCACAATAAGTCGGCCGTTCGTGCCCGTCGCCGCCGCTGCTGTCACTGGTGTCCCCGCCGTCGAGGCAGAATGGGGCCCGGTAACCGGCGCCGGTCAGCCCTTGGAAGTAGTTGTTGTAGATCCTGTGATAGGAGCCGTAAACCCGGACTCCGCCGGTCTCATAATTGTTGGGGTTGCCGGGCTCCCCGATAAAGAAGTTCCCGTAGACCTCGGTGCGGGTTCCGAACCGGACCGAGACCGAACCCAGGCAATTCTTGAAGGTATTGTAACGGATGATGTTTTGCGAGGTCTTAACGGTGATGATCTCATTCTCGCCGTCGCAATCCTCGAACAGATTGTACTCGACCCGGTGGTTGGTGAGAATGTCTTGCGAGCCGGAGACGCCGAAGACGATCGTCTCCCGGTCGGAGTCCCCCTTGAAACCGCCGCTGCCGTCGGGCATCGGGACGATGTTCTTGAAATAATTATGGTGGATGTGCAGATTCTTGGTGATATTGGGCGAGTCGAACTGGGTCTTGATATAACTGCCGGAGACGCTTCCGACGTTCTTCCGGTCGAAGGTATTGTACCCGATTTCAATGCCGTCGCTGGCCTGAGTGGTTACGATCGACGACTGGGAGGCCGCGATGTTATTATGATCGAACATATTGCGCAGGATCGCGACATCTTTGGAGTTAACCACTTTCAGCAACACGCCGGAGGTATTGGGGCCGAACTGAAAGTCGCGGACGACGATCCCCTGACAATTGTTGATCTCCAGCGAGTACAGGGTGGTTCCGAGAGAACTGGCGGCCCGGATCGTAATCGGATTGGAAGCCGAGGCGGTCTTGCCGGAGATCTTGAGGCCGGAAGAATATGACCCCGTCACTTCAATGATGTCGCCGGGCTGGGCGCTGGATACGGCCGAACTCCACTGGCTGGAACTGGTAACGCGGTAGACCGTGCCGGTGGCGGGCGGCGTGGGGGTCACGGCCGGACTCGGCGTCGGAGTGGGGCTGCCCGAACCCGGAGTTGGAGTCGGAGAAACGATCGGTGTGGGGGTTGGTGTCGGGATCGGGCCGCTGCCCCAGGCCTCGATCTCGGTCGGGCTGAACCAAGCGTTAGAGGAATTGCCGTGCCCAATGACCTTGATATACCGCGCCGAACCGTCGGTAAAATCGTAGGTTTCCAGCGCGGTGGTCGTGCCGCTGGAGGTCCCGTTGCCGGTCGCCGGATAGGCTTTGGTATAGGTTTGATTGTCGGTGGAAGTGTAGATCTCAAAATACGACTGGCGCGTGCTTCCGTTGTGCCAGGCAATTCTGACATAGGCTACCGTGGCCGCGCCGTTGGCGTCGAGAATAATGTAAGCGCCGTCGCCGCTGCTGGAAAAGCGGGTGCTGAGGTCGGCGTCCAACACGTTGGCGGGCGCATTGCCGTCGTCGGCCGAAGCGGCCAGGACCGAGAGGGATAGCTTGGAATAGGAACCCGCTGTCGGGGTAGGAGTCGGCGTTGCCGGAACGCTTGGGGTCGGAGTGGGAGTGGCGCTGGCCGAATCACTCACCGTTACATCGTCGAAGGAGGCGTTTCCATAAGTGTAGAAGCCGACTTTTCCCGCGCTCAGGCTGGAATCGGTGGCGCTGATCATCAGGCTGCCATTGACATAGCCGCTGAGGCTGGAGCCGTTCAATTCAATCCGTAACGTATAAAAAGTGGACGAGTTATAGGTAAACGAGGTATAGCCCAACGCGGTCTCGCTTCCGTTGACCCGTTTGTAAAGGTAAACCTTGGATCCGTCTTTTAAAATGAGGAAATAGTAATTGTTGGCGTCGGTGAAGCGGGCCACCAAACCGTGGCGGTTGCCGGAGCTTCCCGGCTTGACCTTGGCCGAGTAGCTGTAATTGATCCAATTGGAATCGCCGTTGACCATCAGGTAGGTGGCGGACGAGGTAGCCGTCTGCCGGGCGACCTTCGAACCGTCGCTGGCAATGCCCCAACTGCCGTTGCCGCTGGCATTGGTCCAGGCGCCGCTCGGGAACGGAGCGTAGGATTCGAAATCATCGGCCAGCAACGTGGCGGCATGGTTGGCGGCTGCGTAGGCCAGGATCAAGATCACCGCCAACAGGGAGACCAGTTTCAGTTTTTTCAATAATATCCCTTCTTTCCGTTATTTTATCAAACCCAAGTGAATGAAATCCTCCCCTCCTTTTAATCGATTAAATTATTTCCTGAAAAATATTCAGCACGGCAACCGTTTGGAGGATTGATCCGGGTCAGCCTTTATAAATGGCAAACGGTTCCGGCAAAAAAATTATAACGTGATTTAATCGATTAAACTACTTTTAAATAATTGAATCGGGCCGGGTTTTTCGGTTATTATCTGACGCGGATGAACCGTAGTTTTATTTTGCTTAAAATTTTAGTAACCTAACTATTGTGAAATTTAAAGAAGGGATTGGGTAGTTTTCCGGATCATAAGTTCAGTGGGGTAAACGGTTCGAACCGGATCGAGCCGTTCGCCGGTGAAACGCTCCAGCAACAAGCGGACCGCGTCGACGCCCCGCTCATATTTGAGCTGTTTGATGGTAGTCAGGGGCGGATCCGAGATCCGGGCGTACGGGTTGTCGTCATAGCCCAGGATCGAGACATCCTCCGGGATTCGCAAGCCCAGTTCCTTAGCGGCGTTGATCGCTCCCAGCGCCAGCAGATCATTATAAGCGAAGATCGCGGTGATATCCGTTCGCTTTTGTAATAAACTTAAAGCGATGGAGCGCCCAAGGTTAAAAAAGTGCTCCCCCGAGGCAAAGTTCACCGGTTCGTCGAGAAACCGGATCAATTCCGGATCAGGAGCCAGGTTTTGGTCGCGGAGCGCTTGTTCGTAACCGTCGAACCGGATCTTGCGTCGGCCGATAAATGCGATTTTGACATGGCCGAGCGAGGTCAGGTAGGAAACCGCCTGATAACTCCCTTGAAACTGATCGACCATCAAGAAGTCGGCGCCGGGAAGCTGCGGGTTGGAAACAAGGGACAACGCCTTGGTATGAGTCTGATCATTGACCGGCCCGTAATTAACCTCGGGAAGGTAAGTGCCGAAGATGATCCCGTCGGCCCGCTTCTCCAGCAACAGGTGAATATAGTATTGCTCGCGATGGGGATTGTTCAGCGAATTGCAGAGCAGAACGGAGTATTTGGCCCGCTCCGCGGCTTCTTCTACGCCGCTGGCGATCTCCGGGTAAAACGGATTCATGATCGAGGGCACGATCAGGCCGATGATCCGGGATTTCCGGGTCCGCAGGCTTTGGGCCACTCCGTTGAGGCTGTAGTTAAGCTCCTGAATCGCCTGGCTGACCTTTTCGCGGGTCGCCTCCGAGATCCGCCGGTCATTGTTCAATACCATTGACACCGTAGCCGAGGATACGCCGGCGCGTTTGGCGATATCTTTGACAGTAACCGTTTTCGATCCTTTCAAAGCGATTCTCCCTCGCGTAGGTAATTAGATAATAATGATCCTTACCGGTTCTTTATTGATTGTAACAAATTTCAAATCCGATCTCCAATTGAATTTTGTTGCAAATTGGCGCGACATGGTTGACTCCTTAATTTAGACAAGGTATGATAAAATTAGATTAACCGATCAATCAAATTATTCCCGCCCGGCCCAAACGGCGCAGGGGGCCGGCGAGGGGGTGGGCCGTGAAAGCGCTGATTCACGCCGATAGCTATGATTATCATGAGTATCGGCCGGACAGTTATATTCTGTATGACCATTGCATCCGCGAGGTCGGCCCGATGAGCGCTTTTCCCGGCGCGGATCAGGTCATTGATTGCCGGAACGCGCTGGTAATGCCGGGGCTGATCGTGGGCCACGCGCACCTGTATTCGGCGTTGGTCCGGGGCCTCCGGCTGCCGTTCAATCCTTCGGGCTTCCGGGAGTTGCTGGAGCAACTCTGGTGGCGGTTTGACCGGGGCATCGACGGGGAGATCGCGTATCACAGCGCCCGGGTTTTCGGACTGGAGCATCTCAAGGCCGGAGTCACTACGATCATCGACCACCATGCCGGCGGAGCAGCCATTGGGGGCTCGCTGGACCAATTGAAACGGGGCCTCTGTGACGAGCTAGGGCTGCGGGGGATCTTTTGCTTCGAGACTAGCGACCGGTTTGGCGCGGATGCCTGCATCGCCGAAAATTTGGAGTTTGCCCGCAAGGAGCGTTCGGATCGTTGCGCCGGGATGTTCGGGATGCATGCCTCAATGTCCCTGAGCGAGGCCACGCTGGCCAAGATCGCCGCGGTACTCGGCGATCTACCGGTACACGTTCATGTCGCCGAAAGCGCCGAGGATGAGGCGGACAGCCTGTCCCGTTACGGCAAACGGGTGGTGCGGCGCCTCCACGATCACGGGTTGCTGAGCCCCAATTCCCTGCTCGCTCATTGCGTGCACATCGACGAGGCCGAAGCCGCGTTGATCGCCGAGGATCGTTGCGTGGTCGCCCTCAATCCAACTTCGAATATGAACAACGCGGTGGGCCTGCCCGATCTTCCCCTGCTGCAACAATACGAAATCCCGGTGATCATTGGCACCGATTCGCTCGGCGCCAACCTGACCCGGGATTATTTGAATCTGTTATTCGGCATGCATCTGAAAACCGGCAGCACTTGGCGGTTTTCTTACGATGATTTGCTCCGGTGTATCCGGCAGGTTTACGAGTATGCCGGAACGCTGCTCGGCATCAAACTGGGACGGATTGAGCCGGGGTACGCCGCCGATCTGCTGGCCGTTTCATATCAGGCGCCGACTCCGCTGAATGCCGAGAATATTTTCGGTCACATGGTAACCGGGGTGTTTGACCGGTTTCAACCACGGGAGGTCTGGTGCCGGGGGGAACTCAAACTGCAAAACTATGAAACGGTCTGGGATGAAGCGGCGCTCTACGCCGAAGCCCGCCAGGCCGCGGTCAAGCTGTGGGGAAGGATCTAGAAGCGTTGTGGTAAACCCCGACCGAAGGTCGTGATTGTACACAAAAGCTCAGCAAAGCAAGGGATAAAGTCGACAATTTTGGGGCAGGTTTGAAGGCCATGCCGACCGGTAGACTTTATCCTCCTGGCTTTTATTTAAATTGAAATCAAAGGAGAAGTGGCGATGGACGGGTTGCAAACGTTGCTGAAACAGTTGGAAGGGCTCGATTGCCAAGGGATGTACCAGCGGGATTTCCTTTTGACCTGGGAGAAAACTGACGACGAACTCCGGGCGGTATTCACGGTCGCCGATATCTTGCGCTCGCTGCGGGAGCGGAACATTTCGCCCCGGATTTTCGATAGCGGGCTGGCGGTCTCCATTTTCCGTGACAACTCGACCCGGACCCGGTTCAGCTTTGCCAGCGCCTGCAATCTGCTCGGCCTGGCGGTGCAGGATTTTGACGAGGGGAAGTCCCAGGTGGCCCACGGCGAAACGATCCGGGAGACTTCCAATATGATCTCGTTCATGGCTGACGTGATTGGCATCCGCGACGACATGTACATCGGTAAGGGCAACGCTTACATGCGCCAGGTGGCCGCCGCGGTTCAGGAAGGCTACGACCAGGGTGTGCTGGAGCAACGCCCGGCCCTGGTCAATCTGCAATGCGACATCGATCATCCCACCCAGAGCATGGCCGATCTGTTGCATCTGATCCATCATTGCGGCGGCGCCGAAAAGCTTAAAGGCAAGAAGATCGCCATGAGCTGGGCCTATTCCCCGAGTTACGGCAAACCCCTGTCGGTGCCCCAGGGGATCATCGGGCTGATGACCCGGATGGGCATGGAAGTGACGCTGGCCTATCCCGAAGGGTACGATCTGCTGCCCGAGGTGGAGGCCGTGGCCGTCCGGAACGCCGCGGCCAGCGGCGGCAAGTTCCATAAAACTCATTCGATGGCCGACGCCTTCCAAGATGCCGATATCGTTTATCCGAAGAGTTGGGCGCCGTACGCCGCCATGGAACGGCGGACCCAAATGTACGGCGCGGGCGACTTCGACGGGATCAAGGCGTTGGAAAAGGAGTTGCTGGCCGAGAATGCCCGGCACCAGGAATGGGAATGCGACGAAACCATGATCAAACTGACCAAGGCCGGCAATGCTCTGTATCTGCACTGCCTGCCCGCGGACATTACCGGCGTCAGCTGCCGGCAGGGCGAAGTGGCGGCATCGGTCTTTGACCGGTACCGCGAGCCCCTTTACAAGCAGGCCGGTTTCAAGCCCTATGTGATCGCGGCCATGATCTTCCTAAGTAAGGTCAAGGATCCACCCGGAGCCCTGGGGCGGTTGTCCGGCGCCAAAGCGCAACGATTTCGGGGATAGCGGCCGATTGGCGGCCGCCGGCCCGGTGAGGGGAAACGATTAATGCCCACCAAAGATATGCCCAAAAAGATTCTCGATGCCACGCTCGAGGTGATCGCCAAGGAAAAGATCAGCGGGACGCGGATGCATCTCATCGCCGAGGAGGCGGAGATGACCCAGTCCAATCTGCATTATTACTTTCCCACCAAGAATGATCTGCTGATCTCCCTGCTTGATGAGATTCAGGCCCGGTTTTCGGAGCACCGGCGGCAGGTTGTCGACCTGGAGGCGCAGTCATTCGGGGAGAACCTCCACGCTATTTTCAAAGAAAAGCAAGAGGTGATCCTGAACGAGAAGAAGCTGGATTATGTTCAGTTCGATTATTGGGTGCAAGGGACGGTGGACCCGGAGGTCCGGGCCACCTTTCAGAAGACCTTCAACATCTGGCGGCGCGATATCGGGGCGGTGTTCGCCAAGGGCCGGTTTGCCCCGGAGGGAGCCGCCGAATATTTGCCAATGGTGCCGTACCTGATGGTTTCCTTGATGATGGGGGCATCGATGCAATATCTGATCGATGAGGGGAAATTTGACCTGGATCAATATTTCGCCGTTGCCGAGCGGATGATCCTGAACCTGCTGGGCGCGGAGACTGAAGATTAAACCGATTTCAACATTCATTTCGTCAAATGGAGGTCAGTCAAATGGCGCAGCGCAAAATTCCGTTCGGTCCCACTTATGAAGAGATGCTCCGGCCCGAGACCATCGATCCGGCCATCCGGAGCCGGGCCTTGGGGGCCTTATCAGCCAATGAGCTGGATCCGATCAATCTGTTCAATATCACCTGGAAAGACGGGAAAGACAAGGTCCGGAAGCTGGTCTTGTCCCCGGAGCTTACCGGAGTGGACGCCAATATCCTGGTCATGCTGGGCAAGGATTTCCCGTCCGGTTCCCATAAAGTCGGACCTGCTTACGCGACCTTGATCGAGGGTTGCGTCGACGGGGAGATCATCCCGGGCGAACACACCATTCTCGGCCCGTCCACCGGCAATTTCGGAATCGGGGTCTCCTATATCTGCAACCTCATGGGCTATCAGGCCGTGGTAATCATGCCCGACAACATGAGCAAAGAGCGGTACGAGCGGATCCGGAAATACGGCGCCGAGCTTGACCTGACTCCGGGGACCGAGTCCGACGTCATTCTGACCTTGCAACGGACCCATGAACTGAAAAAGAACCCCAGGAACAAACCCCTGGCCCAGTTCGAACTCTTCCCCAATTACCGTTTTCACCGGCACGTGACCGGCAATTCGGCCGTAGAGGCGGTCCGAGGGATCGGTAATGGCCGGATCGCCGCCTTTTGCTCCGCGCCGGGCTCGGCCGGGACCATCGCCGCCGGCGACGCCATCAAGCAGGCCTTTCCGGAGTGCAAGATCGCCGCGCTGGAGCCGTACGAATGCTCGACCCTGGCTAACGGCGGCCGGGGCCAGCACCGGATCGAGGGCATTGGCGACAAGATGTGCACCCTGATTCATAACGTGCTGACCACCGATTTCGTGACCCTAATTTACGACGACGATTGCGTCAAGGCGTTGAAAGTAATCCATGACGCCCCGGAAGTTCTGGTCAGGTTGGGGGTCGCGCCGGAACTGGCCGGGAGCATGCGGGATCTTTTCGGCGTCTCCGGCATCTGCAACATTCTGGGCGCGATCAAAATGGCCAAATACCTCCGGCTCGGCCCCGGCGACAACGTGGTCACCATCGCCACCGATAGCTTTGACCGCTATCATTCGGTCCTGGAGGACCTGGACCGCCGGGTGCTGGAAACCTCCGGCGTTGTGCTGGAACGCTGGATTCGGGATATTTTCCACGGCAGCGGCACGGAGCATATCTACGACTTCCGCCGGAAAGACCGGAAGGAGCAATTGTTCAAGCAGAAGGAGCAAGACTGGCTGCCCTTCGGCTACAGCAAGGAGTATATCGATTCCATGCGCTCCCCGTCGTTCTGGGAGGATGAATATCAGAAAATATCCGCCTATGATGAAAAGATCAAGGCCCTGCGCTGACCGTTCCATTTCCCCTTCTGGTTTGGGGAACGGGCTAATATTCATAGTCTGAGCGTTAAAATATTTGATTGATACTCTTCTATCGCCTGAATTTTGTCTCCGAATCGCCCGGAGAACCGGTTTTTATAAGAATTTATAGGATAATGCCGGAAAAGAGGTGAACCGAAACGAAAATTTTGTTTCCAGGTTCGTTAGGAATCGTTCCGGTGTCGGAAATGATCAGTTTTTAGCGGCGGAACGAAGTTTGGAACCGCCGGGATGATCAATGATTGCCGGGGTGAAATGATTTAAGAGCCTAAAATGGTATTTGGACCGCTGCGGGGAACGGCGGAGGAAAGCCGCGACTCCGCCGCCGGCATTCCCGGCCCGGCGGACGGGAACCGTAAGTATCACGAACTCGTTGAAGGGGTGGGGCGCAATGGGTTCCCATCGTAAAGTGGTCATCGCCCTCGGCGGCAACGCGCTTCAGGAAGCCGACACTCCGGCGACGGCCGAGGCCCAGTATGAGGTGGTCAAGCGAACGGCGGAGATCATTACCGATATCAAGTGCCGCTTCGGTTACGAACTGGCAGTGGTGCATGGCAATGGGCCCCAAGTGGGCCGGATCCTGCTCGCCTCGGAACTGGCCGCGGCGGCGACGCCCGCCATGCCGCTGGAAGTATGCATCGCCATGAGCCAGGGTTTTATCGGCTATCAGCTCCAGCAAGGGCTGAGTCACGCCTTGGCCATGCGTTATAAGCCGCTGCCGGTGGTGACCCTGATCACCCAGGTGGTGGTCGATCCGGGCGACCCGGCGTTTCAGAATCCCACCAAGCCCATCGGCCCTTTTTACCGGGAGGTCGAGGCCCGGCAGCTCATGGCCGAGCGGGGCTACCAAATGAAAGAGGACGCCGGCCGGGGCTGGCGGCGGGTGGTCGCTTCCCCCAAGCCGCAACGGATCGTCGAAATCCATTCGGTCCGGGAGCTATGGGATTCGACCATTGTGATCGCGGCCGGCGGCGGCGGGATCCCGGTGATCGAGCAGGAAGACGGGACGCTCGTCGGAGTGGCGGCGGTGATCGACAAGGATCTGGCCGCCGAAAAACTGGCCGAGGAGGTCGGCGCCGACATTTTAATGATTCTGACCGGGGTCGAGCGGGTGGCCCTCCGCTATCAACAGCCGGACCAGGCGGATCTGGACCGGCTGACCGTGGCCGAATGCCAGCGGTACGTCGGGGAAGGCCATTTCGCTCCCGGAAGCATGCTGCCGAAAGTTCAGGCGGCGATGGCCTTTGCCGCGCTCCATCCCGAGAAACGGGCGTTCATCACGTCCCTGGCCAAAGCGGTGGACGCGTTGGCCGGCAAGGCTGGAACGGTGATTACGCAATAAGCCATGAGGCATTGATCCCATACGAGAAGGTGAAGCCGATTTGAACAAGGTCGAAAAGCTGAAATGCGTCAAGTGCGGCCGGGAGTATCCGGCGTCCGGAATCCGTTATACCTGTGAGGACTGCGGCATTGACGGCATCCTGGACGTAGTCCTGGACTACGCGGCGATCAAAAAAGAAATGACCCCCGGGTATTTCCGGGCTAATTCTGATTATTCGCTCTGGCGCTATCTACCGGCCATTCCCATTGACGATCCTTCGGGAATCCAGCCGCTGCAGGTTGGCTGGACGCCGCTGTACGAGGTTCGCAAATTGGCCCGTGAAACCGGACTAGTCAGTTTCTATCTCAAAGACGACTCCCGTAATCCGACCGCTTCGCTGAAAGATCGGGCCAGCGCCGTCGGGGTCGCCAAGGCGCTCGAGCTGAACCGCCCGGTGATCTGCGCCGCATCGACCGGAAACGCGGCTTCGTCACTGTCGGGCTTCGCCGCCAGCGCCGGGATTGAAACCTTTATCTTTGTTCCGGAGACGGCGCCCGAGGCCAAAGTCACCCAACTGCTCATCTACGGTTCCCATGTCTTTCTGGTGAAGGGCACCTATGATCAGGCCGTGGAGCTATGCTTTCAGGCCGCCGCCGAATTCGGCTGGTACAACCGGAGCTGCGCGATTAACCCCTATCTGGTTGAGGGAAAGAAGACCGTATCTTATGAGATCTGCGAGCAACTGGGCTGGAAGGCGCCGGGGATCGCGGTGGTCGCGGTGGGCGACGGTTGCACCATCGCCGGGGTCTGGAAGGGATTCAAGGAATGTTTTCAACTGGGCCTGATTGACCGGCTGCCGAAGCTGGTGGGCGTCCAGGCCATCAACTCCAACCCGGTGACCCGGGCTTTCCAACGAAACAGCCTTGAATTCGATTACCAGACGCCCCAAACCATCGCCGACAGCATCTCGGTGGGAATCCCGCGTAACGGGATCAAGGCGCTGCAGGCGATTCGGGAATCGGGCGGATTGATGGTGGATGTCTCCGACGCCGAAATTTTAGCCGCCATGAAGCTGTTGGCGCAGCGGACCGGGGTCTTCGGCGAGCCGGCCGGCGTCGCCGGTTTCGCCGGCATTCTGAAGCTTCGCGAGCTGGGACTGGTGTCCGGAGGTGAGCGAGTAGTCAGCATTGTCAGCGGCAGCGGGCTTAAGGATATTAAAAGCGCGGCCCTGGCAGCCGGGAAGGCCACGGCGATCGCGCCCGATCTCGAAGAGGTCAAACGGATTGTCCTGCAGGGATAACCCGAGTAAAGAGAACGGGGGAAGAAACAATGGTCGATTTTGAACGGATTTTAAACGCAGCCGAAAGCTACAAGTCGCAAATATCCCGGTTCCTGCGCGATTTGGTAGCCATCCCTAGCGAGAGCGCAGAGGAGCAGCAGGTTGTGCAGCGAATCAAACAGGAAATGGAGGCGGTGGGATTCGACCGGGTGGAGATCGACCCCATGGGCAATATCCTGGGTTACCTGGGCCACGGCAGTCATTTAATCGCCATGGACGCCCATATCGATACCGTCGGGGTCGGCAACCCGAAACTCTGGGATTTCGATCCCTATCAAGGCATAGAGGATGATCAGATTATTGGCGGCCGGGGCACCAGCGATCAAACCGGAGGCATGGCGGCCATGGTTTACGCGGCCAAAATCATCAAGGACTTGAAGCTGGAAGGCGATTTCACCCTGGTAGTGGTGGGCTCGGTCCAGGAAGAGGATTGCGACGGCCTCTGCTGGCAGTATATTATCGAGCAATCGAAGCTCCGTCCGGAGTTCGTGGTGATCACCGAACCGACGTCCTGTAACATTTACCGGGGCCAGCGCGGCCGGATGGAGATCAAAGTGGCCACTCAGGGCGTCAGTTGCCATGGTTCCGCCCCGGAACGGGGCGATAACGCGATCTACAAGATGGCCCCGATCCTGCTTGAACTGCGGGCGCTTCACGGGAACCTGGCCTTCCACCCGTTCCTCGGCAAAGGCAGCCTCACGGTCTCCGAGATCTTCCATACCTCCCCGTCGCGCTGCGCGGTGGCCGACAGTTGTTGGATCTCGGTGGACCGGCGGTTGACCGCCGGCGAAGATAAGGAACTGGCCCTAAACCAGATCCGCAATCTGCCTTCGGTCAAGGCCGCCGGAGCGGAGGTGTCGATGTACGGGTACGAACGGCCGTCGCATACCGGATTGGTTTATCCCACCGAAGCGTATTTCCCGACCTGGTTCATTGAAGAGGATCATCCGGTCTGCGGAACCTTGTTGGAAGCCTACCGGAACCTCTTTCACCGCGAGCCGGTGCTTGATAAATGGACCTTTTCGACCAACGGGGTTTCGATCATGGGCAAGTACGGGATCCCCTGCATCGGGTTTGGCCCGGGGCATGAGGATCAGGCCCACGCCCCCAATGAGAAAACCTGGAAGGACGAGTTGGTGAAAGCGGCCGCCATGTATGCCGCCATCCCGGGAGTGTATATCGGCGGGTATGCCGCGAATATGCCCCGGATCACCGAAAATCTGGCCGAAAAATAACCTTGATTGGCGCGGACGAAAGCTGAGGTTGGTTGGGAATGAACGTGGAAGGGGTGGTCCTGGCGGCCGGCTATTCCAGCCGGGCCGGGGCGTTCAAACCGGAATTGGATCTGGGCGGCAAAACCGTCATTGAACGCTGCGTGGACGGCTTGGCGGCGGTCTGTTCCCGAGTTGTGGTCGTGGGCGGATTCCGGATCGAAAGGATCAGGGCGATCCTCGAAGGATATCCCGGGGTCGAGGTCGTTTACAACCGTGACTACGCGACCGGGATGTTCAGTTCGGTGAAAGCGGGAACGCTTCAGGTTCGGGCCGAGCGGTTCTTCGTCACTCCCGGCGACTATCCCCTGATCAACCCGGCGGTTTGCCGGGAGTTGCTCGCCGTGGACGGAGCAATCGTGATCCCGGCTTGGGGTGGACGGAAGGGTCATCCGGTGTTGATGGCCGGGTCCCTCGCCACCGCGCTGGTTCAAGCCGACGCCAGCGATAATCTGAGGGATTTTATCCACAGAAAAGGCTTTCAAACCCTGGAAGTGGACGACGAGGGGATTCTGCTGGACATCGATACTCCGGAGGATTACCAGCGGATATTGAAACGATTTGAGGACGGAGGTGGCAACGATGGAAGTTGAGATCAGCCGGCCCGCGCCCAAGGTCGACAACCGGGAAAAGCTGGCCGGAGAAGCGGTTTATCTGGGAGATCTGGTGCCGGAGGGAATGTTGTTCGCCAAAACGCTCCGTTCCGAGCGGCCCCGGGCCGTGATTAAAGCCGTTCAACTTCCGCCGCTGCCGGAAGGCTATTTCATCGTGGACCGGCGGGACGTTCCGGGCAAAAACCGGGTCAAGATCATCCTTGACGATCAGCCGTTCTTCGCCGAGGACCGGGTCAATTATATCGGGGAGCCGATTCTGCTGGTGGTCGGGCCGGAGAAAGAACGCATCCTGGAGTTGCTGGCCGCGATCCGGGTTGATTACGAGGAACTGGCCCCCGTCTTGACGCTGGAAGAGGCTGAGCGGGGCGAGGTCGAGCCCATTTATGGCCAGCGGAACTGTTTCGCCGAATACCGTTATTCCCGGGGCGAGGCCGAAGCCAGGATGGCCGGGGCGCGGCGGGTCATTGAAGCCGAGTACCGCACCGGATACCAGGAACATGCCTATCTTGAGCCCCAGGGCGTCCTGGCGGTCTATAAGGACGGCAAGATTACCGTCCACGGCTCGATCCAGTGCCCGTATTACGTCAAAAACGCGCTGATTCAGGCGCTGGGCTGGGAGGCCGAACGGGTCAGGGTGGTCCAGACCACTACCGGGGGCGCCTTCGGCGGCAAAGAGGACTACCCGTCGCTGCTGGCTGGGCAAGCGGCGGTGGCGGCGCTCAAGACCAAGCGTCCGGTCCAATTGCTGCTCGATCGCGCCGAGGATATCGAAGCCACCACTAAGCGGCATCCGGCCGTAATCAAGCTCCGGGCGGGCCTGGACGAAACGGATCGGCTGGTCGCCCTGGTGGCCGAGATTCGGATGAACGCCGGCGCTTACGCGGGGCTGTCCAACGTGGTCCTGCAACGGGCCATGTTCAATATTGCCGGGGTTTATCATCTCCCCAGTCTGGCGGTGAAGGGGTGGGCTTTGGCCACCAATACCGTTCCGACCGGGGCCTTCCGGGGCTTTGGAGCACCGCAGGCCATCTTCGCCATTGAGTCCCATCTGGAGCGGATCGCCGCCGAAGTGGGCCGCGATTCCTTGGACTACAAGATGGCCCATATGGCGAGGCGGGGCGATGCCACTGCCACCGGAGGAACGTACCGTCAGGACATCAAACTGCCGGAGCTGATTGCGGCGGTTGAGGCCATGTCCGGTTACCGCCGGAAGCGGGCCGAGTTTGACAAAAGCGCGGGCCGGACCCGGCACGGAATCGGCATCTCATTGTTCTTACATGGCTGCGGCTTTACCGGAAGCGGCGAGCGCGATCACATCCGGGCCCGGGTGAAACTGCGGCGGCTGGCCGACGGCCGGGTGGAGATCCTGGTCGCCAACGTCGATATGGGGCAGGGGCTTCAAACCGCCTTGTCGAAGATTGTGGCCCAAACCCTGGATCTGCCGCTGGACCGGATCGTCTTTGACCGCCCCGACACGGACCGGGTTCCGGATTCCGGGCCGACCGTGGCCTCGCGGACCGTGATGATCGTCGGAAAATTATTGGAGCTGGCGGCCCGGCGCTTAAAAACCGCCGGAACCGGGGCGGGAGAGATCGAGGTCGTTGAGGACTACCGGCATCCCGAGGAGATGCGCTGGGATGACGGGACGTTCACCGGCGACGCCTATCCCGCCTATTCCTGGGGCGTGAACGCGGTCGAAGTTGAGGTCGATGCGGTGACCTGCGAGATTTCCATCACCGGCGTCTGGTCCGCCTTTGACGTGGGGACCGCCATTGACGAGCGGATCGTCCGAGGGCAGATTGAGGGCGGTATTTTGCAGGGCTTGGGTTATGGAAGCCTGGAAGTGATGGATTGCCAGGGGGGGCGGATTCAACAGCGGTCGGTGACCGATTATATCATTCCGACGGCGTTGGATTGCCCGGCCATTGCGAGCCGGCTGATTGACAACCCGTATGACGGCGGCCCGTTCGGGGCCAAGGGAGTGGGGGAGCTGACGCTGATTGGGGCCGCGCCGGCGCTGGCGGCCGCCGTGAGCCAGGCGGCGGGCATTCCGATCCGGCGGCTTCCGATCACGCCAGAATCGTTACTGGAGGTCTGCGGCAGATGACCGAGAGGATTGAATTTGTTTTAAACCGGGAACGGGTTGCGCTGGAAACCCATCCGTTGCGGCGGCTCCTCGATGTGCTGCGGGAGGATTTCAATTTAAAGGGAGTCAAGGAAGGCTGCGGCGAGGGCGAATGCGGCGCCTGCGCGGTGCTGGTCGACGGCAAGCTGGTCAATTCCTGCTTGGCCGCGATCGGAACAGTCCGCGGCGCCGAGGTCTTAACCATCGAAGGGTTCCGGGGGACCGAGCGCTTCAAGATCCTGGAGGCCGCCTTCGCCGAGGCGGGCGCGGTCCAATGCGGCTATTGCACGCCGGGGATGCTGATGGCCGCCGAGGCGCTGCTATCGGGGAGTCCCCATCCCTCCGAGACCGAGATCCGGGCGGCCATCTCCGGCAATCTCTGCCGCTGCACCGGATATGGCATGATCGTGGCCGCCATCGAAATGGCGGCCCGAAGAGGTGACGGCCTATGGTAGGGGCGTTTTTTCCCAAGAGTCTGGCCGAGGCGTTGGCGATCCGCCGGGAGAACCGGACGGTTCCATTCGCCGGGGGCACCGATCTGATGGCCCGGCGCCGGAGTTGGGCCGGGACTTTGCCCCGTTTCGAAGCTCCGGCGTTGTTCATCAGCGGTTTGCCAGAGTTGCGGCAGATCAGCCGCAATGAGGGAATCCTGACCATCGGCGCCGCGCTCACCTTGGCCGAGCTGCTTCAAATGGAGCCGGTTCCCGCGATTCTGAAGCGGGCGCTGGCCGAGATGGCCTCTCCGGCCATTCGTAATCTGGCAACCATTGGCGGCAATCTTTGCAACGCCTCGCCGGCGGGGGACACCTTGCCGCCGCTTTATGCGCTCGGCGCCGCGGTAGTGCTGGAAAGCGCCTCCGGCCGCCGCGAACTTCCAATCGGGCAGTTTATCAGGGGACCGGGCCAGACCGCGCTCGGCCCCGCTGAACTGCTGATCGGCGTGAAGATCCCGGCCGGGGAGTTCCCGGCGGTCTTCTATCAAAAAGTCGGGACCCGCAAGGCGGACGCGCTTTCCAAACTCTCGTGCGCCGCCCTGGCCCGAATCAACAACGGCCGAGTGGAAGAAGCGCGGCTGGCGCTGGGCGCGGTCGCTCCGACCGTAATCCGGCTGGAGACGGCCGAAGCCCGGCTTACGGGAGTCGGGACCGGCGAATTGGACCGTGTCTTGCCCGAGATCCTGAAATTATACGATGAAGCGATCCGGCCCATCGACGATCAGCGCTCCAGCGCGTCGTACCGGAGAAAAGTCGCGTTATGGCTGATCGAAGAATGGATTTCCGGATGGTCAAAATAGGAATTGTCCGAATACGGGAAGGAATAAAGGATGAAACTTACCACAAGCATCGCCGGGATCGAACTGCGCAACCCGATCATGCCGGCCTCCGGGCCGGTGGTCGGCGACTATGGGAAAATAATGGCCATTGCCCGGATGGGCGTGGGCGGAATGGTCACCAAAACCATTTCGACCCGAGCGGCCGCGGTGCCGCGCCCTTGTATTCTCGGAGGACGTGATCTGGCGCTCAATACCGAACTCTGGTCCGAATACGCCCCGGACCAATGGATCGGCGAATTCTTGCCGGCGCTCCGGCAGGATCTGACCGTGCCGCTGATCGTCAGCGTCGGATATACCAGGGAAGACATGGCCCAGTTGATTCCGCGGCTGGATCCGTTCGCCGACGCCTTTGAAGTCTCCACCCATTACGTGGGCAAGGATCTGGCGGCGATCGCCGCCACGGTCGGGGAGATCCGCCGCCATACCGCCAAGCCGGTTTTGATGAAGATCAGCCCCCATTTGCCCGACCCGGCCGGCTTCGCCGCCATGGTCCGGGATAACGGAGGCAATGGTATCGTGGCCATTAACTCGCTGGGTCCGGCCATGCGAATCGACCTGCGCCGCCGGAGCGTGGCACTGGGCAATCAGGCCGGGCAGGCCTGGATGTCGGGTCCGGCCATCAAGCCGCTGGCGCTGGCGGCCGTGAATATCATCAAGGAAGCCGCCCCCGATCTGACGGTGATCGGAGTCGGTGGAATCCGCAGCGTCGAAGACGTGCTGGAGTTTTTGCTGGCGGGCGCCGACGCGGTGCAGATGCTCTCGGCGGCGCTCCTCTATAGCAAGGATCTCTATCAAAAATTGGTGGATGATCTACCCGCCGCGCTTGACCGCTATGGGTTTTCCAGCGTGTCGGAGGTAATCGCCACCCGGCTGGCGAAAGAGGATCCCAAGTTTGATCCGGTTTATCCGGCGGTGGACGATACGAAGTGTAACGGCTGCGGGCTCTGTGAAAGGGTCTGCCCGTATTTGGCGATGACCGTCGCAGGAAAGGCGCGGGTCGATCGCGACCGCTGTTTCGGTTGCGGCCTCTGCGAATCTCGCTGTCCGTCGATGGCCATCAGCGGTGTGTATAATATCTGAATATATTAGCTGCGGGGAGTCTTGGCATGCGGATAACCGTCAACGGGACAGCCGAAGATCTTAAGCAGGCGATGACCATTGCCGAATATTTAGAATATAAAGCGATCGAGACGATCCTGGTGGTCGTCGAGTGGAACTTTACCACGCCGCCCCGCCGGGAATGGTCCGAGATCGTGTTGAGCGACGGGGATAACCTGGAAATCATCAAAATCGTCGGAGGGGGATAAACCGTTTGAGCGACGAGGGGTTGAACCAAAGCACGCTCCGGTATTCCCGCCAGATTATTTTGAAGGGCATCGGTGAGCCGGGGCAGCGGAAGCTGAAAGCCGCCAAAGTGCTGGTGATCGGGGCGGGCGGACTGGGTTCCCCGGCCTTGCTTTATTTGGCAGCCGCCGGTGTCGGGACGCTGGGAGTGGCTGATTTTGACTCCGTGGCCTATTCCAATCTCAACCGGCAGATCATCCATTGCAGCGCCGATGTGGGCCGCCGCAAGACCGATTCGGCGGCCGATCGGATCGCCGGCCTCAACCCCGAGGTCAACGTAATCACCCATAGGGAACGGTTGACGATTGACAACGCGGCGGAACTGATCGGCGGCTATGACGTGGTGATCGACGCCACCGACAATTTCACGGCCCGGTATCTGATCAGCGATTGTTGTTATTTCTTGGAGAAGCCGGTGATCGAAGGGGCCGCGGCCGGATTCGACGGAGTCCTGATGACCATCGTCCCGGGCCGGACGCCTTGCTATCGCTGTCTGTATCCGGAACCGCCCGAAGACGGCGCCTTGCCGAACTGCGCCGACACGGGAATCCTGGGGATGACGGCCGGAATCGTCGGAACCATCCAGGCGCTGGAAGCGGTCAAACTGATCCTGGGAATCGGCGAGACCGTATCCGGGAGGATTTTGACCTTTGACGCCCTGGGGACTCACTTTCGGGAGGCGCCCTGGCGGCGCAGGCCGGAGTGTCCGCTCTGCGGCGCCGAGCCGACCATCGACGGGCTGGTGGAGTACAAGATCCAGTGCAAGCCGAAACGTATTTTTTAGGGTTGGCTTTCGGTTGCGCGCAACCATCCAATAGGGTAAGGAGTGTTGATGATGATCACCATCGCGGAGTACGCTTGGCCCCCGACTGTCGCCGAAGCCCACGCGTTGCTAGGGGCGAGGCCGGATGCGGCCGTTATCGGCGGCGGCGTCTTTCTGAGAATGGCTTCCCGCCGGATCGGACTGGCCGTCGATCTCTCCCGCGCCGGGCTGGATTATATCGATGAAACCGATACGGCCATTGAAATCGGGGCGATGACGACCTTTGGCGCCTTAGAAAAGAGCGCCGCGCTATCCAGGTACTTTGACGGCCTGATTCCCAAGGCGATTGGGAATATTCCCGGGGTTCAACTCCGCAATATGGTCACCGTGGGCGGGACAGTCTATGGCCGGTATGGTTTTTCAGAGTTGATCACCGCCCTGCTGGCACTCGACTGCCAGGTGGTTCTGCATAAAGCCGGTGAAATGGGCTTGGCTGATTTTTTGCAACCGATGGAGAAAGACCGGGATATCCTGGTGAAAATCAGGCTCAAGAGTCAGGCGCTCCGGGCTTCTTACCAAATGTTCCGGAATTCCGCCGGAAGCTTGCCGATATTGAGCGTGGCGGTCACCAAAAGCCGTGCCGGCTACCGGATCGCGCTGGGTGCCAGACCGGGCGTAGCCACGTTGGCCGAAGCGGCCATGGCTTATTTGGGCACGGCTGAGAAAAGTGAAACCGCGTTGGCAAAAGCGGGGGAGATGGCAGCCGCGGAACTGAATTTCGGGAATGATCGCCGGGCCTCGGGGGTTTATCGGAGCGAACTTTGCAAGGTATTGGTGAAGCGGGCGCTGCTGGAGGTGGAACGATGAGGATCAACGTCAAATTGAATGGTCTCGATACCAAGATGGAGATCGAGCCCCATGAGTTTTTGCTGGACGTATTGCGGCGTTACGGCTGCCCCAGTGTCAAGCGGGGTTGCGATACCAGTTCCTGCGGGGTATGCACGGTGTTGCTGGACGGCGCGCCAGTATTGTCCTGTTCCTTGTTCGCGGCCAAGGCCAACGGCCGGAGCGTGACCACTGTCGAAGGAGTACGGGAGGAAGTGGCGAAGTTCGCCGATTTTCTGACCGGCGAAGGCGCCGATCAGTGCGGATACTGCAATCCCGGATTTGCCCTGACGGTGTTGGCCTTAAAACGAGAGTTCGGCCATCCGACCAAGGAGCAGATCCAACATTATCTGGCGGGCAACCTCTGCCGGTGCACCGGGTATGTCGGGCAGCTTCGCGCCGTGGAGAAATACCTGGGGGTGAACGCATGAATGAAGTAAACCGTCCTGTCCCGAAACTGGATGGCAAAGGATTGGTCATGGGAAGGCCGGCGTATACCGACGATCTGGCGCCGGAAAACGCGTTAATCGTAAAAGTGCTGCGAAGTCCACACCCGTTCGCGAAAATCAAGCGGATCGAGGCCAAAAAAGCGTTGCGAATCCCGGGTGTCGCCTGCGTGCTTACATACAAGGATCTGCCGCGCAATGTCATTACCCGGGCCGGGCAGGGGTATCCGGAACCTTCGCCGTATGACAAGTTCGTTCTGGACGATGTGGTCCGGTATTGCGGCGACGAGGTGGCGCTGATCGCCGGGGTATCGGAAGCCGTGGCCGAAGAAGCGCTGGATCTGATCGAGGTCGAATACGAGCCGCTGGAACCGGTGCTCGATTTTGAAGAAGCCGAAGGGCACCGGTCGGTGCTCCATTCGGAGCCGGAGGCCCACTCCAAATTTGAAATCGGGATGGATGCCGGCCGCAACATCGCCGCTTCCTACCGCATGAAGGTCGGGGATGTCGACGCGGTATTGCGGGACTGCCCGGTAGTGGTGCGGGACCGCTACTATACCCAGGCCCAGGCTCATGTGATGCTGGAGCCGCATATCGCCGCCAGTTATTTCGACGTGCACGGCCGGCTGACCGTGATCAGCTCTACCCAGACTCCGTTTCACCTGCGGCGTGTTATCGGCCAGGCGTTTAATATTCCCCGTAAGGATATCCGGGTGATCAAGCCCCGGATCGGCGGCGGCTTCGGGGGTAAGCAGATGACCCACTGCGAGCCGCTGGTGGCGGCGGTCACCCTCAAGACTGGCCGTCCGGCCAAACTGGTCTACAGCCGGAGGGAAGTGTTTGAAGGAACCTTCAGCCGGCATCCGATGCGGATTGATGTGGCCTTGGGAGCGACCCGGGACGGAATGATCAAAGCCATTGACTTCGCGGTCCTCTCCGACACCGGCGCTTACGGGGAACACGCGCTGACAGTGTTGATGGGCGCGGGCTCCAAGCCCTTGCCGATTTACAACAAGACCGAGGCGGTCCGGTTCGACGGCAAAGTCGTCTATACCAACCACGTGCCGGCCGGAGCCTATCGCGGCTATGGCGCGGTTCAGGGCCTGTTTGCGCTGGAGTCAGCCGTCGATCAACTGGCCGAGGCGTTACAAATGGACCCGATTGAGCTACGCCGGAAGAATATGATTGGCGAGGGCGAAACCTCCCCCATCTTCAAGATCATGGGCGAAGGCGGCGAGGGCGTGGCGATGACCATGGACAGTTGCCAGCTGGATTATTGCGTCCGGCGCGGCATGGAGCTGATCGGCTGGGAGCGGAAGTTCCCGAGGCAGGCGCTTTCCACCACCAAGGTGCGCGGGGTCGGCATGGCCCTCGCCATGCAGGGATCGGGGATCGCCAACATCGACATGGCGTCGGCCGTGATTAAGCTCAATGACGACGGATTTTTCAACCTGACGGTGGGCGCGACCGATATCGGCACCGGGAGCGACACCGTTTTGGCCCAGATCGCCGCCGAAGCCTTACTGGTGAGAACCGATCAGATCGTCGTTCATTCGTCGGATACCGATCTAACGCCGTTCGATAAGGGCGCCTATGCTTCGAGCACCACCTATGTGTCGGGGAACGCGGTGAAGAAAGCGGCCGAAAACATGAGGAAGCTGATCGAGAGCGAGGGCGCCCGGAAGCTGCGGGTCGCCGAGGGCGAGGTCGAGTACGACGGAACCGTCATCCGGCGTAAGGACGGCAAGGGCTCCATCTCCCTGGCCGATCTGGCCACCGGCCTGTTTTATCACGCCAACCAACGCCAACTGGTCGCCTCCGAATCCTATGTCGGCCAGAAGTCGCCGCCGCCGTACATGGCCGGTTTTGCCGAGGTGGAGGTCGATCTGGAGACCGGCCAGATCGATCTACTGGAGTACGCGGCGGTGGTCGATTGCGGGACCACCATCAACCCCAATTTGGCCCGGATTCAGGTCGAGGGCGGCCTGGTCCAGGGGATCGGCATGGCCATGTACGAAGAGGTACGCTATGCCGGCCAGGGCAAGCTGCTCACCAACAACCTGCTCTTTTACAACATTCCGAACCGGAAGGACATCAATAAGGTCACGGTGGAATTCGCCGAGAGCTACGAACCGTCCGGCCCGTACGGCGCGAAGTCGGTCGGCGAGATCGGAATCGACACCCCGCCCGCGGCCATCGCCAACGCGGTCTACAACACCACCGGGGTCCGGATCAAGGATCTGCCGATCACTCCCGAGAAGGTTTTGCTGGCCTTGAAGGAACGGGGGAAGTGAATGGTTGGCGCAAGGCATGATGTTTTTACTGAACATGGGTGACTGCTAAACATGGCATAATGTCTGTGTCATCTGTTAATCCGCGATTCAGTTTGCAGCTTATAGGGAATATACCTAGGTGACGACAATCCTCCCGAAATCGGGAGGGTTGATTTTTATTGACACGTATAAAATGTACGTGCTATAGTTAAGCTACCGGGGAGGGAAAATCTTGAAGATCTATTCCTCAAGGGAGATTCTGCAGATGTTATTTGATGACGGCTGGATGATAAAAGGCCAGAGAGGTTCTCATATCCAGCTTATTCATCCAACTAAACTCGGCAAGGTCACCGTTCCCCACCCCAAGAGAGAGCTTGATCCGAAGACGGTCCAAAGTATTCTGAAGCAGGCATCTTTAAAAGTGTGATTGTATGTCTAACCCTCATTCTCGCTTTCTCCCATCATTGGGAGAAACGAAAGTCTGGTCAAAGCAGGAATAATTAATGTGAATAATGGCTTTCGGAGCAGAACGGTTCGTTTCTCCCCGAGGGAGAAAGATAGAATGAGGGCGGGCTTTATTTTAAACAACTGAGAAAAGGAGGCTCCCTATGGATCGCTATATTTTCCCGGCAATTTTTGAACCGGGGCTTCGAAAAGGATATACGGTCAGTTTTCCGGATCTGCCCGGTTGCCTGACCGAGGGGGATACCATGGAAGAGGCGTTATATATGGCAAAAGACGCACTTGAACTCCATTTGTACGGGATGGAAGAAGACGGGGATTTAATTCCCGAGCCCACCCGGCCCGAGGATGTAACGATCGCCCCGAAATCATTTATCAGCCTGATTGAAGTTTGGATGCCGGTGATCCGGGATGAGATGCAAAACAAGGCCGTCAAAAAAACCCTGACCATTCCCAAGTGGCTCAATGACGTGGCTGAAAAGAACAATGTCAATTTTTCGCAAGTGTTGCAAACCGCGCTCAAGGAATATCTGGGCATTTCCAAGCACGAATAACATCGGGAGGTTGCCACGATGGAGTACATTGACCTGGAGCACTGGAAACGGAAAGAGCATTTTCAGTTCTTTTACCGGATGGACTATCCTCAGTACAATATCTGCGCCAATCTTGACGCCACGAACTTTTTGCAATTCGTTAAGTCCCGGGAACTTTCGTTTTATTATGCGATGGTTTACGCGGCTACCCATGCTGCCAACCAAATCGAGGAATTCCTGTACAGGATCCGGGAAGGCCGGGTAATCCGGCATGACCGGGTTCATCCGTCCTTCACTGACTTGAACGGCGGGGCCGACGATTTGTTTAAAATCGTCAACGTCGAAATGAAAGAGGACATCTTCGAATTTGTGAAGTGCGCGGCCGACCAGTCCCGGGGGCAAACGGCGTATTTTCCTTTTGAAGTAATGGCCGGCCGGGATGATTTTATCTACATCACCTGCATTCCATGGGTTTCATTTACCCATCTGTCGCATACCGTCACCTTGAACCGGGACGACGCGACGCCCCGGATCTCCTGGGGGAAATACTTCACGGAAAACGGCCGGGTTTTGCTGCCCTTTTCGGTTCAGGTTCATCACGCGCTGGCCGACGGGGTTCATGTCGGCCGGTATCTGGGGAAGCTGCAGAAGTTGATGGATGAGATGTGAACTGTATTACCTTTAAAAATTTTGCTGCTTCAACTGATCCGAGTTTCCAATCACTTGATCCAAGTGTCAGATCAGTTGATCAGAGACTCGGATCACTTGATCGAAGTCTTGGATCAGATGGGTGGGGGCGCGCTTCAACTGATCCGGGAGTTGGATCAGTTGGAGCAAGTGCCGCTTCAAGTGATCCAAGAGCCGGATCACTTGATCCAAGTGTCAGATCAGTTGATCGGAGACTCGGATCACTTGATCGAAGTCTTGGATCAGATGGGTGGAGGCGCGCTTCAACTGATCCGGGAGTTGGATCAGTTACTCGGAGGCCGCTACCGATGAGAGCGGCGGTTCGATGATCAACCGCGGCTCATTTTTTAAGTGCGCTCCGTTTCGCCGTTGGAAGGAACTGGGCCGATTGGGGCGAAAGTATAAAGGGATGAAACTTTAGGAGGTCCAAATCCAATGAAAATGATCAAAATATTGCTGATCGTTATTGCGCTTACCCTTATCGGCACGTTGGGAGTATCCGCCCAGCCCGACGCCTACCGGGCGTCCGTGGAAAAGCTGCTGCTTTTGACCGGGCAGCATGAGATTGTCGATCAAATGTTCCAGCAGGTCCAACAAATCCAGGCGCAGCAGTTGCAAGCGATGGATATCCCGCCGGAAAAGATGAAGCAGGCCGAGAAGTATATCGCTAAGATCATGGACGTGGTGCGCGAGGAGATGAGTTGGGAGCGGATGAAGGAGGACTTCATCTCGCTTTATATGTCGGTCTATACCGAGCAGGAGATCCGGGAGCTGATCGCCTTTTACGAATCGCCGATCGGCCGGAAAGTCACGGAGAAGATGCCCGTTTTGATGCAGCAATCGATCCAGATCAGCCAGAAGTATGTTTACCGGATGATGCCCCGGATCCAGGCGATCAGCGAGGAGATGGCCCGGGAGATCGGCGGCGATGTGAAATAAAGCAATGGACGGCGGGCGGATGAAGCGTTTCCTGAACGCGGAACGCCATTGAATGAAACTGATTTGAATGCGGCCAAAGATGCGGTTGACGAATCCCCGACCCAGGATCGATCAGCCGGATTGCAGTCGGCGAAGGTGGCCTGGTTTTGGGCTGGATCGGCGTGAAGAGCAGATACGGCAGGAACGTGCAGGAGCTGCATCCCTTGGCCGTCAGGGCAATGTCATCAAGCGATAGTTACAATATTAATAATCTTTGCCAATCAGGCCGGCCGAAAATCCTACCTCTCCCTCGTTGTTCCCTCCCCGATGTTGTCATTGTCGCGGGTCTAACTCAGCGGGGAGGGATGAATCGCTGGAAACTCGGGTTTCCACTACGCTGATGCGGAGAAGCAGTCTCTATCTAGAAAGGAATTATGCCAAAATCCGACTTCATTGAGTTCACTGGCACAATGGGTAATCGTTTCCGGCGAATCGTCCCTCCCCGCCGAATTATCTTCCAAAATCGCCGCATCGGGGAGGGGATGGGGGAGAGGTTGGATGGGTGAAAAGATGGCGGGCTTTACCGGGGATTTTGGGGAGGGTGTCATGGATCGGGAAGATCGTGGCGCGCCGATCCATTGCCACGCGGATCTACTTCGGATGCTGGACGGGATGCTTCGGGAACCGGCGCCTTTTTGGGAGCGGTTTTATGCGGATCGCGACCGAGGGGTTCCGTTTTTTACGGAATGCCCGGATGAAAATCTCGTATCTTATTTTGAACGGGGCATTTTAAAGCCTGGAAGAGTACTGGAATTCGGCTGCGGTAATGGCCGGAACGCCATCTATTTCGCAAAGCAGGGCTGTGATGTGGATGCGGTGGATATCTCCGCTTCGTCCATCGCCTGGGGGAAAGAATTGGCCCGACAGCATGGAGTAACGGTCAATTTCCGCTGCCGGTCGGTTTATGATCTGGATGTAGCCAATGAAACATAGGCGAAGCTCAGAGAAATGTTTGAGAACTCGTTTGAAACATCGAATTCAGACCCATGCAAGAGATAGGCAAGGAAAACGGGTTATTTGGCAAAGCGTTCATGTGGACGGTGTTGTTGCGGAAAAGGTAAGGAACGGCTTTGCTTGAACGGCAGTGGCTGGAGTTTGGGTTATTTGGTATAATTATTAATGACTATCCATTTAGGTCAGGATTAAGGTCTGGTCGGCGTTGCGGCCAATGCCCTCACCCATTGGGCCGATTCAAGCCGTCTGCCCTCTCCCATTACGCTCGAAGAACACTCGCTATGGGCGAGGGAGAAATAGGGCCTAAACTTTTACTGGCAAATGTTTTGGGTATCTTGAGTCCCTCCCCTATAGCCCGTTCTTTGGGCGTGATGGGGGAGGGCCACTGACTTGAACAGCCCGAGGGGTGAGGGCGTTGAGATCAGAGCCGACAGTTATTTTGCTAACTTAGTAAACTGGATAATCATGTAATTATTTAAGAAAAATCAGGCGTCAGGGCGGTGGGCTATGGGTAACACATTGAATGAAGCGGTAAAAATTATCGTTGAAAACTTCGCGCCGGACAAGATTATTTTGTTTGGCTCGCGCGCTTCCGGGACAGTGACCCCGGACAGCGATTATAATTTAGCATCTTAAAAAGCGGGCTCGCCCACCGGCGCAAGACCGCCCAGCAAATTTACAAGGCATTGCTCCCGCTGGATCTGGCGGTGGATATTGTGGATATTATTATGGAAACGCCCGAAAAATTTACTGCCTTAAAATTCAGATCCGTTTTTGATTTACGAGAGTATCGCTAGGAATGGAGAGGTCTTGTATGAGAAACAATGAGCTGGCCGGGGCTTGGCTGAAAAGAGCGGTCAGCAGCTTGGAAAAAACGAAAATCGGCAAGATCTCGGAGGCGCTTTTTTACGAGGATTTATGTTTTGATTGCCAGCAAGCGGTTGAAAAGGAGCCGGTAAACGCGGAAGAATATCTTGAGGCGGTGGAATTGGCGGCTAAAGTGGTTCAACGGGTTGGCGAACAATTGAAGGAACGATGTTGATATGCTTTCTTCCCTTTTTTAAACGGATTGGCGGAATCGAAAGGAATACGGTGAACCATTGATGGCAACCAGGATGTGACCGGGTTGTCATCATCATTTATTAAGCCGGGGGAAGCGTGGAACGCTATCCGGCGTTGTTTTAAGTTCTCCCTGATCATGCTCCGCCGGCTGCCGCCGTTAGGCAGGGGCGGACTTTCATTTTACGGCAAAATAATATCTTAAATTTTCAAATACAACATTGACAATGATCACAAAGGAGAGTAAACTTACTTTGATATTCTATTATACAACTAGAATTACTAGGAATTAAATTCGTCGCATCAGGAAAGGTGTGACCAACTGAACGTGGCTGAACCAATGATTGAGCTGGATCATGTAACCAAAGTTTATCACCAAAAAAACACTAACGTTGTGGCCTTGGATGATGTTAGTCTGACGATCGCCAAAGGGGAAATTTTCGGGATCATCGGGCTGAGCGGGGCGGGCAAAAGCACCTTAATCCGCGTCATCAACCGTTTGGAGACGCCGCAGTCCGGCAGCGTCAGGATTCAAGGCGCCGATATCACCGCGTTGAAAGGTTCCGGGCTCCGTAAAGCGCGCCAGCGGATCGGCATGATCTTTCAACATTTCAATCTGTTGAATTCGCGGACGGTGTTCGGAAACATCGCGTTTCCGCTGGAAATCGCCGGAGTGAAGCTGGCGGCCGTCGCGGCCCGGGTCAATGAATTGGCCGAGTTGGTCGGGCTTTCGTCCAAGCTGGACGCGTATCCGTCACAACTGAGCGGCGGCCAGAAACAGCGCGTGGGAATCGCCCGGGCGCTGGCCAATCACCCTGAAATATTGCTGTGCGATGAGGCCACCTCCGCGCTGGATCCCCAGACCACCCAGTCCATTTTAAAGTTGTTGCAGGAGTTGAACCAAAACTTCGGGATCACGATCGTCTTGATTACTCATGAAATCCAGGTCATCAAGGAGATCTGCGATTCGGTGGCGGTGATCGAAGACGGGCATATCGTGGAGAGCGGCCCGATATTGAAGCTGTTTACCCGGCCCGATACCGAGATCGCCCGCCGCTTTATCGGCGTGGCGCTGAACCGGGATGTGACGCTTGACGCCAGCTATCTTTCCGCCGCTCCCCGCGGGGAATGCCGCCAGCTGATCCGGATCGACTTTATCGGCGAGGCGGCCCGTTCGCCAATCATCGCTTCGGTGATCGGCCGGTTTGAGGTGGAAGTCAATATTCTCCACGCCCATATGGATTCAATCAAAGAGACCCCGTTCGGCTCGCTGATTGTCGAGATGGCCGGAACCGCGGCCAACATCGAAGCGTCGTTACAATACCTTACCGAATTAGGAATACGAATCGAGGTGCTGCCGGATGTGGGATAATCCGCAACTTTGGAACCTGCTCATTAACGCGCTTTGGGAAACCGTTTATATGGTGGGGATCGCACTGATTCTATCGGCGCTCCTGGGATTTCCCCTCGGCGTGCTGCTGGTGATCACCAGCCCCGGCCATCTCCGCCCTAACCGGGTAATCCACAATACCCTGGCGTTGATCGTCAATGTCGGCCGTTCCCTGCCTTTTATTATTCTGCTGGTGGCGATCGTTCCGTTTACCCGTTGGGTGGTGGGGACGTCCATCGGAACGCCCGGCGCGATCGTGCCGCTGACCATTGGCGCCATTCCGTTTATTGCCCGGGTCATGGAGTCGGCCCTGCTGGAGGTCGACCCAGGGGTGATCGAAGCCGTTCAGGCCATGGGCGCCAACACCTGGCAGATCATCCTGAAGGTCATGATCCCCGAATCGCGGTCGGGTCTGATTTTGGGGCTGACCATTACCGCGGTAAGCCTGGTCGGGTATTCGGCCATGGCCGGCGCCGTCGGGGGAGGCGGCCTGGGTGATCTGGCGATCCGTTACGGGTATCAACGTTTTCAACCGGAGGTTACCTTGGCCACGGTGATCGCCCTGGTCCTGCTGGTGCAAGGGACGCAATCGGTGGGGGATTGGATTGCCAGACGTTTCAACCGGCACTGAAGATTTTCGGCAAAAGATCTGAATCGAAAAAGATCTATAAAAAGCATAGGAGG
This sequence comes from Bacillota bacterium, assembly GCA_023402395.1. Lineage (GTDB taxonomy): Bacteria > Bacillota > UBA4882 > UBA8346 > UBA8346 > JAEYGI01. Next base: position 48,394 of record JAEYGI010000015.1, read on the forward strand.
AATTGCAATGAGCCTAAAATTATCATTCAAACTGTTCCTGGTGGGACTGAGCCTGTTGCTGGTCGGCACCTTGGCGCCGGCCGGGGCCGCCACCGCGCTGAAAGTCGGCGCTTCGCCCACGCCTCACGCGCAGATTCTGGAGCTTGTCAAGCCGCAACTGGCAAAAGAGGGAATCGATCTTCAAATCGTGGTCTTTCAGGACTATGTCCAGCCCAACCTGGCCTTGGCCGAGGGGGAGTTAAGCGCTAATTATTTTCAGCACATTCCCTACCTGGACCAGTTCAGCAAGGATCACAAGCTGGATCTCACCTATATCGCGAAAGTACATATTGAGCCCATCGGGGTTTATTCCAGTAAAATCAAATCCTTAAAAGACCTCAAGAATAACGCGGTAGTCGGCATACCCAATGATCCGACCAACGGCGGCCGCGCGTTGCTGCTGCTGCAACAGGCGAAATTAATCGAGTTAAAGAAAGGGGCCGGGCTTGCCGCCACCGAGCTTGACATCGCCAGCAACCCCAAGAAATTGCAGTTCAAACCGTTGGAAGCGGCCCAATTGCCCCGGGCCCTGCCGGATCTGGATATTGCGATCATTAACACCAACTATGCGCTGTCCATAAATCTGGTGCCGACCAAAGACGCCCTTTTCATCGAGAACAGCGAGTCGCCCTATGTCAACATCCTGGCGGTGCGGACCAAGGATAAAAGCAATTCCGATCTGCAAAAACTGGCCAAAGCGCTGAACAGCGACGCGGTGCGGGACTATATTCTGACGACTTACAAAGGGAGCATTGTTCCGGCGTTTTAAAAACCACGGGATATTGCCGATTGTCCACAGAGCGGCCTTGTGGAAATGTTTCGAAGCGATTTATCCCTGATGTCTCTGATGGGGAAAGAGTTTGGGTTGAGCTTGGAGGAGCAGCCCTTCCGAATTTTCGGAAGGGCTGCTTTTTTTTATGTGGCGGGCTACCGGTTCAGATTGCGGTAGCGCAGCGGCGTGGTGGAGACCAGCAGCTTGAACTTGCGGATGAAATTGTTCTGATTGTTGAAACCGACCAGTCCCGCGATTTCATTGATGGTACGGTCGCTTTGCTCCAGCATGAATTTGGCCTCCGTGATTCGGATCTTCAGCAAATATTCATAGGGAGTCAGGCCGGTCTGCTTTTTGAACAGGCGGATAAACGCGTATTGGCTCATGAAATATTGTTGGGCGAGCCGGCCGATGTGGATGTCGTCGGCAAAATGGGCTTCCAGAAAGGCGCTGGCGGCGCTGATGATCGCTTTGGCCGATAACGGCAGCTGTGAGGTGGACTGCTCCTGCTTGCGGAGGCCGAGTTCGGTGAGGAGGCCGCTCATCAGATGCGATAGGCTCAAGTCCACGGTGGACTGGCGGCATTGGGTCAATTCGAGAATCTTTTCAATGGTTTTTTCGATCTTGGCCGTGTTTTCAAACTGAATCATCTCAAAGGAGTCGCCGTTGAGCAGGTGCAGGTAATCGATTTCCGGGTGGCAGTCAAAACGGATCCAGAGGATTTCCCAATTCTCCCCCACGGTCCGGTAATGGTGATACCCGTTGCAATCGAGCAGAAACGCCTGGCCCTTTTGGGCTTGGAACTTGCGGTTGGCGTAGGTGATCTCTCCCGTGCCCGAAACGGTCAGGATCAGCAGGCAATTGTTCAATCCCTCCCGTTCCACCTCATAGGCGGCGGTGGCAAAGAAATGGCCGCAGGCCGTGATCCGGAAGGGCAATTTTTTGGCGGACGGGCCGGGGGTGTACAAGATGAATTTCGACTCCGGCAGGAAGGCGTCGTTGACTTTGTACAAGTAACGGCTCATCGGAACCTCGCGCAATTTTTATAAATTTTCGGGCAATTATTCGCAATGTAATCTTGTTACGGCTATATTATAATTATAACACAATCAGGTAAACGAGTAATCAATAAAGGGTGATTTGTCATGCCGGAATGGACGAGTGACCGCGAGCTTTTCCAACTGATGCAAACCGAATTGTACACGCCGGTGGTCGGGGATATCCTCGATCAGAAGGGAAGATATCATCAGTTCCTGCCCCAGCCGATCCAGCCCCTGCGCGAGTCCATGGTACTGGCGGGCCGGGCGATGCCGGTGCTGATGATCGACGTCTACGGCCCGCAGGCCAAACCCTTTGGGCTGCTGACGGAGGCCCTGGACCAGCTGCGGGAAGGCGAGGTCTATCTGGCCGGTGGCGGCGAGATGCGTTGCGCCTATTGGGGTGAGTTGCTGACCGCCACCGCCAGGAAACGGGGCGCGGCCGGCGCGGTGATCAACGGCTTCCACCGGGACACGCCTATGGTTTTGGAGCAAAATTGGCCGGTGTTTTCACGGGGCCGTTATGCGCAGGATTCGTCGGTCCGGACCCAGGTGGCCGATTACCGCTGCCCGATCGAGGCGGGTGGGGTTTGGGTCCGCCCGGGCGATTTGGTCTTCGCCGATCAGGACGGGGTGCTAATCATCCCGGCGGAGCTGGAAACGGAAGTGATCGCGCTGGCGCTGGAGAAAGCGCGCGGCGAAAAAGTGGTGCGCCGGGCGATTGAGAACGGCATGTCCAGCACCGACGCGTTTAAGCAGTTCGGCATATTATAAGGGTTAACACCGATTAAGGTTCGACGGGAGCACGCCATGAGAGAATTTCTGGACGAAAATTTTTTGCTGGACAACGCGGCCGGCCGCGGGTTGTATTTCGGCTATGCTGAAAAGTTGCCGATCTACGATTACCACTGCCATCTGCCGCCGGAGGAGATCGCCGCCGACCGGCGCTTTGCCAACCTCGCCGAGGTTTGGCTCGGCGGCGATCATTACAAATGGCGGGCCATGCGGAGCAATGGCATCCAGGAGCGCTTCGTCACCGGCGACGCCCCAGATTTTGAGAAATTTCAGGCCTGGGCGGCGACGGTGCCCTATTGTATCGGCAATCCGCTCTATCATTGGACTCATCTCGAATTGCAACGGTATTTCGGCATCCGGGTCCTGCTTGACGAGAACAGCGCCGCCTCGATCTGGGAGCAATGCAACGCGCTGTTGGCTACGGAAGGCTTCTCGGCGAAGAATCTGATCCGCCGCTCTAACGTGCATACCATAATGACCACCGAGGATCCGCTGGATGCGCTGGCGAGCCACCAAAAGATCCGGGAGGATTCCGACTTCAAGGTACGGGTGTCCACGGCCTTCCGGCCCGACAACGCCCTCGCTATCGAAGCGGCCGGGTTTCCGGACTGGGTGGAGCGGTTGGCGGAGACGTCCGGGATTGCGATTGATGATTCCTATCTCCGGTTTCTGGAGGCGCTGGAGGCGCGGGTCCGTTTCTTCCACGCCCGGGGCTGCCGGCTTTCGGATCACGCGTTGGATGAGGTCGTTTTCGAACGGGCTGACCCCGGCGCGCTGGCCGAGACATTCCGGCGGCGGATGCGCGGCGGGGAGATCTCAAAAGCGGCGGCGGAGGCGTTCCAAACCGAAACCTTGCTGTTTCTGGGCCGGCTTTATCACGAATTGGACTGGGCGATGCAGTTGCATATCGGCGCGCTGCGCTACAATAACACCCGGATGCAAGGGGTGTTCGGGTTCGATTCCATCGGCGACCGGCCCTTCGCCAAGCCCCTGGCCCTGCTGCTGGACGCGCTCGACCAGCGCGATGAGTTGCCGCGGACGATTCTCTATTGTCTCAACCCTAGCGACAATGAGGTGTTGGCGACGATGATCGGCAATTTCCAGGGCGGCGGGATTCCGGGGAAGATCCAGTTCGGCTCGGGCTGGTGGTTCAATGATCAGGAAGACGGAATTCTCCGGCAATTGCAGGCCCTGGCCAATCTGGGGCTGCTCGGCCGGTTCGTGGGGATGCTGACCGATTCCCGAAGCTTTCTATCTTATCCCCGCCACGAGTATTTCCGGCGGATCCTCTGCAATCTGTTGGGAAGCTGGATCGAGTCGGGCCGGGCTCCGCGCGACCTGGACCGGATGGGAAGCATGGTTCAAGACATCTGCTTTTATAATGCGTTGCGGTATTTCGGGATAAGCGAGGCGATCTAAGTGGATCGGTTTACACAGGGATGTTTTCAGATTGAAGCGATGGACAATGTCTGCACGGCCCTTTTCGACCTGGAACCGGGTCCGGTGAAAGTGATCGGCAGCCCGGGGACCCCTGTCCTGCAAATCGCCGCGCCGATCAAGAAGGGCCATAAGCTGGCCAACCGGCCCATCGATCCTGGGGAAGCGATTGTCAAATATGGGATCGCGATTGGGGAAGCCACTCGTTCGATCGGTGCTGGCGAATGGGTGCATTTGCACAACTGCCGCAGCCGCTATGACGCCCGGTCGTCCACACTGGATCCGGAGACCGGAGCGCCGACGGACACGCGCTATAAGTAAAAAAATGGCCGAGGAGCATCGATGATGAGTGATCCCATTCGAAGCTGGCAGGGGTTTTTGCGCCAAGACGGGTCCAAGGGAATCCGGAACAAAGTGCTGGTGATCTATACCGTGGAATGCGCTTCGTTCGTCGCCAAGGCGATTGGGGCGGAATTTCCCGGGGATGACGTGGATGTGGTGGGTTTTCAGGGGTGCACCGACAATGAGTACGCCGTCCGGATGCTGCTGGCCCTAATCCGCCACCCCAACGTGGGAGCGGTGCTGGCGGTGGGCTTGGGCTGCGAGTACATTCAGGCCGACCGGCTGGCCCGGAAAGCCGAGGAAGCGGGCAAACCCGGCGCCTGGATGCTGATTCAGGAATGTGGCGGCACGCCGGGGTCCGTGGCGCGGGGCCGGGAGATCGTTGCTGACTTCTTGAGACGGTTGGCCGTCGAGTCGATTCGAATCGAGATGGGATTGGCCGATCTGATCCTCGGCGCCGAATGCGGCGGCTCCGACTTCACCTCGGGACTGGCCGGGAATGTGGTGGTCGGCAAATGTTTCGACCGGCTGGTGGACTCCGGCGGCACGGCGATCTTCGAAGAGATCGTCGAGGCGGTGGGATTGAAGGATCAGTTAGCGGCCAGGGGGCGGGCCGATCAAGCCCGGCGGGAGATCGGCGCCACCTATGACAAGGCGTTAGAATATTGTAAGTCGGTGCGCCAATTCTCGGTTTCGCCGGGGAACTTCGCGGGCGGGCTGAGCACTATCGAGGAGAAGAGCATGGGCGCGCTGGCCAAAAGCGGCTCCCGGCCCATCGAGGGGGTGCTGAAAGCATCCCAGCGGCCGGGATGCAAGGGGCTGTGGCTGCTGGACAGCACTCCCGACCCTTATTGGATGGGCTTCGGCTATACCAATCCCAATGACAACGAGGGCTTGACGGTGCTGGCTTCCTGCGGGGCGCAACTGCTGTTTCTGGTGACCGGCCGGGGCACGGTGGTGGGGAACGCGGTCGCGCCGGTGCTCAAGATCACCGGCAACGAAAGCACCTATCGCCGGATGGAGGACGATCTAGACTTTTGCGCCGGGCCGGCGCTCAGCGGCGAGAAGACCTTGGAGGAGCTTGCCGCCGAGCTGATCGAAGCCGTGATCGAAGTCTGCGCCGGGCGGCCGACCAAAGCCGAACGCCTGGGGCACAAGGAATACTATATTCCCTATAAATATCAAAATTTAGAAGAGCCAACGAAGAGGTGCAACCCATGAACAACTATCAAGAAATGTTCAGCCTAAAGGGAGAACGGGCCTTGATCACCGGAGGAACCACCGGCCTCGGCCACGCCATGGCACGCTGTTTCGTCAGCGCCGGTGCGGAAGTGATTTTGGTGGGACTGGAGGATGAAGCGACCGGCCGCCGGGTCTGCGAAGAGCTGGGACCGCAAGCCCATTACCGCCGGTTTGACATTGCCGCCACCGAGCGGACCGGGGAGTTTGTCCGGGAAGTGATCGAAACCCTGGGCGCGATCACTATTTTAGTGAACAATGCCGGGGTTCATTGCAAAAAGCCAATCGAGGAGACGACCGACGCCGATTTCCGGAAAGTCATCGACGTGCACGTGATGGGCGCGTTCGCCCTGTCGCGGGCATTGGTGCCGCATATGAAGGCGCAGGGGAAAGGCAACATCATCTTTCAGGCCTCGATGACCGCGTTTATCGGGCAGCCCTATGTGATCGCTTATTCCTGCGCCAAGTCGGGGTATTTGGGCATGGTCCGGACCCTGGCCACCGAAGTCTCAAGTTACGGCATCCGGGTCAACGGCATCGCGCCGGGCTGGATCGAAACGCCCATGCTGCATCAGGCGTTGGACGGAGACCCGGAGCGGAAAAACAAGATTCTGGGACGGACGCCGATGGCCCGATTCGGGCGGGCCGAGGATATCGGCTGGGCCGGGGTTTATCTGGCCTCTCCCGCCGCCGCGTTCGTCAACGGCGTCATCCTGCCGGTGGACGGCGGAGCCTTGATCGGGTTTTAGGGATTGGGCGGCAAGGCCTAAATGTCGTCAAACACTATCGCGGCAAAACTTCCTGACCTAACCCTCGCCCTTTGCGGCTGATATCCATCCATGGATGCCGCAACCTTAAGCCGTCCTGGCTCTGGCTTCCCCAGAGCCGATGATTCAAGGTGTTAACTCAAGGGGAAGGGTAACCTTGGCCGCTGTCCTCCAAATGCTTTTAGACCCCGGAGGCATCGGTTACTCTTCCCTGTCAGGGAAGAGCGAGAGTTAGGTCCGGGACCCAAATCGGCTTATTAATTCCAACCTAAGCGGGAAACCTGCGAAGAGCGTATTTAAATTGCGGTGACAATCCACCGTAAAGAATAAAAAGGAGGAATGAAAGATGCAAAGAAATCCAAAGCGGATCATTGCCGCGACCCTAATCGTGGCGATCCTCTGCGCGGCATTGGGAACGTTGGGCCTGGCGGCGGCGCCCAAGGAGCTCCGGATCAGCGCCCAGGCGTGGTTGTTCGGTAAATACCGGCTTACCGAAGCCGCCGAACAATTTTCCAAGGCCCACCCCGGCGTTAAGGTTATTTTCGATAAAGTTGACAATTCCGACGCCACGACTTACGTCCTGCAATGGTCCCAGGGCAAAACCAACTGCGATCTGGTGCTGGGGCCCCTCTCGTCGCAAGCGGTGATCTTTGCCGCCAGGGATTACATCATCAATTTCGATAAAGGCTTTTTCGACAGCAAATTGAAGAAAAGCGACTTTTTCCCGGTCTTTCTGGAAATGGGGAATTTTGAGGGCACCCAGTATATGCTCCCGCTGCTCGGCGAAGTGATGTCGATCGTGGTCAATAAAAAGCTAATGAAAAACGCCGGGCTGGTCGACGAGGCGGGGAATGTAAAAATACCGGCCACCTGGGATGAGCTGTACGAGTTTGCCAAGAAAACGACGGTGATCGAGAACGGGAAAGTGATCCAAACCGGTTTGTCGATCGACTGGGGCGCCAATTTCATGGCCCATTCCTACCTGGCGTCCCTGCAAGGAGTGCGGGGCAGCTTGTATGAGTCCGACAAGCGGACCATCGATTTCACCAGCAAAGAAGCGAAAGAGCTTTTAACCGTTTGGAAACGGCTGGTCAAGGACGGGTACAGCCCCACCGACACTTTTGCCGACATGGACGCGGGCCGCAGCAATTTCAAAGCGGGCAAGGTGGCGATGCACATCAGCGCGGCCTCCCGTTGGGTTGAGGCCGGCGATCTGCTGGGCGCGGCCAATGTCTCGGTCATTCCGCTCCCCGGCACCGACCGGCGCGGTTCGGTGGTCTACATGCACGGAATCGTGATCCCCAAGGTTTCGCGCCAGCAAACCCTGGCCAAGCAGTTTATCAAGGAACAGCTTTTAGATCGTGATTTTCAGATGTATTCAGTCAACAAATACGGCAAGATGTCGCCGATGGCGGCCCATTACTCCAGCGCCATCGCTCCGGAATGGAAGATGGTATTGGAGACGGTCAAACGGGGCGTCGCCGAGCCGCTGTACAAAGACTGGACCAAGTTTGACAAGACCCTGCAGGTGGAGATCCAAAAGTGCCTGACCGATAAACAATCGGTCGAGGACACCTTAAACAACCTGAAGAAGACGCTCGGCAGCCTCGATCTGAGCACCGGACTGAAGTAAAGCCATAAATTAAAGCGGGAATCGCGGGCCGTTTCCGGCCTGCGGTTCCCGCAAAAAGCCTTGGGGTGATGATATGAATGGAACGTCAGCGGCGGGCCGCGCCAATTCCGGAGTCCGGCAGTGGTTGAAACGCCAAATTCCCGGTTACTTTTTCCTGATGCCCGGGTTCCTGTTTATTTTCGTTTTTATGATCTATCCGTTGTTTTCCTCGCTTTATTTGAGCTTTTGCTCGTATAATTTCGCCTTTGACACCCGGCCGGTTTTCACCGGGTTTCAAAATTACGCCAAAATGCTGAGCGACGGTTATTTCCTGGCCGCTTTCGCCAACACCATGTTTTTCAGCGTCATTTTCTTCACGGCGGTGATGATCCTGTCGCTGGCGATCGCGATCATCCTGGACAAGCGGGTGCCGTGGTCCGGGTTCTTCCGGACCTCCATTTTTCTGCCGGTGGTGATCCCGCTGTCCCTGACCGGTATCGTCTTCCAATGGATCCTGCATCAGAATTATGGGCTGTTAAATTTCTTCCTCAGCGACGTGCTCGGCTTAGGGTTTCTGACCAAAAACTGGCTGGGTGATGAACGCTGGGCCATGCTCAGCCTGGTCGGAGTCAGCCTGTGGAAGTACATGGGAATGCTGGTGGTACTTTTTTTGGCGGGGCTGCAAAGCATTCCCCGGGAATTGTACGAAGCGGCCACTGTGGACGGCGCCTCGGAGCTTCAGAAAACATTCCGGATCACCCTGCCCAACCTGCGGGAAAGCTTTGTGATCTGCGGGATCTGGGCGATCATCCAGTCGATCAAAGTCTTCGAGCAACCGTTTATCATGACCCAGGGCGGCCCGGGAACGTCGACGCTAGTTCTTTACCAGTACACTTGGGAAAATGCGTTCAAGTTTTATGAGATGGGCTATGCTTCGGCCATCGCCTATGTGATGGGAGCCATTATTCTGATTCTGTCATTGCTAAATATGAAACTAAGCCGCGCCGAATAAGGAGGCTATGCCATGAAAGCGCCGTTCTCCCTCGCCCGAGGGGTAATTTTCATTCTGCTCCTGACCCTGTCATTCCTGTTTTTGGTGCCGTTTTTGTGGACGCTGCTCACGTCGCTCAAAACCAATCCGGAGATTTATTCGGGCCGGATTATTATTCTGCCGACCGTAGTCACCCTGGAGCATTACGTGAAAGTTTTGACCCAGATGAAAGAGTTCGTCAATTTTTTCTGGAACACGGTGTCGATCACTTTTTGGAGCGTCGCCGGAACGGTACTGTTGAGCGCGATGATGGGGTACGCCTTCGGCAAGCTGGAGTTTTTCGGGAAAAAAGTATATCTGATGTTTGTGATGATCATTCTGACCTTGCCTTATGCGATTTATCTGATCCCGATCTATATCATGGAAAGCCGGGCCGGGCTGGTTGACTCGCATCTGGGGTTGATTCTGCCGTACATCGCGATCAATCTGCCAATGTCAATCTTTGTGATGCGGGGAATATTTATCAATATCCCCAATGAAATCGCCGAGTCCGCCTGGATCGACGGCTGTAACTTCTACCAGGTCTGGTCGAAGATCATGTTGCCGCTGTCCCGGCCGGGCCTGGCGGTGGTGCTGATCTTCGCCTTCATCAATGTCTGGGGCGAATTTATGTTTGCCCGGACCCTCACCAGTTCGCCGGCAGCACAGACCTTGGCGGTGGGGATCACCTTTTTGCGGGACGAGGCCGCCTCCTGGCAGTACGGGACATTGTGCGCGGTGATTACGCTGACGCTGATCCCCTTGTTGATCGTCTTTTTAAGTATGCAAAATTATTTCATTGAAAAAGGACTGATGGAAGGGGCCCTGAAAGGATAAGAGGCCGGCGCCCCGGCGGATGCGGGGCTGTTTCATCGGGACGCGAGGGGAGAGATGGTTGTGAAAATCGTCAAAGTTGAAACCTGGTGGGTCAAACGGGATCAGTGCCTGTTCGATCAGAAACGGCAAGGCAAGAGCAATATGCCGTGGGATGTGGTGGTCATCAAAATTACCACCGACAGCGGGATTGAAGGGTTGGCCACCGCCCTGGCGGCCCGCTCGGGAACGGTCACGGAAGCCCTATTGCAGGAGAATGTGGCGCCGATCCTGATCGGCCGGGACCCTTACGATAGGGAGGCGATCTGGCAGGAACTCTGGAATATCGACCGGCATCTGGCCTTTTTCCCGGTCTACCTGACCGGCCCGGTGGATGTGGCCTTATGGGATATCGCGGCCAAGGCGGCCGGGTTGCCGCTGTACCGGTATCTGGGAGCGTATCGGAGACAGGTTCCGGTATACGCCAGCGGCTTGTTTCACGCCACGGTCGACGAGTACGTCCGGGAAGCGTTATATTATCAATCCCAGGGGATCAAAGCATATAAGGCCCATCCGCCCGGACCGGTCCAAACCGATCTCCGGGTGCATCAGGCATTGCGCGAGGCCGTGGGCGACGACTGCCTGCTTTTCAGCGATCCGGTGGCCGAGTACAGCCTGGATGAGGCGATCAGGGTCGGACGGCAGTTGGAGAAGTTGAACTATGTCTGGCTGGAGGAGCCGTTCCGCGACTTCGAGCTGTACAAATACCAGGAACTCTGCCGGAGCCTGGACATTCCGGTGGCGGCCACCGAAACCACGCGCGGCTGCCATTGGGGCGTGGCGCAGTCCATCGCCGGCCACGCCGCCGACATCGTCCGGGCCGACGTTTCCTGGAAGAACGGCGTTACCGGAACCCTGAAGATCGCTCATTTGGCCGAGGCCTTCGGATTGCGCTGCGAGATTCATACCACCACCATGAATTATATGGATATCGTCAATCTGCACGTGACCTGCGCCATTCGGAACTGCGATTATTTTGAGTACTTCGTTCCCGAAGACCATTTCCAGTTTCCGATGAAAGGGAAGCTGCCCATTGACGGCCAAGGGATAATCACCGTTCCCGAGGGACCCGGAATCGGTGTGGAGCTCGATTGGGATTTGATTGAGCGGCAATGCGCCTCTTACCGGGTCCTGGAATGATTGAACGCTGATTTTGATTTGAAGGGGAGAATTGTCTTGGAACCAAGAGTCGCGGCTGCGCTGGAAGAGTTATTTTCATTGGAGGGCCGGGTGGGGATCGTCACCGGAGGATCGAGCGGCCTGGGCCTGGCCATCGCCAAGACCTTGGCCGCGGCCGGCGCCCGGATCTACGACTTGAGCCGGACCCCGGCGGCGGCAAGCGTCACGGCCGATGAACGGATTGTCAGGGTTCAGGCCGATGTCACCGACCGGCCGGTAGTCGGGCGGATCGTGGCCAAAATCGCCGCCGAAACGGGCCGGCTTGACTTTCTGATCAACAACGCCGGGATGACCCACCGGGCCAGGGCCGAGTCGTTTCCGGCCGAGCTGTGGGAGAAAATTCACGCGGTCAATCTTGACGCGGCTTTTTATCTGTCGCAAATCGCCTATCCCTATTTGAAACAATCGGAGCATATCGGGCGGATCATCAATATCTCCTCCATGGCCGGGCATCTCGGCTTCGCGGAAGTGACGCCCTATTGCTCGTCGAAGGCGGCGGTGATCGGCCTGACGCGCGGGCTGGCGGTGGAGTGGGCGAATGACAACATCCGGGTGAACTCGCTGGCCCCGGGCTGGTTTCCCTCGCCCATGGCGCGGCAGGTCATGGACGATGACCGGCGGGAGAAGATTTTGAACCGGATGCCGCTGCACCGGTTCGGCGAGCCCAGGGATATCGGGGCCATGGCCTTGTTTTTAGTGAGCGACGCCGCCGGCTACATCACCGGCCAGGATTTCGCGGTGGACGGCGGCGCGCTGGCGTTCGGGTTTTAAATGGATCGATCGCCCCGCCTATTTAAGTGGGAAGACCCCGTGCTGAAAAGCCGGGTTTTTTTATACGGCGAAGGGAAGCGGAGGAAATGAACGCGCCGGGAGCGAAGCAGGAAAACGGCAAGAAAAGCCGAATCCGATCTACACACATATATCAAATCAATGAAATTAATGAGGTTCTCATGGAAAGCAAAGATTATCAAGCGCTGGCCCTGCAATTGGGCGCGGCCCATGCGGTCCGGTTCGCGATCGGACAGATCGCCTTTGATGAACGGACCCTCCTGAAATGCATGTTCGGCTGCGCCGACTGGGGAAAAGGGCCGACCTGCCCTTCCCGGCCCGGCTCCCTGTCGCCCTGGGAGTACCGGCGAATCTTTGAGCGTTATCAATGGGGCCTGATCATTCATTCCCCTTCCAAGCAAACCTCGCAACAGGTTTCATTCGCCATCGAACGCGAGGCGTTCATCGACGGCTATTATTTCGCCTTTTCATTGAGCGACTGCGCGCTTTGCGCCGAATGCGCCGGATTGAAGGAGAAGCCTTGCGCTAATCCGAAGCGAGCCCGGCCCGCCTTTCACAGCGTGGGCATTGATGTTTTCCGGACAGTGCGCGGATTCGGGCTGCCCATCGACACCCTGAAGGATCGGGACGAACCGCAGAATTGGTATTCGGCGGTGTTCATCGAGTGACGATTCCAATTTGGCATGGTATCGGCCTCAAACCGTCCGGGGCGGGAATTTCCGTCCCAGGTAGCGAAGGGCGATCGATAGACAGATCCCAAAGGCCGAACTGGTGATGAAATCGGAGTTCGCCGTCTGCCAAGGGGTTTTAGTGAAATAAGGGACATGGTAAATCACGCCCATCGAACACAGGAAAAGCCAGATCGTGACCCCAAAGATCCACCCCTTAAAGAGCGAATTTTTGGCGGCCGCGTCGGGTATGGCTTTGATAAATAAGGCGCCTAGCAGGCCGCAGAAGATCAATTCGATGAACTGGGCAAAAAGCGTGTCCCACCAAAAGGTGGGCTTATGGCCGTATAAAATCTGGGCGGCGAAATCGAGATACCGGTAGTTGGTGAAACGGACCACTCCGTAAAGGAAGAAATCCAGCAGATCCTTGACAACCCCCCCGGCCACCCCCGCCAGAAACCCCTGGAGCAGTTTGTCGTCCATGCCAAAACCACCTCGTTGTGATCGAACGGCGGTAAACTGATCCGGAAAGAGTTTTGAAAGAGAACGGCGCAACGGCGGTTTTTCAAAATCCCTGGCGCGGTTCACCACTGCTTATAGCATTGCCGGATTTTCTAAGACTCAATACACCGCTGGCCAAAATTTACCGCCGTGAAAAAGTTTCCCGGCAATCCCCACCCGCCACCCCCAATCTTTTTTCAGGCGGCCTCAGCCGAATAATTACGATAAAACAAGAATAAAACGGCAAATATCATTTACAAAACCGCAAAAGCGTGCTAAAGTAATTGTGTTGCCAAACTATCCCATTGCGCGAAATAACGCTGAAAAAGGGTGAGCGCCATGTTTTCGGAAGAGCGGCATCAAACAATCCTGCGCAAACTGGCCGAGGAAAAACGGATTCTGGTTAATGAAATCGCCCAATTTCTGAACGTCTCGGTCGATACCGTCCGCCGCGATTTATCACTACTGGAAACGAAGGGCTTTCTCAAACGGACCCACGGCGGCGCCATTCCCGCCAGCAAGGTGCGGGAAAAACGCCATCACCCGCTACGGGAGATCGGGGAGCAGTTCGATTACTATCACGGGATCGCCCGGAAAGCGGCCGAGTACATCGGCGCGGGCGACACCGTGTTTATTTATGGCGCCAAGGCCCAATGCCTGATGATCCAATACCTTCCCGCCGATATTCCGTTCACGGTGGTGACCAATTCGCTGGACATCGCTGGCGATCTGCGGGGATTCTCCAATGTCGAGGTGTTTATGATCGCCGGGAAAATGCACCGGGAGGACGGATTGCTATTCGGCGCCGTTGCGGCGGATTCCGTCAAACCCTTCTGCTTCGACATCGGTTTCATCAATGCCGGCGGGCTGTCGGCCCGCCGCGGCCTGACCCGGGTCAGCGCCGACGTGGCGCTGCTCGATCGGGCGGTGGCGTCGGCTTCCCGGAAGCTCATCTGCCTCCTGCCCCATGAGAAACTGGGGTACGACGCCTTTTACACCATGCTGAAAGCGGAGGAAATCGACCTGGTGATCACCGATCCGGACGCGGTGGAGGACGAACTGGAGCAGTTGAAGGAATTGGGAGTGGAAGTGGTCATGGCTTGAGTGGCGGGAAGACTTTGGGAACGTGATTATTTTAATATGAGGAGGCACAGACGGATGGCCATCGTGGAAGTAAGTCATCTCCAGAAGACCTTTCAAACCGCAGTCCGGCGCGAGGGCCGGTTCGGGACCGTCCTCAGCTTATTTAAACCGCTGCGGCGGGAAGTGACGGCCGTGAACGGCATCAACTTCCGGATCGAACCGGGCGAAAGCGTTGCCTACCTGGGCCCGAACGGCGCCGGGAAATCGACCACCATCAAAATGCTCACCGGCATCCTGGTTCCGAGCGGCGGCGAGGTTCGGGTGCGCGGCGTTATGCCGTACCGGGAGCGGCAACGGAATAGTTATCAGATCGGGGTCGTCTTCGGTCAACGGAGCCAACTGCTCTACGATCTGCCGGTCAAGGACTCGTTTGAGCTGTTGCGCCACATGTATTCGATCCCGGCCGTCCGCTACCGGGAAAATCTCAAGAAATTCGCCGCTTTGCTTGAGGTGGAGCCATTGCTGGGCCGCTCCGTCCGTACGTTGTCGCTCGGGCAGCGGATGCGCTGCGAGATCCTGTCCGTATTGCTGCATGAGCCGGAGATTCTTTTTTTGGATGAGCCGACCATCGGATTGGATGTTGTGGCCAAGGAGACCATCCGTAATTTTATCGGCGCGATCAACCGGGAACGGGGCGTCACCGTCCTATTGACAACCCATGACCTGGGAGACATCGAGCGGTTGTGCAAACGGGTGATGATCATCGATAAAGGCCGGTTGATCTATGACGGGGATCTGCAATTCATCAAGGAGAATTTCGCCACGGAGCGCCGGGTCCGGCTGGTGATGCCCGACGCGGCGGCAGCGACGGAGCTGGCCGCCGGGCTGAAGGCCGATTGCGCGCTGCAGATCACGGTCACCGGACCGAATCTGACCATCACCTATAACCATCATCAGACCGATACGGCGGAACTGCTGCGGGGGCTGCTGACCCGGGCCAATCCCCGTGACCTGTCGATGAATGACGAGAATCTGGAAGCCCTGATCCGCCGCATTTACCGGGAGGGCGTCGGCGGGCTGGGGACCTGTCCGGATGCGGCCAATCAGTAGATTCCGGGGTTGGGAGGAGACCGCATGGAACGCATGGCGCGTTTGATTCGAAAAATAGCCGGGATGGCCGCGATCGCGGTTCGCGACCGGATGCAATACCGGTTCGACTTTTTTATGACCCTGGTCGCCACGTTGTTGATGAGCATTCTTTATTACATGGTTTGGCTGGCCGTTTACCGGTATTCGGCCGATCAGGCCCTGCCGTGGGATCAGTTGATTACCTATGTCATGATCGGACAGGCGATCAGTTTCGCCCGGTTTTCGCCGGCGGACCGGGCGCCGGTGTACGGCATGGCGACGCGGATCCGCAGCGGCGACGTGGCGGTGGACCTGATTCGGCCGGTGGGGTTTCAGATGCAGCGTTTCGCGGAGGCTTTGGGTTTTTTCGTGGTGGAGCTGCTATGGGTCAATATTCCGGCCATGTTCCTGTTTGTCTGGGGACTGAAGGTTGCGCCTCCCCGCGACGCGGCGGCGGCCGCGGGATTTGTCGCCAGTTTGTTGGCGGCCTTCCTGGTAGCCTTCGGGCTGAACTCCATCGCCATGATGCTTTCGTTTTGGACCATCAACGCCCAAGGCATTCAAAAGGCGAAACGGGCGATCATGGATATCCTGGCCGGAACCCTGATCCCGTTCGAGTTCTTCCCGGCCTGGCTGAAAGGTGTGGCCTTGCATTTGCCGTTTCAGAGCATGGCCTACATCCCGCTTTCGATTTACACGGGCAAGATCGCCGGGCCGGCGATCTACGGCGCGCTGGCCGAACAACTGGGCTGGGCCGTGGTGATGCTCGCCGTCAGCCGCCTGCTCTGGGGGCTGGCTTCGCGCCGGATTACGGTTTATGGAGGGTAATCATGGAAGCGCCGCAACGCAACTGGTTTCAAAAAGTGGCCCATCTGGCCCGGCTTTACGCCGTTTATCTCAAGCTTTATTTCCGCACCCTGGCCGAGTTCCGGGCCGATACCTGGATCACCCTCCTGACCGGGTTGATCACTCAAATTGGGTCGCTGGCCTTTATCGGCGTGCTGTTTCAGCGCATCCCGAAGCTGGCGGGCTGGAGCTTTTACGAATTGCTCTTTATCTTTGCCTTCTCAGTCACGGCCAAGGGCTTGGCCGAAGTGTTTCTCAACGCCTCGTTCGGGATCAACGGGTTCATCCGCCGGGGACTGCTGGATATTTTCCTGGTCCGGCCGGTGGGGCCGTTATTCCAAGCCATCGGCGTCTGCCAGGAGATGAATGGAATGGGGCCGGCGCTGACCGGCCTGATCATCATGGGCTACGCCGCGGCTAAGCTCCATCTGGCCTGGACGGTTTGGAGCGTCGCCTTTGCGCTGACGGGGCTAGTGAGCGGCATGCTGATCTATTTTTGCATGCTGATGTTCACGGCGATCTCGGCGTTTTGGATCGTCGAGGTCCGGAACTTGATTTTCCCCTTGGCCTGGTTTTTTGAGTTTACCCGGTACCCGTTGGAGATCTTTCACCCGGTGGTCCGGGTGATCTTGGTGGGGGTGATTCCGTACGCCATGGGCAGCTTTTATCCGGCCGCCCATCTGTTGCGGCCGGCCGAGTACCCTTGGGTAGCCTGGTTGACCCCGCTGTTTACCATCGGATTGTGCCAGTTGATGTACTGGGCGTGGACGATGGGGCTTAAGCGGTACTCCAGCGCGGTGTGAGAGGAGCCGCGGGCAGCCGCCCGCGAATTGAACATTGCCGTTCGAAAGGTAAGTCTCCATATTCGGCAACCGACGATGGACAATCAGTTGCCGAATATCCACCTTCTTTTACCGCATCAAATAATTCAGTTACTGGTTATCCACATTTACTAACTAAATATCCACATTTAGTTACGGAATATCCACATTCTTTTACTCAATGAAATGATTCAGTAACTGAATATCCACATTCAGCAACTAAATATCCACATTCTGTTACTGAATGTGGATTGGGAGTAGTTCCCCCAGTTCATTTATTCACAGAATATCCACATTTACTAACTAAATATCCACATTTAGTTACAGAATATCCACATTCTTTTACTCAATGAAACGATCTGGTAGCGGTCCGCCGGATCTCCTTGGCCAAAACAGCAGCTCCGGCTGGCAAGGGGTCCGGTGGAAGGGCGGGCCGAGGCCCGCCCGCAATCTCCGCTGGCGGCGCGATTTTTTGGGTTCCAAGGGTTCTGAAAGTGTTTTTTAACAAAAAACCAACAAACGCTTTCGAAGCTTAAGAGGACCCAAAAAAGGTCAAAAAATTTCATTAAAGGAGGAATAACGATGGCAATCAGTTCGGTATCCGATTCGAACTGGTGGAAGGAGCCAACCACCAGCCAGACGGACAGTTCCTCGGGCTCGAACAGCATCAGTGACTTTGAGTCGTTCGTCCAGTTGCTCGCCACGGAACTGAAGTACCAGGACCCGACCGACCCGGTCAGCAACACCGAGTATGTGTCCCAAATGGCCCAGATCAGCACGCTGGAGCAGATGAACAATCTGATGGACAGCTACAGCGTAACCCAGGCGTACTCGATGATCGGCAAGAACGTGATGTACGGAATCACGGATTCGACGGGGGCTACGGTGTATCAGGCCGGAAGGGTCGAGTCGGTGATCACCCAGAAGGGCACGACCTATCTGCTGGTCAATGGCAGCTTGGTGGAACTCAGCTCGGTGATGCAAGTGAGCAATTCGACCAATGACAGCGCCATGAGCCAGGCCTTCGCCATGATCGGCAAAGAAGTTACCTATGAAACCGAGGAAGACGGCAAGACGGTCACCGTATCGGGAGTGGTTGATTCGGTGATCATCAAGGACGGCGTCCCGTATCTTTCGGTTGACGGGGAAGAGGTGGCGGTCGGTTCAGTGGTGAAGGTGGCCAACCCCTCTAGCTCGGACGGCGAATCGGAGAGCGGTTCGGACGGCGAGTAACGCCCTTGAATCAAGCAATGTTCATATTCAGCTGGACCCCGATTCCGGGGAGGCTGATTCCTATTTCTGAGCGACGGAAGAAATAGAGAAATAGCGATCAGGAGGTATTATCAAAGATGATGACGTCACTTTACTCGGCGGTGTCCGGTCTCAAAGCCCAGCAACGCAAGCTGGACGTGATCGGCAACAACATCGCCAATGTCAATACCGCCGGTTATAAAGGCCAATCGGTCAGTTTCAGCGATCTGCTCAGTCAGACCATCAGCGGGGCCACGGCCGGGAGCAAGGATACCAACCGGGGCGGCACCAATCCCAAGCAGATCGGTCTGGGCGTCAGTGTTTCGGCGATCACCACCAATATGACCACCGGCAGCACGATGTCGACCGGTAATGGCCGCGATGCGGCCATCGGCGGCGACGGCTTCTTTGTCGTCCAGGGCGGAACGGTCGGAGAGTATCAGTTCACCCGGGCCGGCAGCTTCGGCGTTGACGCCAGCGGCAATCTGACGGTCGACGGATACAAGGTTTGCGGTTGGCAGCAGTATAGCATCGACGCCGACGGCAATTACGTCTACAATACCCAGCAGGACGTGGAGCCGATCAATGTCTTCTCGGACAGGTACAACGGGAACAAGCGGGTGATCGCTCCGTCGGCCTCCACCGAGTCCATCCTCACCGGCAATCTTAACCCTTCGGCCGATGCCAACGGGATAGCGCTTGACGATATTGATGCCGTTCCCGCCGAGTCCGACGAGACGGCGACGTTAACGGTCTACGACGCGCAGGGCAATAGCTATGACGTGCAAATCAAGCTGTATAAATGCTTTACCGATGGGACCACCAATACTACGTCCTATTATTGGGAAGCTGTGTCCTCCGACACCACGGCCCTGACTGTGACCGGGGGTCTCAACGGCTATATCCGGTTCGACAGCGACGGCAATATTGTCACCACGGATACGGCTTTCCCCACCAACCCCTCCATAACGCTGACGCCGCAGGGAACCTACGCCGGAGCGCCCGCCTTCAGCGTCAGCCTCGATTTAACCGAATTATCCTACTATAAATCTTCCAGCAGCACCAGTGGAGTGACTACCGATACCAACGGTTACGCCTCGGGTGAGTTGGAGGATTATACCATCGGTGCCGACGGGGTCATCTACGGCGTGTACAGCAACGATCAGACCCAACCCCTGGGCATGCTCGGGCTGGCGGTCTTCAACAACCCGTCCGGCCTCCAGAAAATCGGCAATAACCTCTACGTTCCCACCGCCAACTCCGGCGAATACACCGGCGCGTTGGCGGCCGGCACCGGCGGCACCGGGACGCTGACCACGGGGGCGCTGGAAATGTCCAACGTCGATCTCTCGGAACAGTTCAGCGAGATGATGATCACTCAGCGGGCCTATCAGGCCAACTCCAAGATTATCACTACCGCCGACAGCATCCTGGAAACTCTGGTCAACATGGTCCGGTAATCATGAAGATGGCTAAACGGGCTAAGACAAGGAACAAGGAGGTGTAAACGATGGGTTCGACCTTTTCTGGCTACAGCATCGCGACGTCTGGAATGAACGTCAACCAGAACGCGTTAAATACGGTCAGCAATAACATATCCAATATCCATACTCCCGGGTTTTCGCGCAAAGTGCTCAACAGCTCCGAGAAAGTGGTTGTGCAAACGGGACGGGTGTCGGTGGAAAACGGCGTCAGCGTGGCCGAAGTGCGCCGGGCGCGCGACGTGCTTCTCGATCAGACTTATCGCCGGCATAACGGCGCTCTCGGCTATTGGGAGACCAAAGACACCAATCTGGAAGAGATCCAGAAGACGCTCAATGAGTTTGTGGTCAAAGACGACGATGAAGTGATTTCCGACAACGGGCTGCAACAAACGGTCTTAGAGTTCTTCAATATCTGGTCGGAATTGTCCAAGGATCCCGGCAGTCAGGCCAGCCGGCAGTCGGTGATCGAGAACGCCCAAGTTTTGCTCACCGCCATGCAGGATATTGACGAGCAACTTTATCAAATGCAATTAGACGCGGTGGACCAGGTCAAAACCAGCGTGGCTGATCTCAATGATCTGGCCCGGCAGATTGCCGCGCTCAATCAAAAAATAACCCAGGCGGAACTGGGCGGAGTTGAGGCGGGCGATCTCCGGGACGAACGGGACACCATCCTGGACCAGATGTCCGGACTGACCAATCTCAACGTTATCGAGCACGACAACGGCATTCTGGAAGTCAACATCGGCGGCATCTGGCTGGTCAATGGGGGAAATACCCGCCAACTCAAAGCGTTCGGCGACGGCTCGACGGAGCATCCGTTGCAAGTGCAATGGGCCGATTTGGGGATTGACGCCCGAATCACCAGCGGCAGCATTAAAGCAGATATGGAAGACGCCGATCAGACCGGAGTCGAGGATATCACCACGTTACCGTATGATTTTTCGGCAAGTTCGATCAGTTCCATGAGCAACCTGCGGCAGGGACTGAATGGGCTGCTGACCACCATCGCCACGGCTGTCAATGATCTGCATTCCTCCGGAGTGGATCAGGACGGCAACCCCGGGCTCGACTTTTTCGTGGTCGCTGATGCCAGTCGGCCGCTGAGTTTGAGCAATATTCAGGTGAATTCGGCCCTGGCCGCTGATCCGGATCTGATCGTCTCCTCGCTCACCGGGGCGGCGGGCGATAATGTCATCGCCGAGCAGATTTTTAACTGGCAGAATGAGAAAAACTTTAGCTTTAATGGCCTGTCCACCAATATGAACGGTTTCTATGAGTCGCTCGTCTCCTGGGTGTCAACCGCGGGTGAAAACGCCGACGGCTACTACAGCACGAAATACGCGCTGGTGCGTCAGGTCGATAACGAGCGGCAGTCAATCTCGTCGGTGTCGCTGGACGAGGAAATGTCCAAAATGATTATGTATCAAAACGCCTATAGCGCCAGCGCCAGAGTGTTAAGCACTATTGACAGCCTGCTGGAAGGCTTGATTTACGATTTGGGCTCGCGGTAGCCCTCAGGGAAGGAGTTGATTCGACATGATGTCTACATTTGCGGGACTGAGCATCACCATGCGCGGCATGTACAGCAGTCAGGCCTCAACCATGGTTACCACCAACAATATGAGCAATACTAATTCGGAAGGGTATTCACGGCAGAAAGTCAAACAAGTCAGCGCCGGGACGGCGGTAGTGGTCAGTGGCAAGGCGATTATCGGCGGCGGCGCGGAGGTCGTCTCGGTCGAGCGGGTCCGTGATAAAGCGCTGGACAGCAAGTATTGGCTGGCCAACTCGGCTTCGGGCGAATGGACCCTTAAGTCGGAGTCGTTGGTCGAGATTCAACAGGTGCTCGGCGAACCTTCCAACAACGGCTTTTCTACGGTAATGAACGAATTTTACGCGGCGATGGAAACCCTGTCGGACAATGCCAGCGACAACGCGGCCCGGGCCGATGTTATGCAGTCGGCCAAGGCGGTTTGCGCCTATCTGAACGACGCCTCTACCCGACTGACGGAGATCCGGGAGAATCTTAACACCTCGGTCGGCACGTTGGTGAATCAAATTAACTCGTACGCCGAACAGATCGCCAACCTCAACAAACAGATCCGGCAAGCGTCCGTGGTCGGCGCCTCCACCAACGAGCTGGAGGACAAACGGACCCTGCTCATCGACGAACTCACCAAGCTGACGGGGATATCGGTCAAGGAAACCGATGACGGAATGGTAAACATCAGCGTCAACGGCGACACCCTGGTCAACGAGGGCAACGCGCGCCAACTGGAGTGCTATGGGATGGCCGACGGGATGTACGGCATTCGATGGGTCGGGACCGGTGAGGCGTTCGAGCCCGAAAGCGGCTCCATCAAAGGTTACCTCGAACTCCGGGACGGCGACGGCAGCACCGGATCGGGGTACAAAGGGGTTCCCTATTACATCGGCCAGTTGGACAAGTTCGCCCGTACCTTCGCCACGGCGTTCAATGAAGGAGTATACGCCGACGGCAATTCCTATTACGCGGGCCATGCGGGTGGCTACGGATATGACGGTTCGACCGGAATCCGTTTTTTCACCTACGACGATTGTTCTTCCACCGATTTTATGGCCAGCGGCGCCGATTTGGACGCGCGCTACGCCAATATCACCGCGGCGAATATCTCCGTGTCCAAGGACGTCCAGGACGATGTGAAGAAGATCGCCACGGCTTCCGCCCCAGGCGAAGTGGAGAATAACGAAAACATCGACGATTTGATCGCGTTATGCGAAGACCCCCTCTTGTTCAATCGTGGCACTCCCGAGGATTTCATGAATTCTATCCTCTCCACGTTGGGAACCGGAGGTTCGTTCGCGCAGCGCGCCTCGGACAACAAGAGCCTTGCCGTTAAGAACCTCGATGAGCGCAGGACCTCAGTCTCCGGGGTTTCCACCGACGAGGAAACGGCCAATCTGATCAAGTACCAGCAAGCCTATGATTCCGCGGCAAGCTTGGTCAGCGTTTGGAACGAGATTTATGAAACGACCATCAACATGGTCAACAGTTAGGATATTATTTGGTCCGGGAATGGCCTAAAACTCCACGGGAAGGAGTTTTGGGCCTTCCCTAAACCGGCCAAAACGGAAAACAATACCATAGGAGGTGGTATCGATGCGGATTACCAACAACATGATGGTTGCCAATTCCATCTGGAATCTCAATCAAAACCTGGAACGGCTGAGTAAAGCCCAGGAAAAGGGGTCCTCTCAGTCCAAGATTCAATTGCCGTCAGACGATCCGGTGATCGCGACCCGCGCCATCAAGTACCGCAATTATGTCGCCAAAATCGAACAATATCAAAAGAACGTCGAAGATGCGGGATCCTGGCAGAGTGTGACCGACAGCGCCCTCAAAGATTTGGGCGATGTTATCAAGCAGTTGCGGGATCTGACGAGCCAAGCTTCCGCCGAGACCAAGAGTGAGAGCGACCTGGCGGCGATCAGGGAAGAAGTCATTCAATTGAAGGAACAGGCGATTGACATCATGAATACTTCCTACGCGGGCCGTTATGTGTTCGGAGGCTTTGTCACCGATAAGGCGCCGTACGAAGTGACATCGACGACGCTGGGCGATAAAGTGATGTTCAAGGAAGGCTATCTGAGTCTCGGCAGCCCGGTCTCTGGTTTGGTCGACGATGCCGACATCATCGCCTTTTGCCAGGCCAATGCCGCTCAAATGTATGAGAGCGGCGGCGCCCAGGAGATCAATTATAACATTGGGTTTGGCGGCCAGTTGGCCGTGAACGTCGAAGGGCAAGATGTCATCGGCACCGGAGTCGGCACGAATCTTTTTGACACCATCGACAAGCTGCTGCTGGGTTTGGACGGAGAAACCAGCTATAAGACGGCGGAGATCGACAATTCGGGGACTCCGGCCACCGTTACGGTGACCAGCCATGATCTGAATCTGGACGAGTTGCTTGACACATTGGATACGGATTATGACCGGGTGCTCACGACCCGCGCCGATCTGGGAGCCCGCATGAATTACGTCAATATGTCTAAGACTCGTCTGGCCAATGACTTAACTACCTATACCACGCTGATGAGCAATAATGAAGATGTGGACGTGGCCGAGGCTTCCATGGAACTGTCGACCGCCCAATATGTTTACCAGGCGACCCTATCGGTCAGTTCGAAGGTCATTGGCAAAAGTCTAGTGGATTATCTCAGTTGATCCCATAGTTAATCCAGTCTTTTTAGGAAAGGTCGATCCTAATTTATTGACAAATTTGGTGAAACAGCAGGGAGGCGATTGGAATGGCAAGTTCCAGCAGCAGTAGTGTTTCCTCGACCACGGTCAACGGAAGGACCGTGATCAGTGGCCTCGCATCGGGCATTGATGTGGACTCGATAGTCTCGGGTTTGATGGCTGCCAACTCGGCCAAGTTGAACCGGATGAAGCAACAGCAACAATTGGTCGAATGGAGGCAGGAGGCTTATCGGGAGATTATCTCCAGCGTTCAGTCGTTCGCCAGTAAATATTTTGATACCGCATCTTCGAGTTCGTTCTTGAGTCAGAAGACTTTCAATCAATTTTCGGTCACCAGCAGCAGCGCCGCAATCACGGCCACCTATACCAGTAACGCTGTGGCGGGATCGCATACCGTCAAGGTCAGCCAGTTGGCCACGGCCGCTTCGCAGACCACCAGCGGGAGGTTGTCCAAGGATATTCAGGGAGTGACCGAGGTGAATTACTCCGCGTTGGCCGGCAAAAGTTTCGTGCTTTCGGTGGACGGCACCGCGACCACGATCACGCTGGACAGCTCGGTTACGGATTTGGAATCGCTCCAGACTGCCATTAACAATGCGGTCGGCGGAGGCAAAGTGACGGTGACCGAGGACGGAGCGGGCATACTCGGGATCGCGGCGGCCAGCGGTAGCGGCGTGCAAGCCATCAGCATCAGTCCCCCCACTGATATCAAATATTCCAACGCAATGAACGCCTTGGGGTTTGTTGCGGCGCAGAGCAACCGGATTAGCACTTCCGATACCCTGGAGACCCTGGCCGGAAAGATGAGCGACTCCTTCACGTTTAACGGTGACGGCCAGGTCGAGCTGACCATCAATGGAGTGAAGTTCTCGTTCGATAAAGAGACCAAGCTTTCCGAAATGATCAGTGAAATTAACCTCAGCGACGCCGGGGTTACTCTCAAATACGACGAACTCAGCGATAAACTGGTATTGCAAGCGAATACCACCGGCGCTCAAAAAACGCTGGCTGTAACCGAATCGGGCAGCACCTTTCTCACGGCGGCTTTGGGAACCTATACCGCGGGAACGGATGCCAAAGTAACAATCGACGACGTGGAGCTGACCCGCAGCTCAAACACGGTCACTGTGGACGGGGTTACCTATACCTTTAATAAAAAGACGGCCACGGATGAAGATGCGACCGTTACTTTGGCCAGGGATGTCGACGCCATTTACAACAGCATCAAAGGCTTCGTTGACGACTATAACAGTTTGATCGGGGCTATCAACGGCGAATTGTCGGAGGAGTATGACACGGACTATCCGCCGCTGACTTCGGCTCAAGAAGACGAGATGAGTGAGGAAGAGATCAAGAATTGGAACGAAAAGGCCAAAACTGGATTATTGCAACGGGACCCTATGGTGCAAAATCTCCTGGACGACCTGCGTTCGGCCTTGATCGATACGTTCTCCGGTCAATCCATTAGTCTCGCCGATATCGGCATCGCTACCGGAGAGTATGCCTATAAAGAAAAGGGCACGCTGCATATTGATGAAACTGAGCTCAAAGAAGCCATCCAAGACAATCCTCAGGGAATCATCGACCTTTTTACCAAGCAATCCTCCAGTTACCCGGGGACGACTCAGGTCCGGAAATACACTTCAAACGAGTTGGGTACCCGTTACGGGGAAGAGGGGATCGCCTACCGCTTCTACGATATCCTTCAGAAGAACATCTCCACGATTCGCGATAATGGCGGTAACAAAGGGTTGTTGTTGGAAAAGGCGGGTATTGAAGGCGACTTATCCAATACTGAAAACGTCTTAACCGAATCCATTGATAGCTACCAGAAACGAATCGAAAAAGAAGAGGACCGCCTGGATTCGTTGGAGGAACGTCTTTATGCCCAGTACACCGCCCTTGAAACCTACATCTCCCAGATGAATGCCCAATTGTCGGCGTTGGCGTCCTACATGTCATCATAAAGGAGTTGAGCGCGGTGACGCAGGCTGAAGTTCGGAACCGCCTGGAATTGAAGTTGGCCGTCTTGGAGAAAATCCGATTGAATACCGAGACGCAAGGCCGGTTTATCCGCAAACGGGAAATGAGAGGCCTCAACCGGCTGCTCCGGGAACGCGCGGCGCTCATTACTGAGCTGGAGGCAGTGAATCGTGAGTTGGAATCCCAAAGTGATTGGCGAACGATGGGCGAATTGAACTCTCTGATCGACGCTGTGGATGCCAAAGAACGAGAAACGAGAGATTTTGCCGGCAAGGTGATGCGGGAAGCCGTGGCGGAACGAGAACAAATCGGTTCCGAACTAAAGAATATCCGGTTGCGGCGACAGGCGGCCCGGAAGTATGCGCTACCGCAGTCGGCCTTGTCGCGATTCGGAAGATTAAACGTTAAGGGATAAGCAGTTACCGGAATTTTTAGGCGGCCATCCTCAAATAAAAGGATGGCCGCCTACTTTATTGTTTCCATTTAAACAAGAAACTAGGATTGCCGGGGCCGGTAATTCCGGCCTATATCGGAACCGAAAATCGAATAATTAAGAAGCCCCCCGCTGATAGCGGGGGGCTTTTCCTAACGAGAGCGAAGAATTATCTCAAGAGTTGAAGAACCTGTTGCGGCAGTTGATTGGCTTGGGCCAGCATGGCGGTGGCGGCCTGGTTGAGTACGCTGAGCTTGGTGTA
>JAEYGI010000041.1 GCA_023402395.1 Bacillota bacterium
TCTTCAACGGTCTTTAGCCCTTTTTCTTTTACGATTTCTTTTAGTTCTTTTTTATCGATTCCCATTTCTTTTTCTCTCCTTACTTTTTTATCGGCAAGGAGTTTACACATTTTATTTTACACACCCCGCTCCCACTACTTGAATCAAACCGGTAACTATATAGGATGAAGTAAATTTTTTCTAATATAAAATTTGCATTCTTAATGCCGAATGCAAAAGGCATCCATCGGAATTTACTTCATCCGATTACAGCTGAAATAAGTTGAATTAAATTCATTAATTCTCCATCATGGCTCGGCATAATGATGTATATCAGAAATTTAATTCAACTTATATAGAACGGTTTGTACCCTTGCTTGCCCCGTCGCCTCAAATGTCGGACCAATCCGGCCATTTTAAAAACTGTGCACAATCGCAAGCGAAAATCCCTTCGCATTATAAGAGGGGTTATGCGGGCTCGGCTCCATGCTGGACCAGTTCCATTGCCCGTTCGAAACATGCATTAATTTATACCCGATATTTAAGAAAGTCCGTTTCCCGATTTGATAGCTGAATTTCGGCCCAATCCGCCACATAAAATCGTAAATATCGCCATTGGTCGGGAATTTCTTATCCCAGAGAATCAGCGCTCCGCTCATATCTAAAAAAAGAGCGGCCTTATCCCATTTCTTTACTCCGATTCTCATCAGATAAGTTGGCCCGATGCCATAGGCTTCGCAATGACTGGTAACCCCCAAACGGGTCATCTCTCCCCAGGCCCGGGTGAGGGTAATCCCCTTATAAAAGCCAACCCGCCCATGATCGTGATCTTCTTTGAGGATATTAAATGAGATGGTATCAATATCCCGGCGGCGTTCTGCGGTAGGAGCCAGGTATTCCAGTTCAAACTCCGGGCCGTAGGCGATCAGCCCTCCCTTCTCTTCTTCCGGAAAGCCAAAGGTAGTTACGGGCGA
Source organism: Bacillota bacterium (assembly GCA_023402395.1). Taxonomy (GTDB): domain Bacteria; phylum Bacillota; class UBA4882; order UBA8346; family UBA8346; genus JAEYGI01. Next base: position 954 of record JAEYGI010000041.1, read on the forward strand.
CCCGGTTACCAAAAGAGTTAATAAAAAGATCAGACAAACGAACTTACGCATGATGTTCTTATGCTCCTTAAAGATTCAGGTAAAAAGATATCCTGGTCCTATATAATAAGCGATATTTAGCCTCTCCAAACTTGGCGCTCAAAAATATAAAACCGAGTATGGTTAGCTTATTAAATCCCCGATTGATAAATCTGTACTGGCGTTTAAACGTGACCAGTTCTCATATACTCCTCCATTTTCCATCCAAATATCCAGACCTACATTGAAACCAGTTGGCTTTTTACAGATGCTTTAACTCTTTTGATAACCCCCTATCGCCGGTTTTCCAACTTATTTATATTCACAATTATGTAAGTACTTGCTTACATAATGAGCAAGGTATCGCCATGTAAGTACTTGCATGCATAATAAAAATTCTAGCCCTTCCTTAATTAATTACTGTCAAATGAGCCAATAACTCAGGCTCTGATTCCCTTTACGAAAATATTCACCATCTTATCGCGGTATATTTCAGGAGTTTCTTTCACTTCAATTCCCTCGGAAAAAAGGCTAATGAGAATACCGGCATTGATTATCATAAAATTAGTTGCCAAAATTTCAGGCTCTTCAATAATAACTTCTTTTTCCTTCATCACCGAAAAATACGAAATGAGCTCTTGTTTGGCCTCATGCGCAAACCTTTTCATAAAATTACTCTGGTCTGAATGTTTTAAAATTTCACTACTATCTTTAAGATTCATTTGGAGTAATTTCGAATTTTTGATGATGATATCCTGAAAAAATAACGAGATATTTAATAAATCTTTCGTTAAATCCCATACAATTTGTTTGTGGAAAACATCTTCAAAACCGGGTTCAAAGATATATTTCGCAAAGACTTTCTGAAAAAGTTGTTGTTTTGTTTCAAAGTGCCGGAAGAGGGTGACCTCATTTACCTGGGCCTTGGCGGCAATTTCTTTGGTGGTAACGGCAGCGTAACCCTTTTTTGAGAAAAGTTCCATTGCGGCAGCTAAAATAGAATCGGAAGTACTCATTTCGGGCATTTATGCCCACCTCTTTCCATGCAAGTACTCACTTGCATTTTATGATGAACGCTTTAATTTGTCAATCCCTAAAAATCCAAATAACTTAACAAAACCTGCTTCGTCTTATCATCGTCATCATGATCTCGATGATAACCAACCCTTGAATGCCAATAGAATTACCGGCCGCTTCTTTCCATTCCAACTTCCGTTACAGGTGAAGTTACCTCCCGGGATCAGGCCTCCCGCCACGCCCGCGCCTTTGGCTTCCTCCGCTCAAAGGTGACGATCTCCCAATACCCCGCCTCCTCCAGCATTTGCACGGCGCGGTCGAAACCAGCCCCCACGTCCTGGGGCCGGTGCGCGTCGGAGCCGAGGGTTACCCGGAGCCCGCCGGCGTGGCCGCAATGCTTGGTATGGACATGATAATCAACAAGATACATCAGGATCACTCCCATCAAAAAAGGCGCTCCGGATCCGGAACGCCTTTTAGTTTACCCTAATAACTGCTTCACCATTTGCTCGCCCACGGCCAGCGCCTGATCGACCTTGGCCGGATCCTTCCCGCCGGCCTGGGCCAGATCGGGCCGTCCGCCGCCGCCGCCGCCGGCTTCGGCCGCCACGGCCTTAATCACGTTTCCGGCCTGAACCTTCGCCGTGAGATCCTTAGTGACCCCGGCCACGAACGACACCTTGCCGTCGGTCACCGCACCAAGCACCGCCACGCCGCTGCCCATCCGGTCGCGCAGCTTGTCAACGGCTTCCCGCATCAGCTCGATGCTCATGCCGTCCACCCGGGCCACCACGTAGCTCCCGGCCGCCGCTTTCCGGATCCGCTCGAACAGCCCCTGGGTCTGTTGGGCCGCCTGATCCTGGTCCGCCTTGGCTAATTCTTTCTGGAGCCGGGCGTAGTCGTCAAGCGTCGCCTGAAGCTTGGCGACGGCCTGGCCGGCGTCGGTCTTCAAGATGCCGCATAATTCGGCCAAGGTCTCCCGTTCCTGGTTGAAAACGCGCAGAGCTTCGTATCCGGTAGCCGCCTCGATCCGGCGGACGCCAGTGGCCACGCTGCTCTCCGACAGGATCCGGAAGGCGCGGATTTGGGCGGTATTGGCCACATGGGTTCCGCCGCAGAGTTCGGCGCTGACCTCAGGGATCTGAACCACCCGGACCCGGTCGCCGTACTTCTCGCCGAACAGGGCGGTGACTCCCTGGGCCACGGCCTCCCGATAGGACCGTTCCTCGGTGCAGACCGGCAGCGCCTGGCCGATCGCCTTGTTCACCAGGCTCTCCACTTCCCGGAGTTGATCCTCGGTGACCTTTTCAAAATGAGTAAAGTCAAAGCGGAGCCGTTCCGGGGTGACCAGCGACCCGGACTGATGAACGTGGTCGCCCAGGACCTGCCTGAGCGCGGCCTGGAGCAGATGGGTCGCGGTATGGTTGGCCGCGGTGGCCCGGCGCCGGTCGGCGGCCACCGCCAGAGTATATTGAGTGAGGTTCCGGGGAAAGTCCCCGGCTTTCTTCACCAGATGCACAATGCGGTCATTCTGGCGGACCGTGTCGCTGACCTCAAACGAGCGGTCCCCGGCGGCGATGGTCCCGGCGTCGCCCACCTGGCCGCCGGATTCGCCGTAAAACGGCGTCTCCGCGAAGACCAGATGCCAGTAATCCTGATCCTCACCGATCAGGCAGAGCTGCGACTGGCATTCCAGCCGCTCATATCCTTGAAAGGCCGAATGGGGCCGGTCGGCCACAGTCTCCCAACGGGTCTGCTCCTCGGTCATGACGAATTTCCCGCTCTGTCTGGCCTTGGTCCGCTGATTCTCCATCTCGCGGTTGAAGCCGTCGAGATCCACCGCCAAGCCCCGCTCCTCGGCCATCAGTTGGGTCAGATCTAGCGGGAAGCCATAGGTGTCATAGAGTTTAAACGCATCCTCACCCGCGATTTGGCTACGGCCCTCGGACTCCAGCCGGGCCGCGATGCTCTCGAACAGCTCAATTCCTTTGTCCAGCGTCCGATTGAAGCCTTCTTCCTCGGCCTTGATCACCATCTCGCAATGGCGTTGCTGCTCGACCAGCTCCGGATAGGCCTCGCCCATCGCTCCGACGAGACTGGCCACGATCTTATGCAAAAATGGCTCGGTGATGCCGAGGGTCCGGCCGAAACGGGCGGCCCGGCGCAAGATCCGGCGCAGCACATAACCGCGGCCTTCATTGGACGGAAGGGCGCCGTCGGCGATGGCGAAAGTCAGCGCCCGGATATGATCGGCGATAACCCGGAACGCCACCTGCTCGGACTGGGAATAGCTCTGGCCGGTAACCCGCTCGATCCCGGCGATGATCTGGCGGAACAAGTCGATGTCGTAATTGGACCGCTCGCCCTGAAGCACCGAGACGATCCGCTCAAAGCCCATACCGGTGTCGACGTGCTTGGCCGGAAGCTCCTCGAGGCTCCCGTCGGATTTACGGTTGTATTGGATGAAAACCAGGTTCCAGAGCTCGATATACCGGGCGCAACCGAGGTTAACGCCGCAGACGTGGCCCGGGACGTGTCCCTTGTCGCAACGCTCGGGACCAAGATCAATATGAATCTCGGAACAGGGTCCGCAGGGGCCGGTCTCCCCCATCTCCCAGAAATTGTCCTTCTCCCCGAAGCGGAGCACATGCTCGGGGTTGATGTCGGTGATGCTTTTCCACAGCCCTTCGGCTTCGCCGTCGGTCTTATAAACCGTGGCGTAAAGCTTGTCCTTGGGCAATCCCCAGCGTTCGGTCAAAAGCTCCCAGGCCCAAAGAATGGCCTCCTTTTTGTAATAATCCCCGAACGACCAGTTGCCCAGCATCTCGAAAAGGGTGTGATGGTAGGTGTCCCGGCCGACCTCCTCCAGATCGTTGTGCTTGCCGCTGACCCGGATGCATTTTTGGGAATCGGCGGCCCGCTGGTAGTCGCGGGTCCCGGTGCCGAGAAAAACGTCCTTGAATTGGTTCATTCCGGCGTTGGTGAAGATCAGGGTCGGATCGTTATGTGGAATGAGGGAAGCGCTGGGAACGATGGCGTGCCCTTTGTCACGGAAGAAGTCGAGAAACTCTTGCCTTATCTGACTGGCGGATCTCACGGAAATCTCTCCTCTATATATGCCGCAATAAGCGACATATTTCCTTGATTCATAAGATGAAAAAAAGTTCAATCGTTTGCCCATTCACAACCGGCTTTTGGGCTGGGAATACTTACTTCAAAAACTTTTTTTCATCTTATATATTATAAACTGATTCCATTGTAATCGAAAAGCCCGGGCGAATCAACCAAAACTTAAATTTGTCCACTCCCGGTATAAATCACCAATTCCGGACCGATACTACCGGTAAAAATAACTAATTACGGGAGGCCGATCCATGATCAACGAAGTTGAAATCAGCAATTCCCAAGGAAGCGCCGCGCCGAAAGCGGAAGAGTTTTTCGAACGCGCCCTCTTCCAGGACGTACTGGAGATGAAGTCGATCAAGGAAGTGAGCGACGCCACCGCGCTCCAGCACCAGCAGCTCCGGGACGATGTGTACGATTGCCTGTTCAAGTTCTTCCAGAAGACCCGGGGGGTCAACTCCGGAGAGACCGCCGGGCAGAACGAGATGTTTTCCGTCTTTGAGCTTTTCTTCAAAAATTATTATCAGCACTTCCGGCTGGCGATGGAGGGCCTGATCACCGAGCATTCCCCGGTCCAGGTCGCCTACGCGCTGGGTATGAAATCGGAACGCCTCATTAAAATGCTCGATCAGTTCATCAAGGAAGTCGAAACCGAGTTGGGACAGAAGCAGTAAGCGCCAATTCCAAATCACCGAATCAAAGCCAAAAATGAACGAAGGAGGCTGGAAACGCCTCCTTCGTTCATTTTCACGGCAAGGGGTGGGTCCAATGCCGTCATGCTACGGTTGCAATATTTAGGGAATGATCTTTGCCAATCAAGCGGCCTAAACCCATACCTCTCCCTTGCTCCCTCCCCGGCGTTGTCATTGTCGCGGGTCTACTCAACGGGGAGGGATAAATCGCTGGAAATTCAGGTTTCTACTCCGCTGATGCTTCGAAGCAGTCCTATCCAGAAAGGGATTATGCCCAAAATCCGACTTCATTGATTTCACTGGACGTATAGAAAATAGTTCCCAGCGAATCACCCCTCCCCGCCGAAAATTCCTCCCAAAACCGCTGCGTCGGGGAGGGGACGGGGGAGAGGTGATCCCTCCCCAAACCACTACACGTTTTCGAACACAATCTGCTCATTCTCCACTTTGGCCCGGATCCTGACCCCGTCGTGGATCGCTCCCTTGAGCAACTCCTCGGAGAGGGGATTCTCGATTAACCGCTGCACCGAACGGCGCAACGGCCGGGCACCGAAGGTCGGATCATACCCTTCCTTGGCTAGCAGTTCTTTGGCCTCCGGAGTCAACTCCAGTTGAATGCCTTTATCAGAGAGCTGTTTGGTCACGGGCTTCACCATCAGGTCGACGATGGCCTTGATCTGCTCCTGATTAAGGGCGTGGAAGACGATGATCTCGTCGATCCGGTTTAGAAACTCCGGCCGGAAGGTTCGTTTCAATTCCTCCAGGACATTGTTTTTCATCTTCCGGTAATTGTCATCCTCTTCGTCCTGGGCAATCTGGAACCCGATGGAGCCGGAGCGCTCGATCAGATTGGCGCCGACGTTGGAAGTCATGATCACCACCGTGTTCCGGAAGTCCACCGTGCGGCCATGGGCGTCGGTCAGCCGGCCGTCCTCCAGTACTTGCAATAGGATGTTGAAGACCTCGGGATGGGCCTTTTCGATCTCATCCAGCAGCACCACGGAGTATGGTTTCCGGCGCACCCTCTCGGTAAGCTGGCCCCCTTCCTCATACCCGACATAGCCCGGAGGTGCGCCGACCAGCCGGGAGACGGTGTGCCGCTCCATATACTCGGACATGTCGATCCGGATCACCGCGTTCTCGTCGCCGAAAAGCGCCTCGGCCAGCGCCCGGGCCAGTTCGGTCTTGCCGACGCCGGTTGGGCCTAGGAAGATAAAGGAGCCGATCGGCCGCTTCGGATCCTTCAGGCCGGCCCGTGCCCGCCGCACCGCCTTGGAGACGGCTTCGACCGCTTCGTTCTGGCCGACCACCCGTTCGTGCAGCACCGTTTCCAGCTTCAACAGCCGCTCGGTCTCTTCCTGCTTCAGCTTTACCACCGGGACCCCAGTCCAGCTGGAGACCACATGGGCGATCTCATCCTCGGTGACTGTCGGCTCGGCCATGCCGCTCTTGTTCTTCCACTGGCTAACCAAGTTATCCAGCTGCTGCCGGAGCTTCTGCTCCTCGTCCCGGAGCTGGGCCGCCTTCTCAAACTCTTCGTTTTTGATGGCCGCTTCCTTCTCCTGCTGCATCCGGTTAACCTGGTCCTCCAGATCCTTTAGGTCCGGCGGCGCGGTGGTGGTCCGGAGCCGGACCCGGGACGCGGCTTCATCGATCAGGTCGATGGCTTTGTCCGGCAGAAAGCGGTCGGTAATATAACGATCGGAGAGGTCCACCGCGGCCTGCATGGCGACGTCGGTGATCTTCACCCGGTGATGGGCCTCGTAGCGATCCCGCAACCCCTCCAGTATTTTCAGCGCCTCTTCCTTGGTCGGCTCGCCGACCATGATCGGCTGGAACCGGCGTTCCAACGCGGCGTCCTTCTCAACATGCTTCCGGTATTCGTCCAGCGTCGTGGCGCCGATGCATTGCAACTCGCCCCGGGCCAGTGCCGGCTTGAGAATATTGGCGGCGTCGATGGCGCCTTCGGCCGCGCCCGCGCCGATCAGCGTGTGCATTTCATCGATGAACAAAATGACGTCGCCGGCGTTGCGGATCTCTTCCATCACTTTTTTCATCCGTTCCTCAAACTCGCCCCGATACTTGGATCCAGCCACCATCGACCCCATATCCAGGGTCACCACCCGTTTGTTCCGGAGCACCTCGGGAACATCGCCCTTGACGATCTTCTGGGCCAGCCCCTCGGCAATGGCCGTCTTGCCGACGCCCGGCTCGCCGATGAGCACCGGATTGTTTTTGGTCCGGCGCGACAGCACCTGGATCACCCGCTCGATCTCATTGTCGCGGCCGATCACCGGATCGAGCTTGGCGATCTTGGCCAGCTCGGTCAAATCCCGGCCGAACTGGTTCAAGGTCTGGGTCTTGACCGCGCCCCGGCCGCCACCGCCGCCGGACTGTCCCGGAAACGAACCTGGCGTCCCGCTCCCGCCGAGCAACCCCAGGACTTGCTTGCGTACTTTCTCCAAGTCGGCGCCGAGGTTTTTCAGCACCTGCGCCGCCACTCCCTCACCCTCACGGATTAATCCGAGCAGGATATGCTCGGTGCCCACGTAATTATGTCCAAGCTGCCGGCCCTCATCCACCGCCAGCTCCAAAACGCGTTTGGCCCGCGGCGTGAAAGGAATTTCACCAAAGGGGTTGCTTTCGCCGATGCCGATGATCTTCTCGACTTCCTGCCGGATCTTTTCCAGCCGGATATCCATGGATTCCAGCGCCTTGGCTGCCACTCCCTCGCCCTCGGCCACCAGGCCCAGCAACAAATGCTCGGTGCCGACCACATTGTGGCCGAGCCGGGCCGCCTCTTGCTGCGCCAGATAAACAACTTTTCGTGCTCTTTCCGTAAAACGTTCGAACATCGATATCACCACCTAAAATAGTTAAAAATGATTGCGGTATTTGGAAGGCGGGAAGATCGGGCCGATTTCCCTTGCTTCCCAAGTAAAAACTTTGCCATGGTTTTAGAAGTCATGCGATAAAGTCCCTTGATTCAACGAAAAGCGTTAGGAAACATCGGTTGGATCGACTTTATCCTTGCTTCTTTGAGCTTTTGTGTATAATCCGCGGCCTTCGGGCCGGGGTTTATCATAACGCTGTTAAACGGTCTCCGCCTGGCTCAGTTTGCCGCGGATCACCGCCGCCCGATAATAATCGCGCTCTGTCGGCGTGAGTTCCTTGCCGATCAGCCGCTGGATCATCGCGCTCCGGGTGATAAACATCAGTTCCTTGACAACCGGCTTATTAACATTGGGTATTATGCCCAAATCCACGCCCAATTTAACGTCGGACAGCAATTTTAGCGCGTCCTGGGAGGAAATGAGTCGGGCCTGGCTGAGCAGCCCGTAAGAACGGAAGACTTTATCCTCCAGCTGGATTCGGGATTCCTTGAGCAGCGCCTCCCGGATCGAGCGTTCCTGTTCGATCACCTGCCGGCAGATGCTCTTCAGATTATTGGTGAGCTCCTCTTCGGAATGGCCCAGCGTGACCTGATTGGAGATTTGGAATATATCCCCGAAGGCCTCGGTACCCTCCCCATAAAAGCCACGGACATTGATGCCGACATGAGTCAGCGCCGCCAGCACCCGTTTGATCTGATCGACCATGGTCAGGGCCGGTAGATGCAGCATCACCGAAGCCCGGATCCCGGTGCCGACATTAGTGGGGCAAGCGGTCAGATAACCATAGCCTTCATCGAAGCAAAATTCCAGCGTATCCTCAAGATAATCGTCCACCTGGTTGATCAGGTCCAGGGCGTTCTCCAGCGCGAACCCCGCCGTAATGCTCTGTAAGCGGAGATGGTCCTCCTCGTTGACCATGATGCTGATGGTCTGTTCCGGGTTGACGATCAGGGTCCGCAGATGCGGATTTTCCACAAATTGTGGGCTGCATAGGTGTTTTTCCACCAATACCATCCGCTCGTTGGCCGAAAGTTCCTCGACCGGGATCGACACCAGGGCTCCGAAAGGGGCCGGGGCCTGAATCGCCTGCATCAGCCGCTGGTTGACCTCGGCCAATTGTTTCTCCCCGGCGTGGTTCGGGAACGGCAGCCCCTTCAGATTCCGGGCCAGGCGGATTCTGCCGCTGACCACGACATCATCGGCTTCACCGCTGTCTTTCACCCAACCCGGGATATCGTTAAACGCATTCTGATTCAACATGGGTCTCGCCCCCTTACAATTCCTTTTCCCTCAGGCGAATCTCATCGCGGAGGAGAGCCGCTTTCTCGTAATCCTCCCCTTTGATGGCGCTTTGCAATTGACTCCGCAACGACTCAATCTCTTTCCTGATCCGGACCTTGCCTCCAGTCCGGCGCGGCACCTTGCCGCTATGCCTGGCGCTGCTGTGCACTTTCTTGATCAGCGGCTCCAGCCCCGACTGAAAATAACGGTAACATTCGCCGCAGCCCAGCAGACCGCCGCGCCTAAAATCAGTGAATGTCAGGCCGCAATTCTGGCACTGAATCTCCCGGCCGTGGGAATTGAGCTGCGGATTGACGCTGACCTCTCCCTCCAGCAAACCGGCGATCAGATTTTGAAACGAAAAATTCGGCTCAAAGATCAACCCTAATTCGCCGCCAGCCTCTTTAGCGCAGATCTCGCAGAGATGCAATTCGGTCTTCTCGTAATTGATCACTTTGGTCAGATGGACGGTAGCCGGCCGTTCATTACATCGTTGGCAAAACAATCTGCCTCACCTCGGTTCATCTTATTTCTGAAACTTGCTTCCTAATACCATCAATAACATTTTTAAAAATTTGGAACGGAAAACCGGCGCCAATTCGGGAGGCAGATCGGCCAGGTTCCGATCCAGCAGGTACTGGGCGAGCTGCGCTTCGGCGGAATTGAGCAGTCCGTGCTCCACTAGGCGGAAAAGCAAATTTTCAACAGCCTCTGCGGGCAGTTGCTCCGGAATCAGCTGGTTGATGGCTTCGGGCAGGTTGGACGAAGGCTCCCATTCCACCTGGGTGATGCGGATATAGCCGCCGCCGCCCCGCTTGCTTTCGATCAGATACCCCCGTTCCAGGGTGAAACGGGTCTCCAGCACATAATTAATCTGGGACGGAGCGCACCGGAACATTTTGGCCAGTTCCCGCCGTTGCAGTTCGATGATGCTTTTCCCTTCGAGCATGTTCCGAAGGTATTGCTCGATAAAATCAGCTAAATTGCCCATCAGAAACACCTCTGACCTTCACTGACCTTATTGTACCGCAAATTGCTTCAAAAAACAAGGGAAGACATTGCTGCTTCCCTCCCTCCAGAGTCACGATCACAAAAATTCCCTTGCTAGCTCTTATTTCTCTTCAGCGTCTTTGATGAAATTTTTATGAACACCGCCATTTTAGGGCATATTTCCCTCATTCAAATCTCCGCATGAAGTGCATCCTGTCCCGCGCCCCGGCGGGCGACTTATTTTAAATAATGCGATGGATTAAGCTTTTGCCCCCGCTTTTCGACCTCAAAGTGCAAATGGCTGCCGCGGGCATTGCCGGTGGCTCCGACCCGGCCGATCAACGTTCCCTTGGCTACAATCTGCCCCGTCCGTACCAGGCTTTTGGACAGATGGCCGTAATAGGTCCGGTAATCACCGTGCTGCAACTTGACGAGCAGGCCATATCCGCCTTGCCAGCCACTGAAGACGACCCGTCCGGCCGCAGCGGCCAGCACCGGCGTTCCGGTCGGAGCCGCCAGATCAAGTCCGTAATGCATCCGCCCCCATCTCCATCCGAATCTGGAGGTAATGCGGCCCCGGACCGGCCGTCCAAAGGCCGGGGTTGGCTTGTGGATTGAACGGGGCTGGATCCGTCTCGGCAGGAACAGCCTGGTGCCGGGGAGCAACGGCGCTTTTACCCTTGGATTCAACCGATGGAACTGTTCCCAGGTCAGGCCGTACTTACCGCAGAGCGCGGCCAAACTGACGGTATTTTCGACCGTATACCGCCATAACCTTGGATCAGCGGGGTCCGCGGCGGGAAGATAAAGCTTCCGGCCGGAATAAATCCGGGCCGGATTTTGAAGTTGGTTCAATTCCGCCAGTTGCTTTACGGAAACATGATACAAACGGCTGATTTGATAAAGCGTCTGGCCGGCAGCCACCCGGTGCGCGGGAAAGCCTTGGAGTAGTTCCAACCGGTCCAATCCGTTTTGGGCGAGGAACGGGCCATTGTCAAAAAACGTAGCGGTGTCTCCGGCCGGAAGTTTGCCGTAGCCGGGAGCAAGGATGAGTAAAATAATTAACGCGGCCAATATCTTCAAGTCGGCTTTTTCGTTAGGCCTACCTGTCACCATCAGACGCATCGCGAATTAGTCAACCCCCTAAAAATAAATAGTCCTTCAAGTAGTCTGTCTCTACCTGAAGGGCCTATTCCTAGCATTATTTTCCAAGAACCTGTCTCTCGCTCTTCCGGCGTAATCTCATTCTGAGCGCCGGATCTTGAACCGTCCCTGGTTCTGGTCCCCTTGAATTGACTTCCTGAATCCGCGACTCCGGGAAAGCCAGAGCAAGAACGGCTTAAGGTTGCGGCATCCATGGATGGATATCAGCCGCAAAGGGCGAGAGTTAGGTCCAAATCGGACTTAATGCTCGCTGTTTCGTTTTTTCAATACATTCTCGGCAAAGGAGGAGTTCATGATCAACTCCCGAAAATCTTCATTGTTTTTGGTATGATTCATCCGGTCGATTATCAACTCGGTAGTTTCGCTGACACCAAGAGTTCCAAGCACCTTCCGCAGCACCCAGGTACACTCCAGTTCCTCCGGCCGGAGCAGCAATTCTTCCTTCCGGGTCCCGGAGCGGTTGATGTCAATGGCCGGGAAGATCCGGCGATCCGCTAGTTTTCTGTCAAGATGCAGCTCCATGTTGCCGGTTCCCTTAAACTCTTCAAAGATGACCTCGTCCATGCGCGATCCGGTTTCGACCAGGGCCGTGGCCATGATCGTCAGGCTCCCCCCTTCTTCAATGTTCCGGGCGGCGCCGAAGAAGCGTTTCGGCTTGTGCAGCGCGCTCGGATCCACGCCGCCGGAAAGCGTCCGGCCGCTGGGAGGTTCCACTAGGTTGTAAGCGCGGGCCAGCCGGGTGATGGAATCCAGCAGAATCACCACATCCCGGCCCACCTCGACCATTCGCCGCGACCGCTCCAGAACCAGTTCGGCCACACGGACGTGATTGTCGGCCGGTAGGTCAAAGGTGGAACTGACCACCTCACCCTTGACCGACCGGGACATGTCAGTGACCTCCTCGGGGCGTTCGTCGATGAGCAGCACGATCAGTTCGACCTCGGGATGGTTGGTGGTGATGCTGTTGGCAATCTTCTTCAGCAGCGTGGTCTTTCCGGCTTTGGGCGGAGCGACGATCATGCCGCGTTGCCCCTTGCCCACCGGCGCCATGAAGTCCGTGACCCGCATCGCGATCTCCTTGCTTGTTGTCTCCAAATGCATCCGCTCATTAGGATAAATCGGGGTCAATTCCTCAAAATGATTCCGTTTCCGCAATGCGTCGGGGTCCATCAGGTTAACCGCCTGAACCTTAAGCAAAGCGAAATATTTTTCGTTGTCCTTGGGCGGCCGGACTTGGCCGGATACCTGATCCCCGGTTCGCAGGTTGAACCGGCGGATCTGCGAAGCCGAGACATAAATATCCTCTGGCCCTGGGTTGTACCCCTCGACCCGCAGAAAGCCGTATCCGTCGGGCAAGATCTCCAGGACCCCCTGGGAAAAGATCAGGCCCTCCTTTACCGCCAATACCTTCAACAACTCAAAGATGAGTTCTCGCTTCCGGTACTTCGAGTACCCTTCAATCTGCAACTCGGAGGCCATGTCCTGCAGTTCTTGAAGAGTTTTGTTCTCCAAATCAGCTAATTGCATTAAAAAATTTCCTCCCTTTCGGCTCCTTCAAAATGATTTGCACGAAATATACAATAACGCGAATTTTCAGCGAAGATCCATATCCGCCGAAGCCAATGGCCAGCGGCAGCAATCTTTGAAAAACTTACGGGAAGTTTCAAGGTCCAAGGAATAATGCATTCGAACGACTCGGCCGCTGCTTGCGACGCCCGTGATTGTCCGGGCGTTTGGTCCGGGCTGCCCAACAACACCTACAGCCCTATGCAAAGTCTTCCGGGCGAGCGAAATCGACTTGAACGCTTGCCTTGCCGATTTTTTTGGTCTTTGGCCGGGTTGATCGCACGCGAATTAGACATAACGAAAACCGTGATTTTTCAGGAGGGTTCCTAGAGGATTGAAACACGGCGCAAACCCATGCGGCTTCCGCTTGTCCGTAAAACAAGCGGCGGGCGGCTCCAAGGAGCCAACATTAAAAATTAAACGGAGAGAATAAAAATCCTCTATTATTATATTGTGCTGAATTTGAAAAATATACGTTGATTATGGCCAAACCGGGGCCTGGATAAGATTCGAGGTTTGAGTTATCGTTTGATCCGGGAGTCTGGGCATATATTCGAACAACCATAACAATGGTATATTGTGCCGTAAAGCTACGCATTAGCGTGAGCTTTATGTCTGAAGAAAGAATACGCGCACAAGCTTCGGGATGGAGGTTAGACAGGATGAACCTTGCTGGAGTCGAAGCTGGAAAAACCCTTCTCCGTTAAGGCAATCTTGACTGCTTGCTTTACCAATTTTAAATCTTCGATCGTTTCCGCGTAAATAATATGAATGCTTTGGCACAAGGGGCAACGCAATTCCAGTTTCTCCGGGAAAACATCGATCTCAATCTGATGATTGCCGCACAGACAATAAAGGTTGTTTTCCTCAACGATCTGATGCAGGTGGTTCAGAGTTTCGAACATCACTGGCGGATTGGCGAAATAATCGTCAAATCCCAGATTGTTGATGATGCTGTCCAGATCGTCCTGTTTTTGGCGGACGATCCGCTCGATGGAATTTTCCGTTCCCAGATAACCGAGTTCCTGTCCTGTCTCAGTGCACCGAATCAGTAACGTCGGCTTCTCCCACAACTCCCGTTTGCCAAAGCGGAGAATATGGATCTCCTCGCAGATCAGGCACGGGATTTGCAAGAAATATTCCCTACCGTTCTTCGTATAAAGAATCGCTTTATTAAAACCACATTTGCAGCGGATCCGAACCGGCGCGTGCCCAGAAAAATCAAACAGCGAAACCTGATGAAACTCCAACCGGCCGCAGAGGGGACACCGCAGAGCGAGGGTCCGTTGGGTCGAGACCAGCATTCGAAACCGCCTCCTTTCGCGTTTCGCTTGTCGACACCGGAAAAACAAGGCCCAATCCGGCCGGTTTCCGTTCCGGGCTTAGCCCGTTTACACCACCGGCGCCTGAACAAATAATACATTCCACGTTTTTCCGAGATATCCTTCTCATGAAAAACGGTTCAGCCTATTTTCCCTCGTTTCCGCCAAAAAGGCGGAATCGTCGAAAATCCAGCGTGGGTCGACAAAAAACGATCAATAATCGTCAAGAATGCTGACGACCCGCGAATAAATATCCGGCAACCGCTCGACATACTCCACGCCGCCCAGTTCAATGGCTGACCTGGGCATCCCGTAAACCACGCAGCTCGACTCGGCTTCGGCGATGGTCCGTGCCCCCAGGCGGCGCAATTCCGACAGCCCCTGCGCACCGTCCGAGCCCATGCCGGTCAGAATAATCCCGAGCGAACGGCCCTGGCAAGCCGCAGCCACCGAACGCAGCAAATGATCGATGGAAGGTTTATAGATCAGCGGAGGGTGGCTCGCGACCTCGACCGTCAGGCGCTCGCCATCGCGAACCACCGTGGTCTGATAGCCAGACGGCGCCACCAGCACCCGTCCCGGCGTCACCAGATCGCCGGACCGGGCTTCGACGATTTCCACTTTGGCCAGATCGTTAAGGCGTTTGGCGAATACCTTGGTAAAATCTTTCGGCATGTGCTGGGCGACGATGATTCCCAGCGGAAAGTTCGGCGGAATCCGGGTCAAGAGATCCTGCAGCGCCCGGGGCCCGCCGGTGGAAGCGCCGATTACGGCCAGTTCCAATTCCTTAATCTTCCGGAAAACGACCGGTTCCGGGGCGGGCGCCGCCGGAAGGAGCGGGGCAGGTTGCAACTTTTGCCAGTCGATGGTGGCCGCCACTTTGACCTTTTGCGTCAACTCCTGCTGGATGGCGGCGATGGCTTCCGGGTCGTTGGAATTGGTCTTGGTCACGAAATCCACGGCGCCCAGTTCCAACGCAGCGATGGTATGCTCGGCTCCGGCCACCGTCAGATAGCTGACCATGATCACCGGGCGGGGAGCGGAGTCCATGATCTGCCGTAAACACTCCAGCCCATCCATGTTCGGCATGGCGACATCCAACGTCACCACATCGGGGTCGAAGCTATGAACCTTGGCGAGAGCATCCTGGCCGTCCCGGGCCGTTCCAACCACCTCAATCTCCGGGTCTTCCTCCAGCATCCGATGGATGATCTGGCGCATAAAGGCGGAATCATCAACCACTAACACACGAATCGGCATGGTATCCCTTTCCGGGTGATTTCGAATTTTCCTGTTATTTTTCGACAAAGTTACCAAGACTCCTGCAATCCGTTGGAGTAGATCGATGGGTTGGGATGGAAATGAGTTTTAAATGTTCCACACTCCTGTTTAAAGAAATGCTAATCGCCGCTAAAGCTTTGGGATTGAATCGACGTTAAATATCCGGAATCCACAACAAGTTGTCAAAACTCCACATTCTCAACCAAAAACGAAAGCATTCGAAAGCAAACGAAAACATTTTATTGTCAAATCGAAAGTATCCGAAACCAAACAAAAGGATTTTGTTGCCAAATCAAAAGAAAACGAAAGCAAATGAAAGGATTGGGAATCCAAACGAAAGCATTCAAAAGAAAAACGGGCCGCTGCGCCAATCGCAGCGACCCGACGGTCAAACGGAAAATGCGGCGAGCTAATCCGGCAGAAACACCGCCCGGACCTCCTGTTTCCGATTGTATAGCACAAACACGATCTGGTCCTCGCGTACCCAGCGTTCACCTTCGGGCAGCCTGGCGAGGGGGCTTACCGCTCGGTCGGCCAGCGCCGGCCCTCCCGATAGCGATTCCAGTTGCAAAGTCAAGTCACGGCCATTCCGGCTCCAGCCCCTGATCAGGCATTCTTCCCCATCATAAAAACCATTGATTGCCAATACTTCCTGTTGCCGGTTCAAGGTCACGACGGCTTCAAAATAAGCCTCCGGGGCGATCGGGCGTAGCGAATCCCAAGAACAGCGCCGGCCGTTGCAATAATATCGAGTCAAGCCACCCAGTCTGTAGCCGCGCGCTCCGGAGCGGTCCCTGAGCACCAGCCGCTCCGGGCTGATCGCGAAGATCTCCCCATAAAGTTCTTGCGAGCCGGAATTGACCTCCTGAACGACCGCCGGTTCGTTCCGGACTGAACCGTAATCAATCAATGACCGTTCCGAAGCACCGGCCGGCGCCGCTACCATCAACAGCAATCCGCTGATTAAAATCATCCACCGTTTTCTCATAAACAATCCCTCCGGGAGCATTATTGACGCTCCGGAGGGATTTCATACGAGCGATGAAATAATAAGATGATTCCAATATAAGATGAAAAAGTTTTTAAACGCTGAGCCGGTTTAGCGGGGCCGTTTCGAATAGTCCAGGGCGGCCTTGACAAAATCCCGAAACAGCGGTTGCGGCCGCTGCGGCCTGGATTTAAACTCCGGATGGAACTGCGTTGCCACGAACCAGGGATGGCCCGGCAGCTCGATGATTTCCACCAGTTGCCGGTCGGGCAGGACACCGCTGATCCGGAGGCCGGCGGCCTGGAGCTTAGCGAGGTGTTCGGAGTTGACTTCATAGCGGTGGCGATGACGCTCGTAGATCAACTCCTGCTGATAGGCGTGATGGGCCAACGTATCCTGATTGATGCGGACCGGATCCAGGCCCAGGCGCATCGTCCCGCCCATATCCTCGATCTCTTTTTGCTCGGGCAGCAGATCAATGACTTTATACGGGGAATCGGGGTCGAACTCCGATGAATTGGCCCGCTCCATGCCGCAGACATTCCGGGCGAATTCAATGACCGCGGTTTGCATCCCAAGGCAGATCCCGAGATATGGCACTTTATTCTCCCGCGCCCAGCGGATGGCGGCGATCTTGCCCTCGATGCCCCGGTTGCCAAAGCCGCCGGGCACCAGGACGCCGTCCACCTGGCCGATGACCGGGTCGGCCCCTTTGGCCTCGATCTGTTCCGAATTCACCCATTTGATCAGCACCTCGGTATCATGGGCGATCCCGGCGTGGCGTAGCGCTTCGGCCACGCTCAGGTAGGCGTCGGGCAGGGCCACGTACTTACCGACAATGGCGATTGTCACTTTTTCCTTGGGCGATTTGATCTTGGCCACGATCGCGCGCCATTCCTTGAGATCCCGTTCATTGCAATCCAGGTGCAGCCGGTTGAGGACAATCTCATCCAGGCCGGCCTGTTCGAGCAGGAGCGGCACTTCATAGATGGTCTTGGCGTCCAGGTTGGGAATGACGGCTTCTTTATTGATATCGCAAAACAGCGCGATCTTGGCTTTCAACTCATCAGAGATCGGCTTATTGGAACGGCAGACGATCACATCGGGTTGGATTCCGATGCCGCGCAGCTCCTTCACGCTATGCTGGGTCGGCTTGGTCTTCAATTCGCTGGCCGCGCCGATATACGGCAGCAGGGTCACGTGGATATACATCACGTCATCGCGGCCGACATCGTTTTTGAGTTGCCGGATCGCTTCCAGGAACGGCAGGCTCTCGATATCGCCGACCGTACCGCCGACTTCCACGATGACCACCTTGGCCTGGCTTTCCTTGGCGACCCGCAAAATCCGGTCCTTGATCTCGTTGGTGATGTGCGGGATGACCTGCACGGTCCCGCCCAGATAATCGCCTTTGCGCTCCTTGGTAATGACCGACCAGTAAATCTTGCCGGTGGTTACATTATTGCTCTTGCTGAGGTTGACGTCGATAAACCGTTCGTAATGGCCGAGATCCAGATCGGTCTCGGCGCCGTCATCGGTGACGAAAACTTCCCCATGCTGATAAGGGCTCATGGTGCCGGGGTCCACATTGATGTACGGGTCCAATTTGACCACGGAAACGCTCACTCCCCGGCTTTTCAGGAGGCAGCCCAGGGAGGCGGCGGTAATTCCTTTCCCAAGCGAGGAAACAACCCCGCCGGTAATAAAGATGAACTTGGTCATTGCTTCTCCTCCTCACCCGGTTCTTCGCTGTATTTGGACCAAATCGCTTCAAAACCGGAATCAATCACGTAAATCAGGAATGCCCCGTACGCAAACATCACAAAGACCATCAGCGGCGGAAAAGCCAAACTCCCGACCAGCAGGAACCCTAAAACCAGGTTTAGCCAGAAACAGACGCCGAAATTATCCAACAGCAGCAACGCCGATTTTTTAATCGTCTTGAAGATCGAGTTCTTCATAAACAGCAGCGGATGGAAGAAGAACGGTATCAATGACAGGAAGAACAGGCAATAGGCAGAGAACATCCCCGAAATTTTGAAAAAGAAATTGCTATGAACGATGGCGGAAATCAAATTGAAGCCGAGCAGGGTGACCGCCACCCAATAGAGGGCGTGTACCGCCGCGGATCGTAAATAATGCCGTTTAAAAAGAGAAAAAAACGTTTTCAAATTAGGGTAACCGGTCTTGCGTTCCTGATAGAATCCATAAAGGGCCGTAGTAATCGGGCCGGCCCACAAGGCATTGACCACGGTGATGCCGAGCAAGGCCATGACCACGTATCCCGGCAGTCCATTGACGGCCTCGTTCGGTTTCATTCCCAGCATTAACGGGGAAGCGGCCATCAGCAATAAAAAATATCCCGGAACCCAGATCAGACTGAGCAGCAAGGTCACTCCAAAGGACTGATACAACTCCACGAAAGACTTCTTCAGAACCTTGCCCAATGTCGGAAAAAGCGGTAATTTGCGCATGCCGTCCTCCTTTCAAAGTCAAGCCGTATTTACATGCGTTCCGGGGCGGAAACCCCGAGCAGTTTTAGGCCCCGTTCCAAAACAACGCCCACGCCGCGCGCCATGGCCAGCCTGGCTCGGGTCTGGCCCGGGTCCTCGCTGATGAATCGGCGCCGGTTATAATAGGAATGAAAGAGCGTGGCCATTTCCAATAAATAGCCGGTAAGCCGGTGCGGCTCCCGCCGGATCGCCGCCTCGCTCAGCAAGTCCGGAAAATGGGCCGTTTTTTCGATCAGCGTCTCTTCCTCGGCGTCCCAATGCTGGAGAGCCTCATCGCTCTCAAACTCCAGCTGCTGGGGGGCTGCTTGCCGGAAAATGCTGCAAATTCTGGCGAAGGCGTATTGGACATAGAAAACCGGGTTTTCACTGGTCTGGGACCGGGCCAGGTCCAAATCAAAGTCGAGATGGCTATCGGGGCTCCGCATCAAAAAGAACCAGCGGGCGCCGTCATTGCCGACCTCTTCCAGCAGATCGGACATGGTGATGAATTCGCCGCGGCGTTTGGACATCTTAAACGGCTGGCCGTCCTTGATCAGATTGATCTGTTGGGCAATCAGCACTTCCAGCCGTTCCGGGTCGAATCCCAGCGCCGCCATGGCCGCTTTCATCCGCGGAATGTAACCGTGGTGATCCGGGCCCCAGATATCGATGGCCAGATCGAAGCCACGCTTAAATTTATCCAGATGATAGGCGATGTCGGAGCTGAAATAAGTGGTCCGGCCGTCCGCGGTCCGGAGCACCCGGTCTTTGTCATCCCCAAACCTGGTGGTGGCCAGCCACAACGCGCCTTCCTGCTCATAGGTGAGGCCCCGTTCGGCCACAATCCGCAGCACGTCGTCGACTGCGCCGGATTCGTGCAGGCTCCGCTCGGAAAACCAGCAATCATAATTGACCCCGTATTGGGCGAGATCATGCCGCTGCCCGGCCAGGATCGTTTGGTAGCCGAAGTCCCGGAATGCGGCCACCCGTTCCTCCGGGGTCAGTTTCAAATCGGCGTCGCCGTGCTCGGCAATCAGCTGCCTGGCCAGATCATAGATATATTCGCCCTGATAGCCCTCGGCGGGAAACTCAACTTCCTGCCCCAGCAACTGGCGATACCGGGCCTCGATCGAACGGCCGAGGGTCCAGACCTGGTTGCCGTAGTCATTGACGTAATATTCCCGCCGGGCCTCCGCACCGCAGGCGTTGAAAAGGTTGGCCAAGGTATCGCCGAGCGCTGCCGCCCTGGCGTTGACCACGTTCATCGGCCCCACCGGATTAGCGCTGACGAACTCCAGCTGAATCTTGGCGCCGGCCAGGTCGGAACTGTTGCCGTACTCCGGTCCCTGAGCGAGGATGGACTCCAGGACTTCCTTTAACCACCTGTGGTTCAGGTGAAAGTTGATAAAGCCCGGTCCGGCGACCTCGGCCCGTTCCAGGTAGGGATTGTCCGGCAAATGTTCCACCAGGATCGCCGCGGTATCCCGGGGCGGCTTCCGGGCCGCCTTGGCCAGGACCAAGGCCAGATTGGAGGCAAAGTTGCCGTGGCTCTTTTCCTTGGGAATCTCCAGGCCGATCTCGGGCAATGATTCAAAACTCAACGCCGCCCCCGCCCTGGCTTCCTCCGCCGCTTGGCGCAGCGCATCCTTCAAGCTCTCCCGGACTCTTCGGGTAACGATCTGCTGCATTACAACACACCTTTTCCGGGGACACCCGCCCCATCGCAACGTTGTGAGCGTCATCCCTTTAATTCTCAATTTATCAAAAGAGAGTATATTAGAAAATGTAATTCAACTTGTCTATCCCACGAAGAAAGGTCACCGAGGGTGACCTTTCGTTGGCTACGAAGCTTTGCTGTCAGTATTCGACGTTGATCCGGCGCTGCCGCTTCCCGACGACTCGGAGGCCGCTTTTTGTTGGTCGGCGCCGGAACGCGAGTCCGTGCTATAGAAGCCAGACCCTTTAAAGATAATATTGCTGTTTCTGCTGATCAAGCGCCGAATCTCCCCCTGACAGGTGGGACAATGGGTCAATTGGTCGTTGATGCCGTGAAACGCCTCAAAGGTTCCGCATTTGGCGCAGTGATATTCGTACGTCGGCATGGCTTCACCTCCTCGAAACCCTGGTTCTAAAATTTAAACTACCAATTATATTAAAAGAAAGCCGGGCAATTGTCAAGGACGAACCTCCTCCAAATGAAGCTTTTTTGCCCGATAACGATGACAATTCTCGGCATCCCCTTGACAAGCGGTAATCGATGGGATATATTTTAAAAAGGATAGTTAGTGTGAACTAACAGAATTGGCTTGCGGAATGCGATTCACCCCTTCGAAACGATGATTCAATGAGGTGATTCATTGTCCGAACCCATATCACTCTCTCCATCACTTGAAGACTATTTGGAAGTGATTTGGAGCCTGGACCAGCAGAATGACACGATCCGGGTGACGGACTTGGCCGAAAAACTGAATGTCGCCAAATCCAGCGTCAATCAAGCCGTGACCAAGCTGGTGGAACTGCAGCTGTTGCGGCACGAGCGGTACGGACCGCTTGAATTGACCGCCCTGGGAACGGAAATGGCCAAAAAGATTCGCGGACGCCACGATCTCTTGAAACGTTTCTTCAGCGATATTTTGGGCGTTGACCCCGAAACCGCCGAAACGGACGCGTGCGCCATCGAGCATCACATCAGTCCGGTCACCGTGGAAAAACTCATCGATTATGTAGCAAACCTGCTCCCCAAAGGACCGGCGCGTTAAGCCGGTTTTATCGGGTTCGGTTACGAATTTATCAGGTTTATCTTTTTGTTAGTAGTGGCTAACATATTACCGGTTAAAAGTTAGTTAAAACTAATTTGTTGCTTTGTTGTTAACGGATTGCCGTATTTTTTTCACTGCAAATGTTAGTTTTAACTAATTAATATAGGAGGGAGCCTAATGTCCAAACTATTTTCCCGCTCCAAAGAATCCTGTTCCGAGTTGGCCGAGCCCTTCCGGGAAATCGGCCGCAGCGAGAAACCGCTCGCGCTGTTGACGACCGGGGCTGCCGGAACCATATCCCGTTTGGACGGCGAGGAGGATTTCCGGTGCAAAATGATGTCCCTGGGCATTCTGCCCGGGCAAAAAATCGTAGTGGCCCGCGGCGAAAAACACCAACCCTATATCCTGCGGGTGGGTGAAAGCCGGGTGATGATTGACTGGCCCACTTTAAGCCGGATTTTTATTCAGGCTGGTTTTGATTCCAAACGAAAGGAGGGTTCGCTATGACGGAACGGCTCAAAGAACTGAAGCCGGGCGAAAGCGCCGAAATTCTCGGCTATGAAGGCAACGACCCCATCTACCGAAACAAACTTTTGGCGATGGGTCTGACCAAAGGAACCGAGGTCAAGCTGGTCAAGATTGCTCCCTTAGGCGATCCGGTGGAGATCGCGGTACGCGGTTATCATCTCTCGCTCCGCAAAGCCGAAGCGGATATTTTACAAGTAAGGAGGAAGTCCTAAATGGCGGATTTAAAGACCATCGCCGTGGTCGGAAACCCCAACTCCGGCAAGACCACACTCTTCAACGGTCTGACCGGAAGCAACCAGCGCATCGGGAACTGGCCGGGGGTAACGGTGGAAAAAAAAGAAGGCAAGCTGGTTTTGCCTGACGGCCAGGACGCTTTGACCCTGGTCGATTTGCCGGGTATCTATTCCCTGGCTGCGCATTCCGAAGACGAACGGGTGGCCCGCGATTATATTTTAAGCGGCGAACCCGGCTTGGTGGTTAATATCCTCGACGCCACCAACCTGGAGCGGAATCTTTATCTGACCACGCAACTACTGGAAATGGGCGTGCCGGTGCTGGTGATCGCCAATATGATGGATTTGGCCGCCGAAAAAGGTACGGAAATCAATTTGGCGGCTTTGGAAGAACGCCTGGGATGTCCGGTGGTCGGCATCAGCGCTACCCAGAAAAAGGACTTGCAGCGGGTGAAGGAAGCCGTCAGCAAGGCCTGGCGCGAAAGGCGCCTCCCGCAAAAGCTGGGTCGCTACTCGGCGGAGACCGAGACCGTATTGACTGCCTGGCAGCCCAAATTGAGAGAGATCGCCAAAAGCCTCGGCGCTACCGAACGCTGGGTGGGGCTGAAACTATTGGAGCGGGACCCTTGGGTCGCCGGGAAAGTGACCGCGGCCGGGGCGCTGACTGAGGCGCAGATTAATGCCGAGATCACGGGCCTTGAAAAGAAATACGGCGAAAGCAGCGATGTCGTTTTGGCCGACGCCCGGTACAATTTTATTCAACAATTGACCGACGGCGTGATCCGGCACAGTTCAGCCCAAGAATCGGTAAGCGACCGCATTGACAAGATTGTGCTCCACCGCTGGCTGGGAATTCCCATCTTCTTGGCAGCCATGTACCTGCTCTTCTGGGCTACGATCAATGTCGGCGGCTCATTTATTGACTTTTTCGATATTCTCTTCGGAACCATTTTCGTGGACGGTTTGGGTGAATTGCTCACCGCGCTCAGCGTTCCCGCCTGGCTGATTTCAATCCTGGCCGGCGGAATCGGAGCCGGTATTCAGACCCTGGCCACGTTTATTCCGGTTATCTTTGTCTTATTCTTTATTCTGTCGATCCTGGAAGACTCGGGCTATATGGCCAGAGCGGCGTTTGTAATGGACCGGTTCCTGCGCTGGATCGGACTTCCCGGCAAAGCTTTCGTGCCGATGCTGGTGGGATTCGGATGCAGCGTGCCGGCGGTAATGGCCGCCCGGACCCTGGAAAACAAGCGGGATCGGTATCTGACCATCTTCGTGACGCCGATGATGTCCTGCGGCGCCCGCCTGCCGGTGTATGCCTTATTCGGCGCGGCCTTTTTCGGCGCCGGATCCGGCAATATGGTCTTCTCGCTGTATCTGGTCGGAATGGTTTTGGCCGTCCTCACCGGTTTGATGTTGAAAAAGACCTTGTTCCGTGGGGAACCGGCCCATTTTGTCATGGAATTGCCGCCCTATCACGCGCCGAAGTTCGGGAACATCATGTCGTACACTTGGAGCCGGCTGAAGGTGTTTTTATTCCGGACCAAAGTAATCATCGTGGTGGTCGCCATTTTAGCCTTCCTTAACTCTTTTGGAATTGACGGCACCTTCGGCAACGAAGACTCCCCCAATTCGGTGCTCGCTCAGATCGGACGGAACCTCACCCCCATTTTCGAACCAATGGGAATGGAAGAAGACAACTGGCCGGCGGCAGTGGGAATTTTCACCGGACTGCTCGCCAAGGAAGCGGTTGTCGGCACGCTGAACGCGCTTTATGGACAAATCGGCTACGAAGCGGCGGCCACGGCGCCGGAAGCTGAAGCCGGCGACGATGCCGCGGAGGAAGCGGGTTTTGACTTCTGGGGCGGCGTCGGCGAGGCCTTCGCTTCAATACCGGACGCCTTGAGCGGCATCTGGGACAGCCTGCGCGACCCGCTTGGCTTGGGTCTGGTCAGTTCCGATCAGGAAGCGGTCGCCGAGGAAGTCGGAGCGGATCAACAAGTGTATGGGGCGATGCAGGGGTATTTCAGCCAAGGTCCGCTGCAAGCTTACGCCTACCTGCTGATGGTTCTGCTCTATATGCCTTGCGTGGCCGCCCTGGGCGCCATCTTGCGTGAAATGGGCAAATTCTACGGCAGCCTATCGCTGGGCTACCTGACTTTACTGGCGTGGATTGTGGCCACGTTATTCTATCAAGTAACTCTCGGCCGGCAACTATTTTGGATTGTCGTTCCCTTGCTGATGTTAGCGGCAATGGTCGCCGTTTTCTGGTGGCTAGGCAAAAAGAATTCTCATTTGCTGGACGACAAAACCGCCAAACCGACGCTAACGGCCTAATCAAATTCGAAACACTCCGGTTTTATTTTGCCAGGCAAGCCGATGGAGAATTCCGTCGGCTTGCCCCGGCGGATTTTTAAAACGTATCAAGGTTCAGTCAGGTTGGAGTACAGATTATGCCAATATTTATTTGTGGAGGGAAGTCTAATGAAAAAATGGTCTCTGTTAATCCTGGCGCTAGTGCTGACGTTCAGCCTAGGTAACGCCGCGTTCGCGGCCGACGACGCCGTCGGCGTTACCGTTTACGCCGAGTATGCCTCCGATGACGGCACCGCCGAAGGTCCCACGCTCGGTCTGGACTGGGAAGTCACCGATCAATTCGTGGCGCAGTTCAGCTATCAATTTGAAGGCGACGATGACGACGCCGGCGACCCCATCAACCTGGGCACCTTCTCCATTGGCGGCGAATACTCGTTCCTGGAGTACTGGGCCGCTTCGCTCACCTATGAGCTTACCGATGATGACGCCACTACTACCTTGGGCCTCTCCGGCAGCTATCCGATCACTGATCCGCTGTCCGTGGCGGCTTCGCTGGAATACGGCATCACCAATTACGACCAATCCGGAATCGACGACACCAAAGCCTGGACCTGGAACGGCGGCCTGGACTATCAAGCGCTTGAGGCGTTGAGTGTCAGCCTGCACTATGAACTGGAACATGAAGAAAGCGCGAGCGAGGACTCGAAGACCGCCATCCTCGGCGCCGAATATGCTTTCGATCCCTTCGCCGTTTATGGCGAGTATGAATTCGATCCCAAAACCATCACGGTTGGCGTATCGTATTCTTTCTAAAAGCGTTGTGATTAACCCCGCCGAAAGGGCGGTTGTACACAAAAGCTCAGAGAAGCAAGTGATAAGGACTTTATCACATGGCTTCTAAAATGAAGTATTAAAACCGAAGCCGCTTACATATCGTTCATTGTAACCGATTTACGCCGTCCGCGCCGGCCAGCTTCTCCGCCTTTGGAGGGGCCGGCCGGCGCGGACCAAAAACAATCCTTGATGATTTATACTAGCTGGATAATCTGATCAACAACCAACCTGATTGATTTTATTTTGTTCACGGTCAGCTTTCTAAAAAGCTTGGCCGTTTGCGAACCAAATTTTACCTAAATAATCGCCAATTTGTTAGTTAAAACTAACAGAGACATGGAACGAGGTTAACTGAGGATGGATCCGCGCATCGCTTGTTTTTGCAATTGGCCGCTGCTGCAGCCCAGGGACTGCCTGCTGCATATCATCGCCTATCATGCCGCGCCGGTACTGGAAGAGCACAAACCGTCCGTCATTCTGACCTTCTCCAACTCAGAGGCCCGCCGGCTGAGCGATTGGTGGCTGGAGTACCAGGACGACATTCCGGCCGGACGGTTGCAACACTATGAGCTTTGCCGCTCCGGGGAAGGGATCACCGTATTATTTTACGACCCGGACTTGCTGGCCCGGGTGCTGGAGGAGAAAGCGGCGGCCCGCTTCTTGCGTTCCCGTGGTTACGGCCAGTCCCTGACGGTGGAATCGGCGCTCGCTGTTTTGCGGTCCAAATACCAGGCGGGTTGCCCCCACGAAATCGGCCTCTTTTTGGGAATCCCCCTGGCCGATGTGCAAGGGTTTATCCGGTTTGAAGGCAAACACGCCCTGGCCAACGGATACTGGAAGGTTTATCACGATCCTGAGCGACAACTGGCGCTGTTTGCCCGGTTTCACGAAGCCAAGCTCGGATTCATCCGTTTCATTCTCGCCGGGCATCCGGCCGGCGAATATCTGAGCGGCGGGCGCTTGACGACCGCCGACGGAATGTGACCAAAAAATATCTGACGAACCCTATTGTAAACTAAGCCAGATAAGGAGCAGTCACTATGTCGATTATTATCATTGGAGGCGACCGTTTGGGAAAAATTCCGCTGTTATTGAAGGAGCACGGTTTTCATCTGCTGGAGCACGTACCGGGACGCAAAAAGGGCGACATCAAAACCGGCATTCCCCGGGAAGCCGAGGGCGTGGTCATCTTTACCGATTTTCTCAACCACAACCTGGCCCTGGAGATCAAAGCGGCCGCCAAGCGCCAGGGCAAAAAGGTGGTCTTCGCCCAACGGTCCTGGTCAAAATTGTCAAAAGCCTTGCTGGATCTCAAAGCCTAGCCGCGTTGCGATGAAGCCGGCCGATGGTTCGTACTTGAAACCATTGTTAATCTTCCTGGAAACCGGCAATCCGGGCCGGCTCATTCCGCCGGAAAGCCCGGAAACTT
Source organism: Bacillota bacterium (assembly GCA_023402395.1). GTDB lineage: Bacteria > Bacillota > UBA4882 > UBA8346 > UBA8346 > JAEYGI01. The sequence goes on from JAEYGI010000041.1 coordinate 27,881, forward strand.
TCTTTCCGGACAGATCCGGAAGCAAAGCGACCTTGCCCGGGCGGCGGCGCTCTCCGGAAACCGGGTTTCCAAGCTTACCCCTTCGCCCGAAAAGAACGGAAACTCTTTTTCCGACTTCTTCCGGTCGCGGCGCCATTCCGGAAGGGCGGTTTCCGAACTATCTGAACTATCTTAAATGAAAGGAGGCGTGAACCATGAAATATTTAATCTTCGCCGGAGTGGGAATTTTCTTTCTGGCGGTTCTGGTCTGGAGCGTGCGGCGGTCCATGCGGGGCGAAGGCTCTTGCGGCTGTGATTGCGGAGACCCCAATCAGGACTGCTGCGGCCAAAAGGCGAGCCGCCGCTGATTCCCGGATTGACGTCTCTATATCGGATGAAATAAATTTCTTAACCGGATTTGCATTCTTAAAGCCGAATGCAAATGAAATCAAATTGGAACTTATTTCATCCGATTACAGCGGCAATAAGTTGAATTAAATTCATTAATTTCTTATCATGGAAGGCTTACGGAACCTGATGCATATTAGAAATTTAATTCAACTTATATAATTGCAATAATCTTTATTTTATGGAGAGTGATTCATATGGAAAAAATTGCGATTGTCTATTGGAGCGGCACCGGGAATACCGAGAAAATGGCCGCGGCCGTCGCCGAAGGCGCCAAAGCGGCGGAGACCGAGGTCAGCCTGACCGAGGTCGGCAAAGCCGCCAAGGCGGAGGTGCTAGGGGCCGACGCCATTGCCCTGGGATGCCCAGCCATGGGCGCCGAGGTCCTGGAAGAGGACGAGATGGAACCGTTCGTCCAAGCGCTGGAGTCGGCGATTTCCGGAAAAAGGCTGGCCCTGTTCGGTTCCTACGATTGGGGCGACGGCCAGTGGATGCGCGACTGGGAAGAACGGATGAAAGGCTGCGGCGCCATTCTGGCGGACAGCGGCTTGATTGTTCATAATACGCCGGACGAGGACGGTCTCTCCCAATGCCGGGAATTGGGACGAAAACTGGCCGGATTATAAGGCCCGCTCCGCCTCTCCCGGCGTTTCTCCATCCGTGGACGCCGGAACTTGAGCCTTCCTGGCTCTAGTCCCCATTGGGCGCGCCGGAAGGAGGCCGCTTGAGGCCGTCGAACTTTACAGGCTCGAACACTCCGATAATAATATCGGAGTGTTCTTTATGAAAGGAATGGAATCCTTAAACTATCCATTCCGTCGGCGTTAAAGCCCGGCAGAGCAACCACAGCGCCACCAGAAAAACAATCAGCCAGCCGACGGCCTTGGCGCTCTCCCGGTGCCAGGCGCCCAGCATCATCCGGAAACCGGCCAGGATCAGCAACACCGGCCAGAACCGCTCCGCCAGCTTCAGATAGGCCCGGAAAACGTCCTCCGGGAGCAGCTGGAATGTTCTCAACAATAGCAACACACCAATTGTAATCAGCAGCAATCCGGGTCCCAAACGTCGCTTCATAACAACTCCTCCTCCGTCAGCGGATAAACCGAGACGTCATTTTGACCGTAAACGAACAGATAGATCTGGGGTCCGCAGTCCGCCGCCGCTCCGGGGTTCTCCGCCAGTCGCAGCGGATCGGCGTCAAAGCCGGTAAAAAGCACCCGGCGCTGAATCTCGCGAATCGACAGCTCTGGCCAGTCCCGGAGATAGCTGTGGCGATGCTCGGGGTCCTGCCAGAACCGGTAGCCGGCCCGTTGCAGTTCGGATGAGTTCCCGCCGGCCCACTCCGGCGGCTCCACCATCCGCTCCGAAACCAGCAGATCGTATTTGAGAACCTCCCGGAATTCCGGGGCCGGGCCGCGTTCCGCCTCCCAAAACTCCAGCAGATAGCGGTAAAGATCCCGCCCTTTGTGAGCAATCTGATCGAACCCTTTCCCCTTCCACCATCCGGCCAACCGGTCGAACAGCATGAAAGAGTCCGCGTGGCTGCCCAGCAAATACTGAAACGACAGCCGGAACCGGCCCGAATTGTAATACCGTTCCAACAGGTCTTCGATCAGTTTCAGCCGGAGCAGTTGATCGTAGCGGATCCAGCGGCTGGCCAGCACCTCATACGGCGCTTCGCTGGTAAAGATGTAGCCGTATTCGGCGGCTTGGCCCCTGAGCCCCGATCCGTGCAGCAGTTTCAAAAAGCCGAGCTGCAGCCGGGTCGGCCGGAGCGCCAGATTGTCGTTAAAAGTCCGGATGAAGCTTTGATAATCCTCGGCCGGCAGCCCCGCGATCAGATCGAGGTGGACAAAGACCCGGCTCTCCCGGACCAGCCGGGTGACCCGCTCCGCCAGCTTCCCGAAGTCCATTTTCCGCCGGATCAGCCGCAGCGTCTCCGGGTTAGTGCTCTGGACTCCGATCTCGAACTGGAATAGTCCGGCCGGAGCCTCCTTTAGGATCGCCAGCGACTCCTCGTCCAGCAGATCGCCCATGATCTCGAAGTGAAAGTTGGTCCGGCCGGGGTGCTCGATCAGAAAGCGCCAGATCTCCTTGGCCCGGCCCGGATGGCTGTTGAAGGTGCGGTCAACGAACTTGACCTGGGCGATTCCGGCCTCGACAAACTTCAGCAATTCCCGTTTCACCCGGTCCAGATCCAGATAGCGGACGCCGCGCTCATTGGCGGAGAGGCAGTATTGGCAGTGATTGGGGCAGCCCCGCGACGACTCGTAATAGACCAGCTTCTTCTGGAACGGTTCCAGGTCCTCGGGGTATGGAAACGGCAATTGGTTCAGATCGGCCAGCGCCGGCCGGGATTCATTGACGACCGGGCCGCTTGGGCCGCGTCGGTAGGCCAGGCCGCGAACCTCCTCCCAGCGCGGTTCGGCGGAGCCGAACCGGTCCAGCCACTCTTTGAAGGTCAGCTCTCCTTCCCCGATTACGATGAAATCGGCCCAGGGCTCCCGTTCAAGCCAGGCTCCGGGATCGGTCCAGACTTCGGGCCCGCCGAGCACGAACACGGTCTCCGGCGCCAGCGCCTTCAAACGCCGGCCGAGGCTCCGGATGGGCTCGATGTTCCAGATATTGCAGGAGAAGGCGACGACCCGGGCCCGCTCCAGATAAATCTCCCCGCAGATCCAGTCCAGATCCTGATTGATGTTGAATTCCCGGAAGCGAAGGCCGGGATGGCCGGACCGGCAGGTCTGATAGATCGACCACAGCCCCAGTGAGGTGTGGACGTATTTGGCGTTGAGCGTAGTCAGTAAGATGTTCATATCTTTATTATTTACCGCCGGGCCGCCAATTCCTCCCGGCATTTACCTTGATTTAACATCAAACCGGCCGGCCGCGACAGGAACCCCCCTGGCAGCGTCGAATTTTAGGTTGAAACGAGGTACAAAACATGTTCATCGACTGCCACACCCACGCCTTTGCGGATAAGATCGCCGATAAAGCCGTCGCCCAACTGATCTCCTATTACAACATCCGCACCGACCACGGCGGCCAGTTGCGGGATCTGTTACGGGCCGCCGACGCGGCCCGGCTCGACGCGCTGCTGCTGCTGGTGGCCGCCACCAAGCCCGAACAGGTGAAGCCGGCCAACGACTGGGTCTTATCGATCCAGCGGACTTCCGAGTCCGAGCTGCTGGCCATGAGCGGCCTGACCCGCCTGCCCCGGATCGTTCATTTCGGCACCTTTCATCCGGACGATCCCGACTGGCGGGCGGAACTCGCCAAACTCAAGCAGGCCGGCATCGGCGGCATCAAGCTCCATCCCGAATTTCAAAATATCGATCTCGGCGATCCGCGTTTGAATCCATTCTTCGAAGAGGTTTCCGATCAATTCGTGCTGATGGTTCATATCGGCGACCCGAAGGTTAGTCCGGCCAATCTGAGCACACCCCGGAAACTGGCGGCCATTCTCGACCGTTTTCCCAAGCTGCGGATGATCGCGGCCCATATGGGAGGATACTGCTTTTGGGAGGAAGTTTTGGAGGTACTGGCCGGCCGGGATGTTTATCTTGACACCTCCAGCACATTGCCATACATCGCCAGCGATCTGTTCCGCCGGATCGTGGACCGGCACGGCACGGAGCGGATCTTGTTCGGCAGCGATTATCCGTTAAAATCGCCCCTAGAGGAGCTGGAGATCTTCGACGCCAAGGTCACTTGGCTGAGCGGCACAGAACGGGAGCGGATCCTGGGCGGGAATTGCGCGGAACTGATGGGGCTGTAGCGATTCCGGCGGTCAGGGGCGCGGCTTTGGGCCTACACCCGGCTGATTCCGGCCGAGACGAAGCTGTTGGACTGTTCCACCGCGTTCCTGTACAACACCGGCAGATCGTCCTCGCGCACGTTCAGGCGGCCGGCCATCCGGATCGTTTCTTCCCAATCCCCTTTTTCATAGGCGAGCACCAATGTCAGGAGTTCGGTATAGCGGCCGGCCCGGCCCAACAGGGCGTTTTTGATCTCCTCGGAGATCGGAAGGTCGTTTAAGGCCTCAGCCATCGGTTTGCCGATGAAAACATCAAGCATCGAGAACAGGCCCATTAGGAACATCTCAGGCCCCTGATCCGGAAATCCGGCCAGCGGCGCCAGCAATTCGGCGAACCGGGCCCGGACCACGGTGGTGATGATCAGTTCATCGGGCTGATCCATTCCCAAACCGCGCAGAGTGATCAGGGAAACCCATTTGATCACCTCGCGCAGCCCCAACAGCACCAGGGCCTGCCGGACCGAACGGATCCGGGTCCGGAATCCGAAAGCGGCCGAGTTGATGAACTTCAGCAACTTGTAGGTGAGCGAGACATCCTGCTTGATTAGGTTCTCGATCCGGTCAAAATCGAGCGCCGGATGGTTGATCTCCCGCAAAATCCGGAGATAATTGACTTTATAGCCCGGCACGTCGCTGCCGCTGATGATCACCGGCTTACTAAAGAAGTAGCCCTGGAAAAAGGAATACCCCAGCTCCAAGGCTTCGTCAAAATCGGTCCGGGTCTCGACCTTCTCCGCCAGAAACCGCAAATTCCTTGATCCGAACCGCCGGATCCACTCCCGCCGGTCGGCTGGCGACGTATTGATGAAATCAATCTTAATGATGTCGGCCAGTTCGATTAGGGGCACCAGATCCTCCCGGAACACGAAGTCGTCCATGACCAGGGTATATCCCAATTGCTTCAAATACCTGCAGGCCATCAGCGTTTCCGGATCGGCCGGAACGTCCTCCAGGATCTCGACGGACACAATCTCCTTGGGAAGCAGGGTGGCCGTCTCATTCCGGATCAGGTTCTTGGTAAAATTGATGAACGCCCGTTTCTTCCCGACCAAGGCGTCGATGCCGATCAATAGGAAGCTATTGGCGATCACCGTCGAGGTGGCGCGATCACCGTCCGGGCAATCATAGGCATTCTCATAACTGGAGCGGAACAACAATTCGTAGCCGTGTACTTTCAGGTGCCGGTCAAAGATGGGCTGGCGGGCGACGAACACTTCCATAGCAATACCCCTTATCGATCCACGAATTGTAGAAATTGGGGGCGTTTGCGCCCCATGATCGTGTTTGTCGATTGCTCACTCGGCGGAGACTGGCACAGACTGCTATTTATCTTTGTTATCGGCAACTTTGTGGAATAATTGAAGCCGTTTCAAAAAACCCCATCGGTTTTACGATGGGGTTTTCCAAATTTACTCCGAATCATAATGGACCAGGCTGAGAACGTCATAGCCGGCGAGACGGTCCCGGCCTTTCAGAAAGTCCAGTTCGATGATGAAGGCAAACCCGACGATCTCGCCGCCCAGCCTTTTGACCAGCTCGGCCGTTGCCGAGATGGTGCCGCCGGTGGCCAGCAGATCGTCGACGATCAATACCTTCTGCCCGGGCTGGATGGAGTCCAGGTGAATCTCCAGGGCGTCCTGGCCGTATTCTAGATCGTAGGTGATCCGTTCCTTGGCCGCCGGGAGCTTTCCGGGTTTGCGGACCAGCACGAAGCCGGTTCCCAGTTTATAAGCGAGCGGCGCGCCCAGGGCAAACCCGCGTGACTCGGCGCCGACCACCACGTCGGGCTTGGCGGCCCGGAAATGGGCTTCAAAATCGTCAATGATCTGGCGGAACGCAACTGGGTCCTTAAGTACGGTGGTAATATCCTTAAAACTAATCCCCGGTTTGGGGAAATCGGGAACTTCCCTGATGAACGGTTTCAGATCCATTTTTTATTCCCCCTATAATCCGAATTCGTTATATAAAACCTTGATCGCCGCGGCCATCTGGTCCTCCGGCACCAAGCAGGAGATGGTGATCTCCGAGTCCACCGTCTGGAGAAGTTTCAGATAATGGTGATGTAAGGCTTCGACCACCCGGACCATGATTCCCGGCACTTCTTGCATTCCGGCGCCGATCACGGTTACCTTGGCGCAATGGGGCAGCAGTTCGACCTGAAATCCCAGCGGCAATAATAAGTCGCCCGCCTGAGCCAATACTTCCTGTTTGACCACGAAGCCGATCTGCCCGGCGGAAATAGAGTTCATGTCGACATTGATCCCGGCTCCAGCCATTTCTTTGAAGATCCGGACCTCGTCGCCGGGGTTCAATTGCCCGCTCCGGGCCTTGACCAAAATCTTGCCCAGTCCCGGCTGATGGGCGATGCCGGTGATCACCCGCTTGGCCTGGCCGTCACGGATCAAGGTCCCGCCGTCTTCCGAAAAGGTGCTTTTGACTTTGACCGGAACTTTCTTTTCCCGGGCAATGGCCACTGCGCGCGGATGGACCACTTTGGCGCCGTGATTGGCCATCTCGCAGATCTCCTGGTAGGTGAGTTCCCGAAGGATTTTGGCTTCAGGCACGATCCGGGGATCAACGGTCATCACCCCGTCCACGTCGGTATAGATCTCAACCAGCTCGGCTTCGAGAGCCGAACCGAGCGCGGTGGCGGTGGTGTCCGATCCGCCCCGGCCCAGAGTGGTGATGTCCCCGCCGGCGGTAATTCCCTGAAATCCGGCCACGATCACGATCTTTCCCTCGCCGAGATGCTGCAGGATGTGGGAGGGGTCGATCCCCAGGATTTGCGCCTCGCCGAAGCGGTTGTCGGTGAGAATGCCCGCCTGGCCGCCGGTGAGGGCGATGGCCCCGTGGCCCGCTTTTTCCAGCGTTTGCGCCATGATGATCGTCGCAATGATCTCGCCACAGGAGGCCAACAGATCCAGCTCCCGGGGGGCGATGGCCGGATCTACCCCCTTGGCCAGCCCGATCAGGGTGTCGGTGGCGTACGGATCCCCCTTCCGGCCCATGGCCGAGACCACCACCACCACCGAGCAGCCTTCTTCCTTTGCCGTAATAATTTTGGCGACCGCCTTGGCGCGTCCCTCATCGGACGCCACCGAGGTTCCGCCGAATTTTTGCACGATAATCCGCATCTGTTTCCCGCCTTTTGATTGGTTCCTGGTTCCTATAAGTATATCAGGTAAAGCCGTAAAGACAATTGATTGGGCAATTCATTAATAATATCGCAGTGGCTCAGCCGCGAACCGACTCCAGCCATTGCCGCGCTGTCGCCAGTTGCTTCGCCACCTGCTCCGGCGCGGTCCCACCCCATGAATCGCGGGCCCCGACCACCTTGGCCATATCCAGGATCGGATAGACATCTTCGCCGATCAACTCCGACTCGCGCTTCAACTCGGCCAGGCTCAGATCCTCCAATCGCTTGCCTCCGTCGATGCAGTAGCGGACCAGCCGGCCGGATACGGCATGGGCCTCCCGGAACGGCATCCCCTTGGTCACCAGATAATCGGCAAGGTCGGTGGCGTTCAAAAACCCGTCCTTGGTGGCATCGAGCATCCGCTCCCGGTTAAAGGTCAGCGTCGCCAGCATCGGGGTGAAAATGGCCAGACACCCTTTGACCGTGTCCACCGCATCGAAGAGCGCTTCCTTATCCTCTTGCATGTCCTTATTATATGCCAGGGGCAACCCTTTCAGCACCGTCAGGATGGCCATCAGATCGCCGTAAACCCGGCCCGTTTTGCCCCGGACCAGCTCGGCAACATCCGGGTTCTTTTTCTGGGGCATGATGCTCGAACCGGTGGCGTAGGCGTCGTCCATCTCCACGAACTTAAACTCCAGGCTCGACCAGAGCACCAGTTCCTCGCAGAACCGCGACAAGTGCATCATGACGAGCGAAGCGTCGAAGATGAACTCGGCCACGAAGTCCCGATCGCTGACTCCGTCCAGGCTGTTGGCGCAGACTCCGGCCAGTCCTAACTCCGCAGCGGTTATCGCCCGGTCGATGGGAAATCCGGTGCCGGCCAAGGCGCCCGAACCCAGCGGCGAAACGCCGGTCCGCTTCCGGCAATCGGCCAGCCGCTCCCAATCGCGCCGGAACATTTCAAAGTAAGCCAGCAGATGGTGGCCGAGCAGCACCGGCTGCGCCCGCTGCAAATGGGTGTAGCCGGGCAGGATCGTCGCCCGCTCCCGTTCGGCCGCTTCCAGCAAGGTCTCGAAGAGCTGGGCCAGCAGACCTTGAATCGCGCCAATCTCGCGCGTCAGGTACAGCCGGGCGTCCAGGGCCACCTGATCGTTCCGGCTTCTGGCGGTATGCAGTTTCTTGCCGACATCGCCGATCTCCTCGACCAGCAGTTTCTCAACGTTCATATGAATATCCTCGGCCTTCGGATCCCAGACGATCTCCCCCGCCTGGACCCGGGCCAGGATGACGCTTAGCCCGGCAATGATCTTTTCCGCGTCGCCTTTGGGGATGATCCCGGTCTCGCCCAGCATCCGGGCGTGCGCGATGCTTCCGGTGATATCCTCCACGGCCAGGCGGCAATCGAAATGAATGGACGAATGGAAATCGTCCATCAGGGATGACGTCTCTTTCTGAAACCGGCCGCCCCAGGCTTTCATGCTGTCCCTCCACGGTTGAATAAAATTGAAACGCGTCAAACCAATAATCAATGAATGATAACAGAATTTTTATTCGCGATAAAAGCGGAAAACCCTTTTTCCTCACCGGGAAAAAGGGTGTATACATGAGAGTTCGTCGGAGTTCACGATTTTTTCCTGGGAAAACGCAAGCACTGCAAACAAAGGGAACCAGGTCCTGTAATATTTAACCAAAACCGCTATTGACACAATATATTGTGGATGATAATATTTATGATAACAACATCTTGAATACGATGAAGCACGGGTGGCCGATGCAAGCTAATTGCTTGGCACGGCTGAAAAGGGAAGCAGGTGCGATTCCTGCACGGTCCCGCCGCTGTATCGGGGAAGCCTTCCGCTAGACACGTCACTGGGACAGAATATACCGGGAAGACGCGGAAAGCCGATGATCCGAAGTCAGAAGACCTGCCTGCGCTGATACACCGTTAACTCTACGGGAGATAGGGGGTGTCAACTCAGGTTTTCAACATGCCTAAACATAGGCATTAAAGCCTCTTGACGTTCCTGTCGGAGGCTTTTCATTTTGCCTTGGAAACGGAGCTGAATCAATTGATCACTGAAATCATTAAGCGGGACGGCCGACGGGAACCGTTCCACCCCGAAAAAATCACCCAAGCGATTTTCAAGGCGGCCAGCGCCTGCGGCGGTTCGGATTATGAACGGGCCGAAGCACTGTCACGCCAGGTGGTTGAGGCGCTCGAAAGACTGTACCTGGAAACCGTTCCGGATATCGAAGATATTCAGGACGTAGTCGAAAAAGTGTTGATCGAAAACGGTCACGCCAAAACCGCCAAAGCTTACATCCTCTATCGCGAGAAACGCAAAAGCGCCCGGCAGATGGACGCCCTGATCGGGGCGACCATTGAGATGTTCTCCGATTATCTCGGAGACAAGGACTGGCAGGTTCAAGAGAACGCCAATACCCAAAAAAGCGTCAATGGCTTGAATAACTATGTCCGGGAAACCTTTACCAAGAAGTACTGGCTCTATGAGGTTTATCCGGGAGAGGTCAGGGAAGCCCACGAGAGCGGCGATTGCCATCTCCACGACTTGGGCTTTTTCGGGCCTTACTGCGCCGGATGGGATCTGCGCCAATTATTGCTGGAAGGGTTCGGCGGAGTCCCGGGCAAGGTGGAAAGCGGCCCCGCCAAGCACCTGCGCTCCTTTCTCGGCCAGATTGTCAATTCCACCTTCACCACCCAGGGCGAAAGCGCCGGGGCGCAAGCCTGGTCGAGCATTGACACCTATTGCGCGCCGTTTATCCGCCATGACGGGCTTAGCTTTCCCCAAGTCAAGCAATGCCTTCAGGAATTCATCTTCAACATCAACGTGCCGACCCGGGTCGGATTTCAATGCCCGTTTTCCAATCTGACCTTTGATATCCGGGTGCCGGCCGCGCTCCGCGACGAGCACGTCATCATCGGCGGAACCTATCTGGACCAGACCTACGGCGATTATCAAGCGGAAATGGACTTGTTCAACCAGGCGTTCTGCGCCGTCATGCTCGAAGGCGACGCCAAAGGCCGGGTCTTTACCTTCCCCATCCCGACTCTCAATATCACCAAGGAATTCGACTGGTCGAACCCGGTGGTGGACGAGTTCATGAAGATCACCTGCAAATACGGGATCCCTTATTTCGCCAATTACGTCAATTCCGACCTTTCCCCGGAAGACGCCGTTTCAATGTGCTGCCGCCTCCGCTTGGACACCAGTGAGTTGCGGAAGCGCGGCGGCGGGCTTTTCGGCAGTAATCCCCTGACCGGTTCCATCGGAGTGGTTACCATTAACCTCCCGCGCATCGGCTATCTTTCGCGAACCAGTCACGAGTTTATGCAGCGCCTGCGCCGGATCGCCGGGATTGCCAAGACGGCCCTGGAAATCAAGCGGAAGATCATCGAACGCCAATCGGAGCTAGGGCTTTATCCCTATTCCGCCCATTACCTGAAACCGGTCAAGGAGCGCTACGGGCAATACTGGTACAATCATTTCAGCACCATCGGCATCGTGGGCATGAACGAAGCGTTGCTTAACCTGACGGGCCAAGGGATCGCCACTCCCGAAGGCCGGGGTTTCGCGATGGAGATCATGAATTTCCTGCGGGAATTGCTAAGGGAATTCCAGCAGGAAACCGGGCATTTTTATAACCTGGAGGCCACGCCAGCCGAAGGCACATCGTATCGTCTCGCCAGGCTGGACCAGCAAAGGTATCCCGCGATCATCACCGCCGGGAAGGACGTTCCTTATTATACCAACTCCACTCAACTCCCAGTCGGCTACACCGACGATATCTTTGAAACTCTGGATCTCCAGGATGAATTGCAGATCCTGTACACCGGCGGCACCGTTCAACACCTTTATCTGGGCGAAGCGATTGAAGAGATTGCAACGTGTAAACGGCTTATCCAAAAAGTCTTTATCCGCTACCGGATACCGTATATCTCGATCACCCCGACCTTCAGCATCTGCGGCCGGCACGGCTATATCCGGGGCGAGCATTGGCAATGCCCCGATTGCGGCGGCGAAACCGAAGTGTGGTCGCGGGTAACCGGATATCTCCGTCCGGTCCAAAATTATAATCCCGGCAAAAAAGAGGAATATTGGAACCGCCGGAAATTTACCGTTCCGGAGGCAATCTGATGAGAATCGCCGCTTTGGTCGGAACTTCCCTGGTTAACTACCCCGGGATGGTCGCGGCGGCCGTCTTTACGCAAGGATGCAATCTGCGCTGCAATTACTGCCACAACCCGTCCTTGCTGAACCCGGGCAATCAATGGGGATTCATTCCGGAAACCGAAGTCTTGCGCCATTTGGAGCGCAGAAAAGCGGTTTTGGACGGGTTGGCGCTGACCGGCGGAGAACCCACGATCCAACCCGGACTGGAGGAGTTCTTGGGCCAAGTGAAAATACTCGGGTTCCGGGTGAAACTGGATACTAACGGAACCTCCCCTGGGGTGCTGGAACGGCTAATCCGTGGCAAACTCCTCGATTATGTGGCGATGGATGTCAAAGCGCCCCGGGAGAAGTATCCGGAAATCTGCGGCAAACCGTTGGACATGGCGGCGATTCAGGCCAGCATCGATCTGCTGCGGGGCGCGGGAGTCCCGTACGAGTTTCGAACCACTGTAGCTCCAGGGCTGGAAGCCGAAGACCTTCAAAAAATCAAAGATTGGATCGGCGGAGCCTCCGATTGGGTGCTGCAGCGGTACCGGGCCGCGGACCAAACCGGCGCTTCCATTCTTAGCCTCTGCTCCGTCCGGGAAAGCGCGATGAACCTGCAAACGCGGTTCAGCCCTTGCCGACTGCGGGGATTTTAGAAGCCATGTGATAAAGTCAAATGATCGACTGTAGTCTTGCGGAAAGCATTGAAAAACAACTTTATTACTTGCGTCTCTGAGCTTTTGTGTACAACCCCGGCCAAAGGCCGGGGATTATCACAACGCTTTTAGAGCGACCGCTTTTGGTGAAGGCCCGGTTGGAATGAGTTTTGAGTATGCTTGAAATCATGGCAACCTTTTTTCTTTGATTCATACTATAAAAAATTAATAGTGACCATTATTTAGGAGGAGTTTCCCATGCCAAAACTGTCCGTTGTCGGTTATCCCCGGATCGGGGCGCGGCGGGAATTGAAAAAATGGACCGAGAGCTATTTCGTAAAGCAGATCTCCCGTGAAGCGCTTCAAGAAAACGCCCTCCGCCTTCGCGAACGCCACTGGTCGATGCAGCGGGATCAAAAAATTGATTTCATTCCTTCGAATGATTTCTCTTTTTATGATCCCGTGCTGGATATGGCGTTTTTATTAAATGTCATTCCCGAGCGCTATCAAACGCTTGAGTTGGATCCATTGGATACTTATTTCGCCATGGCCAAGGGCCATCAGACTGAATCCCGGGATGTCAAGGCCCTGCCCATGAAGAAATGGTTTAATACTAATTACCACTACATCGTCCCCGCCTTCGAGGAAGGCGCAACCATCCGGTTGAATGGCGACAAACCGTTCCGGGAGTATCAGGAAGCGCTGTCGCTGGGGATCAAAACCAAGCCGGTGCTGATTGGACCGTTTACATTCTTAAAGCTGGCCAAGGCCGAATCAGGCCCGAATCCCTTGGATTATCGCGACGCGGTCATCTCCGTTTACGGGCAAATCCTGGAGCGGTTTGAAGCCTTAAACGCCGATTGGGTACAACTGGACGAACCGGTTCTGGTAACGGATTTGACCCCGGAGGAGATTGATCTGTTTCAGGCAATGTACCGGACGCTGTTGCGCCAAAACCGCCGCGTCAAGATCTTGCTGCAAACCTATTTCGGAGATATCCGCGATCTTTACAGCCGGGTCGTGGCCATGGAATTTGACGCCATCGGCCTCGATTTTATCGAGGGAGCGCAAACTCTCGCCTTGCTGGAAACGAACGGCTTTCCAGCTGATAAGCTGCTGTTTGCCGGAGTCGTCAATGGCAAAAACATCTGGATCAATGATTATCAAAAGACCTTGAAAACATTGGAGCGCATCGCCGCGGCGGTTGACCGGGAACGGACCGTTCTAAGCACCTCCTGCTCCTTATTGCATGTCCCCTATGCCGTTTCCAGCGAAACCGGTCTGGAACCCAAATACCGGCGGCATTTCGCTTTTGCTGAGGAAAAGCTGGCGGAGCTGAAAGAGATCGCTCTGCTTTGGGATGAAACGGATTATTCCCAAAATGAAGCGTTCCTTGCCAACGCGTCGGTCATCGCCGCGAAGGCCGAGAGCGATGAATTCCGCGCACCGGAGCTCCGGGAGAGGATCAGCGGCTTGACCGAACAAGACTTCACGCGGATGCCGCCGTTCGACGAGCGAATCCTCAGACAGAAAGCGCGGCTGAATTTACCGAAGCTGCCCACGACCACCATCGGCTCCTTTCCGCAGACCCCGGAGGTTCGGAAGCTGAGAAAAAGCTATCATGACGGCGCGATTTCCCGGGAGCAGTACGAGCGGGCCATCAAAGAAAAGATCGCCGACGTGATCCGGCTTCAGGAGGAGATCGGCCTTGATGTGCTGGTCCATGGCGAATACGAACGGAACGACATGGTGGAATACTTCGGCCAGAGCTTCTCCGGATTTCTGTTTACCCAAAACGGCTGGGTCCAATCCTACGGAACCCGGTGCGTCAAGCCGCCGATCATCTTCGGCGATGTCACCCGGGCCAACCCGATAACCGTGGATTACATTACTCATACTCAAAGTCTAACCTCCAAACCGGTCAAAGGGATGCTGACCGGGCCGGTGACCATCCTGAACTGGTCGTTTGTCCGGGAAGATCTGCCCTTGCCGGAGATTGCCTGCCAGATCGCCCTGGCGGTCAAGGCGGAGGTTGCCGATCTCGAAGCCGGAGGCATCGGCATTATTCAGATTGATGAAGCCGCCTTGCGCGAAAAGTTGCCGTTGCGGCGGGAGGACTGGCGGCACTACCTTGACTGGGCGGTTCGGGCGTTCCGGTTAACGCACGCTTCCGTGAAACCCCAAACCCAGATTCATACCCACATGTGCTATAGCGAATTCGGGGAGATCATCGCCGCGATTGCGGCGATGGACGCCGATGTGATCACCTTTGAAGCCGCCAAGTCCGACCTCTCCATCCTGGCCGCTTTGCATGCGCATGATTTCAAAATGGAAACCGGGCCGGGCGTTTATGATGTCCATTCCCCCCGGGTTCCCGGGAAAGACGAGATCAAGGCGATTATCGTCAATATCCTGAAGAACATTGCCCCCGGCAAGGTCTGGATCAACCCCGACTGCGGCTTAAAGACCCGAGGGATTGAAGAGACCGTGGCCAGCCTGAAAAATATGGTCGCCGCCGTTACCGAGTTGCGGGAAGAGGCAGCGGCCCAAACGGAGTGAGATTTATATGGAAAGGCCAGTTAAAACCTATCAGGAGATCGATTCCGGCATTTTAAAATCGATCCCCAATCCAACCAGGGAAGCCTACGAGATCAAAATCAAAATTCCGGAATGCACGTTTCTGGGCGTCCGGGAGCAGCCGGATTTTGCAACCATTTATCTCGCCTTTTACCCAAAAGCGAAAATAATTGAGTTAAAATCCCTCAAACAATACATCTTTCAACTGCGCGATATCGTGGTCTCTTATGAACGGCTGATTAATATCGTCTATGACCATTTGATCCGGATCTATGAACCCGACCGGCTTCGCATTGTCATGATCTGCAATCCCAGGGGCGGCATCAGTTCCAAGCTGACCATCGATTCCGATTGGAAAGCCCGCGGCGGGGAAGAGAAATACAAGGATTGGCTGATGCTTGAGGATACTTGGGATGTAGTGATGTAGCAAACAAGGGAACAGCAACTATCACAAACCGGCCGTCCCGATACGGGAGGCCGGTTTGTGAGCGCATTCGCCAATCTAGCTCGAAGTGATTGAAAGCCTTTGGCGCCAATCTTGTTACTCTTTGACCGATTGCTCAGAACATTTTTTAATCCCCGATATTGTCCAAAGAAGTCAATTTGTATAATAGGATATAGTAGTTTTTCTTATTATCTTCGGAATGTATTGTGGTCGTTCTTTCACGGTTAATAGAAGCTGTCATACGAGGCAAGAGCCTCCCAAGTAACAACAGGAGCGCCATTTGTCACATTTACAACTCCAACAAAAACCTCGCCTGAATGCTTCCCCGTTTTAAAATAGTGCTTCAAGGCGCTTTCATTTACAGTAGAAAAAGGGCGATCAAAAAGCTCCGTAAGATTTATCCAATGCAATTCACCCTCATCAGTTTCCTTCCGAACGGTTGCTTGCGTTGCCGCTATATATAAGTACTGAATTCGGATCTCATTCGCTTTTCGCCGAACTGTGACGTACTTTTCCTCAAATGAACTAAAATCGGACTCGGTCAGGCCGATCTCCTCTTCGATCTCGCGCAGACAGGCTCTGCGGGGATCATTCAATTCATCGGGCTCCAAATGACCGCCGACCGGAGCCCAAAGACCGCCAAATAAACCCTTTTGATCAGCCCTTTTCATCAGCAATATTCGGTCCCCGTTGAAAATAAATGCTGCGGCAAGCTGACGAAGCTTAATCATTTTTTCACCTCTTTAATCCGTGGAAACTATCAAACCCGGCTTGTCGATGAATTCGACTTACGGTTCATCCGGATGATTTGGTGCCGCTTTATTCACTGATATAAAGTCACAAACAACGTCCTGTCCTACGTAATGAATGTAGTTTGTTTCGCCGCAATCGGTCAAATAAATGCAGCTATCTTTATTAATTCCGCTTGCATTTCTCTACTGCAACAATTTTCTGTCTTGATTATACCACGAAATAACAAAATTTGTCATTTGGCTTATTCTCAAGATGGCAGCGTTTCTCTATAATTCGGCTGGTTGCAGTCAAAAACAGAATTTTCTTCGTCATCTCAAAGCAGGCCCTCCCCCCGCGACCGCATGGGAGGGAGATCCACGACGTCAAAACCCAAATGCAAGCTTCCAGAATCGTCAATCACAAGTTCTTCAACTCGCAGTTGCCCTCCCACGTATTGACGGGGACCAGAACCAGGCAATGTCAACAAGCGATGATTACATATGTTGGTATTATTAAGCCGAATTCTGGGCTTAGACCTCTCTCTTGCTCTCCCCCGCGTGGGAGAGTAACCGATACCTTCGCGGTCCAAAGGCTTTTAGA
>JAEYGI010000031.1 GCA_023402395.1 Bacillota bacterium
AACGCTCACGGTCAGCCTTCCAAACGGCGAAAATGCGATTTCAATATCCAGGGTAAATATACTTTTGCATATTCTATCCGCTATGCTTTTTGCGCCGTCCAAATCAGTCCCGGGCAGCACAACAACAAATTCGTCCCCGCCGTAGCGTGCCGTCATGTCACCCGGCCGGCGTAGCTCCTTGCCCAGAGCGTCCGCCACCTCTGCAAGCGCTTCGTCCCCTGCCTGATGGCCGTTTGAGTCGTTCAGCTCTTTAAAATAGTCAATATCAAGCGCAATCAAAGCAACAGGCTCCCGGTCTCTGGCAGCACGCCGCCATTCCCGGTTGCATACGTCATTTAAAAAACGCCGGTTTGGAAGGCCGGTCAGGTCGTCCAAGTAGGAGAGCTGTTCTAGTTTTTGATTTAAGGCTTTTATTTTATCCAGTGCAGCAGCCGCGTCCCTCAGTTCGCCAAGTTCGGTCACATCACTGAATAGTACTGTTACGCCTATGGATTCCACCACCTGCCCGATCTGCTCCTTTAAAAAGGAGGTGGTCATAAACAGGGATTTATGGTTTTTTCCCGTAAAATAACCGACAACCCTGTGGTGGGTCATAGAAGCCTCATAAACTGCGTCCAGTATGATCTGGATAAAACCGTCGTTTTCCGGGTACGTAAAGAATACGTCAGAGAGCTTTTTATTAAGAAGCGTCTCCCGGCCCATCTCAAGGATGGCCTCTGCCGCCGGATTGACCGTAGTGATAATTCCGGCATTGTCTATAGTTAAAACACCGTCGTGCATGTTTTCAACAATATGCTGGAAAACCAGCGAGCTTTTTATGATTCTTTGTACTAACATATTCCTACTATATCTCACTCTAACTTTAATTGATCAGCAGCTCCACTCACCATGCCGTACGCAGCTATGCTATTTTAAAAATCGTCCTGTTATAACCGCAGGTCTCTATATATTTGGACTCCTTAAGGTTTGCAAAAACAAGCGCGCTCAGGTAATCCTCCAGGGAACGAATCTCACCATCCGGGTCCGCCAGGCATTTGGTCTTATCGTTATCCCGAATAATCACCGTAACCGTATCCTGCATATAAACCGTGATCTCCATCAGTACGTCGGCACGCTGCTTCTTTGAAAGAATCCGCATCCCCATCTCTTCTACCGTAAGGCTTGCCTTAGCCGCAATTCTGCTGCCGTACCCCCGCCTTTTAAGTTCTTCCATAACTGCAACGGAAAATTCCATTACATTTTCCTTTTTCGCCGGGAAACTGACATCCAGAATGCATTGGTCCATTGCCCTGTCAGTCAAAAGAATTCCTTCCAGAGTACCGCTTGATTTTCTTGCCAGAAACCGGGTTGCCAGCCACATGAAAACGAATGCAATAGCTTCCGCCAGCACAATGCCCATAAATATGCCATTCAATCCAAATACTGTACCCAGCAACAGTATGAATAATAACAGAAATGCGAATGCGCGCAGCGTTGTATTAAGCACAGACAAAAATATTCTGTCCACATATGTATAGTACGAATTGAGCATCAGGTTTAAACCGGAAAAAATTGCGGAGAATGCAGTAATCCGCACCGCCTCAGCCGTATGGTACATGGCCAAAGGGTCGTTTATCCCAAACAATCCGGGAATTTTGTCCGCAAAAATCAACAGAAAAATAACGGTTGCCGCAGACGATAACAAGCATGCCCTGCCCGCAGCCTGCATGGTTGCCTTGATGCCTTTTACATTTTTTTCGCCGTCATATAAACAAAGTATTGGCTGCATCGCTGCGCCTATTCCATCGCTCGACATGCAGACCAATGAAAAAACAGAGTTGATGACTGCGAAAATCGCAAGGACTGTATCATCAAAATGCGCAAGAATAAAACGGTTGATGATCACAAGGGAGATTGCATTGTATCCAAAATAAATGGCGTCGTTTATACTAAAACGGAACGAGCCAAGCAACTCTTTGAAATTAAAATGCCATCTCATATGCAGATTGTTGTGTTTGGAGAAAAAATGCAGACAGCAGACGCCCAGCGCTGCCGTTATGCTGATACTGGTTGACCACCCAAGCCCGGCCAGACCCATCTTTTGCGTCAGCACAATGGCCAGCACCAGTTTGAGGCCGATAAGGACGGCGCTGGACAACCCGGAAAAGAACAGATCCTCCTCGCTGATAATCAGATTCACCATAAATGAATACAACAGAATAAACAGTACAAAAGGCCCTATAGGTTCCAGCAAAGCGCTTGTGTTTGCGGCATTTTCTCCGGATGCTCCAAGCAGCTCTACGATCCAGGTTCTTCCAAATGTAATGAGTAGTGTAAGGAATACGCCCATCACGATTGCAGCCAATACGCCCTGAGAAAAGTATCCGTCCGCCTTTTTCATGTCGCCCTCGCCCTTTGCCTTGGACGCCATGATGGCTGTGGATATGCCAATGATATAGGCCACAAATATCACCAAGGAGGTAACAGGTTCCATCAAATTGACAGCGGCCAAAGCGCTCTCGCCAAGAAACTGGCCTGCGATAATGCAATTGCAAAGAGTTAGAAAAGAAGAAATTGCTCCCGCTGCAATGGATGCTGGCAGAAGGCTGTTAAAACGTGACGCTGCAAAGCTCTGACTTTTGACTCTCATTACATATCGCCTCTATGTGTATATTCATTCGTTCCATCACCGTTTGAATCCGTCTGTTCGTCTCGGGTATAGAGCCCTCAAAAACACTGGAAACACATTTTACAGTAATGTCCTCATCCACTTTTATCC
>JAEYGI010000065.1 GCA_023402395.1 Bacillota bacterium
TTGGCAGCTGATCATTTCCAAACTTGCCATCCGCTTTGGTGATCGTGTTAATCTTTTCTTATCTTAATTAATTCTTTTCGTAATCTTATTTTATTTGGTGTTTACACAAATATTTTGACAGACCCCCAAAAAGACCCGCTGCAATCCAAAGCGCCCTTGCTCCAATCGAATTCAGATCAAAAAAAGCTATTGCTTCAGCCGAAGCAATAGCTTTTTTATTCTGAAGCAGCCAACGCCCCTTCCAGGGCGGGGCTCCGGCCAGTTATTCAAATCTTCCGAATCCTGGCGGCGGATCAAATCCTTCGTCCGATCCATCGCCGCCAATCTAAAATGCCGCACTTTATCGCTTACGAGATCCTCTAAGGAACAGATTGCCCGCCGTTCGCATGGGCCGCCAGTTCCGGAGGTTTGCGGCGGGCCCGGCAATGCCAACGGGATTCCGGAGACCCGGCCGGCCGCGCGCCGGGCTTGCCGAAAACGATCCACATCCCGTTATCATGGCAGTCAATCTTGAAAGCCGGAATCCCCGCTTCCTTCAGCGCCGCTTCAAAGTGTTGCAGATGATTCCAATGCACTTGTTGATTTAAAAATTCCACCAAATGGGGATTGGCCGCCGCCAAACGGGCTTCGACCCGGAATTTGACGTCATCGGACTCAAACCCTCCGCAGAAGCAGGCCTTTCCGCCCGGAGCCAACACCCGGTAGACCTCCTGAAACGTTTTCATCCGGTAATTCCAGGAGAATACCGACTTCTTGCTGGTGACCAGGTCCATGGACCCGTCCGGCAGCGGAATCGCGCAGGCGCTTCCTTTCAGAACCCGGATCCGTTCGCCGAGCCGGTTCCTGGAAACATTCAACTCCGCCTGGCTGCGGGAATGGCGGTTGTTTTCCAACAGGTACAGATCGAGCAGGGTATTCTCGGCCAGGGCGAACCCCAGGTACCCGCCTCCGGCCGACAGCTCCAGACAGTTTCCCCCATAAACGCCGGTCCTGTCAATGATCCGCCGGGCCATTTCCAAATTGGATATCAATAAATACTGCCGCTCCATCCTTTCCAAACCGATCTTTTGCGCTTCCATTCCCAATCGGCTCCTTTCATCAACCCAACCGCGCAGCGGCTGCCGCACTTCATGCCCGGCCGCGCCGGCCGTCTCCGGAACCCCTTCGCGTCACACGATCATCCGTAAGCCGTTCCGGCCGGGCCGGCAGGCTTCGGCCACCAGCTCCGCCAACGCCGGCAGCTTCCCGCGATCGATCCCGGTCTCGCAGCCGTACAAACCGGTCAACGCGCCGGTCACTTGCGCCAGTGACGCGTTTCCCGCCCGTTCGCCGATGCCGTTCACCGTGACGCTGGCCAATTGGACCCCGGCTTGAAACGAGGCCAGCGTATTGGCGGTCGCCAGGCCAAAATCATTATGAAAATGGACTTCGATGGGTAAGGCGCAGCGTGGGACCAACTCCTTCATTCGCGCGTAAACCTGGAACGGGTCCAGGCAGCCGACCGTATCCGCGTAGCGGATCCGCTCCGCGCCCATGGCGGCCGCGGTCTCCGCCACTTGCAGCAAAAACTCGGGATCGGCCCGCGAGGCGTCTTCCGCCCCGGCCAGGACCCGGCAGCCGAAGCTGCGCGCCAACGCCAGCGCGCTGGCCAATTCCCGCAAAACCCATTCCCTGGTTTTGCGCAGCTTATAGGTGATATGCAAATCCGAGACCGGCGCCGAAACATGGATAAATTCAAAGCCGCAGCGGGCCGCGGTTTCAATGTCGCGCCAATTGGCGCGGTTCCAGGCGATCACCGGCGTTTTCAGGTTCAGGGCCAAAATCGCTTTTAAAACCTCCTGCTCCTCGGGGCCCATGGCCGGGATCCCCGCTTCAATGCCGCAGACGCCGGCCTCGTCAAGGGCCCGGGCAATCGCTACTTTTTCTTCCGCCGCAAAGGCCAGTCCCGCCGTTTGCTCGCCGTCCCGCAAAGTGGTATCCACCAGCTCCATCTTCATCCCGCCGCCTCCTCGGCCAGTGCGCGCAATTGCGCGTCGCTGACCGGCCCCTTCTGGGCCACGGCCAGTTCCCGGACTCTCGCCAACACCCGGCTGACCGCGCCGGGAGCGACCGAGAGGTTCATTTCCTCCAACTTACGCAAAATCGCCGCCTTTCCGGAATGCTTGCCGATGACGATCCGCCGCGCCAGCCCGATCTCCTCGGGAGCGAACGGTTCGTACAGCTCGCTCTTTTTGATGATCCCGTCTACGTGAATCCCGGACTCGTGGGCGAAAACATTGGCGCCAAGGATCGACTTGGCCGCCGCTACCGGTTCCCCGATTTTCTCCAGAACCTCCCGGCAACAAACCGCGAGATCTCCGGGCACCTCCAGCGGCAATTTCAGCAGATGGCGGAGCCCCATCCAGACCTCCTCCAGGGCGGGAAATCCGCCGTAGCCTCCGACGGCCACGGCAATCCGGCGCACCCCGCTGTGCACCGCGCCCAAGGCGTTCCCGGTCGCTAAGCCCATTCCATTGGGGCTGCCATATTCCAACTGGCCCGGAAAAAAATCATGCCAATCCGCCACGCGCCGCGCGGTGGACAACGGGTCCAAACGGCTTTGCGCGTCAACGACGATCAGCCGGTCAATGGGGTATTGAGCTAGGATTTTTTGAAAAAGCGCGCGGTCATCCCTGGAATCCTTGCCGATATTCAATCCTTGGACCGCCACCTCCATCCCGCGACGCTGCGCTTGGGCGAGCGCTTCCTCCAGAAGCGGAATTTCCGTTTCCGCCAATGCCTCCGGATGCAGCGTCAGTTTGATCCGGTGGCACCCCAAACCGGACGCGGCTTTAATCCGTTCCGGGTCGAGCCCGGTTTCCAGGCGGACATCGCCCAGATCAAGTTCGACCCGGCCCGCCCCTTTTTCCAACAACTCCAAGGGCAGGTCGAACAGGAGCTTCCCCAGGCCGGCCAATTTCCGTTTCCAAACCGCCAATTCGGGGAAGGAGAGCCGTCCTTGCCGCCAGGCATGGCCGAGGGTCTGATCGATAAATGTAAGGTCCGGTTGCATCGGCCCACCTTCTTCCAAAATCAAATCATTTCAGCCCCGCTTCGTTCAGATCCAGCTCGCCGCCGCCCGGTATGGTTTTCCTCCCGCGTCCGGCTGTTCCGGCCGTTCCGCCCGCTCCGGGGCGGCCATCCGGTACCGGCACGATTGATCCTCCGCCAATAATCCAACGGCGTCGGCCCGGCATTGCCGGCAATGGTTCATCTGGGGGATTTCCGCTTGACAGATCCGGCGCAGCGCCCGGACCTCCTCCATGCTGGGGCGGGGCATGCTTTCGAAGGCGCTTCCCGGCGCCGGAATCAACGGCATAATATTGGTCATGAACGCGCCCCACCCCTTGACCGCTTTGGCGACCGCCGGAATATGGCCGTCATTGACGCCGCCGATCATCACGATATTTACTTTGACCAACGCCCCCCGTTCGGCCAGATACTTTATTCCGGCCGTTTGATTGGCGATCAGGAGGGCGGCGGCGCGTTCCCCCGTATAATAATTCCCTTCATAGCTCAAATGATGATAAATGCTCGCTCCAATCGAGGGATCCAAACAATTGACTGTCACCGTGACATGCCGGATTCCCAGCTCAATGATTTCCCGGCCATGCTCGGGAAGGAGCAACCCGTTGGTGGACAGGCAAAAGATCGTATCCGGCGCTTGGACTTTGATCAATTCAATGCATCGTTTGACATCGTTCCAATTGGCCAGGGCATCGCCGGGGCCGGCGATGCCCACCACGGTCAAGTGAGGCAACTCCGCTTTGACCCGGATAAACTTGGCCAGGCTCATTTCCGGGGTGAGTAGCTCACTGGTCACGCCGGGGCGGCTTTCATTGACGCAGTCAAACTTGCGGTTGCAGTAATTGCAGCCGATATTGCAAGCCGGAGCCACCGGAAGATGCATCCGGGCGAACCGATGCTGGGCGTCAAAGGAGTAGCAAGGATGTTTGGCGGTTCGTTCGGCCAATTCGTCCGGTATGGCCGGCGCCGCGCCCTCGATGCGTTTGTTTTCCATATTCCCCTCAACTCCTTGGTGCGATTATGCGCTCGGACATACCGTGGCCGCGGGCTTCCCCGAGAAAACCGCCTCGGGCTATCGCGCCGGAAACAGGTGCTCCATATCGACCGGATTTTCCTTGGCGGTGAGTCCTTCGGGATCAATGCGATAAACGGCCACGGCCCGATGGTCATGGCCCGAACGGTATTTATCCACGAACTGCGGGGCCAGCCCGTTTTGAAAGAGGCCGGGCGTAAATTTTTCTAAAAAGCGCCTCAGCGCGCCGGTCTTTTCGTCCAAATCCCGCACTAAAACCGCTTGGCCGAAGAGCGCCACGCTGAAATAGGACGTATCGCATTTGCAGGGCACGGCGTCAGTCACGGTTCCGAATTCCGCGAACACGGTAAAGTAAACCGCCGGATTGGCCGCGAGGACGTCGTTTTTCTTGCCGCTGCCCAGGCCGTGGATATAAATCTTGCCGTTCCAATAGACATAATTGACGGGCACGGCGTACGGCTGGCCCTCCAGGTCGCGCATGCTGAGCGTGCCGACCCTCGTTTCCGTCAAAAAACGGTCGATTTGGGCTTGATCGTTACAAATCCGCTGGGTGTACCGGATCGATTCCATGGGTTCCTCCTGTTTTCCGCGTTCCGGGGATAGCTGGGCTTTTGGGTATCATAACGCCGCTAAGTACTGTGCTTCCAGCCGGTTCAGAAAATCATCCATCAACGCGTTGGCGGTTTTCAAATAGTCCATGCCCGAACGGATCTGGGCCGGAGTCCGCAAATACGGGCCGTCGGTCATCTCGGCGGCGCACTGGGCCATCAGCGCCTCAATACCGGAGGCGGTGCTCTCCAGATGGAACTGAAAACCGATCACCCGCTCCCGGTAAATGAAGGCCTGATGCTGGCAGGCTTCGCTGCCGGCGATGCATACGGCGTCCGGCCCCAAGTCGCTGAAGGTATCGTTGTGCCACTGGAACACGAGAGGCGTTTCCGGGAACTTTTTAAACAGCGGCGATTTAGACGCGGCGGCATTGAAGGTAACCGGGAGCCAGCCGATCTCGCCCACCGGATTTTTGGTGACCGTTCCGCCCAATGCGTCGGCGATAAGCTGGCCGCCCAGGCAGATCCCCACCACTACCTTGCCGGCGTCAATCGCCTTTTTGATCAATTGCTTTTCATAGATAAGCCAAGGATAGCTTCCTTCTTCGTAAATGTTCATCGGGCCGCCCATGATGATCAGCCAATCGAACTGATCGATGGCCGGCACGGCCTCGTAATTGTACAGATGGGTGCCGGTGAGCCGGTGGCTGCCCCGGCGCGCCCAGTCGATGATCGTTCCGGGACCCTCGAACGGCACATGCTGCAAATAGTGAATCCTCATTCATAAACACCTCCCGGCCTGGCCAATGTCAACAAGCTATACTGTAAGTATTTAGGAAGAAATCAGTCAATAACGTGGCCGAAATTCAAACCTCTCCCCCATCCCCTCCCCGATGCGGCGATTTTGAAAGATAATTCGGCGGGGAGGGGC
>JAEYGI010000044.1 GCA_023402395.1 Bacillota bacterium
CCGAAAGCAGCGAAGAGGGCAACAGCGATGAGGTTCTTGGTCATTTCTCTATCTCCTGAAATTTGGCTTGTCCTTCCGGTCGCGAAACCATTTCGCTCCCTTGAGGGCAATAACGCCAACCACCAACCTCCGGTTTGCAGGTGAACGGTAACTCCCCGTAACGCCGTGTAACGCGGCCCGGCGCCGGGTACTGCGTCAATTTGTCGCAGCACCGCCAGGAGCGCCTTCATTACCATGGCGCCTTGACCAAGCTCGGTGACCGCCGGTCGCCCATTCGTCCCAGCCCGTGCGCATCCTTCCGTTTCTCGCCCTGCTGTTCCTGCTGGGCGCCTGCCAGCCCGCCGCCGAATCCCGGGGCACGGGCGTGCCCGTCGAATTTCATCTGCAGACTGCCGCCGGCCCCCTCGACAGCCCCGCCGCCGACGGCCAGGTGCGCCTGCTTTTCTTCGGCTACACCAACTGTCCCGACCTTTCGCCCACGGCCCTGGCCACCGGCGCCCAGGCCCTCAACGGCCTGACCCCGGCGGAACGGGAGCGGGTGCGCCTGGTCCTGGTGACGGTGGACCCGGAGCGGGACACGCCCGCCGCCCTGCAAGGCTATACGGCCTTCTTCCACCCCCTGCTGGTGGGGGCCAGCGCCACGCCGGAGCAGACCATCGCCCTGGCCAAGGCGCTCGGCACCGGCTTCGAAAAGCAGGCGCCACGCCCCGACGGCAGCTACTTCGTGGACCACAGCGGCAGCAGCTACCTGCTCGACGGCAGCGGCCGCCTGGCCGCCACCCTGCCCGCCGGCGCCTCGCCCCAGGAGATGGTGGCCGCCATCCGGAGCCTGTTGTGACGCGGCGCCCCTCGGCCCGCTTCGGCGCCTTCCTGGCCGTGCTGCTGTTGCTGTTCCTGGCCATGCTGGCCGACGCCCGTCGCCTGGCGCCGCCGCGGCAGCAGGAGCAGGCCGCACGGGCCGCCCTGGTGCAGCAGCTGGGCCTGAGCGACCTGGCCCTGTTCACCGAGGCCCGCTACACCCGGCACCTGTCCCTGGCCGATCTCCATTCGCCGTTCCAGGACCATCCCCTGGCCCTGGACCACTTCCCCTCCGGCTCCGTCGTGCCGCCGCCCCCCGCCCGTCTGCCCCACTATGCGCCCCTGGATCGAGAAACAACACTACCTGATTGACTACACCCTGGCCGCCCTGGCCCGGCGCAAGGCCCGCAACCTGGGCCTGCTGGCGGTCTATGCCCTGCTGGTGTTCATGCTGGCCTCGGTCTCCCTCTTCGGCCAGGCCCTGCGCCAGGAAGCGGCGGCGGTGCTGGCCGACTCGCCGGAGGTGATCCTGCAGCGCCTGGTGGCGGGGCGCCACGACCTGATCCCGCCCGGCTACCTGGAGAAGATCGGCCGCATCCGCGGCGTGCAACACCAGCAGGGGCGCCTGTGGGGCTACTACTACGATCCGGTGAGCAAGGCCAACTACACCCTGCTGGTGCCGGCCGCTGAGGCGCCGGCACCGGGCCATCTGCGCCTGGGTGCCACCCTGGCCCGGGAGCGGGGCCTGCAGGCGGGCCAGCCCCTGTCCCTGCGCTCCTACGGCGGCAAGCTGTTCACCTTCACCGTGGACGAGGTGCTGCCGGCCAGCAGCGAACTCATCAGCGCCGACCTGGTGCTGCTCGGCGAGGCCGATTTCCGCGCCTTCTTCGACTACCCGGCCGGCCATTACACGGACATCGCCCTGTCGGTGGCCAATCCCCAGGAGGTGCGCAACGTGGCGGCCAAGCTCAGCGCCGCCCTGCCCGACGCCCGCCCCATCCTGCGCGAGGAGATGCGCCGCACCTACGCCAGCCTGCTGGACTGGCGCGAGGGCATCGTCCTCGCCCTGCTGGCGGCGGCCCTGCTGGCCTTTGCCATCCTGGCCTGGGAGAAGGCGTCCGGCCTTTCCGCCGACGAGCGGCGGGAGATCGGCATCCTCAAGGCCATCGGCTGGGAGACCGGGGACGTGCTGCGCATGAAGCTGTGGGAAGGCCTGCTGATTTCCTTCAGCGCCTTCCTCCTCGGCCTGGTGGGGGCCTATGTCCATGTCTTCCACTTCGGCGCCCGCCTCTTCGAGCCGGTGCTGAAGGGCTGGGCGGTGCTTTATCCCCGCTTCACCCTGGTGCCCCAGCTGGACGGCCTGCAGCTGTTCACCCTCTTCTTCTTCACCGTGGTGCCCTACACCGCCGCCGTGCTGGTGCCCATCTGGCGCGCCGCCATCATCGATCCCGACACGGCCATGCGCGGCTGACCGGGGGACCTGCCATGATCCAGCTCACCGACATCCACAAGGCCTTCAACCAGGGCCAGCACAACGAATACTGGGCCCTCTCCGGCATCGACCTGGAACTGGAGGCCCGGCGCGTCACCGCTTTCCAGGGCCCCAGCGGCTCGGGCAAGACCAGCCTGCTGACCATCGTCGGCTGCCTGGCCCGCCCCACCCGGGGCCGGGTGCGCCTGCACGGGGAAGACATTTCCGGCCTGCCGGAGCGCTTCCTCACGGAAATCCGCCGCCGCACCTTCGGCTTCGTCTTTCAGCAGTTCAACCTGATCCGTGGCCTCTCGGCCCTGGACAACGTGATGCTGCCGGCCTACCCGGAGGGCAAGCCCCACGCAGAACTGCTGCAGCGGGCCGAGACCCTGTTGGCGCGCCTGCAGCTGGGCCACCGCCGCCATGCCCGGGTGGAGTGGCTGTCCGGCGGCGAGCAGCAGCGGGTGGCCATCGCCCGGGCGGTCGCCAAAAACCCCTTATTGCTGCTGTGCGATGAGCCGACCGGCGCCTTGGACTACCAGACCGGCAAGTCCATTCTGAAACTGCTCTCCAAGGTCAACCGCGACCTGAACAAAGCGGTGATGATCATCACTCACAACGCCTCCCTGGCGGCCATGGCCGACCGGGTGATCCGGATCAAAAACGGCCGGGTCGAAGGGGTGTCCTTAAACGATCACCCCGAGCCGGTGGAAAGGATTGAATGGTGATGGGGCTGCTGTTTAAGAAGTTATGGCGCGATATCAAGGAGGCCAAGGGCCAGTTCGGGTCGATCCTGGTGGTGATCGTCATCGGCGTGCTCTTTTATGTCAGCCTGAACTCGACCCTGCGCAATCTGCGCTTCGCCAGCGAGCAATATTTCACCGCCTACCGGCTGGCCGACCAATGGGCCACTTTTCAAAAGGCTCCCGAAACCGTGGTCAACCGGATCCGGAGTCTCCCTGAGGTGAAACAGGCCACGGGGCGGGTGGTCAAGGACCAGCAGCTTGAGATCGCCGGGCATGACGCCATCATTCGCCTGATTACCCTGCCGGACCGGCGGAGCGAAGTCGTCAACGATGTGATGCTCAAGGCCGGGCGGTATTTTTCGGAGAACGAGACCAACCAGTGCCTGGTCTCGGAGGCCTTCTTCAACGCCCAGGGCCTGCGGTTCGGAGACAAACTGGAACCGGTGATCAACGGCAACCGGCTTAAGCTGAAAGTAATCGGCGTGGTCAAAAGCCCCGAATACGTCTATGAACTCCGGGACGGCGAAGAACTGGTGCCCGACCCCAAGCGCTTCGGCCTCGTTTATCTGAAACAATCTTACGGCCAGGCGGTGCTGGGATTCAACGGCTCGGTGAACGAGGTTTCGATCCTGTTGAAAGACGGGGCCGATCCCGACCGGGTCCGGCGCAAGCTGGAGAAAACCCTGCGGCGCTACGGCCTGATCGAGATTGTTCAGAAAAAAGATCAGCTAAGCTACAATACATTTTCGGGAGAGATCGAGCAACTGACCTCGCTCAGCGGCATCTTCCCGGTGATCTTCCTGCTGGTGGCGGCGGCGATCATCTATATCACCATGACCCGGATCATCGAGAACCAGCGGATCCAGATCGGCACGCTGAAAGCGATGGGATACGGCAACGCGTCGATCATGGCCCATTACCTTTCGTACGCGGCCGGCATCGGGCTGGCGGGCAGCACGGTCGGTTCCTGGCTCGGGCTGTATCTCGGCGGGATCTTGATGCAGGTGTATAACGAAGTCTATCAGCTGCCGCTGGAGCAGATGAAGACCCATTACGATCTAATCCTGCCCGCCTCCCTCCTGGCGCTGGCGTTTTGCCTGATGGCCGGGTTCAACGCCTGCAAGAACGAACTGCGGCTGGCTCCGGCCGAGTCGATGCGGCCCAAGGCGCCTAAAACCGGGACCAAGACCTGGCTGGAACGGATTGGGCCGCTCTGGCGCAGCTTCAATTTTAGTTGGAAGATTATCCTGCGGAACTTGTTCCGGTACAAGAAACGGGCGTTGCTGACTTCGGTCGGGATCATTCTGGCCACCGCCCTGCTGGTGGCGGCGGTCGGATTGAACGATTCCATCGGGTTTCTGGTCAAACAGCAATATTCCACGATCCAGCAGTATGACCTGAAAGTCTCCTTCAATACCATGGTGGACCCCGCCGAGCTGAGCTATATCCGGAGCCTGCCCGGGGTGACCCGGGTGGAGCCGGTCAGCGCGGTCGGGGTCGAGATCAGCCATGGTTGGCGTTCCAAAAAGGTGGGCCTGGTCGGCCTGCTCCCAGACGCCCGGTTGTACCGGGTCGCCGACCGGAAAGGGCAGACGGTTCCGGTCCCGGCGGGCGGCATTTTGATTCCGGAGCAGCTCAGCCGGGTGCTGGGAGCCGGGATCGGCGATCAAGTAACGCTGAAACCGTTGTGGCCGGGCCGGAATGATGAGCGGAACCTGAAGCGGGTCCGGATTAAGGGAGTGGTCTCCCAGTACATCGGGCAGAGCGTTTACAGCCGGCCCGATCTTTGCGGGACGCTGCTGGATGAGGAGCGGATCGCCAATCAGGCCCTGTTGACGCTGGAGAGGCCCGCCGCCGCGGCCAAGGTCACCGCCAAGATCAAGGAGATGCCGGTGGTCAACTCGGTTCAATCCAAGGCGGACACGGTGGCCAATATCGAGAAAGCGCTGGAACAGTCGGCCTTTTCGATCGGATTCATGATCGCCGCCAGCGGCCTGCTGGCGTTCGCGGTGGTCTATAACATCACCACCATCAACATTTTTGAGCGCCGGCGGGAACTGGCCACTCTCAAGGTGTTGGGGTTCACCCCCGCCGAAATGCGGCGGCTGGTCTTCAATGAGAATCTGATCATCACCGGGCTGGCGAGCGGGGTCGGGCTGCTGGTGGGCAGGTCGTTGCTGGACTTTTTGGTCCTGGACTCATCCACCGACAATATGAGTTTTCCGGCCGTGTTGCATGATTCCAGCTATGGGGTGGCGCTGCTGTTGATTTTTGCTTTCACGATCTCCGCCAATCTGATTTTGATGAAGAAAGTGCACGCCGTCAATATGGTCGAAGCGTTGAAAAGCAGTGAGTAAAGGACTGTCGCAGTTCGAGGGAAGGTGTTTTTGATGAATAAACGATCGGTGATCATTACTGTCCTGGTTGGCGCCGGGATTCTCCTCGCAGCGCTGTATCAGGCGAACCGGAGCGTTACGGTGGACGCGCTCCGGGTCGGCCCGGGCCGGATCGAACAGTACGTGGAGGAGACCGGGGTGGTCAAATCCGAAGGCAGCCAGACCGTGTATCTGGAGAACGGCGGCCGGGTCGCCGCCATTTTGGTGGACGAGGGCGACCGGGTCCGCCGGGGCGAGTTGCTGTTGAAGCTGGACCCAACCGGGATCCGCTTGGCCGAGGCAGCGCTCGACCAGGCCGAGATCGCCTATCAGACGGCGCGGCGGGATTGGGAGAAGGCCCAAAAGCTTTACGCCCCCGGCGCGATCAGCCAAACCGAGCACGATAACGCCGAAGCCGCCTATAAGAACGCGGCGGCGGCCCGTCAAACCGCCGAGCTGGAACTGGCCCGACAGCGCCGGAACCTGATCGTCAGCGCGCCGCTGTCCGGGGTGATCCTGCACAAAGCGGTCGAACTGAACCAAGTGCTCAATCCGGGCGATCCGGCGTTCATCATCGGCGATCCCGGCCAACTGGAGGTGGAGGCCGATATCCTGGCCGACGACGCGGTCAAGGTCCGGCCCGGCCATCCGGTGGTAATCACCGGCCAAACCACCGGTGGCACGGCGCTCCGGGGCGTGGTGACCAAAGTCGCGCCCATGGCCCAAAACATCGTCTCCTCGCTGGGGGTCAACCAGAAGCGGGCCACCGTGACCATTGCTTTCACCGGAACGACCGGGCCACTGAAACCCGGCTATGACGTGGAAGTGAAGATCACTACCCAGACCCGGGAGAAGATCATCGCGGTTCCGGCCGGCGCCGTCTTCGACCTTCAAGGCCAAAATCAAGTGTTTGTCATCATCGGGGGCCGAACTCGGCTCCGGCCGGTGGAGACCGGCATTGAGAACGATGAGGCAATTGAGATCCGGTCCGGTTTGGCGCCGGACGAGTGGGTGCTGGCCAAACCCGATAATGAATTGAAGGAAGGAATGAAGGTCACGCCGCGCCAGGCTCAGTGACGGCCAGACCTCTTTTGGCCCTTTAACCGGCTCCGGCATGATCCGAATCAATTCATCCACTCGGTCCCAATGACGCTACAGCTATTTAAAAAACTCCGGCAATCGTTGCCGGAGCTTTTTCAGTAACCGGAGATGAACAGTTTGCCCCGAATGAAGAGTGGGAGTCATTCCCCATCCACATTCGGCTGCCGAATGTGGATATTTTGTGAATAAACGAACTGGGGGAGTAACTCCCATTGTTTATTCAGTTACTGAATGGGGATATTTTGTGACTGAATCACCAGTGGGAGTCGTTCCCCATCCATCATCAGCCACTGAATGTGGATATTCTGTGAATAAATGAGTTATGGGAGCCGCTCCCACAACTCATTTTATTGCGTAAATGAGTTACGGCGGTGGCCGATGGGTCGCTTCCCCGGCGCTTAATATACGAAAGCCGTCGCCCCGGTGCTGAAACCGGAGGCGCCGACCACCGCCGCGGCCCGGTCGCCCTTTTTCAATCTGCCGTTCTCTTCCGCCAGCGCCATACCGATTGGGATCGAGATGCTGCCAGTGTTGCCGACCTGGGAAAAGGTGTTGTAGGCTTTATCGATCAGGCTCTGATCCAGGTTTCCCCAAAAATTGCGCGGGTCGCCGGTTACCTGGTGAAAGAACCAGATGTCGAGTCCGCCCAATGCCTGTTGGGCCTTTTCCAGAAACGAGGTCACGAAATCGGGCAGGATCTTCATGGCGGTCATCGCCAGTTTCCGACTCTCTACCAATATTTTGAGGTCGTCCTCTTCTTTCCCGATTTTGACCCGGCACAGGTCGTGGTATTGGCCGTAGGTGTTAAAGGCGAACTCGGTGAAGCCCCGCTGCTTTGGATCCTCCCGCAGCAGCATCGCGGCGGCGCCATCGGAGATGGTCAGCGCCGAAAATCCGGCGAACGTCTCCTCGGACGCGAACCTGCGCCAGGGAATCCGTTCCGAGCCGTCCTCGGCGCCGACGATCAGCGCATTGCGGTATTTGCCGGTTTTGGCGTAAAGGTCGGCGATTTCCATCCCGTTAAGAAAACTGTTGCAGGCATTGGAGAGATCGAAGGCGTGGGCCCGGTCCGCGCCCAGCCGGTCCTGGAGCATCACGCTCATGGCCGGTTCCACATAGTCGCGCAGCATTCCGACATAGAGAATAAAGTCCAATTCCCGGGGGTCGAAGTCCGCTTTGGCCAGGCATTTCTTGGCCGCCAGTTCCGCCAGGTCCGCCCCGGTTTGGCCGGGCTCTTTAAAATGGCGGGTCTGGGCCTGGTTTACCGTTAATTTTTTGGCGATCCGCTCAATATCGACCTCCCCGCCCGCATTGGCGGCCAGCATCTCCAGCAACCGGTCATTGCCGACCGGTTCCCCGGGCAGATAATATCCCAAACCGGCGATGGTCAAACCCATGGTAAAAACCTCCTGTTGCCAAGGCTTCATTACCCTTAGTCTACCTGATTCCCGGGTTGAATATGAGTTTTTGGGGGCGGCGCCGGCCTTCGTCATAATCCATGGATATACGGGGGTTTTGACGGGGAATCTAAAAGCGTGGATAACGCCGGTTTCAATATTTTGGACGGGCCGGAGCTGGTCCGGCAGGCGTTATCGGCCGGTGGATTGCCGGAAATTGGAGCACAAATTGCTTTGAAGCGAAAGAGTGAGAAACAAAA
Organism: Bacillota bacterium; assembly: GCA_023402395.1. Classification (GTDB taxonomy): domain Bacteria; phylum Bacillota; class UBA4882; order UBA8346; family UBA8346; genus JAEYGI01. The sequence goes on from JAEYGI010000044.1 coordinate 8,149, forward strand.
GGATGCGGGATACACTTACCATCGGTACGATTGCCGGCATCATCGCCAGCGCGGTGATGGCCTGCTTTACCCTGATCGTGCGGCTGCTCGGGTTCAAGTTCATCGCCACCTGGGAAACTGCGGCCCACATCTTCCTGAATTGGGATCTGATTCATACCCCAACCGGTTATATTATCGGATTGCTCGGCCAACTGATCCTGGGCGCGTTCTTTGGCGTTACCGTCGCCTATACGCTGCGGCTGACGGGCAAGGATTATTATATTTTGAAGGGCATCGGAGTCGGGGCGCTGATCTGGATGGGGTCCATCGGGTTTTTCATGAAGCTGCTCCATATCGCGATCCAGGGGCGCGGCGATCCGGTTTCCAACCTGTTGGCGATTATCCAGTTTCATATCATGGGAGTCATCAGCGCCATAATTATCAAAAAATATGCGAAGTTCGGGGTAAAACGATAGCTCGGTCTTTTCCGGGGCCTCCCGCGTTATTTCTGCTGTGAACGGCGCGCTTTTATGGTATAATTTTGTCAAATCGCGCCGCACCATGATTATCCCAGCGCAGAAGAGGCAGATGAGTAACAGGATAGGGAGGAAAGGTGACCATGGGTTTCTCTGACTTCGCGGCGACCAGCGGCCTTCAGCGCCAGTCCACGCCGCTGCAATGGGCCGAAATGGCCTGCGCCGCTCTGATGAGGAAGTTCGAGCCGGAGAATTTGCCTCCGGAAGGCCGGTGGCATTATCATCAAGGCGTTTTTTTATCGGGCATGCAGCGCTGCTGGAAAGAAACGAACCAAGCCAAGTATTTCGAGTATATCAAGCGCTGGGTGGACCGCTTCGTCCAGCCCGACGGCAGTGTCAGCGATTACAATTCCGACGAATTGGACGATATTCAGCCCGGGATTCTGCTGTTCGACCTGTGGGAGCAAACTGGGGATGAACGGTATCAAAAGGCGCTGGAAACGCTGGTTTCCTGGCTTCCCGCGTGGAAAGTCAATGCCGAGGGCGGCTTTTGGCATAAAACCCGTTATCCCAACCAGATGTGGCTGGATTCGATGTACATGGCCGGACCGCTCGGAGTCCGGTACGGAAGGGTGTTCGGGGAAAGCGCGTTCTATGATCTGCTGGTAAAACAGGCGCTGCTCATGGAGAAACATATCAGGGATCCGCGAACCGGTTTGTTCTATCATGGCTGGGATCAAAGCAAACAAGCGCCCTGGGCCAATCCCGAGACCGGCTGCGCTCCGGAGTTTTGGGGACGGGCGCTGGGCTGGTATCCGGCAGCGCTCTTGGATATGCTGGAATATCTGCCCGAAATTTATCCGGAGCACCGGCGGTTGCAGGGCATTATCAGCGATGCGTTGGCCGCGGTCGTCAAATATCAGGACCCGGCCAGCGGTTTGTGGTATCAGGTGTTGGATAAAGGGGACCGGGCCGACAATTGGCTGGAAACTTCCTGCTCCTGCCTGTTCGCGTATTCCATCGCCAAGGCGGTCCGGATGGGGTATTTGGGAGAAGAGTATCTCCAATATGCCTGGAAGGCGTTTCAGGGAGTCGTTGACCGGTTGTCCTTCGACGCCGCCGGCGAGGTCGTGATCGGCGACATTTGCGTGGGAACCGGCATCGGGGATTATGCCCATTACATCGCCCGTCCCAGGAGCGAAAACGATCTGCACGGCACGGGCGCTTTTATTCTGATGTGCGTGGAAATGAGCCGAGCGTAACGGCGTTGGGATTTAAGCCCTCCCGAAGAAATCGGGAGGGCTTTTTACGCATTTCCGCCGGGAAATCCGCAATCTCTGAAGCAGCGCCTCATTCAAGCCGTTCCAGAGAAGGCTGGCAAAGGAATAGCGCCAAACGATTCAGGGCGTACTGTTCAGGATAAACCCGATGCCGACGCGGGTCTGGTCGTGATTGTAATCCAGTAGCGATTCGCCGTACCCGTTGAATACGTGCGCGTAAAGCCTGACATTTTGGCCGAGCGGATAGTCCCAGCCGAGATTTACCCCGCCGTAACCGCTATCCCAATTGTAATGGCCGGTAACCTCAAACCGGTTGTGCCCCCGGTTATAACCGATCTTCAGGCGATAGTGGCCCAAATACTTTAAGATGTCAGGGTTGTCTTCGTTGAACCCGATCTGGAACCAAGGTTTGAAATCCACCCACCAGTCGCCTTTTTCCGCCATGAAACGGGCGTAGCCGCGGTTCCAGCCATGGGACCCGGACTTGGAGCGGCCGTTGGATTGGTGGTTATATCCGATTTCGATTTCCCGCAGGGACCAGCCGGCCAGCGGACGATCGGTGGCCCACGCCAGAAACAGCTGGGGCTCATAATTGGTTTCGCGGAACGGCGCGGAAACGTCCTGGCTGAACAACTGCCACCAGGAACGCTGAGTGTAGGATAGCGCCAGTACCGAGCGGTCCCCGGCGATGCCCCGGGAAATCGGATAGGCCACGCTGATCTGAAATTGGATCTCCTGCTCCTTGGCGCCGCCGGCCCACTCCGGGCTGATTTGCTCCCGGTTCAGATCGCTGGTTTCAGTGAAAAGAATGTAGTTGGCTTCATAGGGATAGATCGCAAACAAGCTGTCGCTCGTTTGCAGCAGATTGGCGATCACGCCGTCCCGGGGAGAGGAGGGGCTGTCGATGGCGTTGGCCGGCGTTTCCCGGGCTAGGGTGATTTTCGGCATTAATAACGACAATATGAGGATTACCCCGAGGGCAGGCAGCATTCGGTTCATTTGGCGCTCCTTTGAGAGATGGCCCCGGCCAAATAACTCAAATGAACCCGGCGTCATTTGGTCCGGATTATATCACATCACGCCGGGCATAAGGCATGTCATTCCGAATCAAGCTTGGCAAGAATTAAGACTGATTGCCGCAACATCGCGGGGTGCTTTCGTAAAGGGAAAAAGCAGATGAAGCCGGAATTTAAAATGATCCGCGTAAAATTTAATGGAACCATTATATCGCGATTAGGTAAATTTTTCAAGTGGAACCGCCCTCAACCGCCGCGCGGAAAAATCAAAACCGGCTTTCCCCTTTGCCTTTCCAGGCTTTGGTTGCAACCCGGATGTGCATACAAGCTCAGCAAAGCAAGTGATAAAGTCGTTTTTTAGACGTTTCGGCAAGGGATTGCCGTTCCATGCAATTTAACATCGCTGATAAATCCTCGGCCATGAAAGGCCGGCATACGCTCCGCGCTTCACGGCCGCGGCCGGGTTGAGGCTCAACACCGGGCTGCCGACGGTTTGGGAGCTTCGCGGCGCGCCAAGGCCGGTAGCGCGGCGACCCGCAGGATCAGCAGCACAGCCATTCCCAGTAAGACCCCGATTAGTCCGATCAGGCCGCCCCAACCGAAACGGGCCCAGCAGAACCCTCCCGACCAGCCGATCAGGCTGGAACCGGCATAATAGAACAACAGATACAAGGACGAGGCCTGCGCCTTGATCCCGGCCGGCGCGGTCACTCCGACCCAGCCGCTGGCCACGCTGTGTCCGGCGAAAAAACCGAACACGAACACGGTCAGCCCGATGATCTTGACCCATAAGGCGCCGTGTAGCGTGAGCAGCGCGCCGGCCAACAACAACCCAATGGCCGAACCGATGACCAGCGGCCGGGGATGGCGGTCGGCCAGCCTGCCAAAGAGCACCGCGCTCCAAATCCCCAATAAATTGACGGCAAACAGCGACCCCAGCATGGTCTGGTTCAGGCGGTACGGAGCTTGGCGGAGCGGATATCCGATGTAGTTCAGGAGCGCGACGTAGGCGCCCATCAGCAAAAAGCCGGTTCCATAGAGGGACAGCAGGTTTGGATTCCGCAAACCGTCCCGGAGGTTGCCTCTCCACCGCGCCCAGCCGGTGGCGGCCGGCTTGAAATGCCTGGATTCGGGCAGATTGAACCAAAAATAGAGGCTGCACAGAAGATTGATCGCGCCCAGCCCCAAGAGAGCCGCGCGCCAGGAGAAGAGATCGGTCAGGGTGCCGACCACGACGCGGCCCACGAATCCGCCGATTCCCGTGCCGGCCACATAAATGCCCATGATCCCCCCGATGCTCCGCGGCGAGAATTCCTCGCCCAGATAAGCCATTGCCGTGGCCGGGAAACCGGCCAGACTAAATCCTTCCAGCAGCCGGATGGCAAGCAGGAATCCGAAGCTGTCGCCGAACGACGACAGAATGGCCAGGGCCGATGTTAAAAACAGGGAAAGGCTCATCATCCGTTTCCGGCCCCAGGCGTTCGAAAACAGCGGAACAAACAACATCCCCAGCGCCAGGGCGGCGGTGGTCAGGGCAATGGTGAAGCTGGCGGTGGACGGAGCGACCCGGTAATGTTCGGAGAAGACGCTAAGCAGCGTTTGAGGCGAGTAAAGGGTGGCAAAGGTGACCAGGCTTCCCAGGAGCATGCAGGCCAAGGCTTTTCGATAATTGCGGCTTCCTTGTTCGATGTAACGCAAGGCGGAGTTCATCCTTTCCGATTCGTGCTGTCTATTTAAAAGTTTACTCCTTGCATATTGATAACGTCCAATATATTATTTTAATTAAAATCATGCCTTTTGGTTATAATAGCCCCCATACTTCGTCGGGATGGAGGAAGAACTATGGAATGGCAGCAATTGGAGCATTTCCGGGCCGTCGCCAGGGCCGAGCACTTTACCAGGGCGGCCGAGCGGCTAGCCGTCTCCCAGCCGGCGTTAAGCCGCTCCATCGCCAAGCTGGAGGAGGAGTTGGGGGTCCGGCTCTTCGACCGCCTGGGACGGAGCATCCGGCTCAATGAGTTCGGCCGGATTTTACTGGAACGGGCCGACCGCGCTTTCGCCGAGATTGAGAACGGGGTCCAGGCGATCCGGCAGATGAACGACCCCTTGACCGGCACCGTTTCGCTGGCCTTTCTGCTGTCGCTGGGACTCAACATCCTGCCTGAGATTATCGGGAAGTTCAACCGGGCTTACCCCAACGTGGAATTCCGGCTCTTTCAGAACGCGACCCCTTCTATTCTGAAGTTGCTCACCGGCGGCGAGGTCGAACTCTGCCTGACCGGCGCGGCCAACGATCAACCTGGCGTTGCCTGGCGGAAATTGATCGATGAAGAGTTATTCGCCTATTTGCCGGCCGCTCATCACCTGGCGTCCCGGGCCGCGCTGCGCCTGGACGAACTGGCCGCCGAGCCGTTTATCAGTTTCAAGCGGGGATACGGGATGCGGGAGCTGACCGAGCGGTTTTGCCACGAAGCGGGCTTTGCGCCCCGGATTGCCTTTGAGGGCGACGATGTCGCCACCGTGGTCGGGCTGGTCTCTTCGGGACTGGGCGTTTCGCTGATCCCGAGCTTCTCCGGGAGCGATGCCGCCAAAATCAAGCGGATCTCCGTGACCGAACCGCTCTGCCGGCGTGAGATCGGCCTGGCCTGGCTCAAGGAGCGGACCCTGACGCCCTCGGTGGAACTGTTCCGGGATTTTGTGATTGGGATGTATGATGAGGGACGGAAGTATAGGGATTGAAATTCAAGGTTGTTAGTTCTTGGTTCGTGGTGGCGGGTGGCGTAATTTCAACCGCCATTAAACGAGTCTTGAAAAAACCGGGAACTAAGAACTAAGAGCCAAGAACCACCAACCAAGAACCGCGATCCATCCTTTAGAAGTTGTAAACCCGGCCGCTTTTTGCTATAATATTACTACTTAAAATATTATGGCCCCGTAGCTCAGAGGATAGAGCAGCGGTTTCCTAAACCGTGTGTCGGATGTTCGACTCATCTCGGGGCCGCCATACAAGGATATTCACACCAGCAGAAAATGCTTATTCATGCTGGTTTTTATTTAGGAATTGGAGTGATCGCTTTGAGTAATGAAGAAATTATTAATGAAGTGACTCAACGGATCACCGCTCAAATTTGCCCGGAAAGCATCATTTTATTCGGTTCGCTGGCGCGGGGCGAGGACCGGGAGGATTCGGACATTGATTTACTGATAGTCTGGGATGAGGAAGGAACGCTCTCGAACCGTGAACGCCGTTTAAAACTGCGACGTTTGATCGGTACCATTGACAAACCGCTGGATTTATTGACTTGTACTTCCACAGAGCTAAAAAGGGCGCTGACAGAACCGAATTCTTTTACGGCTCAAATTGTAAAAGAGGGAAGGCTCGTATATGGTCGACTCGGTTGATTATCATAAATGGATGAATAGAGCGGCCCAGGATCTACGAACGATAGAAAATAATTTTAAAGACGATCCGGAATTTCTGGCTTCGGTCAATTGCTACTTGGCTCAGCAGGCGGCGGAAAAACTGTTAAAAGCTTTTCTTTTGTCTCACGAGATTCATCTTCCCAAAACCCATGATCTCATGTTTTTATTCAAAAGTTGCATCGATATTCAAGCTGAATTCCAACCAATAAAAGAACCCCTGGAAATACTGAACCTATACGCTATTGAGGCCCGGTATCCGGGGGATTTCTTTGATCAAATTACGGCGGTTCAAGGCCAAGAGGCTTATGAAGCGGTGAGTCGGGTGAGAGAGTTGGTTGAGGGGATGTTATTGGGTACATCGTAACGTAAAAAAGAGCCTGGAAACAGGTTTCAGTAACTGTGTATCGGATGTTCGACTCCGGCCTCGGGGCCGCCATACAAAAAAGCAAATCCCTGCAATGATGCGGGGATTTTTTATCTAGTTATGATAGAGGGCGGGGTAGTTCCTTTTTGATTCAGTAAAAGTACTATTACTATTGTACTACTGCTTCTCTCTCAAGATTCTTGTTTGACCGGGAAGGATTAATTAAATGGAGAAAAGGTCAAATAAACGGTAGGTTTTGGAAAAGCGAGTAGGAGAATTCCAAATCTTGGCGAATGTAATAATGATAGAACTTAGCTTAATAAAGCTAAGTTAAGAGCTAACTAACCCTTAATAAATGGGAGGTTTTCATTTTGGAAGGAGTATATAGATTAATATCGGATAAGGTTTCAAATTTAAGCAAAGAGATAATAGAAATTCGCAGAAATATTTATATGCATCCCGAACTTTCCGGAAATGAACAAAGAACAAGTCAATTAGTTGCCGATAAATTACGTTCATGTGGGATGGATGTTCAGACTAATATAGGCGGATACGGTGTGGTTGGTATTCTAAATGGAGGTAAAAAAGGAGAGACAATTGCTTGGCGAGCTGACATGGATGCCAGCGCAATGCAGGACACAATTGATAAACCCTATAAATCAAAGATCGATGGCGTTAAACATGTTTGCGGACATGATGCTCATACAGCCATTGCGTTAGGAATCGCTGAAACCCTTTCATCAATAAAAGAATACTTACCGGGTAGGATAAAATTCATTTTTCAACCGTGGGAAGAAGGTTCAATCGGCGCCGGGAGAATGATAAAAGACGGAGTTTTAGACAATCCGAGGCCAAGTGCTATTTATGGGTTACATGTCACGAATTGGGGTTTAGACCAAACTTATTTACAAGCAGGTCAGCTAAGCATTAATTATGGAGCCGCGCTTTTTGGGAAGAAGAAGTTTGAAGTTATTGTCAAAATTAACCGAGAAAATATAAATTTATCTTTAGAACAAAATGTAATAATTCACTATCTTAACAGGCTTAATAGATATATTATCAAATGCGAAAAGGCTTCCCAAAATATAGTTGATCTGAAAATTGTCGAAAAAGCTACGGTGTTTAAAAATAATGAAATTCATTTAAAAGCAATGTTTAGATTCGCTCAACTCAAATATGTCGATGAAATCGAGGAAGAATTACAGCGAATCATTGATGAATATAGACAAAATAGCAATTATGAAGTGATTATTGAACCGTTGCAGTTTTTGCCACCGGTCTATAATGATGAGATCGAATCAGAAGAAGCTTATCAGATGTTAAAACAACTTATTGGAGACAATGCCGTCCCCATAAGGAATGAATTTCCGCCCCATGGAACGGATGATTTTGCCCTTTTTCAAAACGAATTGGCCCGCGGTTTGTTTTTCTTTTTAGGTCTGGCAAATTTAGAGAAAGGCATCAAGGTTGGCATGCATAATCCGGACTTTGACATTGACGAGGAATGTTTGGAATTTGGGGTAAGAACATGTCCATGTTTTTGTTTGAGTTAATGCTAAAAAAGCAAAAAATCTCGTTTGTTCAGATATGATAGGACTTTCGCAGATACAATCGCATCATAAATTTTAAATTAAAAAAGCGGCCATAGTAATTCCTAAACCGTGTATCGGATCTCCGATTCCGGCCTCGGGGCCGCCATATCAGGACATTCAAACCAGCGGAAAATTTTTATTCACGCTGGTTTTTTATTTGGGGGGAATGAGTGATCGTCGAGGCTCATCCTGAAAATCGATGCCGGACTTTGGGGGGCCCAAGTAGGTGCCGCTAAAAGTGATGACTACCGACTGGATTGAATTTAAATCCAGAAATTCATTCCCGGGATGATCAAAGTTTAAGGTCCAGGTGGTGAAAGGGCTTAAGCCGATGTAGCCTTCGTCATCGGAGCCGATCTGACCGCCGCCGGTATTATGCGGGTTGGCATAGTCGATTTTATAGGACACCACCCGGGGCAGATGAATGAATTGAACGGCCGGATCACCGGTATTGGGCGATTGGTAGCTGGCGCCGGGATGGATCATCGTGACAAAGAGGACATCGGTTTTCCGTTGGATATCCGGGAAGTCCAGTTTGAATTTATAAGCGATCACTTGATACTGATTTAAAAAAGCGCGCATCGAGACGGGCAAGGCAAAGACCAATTTTTTCGTGTTGGGTAAAGCGCGGAACGCGAGCGGATAATCACTGGCTGATACTTGGATCTCCTCGGTGAATGGTTGATAGGGACCGCTCTTACGTTCTTTTATCGAATCAATTGAGGTGGAAATGCTGGAATGGGTGGCGCTCAGGGTTGCCATGTTCAGATCCGTGGTCGAAAATGGTTGTTCCTGCAGTGACCAATACCACAAAGCCCGGTTCTCTTCATACAGTTTTTTGACGATGATCGTCTTTAAGTTGGCATAGGCGTTCTGCATAAACGAAATATACACGGGCAAGGCGGGATCAGCCACTTGCTGCTGGCGCATGGCGGCAACCTTCTCAAGCCGGCTGGTTTTTTGATCCAGATCGGCCTGGACAGCGGCACGTTTGATATAAAGGGCATTATAGCAACAGATGGCTTGATTGCGGGCATCAATCAAGTCAAAATAATGATCCACGGCGTCCTTGAGCGCTTGGGCCGAGGAAATGGCGCCGATGAAATTCTGGATGAATTTATCGAAATCTTCCTTTTTGGTAGCGACGAGTCCCACTTCACCAGGGGCCAGAGCAGATTTTTTGATCTCGTCAAGCCCTTTTTTAATGCCGTTCACGGTGGCTTCCGCTTGTTTAATCACTTTCAAGGCATTTTCATATGTTTTCTCGGAGATGGCGAATTCATCAAACAATTCATAGGCGCTGGTTATTGTCTTGATGCCGTTGGCAATCCCGGTCCCGAAGGTAACGATTCCCGTAATCAAGTTAATCATGTCCCCGAAAACGCAACCGGTTCCCTCCTGTGCTTTTTTACGGACCTCTTCTTTAAAAATCGCTTCATCCTCGAAAGTAAGCTTCTGTTGTTGCTGCAACTGACCGGCCAAGTCATTGATGGTGTCGTTCAAGTTTTTAATCTGGTCCGATACTTGACTAATTTCATGCTGATCATTCTGAATATCCGCATTCAAACTTTGGATGGCTTGATCCAAGGCGTCAAGCTTCTTTTGAGCAGTAGCTTGCTCATCGAGATAGGTACGGAACTGCGCTTCAATGATTGTGCCAAGGCCGATCAGTTGATCGATCCGCTTTTGATAGTCTTTCAGGGTTAGGATCGGCACCCAATTATGATAGTTTCCGTAGAAATCAAGCCCGCGCCGGCAATGGCCGATCATTGCCAAAGCATTGTCATGGATGCTTTTGGCGGTGGCAATATCATGACTGTCCCAATTTGGCGCGGTAAACCCGGCCTGAATGACCGGAGCGGTGATCTTAACCAGCCAATAGCCCAAGGTGAGCACATATTGATAATCCTCCGCTTTGGCGGCGTTTAAAAAAGAAAATGCGGCCGCCCTTTGAGCGATTAAAAGCTGTTCCACTTTCATGAGTGGACCCAGTTGGTCATAGGTAAGCGGTTTGCTGGCATCTCCGCCGGGAGCGCCTGGGCTGTTCAGCGCTAAGGTTCCTATTGCGCCTTTGTCACCCGGCGCTCCCCTGAAAGAAGCCGCGGGTCCGGTGTCACCCACCGGTCCCGGCAGGCTGGGGACTTTCTTAAAAATAGGCATTTGAGTTTGCGGATCGATTTCAATTACAAAATAGGTACCCGGCGGTCCGCCATCACCGCCGGGTCCTCCGGACCCGGGGCAAGCTACCATCCCGCCGTCCCCGCCGTAATTGTCATAATTAAGGGTTACCGCTGTCGGGTTTATAAAACCGATGCTGATATTGGCTCCTGCCGCGCCCGGACCGGATTTCCCCGCATCTCCCCCCTGACCGCCGGTGGCTCCTTTTCCGCCAATCGAGTCCGGCGGCGGGAATACACCCCAAATCGTGCTCTGTTCAGAATTGGCTCCCGGGTTTCCCATTTTGCCCTTGATCCCGGAATGGCCATCTTCTCCGCGTCCGCCCCGTCCGCCCTTGCTTAAAATGTACAAATCCGGCGTGGCTCCAAAGACCGCGGGATCGGAAAAGGTAGTCAAAAGTTTGGTTAAGCGATCCTGGACCGGTTGCTGAACGATCGGAATCAGACCGGGAGCGATTTGGTCCAATATCGCCTTGATTAACACTTGAACCGATATGATAATCTGCTGCAAATCATAATTGAACGCTATCTTATCGAAACTAAGGTTGACTTGGCGTTGGGTGACGGTTCTTTTTAAAGGATTAATCACCCATTCCATGGTGATATCAATTTCCGGCCCATGAAAACTAACGGGAAAACTAATGGGAGTTGGGAAAGGATTGAAAGTCAAACTGCAATTACCGGCGCAAGAAAGATTCTTAATCGACATCTGTACTATTGCGTTTTGGCTTTTCGGATCCCAGGTGGCATAATCGAAGGTAATATTCTTTAAACCGCTGCCACGCAAGTCCGGAATGTCAATGCAACCGTTAATGATGTTTTGAATCGAAAACGGATAATGGATAGCGGGAAAGATAAACGGATCGAGATCCGAAATCTGTTGGACCGTGGCCGACCATGCGGTACAAATATCCTTGAGAATTTGACAGATGTCCAAACTGCCGATCTGAACCGTCCCCGGTCCAGCTCCCTTCTGCCCCTCAAAACTTTCCGCCATCAACACCACATTTCCGGCGGGAGTCCCGCTACCGCCGGCTGCCCCGGCAGCGCCCTTGGCCCCGGGTGACTCATCCTCTTGCTTCGCGGGAGAACCGGGAGGGAAATCCTTAGCAAGCTCAGGATCAGGACCTGCGTTATCAATAAACGCCCCATTCGTAAAGATGATTTTCCGGGCATAAATGCGGATATCCTTGCCGGGGTTGGCCAAGTACCCGTTCAGCGTCACCGTATCGCCATATGCCACAAAATTCAATAATGAAGGCAGCCGCCGCTGTTCCGGCGGGGGAATGATGTAAGGCAGATCAGCCTGAGAAAGGTTGATATCCAGGCCGTAGCAATAAACCGTATCACCGGTAGTCTGTTTAATATTTAATTCATTGGTAGGAATATTACAGTTTGCCATACAGTCCCCTCCAATTACGTTAAAATTAATTGCAGCCTATCGCTTTAGCTTCGGACCGTTTCTTCCCGGTACTTTTTTGCCAATTTGGACAGCGCGCTTGAGAAAAAGCCCTTATTCGAAATCTGAAAATATACCGGTCCGATAACCTCATAATCTTCTTTCAAATCCGCTGTGGTGACAATGATTCGATTGGAATTGGCCATAGCGAGCCTCCTGTATGATTGGATTAAAAATCTTTTAGCAACTGTTTAATCAGCTCTTTTTCCCGTGCTGACTCCAGATCACGTTGGGACCGTTCGGCTTGGGCCTTGGCTGCGGCCAGCTTTTGATCGTAGATTCGGATCAATCCCCGGTAATGATAGTCCTCTTTCAGACATCCCAAGGCAATGGTTTTGCCCTTCAGATCCCAGGCGTAAATGGAAGAGACGTCGATTTCGTCCGAGTATTCGTCGGCCGAGGCGCTGTCGTCCCGGGCCGGCTTGCCGTAAAGCGAGGTAAAGATGGGAACGAAGCTAGCGGCGACGAGGTTTTTTATTTCGTCGAAATTGCCGGAGGGAAAGGTATCTGTTGTCAGTTGGATCAGATAAAGTTGGTCGCCGTGGAACATTAGCTCTCCGTTCATTGTGACTCCGGCGACATCCGTATCGAATCGCAGGGTCCCCTCAACGGCGTCCTGGGCTGACGGTGACAGTTCAAATTCGGACAGTAGATAATCGAGTTTTTTCTGGGTGAGTTCCACGGAGTCGCTAAGCGGAAATTTTTGTAGTCCCCTTTTTCAAAGATGGACTCATCAATGATCGTGGCGGCGTTATAGGATGAAACGAGACTCCATACTACGGAAGATTCTTTTTGATAGCGATGCAATATCAGCGAAAGGTCCGGCGAATGGCGGAGTTTTGGTCGAAAACGGCCTGCGTCAATAGAGTTTTGGTGCCCCCTTTCAAATACTTGGCGAAATCTTGAAAGATGACAATCTCGGCCAAGCGATTGCCGTCCGGGGGGCAAAAACAGCTAAAGACCTGGGCTCCGTCTTGTTTCCGCTCATAAACATCGAATCTTGATTGGATATAGGGATTATTCTCGACGTTAAATTGCGGATTGGACTTAAGTTTCTGCTCGGCCTCGGCCAACGTCATGCCCAATGTTACCCCCAGAACGGAGATTTGGCGGCTGGTAATCGTCGGAATGGTTGTGATGTCCGTAATCGTCAGTTCATAGGTGCTGGGCGCAGCCAAAGCGGGTGCGGCCAAAACGGCGATTAGGACCAGAAAGCAGAGAACTGCTGCGCTTTTTTTCATCGAGGCCTCCTTGGAGATGGCAATTTTCTGAATCAGGTTTACTAATTATATCAAACTTTTGAAATTCCTTCACGCGAAACATTCCCTGCCTTCCCCGACCCGCCGCCGTCGCAGTTGCCGTGACAGACAATTGACAGGGGACGGTTCCTCTTAGTCATTCAGTTACTGAAAATAGTCCGGCATTCGTTGCCGTACTCGCGGGGGTTACAAACAATTGACAGGCGATGATTGCCGTAAGCGCGGCATTGACCGCCGAAGCCCCGGCAATCGATGCCGCATTTAAAGCATTGACCGCCGTAGTTTCGGGATTTAATGCCGCAGTTGCGGCAATGAGCGCTGTAGTTCCGGCGGCCGATGCCATAGGAGCGGCGATAAGCGCCGAGGCTCCGGCGTTTCATGCCATGAGAGCGCGAGGGAATGGCGGGATTCATTCGAACTGATCGCCGTTTCATATGGATTTGGGTCCACTTATATGTAGATTAAGATTAAGCCCTTGAAATCCAATGATTTTTGTCCTCCGCCCGAAAGGCGGCTTTTTTGTTTTATCAAAGCTACCCATATTTCTGCTTGCATGAAACGTTATGATTCGGAGTTTAAAGGCCATATAAAGGATAAAAACTTTAAATTATTACGAATTTGTTAAAAACATGTTGATTTCCAGGAAATTCTGGTAAACTGATATTGTGACTTACTTCACGATTTATATTTAGGAAGAAAAATTAGAACAAGGAAGTGGAAGAAGTGAGTGGAAAAATGAAACGAATTAAGTATTTTGGGGGTTTAGGGCTATTAATCCTGTTGGTTGCTCTTTTGGCGGGCTGTGGCGGAGGTTCGGGAGGTGGCGGCGGTTCCGATGTCGACCCGGCCACCGCAATCCACTTTACCATGCCCAGCGTTTATTATTCCCAGGATGATATCGCCATCAACATCCCCAGTGGCAAAACTGTAAAATTCTATCTATTGACCAAAGAAAATTATAAGAAAGTTAATGATGATGAGTCCGGTAGCGTAGCGATCGAAACCGACGATAATATCTTCACCAAAACCACTGGCAGCAGTGACCTGCAGTTCACTCTACCGGATAGTTTAGACGGCCAAGAACGCTATATTTATGCGGTAGTCATTCTGAAGGGGTCTTTTGATCTTCGGGGAAAAACGAAAGAGCAATTATTCACAGCTGTTTCAAGCGGCGACGTGTTATTTGGACAAGCGCAAGATTCTGATGCAGATGGCCCTAAACTGGTTAAACTAGAAAAAAAAGGTACTGTTAGTCCCTTTATTTTTAATGGGATAACCACCGAATCCGCCGTGATTAATTTTACCCTGCCGGATGTTTACTATGATTATGCTAACCCGGATTCCGGCGCCAGCGCCAACATACCCAGCGGCAGGACCGTAAAATTCTATGCTTTTAGTGATACCGACACTGAACCGCTTGATGCCGATTATATCTTCCCCGCGACCACCACCAGAAGCGGCAATCTTCAGTTCGAATTGCCCGATTCGTTAGAGAACCAAACCTGCCAAATTTCGGCGGTGGTTATTTTGAGCGGCTCGTTTGAGCTTCAGGGAGCAACCCAAGAGCAGTTGGTAAAAGCGGTTAAAGACAAAGAAGTGTTATACGGAAAAACTGAAGAAGTGATCCTGACTAACGGGGATACGGTTAATTTCAAATTTGTCGGCGCGTTCTGACAAAGAGCATCGTCCTGGGCGAAGCTTTTATTTTGAGTATTTGGATAGAGCCAACGAATAGCAAACACCGAAACCTCCGGCGATTAAATTGGCGCCGGAGGTTCTTCTTTGATTGATGCTTTTCCGGTTCCTTTCACTGCCTTCCAAGCATCCCGGATTCGTAGGTTCGCAATAGATGCAGGTAGTGATTGGCTTCTCTCAGCACGTGGTCTCCCAGCAGGGGAATGATAATTGAGCGAATCGTGCAGGTGATCAATCCTTCGGTGCCCTGACTTTTAAAATCCCGGATACTTACGGTAGCCCGTCTGCTCTCTTCAGTCACAGCGGGCAAGTCGGCGGTTTGGCGGACTAACGCTTCCGCCTCGGCGGTCAGGGCGTCAAATTGATGGCCGAAATTATCAGCGGTATTGAATAGCTGAACTTCGGTCGGGTCTAGCAGGCCCCGGATAAACTTGGCGTGTTCAGCCATAATCCGGTTCCAAAATGCTTCCTGCATGATCATTTCCGCGACCAAATCGACAGCGGCGCGGCATTGGAGCCGTTCCAACAGGCCTAAATAGAACCGGGCTTCCCTTAAAATATGGTCGATCAGCAAGGGGTAATTGGTGGTAAAGACGCAGCAAGTCAGGACATCATTCAACAACCTGACTTTAAAATCAATCAACCCTTGGGTGGCGCTTATGGCTTGTTGGTTTAACCGGTTCACCTGTTCGGCCAAGGTGGCCCAGTTAGGGTTGAGACTCCCGCCCATCGCCATTTCCGCGCTGGTGATCCCGGTGTTCAAACAAACCCCGGTAAGGAATTCAGTCACCCTTTCGGCCTCCAGGGTATAACGGGTTACAATCTCGCCATCCGCCAAAAAATTTTGAGACAGGACGCCGTCTGAAAGTTGCACCGCCTCCCATAACAGCATCGTAAAATGGTCTTTAAACCGCTCCGCCTGTTGAATCAGATCGGAGTTTTTTGAAGGAAAAGCCGCTTCGATAAAAAAGGAATGTTCCTTGAGAATCCGCAGGAAAAACAGATTCAATTCCAGTGATTGTCTCACATATTCATGATCCGGCAACATCCGTGGTTCACTCCGTTTCAACTTCAAGAACCGACCTTGCTTTTCATTCGATTCGGTACATCGTATGATTATAGGCCAAAATCCGTTTTGTGCCGAAAGCACATCTTACAATGCAAAGCCCGCCTAATGATTTGTCCTTGGCAAGTCATAGCCATCCATTTACTCTTACCCTCGGTTCCGCAACGGGCCGGAAAATCGCTTGGTGCCGAACTTCCGGTTGTGGCTCGCATCAAAATATTGCATAATAAGATTACGGCATAAGAGTATCGCTGATTTTTTAATCCTATATAGGATGAAGTAAATATCTATATAATATTTGCATTCTTAAAGCCGAATGCAAATGAATCAAATCGGAATTTACTTCATCCTATTACAGCTGAGATAAGTTGAATTAAATTCATTAATTTTTCATCATGGAAGGCTTACAGGACATGATACATATCAGAAATTTAATTCAACTTATATAGTTTCACATGGAGAAAACAAATGATCAAGCCTTCGGACGGACAGCCCTATATCGCGTTACCTGCCTTCAAAGCGGCCCTCGATTGCATTCAAAGCGGCACTCCGGTCACCTTTATCTCGGGCAAGGCCGGCACCGGGAAATCGACCTTCACCAAACAGGAACTCACCAAACTCAAAGGCAATACCGTTTTTCTGTCGTCGACCGGGATCGCGGCCCTGAATATCGGCGGCCAGACCATCCATTCCTTTTTCAATCTGGAGCATGGCCCGCAATACCCGGAACGGATCAAGGCCGGCCGGCAGCCGGAGATCTACCGGGGCCTCGATACGATGGTGATCGACGAGATTTCGATGGTCCGGGCCGATCTGATGGACGCCGTCGATTATTCGCTGCGGCTCAACCGGAAGTCCGAAGCGCCGTTCGGGGGCGTGAAAATGGTCTTGATAGGCGATCTATATCAGTTGCCCCCGGTAGTCCGGGCCGAGGAGCGAAGCGATTTCAGCGGCGGCCGCTATTCGAACCGTTTTTTCTTCAATTCCCGGGCCATCCGTTCGGCGATCGTCAACGGCTTATTCCGGTATATCAAATTTTCGGAAGTCTTCCGCCAGGCCGATCCGGGCTTCATCAACCTTTTGGAGCAGGTCCGGAACTGCAACCTGAATCCGGAACTGATCCGGACGTTGAACGCCAGGGTCCGGGACGAGTCAAGCCTGGAGGCGCTCGAAGATCTGACCGTGCTGACCTGCACCAATGAAGCGGCCAATTGCTATAACGGGGCCAAACTGGACGAGCTTCCCGCGCCCAAGCGGCTCTACGAGGCGGAAGTCGAAGGGAAATTCAGCCGCGAGGATTTTCCGACCCTGCCCATACTTCCGTTAAAAGTGGGGGCCAAAGTGATCTTTATCAAAAACGATCCCGGAAAGGCCTGGGTGAACGGGACCACCGGCATTGTCAAAAAGCTGGGGGAAAGGGTCATTACCGTCGCCATCGACGGCGAGGATTGCGTCGTTCCCAAGGAAACCTGGGAAAAGGTTCAGTACCGGGTCACGGACGGAACCATCGAGAAAGTGACGGTCGGCAAGTTTGTCCAGTTCCCGCTGAAGTTGGGCTGGGCGCTGACGATTCATAAAAGCCAGAGCCTGACCTTGGGCAATGTTTATCTGGACACCGGCCGGGGCGCTTTTGATTCCGGTCAGATTTACGTCGCTTTGAGCCGAGTGCGGTCTCTGGATAATCTGTATCTGAAGCAGCCCGTCACCAACCGGGATCTGTTGCTCGACGCCGGCATCGGCAAGTTTTTGGATTATATCGAACGGTTGGTGTGGGGAAAGTAAGGCTTACCGCCCGGTTGATAACCGTTCCGGTGATGCGACCCCCGGTAACGGCGCGTTTGGAACAAGCTCCTTATCCACGCGGATAATCCAACCCCGGAAATTTTATCCGGCGGAATAATGTCAACCGTCCGGTTTGGCGCGCTTTGACGCCGCCTGTTTTGGAAAACGGAAGCTTGGTGGCTGATGACGGGGGTTCCCGGCTGTCATGGGATACTCAATCCTGTGAAAAAGGTTGCCAAACCCGATTCGGAAATGGTAATTTGAAAGAGTAACTAATGATTGTAAAAATGAGGGGGCGCGCGAATCATGACCGGCGAACCTGAACAACAGCCACTACGCTTCAACGTGCTTTTATTTCCCGGGTTTGAAACGTTGGATGTCTTCGGACCGGTGGAAGTGATCGGCAAATTGGACCGGTTTTATCAGATTGAGTTTTATTCCGAAAGCGGCGGCACCGTCCCAAGCAGCCAGAACGTCCGGGTGGAGACCCTGCCGGTTTCGAAAATGGCCAAAACCGGGGTGTTGCTCATTCCCGGCGGCTTCGGAACGCGGCGGGAAGTCGACAATCCGGGGTTGATCCATCGTTTGAAGGGGGCGGCTGATCAGGCCCCTTTTGTGCTGACGGTTTGCACCGGAGCCGCTTTGCTCGCCAAAACCGGTTTGCTGAGCCAGGTCCGGGCCACTACCAATAAAAGGGCCTTTGATTGGGTGGCCGAGCAGGATGGGACGGTCGATTGGGTCCGTAAAGCGCGCTGGGTTCACGACGGTAAGTTTTACAGCTCCTCGGGCGTGTCGGCGGGCATCGATATGACCCTGGGCTTTGTGGCCGATCAATACGGAATGGAAGTGGCCGAGAAGATCGCGGCGGGCATCGAGTATATCTGGAATAAGGATCGGGAGAACGATCCCTTTGCCATATAGGTGAAGGGGTTGATTGCAGCGGGACGGCTAGTCCCCGGCGAGCGAGGGAGCGGTCCGGAGCTGTTTTTGGGGCCGGGGCGGCTGATCCAAGCGTCGCTACCAATGGGTGCGAGGTCGCTCCAATTGATCGGAGAGCCGGATCAAGTGATCCGACACCTGGATCAACTGATCGAAGTGCCGCTCCAACTGATCCAAGCGCCGGATCATTTGATCCGGGATATTGATCAACTGATCCGAGTGTTGGATCACTTGATCGAAGCGTTGATCAGTTGATCCGAGTTCCGGATCAACTGATCGAAGTGCCGCTCCAACTGATCCAAGCACGGGATCACTTGATCCGGGATATTGATCAACTGATCCGAGTGTCGAATCAGTTGAAGCGAGGGTTGCTCCGGATCGAAAAAGTATTGCTTCAGTTGAAGCGGTACTTTTTTCATATGAATAAAGTGTTGCTCCTTCTGAAGCGGCTGTTGCTCCAGTTGGTGTAGGTGCCGCTTCCGATGATCGGGGAGCCGGAGCGGGTGGAGCAGGGGCGCCGCCGGTTGAAAACGAAAAAATCTCTGAATCACCAACCCTGGTTACCCAAGGGCAAGGTATTGATTCTTTTGTTCCCGGCGGATGGAAGTTAATCAAAGCAACCAGTGGCGCTTTGGCTTTAATCTAATGTTGAGCGGACAAATGGAAACTTGTCATTGTGATTAAAAACTGATCAGTTCGATTTTTTATTATCAGAGATATAAACTACTACCTCCTCAACCGGCACTTCCAAATACTCGCAAATCCGATGCAATACCTCCATCGAAACATACTCGCCTTTACTCATTTTCGCCATGGTATTGGGAGAAATTTTAAGAGCGACTCTTAACTTTTCTTTGGTCATGCCTTTATCAATCAGTAATTTCCATAACGGATTAAATGAGAACGGCATCGTAAAATCTCCTTATAAGACCTACTCAGTTAAATGAAATATTTCTATAGGTATATTGACATATTCTATATTATACTATAGAATAAATATATATAATTGATAGTCAAGCATAGCTATTCATTAATTAATTATCGTTAAATGTAATGCAATGAAAAGCCTTACACCTTATATAATTCTACATATTCCTAAGGCTTTCCTTTTGATGCAATTCAATACTTCATCTGCCAAATCTGCAAAGCACCACGGCTCGTTTCTCCTGGGGGAGAAAGATAGAATGAGGGCGGGCCGGATGTTTAACCGGATTAAAAAGAGAGGAGCGCCTCCATGAGATTCCATACTCACACCGTTGGTTCAATCCGTATCAAGCAAAAACAAATCCCCCGGA
>JAEYGI010000050.1 GCA_023402395.1 Bacillota bacterium
ATGTGCGCCGCTTTGCGATACGGACTCGCAACAGCGGTCGCGGACAGAGCACCACCCTGAAGGCATCCGTCCCGGATGGACGGGGCCTAACACGAGGCTCCCATGGTCATGGATGCCATGGGATAAAGGGAGGTCCAAGGAACCGTCGGTTCCTGGCGGCTTTTGCGTCGCTTTTGGATCAGACCCAGGATGGGTTAAACTAGCGGAGGCCACGGATGGCCGGGAGCGGCGCTCAAAAGCGACAAATTGGCGCCAACGCGTAGCGAATTCTGTTCCTTGGTTTGGGCTTCATTGAATGACTCTTCTAGGCGTTGGGGCCAATCTTTTTTCTTTTTGACCGACCAAAAAGAAACAAAAAGTCGCCGAATCCAGCGTGGTTTCGGACTTCCTGCTTATTCATCCGGCAACGGTCGTCGCCATCCCTGGCAGTACGCGGGCGCACCGGGTGAAGTCTTCGAAGCCGACCGCTGTTTTTCATCCGCGAAAAAAAGCGGCGATGATTGATCATCCGTGGCAGGCGGGTGCATCTTTTTTACCTGCCTAAAACCATGTAAATCTTAAACCATGAAACACGGTTCCTCACCGATGATTTCCCTTTACCGCACGACCTCTTCCCTGCCGTTCAGGACTTCGATCATGATCAATGCGCCCAGTTTGAAGCCATAGGCGAACGCAGCCGAGGTTTCCATGGCGCTGGACTGATCGCGCAGATCCAGCAAGGCTTCGAGTTGTTGAAAGTCCGCTTCCGCGAGTTTCGTTTGCCAGATTTTCATTGACGCGGCGATTTTCTGGTTTACCGGGCGGTATTGGGGATCTTTGGGGAGGATCAATTCGTCAGGGGTTATGTTGCCGGCGTGGAGTTCTTCCAGGATTGGTTTCATGGGTTCGCCTTCTTTCCGTTAAACTTTCGTTTCCTCCCTTTTCTCCTCCGGCCAGGGCAGCGACAGGATCAGGCAGCCGGAGAGTTCGTAGACGGTGAATTTACGGCCGGGTTGGAAGCCGTTTCGAGCTAGCCACCGGCCGGAAAGGCGGATCTGGGGAACTTGGTTTTGTTTGGTATGGATTGAGCCGACGGTGTGGGTAGGAATCTCATGAGAGGCGCTCCTCTCTTTTAACGAACTAATGAAACACCATGTAAATCCGGCTAAAACATCCGGCCCGCCCTCATTCTATCTTTCTCCCCCAGGAGAAACGAACCGCTCGCTTTGAATGCCTATGTCTCGCATTGATTCTCGTCTTGAGCGGGACGATAATAATTCCTCCATGGCAAAATACCAGTCGGTTTTAGAACCAAAGAGTTTAGCCTTTGGTTGACTTGTACCTTAACTTGAACTTTGATAAAATAAATTTAAATATACTTAAATTTCAAGCTCGGCTACATTCGATGCAAGAAACCACATATAAGGTTGAATATTTACGAAAGCCAATCTCCAATTGGGAGATTATCTTAGTTTGATTATAAATCTCCAGAACGGAGATTGTCAAGTGGTTTATGTGACAAATTATGGGTGGTGATTTGATTGAAAACTTCAGTAGATAATATCTTCAAGGAAAGATTAATAAAACTTAGGGAGGAGCGAAATTTGAAGCAGAAGGAATTTGCGGAAGCCGTTCAAATTCATAACCGAAATATTAACCGGTATGAACTAGGATTAAGGGAACCCGACTTTGACACCTTAGTTCAAATCGCTGATTTCTTTGACGTGAGTACTGATTATTTATTAGGTAGGACGGAAAACCGAAAGAGGTTATAATAAAGGTTAGTCAATAAGAACGGTGGAATCCGCAATTCTCCTGGTTTATTGTAAATTCTCCACACAAAACACGAGCTTCATAAGTATTTCGCTTCAAGGGAACAAGCACCGGAGAAACTACCCTATAACTTCCAACTGGAATATTATTTGTATATTTACTGATATCATATGTGCGTGTAATTTGAGTATGTGGCTCTAAGCTTATTTTTTGACGCGAAAAGCCGACTGCTTTTTCGCGGTATACGTCTTCCCATTTGCCATCAACTTTCTTTTGAATGTAAAAGGACTCCTCACACGTTAATTGTTTGTCTGTATCGTTTTCCCAGGTAAAAAGAATCTGTTTTGTACCAGGAGGATAGGAAAATTCTTGCGGGGTCACTGTAACACCTTTCGCTGCCATCCGGGCAACATCTCTATAAGTAGACGATTCTGAAATGCCATTCCCGACCAATGGCTGAGAAAATTTCTTTTCAATTAATTTGATCTTGTATTTATTCCACAATTCATCTTCATCCATTACCCCGGTCGCAAGTGAACTAAATATACTTATGCGTCCCGGGCTATAATCTTTGTACTTCTTGTACCCTAAATAATACTGGGGGGTGCCTATATCACAAATAATCACGGTACTACCTTGACCAGGTATTACCCCATCAAGTAATTTAATTCCATACTGATATTCACCACGAAAAAAGAATCTTGTATTCTGACTTCCGTTCACTAAGCGTTCTTCCCATTTAATGTATTTTCCATTTGCCTCATCCATCCCAATTCCGGCATAGTCGCAAATTATTGTATCGTCAATCATATATCGCTTACCATCTGCTTCATAGATTAAATGAAATGGAAACTCCCCATGTTTTATTATGGGAATGGGGGGATTTGGTGATAAGATTATACCAAAACCAATTAAAACCCAAGGCAAAAAAACAAAACAAAATATTCCACCAAAAATTAATCCCAATATTATGGCTAATTCTTTTAACAGGTTATGGGGTTTAGGAGCATATTTATTGGGAATACGCTGTACTTTCAAATTTCGGCCGCAGTTGCTACAACTTTGCGACCCATCGGTGTTTTCCGTGCCACAGTTATTACATATCATATTTCAATCCTCCCAAATCCAACATGCATTGTTCAGTTCGTGATATATAACAGATATGACACTATAGAACTGAAACCACCTAAATAGAAATTAAATTTTTTGTTCAACCTGTATTTCATAAGGTCTGGATTTATACGAACGGTAAATGATATTCCCGTCAAACTCCAACATATCTTTTAATCGATCTTTTATGGTTGGATGGTTACAAAGTTTCAATGCTTCTTCCTGGTTATCCCATCCAACTTCAAGACTTTCATTGCTTGTTCTTGACTCACCCGAGACTTTATAACCTAAAAATCCAAATATAACTTTGGTCGGTATTGGATTGATTCCATCATATTGTAAAGTAATTTGAGTATTGGAATAAACGCCAATAAGACGATCAATTCTGGTCTTGATTCCGGTTTCTTCTTCAATTTCACGAATAAGGGCTGATATTAGATCCTCTCCCGTTTCAACTTGTCCGCCGGGGAACTCCCAAACTCTTTTCGGGTGCTTCATCAACAAAACCTTATTATTTTCATCTCTAATCAAAGCTGAGACTGCTACAATATGGGTTGAGAAAATCATTTCAACACCTCCAAAAGGGACTAGCGGGTAAAAGGGAGTGCCCACGATGCAAACCCTTGCCGTTCTTAGATGTCGCACGGCCACGAAGCAAGAGCAGCACGGACGCTACGGCCTTAACCATTCCTTTGGACTATGATATTCCATTTTGTATATGAAAACGGATTGGTCTTATAAAACTCATTTTCGGTTTCGATGTATGTATTTACTTGCTCTGATAAGCATAGAAACCGCCAATCCCTAAAAAGTTCTCTCACGCCTTTTTCATCAAAATAATGATGGGGTACGCCGGCTTCATCCCCATCATCGCGTAAAAAGGTATTGGGTTCAATTTCAGTTCCTTTGTAATGACTACCTGATTTGGTGGAAATCAAATTAACCAGAAACAGACCTTTTTCCTCGAGACAGTCATGGATTACCTTTACTGATTTTCTTATATTTTCGATGGTGTTATGATGTAAAGCATCCCATGAAAAAACTCCATGAAATTTTATTGTCGCAAATGGCGTTTCGGTCATATCCGATATTTTCAAATATGCTTGCAAATTATTTTCTTGCAATTTTCGATTTGTAATTTCGATGCCATTTTTTGAGATATCACTTCCATAGGTATCATATCCCAGGGTGGACAATAATATGGTGTGTCTTCCCGCTCCACAACAAAAATCCCAAAACTTTAGTTTTTCACCTGGAAATATACCTTCAACCTTTTTCGCGAATTTATAAATCTCTGGTTGCGGTAATACCGCAATATTCTTTTCATCAAGAAATAATTCGTTCCATGTAGCCATGTTATTTCCTTTCGATAGGTTTTTTGTGCTTGTTCATCTGTCATACGATGTGGCGGCCTAGCCGATCGGCCCGTAAAGCTAAAGACACCAAGGATGGCGACACTTGTAAACTATCATTTGCCTTTAAATATTCCGGGAAAATCATTCCAAATGTTATTTGTTTTATCTATATAATTGATTATATCCCGGTATTTCACCTCGAACTCCACATGATCTCCTATTGCATGAGAAACCTCAAAACTAACACCCAAGGAGTCTTGAGTAAAATAACAATAAGTATCGTATATATCTGACTGGTTTAAATACTTAATCATTTTTTCATCACTATAATTGTCTAAAACACTTTGTAATATATCCTCGGGCAATTTTAATCCAGAATCCCATTGCGTATATTTACCTTTTTTAATCTTACCAACAAAATCTTTATTTATATCAACTATATCTTTTAAACTCAATCTTTTACCATGTTTAAGGTCAATATTTGTTGTATAAGACAAATGAGTCGGATGAGGTGTATTCTTTTCATACCTTATTCCTAAATAACGGATGCTAAGTAAATTCGGCCCTTTCCATTTCACTTGATAATCCAACTCATAAAAACTATCACTATTGGGTTTCTCATAATATTCATATCTTGATTTATCACCGGGAACATCTTTTTTTATTAGGTCGTTTATAATTTTTTGTCTTTTTTCATCACCTAGATTTTGAATCTGCGGGTAAAATATTTTGACTTTTTCACCGTTGTAGTATAGTTTAACTAACTCGTAATTATCTTGCGAAATAATTAGGGATGAGTATGTAAAAATCATAATCAAAACAACAAAAACAAGATTCGACTTCTTTCTCATCGCCAAAGATACTCTCCTCAATTCATCCTACCTTCGAATCAACATCTCTAAACACCGCGACCCGCCACCGGCAACATGGTGTTATCCCCATCCGTATCTATTTCCGTTTTTTTCGAACCGGTCTGACCCGGTAAATTTTGAATAACGTTTCCCCTCCCCCCAAAAACACAAAAAAACCTCCCGCCAAACCAGAAAACCTCCCCGGCTCAACCAAAGGGCTTATATCATAAATATGTTATTGCATCCCATCCCGACCGAACCTATCATCCAAATCAGCCGGCCCGAGCCAACCCCTTGAACTTCCCCCATCAAATCCGCCACGCCTCTTTTCCACGAAGCGTTTTTTCTTTGGATATCTTGACTTATTTTCCTTTTTTCGCCGCCATTCGACAAAATCCTTTTCTAATGCGAACTTTTCCCGTAGCGGAATCGCGATTCTCCCCGTAGTCAACCGGGCACACGTCCGACGGATTGGCCACTCTCCTTCCTTCTCAGGGCAATGTCATCATGCTATGAACCCAAATTATTACAGCGCAACATTCACTATTTTAGATCTTCACCGTCAACCGGGCCGTGAACGACCCGGCTACAAGGCGTAAGCCTTCCATGGCTAAAATAAAGACGAATATTTCATCCTTTTCGAGGACCCTTCAGGGTCCTTCCATCTGGTAGCCGGAGGTCTTCAGCCTCCGGTCGACATCCGTTCAGGAAGATCCTGCCACGATCACTTAATGACATTGCCTTCTCAGCGAAGGAGCTGGAGGATAGGTTAAACCCAATTTCGGATTTATTGATTCCAATATTCTTCATCCTAAACGCTTCGGCTAATAGTCGAGGGATTTTACCCCATTTTGGAAACATTAACCCTCACTCAATCTCAGCGTAATCATAAAATTCTGCTTAATCAGCGATTCCGATACCTCCCCCGCCTCCAAATCCTCCTGCTCCATCCGCTTCCGTTCCCAAATCATCTGGAGCGCCTCTTCCCCCATCCGGAGCAACACTTTTTCCATATGAAAAAAGTATCGCTTCAACTGAAGCCATACTTTTTCGTTCTGGAGGAACACTTCCTTCAACTGAAGGAACCGCCGCTTCAAATGGAGGAACACTTTTTCCATTTGAAGGAAGCCCCGCTTCAAATGAAGCTCCAATATTTCGTTCTGGAGAAACTCTTCCTTCAAATTAAGCTCCAACATTTCCATTTGAAGGAACACTTCCTTCAAATGATCTTCTAATATTTCGATCTGAAAAAACAGTTCCTTCAAATAATCATCTAATATATCCACTTGGAGCGACACTTGCTCCAAGTGTAGCGGCACCCGCGCCATCCGGGGCAGCCTTTCCCTCAACCGGAGCAGGTCTCGCTCCAACTGAAGCGAGACTTTCTTGATCCAAGGCGATACCCGCCTCAGATGATCCGGCTCCCGCTACAATTGCAGCGGCAATTGCTCCAACTATGGCGGCAGATAATAAGAATATCTGACCAAATCATGGATTTGGACATAGTTGGGGGGATTTGGGAGACTGCGGTTTGATTCCGGGTTAACTTAAATTTACCGGTTATGGATTACTTGATCTTGTCCAGGCCTCGGTTCTGAAGTATAATAACATTATTAACGTAGGAGGTGATGGCCATGAATCATGGCAACCTTCCTTTCGTTACGGGTCTTTGACCCGATAACCATACAGGGAGCGGTTACGCTCCCATTTATTATTTCGGCGTCATTTTCATTATTTAAAAGAAATTACCGGAAAACGGATGGGAGGAAAAGATTTGGACAATTTCGCCAATGTAACCGTAGTCAAAAAGGCCAACCTTTACTTTGACGGCAAAGTGACCAGCCGAACCGTGCTTTTCAGCGACGGTTCCCGCAAGACCCTGGGGATCATGCTTCCCGGAACCTATGAATTCGGCACCGCGGACCGCGAGATCATGGAGATCCTCGGCGGCGAATTGGATGTATTGCTGCCTGGCACAGCGGATTGGCGGCATTTTCAAGCCGGGGACAGCTTCGACGTCCCGGCCAATTCCCGCTTCAAACTGGAAGTGAAGCAATTGACCGATTATTGCTGTTCTTACGTGAAAGAGTGACCGGAACCGTTATTCTCTGCCGAAATCAAGCGCCACGGAGTTAATGCAATAGCGCTGTCCGGTCGGCTCCGGCCCGTCGTCAAAGACATGCCCGAGGTGGCTGCCGCAACGGCGCATTGGACCTCGGTCCGGATCATACCGTGACCCCGGTCGATGGCGGTGGCAATCCCGCCCGGAACCGGTTCAAAGAAGCTTGGCCAACCGCATCCGGCGTCAAACTTAGCTTCCGACCGAAACAACGGATTGCCGCAAGCCGCGCAAACATAGACTCCTTTCTCCCGGTGATAATAATACTGGCCGGAAAACGGCGCTTCGGTCCCCCGTTGCCGCAATACCCGGTACGCTTCGGGCGACAATGTTTTCTGGTATTCCTCATCCGATTTCATACGTTCATCCCTTTCCCGTCAATGATCATAAAATTCCCCGCCAACCCCCGGACTATATAGGATGAATCAAATTCCTTAATTTTTCATCATGGAAGGTTTACGGGACATGATGCATATTAGGTATTTAATTCAACTTATATCTGTCCGATCGTGGTTTTTTTAAAATTCACTGCCAAATCACTGAAATTAATGGTAATATGATAAATGGGCGGCTTGGTTAAACCGCCCGATTCCAAAGGCCACGAAAGGACTGCAACCATGTTATTTTCGAATCGAACCTCGGTTTTGACCTCCGCTATCTACGCCGAGTTGGAAGCCAGAAAAAATGAACTGCTCCGGGCTGGCCGGGAAGTGATCAATTTTAGTATCGGAACGCCGGATCTACCGCCAGCGCCCCATATTATGAAAGTTCTTTCCGAGGAAGCGGCCCTTCCCGGCAATTACCGTTATGCCATCAAGGATCTCCCCGAACTGACCGAGGCCATCATCGGCTGGTACCAGCGGCGTTTCGGAATTCAGCTGGAACCGGAAGAGATCGTCTCTCTTAACGGTTCTCAGGACGGCTTGGCTCATATCGCGCTGACCTTGGCCGACCCCGGCGACCCGGTACTCGTCCCCGATCCTGGCTATCCGATTTTCAGCGTCGGGCCGTATCTGGCCGGCGCGGAAATCATTCGAATGCCCTTGCTCGCAGCCAATGACTATCTGATCGATTTCGAAGCCATTGACCCGGAGGTGGCCCGCCGGGCCCGGCTGATGGTGGTTTCTTATCCCAATAATCCGGTGACCGCGGTCGCACCGTTTGAATTTTACGAAAAACTGGTCTGGTTCGCTAAAAAATACGAGATCGTGGTGCTGCACGACAACGCCTATTGCGAACTGGTTTTCGACGGCCGGAAATGCGGCAGTTTCCTGAACGTTCCCGGCGCCAAGGAGGTCGGCGTCGAGTTCAATTCGTTGTCCAAAACCTACAATGTTCCGGGGTGCCGCATCTCCTTCGCCATGGGCAACCGGCGCGTCATCGAGCAATTGCGCAATCTCAAATCCCATCTGGACTACGGCGTCTTCCTGCCTATCCAAAAGGCGGCCATCGCCGCCCTCACCGGCCCGCAGGATGGCGTCGCGGAGACGGTCCGCGCTTACGAACGCCGCCGCGATCTCTTATTGAAAGGTTTCGGCGAAATCGGCTGGCATATTCCCAAAACGGCGGCGACCATGTTCATGTGGGCGCCGGTTCCGGCACAGTACCGCACTTCAGTGGATTTCACCTTCGACGTTCTGGAGCGGACCGGCGTCATTTTGGTTCCGGGCAGCAGTTTCGGCCCGGGCGGCGAAGGCCATGTCCGGCTGGCCATGGTTCAACCCGAGGTAAAAATCCGGCGTGCCATTGAATTGCTCGGCCGGGAACGGATTTTCTAAAACAATTGGAGGTTTCTCATGCCCATCATCGGTGACGTCAATGCCTGGGCGATTCTAACCACAGTCATCGCCGTCAATATTTTCAGACTGCTTTGGTACTCTCCGGTTCTCTTCGGAAAACTCTGGCAGAACGGCCTGGCGGCCACTGGCGCCGCCGCCGAAAAAGACGATCGGCCCCCGGCGGGACCGATCATCGCGCTGGTCGCCTCGCTGATTGAAGTCACGGTACTGGCCGTGATCATCAAAAGCTTCCAACCCACCGAGATCCGGGCCGTTAACGGCCTGATCGCCGGCTTTCTCGCCGGAGCGGGCATCGCCGCCCCGGTACTGGGTACGTTCTTTGGCTTCGAAGGGAAAAAGCCGCTCCTCTATCTGATCGATATCGGCTATTATCTATCGGCGCTGACCGCGGCCGGATTGATCCTGGGGCTCTGGGCGTAAAGCGTTGGGAGCCCCGGCCAAAGGCCATTGGTTGTCCCAACGCTTTTATACCGATTTTGCAAAGCCCCGCCGGTTAAGTTAATTCTTTAACCCTTATTCTTGGGCTTTGCCTGAACCTTTAGCGGTGTCTGGCTGGCGCTTTCCGCCTCTTTAATGATCTCCGCCTCGCGGATTCCGGCCTCGATCAGGTTCTCCAGTTTTTGATTGTTGAAATTAATCGTATTGGCGCCGGTCTCGATGAAGGACAGATTCTCTTCAAATTGGCGGTTGATCGCTTTCATCTCGGTTTCGGCCTTGTCGATGGCCGCTTTGAGTTTGACTGAAAATTCGACCCTAGCTTGCTGGTTCCCCTTACTCTCCGAATAGTCCCGCAGCAGCTGTTCGTATTCCTTCCGTTTGACCGGGAAAAACAGAAAATATTGTTGCTTCGGTTCGGGCAGGGCGCCTTCGGGATTGGCGGAAATGCTGTCATGCAGGTCGCGGAAGCTTTGGAGCACTTTCTCATAGCCTTTGCCGATCACCCGGATCGCATTGATGTTCTCGCTGAGCAACCGGACGTCGGAAGTCAGCAATTCCTGGCCGGAACGAATCTGGCTTAAATTCTGTTTCAGGCGGCTCTGGTATTCTTTGAGCACATCCTGGGAGTTCTTCTTGGGAATCAATTTCTCCAAGGTATTGTTCTCCGCTACGCCCCGCCACATCTTCAGCTCATTGTCAGAGAGCTTCAATTCGGCCTTGGCCGTGGCCAGCCCCTTCTCCACCTCGGCGTTTGAGGTGAAGACCTTGTTCTTCCAAGCCATAAACGCCATTTCTCTCCGATAGCCTTCTTTCAGCTGGCGGGTACGTTCGCGTTGCTCCGCCTTGACGCGGCGCAGTTCGCCGGTGAAGGCGGTTTTGGCCTGATCGACCCGCCAATTGGCGTAGATCTGGAAACCGATAAAAAGCAGGGAATAAACAACGAGCAGCGCTATCAGCGAGTTTCGATAGAATCCGGGAAATTTTGGCGTATCCGGGTCACCCGGATTATGTAATTTGGCAAGGAAGTACAACACTCCGGCAAAGATGGCCGCAATTCCGATGGCGATAAGCGTTTCCCACATTTGGACTCCTCCTCGAGATTCGTTTATTCCGTGCGATGCCAGTCGCTCCACTTCGCCAAGCAGGGCTACAGCCACTCATTGGAGTCTATCGCCTGAGTTTAAGGCATAGTGGAAACGGCGTGGGACGACAATCTATCTAATACGGCGCAAATCGTCATATTCCTGCCGTCGAACCGTTTATTAGCGGAATGTCCCATATCCTGTCCGATCGATCTCTATATAGGATGAATAAATTCATACTTTCCCCATCATGTCCGGCTTTTTAGGGACATGATTCATGTTTAGAACTCTAATTTAACTTATATGGATTGCAAGCTTGAGTTTTGCCGGCGATTTGCCGGCTGCACTAAATAAACGCTTGGTCTCAATTAAAAAGTCACCCTTGAATCAAGGGTGACTCGTCATGGAGCTTATTTTTTGGTGGAGTCCTCGCTAATAGCGGCCGGTTGATCGGAGTCAGCCGGTTTCTTCATCTCAAACGAAGTATTTTTCAACGCCCGGACCACCAGATAAATAAAACCGCCAAAAAATGCGACAATTATTACAATCGCAATCAATTCACCCATCGTTGCATTCCTCCTTAATTTTCACGCCAAAACGAGTCAGGAACGCCGCGATTCTTCGCTGTCCGTCCTGACAACCGGCGTTTCAAATAGTCCTGGCAACGATGGAATAAGGTCCGGTCTCGGAACTGGTACGTGACAGTTGGTAAAAGATAAAAACCATTTGAACAAAAACCCGTTGACGGCAGATCTCCTGACGGAACCTGGAACGCCCCAGCCTGGGAGTATGGTTGAGCGGTTCAGTGCGCATCCGTAAGCCGGGCGTCCGGATCAGCCGGAGCAGTCCGACGGTGGGTTGCCGAAACTCTACAAACGTTAATGCCGGATCCGCAACAGTGGTGATTCTGGATTCCACATGAGCGGTTTTCAATTGGCGAGCTTCGGCGGTCGCCGTGTTCAATACCCAGGCCGTCAGAAACAGGAGGCAAAAAAGCAACACCAAACCTCTGCCCTTCGCAGTCCGGTAAGATTCCAAACTGACGTGGAAGCCAAAAACAGGGGAGTGATTGCGTAGTTTTTCCCGGTGAAGGCTGCGTTCCATTCCTGCGGCCCTTTCTACGCCATTCCGGCCTGGTCATTGGCGAGCGCTCCGTTTCAAAGCATGGAGCACAAGCTGATGCGGCAATACTCCACTAGAAGTTGTTAGAAAACGACGAAAACTTGAATGATTAATAAGGGTTCCCGGGAATCGGTCAAGCGCGATCCAATTCAATTATACCGCATTTATTCCTTTTTGTTCCCGGCTGGGCCCGAAAAGTACGACTTTTTTTATTTTTTTAATTATTTTTCCTCAAAGCGGTTATGGTGCAACTTGGCCCAAGGCAACTTTTCTCTGGAATGCCCCGGCTTGTGCTCTGCCGGATAACCGATGGCCATGGCACAAAGAACCTGCAGCGATCCGGGAAGTCCGAGCAGTTCCCGAAGGCGCTCGGTAGCGGAAACGGTCTGATCGTACTTGCGTAAACGGTACTGCACCCAACAGCTTCCGAGCCCAAGTTCATGCGCTGTCAACATCATCAGCGCGGCGGCGATCGAGGCATCTTCGATCCAGACGTCGCAACGCTCCGGGTCAGCGCAGACCACGACGGCCAGCGGCGCGTCCTTCAGAAATTCGGCGCCGTGCGTTTTGGCCGCGGCGAGCTTTCTCAATAGATCCGGCTGGTCGACCACGATAAATTCCCACGGATTCAGACCGCGTGACGACGGCGCCCGGAGTCCGGCCTCCAGGATTTGGTCAAGCTTCTCCCGCTCAACCGGCCGGTCCTGGTATTTCCGGATGCTGCGCCGGGTCTCCAGAAGTGGCAATAACATCAGCGAACCCCTCCCGTGAAGATAATGTAGTTATTCTAAAGTATTCCCTGGAATGAGCAAAAACCCTGGTTTGGAGATTTCGGTTCCGCTTTGTAAGGAGCGCCGGAAAAAAGATTTCCGGGTTATACCATCCGTCAGTCCCGACCGGAAACAGTCTTTCCGAGACCGCCCACCCGGCGAAACAGTTCGAAAAGACGATCTCCGGACTGTTGTGGGTCAGGAACGACTTCGGAAAGTTAATTTCCCAAGAAATTCCCGGCCGAAGCAATCGGACCCGAGGCCCGCGAACAACCGGAAACCAACTTTCCGAAAACATCCGTGTTATAAACAAGATTGGAGTTTTAGGAGTTAATACCGCTCCGTCCGCAAACGAAAACAGGGACCCTTTCGGGTCCCCGCTCCACAATTGAAATCAAAAATGGTCAACCGAACCGATAATGCTTCCGGACCTTCTCGCTGACTGTCCAGACGCACGAAAGCCCCTGGGGAAACGTTACCAGATCGCCTTTGCCGAAACTGACTTCCGTTTCCGGCGTCTTCACGGTCACCCGCCCCTCCAGTATGTAACAGACTTCCCGCTCATCATAGAACCAATCAAACGTCGAAGGTTCGCACTCCCAGACCGGCCAGGCGCTGACGTTTAAAGCGCGCAACTGCTCCGGACCAGGCTGTTCAACCTGAATCTTCATTACATCTCCTCTTTTTCCGTTATCAACCCAACGTCGCGGCGAACCCCGCCAGCATCAACAAAATGTAAAAGCCATTCAGCGCCACGCCGATTCCAGCGGCTTTCTTGTTCGAATCGCTGCGCAGGCCGCTCAGGCCAAGGCCCAAACCGGCGAAACCCAATAGAAACTGAACGATCGTTAACAAGCCCACCAACGGTTGCAATGATTCCAGACGGCCGTTCTGACGGGCGGTTGCCACCCACATTGAGAGAGTTACGAAGCCCACCCCGACCAACATGGCCAATCCCAGCGAGAACCGGCCGTAATTGCCGGCTTTACCGGATTTGGGCTCCTCCGGCGGCGGAAACGGGGGTGACTGAGGCCGCTGCAATTCGGCGGGGACCGATGCTTCCTGTTCTTCCCGGACGGACCCGGCCAGCAACCAGATGCCGCCCGCGACCAGCGCCACGCCGATCAGATTGAACCACCAGGGCTGAAAGGCTGCTCCAGCCACCGGCTCCACCGTATAGCCGGGGATGCGCACCTGAAGGACCCGGCTCATCAGGAGCGGCATCGCATTGTTCACCGCATGCCCGATCACGCCGATCCAGAGGGAACGGGTAAAGAGCACCAGCCATCCCAGCACCGCGCCGATGACCGCCGCCGGAAAAAATTGGGGCAGGTTCAGATGAAACGCTCCAAAAAGCGCGGCCGAGGCCAGAATGGCGGTTTTCAGGGAATAATTGTTGGCAAAGCCGGTCAAAATCAGCCCCCGGAACAATACCTCCTCGGTGAGCGGAGCCAGAATCACCACAAAGAACGCCACTTCCCAAAGATTCCCGCTTAAAGCCTCCTGTAAGGCGGGGTCCAAGCGGTAACCCAAGGCGGCGCGGAGCAGATTATCCAGATCCGAAAGCAGGAAATGGAGGCCGACAGCGATTAAAACGGCCGCCGCCACCTGGACGGCCGGCACAGGGCGAAACGGAAACACCTGCCGCCAAGGGACCCGGCTCCGTTGCCATCCGGTCCAGACAACGAAAGCAACCGCCAGCGACAGCAACAGGTATTGCAACAGCGGATGCTCATCATAAAACCGGATCTTCATTCCCTGCCCGCCGGCCAGCCCCCATACGCTGCGCAGCGCCAGATCAAGCAGGATATTCAGACTGAGGACCGCGCCCAACAGCAACACTGCCTGAGGGATGGTCGGATAATGCTTGGATCGGTTCAAGCCCGTCACTCTCACTTTTTATTATATGCAGCCCGGCAACGATCTCCGCCCCAAAACATGCTTCTTTGAGGCCGTTTTGGATTTGAGTTTCAGTAGAAATGACATGTCAGGCGACACAATGAATTCTTATTCCCGAACCGGGGGATCTCCTGCCAAAAAGACGGCCGGTTCGGTCAAAAACAAATTAAAACCCCGGAACTATATAGGATGAAATAAATCTCTTAACTGGATTTGCATTCTTAAAATCCGAATGCAAATAAATCAAATCGAAATTTAATTCAACTTATATAAGCCGGGGTTGACAACTTTTTTAGAATAATTCCATCCCTTTTTCAAGCGCGGCCCGATTCACCGCTACCAGGTCGTGTTTTTTGCCGGTCAATACTTTTTCGGTCAGCACGTTCATCACCGTATCGATATGAACGATCCCGGTGGCTTTGAGAATCGCCCCGACCACCACCATGTTCGCGACCCGGCTGTTGCCGAGCTCGGTGGCGATATCATTGGCTGGAATCGCCACGGCCCTGATATCGGTTCGCTTCGGCTGAATATTGATCAGCGATGAGTTATAAAAGATAGTGCCGCCGGATTTGACCATTCCTTCAAACCTTTCGAGGGAGGGCCGGTTCATCGCCACCAGCACTTCCGGCTCGGAGATAACCGGCGAGCCGATGACCGCGTCGGAAACCACCACCGAACAGTTGGCGGTTCCACCCCGCATCTCCGGTCCATAGGAAGGAAACCAACTGACATTCTTGCCTTCATACATTCCAGAATAGGCCAGCAACTGGCCCATCAACATGACGCCCTGGCCGCCGAAACCGGCGAAAACCGCTTCTAAAATCATTTCGCCACCCCCTCCGGAGTCCGGAACGTCCCCAGCGGAAACTGGGGAATCATCTTGGCTTCCAGCCACTTTAACGCTTCCAGGGGCGTTTGACCCCAGTTGGTCGGGCAGGTGGACAGCACCTCGACCAGGGAGAAGCCTTCGCCCTTGATCTGGGTTTCAAAGGCTTTTTTAATCGCTTCCTTGGCTTTCAGGACGTGCTTGGGATCGTGGACGCTGACCCGGGCCAGAAACGCCGGGGCTTGCAGCGTATTCAACATCTCCGTCACCCGGATCGGGTATCCCATGGTCTCGGTGTCCCGGCCGTAGGGAGAAGTGGTGGTCTTCTGCCCCGGCAAGGTGGTCGGCGCCATTTGGCCGCCGGTCATTCCGTAAATCGCGTTATTGATGAAGATCACAGTGATCTTCTCGCCGCGGTTGGCGGCATGGACGATCTCCGCCATGCCGATAGAGGCCAGATCGCCGTCGCCCTGATAGGTAAAGACGACCCGGTCCGGCAAGACCCGTTTGATCCCGGTGGCGACCGCCGGAGCCCGGCCGTGGGCCGCTTGCTGGGCGTCGCAGTTGAAATAGTTATAAGCGAGTACCGCGCAACCCACCGGCGCCACGGCAATCGTCTTTTCGCGGACCTGAAACTCATCGATGGCCTCGGCCACCAAACGATGGATGATCCCGTGGGTACACCCGGGACAATAGTGATTCACCCGGTCCTGAAGCGCTTCCGGGCGTCCAAATACCTTCTGCATTCAGGCCACCCCCTTGCTGCCGGCTTCGCAGGCGCTGTTAATGGCCTGATAAACCTCTTTGACATTGGGAATCGCGCCGTTCAAGCGCCCGAAGAAATCGACCGGAGCGCTTCCCGCCGCCAGCTTGACATCCTCAACCATCTGGCCGGCGCTCATTTCGACCACCAGGAACCGCTTGCCGGCCTGGGCCAGTTCAGCTACTTTCCGGCTGGGGAAAGGCC
Organism: Bacillota bacterium; assembly: GCA_023402395.1. Lineage (GTDB taxonomy): Bacteria > Bacillota > UBA4882 > UBA8346 > UBA8346 > JAEYGI01. The sequence goes on from JAEYGI010000050.1 coordinate 16,094, forward strand.
AGAGCGAGATCAGCCGGAGCAGGCCGACTTTTTTTCCTTCGGCCCGCGCTTTGGCAATGGCGGATTTGGCGATCCGGGCGGTAGTGCCGTAGGCGACCACCACCAACTCGGCGTCGGAAGCGCCGTCATCCTCGAAGCGAACCTCATTGGCCTCGATCTCGCGGTACTTCTGCTGAATCCGGATATTGATCTTTTCCAGCTCCTCGCCGATCAGGCCCAAGCTGTTGATGACGCTTTGCGGCCGGCCGCCGGTTAATCCGGTGGTCGCCCAGGTTTTGGGTGGAACCTTCAAATCATCGTATTCCTTCAGAACCACCGGCTCCATCATCTGGCCGAGCAGGCCGTCGGCCAGCACCATCGCGGGATTGCGGTATTTATCGGCCGTCACGAACGCGTCGAACATCAAATCGATGATCTCCTGAACCGAAGCCGGAGCGAAGACGATCATCCGGTAGTCGCCGTGCCCGCCGCCTTTAGTCGCTTGAAAGTAATCGGACTGGGACGGCGTCAAGCCCCCGAGTCCGGGTCCGCCGCGCGCCACGTTCACAATCACGCAGGGAAGCTCGGCGCCGGCGATATAAGAAATTCCTTCCATTTTCAAACTGACGCCGGGGCTTGAGGACGAGGTCATCGCCCGGGCGCCCGCCCCGGCCGCCCCATAGACCATATTGATGGCGCTGACTTCGCTTTCGGCCTGGATGAACACTCCGCCGACCTCCGGCATCCGGCGCGACATATACTCAGGAACTTCATTTTGCGGCGTGATCGGATATCCGAAAAAACACCGGCAACCGGCCCGAAGGGCGCCTTCGGCGATGGCTTCGTTCCCTTTCATCATTACACGTTCTGCCACCTTAAAAAGCCTCCTTATTTATAAACTTCAATCACGACATCCGGACACATTCGGGCGCAAAACGCGCATCCGATGCATTGGCTCTGATCGGTGATCTCCGCCGGCCGGTATCCCTTGGAGTTGAAATGTTCGGCCATGCGCAGAATCTGCTTTGGACAGACGCTGACGCACAACTCGCAACCTTTGCACCGTTCTTCGTTAAATGTTACGTTGGCCACCTGGTACCCTCCCTTACCGAATAATCGCCGCCGAAACGGAATAAAAATAAAAGCCCCGGGACAAAGACCATTAAACGACTTTATCCCTGCTTTTCTTCGCGTTTATGCCAACCCGTGACGTTCGGTCAAGGGTTTTGAAAAGCGCTGTAATTTCATGAATCGAAGAAAAAAGCATTAATAGAATTATAATTCTTTTCCCGCGGCTTTGCAACCCGCTCTGAAATATTTGTAACACAATAAACACTTACGATTCCACCCAGGGCGGCACCATCCGCAACCGTACCGGAAAGACCTGCAGTCCCGCGAAGATCTCCGAATTGGCGGCGAAAAAACCCTGTTCGACCTGGTGGAAACGAACGGAAAGCCCCATCCGTCCCGCCAGCTCATGAATGAGTCCCAGTCCGTCCCGCCAAACCGCTGCGGTGGTCTCCCGGCCCAGATTGATATTGGAAACCAGTCCGGTCACACGCAGCCGGCTGGCTATCTCCAGCGCGGCGATCAACTCCATTGCTTGCTCGACGGTCCGGGTATCGGGACGGTAAGGGTTGACGACCGCCCAAAACTCATAATCCTCGGCATCGAAATATTGATGAAATCGTCCCAAGGCTCGGGCTCCGACCGGATCGCCCCCGACATCGAAGACCGTGATTTGGCGCGGGTCTTGAAGCAACCCGTAAATTCGCGGCGATAACGCCGGCAAATCGGCATACTCCAGCCCCGATTCGGTGGAAACCACTTCAAGCCCCTGGGCCTGAAGCTCGGTCCGCGCGTCCCGCGACCGGAAATATGGATTGACAATATCCAGATCAACCAGTCCCACTGGATTGGTTCTTTCTTCCGCCAAACTTAACGCATAGGCGATAGCGAATTCGGTCTTACCGCTGCCGAATGCGCCGCCGATCACAGTTAGCCGTTTTGTCATTGTTTAATCACCTGTTCCCAATAATAATGATCGCAACCAGCCGATCAGGTATAAAGAGCCGCTGGCAACCACCAGCGGATTCCCCATGGTCAGCGCCTTCCGGAGCGCGCTTCCGGGTTCCGGCTCGACCCACGCTTCCACTCCGATCCCCCGGAAGATATCCGCTAATTCATCGGGCGGGGCGCTCTTGGGATCCGGAACCGTGGTAACCACCACCCGTTCGGCGATGGCGCTGAAAATCTCAGCTATCTCCGTCAGCGGCCGGTTTCCCAGCACTCCAACCAGTAGTATGGCTTTCCGTCCCGGATATATCTCCTGGAATGCGGCAACCAGCGCCCGCGCCCCATCGGGATTGTGGGCTCCGTCCAAAAACAGGCGATGATCCGGTAAGTTTCGGATCCGCTCCAAACGGCCCGGCCAAGCCGCTTGAGCCAGGCCATCCAGCAGTTGCGGCTGGTTAAGGTCAAATCCCGCCTCTTTCAAAAACTCCAGCGCGGCCAGGAGATTTAGACAATTTTGCGCCTGGTGCCTGCCGAGCAAGCCCAGCGTGATCCGAAACGCTCCGAACCGGGTCCCGGTATACTCGGCCACGGTCTCATCCTCCGTAACCTCACAATCTTGGAGCGCGATCTTTGAGGCCAGCGCATAACGGCTGCCCCGGGAACGGGCGATTCCGGCCAGATAGGCCTCGATCTCCGGCTCCTGAACCCCGATTACCACCGGGACTTCCGGTTTAATGATTCCCGCTTTTTCAAAGGCGATCCGTTCCAGCGTATCGCCGAGATATTGCTGGTGATCCAGGGCGATGTGGGTAATTACGCTCAAAATGGGCCAGATTACGTTGGTAGCGTCAAAACGCCCCCCCATGCCGACTTCGATCAGGGCCAGATCCACCCGTCGTCTGGCGAAATAAAGAAAAGCCAGGGCCGTGCCGACTTCGAATTCGGTCGGATCGCCGAAACCATCCCTGGAAACCGCCTCCAGAACCGGTTTCAGCTCCGAAACCAGTTCCGCCAGTTCCGTCTTGGCGATCATTTGGCCACCAATGACGAACCGCTCACGATAGCTACTCAAATGCGGCGACGTAAACCGACCGATGCGGCGGGACGGACTCAGTACCGCTTCGAACATGGCAGTGGTTGATCCTTTGCCATTGGTGCCGGCAATATGAACCGACGGGAATTCCCGTTCGGGATGACCGAGCCGCTCCAGAATCGCCCCGATCCGTTCCAATCCGAGCTTTAATCCGAATTTTGAACAATCTTTGATATATTGCAAGGCTTGTTCATATTCCATTTTTCGTTCAAACTCCCGCCATTAAGTTGAATTAAATTTCTAGTCTGCATCATGTCCCGTAAGCCTTCCATGATCAAAAATTAAGAGATTTAATTCAACTTATTTCATCTGTAATAGGATGAAGTAAATTCCGATTGATGCCGTTTGCATTTGGCTTTAAGAATGCAAATTTTATATTAGAAGTTTACTTCATCCTAATATAGCCAGTTATTGTGCGAACCAAAATCGGTGATATAATATTTAAGTGTTATCGAACAAGCTGTTTATCCAGCCGGGAAAGCATGATCTTTGCTCCCGGAAACAACTACAAATTTCGGAGGTCTTCCAATGCACATTGTTTTGTACCAGCCAGAAATTCCCCAAAACACGGGAAATATCGCCCGGCTGTGCGCGGCGGCTCAAGCCGGGCTTCATCTCATCGAACCGTTGGGATTTTTCTGGGATGACCAGCGGCTAAAACGGGCGGGGTTGGATTATTGGGAATTGGTGACCATCGAGCGCCATCTGAACTTCGACAGCTATTGCCGGAAGTTTCCGGATCAAAAACGTTTTTACGCAACCACCAAAGGCGGGAACCGCTATGACCGGATCGAGTTCAGTCCTGACGACGCCATTGTCTTTGGTCCCGAGACCCGGGGGCTCCCACCGGAAATTTTGGCGCTGGATCCCGAACGCAACCTGAGGATCCCCATGACCGCCGATGCCCGTTCCCTCAACCTGGCCAATTCGGTGGCCATTGTCCTCTACGAGGCTCTTCGGCAACTGGATTTCCCAGACCTGGTTTGAAATATAAAAGAGGGTAGCCGTCAAATCACCGCATGTCAATGACCATGCGCAGATAATAGGAGCCATTGACTTTTTCAAAGAAGGCCAACGCCCCCGATAACAACCCCCGGCTGGATTCGGCCTCACTCAGCACTACCCAGCCATTGCTCAACTCAACCACCGCTGGAGTAAAGCTGGGAATTCGCTGATTGATGCTTTCCACAATCATTTGGGCATGCTCGCGAATCGCCGCCAGCGGTTCTTCAGCGGAAAACCCGACCGATAACGGTTCATTCAGAAATATCAGGCTCCGGCTCCGGATCGTCCCTCCGAAAAGATAACGGAAATCAAAGGGAAAATCATAGCCGACCGCCACTTGAAAATTTCCCGGCACCTCACGGAGTTTAATCGCAAGGTCCGTTTCTCCACTACCCCGGTTGTAAAGCCGCACCAAAATCAGTCCCGAAGGATGGATTAATCTTCGAAAGCCCTGATGGTCAGCGTTTTTAAGAGTTAAGCGGTACAATTCGACCGGGTTGGCCGGTTCGGAAACGGCCAATCCACTGGCAAGCAACATCCAGATCGCCAGCATGCAGATCCAATATTGAATCGAGTTCCGGTTGTTCATAGCTTCACCCGCCCATTAACGAAGTGGTGATCGAGTAAACTATATGCGGCGATTTTCAAGCGTGGCTCGAAGAATTCGCGGCATGCGACAAAGACTGGAAAGAACGTTTGACGCAGTGGATAAACTGTTGGTGTTTCTAAAAACATTCTACCCTTCTGTGTTTCCAAGGTTCTCCCCAAAATTGTCAGTAGTTCAGTCACCGACTTATTAGACGAATCTTTCGGTCGTTTCGATTCGCCTTCTCACGTTGTCATTTGAAATTATCCGGAACACTTCGGATCGTAAGCGGGTTAAATGGTAAAATCCCCAATCATTGATTGGGGATTTTCGTTAAACTGATTCGACGCTTTTGACTTCCGGCACCGCTTGTTTCAAATAACGCTCAATCCCATTCTTCAGCGTCATCTGCGACATTGGGCAACCGGCGCAAGCCCCTTTTAATTTGACCTTTACCACGCCGTCAGCCACGTCCACCAACTCGACATCGCCGCCATCCGCCTGAAGCGATGGCCGAACTTTATCTAATGCCTCTGTAACCTTGTCTTTCATCACAATTTCCCTTCTTTCCAGAGATAAGCCTCCTTAACGCTGTTCATCAATAGAGGGCTTTTTATGTAGTATTCAACTTTTTTAACTGTTTAATCGCTAAAACAGCCGAGGCCCGAATCAAAATTATAAACGCCCTCTATCATTAGAAATTTTCTTTAAGATTATTTAAAAGGATATTCGGCGATTCTCCGTCAAATCCTGCCCGCCTTCAAATGTTTTTTATTCCGTTACTTATCGGTAATAACCATCGAACTCCCTCAGAACAATTACTCGGATGATCTTTCATCGGCCGACGGCGTGGGAATCGCCGGCTCTTTTTCAGAAGTGGAATCCCGTAACAATACGATGTCCACCCGCCGGTTTTTGGCCCGGCCTTCCAGAGAACCGTTGGAAGCGATAGGACGGTGCTCGCCGTATCCTGCCGCTGACAACCGCGGTCCCACTTCAGGGCGCTTAGAGATCCAGTACATAATGACATTCGTGGCCCGATCGGTGGAAAGTTGCCAATTCGATCGGTACCGGGCCGTATTGATCGGAATGTTGTCAGTATGTCCTTCCACTAAAATTGCTTTATCCGATACGAACAAAAGCTCTCCCAGATGATCGAGAATATCTTGGGCATGAGAATTCAAGTCGGCCTTTCCGGATTGAAATAATACGGTATCGGAGAGATTGACCACCAGTCCCCGTCCTTGAATGGAAGTTTGAATCCCTTTCGAAAGACCGCTCTGATCCGTATACTTCCGAATCGACTGTATCACCGCGCTAAACTCCTTGTCCTCGGTCATGACAGAAATCTTGGTAGGGCCGGCCCCTGCTCCACGAAAGTCTGTCAGCATACTGGCCCCGCCGCTATTGCCATGACTGAAAGCCGATGCCAACGACTGGGACAATACTTTAAATTTTGCGGCATCCACCTGAGCCATGGCGAACAAAATTGTGAAAAAGGCCATCAATAGCGTAATCAGGTCCGAATATGTCAATAGCCAGCGTTCTGTGTTCTCTGGCTCTTCCGCGTGCTTTTTTTTCCTCATCGGACAGCCTCTGAATACGATAGATTCTGGCGATTTCGATTGGCTGGGGAAATGAAGGCAGTCAATTTGTCATTGATAACTCGCGGATGATCTCCGGCCTGAATGGAGACAACTCCTTCAATGATAATCTCGCAAACCTCCGCTTCCTCCCTATGCCTGACCTTTAATTTAGTCGACAAAGGTAACCAGAATATGTTAGCGGAAGCGATACCATACAGCGTCGCTACAAAGGCAGTGGAGATCGCTGGCCCGAGATTGGCGGTATCTGACAGGTTTGCCAGCACATTAACCAAACCGATCACCGTACCGATGATGCCCATGGTCGGCGCAAACCCTCCCGCCTGCTGGAAGAGCTGGATCCCGATCTTATGCCGTTCCTCCATGCAGTTGACTTCATTCTCCAGGATATCCCGAGTCATCGCTGGATCGGTACCATCCACGATTAATTGGATTCCCTTCCGCATAAACTCATTTTCAATCCTGGATACCGTCTCTTCCAGTTTCAGCAGCCCTTCTTTGCGCGCCACTTCGGCATACTGAACCAGTTCGGCAATAAGCTTTGGAGACTCCCTATCCCCATCGCCAAATGCCACTCCGACATATTGGCCGATCTTTAGAAAATCCTTCAGGTTAAAACAAGCCATCGTGGCACCGATCGTTCCGCCAAAGACAATGAGCGCCGCCGGGAGATTGACTAGGCGCATTAGGGCCGAAGAACCGCTGTGACCACCTTCCAAGATAGCGGAGAGCAGAATACCGCCGACCGCAATTACTAAACCAATAATTGTTCCTAGATTCAAGTGACTCACTCCAACGTTTTTTAGCTACGGTTGGAATATCGGCTGTTTTCCGCCAAAAGTTTAGTCCTAACCAAAATAAAACAGCCCTTTCAGGGCTGTCTTAGCGATTATTCCGGTTTAATCACGCCGGCTGATACAAATAATTTAAATCCATCCTCGACACTCATGTCAAGATAGATAATCTCATCCTCGGGAACCATCAACAGGACTCCGGTCGTAGGAGGAACCGTCGGAACGAAGATATTCATCAGTTTTTTACCGGTGCGCATCTGGGCTTCCGGCAATGCTTCTCCGGTCAGGAAGCCGGGAGAGTAGATTCCACGGCGGGGGTGTTCTACGAGAACCACTTGGCGAAAGACAGTCCGATCGGAACGGGTGAAACTCTCCACGATCTGTTTCATGGTTCCATAGATGCCGCTTAGAATCGGAATTCGGGAAATAAGTTGCTCACCGAAACTAAGCAACTTCTTTCCGAGATAATACCGGGTAAGCAACCCGGCCACGATTACCAGAATCAACAGGGCAATCAACCCCGGTCCTGGAACCGTCACGTTGAAATAGGTTTTGAAAATTCCGCCCAGGATCGAGTCCAGCTGGAAGAAACCCCAAATTAGCACTTCAATGGTCACGACGATCGGCAATAAGACTAAAATTCCAGTGACCAGCAAGTTACGGAACCTTTTCCACATGAATTATCACCTATGCTTTTAAATTGAAACTCCGGTCAACGATGCCAGTTCGGTTAGGGATTCTTTAAACACTTCCAACGCCGCCCGAACCGGTTCCGGAGACTCCATATCCACTCCCGCCTTACGGAGCAGGTTGAGCGGGAAATCAGAATCGCCGCTTTTCAAAAACTCAACATAACGTTCCCGCGCGGGCAACCCTTGTTTTAAGATTCCCTGCGAAAGCGCGGTCGCCGCCGAATAGCCGGTGGCGTATTTATATACATAGAACGCCGAATAGAAATGGGGAATCCGCGCCCACTCCATTCCGATGGCCGGATCGATCTCAGTTTCCGCTCCATAATAAGCCCGATTGAGCTCCAGATATTGGGCGTTAAACCATTCGGAGGTCAAAGCGCCGCCGTTTTCCACCTCCGCATGGATCATTTTTTCGAACTCCGCAAACATCGTTTGCCGGAAGACCGTGGTCCGGAACTGCTCCAGGCGTTGATTGATCAGATATTGTTTCTCCTTCGGATCGCTGGCGTGATCGATCATATATTGCATCAGCAGCGCCTCGTTGACCGTGGAAGCGACCTCCGCCACGAAAATCTTGTACCCGGAGTAAATATAGGGTTGATTGTGGTTGGAATAGTAGCTGTGCAAGGCGTGCCCCATTTCATGGGCAATTGTAAATACATCGTGAACCTTCCCTTGGAAATTAAGCAGCACATAGGGATGGGTGTCATAAGCCCCCCAAGCATAGGCACCACTGGTCTTTCCCTCATTTTCACAGACATCGATCCAGCCGTTGTCGAAACCGGTTCGAACCAGATCCAGATATTCGGCGCCCATTGGCTCCAAGCCCTGCAGCACTAATCGCTTGGCCGCTTCATAATCGATGCTGCGCTGGTATTCGGGGATCAATGGTGTATATAAATCATACATGTGCAAATCAGGCAATTTCAATAACTGTTTGCGCAAGCGAAGGTACCGGTGGAGTTCAGGCAGATACTCATGGATCACCTCGATCAAACGGTCGTAAACGGAAGGCGCGATATTGTCGTCATCCAGCGAAGCCTGGAGCGCCGAATCAAACCGGCGAACCTTGGAATAGAAAACATCGGCCTTTACCGAGGAATTGAGGGTAGCCCCAAAGGTATTCCGAAATTTGCGATACGTATCATACAGCGCTTCAAACGCGTCCTGCCGGACCCGCCGGTCCTTGCTCTCCAAAAACCGGGAATACCGGCCCTTGGTCAACTCCACTTCTTCGCCGCTCTCATCCAGGATATTGGGGAATTTGAGGTCCGCGTTATCCAGCATGCCAAAGATCGATCCGGCGGCATCGGCCACTTCGCCGCTTTCCGCCAGGATCCGTTCCTCACTGGCCGACAACACATGCTCCTTTTGCCGGTAAATCTCATCAAAAAACCGGCGATACAGCGCCAACCCGGGTTGCTCGTTCAAAAAGGCATTCAATCGATCCGGCGGAAACTGAACCAATGCCGGAACCAAAAACGACAGTGCGCTGCCAGCCTCGGTGGCCAGCGCCTGAATCCGGTTGGTTAATGCCTGAAAGACCGCATCGGCGTTATTCTCATCCTTATGCATCCGGGCATATACGAACAGCTTGTCGAGGGATCGCCCCAGCCGATCCTTCAACTCCAGGATCGCGAGCAGATCCGAAGCGGAATCCAGAAACCGATCTTGACACTCTTCAATTTCCCGGATTAACGATTTTAACCGCTGAAAATCCTTCTCCCACTCCTCCCGGGACGGATAAATCTCATTCAGCCTCCACTTATACTGGTCGGGAATCTCCTCCCGTTTGGGCAATTTCTTGTTTAGCACGGTACTCAATGCGGGAATCCTCCTTCGAATCTTTTCATAATATTCTCCCCGTTTTTTTGAGAATCCTCTCTTGAGCGGCGATCTTCACACTGGAATTTCTTAAACGGCCAAGAGTGCAAGCGAATGAACGCGGACCTTCCCTGTCGCAGCTTTAGGCGGTGATAAAAAACCGGGCTGACTCAGTCCCGGTTCGTGCTCTGCTACATCTCGGCCGAAGGCGCGAAGCAAAGCCAGCCTCTTGCCGCAAAATCTCCCGCCAATTTCGATCCGTTATCCGCTCCGCCATTCAAAGGCGGCTTATTTTTAGCTGGCGTTGGCCTCCAGCTTCTTTAACCCGTCCCGGAACGCCTTGAGAAAGCGATCATTCTGCTCGGCGGTGCCGAAGGTCACCCGGATCCAATTGGGAAGTCCAAAGGAGTGCGTCGGCCGGACGATGATCCCGCCCCGCAGCAGATGATCATAAAGCGGAGCGCTGTCCCGGCCGCAATCGATTAAAATGAAATTGGCCTGCGTCGGAAGGTAGGCGATCCCCATCTGGTCCAATTCTTCATAAAAATGTTTCTTGCTGATCTGCACCAGTTCTTTGCTGAGCAGCACGTGCATCTTGCTGTTTAACGCGGCGATGCCGGCGGCTTGCGCCACCAGATTGACATTGAACGGATCTTTGACCCGCAAGGCCTGCTTGATGATTTCCGGCCCGGCCACCGCGTAGCCCAGCCTCAATCCGGCCATTCCATATATTTTGGAAAAAGTATGGTAAACAACGAGATTATTAAAACCTTGCTTTAGCAGTTCGATCCCGTCCGGGAACTCCGGATCATCGGCGAAATCAGCGTAGGCTTCATCCAAAATGACCACAATCCTCGGGGGAACCGCTTTTAAAAACTCCGTCAGCTCGGCGCGGGTAAGAATCGTGCCAGTGGGGTTATTGGGATTGCAGAGAAAAATCAACCTGGTACGCTTGGTGATCGCCCCCAGCATGGCCTGTAAATCATGCCGGAACCCGTCGCCGTTGACCAATACCGGCTTGGCGCCCATCAGCAAGGTAACGATCTCGTATTGGCTGAACGTCGGCAGAGGGATAATTACTTCGTCCCCCGTATTCAGAAAGGTTTCCGCCAAAATCCGGTTCACGTCATCCAGACCGTTGCCCACCAAAATCTGTTCCGGAGCGACTTCCCGTTCCCGAGCCAGTGTTTCTTTTAAATTATAGACATTGGCGTCAGGATATTGCGCGATCCGATCCAGGGCATGCAACACCGCCTGACGCACCTCATTGGACGGTCCCAGCGGGTTTTCATTGGAAGCCATTTTAATGACACCGTTCAGCCCCAGCTCCCGTTCCACTTCCTCGATGGGTTTGCCGGGGACATACGGCGGGATTGAATCAATACATTTCCTGAACCGATAGGGATTGTTCATTACCCAGCCTCCTCATTTGGGGATCAAGTCCGGCCTCAATTTGACGGCCTCATGTAAATATACCGGACATAATTGGTCTTTGTTCAGTTCGGTATAAAAGTGAATTAAAATCCGCAGGCAACGCGGCAATGCGCCAGATTTGGCGATCTCTTGCATACAGAGCAGCGGGGTGTTATTCAGGCCCAATTGCCGGGCGGCCACCGCCGGGAATTCACTGTTTAAATCGGGGGTCGCCGTAAAGATGATGCTAACGATCGCCTCGGGTTCGATCCGGTTTTGGACCAGCAACTCCGAAAGCAGTTCCCGGGTAGCTGTCAAAATCTGTTCCGGAGTATCCGATTCCACGGTGGTCGCGCCACGGACCGCCCAGAGCTTGACTGACATATTCATTCCACCGCCCGATGGCTGAGTCCCACGGCAATCTCGTTGAGGTGAACCAGCCCGATACTAAAAAATACGGCCACGCTGACATGATCTCCCTTGCGGGCGATGCCGACCTTCCCGCCGATGTTCAGCCCGATGGCCTTGAGCAGAATCTGGGACATCGCCTCCCGGGTCGCCCCGGCAATGGCGCCTTCCTCGGCATGGCAGTCTTTGATCAGCAATTCCCGCTTGGAAGCAACCACCGCCCGCTCGACAATGGTTTTAATAGCGGTAATCGCTTCTCCGCCATAATCCACGGCCGCCGCCCGTATCTCCTGATTCCGGTAGGATTCTTTCAACAACCGTTCTTCGTCCCGCGTTCCGGACATAGCCATCGTTAAAGCCGCTTTCGCCACTTCCTTGCTGCTCGATTCCAACATGATTGATCTTCCTCCATCCCGATTCGGTAATTTAAGCTCGAATCTACGGACTAAAAAGGACTTCATAATATTTTTACAGTTTCCAACGATATTTACGAAAAAAGCACCCGATGGTGCTGATAATGGGCGAATTAAATTTTACTGGCCAACATAAACCAAAATCATAAATAATTTACCATAATTCGCTGCCGCTTACAAGCCATCCCCATCTAAATTTTTAATAAACTTTACCGGTTCGCCCTCCAGCCGCTCGGCAAGAGCCAACGCGTTTCGAACCGAATCAATCAAAAACAAACCCTGAACGATGATCAGCAGCAGCAACAACCATCCTACCAGCCGAAAACATCGTTTTTCCGCCAATAAAAGCTTAAAAAAAAGCCTTTCGTACCAACAGTGCTTATGTTTCACCCGATCACCCCGAGCTTAAGTTTACCCGGAGAAATCCGGATTCATGCGAGATCCGGCGGCCGCCAGCCCCGCCACGTAGCCCGATGAGAAGGCAATCTGCAGATTGAAGCCGCCGGTATAGGCGTCTACATCGATTACTTCCCCAGCGAAAAACAAGCCGGGCACCAGTTTCGACTCCATGGTTTTCGGGTTAATCTCTTTAACGCTCACTCCGCCAGCGGTCACAATCGCCTCTTTAATCGGCCGGGGCCGCTCGATGGTCAGTTGCAGGTTTTTGAACTGATTAACCATCTCCAGCCGTTCTTCACGGGTAATCTGATGCACCGGTTTCAGCGGATCGATTTTGGAAAGTTCCACGAAGACCGGTATCAACTTTTGCGGCAGTAAATCGTCCAACCCGTTTTTAAACTGCTTATTGGTGTATTTGGCAAAATCGCGTTGCAGCCGGAGATCCATCTCCGTTTCGCTTAGCGCTGGCTTCAGGTCAATGGTCAGCACCACCGAATTGGGCTTGTCCATCACTAGCGCCGCGATTTTCCGGCTCAAGCTGAGGATGACGGGACCCGAAACTCCAAACCCGGTGAACAGCATCTCTCCAAACTCCGATTCGAGAACTTTTCCCCCGTGATAGCCGGTGACCTGGACATTGGTAAGGGATAACCCTTCCAGGCGCTTCACCCATTCCTCCCGGGTTTCGAGGGGGACCAGCGAAGGACGGATCGCGGTGATCGAATGCCCGGCATCCCTGGCCAATTGATACCCGTCCCCGGTGCTTCCGGTTCCGGGGTACGATGCCCCTCCGGTCGCCAAAACGACGGAACGGGCCAGATATTCCGCTCCGGCTTCCGATCGCGCGCCCGCGATCCGCCCTGAGTCGATCAGCAAACCGTTCACCCGGGCCGAGGTGATCAGCCGTACTCTTCGATCATGCAATGCCTGCTCCAGGGCAGCCACCACTTCCTTGGCCTGGTCGGAAACTGGAAAGACCCGCCTCCCCCGTTCCACCTTGAGCGGCACTTTCAATTCGGTCTCAAAGAACCGCATCACATCCTGGGCAGTGAACCGCTGAAACGCGCTGAATAAAAACCTACCGTTTCCCGGAGTATTGCTCACCAGATCATTAAGTTCGGATTGATTGGTCAGATTGCAGCGCCCGCCGCCGGTAATCGCCAACTTCCGTCCCAATGAGCGGTTCCGCTCCACTAAAATCACGTCGGCCCCGGCGCCGGCCGCGACAAGAGCCGCCATCGTTCCGGCGGCTCCCGCTCCCACAACCACAATATCCGCATTCATATTCAGCCAACCATGCCTTTCCCGTTTTGAAAGCCGCTGATCATCGCTTGCAATTGGGGAAGCAACTGCTCCGCCGCTTCCCGGCCGGCAGTTACGCATTCCCTGGCCCGCTGGAAATGAAGCGTTCCGATACTCCCCAATTGGGGAACGATGGTCAGATCGGCCAATCCCATCTGCCGGTCATCCAAGCGGTTTCCCATAATGTCCAGCACTTTCGACATCACGTCAAAAATGGAATTGACCTGATGGTGAGTATGATCAAATCCGACATTGACCGCGATGGTAATGTCGGGCGTCATTTGTTTGGCGACCGATACCGGGACTCCGGCCACCACCGCACCGTCAACCATGATCCGGCCGTTCAATTCCACCGGGTTGAATACTCCGGGTATCGAGATACTGGCGCGAATGGCTGGAGCAAGCGGTCCTTCCTTAAAGATCACTTCCTCGCCGCTGAACAGATCTGTGGCCACCGCCCAGTATTTCAAGGATAACTCCTCAAACCGCCGGCCTTTGGTGAGAAGGTCGATCAGGGTTTGGACTTTGACACCGTCAATCAGCCCCAAACGCGGCAAACGAAGGTCAATCAGATCCTCCCATCCCAGGTACTCCACTAGCTGGCCCAAATAATAAAGGTCGGTGCCGACGGCGTAGGTTCCGCCGATCAGCGCTCCCATACTGGTTCCCGCGATGCCGGAGATTCTGATCCCGGCTTCGGTCAACACCTGAAGCACTCCGATATGGGCAAAGCCCCTGGCTCCGCCTCCTCCCAATGCCAATACGATTTGGGGATACTCTTTAAAACCCGCCATAACCATGCCACCTCCTCCGGCTAATATATAAGTTGAATTAAATTTCTGATATACATCATGTCCTTAATGCCGGCCATGATGGAAAATCAATGAATTCAATTCAACTTATTTCAGCTGTAATAGGGTAACCATCCTTTTGGAAATTATTTCTACGAAAAAAAGCGTTTCCTGCATCCGGCAAAAAAAGACCAGCGGTCAAGCCGCTGGTGAACGGCGATTCCGGCTGTTAGCGAAAGAAAATAAACGTAATCAGGATGAAGAGCGGAATCAAAATCAGGCCGGAATAAATCATATACTGAAAGAAATGCGGGACTTTCATCCCTTGTTCCTCGGCAATGGCCTTGACCATAAAATTGGGGCCGTTTCCGATGTAGGTATTGGCGCCCATGAACACCGCTCCGCAACTGACCGCTGTCAACAGATCAGTTCTGACTCCGGCGATCACGGGCAAGCCAAGCGAATTGGCCTTGGTAACGCTTTCCGCCAATGAAGTAAAGGTAAGGTAAGTCGGAGCATTATCCAGGAATGAACTCAAACCTCCCGAGAGCCAGAAGAACTGCCAAGGCTGGGTGATTCCCAGCGACGCTCCTTTTTGGCCCAGCAGGGCCAGCAATGGCACCATGGTGACGAAGATGCCCGCAAATAAGATGGCCACTTCGGAGATGGGACTAAACGTAAAGCCGTTCCCCTCCCGGATCTCTTTTTTGGTGAAAACCAGCGACAAAGCCGTGGCTGCAATCATGATCAATTCCCGGTAAGGCGTAGGGGCTTTAAACACCGCCATGACCACCATCAACAAAAAGAGCAGGTTAACCGTACCGGAGATGCGCAACGGTTGTTTATTGGAGATATCCCGCACGATGTCGAGAAACTCTTCCTTACGGAAGGCCAGTGAATCCCAGATGAAAAATACCGCCAGCAAAATTCCGACCGCGGTAAGCCATTGCGGCAGCAATGTAAAAGTCCAGGTAAAGGGGACTCCCCTCAAATAGCCGAGGAACAGCGGCGGATCCCCGAGCGGAGTCAAACTGCCGGCGATATTGGAAACAATAAAAATAAAGAAGATCGGGATATGAAAAGTATGCTTCCGTTCACTGTTGGTCCGGAGTAGCGGTCGGATCAACAGCATACTGGCGCCGGTGGTTCCAATCACGTTGGCGATCACCGCGCCAATCGCCAGAAACGCAGTATTGACCGCGGGGGTCGCCTTCAAGTCCCCCTTCAGCAGAATCCCGCCGGAGATGATGAACAAGGAAGCAAGCAAAATAATGAAGGAGATATAATCCTTAAAGGTGATCAACAGTTCTTCGGGAATCTCCAGCAGCAAATAAATAAATACCGGCAAACTCATCACCGCGGCGACGATCGCCTTATTACGGTTCTTCTCCCACCAATGCGGATACATTAAGGGCATTACGGCGATCAACAATAATAGAACAGCGAATGGGACGCACACCAGCAACGGTATTTCGACCTGATGTTCCACTTCGGTTTCCTCCTTGCTACGAAGAATATTCAATTTTTCGATGCTTGGCTTGTTTTTCCTTCCGGATTCCCGCCAAATCGTAAATTATTATTTTCGCGACAAACGATTCTGCGGGCGAAACTTCCGGCAATCCGCCGCAGCCGTCTGGTTGCGCTCCATTGCCAGCCGGCTGCTCCAGATTGAATCGATCCTTTTCCCCATATCGGGATGGCAATCCGAGATTGCGATCCACCAATTGGAAATTGTCAAATGCCAATCCAATTGGGTCAAGTAACAATCGACATGGGCAAGTTATCAATCTGAAATTGGCAGCCACCAATTGGAAATTGGCAAGTCACAATCGGTCAAAGCCAAGTAACAATCGACACGGGAGAGTAGGCAATTTAAGATTGGCATCTGCCACTGATGGATTGGCAGTTAGCAATTGAAGATTGTGAACCGGTTTTAAACCATGGCGGGGAATGCCATCATTTTTATTATGAAAAATGATGGCGGGGAGAGAGAGGGCGGCGGTTCGGAGGCATCAAAAAATGGGGCTTTCGCCCCATTTCTTACGCGGTAATCAACTGTTCGTTGGCGATGATTCGCACCGCGGGCATCTCGATATTAGGCTTGATCACCGCTAGCTTAATGACTTCCTCAATCCGTTCCACCGGGAAGATTTGAATCTCCGTTTCTTCATTGAAAATCTCCTGCCAGTTTTCCTTGGGGATGATCACTTTGCGCGCTCCCGCTTCCTTGGCGGCGGCGATCTTCGGAACCACTCCGCCGATGGGCATCACGCCGCCCCGGATCGAAATTTCGCCGGTCATCGCCACTTCATTGTCGATCTCCAGTCCGGTGATGGCCGAGTAAATCGCGGTCGCCAGCGTAATCCCGGCCGATGGGCCGTCGATGGGAGTCCCTCCGGGGAAATTGATATGAATATCATAATCGGCGGGATTGACTCCAGGAAATTTCCTGATTACGGTCAGGACATTTTCTACCGAACCCAGGGCCATGCTTTTGCGGCGGATGGTCCGTCCGCCTTGTCCCAGCTCTTCCTCATCCACTACGCCGGTGGTGGTGATTTTGCCCTGGCCCGGCGCGGAGGGGATCGCCGATACCTCCACCTGAATCACCGCCCCCATATTCGGGCCGAAGACCGCCAGGCCGTTGACGTACCCGACCTGGGGCTGCGGGGGAATTTTCACATTGGGCCGCGGCGAATACTGCCCGCTCTGGATCACCCATTCGATGTCCTTGCGGAGAATCATTTTCCTACCTTCCGTCACCGCCAGACCCGCCGTGATTTGAATCAGGTTAACGGCGTCCCGGCCGTTGGTGGCGTATTTGGTAATGATCCCGATCACTCCCGATTCCAGGTCGAAATTGATCTTCCGCGCGGCATTGACGGCGATTTTTTCGACATCCCCGGGTGTCAACGGCTGAAAAAAAATCTCCACGCAACGCGACCGGATCGCCGGCGGAATCTCCTGGGGAGTCCGGGTGGTGGCTCCGACCAGCCGAAAATCGGCGGGCAGGCCGTTTTGAAAAATATCGTGAATATGATGAGGAATATTCACATCTTCCGAGCTATAGTAGGCACTCTCCAGAAATACCTTCCGGTCTTCCAATACTTTCAACAGCTTGTTCATTTGCACCGGATGGAGTTCACCGATCTCATCGATGAACAGGATTCCGCCGTGGGCTTTGGTAACCGCTCCCGGCTTCGGCTGGGGAATTCCGGCGATACCCAGGGGGCCGGCTCCTTGGTAAATCGGATCGTGCACCGATCCGATCAACGGATCAGCGATCCCCCGATCGTCGAACCGGGCGGTCGTGGCGTCAATCTCGACAAATTTGGCGTTCTCCTTGAATGGGGACAGCGTTTGCTGCTTGGCCTCCTCCAGCACCACCCGGGCGGCCGCGGTCTTGCCTACTCCGGGCGGCCCGTAGAGGATGACGTGTTGCGGGTTGGGGCCGCACAGGGCGGCCCGCAACGCTTTTAAGCCGTCTTCCTGTCCGATGATCTCCTCAAAACTGGAGGGCCTGGTCTTTTCCGATAACGGCTCCGTCAAAGATATTCTCCGTAAACGCTGCAATTTCTCCATTTCCTTACGGGATTCCCGGTCCACGGCGACCTTGTTCCCCTGCTGCGAGCGGAGCAAATTCCAAAAATACAGTCCGATCACAATGGCAAAAAAGAGGTTGATTAACCCGATCACATTGGCCACGACTTCCATATCGGCGTCTCCTTTCTATGGAAATTCTCAATTAGTATCTGCGGAGCAACCGATATTTAAACGCCGTCCGCCAATTGGAATAAAAAAAGCGAGCGCGTTCGAACGCGTCTCGCCTTGTTCCGTCTTTGAACTTTGGCCTTCGGCCGGGTTTATCTCAACTTTTTAGAAGCCAGGCGATAAAGTCAAATGTTTGGCAGCATTTCCGCTGCAGTATGTTTTAACAACTTTATCGCTTGCTTCTCTGAAGCTTTTGTGTACAACCCGGACTTCGGCCGGGTTTATCACAACGCTTTTAAGCGGTTTCTTCTTTCTTTTTCTTGCGGGTGTCGGTCATCATCAGAATCGCCTCGCCGTTCTCTTCGACCATGTTCTTGGTGATCATGCACCGTTTCACGTCGGAACGGGACGGCAGGTCGTACATCAGTTCCAGCATCAGCTTTTCAATGATCGCCCGTAAGCCGCGGGCTCCAGTGTTCCGTTTAATGGCCAGCCTGGCGATGAGTTCCAGCGCTTCCGGTTCAAATCCAAGTTCAATATTGTCCAGTTCGAACATTTTTTGAAACTGTTTGACCAGCGCGTTTTTGGGCTCGGTTAAGATCTGCACCAGCGCCCCTTCATCCAGCGCATCCAGCGCGACCACAATGGGCAACCTGCCCACGAACTCCGGGATCAGACCGTATTTCAAAAGATCTTCGGGCATGATCTGCCGCAGGATCTCGCCCACCGGCTTTTCCAGTTTGGATTTGATTTCGGCGCCGAAGCCCATGGTTTTCTTGCCGACCCGGTTTTCAATGCTCTTCTCGATCCCGTCGAAAGCGCCGCCGCAGATAAACAGGATATTGGTGGTGTCAATCTGGATGAATTCCTGATGCGGGTGCTTGCGGCCGCCTTGCGGCGGCACGGAGGCGGTGGTTCCTTCCAGGATCTTCAGCAGCGCCTGTTGAACCCCTTCGCCCGATACATCCCGGGTAATGGAGGGATTCTCCGATTTGCGGGCGATTTTATCGACTTCATCGATATAAATGATCCCTTTTTCGGCGCGCTCCACATCGTAATCGGCCGCTTGAATCAATTTCAACAGGATATTTTCGACATCCTCGCCGACATATCCGGCCTCGGTCAACGAGGTGGCGTCGGCGATAGCGAACGGCACATTCAAGATCTTGGCCAGCGTCTGCGCAAGCAGGGTTTTGCCGCAACCGGTCGGACCCAGCAAAAGAATATTGCTCTTTTGCAGTTCCACGTCTTCGAACCGTTCTTCGGAATTGATCCGTTTATAATGATTGTAAACGGCTACTGCCAGGGTTTTCTTGGCGTCGTCCTGGCCGATGACGTACTGGTCGAGAATACTCTTGATCTCTTTGGGTTTTGGATTATTGACCAGATCCAGTCCAACCTCGTCATTCAATTCCTCATCGATAATCTCGTTGCAGAGTTCGATGCACTCATCGCAGATATACACTCCGGGGCCGGCAATTAACTTTTTAACCTGTTCCTGGGCCTTACCGCAAAATGAGCATTTCAATTGGCCTTTCTCGTCTCCAAATTTCAGCATATATTCACCTCATTTCACAGGTCCCTTCGGTAGGTCCCTCATCGTTTCTTCGTGAAGATCTCATCAATAATCCCATATTCCTTGGCTTCGTTCGCCGACATCCAATAATTGCGGTCAACATCCCGTTCAATCTTATCCAACGGTTGGCCGGTATGGTTAACCAGAATCTGGTTGCCGATCTCACGCAGCCGCAGGATTTCGCGGGCTTGAATGTCAATGTCAACCGCTTGACCTTCGGCGCCGCCGTGAGGCTGATGAATCATCACCCGAGAATGAGGAAGGGCGAAACGTTTGCCTTTGGCGCCCGCAGCCAACAATAAGGCAGCCATGCTAGCCGCGATGCCCATGCAAATCGTCGCCACCTGGGGACGTATGTACTGAATGGTATCATAGATGGCCAGACCCGAGTAAACGACCCCGCCCGGACTGTTAATGTAGATGAAAATGTCCTTATCCGGGTCTTCGCATTCCAAGAACAAGAGCTGGGCAATGACCAGATTGGCCATGTTGTCGTCGATGGGCCCGCCGATAAAGACGATTCTTTCCTTCAACAGCCTTGAAAAAATGTCGTAAGAGCGTTCACCGCGATTGGTTTGTTCGACTACAATCGGAACCAGATTCATGAATTTTACCTCCAGATACCAGCTTAGAATCCTGTCGCCATTTAATCCAGCCGTCGTTTATTGGGGGATGGCCGCCGTGGCGATTAGATCGGCGGTCTTCTCCAGGAGAATCGCCTGTTTGATGTCGCTCAGCCGGCCCTTTTTCTCCAATTCCTTGCGGAGTTTGGCGGGATCCTTCTGTTGATAGCGGACCGCCAATTCCTGAATTTTATCGTTGAGTTCCCCTTCGGAGACTTCCAGCTTTTCCGCCTTGGCGATTTGGTTAAGGACCAGGTCGGTTTTGACCCGTTTGACCGCTTCCGGTTGGAACTCCTCTAACACTTGATCCTTGGTTTTTTGGGAATATTCCAGATATTTATCCAGGTTTAACCCTTGATATCCCAAATTATATTCAAACCGGTTGAGCAAGTCCTCCATCTCGCGTTTTACTAATGTATCCGGGACATGGACGGAAGCGTTTTCCACCGCCCGATCGATCGTGGCCTGCTGGAACTCGGTTGCCGCGTCCCGCTCGGCGACGACCCGGATCTTCTCCCGGATATCCTGCTTTAAATCGTCAAAGGTTTCAAAATTGCCGACGCTCTTGGCGAACTCATCATCCAGCGCCGGGGTTTCCTTCACTTTGATCTCTTTTAATTCCACCTTGAAGGTGGCTTCCTTGCCGGCAAACTCCTCCCGGGGGTAATCGGCGGGGAAGGTCACTTGAATCTCTTTGGGCGCACCGACGTTCATCCCGACCACGTGCTCCTCGAATCCGGGGATAAAATTGCCAGAACCGATCTCCAGCGTATAAGCTTGAGCCGCTCCTCCGGCAAACGGTTGCCCGTCGATATAGCCTTCGAAGTCAATCACGGCAAAATCGCCATTCTCCACGGCCTGCTTTTCGCTGAGAACCAGCTCGGCATGACGGTCCTGAAGGTTTTTCAATCTCTCGGCGACCTGCTCCTCGGTGACTTCGGGCTGGATCTTGGGAACCTCCAACCCTTTATATTGACCAAGTTCTACCTCGGGTAGGACTTCCACCGTAATTTTAAACCGGAACGGCTGTTCCTCGTTGAACGGTTCGACCACCTCCAACTTCGGCTGATCGATGGGTTCCAGCGAAAATTCATCCAACGCCTGAAGATATCCCTTGGTAACCAGGATCTCCATGGCATCCTCATGTAAAACGGTCTTCCCAAAGTGGGACTCCAATACCGGCCGCGGAATATGACCTTTTCTGAAGCCGGGCAGGTTCACTTTATTAACGACCCGTTTATAGCTTTCCGTCAGGGCTTCCTTGATCTCCTCACCGCTTGCCGTCACATCGAGGTTGACAAAATTCTGGTCTAGCTTTTCCCGTTGAAACTGCATTTATGCTCCTCCCGAATCTCTACCAATAATATATGCCTGGATAGAAGTTTTTTTGCTCTACAATAATCTGCATTTCGACAACGATGGGTAAATCTCCTTTTCCATTTGTTAAACTATTCGTTACTAAGAACAGGATTGGCCGATTTCATTATAAAAATAACCCCGGTTGAAAAATAGCGCCATACCGCGGGTTTCGAGTAAGCTGCGAAAGCCGTATATAAAGTCATTGAACCTGGTGCGAGAGGCGGGACTTGAACCCGCACGGTTGCCCACTAGATCCTAAGTCTAGCGCGTCTGCCATTCCGCCACTCTCGCATTGTAAAAAGATTATAGCACCCGTTTCCGGCTACGTCAAGCCGGGAACGGTCCTAGCAAACTGCGGCCGAATCCCGGCTGCCATAATATCAAATAAATGGATTTTGCCCGTTCAGATTGAATCAACTTATGCTTTTGTCAATGGCCTCCCAGCGGCAATAGGCCCCTGAACCACCCCAGCAGTCTTTTCCAGAAACCTTCCTTTGGTACGGGCGCGGCAGCGACCAAGGGAATTTTTTCAACCAATTTCGGGCCGATTTTTACTTCCAATTGTCCCACCCGCTGCATTCTTTCCACCGGAGCCTCCAGTGAAACAGGCAGTTCAACATTAAGATTGACTTGATCGGCCGCTGTCTTCGGGACGACCAGCGTTACCGGGCGGTTCGGCAGAACCGGAACTTTTTCGGCTACACCGTCAATGACCGGAATCACTCTCACCGCTTCCCCGGCCGAAGCCACTGTCAGCAATTGATAATTATTGAACCCGTAATCGAACAATGCCTGACAGTCCTCGTACATCTCTTTGCTGTTAAGCACCACCGCGATTAAGCGGTGATCGTTCCGGGTCGCCGAAGCAACCAGGCATTTGCCGGCTTCCCGGGTATAACCGGTTTTGACTCCGTCGGCGAAATCGTAGCGCCACAATAACTTGTTGTGGTTAACCATCAACCGGTCATATTTATGTCCGGGCCATCCCATGGTTTTCCGTTTGGTCCGGACGATCCGGTCAAAAGTTGAGTTATGTAAGGCATAACGCGTCATCACGGCCAAATCCCGGGCGGTTGAGTAATGACGGGGCGCCGGCAGTCCGCTGCTGTTTTCGAAGTTGGTATTTTGGGCGCCTAAGGCATTCGCCTTGGCAGTCATCCATGAGGCGAATTTCGACTCGGACCCGGCTAACGCTTCGGCCACCGCGACCGAAGCGTCGTTCCCGGAACTCAATAAGACCCCGTAAAGCATCTCCTCCAAGCGATGGCTCTCTCCGGGAGATAGCCAAATCGATGAGCCTCCTACCTTGGACGCATAGGAACTGGCAATTACCTTCTGTCCCAATTCACCCCGTTCCAAAGCGATCAGCGCGGTCATAATCTTGGTGGTACTCGCCGGCGCGCGCCGCTCGTCGGCATTTTTTTCATATAAGATCTGTCCGGTGGTAAAGTCCATCAGCACTGCGGCCGTAGCCGCCGGATACGGCTTGGCCAGCCCAAAAGCAGCCGCTCCATTGAGAAGCAATGCAATCGCCACGATTGCCGTGTACCAAAATTTAAATTTCACGTCTGATTTCCCCTACGCGTTTAATGTAAATATCGGAACAATAATTTCGGAAATTTATAAAAAACACCTGCGTTTTGGCATTAATTTGCCGCTGGGAAATGATGCCGGGATTTGTCAGAAAAAAACCGCGATTGCCGCGGTTTTCAGTGAATTTCGGTTTGATTTCCGTTTCGCGAGACCAAGCCTTGAAGCTTGTCCAAAATCTGGGGCGCAGAATCCAGGAGGCGATCCACCAGGACATTGCTTTCTACCGGTAATAACTTGGTCTGATCCTTGCCTACGACTAAAAAGGCCACTGGTTGAATGGTAATTCCGGCCCCGCTTCCACCGCCGAATGGGAAACTGGCCGCTTCGGCCTCCTGGGGCCGGTCGCGATCCTTCTCTTTTTCTTTCGGTTTGGGCTGATTGGTATCGAACTCGCTGCCACCTGCCGCAAAACCAAAGGTTACTCTGGAAATGGGGACAATTACATTTCCATCCGGGGTTTCCACCGGGTCGCCCAGGATGGTATTGACATCTACCATCTCTTTAATATTTTGCATCGCGGTTTTCATCAAACCTTCAATCGGATGCTCGTTCAAATCCGACACCCCCTTTCAAACGATGGCGCAATCCGGCAATGAATGCAGCAACTATAATATAGCCCAGTTTGGCTTTGAATATGCAGTCGAACAGCATGTCCAGCCTAGGGGTCTGATAATCGGGGATCACCCGGATTACCGGCTGCTGATCGAAGGTACTCCTTTGATGCAAATAGCCGATCAGATTGGCTTTGAATCCCCAGACCAGTCCGTACAACACGGCGGTGCTGGCCGCGTCCCCGGTTCCAAACCGGGTATACCACTGGAACCTGACAAACCTGCCCCTGCGTTCCAAATCTTCGGCCACCAGCAGCCAACGATGGTATTTGGCGGACAAAAAATAGGTTAACAAGGTAACACCCAGACCATAATTAAGATAACGGTGTAAAAATTCCCGCAAGCCGCGGGAATTTCCTTGAAACGGAGATATTACCTCTTTCACCTTGGAGCGGCGGATTCCAAACCATTTGCCGCCCGTTTCTTCCACCTGTTTGGTCCCGGCCGGGGTGGGCTGGATCAAAGTGACCTCTTTGCGCCGCTTCAAAAGTCCTTTTAAAAATGAAAGCTCATAAAGCAAATGATCGTCCGGACCGATTTTACGGTAGTAAATCCGGAACTGAACCGGTAAGAAAAAGAACAAGCAGAATGTACCGATAAAAAGTACCAGCTCAACCACAGAGTCACCCCGGTTTCCAGTCTGTGGCTATTTTCCCACTTAATCGCCGACCCTATGCGCGTTCCAGCGGAAGAATCCCAAATGTTTTTTAATGGTGTTCCGGAATTGGAAGGCCAGGTCGCTCAGGAACGCCGATAACGCCGTTACGGCCAACACCGTCAGCCAATCTTCCCAGCGCAAGCTGACCGTATAAAAAATGGTTTGAAACCACGGAATGGTCATCGCGCCGACTTGCATGGCGCCGGAAAGCAACGCCGCTCCAAGCAGATAGCGGTTCTCCCACGGACTCATCTGAAACATGGACCGTTCTTCGGACCGGCACTGAAAGGCAAAAAAGAGCTGGGCAAAGACCAAGGCGGCGAAAGCCATGGTCCGGGCCTCGGCCAGCCCGGCTCCGCTTCGCAATTTGACTAGATAAATCAAAAGCGTGGCGGCTCCGATCATAAATCCCTGAAAGACAATCTTTCGTCCCAGTCCCCGTCCGAAGATTCCTTCCCGAGGCGACCGGGGCGGCCGTTCCATGGTCCCCGGTTCCTTAGACTCCATGCCGAGCGCGATGGCCGGAAGACCGTCAGTAACCAGGTTAACCCATAAAATCTGAATCGGCAGCAGCGGGACGGGCAGCCCCATCATAATCCCGCCGAACATGGTCAAAATCTCCCCCATGTTACAGCTTAAGAGGTAACGGATGAACTTTCGGACATTCTCATAAATGGTCCGGCCTTCTTCAACCGCTGCGACAATGGTGGCGAAATTATCGTCGGTAATGACCATGGCCGCCGCTTCCTTGGTGACATCGGTCCCGCTAAGGCCCATGGCCACTCCAATGTCCGCTTCCTTGACCGCGGGCGCGTCATTAACGCCGTCGCCGGTCATCGCCACAATCTCGCCTTTTTGCTTTAAGGCTTTGACCACTCTCAATTTATGATTAGGCGAAACTCTGGCAAAGACATCGATCTCGGAGATGACTTTGGCCAGGTCTTCGTCGGACATCTGGTCCATTTCGGCGCCGGTAATAATCTTGCCGCTCGGTCGCAGCATTCCGATCTGCTTGGCGATGGCCGCGGCGGTGCGCGGGTAGTCCCCGGTGATCATCTTCACCCGGATCCCGGCCCGCCTCGCTTTCCCGATGGCCGCCCGCGATTCGGGGCGGGGTGGATCGTTCATTCCCATCAATCCGACAAAGATCAATCCGGATTCCGGATCCCCATTCGGATTAGTGATTTCCCGACCTTCGGCCGGGCGGTAGGCGAACGCCAGGGTCCGCAGCGCCTCGGCGCCCCATTCTTCGATGATCCGTTTGACTTCTCCCTTCAGCTTGGGAGTCAGGGGCATGACGCCGTCCGGACCGGCCAATCCCTGGCACCGCTCGATAATAACATCGGCGGCCCCTTTGGCGAGCAGCCGGTGACTGCCCCGATCATCGCTCACCCAGACCGCCATTCGCTTCCGCTCTGAAGAGAAAGGAATCTCTCCCAGGCGCGACCACTGCGCCGACAGCTTTTCCCGCTCCAATCCGGCGTTTCCGGCCGCCGCCAATAACGCCACTTCGGTCGGATCGCCCACCATTGGGAGCCGTTTGGCCGCAGCCTCCGGTTCCAATTGCGCATTATTGCAGAGCGCTCCGATCTCCAGCAGCAGTTCCAGGTTCCGGTTCAAGGAAAGCTCCCGCTGAGCGGCTCCCTGCTTATCCAATGCATAATCAGTCAGACCGGTCCAGGCTTTGACCACGGTCAACTCATTCTGGGTCAGGGTTCCGGTTTTATCAGAACAGATGACCGTAGCGCAGCCCAAGGTCTCGACCGCCGGCAACTTGCGGATGATCGCGTTGCGCTTGATCATTTTCTGAACCCCGATGGCCAGGGCAATGGTCACGATGGCCGGCAGGCCCTCGGGTATCGCCGCCACCGCCAGACTGACCGCGGACAAAAACATCTGCCGGGGCGGCTCGCCGCGCAGGATCCCGATGGTGCCGACCGCGGCGCAGATCCCTAAGCACAAGAGTACCAGCCAGCGGCCCATCTGCGCCAGCCTGCGCTGTAGCGGCGTCTCGTCTTCGGCGGCGGTATCGATCATACCCGCGATTTTCCCCAATTCGGTTTTCATTCCGGTCGCGACCACAATCGCCCGTCCCCGCCCTCCGGTGACGACGGTTCCCGCGAAAACCATATTCCGTTGATCGCCCAACGCGGGATGATCGAGGCGCAGAGTCACGCTGTCCTTGGTGACCGGCATCGATTCCCCGGTCAGGGTGGCTTCATTCACTTCCAGATTGACCGTTTCGATGATCCGGCCGTCGGCCGCCACTTTATCGCCACTCTCCAGCACCAGGATATCCCCTGGCACCAGCGCCTTGGCCGGGATGCGCCGCGTCTTTCCGTCCCGGAGGACGTTAGCCATGGGAGCGGTCAGCTCCTTCAACGCTTCCAACGATTTCTCGGCCCGGTATTCCTGGAAAAACCCCAATGCCGCGTTTAAAATGACAATGGCCACAATGGTCAGGGCATCCGCCCGTTCTCCCAGCATTCCGGAGACGATTGCGGCTCCGATCAGCACCAGAACCATGAAATCAGAGAACTGGGCCAGAAAGATTTTCAACGGAGCAATCTTGGCGGCAGCTTCCAATTGATTCTGACCGACCTCTCCCAACCTGCGGTCGGCTTCGGCGGTCGTCAACCCCTGCCCGGTATTGCCCGAAAAAGCGGCGATCACTTGACTGCTCTCAATCTGAAACCATTTCGACATCCGGTGGTTCCTCCCTTAGGTCGTGACTCTATCCCAAAAATTGTTTTCAATCTCAAACAGGTTACTCTTACAAGCTCCAACCATCGATCATTGTAATTTTATGCCCGGTTGCCAGGGAGCAGACCTTGGCCTGAATTACGGATCGGGACTTGAAACAATTGGAAAATATCAGGTCTCATGTTAAAATATAGAGGCAAACATCAATGCCAACTTTACGGAGAGGTTGACTTCGGGCATACGCCCGGCTATACTAAGGCTTGTGCCGGCCTTTCGTATTCAACTTATCTAGTAGCGCCGGATCAATGGAGGTTATCATGCCGCTGGATGCGCCGGTTATCGCTTGTCTGGCCCGGGAAATTCACCGGAAACTGCCCTTGAAAATTGATAAGATCCATCAACCCCACTCCGATGAACTCCTCTTTACCTGCTTCGGGATGGGAGAATCCCTGAAGCTTCTGATCTCATTGAACGCCAAATACGGCCGGATCCATTTTTTTGACGGCTCCCGGGAAAACCCGGTCCAGCCCTCCGCTTTCTGCATGCTGCTTCGGAAACATTTCGGCGGAGCCAAACTGGTCGCGGCAGCCCCGGTTCCGTTTGAGCGAATTATCCAATTGACCTTTGAAGTATACGATCAATACGCCGGTCTGAGCAAAAAGCGGATCTGGTTGGAACTGACCGGGAAGACCGCCAATCTGATCATTGCGGCCGAAAATGGAACGATCATCGACGCCTGGCGTAAAACCTCCCCCTCCAAACCGGGAGAGCGGGAAATCGCGGCGGGAACCGTTTATGAGGCGCCGCCGACCGGAGGCCGCTGGCAACCGGTATCGCTTTCCGGCGCCGAGTTTCTCGGCTTGCTGAACCAACTGCCCGAAGCGGTTACGATTGAACAGTTTTTATTGAAACATTGGTATGGCCTGTCGGCCCTCGCGGTTCGGGAGATCGCCGCAGCCGCCGGGCTAGAGCCGGAGACCGCCTGTTCCTTCCTGCAAGCCGGCCAATCCGAAACGCTGTTCGCGGCGTTTGCGGCGTGGGCCGAACGGGTCGCGGCCGGCCGGTTCGAACCGACCCTGCTTTACGACGCGCAAGGCCGGCCCCTGGACTGTTTTGCCTTTGGAGTCGATCACCCGCCCGCCGGTCTCCGCTCCGAACCGGCCCCCGGCATGAATGAAGCGGTGGACCGGGTGATCAATGACCGGCATGAAACCGCCCGCTTTCTCGAAATCCAGCAGGGATTGTTGCGCAAGATCCGCCAAATGCTCGACAAAACCCGCTTGAAACTGGCCAAACAACGGGATGAGGCGGACCAGGCCGAGCGCGGGGATTTATACCGGATCCGCGGCGAACTGTTGATAACCTATGGTTCGCAAATCGCCAAAGGCGCGGCCGAGACCCGGCTGGTCAATTATTACGATCCGGACGGCGGCGAGCTGCTCATCCCGCTCAACCCGGCCCTGAGCCCCCTGGAAAACGCCCAATTGAATTTCAAGCGCTACCAAAAGGCCAAGAAAGGGCAACAGGCCATCGCCGTTCAAATCGCCCGGACCGAGCAGGACCTGGAATACCTGGAAACCGTGGAGACGATGATTCTCAACGCGGAAACCCCGACCGACCTGCGCCTGGTCCAGGAGGAACTGGAGCCAAAGCCTGTTCTGGCCAAACAGCGGAAGCAGCCCGGGAAAAAAGAACTTCCGGTCGAACCGCGCCGTTTTACCACTCCGGCCGGGCATACCCTGCTGGTGGGCAGGAACAACTATCAAAACGATAAACTGACCTTTAAAACCGCCGACCCGACCGATTGGTGGTTTCACACCCAAAAGATCCCTGGGTCGCACGTGATCTTACGCCCCAAGCCGGGAACGCCGGTGGACGATGAAGCCTTCAATCTCGCCTGCCAGGTGGCGGTGTTTTTCAGTAAGGCCCGCCAGTCGACCAAGGTCCCGGTGGACTATACCCAGCGCAAGAACGTGAAAAAACCGCCCGGTTCCAAACCGGGCTATGTGATCTATGATTTTTTCCGGACCGCCATCATTACTCCGGAATCCGGACTCTTGTCCGAACTGGGAGTGACCGGCGCCGATCCTGTGGCATATCCCGGCAAAAACTAAAAGGTACGGGGGGATTTTATGAAACCGATACCCGAGGCGACCATCGCCAAAGTCCGGAAGAAGTTGAATGAACTCTCCATCCATGAAGCACCGCGACGGCTGGAGTTGATGAATCAGCGGCAACCCCTGATTTTGGCCTATCTGATGGCGGCGGGCGACGATCTGCTGAACGACGACGAACGGGAATTGCTGCTTTTCCTGGGATTGGTCGTATGGGAGATCATGTCGCGGGAAGCCGAGTTGCCGCCCGTCCGCGAAAATCTCCTAATCGCCAAGGAAACCGGAAACCTGCGTTTAATGGGGGAACTGTGGCGCGACCCCGAGCAGGCCATTGACCGGACCGTCGATTTTCTGGAGACGTATAACCAATCGGAGGTCCTCAGGATGGTATTTGAAGCCGTTATGGAAGAGACCGACGCCGGGGAAGGCGAGATCCGGGACGAAAACCGGGGTAATTTGTTCATCTACTTGAAAACGGTGATCGACTGTTTCGATCACGACACCTAAAGTCCGTTGAACGGAAATACTTGTTTCGGAGGCCGCGGTTCATGGAAGAATTGCTTTATGAAGTAGAAACCCGTTTCAGTTTCCCGGACCGGGAAGCCGCCTTCGCCGCGCTGCCCCTGCTCCGCCCGGTGCTTCAGGGCTCGTCGCGCTGGCGGACAGTTCATTACGGAGCGGCACTTTTCAAGAAGGACGAAATCCTGCGGATCGGATTCGTTGACCGCGGCGCTGGCGAACAAATCTATCTTGGCTGGAAAGGCCCGGATCACGGGAACTTCGCCAATATCCGCCTGGAGCTGGATGAAGAGATCAGTTCCGGAACCGATCATAGCCGGGTCTTGGCCCGGATCGGCGGGGACGGAAGTTTACCGGGAACGGCCGGACTCGAAGCCGAACTGGAACGGCTAGGCCATGCAGCGTTCATGTCCTTCACCGGCGAGAATCTGACCGGTTTCTCGGCCGCGCTCGGGATCCACTTCAAGCTGATGCACTGCCCGCTCCTAAAACACCCCTGGCTGCTGGAAGCCGAAAAAACCTCCCCCACCCTTGAGGAGGCGTTCCGGCTAGAGCAGAAATTGTCTCAATTCGCGGCCCAATACGGCTTGACCGGGCTCCGGGTCAAAGCGGAGCCTCCAACCCTGTTGTTTCAGGCGTTGATGGCTGAAACTAATTTTTGAACGATCATTCCCATCCCCCGATCCGGTGCTGACCGGGTCCGTTCCCTCCTACCGGTCGCTTCCGGGCGGCCCGGCGATCCGGAGGTTTAATTCTTCCAGGGCCGCAAAGAACTCCGCGAAATCGGAGATCACCCCGTCGGCGCCGGTTTCCCGCAGCCGTGCGGCGGGAAACGAGGACGAATATCCGAGCGCCGTCATGCCGGCGCGTTTGGCGGCGAGGACGCCGTATAACGAATCCTCAACCACGATGCACTGTCCGGGTCCCGTCCCCAACCGTTCGGCAGCGTATAAAAACAGATCCGGCTCTGGTTTGCCTCGCTTCACATCCACCGCGCTGCAGATCACCGGGAAAAACTCTCGCAAGCCGGTTTTCTCAAGCGAAAACTCAATCTTGCGGTATCCGCCCGACGAGGCCACCGCTATGGGGATCCGCAATCGGCTCAATTGCTCCAGCAACTCCGCAACTCCCGGCGATGCTTGAAGCTTACCGGCCATCCGGAAGTAATTCTCCTCCACCCGCCCGACAAAACCGGGTAGATCCAAAACCTGGCCGTCCCGCCGCCCGTAATGCTCCAGCAATTCCCGGTACGACTTGCCAATCAGGGTTTGAATCTCCGCCAGGTCGGTTTGAACCCCATATTCGAGCAGTGTTGCCACACCGGCCGCGCAACTGACCGGCTCGCTGTCGACCAGCACTCCGTCGCAATCAAAAATGATGGCGTGATTCATGATTTTTGTTTTCTCCTTATCAATAGATGAAGCTGCAGAAGATCAATTTATTCTATCATATGAGACGAAGTTGAGGGGAAATCAAGTGAAAAAAGCCGGGAAGGGATGGCTAGGAAGGCAATCAGAGTCCCGATCACTACCGGCAGCCATTTTGACCAAAAAATGTCCTTATTTAGTTCCGGAACGGGGATTGGCGGCGGCCGCCGCACTTCAGTGATTAACAGGTTATCCACATTCAGTTGCTGAATATCCACATTTAGTAACTAAATGTGGATTGGGAGTGACTCCCCCAGTTCATTTACTAACAGAATATCCACAATCAGTAACTGAATATCCACATTTAGCAACCGAACATTCAAGGGGAGTGGCTCCCCTAACTCTTTTAATAACAAAATATCCACATTCAGCAAATGAATGTGGATTGGGAATGAGTCCCCCAGTTGTTTTGGTAACCAAACCGCCTCTACGTGAAGGCGAAGGTCCCGGTCTTCATCCCGGCCGTTCTGTGGCGGCCGCAGTTACCGAAGCCTTGGTGATAAATGAACAATAACAGCTTGGAAAACAAGTCTGGATCGACTTTATTTCTTACTTTTCGGAGTTTTCGTAATGAACCCGGCCAATGGCCGGGTTCATTACGAAAGCTTATAATTCAATGGCTTGAAAATAAATTACAAAATTGCCCCCGCCCGTTTCTCTCTTACCGCCGCGACAGCGCACCGTCCGGTCACCGCCGCCAGTACGATCACCCCGCCGACACAAGCCCACCGTCCCGGCACCTCGCCCAGAAAGAGCACTACCCAGATTGGATTCAGAATCGGCTCGATCACCGGCACTAGGATCCCTTCCAGCGCGGTAACGTGTTTCATGGCATAGGCATAGAGAATGTAGGAAAAGCCTAACTGAACCACGCCCAGGATCACCAGCACCATCCAGCTCCGGGCGTCGGGCAGCGACTGGAACATGAACGGCAATCCGATCAGGGCGGTGCAGAGATTGCCGAGGAAAAGCGATTCCAGCGGCGAGCCATCCTTCTGCTTGCGGGAGCAGAGCGTCAGAGAGGCGAAAGTCACTCCGCTGAAGATCGCAATGACATTTCCCCACATTCCGCCGGCGGACAGATTATCGACAAAAAACAGAACCATGCCGCCGATGACCACGGCGATGGTGGCCCAGTCCAATCGGGAGATCCGCTCGCCCAGAAACCAATAGCTGAGCAGCGCCACATAGATGGGGGCCGAGTATTGCAGCAGAATGGCATTGGCGGCCGTGGTCAGCTTATTGGCGGTTACAAACAGAATCACCGTGGCAGCATAAGCCACTGCCCCGCCGATCTGAGCCGGGGACCAATTGAATTGAAACTTCCGCTTGTAGAGGAACATCAGGAGTGCGGCGATGGCGCTCCGCATACCGGCGATGGCCACCAGATTCCAGGCCACCGATTTGATAAGCAACCCTCCCAGGCTCCACAAGGCGGCAGTGGCAATCAGCGCCGCCATGGCTTTCCGCCGTTCGTCGGCATTGATTGAAGTGATCATTCGTGGAATCCTTTCTTGATTTTCACGGAGTAAAAATCCATTGATGAATAGATTATCAGATTTTGGCCGTTTTAGGAATATCTCCGGAGTTTTTTAAATATTTTTTTAGTTAGAAGCGTTCTTGAAACTTAGCCGAAAGCCAAAGGGTCACAAAGCCTAGCCAAATCGGCGCAACCCCATTGGCTGATCTAATTCGAGCCGTTTATGAAAGGAGAACTCTCATGCCTGGAACCAAGCCCAAACTGACGCTAAATTGGGAGCGGACCACGAGCTACCAGCGGACGCAACTCCTCAAAGTGACCCAATTGATGGAGACTGGAGATTATCGCGCCGCCGCGGCCCACGTCGATCAATTGAAAGTAGAGAAAGCGCTCCGGGTGCAACTGTTGGCTTTCATCGCCACCACGGTTCTCAAGACTGAGCGCAGTACGGGGTTGAGCCTCTTTGAACGGGCGCTGCGGGAGTCAACCGCCTGTTGGCTGCGGACCGATCAGCTCCGGACCATGGGTTACATCGTGCAATGCCTCTCCCAAAGCGGTTTGAAGCCGTGGGCGAAAACCCAAGTCCACCAAATCATGATTGGTCTCGCCTCCTGCGCCGAAGTCAACCCGCCGACGCTACCGGCCGGGCAACAGTTGGCTGAAGCCTGCGCTGATCTGGGCTTTTATCTCCGACGCTCCGGGTTCCGGCGCGAGGCGGTGCGTTGCTTCGATACGTCCCTAGCCGCCGGTAAACGGTTCAATCCCGAGGATAGCGAAGCTTACTCCAGGCGGATGGCGTTATTCGGCTATGTGGCGGTCAAGATGGCGGAGGCAGGCCTCTTCAAGCCTGCGTTGCGTTTGGCCCATCGCATCCAGAGCAAGACCTTCAATGGCCTGGAATATCATAACTACGAGCTGCAACGGGTGGAAACCCTGCGCCGGATCGCGTCCCAATTGGCCGGGGACCGCAAGAAACGCCGGGCAAAACGGGTGTTGAAACAAGCGGCCCGCATCGTCATCCGCGATGTTCATGAAATGGATCAGCTCCGGACCAACCGTCTGTTGGAACTTTCCACCATTCTGACCGAATACGGGTTCCCCCGTCAAGCCCGGGGAATATCTGCAGCCGCTCAGCGAATCGCAAAAGGGACAGTTTGAAGCGATAGGTTCAATATGCCAATTAAAAAAGGGCGCGCTCTAACAGCGCGCCCCTCTTGATGTTTTCTCGTCTTACCGCAACCTAAAGACCACGTTGACAGTGACGGTGATGTCCTTCCGCCGCGAAGCGGTGGTATACACCCCATAATCCATCACTTCGGTGGAGTATGGCTCCGTAATCTGAAACACTCCGGACCGGGCGGACTCGATCTTGGCGATCCGGTCTCCGGTGCCTTTGGCAATCTCTTCCGCCCGTTTCCGGGCATCCTGGGTGGCGGCAGCCAACAAGCTCCGCTTCAGGCCGTCCAGTTTCGAATAATAGTATTCCAGATTGGACGATTGCGGAAAGATCCCTTTCTCAACCAGGCTGGCGGGGTCCAGCGCCAGTTTCTCGATGCCCGTGACGTTCTTGGAGAGAATAAACAGGTTCTGTTGAATGCTGTACCCGGTTACCCCGCCCTGCTGGCCGTAAACGGGATTGGTGTTCACCGGCTGAATCGTGATCTCCTGGTCCGAAACCTGATTGGCTTTTACGAAACTGATGAAGCCG
Source organism: Bacillota bacterium (assembly GCA_023402395.1). Taxonomy (GTDB): domain Bacteria; phylum Bacillota; class UBA4882; order UBA8346; family UBA8346; genus JAEYGI01. The sequence continues at coordinate 50,495 of JAEYGI010000050.1, forward strand.
TTCAAATCGTCTTTAATCTTGGAATAGCCGACCTTCAGGTCCAACGGGATGACCGAACGGGATAGGGTCACCCGCCATTTGACGATATCGGAATCAAACCGTTGAGTCGACAGACCGACGACCCGCACCGTGCGCACCGGCATCCGGCTTTGAAAGAAGTATGACCCGAAAATAATGGAACCGATGATGAAACTGACACCGAGAATGGATACGGCCAATACCCGTGAACGCATTGGGCAACCCCTCTTTCATTTTAACGTTTTCAATATAAGAGACATAAGATGCATATCAGGGATCAATTCAACTCACCTATTAATCATATCACCCTTGCCGCCGTACGTCATCAGTAAAGGATTGGCGCATTGAGCGGATGTTTCAACCACAATCTTTGTGACGCTTCGATCCTGAATTAGGCCGGAATTACGTTTTAACTTATGCGGCATAATTTTTTAATAGTACCGGCTAACGTTTCACCGTAAAGCATTAAAAACAACCCCGATAGAATCAACGGCAGGCCCGCCGCCAGATAGGGAACGGGTTTTTCATTGCCGACCATCAACCCCAGCACCACCGCGATCAGCGGATTGACAAAAGCGTAACTGACGATCCGGATGGCAGGTTCATGGGCGATCAGATAATTATAAGCGATGAACGCCAGCGATCCCACAATCGCCAGATACCAAAGTCCAAAAGACGAGCTGGCTGTAACGGTGCTCACGTCCACCGTCAGCGATTGCCCGCACAAGTACAGCCCGGTAAGGATCGTAGCCCCGACCAGCGTCATTTGAACGGCACTATTGACAATAATATCGGGATGAACTTTCAGCTTATGCCCCAGGCTGGTCCCCAGACTCCAGAACGCCAGTCCGCCGATGACCATCCAAATGCTCGGCGAAAAACTGGTGCCCAGTGAACGCCCGTCATAGAGTAAAAGGCCCACCCCAACCAGGCCGATCATAATTCCGATCAGCGCCATGGGAGCGATCCGCTTTTTAATTAGAATCCAGTCGTAAAAGGCGACCAGAATTGGAGTGGAAGCCAGGATCAACGCCACCAGATAGCTGTCAACCCGTTGCTCGGCAAAGGTAATCAATCCGTTGCCAGCCACCAGCAGTGTAAACCCTAAAAACACCGAGGCGCCGACCTGCCGGAGGGTGGGGAACTGGCGAAGCCTGCCCGAAACGATCGCGAATAGTAAAAACAAAATCCCGCCGATGAGCCACCGCAGGGCAATGACATAGAACGGAGGAATCGTCTCCACCGCCATCTTGATGAAAAAGTAAGTGGACCCCCACACGATATAGATTGTGAGATAAGACAATAGTACAAGCAAAGTGGATCGTTTCACGGCAGTCGGCTCCTTTTTTTCGGGAATTTGCGAAACAAATTTTCAATAAATAAAAGAACTGTTCCTGCCAGCCAAAGCAATATTTATCAATTTTTAATGAGCGGGTTGGCGCAGCCTTTTGGAACCATCGGTATTTCCGGTACTTTTCGTAACAAAAAATCCGCTTTCGCAAATAAAGCGGATCTAAAGTTTGATTTGCCGATTTCTCTCAATAGCCCCGCCTCAAATCGATTTGATTCGGTAACGGCAGTCCCGCCCGATAATTGGGCAGGCTCTTCAGAAACAGCTCCACCCCGCGCCGGATATAGTGTGGAGTCTTCCCGGCGCTATGCGGGGTGACGATCACATTCGGCAGTTCCCAGAAGAGGCTCTCCGGCGGCAGCGGCTCATCATGGAATACATCCAAACCGGCTCCGCCGAGAGGACCATTTTTAAGCGCGTCAAGCAGCGCCGCCTCATCCACTGTGTCGCCCCGCGACATGTTAATAAAGATGCTGCCGGGTTTGACGGCCTGAAACTCGGCCGGTCCGAACAGATGAAACGTCTCTTGAGTGAGCGGAGTGAGGAGCACGGTATAATCAGCCCGGCCCAACGCTTGATGGAGCCGGTCCATCCCCCAGACCGCGTCGAAATACTCCAGCGGTTCGGGATGTTTTTTCAGACCGATCACTTCCATATCAAAGGCCTTGGCCTTGCGGGCGGTCTCCCGTCCGATGCTTCCGGCGCCAACGACCAGCAGCGTCCTGCCGGTCAGCTCATCCACATTCCAGGGCCGGCCCCATTTTCTCTGCTGTTGGTCGCGGTAATTTTGAACCAACTGGCGGCTGAAGGCGATCATCAACCCCAAAATCTGCTCGGCCATCTGCGGGCCGTGAATCCCCCGCACATTGGAGACAGTTATTCCTCTGGCGATCAAGTCGTCGAACGGCAATTGATCCAGGCCGGCGCTAAAACTGAAAAGCCACTTCAACTTCTGGCAGATCCGGAGTTCCTCCCGATTTAACACCCCAAAAGTAATTAAAACCTCCGCCTCCGGCAATGCGTCTCCGGCTGACGCGGTACTGTCAAAGGCCAGCACTTTCTCTCCCGACCCCCGCTCAAGCATCTTCACGAACTCCGGTTTCATCAGTGCCAACGGAACCAATGATACGATCATGGCTGTCACCCTTCCCCATTCAACTGCTCATCAAATTAACAAACCAAAAACCAAGAAACAAATAACTGTCGTACTAAAAACTGATGCCATAGCCAACAGCCAAGAACTAGGAACCAGAAACTACGAACCTGGAACTTGGGAACTAACTCGCCCCCACTATCCCCGACGCTCTGGGACGATCTCGATCCAATACCCGTCAGGGTCATTGATGAAATACAGCCCCATCGCCTCATTCTCATAACAGATACAGCCCATCTTTTGATGCAACTGATGCGCCGCCTCATAGTCATCGGTCTTGACGGCCAGATGAGATTCATTATCACCCAATTCATACGGGTCTTTCCGGTCCCGGAGCCAGGTCAGCTCGACTCGGTGGGTGGACGTCTCATCCCCCAGGAAAACCAGGACGAAACTGCCGTCCTTTGCTTCCTTCCGCTTTACCTCCACCAATCCCAGCGCCTCTTTATAAAAGGCCAGGCTGCGTTCGAGATTCAGCACATTGAAATTGTTATGATCCAGTCGAAACTTCATGGACTCTCCTCCTGTATTCCACGATTGATTCTCTCTTATTTTATCACGAACTCTCAAACGAAATATAGAGTTAACCCGGTTTGGGATTAGAATTCATCCGCTGTTAACCTGGTCTTCCATCGTTTGCAAGTGAAAAGCCGACCGGAATTAGCGGTCAGCCTAAAAGCTTAATGTGTGGACTTAAAAGGGAACGTTTGCTCCTAATTTGGCGATTAATCTCCATCCAGTTCCCGGTTAAATCCAGCCACGTCCTCCACCAGATAACGCCAGTAACGCGCCGGCATCCGCTGTCGCTGCGCCTTAGGGTTGCGACGTTCGGCAATGGCGATGCTCCGGAAATATTCATCCCATAGCTTTTGATAATCCATTTCATCGGCTTCGAGCAATCGCATCGGAGCCCGGTTCACACTGTAGACTCCGCTCTCCTCCGCGACCCCTCGATTCATCTCGACCCGGGGCAGAAAGCGGCAGCGCTCCCCATCGTAATAAATCCCGGTATCCCGTTTCATGTCATGGATCAGCCAGCGTTGGTCGGCAAATCTGGCCGAGAAATGTGGAGCCAGAAATTGCACCACATTGTGATCCGGTTCGATCGGGCTGTAGTAAAGGCTGCCGGCCAGTTTCCGGAAGCGAATGAACCCGTGCAAACGATGGATTTCATACGCTACCCGGTCACTGGTCCGCCGGATCCGGAGGACGGTCGGATCGGCGAAATTGCCGATCACTCTTCTCCCTTCTCCGAAAATCAACCGGATATATGAAAAGATCACCAAATCAATTCCGGGTTCCTCGGATAGGAAACAATATCCGATATCCAGCAGCGCCGAATGGGGCACTTCGATCCGAAGCCGCTTCATAAGCCGGAGCGCCAATTCCGGATCGGCCGCTATCTCTCTCACTTCAGTGAAAAGATCGGGCTGCACCGAATCCTCGGCGGACGCGATTCCATTTACTTCTTCCGGGGACTTCAGCGCCTCGGCCACAACGGTAAGCAACCCATCGAACGTCCCATCATAGATATAGTAAATCATGGCAACTAGCGAAACTAATTAACCCTTGCGGGCGATCATTTCGATCTCCACCCGGGCGCCAAGGGGCAGGGCGGCAACGCCAATAGTCGTCCGCGCCGGATACGGGGCATTGAAACGGGTGGCGTAGACCGCGTTCATGGCGGCAAAATCATTCATATCCGTCAGAAAAACAGTCACCTTAACCACGTGATCCGAAGTCAATCCCGCGGCCGAAAGGACATTGAACAAATTTGCGAAGCATTGCTCAGTCTGGGAGGCGACATCCCCCTCAACCAACTTTCCAGTTCGGGAATCAAGCGGCGTTTGTCCCGAAAGGTACACCAGATCTCCGGACTCTACGGCATGGGAGTACGGTCCTACCGAAACCGCGCCGGGCGCGCTATACGTTGTTCTGGTCAAGTGAAAAACCCCTTTCGTAATATATTCGATTCAAACCTCTTCGAACAGCGGCAATTGGTGATTCATCGGCGCCAGCTTCCGCTGGCAGTCCTTCTCCAGCAACCGGCTTCGGATCACCAGCTCGTTATCGGCCTTCTCCAAAAACTTTCCCTGGCAGGTAATGAAGTAACGGGCCCGTTTCAGGACCACGCCCAGCCGGCCCAGATCGGAAAAGTCCAGCCTTCCGCAGCGACGGGCCGCCAGTAGGCGTTCGGCCGACTTTACTCCGACTCCCGGGATCCGCAGCAACATCTCGTAATCAATCCGGTTGATCTCCATCGGAAACAAATGCAGGTTGCGCAGCGCCCAACTGGTCTTCGGATCGAGATCGGACTCCAGCGCCGGATGATCCTCGGGCACGATCTCCTCGGCCCGGAACCGGTAAAAGCGGATCAGCCAGTCGGCCTGGTACAACCGGTTCTCCCGCCGCAACGGCGGAGTGGCGAGGGCCGGAAGCAGCGAATTCTGGTTTACCGGGACATACGCGGAGTAATAGACCCGCCGTAAGTTTACCCTTTGATACAATTGCTCGGCCAGGCGAAGAATCTGGCGGTCCGGTTCGGGTGAAGCGCCCACGATCAGTTGGGTGCTTTGGCCGGCCGGTGAAAAGCGCGGGGCTTTTTTTAAATGCCGCGTCTCCTCGGAATTCGCTTGGATCGTCTTACCAATATACGACATGGGAGTCAAGATATCCTCCCGCTTTTTCTCTGGAGCAAGCAATTTCAGCCCTTGTTCCGATGGCAGTTCAATATTCACGCTGAGCCGATCGGCATATAACCCGGCCTCCCTGACCAGTTCCCGGCTAGCTCCGGGAATTACTTTCAAATGAATATAACCGTTAAACCGTTGTTCCTGGCGAAGTCTCCGGACAATTCTCACCAATGTTTCCATGGTGGCGTCGGAGTTACGAAACACGCCGGAACTGAGGAATAGCCCCTCGATATAATTACGGCGATAGAAGTTGATGGTCAAATCGATCAGTTCATTTTCAGTGAATGAACAGCGGGGGATATCGTTACTCCGCCGGTTGGCGCAATAGACGCAGTCATGGATGCAGTGGTTGGTGAAAAGGATCTTCAATAACGAAATACACCTGCCGTCCGCCGCCCAACTGTGGCAGATTCCCATCGGCGCCGTGGCCGCGTTGCCGAGCCCGCCCGCGATATTCGGCCTGCTGCTCCCGCTCGACGCGCAAGAGGCGTCATACTTGGCGGCGTTTGCCAAAATTTTCACTTTCTCCAGGACATCCATTGCAGCGATTCCCCTCGCCATAACGAACTGATGTTCTGAGCCGATTATATCACGAACACCTGTTCGATACAAGCAAAAATTAATCCCAATGGGATGCGCAACCCGGATCTGGCATCTTCTAAAAGCGTTGTGATAAACCCCGGTCGAAGGTCGGAGTTAACACAAAAGCTTAGAGAAGCAGCGAAGCAAGGGATAAAGTCAGTTTAAACGATCCCAGACAATCCATTTAAATGATAGATTTTATCACATGGCTTCCATAAATTCGTTATAAAGCGAAAGGAGGCGCAACCGCGCCTCCTCCTTGATCTCCCTGGATCATGGGTAAAGATATTCTTGGCGGGGCGGGTCCACTTTGAAGACTTCGCTGGCGGAGAAGTAGGCATAGATCTCTTCCGGGGTTACCATGTTCACAACCGGCTCGACCGTTTCCAGCCGCTTTTCAAACGGAAGCAACCGTACGCTGCCGCGAACCCCCACCCATTCGTTATCACGAAACTCGACCGGTTGATCCAGCTTGACCAAGACTCCGATGGGTAACCCATCCGCGGCGCAACAAGAAATGACCATCCGATACAAGACGATCTCATCGTTTTTTAACTGGGGGGGTCTAGCCACCCGCCCGACCAAGTAAATCAAAGAATTGGTCAATTTCTGCTTGGGCGCTTTCACGGTATCAAAAATGATATTGCCGATATCAAGTTGGGTATATTCCTGGGCCTCGCCAATGGCCGGAGCTCGGCCGGAGGGCGGACTTGAGGGCCAGGATTGACCAGCCGAAAGCGAATAGTTACTAGTGCCATTTTCCTGGGAAAGCGTTTGCGATTGAAGCGCCTCCTCCTCCGGACGCAAGCGATCCGGTTCGTAGCTTAACGCTTGAGGCCCAACCATCACCGCCAAAATGACGGGTAAAAACAGCAGATATACACCAAAGCCCAACCGTTCGGAATGGGCATGGCAGTGACACTGGCCGTGGCAGTGATGCTCCGCCTCCCTTCGGGGACGGGCCGCGATCCGGATGAAGTTGAAAAACAACATCGCCCCCATGATTATCAACGTCAATACCGTTAAAAAGGACAGTTTCGGATTGATATATTGACCAATGGTTCCCGTGCGCAGCAGGAAGAAGAGGAAGATAAAATAACAGCTCAAAATAGCCGTCGTCAGGTACCGCTTACCATGGCTCATCCTTAAAACCTCCCCCATCTAAGCATATTTCCTGAGAAAAGATTCAATCCGACGCAGCCGATAAATACCAGCAAGGCGCACCAACCCAAGACAAACAAGATGGCTTTGGGCCGGAAGCTTTTCCAAAGCAGCAAGATATTCTTGATATCCAGCATTTGGCCGAAGACCATAAACGCCATCACGCTCCCCATCGGGAACTGATAGGTGAATGAGCGGGCCACAAAGGCATCGGCCTCGGCGCATAGTGACAGGCAAAAAGCCAAGAGCATCATGGTCAGAACCGACCAGGCCGGATTGGCGGTAACCATTACCAATGCTTGTTTCGGAACTACGGTTTGAATCGTCGCGGCCAACATCGCGCCAATAACCAAAAACTTTCCGACTTCCAGAAACTCTTCGTTGGCGTGTTCGAAAATAGCGGCAAGCCGTGAATGCGTTTTTCCCGTTTCCAGTTTCGATTCATGGGCAACGGCGGTCTCCTCTTCGCAACAATGCGGTCCGGTATGAGAATGAGTCAATTCCGGCTCCGGTTGGTTCAGGAAGGCGGGCTTTAGCACATCTTCAACATTCCGGAAATACCTGCCGGCCAGCAGCGCGACGATCAATCCCACTCCAACCGCCATGCCGACTCGGGTCAAGGTTACCATTGGATTATAATTAAACGCGGTAGCTGTGGCCCAGATGGTGATCGGGTTCACCAGTGGCGCGGTGATCAGAAAGGCAAGCGCCATATAAGGCGGCACCCGTTTGACCAATAACCGCCGGACCACCGGAATGACTCCACAATCACACACCGGAAAAAAGAATCCGGCGCCGATCGCCAGCAAAATCCCGGACAACCGGTGGGTCCGGGCGAGCCGTTTCTCGATCATTTCCACTGTAATCAACGTCTGCATCAGGGCCGACCCGAATACGGCAATCAGGACGAACGGCATGGCTTGAATCACGATGCTGACAAAAACGGTCACCATTTGAGGCAATTTAGCGGCAACCGTATCCGGAATGGAAAGACCGCCGAAAGCGATGACCGTCAAAAGAAACGCGAGTAAAAACAATGAACCGAGCCATTTCAGTTTTTCGTTCATTGGATACCCCTTTCCGTGTTCCCGCAACACCAGGACCCCCTCTGACAGAATCCAAAGGTGGTTTGATCCAGTGCCGGGAAAGGATGTTTTTTCAACTACCGGTAGTTCAGTTGAAACTGGGCGGGGCCCGCGAACGACAGTTTATTGACAGGGATATTAAGGGATTGGCTTGAAAGAGCGGAATATTACCGAGGAAAAACAATGTAAATATTAAAACGAAGCAGACGCCTGAAGCAAAACCGGTGTGCAAAAGGTCGCACGATGAACAATGCCCGCCATTAAAGACCGGTCCGTCCAGATGAAAATGACCGGCCAACAGCAGCAGGCAGACGATTAAAACAATGGCTGGAAGGCGCATGCCAATGTCAGGTTTCAGACTTTTTTTACGGCCCATCCCAAGGATACTCCAATATTTCGTCCGGTCTGGTTTGATCCGGCCTATCTTGCCCATATATATTCGGTTACATTATTCATTTATCCTTTTTACGGATAAAACCCAATCCCCTTCTCCTTCCCGCGGATTAAAGTTTCGCCCGGAAAAACTTGACAAGTATCAGGTTGTCAACTAAAATCGAACCGAGTGGGAATCGTTTAAAAAGCGTTGCGATAACCCTGCGGCCGGAGACCGGAGGGTTACATACAAAAGCTCAAGATAATAAGCGATAAAGTCAATTCAATATCCTTGCTCAAGTCGTGGAGCGCCTGAACGCTTTATCGCATGGTATTTAAAAAACGGCATTAGTAATGAGAGGCTGTCCATGAAAACCGTATTAATCACCGGTGCGTCCCGGGGGATTGGTCGGGCATCGGCCGAACTGTTCGCGGCCCACGGCTACCAGGTGTTAATCAATTATTACCGGTCCGAGGCCGAGGCCGGCGAACTCCGCGACCAACTCCGGCGCGCCGGGGGGACGGCGGAATCATTTCGGGCCGATGTAACCGATTCCCGGCAGGTCGACGCCATGGTTGACTTTGGCGTGGAACGGTTCGGTGGTATCGACGTGCTGGTTAATAACGCCGGAATCGCCCAAAATGCGCTGCTGATTGATCTAACCGACGCCGATTGGGAGGCAATGATGGCGGCCAATCTCAAAAGCGTCTTTCTCTGTTCCCGTTCGGTGTTGCGGTATATGTTGCCGCGCCGGAGCGGAAAGATTATCAATATCTCCTCCATCTGGGGGATGGTCGGAGCGGCTTGCGAAGTCCACTATTCAGCGGCTAAGGCCGGTGTGATCGGACTAACCAGAGCTCTCGCCAAAGAGCTTGGCCCTTCCAATATTCAGGTGAATTCGATCGCGCCCGGCGTCATTCGCACCGATATGGTGAATCAGCTATCTCCGGACGACCTCGGCGTCTTGGAAGAAACAACCCCGCTACAACGCTTGGGGACACCGCGTGATGTGGCCGGGGTTGCTCTTTTTTTGGCATCGGAGGCGGCGGAGTTTATTACCGGCCAAGTGATCAGCCCGAACGGCGGTTTCGTTATCTGATTTCCCAGTATTGAAAGCCATGTGGATAAAGTCTCTTGCCGGTAGCGGCATTAAGAAGCCATAGCGATTAAAGGAGCACTGAAAATGGACAAAGGTCTGCAACGGTTCGGGGTCTCTATGGAAGGAACCTTGCTGGAACAATTTGACCGGTTGATTGAAGCCAAAGGGTACAATAACCGTTCTGAAGCCATCCGGGATCTGATCCGCGACTACCTGGTGGAGGAAGAATGGCGCAACGAGGAAGGTCAGGCGGTGGGAACCATCACGCTGGTTTACAACCATCATATCCGCGAGATGGCCGACAAGCTCACCGACCTTCAACATCAATTTCACGAAAATATCGTTTCCGTACTCCATATTCATTTGGATGCCCATAACTGTCTGGAAGTACTGGTGGTCAAAGGGGACAAAACCGCCATCCAGCTAATTGCCGGTCGGTTAAGCAGCACCAAGGGGGTAAAACACTGCAAACTGGTGACGACGACGACCGGCGTCAATCTCTAACGGTCCGTCGCGCTATTCTCGGCTCCAACCCGGCCGGTTGACCACAAACCGGGCAAGCCTGCATCCGGAGCGGGGGCTCCAGATGTCCCGCATCCAGCACCCGCTGATCGCGGAAGATCGCCGCAGTCGGCCCGTCGGCGATCACCCGGCCTTGACCCAATACAATGGTCCGTTCGCAAAGATCAAAGACCAAATCGAGATCATGGGTGGCAATAATTTTGGTATGGCGAAAACCGGCCAGCAGGTTGATCAATCGTCTGCGGCTCAATGGATCCAGCGCCGACGAGGGCTCATCCATCACCAGAATGTCCGGGGCCATGGCCAGCACGGTAGCGATGGCCACCGACCGTTTCTCCCCGCCGGAGAGCTTATAAGGCGGGCGGTCCCGGAGATGAAGGGCTCCGACCGTGGTCAGGGCCTGCTTCACCCGCTCTTCCACTTCATCCGGGGGCAATCCTTGATTAAACGGGCCAAAAGCGACATCCTCGAAGACCGTTGGCATGAACAATTGATCATCGGGATCCTGAAAGATCATCCCCACGCTCCGCCGCACCTGGGACAGAGTCTGGCGGGTCACCGGAACATCCCCAACCCGGACCGCGCCTTGCTCCGGAAATAATACCCCGAGCAGATGCAATAACAAGGTCGATTTCCCCGCGCCATTGGCGCCAACGATTCCCACCGCTTCGCCGTGAGTAATCCGGAACGAGACGCCCCGCAACGCTTGATGGCCGTCCGGATAGGCATAGGTCAGATCCTTCACTTCGACGAGATGATGGCTCACCGTCCCGCCCCCATGACCACGGAACCGAGCAGTTCCGGAAGATTATAAATGCGCGCCAGGATAAAGAAAGCGATCCACCCGGCGCAATAGGCCGCATCGGGCCATCGGAAACGATCAACCCCCGCCAGCCGAAGCCGCCCGTCGAATCCCCGGCAACGCATGGCCTGATAAATGTGTTCCGCCCGGTTGAGGGTGCGTAGCAACAATTGCCCGGCCAAGGAACCCCACGCCTTGAATTGGATGCCCCGCTCCCGCAAGGAGCGAAATGAATGCGCCCAGACCATCCGGGCCGTTTCCTCTCCCAGCACACTGATATAACGGTACATGAACAAAACTTGGGTCACCATCAGACGCGGTAATCCCAGTGCCAGCAATACGGCGGCGATCTGTCCGATCCCGCTGGTAGCGATGAGAATCAACGAGACGGTAACGGTCAATCCCAGCCGCAGTAATAGTGAAGCCAACGAGATCCAGCCGCCGGAGATCGTAATCGCGCCGATGCTCAGCAATGGTGCCTGATCGAACACTGGATTAAAGATTCCGATCCCCAGGACGAACGGGGCGGCCAACAGCGCCCGCTTCAGAAGTTGACCCGGAGGCAATTCTCCCAGAACCGTCAGCACGACCGGAAACAGAATGAGCGGGAGCACCGCCGCGATCTCATATTTTCCGTATGAGAGGGCTACGATCAAAAACGCCAATGTGGTCAACAGTTTGGCGAGCGGGTGGCGTTGATGGATCACCGTATGTTGCAACGCCAATGATTCAAGAAACCGGAACTGAGCCGCGGTGGCCGATAAATCCGACATTGACCGAATCCTCCCTTTCGCCATCCATTCTTATATTCTCACACATCGCCGGTTGAAAAGCAAGCGGGGACCCAGAGGTCCCCGTTAGAATCGCCGTCCGTGAACTAATAATTCAAGCTCTTTTTTTGACGCGGCGTAATCCAAATCCGATCAACGCGGCCAATAACAGCGTCAAACCGCCACCCACCAGCCCCGCTACGCTGGTTCCGCCGTTAACGGCGGGCCAGGATTCCGGCCCCGCCTCGGCTTCAGCCGGCTTCGGCTCCGCCGCTTCTTTAAAACCGTAATCGGGCAAAAAAGCGATTTTTTCCCGCCAATCGGAGAGAAACTCATGAATGCCGCCAGAATTCTTCAGCTCATCGGTTCCGGCCGTTTTGGCGATCGACCATTCGAGCCCGTCGGGATGGACGGACGCGAACCACGATAAAGCGCCGCCGGTCAGAACCGCCGCCAGCGCCAGGCCGGCCAGGACCTTTTTAATGGCAATCCCGCCGTAGCCTTCTCCGGCGGCGGTCCGCTCCAGAATCTCGGGCCGGGCCTTCCAGACGAAGGTAACGACGGCAGCCGTAATCAACCCTTCCACTACTCCGATGGCCAAATGAATCGGTTGCATCAACAGCACAAACGTTGGAAACGGCAATTCGCTTCGGCCGGATAACAGCGTCTCCAGCACCACGCTGAAAGCGCCCAATTGCAATCCGATCACCGACGCCAGCATTGCTCCGGTAACAATCCGGCCCGGCGTAACCGTTTTGCGGATGAAGGGTTTAAAAAGCAACGGATAAGCAATGAAACAACCATAGAAACCCATATTAAAAATATTGCAGCCTAAAGCGAGCAGGCCCCCGTCGGCGAAGAACAACGCCTGAACGGCTAAGATCGAGGCCATGGTCAACAAACCGGCGTAGGGTCCCAATAAAATGGCAAGGATCAATCCTCCCCCCAGATGGCCGCTGGAACCGGTCCCCGGAATCGTAAAATTGATCATTTGCGCCGCAAAGACAAAAGCGCCCAAAACGCCCATCAGTGGAATCTTCTTGTCGTCCAGATCGACTTGGGCGCGGCGGGCCGAATAAGCGGCCAATCCGGCCGTTGCCGCCCACATCGTTCCCCCCACCGCCGGCGAGATTAAAGCATCCGCCATATGCATCAAAATCACTTCCTATGTAAAATTGTATTACTACTTTAAAAATAGTAACACTGTAAGAATAGGAAGTCAAGGAAGATACCAAATCTTTTTCTTTTCGATTATTTTATGTGTTATATTTCAAACGCTATTAATACGGTCATTGTCGGCGAGCGGCTTTATCACCAGGCTGCTACCCAATCACCGCGATATAGCCGAACATCAGCCAGAAATGACAGAAGCTCCCCAGCAGGACAAACAGGTGAAAAATTTCATGGAACCCGAATACTCCGGGCCAGGGGTCGGGTTTTTTGAGACCATAGATCACCGCGCCCACAGTGTAAAACAAGCCGCCCGCCAATAACCAGAGCAACCCGCCGACCCGCAGCACCTGAACCAACGGCCAGACCGCCACGATCACCAGCCAACCCATGGCCATGTAAAGCGCGGTGCTTACCCAGCGCGGCGCTTTAAACCAGATCAGTTTGAAACCGATTCCGGACAGCGCCAAACCCCAGATGCAACCGAACAGGCTCCAGCCCCAGGGGCCGCGCAACGGCACCAGACAAATCGGAGTATAGGTGCCGGCGATCAGGATAAAGATCATGACATGGTCCAACTTGCGTAAAATACGCGTCCCCGCTTCGGAAAGGGGCAGCCAGTGATACAGCGTGCTGGCGGTATACAGCAGAATCATGCTGGCGCCGAAGATGGCAAAGGTCACCACGTGCCAAGGTTTCCCGGCCACCGCCGCCCGGTAGACCAGCAAAATCAGCCCAATGACGGACAGAATCACCCCGATCAGATGGGTCAGGCCACTGATGGGGTCCTTCAATGAAGATGACGACATGAAATTCTCTCCCTTACAACCGGCCGTAATTCCCGGCGCTAATCCTTTTTTTCAATCATACCATTCGCGATCCGAACCCAATTCCCTGGTTTCCCGGAAAAAATCACGGCGGCTGATTTCAGCCGCAGTTAAGCGATATCGCCAACCGCACCGGACCACTTCATTCGCGATGAATCGAGCGACTGTCCCGTTGGGTAAGCGTTGAACCTCTTTTTCAAACCGAACATCCCGATTCAGAACCCAAAAATCTTCATTTTGTTGCCGAATCGAAAGGTTTCGAAAGCAAACGAAAGCATTTTGTTGTCTAATCGAAAGTATTCGAAAGCAAACGAAAGGTTTTAGCAACTAAATAGGCAGCGGCAAAGAGTTTCCGGGCCATTCCGATCCCCGCCCCACTAAGTTCCCTAATTGGGATAAATCATTAAACTCTTGAAAAAGCCGGGCTACTTGTTGCCCCGGATCGATGAGGCGTTGCGTCAGGGGAAAAACGGTTGCGAACGATGAAGGAGCCTATGGAAAAGATGGATGGGATCACGGGTGGCTTGGACGGGCGGTGGCCGGTTCCATAATGTTTTTGAATCGTCAAGATCTCCGCGGCTCAATCGATCTGGCCCAAAAGTTTTCCGATCTTCAACGCCAACTGCAGATTGAAACAATCTTCGGCGTTGTTGATCTTGAAACCGGACACTTCTTCAATTTTTTGCAGCCGGTACGTCAGCGTGTTCCGATGGATGAACAAGCGGCCGGCGGTGACGATCAAACTACCTTTCTCCTCCAAAAAGATGGCCAGGGTTTTGACGAGATTGGTCCCGTTGTGCCGGTCGTACTGGAGCAATTCCCCCAACATCTCCTGAAAAATGGACTCCAGCCCCTTGCGGTCGTTGCAATTCAGCAACAACCGGTAGACTCCCAGTTTCTTAAAAAAACAGGTCGAATTTTTCCGCTCATTCAATTTGGCCACTCGCAGCGCCTGTTCGGCTTCGTGCAGGCTTTGCTTCATATCCTTGAGATCCTGATAGCAGTTGCCGATCCCCACACTCACCGTGAGTCCGTATAACTGTTCCGTCACGTTCTTACGGATGTCGTCCACCAATTTTTTGATGTTCCGGTCATCGTTTTCCCCGCCGGGCACCAGCATGATGATGGAATCGCTTCTCGGCATGGCCAGCGCTTGCTGATTATTTTTGGACAGAGCGCGCCGCACCACTTTTTGGAACTCACTTTTGAGGCGCAGGACCGCGTACTCATCCTTACCGCCCTTATCCTTCAAAAACGCCTCAAAATCATCGAGATCGGCGATGAGGACCCGTTGCGGAACCGCTAGATCGTAGCCGTGAAGGGCGGTAATCTTGACGAAACTGTCCGGGGACTCGAACTTGCTGAACAGAATATTTTCCAACAGATTCTGCAGCGACTGTTCCTCCATCTCCTTCATAATGATGGCGCTGCAGATCTCATGCGACACTTCGACCAGCTTGACTTCCCACGGCAGTTCGAAAAGGGGCATCTTCAACTGGTTGGCCAGTTGCAGGGACTGATCGTCAATGTTTTGGATATAGGGACCGATGAAGATCACGATCCCGGCAATATTCTTCGCGGCTACGCTGCGGATCAGTTCCGTCAACCGGCCGGCGTTCTCGCGCAGTCCGATTCCGGTCAAAAACAGCAGTTCGCCGCCGTTCAACCAATGGGCGACTTGAAGCGCATCCTCCAGAACTTCCGCCGTATAGACCCAGCGGATATTCCGGTCCAGTCCGTCAGCGCCAGCCACTAACCGGATCTGCCGCAATGATGGTAAATTAACGAGATCGCCGCAGCGCACCGCCATCGGGTCCCTTCCTCACGACAGGCACTGGTCAACTGCCTCTTCCAGTCGATCCAGCCCGAAATTCAACTGTTCCTCGGTGATGACCAGCGGCGGCAGAAAGCGGATGACATTGCTGAAAATGCCGGCGCTGATAAAGATGACCCCTTTTTGATAGGCATGGTGAATGATCTGTTTGACCAATTCCGGGGCTGGCTCTTTACTCCGGCGGTCCTTCACCAATTCGATGCCGTACATCGCGCCCAGCCCTCGGAAGTCGCCGACTGCTTCGTACTTGTCCTTCAACCGTTGCAGCCTGGTTTGAATGACGGTTCCGATCCGCGCGGCCTTCCCGGCCAGATCCTTAGCGCGAATGACGTTGATCACTTCCAGGCCGGCGGCGCAACCCAAGGGGCTGCCGCCGAAGGTGCCGCCGATCTCGCCCGGATTGGGGGCATCCATGATTGCGGCCTTGCCGACTACCGCGCTGATCGGCACACCGGCGGCGATCGATTTGGATAAGGTCATCAGATCCGGTTCCAGGCCGAAATGTTCGGCGGCAAAGAGCTTACCGGTCCGGGCAAACCCGGTCTGGACCTCATCCACGACCAGCACGATTCCATTTTCACGGCAAATGGCCTGTAAAGCCGGGAGAAACTCCGGGGGCGGAACGATAAACCCGCCTTCCCCCTGAATCGGCTCGGCAATCAGCACGGCAACGTGATCCGCCGGCAGCTCGCTCTTTAGAAGCGTCCGCAGCTTTTCGGCGCAGGCCAGGCCGCAGCCGGGATAGGAACTGCCCAACGGACAACGGTAGCAATAGGCGGAGGGCACCTTGAAAACCTCCGGGCAAAACGGGCCGAACCGGTTCTTATACGGTTTGACTTTCCCGGTGAGGGTCATGGCCATGTAAGTCCGGCCGTGAAAAGCGCTCTCCAGCGCCAGAACTCCGGTTTTTCCGGTATGACGCCGCGCGATTTTAATGGAGTTTTCCACCGCTTCGGCCCCGCTGTTGGCGAACATCGCCTTTTTCGGAAAATCGCCCGGGGTGATCCGGGTCAGCTCTTCCGCCAGGGCCACGTATGGTTCGTACATTTCCACATGAAAACAGGGGTGGATATACTTCTCAACCTGTCTTTTAATGGCGTTTACCACATCCGGATCGCAATGGCCGACATTTTGGACGCCGATCCCGGCGGCAAAATCAACGAACACGTTCCCGTCCACATCCTTGACCAATGCTCCGCCGGCTTCTGCCACGAAGATCCCGGTACTGTTACTGACCCCTCTGGCCACGAACCGTTCCCTCCGGCTTCCCAACTCCCGCGACTTCGGTCCCGGCATTTCAGCCGTTACAATCCGCGCGTTTTGTTCCTGAATCATTTTCGTACACCCCAATCGTATCGTATAAACCGGGAACGCCCGGAGCGGGCGTCACAGGCAGCTTAGATATAATTCCTTAATCTCCTGAAGCGTGGGTACTTTAGGACTGTTATCCAATGCGTAACGCATGGTTTTCTCACTGTTTTCCGCGAGCCAGTCCACCATTTCCCGCTCGACGCCCAATCCCGTGAGGTCCGGGGTTAGATTGACCCGGTCCAGCAGCCGCCGGACAGCGCCAATACTCGCCTCCGCCGCCTCTGGCAGCGTTTTTCCGGAAACATCCGCTCCCATAACCGCCGCAACCTCGGCAAACTTCTCCGGCGAAGCCGGATAGGAAAACTCCATGAACCGGACCAGCATGGCGGCCAGTCCCACACCGTGGGTTACATCCAGGAGGCCGCTGACCGGATGCTCCAGCCCGTGCAGCAAGGCTACTCCGGCGCTGTCAATGATCATTCCGCCCAACGTGTTGGCCATGGCTACCGCTTCCCAGGCTTCGATATCCGAAGGGTCCTGATAGACCCGGGGCAGATACCGGTTAATCCAGCCGATGGCTTTGACGGCCATGGCGTCGGTGAGGGGATTGGCCCGCTTGGACACGAAACCCTCCAGCGCGTGACAGAGAACATCAAGCCCGGTGGCGGCGATCACCGCAGGGGGCAGGGTCATCATCAACTCCGGATCGATAATTGACGCTTTAGGATACAGCCACGGCGATTTTAACGATTTCTTATCCTTAGTCAGCGGATGGGTCAAAACCGCCAGGCTGTCTCCCTCGCTGCCGGTGCCCGCCGTGGTGGTCACCGCGATAATCGGCAACGCGCCCACACCCGGCTTGCCATAGATATATTCGGAAAGGTCGCCGGAGTTAACGGCCGCGAACGCAATCCCCTTGGCCGCGTCCAACGCGCTTCCGCCGCCGATCCCGACGATAACGTCGGATTTTTCGGCCAAAGCGATCTGGGCTCCGGCTTGAATCGTGGTGGTCAACGGGTTGGATTCCACCCGGTCGAAGATGACCGCTTCGATCCGGCTCCGCTCCAGGCCGGCCAGAGCCCGGTCCAATACTCCGGTGGCTCTGGCGCTGTTCCGGCCGGTGACGATCAACGCTTTCCGGCCGTAGTCGGAGACGACCTCCCCGAGCCGGTCCAACTTGCCGCGGCCGAAGATCAGCCGAATTGGAAGGCAATATTCAAAGTCCATCAGGTGAACTCTCCTCAAGCGATTTTAAGTTTTTTTAACCCTAGGAGTCTGTGCGTGTATTCGAAACCGCCGCAACATATGGTATATTGTGCCGGAAAATTATACATTAGCTTGTGTTTTATATCCAGGAAAAGGATTACGCGCACAAGCTCCTAGATCCACCGCCACAACCGCTTCTCCGCCCGGGCGGCCCGGCCGGGAACAGCCCCTTCCGCCAGTTTCCCCGCTTCGGCCACGACGACGCCGTTGACGACCACCCAGTCGATCCCCTCGGGCGAAGCGTCGGGAACCCCAAAGCCAAGGTAATTGGCGCGATCGGCGATCCGTTGCGGATCAAAGATTACCAGGTCCGCATCGGCTCCGATGCGCAGCCGGCCTTTATTTTTCAATCCCAACCGCTCGGCCGGGAGGATGGTGGATTTGCGGACGGCGTCCATCAAGGAAATTTTCCCGCATTCCCGGACCGCCGTTTGGAACAAACGCGGAAACGTTCCCGCATCTTGGGGATGGCCGGTCCCGGGTTCGGGACGGCCAATCCCGCCGTCACTGGAGACCATGACATACTCCGGTTCCAGCGCTTCCAGGACTTCCACCGCTTGGCCGGCGAAGGCCAGCACCACCGTTTCGGGATCGTTCGCCCGCAATTCCAGGAACAACTCCCGGTTCAACCGTAGTCCGGCCCGGCTTCCGGTCACCGCATAGAGGTCGGAGTATTCACAGCCCCATTTCTCCACGCAGCCCTCGTCAAACACCGGCGTGCCGATGAACGTCGCGAAAGCGTGGTACAGGCCGCTGTCAGCGGCGATATCCAGTCCGCTTCCGATCGCCGCGCCGATGATCTCCAGCGCTTCAGTCATCATTCCCATCCCCACCTGATAGGTAAGATGGGATATCTGCAACGGAGCGCCGGTCGCTTGGGTAATGCCGATCGCTTCCCTGAGCGCGGCCAGCCCGGCCCAGGAATCGGTCCGGAGATGGACCGCCACCAGCTTTCCATAGCGGGCCGCCACGCGGCTGAGGGCCAGGATTTCCTCGGTTGACGTTCCGGGAGCGTACTCCAGCCCGAACGAAAGACCCGCCGCGCCATCGGCGAAGGCTTGCTCCGCCAGGGCGGTCATCCTCCCGATCTGATCGGGAGTGGCGGGCAGGCGCGGATTGACCGCCCCCACCCGTTCCCGCAATCCGAAGGAATGGCCGATCAGCATCGCTTGATTCAGAGGAAAACCGTCCTGATCCAGCCGGTCGAAGAAGGGCCCCAACTCGACCGGACCCAAGCCGCAGTTTCCCCCCACCGAAGTGGTGACACCTTGCCGCACCATGCATTCAGCCGCATAGCCGTACCCATCCACATGGGCATGAATATCGATGAAGCCAGGGCAGACGATCTTCAGCGCGGCGTCGATCTCGCGCTCCCCCCGAATCTCGGCCCGGGTTATCGCCGCGATCCTCCCGTTTTGAATCCCGAGATTGGCCACGGTGATCCGCCGGCTTTCCGGATCGAGTAGCGTCCCGTTGTTGACGACCAGTTCAAAATTGCTCATTATTATCGGTTACTGCTGTTTAATCTCCGACCAGATCCGGTCGTAGAGCTGCGTGGCTTGAGCGACATCCTTCAGGTACTCTCCTTTATCCAGTTCCGCTTTGGGCGGATTGGCGGCGATGTCGTTCCGGTAAGCTTCGTCCACATATTTCAACGCCTCGGCGTTCGGGTTGGTATAGGGCAGTTCTTTAGAGATCATCGCGCTGACCTCGGGGTCGAGGATGAAGTTCACGAACAGTTCCGCTTCTTTTTTGTGCGGAGCGCCGTTGGGGATGAAGAAATTATCCTGCCACAGATACATGCCTTCGGTTGGGAAGACGATTTGAATTTCCGGCTTATCCCGCTTGGCCAGGGAAGCCTCGGCGCTCCAGATCAGGCCGCAGGAGGCTTCGCCGTTGATCAGCAGCGTTTTGGGACTGTCACTGTCATAGGCTTTGATGTTGGGAAGCAGTTTCTGAAGTTCCGCCTTGGCTTGCAGCAGCTTCCGCTCGTCAACCTCATTAAGCGAGTATCCCAGCTTTTTCAGGGCCATACCGATGATGGCCCGCTGGTCATCCAGGACGACCAGCGAATCCTTAAGTTTCGAATCCCAGAGGTCCTTATAGCTCTGTACCTGGCCTTTGACGATGGCGGTATTGACCGCAATCAGCGCGGTCCCGCACATATAGGGGACGGTATACTGATTGTCCGGATCAAAGCTCAAATTTTTGTATTGAGCGGCGATATTTTGGAAATTGGGGATGTTCTTCAGGTCGATCGGTTGCAGCAAAGGATCCTTTTGTTTCAACATGATCTGAATCATATAATCGCTGGCGACCGCCAAATCGTACTGGGAGGCGCCGCCGGCCTGAATCTTGGCCAGCATCTCCTCATTGGAAGAGAAGGTGCTGTAATTGACTTTGATTCCGTATTTCTCCTTGAATTTATCCAGCACTGACTGCGGCATATAGTTGGACCAGTTGAACAGATTCAACTCCGAGGCGTACTTTAACCCGGACGTATCTTTGGCTCCGGGACGGGCCACCACCAGGACAACAACCAGTACCGCCAGTACTACCAGGGAAGCCAGGATCAAAGTCTTTTTCGATAATCCGTTTTTCATTCGATCATACCTCCATTCATTTGCTTGTCCTTATCATTTTAAGCCGGCCAACACCTTGGAAAGCGTCTCGCACACCCGGTCGCATTGGACGCGATCGACCGTTAAGGGCGGTTCGATCCGGATGGTCTTGGCGTTGATCAGCGTTCCGGCTACCAGCACCCCATTATCAAAAAGGCCTTTGGATGCTTCGTATCCGATCCGATCGTCCACAAACTCGACCCCGATTAATAAACCCTTGCCCCGAACCGCCAATACCTTATCCTCGTGGCCTTTAACCGCTTGCTGTAGGTTTGCCAGGAGATAAGCGCCGATCTCCTTGGCGCGCTCCGGCAGTTTCTCTTCAATCAGCACGTTGATGGTAGCCAGCGCCGCCGCACAAGCCAGTGGATTCCCGCCAAACGTGGTGGTATGCAAAAACGGATTCTCGAACAGATGGGAAAAAACCGTTTCAGTGGCAATCGTGGCTCCCGCCGGCATGACTCCGCCGCCGAACGCTTTGGCCAGACACATGATATCGGGCACCACCCCATAATGCTCGCAACAGAACATCTTCCCGGTCCGGCCCATCCCGGTCTGAACCTCATCGAAGATCAGCAGGGCTTGAAATTGATCGCAAAGCTCCCGCAACTTGGGCAAATAATCATCCGGAGGAATGATCACCCCTCCCTCGCCCTGAATCGGCTCGACCAAAACGGCGGCGACATCATCCCCCGTCATCGCGCAGGCTTGAAATGTTTTATACATCATGTCGATATCGCCGAAAAGCACGTGGCGAAAACCGGGAATGAGCGGCGCGAAAGGTTTCCGGAACGCCGCTTTGGCGGTTCCGGTCAGCGACCCCAGGCTCTTGCCGTGAAAAGCGCGGGTGGCGGCGATAAATGTATTTCGGCCCCGTTTGTTCTGGTGGATCTTGGCCATTTTAAGCGCCGCTTCCACTGATTCGGTTCCGCTGTTCGTGAAGAAGCTGTACTTCAGGTCCCCGGGGGTCAGGTCGGCCAAGGTCTTCGCCAGGATGGCGCGCAACGGATCCAGCAAATCCTGGCTGTGAAGCGGCTGCCGCTCCATCTGATCCATTACCGCCTTGACGACCTTGGGGTGCCGGTGTCCGACGTTGTATATGCCAAAACCGCCGAGACAGTCGATATATTCTTTGCCGTTGATGTCGATAAAACAGTTGGCGCCGGAGTCTTTCCACTCCACCGCCGCGAATTGCCCGCCCATGGTCACCGATTTACGGTATTCGAGAAACCCCGGATTGACATGATCCCTAAACCCGTTGACCGTCTCCCGGGTGACCCAGGCGCCGTCCTCGGCGGAGATCTCCGGTTGGCTGATAATATTCAATACTTTTGAGGTATACTGATAAATTTCATCATATTGACCCAAGATGCTCAAGCCTTCCTTTCACTGTTTCATTGTGATGGTCACGATAAACTTTTTGATTATGCCGTTTGTTTGGCCCGGATGGTCTCGGCGATGACCACGATCCCCAACGTGACCAGCAGCATAATGGTAGACAAGGCATTGATCTCCGGCGACACGCCGAATTTAACCATCGAAAACACCTTTAGGGGCAGCGTGGTGCTTTGGGGACCCGCCACAAAGAAACTGATCACCACATCATCCAGGGATAAGGTAAATGCCAGCAGCGCTCCGGATACAATTCCCGGCATGATGATGGGAAGGGTGACGCGGTAGAACGTCTGCCAGCGATCCGCCCCCAGATCCATCGCCGCTTCCTCGATCGAACGGTTAAATCCGTCCAATCTGGCTTTGACGACGATTACCACGAACGGGATGCTGAAGGCTACATGGGCAATGACCAAGGTGGTCATTCCCAGCGCCAAACGGGCTTGGGCAAAGAGCGCCAGCAAGGCAATGCCCATTACGATTTCCGGGATGACGACCGGTATATACAGCAAAGCGTCCAGGACACTTTTTCCCTTGAAATTGTAACGATACATCCCCACCGCGGCCAGCGTTCCGATCATCGCCGATAGAACGGTGCTGATCGCCGCCAGGATCATGCTGACTTTGAAAGAGTTCAGAACATCGGTGTTGTGGAGCAGGGCCGCATACCATTTGAAAGTGAACCCGGTCCAAACCACATTCAGTTTCGATTCATTGAAGGAATAGATCATCAAAACCACGATTGGGATGTAAAGAATCAAGTAAATGACCAGGGTATAAAGAATGGTGGTCCAACGGAACAATCTCCGCTTCATTTAGAAAACCTCCATCTTGCTTTGGTCCCTGACCAACCGCATATAAACCCCAATCAGCACCAAAGTGATGATGATCAGGAAAATAGAGACCGCCGCTCCAAAAGGCCAATCGCGGGCCGTCAGGAACTGGTTTTTGATCAGGTTGCTGACTAACATCGCTTTGCTCCCGCCCATCAGATCCGGGATGAAGAAATAACCCAGGGTGGGGATGAAGACCAAAATGGATCCGGCGATAATTCCCGGCATTGTCAGCGGAAGAGTAATGCGGAGAAAAGCGCTCCAGGACTTGGCTCCGAGATCGCTCGCGGCCTCCAGCAGCGACGGGTTTAATTTCTCGATCGAGGTGTAAAGCGGCAATACCATAAACGGAAACAGCGTATAAACCAAGCCGACCAAAACCGCGGTTTCATTATAGAGCAGCTTTAACGGCTCCGAAATCAGTCCCAGCTTCAACAGGACGGTGTTGATGATCCCTCCGGTTCGAAGCAGCACGATCCAAGCATAGGTTCTGACCAGTGAATTGCTCCAAAACGGAATAATGATTAACATCAACAGGATGGAACGGAACTTCCGGGGCGCCCTTGAAATAAAGTAGGCGAACGGATAACCGAGGAGCAGACAGAATAACGTCGTCAGAAACGAGATGTTCAAAGAGTTCCATAAGATTTTAAAGTATAACGGATTGAGCATCCGCGCATAATTCTCGAGATTGAGGCGATACTCAATTCCACCATAGAGACCCCTCGTGAAGAAACTTACCGCCACAATCAAAACCAATGGCAAGGCCACGAAACAGACCATCCAGAATACCACCGGAGATAAGGTCCAAAACGGACCGTAATCTTTTCTTCGTTTGCCGCCCGCCGCTCCCACGGACCGGCTTTCATTCGCATCTGCCCGCTCCTCGAGCTTCGCGGGTAAAACCGACACAACCTGTTCGTTCACAACCGTTCACCCCTTAGGAATTGAATCCCGTAAATTTTAGTTCAAATCGCGAGCTGCTCGGGTGTTAAATCCGGTTCAACCTCTTCCGGACGGGCTTTCATCACCACCGCGTGGTCCGGATCCCAAGTCACCCAAATCTCCTGCCCTTCGACCATCGCGGCGGCCTGGGATTGGGTGACGGATTCATTCACCACGACTTCCATCCCGCCTTCGAGACTGATGACTGCCTTCAGAATCGAACCAACGTAAATCCGTTCTTTAAACCGTCCCCCGAGGAGTACCTGACACTCCGCCCCGACGTTGCTGAAACGGATCCTTTCGGGCCTTACCGCCATGCAAACTTTTTCTCCCACCCGGAAGTCCCGGTTCAGCACCGGAACCATGCCATGCTTCGTCTCTAAAAACGCATACCGGTTATTCATATCCCGGACTTCGGCGTCGAACAGGTTGGTTTCGCCGATGAACCCGGCCACGAACTTGGTGGCGGGCCGTTCATAAATCTCATCCGGGGTTCCAATCTGCTCAATCAGGCCCCGGTTCATGACCACGATCCGGTCGGACATGGTCAGCGCCTCTTCCTGGTCGTGCGTGACATAAATGAACGTGATGCCCAACCGTTTCTGAAGATGTTTCAGTTCGACCTGCATCTGCTTGCGTAGCTTTAAATCCAGCGCACCCAAGGGTTCATCGAGCAACAACACTTTCGGGTTGTTCACGATCGCCCTGGCGATGGCTACCCGCTGGCATTGTCCACCGCTCAACTGATCCGGCATCCGGTTCGCGAAACCGTCCAATTGTACCAGCGCAATCGCTTCTTCGACTTTCCGCCGGATTTGGTCCTTGGGGAGCTTCTTCATCACTAACCCGAAAGCGATGTTTTGATAAACATTCATGTGCGGAAACAGCGAATAGTTCTGAAATACGGTGTTGACATTCCGTTCATGGGGAAATTTATCTTGAACCGGTTGCCCTTCGAGCAAGATCGATCCGCTGGTCGGCTCTTCAAACCCGGCGATCATCCGCAGCGTGGTAGTTTTCCCGCAACCGCTCGGTCCGAGCAGTGTCAGGAATTCACCCCGTTTGACATCAAGCGCGATCTTTTTCACCGCTTGAAACGATCCGAAATTCTTGACGATATCGATTAACTGAACCATTTCATCCGCCATTATCACCAGTCCCTTTCGTAAAACGATTATTCCGAAAACCAGCCGATGGGTTCTACTTTGAGATTGATATTGATCTGTTTCACTTCGGTATACTGCTCATAGCCATAGGTTCCCAACTCGCGGCCAATTCCGCTTTGTTTGTATCCACCCCACGGCGCCTCATTGTAGGTTGGATGATAGGAATTGATCCAAGTGATTCCCGCGCGCAGCCGTTTGATAACTCGTAATGCTTTCGCGCCATCGTTTGAGAATACCGCGCCCGCCAGGCCGTATACGGAATTATTGGCCATCCTTACGGCTTCGTCTTCCCCGTCGAACTTCAAAACCGACAGCACCGGTCCAAAGATCTCTTCGCGGACGATCTTCATCGCTTCATGGGTATCCGTAAAGATGGTCGGCTCCACGAAATACCCTTGGTCCAAGCCCTGTCCGGTGATCCGGTTCCCGCCGCAAACCAGATGGGCCCCTTCTTCCAGACCGGTCCGGATATATCCCAGCACTTTTTGGAGATGGGCTTCGGAGATCAGCGGCCCCATTTCGGTCCGTTCATCCAGGCCGGCCCCGACTTTAATCTTCCGGGCCCGCTCCGCCAGCCTCTCCACGAACCGGTCATGAATGCTCTCCTCAACCAACAGCCGGGAGCCGGCCGAGCAAACCTGCCCCTGATTGCAGAAGATGCCGAAGAGCGCATAATCCACGGCCGTCTCGAAGTCGGCGTCGGCAAATACGATGTTCGGAGACTTCCCGCCCAGCTCCAGTGAGATCTTCTTCAAGTTTCCCACCGCGGCGGTCATGATCGAACGCCCCGTTGTGGTGCCGCCCGTAAAAGCCACCTTGTCGACATCATAGCTGGCGGCGATCTCCCGGCCCACGGTCGCGCCGGCTCCCATCACCAGGTTGGCCGCGCCTTTTGGAAAACCGGCCGCCTCCAATATTTCGAATAGCCTCACCGTATTCACGGGAGTCAGTTCCGAGGGCTTGAAGACCACTGTATTGCCAGCGGCGAGCGCCGGGGCCAACTTCCAGGCGGCCATCAACAGCGGATAGTTCCAGGGGACGATCTGTCCGCAGACGCCGATCGGTTCCCGGACTACCATCGCCTGCATGGGATCGGCCACTTCATAGGTTTGGCCGAGCGGTTTGGTGGCGAGACCGGCGTAATACCGGAAACAGGCGCAAGCGTCATTGACATCGAAACGCGACTCCCGCAACGGCTTGCCGTTATCCAAGGTTTCGGCCGTGGCCATGGCTTCCGCGCTCTCTTCGAGCAGATCGGCAACTTTGAGCAACAACCGGGCCCGTTCCACCGCCGGGTAATCCCGCCATTTGGAACGGTCGAACGCTTCCCGCGCCGCGCCAATTGCCCGTTTGGCATCCGCTTCATTCCCCTCGGCGGCCCGGGCAATGGTTTCGCCATTGGCTGGGTTAATAATCGGGCGAGTCTCCCCCGATTCGGAAGTTACCCATTCGCCATCAATGTACATTCGCAAAATATCAGCCATCTTCCACCCTCCATTCTCAATAACCCCTATCTCAAAATAACTAAAACGGATAAAAAAAATGCCACGTTGTACCCTTATCCCCTGTTTCAATCATATGATTATTATATTTTGATGTCAATATATATAACATCAACTTTACAATATACACAATTTTATTACTGATTATCCAATTTATCTTCCACCAACTTTACAATGTGATATTTGTGTCAATTATACCATATCTCCCTATCCCTGTACACGAACACGGACGACCAAAGATCTTGTGCATCATGCACAATTACCTTATTAAAATTGCCCATTGACGTTTTTTTTACGATGGCTTATGGTAGATTGTAATTAGGACATGTCATTGGCGTGTAATTAATATGTCATGTCAGTGGCGGATGATCGAATCAATGAGCTACATCCAATGGAGGAACGTGATGACCCAAAGCGAAGGAACTTATCATATGCCCGCCGAATGGAGCCGGCATCTCTGCACGTTTATGGAATGGCCCAATAACGAAGCTACTTGGCGCGATTCCCTGGACAACGCCAGAGTGGCTTACGCCCAAGTGGCCCGGACGATCGCCCGATTGGAGCCGGTAATCATGATTGCCCAATCCGCGGCGGCCGAATCGGCGTCGGCAATGTGCGGCCCATCCGTTCGCGTTTTGGAGATGGAGCATGACGATTCCTGGGCGCGCGACAATGGTCCGACCTTTCTCATCAATAACCGGGGGGAAATTGCCGGCGTCAATTGGATCTTTAATGCCTGGGGCCTGAAAAGCAATTGCTGGAGCCGGGACGATCAGGTCGCGCCGCTTCTGCTCCGGAAGCTTGGAATTCCGTGTTTTGACGCGCCCATCGTGCTGGAAGGCGGTTCGATTCATGTTGACGGGGAAGGAACGTTGCTAACGACCGAGGAGTGCTTACTGAATCCGAACCGAAACCCGCGGCTGACCCGGGCGGAGATCGAAGCGGCCTTGGGGCGGTATCTCGGCATCGACAAAGTAATCTGGTTAAAATACGGCCTCCATGGCGATGAAACGGACGGGCATGTCGATAACACGGCCTGTTTCGCCGGGCCCGGCCGGGTATTGATGCAAGTCTGCAACGACCCGGCCGACCCCAACTATGAAAGAACTTTGGTCAATATGGGGATTCTGGAAAAAGCAACCGACGCCCGGGGCCGCCGCTTGGAAATTATCCAGGTAGAGCAACCACCGGCCGCTTTTCACAACGGGAAACGGCTTCCCATGAGTTATATCAACTTTTATCTCGCCAATGGCGGGTTGATTTATCCGTTCTTTGGAGGCGGTTGCAAGCAGGCGGATCGGAACGCCGAAGCGGTTCTGCGAAGCGCTTTCCCCGACCGGACCGTGGTGGGCGTGGCCGGCACGAACATCATCAGAGGGGGTGGAAACATCCACTGCATTACTCAGCAGATGCCGGCCGGAAAATTGGAAAACTTTGATTGGAGGGTTTTTGATGCGGGAACTAACTATGGCCGTGGTTCAAATGAGCTGCGGCTGGAATATCGATGAAAACATCGCCAAAGCCGAACGTTTGACGCGGGAGGCCCATGCCCGGGGCGCCCGAATCATTCTGCTGCAGGAATTGTTCGAGACCCCTTACTTTTGTCAGCGGCAGAAGCCGGAGTTCTTCAAGCTGGCGGCAACGGCGGAAGAAAACCGCGCGATCCGCCATTTCCGGAGTGTCGCCGCGGAGCTGGGGGCGGTCCTTCCCATCAGCTTCTTTGAACGCCGCAACCAAGCCAAGTACAATTCGGTCGCGGTGATCGATGCCGACGGCGCGGTGCTGGGGGTGTACCGGAAGACCCATATCCCGGACGGTCCCGGCTATGAGGAGAAGTTTTACTTTAACCCCGGGGATACGGGTTTCAAGGTCTGGAACACCCGCTATGCCCGGATTGGGATCGGAATCTGCTGGGACCAGTGGTTCCCCGAAGCCGCCCGCGCCATGGCGTTGATGGGCGCCGAGCTGTTGCTGTATCCGACCGCGATCGGTTCCGAACCCTGCGATAACTCGATTGACTCCCAGCCGCACTGGCAGCGGACCATGCAAGGACATGCGGCGGCCAACATCATGCCGTTGGCCGCCGCCAACCGGGTCGGCGCCGAGCGGATCGAGGATTCGGAGATCAGCTTTTACGGTTCCTCTTTTATCGCCGGGCCCACCGGAGAGATCCTCGCCCAAGCGGACCGTTCGTCGGAAACGGTGCTCACCGCCACCTTCGACCTGGACCGAATCGCCGAGTACCGCGACTACTGGGGGGTATTCCGGGACCGGCGGCCCCTGCTCTACAGCCCTTTATGGACCAGCGACGGAGTAACGGGCGATTGAGTCATCGTACAATTGCCTTGTGTCTTCAGTTCAGCGGCCGGCCAAATTCCTGGAACGCTGGATGCTTAAAGCCTTCAATGGCTATTTCTTGACGATCGGGATCCAGACTTCGCAGTGGTAATCCTCTGGATTGCCCTGCCGCGGCGGATAGACTTCCAGTTCCGGTCCGCCGGCATGCTCGTAACCGGTAGCCGGAAACCATTCCGAGAAGATCCGCTTCCAAACCGTTTGAATCGACTCCGGCAGCGGTCCGGCCGCTTGAAAAACAGCCCAGGTGGCGGCGGGGATCTCCCGGCCGCTCAGACCGGCGGGCGGATCGCCCGGCGACTCCACGGCAATCATGTAGGTCAGTTCTTTCTGCTCGGCGCTGAAGTCCATGCAAATTCCCAAAACTGACTGTTCCGCCGTTAACCGGCAGATTTGAGTGTAAGTGCCGTCCTCCATACATTCATCCCAGAACTCGGGGATCCGCCGGAAATTCCCGCCGTCCTGGGTACTTACCCGAATGCTCTTCCCAACCACCTTGAATCCTGGTTTGTCGATCATTTGATAGTCCATGGCTTGCTCTCCCTTCAACGAAATCTGAAAGGACAATCGCGGATAAGCCTTCAGCCTGATTCCGGGTTCGCGCGCGGCGGAAGGATTGATCCCGTGAATCCGGCGGAACGCTTTGGCGAAGGACTCCGGGGTATTGTATCCGTATTTCAGGGCCAGATCCAACACGCGGATATTGGAAGACGCCAGCTCCTGGGCGGCCAAGGTCAGTTTCCGCTTCCGGACGTATTCGGCCACGGTCACGCCGGTCAGCATAAAGAACATCCGCTGAAAATGAAACGGAGAAGAACAAGCCGCCCGCGCCGCCGTTTCAATATCGAGCGCTTCCTCCATGGTTTGCTCCAGATAATTTAAGGCATTATTCATCCGGTCCAGCCATTCCATCGCGTCCCGCCTCCTTTCATCAGTGATCATATCATCGCGCGGCAATAAAATCCGGTCTTTCCATGCTCTCCGGTGATCGGTTTCATCAAGAAACCGTGGCTGGACCAGTTTTAGCAGCGGTTCGGACGCCCCGAAAAAGATCAAAAACACCCGCTGCCAATCGGCAACTGGCTCCGATTAAATGACGCACCCTCACTCTAATTATATCAACATTGGTTCCAACTGGGGCAGCCCCTTTTTTATCTGAAGCGGCACCCGCTTCAACTGATCCAACTCCCGGATCAACTGGAGCGACCCCGCACCCAACTGTAGCAACACTCGCTACAAATGATCCTCTAATATTTCCATCTGAAAAAACTCTTTCTCCAAATGATCCTCTAATATTTCGATCTGGAAAAATACTTTCTCCAAATGAAGATCCAATATTTCGATCTGGAGAAACACTTTCTTCAAATGATCCTCTAATATTTCCACTTGGAGCGATACCCGCTCCAACTGATCCGGCTCCCGGATCACCTGAAGCGGCACTTGCTCCACTTGAAGCGGCCCGCGCTCCTTTTACGGCGGCTGCCGCTACAATGGTAGCAACTCCGCATCCATCCGGGACGGCACCCGCTTTAACTGGAACGGTTCCGCTATTACGGGTAACGGGAATCGCGGCGTGACGGACAGAGCCAGGCCATGCTCGGAAAATTAGCGGCGGATGGGGATTAGAGGGTTTTTTCGGTCCCGGCGGACCGGAACCGCTCCGAAAACCAAGCCAAGGCATTGTTCATCAAGCGCCGAAACAGCGGGTATGTCTCGGGTATCCTCTCCAGTCCGGCCCGGAACTCGTCATACCTCGCCCGGTCGCCGTCCCCGATCCAATCGGCCTCGGGGCAAGTCTCCAGGAAGTACCGGAGGTTCTCCTTGGAATACTCGGGGTGAAACTGGAACCCAAGCACGGAATCAACTGAATTTATGAATCGATTCTTATCTCACATTCAAGAAACGGATAATATAACATCATACATCAACTCCATTATAATTCATCTGCCCCGATAAAATAAACAAGCGGCCCTAAAGCCGCCTCAATTTCATCAAGTCAACCCCTTATCCAGCTATGGCCGTGGTCATCCCGGTCTTCGCCGCCTCCGCCATAGCCGCCAGGATCTTAATCCCCTCGGCCACCTGCTCCGGACGGATTTGGTCCGGAAACACTTCTCCCTGTAGCGCGCGATAAAAGATCTCCCATTGATACTCGCCGCAGTACCCGTCGGCCACCGTCTCTTCGACAATATGCCGGCCGGTTTCATCCAAGGTCTTCAGCGCCAGGCGCGTCCGGTCTCCCTCTCCCGTCTCCTTGCGCCCCGGCCCGCTGCTCCGGTAAATGGTGCCCCGTTCATAGTTCAGTACCAGCGAATCCTTGTAGTAATCCCCGTCCTGGGTGCAGAATGACGCGAACACGTTGGCAATGGCCCCGTTCCGGAAGAGAATGCCCAATTGGGCGTTGTCGGCGGTGGGGCGCTCCGTGAAAATGCGGGATTGAAGGACGTTCACTTGGGCGGCGGGTCCGAAGATCCGCACCAAGTCGTTGATCAGATAGATTCCAATCCGGAGGATCGGTGCGGCGGCGCAGAGTTCCGGGTCATCGTACCAGCTGCCGTCCGGTTTTTCCCGATACGAGCACCAAGTGTCGCAACGGCAAGCCACCGGCCGGCCCAAACGGTATTGTTCGGCCCATTCCTCCATTTGGCGCAGATCGCCGGTGGGCACCGGAGTCGGCGAATTGAGGTGGACGATCCGGCCCATTTGCCCCGCTTCTTGCAGGACTTGCAAGGCTGTCCGCGGATCGGTCTCAAACGGCTTGGTGGTCATCACATCCTTGCCCCGCCGGATCAATTGGCGGATCAGTTCCGCCCGGCCCGCCGGACCGGTGAAGAGTCCGACGACGGCCGGGCTTTCCGGGTCAGCCAATAATTGATCGAGCCCAAAGTACGCCCTAACTCCAAGCTCCGCGGCGACCCGCTCCGCTTTTTGACGATCGGAGTCACAAACTGCCGCTACCTCAAAGAATTGGTTCCCTTTGCCGCGGCGAAGCCGCTCGATGATGGTCCTTCCGAAGTTCAGTCCGACAAACGCAATCTGACGCCGTTCCATGGTTGGCTCCTTTATCCTTGATAGTAAAATAACGCAAGGGTTTTCATAACGAGCACTGACGCTTTTCATCAAGCAATGTCACTGCATTGGCATTGAATCGCTTATTTTCCTTAACTGCTCGCGCTCTGATACCGTTTTAACCCCTGCTGCCAGAGTTTGTGGCTGAGCAGGACCAGCAACACGCTGGCGCTGAAAAACCAGGCCAGTTGTGTGGCGGTGAGCTTCCCCAGAGCGAAATAAGCCGGAAAATTGGCGACCATCACCGTGGGCAGAATAATCGAGAATACGGTCTTCCAGGGCGGCGGATAGATCCCCATCGGATAGCGTTCAAACTCGCCCATCTCAAAAAAGGCGGTCCAAATGGCGTCGACCGCGATCAGCGTGAAGGAAAGGGTCATCACCATGCATGACAACGCATAGGAAATCGCCGCGCCGAAGCAGGCCATCACCAGGTAAATCAGAGCGGTATACCAGGTGACGGGATAATTCAAATGAGCCAGGGCATAAGTAATCAGCAACACCGCCATGGCCAGGTCCACCAGGGAAAACATACTAAAGCTGCGAAAGGTGGTCAGGAATTGCGATGGCACTGGCTTGGAGAGCAGAAAGTCCATATCGCCCCGGCGGACCAGTTCCGGAATCTCCATGATCCCGTAAAAGGTGAAGACCATATAGAACGAGTCGGCCAGATGAAAAGTTCCGGTGAAAAAGAGCATCTCATAAGGGGACAAACCGCCGAACCCCCCGACCCTGAGCCAGATCAGCGAAAAAAAGGTCAGGTTGGCGGCGATGAAAAACAAATGAATCAGGATCGACACCAGGAAATTGGCGGGAAACTCCAGTTCCCGGGCGATCCGGTAGCGGGCGAACGCTTTGAGCAATCGCAGATAGCGCAGCATAGGAACTCCTGTAAATTTAGATTAATCTAACTATCTAGTTTACTCAGGTTAGTAAAATAACTGTCGGCTCTGATCTCAACGCCCTCACCCTTCGGGCCGGCTCAAGCAGTGGCCCTCCCCCATCACGCCCAAAGAACGGGCTATGGGGGAGGGACTCAAGATGCCTAAACATCGGCCAGCAAAAGTTTAGACCCTATTTTTCCCTCGCCCATCGCGAGTGTTCTTCGAGCGAAATGGGAGAGGGCAGGCAACTTGAATCGGCCCAATGGGTGAGGGCATCGGCTACAACGCCGACCAAACCTTAATCCTGCCTAAATGGATAGACTAATAAGATCAATAAGAAACCCAATGTAAGCAGATTTGAACTGAAGAATCCAAATTCTTTGCTTTGTGAATACAACGAAATAATATATTCTAAACCAACTCAATATTCATTTTGCGCCAACTTACTACTTCCAGCAAGATCAAATCCCCGCCGCTGAATATTGTTTCATGCCGCGCGACCACAGCCACTGCCCCAGAAGGGTAAAGGCCGCAATCCACAGTAACTGAACCAGCAGTCCGCTTAGGATGGCGCCGGTCGAAAGTTTCCCCTGGACGATCTGGATCGGGAAGAAGATCATGTAATGAAAAGGCAACGCCATAAAGAAGCCCGCCACTTTCTCGGGGAACAGCGATAGTGGCAGCCAGGCCCCGGCCAGGAAGCTGATGACCATCCGTTTCAAAAAGAGCACGCCCCAGATCTCCAGCCACCAGAAGGACACCATCGCAATCGTGTAACTGAGTGAGAACTGCAACAACAGCGCCAGCAATCCGGCGGCGGGCAACAGCCACCACCCCGGCGACGGCGCCAAGGTAAAGACCCCGGGCAACAGCCAGATCATGGCTGCGACCGGGACAAAGCGCATCAGTACCTGGAGGAGTTTATGGGATAAATAGAGGCTGAACCGGTAGAAGCGATCATTCAGCGGCCGGGTGAGAAAGCGATTCAACCCGCCGTTCCGGATGTCCTCCGGCAGCATCTGATCGATCTCCAGCGAGGGGTCGATCACCCAATCCCAGAACTTGGCCAGCATGATATAGGTAAGCATCTCCCGGAAGTCCATCCCAGCGATGGGTTGGCCGTGATTGCTCTGATAAATCGACCGCCACAGAAAAAACAACACCAGAAAAGTGATCAGGCCGATCACCGTCTCGAACAAATAGTTGGCCCTGTATTCCATCTGCTCCTGCAAGCCCAGCATAAAGACTTTCCGGTATTTCCGCCAGCCGGACCCGATCACCAGCCGGCTCATGCGGTCGCCTCCCCCGATTGCCGGAAGATCTGGGAGATGACCTCGGCGATCTCCACTTCCGCGGTGTTGATGTCGTCCACTTTAAACTCGCCGAGCAACCGGCCGAGAACCCCGATCAGCTCCTCCCGCTTGACCCGGAACGTGACTTTGGCCGGATCATATTCCTGGATCACAGCGATGCCGGCCAAGGCCTCCCTGGACACCGGCGCGGCGAAGGTGACCGTCAACTCCTTGTAGGCCGAGAAATCCTGGACGATCCGGTCGAGCTGCCCGTCATAGACCTTCCGGCCGTGATTGATGATGATCACCCGCTTGCACAAGGCCTGAATGTCCTCCATATAGTGGCTGGTCAGCAGGATGGTCGTTCCGAATGCCTGATTGTAACCATGCAAAAACTCGCGAATCTTCCGCTGACTGATGATGTCCAGTCCGATGGTAGGCTCGTCGAGAAAAAGCACCCTGGGCCGGTGCAACAGCGCGGCGATCATCTCCATCTTCATCCGTTCGCCCAGTGAAAGCCGGCGAACCTGAACCTTCAGCACCGGCTCCACTTCCAGCAATGCCACCAGCTCATCGAGGGTCTTTTTGAACTGCCGTTCCGGAATCTGATACACCTCCCGGTTCAACAGAAACGATTCCATGGCCGGCAGGTCCATCCACAACTGATTTTTTTGGCCCATGATCAAAGCGTACTGCCGGCGGAACTCATTCTTCCGCTCCCAGGGGACAAACCCCATCACTTCCGCCCGGCCGGAGGTGGGATGGATCAATCCGGTCAGCATCTTCAGCGTGGTGGTCTTGCCGGCCCCGTTCGGGCCGAGAAAACCCACCAGTTCCCCCTCTTCCAGGGCAAACTCGATCCGGTCCACCGCAATCTTGTCTTCATACTTCCGGAAGAAAACATTCTTGAGCGAACCCTTGAGCCCTTCCTCTTTTTGATGCACCCGAAAGTGCTTGCTAAGGCTGTCAGCAACAATAATCGGCATGAAACGTAAAATTCCTTTCTTAAAATATCGGCAACAAAATAAAAACCGTGGCCCGGCCACGGTAGCATAAACGCTTTTCTCTCAACGCCAACCAAATGACGGGTCTTTTACTGCTGGATAAATGGTGCGATTCAACCAAAGCACGGTATTCAAACAACCCGCCTCCTCTTTCTGCCATTATTTTAGTATTTACACCAACCAAAATATCATTCGAACCATCCGGTTGTCAATGGGGCAATTCAAAGTTGCTCAAGATCCCGTTGACCGGTAATGCCGGACCCCAAAACGCCAGGCACCTAGGCAGGGAACCAGAAACAGAATTCCGGCCAGCGGGGTCAGTATATAGAGCGCCACCGGGCCGGGCGCTTTGTCCAGTAAATACAGCATTGGCAAAAAATTGACGCACCCGAACGGAATCACGAAAGTGAAAAAGCGGGTCACCCATCTCTTGTAAATATTCAGCGGATACTGGGCCATCTCCCGGCCGCCGTCGGTAAAAATGTTGGCGATCTCCAGGCCCTGGACGGTCCAGAAACAAAGCGCGGCCGCCAGGATGAACAGGCCGGCGAAAATGCAGGCGCCGCCGCTCACCATCAGGATCAAGGTAATCCCTTTCCAAAGATCCCAGCGCACCGACAGGCCGGTGACCGCCCAAGCCAACACCGCGCCGCTTTGTAGCAGCCGGCCGACCCGGCTGAATTCAAACTTCGAGCCGAGCACCTGCAAGACCGTGCTTCTGGGCCGGACCAGCAACCGGTCGAACTCGCCGCTCACTACCAGGGTGGCAAAGGAATCGAAACCCCGCGCGACACACTCGCCCAGCGCGAACGCCAGGTGGGCCACGCCGAAACAGAGCGCCGCCTCGTGAAAGCTCCAGCCCCGAAGCTGTCCGAACCGGCCGAATAACAAATAGACTCCGGCAAAAAGCGACAGCGGCATGACAAACTGTCCCAGCACCAGCAGCCAGAAAGAAGATAGGTATTGTAACTGCGATTTGAACAGAATTTTTAAATAACTCCAATACAAGCTCATGTATCAACCTCCCTGGACAACCACCCGGCGCAAAGCGCGGCACAGAGCGGCATTTCCCAAAGCGACCAGGAGCGTCAGCCAGACCAGTTGGGCTACGATCCCTTCCAGCGCTTCCGGGGGCGGAATATGTCCGGTATATACCCGGAACGGCAGATCGGAAGCAAGCCGGAACGGCAGCAGGTAAACAATCCGCCGCAGCCAATCCGGCATCAGCGGCACCGGAATAACATTGCCCCCCAGGAATTCCCCGGCCACGCTGAACATCAGCAGCGATCCGGCCGGCGATAAGGTGATGAAGACCGAAATATAAATGAAGATTGAGATCGCCACCAGCACCAGCAAACCGAGGATTAGCGTAATCAGGAACAACCCCAGGGCAAGCGGATTCGGGGGCAACAACAGCCGGTACGGCTCGGGCAGAAAAAGGGCCATGATTAAAATCGGAAAACAACGCAGCAGCGCGCCGGAGATCCGTTGGGCCAGGAGCTTGGCGTACCAAAACCCATACAAGCCACAGGGACGGCACAATTCATAGGCAATGTTCCCACTGGTAATCAGGTTGAACAGTTCCCCGTCGCGGAACCAAAGCATGATAAAGATCAGAAACGCCTCTTGCAGCCAGATGTAGGTGATCAGCTGTTTCAGCCCGATCGGAGGAGCCGTCGTCGCGCCGGCATAAAAGGCCTCGTAGACCATGATCAGCAGAAATCCCCAGGAGAATTGAGTGGCCACTCCGGCCAACGC
Organism: Bacillota bacterium; assembly: GCA_023402395.1. Lineage (GTDB taxonomy): Bacteria > Bacillota > UBA4882 > UBA8346 > UBA8346 > JAEYGI01. The sequence continues at coordinate 87,333 of JAEYGI010000050.1, forward strand.
CGCGATCCGGTACTGCAGGCCGGTGATCAGCCGCAGTTTCAATACGGAAAGATAGGCGTTCATATCCGGTATTCCTTATAAAGATTGACGACCATCTCTTCCACCGGGGGCGTATCCACCGCCAGATCGACCAGATCCAGCTCGGCCGAGAGCCGGGCAATCACCTCGGAAACGGAGACCGTTTGAATGTCAACGCTCAGGCTGGCCCGTTCGGCCGACCAGGAGAGGATCTCGGCACCGGGAATCGTTATCGGCTGCTGGTGTTCACGGAAATCGACGGTCACCGTCTTGCGGGTCACGAAACGGCTGCGCAGGTCCGGCAGATCGCCGTCATAAAGAATCTGGCCCTTCCCGATCAAGAGAATCCGGTCGGCCAGCGCTTCAATGTCGTTCATATCGTGGGTGGTAAGGATCACGGTGACCCCCTGATCCTGATTGATGGTTTTGATGAACCGCCGCACCGCGTTCTTGGAGACCGCGTCCAGCCCGATGGTGGGTTCGTCCAGAAACAGCAGCCTGGGACTGTGCAGGAGCGAAGCCGCCAGTTCGCAACGCATCCGCTGCCCCAGACTGAGCTGGCGAGTCGGCGTGTTGAGCAGATCCTGCAGGTCCAGGGCGGCGGTAAGCAAATCCAGGCTGTTCCGGTAACTGCGGGGCGACACCTTATAGATATCCCGAAGCAGCTCCAAGGAGTCGATCACCGGCACATCCCACCACAATTGCGAGCGCTGGCCAAAGACCACTCCAATGTTGCGGACATGCTCGACCCGTTCCCGCCACGGCACCCTTCCCATCACCCGGCACTCGCCGTCGTCCGGCGCCAGAATTCCGCTCAGCACCTTGACGGTGGTCGACTTCCCGGCTCCGTTGGGCCCGATGTACCCGACGATCTCCCCGGTATTGATAGTAAAGGAAACATCTTTCAAGGCCTCGATCACCTTGTAATCCCGGTGAAACAACGCCCGCGCCGCCTGCCCCAGCCCGGCCGCACGCCGCGCCACCTTGTAAGTCTTGGATAACCCCGCCACGGTTATCAATGGATATCACCTCCAAAAATGAATAATTTGATAATTTGGTAATTTGAGAAAGGAATTAATATTTTATTACCGGGCATTTCAGATGTCAAGAGTTTTGTTGCAAATCGCCAAAAAAAAATAAATAAAACACCTTGCTATGAGAGGGAGGTGTTTTGGTGTCAGTAATGTTAACGACCTAAGCAAGGTTTTTAGAGAATCCATCTACTTCACATTGATTCAGCAGCTTCATAATAATTCCGGCAGCCAGCTTTTTGAAAAGATTCACCTTGGCCCCGGTAAAGTATTGCCGGCCCGGTTCGAGCCAGCCTTTGGCCTTCCAATACCGCGCGTCATACGATGAATCGTCCTTTTGATAGCGTTTCCGGTTATAATAAAAGGTAAAGCTATCGTAAGGAACGAAGCTTCTTTTGCCCGACGATATTCCCCTCGCCGTCCGTAATTAAAGTCCCTTTGGTGGCATCCAATATTACATATTGATTGCCCCAGGGATCCTTCACGACCGCCCCTTTCCCGATCGGGATGTCAAACGGGCCGTAAACGATCGTGCCGCCCGCCGTGGCAATGGTTTTTACCGCTTCCGCCACCGAATCCACTTGGATATCAATCTCCGACCATTGGTCGTTATTCTGGAGCACGACTTCGGTTCGGTGATCGCCCATTCCCAGACCGATGGCGGATTCGGTTTTCCAAATGACCTTCAGTCCCAGTCCATCGCGATAATATTCCATCCCTCTCTGCAGATCGGGAATATATAACCGCAGGCAATCAACGTTTTTAAATAGCGGCCGTAGCGCCGGTTTCATGAATTCGGAATCCCCCTTTGAAGAACATATGTTCAGTTACTACTATACTACGAACATACGTTCTTGTCGAGAGGATTGCATCAAACCTAAAACCATTCAACTCGTATCTGAAACCCAACCTCGGATGACCTTGTCCACCTTGTTCATTGACGGACTTCTTTCCGGAGCCCGTTGCCGGCGCCATGGCGCCGATTTCCATAGCGATGGCACACAATCGCCATCTTATGGGAGTGACTCCCTCACTTAAAGCAGTCACCGCCGTTTTTGTGGGAGTCATTCCCCCAACTGTGACAGCCATTGTTCGAATTAGGGGAGTCATTCCCCTAATTCGAACAGTCATTGCCCAATCAGGGGGAACTATTCCCCCTCGCGAAGGAACCGCCCCTTATCTAGGGGGAGTCGCGCCCATTGCTACGGCATTGGCTGCCGGACCATTTTGAGTAATTAAACATGTAATGGGAATAATCCCCATCAATTATTGGTCAGCAAGTATGTACTGTCCAATACTTGATTCCAACTGTGCTTACGAATATCCTTTTACCCCAAAATGATGGCTGCCAGATTGTCTTGTCAGTCATTCAGCAACCGGTCCGTAAATAAGGTGGCGCTGAGCATATCCGCGCCGCCTCCGGGCGAGATGTTTCGTTCCCGAAACCTGACGCACATCCGGTCCACCGCATCTCTGCCGGATGCGGTTAACATGCCTCCCAACCCCAAAACCCGGCCCGCCTCCGCTTTGACTTCCATCAGTTCCGCTATTCCGGCCCGGGCCGCGATATTGGTGTCGTCAACCACGGCCATGACTCCCAACAGGGTGTGAACCGCGGCGTCATTGGCCGATAGACGGCTCTTCACTTGCTGGTATAGCGGGAGGCCGACGTCAAACACGGCCGGATAAGCCTCCAGTGCCTGACGCCGGGCATCCTTGAGCCCATGAACGGCCGACAGCAGTTCCCCTTTGGCGGGTAAATGAGGCAGCTCACTTTGGCTCAAGGCGCCGCACAGCCAATAAACCCGGTCCCGCAGTTGGGCCGCGCCCATTGTTCCATCGTTTGCTCCCTCGGCGTAGGCCGCGGCAATGATTCCCAGGACAAAGATGGCGCCTTTGTGAGTATTCACACCGCCCGTGGCCTCCAGCATCGCTTGCTCGCAACGGAGTCCGATGCCCCGAAGCCGGGTAAAAAGCGCCGCCGGATCGGTGGCGCATCCGGATCCGGCCTCGGCGCATTCTGCAAAATACGGGGTGATGGCGGTGATACTATTGATAAAAGTAAAAAAATCCATATCCCGGTGACTGCCGCTGGAAAAACGATCCACTAACCCCGGTTTCGGCGAAGCCGAAAGCTCCCGCAACAAGGCATTGGCAGCCAGGGCCGCCACTATCATCGGTGTCTTCAACGTCACCGCACTAAACCGTCGCTTTCATCAAAAACTTCCGTACCGCTTTCCGCAACTCTTCGGGAGAATGCCGCCGCGCCCTGGCGCATTCGTGGGCCGGCTGATCACAAATCAAGCAACTTCTTTCCGGTTTGCCGATCTGCCGTCGCGAGAACGGCGTTAATCGGCGATCCAAAACATCCAGATCGAACAGTCGGCCACAGGGATGATTCTCCTCAATAGCCCAGGTGAGTTCCTTCAGCCGCAGCGGATCGCCGTTTACCGCGATCAGGCCCTCCGGACCGGTGTTCTCGCTGAGCGATTCGATGGCTACGATCTCCAGTCGGTGTTCTTTCAATGCATCAAGCGTCGACTGCAGCCCCATGGCGAAGGCAGCGACGATCCGGGGCCCGGTTTTAACCGGGCCGGGGATGCACATGGTAAACGAAAGCAGCGCGGCGCCGGTGCGCCGCGCCATCGTTTGTTGCCGTTCAGCCCGCCGTTCCCGGTTCAGTAAGACTTCTTCCAAGGTAACCGCCACGATCATTCAATCCCCTTTTTATTGCAGATACCGTGAAAATCACCTTTTGACTTGCCTGATCAAGTCGATTACCGTGCCGGTGCGGTAATTCACCACTCCAACAATTTTATCCTCCACCGGAATCGGGGCCGGTTTGCCGGTAAGCTTCTCAGCTTTGGCCTGCAACTCTTGAATTGTAAAAACCGGCAAATGCGCATCATGAAGCCGCCGGGCCAGATCCTCCCGCAGCGGATTCACGGCAATCCCCTGATCCGTCACCAATACGTCCACTGTGTTGCCGGGCGTGACAATGGTATTGACCTGGTCCAAAATAGTAGAGATCCTGCCCCGGACCAGCGGAGCCACAATCACCGACATGCAAGCGCCGGCGGCGGTATCGGGATGGCCGCCGATGGCGCCCCGGATAACGCCATCGGATCCGGTTAAGACGTTGACATTAAAATCGATATCAATTTCCAGCGCCGACAGAATCACCACATCCAGCTGATTGACGGCCGAACCCTCCATGCCCGAACTGGCATAATAAACGGCATCGATCTGCTGATGAAAGCGGTTGTTTTTCAAGCTTTCCACCGCTTGTAAGTCGAAACTCTGGACATCCAGGATCTTTTTGACAAGTCCTTCTTCATGCATGGACACAATCTGTCCGGTGATCCCGCCCAGGGCGAAATTGGCTTTAATGGAACTGTCCAGCATATATTGGCGAAGATACCGGGTAACCGCCAGCGCCGCGCCACCCGATCCGGTCTGAAAACAAAAACCGTCTTCCATGTATCCGGAGGCTTTAACCACTTGCGCCGCCAACTTGGCGATTAACAATTCCCGAGGGTTTTTGGTAAAGCGGGTCGCGCCGGAGACGATTCCTTTGGGGTCTCCGATCCGGTCCACTTTAACGATTAAATCCACCTGGGACTGGGGAATTCCAAACGGTGTATTGGGAAACGGGACCAAATGATCGGTAATCAACACTACCTTCCGGGCGTACTGGGCATCAACCTTTGCATAACCCATTGAACCGCAAGCCGAAGAGTTGTCGCCATCCCGCGAATACCCGTTGGCATTCCCATACGGATCGCTGGAGGGAACGCCTAAAAAGGCCACATCAATCCGCAAATCGCCGTCGGCGATCGCTCGGCCGCGGTCGCCGTGGGAGCGGAACACCACTGGAATATCCATTAATCCGTTCGATATGGCGGTAGCCAGTTCGCCCCGCATCCCGCTGGTCTCGATCCGGCTGATCAGCCCGCTTTTAATGTGTCCAATTACCGGAGCGTGAACATCCGAGAGTGAACTGGGGGCCAGGACCAAATCTCGAAAACCCATCCGGGAAAGGGTATCCAGCACCATGTTGATGATGAAATCCCCATTTCGGAAGTGGTGGTGGAATGAGATCGTCATTCCATTTTGTAACCCGCACCGTTCCACCGCGGTTTGTAAATCTTTAACGATTTTAACGCTTTCTTTATGCCGCTGACTGACGGACGGCGCGTCATTAATCCAACCGCTGTAACGGGCGCCGTCGAACGGCTCCAGGACTCCAATTCCTTTCAACTCCACCGGAATATCGATTCCTACTGCGTTTTTCACGTTCTCATCCCCTGTTCCATTCCTGCGATGCGTTATATAGACCAATGACCCGGCGCGCCCGTTCCACAACGGGCTTGTCGATCATTTTGCCATCCAGGCTAATGACGCCGGACTTCTTTTGATTGGCTTCTTCCATCGCCGCCAGTACTCTCCGGGCATGGTTGAGTTCTTGCTCCGTCGGGGCGAAAATCTCGTGCGTGGGTTCGATTTGGCGCGGATTAATGACCGACTTGCCGTCAAATCCCAACTGTTTGATGAAGACGACCTCCTTCCGGAACCCCTCCTCATTGTTCACATCACTGTAGACGGTATCCAACGCCGCAATGCCCGCCGCCCGGGCGGCATATACCAGCAAGCTGCGGGCCGTCAAAAGCTCCACGCCGGTTTCGGAACGAGTGGTTTTCAAGTCCGTGACAAAGTCCTCCGCGCCGATGGCGATCCCCACCAGCCTGGTGCTGGCCGTCGCGATGGCATAGGCATTCATGATGCCAAGGGCGCTTTCAATAGCCGCCATCAGGCCAATGGAATTCCGGGGTAACCCGTAATCGTCTTCAAGCTCGCTAATCAATTGTTCAGCCTTCATCACATCCTGGGCGGTTTCGGTTTTCGGCAGCCTGATTAAGTTGGGCGAGGCGGCGACCACCGCTTTGAGATCGTCCATTCCAAACGCCGTGTCAAGCCCATTGATTCGCACCACAATCTCCTTATCGCCGTAATCAATGGTGGTAAGCGCGTTATACACCAAACTTCGCGCGGCATCCTTTTCGGAGAGACTCACCGAATCCTCCAGGTCGAACATTAACGAATCGGAACCGTAAATATGAGCGTCGCGCAACATTCCGGGATTGTTACCCGGAACGTAAAGCATGGTCCGGCGCAGACGGTTTTTCTCATAACTCATCGTTTGGCCTCCCATTGTTGCTGAACCGCTCCCGCCGCACGACAAATGGCCGTGGCGACTCTGGAAACGATGACGCAATCCAACGCGCCGCGATCATTGGCGAAAATGGCAATGTTGTTCACGCCGTTTTTCTCCGCCGTTTCATGAATGACTTTGCGGATATGCTCTCCAAACTGCTTTTCCACCACACTGGATAGCTCAATCCGGATGCCGCTCGCCGCGGCCGGTTCGACTGTGACCATAATATCCCCGGACTCCAGCGTCCCGGCAGTGGCCATCTGATTAATGTTCATCATCACTCCCCCTGTGTTCATGCTTTTCACTCCCTAATTTTGAAATGATATACTCGTAGGATGAATCCGGCAGCATCTCCCGCAACTCCAATCGGTTTTGATCAAGAATCGCCCGCCGGACCCGGGAAGCGCTCACCGGCCATTCCCCGGCTGAAAGCCGGGGAAGCTGATGAAGCGCAATCCCCCGCGGCGGCAATAATTCCATCAACTGGCGATTATACATTGCGGTAAGCTCGTCCTCCGGCTCTTCGCCGACAAAACGGTCTGTAATCCCCAATGCGCTGACGATCCCTTCCAAAAATAAATCAATATCGATCCGGGCGTGTTCCTCCGCGACCTCGCCCGGACTTTTTAAAAAATACGCCGGAAAAGTGGCGGGAGAAATGATATAGTCGCCAGCCGAATGAACGATCACATTTTTTAGATCGGAGACTCCTTGAGTCACCAACGCCAATCGTTCCTCCTTGCCGAAAAATGCCTTCTCATCCGACAACACAAACACATGAAGAACCCGACAGCGGTTGGCTCCATATTCGACCAAAAAACGATGCCCCTTGGTGAATGGGTTGGCGTGCATGACAATGCAACCTACCCGGTCCGCCTTAACCGCCATCCGGGCCAGTTGCTCTAGGTAATCCCGGAATCCGTTGCGAGAGTATTCCATGAGAATGGACCGCTTGCCGGAGGCGATGTGATAGAAGCCGAACGGTTTAAAGGTTTCAGCCAATTCCCGCTTGGTAAAGAGAAAAAAATTTTTTTGCCCCTTTCCCCGTTGCGCGCCAATGATGGCGGTGAGCAACAGCGCGGTAAGATCTTCGCCACGGTCCTTTTTGTCAACGGCTACGCATTTAATGAGTTTCCCGGAGATGGAAGCGGTGCCAACGATCCGCTCACCTCCTTCAAGAATCAGTGTTTGATCAATGTCCGTGTCGTACGTTAAGCCGTTCTGCCGGAGTAATTCCTTGACCGTTTCCATATCCCGGGGACTTGCCGTCCGTATCGACCGTTCCATTGTTTTCCTCCTAGTCCAAATCCAAGTACTTGGCGTGCAACTGCTCCAGCGCCTGTTTGACAATGGACAACGGGCAGGCGATGTTTATTCGCATGAATCCCTCTCCCTCATCGCCGAACCAGTATCCCCGATCCACCGCTACCAATGCCTTATGTATGAAAAAGTCGTCCAATTCCTCCTTGGTTATGCCGAGTTCGCGGCAGTCAAGCCATAAAAGATAGGTTCCCTCCGGCTTAACCAGTTTGATCTTTGGCATCTTTTCAACTAGAAACGCATTGAGATATTCAATATTATTCCAAAGATACGGAATCATTTGCTCCAGATAATCTTTGCACTGGGTGTAAGCGGCTACATAGGCCGTTAAGCCGAAAACGGACAAAATTGAGGTGCGGTTTTTGCCAAATTGCGCTTCTAACGTCTTCAGCAGCTCTTTGTTAGATACAATGATAGCCGAAGCCCGCAGGCCAGCCGTGTTAAACGTCTTGCTGGGCGCTATGGCCGTAATCGTAATATTTGCGATATCCGCGCCGAGCGAAGCCATTGGCGTATGTCTGTATCCTTGATATACGATGTCGGAGTGGATTTCATCGGCCGCCAGCAGGACCCCGTTTTCAAGGCAAATCGTGCCGATCTTCCGTAATTCCTCCTGGGTATATACCCGGCCCACCGGATTATGCGGGTTGCAGAGAATCATCAGTTTCGCCTTTTGGCTTTTAGCGCGCTGCTCCAAATCCTCAAAATCGATCTCGTAATGCCCGTCCTTTAAGAGCAGCGTATTGGAACTGATAGTCCGGCCATTATCGGTAATGGCATGGAAAAAAGGATAATACACCGGGCGCTGGACAATTACTTCATCGCCGGGCAATGTGAAGGCCTGGACAATGGTGTTCAGGGACGGAACGACCCCCGGAGAAAACGTCACCCAGTTGGTCTCAATATTCCATCCATGTCGTTTATAAAGCCACTCCTTGGTCACTTCGGCAAACTTTCCATCCCGGAAGGGATAGCCATAAATGCCGTGCTCGGCTCGCTGGATTATCGCATCAATAACCGGACGAGGGCATCGAAAATCGGAATCCGCCACCCACATCGGCAGCGCCGCCGCGTTTCCCACCCTTGCTCCGACGTTATCCCATTTGGAGCTGCCGGTATTTCTCCGGTCGATCACTTCATCAAAATTGTATTTCAAAAAAACCCCTCCTTGCATGAACGATTGGCAGTTGTCCGCGCCTCCCAAAAACGGGATAGCGCAACCATAAATCTGCCCCATGGCAATTTACTTAATCAAGGTATCCAGCAGCAGGCTTAAATCGTCTAGCTTTTCCAATTCACCGATTAATGAAGCGGAACATTTTACTTTTTCCAAAGGCAGGGCGCGACCAGCACACATTTCGTATTTTTCCATTACTTCACGATCAGACATCGGATTATACAATGGATGGCCCTTCGAATAAGCAACCCTATGGGTATATTCGTTAGCATCTTTCATGATAATGCGTACTTTATGTTGTTCGAGGCCCTCCTTCTGAGGGACATGTTTAATTTTGCCTAACATCGTTTGAGTTGCTTCGCTTACCAGCCGTTCTTCCTCAAACTGTTCCAAACCCAACCTTCCATCGAGCAGGCACAAGGCTATTCCATAGCCAAGGCTATAGCGCGCCTCCAGTACCGTCTTAGGATGTAAATACCGATAGGTAGGCTTGTCCGGCTGCAAATCAACTTCGACCCGCTCAACTTGATCGGCACCTAGATTATAGGTATGTACCAGATGAAGCACTGCGTCAATGACCCGGTGATGCGCCCAGCAGTTCGGATACGGTTTAATGGTAATTCCCGGATTAATCAGCCGAAAAGGCGCACCCAGGCTCTCGGTTAAAGCTTCAATATGGTATTCGCCCGGCCCGCATAGCGCATCCATCAATCCAAACCGACCCTCCAGCGGCTGTTGATCGGCTGTAAATCCCTGCTTCGCGAGATGCGCGGCGATAATACCGTTCCGGCTGGCGTTGCCGGCATGTAGTCCCATACTCATGTTTCCAATGTTTTGACTCAAGCCCGCGCCCATGGAAGCGGCTATACCTGCCGCAAACAGGCTTTGGGACAGATCCAGCTTCATCAGTTTAGAAGCAAGCGCCGCCGAAGCAACCGCTCCAAAGAAACCCGAGGGATGCCAGCCCCGTTTGCGCATTTCCCATGCTTCTTCGGTCACCGCATTCAATCGTTGAAATACATCATAAGCGAGCACCTGAGCCGTGATAATTTCCTTGCCGCTCAAATGGTAGAAATCCCCCAATGCCAGCAACCCCGGGACAATCGTCACTGACGGATGGGATGGACCGGAATCGTCAAAGCATATAGTATGGGCGAGAATGCCATTGGCAAAGGCGGCATTATCAACCGTTGTTTTGTGCCCCGTCCCAACCACCCGGCACGCGCCCGTCGTCTGAACTGCATCAAAGTAGCGTTGAACAATACCCGAGCGAACTTCTGCCACCTCGGCTAAAGCCGATCCAACGCAGTCCAAGAAATGTTTTTTCGCTAAGGCAATGGCTTCCGCTGGAAGGTTTTCGTATTTGGTATCCAAAACAAACTCGATAAGCTGCTTAGTATATGACTGCATTGTAATTCCCCTCTATAAATTTGCAAACTTTGTAAGCTCTCAAAGTACCAAATCAAAATGGACTTTATTTTCCTGCATCGTGTCTATGTCACTCAGACAATAAAGTTGGACATGATACATGCCAGAACCGACAAGAACGCTTGCTCCTGACGCACGCCGCCGGCCTGCTTAAATGATTATCCCAATCCGTCCAATGGATTTGGAGATTTTTAATGGAGCTCTCCCTTGTTTGGCTTACAACTTATTGATTCAGGTAAAACAAAGGAGAGCTTTTGAAAATTGGTTACCCAGTAGACTGTTATACATTTCCAGAATCTAATTGGTTTTCATGACTTAACCGTTTGCACTCTCAAACGGTTTATCAAGGCTTTTCCCAACGGCCAGACAATAATTATCAACGATAAGGAAACCATCGTCGCGGACAAGGGATACGCAAAAAACTTACTTAAATCCCCATGGAAAAGCGAGGCCGATTGTCTGAAACTATCCTCCAGCATGGAACCCACTACCATCCCCAATGCCAAAGGAGCCACATCAAACCTATTTTTACGCAAAACATAGCCGAGAATTCCAAAAATAGCCAAAACCCACAGATCAATCATGCTATTCCGTACTGAAAATGCTCCCAGCACGCAAAAGATGATAATTAACGGCATCAAAAACATTTCCTTGACGCGGGCCACTTGGGCAAATATGCTTACTAACGGTAAGTTCAAAATCAGCAGCATAACATTGCCAATATACATACTGGCGATCAAGCCCCAAAATACTCCCGGATGCTCTACTATTAAGGTTGGACCAGGAATGACATTATGCAACATAAAAGCGCCTAACAAAATCGCCGGCAATGGCGCAAAAGGGACTCCCAAGGAAAGTAACGGAACCAGAGTACCGCACGCGGCCCCGTTATTGGCGGTTTCCGGGCCGGCCACCCCTTCAATGGCGCCTTGTCCGAATTCCTCTGGATGTTTACTTAGTTTCTTTTCAATCCCGTACGATGCAAAAGTGCTGAGAATGGCGGCTGGACCAGGGATTAACCCAAATAGGAATCCCAACACGCTCCCTCGGGCAATGGGTCCCGTGCTTCTTTGAAAATCCTTTTTACACGGCCAAAGTTCCTTAAACTTGAATTTCATGATTTCTTTCTTAACCAGGATCTCCTCGGCGCCGCTTAGGACTTCGGCGATTCCGTAAAGCCCCATAATCACCGGAATGAAATCGAATCCCATCAGCAACGCATTGCTGCCAAAGGTAAAGCGCGTCACTCCTCCGATCGGATCAACTCCAATCGTGACCAGCATAATCCCGAAAAACATCATAATATATGATTTCAGCATATCCTTTCCGGTAAGCCGGGTTAAAAGCAAGAGTCCCAGCAAAGCGATGCAAAAGTATTCCGGCGGTCCGAATTTGATCGCTATTTTCGCCAAAAAAGGCGCCAGGAACATGATAAAAACAACGCCAAGCGTCCCGGCTACGAACGATCCAATCGCTGAAATGGAGAGAGCCGCGCCGGCTCGTCCCTTTTTAGCCATTTGGTTACCATCAATGCAAGTGATAACTGAAGCCGCTTCACCGGGAACATTGACTAAAATTGATGTAATCGACCCGCCATACATCGAACCATAAAAGATCCCGGCCAACATGATTAAAGCGCCTGTCACATCGAGATTAAAAGTGAATGGCAACAGCAAGGAGACGGCGCCGACCGGACCCAAACCCGGCAACACTCCCACCAGGGTGCCCAGCAACGCTCCCATAAAACATAATAATAAGTTCTGTGCGGATAACGCAGTGACAAATCCGCCTAACAAACCATCAATTCCCAACAATCCGCTTCACCTCCTATGATCCGAAAATTAAATCCAGAATCGGTTCCGGCAGGGGTAATTGTAGCCAAACTTGAAAAAGGATCACTGAAAAAACCGTTGTAATAAGGCTAAATATTATGTTTCCTTTCCAATTGTCGCCGCCAAAAATACGCACCGATACCAGCAGCACCAAGAAAGTGCTGAGTTTGAATCCGATCAATGCAATCAAAAACACATAGGCTAAAATTGTCCCCGCGATTTTTATGACTCTCGCGGTAACATCTCGGCCCGCGGATGATCTTTCCACGCTCGTTTCGCGGCGGAATAAAAGAATGCTTGAGAAAATAATCATCAGCATACCGATTATAATTGGTATAAATCCTTCCCCTGGGGCGCTGAAAGTCCCCAGGGTCAAGCTCCGAGACGATAAGACATAAAAAACACCGATTAAAAGAAAGAATGAACTGAGTAGTTTATCCACAGTCAATCTTATTTTCATTTAACCATCCCCAGTTTCTGATAAATCCCTCCGGATATCTCGTACCACTCCTTGAAGAATTTTTTGCTCTGACTGGTGGTGCCGTACCCAGGACCATAACCCATGGGAAGCAACGTATCGACAAATTTCTCATCCGCAACGATGTTTTTCATCAACCCGCGAAGTTCCCTCAGAGTGCCGGAAGGAATATTATTGGGCGCCACGATAAAGTGCGCTCCCCCAAAGACATTAACGTTAAAACCCTGCTCTTTAACGGTGGGTACATCCTTGAGATCTACTGTTTCGATCCGTTTCTGGCTGAATACCGTTAAAAGCTTTACTTCTTTTGCTTTGTACATGCCTAGGATCTCGGTCACATTAAACATGGCGGCATCCACATGCCCCCCCAAGAGCGCCGGGATTACGGGGCCACTTCCTTGAAACGGCACGAAATTCAGATCAATATTGGCGATTTGACAAAAATATTCGGCGGTAAGATGTTGCACAGTCCCTTTGCCGGGGACCCCGACATTCATTTTAGGATTCTTTTTAACATAATCCACGAATTCCTTCAAATTGTTCCAAGGAGCATCCTTTCTTACTACGAGAGCATATCGGGAGTTGCCAATCTGACAAATAGGGGTATAACTATCTAAATTATACGGGGCTTTAATCAAGTGCAAGGCTGAACATGTCTCTCCCGCCGAGCCAAGGCCAAGAGTATAGCCGTCCGGTTTAGATGTAACCACTTCATTGATGCCAATGGTTCCCGAACCACCGGGACGGTTAACGACATTGATCGGTTGACTGATATATTTTTTACTCACATCAGAAATAAGCCTGGCTAATAAATCGCTGATCCCGCCGGCCGAGAAAGGTACTATCAGGGTAATGGGTTTTGCCGGGAAGTTTTTTGCGGCCGATACATTGCAAGTGATCATCATGAAAGTAAGCACTAATAAGACAACTGCGGCTCTGCCCAATCTGTTTAATTTTCTCATTTTTCTCCCCCTAAAATTCATTTTTGCGAGTCATTTCATAGGACTCGGATCTCCTAAAAACAAAAACTAAAGTTTACCCACTCGATTAAGTTCTCTTGACCAATTGGGGAATACTTCACAACCGGTTTCCGTGACCACAATGGAATCTTCCATGTTAAATCCACCCAGCCCATGGATGTACAAAGGCGTTTCGATGGAAAACGTCATGTTCGGTTCTAGAACGGTATGATCGCTGGGCGCGATGAAAGGCGGGCGTTCCCCTTTGGCAATCCCAATAGCATGACCCAAATGTCCTCTGGTATAAGCGCTTAACCCGGTGCCGGCGTTTCGAATCGCCTCTTGTCCAATATGGAAAACCTCGGAACATTTTATACCGGGTTTGATCGCCTCAATCATTTTTTCGAAACCAATTCGTAAAGTCGAATAAATTCGGCGCGGCAATTCAGCCGGTTCGCTGCCAACCACGAAACTTCGTCCAATATCCGAGCAATAACCGCGTAAATTCACTCCCGGATCAAAGAAAATGATATCTCCCGGAACCGAGCGATAACTTGGTGAACCTGGTTTTGGCGCGAAATCACCTCCTATTGACATAGTGCACTTCATGTTTTGAAAGCCCAAACCCGGATTAGCTGCGGCAAGTCGTAAACAATGCATCTGATATTTGGTTCTGACCTCACCTACAGTCAATCCCAGTAAGTCTTCACTCATAGTCGCCACCGACGCGTCTTTCGCCATTTGAGTCGCTGCTTTGAGTATTTCAATTTCCTTCTGGGTCTTTACGACCTGCAAATCCCACAAGAGACGACTGCTGTCCACAATTTTAGCATCGGGTAATTCCTTCCGTACAAGGGAAATGGCGTGATCGCAAATGAAATCAAGTTCAATACCGATCGTCCCCTTGGCCAAACCCCGGTCGCGAATGATTTTCGCGGCGGTAGAGATGTTATATTCCATGCTGTACTGGATGGGTTTTTCAACCCGCTTGAGATTCCCGGATATAACATCCTCGACATTATAGATTTCCACCCAATTCGGGAAAATATGGACATCTTGAATCCACGAGGACCTTGCCGCTTTCTCTTCCCAGGCGCTGGCAATCATGGCCGGCTCTTTTCTTTCGTCTGCTGGCACGATCGCGATAGCAATAAGCTGACGGCCTGAACCCGGATTGGAATCCATACCTCCGGTATGGTTTTGGAAACCGGTTATATAGTAAAACGACTCCGGTTTTACTACCATCAGGGCATCGATTTTCGCCTCCTTAAGTTTTTTCTGAATCCGCGGCAATTTTTCAGATGACATTTTTGGTTCCTCCATTATTATTATTTGATCGGGTGTGCATTACCACGCAACTAAATGTTTAACTATAGCCTCCCAGTTACCATAAACAAAACCAAATAACCAGACAATCGTTGGAACTTTTCACCTCCCTTGGGAACGTAGCTTCCTTGAGTTACAACGAAATCGTAGCCAAGGTTTGCTCACAGACAATCCTTGACATCCATCGAAATAACAATATGTTGTTTCCCAACCCATAACTCTTTGGTAAAAGCGTCGGCCTGATGCTCACTAAACAATGCAGGGACCCCTCCGGTATGGATAAAAAGAACACTCGATCCGTGGGGAATCTTTTTGGTCTCAATTAAATCCAACAACGCGGTAAAGGCTTTTCCGGTATAAACGGGATCTACAAACAAGCCTTCGATTCTAGCAAGGCGATAGATTGTTTGAAATGTTTGTGGATCAGGGGCATCGTATTCGCCCCCGTATTCCCCCAAGATTCGTAATTCATCGGCTTGAACCGTGATGCCCAACTCATTTTTTTCGCTAACTTCATTGATGAATGTAGCCATTGCCACATTGTATTCCCTGGAATATGGACTGACAGTAGCGCCAATTACTTCAAATGGGGCATGAAAGTACTTCGAACCCAGCCACAGTCCGGCGAAAGTTCCCTTGGAACCAGAGGCGCATATTACATAATCAATCTTTTGATTGATTGTTTCAAGTTGCTCCATGATCTCCTTAACCGCGAAAAAGTAGCCCATACATCCGAGCGAAGTGCTGCCGCCACTCGGTATCTCATAAACCCTTTCACCTTTGTCTTCGTATATTTTAATTACTTTCTTGGCGACAGCTCTTCTCAACGCCGCAGTCTCAGCCTTAATGACATGAGGCGGCTTTCCCGCGGAATTATTATTGATACTGGACATATCCATAAAGATCACATCACAGCCTAAAATTGCGTCAAGTAACAGATTTCCGCTAAGTCGTTCCGGAGGAACTGTTGAATTCATATTGGCGATAATGATGGATTTCATCCCATATTTACAGGCATAAGCCGCTGTCTGCCGGCCGTGATTAGTCTGAACCCCACCGAATGTCAGCAAGGTGGTATACCCCGCATCTTTGGCTTCTTTGACAAGATAATCAAGTTTTCTCTGCTTATTTCCGCCGAACCCAAGCCCACTTAAATCATCCCTTTTGATGAAAACATTCGATCCTAATTGGGCGCTTAACCGTTCCAACTTATAAAGTGGCGTGGGAAATATCCCGGTTTCTACCTTTGCCATCTCTTCCAACTTCATCTAAATCCTCCTCCCCATTTGCAGCATGGATCAGCCCTGATTTCGATAATAATTAATCAAACACCCGCTCAAAATAATATCCCGCTCTTCCACCGTAAGATTTGACAACTGCATTGACACCGCCTGTCGGGTACCTGATTCCTTGATAAGTGTCCCTTCAATGCTTTGTTTTCCCCGCTTGACTTGACCACGGATATTTTCGATATAAAGGCAATTGTTGACCTCAAACAAGGAGAAGGTCGGCTCATCCGTGATGAACGGGAGCATTCCCCAATTTATAAGATTTGATCGATACCTCTTGGTGGCATATTCCAGCGCAATATTGGCATCTCCACCCAAAACTCTCTGACATGATGCGGCTTGTTCCCGGGCGGACCCATCCCCCGGGCGCTTGGCAACCACTAAACTGCCAATTCCCGTCGTAGCCAGGAGTTTTTTCGCCTCATCTTTGCTCAAGCTTAACTTGTCCGCCAAAAATTGAACCGTTGATTCCCCATGCGCTTTATCAAGGTTTTGAACAGATTTAGCTCTGGCGACATACTGCGGTTCCTTCCGAGAAAGGGTGAAGTCGGCAAGTTTGAGTGGATTAGAACGAAGGGACGAAGTTTCTCCAGAAGGAATGAGTTCATCGGTAGTAGTCACTTCGTCCTCAATAACCGCAACGGCAACCAGCAATAAATTCTCCGGTAGAGAACGAATGGTTGGCCACATAGCAATTCCCGGCCCCATGATTAATTCTTCTTCCGGCTTGGGGTTCCCATAACCGTTGTAGACCCGGTGAGCATAGATATCTGGGTCGTAGCGATAAGAATCACTGATATCTTTGGTATCCATACCCATGATATACGGGTCGTCCATCGCGCTGGTCAACCTGCCGGAGCGCTTCGCCGTTGCGGCAATGGAACGTGCATCCATCAGCGCCACGCTGGCAATTTGATTATTAGCCGGCTTTGATCCTTCCCGATGTGGGAAATTTCGTGTGGCATGGCGAATACTTAATGCACCGTTGGCTGGAGTATCTCCCGCCCCGAAACACGGGCCACAAAAAGCGGTGCGCACTGTCGCTCCTGTTTTTAAAAGTTTCGCGATATAGTCTTGATGAGTCAGATCCAACAGCACCGGTTGACTTGACGGATAAATACTCAACTCAAAATGGTCGTTGCCAATATATGAATCCTTTAAGATATCCGCTATAATCGCAATATTCTCAAATGTTCCCCCAGAACAACCAACGACCACTGCCTGTTCGACATGAAATCCATCTTTCCGAAGTTTGTTGATCAAATTCAACTTTAAAGATTTATTCTCAATCTGTTCTTCCGCTTTTCGCTCTACTTCCCGGAGAATATCGCCAGGGTTTTGCAACAGTTCCCTGATCGTATACGTATTTGACGGATGAAACGGAAGAGCGATCATCGGTTCCAACTCACCCAAGTTTACCATTACCATTCCGTCATAGAGGCTGTTGTTCCCGGGAACAAGCTCTTTATAGCTTTCCGGGCGACCATGTTTTTCAAAATACTGCCTGACCTTACCGTCGGTCTGCCAGATTGTCGAAAGGCATGTGGTTTCGGTCATCATCACATCAATCCCGCCCCGAAATTCAACCGACAGATTGGCGACGCCAGGCCCGATAAATTCCATCACCTTATTTTTAACAAAACCGTTTTTAAAGACTGCCCCAATAATAGCCAGCGCCACGTCCATCGGACCGACCGCCGAACTAGGGGTGCCTTCAAGATATACGGCGATAATTTGAGGGCTGGGGATATCATAGGTTTTTCCCAAAAGTTGCTTGACCAGCTCCGGCCCGCCTTCGCCAAACCCCATGGTGCCTAATGCTCCGTACCGGGTATGACTGTCCGAGCCCAAAAGCATGCCGCCGCAAAAGGCCATCGTTTCCCGCATATATTGATGCATGACCGCCTGATGCGGAGGCAGATAAATCCCGCCGAAACGTTTGGCCGACGATAACGCGAACAAATGATCATCCGCATTGATGGTGCCGCCGGTCGCGCAAAGACTGTTATGGCAATTTGTCAACACATAAGGCAACTCGAACCTAGTCATGCCGCTGGCCAAAGCGGTTTGAATCACTCCCACCGCTGTCAAATCATGCGAAGTCAGTCCGTCGAACCGTAAAGCCAAACTTCCACTGTCACTTTTGTTATGCGCCTTTATTATTTTGGCCGCAATCGTATTTTCTCGAGCCTGTAAGGGTGTATCGACGGGATTTACAATCATGACGCCGGCAGCGCCGTTCCTTACCAGCACCGGCTCGCCAATCAGTCTAATCATTGAGTAAACTCCCTTTCACTATAAAGTTTGGGTAGTTTCCGCCGCTCGTCCGGGAAGAGCAGGGCTTCCGCAACGCCGAAGGCTTCTTCCCGGGTCATCATCATTGAGGCAAGAGTTATAAATTTATTCTTTTCCTGCGTACGGGTCATGGGACAATTAACACTGCCCGAGGCATCATCGATTTCCGTACAAACCATCCGGTCTTTCAGCTTAATTGTCATCCGGCAGCCCCATTGGCCCGGGTAACGAAGGGTATATTTCTCCGTAGCATGAATGGCAATCTTGTCGGCCAGCGCCTGTAGATCGGAACGATCAACGCAGGCCTGAGTAAAATGGGTCAGTCCAATCTCCCCATCCAACAACGCCGCGGCTACACAATAGGCAATACTAAAACGCGCCTCAACGGGTGAAGCCGGATAGGGTCTACTTCCGCACTGAATCACGCCAATCTCATATGTTTCCACGTCGATCGCGTCAATGGAGCCAATATCCTTAATTGCTTCCCGCAGTTTCAGCGCGGCGTCAATCTCCGGATGGGTGGAGCGGCAGCAAGGGTAAGGTTTTTTATCAATCATCGTAATTTCCCAGGTTGTTCCGAGCCCATCTGTAATCTGAGACAAATCGAATCCGTCAGCCATGGCGTTGAATAGTCCGCCATCCTTCGCGTCCAAAATATGAAGGGGGCCTGTCATTCCCGACTTTGCCAGAAGTGCTGCAACGATTCCGTTACAGGCGGCCCGTGCCGGATGCAACTTTTTACAGGTGGAACCCTCCGCTAAAAAGGCCCATAAACCCGAAGCCTGAGTCCCGGCGATGCCAAAAGCCGAGATCGTTTGTTCTGGATTCAGTCTCAAGAGTTTGGCAGCGGCAGCGGCGGCACCGAACGCACCCATGGTTCCCGTGGCGTGAAATCCCTTGACTCGATGAGAGGATACATTGATGCTCATGCCGATCCTGCCCATTACTTCATAACCTACCACAACGGCTTCAATTAGGTCCTTCATCGTTTTACCCAGCGCGTCCGTCAGCGTCCAAGCGGTCGGAACCACTACCGCGCCTACGTGGCTTTTGGAGCGCACATGAACATCATCCAATTCCAGCGCATGGCCCATAATACCGTTTAACAACGTCGCTATTTGAATAGAAGCGCGCTTTGAAGTTCCCCAAATAGAGGCGGAACGTTCCGGAACCGCCTCCCACCGCAGCAACTCATCAAGATATCCGGTAATTTCATCTTGACGGGAAGCCCCAAGAGCAGCTCCTATGCTGTCCAGTATCGCGTAACGAGCCGCTTCGATAACATCGGGGGGAAATTGGTCATAGCTCAATTGATGGGCATATTCCGCCAACCGCTGGAGTTCCCTCACATCAGCCACCTCTTTTACTAAGCATCCAAACTATTAAAGCGATCGATATATTGTAACAAGCCACCTTGCTCAATGATCTTCAGTTCTTTTTCCGGAAGTACAAAGATTAGCATCGGGTTGCAATCGCCTTCTTTACGGATCTCGCCCTTTTGGATATCAACGTTGATCAAATCTCCGTCGCTCAATTGATCCGTATCGCATTGAATCAGCAGCATTCCGTTATTGATGGCGTTCCGGTAAAAAATTCGGCCGAATGACTTAGCGATAATTGCTTCCACACCGGAAATTTTAATAATAATCGGGGCGATTTCGCGGCTGGAACCGCAGCCAAAGTTTTTGCCGGCCACCACAAAATCGCCTTTTTGCACCTTTTCCGGAAATTCGGGCCGGGCGGCTTCCAGAACGTGCTTCGCATATTCGGCCGGATTGGCGCGTAAGGAAAGATACCGGCCAGGAGCGATGGTATCCGTGCTCACGCTATCTCCAAACTTCCAGACTCTCCCGTGATAAATCGATTTCATCAGTTCATCCTCCAGATCAATATCAATGAGCTCAAAAAATTTCGAAACCACTTCCAAAGCTTAACGCAAGGGTTATTACCAAGCGGTATATTTCCAGCAAACCGCCTAATCCATCATTTCTCGGGGATCGGTAATGTAACCTCTGATCGCCGTAGCCGCGGCCGTGGCCGGGCTGGATAAATAGATCGACGCGGTCGGGTTGCCCATCCGTCCTTTAAAATTCCGATTTTGGGTGGCGACGACCACTTCATCATCAGCCGGAATGCCCTCGTGCACACCCATGCATGGTCCGCAGTTCGGGGCCATAATCATGGCTCCGGCATCCACCATGGCGGCGAACGTACCGTCGTTCATCGCCTGTTTGTAAACCCAGGTTGAATTGGGAATCACAATCAAGCGCAAATTTTTGGCGATTTTTTGGCCCCGCAGCAAATCTGCGGCGATATGCATATCTTCCAGCCGGCCATTAGTGCAACTTCCGATAAATACCATATCGACTCGGACATCCGCACAATTACGGGCCAGATCCACATTATCCACATAATGAGGCTTGGCCACCAGGGGCTCGATCATGGAGGCGTCGATCGGAATCGTCTTTTCGTAGTGGGCGTCCGAGTCGGCCTTAATTTCCTTGAAAGCCTCCGGGCGATTAAACATGGCCAGATAACGCTTGGTCTCTTCATCGGTCTCCATCAGCGCGGTTTTAGCGCCGGCCTCAACTCCCATGCTGGTAATGGTGATCCGGGCATCCATGCTCAGTCGAGAGATGGTATCCCCATGAAACTCCAGCGACTTGTAAATGGCGTCATCCGTGCCGATGATCTCCAGCAATTTCAACATAATATCCTTAGAGTAAACCCCTTTTTGAAGATAACCGTTGACATCAATCCGATAGCTCTCAGGAACCTTAATCCAGGTTTTACCCAACTTCATAACCCCGAGCATATCGGTGGAACCCATGCCCGTGGCGAAAGTCCCGAAAGCGCCATGGGTCGTGGTGTGTGAATCGCCGATAATAAAAATCTGGCCGCATTGGGTATACTCCTCAACCAAGTGGGTATGAATGCAACCGGTTCCGCCTTCATGCCAATGGCAACCTTTGTGATTGGCGAAATCCCGAATCAGCTTATGCTCATTGGCTACTTCTTTAGTGGGAACCGGGCCAAACTCCGTGCAAAACATCACCCGTTCCGGGTCGAAAACCTCATTCCAACCCCGTTCCTGCATCAACCTGACCATTAGCGGACCGGAGCCGTCGTGCAACGCGGCGAAATCCACATCAACAATAATCGTATCGCCTCTTTTTACATCTTTCCCGGTTCGTTCGCTAAGAATCTTTTCCACCAGGGTTTTCCCCATCTGTAATACTCCTCCTGATGCGCTCAAAAATTTGTTTTAATTGTTACAATCAACTTACTTAATTCTATGTAAACATTTATCATTTGTCTAATATATAAAACATCCCTGTTATCATTGATTTTTTCTATAGTACGAGTTTGTCGATTAGTTCCGAAACATTCATGCGATCTTCAAAATCAAAAATGAAGTTTCTGAGGGATTCCATGCGATTTTCAGGATAAATCCCCTTCAAGTTATTTTTAAATTTTTCCGTTACATCCAACGGCGTAATCGGATTGTCCCCGGATCCTTTTTCATATGGAATACTGCGGTGATACCGATGACCCGCATCCATAACAATCTCCACATCGCCCGGGAAATGTCCCTCGTTTTTAACATCCTCGTCCACCACGCATTCTACCCGGCGCATCAAATCCTGGATCGTTGAATCATTCGCCACAGCGAGATCAATATCTCTGGGCGATAAGCCACCTTTAGCCACCGCCACGGCTACGACATAAGGCAAAGAAAAACGCATGATGTAATCGCTCTCCGGCTGCTTTTTCTTTTCGATGGGATCGCAGACGATAGAGTAACCCCGCTTGTCAATCCGGCAAATGATCTTCCGAATTTGTTCGGGTTGGATGTCGTGGGTTTTCCGTAGCTCCAGCGCGCCCTCAATAAACGAATGAGTGAAATGGCAAACGGGGTACAATTTGAACGTAATTTCCGGAGTCCGCCACACCTGTGACAACTCATTGATCCGATCCTCAAGTCCCTCCGTCGTGCCCGTATGCGCCTTATATAGTCCGAATTCACCTTCAAACACCTTTTGGGAGCCTTGATAACCCCGACCAGCCAACCTCAGCGCATAATACGCCGCATGGCAGCCCCAACCAGGATGCATTTTCTTAGTCCAGTTTCCATCATGTAAAAATTCCTGCAAGGCTGAGGCCTGACTTCCGCAAATCCCCAACGCATTAGCGAGAGTCGCTTCACTTTCTCCCATCAGTCGAGCCGCCACGCACACCGAAGCAAACGACGACAATAAGCCGCTGGGATGATAACCGACATCCTGAAAGCGTCCCTTCGCCGCTACCGCCAGGGCCACAATAACCTCCCAGCCCAAAACGATGGCCGTCAAGACGTCCCGTGGAGAAGCTTGAACATACTCTCCAACAGTTATGGCCGTGGCGACAACGCTGGCCGACGGGTGAACAATCCCCGCCACATGAGTGTCGTCATAATCAAGTCCATGTATCAAAGCGCTATTATAGAGTAGTGCATCGGAAATCCCTACCCGTTGTTGAGATCCCCATAATGTCGCATCGGGCCTGTCCCCCATTTCGGTGACAACCGCTCTGATGATCCGGGCATGCGGCAAATTACAGGCCGTCATCGCTACCCCGAAAGTATCCAGCAGCAACAGCTTGGCGTGATCGAACACGAAGGCGGGAATATCGCATCGTTTGGTAGTCAAAGCGAACTTGGCGATTTTTTCAGAAATTGTCATCCATTGTTCCCTCCTTGTATAAGATATTGGCTTATATTATAATGAAACCAATTTTAACCGTAGAAAGGTGCACCGCCATGAACACCAAAGAAATCGAATATATCCTGGCCGTAGCCGAGGAGGGCAATATCACTCGCGCCGCCCAACGACTATATATCGCCCAACCTTCCTTGAGCCAATGCATTCAGAAAATCGAAACCCAACTGGGCGCCAAGCTCTTCGTCCGTGCCAGTACGGGGCTGACCCTGACCTACGCGGGAGAATTGTTTCTTGCTTCGGCTTCGAAGATCCTAAAAATTTATCGCGATCTAGAAAACAGTATTTTCGATATTAATCAAATGAAAGCCGGCCGCCTGGTGGTCGGAACGCCTTTTTTACTGGGATCCCAAGTGCTGCCGCTGATCTATCCGATTTACCGCAGCAAGTACCCGACCATCCAAATTCAGCTCATCGAAGAAAGTGCCCTATCCCTCGAACATTCCTTACTTAACGGCAAAATCGACTTGGCAGTTTTCCCCCTGCCGTTAAGCTTGCCGAATATCGAATATGAAGTGCTTTCGGTATCCAGGATGGTGATCTGCGTCCCGCCCCACAGTGAGTTACTGTCCCATGTCAATCCGGAGGATAATAGCTTCGACATTACGGTTTTAAATAATCAACCATTTATACTCGGTTATCCCGGGCAACGCACCCGGCAAGTGGCGGACGCCATCCTGAATGCCGCGGGAGTTTCGGTTAAAACCGTACTGCTGACACGGAGCGTTGAAACAGCGGCCCGGCTTTCCTTCAGCGGACTCGGCTTTGCGATTCTTCCGGAATCCTACATCAAACATTACTCTATTCCCCATGTCAATTACTTCTATATCCCCCCAAGATACTCCATTGCCTGGACGGTGATCGCCGCCTATCAAAACAGCGCCTATCTTTCCCTGGCGGCGCAGAAATTCATCACGGAGCTTAAGGATAGTTGCAAAGAGCTTTAATTTTCCTTGAATCTGATTTTAATTTTATCATTGGCCCAGTTCAACGTCTAATATGTAAGATCCATGGCAGCTATAGGATATTCCTATGGCGAGAACCCATTTGTTTATTTCCAACCAATTCCATCAAATATTTCCTACCCCTCCCCAGAAGTTGTCGAAGCAGTGGCGGTGATTCCCCATTACAGCGTCAGCCACCGCAGCTAGGGGAGTCATTGCCACACCCTTTGCGACCATTCCCCTTTCAATGGCGTTAATCACCCATCCGGTGGATGTCATTCCCATAAATACGGCATGCCATGCCTTTCATTTTTCAACATTTGAGCATACAAGGGAATAATCTCCTGTCAATTATATGTAAATAAAATTACCGCGGCGTACAAGCCGTGGCAATTTTATTTGTCGCCGTCGTCCGGGCGACATTGGGGCCGACTACGGTGTAAGCCATAATCTGTCGGGAGCAATTCCCCGCCAAATTCCAACCAATTGAAAAACGGTTGCCCGATAAAGCGGACAACCGTTTTGGAAACGAACATTATTTTATAACCACAAAGATTTGGCCGGTTCGGTCCGGCGCGACTCCGGTCTGGGGTGGCCTACGCTATCGCCGAATGCGGCGAGGCGGATTATCGGTCAAGCCGTAACCGAATGAGCGGCCGTCACGCTTTTGGACCGGGAAACGATCACGTTGATTCGTGATTGATGCAAAATATTCCCGAAAAACAATGAAAAAATCGGCGCCAGCAAATTGGGTTCAACCTCGTTTTTCCGCTCGATCAGGTTCAGATAGTTCGATACCTTGTAATTCCACCAAAAACCGTACACTCCCAGGGTAATAATTAAAAATAGCAGATTCAAGGCGGCGTTGTCGATGTCTTGTAAATTCAATTCTTCGATCAATTCCTTAATGAGCTTGTAGAACCAGACCAAACCGACAATCCCGAACGTGATACAGGAAAGAAACACCCACAAGCCAATCGAACGTTTTTGCAAGGTCATACTTCCACTCTCCCCTTTTTATTCTGATTGGAAAACATGGTCATGGTTTCCACGTAATAATATTCCATGTCCAAGAAAATTTTCCTGCCGGTCAAACCGACCGCCGCGGCGGAATCAGGGAATAATTATAAAAGATGGCCGCCCAATAAGTTCGGGCGGCCATCTTTTCATCCATTAGACTCCGGTCAGTTCCTTCTCTTTCTTGGGCTCGGGAACGGAGGTTCCGCTCCCGAAGGCTTCCCTGTAGACCGCCTCGATCTCGGCGACCAGCGGCATCCGGGGATTGGTTCCGGTGCATTGGTCATTGAAGGCGATATCAGACATGGAGCGCAGCTCTTTTTCAAACGCTTCCCGGGAGACGCCGACCTGGCTCAGCGTACGCGGCAGTTGCAGCTGATCCATGAGGTTAAAGACGGCCTGGATTAGGCTCGCCACTCCTTCCTCGGGCGTGGCGGCCGGCAGCCCCAGAAATTTGGCGATCTCGGCGTAGCGGAGATTGGCCATCGGATATTCGTATTGGGGGAATGCCGAAAACTTGGTCGGCCGCTGCGCATTGTACTTGATCACATAGGGCAGCAGGATCGCGTTGGCCCGGCCGTGCGGAATATGGAACTTGCCCCCGAGAATATGGGCCATGCTGTGGTTAACCCCCAGGAAGGCGTTGGTGAAGGCCATCCCCGCGATGCAGGAGGCGTTATGCATCTTCTCCCGAGCCACTTTATCCTGGCCGTCCCGGTACGCTCTGGGCAGATATTCGAAGACGATTTTGATTGCCTTTTCCGCCAAGGCGTCGGTATAGTCGGAGGCCATCACCGACACATACGCTTCAATAGCGTGGGTCAATACATCCATGCCGGTATCGGCGGTAACGGACTTCGGCACCGTGAGCACCAACTCGGGGTCAATGATCGCGATGTCCGGCGTCAGTTCGTAGTCGGCCAGCGGATACTTGATGTTGCGGGTTTTATCGGTGATCACCGCGAAAGCGGTGACTTCCGATCCCGTTCCCGAGGTGGTCGGAATGGCCACGAAGGTTGCTTTCTTGCCGAGATACGGGAATTTAAAAGCCCGTTTCCGGATGTCGGCGAACTTCAGCCGGAGCGTCTCAAATTCGAGATCGGGGGTCTCGTAGAAGAGCCACATCCCCTTGGCGGCGTCGATAGCCGAACCCCCGCCCAAGGCGATGATGATGTCCGGCTCAAATGCTTTCATTTCCGCGCAGCCCCTCTGAACGGTCTCCACCGACGGATCGGGCTCGACATCGGAAAAGATCCGGTATTCCATGGGAATCTTCTCCAATTGGTACAGCACTTTCTCGACAAAACCCAGTTTGACCATATAGGGATCGGTGACGATGAAGGCTCGTTTCCCCTTCATCTTGGCCAGGTATTGGAGGGAGCCGTATTCAAAATAAATCTTTTGCGGGATCTTAAACCACTTCATCCGATCCTTCCGGATCGCTACCCGTTTGATATTGATCAGATTGGTGACGCTGACATTGTCGGTGGTGGAGTTGCCGCCCATCGAACCGCAGCCCAGCGTCAGCGAAGGCGTGTTATTATTATAGAGATCGCCGATGGCGCCATGGGACGACGGGGAATTGACCAGCAGCCGTCCGGTCCGGACCTTCCGGGCAAACTCGTCGATGGCCTGCTGATTGTTGGAGTGAATCACGGCCGAATGGCCCAGCCCGCCGAATTCGGTCATCTCTTGGGCACGCCGGATTCCCTCGTGATAATCGGCAACCACGTAGCAGGCGAGGATCGGGCTGAGTTTCTCCCGGGACAACGGATATTCGGGGCCGACCCCGGCCAGCTCCGCCACTAAAATCTGCGTTCCTGGCGGAACCTTGATCCCGGCCATCGCCGCGATCTTTTCGGCCGGCTGGCCGACCACAGCCGGGCTCATGCTGCCCCGTCCTTCGTCGATGGCTACTTTGGACAAGGCCGCGATTTCATCCGCCTTCAAAAAGTAGCAGTTGTACTCAGTCATGATCCGTTTCACTTCATCAGCCACTTCGCGGTCGATGATCACCGCCTGCTCGGAGGCACAGATCATCCCGTTGTCAAAACTCTTGCTGAGCACTAGGTCGGCCACGGCCCGGCGCAGATTGGCGGTGCGTTCGATATAGCAGGGAACGTTGCCGGGTCCGACTCCCAGAGCCGGCTTGCCGCTGGAGTAGGCCGCGCCGACCATTCCGGAACCGCCGGTGGCCAGGACCAGGCTGATCCCGGGGTGTTTCATCAGTAGATTTGTAGCTTCTAGCGACGGCTCCTCGACCCAGGCGATGCAGTCCTTGGGCGCTCCGGCGGCCACCGCCGCGTTCAACATCACCTTGGCAGCGGCGATGCTGGAGCGGAGCGCCTTCGGATGAAAACTGAAGATGATCGGATTGCGGCTCTTCACCGCGATCAGGCTTTTGAACATAGTGGTGGAGGTAGGGTTGGTCACCGGGGTCACCCCGGCGATAATTCCGATCGGCTCGGCGATTTTCATATATCCTTCTTCGTGATTCTCCTCGATGACGCCGACCGTCTTTTCATACTTGATATCATGGTAAACATATTCGGTGGCAAACAGGTTCTTGGTCACTTTATCCTCATAGACTCCCATTCCGGTCTCCTCATGGGCCAGTCTGGCCAGTTCCATGTGTTGATCGACCCCGGCCAGGGCCATCGCTTTCACAATCGCGTCGATCCGGCTCTGATCCAGCTCCATGAACTCCGTCTGGGCCCGGGCGGCTTTGCGCACCAGCTCATCAATCACCGCCTGAATCGGTCGCTTCTCCTCACCCGGTCCCGAGGTAACCGCGGTTTCCTTGCGTTGCTCCTTCATCGACTTCAACCTCCTCATTTTATCGGATTTACTGTGAATCGTAGAATTGTTATGAGATATGTCCAAGTTTGTTATTTAATTTATCAATCATTGTTATTATAAATTACAATCTTTCATCTGTCAATAACCCGATCAAATTTTAAACAACCGATTTTGGCCTGATTTTCGAAACGTGTAATAGCCAAGGCTTATCGCGCGTCCTGCCAAACAAGTGATTGGTAAAAGCTCTGGGCCAACCAGCTTTACTCAATTAGTATGGCATGCTATACTTAAACACACACTTAAAGTTAGTAATTTATTTCGTCAAAGCCAGGTCCCGGAAACCGGTCCGGCGGCAGCGGCTTGGATTGATCGCGAAAGGGGTTTTGAAGGATGGATGCCGGGGATGGTTCAAATCAGAAAAAAAGGGGGCGCCAGGAAATCCCGCTCTCAGTGGTCAAACGCCTACCCGTCTATTACCGTTTCCTGACCGACCTCGCCCGGAAAGAAGTTGAACGTGTCTCTTCCCGGGAATTGGCGGCCAAGATCGGAATCAACTCTTCCCAATTGCGTCAGGACCTGAACCTGTTCGGTTCTTTCGGCCAGCAGGGCTACGGCTACCGGGTTCTGGATCTGCTGCATGAGGTGGAACAAATTCTCGGCATCGGCCAGGATACTCCGATGGTCCTAATTGGAGCCGGAAATATCGGACGGGCCATCATCAATTATGATAATTTCAAGCGGCGCGGCTTTCGAATAACAGCGATCTTCGACCGCAATCCTAAACTCTTCGGAGAGTTGGTGGACGGCATCCCCATCCGGGATATTACGGAATTGGAGGAGCATCTTCACGAACATGCGGTCCGGATGGGAATTCTCACCATCCCCTCCGCCTCGGCTCAGGAGATCGCCGATATTTTAGTCACCCATGGGGTCAAGGGGATCTGGAACTTCGCTCCCGTATCCCTGAAGGTTCCGCCCGACGTGGCGGTCGAAAACGTTCACATCAGCGAAAGCCTGATGATCCTCTCCTTTCGGGTCCGGCAAGGTTCCGAAGAAAAGGAATGACGTGATTATTTGATTATGGCCATGAAAAAGCCGGCTCCGTTTGGGCCGGCTTTTTTATTACAATTTTCATTGCAATGGGCTTAACTTTATTTCCTACTGCGCTTAAGTTTTCGGGGTGACCCGGTCCCTCGGGCCGGAATCGGCCGCACCGTTTATTGCGGCGTTTGCCATTTTTTTGTATTGGGCCGGAGAAATGCCCATATGCTTTTTAAACATCCGGAAGAAGCTTGAATAATCGGTAAAGCCGCATAAATGGCTGGTTTCGGTAAGATTGAAACCTTCCATAATCAGGGACTTAGCTTTGGAGACCCGCTTGCAGACGATGTATTCGTAAACGCTGCTTCCAAAATGCTTTTTGAACAGTTTGCTCAGATAAAATTTGTCAAAATAAAAATGCTTCGCCAGGGAGGCTAGACTCAATTCCTGCTGGAGATGGGTCTCGATATAACTGAGAATCGCAAATAATTTCCCCGGTATCTGAGGGCTCTCGTCATCCGGCTGGTTTGCCTGGAAGATCTTATTCAGCCATACCAACAACTCAATGAAGCAGGTGGTCTTCAAGAGTTCCGACTCCGGGGACCGGCGGAGATCCACCTGCTCAATCCGGTCAAAATAGGCGCGGACTTCATCCCGTTGCCAGTCATCGAGAACAATTCGATTATATTCCCCTTTCGGCCGCTGCAAAAAGCAATGAAGCAGGTCAAACCGGTAAATATTAAAGGCTTGAATCGCCGCGGGTTTAAAGATGATCGTGATCCGCTCATAGGTGGCGTCGGATTGCAAAAAAACCCGGTGCAGTTCCTGATGGTTGGTTATGAAAATATCGCCGGGCCTCGCCATGTAAACCCGTTTCTCAATCAAGTATTTGACGTCCCCGGAGATTAAGAAAAAAATCTCAAATCCGTCATGAAGGTGGAATTTGAGTTGGGGAACCTGCCGGTAACGAATTCGCCGATATTCAATATCCGTTTGATCCTGATAACCATTTCCGGTCATAACCAGCTCCCCCGGTATCGTCCTATAGTCAATAATCGCAATGTTTGAACCAACTTTGACAATGAATTTGTTAATATTATACTTTATAATAAAACCGATCACAAGTTACAGTAATTCAGTAAGGAGTATTCGCCATGGAACGCACCTTGGATCAATTGGTTCATCAACATTTCCGGCCGTCCTTATCCAGTCTCTATGCCCGAATTGTTAGGGAAGGAACCGGCTGCGTCATGGATGGGGTGAAAGTTTTCAACGAAAAAGCCCCTTTCCTGAGCGGGAAGATCATCAATCTCGCGAGTTACCTACTGACGGATTTAAACGGCGCCGAGCCCTCCCCAACCGATTTCATCACGGAGACCAGATACATTGTGGCGCTCATGTCGCAACTGCCGACTGAGACTTGGGGGACTTTAAACGGGGTCGCCGGCCTGTACCGCTTGCAACAGGCGGGCCTGCTCGAACGGGCCGTCGACGGTGAAAGCCTGGCCAGGTTCAAACTATCCTGGGATTGGCGTTCGTTTGTCGATCCGGCCACGCACGATCTGATCAATAAGCCGACTAATTATTATGGCGTGGCCTACGGAATTGCCAAATACCGCGAATTGCTCGGCTGGGAGGATTCCGCGATCAGCGAGCGCCTTTTCGCCCGGCTTTTGGAACATATCCATCGCTATTCGGGAGAATGCGACTATATGGATGAAACTCCCGGAGAGGGGCGTTTTGATCGTTATTCCATCAATATTCCCGCCGAATTATGCCATTTACTCGCCGAAAGCGCAACCCCCATTCCCGCCCGGCTGCTGACCATGTTGCGGAATTCCGCCGAAATCCATCTGCAGTTGGCCAATTCAGCCGGTAATGGCTTTTCATACGGCCGAAGCATCGGGATCTTTGGCGGGGCCGCCAGTCTGGAAGTCCTGTCCGTGGCCGCGGCGATGGGGGTGTTGACCGAAGCCGAAACCGAACTGGCCTATGACCTCATTCTCAAAATCGTCGCCCAATGGCTTGACTTCTGGTGGGATCCGCAAATGAACGCCTTTAATCTTTGGGAAAAAGGGCGACGCACCGATGGTTACCGTAACAAATTCCGGATCTTGGACGTTCTGCTGACCATTTATCTCTTGCTCTTCGACAAATACCGGTTTTGGCGAAACGCCGGATTTTCGTCCCGCCTTCCCGCCTCCGATTTCCAGGAGCGCTTGGCCGCATTGCCGCACTCGCGGTACTTCCAATTTTCCAAAACCGAAACAGCGGAACGGGGCCTAATCATTATCCGGGACCGGCGGCATGTCTTCAGTCTCCCCATAATCAACGGGGGAATCAAATATTTTAAGACGTCGCCCTACTTGCCCATACCGCATCAAAATTGGGTGATCGAATCGGTTCCGGAGTCGGTCCATCCTCAATTGATCCCCAAACTGATATTGAACGACGGCGCGGAGATTATGCCGATCGCATTCATCAAAAATATCACGCTCCACGATGCCGGGGATGAGTGCCGGGTGGATTTTGAGTATGACTCCTTTTGCCTGGTGAACGGTTCCATTCCCGCGCCTTTTCCGGGCCTGTCCGGGAAAACCTCCCTTTCTTTCCGGAACGGTTCGATCAGGGGGACTTACCTGATGCAGCCGCAATCGGCCCCCTTGCCCATCCGCGAGATCGTTATTGAATTTCCCAGCTTTTCCACGGGACCGCGCCTAATGGGGGATAAAGTTGTCTATCATGAGGGGATCATCCACGAAGCCCAAGTTGAAGGTCTCGAACGTTGCGATATTGAAAACGTCGAAAACGAGGAATTGTACCATACCTCTCACGGCCCTCTGAAAACCCGGGCCCGATGGTGGTCGGGACCGCAAACCGCGCGCGGGCCGTTTGCCATCCGCTGGGTAATCAAGTATCGTTGAGAAGTCGACCGGGGCATCATGATGGGGGTCGACACATTGTTTTCAACCGTGTACCCGGCCGGGCTCCGAACATGATCCGGCTATTGGCTCCGATCCGGACATCCCCACAAATCGTGGCGTTGGGGGCAATGTAAGCGGACTCGTCGATTTGCGGTTTTTTTCTAAGTGTTCAAGCTGCATCGGTTGATCCCCTTTCCATGAATAGCAAAAATCCTTGAGACTTCAAATAATTTCCCAAGGATTTGGTTTAAGGTTATTTATATCTCTTGCATCATGGATTACTGCTAAGATAAAGAGAGTTTCTTCATCAATTCTGTATATGACTCGATAACTATTGTAAATAATTTCACGAATATCCTCTCTTTTTATTTCCGGAACCTCTCGGCCCAATCTCGGGAACTGACAAGTTTATCCACCGCTCCGATGATTTTTGCCATCAATTGGGCGGCATAATATTCCGAATCATGCGAGATGTAACTTTAATACTCTCAAGGTTCGAAACCGCGGACCTGGTCCAGATAATCTTCATGACAGAAACTTCTTTTTAACTTCCTCATGGGATATTGTTTCACCCTCCTCAATTTCATGAAGAGCGGTTTCAACTCTTTTTTTTATATAAATCTGATACATCAAATCGTCCCACGTCGCGTTCTCCGGCAGGCTATCGATAATTCTCTTCGCTTCATCTTTATTTAAGCTCATTTACAGCACTCCAATCATAGCTTATATCTATTATATCATAAAACCAATTATCATACATCCAAATAATGGTTATATCTCCTTAAATATAGCTAACCCAACCCAAGATCCGTTTCGCTTCCCGGATCGCCAGCAAATCCCGACGGTGAAACGTCGCCCCGCGGGGATCGGCCGGAAAGGTCGCCAGCAAATCAACGGCCTCGTCGAGGGTGACCCATTCGATCGCCTGAATCAGTTCTTGCTCTTTGTCGGTCCAGTTTGTCGCTTGTTCCGACAATGCCCTCAAAACATAATAATATGAAACGGTCTTCCGCCGGATATCGTAGAAATAATCGATGATCATTCCGATCTCATGCAAAATCTCGCATTCCAGCCCAAGCTCTTCAAGGATCTCCCGTTTAACCGCCATTTCCGGGGTTTCCCCCGGTTCAATGCCGCCGCCGGGCGTGATGTAACAATTTACTTTATCCTTGATGTACATCCGGACCAAGGCCATCTTGCCGTCTTGGTTCAGAACGATGGCTCTGGACGCATGCTTTTCAAAGGCTATTTCCTGAAACGGATAGATGTCATCTTTGAATTCATGAAGCAGTTTCATAGTTCACCTCTCGAAAAACCGGTCGATCTCCTTCCGGCAGTTGAAGCAGAAATCGAACTGATCGAGTTCGGCCCGGCCGACCCAGTGGATTTGTTCGATTTCATCCCGTTTCAGGCGGATCTCGCCGGAAATCCCAGCGGTGTATGTAATCAGCGCCAACCGTTGCTCCGCTTCCGTTTTGACGGTCACGGCCAGCAATTGGAGATCAACCAGATCGCAGCCGATCTCTTCCTTCGTTTCCCGCCGGATGCACTCCTCCGGCGTCTCATCCGGTTCCAGATGCCCGCCGACGTTCTCCCACCGCAGCGGGTGGATTCGTTTCTCCCGGCTGCGTTGCGCAATCAGAATCCGTCCCGCTGAATCATGAATCACTACCGAACAGCCGATGGTCATTGCCTTGCCTTCATTCTCTCTTGTTTACTCTCATTTTAATTTATCACATACGGGGCGTTTCTCCAAGTCGCAGAAAAGATAAAAGACCGGATATCCCGCCGGCACTCATTGCCGCAACTGCGGCATCCATTCCCGTTCCTCCTGCGTTCTTCGCCGTAACTACGGCGCTCACCGCCACAACTACGGCATCGGTTGCCGGACTTGCGGCATTGATTGCCAAAACTACGGCGCTCTTTGCCGCAACTGCGGCAGCGGTTGCCGTTAAGGCGGCGCCTAATGCCCGAACTACGGCAGTGACTGCCGCAACTACGGCAAGCCTTGCCGTAAGTCCGGCATTAATCGCCTGTCAATTTTGGGTCATCCCCGTTACTGCGGCAGCGAATGCCGGGCCATTTCGGGTAGTTGAATAGGCAAAGGAAACTATCCCCTGTCAATTGTTTGGAAGGGACGCTGTAAATTCCTTGGTCCACGGTCTGGGGTTGGCAACTCTGGCTCCTGGTTTTATGAAAAAACCCCGGATCTAAGTTGATTCCGGGGAAAAATTTCGCTGCCAAGATATTTTTTCAGTTACGAGCGCAAACTCTTGGCGAGCGTCTCCGAATCCCCAAAAGAACCCGCCTTGGTAATCACCCTCAACCCTTCAAACCGCCCGCCCCGCAAGCGGCCGGCGCAGACGCCCGGCTCGATTTCGGATTCCACTTCCAAGCCCCAGCCGCCGAGAGCCTTCACCGCGCCGGCCGCAATGTCGCCCCCGCTCAGATACAAGGTCTTGATTCCAATCTCCTCCGTCAGCAGCCGGGCGATCTCTCCCAATCCCGAAGCCAGCAGGGTTGCGTCCAATGACGCGGGGTCAACCGCCGCAGCGTCGTCAAACCGGATCACCACTGCCCGCTTTCCGGAGGCGATAGCTGCTTTGGCTTCCGAGACAACGCGCCGGATGGCGTCCGGCCGCTGCGCCGCGATAGTAAGCGCGGCGCGCTCCGCCACGCTCTCGGCCAGCCAAGGCAGAGCCTCCAGCGCGCGCCGGATTTGAAGCCTGGCGTTCCGGCTGCGGCTTCCAATGACCGCCGCGACGATTCCGTTGTCCGCTGCCTCTAGCGCGGGGCGGTCAGCCGGTTTCGCCGCAAACAGCCGTCGCGCCAAAGCGCCGGCCAGTCCCGCCGTTCCGCAAGGCAGCAATTGCGCGGCGAATGATACGCTGATCTGCGCCAATATGTCCAAATGGCGGGGTTGGGTGGCATCCGCCACAATGATCCGGCATCCGTCGGCCATTAGCCCGCGCAGCACCGCAGTGGCGCTCTCCACTCCGCCATAAACCGACGCCAGCGGCAGATACCCGACCTTCCGGCGGCTAGTGGCAGCCAGCAATGTGGGAAGATGCGATTCCCGCACCGGTGTCACCGGATCGGCGGCCAGTTCCGTCTCATGAACCGGCGCGCCCTGCAGCAGTTGATACCCTCCGGCGGTGATCCGCTGGTTTTCAGGCAGGGCCGGGGCCATCAGCGCCGTCCGGTCCCGCCCCAACCCGTCGAGGACGGCGTCCAGCTCCGCTCCGAGATTGCCCCGCAGGCCGGAATCGACCTTTTTATAGAGGATGTCTTCCGGCATCAGCCGCAACTGTTGGACAGCCTTGTAGTTGGCCTGGTAAGCTTCGTCCGGAGGCAGGCCCCTGGAGTTCACGGTCAGGGCCACCACTTGGTAATCCGGCCGGCCAGGTTGCAGCCCCGGGTCAAACAAAGTAACGCATCCGGCGCCAGCCGCGGCGAAACGGGCGATGCTGTCGTTGGCGCCCGTGAAATCGTCGGCGACGATCACAACGGCCATCTATGCTCCCTCCGCCTCGCCGCTCATTCGGATCGCCAGTTCAATGGCGTCGATCATGCTCTTGGCGCTGGCGGTGCCTTTTCCGGCTTGATCAAAGGCAGTGCCGTGATCCACCGAAGTCCGGATGATCGGCAGCCCCAGGGTGACATTGACCCCGGAGATGCTCATACTCTTCCCCTCCATAGTGAACCCGGCCATTTTTAGCGGAATATGTCCCTGATCGTGATACATGGCGATGGCAAAATCATAACTGCCGCCGCGGGCCTTGACGAAAACCGTATCCGGCGGAACCGGGCCTTCCACCGCGATTCCTTCCGCGGCGGCCTGCTCGATGGCTGGGATGATCTCCCGCAATTCCTCGTCGCCGAAAAGGCCTCCTTCTCCCGAATGCGGATTCAACCCGGCGACTCCAATGCGCGCGTTGGAGATACCCATCCGTTTTCCGGCGGCATCCGCCAATTTGATGACCTGATACACTCGCTTTTGGGTGACCAGATCGCACGCTTTGCGCAGCGCCACATGGGTGGTGACATGGACGACCCGGAAGGACCCTTCCACCAGCATCATCGCATAATCGGACGTCTCCGTGAGCCGCGCGAAGATCTCGGTATGGCCGCTATAATGATAACCGGCTTGGTTTAAGGCCGCTTTATTGATCGGCGCGGTCACCACCGCCGCTATCTTTTTCTCCCGCGCCAGTTGAATGCCTAATTCCAGATATTGATAGGCGGCCCGCCCCGCCGCGGCTGAGACCTGGCCATAAAGAATGGCGGACGGATCGGCGTTCTGGAGATCTAAAACCGTAATAACCCCCGGTTCCGACTTCATCTCATCAATGGAATGAATCCCTTTTACGGTTAAAGGCAGGCCGCAGACGGACACCGCCTTCTCAATAAAGCGGCGGTCTCCGATCACCAGGATCTCAGCGGCTGCTTTCCCGGCGATTGCTTGGATGGCCTTCACGGTCACCTCGGCTCCGACTCCGGCCGGATCCCCCATGGTCACGGCGATTCGACAAGTCTTCACGACATCACCCGTTTCGTTTTATGTAATATTTCCCGGTAAATCGCTTCCGCTTCCGTTACGCTCACCAGTCTGGGATTGTTGGCCAGCAGCCGTTTTTGCTCCATGGCCTCGGCGGCCAGCTCCGGAAGAATTTCCGGCGCGATTCCCACTTCGTCCAGGGCCTTCGGCACTGGAAACCGCGTCAAATATCCAAAGAGCAACGCCACGATATCCACCGCGCTCCGTAACGGCTTTTGGCTCCGGAGGTAGGGCGCGAACGCCATCAGTTGCGCCTCGCAATACGGCAAGTTATACTCCAGGATCCAAGGCAGCAGCATCCCGTTAGCCACCCCATGCGGCACGCCCCGTTTCCCCAGCGGATAGGACAGCGCGTGAACCGCGGTGGTTCCGGCGATGGTCAACGCCAGCCCGCCGAAGAAACTGCCCAGCAACATCCCGCCGCGGGCTTCCAGATCGGCGCCATTTTCGACCGCCTGCTCGATATTTTCGCTCAACAGCTTTATCCCGTGATAGGAATAAGCCTTGCTGATCTCATTGGCGTTAACGGAGAGCGCGGATTCGATGCAATGGCAAAGCGCGTCCATTCCGGTGCTGGCCGTGATCGCGGGGGGCAATGACAAGGTCAACTCCGGATCGAGAACCACCCAATCCGGGAGCAGTTCTTTGCTGATCACCGCTTGCTTGACCCCATCGGTGCCGCTCTTAATGATACTGTTGGGGGTAGCCTCCGAACCGGTGCCAGCCGTGGTCGGAATCAGCCCCAGTCTGGTTTTCCTCGGGTTAACCCGGTCCTTGCCGAAGGCTTCGGCCACGGTTTCCATTTTATCAAGGCGCAGGGCCGCGACCACTTTGGCCGTGTCCAGCACACTGCCTCCTCCGATCCCGATCACCAGATCATAGGGTTCTTTGCGGCTAAACCGCAATGCCGCATCCACCATTTCCGACGTCGGCTCGCCAGTCAGCTCGGCATAAAGTTCGGCTTGGGGAAAACGTTTGATGATACTGGCGATGTTGGGAGTGTTCAACAGGCCCCGATCGGTGATGATCAATACCCTGGGAGCGTCCGAATCCCATTCAATCCGGGCTGCCAAACCCGGTCCGTAGCTGACTTGCGCCGGAAAATTATTATTTACCGTGAAAAGACCCATGACTTGATCTCCTTTACAGTGTGTCGCATTCTGCTTTCAAGCGCAACCTATTTTCTATATAAGTTGAATTAAATTTCTTATATCCATCTACACATCATGTCCCGTAACCTTCCATGATGGAGAAGTTAATGAATTAAATTCAACTTATTTCATCCTATCTAGTCCATTCACAGACGAAGCTTAGGCTAGAATACTTATCGCTCCTACTCTTTACTTGACGCCTTGATAATAGGTGTCCAGCGTCTTCCGGATTTCGGCCACCGCTTTCTCGCTGAGCGTTGCAAACGGCTTCCGGCACGGACCCACCGGATACCCAAGAAGGTTGACGGCTTTTTTGACCACGGTATTGGGGTTGCCGAGCTTCAAACAATCCCGGATCGGCCGGATCGCATCCTGCGCTTGCTTGGCTCCGGCAAAATCGCCTTGCCGCCATAATTCATAGATCTTGACCATCAGCGCGGGAAACAGATTGGCCATCGCGGCGATGCCGCCGGCGCCCCCCGCTTGCAACGTCCAAAGGATTAACGAATCATTTCCGGAGAGTACCGAGAACCGGCGGTTATCGGTAGCTTCCAAATAGCGCAGAATGTTATCGAAATTGCCGCTGCTGTCTTTGATCCCGACGATATTGGAGATCTGAGCCAGCTTGGCCACGGTGGTATACTCAATATTGTTGCCGGTTCGGGCCGGCATGTTATATAGCACGATGGGCAGATCAACCGCTTCCGCCAAGGCTTTGTAATGTTCGTACAGTTCGTCCTGGGAGATGGCGGCGAAATACGGCGATACGACGGACAGGGCGGTTACGCCCAACGCTCCCGCTTTTCGCGACAATTCAATGGTTTCCTTCGTCCCCACGCAGCCCGTTCCGGCATACACCGGCAACCGGCCCCGGTTTTCATCGATCACAACCCGAATCACTTCCAGCTTTTCAGCGGGGCTGAGAATGTAACTCTCGCCATTGGTCCCCAGACAAAATAGGCCATGAACCCCGGCATCAATCTGCCGGTTCACCTGCGCTCGGAGTTCGGCCTCATTGATCCGCTCGTCCTCGGTCATCGGCGTGACCATCGCGGCAATAATTCCTTCCGGTTTCATTTAAAACTCTCCTCCCCAAATATCTACCCGTCTTTCAAATCACAGGCTGTTTTAAATCAGGGGCGGGCGATGGAACGCCATTGAATCGTCTCCTCCCCGCCCCGGGTCAATTCGATGGAACATTGCCATTCTTTGCTGAGTTCCGGATAATCACTCCGGTAATGGGAGCCGCGGGACTCGCAACGTAACTGCGCGCTTCTGACCATCAACAGCGCGGATAAAGCCGTCTGCCGCGCCAGGGTGTCAGGCCGGGCATCCAGGGAATTCAAAATCTCCCGGAACTCCCGGTCGCTTTCCCGCAGTTCGGCTCCGTCCCGTTGCGCGCCGAGCGCCCGGCCGACAATCCGCCGCACTTGCGGAATCACTTCTTCCCTAACTTCCTGATCACTGTAAAAAGTTGGCTTTCTTTCAAGAAAAGCGGTCGTATCGGCTTTAAAATCACCGCCCAATACCCCTTCGGCTCCCAAAACCCCGGAAGTCAAGGCTTGGGTGGCGGCATTGCCGGCCAACCGGCAAGCGCCATGGATCCCGCCCATGGCTTCTCCTACCGCAAACAACCCTTTGACCGAGGTTTGATAATTGGAAGCCACGCTCATTCCTCCGGAATAGCTGTGAGCTACCGGCCCCACTTCCAGCAGTTCCTTGGTTAAGTCCAACCCCGCGTCGGCAACCCGGTTATAAAACCAAGGGTATCCTTTTAACACTTCAACCGGTATGTGGCGCAAGTCCACATAAACTCCACCATGCGGCGAACCTTTGCCGGCCGCCAATTCCCGCCAGATTGCCTGATTGATTACTGTCTTGGGAGTTCCCGCCTCGCCCTGGGGCCGCACGGTCAAAAGAAACCGTTCCTGATCCCGGTTGAGCAGATAAGCGCCTTCACCCAGCATCGCGGTGGGACAAGGCTCGCCTTTCGCTTCGGGCGGCCAGATGGCGACCATCGGCTCAAATTCTAAAAACTCCAGATCGATCAAAGAAGCGCCGGCTTCATACGCCATCACCAGCGCCCGGCCGTCGATATCCCCCGGATAGGTGGACTCGGGAAAAAGGTTTCCAATGCCCCCCCACGCGGCAATCACCACCGGAGCGTGGAGATTACGGCAATCGGTTCCATTCGGATCCGTCACGGTGACACCTCGGACCGAATGGTCCTCAACTAATATTTGAACGCAACGCGTTTGAAAATGAAAGGTTACGCCCCGCTCCAGCAATGCCTCGCGCAACTTGACGATAAGTTGCTTTCCCAATAAATCCGTGGTTTGACAGAGCGATCGCGGGTATTTGGATCCCGAAGCGTGTCTCCGGTGCGGGATTCCATCGTTGGCGGCAAACTCCACGCCCCATCTCCGCAGCAGTTCGATGCAGCGCGGCGCTGCCGCGCACATCTCTCCAACCAGTTGCCGATCATTGATATGATAACCGGCTTGAAGCATATCCAACGCATGTTGCTCAATGGTATCGCCCCAGGAATTGGGCGTCAATACCGCATTCAGCGCCGCGATGTATGGGGTCCCGCCGGAACCGGAGCTTACAACCGCGATATCCGTCTCTCCGGCTTCCGCCAAGCGGGCCGCGGCGCTAAGCCCGGCCAAGCCAGCGCCGATAATAAGCACCTTATATTGATTCCGCAAATCAATTACCTCCCCAATTATCCTTTAATCGCTCCGGCGCCATAGCCTTTAATGAGCGAACGTTGCGTCAACAGGAAGATAATCACGGCCGGGATACTTACGATCACGCTGCCGCTCAAGATATATTCCCAATAAACATCGAAAGAGGTTACGAAGCTCTCCAGTCCTACCGGGAAAGTCCGTTTGGCGTCACTGCTGATAAAGATCAGCGCGAAAAGATACTCGTTCCATACATACGTAAACGTAAAAACAATTACCGCGATGATTGCCGGGATCAGCATCGGCAAGGCCACGTGAACCAGAACCCTGATCCGGCCACATCCATCAATGAATGCCGCTTCTTCCAGTTCGATCGGGAGGGTTTGAAAGAACGAACACAGCACCCAGATACAATAGGGCAAACACAATGCCACATACGCAAGGATCAGTCCCGTGAGCTTATCGGTGAGCCGCCATTGAACCGCCAGCAAATACAGGGGAATTACCAGCAATATTGACGGGAGCATGTACGCAAAAAGCGAGAAGATCGAAAAGAAGTTCCTCCCCCGATAATTGAAACGCGTAATGCTGTAGGCGGCCATGACCCCAACCACCGTACTGGCGATGATGGCTCCGATCGATATCAGAATACTGTTGATCATAAAATGAAGAAACCCGGTTTCGCGAAAGACGCTGATATAATTCTCCAAAGTCCAGTGCTTTGGAAAAAAGGTGGGGGGAATGGTGAAAAACTCAACCTTCGGCCGCAAGGAAGACAGCAGCATCCAAATGATCGGGCCGACCGAGAACAGCACCAGGCCGATCGCTAACAGGTAAAACCCGGCGCGCCGCAATTTTTTTAGGTAATTCATGACTTAATTCCCCCTTCCTGCGCTTTTCCGGTTGATTTGATGTAAACCAAAATAAACGCCAGTACAATTAGGAATTGAATGATCGCATTGGCTGACCCCCTGCCGAGCTGCATCCCTTCAAACGCATAGCTGTAAGCCTGAACCGGAAGCGTGAGAGTGCTGGTGCCTGGGCCGCCCTTGGTCAACAGCAGGATAATATCGACTTTATTGAACATAAACAAACTGCGCAGCAAGATTACGACCCCAAGCACGCCCTTGATCTCGGGAAATGTTATATGCCAAAATTTCTTCCACGGAGTCGCTCCATCCACGCTCGCCGCCTCATAGAGTTCCTGCTGAATGGTTTGAAGTCGGGACAAGACGTTAATCGTTACAAAGGGGAAGTAACGCCAAACTCCGATAAAGATAATCGAAGCCATTGCCAGCGACGGAGTCCCCAGCCAACTGACGGGTTTATCGATAATGTGCATTGACATCAACAAATAATTCACAAACCCGTATTGCTCATTTAAGAGCCATTTCCACATCAGCGTCACGGCCACGGTCGGCATAAAAAACGGCAGCATGACAAAAGCTCTGGCCAACCCGCGCCCCTTGAACTCCTCGTGCAGGATCAGCGCGGCAATGACCCCGATGACTACCTGTCCGGCAATGGTGACGACCGTCCAGATCAGGCTTAATTGAAACGCTTGCCAGAAGGCGGGGTCACTTAAGATTTTGAGATAGTTTTGGAACCCGATATACACGCCCTGGGCCTCATAGATCAGCTGCCGCTGGAAGCTCAGAAAAAACGCGTTCACGAGGGGATATATGATTAAGATCGCCATGAAAATCACAGCCGGTATTAAAAACGCGATCCCGATGAGATTGTCCTTTTTAAGCACCGTATACACCCCATTGTGGGGATCGGACATTGAACAATGTCCGATCCCTATTTTATGAGCAATCTTTCTAGAATGGATTGATAGCAATGGTTAAACTACGGCTCATTTGATGCCGAACATCTCCCGCCAGGCGTTGGCCGTGGCAGTGAGCGCTTGTTTGGCGGATGCCTCTCCCGCTAAATACTTATTGATTTCACGAGAGTAGGTCGGATCGGCGGTGGCTCTGCCGACATAGGGATCAACCACGCCCGGATGCCGCAGGTGAAAATCGGTTCCGTATTTAAATGAATAATCCATGGACGCTTTTACAAGGTCCTTCCATTTGGCGATCGAGGGGTCGGCAAAATATTCCGGATTATTCAACCAGCTATTGCGCACCGGTAAGCTATGGCCGGGCGCGGATCCGGTCAGGAACTTTAAGTACTGTTTGTCCTGCATGTAGAAGATTATGAATTTCTTAGCCGCCTGAACATTCTTGGAGGTTTTGAAGACGATAAAGTTGTTAATGGCGGTATGGGTGAGCGGTTGATTATTTCCAGGACCGTACGGGAGCGCTACCACTCCGACTTTTGGAGCAAGCTCGGGGTTATAACGATCGATATTCAGCAGCATCCGCCCCGGATACACGGCCATGGCCGCCAATCCATTGGCGAAGTTCACGGAAACATCTTTATACGTGGTATTGGTTACCCCCGGCGGCGCATATTCCTTAAGTTTCCCTAAGAATTCCAACGCTTCAACGGCTTTGGCGGAATCGATGCCAACGTTTAATTTGGAATCAAACAATTCGGCGCCGTTGGCCCATAAAAAGCACGAGAAATCATAGCTGACTTCCGGCGGAGCCCCGGTAACCGAGATGCCGAATTGATCAATTTTCCCATCCTTGTTGGTATCCACCGTCAAATCCTTGGCTGCTTTTAGCCATTCGGCAAAAGTGGTCGGCGGTTTGATTCCTGCTGCGGCGAACAGGTCTTTCCGATAATATAACAACCTGACTTCTTGCGCGACGGGGACGTCAAAAATCTGATTTTTCTTGTTACCCGTCACGAATTTGCGGGGAACATCGC
The DNA here is from genome assembly GCA_023402395.1 of Bacillota bacterium. Classification (GTDB taxonomy): domain Bacteria; phylum Bacillota; class UBA4882; order UBA8346; family UBA8346; genus JAEYGI01. Next base: position 130,402 of record JAEYGI010000050.1, read on the forward strand.
CCAATTTCTTAAACACATCGTCCATCGGCACCAATTGGCCTTGATCGACCAGAGGCGGAACGAATTTCGGCGAACTGTACGCCAGGTCCGGAGCGGTTCCGGCTCTAAGCATCGCCGATAACTTCGGCAGAACATCGTTCAAATTGGCGTGGGTTAATTTTACTTTCACTCCAGGGTTGGCTTTTTCAAAAGCGGCAATAATTTCATTATCCACCTTAATCGAACCGGGGTCGGTCTCCGGGGAAAGGAACGTAATGGTCACCGGCGCCGCGAAGCTTTGAACCGAGCAGAGGAATACCAGCATTAACAAGCATAACAGCAGAGCTTTTTTCATCATTATTTTTCCTCCTTGTTCGTAATAAACTTCTCTTTAGAAAACCAACCGCGATCCGTTTTGTTACATTCCATCGCCTCCTTTGGGCCATTTTGGCTTGGCTATATTTCGATAATGTCAGTTGAGTGTGGACTTGAATAAAATTAATTGTCGACAATCAACAAACCGATCGAAAAATTTTTCCTACTCCGTGGCGTTATCGTTGCCCTCCTCCGATTCGGCAAATTGCCGCTGGCCGTCCTTGAGCAGGTATTCCAGCAATAAATTGCCGGCGGAGGTAATGTGGCAACGCATGCTTTTTTCAGCCTCTTCCTGATTCCGGTCGCGGAAAGCGTCCAAGATCGGCTGATGGGCGTTCATCTCCCGGTTCAGTTGCGAATGGGCGACCAGATTCCACTTGGACATGACCATATACAGCCGGGTCTGAAGCCGTACTCCGTCGATCATTTTCAAGAGCCGCGCATGACCGCAGCGCTGACAGATCAGATCGTGAAAAGTCAGATCGGCCTCGATAAACGCGGTGGCGTCATTGGCCCCGGTGGCCTCCTCCATTTTGGCGTTGAGCGAATAAAGTTCGTTAAGATCCTTTTCCGTCAATTCCAATGTCGCCAGGCGGGCGGCCAGGCCTTCCAGGCAGCCGCGGAGCGTATAAACTTCTTGAATGCTCCGTTGGCTCAGCGGAGCGATATAGGCTCCTTTTCGGGGCAGGAATTTGATGATATCCTGCGCCACCAGCTCCCGGATGGCTTCCCGGACCGGCGCCCGGCTGATCTGCATCTGCTCGGCGATATGCTGCTCGATGATCCGCTCACCCGGTTTCAGCGAACCGGAGACGATCGCATTGATGATCGCGTTGATTACCTCAGTATGCAATAAGTTGCTTTTCGGTGGACAAAAAACCGCCATGTTCAAAACTCCCATTATAAAATTGTCGACAATCTACAATTAATGAATTCGTAATAATTTCATATTCTCCTGCTTCAAATAAAATTTTTTTTACCGGATTATCCCGCGTTCGCCGGAGTCTACCGGCAAAAATCCTCCCACCCGGAAACACCCAAAAAGACTCGGCGCGATCAAACCGAACCCAACCTCCCCCCTCCAATCCCCCGGCACTCATTGCCGCAACTACGGCGTTTAATGCCGTAACTATGGCATCTCTTGCCGTTCCCCCGGCATTCGTTGCCGCAGAAGCGGCAGCGATTGCCAAAACTACGGCGCTCTTTGCCGCAACTGCGGCAGCGATTGCCGTTAAGGCGGCACCTAATGCCGGAACTATGGGATCGACTGCCGCAGTTACGGCAAGCCTTGCCGTAACTGTGGCAGTCACCGCCTGTCAATCGGGTGTTATCCCCGCTACTACGGCATCAATTGCCGGACCATTTTTCGTAACAAAAAGAGAAATTTAATCCATCCCCTGTCAACTGTTTGTAAGCCCCATTGGCAAGGAACGCTTTAATAGCTCCCAATCTAATTTCAATTTGATCGCGAGTATGGTATGATTATCATAAAATTCAGCCGCAGGCCGGCCGTTTCTATTAACTCCCACGAGACAAACCGCTTGACGCGCGTCATAATGAAAGATATTCAAGCTCACATTTCATTGCAAAACAAAGGAGGAGTTCGCATGATCAATTACATCTGGCTGGCGCTGATCGTCATCGGCGTGGTCACCGGCATCGCCAGGGGAGACGCCCAGGGCATCACCGACGCGGCCATCGAATCGGCCAACACCGCCGTCACCCTGGCCCTCGGCCTCATCGGTGTGATGACCCTGTGGCTCGGCTTGATGAAAGTGGCCGAGGAAGCGGGCATCGTCAACGCCATCGGCCGCCTGCTGAAACCGGTCATGATACGGTTGTTCCCCGAGGTGCCCCCCGACCATCCGGCCATGGGCAGCATGGTCATGAACATGGCCGCCAATCTCCTGGGCCTTGGCAACGCCGCCACGCCGCTCGGGATCAAGGCCATGAAAGAGTTGCAGGACCTCAATCCTGACAAGGATACCGCCACCAATGCCATGTGCATGTTCCTGGCGATCAACACCTCTTCGGTAACTCTGGTCGCTTCCAGCATCATCGGCTACCGGGTCGCCGCCGGCTCCTCCAATGCGGCGGAGATCATCGGCCCCACCATTATTGCTTCGATCATCGGCACCGCGGTGGCGATCATCGCCGCCAAACTGCTCGAAAAAGCGTCGAGAAAGGGGAGGTAACCATGTTCGTCACTGTGCTGCAAGCGATCTCAATCTATGCCATCCCGGTCCTGATCCTGGTCATCCCCCTCTATGCCGTTTTCAAAAAGGTCAAAGTCTACGAGGCCTTCTGCGCCGGAGCAACCGAAGGGTTTCAGACCGCGGTCCGGATCATTCCGTTTCTCGTGGCAATGCTGGTCGCCATCGGCATTTTCCGGAAATCGGGCGCCATGGACGTGCTGGTCGGGGTCTTCAATCCCGTCACCCGCCTGATCGGACTCCCCGGCGAACTCCTGCCGCTCGGCATCATGAAATCGCTCTCCGGCGGCGGCTCAAGCGGCCTGCTGAACGATATCCTGAAAACCTTCGGCCCCGATTCGCTGTTGGGCAAAATGGCCTCAACCATGGCCGGCTCCACCGAAACCACCTTTTACGTGATTGCCATCTACTTCGGCGCCGTCGGAATCCGCAAGACCCGGCACGCCGTGGCCGCCGGCCTGATCGCCGACGTTGCCGGAATATTGGCCGCGGTCTGGGTCTGCCGGCTGATGTTTGGGTAAAATAATTACGGATTGTCGGTGTTCAGTTCTTGGTTATTGGTTATTGGTTATTGGTTATTGGTTATTGGTTATTGGTTATTGGTTATTGGTTATTGGTTATTGGTTATTGGTTATTGGTTATTGGTTATTGGTTATTGGTTATTGGTTATTGGT
>JAEYGI010000061.1 GCA_023402395.1 Bacillota bacterium
CCGTGAAAAGCGTCGGATTTCGTCGTTGCTCGGTCGCTGCGATCCTCACCGTACATTGAGTACGGCTCCGGTTCTCGCTCGGTCGCGCCTAGAACTCCTCGCTTTTGACGACGCGTATGTTGAACTGCAAGTTCAACCAATCCGGCAAGACTCATCCCGGCGCAGTGAAAGCCGAAGCGCCGGAACGTTCTTGAGTGACTGAAGATGGTTCGTCCTACTGGACAATACCGAAAATAGTCTTGTAGAATCAGCTTTACTTTTTACTGACATACTTCCGGATATCCACGGCGACCGCGGTAACGATGATCAATCCTTTGATGATCATCTGCCAGTAAGGGTTGAGCCCGATAAAGGTCAACCCATAGTTGATGACTCCGAAGATCAGCACGCCGGCCGCGATGCCCTGGACGGTCCCGATCCCACCGGTGGTTGAAACGCCGCCCACGACGCAAGCCGCGATGGCGTCCAGTTCATAACCGTTGCCGTAGTTATTCGTGGCGCCGCCGGTCCGGGCCGCTTCCAGCACTCCGGCCAGGCCGTAGAGGGCGCCGGCGATGGTGTACATCCAGACCGTGGTCCTGGCCACATTGATCCCCGACACCTTGGCGGCGTTGACGTTGCCGCCAATGGCGTAAGTGTTCTTCCCAAAGCAGGTTTTATTGAGAAGCACCCACATCAGGATCGTCACCACCACCGCGATAATAATGATATATGGAATGGAAACCGAGCCGATATTGATTGCGCCCGAGCCGAGATTGGTAAAGTCGGCCCGCAATCCGCCGATGGGCTGGGACTGATTGGGTGGCATATCAAAATAAATCGAAGTAATCCCATAAACAATGACCATCGTGCCCAGGGTGGCGATGAACGGCGCCACGCCGAACCGAGCGATGATCAGGCCGTTGAGTGCCCCGAATGCGGTACAGGCCAGGATCGCGATGAGAATCGGGACGAATAACGGCAGTTGAGGCAATCCCGGGAAAAACAGCCGCAAATAATCCGGAACCTGCAGCATCGAAGCGGAAACCACCGCGGCTAGGCCGACCATGCGGCCGGCCGACAGGTCGGCGCCGGCGGTCAGGATCGCGAATACCGCGCCCAGAGCAATAATCATCCGGGTCGACGATTGGAGCAGAATATCCCGCAAGCAGGTGAGCGAGAGAAAGCGCGGGTCAAAAAAGGCCATGATCACCACTAGCGCCAACAATACGAAATAAATCGTATTGTTATAAATGAAGCTGGAAATCTTCTTAAAATCCATTCGCAGTTCCTCCTTACCGTAAGGCGCTTGGGCGCGATTGAAGCATCGGCCCGAAGGCAGATAGGTTGCGGCCGGCCCGTCCGGATTGGGGTGGAAGCCGGCGCGGACTTCTAACCCCGAAACCTGGTGGCCAGCCGCATGATCTCTTCCTGGGAAGCGGTCCGGCCTTCAAGGATGCCGGAAAGGCGGCCCTCGCACATTACCGCGATCCGATCGGACATTCCCAACAGTTCCGGCATTTCGGACGAGATCATGATGATGCTTTTCCCCGCGGCGGCCAGATCGCCGATGATTGAGTAAATCTCGTATTTGGCCCCGACATCGATGCCGCGAGTCGGCTCATCCAGCAGCAAAATATCCGGCTCCGTCAGCAGCCAGCGCGCTAACAACACTTTCTGCTGGTTACCGCCGGATAGATCCTTAATCAAGGTCTGCAGCGACGGGGTTTTCACCCGCAATTGCTGGGTGGAAGCGTCAGCATCCGCTTTGCGGCGCTTATCGTTGAGCAAGCCATGTTCGACATAGCTGCGCTGGTTGGCGATGAGCGTATTCTCCAGGACCGAAATCACGGGAAAAATCCCGGTGGCCCGGCGTTCCTCGGTCAACAGCGCCATTTTGTGCTTTTTCGCTTCTTCCGCCGAGCGGATCTTGACCGGCCGGCCATTGAGAAAAATGTCGCCGGAGGCGATCGCCCGCAATCCGAACAAGGCCTCGATCAATTCGGTCCGCTGGGCGCCGACCAGGCCGCCGATGCCCAGAATCTCCCCTTGTCGCAATTCAAATGAAATGTCCTGAAACGATTTGGGAAACGGCGAACTCAGCCCGGCCACTTTCAGGACCACGGCCCCAGGAACGTTATGCCGGGGCGGAAACCGATTGGTTAAGTCCCGGCCGACCATGCGGGAGATGATCAAATCGGTGGTCAATTGGGATGAAGGCCAGGTGCCCACCAGTTTGCCGTCGCGCAAAATGGTCACTTCATCGGAAATTCGCAAAATCTCTTCAATCTTATGGGAAATATAGATAACCGCCACGCCACGGCTCTTTAATTCGCGGATAATCTTGAATAAATGCTCGACTTCGTTCTCGGTCAGCGAGGACGTCGGTTCGTCCATAATGATCACTTTCGAATCATACGAGACCGCTTTGGCAATCTCAATCGATTGCACTTTGGAGACAGACAGGGAACCCACAATCGTACCCGGATTGATCTCCAGTTCCAGGCTTTTGAAAAGCGCTTCAGTATCCTGATACATCTTCTGATGGTCGACTAGGGGGAACGGGCCGAACCGTTTCTGGGGAAACCGCCCCAGCCAGATGTTTTCCATCACGCTCCGGTACGGCACCGAATGCAACTCCTGATGAATCATGCTGATCCCGCTGTCAAGGGCGTCTTTCGGTTCGCGGAACTCGGTTTTCCGGCCATTCAGAATAATCTCGCCGCTATCAAGAGTATACATCCCGAACAGACATTTCATCAAGGTCGATTTGCCGGCGCCGTTCTCGCCCATCAACGCATGAACGGTACCGGGGCGCGCTCTCAAGGTAACGTCGTCAAGGGCCTTTACGCCGGGAAACTCTTTGGAAATATGGTTTAATTCGAGGATAAACCCGCTATCCGTCATCGCTATGCCCTCCGCGATCATACCAAAGATAATCGTAGCCGCAAAGATGGCCTTATAGGGAAAGCAAGCGAGCTTGCGCCCTCCTGCTTTCCGCTAAAAAAGCCATGCGATGGAATTTATGCCAAATTATTTGGCTTCATCCATATTGGCTTTGGTGATCTTTTTATAGTCAATCCAGATATATTTGCCGTCGGTGATTTTGTAGCCGACACTGGCTTGGGTCGGAGCTTTGCCTTGAGCCAGCACATAAGCTAGGTCAAGGGTAGCTTTGCCCTGGTTCTTGGCATCGTTCAACACCGTTCCGAGCAACGTCCCTTCCTCCAACGCTTTTAAAGCGGGCGCGGTGGCGTCAACGCCGACAACCGGCATGAATTTGCCGCCCTTGAAATATCCGGCCGCTTTCAGCGCTTCAATGGCGCCGAGAGCCATGTCGTCATTGTTGGCCAGGACCACTTCGATCTTTTCGCCTTGGGAGGCAAGGAACGCGGCCATTTTCTCCTGGCCTCTCACCCGGTCCCACATGGCGGTGTCTTCGGCCAGTTTCTGAACTTTGAGTCCCGCGTCTTCAATGGCTTGGATCGAATATTTGGTTCGGAGTTCCGCATCTTGGTGGCCGGGCTCGCCCTTAAGCATTACGTATTGGATCACGCCGTCCTTATTGCGGTCAGCCTCCGGATGGGCCTTCCAGTAATCGACGACTAATTGGCCTGACATAATGCCGGATTGCTCAGCCCGGGCGCCTACATAATAGACTTTATTCCATTTTTTCATATCTTCGGGCAACGGTTCCCGGTTCAAAAACACCACCGGAATATTGGCCCGTTTGGCCTTGTCGATGATCACACCGGCCGCGGTGCGGTCAACCGGATTGATGGCCAGGGCGTTGACACGCTTGGTGATAAACAGGTCCACTTTATCGTTCTGGGTCGGTTGAGAATTCTGGCTGTCCACAATCTCCACTTTGACCTTTTTCTGGGCGGCAGCGGTGGAGATCGCGCTCCGAACGCCGCTCATGAAGGTGTCGTCAAACTTGTAAATAGCGCAACCGATGGTATAGGTCCTGGCCGCGCCTTGCGCCAAAACGCTCGCCACTAAAATAACCAATACCGCGAGACCGATTAGAACAACCGATTTCTTCATACCATTTCCCCCTTAATTATATTTGGCTTGAGGAATCCGTCCGCTTTCTTTCCCGAACACCCAGTTGACTGCGGTCAGGGAGTGAAGCGAAATTCCTCATTGTATATTTTTCTGTACCGATCACCCGGCGCCTCTGTAATTAACCGTGCAAAAACTTAAACAAATTATCTTTTGATGAAAACCAGTTTGCGGACAGGTAAATTTCGCGATTAATATTTTACTGTTTTGTAACAAGTTCCAAATGCATAGACTAGTGTAGTACTAGGCTTAATTTGCCATCTGGCTTCGACGGACCGGGTAATCCTGCAACAACCAGGCTGATGTTTTTTGAGAACCGTAATGGATGATCCCGTTTCCGGCCACCGGTTTGCCTTTGACGTATTGCCCGGCGATATCCATGGCGGTCCTGGCCAGAAGCCTGTAATCGGCCGCCACGGTCATCAGGTCCGGTTCGGAACTGATCCGTTGATCAAAGGAAGCCTCCGTTCCGATCCCAGCCAGGAATGGGGCATCGACCTTCTGCGACTGAAAATACCTGCCAATCTCCTGGGCGACCAGATCGTTGGGGGCCAAAATCGCCTTTACCTTTTGATGCAAGGTAAAAACCCTGGTTTTTAGCACCGCCTCTTCAGCGGACCATTGGGGAAGAGTGATCGCCGGCAGCAGCCGGAATCTAGACTTGGATGCGGCCCGCAGCGCCTGCTGTTGGCCCTGGGCAATCAACTCCGCCTTATAACTGTCCGACGGGCCGCGCAGCAGCAAATAATTGCCGGGGCCGGCCAGGTCCGCCAAAGCGTCCGCTTGAACCCGGCCCGCTTCCAGATAGTCGATACCGCAGTAAAAATCAGCCGGGCCGTCGGTCATCTCGTCGTACAGTATAACCTTGATCCCATTTTGAGCGGCCTCTTTTAGCACGTCGGCCAAACCGGTCCGGCTGACCGGAACCAAAACCAGGACTTTCACGTTTTGGCCAATGAAACGCCGGATCTGACGGATCTGCCGCTCCACCGAGTGATGCGCGACGCGGATCTGAACCGGCAGGCGCCTGGTTTCCGCCTCCCTCAGCCAAATGGTTCTCTCTTCTTCCCAGCGGCTTTCCGCCAGGTCGTTGAGGCAGATCCCGACCTCCGGCACGGGATTACGCTTGAAATAACCAATCTCCGCTGGGTCCCGGCTCAGATCCCAATAGAACAGCCCAAAGTGAAACAAGGGCATGGACAGCAGGACCAGCAAGAAAAGAAATGCGATTAAGATCCAATGATTTCGTATGAAACGCGCCATGGTACGCCTCCACCTTCCCAATCGCCGTCAGTCGCGAATCTCGGTCGGAGACGAATGGGTCACTTTCTTAAAGACCTTGCTAAAATAATTGGGGTCCCTATAACCAACCCGGCCGGCTATTTCCTTAATGGAGAGGTTGGTTTCCTTCAATAGTTTCAAAGCCTGCTCGATCCGGATTCGTTCCAGGAAATCCATGACGGTCTGATTGCAATGTTCCTTAAAGAGTTTGGTCAGATAGCCGGGGCTAATTGCCACCGTGGCCGCGATCTCCGGCAAGGTGATGTCCCGGTGGTAATTTTGCTTCATGAAGGCCACCGCCGCGCTGATCTCCGGATTTTTCTCGGGAAAGGCGCCGGCTGCAATCGATTGGGCCAATTCTTCAATCAACTCCTGGAAGACCAGGCTGATTTCGGCGGGATCGGTCATTTGGCTGATCCGCCGGCTGAAAGAGCCATCCCAGAGCCGGGCCGCCTCCTGGGGCGCGTTTTCATAGAATATCCGCCGCAACACCGCGCTGATTCCCTGAAAATAATCTTTCATGGATTGCCAGTCCGCTCCGGTCACCGCCGTAATCGCCCGGTGTAGATCGGTAAAGACCAGCCGGGCCAGCTCGGTTTGTCCCTGCCGGATCGCTTCCAGAAAATCCCGCTCGACCTTCCAAAGCATCGCCAATCCCTGATCGGCCGGCTCCGGCAGTTCGCCGGCCCAAAACACCCCGTCCTGAAACGAATATTGCCATGCCGATTGACGCAAGCGGCGGAAGGATTGAATCATCCCTTCGAAACCGGGCAGAATTTCTCCCAAGACAATGCCGGCCGGAAGGTCCAGCGTCACCCGCAGCGCCTGATGAATACTCTCCCAACGGTTTTCGGGATGATCCGGAACCGCGTCGTAACCGGCCAGGATTAAGGAAGTCCTTCCGATCACCGGCCCGAACAAAATACAATTGCTCCCGAATAATTGATTTTTAAGCAATTGCTTGTACCGGTCAAAATTTTTGCTGAGCTGTTCGCTATCGGCGACCGACACTTCAATGGCTTGCCCGAACGCAAATTGCAAATCCAGCGAATGCTGGTACTCCTGTAACGGATGCATTCCGATGCCGGGGTAAAGCAACGAAAAGAACAGATCTTCCTCCAACAAAGGCTTGATCTTGCTCAATTTATCCTTCAGTTCCAGCTGTTCCCTGGTTTTCCCCCGTTGTTCCTCCAAACGCTGCGCCGCTTTGGCCAGAATGGCGACAATGTCGTCCTTGGAAACCGGCTTTAACAGGTAATCCATTACTCCCAGGGCAATGCTTTTACGGGCGTATTGAAAATTATCGTAAGCGGAAATGATCACCAGAATCGTCTCCGGAAGGGCCTTTTTAATTTCGCTTGAAGCATCCAGGCCGTTCAGACCGGTCAATTCGATATCGATCATCACGATATCCGGTTTTTCGCGGAGCGCGATGGAAACCGCCTCCATCCCGCTGCCAGTCTTACCCACGACCTTAATGGTGGGACAGGCGGTTTCGACAACATGCGAAATGGCCTTCAGTACAATCGGCTCATCGTCGACGATCATCAGACTATACATTCGCGCTCCGCCTCCTCAATGATTGGCAACTCCAATATGACCCGGGTCCCCTGGCCGGGTTCGCTGGCGATCGTCATCAGACCGGTTTGTTTATAAAACAGTTCCAACCGTTTTCGGACATTGTTCATACCCAGCCCGTTGCTCCGGGCCTCGCCTTTTTTGGGAATTCCCTTCGGCTTCTCTCTGGCTGATACTTCGGCCAGCTTACCCGGAGGGATTCCGACCCCGTTATCAGTAATGGTCACCCGCAGCCGTTCGCCCCGTTGCTCGAGATCAATCGCGATCTTCCCCTGGCGTCCGGTCAAGGGGGCCACCCCATGAATATAGGCGTTTTCCAGGAGCGGCTGCAACGTCATGCAGGGAATCAGGCAGTAGTCGAACTGGCCGGAGTAGTTAATCCGGCAGTCGATCCGGTCGCCGTACCGGACCCCCATGATATAGATGTATTCGTTGATGTGGCGGATTTCCTCGCCGACCGTCACCGGTTGATCGAGCGATTGCAGGTTATACCGCAACAATCGGGCCACCGCTTTGATCAATTCCCCGGTTCCGGTCGCGTCTTCCAGGATGGCTACCTGAGAGATGGCATTCAGGGTATTGTACAAAAAGTGCGGGTTGACTTGAGATTGCAGAACCTGAATCTCCGTCTCGCGCAGCGTGTTTTCGATCTCCAGGTTGTGCATTTTTTCTTCTTTAAGCTCCGTTTCCAATTGGGCTTTTTCCTGGATTTCCTGAAAAAGCCCGTGGATATTGTGGGACATCCGATTAAACACGCCGGCGATGACTTGCAGTTCATCGTCGGACTCGGCCGAGACTTCATTCACCATAAACTGGCCTTCCCCGATCTTCTCGGCGTTTTTAACCATCTGCTTCAAGGGCTGGGTGATGCCGAAGGCAAAATTCAGGCAAAAGGCGATGCTAAGGAGTCCGATGACCACCGCCAGGGCATAGGACAGGTATTCGATGCGTTGGGTCTGTTTGGTCAGCCGGATGAAACGTTCGTTGCCCCAGGTCGCGTTGCGATTCATCAGGCTGGCCAGATATTTGGCGATCAGATCGGCGGAACCGGTCATCCGGTAGTTATACGAATAGGCGATCTCCAGCGCCCCGGCCCGCCGGGCGCTGACCGTCTTTTCGGACAGATCGGCGTATTTTTCGAGGCATTTCGCCAGATCAAGATAATTGTAATATTTGGCCTGGTTATCCGCAAGATTGAGCACCATGGACAGGTCTTCCAACCGGTCCCGCAAGTCCGCGGCCGCGGCCAACGCTTTTTCCAGATTGGTGTAACTGTCGTCTGCCAGAAAATTATCGGTATAGTACTTCACGGCATAAATCTTCTCGCGCAACTCCTCCAAATATTTATACTCGTCCAGAATGCTTTTAAAGACCCGTGTGGACATTTTCAGGCCCAAATTTACATAGAGGCCGATAAAAACGGTTAAAAGCATGAAGACGACGAAATAGGCCAGCAGCTTCCATTTGATCGGGAAAAACGTCCGTGGAGCCAAATCAACCGGGATGTTCATCGCTTACCCCTCTCCCGACGCCGGCAAATATCGCGGAAATGAATTCCCCGCCGAAGGGCCGGCACTCCAGAAATGGAACGAGTTCGCGTTCCATCGCATTACTAGTTACTTCGATTTATTCAAGTTGGCGCGGTTTAGAAAGATTACGTCAATATTATGCGCGATCCTGATCCGGCCTTCGCGGAAGTAGCGCGCCATTTCCTGAACCGCGGTGTAGCCCATCTGATAAGGAGACTCCACGATTGAAGTGTTGATAATGCCGTCGCTCAGATATTGCCTGATCAATGGCGAATCGCCGTGGCCGATAATCTGGATCCGGTCCGCCGCGTTCCGTTCCAGCGCCACTCTGGCCGCGGCCTGCGTCCCCTCGGGATAGGTGGCGTAAATCCCGTTCAGATCGGGGTACTTTTGCAACAGGCCGCGCACGACCATCAGCGAATCGATCAGCGTCGGGTTGGATTTCTCCCAGATTGGAACGACCGTTTTCTTAGAACTGATCGCTTCCCTGAATCCGAACACTTTGAGGGATTCCGCCACCGACATTTGCAGATTGGACCCGGTCAATGGAGAGATGACGGCAAACTTGGGTTTGACCGATGGATTTATGCTCCGGACCAGCGTTTTCCCAGCAACATACCCCACCCGATAATTATCGGCGCCCACATAGCCGAGCCGCCCCGAATCGGGCAGGTCGGAAGCGATCATCAGCGACGGGATCCCGGCATTCCACGCTTCTTGAATCAAAGGGATCATCCGCTCGTCCTCCCCCTGCACGATGATTCCGTCGTAATCCGCATCCATGGCCAACCTCAGATAATCAAGGGTTTGCAGCTCCTGCCCATGAATCTCCTCCATGAAATTGACATAGACATGTTCTTCGCCGGAGGCGCTGGCCGCGCCTTTTTTGATCTGATTCCAAAACGCGGCGTTATTATTTTGATAAATGAACGCAATCCGGTATTGCGATTCTTCGGAGGAAGGAACCGCGGACGCCAGATTCCGGGAGATATTGCCGAGGCCGGCGTTGAGCTCGATAACCAGATAGGCGGTGACTAAGCCGAGGAGCAGGAAGAGCAACACGGCGATTTTTTTCCCCACGAACCCCGATCTCCTTTTGTTTTCTCAACAAATGTCAACAATATTGTTAACATTCTTCGTCCCCAAAAAATTCCCTCTTTCTAGATACTGTAACAAAACCCAAACCCAACATTCCCGATCCTAAAATTGCTTTTTTCCACGCGGGGCGGCATTGACAAAAGGCGGCGCTCTATATATAATTGCTTCAAAAAGCTTGGGGCAAGGTCCACCAAATCAGCGACCGCCGTTGCCGTCCGGGACGCCGGCCGCAGCGCGCGCTCCCCATCCGTCGCGCCCTTCCCCGCGAGGTATCTATGGACATGTCAAATACCGCGGCACTGGATTGCCGCAGTCAACGTTTTCTCGGCTCGAAAGGTTTGGTCGTGCTGATCGCCTTTCTCAGCGCCTTCGTGCCACTCTCCACCGATCTTTACCTGCCCGCTCTGCCCGGTATGGCGGAATACTTTCACGCTCCAGTAACTCAGGTCAATCTGACCTTGATTTTGTTTTTCATCTTCTACAGCATCGGAATGTTGGTTTGGGGGCCGTTAAGCGACAAATACGGCCGCAAACCCATCCTGCTGTACGGAATGGCTCTTTACGTCCTGGCCAGCGCTCTGGCGGCCAATGCCGTAAGTCTGAACCAATTGATTGTATTCCGGGTGTTGCAAGCGGTTGGAGGCAGTTCGGCGACAGCCGTCGGCACCGCCATTGTCAAGGATGTCTACGATGGTAGGAAAAGGGAGTCCGTTCTGGCGCTGGTGCAATCGATGGTGATGATCGCGCCGGCAGTCGCTCCGATCCTCGGCGCTCTTCTGTTGCAGATGATTTCTTGGCGGGGAGTGTTTTGGACCCTGGCGGGCATCGGATTGTTGGCCCTGCTTTTGAGCCTGCTGCTGGAAGAGACCGTCGCCGGCCCATATCAGGGTACCCTTTGGCAGGCTATGGCCGGGCTGGGCAAAGTGCTCGGCAATCCGGGGTTTACTTCGCTTCTCCTGACCTTTTCCTTAATAAACCTGGTTTCCATGGCCTTCGTGGCCGCCTCATCCTATATTTATGAGAATCAGTTCGGTTTAACCGCCCAGGGTTTTAGTTACTATTTCACTTTTAATGCCGCCGGTCTGATCGTCGGCCCGATGCTCTATATCTATCTTTCCAGCCGTTTTGACCGGCGTTCAATCATTATGGCCTGTTTTGCGATCATCGCTTGCGGCGGCGCCTTGGTCTGCTGGCTGGGCAGCCTCCAACCCTGGCTCTTTGCGGTGCTGCTGTTTCCGGCCACTTTGGCCGGAAGTTGCGCGCGACCGCCCGGCGCCAACCTCATGCTCGAACAGCAACAGGAGAATGTCGGTTCCGCTTCGTCACTGATCGGCTGTTTCGGGCTGTTGATGGGCAGCATCGGCATGCTCGTCATCTCTTCCGGATGGGAAAACATGGTGTCGGTCCTGGGCATCATAAATGTGTTCATCGGATTGCTCGGCGGAACCCTCTGGCTGTTCCTCTCCAGGCAGCCGTTTATCAAGCAAATCGGCTGAATCGCCATCCTCAGCCTTCCGAAATTATCCGATGACGAATTCAATAGCCTAGCGACTGGCCCACCAGAAGCACTTTAATCCGGTCTTTGACGAATTGACCCTTGATCACTACGAAATCATTGCAAATCCGCTCCTCGCTCCGGCAATCGACGCAATATCCCAGCGAAGCGCAGGGCGTATGCTTGTTCAACCGTTTGGCGTCCAACGGCGCGGCAATCTGCCGGACCCTCCGTTCCGCTTCCGCCAAATCCTTGACAATTTTATTGACGCCGGCCACGATGAGCACCTGTTCCGGCCCGTACAGCATGGCTGCAACCCGGCTGCCGTTTCCGTCGATATTGTACAACTCGCCGGCTTCGGTAAGCGCGTTGGTGCTGCACATAAAGGTATCCGCGCTAAAGCTTTGCCGGTAGAGCGCCTTTTTTTCGTCCCGGCTGATCCCAGGCCGGTACTTATCGAGAAACTGATAGTTCCCCTCGCGCAGCATCTGGATGATGCCTGTCTCCGCCAATGTCACGGAATCCCCTACCGCGACGGTCGAAGTTTCGGGAATCAGCGCTTTCACCTGGTCCAGGAGTTCGGTTACGGTGGCAACGTAGTAGCCGCCGATATTCCGTTTTTCCAGATTGGCAATGGTCCGTTCGACTTGTTTTTCCACGAACCAGCGGACATTCTCATCCATACTCGCTCAAATCCTTTCAAATGTAAAATAAAGTTGCATGGGGACTGCCATGCAACTTTACTATTCCACCTGATTCGTTAAAATCCTTGAACCGTCTCCCGTAAAATTCCACTCCGCCCCGCGCGGCTTCTCAACTATAGCGAGCCTTGGACGGACCTGAAATTGACTTCGCTCACTCTTCCCGCCTCAATCTTGACCGCCAGCAGCCGCTGACCGGCGAAGTCGGTCTTGTCGATCCATACCAGATAATGGCCGGCCGGCAATTCCGCCAGGCCGAACCAGCCGCTGCCGTCGGTGTAAACCTCGCGCCGGATCTTGGCCGGATTGGGGTTGGCCACGTCGGAGCCCGGAGCCTCCCAACTCTCCACGGTTAGCTTGAGATGGTCATAAACCGCTCCGTCGGGACCGGCTACGGTTCCCATCAGGTATCCGTTGACAGGTCTGGTTTTCCAGGGCATCTCCGGGATGGCCGCCGGCGTTGGAAAGACCGGAACTGTCGCGATCTGTGAATTCAGCACCGGATCTGTATAGCCGCCCGGCCTAGCCAGGAGTTCGAACAGCCAGTCATTGGTATCCGGCCGATATTGATGGGGTTGCCGCGGCAGCCGCCGGGCCGGCCCGTTTTCTTTATAATCGTTGTTGCTGTAGAGATGGCTCGCCCCATACGAAAACAAACAGACTCCGGCCGTGTAATTGCCGGCGGCCGACGGAGCCTGCGCCCGACTGATCTGGGCCAGCGTGTCCTCGATATATTGGGAATAGTTTCCGATTCCGATTACGATCTGGCGGTTGCTCGAATGGTCCTTTTCCCATTCAATCCACTGGTTATACCAGAGC
This sequence comes from Bacillota bacterium, assembly GCA_023402395.1. Classification (GTDB taxonomy): domain Bacteria; phylum Bacillota; class UBA4882; order UBA8346; family UBA8346; genus JAEYGI01. The sequence continues at coordinate 12,546 of JAEYGI010000061.1, forward strand.
TGATGGGCGGGGTTCCATTCGTCGAAATAGTTCATGGGAATCACCAGATCGATGATTCCTTCCGTCAGCCACCTCCGCCAGTCCTGAAAAACCTGGGCGTAGGCGCGGGACTTCTCCCAATCGCCTTCAGCCACCGGTCCGTCGCCCCAGCTGATCACCGCCGACGAGACCTTCAGATTGGGCTTGACGGCGATGGCCTGCAGATAAATCTTCCGTACCAAATTTGCCGTTTGTTCACGGCGCCATTCGGCCCATTGCGGATCGTCGGACGCCGGCATCCCGGCCCTTTCAAAGCGGGCATTGTACCGCGCCACGCTGGTCGGGTTATAACCCCAGCCGATTCCGGCATAGCGGGAATAATCCAAATGAATCCCGTCCACATCGTAATTCTTCAAGACATTCAAATACACCGCGGCGGTATAGTCTACGACGGCCGGATTTCCTGGGTCGAGATAAAACGATGGCGTCAATGCCTCAGTCTTATTGGAACTCCGGTAATACGAAACCCAGGTGTCCCGGTCCGAGGCTCCCGGCCCATGTAGATTCCAGACGTGATTGGGATCCTTGGGCGGGACGGAACTGTTCCAGGCCACCAAGGTATTCAGCCAGGCATGCACTTCGAGCCGGTTGGCGTGCGCCTTGTCGATCAGGTACTGCAGCGAGTCAAACCCGATCGGCAGATCGAGATCCTCGGTCCGCGGTTCGATGCTTTGATTGTAATAGGCATCGCCCCGCCGCCGGACCTGGACGATCAGGGTGTTGAGGTTGGCGGTCACGGCGTTTTGAATCAACCGGTCAATCTGGGTCGGCGACTTGGCCCCTTCCCGGAACGCGTCCACCCATAGGGCTCTTATTTGTGGCTGGACCGCTTCGTCGGCCCGGACCGGAAGATCTCCGGTCCCGCCCAGTAACAATAGGCCGGCCCATAAAAACAGAATCCGGTGAAATTTGTTCATCGTGTCTCATCAACCGCCTTTCGCCGGAGCTTGATTTTCTTTTATGAATATGATTTGGATTGAATTTTTAATCCCATCATGCTTCAAAACCGCGTGATGAAATGAACAAGAGGTTTAATTCAATTTAATAATGAAATGAATACCGATTTAACGCCATTTGCACTCCGCTCGGCTGATGCCGCTCTTTCACCGAGAAATTTATTTCCTTATCATATAAGGGATATGTCGCAATTTATCCGAGTGTTCAAAAACTTATTGCGACATATCGACATATATAGATTAACATTGTCAGGTGCGAATTAATATAGGTACTAATTCTCTGACGATTGACATCTTCCCCAGGTTCCATTAAAAGCATTGGATAAACCCCGGCTGAGGCCGAGGGTTGTACACAAAAGCTTAGAGAAGCAAGGGATAAAGTCGATTTCGAAATCTTTTCGCAAGGCTAAAGTCTACCGGTAGACTTTAGCACATGGCTTTTAAATTCGGCTCGCTATCTAAAATGAAACCAATGAAACCGGCCCCCTCCAGCGGCCAAATGGGAAAAGCGCCGGATCCGGCATCCAATGAAATGATTGACAGGACCCCGGTAATGTACTAATATCGTTGGTAACGATAATTATTACAACCAGCGGCCGCTCGAATCCGGCCGAAAGGGAGGCAACCATATGAACAAACCGTTTGTCTTTGCCGGGGAAGGAAAGATGGAACCGGCCGGAGAGGGCGTCCAGCGTAAAATCCTGGCCTACGGGGAACAACTGATGATGGTCGAGGTCCATTTCGAACAGGGCGCGGTCGGACCGCTGCACAGCCATCCCCACACCCAGCTGACCTACGTCCTGGAAGGGGAGTTCGAGTTCGAGATCGACGGGGTCAAGAATACCGTCCGGAAAGGAGATACCCTTTTCAAGCTGCCCAACCTGGTCCATGGCTGCGTCTGTACAAAGAAAGGGATCTTGCTCGATACCTTTACCCCTTATCGCGAGGATTTTCTCGGAAAGAAATAAGGCTGCAAGCAAAGCGGCAATGATGTCAAAAATAAGGGCGGGGTCGAAAATCCCGCCTTTTGGTTTATGATAATCCGGTATTTTATATAATCCATTCAGGATGAGATACATTTTTTGAAACAATTTCCACAGGAAACATATATGTCCACAATTACCTTGGAAAACTATTATTTCCAAAACCAGTTCACCTTCGCTGTTTTTCCCCCCTCAAAAAAGACATGAAGCTCCTTGTAAAATTTAGCGATTATTTTGATAATTTACAATTGGAAACCGAATATTCCCTATAGGCAAGGAAACAATATCTGCCGTGGATCAAGCGAGATTCATCTTTCCCACGCGCATCGGGCAGTAATTAAACTTGTTTGTAGGGAGAATGCCTGTCGTGGATTCAACACGCAAAAATAAGGGCCTCATTCGACTTTTTTGTTTTCTTTTGATGATATCGCTCGCTGGGTGTAATTTTTTCAACGGCGGCAATCCCAAAACCAAATCCAAAGCAGTCCCCGATTTCCATAAAAAAACCCCTCATTCCGGAGCAACCGCTGATTCCGAGCATCCCTACGGAAAGCCCTTTCGTGGAGTTTTGCATTGGGAAGCCGATCGCCGCTTCCAAGCAACGCTGGCCGCCCAAAAAATGAAAGTCCGAATGGCGGCGTTCCAGACTACTTTGCCCGACCCGCTGCCCGGCGAAGAAGCGAACGTGGCTCTCGCCGCCGACTACCTGGCGGGGCAATTGATCAAACCGGGAGAGCTTTTTTCGATGAACCGCAGCATCGGTCCGTATAGTAAAGCGCGGGGGTTTCGGGAGGGACCGGCTTATTACGGAGCCAATGTTGTCAAGGTAACCGGGGGAGGCGTTTGCAAAATTGCCAGTACGCTATATAACGTAGCTATCCTGGCCAATCTCAAAATCATCGAAAGAAACCCGCATAGCATGCCAGTGCCTTATGTCCCTTCCGGGCAAGACGCCACCGTCTCTTCCAGCCATAAAGATTTCCGCTTCCTGAATAACAGTGGGGAACCGGTTTTAATTTGGGCCGACACGCGGAGAAATACTCTTTATATGGCCATTTATGGCCGCGCTAATCCGCCCCGGGTGACGTGGCGGCACCAGATCCTCAGTAGAAAACCGTTCCGGACCTTTTACCAAAAAAATTCCCGCCTAAAACCGGGCCAGGAAAAAATCATCATTCCCGGAGCGGACGGCCTCGTTGTCAAATCGGGACTCACGGTCAAATACCGGGACGGGCGGACCGAATACAAAGACTTAGGAATTGACCGCTACAATCCCTTGCCGCGGGTCATTGAGATAAGATGAACAACAATACAAGCTTCCATCGATTTCTGAGACGCCATCGTATCAAATTGGTCCTGGGAGCTATCGTGATTTTGGCGGGGTTCCTCCTGTTTATCAAGGGCATTCACCCAAATAAGGCCCAAAATAACCCTGCTCAAAATCAAATAAAAATAGTTGCCCTGACTTTTGATGATGGTCCGCACCCTGTTTATACGCCCCTATTGCTATCCATATTGAAAGAACACAATATTAAGGCAACCTTTTTCATGATTGGAAAATCGGTAAAACAATATCCTGATGTCGCCAAACAAGTTGCCGCTCAAGGTCATGTTATTGGGAACCACACCTATACCCATCCCCTTAATCTGACCCAATGCTCACCGGCTCAAATCGCCAGGGAATTGCTGGATTGCCAAGCAATCATTAAAGAAATCACCGGCCAATCGTCTTTTATTTTTCGGCCGCCCCGGGGAATCTCCGATAAACAGGTGGTCCGAATCGCTAAAAATCATGGCTATCAAACAATTTTATGGTCGGTTTGCGGCGACAAACAAATTTACAAAACCCCCCAGGCCATGGCAACCTACGTCATTGATAATACACATCCCGGAGCTATCATTTTACTGCATGACGGGCAATTTAAAGGACGCTGGAAGGATGTTGAAGCTGCCCGATTGATAATCGCTAATTTTACAAAAAAAGGGTTTCGCTTCGTAACTATTCCTGATTTATTAAAGCTACCGAGAAAATTTAAATCTCAGGAGTTCCGGAATGAAAAAAATACTGATCTTGGCTGCGGTTGTTTGGCTGTTTCTTACGGGGATGCCATCTCCCAAAGCATTTCAAGAAATTGACCAGGAACGGGACCATCCGTTGGGAAAGCCCGTCTCCAGCCTGATTATCTGGGAAAATGACGAGGAATTTTTAGCTATCTGTTCCAAATACCAGACCGCCGTTCGGATGGCGGCGTTTCAGACTACGCTTCCCGACCCCTTGCCGGGAGAAGAGTACAATGTGGGGTTGGCCGCTAAAATACTCGCCGGCACGGTGGTTCCACCGGAGAAGATCTTTTCCATGAATCAAGCGGTTGGGCCGCGCACTCTGCAAAGGGGATTCCGTCAAGGGCCGGCCTATTCCGGAACAAACATAATTAAAGTAATCGGGGGAGGCATTTGCAAAGTATCTTCCACGCTTTACAACACGGCCGTCATGGCCAATTTAAAAATCGTGGAGCGATGGCCGCACGGCATGCTGGTACCCTATGTTCCCCCGGGCCAGGACGCTACCATATCTTACGGCTCCCGTGATTTTAAGTTCAAAAATACCACCGGCAAACCGATTCTAATCTGGGCCGAAAAAGTGGGCAACACCCTATATGTCGCTTTCTATGGCGGGGTCATTCCGCCAAAGGTAACCTGGCATCACCAAATCTTGCGAAAACAAAACAATTATGTCATTCGGAAATATAATCACCGTTTGCCGCCTGGAGAAAAAAAGGTCATTCAGCGCGGGGCGGAAGGGATTATCGTCAAAAACTGGATAACTATCCGCTACCCCGACGGAAACAGCGTTCAGAAAAACCTCGGAACCGATTATTACACCCCCATGCCGGAAATCATCGAAGTGGGCAGAAGTTCCGCCGCGGCTAATCCCGCTATTCGGTTCCCAAGACCCGCAGATAATTTACTTCCGGGTCCGAGGCGCCCTGCAGCGCGCAATTTTTGCACTTCAAAAACCGGATATAGTCAACCATTTCCCTTGATATCCGCTCACCGAGACTGACGATAGGGATTCCGGGAGGATACGCCATAATCGGCTCACCGGCGATCTCGTCGGCGGCGTTTTCCAGGCGAACGACTTTTTTCGGACAATAAAACGCTTCGCGCGGAGTAACCACCATTTTGGGAGCCTCCGCGATTAAAGGCAGCTCCGGGCATTGGTTTTTTCGCGGGGCGCGGTTGGTTTTCGCCAACTCCTTCAAGGCGGCGAGCAATGTTTCAATTTCGGCCTCGGTATCGCCGACGCCGAGATACGGCACGATGCTGTACAAATCGGCCAATTCAATTTGGAGATTATATTTTTGGCGAAGTATCCGCTCCGCCTCATATCCGGTGATGCCGAGCCCCAGCAGGGAAACGGTCAATTTTAACTCGTCAAAATCGTAAACTCCGGGAAGCATAGTCAATTCACGGCCAAATGCCCTCAGCCCGTCAATTTGATTGATTTCTTGCCGGGCCCAATTGCTGAGCCGCATTAGTGCGGCGATCAGGTCACGGCCCTTCACCGCCAGCTGCTTCCGGGCCAAATCCAAGGAACAAAGCAAAAGATACGAAGCGCTGGTAGTAAAGGTTAAACTCAGCACTTCCCAGGCGGCCTCGGGAGTTATGTACCCCTTCCCGACCAATAAAGCGGCGGATTGGGTCAAAGAGCCACCCGTCTTATGCATGCTGATCGAGCTGGCATCGGCCCCGGCCTTCATGGCGGGAAGAGGCAGGCCTTCATGAAAATAAAAATGGGTTCCGTGCGCCTCATCGACGATTACCGCCATATTCAATTCGCGGGCCAGCCGGACGATGGACCGGAGATCGGGACAGACCCCGTAATATGACGGATTAATCAGGAAGATCGCCTTCGCGTGGGGATGACTCTTTATGGCGCTTTCAATATTTTCCACAGTTACCCCGGTTACCAGCCCGCAATCCCGGTAGCTCTCCGGATATACGTAAACCGGCATCGCCCCGCTCAAAATCAGTCCGTTAAAAGCGGACTTATGGGCGTTTCTGGGAATAATGATCTCGTCGCCGGGATGACAAATACTCATAATCATGGCCTCAACGCCCGAAGTTGTGCCATTAACCAGAAAGAAGACCGACCGCGCGCCAAAAGCCGAGGCCGCCAGTTCCTGCGATCTCCGGATCACCCCGTTGGGTTGGGTTGCAAAGTCAAGATCGGACATTCCGTTCAAATCGATTTTCAGAACCGCTTCACCAAGGTAATCCCGTAATTCCGTAAGCCCCTTTCCCTGTTTGTGGCCTGGAACGTGAAAGGCGATCACCTTTGAATCAACGTAGTTTTTTACCGCATCAAAGATGGGTGTTTGAAATTGCTCCGCAAGCTCCATCAAAAACTGGCGCCCCCTGACACCGCGATTTTTCCGCACTATCCTATTCAAAAACCCTTCCCTGAGTTCTATCCTTCATTCGAAAACTTTCCGCTCCTCCTTCCAAGCAAATCACTTCCCTCCCTTTTGCTGGCCGATCGTGATCGAGGTACAGATCCGAATACCCTGAATTAACAAGTTGACATAATTATTAAATGCCGTTATAATCAATACTGCTTCCGACTTGACGGGCTTCCGATATGCTCAGGGCTGGATTTCTTTACCGGACGCGCCAATTGCTTTCGAGCATGTGATAAAGTCCTTGGAGCGGCAATTTCCGGCTCAAATCCGACGTTATCACTTGCTTCTCTGAGCTTTTGTGTGCAACCTCGGACTTTGGCCGGGTTTATCACAACGCTTTTGATAAGGAGGTAATCTGATGCAACGAAAACTTCAAACGACAATTCAGTGTATCGTGCTGATCACGGTTTTAATCGTCGGCGGCTTTACCGTCGCCCGGTCCGTCAACGGAAAAACGGACGCGGCCGAGCTTCCCATCCGTTCCAACAGTGAAACTGAAAATTCGGCCAGCAATGATTCGTCCGGATCCCAAGCAGTTCAGCCGGATGCGAAGGAAGCCGCCCCGGCAAGGGTTGCGGCTCATTCGGCGCGGAATCTCAAATACACGGTGAAACCCGGCGATTCGCTTTACTCCATCGCCCGGCAATTTCAAGTGCGTGGCGACCTTTTAAAACAGGCGAACGGGCTCAGCGGCGATCTAATTTATCCGGGGCAAATCCTGACGATTCCCTCCGGGAATTCGGGCCAGTCCTCCGGGGAGCAATCCCTGTCACAGATCATTGCCGAGAAAGGGATTGCTATGTACGACGCTCAACTTAAAATTCGGGTGCATAAATCGGACAAGATCCTTGCCGTCTACGCCGGAAACGCTTGGCTGAAAAACTACCCCATCGAGCTGGGCGACAATGGCATGGGCGACAAACAGGTCAGCGGCGATCACAAGACGCCGGAAGGAACCTTTTATATCACTGAAATCTCGGTATTAACCCCGGTCGATGAATACTTGGGCTCGCGGTGGATGAGGCTGAGTTATCCCAATATTGAAGACGCCGAGCGCGGCTTGAGTCAAAACCTCATCAACCAGTGGACCCATGATCAGATTGTCGCGGCCATCAACCAAGGGCAAACTCCGCCGCAACGCACCGCTTTGGGGGGAGGCGTCGGGATTCACGGCGGCACCACCACCGCCAAAGGAAGCAACTGGACGTGGGGCTGCATTGGATTGTCCGACCGGGATGTCGAAGAGATCTTTCCCTATGTAACCGTGGGCACTCCTGTTCTTATCCAGCATTAAGGCGCGGACTTTCCGCGCCTCTTTCAATTCCTCCTCAGGTAACGGTTATTTTGGATCAAGCCTCTCCCACCGGGCGTGACTTTAAAATCCGAAGATTTGGAAATAATAATCCTAAAAGCGCGCGGATTGCCCCGCCGGACCAATCAAAATACCCAATGAGAGAATAAGCCATTGTCAAAGTCGGCTCCGACAAAACGCCTGGTATCGTTGGATGCTTTGCGCGGGTTTAATATGTTTTGGATTATCGGCGCCGAGAAGATTGCCGATGCCTTATCACGGCTGAAATTCCCCGGGGTTCATTTCCTGTCGGCCCAATTGAACCATACGCCCTGGAATGGATTTGCCTTCTATGACTTGATTTATCCGATGTTCATCTACGTGGTGGGAATATCCGCCGTGTTCGCGGTCGAAAGCCGCCGGAAACGGGGAGAGCGTCCCCTTAAAATTTTGCGCCATATTTTCACCAGAACGGTTTTACTTTTTTTAGTGGGGCTTTACATGAGCAATTCCGGACTGGATTGGCACGGTTGGCTGACCAATATCCGGTGGATGGGTGTGCTGCAGCGGATTGCCCTTTGTTACTTCGGAACCGCAACTCTGGTGCTTTTCCTGAAACCGCGCTATCAAGCGGTAATCGCCATCGCGTTTCTGGTGATCTACTGGCTGCTGTTGCGATTTGTTCCCGTGCCCGGCTTCGGAGCCGGAGTGTGGGACATTCCGGAAGCCAGTTTCGCCAATTATATTGATAAACTGTTTTTACCCGGGCGGCGATATTACCATACTTGGGACCCGGAAGGGCTTTTAAGCACTTTTCCGGCGCTGGCCACCTGTCAATTGGGCGCGTTCACCGGGTTTTGGCTGCGAAGGGAAATCGACTTCAAACAGCGGCCGCTTACCCGCGAGCGGAAAGTGATCGGGTTGGCCGTCGCCGGCTTAGTTCTGCTGGGATTGGGCATCTTGTGGGGACTTGACTTTCCGGTCAATAAAAAAATTTGGACCAGTTCGTTTGTACTGGTCACCGGCGGACTGAACTCCATTTTTATGGCTCTCTTTTATTGGGTGTTTGATATCAAAGGCTATCAACGTTGGGCTTTCCCGTTTGTGGTGATCGGATCCAATTCGCTGTTTATTTATGTCGCGGTTGCTTTTTTCCCCTTTGACGCCGTATCGCGCTGGCTCATCGGCGGCAATTTATTAAAATGGCTCGGCAATGTCCAGGCGCTGATGGTTGTGACGTTGTCTTTCATTCTGGAATGGCTCCTGCTCTATTTCATGTACAAGCGAAAAATATTTTTGCGTTTCTGACCTCCGTTCCCCGGCCGGAAACGGTTAATCCTCTAAACGCCGCAACCGGTTTCCCGCAGGGTGGCCCGCCTTCGTCGGTTCCCTTCCGGGCAAAAACTAATTCCAGATGATTCCATTGTCCGGTTTTAACTTATGGCATCCCTTAATACATTTACCATGACATGACATGAACCCGTTCCGAAACTCAAAGCCTTTTGATGGGGGTAAATCAAGATGAGTCCCATTGTGTTTGCTTTGGTGGGGGCCATTTGCTGGGGAATCGCCCCGCTTTTCGGCAAAGTCGGATTAAGAGGCATCCATCCGATGGATGGCTTGGTTGCCCGCACCATCGTCACTACGCTCCTGGTTGCCGGGGTATTCATTCAACGGGGAGGAGTTCTGAAATTAAGCGTCATACCCAGCCGGCATTGGTGTTATTTGGCGGTTGAAGCCTTTCTGGCCACGTTTCTCGGCGATCTGGGCTATTATGTGGCCTTGAAAAAGGGCGCAATCGGCCAAACCTCACTGATTATGGCTTCCGCTCCGCTGATCACCGTTTGGGCAGGCTGGTATTTTCTCAATGAAGTTCTTTCGCCCGTGAAAATCGCGGGGGCCGCGTTGATTATCATCGGAGTCGTTTTGGTGGGTTTCAACGACAATTGAGTTTGCCATACCTTGGAGACCTAGATTGGGAACGAAATTCACGCCGATTGGGTTAAACTAGCGGAGGCCAGGGAGTCGAGAGAGCGCTTAGCCGAATTGGTCGAGGAGATGAAGTTCTTCGGTTCAAGGCGGTGTTAGAGTTTATCCATGATTGCTTTGTGAGGTTAAAAACATTACCGGATTGGTTGATGCGCCGTGAAAGCCTGAGGATGCTTAATAATGTAAGATTCTGGGTTGCCAATCGATTGAAAACCTTTGGCGCCAAAGCGGCCTCTCCCCCTTCCCCTCCCCGACGCGGCGACTTTAACGGAAGATTTTCGGCGGGGAGGGGCGATTCGCTGGAAACAGTTGCTATTTTCGTCGGTGAAATCAAAGAAGTCGGATTTTGGGGCTAATGCCGTTCCGGATTAAAGACCACTTCAAAGCATCAGCGCAATGGAAACCCGAGTTTCCGGCGGTTCATCCCTCCCCGCCGAGTAAACCCGCGTCAAAGACAACATCGGGGAGGGAATGAGGGAGGGGTATGCTTTTCGGCCGGCCTGATTGGCAAAGATTATTCCCAAAATATTGTAACGTAGCTTGACGGCATTAACCAATCCCCTTCTCTCGATAATTCACCCCGCTTAACCTCAGCGTAATCATAGAATTCCGTTTAACCAACGGTTCAGACACCTCCCCCACCTCCAAAAAGTTATCTATACCTTCAATAAAATATTTACATTGGTAAATATCAATCTCTTTATCGAAGTCTCCTACAAAAATATCTATGCCATCATCTCCTTGAGAGACCTTAACTGGATAAGTACTCTCAAATTTCAATTGGAATAACTGTATACAGATTTTTTCAAATACTTCTCTTGCTCCAGCTTCACCATATTTATCGCGAAGATATCTAAAATCTCTTTCCACAGTTATCCCTCCGTTTCATTTCAATAAATTAAAGAGCATTAATACTCATTTTTTTCCTCAAGGGCAGAGTTAGAAGCTATAAACATAAACAAACACTCCACAGTATCCCCATGGAGCGCCACCAAATCCTAGCCCTTCTCTTCCTTCCCAGCCTCTGGAAACGCCCTTTCCAATTGCACCTTCAGCCAATTTCTCAGCTTTTCGTCACCTTGATGCCAGGTATTCAAAATATATCGCAGATACGTCTCCAGATCGTGATCAAGCTTACCCTTTACCATCTTTTCGGCCGCAATCAACGACGGCAACTCCGCATATTCAGGATCTTCGAGAAGTTGTACAAATCCCTCTCCGATCTTTGGCGCGCCCCAAAGCTTAATCCCATTCGCCAGATAAGCTTGCGGCGATAAGAACATCTCTCCCTTGCCCGTGAGCACCCATTCCGGATCAATTCCAAAACGAGCCATCAAAGCATAGGCCACTGTTTTGGAAGGCTGTGCTTTTCCCAATTCAATCTTGGATAAGTTCGATTGGCTCATCCCGATTTCCGGGCCGAACTTGGTTTGTTTCATCTTGTGATGCTCACGGACGGCCACAATTCGAAGGCCATATTCTTTGTTAGTCATTTTGAATATCCATCTTGATATTTAAGTCAATTTGACTATATAATCAGGATAACGATCCAATTATTGATTTGAAAGTAAAAAACATGTTTTATCAAAGAAAATAGCGCATTAAGCCAAGCGTTGACAATACAGCCGCTTAATGTTATTCTCTTTGCCAAAAACCTAATCAATTTCCATTATACCATAATTTTACGAAACATTAAAAAGGAACCATGAAGCAAACAATATTCAAAATCGATCCCATCCTCAAAAACCAAATCGCCGCCAGCCGGGACCGGCTCCAAACTCTCTGGGAAGCCCGGGGCCATACCGACCCCGACGTCCTGGCCGCCAGCATCGAACTGGACAAACTGGTCAACCGTTGTTACCAACTAAACCCCGAATTCTTGTCGCCCAAAGAGACCTAGCGACAGCAGGTTTCCGGTTCGTGAATATTGGTTTCGGATTCTTGATTCGAGTTTCCATGGCTACGACGATTCGCCAACCTTTTCCCGCCGCTTCGGGGTTTGACCCAAGGGGGGTTAAAGAAAGCGGAAGGCTAGGGATAGCCGGGAGCGGCGGTCAAAAAACCGGCAGCCCATTATCAGCTGCCGGTTTTCATATGGGGTCAAGCTGGGTATCTTCGAACGAAATTTTGTAAAGCTCATCCCGTTTCTCCTTGGTTTCCGATTTGATACTGCCAGTTTCACCCCTGACGACCCGGAATTTGAGTCTCATGCAATACCGGCATTTCATCCTTCCAAGCTTCTCATGGACCCTCTTTTTTACTTACAAAAGCCCAGGGACGGGCGCGCGCCGCTTAGCGAAACGGACTCGCTCAGCGGTCGCATTCGAAGCACCACCCTGAAGGCATCCGTCCCGGATGGACGGGGCCTATTACGAGGCTCCCATGGTCATGGATGCCATGGGATAAAGGGAAGTCCAGGAACCGTCCGGTTCCTGGCGGCTTTTGCGCCGCTTTTGGCCGCTCAAAAGCGGCAAATTGGCGCCAAAGCGAAAACATATCCCGTTCTTTGTTTTAGGCCACTCCGAGTAATAAATCCAAATCAGCGTAATCAGATAAATCCGTTTAATCAGCGGTTCAGACACCTCCCCCACCTCCAAAAACTCCAGCTCCAACCGGTGACGCCCCCGCCCCAACCGATCCTGCTCCCTGATCATCTGGAGCGCGCCTTCCTCCATCTGGAGCAACACTTTTTCGATCTGGAGCAACACTTTCTTCAACTGATCTTCCAATATTTCCATCTAGAAAAACAGTTTCTTCAAATGATCCTCCAATATTTCCATCTAAAAAAACTCTTTCTTCAAATGATCCTCCAACATTTCCATCTGGAGGAACAGTTCCTTCAAATGAAGCTCTAAGATTTCCATCTGGAGCGACACTTGCTCCGGATGATCCGACACTTCGATCACTTGATCCGGCCCTTTCGATCAACTGCTCGGCCTTTCGGATCAGTTGCGGCGGCACCTGGAACAACTATATCGGGGCTCCGATCAGTTGGAGCGCCTCCCGCTCCAACTAATCCAGCACCTGGATCAGCCGTAGCGGCCCGGGCAGTAAGCGAACGGGCCTGATCCCCGTTTCATTGCAAACTTCCGTGATTCGGTTTCACGGCGCAATCGTCGTGGCCGGATAATATTCCGCCAAAAACATCTTGCTTTGATTAACGCCGGACGGGCCATAACCGGCGGCGGTGACCAACCGTTCGCTGTTTACGATTACTTTCGCCAGGAGACTGGGATAAAAAATCTCAATATTGTCCCAAATTATCTCCCGGCCTTGCGGGCCCAACACCGCGACATAGGCATGGTCGAAATTATTGACGATCAAGCCGCCGCCGACCGCATAGGTTCCATCGGGCAGCTGCGCGATCGTCCCCAGATCAAGGTTATCGCCCTGATAAGCCCAAACCGGATTCCCGTACCCATCGGTCTTCATCACCACCGATTTGGCCGCCAGCGCAAACCCGCCGTCAACGGTTTCGATAATTCCGCTGTCAATCAACACATAGACCGCATGCTCCGGGTATACCTTTTCCCAGACTTTGCGGCCGTCCTGATCCAGCCGTAACACATACACGTTACTGTAGAGCGATCCGGCGATATTGCGGGCTCCGGACAATCCGTAACCGCCATCCCGGGTCTGACAGATGGAATAGGCGGCTCCGCCGTCAAATTGATGATCCCACTGCGGCTTGCCATCCGTATCGAACTTGATGACCCGGGTGCGAACCCCGCCCGTCCCCTTTTCAATGACCACTCCGGCTACGGCAAACCCCCCGTCCCGAGTCGCGACGATATCCATGCCGTCGCTTTGCTGGTCGCCGGCGCCAACGGTTTTTTCCCAAAGAAGATTCCCATCGGTATCCAGTTTTACCACCCAGATATATTCATCGCCGGAGTATTCCGAATAAAAGAATGAGCCGGTGGCGACAAAATTGCCGTCGCCGACCTGGGCGATTGCCGCGAAAAAAACCGAAAAAGCCGAGTCATAGGTCCGCTCCCAGGCAATGGAACCTCCGGGAAGAATCCGGCTGGCAACCGCCGCCGATTTACCGTCCGGCCCGAATCCCCGCCCCGCGATGACATAGGCCCCGTCCGTGGCTTGGACAAGGCCGGCGGCGTGCGCGTTCTCCCGCGGCAATATCTCGGCCAAAGCAAGCTGTGACATTCACACGCTCCTTTCCGCCACGATGCTGGTTATCCCAATCTATTCTATTGGGGTCGGGGTAAAAAGCTGCCTGCCTTCCGTAGCTTTCTAAAATTCTCCTAAAGCCCGCCAGCGTCCAGAAAACTTCCACCTGCCTGCCCGCCCCCGTTCCCGATATGATTACATTGAATTTTCATATTCATGGCGCCTCTTTTTGCCTGCTGAGACCTAACCAAAGATCTGGCCGCAGCCCAAACCAACGGAAAAAGCCTTGGCAAAAGAGAGCGCGAAACGGAGGGCTCGGCATGAAAGCGATTTTACTGGAACAATGGCTCCTGCTCGGCCTGGGCGGGCTTCTGGCAACGGGCGCGGGGGCCGGCGCGATCGCGGCCGGCGTCGATCACGGTTACGATTACGGCACGGCCCTGAAGTACGCCATCTATTTTTACGACGGCAACAAATGCGGCAAAGACGTGGCCAAGGATAACATTTTCAAATGGCGCCGGGCCTGCCATGTCAAAGACGGTTCCGACGTGAAGCGCGATCTGAGCGGAGGGTTCCACGACGCCGGCGACCATGTCAAGTTCGGCCTGCCCCAGGGCTACGCCGCCTCGGTGCTGGGCTGGTCGCTCCTTGAGTACCGGGGAGTCTTCGACGCCGCCGGCCTCACTCCGAAGCTCCTGGCTACCCTGAAACATTTCACCGATTACTTCCTGCGCTGCCACCCCAAGCCGGAACTATTCTATTACCAAATCGGAAACGGGGTTGCCGATCATAATGACTGGTTCTCCCCGGAGTTCCAAACCGATCCCCGGCCGACCTATTATTACGCCGATCCCAAGCATCCCGCCTCCGATGTCTGCGGCCAGACCGCGGCGGCATTGGCGCTGATGCATCTGAACCTTAAAGGGGCAGACCCGGCCTACGCCGCCAAATGCCTGAAGGCGGCCAAGCAACTCTACGGCCTTGGCAAAAACTATCCCGGCCTCGGCAGCGGCCAGACCTTTTATCAATCCGCCTCCTATACAGACGACCTGGCCTGGGCTGCCTTCTGGCTGAACCGGGCCGAACCCAACCCCGGGTATCTGACGGACATTCAACAATTCCTCTCCCAACCCGGCCCGGACGGGACCAACCCCTTCCGCGACCATTGGACCATGTCCTGGAGCAACATGTACCCGGCGGTAATGCTGAAGATGGCCGAATCGACCGGGGAGGCCAAATACAGGGAAGCCGTGGAATACAACCTTTCCTACTGGAAGAACGACCTGAAAACGACGCCCGGCGGCCTGAAATACCTGGATCAGTGGGGCGTGCTGCGTTACGCGGCGGCCGAATCGATGCTGGCCCTGCTCTACTACAGGCAAACCGGGGACGAATCCCTGAAAGCCTTCGCCAAGTCCCAGATCGACTATATTCTGGGCGCGAACCCGGCCCGCCTTTCGTATCTGGCCGGCTTCGGGGCCAATTACCCCAAAAACCTGCATCACCGGGCGCTCCAGGGTTATCAGGACTATCAGAACGATCCGGGCAACCCGAAACTGACCCTGATCGGCGCCTTGGTGGGCGGTCCCAATGAAAACGACGAGTTCAAGGACAACAGTTCCTACTATCAATACACGGAAGTGGCCATCGACTACAACGCCGGCCTGGTGGGAGCCCTGGCGGGAATGAATCAGTATTGCCGCGAATAACAAAGGCCCGGGAATCCGCTCCATCGGAATCCCGGGCCTTTCAGTTACATCCCCGGCGCGTCCGGCCGTTTCCTGGCATTATAATATAAACGCCCCGAGAATCCCGCCGAGCACGGTCAGAGTAATCGGGCCAATCTTGAAAACCTTGGCCCCGGCGATGGTCAGACCGAAAATGATCAGCCCCGGGATGCTGACGAAACGAAGCGGGTCATGGAACAGCTTCGCGCTGAAAAACCCCTCGCGAAAGATGGACGTGTTCGCGAAAAACAGCACCGCGGTAGCGATCATTCCGACCGTGGCCGGCCGGATGCCGCCTAGTACCGATTGGATCAACGGATTATCCTTAAACTTTTGCATAAAGGAAGCGATGATCAGGATAATCGCCAGCGACGGCAGCGAGACGCCGAGGGTGGCGAACACCGCGCCCCAAAAGCCGGCCGCGGTATAGCCCACATAGGTCGCGGCATTGACCGCGATCGGGCCCGGCGTCATCTGCGACAGGGCGACCACATTCGAAAACTCGTGGGACGACATCAGCCCAAAGGTCTGAATATCCTGATAAATCATGGGCAGCATCGTGTAACCGCCGCCAAAGCTGAAGAGGCCGATCCGGAAAAAGATATAAAACAGCTTAAAATAAATGAACATCACGCGTTCCTCCGTTTCGACCAGCACATGGCGAATCCGGCGACTGCGCCGCCGACAATGGCCCAGGCCGCGTTGACATTGAACCCGGCGATAGCCGCGAAAGAGGCCAGCGCGATGACCCAGCCCAACTTATTTTTCAAGATCGTCTTGCCGAGTTTAATCGCGGCCAGCAAGATCAATCCAGCCGAAGCGGCGCGGATGCCGGCCATGACTTTTTCGACATAAATATGGTCCTTAAAGCTGAGCAAAGCCAACAGGATCAGCAAAATTGAAAGAAACGCCGGCAACACCATTCCCAGTGCCGCCGCGACCGCTCCCGGAACCCCGGCCACCTTGTTCCCGATGAAGATCGAGGAGTTGATGGCGATCACCCCGGGCACCGATTGCGAAATGGCGAAGATATCGACGATCTCCTCTTCCTCAACCCATTTCAAGTTATCCACGACTTCCTTCTGGATCAGGGGCAGCATGGCATAGCCTCCCCCGAACGTAAACGATCCCACTTTGCCAAAAACCCAAAATAGCTTCAATAAAATCCGGAAATTTCCCATGGGCGCCCCCCTTTTTTCAACCGCGCGTCATTGGCCGCGATTCCGTCTCCGACTATTCCTTCAATATAAACCGCCCGCGCCGGGATGTCAATAAATGACCATTAAAATCGATTCCCGGTTAGCTATATATAGGATGAAATAAGTTGAATTAAATTCATTAATTTTTCCATCATGGCCGGTTTTAGGGACAGGATGCATACCCCGGCAAAAAAACACCTGTAAATACTTTTGACGGTATTGCCTCTGACGCGGTAACGGCGTCGCGCCGTCCCGGATGAACCGTGAAACCGCGCGAGAATGGCTATAATTATCTTTTCCCTTGCCGTTCGTCTGGTTTCGGGTCATAATATAAGTAGTCGTACGGCGAATCTGCTTTGAAAGGAGCTGATCGTGACAATGAAGAGCGAATATGGGTGGTGCGGCGCCTAACGCGCCGCACCCGGAAAAACCGATCGAAAATGACCCACTGGGATGGAGCGTCAGGCTCCATCCCCTCTTGCCGTTTTGATTCATTGCATCGGATAACTTTCAAAGGAGGTGATCAACAATGAAAGCAAAGCCACTATGCTTCAACTCGTTAAAAGAGGGGGCTTTCATTGGTGATATACAAAAACGGGAAGGAGATCCTCCCCGCTGAACTCCTCAAGGAACTGCAAAAGTACGTTCAGGGGGAGTTGATCTATATTCCAAAGCCCGAGCCGGCCCGGGCCGGTTGGGGAGAACTGAACGGAACCCGCGACAGCCTGAGCCTGCGCAACCGGGAAATCTGCGGCTTGTACCAGGAAGGATGGCCGCTGGCGGAACTGGTTCTCCGTTTTCATCTCTCGGAGGACAGCATCCGGAAGATTATCCGCCGTACCAAGCGCCAATGCGCCATATAACCATATAACGGAGTTGCAAGACCTCCCCCGGCAGGCCGACGTCCCAATGCTTTAGTACCGCCAGGGGATGAAGTCCGATCAATACCTTTGTCCCTTGACTCCAAAAATCAAACATAAATAAAAGCACCGTTACCGGTGCTTTTATTTATGTTTCATCCCGGGCGGGGACGAGCTTGTTCATGATTTGGAAAGTTCATGATTGACTACCAGTAAAATATAGATTAAAATTTTATTATGCATTATGCATAATGCAGAACGTTTCCGGAATATCTTCGGCCGAACCGGCAAGAAGAGATAGCCGGGGCCCTGCATTTTCCCGATCGAACGGCTTCCGTCCGGATGCCCCCGAACCGGGGGCGCAACCTTCCGTTATCGAACGGCTCAATCGAATTATTACAACTTCGGGGGTGCGGCACCATTGAAACCAGAATCCAGGCAATTACCGAAACAGCCTTTGTCCCAGGGAGCGCTGAGGAAAGCTCTGACGCCCTATCTTTTCCTGATCCCCGTTTCCCTGCTGATTTCGGGATTTCTGATCTATCCCTTCTGCAACGTGTTTTTTTACAGCTTTCAAAACTTTAACCTTACCAAGCCACTGTTAAACGGTTTTATCGGCTTCGGCAATTACCTGAAAATCTTTACCGAGGACCCGCTTTACTATCATTCGTTAAGGGTTTCCGCCCTCTGGGTAGTGAGCCAGGTATCGCTGCAATTGCTGTTCGGGCTGATCACCGCTTTGGTTTTAAACCACCAGTTCCGCGGCAGAAGCATCTTCCGGGGCGCCCTGTTCACTCCCTGGGCCATCTCCGGGGTGATCGTGGCCATGATGTGGTCAATGATCTATAACGAGCATTTTGGGTTGCTCAATGATTTGTTGCAACGGATCAGCTTGACTACACGGAACATCGCCTGGGTCTCCAATATGGACACCGCGCTGGCCGCGGTGATCGTGGCCGAGCTGTGGCGGGGCATTCCGTTCTTCGCCATTTCGCTGTTGGCGGCGCTGCAGATGATCCCCGGCGAGTTGTACGAGTCATGCGCCATGGATGGCGGCGGCCGCTTCATCGCCCTGACCCGAATCACCCTGCCGTACCTGAAGGACACCATTGTCCTGTCCACACTGCTCCGCACCGTCTGGGAGTTCAAATCAGTCGACATCATCTACAATCTGACCGCGGGCGGCCCGGTGCAGGCGACGACCACCCTCAGCATGTACCTGGCCCAGCAGGCCATCACCTTGAACAACTTCGGCTATGGCTCGGCCATCGCCGTGACCATCTTCGTCATTCTGCTGGTCTTTGCCGTGGTCTATCTCAAGGTGGGCCAATTTGGGGAGGAAAAATGATGACACTGAACAACATCCGGACGAAAACCGCCAACCTTTTTTTGATCTATCTGCCGCTGCTGGCGATGACCGTCTTTACACTAGCCCCGTTCTATTGGACCCTGGTCACCGCGTTCAAGCGGGAAGGCGATATCACCAAGATCCCGATTCAATATTGGCCGGATCCGTTCACGTTTGACAATTTCGTGACCACCTGGCGGAATATGCATTTTTCCAGTTACTTTGCAAACAGCGTCATCGTCAGCGCCTCGGTGGCGATCATTGTAGTGGTCCTGGCGCTTTTGACCGGTTATTCACTGAGCCGGTTCAAGTTCAAGGGCAGGAAAGTCTTTTTGCTGGTTCTGCTATCGACCCAGTTTTTCGGCGGCGAGATGCTATTGATCCCGCTGTTTATGATCTTCAAATTTCTGCACCTGATCAATACCCACGGCTCGCTGATCCTGACCTACTCCACCTTTGAAGTGGCCTTCAACTCCATTTTGATCATGGGCTTTTTCTCCAATATCTCGGTTGAACTGGAGGAAGCGGCGATGATCGACGGCTGTTCGCGGCCGAAGGCCATCTTTTTGATCCTGTTTCCGATCATGCTGCCCGGGATCGTGGCCGCCGGCTTCTTCGCCTTTATCACCGCCTGGAAGGAGTTTCTCTTCGCGATCATGCTGATCAACGATCCGGCCCGGTTTACAATTCCGGTGGGCCTCAGTTACATGATGGGCGAGTTTGACATCAATTACGGCTCCCTGGCGGCCGGCGGGGTGCTCGCGGTGATCCCGTCCTTCATCCTGTTCGCCTATATCCAGAAATACCTGGTGCACAACCTCTCCGCCGGAGCGGTGAAAGGCTAATTTCAAGCGTCGACCTTGGGCATCCAATTAAAAATACAAGGAGGAAACTGATGATGGTAAAAAAGGTATGGCTGGCAGTCCTGGTTTTAAGCTTGGTGGCGGCATGTTCCCTGCCGTTTGCCGGAGCGGCCGGCAAAGACCAGAAGATCGAACTGATCTTTTGGGATGAAAACCCCGGTCCCGAACGGACCCCGCACTTGCAGGAACTGGTGAAACGTTTCCAAAGCCAGAATCCGAACATCACCGTCAAATATGTCGGAATCCCGTCCAAATCGGCCGCTGAGAAATACAATATCGCCATTGCCGCCGGCGAGACCCCGGATGTGGCCGGGTGCCCGGGCAGCTGGCTCTCTACTTTGCTCGCCCAAAACGCGCTGCTCCCCTTGGACTCCTATTTCAAGAAATGGAACGAACACACCAAGATCGGCGAATCCTATATTCAGCAAATCCGGGGCAACGCAACCGACAAGAAGCTGTACATGCTGCCCAACACCGCCAATCACTTCACCATGTGGTACCGGGCCGACCGTTTCAAGGCCGCCGGTTTGAGCGAGCCAAAGACCTGGGATGATTTCTTCACGGCCGTCGAAAAACTGACCGACAAAAAAAACGTCCAATACGGCACCAGCATCCGCGGCGGCTCGGGCAACGACACGCCGCTGTTGGCCGGGATCATTTCCTACTCCGGAATCACCTCCTTCTTTGACAAGAAGGGCAAATGCTTGATTAACAGTCCGGCGGCGGTGGCCTTTGTCGAAAAGTACGCCGGGCTCTACAAAAAGTACACCCCGGAAAGTGACATCACCAACGGCTACAAAGAGATGGTCGGCGCCTTCGACAGCGGCGTCGCCAATATCATCTTCCATAATCTCGGCTCCTACGGCGAACACCGGGCCGCTTTGAAAGACGGCCAATACGCGGCCGCGGCTTACCCCATCTCCGTCACCGGCAAACGGGTGTACATGGCGGGCGTGGTCAACGGCGACGTCATCTTCAAAAACACCAAAAACCGGGACGCGTCCTGGAAATTCTTGAGCTTCCTGGCGTCCGCCGATTCGCAACGGCTCTGGAATCAAAAGATCGGCCAGATTCCGACCCATGTCGATCTCTTGAAAGAAGACTGGGTCAAGTCGGCCCAACACATCAGCGCCCTGGGCGACGCCTTTGCCCTGAAAGAGACGATCTCCGTCAATCAGCCCGAGTATTTGCCGGATTACAAAAGCATCCGCATTCAGGTGATCGAGCCGGGCTTCCAGGCGGTGATGATCGGCCGGAAAACCGCCAAGCAATTCCTGGATGAACTGGCGGCGGTATTGGAGAAAGCCGAGAAAGAGTACAGAGCCAGTTTGAAGAAGTAAGGTAAGCCGGGGCAAGGGATTGAACAACCCGATATCATGCGGTAACCAACACGGGCATCAAGGAATGATGCCCGTGTTGCGTTATGCAGGTTGATTCAACATTTCAATCCATCCTCCGCTTTTTCCTAACGCTTGGCATCAAGTAATCATCTGCACCGAAAGTTCCCTAAAAAATAGCCAACAAACACTGGAAAAAGGCTAAATACAATTTCCCGCCGATCATTTATAATTTAATCAGCTTTTAACCGGTACCTGCCCATGCGTGATCGCCTTCAGGTTCTGATCCGGTTCAACAAGGTAAGCAACCTAGGAATGGGGGATGTAACTGATGAAAAAGAAAAATGCCGGTGTGTTGTTTCTCTGCTGCCTGTTATCACTCTTGGCCGCGCCATGGGTTCCATCTATGGCGGCGGACCCCTCTCCGCAGCGACTTCCAATATCTGAGGTGACGGCAAGTTCCAATGACGGCAACCTTCCCGCCAACACCATCGACGATGATTTGGCGACCCGTTGGTCGGCCAAGGGGGATGGCGAATGGATCCGTTTCGACCTCGGCAGCGTTCAAACTCTTGGTTATGCAGGGATCGCGTTTCACAGCGGCAGCCAGCGGTTCACCAAATTTGAAATCGAAGTCTCCGCCGATGGCGTCGCATGGACCAAGGTGTTTTC
Source organism: Bacillota bacterium (assembly GCA_023402395.1). Taxonomy (GTDB): domain Bacteria; phylum Bacillota; class UBA4882; order UBA8346; family UBA8346; genus JAEYGI01. The sequence continues at coordinate 34,401 of JAEYGI010000061.1, forward strand.
AGGGCGAAGCAGCGGCAAAACCGAGGCAATCGAGGTTTTTGACTTTCCCGATCAAACAGCCCGGTATCTCAGAATCATCGGCCGTGGCAACTCCAAAAACGACTGGAACAGCCTGACCGAAGTCCATCTTTATTCACCCAACCCGGCGGGTCTGGTCTTGACCAAGCTCGAACCCAAACCCAAGGAAGCACCGGTCCCGGTGGCCTATATCGAACCAGGGCTGATCAACCCGGACGGCTCGGAGCATGTCCTGCCCCGGCCCAACCCGGTGACCGGTAAAACCCTGAACGTGCTGGACTTCGGTGCGGATCCAACCGCTAACGCCGCCGATGACCGGCCCGCCATTCAAAAAGCCATCGACTCCGCCAATCCAGGGGATGAAGTGTACCTCCCCAACGGCGTCTATAACTTGCACAGCGGGTCGGAAACCGATCGGGTCAGCCATCTGACGCTGAAATCCGGAGTTAATCTGCGCGGCCAAAGCCAAGCCGGGGCGATCCTGGTTTCAAACTTTAACCCCGAGGACAATCAAAAATACAATACCCGGGTGTTGAAAGCGTTTGGATTGCGTGATATCCTGATCTCGAATCTAACGGTTACTTCGACCTTCAACGGCAAATACTCCACGGATCATCGGATTAATAATCCCCACTCCGGGGGCCCGGTTTACGGGATCCATCTGGAGGATTACGCGGGGGAGCCATGCCGGAACATCACCATCAACGGGATCACCGTGGAAAAATTTCAACGGACCGGCATTCGGGTCAGTAAAAGCCATGACGTCGCCGTCCGGAACTGCGTCTTCCAAAACGCCACCGATGTCGGCGGCGGTGGCGCCGGATACGGAATCACCCTTCAGGGAGAGGGCCATGACAAGAACCGGATCGGCCATGCCAACGACTCCCGGTACAATCTGGTGGAGAACTGCCGTTTTCTCGGCCCTTATCTCCGCCATGGCATTATTATCCAATATTTCACCCATAACAACGCCGTACGGAACAACGTTTTTGAAAAGACGATCCTCGACGCCATTGATCTCCACGGCGAGGACGAATACTTTAATGAAGTTTACGGCAATCAAGTCCGCGACGTTTTGACCGGAGCCGGCATCGCCTTGGGCAACACCGGAGCGACTCATGATGCGTCCGGGCCTTATAATCATATCCACGGCAATACCATCACCAACTGCCGGGAAGGGATCAAGGTATCTCTGGGCTCGCCGGATACCCTCATTGAAAACAATATGATTACCGGCTGTTCCGTACCGGCCGGACGGGGCATCTACGTTTTGAACGCGCCCCGGACCATGATTAGAGGGAACAAAATATCCGGCAACAACTCCGACGGCTTCTGGGGAATCCTGCTGGCCCACGATGCCGGCGATCCCAAAAACGGCGGCGCCGGGGATCCACAGGACATTCAGATCATCGGAAACCAGATCCATAATAACCGCAACGGCCTGAAGATCGAGACCGGGACGGGAATTGTCGTAAAAGGCAATAGGATTGCCAACAACCAAGACCAGGATTTCGTCAGCGCCGTTAAAGTCAGCGACCAAGAGATTCCGTTGCTGAAGAAGTAAGACAAGTAAAGCAAGGGATTAAACAACCCGATATAATGCAGTAACCAACACGGGCATCAGGAATGATGCCCGTGTTGCGTTATGCAGGTTGATTCATCGTTTTAATCCATCCTTCCCTTTTTCGTATAACGCTTCGCATCAAGTAATCATCCGCACCGGAGGCTCTAAAAAATAGCCGATAAACATTGAAAAAGGCCGAATATGAAAAAATAAAAATAAAATCTTCAAGCTATGATTCGGGTATAATGTTATCTGAGTCATTTTCGCAAAGTGTGCAACTCATATCAGGTATTTACTTGGCAGGTTTAATAAAATTAGCAAAGGGGTGAAGCGGATGTCAGTTCAAACCATAGAGTCAATGGCAAGATGGGTTGAAAATAATATCACGAAGAACCCGACCCTTAGAAAAATGTCATCCTATGTCGGCTATTCACCCTATTATTGCTCGGCGAAGTTCCGCGAACATATTGGAATCACATTCAAACAATTTCTTGCACAGTGTAGGTTAAAAGCCGCTGCGCATGATCTGCTAAATACCAATGATAAAATTACGGATATTGCCTTCCGGTATGGTTATTCATCATCGGAATCATTGACAAGGGCATTTGTTGCCGCTTTCAAATGCTCCCCGCGGCAATTCCGAAAATCTTCACCCAACCCGCGACTTTCAGGACTATAAACGATTGCTTCATCCTATTTTGTTTTTGTAAAGGTGAGATGTCTCGATGTCAAACAAATTAGGCAGAAACGAAGCGTGTTGGTGCGGTAGCGGCCAAAAATACAAAAAGTGCCATGCGCTTCTCGACGAAAAAATAGCAAGCTACGCCGCAAAAGGGTATGAGATACCTGACCGCAGTTTGCTGAAAACCCCAAAACAGACTGAGGGTATCCGCGAAAGCAGTAAGCTCAACATCGCTCTGCTGGATTATATCGGGGATTTTGTCGTCGCAGGCGTAACTACCGCAGAACTTGATCGGCTGATCTACGCCAAAACCAAAGAGCTCGGCGGCACACCCGCTACCCTAAACTACAATGGATTTCCCAAAAGCGTTTGCATCTCTATCAATGACGTGGTATGCCATGGCATCCCGTCAAGTCAGGTAAAGCTGCAAAACGGGGATATTGTTAATATTGACGTTTCCACTACCTACAATGGCTATTTTTCTGATTCATCGCGCATGTTTAGTATCGGTGAAGTCTCCGGTGAAAAAAGGCGGCTCGTTGAGGTGGCAAGAGAATGCATGGAGCTGGGAGTGCAACAAGTAAAGCCGTGGGGATTTCTCGGCGATGTAGGGCAAGCTGTGAACGACCACGCGAAAAAGAATGGATACACTGTAGTGGAAGACATCGGCGGGCATGGCATTGGCCTGCAATTCCATGAAGATCCGTGGGTTAGTTTTGTATCAAAACGAGGTGAAGGCATGCTGCTTGTACCTGGGCTGGTTTTCACCGTGGAACCGATGATCAATATGGGCAAGGCAAAGATATTCGCTAGCAAAGAAGATGGCTGGACAGTTTATACAGTCGACGGAAAGCCGTCTGCCCAATGGGAAAAGACGGTTCTGGTAACGGATACCGGATGCGAAGTGTTGACGTATTAAAAAATGAAATATAATCGTCTCGTCTCGGCCGACGAAAGAATAGGCGAAATGACGGACTTGAATTTAGCTTGAATCGACTTGCCCGGCTGAACGGCGGTTGTTTTCGCTGCCACGTTCTTCTTCAGGCAGACCGAACCTCAAATCCGGCCTCTACATTCCAAATTAATATCCGGGTATCTATTATCTATATACGCTTTTCTATCTTTAAATCCAGCAGAAAGACCCAACCCCAACCTTAACCCCCCATCCTGCCATTGTATAAACAAGCCTCGTTGCAATATCACTATTATCTTTATAACTTATCCAAAACCAAATAACGCATCGATAGTAATATTGGAATCATCAAATAATCAGAGTAATAATACATTGTAATTTGAGTACCAGTCTTTAATGCTCTACCGATTGTCCTCCCCAGACTCCCCAACCATCAGAATACCCCCCCGTAAGGTTTACTTAACTCATCCAATATCTCCTGGACTCTAATAATATCTTCATAAACTAGCATCATACTTTTTGAGCAATAACATGTCCAACCTTTCTCATCGCCAAACTCTAGACTACAATTATAACCGTGTTTTTCAATAAGTCTTAATATTTTTTCACCACTAGCTTTATCTGGAACCGCTATAAAGAAATCTACCACATGTGGTATGCGAAAATTCGCTCCTTGCTCATGTATTAACTTTAAGGCGTTTCCATCTGCATCATCCGGAAAAATCAAATTTATTCCTCCTTTTTGTGTATCTCTAAAGAATCCAATCAGACAGGTCATTACATGGATCATTTTTTTGCATATACTGCTGCATCGTAAGTTGCCAGTGAAGAAATGAATCTTCCGGGAAGAATATTGTAAAGAAGTTAATAACGCCTCCCCCAGTTCCACCGCCTTTTCCGCCTCTTGTACATTTAACTTTTCAATAGCAGACCTTTACAAAAAGACCAGGGGCTATGAACCCTGGTCTTTTCTAAATTAGCTCAAACTCCCGATTCTCTCAAAATATAGTGCATATTTATCTCCATCAAAAACATTTCCCCAATCACATTTTTTAATCAAATTACGGCTATATCCTCGTTTTTCACCAAATATGATAAAGCCCATTGGGGTATCCTGGATACTAACCGCAACTGAATTGCCATCATTCGACCATTTAAAAGATACGTCTGCCTCATTAACATCTAATCTCAAATAATTAACATCAACAAACTCAATAGACGCCGGTGGTGCCTCTGGTCGATATTTCTCAATTTCTGAAAATATAGGAGCTTTAACCTTATTGTATATCCAACAGTTTGCAATAGGTTTGGTCTGATTGACTTCGGTTAAATATAACCATCCTGCATTATCATCTTCTTCAAAAACTGCCCACCTTTTCGAAACGAGATTTTTTTCTGATACAAAAACATCATCACCCATTTGAATCCTCTTTCTATTAAATCCTATGGCATTCTAAAGATTTCAATTAGAAAGGTCGTCATTACATAGATTTTTTTTGCATATACTGTTGCATTATAAGTTGCCACTGAAAAATGAGCCAGGTTCTCGTTTTCAATGGTTCTATTTAATATGGCCTTCAATGCTCTACAGATTGTCCTCCCCAGACTCCCCAACCATCAGAATACCCACCGTAAGGTTTACTAATTTCATCTAGTAAAGCTTGTACTTTTATTAAATCCTCATAAACCAACATCATACTTTTCGAGCAAGTACATGTCCAATCATTATATTGATTACTATAATCTAAACTACAATTAAAGCCATATTTCTCAACAAGTTTAGTGATCTTTTCTCCGATTTTTTTATCAGGAACAGCTATACAAAACTCAACAACATGAGGTTTATTAAAATCTGTCCCTAGCTCATATAATGTCTTTAACGCACCGCCATCAGCATCATTCGGAAAAATCAAAAAACGTTCCTCCTTTTCTGTATATTTTTATAAAATCCAATCAAACATGGCTCCGCATTGATTGTTTTTTTGCATATACCGTTGCATCACGAGTTGCCATTGAAGAAACGAATCTCCGGGAATGGCTATTGTAAAAAAGTTAAGAACACCTCCGGAAGTCCCATTGCCTTTACCCTGTATTTCCTTATATCCCGGAGATTTAATTTTATTGTAAAATTTCGGATTATCCTTATACCATCCATTTTCCATCATTAATCTTGCTTCGCCTTTAAACGATTCCGCTTTATTTGGTGCATCTTTCCAAAATTGCGTTGCTAATGGGTCATTAAATGTTTTTGATTTTATTTCAGCAGATCGATTTGCTCTACTCCGATCTCCTTTCCCGGCATACATTGTCCCACTTTCATGCACATTAAGATAATACCCGTTACCCATTAACCCTGAGGGATCAATAAGGTTAACCGGATCTATGAAACAATAGCCATATAAGTTCGTATCCATACTTTTAAACCAGATTGGATCCTTCGCCGTCCACCGTCCTGTCTCGGAATCATAATCCCTGGCTCCATACCTTACCAATTTCGTCTGCGGATCATAAATTCCTCCTGCAAATCCAAACGGCTGGAATCCGGAATTCGTATCAAGCGTGACATTCCCGAACTCGTCATAATCCAACCTTTGCGTCACATTTCCGGTACTCACAT
>JAEYGI010000013.1 GCA_023402395.1 Bacillota bacterium
TGAACCCTAATGGGTTTTGCGGACACAGAAAATGGCTGGTAAAATAACAGCAGGAGGTGTCCGAAATGAAAGGGAAACGATTTGATGCAGAATTCAAGAAAGAAATCGCCAAGTTGTATCTAAGCGGAGGACGCAGTGGAGCCAGCATCGCGCAAGAAATAGGCATCCACGAAAACACCGTATATAAATGGGTACAACAGTATAGCGCCGATCCGGAACAAGCCTTTCCCGGCTCAGGCAACCTCAAGCCGGATGAAGAGGAACTGCGCAAAGCGCAGCGCCGGGTGAAAGAACTCGAAAACGAGGTCGCCATTTTAAAGCAGGCAGCGGTATACTTCGCCAAGAACAGCAAATAAAATATCAGTTTGTCTATGATCACTGCAAGCAGTATGCTGTTCAGGAGCTATGCCGCGTTATCAAGGTCTCACGAAGCGGTTACTACGAATGGGTGAAAGCCGGCTGTCCACGACCCCATGCCAAAGATGCCGTGCTTGTCGCGTATATTCACCAAATCGAGCGAGAAAACGATCATAATTATGGAGTACAAAAAGTGTATCAGGAACTCAACGATAAGGGAATCCGCGTGGGCCGTAGTAAAGTACAGCGGGTGATGCATGATCACGGAATCAAAGCACAGATAAAAACAAAATACAAACCGCAGACCACGAAGGCCGATCCCACGGAAGCCGCATTTGAAAACTTGTTGAATCAAGACTTTACGGCCCAAGAATTCAATAAAGTATGGTTAGCGGATATTACCTATGTCCGCGTCAATAGCCAATGGTGCTATCTGGCGAGCGTATTGGATTTAGCCCGGCGTAAAGTAGTTGGCTGGGCTCTTGGAACGAGACCTACTGCCAAACTGGCTGGTCAGGCGCTGACGATGGCCTTTGTCAACGAAAAGCCACGAGAGGGCTTGATTCATCACTCGGACAGAGGCAGTCAATATACCGCCAAGGACTACAAGGATCTCTTGAAAGAGTATCAAATGGTAGGAAGTATGAGCCGTAAAGGCAATCCCTATGATAATGCACCCATGGAATCTTTCTATCGAATACTTAAAGCAGAATACATCTACAAGCGCTCTTTTATCACTATCAAGCATGCTGCTTCAGGCTTACGAAAGTGGTTTGATTACTACAATATCCGAAGGCGGCATAGTGCTTTAGGGGGAATATCGCCCCTAATGTATGAAATCAGGAGATACCACCCTTTTGGTCTGTCCGCCTAGCCCAATACGGTCCAGAATGAGTAGGGGGAATCAGCCCCCCTACTCATTCTGTAACATAATATTCCGGTTTAGTCGTTGCCCATCGAGGGGGAACGATTCCCCCAACTTTTTTTGCGGCAAAACGGCTTCTTGCTTCGTTTAAAATAAGGGAGGGAAGTCCGGAGCGCCCCGGCGGCGGGAATAAAAATAGAGCGGGATCAAACCAAAATCGTTTGAGCCCGCTCGACAATTGCGCTACAAGACTATCTCCACCGGCTGGCGCAACCGGATCTCCCGCTCGGTCACGTCACAATCATAGGCCAGGATCCAGGTGCCCCGCTCCCGGATCTCCCGCAACTTCCGGCGGAACTCCGGCTGAGTCCGGTCATTGGGCGTGAACGAACCGGCGTCGGCCCGTTGGATCAGAAACAGCACCGCGGTCTGCAGTGAGCCGCCTTGAAGCGTTCCGAGCTCCTCCAGGTGCTTCAGCCCCCGCTCGGTCGGAGCGTCGGGGAACATGGCCACCCCCCGCTCCACCAGAGTCACTGACTTCACTTCCAGCAAACACTCGCCCGCCGGCCCGGACAGGAAAAAGTCAAACCGGCTCCGGCCCACCGCATACTCCCGCCGTACCGCCGGATAGGCCGAGAACGGTTCCAGTTCGCCCCGGCGCAAGGCCTCCTCCACCACCCGGTTCGGCAGAGTGGCGTCGATGCAGACCAGCCCGCCGCCTTCCTCCCGGACCAGGAGCAGCTTGCCGGCGGTTTTTTGGCCGCCGGAAACGTCCACCGGTTGATACCAGAGTTCGCGGCCGGGAACGATCAGTTCGCGAAGCCGGCCGGAGTTGGCCAAATGAAGCCGGACCATCCGGCCCTCCCGGTCCCTGGCGCTGACCACGAAACGGTTCTCCCGCCCCGCCACGCCCGCCTGTATCAATTCGGGAAAAATCATCGGAAGCTCACCGTCCCCGGCTCATACCGCTCGCCAGGCCCGGGTCCGCTGGTACAGATCGCTCTTGCGCTGAATGTTATGTACGGTTTCGATCTTGCGGATGGTGCCGGTGCTCATCCGCATCACCAGGGAGGACGTGGTGGCGTGGCCGCCGTAATAGCGCACCCCTTTCAGCAGATCGCCGTCGGTGACACCGGTGGCCGCGAAGATCAGACTGTCGCCCTTGGCCAGATCGTCGGCCGTATAGATGGTGGCCAAGTCCCGTTCTTCCATATGCTTTAGGATGGATTGCCTCTCCTCGGGATCGCGCGGCCAGATCCGGGCCTGAATCTCGCCACCCAGGCACTTGACTGCCGCCGCAGTCAGAACGCCCTCGGTGGCGCCGCCGATTCCCATCAGCATGTCCACGCCAGTCCCTTCCATACAAGCGGCGATTCCGGCGGCCACATCCCCGTCCGTGATCAGCCGGATCCTGGCACCGACCCGCCGGATCTCCTCGATCAGTGGTTGATGGCGCGGCCGGTCCAGGATGGAAACGGTCATGTCCGTGACCCGCTTGCCCAGCGAAGCGGCAACCACTTTTAGATTCTCCCGCACCGGAGCATCCAGGTCGATCCGGTCGCGGGCTTCGGAGCCGACCACAATCTTTTCCATATAAAACGCGGGGATCGGCCGGACCGCTCCCTTGGCGGCCAGGATCAGAATGGACAGGGCATTCGGCAATCCGTTGGCGACCAGCCGGGTTCCCTCGACCGGATCCACGGCAATATCCACTTCATACGAGGAGTCCCCGTTGCCGATCGACTCGCCGATATACAGCATTGGCGCGTGATCCTTCTCCCCCTCGCCGATGACTACCGTTCCCCGGATATTCACGGTCCGTAACATATCGCGCATCGCTTCGACCGCCGCGCCGTCCACCTGCTCCTTGTCCCCGTTTCCCATATAACGGCTGGCTTGTAGCGCGGCCGCTTCGGTGACCCGCACCAGGTCAAGCATAATCTCCCTCTCATGCGTCTGCATCCGATCCTTCCTTTCCTCTCGTCCGGATTATTAGGGCAAACCCGTCCAATGTTGAAGCATCCGATAAAGTCTACCGCCGGCGTCGGCCATGCGAAACTGTCTCAAAATCGACTTTATCTCTTGCTTTTCCTGAGCTTTTGTGTACGACCCGGGCCTCCGGCCGGGTCGTCACAACGCTTTTGACATGTTTCATTATATAACCGAATGCCACGGTTTGAAAGTTAAGAGTAAATGTTTTTCACCAAAGTTCCCCAAACTTAAACCCAACTACCTGCGCCAGCCTAGCCGGTCCCCCGTTATTTTGAAATTGCCCGCAACAACGCCTCCCTGGTGATCATCCCGTGAAATTTCCCATCCTCGCCCAGCACCGGCAAGCGTTTCAATTCCCGTTCGACCATGATCCGGAGCGCCTCGGCGACCGGACTGTCCTCCCGGATCGAGATAACGTTGGGATTCATGATCTCACCGGCGCTGCTAGCGGCGGTTTTCTCCAGAAAGCTTTGAAACTGTCGCCCTTTGGCCATGATTCCGGACTGGCTGATCAGAAACTCTTGTTCTTCCGGAGATTGATTGCGGATAATCGGCAGCAGGTCATAGTCGGAAACGATCCCTATCAGTCGCCGCCCTTGATCGACTACCGCTACCCGTTGAATATGCTCTCCGAAGATCAATTGAACCACTTCGGCAATGGGCGTTTCCGGCTGAACAGCTTCCTGTTCCCTGCCTCCGACCTCCCGTACCAACAGCGAAGCCGCGGCGTGACGCTCCCGCGGCAACGGCCGCCGCCGTGAAGCACGTTGGTTGGCGGCGCGCAGGATATCAATCCGGGAAACCATGCCGACCAGCAATTGACGGTCGTTAACAACCGGCAGCCGTTTCAATTGATGTTTCAGCATCATCTGGACGGCGTCGGCCACATGTTGGCTTTGATTGACGGTGATCACCGGCCGGCTCATCATTTCTCCGGCGGTATAAAGGGGCAGGCGGTCAAGGTAAGCTTCAATTTTTTTCGGCTCAAGCCGGGCGAGCAACCCCAGCCGGAGCGGAAGATGGGGATGATCCGACAGGTTTTGTTGAGTGATGATCCCGACCACCCGCCGTTCGTCGTCAATCACCGGAATCGCTTTCAGGGACGCGCCCAACATTTGGCGAACGACCTGTTCGATGGGGGTCAAAGGATTGACTGCGGCCACGGCGGTGGTCATGACCTCCCGGATCTGCAGCTGCTTCGGGATCAGCGTCTCCGACCGCCTGGAGCTGAGAACGTGCAGTTTCTCGACGGCTACCAGACCATCGCCGACCATCTTCAGGAGCGAAGCCTTCAGTGTTCTTAATTCTCCGGCCGGAATCACAATTTCGATCGCGAGCGGTAAATTGAACATCCCCTGCCCCGCCAGCCCGGACACTAGTTCCCCCGTTTCATAATAGCCCGCAATGCTCCGGGTGACCAGGCACCGGGCTGTGATCTTCCGTTCTTTCAGCAATTCCAGCACCGCCTGATCAATCGGTCGATCCCGCCAGGTCAGATCCTCACTGGTATAGATCTTGATCAATCGGTAGTTGGCCCACATACAACCACCTCCGTTTCATTGGTATGCCGGAACGTCGCCGGATATGCGGAGCAATCCTCGGCAAATGGGCCATCAAAAGCACTTGGTTTCGAGAGAATGATTGTCCGTCATTCCCCATCGCAGCGAATCAGGACTACGGCATGGAATCGGGGCATGCGAGCCAAAATAAAAAAACGCGCGGAAGTAGCGCGCCAAATCAAAATTTCCGTTCAATCCCAGCCGTTCCTGGGGTTACGCTTCGGAGACCAGCCGTTTTTCGCCACTGATCGCTTGAATCGGTTTGATATTCTGGGTTACCTCCAGCGTGCCCAGGTAATCCTCATGTTCGTCGCGTACCGCGAAATACCGGATATAGACGAAGGTTTCGCCCATCCGGATCCAGAAATCCTCATGTTCTTTCCGGCCGGACTGGAGATCCTCGACTAGCTTTTCGACAATATGCACGCTGGCCGGAGGATGGCAGTTCTGAACTTGGCGGCCGATCACCGCCTTGGTCCGGGCGAAGACCCGCTCCTCGGCGCGATTGAAGTAGCGGACCACCCCCGCTTTGTCGACAAAGGTAAGATCCACCGGCAACCGGTTCAAAACCGCCTCAAGCTCGACCGGAGTCATGATCCCGGTTTCAAATTTGAGGTAGCCGCCCGTTACCGGTTGCTCGCCCTGCCGCTGTTCTTGCCGCTCCGCGTCGACCCGGACCGGCCGCCACCGGCCGGCCGGCTCGGTCAGGCAATATCCGATCTCGTCGCTGTCGGCGGCAATGGCCAGCCATTCATCCTCGGACAGCGTATCGGCGGCCATCGGGAACAGGATGTTTTCTTCCTTACTGATCATCTCCAGGGCCTTGTCGACCGCCTCCGCAAGCTTAGCGGCAGCCGCTCCCCGATCGCCCGCCCCGGCGGTGAGCATCTCCCGGGCCTCCTTGATCGCCCGGCGGATCTCGTCGTCCACGCCCCACATCACCTTCGGCGGCGCGGTAATCCCGTATTTCTCCAGATAGGGGAAGAGCAGATTTTCCTTCCGGCTGTAATGTTTATCAATATCCCAAAGCAGATTGATCTCGCCCAGGAGCCGCAATTGGTCCTCCCGGGAACCGGAGGACCGCCAATCAGCCAGATGCGGTTTGATCTGCTCATTGATAAGTTTCTCCATTTCCCGGTTCTCCCGTTTGAAGGTATGTAGCGGGTGCCCGGGGATCCCGGCCGGATCGGCCGACTCCGGGATCGGTTCGACGGCCCCCGCGAAGACCGAGGCGTGAACGTCGCAAAGTCTTTGGATCTCTTCCGCCGGCATCCCTTCGGCGATTAACGCCTGCTCCATCTCGGCGATTTCGGTGGCGGACACGCCGTCGAAAACCTCCCGGAATCTGGCCGTGACCTCCGCGACGCTTTGTCCCTGATGCAGCGCGCCGATTAATTCCTTTAAAACCCGTTGCCGGTATTCCCGGTTATTAATTGTTTCACTCAAACCAATCCCCACCGTTTCTTGAGCATGCCGGCTTCCTTGTTTTTCCTTCGCCGCCGCGCCTTAAATTCATTGCGGCTTTCCGATGAAACCGATGGATACCGGTGGAAATATTATTTATCAATATCCCCGGGAATATCCCCGCTTCGGCTATCAATCTTCGGAATGGCGCAGGGCTTGTTTGGGACATTTCTCAACACAGATCCGGCATTTAAGACAATCGGGATGCAAGACCGTTCCCAACGCCCGATAACTTAGTGGATCGATCCCGACGGGACAGGCTTTGGAACAGCGACCGCACTGGATACAGCGTTCTTTCGCGAAAACAATGTGGCCGATCTTCTTCTGAACCCTTTTCCAGCCCGAGACGAACCGGGCCAGGGTTCCCATGGGGCAGATTAGGCACCAGGCGCGGTGATGAAAGTACCAGCCCAGCACGATGGTGATCGCGGTAGTCAGCAGCACCATCCGGACGAAGACCATACCCACTTTGGTCCAGTCCCCCCAGGCGCCACCGAGTTGAATCGCAAAAGCTCCCATCAGCAATACCAGCCAACCCATTCTAAACCAGTCTTTGCGGAACAGTTCCGGCACTCCTCGCCGCAGGCTGACCCGGGCCAGGATCGTATCGTTGAAACTACCCCTAGGGCAATAATGTCCACACCAGGCGCGGCCCTTGTAAAAAGCGGTGACAACCGGCGCCAGCATGCAGAATAACGCGGCCAAGCCGAACGCAGGAAAAAACAATCCCCCCACGCAAAACACCAGCAACAGAACCCAAATCCATTGGTGTATCAATGCCCGCCAATTCATTTCCATTCAACCCCCTTTTATACCCTATGGGGTACATTGAATATTATAAACGGCCTTACGAAAGATAGCAATCACTATATTGTAATTTTACGATATATACTGATGCAATAAAAAAAGAAGACCGGTAAACCGGTTCTTCCGCGAACGATCTTCATTGCAAATTCATTAAAACCAAAATGACCTGCTGGTCATAACCCTAGACTTTACCCGATTAATTCATCCATCCCCGTCCGAACACCCAAAAGACCAAAGCCATCTGCAACCCGATGATTAGTGGGATGCCGAGCATGAAACGGGGATGGCGAGTCTTATGCCGGGACAGCAGGCATCCGGCATAAATCCCCGGACCGCCGCCGAGCCACGCCAGGGCGAAGAACCGTCGTTCCGGAATTCTCCGTCCGCGCCGGATCGCGCTGCGTTTATCGGCGACGGCCAGCGCCGCTCCGGTCAGATTGATGATTCCGAGATATGCCAAAACCAATAGCCGCAACAACGGACGCTCCCTCGCTTATTTTACGGCTTGAAACTCCCGGTAGAGCCGGAGTTGCTCTTTGAGCAGTTTCGGGGTGTCCAGTTCATAAGGACACCGGCTGGCGCAGGCGCCGCACTCCAGACAGGATTCGATCCGTTTCATATTTTCCTGCCAGTCGCTTTCCAGGTAGCGCTGATACCGGCTGCGTTTCATCAGAAAACTGAGCCGGGCCGCTGTCGGAATCGGAATCTCGGCCGGACAGGGCAGGCAATAGCCGCAGCCCCGGCAGAATGAACCGGCCAATTCCGTCCGGTCTTTCTCAATCTGTTGGCGCAATGTTTCGTCAAGGGCCGGCGGATTCCGCTCCAAGGCAATGAATTCATCCAATTCGCTCTCCCGCTCAATTCCCCAGATCGGAACCACATTATCGTATTGCCGCAAAAAGGCGAAGGTGGAAGCAGCTTTGGTGATCAAGCCGCCGGCGAGTCCCTTCATGGCGATGAAACCGACATCATGCTGCCGGCAATCGGCCACCAACTCCAGATCGGCCGAGGCCGACAACGAACTCAACGGGAATTGCATGGTATCGTAGAGGCCGGAGGCCACCGCCTGACGGGCCAGGGGGAGGCGATGATTGGTGATGCCGATAAAACGGACCAGCCCTTTTTGCCGCGCTTCGAGTAACCCGGCATAAATCCCCTCCGGGTCGTCCGGGTTTGGAATTTCTTTGGGATTGTGCAACTGATAGACGTCGATGTAATCGGTCTTCAGGTTGCGCAGGCTGGTCTCCAAATCCTTAAGAAGCCCCTGACGGTTGGCGGCAGGGCTTTTGGTGGCGATGATGATTTTATCCCGCACCCCGGAGAGCGCCCGGCCGATCTTTTCCTCGCTGTCGCTGTAACCCCGGGCTGTATCAAAAAAATTGATCCCGGCTTCATAGGCTTTCTTCAATAAGTACTCGGCCTCGGCAAACCCAATCCGTTGGATCGGGATGGCTCCAAAACCGCTCCGGCTGACCATCAAACCGGTTCGTCCCAATCGAATCTGTTCCATTGCAAAGTAACCCTCCTGTTGATTGGTTGATTGATGGAAAGGGTTGAGCCTCGCCCGCGTCTTTACATTGCTTAAAATGTCCGGGCGGCCGGGGATGTCACAACCCTTGAACCCATTCTCGTTTCGCTCCTGATTTCCTGCTTTGATAGGGTTGGCCGAATGTTAACTTTCGAGGGCTGCGGCACGTCCGCTTGCCGGTCATTGGCAAAGATGGTAAGATAAAATGGTAATCATTTTATGAAGACAGGTGATATTGATGCGATTTGGCGCCAGGGCGCACGATTTTGGAAAAGGAACTCCCGAGGAACTGGCCGCCCGGATTGGCGGGCGCGGCTTCTCCTCCATCCAGTTGGCGTTGGCCAAGGCCCTTCCCGGGTTCCAGGCCGGTCCGGGAAAGCTCAGTCCCGGTTTTGCGGCCCATATCCGCGAAGCGTTTTACCAACAAGGACTCGATATTGCCATTTTGGGATGTTACATCAACATGGTCCATCCCGATCCAACCAACCGCCGGCAGTTGCTGAGGTATTTTCAGGAACACCTCCGATTCGCCCGGGATTTCGGCTGCGGCCTGGTCGGGACCGAAACCGGTTCCTGCAACGCCGATTATTCGTTTCATCCCCAGAATCAAAGCGAGGGGGCGTTCCGGGCGTTTCTGGACAGCCTGGAACCGCTGGTGGAGACGGCGGAACGTTTTGGAACCCTGGTCGGCATCGAGCCGGTCGAGCGGCATGTCATCTCAAGCCCGGCGCGGCTGAAACGGGTTTTGGACGCCATCCAGTCTCCCAATCTCCAGGTGATCTTCGATCCGGTCAATCTTTTGTCCCCCGCCAATTATCATTTGCAAGACGCGATCATCAAGGAATCGTTCGATTTGTTCGGGGATGACATGGTGCTTATACATGCCAAGGACTTTGTCATCGCCGACGGCCAGAAGCAAATCGTTCCCGCCGGCCAGGGGTTGCTCAATTACCGGCTGGTAGTGGACGAACTCAACGCCAGAAAGCCTTACATCGACATCATGCTGGAAGATCACCGGCCGGAAACGACCGCGGCGGCGATGCGATTCCTGAAACAAACCGCCGGTCTTTGAGATGGAACTTCAGTAATGAGAGGTTGAACTATCATGCTGATCATCGGTATCGCCGGCGGCACCGGCTCCGGCAAATCGACCGTGGCCAAGGCGATCGAATCGGAGATCGGGGCTGAAAACATCGCTCTGATCTTTCAAGATTCTTATTATGCCGACAACTCCCATCTGCCGTTCGAGGAACGGGCCGCCCAAAACTACGATCATCCCGATGCGTTCGAGGATACGCTGCTGCTGGAGCATTTGAACCGCCTCCGGCGCGGGGAGACCGTATTGGTCCCGGTCTATGACTTCACCCGCTATACCCGGACCGATCGCGCCATTCCGGTCGGACCCAAGCCGGTAATTCTGGTCGACGGCATCTTGATCCTGGCCAATCCGGAACTGCGGAACTGTTTTGACATCAAGGTTTACGTGGATACCGACGCCGACACCCGGATTCTCCGCCGGATCACCCGTGACCTCCGGGAACGGGGCCGAACCCTTGAGTCGGTGCGTGATCAATACCTATCCACCGTCAAGCCGATGCACGAGGCCTTCGTCGAACCGTCGAAGCGTTATGCCGATATCATCATCCCCGAAGGCGGGCACAACACGGTGGCGCTCAATCTGCTGGCCTCCAAAATTCAACGGTATCTTGGGTGGTAGCCCGGTCCCTATGGCGGAAAAAAGGGGCTCACTCTATCGCTATGAAACCGGCCGGGTCATTTCCAGTGAGACCCGGCCGATTTCAACAATATCTATAGCGCGTGGAAGATCGCTTTTTTCAAGGCGATAAATTCGGGGCTGGCCGTCAATTCCAGCGATCGCGGCTTGGGGAATTCCACCCGGAATTCACTCTTAACCCGGGCCGGTTTCTCCGGCGACAAAATGTAGATCCGGTCCGACAGGAAAAGTGCTTCCTCGATATCATGGGTGATAAAGAGCACCGTGGAATGGAGTTGTTCGAGGACTTGCAGCAGCCAGCCCTCCATCTTCAGCTTGGTAATGGCGTCCAGCCCGCCGAAAGGCTCATCCAGCAGCATCAGATCCCGGGAGCAGAGAAAGGCGCGGAGCAGGGCGGCCCGCTGCCGCATCCCACCCGAGAGCTGAAACGGATAATGCTTCTCGAAACCGGCCAGCCCGAACGTTGCCAGATATGCTCCGGCCTCCGCCCGGGCGGCCGGCTTCGGGAGGCCTTTGATCACCAGCGGCAGGCTGACGTTGTCGACAACGTTCTTCCAGGGCAGCAGCAGATCCTTTTGGTACATATAGCTGACCCGTCCCGTCACCCCGGTGCTGTCTTCCCCGTCGATCAACACCCGTCCGGCGTCGGGCCGGATCAGCCCGGCGATAATATTAAAGACAGTGCTTTTCCCGCTGCCGCTCAGCCCCAATAGGGAAACCAATTCGTTCTCCCGGACCCGGAAGGTCACATCCTCCAGGACAGCCAGATCGCCGAAGCTTTTTTTCAGGCAGTGAACCGCCAGCTTTTCTTTAGGGCAGGAACTCATTGGTAAAAGCCTCTTTGGCGTTCAATTTCCGGGAAAGCAGCCCGTTTTCGCTCATCCAGCCGGCATAACCGATCCAGGTAGCGAGCTTCATCTCCCCCCAGCGTTTGGCGTCGTCGATATACTCCCGGCTCAAATACTTCTGGCTGGCCACGGCCAGGGCCGGGTCAATCTCCGGAGCGTGTTTCAGAAGAATTTTGGCCGCCGGCTCCGAGTGGTCGATGGCATACCGGTAGCCCCTGGCCGTGGCCCTCAGGAACCGTTTCACCAGTTCGGGCCGTTTCTCCAATGTGGCTTCGGACGCGATCAGCACCGGCGTGTAATAATCAAGGCCGGGCTCCAGGTCGCGCAGCCTGATGAAGTTAATCGGAAATCCTTGCAGTTCGGCGGCGACCCCGTCCCACCCATAGAAGATCCAGGAGAAATCGACGTCCTTTTGAACGCTGGCGAAAAAATCGGCCGAACCGATGTTGACCATCCGGACTTTTTTAAAGTCCGCGCCGTATTTTTTCATCAAGGCCCGCAGCATGGTCTCTTCCATCGGCGCGCCCCAGCCGCCGTAAACTTTGCCTTCAAAATCCCGCGGGGTCTTGATCTTTTGGGCGGCGGGAGCGGCGAAGCCGGAGGTATTGTGCTGGATCACGGCCGCGACGGCCTTGATCGGCAACGGGTTGTCAGCGGTGCGGGCATAGGTCACTTGTTCCTGATAGCTGAAGCCGAACTCGGCTTTGCCGGCGGCCACCAGGGCGGCGCTGTCGCTTTCCGCCGGCTGGATAATCTCCGCTTCCAGCCCATCCTGCCGGTAGTAGCCCAACTCCTTGGCCGCATAAACTCCGGTATGATTGGTATTGGGAACCCAATCCAACAACACTTTGATCCGGACCGGCGGTCCGGCCGCAAACCCCGCCGACCCGAGCATCAGTGTCAGGCCCAGTACCAGCGGGAGCAATAATCTCCGAAATGCCTGTTTCATCTGGAATCAACCTCCGTTTCATTGTCTGGCCGGCTCAACCGGCGCCAACCCATTGCCAGCCGTTGAATAAGAGCGATCGCCGCCAGCAGCAGGAGGCTCAAGCCCACGATCACCAGAATCGCGGCGAAGACCCGGTCCAGGGCATAAGAGTGCTTGGCGCGAATCATGTACACTCCCAACCCGGCCTCGCCGCCGAGCCATTCCCCGATCACCGCGCCGACAATGCTATAGGTGGCCGCGATGCGCAGCCCCGAAAAAAAGCTGCCCAGGACCGCCGGGAATTTCAAGTGATAGATGATCTGGAGCCGGTTGGCGCCCATGGACCGCAATAAATGAACCAAATCCGGGTCAATGTCGTCCATTCCGTCGATCAAGTTAACGGCCATCGGAAAGAAACAGACCAGAATCACCACGATCACTTTCGGCAGTTCCCCGAAACCAAACCACAGCGCAAACAGCGGGGCCAGCGCGATCACCGGCACGGTTTGCGAAGCGACCAGCAACGGATAAACCGCCCTTTTCAGCGGGGCGAAGCTGTCCATCAGTACCGCCAGTATCACTGAAAACAAGACCGACAGTCCCAAACCGGCCAAGGCCTCCCGGACGGTGACGGCTAGATGGGGCCCGAGCGCCGGCAGGATCCGGACCGTAGTCGTTAGAATCGCGCTGGGCGCGGGCAAAATAAACCGGGGAATCCAAGCGGCGGCCACGGCCGCTTCCCAGAGGCCGAGCAGCAAGACGGCGCAGAGAATGGCATAACGCTTATCGCCGATATTTGGCGATCTTTTCGTCAGATTGACCGCAGCCATTCTCAACCCCCCTTAAAAAAACTATAACCCTTTATCGCGCGGGATAAAGGGTTCTCCAATGGAGAAATCTGACTCACTTCCTTCGCCGGCATTACCCGGATCAGGTTCATGGGTCGGAACCATCAGGTTCCCTCTCAGCCGGATTCCCAGCTCCCCAGGCGCATTATGCAATGAACGACTGCTTCTTACCTTCATAGTAATTCAAATCATTCCGGTCGTCAAGAATTGACATCAATTCGTAACCATTGGGATTGGCAAGCTTTTTTGATTGAGTCCGCTCAATTTTCGAGCAATCCGGAGTCAATCAATCCCTTGACCGACTGGTAGACCCGTTCGGGCCGGAGTTCGGTCAAACACCGGACGTGCTCGCAGGCCCGGCTGGAGCAGTACTGACAGGGCAAGCCGGCGGTGAGGATCAGGCGGCGGTCGGTGAACGGCCCGTGCTCGGCCGGGTCCATCGATCCCATCAGCGCCACCACAAAGATGCCGGCCGCGGCTCCGATATGCATCGGCCCCGTATCGCCGGTCACCAGTAATTTGTTGATGGAATATAAAGCGGCCAGTTCCCGTAAATTGAGCCGTCCGGCCAGATTGACCGAACGCGTCTCCCGGATCTGGGAGGCCAGGGCCGCGATGGACTCGCGCTCCGCCGGAGAGCCGGTCCAGAGCAGTTGCACCCGGTCGTGGGCGGCCAGTTTCCGGCCCAGTTCCACGAAGTACTCTCCCGGCCATTCCTTAGTGCGCCGGCTGGCCCGGGGGTTAAGGATCACGACCCGCCGCCCGTCGGTCGGGATTCCTTCCGCCAGGAGCAGCGCTTTTACAGTTTCAACCTCTTGCGCCAAGGGCGGCAATACATAATGGAGGCGGGAGGTGTCCACCCCGATGCCCCGGAGGCAACTGCCCCGATAGGCCGCGGCCGGGCCTTTGATGGTGTTGTCAAACTCGGTCAGCGCGTTCATCCAGTATTTATAGCCTTCATAGTTTCGCGCGAAATTGCCGGCCACCCGCAGCGGGGCGCCGGAAAACCTGGCCACCAGCGCGCTTTTTAAGAGGCAATGGGCGTCAATGGCCACGGTGAAGTTCAGCTCGCGCATCCGCCGGAACAAGGCGCCGATCTCCCGCCGGTTCTCGGGCGCCAGCGGGTTTTGGCGCCATTTGTCCTTCACGATCAACAGCTCATCGATCATCGGATGCCCGCGCAGGATAGCGGCGGGAGTCTCCCCGACGCACCAGGCGATGAAGTTGTTTGGAAACGACTCGCGCAACGCGACCAAGCCCGGAATGGCGTTGACCACATCGCCGATGGCGCTCAACCGGATATAAAGGATCCGGTCCCGATCCGTCAATTGAAAGGTTTTCATCGGCTCACTCCGCTTAGGGTATGCCTATTTCCAGGAAAAACGGGTCTCCCGGCCTTTAAGCTTATTATTGACCATTCCCCGGACTATATCGCTTAAAAAGCCCGGCGTGTTTTTTAACCGCAGATCAGTAAGGCCCTCCATCCGGATGATCCCCGCCAATTGCCAAGGATCGACCTGGACGAAGGCCCTCGCTTCGGCCTGCCCTTCGTAAGGCAGGGTAAGCAAGGCCCGGTGGTTTCCTTTCACGGAGAGCCGGACTTCAAAATAGCCCGGTTCCGGCAACATCGTCAGACTGTTCACCTGAGTCAGGGTGAACGAGGTATCCCCATTGGAGCCGCTGAGCGGCATTTGTTGATTCAAGGCTACCATCAGCAAAGCACCGAAGTTGTCCCTGGTCATCGCCTCGCTGGTTTCCGGCGCCGGAGCCTTCCCCTGCCAGAATTCCTTCCCGGCGAATCCTTTGTCCAGGCCAAACCGGGCCGCTTCGGCCAGCATCGAGCCGGTATGCTCCAGTTTTAGCCCGTCGATCTTCAGCAGTTTGACGCCAAGCCGCTGTTCGGCCGGTGCGATCAGTCCCGTCCCGGTCAGGTAGACTTCGCCGGAGTCCTTGAAACTGAAGAATTTATCGTAGTCGGCGGTAAAGGCGCACCCCAAACTGAACTGGGCTTTCTCCCAATCCATTTTGAAGCGGAGCAACCGGGTAATGGTCAGCTTCAGACCATCGTTCTCCATGGTATACGGGATCAATTTCGCCTCGACCGTCCGCTGTAGCAGCAACGCCGCCTGGTCCTGATCGAACGGAACGAGCCGGAGCTCATCGTCAGCCAGGGCCAAGCCGGACCAGATCATTGCGCACAGCAGGATGCCAAAGAGTATCTTCCCAAAGCGGCGGATCGATTGGGATTTCCGCTTCATCGCC
Source organism: Bacillota bacterium (assembly GCA_023402395.1). Taxonomy (GTDB): domain Bacteria; phylum Bacillota; class UBA4882; order UBA8346; family UBA8346; genus JAEYGI01. The sequence goes on from JAEYGI010000013.1 coordinate 15,194, forward strand.
GAACGCCTCGCTTTCTTTATTATATAAGTTGAAGTAAATTCCGATTTGATTTCATTTGCATTCGGCTTTAAGAATGCAAATTTTATATTTAGAAATTTACTTGATCCTATATAAGAAATATCCCGCGGAATTTCAAGTCAATCCTACGATAAATTCGCGCCGGAGTCCGGCTTTTCCTGCCGGAAACCCCGTTCCATCCGGAGCAGATAATCTTTCATCCCCAGATACCCTTTTCCGGCAAAGCCGGTAAGCGCCCCGTCCTTTCCGATCACCCGGTGGCAGGGGATGAAGATCGGCAGCGGATTGCGGCGGTTAGCCTGCCCGACGGCGCGGCAGCCGCCCGGGCAGCCGATGAGTTGGGCCATCTCGGCGTAACTCCGGGTCGTGCCGAAGGGGATCCGCCGCAGCTCGGCCCAGACTTTCCTGGAGAACTCCGGCCCCGCGACGACCAGCGGAACGTCGAACTCCCGCCGTTCGCCGCGAAAGTACTCATCCAACTGCCCGATGGCCGCCGCACAACCATCCGGATCTCGGCGCAGCCCCGGGAAATCCTTCAAACATTCTTCCCAATGCTCCGGCGTGAGAACCACCCGGAGCACTCCGTCGGAATTGGCGATCAGGCGGATCGGCCCGATTGGCGCCGGATACGTGTCATAAATTACTTCCATGAGGCTCTCCTTAGAATCTTACGAATGTTGTATCGTTATGGGTCAGTGCCGGTTCCCATGTCGCAATTCTTGATTCTGCTTTGGCCGGATGCTGGTTCTTTTGACGGATGAGGCGGCCTGATTGTTCCGGAGCCTTCCAGCCTGATCACACCGGTGAAAATCCTCTAATAATTTCGTCCCGGGTCGCTTTCCTCCTGCCTGGTTGGCAAAGATCGAATAAATGTTTCGATCCGGTTGGCGACCGGCCGAATGTTTCTGCGGCGGGTTCTCTTGCCACTGCGGTTAAGTGAGTTGCCAATGTGGATAAGCAAACCGCCAATTTCCAATTGGTGGATGCCAATCCTCCAAAGTCACTTGCCAATGTTCCATTGTCAGCTCGCCCGTGTCGATTGTTACTTGGTTTTGTCCGAGAGGCATCCGGCAATTTCCAATTGGTGGATCCCAATTCGATTTTGCCATCTGTCAATGTGGAAAGGCATCCTGACAACGCGGCTCATCCGGTTCACCAGGGATAAGCGCGGGGCATCAAATGGAAAATAACAGGTTCTTCAATCCCACGGAGTGTACCCCGGAAGTTTCGGCGATTTCCTGGTCGCCGTGGATCTAGAGGTCACCGTCAAGGACCATCGGATCGCCGGCATCACCATTAAAAAGCAACTCTGCGGCAAAGGCTACGAGGCCCATGACATGATCGGCCGGATCATCCGGGCTCAATCGGCCCGGGTCGATGCGGTGGCCGGCGCCAGCGGCAGCAGCAAATGCATCATGATCGCGGTTGACCGGGCCTTGCGAAAGTAACTGTGACATTGCGTTTAAAACCCGGACAATATGTGAAACAAACCCCGGATAGCCGCCGGGGTTTGTTTCACCATGTGATCGATCCAATTCACGCGCCCGGAAAACCCCGGCCGTGACTCAAAGCTTTCCGTTCAGATCGGCCATTTCCAAGGCGGTCATGGCTGCGTCCCAGCCCTTGTTCCCGGCCTTAGTGCCGGCCCGCTCGATGGCCTGCTCGATATTGTCGGTGGTAATGACGCCGAAGATCACCGGCACTCCCGTTTCCAGGCCCACTGCGGCCACTCCTTTGGAGACTTCGGCCGCCACGTAGTCAAAGTGCGGCGTCGAACCCCGGATCACCGCGCCCAGGCAGATCACTGCGTCGTAATCCCCGGACTGGGCCGCTTTCTTGGCCACCAGCGGGATCTCATAGGCGCCCGGCACCCAGATCACCGTAATCTTCTCGTCGGCGATGCCGTGCCGTTTCAGAGCGTCCTCCGCCCCCTCCAGCAGCCGTCCGGTGATAAAATTGTTGAACCGGCTGATGACGATGGCGATCCGGAAATCGCGACCGCCCAAATGTCCTTCGATGACATGCATGCGATCAATGCCTCCTTTTTTGATAAAAGAATTATCTGAGTATCGAGTCTCTCAGCAAAATTTTGTTTTAAACCGTATAAGTAGGGACTCCCATCTTCAGTCACTTCGTAACTGTCCGGCGCTTCGGCCCAAACGGCGCCGGGATGAGTCTTGCCGGATTGGTTGAACTTACAGTTCAACATACGCGTCGTCAAAAGCGAGGAGTTCTAGGCGCGACCGAGCGAGAACCGGAGCCGTACTCAATGTACGGTGAGGATCGCAGCGACCGAGCAACGACGAAATCCGACGCTTTTCACGG
>JAEYGI010000011.1 GCA_023402395.1 Bacillota bacterium
ATGTGCGCCGCTTTGCGATACGGACTCGCAACAGCGGTCGCGGACAGAGCACCACCCTGAAGGCATCCGTCCCGGATGGACGGGGCCTAACACGAGGCTCCCATGGTCATGGATGCCATGGGATAAAAGGAAAGGTCCGTCTATGATAAAAGTCAACCCCCAAACTCAAGCTATTTTTTTAGATTCAGCCTTGACAAGCTTTTCGAAGTCTCTTAGCTTTTTATGGTACAACTCCTCATCCACCCAATAAAACGGCTTGTTTCGTTTCAGCATATAAAAGGCGCATACCAAGATTTTTCGAATCATGGCCATCCGATAAACCCCGGCTTTTTTGCCGACTTTCATCCGTTGATAGAAATCATCAAGATACGCGCCGGATTTTGCAAAGTGATCCACCGATTGTGAAAGTAAGGCACAACTTAACGAACGGGAAAACTTATTGGTGGCTCCAATTTTCGTGGTTCTATTTGACGACGTTACTTTGGGCGCGCTACGTAAATAGGCGCAGAATTTCTTGGCGCTGGGAAAACGATGAATATCGACCACATCACTCATTAATGCGATCGCGGTTAACGGGCTGAATCCTTTGATGCTTAATAAGATTTCAATTTCTTTTTTGAAGATTTGATATCCCAAGGTGTAAATGAGCTGTTTTAACGTTTCCGTCTCTTGTTCGATCATTTCAATTTGTTTAAATAAGGTTTTTATCTGAAACTCCCACGCCGGGCTAAACGGCATTTGAAGGATTTTGCTTCGCGTTTTGGCATGAGACAGTTCTTTTTTGGGAATGCTTAGGCCATTTTGCTTCAAGATGGAATGGATTCGGTTTTTAAACTGGGTGATGGTTTTTTTATTGAGCTGATAGGTTGAAAACAAAGCCCGGATTTCCCGGACTTCAACCGGTGGCACAAAGACCAGCGGTAAATCGTCTTGATCGCCTTGGGTCAGAACATAAAATGCTAATCGTTTGACGAGTTTCTTGGCATCCAGTTTGTCGGTTTTGTTGGTACTGGCCTTGTACTTGTTCACGTCCAATACGTAACATTTTTTGACTAAGTCTTTAATTTGATCTCGAAACCAAAAGGCATTGGTACAGGCTTCGATGATGACATAGTCTTCGTGGCTGAGTTGACTTTTAAAGCGCTCCAATGATGCTTCGTCAAGAAAGTACTTGGACGTTTTTTCTTTTCCTTGCTCAAGCCCGTCATCCATTGTGAGACTCACGTCCACAAATGAATCGGTGTGCAGATCAATACCATGGAAAATCATTGTTTGGTACCCCCTTGATTCTTGATGCCCCTTGTCGGCGGTGAATTTACCAATCGTCTATGCGGGATTTACGGCCATTGGGCCGCTCCCATGTGGTTGGTACGGTGGATGGCTGGATAAACGGAAACTCGGGCTCGTTGTCCCACGGACCTTTTCAGCCATCACTTTCTTCAAGAACAACCTACTCTGTTAGAAAGTATACCATCCGCCGCACGTCTTTGGGGTTCTTTTATCATAACAACGGAAAACCATGCGGTTTCCCGGCGGCTTTTGCGCCACTTTTGGCCGCACAAAAGTGGCAAATTGGCGCCAAAGCGCAGCGAATTCCGTTTCTTGGTTTGGGCTTCACCGAATGTCTTCTAGGCGTTAGTGCCATTCTTTTTTCTTTTTGACCGACCAAAATGATCTTTCATGGAAAGTGGGTAAAATCAAGGCCAAAACTAAAACCGCAATTCTTCTTTGCTTATTTCCAACACAAGATGGATGATCATGATACCGTTATGACTATGAAAAAAGCCGTCCATGGCGTTACAACAGGCTCCTTCCAAAGCGGGAATTTAATTGGGTATGGGAATTGATCATCCGTGGCAGGTGGGTACATCGAATTCTTTGCAATTGAAAAACCTTATAGTTGATAGTATTTTGCGCACGGCAAACAAGAATCCCATGCCTTGAGCATCCAACCTAATTATGGTAAAATGGAACTAAATGCTTATACATCGAATTTTTCATTCTTTATTAAGCATTGATTTGTATCCATTTACATTCATATTGTATTATAAACAATACTAATTGTCAACATTTATTTACCATTGTATCCCAGGAGCTTATATTATGAAATTTGCTCAAATCTTAAAACGGCTTCGCCAAGAAAACAACTGGAGTCAAGAACAATTGGCCGAAAGGATCGGAGTTAAACGCCTGGCCGTCGGAAAATATGAAAGCGGACAGACTAAGCCGTCCGCTGAAACGCTTCAAAAAATATCCGAAGTGTTTGGCGTTTCCATTGATTATCTTTTATCCGATGGACCTGACAAATTAAAAACGGAAATCTCCGACAAGACCTTATTGGAATACATGTCTGAAATTGAGCAAATGAGCGAGGAAGAGCAGCGGTTTGTAAAGTATTTTTTGGATGCTGTGGTTTTAAAACATAGAATGAAAAGGTAACTAAACAATTAGCTGCAGAACTTCTACGAATTACTCTTTAACAAAATTTATTTTCGAAGCATACTTGATGCCTTTGATGCTGTTTTTATTGCATATTGATTCTCTTTAGCTTGTTGTTCTCCCTCTTGTAATAATCTATTTAGTACACTCTGCAATGCTTTTAACTTGGAGATTTGGAGTCGCATTCTAACAACTGTTCCGAAGTAACAAATTTCTTTTTTACTTATATTATCTTTATTAATAATAAGTAATCTTTCATTACTGGCCAACACAAAATCCCCAACATTTCTGCACAAATTACTTGTCATATACAACCCATATCCAGAATTTGCCCAATCATCTTCCTTGTTTGCTTTACCCCGGGCTTTCGTAATTCCCGGCTTAATAGCCATTAAAAGTGCATCTTCATCATTTTTAATGATTCTGGTATATGCTGGATTTGTCGTTAAACTTTCTCTTATTCCTATACCCTCATCAAGAATTGCAATCTCGACTAAGTCGTATGTTTCCCAATATTGTGCTGCATACCAAATGTAATCTGCCATGCTATGCTCTTCAATATTCCTCATTAATTCCCTTAGGGAATAAGTAATATATCTTTCAAGATTTTCATTTCCTCTGCAAAAGATTTTTGCTAAATCATTGCTTTTCCTTTCAATTGTTTCCCCAACATATTCTTTACTCAGATTAGCTTCAGTTCTCAACTTATTAATGCAAATTCTTGTGATCGGTAAAAAAATTACCGTTACCTTCGGCTTGCCCTGGAATATTACCATATTCCAATCCAAAACTTCTAAAAAAAACCATATGCGAAGCATATTTACAATTGGGTCCCTTATAATTATTTGCGGTTCTATGCATATTAGGAAATTTACGTTTACATTGCCGTAGTTTTGCTCCAACCATAAGCATAGCAAATGGCTCCACTCTACCCATATTGCTAAAATCAAATTCATGGTTCTCGGCATCCGTCAGCAAATCTATAAAATTGCAAAAGTTTATAGCACTTTCTAAATCTAGTTTTTTTGGGACAGATATTCTCACGATTTTCCTCCTTAAAATGCAAATATACCAGCTCGTACAAATGTTTTAAGTTAAGTACTTTCATAAGACTTAATACTGTTTAATGTAAAAAGTGTTTTCTCTTGTGCCTCATCTATATAAATAGTCTCTGGAAAACCTAATATTCTTACCTCACAATCAAACCTTACAAGAAAAGACTTCTCATTATCTTTTTTCTTTGAGAAATATCGAATATCGTTTGGTAATAAGCAACTAATCTGTTCCGGCTGAGCACGAACGTACGCTGCTACATTGCCTTCAATCAGTTTCCTCGTTCTTTCTTCAGCAAACATTGGTATTAAAAATATTTCCAGCATCTGAAGATATTCCTTTATCTTGATCGCCAGAGACTCATATTGGTCAATGAATTCATTGATTTTATCACGTTCTTTTTTTCTCCATAAGCCATTCCATAATATTGTTTCCCTTCCGTTTCTTAAATCATTAGGATCAGGAATTCTATAATTGCCTCCCATTAGTTGAATTAAATGCTCTTTCATCCTTTGTTTGAACGATAAGCCAGTTTCGCCAATATAATGAATATAATAGCGATCATCAACTTTGATGGCCCATAAGTAAATACCGCTTAATTCAGCCAGCGGCGACTCGAACATATTGTTCTCTGCATGTAATCTAAATGGACCAATTACCTTAAACTCATAATCCACTATATTCTCCAACGGATAATAAAATATAAATTTAATCGGTTGTCTTTATACTTCCACTTGTTCCTCCATTTGCCTTCTCTTTTTCATAATTACTATATAAAGCTAATCACCATTGCATTTCCTTCTCTTGGATAAGCATTGTAGTTCTATCTTTCTGCCCATAACTTGTATTTTCTCCGCTCTATTGTTCAATCAACCCATTACTTCTCAATAGCAAGTCCAATGCTTTTAGACTTCTTGAGTTCCTCCCCCATAGCCCCGTTTTTGGGCGTAATGGGGGAGGGCAGGCAACTTTGAAACAGCCCTATGGTGAGGGCGTCGAGGTCAGCGTCGACCCAAACTTTCCCCCAACCCTTTTCAACCATCCTGAATATCCGATCCAAATCAGCGAAATCGGATAAATCAGCTTAATCTGTGGTTCAGACCCCTCCCCCCAATCAAAAAAGACCCGCTACTTCTCAGTAGCGAGCCTCAAAGATTCAGAACGCCCCCGGATCATCTGATGCAACTCCCGCTCCAACTGATCCTGCTCCCCGATCATCTGTAGCGACACTTCCCCCATCTGGTGCAACACCCGCTCCAACTGATCCAACACTCCGATCATCTGGAGCAACCCTTCGATCAACTGTAGCGCCTCCCGCTTCAAATGATCCTCCAATATATCCATCTGAAGCAACTCTCGCTACAAATGATCCTCTAATATTTCGATCTGAAGCGGCACTTGCTCCATCTGGAGCGACCCTTCCCCCATCTGGAGCAGGTCCCGCTCCAGATGAAGCGAGACTTTTTCAATCGGTAGCGGCTCTCGCTCCGAGTGATCCAGTTCCCGGATCATCTGTAGCAAGCCTTGCTTCATCCGCGGCGGCAGCGGCCCCTTTCGCCGGTACCGCCGCGCCAAATCAAAACCCCCGGGGCTCAGCCCGGAGGTTTTGCAATCATTCCTCTCCCTATCTCTAATCCAACGATGCCCCTTACCGCGCCGCGCCGTATTGGCGGAGCAGATCGTCGCCGAGCAGCGCGGCGGAGTCCGCGTCCAGCGTTAGCGTCACGTCGGGATGGCGCTTCAGCATGGTGGCGGGAATCACCGGCGTCACCCCACCCGCCAGAGTGCGGCGGACCGCTTCCGCCTTCACCGCATAGGGCACCGGCGCGATGATCGTCCGGCTTTGCATGATCTGATAGACGGTCATGGTGATCGCCTGGACCGGAACCGCCTCCGGGTCCGGAAACCAGCCTTCCCGCACCTGCTGCAGCTTGCAGCCCGGGTCCAGATTGACCACGATGTAAGCGGCGGTGGTTTCAAAGTCGGCCGGCGGATCGTTGAACGCAATGTGCGCGTTCTCGCCGATCCCCACCAACGCCAGATCGACCGGCTCCTCGCGAATGGCGTCGGACAGGGCCGCGATCTTAGCGGCCACCTCCCCCTCGCCGTCCACGAAAACGCTCCGCTTGAGCTTGACCCGCCCGGTGAACCGTTCCTTCAGGTACCGGCGGAAGCTGGCCGGATGGCTCTCGGGCAACCCGACATACTCATCCAGGTGAAACATCTCCACCTTCTCCCAGGGCACATCGGTCGACACCAGCGCCTCCAAGGTATCGAACTGCGACGCGCCGGTGGACAGCACCAGCCGCGCCCGGCCCCGCTCCGCCACGGTCCGTTTCAAAACGGCCGCGGCCAGCCGGGCGGTTTCCCGGCCCAATTCGGCCGGATCTTGATAGATGTGCAGCTTCATCCGTTCCTCCCCTTTCCCGGCCGGAGCTTTTGAGCTCATCCGGCACGGAACATATTGGTGACTTTCTCGCCAAGCAGCTTATTGGCAAGCATGATTCCGGCCAGCACCACCACGGTGATGATCGTTCCCAGCGCGCAGGCCGGGCCCAGCTTGTCTTCAAGCAGGTATTCGTAAATGGAGACGGTCACCGTCTTCCATTGCGCCGAATACAAAATCATGGTGGTGCTCAACTCGCCGATCAGCGTGGTGAAGGTAATCAAACCCGCCGCCAGAATCCCGGGCGAGATCAGCGGGAAGGTCACCCGGCGGAAGGTCACCGCCCAACTGGCGCCCATAATGGTCGACGCCTGCTCCATGGCGGGATCCAGTCCCTCCAGCGACCCGACCGCCGAACGGAACGCGTACGGCATCCGGCGGATGAAATAGGCGACAATCAGAATATAGGCGGTCCCGGCCAGATACAGCGGCGGCTTGACGAACGCCGCCAGGATCGCCACGCCGACCACGATCCCCGGCAGCACGAACGGGAGCATTACCGTGACATCAATCAGCCAGCGGCCCTTGAACTTCTTCTTCACCGCGATATACGCGATCAGGGTGCCCAGCACCACCGCCAGCAACGTGGCGGCCAGCGACAGGAAGATGCTGTTCTGCAACGGCCCCAGCGCGTGGATGAAAACCCGCTCGAAGTTGACGAATGAAAGCTTGGTCGGCCAGGGCGTGCCGGCCCACCGCTCCGAAAACGCCGCCAGCACCACGGTCAGGTGCGGCGCCAGCGAAACCACGACCAGCGCGATCACATAGACCAGGCTGACCGCTTTGGCCACCGGATGGGTGATCGGCTTTACCGCGCGGGTGGTGGTGGTCATGGTCACCGCCTTATTTCGGGCGGTAATATATTTCATCAGCAGCAAGGCCAGGATCGAAAAGAGCACGCTGACCAAACTGATGGCGCTGGCCGTATTCAGATTGAAATACCCGGCCACCTGGAAAAAGATCAGGGTCGGCAGCACGTAAAACTCGCCGCCCAGGATCGCCGGAACTCCGAAGTTCCCGATCGACCGCATGAACACCGTAATCCCGCCGGCGGCCACCGCCGGCAGCACCAGGGGCAGGGTGATCGTGCGCAGCTTGCGCAGGAAGCCGGCGCCCATCACCGTGGCGCTCTCCTCCAGATACGGATCGGCCACCGCCAGCGCGCCCTGGGCCATCAGAAAGACATACGGGAAATAACTCAGCGACATGGCGAGGGTAATTCCTTGAAACCCATAGATGCTGGGCAAAGCAATCCCGAACCACTCCCGCAGGAAATGGGTGATCATTCCGTTCCGCCCCAGCAGCAAAATCCACGAATAGGCCCCGACAAAGGGCGGCATAATGATTGGCAGCGTGGCCAGGGACGTAAACAGCGTCTTACAGGGAATCGCCACCCGGCTCATGATGAAGGCCAGCGGCAAGCCGAGCAAAATAGCGAAGAACACCGCCCCGATGCTGGTGTACAGCGAGTTCAGCGTCGCTTGAATATACAGATTGGACGTAAAAAAGCGATTGAAATTAACGAGGGTCAAATTCTCCAGCGCCAGGGGCTTATCCTGCTCCAGGAAGCTGGAGATCAACATTTTCCCGATCGGATAGATCAAAAATAGGACCAGCACGGCCAAGACCAGCAACATCACTGCGATCACCGAGAAGTCGATGTCCCGGAGCGACCGGCGTTTCTTGCGGACCGGTTCCGTTGGCAGACTGCAAGCGGCCATTGTCAATTCCCCCTATTGATCAATGTCTTCTGTTCGGCCGGAAACAGCGCGCCATCCCCCGGCTCCAGCGTCAGGTACGCTTGGGATCCCTCATCCAACGATTCGATCCGGCGGTTCAGCGCGATGTTGACCTCTTCTCCGCTGCCGAGCTTCAGCGTATAGCGGACCGACTCGCCCAAGTAGAGGATGGCGGTAACCACCCCGCCGCAGCTCCGGCCGGGAACCGCCGCCGTCGCCAGCCCCGCTTTTTCGGGACGGAAAAATAGCACCGCTTGGTGGCCCGGCGCCAGTGGCGCCTTTTCCGCCTCAGGCCGGGCAATTTCGAGGATCGCGCCGCCGCCGGCCGCCACTTGATAGCCGGCGGCCGTCCGCTCCCGGATTTCGGCGTCCAGGAAATTGGCCTTGCCGATGAAGTCGGCCACCAGTACCGAAGCGGGATGCTCGTAAATGTCATAGGGCCGGCCCAGCTGGCTGACGCGGCCGGAATGCATCACCGCGATATAGTCGGAGATGCTGAGCGCCTCCTCCTGATCGTGGGTCACATAGATGGTGGTGATGCCGGCTTTTTTTTGCACCTTGCGGATCTCTTCCCGCATATAGACGCGGAGTTTGGCGTCGAGGTTGCTGAGCGGCTCATCCAGCAGCAGGATCTTCGGCTCGTACACCAGCGCCCGCGCCAGGGCGATCCGCTGCTGCTGGCCGCCGCTCATCTGAGAGGGCTTGCGGTCGATGGTATGGCCCAGATCGACCAGATTCAACACCTGCTCGACCTTCCGGCGCAACTCGTCCTTTTTGACATTGCGGATCCGCAAGCCATAGGCGACATTTTCGAAGACCGTCATATGGGGAAACAGCGCGTAGCTTTGAAAAACCATTCCGATCTCCCGGCGGTGCGGGGGAAAATTGGTATAATCCTCGTTTCCAAATAAAATCTGTCCGGAGCTGGGACACTCCAGGCCGGCGATCATGCGCAGGGTGGTGGTTTTGCCGCAGCCGCTCGGCCCCAGCAGAGTGAAGAGGCTCCCCTCCGGCACCGTGAAATTAATGCCGTCCACGGCCCGCGCGCCGCCCGCGAACGATTTGACCAAGTCTTTTACGCTTAGATTGACCATGATTGCCTCCAAGCGCGCGGAGCCGCTATATCGGCTCCGCGCTTGATTTATTTCATCATGCGCGGCGCGACGCCGCTTTATAAGTTGAATTAAATTTCCATGATGAAAAATTAATGAATTTAATTCAACTTATTCTCATGTAATAGGATGAAGTAAATTCCGATTTGATTCATTTGCATTCGGCGTTAAGAATGCAAATTTAGTAAAGAAATTTACTTCATCCTATATTTAAGTTATTTCGCCTTGGCCGCGAAGATATCGTCAAATTGGGCCAGATATTCCTGCTTCTTATCGCCGGCCAGCTTTTCGTCATAAGCCATGAACTTGATGTCATTGGTGGGGATCAAGCCTTTCTTGACCGGAACGTCGCCCCGCCCCATCCGGCGGCCCTCGGCATTGGCGATGGCGGTCATCACCGGCTTGCTGGTGATAAAGTCGATGAATTTCTTGGCATTGGCGGGGTTGGGCCCGTTTTTGATAATGGTCACCGTGTCGTAACGCAAGGCGGTTCCGTCCTTGGGATAAATGGCCTTGACCGGATAGCCCTCTTCGATCAGATTATAGACATTGGATTCGCCGGTCAGGCCGATCGCGTACTCGCCGTTGGCCACCCCTTGATACGATAGTTTGGAGGAAGAAGTGATCGTGGCGTTATTGACGACCTTTTTCACCAGATCCCAGCCGTAGAGTTGCAGCATGATGTTCAACTGGGCGTACCCGGAACCGGAGACAGCGGGATTGGCCATGATCATCTGGCCCTTCCATTTCGCCTCGCCCAGCTCCTTCCAGGTCTGTGGCGCCTCGGACTCCTTGATCCGGCTGGTATTGATGATAAACACCTGCAAAGGAAGGGAAAAAGCGTAATAATAATGCTTCGGGTGTTTGAATTCGGGTTTAAAGGCGGCGTCATTGGCCGATTGGTACGGTTGAATCAGCTCCAGCATCCCGTCAATGGTCTCGGTGCCGCCGGTGAACATGATGTCCGCCCGGGGCTTGACGCTTTCGGTGCGAATCCGGGTCGCCAGTTCCCCGGTGCCGGCGCTGATGATCTCGATCGCAACATCGGGATTCTGTTTGTTCCACATTTCAACGACCAAGTCCGAGGTGGATTTGACCGCCGCCGAGTACACCACCAGTTTCCCCGCGCCCGAGGCCACCGGCGCCAGACAGGACACCATCAACGATACACACAAAACCGCCAGCCATAGTCCGTTACGTTTCATTTTCATCCTCCTTAAATTTGATTCGGTTTGGATCGCGCCCGCCGCGATTAAAAAAACGTTCCGCCCCACCTCCTTCCCTCTCGCCGCGCCGCCCGTCATTTGAACTCCGCGGCCAGCATCCGTTGCGTGCGCAAAATCTCATCATAGCTGGTAAGCTCAATCACCCACCAGTCCACGCCCTGTTGCAGCGCCCAGCGCAAAATGGGGCGGATCGCGTCCAGGTTCTCCGGCGCGATATGTTTGCCTTCCACCGACTCGATCTCATACAAATGAAGGTCGCGGATCCGTCCGGCGAACGGTTGAACGTACTCTTCCAGGGAAATCTCGCTGTGATCGGCCCGCAGGGTGGCCCGGGCATGACCGATGTCCAAGGTCACCGCCGCGTCGCTCGCCTCGGCCAGCGCCGCCAGTTTGGCCGGATCCCGGGTCCAGCCGTGTTTCAGGTTTTCAAAGCAGACCACGATCCCGTGGTCCCGGCCATAACGCACCAGTTCCCGCAGGTTGCGGACTGCCGCGTCCCAGGAAAGCTCGGACTCGGGAATGCTCCGCGACCCGATATGCAAGTTGAAATGGGCTCCCGGGAAGTCTTCGAGCAGCCGGATGTACAGCTTCAGATACTCCAGCGAGGCGCCGGCAATCTCCGGATCGCCGTGCGCAATCTCCACGTCCTGGCACGGCGCGTGGAACCGGGACGGCAGTCCCGATCCGAGCGCCGCGTCGACGAACTTGCGCCGGGTCGGAACCGATACCGCGACTCGGAAAAAGTCCAGATTCCAGTCGATCCCGTCAAATCCATTGCCCGTCGCGAATTCGACGGGAAAGCGGTAATCGCCGCCGCTGCCCCGGGTGGTAATCGCCAATTTAGGTTGCATGTTAATCTCCTTATGTGCTGATAGGTTTGGACCAAGCCGGCCACCGGCTCCGGGCGGATCTCCGTTTCACCTCTCGCCCTTGCCGCCGGCCCCGTCCTTTTCAATCTCCCGCTCCAGCCGGGTCTCGCTGCCCAGCCGGGGATACCCGTAAATCTTGCGGAACTTCTCCAAAGCCACCAGCCGTTCGCCGGCCTGCGGCCCAAGCTGCTTGCCGATGACCAGGATAATCGCTTCCATGACCAGGACCGGGGTGACCAAACTCTGAAAAAACTGCCCCGAACCCCGCGAGACCTGAAGGTACTCGTCCACCTGCCGGGTGATGGCGGATAGCTGCAAATCGGTGACCAACACGGTCTTGGCCCCTTGCCGGGCGGCGACGGTCAGCAATACCTCGGTCTCCTCGCTGAACCGCAAGAAATTGAATAACAGCAGGCAATCGCCGGGCCGGATGTCCATGGCCTTGTCAAATAGATCCTTGCCCGTTTCAAAAATGCGCAGGGTGGCGATGCCGAACCGCCGCAGCCTGTACTCGGCCAGCGAGCCGACCGAAGCCATCGGCCCTTCCCCGAAGATCACCAACCGGTCGGAGCGAATGACCATCGCGGCGATATTCAACAATTGCTGCTCGGAAATGGTCGTCTGCAAGCGGGTAAGATTCAAAATCTCCCGTTCGATGATGCTCCCCAGAATCGGCTGGGTATTGTCCAATTGGTCGAGGGTGGACAAAAATTTCCCCGCCGTGCTGGCCCGGCGCCACACCTCCTTCTGAAAGCTCTCCTTCAGCTCGTTGAAGCCGTCCAATCCGAGCTGGCGGCAGAAGCGGGTGATCGTGGCTCCGCTGGTTCCGGTCTTGGCGGCCAGATCGGCGATGGACAAAAAGGCCGCTTCCTCGGGATGGCTGATCAGATATTCGGCGATCTTTTTTTGCTGGTCGGTTAAGTCTTGATACCCGGCGTTCACAATCTCTTGAATGGTCTTAGGGGTCACGCGCAACATCCTTTATGAAAATATATTTTCGAAATATCGAATATGAAATTTTTATTTCACAACCGGATGATTCGCCGCGCTCGACCGGATTCCTGCTTGAAAAAATTTTTTCAAACACAATTTTTACGGTCCAACGGCTTCGGTCTGTTCCTGCTCTGCAATCACGGGAATGGGAAGCGCCGGTTGCAATGGCGGAGGATCCGGGGGGACTTGTCTTCTTCCAGAAAGAGCCCCCGGCGGCAGGCGGAGTGATTTTAAACGCGGCAAAAATGACCCGCGGGAATCCTCCCACGGGTCATTTCGGTTGCTGAATGCGGATATTAAGTATTGAGCGGGATTGGGCAGCCGAATCAGGATATCCGGTTTCTTCCTCCCGCCCCGGGAAGTTCGGGGCCTCGCCGCCAACTTCCCGGCTTCATTGGGAAAGCGCGGCTTCGGGGGCTTTTTCCAGAAATTCTTCCACCACCCGGAAAAGATCGTCCATTCCGACCGGCTTGGCCAGGTATCCGTCCATCCCCGCCTTCAGGCATCTTTCCTTGTCGCCCTCCAGGGCATAGCCGGTGATCGCCACGATCGGAATCCGCCGGCCCGTGCCCCGCTCCAGGCCCCGGATAATCCGCGTGGCGTCCAGCCCGTCCATCTCCGGCATCTGAACGTCCATCAAAATCAGGTCATACGCTCGTTTGGAGAAAGCCTCCACCGCCTGTTTGCCATTAGCGGCAATGGTAACCCCGCAGTCCTTGAAGTTCAACAACTGGCTCAGGGTTTTTTGGCTTATTTCGTTATCTTCAACCAAAAGGACTTGGAACATCATCTTCCCCCTCGTCAAAAAATCACCGGCTGCCCCGGTTCCGCCGTCAGCGGGGCCTCGGGCCGGAACCGGCCGGACACTGCGGGCCGCGCCCGTCAGGTGATCCATTCCCTTCGCGGAACCTGGTCGGCCCGGTGGAACGGAATTTCAACCAAAAACCGGCTGCCTTTACCGAATTCGCTTTCCACCCGAATCGTTCCCTCCATCATCAGGACCAAATGATTGACTATGGCCAACCCCAGGCCGGTTCCGCCAAACTTTTTGGTGGTCGAGAGATCGGCCTGCTGAAACCGTTCGAAGATCAGCTCCAGTTTTTCCGGGGGAATCCCGATCCCGGTATCCGTTACCGTAAACCGCAGCCGGACCCGTTCCGGGGTTTCTAAGATTTTCACCGCCTCAAACTCCACCGCGCCGCGCTCGGTAAATTTAACGGCGTTATTGAGGAGATTGGCGATGATCTGCGCCAACCGCAAGCTATCCCCGGCCACCCATTGCGCCGCCTCGGGAGCGACCCTCCAACGCAGGGCGATCCCTTTTTGGCAGGCCATCGCTTCCAGCGGTTTCACGACTCCTTCCACTACGGCGCCGATATCAAAGCGTTCTAGCCGGAGCTTGACCGCGCCCGCCTCGATCGTCGACAGATCCAGGATATCATTGATCATGGCCAGGAGAACCGCGGCCGACTGCTGGGCCAATCCAACGTATTCCCGCTGCCGGTCGTCAAGGTCGGTGAGCCGCAACAGATCGAGCAGGCCGACGATTCCGTTCATCGGCGTCCGGATCTCGTGGCTCATATTGGCCAGAAAGCGGCTCTTGGCCAGGTTGGCCGCTTCCGCCGCCTCCCCGGCGGCCTTCAGTTCCCACTCCGCCTGCTTCCTGTCGCTAATGTCGGCGATGACCACCGAAAGATAGCCGGGCCGGTCGCTGAAGACCGAGACCGAAAACCACTTGGCGAGAGCTTCGACATACATATCTTCCAGCTTGAGGGTTCCGCCGCTTAAGGCAATCCGGCCCAATGCCCGGTGATACCGGCGCAGCGGCACCATCTCATACAGGTCGGTTCCGATCAATTGGTCATTGCTCAATCCGGTTAAGCCTTCCAACACCTTGTTCACTTCCAGGCATTCGTAACGCATGGGGCGCTGGTTTTCAAAGATCACCCGGTTGTAGATGATTCCGTCGGACATATTCAGAAAGAGCGATTGATACTTTTGGTTACTGGCTTCCAATTCCAGAGATTTGGCTTTTAATTCCTTAAAGATCGAATCAAACGGGTGATCGAAGCCATAAATAATCACGCTTTTAAAGATCAGGAAATAGGAAATGAGTTTGAAAAAATGCCCCAGGCCGTTAAAAAAGCCGTAGACATCCTTGTATAAAGTAAAGCTCAGCTCCGCGAAGATCATGCTGCCCATCGCGACCATCAGGTGCCAGTATAAGGCGGGGTCCAAGGCGGCCCGCCGCAGGGACAGGTTAGCCATGGCGGCGGCCAGGGTCAAACAGATCAAATATTCGGCCGTGATTTTAAAAAAGGTTAATCCTTGGCCGTCAATAAAACAAACCGGAAAGCGTTTCAGCCCCAGGATCAGCCAGAGTAAAACGAAGGTCACCGCCACAAAAACCGTCAGGGTGATCCGCTTGGAAAAGGGCCGGTTGACGAAGAAAGTGGCGGCCAGCAACGACAACCCTTCCACCAACCGCCCGGCGATCCATAACTGGGTTGATATATTCGCTCCGGAAAACGGAAAGATTCCCATCCCCTTATAGGTGGCCAGATGAAAAAAGTCCAACGCCAGAATACTCAAATAGGAGATTCCCACAAATAACAAAAAAGTATTCTTTGAGTATTGGTGGGTCCGGACAGCCAGGATATAAATGAAAAAGGCGATGATTACACAAAAGACCTCGATTCCGGTATGAAACAGCAAATAATTGTAACGTTGGACCAGATAGAGCATTGGGATCCACAAAAGCAGCCCTAGTCCGCTTCCGGGCGTAATCTTCAGGAGCCCGGCCACGGCTCCGGCATTTTCCCACAGCCGATTCAGATGAGCAACCGTCCTGCCGATCATGGAGGCATTTCTCTCCCAATCAAAAAATAAATTCGATACAATAAACATCCGCCGCCGCTCCGGATCCGCCCGGGGGATCGGCGCCGAATGATGTAAAACGTTTTTTTGAAACCCGCGACGGTTGCTCCAAATTATTCGCGGCTCATGCTACATAATTCGGAATCGCCCGTTTTTTACCTGCTAATTTTCTTGCTTTTTGATTAGGTTTTTCCAAATCTATTATTTCTCTGGTAATAATGGGTTTTAATTTTCACCGCGCGCCGACCGTTTTGGCGGACCAGTCCGGCCTCCAACTCTGATTTCCGAATGTTTTGTTTAATAAATCGGTTAAAACGCCGCGCCGGATTATACTTTTTCCAAAAATACCAGTTTCCGTTGGACCTCTGGCGTTCAAGCCAGCGTTCAAATCCCGGCCGGCCGCTTTGAGAAGGCACCTTCTATATAAAAGGAATCTGACTATCCATTTAGATCAGGATAAAGGTTTGGTCGGCGTTGCAGCCGATGCCCTCACCCATTGGGCCGATTCAAGCCGCCTGCCCTCTCCCATTACGCTCGAAGAACACTCGCGATGGGCGAGGGAAAAATAGGGTCTAAACTTTTGCAGGTCAATATTTTTGGGCATCTTGAGTCCATCCCCCATCGCTATCGTTTTTTGATAGCGTCATGGGGGAGGGCCACTGCTTGAACCAGCCCAAAGGGTGAGGGCATTGAGATCAGAGCCGACAATTATTTTACTTACCTTGAGTAAACTGGAGAGTCAGAAAAGGAAATTTACTTCATCTTAATATAAGCGAAGCCGTCGTCCGCGACCCGCTTTTAGGGCCAATAAAAAAGAGGCACCTGAGGTGCCCCATATTATTTCCACGCCGGACTTTAAAAATTAACCGGCCTGCCGTAAAACGCGCATTCCAAAACTTTTTTCAGCTCAATCTTGGTAGTCGGCCGCGGGTTACAGCCGGTGCACGGATCGAGGGCGGCGTTTTCAGCGATAAAGTCAACTGTCTTCAGGAACTGCTCCTCGGAGACTCCTTGTTCCTTAAGGGTCGACGCGATGTTCAGCTTACGGTTGAGTTCCTGCACCGCCTCAATCAGCGCGTTCACCAGTTGCCCGTCGCTTCCTCCCGCCAGGCCGAGCCGTCTGGCGATGGCCGCGTAACCCTTGAGGCAGGTTTTGGAATTGTATTTGATCACGTACGGCAAGAGAATGGCATTGCAGCAACCGTGGGGGATCTCGTACTGGGCACCGATTTTATGGGCCAGGCTGTGGGTGATGCCCAGCAGGGCATTGCTGAACGCCATGCCCGCCAAGCATTGAGCGATATGCATTTCGCCCCGGGCGTCCTCATCGCCGCCATAGGAATCGATCAGATGATCGAAGCACATAACGATGGCCTCCAGCGCCAACGGGTCGGAGAAACGGGACCGGGCCGAGGCCACATAGGCCTCAATGGCATGGGTCAGGGCGTCCATTCCGGTATGGGCCGTCAATTGCGGCGGCATGGTCAAGGGAATCGCGCTGTCCAGAATGGCGATATCCGGAGTGATCTCAAAGTCGGCCAAGGGATATTTGATCTTGGTCGCATAATCGGTGATCACCGAAAAGGCGGTTACTTCGGTAGCGGTCCCGCTGGTGGAGGGAATCGCCACGAAACTGGCCTTCTTGCGGAGTTTCGGCATGGAAAAAGGGGTCTTGATGTCTTCGAACGTCAGCTCCGGGTGCTCGTAAAAGACCCACATGGCCTTGGCGGCGTCAATGGGCGAGCCGCCCCCGATCGATACGATCAGATCCGGACCGAACTCAAGCATTGCTTTGGCGCCGGCCATCACCGTTTCCACCGACGGATCCGGCTCTACGCCGGCGAAGGTCCGGACCTCCATGCCGGCTTCCTTCAAAATGCCTTCCAGTTTCGTCAGAAAGCCGAACTTTTGCATCGAGGTCCCGCCGGTAACGATCATCGCTTTCCGGAATCCCTGCAAATTTTTAAGCTCTTCCATCGCGTTCCTGCCAAAATAAATATCGCGCGGCAGCGTAAACCTGGCCATGAAAATTCCCCTCTCGTCATTGGATTGATTGGTTTTATTATATCATAGTTGTCATATTTATGACAATCTTTGTTATATTAATTTGCAATTAATCCAATCCAAACGTCGCTCATATCTTCCAATAAACACTTTGTTCATAGTAATTTTAATAATTTATTCCTTCCCTTTACAACCGATTCCAATCATGTTATGCTAAATTTAATAGTTATTTTTGTAACAAAGTTTTGACAGAATGCAATAAAAGTCGATCGGAGTGACAACAGTGATCATCACGGTTTGCATCGGCAGCGGCTGTCATGTCAAAGGTTCCCGCCGGATCATCGCGATCCTGCAAACATTGATTGAACGGTACCGGTTAGACGGCCGGATCGAACTAGAAGGCTGTTTTTGCCGGGAGCGCTGTACCGAAGGGGTGGTGCTGACCTTTGACGGTGCGATGGTGACCGGGGTCACCCCGGATAATGTCGAAGCCATCTTTGAGCGCCAGGTGCCGGAGGCCCGGCCATGAACACCATCACTACCAGCAAAGCCCGCTGCCGCGATTGCTACAAGTGTATCCGCCACTGCCCGGTCAAAGCCATCGGGCTCAATGACGGGCAGGCTTGGGTCGATCAGGAGAAGTGCATCCTGTGCGGCCAGTGCGTCGGCGCCTGTCCCCAAAAGGCGAAAAGCATGCCTTCGCAACTCCCGCTGTTCGAGAATTTCCTGGCCGGATCCGACGGGGTGGTTATTTCGCTAGCCCCTTCCTATTTGGCGGCCGGCCCGTTCCTGACGCCGTGGAAACTGCTCGCGGGCCTCAAACGCTCGGGCAGGCTCCGGATCGAAGAGACGGCTGTGGCCGCCGAGCGGATCGCCGCCGAGTATCACCGGCTGAGCGGCGCAGACCGGCCGGAGACCGTTATTTCCGGATGCTGCCCGGTAGTGGTCAATCTCATCGAAAAGTATTTCCCCCAACTCGTTCCGTCCCTAGCCGGAGTGATATCGCCGATGCTCGCCCATGGCCGGATGATTAAAGCCGACCAAGGCCCTTCGGCCAAAGTGGTTTTCATCGGCCCCTGCCTGGCCAAGAAAGCCGAACCGGACTGGGACTCGCCCGAGAATTCCGTCGACGCGGTGCTTACCTTCGACGAAGTGGCGGCCTGGTTGGATGCCCGGGGCCCGGACCCCGACTCCCTGGACGACGAGTATCCCGATGCCTGCTCCCCTCATGCCGGAATTTTTCCCTTAAAGCACGGAATTATTCGCACCGCCGGACTGGCGGAGGGGTTGAACCGCGAAATTCTTTCGGTCACCGGGATCGACGACTGTCTGGAGACCTTCCGCGATCTGGAGCGGGGATTGATCCGGCCGAGGTTTGTGGAAGCCCTGGCCTGCAAGGGCGGGTGCATCGGCGGCCCGGCCATCGGCAATTCCCTGGGGATCAATGTCCGGCGCGACCGCTTATTGCGCTTTGCCAATACCCGGCCCGCCGGGCCGGACCGGGCCCCGCTCCCTGCGGCGGAGCTTCAAAAGCGACATCAGCCGCGGCCCCGTTCCGGTCCGGTTCCCACCGAGGCGGAGATCCGGGAGATTTTGAGCCGGACTGGCAAACATCGCCCCGAAGACGAAACCAACTGCGGCGGCTGCGGTTATCCGAGTTGCCGGGAGAAGGCCGTCGCCGTTTTTCAGGGTATGGCCGAACCGGAGATGTGCGTCCCGTATATGAAAGAAAAAGCGGAGTCGTTCTCGAACACCATCGTCGATACCACGCTCAATGCTATCGTGGTCGTTGATCAAGACCTGATCATCCAGGAATTCAACCCCGCGGCCGAGTGGATGTTCAACCGCAAGAACGTTCCCAGTAAGGGCAGGCCGTTAAGCGCTTTTATCGACCCGGCTGATTTTAAAACCGTCTGGGAGACGCAGACCGCTCTGATCGACCAGGTCAGATCCTACAGCCAATACGGGCTGGTCACCCGGCAGGTCGTCTACCCGTTGCCCCGCTACGGGGTGATCATCGGGATCTTCACTGATATCACCGCGGAAGAGAACCGGAAGCTCCGGCACGACGCCATGCGCCGCGAAGCGCTGGACAAAGCCTCCATGGTCATCCGCGAACAGATGCGGGTGGTTCAGAACATCGCCGGCCTGTTGGGCGAAAGCACCGCCGAGACCAAAGCCACCCTTCTGGAGTTGATCGCGATCATGAATGAAAGCGAGGCACCCTAATGAAGTTTGACGTGGGGATCTCGGCCATCGCCAAGTACCGTGAAGAAGTTACCGGAGATACGCCGGAAGTGATCCATACCGGGGACGGGATCACTGTGATCCTCTCTGACGGGCTGGGCAGCGGGATTAAAGCCGGCATTTTATCGATTTTGACGGCCAAGATCGCCGCCGGGCTGCTCCGCCGGAACATCGGGCTGGAACAGGTCTTCGCGACCATCGCCGACACCTTGCCGACCTGCAAGGTCCGGAACCTGGCCTACGCCACGTTGTCGATCCTGAAGATCGCCGCCGACGGAAGGGCTCACCTCATCGAATACGACAACCCCGGTTTGATTTTATTGCGGGATGGCGCAACCGAGCCGCTCCAGCGCCGCCGCCGCGACATCGCCGGGAAAGAGATTTACGAAACCTTTTTTACGGTTCAAATGAATGATCTGTTGCTTTTGATCAGCGACGGAGTGGTCAATGCCGGCGTGGGTGGTCTTTATAAGCTGGGACTCGGCTCGTCCGGGCTTATTGAGAATCTCCGCTCCCGCCGCCTGCTCGGAGGCGAACCGGAAGCCATCGCCGCCAAGATCACCGAGCTGGCCGAATGCTGTTATCTCTGCCAACCCGCTGATGACACCACCGCAATCGTGGTCAAACCTCGCCTGGAACGGAGCGCGGTAGTGCTGACCGGCCCTCCCCGCGATCGACGCCAGGATGAAGAGATGGTAGCCAGGCTTTTGCTGGACGGTGACAGCCAAAAGATTATCTGCGGCGGCTCCTCCGGCAACCTTGTGGCAAGAATCACCAGGAAAACCATTAAAACCGGATTGGGCTATGAGGACCCCGAGGTTCCCCCGATGGCTCGCATCGAGGGGATCGATCTGGTCACCGAGGGAGTGCTGACCTTAAATAAATGCCTGTCCCAACTGATGGCATACCGGCCCGGCGATCCGCCCCCCGCCGGCGCGGACGGCTCCACCTTGCTGACCAAGGCGTTGCTGAGAGCGGACCGAATCGATTTCTTGGTGGGAACGGCGCTCAATCCAGCCCATGAAACACTCATGCGATCCCTCCCGCTGAAAACGCGAGCCGAAGCGGTACGGCAGACCCGGAACCGCCTGATCGAATTGGGAAAGGAGACCTCCTTGCAATTGTTTTAAAAATAAAATATGCTATATACGATGAAGTAAATCTCTAATATTATATAAATTTGCATTCTTAACGCCGAATGCAAAAGGGATCAAATCGGAATATACTTCATCCTATTAGCTGAAATAAGTTGAATTAAATTCATGAATTTTCCCATCATGGAAGGCTTTAGGGACATACTGTCATATTCGAAATTTAATTCAACTTATATATACAGAAAGTAAGATTGCAATTGTGGAAACCCCAGCGAATCGGCGTTGCATCCTTTGCCGTTGGAATAGCCGTTGGAATAATCGAAGTCCATGACATGCCGAAGGGTGATTTTTTTGGATAGCCATTTCAATACCGATAAAAATTCCGGCGAAGGCATCCCGCACGCCACTATCAAGCGGCTGCCCGTCTATCACCGCTTCCTCAGCGATCTGGCGCGGAAGGAAGTGGAACGGATCTCATCGCGGGAACTGGCTGTGAAGGTGGGGGTCAATCCGTCGCAATTGCGTCAGGATTTGAGTTATTTCGGTTCCTTCGGGCAGCAGGGCTACGGATACCGGGTCGACGATCTGTTGCGGGAGATCGGCCGGATCCTGGGGCTGGATCAAGCGGTCAAGATGGTACTGGTCGGAGCCGGCCATCTCGGAACGGCGCTGGCCAACTATGAAAACTTCGCTCGCCGCGGCTTCCGGATCACTGCGATCTTTGACAACGATCCGGGAGTTATCGGCCTTTTCATCAGCGGCATTCAAGTCATGGACGTCCGGGAACTTCAGGATCACCTGAGGGTCGAACCGGCGGAAGTCGGTATCATTACCACTCCAGCCGAAGCGGCTCAAGAGACGGCCGACCGTTTGATCCAGGGCGGAGTCAAGGGCATCTGGAATTTCGCGCCCGTCAGTCTCAGGGTCCCGGAAACGATACTTCAGGAAAACGTGCATATCGGCGAGAGCCTGATGCTGCTGTCGTTCAAACTGAAGCAACAACGGCAGCCGGCGCCGGATGCCACGTAATGTTAAAGATTTTCACGACCGGTTTTAATTGTGCCATTTTTACTTAAAAGGAGTGTCCAGCCATGGATGTCTTGAATCATCTGATCGAACGGGCCAAAACGGTCCGGAAACGAATCCTGCTTCCCGAGAGCGGCGATCTCCGGACGCTCCGGGCGGCCCGGGCCATCGCCGATCAAGCAATCGCCTCCGTCGCGCTGCTGGGAGACGCAGTGGAAGTTCGCGGCAGCGCCGCCAAAGCAGGGATGGACCTTTCCGATGTTCCTGTCATCAACCCGGCTGGCCATCCCCAGTTTGAATCCTTTACCGATACCCTCTATGAACTGCGGAAAGCGAAAGGGCTCTCCCGGGCCCAAGCCGCCGCGCTGCTTGGCAACCCTCTTTACTTCGGAACCATGATGGTGTACAGCGGCGAAATGGACGGTATGGTGGCCGGCGCCATTAACACCACCGGCGATGTGCTCCGGCCCGCCCTGCAGATCATCAAGACCGGACCGGGGTTCCGATCCGTTTCCGGAGCCTTCCTGATTTCGGTTCCCGATTGCGCGCTAGGATCCGACGGCCTGTTCGTCTTCGCCGATTGCGCCGTCAACATCAACCCCGATGCCGCGACCCTGGCGGAGATCGGAGTCCAGGCCGCCCATACCGCCAAAAATTTGACCGGAATGGATCCGGTCGTCGCCTTCCTCTCCTTTTCGACCCAGGGCAGCGCCAAACACGAATTGGCCGACAAGGTGATCGAGGCCGTCCGGATCGCCCGGGAGTTGGACCCCAATCTCCCAATCGACGGCGAGTTGCAAGCGGACGCAGCCTTAATCGAGGCGGTCGGTCGTCAGAAAGCGCCCGGCAGTCCGGTGGCGGGCAAGGCCAATGTGCTCGTCTTCCCGGATCTCCAGTCAGGCAACATCGGTTACAAACTGGTCGAGCGCCTGGCTGGCGCCACCGCCATCGGCCCGATCCTCCAGGGTCTGGCCAAACCGGTCAACGACTTGTCACGCGGCTGCAAGCCGTCGGATATCGTCAACATGGCGGCCATCACCGCGCTGCAAGCCGCCAATCCCGCTGACCCCCGAGTTGATTTCCAGGTTCATCAATAAGGGATGCGGCCGCCATAATACATAATATTGTTAGGCGCTTTTTTTGAAAAAAGAGCCTGACCTGAGCCGGCTGAGAGACAGGTGTATTATGAGCAAAGTCAAGACCAATCTCGCGGCCAGGTCCCCCAAGCGTTTCTCCAGGACCGACGCGGTAAGCAGGCCCGGCTGGTTCACGATCGCCCGGATCGACTCCAGCGGCAAACCCACGCACAGATCTGCTTTAACCGTTCCAGATCGGCTTCGGAATATAACCGGTAATTGGTTTCGGTACGAAGCGAGGGCCGCAGCCAATGAATCATAATAAAGCAAGGCGTGCCGCGACAGATTAAATAGTTTCGCAAGCTTACTGATGGTATACATGCGCGATCACCGCCATTCGAAGACAATATCAGTTTAATCATCCCATCCGTTTCCAGTACCATTTGGGAAACCAGTAGGAACCCAGCAACAGTAGCCCGCTGGAAAGCTGCCCGTAAATCTTGCCGATCCCGTAATAAAGCTCCAGGGGGGCCGCGACCAGCAAAATGCTCCGCAACAATGCCTGGGTGAGGTTTAAGACCCCCCAGGTCAGGGTGAGAATGCGCCAGGCCGCCCGGTATTTGGCGGTCCGCCGCAGCTCATCCGGGAAGGATCCCAAATGGGAATCCTCGACGATCAACTGGATCAGCGGCCTCGGGAAGCATAAGGAGCCGAAGAAGAGCAGCGCATACAAACCGTCTTCAAAGATCGGCGCCGCCATATAGAACATCGGGTTCTTCAAGACCAGCGTACCGATTAAGCCGATCAGCGAAAACCCTCCCGCCGCGAGCGCCATTCCATTGATCTTCCGTTCCCGGATCAGTTTAAGTAAGACCATGCCAAGGCACCAACACCCCGAGAGAATGGTACCAATAAGTTTCAACTTCAGAAAATTAAAGATGTAAAAGATGAGTGACGGAGCGAGTGCGCTTAAAACAAACTCTTTATTCAAGATATTTTTAAAGAACGTCGGTTTGGCCGGCGACTTAATCGTTTCCGATTGATTCATACTCATTCCCCTCCGGCACCGGCGGTCAGATCAGGGGCCTTTTGACGCCATTTGCCGTTTGCCATCTCTTGAAAGGCCTTGGGATCCATCAGTTCGTTATCAATCCGGACTTGGGTTTCCGGTCTGATCCCGCCGCATTCCACGACCTCTCTTCCCGCTTGGCGGACCGCTTCGAAAAATGGCCGCAGCACGGCTTGTAATTCGCCAATCCGCAGCAGCTCGCCCTGAGTGCGTAGGATGGCGGCGGTGAGTTGCCCCTGGGTCAAAACGTTAAACGTATCCCGCAAGATTGCAAAATTATCCCGCCCCGGAAAGCCGCAGTTCGAGATGAGCACGGTTTTCCTGGCGTTTTTTGCCGGATCGCGGAGCGGATGACCATATTGTCCGTCCCGTGTTTCAATCACCGGACTCAGCAACGGCAGTTTCCGGTCCATAAAATCCTTCATCAGACCGGTGACTGAATAGTTATATAAAGGCGATGCGTAAACGACCAGATCAGCTTCGGCCACCCTTTTCAACAACTCCGGCATATCATCCTGATGTACGCAGGCACCCGGGGTTCTTGTCCAACAAGAAAAACAGCCGAGGCAATGATCGATCCGCTTGTCTTTGAGGTAAACGGTCGCTGTTTCCGCGCCGGCTTCCGCCGCGCCCACCAGGAACGGCACGAGAATCCGTTCGGTATTACCCCGGGAACCCCGGGGGCTGCCGTTAACGGCGAGAATCTTCATCGGACGTCATCTCCCTTATTTCTCAATCCTTCCAATTTCTGAATGGACTCCCGGTACCAGGCGATGGCCGCCTCCGCACTCTTGATTCCGAAATCGACGGTAAGACTCCAGAATAAGGCGTCTTGGCTCAAGTCGTCTTCCGAACGGTCTTCGATGATCCGGTTCAGGGTCTGCTGATAGCTTTTAAGATTCCCTTCACATCGTTCCAAGTGCTGTTTAAGTTGGGTGATGATTACGTCCCTGTCATCGATGTTGGCACCAAAGAAGATCTTCACCAGGAACGCGTTCCGGTAGGGCTGGGACTCCATCGGCTCGGCCAGCCACCGTTGCAGTTCCGCCCGTCCCCGATTGGTGATATGATACACTTTGGCATTGGGCGAGGAGTCCTGGTACTTGACTTCCATGATCAGCAGGCCTTCCTCTTTCATCTGGCTCAGGGTCGGATAGATCTGGCTTAGGCTGGCGTTCCAGAACTTCTGGACCGATTCATCGAAATGCTGTTTTAACTGATATCCGGTCATGCTCCGGTAGTTCAAAAAGCCGAGCAAGGCGTGTTTTAAGGACATGAGGTTCCCTCCGGTACTGGAATGGTGTTGTATAAAATAAATTATATATATAATTAATTATATATCACGAGAACAATCTCCTGTCAATCAGTCGGCGGCGAATATGATCCCATGGATTACTAAGCATTAATTTGAATCGGTAGCAGCCACCTGCGGTTTAAAGTATTGAGTGCACTTGTCACCTGAATCCGATGAATTCCAGATCGGCCTGAGGTGGACGGTTTTACTTGAGTTACGTGAAGAAAGCGACGTCGCCCGGACTGCGACGAAGTTTGGAGGTAAAATGATGGAATTATTTCTTACGAAAAAGAGGTTCGCGGAATAGCCGCAGCTCACCCAATCCATGACTTGAAAGAACAAGGGGCTGCCTCGATTGTTACTTTTGAGGCAGCCCGATTGACTGGCGGAAACGTTGGCCCTGAAAGCCGGAGCGGAGAGCCGAGGATGACGGTTGAAGGTCGGGTTAAAGAGAGCTAAGCGGGGATCGGCAATTGGAATCGGAATTCGGTGCCCTTTTGGGGATCGGTGCTGAAAGCAATCCGGCCGCCCAATAACTTTTCGCCCAAAAGTTTCATGCTGTAGGTGCCGATGCCCCGTCCCGACCCTTTGCTGGAGAACGACCGCTGAAAGATCTGCATCTGGACTTCCTTGGGCATAAATTGGGAGTTGCGGACAAGAAATTCAACAACGCCGTCCTTTACCGAGCAGCCGATGGCGACGGAGTCGTCCGACCCCGAAGCTTCAATGGCATTTTTGAGCATATTGCCGATCACCCGCCGCGTTAACACCAGATCGCTGGAAATGGACGGATCGCCGGGAGCCGGGTCAAAGCGGATGGCGCAAACAGTCTTGGCGTCATTACGATAATAATTGACCAACTTGGACAGCATTTCGTTGACGGAAAACCGGGAGACCCGCAGCGCCAACTCGCCGTTTTCGGCGGCGATCAATTCCCGCTGGCTAACGATCTCCTCGATCAGCATATCCATGCCTTCATAAGCGACCCGGCACAATTCCTTGATCTCTGACAGATTATCGCTGGTCTGCAGCAGCTCGATCAAGCCCTGAACCGCCCCGGACGTATTGAGTAGATCGTGAAAAAAAACACGCTCAAAGACTTTTTTCCGCTTTTCTTCGCCGATGTCCTTGACCACGAACAAAGTGAATTCATCTT
Source organism: Bacillota bacterium (assembly GCA_023402395.1). Lineage (GTDB taxonomy): Bacteria > Bacillota > UBA4882 > UBA8346 > UBA8346 > JAEYGI01. The sequence goes on from JAEYGI010000011.1 coordinate 25,721, forward strand.
CCAAGCCTTCGACCGGCGCGGCATAAATCAATAGATCCAGGGAAGCGGGGCCGCCGGCGCTTTGTAAAGTGACATGACATTCTTTGGAAACGAGCGATTTGGTCCGCTGGCTTTCGAGGATGGCCTGGACCGAACCGCAGACGCTGCAACATTCGCTAGTGCCGCAGCCGCCGGGGCCTTCGTCGGCGTGAATGCATTTCAGCACTTCGCCGGGGCGCAGCCCGAGCACTTCATTGGCAGCGCGCAGGCCTAGCGCCTCAAACAGCGAATTGTTGGAGTAAACGATTTGCCGCTGCTTGTTTAATATGAGCACGATATACGGCAGGATATTGAATAACGCCGGAATCTGGGAAGCCGCGCTCATTTTTTGAGCCTGTTCGATAATGAGTTGATCGGTTAAGCGTTCGGCCGGAGCGAATTGGGTAGCGAGGGAAGATTGCGACACGTTCCCACCTCCGTGGTCAATTTATTTCCGTTAAGTTATAACATCGGCAGGAATGGACGATTCTTTAACGGTTTATCAGGCTCTTCAGAATTAGGATGTTTTGACGGCCAGCGGGAACGGGCTTGACATTCGGAAAAAACAAAGGAACCTTAAAATAGGTTCCTTTGGCATGTCACTGTTACGGAACGTGGGACGATTCGTTTTATTTATTTGGACTTATTGGAACGGCCGAATTTCCCGAAGCCAGCAATGGGTTTGAAGCCGATCGAACTCTTTTTCTTCTCGGACTTTTTTTTGCTTTCGCTTTGCCCGCCGAATAACTTGAACATTCTGGAAGCACCTCCTTCCATTGAACCATCGTCGGAAGCGGTAAATAAGTAATCACCTGGTAATATAGTAAGAAAACTCGCCGCCATTTGTCCGATGTAATTGGCATATTTTCAATCAAATTTCCCGGGAACCGGCGGAAAGGCACGCCGTGATTGAATATTTTTAAATCAATACTGGTTTGATTTTGGATGCCGGTTTAGAAACGGGGCATACCGGACGCGGCGAGAAGAATATTGCCCTTGTCCGCCCCAAACATCAAAGGAACCCGCTCTAGCGGGTTCCTTTGATGTTTGTCCTGATATAATAACGCAGTAAACTTTTTTGAACGCCCAAAATTCCTTTATAGATTTGACGAGTTCGAATTAGCGCTGGAACCAACCGGCTATGCGATCGGGCTCCGGTCGCGCTGGGACAACTCGATTCGCGCCTTGTCGGGACCTTCAATGTAAGCGATCCGCAGTCCGGGCCGGGTTGTAGTCGGTTCCTCGACGATCGGCACTCCTTTGGTGCGGAGTTCGGCAACGGCCTGGTCCAGGTCCGCGACTTCGAAACCGAAATGGTCTACACCATACCGGGTCCGCAAACTGGCTTCGATTGGGTCAGGCTCGTTCGCCAACCGACCGAAAATGATAAAGGTTGTGCCGCCAATATCGACATAGAACACACTGGAACCGCGGAACTGTCCCTCGAAGATCACCCGGCCGCCTAAACAATCGCAATACCAGCGCACGGTAGCCTGGACATTCTCGGCTTTGAGATGAATATGGTCACAACGATAAGCGGTCATTCAATTCCTCCTTTTCAAAAAACATCAGCGCCGGCGGAAAATAAAAGTTCTGGATCAGGCGTTCAGTCTTGATAATAAGGAAAGGACAAGGCCGAATCCAACGGCCTTGTCGCTTGGAAGGGATTCTTAGATAATGACGTCTTGTTTGACGAGCTGCTCACGCAAGCGTCCTCGATCGAGCGTCCGGGCCGACGCGCCGCTCTGGACCGCCAAGGCGGCGGCGGTTCCGGCGGCTTCACCGGTCGCCATGCAAGTAGGTTGGCCGCGGACCGAGCCCAATGCATCGCGGTCCACGGCAATCGCCCGGCCGGCCACCAACAGGTTGTCCGGGCCGGATTTGGGTAGAAGGCAGCGGTAAGGGATGGCATAGGTCTTGGCGTCCTTAATCTCGGTCCACTTCCGGCCGCCTTGCGGTTCGCCGACTTTGCCCCCGTCGGAGCTGTGAACGTTCATGGCCCGACCGCAACGGGCGATGCCGTCTTCAAAATCACGGCCATTGACCACGTCGTCCCCGGTCAACTGGTATTCCCCGATGATCCGGCGGCTCTCTCTGATCCCGAGCTGAGGAGCGGTCTGGAGCAGATAGGCGTTTTCGTAACCCGGTATATACTTCCGCATGAACCCTGCCAGCAACAGCGCTTGTTTCCTGGTATTGGCCAATGCGGCGCTAACCTGTTTGCCGTTGGTGGTATCGACGTTGTAGGCCATGTCGACGATTTGGAAGGTTTGGTCGGGTACGATCTGACCCCAACGGAACACCGAGCTGATCACGAAGATGGGAATGGGGTTTTTGGCGCCCATCGCCATCGGATAATCCCCTTGTTGAAAGGCTTTGGAGATCAGCTTGTAAAAGCCGTTCAAATTCAACGGTTTGTTCTCTTGATAGAGTTCTTCCCAGATCTTGATATCGCCGGAATGTAGCTCCTCGGGGTTCTGTTTCAGATAGGCGATGCTTTTGCCGAGATCCACTCCGCCCATGATGAAGGTCAGGGTCACCGGCTGAAGCTCGCCGTTGGGACCGCCAAGTTCAAAGGAAACGCCGCTGCGGGCGGCGACGTCGGCATCGCCGGTGGCGTCGACGACCATTTTGGCCTTGATTAAATGGGCACCCGATTTATTCTCAACTACGACCCCGGTGATCTTGCCCTGCTCAATTACGGGCCGGGTGACCAGGGACTGGAACCAGATATCCACCCCGGCTTCGCGGCAGGCCTCCTCGGCCACTACTTTGACAATTTCCGGGTCGGACAGGACGCAACTAGTGGAACGGCCTTTTTCACCCCAAACACCGCCTTGCTCGACCAAACGGTCCATCAATTGCTGGGGAACGCCCCGGATCGCCTGGGTTTCATAGTAGTTGTTATATTGATAGACGTTGACGGTATGGCGGTTACGGTGCACCCGCATGCCATGGAAACCCATCACTAGGCCGCCGGTATACATGCCGCCGAGATTCTCGGCTTTTTCGACCATGATGACTTTGGCTCCGTTGCGTCCGGCCGCGATGGCCGCGCCCAGGCCGGCCGGTCCGCCTCCGGCGACCAGCACATCGGTTTCAATAACCTTCATTGATTCATGGTTGTTCAAGATCGTCACTTCCTTTTTGAATGATACGAGCGGTATTGCATTTTCGAATAAGAGACGGCGGCCGCCGGACTCTCCCGCCGGCCGTCGTCGTAGTGCGCAGCGTGCAAAACCGCTCGCGCTTTATTTACCGGTCATCAATTTGTGGATCCGGTCATAAAGAGCGTTTGCCGTTTGTTGCGGGGTCTTTCTCTCAAGGTACATCAATTGAAGTTCTTCATGGATGATCAGTTCGATCTCGGTTCCCTGCTCCACATCTGAGGCCATGTCAAAACCATATTTAGTCATGATCTCTTTGATGGGGCCGACTGATTTGACCTTAGCCGAATACTCGGAATCCGACAATACCTGAAGCAGCGAAGGATCGTTCAATCCGCTCATGGCCATGGCTTTCTGGGTTTCAAAATTGGCGGTGATGAACTTAATGAACTCCCAGGCGGCTTGTTTGTTCGGGCTATTTTTGTCGATGGCCAGGCCCCAGCCACTGGAGTAGGCGGCCGGCGCCGCGGAACCTTTCTTGTCGAGCTTGATTACAGCGTAACCCACTTTGCCGGCGACTTTGGATTGTTTGGGGTCTTCAATCATGCTGGCAATCGGGCTATAGACGACGGACATCGCCAGTTTGCCCTGAGCAAACGCGGGACGGTCAGCGTATTGATCCCAGGAGAGCGGGTTGGGGCAAAGCCCTTCCTTGACCATCGTATTCATGAACTGCAGGACTTCAACGGTCACCGGCTTTTTCAGGTCGGGACTGGCGTCGGTTTTGCTGGCGTTCAGCACCCGGCCGCCGCGCGGCTGCAGGAAATAAGCGAGAGTCGGCGTATCGTCGCCCGCGGCCAAGGAACGCAAACCACCCATTCCGTAAACTTCCACCGCGCCCGAAGGGGAACGTTTGGTCAGCTTGCGGGCGGCGGCTAGGTATTCATCCAGGGTTTTGGGAACGGAAAGATTGGCGGCCGCAAAAAGATCGGTCCGATAGAACAGGATATGAGCGGCCGAGGAGACCGGCATCGAAGTCAAAACCCCTCTACGAGTGCTCCGCGAGGCTACCACCTTCTCCCCGAAGAGTTCTTTGGCGTCCAGCTTATCCTTTTTCAAAAATGGATCGAGCGGAGCCACGAATTTTTCAAAGCGGCGGGACCATTTGGTATCCACGGGCACGATATCATAGGTCGGCACTTTGGCGATAAATTGAGTCATCAGTTTTTGCAGTAGTGAGTTCAGAGATTCAGCTTCCGCCTCCACCCGGATCTTGCCTTTATTTAACTCGTTGAACTTTTTGATATAATCGGGCAACGCTTTGGCCAACGACCCGGTTGAAGTGATAATCCGGACAACGACTTCCTTGTCGTTCTGGGCGGCCAGACCCATGGTAGACCCAAACGCCAGCATGGTGGTTAATATTACTACCAAACTCAACACAATGACCTTTTTTTTCATCAGTTTTGCCTCCCCTTTTTCCTCGACTTTGGACGTGCTTCAAAATAACCCCCGCATCCCTCCTTTCAGCGAGGCGCCTTTGATTCGATCATCCCTTGACCGCGCCCATCGTTAACCCGCGGGCCAGATACTTCTGGGCGAAGATCACGAAAATAATGGGGGGAACGAGGGCAATGGTGGCCGCCGCGGTCATCGGACCGTATTCAACCCCTTCCGCGGTCAGGAACGACAATACCATTAGGGGTATAGTCTTTACGTTTCTGCTAGTGAGCATCAATGCCAAGGCAAAATCGTTCCAGGCCAGAATAAATGTATAGGCGGCCGCAGCGGCAATGCCGGGGGTGGTCACCGGGATGATAATCCGCCATAGGGTTTCAAAGCGAGAACAGCCATCCATGTGGGCGGCTTCTTCAATCTCCACCGGAACGTCATCGATATAGCCCCGGACCATCCAGATGGCAAATGGAATGTTAATCGCGGTATAGGCGATAATCAACCCGATGTGGGTATCGTACAACCCGGAATTCTGAAAGATCAAAAACAGCGGGATCGAACTAGCCAGCGGCGGTAACATTCGGGTAGCCAAGATCAAAAGTCCGACCGCGTTTTTGCCCCGGAACCGGAACCGGGACAGCGAATAAGCGCCGAATAATGCAATAACCATCGTGATTAACGTCGATATAAAGGAAACAATAAAACTGTTTTTCAAGAAAAGTTGCAAATTGACCGCGTTGGTGGTGCCCTCGGCAGTGAAAAGCATCCGGTATGACTCAAAGGTCGGCGTAAAGATTAGTTTCGGCGGAATCGCCATCGTATCCAGCGGCGGTTTGAACGAGAGTGAAACCACCCATAGAACCGGCAGAATACTGACGATCACCGCTATGGTAAGCACCGTGTAGATTGAAAAGTACTTCAGAAAAATAATTGGTTTTTTCATTTTTCTCCACCTCTGTACATTTTCAACATCGGCCAGGCGGTAAAGGCAAGGGTAATAAAGAGCATCAGATACGATACTGCGGCACCGGTACCGAATTGCCAAAGCATCCGGACCTGTTCATACAGGTAAGCCCCGAGCACCAGTCCTGATTTCAGCGGGCCGCTGCTCTGCCAGATTCCAAAAATGGTGTCGAAGGTCCGTAAGGCAAACATGATTCGGAAAAGCATTACCAGAACAATCACCGGCCTTAGCCAGGGGATGATCACCGACCACAGTTGCTGAACGAAATTGGCTCCATCGACCTTGGCCGCTTCCAGCAATTCGCCGGGAACGGATTGCAGGCCGGCATACATCATCAGCATCACAAATGGCATATGGATCCAGGTTTGAATGGCGATGATCAACGGCATGGTCAATTCCGGGGTGGAAAGCCAGCCGACCTTGGAGATTCCGACCAGGGACAATACCCAGTTGGCGACGCCGAACTCGTCCTGAAGGATGATTTTCCAGAGCATGCCCACCACCGAAGGGGTAAGCATCATTGGAATTAGCAGCAGGGTTCGGAAAAACGCCTTTCCTTTGATGTCGGTATTAAGCATCAGCGCCAGGCCGAAGCCGATGATGAACTGGAGGCTCACCGTTCCCACGGTCAAAATGAAGGTCAAATTGATGGAGGTCAGAAAATTCGGATCGGCTAGAATTCGAAGATAGTTCCCGAATCCATCGAAAATTGGCGTAGTCTGCATCAAGGGATTCCAGCGGGTCAAGCTGATGTAGAAGGTCCATAACCATGGATAGAGAACCATTCCCACCAACACTAGCAGGGCCGGAGACAGCCATAGATACGGTTCGTACCGTTTAGCGCCGACTCCCCCGTGGGCAACCGTAAACCTGGACTTCAGCAGTTTTTTGGGCTCCGTTTTAATCATTATGCTCCCTCCAATTTTTGAGGTTACCGTATGCCGCGACTTTGTCCGTTCATAGTCCGCCGACAAATAGGGACGCATATGTTTTTCAGGCAGACGTTTGTCGTGAAAAGTCGTTGCATATAGCAATCAGCAAGAGACCCGACCCGGGCTTTTGCGAAAACGATAGCGTTATCGTTTTCTAAAAAAATAAACCAAAAATTTCCTAGAAATTCGAAATTTCCTATTTTAAAAAATTAATTTACAATCATTTTTAATAAATTGGATACAACGTTAAGTTTAACGATTGCGTTAAAGTGACAATAGTGCCCCGAATTCTTTTCCGATGGAACCGGACTGCGCGGGAATTGGTCTTGCTCAAGAGCTATCTACCTACATATCTAAAATCAGGCGGAATCTCTGACCACCAACTGAGGAGTAAGAATCACTTCGGCATAAGGCGCGCCTTTAGCTTTCGAGCCAATACGGTCAATCACAATCTCCACCGCTTTCATGCCGATCTCGTAGACGGGCTGCCGGATGGTAGTCAACGGTACTTTTAAATGGGCGGAAAAATCAAGATCGTCATAGCCGGTAATCCGGACGTCGCCGGGAATCTTAAATCCATGTTCGAGCAGTGCCTCCAGTGCGCCGACCGCGATCATATCCCGGCCGCAAAGCACGCTGTCAAAGGTCAATCCTTGATAAATAACCTGTCCCATGGCCAAATATCCGGCTTGAAAGCTGGACTGAATGATCTTGACCAGATGGTCCTTGTATTCCATTCCGTTGTCGCGCAACGCCTCTTTATACCCTTCCATTCGATCGTGGGAAGTCGAAGAGAAGGTGGGAGAGTTTAGAAATAAAATGTTGCGGCCGCCTCTGTTCACTAAGTAATTGAAAATGGTTTTGATCCCTTCGCGATTGTTGGTAATGACGTAATTGGACTTGATCCCCAGAAAGCGCCGACCAATGGTGACAAAGGGAATTCCGGACTTTTGCAACAAGACAATTCCCTCTTCGGTAAGTTGGGTAGGGTGAAAAACCACCCCGTCGACGGAACGTTCCAATAGAATCTCTACGGCCCGGACTTCCTGCGCAGGGTCAAGATTGGTGTTACACATCAAAATGTTATAGCCATGCGCCACGGCGGCATCGTCGATCCCCTTCACCATCTTACCGAAATACGGTTTGGTTATATCTTCGATGATTACACCTAGGGTTTTGGTGCTTTTGGTCCGCAGACTCCGCGCGGCGGAATTGGGAAGATAGCCGAGCCGCGAAGCGATCTCGCGAATCTTTTGGCGGGTTTCCTCGCTGACGCCATCCTTATTGCTTAAAGCCCGGGAAACGGCGGTGATTGAAAAGCCGCCGGCCTCGGCGATGTCTTTGATAGTTACTCCCATGACAATATCCAAATTCTTTCTGATTGATTTTTTCGCAAACCTTAACTTTAACGTTTGCGTAGTAATATTTTCTTTATTAAAGTAAAAAACCCTTTTTTTAATTAAAAAATTTTTAATATTTTTTTAAACCCATGTATAATCCCGGTCGAAAGCCGGGATTTTCGCTTACAGCCTGGAAAAGCCGGGATCAAGTTATTGTTGATCTCGGCTTTTAAAAGAAATCCTAAATGTGTCGGAAAACATTGAAATTACCGGTGCTAAATGGAGATCAAGGGAACCGGCGCCATTTCACCAAGCGAGATGCGCTTTTGGGCAAGGGCATCGGCTGCTAGGAGTGATTGGGTCAAGCGATGAAGCTGTGTTCTTTAGCGGGAGCGGTCGATTCCCGGATGACGAGTTCGGCAGGGAGCAGAATTTGGATGTTTTGCAATTGCTGGCTTTCAATGGCTGCGAATAAGCTTTGACACGTGATCGCGGCCATTGTGGCCACATTCACTTTCAGTGTAGTTAAAGTCGGATAACACTGTTGGCTTTGCTCGATTCCGTCGAAGCCGAGGACGCTGATATCCTTTGGCACCGAATAGCCGGCGGCTTTAATGGCTTCCATAGCACCAATGGCCATCATGTCGTTGCAGGCGAAAACCGCGGACGGCGGGGAGGAAACCTCTCCGAGGATCTCTTTCATGGCTTTAAAGCCGCTGTCAAAAGTCCAATCCCCTTCTTTGACGATCTGGGTTTTCCAGTCGATGTCGGCGTCGGCCAAGGCTCGTTTGTAGCCTTCGAAACCATCCCGGGCGGTAATGTAGCCCGGGATGCCGGTGATAAAACTGATGTGGCGGTGATTGAGGCCGATCAGATACTTGACCGCCTCGTAAGCCCCCTTTTCATGGGCAATCTGAATCGACGGCAAGAGATCGTATTGGTTATTGAGAACCACCGCCGGGAAGTTAAGCCGGATGGCCTCGTCAAGAAATTTAGGATGAATTTTGCTGACGAAGAAAATACCGCAAATCCCCCGCCCCTCCAGGACTTCGGTTAAATCCTCGTCGTCGCCGATGGTTGTATAGATTAAGTTGTAGCCTTTCTTTTTGCATTCGTTCTCCACGCTGAAAAATAAATCCGCTTTAAAGGGATCGGTAATGCGGACAGCGGAGATTTCTTTATGGGAAACCGCGGGCAACAGAAAAATTAAATTGCGGAAATTATGATTTTCCTTCGGCCGAATGGAGGCACTCATGACCCGGGTTCCCAGCCCGGCAATTTTTTCGACCAAGCCTTCTTGGGCGATCATGGCTAAGGCACGCCGCACTGTGAGCCGATCCACGTTAAACATCAGGCTCAATTCTCGTTCCGAAGGTAAAAGCTCACCCGCCCGCCATTTCTTCTGACAGATCATTTCCATCAAGCTCTCGTAAACCTGCATATACAGAGGAATTTTAATCTCTCGATTGACTTGCATTGAACTCTCCCGACCAATAGTTTGTGATGCTTGTATTATACCTGTATATTCGTAGAATAACATAGTTGGAGAATCTTTGCAACTAAGTAGTACTGTAGCAATACATGGATAAATGATTGCATTTTTGATAAATTTATGCTAAATTTATAAACACATAGGTATTATACATGTATAGTAATATTCCTTCCGCGAGATGTTGCAGACCAGAAATTTCACAGCAGGTATTTCTTAATAAAACAGCACTATCCAACATTATCTTCAATGAAAGCAGATCTCAAATATAAAATTATGATTAACAGGTTTGATACAGGTTTAATGTCTGGAAATTTAGCAAAGGGCTTGATTTGCCGGCCGGGATTTAATCCGTGCAACAGTTGGATGTAAGGCCGGCACAATCTACAGACAAGGAGGTGGCGGCAGGTAGCACCTGGTTTCTCAATTAATTCAATTATAAGGGGGAAAAGAAGTTGAGAAAGAAAAGGTCTGTTCTGTTGATTTTACTAGCTTTGGGACTGATGGCCGCCGCAACGGTATCGGCCGCTCCCAAAAAGGTTAAATTGGTCTATTGGACACATTGGGAGCAAAATCCGAAATTTAACGCGTACTATGTTGAGGCGGGCAAGGAATTCGCCAAACTCCATCCGGAATGCGCCGGAGTCGAGGTCGTTACCGTGCCGTATTCGGGATATGAGGCCAAGTATTTGGCTTCCTTCATGGCCCGGACCGGAGCGCCGGACCTGTTTAACGGCGCGGCTCATGACTGGGCGGGCAAATATCAATTTGCCGACAAAATGCCGGCGGCCATCGCCAAACGAGTCGATGCCGAAGCGGCTACCACCGGAGTTCCGTTCGGCATCTATGGTGGAGCCCGTTATGGTTTCCCGGTTGAGGGTGGAAATTTTCAATATATGTTTATTAACGTGGATATGTTTAATGAAGCGGGATTGGATCCCAACAAGCCTCCGGCGACGCTTGCCGAATTGTTGAGCGCTGCCCAAAAGCTGAGCAAATATGACGTCAGCGGCAAGCTGATCCGATCCGGTTACGGACTCCGCTATGCCGGCAATCAAACCGGCATCACCGACAAATTCCTGCCGATTCTTCACGCGTATGGCGGGTTGATGGTTGATCCTAAGTACAAGAAAGCGCTCGGCGTGGTCAATAGCCCCGAGGGCATTGCGGCGTTGCAGTTCTACGGCGATTTGGTCAATAAATATAAAGTAGCCAGTCTAGAGACGGGGAATCCGGAAGCTGCTTTTGGCCAAGGACTGGCCGGGATTATTTTCCGTGAATCCTGGCTGCCCGGATGGCTTGCTTCCAACGCGCCCAATATCAAATATAAAGTATACCCCCTGCCGTCCCAAAAGGTCGCCCCGGGACCAGGAGCGCTTTTTGGATGGGCTGATCTGGTGTACAAGCACAGTCCCAATAAGAAATTGGCCTGGGAATTCTTAAACTTTATGTGGTCCAAGGAGAATGATCTCGCCCGAGCGACCGCTCAAGGTATCACGCCAATCTTCAAATCGAATTTTGAATCGGATTTCATGAGGAAACGTCCGGACTATATGGCTATCACTGAAATGGCCAAACGTCCCCCGGCGCCGTCCTACTTCCATCCGAAAATGAATGAGGTAGCCTCAGCATACGGAGACGCGATTTTAGAGGTCATCTATGGCCGTAGGGACGCCAAAACCGCATTGAACGCCGCAGCGGCCAAGATCGACCGAATTCTCAAACAATAATTCGTTCGGCTCAAGGGACGGGAAGCATCCCGTCCCTTGAGCGGCTTCTTTTTCAGTCAAGCGCTAAACTGGATGCGAGGTGCTTTTGATGGGGTTTACTAACGGTAAGGTAGGATTTAAGGAATTGTTTTCCGGAAAGACCTTCTCCGGCAAGCAGGCCAGGATTGGATGCGCTTTTATTTTACCGGCCGTCTTTTATTTTGTGATGGTATACTTTTACCCTTTGATGCAATCGATCGGTTTGTCCCTTTTTTCAGGCGGTTTTGGGGAAACGCCGCGATTCGTTGGTTTTAACAATTACATCTCGGTCTTTACGGACTCGATATTTTGGATGACGGTCAAAAACACGGCTTACTTTGTAATCCTTTCTGTGCCGGGCACGGTGTTTTTGGCGCTGATGGTCGCCTTGTTATTGAACAGGATTGAAAACAAGAAGTTTCGGGACTTCTTAAGCAGCGCTTATTTCCTCCCCTTGGTGATTTCATTGGTGGCCGCCGCGCTGATCTGGGGCTGGATTTATCAGCCGTTGTACGGATTGGCGAACTTCTTCCTGTCAGCCATCGGATTAAAACCGTTGCAATGGCTCAGTTCAACGACTCAGGTTATGCCGTCGCTGGCGATCATCAACATTTGGCTGCGAATCGGATTTGACACCGTCATTTTTCTGGCCGCGCTGCAGAGCATTCCGGAGCAGTTGATCGAAGCGGCCAAGATCGACGGAGCCACGGCGCCCAAAGTCTTTCGCCATATCACCCTGCCTTTGTTGAATTCCCAGATCGTCATGGTCGTAATTTTGGAGTTAATCTTTGCCTTCAAGGTGTTTGATCAAATCTATGCAACCACCGAAGGCGGTCCGGCCAATGCCAGCCGAGTCATCATCCTCTACCTTTATGATTTGGCGTTTAAGTGGTTCAAATTCGGGGAAGCGTCAGTGGTCGCGATCTTCGTCTTCGTTACGCTATTGCTCGTCAGTTTGCTGCAATGGGTATTTTTCCGCAAGACCGCGAACTGAAACTTTGCTTGATAAGGTAAGGTGGAATAATGAAAAACATTCAAATTGAAAGCAGTCAAATCGCGACCATGAGCCGGAGGTCATGGAATTTAAGTTGGATGTTGACCCTATTGGTTACCGTCGGGGCCATTCTCATGGTAATGCCGTTTTTATGGATGTTGTTTACTTCGTTGAAAACCCCCGCCGAGATTCAGCGGATCCCCTTATCGTTTTTTCCGGATAACTTCTTCAATTTTCGAAATTATATCGAATTGTTTCAACGGCAGCCGTTTCATTTATATATCTGGAATACCGTTTTAGTCTCGGGTGTCAGCACGTTTACCAGCGTAATCGTCTCCGCCATGGCGGGATACGGTTTCTCCAAGTACAACTTTCCACTCAAGGAATTTTGGTTTTTCAGCATTTTGGCGTTATTGATGATCCCGTTCCAAGCCATTGTCATTCCGCTGTATCAATGGGTGGTTCAATTCGGGCTGGTCAATACCTATATCGGTTTGATGCTCCCCCAATTCGTCAGCGCCTTCGGTGTCTTCCTGATGCGGGAGGCCGTTGACGGCATCCCCGATGATTATATTAATTCCGCCCGGATTGACGGATGTTCGGAGCTGGGAATCTTTTTCCGGATTATTTTGCCCTCGATTACGCCTTCCTTGGCGGCCCTGACCATTATCAAATTCTTATGGACCTGGAATGAGTTGTTCTGGCCGCTGGTCTGCACTAACAGCGAGACCATGAAGGTGATCACCTTGGGCCTGGCTTCCTTCAGCAACCAGTACTTCGTCGAATATAATCTGGCGACTGCGGCGTCAGTAATCAGCATCGTTCCAATTTTAATTATATTCCTCGCTTTTCAGCGTTGGATGGTAAAAGCGGTCGTCATGACCGGCATCAAGGGATAAACGGCCGGATAATTCGGAGCAGTTCAACTACAAGGAGTGTTTGTTATGGAAAAGCGACAACTCGGAGATTCCGATCTTTATTTGAGTTCGCTCGGCATGGGCTGTTGGGCTTATGGCGGCGGCGCATATTGGGGGGCGCAGAGTCAGCAGGATGTGGACGCGGTAGTGAGGGCCGCGCTTGATCAAGGAATCAATTATTTCGATACCGCCGAAGCCTATAACGACGGGGCGAGCGAACGTTCTCTGGGCCTGGCCTTCAAAGGGCGGCGGCACGAAGCGGTTATCGGCACCAAGGTCAGCACCTCCAATACCAAGGCCGCCATGCTGCGTGAGCATTGCGAGGCCAGCTTAAAACGGCTGAATACCGATTATATCGACCTCTACATGCTGCACTGGCCGATCAATCCCAAAGCCATCGAGCATTTTTCACCAGAGCAATCCCTAGTCGCCGATCCACCCACGGTGGCGGAAGCCTTCGCCACGTTGGAGGCGTTGCGGCGAGAAGGAAAGATCCGGGCCATCGGTGTCAGCAATCATGGCGTCCGGCAAATGACCGAAGTCATTGAGACAGGCGTAAAGATCGTCGCCAACGAATTGCCCTACAATCTGATTTCACGGGCGATTGAGCCGGAAATTCTTCCGTTCTGCGTCAAAAACGGTGTCGGAGTTTTGGGGTACATGGCGCTGCAGCAGGGCGTCCTGGCCGGAATTTACCCCGATTTTGACAGCATTCCGCCGGCTCAGGCCCATTCCCGCCATTTCCACCAGCGCCGGGGCGGTGACCAATCGCGCCACGGCGAGGAAGGGGCCGAAGCGGAAATTCAAACCTTGCTGGACGGGATGAAAAAAATCGCCGCGGACCTCAATCTGACGGTTCCCGCGCTGGCTTTGGCCTGGGCCATGGCTAACCGAGCCATCGCCTGCACGCTGGTGGGCTCCAGAAATGTGGATGAACTGAAGCTGAACATCGCCACCGCTTCGTACCGGCTGGCTCCGGACGTAATCACCCGGCTAAATCAATTGAGCGATCCGGTCCTCGCCAAGCTGGGAGCCAACCCCGATTATTACGAATCGCGCTCCCAGAGCCGGATTTTTTAAAGTCATGCGATAAAGTCTCCCCCGTTCAACAAACGACTTTATCCTTTGTTTCTCTTAGCTTTTAAGTACCTGACGTTTTCAAAGAATCAGCATCAATCATTCGAATCGAATCTGGGTTGAAGGAGAAACATCATGAAAATTAAAAGCCTGGAATTATTTAAGGTCCCGCCGCGCTGGCTGTTCCTGAAGGTCACCACCGAATCGGGGCTGACCGGCTGGGGCGAGCCGGTGGTCGAAGGCAAAGCGGACACCGTGGCCGCCGCAGTCGAAGAGATGCGGGAATACCTGATCGGCCGGAACGCCCACGACATCGAAGACATCTGGCAAGTATTGTACCGGTGCGCCTTCTATCGCGGCGGCCCGATTCTGACCAGCGCCATTTCTGGGATCGAGCAAGCCTTGTGGGATATCAAGGGGAAAGCGTTGAATGTTCCGGTCTATCAATTGCTGGGCGGCGCGGTGCGCGACAAATTGCGCGTCTACTGTTGGATCGGCGGTGACCGGCCCCATGAGGTGGCGGCCGCGGCCAAGGAAAAGTTCGCTCAGGGGTATACCGCGGTCAAAATGAACGCTACGCCGGAGATTGCCTGGATCGACAATTATAAAGTGGTCGAGGACGTGCTGGCCCGGGTCGGGTCCATCCGCGACGAGCTTGGCTACAAAATCGACATCGCCTTGGATTTCCACGGCCGGGTTCATAAGGCGATGGCCCGGGTGCTGATGAAAGAGTTGGAGCCCTACAAGCTGATGTTCATCGAGGAGCCGGTGCTGACCGAGAACGAGGAAGCCTTCGTCGAACTGCGCCGGCATACGTCGATCCCGATTGCCACCGGCGAACGGAACTATACCCGCTGGGGATTTAAAAATCTGCTGACGCAGGGCGGGGTCGACATCATCCAGCCCGACCTGAGCCATGCCGGCGGAATTCTGGAAGTCAAAAAGATCGCGGCCATGGCCGAAGCCTACGATATCGCCGTAGCGCCCCACTGCCCGCTGGGCCCGATAGCATTAGCCGCCAGCGTCCAGTTGGACTTCTGCACGCCGAACGCGTTTATTCAGGAGCAGAGTCTCGGGATCCATTACAACCAGGGATCCGATCTTTTGGATTACCTGATCGACCGGACTGTCTTCGAATATAAAGAAGGGTATATCAATAAACTCACCGGTCCGGGGCTAGGCATCGAAGTTAATGAAGCCAGGGTCCGGGAAATGGCCAAGATCGGCCATCAGTGGAAGAATCCGGTCTGGCGCACTTTTGACGGGCTTCCCGCCGAGTGGTGACTTCGCTTGATTCAAGGAGGTAGCGTCATGAACCAAATTTTAAGGGAGCTGAAGCACAAGCTCAGTTCCGGTGCGTCGATCATCGGCCCGTTTATGAAAACTTCCGATCCCGCGTTGGTCGAGGCCGCCGGATATTCGGGGTTTGATTTCGTGATTTTGGATACCGAACATGGGCCCTGCACCATCGAGACCATGCAAAATCTGGTCCGGGCGGCGCTGGTCGGAGGGGTGCTGCCGGTGATCCGCGTCCAGGACAGTAGTGAGAGCAGTATCGGAAAAGCCTTGGATATCGGCGCGTTGGGAATTCAGGTTCCACAGGTGCAAAGCGCCGCGCAAGCCCATGAGATTATCGGCCGGGCCAAGTTTTACCCTCAGGGCGAGCGGGGAGTATGCCGTTTTGTGAGAGCGGCCCAATATTCGGCCATGAACCGCTTCGATTATTTCAAAGACGCCAATGAGGCCTTGATCATCCTCCAACTCGAAGGGGAAGAGGCCGTCCGCAACCTCGACGCGATTCTGGAAGTCGTCGGGATCGACATTTTGTTTATCGGACCGTATGATCTGTCGCAATCGTTGGGAGTGCCGGGGGAGATCACTAACCCGCTCGTCATCGAAAAGATGCAATACATCGTCAGCAAAGCCAAGGCCAAGGGAATGGTGGTCGGCACGTTCCTCGACAAGCCGGAGATGATTCAGCAATGGAAAGAGACCGGCATTCAATATCTGTCGTATTCCGTTGATGTCGGCATTTTCCTGGAAGCCTGCCGGGCCATTGTCGAACACGGTGCGGCCAACCGGAGGACCATCGGCTCCGATAAGCATGCTGCCATGTAATAATCAAAATTATTTAAGGATTTGGAGGAAACAATGAATCAATTTCAGGACAACCATGAATTTCTCCAACGGACCGAGAATGCAAGGGCCAGAGCGTTACTGAAGGCCATGGGATATACCAGCGACGATCTCAAGCGGCCCCGCATCGGAGTGGCCAACTCCTGGGGCGAAACCAGCCCGGGCCATATTCATCTGCGCTCGGTGGCGGACGCGGTAAAGGCCGGGATCTGGCAAGCCGGCGGAACGCCATATGAATTCGGCAGTTTCGCCCAATGCCCGATGGCCGTCGGCGGGCACGGCATGCGCTACGACACGCCGACCCGCGACATTATCGCCGCCGAAGTGGAAGCGTCCACTTGGATTCATATGTTCGACGCGCTAGTGATGATCAGTTCCTGCGACAAAAACGTGCCCGGCCACTTACTGGCCGCCGCCCGGCTCGACATCCCGGTGATCCTGGTTCCGGGCGGGCCCATGGATGCCGGGCGCTATCAGGGCCAGGATATCGTGACCACGACCTTGGATGCCGAATGCTGGGCCTATGGTGTCGGAAAACCGCACGTTGGCCTGGAAGAGATTGACCGGCTGGAGGATGCCGCCTGTCCGGGCGCCGGTTCCTGCGCGCTGCTTGGTACCGCTAATACCATGCAATGCCTGGCGGAAGCGATGGGATTCGCCCTGCCCGGCGCGGGCACCGCCCTGGCGGTCTCCGCCAAACGGCTCCGGATCGCCAAGGAGTCGGGCCGCCGCATCGTTGGGATGGTTAAAGAAGGCATTACCTCCGGGAAAATCATGACCCGGGAAAACTTAATCAACGCCATCCGGGTGCTGCACGCCATCGGCGGCTCCACCAACGCGGTCCTTCATCTGCTGGCCTTTGCCTATGAAAAAGGCTTCGACGATCAGATCAATCTGGAACTCGTCGAAAAACTGGGACAGGAGACCCCTTGCATCGCCGCGGTCCGGCCCAGCGGTCCCTATACTATGGGCGATTTTGACGAAGCCGGTGGAGTTCAGGCCATTATGAAACGGCTGGAGCATGTCTTGCACCGGGAAGTGATCACCGTCACCGGCGCGACCCTTGGAACCAACCTGGAAAGCGTAAAGCCGATCGACTCCCCGGTGATTACTAGCCTCGAAAAGCCGGTCAACCGGGGCGGGCTGGCAGTGTTGCGCGGCAGCCTGGCGCAATCGGCGGTAGTCCGTCCCACGGTCATTCCGCCGGAGATGATGCGGCATACCGGACCGGCCAAAGTCTTCAACGGCCAGGAAGAAGCTTTGGCCGCGCTGCAGGCCGGCAAAGTCCAGCCCGGCGACGTGGTGGTCGTCCGCTACGAAGGGCCAAAGGGCGGCCCCGGACTCACTGAAGTCTTCAAAGTCATCGGCTATATGAACGCCGCCGGTCTGGAGACCAAATGCGCCCTGATCACCGACGGCAAGATCTCCGGATTCGCCAAGGGGCCGTTCATCTGCCAGGTCACTCCGGAAGCGGCTGACGGAGGACCGCTCGCCATCGTGAAGGATGGCGACCGGATTGAGATCGATATTCCCGACCGTAAACTAAACCTGTTGATCGACGAAGCGGAGTTCGAAAAGCGCTTCGCCGAATTTACCCCGTTGCCGCCCCGGGTCAGCGATGGCTTCCTGACCGTCTATGCCCGGCTGGCCAATCCGGCTGGAAAAGGCGCCGGGATCAACCTGAGATTGGGCCCGGGGAGCAAATGATGGCCACGATCCAAACGACATTGACCACCGATGTCCTGATTGTCGGCGGCGGCGGCGCCGGCGTCCGGGCCGCCCTGGAAGCGGACCGCGCCGGCGCGCGGGTCTTGCTGGTCAACAAAGGGCCGCTGGGAAAGGCCGGGACCACCGCGTTCGAGGTGGCGGAGATCGCCGGATACAACGCGGCCGATGGTTGCGCCGACCCGCTGGACACCCCGGAAATCCATTACCGGGACATCATGGCCGCGGCGCTCGGAACCTGCGACGCGCGGCTGGCCCGAATCCTCGCCGCGGAAGCGGTGGCTACCGTCGCCGAATTGGAGTCGTGGGGCGTCGCCTTTGAGAAAAAGGGCGACCGGCACCTGGCGGTCGAAGGCTGTTTCGCGACCCGGCCGCGCATGCACATTATCAAGGGACACTCCAAACCCATTCTCGACGCCATGCTCGGGCGGTTACGGGATACCGCCATCCAGACCAGGGCCGATCTGAGCATCGTTGATCTGATCGTGGTGGACGGCCGCTGCCGGGGCGCCCTGGCAATGGATGAATCCGGCGCGCTGACCGGGATTGACGCCGGAGCGGTGGTGCTGGCCACCGGCGGAGCCGGTCAATTATTTGAGCGCAACCTTAATCCCCCGGATGTCACCGGGGACGGCTATGCCATCGCGCTGCGGGCCGGCGCCGAGCTGGTCAACCTGGAATTCATACAGATGGGGCTGGGCCTGGTCGATCCGGTCGCCAATATCCTGAACTGCTGGGTTTGGTTTCTGCATCCGCGCCTCTTGAACCGGGACGGGCGGGAGTTTCTGGCCGATTACCTTCCGCCGGGCGTGGACCCGGACGCCTGCATGGACCATAAGGCGACCCATTTCCCCTTCAGTTCCCGGGACCTGTCCAAATACATCGAGGTTGCGATCACCAAAGAACTGGCAGTCGGGCGCGGCGGCGATCACGGCGGAGTCTATCTGGACTTTCGGAACATTGATAACGCCGGGGTCAAGCCGGATTTCCTCCGGATGTGGGAGACCACCAAAAGCTGGCTCAAAGGGCGCGGCGTCGATCCCGACGCGCAATTGCTGGAGGTGGCGCCGTTCGGCCATGCCATCAACGGCGGCTTGCGGGTCGATGAAAATGGCGAAACGACGGCCCGCCACCTTTTCGCCGCCGGCGAGGCGGCCGGCGGGCCGCATGGCGCGGACCGGCTCGGCGGCAACATGATCGTTGGCTGCCAGGTGTTCGGAAAACGGGCCGGCCGGGCGGCAGCCCGGGCCGCCGCGATCCGCCGCGATCGCCGGAGTGAGGCCGAGGCGTTCTGCCGGCAAAGCCAGCAATTGTTGGAGAGATTTTCCGGATCTTCGAAAAGCGGGATGGCGCCGGAAGCGGTCAAGCAGGCCGTGCAGCAGCTAATGAGCCGCAACTTCCTGATCGTCCGGAATGAGCAGGGGTTGCGCCAAATTATCCGGGAGACGGAAGCGCTGGAAGCGCGGTTGGCCGAGGACGGGCTGGACCGGAGCGGATTCCAGGGTCCGGTGGCGGCGCTGGAGTGCGTCAACATGCTGACCCTGGCTAAAACCATGGCCGGCGCGGCGCTGCTGCGAACCGAGAGCCGGGGCAGCCATTACCGGGAGGACTTTCCTGCGCTCGATCCGACCTGGCGAGGTTCGGTCGTCAGCCGCCTATCGGGAAGTAGCATTGTCCATCAAATGATTTCGTTGGAATAGTTTTGGAGCGGCAGGTTTCGAAGTCGCGATCGGGAACGGTTTGAGTGGTTGCTGGTGCGGCGCTGACTGCCGCATGAACGGCGGCGGTTGCCGTAGATCCGGCATTCGATGCCGCAACTCGGGCGAAGATCCCCGCAAGTCCGGCAACTGATGCCGAAGGTCCGGCGGCCAATGCCATAGTTACGGCATTCAGTACCGTAGTTCCGGCATTCGATGCCGGAGTAGCGGCAATAGGTGCCGCAAATTCGGCAACTGATGCCGATGGCCCGGGCGATCAATGCCGCAAGTCCGGCAATTGATGCCGCATCTCCGGCAACCCCCGCCGAAGGATCCGGGGTTGGCGCCAATACCTGATTGGAAGCGAAAAGTAATAATGAAGTGATCAATTCCAGCCCTTAGGCCGGAATTGATCGCTTTTCTTTTTTTGCCGATGGATAATGAGGGCATTTGAAATTTTGGGACAATTGGCAAGCCTAAGGAAGGGAAAAACCAGAAAACGTTGAAAGAATTCAGAAAGCCGGCGCGGAACGGACGCCGGACTTCTTCAAGATCGGAGCATGCAATGGACGGCAGGGAAAAGTTCACGGGCAAGGCCGCCGAATACCGGAAATACCGCCCGGATTATCCGCAAGCGTTCATCGATTATCTCCGCCGGGAGATCGGGATGGGCCGGGATTCGATTGTCGCCGATATCGGGGCGGGGACCGGGATCCTCACCCGGCAGCTCGGGGAGCATGTCAAACAAATTCTCGCGGTCGAGCCCAATCCCGAGATGCGCATGGCGTGCGAGACATATTGCCGCGATTTGGCTGGTTTCACGGCGGTCGATGGCAGCGCCGAGGATAGCGGATTGCCGGAGGGGGCGGTCGATTTGATCACCGTGGCCCAGGCGTTTCACTGGTTCGATCAGGACCGGGCCAAGCGGGAGTTTCAACGGATTTTGAAACCGGCCGGCCGGGCGGTTCTGGTCTGGAACCGCCGCGAACCGGAGAGCGAACTGATTCAGGCAGTTAAGACGGCCTGTTCCCTGATTTCCCCGGATTCAACGGCTTTTCCGGCGGCATGGCGATCCGGCCCGATGCTTATGCCGGGTTCTTCGCGGAGGGGCGCTGCGATTATCAAGTGTTTGATAATCGTCGGTTATTGACGCGCGACAGTTTCATCGGAGGCAATTTATCGGCCTCCTACGCCCCCGCTGCCCGGGACGGCAATTACCAACCATTTATCGAAGCCCTGACCGGGCTGTTCGATCGATATAGCGATAACGGGAGGTTGCTTTGGCCGATCAAAACCCACAGCTTCGCGGGGCGGGTGTAAGCGATCGTTAACGGTTGGCACGCAGTTAAGCTTTATACAGGAGCCGGGGTAACGTTGAACAAGGAAACCGTAGTCTATAAGCAAGCCGGCAACTGCCGGATCCAAGCGGACATTTACCCGGCCGAAGCCAAGGGATCGCCCGTAATCATGTTCATCCATGGCGGCGCGCTGATCTGGGGTTCGCGGCAAAATATCTTCCCGGAACAGGTTGAGCTTTATCATCGCGCCGGATTTGGCGTGATCGCCATCGATTATCGCCTGGCGCCCGAGACGAAGCTGGAACTGATTATCGAAGACGTCCGGGATGCAATCGG
This sequence comes from Bacillota bacterium, assembly GCA_023402395.1. GTDB lineage: Bacteria > Bacillota > UBA4882 > UBA8346 > UBA8346 > JAEYGI01. The sequence goes on from JAEYGI010000011.1 coordinate 46,954, forward strand.
CTGGATCAGAAACCGGGCCGGGATCGATTACGATCTTAATCCCGAACGGTTGGCCGTAGTCGGCAGCTCGGCCGGAGGATACCTGGGGTTACTTTCGGGAACGTTCGAGGATAAGCCGGAGGCGATTGTCTCGTTTTACGGGTATGGCGATATCACGGCCGATTGGTTCGCCGAGCCGAGCCCGTTTTACTGCCAAAGAGCCCCGGTTTCCAAGGAAAGAGCGTATCGCTCCATCCAAAACGAAGCGGTTGCCGAAGGAAATCGCGACCGGTTTTATTATTATCTGTACTGCCGGCAAACCGGGCGGTGGGTCCCTGAAGTCAGCGGCTATGATCCTGGCAATGAGCGGGACAAACTGCAAGAATTTTGCCCTCAGTACAAGGTTACGAAAGGCTTTCCGCCGGCCTTGCTGCTGCACGGGGACGAAGACAATGACATCCCATATTCGGAGTCGATCAATATGGCCCGGAAGCTGGAGGACATGGGCATCGAAAATAAGTTAATCATCCTAAAGGGCCAAGGCCATGTTTTCGACCGCGATTTGAAAGACAAGCAAGTCAGGGAGGCTTTTGATGAAGTGCTCTCCTTTTTGCGGGAACATATGGGATAAAACTGACCGCGACCCTATCCCCTAAAGGGTATTCGCTTGACGTTGCGGGTCTAAAAAACGGCCTCAAAGGATGGTGGTTACCCTTTTTAAGGGCAAGGGATCCGATGTTAGCAATAAAGAAAGGAAATCAGGATGATTCCCAAAATTTCCAAAGAACAAAAAATGCACATCATCCGCCAGATTCAACAGTATTTCCGGGACGAGCGCGGCGAGGAGATCGGCGATTTGGCCGCCGAGTTTTTGATCGATTTTATGATCCAGCAGCTCGGACCGGTGTTGTACAATCAAGCGATTGACGACGTCCAGGCGGTGCTGAATCAGAGGATGGCGGCCTTCGAGGAGGACGTCGACGCCCTGAAAAGGCCGGTAAAGTTCTCCTATCAAAAAAATGGCAAGAAGTAAACCTTAGCCGTTGATCCTAACCGATTTTAGACCCCCGAGGCATCGGCTACTCTCGCCTGACAGGGCAATGGCGTTAAGGGATCGCGGTATAACTTTCCAGACCTAACCCTCGCCCTTCCCCGGAGTCGCTGAACAGAAAGGGAATTCAAGGGGAAGGGTAACCCTGGCCGCTGTCCTCCAAATTCTTTTAGACTCCGGAGGCATCGGTTACTCTTCCCTGTTAGGGAAGAGCGAGAGATAGGTCTAAGCCCAGAATTCGGCTTAATAATACCAACATATGTAATCATCGCTTGTTGACATTGCCCTGTCAGGGAACCAGAACCAAGGACGGTTCAAGGTCCGGCGCTCACGACGAGACTACGCCGGAAGAGCGAAAAAAGGTCTACGCCCAAATTTCCTGATTTCCTCAGAGTTGCTTTAAAAACCGACGGGCGGGGCATAATTTTCTTCAGGCGCCTTGGAACGTTAACCGAAAAATCATTGCCGGGCTCTTCCCGGCGTAGTAAAATAATCAGGGATTCAGGGAAGAACCAATAATAAAATACGGAGCGATCAATGATTGGAATCATCACCGCGGTCGACGCGGAACGCGACGCGATCCTGATCAAAATGACGGAGCCGCGGCCGCAGGCCATTTATGGGATTGAGTTTTATGAGGGGGTTATCGGGGACGTGGACTGCGTCATGGCCATGTCCGGGGTAGGCAAGGTCAATGCCGCCCGTTGCGCCCAACTGATGATCGACAAGTTCGATCCGGACCGGATCGTGAATATCGGTTCGGCCGGGGCTTTGCACCCCGATCTGAACGTCGGGGACGTGATCATCTCCACTTCCTGCATTCAGCACGATGTCGATCTCACGGCCTTCGGCCTCCGCAAGGGGTTCCTAAGCCGAGAGAATGGATTCATCGAGGCGGACACCGAATTCATGGGACTCTGCCAGAAAGCGATGGCCCGTTCGGTCGGAGCCGGCCACCGGATTTACACCGGGCCGATCGCCACCGGGGACCAATTCAACGAGTCGGCGGAGCGGAAGGACCGGGTTTTCGCGGAGTTCGGCGCCTATTGCATCGAAATGGAAGGGGCGGCCGTGGCCCAGGTCTGTGCGATGTGTGACATACCCTTCGTGGTCATCCGCTCGATCTCCGATAAGCCGTCCAGTGAAACGCTCCGGATGTACAATGATTATAAACGGCTGGCCTCGGAACGGTGCGCCGCTTTCCTGATCCACCTCACCGAGGAGCTGGCCGCGGAGGAGTTGAGGATATGAAGCAGGTTGAATCCTTTGAGCTTGATCATGACCGGGTGACCGCGCCCTACGTCCGCAAAGCCAAGGTAATGACGGTCAACCCCCGTTTCCCGGAATGCGTCGTCTCCAAGTTCGACGTCCGGTTCGCCCAGCCCAATCAAAAATTCCTGCCCAACGATGCCCTGCATACCCTGGAGCATCTGTTCGCCACGTTTGTCCGGCAGGACACCGACGCGCTGATCGACATCTCGCCGATGGGCTGCAGGACCGGGTTTTACTTTATTTTCAGCGATGACCGGGACGCGCTTTGGGTCGCGGCCCTGGTCCGGAAAGCCCTGACCAAGGTGCTGGCTTTTGACGGCCCCCTTCCCGGCGGTTCGCGAAAAGAATGCGGCAATTACCTGGAACACGATCTGGACTCCGCCAAGTTGTGGGCGTCCCGGTTTTTAAGCGTTCCGGAGCACCAATTGACCGATATTTTCCGGGACGGAGCGCGGTAATTGAGTCGCCAATCGTTTCACGAAGCGGCGCAACGGTCCGAATCGATCGGGTCCGGCGAAGTTATCAGTCCGATGAAGAATTCGACGAACTCCGGGTCAAACTGGGTTCCCGCGCACCGTTTCAACTCCTTGAGCGCGGCCGCCATTGGCAGCGCCCGGCGATAAGGCCGGTCGCTGGTCATGGCGTCATAGGCATCGACGATCGACAGGATCCGGCAGGCCGCCGGTATCCCCTCGCCCTTCAGGCCGAGGGGGTATCCGCAGCCGTTCCACCACTCATGATGCCGGTAAATCCAGTCGGCGATATGGAGCAGATCCGGGATCGAATTGGCGATCCGGAATCCGATCTCCGAATGGCGTTTCATCTCCTCGAATTCGACGGGGGTCAGCTTGCCCGGTTTAAACAGCAAGGAATCGGCGATGCCGACTTTGCCGATGTCGTGAAACTGGGCGAACAGCCGGATGTCGTTGATATCCTGTTCCTTCAGGCCAATCCGCTCCGCCAGATCCCCGGCCAGCCGCTGCAGCCGTTCCCCATGGCCCTCGGTATTGAAATCCCTGGCTTCCATCATCTTCAGCAGCACATTCACAATTTCGCTCCGGACGCTTTGCCGCTGATGCAGCTTTTGGCGGTACATATAATCATCGGCTTCTTTATATAGCGTATTGATGCCCATGCCGGAATCGTCCGACCACGAATAGCCCAGCGACAGGCTGACCGGCAGCACCGAGTCGCCGTAAGCCACCGCTTTCAGGGAATTTTTCAAATTGGCGCGGATCGTACGGATCGCCTCGACCGTCGTGTCTTTCATGATCACCGCGAATTCGTCCCCACCGATCCGGGCCACTACGTCCGTGGCCCGGAAATGGTTGAGCAGTTCGGCGCCGACCGTCTTCAGGCACTGATCGCCGGCGTGATGGCCGAAGGTATCGTTGATGAGCTTCAAACCGTCCAGATCGCAGACAACCAGGGCGATATTGGCCGCCTGGTCCCAAGTGAAGCCGTTTACCGCGCTTTCAAAGTAATTGCGGTTAAACAGCCCGGTGAGATTGTCCCGGATGCTCATCTCGTAAATCTTGCGCTCCGACATCTTTTTGGCTGTGGTGTCCCGGACGATCATCAACACTTGTTCTTCCTCGAACGGGACCAGCCGGGCCTCCAGATAGCGGACTCCCCGCCCGGTCTCGAAGGGACGCTCCAGGATAACCGTTTCGCCGGTGGCCAGCACGGTCGCGATGGTCCGGCTCATATCCATCGTGAGGTCTTCCGGGAATAATTCGTCAAACGATTTATTATAATGAAATTCCCTGGGAAAGAGCAATTGCGATTCGTCCCTGGCGTAGCATTCGCGGAAAACCCCTTGGCGGTCCAGGATAAAAACCACATCGGGGATGGCGTTCAGCAGCGCTTGTAAGCGGCGTTCCCGCTGGCCGACGGCTCCCACCAGTTTCAGCAGTTCCTTGGTTTTCAGCCTGACCATTTTGCGAAGGGAGAAATTCCAGAACAGCAGCAGCACGGCAATCAGCAAAGCGGCGCCGATTCCCAGCGCCAAGTGCACCAAAAGGCCGCCGCTGTCATAGGATCTCCCCATCCATTTGGTCTCAAGCGCTCGGTATTGCCGGCGCGGGATCCGGTCAAAGCCCGCCTGGACAATGTTCAGCGTTTTCCAGTCGTCCTTGCGGACGGCGCGATGGAATTGACCCGAGTACAGGGGGGTGGGTGAAGACTTGAATTGATTGTGGATATTCATTTTATACAAATAGTACAAGGCCGGCGGCTTATCCATCACCCAGACGACGATCTTGCGTTCCTCGGCGGCTTTCACGATCCGTTCATAGCTGGAGAACTCCAGCAGATCGGTTACGCCTTTCTCCCGAAGCCATTGGATGCAATTGTCCCCTTTTTTGACCCCGACCGTAAACCCTTTCAGCGACTCCACCCCGGTAACCCCGGAGATGTTCCGGTGGAAAAAGATGACCACGTCAACAGCTGCGTAAGGCCTGGTGAAACTAAGATACTGTTTTCGCTCCGGGTTTTTGAACACCGTATCGATCACGTCGAATCGCCCCGCCAGGGCGCCATCGAGCGCATGAGCCCAATCCATGGCCTGAAGCTCGGCCTTGATCCCGGTCTGTTGCTCCCACAGTTTCCATTGATCCACCACCATTCCTTGCAATCGGCCGTGGCTGTCCCTGAAAACATAGGGGGGATAGCTGTCGTCCAGTCCCACCGTAATTGTTGACGGAAGGGGCTCTTCCCCCCCAACCGTCTCCGGCCCGGCCCAGACGGACAATAGGAAAAATATGACGATCCAACATAACGGTTTCGGTTTGAGTTTCATCATGCATCCTGCCAATTAATCCAAGGGTTTGTCGATGTAGATATCGGCAAAAAGGCGTGTTTCTGAAGTAAATTTCATCTCCGGCGCGATTCGATGAAAATTTGGTTGAAATTTCTCGGGAAAACAATGAAAATAGAATGGAAACCTTTCAAAGGACAGGAGATAGGCAAATGAATAATAATTCTTACTCCGGGGCCAGTATCGAGCGATGCGCGTGGCGGGGCGAGCCGGCGATCCGTTTCCGGGCCGGCGGATATGAGGCGTTACTGATTCCGGGGATCGGCGCCCAGGTCATCGAGTTGAACGATTTGCGGCGAGGGCTGACGCTGCTGCGAAGCCCGGAGCAGGTCGAGCTGGAGGCGTTTAAGGCCCGGCCCCAGATTTACGGACTGCCGGTGCTGTTTCCCCCCAACCGGCTTGATGACGGGAAACTGCCCGTAGCCGGGAAAGTGTTGACCTTTCCGCTCAACAGCGCCACCGGCCGGGAACATCTCCACGGCTACCTGCGCCTCCGGGCCTGGGAGATTGCGGCGGCGGAGGCCGGCGGGGACGAGGCCCGGGTGGAAGCGGTTTATGAAAGCGCCGGGACGGACGAAGCCGATCCCTACGACTGGTATCTGAGCCAGTTCCGGTTTACCCTGCGCTATACGTTATCCAAGTCCGGGCTCAGGCAAGAGCTGACTGTGACCAATCGCGGCGGCCGGACGCTGCCGCTGGGGGTGGGGTTTCATACCGCCTTCCGGGTTCCGTTCCATCCCGGCGGCCGGGCCGAAGACTGCCGCCTGCGGGTATCGATCGGCGAGCAATGGGAAGTGGATGAGCGCGGGCTGCCCACCGGCAAGCGGCTGCCGCTGGATGAAGCGGACCGGCTTTACCGTTCGGAAGGGGTTTTACCGCAGGGAAGCCGGATTGCGGGGCATTACACCGGCCAGGAGCTCCTGGTCGATAACCAGCCGTTTTACGGCGCCCTGATTGAGGACGGCTCCCGAAGGCTGCGCCTGGTCTACCGGGTCAGTCCCGAATACCGGCACTGGATGATCTGGAACGACTCCGGCGACAAAGCCTTTATCTGCCCCGAGCCGCAGACCTGGGCGATCAACGCCCCCAACCTCCAGCTTCCTCCGGAGGCGACCGGATACCGGGAGCTGGGGCCGGGTGAAAGCTGGACCGCAGATAGCTCCATTTATGCCGAGGAGTTTTAGGGTAAAAGCCAGATAGATCATTGACCCCGGGAGCGTTTTAAACCGGGGTTTTTTGATTGGCGCCGGGAGCTTGATTGGGGCGTGATCGGGGATGCGGCGGCGGGTCCGTTGCAACTGCGGCGACAGGTGCTCCGGTTGATCCTGGAGTTGGACCGGCTAATCGACCCCGGAGCGGCACCCCATCTTTTCATCTGGTAACCAAAGGGAGAGGTTCGGTTGCCAAATCATTTCACGCGGTAAAAGAATGTGGATATTCAGTAACTAAATGTGGATATTCTGTTAATAAATAACCCGGGGGAACCACTCCCAATCCACATTCAGTAACAGAATGTGGATATTTAGTAACTGATTGTGGATATTCAGTTACTGAATGTGGATATTTACTAACTAAATCATTTCATTGAGTAAAAGAATGTGGATATTTAGTTACTAAATGTGGATATTCGATAGCAAAATGTGGATAACCGGGTCCGCAACGGAAGCTTTTGTTTATCGCCCCAGTCTTTTGGGAACCACCGCCGAACCAGGGGCATTCTTGCGATAATCAAAACCATCCGGCCGAACGCCGGATGGTTTGAAATCAGGAAGCGATGAAACGGAACCTCGCCGGTTGACCCCACCGGGCGGCGCCGCGGCCGCGCCAGCCCTCATGCGTGCTAGGCCGGCTTCACCAAATGGCAGGCCGTCCGTTGGGCCGGCCCGATCTGACGTAAGGACGGCGGGGTTTCGCGGCAGATCGCCTGGGCCTGCGGGCAGCGGGTGCAAAAGTGGCACCCTGGCGGCGGATTGATCGGATTCGGCGCGTCGCCTTCCAGCAAAATCCGCTCCCGCTTCACCTTCGGATTGGGAACGGGAATGGCCGACAGCAACGCTTGAGTGTAGGGATGGGCCGGATTGGCGAATAGCGTTTCCTTGGCGGCGATCTCCACGATCTTGCCCAGGTACATCACGGCCACCCGGTCACTGATATGCTTGACCACGCTCAAATCGTGGGAGATGAACAGATAGGTCAGTTTAAACTCTTCCTGCAAGTCTCGGAGCAAATTGATGATCTGGGCCTGGATTGACACGTCCAGCGCCGACACGGGTTCGTCACAGATCACCAGCTTCGGCCGGAGCGCCAGGGCCCGGGCGATGCAGATCCGCTGCCGCTGCCCGCCGCTGAACTCGGCCGGATACCTCTCCGCCTGCTGCCGGGAGAGGCCGACCATCTCCAAGAGCTTTAAGGTTTGCCGTGACCGCTCCGGCCCGGGGCCGACCCCGTAAATGTCCAGCGGCTCCCGGACAATGTCGCCGACGGTCAGCTTTGGATTGAGCGAGGCGAACGGGTCCTGAAAGATGAACTGCATCTGGCGGCGGAGCGCTTTGACCTCCTTCTTGCCGGCGGCCAGCACGTCGGCGCCCTCAAAGCGGACCGCGCCGGCGCTAGCTTTCAACAACCGCAGGATCAGCCGGCCCGTAGTCGACTTGCCGCAGCCGCTCTCCCCCACCAGGCTCAGGGTTTCGCCCTGGTGAATCTCAAAACTCACCCCGTCGACGGCCTTCACCGTATTCCGGGCCCCGCCCGCGGCGCGCACCGCGAAATGTTTGGCCAGATTGGCGACGGTCAATATCGGTTGCGACTCCTTCATAGCGCCCGCTCCTCACTCACGTCGAAAGATGGCGCTCCGGCCTCCGCCCGAAAACAGCGGACCCGGTGCGCGTCGGTCCCGGCCGTCATCGGCGGCGCCTCGCGGCCGCACCGTTCGTCCGCGCAGTCACAGCGCGGATGAAACGCGCAGCCCGCAGGCATCCGGGACGGGCTCGGCACCACGCCCCGGACAATCGGCAGCCGTGACACGGCGCCGTCCAACGGCGGAATGGAGCGAAGCAGCCCTTGCGTGTAAGGATGGCGCGGGTTTTCAAACAGCGTCCCGACGTCCGCCTGCTCCACGACTTTCCCGCAATACATCACCACTACCTCGTCGGCCATCTCAGCCACCACCCCGAGATCGTGGGTAATTAAGATAATCGAGGTCCCAAGCTCCTCCCTCAGCTGCGCCATTAAATCGAGAATTTGGGCCTGGATGGTCACATCCAGCGCCGTGGTCGGCTCGTCGGCGATCAAGAGCTTTGGATTGCAGGCCAGGGCGATGGCGATCATCACCCGCTGCCGCATGCCGCCGCTCAACTGATGGGGATAGGCGTCGACCCGTTTCTCCGGCGAGGGGATTCCGACCAAGCGGAGCATGTCGATGGCCCGGTCGCGGGCCTCCCGCTTGCCGGCCTTCTGATGCAGCAGCACCGATTCCATGATCTGATCGCCCACGGTGAACAGCGGGTTCAACGAAGTCATTGGCTCCTGAAAGATCATTGAAATTCGGTTGCCCCGGATCCGGTGCATCTCCGCCTCGGTCAGCCCCAGCAGATCGACACCGTCAAACAGAATCCGCCCAGTCACGGCGCATCCCGGGCCGGCGGCCAGCAACCGCATGATCGAAAGCGAGGTGATGCTCTTGCCGCAGCCCGACTCGCCCACGATCCCCAAAATCTTTCCTTTATTTAATGTAAAACTGACCCCATCCACCGCCTTGACGACCCCGCCGTCGGTATGAAAATGGGTCCGGAGGTCGTTTACCTCAAGCAAAACAGTCTCCAACCCGACCACCTCCTGGGGTGATATTATCACCCGGGCATTCATGTGTCAAGTATATGTTACCGAATTGCTATCACCTAATCGTAATTGTTAACATTATCGTGTTAAAATTAAATTAATTGACACATTATATCTCAATCTTTGCAGAAATATATCTAATTGTTGTTAACCTTTCTTCCACATTATTGACATGGACTATCCGCGGTGTTAGAATGAACCCGACAGCCGCTTAGAAAACTTGTGGGAAGTGCCATCATGAGCATATTTGTTCTATCCCAGCAACAGCAACGGATGCTGCAAAAATTCCTCCGCAACAAAGTGGGCGTGGCCGCGTTGCTGCTCGCGGTTGGAATTGCGCTGACCGCGCTGCTCGCCCCGATCCTGACTCCGCATGACCCGGCCGAGCAATTCGCCTCCGGCCTGACCGTTTCCGGAATGCCGCAAGCGCCCAACGCCCAGTTCAAGCTGGGAACCGATCTGCTGGGCCGGGACCTGCTGTCGCGCCTGATCTACGGCGCGCGGGTATCGCTGTTGATCGGACTGGCGGCCAACGGCGCCGCGATCCTGATCGGGGCGCTGCTGGGAACCGTGGCCGGCTACTACCGGGGGAAAGTCGAACCCGTGATCATGCGCTTCACCGATCTGATGATGGCCTTTCCGGCCCTGCTGCTGGCCATCGCCCTGACGGCCATTCTCCGGCCCAGCCTGTGGATTGTGGCTCTGGTCATCGCTCTGGTCAACTGGGTCCAGATCGCCCGGGTCGTGTATTCGCAGGTGCTGGCCTTGCGTGAATCGGAGTTTATCGAAGCTGCGGTAGCCATCGGCGCTGGAGACGGCCGGATCCTGTTCCGCCATATCCTGCCCCACTTGGTCCCCACCCTGCTGGTCTGGGGCACCTTGGGAATTTCGACCACGGTATTGCTGGAATCGACCCTTTCGTTTCTCGGGGTCGGCGTCCGGCCGCCCACTCCCTCATGGGGCGGGATCATCAATGAAAGCCAGACTTATTTTCTGGACGCGCCGTGGCTGGTGGCCTTCCCGGGCCTGGCCATTTTGCTGACGTCGCTGGCGTTCAATCTGGTGGGAGACGCCTTGCGGGATTGCTTCGGCCGTGAAGGGGGGTCCGTCTGATGTTGATGTTGCGGTTGATTGGCAAACGGCTGGCGCAAAGCGCCTTTATCCTCCTCGGCGTATCGCTGATCACCTTTTTGCTCAGTTTCGCCCTGCCGGCCGATCCGGCGCGAATGATTGCGGGCAAAAGCGCGACACCGGAGACCATTGCCCAGATCCGCCACGAACTGGGCCTCGATCAGCCCCTGCCGGCCCAATACGGCCGGTATCTCTGGAACCTGCTGCACGGCGACATGGGCCGTTCCTACGCCCAGCGCACCGCGGTGACCGAGCTGATCGGATCGCGGCTGCCGGCCACCATCCAACTGACGCTGGCCGGAATCGCCGCCGAGCTGCTGCTGGCTTTCCCGCTCGGAATCATCGCCGCCTTGCGCAAGGGGAAATGGGTGGACCGGCTGGTGATGATCCTCTCGTTCTCGGGCGTATCGGCGCCGCAATTCGCGGTCGGCCTGATCCTCCTCTTTCTCTTCGGCTATCTCTGGCCCCTGCTGCCGCTCGGCGGCTATGGTTCCTTCGGGCATCTGATCCTGCCCGCGCTGACCTTAGGAATCTCCGGAGCCGGCTGGTATGCGCGGGTGTTACGGTCGTCAATGACCGAAGTGCTGGAGCAGCACTATATCCGCACCGCCAAAGCCAAGGGGGTGCCCCGGTTCCGGATCGTTCTCAAACACGCGCTGCGCAATGCCGTGCTCCCGATCATTTCCATGATCGGGCTGGATATCGGGGTCTTCATGGCCGGCGTGGTCGTGGTTGAGAGCGTCTTCGCCTGGCCCGGCATCGGCCAGTTGACCTGGCAGGCCATTCAAATCGTGGACATCCCGGTGATTCTGGGAGTCGTCACCGTTTCGGCGGTGGCCATCGTCATCGGCAATCTTTTGGCCGACCTGATTTACCCGGTGTTGGACCCCCGCATCAAATATCAATAATCCATCTAGCCAATTGTCCAGGACAATGTCATCAAGCGATGGTTACACATTTTGGAATCAGTAAATCCGATTTTGGGTTTAGACCTATCTCTCGCTCTTCCCTAACAGGGAAGAGTAACCGATGCCTCCGGCGTCTAAAGGAATTTGGAGGACAGCGGCCAGGGTTATCCTTCCGGCGTTACTCCATCCTGGACGCCGGATCTTGAACCGTCCCTGGTTCTGGTTCCCCTTGAATTGACACCTTGGATCATTGGCTCTGGGGAAGCCAGAGCCAGGAAGGCTTAAGGTTGCGGCATCCATGGATGGATATCAGCCGCAAAGGGCAGGGTTAAGTCTGGAAAGTTCTATCACGATCCTTTGATGACATTGACCGTCCAGGGAGGGAGGGATCCGCTTCAAGCACTTAGAGATGTTGCCCAGATCCGTATCCAAAAATAATGATGAGAAAAAGGTGAGCGAAGCATGAGAAACAAGAGCTATATGAACCGGACGCTGCGGGGATTGGTCGTTCTTTCCCTGGGCATCCTGATGTTGGCCGCGTCCTTCTCGATCCAGAGCAAGCCCCCGGCCCGCCTGGCTGTCTCGTTCCAGAGCGATATCACCACGCTGGACCCGGCCATCGGCTATGACTGGCAGAACTGGTCGATCATTAAATCGATCTTCGACGGCCTGATGGACTACAAACCCGGCACCACCGAGCTGATTCCGCAACTGGCCAAGTCCTACACGGTGTCAGCCGATGGCAAGACTTATACCTTCAGCCTCCGGTCCGATGTCAAATTCCATAACGGCCGGGCCATGACCGCCTCCGACGTCAAATACTCGCTGGAGCGCGTCCTCGATCCGGACACCCAAAGCCCGGGCTCAGGATTTTACCTGGGCATCGTCGGCGCCGAAGAGTTTAACCAGGGCAAGCTGAAAGAAGTCTCCGGCGTCAAAGTCGTTGACGCCCATACCGTCAGCTTTTCGCTGGTCAAGCCGAACGCGGCCTTCCTGCACGCGCTGGCCCTGAACTTCGCCCATGTGGTTCCTAAGGAAGAAGTGGCCAAATACGGCAAGGATTTCGGACATCACCCGGTGGGCACCGGCGCCTTCGCGTTCAAGGAGTGGGTGCTCGGCCAACGCCTGGTTCTGGTCAAAAACTCTCATTATTACATTCCTACCCAACCCAAACTGGATGAGCTTCAATTCCAGATCGGCATCGATCCGACCGTAGCTTTGCTCCGTCTGCAACGGGGCGAGATCGACCTGTTGGGTGACGGCATCCCTTCGTCCCGGTTCGTCCAGGTCACCAAGGATCCGAAACTGAAAAAGCTCATCGTCGAAGGCGATCAGCTCCATACCGGCTATATCACCATCAATACCCTGGTCAAGCCCTTTGACAACGTCAAGGTGCGCCAGGCGCTGAACATGGCCGTCAACAAAGACCGGGTGATCCAGGTCATCAACGGCCGTGCCCGTCCGGCCACTCAAGTCTTGCCGCCCCTGATGCCCGGGTATGACGCCAAGTACAAGGGCTACGCCTATGATCCGAAGCAGGCCAAGGCGCTGCTGGAAGAGGCCGGCCTGGGCAAAGGCTTTGCCACTGAAATGTACGTCAACAACGTCGATCCCAATCCCCGGATCGCCCAGGTCATTCAGCAGGATCTGGCGGCCGTCGGCATCAAAGTAGAGCTGAAAACCCTGGCGCAAAGCACGGTCATCGAGGCCGGCGGCACCAAGGGCGCCGCGCCGCTGATCTGGTCGGGCGGCATGGCCTGGATCGCCGATTATCCCGATCCCAACAACTTTTACTGGCCGATTCTCGCCGCCGCCAGCGCGGTTCCGGGCGGCTGGAACTGGTCCTGGTACTCCAACGAAGCCCTTGACAAACGCGCCGAAGCCGCCGACGCCATGGCCGCCCCTTCCCAAAAAGCCGCTCGCGATAAGGCCTGGGGCGCCATCTTCACCGATCTGATGAAAGACGCTCCGTGGGTCCCGGTCTTCAATGAAAAGCGCTATGTGATGCATTCGGCCCGGGTGGTCGGCCCCGATGCGATCTTCGTCGATCCGGTGCACATTCCGGTTCATTACGAAGAGGTGGCGGTAAAATGAGTGGAGCGAAACCGGTTTATCTGAGCAGCAAGGCGCTACATTTCGGCTGGGACAATTCCTTGCCGCCGGCGCTGACGGTTCAGCCCGGCGCCGCAGTGGAACTCGATCTGATCGACGCCGGAGGAGGCCAGATCCGTTCCGACTCCACCGCGGCCGATGTTCCCGGCCTGGACTTCGCCAAGATTAATCCGGTGACCGGTCCCATTCGAATCGACGGCGCGCTTCCCGGCGACACCCTGACCGTGGAAATCCTCGGCCTTGAGGGGTGCGGCTGGGGCTGGACCGCGATTATCCCCGGATTCGGGTTGCTGGCCGAGGAGTTCTCCCAACCTTTCCTGCATATCTCGACCTATGACGGCCAATGGGTTAATTATACCCCGGAGATCCGCCTGCCTTACCGGCCGTTTCCGGGCACCATCGGCGTCAGTCCGGTCGAAGCCGGGCTGCAGTCCGTGGTCTTTCCCCGGCCCGGCGGCGGCAATATGGACATCCGCCACTTGACTCCGGGCAGCAAGCTCTATCTGCCGGTCCAGGTGGAAGGCGCTCTCTTCTCCGCCGGCGACGGGCACGCGGCTCAGGGCGACGGCGAAGTCTGCGGCACCGCCGTTGAAACCACTATGAAAATGACGGTCCGCTTCGGCCTGGAAAAAGGAGCGCCCATCGCCTATCCGCGCTTCGAGACGACGGCTCCGGCTTCCGGGCCGGTCCAATCGTTCGTGACCAACGGCGTCGCGCCCGATCTGATGGTCGCGGCCAAGGACGCGATCCGCTTCATGATCGATTACCTGGTCCGCGAATACCGGCTAACGCCGGAACTGGCCTATACCGTCTGCAGCGTCGCGGCCGACCTGCGCATCAGCCAGATTGTGGACGCGCCCAACTGGATCGTCTCGGCCCATCTGGATAAGTCCATCTTTGGCTGACCGGTCCAATCAAACGTAAATCAAAGCCGGGCGATGATTTCGCCCGGCTTACTTATTTGCGCTTCCCAATCTTCCTGTTTCGAACGGCGTTTCCCGCCATTTTACAACCATCCGGCCAGCCCTCCATCTTACCCCGGTATCCGGATTTGCTGTCCCACGAACAGCCGGTTCGGATTCAGGCCGGGATTAAGGCGCAATATCTCTCCGACCGAGCTGCCGGTTCTCCGGGCGATGCTGAAAATCGTATCTCCCGGCCGGACAAAGTAAGTTCTGCCAAACGGACCGATTCTCCGCCGCCGGGACGGCACGCAGAGCACCGTTCCGGGACGCAGCCGGTAGAGATTGACTCGCGGGTTGGCTTGCTGAATCGCCCCGACGGTGGTATTGAATTCCCGGGCGATTTCAAAAGCGCTGTCGCCTCTCCGCACCGTATACAGCGTTCCGGAGGGGCAACGCGCGGCCCGGTAAGGAATACGCACCTGGGTGGGGAGGACGTTGTTGGGATCCAGACCGGGATTGGCGTCCAGGATCTCTTCCACCGAAGCCCCAAAATCAGAAGCCAAACTTTCCAGATTATCTTCATATTCAACCAGGCATTCCTGCTCGATTAAAATCTCGGTGTCCGCTTCATAACTATATTCACTTTCCACTCAAATCCACCTCTTTCATATCAACGATATGCGCTACGTCCTTGTGATAATATAATATGTGATTTGAGGTGTATTGTTATATCACGGACGCGAATCGCGCCTGATTTGGAAGAATATGCCGAAAGCATATCTAAACGCGCGCCGTTCAAAAGGGGCGGCCAGAAAAGGAGGAGACGCCGGATCCGATCGTCTTGAAAAATATTGCTACTCGCGCGCGGGTAACAAAAAGCGAAGCGTCCAACCAGGGCGCTTCGCTTAAATTTACTACTGAATTTTGGGCCGAGTCCGTTCTTATTCTTTCCAGAACAGTCCGTTCTCCCGGATCACCCGGCTGTAAAACTTCCCCGAATCCTTAACGGTCCGCCTTTGGGTTTCAAAATCGACGTAAATCAGGCCGAACCGGGCGTCATAGCCCCGGGCCCATTCGAAATTGTCCATCAGCGACCAGGCGAAATACCCCCGGACCTCGACTCCCGCGCCGATCGCCTCCTGCAACGCGCCGAGGTATTGACGATAATACTCTACCCGCTCTCCGTCGTGGATCTGGCCGTCGGCGGCCACCCGGTCGGGATACGCGGCGCCGTTTTCCATGATGAAAATCGGCAGCCTGCCATAGCGGCCGGTCACTTTGAGCAGCATATCCCGGAACCCGTCGGGATAAACGTTCCAACCGAGCGCGTTCTGGGGTAAATCGGGCCGCTTCGTCTCCAGCGGTTCGCCGTTGGGCCCGGCGTGATGGAAATGGCTGCTGTAATGGTTGACGCCCAAAAAGTCAAGGGGCGCGGCGATCTGCTCCAGATCGCCGTTCCGGACGACCGGCTCGCCCGGAACGGCCTCGATCTCCGGCATCAGGCGCTCCGGATAGGCGGCGCGGAACAGCGGATCCAAATAACGCCACGACTCGGTCCAGGCGATTTCGGCGGCTTCGCGATCCTCGGGGCGGTCCGTGGCCGGATACGCGGCGCCGATGGCCGGAACGATCCCGAACTCAGCCTCCCGCAGGCTGGCCCGGCCGCGCCGGACCGCCGCTCCGTGGGCCAGCAGCAGATGATGGCAGGCCCGGAGAAAGGCGGAGCGGTCGGCGATTCCCGGCGCGTGCCCGCCCGACAGATAGCCCAGCCTGGCGCAGACATTGGGCTCGTTGATGGTGGTCCAGTAGCGGACCCGGTCGCCAAGCGCCTCGTAAACCACCTGGGCATAGTCGGCGAACCACTCGGCGGCCTGGCGGTTCAGCCATCCTCCGGCCTCATGCAGCGCTTGCGGAAGGTCCCAGTGATAGAGGGTAACAAACGGTTCGATTCCCCGTTCCCGCAAGCCATCGACCAGACGCCGGTAATAATCGAGCCCTTTCTGATTGATTCCGCCCCGGCCCTCCGGCAGCACCCGGGGCCAGGAGACGGAGAAGCGGTAGGCATTGGTCCCGAGTTCCTTCAGGAGATCGAGATCCTCGGGCCAGCGGTGATAATGGTCGCACGCCACGTCACCGGTATCTCCGCCATCGATCCGCCCCGGAGTATGACTGAAGACGTCCCAGATTGACTCGCCCTTGCCGTCCCGGTCCCAGGCGCCCTCGATCTGATAAGCGGAGGTCGCTGTCCCCCAATAGAACCCTTTGGGAAATTGAAACGTTGGATTCATGATCTGCTCCTTCCGGCTTCCGGGCCATTTTCGGATCCGAATTTTATTATTTTCTTCATTTTAATCCGGAAACTTCAGCAATGCCATTCAGGATATTATTTCGTCTTTCACTTTCTTATGATAAACTGAAAACGTTGGGAGTAGGTCCGCCCTCATTCTATCTTTCTCCCCCAGGAGAAACGAACTGTAGCGCTTTGCAGGTTTGCAGCAACGGTATTGGATCTTTGACAATGCCTTCGTTTCTCCTCCGGGCCAGGAAGGCCAAAAGGCGGAGCGGCCATGGAGGGCAACCAGCGGAGCCCAATGGCGGGACAAAGTGAGAATAAGGGTTAGAACATTCTTTTTCACAGCTTTTCTAAAAAAGCGGAGGGAAGCGGATGCGCGAGGCGGCCGATTGCGAAAGCCTGTCCGATGCCGGACTCAATCCCAGCGTGCTGATCAGTCATCTCTATACCCAGGGGATGACCATGCCCAAGGGCCACCTGCTGCCAAAACGGTTCATTTACGATTATGAGCTGGAGTTTTTTACGCAAAGCGACGGGGCGATGTATATCGATGAGAAGCTCTATCCGGTTCACAAGGGGGATATCGTCTTCCGCAGGCCGGGTCAGACCACTCAGGGGATCATGCCCTATTGCTGCTACCTGATCGGCTTCGATATGACCGGAACCGCGGACCGGCTCCGGGAAAATTACAATTTCTGGGGAGCGCAGGCGGGCGGGTTCCAGAAAAATTATCGGCATCCGGTGCTGGACCCGATCCCCGTCCTGTTTCATCCGATCGCCGGCGACAAGTATCTGGGCCTGTTTGATCTGGTCTTGAAAGAGTTCATCAATCCCAGCGCCGCTTCTTCCGTCCTGCTCAAGGCCTACACCCTGCAAATCCTCTGCCTGCTCTCGCGGGATGTCCGCGATCCGCTGAACAATCGCGCCGTGCTCCAGTCCGGCCATGGAATGGCCATTAAACGGGCGGTGGATTATATCGCGGTCAATCTCGGCGCGCCGCTGCGCCTGGAAACCCTGGCGAAACTAGCCGGTCTGAGTCCCACCTATTTTCATAAGATTTTCAGCGAGACGATGGGGGTCACTCCCAATGATTTCCTTACCGGGCTGCGGCTGGAACGGGCCAAGGAACTGCTGGCCCGGACCAACCTTCCCGTGTATAAGGTGGCGATGGAGTGCGGCTTTGAAAACATTCCCTACTTTAGCTCGCTATTCAAAAAGCATCAAGGGATCGCGCCGGCCGAGTTCCGGCGGAGGCACAGTTATGTATAGGATGCTACGGCACTCCCGCGGTTAGGATTGCCCTAAGCCCGGCATTCACTGCCGCTCTTGCGGCAATTGGTGCCGGTCGAACGGCATTCAATGCCGTACTTACGGCAGCCATCGCCGGGCCTGCGGCAACGATTGCCGCATCTGCGGCACTCAATGCCGTACTTGTGGGAACCCTCCCCGTAACTACGGCAGCCATCGCCGGACATACGGCATCGGTTGCCAATGCCGCGGCACCCGGTGCCGGACTAACGGCATGGGGCGCCGCAACCGCGGCAACGATTGCCGCATCTGCGGCACTCAATGCCGTACCTATGAGAATCCTCCCCGTGACTACGGCAGCGAATGCCGTGAGCCGCCGGACCGATCCTCGGCCATTGCCACAAGCTCCTAGAGCAACCCCCGCTCCAGCATGACCTCGGCGATCTGAACCGCGTTAGTCGCCGCGCCTTTGCGCAGATTATCGGAGACGCACCAGAAGTTGATGGCATTGGCTGCGGTGGTATCGTCGCGGACCCTGCCCACCAGCACCTGATCCTTATATTCGTCCCGGGCCAGATCCCGGGTCACCGGATAGCGCCGTTCCAACGGATCTTGCCGGACCGCGGCCGCCGGATCGGGATTGATTCCGTCCATCAGCACCACGCCCGGCGCCCGGTTGCTGTCGGACCAGATCTCCAGCGCCCTGGCGGCGGTCATCTCCCGCTGGAACTCGGCGTTCACCGCTTCGCTGTGGCCGACCGGCACCGGCACCCGCACCGTGGTCGGGCTGATCAAGAGATTCGGCTCGCCGAGGATCTTCCGGGTTTCGTTCACCATTTTCAGCTCTTCCTTGGTGTAGCCGTTCCCGGTGAACTTGTCGACATGCGGGATGCAGTCGAATCCGATGGCCCGGGCGAAGATCGACGGATCGCTCTCCGGGTCCTTCCCGGCCAGGATCGCTTCGGTCTCCCGGTTGAGCTGCTCAATGGCAGCGCCGCCCCAGCCGCTGACCGCCTGATAGGTCGAGACCACCACCCGGCGCAGTCCGGCGGCGCGGTGTAGCGGGGCCAGGGCCACCGCCATCTGAATGGTGGAGCAGTTCGGATTGCAGATGTGCCGCGTCTCCCGGGTCACCTCGTCCATATTGACTTCCGGGATCACCAGCGGATACCCGGGAACCATCCGGAAATCGCCGCCATTGTCAATCACGACGCAGCCGGCGTCAGTCGCGGTCTTGCCCCACTGGACGCTGGCGCCTTTGGCCCCTTCCTTGCCCGCGAAGAACACCAGGTCCAACCCGTTGAACAGCTCCGCCGCAATCTTGCGCACCCGGAACACCTCTCCGTCCAGTGTTTCCTCGCGGTCGCCGGTGGCCATCACCAGCAGTTCGCCGTCAATGGGAAACCGCCGTTCCCGCAACACCTTGACGATCATCTCCCCCACTGGCCCGACTCCGACCAAGCCCACTTTCAAACCCATTGCCGATCCCTCCGTTTGATTTATTGATATTATGACTATTAATTAACAGCTTGCCAATTCCCGCGGCTTCCGTTTGGCCTATCCTCCGCCTCCTTCCCCGCGAAGGCAATATCATCAAGCTATGCTGTAAGTATTCAGCAAGAAATCAATCGATAACGTTGTCTAAATTCAAACCTCTCCCCCATCCCCTCCCCGATGCGGCGATTTTGAAAGATAATTCGGCGGGGAGGGGCGATTCGCCGGAAAGGGTTGCCCATACGTAGTGAAATCAATGAAGTCGAATTTTGGGCATAATGCCTTTCTGGATGACTGCTTCTAAGCAATCAGCGAAGTGGAAGCCTGAATTTCCAGCGATTCATCCCTCCCCGTGAGTAGACCCGCGACAATGACAACATCGGGGGAGGATAGGTCATAGGCCCGGTTCCGGTCAAGGTTTAGGGTATCTTGACAAAGCTAACTTCTAGCTTTTTCCCGCCAAACAAAAAAGGCTGGCCTCCGCCAACCTTTGAATCGCAACCAAGCAAAATTCAATGACGGCAAGATAGCTCTCCACCCGCGCGGGTGACAGTACCGGGGTTGTTCACCAACGGCACCAGCCTGAAAGATGGCCCTCTCCCAAGCTTCGGCGAAATTGCCTTTCCTCCCGGTTCCACGGCCGGCCGGCCTCCCCTGGGGTACTGATCAATTTCGCGCCTCTACTCTACCAGTTAGTATATGATATGAGATGATTAGTTAGTTTATACTATAGAACGCCGGTGTTGTCAATAGTATTTTGGAATTCGGCTCTCGCTGACAATTTCATAATCTCATTCCAGGCAGCGACCGATCCATTCAAAGATAGATTCCGGATAAAAGAAAACCCTCTCATTAAGTGAGAGGGTTTTCTTCTAAACATGTCATTACAATCTTTAAAAGGGCATTCCATTGTTAATTGGAATAGCAAAACGCGAACTATTAGCAAGATTAGTATATATATCCGCCATCATGCCATGAGCTACTAAACACTGAACATTATGGGCGCTTCCCTCCTGTGTCCACTCGATTATTCCATAGCCAACATCTTGGGTCCCAGTTGAATTGGATGTTTGATGTACTGCAATCCAACCAGTCTTATGCCCTTCTAATGTAAAAGATACCGAAGCATTACTGAGATTTTCAGTATAGTTTAAATGAGTTGCTCCAGTACGGCCTAATTGAATTGCGCCTGCTGTTTGACTATTATCGGTATCTTTTATAATTTCTCCATTGGTATCATAGAGAGTTATAGTTATAGTAGCAGGATCATTAGTAATATTTGAATAGAAAATCCCAGTTATAAAATAACGATTTGCTTCTCTTGCTCGTGTCACGCAAGGAATTATAGCACTGCCGCTATTTCCATACGTCACACTCGCAGAACCCACCAAACAAACGATTACCATGATACAAATTAACAATTTTTTCATAAAACTACCCTCCTTGATTTTTTATTCATATTCATAATCGAAGAGTAGCATTAGAAATTTGTTAAAAATATAATTTATTACCAATTGAGTTCAAAAAGTAAGTTAGACCAAACATTTGATTCTAATCATGCGTAAATTTGCTCCACCGGTTGCCGTCCTTTTTCCCATACCATCCATGGCGCTTCCCCGCTATTGAACATTCCTTCCAGCGCTCCTTTGTCCCGCTGCGTGTCCATGCACTTCCAGAACCCGGAATGTTTATAGGCCGCCAGCATGCCATCTTGCGCCAAGTGTTCGAGAGGCTCCCGTTCAAACACGGTTTCCGCGCCGCCAATGTAGTCGAAGACCTTCGGCTCCAGCACCATGAAACCCCCGTTGATCCAACCGCCGTCCTCGACCGATTTCTCCCGGAAACTGGTGATCGAATTATCCTCGTTAATATCCAGCACGCCGAAGCGGCCGCCAGGTTGGATCGCGGTCATGGTCGCCAGCTTCTTTTGCTGCTTGTGATACTTCAGCAAATGGGCAATATTGATATCGCTGACTCCGTCGCCGTAGGTCATGAAAAACGGCTCATTCCCCACATAGCGCTGCACGGCCTTGATGCGGCCGCCGGTCTGGGTATGCAGGCCGGTATCCACCAAGGTGACCCGCCACGGCTCGGCTACATTACTATGAACCGTCACGCTGTTGGCTTTGGAGAAATCGAAGGTTACGTCGGACATATGCAGGTAATAATCAGCGAAAAACTCCTTGATCATATACCCTTTGTAGCCCAGGCAAATTATGAAATCATTAAACCCGTAATAGGAGTACAGCTTCATGACGTGCCACAAGATCGGCCGGTCACCGATTTCGATCATCGGTTTCGGTTTCAGATGGGACTCTTCACTGATGCGGGTGCCGAACCCGCCGGCGAGAATGACGGTTTTCATGTTGGATCACCCTGTCCTTCCTTGATTTAGGCTTTTTAATTCGTCATCCCTGATTTTGTCCAAACATCTATAGAGTTCCGTTTTGTCCGGCAGATCATAGTTGTCCGCAAACCTATGCCAATCATCGTAATCGGGGTTTCGGAACGCGTCAAAATCGTCACTCAGCGTGATTCGCTTATCTATGTCCCAGAGATTTGCGAAGTCTGCCATGGACGTACAACGCCCAATCCTGTCGAAGCCTGCATTTTTCAATGCGGAAGCCAGTGGATTGAACAAAACGGCCTTACCTTCCAGGCCCGGAATCGCAAAGCTGTATAAAACCCCGGGATTCAGCACCATTTGCTTTAACCTCATGCAAATATCAGCCGGTACTTCGGCGGATGCGTCGAGAAGCCAAATCCAGTCACCGCCTTGTGTTTTAGCAATCGCTTTGTTGATTGTTCTCCCCCATTGAACCAGCACGGGGGGGATTACCTTGATCCTTGAAGTCTCTATGTTCAAATTTTGCAGACTTTTAAGGGCAATCTCATCCATAGCCGCCAGCGTCACTGAATCAAAAATATTAATAAAATTAGCTATTTTGCTTTTCAGAAGAACCAAATCAGTTTTCGCATCATCGAGAAGTACAGCGTCAATCGATTTTGGATTAAGGGCGGTATTTGTTTTAGAAATTCTTTTTTGATAATCTGTTAAATAACGGTCACGAGTATCAGGCATTTCACCGCCCTCGATCCGAGGGCTTTTCATATCCAGGATGTTGACTTTACCGTTACGAACTTTTGGGCTTCCTAACTCTTTTAACCTTTCATACATTTGGGGTGAAACATCGTCTGTTTCTTCGTTTGACAGCCGTCCACAATTCAAAAGCGCCCCACCGCATATTTCACACCATTCCAATTGATAGCCGAAGTCCTGTGGTTCCCGCTTCCACCATCCCGGTTCGATCGGCCAACCGCCAGGACCATCAAAAAGCATGTCCAATGCGCCGGCGACTTCGCAGAAAAACGCGCCCTTTGGAGTTATGGAGGCGCTCCACATGTTCTGAACCCAGCACTTATCGCGCAAATGAATCCATTGATCGTCTGGAATACCAAGCTCTTTTCGGCTAACCAGTAAAGGCTGGTGCAACGAAGGGTTCTGGTGGTCATTAACCAGTTGATAATTGAAAGTATCTTGGATCAATTCATAGTACTCATAATATTTTCGAGTAAGTGATGTCAATAATACAAACCCTTTTCTTTTATTAAGAGCTTCGCTGTAATAATAGTTTTTATCCCGTATATAATTGACGAAATTATGAAGCGGCTTGCGAGTTGTCTTAAGCTTTAAAGGAGTCGGATATTTTTGGTCAATATAGCGGACGAATTGTTCGAATTGGGGGTGTACCGTCGGTTCCCCACCCATGATCCCGATGGTCTTCCCAAAATCAAGCAAAGAATCCACCGCACGCCGGAACGTTTCCAATGTCATAAAATAAGGCTTTGAGTGATGCCCGCAGAAACGAGTACAATTGGAGCAGGAATGAACACAGGCATTCGTGATATCAATTTCGATAATTTTCATATCTTTGGGGGAACGCATAATAAACTTTCCTCCTTAAAGGATATCGGCATTGAAGGCCAAATGTTCTTTTAGCAATCTTTTTTCCCTTACGGTGATAAATGGCGAATTCCGGAACTCTTCATAATTTTCACGAATTGAATCGATCATATCGACGTATTGCCGATCGCAGTCGTCACAATGGAATGTCTTGATCTTATCGCACATGGAAATCATGTAGGACCATTGGGAGTATCTCGCCCGCTGGGAAATCCCCGGAACCTTTTCCAAAAGATACTTGGTTCGCTCGCTATACATTGATAGATATTCGTCCAGCAACGCCGGGGTAAGCCGGTTGGTCTGGATAAAGCCGGTCATGTTCCCGCCGTGTTTGGTAAACCGGTATAACGGCGTTCCCTGCGCCACAACCGTCTCGGCGTTAGCGAATACTTTGTAAATCACATGGATATCATCCACCAGAACGCCTTCCTTGAACCGTATGCCGTCAAACAACTGTTTGCGGAAGAGCTTGGTCGGCGGCGCGATATTGTATTTTTCACGTTTCAGCATCTCATCCAAACCTTTAACTTTATCCAGAACCAGCAATTCATCGAAGATATATTGCGGTTCCAATTTACCGTTAAACTCGTACCAACTGCCGCAAATCGAAATATCGGCGCCGTATTCCGTGGCAAGCTTCCATAAATGCGCAAGTAGGCCCGGCTCGCAAAAATCATCATCATCCACGATCGTCACATACTCGGCGGATGCCGCGTCCAATCCCGCGTTCCTGCCGCGTGGCGCGCCGTGATTCTCCGGGATGTTAACTAATCGGATCCTACGGTCTTTTTGGGCATATTCCTCGCAAAGCGCGGCGCTGCCATCGGTGGAGCCGTTATTAACCAATACCAACTCGAAATCGGAAAGCGTCTGGGAAAGCACGCTTCCCAACACGCGGGGCAGATAACCGATGCGATTATAGGTTACAAGTATGACGCTTATCTTCACACTGTTACCTTCCTTCTTACCTTTGAGCCAAGGCTTGGCTTGATATCCCCAACATAAATTGTCGCCCAAGCTTATAAAAAATAGCGGCAGTCCACAAACTTCTTCTCCGGGTATCTCCGATCAAGACCAGTAAACTCGGGCCAGGCGGTTGCCAGTACCAGTAAATCCGACTTTCCGCAGATCTCATCCAGACTGACGCAGTAGATAAGCTCCTTAAAATCATATTCTTTTTTAAACTGGTCGTTTGCTATCGGATCATAGCCCATTAGATTATGATAGCCGTCCTCCAGTAACAACTTGATAATTTTGGCGGATGCGCTGTCGCGGACATCGTCCGAACCCGGCTTAAAGGAAAGCCCGAGGATACCAACGGTCTCTGCGGGATTAGTCCGCTGTTTAATTTTTGTGACCATAAAAGCGGGCATCGTTTGATTGGTGGCAATCACGCTTTTCAATATCTCCGGCTCATAGCCCTTGGCAGCCGACGCGGCAACCATGGCCTGGGTGTCTTTGGGAAGGCAATATCCTCCAAAACCGCAGCCTGGATATACATACGACTTCATGCCGCAGCCTCCCCATCGCCCGTCTAGGTGCAATATTTCAAATGCCTTCTTTAACTCGATATCTCCGATATGTTCGGCGATGATCGACATTTCATTGGCGTAACTGATCATGGTCGCAAGCATCGTATTGGAAAGGTACTTGATGAACTCGCCGGTATTTAAGGAGACCGCGAAGAACGGCGCGTCAAAGCTACCATATAAGGAACGCAACATTTCCGAAGACTTTTCGTCGCAGACGCCGCAGACGATCCGGTCGGCGTTCATAAAGTCGTCCCAGCACTTTCCTTCACGGAGGAATTCCGGATTATTGGCGATACCGAAGGTTATTCCCGGGTTCAGTCCCTTCGCGGTCAGATAGGGGATGACCCGCTCTTTAGTGGTTGGCGCCGGAACGGTCGATTTGATTAACACCACGCGGTACTTCCCATCGTCCAGCACCGCCGCGAACATATCCAACGCCGAATAAACATACGTCAGATCAGCCTCACCATTCTCGGCGCAGGGCGTGCCGACGCACAATATCACAAAATCGCTCTGTCGTACCGCTTCCAAGGGATTATCGGTAATCGTGAAACCTTGGCCGAGATGGCGCGTCAGCGCCGCGTCCAGCCCAGGTTCGGAGAAAGGAACCTTCCCCGAATTGATGGTATTACTTCTAACTTGATTCACGTCAAAGCCAAAAACCTTATGTCCTTTTTCGGCAAAGCCGAGCGCGGTCGTCAAACCGACAAAACCAAGTCCGAATACTGTGATTGAATACCTCATGATTGACCATCCTTAGGTGTTTCTTTATTCTAAAATGGCATATAACACTGTTTCAGAAGAGCTATCGCTATAATGTCTCAGGTATAGCTTATACTCCGGAACAAGGTTCTTGATATAAAGGGGTATTTTAACGATATCTAAAGGTTTATGATAGACACAAATCGCAAGTTTTGGTCGATAATTTTTGATGGTCTTTTCTGCGCCAAGCAAAGCCTCGAACTCTGCTCCCTCAATATCCATTTTAATAAATGTAGCGGGGGCACTACCTAGCACCTCATCAATCGAGGTCACAGCGACTTCCAGATTGCCATTCTCATTTAAAGCACTAGAACTAGCATTTCCGGAGTCAAAACGCATAATCTCTTTTTTGCTCCAAAGACCGTATGGTAACAGTTCAATATTTTTTACCGCCGCGATCCTCTTTAAGAACTCTTTATGTTTGGATTCTTCGGGTTCAAAAGAGTAAACTTTTTTAAAAACTCCTCCCGTCTGCTTTAAAAATTCCTCTGCGGTATCCCCCATATATGCCCCACCATCAATAAAAACCTCATTCTGTGACAGTGTTATGATTTCTGAGTCAAAATACTTGCCAGTTTTGCTTTGTACAGGGGTAAGGTATTTTGTGTTGGCGGTAATACAATAGTTAATTTTATGATAAAAAATTTTTTTCGAATATTCATCAGAAAGTAAGCTGTAAACTTGAGAAAACAGCTCACGATGATTACGAACCAAGTTAAAGTAATTATGATATTCTTCATTCCACAAAACTTCCATTCCAATTCCAATTTTTACTCGTAAATTGTTCTCATTCAATTGATGGAGAATCTCATCATGATAAGTTAGCGAGGTGATCAGAATTTCACAGTCACTATATTGTTTTTTTAATTCATCAAAACTGATGACAGGAACGCCTTCGATGATTGTTCCCCATTTTCCGGGATTATTATCACAAAACAAGACCGGCACCGGGCCATACCTCTTCATCATTCGTAAAAGGGTGATGCCATATTCTCCGGCTCCAAATAGTATAACCGGATTATCATCAGATTGCGCTTGAATTAGTTTATCTTTCCAAGCCAACCATTGCCGATCTGGCATTTTTTCAAGACGTTCGAGGGAAAAAGCGTCTACCAATCAAATTCACTTCTTTCGCATTCGCTTAAGTAAATTAAATATCTTTTTATTCCTTCTTCCACATGGATCCGTGGCTCATATCCAAGGAATTTTCTCGCCTTGCTAATATCAGGGCAGCGCCGGTTCGGATTGTCGGTCAAATATTCTTTATCCTCATGAGTCTTAAAAAGGATGTCGCCATCATAGTTAAAAAGCTCCTTACCTATTTTCCGATATAGTTCCGCCAGTTGCTTGATAGTAAGTTCGGGGCTGTCCGAACCGATGTTGAAGACATCAAACTTGCCATGCACGGCGCATTTGATATAACCAACGGTTGCATCAGGGATGTAGTCAAACGTCCGGGTCGGTTTACCATCCGAATAGATTACAATATCTTCCCGACCCAGAACTGCTTTGGCAAAATCAGCAACCACCCGCTGATCGTTTATCCTCATCCCCGGACCGTAGTTATTAAACGGACGGACCACCGTAATCGGCATCCCATATTCACGGGCAAAATTATAACAAAGCGTTTCTCCAAAACGCTTCGATTCATCGTAACAGGCTCTGGGGCCACAAGCATTCACATTGCCCCAATAGCTTTCGGACGTCGGGACCCGATCCGGCGCAGGATCTCCATACGCCTCGCTGCTGGAATAAAACAAAAAGCCCTTGAGCGGTTTGTCCTTGTAAAAGTCAAGCAGGCGGCGAAGTCCGGTTACGTCCGCGTCAATGGTTTCAATTGGATGCTTACGATAATAAACCGGCGAAGCCAGTGAAGCCATATGAAAGATCAAGTTCGCATCCCTGCCGAAATCAAAATCACAGGTGATTACATCTAGCTTGCGTAGGTCAAATAATGGGTTCTCAATGATCCGTTCGATCCATTTCGGCTGTCCGAACATATAGGTATCAATGCCGTATACTTTCCGGATTCCAAGTTTTTGGCCATAAAGCGCAAAAAAATGAAGTAAAGTGTAGCCCAATGACCCCGCAAAACCTGTTACGAAAATGGTTGAACCCCACAGTTTTTCTTTGTCGCTATCGGACAGGGAACCATCGATAAGCTCCATATCTTCTTGGGTGATAACCGGTATATTCAAGCCGTGAACCTCCTTGCGTAACCTATCCAATCAAAAGTTCATCTGTTCCGCGCTTTTTCAAACCCTCCACCCGTTCCCGGATATCGGCCCGGAACGGTTCATCGTCACTAATTTCGATCGCCCGGTGATAAAATCGCTCCGATCTTTCGGCAATGCCCGCAGCGGCAAAGATGTCGCCGCACATTGCCAACAGATCCGGATCATCGTCCCAGAATACCGCCGCGATCTCGGCGGTATCAACGGCCAACGCCGTATCCCCGATCTTCCAGGCTAGGTACATCTTAAAATACAATCCTTCCCGGTCCAGAATCCGGGCGTCAAGGAGCGCCGCTAATAATTGAATCGCCTCTTCCAAGGCATCCTCCTCCACACAGGTGGCCAATCGTTGCTTGGTGGCGTCCATTATCTGCATTTCAGGCCCAGCCGGAGGCCGGTGCAATGAATCCAGTATTCTCCGCAGCTCGGTCGGGGCGCCCTCTTCACTGTCAAGGATCGTCCGCGCGGTTTCCATATCCCCGTTTACCATTTCCCTTAAAAGCCTGGGGCGTTTTAGCAACAAAGGCAAGGCATCCGGCGATAAACCCATTGCCGAACGCAAATTGGCCGGCATCATCAAGCCGAATTTTTTTATACAATCAATTCCCCAAAGGTGCTTATTTTCGAGGTCGCAAATCCCTGACAATAAGGTGGCACAAAAACCGGTTTTTCCATTTTGATCTATTTCGTCTAATGCACTATAAATGCGCACAGTATAAAAACTTTGAGCAATCATCCGCTCCGAGTCGGCTAGGCCACGAAGGAGATTTTTAAAAATATCCCCAATTAAGTTAAACGTCATTACTCGGTTTGCATCGGTTGTCGCGTAGCTGCAAAACAAATCGTTGGAAGTAACCGCTTGAAAAACATTTAACCGATCTGCCAACGGCAAGGAGGTATTTTGGGCAGCGATCAGGATACAATTCTTAAGGAAATTCGCATGGGCATTGGCAAGTATGTTCTTTCCCTTTGGGGTCAGCGCGTGCCATTCTTTAAAAAGTTCAAGGGCTTCTTCATAAACATAATCACATCCCTTTACTCGCTCTACGGAGACTTTCGACTGATAGAGGGAGTTTTTATGGATTCGATAGTGATGTAACGCGTGATCGATCGCTACAAACGAACGGCATTTCCGCAGAAATCGCAACATG
Organism: Bacillota bacterium; assembly: GCA_023402395.1. Classification (GTDB taxonomy): domain Bacteria; phylum Bacillota; class UBA4882; order UBA8346; family UBA8346; genus JAEYGI01. The sequence continues at coordinate 75,645 of JAEYGI010000011.1, forward strand.
GCAAATGTATCCGCATTATTTATCACACATGACGGTTTGTCAAACGCATAGGCCCGATGTAACAAATAAAATTCAGTACGAAACAATTTCCCCCACAAAGTGCTTAATGGACCGAACAGTTCGCCAAACTTTTCCGCGAGCGCCGGCATATGGGTTGTTTCCATGGCTGGCGGGATGCTTGCTTTTTCTTGATCCGGCATCCCATCCAAAAACATCTTGGTTCCGCCAACAATTATATCTACTTCGTGCTTTTTTGCTTTTCTATACATCACTTTCAGATAATCGGGGTCCAGATAATCGTCGGAATCCAAATAAGAGAAATACTCTCCTGCGGGAGGGATCCACTGCGCCTCATATTCCGGATGCAAGATCGTATTTATTTCATTTTCTTGATACTTGATCCGGCGATCTTTAGCGGCGTAGCTTCGGCAAATTTCTCCCGTGCCGTCGGTGGACGCATTATTGACGAGGATGAACTCCAGATCACCCACGGATTGGCCTAAAATACTCTCAATGCTTTCCCGGATATATTTTTCGGCGTTATAGGCCTGCATATAAAACGTAACCAATGGTCTTTTCACGTTTATCACCCTGATTCAGGAATCTAAAGGTTTGCCCTCAAAATTATTTGGTCATTGTCTTGGCCGCGTCTATTGGCGGTGAGACAATGCTGACTTTCATAAACTGCTTTTAAGATGGCCAGCTTATTCCGAACTTCTTCATCCACGCATTGCCGATACGACCACTCCACAAACTCGAACAGATCATGGCCATCGTACCCCGCTTCCAAAGCTCGGGCGAAACAGTCCGCCGCTCCTTGATAATCCCTTGCTTTATAGCAGCACAATCCGGCCAGGCAATAAAAGGGCCCGATCCGGTCCGCTTTGGGCCCGTCCGAATGGATCCAGTCAATATGGAACCTAAACGCGAGATCGTATGCGCCTTGCTTCGAAAGAAGCTCTCCGATGCGCCGGACGGATCCGTCCGAATTGAACTTTTTTCCAACTTCCAGGAAACGGTTCAATTGATGCGGATCTCCGAGATGAATGAGATCAAACAGCAGTTCCAAATAAGGGACCAAGTCTTCGGCCGCCAAGGGGCTGGCGGCTTCCGGTTCGAAGAACGCCTTGACGATTCGGTCGAAGGAGGGGTTTACTTCCGGCCTGAGCGCAGCCATCCAACCCGGGTCGCCGCCGAGGAGCAACGAGAGTACCGCCAACCGTTCCGCTTCATATGCGCCGTCACTTCGGAAATGCCCCACAAAATGCCGGAACGCCGGATCAAACCTGCCGCTGCACAGCACGACCACTCCGCCGTACTCCTGATGGCCGAAGGTTTCCGCCCAGATGTTTTGATAATAATCAAGCACCATCTTCACTTTTAATTCGGACAGCCGCGCCACCAGAAATTCGACATCCGCCTCATCTCCGGCTTTATAAAGTTTGTTTAATAAATAAACGATTTCGGCCGGACGCTGCCGCCGGAGCAAGGCAATCAGTCCATAAAACGCTTCCCGGTCATATTTATCAAACTGCAAGGCTTTCACATAGTATTCAAGGGCCGTAACGGAGTCGCCCATCAAATCATACAGTTGAGCGAGTTTCCGGTGAGCCAGGGCGCGATGCCCGGGGAATTCATTGTTCAATTTAAGATCAGTGTAATGTTCATTGGCCTCAATGGCTTGCTGAAAAGATTCCAGCGCGCTTCGGTAACGGCCGACGCTCATATAAAAAACCGCTTGCTGCAGTATAATCTCTGGATGGTGCGGGAACTTTTGCAGCGCCTCGGCGCGCACCTCCTCGATCGCCGCTTCGGAATACGTTCCCAGATGAACCATGCTGCTGATGATAACCACATAAGGCTTATGGGCCATCATCGTGTTGCCAACATCACGGTCAATCGCTTGACGGGCAAACTCGATCGCCTTGCTATACCGGCCTGATTTCCAATAGCCATCGCATAGATAATGGTAGGTCAGATCGCGGACATTCCCCTGCTTTAGCTCTTCCTCCAGCAAGATATTGTTTCGTTCCAGTTTGGAAGCTAGCGATGCTCTGGTGTAACCCGTATGGCGGATGACGATGGCCTGCTCCGAATCCACGACCGCCTTGGTTGGTTTCCCTTTTTTATAAATGGCTTCATGAACTTTTCCGATATAACGGATCTCCCGGCCATTCCGGAAAATCCGGACCGTTGGATTGCAGCCCCGAAGCGTTCCGTCAAGGCCGCCGGTGTTCTCCATCAGGCAGATCACCGATTCAATCATTTGATTGGCGTGCGCTTGTTCGATAAATGGACGGACATTCGGGATCTTCTCGGCCACGATGTATTCGTCGGCATCCAAAAAGATGATCCAATCGCCTTTGGCCTGCTTCAAGGCATAATTCCGGGCTGCGGCAAAGTCATTGCCCCACTGATAAAAATACGTCCTGGCGCCCAGCCCCTGAGCGATACTCACCGTGTCATCGGTGGATCCCGTGTCCACCACGATCATTTCATTGACAATCGGCTTGACGCTTTGCAGGCAACGCGCAAGGTTGTCCGCTTCGTTTTTTGCGATTACGCAGGCTGAAATCCTTACCATATTCCGCCCTACCCCCAACCATCTATCGGTTTCCCAAAACTACCGCAATTTCGTATTCCCCACTCCGGACATCATCTGAAACAAGATAAAGGAACGCATTTTTTTAAAATTAAAACGGCGGTTACCGATCCATTGCACAATTATGTCGTTAAAAAGCCATAATAACTTATTTTCAGTGGAGTCTTCGATTGACAATGTTGGAATTTTATTTGATTGTTAGAATTTTATTTGATTATTCCCCCAAGCATTACTCGGCGGGGAATGGCTGCGGGGTCGCTCCAACCGGGGCAAGCGCCGGATCAGTTGGAGCAAGCTTTCCTCCAGGCGCCCCAAGTGATCGGACCCTGATGCGGTTGATCCGGGGGTTGGCGCAACTGATCCGGGGGTTCGATCCGTTGATCGCGGGGTTGGATCAAATGGGGGCGGGACCGCTTCAGCTGGAGCAAGAGCCGCTTCAAGTGATCCGGGAACCGGATCAGTTGGAGCGGCTCTTGCTCCAAGTGGAAATATTAGCGCTTCATTTGAAGGAACTGTTTCTCCAGATGGAAATATTGGAGGATCATTTGAAGGAAGAGCCGCTTCAGATGGAAAAAGTATTCCTTCAATTGGAGCGACTGTTGCTCCAGAACGAAAAAGTGTTCCTTCAGTTGAAACGATACTTTTTTCATATGGATGAGGTGTTGCTTCAGATGATCGGGAAGCGGCGGCCGCACCGGATGATGCGGGGGCCGTCACAACCGAAGCGAGAATTGCTACCGATGGTCAATGTCACGCTCCAAATGAACCGGGACCATCTATCAATGAGTGTCGCCGTGAGCGGCGCCGGCCGCAGCCGGCAAACCAACGATAAAAGTCGCTCCCGAACCGGGCGCGCTGACCGCCTTGATCGTTCCGCCGTGATTTTCAACGATGCTCTTGGCGATGGAGAGCCCCAGCCCCAATCCCTGTGAACGAGAGGCATCCACCTGGTAGAAGCGGTCGAATATCTTCTGCAGATGCTCAGCGGCGATTCCCTCGCCGGTATCAGCGACCATCAGCCAGAGCTTTGATCCCCCCGGATGAAGACTCACGACGATTTCCCCCCCGGCGTCCATATGCTGGATCGCGTTGTCGAGCAGGATTTCAATCACTTGGCGTAACTGCGACTCATCACCTTGGCAAACTGCGTCCGCGGCGATTTCAGAGCGGAGGGCGATGTTTTTGGCGGCCGCCACCGGCTTAAAGGACTCGGCGACCCGGGCCGCGACTTCATTGAGTAAAACCGGCGTTCGATTCCTGGCCGTTCGCTGCGCGTCGACCCGCGCCAGAAATAACAACGTAGTGACCAGCTGTGTCATTTGTCGCAGTTCCTCGTTGATATTGTCCAGCCATTCCATTTGGTTCTCAACCGTATCGCGGGGATTGCTCAAGACTACCTCCAGGTTGGTTTGGATCACGGCGAGCGGTGTCCGCAATTGATGAGAAGCGTCGGCTAAAAAGTCCTTCTGTTGTTGCCAGGCCTTTTGGATCGGGCCCACTGCCCGCTTGGCCATATACAGGCTTCCGAAAGCCGCCAGAATGAGGAAAATAATCCCGATGCCGATCAACGAGACGACCAATGAACGTTGCAGGCTTTGTTCCCGCTTCAGGTCCAGAAAAACCAATAGCATTCCAGGTTCCCTCAACATCTGGGTCTTGTAATAAAAGTATTTGGTGCGGTTGAGATTAATAATTCCGCTGTTTTTGGTAGTTTTTAGAATTGGCCGCGTCAACGCTTTGAGATCGGCCCAATCCCAGAAAGACCTTGATATTTTTGGCAGTCCCGATGGTTGCGGAATGATCTCTCCGCCCGGATTGGTTTTAATGACGAAAGCGGAAGGCATGGGGAATTCGTCGAATTGGGGCGGGCCAAACGGCCTGAACGGCGGCTTCTCTAAACGACGCTTATTACATGATCGATCAAAATCAAAAAACGGCTTGTTTCGCATATCCGGCGGCCGATCGTTGTTAAACGGCGGGTTCTCCGGAAACAGACCGGAATTAATCCCTTCGGCCATTCGCTTGGCGAATAGTTCCGCGTTATTGGTCATTTTAATTTCCAATATAATATAGGCCCCGGCCGTCAAGGCCATAAACAACGCGGTAATAATGGCGAGATTGGTAAGGATGAACTGGAGCCGCAGTTTACGAAACACGGGTTTCTCCCTCCAAAAAATATCCCACTCCGCGAACGGTTTTAATACAAGAAACGCTGAGCTTTTTCCGGAGATAGTGGATATATAAATCAATATTCCCAAATTGGGTGTCGGAGTAATAACCCCATACCTTTTCCAAGATCCGTTCCTTGGTGACGACTTGTCCATGGTTCCGCATCAATAGTTCCAAAAGCGATGATTCTTTGACGCTCAACTGAATCAATTTGCCCTCTTTGGTAACTTCCAGCTTCAACGGATCCAAGGTTAATCCCGCCGCTGTAATGGTATTGTCCGTTAAATGACTACTTTTCCGGCGGGCCAACGCCCTGAGCCTGGCCAGCAGTTCTTCAACGAAAAATGGTTTAATCAAATAATCGTCAGCGCCCGCGTCCAATCCTTCGATCCGATCCTGCGGGGTATCCTTGGCCGTCGTAATAATCACCAGCGTATTAAAGCCGTGACCGCGCATTTCTTTAATGAGAGAGATCCCATCGCGCCTCGGCAGCATCCGGTCGAGAATAATCAAGTCATAACCGCCGGTCTCCGCCATCTCGAGTCCGGTTTCGCCGTCCATCGCGACATCGACAATATAGCCGCTCTGCCGCAATCGATGCGAGAGCGCTTTCACCAGTCTCATTTCATCCTCAATCAACAACAATTTCACGGCTTCCGCGCCTCCTAACGCAAAATATAGTGATGCCATTCAGCGGTTTCATTTCTCTATATATTAATGTAACGGATGTTTCTTTGAATTGCTTTAGATTCTCGATCCAATTTTAAGGATTTTAAAAGGAAAATTCAAATGAAATTCTAATAATCTTCTGCGAGAATTATATAAATATATTGGTTCAGGGAAGGGCAATTCCTCACAAGGATGTGACCATAAAGAGGTTTGAAATGAAGTTGCTCCTAGTGGAGGACGAAATCAAACTCGTCGAATCCTTATCGCATTTACTGAAAAAAAACGGCTATGTGGTGGATGTCGCCCCGGACGGCGAGACCGGCATCGAAATGGCTTGCATGGGCATTTATGACATTATTATCCTCGATCGGATGCTGCCGCGGCAAGATGGTATGTCTGTGTTGCGTGAGTTCCGGAGCCTGGGGCATGATACGCCGGTTATTTTTCTTTCGGCGAAAGACTCGCCCGAGGATCGCGCCGAAGGGTTGAACGCCGGAGCCGACGATTATCTGACCAAACCGTTTTACACCGTGGAGCTGCTGGCCAGACTGCAGGCATTGGCCCGCCGCACCAACAAGCCTTTGGTCCAGAACGTCCTGGTCGCCGACGATCTCGTCTTTGATCCGTCCCGCGGCGAAGTAACCAAGGATGATGAAGTGATCCAACTGACGCTGAAGGAATCCCAACTCTTAGAATTGTTGATTCGCAATCACAACCAAGTCGTCACCAAAGAGCGGATTATCCAGAAAGTCTGGGGATTCAACTCCGAGGCAGATTTTACAACGGTTAACCTTTATATCCATTATTTGCGGAAAAAATTGCGGATCGACAACTTAAAGACCGTCCGGGGAATTGGCTATTGTTTGGTGGGAGCCAAAAATAACACCCGAAGCGTCAACTAACAGTTCATCTCCGGACTGGCCCCTTTTAATCATCAATTTTATAACTCACCAAAATTGGGGCGGAATGAATACAATAATTAATATAATTAACTAAGAACGTCGTTGTTTCTCAAACGGCGTTTTTGATTTGGAGTGTTCTGGAATCGCCCATCATAATAGTCCATTAGTTTTGTAGACTCTCCAAGATTATACAGATTTAATACAATTAAGTAAATTTGTTGTTGTTTCTTAAATAGCGCTTTTTATATATTTATTGTTTCGTTCAATAAAATTCTAATAATTGCGATCGATTATCTAATCAAATTGCAGTAAGGAGGTGTGTTGCCCCCGGTAACGGGCCGCGAGGGTTGCCCGTGTTCGGTGTTTACGTCAATGCTTTGGAGAAATCCGGCGATTCAAAGGATTCAAAACTCTCGAAAGTTCCCGGCCGGATGAGTCACGGAGGCTCACAACCAAAAATCAAGGAGGAATTTTACAATGGGAATGGTTATCAATCACAATCTTTCCGCTTTAAACACCTATAATCAGTTGAACGCCAACGGCACTTTGATGTCCAAATCCTTACAGAAGCTGTCGTCCGGCTACCGGATCAACACCGCGGCCGATGATGCCGCCGGGCTCGCCATTTCTGAAAAAATGCGCGGCCAGATTCGCGGCTTGGATCAAGCCACCCGTAACGCCCAAGACGCAATCTCCATGGTGCAGACCGCTGAAGGCGCCTTGGATGAAACCTCCAATATTTTACTGCGTATGCGGGAACTGGCCGTTCAAGCGGCGAGCGATACCAATACCGACGCCGACCGCCAAAACCTTCAGGATGAAGTGAACGCGTTGATCGAAGAGATCAGCCGGATTGCCAATGATACCGAATTCAATACCAAAAAGCTGCTCGATGGCTCCATGGGCAAGGAAACCGCAGCGGTGGCCAATGTTCTGACCAATTCAGCCCTCTCCACTGCGACAACTACCGCTAGCGCTTTGACGGCTATCAATGATGACGACGGAAACAGTCTTGGCATCGCCGTCAGTGATATCGTCACCGTCAGCTATTTCCAGAACGGCGAACTGTTGACCACGGATATCGAAGTAGCCGCCGGGACCACGTTGGCTAACTTAGCGGCTGACATTTCGGGCACCGGCGCGGACTTTGCCCTAGCCACCGACGCCAACGGGGCCATCACCGCGACCGCCGCGACCGCCGGTACCGCTGACGCTATCTACGGATTGACGATCACCGTCAAGAGCGCCGACGGCGTGAAGAATACCACCGCCACCACCGCCTTGTCCAACTTCATTCAGACCACCAAAGCTGAAGATCAACGGATCGACGGTTCGTCGACGATTCTGATCGGCGCCAATACCGGTCAAAGCATCACCATTGACATCGGCAAGATGGATGCGGCCTCGCTCGGCCTTGCAGGCCTCGATATCGACACGCAGGAGTCGGCGGATATCGCCCTCAAAGTAATCGATACCGCCTCGATTACCGTTTCCGCGGCCCGGTCCAAGATGGGCGCGGTTCAAAACCGGCTGGAGAGCACCATCAACAATCTGACCACCTCCAGTGAGAACCTGACCGCCGCCGAGTCCCGGATCCGCGATGTTGATATGGCTTCCGAGATGGCCGAGTATACCAAGCTCAGCGTACTCAACCAGGCCGCCACCGCCATGCTGGCCCAAGCCAACCAATTGCCGCAGCAAGTTCTGCAACTCTTGCAATAATTTCTGGAATCCTAGCAAACGACCCCCCGCTGAGCCAGCGGGGGGTTTTTTATTTATATGATACCGTGCGGCTATTGTTTTAAACCTGAAGCCGAAGATACAGATTTGTAAAAAATATTCCATTTATCGAATTAGTTCGTTTGTCTTCCGTTATTTCTAATTAAATTCTAATAATTACAAACGATTTTCTAACTAATTCAATGAGAGAGAGGAGGGTATATGTCAACCGGTGCTGGTAAAACTTACCTGATTCATCCGGTTAATTTGTTTTTAAGGATGATTCTTTGAACCTCTCCGGCGATTTCAAAGGATCAAAACTCGCAATGATTCTCACGGCCGGATGATCACGGAGGCTAACGAGAAAAATCAAGGAGGAAACTTACAATGGGAATGGTTATTAATCACAATCTCTCGGCTTTAAACACCTATAATCAGTTGAACGCCAATGGCACTTCCATGGCCAAATCCTTACAGAAGCTGTCGTCCGGCTACCGGATCAACACCGCGGCCGATGACGCCGCCGGGCTCGCCATCTCCGAGAAAATGCGCGGCCAGATTCGCGGCCTGGATCAAGCCACCCGTAACGCCCAAGATGCGATCTCCATGGTGCAGACCGCTGAAGGCGCCCTGGATGAAACCTCCAATATCCTGCAACGTATGCGGGAACTGGCCGTTCAAGCGGGGAGCGATACCAATACCGACGC
>JAEYGI010000046.1 GCA_023402395.1 Bacillota bacterium
AAGGGGAAGGGTAACCCTAGACGCTGGTCTCTAAAAGCCTTTGGACCGCGAAGGTATCGGTTACTCTCCCACGCGGGGGACCAGAACCAAGGACGGTTCAAGGTCCGGCGCTCAGGATGAGATTACGCCGGAAGAGCAAGAGAGAGGTCTAAGCCTAGAGTTCGGCTTAATAATACCAACATATGTAATCATCGCTTGTTGACATTGCCCGTGCAGGGTGCGACATTAAATCATGTTTCTATTAAACCATTAATTTGATCATCCAGTTTGCTAAGGTAAATAAAAATACTGTTGGCTCCGATGCCGATGCCCTCTCCCCTCGGTCCGTTCAAGTCAGTGGCCCTCCCCCATCACGCCTAAAGAGCAGGCTATGGGGGAGGGGAAAATGGGCCTAAGATCTTAACTGTCATGAATTTAGACATCCTCGGTCCCTCCCCCATAGCTATCGCTTTTTGATAGCGTGATGGGGGAGGGCCGACAGCTTCGAAAAAACCCTAGGGGAGAGGGCGTTGGCGGCAACGCCGGCTACTTTATTCCCTGACCCAATCCACGCACCTGTGCAGGGTGCGACGCAGAACCTCGCCGAATCCGGCGACTTTTTGTTTCTGGTCGGTCAAAAAGAAAAAAGATTGACACAACGGCGGCGAGTGACTTTTTTATTCGCGCGCTTCGTGGTTGTTATGCTGTAGATGTTTTCGGGTTCTAAAGCCTTTTCCACGCGAAGAACACGAAGAGCACGAAGCATTGATTTTGAATATCCCGTCGTCAAGATTGTCCGGGGAGTCATCCCCCATCGATATTTAACTACTAAATGTGGATATTCTGTTACTAAATCATTTCATGGAGTAAAAGAATGTGGATATTCAGTAACTAAATGTGGATATTCTGTGAATAAATGAACTGGGGGAGTCATCCCCAATCCACATTCAGTAACAGAATGTGGATATTTAATAACTGAATGTGGATAATCAGTTACTAAATGTGGATATCCTGTGGATAAATCAGTTCATAGGATTACTGAATGTAGATAACCGGCTTAGCAACGGCCCCGGCAACGAAGCCCATTCGCTCCCGAAAACAACAACGGACCGGCCGGAGCATTCCCGGCCGATCCGTTTGATTTAAATCCCGCGCTACGACTACAGCCGCGCTTCCAGCTTCGCCTTCTCCTTTTCATAACCCGGCTTGCCGAGCAGCGCGAACATGTTCTTCTTATAGGCCTCCACCCCGGGCTGATCAAAGGGGTTGACCGCGTTCAGATAGCCGCTGATGCCGCAGGCCTTTTCGAAGAAATAAACCAGCTTGCCGAAATAGAACGGCCGGATCTCCGGAACCCGGACCACCAGGTTGGGCACGCCGCCGTCGTTATGGGCCAGCAGCGTCCCTTCGAACGCCTTTTGGTTGACGAACTCCATAGTCTTTCCGGAGAGGAAGTTCAGGCCGTCGATGTCCGCCGGGTCGTCCGGAATGGCCAGCGAGCGGCGCGGCCGTTCCACCCAGAGCATGGTCTCGAACAGATCGCGCCGGCCTTCCTGAATGTACTGGCCCATCGAATGCAGATCGGTCGAGAAATCGACCGCGGCCGGGAAGATCCCCTTGTGGTCCTTGCCCTCGCTTTCGCCGTAGAGCTGCTTCCACCATTCGGCGAAATAATGCAGCCCCGGCTCATAATTGACCAGAATCTCGATGGACTTGCCCTTGCGGTGAAGAATGTTGCGGGCCGCCGCATACCGGTAGGCGGCGTTCTGTTCCAGTTCGGGAGCGGCGTATTCGCGGCAGCCGGCGGCCGCGCCGTCCATCATTTCCTGGATGTCGATGCCGGCGGCGGCGATCGGCAGCAACCCGACGGGCGTCAGCACCGAATATCTGCCTCCAACGTCATCGGGGATCACAAATTGCGGATACCCCTCGGCGTCGGCCAACTGCTTCAGCGCGCCCCGGGCCCGGTCGGTGGTGGCGTAAATCCGCCCGGCCGCCCCGGCCTTGCCGTATTTCTTCTCCAATAATTCCTTGATCAGCCGGAACGCCACCGCCGGCTCGGTAGTGGTTCCCGACTTGGAGATGATGTTTACCGAGAAATCCATGCCGGCCAGTACTTCAAGCAACTCGGCGGTATAAGTCGGGCTGATGGTATGGCCCAGATAAAAGATGCGCGGCGCTTTCCGCTGCCCGTTGCCGAGAAGGCCGGCGAAGGAATGGGACAACAGCTCGATGGCGGCCCGGGCGCCCAGGTATGATCCACCGATGCCGATCACCACCAGCGCCTCGCTGGTTTCGGCGATTCGCCGCCCCGCCTCCCGCACCGCGTCAAACTCCGCCCGGTCATACTTCAGCGGCAAATCAATCCACCCGAGAAAGTCGTTGCCGGCGCCGGTCCCCTCATGTAACGCCTGATGGGCGGTATGGACCTGGCCGGCGATATTGGCCAATTCCACGTCCTGCAGGTATGGTTTGGTCTTCGATAAATCCAGCCGAATCTGTTCCATGCGAAATCCCCCTATGCCATTGGTACCCATTGTCCGGCGCCCCGCCGGACCGAATCCGGCAAATCCCGGACCGCATAATCAATTCGCCGTTTTCCGGGATCTTCCTCCACGAACCATAATCGTTGGCCAATTTATCAAAATTGTTACAAATCCGCGTCCAAAATGGGGACGGCATTCCCCGAAGCGGCCAACCCCAAAAACCAAACCCTGGCCGCCGAGCACTATTATAATATTTAGGGAATGATCTTTGGCAATCACGCCGGCCTAAAATCTTACCTCTCCCTCGCTCCCTCCCCGGTGTTGTCATTGTCGCGGGTCTACTCAGCGGGGAGGGGATGGGGTCCAGCGCCAAGAAGGCTCAAGTTCCGGGGTCCACGGATAGAGAACCCCGGAAGGTTTGAATTTAGACCAAGTTGTCGACTAATTTCTCCCTAAATACTTACAGGCAGTTTGCTGACATTGGCCGCAGGGTTTGGTTTTTCGCCGGGTCAGGCGGAGTAAATCGGGGCGGCGCAAAACAAAAACCGCTTCCGCGGTTTTGTTCTCTACCGGGCTGCTTACGGCTTCATGGCGAAATACGGCACCCGGTCGACTTTGACGACCTCCTGCTCGCTGATGGACTGGAGGATCGCGTAGACGGTCCGCAGATCGCCGATCTCCATGTCCGGGGTGACTCCGATGGCTTCCGCCCCGGTCAGCGCGTTGTGGAAGTTGAGCAACTCATTGTAGTAGCCCCGCATCGGCCGGAACGTCAGCATCTCATGGCCGCCGTCGCTATGAAAGACATTGACGATTCCGCACCGGACGTCCTCCAGGTAGATCTGGCCCTCGGTCCCGAAGATCCTCAAGCCGACCAGCGGCTTCTGAGGTTCCCGGCCGGCCGGGTAATAAGAGAAGGTTCCGATCACCCGGTTCATGAATTGCAGGTTGACGGTCACCGCCGCGTAGGGGCTGAAATCATCCTTTTGCGGCACTCCCAGCGCCTGCAGGTATTCGATGGCGCCGAAAACATGCCGCAGCCCGGCCAACGGGTGGATGGCGGCATCCAGCAAATCCCCGCCCGGATATTCCGGATGCTGCCGCCACTCGGTGGCCGAAAAGGTGTCCTGACCCATGGAACACGGGAAACAGCTGGTATTGTGATAGACGAAAAAGACCGGCGTTCCGATGCGGCGCTGCCGCACCAAGTCCCGGATCAGGTTGAACTCCTCGCTGTAGCGGTAATTCTCGGCGATCATCAGCTTGATCCCGTAACGCTCGGCCAGTTCCTTAGTGCCCTGCGCCTGTTCCAGGGTGGGCGCCATCGGCTTTTCGAGGATCACCGCCTTGCCGGATCTGGCTACCAGCTCCGCGACCTGATGGTTTTTGGCGATGGGCACCATAATGTCGATCACCTGCAAGTCCCGGCGCTCGATCATGGTCAGGAAATTGGTGTACACATCCCGGTTGAGGTCCAGGTTTAATTTCCCGCCCCAATACTCGGCCCGTTCCCGGTTTATATCGCAGATGGCCGTGATCTCGTAGCGATCCGCCAATTCCTGGTACGCCGGGTAGTGCAGGCGCTCCCAGGCGTATCCCAGTCCGATGATTCCGACTTTGAATTTTTGCATGAAAAACACCCCTTTGTTCAATAATTTCTCCGAAAAAGGGGCGTTCTATGAGTTCGATTTTGAAAAAGCGGGACGTCCCGCTCCAAAGATTGATGGCCGGTCCGGTCAGGCTTTCAGGGCCCGCGCCACTTTGTTCACGGCGTGGAGATAGGCCAGCGTGCTGGCTTCGATGATATCCGTGGAAAGGCCCCGGCCTACATAGGCGTGGCCGTTCTCCCGGACTTTGACGACCACCTCGCCGAGGGCATCCTGGCCGGAAGTGACCGCTTTGATTTGATATTCGTCAAGTTTTACCTTATAACCGGTGATCCGGTCAATCGCATTGTAAATGGCGTCAATGGGGCCGTCCCCGCACGCCGCTTCCTGGATCAATTGCTCCTCTTTGCGCAGCCGGATCGTGGCCGTCGGAATCGTGGAATTGCCGGTGCTGACATGGAGATAGTCCAGGTCGAACAGGTCCTGAATCGCGGCGTACTCGCTACGGACCAGCGCTTCCAGATCGGAATCGGTCACTTCTTTTTTCTTGTCTGCCAATTCGATAAAACGCTGGTAGGTACGATCCAATTCCGCCTCGCTCAGCGTATAGCCGAGGTCCTCGACGCGATTTTTCACCGCGTGCCTGCCCGAATGCTTGCCGAGCACCAATTGGCTCTGGCTCAGACCCACCGATTCCGGGGTCATGATCTCATAGGTCATCCGGTTTTTGAGGATGCCGTCCTGGTGAATCCCGGCCTCGTGGGAAAAAGCGTTCGAACCGACGATCGCCTTGTTGTGCTGGACCGGCTTGCCGGTGAGCGCCGATACCAGGGTGCTGCTGCGGTGAATCTGTTCGGTGCTGATCCGGGTCTCGGCCTCAAAGTGTGGCGCCCGGGTCTTGAGCGCCATTACGATCTCTTCCAGCGCGGCGTTGCCGGCCCGTTCCCCGAGCCCGTTGATGGTGCACTCCACCTGCTCCGCGCCGTTCTCCACCGCCACCAACGAATTGGCGACCGCCTGCCCCAGGTCGTTGTGGCAGTGGACCGATACCAGGGTTTTCTCGATCCCCGGCGTGTGTTCCCTGATATACCGGATCATCCGGCCAAACTCGCTGGGAATCGCGTATCCAACCGTATCCGGGATATTGATGACGGTGGCGCCGGCCTTAATCACCTCGCCGAAGATCCGGCAGAGAAAATCCCAATCGCTCCGGGTGGCGTCCTCGGCCGAAAACTCTACCTGGGAGCAGTATTTTTTGGCGTGCTTGACGGCGGCGACCGCCATCTCCACGACTTGATCGGGTTCCTTTTGCAGCTTGTAGCGCATATGAATGTCGGAAGTGGCGATAAAGGTGTGAATCAGCGGCGACTCGGCATCCCGCAGCGCTTCCCAGGCCCGGTCGATATCCGCCTTGACCGCCCGCGACAGCGAACAGACCGTTACCCCTTTCAATTCCCGGGCGATGGCTTGCACCCCGGCGAAATCGCCGGGCGAGGCGATGGCGAAACCGGCCTCGATTACATCCACGTTCAATTTCGCCAATTGCCTGGCGATCCGCAGCTTTTCCTCGACATTCAAATTGATCCCGGCGGACTGCTCGCCATCCCGTAACGTAGTGTCAAAAATTTTGACCTGACGCATCGCTAAATTCCTCCTCTTTTTTTCTTTTAAAAAAAATAAAACCCCCGTCCCTGTAAAGGGACGAGGGTTTGATCTCGTGGTACCACCCAATTTTATGGGCCTTTCGGCCGCATCTTTAACGACATCCGCCAAAATCACGCAGATTAAGGACGGTTGCCTTCGCGATAACGGGCTGGAAAGGCTTTCCCCCGGCTCAGCCTACTGGAAAACTCGTTGGGCTGGCGGCTCAGAGGGGAGTTCAGATGTTCGGCCCACCGGTTTCCACCAACCACCGGCTCTCTAAAGAAACCTACCATCTTACTAATCCTCTTCATTGCATTTGAAGATGTTTCTGTTATTGCTCATTATATGCGAGACGGGCTTGGTTGTCAAGGGTTTTTGTCAGACATTTTTGTCCCGCTCCCATTGCCGCCCGCTTCGGAATTGAGCATAATCTCCTCCACTTCGGCCAGCAGCACTTCCTGTTTGGAGCTGTCCTCAAACTGGACCAGCACCGATTCTTTCATCTGATTGGCCGCGATGATCTTGCCTTCTTTGCCATCGACCCGCACCTGGCTGCCGATGAGGGGCAGATCGGATTTGACATCGCGATAGCTGGATGATTCATACCGGAGGCAGCACATCAACCGAGAGCAGATTCCCGAGATTTTGACCGGATTGAGCGACAGGTTTTGCTCCTTGGCCATTTTAATGGAGACTGGCTCGAATTCACCCAGGAAAGTGGCGCAGCAGAGCGGTCGGCCGCAAGGTCCCAGTCCTCCCAGCATCTTGGCTTCATCCCTGACCCCGATCTGGCGCAGTTCGATCCTGGTTTTGAAGACGGTGGCCAGATCCTTGACCAATTCCCGGAAATCAACCCGGCCGTCGGCGGTGAAGTAAAAGATAATCTTGCTCCGGTCGAAGGTATACTCGACATCAACCAGTTTCATGTCCAGATTGTGCTTGGAGATCTTCTCCAGGCAGATCTCAAAGGCCTTTTTCTCCCTTTCGTGATTCTCCTTAAGCTGCGCCTCATCTTCGGGAGTGGCCGGACGGAGCACCTTTTTCAACGGCTGAGTGACTTTTTCATCGGGAACCAGCTTCGGCCCGACGATTACCTGTCCGAACTCGATCCCGCGCACGGTTTCCACGATTACCTTATCACCGGCCTTCAGTTCCAGCGCCTCGGGATCGAAATAATAGATTTTGCCGGCTTGTTTAAAACGTATCCCAACGATATTGATCATCGCTCAATCAAATCCCTTCTCATTCCTGGCGCGTCCAAAGCCATTATCAGATCGTCCAGGGCCAGCCGGATATTGACGTTGCTTTCCACCATCCGGACGGTCCCGATCAGTTTCTCCAAAATGGTTCGCAATCCGGCAATCCGGGCGCGATCCGGCGTCTGCTCCTCCAGACGCTTCAGCAGTTCAGCCCGGAGCTGTTCCTGCCAGAACCGCAGGATAACCAGTATCTCTTGGCGTTCTTTCTTCTCAAGGCCGTTGACTGCGATCAGCCGCTTCAGGCGGTCGGCATTCAACAAGGCCATCATATCGGTCCCGCCCGCTCCGGCCCGCTCGGTGACGGAGTTCAGGGCCCGGCCCGGAATTCCCTCGCAGATTCTGCTCCTAAGCTCGGCCTCGGCGGCCGGGACACCCCGCTGCTCGAGCCATTGGGCGATCTGCGCCGCCGGAACCGGGAATAATTGATAGTTTTGACAGCGGGACCGGATGGTCGGCAGGATATAATCGAGCCGGACCGCCGTGAAGATAAAGACCACCCCCGCCGGAGGCTCCTCGAGGATCTTCAGGAAGCTGTTGGCCGCGGCCTCGGTCAGCTTGTCGGCCTCGGGAAAGAAAAAAACTTTTTTGGGGCTGAGCAACGCTTTAAAATAGGCTGTCCGTTGCAGTTCCCGCAGTTGCTCGATTTTAATGGACCCGCCGGCCGCCTCGACCGTCATCAGATCCGGATGGTTCCTGGAGCGGAAACGCCGGCATGACGGGCATTCGCAGCCCGAGCCGGTGGTTTTCTCCAGGCAGAGCAGGCTCTCGGCCAACGCCAGGGCCACTGTTTTCTTGCCGATCCCCTCGGGGCCGAAGAAAAGATAGGCGTGTCCGGCCCGGTCTTCGGCCACGGCCGCGGCCAACCCCTGAATCACGTCGCTATGACCTAGTATTTCAAAGAAAGGCATTTTGACTCCGATTTTGATTTAAAGATAGAGATCGAGCAGCAACCCACGGATCTGGTCGAATTTGGCGATCAGGTCCAAATGGTGCTTCTCCTTATTGACGGTCTCATCCATGATCTCTTCCAACAGCTTATTGATCTGTTTAACCGTGGTCATGGTCTTCCGGTTACCGGTCCGATCCCAATGGAGCTGCTGGTTTACCTCGAAGGACTGATGCAGCGCTTCTTTCATGAACGATGTGACCAGATCGCGATAGCGCCGGATGCCTTCGGGATTTGGGGCTTTCTTCAACTCCTCGCTGAGCCCGTCAATCTCCTCCAGCAATTGCTGGCAAACCCTACGGCGCCGTTCCACCTCGGAATCCCGCAACGCATCGTCAAACTCCCGTCGCCGCGCGTCAATGGCCGCCGTTCTTCCCCGGCGCCGCTCCACCGGTTTGGCGTTGTTGAATTTTACTTGCAAGGCGCTTCCCTCTTTTCATACCTTGGCAAAATCCTCGACATTGACCACGAAAATAGTGGCTCCGCCCACCGTTACCTCGATCGGGTCGGTCATATAATTGTTCAAGGATCGTCCCACCGAGGCCAGCGGAGTGACCAGTTGCTTCCGGGAACGGGCCGATTCCTTAATAAATTCGGTCAATTCATGCACCCGCTCATCCTCAACTCCGATCAGCAACGTGGTGTTTCCCTGCCGGAGAAAACCGCCGGTGCTGGCCAGCTTTGTGGCGGAATAACCGTGTTCGGTCAAAACCCCTAGCAGTTTGTTGGCATCCTGGTCCTGAATCATCGCGATCACCAGTTTCATCCACCATCACTTCCTCTTCTTAGTTTCTTCCATCCCGTTACAAACATTATATTAAACCTTACTCGAAGGTCACGGGTAGTCGCAAACGCCACGAGCGGTAAAAGTTTCCCGATTTAGCGGGGGCTTTTCGCCGCGCGGCGTTTAATCGAGCGCTTCGGGATTCAATCTTTCGAGCACCCGCCGAATAATCTCGGCTTGAACTTCCTCGATAGTCAACTCGGCTGCAATGAGTACAATGCGCTGGGGTTCCATCCGGGATAACTCCAGATAGCCCCGCCGGACCTGTTCGTAAAAGTTAGCGCCGCGGGATTCGATCCGATCCGGTTTGCTCCTGACCGAGTGGCTGCGATGATTGACCCGGAATGAACCCTGCTCTACCTTGACATCCAGCAGAAAGGTGAGATCCGGAGCGAAGTCGCCCAGCGCTAACCGGTTAATCTCCCGGATCAACTCCAGGCCCCGTCCCAGTCCGAAGCCTTGATACGCGAGGCTGGAATCGACAAACCGCTCGCTGATGACGATTTTTCCCGCCGCGAGAGCCGGCCGGATCAGGCCGTTCACGTGCTGGGCGCGGGCCGCGGCATACAGCAGCGCCTCGGCCATGGGATCCAATTCTTCCTCGGTCGGAGTCAGGATCAGACTCCGCACCGCTTCCGCCAACGGCGTACCCCCCGGTTCCCTGGTCAGAACCGTGTCATAGCCACGACCGGTCAGATATTCCTTCAATAGCCGGGCTTGGGTCGATTTCCCGCACCCGTCCAAACCTTCCAGGGTAATGAATAACCCGGTCCTCATCGGCCGACTCCTTATCTTTTACGCGTCTTCCACACTCACTCAATCAGCACCGGGATCCGTTCCTGCCGGTCCATTCCGTTCACCCAGCCCCCTTGACGGGCGACCGAGCCCACCCAAGCAATCTGGTCCGGCCCGATCAATTCGCCGGGAACAAGCGCCGGAATCCCGGGCGGATATGGAGCAATCATGCCGGCCGCGATTCGGCCCCGGGCTTGCGCCAGGGCCACCCAGTCTCTCCGGCCAAAAGCCGCCTGACGCGGCCGCATCAGCAGCGGAGGAATGACATCCGGGATCGCGGCGGCCTCTTGCGCTAAAGGGGGAGCCCCCGTCATTAACGCGGCCAACGCGCTATACAATCTCTCCAATTCCTGCGGTTCCTGCCAGGGCGCGGCGATCAAGGTAACTTGACGCGAATCGGCGTATTCGGCCGCGATCCGGTGATCCCGGCGCAGCCGCTCGGCCATCCAATATCCGGAAATCCTTGACCCAGCCAGCGTTATTTTCCAAGGATCCACCGTCCTTCCGCCGGTCAAGGCCGCTTTGGAGAGGACGGAGAGGCCGGGGATGGCCCGCAGCCGTTCCTTCCAGCCTAAAATGGCCGTCAGGCGCTCCCGGAACAACCGGGCTCCGGTTCCGGCCAGAAACCGGCGGTTGGAATCCAAAGAAGCCAGCAGCAGATAGGACGGGCTCGTGGTCGAAATCAGATCCAACCGTTCCGCGACCATCGCCTCATCGATCCGGCCGTACCGCAGATGAAGCCAGCCGGTCTGGGTCAGCGAACCGTGCATCTTATGCGCTCCGTGTACCCAGAGATCGGCGGCCGTATGCGCGTCATACCCCGGCCGGCCGATCCAGCCGAAATGGCCGCCATGAGCCTCGTCAATAAACAAGATCCGCTCCGGCCCGAGCAGCGTCCGATACGCCGCGACCGGTCCGGCGATTCCCTGATAGGTCGGGTTGGTGAACACGCCTCCGGCGGCCTCGGGATGATTCTGAACCGACGCTTGCAGCGCCCGTAAATTGACTCCGGCTGGAATGGACCATTCCGGAAGCTGATCGACCGCCACGAACACCGGATTCAAATCCGCGAGGATTAGCGCCTTGATCACAGAGCTATGACAATTTCGGCCGATTAAGACCGTATCTCCCGGCCGGAACGCGCCGGCAATGCCGGCCAGGATTCCTTGGGTGGCGCCCTGAGTCAACAAAAAGCTGCGATCGGCCCGAAACAGAGCGGCGGCAAGGTCTTGAGCCTCCTCCATCCCCCGTTGCCAGTCAAACCCGGCGACTTCGGTCAGGTCCAGCCCGGCCCAGTCCGGATCCTGACACCAGGGTTCCAAGCCGCGGCCTCCCTTGTGACCCGGTGTATGAAACGAAATATTTGATTCATTCCGGTAACGGAGCATCTCCTCCAAAAGAGGAGCGCGATCCGTAGCTAACTTTTCATTCATCTTTCTAAATTCGACACCCTTTTTTCGCTTCCTCTTTTAAAAAACAACTATTCCCCTAAAGTCGAATCCCAAAGCCTTTCAATTGGCCGCTGGGTAACGTCACGGCCGGTTGATATTGACTTCTTGGAAGAAGAAACAAAAAAAGTAGGCCCGTGGCCTACCCTTCCGTATCGGTGAGATCTATTTTTACTTTTTCCCAAAATGTACGGCAGCGATCAATCCAATGCTGATAATCGATCATCCCTGCTTTCGACCGGACCATCTGGTCCTCGCATTCGCGGCAAAGATATTGCTCACCGATGGCAAGCCCTTCGGGGCGGAAACCGCCACAACCAAAGCACTCAGGGGAAGACATATTCTTACCTCCGTGCGTGTTTTCTCCGTCGCCGCGTCAGTTTCGGCTACGATTGAGACCCGATGGCGAGGCGACAAATATTGAAGCATTTCGGCTTGATGTTTAACTCTATGCCTGGGCGGCTGTTTCCGTGTCTGTCCTTGTGGCTAGATCTGAATCCAATATTTTAAAAGCAACACCGCGCATAACCCCGGAAAGCCCAAAAAACCCACCAGCAACGAGTTATAGGGGTTTAAGGGTACTTCAAAATTCCAATGGACCAACAGCAGATTGATGAGATAAATCCCCAAGGCGCCGAGGGCGCCCTGGAACAACAGATTGAACAAGACAAACAGCGGCTTCCAGCAGCTCTTCCCCAGCAGGTACAGAAATACCAGCACCGCCAGGTAAGTCAGAATCATCCCGGTCGACATCGCGACCCCCCCTTTCAAGAAATTCTATGGGAGGCCGGAATGTTTTAGAAGAGTTGTGATTAACCTAAGCAATTGGCCGCGGTTGTAGACAAAAACTCAGAGAAACAAGAGATAAAGCCCATCTGCCGTTCAGAGCAGCAAGGGTTCGACGTTTAGTCCGTTTTCCTTGGCCTGTTTCAACAGATAGATGTATTTTTTCTCGGTCGCGCCCAGGTAAAAGACGGCGTGGTCGATCAGGTCCGGGTCGCTGACGCTGTTAAAATACATCCGGGCGTACCGCCATTCCCGGCGGGCGTCCTCAAGCGATTCCAACAGATCGGGACCGTCATAGCCGCAGAGCGCGTCGTGTCTCCAACGAAACGCCTTACCCAGTTTGATTGCGAATCCGCCAAGCAATCGCATCCAACGTTGCCATCTGTCGTTCAGCATGATTCTTCCTCCACCTTTCTGCTAATAGGCAGTATGAACCGGCGGAGGAATTTTTATACATAATAATTAAGTTATTGGTTATTGGTTCGTAGTTATTGGTTTTCAGTTCCTAGCTCTTGGTTTAATGATCAATAGCTATGATAGGCTGATATCCCGCTTGTCTATCCGGCATCGGGTGGATTATAACTCGGTCCTGCCTTCAAAAGCCTTTCCGAGGGTGATTTCATCGATATATTCCAGGTCGCCGCCCACCGGAAGCCCCCGGGCGAGCCGGGTGACCCGTAGGCCGAGCGGCCGCAGAATCTTACTGAGATAGAGGGCAGTGGCTTCCCCTTCGATATTCGGGTCGGTGGCGAGAATGATTTCGCGAACCCCTTCGCTCCCGACCCGTCCCAATAGTTCCTTGATCCGGAGATCTTCGGGCCCAATCCCTTCCAGCGGCGAGATAGCGCCGCCCAGCACATGATACAGGCCGCGAAAGACCCGGGTCTTTTCCATGGCCACCACGTCTTTGGGTTCCTCAACCACGCAAATCAGCGCCCGGTCCCGCCCCGCATCCTGGCATACCGGGCAAGGCGAGGTCTCGGTCAACTGGCCGCAAACGGCGCAAAATCCGATTTTCTGTTTGGCCTCAAGTAAAGTCTCAGCCAACTTTCCGACCTCTTCCCCGGAAAGGGTCAATACATGAAAAGCCAGGCGCTGGGCGGTACGCGGCCCAATCCCCGGTAATTTGGCCAACTCATGGATGAGCCGGGTCATGGCTTGCGGGTATAGAGCGGCCATGGGTTCAGAACAAACCCGGCATTCCGGGAATATTTAAATTCCCGGTAACTTTGGCCATTTCCGACGAAGCCATATCCTGGGCTTTTTTAATTCCTTCGTTTACCGCGGCGGTGATCAGATCCTGCAGCATCTCCAATTCCTCCGGATTGACAACCTCCGGGTCGATCTCGATCTTTCGCAGTTCCAGCTTGCCGGAGACTTCAACCGTGATCACGCCGCCGCCGGCGGTCGCGGTGACCGTTTTCTGCTCAAGTTCCTGTTGAACCCGGGCCATCTCCGCTTGCATTTTTTGAATTTGTTTCATGGCTTGTTGCATATTGGGCATCATTTATTTTCCTCCTTCGTAACTGGGCGAACTTCACCGCCAAAAAGCGCCATGGCCTTGGCCAAGGGATCGGGAGCCGCGGGGACCGGTTCCTCCGGTTTGGCTTCAGTTGTCTGACCGGATGCGGGTACGCAATAAATGCTCAGCTTCGAACCGGTGACCTCCATCAGAACCTCCTCCAGCAGTTCCCGGTTTGGGGGTAACGCCAGATTTTCCAGATGAAACTTTAGGTTGGAGGGCAACTCTACTGTCAACTGCCCTCCCTCACATTTTACCGGTTTTCCTTCCTGAATTAAAGCCGCCAAAGTCCTTTTGCGCCGTTTGACCGCTTCCATGAAGGCGTTCCACTCCTCAAAAACCCCCGTGGCGGAACGGGCCGGGATCGGATCCGGAGCGGGATTAGCCGGCGCCATTGACTGCGCTGCCGCAGCCGGCTCACGGCGGGCCGGAGCGGGAATTGACGATAAAGGCGGCTTCGGCGCGGCCGCCCCTCCGGCTTGGGCCTGTTGCAGCGCTTGTTCCAGCCGGGCGACCCGTTCCTCCAGATCGTCCCGGCCAAAATCGGGACTGGTAATCTTGATCACGGCCAACTCCAACGGCAGCGAGCTTTGCTGGGACCGTTTCACCTCGTTGACAGCGTCGGCCAGAACCTCAATGGTCCGCGCCAGCCGGGCATATTCCGGCGGCGCGCCGCTGCCATTCTCCACCTCGGCCAGCAGACGGTCGCGGAAAAACGCCACCAAGCCCCGGCCGAACTGGAACAGATCTTTGCCGGCCTGATTCACTTCGGCCAGCGTCTGAATGGCTTGCCGGAGATCGCTTTGCAGCAAGGCCGCGGCCATGGCCTCCACCGCCGCCTGGCCGGTTAGCCCCAGCACGGCCCGGGCGTCCTCCGCCTCCAGCGTTCCCTGGCTGTGCGCCAGCACCTGTTCCAAAAGGCCCAGCGCATCCCGCATTCCGCCCTCGGCATGCTCGGCGATAAGATTCAACGCTTCTTCGGAATAACCTCCAAGGCCTTCGGCGGCCAGGATCTCCTCCAGCCTTCCATTGATCTCGGCCAGGGTGAACCGCTTGAAATCAAACCGCTGGCAGCGGGAGAGGATGGTTGCCGGAATCTTGTGAACTTCGGTGGTGGCCAGAATGAACACCACGTGTTTCGGAGGCTCCTCCAAGGTCTTCAGCAATGCGTTGAAAGCCTCGGTAGTCAACATATGAACTTCATCGATGATATAGATCTTATATTTCCCCTCGGCCGGGGCGAAACGGACCTTCTCCCGCAGATCGCGAATCTCATCGATCCCCCGGTTGGAAGCGGCGTCGATCTCAATCACGTCCAAAAAAATTCCGTCATGGATCCGCTCACAATTGACGCATTCCCCGCAAGGCTCGGCGCCGTTCGGCCGCAGGCAGTTGAGCGCCTTGGCGAAGATCTTGGCGATGCTGGTCTTGCCCGTGCCGCGCGGACCGGTAAAAAGATAGGCGTGGGCGACCCGATCGCTTGCCAGGGCGTGGATCAGCGTGGTGACCACGTGCTGCTGTCCGACGAAATCGCTGAACTTCCGGGGCCGCCAGCGCCGGTATAGGGTCTGATATTCCATGCTGCAATATCCTCCGCGAATGAATCGTCCGGCGGGTTCAAACAAAATTGGCCGGCGAGTCGTCCTAACTTATTCGCTAAGGAGGCCGAAACTTCCTTTGAAAGTTTGGATGTTTACGATAAGTTCTCCAAAATCATTGGAAGCTCCGATAAACCCCGCCGCAGGATACGCTGTGGAACGGATAACAGAAAAACCCCGGAGGGGTTTGAATTTGGCACGGTAACTTTTAACGTATTATTCCGCCTATTCATAATGTTAATACAAGTGGCCAGCCGGGTTCCGGCTTCATCCCGGCTTTTCCATAAACCAGTCAATGCTTCAATAATCCGATACATAAAAGCAGCCCGGTGATAAAATGCAGCCCGATATTGCCGGCGAGCGCCGGGATGATCTCCGGAGCCCGGGTCTTGCCCTGCCAAAGTTTTAAGATGATCCAAACCGCCAACGGGATCGAAAAGTACGAAATAAGGATGCTTCCTGGGAAAAAGCCGCCGAAGACCCCGGCCAGAATGACCATGTACGCTAGAACGATAGTGACGAGGTAAATCCAGACGGCCCGGACCCCTCCTCCGGCCCGGACAATCCAGTTCCGTTTTCCGACCGAACGGTCAGCCTCATAATCGGGAAATTCGTTAAGGATCAGGATCCCCATCACCAGCAGTCCGACGGGAATTCCGGCAAAGGTCGCCTTCCAGGAGAGCTGATTGGTTTGGAGCAAATAGCTTCCTAAAACGGCCAACGGCCCAAACCCCAAACCTACGGCCACTTCTCCCCAACCCCGGCCCATGCCGAACATTCCGGTGGCGCTGTAAGCCACCCCCAGCCCCAAACCGGCAAGCGCCAAAATTAAAATCCATCCGTTCCAATAGGCAATGGACAATCCGATGGCGGTAATCTGGCCGATCGCATAAGCGACAACCGTGGCCAACAGATAGCTTCGCCGCGGCAGAACGCCGTTTTGAATCAAACGGCTGCCGCCGCTGAACGGAGTGAAATCGAAGTTCACCGGATCACTGCCCAACGCGTCGAAATAATCATTGATCAAATTGGCTCCGGCCTGATTGCCGACCACGATGATCAACGCGGCAATGATCGCCCATAGGTTCACCGGCTGCTCTCCCGCAGCAACCGCGGCTCCGACCAGCACCGCGATGAGCGAAGCGGAGAAGAACGGGGCCCGTATTGCTTTCAGCCATAAAAAAAATTTTTGCATTGTCTTTACCTCTGATAATCTGTTTAAGGAAAACTCATGGTCTGAACCGAAACCCCCGGGATCTCCTCCAGTTCCCGGCGGAATTGCCGGATTCCTTGGTCATCCCCTTCGAATACCAGCGTAATCAAGCCTTTTTCTTTGGAAGGACTGGGTACCCCCATCCGGCAAATGATATCCGTCCCATGCCGGGTAATCACCTCTTGAACTCCCGGAGCCACCTCGCCCCGGTGGTCGACCAAAATTCCCATAACTGTCAAAGGAGCCGCCATCGCGCTTCACCTCTGAACGGTATTTTAACCAAAACTTTGCCGGATAATCCCTATCCGCCGAAGAAGAAAAGCCCGCTTTTCAATCGCTCGATTCCTGCAACGCGCAGTTCCGCCGGAAGCGAGGACCTTCCGGTCCATTCGAACCGACCGATCCCGAGGATTCTGTCGCCCCAATTGTAGTGAAACCGGCGGAATCGATATCGGACGCCGGTTTTACTCCCGGACCGCGGCAGGATAATTTAATTTCCGTCACGAATATTGAACCATATCAATTCCTCGATACGTCTAAAACGTAACGCGGCCCACCGGCCAATAACACGAAGGAGATGCTTGAAATTGAAAAGGTTACTGGTATCGGTATTGGTTCTAGCCCTATTTATCCTTGGTTCGACCGCCGCCTGGGGATTGAACTCTCCCGAGGTGATTCCCGGAGAGGGCAGCCTTACCCTTCGTTATGCCAACGATTATGGAGTCATCGCCGGAGGAAGCTACGGATTCGCCGACAAACTGGGGGTGACGGCCGACATTGGCGAGGATGATTTTACCCGGGTCAGCCTGAAATACGGGGTCAGTCCCACTCTCGCCCTGGAGGCGGGTCTGTTCGGTTCCGGCTCCTCGCGGGCTTTCTTGGGGATCAACGGCGCCGCCGTCATCAGCCAGGACTTGAAAGGCATTCTGCAACTGGATCTGTCGGTCGAGGACAATGAGTTGACCTCGCTTTATGAGTTGGGGCTGATTCTGAATCTCGATGACCAGCTCGACCTACGGGGCGGCTTTATCGGCGAACTTGGCGACGAGTCAACGACCAACCTTCAATTGGGACTCGGCTACCGGTTTTAATCCGGCGCTTTTGAGCCGGGTTTACCCGCCAAAACCGGCTGAAATGCCGGACCAAGAGACCCCGGCTGCCGGGGCCTTTTGGCTTATTAATGCCAAGTAAGGTCCGGAGATTCATTTGAACCAGAACATGACGTTCCGCGCAATCATCCATTCTTTGGGCGTGGGGATCGGGCCGCTTCCATAAACCGGCGGCCCCGGCAATTTTCAACGGTTGGCGCGGCTTGACACCGTCCGCTGATTGTGCCATAGTAAAGTGAAGATCATCGGGAAGAAGCATCCAAAGAGGTGTTGGCATGAAGAAACACGGTATTTTAACGCTTTTAGCGCTGATCGCAGCCATCTGGTCAGCTTCGGCCGCGGGTCTGACCGCGTCGCCGGCGCCGGTCCCGGGATTCACTCCCTCCCCGCTGCCTCCTTCCGCCCTCACCACCTTGATGGCAGTGGGCGACCTCGGTTTCCAAAAAATTGACGGCCGGATAATCGCCAATCCCGATTATCCCTGGGCCGGCACCAAGGAAGTTTTAAACACCGCCACCATCCTTATGGGCAACCAGGAGGTTCCTTTCTCCGACCGGGGCGCGATCTATGCCGAAAAAACATGGACACTCCGGGCCAATCCGAAGTCCGTCGCGAGTCTGGTCGCAGCCGGATTTGACGTGGTGACCCTGGCCAATAACCATATGATGGACTACGGCCCGCTGGCGTTGGAGGATACGCTGTTTACGCTGAAAAAAGCCGGGATCGCTTACACCGGGGCGGGAATGAACCGCGGCGAGGCCCGCCGCCCCGCTTTTCTCACCGCGCCCGATGGAAAGCGTTTTGCTTTTCTGGCCTATTCCCTGACATTTCCGGAGGTTTTCTGGGCGACCCCCACCCGCCCCGGAACGGCTCACGGCAATCCCGCCCATTTTCCGGACGACATTCGGAAGGCCAAAGAGCAGGCGGATTTCGTCATCGTCTCCTTTCACTGGAGCAAGGAGTTGCAATTTTATCCGTCGGACTACCAAAAGAATTACGGCAAGCGGTGCATCGACGCCGGAGCCGATTTGGTCATCGGCCATCATCCCCACGTACTGCAAGGGCTGGAGGTCTATAAGGGGAAATTGATCGCTTATAGTCTGGGCAATTTCCTGTTCGGCTCCTATTCCAAAAACTGCACAGACAGCGCCATTCTCGGCGTTGACTTTGATTCCGGGGGCCCGGTAAAGGCCAGGCTGTATCCGGTCAATGTCAACAACCACCAAGTGCACTTTCAGACCAGGCTCCGCCGCGGCGCCGACGCCGAACGGGTGCTGCAGGACTTGCGGACCTATTCCAAGGAGTTTGGGACAGTCATTGAAAGCCATGGGGACGTCGGCGTGATCCGCATCAGGAAGCAGCAGGAACGTTAAATTGAAAAGCCGCCCCCTTTGGGGGACGGCTTTTTTGTATCACTCCCGAATCAGCTTCAGTTTTTTAAACATGAGCCCAAGCAGATATCCATATAATAGGTAACCGGCCAGAATAATCAGTAAGTCCAAGGTTTTATCATGGATTTTCCGCGTATAGTGGAACGGTTCGTCGAGAAAGCCCAGGTGAAAAAAGAAAATGCAAAAGCTGATAAAAACGGCCTTAAATTGATAAAAATCGCCCGACAAAACCTTTGAAAATAAAAAGGCCAGGATTACCCCCCAGAACATGCCGACCCCGATGGCGATAATCAACGCAATGACATTCATTACGATATTATTTTGAAAATTAAAAACCGTGTCTCCGGAGAGGTAACTCAGGCCGAACTCGGTCACCCCGATCCACCGAAAGAATTCGATGAAAACATACATGACCGCCGCGGCAATTCCGCCCGCCACCGCGCCCTTGACAAATTCCCGGTTGGTTTCCATGAGTCAGCGCCTCGCATGCAATCCGAATTTTCAACGGGGTATCAGGTTGAATGGGAATGATTCAACTACGATAGTTTGCTCCGTTTCCAGCCGCGGGTATGCAAGCGCTGCGGTCCGTTCAGGTCGCTCCTGCGGCATTCATTGCCGTTCCTGCGGCATTCATTGCCGTTCCTGCGGCATTCGTTGCCGCTCCTGCGGCATTCGTTGCCCGTTATAATATAAGAAATCCCGGGGGGTCAAGCATAGCCCCGGGATTTTGTCAGCAACGATTCTTCTACGATTATCTTAATCATCCGGATACCGGTTAATCACAACCGTCGTTTGGCCTGCCAAGTCTTGCCGCGTTCAGGTCCTCCGTAATACATCCGTGCCCAGATAGGGCCGGAGTGCCTCCGGCACCGTGACGCTACCGTCCTCGTTCTGATAGTTCTCCAGGATGGCGGCCACGGTCCGGCCGACCGCGACGCCCGATCCGTTCAGGGTGTGAACGAACTCCGGTTTCGCGCCCGGGGCCGGCCGGAACTTGATCCCCGCCCGGCGGGCCTGGAAGTCCTCAAAATTGCTGCAACTGGAGATCTCCCGGTACATATTGAAGCTGGGGAGCCAAACCTCCAGGTCGTAACATTTGGCGGCGGAGAACCCCTGATCGCCGCTGCAAAGCAGCATCACGCGGTACGGCAGGCCTAGGCGCTGCAATACCGCTTCGGCGTCATTCACTAATTTCTCGTGTTCGGCGTAGGACTCCTCGGGCCGGGCGAACTTGACCAACTCCACCTTGTTGAACTGGTGCTGCCGGATGATGCCGCGGGTATCGCGGCCGGCCGATCCGGCCTCCGCCCGGAAGCAGGCGGTATAGGCCGCGTACTTGATGGGCAGGATCTCGGCTTCGAGAATCTCGTCGCGATGCAGGTTGGTCACGGGCACCTCAGCGGTAGGAATCAAATAAAATTCGCCGGGACCGGCCTTGAACATATCCTCCTCGAACTTCGGCAACTGGCCGGTGCCAATCATCGAGGCCCGGTTCACCAGAAACGGCGGAAAGATTTCGGTATAGCCGTGCTCCCCGGTATGCAGGTCAAGCATGAAATTGATCAGGGCCCGCTCCAGCCTGGCGCCCCAACGCCGCATCACTACGAACCGGGCGCCGCTGATCTTGGCGGCCCGTTCAAAGTCCATCAGCCCCAGACCGACGCCCACATCATCATGGCTTTTGGGCTCAAAGTCAAACCGGCGCGGCTCGCCCCAGGTCCGGACCAGTTGGTTGGCGGTCTCATCCGGGCCGACCGGAACCGACTCGTGGGGGAGGTTCGGGATCACCATCAGGATCGCTTCCAACCGCTCCTCGATCTCTTTGACTTTCCGGTCCATTTCGCCGATCCTGTCGCCGACTTGCTGCATTTCGGCGATGAGCGCCGCAGCGTCCCCGCCTTGGGACTTCAGTTTCCCGACCTCCTTGGAAACCACGTTCCGGCGGTTTTTCAACTGTTCGACTTCCACCAGTACCTTGCGGCGTTCTTCATCCAGGGCGATAAATTCATCGAGCGGAACCTTGGCCCCGCGTTTGGCCATTCCTTCCCGGACCTTCTCCGGCACGGTCCGGACCAGTTTGATATCGAGCATTGCTGCCACTCCTTTTATTGATTAAATGATTCCCATGAATGGATATATAAGCTGAATTAAATTTTTAATATGCATCATGTCTTTAAAGCCAGGCCATGATGAAAGAATTAATGAATTTAATTCAACTTATTTCAGCTGTAATGGGATGAAGTAAATTCCGATTTGATTCATTTGCATTCGGCTTTAGAAATGCAAATTTAATATTAAGAATTTACTTCATCCCATATACTGAATTATCGGTTATTTTTCTGACCGCAACCGGTTTCGCTGCCGGTTGATCTCATAAAGGATGATCGAAGCCGCGCAGGCAACATTCAGCGACGAGGCGGACCCGGCCGCGCTCATCGGAATGGTAACCAAGCTGTCGCAGGCCTGCTTGTAATTCCAGCTCAGCCCCTCGGTTTCATTGCCGATCAGGATCACCAGCGGCCCGGTCAGGTCGCACCCGTCGGTGCGATGTTCGGCCCGGGCGCTGGTTCCGATGATCCGCAGCGCGGGATACCGGGCTTTCTGGCGTTCCAGCCACTCCTGGAAATCGCTGGCCGCCGGAACCCGGATCACCGGCAGTTTGAAAAACGATCCCATGGATGCGCCGATGGTTTCCGGATCGTACAGATCCACCGCGTGGCCGGTAATGATTAAGCCCTGCGCGCCCAAGGCGTCGCAGGAACGGATCATCGTCCCGAGATTCCCCTTGTTGGAGGGGCGGTCAAAGACGACCAGCAGCGGATTTTGGTCCGGGACGATCCGGGCCGGATCATCCTCGGACATTTGAATGATGGCGATCAGTTCCGAGGTGTCCTCTTTATCGCTTAATTGATGGAGCAGCGCGTCGCTCAATTCGTAATGGGTCGCTGCGGCGGTCCTTGCCAGAATGTCGCTCGCCCAGTCCGACAGGGGTTTTTGGCCGGAATAGAGCAAGCCCTTGATGGTCCAGCCATTTTTGACGGCTTCGTTGATATTGCGGACCCCTTCCACGAAGAATTCGCGGTAATGATGGCGTTTGTTCCGGTTTCGCTTCAGCACCTCGAACCGCTGAAACTGATTGTTGGCCGCATAAACTTTGACGACTGGCGTTTTATGCAACGCCGACCAGTCCTCCTCGAACATTCTCCGACCGGTTGCCGGTCACCAATGAGAAAGCCATTCGTTAACCACTTTACCATAGCTCAAATGCGGCCCGCTGTCAATAGTTCCGCCTTGGCCGGCGCGCCGGCTGTTTCGGGGTTAATATTTTCGGGTCAGCGACGTTCCGGGGTAATAATGATCCAGGATCCGTTCAAACGCCTCGCCTTGGGCGGCCATGCCAGCCGCGCCGCTTTGGCTCATCCCGACGCCGTGACCCCAGCCGCCGCCTTTAAAAATAAAGTACTCAGGCAATCCGGCCCGGCCCGGCTTCGGCCCGACCACGAACAAATTGCTGCGCAGCCCTCCCAAAAGATAGCGCATGGAATCGCCGCTGATAATCGTCTCGCCTTGCGTGCCCCGGATCAGCACTCGCCGGACCCGGCCGCTGATGCCGCGCTCCAGCGGCAGAACGGCTTTTACTTTTCCGATTCGTGCCTTGGCTCCAATTCGCGACTCCAGCGTCTCCCGGCCGATCCAGGCCTGCCAGCGATAGGCCGACCGGGTATGATAGCCCATTCCGAAGCAGGTGGACTCGGGCTGTCCGCTGAGCCAGGCGTCCAAATCGGCGGGAGTCAGCGGATCGGCCCGCTCCGCCAGCGGCGCCTCGGGAACGGCCTTCAGATAAGGATGGCCGTAGCCCCAGACGGTCTCTTCGTCTTCGGTGTATCCCCCGCTATTATCATGATAATAGGTAAGCGCCGGCTTCCCTTCGTAGGTCAGGATCCGGCCCCGGGTCGAGTCCACCGCCGCCCGCACCGCCGGGGTTTCCTCCGCCACCCCGTTATAAACCTGGGAGACCGGAGTGGCCAGCAGATCGTAGCCCCGAGAGGCATAACGTCCCAGGTTGGCGACGGCGTAAGTCCGGGCCGCCACCGCTTGAGCCCTGAGCGCCGCCGCCGGCCAATGCGCCGGAATCTCCGACGGCACCACCGAATATAAGTATTTCTCCAGCTTGACATGGTTGACGATAGTCATGCCCCGCGGGCCCGGAATAAAGGTAAAATTGCCCCGGTACGCCCGTTGGCTTTTGGCCCGCCACTCACCGCCGCCGAGCAATAAAACCTCAGTCAACCGGGTGATCGCCTTTCCTTCCGGATAAACCAGTGTCAACGGCCCCCGGCTTTGCGCCAAGACTTGGCCGTCCGCCGCCTTAACCAATATGCCGTATCCGTTCGCCTGCAACATCAGGGTGGCCGGGCCGCTGCCCTGATAACACATTTCCCGCCGGAGATTGACCAATTGGAAGCCTTGGTTAATATTCAGTTTCAACCGGCCAATCCCGAAGGTAAGGCCGATTCGGATCACCGGTTCGGTTTCGCTGGCTTCCGGCTCGGCCGATTCATCCGGCAGAGGTGCTTCAGCCGGAGACTCTTCCCCGGTTGTCTCAAAAACGTTGCTTAAAATAAAGCCGTCCGGGTTAGTACGGTAACTGGGATTCAACCGCCGCATCACGGCGGTGACGGCCGAACGCCGGTCGGCCCCCAGAATGGAACCGGCCAGGGGCACGTATTCTTGGATAAGATGGGGTTCTTTGTCCAGTGCAGCTTGGAACCAGCGCGCCGCTTCGGCCGGATCGCCTTCTTTCTGCCGGATCAGGCCCATTGCATAAAACGCTTGGGGAGGACAGTTGGGAAGCAGGGTCAATTGCTTAAGCCGTTCCTTAGCGGCTTGATTGGCATTGTGAGCGGCGAGCCACAAAGCCTGCCAGAACCGAGTCTCGGCCGGATCTTCGACTTTGATCGATAACGGGGAGGGGGGAGAAGTGCCAGCCAGGAATGCGGTCTCGGCCAAGTTGGCCTGAACTCCGGGCTCGGCCGGGAGCATTTCGGAGAGCAATTGCCAATGGGAAAGCGCCTCGTCGATCCGTCCGGCCTGCCGCAGCAGGCAGGCCAGATTGAGCCGGGCTGTTGTGAGTCCGGGAGACGCCGCGACCGCCCACCGGAGAATATTGATCGCCTCCGTGAGCCTGCCCCGATAATAGCTGTCCGTGGCCGCCCGTACCGGGTCCGCGGCTTCGTCGGCCCGGATCGCGACTGAGCCCGCCAGGCAGATCATAATTAAAAAGGCCGCCCAAAAGCGTCGTTGGGGAACCATTCGTCCACTCCGTTGGCACATAGCGGCTCCTTTGCCAAAAACGTTTGATGATAGTTTTCGACCATGGATTTATTTTTCCCTTTTATTGGACTAAATTAATATTGCAAAAATTTGTCGCAGGTCTGGTTTGGCCGCCAAATTCCTTGATGAAATTCTTGCGTTCTTCGGCCGCTCCGGGTACAATGAGATTAAAATTTTTTATATTAATTCAAGGAGCCTCCCATGTCGGAACAACTTACCAAGATTGCCGTCTCCGGTGACCTCGGCAGCGGTAAAAGCACTGTCTGCAAACTTCTCCTCGCCAAACTTCCCGGATTTCGCCTGTATTCCATGGGCGAGGCCTGGCGGAAGCTGGCCGAAGAACGCGGCATGACCATCCTGGAATTAAATCAATATTCGGAGACTCATCCCCTCGATGAAGAGATGGACCGGAGAATGGCCGAGATCGGCCAAGGTCCGGAGCCGATCATCTTCGATTCCAGGCTGGCCTGGCACTTTGTCCCGCACTCCCTGAAGGTTCATCTGACCGTGGACCCCGAGGTGGCGGCGGAACGGATCTTCAATGACCGCCGCCGCGGCGACGCCGAGGAGTATGCCTCGATCGGGGAAGCGCTTCAAAAGATTCGCGACCGGAAGGAAAGCGAGAAGGCTCGGTATTTACAGAAGTATGGAATTGATAACACCGACCTGGGCAATTATGATCTGGTCGTCGACACGTCGGCACAAAGCCCGGAAGAGATTGCCGGGATTATCGTAGCCGCTTTTCAGGAGGGGTCCCGCAGACTGAAGGACTGATCCAGCCAGCTGCCGGTTGCTCCGCGTTTCGTTCTCCAAATATAATTTCGCAATTCATCGAAAAAATAAGGCCGACTCGCGTCGGCCTTATTTTTTCGGTTATATCGCTTATTGCGCCAGCCGTTTGTACATCTCGTGGCGGGCTTTGGCGTCCTTCTCCGCTTGTTCATACAGTTTGTCGGCGACCTCCGGGAATTGCTTCTTGAGGGTCGCGTACCGGACTTCGCTCTTGATGAAGTCCTGGAAGCTGTAAGTCGGATCTTTGGACTCCAGCGCAAATGGATTCTTGCCTTCGAGGGTCAGCTCCGGATTGTACCGGTACAGCGGCCAGTAGCCGGACTCAACGGCCAGTTTCCCTTCGTTCTGACTCTTGCCCATGTTTATGCCGTGGTTGATGCACGGGGCATAGGCGATGATCAGCGACGGCCCTTTGTACTTCTCCGCCTCCAGGACCGCTTTCAGGAGCTGGTTCTTATTGGCGCCCATCGATACGGAAGCCACATAAACATATCCGTAGGACATGGCCATCAGGCCGAGGTCCTTCTTCTTGATGGTCTTGCCCGCGGCCGCGAACTTAGCGATGGCCCCGGTCGGAGTGGACTTGGACGACTGTCCGCCGGTGTTGGAATAAACCTCGGTGTCGAGGACCAGTACGTTAATGTCCTCGCCGGAGGCCAGCACATGGTCGAGCCCGCCGTAACCGATGTCATAGGCCCAGCCGTCACCGCCGAAGACCCAGACCGATTTCTTGATATAGAGGTCTTTCATGGACGCGATCTGATTTAAGACGCCCTTCAATTCGCCGGCGGCCTTGGCGGCTTCGCCGTCGATGATCGCTTTCAGTTTGTCGCCCGCGGCCCGGGAAGCGGCGGCATCGTCCTTGCCGGCCAGCCATTCCTCGAAAGTGGCTTTCAGAGCGCCCGCGGCGCCCAGTTCAATGGCTTTCTTAGCCAGGTCGGCAACGCTGTTGCGACGTTGGGTGTAGGCCAGCGTCATACCGAAGCCGAACTCGGCGTTATCCTCGAAGAGGGAGTTGCCCCACGCCGGACCATAACCCTTCTCGTTGACGGTGTAAGGGTTGGTCGGCGAGCTGCCGCCGTAAATCGAGGAACAACCGGTGGCATTGGCGACCACCATCCGATCGCCGTACAACTGGGTGATCAGTTTCACATACGGAGTTTCGCCGCAACCGGCGCAAGCGCCTGAGAATTCGAAAAGCGGTTGCTTGAACTGGCTGCCTTTGACCGTATCGGCATTGATGGCGATGTCCGGAATCGGCTGCGCCATCGAAAACCCGAAATATTCGGCCTCGGCCTTGGCCACGTCTTCCAGGGTGGTCATGACTAGCGGCTTCTCTTTAGCCGGGCAGATATCGGCGCAGTTGCCGCAGCCGGTGCAATCCAGCGGCGACACTTGCATCCGGAACTCGTAGCCGGCGAATTCCTTGCCCGTGGCGGCCTTGGTCTTGAAGCCCTCCGGAGCGTCCTTCAAGGCCTCGGACTTGATCAGGTAGGGACGGATCGCCGCGTGCGGGCAGACGAAAGCGCACTGATTGCACTGGATACAGGTTTCCGGGGTCCAGACCGGCACCTTGATGGCGATGCCGCGTTTCTCATACTGAGTGGTGCCGACCGGAACGGTTCCGTCGGCCGTAAAGGCGCTGACCGGCAATTTGTCGCCGTCCTGGCGCAAAATCGGTTTGACCACATTCTTAACGTACTCGGGGACTTCCATCTCTTCCAACACCGCGCCGGTGGTGGCAGTGGCCCAGGCCGCCGGGTAGCTGACTTCCTCCAATGCCTCCAGCGCGCGGTCGACGGCGGCGATGTTCATGTTGACAATCTTGTCGCCCTTGGCGCCGTAGCTCTTTTTAATGGCATATTTGATATAATCGACGGCCTTGTCAACCGGAATCACGTTGGCGATCTTAAAGAACGCTACCTGCATGATGGTGTTGATCCGGCCGCCCATTCCGACTTCGCCCGCGATCTTCACGGCATCAATATTGTAGAACTTGACTTTCTGTTGAGCGATGATCCGCTTCAGGGACGCTGGCAGTTTTTCATCCATCTCCGCCGCGCTCCAGGACGAATTGAGCAGGAAATAACCGCCTTCCTTGATTCCGTCCAGAATATCATACCGGGTGACATAGGACGGATTGTGACAGGCGATAAAGTCGGCCTGGTCGATCAGGTACGGCGACTGAATCGGGCTCTTGCCGAAACGCAGATGCGAAATGGTGATGCCGCCCGATTTTTTGGAGTCATATACGAAATAGCCTTGGGCATACATATCGGTATTGTCACCGATGATCTTGATCGAGTTCTTGTTGGCGCCGACGGTGCCGTCGGAACCGAGGCCAAAAAACTTGCAACGGTGTACACCCTCGGGAGCGGCGTTGATGAATTCCTTGACCTCCAGAGACGTGTTGGTGACATCATCGACAATTCCGATGGTAAACTTGTTTTTCGGCTGAGCCAGGCTGAGGTTGTCGTAGATGGCCTTAACCATGGACGGGGTAAACTCTTTGGATCCCAATCCGTACCGGCCGCCGACAATCACCGGCGTCTCTTTCTTTTCCATAAAGACGGTGCAGATATCCTCGTAAAGCGGCTCACCGAGGGAACCGGGCTCCTTGGTCCGGTCGAGCACCGCGATTTTCTTGGCCGACTTCGGCAATACCGCCAGGAAGTGCTCGGCGGAGAAGGGGCGGTAAAGATGGACCTTGATCACGCCAACCTTGGCGCCGCGCGCGTTCAGGTAATTGACGGTCTCCTCGACGGTGTCGCAACCGGAACCCATCACGATGATCACCCGGTCGGCATCGGGAGCGCCGACATAATCGAAGGGTTTGTAGTTTCTCCCGGTCAGCTGGCCGACCTGCTCCATAATCCGGGCCACGATTCCCGGAACCGCGTTATAGAACGGGTTGGCCGCTTCACGGCCCTGGAAGTAGATGTCCGGATTCTGCGCGGTGCCGCGCTGATGGGGATGCTCCGGATTGAGCGCCCGTTGCCGGAACTCGGCGATGGCTTTCCAATCCACCAGCTTGGCCATATCTTCATAAGCGATGTTTTCGATCTTTTGAACTTCATGGGAGGTCCGGAAGCCGTCAAAGAAGTGCATGAACGGCACGCGCGACTCCAGCGTGGCCAGATGGGCGACGAGCGCCAGGTCCATCGCCTCCTGCACCGACGACGAGGCAAGCAGCGCAAAACCGGTCTGCCGGGCGGCGTTAATATCCGAATGATCTCCGAAGATCGACAACGCATGCGCGGCGAGCGCCCGGGCCGAAACATGGAATACCGACGGCAGTAACTCTCCGGCGATCTTGTACATATTGGGGATCATCAGCAGCAGTCCTTGCGATGCGGTAAAGGTGCTGGTGAACGCGCCAGCGGCGAGTGATCCGTGGACCGCGCCGGCCGCGCCGGCCTCGGACTGCATCTCGGCGATGCGGACCGTCTGCCCGAACAAATTTTTCCGGCCATGAGCCGCCCAATCGTCCGCCATTTCCGCCATCGGCGATGACGGGGTGATCGGGTAAATTGCGGCGACATCACTGAACGCATAGGCGACATGCGCGGCGGCGGTGTTGCCATCGATGGTGACTTTTCTTGCCATATGTCTTCCCCCTTACGTTAATAAAAACTGATAGTAGGATAAAATTAAAAAAATATGGAAACAAAAGACCTATAACTTGACATAATGTTCCCAAAATATTACCCTACCTATCATATCGCATTTTTATACATGGCGAAAGCCCTTTAACAAAAAAATAACAAGCAACCGGCTCCAGACCTTGATTTATCGGCATTTTCAACCGTTTTTCCCAAAAAATTATTCGCCCGTTTTCCGGGGCGGCCTAAAAGTAAGGTTTGCGTCAAATATAAACTATCCCGGCACGAAAAAGCTATCCGCATTGGGACGGATGGCCGGCAAGGCGCGTTCGTCAGGCCGCCTTGAAACCGGAACCGCCGCTTCCGTCCAATTCAAAGACGGCTACGGCCTGTTTCAGGTGATCGGCGATGGCGGCCAGGTTTTCGGCGAGCGCGGTCACTTCCTGGGCCGCCGCGCTCTGCTCTTCGGAACTGGCCGAGACCTCTTCGGTCCGGGCCACGCTCTGTTCGCTAATGGCGGCGATATTGTTGATCACCGCAATCACCGCGTTGTTGCTCACCGCCATCTGCCCGGCCGACTCGGCCACCGCCTCGACCCGGGCCAGATTATAGGTCAGCCCGCTATAAATCTGATCGAAAATGGCGTTCGCCCCCGAAGCGAGTTTCTGTCCGCTCTCCGCTTTGACCAATTCTCGCTGCATGGCGGCAACCGCGGTATCGATCCGGGCGGTCATGTCCCCCGCCAGATTGGCGATGAGTTTGGCCGCCTGCTTGGACTGCTCCGCCAGTTTGCCGGTCTCGCTGGCCACCACGCCAAAGCCTTTGCCGTGCTCTCCGGCGCGGGCCGCCTCAATGGCCGCGTTCAGGGCCAGCAAGGTGGTTTGCTCGGCGATGCCCTGAATCACGGCGGTCATCGCGCGGATTTCTTCGGAGTTTTGGTTGAGCCGGTCAACGATCCCCGCCACTTCCCTGGTGGAAACATAAAGCTCATTGACTTCGCCGACGATTTTACCGGTGGCTTGATGCCCGCTTTTGGCCAATTCGGTTACTTCCTGCGAAGCGCCGTCAATGATCCGGGCGCCGTCTGACACGCCCCGGATCAGCCCGGACAATTGCTCGACGGCCTGGACGGCCCGGTTGATTTGACCGGCCTGATCCACGGCGGACCGCGCCAGTTCGCCCATAGCCGCGGCCACCTGATGGGCTGTGCCGCCGGTCTCCGCCGAGGCATTTTTCAGTTCCCGGCTCGCGAGCGCCAGGGCTTGCGATTGCTGGTTGATCCCCGCCACCAGACTGCGCAGGCCGGCAATGGCCTGATTCAGTTCAGCCGCCATTCCGGTGATCTCGGCGCAGCCGGTGACGTGGAGATCGCGCGACAGATCGCCGGTTGCCAGCGCCTTGGCCGCGGCCTGGATCTCCTTTAGCGGCCGCGAAATGGCCGAGGCCGCCACCAGCCCAAAGAACACCGTGATGACGGCGCTCAGGATTAACAGGAAAATTGTGATCAACCGGGCATTAGCGGAGTAGACCGCGCTGCCCGCGAAGGTGATGATCGCCGCATTCCGGATCGCGTCCGTAAGAATCCGCAGCTCATTGTCGATGGCATTTAAAACCAAGTCCAGCCGCTCATAGTTGGCGACCGTGATCGGTTCCAGGACGATCGCTTTGACCTCTTCCAGGTTGGCAACGGCGGAACGGGCCGCCTGTCGGTGATCCGCTTCCAGCGGTTTGATCCGTTCGATCATCTTGTCGAGTGTAGTCATGGAAATGCCGAACATCGATTGATTGAGCAGCCGGCTCAGATAATTGCCGCGCAGCCGTTGCAGATCGACCTCGGTAGCGGTGATGTCGTAGAGGGCGTGAGTGCTGCCCTCGAAAACTCGGCTTGAGTTCTGGTGCATCGTATTGATGATTTTAATGCAAAAGCTGCCCTGGATCACTAAGAATACGGCCATGATGCCGATAATCAGCAGGATTTGTTGAAATACCCCGATTTTGGAAAAAAGGGCCCGGCCTTTCTCAGAGAGCTTGTTTCGTTGGTTGATCATCGTTGAGTTCCTCCGAATTGTAACACTGCGCGCGTTATGTCGTTTGATGATGTTTTCGTCAACCGTCCGGGAGAGATATATAGCAACCAACCATCTTTAAGCAATTCTTAACAAGTTCAGTTATTTATATAAGATGAAAAAAGTTTTAGGAATAATCATTCGCATCCCACAAGCCGGCTGTGAATGGGAAAACGATTGATCTTTTTTCATCCTATGAATCAAGGAAATATGTCGTAATTTATCCGGGCGTTCAAAAAACTTATTGCGACATATATCTAGGTAATTAGTTCCGGCGGTTCTCCCTTCCCCGTCGAATCATTCCCCGAAATCGCCGCCCCGGCCCCGGCAATTGAAGCACCCCTTCCCCAACTGATCCGGCTCTTGGATCAACTGCGGCAACTCTCCCTCCAATTGATCCAACCCTCCGATCAACTGATCCGGCTCTCAGATCACTTGATCGGACACTCGGATCAACTGATCCGACTCCCCGATCAGTTGAAGCGCGCCTCTCTCCATCTGATCCAACTCTCCGATCATTTGATCCGGGAGCCGGATCACTTGGAGTGCGCCCCCATCCATCTGATCCGGGACTTCAATCAACTGATCCGGCTCCCGGATCAGTTGGAGCGAGGGTTGCTCCAGCTGGAGCGGGCTCCGCTCCTTCTAAAAGCGCGGGTGCCACCAATTGAAGCAGGAGATTTTGATTTTGCCGGAAGGGGTTGCCTTGCCGGTTGGGTAAGGGAGGGAGATTCGGCGCGGCTCAAAATCAAAAAACGGAATTCATTGGCGGGTTGCAAGCCGTAGCCGGATGAAATAAATTCCGATTTGATTCCCTTTGCATTCGGCTTTAGCATGCGGACTTAAGCGAGAAATTAATTTGATCCGGCCCCCCAAACCGACGAAAGCGGCTAAATTGCCGCTTTCGCATAAATATCGTTTTATTCGCGTCCGGATCTTTCAATCCCGTTTGGCGGCGCTGGTCGAACTCCGCAGAATCAGCTTGGGCCGATAGGCGATGAGCAGTGTCTCCTCCCGCTGATGGTTGATCCGCTCGATCAGGGCGAGGGTGGCGTCCCTGCCCCGCTCGTACTTGGGCTGCTCAACGGTTGTCAGCGGCGGGTCGGACATGGCCGCGTAGGAGATATCGTCATAACCGATCACCGAAATATCGCCCGGGATCTTCAGCCCCGCCTCCTTGATGGCCATCATCGCGCCCAGGGCCGCCAGATCGTTATAGGCGAAGAGCGCCGTCACATCGGGATGGCAGGACAACAATTTCTTGGTGAACGAAAAGCCCAGGTCGACGATTCCTTCGCCGATCACCACGTCAATCTCCTTGCGATCTACGAAAACCAGCTCCGGATCGTAGCACCCCCGCTCCCGCAAGGCCGTCTCGTAGCCCTCGACCCGGTTGGAGTTCTTTCCGACATAGGCAATCCGGCGGTGGCCGAGGTCCCAGAGATGAGTGGCCGCCATATAGCTGCCCCGGACGCTGTCGGCCACGAAAAAATCGGCGACGGTCAGTTTCGGATATTTGTGAAACGAGGAGACCTTGATGTGATGGCTGTTTAACACCTTATAGACATTGTCGCCGACGATGGAGGCCAGCAACACCCCGTCCACTTTCTTTTTGATCAGCAGATTGATATAGAAGAGTTCCTGATCGGGATTGTTATAGGTGCTGCAGACCAGTACCGCGAAGCCCATGGACTGGGCCGCCTCTTCGACGCCGCGGGCGATCGCGGTAAAAAACGGGTTGGAGATTGACGGCAATACCAGTCCAATGGTACCGGGCTCCTTGACGGGTTGGGTTTTCCGGGCCGTCCCGGCCGGCTGGTAGTTCAATTGTTCGGCCACTTCCAGCACTTTCTGCCGGGTAGCCGGAGATATCTTGGCGTCGCGGTTGTTCACGACCATGGAAACCGTAGCGATGGAGACATTGGCGAGACTGGCGACCTCTTTGATCGTGGGTTTTTTCAAAAATCATTACCTCGCGCATCAAAATTTTAGTTAAATTATAATCGCTATGGCCGTGGTTGTCAAATTCCCCGTTTCTTGGCGGATTTTGAGCATCGGTTGCTTCTTGGGCTGCATTGCAAACCCCGGCTTGACAGCGTGGCAAAACCGGAATATAATTTATTTTACCAAATTTAAATTGATTTTTATCTAATTTAAATGAGTTATTTTAATTAAATTGGTTCCGGACTTGGTAAATCA
The DNA here is from genome assembly GCA_023402395.1 of Bacillota bacterium. Classification (GTDB taxonomy): domain Bacteria; phylum Bacillota; class UBA4882; order UBA8346; family UBA8346; genus JAEYGI01. Next base: position 32,561 of record JAEYGI010000046.1, read on the forward strand.
AGACGTTTATAAAGGAGGTTAAACATATTTTACCGGTTTAAACAGTTAAAACAACCAGAGGTGATGCCGAGATGAATTTCGAATTGAAAAAAGATGAATGCCGGTTACAACTCCGGGCTGTCCTTCCCGGCGAGGTTCGCCAGATCGAAGTACATATGATCAGCAACCGGAATCGTAACGTTTCAACCCTCAGCGAGGTCTCGCCCCACGCGCCCCAGCCCCACAAACTGAAGGACGTTCCCTTCATTCCCAACTCGCAGTTGCTCGGGGCTTGCCAAACCCGCGAACTATGGTTTCCCGTCGTCGACGTGGCCCTGGAGGACGGCATGGAAGCCGTGGCCGTCTTCCAGAACCGGGACTCTGTCTATTGCGTCAACGGAATGCGCTACCGGGAAATTAAGCCCCATGGCGAACGGATTGTGATTCCAGCCGCCCAACTGGAGTACTGGGAGAACTCGATCCTCATCGAACCCGCCTCCCCGCTGGAAAGTTTTTATCTGCGGCGGCGTTTCGCGACGCCTTCATCCCAATTCAGCCACACGTTCAAATTGTTAAGCCCGGATTGGACCGGCTCGGTGGCGGTTTACGCCGTGACCCCCGACGGACCGGCCTTGCTGTCAACCCTCACGGTGGCCGAGAAATTTGCCCCGGCGCCGGGCGCCGCTCCCGCCGGGCTCAACCGCGAGGCCTTGCTGAACTCGCTGAAGGGTTCGATCGACTTTACGCTGCGCAGCCAGAATAACAATCCCAACAGTCCGTTCCGGGGCGGGCTTTATCTCTTCTACGATCTGGACGCCAGCGTCTACCGGACCCCGCATTGGATCTGGAGCTGGGGCCCGTCGATCCGCCTGCTGCTCGATGCGGCGGAGCTCCCCGAGTGCGCCGCCGGTTTCGGCTGTGAGCGGCTGGTCCGGGTCGCCTCCGCCATCGGCGAAACCGCCCTGCGCTTTCAGATTGACGACACTCAGCATCCCGCCGACGGGTTGGTGACCAGCCGCTGGAAACCCAATAGCAGCCATCCCTATGGTTATTACGAGAACATTAACAGCTCGGATGCGAATTTCCTGGCCGGCTGGGGCTGGGTCCCCCTTTATGAAAAGACGGGCCGGGAAGAGTTCCTGCGGGCAGCGGTCAAGCTGGCCGAGGGAACCGATCGTCTGATGAACGCCTATACGATCATTCCCCAGGATTATCTTCCCGATCTGATCGCCTGGAATCATCTGGCCCTGCCCTGGACCATTCATACCCTGAACGAATCGGGATTCGGCGTGGAAGGCTTCGCCGAGCTTTACCGGGTGACCGGGGACGAGCGGTTCCGGGCCATGGGCGAGAAATATATCGAACAGCATCTGGCTTACTTCCAACGCCAGGACGGCCTGTGGGAGCGGTTATGGTACCGCCTGGAAAACCGCGCCCTGCCCTGCGACTTCGGCACCCGCGGCCAAGCCTGGCCGATGGAGGGAATTCTGGCCGCCTACCGTTTGAGCCGGAATCCGAAGTATCTCAAGATCGCCGAGCAAATGGCCGGCCATTTCCTAAAATGGCAGCATCCCGAAGGCTGCTGGGCGTTTATCTTCAACCGCCCCTTCGACGAGGTCGGCGCCGACGAGAAAGGGACTCCGATCTGGAGTTATCTGTTGTACCAGCTTTACGGGTATACTCAAAACCCCAGTCACCTGGAGGCCGCGCGCCGGGCCTTGCGGTGGTGCGTTCAAAATCAATATCCGGGTCCGGACCCGGAAGCCGCCGGCGGGCTGGTCGGTTGCAACCCTCACTCCGGCGTGGTTTATCGTCCCTGGTTCCATACCTGCTGCAGTTATACATCGGCTTTCCTCGGATTGGCGGTCCTCGAAGAGTTAAAACTTGCCAAATAACCAGCCAGGGAGCTTGTGCGGGTAATCGCGAACCACTACAACATCGGGTAGACGGTGCCTTAACGTTATCGATATTCGCTTGTGCTTTATATCCTGAAAAAATGAATTCCGCGCACAAGCTCCCAGGGAGGTGAATTGACGGTCCGTATCCAAACCATTATGATTGGCGCCATTTAATTTCTAGGGAGGGATTGTCGTGTTAAAAAAAGCATTATTGGTGCTGGCATTATTCCTGATAGCTTTCCAGGCGGTGGCCGGAGCGACGAAATATCAGGAAGCTCCCGCTTTGGCGAAACTAGTTAAGGGAGGCGACCTCCCGGCCGTCGAAAAACGATTGCCGGATAAGCCGATGGTCGTCAAGCCCCTCGAAGAAGTGGGCCGGTACGGCGGAACCTGGCGGATGGCCACCACCGGCATTGCCGACGTTGAAAAGCTGATCGTCCGGATCGCGTCCTATGAGCCGTTGCTGCGCTGGAAGCCCGACTGGTCCGGGACCATGCCCAATCTGGCCGAAAGTTACAAAATCGAGAATAACGCCTCCAGCTTCACTTTCAACTTGCGCAAGGGAATTCGTTGGTCCGATGGCAGTCCGCTGACGGCCGACGACATCCTGTTCGCCGTCGATAACATCTGGGGCAATAAAGAGCTGTTCCCGGCCGGAGCGCCGAAATGGATGATCATCGAGGGCAAAACGGCCGTTGTCTCCAAAGTGAACGACTACGCCGTGAAATTCAAATTCGAGAATTCCTACGGTCTGTTCCTGCAACGGATGGCCACCCCGGACAGCCTGGATCTGATTCAGCCGTCGCAATACCTGAAACAGTTCCATCCGAAGTTCGCCGGCAAGGAAGCCATTGACAAGGAAATCCGGGACGGCGGATATCACACCTGGGTCGAGATGTTCAACGCCAAAAACGACCGGAAACTGAACCTCGACCGGCCGACGCTGGGGCCGTGGAAAATGACCCGGGCCATCGGCACCGGCGCCAATGTCAACTTCGATCGCAACCCGTATTATTGGAAGGTTGACCCGAAAGGGAATCAACTGCCGTACATCGACAAACTACAATTTCAAGTCGTTGAAAACGCCGAAGTCGTCGCCATGAAAGCCATCGCCGGCGAAATCGACTGCCAGCACCGCTCGATCGGCGGCTTCATCGACAAGCTGCCGCTGTTCAAACAGAATCAGCAGCGTGGCGACTACCGGATCTATAAGGTCCATTACGCCCATTCCAACCAGTTGGTCATCTCACCGAACCTGAACCACCACGATCCGGTGTTGCGCAAGATCTTCGAAAACCGCGACTTCCGTTTCGGGCTGTCGCACGCCATCAACCGCCAACAAATCGTCGATCTGGTGCTCTTCGGAATGGCGATGCCGCGCCAGACGGCTCCCAATCCCGATTCGCCTTATTATTACAAACCTCTGGAACAGCTGGCCCTCGCCTATAATCCGAAGCTGGCCAACGAATACCTGGACAAAGCCGGGCTCACCAAACGGGACAAAAACGGAATGCGGCTCCGTCCCGACGGCAAGCCGCTGGAGATTAACGTCGAGTTCTCGTCGTTCCGGCCGGAATGGATCAACATGATGGATCTGATCGTCAAGGATTGGGCCGCGGTCGGAATCAAGGCCAATATCAAGCTGGAGGACCGGACCCTGTTCACGGAACGGAAATCCGCCCTCAAGCACGACATGGCCATCTGGTCCGACGACGGCGGCTCGGGCGCCCAGGTGCTCCTGGAAGCCAAATACTATGTCCCGGTCAACACCATCGAATCCAACCACGCTATCGCCTACGCCCAATGGTACAACTCCCGCGGCAAGCAGGGAGAGGAACCCACCGGCGATATGAAGAAGCTCTTCGAACTGTATGACCAGATTCTGGTCACCCCGGACGAGAAGGAACAGGTCGGCCTGATGAAAGAGATCCTGAAGCTGAACGCCAAAAATCTCTGGGTCATCGGCATCTGCAGCAAACCCGACGAGTTCGGCGTGGTCAAAAACAAACTGCGCAATGTCCCGATGACGATCACCGAATCCTGGGTCTACCCGACGCCGGGCCCGACCAATCCCGAACAGTATTTCTGGAAGCTCCAGCCATCACGGTAGTTTCAAGTTTATAAAATGAAACCGCCGGTGAAGCAGGTCCGCGCCCGCTTCACCGGCCGGCTGCGAAATTAAAACTGTTTCGTAGGCCAATTCGCCGGGGGAGTACCGACACTCCCCCATCTTCGCGGCGACGACGGCGCGGCCGGAACGGAGGAAGAGAGTATGCTGGCGTTTATCGGCAAACGTTTAATCTATATGGCCATCACTCTATGGGTGATCTCCATTGTGACCTTTATCATTATTCAGTTGCCACCCGGCGATTACCTGACGACGCTGGTGGCCACCATGTCGGAACGGGGCGACTCCATTTCGATGGAGCAAATCGCCGCCTTGAAAACCCGCTATGGATTGGATCGGCCGTTATATGTCCAATATTTCGTCTGGTTTAAAGGCATCCTGCACGGCGATTTCGGATGGTCCTTCGAATGGGGCAAGCCCGTCAAAGACCTCTTGTGGGGCAGAATCGGACTGACCCTGACCGTCACCGTCTTCTCGCTGTTGTTCACCTGGGCGGTGGCGTTTCCCATCGGCATCTATTCGGCGGTGAAACAATATTCACCCGGTGACTATATCGCGACGCTCTTTGGCTTTGCCGGAATGGCCATCCCCAATTTCCTGTTGGCGCTGATTTTGATGTGGATCGGGTTCCGTTATTTCGGAATCAACGTCGGCGGGCTGTTCTCACCCGAATACATGGACGCCGCCTGGAGCTGGGGCCGGTTCGTCGATCTGCTGCAACACATCTGGATCCCAATGATTGTGGTCGGGTTGAGCAGCACCGCCACCCTGATCCGAACCATGCGCGCCAATCTCCTGGACGAGCTGAACAAACCCTATGTGGTGACCGGCCGGGCCAAGGGCATGCAAGAACGGGAACTGATCCTGAAATACCCGGTCCGGATCGCTTTGAACCCCTTCATCAGCACCCTGGGCTGGAGCCTGCCGACCCTGATCTCCGGCGAGATGATCAGCTCCGTGGTTCTGAACCTGCCGACCACCGGCCCGCTTTTTCTCCGGGCGCTGCAGAGCCAGGACATGTACTTGGCCGGGAGCTTCGTGATTATTTTGAGTTCCCTGACGGTCATCGGGACGCTTTTGTCCGATATCGTCCTCGCCTGGGTCGATCCCAGAATTCGTTATGAGTAGCCAGGAGGTGAGCACTGTGGAGAATCAAACGGAACAAGCCATCAACAACCATCCGGCGGCCGATTCCCGTCCGTCCGACCCGGAGGCCCGGATCTTTCTGGCGTCCCAATGGAAACTGATGTGGTGGAAGTTTACCCGGCACAAACTGGCCATGGCCGGAGCCGTAATCGTCATCCTTGGTTATCTGACCGCTCTTTTCGCCGAGTTCCTGGCGCCGTACGATCCCAATCAGGTCAGCATCAAATACCAGCTTTCCCCGCCCTCGCTCCTTCGGATGCGCGACGTTGAAGGCCGCTGGCACCTGCCGTTCGTGTATGATCTTCAGCGCAGTCTGGATCTGGAGCAGATGCAACTTTCATTCAAACCCGATACCAGCCGGCGCTATCCCGTGAAACTGCTGGTCCGGGGTCATTCCTACAAGTTATGGGGCCTGTTTCCCTCCGACCGGCATCTGTTCGGGGTGGAAGGCGGGGCTGAGTGGCATCCGCTGGGCACGGACCGGATGGGCCGGGATATCTTGAGCCGGGTCATTTACGGCACCCGCATTTCGATGTCTATCGGTTTAATCGGCGTCTTTCTCAGTCTGTTTCTGGGGGTCACGATCGGCGGGTTTTCCGGATATTTCGGCGGCGTCTTTGATACCGTGACCCAACGCGTGATTGAACTGTTGCGCAGCATCCCGAGCCTGCCGCTGTGGCTGGCCCTTTCGGCCGCTCTGCCGCCCGGATGGCCGCCGCTGCGGATCTATTTCGGAATTACCATTATTTTGTCGTTAATCGGCTGGACCAATATGGCCCGGATCGTCCGGGGCAAATTCCTGACCTTGCGGGAAGAGGATTTTGTAATGGCTGCCCGGCTCTGTGGGGCGGGCAAGTCCCGGATCGTCTTTTTCCATATGGTCCCGTCCTTCCTGAGCCATATCATCGCTTCGGTCACCCTGGCCATCCCGGGCATGATCATCGGGGAGACGTCCATGAGCTTTCTCGGCGTCGGCCTGCGGCCGCCGGTGATCAGTTGGGGCGTGCTGCTCCAGGAAGGCCAGAACATTCAAAGCATCGCCCTGTCGCCATGGGTTCTCTCGCCCGGAGTCTTCGTCGTCATCACGGTTCTCGCCTTTAACTTCCTGGGGGACGGTCTCCGCGACGCGGCGGATCCTTATGCGAGCATCTGAAATTTTTGGCTGGGAGGCCGAACGATGGAACCATTAACAAACGAAAAATCTAGTCAAGACGCGGTTCTTGACCTTCAGAACCTATCGGTTCATTTCCATACCCGGGACGGCGTGGTTCAGGCCTTGCGCGGCGTGGACCTGACCATCCCCAAGGGGCGGACCGTGGGAATCGTCGGCGAGAGCGGCTGCGGCAAAAGCGTCATGTCCCAGGCCATTCTGCGGATCATTCCCAAACCCGGCGCGATTGCCGGGGGCCGGATCATGCTGGCCCGGCGGGACGACGGCCCCGGCACGGCTCCGGTCGATCTGGCGGGGCTGCCGGAACGGGGCGAGGCCATCCGTGACATCCGGGGCAAGGATATCGCGATCATCTTTCAGGAGCCGATGACTTCCCTGAGCCCGGTTTACACCATCGGGCATCAGATCGCCGAGTCGGTGCTGCTCCATGAGAAGGTCGGCAAAGCCGAAGCGCGCCGCCGCGCCATTGAAATGTTGCAACTGGTTGGAATCCCCCGTCCCGAACAGCGGGTCGACGCCTATACCTTCGAACTATCCGGCGGCATGCGGCAACGGGCGATGATCGCCATGGCCCTTTCCTGCCGGCCGAACCTGCTGATCGCCGACGAACCCACCACCGCTCTGGACGTGACAATTCAAGCTCAGATCCTGGAGCTATTGAACCGGCTGCAAAGCGAGTTCGGCATGTCGATCATGATGATCACGCACAATTTGGGGATCGTGGCCGCTCTAGCCCATCAGGTGGCCGTCATGTATCTGGGCCGTGTGGTTGAGCAAGCCCCGACCATGGAACTGTTCGATCATCCGAAGCATCCTTACACCCGGGGGTTGCTGCGGTCCATTCCCCGGATCGGCGCCAAGACCGGTCAACGGCTCTGGGCCATTAAGGGAATGGTCCCCAATCCCTATGCCGCCATTCCGGGCTGTACCTTCCATCCGCGCTGCCCTGAGTTCAGGCCGGGCCTGTGCGACCGGTCGGTTCCGGCCGTCACCGAGGCGGCGCCGAGCCATCAGGTCAGTTGCTTCCTTTATTCCGGAGGTGAATCCGATGTCAACCACTAACGCCGGGCCGTTGCTCGAAATCAAGGACCTCAAGAAATATTTCCCGATCCGCAAAGGGCTGCTCCGTAAGCACGTCAGCGACGTCAAGGCGGTCGACGGCGTCCGGTTCGACATTTTCCGCGGTGAAACCCTCGGTCTGGTCGGCGAGAGCGGTTGCGGCAAAACGACCATCGGCCGGATGATCCTGCGGGCCATTGACCCGAGCGCCGGCGAGATCCTGTTCCATTACGAGGACCGGGTCGTGAAGGTCCACGCCTTGAACGAGGCCGAGCTTCGCCCGTTTCGCCAGAAAATGCAAATGATCTTCCAGGATCCTTACGCTTCCCTGAACCCCCGGCTGACGATTCTGGATATCGTCGGCGAGCCGCTGATCTGTCTGAAAGGGATGAAAGGTGCGAAGCTGAAGGACAGAGTGGCCGAACTGCTGAACGTCGTGGGCCTCGATCCAAGGTATCTGTCGCGCTATCCACATGCTTTCAGCGGCGGGCAGCGGCAGCGGATCGGGATCGCCCGCGCCCTGGCCGTAAACCCGGATCTGATCGTGGCCGACGAGGCCGTTTCGGCCCTGGATGTTTCGATTCAGGCCCAGGTGATCAACTTGCTTGAGGATCTGCAGGAGGAATACAACCTGACTTATCTCTTTATCTCGCACGACCTTGGCGTGATCGAACATATCTGCGACCGGGTAGCCGTGATGTACGTCGGCAAACTGGTCGAGTTGGCCGATACCGAGGAACTGTATCAAAACCCCGGCCATCCGTATACCGAGGCGCTGTTGTCGGCGGTGCCCCGGCCCGATCCCCATCACCGTTTCCAGCGGGTGATGCTCGAAGGCGATGTGGCCGATCCCGGCAACCGCCCGGCCGGTTGCTGCTTTCATCCCCGCTGCCGTTACGCCGAGGAACGCTGCCGGATCGAGGAGCCCCAACCGGCCAATGTCGCCGGCCCGGATCGCCCGCCCCATTTCGTGGCCTGCCACCGGACCGGCTCTCTGGCGCTAAAAGGGGTTTAACTTTATGTAAGGAGGAACACATGCTGCAATTGACCGAAACCCAACGCCGCAAATTCGAACACGGCCTGGCCTTCGCCCTCGCTCGGGTCGACTCCATCGCCCGGCAGCTTGAAGCCAGGGACTACGCCTTTCATTTTTCCACCCACCCCGACGGGTCGCTAGAGCCGGCGCCCGGCCCCAAATGGGGCGACGGCCATTGGGTCGGCCTGCTCTGGCTCGCCTATGAGGCCACCGGGGATGAGAAGTATCTGAACTGGGCCAAAACCTGGACCGGCCGGATCGAACCGCGCCAGACCGACACCTGGACCCACGATCTCGGGTTCCTGCTCGGCCTCTCGCATCTGAAAGGCTATTCCATCGTTCATGATCCGCATTATCTTGAGGTCGCGCTGACCGCCGCCGATTATTATACTAAGCGGCTCAATCCCAAAATCAGCCTGATTCAGTGGCATTCGACCCCGGACGACGAGTCCGACAATTTCTATTCGGTAATCGACGCCATGATGAATATCGCCTTGATGTGGTGGGCGTCCATCTATACCGGGGACCGGCGCTATTACGACGTCGGGTTCGCCGAGGCGGCGGGCGTCAAGCGTTATCTGGTCCGGGGCGATTTTTCGACCGGGCACGTGATCCATTACGAGCCCCGCACCGGCCGCTTCATCGGCCTGAATCAGGGCCAGGGCTACCACGCCGACTCCTGCTGGGCCCGGGGGCACGCCTGGGCGCTCTATGGTTACGCTCACGCCTACCGGATGACCTGGCACAAGCCGTTCCTAGATTATTCGATGGGCTTGGCCGACTATTTAATCAACCATCTGCCCGAGGATTCCGTGCCCTACTGGGATTACAACTGCCCCGATCTTCCCGATACCTACCGGGATACGTCGGCCGCTTCCCCCTATGCTTCCGGCCTGTTCGAGCTGGCCCTGGTCACGGGCGATCCAGTCCAGTCGGACTGCTACCGGGCATTGGCCCACCGGATTCTCGAATCCTTGACCGACCATTATCTAACCGAGGGCACGCCCCATCAAGGAATTCTGCTGCACGGCGCCCAGTTCGTCCCGAAAGTCGGCCGACACGACTCCAACGGCCGCGAGAATAACTGCCTGGTCTGGGGCGATTATTACTATTTGGAGGGGATCCTGCGCGCCTTGGGCAAGTGGAGCGCTTGCGAGCATTTTTAACGATGCCCTTGATTTTTCGATTAATTCGCCGGCCTCCAGCCGGCGAATTTTGCTATTTTGCTATATCAAAGAATGAAAAATAAACATCCCGCTTTTCAGAAGCCGGCTGTAAATAAGCAAATGGCGGCAGTTGCCTTCGACCACTCCTCACTCCGAAACCGCCGCCCGCAGCTCGCTGCCGATCTTCCCGGCCAATTCTTGATAGACCCCGCTCATCGGACAGCCGGGAAACGCTTCAATGACCGTGCAACCCAGGTTCTCCGCCTGTTGGACATGGCAGTCCCTCGGGATATACTGCACGATTTCGCTGCCGATCTCCGCCGCCGCTTTCTCCACCAGTTCGGTCTCGGCCTCAATACCCTTGGCGTTCAGGATCAACCCTTTCAACCTGGCATAGCCGCGATTCCGGAATTGATTAATGGCGCTGGAAATATTGGCCGCCGCGTACAGTGACATCATTTCGCCCGAGGTGACGATATAAACGTCCTCAGCGTACCCTTCCCGCAACGGCATGGCGAATCCGCCGCAGACCACGTCCCCCAGGACGTCATACAGCACCACGTCGGGACGGTGGATCTCAAAAGCATGCAACTCTTCCAGCGTCTCAAAGGCGGTGATGATCCCGCGTCCGGCGCAACCGATCCCGGGCGTGGGGCCGCCAGCCTCCACGCAGAGCACGCCGTTAAAGCCTTCGAAGACCACATCGGCCAGGGCCAACCGGTCTTTATTGCGCTTGATCGTATCCAGCACCGTCGGGATATTTTTTCCTCGCATCAGATTCTTGGTGGAATCGGCTTTGGGGTCGCAGCCGATCTGCATTACTTTCATCCCCATGGTCGATAAAGCGGCCGACAGATTGGAGACCGTGGTCGATTTGCCGATGCCGCCCTTGCCGTAAATCGCGATTTTTTTCATGGATTCCTAATCCTCCTTATACCCCCGCTATCCGCAGTTCAGCTCCGCCAGTTCCACCGGGAAGATGGTGCTGTAATGTTGATCTCCGTCCGAAAATGGCACCATCCGGACCCGGACCCCGAAAAACTCCTTCAAATTGGCTTCGGTGATGATCGACCGGGCCGGGCCGAAGATGTATTGGCCGCCTTTTCCCAGCATCAGGGTAAGATCGGAGATGCGGAAGGCATTCTCCGGATAATGGGTGTTGATGACGCAACTGATGCCCCGCTGGCCGGCGATCTGCTTCAACCGTTCCAGGACCAGCAACTGATTGCGAAAGTCCAGATGCGACTCGGGTTCGTCCAGGATCACCAGCCGGGGGTTGGAAACCAGCGCTCTGGCGATCAGGGCCAGCTGCAGTTCACCGCCGCTGATTGCGGAGCAGCGCTTGGCCTGGAGATGGGCGATGCCCAAGTCGTTCATGGCCTCCAACGCCAATTGGTAATCGGCCGGCCCGGGCGCGGCGAACATTCTGATATACGGAGCCCGGCCCATGACCACCGCGTCCAGCGCGCGGTATGGCACGGAGAAACTCTTGGCCTGCGGGACATAGCTGACCTTTTTCCAAAACTCGGCCGCGGCGATCCGGGCGATCGGCGCGTTCTCCAACAGACTCCGGCCGCCCTGCCATTTCAAAAGGCCAACCATGCACTTAAGCAGCGTGGTTTTGCCGGCACCGTTCGGCCCCAGCACGGTCAGGATCCGGCCTTCCGGCACCTCGAAACTGACGCCGTCCAAAATCCGGCGGCCCGCATCGTAGCCGAAAACGCCTTGTTCCACCCTTAACATTAATTCCAACCTCCCCCGGTCTTTTTCAGCAAATAGGCAAAAAAGGGCGCACCCGCCATGGCGGTCAGAATGGACAGGGGAATTTCGGCCGCGGTCGCGGTCCGGGCGATCATATCGATCAGTAGCATGTAGACGGCGCCCAGCGACAACGAAGCGGGCAAGATGGCCCGGTAATCGTTTCCGACCAGCATCCGGACGGCATGGGGAATCACCAGGCCCACCCAACCGACGAACCCGCAAGTGGAGACGGTGGCCGCCGTCACCATGGTTGAGGCGGCGATCACGATCCAGCGCAACCGGCCGACATTAACCCCCATGCTGCGCGCCTCGTCTTCGCTCAAGGAAAGCAGATTGATCCGCCAGCGCACCAGGAGCAGGGCCGTCGCGCCGATGGCGATGAAAACGCCGGCAATGCCCAGGTCCCGGTAGGAGGCGGCCGAAAGGCTGCCCATCAGCCAATAGGTGATGGTCGGCAGCTTGGAGTCAGGATCGGCGATGTATTTGATCAGTGAAATCATCGCCTGAAAAAAGGTGGAGACCACCACGCCGGATAGGATCAACATCAGGATCTGCTGCCCTTTGTGGACCCGGCTGAGCAGGAAGGTGAGCCCGATGGCCGCCATGCCGAAGAGCAACGCCAGGAGTTGCACGGCGATCAAGTTCTGGTCGAACAACAGCAAGGCCAAGGCGGCCCCAAATCCGGTTCCCGAGGAGACGCCCAACGCGTCCGGACTGGCCAGGGGGTTTCCGAAGATCCCTTGAAACGAAGCGCCGGCAATCGAGAGCGCGGCGCCCACTAGCATGGCCAAGGCCACGCGCGGCAAACGGACCTGCATGACGACGGAATAGTCAAAATCGCTCCAGGCGGCTTCCATCGGGAAAAACTGCGACCCCAGGATTTTGACCACCGTTGACGGCGTTACGTAATATCTGCCGACCGCCAGCGCCATAACGCCGCAAAGGACCGGAAGCAGCCCCAAAAGGAGCCACTTCCAATTGTCCCGTAAATATCGTTTGTGAATGCCGATCGATACGCTCATGTCAAAACCCTCCACCCGCTTCCTTTAGGCGTCCTTAGCGGCCTCCCGGGGCGGATTGAGCATCTTTTGAATCTGCGGATCGGTCAGGCGGTAATTATAAAACTTCTGGTAATACGCTTTGATCTCGTTCTCGAACCGCATCTCCTTGAACAGCTCGGGGTGATTCTTCTGCGCCAGCCATTTCAGCATCAGCGGCGCGTCGGTGCTGGGCGGGTACCAGCGGTAAATCCCCAGGGGAACTTTGTATACCTTTTTATCCTTGACCGCCTTCACCCGGCTCCAGTCCTGGCCGTTGACCTTATTGTCCAGCAGATCCCCGGGCAAGGTTTCGGTGAAGTTGGTAATGTAGATGATCTCCGGGTCCCATTTGTAAATCTGCTCCATATTCACTGCCGGAGTGCCTTTCAACTCGGCGGCGACATTCACCGCGCCGGTGGCGTCCAGCCAGAATTGGCCGAAATGGCCTTTGCCGGGCACGACAATCTCTTTCTCGTTGTGCCTGAACAAGAACAGGGCGCGTGGTTTTTGTTGGGCCGGAACCGATTTGAGCTTGGCGTCGATCATCGCCAGCGCCTCCACGGAATGCGCCTTGAACTCTTCCACCTTGGATTCCTTCCCCAGGATTTGGCCCAACAGTTTCATCCAGGTGTAGACATTTTCGATGGCGTTGCCGTCGGCCAGGGCCGTGGTTTTGAAGGCTACCGCCGGAATTCCGGTTTTCTCCAGTTTGCTTTGCTCCGGCGTGTTCTCGGCCCGGAACAGCACCACATCCGGCCGGAGTTTCATCAGTTCTTCCAGGTTGACATCGGTGCCGGTGACAAAGCCGGTTTCGGCCTTCATGATCCCCGGATCCATCACCGCCAGCATCGATACTCCGGCCGCGCTTTTGGATGCCGGGGGAATTCCTACTAACTTTTGGGCCGAACCGTCCACCATAAAGAAGACCGACGGCAGCGGCCAGATCGTGGTGATCGCGACCCGCTTCACCTCGGCCGGGAGTTTGACGGTTCTTCCGTTCTGATCGACGATGGTCCGCTCCGCCTTGGCTCCCAACGCCTCGCCGCCAAGACGGACGCCGACCGTCCCCCAGACCAATGCCAGCAACAACATAACCATGACTGTGTTTTTCGTCAAGTTCCGCATGATTGACCTCACTTTCCCTATCTTTCGTTTTTTTATGGCCTCACTTCACGTCCCGGTCCCGCTTTCCGCCTGGAAGCCGGGCCAACTCCGGGCGACGAGCGCCGTTCCCTCCTCTCCCAGATAGCGGACCAACCGATATACCTTGCTGGATACCGCGTAATGCGGCAAACCGAGATAAATTGCCCCGGATGATTCGGTCAAGGATTGATACAACGGATCGCCAACGATCAGATCGTAACGGCCGGCTGCCGCGACGGCCGTCAGATCGTCCTCCGCCCGTAAGAACCGGTCGCCCTCCGCCGCGAGCCCGGCGTCCAGCGTAAAAAAGGAGGCCACATCGACCCGGCCGAACCCGAAATCATCCCGGAGACAGTCCCGAAACGCGTTGGCGGTCACCTGTTCGCCGATGATCAACGCCCGCGGGCCGCCGGGGTTGGCAGGCAATGGCTTCATCTCTGGCGTGACGCCGTCCCGCAAGGCAGCGAGACGCTCAAAGAATCGCCGCCCCGGCCACTGCCCGACCGGCAGCCCGGCCAGGAACGGAATGCCGTAAACCCGTTCCAGATACCGGGCCGCTTCCAACCCCGCCCCGGAAACCACCAGGTTCACCCCGGCCGCCGCCGCGCCGGAAATGGCTTGCAAATCCGAATTCATCGCCCAGCAGGAAAGAACGCGGTAGCCTTCCGACTCCAGGGCGGTTTGTAACGACTCGACATTTCCCGGATCTCCCATATCCAGCGGCGTGGCCCCGATGATGTTGATTCCGTTCGGGATCCGGCGCGGCGGCGGGGCCACGAACCGTTTGGCGATCTCCAGCAGCGCCCGGGAAGCGCCCCAATCGTAATAATGCATGCCGCTGGTGTCAAAAGCGATCGCCGGAATCGAAAACCGTTGGGAGAGCTCCGCCGCGAGCGCCGTGTAGTCCATGCCGATCACCATCGGCGCCGGGCTTCCCAACAGCGCGATGAAGGACGGCTCATTGGCGGCCAGGTGCTCCTGGATCTTATGAAAGAGTTTCGCTTCGTCGCCCATGACCGCGTCCATCTCCCGCAATCCGGAACAAAGCACCCGGCCCGGACTGCCGTACCAACGCGGTTCGTCATACCCCGTATAATTGCCGGTACACCCGGAAGCGTCCAAGATAATCGATACCCCGCCAAGCTCGAACAAAACCGAGCACACCCCCGAGTAATCGGGGGCGAACGGGGGAAGCGCCTTATATAAACGTTCCATTTGTCGTCTCCTCTGGTAAGGTTCTAAACGCTTTGGCGCACAGCCTCGGCCAGCGGCGAGATTGTACACTTAAAGCTTCTAAATCACAATGGCCGCCTTTTGAATCAGTGCTTTAAGATCTTGCGGCGTTTCCCAGGCTTCGGCCATGCAATCCAGCAGATATGAAATCCCGCGATAACCGTAAGGCTGAATATCCAGGCTCAGGGGAACCGTTTTGCAATTGCAATAATACCCGGCGGCCAGGCCGATCGCCAGGTCCACCGGAGGGACTTCCGACCGGAACGCCGGCATGCCCGGATGAATGTTCGTCAGCACCCTGGTATCGGGCGAATGAAGCATCATCCAGTCCAAATGTTCCTCATCAATGGCAATCAACTCGTCACAAAATATGTATTTCACCGTGAAACCAAATTCAGTTAAAGCCCGGCTCAGCTCAAACGGCGTGGCGTTGGCCGTGGAGCTGACCGCCAAGCGCAACGGCCCTAATTCCGCTCTCGCCTTGGCGATAGTCCGCAGCGCTTCATGCCGGTACCATTCCGTATCCAGCGCCGTTCCCAATAAGGCTTCGATCGCCCGATAATTGTAAGCGATGGTCTCCAGCCCATACGCCACCGGCGCGTAACAAAAAGGAATTCCTAATTTCTCTTGCAGCGCCGCGGCAGCCAGCCGCCCTTCCGGCCGAATCAGCAAATTATAAGCGGAATTGGACATTTCGTTGAAATGCTCTAAGGTTTGATAGTCTCCGATATGGCGCAACGGTCCCCAACCGGCCCGGGCCAGGACTTCCTGCAACTCACTGTCCCGCGTCACCGGAACGAAGCTTCCAATGATATTGACGCCCTTATCTTTCGCAACCGGCTTCGGAAGAAAGCTGTAAATCGTCCGTTGCATATTGGGGGCCGGCGGCGTCTTGCCGTCGATGGCGATCGGATTCATATAACTTAACCGCACCGGAATGCCGTGCTCCGCCTCTAACTCCTTGACGATGGAATCAAAATCCGATCCCAACAAATAATCGACGCAACTGATACAGAGGGTCAAGGCCCGGGGACGCGGCGCGGTCGTAGCCATGATCTCCGCCACCGCCTGGGTAACCAGTTCCAGATGCTCGCCGATGACCAGATCCACCTCGGACAGGTACAAATAGAACAGGCGATGCTTGAAACCGAGCTGGATCCCGGCGATCGCCCCATGCCGTCCACAGGCCGGCGGGGCGATAAACAGCATCACTGATTCCGGCACCAGCATTCCAACCCGGACGATTCCCCATCCCCCATGGCTGGGGGAAGAATACTGCAGGCAGTGCGAAGAAAGCCGTTTGCCGCGCAGCAAGGAATCTTGGTTTTTAACCTCTTGCAAACTCATGTCCAGAAATTTACCGTCCATCGCTTCTCCAACTCTAATAATAATCATTGCTTTGCGCTCCCGTTCGGGAATATGAAGCGCATTTACCTTGTTAGTAGTAACTAACTTTTTAATTAAAAATAATATGACATCCAATTCATCCTTACTTCAGTGATCAAAAACAGCTCCGATTGTTAGGTTTAACTAACAAAGGATCAAAAATAAATTACCGTATTTTTCTTTGCTTGTCAAGAGATCCGAGTGAAAAAACCACCGTTCCCGCGCCCACCAAATTCGACTCTCGGCATTTTAGATTCAAGGGAAGTCCCGCCCTTGCCGGCGAATCTCGGAGTGATCATCAATCGGTGATCGGTTTTAAACTTTTGGTAAATGGAAAGCCTATGGGAGAGGATTACCGAACATCTTTGACGCGCATAATCCGTAACACGCCGTGACTGGGCAACTTCTCCTTTCTTTACCGGGAAATTCATGATAAAATGTTCCTGAATTTACGATTGATTGCGCGCCGATCCGGAAAGCGAAGTGCTCAAGGGATTATCCCCGTGCCGGGCGGGCATCTGCTTGAAAATCGGCGCCATGGATCCCCTGTGAACGCTTTCAACACAGCGTCAAGACGAGGCTGGCCCGTTCATCCGGGACAGTCTTCTTCTCATCGGGGCGAATTAACCCTTATCGTAAGCGGCGGCATTTAACCCTACCGGCGAAAAGCGCTTTTGACCTCGAAAGGGGAATGGTTTTGAAACGAATTTTCAACTATTTGCGTCCCTACAAGAAACTGATCACGATCATCGTGGTATTGTCGCTGATCATTTCGGTATTTACCCTCATGGACGCCTGGCTGATGGGGCGGTTAACCGACGCCATCGTTTACCGTTCCAAAGGGATGCCGATCAGTCTCGGCGCCATGGACAAACAGAAGGATCAGCCCTATACGGTGAATCTGCTCAAATCCGCCTCGCCATGGACCCGGTTTGAGCAAGCCGATCTGGTGGAAGAGATCCGCAATCTGGACGTGAAGGTTGTTTCCTCCCAAGCGCGGGGCGCTTCCCTGACGGTGCGGATTTTGATCTCCACCACCCAGGCCAGCGATCTCCTGAAACGCTTGGAGGAACTGCGGGATCAACTTCAGCACAAGCTCGGTCCGCTCCAGCTCTCGCTGGGAATCGAGGCCGCACCCCCCAAACCGCGGGGATGGGTCTTGTTCCCCGATTATTATACGATTTTTATCCTGCCATTGTTTTTGATCCTGGTCTATGTGGCGCGGGGTATTTGTACGTATGCCCAGAGTTATGCGGTGGGATTTATCGGCCAGCGCATCATGAAGCAACTGCGGGACGAAGTCTACGCCAACGTGCTCGGCCTGTCCATGAGCTATTTCGAGCGGAATAAAACCGGGCAATCGGGGCAGTTAATCTCCAGAATCACCACGGACATGGAGTCGATGAACTTTTTATTCACGTCCGGCATTTTTGAATTGATCCTGAAGTCTTTCGTGTTGGTTCTCGGCCTGGCCTGGGCCTTTTTTCTCAATTGGAAACTGGCGTTCATGTTTTTCCTAGTGTTTCCCCTGATCATTTGGCCGGTCAATCACTTGAGCCGGAAAACCAAGGCCGTCAGCAAGAAGTTGATGAATAAGGCGGCCGAGCTCACCGGCCTGCTGGAAGAGGTCCTGATGGGGATCAGGATCGTCAAGGCCTTCGGCATGGAGGACCACGAAATCAAGCGCTTCAAGGAACAGTCCCAGGCCAACTTCAAGGCCGCGATGAAGGCGATCTCCGTCGGAAGAATTTTTTCTCCGGTCATTGAGATCATGATTGCCTTCGCCATCGCCATCTTCCTAAGCGTGACCGGCGTGCTGATTTTAAATAACACGCTGAGCCCCAGCGATTTTTACACGTTTATCTTTTTAATGGCGTACATCACCAACCCGCTTCGCAGCATGAGCGGGATTTTGCCGAACGTGTCCAAAGCAATGGCCGCGTCGGACCGGATCTTCGAGTTGTTGGACCAGAAATCGGAATTGGTCGAAGCCGACAATCCCGTTGAATTGCCAGTGATCCACGGCAAGGTGGAATTTGAAAACGTCTCCTTCGCTTACAATGACGAAAGCATGGTTCTCAGGGACATCAATCTGAAGGTCGACCCGGGGAAAGTCATCGCCCTGGTCGGCCCCAGCGGGGCCGGGAAAACGACCATGGTTAACCTGATCGCCCGTTTCTACGACCCGGTGGCGGGAATGATTAAAATCGACGGCCATAATCTGCGGGATATTAAACTGTCGTCGTTACGGAGCCAGATCGGAATCGTCCCGCAAGAGGCGGTCCTGTTCCGGGGCACCATCGCCGAGAATATCGCCTATGGCAAGGTGGGGGCGCCCCTGGAGGAGATCATTGCGGCGGCCGAGGCCGCCAATGCCCATGAGTTCGTCAGTCAGATGGCGGACGGGTATCAGACCCTGGTCGGCACCAGAGGCGCCACCCTCTCCGGCGGGCAGCGGCAACGCATCGCCATTGCCCGCGCCTTGCTCAGGGATCCCCGGATTTTAATTCTGGATGAGGCGACCTCGGCGCTGGACAGCCAGTCGGAGATCCTGGTCCAGGAAGCCTTGCAGCGTTTGATGAAGAACCGCACCTGCTTTGTAATTGCGCACCGGCTCTCCACCATCCGGACGGCCGACCGCATCGTGGTGCTCAAAGCCGGCCAAATCGCCGAAACCGGAACCCACGAAGAACTGCTGGAACAGGGAGGGCTTTATTCATTGCTCTATCATACCCAGTTCCGGGATCAAAAGGAATCCTGACGCACCCGTCGCCGCAAAACGGTGATCAAGACGGACCCATTCTCATCCCACCCGCTAAAAAGGCTTCCCGGCGTCGTTTGCCGGGAAGCCTTCGCATCGCGCGGCGTTCCTTTCTTAGTAGTACCCTAACGCTTCAACGCCTATAATGGAATTCGAAAGCCGGAACGTCTCTCAACGTTCCGGCTTGCTTCACGCGATCTAAAAGTAAGGATTTATGATTCCGAATTGTATAGCACCGTGGATAAATACCGCTCACCGGTGTCGGGCAGCAGGGCGACAATGGTTTTACCGGCGTTCTCGGGACGCTTGGCAATCACGGTCGCGGCATGAGTGGCCGCGCCGGACGAAATACCGACCAGCAGGCCTTCGGTCTTGGCCAGCTTTCGTGATACTTCGAAGGCCTCCTCGTTTTTGACGGTGAAGATCTCGTCAATTACTTCGCGGTTCAGGATCTCCGGAACAAAGCCGGGCCCGATCCCTTGAATCTTATGGGGTCCCGGGTTTCCGCCCGAAATCACCGGCGAGTCGGCCGGTTCCACCACCACGATTTGGACGCCGGGCTTTTTGGCCTTCAGCACTTCGCCGACGCCGCTGATGGTCCCGCCGGTACCGGCCCCGCCCACAAAGATGTTGACCTGGCCGTCGGTGTCCCGCCAAATCTCCTCGGCGGTCGTAGCGCGATGAATGGCCGGATTGGCCGGGTTTTTAAACTGCTGCAGAATGTACGAGTTCGGAGTCTGCGCCGCCAGCTCCTCGGCCCGCCTGACCGCGCCCTTCATCCCTTCCGGCCCCGGGGTCAGAATCAGTTCCGCTCCCAATGCTTTCAACAGGTTCCGCCGCTCCACGCTGAAGGTCTCCGGCATCAGCAGAATCAACCGGTAGCCCCGGGCCGCCGCCACGAAAGCCAGGGCAATGCCGGTATTGCCGCTGGTCGGCTCAATCAGCACCGTGTTTTTATTAATAACCCCCCGGTCCTCGGCGTCTTTGATCATCGCGTAACCAATCCGGTCCTTAACGCTCCCCAACGGGTTGAAATACTCCAGTTTTGCGACCAAGCGGGCGTTCAGCCCCTGGGTCCGGTTATAGTTGGACAGTTCCAGCAAGGGAGTATTTCCAATCAGGTCCACCAAACTCTTGGCAATATTACTCATCTGAAGACCCTCCTTATCGATATTAAGTTATTCCAATCGGATTACTAGGTTATATGTATCTTACTATGAGCTCATCCCGTTTGTCAATTCTTTTTTTGTTACTCTTCGGAAATCGTCGGCGACTGGACCAAGCCGGTTTATCGATGGATGAGACGCGCGTGGATGAAATGGTTTTTGGGATTCGGATCCGGCATGATGGCCTCCTGTATAGCGGGTTCAAACCCTCATTCTATCTTTCTCCCGCCTTCGGGAGAAACGAACTGTTCTTTCGGTATGTCAAAAACATAGTAACCGCTACCTTTTGCATTAGTCAAACACATGACACAAATTTCGCCTTCCTTACAAGGTGGGTGCCATATGCTTCACGCGGTTCAACGCGCCTTCCCGGTCAAGTTAATTAATCCGGCTCCATCAAGAACTTCAATAAGTTTATTACAACTATCATAACATAAAATTATTTACTATTCAATAAATTTATGATAGTTTCTCACTAGGAGGGATATCATGGACAAACGTATCCGCATTGGCAGTTCGGTCGATCCGAACATCTGGAGTCAGTTTCAAGAGCTTTCTAAAAAGACGCGGATTCCGGTTTCAAAGCTTTTGGATGAAGCAATGGAAGATCTGCTGAAGAAGTACCAAAAAATAAAATAACCGCGCGAAGCGGCTACTGATATCTTTTAACTTTATTCTGTGCTGCCATACGGACGGTAGCACCATTGCCTACTAACCGGCGCGATTCAAACCCGGCTCACGTAATTACCGCCCAAGTCAATCATCCCATCAGGGATGATTTTATTTTTGGCGCGACCGGGAAGAAAGCATGATCAAGTTTCAATCTACTCCACGCACCCATGCAGGGTGCGGCGAGGAATGGCAATGCCGAGCCAAGTCATTGCGGGTTTCAATCCACGCATCCGTGCAAGGTGCGACCGTATGCCAATATGACCCGACAGCGTTTCAGGAGTTTCAATCCACGCACCCGTGCAGGGTGCGACTACTCCGCCAGCCGGGCGGCGCTGCAAGAGGCCTGGTTTCAATCCACGCACCCGTGCAGGGTGCGACACCAAACGGCGGCTTTCGGCTTTGACCATTGACACGTTTCAATCCACGCACCCGTGCAGGGTGCGACTTATCCGCATCAATATTCTGCTTTTTATATATCCGTTTCAATCCACGCACCCGTGCAGGGTGCGACCCAGAGCCAACGGCCCCGCGGCAGCCACCGCAAGAAGTTTCAATCCACGCACCCGTGCAGGGTGCGACTCCAGAACCCTATCAATGGTGCGGAAATCATTGTCGTTTCAATCCACGCACCCGTGCAGGGTGCGACAACTTTGAGGAGTAACTACAATGCCGCGAACGATGTTTCAATCCACGCACCCGTGCAGGGTGCGACGAGTAATAAGGCGTTCCGCCCGCCCACACTTGAAGTTTCAATCCACGCACCCGTGCAGGGTACGACCAAAGTTGTCAATCGTCCGATACCGGTTGGAGAGGTTTCAATCCACGCACCCGTGCAGGGTGCGACGCCCAATCATGTCCTTGTATTGGTCGGATTCGACGTTTCAATCCACGCACCCGTGCAGGGTGCGACCAAAGCCAAGTTCGAGGCGATTATTAATCTGCTCGTTTCAATCCACGCACCCGTGCAGGGTGCGACGTAAAATGCTTTCTGTTTCGCTTTCCATACTACTGGTTTCAATCCACGCACCCGTGCAGGGTGCGACGCTTGTATCAATGGCGCAAAGGAATAGCATCATGGTTTCAATCCACGCACCCGTGCAGGGTGCGACCAAAGTCCGGTTTGAATCCGACAATTTGACCATGTTTCAATCCACGCACCCGTGCAGGGTGCGACCTGGATGCGCTGGCCCCGGTCACCCAGTACACCGCCGTTTCAATCCACGCACCCGTGCAGGGTGCGACAGTACAGCCTTCAAAGCCTTGACTGATAAGAGATTCGACAACCATTTCCGCGAACCTCTTTTTTTCTTCCAAAAAAATCCTTAATTTCAGAGCGCTGATCGCTTTATCCCCCGTCAAATCAACACCGCGAACCTCCCAGGAAAACCATGTTCGCTTCCGGTTCGCGGAAGAATCTTCATCCCTTCGCCGCTTTTTGGTCGGATGAAAATATCGGTCTACTTCAATGAACTTCTATCTCAAACTTCGATTTCAAACTTCTATTTCAAATCGTGTAGGCCGGTTCCGTTGGCCCACGGTTTCGACGGCGAGTGACTTTTGTACCGCCACAAAAGTCACCAAAAAGGCGCCGGGGAACCAAGGTTACCCCGGACCCTTCCTTTGATGCATCCGGAACCCGTCTTCGCCATCCCTGGCCTTTCGCTTGGCTACCGGGTTGTCGCTTCCGAAGTCCCCTCCGCTGGCGACCGCTGTTTTTCGTCCGCGATAGAGTAAGGAGCAGGGACAAACCTGCTCCTCCTCATCAAACCGGACATGAGGTTTTCCCTCATCCGGCTTTCCGACATTCTTCACCTTCCGCATTCGTTCGTCCAGCAAGTTTCTCAAGGCCC
>JAEYGI010000047.1 GCA_023402395.1 Bacillota bacterium
AGCTATCGATATAGGTTTGAATCCAATCGTCTGTTACGTTTGGCGGAATAGACCCTTAGTTTGGTTATGCCAATTTTAGATAAAGTTCCTTGAAATTTTCAAAAAGTTCTTGACTTTTATCATAGACATTCCCTCCCCGGTGTTGTCATTGTCGCAGGTCAACTCAGCGGGGAGGGATGAATCGCCGGAAACTCGGGTTTCCACTGCGCTGATGCTTCGAAGCGGTCTTTGATCCGGAACGGCATTCGCCCCAAAATCCGACTTCCTTGATTTCACTGACGAAAATGGGCAACCGTTTCCAGCGAATCGCCCCTCCCCGCCGAAAATCTTCCATGAAAATTGCTGCGTCGGGGAGGGGATGGGGGACCAGAGCCAGGAAGGCTCAAGTTCCGGCGTCCACGGATGGAGAACGCCGGGAGGTTTGAATTTGGACCACGTTGTCGGCTGATTCTTTTAAATACTTACAGCGTAGCTTGACACTTGGGAGAATTGATTTGGGGCGTGAGGTATGGCGGCTGGTTGATTACGGAAAGAATCGCGATACCACCGATTAACGGATTTCGCGGAAAGAGTGTTTCGTGGTCATGGTTTCAATCCGTGGCATCTGTCATGAATTACGGGCAAAAAGAACGCAATCCACTGCGCGTTGAAGCCAATTTGCCACATCGATGCGTGACATAAAATGATATCATTATGAATTTCTATCTTTTGCTTCAAGGTATGTGTTTAATTTAAGGTAACCCCAGGTCGCATAAGAAAACCATAAAGTGAAATTAGCCAATCTTAGGAAGAAATTCGGCTCAATAAACATCCCTAAGTTGACTAATACTCGTGAGAAGACCATGCTCATAATTATCCCTGATACAGGAAATATATAAACTAACGGCTTATGCTTAGGCAAAAGATAGAAATACATAATGAAAAATGCGCACCAGGATACGGGTGAGCTTATGGGTAAATAACCATATCCAAAGGGACCAAAGTTAATCCATTTAAAAGCGTTTGTTAGATGACCAATGGCGAGTCCTATGACATCATAAAAGCTTCCAAAGATAATTCCATATCCAAAAAGGCGACGAATTTCAGCTCTTGGAACAAGGATCACAAGTGCAAGAACAAATATTGCTAATTGGACCGGAAAGTAAATGGGCATCTATTTTAAACCTCCTTAGTACTTTGCCAGATAAAATAAAATATATTGCTTGGCTTTTTGGCTAACCATCTCCTGAGCCTTCCTCGCAAGGTTACCCATTATCCGGATTGTTGGATGAGATTAACAACTGGTTATATCCGATTATTCTGGAAATAGTTTTCGATTATTCCTGTAAAGAAATACGCTAAAAGCTTTATTTTCATACTCTAATAACTAATATCAGATTGTTTTTTGTACCTGCCAAAGGGTTGGCGAGCAAAGAACTAGGCTGTAACATCAAGTGAACTCTGCCGCATCGAGCCTAGCCGGATATGCAGCCACCAGGGAGGGTAAACCAGGCGGTATCCAGGAAGAGGGAGCCGAGCCCCGGAAATATGGGCGAAGGCCAAGACCGACGGGAAGAACTGGGAGCCCCCCGTCGGAGCCCTCCGGTGTAGAGGGGACGGCATGTGATCTATTGTAAAGGGTTGATGGACGGGATCATCCTCGGCTTCTGGGCCGAACCGATCAAACACGGGGAAGAACGGAGGTTTCATAGTGTAGATTTTGAAAAAGCTTAAACCACGGCGCGAGCCGGACAAAAAGAAAAAACCGTGAAGTTACTTTCTCACTTCACGGTCCCTCCGGTTTTGCTTCTCCGCGTTTCGCAAAACCCACAGCGCCATCAGTTCAAAGCTGTCATTCATCTCGCTCACCTCGCTTCCGTCTTTCATTGAACTCATTATACCTCTCCAAGATTTCCGCCCGATGAAGCCCGGGTAACGGTCTTTTTAAAAACGTGAATACAGTAGACAGGATTTCCGGCCCGAGAAAACTAAAAACGGCGCCCTTGCGGACGCCGTATCTTTTGGATTCACTGGGACAGCCCGGAGTCGGTCCGGGCCATCGGGATTCTTTACACTACCAGATCGATCTGTTGCATCGTGCCGACCTGACCGCTTTCTTTCACGAAAATTCCGGCGGACCGGTTCTGGCCCAGCGCTTCATTGTCCGGATTGGTCATGGTGAAGTCGGCGCCGATGTTGCCGAGGTAAATGGCGCCGACCCCTTTGACGCCCAGCGCGAATAGCTGATCGTTCCCGTTTTCGTCCTTGGTCCAGATCCGCAGCCGGTCGAAGATCGGATCGTTCTCATCGATCCAGCCGTTCCCGTCGGAATCGTATCCGGAGAGATCGGCGAAGCCGTCCCCGGAGGCGGGGCCGAACAACTCGGTTCCGTTATTGATAAGGCCGTCGCTGTTTTGATCCAGCGCCAGGAAGCCGCTGCCGGGTTTGAGAAATGAGATCTGATCCGGGTCGCCGTCGCTATCCAGATCGAAGCTGAATTTGGTGTCGGTCAATTGGGCCGCCGTACCGTCAAAATTAATCACCAGCGGATCGATGGTCTGCGAAGTATACCTGAAGATTTGCGAGGATTCTTGAACAAAGCTCCGGCTCAGGTTGAGCTGGACATCGAAGGCGATCTCCTGGCCATCGGCGGTCCGGATCACCCCTCCGGCCGTAAACGAAAGCTGTTCGCTTTCATGATAGGATTGGGAAAGGGTAACCTCGAAGCCACGGATCGGTTCGGAACGGACCAGCTGGACCGGTTGAAGGGCGACGTTAACCGCCGGCGAGTTCTGGCTCGGAGCCAACCGTTCCGGCAGCTGCAGCTTAATCGTTTTTCCAGTCAGCGATTTCAGCAACTGCTCCAATAATTGAATCTTGGTCTTTACCTCATCGGGGATCTCGGACAGGTTGTTGCCGGTTCGGGCGCGGATGGCTTTGGCTTGCTCTTCCCTAAAGGCGTCCAGGGCTTGTTTGGAGATTTCGAGTTGGTCCCGCATCCAATCCTCCGGCGATTGGCGTTCTTCCTCCGCGCCTTGGCTCCCTTCAGGAGCGGACCTTTTCCAGATCCGCAGGGTTTGCTGGCTTGAATACGACTTGACCAGCAGGTGTTGGCTGTTCATGACAATGGCGGAATCGACGATTTTCATTGATAACCCTCCTTGACAGATAAGTTTTTGCCGGACATCCTTGCCCGGCGATACGACTTTAACGTATCAGTTAATTATCGGAATGCCATTTCCAAAAATGAAGCCGCGTCCGGCGTCAAGGAAGGCGATTAGGAGGAATAACGGGTCATGGGGCGCGATTATTATCGTCAAAACCATCAATTATGATGACGGGGACCGAGTTGGAGCAAGATGATTAAAACAGCGCGGCGTTGGCCGCATGGCCTTGATTGTCCGCCGTAAGCGACGCGTGGTTTGTTTTCATAATTTTTTATAAATTATTTTTTATCGTGGAATTTAAATTGGAACAGGAAAATCGGAAAATGCGCCGAAACTAATTCTAAAAATTAACCTTTTCGAAACATTTGCCGATAATCTTCCTGAGATGAGACGTTCCACCAACTCCGAGGAGTTTCCGAAATGATCTTCAATGCGCCACCGGACGGACCCGAAAAGTTTGGGAGCAGAGACCATCAGTTGACCATCGGTTATTTGGCGCCGCATGCATATGGCAAAATTTCGCTTGAGATCTTATCCGGCATTATCCAAGGCGCCAAGGACCATGGGGTAAATTTGGTCTGCATCAGCGGCGGCCTGACCCTGACCCAGTTTGAGGAGAAACGGGATACCCTGTCGGCATACCGCTTCATCAACCCCCGCAACCTTGACGGGTTGATCGTCTGGACTACAGCGCTCAACTTTTATATCGATGAGGGCCGGGTAAAGCCGTTTTTAGACCGTTTTCACCCGTTGCCGATGGTGGGCATCGCCCAGCCGGTTTCCGGCATCAGCACCATCATCCAGGATTGCGTTCAGAGTGTCCGGGCCGTTATGCAACATATCATCGGCGCTCACGGATTCCGCAAGATCGTTTATATCCAGGGGCCGGAAGCCCAGTACATCGGCCGCACCCGGAATCAAGCCTTTTTTCAGCAGTTGGCCGAATACGGCATTCCACTGCAAACCGATCTCGTCGTCACCACCCGGCTGTTTGATAAAACGGCGGGAAACGATGGCGTCCGTACCTTGCTGGTGGAACGGGGACTCCGGCCCGGGATCGATTTCGAGGTGATCGTGGCTTGTAGCGACCGGATTGCCTCCGGAGTAATCGAGGAATTGCACCGTCACGGCGTCAAGGTTCCGGATACGGTTTCGGTGGTTGGATTCAACAACTCGCCCGAAAGTTTGACTTATCCGGCCCTGACCACCGTGGAGCCACATTTCTATCAGCATGGGTATCAGGCCATGGAATCGATTCTAGCGTTGGTCCGGGGCGGGCAATTTCCTGAGATCATCCCGCTCCCCGGCGAGCTGATCGTCCGTGAATCCTGCGGATGTATCGAGGAGGCGGTGACCAAGGCCAGGGCCGTCTCAGACGAGGGTCGGGTCCGGTACAGTTTCGCCCGGGAACCGTTCCTGAAGGCCGTTGCCGCAGAACGGGAGCGGATGTTGAGCCGGCTTCGGGAGGAAGACGGCTTACCGGCACTTCCCGCCGAATGGCTGGACCATTTGTTCGATTGTTTCCTGGGGCAGCTCAATCATGCCGGCAACGAGTTCCTGCACGCGCTTAAGAAGTATCTGAACGATTCCAGTACCTCCCAGAACCATCTGGGAACCTGGCAAAACGCCATTTCCGCGTTGCGCAAGGCGCTGCTCCCATATTTTGATAGTCCGGCGCTGCTGCTTGAGGCGGAGGATATCTGGAATCAAGCCCGGGTAATGATCAATCTGGTCGCGGTTAATATTCCCGATTCGTTGAAGCTCGGCTATATCGTCAATTCCAACATGATGGCCCAAAGCATCCGCCTGTTTACCACTGCTTCCGATCTGGAGAGCCTTCTGGAAACGATCGCGAACCGCATCATCCAGCTGAATATCTCATTCTGCTGCCTGGTGCTGTACGGGGACGGCCATTCCGGCTTGTGCCGCCTGGAGTTGGTCATCCGCGACGGGAAACGGATGGCGATCCCCGATGACTGCCGGGTATTCGAACGCTCCCGGCTGCTTCCCGAACGGCTGCTCCGGGAGGAGCCGGGCCGGAATCTAATCGTTGAACCTTGCGTGTTTGAAGAGGATAACCTGGGTTATCTGGTGCTCCAGATGAATCATGTCGACGGCTCCTTGTACGAGTCGATCCGGATCAGCGCCAGCATGGCCCTGAAGAACACCTTTCACGTCCAGGAACTGATTAAAACCAAGGAAGAAAAGGACCGTCTCTACCAGGTGCTTCGGCAGCAAAATGCCGAACTGGAACAGCGGGCGATTGAAGTCGGGCAGGCCTACGACCGCCTGAAACAGGCCGTGGCGGAGGCGCACCGGGCCAACCAGGCCAAGAGCGTGTTTCTGGCCAACATGAGCCACGAGATCCGGACTCCGATTAACTGTATCCTGGGATTCGCCGAAATCCTGAACGATATTGAAGCCGGCCCGGAACGGGCCGAGTATCAGCGGAAGATTATCGAGGAGTCCAACCGGCTGCTGGAACTGATCAATCAGCTGCTGGACATCTCCAAAATCGAAGCAGGCAAGCTTGAACTTCACGAGGAACTTTTTCATTTGCCGGATCTGTTGCAAGGGGTCAGCTCCACTTTTGAAGTCATTGCCCGGAACAAAGGGCTGACCTATCAATTGGAGCTCCAGCCGGGGCTGCCCTCGGTCGTAATCGGGGATGCGCTGCGGCTCCGCCAGATCCTGGTCAACCTGATCGGCAATGCGGTCAAGTTTACGTTCGAAGGAGGCGTCCGGGTGCGGGTCGCGGTTCGGGCCGGCCAAGGCGCCGCGGTACGCTTATTGTTTGAAATCATCGACACCGGGATCGGAATTCCGCCGAACCGGGTCGGAGCGATCTTTGAAACCTTTGTCCAGGCGGAAGACAGCACTACCCGGAAGTTCGGAGGCACAGGCCTGGGTACGGCCATCTCCAAGCAACTGGTTCAAATGATGGGAGGCGAAATTGGAGTGGACAGCGAGGAAGGGAAAGGAAGCAATTTTCATTTTACGGTGGCCTTGAAGAACCCCCCGGCGCAGGAAGAGACGGCGGCGGCCGCTGCGGCCGAAGCGCCGGTTCGTTCCCAGGAGCCGGCGTTCAGCCATTGCCGGATGCTGTTGGCCGAGGATTATCCGACCAACCGGATGGTGGTGATCGCTCATCTCCAAAAGCTGAAACTGGCGATCGAGATTGCCGAAAACGGGCGGGAAGCGGTCGAGAAATTCAAGGCCGGGCGGTACGATTTTATTTTGATGGACGTGCAGATGCCGGAGATGGACGGCTATGAGGCGACCCGGCTGATCCGGCAAGAACCCAATGGGAAAACGGTTCCGATTGTGGCCATGACCGCCAGCGCTTTCGAGCAGGACATTCAGCAATGCCTGGAAGCCGGAATGAACGATGTGATCACCAAGCCATTCCGGAAGGATGCCTTTCTGGAGAAAATCACCTATTGGCTGACGAAGGGCGGTTGAGGCATAGAGCCCGCCGCATTTCGGCCATGCCACGAAAATACTTTCAAACCGCGCCGAAGGGGAACCCGTTTGAGGCGCGGTTTTATTCATTATGTGAAGAATTGATGAAACATATTGACTGCCGAAAGAACGGCGCGATATAATAAATTTGTTGGTACCAATAAAACTTTATTGGTACCAAAAGTATAAACCGCTTTTTAGGAAGTGATTTGGTGCGAGAACGGATTATTGGGGCAGCCATGGAGGCCATGGAGGAATCGGGGATCCGGTTCACCATGAGCGACCTCGCCGCCAAACTGGCCGTCAGTAAGCGGACCCTATATGAATACTTCAGTTCCAAAGAAGAATTGATCGGGGTCATTGTTGACAACTTTTTGGCCGATCTCGACCAGCAATTGGAGTCGGTGGCCCATGATAAGGACCTGACGCTAATCGATAAAGTTAAAGCAATTCAACAAATCTACCCTATGAAATACGGACTGAATATGGACCGGGCGCTAAGCGACATCCGGCAGCAGTTTCCGGATGAGTGGGCCAAAGCCGAACGGCTGCGCCGGAAGATATGGAATGTTGTCGAGGAAATTTTGCAGAAAGCAATTTCCGCCAATTATTTACGGCCCGTCAACCCGGCGATTATCCGGATTTTATATGACGGGATTACGGACCATCTGTCCAATTCGAGGTTTTTGGCGCAAAATAATTTGACGATGCACGATCTGATCGCGATTTTAGGCGATATTATCCTTTACGGGCTGGTTACGTCCGAGCATCGGGAAGATGATGAGTGAGCTTCGGCTGCGGTTGCCCGACGCGCTTTAATTTAAAAGAGCGGGAATTATGAAAGGAGCAGCGTCATACCATTGACCGACAGGGTCTTTTTTATTGAGTTTTGGTACTAAAAAAACCAAATCAGTACCATCGGTTCAAGAGAGAGAACCATACCCGAGACACAGTATCAGATGAAGAGGAGTGAACGGTTTGGTGAGATTCGAAAAGCCTTTTAAGGTTGTCGGCGGTTTGGGGCTGGCGCTTCTATTCGCCGCTCTGATAATGGGGTTGATGCTGCGGAGCGAGGCGAGGCAAGGTACGGAAACCGAAAATGTACCGCTGGTACGTGTCCAGCCAGTGAATTTGGCCGGAGAGGGGCAGACCTATACATACTCCGGGACGGTCAAAGGCCGTTACGAAACCAATCTGGCATTTCAAGCCGGCGGTAAAATAATCAGCCGAAATGTCAATTTGGGAAGCCTGGTGAAGGCCGGAGATCTGCTGATGAGGATCGATCCCGTGGATATCCAGCGCGGCGTCGAAAGTTCGGAAGCACAAGCAATGGCCGCGGAATCCCAGTACCGGCTGGCCAAGGATAATTTGGAACGTTCCGAGCGCTTACGCCAGGAAGGACTGATCAGTCAGGCCGATTATGACCGGGCTAAAACCGCTTATGACGGGGCCCTGGCGCAGATCCGCCAGGCCAAGGCCCAGGCAGCTAACAGTCAAAGCATGCTGGACTATTGCAATCTATCTGCCGATCATGCCGGAGTCGTGGCCGGTATTTACGCCGAAATCGGCCAGGTGGTCGGCGCCGGTCAACCGGTCGTGACCATTGTCAGAGATAGTGAAAAAGAAATCGAGATCAATGTGCCGGAGAACCGGATCGAGGAGATCCGCCATGGCCTGGCACTCCGCGTTAAATTTTGGGCGTTGCCCAATATCGCGGTGACCGGGAGGATTCGGCAAATAGCTCCCATGGCCGATCCGGTTTCTCGCACCTACAGCGTGCGGATCAGCCTGCTTAATCCTTCACCCGAAATAAAGCTGGGAATGACCGCATCGGTTCTGGTGGCCGACCCCAGCGAAGCCGGAACCGTTTGTATCCCGCTGGCCGCAGTTTACCAAACCACCCAAACCCCAGCGGTTTGGGTGGTCAAAGACGGCAAGATCGCCTTGCGAATGATTCGGATTGGGGAATTCGGGACAGACCAAGTCCAGGTACTGGGCGGCTTGAATCAAGGAGAGCTTGTGGTTACCGCCGGGGTTCACAAATTGCGGGAAGGCCAAACGGTCCGGATCGGAGATGAGGCGCGGTGAGCCGGTTCAATCTGACCGAATGGTCGCTTCATCACAAACAGTTAATTTACTTTATCATGATTCTGCTCTTTATTTCCGGAGTATATGCCTATCAGACACTGGGACGGATGGAAGATCCCGATTTCGTCATCAAACAGATGGTTGTCTCGGCGGCTTGGCCGGGCGCTAGCGCCCGGCAGGTAGAAGAACAGGTTACCGACAAAATCGAGCAGAAACTCCAGGATACACCGGGCCTGGATTACCTCAAAAGCTACTCCCGGCCGGGGCAGTCGGTGATTTTCGTCGCCTTAAAAGATGCGGTGGTCGAAGAGGATATCCGGCCGACCTGGCTCGAAGTACGGAACATGGTCAATGACATTAGAACTACTTTTCCGGCGGGAGTGGTCGGTCCTTTTTTTAACGACCGGTTTGATGATGTCTTTGGTTCGATTTATGTGATCACCTCCGACGGTTATACCTATGAGGAAATGCGGGAGCAGGCGGAACGCTCCCGCCGGCTCCTGATGGGTGTCAGTCACGTCAAAAAAGCGCAATTGCTCGGAGTGCAACCGGAGCAAGTCTATATAGAGATGGAGAGCGCTAAATTAGCCCAACTCGGGATTGATCCCAATCTGATCCTGGGCGCCGTTCAAGCGCAAAACGCGATGACCCCGGCGGGTTTAATCGAAACTCAGTCAGATAACGTTTATTTGCGCGTCACCGGAATGTTTGAAACCGTCGCCAGTATTCGAGATCTGCCGATCCGTGGCGTGAACGGCACCTATCGTTTAGGCGACATTGCCACGGTAAAACGGAGTTATACCGAACCGATGGAGCCGGCCATGTTCTATAATGGCAAACCAGCCATTGGAATCGCGTTAGCCATGGAAAAAGGCGGGAACATCCTGACCCTGGGCCGGAATTTAGAGAAAACAATTGCTGAAATCAGGAAAGACATGCCGCTGGGAATGGAATTGACGCAAGTAGCGGACCAGCCCAAAGTCGTCAAGGAAGCGATCAATGAGTTTGTCGAAACGCTGGTTTTAGCGGTAGCCATTGTGTTGCTGGTCTGCTTTCTCAGTCTGGGCTGGCGCACCGGGATCGTGGTCGCGCTCGGCATCCCCTTAGTCATTGCCGGGGTGTTTGTCGGCATGAAAATGGCCGGTATCGATCTGCACAAAATTTCGCTGGGAGCGTTGATTATTGCCTTGGGCCTGCTGGTCGACGATGCGATTATCGCGGTGGAGACGATGACGGTCAAGTTGGAACAGGGCTGGGAGCGGACGCGCGCCGCCGGCTTTGCGTATACTTCGACCGCCTTTCCCCGTTTGACCGGCGCCTTGATTACCTGCGCCGGGTTTATCCCGGTGGCGTTCTCGCTGGGGTCGGCCGCGGAATTAGTCGGTTCGATCTTCTGGGTGGTGACCATGGCCTTATTAATATCCTGGGTGGTGGCGGGTACGGCCACCCCTTTGCTGGGATATAGTTTAATCAAAGTTAAGCCGGTTTCGGCCGGAAGCCATCACGATCTCTATGATACTAAATTTTACCGTCGGTTCCGCGCGATATTGGTTTGGTGCCTGAGCCATCGCATCGTAGTGCTGGGATTGACGGTTGCCGCTTTTGTTGGAACTATTTTGCTATCGCCCTTGGTAAAACAGGAGTTTTTCCCAGCTTCGGCCCGCCCGGAACTGATTGCCGATCTGAAACTGCCGGAAGGAGCCTCGGTTCGGGCGACAGTAGCGGTTGCAAACCGGTTCGCCAAGGAACTCGAT
This sequence comes from Bacillota bacterium, assembly GCA_023402395.1. GTDB lineage: Bacteria > Bacillota > UBA4882 > UBA8346 > UBA8346 > JAEYGI01. Next base: position 10,451 of record JAEYGI010000047.1, read on the forward strand.
GGAGATCCCGATATTGTCAATTATACATATTACGTCGGTCAGGGAGCGCCGCGTTTCATTTTAACTGCTGACCCGGTACTGCCCAGTCCGAATTTTGCGCAGTTTGTTATTATGACCAAAGGAGTCGAAGCCCGCTCCCGGCTTAGCGCCAAATTGAACCGGCTCTTCGCTGAGAAATTCGCCGATGTCCGCGGCCATTGGCGAACGCTGCAACTGGGGCCGCCCGATCCATATCCGGTTTCATTGCGGGTCACCGGTTACAAGCACGACAAGGTGCGTGAAATCGCCACTCAGGCTCAGGCGATTATGGCGGAGAATCCCAATTTGCGTGATATTAACCTTGATTGGAATGAAAAAAGTAAAGTCGCGCGGCTAGAGATTGACCAGGAAAAATTACGGATGCTCGGCATTGACAGCCAACAACTGGCCATCACCTTGCAATCACAATTATCGGGAATACCGGTGACCGAATTCCGAGAAAAAGATAAGACCGTCAATGTGGTATTCCGGTTGAATGAAGGGAATCGCGGCGATTTGTCCCACCTGAAGGACCTGAACATTCCGATCGCCGGCGGAAAGTTCGTGCCGCTCGATCAGATCGCCAGAATCCGCTATGATGCGGAGGAAGGAATGATTTGGCGGCGCGATTTGAAACCGACGATTACGATTCAAGCGGAGGTTGGGGAGGGAATCACCGGGGTGGACGCAACCAAACAGGCTTATGACGCGCTGCGAAACCTCCGCGATCAATTACCGCCTGGTTACGGGATTAAGGTTGGAGGTGCGGAGGAGCGAAGAAGTCAAGCCTTAGAGTATCTGCTGGCACCGGCGCCGCTGATGGTGATCGCTATTGTGCTGCTGCTCATGTTTCAACTGCAGGATATCTCAAAAATGATCATGACTCTGCTCACCGCCCCGTTAGGTCTTATCGGAGTCATCTTAGCCTTGCTAATCTTTCGGCGGCCAATGGGCTTTGTGGCGGACATGGGCATTTTGGCCCTGGCCGGGATCATCATCCGGAATTCCGTTATTTTGATTGATCAGATCGAGCAACAGCTCAAAGCCGGCGAATCGGCCTGGGATGCGATCATCAATGCGGCCGTGCTTCGCTTCCGCCCGATTATGTTGACGGCGGCCGCGGCCATTCTGGGCATGATTCCCTTAACAACCAGCGTTTTTTGGGGGCCGATGGCCGTGGCCATCGCCGGGGGCTTGCTGGTGGCCACGGTATTGACCTTGCTGGTATTACCGACGCTGTATGCGACGTGGTATAAGGTAAGATCCGAATCCGATTCCATAGTGAGTTTTAAATCGTCGTAGATGCGTAAATTAGGCGGAGAAAATCGACGTTTTTTACCAAGAGAGGAATATTCGTTCTGGTATATCAAGGAAAAGCCGAGTCATTTTATCAATAATTTAACCCGGCGGTCGGTTGACAACCTTTCATTGCGAAATTATACTTAAGTAAGTACTAACACGAACACCAAAATGAGGGGTTGATGTGATTGCGCGAGACCAATACGCAGGATGCGTTGCTGGCCGCGGCAATGGAGCTTTTTTCCGAAAAGGGCTATGCCGCGGTAACCACCAAGGAGATCGCGGCTAAGGCCGGGGTCAGCGAAGTCACGCTGTTCCGTTATTTTGAGACCAAAAGCAAGCTTTATCATCAAGTCTTTGAAAAGTATATTTTCTACCCCAATCTGGAGATTTTCTTCGAGCAGAACATTAGTTGGGATCTATCCAAGGATCTGCTGAACCTGGCCCTAATGATCCAGGAAATGGTCTTTAATAACTTCAAATTGTTGAAAATGAGCCTGAAAAACGATCCTGACTTTCATCATAACGAAGACCTGAAAAAGTTTCCCAATGCGATTAAAGCGAAACTCGCCTCTTACTTCGCGGCAATGAAGGAGAGAGGCAAAATCACCGGAGAACCGGAGATACTGGCTATTATCTTTTTGCTCGCCAACTCCGGGTTATATATGAATTTTTATCATAACATTTATAAAACGGAATTCCAGCATGAAGAGTGCCTCCGAAGTCTGGTCGACATTTTTACTCAAGGGATAAAGCGGTAAATTTTTTTAACTAAAATGTTAGCAAGCACTTACTAAAATGCCTTTGTTCCGATATGCGGGAAAGGTTGAGATGGGCGGGTTAACGAGGAAATGAGGACACGGGTCAATATAATATACCACGGGATGGTTCTACATGGTATTTTATTGCTGTTGATTGCCGTCTTTGGGGCCGGAGTGGCTCAGGCCGCAACCGGACCGGTTCAAGCAACGGCTCCGAAGATTGGATTGGCGTTGGCCGGCGGCAGCGCCGGAGGGTTTGCGCATATCGGGATCCTGCAATGGATGGAGGAAAACCGAATTCCGGTGGACTACGTTGCCGGAACTAGCATGGGAGGGTTAATTGGAAGTTGTTACGCCATGGGAATGGCGCCCGAAGAGATCCGCACCCTTGTCAATGGAATTAACTGGACTGAAATCTTTAACCCGAATCCTCCCTATGACGCCATGGAGTTTCGCAGAAAAGAAGATTACCGAAATTACCCCCTTTTAACGCTCGGGCTCCGAGATCATCAGATCAATTTACCGGCTGGATTAAGCGTTTACCGTGTCGATCTGCTGTTAAGTCGGGTGACCTTGCCATACTCTCAGATTCAGGATTTCAGTGAATTGCCGATTCCGTTCAAATGCATCGCCACCGATGTTCAAAACGCCGAAACGGTGGTCCTGGAAACCGGCTCGTTGAAAGAAGCCTTGCGGGCTACCATGGCCTTTCCTGGCGTATTCACTCCGGTGCGCCGGGAGGGCCGGTTATTGGTGGATGGCGGCGTGGCGCGTAATTTACCGGTGGAAACGGTGCGAGAGACAGGCGCGGATTTCGTAATTGCCATTAATATTGTGGCGCCGGCTCCGGAGCGGCCGCGTGAAAGTTTTGATTCGGTCTTATCACAAACCATGGATACGGTTGTCGCTCAAAATGTCAAACAGTCCCTGCGCCAGGCGGATATCGTCCTGACGCCTTCGCTGAATGGGTTGGGCCTTTTTAGTTGGGAAAAAGTTGATCGGTATATCGAATCGGGTTACCGCGCCGCCGCTGAGCGCGCTTCGGAGTTGCGAAAGTTGGCCGTCGACGAAAGCCGGTGGCGTCAATATTTATCGCAGCGTCAAAGCCGGCGCCGCTCAAGAATGGAAGCGCCTCGGGCGGTGGAAGTGGTGGGCGCTTCGCCTTTGATTGAGTCACGGATCAAAAATCGCTTAAATTCATATACCGGGAAACCGGTCAATCCGGAACGGTTGGAAAAGGATCTCACGGATCTCCTGGGCAGTGGTTTGTTTGAAAGTTTATCGTATCAATATGCAACCAATGCCGAGGGTCAAACGGTTTTGCAGATCATCGCCAAAGAAAAATGGTATGGGCCGCCATTCGTTTATTTTGGAATCGACGCTTTTTCCGAGGGTTCGGTGGGGGATAAAGGCCAACTCAATATCGGATCGCGTATAGTCGCTTATGATCCCGCGGGACTTCAATCCGAACTACGGGTGGATTTTGGTTTCGGATCCGAATTCAAATTGGCTGGGGAGTTATATGAACCGTTCACCGATAGCCGGTGGTTTGTCGCGCCAATGGCATGGTATATGGTAGGGACCGAAAGCCTGTTTGAATCCGGAGATCGTTTGAATGACTACAAGCTGGCTCAAGGGGGGATTGGATTCGACCTTGGCTATTCAGTCAATAAATTTTCGGAAGCGCGTCTGGGATACCGGGCTGGCGAGCAAGACATGAGGGTGGTCGTTGGACAATCTTTTAACACTGATTATGACGGTTCGTTTCAATTGGCCCGTTTGCAATGGACATTCAGTTCGGCTGACGATCCGTTGCTGCCCCGGCGCGGTTTAGATTGGAACTTCAATGCTGATTGGTATTTCGATGCGCCGGACGCGGGCAGGGAATTTGGAATCGTGGAAACCCGGGTTCGCTGGAGCATTCCGCTGGACTCGAGGAGATCCGTCTTCACCTTGATTGGCGGAGGCGCGTCGTTTGGCGGTGACCCACCCTTGCCGCAACAGTTTTTATTGGGCGGACCGTTTCGCTTGAGCGTTTTTCAGACCAATGAGCTACATGGGGAGAATTATTTGGCGGGCAGTCTCGGCTATCTGAAATCCATTGCTAAGTTGCCAAGCGGCAAAAGCCTGTATGGCGCGGTATGGATTGAACAAGGCGGAGTCGGCCCGGAATGGTCGGATCTGGATTTAACGAACTCACTATCGGTTGGACTCATCGGCTCCACCTTTTTTGGACCGATTTATGGCAGTCTTAGTTTTAATCGGGATTTTGATGCTCAATTTTTCATTGGTTTAGGACGTGTTTTTTGAAACGTTTGATAACCCCCGGCGAAGGCCGAGGCTGTACATAACGATTATAGAGATTGCCACATGGATTTTTTAAAGTGGGGGTAGACTTATGCGAGAAAAAACACTTTGTTTCATCATGGCGTTTTTGATTTTTTCATGGCTGGGCGCGCCGCTGACCGCCCGCGCCGATGGGGGAGAAGCGAAAACCGTCCGGCCCGGACTGGAGATTGAAGCCGAATATCTGGCCCCCCTTGATAAGGATCGCATGATTGATACGATATCCGTAAATATTATGGCAGATGACGAAGATTTCAATCATGGACGGCTATCGTATTCCAGAGGGGTTACTGTCACCCGGGCCTGGGGAAGCATCAACCGGACGGGATGCGAGGGAGAACATGAGATGGTCGGGATTGGGCCGAACTTTTTGCTCCGGTACGAGCTGAAACAGTGGGAGCGGTCAAGATTGTGCTTTGATATGAGCGGGGGTTTGATCATTTATAACAAGCGATTTATGGTTGACGGCGATCATTACAACTTCATGTGGCGGATCGGGCCGAAATATACCTATCAGATCAATTCCCAGTATTACTTTAATATCGCTTATAAGGTGATGCATGTTTCCAACGGTCAAATGACACATAATCCCTCCTATAATTCGGACGGATTTTCAATGAGCGTGACCAAGCTCTGGTAGCAATCGGTTATTTATACGGTAAAAGCGAGTTCCGGAAACAGGCGTGAGCCTTTTTCCGGTTTTTTTATGGTGATATTGGCAGAAATGATGACCGGTTATCGGAGGCGGGGAAGGGATTGGAGGCGATGCAACGAATTTCATCAGAAAATTCATTGCAAAGGAGAATCAACCATGAATCCATTGAAAGAATGGCATAATGAAACTCTGGCCGCCAAAACCGTCGAGGCCCTGCGGAAGAATAACTTTCAAGCGGCCTATTATCAAACCGGGCCGGAGGCGGTCGCAGCGATTCTCAAGCTGATTCCGGCTGATGCCACAGTGGGAGTGGGCGGCTCGGCGACAGTCGGTGAACTGGGGTTGACGGATCAGTTGGCCTTGCGCGGTAATACGGTTTTCAATCATAATCAGCCGGGGCTGGATCCGGAGCAAAAATTGGAGATGCGGCGCAAGCAATTGACCTGCGATGTTTTTTTGACCAGCGCCAACGCCATCACCCGCGACGGGCGGCTGGTGAATACCGACGGCACCGGGAACCGGGTAGCCGCGATGATCTTCGGACCCAAACAAGTGATTGTGGTGGCCGGGATCAATAAAATCGCCGGGGATCTGGCGGCCGCCGAAAAGCGGATCCAAACCCAGGCGGCACCCCTCAACAACAAGCGTCTGAATCTGGCCAACCCGTGCGTTAAAACCGGGGAGTGTATGGATTGCCAGGGCCCGACCCGGATCTGCAATGTGACCACGGTAATGCACCGGCGGCCTTCGCTCACCGCAATGCAGGTAATCATCGTCGGGGAGGATTTAGGGTATTAAAGCGGCCCGCTCCGTTCGATCCGCTTCGACCAAAGATTCATGTCCTCGAATTGGCCGCAGATGTCGCAGTTGTTGACGAAGCGGCCGCCGTAGGCGTAGCCAAGCCGGGCGAAGGCCTTGTTGATCCCGGGGGAAATCGCCCGGGCGATGGTGTAAACGGTTTGAACGCCAAGCCGGCCGGCGTCCTCTTCTAGGGCCTGAATCAGAAAGGACATCAGCCCCTGGCCCTGGTATTCCGGCAACGTAGCGCAATCGGTCAATTCGGCGCCGCCGGTCGCGGCGTCAATCTCCAGGGTGGCGGCGCTGACAATGGTTTGGCCGTGGCTAATGATCCGGTAACCGGCCCCCTCGGCGATTCGCGGTGTTAGATAGGACGGATCGTTCAGCGGCGTGGGATAGGTGGCGAAGACCGACGCGAACAAGCCGGCCAATTCGGCGGTTTGGTCCGGTCCGGCCGTTGCGATCCGGTAATCGGGGGGCAAGGGCTTCGGTTCCGAGCGCGGCGCGTGACGGGCTTGATTCAATATCTCGTCTTCGGCTTCGAGCCGCCGCGAGATTCTCCGTTCCGGGTCGAGAAATTTGGAGAGATGGAAACCGGGTTGCCCTTGAAAAAAGAAAGGGTTGATGGCCTCCAATTCAAACCCGAGGAGAAACAGCGGTTGCCATTGCTCTTCCCGGACCGTCAGCAGAATCTTGGTCAATCCGTTGGCGGCGGCGATCCGTTCCAGATACGCCCCGAACGCGGCGCTGTCCCCGTATTGGCAGGCGCCGGCCTTCAAGCGCCGGTTGATCAAGTCAATGAACAGCTCGGCCGAGAAATCCGCGGTTTCCTTTCGAAAGGCATACCCCTCCTTGACAGGGACCCGAATCGGGGCCCCGGCCGGTTCCAGTTGAATCCCGCATAGATTCAAAACGATCCCTCCGCCATGCTATTGATATTCGTTGCGCCGCTGCAACCGGAGATTGCCGTGTGGAACCAGGCTGGTTTTTTTATCATTGAACAGTTTGGCCAAACCCGCCTTGGATTGGTGAATTTCATAATCATCGCAGATGCCGCATTGCTGGCATTCGCCGCCTCTGTCAGCGGGCTCGGTGTAGGCGCAGATGACTCCCTCATAATTGCGGAGAATCACCTTGGAATCGGACATTGAGATCAGATATTGCGGGCTCACCGGGATTTTGCCGCCGCCGCCCGGCGCGTCCACTACATAGGTGGGCACGGCCAGGCCGGAAGTATGGCCCCGCAATAATTCAATGATTTCAATGCCCTTGGCTACCGAGGTTCGGAAGTGCTCCAACCCTTCGGCGAGGTCGCACTGGTAAAGGTAATAGGGGCGGACGCGCAGCTTGACCAATTGATGCATCAGTTTTTTGATGATAAACGGGCAATCGTTGACGCCCCGCAGCAAAACCGTTTGATTGCCCAGGGGGATTCCGGCGTCGGCCAGCCGTTCGCAGGCTTCGGCCGCTTCCGGGGTGATCTCCCGGGGATGATTGAAGTGCGTGTTAACCCAGATCGGATGATATTTTCGCAACATCTGGCACAGTTCCGCGGTGATCCGCTGCGGGAGCACCACCGGAGTCCGGGTCCCAAAGCGAATGATCTCCACGTGGGGAATGCGCCGCAATTTTTCGAGAATCGACTCCAAAAAGTCGTCCCCGGTCAGGAAAGCGTCCCCGCCCGAGAGCAGGACGTCGCGGATCGCCGGGGTCTTGCGGATATAATCGATGGCGGCGTCAATCTCCGCCAGGGACCGGGACTCGTCAGTCGCCCCGGCAATGCGGCGCCGGGTGCAATGCCGGCAATACATGGCGCACTGGTCGGTGATCAGCAGGAGAACCCGGTCGGGATAGCGGTGGGTCAGGCCCGGCGTCGGGGAATCGCTCTCTTCGGACAGCGGATCCTTGCGGTCGCAGGCGGCCTCCTCCAGTTCCCAGGTCACCGGGATGGCTTGCTTCCGGATCGGGCAGCCCGGGTTGTCCGGGTCCATTAACGAGGCGTAATAAGGGGTGATTGCCATTCGCAAACGGTTCAGGCAGCGTTTAATGCCCTCTTCTTCCTCGGAAGTCAGGCGGATAATCTGGCCCAGCTCCTCCAGGGAGCTGATCCGGTTCGATACCTGCCAATGCCAGTCGCGCCACTGCTCCGCCGGGACGTCTTGCTTTAGAAGGGAGGGTCCGGTCTGAACTTTCAACAATCTCATCTCCAACTCAATGGGTTGATCGGCAAAGGCTTATCAGCATTTATAGATTCTCCCCGGCCGGGCTATCTAATTCAGCGGAACCGGCCGGTCTTTGCTGGCAAAATAATTCCTTGACAAACATTGCCGTTCTTTGGTAAGATAAGCCATAATAAAATACTGTATACAAAGTGCGTTTGGGAGTGCATCTAGGGTTCCACCGTCTTACGTAAGCAAACGGGTCGGTCCGAGCGATGCAAGACGGTTCGCCCGTCACACCCTTGGGAGAAAAGCCCAAGGAAGGAGTCTCAACTCTTTCCTTGGGCTTTTTTTATTTTGTTTTAGGGAGGGATCGCAATGCCGGTCATTACCGTCTCGGGACTGGTCAAGGAGTTCCGGGCCAAAATCAAACCGCCCGGACTGGCCGGGAGCTTCCGGTCGCTGGTCCGGCCGGAGTACCGGACCGTAGCGGCCGTAAAGAACATCGGCTTTGAGGTGGAGCGGGGCGAGGTTCTCGGGTTCATCGGGCCCAACGGCGCCGGGAAGTCGACCACCATCAAGATGCTGACCGGCATCCTGCATCCGACCGCCGGAACGGTGCGGGTACTGGATCTGGCGCCGCACCGGGACCGGGTGCGGCTGGCTTTCCGGATTGGCAGCGTTTTCGGGCAGAAGTCGCAGCTCTGGTTCCACCTGCCGCCCAGCGACAGTTTTCAACTGTTGGCCGGGATTTACGAGATCCCGGCGCCGGAGTTCCAAAAACGGCTGGGCTTCCTGACCGAACTGTTTGAATTGGGCGATCTGCTGGATATTCCGGTGCGCCGGCTCTCGCTGGGGCAACGGGTACGCTGTGAAATCGCCGCGTCCCTGCTGCATCGGCCGGAGATCATTTTCCTCGACGAACCGACCATCGGCCTGGATGTGGTGGTTAAACAGAAGATCCGCGATCTGATCGTCCGGTTGAATCGGGAGGAGCGGACCACCATTTTTCTTACCAGCCATGACGCGGGCGACATCGAGCAGCTCTGCCGCAGGGTGCTGATGATCAACCACGGCCAGGTGGTGCTGGATGAGTCGATCAAGTACCTGAAGTACAACTATTTGAATCAAAAGCTGATCAGCGTCCGCTATCAGGAGCCGGTGGCCCTCCGGCTGCCGGGAGTGGCCGTGGTCAAGGAGGATCGGAATGAGGAGGGTTTGAGCTATGCGGCCAAACTCCGGGTCGACACCCGGACCCGGAATCTGGCCGAGGTGATCGCCCAATTGCTCGGGCAGGGCGCGGTGGCCGACATCACCATCTCCGACCGGCCGCTGGAGGAGATCATCGCCGCCATCTACACCAAGGGGGGTCCAAGCGGGGAGGGGGAACGGCCATGAATGGCGCCACGGCTTGCTGGGGCCGGAAAACGCACAAGTACGGCCTGGTGCTCCGGACCAGCCTTCAGAACAATCTGGCCTATGCCGGCGGTTTTGTCTTCGACAGCCTATTTTACGCTTTTGTAGTGCTGATCTTCATTCAGTTATGGCGGCAGATTTATCGCCAGGGCGTCCCCTTGGCCGGATACAGGCTGGAGCAAATGATTTGGTATCTGATTGTCACCGAGATGATGACCCTGTCGCGCAGCAACGTCTTTGAGGAACTGAATCAGGAGATCAAAAGCGGCAACATCGCCTATCTGCTGACCAAACCGTTTGATTATCTTCTCTATCAGGCCGCCAACGGCCTAGGGCTGGTCGGCTGGAAATGGGGCATCAACGCGCTGATGGGGTTGGCCTTGGGCCTGATCTTCGTCGGGCCGCTGCCCGGGTTTCAGGCCGCGGTTCTGCCCTGGGTGCTGCTGGCCATGGCCGCCGCGCTGACTCTGAACTTTCTGGCTATGGCCTGTCTGGGGCTGAGTGCGTTCTGGCTGGAGGAGAACTCCGCCTTTTACTGGATTTATCAAAAGCTGATCTTTATTTTGGGAATGCTCCTACCCATCGAGTTGCTGCCGGTATGGGCGCAACGGATTGCGGTTTGGCTGCCGTTTCCCTATATCAGTTACGGACCGGCGAAGCTGGCGGTGGATTTCAGCCCGGAGCGGCTGGTTGCGATCCTCGAGGCCCAGGCCGGGTACATTCTCGTTCTGGCGGCCTTGGCCTGGTTTATTTTCCGGAAAGGGGTGGCGCGGATCAATGTCAACGGCGGATAACCGGCTCCGGAACCGGGCGTTCCGGTCCCATCTGCGCCTGTTAGGGGCGCACTTTAAGTACAATCTGGCGGCGGCCATGGAATACCGGGGCAGCTTCCTGCTGCAGGTGTTCGGAATGGCTTTAAACAACACGGCGTTCATCGCCTTCTGGTCGGTGATTTACGCCAAGGCGCCCCGCATCGGCGATTACGGCTTCCGGGACGTAATGTTCATCTGGGCGCTGGCTTCATCCGCCTTTGGCTTCGCCCATATCTGCTTCGGCAACATCCGGCAGTTGTCCCGGTTGATCTTGCAGGGAGATCTCGATACGTACCTGCTTCAGCCCAAAGACGTCTGTCTCAACCTGATTGCGGCCCGGAGCGTGGTCTCGGCCTGGGGCGACCTGGGCTACGGCCTGATCCTTTATTTGACGGTGTACGGGTTCGAACCCGGCCGGCTGTTATTGTTCGTGGCCTTTACCTTCGGCGGCGGCCTGCTGATGGGGAGCGTCATCCTGAGCGCCCACACGCTGACCTTTTTCATCGGCGACGCCTCGGCCATCGCCCGGTTGGTGACCGAGTTTCTGATCAGTTTCACGGTTTATCCGGAGAGCATCTTCCGGGGAACGATCCGCTGGCTGATCTACAGCCTGATCCCGGCCGGGTTCATCGTCTATGCGCCTTTAAAGCTGATGCAAGCCTTCTCCTGGACCGGACTGGGGATCCTGTTCGCCATCGACGCCGGATACGTGGCTTTGAGTTATTGGTTTTTCCGCCGCGGATTGCGCCGCTATGAGTCGGGCAATCTGATTGGGACCAGACTTTAGGGCGGCGGCGGAAACTTTCTGGAAAAGAAGAGTGACGAACTCTTCTTTTTTGATCGAAGCAAGTGGAATCTCAAAATATCATCGAAAAGAGGCGTAGGGAATAATCGGCCCTTTTTTGGAATAAAAATGAATATCTACTTAATTTGGACCGGATGAATGATTCAAAGAATTCCGATCGCGAAGGAGCAATGAATGATGAATTGCCGGACCTGCCTGATTGTTATTTTGGATATTTGGCTGATTGGTTCGGCCGCCAACCCTGTTTCTCCGGCGCTGGCGGCGGGAGCGGAGCCGTCGCCGCCGGGCGCCGGCCGGCACTGGGAAATCGAGTCCGAATCCTTGACCCCGCTGTCCGCGAATCGTCAAATTGACACGGTATCCTTACATATCCTGCGGGGAAAAGACAAGCCGGGCGACAGCCGGATATCGCATTCCAAGGGAGTCACCATCACCCGGGCCTGGGGATATACCGGCCACCCGGGAGCCCTCCGTGACAATTCGGCGGTCGGCATCGGGCCCGTTTGTCTGATCCGGTACAAGCTATATCAAGGGAGGCGGGCTTGGCTCTCCTTTGATCTGAGCGGCGGTCTGATTTTTTATAATGACAATTTTCCGGCCGGCGGCGATTTTTATAATTTCATGTGGCGGGCCGGCCCCAAAGTCAGTTATCCGGTCAACGGACACTGGTCCTGGAATGCCGGATATAAATGGATGCACGTTTCCAACGGCCAAAAATCGGGCGGTTCCGGGCGGAACCCCGGCTATGACGCGGCCGGGTTTTCGTTCGGCCTGACGCGATCGTTTTAAAAGCCATGTGATAAAGTCCTTGGAACGGCAATTTCGGATCAAAAATGTCTAAAAATCGACTTTATCACTTGCTTCTCTGAGCTTTTGTGTACAACTCCGGCCTTTGGCCGGGTTTATCACAACGCTTTTAAAAAAACGCGGCGTTCAATCCGGCTGAAGGCCGGTTGGCACCCAACGGTCCGGGAAAACGAGGATTGAAATCGTCCCGCCCGTCTTTTTCGATAGAAACGAGGAATCGCTTCAAATGCAGTGGCATCAGTTGCCACTGCATTAGCGTTTGCGGGTAGTTAATAGGGGGCGGTTTCCATTACCTATTCTGTCATTGAAAATACTCCGGGGATCGATGCCGTAGTTAGGGGGAGGATTCCCATCGATGCGGCACTCGATGCCGTAGATGCGGCAATAAGCGCCGCCATAGCGGCATGGACCGCCGTTGCAACGGCACTTATTGCCGCATCTACGGCGTTAGGCGCCGCCTAAACGGCAATGAGTGCCGCAAGTCCGGCATTAAACGCCGCTGTAACGGCAATGAGTGCCGCACATTCGGCATAGAACGCCGTGGTTTGGGCGGCAGGCGCCGGGGGATTGGGAGCGGAAAACGGGGGTTGTCCGAGCGGGAAGGGCGATGGATGATGGCTTGAAGCGGGATGGGCCACAGGGAAAGGGAGGGGGCGGATGAAAACCGGGCGTTTCCTGGGAATGGATTGCCCATCCCTGATTTGAAAATGCCGGCGCTCAGCTCCCGTTCAGCACCGTCCGCAAATAATCCCGGCCCTCCCGGGTGGGAATCCGGTCGCGCGCGTCGCTTACATTCCGGAGATCCATTTCGTGGACGATCACGGCGTCCCCGGTTTCAGCGGCGCTGGCTTTCACCGTTCCCCAGGGATCGATGACGCAACTGTTTCCCGCGAACCGCAAGCCGTTATCCGCTCCGGAGCGGTTGGCGGCCGCGACATAGAGCTGGTTTTCAACGGCCCTGCTCTTGACCAGGGTTTGCCAGTGATCGAGCCGGGCCGATGGGAAAGCGGAAGCAATGATCAGGCCGGAGCAGTCCTCCTCCAGGTATTTCCGGGCGATTTCCGGAAACCGGATGTCAAAGCAGATCATGATCCCCAACCTGAACCCATCGACCCGGAACGTCACCAACCGGTCCCCGGGATCAAAAAATTCGGTCTCGCCGCTTAACGGAAACAGGGCCAATTTCCGGTACCGGGCCGGAACGGCCTCGCCGTCGAAGACCAGCAGCGAATTGTAATACCGGCCGTTTTCGGTTTCCAGCAGCCCGGCGGCGATCACCATGGCGAGCCTCCGGCTGGCCGCGGCCAGCCGGTCCCGGCTTTGCTCAAAGCCCCGCGCCAAGGAATCGTAGCTAGAATTTTTTAACCGGTTCAAATCATAGCCGACATTGCAAAGCTCGGGGAGAACCGCCATCCGCGCCCCCCCGGCTTGGGCCGCTTCGACCAGGCGCAGGGCCCGGTCGAGATTGGCCGTTACGTTCCCGGGTTCGCAGTCCGACTGAATGCAGGCGATTTTCAGCAACGGGTCCATTGGCGCCTCCGCAAAGGAAAATATTCAAGCGAGGTTACCTTTCAGGGCCACTCCGGCCGTTTCCTCCGCCCGGTACAGCGTCCGCAGGATCTGCAGCTCTTCGTCCAGGCTGTAGCCGTATTCCGCTTCGCCCCGGACCGCCTGGAGAAAGGCGTTCATCTCCTTGCGGTACATCTCTTCCAGATCGTATTTTTTGAATCCGGCCGTTTCCGAATACACCCTCCAGGTTTCCGCCACCGCGTTATAAACTTTGACCTGTTGGTCCGCCCAGTTCCAGATGATATGCCATTCTTCGCCGATTGCCCGGAACTGGCGCTCCGGAATCCGAGAGATCACGTTCACTTCCAGGGTTCCGACGACTCCGCTCCCGAACTCCAGCGCCATCAGGTAAATATCGTCAATGTCAACCTCCAGGCGGGTCCGCTTCGCCGTGACGGTACGGCTCGAGGCCACTTCGCCAAAGAGCCAGGTCAGCCAGGTCAATTCGAAGGGCACGATCTCCCGGCAGGCCCCGGTCTCGCGCCTGGCTACGTAAAAGTGGCGATAGTCCTCATAAGGGTGCCAATCCGGCAGATACTGACCGCAAATATAGGAAAAAGCGGCGATCTCCCGGGGATCAATCCGGTCCACCACCGTTTTCAGGGTATTGATCGATGGATGAAAGCGCATCGTACAGGAGGGGGCGGCCAGCAGGTTCCGGGCCCGGCAGAGTTCGGCCAGCTCCGGCAGCCCGTCCTCGACCACATTGGCTTCCATGAAAAACGGTTTACCGGCGTCGGCGGCCAGGCTCCCCAAAAAAGCGTGGGCGTCCGGAGGAGTGGAGATGACCACCGCATCCCAATCGGTGGTGGTGAGGGCTTCCTCGGCGTCGGCGTAAACCGCGATCCCGAACAGCCGGGAGGCCTCGGCGCGCCGCTCCGGATTCGGATCCACGCCCGCCACCGCTTCGACCCCCAGCGCCAGAAGGTTCCGGATCCGGCGCTTGCCCATCGAACCCAATCCGATCACACAAACTTTCATCGCGCGTTTTACCTCTTTCAATTATATTTCCTGAACACGGGCTTCACTTCCGGGCCGAGCAGATACCGCTCCGCGCCATCTTCCAACGCGTGCCGGTAAACGACGGCGGTTTGATCGAGCGCCTCCAGGGTCAGTTCCAGATCCGTAGGCTGATGCGAGTAACTGATGGCGATGTAGGGGATGAGAATGTTCCGCTCCGCCATCTCCTGGAGAAACAAGGTGCGCATCGCGGCGGAGACATTGCCGCCGGCGTCCTTGCAGACCACGACCGGACTGCAGGGATAACCCTCCAGGCCCAGATACTCGGCAACTCCCCTGGCGGCGGCGATCTCCCGGAAACCCTCCTGCAATTGCCGGCCGGTGGCCCAGATCAGCCCGGTCACGTCCCGCCGCTCCATTTCGGCGATGGTGGCCAGGGCCGCGGCAATGGCGTGCGTCTCTCCGCCATGAGTCGTCGACAGCAAAAAAACCCGTTCCCTGTCGTGGCGCAGCCCGCCCAATTCCATGATCTCCCGGCTGCCGACGAGCGCCGCGATGGCAAAGCCGTTCCCCAGCGCCTTTCCAAAGGTGGCCAGATCCGGGGTGACCCCGAAATAATGCTGGGCGCCGCGCAGATCCCAGCGAAACCCGGTGATCATCTCGTCAAAGATTAATACGGCCCCGTTCTGACGGGACAGGTCCCGGACCTTCTCCAAGAAGTGGTCCCGGGGCGGCTCGGAGGTGACCGGCTCCAAGATGACGGCCGCGATCTGCTCCGGATGGGTTTCAAATAGCGCCGCCAGTTCCTCCGGCCGGTTATAGCGGAACCCCTTCGATAGCGCGGCGACTGGGCCGGGAATCCCCGAATTGCAGGGAGTGGTGCCGATAAACCAGTCATCCACGCTGAAAAAGGGGTGATCGGAACAATAGGCGACCAAATCCCGGCCGGTATAGGCCCGGGCCAGCCGGACCGCGGCGGAAGTGACATCGGAGCCGTTTTTGGCGAACTTGACCATCTCCGCCGCCGGGATCAACTGCGTCAAGCGCTCCGCCAGCTCGGTCTCGATGGGAGCGGGCCGGGTGAAATTGGACCCCAGTTCCAGTTGGGCCCGGACCGCGCGCAATACGGCGGGATGGCAATGGCCGAGGATCACCGAGCGCAGCCCCATGCCCCAGTCGATATATTCCTTCCCTTCCGGGTCCCAGACCCGGCAGCCTCTGCCCCGGACGATCTGCGCCGGAGCGTTCGCCGGAAACTGATCATCCCCTTTGCTGTAGGTATGGGCTCCTCCGGGAATCAGATCATGAGTCCGGCCTTTGACGGGATTGCCTGCCAACGGCCTCCCCCTTTCAATCCCTGAAAATTTTGATAAAAGCGGGAACAATCGTTGCTCTCAAGATATTCAGCGGCTCTCCGGGCGGTGATGTCTCCGGGGGACGGCCCGGATTTTCTGCCGGCGGCCCGGACCGCCGGCTCCGCCCGGAGTCTCATCCGGACCTGATCCGACGGGCGGCGGGAGGAATTCGCCCTGGACCGCTGGCCCAAGCACCAAAAGCAGGGGCCGCTAATAATTATAATGATAAAATAAGGTCCAGCGGGTAAAGACGAATGTTAAACATCCTCTGCGTGATCCAAACCGTCGTTCCTTCCACCGAGATCTCGATCGTCCGGCCGTTTGTTTATTTGGAGCAGCAAGGCGAAATTCACTGGCAGTTAGTGACGGAGGAGTCGTTTGTCCCCGGTTTGCTTGACCAGGTCAATGTAGCGGTTTTTCACCGGAATTGCCACCCCAACAGCAGGGCCGTATTTGATGCGGTTAAGGCGGCGCGGATTCCGGTGATTTACGAAATCGACGACAATTATTTTGAAATCCCCGAAAATCTGCCGGTCGGGCGGTATATGCGCAATCCGTATGTCCTGGCAACGCTCGAACATTTATTGCGTTCGGCGGATATTGTTAAAATCGGTTCCCCGGAAATGCTGCCCCTGATTTCCAAATACAATTCCCAAACGGTTTGCCACCCTTACGCGGTGGACCTGAGCTTACTGCGCGGCGTTACGGCCGCCCCCGATCGCCGTTTTACGATTGGTTACGCCGGCACCGTCAGCCATCAGCCGGATTTGGAGTTTGTAATCGAGCCGATTCAGCGGATTGCCAGGGAGTTTCCTCACGTGTACTGGGAATTTGTCGGGTGCCTGCCGGAGGGGTTGAAAGATCTGCCCCGGTCTTCCTTTACGCCGTTCATCCACAACTACGCCTTGTTTCTGCAACAACTTTACCAGCGAAGCTGGCGGATCGGGCTCTGCCCGATGCTGGATCTCCCGCATAACCGTTGCAAAACGGACAACAAATTGCGCGAGTATGGCGCCTGCCGCATTCCCGCCATCTTTTCCAGAATACCGCCGTATTCTTCCCTGATTAAGCACGGCGTAACCGGGATGTTGGCCGAGAATACCGGGAAAGCCTGGTATGAAGCGCTGAAAACGCTGATCACCGACGATAAAATGCGGAATAACATCGGGGACCAGGTCCGGAAATGGGTCGAAGAACAGCGCTCCGTTCCGGAAGTGGCAAAGCTGTGGCTGGGATTGTTCCGCCGGTTCGGATAGAAGGGTTTGGTCATGAATACGGAAACCGCCGCATACGGAGTGGCCCTCCGCCGGTTTTTCGACCGGTTTCAAAGCATCGTCCTGCACCGGGTACAACTGTCGCGATACCTTTATTATCCGTTTTTGTACTATCTCATGAACCGCCGCGTTCTGCTCCGGGCCCTCGCCAAGCGGCCCGACTTCAAGCATGAATTGAGCCGGCTCACCGATGCCGCGGTCTATAGCTGGTTTGACGAACCTTATTCCTACGATCCCCATCCCGGCGGCGCCGTTTTGATGCGGGGCGGGTTCGGGGATATCGCTTCCCCGTATTTGCCGAAAGAGCGCTTTGTTTTGCTCAGCCCCAATCAGGCGGAGGTCGATCTGATCAAGCTGAACCGGCCGGATTTGACCGCCCACAATATTGACGGACTTTACCATGAAAACGCGCCGGCGCTTGAGGCCCTGCTGCGGCAAATGGCCGGGATCATCGACGGTCAGCGCCAGGATCCGCTCTTCGGAAGCGCCGATTTCCGGCTATGGCTCGCGGGCCAGATCCCCGGGGCGGTCCGGGTGCTGGACGCGGTTCAATGCTTATTTGAATCCCTCAAGGTGGGGGCGGTGTTGACCATCTCCTCCATTGTCTGGATGGACGGCGCGTTGAATCTGGTGGCCCGGGCCAACCGGATCCCGTCCTTCACCTTGCAGCACGGGTTGATTTTGGATAAGGATCTGTTCTGCCATGTTCCGATCCTGGCCGCCAAAAAGATGGTCTGGGGGAACGCGATCCGGGACTGGTACCGGAAGTTCGG
The DNA here is from genome assembly GCA_023402395.1 of Bacillota bacterium. GTDB lineage: Bacteria > Bacillota > UBA4882 > UBA8346 > UBA8346 > JAEYGI01. The sequence goes on from JAEYGI010000047.1 coordinate 28,258, forward strand.
GTTCCCCGAATCCCGGATTTCGGTCATCGGCTCGCCCCGGTTCGATATTATTTTTAACCAAGAATGGTGCGGCAAGGAGCGGCTCTGCCAAATGCTGAATATCGATCCGGCCCGCCGGATCGCGGTCTATGCCACCGGAACCGACCGGGAAACCATTGTCCCCATTGTGCTGAAAGGGCTTCAGACGGTATCGGGCCTGTTTTTAATCTTGTTACTGCATCCCGGCGAAAGTTCGTTGATCGCGCAATATCAGGCATTGACGGCGGATTATCCCAACTGCCGGGTGGTGCGGTACGGCCATATCAGCCTTTACGACGGGCTGAGCGGGGCCGATTTCTTCATCACCCATTGTTCGACGGCGGGATTGGAAGCGATGCTGTTCAAGCTCCCGGTGATTACGGTCGAACCCGCGCCGCCGCCGTTTTCATACGGCGAGCCGGGGGCCTCGATCCGGGTGGCCGATGCCGCCGAACTGAATCAGGCGGCGAACCGCCTGCTTTCCGAGCCGGACTTCCGGAGGAAGGCCGTCGACCAATATCAGCCGTTTCTCTCCGCCCATTGCCTCCCCGACGGGCTGGCGTCCCGGCGGCTCTTTGACGAAGTGGAGCTGGCCTGCCGCACCGGGGGAACCGTCTAGTTCCCGGATTGAATCGAGGAGTTTGTGCCCCTAATCCATTTCAGGAGATAATCAGGCGTCTACCGTCCAAGGGCGAAACTGGGCCGTGGGGCGCCGGATGGCAGCCATCTGGTTACAAAGGAAGGTAACTTTATGAATGAGCAGACGACTTTTTTCGGCGTGATTCTGCGCCAGTTTTTTGACCGCTTTCAAAACGTCGTTTACCGGGGCGTGCCGGTGTGCAAATTTTTTTATTTTTCGGTGCTCAATTATTTCAATGCCACTGTCGGCATTGATTGGGCCAAGGAAAACCTGCCATATTGGCGGGACGAGGTGGACCGGCTATCCGAGCCGGAGCTCTACCAATGGACCGATGAGCCGTATGTCCATGATCCGCGCCCCGGCGGGGTGATTGTGATGCGGGGCGGGTTCGGGGACATCGCCTCGCTGTATTTGCCGGAAGAACGCTACTTTCTGGTCTGCCCCAACCAGGCGGAAGTCGATCTCATTAAACTGAACCGGCCGGATTTGCAGGCCAATGCCATTACGGACTATTACCGGGATAACCCGCAAGCCGTCGCCGAACTGACCGGGCAGATCACCCGGATTTTGAGCGGGTTAAAGGATGATCCGCTATGGGGAAGCCCCGGCCTATTGGAATGGTTCAAGGGGGAGATCCCCGCGATCGTCCGGATGCTGGACGCGGTCCATTCGTTGTTTCAAATGCTTCCGGTCAGCGCCGTGGTGACCATTTCCTCCACCTACTCAATGGACGGCGCCTTGAATCTGGTGGCCCGGGCCAACCGGGTTGCTTCGTTTACGTTGCAACACGGGCTCCTGGCCGAGCATGAACTCTTCTGCCATCTTCCGGTTCTGGCTACTCAAAAGCTGGTTTGGGGCCAGGCGGACCGCAGCTGGTATCAAAAGTACGGTTTTCCCGAATCCCGGGTGGCGGTCGTCGGCTCGCCGCGGTTTGATGTTATCTTCAACCGGAAATGGATGGGAGGGGCGGAACTCCGCCGGCTCCTCGGCGCCGGCCCGTCTCAGACAATTATCGTTTACGCCGCGCAAATCCTCCGGTTTAACCAAATTATCGCTCCGATTGTTTTTGAAGGGTTGAAGTCCAATCCGGATCTGTTTTTAGTGATGCTGCTGCATCCCGGGGAAGACCCCGCGCTCTATGAGCCAATGGCCGAGGGGTTTACCCATTGCAAAATCGTCCGTTTCGGCCATATCGGCATTTACGACGCGCTGAGCGGCGCCGATCTGTTCCTCACTTATTATTCGACGGCGGCGCTGGAAGCGATGCTCTTTAAGCTGCCCGTGGTTACGGTGGAACCGATGCCGCCCACCTTTTCATTCGGGGACCGGGGCGCCTCGATCAAGGTTACCAATGGGGCGGAGCTTGGCCAAGTCGTAAAGCGGCTGATGACCGACGCAGCCTTCCGGCAAAACGCCATCGACCGCTACCGGGACTTTTTGCCCGGTTATTGCCTTCCCGACGGCTGCGCCGGCAGTCGTCTCTTTGAACAGGTGGAATCGCTCAGCCGCAGCGGAGGAATTGCTTAACGCGGGAGGTATTGGACCATGAATGAACAAAACGCCTTGACCGGCGCGTTATTACACCGTTTTTTCGGGCTGTTTCAGGGGATTGCCTATCACGGAGTGCCAATCGCCAGGTTTATTTACCGCGAGATCATCAGCGACTGGCGGCCGGCTTTGCTGAAGCTCAATCCGGCCTGGCTGGAAGAGAGGAACCGCTTAACCGACGCTTCGGTTTATGACTGGGCCGACGGACCCTATGCCTATGATCCGCATCCCGATGGCGTGGTATTGATGCGGGGCGGGTTTGGCGACATCGCCGCCGCCTATTGGCCCAAAGAACGCTATTTCCTGCTCAGCCCCAGTCAGGCGGAGGTCGACCTGATCAAGCTGAACCGGCCCGATTTGGTCTCGCATTATATCGGGGACTATTACCGCGATAACCCGGGCGCGGTCGAAGGCCTGACCCGGCAAGTCACTCAAGTCATCAACGGGCAATCAGGCGATCCGTTGCTGGGTAGCCCGAAGTTCCGCGACTGGCTGACCGGGAAAATACCCCAGATGGTTCGCTACCTGGACGCGGTTCAGTCCTTATTCGAAACTGTCAAGGTGGGCGCGGTACTGACCGTATCTTCCGTTTATTCGATGGATGGCGCGCTGAATCTGATCGCCCGGGCCAACCGCGTCCCGTCGTTCACGCTCCAGCACGGCTTAATGGCTGAAAACGATCTCTTCAGTCATGTCCCGATCCTGGCCACCCGCAAGATGGTCTGGGGGAGCGCGATCCGCGACTGGTACCGGAAGTTCGGGTTCCCCGAATCCCGGATTTCGGTCATCGGCTCGCCCCGGTTCGATCTGATTTTTAACCGGAAATGGTGCGGCAAGGAGAAACTCTGCCAGATGCTGGGCGTTGCTCCCTCGAAGAAGATCATAGTTTATGGCGCGGATGTGCTGCGGATCGACGAAACGATCGTTCCAATCGTTCTGGAAGGGTTACGCTCGATCCCCGACATTTTTCTGGTCATGTTGCAGCATCCCGGGGATAACCCGGAACCCCACGAAAAACTGGCCGAAGGGTACGTCAACGGCAAAGTGGTCCGGTTCGGCCAGATCTGCCTTTACGACGCGCTCAGCGGCGCCGATTGCTTTATCACCAGTTTTTCCACCTCCGCCCTGGAGGCGATGTTTTTCAACCTGCCGGTGATCACGGTGGAACCGGCGCCGCCGACCTTTTCCTTCGGCGATCTGGGCGCCTCGATCAAGGTGACCAATGCCGCCGAGCTGAACCGGGCGGTGCGCCGGATGATTGCCGACGCCGGCTTCACGGCGGAAGCCATCGGGAAGTACCGCGATTTTCTCCGGCAATATTGCATCCCCGACGGCCTGGCCTCCCGGCGGCTCTTCGGCGAGGTGGAAAATTGCCTCCGCGGCGGCGGAATCGCGTAAGGGGGAAGGTTTGACATGAACGGTTCCGGCCAATTGGTGGCGATCATTCCGGCGCGGGCCGGCTCCAAGCGGGTTCCCGCCAAAAACATCAAGCCGCTCGCGGGCAAACCGCTGCTTGTGCACAGCATCGAGGCCGCGCTGACGAGCCCCAGCGTCTCCCGGGTGATTGTCTCCACCGACTCGCCGGCCATCCGGGAGATCGCCCTGGCGGCCGGAGCCGAGGCGCCGTTTTTGCGCCCCCCGGAACTGGCCGGAGACCGGACACCCACCATTGATGTGATCCTGCACGCGCTGCGGTTTTTACAAGCGGCCGGAGCCGGCGCCGCTGAGTTTCTGGTTCTGCTGGAACCCACTTCGCCCCTGCGGACCGCCAATGACGTGGAGAGCGCTTTTCAGTTGCTGCGCGCCTCCGGGGCGGACAGCGTCGTCAGCCTCTCCGAAGCCCCGGTCAGCAGCGATTGCCTGGTGGCGATCGAAAATAGCCTGATTACGCCGCTCATTACCGGTTTTCCCCGGCTGTTCAAACTGAATGGGGCCATCTATATCTCGCGCGTGGAAATGGTTTTGCGCATCGGCCGGTTGCTGGGGCCCAACACCGTCCCGTATTTCATGCCGGAACTCCAATCCGTCGACATTGACACGCCGGACGATTTCGAACTGGCGGAGCTGATCATCAACCGGAATCGCAAGTAAGGAAACTAGGCGGCCCAAAGGGCGGAACGGTTGGGAGCGGGGTCATTGGAGTCCCGGGCAACCGTTGGGTTTCAGGGCAATGGCGTCAAGCTCCGCCGCAAGTATTTAGGAAGAAATCAGTCGGCAACGTGGTCCAGGAGGGCAAGCAGTTCATCGGTTGCTCGAATATGCGCGTTCTTCCGAAAGGAGCATCTGAATTTCCGTCGCGAACCGTTTGGGATTTCCGGGTAGGATGATCCCCGGGCCTTTGAGGTAAACCTCGCGGGACGGGCCGTGGACCGTCAGCCGGTTTTCATGGATATGGTCGATCAGCGCCTTATAGGCCGGGCCCAGGCTTGAATACGGGCCCTGATGAATCAGCGCGACGGCCGCGCCGCCCTGAAGCCGGGCGCACCGGATCCCGTCCGCCTCCACCCGGGCCCGCACCGGGACGCAAGCCTCAATCTCCGCGTCAGCTTCGCGATACTCCTGATCATAATAAAGGGAGAACGGCGCCCCGCAACAAAGCTGGCCGCAATGGCGAAAGAGTTTTTTAAAAACCAGGCTTACCTCGTGATACCTTCCTTTAAACCGGATCGAGGCCACCAGCGGACTGGGAAGATTCCGGCGGACAATTTGAAGGCCCGCCGGCCCGATCCCGGGTTCAGCGGAACCCCGGGTCCGGAGGAGAAAATCATTCAGTTTCCGTTGGGTTTCGATGTACCGGGCCATTTTTTGGCGAACCTCCGCTAATTTTTGCCGGACGTGGCCCGTCAGATCCGAATCGTCGGCGCATTGTTCCAGGATTTCCTTGATTTCGGTCAAGGAAAAATCAAGCGCTTTCAGTTCACCGATGAGACCCGCCCGCTCCAGGCAGCTCTCGTCGTAAAAGCGGTAGCCGGACTCCCGGTCGATGAAGCTCGGTTCCAATAGCCCGCATTCATGGTAAAAGCGCAACGTTTTTACACTCAAGCTTGTAATGCGTGAGAACTCTCCGATTTGATACCGCATTTTCTTGAAACTCCCGCCACTGATCTACACACGTCCATTCTACCATATGACGGAAATTTCTTAGCTCTCATTTGGACTTGATTGCCGGTTCCGGATCTCATATTTTTTCTGAAACTCAGCGCTGCTGACGCCCAGCAATTTTTGGGCGGCTTCCGGATGGGTGGACGAGTACATTTGCTGATAGTTGATAAACGGCGAAAAGATGACGAGCCCGATCAATAGCCCCAAGAAGGCGCTTTGATAATCGTCGCCGGCGAAGGTGCCCCAGAGCAGCCAGACGACGTTCAGAACCATAATGATGTGGCTGATCTGGGCAATCAAATTGAACCCGCTCCACGGGAACAAGAAAAGCCCCAGTCCCCCGAAAAAAACGATGGGCAGCACGGCGGCATGAAGGACGGTCCGGTCCTGGGTGATTAAAAAGATTAGGAATCCGATGAGATAGGCGATATTCGCCGGAGCGCAGGCGTTAAAGACAATCCACTCAATCGGTTTCGCCTTGGCGACTCTCAAAAAGTAATGGGTGCTGTTGAGGGTCGTGAGCAACAACAGTACGGCCAAGCTGTTTCCGATAATATTCACGGCAATGCGCCTCCCGAAAATTGGTTTTCTTATTTAGGATAAGGCCTCCCGTTACGGGAGAGTCAAGGGCAGCCCGAACGGTTGCTCTTAGGTCCCGATCAGTTGGGAGCGGTCCCGCTCCAGATGATCGGAGTGTCTGATCGGTTGATCCGGGTGCCGCCGCAACTGATCCGACTGCCCGATCGGTTGATTGGGATGCCGGATCAGATGGGGGCGGGGTCGCTCCAACTGGAGCAAGTGCCGGATCAGTTGGAGCAAATGTCGCTCCAAATGGAAATATTAGAGGATCATTTGAAGGAACTGTTTCTCCAGATGGAAATGTTGGAGGATCATTTGAAGGAAGAGCCCCTTCAGTTGATCCGACTGTTACTCCAGATCGAAAAAGTGTTCCTTCAGTTGGAGCGGGCGCCGCTCCAGATGATCGGGGAGTCGGATCAGTTGGAGCGGGTATTGCTTCAGATGGCCGGGAGTCTGGATCAGTTGGAGCAGGGGCGTGACCGGTTGAAGCGGGAGTTTATGGAGGCGGGGGAGGTGTCTGGAATGGTGATTAAGCAGAGTTTTATGATTACGCTGAGGTTGAGAGGGTGATTAAGGTCGTGAAGCAAGCCGACCGGAGGCTGAAGACCTCCAGCTGTATTCCATCCGTGGACAGCTGGACTTGAACCTTCCTGGTTCTGGTCCGGCTACAAGGCGCAAGGACCCTGAAGGGCCCTAGGAACGGAGCAGGATGAGATATTCCGCTTGAGTCCAGCCATGGAGGGCTTGCATCTATCTCAATAAATTAAAATATATCTTTAAAATTCTTCGAATATCTCAGATTTTTAAATTGGTCAATATAAACAGCTATAGTGAACCTGCCTGTTAATCGATGAAGACCACTCCTTCTTCATTG
>JAEYGI010000052.1 GCA_023402395.1 Bacillota bacterium
AAGGGGAAGGGTAACCCTAGACGCTGGTCTCTAAAAGCCTTTGGACCGCGAAGGTATCGGTTACTCTCCCACGCGGGGGACCAGAACCAAGGACGGTTCAAGGTCCGGCGCTCAGGATGAGATTACGACGGAAGAGCAAGAGAGAGCTCTAAGCCCAGAATTCGGCTTAATAATACCAACATATGTAATCATCGCTTGTTGACATTGCCCCGGCAGCCTCCTCCAAAAGACGCCGGCCCTCAAGGATTTTTTCCCTGTCATATTGCATCCACACAAGATCAATGCCCCGTTCCGTCTTATCGGAAAAATATTTGCCCAACCGGCTCCTCCCTTATGGTATGGATAAGGAATAATTCCATGAACCCTCCTACGATCTCAAGTGGTTACAGTAGCCTTTAGAAATTATATCATACCTACGCCCGCTTTTATTTTCGTTTCGACCAAGCGGGTAATACCTATCTTCACCCATTTTTGTAGTGGTCGATCTGCAAAATACGGCATATCAAATCCAAGCGATATCTCATCGCCTTCATCTAGGAGCTTGTGCTTTATATTTTGAAAAAAGATTGCGCGTACAGGCTCCTGGTTGCCCCAACCGCTGTAATTCTCGCACCATGATTACGATTGCTTGTATATTGCCTACCTGATAATAAAATAGGTCTGAATCCCGCTCATGACCATATGTACCGCAATCACCGCCAGCAACAGGCCGGACAGACGTTCCAGGGCAATCAGCAAACGGGCCGGAATCAATCCGCCCATGACCACGCCGAGCAATAACAGGGCCGCCGTAGAAAACCAAGCCAACCCCATCATCGCCAAGCCCACTAACGGCTCCGCGGCGGACTGGGCGGCCATGATCATCACCGTCGCCAGGGCCGAGGGCCCAACCATCAGCGGTATCGCCAACGGAACGATAAACGGTTCGCCGTCTCCTTCCTTATTCCCATTACCGGCGGGACGCTCATCGGGAAACACCAGCCGCAAGGCAATGATCCCCAAAACCACGCCGCCGCAGATTTGCAGATCCGACGGCCCAATGTCCAGCATTTTTAAGAACCAGGGGCCGACGGCATAAAAGATCACCAGCAACAGCAGCGCAATCAGGGATTCGCGCAGTACGATCCGCCAGTGGCGCTCCCGTTCAATCCGGGTCAGCAGTCCGAGTACAACCGGGAGATTTCCGAAGGGATCCAGCACAAAAAAGAGGGTGATCGCCAGGGACAAGGTTTTCATGAAAATGATCGCTCCAATATGATGAGATAAGATTCGATTTCAATACATAAGATTCGCTTAATTTTGGAGAGACCCTCTTAAAATAAATTCGTAGTTAGAAAGCCATGGTAAAGATTCGATTGTTTCAAACGGCACCCCGCGTCTCCGTGGCAAGCCACGCTACAACCGGCGCAACCCTTTTTCGATCCCAAGCAATCGTCGGATCAACCAAAGCAACAGTTGCTTCAAATGATCCGGTGTTTGCCCCAGTTGGAGCGGTCCCGCCCCCATCTGATCCAACGCCTCGATCAACTGATCCGGCACCCGGATCATCTGATCCAACCGTCAGATCAAGTGATCCGGCAGCGGGATCAACTGATCCAAGGTTCGGATCAGTTGGAGCGGCACCTCGATCACTTGATCCGGAAGCCGGATCAAGTGATCCAACTCTTCGATCAACTGATCCAACACCCGGATCACTTGATCCATCTCCTGCCCCACCTGATCCCGCGCTTGGATCAGATGAAACGCCGCTTGGATCAGTTGATCCTGCTCCCGGATCAACCGGGGCGGCTCCCCGATCAGTTCTAACGCTGCGTTTCAATTAAAAAACCCGGCAGAAAAGAGCGTTGAGACTCCTTCCCCGGGCTTCCCCCCCAACCGCCGTCAGCCGCGTTTCACCTTGCTACGCATCGGCATCAAGGAGTCCACGTAACTGGGGAGTATTCTTTAAGTAATGACTCCGCCTTTGATTTATCGGTTTCTTCAAACGGTGGGAATTTAAAATAATAGGTTCCTCCGGGTTTAATTTCGAATTCCCGCTCGAAAAGGGTCAAATCACTAGTTACCGGATTAATCCAATAGGTTGACAAGCGTAGTTTGGTGTCCTGTATTTCAAAGGATTTATAGGTCTTCGGTTTTATAACGGTAATCAATAATCCATTCACATATAAAGAAAAACTCAGCTTATACTTGGGCAGCTCTCCAAAAACATAAATCGTGGATTTCGATTCTTCAGCCACGGCCCATATCCCGGCGGGAAACAGCATCATTGCCAACAAAAAGCCGATCAGGATCCGTTTCATCATTGGATACCCTCCCTCTCATCTTTGCCGAAAAAAATTAATTGGTAAAATTGTTCATCCTTTTCCACGACATTCATTTTTTCCCTTCTTTTTTATACCACTTCATTGCTGTGACCAAGCAATCGACGATAAAGCCAACGGCGGCCCGTTTCCGGACCGCCGTTTTCAGATTCCATTCACTTGGCGCGGGTCATACTTCGTTGGGAAACTTCGCCGGATCATTCAGGATGGCATTCAGTCGAGCCTTTCATAACCGATGATATCGACCCGCCGGTCTTTCTGCCAGGTATTCTCGCTTTGGCCCCTGGAAGCTTCCTTTTTCCCGTAGGAATAGATGGTAATCCGCTCCGCCGCGATTCCCTGGCGGATCAGATAGGCTTGAATTGACCGGCAGCGCCGTTCCGACAAGCCGAGATTGTATTCGTAGCTGCCCCGCTCGTCGCAGTGCCCACCGAGGATGATCTGGAGCTTGGGGTTTTGTTTCAGAACGGCCAGGTCCGCTTGGACCACCGGCAGTTGATCGGGGCGAATCACCGCTTTGTTGAGGTCGAAATAGACCGGCTTTAACAGCGTGCGCTTTTCCAGGGCCGGCAAGACTTGAAACTCTTTGACCAAGGTCGCCGACTGGCCGTCCGGATTGGTCACCGTGATATCGTACCGCCCCAGCGGCTGTTCGTTCAGATGCAGGAAGCAACTGATCGAGGTCTTCCCTTTGACCGTGACATTGGCGCCGGTCATGGCGACGCCGTTGCCTTCCACCTTCACCATCGCGCCGGGCGCGAAGTTGGCGCCGGTCAGCGTAATCAGGACCGACCCGTCGGCAAAGGCGCGATCCGGGGAGACCAGCTCGATCCGGGGCGCCGTTGTGCTGACTGGAGGAGCGGGGGACGCCGTCGGTTGTTCCCCGGTCTTCACTTCCGGAACGGGCGAAGCGATCGGCTCCGGCAACGGAACCACCCCCAAGACCGGTTCGGCGGGTTTCGCCGCGACCGGCGGCCGGACCGGTTCCGCGACGGTGAGGGCGCCCTCCAGCTTTCCGGACTGCCCGTCGTCATTGACGACCCGCAAGTCATACGCTCCGGCCGGAACCTGCCGCAGATCAACCCGGCAGGCGATCCGCGTATCAGAGATAACCGTCACGTCAATACCGGCGATCGATTTCCCGTCACGCTCAAACAATACCGTGGCGCCGGGCCGGAACCCGGTCCCGCGAATCGCGGCTACCGCCAGAACCTCATCGTTGAAGCCATGATTAGGTTCGATGGCGATCACCGTCGGAGCCTGATTGACAACCGTGAACCCGGCGCGGATCGCCGTGGTCCGCTCGCTGGCGACGAACGCCTTCTGATCCGAGATCACCAGATCCCATGGCCCGGCCAGCCGTCCGGTCAGATCGAAGGTCACCGCCACTTTCCCCGCCGCGACCGGCCGGACCGCTTCGCCCGGTATCTCCGGCAAGCCTTCGCGGACCAATGTGACGCCGACTCCGCCGTGCAGCCGGTTCCCGGTGAGAACCATCTCCACCGGTCCGTTGTTAATGCCCCAATCGGGCGTATACGATAGTTCGGCCGGAACCATCCTGACGCCGAAGTTGACTTTGGCCATGGTCCCCTGGGTCAGCCGGATCACCCGCGGGTTCTCGGTGGTAAATTCCAACCCTTTCATCAGTGACGCCGGGTCGACTTTGATTACATAGTTCTGGCCCCGGCTGAAGTATTTGACCGCAATCTCGGGCACGTGGTAACGGCCGAAGGCATCGGTGGTGATAATCTGCCCGCCGGCGGTGATCAGCCGGGCACCGGCGATGCCGTCCTCGCCTTCATCCTGGACACCGTTGGCGTTGCCGTCGTAAAACACTTTTCCGATCACGATCGAATCGGAGAAGACCGGGTCGGCGACGATCTGGACCTGCGCCACCCCGGTGTTGGAGATGGCGGTGCCGGTGATGCCGTGATAAGCCGTTGCCGAATTCTTATAGATATTGCCCTCGGCCACGCCGGTTCCGACCACCAGATAATAGGTGACGGTCAGCGCGGCGTTCGGCTGCAGGGTCAGGTCCTTCCAACTCAAAATGGCCGCGCCCTCCGGCTCAATTGGAGCGCCGCCGACCCGGGCCGAGCCTTTCACATATTTGAATCCGGCCGGTATCCGGTCTTGCAGCGAGAACGGCTGGATCAGGGCGCTGATCTGGTTTTCCAGTTTCACGGTGTACAGGATGATGTCGCCGACCGTGGCCGACCGTTTCGCCGCGGTCTTAGTGAGCAGGATCGAACCTTCCAGGATCGGATCCACCGGGATATGGTTGTTGACCATCTGACTACCGGCGGCGTCCAGGACAAAGCTGAGATAATACCGGCCCGCCTCTCCCTGAGCCGGCGGGTCAGAGCTGGTCACCACCGGGCTCCCGCTCTGGCCGGGATGGTAGGAACCGGGCTGCGGCGGCAGCATGGTCGACGGAAAGCTCGGGCTGTAGGTCTGCGGCGGCGCGATGGCGATCTGATAGGTGCCCGCCGGAGCGCCCCGCTCGGTAGAAAGCTCCAGCCGGTACATGCCGTCGGCCTGCGTTTGTTGACCCAGCTCTCCAGGCAAAAGATGCAACGACGGGTCGAAGCCAGCCGGACCAGTAATGGTAACGGTCACGCCCGCCACCGGTTGACGGGTCACCGCGTCAAAAACGATGCCGGTAGGTTGAATCGGTAAATCCTGATCGGTGGCGATCATCCCCGAGAGCAAGGTAAGCCGATCCAGTTCCCTCCAGGCTACATCAGTATCGGGATGCCGGAACCGGACCCGGTAGCGGTCGCCGGGATTGATGCCGTTAAATTCATATTTGCCGTCGCCATCGGTATACCCGGTAGCAATCAGGAGGTCGTTCTGCAACAGTTCGACCTTCCAGCCCGCCGCCTTGGCTTCAGACGGGTCGTCCTGGCCGTTCCCATTCTTGTCCCACCAGACGGTCCCGGAGATCGCAGCCGCTCCCGGGCTGCCGCCCACCTGAATCCGGGTCGGGTCATCGTCGTTGGCGTTGAATTGATTGTTCCCCAATTCCTGGCCGTCATCCAAGTCGGAGTCGGAGACACCGCTGAGATTGGCGTCCGCCTCGAACCGGGCCTGATTGTCGATGACCGTTCCCACGGCCACTCCCGGCCGGATCCCGGCCCGAAACTCGACGATCACCCTAGCTTGAGGCGCCAGGGTCCCCAGGTTCAGCCCGTTCGTCAGAACCAGGCCGGGGCTGTCGGCCTCCAGTACGCCGTTGACCCGGGTTGAACCGGCGATATAGGTTAATTCGGCCGGTACGTCATCGAACAGCCGGACATTGGTGGCAGCCGCGTTACCCGCGTTGGTCAGGGTGATGGTATAAACCAGCGTATCACCGGCCACCGCCAGGCCGCCGTTAAGGTCCGAGACCTGCTTCGTGACACGCAGCGCCGGGGCGGATCCGACCGGAATTTCCGTCGGCTGGCTGCCGTTGGCCGGATTGACGTCGGCGTCGGTCAAACAATCGGGCAGTTCGACGGAGCCGACCGTTCCCTGGCTGCTGATGATCCGTCCATCGCTGCCGGGATCAACTTGGACTTTAAACGTAAGTACCTTTTTGGCGCCCGGAGCCAATGAACCCAATGAATAAGTGAAGCTGCCGTCCGTTTGGATCGCGTCCGGCGCCGAGACTCCGTCGATCGTGACCGATCCCGGCACATAGGTGGTTAACTCCGGAATGCGATCCCGGTAGATTAAACCGGTCGCCTCAGCTGTTCCCTGATTATAAATGATCACGGTATAGGTGATGATGTCGCCCGGATCCAAAGTGCCGCCGTTATCATCGGTCACTGTCTTGACGGCGTATAGGAGCGGGACGTTTCCCACCACGCAACGGGTGGCGTCTCCCTGGGTTTCCGTATCCGGATCGTCGCTCAATACCGGAGCGGCCGATCCGGAACCCTCACCGTCTCCGTTCAGCGTCGCCTGGTTGGTGATAACCGTGCCCGCGACCACATTGGCCCCCACGGCCACCTGGAATTCAACCGTTGCGGTTTCGCCGGCGTTGACCCAGCCCGTCGCCGCTCCGGGCGTACTCACCGCCAGTCCGGAGTTCAGGGGCGACGCGCTGTTGCTGTCGGCCACTACCGCGCCGTTCAGCTTGGTCGTATTGGCCACGTAGGTCGTATTGGCGGGGATCGAGTCTGTCAAGAAAACGTCCTTGGCATTTTCATTCCCGGTATTACCAATGGTGATCGTGTAATGGATGACATCGCCCGGCGCCAGTGAACCGCCGTTCAAATCTATCGCCCGTTTGGCAGCGGTCAGGACCGGCGCCGACTGAATCAGGGTCTTGGGAATATTCACCGCAATCGGGGCGGGGAAGCCGGGCACCTCCAACTGAGCGGTTTGCTCGGCCTCCCTTCCGTGGGCCAGCGCCGGTTTCAGGGTAATATCCCATTCAAAGACCGCCTGGCCGCCGGTTTTCGGAAGCGACACCCCGCTGAAGACGATGCCGCCGGTGGCGTTGGCTCCGCCGGCCGGATCGATCACATAACTCCCGGAACCCGCCGTGACATTGGCGATAGTTCCGGAGCTAAAATCGACCCCCGCGGCCGTGGTCAGCGTGGCATCGATGACATCGGTATTGCCGTTGTTGGTCAACGTCACTTTATAACGCAGCACTTCACCGGGGCTGGCCGTGGTTTGGTCCACCTCGCCCAAGGTCACGATCACCGGCGTCAGCAGTTCAAAGCTGGCCGTGGCCGTCACCGGACCCGCGGGATAGGTGCGGGTCTCCGGCCCGACGCCGCCGCCGCTGTCCAGGCTGTAATAGCGGCTGACCTCCGCCGTGTTGGAGATGGTCTTCACCGGAAAGACTTCGTTATTCAATATCGATTGGTAGTTCACGAGCAGCGCCTCGCCCGGAGCGATCCGGGCAAGCTCCGATTTCAAGCTGATGGTCCAGACTCCGGTATCCGCGCTGTATTGAACTTCATAATCGGCGGGCGCAGTCAGCGCCCGGCCGCCCGTATTGATCGCCGTAATTACCGGCGCCTGTACTTTCATCTCGGCCGGCAGGGTATCGCTGATAACGGTCTGCCAGGCTGTGCCCAAACCGTTGTTTTGAACCGTAACCGTAAAGTCGGCGTTGGTCCCCAACGTTACTGCATCCGGGCCGGTCTTGCCGATGGCCAGCTCCGGTTCGACCAGTTGGATTTGGGCGGTTTGATCCGCTTTCACCACCGGACTGCCTGACCCGTCCGTATATTCGAGATGGGCCGGGATGATCAGGGGGTGATCTTGAACGTTCTCAGGGATGTCGGCTACAGTGACCCAATAATCAATGGTGATGGTGTCATCCATCGCATTTCCGTTGCTGGGATTGAACACGATTCCGAAGCTCCAGGCGATCGAACCCGTGGCCTCCCCCGCCGGACCGGCCGGTCCGGTATAGGTGATCCCGGTATTCCCCTTGCTGACTACGGCATGGTCGAATTTCAGGCCCGCCGGTAACGTCGCTTTGACGATAAAGTCCGGAGTCGCGCCTTCACTGGCGTTGGCCCGGATCCGGAACGGCACCTTGGCGCCTACTGTGGGTTCCACGCCTCCGGTCAGCGTGTGGCTGAATGCGGTCAGATCCGGCATGGTGATTCGAGTGGGATCCATGGGGTCCGCCGTATCCGGATCGTCACTGACAACCGGTGTCATCGTTCCGGAACCTTCCCCTGCTCCGGTCCAGGTAGCTTGATTGGGGATAACGGTTCCCGGCGCCACATCCGCGTCGATCCTGACCTCAAATTCAACCGTTGCGGTTTCCCCGGCGTTGACCCAGCCCGTCGCCTCTCCGGGCGTATTGACGGTCAGACCGGCGACCAAGGGCGATGCGTCGCCGCTATCGGCCACCGCCGTTCCGTTCAACAAGGTTGAAGCTGCTACATAGGTTGTATGCGCCGGAATCGAATCCGTCAAAACTGCGTTTTTGACATTTTCATTCCCGGTATTGCCAATCGTAAGAGTATATTTAATGATATCGCCCGGCACCAGCGAACCGCCGTTCAGGTCCGCGGCCCGTTTCATCACTGACAGGGCCGGCGCCGAATGGATCAGGGTTTTGGGAATATTCCCCGCAATCGGGGCCGGGAACCCGGGCACCTCCAGCTGAGCGGTTTGCCCGGCCTGGGTACCGTGGCCCAGCGCCGGTTTTAGAGTGATATCCCATTCAAAGATCGCCTGACCGCCGTCCTTCGGAATCGACACGCCGCTGAAGACGATTCCGCCGGTACCGTTGGGTCCTCCGGATGGATTCACCGTATAACTCCCGGAATCCGCCGTGACATTGGCGATCGTTCCGGACCTGAAATCAACCCCGGCGGCCGTGGTCAGCGTGGCGTTCGCAACATTGCTGTTGCCATTGTTAGTCAAGATCACTTTGTAATGCAGCACCTCGCCTGGGCTGGCCGTGGCTTTGTCTACCTCGCCCAAAGTCACCATGACGGGAGTGAGCAATGTAAAGCTGAGGTCGTCCATCACCGGACCCGCGGGATAAGTACGGGTCTCCGGCCCGACTCCGCCGCCGCTGTCAAGGCTGTAATAACGGGTGACTGCCGCGGTATTGGTGATATCCTTGGCCGTAAAGACTTCATTGTTCAATACCGACTGATAGGACACAGTCAACGCCTCGCCCGGGGCAATCCGGGCCGGATTCGATTTCAAGCTGATGGTCCAGGCTCCGGTATCCGCGCTGTATTGAGCCTCATAATCACCAGGCGCGGTTAACGCCCGGCCGCCGACGGAGATTGCCGTAATCACCGGCGTCTGGTTGCTCATCTCGGCCGGCAAGGTATCGGTGACAACGGTCTGCCAGGCTGTGCCCAGGCCGTTGTTTTGAACCGCGATCGTGAAGTTGGCGTTGGTAGCCAGATTTACAGCCGCCGGTCCGGTTTTGGTAATTGCCAGCTCCGGTTCGACCAAGGCAATACCGGCGTTTTGATCCGGTTTTACAACCAGGCTGCCCGATCCATCCGTATATTCCAGATGGGCCGGAATTGTTAGGGGATGACCCTGAACGCTGCCGGGGATGTCGGTCACGGTGACCCAATAATCGATGGTGATCGTATCATCTGCCGATATATTATTGCTTGGATTGAGAACTGTCCCGAAGTTCCAGGCGATCGAACCCGTGGCCTCCGCCACCGGTCCGGTCGGCCCGGTATAGGCGATTCCGTTGTTGCCCTTGCTGATTGCGGCATGGTCGAACTTCAGGCCCGCCGGTAATGTCGCTTTGGCTTCGACATCCAATGTGGTGCCTTCATTAATATTAATCTGGATCCGGAAAGGTATGGCGGCGCCCACAGCGGGTTCCACGCCTCCGATTACACTGTGGATAAAATCGGTGCTATCCACAGCATTGGTTGTCGCTGAACCAATCGCGGCGTAATCATTTAGAGTTCCGCCTGGTCCATCGATCCCGGTCCGTCTCTGGGAACCGGATGGAAGTGACTCCCACTGGATGTTCACCGTTCCAGAAAGCTGTTCACCGGGTTGAATATCATCTCCCAAGGTAACTTGATACGTAAGCGTCAATGGATGTGCCGCGTCAACGTTTGTATCCAGTTGCGCGATGTTCCAGGTAACCTTAGCCGCACCGGCCGTTCCGCCATCACTGATCGAGCTAGGATTAAGCATCTTGGCCGGGATCATATCGGTCACTTGAAGATTATAGGCGGTGGCATGGTGCGAGTCGACCGGATTGTAATGCCATACCATGACGGTCACTTCCATCGCCGAACCGGCTTGCCAGGTGCCTACATTATAACTCTTGCTCACAACCAGACGCGGTTCCTTAACTATGAAAGTTACTAGATTGGCCTCTTTGGAAAGAACGCTTCCGGCCGCATTTTGATACGTAACTTTGGCCGCGCCCGGCGGGGTAAGCTTCTCATCGCCGGCATTATTGGCGGTGGAATTCTGGATCTGGGCCTTATAAAGAATGGTGATACTGCCGTTATCGGCGGAACTGGTCACGATTCCGAAGTTCCAACTGACCGGACCGGTACTGCCCGTCGTCGGATTGGCCGGCATCGTGAAGGAAACTCCGGGTGTCCCTGCGACCGAACCGACGCTAACCAACGCCACTCCATCCGGCAGCGTGTCATGAACGGTTACCGCTTCGGTGGTTCCCTTATTGACGGATACGACCAGTTGATAATCGAAGTTCTCGCCGATCACAAAGGCCGGCATACCAACGATGCTCTTGGCAATCCCCGTGTTATCCACCGAAGTGATATTGACCGTATTAGAATTGACCGCGGAATAAACCCGCCGGTCATTATTGGCCGCCGGCAAGCTGCTCCACTGAACGGAGACCGCGTTATCCATGGATTGATCTGGTTCCACGCTACTGTCGAGGAACGCTGTGATCTGGAATTTATAAGTTTGGCCTAAGGGAAGATTGATCCCGCCGCCCCAGGCAATCGTCTGTCCGGTCTGCTGCGGAACTCCCGGATTGTCCGGATTGGGAGCAGTGGAACTATAGTTCAATCCAGCCGGCAGAATATCGGTAATCTGCAGATCATAGGCATCGGCGGTGCTGTCCCCGGTATGACTGACGGTAACCGTATAAGTGACCGTTTCGTTCACTTGGAACGGCCCGTTGGGCGTTTTGGCCAGACTCACGGCCAATTTGGGCTCCACAACCGTAATGCCCACCCCGGAAGAGTCTTTCTGGTTCGGTCCGGTGCCGTCGCTATAAAGTAAATGGGCGGTATTGGTCAACGTGTCGCCGTTTTCCGTTGCGGAACTATCCCAAACGATCGCCGTATATTCAATCACGATGGTGTCATCGGCCGTAATGCCGTTAACTTGATTGGTTATATCCCCGAAATCCCAGGTCACCGTGCCCATGGCGCCGGTAACCGGTTGAATGTTTTGAGTGGTGGTGAAATTGGCGCCCAAATCGACAGTAACCGCGCCCAGTTTCAGTCCGGTCGGCAAATCGTCCGTTACCTTCACGCCGTTGATGGTTCCTTCGTTCACGGAGAAGCTCAGCCGGTACCGTGCCGCCGCTCCTACCGGATAGGGACCGGTGCTAATCAATTCCTTGAGGATGACCGAATGGTCCGCGGTTTGGAATGAATCGGCGGCAGTCGCGCTATAATTATCAATACCGCCCGCTCCGCTCCGTTCCCCAGCCGCGACTCCCGGCAATGAAGTCCAGGTGACCGTAGCAGTCGTTCCCATGGTTTGCCTTGGTTTCGCCGTATCGCCGATCTTCAGGACATAGCTCAGGGTCAATTCGTTTCCATTTAATAAGGAAGCCATATTAACATTGTTCCAGGTAATCGTGTCTCCCGACGCGGTGCCGCCGTTATCGGCCGACACAAAGATCATTCCGTCCGGAATCAGGTCTTTGACCTCCAAGTCATGAGCTGTGACGTTATAGGGATTGGCGGTCGAGTTATGCTTTACTTTCAACGTCACCTGTACCGTATCGCCGGCTTGATAGGTCCCCGCGGCGTAGCTCTTGGTCATGACCAGCCGGGGCTCCCTGACGGTGAAACCGGGGAGGGCCGCCGCGTTTTTCTGAATGTTTCCGGCCGCGGCGTCATATGTAACATTGGCGACACTGGCCGAGGCGAGACTGTCTCCGGCGTCGTTGTCATCGATATTTTGAATCCGCGCCTGATAGCGAAGGGTGAAACTGCCGCCGCTATCGGCGGAACTGGTCACGGTGCCAAAGTTCCAGCTGATTGGGCCGGTGCTACCCGTCACCGGATTGGAAGGCGTGGTAAAAGAAACTCCGGCCGTGCCCGTAATCAAACCGACGCTAACCAGTTCCACTCCGGCTGGGAGGGTATCGTGGACGACCATATTATGAGTCGTCCCCTGCAGGACGATGACATCCAACCGGTAATCAATGATATCGCCGATCACGTAGGTCGGCGCCGGCGCGCTCTCAATGCTCTTGGTAATGGCTGTGGGATCGGCAACGGTAAAGTCGGCCGTGCCGTCATTGAGCGGTCCGTATGTCCTTTCCTGGGAAATTCCAATGCCATCCATACTGCTCCAGGCGACGATGCCGGTATTTTGGAGCGTTTCCAAGGGGATTACCGTGGAATTAACCGTGGCGTTAATCTCCAGGGTCAGCGTTTCACCGGCCGGAATATCCAGCGATCCATCGGCATTCATGGAGCCGTCAACGCCCCATCCCAACCTGGATCCGATTTGATGAAACGAAACCGGTGCCGCGTTACTGGGATTGCGATTCAGCGTATCGCTGGCATAGGTGACATCCGCCGCCAACTGGCTTATGATTGCGGCGTCATAGGCGGTTTCATTGCTGCTGTTCCGAATGATCAGCTGATATTTGATCGTATCCCCGGCTTTATAACCGGACGGAGCCGAAATGAGGCTCTTGGTAATGGTCAGCGCCGGTTCGGACACGGTGACCGTATCCGATGCCACCGGCGCGGTAACCACTGAGCCGGTGCCGTCGACCGTCTTGTATCCATAGGAGAAGTTGCTGGTTTTGGCGGGCGTCCCTCCCGGAATATTAATGGCGTCGTCCATTACCCGCGCGTTGAAAGTGATGGTCAACACAACATCGTTAATGTTATCGGTAACAACATCATGGGAAGTATCGCTCGCCGTCGACCAGGTAATGGTCTCCCCGCTCGATGCGTTCCCGCTGATGACGGGATTCCAATCCGTAAACGGTCCGCCCGGGCCGGCCGAAGTTCCTTCGATATATTGAAAGCCTTTCGGAAGCGTCTGACTCCACTGGATATCATAGACCGAAGTTCCTTTAGGAATGGTCACGCTGGCCCGGTAGGTCACGACCGATCCCGGCCGGACTTTTTTATCGGCCGGAGCCGTCACCGTCAGGCTGGATACGGAATTGGTCGTCCGGTACATCGCAGTCAACGGCGTGGCCCCTGCATAAGCCTGAAGCCGCGCCGTTCCAACCGGCTGACTGGAATAGGCCGTCAAAGCCGCCGAGTGGTTCAAGGTCATTCCGGCGGCAATTCCGGCGTTGACCGTGGTCGTAAAGTTGATCGTAAAGGACTCTCCGGGCTGCAATACGGCATTGGCAGTATTCCGGAAAGTGATGATCAGTTTCCGGATGGCTGGATCATAACTATTGACATTATAATCAGTATTTAAGACAAGGTTGGTGCTGCCTTTGGTAATGGTCACGTTGGACGGTGCAGTAGTTTCTTCCCCGACCGGCAGGGTTTCTTCGATGACCATCTCATAGCCCGACGATACGTTAACACCGTTGGCGTTGGCAACGGTCAAAACATGGTTTATTGTATTGCCGGCCATAACCGTCTCTCCGGAAACCGGAGTGGATGTCCGTTGGGTCAGGGAGACGCTCGGCTCCTTGACCGTGAAGGATTGCGACGATTGTAGTCCCGCCAAGGTATTGGGGAAACTCGTGGTGCTCGAGTCGGCGTTTTGAATCGCAAAACCCATTTTGGCCGAGTTGGTCAGCGTGGAACCGGCGGCCACCGCGCCTTCTTTCCAGATCCGGGCCTGATAGATAAGAGTGACTTTGGCTGCTCCCACGCCGTCACCCGTGAGCTGATCGATACTCCAGGACAGGTTTTTGCCGCTTGGCGTAAAGGTCACCGCCGGAGTCGAAGCAGAGTGTTCGATCGAGTGCGATTCGCTGTCCGTTACCAGTTCCAGGCCGACGGGCAACGTATCATTAATTATGATATTCCGGTAATCGCTCTGATCGTGGATCGTCGCCTCAATGGTGTATTTAACAATCTCGCCAAAGCTGTTACCCGTGGCCGGCGTTAAGGTCTTGCCAAAGGCCACCATCGCCACCGAGGCGTCCTTGGATTTCTGATCCACGGAGTAAACCTGCTCGTTATTCCACTCGGTAGCGGTGGCGCTCGTGATATGGGAGCCGTTATTTTTGGCCATGGCATTGACGGTAATCGTAAACGTCTCCCCAGTATTCAAGGTGAGGCCGCTCCAAGTCAACTCACCGCCGCTAACGGTCGGCGCTCCGATGGGATTCGATGGATTGGAGGTTTGAGCCATCGCGCTTCCATAAGTGAATCCGTCGCCCAATACATCCTTGATCTCCAGCTTGGTGGCTGTGGCGGTTCCGTCGTTTTTCACCGTGATTGTCCACGCGACGGCGCCGCCGTCTTGAGCGATCCGGACCACCGGAGTCTTGATGACGGTCAAGAGGGTTTTGGCCGGTGTGACGTTCAGACTATAGCTGCCGTTCTTGGTATCATCGCCAGAATTCTTATATGTATAGTTATTGATACTGCTAACGGCACTCCCATCGCTGCAATACGGCCCAGTGCTATGATCCCGAATGTCAAAAGCTATCGTATAGGTTCCCGCTTCGATCCAGACGGCTTCCCCGCCGTCCCAGCGCCAGATCAGAGTCCCCGAAGCGCCGCTGGCCGGGGCCGATACCGGGGTCGGCAAACCGCCACCGTAAGTCATGGCACTGTCCACTTGGAAACGATCCGAAATATTTAACGGCAAAACCAGATCTTTTAATGGCGCGCCGGAAGTCCGCAACGTAACGGTGACCCGGCCCGTTTTGGTGGTAAAGTCGGTGATCTCCACGCCGACGCTATCCACTATCGCCTGCGAGATAAAGTTGGCGGTGTCCGTATTATGGCCGGGCGTTGACAGCGAGGATGTCTCCGGTCCCCAGGTGACGCGGGCCGTGTCTTGCTGGACCGCGCCGCAATTCCCGGTAAAGGTCGCCCGGATATAGTAGGTATTGATGGTTCCTTGAGCGACATCCGAAATGACCCACAGCGTATCCACGGAAGGGGTAATGGTAGTGTCGGTTGGATCCTTATAAGGAATAGGGGCGACCGGAACCGTGGAGTCCGATTTGCGAATCGATTCGAAACTCATATTGCTCGGTAACACATTTTTGAGAGTAACATTTTTGGCAGCGGCCGTTCCCGAGTTTTGAACCCGGATCCGCCACTCGACTTCTTCGCCTTGCACGGCTACAACGTTTTCCGTGTAGCCGGCCGAAAGATCCGCCAGGTTCTTCCCATCCACCATGACGGTGATATTCGACAGGAACTGCGGCACCAGGAACTGGGCTCCGGTAAAAGAGCCGCTCCGGATGGTACTGTCGGTGGGAATTTGCCAGGTGGCGGAGGGCGTTATCTTACGGTAGCTGTTAAAGGACTCCGGAGCGTACACCCGAAATGTCAGGATGACCTCTTCTTGCGGCTCAAGGGATTGGAATTCGGATAACCCGGCAAAAATCAGTTTGGTGCCGGAGATCTCCGGATCGCTGACCGCATCGCCGTTAATGGCGGCGCTTCCCGTTTGATATACGAAACCGGTGTTTTCAAAGTCCTGGGTGAGAAGATAATTGTAATTGGTGGTCAACCCGTTATTCTTTACCCGCAGCTTAATGGTAACATACGATCCCAGTTCCACGTGGTCGTCGCAGAGGTTCTCCACGAAGGATGAGGACGTCAACTTGATAAACTTCGGCTTTGCGGCCACGGTGGCGATATTGAAATCATGAGCGACGAAATTCCGGTCGTCCCAGGTCAGCTTGGCTGTGACCACATTGGTATTGGTGCTGAAATCGGCATTATTATTGGTAATGGCGGTAATGGAAATGTTTCGGCTCTCGCCGGGGTTGAGATTCCCCAAATCCCAGGCGACGACGGCGCCGTTTTGACTGCTGAAGGCCGGCGTGGAACTCTGATAGCCCAGGATCCCGTTCAAATTGTCCTCCACCACCGACCCATAGGAGATTCCGTTTCCGATATTGGTCACATTGATCTTCCAGGCCACCGTGTTGGCGTTCACCTGAATCGGATCGGGACTGATGATCAGGGATAATTTCCCCTCGAGGCAAATCGGCGGAGTGTAAGCTGCCGTGGCCGTGGTTGACCGGGCCAGATCATCGTTGAAGTCCAGCTTGGCTTGGACCGTATAATTATCGCTATCGGTTTTGACTAAATCAAAGGCGATGGTTCCGCCGGCGGTCACCGGCCCGTCAAAGGTGAATTTCACCGACTCCGGCGACCCGGAGTCGATGACGACCGCCGGTATCTTGCCGCCAAACCCGGTAACCTTGACCGCGTCCAAGATCAAGGGGCCGAGATAACTGTAGCTGCCGTTGGGGCTGCCGCCCGCGACCGGAGTGGTCAGGGTCACCACCAGATTGTTGCGGTTCCAGGGGGTATTGCCGGGATTGGTAACGTTAATCACGGCCTGAACGGTCTGCCCCTTGGCGACTTGCCCTTCCGCGCCCACCGGGTAATTGACAAAACTGGTCGAGATGCCGAGCGCCGCCCGGGAGATCGGCACAAAGACGCCTTGATAAAAGAGATTGTGGTCCGGACCGGAACCGTTGTTGGCTCCCTTCAGAAGCAGTTCGGTCACGGAGATGAACTCATCCGAGGTCGGATTGCCGGATCCCGACGGCAGACTGGCGTCGGTCAGGCGCAGCCAATACCGGAAGGATACCTTCTTTCCCTTAATGGCGTCGACCCCGCCGAATTCGTCGTCGGTCAGGAATCCCAAGTCAATGAGCAGTTTGGAGGCGACGCTGATCCGATCCGCCGGAACGTTCTTCCAAGAACCGCCATCGACCCGATATTGCGGAGTGTGATTACTGTCATTCAGGTAGATCTGACTCCGGTTCAGTTGGTCGCTCATGGTGGAACCGGTCCAACGCCCCCCGGAACCGGACCCGAAACTGTAATCCACCTGATAGGCCACGACGCTTTTCCCGTCGACCCCCGTTCCGTCCAGTCCGCATACGTCATAGCTGCCTTCGGCCGGAAGATTGGTATGCGACTTGGACTCATAACTGAAGTCCACCGGGCCGTCATCCCGGCTCTGCAAGTACAGGGAAGCGGTCCGGGTAGCGCTTAACGGGCTCCAGGCCGTCGCGCCCTGAACTGTGGCGCTGTTGGTGAGGATGCTGTTGGCCAGATCCGGATCGGAGGGGGCTTTGAGATAAATGGTTAATTGGGGGCTGCTCCCCACCTGCGCCGGAGTGAGTCGCCAAGTGATGCTGTTGCTGCCCGGAGTCCACTCCAGGGACCCAACTCCGCCGGTAGTGACATTGATCACCGTAAAGTAACCCGGGACAGTGTCCGTAAGCACGATTTCGGAGCTGGTCCACTTCTCCGGATGGGTCAGGGTTGGGGTATAATCGATATGAATTAGCTCTCCTAAATAAATCCGGTTAATATCCCCATCGGTATCCGACTCGTCCGAATCCACGCTCTGGGTTAGCCGGAGCGTCGGAACGTTATTGATGGTATAGGTCAGATATTTAATCGGGTAGCTGATGATCTGATCAATGTCATTATTATAGGAAGGCATCATCAGAATGCTACCGGTGCTGGGATCGGCCCACAGGGAATTCGGATGGGCGGGAGTCACCGCAAAGGTCAGCGTGACCGAATCCCCCGGATTGATTACGCCGTCATAACTGAAAGTGCCGTTGGCATAAGTCCAGCCACTCGCGACACCGGAGACGGCGAAGATGTTGTGGATAGCGGTGTTTAGTTTGAAGTTCCGGGCCGGGCCTTCGCCGTTATTGGCAATCACGATGCTGGCCGGTTGAGGGGCGGCGCCGTATTCGATCACGATCGGGTCGGGCGTGATACTGATATTGGGCTGTTTGATGAGAAAATTAAAGATCAGCGAGACACTGGCGGGATCACCCGGCGAAGCCGGATCTGTCTCCGCCTCGCTGGATAAAGAGAAGTCGACCTGATAATCGATGACCTTTAATTGATATTGAAATGAAACACTGGCCCCGGGTTGAATCGGATCGGCGAGGCCGGTAGTATAGGTAAAGCTGTTGCCGGTCGGCGTAATGCCGCCGCCACTCCCGTTAACCCAGCCGACCCATTGGAAGTTCCCTCCCCAGCGGGTGGTGAATTGGACGTTATAAAGCGGGCCCTCGCCGCTGTTGGTCAGCTTCGCCTCCAAGGTAATGGTATCGTAACGCTGCCCTTGAAAGGACTCGGCGCTGATCGGCAATTGGGTTGCATTGTCGAGCGGGGTTAAGGTTACCTGGATAACGCCCTCTTTGACATTGACCAGTTGGTTGTAATGCTCCGCATAGTCGGTTACCGGAAGGCCCGACCCTTCATCTATATAATCATAGGTTTCATTGACGGTGATATAATCGGTGTTGCCCGGGGGCACGTCCAGCGTCGTCGCCAATTGATAGCTAATTGCCACGATTTGATTCGGCGCCAGCGACAGCGAAGGATTGAACGTGACTGTAAACGGATCGCTATTATCGACGCTGATGGGCAAGGCGGTTCCCGCGTCGCCACTCCCGGTTTTAAAGACTGCCGTTGGCGTGCCGAGTTTGATGAAACCGGCCGGGAGATCGATCGTGACCCGCACATTGGTGGCGGTCACGTTGCCCACATTGGTGATCACGGCCTGGTAAGTCTTTCCGGCGGTATCATAGATGAACGTGTCCGGCGCGGTCTGCTCCACGCGCAGGGTCGGATTGGCCAGCGCCGGAATAACTGCCATTAATAACGCAGTCAGGATGAGCATGCTTATTAAAAACAGTTTCATTGCAAGTTTCATGATATGCTACCTCTTTTATTTCAAAGTCTGCGGCATGGAGCGGCTGTACGCTTGAGCTCTCCCATGGGTCGCCGATGTCTTCGCTACGTACTTAAGCGCAACCGATGGCCCGCCTTTTTACCAAGCTTTGGTGAAGTTGATGAACCAGCCGCCCGCCCGGTATCCAAGGTGGGTCAGATCGTCGTTGTAATCGGTGAAGTTATAGCCGGCTCCCAGCCTCATCCCTTTGTCGAACAGGTAATAGGCAGCGATCAGCGCGCCGCTTTTGCAATCATCCGCCAGCGTGCTCCAGAGGGTGCGGTACTCCCCGTACAGATCCCAATTCTTAATCACATGGTAATTGACTTTATTGACCCACAAGTAGAGATCGCCGGAGATCCAGTCGGCATCCGGATCCACTTGTTTGACGGACGTGCGTTTGTGGGCGAGTTTCTCTCCAACCTGCCAGCGCTCGTTCAGGTCATATATTACGTCCAGCGCCAGGGTCTGGGAGCGTTCGCTCGGCCGGGTTCCGTCGGTCTGGCTCTCCGGGGACAGATCTTCCAAATAGGTATACTGGCCGATCAGATTCCACCGATCGTTGGTAACCGGGCGGTAGGTCCAGCCGAGACTGCCCTCGACGTACCGCGCGGCATCAAGGTCTTGAGTAATATTGTTGGTTTCCGAATAGTTGAGTTTGGCAAAACCGGTCCAGGCGTTGCCGAACTTCCGCTTGATCCGGTTGGTCATCACATATTGGCGGATTTCTTCCTCGCCTTCGTCATACCGCGCCTGAAGTCTGGTCTTGTATTCCATCCGGCCGTCACGGAAGGCGACTCCGGCCCCGGCGATTTTCCGGTCAATCCGGCTGCCGGGGGCCGACAGTTCCGGGATCAGAGTGGAATTGTCCGTTTCCCAGTAAAGTAAATAGGGAGTCGGATGATCGCCAATCTTGGCGGCGATGCCCGTAGTATAATCGGCCGACAACAACCAGCCCTTCCATGGCGCGTAGTCCACCCCATAAATAGTGCTGTTGCTGGTTTCATAGTCGGAGTTGCTGACCTTGTTTTCCGCGTAAAAATTAGTCTTTTCCGAAACTTTGGTTTTGGAGCCGACCAGGCTCTGGAATAACTGGCCGTTATATGGATCGGACCCGGATTGAACCTTTCCGTAAAATTGCTGATCGTTATTCAGCTGATACCTTGCGCCGAGGGCCGACGTATTGCCGAGATCACCGTTGGACCGCTCCAGATTCAAACTGAAATTGGAGTTGAATTTTAGATCCGCGCCCACGGTATTCCGGTCGTTCTCGGGGGTCTCCTCGGTCCGGTCCAGGGTGCGCTGGGCGACTGCGTAAAGGCCGACCGCGTCGTTCAGCTGATAATCGAGGCGCAGCGCGCCCACGGTATCCTGATATTGCTCGGCCAAATAATCAAGGTCTTGCACCCGAACCTCTTCGGTCAGGCGAAGCCTTTGGAAATCTTCGCTCAATTGGAATATGGTCTTGGTAACGCTCTTTTCGGTCATTTCATCCACTTGGCTGTGTTGCATTCGGATTCCGTAAATCGTACCGAATTTGGCGCTGAGGTCGAGATTGGTTTCGACGGTATCGTGCAACGCCTGCCGGCCCTGGGTCGAGAAGCCTTCTTCCTGAAACACATAGTAGCCCTTTAATTGGAAGTTGGCGAAGGCCACATCCAGTCCGGCCTTCCAGGCGCCGCTCGGTTCCAGTCCGGTGGTTGGTGTAAACTCCGTAAATGTTAAACCGCCGTCTTCCGAATAAAACCGATGCAGCGGCGATTCTTCGGACTGAGCCCATTCGCCGCTGAGGGTGATGTATTCGGTCAAGTCGAACCGGTAATCGCCGCCGTACAGTTGATAATCGCTCCCGGTGTCCAGCGCTTCCTGAATGGCGGTGCCCCCGATCCGCAGCCGGTCAAACAGCGTTTGGCTGAGGCGAAGGCCGAAATTGGATTGGTACGACGGATCGTCCACTTCATAATCGTAACTGGCAATCAGGTAGACATTGTAGGTATTCAGGCCCTGGGGGGCCGTGGTGGTGATCAAGCCCGAACCGGCACTGGCCTCCAGATTCCGTTTTAAGATGATACGGCCCTGTAGATAGTCGATCTCGTAATCTCTGCCGTTCTCAAGTATTGTCTCCCGAATAACCCCGCCCGACGAATCCCGGGTCTGGGCGAACAGCTGCTCGGAGCCGATGACCAGGTCAGAGTTTCTGAGGTAATATAACATCCCCTGGGTGGACTTGAACTCATCCTGCGAATGGGCGGTCAGCGGCTGCGCCCAGAATAATTTGGCGCCGGTCGTCTCGTCGCGCCGGTTCAAATCGGCCTGGAAGCCGTACAGGCCCCGGTTATATCTCATCAACGTGGTATCGTTCAGGTCCGCCTGATAGTCGCCCCAGAGCACCCGCGATCGGTCCCATTCCAGCCTGGCGTAAAGTTTTCCCTGGCTGGGCGCGTCATTGACGAGGCTTGAGTCGTCTCCATAAATCGGATAATATTTTTCCGGGTCAATCTTCTCGAAGGTCCGTTTCGGATCGCGCTTGCCCAGCTTGTCCAGGATTTCTTCCAGCGGTTCCTCCCCGGTGTCCATCTGCGCGGTGAGCAGGTATTTCCCTTTGATCTTCCCTTTCAGGTAAAACGCAACCCGCCCGTCGACGTAAAGTTCACGCGGATAATCCTCGCTGCCGTCCAAGGGTTCCAGATTTCCGGACGCGCTCGAATCGCCGAGAGTCAAGTCGATCATTCCGACCGCATATTCCGTTTCAAACCAGGATTCCGCCGGAGCGGTGTCAGTGGTCTGAGTTGCTTCGTCCGGACCGGAAGCGGCCGTGACCGGGAAGATCACCAAGGCATAACAGAGCATTGCCGCGCCGATGATCATCCATAGCGGAGTCCGTCGGGATCGAATCCAATTCCATTTGCGTTTCATTGAATCACCTTAATTTCCGGATAATAAATTTTATCGCCATTCGCCAGAGTTTTTTGTAAACAGCGGCCGCGCCGGAGCTTGTAACTTCAGCCCGGATCACCGTAATTTACTCGGGGTTGCAATGGAGCACAAAAAGAGGGGAAGCCGAATCGGTTACGCGGCTTCACCCCAGATCGCTGCATCGAATATCATTGTCATATTAAAATCAATGAACATGAAATCCTTTCGCGGCAGCGGAGTCACCGGTGTCGGTTCATATTGCGGATCTTCCCTGAAATTGATAAGTAATTAAATACTAACATCTGCATTTTCCAGTGTCGATTCGCAAAGAGGACAATGTTAGGAGCTAAAAAAATGCGCTGCTTTATCCATATGGATAAAGCAGCGCGAATTATTTCAAACTATGGCAATAATCTCTGCTTCCCGTTCCGTTGTGATATCCCGGTTGCAACCATGAGATCAGGTTGCCAGTTCAAGAACGGCGGCCCTCAGAGTTCATCGGAGATTTCCCTGAGATAATACAGGGTCATGGCGGTTCCAACCATGGTCCGGCCTTCGAACGAGTCAAGCGTCACGCCGAGAATTCTTTCAATGCACTGCTTACGAAAGAGAATTGTCTTGTAATGAAGATACATCTCATCGGCTACCGCCCGCAGATTGTCGCTGGCGAAAATTTTGTCGAGCGTCCGGAAAAGATCGGTGCCGTTTTCCCGGTCGTATTGCAATATTTTGCCGATGGTCCGCTCCAGATAGCGCTCGGACTCCTCCGCCGCCGTCAAGGCCGCCAGGATTGGAAAGGCGCCGATATCGCAATAATGGTGCACGCGCCGGCCGGGATGGATCCTAGACCCGATCAGGCAAGAGATCCGGGCTTGCCGGTACCGCTCCGCGAAATGCGCCAATCCGGGACGGAATTCGGCGATCCCGGCCGACAGGACGGCCTCCGGAAAATTGGGCCTGATCTTATTCAATAAGTCCTCCGCGCACCGGATCTCCTCCTGAACATCGCCGAAAAAGGGACCCGGCCGGGGCTGAATGATACCGATCCCTTTCTGGGCGTCCCAGGCATACGTTCCGGGCTCTGCCGCGATCCGGTCGAGCAGCGCGTCGATCATCAGCGGGAAAGCGTTATCCCGGCCTGAGCCAGAGCCGGCCGCAACAGCGGCTCCACCCCGGATTTCCAGGAAATACACTGAAAGCGGCTGCGTTAAATCAATCCCCAATCCGTGCGCCTGCTCCAGGGTTTCTTTGGAGTCCCCCTTGCGGCTTAAGATCAGGTCGGTAAAAAAGTCGCTGCGGCGGCGGCGCTCATAGGAACGATACAACAGTTCCTCGGTTTCCCGCTGTGCGGTCAGATCCCGGTAAACTATTATCCCGCCGCTCTGATCGTCGGCGATGGTAATCGGATAGGCGACCACCGAAACCGGAAACGACGAGCCGTCGTTCTTCCGCCGCCGCGTCTCCAGGCGCGTCGGCCGTCCCGACCGGATTGCCTCCAAAAGCCGGAGCGATTCGTCCCGCGATTCGTCCGGCACGTTGATTTCAATCAGCGGCTTACCCTGGATCGCAGCGGGTGGAATTTGAAACATGGCTTCAAATACCGGATTAACTTCCAGCACCACGGCCCCGGCGTCGATCATCACCATCCCGTCGGGGGAATTATCAAAAACCTGGCGAAACAGCGCTTTTTGCCGGTTGAGGTTTTGGGTCCGTTCGGCGACCCGCTCCTCCAACTCCCGGTTCAACTTCACCAACCGCTCATTCAAGACCTGGAGGTCAGCGTTTTGGGCCAGGATGGTCCGGTCTCGGCGGAAACTGGCGACCGCCTCCCGGATGGTAAGAATCAGGTCATTCTTTTCCCACGGCTTGGCGATATAACGGTACAAGTTGGCCCGGTTAATCGTGGCGGTAACCGCCGCCAGGCCGGCCTGCCCGGTCAGCATGATGGTCCGGCTCTCCGGCAGCCGTTCATGAATGCGGATTAAGAATTGATCCCCCTTCATGCCCGGCATCAGGTAATCCGCCAGTACCACCGGGATCTCGGCGCCGCGCTCCAGCCATTCCTCGATCAGCTCCAATCCTTCCTCGCCGCTCTCCGCCAGTTCAATCACGAATTCATTGCCGAATTCGGAATACAACTGCTCCTCAAGACTGTCGAGAATCCCCTTTTCGTCATCCACGCACAAAATAACCGGCTTTTCCATCCTTGTTCAACCCGCCTTTCCGGCAAGCTTCGTTTCCAGGGGCAAAAATACCGCGAAACAAGTTTGGCCCGGTTCCGACCGCGCTTCAATCCGTCCCCGGTGGCGTTCGACAATCTCCTTGCAAATCGCCAATCCCAGGCCGCTTCCCTCTCCCACCGGCTTGGTGGTATAAAACGGCTCGAAAACCCGGGGGAGAACGTCCGGCGCGATCCCCGGACCATTATCGGTAAAAGTGATCACCGCTTCTCCGGCCCGTTCCTCAACCCCGATGACCAGCCGTCCCCTTCCTCCCATCGCCTGAATCGCGTTGTGAATCAAATTGGTCCAGACCTGGATCAGCTCATCGGGATAGGCCATGAGCGTAACCGGACGGAGATCGGCGCTGATTTCAATGCCGTTCCGGATGGAGCCGCCGTACATTTGCAACACCGTTTCCAGTCCGCTCCGGAGATCGGTCGGGACGGGACGGTCTTCTTTGGGGAAATGACTGTAATGTTTCAACGAGTACATAATCTTGGCGGTCCGCTCCTCGGCCAGAGTTATGTTATGGATGTTTTTGAGCTGGGCCGCCAGTTCCAGAATCGCGTTCAGGACAGTCCGCGACGTTTCGGCGCGAAACAACGGCAGATAACGCCGGAGATCGCCGGTAAAGCCAAGTTTGGCGAAGCGCCGGGCCAACTCGTTGGGGTTTTCGATCCCCGCCGCCTCCAGCAGGATGGCGGTCCGGCGCAAGACATCCCGTTCTTCCCGGGTGGAAAGCGACGGCAACTCATAAACCTCACCGATCAGTCCCATCGTCAGCTCCCGCTCCTCCCGGTCCCATCCGGACAAAAGCTGCGGCAGCAAATCACCCCAGATCGCCTCCAGCGACGCGCCGATATTTTCGGCCGTCGCCTTGATCGTTCCCAACGGAGTATTTAATTCATGGGCCACATTGGCGACCAGCCGGCCCAGAACCGCCAGCTTTTCGGATTGAATCAAGCGCGCCTGGGCTTGTTTTTGAGCGCTGATATCGCTGACGATCACCGCTTTCCCGATCGGCTGCTTCCAGTTATTATAGATCCGTGACTGCCGGATATCCAGGCACCGCTGGCCGAAGGGTAATTCGCTGGCTGCCGAATCGCGGCCGATCAGTCCCACCAATTCCGGATACCGGACGAGCGCTTCCTCCAGCGTGCGGCCGAGCATTGTTTGATCCAGCTCCGGCAGCAACTGGCGGGCGGCCGGATTGAAGCTCATGATCCGGTTCTGCAGATCGAGAACCAATACGCCTTCCCGGAGGCTTTCCAACACCCGGCCGCGCGCAATCGGCACCAGATCGAACAATTGGTGGCGAAACGATCCCCAGGTGTAACACAGCCCGGAGAAGGTCAGAAAAAAGGGATTCAGATCCAGTTCCCATGGGTTCAGCCCCGTGATATAAAGCAGATAGCCGAGCCAGGGAATGATTGAACCCAGCACAATGATCCGGATCTGCGTCTTTTGATACGGTAGCGGGGCGCTTCGCAACATCCGGAACAACAGCAGATTGCCGCTCAGCAGCGAGAGGTTGATATAGGCAACATGCACCCAATACCAGGGTCCTTTTTGAAAGGAGAACACGGGAAAAGAGCCCTGCCAGGAAAGGCCGACCTCACGGTAAAACCAGTGATGGAGATCGTTGGTATAGTTCATGGTCAGCGTCAGGAAGGAAATTGAGAGCAAGAGCAGGCGCGCGGAGGGTTTCAGCCGGTTCGCCAGCCCGGTGTAACGGAGGACGGTCATGATCCAAAGATAAGGGATAAAGGAGATGCCCAGATACTCGATTTTTATCCAAAATAAAATCTGATCCAGGGTATTACTGGAGATTTCAAGGGCGTAGCCCACCGAGTAAACGAGGGTGACAATGAAGATCGCTTGCGTTCCGATCCGGTTGTGGGTGCGATGAGCCAAAAACGCCATCCTTCCGGCAACCAAAGCGGAAATAAGCAGGATCACAATGAATGCGATGCGTTCCCACTCCACGCTTGAATAACCCCCCTATTCCACCGTCATCTTTATCTATAAAACCGCCTCCGGTCGGTCCGGCCGTTTTGACAGGTCCGGCTTTCCGTGAGGCCGCGGTGGAAATAGCACTTCATTTCAGCGTTTCATTGGGATAATTCGATAAACGGGCTAATTTTCCTTTCAAATAATTAATATGCGGCAATGTTTTTCAACGTTAATTTAATAATTGACACCGATTAGTGAATTTCTTGGTTTTTTTCCTGGGCCGTCGGCGCCAATCGCGGCGCGACGAACGGCGACCCGACGATGCTGAAATCATCGAATCCGCATTTCATGGGCAGGCTGAGGTACAATCCAGCCCGGGCCCCGCGGAGCGGCCGATCCAATTCAAATTCGAACGCAGTCTGGCCGTTGAAGTAGCCCGCCAGTTTGGCGTCCCGGTAGACCACCCGCAATACATCCCCATCCTTCCGGCCCGGCAGCCGGTTCTGACGCGGCAGGCCAAGCGCGACTGTTTGATACGAGTCCAACAGCAAATATACCGGTTCGGACCCGCGCCGGATCGGAATCCGTTCCGGGGTCCGGTGCTCAATCAGCAACAGGTAGCCGCCACCGTCCCGCTCCCGGATCAGCAATCCGTAATACCCGTCGAAGCCTCCCATCCATCTGGCTGTGACTTCCACCGCAAATTCCTCTGGAAGCGGGTCCGGGTAAAGGTTGATCATCGGTTCCATCGGCCGGGGGGCCACGGTCGGTCTCGGGCTGCAGAGCAATTCTCCGTCCCGGATGATCCAGTCCTCGTTCAATGAAAAACCGCCCGCGCCGTCCGTAAAATCCAGCGCCGCGACATCGGTTCCGGTCGCCCGCTCCCCTTCGGCCCGGCACTGGCGGGGCGGAATGGCCGCAACCAGCCCGAGAACGAGGGCCAAGATGACTATCGGTTTGACAACGATCGCCTTTTTCAATTTTAACATTTCCGATCCCTCCGGCAATAACCCTTTCGACTGCCCAGTAGTCTCCCATAATTTTATCGGAAAATAACAAATTTTTCTTTATTCATATTACGTAGGCCGCCAATCAGAAATGAATCCCCCGCTTCAATTGCCGAATCATTTCATTTGGTAAAAGAATCCGGATAATCGGTTTCAAAATGGGGATAACCGGCAACCGGACGGAGATATCCGGTAACTGAAACAACCACGGCAACGGCGCCGTAGTTGTTTTGAATTCCTGAATTTAACTACCGGTTCCTTTCCGGTTCAACCCCTGCTTCGCTCTTACAACCGGCAGGAACTGATCCGGGTCACCAGGATCCCCTTGGCCCCCAGTTCCTTCAGTTGATCCATGATCCGGTTGGCCTCGTCCGACTTGACCATGGCTTTGATGGCGAGCCACCCTTGTTTGTTCA
Source organism: Bacillota bacterium (assembly GCA_023402395.1). GTDB lineage: Bacteria > Bacillota > UBA4882 > UBA8346 > UBA8346 > JAEYGI01. Next base: position 27,402 of record JAEYGI010000052.1, read on the forward strand.
GCGGCGCAATGGTCGGCGACTCGATCCCCGGCGTGATCGCGCAGGCCCGGTCCACCAGATCCTTGGGGATATCGTACTCGATCATCACATATTTCCGGGCGGTGATGATTCCTTTCAGCCGTTCGCTGAAGATCGCCACTTTCTGATCGGCGGCGGTCTCTTTTTCCTTGGCCAGTAAGATCGCCTCCGACGTAACCAGCGGGTCGCCGATGATCTTCAGGCCGGCCGCCTTCATGGTCCGGCCCGACTGGACCACGTCGGCGACGGCATCGGCGATGCCGAGCTGAATCGAGATCTCCACCGCGCCGTCCAGGACGATGATCTGGGCTTCGATCCCTAAGGTCCGCAGGTGTTCCTTGACCAGGTTCGGATAGGAGGTGGCGATGCGCAAGCCTTGAAAATCATTGACCGTGAGCGGGCTGGCTTCCGGAACGGCATAACGGAACCAGGCCTTGCCGAACTCCAGCACCATCAGTTCGGTAAAAGGCCGGCCGCCCTCCAGCGCCAGATCGCGGCCGGTGATGCCCAGATCGAGCACGCCCTTGGTGACATAGGCCGGAATATCCTTGGGCCGGATGAAAAAGAACTCGATATTGTTCCGTTCGTCGCGGACGGTCAGTTCATTGGGTCCGACCTGACAGTAGTAACCGGCCTCTTTCAGCAAGAGCGCGGCGTCCTCCGCGAGCCGGCCCTTATTGGGAACCGCTACACGTAACATGGATTGATTCTCCCCTTATAAGTGTTTATAGATATCTTCCAGTTCCAGGTCGCCGGCGAGCATCATCACCTGGAGATGGTAAAGCAATTGTGAAATCTCCTCGGCCAGCCGCTCCTTGCTCTCGTACTCGGCGGCCATCCAGACTTCCCCGGCCTCCTCCAGGATCTTCTTGCCAATGAAGTGCTTCCCCTGGTTCAACTCCCGCACCGTCCCGGAGTTTGGATCCTGGGCGGCGGCCTTGGCCTTCAGTTCCGCGAACAGTTCTTCAAAACGTTTCATGGGTCAACCCCTAAATCAATTTTTATGTTTGTTTCGCTGTGTCATGCCGATATCCTGCTTGGGGATTGGAAATAAAACTTGTTGATTTTTATGTTGACGTACATGCCCAATTAAGGCATACGGCTCTTCGTATCACCGTTCGCTTACTGATGTACGAATTTTCCTAAATCGTAGATATTGACATATGTTTTGGGCAACGCTATCGGCATCACTTGCTTAATGAGGGTTTTAAACTTGTCCCATTCATTTTCCGCTTCTGCCTCTTTTGTTTAGTGTTTTGTAGAGTTGGATGATTACGTAGCTCCTAAACTTGTTTAGATGCTTAGAATTCCCCGTTATCCCATAATATCGGTAGTGCCCGGCCAGTTTACGGTTTAACTTTTCAATAAGCTCTTACGTTGATATGCCGGTTCTTCCATAGCCATTCCTTGGCTGTTTTTGCCTTGACTTTGAACTTATTTGGACTGGCGATTCGTTTGACCGTAAACTTACCGTTTTGGGTCTTGCCTCAGATATGGGTGAACCCTAGAAGTCGAATTTCTCCGGCTTCCCGCTCCCCCGTCTCTTCCGGTCTTTTTCCGCAAGATACTACTACTGGTTCACGAGCCCGGAGTTTGCCAAGAAGAACCCTCGCTCACTGAGAGTTCTTCGCTTTGATAGACCAAAAACCGCCTTTCGGCGGCTTTTCTATTCAATTGTCTTAATTGGGTATCCCCATGTGATGATTCTCGATTTGAAAAGTACCTTTGACCCTGATTGATTAAAATTTACGACCGCACAGGCAGAAGATGATCAGGATAAAGAAAATAAAGAAGAAACCACCACCGTCAAATCCGTCACAGCCTCCCATGTTCACACCTCCTTACGTCTTATGCTTTTGGAGAGGATTTATAGGGAATGCCAATATAGAATATGTTTTCTATCTTCCAGGAGTAGGGTCTTTTTGTAACATTCTTTTAGGCATTAATCAGATTTTATCGAAAGTGTCTTTAAAGATACCAAAGTCCAGTTCTCTTTCGGAAGCGTTTATGTGCTGTTTCTCGGAATCATTTTTGAGATTTTTGAGAAACGATAATTAGGAAAAGGTTGAATGGGGTTTGACCCTCGGGGCTAACGAAAGCGGAAGTCAAAAATGATCGGGAGCGGCGCGAAAAGCGGCAGATTGGCGCCGAAGCGCAGGCGTTTTCGGCCTCCCCGAATCACTCTCTGATACGTAACCGGCAGTTTAAACACCTCCCCTACCCCCAAATCCCCCCGCTCCACCCGGTAACGCCCGATCGCCAACTGATCCGGCCCCCCGATCATCTGGAGCGCCCCTTCCTCCATTTGAAGCAACAACTTATCCACATGAAAAAAGTATCGCTTCAACTGAAGCAATACTTTTTCGTTCTGGAGGAACACTTCCTCCAACTGAAGGAACCGTTCCTTCAAGTGATCCTCCAATATTTCGTTCTGGAGAAACTCTTCCTTCAAATGATCCTCTAATATTTCCAACTGGAGAAACTCTTCCTTCAAATGAAGCTCTAATATATACATCTGGAGCGACACCCACTCCAACTGATCCGGCACTTCCTGCAACCGATCGGGCATTTGGATCATCTGATCCTTCTCCCGGATCAGTTGCGGCGGCACCCAAATCAACTGAAGCGGCGCTCCGTTCAGGCGGCTGAAATAAATTCCGATTTGATTTCATTGGCATTCGGCGTTACAAATGCCAATCCGGTTAAGAAGCTTATTTCACCCGATATGACTTTGATACTCACGCAAAATAATATCGACGCGCCGGAACCTTTAATCCATAGCTTCAGAATCCACAAAGCAAGCCGTCAAATCGTCCAGGGTCTCGCGCCTCCGGATCAAGCGGTCCGCGCCGGACGCGTCGATCAGCACCTCGGCCGGGCGCAACCGGTTATTATAGTTGGAACTCATCACATAACCATAGGCCCCGGCGTCCCGCACCGCCAACAGATCCCCTTCCCGGACCTCCGGCAGGTCGCGCTCCTTGGCCAGAATATCGCCGGTCTCGCAGATGTTGCCGACCACTGTGACCTCCTCCGAAGGCCCGTCCGTCACCAGTTGGCCGTTCCGGTAGACTTCGATCTCGTGATAGGCGTCATAAAGCGCCGGGCGGATCAGCACGTTCAGGCCGAGATCGGTTCCGATATAACTCACACCGGCATTCTCCTTCAGCGCGTGAACCGTTCCAAGCAGAATGCCGGCCTCGGCCACGATGTAGCGGCCGGGCTCGATTAGAAATTCCATCCGCTGCGGCAGGCGGGGCATCCATTCCCGAATGATCCCCTCCAATTCACGGCGGAATTCCTCCAGATCCAGCCGGGCCTCGCCCGCCTGTCTCCGGTAGGGAATTCCGAAACCGCCTCCGAAATCGACGAACTCCAGTTCCTTAAATGGTTCGGCAATGGCCAACAGCGCCCGGGCCGCTTCAAGGTAAGTCTCCCCGTCCAGAAACAACGACCCGACATGCTGGTTGACGCCGTTCAACCGCAGCCCATGGCGGCTCAAAATGGCCGGGACTTCGGCGATCTGTTCCCGGTTAATCCCGAATTTGGTCTTATCCCCGCCGGTAACCACCTTTTCATGATGGCCCGCTCCGATCCCCGGATTGAAACGGATCGCCACCCGGCCGCCCGGGTTGAGCCGGCCAAATCGTTCCAACTGGGCCAGCGAATCGACGCTCACCCGCACTCCGGCGGCGCTGGCATACCGTAATTCCGCGTCGGCCACATTGTTGCCGATATAAAGGATCTGGTCCGGTTTGAAGCCCGCCTTCAACAACACATGGATTTCCCCGGGCGACATGGCGTCGGCCCGCAGCCCCTCGGAGCGGATGATCCGCAGCAATTCCAGATTGGCATTGGCTTTGGTTGAATAATTGACGCCGGTCCGCGCCTCCGGAAGCAACCCGGCCATCTCCCGGCACCGTTCGCGGAGAATCCTTTCATTGTAAACATAAAGCGGGCTGCCATACTTGGCGGTTAAGGCGGCGGGCGAGTTTTTCCCGAAAAAGCCGTTCGTATCGCAAAGCTGATTCATGTTCATTACCTGCCCTCCAATTTGGTCTCAATCAGTTTAATCTCGTTGGTCAGGGAATCCTTGATCAACTGCACCAAGATCAGGTTTTGCGAATAGATGCAATTGGCGGTCTGGGAAAGCTGCAACTCCCCGGTCAAAACGACCGCCGAATCCGCGATCAGCCGGATTTGACCGGCTTGCTGCCGCTCGCGGCGGTACCAGATCGCGCCTTCCACCCCGGGCTGAGTTTCGGTGATCAACGCCACTTTTAAACCCCGGCCGGCGGCCAAGTCCAGTTCCGGCGTGAAGAATTCCAGCTCCGGCCGTGACAGGGCGAGATAGATCCGTTCCCGCGCCTGATTGATGATAAAGCGGATTTTGGCGATGACCTGCTTTTCCCCGGCGATGGTCAAAAAGGAGTTTGACGGTTCACTCCGGTCCGGGATATTTTGGACCAGATAGTCCAGGATCTCTTCAAATTCCCGGCGCAGGTTGGCGGCGAGTTCCCCGATGGGCACCGCGGCGTAACGCATGGTCTCCCCTTCAATCCGGTAGGCTCCGCCTTTTTCGGCCAATCCGGCCAGGGCCAGATAGGCATTGGAACGGGAGATCCCGGAAAGCTTGGCCGCCTCATATCCCGATATTTCCCCCTCTTTGCAGAGGATCAGATATAGCTCGGATTCGTGCCGGGTAAACCCGGCCTTGGAAAGCGCCTCCAACAGATCCATGGTTGTTTCCTTGTATAAATGTTAGTGGTATTATTTAGTACCACTATAATTCAAAACCTCTACCCTGTCAAGGTATTCCTTACCAAGAACCGGATCGTACCGGTTAAAAAACTAAAAACCTCCTCGGGCTCAGCCTCATCGGATAGCTTATTCAGTTCGGCTCCTGACGGAATCGTTCCGGACGCCCGACCGGACTCCAGGCTACGCTGTAAATGTTTGAGGAGAATCAATCGACAATGTTGCCCAAATTCAGACCTCCCGGCGTTCTCCATCCGTGGACGCCGGACTTGAGCCTTCCTGGCTCTGGTCCGCCATCCCCCTCCCCGATGCGGCGATTTTAGCGGAGATTTTCGGCGGGGAGGGGCGATTCGCCGGAAACGGGTGGACTAATGTGCCACTGAAATCAATGAAATCGGATTTTGAGGCTAGTGCCGTTCCGGATCAAAGACCGCTTCGAAGCATCAGCGTAGTGGAAACCCGAGTTTCCGGCGATTCATCCCTCCCCGCTGAGTTGACCCGCGACAATCACAACACCGGGGAGGGAATGAGGAGAGGTATGGTTTTCGGCCAACTTTAAAAAGAAGCCCCGGCGGAGAAAACTCCGCCGGGGCCTGTTTTATGCAATAATTCATCTTGATTGGCCAAGCTTTGCCCGGAGCCGCTCATGCGGTTCCAAATACCGCCCCTTGTCCCGCAGCATCCTGGTGTAAATGGCTCCGGTGGGACAATGGTTATAACAGGACCAGCAGCCGTAGCACTTGCGCTGGTCAAAGACAGGGCCCGGGTCAAGGGTCACGGCGCGGTACGGGCAGACCTTTTGACAAATCCCGCACTGATTGCAGAGGGACGGATCGACCCGCTTTCTCCCCATGGCGTAACGGGCCATGACCCGGGGGGCCGGCGGCATCATTCGTTCCGCCAATCCCAGGCTGATCGCGGCGGCCCGCGGCGGCCGGCCCTCCTTCAAGGCGGCGGCGATCCCGCGCAGGTCCTCGATAAAGCGGTTAAACTCCTCCAATTGCCGCTCGGTGGGATAGTCGGCGTTGGCCATTCCGCCGGCGATCAAGGGCGGAAAATTTTCCGGGGTATTCAACGCGTGCCCGGCCAGCACTTGAAAGCCGCGCCCCCGCGCCAAACGGGCCAGCACCCGCAAGGTGGCGCCGTTGAAGTTGCCGTAGGTGTTGAAGACAAAAGCCGCCTTCCCGTGCTGGGGCGGGATCCGGCCGATGAAGTCCCGCATCAGCTTGGGCGGCCCGACGAAATCGGCAAACGCGGCCAATCCGACCAACCGGTACGGTTCCAAATCCGGAAGCGGACCCTTGGTGATATCCATCAGCTCGAACCCGGCCTCGGGAATCCGCCGCGCCAGATATTCACAGGCCAATTTGGTATTTCCGGTGGTAGAGAAGTAGCAGATCAGACTCTTCACTCGGAATCACGCTCCTTGGGATGATTTATACCATAATTTTCTATAGAACCGTAGCAACTCCTGCCGCTGTTATTTATGATTAAGCATCACAAACCCGCCCAGGCACAGCGCGATGCCCAGGATATTCACCAGACTCAGTTTCTCCTGAAAGAAAAGTACTCCGATGGGGATCAAGATCAGCGTCAGCAGGACTGTGGCGTAGAATTGCGCGATGCTGATATTCCAGCCTGCCCGGTAGGCCAGCAGAAAGCCCAACTCCAGCCCGACCACGGCCAAACCCAACGCAATGCTGGCCCAATTCATCTGTTTCAGTGAGGAAGCAAAGCCCTCTTTCAACGGAAAAAATGGCAACAGAATCACTGTAAAAACCGCTGCCGTAAGGTAGGTAACGAGCAGGGATACCATTGGATTCATATTCGATGGAGTGTTTTTTTGCGATAGGTGATACACCACGTTCGACAATACCACCAGCAAAATCCCGGAATAATAGACCCACATCACAATCGACCCCTTTTCCCGGTAAGATTGAACGAATTAACGCGCCAGCCAGCCGCCGTCCACGGCCAGAATGTGTCCGTTCAGATAGTCGGAAGCGCGGCTGGCCAGGAAAACCACGGCTCCCATCAGATCGCCGGGGCGGCCCCACCGTCCCGCCGGGATCCGTTTTAGAATCTCTTCGTTGCGCTCCTCGTCGCTCCGGATCGCCGCGGTGTTATTGGTTTCCATATACCCCGGGGCGATGGCGTTGACCTGGATATTCCGCTCCGCCAGTTCATTGGCGAAGGCTTTGGTCAGCCCGGCCACCCCGTGTTTGCTGGCGGTGTAGGCAGGAATGAATTTCCCGCCCTGAAACGAGGTCATTGAAGCGATATTGATAATCTTCCCCGCGCCTTGGGCCGCCATAACCTTGGCAGCTTCCCGGCTCAAATAATAAACGGCGTCGAGGTTTAAGTCCAATACGGCCCGCCAGTCCTGGTCGCTGGATTCCAACAGCGGCGCCCGCTTGATCATTCCGGCGTTGTTCACCAGAATATCGATCCGGCCGTACGCTTGCATACAAGCCGCGATGACTCCGGGGATCTCCTCTTTCCGGCCCAGATTGGCCTGGAAAAAAGTCGCCCGCCGGCCTTCCGCTTCAATGAGCGCCTTGGTCTCGTCCCAATGGGAGCCGTGGGTTACCACGAACAGATCGGCGCCCGCCTTGGCCAGGGCCACCGCAAAGCCCTGCCCGAGCCCGCCGCCGCCGCCGGTGACCAGGGCGACCTTGCCCCGGAGCATGAAAAAGTCCATGGAAAAATCACTGATTGAATAGGTCATAGCCAAATCTCCTTACGGTATAATGAAATTAATGGACAGATAAGCTAGAATAAGCTAGACTTGGTTATTCCCGGTAAAAAGAAAAATCCCTACGCAACGTAGGGTTAAATTTTTGTGTATTCCCTTTCCCGGCCGGGTTGGTTACCAATTGGGCCGGCATAATAGCTCATCGAGGTCCAGCCAGTGATCGAGCATTAGTTTTTGCTTCATTTCCAACTGGCCGATTAGATCCGGCGACAGGCTGAACACATCTTCCTCGGCCGGATCACCGGCCAGGATGATCGGTACGGGATTGCTCCGGCGAAGCAACGCGATCAAGGCGTCGACATTGTCCAGTTCCGAGCGGAGCAGATCGTATAGAACCGCCCGTTCAGGATCTCCCGGCAGGCCCGTCAGATTGATCTCCCGGGGCGGCACGGGCTGACCCGCCTCATCGGTCGGCCGGTTGTCTTTGACGGTTTCCAGTAACGTGTAAAAACGGATGAAATTAAAGCAGGTCTTCAGCAATAGGTCCCAGCACTTCAGCTTGTTACGGAAATCGGCCACTTCGGGCGGGGCCTCCGGATCGGCGAGGCCCGCCATGGCCCGCCCAATGGATGCCCTGCAGGTTTGGAGCAGATTGCCGAAGAAAACGCCGTGATGCTGCCCCTTGACCATTTGGAAGCCCTGCGCTTCCAGGGGATTGTCCGCTTCCGCCTCGGTCAGCGCCTGAAACTGGAACGGCCGGAAATAGGATTTCTCCGCCGTGGTCAGCCGCTCCGGAAAGGCCACCAGCGGCCGGGTGAGCCAGCGCTGGGCCACGGCCCACAACAGCAATAGCGTGCCGCCGCCCTGCATCGGCGAGTAAATGGTCCGCGCCCGGTCCAGATCGGCGTGCGCCTGCAGCATCTTCCGGCCCCACTCTGGTCCGTAGCGCTCGACCATCATCCGGGCTAAGGTTTGAAATATTCCATACTCATCGGCCGGCCGGTCTTCCTGATAGTAATGGAGCGCTTGAAGATCCAGGCTGTCCAAATCCCATTCGGTGACATAGGCCTCGGCCCAGGGGTTGAGGATCACTCCGTAAGATCCCCTCTGACGCGCTTCGAGCAGATTCCGCAGCAGCGAGAATGGCTGGCCGATATCGCGGACCGGATAAACGGGCACGGTGAGCAGGCCTTGAATCGCTTCTTCCGGAAACGGTTTGAGTCCGAAAAAGGCCATCTTGACCGCCCCGTCCGGGCCTTGCAAATGGGCCCGGAGGCTTTCCATCTCGTAGCCGCTGAACTTGCCGCGAATCAAAAACCGGCAGCCGGGATTGGGGGAGCCGGCCGCGGCGGCTTCGCACCGCGTTAAAAACCGGGCGACATTCGGGCCCAGCGGCGCAAAGCCGCTATCGGGCCCGTTGGCCGAGTTATAAAGGAGATCGGCCCACGGCAATCCGGTGGAACTGTCATTGGTGCTAAAAATGAAGCGATCGAGCTCCGGCGTGGCGTCGAGCAAGCGGCGGATTGCATCGGCATAAAGCGCGCCCACTTCCTCATGAAACAAATCCGGGCTAAAGCGCGGATGGCGGGAGCGGCGGGGATGGTCGACCCGCGGCCCGCGTAACTCCGGATGCCGGGCGAAGACCGGCTCCGGCCACCACAGCGGTTCATAGCCGAGAAAGGAGGCTTTCAACCCGTGCCGCTTGACAATCCGGCACCGGTCCTGGATCAGCGCCAGGTTTCGTCCGGCAAAATCGGCGGGAATCCAGTCGGCCAGAAGCTCCGGCACGATGACCTTGAAGACCGAGTTATGAATGATCGACCAATTGAGATAGGGGTCGGCCGGATCATCCATTTCCCAACAACTTTTCTCGCCCGGGCAACTGACGCTGACGTGGGTCACGCCGGCCTGCTTGGCCAGGATGACGGCCTCCTCGAACTTGCCCAAGTCGCGATAGGGATTGGACACAATAATGGTTTGAAAGGCATTTTGGGGTGGGTCCGGCATCGGGATTCACCTCGTTTAAACAAAATTTGTATCATTTCGACGGATAAGCTGCACACCCTTTTATTCTATTATTGTATTAAGCTGTTCGAATCGCAATTGACAGATCCTTGAGTAATTTGTACAATTACGATATGAATGAACAACTTATCGCCAACGTCCGGCTCAACCGGGCGGCCTCCATTCATTGCGCTCCCGATTGGAGCTGGGATACGAAAACCGCCCAATGGGTCGATTATGACATCTGGACCGTGCTGGAAGGAAAAGGCCATTTGCAGACCGCGGATCATACCTACCCGGTCTCCGGCGGCGATTGTTTTCTGTTGCGCCCTGCCGAGCGCTATATCGGTTGGCATGACCCCTCCCACCCGCTGTGGGTCATCTGTGTCCATTTCGATTTCCGAAACGAAAGGAACCGGCCCTTCCATCCTCCGCCCCAGGAGATCCCTCCGTTGCACCGGCGGCTCAGCAATCTCTCTTTCGTAACGGCGTTGCTGGAACGGGTAGTGGCCGCCGCGCTCGATCCTGCCGGCTGTTCCGAAGCGAGCAACGTTTGGCTGAAAGCGCTATTGTTGGAGATCGGCCGGGCTGACTCAAGGCGGAAACAGCAGCAACCGCTGCTTTGGATCGAAGAAATCTGCGCGGCGATCCGGAATCACCCCGGGCAGCCCTTTCCCGTGGCCCGGTTGGCCGCGGAATTGGGCTATTCCCCGGACCATTTCGGCCGGCTCTTTAAGAAGCATACCGGCCTGACCCCGCTGGACTATATCATTCAGGCCCGGATCGAACACGCCAAGGAACTGCTGCTGGGCTCGAGCCTTTCGGTACAGCGGATCTCCGAATTATTGGGGTATTGCGATGTCTTTCATTTTTCGAAACAGTTCAAGCAAAAGACCGGCGTGTCGCCGCTGGGGTTTCGAAGAAGTTGAATCGGGCCTGGCCGAAGAAAGGATAGATAACATTGAAAGCCTTTTCCGCCCTATCGAATTGATTCGATCCCGCGAGCGGTTTCTTGCAATTTATTGTTCCTCCCTTTTAATCTAATGACCTAAAACCTCCTATAAATCTTGAATCCTTCCCAAGGCTATCAATAAACGCCAATCTTCCCCATCCCCGGTCCCGACCCCACTTATTTATTTTATAATAATAAATTAAAATACTACTTGACAGATAGGAATACAGGGAATAAAATAATTTTAACTCATTCCCTAGTAAACATATCAGAATTAATACAATTTATTGGTAAATTCACAGCGATATTTGAAAAGAATCGAGGAATATCAGAATGGTTGAACTTAAAAATATACATAAATCATTTGGGAAAAATGTGATTCTAAAAGGAATTGATTTAACGGTAGAAAACGGGGACGTAATTACATTGATTGGCCCCAGCGGAACCGGAAAGACGACTCTTTTGCGGTGTATTAACTTTTTAGAAAAACCTTCGGAAGGTGAAGTCTCGGTTGGAGGGTTTACAGTTAATTGCAAGCATCCCTCCAAAAAAGACATCCTCACCTTACGTAGAAAAACCGCCATGGTGTTTCAGAATTATAACTTGTTTCGGAACAAGACGGCTTTGGAAAATGTCATGGAAGGTCTGCTTGTCGTGCAAAACAAATCCAAAGCCGAGGCCAAGGAGAGCGCGCTTCACGAATTGGAGAACGTCGGGCTTCTCGATAAAATCAATTCGTATCCTTCCGAATTATCCGGCGGTCAACAACAGCGCGTGGGAATCGCCCGGGCGCTGGCCCTCAAACCCAAAGTCATTCTGTTTGATGAACCGACCTCAGCGCTCGATCCGGAATTGGTCGGGGAAGTTCTGGCCGTAATCAAAAAGGTGGCCAAGTCTGGAGTTACCATGTTAATTGTCACTCATGAAATCAACTTTGCCCGCAATGTCTCCAATCGGGTGGTGTTTTTAGAGGGGGGGAAAATTGTCGAACAAGGCAGACCAGACGACATATTCGTGAATCCACGGGAAGAACGGACCAAACAATTTTTAAACAATTTTTATCAAAGGTTTTCGTATACCATTTAAAAACAACGGCATTAAAAAATTAAAATAAAACAAATCAAGGGAGTGTTCAAAATGAAAAAATACGTTTTGCTGGTTGGATTAATCGTCAGTTTGGGATTGGCTGGTTTGTTGACATCCGCGGTAAATGGCGATGTCAACGCCGCCAAAGCCAAAAAAGTCATCGTCGCGGTGGCCACCGAGGAAAAACCGCTGAGCTACACCGATGATAAAGGCAATCTGGTCGGGTATGAAGTGGAGGCGCTGAAAGCGATTGATCGGATTATTCCGGAATATGAGTTCGATATCCAAAGCGTGGAAGCGGATTCGCAACAAATCGGCTTGGACACCGGGAAATACGCGTTAATCGCCGAAGGCTTGTTTAAGACCAAAGAACGAGTTGAAAAATATCTGTTGCCCGAGGAAAATGTCGGCGTTTCCTTAATCACAATTGTCATCCGCGGAAAAGACACCAGCATTAATACTTTAGATGATCTGGTCGGCAAGAAAGTTGCTCCCGTGTCTCCCAACGGCGGTATTTTCAACTTGCTTACCGCCTATAACAGCGCCAATAAAGGACAAATCGCAATCGTGCCTCAGGAAGGCGTGTCACTCGCCGACCGCTACCAGGGCGTCGCCTCCGGCAAATATGACGCCATTGTCGCTCCGTCCTTGGGATTCGAGGAGCTTCGCAGCAAATTGAAGTTGGATTTAAAAGAAACCAAACCGGTAAAGGTTAACAATACTTATTTCGTTCTGGCCAAAAATCAAACCGATCTCGCGGCCAAAGTAAACGAGGCGCTTAAGAAAATCAAGAAAGACGGAACCTTAAGCAAATTGGCGATAAAATATTTTGGAAAAGATGTGCTTCAATACAAAGAAAACTAACCCCAGGAATTACAAATCTGCCAAAGCGCAGCAGTTTAGTTTCAATTAAAAATTAAGCGCAACAGGGGCTGATTTTTGAGTCAGCTCCTTTTGTGGCAATGAAAGTTTCAGGGCCGATGTTTAAGACTCTGAGGAGGTATTGCCGTGCATTTCGGACTTGATTTCGGATACATTTTGAGTGTTCTGCCCAAATTGATAGCGATGCTTCCTCTCACGCTTTTTGTAGTGCTGGTTGTCGCTATTTTCGGCTTTTTGCTGGGAGTCGCCGTCACGGCGATTCGAGTCAAAAAGATCAAAGTATTGTTTCCAACCGTTTCCGTGTATGTATCGTTTATGCGAAGCACGCCCTGTTTGATTCAATTATTCGTAATCTATTACGGACTGCCTTTGCTATTAAACCTGATCGGGATTGATATTAATCAATGGAGCCGGACCACCTTCGCCGTCCTGACGTTAATCCTTCACAATGGCGCCTATTTTTCCGAAGTTTTACGCCCGGCCTATCTCGCGGTTGATAAAGGCCAACACGAAGCTGCCGATAGCATCGGTTTTACGGGGACCCAAAAGTTTCTCCGGATCATTTCCCCGCAAGTCGTTCCCATTGCCTTGCCGAACATCGGCAATTTGCTGATCGATTTAATTAAAGATACTTCGATTTTATTTACCATCGGAGTGGTCGATCTGATGGGCCGCGCCCGGTTGATCATTGCCAACGATTATGGCATTGGAAAATTGGAAGTATTCATCACGGTAGCGATTATTTATTGGATTATTTCCAATGTCGTGGAAAATGGAGTGCGCTGGCTGGAAATACGAAATGAGAAATATAAATTTGCCAAGGGCATCAAAGTTTAAATCCATGAAAAAGGCGAAAAGAGAAGAAAAACATGTTTGATGTGAAGACGGTCGTTGCTGTATTTTTCTCAATCCTGACAGTCGTGCCCAACACCCTGGGTCTGGCGCTGGTTATTATGGTTCTGGCGATCATCTTCGGCGCGATCCTGGCCTTAATCCGCGCCTACAAGGTTCCGGTTCTGGATAAACTGGTGGCGATCTATATCTCTTTCATGCGCGGCACGCCGCTGCTGGTGCAGTTGTATATCGTTTACTATGCCTTGCCGCCATTCGCGGTTTCGCTGGGGAATCTTTTTAACCGGACGGTGGATCCCAATAACGTTTCGCCAATATTCGCGGTATTAATCACCTATTCGTTATATATGGCCGCGTTTCAGGCTGAGAACATTAAAGGCGCGTTGGCCTCGGTCGATTTTGAGCAGATGGAAGCGTCGTATTCGATTGGGTTGACCACGTTTCAAGCGTTTACCCGGATCATTTTTCCACAAGCGTTGATTGTCGCGGTTCCCAATTTTTGCAACGCCTATGTTGGAACCATAAAAGCTCTATCCTTGGCGTTTACGGTTGCGGTGGTTGACATTTTGGCCCAGGCCAAATTATGTTCGGCGCTAAACTTCCGCTATATTGAATCCTATTTGGCCGCTACCTTGGTATATTGGATGCTGTGCGTCATCTTAACCCGCATTTTTTCACGATTTGAGATTCGCTTGCGCAAAGGCCGCGCGGAAATCGTTTCTTAAAACCCCGCCAATCCGCCGCTGAAGCCTAACCATCAAACGCGGCATATCCATTTTCGACCCGCTAAAATCGTCATAAGGAGAGGATAAAAATGAACAAGTTCGAGCGTATCAAGGCTGCGCTTAATCTGGAGGAAGTTGATCGGATACCGGTCAATCTATGGTATCATTTATCGGCCTTTGATCAAGATCCGCGAAGTTTAGCCGAGGTTTTGGTCGCGAACAACGATCAGTATGATTTTGATTTTATCAAACTGATGCCGTTCGGTTTGTACAGTGTCCAAGATTGGGGCGTAAAAGTTAAAATATTCAATTCCGTGGGAAAACCGCCGATTGTAGACGATTACGCGATTCATGCCCTTGAAGACTGGTCAAAATTGGAGGTCTTGCCCGCCACCTACGGGACCTGGGGAAAAACGCTTCAAATCGCGCAATATGTGGAAAAATTGACCAAGGGGAAAACTCCCTATGTGCAAACGCTGTTCAGCCCGCTGACCACGGCTCAGAAGCTGGCGGGAGATCGGATTCTGCTCGATTTCAAGCAAGATCCGAAATTATTCAAACAAGCGTTGCAGGTGATCACCGATACAACCATCAATTTTGTAAAGGCCAATATCGCGGCCGGCGTAAGCGGATTTTTCTTTGCCACCCGGTGCGCCAATTATGATTACATGACGGAAGCGGAATATAAGGAATTCGGGGAATACTACGACCTTCAGGTGATTAACGCCTATCAGGATCAAACGTTCTTTAATATCGCCCATATTCACGGTTCGGACGGCATGTTCAATTTAATCGAACAATATCCCGTCAACTGCGTTAATTGGCATGATCGGTGGACGCCGCCGACGCTGGCGGAAGCGAGGAAAAAATCGAATAAATGTTTCTTGGGCGGCCTTCGCGAAGTTCCATATTATGATGAAAATGGCAAGATCGTCAAACCCAGCTTACTTAATTCCGGAAGTGTGGCCGAGATTGAACAGCACGTTTTGGAAGCGATCGAGCAGGTCAATGGAAAAGGGATCATTGTCGGGCCGGGCTGCGGCGCCGATCAGTTTGTCCCGGAAAAGAACATCTATGCGATCCGCCGCGCTGTGGAAAGCTATCGGTTACGGAAAGTAGGGTAAGCCGGACGACGCGGATGGCGTTTCCCCGGTTACTCCCCCGTTTGAAAACAAGCTCAAACCCTCCGGATGTAGGGTTTGAGCTTGTTTTCACGTAACGCGTCAATTGACCGGACTGGAAAAACTTCCAAATCTTAGCGGCTTATTTTAATTTTCGAAGCAGATTCTCCACGTCTTTCACCTGTTTCGATGTTCCCTGTTCCGATGCGCCGATCTTGATCTGATCCTTCTTCTTGATCATCTGGACACCTCCTGTTTGTCCAGTGTCCCCAGGAACCGAATTTCTATTCTACCGATTCACCGCTTTTTTATCCCGGGATTGACAGGCTGCCAAAACCGTCAAGGAAGCCAGAATCCCATCGATATACGGCGGGGTGGCTCCATTAACTTCCACTTTCACTTGTTCCTTTTTTCGAATCCGCCGGCCGGCGGCTTGTCCCGCGTTATCCGGGGCGTCGGCTTCCTTGGCCCGAGAATCGGCCCCTTTTTTTCCGGCCGGACGATAAGCAACTCCGGCGGGCATTTCTTGATTTAGATTTAATTGAATGTTTTTTTCAGCAGCTTTTTCCATGAAAAAACTCCTTCATGTTCTATATATGTTGCAATAAGTTTTTTGAACCCCGTAAAAATTGTAGCATATTTTCCTTAATTCATAAGTTGAAATAAATACTGATCTTACCTTTCCCAGCCGTGCTTTAAGGATGGGAAAGCCTATTTATAAAATTATTTCAACTTATATATGTTGTTGAACTAAAGTTCACCCCACCGATGGTTCAAATTTTTCGCTTTATGAATGCAAATGTCTGGTGGGAAATTAAGGTTTATTTCCTCCCAAATATATTTTTTGGGCTGCTCACTGTTTCCGAACCGAATCTTTAGGTAAAACGTTTCTCTTGAATATATAAGTTGAATTAAATTTCTTATCGCATCATCTCCCTCAAACCGGCCATGATCGAGAAATTAATCAATTTAATTCAACTAACTTACCGGTGTAATCGGATAAAATAATTCCGATTTGATTTTATTTGCATTCGGCTTTAGGAAGACAAATCCGGTTAAGAAATTCATTTCACCTATATATTATAGCAAACTTGCTTTTCTTTTCAAATTCAGTCTGTATTCATGGCGCTGATGGTATTGGCGATACTCAAAAACAAATTGCCCGCGGAAAAGAGTTCCGCCATGGACACGTCATAGCCCGCCTTGGAAGTATCGATGACAATGAGCGTCTCCAGTTCCTCAAAGCCGCGGAGGATGGCGATTCCAAGGTTTTTATCGTACTCGTTGTCGAAGATATCGTCGCTGTCCTTGCTCAGCAGCATTTGGACGGAGGCCGCGATATGGGGCTTCATTCCTCTCAGCGTCTCCGGGGATAGCGGTTCGACGAGAATCTCCACCGGGGGGAAATTCCTACTGTAGGAAACCAGCAGAATGTTCCGGACGACGGCGCGGATCGCTTCGGGAATGGAGTCGCTGTCCATGAGCGCCGCTTCAAAGGGAGTCGACAGGTATTCATAAATCCGGCGGTTGAGATCCGATAACAGCTTGATCTGGCTCCGGATGTTCTCGACCCCGGTCTTCGCGTCTTTGAGCTCTTGGCGGCTGTACTTTTGGCTGATCTCCACCCCGAAAATTTTGGCGCCCAGCTCGGAGATACGTTCCGGACTGAAAATCCCCACCAGGATGGCGACAATCCAAAATCCAACCAATAATTTGGCAGCCAAAACGATCATCCAAATCAGAGAGGGGCTGAGCAATAAGTATAAATCGGCTGGCCGCGCGATTTTCAGCCGGTAGGCGTCCTGCGTGGTGCAAACCGCGAAAACGATCATCCCAATCCCCATTCCATAAACCATCAGTCTGGAATAGTAGGTTTTCAGCCAAACCCAAACCTTTCCGGTTCGCTTCGAAACGGTTCTCATGGCTCCTCCCCCAATTCCTCCAGTTCCGGACGGCCTCGTGATCACGAAGTTTCCTCAAACCGGTTTCATGGCCGTTAAAGCCATTCAATTGCCGACGTTCGATTGGAATTTGACGTTGGGACCCCCGGCGGGCCGGCCGCGCTTACGGCCCGCCAGCCAATGACGTTCTTTTATTTATGTCTATTTTATTTTATTTCGCCGTCTTCCATTTTAATCCTTCATGATTACTTTTTATTTTTTAAAACCTCCTGTCTGCAAATTCTCCGCTACTCAATCACCGCGTACTCGTTCCCGTCGATCCGCAACGCCTGATGGTCGGCCAGCGGAGTGACGAGATAACCGGTTTGCTCCTCCAGCCACCGCAGCCGTTCCTGAAGCCGGGTTTCATAATGGGGCATGACAATGGTTTTGATGATCCGTAAGCCCGTCTCGTCGGCCACTTTCGGCCCAATCACGATGCTGCCGGCGCTGACTCCCACATAGATTGCGCCGGCGGCGATCAATTGCTTCAACACCGCATCAAACCTGGTTTCAAGCATCTGATCGAGCAAATGCAGGGTGTTGCCGCCGCAAACGTAAACGGCGTCGAAGTCCTTGACTTGATCGTAAGTTACCGCCGCGTTCAGCTCCAGGGTAACGATGTTCTTCGGCCGCAGCCCAAACCGGATCAGTTCTTCCCGGGAGGCCTCCACCTGCCCCAACTGCTCCTCGGTAACGGCCGCCGCCGGGATGAACAATACCTTAATCTCCCGGGCCGGTTTGTCCACCAGCCGCAAAAACTCCGCGCCGATGGCCGGATTCTCGAACCCGGCCGAGGTCAAAAGCGCTTTCATCATTCGAGTCACTCCCATGAATTGGTTTGAAAGCATAATAAACTATACCAAACATACGTTCGCATGTCAACCCCATTCAACTCAAACCTTGCGGTAGCGCTGAAGGGAAAATTTCACCAGAAACACTGAAAGGACTTTATCCTAATATAATATATCTGAAAAAATCTTGCTCCCTCCTCTTTATAAACTTCTCCGGCGAGGTGTTCCCATTTCATGTCCCAACCGCCCACGGTTTCCCCGGTCAATGTCCGCTCCTTTGGCGCCAGGGGCGATGGCGTCAGTGACGACACGGCCGGCCTTCAGAAGGCGCTCGACGGTCTGGAAGACGGCGGCGCCCTGTTCTTCCCCAAAGGCCAATACGTTTTCTCCCAAACGCTCCGGATCCCTTCGCGGGTCCGGCTTCACGGCGATGGCAAACAATCGGCTGTCTTGCTCTATCAGGGGAGCGGTCATGCGTTCGTCTCCGGCGAACGGACCGGCGGGCAGTATGGAACCGGTTCCTATTACCTGACCCTCGAAAATATCACCATTCGCGGCACCGATCGCGGGACCGGACTCTACCTTACGTCCCGTTATTTAACGATCAATAACGCCGAAATCTCCCATTTCGGGGTCGGCATGGACTGTCAGGCCTGCTGGACCAATAAGTTTACCAACGTCTCCTTCTTCTACAATCAAACCGCCATCCGGGGCGGCGCTTACTTAAACGCCAATAGCTTCGTCAATTGCATCTTCTCCTCCGGGGTGACCGCGGTCACGCTGATCCAGGGCGCGAATATCTCTTTCGTGGGCTGCCAGTTCGAGGCCTATACCGGCGCTTGCTTCTCGTTTAATGAAGCCAAAAAAAGCGCGGTCTGGAATCTAAATATCACCGGCTGCTATTTTGAGAACAAAGGGCGCTGTCTGGAGATCGGGCCTAACGGCTCCGTCGCCCAGTTGAATCTGTCCAACAACTTGATTACCACCGGCGGACCGGGCCCCGCCATTCTCATCGATAACCGCGACGGCTACGGAAAGAACGCTGGGCTGGTCGAGAACAATACCTTCCTCCGCGACAATCAGGGCTCCGCCGACCCCTTCGTTCACCTGGAGGGACCGGCTTACCTCATCTTCCGGGGCAATAAGGGGTACGCGACTCCGGATTATCGGGAAACCCAGCTGTTGGACGGTTACACCCAATCGACCCATGCCACTTCGGTGGAGGAAGATCTGACCGGATCAAACCGGCTGGTTTGCTCGGGAACCGGCGCCTTCGAACGCGGCGTCGTCATCGGCGGCATCCCGCCGCTGACGGCCGAGCCAGGCTTGCTGGTCTATGAGCACGGCAAGTTAAAAATTCATCACCATGGAGCGGCGGAATATCTGCAAGCGGTCAAATCCGGCCCCAGCGGAGCCCGCCCGGCCCCGGCCGAATGCGCTACGGGAATGGTTTTTTTCGATACCACTTTGGGAAGGCCCCTTTGGTGGAGTGGAACGGATTGGGTCGATGCGGCGGGGGAGAAGCGATGAATTGATTCGGTTGAAGATCTTTTGGGCTGATGTGTAAGTATTAAAATATAATCTGACAAACGGAGCTATTTTTTGGCCTTCAATCCAGGCTTTCAAGAGGCCCAAGTTTCATGCTCGGTCATCCCTCTCCGCGAATCCGCTTTCTTGAGCCGCATCCCCGGAGAGGGCCGGGGTGAGGTAAATTGGCATCTTCGATGGCCTACAGACCCCTCTCCCGGCCTCTCCCCGGCGCTGAATTTCCATGACGCGCATTCGAGGGGAGAGGTGAATCGACTGAAACCCGGGTCTATTTTTTTTGGCCTTCAATCCGGGCCTTCAAAAGGCCCAAGTTTCATGCTCGGTCATCCCTCTCCGCGAATCCGCTTTCTTGAGCCGCATCGTCGGAGAGGGCCGGGGTGAGGTAAATTGGCATCTTCGAGAAACTCAAGCATCCCCCGCTCCAAATGATCCAACACCCCGATCATCCGGAGCGAGCTTCCCTCCAACTGAAGGAATACTTTTTCCATCTGGAGCGACGGTTCCTTCAAATGATCCTCCAACATTTCCATCTGGAGAAACAGTTCCTTCAAATGATCGTCCAATATTTCCACTTGGAGCGACACTTGCTCCATCTGATCCGGCTCCCGGATCACCTGAAGCGGCTCTTGCTCCAGATGAAGCGGCCCCGCCCCCATCTGATTTAACCCCGCGCTCAACTGATCGAACCTCCGGATCAGTTGCGGCGACACCCGGATCAATCGCATCCGGACTTCGATCATTTGCGGCGCGCCCCGCCCCATCTCCAGCTCCCGATCCGCCACTTGGAGCCGCCGCTCCACCAGGTTCCTGCCGGCCATCGGAAACATTCTATGTAAGTTGAATTAAATTTCTGGCCCCAATTCGCTTCATTTTGGCCTGAAACCAGATTTGTCAATCGGTGAGGGTCGGATTATAATTAAATCATCAAGCAAGTCCAAAAGTGGGGCGATTCCAATGGGCCAAATCGACGCAGGACGAAATAAAAGGCGAAAGCGGTGAGTCCCAAAAAGCAGCGCAACCCGTCCGGGTCCGGGGCAAGGATCCGGAATTGAAAATAGAGACGATTCAAGCCACCCTCAAACGGGTGGCTTGAATCGTCTCTATAAGAGCTTGGTATTGGTATTAGTAAAAGCTACTTTTTCCCGGACGGTCCGGGAGGCGCTGGCGAAGCGGAAGGCGAAACCGGCACTGAGGCGGGCGGCTGGGCCAAGGGCGGAACCTCCTGGATTGCCGGCTCTTCCTTGAGCTCGGGCCGGAATTCCAGCGCCGCCCGGTCCAGATCGGCGATGGCTCCGGTCACCGCGATCTTGGCCGGATAGGGAATAACCACCATCCGCAATTGCCGCCTGGTGGCATCGGAAAGTTCAAAGAACTCGGCCAGGGGCCGCATCTCGCTCTTTTTAAAATATTCGTCATTGTTGACATCCAGGCAGATCAGATCCGTCCCGTAATCGTTAAAACAGCCGTTGCCATTGTTATCGTAGATCCGGAACTTGATCCTCCGGGTTCGCTGTCCGTCGCTAAAGTTCATCTCACCGTCGAGGAACCCGGCGGTCAACGCATGGACGAAGACATCGGTCTTGTCCTTCTTGGTCAGAAACTGAATGTCGAAGAAATAATAGATTTTCTGCTCGTAGACCGTGGAGACTCCCTTATACGAGACCTGAACCGGGACGGGGATCAGGGAGAAGAACTCCCGCCGGACCTGGCTGAAGAATTTTTTCTCAACGACTTGGAGGCTCTCCAGCTTTTCTTTCGGGGTCAGCTCGGAGTCGCCGTTTAAGTCGACGAACATCTGGAGGTTGCCCCCCGGTTCCTCGGTGCCGAACAAAAACCAGGTTTGGCGCTCATTGTTGCCAAACTTAAAATAGCCGAACCTGACTTCTTGCAGCTTCCCGTATTCAAACCCCACGGTCAACTCTTCCGGCTTGGTCGGGGTCAGTTCCGCGTTGTTCCAGCCGACCGTGAAATCCTTGGAAGCGATGTCGAAAAAGGTCAGGGTCCGGAGCTTGACATCGTAGACTCCCTCCAGCGGCAGCGGTAGCCGGGGAGCAGCGCCAATCGAAAACAGCAGCGCGATAGCAAGAACCAATCCGTAGCATTTCTTCATGAGCTTCTCCTTGCCTTGAGGTTATTGATATATAAGTTGAATTAAATTTCTGATATGCATCGTGTCCTGTAAGCCTTCCATGATGGAAAATGAATGAATTTAATTCAACTTACCTCAGCTGTAGGATGAAGTAAATTCCGATTTGATTCATTTGCATTCGGCGTTAAGAATGCAAATCTAGTAAAGAAATTTACTTCATCCTATATGGATATCAAACTGGGACAGTTCTTGAAAGATCTTCCGGGAAAACAGGAGCGACGGCTCGGTCTTATGGCGGATCCGGATGCCTTGGGTGACAAAGTGAACGGTCGAATTGTCCTTTCTGATCTCGTCAATCGCCACTTCCACCACGGACATATTGTAGTCGTTGTCCATGGATTGACGGACGACCCGGGCGAAGCCCTTGATGCAAACCGCGATGTCTCCCTCGTCGAGAACTGCGATGGCTACATAACCGTTGCTGAGAATGTTCTGATAGGTCTGATGACTGCGGGAGACCGCGATGCGAATGTTTTTGGAGTCACGGACCACAATATAGTTGAATGGGGCCGTATGGGGACGCAAATCCTGATCGAGCGTTGCCACGACCGCGGTATTGATCCGCTTGTCGAATAAATCCTTGAGCGTTGAATTCAACTCGGTCCCGAGCAAAACAGACATTCTCCCACCCCATTCATGTTCATTCCACTTAACACTATGGGAAGACCGTCCGCTTTAGAACCGGATCAATAGTTTCAGCCAATCCCCTGCTTTTCCAGGTAGGACTGGACCAATTCCTCCAGGATTTGGTCCCGCTCCAGCCGTTTGATTAAAACCCGGGCATTACGGAAGCTGGTGATATAGGCCGGGTCGCCCGACAGCAGATAGCCGACGATCTGGTCCAACGGATCGTATCCTTTCTCCTTAAGCGCCGCGCAGACCTCTTGCAGGATCAGGCTCACTTCCGTGAAGTTTTCGTCCTTGGGGTCAAAACGGCGTGTATTTTCTGAAGGATCTCCCATCTCTTTCACCTCAAATCACTTCGATATCGGCCGCATTCCGTGGTTTGGCGGCCAAACCGATGCGACCCCTGCCGGTTGACTCGATTGACGGATAAACGGCAGCGCCAAATTTGAACGGGCATCCGCCTATTCCCAGTTGGTCAACGGCTTGTATCTCAAACCGCGTCCTTGCGTAAGGCCAGGTTGATCTCGATATCGCCGAACGGCGTTTTGATCGGGATCGCCAGCGCGGTGTGGACGTGCTTTAAAAAATCGGGAACGTCCCCGGCCGTGATGAACAAGGGCGGTGTAATATTGCAGTTGTAACCGGTCAGCGAAAGATTGGTGCTGGCCGTTCCGACAATGATGTTTTTCAGTTCACAGAGGGCGCTTTTGCCCATTTCGTCGATCTCCTCCACCTGGGTCATCAACATCTGGGACGCGATATTTTTGGCCGTTTGCGACGACATCCCGCAGATTACCTGTCCTTGAAGGTCGCCGAGCACGCCCACCAGAACCGAAATATCGTAACTTTGCAAGGGTTCATCATTGAAAAACGGTCTACCGGCCTGGACGTCGGGATTGAGCATCTTTTCAATGACGGAGTACACGGCCTTCACAAACGCATCGATGTGGTCGAAAGACAGTTAAATTACCCCCCTTGATTGGCTAAACCCTTCAACCTCCGCAGCGCCGCTTCGGGGTCCGGGTCATGGTAAATCAATGTCCCCGCCACCAGAATGTCAGCGCCGGCCGCTACCAACCGGGACGTATTTTCCCAGTTGACTCCGCCGTCCACTTCGATTTTACAGGCCAATCCCAGCCGGTCAATGATCTCCCGCAACGCGCGAACCTTATCGATCATCGCCGGAATCAATTTCTGGCCGCCGTACCCCGGATTGACCGTCATCAGCAGCACCAGATCCAGATCGGGCAAGACGTATTCCAAACAATTCAGCGGAGTGGCGGGATTCAAGGTGACCCCGGCCTGACAGCCCAGTTCCTTAATTTTCTGCACCAACCGGTGCAGATGGAAATGGCCTTCCGCATGCACCATAATCCGCGAGCTGCCGGCTTCGGCGTATAACGGCACGAAAAATTCGGGATTGTTGACCATCAGGTGCGACTCCACCGGAACCGGGGTGGCTTTGCGGATAGCGCTCACGAACATCGGCCCGAAGGTCAGATTGGGGACGAAATGCCCGTCCATCACATCAAAATGAACCCAATCCGCTTCCCGGATCTTGGCAACCGATTCTCCCAGCCGGAGCAGATCGGAGTTTAGAATCGACGGCGCGATTTCAACCATGAGACGAGACTCTCCTCGAAACTTGCGCCCCCTTATCGTTTTTTCATTGATGGCACAAGTAGTATATATCGTTATGGCGCTTCCTAGTAAAATTGGTGGCCCATTCATTTTCTTAGGAGACGAACCAGCTAACGGAAGCGGCGGTCCCAATGTCCCTTGACTTCGGAAAACAACTCCAAGTAGGACTGATAACGCTCGGAATCGATGGCGCCGGAGTTGGCCGCTTCCTTGACCCGGCAACCCGGCTCGGAAAGATGCAGGCAGGAAGCAAAGCGGCAGTCAGCGGCGTATTGAGCCAGATCCGGGAACAATCCGGACAATTGTTCCGGCGCGATAAAGTCCAGGGCGAGTTGGGAAAATCCGGGGGTATCCACCACGTAACTGCCGGATTTGACCTTCAGCAACTGCGCCTCTCTGGTGGTGTGCTTGCCCCGGCCAATTTTGCCGCTGACTTCTCCCGTCCGCAAGCCGAGGCCGGGAGCGATCATATTTAGCAACGCCGATTTGCCGACTCCGGAAGGTCCGGCGAACACCGCCACTTTCCCGGATATCGCCGCTAACAGCCGGCGTTTGCCCAGATGCGAGCGGACGCTGGTGCATAAGACGTTATACCCGTATTTAAGATATTTATTCGCCACTTTATCTGCTTTTCCTTTTCCGACGAGATCGGTTTTGTTAAAAACCAGCAGATACGGGATTCCACTTGCTTCGGCCAGGATCAGGAATTTGTCGATCAGGGCCGGGACCGGGTCCGGGTTTTGATGCGCGAAAACCAGCACTAACAACTCAACGTTAGCGACATAAGGACGGGTCAGGATCGTCTGCCGCGGCCGGATCCCGGTGATCACTCCTTTTTCGTTTTCAATCTCGAAATCGACCAGATCGCCGACGAGAATCCCCTCGGATTTCAGCTTTAACCGGCCCCGGATCGCGCACTCGACGACCGGCCCCGCTTCTGGCAGCGGCTCCACAAAATAAAACCCGCCGATGATCCTGACTACCCTTCCGGCTGACAAACTCGGGCCTCCTTGAACTCCTGCCTAATCCGCATTATTATAACTGGCGGTCGGCCCGGAACTGATGATGAAGTTCATGGCCGTCCCCATCGGCACCCGTTCGTAGGGAACCGGTTTCTGGTCGATAATGACCCCTTCCGGATATATGTTGCTCGGGGTCTGAGTAGCCTGGTTATAAATCAGCCCCAGGGTTCCCAGTTCGGCCCGGACTTCCGACAGCGGCCGGTTGATAAAATTGGGAACTTGCACCAGCGTCGCGGAGACGATGTTGAGAGTAATTGATACGCTGGCGCTCTGTTCGATTTGAGTGTTTTCGGCGGGCAACTGCTTAATGACAGTTCCCTGGGGAGCGTCCGGATCCGATTCGGAAAGGATCTCGCCCAGCCTCAGTCCGGCTTCCTCCAAGGCCAGCTCCGCCTCGAGCTGGGTCTTGCCCATCAGGCCCGGCACGCGGACCAATTGCGGCCCCCGGCTCAAAACCACCTCAACCTCGGTATCGGTCCGTTTTTGCTGGCCAGCCGGAGGTTTTTGGGAGATGACGAATCCATTCGGATAATCGGAATTAAAGAGCCGGTTAATCACTTTGATCCGCAAATTGCGCTCCCTGAGCAGTTCCCGGGCTTCGTTAAACTCTTTCCCAACCAGGCTGGGAACCCGGACTTCGGGACGGGGCGGCGTAAAGACGCCGTTAAGAAACAAGTATGTCAAAATAAAGACAAACAAAATACTGCCGCCGAACCCCGCCAGAACCCAAGGCAACCAATGCCGCTTCTGATTGGCACCGGCCGGCTCCTGATCGCGCACTCCGGCCCAGATTTCGGTCGGCATCTCGGTAACATCGGGAAGCTCGGACTCCCGGCTTCGCCGCGCCTGAACCAGTGCGATCTCTTTCAGCATGGCCAGCGCGGTGGGAAAGCGTTGGGCCGGGTCGACAGCCATCGCTTTTTCGATGATCGATTCCACCGATTGGCTGATCTCCGGCCGGAGTTCTCCGGCGGGAACCGCATTCCCCTGTAAGTGACGGAGGGCGATGGCGATCGAGGTATCGCCGGTATAGGGCACCTCTCCGGTAAGCAATTCGTATAGCACGCACCCCAGCGAGTACAGGTCGGACTGGGGGCCGACCACTCCGCCGCGGATCTGTTCCGGGGACGAGTAATGGACCGATCCGACCACCATCCCGGTCTGGGTGAACGATCCGGCGCTGATGGCCCGGGCGATTCCAAAATCGGTCACTTTAATCTGCCCGTCGGGGGTTACTAGGATATTATGGGGTTTAATGTCGCGGTGAATAATATTCCGTTGATGGGCATGATGCAGGGCGGCGGCAATCTGGCGGGTGATCTCCAAGGCGCGGTCGATCGCCAGCGGCGCCTCCCGTTTGATGATGCTCTTCAGGGTCTCGCCCGGAATAAATTCCATCACGATGTAGTCCATCCCGTCCTCTTGCCCGACGTCGTAGATGTTGACCACGTTCGGATGGGAAAGGCTGGCCGCGGCCCGTGCCTCGCGCCGGAACCGTTCCACGAATTCGGCGTCATTGGCGAATTGCGGCCGTAATATCTTAACTGCGACAGTCCGGCAGAGCAAGGAACATTCCGCTTTATACACCAGCGCCATGCCGCCTTCTCCGATCAGTTCCATCAAACGGTAGCGGTTGCCGAAAATTTTGCCGATCACTGTCCCACCTCGATTCGAATCTGAGATTCCATGCGAAGACGACTTTAAATTCTGCGGGCAGGAGCGTTATTCCTTCCCCCCGTTGCCGCAGGGTCACCCAATAATGTTATATTTCGATTACAATTACGGTGATATTGTCGGCGCCGCCCGAGTCATTGGCGGCTTGAACCAGGTTGGCGGCGATTTGCTGGGGTGGAGCCTCCTCCGACAACAATTGGAGGATCATGTTCTCCTTTAATCCGCCGCTCAGCCCGTCGGAGCATAATAAAAATTTCTCTCCGGCCCGCACCGGAACCGAACAGACTTCCACCTCCGGCAACCCTTGGGTGCCGAGCGCCCGGGTCAGAATATTCCGCTGCGGATGAATTTGGGCTTCTTCCGCCGAGAGTCCGCCGTTTTTGACCAATTCGGCCACCAACGAGTGATCGTCGGTAAGTTGGGTCAGCTCCCCCCGGGACCACAGATAAATCCGGCTGTCCCCGACATGCGTAAAGTAAGCCAGGCAACCGTCAAGCGCCAGCACGGCAACGGTGGTCCCCATTCCCTCGCACTCGGGGCGGCGGGCGGTTTCGTCGAGAATAATCCGGTTGGCCCGGGATACCGCTTCCTTGAGCGCTCCGGCGATATCCGGCTCCATAGCGGCGCTTAAGATCGTTTCCACCGCGAGTGCGCTCGCCACTTCCCCGGCTTGATGGCCGCCCATCCCATCGGCGACCACGAACAGGTTGCCGCGGTAGCCGTAGCAATCCTCGTTTTGCTCCCGTACTTTGCCCGGATCGGTTTTTGAACCAATTTTCATCGTTTTTACCTCGAAACTAGCGATCGGATCAGGCACGCGCCGGCTTATTCCCGGCCAACCTCAATGACGGTCTGACCCAATTTGATTGTATCTCCCGGCTCCAGCCTTTTGCGGGAGGCCAGGGGCTGTCCGTTGAGAAAAGTGCCGTTGGTGCTGTTTAAATCCTCCAAATACAACTGGGCTCCCTTGCGTCGGATCACGGCGTGAAATCGGGAGACTTTCGGATCCCGCAGTTGGATATGGTTTTCCGGCTGGCGACCCAAGCGGATCTCATCGGTCACTCCCACAAACTGGCGGCCCCGGTCAACTCCCGAGCTGACGGTGAAGATCCAATGGTCCAAAGCAGCCCGATCCCGCTGCCGCCGAATTTTGGTCACCTCGGTCGCTTGAGTCATGCCGGAGGCGTCCGATTGCACCGAGCGAATCGCCGAACGCCGGCAGGTTCGTTCTTCTGTGCCGTTGCCCGGCGAATCCTCGTTCTCACTCCGGGGATCCGCGGCATCGGGCCCGGTTTTCGGTTTCAAACTTGAAATCTTATGAAACAGGCGCCGAATGTTCATCTGTCAACCTTTTCCCTCGCAATTGGCCGCAAGCGGCCGTCAACTCCAAACCACGCTCGCGCCTGACCGTTACTTCAATCCCTTCGTCCCGCAATCCCCGCTCAAAATGGCGGATCCGTTCCGGCGCCGAGCGCTGGTACGGTGAGCCGGGAACCGCATTAAACGGGATGAGGTTTACGTGACAGAGCATCCCTTTCAAAGCGGCGGCCAGTTGCCGCAGATCGGCCTCCCGGTCGTTAACCCCGGCCATCATCGTGTATTCGAAGGTTACCCGGCGTCCGGTCACTCCGACATAGTACCGGCATGCATCCAGCACCGCCCGGACCGGATAGTTGCGATTGATCGGCATTAACTCATCACGCAGCCGATCATCGGCGGCATGCAGCGAGACCGCCAGATTAAGCTGAAGGTTCTCTCCGGCCAGGCGCTTGATGCCTGGCACCAGCCCGCAAGTGGAAATCGTGATATGCCGCGCGCCGATCCCCATTCCTTCCGGATCGTTGATGATCCGGATTGCTTTCAGCAATTGATCGTAATTGGCCAGCGGTTCGCCTTGTCCCATGGCGACGAGGCTATTGATTCGTACTTTGGCGTCCCTGCCGATTGACAGGGGCTGATCGACGATCTCCCCGGCGGTCAGGTTCCGGACCAGTCCCAATTGGCCGGTGGCGCAAAAACGGCAACCCATGCCGCAGCCGACTTGGGTTGAGAAACAAACGGTATGGCGTTCCCCTTCCGGAATGTAAACGCTTTCCACGCAATCCCCGTCCGCCAGGCCGAAAAGGAACTTGGCGGTTCCATCCGGATCCCGTTCTTTGGCCAACAGCTTCAAACAACCCAGCTCTACATTTTGGGCTTTGAAGGTCTCCCGCAACTCCCGGGGCAGCACCGTCAGCTCATCCCAGTCGCAGGCCCCTTTTTGGTACAGCCACTGATAAATCTGACTCCCCCGGAACCTCGGTAGATTATATGTTGATAGCCATGATTGTAATTCACTGATTTCCAATCCCTTAATATTCAAACAGCTTCCCAAGGCTCCTTTGTGACGTTATTTGGATTATTTTGCCCTGCTCCCAAAAAGAAATCCCCCTTCCAGAGGGATTGTGACAGGGAGATCAGTTCAGACAATCTTTGATTCCAATCTCAATCGATCCGCGATTTTGGCCACGAATGAGGCTGTGGTGGGAAAGCGTCCCCGCTTGTTGTCGAATCCGAAAAACTTCTCCATGTACTCCGAGTTGCCCCGTTCCCAGCCGATTTCAATGGTATGGCGGATAGCGGATTCGACACCGCTGGGAGTGGAACGGTATTTATCGGCGATGCGTGGGTAGAGATTCTTCGTAATGTTGCCCAGTACCTCAACTTCCTTGGTGGCGATGATGATCGCATCCCTCAGGTAGGCATAGCCCCGGAAATGAGCCGGAATCCCCATTTCGTGAAAGAGTTTGCTCACCTCAAGCTCCAGTTCGCTTTCGGTCTTTTCCCGCTTCACGCCTGTGGTTAAAACCGGCCGTTCCAACGAAGACTTGATTGTTTTGCCCGACACCGGTTCTCCGGAGGTGAACTGCCGGATCCGTTCAAACAATGTCGGGGCATCAAAAGGCTTCACCATATAATACGTGGCGCCCAGCGAGATCAACCGTTGGATCATGGATTCCTGTTCAAAGGCTGTCAAAACGATCACAATCGGGCGTTCCGGCATATTGCCCAAACGCTCCAATACCCCGATGCCGTCAAGATAAGGCATGGTGATATCCAGAATCAGCACATCCGGTTTGAGCTTTTCGATCAGTTGCAACGCTTCGATTCCGTCATAGGCAACCGCCGTGAGTTCCATATCTTCCTGGAGGTCAATCAGATCGGTCAATGTCGTGCAGAGTTCCCGATTGTTATCGGCAACCACAATCCTGATTTTTGACATGCATCCCCCTCCTTAATAACATAATCATTAATTAGTATTTATTCGACAGGAAGGGGCCAAATCCTTTTTATGCTCCGACAATTGTATTATAACTCAGCCTGCCTGACGGTCGCGGTGGTTCCGGAAAAATCGTTCGGCGTTCAGTTCCATCAAAATAATGTCTTTCCACTGATTTTGATGGCGCTGCAAAATTCCGACCGACTTGAACCCGGTCTTCAGATAGCAGCGGATCGCCCGGATATTGAAATCATAGACCCGAAGGTAAATACGGCGAAACCGTTTGGTGGTGAACAGATGATCGCAAATCAGGCCAATGGCCTCCCCGCCGTAACCTCTCCCCAAGTATTCCCGGTTTCCAATCCGGATCCGGAGTTCCGCTTCCCGTAAGCTCCAATTGATATGATCGAGTTCCAGATCGCCAATAACTACGCCGGCCAGCGTTTCGATGACAAAAATTTGATAGTTCCGGCCGGGAACATTAGAGCAGTACCATCGTTCTAATTCATGAAGGTCAACCGGAAGATCGCAATCGACAAACGATTGCAACTCCTGATCCCGGTTCCAGCCGACCATCAGTTCCAAATCGCCAAAGGCCATCGGACGTAATTGAATTCTGCTTCCGGCGAATTCCACCGCGAACCCCTCCTCAAATTCTGAATTTGCTTCGATTGAATGCTGCGTTGGTTGTTTGATTGGGATGGGATTTTTCTACGTAAGATTTCGCGATGGGGTTTCAGCTTCCCTCCAAGTAATTATAGGCATTGTGCCAGTTGGATGGAAGCGGCGGAGGCCGGGCACAACCCGGTGACATAAAAAAGATGAGGGGTCTCCTCATCTTTTTAAACTTAATGGCGTTGAACTTAATCGATTTATTTCGGCTCCACGATCAACTTGATGGCCGTTCGCGCCTCCCCATCAATGGTCACTTCAGTGAAGGCCGGGATACATACCAGATTGATGCCGCTTGGGGCGACGAATCCTCTGGCGATGGCCACCGCTTTCACCGCCTGGTTGATGGCTCCGGCTCCGATTGCTTGAATCTCGACAATCCCTTTTTCACGTATGATACCTGATAACGCCCCGGCAACCGCATTTGGACTGGATTTCGCCGATACCTTCAAAACATCCATTTTTTGTTTTCCCTCCATTGCTTGGTTCTTTGGCTGGATGGTTCAGTGAAAAATAATTTACTGCTACTATTAATATGAATGTTCTTTAAAATGGATATCTCAATTTCGCAAATTTCCCAAAAGTCTTGAAATAAAAGACAGTCAGTCCCGCGCTCCACAGCCCGAAAGCCCTTCCACGCCTAGCGAGGGATACCCCCGCTGGCATGATCTTCGCCAAAGCTCATGGGTTGACACTGACCGGAGCAAGGACAAAGTCGCTCTAAGCTTGCGAAGAATCAGTGATGACTGATAGCCGTTATCCAATGGCTTCAAAATCACGGCGAATCCGTTGAATGGCGGTGGTTTTGCCGAACTCATCGATATCCAGCAACACCGAATTGAGCATCACCGGACCCTCCGCCACTTCAAACCGGACCGGACGCTTGGTGCGGAACTTGGTGATCACGATTTCGGGATCGATGCCAAGCACCGAATTGAGTGGGCCGGTCATTCCCACATCCGTAATATACCCGGTCCCTTTGGGAAGAATTCTCTCGTCGGCCGTAGCGATATGAGTGTGGGTACCAATGACCGCCGTCACTCTGCCGTCCAGATACCAGCCTAGCGCGATCTTTTCCGAGGTCGCTTCGGCGTGGATATCCACCAGAATGATGTCGGTCCGTTTTTTCAATGACTGAATCACTTCATCGGCGGTTTCAAACGGGCAGCGGGTTGGTTCCAAAAACACCTGCCCCAGCAAGTTGGTCACTGCGACCAGCACGCCCTTTTCAGTCTCGGCCAGATAAAAACCCTGACCGGGAGTTCCTTTGGGGTAATTAGCCGGCCGGATGACCCTCGGCTCGTTTTCCAGCACGTTGTAAATATCGCGGTTGTCCCAGGTATGGTTGCCCATGGTAATCACGTCCACTCCGCCGTTCAGCAGTTCCTGGGTCACCTCCCGGGTAATGCCAAACCCTCCGGCCGCGTTTTCGCCATTGGCGACTATCAGATCCACCCCAGTGGCGTCGATCATCTCCCGCAAGCCCGAGCGAATGGCTTTTCGCCCCGGGCGCCCGACGATATCTCCTATGAATAACACTCTAAGCAATTCGCTCTCCACCCATGTATGTGCCGTTTCAATTTTGCCGTTATTCCCTTTTTTTATACAAACGGGGGTTACTGGTTCACAGTATCCCCCGTTCTTTAGGATCTCGAAGCAAATGCCGTACGTCCGGTTCCATTCCGGCTTGCCCCATTGAATAGCTTCACCGGCGGACGGCCGTGACGGCGATTATTTATGAAGGTTGGCGCGGTTAAAGACAAGAACCCGGCCTTCCTCCCGAAATCCGATCAACCGTTTCTCCTGGTGCGAGTCTTTCAAATCTTCCAGCATGTGTTCGATCATCTCTTCCTGGAGCAGCACATCTTCCTCCTGAACCGCCTCATCCTGATCCAGAAGCAAGTTTCCGTCGAAGAACTGATGAACCAGTCCGATGATCAAGCCGATCTCTTCCTGGCTCAAGGAGTCGATATCCCGCAGTATCTCCAGAAAGGTCAAATTGTCGCAATTATTGTAAGTGATTTCGGTCTGCCCGTGTTTTCGTCCTTGCAGGTCGGAGATGGCGTTCAAACTCAAGGCCAGCCGTTCCCGAAAAGCCTCGAACTCTTCCCGGGTTAGCTCTTTGACCAAAACAAACGAAAACTGTAATGTCTTTTGGTCGGGGTCGAAACGGACCGTCCCGATTTCGGGATAGCGCACCAACAAAAATGCGATGAGACTCATGGAGTTGGAGAAGGACTCGCCTTCTTTCCAGAAGATGCCTTTCATGTTTCCTCCCCCTTCCAGACCTTTGTGATTATTATAGAGAGTTGTCATGAAATTGGTGCTAGGCTCTATTTCGCGTAATCAACCGCCCGGGTTTCCCGAATCACGGTGACCTTGATCTGGCCCGGGTATTCCAGTTCGTCCTCAATCTTTTTGACAATCTCCCGGGCGACCCGGACCGCGTTCAAGTCATCGATCCGGTCCGGTTTCACCATAATTCGGATCTCGCGGCCAGCCTGGATGGCGTAAGCCTTTTCGACTCCTTCGAATGAATCGGCGATCTTCTCCAGTTTCTCAAGCCGCTTGATATAGGTCTCCAGGGTCTCCCGGCGCGCGCCCGGCCTGGCGGCGGATACCGCGTCGCAAGCCTGCACCAGCACGGCCTCGACCGAAGCCGGCTCCACGTCGCCGTGATGGGCGGCAATGGCGTTAACCACCAGATGACCTTCCCGGTATTTTTTGGCCAGGTCGGCTCCGATGGTGACATGCGGCCCTTCCACTTCGTGGTTGACCGCTTTTCCGATGTCGTGTAACAGTCCGGCCCGCTTGGCCAGAGTGATGTCTGCCCCCAGTTCGCTGGCCATCAATCCGCACAAATGGGCAACCTCAATGGAGTGGTTCAGCACATTCTGCCCGTAACTGGTACGGTATCGCAACCGTCCCAGCAGTTTAATCAATTCAAAGTGCAAGCCGTGAATCCCGGTTTCAAAGGTGGCGCGTTCGCCTTCTTCTTTGATGATGGCGTCCACTTCTTTTTGGGACTTCTCAACCATCTCTTCAATCCGGGCCGGATGAATCCGGCCGTCGGTAATTAACTTTTCCAGGGCCAGTCGGGCCACTTCGCGCCGGATCGGATCAAATCCCGAGAGAATGACCGCTTCCGGAGTGTCGTCAATAATCAGATCAACGCCGGTCAAAGTCTCCAGCGCCCGGATGTTCCGGCCTTCACGGCCGATGATCCGGCCTTTCATTTCGTCATTCGGCAGCGCCACCACGGAAACGGTGGCTTCGGCCACGTGATCGGCCGCGCAACGTTGAATAGCCAGGGAGATGATCTCCCGTGCCTTCCGATCCGATTCCTCTTTGGCTCTGGCCTCCAGATCGCGGATCTTCATGGCAATCTCTTGCCCGATTTCCTCTTCTACGTCCTTCAAAAGCAGCGATTTGGCTTCTTCCGTCGATAACCCGGAGATTCGCTCCAGCTCGTGACGGTGTTTCTGATGAGTCTCCTGCAATTCATTCTTTAATCTTTCAATCTCTACTTCTTTTTTGGATAGGGATTCCTCTTTCTTCTCCAATACCTCGTATTTCCGATCAATCGATTCCTCTTTTTGCAGCAAGCGTTTTTCCAACCGTTGAATATCGTTACGCCGCTCGCGGATTTCCCGTTCGAGCTCGTTTTTGACCTTTAAAGCCTCTTCCTTGGCTTCTAGCAAAGCTTCGCGCTTAATCGCCTCTACTTCGCGCCGGGCTTCTTCGGTAATTTTTCGTGCCTGCTCCTTGGCGTTCTCCACTTTGATCCGTCCGTAGATATAAGCGCCGGCAAGACCAAGGACGATACCGATAATGAGTGCTAAAAATGTTTGGATACCAATCACCTCCTATTAATTTGATAAAATCGTTAACAGACTTCAGAGGAAAGAAGCCTTAGACATGATCGGAAAATTTGGAGAAGTGAGGAAAAATAAATACAAAACAAGCCGAGTAAGAACTCGGCTTTTGTTCTGTCCTCATTAGATCATTGTAAACACTTTTGGCAGTCATGTCAAGGGGGGAGATGGTTCCGGCAGGCACCGCCGCACCGCCTCTTCGGCAAATCCGGCCCGGATCAGCCGCTGATACTCCCTGGCCGGATCGCCCGGCTGGCCGGGCTTCCGTTTCAATAGGCGCCCGAGCATCGCCATTTCTTCTTCCAAAGGGTACTCAACGGCCAAAACTTCCGTCACGACCGCCGGGGTCAGTCCCTGATTCAGCAAATCATACTCCACGTACGCCCTGCTCTTCAGGCGTCCTTTCAATACCGCGACCCGGCCGGAAGCGAACTTCCGGTCATCGAGATAACCCCAGCCGGAGAGCCTCGCCAGGCATTCCTCAACCGCCTCCGGCTCCACTCCGGCCCGTTCCAGCCGGCCGCGCAGCTTCGCAGCGGAATATGGCTGCCGGCCGAGCCATTGCATGGCCATATCCAGCGCATTCCGTTCCATCGCGGCTCGTTACTTCCCTTTGGCGGGAGCGGCCGGAGCCGCCGGAGCCGCCGGAGCCGCTTCTTTCTTGGGCTCATCCTCTTGAAGCAGGCCGGTCTCCACCCGGATCTTCTTTTCGATCTCGGCCAGCAGCGCCGGATCTTTCTTTAAAAATTCACGGGCTGCCTCGCGGCCTTGGCCGATCCGGTTCTCGCCGTAGGAGAACCAGGCGCCACTTTTGTTGACGATATTGCGGTCGACCGCCATATCCAGGATGCAGCCGGTTTTGGAGATGCCTTCACCGTAGATGATGTCAAATTCGCCCTCTTTAAACGGAGGGGCCACTTTGTTCTTAACCACCTTGGCCTTGGTCCGGCTGCCGATGATCTCCGAGCCTTGTTTCAGCGTCTCCACCTTCCGGACTTCCAACCGCACCGTGGAGTAAAACTTCAGGGCCCGTCCGCCCGGGGTGGTCTCCGGATTGCCGAACATCACGCCTACTTTCTCACGAATCTGGTTGATAAAGATGGACACCGTATTCGACTTGCTGATTACGGCGGTCAGCTTCCGCAGCGCCTGGGACATCAGGCGGGCCTGCAATCCGACGTGGGCGTCGCCCATCTCACCCTCGATCTCGGCCTGCGGCGTCAAGGCCGCCACCGAGTCGATGATGATCAAATCCACCGCGCCGCTCCGGATCAGGGCCTCGCAGATCTCCAGCGCCTGTTCGCCGGTATCCGGCTGGGAGATGAGGAGATTGTCGATATCCACGCCCAATTTTTTGGCGTACAGGGGATCCAGGGCGTGCTCAGCGTCGATGAAGGCGGCGATCCCGCCCAGTCGTTGCGCCTCGGCGGCCATATGCAGCGCGACCGTGGTTTTACCGGACGACTCCGGCCCGTAAATCTCAACGATTCTCCCCCGGGGAATCCCGCCTACGCCCAACGCCAGATCCAGCGTAAGCGCGCCGGTGGGGATAACTTCAATATTCATTTTGTCGGCGTGTTCGCCCATCTTCATGATGGACCCCTTGCCGAACTGTTTCTCGATCTGGAGCAGCGCCACTTCCAACGCCTTCTGCTTGTCAGACATTCGAGTCCCTCCTCCAAACATACGTTCTAATCCAGTATATCAAATTAAGAAGATTAGTTCAATGGTTCTTTGGGTGGTGATTTTCGCTAAAACCCAAACTGCCGCACCGTCTCGTAAACCGGTCCCCGCGGCTGAAGCTTGCTTTCGATCAGCGCGAACCCGCCGACCTCCATCAACCCCGGCGGCCGCAATTCGGGAAACGCCGCCGGCCGCGGCGTTTCGTCCTTGGCCCGGGCAATGGTCAGATGGGGTTTGAACGGTTTGGGCTCGGCCGGAAATCCGTAATCCTGGCAGGCGCTTTCAACCCTGCCGGCCAGTTCGGTCAGTTCAGCCGCGCCCGGTTCGGCGCCCAGCCATAAAATCCGGGCCGGGCCCCGCGGCGGAAAGGTTCCGCTCCGGCCCAGCCCCAAAGTGAACCGCCGGCAACCGGCGGCGGCCGCCTCCAGCCGTTCGCTTAACGCTCCAATCCGCTCCGGCGGCGTTTCCCCCAAAAAGCGCAGGGTAAAGTGAAGATTGGCCGGATCGGTCCACTTCCAACCCGCGCTGTCCTTGCCGAGCCTCGCTATCAGTTCCGCCGCCGCGGCGTTAAGTTCCGGCGTCAGCCAGACTCCGATGAACAGTCTCATCTCGAACTCCGTATGATTTAGTGGTAATGTTTCCGGTTATTGGTTATTGGTGGAGTTAATATGATAAATCCAGTTTTTCCAGAATTCCATTGACTGACGGAATCATGGGCCACCAATTTACGAACCAAGAACGATACCCCGGGAACTAGAAACCAGCAACCAGGAACTAAGATCCAACAACTACCTCACCAGCGTCTTCCACAGCAATGCCAGCGCGGCCTGGGCCGCCGACTCCTTGTTGCCGGTCCGGTCCAAGGGGAAGATCCGGCGTTCCACCACGGCCCGCTCCGGTGTCTCCACCGCCAGGTACACCAGGCCGACCGGCTTTTCCGCGGTACCGCCGCCCGGTCCGGCGATCCCGGTCACCGCAACGCCCACTTCGGCTCCGGTCAGCTGGCGGATCCCGGACGCCATGGCTTGAGCCGTCTCCGGGCTGACCGCTCCGCAGGTCTCCAACGTCGCCCGGGGAACCTCCAGCAGTTTCATTTTCAACTCATTGCTATAGCTGCCCACTCCGCCCAAATAATAATCGGAACTGCCGGGGACATTGGTCACCCTGTGGCCAATCAGGCCGCCGGTGCATGACTCGGCCAAGGCCAGCCGCCAGCCGCGTTCGTTCAGGATCCGGCCGACCACCGTCTCCAGGTTGTCCCCATCGTAACCGTAAACATATTCGCCCAGCCGTTCCTTGATTGCCGCGGCGGTCGACGCGATCCGCTCCCGGTTGGCCGCTTCGGATTCCCCTTTGGCGCTGATCCGGAGCGAAACCTCGCCCCGGCTGGCGTACGGCGCGATGGTCGGATTGGTCTGGGTCTTGATCAGGTCGATGACCTTCTCTTCCATGGCCGATTCGCCGATCCCGACCATCCTCAGGGTCAGCGAGGTCAGAACCGGATTGCCCTCCCGGACCAGCAACTCCCGGAGGTAGGGTTTAACGGTCTCTCCCCAGATCCCCTTTAACTCATACGGTACTCCGGGCAGGGCGAACAGATGCCGCCCGTCCTTGGCCACCCGCAGTCCGGGCGCGGACCCGAACCGATTGGGAATGATTACGCCGCTCGGCGGAAACATGGCCTGCCGCCGGTTGCTGGCGGGGATCGGCCGCTCCATCTTCCGGAAATACTCCTCAATCGGCTCCCAGGCTTCCGGCAGGAACCGCAGTTCTTCGCCGAGCAGTCCGGCCACCCCCTCGCGGGTCAAATCGTCCTGAGTCGGCCCCAGGCCGCCGGAGAGGATCAACAGATCGGCCCGGTCCCAGGCCTGCCGGAGCGTAGCGAAAATCCGGGCCAGATTGTCGCCGACCGTGGACTTATGATAGAGATCGATGCCGATCTCAGCCAGTTCCCGGGCGAGAAACGCCGCGTTGGTGTCCACGATCTGGCCGAGCAGCAATTCGGTTCCGATACAGATGATCTCCGCTTTCATAGTCAGCCCTTTCTTAAAGCGAAACATTGCCGAGGTTATTATTTCGCCTTGCGCCGGAAAATTCCTTTGAGGAGTTTCGAACCGGTCCTTCAACACGACCACCCCGGCAAAAAAACAAAAACGGCCAGGAGCCGTTCCGGGGAGTCTTATTAATCGTCGGCCAGCCGCTCCCGGTACGCTTGCCAAAGCCATCCGAGCGCCGCGCCGAAAACTAAGTGGAAGAAGAGATAATAAACCACTTGTTCCGGAATCACCTGACGCAGCTTAACGATGGGGAGAGCGCGCAGTCCGCCAAAGGAAACCAGCCACAGGACAGCCCCGAAGATCAGCCCCTTGGCGAGCCAATGGCGTTTACCGGCGCAACCCGCCATGTAAACGAAGAGAATCCCCAATAATGCGGCATAAATGTAATCAGCCAAGAAACTGACGATGGAACCAATCATGGTGTGATGAAGGGCCTGCGGGTCCAAAAAGAGGCTGGCCGCGTAATGACTCAGCGGATGTTTAACAATGTCGAGCTTCCACATTGGGTATTGGAAAAGATCCATGGCGATGTCGGCCACTACTCCAATGATTCCCCCCACGATTACTTTATCCCGGAACATTTCATCCCCTCATTTCCGTACCGGACCGGTGCCGCGAGGCGCCAGGCCGCGAATCTCATCACTATTCTGAGCATTCCCGGTATGAATATTCGATCGCGCTCCGGTCTCAAAGCCGCTTCCCGCCCATCCGCGGTCATTGCATGTCCCTTCCGGAAATGGAACTGCTCTCATTGAAAAGCAGGGTTTGGAAGATTGGTTTATCACGGCGCGGTGATAATATAACTGGAATCGATACCGCCTATTATCTCAAAAAGGAGTGTCCGCTGTGAATCCAGTCAACCCAACTGAAGTCGACACGCTGGTCCAGGATGAATTCGTCCCGTTCCGGGAACGGCTTGCGGAAGCCCTTTCCCAAAAACACCCTCAATTATTTTCCTTCGTCAATGCGCTCTTCAACAATCAAGGCAATATCTTCGGGATGCAGGTCACCGAAAATGGGCGGGTCATCGGCGAGTATGCCCTACATTTTACCGGGACCAAGGTTACCGGGGTCGAATCCGGCAAGTTGGATGCGGAAGTCCATCACCCGTTTCTGGGAACGGTCAAGCCCTATGTGAGCATTGAGCGCCAAGCCCTGGAACAGATGATCGCCGATGAGCCGAATCTGCTTAAGGACTACATCCCCAACGCCATCAAGTATTTGCCGGACGTCACCATCAAATTTCTCCACTGATTTTTGGGGATTCCGTGGCTTTGGCCCGGGATGAGTAACCGGGAATGCTCAAAAGTCCTTCCCAAAACGCCGTCCCGAATCTTTTGCCGAAGGAGTCGGCGGCGGTGGATTGGGAACAGTCTTTGCATCCGAATCCATGAGACGCCCCCCGCCAAGCGCGACAAAAAACCCGGGACTAGCCCGGGTTTTCGCTTGATTGGCGGTTTAAGGCGGTTCAGACTCTCGCCCACGCCTGATTCAAGGTGCGTTTGGCATTGGCGATGACCAGCTCGGGATCCTCGTCGCCCCAGGGTTTTACCTCAAAACTGAGGATCGGCGGGTTCTCGGGGTTCAAAAACCCGGCCTTCAGCAATACCCGCAGATACTCCGTTAATTCGGCGACGTCGTTTTCGCCGTTGGGAAACCCGAAGCGGGGATGGGTATCGCCATAGGCGGTACAGCCCGGATCCTTGATGACTGTGTTGCCCATATGGGCCTGGACCAGATAGTCCTTGACCGGCAGGATGGCCTGCTCACAGGTCTCGTGAATCATCGGAATGTGGCTCAAATCAACCAGCAGGCCGAAGTTGTCGTATTCGGGGCGGATATCGGAGGCGAACCTCCGGGCCAGCGGCGCGGGGCCGATCAGGCTCTTTTTGTCGATGTCATAGTCAAAGACTTCGAGGATGATCCGGAGTTTTCCTTTGGTCTTGGCGTAGGCGCAGAGTTCCCGGGTGGATGCGAGTAAGGCCCGGTAGGATTCTTCCTTGGTCCGCTCTTCGTATTTGCCGCTCAGAAAGGCCAGTCCCGTAGCGCCTATCTGGCAGGCCTCGTCGATCCCTTCCTTGAGGGTGGCCACGGCCTTGGCCCGGTTCCCTTCATTCAGGTCGTTAATATTCAGGCCAGTGGTCAACAAGCGGGGCTGGGCGCCGTACCCCACGGTCAAATGGCTGGTTTCCAGGATCCCGGCCACCGTTTCCCGGACCGCCGGGTCTTTGATCCAGGTGATCTCGATGGCGTCGAAATAATCATCCATTGCGATACGACGCACCGTTTCCACGATCGGCCCCTCGCCTTTCATGGTCGACGGAAACGCCATGAAGTGGATCAGTCCCGGTTTAAAGTATTTGCGCATGGGTTCATTCATTAGCCTTACCTCCCTGTATATTGTTTTTTGAACGCCGAGAATATTGCGACATATGTTCCTCAACTGAGTATATGGAGTATATAAGGTAAAGCATTGCCGGATTGGCTGATGCGCCGTGAAAAGCGTCGGATTTCGTCGTTGCTGGGTCAGTCAAAGTAGTGTGTCACGGATGCTTGCAGATCGTTTTCGCAGACCAAAAGCCGTCTGCAAAAACGACTGCGGGGTCCTCACCGTACATTGAGTACGGTTCCGTTTCTCCTTCGGTCGCGCCTAGAACTCCTCGCTTTTGACGACGCGAATGCGAAGCCGTAAGCTCAACCAATTCAGGCGCTACGGCATCCGGCCTGCGCCTTAACTGTAACCATCCCTGGTTACGGTCCGGCAAGACTCATCCCGGCGCTATGAAAGCTGAAGCGCCGGACAGTTACCGAGTAGACAAGATGGTTGTCCCTACTTAGTAGTACAAAATTTATCCAGTACGGGCGGCAACTGTGCAGTTGCCCCTTTATCCTATCATTAAAAGCGGCTCAAGAAAAGGATCCCGGCGATATTTGTTGCATCAACAACCGGGATCCTTTGGGGAGTAAGTGGGGATTAGAGAGTTAGCTCCGATTAAAATTTAACGGTCCGGGAACCGCCTTTCATGTCGGCGAAGGTGGCCTCGGCCTCGGCGATGTAGAAGGTCTCGAAGATTGAATCCTCGGCGCTGTACATCCGTTTGAGCGCAGGCATGATCTCCAGCGCGGCTTGCTTGGACTGGCGGGTGGTGTTGAATACCGCCTTGCCCTTCAGCCGCAGCCACTCGCCACTTTGCGACGTCGCGCTCAATTCCAGGTTGGGATTGGCCTGAAGCTGTTTGTAGACATCTTTCCGGTTGTTGGTGCACAGATAAAGCCGGCCTTCATATTTCATCACAAATCCGAAGGGCCTTACTTTGGGGATGTTCCCATCCACCGTGGCCAGATAAAATACCGGGTTGTCGGTTAAAAATTGGAGGACTTCATCCATAGCGTTCGCTCCTTTGATATAATGATTGATGATATTATTTTACGACCATGGAAGAAAAAAACAAGTATGCAGTAATTTCTGACCAAGTATGTTTTTTGATACCAAAGCAATTCACAGGGGAAGAGGGGATCGATGATGGATAATCCAAGGCCAAAGGATGGGCCGCTGCCCGGCTGTCCGGTCATTTATGCCTTAAATCTGATCGGCGGCAAGTGGCAGATCCCGATCATCTGGGCGCTGAGCCGGCACCGGGTCCTGCGCTATCAGGAACTGAAACGGAGCATCGGCGGGATCACCAATATGATGCTATCGCAATCCCTGAAGGAACTGGAGAGCAACGGTCTGGTCACCCGGGTTCAATATCCCGAGATCCCGCCCAGGGTTGAGTATTCGCTGACCGAAGCCGGCCTCCGCCTGTTACCGGCTATCGACGAGCTGGCCAAGTGGGGGTTGGAACAGATGAGGCAGCGCGGCGGCGGTGAATGTCCCGGTTCCGGAACGGACCGGGAGCCCGCTCAAAGCGATTAAGGGCGGCACGGGGAAAGGGGTCCGCTCATTGCCCATATACCGATAGAAATAGAGCGGACTTGAATTTGAAAGGGGAATTTATGAATATAAAACAGAAAGACAATGAACCAAGTTCTAAAAGATTTGCCGGATTGATTGATGCGCCGTGAAAGCTCAATAACGCTTAATAATGTAAGATTATGGATCCCTTTTTTAAACCGTAAAATTGACGATTGCCAAATATGAAAAAAATACCCGCAAACCCGAGTTCGGGATTCTCGTCAAGATTGCGGATTTTTTTGATACGACCACGATTATTTGCCAGGGAGAACAGATAAGAGATAAAATACACTTTAAAAGCAGCAAGGAGCCGAGGGGCTCTTCTTTGGGTCGATTTTTGAAATCAAGGCTGCCGGCCGGAGGCCAAAGACCTCCGGCTACAAGGCGGAAACCGTCCCTGATTAAGTTTGGCCGAAAGGCTCATCCCAATTCGGAGCAGAATCACCGATATTGTTTATGGCTTTTTTGAGATTTTTACGTTTATTTTAACTCAGGCAATGAATCGGTCCATCGCCCCATGTCCACATCATAAATTTTAGCTGTATCGCCTGCAAAATCCCAATAAGCCCAAGCAATGCCCCGTTCCTCGCAGAGTTGGATAACAAAAGCGGTCCATAGGCGCCGGTCTTCTTCAGGCGAAAAACCCGCATGAGCGCAGAATTCCCCATTCCAGAGGCGTACCCCGCCATTACGTTTGGACCAGGCCACGGCGGCATCGACCAGACGGGTTAACTCTCTCCGCTGCGCTTCGGTGCCGGTCCAACGATGACCTCGAACATCCTCCGCCCCAT
The DNA here is from genome assembly GCA_023402395.1 of Bacillota bacterium. Lineage (GTDB taxonomy): Bacteria > Bacillota > UBA4882 > UBA8346 > UBA8346 > JAEYGI01. The sequence goes on from JAEYGI010000052.1 coordinate 70,182, forward strand.
TTCCAACAGCTCCCTGAAAACAAAACTCGTGCGGATAATAGAAGTGAAATTGAACGTAGATATTGGGGTCTTCCTTGATCCGTTTCGGCAGGATAAGCCGGTCCAATTTGGTGATATTGGCCCAATCCGGACAAGAGATAATAATCTTCCGGGTAGGATTTGACTGGCGGATCACGTCATAGACCAGTGGATAATACTCATTCCAGCATGCATCCAAGGCTTGTTGCGGCTCGTTATAGATTTCGAAATAAAGGTTTTCGGGGTAATCTTTAAAGCGCTCCGTGATCTGCCGCCAGATGGCGATGAACTGCGCCTTATTGGCGGACGGGTTGGCGTTTAGGCCGTCGTTATGATGCATATTAAGGACAACCTGAAAACCACGGTGGAGCGCATGGCTAATCGCCCAATCCACCCGATTCATGAATTCCGGTTCGATGGTATAGGGGGCTTTCTTTAGAGCATGCGTATCCCAGCGGACCGGAATCCGGATATGATCAAATTTCCCGGTGCTTTTGATCAGATCAAAATACTCTTCCCGTAGTTCCGGCGCCCAAGCCCCTTCCTGCGGGGCGTCAAGGGTACAACCGAAGGTGATCCCGCGCAGAAAACGGTCACTGAAGGGTTTGGGGAAATCTTTTGGGATGCTCTCCTCTTTTTTGGGTCCAACTCGGATAAGACGGATGTTGGTAAGATCGACGATGCCCTTCCCCAGCCTTCCAAGAGAAACGGACAATGAAGCGTCCCGGTCGGTATCTTGCCGCATAGTAAAGGTGAAGGAATAACGGCGGAACTCATTGTCCAACGGGAAAAAGTGGCTGCCTGAATAGCTGTAATAAGGCTTGCCTTTCATCTCGGTCAGAATCTTAAGCTGCTCAATCTGATGGGACCGGGCCTCAAACGAGACTTCGTAGACGAAGTTCTTCTCAAATGTCAGCCCGCTTTGTACGATCAGCACGGACCAGGGTCTTTTGCCCGGGTTTTTTATATTCACCGAGAGCACACCAGCGGTCGCGGCAAAGGAAGCCGATCCGCCCTCTTGTTGCACAAGCAGCCATTTATGGGTACCCTTGCTAAAATCGTTATTGAGAATCATGTTTTCGCCGCTTCCCGTGACGTTACTAGCAAATGCAAACACCAAAACAAGGAAGCTAAGGATAATCAGTTTTGGTCGTTTCATATAGATCATATAGATCTCCTTTGCCTGAATTTATAAATCAACAAGGGTTATTGAGTAAAGAGACGGAACTTCCCGCTCCAGATCGCCATTCCAGTTTTGCAATCAACCGCTCGCTCTTTTTGTCCGATCAACGAGTTACTCCTTTTGTCACAAACAAGGTAACGACCGTATTGGACAGAAGAAGTAAAAAATTACATGCAAACCCAAAAATCGATCCTGTTTCATGAAATTCGCCGCGCCATCTTGCAGAAATGCGCCGGTCCATATCAGAACCGAGCCTTTGGGCTCGCAGCTACAATCCCACGTACTCACGAGGGAGGGGCCACTTACGTGATCCGCCCGAGAGGGAGAGGCCTCGCAGTGCCTGCCCCGCTTCATTTCGTATTCACCGCATCTTTCCATAACTCTTTTCCTGTATATTCGGTATTTTTTTAGAAAATCCTCCCAAACCAGACATTTTGATACTTCTGATTTTTTTGTTTCTAACTTCCTCACGTACGGCGCGGTTTAGGCGATTCGCGAATTTTCAAAATCGACCCAATCAAAACCTTCTAATAATCCCCTTAATCAGCGGTTCAGACACCTCCCCCACCTCCAAAAACCCCCACCCCAACCGCTCCGCCTCCCCGATCATCCGGAGCGCCTCGTCCCCCATCCGGAGCAACACCTTATCCATATAAAAAAAGTATCGCTGCAACTGCAGCGATACTTTTTCGTTCTGGAGGAACACTTCCTTCAAATGGAGGAACACTTTCTCCAGATGAAGGAAGCCCCGCTTCAAATGAAGCTCCAACATTTCTATCTGAAGGAACTCTTCCTTCAAATGATCCTCCAATATTTCCAACTGAAGAAACAGTTCCTTCAAATGATCCTCCAATATTTCCAACTGAAGAAACAGTTCCTTCAAATGAAGCTCTAATATTTCCACTTGGAGCGGCACCCGCTCCAACTGATCCGGCGCTTGCTCCAGATGAAGCCGCCCTTCCCCCAATTGAAGCCGGTCCCGCTCCAACGGAAGCGGGACTTTTTTGATCTGAAGCGGGAGCCGCTTCAGATGATCCGGCTCCCGCTGCTTCCGAAGCGGCAGTTTTTCCATCGGAAACGGCTCGCGCTCCCAGGGTCTGTCAAAATATTTGTGTAAACACCAAATAAAATAAGATTACGAAAAGAATTAATTAAGATAAGAAAAGATTAACACGATCACCAAAGCGGATGGCAAGTTTGGAAATGATCAGCTGCCAAT
>JAEYGI010000062.1 GCA_023402395.1 Bacillota bacterium
TTGGCAGCTGATCATTTCCAAACTTGCCATCCGCTTTGGTGATCGTGTTAATCTTTTCTTATCTTAATTAATTCTTTTCGTAATCTTATTTTATTTGGTGTTTACACAAATATTTTGACAGACCCGCCATAGTCATTCGGCGCTAAGCGCTCCAACTGATCGTAGTGCCGTTTGAGTTGATCCGGGTATCGCCGCAACTGATCCGGAGGTTCGATCAGTTGAACGCAGGGTTGGATCAGATGGGGGCAGGGCCGCTTCATCTGGAGCAAAAGCCGCTTCAAGTGATCCGGGAGCCGGATCAGTTGGAGCGGGGGTTGCTTCTGTTGGAAATATTAGAAGATCATTTGAAGGAACTCTTTTTCCAGATCGAAATATTGGAGGATCATTTGTAGCGACTGTTGCTCCAGATGGAAATGTTGGAGCATTATTTGAAGGAACTGTTGCTTCAAATGGAGGAGGGGTCGCTCCAGATGATCGGGGAGCCGCTACAGTTGAAGCGGGTGTTGCTACAGATCGAAAAATTGTTGCTCCAGATGGGGGAAGTGTCGCTCCAGATAATCCGGGAGTTGGATCAGTTGGGGCAGCAGTCGCTCGAGATGGGGGCAGAGCCGCTGTAATCCTTTTTGCCCTCCCGTTCGTTGCTGGACCCACTTGCGCCCTCCCGCCGGAATGTTATAATGGACTGGAGAGGTAAGGACTCGGAATTTCGATCCTTTTCACGCTTCTCACTATATAGGATGAATTAAATTCATTCATTTTCCATCATGGCCGGCATTAAGGACATGATGTATATTAGAAATTTAATTCAACTTATATACTTTGCTCCCATTGGCGGCGTTCCAGGGATCTATCGAGGTGAACCATGGATCAAAATCAAATTTGGATTGCGTATGGAAATGAACCCGGGGCCAGCACCGATCAACTCTTGCGGCGGATCGATTTGATCCGGTGGATTCGGCCCGGCGCCAAAATCGGCCTCAAGCCCAATCTGGTGGTGGCCAGCCGGGCCTCAAGCGGCGCAACTACCCATCCCGAAATTGCCGAGGCAATCATCGTCTATCTGCAGGAGCACGGCTTTCATGATCTGACGATCCTGGAAGGCTCCTGGCTGGGCGAAGATACGGAACGGGCCTTCCGGAATTGCGGCTTTGAAGATCTGGCCCGGCGCTACCGGGTCCGGCTGGTCGATCTGAAGCGGGACGCCGCCGTCAAAAAAAGGGTGGACGATCTTGAACTGTCCATCTGCCGGACCGCGCTGGAAACCGACTTTCTGATCAATCTGCCGGTTCTGAAGGCCCATTGTCAGACCGCGCTTACCTGTGCCTTAAAGAATTTGAAGGGTTGCATCCCGGACTCCGAGAAGCGCCGCTATCACGGAATGGGGCTGCACCGGCCCATCGCCGCCCTGGCCGCGGCGCTCCGCCCGTCACTTACAATTGCCGATGCGATCTGCGGCGACCTGACCTTTGAAGAAGGCGGCAATCCGGTGCGTATGGACCGGATCATCGCCGGCACCGACCCGGTGCTGCTCGATACTTATGCCGCCAATCTGATCGGGCTCGATCCCGACGCGGTTCCTTACATCGGGCTCGCCTCTAGGCTGGGAGCGGGTTCCATGGACCTAAGCCAGGCCGTGTTCGAGGAGATCAATCCGGATCAGAAGCCCCTATTGAGCGGAACTCCTTCTGGAAAGGCGCGCAGCCTGGGACGGAACGTTGAGGAACGGCAAGCCTGTTCCGCCTGCTATGGCAGTCTGATTCACGCCTTGCACCGGTTGAGCGCCGACCATTCGCTGGCCAAACTGCCGCCGCTTAAAATCGGCCAGGGGTTTAAAGGAACGACCGGTTCCGGGCTGGGAATCGGCTCCTGTACCCACAAGCTGGAGGTCAACCTGCCCGGCTGCCCTCCGACCGCCCGGGACATTACCGTTTTTTTGGAACGGCATCTGAAATGACCTGGCCCAATAAAAATACAGGAGCGTGGATCACCCCTGTATGTGGCATGGTTATCAAGCGTTGAGACCGGTCAGGACGCTGGTTTTGGAATGAGCAGCTTCTGGCCGGATTCGATCCGCTCCGGATCGAGAATTTGATTGGTCCGGGCCAATTGCTCGGTGGTCGTTTGATAGCGCCGGGCGACTTTCCAGAGCGTATCCCCGGATTGCACCACATAGAACAGCATGCTCGGCCGGGTCGCAGGATCCACCGGCGGAACCAGCGCGCAATCGCGCATGACCATGATGGCGCGGGGCGTTCTGGCAAAGATCCGGACTTTCAGGATGCCGGTAAGCCGCAGACTTCGATCGCCGGTCATCTCCAGGTTAAGGTTTTCCAGGCCGGCATATGAACGGAGCATCATTCCCGGAGCCATTCCCGCGCTATCGATCACTCCGGCTACCGGCAGTTCGGTCCCATTCGCTCCGCCCCATTCGGCCACGGCCAGACGGTTTTCTCCCGGTACGTCAGGGGTGTAAACGGCCTGCAGATAAAGCTTTCCTTCCAGCAGCACCTTCCCGTCGGCCGCTTCCAGCGAAACTCCGCCCAATTGCCCGGTCCAACCGAGCACCCGCTCCATCCCGGGCAGGCCGAACGGGAGATTTACAACCAAGTCCAATTCGGTCTCTCCGGCTGATTCGCCGAAATATTCCTCCGTTTCCAGAAGGTGTTTCTGGGTATCAAGAACCTCGTTGGATCCCGGAGTGACCTCGACGACCATTTCCCTGGTCCGGACCCGGCTTACCTTTACCTCGACCTCGATCCTCATCGCGGCCCGCAGCTCCCGGTAGGAAATCCGTTCCAAGTCGGCGCGGACGATCATCACCCGGGGCAAGACGATCATTCCTGCTTCGAGATCCTCAAAATCCAGCGCGGTCTCAAACGGGATGGCGTTTCCAGTAATCCGCTGCCATTCACTGGTAAAGATCTCGCTGGGCCGGCCTTCGTCATCGCTGCCCACATAAATCATGGCAACTTCCAAAAAACCCTTTACCGTTATCTTGCCGCGGCCCTGCTCCCAGGTTACTCCAACCGGGCGGATGTTCTGTTTCAATACCCGGGCCACTCCCGGTTTGAGGTTTGGTAACATCAGGGGAGCTTGAACCGTCATCGCTTCCCGCCGGATTCCCGCCGGCTCTTCGATCCGGACTTGGTCCCTGGTGACGTTAATCCGCTCGGAAGGAGCGGGAGACAGATTCCCGATGATTCCGGCGGAGCGATACTCGGCGGCGTGAACCATCAGTTCGATTTGGCAACGAAGCGTGACTCGATTATCGCTATCCCTTTCAAAACTGCTGACCGCCGTGACCAAGTCAGCCTCAACCATCATCTCCGGCCTCAATCCGGGGACATTGATCTGGGTTTCATAGATCAGGTCGTCTTCATCCCGCCATCCGATCCCATATTCTTGAGGCGGACTCCATTGGGCGGCGTTGTCGTCCCCTTCCGCTTCTGCCCCGAATGCAAGGCGTTCGTCCGCTTCCAACGCTTCCTCGGCGAGGTAGATAAGGTGCGGGTAAATTCTTCCGGAAACGATTACTCCTCCCTCCATGATCGTCAACCGCGGCGGTTCCACCAAAGCGTCCCCGCCCACGATTGCCCGCAGGCGCGGCGCGTCCGGGGGAAGTTGCAGCATTGCCTCCACTGTGACCTGTCCGGGAGTATCCCGCAATTGAAAGGGATAACTCATTACATCATACTGACAGTTGATGCTCATAATTTTCCTCCCTTCGCCAATAAAAATGATTAACCGATTTTTAACTCCCCCTCAGATGGGTCAACAATATTCACCACCTCCCGTTCCTCCGTGCGGAAGGAATCCTTGTCTTCATTTTTGATATAATTTAATATAATGACTTACCTTATCTATATGCCAAAGGTTCTTAAAAAATATCCGGCTTGTTTATTTCATCCCCCCGGCTCAACCCGCCCATTGCCAATTTGGAGCCGGGTAAGACCGCAAATACTTTGCTGGCCATCTCGCTGCCGGCTCGGCCCAGTTGAGTTCCGTTGCGAATCGCCGCTCCCAATAAATTGTATTTAACCGTTAAGCGCAGCCAAGCTTCCCAATCCGTTTCGGCGCGGAAGATCAACGTGTTTGATTCCCGATGCCGGCGGTACTGGACTTCAGTAAGGTTCGCCGCGTTACGGCTTTGAACCCCGCGCGGATTGACGTTCCGGATGAGCCGTGCCTCCCGGTGGGAAGTTATATGAAAAGTTCCCTGCTCCAGGTTCCAGTTCCAGCCTCGAACGTTCTCGGTCAGGACGATCTTTCCCGACCACCCCGCCCGTAAAAACCGTTTTAAGGCCGTTTCCAGCAAGGCCGCCGTGTCCAGTAGCGACTCCGGCGAGCTAAGGTCATATGCCGGTTCCATCAGGATCCAATCCACTTCTTTGAAAAGAAGCGGCAGGCCGACCCGTTCCAAGCGGTTTCGCTCCTTGGGTTTTCCAAAAAGAGGCAGTGGAATGACCACAAAGCGAATCCGACGGCCATTCCGGACTAAATACCGTACCAAATCCGCCCAACGGACCACTCCTTCCAAAGGAGCCTCTCGAAGATCAAGTCCAAAGATTGTGGAACCTTTCTTGAACGACCTGCCCAACTCCAGCCAAAGCTTTTCCGCGGCCAGCAACTGGCTCCAGACTTCGGTCGTGGCCGCTACCGCCTGATAACGGTCTTCTCCGGCATTATCAGGCCCCTCAAGGCCGCCTGCCGCGGTTAAGCGGAAATCCGAACCGATCTTGCCGGTCAGCAGCGTATCAGCGGAAGTTCCTGAAGCAGCCTCCCAGTGAAATAGCGCTTTTTCATGTAGTAAGAGCTTCATGCCCGGATAGATGCGCTGCCGGGGGTTGCCTGGCCCGCAAATCCCTTTCCAGGCTTCATTCCGCACTAAAAATTTTTGGGAAATGGCATTCAAATTGTCCCGGTCTTTTACAATATAGACAATCCTTCCGAGCCGGCGGGAAGTATCATCCAGTGCTTGCAGTACTTCGCGGCCGGCCCGGCCGTCGATTCGCAACTCCAATGCTTTTTGAAGGAGCACCACCGCTTCCTCGGTCAGCACTCCGAAAATCCCATCGGTTTCTCCGAAATAAAATCCAGCCCGCACCAGTCGTTTCTGCAATTCCAGCACATCCGCGCCCTGGTCCCCATAGCCAAGCACTCGCTTTCCCAGCGGCAGCTCGCTTTTTTTAAAAAGCTTCCATCCCATCTCAGATACCCCCGGATATTACATTATGATCAAATCCCATTCCTGGTGTCTACAGCTGAAATAAGTTCAATTTAAACTCATTCATTTCTCGATCATGGCGGCTTTCGGGACATGATGCATATCGGAAATTTAATTCACCTTATATCTCTGAAAAAGTGATTGACAACCAGCCGGCCGCGGATTAAAATTTATTCAAATCATCCCAAAATTGTCATACAAAAAACAAGGAGGGGAACCTGATGGCCAACGTGATCTTCTACGACACGACGCTCCGGGATGGCACTCAGGGAGAAGGCGTCTATTTTTCGGTCCAAGATAAATTGCGCATCGTGCGCAAACTGGACTCTTTGGGAATTGACTATATCGAAGGCGGATGGCCGGGTTCCAATCCGAAAGATTGGGATTTTTACCAGGAAGCGAGCAAGCTGAAGTTAAACCGCGCCAAACTGGCCGCGTTCGGAAGCACCCGCCGCGTCAATAACCTTCCCGAAGAGGACAAAACCTTAAACGATCTGCTGGCCACCGAAACTCCGGTGGTGGCGATTTTCGGAAAGAGTTGGGATTTGCACGCCCTGGAGGTATTACGGGTCAGCCTGGCCGAAAACCTCCAAATTATTGAGGACTCGGTGGCTTATTTGAAAAAGTGCGGCCGCGAGGTCATCTACGATGCGGAACATTTTTTCGACGGTTACCTCCACAACCGCGACTACGCATTGGAGACGCTGCGGGCCGCCGCCCGGGGCGGAGCGGATACGCTGGCTCTCTGCGATACCAACGGCGGAACATTACCTATGGAAGCGCTGGAGATCTTCCGGACGGTTCAAAAAGAACTTCCCTTACCCCTGGGGGTTCACTTTCACAATGATAGCGGCATGGCAGTGGCGGCGTCCGTGATGGCGGTCCAGGCGGGAGCAAGTCAAGTTCAGGGCACCTTTAACGGATACGGGGAACGTTGCGGGAACGCCAATCTCTCCAGCATTATCCCTACGGTGATTTTAAAATTGGGATATGACTCAAGCGTGAAAGATAATCTGACCGATCTGACCGAGGTCTCCCGTTTCATCTCGGAACTGGCCAACCTTCACCACGACGACCGCCAGCCTTACGTCGGGGCCTCAGCCTTTGCGCATAAAGCCGGCACTCATGTCGACGCCATTCTCAAGAATCCGCTCACATTGGAGCATATCCGTTCCGAACAAGTCGGCAATAAGCGGCGCTTCCTCCTGTCGGATCAAGCCGGGCGGAGCACGATTCTTTCCAAAGTCCGGGAGATCGTCCCCAACACCAAAAAAGACGATCCCAAGGTTCTGGCTCTCACCAATGACCTCAAGCAACTTGAAAACAGCGGCTACCAATTCGAAGCGGCCGAAGCATCGTTTGACCTGTTGATCAAGAAATTCTTCGGCATGTTTGAAAAAGCGTTTACCTTGGAAGGGTTCCGGATCATCGTTGAAAAGCGGGGCGACCAGCCGGTTTTTTCCGAAGCCACCATCAAGGTCGGAGTTGGCGCCGAACAAGAAATCACCGCCGCCGAGGGCGATGGCCCGGTAAATGCGCTTGACTCGGCCATTCGTAAGGCGTTGCTCCGATTCTATCCGGAAATCGCCGATTTCGGCTTAGTTGACTTTAAAGTGCGGGTTTTGGATGAAAACCGGGGAACCGCCGCCAAAGTTCGCGTACTCATCGAAAGCAGCGACGGGACCAATACTTGGGGCACGGTCGGAGTCTCGGAGAATATTATCGAAGCGTCATGGGAAGCATTGGTTGACAGTATCGAATATGGCGTAATGCTGAAAAAATTACAACACGCCGCTGAAAATGGCGAAACCGGACTAAACAAAGCGGGTCAGTAATATACCTGCCGCCAGTCCCACAGCAAATCCGGAACCGACCTGCAACGCTCCGGCCAACCGGCGAGCCATGGGCAATAACTCCTTGGCAACCAGCAAAAACATGGCTCCGCCGGCAAAACCGAGGGCAACCGCGACCATCGCCGGGGAAATCGACCCCAAAAAACCGCCAACTGTGCCGCCGATCGCCATGGGGATTTCTACCATGAATAAGGCGAACAGGATTTTTAATAGATTTACCTTTCCAATTTGAAACGCCGAGGCCATTGCCATCCCTTCGGGGATATTATGCACCGCCATTAATAGCGCCAATCCCAGCCAATCGCCGATGGTCGCGGCTGTAACATAGGTTGTGCCCATGGCTACCCCTTCCGGAAAATTATGGGCTCCGATCCCCACACCAAGCAGGATGCCAACTTTAGTGAAACGGGAAAAATGCCGTTTACGATACCAGGGCACAATCCGCAACAGCCGATCGAAATATTGGACAAGCACCATACCGACGGCTGTGCCGAGTAAAGCCGGCATCACCCCGCCAAAATGCACCGACTCGGGCCAGAGGTCGAAGATTACCACCGCGATCATAATTCCTCCCGAAAATCCCAGCAGCCAACTCTGCCTGGATGCCCCCCTTCCGGATCCGGATAATATATATAAACCTCCCGGCAGTGTTCCAGCCAGCCCCACCACCAGTCCGACTAAAGTCGCCTCTAGCAGTTTCATAACTTCACCTCATCTAAATCTGAGCATCAGTATATAAGTTGAATTAAATTTTCAGGATGCATCATGCCCCGTAAGCCTTCCATGATGAAGATTTAAAGGAATTTAATTCAACTTATTACTGCTGTAATAGGATGAAATAAATTCCGATTTGATTTTATTTGCATTCGGCTTTAAGAATGCAAATCCATTTAAGAGATTTATTTCATCCGATATAATTCTATGCCGGAATTTAACTTGGATATGAGTCGGATTCCCGGCAAAGACTAAGCTTTGGAGGGGAAGTTATGGATCTAAAAAGCAAGCTCGTATCGATGCTGCTGGCTGCCGGCGCTGGAGCGCTAATGGCTGTGCAAGGGACGTTTAACAGTGTTCTGGGTAAGGTCATCGGTTTGCTGGAGGGAACTTTCAGTGTTCAATTAATTGGCACACTGACCGCTGGTCTACTGCTGCTATTTCTTGGCAATGGCAATCTTGCCAAACTGGGATCGGTCCCGTGGTATGCCTGGCTGGGCGGGCCGTTGGGAGTGGCAATTGTGTTTGGAGTGGCGGCCAGCATTCCCAAATTGGGAGTGGGAGTGGCTACAACCTCGATCATTGCGGCTCAATTGCTAAGTGCGTATCTGATCGACCATTTCGGGCTCTTTGGAATGGAATCCATTCCTTTTAACCTATATAAGCTGGGCGGTATTATTTTAATCGTGGCCGGTTCGCGTCTCTTGCTGAACTAAAATGATTGCCAGCTGTTGCCGAGTTAGAGCCAGAGAAATGGGAGTGATAAAAAAATAAAAACCCGGGAACCCAGGTTTCATCATGACCAATTTGAATGACTGTTTCAGCCGCTATTTCGACGGTAGGACGATGTTGTTTATGGCGCCCAAAACCACATCTCTTTCATACGGTTTCACCACGAAGTTAGTGGCTCCGGCTTCCATGGCTTCTAAAACCAAATATTTTTGCCCCATTGCCGTACACATAATTACTACGGCGCCAGAATCGAATTTTCGAATCTCGCGAAGCGCCTCGATCCCGTTCATCTTGGGCATGGTAATATCCATCGTTACAATATCCGGCTGCAGTTCTTTATAGCGGGCGATTGCTTCCGCCCCGTTATGTGCTTCTCCAATCACTTCATGTCCGGCTTCGTTAAGAATCTTTTTGAGCATAGCCCGACTAATAATCGCGTCATCCACGACTAAAATCCGTTTTCCCATGTCCGCATCCTTTACTTCCGCAAATAGTATAAATTTTTCAATATATCTTCATATCTTCGTCCTGCGTGCGGTAATTACTAATAAAAAAAATTTCCAGAACAGCTCAGAACGCTGTTATTTGCATTCAACCTTATATCCGCTCTCGTCGAAAAATTCGCCTGTCAATTCCTTGAGTAAAGCGATATATTCGTCGAGAACATCTCCCAAATCGTCGACCCGATCTACCGCGGCTTCCATTTGATGTTTCTTGCTATGCGCCATGGCCTGCAGATCCAGCGCACTCAGACTTAATTGCCGAATCGTGTTAGAGAGTGCATTGATGATCATAATCGTCTGATCAACGCGGTGTCTGACGCTTTTTTCATCCTCTCCCATTGGCATCCCCCCCAACTATTTTATGTGAGGGTGGCGCCAAACGCAACCGTGATCTTCAAAAACCTTTCCCCAGTCAAATTCCGCAATACTCTCTGAATACCTAAGCATAGAATAAATTTGATCAATATTAAAAGCGGGATAAATAACCCGCTTTCTACCGATATTTAAACCGCCCTCCCTGGCGGAGACCAGCCTCCTTGCTGTTACATTCTATATATCGAACCATAGTCCCAGAAACTTTATGAGTCTTTAGTCCTGTTTTTTTCAGAAACTAGTTATTTCGAAGGAGTTATCAACAAGGTTTTACCCGAAGTGGCGCTGCCGGCGACAACCGTCTCATAAAGCGCGGCTGTCTGTCCGGCAATAGCGTCCCAACTGAAATAGCGCTCGACCCGGTTGCGGCCGTTGGCGCCAAACCTTGAGCACAGCTCGGGATCTGCCGCCAAACGGTCGATCGCGGCTGCCAATTCCCCGGGCTGATCAGGGGAAACCAGAAAGCCGGTCTCGCCCTCGACCACGACCTCTTTGATCCCCCCGACCCGGGACGCTACTACCGGCGCCCGGCAAGCCATGGCCTCCAGATTAATGATTCCAAACGGCTCATATACCGAAGGGCAGACAAAGAGTGTGGCGTTGGAATAAAGTTGAATGACCTTATCCTTGGGCACCATCTCATTGATCCAAATGATCCGTGAGTTGTTTCCCACTTTGGCCCGGACTTCGACCTCCAACTCCGGCGTATCCGGAGAACTGGCGCAGAGAACCAGCTTTAGAACGGGGTTTTTCAGCAAGGCAAAAGCGTCCAGCAATTGCAGTATCCCTTTTTGGCGACTGATCCTGCCCACAAATAACAGATAAGGTTCGCTGATTCCACGCTCCGTCAAGTAATCCCGGCGGGAAGTGGGACGGTATTGCTCCAGATCAATGCCGTTATAGACTACCGATACTTGTTCCGGATTTACATGATAAAAACGGAGAATATCCTCTCTCATCTCGTTGGAAACCGCGATTATCCGGTTGGCGTGTTCCACGCCGTTTCGCTCAATCCAGGAACTCAACTGATAACCGGTTCCAAGTTGCTCTTGTTTCCAGGGGCGCAACGGTTCCAAACTGTGCATGGTTACAACCAACGGAATTTGATAGAGCTGTTTGGCCAGAAACCCGGCGAAAAAAGTATACCAGGTATGGCAATGAACCAGATCGGCATCGAGCGTCCGGCTGTTCATCGCCAGGCAAGTGGACAGCGTCTTCAATACTTTAGCAAAAGGTTGATCCGCCCCGAACCGGTCCCACCCTGAAAAACCGGTAGCCTGCAACCGCTCCCCGGAGTACTGCTGATCTCCGAATGCCCGCACATCAACCTCGATCAATCGAGCCAACGCTTTGGACAGATAATCGACGTGCACTCCGGCTCCTCCATAGATATGGGGAGGGTATTCATTGGTAAAGAGCGCTACCTTCATGCCAGCCAGTCCTTTCACGATTGTTACTATTCAGTCATTCGGAATAATTCGACTAGTCCTAGTTTCTAGTTCCTGGTTCCTGGTTCCTAGTTCATGGTCCATGATTCCTTGTTCCTACCTTGTTCTTCCCAACAGCTGATAACCGAAAACTAGCAACTCACAACCAGGAACTAACAACCCAATTTAAATCTGCTCTAACAACCTAGTGAGACCGTTTAGCGGAATCGGCAACCAATCGGGGCGGTATTGCAATTCATACTGACACTCGTAAACCGCCCGCTCCAGTTGGAAAAAGACCAGCAATTGATGAAGTTTTTCTTCGGACGGCAGGTAGGTCGATGAGGACTCTCGATAACTGTCCAGATAACCCCGGATCAGACCGGAAGCGATTAATCCTTCCCGCATGATCAATCCGGCATTAGCACCCAGAGTATGGACCCGATAGCTGACCGAACGCAGCATCGAAGCCAAGTCCTTCAAGGGAGAATCATAGTTTTCCCGTTCCGCGATGCTTTTAAGCGGTTCCCCTTCAAAATCAACGATCTTCCACCCTGGTTCAATCTTCAGAACCTGTTCCAAATGGAGGTCGCCGTGCACCCGGAAGCGGTCTCCCAGATCATCACTTCCTTCCAAAATCAAACCCAAGCTCTCCAGCTTGGCCAGGGCGGTCGCGGTCCGTTCCCGTAGCAATCCCGCTTCTTCCCGGCGTAGTGATTCAATCAGCCTTTCCAGCCGTTCAGCCAGATCCTTCCCGTCCAACTGATCATACTTACCTTCGCTTCGTGAAAAACAAGCCAGGTGGTGGTGGAGTCCAGCAATGGTTCCTCCCAGCCGATAGGCCTGTCGGACCAGCCGTTCTTCAATCCCCGCGCTCGTCTCCTTCAGCAGGCCGCCCCACAGTTCCCAGCCGGTTCCTTGATTTTCAACGTACTCCTGAATCACGGCCAAGGTATATTCAGCTTCGTTCTGATAGCGCAGCGCGCCGAAAACACTGGGAACTTCAGCCGCGTTCCGTTTGGCCAAAGCCAGTCCGATTTTTAATTCGGGATTGACGCCCGGGTAGATGCGGCGATAGTTCTTGAGCAGATAACGGCGGGAGATGAAGAGCAACGAATTGCTGGAATGGCCGTACGCCGTAAAACCCGGCTCTCCAAATCCGCGATATGCCTCGAACAGAAACCGGCCGCGGCTCGTTGAATACGATGACTTACCTGGGACCTGTTCCTCGATGAGATTGATGTATTCGGGGATGCTGACACCTTCATAAAAATAAAAACCATCCCGGCCGAAAAGATGCTCGCGGAGCGGTAGGGGCCGTTCGGTCACGAGCAAAGGGATATAATAAAAATAACCGGGTTGATTCCCGGGTTGAAACAAGTTTAAAGTAAGGAACTTTTGAGTGGCGCTTTGGCCGAACTGAACCGTATCCACCAGGAGCAGATCGGTTCCGGTCCCCCGATCTCCGAACCATCGTTCCTCATCAAAAAAACATCCCGGTACCACTGCGCAAGCACGGTACAGGCGGGAGTGATGAAGCGGTTGCCAGCCAGACATGGACTCACCCCGGTCAAGAAATCTCCTCTATTAGATTTTCTTGCCGTGAAAGATTTGATTCATCAAATCAGTATAATCCCCATCCTGATTGTAGATAAAAACCGGAGGACGGACTTCCAGACCCGATGGCGCGCCCGGTCTGGCCTCAACCAGACAGAGATGGGCGGACGAAGCGGGCCGGCTGTGCACCAGCGCCAGGCGGCGTGGGGTCAGATGGTATTTTTCAAGCGCGGTCAGCAAGGCCACCAGACGATCGGCGGGATAGACCAGGACGACTCGGCCATTGCCCCGGACCAAGCGGGAAGCGGCGCGGGCCACATCATCCAAGGTGCATTCAATTTCGAACTTGGCCACGGCCAGCGCTTGATTTTCCGGAACGACTCCTTGGATCACGGGGAAAAACGGGGGGTTACTGATCACATATTCAAATGAATTACGTGGTAAAATCTCCGAAATCCGGCGCAGGTCCGCCGTTTCAATCCGAATCTTGGACTCCAACCGGTTCAGCGTCACGCTGCGCCGGGCCATTTCGGCCAATTCCGGTTGAATATCGATCCCTAAAACCCCTCCGACCTCCCCCTGACCCGCCAACAGCAGCGGCAGAACCCCGCCGCCGGTCCCCAGATCGACGACTTGGTCTCTGGATTTCGGCTTAACGAACGCCGCCAGCAAAAAGGCATCAAGAGTAAATTTAAACTTGTTCGGATTCTGAATAATCCGCAATCCTTGATAGCCCAAACGATCGATCGACTCACCGGGATGGATGGGTGCTTGAACGTCGGTCACGATGAGGGAACTCCTTTGCCCTTGCTTTTCTTAAAAATCATAATTCGTCTGCCTCATCAAGGATTCCTCTTTTCGCTTCAAACCAGCCGGCCCAGCCAAATACCGCCAATTACCAAAACCAAACCGCCCAGATTATTGGCGGCCAGGTTCAGCATCCCCAGGAAAGGCTGGCCTTCCTGGAAAACGACTGTCTCCAAGGCGAAGGTGGAAAAGGTCGTCAATCCACCCACAAATCCGGTGATTAAAAAAAGCCGGGTCGAGGAAGAGATCAGACTCTTTTCGACCATGCCATACAAGAAGCCTATCAGTAAGCATCCGATCAGGTTAACCCCCAACGTGCCCCAGGGAAACCCGTTTCCAAACCAACGAAGCGCAATCAATGAAAAAAGATAACGACAGGCCGACCCGGCGCCTCCTCCCACCATGACCACGAACAGGTTTTTGAACATCAGTTCCTCCTTGATGATCCGCCGGGTAAAACAAAAACTCCCGGCAAGTTTATTTGCCAGGAGTCATCAGCCAAACGGCGGTTTACGGTGAACTCCATCACCTGATTACGACATTAGTATACCCGGATTTGGGTGGGCTATCAATCCGATTCCAAAATTTTTAACGTTTCGTTAACCTTCTCTCTCGCTAATTCTAAGCTCTTCCGATTCACTGACCGCAGGCAGGGACACTGGCTTCAACCCGCCTCATCAATGTTTCGCAGTCCAATAGCAGGGTTAGGTTTATTCCGCGGTGCCTTGCGGATACATCCGCGCCAACAGTTGCTTGCCGGTGGCGGTCTTGAAGATCTTCCGCCCGACCTCGGCGACTACGGCCGGAGTCATCGAATCCTCGAAGATATTGACCAAAAAATCGGCTTCAACCAAAATCTGAAAGTCCGGCGCATCAATCTTTCCATAGCTGTGATGATTTCCAATGAGAAAAGCGATCCGTTCCATCGCGGCGGAATCACAATTCAATGCGCCGAGAATCGTTCCGGCCACTGGAGGGCCTTCGATCTCTTGATAATGGCCGGAGGCGGAACCGTACTTCCGTTCGCTTTCCTTGATCCCGATGTCATGAAGGACTGCGGCCAACTCCAGCCGCTGTTGGACTTCGGAATCCAATCCTTCAAGTTTCCCGATGGTTTTGGCCAAACCGTAGACCTTCAGCGCATGATTAATCCGGCGAACGTCCCCGTCAAAATAACGGATCATCTCCGCGATCACTTGGGCTACCATGAATCTCCCCTCCTCAATTATCGATCTTATCCGCTGCCTGCTTCAACCCATCGATCAAATTACCATTCCGGCAATTGAGCGGCGAACCGGTCCATCAACGCCTTTACCTCGGCCTTGATCCGGGCCAATTCTTCATGATCCTCCCGATTCCGGACCGCCTGGTCAATCAGAGACGCGATTGCGACCATTTCCGCCTCTTTCATCCCGAGGCTGGTGACGGCCGGCGTGCCGAGCCGGATGCCCGACGGTTTCCAGGGCTTGAGGTCGCCGGGAACGGCGTTTTTGTTAATAACGATTCCCGCCTCTTCCAGCCGGGCGGCCACCAGATCGCCCATACCGGCCTCCAGTCCATGTTCGCCGCCGGTCAGGTCGATTAAGATTAAGTGATTTTCGGTCTTTCCTCCGACCAGACAAAATCCTGCCTGTTGCAATGATTCGGCCAGCGCCCGGCCATTGGCCGCCACCTGCCGCGCATAGTCCCGGTAGGCTTCGGTCCGGGCTTCGCGGAAAGTAATCGCCAGGGCCGCGATGGTATTCAAATGAGGCCCGCCCTGCATTCCCGGAAATACCGCCCGGTCAATGGCTACGCCATATTCCTTTTTGCAAATGATCAATCCCGCCCTCGGCCCGCGCAGGATTTTATGAGTAGTGGTGGTGATCACGTCGGCGTGCGGTAAGGGATGGGGATGAACTCCGGCGACGCAAAGACCGCAGATATGAGAGATATCGGCGACCAGAATCGCACCGACCTCCCGGGCGATCCGGCCGAAGGCTTCAAAATCGATAGTCAACGCGTAGGCGGTGGCGCCGCAGAAGATCAGCTTCGGACGATGCTCCCGGGCCAACGCCGCGATACGGTCGTAATCCAGTTCGTTCCGTTCGTTCAACCCGTACTGAACCGCCCGGTAATATTGGCTGGTGACATTGACTTTGTGTCCGTGGGTCAAATGTCCGCCGTAATCCAGCGACAGCCCCATAAAGGTTTCTCCTGGCCGCAAAAAAGCGCTCAATACTTCCAGATTGGCCGGGGCTCCGCTCAACGGTTGCACGTTGGCGTGATATTGGGCCGGATCGGGAGTGAACAGTTGTAACGCGCGTTCGATGGCCAACCGTTCGAGCAGGTTGGCATTCTCCTGGCCCTGATAGTAGCGGGCGTCCTTGGGGATACAAACCCCGTCTTTCCAGACATGCGGATACCCTTCCGAGTATTTGGTGGAAAGCGGTGTGGCGAGCGCTAGCGCCGCCTCGGGAAACATGAAGTTCTCCGACGGAATCAGGCTCAACGTCGTCTTGAGTCGGCCGCTCTCCGCCCGAATCAACTCGGCCACCTCGGGATCGCTGGCCCGGATGACCTCGGTCAACTGGGAATACTGAACCATCTTCGATCAACCCCTTTTCGAATTTTGGTTCCAGAATCGTGTTGCCCGGGTTGGGATCCGCCTAACGGCCGGAAGGTATCGGAACAAATAAAAAACCCGGGCAATAGCTCTGCCCAGGCGGTCGGCGCTTCTTCAAACCATACTCCCTGTGGTGACTCCACTTCCGCCAGTCGTATGGCCTCAATGATCTGGAATTGCTTTCATTATAATTCAATCCCGGAACGGAGTCAACTCGATCATCTGGATCAACCGGAAATCAGGTATTAGTCCTCCACCAGCGACAAATGCCGGCTCTTGGTTTCATTGGTGACCGAAACCCGCTGTTCCTGCAAGTTGACCATGATTACCCGGTTTTGTTGCTTAACGATAGTGATCACCCCGTCGGACATGGTTTGCAGCGCCTGTTGAATAATTTCCTCAAATTGGGCATCCATCTCTTCGTTGGTCATCGTTGTACCCGCCACCCTACAATTATACTATCTATATGTTATGACATGGATAAGTATTTGTCAATCCGGTGCTATCTCAAGCGCGGGGCCAAAAACGGGATTATTTGAAAACTTGAAAAAAGAAAATGGAAAAAGACGTTTTTTAGAATTCCGCCCCTTGCGGACCTACAACCCTTCCCGCTTTTTGGCGAAGCGATAAATTCAGTAAAATATTCATCAGGAATATTGACATTTGCAAGGTTTTTAATAATAATTAATCTGGTTTGTTATTATCGGTGACCTCAGATTTTCCTGGCCGGAGGGGTAAAAATGTCGGAAACTCAAATCAGTCTGCTTCATGTTTCCAAGGATTACAACGGTGACGAAGCGATCAAAGATGTAACTCTTCATATCCAGAAAAATGAGTTTCTGACGATGCTCGGTCCCAGTGGTTGCGGCAAGACCACCACTTTGCGGATCATCGGCGGATTCGAGCGCCCGTCCGAAGGTCAGTTGCTTTTTGACGGGATGGACATCAATGATCTGCCGCCGTACAAGCGCAAGGTCAACACCGTCTTTCAAAAATACGCGCTGTTTCCCAATATGAATGTCTACGACAACATCGCCTTCGGCCTCCGCATCAAAAAGCTGGACAAGCCGGTGATCGCCCGCAAGGTGGGCACCATGCTGGAAATGGTGGCACTGGCGGGTTACGAGAAGCGGCCGGTGAACGCCTTAAGCGGCGGCCAGCAGCAACGGGTGGCCATTGCCCGGGCGCTGGTCAACGAACCGGAAGTCTTGCTGCTTGACGAGCCGCTGGGCGCCCTGGACCTCCAACTCCGCAAGGAAATGCAGTTGGAGTTGAAGGCCATGCAAAAACGGGTCGGGATCACTTTCGTCTATGTCACCCACGATCAGGAAGAAGCCTTGACCATGTCGGACACGGTCGTGGTGATGAATAAAGGCCGGATTCAACAGATCGGCACTCCCGAAGCTATTTATAATGAGCCGGTCAATTCGTTCGTCGCCGGTTTCATCGGCGAGAGCAACATCGTATCCGGGTCGATGATCGCCGACTTCAAAGTGATCTTCGCCGGCGAGACCGTCGAATGCTCCGATAAAGGGTTCGCGGCCAATGAACCGGTCGACGTGGTGATCCGGCCCGAGGATTTGAAGATTGTCGAGGAGTCCGAGGGGATCTTCAGCGGCACCGTGAAGTCGGTCAACTTCAAAGGGGTTCATTATGAGATGATCGTAGCGGCCCGCGGCATCAACTGGATGATTCACAGCACCCGGATGAGGCCCGCCGGGATCAAAGTCGGGCTGCGGGTCGATCCGTTCGACATTCACATCATGAAAAAGGTGAGCGACTGATGCGGCGGACCTGGGTTGCTTATCCCTATATCGTCTGGATGGCCATTTTTACGATCATTCCTTTTTCATTGCTGGTTTATTTCAGCCTGACGGAAACGACGCCGTCCGGCATCGTCTTTTCTTGGACCAACTTTGAGCGGTTCTTCGAACCGATCTATCTCAAGGTCCTGATCCGTTCCCTGGTTCTCGCCCTAGTGAGCACCTTCATCTGCCTGCTTTTCGGCTACCCTGCCGCCATGCTGCTGGCCGACAGGAAGCTGAAGCGCAAGAACACGCTGGTAATGCTGATGGTGCTGCCGATGTGGATGAACTTTCTGCTCCGCACCTACGCCTGGATGACGATCCTGGAACGGAAGGGCCTGATCAACACCTGGCTGGGGCATCTGGGGATTCCTCCCCTCAATCTGCTCTATAACGATTTTGCGGTGGTGCTTGGCATGGTCTACAATTTCCTGCCCTTCATGGTGCTCCCGATCTACTCGGTGCTGAGCAAGATCGATCGCAGTCTGATCGAGGCCGCCGAGGATCTGGGCTGCTCGCCCCTGCTCACCTTCAAGAAAGTCATCTTTCCGTTGAGCCTGCCCGGAGTCACCTCCGGGATCACCATGGTTTTCATGCCGGCGGTGACCACTTTCGTCATTTCGCGTCTGTTGGGCGGCGGCCAGTACACCATGATCGGCAACCTCATCGAACAGCAATTCCTGACCGTCGGCGACTGGAATTTCGGCTCCGCCATTTCCCTGCTGATGATGCTGATCATCCTGGTCGGGATCGGGTTTACCTTCCGCTATGAAAAGGAACAGGAGGGCGGCGGACTATGGTGAAAAGTTTGTTGAAACGCGGCTATATCTTCTTGATCTTCGCCTTCCTATATGCGCCGATCATCGTGCTCGCCATCTATTCGTTTAATAATTCCCGCTCCCGGGGCGCCTGGGACGGCTTCACCCTCCGCTGGTATCTGGAGATGTTCAGCGACCGTCAGATCCTGACCTCTCTTTATTATTCGCTGTTTATCGGGATCATCGCCTCGGTGGCGGCCACCTTCATCGGAACCATGGCCGCCTTCGGCATTCACAACATGCGGACCATCCCGCAGGCCGTGGTGATGAACTTGAATTATCTCCCGGTGGTCAACCCGGACATCGTCACCGCCATCTCGTTCATGCTCCTGTTCATCTTCATCAAGGCCAGACTGGGGTTCTGGACCTTATTGCTGGCGCATGTCTCGTTCTGCATCCCCTATGTCATCCTGTCGGTGCTGCCCCGGATCAAACAGCTCGACAAGCATCTCTACGAGGCCGCCCTGGACCTGGGAGCTACGCCGAATCTGGCCTTCCGGAAGGTGGTCCTTCCCGAGATCTTTCCGGGCGTGATCACCGGCTTGCTCCTATCTTTCACCCTGTCCGTGGATGACTTCGTGATCAGCTTCTTCACCACCGGTTCCGGCGTATCCAACCTGGCGATCACCATTTACTCCATGGCCCGGCGCGGTATTAACCCCAAAATCAACGCGCTGTCGACCCTGATGTTCGTCAGTGTTTTGATATTGCTGATCATCGTTAATATTTTGGCGGAACGCCAAAACACGGCCAAAAAAAAATCCGAATGAACCGGGGTAAGGAATCCGGAGTCAGGAGTCGGAATCCAAAAGGCTGTATCTGAGGTTTAAGCCCTTTTCTGTGATGATTTCATTCTGATTTCTGAATTCTGGCTTTTGAAATTCTTGACCATCCCGATATGGTTGCAAATAAACAAAGGAGGCGTTATCGAAATGAAAAAATGGATCCTGGCGATCGCTCTGATCCTCTCCGGACTGCTGGCCGGATGCGGCAACTCCCAACCCGAGCTGTATGTATACAACTGGGGTGATTACATCGACGAGTCGGTGCTGAAAGACTTCGAGAAGCAATACAAGATCAAGGTCATTTACGACACCTTCACCACCAATGAGGATATGTACGTGAAAGTGAAAGCCGGCGGCAGCCACTATGACGTGATCATTCCGTCGGACTATATGATCAAGCGGATGATCGACGAGGAAATGCTGGAGAAGCTCGATTTCGCCAACATTCCCAATTTCAAGCTGATCGGCTCCAGCTACAAGAGCCTCGGCTACGACCCGCAGGATGAATACTCGGTTCCCTATATGTGGGGGACGGTGGGCATTCTCTACAATACCAAGCTGGTCAACCCGGCGCCGGATAGCTGGAAGATCCTTTGGGATCAGCAATACGCCAAACAGATTCTGATGCTCGACAGCCAGCGGGACAGCATCGGCATCACCCTCAAGATGCTCGGCCACTCGTTGAACAGCAAGAACACCGCCGAGCTGGAAGCGTCCAAAAAGGCGCTGCACGACCAGAAGCCGTTGGTCCTGGCCTATGTGGTCGATGAGGTCAAAGATAAAATGATCAGCGAAGAGGCCGCCCTGGCCGTGGTCTGGTCCGGCGACGCCGTTTTTTGCATCGATGAGAACCCGGATCTCAACTATGTGATCCCCAAGGAAGGATCGAACCTCTGGTTTGACGCCATGGTCATCCCCAAAGGCGCCAATCATAAAAAAGAGGCCGAACAGTTCATCAATTTTATGTGCGACACCGAGATCGCTTATCGGAACGCAAGCTACATCGGCTATGCCTCCCCGCAACTGGAAGCCGTCCAAAAGCTTCCCAAAGAGGTAACCGAAAACCGCTCCTTCTATCCGCAGCCGGAAGACCTGAAGAATTCGGAGGTCTTCGTCGACTTGGGCGCGATGATCAAGGAGTTTGACCGGGTCTGGACCGAGGTCAAGGCCGAGTAATCCGTATTCTCCCGTTGCTTTCAGGGACTGTAAAACAAACGCCATCCGGTTTGCCTGCCGCGACCGGATGGCGTTTGTTTTTTCCCGTCATTTGCCGTTGTTTCCCTCGGTTCCATCCGCCTCGCCCGGCTTTCCCGCCATCCGGCAATGTCACGTTGCCAAGCAACTTTTCTCCATTGCCAACATACTTATTCACATTGCAAGGATCCTTTTCCACATTGCCAAGTGGCAAAGTTGAATTGCGATCCACCAATTGGAAATTGCAAGCTGCCAATCCTTCAAAGCCAGTTGCCAATCTGCCTGGGACAGTTGACAATCTGACTTTGCCAAATCGCATCGGAGGATTGGCATCCGCCAATTGGGAAATGGTGGATCGCATTGTCAGATCGTGGGCTGGCAAACGTTTGGTCCCTTTGTTCCCGGTTGCCGGTTCTTGATATTTGGGACGAAACGAAGCCTTACCGGAACCGCTCTCGGAACCCCAAAAGACCTCCGTCAACTCCGGAGGTCTTTGGAACGAGCTACTAAAATCAGCAGAACTGCCGGCAGGTGAAGGTGCCTTTTTGCAGCGGCGAGAACAAGAGCGGGAAGCTGAAGGCGTTTAATTTTTGAACCGCCAACTCCAGAATATTCAGAAGTGAATTGATCTGTTCAATGGTAATAAAGCCAGCGGCCACCGCCTGATTAATAATGGTTATGGCCAGGTTGAGCAGGTTGAGGATTTCATTGCGCTGAACAACGGTCAACGGCAGACTGCTGACATCGTTTGCGATCAACTGGATGGTCGTGATCAAGGTTGAGGCATAGGTCGTGTTGAACGCCAGCGGGTTTCCGAGCAAGGCGGCCACGGATTGTGAGAGGTTCACGATACTGAGCGCGGTTGAATTGAACGCCAGCAACGTCGAATTAGCTACCATTTGATTCACCTCCCGTCTTATCATATGAAACCCGGCGCGCATTCGCAGCCGCAATACCCCAAGATCTGATATAGTATCAAAAATTTCTGTTTTAATAATAAACGGGCCGAACGCAGCCGGTCATCTCCATTGGTATAGTTTTGCCGCTTCCCGCATATCTTCTCTCAGAACCACCAATATGCCGTTACGAAAGGGGGTGAATTGATGTTTTCCGATGAGATCAATCCCAATATCAACATCGTGGACAATAGCGACAATGTGGAGACCGTATGCAATGAAAGCCCCGTCGAAGATGTTCTGGTCGCCGAAGTAAGCGACGAAATCTGCGATTCGGACCAATCCACCGAGGCCTAAAAGCGTTGTGAGAAACTTTGGCCGAAGGCCGAGTTTTCACACAAGCTCAGCGAAGCACGGGGAAAGTCGATTTTTCCGGGATCTTTTCAAAAAAGGATGGCCGCGACAGGTGGACGATCCCTTGGCTTCCAAGCTTTTGAGGTCCAACCAAACCATGCTTCAAGCAAATTTGCCTTTTATTTTAATTTCACTCGGAATTGCCCGCCTGTAAAAATTAGGAACCCTTCCGTGTATTTGGGAAGGGTTTTTTCATCTTCTTCAATGAGTAAACCATGGCGAACCAGCAAAACGAATGCCACGGGAGACTGGTGACCGCCGCCTAATAACCCTCGCCGCGTTTCCGCATATCGACCCGGGTATAGCCCAGAATGTTTCCCTCGGAATCCAGATTCACATCGTATAAGCCGATCAAATCCATGGTATCCGGAATGCCCTGGCGTTCAACAAACTCGATCTTCACCGCATAACTTCCTTCGCTCTCGGGTACCGCCCCGACCACTCCTAAAACTTTAAGCCCGGTAATCTGCCCCATTTTTTCGGTTGCCCTGATAATTGCCTTTTCAAGGCTGTTTTTGCTGGCCTTCCCTTCTTTTCCCCCCGGTTGATTATTCATTTTCCATCTTCACCTCCTTTGGCCTTTGAATGGACGGCTTAATCGCCACTTTTCGCAGATTGTACGCTTGTTCCCGGACCGCTCTCACCTGAGCTTTGGTTTCATTGATCCGTTGCCGGACCGCTTCGACTTTGACGCGGAGATCCTGAACCCGTTCGTCAATGGTCTGCTGAATCTTTTCGATCCGCTGCTTATCGGCGAGCGCCGCCTGCTCCCAATCAGCCGGGCTCCGGTGCTGCAAATGACGGACATTGGACTTGATCGCCACGTTAATTTTGGACCGGCGCAGGGTACGGCTGGGATGATGTTTCATGCGCTATTCCTCCTCTTTGACCGTAATACTGTCGGAGCCGCTCTCTTTCCTAAGGGCTTGATGGGCCGCGTCCCAATCCGCCATCAACCCGTATTTCAACATGGTTTCAATGCTGGCCAATCCCAAGCGCAAGTTGAGCCCGATGAGCGGAACGTCGGCAACGCAGATGATAACATCGGCCGCGACAATAATGCCTTTATCCAAAGCCCGATCCAACAATTCCACCAGGGCCGAATAATTTCGAACCGGCTTCATCCGTCTCCCTCACCATTCCCATTTCGCTTAATCGAGTTCTTCCACGAAGCTGTACGGCGGCCACGGTCCGGTGAATTCGACCCGCGCTCCGTAACGGGTCTGGATCTCCTCCAGGGCCACACCCACCGCTTCGACCAGCGAATCCTCGGCTAATATCGCCAGATTGGCGATGAGGATCTCCTGACCGGTTTGGGGTTTGGTTACCGAATTATCCTCTTTTACCTCCGCGACGAGCGGAATCAGTAATTGCTTGAGATCGGCTCCGATCTCGGCTTGAATCTCCTCAATCGTCTCCCGGAGGGTGTTGTTTAGCTCGTTGCGGAACAGATAAGCGGTCCCCTTGCTCATTCCAACCAGTTTCCGTTCCAGTTCCCCGATGCGCGGATTGCGTCCCGGAGCCATGGCCGCCAGCTTTTCGGCGGCGATCAGAAGCCTGACTCCATACTCCATTTTTCCGGAGAGCCGTTTCATTTGTTCCGTGATTCGTTCGTAACGGACAGCCAGCCAATCCCGGACTACCTGATCGGGATTGGCGGCTTGGCTTCCATCCACAATGACATCAAACCCCATCGGGATGATATAGCGGAACGATAACGCCAATTGATCCAAAACTTCCTGGTGGCGGAGGACCCAGGCTTCCGCCGTTCCCGGTTCGGCCGATTCATAGGGGCGCGGTTGGCAGGCGTGAACCACCGCGACCACTTCCTGATACTCAATGCCAAACACCAGCGCGTCATCCAGCCCTTGAACATTCAGCCACGGATAACTGCCCCAGCCGATACCGTAGATATACCGGCCCGCCAGATCGCTTCCCAGCTCCATCCCCCGGTCGAGGCGGGCAATATCCGTTTGGGAGCGGCGGGCTTCCGGCGCCGCCTCTATAATCGTTGGGGCGGGCTGTTCCGAAAGATCGTTTTTCCGGCTGTCCGCCGGGCTGGGTCGAGAGGAGGATGGACCCGGAGCTGAAACCGGGGGAGAGTTTAACGACGCTGTCTCGGGTCCGGGTGGAACAAGCAGCGCTTGGGTGTGGGCTTGATCAGCCTGGCTAAATGCGGTCTCCCACAATAAAACCAGGCATTCGACGGTTTCCCGGTCGAAAGTTTCCGGTTGAGGGGCGATTTGGTTGCAAAACCGCCACACGCTGTCGCGGTTAATCTCCATTCCCAAGGAGTTCATCAGGAGAATCACATAGGTTACCGACTTGGCCTTCACTCGCGGCCCTCCTTCGCCGATAGTTGTTGCTCTTCGAAAGGAATGACCACCGTGTCCAGGATCCGGTCAATCACTTCATCCAGTTCGTTGCGGAGATCGGCCACGGCTTGATTCAGACCCTGTTCTTGCTTGATGCGTTCGATCGTCTCCTCAATGTCCATAATGCCCTGGCCCAGCCGTTCGATGCTCTCATCCGAAAGATGACCGGCGTTGATTCGTTTGATAGCTTGAATCTTCAACACTTCGGCGATGATCTCCACTAGGGCGACGACCAGTCCCAACAAGCCCTCTTTTAGATTATCCGCATCCACTTCTACCGGCATCCGGTATCTCCCCTGTTTCAGGTATTTTCGAATTCACTAAATTCAGTTCCTGGTTCCTGGTTTCTAGTTCCTAGTTCTTGCTATTTGGTCCTCTCTCTAGAAACTGACAACTATCGGACCGCACTTTTAGCTCACGCTTCGGCCGGATCGACGGTTAATTGCCGGTGCCATCCGCACCATGGGCAGCCTGAACGCAGGAGGTCTTCGCGGAGTAACCGCTTGTTGCAGCTGGGACAGCTTTCCAGCTCGGTTTCGATCTGCCGCCAGGAATTGGTGCTGAAATTCGTGCCCGAAGGGAATTCCAGGCCGTAACGGGCGGCGGTTTCAAACGATGCAACGGCGGCGCGAATTTTTACCCCCAACAATTCGACTCCGGCGATCGAAACAGTAATATCGGCATTGATGACCAAACCCTTGTCAAGAATCCGGTCGACTAAGTCCGCTAGCGTAACGCCCCCCGTCCTAGTCGGTTGAATCGGCATCCTCATCACCTTCCGCCTCGTTTGAGGTCAGTAATTTCAAGCGATCCCAAATTACTTGGGATTTCTCGTCGTATTCCGCCTGGGATATGGTGTTCCGTTCATAGCTGACGCGCAACTGCAATAGCTCCGCCCGCAATACCTGAGGATCGTACAGCTCGGCCCGGGCTTTTTTTTCGATTTGCTGTAGAACCCAAACGGTGCCGTTGACCGGAGCCGTAATTGGAAAGAGCAGGATATCGAAAAGGTTCATCTCCTAACTCCCCCATTTCAAACGCAATTTGATAAAATTATAGGGCGGCAGTTTGGTGGTGAAATGAAACTCCATCCGATTGTTCAGCGTCTTTTCCGCGCTCTCGATCAGTTTCTCTTTCAAGCGCAGTTCCTGTTCGGGGGTTACCAGAAAGGAACTGCTGTAAACCATTTCCACGCTAGTCGCGTCAGAGATCACGCTCTCCGTGGCGAGCCGGGCCAGCAGCGGATGAACCTGCTCTTCGAGCCGGACGCGCCATTCATTGACCGCCGCTTCCACCATTTGCCCCAGTTCCATGGCGGCCCGGGAGTTCTGTTGCGCTTCTTCGACCAGGGCCGTGTATTCTTTGGACGCCCGGAGTTCTTCCAGGATGGTTTCTTTGCGCCAATAGCCCTTGATGCCGACCTCGTATTTTCCTTTTAGCCGGTGCAATTCTTTCTGAATGGCGAATTGATTGCTGATCACCATCGTTTTGAATTCAGCCAGCGAATCGGCTACGGTGCCGAACCGGATCGGCAAGACCGTCGCGTTTTCCATGGCCTTTTCCAGTACCCGGACATGCTGGACAGCGTCTTCAATCCCTACTTCCTCAAAATCAGGAGTTAAATAGGTCAAGATCACCGCGACGCTTCCCAGCGGTTCCACCCTGACTGGCTGCGGGGGATTGCCAATGCCCTGGCATTCCACGGCTTGAAGCTCCTTGGAAGCGATCCCGTAAATATAGACGCTTTGCTTTTTGCCCATGATATCTCCTTTGCGCCCCAAGCTCCCGGGAACCGGTATGACGGCCGGTTTTTTCAGGGATGGATTTCTTGAATAAACAACCTTGGCAACTATTCACTGGCTTTTGATGAGTTTTTGCGGTTGCCCCTGCTTTTGGGCCGGAGGGTTTTGGTGGTATATATCGCAATAAGTCTTTTGAACGCCCAGATAAATTGCGACCTATTTTCCTTCATTCGTAAGATGAAACAATTTCAATCATTTTCCATTCACAGCCAGCTTTTGGGATGAAATTTATTTCAAAAAAATTTTTTCATCTTATATAGCTTACGCGCATTTATTTCAATCCCGCGAATGCCGGGCGCCGTTCTCAAGCCTCGGCCCAGGCCTCCCGGATTATTTCCAGCGTGACCAAATCTGCTCCGAAAATATCCTGGCAGCATTTGAAGAATACCGGATTATGGCTTTCATATTGAAACAAGTTGGCATAGATCTTCCCAATCATGATTGCCGAACGGACCGAGGAATGTTTTAATTGAATCCGTTCATTGATGGCCCGGACCATGCGAACGATCTTCAGCGCCGGACCCTGATTCAAATCGGCGTGCCTGGCGGTGATTGCCGCTTCGGTCTCTTCGTCGAAACGCGCCAACCCAATGGTGATGATCCGGTCCAATAACGCATCCTGAGCTTTATTGACGCCGACGTATTCCTGGGGGTTGCTCGTTAAAATCAAGGAGAAATCGGGGTGAACCTTTTCCAGCGTCAAACGGCCATCGTGGTCGGAGGTGAGAAAAACCTTTTCGGACAAAATTCCCAGCAACACATTGTTGGTCTCCGGCCGGGAGCGGGTAAATTCGTCATAAATCAGCGTGCCGCCTTCCCGGCAGGTGATCGCCACTGGATTGTCAACCCAAATCGGAGTGAGTTTGCGTTCATATTTGCTGACGGAGGCGATGAAGTTATCCTCAACGATTTTTTGGGAGTATCCGAACAAGCCGCCGATCAGATCCTGCCGGTTATAGGTGTCGTCCCCCTGAATCAAATAATAAGGTTGCTCCCAGTCTCTGGCCAGTTTGAGGGCTAAGGTCGTTTTGCCGGTTCCGGCCGGACCGGTTAAATGGACTGGTAATCCCGCTTTTAAATAGATATTGGCCCGTTCGAGAATATCCTGAACAAAGGGAGTAGTGATGATATTCTTTTCTAACTGGTCGATAGCCATCGATTCACCAGCCTTTTCAATTAGAATCCATTTGTAAGAATGAGGGGATGGGCAATCCATCCCCCCATCCGCCTTTCTGGCTACGGTTAGGCAGCCTCGTGATGATACTGCAACAGACCAACCGCCTTGGCGTAACACAACCAAGTCTCAACCGAGGCAATAACCACCCGAGCCTCAATCGCCAATAACTCAATACCCACTAACGATACGATTGCGTACAGATCGATGACAATACCTTTATCTAAGATCCGATCGAGCACTTCGACCAAACTGGAGGCACCTACACTGGTTTTCACCGACATTGGCTATCCCCCCTTTCTCCCGAAATCGATACCATTCTATGTTTGGACAAATGATTTTGAAACTTACTTTTTTCATAATATGACGCTAACCACCTGCAACAAAGCGCCTGAAACAACGATCCGCGCAAAATTATCATTCCAAACCGGACTCTACCCGGGTCCGGTCAATATTGCATTCGTGCTCCGCGCGCGATAGTATAT
Organism: Bacillota bacterium; assembly: GCA_023402395.1. GTDB lineage: Bacteria > Bacillota > UBA4882 > UBA8346 > UBA8346 > JAEYGI01. Next base: position 27,543 of record JAEYGI010000062.1, read on the forward strand.
AACCAATCACCGCGCGCGGAGGCCATTATGAACGACCTGTTGTTAAACCTTGAAAAGCTGGGGCTCTCCTCTTATGAAGCCAAAGCGCTGATCGCCTTGTTTCAAAAACATCCCGCCAATGGCTATGAAGTAAGCAAACTGGCCAGGATTCCGCCGTCCAAGGTCTATGAGACCCTAAGCCGGCTGAAAAATAAAGGCTTGGCCATTGCCGACGGAGCGACCGATCCGGTCCAATATTATCCCATTCCCCGTGAGAAACTGGTTCATCTGTTACGGCGGGATTATGTCGCGACCATTGAAGCCTTGGCGGAGGATCTCCAGCAGCTCCAGCCCATCCCGCGGATCGACCTGTCCTGGAACCTGGCCGGTTATCCGGCGGTGATCTCTAAAATTATCGCAGTCATTGAAAACGCCACGGAGCTAGTGATGCTGTCGCTATGGCCGGACGAATTCGCAATCGCGCGAGAGGCGGTGGTTCGGGCTGAAAGCCGGGGAGTTAAGGTAATCGCCGGAATCTTCGGCGATTTCGACTATCACGGTCCTGATGCGATCAACCTCGCCCCCTGCGGCGAAAGTTCGCAAAACCGGTTGCAATCCCATTTGACTGTGGCCGTCGCCGATTCCAGGGAAGTAGTCATCAGCGAGATCCGGGCTGACCAGGAAACGGTCGGCATCTGGACCGATATCCCGGGGATCGTCCTGGTGGCCAAAGAATATATCAAACATGACCTCTGGGGCCGCCTGCTCATCAATACGCTGGGTGAGGAACGGTTCCAACGGCTGATCGGCGACAACGATCTGCTGTCATTTTTGATCCGGAATCGCTAAAATAATTAATTACGGGAGTTGATCAATCATGGATTTAATAATTACCGCCACTGAAGTGAAAGGGCATTGCGCGGCCGGGATCAAGGTTGGGGACAAAGTGGTCTTGCGCGGCGCCAATATTTCGCTGCCCGAAACCGATCGAATTTGCGGATTTGCCTTCGCGAATCTCTACCCGGCCATCTTCGCGGCCCGGCTCGGCCACGATCTGGCCGAGCTTGGACTGACCGGGCGGACCGTGCAGTGCATCGACCCCGGCCCGCCTCATAGCGCGGGCGGCACGGTACTGTTCGAAATCAAACCGGCGGCCGGGGAATGAAAGCGCCGCTATCCGGTTCCCTTGTGAAACAACCGTCCCGCCTCCTCATTCATCTGGAGCTGTTAGGGGTGGTGACGATTTGGGCCGGTACCTTTGTGTCCACCAAAATGATACTGGCTCAGGTGCCTCCGGCAATGTCGGCGCTGTTGCGTTATATGATCGCCTCGGTGATGCTCTGCGCGATCAATCTCCGCAATCCCGAACGGATTCAACCCGCCGATTATGGGCATCTGTTCGGTCTCGGCCTGACCGGGGTTACCTTTTACTATTTATTTCAACATTACGGCATCCGTTATACCCAGGCTACCGACGCCGCGCTGCTGATCAGTCTTTCCCCGGTATTTATCGGCGTCATCTCCTGGCTCTGGCTTCGCGAGCGCTGGAAGCCGGCCGCGGCCGCCGGTCTGTTCCTGGCCTTCGGCGGAACCCTGCTGATCATCGCGGACGGCCAGCCGTTCTGGAAACAGCCGGGAGATCGGGTCTGGGGCGACCTGCTTATTCTGCTGACCGCGGTTTCCTGGGCATTTTACAGCGTGGCCGGAAAAAAGCTGCTCTCCAAATACAAACCGCTCACCTTGATTACCTACACCACGATGATCGGAACCGCTTGCCTGCTCCCCTTCGCCCTGCCCGATCTGCCCCGGGTCGATTGGGCCGGATTGACCTGGGTCACCTGGCTTAACTTATTGTATTTGGGCGGGGCCGCTTCGGTCTACGGGTATCTGGCCTGGTACCGGGGGCTGCTGAAACTGCCTGCCGTCACCGTGGGGAGCTATCTCTATTTCCGCCCGTTGCTGACCGGAATCATCGCCGCGCTGGTCCTGGGCGAACAGATCAGTTGGTTCATGGTGGGCGGCGGCGCGCTGATCATCACCGGGACGTACCTGACCACCAAATAACCGATACTGTCTGCTCCTTGTCAACAGCTGGTCACAAACAAAAAAAGCGAGGCTGCCTCCGTATCGTCTGGAGACAGCCCCGCTTCTTTTTTTATTACCGGCTGGGTTTTCCGGCCCCGGCGTATTGAATGCAAAGGTCTTTGACGTTCGCGACCGGATCCGCGGTATAGCTGTAATAGCTTTGCGGATTCCAGGCCACCCCGGACGGATTGGTTTCAAAGGTTTCGCAATTCACCATGAAGCTGCCGATGTCCTTGAGATAGCCGGTGCCGTAAAACTGGGAGCAGTCCTCGACGTTTTCGAAGTAGTTATACTCGGAGTAAATTCTGGCCTGGACGCCGGCGCCGATGCCATAGTCGCCCAAATCGTTGTAATAGTTATTATAGATATGGACTTCGCCGTAACGGACCCGCGGGTGCCGCTGGGTAGTGGCGTCGAACCAATTGTGGTGATAGGTAGTCTTGAGATAGCCGGTATCGTCAAAGCTGTCGTCATGCCCCACCAGCGTGGTCTTGCTGTGATTGAAGAACCGGCAGTAGGAGACGGTGACGAAGCTCGCCCAGCGTTTGATATCCACCAAACCGTCGGCAAAATTGGAGAATGTGCAATGGTCGATCCAAATGTGATGAGCGCCGCTGGCCGCGCAGAACGCGTCTTCCGCGCCGCCGCCGGACTCATTGGTCGTAAAATTCAGGTTGCGAATGATGATATTGCTGACACCGACCGCCGTGACGCCGCCATTGAGGATCGTCGCGCCGGAGCCGACGCCCTGGAGGGTCTTGTTGGATTTCATGGCAAAGCACCCATACGTTTTATCAAAGCCGGTCAAGGCTACGGAGCCGAGATCGATAGTTCCCTGGACATTGATGATGTAGGCCCCGTCCCGTTTGATGTAATCGACAAATTCGGCGGCGGTGGTCACGGTCACGGCCGTTCCGCCCTGGCCCCCGGTAGTGCCTTTGCCATAGGAGGCAAAACCGTCGGGAAGGGTTCCCTGAGCTTGTTGCGGCCCGGTATGCGGCACATCATCGGGTCGGAGCAACGGATACGGCTCTCCCGAAGCCGACGGGGTCGGGGTTGGAGTGGCTCCTGACGGCGTCGGAGTGGGAGTCGCGCCGGACGGAGTCGGGGTCGGAGTGCTGGTCGCGGCGGGAGTCGGTGTCGGTGTAACTATGGCCGGTGTCGGAGTCGGCGTGTTGGTTACCGGCGGGGTGGGAGTCGGCGTATTGCTGACGCCGGAATCTTCTACAAGCACATCGTCAAATTCGGCGCTGGTGTTATAGGTCATTAAGCCGGCTTTTCCAGCGGCCAGGGCCGAGTCGGAGGCCGACAACTCCAGCGTGCCGTTGACATAGGCCTGAAGGCTGCCGCCGTTGACGACCAGCCGCAGGGTATACCAGGTACCCGTAGCGACGGCATAGGTCTTGGAGGCCAGGCTGGTCAGCGCGCCGCCGACTTTTTTGCGGAGGTCCAGCCGGTTGCCGTTGCTGAGGGACAGGAAATAATAGTTGCTGGAGCTTTGAAAGCGGGCACAGATGCCGAAGTAGCGGTCGGTTCCGTTGAAACTGAGCGCTTTGGCCCGGGCCTGCACCGAATAATTGGCCCAACTGGAAGTTCCGCTATAGGCGTGAGCCGTGGTCGACGTGCCGGACTGTTTATAGACTCTGCTGCCGTCGGTTACCACCGACCAACTGCCGTTGCTGGTGCTCCACCCGCTGGAATTCCCGTCCTCAAAATCATCGCTAAGCAGCACCGCGGCGTTTGCCGGGAATGTACCGGCCAGGATCGCCGCCAACGCCAGGCACAACACCAGGATCAGACCCGGGATGCCAAAGGTTTTCCTCATAATGATTTCTCCTTCGTTATCAAATGTTTTTTGGTTTACACCGGAACTGGGTTGTTCGGCAAACCTCCTTCTTCACGTAATCTACTTTTTAGTAAATATTCTCTAGCGATAATTACTATTATAAAATAATTTTTTTCTGAAAACTCTGTCGATTTTGTTGATTTTCACATTCTTCCATGCATATTTTGCCCTCTTTCCAAGAGTGGCGATGGCTTGCCGGGATGTAGGCAACCGATCCGTTTTTTAGTTTTAATAAATGTTTGACCGAATTTTACCTTCTTCTCCCAGCCTGACCACAGCTATCTCCAGCGCCCAGTTCGTCGAATCACCCGGAGCAACCGACTTACCCCGGCGCATCTCTTTCCGCTCCCGGCCGGCCTTAATCTTTAACTGTCATTCTCCCGGCAGCCTTTGCCGGAACTACGGCGGTCTTCGCCGCAACTGCGGCATTGTTTGCCCGAAGTCCGGCATCGGTTGCCGGAGCTTCGGCGTTCAATGCCCAAGCAACGGCATTGAATGCCGGAGTTGCGGCATCAATTGCCGGGATTGCGGCATTCAACGCCGTAACTCCGGCGTCCCTTGCCTGTCAGTTGGTTGTCATCCCCGTGACTACGGCAGCGAATGCCGGACTATTTTCAATAACCGCCGTGGCAATGGGAACCGTCCCTTGTCAATCCGTTGGAAGCGAAATTATCACGGCGCCGCTTGCCGGATCATTTTCAATCAATGCAACTGCCTCATGGATTACCGAGAGGAAGGAAATGGTTGAAAAAAGGGCCGATCCGGTGATTCCCGGAACGGCCCTTTTAAGGTAATGCGTAATACATCGCGCTTCTTATCTATATATATCGCAATAACTTTTTGAACGCCCAGATAAATTGCGACATATTTTCCTTAAATCATAAGTTGAAATAAATACTGACGTTGCCCTTTCCCAGCCATGCTTTAAGGATGGGAAAGCTTATCACAACATTTATTTCAGCTTATCTATTTTAACGAAAGAATTTACTCCCCGGAGCAACAGTCGCGTCCGCAATAGGTGGTATGCAACGCCTGATGCGCTTCGTGGCTGTTGGGTTCCTTCAGCCAGCGCTCATAACATTTGGCGATCACCGGATTCTCCTGGGATTTGCGGAGTTGCGACATTTTATCGGCGTTGTAAATCCCGCGCGCCCGGGCCTTTTTGACCTCCCGGTCGCTGGCGGCCGGCTGGCCGGCGCCGCCGATGCACCCACCCGGACAGGCCATGACCTCAATCAGATGATACTGGGCTTCGCCGCTCCGGATCTTCTCCATCAACCGTTTGGCGTTGGCCAGGCCGTGCACCACGGCCACCTTGATCTCCTTGCCCTTGAGGACGACGGTGGTCTCCTTCAAGCCCTCAAAGCCCCGGACCCCCTCAAAGTTGACCTGCTCCAGGTTTTGGCCGGTGATTCGCTCGTAAGCGGCCCGCAAGGCAGCCTCGGCCACTCCGCCGGTGGCCCCGAAGATCACTCCGGCGCCGGTGGTAAAGCCGAACGGCATATCAAAGGAGTCGATATCCAGGTCTCCAAAAATCAACCCCGACTCGCGGATCATTTGCGCCAATTCCTGCGTGGTCAAAACCAAGTCCACGTCCCTAAGGCCGTCCTGGGCAAACTCCGGCCGGGCCGCCTCGAACTTCTTGGCCGTACAGGGCATGATCGAGACCACGATCACGTCCCGGGGATCTTTGCCAAGTTCCTTGGCCCAATACCGTTTCATCATCGATCCGAACATCTGCTGGGGCGACCGGCAGGTCGAAAGATGCGGCAGCCAGGCGCTCTCATTGTGTTCGGCGTATTTGACCCAAGCCGGACAGCAGGAAGTGAACTGCGGGATCCGCTCGTTCCGCTCCAGGCGGCCCAAAAACTCGGCGGTCTCTTCCATTATCGTCAAATCCGCCGCCAAACAGGTATCGAAGACCTTGTCGAAGCCGAGCCGCTTGAGGGCGGAGACCACTTTCCCCGTAACCAGCTCGCCCGCTGCCGAGCCAAACTCTTCCCCGAGCGCGACCCGGACCGCCGGCGCCACCTGGGCTACAACGATCTTCTCCGGATCATTGATGGCGGCCCAGGCTTTGTGCACTTCCGACTTGACCACTAGGGCTCCGGTGGGGCAGACCGCGCTGCATTGTCCGCAATTGACGCAATCGACCTCGCCCATGCCTTTCTCAAACGCCGGGGTGACCCGGACCCGGGAGCCGCGGTTGATAAAGCTGAGCACCCCGACGCCCTGAACCTCGGAACACATCCGGACGCAATCGCCGCATAGGATGCACTTGTTGGGGTCCCGCACAATGGACGGACCCGCGTCGTCCAGCGGCAGCTTCTCGTCACGCTCGCCGAACCGCACTTTCCGGACTCCGAACTTATTGGCCAGCTCCTGCAGCTTGCAATGGCCGTTCTTCTCACAGGTGGTGCAATCCCGGTCGTGATTGGCCAGCAGCAGTTCGAGCACGGTCCGGCGGACCCGGTGCACCCGCGGACTGTTGGTCATAATCTTCATCCCCGGCACCGGCGGGGTGGAACAGGAGGCCACCACGCCCCGGCCCTCGATCTCAACCACGCACATCCGGCACGCGCCATAAATGCTCAGTTCCGAATGGTAACAGAAAGTCGGCAGCTCGATGCCGATCTTCCGGATCAGTTGCAACAGATTTTTTTCGCCCTCAATCGGCACCGGTTGGTTATCTATCAGCACTGTTTCGCTCATTGCTCTCATCCCTCCTCAATGGCCTGGAAAGGACAGGCCCCTTTACAGGCGCCGCACTTGATGCATTTGAGGGCGTCGATCACAAACGGCTTTCTGATTTCGCCGCTGATCGCTCCCGCCGGACAGACCCGACTGCATTTGCTGCATCCCTTGCATTTTTCAGCCAGGATCCGATATTCGCTCAAGGCTTTGCAGACGCCGGACGGACACCGTTTGGCCACATGGGCCAGGTATTCGTCTTTAAAGTATTTTAACATGGTCAGCACCGGGTTGGGCGCGGTCTTTCCCAAGCCGCACAGGGAGCCGTCCTTGACCGCTTCGGCCAGGTCGGTCAGGATCTCCAGATCCTCGTCCCGGCCTTTCCCGGCCACGGTCCGTTCCAGAATCTCCAGGATTCGTCGGGTTCCTTCCCGGCAGGGCACGCATTTGCCACAGGACTCGTTCTGGGTGAAGTTCATGAAATAACGGGCCACTTCGACCATACAGGTGCCTTGATCCATGACCACCAGGCCCCCGGAACCGATCATCGCCCCGGCCGCCAGCAGCGAGTCGAAATCCAGCGGCATATCCAAATGCTGTTCGGTCAGGCAGCCGCCCGACGGGCCGCCGATCTGAACCGCCTTAAATTGCTTGCCGCCCCGGATCCCGCCGCCGATGTCGAAGACGATCTCGCGCAGGGTGATTCCCATCGGAACCTCGATCAGGCCGGTGTTGGCCACCTGTCCGGTCAGGGCGAAGGTTTTGGTCCCCGGGCTCTTCGGCGTGCCGAAGCTCTTAAACCAGGCCGCGCCGTTGCGGATGATCGGCGCCACATTGGCAAAGGTCTCGACGTTATTGATCAGGGTCGGTTTGGCCCACAGCCCGGCATTGGCCGGAAACGGCGGCTTCGGCCGCGGCATGCCCCGCTCGCCCTCGATGGAGGCGATCAGCGCCGTCTCTTCGCCGCAGACGAACGCACCGGCCCCTTCCTTGATCTTGACATCAAAATTAAATCCGGTCCCGAGGATGTTCTGGCCGAGCACGCCATACTCCCGGGCCGCTTTGGCCGCGTTCCGCAGCCGCTGAACCGCCAGCGGGTATTCGGCGCGCACATAGATATAGCCCTCGTCGGCGCCGACGGCAAACCCGGAGATCGCCATCCCTTCCAGCACTTTATGGGGATCGCCCTCCATCACGCTCCGGTCCATGAACGCGCCCGGGTCGCCCTCATCGCCGTTACAGACCACGTATTTCTTAGCGCCCGTCGCATTGCGGGTCAGATCCCATTTGCGGCCGGTCGGGAAACCGCCGCCGCCGCGCCCCCGCAAACCGGACTCGATAATCTCCTGACAAACCAGGGCCGGGTCCATCTCCGTCAACACTTTGGCCAGCGCCTGATAGCCGCCGCCGGCGATATACTCCCGGATCTCATCGGGATCGATCATGCCGCAATTGACCAGCGCATTCCGCTTTTGATTCCGGTAGAACGGGATCTCGGACTCCACGGCATAGGCCACTCCGGTCACCGGATGCTTGTAAAGCAAGCGTTCCACCGGGTCGCCCTCTTCCAGCAGCGCGGCGGCGATCTCAGCCGCATCGTCCGCCTGAACCTTGGTGTAGAGGATTCCACCCGGCTCGACCCGGACCAATGGCCCCATCTCACAGAAGCCGTGACAGCCGCTCTTGACGACTGAAACTCCGCTGGCATCCTCGTTTTCAAATAACAATTCCACCGCGACGAATTCGCCCCGGTCGGCGACTTCCCGTTGCAACGCCTCGTATACTTTCAGGGAACCGTTGGCAACGCAGCCGGTGCCGGCGCAAACCAGGATCCTGGCCTTTTCCCGGTGATATCCCTTTTGCCACTTTTCCCGTTCCGAATCAAGTTGCATTTTGGACTCGATCAAGCTTCTTCCTCCTCACGTTCCAATTCGGACATGATCAGCTCCACCGCTTCCGGAGTCATCTGCCCGTGGATCCGCTCATTAATCATGATCACCGGCGCCAGGCCGCACGCGCCAAGACAGGAGACGGTCTCGACGGTAAAACGCTGGTCCGCGGTAGTCTTTTTTCCGGCATTCAAGCCGACCCGCTTCCGGATGGCCGCCTGAACCGGGTCCGAGCCCCGGACGTGACAGGCGGTGCCGTCACAGATCCGGATCACGTATTTCCCCTTCGGCTCCAGGGAAAATTGGGCGTAAAACGTAGCCACCCCGTAAATTGTCGCCGGAGAAAGCTTCATCACCCTGGCCACGTGGCCCAATACCTCCTCCGGTAAGTAGCGGAACTCCTGCTGAATGTCCTGAAGGATCGGGATCAGCGCCGACGGTTCCCGGCCATGGCTGTCGATAATCGCCTCCACTTGGGCGTATCGTGGGTCCGCCACCGCTGGCGCCGCGTTGTCAACGTCGCAGCTTACCATGTTCTCCATTCCATCTACCCCTTTCAACTTGTAACATTTATAGTTGTGAACAGTTTCACAAATCCAAAGAAAAAATTTGTGAAAAAACGAACAAAGGTGATCTAAAAAAAATCCCATCAATGCGATCCTCATTTGAAATCGATTTGGAATGGGCTGTTCCACCTAAGGCGCTCTTCGCAAAATAAGACTTGGTATTTCTTTCAAACGTAAAAACAAAGAGAGCTGCCAGAGTATTTTCACATGCGAAAAAGTCGATCGCAAAAGGCGTACTCGTTTGTTCCCTTTTTCACAAATATATCATGCGTCTCTTTTGAACTCAAGCGGTTTACAAAAATTTAATATAACCGGTACCTTTTCGCTTAACGCGGTCGTTTCATCCCGGGGCCGCCGTTTGAAGCCAATGACAACTTCTTCCGCCGCGGCAGGTTAAATCGAATCGTTCTCGAATATACCGACTAATTATTCCAAGATGAGGTGATCATATGGGTTCGGCCTTAATGGTCGTGGATATTCAAAATGATTTCTGCCCCGGCGGCAGCCTCGGGGTCAGCGGAGCCGACCAGATCATTCCCGTGGTCAACTGGCTGATTGCTAAATTTGAAACCGTCGTTTATACCCGGGACTGGCATCCGGAGGGACACGTCAGTTTCGCCGCCAATCCCCGTTTTGCCGATAAATCTTGGCCGGTCCATTGTGTCGCGGGGACCTGGGGAGCCGCTTTTCATCCGGATCTGATCGTCAAAGCGGACGGGATCATCGTCAACAAGGCCACCCGCATCGACCGGGAAGCCTACAGCGGGTTTCAGGATACCGAGCTGGCCCGGACGCTTCGGGAGCGAAAGGTCGATACCCTGTTCATCACCGGGCTGGCCACCGATTATTGCGTCCGCGCCTCGACGCTTGATGCCTTGGCGGAAGGGTTCCGGGTCGCGGTGGTCACCGATGCGATCCGGGGCGTGGATGTCCCCGTGGGCAGCGCCCAGCAAGCGCTTCGGACGATGGAAGCGGCCGGAACCCGCCTGATTACTTCGTCCGAGGTGGAACAGCATGTCTGACGATATCGCCGCCGGTTGGGCCGAGCGCCAAGGCGCGGCGCTCCTGACCGATTTTTATGAATTAACCATGCTCTACGGTTTCTGGAAATATCAACGCCAGGAGCAACGCGCCTGTTTTGAGTATTTCTTCCGTTCACTCCCACCGCACAACGGCTTCGCGCTCTTCGCCGGCCTGGAGCCATTCCTCGATTATCTGCGGAATTTCCGCTTCACCCCGGCCGATCTGGAATACCTGAAACGCAACGGCTTTGAAGACGGCTTCCTGGCCTATCTGGAACGCTTCCAGCCGGTCATCGATCTCTGGTCGGTGCCGGAAGGATCGGTGGTCTTCCCCAATGAACCGGTGGTCCGGGCCGAAGGCCCGTTGGGAGTGCTGCAGCTGCTGGAGACTTTCCTGCTGAACGCGTTAAACTATCCGACGCTGGTCGCCACCAAGGCCGCCCGGGTCTGTTACGCCGCGGCCGGCGATCCGGTGATGGAGTTCGGTTTGCGCCGCGCCCAAGGCCCCGATGGCGGGCTGAGCGGCGCCCGGGCGGCCATTATCGGCGGCTGCGTGGGCACTTCCAATGTTTTGGCCGGCAAACTGTTTGGCGCCAAAGTCTTGGGTACCCACGCCCATAGCTGGGTGATGAGTTTCGATAGCGAACTGGAGGCGTTCCTGGCCTATGCCGAGGCGTTTCCGAACAATATCACCTTGCTGGTCGACACCTATGACCCGGTCAGCAGCGGCATCCCCAACGCGGTGGCGGTCTTCAAGGAGCTCCGCCGGCGCGGGATTGAGACCCGAGGCGCCATCCGGCTCGACTCGGGGGACTTGGCCAAACTCTCCAAGGAAGCCTGGCGGCTGTTTCAGGAGGCCGGTTTCCCGGATCCGGTCATTGTGGCCTCCAATGAACTGGACGAGGATCTGATCGCCGATTTGAAACGGCAAGGCGCCAAGATTAACTCCTGGGGCGTGGGTACCAATCTGATCACTTCCCGGGATTATCCGGCGCTGGGCGGAGTTTATAAACTGGTCGCCATCGAGGGGGAGACCGGTTGGGAGCCGAAAATAAAAATCTCCGGCAATATCAGCAAAATCACTGATCCCGGCCGGAAGCGGATTATCCGGTATTACGATGGCGACGGCCATCCCATCGCCGACCTGCTGTATCTGGAGGGCGAACCGGTTCAAAGCGGCCGGATTCAGGCCTATGATCGGGAAAACTTGCTGAAGGAAGTCTGCTTCAAGGCCGTATCCCATCAAGAATTGTCGGAGCGGGTGGTCACGGCGGGCAACGTCGTTGCCGGCCCGGTTCCGTTGGCCGATCTTCAGGCCCGGGCCCGCGCCAGCCTGTCCCGTTTTCCCGACGAGTACCGCCGGCTGCGTTACCCGCAGACGTATGACGTATTCCTGTCGCCCGAGGCGGCCCGGGTTAAGCATCAGTTGCTTGAATCCCGCGGTTTCTACCGGACCGAGGCCGCCGGCCGCGAGCCGCAGGACTGATGGCCGGATCCGGCCCATCCGGCGCGGATCCATTGCGGGCCGGGAGTCACTGGGGAAATCCGGACCAAGCGGGCCGAGGGCAATAGCAGCGGTTTGGTCGGCACCGGCCGGGTTTCTCCGCGGGACCAGGCGCATCCGGCTATCCCAAGACCAACCGCCACGAAGCTTAGAATCAGAAACCATACGCTGCGCTTGTTCATCGCGGCCCTCCTCCGCTCTTTCTTGCCAATTCTAAACTTATTCTCCCACCACGTCCGGCGGATATTCCGGTATCGGGAAAAAGCAGGGATTATCCCAATCCAAAAGTCCCAACCGATTGTCTTCCTCCCCAAACTATGCCGCGTTCCGTCCCGGACGCAAAGCGATCCACCAATTACCAATTGGCAGCTGCCGATCGAGAATTGCGAGTTGCCAATGTTAGATTGTCAGCTGGCCCATGTCGATTGTCACTTGGCCCGGTGCGATTGCCAACTAGCAATCTCCAATTGGTGGAAGCCAATCTGAGATTGCCATCTGCCAAAGTGACAGAGGATCTTCGCAATATACCGGAGGCAGTTGCCAATGAAGCGGCGCCGGCCCGTCATGGAATATTGGGGCCGGCCGGCCTGACGGCGCAACTTCTTTGCCGGGCGAAACTTGTTGTTTTAGTTCGAATCACCCGCCTCGTTTATGAAACAATTAAAGTAAGGCTTTCAATATCGATGAATTTACGCGATAATATATACTATAGATAATGAGAAGCAACCCGTCATCCTTAACTGGAGGTGGTGAACTCCGATGAAACGTAAGCTTGGATTGCTGCTTATTTTGATGGCAATCATGGCCTTTCCGGCGCTGAGCGCGGGACCGGTAGAGTTCAGCGCCGACTTGACCTCGGTGCGCAACGGCCGGACCGTCACCGGAAAGCTGTACGTCTCCCGTTACGCCATCCGGCAGGAACTCAATCTCCCCGGCGAAGTCCGGATCACCATCTTCCGGACCGATTTGAAGAAGGTCTGGTCATTCTCCCTGCAGCAGCCGAATTACTTTGAAGCCGACCTGTTGGAGCGCCGGACCGACCTGCTCGCCTACGGCCTGACCATGAAGGAGATCAAGGAAGCCAAGGTGGTCGGGACGGGCGTCATTAACGGCTATTTTTGCCTGATTATCCAATACGATTATCAGGATCTGAAAACCACCATGATTCAATGGGTCAGCCAAGAGTTGGACTTCCCCATTCAAACCGAGATCAAAGGGTCGAAGCGGATCAATCTGGTCGAAGCCTTGCAAAATATTAGCGAGGGCCCGTTGCCGGATTCGCTGTTTCAGGTTCCGCCCGGTTATCAAAAGCTCGACATTTCCATTTCTCCCCCGGAAATTGAACCGGCCGGCACCTGATCCCGCTCCTTTTCCGGACCGCCCAAAATAAAAAAATCCTCAGGATTTCTGAGGATTTTTTTATTAGATGTTTTAGGTTCTGGTGGCGGCTATCCGGTTGCCTCCGCCGGTTTTGGCCGCAATTTCCGGTAGAACGCCCCGGCCGCCGGAGCGATAATGATCAGGGCCACCGTTCCCAAAAGCGCGGCGCAGATCGGCTTGGTGATAAAGATCGAGAAATCGCCGCCGGAGATTAGCAAGGACTGGCTCAGGGAGCGCTCCAGAATCCGGCCGAGCACGAACGCCAGCAATAGCGGGCCGAGTTCAAAATGGAGCTTCCGGAGCAAATAGCCGAAGACACCGAAGATAAACATCATCACGATATCCATCAGATTATTTTTGGCGCTGTAAACGCCGATGGAGCAGATCATCACGATCACCGGCGCCAGAATCGAATAAGGAATTTTTAACATTTTGACCCAAAGGCCAACCAAAGGCAAGTTCAAAAAGAGCAGCAATGCGTTTCCGATGTACATCGAAGCCACCACGCCCCAGAAAACATCGGCGTGTTCCTTAAGGAGCAGCGGCCCGGGCTGCACCCCCTGTATCAGCAGCGCGGCAAAGATCATGGCGATCGCCGGATTGCCCGGGATTCCCAGGGTCAGCATCGGAATAAAGGACGCGCTGGCCGCCGCGTTGTTGGCCGACTCCGGCGCCGCGACCCCCTCGATCGCTCCCGCCCCGAACTCTTCCGGCCGCTTAGAGGCTTTTTTCTCGACCGCGTAAGCGACCATCGACGAAATCACGGCGCCGCCGCCGGGCAGCAACCCAACCAGAAAGCCGATGACCGAGCCTCTGAGAATCGACCATTTGGTCCGCGCATAATCCTTAAGGGTCGGCCAGACATTGGCGATCTTGTTTGTCACCAGTTCATTGCCGAGTTTGCCTTCCAGGTTGATCAAGACCTCTCCGATGCCGAACACGCCCATGGCCAGCGTTAAAAAGTCCAGGCCATCCTGGAGAATCATGGTTCCGAAGGTATAGCGGAGATTGCCGGAGATCGGATCCATTCCGATGGTCGCCAACAAAAGGCCGAAGACCACCATGGTGACTCCCTTGAGAATCGACTGTCCCGATAAAAACGCGGCCAGCAGCAAGCCCAACACCGTCAGCGAAAAATATTCGGCCGGACCGAACTGCAGCGCAAACCCGGCCAGCCAGGGCGCGACAAAGGTCAACCCGACGACTCCGACGGTTCCGGCCACGAACGAACCAACCGCCGCGATTCCCAGGGCCGCGCCGGCCCGGCCCTTTTTGGCCATCTGATAGCCATCCATGCAGGTGACCACCGAGGCCGCCTCGCCCGGAATGTTCAGCAAAATCGAGGTGGTCGAGCCGCCGTACATCGCCCCGTAATAGATTCCGGCCATCATGATGATCGAGGTTAACGGCGATCCTAACGCATAACTCAGCGGCAGCAGCAAGGAGATGGTCGCTGCCGGTCCCAGTCCCGGAAGAACGCCGATGGCCGTTCCCAGCACCGCCCCGATCAAGCCGAATAACAAATTGACCGGAGTCAGCGCCAGCACAAAGCCATTGGCTAAGCCTTCAAACACTCCCATCACCGTCACCCCTTAAAAGAGAATTCCCTTGGGAAGGCTGACTTTCAGCAAGACTACAAACAACAGATAAACGAAGCCGGTGCCGATAACCGAGACCAGTCCGATCCGCAGCCAGGATTCCCGCTCGATCACCGCCATCCAGACGATGAACAGCATCAGGGTGGCCGCGCAAAAACCGAGCCACCCCAGGAATAAGGCGTAGCCGAACATCGCCAGTATGGCCAGCAGCGGCCGGACCCAGGCGCCTTTCAGCCACAGCGGCGCCGGCTTTTCATCCCTTCCCAGCCTGCTGCCGAAGAGCATTCCCGCGATTAAGGCCAGGATCAGCGCCAGCCAAAACGGGTAAAAACCCGGCCCCGGCGTCTGGAAAGAGCCGAAACCGATTTTCAACGCTTCCAAGGCCGCGCCGATCCCGGCCACCATCAACACCGCCGCCGCGACGCGCTCCCACTTTTTCATGTCCTGCCTCCTTTTCATAGTCAGATGATCTGGATGTGTCCCCCATTCCTCATTGCTTCAAGCTTTTGGGTACAACCCGGCCCAAGGCCTTGGTTTAATCACCGCGCTTTTAGAAGCCATTTGGTAAAGCTTTTCACCGTTAGTCGACAACCAACATACCGGGCCGGCTTAAAAGGACGCCGTCCACGGCGCAATTTACCGCAGGATACGCCACCGGCGCCGTAATCAGCAACGGGCCGGCCGCAGCGGCGATAAAGCCGTCTTCGGTTTTGGTGCCGGTGATCGAAGGGTTCCAACAAAACGCCTGATTCTCCCGGGCCGTGTCCTCCGTCTCCCCGGTCACTTTGATGTCCCGCGCGTAATACCCCATGGCGCCGCCCTGATGATGCAGGCGCCATTCATCGGGATACCCGAATTCCCCATAAGCGGCCAGACCGGTTTTAAACGGGTGATTCAACGGAACGCCGGGCCGGGTGGCCGCGATCATCCGGCAATCGATCTCCAGGTTATCTTGATACTGACGCAATAATCCCGGATCCGGCTTGCCAAAATGCAACATCCGGGTGATCGTAGTAATCAGGCCCTGGTATCGGGCGTTGACACTGACCATAACGTAGCGGCGGATTAATTTTGCGGTGGGAATGGGATGGCGGTAGGAATAAATTCGTTCATCGGATGCAATCAAAAAACCGGTGGGATCGATCCGGTCCGGCCACAAAAGGGCTCCGATCCGGCCAGCGATTTCGCATTCGGAATCCCCCGGCTTGATCCCAAGCATCGTTTTTTCAACGGCCAACGACAGCTTCCGGCCCAGGAAACGATAGCGCTCGATCTCGTTTTCAGTCAGGCAGTAGCGCAACTCCTTGATTGCGCCGTCAAGATTGGGGCAATTGGCAAAAGGGACGTCCGCGCCCACCTTCGCGAGATCCCCGGCGACTTGCCGGGCCAGTTCCGCTTCGCGATCCGCGAACCATTCATATTCCAGCAATTCGAAGCCGAGTTCCCCCAGGCCTTCATCGTTCAGCATCCGGCCCGCTTCAATCCGGTTGGCGATCAGATACCGCCCTTCCCGGGTGATTAACAGCGCGGTCACGCCCATCTCCGAGGCGATCCCGACCATATTCAGGCCGCCCGCGGTGAACCAGGAGAAATTGGCCTGCTTTTTCAGAAGGATCCCTGTCAGGCTTTTGGACTCCATCAATTCGTGGAGCCGTTGCTCTTTGATCAAAACCTCTTCCAATCTGGTCATCAAAAGCCACCACCTTTAAATCGCCATGTGATAAAGTCCAATGATCGACTGTAGCCTTGCGGCATCCATTGCGAAACGGCTTTATCACTTGCTTCTTTGAACTTTTGTGTGCACCCGGGCCTTCGGCCCGGGTTTATCATAACGCTTTTAAAATGGGGAGCCGAGGCCGGCTCCCCTATGCCCATCCTGGATAATCCACTTCTTATTTGTATTGATCTTTGTAACGGTCCCCCAGCTTATATTCGATGATTACTTCCTTCCAGCGTTTGTCCTCGGCCTTCATAAACTTGCGGAGTTCCCTGGGACCCAGGTACTTCAAAGGCCAGCCCATTTCGTCCGCTTTTTTCTTGAATTCCGGGTCATTCATGCAGTTCTTGAAGATTTGATCGTATTTGCTGATAATGTCCTTTGGCGTGCCTTTGGGCGCCATGATTCCACGCCACATCGTTCCGTAGAATTTGAACCCTTGCTCGGCCGCGGTCTTGACATCCGGGAAATTGGCCAGGCGCTGATCGGCGAAAACGCCCAAAATCCGCAGTTGCCCGGCGGCCGCCTGCGGAATGCCCTCAGGCGACGAACCGACCGCGCAATCGACGTGTTTACCCAGCAAGGCGGTGAAGGCCGGACCGCCGCCCTCGAACGGAATGTCCTTCAACTGGATCTTGGCGAATTTCTGAAAAGCCAGGCCCACCAAATGCGTTCCGCCGCCGCTGCCGGCATTGCCCATGGTGATTTTGCCGGGCCGCTTTTTGGCGTCAGCCACCAAATCGCGCAGGTCTTTGTAGGGAGAATCGAGCGGAACCATTATGTAGCAGGGGATATCGGCGAACATCATAATCGGTTCAAAGCTGTCGACGCTGAAGGGAACCGCGCTCCAGTGGATCTTGGTGATGATCGGCGTGGTCGCGGAGGTCAGGGTATAGCCATCGGGTTTGGCCTTCATGGCTTCGGTGGCGCCAATGGCCGCGCCGCCACCCGGAACGTTCTTGACGATTAATTGCTGGTTATTGGCGTATTTCGGGAATACGGAGCCCAGGGCCCGCATCAACAGATCAACGCCGCCCCCCGCCGACCAAGGGCAAATGAACTCCACCGCCTTGTTGGGGAACGGCTCTGCGGCGCTGGTCAACCCGGGGATTGCGATCGCCGCGGCCAGAAGCGCCACCATGAACAATCTCAACGTTCTTTTCATTGATTATCCCTCCGTTTCATATATTACACGTCAGACATTATCCGAGATGGATTTTAAACGATTCCACCCCCTTGCGGCAGCATCCTCACCGAAGCCCGTTCCGCGAGTCTGCCGGGGAGATAGATGGTTCGCGGCTGATAGGAACGCCCTTCCAGTTTTTCAATGAGGATCCTCGCCCCGTACGCGCCAATTTCAAAGTCAGGCAAAGCAATACAGGTAAACTCCGGGACATTCAGTACCGCCCAGGTCGGTTCACCGTAAATCAGAACCGACAGGTCCTCGGGGATCCTCAGATTGAAGCTGCGAATCGCTTTAACGACTCCATCGGCGATATTGTTCTGGTCAACGAAAATCGCCGTGGGCTGAAACTCCTTCAATATCTGGTCGGCCACCCGGAAACCGGCTTCCGGGTCCCGAGCGCACTTCCGCATGACCACGTCTTCCGGGGCGATGTCGAATTCCCCGGCGGCCTTGAAGAAGCCGATGTTCCGGTCGAGCAACGTCTGGAGGCAGGTATCCCAGCCGATATAAGCGATGCGCCGGTGACCCTTGTCCAATAAATATCTCACGCCGAGATAAGCGGCGGTCAAGTTGTCGGTTCCGACATAATCGATATCCGCGCCAACCTTATCGATCTTGCGATCCACGATCACCAGCGGAATGCCGGAACGGCAAATATTTTCGACCGCATCGGCTCCTTCCGGCGTGGGGGCGATGAGAAAGCCGTCAACCCAGTTGGCAATCAACTGGTTCACCAAGTCGACCTCTTTCCGGTGATTGTCGTCGGTGCTGCAGATCAACAACCGGTACCCCAGGTTATTGGCATATTTTTCGGCGCCGATGACAATGTGATTGAAAAAAATGTTCTCAAATTGCGGGACAACTACAGCCAGCAGCTTGCGGGATTTGCCCTTCAGGCGCTGCGCCAGTAAATTGGGCTGATAATTCAGAAGGTGAGCGGCTTCAATGACCCGATCGCGGAGTTCGTCGCTGACATACTTCCGGGAGTTGCCGTTCAATACCCAGGATACCGTGGCAACCGATGTTTGGGCCATCAGAGCGATGTCCCGGATCGTGGCTCGTTTACTCAATTTCCCATTCCCGCCTTTTAGAAAAACGTTTTTTCAATTAATTATAAAAACCCTCTCAATTATGCGACATAAGTATGTTGGAATTGTTACTAACATATTACCATGTTTTGTCTTATTTTACAAGATTGAATTATTATTTAAAATTCAAATCATTATACCGACAACGACTTTTTGGAAATCGATGTTTGTAAAGAAATGTAATGTCAAAGATGGTCTCAACCGGAAAAGGCCGAAAACCGGCGCCATTAAATCGATAAACACCCCCAGCCTAGGCCGGGGGTGTTTTAAAAAACAAAAAAAATACGTTTTTAGGGGCTATTTTTATTGGTGGAACTATCACCAGGTTTTTTACAAATCAAGGGCCAACACAGGGAGCCTTCACTTCCGCGCCAACCGGGTCAACTTTAAAATCACGAATTTACCCGGATTGAGCGGGGCAAACCCGATCAGAACATTGACAATTCCCTGAGCCATCTCACGCTGGCTGGTTGTCTCCTGATCGCATTTTACAAAGTAAGCCTCCGCCGCGGTCTGGCCTTGAAACGCGCCCTGTTGAAACAATTCTTCCATGAAGCCGGTGATTTGATGCCGGAGACCGGCCCAGAGGCTCACCCCGTTTTCCCGGCTGGAAACCCACCGGGTGCCCTGATGCAAGCTTTCCTGAATAAACAGGGTCATTCGCCGGATGGTCAGATTACGCCATTCGGGGGGAAACGGCTCGGTTCCCGCCAGAGTTTTGGCTCCGGCAACCACCGCGCCGAACTCGCCCGTCCGGCGCAGGCAATTGATGCCCAGACTGTCCAGATAATCGATTTCCTTCGGGGCCAAGCTGTAACTAAGGCCCATAACCCCGGCAAGCTGAAGTTCGGCCCCGGACGGCTCATGCCAGATTCCATTGTTCAAGTCGTTCCGGCTTAAAAAACCGGCCACGGTTCCGCCCGGGCCAACCAGACAGGTCCGGTCCATGTTCAGGGGATCAACGATCCGGAGGTTTGGAAAATAAACAGCCAGATTCGGTTGACGGGTGTTGTCATGTTCCTTGAGCCAGCGCTTAACACCGGTAGGGTCAACCACCTCAACCGGGAGATCATATAAGAGTATCGCTCGCCGACTCTGGCAGTATTGGATCACCTCTTGCAGAGCGGTCTCGCGCTCCCGCTCCGACAGTTGGGAGAGGCTGGGGATACAAAGGAGATTGAAGGCTTCAACCTGCTCCAAGGCATACAGCCCCGTCTTTTCGGCAGCTGTGCCCAGAATGTCAATAGATCGGCTATCCCGGCCCACCCGGACGAACCAGGCCTCCCGTCCCCCGTTTTTGAAAAACTGGGAGATGGCCAATCCGACAGCGATGGCGGGATTCAGATCGCCGAAGTTATGAATGAAATCGGCGATGCCGTTAAGCATTACCGGCTGATTGACCGGACCGCGCTGAGCGATTCCAATGAATGCCGCCACCGAGGTGGGAGCGCTCCGGATCGGCGGCAGAGCGGCGGGGATTTCCGGAGGATTGATTGATATCGAATCAAAATCTGCCATGGTTCTCCTCGCAGTCTTGGATCTCATGTTGCCAATCAATAATCGGCAATCAGCGTTTTTCTTTATAATTCGATTTGAGGTCGGCTTTTCCTTCCATCGTTCTTCCAGTTTGACCACATCAAAAAGAAAACGGCTGCTTGAGCCGCCGCTTGGTCAATTTTTACTGAACCCCGTCAGCACCCGGAGCGCATTCCTGCCCATAATCAGATCCTTTTCAGCCTCGCTTAGAAAGTCGGCGTAGGTTAAGACCATATCGGCCATTTGGCGGTAAGTATATAATTTCAGCGTGCCCGGAATGTCGCTGCCCCATAGGATCTTTTCGGCGCCGACCATTTCGACCGCTTCCTTGAGCAGGCCCAAAGCTTCCCGGCACGGAAAGTCCTCGCGCAGGCCAGCCCCGATGGCGGCCATTCCCAAATAAACATTGGGCTTTTGGCCCAGCCGGTTCAGCGCGTACCAGCGATCCTTCAAGTGAAGATTCTCCCGGTTCATTCCGCCCAGATGCTCCAGGATAAACGTGATCCCGGGGTAGGCGGTGGTCAGCCGGTCGAATCCTTCCACTTGATAACCGGCGTTGTTGGGCCGGCCGCTGTCCAGAATTACCGGCAAATTCCGCTCCGCCGCCAGCTCCCAGATCGGGGTAAAGCAATCATCCCCGATTTTTAGCCCCTTGTGAATGCCGCCCCAGCCCCAGCCGTCGCTCATTTCGAACTTCAGGACCGAATGGCGGGGATTGGCCGCATAGCGTCTGATAATTTCGGTCGCCCGCGGGTCCAACGGATCGACTTGAATGGTGCCGACAAACCGCTCCGGATACTTGGCAATGGCCGCGGCGATCTCGTCGTTAACCGTGCCGATCAGCGGATTCTGTAGCAGCACGGCTTGGCTGATTCCGGCGAAATCCATCAGCGCCACGATCACATCCACGGGAAAGGTGGTTTCCCGGGAATACGGGGGCATGAATTGCATCTCCCCCGCGCCGGTCTTTACTTTTCCATATGGCAGCCCTGAAGTGGGGCCGTCGCTGTTTCTGCCGTTAATCTCGTGAAAGAGATGGATATGGATATCGACGATGGTCCGTTCCTGGTTCATGATACTGAGCTCCTTAGATTAAGATCATTTGAAAAGGTTCAATCCGAGGTTTGTTCACCGGCCGGTCGCCTCGTCCGGCGATGGTTGCTTGATATAGGCGATCAATTCATCGATATTCCGCTTGTCTGTAAAATCGGCCGGTTCGTCGAAAGCGGCCAGCATTCCTTGCTCATCGGGCGTTAATTCCTTTTTCCCCATGATATTCCACTTCAATAAGGTCATCAGCAGTTTGTCAAAAAAACGGAGCTGATGATAATTAAAGCCGCCCCGAAGATAAAAGAAGCGGATCCGCCGCTGCTGCTCCGGGGTGAAGTTTTTGGCTACGACGTCACTGATGGCCTTGTCACTGGCGGACGATGCGCCGGTCGCGAAGACCACGACCTTTTTCCCGTCCAGTTGGTCCAGGTTTCCGGTGATCAGCTTTACGCCGTTGATTCCCACGGCATACAGGCCACCGCCGTAAATCACGGTATCATAAGCGGCCAGCCGCTCGGGAGCAATCTTGGAGGCTTCAAACAGGTCCGCCCCCAACGCCGCGGCGATCCATTCCGCGTATTTCCTGGCGAATCCTGTTTTCGACTTAAATATTACCACGGTTTTCATCATTTACACCTCGTAATATAAGAAGTCCGGTTCCAGCCACTCACTGCCATTTCATTTGATCTAATTCGCAATTCCCGCCCGGGTTCCTGCCAACAGGAGCAGGGGCGCGCCGAAAATTAGACGAAAAAGCCGCGCCAAGACCGGCGCGGCTCATTATTTCATTATTTTATTATTTCATTTGATATTCCTAATTGGCCTTTAACGCGGGGGCAATTCCGCCTTTTCCAGCAACGCTTTGCAATAACCGGTGGGCGAGACGCCTTCCCGCGCCTTGAAACATTTGCTGAAATAGAACAAATCCCGGAATCCGGTCAACGCCGCGACCTCGGAGATGCCATGCCCATCGGCGAGCAACTCTTTGGCTTTATTGATCCGAAGCCCGATCAGATAATCAATGGGCGACGTCCCGGTAATTTTCCGGAAGATGCTGCCCAGATAGGACGGGCTGATCCGGATCTGCCGGCTTAGGTCCTCCAGCGTCAACGGCTCCGCGTAATGATGGGTCATGAACCGGATGACCGCATCCACTTTCTTTACTTGATCAAAATTGGCGCCGTTGCCGCTCCGCCAGAGCAACAACAGGCTGACGATCTCAATGAACAAGGAACGGCAACGCATGATCCGGTTCGGTTGCGCGGCGGCCCAGGCCTTGGTCAGTTCGTCGAAAAGCCCGCTCAATTTGTTATAAATGAAGTCATCGTCGATGCGCTGGACCGTGTCCAAGGGCAGCGGCGGCGCGGCCATCTCCCACCGGTCGCCGTTCAAGACCGGACAGGTATAATAAAAATCAATGGCGTAACATTTCATCAGCCGGTCCGGAAACGTATAACCCCAGCGATACTCTTCGGCCCGGAAATAAATCAGATCGCGCGGGGAGCCGCGGAACTCCCGGCCGTCGCAGCCGAAGGACGCTTCGCCGTCATAAATCAGGATCAGATTGTGCGGCCGGTGCCGGGCGGGAGCCAGATGCCAGTTCGGAGTGCAGATCCGTTCCACCACATGCGCAAAGTGCGGAAAGATGTTTTGAATCGGATCGCTGGGATGAACCTGCTCGTCGTGACAATACCCGCTAAAGATCGGCATCCGGCTTTCCCCTTTTCCTTGGCGGTATTTGGTTTTTTACGAAAAGTATGCCATACCCCCGCCCCTAAAACCGCGATTCCGCTTATGAAGATTCGGCCTCCAGCTCCGTCACTCCTTTGGAAGATTCTTCATTTTGCCGATGGCCTCCCACAAGCCGTGCAGATACATGATGCCCATGGCCCGGTCGTACAGGCCGTATCCGGGCCGGGCTTGCTCATCCCAGACCATCCGGCCGTGATCGGGCCGCATGTATCCTTGGAAGCCGACATCATGATAGGCCCGCATAATCTCGAACATATCCAGCGACCCGTCGGCCGAAAGATGGGAAGTCTCATGAAAATCGCGGGCCGAAACGATCTTGACGTTCCGGATATGGGCGAAATGGATCCGGCCCATCGCGCCGAAGTACCGGACCAATTCGGGAATATTGTTGGCCGGATTGGCGCCGAGCGAACCGCTGCAGAGCGTCAGGCCGTTATAGGGGCTGTCCACCAGCCGGACGATCCGTTCCAGGTGCTCCCGGGTGTTGACAATCCGCGGCAGCCCGAAAACCGGCCAGGGCGGATCGTCCGGGTGAATCGCCATTTTGACGTCATATTCCTCACAGACCGGGATGATCCCTTCCAGGAAGTATTGCAGGTTCTCGGTCAATTTGGCCTCGGTCAGGCCGCTGTATTTCTCGAACAACACTTTCAGTGCTTTCAGCCGTTCCGGTTCCCAGCCCGGCAGGGAGAACCCCTTCGAGCCCCGCTCCATCTCGGCCATCATTTGAAACGGATCATCGGGAATCAGCCGTTCCTCATAGGCCAGCACCGTCGAGGCGTCGTCCAGCGCTTTGGCGAGATCGGAACGGACCCAGTCAAAGATCGGCATAAAATTGTAGCAGATCACTTTGACCCCGGCCCGGCCCAGGCGCCGGATGGTCTCCCGGTAATTGTCAATGTAGCGTTCCCGGCCGGCCACGCCCAACTTGATATCGTCGTGGATATTGACGCTCTCGATCACTTCCAGGGTGAACCCGGCCGCGTTGATCTTCTCCTTCAACGCCTGAATCTTGTCCACCGGCCAGACTTCGCCCACCGGAATCTCCTGCAGGGCGGAGACGATTCCCGTAACCCCCGGAATCTGGCGAATCTGCCGCAGCGAGACGCTGTCGTCGGTCTCCCCGAACCAGCGAAACACCGTTTTCATTCGAACCCTCCCCAGTCAAGTTGAAAATTTCACTCAAAGCCCGGCGTTCCAGAGCGGCTTAGCTGCGGATATACTTGGAATATATGACTTAATTAATCCGCTCGTCAACCCACCCTATTATCGCCTTTATACTCTCAACTATACGACGGAAGCTTCAAAAGATCCATGGATTATCTGATTAAGTTTGTAATATTTAATTCGCTATTATGCTGTCATCCATTTTCTTTCCCACCAGGCCCGATTTGGCTCCCAACCATCTCTGCTTTCAAACCTCCGTCCCCCGGCAAAAAGCGCCGTAATAACGGCGTTCATTGCCGTTCCTACGGCACTCTTTGCCGCAACCGCGGCATTCAATGCCGGACTTGTGGCATCGATCCCCGGAACCGCGGCACTCATTCCCCAAACTACGGCACTCGATGCCGTAACAACGGCATTCATTGCCGTTCCTCCGGCGCTCTTTGCCGCAATTGCGGCATTCCATGCCGGACTTGCGGCATCAATCCCCGGAACTGCGGCACCCATTCCCCAAACTACGGCATTCAACGCCGTAGCAACGGCGTTCATTGCCGCAATTGCGGCATCGATCCCCGGAACTGCGGCAGCACTGCCGGACCATTTTCCGTATCTGAATGGACAGGGAGAACCTTCCTCCGGAAATTAGCGGTTAGTCCGGCGAAGCCGCCCCATTTGCGCATCATCGAGCAAAAAGCCCGAATTGGAAGCACCGGCCCAAACCTCGGCCGGAACGATCCTTTTCCGCTGAAGCCCTCAAATTCCGGACATACTATATATGTCGCAATAAGTCTCTTGAACACCCAGATAAATTGCGACATATTTTCCTTAGTTCATAAGATGAAAAAAGTTCAATGCTTCGACCATTCACAGTCGGCTTTTGGGGTGAAATTATTTTAAAAACTTTTTTTCAGCTTATATTTCTATCAAACCCTCTACAAGAAAGAGTACGCGAATGAGTGATTCACTGTGGATCAACGCCTTGGCCGTCAGCATCGCCTCGGCGCTATGGGCCGGGTTGTGCGCCGCCCTGGCCCCCAAGCTTATCTCCTCCCGTCTGCTGCAAAAAAGCGACCGGCTGGCGCATGCCTGCAATCTGTTGCAGAAACTTTCCTGGCGCAATTTTTTCGAGTCCAACATCCGGGCCGAAACCGGAAAACCGTTGGACCGGCCCTATGGGGTCAAACGAGGGATCATCCCTTTTGACCAACTGCAATTCAACCCGGTCTGCCTGACCCGGCCCCCCTTGGATTCCGGCGCCGCGATCGATACCGAAATAACCTTGGGGCCCAGGGCTCAAAAACCGCTCCGTTTGAAGATCCCGATTCTCATCGGCGGCATGGCCTATGGCAGCGGTTACAGCGAGAAAGCAAAGATCGCCCTGGCCAAGGCGGCGACCCTGGCCGGGACCGCGGCCGACTCCGGCAACGGCCCATTCGTAACAGCGGAACGAACCTATGCCGAAAAGTTTATTCTTCAATACCCCCGGGGCTTCTGGTCAAGGGAAGAGGAGGTCCTCAAACAAGCGGATCTAATCGAAATCGCCCTCGGCCACTCGGCCCGGGGCTCGGCGCCGGTGCGGATCGCCGGGAAAAAGCTCACGCCGGAGGTAGCCGCCAGATACGGCGCTCTCCCCCACCTCGACGTGCTGATGGAAGCGACCATGCCCGGCGTCAAAACCATCCCGCAATGGCAGGCGCTGATCCGGGAGTTAAAGGAGGTGACGGGCGGGGTTCCGGTGGGGTTCAAGTTTGGGGCCAGCCATTATCTAGAGCAGGAATTGGCTTTGTTCGTCGAGGCCGGCGCCGACCTGTTGGCCTTCGACGGAACCGAGGGCGGTACCCACGGCGGGATGCCGACATTCATGGACGATATGGGGCTGCCCGTCGTTCCCGCGCTCTGCCGGGCGGTCCGTTTTCTCGAAACCAACGGGCTGCGCGGCCAGATTTCCCTGGCGGTGGGCGGCGGGCTGGTGACTCCGGGCGAGTTCGCCAAATGCCTGGCGCTGGGCGCGGACGCAGTGATCATCGGCACCATTACCGCGCTGGCCATGTCCCACACCCAGACCGCCAAGGCCGTGCCCTGGGAACCTCCCACCAGCCTGCTTTACAATAACGCCAAAGAGAAAACCAAATACGATCCGGACGCCGGCGCCCAACACTTGGCGCATTTCATGCAAAGCTGCGTCGAGGAGATGAAAGCGCTGGCCCGGACTTTGGGCAAACCCAGCCTGCGCGAACTGAACCGTTCGGATCTGATGGCCCTGGATCCGCTGTTGGCGGAGATCGCCGGAATCGATTATATTCTGAAGCGATAATACCATCAAAACATTTCCAGAATAAGGCTTTTCAAACGAACATTTGTTTGGTATAATAGAACCATCCCCAATTAAATTGGATGAAAGCATTGTCAAATCCTTGCCATTCAAGGAGCTACGCCATTGGCCATCATCAGCAGTCAACCGTCCGGAGCGCCGCGTTCCCCGGACCGGTTCATTCCCACTCCGGAGATGGAGCAAGCCTTTCAAAGCATTGAATCCAACGAGAATCCGCTGCTGATTCTGGGCAAGGCCGGAACCGGCAAATCCACCTTCATCCGCGAATTGACCCGGCGCTATGGCAACGGTCTGGTCCTGCTGGCCCCCACCGGTATTGCGGCCCTGAATATCGAGGGCCAGACCATTCACTCCTTTTTCCGGCTGGAACCGTCGTTTCAGCAGCTTGACCGGATCGAGAAAAGCCGCCAGCCCGAGTTGTATCAACATCTCAAATTGCTGATAATCGACGAAATCTCCATGGTCCGGGCCGACCTGATGGACGCCGTGGATATCGCGTTACGCCGCAACCGCGATCAATGCGACCGGCCGTTCGGAGGAGTCAAAGTGGTCTTAATCGGCGATTTGCACCAACTCCCGCCAGTGGTCGCCAAAACCGAGGAAGCGGCGTTCAAAACGGGCGGACGGTATCCATCCCGTTACTTTTTCAGTTCCGATGTGATCCAGGCCGCGCTCCGGGCCGGAACCATCGAATGCATCGAATTCACCCGCCTTTTTCGCCAGGCCGATCCCGGCTTTATTCAATTGCTGGAGGAGATCCGGAACGGTGCCTTGAGCAACCCGGCCGCGCGACTTTTGGAACGCCGCGTCCTTCCGGCGGCGGAACGCGGCGCGATTAAGGGATTGACCTTTCTTACCTGCCGCCGCAAGGAAGCGGAGTTGTACAACAGCCAACAGCTGGACGCTGTCGGCGGTGCGCCGCGCGGATACTCCGCCGTCTGTACCGGGGATTTTACCCGGCTGAGCGAGGATGAGTGTCCCAATCTGAAGGAATTATATTTGAAAAAAGGAGCCCAGGTTTTGTTCATCCGGAACAGTCCCACCCGGGACTGGGTCAACGGCACGCTCGGCCGGGTCAAAAAGCTCAGCAGTGACTGCATCCTGGTGGAGAGCGATGGCGAGGAGCTTCCGGTGGAACGGGAGATCTGGTACCGGTACCGTTACGAGATGGCCGATAAAAAGCTGGTCAAAGTGGAGGCCGGCGAGTTTCACCAATTCCCGGTCAAGCTGGGGTGGGCCATGACCATTCACAAAAGCCAGGGGCTGACCCTGCGCAATATCTACCTGGACACCGGGAACGGCGCTTTCGACTTCGGCCAGATCTATGTGGCGCTGAGCCGGGTGCGAAGCCTCGACAATTTGTACTTGAAGCAATCGATTGTTAATAAAGACCTGATCCCCGACGCCAGCATCCGTTCGTTTCTCGCGATGATGTTAAGGGGGACCCGGCCTGGTTAATTAACAAACGCAAAACGACCGGCGTTTTCACGCCGGTCGCTATCGTCCTATGAATTGATATTGACCCGCACCGAGAGCCGGAAATCCGGTTCCTCCCGCCGCTCCCGCTGCAACTCCTCATAGAAGCGGACGGGAGTAAGCGGCCGGCCGACCCCCTGTTTACGGATTTCCCAGCCGGTTCGCTTGTCCTGATAACTGTATTCATACCGCAGCGAAGGATAGCCGACCTCCAGCCGTTCCCTGCACCATGGATCCTCATACTTGGACAGATACCGCTTCCGGCCGATCGACAACCGCTCCTCGGTCTGCAGCCGTCGATTCACATAAGCGTATTCATAACGGCCCCAGCCGGTCTCGACCTTCTCTTCGAACTCCCCGCGAATCTCCCGCCGGTAGCGCCAGACCGCCAGCGGCGGCGCCAGCCGGGGCCGCCAGGGCCGCCGGAAGCGAAGCAATCCGTCCTCCGGCAGAATCGGTGGCAGGCCGAACCGCCAGGCGATCACCGGCCAATTTCCCTTATTGCGAGCTATGTACCGGATCTCGTCATCGACCAGCGGACGGCCGGATACCGAATATAAATAAAAGGTCAACCCCATCTCTTCTCCGGTCAGGCCAAACTGGCCGAAATGACGGACCTGTTCCCGGCCCATCCCGTAAACGCCCTCCATCAGTTCCAAATCAATCTCCACCGGAGCCGGCGCTTGGAGGGCACGCTGCCGTTTGGCCAAAGCGGGTGGCGTCAACGTCAGTGTCAGGCTCATGATTAGGAGCAAGCAACTCGGTGCTAAGCGGAACGATTTTCTCATCCCTTCCCCACCTCCTGCTTTTCCTGAGTATTTCCGCCGGAAAGCCGCGGATTCCTCCCGGCCACCGCTAAAAAAAGCCTGGGAATCCCTGGCAACCGGCCGCAGCCGGATGGCGGTAACAAGAGTGGGCGAAAGAGCGCCATTCGCCAAAGCGGCTGGTGGAATTCAGAAAGAGGCTATTTTTTGACGTTCCTGGCAATATCCACTGCTACGATTACCGATTCCGACAGGAAATAAAAGAAGACCAATCCCACAAAGGCGTAAATTTCCCCTTTCATAATCGCCGAGAAACCGCCGATTAAGGTGTCCTCGTGGCGCGGAATCAGGAAGGCCATCCCGTGGAACAACGGGAAGGCGCCTTGGGCCGCAAACGCGGTAAACAGCCCTTCCGCCAACGACATCACCGCCACGAATGAAGCATACAACTCTCCCAGCAATTTCAGCCCGATCGACACGATGGGAACCACGGTATACTCGGACTCCGGCAACATCCGGATGTCCCGGGCGCGAATCCATAGGGTGTGAATGACCATATAAATTGTGTTCACGTATAGCAACTGAAAAATGAATCCCCCGACCAGCCCGCTGAGTTCATAGCTGAAAATCAGCTTCCAATTAAAGAGCCAGCCCACCATCGCGGCGAATCCGACGGCAATGGCCAAGGCCTTCAAGGCCACGCCGATCGCCCGCCGGAAGAAATGGCCCTCGGATACCAGTTGCAAAACCCGTTCCATAAAAAAGTACTTTTCCATGCTATCTCCTTTGGAAATCCGTATCATTTTAAGATTATTTCTACATGGGAGCGCAATTTCCTGCCGGAAAGGGATGGCTAGCCGTTCAAGCAGCCGCCGGGCTTAGTTATCCCAGGATTCTTCCGTTCCGACATCGATGCCGGCCGACCGGATCAAAAATAACGCGTTCCGGGTGGTGGAAACGCCCGGCCGTAACCGGTAGTCGAAATGAATTCGGTCACCCCGGTACTCTTCCTGAAAATGGACGTTTTTGACCCGGCCGCCGCTTTCTTCCTCCAAGACCGCCAATTCCAGGTCGTGGGTGGAGACCATCCCGACCGCTCCGGCCCGGACCAGCTTCCTGATGAGTAGCTTGGCCCCGGCGTGCCGGTCCAGCGAATTGGTGCCTTTAAAGATCTCATCCAACAGGAAAAAAACCGGCCGTCCGGCCCGGGCAGCCTCGACGATCCGCTTGATGCGAAGCACTTCCGAATAAAAAGTAGAAAGGTTTTGGCCGAGATTGTCGCCCACCCGCATACAGCTATGAAGCTCCATCCGGGAACACGACAGCGACCCGGCGCAGACCGGCGCGCCCGCATAGGCCAGCGCCAGATTGATCCCGGCGCTCCGCAGATACGTGCTTTTGCCGGACATGTTGGAACCGGTCACCAGCAGGACCACGGCTGGTTTTTCAATGATTAGATCATTGGCCACCCTGGACTCGGGCAGCAAGGGATGAGCCAAGCCCCGGGCCGAATAATGCGGCGTTCCGTCGCTCACCAGCGGCATTGGCCATCCCGGATGGTCGAACCGGATCAGCGCCAGACTCGACAAGGCTTCCATCGTAGCCAGCGCCTCCAGCCAGACCCGGAGCAGTTTTCCCGATTGCTCCTTCCACCGGGCCAGTGACCAATGGCACTGATAATCCCAGAGCACGACCAGATTGAAGAAGAAATAAAACGCGTTATTCCGGTTGGAAACCGCATCGGCGATCCGGGCCAACCGTTCGATCTGCCGGAAAGCCGGCTGGCCGTCCCCGCCGACCATGCTCTGTCGCAGTCCGGCCAGGGCTTTGGAGTGGAACCGTTTGGACTCGAATGTTTCCAGGAGTCTTTGATAGACTTTGATATTCTGGGCATAGCCGGCCAACGCGTCAAAGATCGCGTTCCGTTCCTTGCGGCCGATCCGCAACAACACATAGTGGACGGCCAAGGCCGCGCCGGGAAGATAAAACGGCAGCTTCAGCCAGATGCCGCACAGCAGAAGCAGCCCGGTGACGACCGGCAGGATCCGGACGCCCAACCCTACCCAAGCCCAATCCGCGAGCCGGTCCCGTTCTTCGGCCCATTTAAAGAGAAACTCCGGATCCCGCATCCGGCCGGCAATGGCGAGGGCTTCGGACTGAAATTTCTGCCGCCAGCTTAAAAGCGGGCCCAACTCCGCCACAGCTTCCTGCCGTTCCCGGATCTCTTCCGCCCCGGGAAGCGCACCGTCCAGAATATGGGCCAGCCGGCGCCTTCCCAGAAAAGTTACCGCGGTATTTATCCATTGAAATAGTGAACCCGGGCCGAAGAGATCCAAGTCTCCCGAGAACGGATGATTGGGGTCGGCAAATTCGGCGCCGGTGTCGTCGAATTCCAACCATTCGCCGTTCAACCGTTTGAGCGACTCCTGATTGATCCGGGCCAAAAGCCCCGCCCGCTCCCGCCGCTTCATGGCGTTCACCTGACGGACATCCAGCCAGACAAAGAGGACGATTCCCAGGGTCAAAATCCCGCCGGCCGCCGGATAGCGCTTGAGCCAGAGGCACATGGCGAACAACCCCAATCCGCCCCAGAAAACCGCCATTTTCCAACGATAGAAACGGTTGAAGATCGCTTCATATTTATCGCGAAGTCGCTGGTAAGTTTTTTTTCGCTTTTCATAGCATCGCTCCGGTTTTCTCAAACCCTACATCCCCTCGGATCGCCCGGCATGCAATCCCCCCAGGCGCAATGTTAATCGCCATTCTAATATATCATGCCGGCTGACGAATGATTTAATCAACGCCGGCGATACTACCTATTATAAACTTTCCGGAAGGGCATTTAGTTTCAAAAAATGGTGAAATTATCGAAGTAACCAATTTGCTTGGCAAAAAAAGCCCGGCCGCCGATCTTTATATTTTAAGTTTCCGGCTCGCCAATCCAACTTGGTTGCTAAACGGCATTGCTATTGTCAAAACATAAACATCTGTAACCAAACAAAAACATTTTATTGTCAAATCAAAAGCATCCGAAAAGCAAACGAAAGCACTGGATAGCCGAAGTGAAAACAGGGACTCCAAGCGGCGGACCAGTTCTGACTTGATTGTGACGGCGTTTTATGATACAGTAAAAAAAAACCCATTAAAATGATAGGATTAACCAAATAAAGGAGCAACTGACGCGTGCAAATCTCCACCAAAGGCCGCTATGGATTACGAGCCATTGTTGACTTGGCCATGCATAATGTCGAAGGGCCCCTTGCATTGCGAGTCATCGCCGAACGGCAAGGCATCTCCGAATCTTATCTTGAACAGGTCTTTACCAGTCTCCGCAAGGCCGGCTTGGTCCGAGCCTCCCGCGGCGCCCAGGGCGGCTACGAATTGGGCCGACCGGCCACTGAAATTACCGCTGGAGACATTCTCCGGGCGCTGGAAGGGCCGATCACGCCGGTAAGTTGTCTAGAGACCGAAGTGGGGTCCAAACATTGCGAGCGTGAGAAATCCTGTTCAACCCGATGGTTTTGGATAGAAATGAAAAATCAGATTGATCGTTTCCTGGACACTTTCACCTTGCAGGATCTGGTGGACCGGGCTCATACCGGAGAGCATAACCCGATGTATTATATTTAAATGAAAAGAGAATCCGGAATTTCCCGGATTCTCTTTTCATTTGCAAGCGGAAGATCACTCTTCCTGAAACAGGGTAGTTGACAGATAGCGCTCGCCCGTATCCGGCAGCAGCGCGACGATGTTCTTCCCTTTGTTTTCGGGCCGTTTGGCCAGTTCGGTCGCTGCGAAGGCCGCCGCCCCGGAGGAGATTCCTACCAGCAATCCCTCGGTTTTGGCCAGTTTCCGGGAGGTGGCAAAGGCTTCTTCGTTTTTCACTTTCACGATTTCGTCGATGGCGGACCGGTTGAAAACATCCGGAATAAACCCGGCGCCAATGCCCTGGATCTTGTGCGGCCCCGGTTTCCCACCCGACAGCACCGGGGAATCAAACGGTTCGACCGCGATCACCCGGACTTTCGGATTTTTTTGTTTTAACACCTCGCCCACGCCAGTCACCGTGCCCCCGGTTCCCACGCCGGCGACGAACAGGTCCACCTGACCATCGGTGTCCCGCCAGATCTCCTCCGCAGTCGTCCTGCGATGAATCTCGGGGTTAGCCGGATTTTTGAACTGTTGGGGGACAAAGGAATTCGGCGTTTCAGCCGCTAATTCCTCGGCCCGCTTCTCGGCGCCCTTCATCCCTTCCGGGCCGGGGGTCAGCACCAGTTCCGCCCCCAGGGCCTTTAAGATGTTCCGACGCTCCAGGCTCATCGTCTCCGGCATGGTCAGAATCAACCGGTATCCTTTGGCGGCCGCCACAAACGCCAGGGCGATTCCAGTGTTCCCGCTGGTCGGCTCGATAATCACCGAATTCTTGGTCAAGATGCCTCGATCCTCGGCGTCCTTGATCATGGCATAGCCGATCCGGTCCTTGACACTCCCACCCGGATTGAAATATTCCAATTTGGCAATGACTCTGGCCTCCAACCGCAGTTCCCGGTTGTAATTGGACAATTCCAGCAACGGGGTATTGCCGATTAAATCCGTCAAATGCTGGGCGATCTTAGCCATTGTGCTCCCTCCAGTGTAATTCTTTTTATTCCAAATTCCTTTTATTCCAATTAATTTAGTATGATATTGTCATCATAACTCTTTCCTAAGGCACTGTCAATCCTTTCTCTATCTTTAGCCGATCTGGTTCAAATCATAGGGTGTCTCCTGATAAACACAGTAATTCAGCCAGTTTACATAGAGCAGATTGGCGTGGCCGCGCCACTTTACCACCGGCGGCCGGGACGGGTCGTCATCTGGGTAATAGTTCTTGGGGATATTGATCGGAAGCCCTTTGGCAACATCCCGGTCATATTCCCATTTCAGAGAGCCCGGATCGTACTCCGAATGGCCGGTGATAAAAAACTGCCGCTCGTCCCGGCTGGCCACGATATAGAGCCCGGCCTCCTCGGATTCGGATAGGATTTCAAGCTCGGGCGTTTTCTTGATATCCTCCCGCCGGACCTCGGTGTGCCGTGAATGCGGCGCGAAAAAGATATCGTCAAACCCCCGCATCAATTTGGTATGCTTGCGGTTGATGGTATGAGGAAATACACCGAACATCTTTTCAGACAGAGGATATTTGGGGATCCCGTAATGATAATATAATCCGGCCTGTGCCGCCCAACAGATATGGAACGTGGAAAAAACGTTCCGTTTGCTCCATTCCATGATCTGGGTCAGCTCATCCCAATAATTGACCTGCTCGAAGTCCAGCTGTTCCACGGGAGCCCCCGTAACGATCATTCCGTCGAATTTTTGGTCTTGAACCTCTGCGAAGGTTTTATAGAATGATTCCAAGTGCTCCTCGGAAGTGTTTTTGGACTTATGGCTCTCGGCGTGCAACAACACAATCTCCACCTGAAGCGGGGAGTTTCCGATCAGCCGCAATAACTGGGTCTCAGTTACAATCTTGGTGGGCATCAGATTCAGAATAGCGATTCGCAACGGCCGGATATCCTGATGAAAAGCGCGGCCTTCGCTCATCACAAAGATATTCTCGTTCGTTAAAACTTCGGTCGCCGGAAGATGATCGGGGATTTTGATCGGCATGGAAACTCCTCCTTAATGATAAATGGTTAAACCGGGAAACAAAAAACCTCTTCCCAAAGAGAAGAGGCGCGCTCCTCTCTTATCTCTCAGGTTTCCCTGCAGGAATTAGCACCTTGGCGGAGATGCACCGCCGGTTGCCGAGGGATCATCGGGCCTTTCCCTTCCCCTCTCTTGATAAGAGAATTATTTTTTGATATTCTATACGAAGATTGACTTGATTATAAGGAATTCGAGATCATTAGTCAAGATGATTTAATGAGGTTTTACGATGAATTTATTGATGGCCCCACATATCCGTTCCAGACTATTCAGCGGTCATCCCCCAATCCACCTGTTCGAGCCGCTCCCGCAATCTTGCCGTGCTCGGATGTTGATTTTCATATTTTTAACAAAGATGGTCTTGACTCTCCATATGACATGTTATATATTAATAATTAAATTATTATATCCTATTAAATAAATAGGAATAGTATAAATTAAATCCTTATCCAGAGAGGTTGAGGGATGGGCCCGATGATGCCTCGGCAACCGGCGGATCAGCTCCGCATGGTGCCAAGTCCTGCGAAACGGGGTTCGTTTCGAAAGATAAGGGGGTATCTGTGCAATAAGCCCCCTTACTAGGGGGCTTTTAGTTTTCAAGAACTAGATTAAATCTTAAGGAGGAATGCTTCAATGCCTAACACTTATCGACCGGAAACTCTTGCAGTCCACGCCGGCCAACAGCCGGACCCCACTACGGGTTCTAGAGCGGTCCCAATTTATCAAACTACGGCCTATCAGTTTAAGGACACGGATCACGCTGCCAATCTATTCGCCTTGAAGGAATTTGGAAACATTTATACCCGGCTGATGAACCCAACCACTGATGTGTTTGAACAACGCATGGCCGCCCTGGATGGTGGGGTTGGCGCGTTAGCCGTGGCCTCTGGCCAATCGGCGATCACTCTGTCGCTCCTGAATATCGCCAAAGCCGGCGATGAGATCGTCTCCGCCGACAACCTTTACGGTGGAACCTACAACCTTTTCCATTACACTTTCCCCAAATTCGGAATCACAGTCAAGTTCGTCGATTCCAGCGATCCCGCCAATTTTGAAAAGGCAATCACTGACAAGACTAAAGCGATTTACGGCGAATCGATCGGCAATCCCAAGCTGGATGTCCTGGACTTTCAAGCCGTGGCCGATATTGCCCATAAGCACGGAATTCCTTTAATCGTCGATAATACCTCGACCCCTTATTTGATCCGTCCGTTCGAGCATGGCGTCGACATTGTAGTCTACTCCGCCACCAAATTTATTGGTGGCCACGGCACCTCCATGGGCGGCGTGATCGTCGACTCCGGCAAGTTCGATTGGACTAATGGCAAATTCCCACTAATCGCCGATCCTGATCCTAGTTACCACGGGGTAAATTTCGTAGAAGCCTTGAAACCGCTTGGAAATATCGCGTATATCCTGAAGGCGCGGGTCGTGTTGCTTCGCGACCTCGGTCCGGCAATTTCTCCGTTTAACTCTTTCCAACTGCTGCAAGGACTGGAGACATTGCACCTCCGGATGCCCCGTCATAGCGAAAACGCCTTAAAGGTAGCCAAATTCCTGCAAAACAACTCAAAAGTCTCTTGGGTTAATTATCCGGGGCTGCCCGACAGCTCTCAATATTCCAAGACCCAAAAGTATCTTCCCGACGGCGCCGGCTCACTCATCGGGTTTGGAGTCAAGGGCGGCAAAGAGGCTGGCATCAAGTTCATCAACAACGTTAAGCTCCTCTCCCA
This sequence comes from Bacillota bacterium, assembly GCA_023402395.1. GTDB lineage: Bacteria > Bacillota > UBA4882 > UBA8346 > UBA8346 > JAEYGI01. The sequence continues at coordinate 63,592 of JAEYGI010000062.1, forward strand.
TCTGGCCAATATCGGCGACGCCAAATCATTGGTAATTCACCCCGCCTCAACTACTCATCAACAACTGTCTGAAGCGGAGCAGCTAACCACCGGAGTCACGCCGGACTTCATCCGATTGTCTATCGGGATTGAACATGCCGATGACATTATCGCTGATATCGACCAAGCGCTGCAAAATACTTGACGGTGCAACTTATCGAACTTATCAAAGAACCCGGGGCACATTGGCGTCCCGGGTTCTTTGATCGTTGATCAGGCAATCTCCTTTTGAGCCTCTGCCGATTCAAGTTCTTTTTGTTGCTTGATTCCGGCTTTGCGGAGGAATATCCCCGCTAAAATCAAAATCGAGAGCACGCCGATTACCCAGGCATAGACTGGAAGCTTTAACCCGTTCTGTACCATGCTGATCCCGCCGAATACGAAAAAGATGATCGAAGCCCCGATCTTGACGGCGCGTTCCGGCAACTGCTTGCCGAGCAATTTGCCGATCATGATCGCCAGCCCGTCGGAAGCCACCATCCCTATGGTTGAACCGATCCAGACCGGAATAAACGCGCCTTTGGTGGCCAGGGTTACCGTGCTGAGCATTGTCTTGTCCCCCAGTTCCGCCAGGAAAAAGGTGACAAAAACCATCCAGAACGGCGACCCGATGGTACAGGATTTGCCGTCCCCATCTTCTAAACAGTCGCCCCGGACCGTCCAAAACCCGAAGCCGATAAAGGCCACGCCAGCCAGAAACCCGATCCAGTCCGCCGGCAACATCCCGCCCATCCACCAGCCAATGGCCGACGAGAAGACATGAACCGCCAGGGTGGCGCTGAAGATTCCGGCCAGAACCACCCGGGCATTGTAGCGGGCTGCCAGAGTCATGGCCACCAGTTGTGTTTTGTCGCCAAGTTCCGCCAGGAAGATCATTCCCAGGGACAGCCAAAAATCGTGCATTAATAGTTCCTCCTAAAAGTGTTTATATAAAATAAAAGAGACCTAATGCACCACAAACAGGTGCAAAGGTCTCGCTAAGCCAAAGTTTGGCCGACAGAACCAGGCGACAAGCCAGTGTGTTGACTCTGTCCGATAAGCTACTCCCCTTTGACGGGACAAGCACAGTATAACACCTGACCCGTTCCACTGTCAAGAGATTGGTCAGAAGCCCGGTTGGGTACCCTACATATATTAAAAAGGCACACCGGTCACCATTCAACCGAAATAAACGTGATCAGGATTTAATTAAAATCTTAAAAACCGGAAATCCGGAAGGAAACTCGCCTCGCGCCGCCGAACCAAATCCGGTACGGCAATTCATTAACGGAGGTTCTCACATGAGTAAAGTGCAACATCGCTTCAGTCGATTTGAATTGTTGGTTGGCCCGGAGGGATTGTCCCAACTGAGCGAAGCCCGGGTGGCAGTGATCGGTTTGGGCGGGGTCGGTTCATATACAGTGGAAGCGTTAGCACGGGCCGGAGTCGGCTGGCTGATTCTGGTTGATTATGACGAGATCTGCCTCACCAATACCAACCGGCAGATCCACGCCATTGCAGGCAATTACGGCCGGCCCAAGGTTGATGCCATGACCGATCGAGTCAAAGCGATCAATCCGGACGCGGTAGTGGTCGGTTGGAAGGAATTCATCACCCCCGCCAATATGGAAACCATCCTTCATGGACGGATCTCCTATGTGGTTGACGCTATCGACACCGTCTCGTCGAAAGTGGCCTTAATCGCTCATTGCCGCGAGAACGACATCCCGATCATTTCGGCGTTGGGAACCGGAAACAAGTTTGATCTCGGAGCGCTTCGGGTTGACGATATTAGCAAAACCCATACCTGCCCGCTGGCCAAAGCGGTCCGCAAAGCATTGCGAGAAAAGGGCATCGAGGAAGGTGTCAAAGTGGTCTATTCCACCGAACCTCCGGTCGAGATTCAGGCTGATGTCCTGACTTGTCACGGCGGATGCATCTGCCCTCACCGCGACGAACAAGTGTATAACTGCACCAAACGGCGGCAGATCCCGGGGAGTACCTCTTATCTGCCTCCGATTGCCGGATTGATGATGGCCGGAGAGGTAATCCGGGACCTGCTTGGCTCCGCCATTGCTGAACGCTAATGCCGGTGAAGCTCGTTTAAATTAACTCGCTTGGGAAGTACTTCATGATCTTTCTTCAATTGCAGGGGCATAGTTGCCACCACGATATGCTTGTGCTGCAGTAATTCACGCTGAATGAAGATCCGGGTCTGGTTATGCAGGAAATAATGCCACCAGGTCCGGATGTGGAACTGGGGCAAAATAATCGTGATCATGTCGCCTTTTTCATAGGAATGTTCCTCATAGGACTCGATAAACTCCAGCAAAGGTTCGAGCACCTTCCGATATTTAGAGTATCTGACCACTAAGGGAATATCCGTATTTAATAGATGCCATTTTTCTTTGATCTTTCGTTCGCTCTCATCATCGATCGACACGTTAAAAGCCACGATATTTCCAGAAATGGTCTTCGCATAGCGTAGTGCCCTTACACTGGCTCTGTTAATGCTTTCAATTGGCACGATCACATGGTTCCGGTAGGTTTTCTTGTTCAAATCCAAATTATTAAACTCCTCTTGAGTAAGACGCAATTGTGCCGCAACCGCCAGATAGTGCTTTTTAATCGCAATAAACCCGGCCATCATCATGGGTACGATCACGATAACAATCCACGCGCCGTGGGTAAACTTGGTGGCGCCGATGATGAACACCGTTATCAAGGTTACCAAAGCTCCCGTCCCATTGATAACCGCTTTATGAACCCACCCTTTATCTTGATGTTTTAACCATCGATGAAGCATTCCAGCTTGCGAAAGGGTAAACGAAGTAAAGACTCCCACTGCATATAGGGGAATCAATAAATGCGTATCGCTTTTAAAAATGATTAACAACAGCCCGGCTAGGATGGTTAAGATGATAATGCCGTTGGAATAGTTCAAGCGTTCACCCCGCTGTGATAATTGTCGCGGCGCGAAACCATCCCGGGACATTACCGAAATCAACATCGGGAAACCTGCGAAAGCGGTATTGGCTGCCATCGCCAAAATCAGGGCGGTAGTAATCTGGACATATAAATACAACCAACTGCCGCGGCCGAAGACCTCTTCAGCAATCTGCGACAGAACGGTCTTTCCTTCCACTGGGACAACATGATAGATGTTGGCCAGTAAAGAAGTTCCACCGAAACAAAGCAGGACGAAAAACGATAAAATCATCAACACTTTTTGGGCTTGCGCCGGGCTTCGGAAATTAGGCACCGCGTTACTGACCGCCTCAACTCCGGTCAATGCGGCGCACCCTGATGAAAAGGCTCTGAGAATCAATAACAAAGTGACGGACTGAAATGCGCCCTGTCCAAGCGTTTCTGGTTGCGAAGGCGTATAGCCCAATGCCGATACCTTTATCAACCCAGTGACGACCATCGCCACAATCCCCAAAATAAAAGCATATGTCGGTAAACCGAAAATCTTGGCCGACTCCCGGACACCACGCATATTTCCGATAAATAAAAGACTCAAAATCATAAGACAAATTGCCACCCGATACTGGAACAACCCGGGAAACGCGGAAGTAATGGCCGCAGTTCCGGCAGCGATGCTGACCGCCACCGTAAGGACATAATCGACCGCTAATGAAGAACCGGCCATAACCCCGGCGTAAGTTCCCAAATTTTCAGAGGCTACGATATACGCCCCTCCACCATTTGGGTAATTAATGATGGTCTGGCGGTAGGAGACGGTTAAAAGCATCAATAAACCGATAATCGCGGTTGAGATCAACGACATCTGGTGATAGGCTAATATGCCGATTGCCGGGATCAGCACTAATAAAATCTCTTCGGTTGCGTAAGCAACTGAAGAAATCGAGTCACTGGCCAGAATGGGTAAACCCCAGAAGGTCGAATATTTCTCATCCTTTAGTGCTTCATTCTCAAGCGGCTTTCCAATTAGTAAACTTTTCAGCCAGTTCATCTATAAATGCGCTCTCCTTTAGTCATCTTCTCGTACAGGCTCTTTCGAATGTCAGCCTAACGTGGTGGCTGACTTGATTATGTACGCCCAATCAATATCAGGTAACTATTTCAAACAATAGCGTTTCTCCAATAGCGATAAAAAACACCAGGGATCTCCTGATGAGCCTGAGTTTGTGGCAAACCGATCAGAATGTACAATATTCACATATTACCACCGGGAAAAAATACGCGCAAAGCCAAGAATCAGCCTTATCCTGCTGTTCCAGGCCTGTTTTAAGCGAAAAATCGGCCATAAACATAAAAAGGCCCCCTCCCAGAGCCCTTTAAATGGCGTAAAACCAATTTTTCATTTTTCGCAGCCGCATTATCATCAGAGTTGGGATGCCCATTAATATCACAAGTTTAATATCCAAAAAACAAAATATACTGATGAGTTTTAAACAGATGTAACGCTTGGATTGAACACGTCACCAGTATCATTAACCGCATGCCCTTTTTGTCTTCTGACAGATGCGAGTAAAGCGTTAATCTTCTTGGTATACGGGACCGTTTCACTGCTTTTTGAAAATGACAGATAAACTAATCGAACGCTTACCATGGGACAAACTTGAAGAAGATCCCTTTAATTCTTACTATAGATCATCTTGCGCTGAAATTCATATTTTGTTACCAAGTCAAAATAAATCATAGAAGAAGAAACATTATGATCACGCCAGCTAATTAAATAAAACTGTCGCTGATGGACTGGAAATTTCCTTCGACAATAAACTGACCGGCTTTCTTCAGGGTTAACCAAGGAATATAATTATCTTAAGTCAAAAACTCTGCCTTTCCTAATGGCCAGCCTTCATCATGTTGTTTTCAAAGCGCTCGAAATCCTTTATTTAAAATAAAGAGAGACCTCTGAGGGACAAGGTCTCTTTGGAAATATTTTTTATTGAAGGGTAAGGGAAAAACTTACGATTATGAAATATGAAACTTGATTAAGAGGATTCTGAGGCGGGCATCGATCTTAACTATTTTGAGATTATGACTTGTGGATTTTATTAAGATTCAGATGTCGCGGCAGAACTTCCCGGTCCCGCTTCAATTGCAGGGGCATAGTTGCGACCACGATATGTTTGTGTTGCAGTAATTCGCGCTGAATGAAGATTCGGGTCTGGTTATGCAGGAAATAGTGCCACCATGTCCGAACTGAAAACTGTGGCAGGATGACCGTGATCATATCTCCTTTTTTATAAGAATGCTCTTCATACGAGTGAATGAACTCCATAAGCGGTTCCATCACTTTCCGATAACATGAATACTTGATGAACAACGGAATATCAGTGTTCAGGAGTTGCCATTTTTCCTTGATCTTCCGCTCGTTCTCTTCATTGATGGCCACGTTGAAAGCCACCACGTTGTCAGAGATCGTTCTGGCGTACCGGAGCGCCCGGACGCTGGCTTTATTGATGCTTTCGATCGGAACGATGACATGGTTCCGATAAATGCTTTTGTTCAGATCTAAATTTTCGAATTCTTCCTGGGAAAGGCGCAATTGAGCCGCTACGGCCATATAATGCTTCTTAACCGCGATGAATCCGGCCATCATCATGGGTACGATCACAGCGACGATCCAGGCGCCATGGGTGAATTTGGTATATCCCACGATCAGGACTGTAATCAGCGTTACCAAAGCACCCATGCCATTAACGACGGCTTTGTATGTCCAGCCCTTTTCCCGGCTCTTGATCCATTTATGAAACATTCCCGCCTGAGAAAGAGTGAAGGAAATAAAAACCCCAATCGCATACAAGGGAATCAGCCGATGCGTATCGCTTTTAAAGATAATTAGCAATAAACCGGCGATTACCGACAAGGCGATAATCCCGTTTGAATAATTGAGGCGTTCTCCACGGTGCGACAATTGTCGGGGAGCAAAACCATCCCGCGACATTACCGAAATCAGCATCGGAAACCCGGCGAAAGCCGTGTTGGCGGCCATCGCCAGAATCGCAGCCGTAGTAACCTGAATATAATAATACATTAAGTGGTCGCGCCCGAATATACCTTCCGCAATTTGGGACAGTACGGTCTTCCCCTCTATCGGAACCACTCGATAGATGTTCGCCAATAGCGATATCCCGCCAAAACAGATCAGGACGAAAAACGATAATAACACTAATACCCTTTGCGCTTGAGCCGGGCTTTTGAAATTGGGAACCGCGTTGCTGACTGCCTCGACTCCCGTCAACGCGGCGCATCCGGACGAAAAAGCTCTAAGAATCAGCAATAACGTGATCGATTCCAATGCTCCGCCGCCAACCGGTTCCGGCTGAAGGGGAAGATGCTGAGGAGATCCCGCGGTTCTCATCACGCCGATGATGCTCATCGCCAAAATCCCAAGAATGAAGGCATAGGTCGGTAAACCGAAGATCTGGGCCGATTCCCGAATCCCGCGCATATTGCCGATAAATAATAAGACCAGGATGATTAAACTGATCTCCACCCGGTATTGGAACAATTCGGGAAACGCTGAAGTAATGGCGGCGGTGCCGGCCGCAATACTGACCGCTACAGTTAAAATATAGCCGACCGCCAATGAGGCACCCGCCAGAATTCCGGAGTAAACTCCCAGATTTTCAGAAGCGACCACATACGCCCCTCCGCCGTTCGGATAATTGATAATGGTCTGACGGTACGAGATGGTCAGAATAATCAACAGGCCAATGATGGCGGCGGAAATTAACGATAACTGATGGTAAGCCAGTAAACCGATGACCGGAATCAACACCAGGAGAATCTCTTCCGTGGCGTAAGCGACCGAGGAGATGGAATCACTGGCCAGAATTGGCAACCCCCAAAAGACCGAATATTTTTCATCCTTGAGCGCTTCATTTTCCAATGGTTTCCCGAGCAAAATCCTTTTTAACCAGTTCATCTCTTTCTCCCCCTCAGGAGCCCTTCTCATTTAAATTAAAAATCATCGGACAAATTTTCCTTATTAACAAACGGCCTCACCAAAGAGCTTGGAATGGCTGTATCGATTTGATGATCTTTGGTATACGGGAAGCCTTCATTAGATTTAAGATATCCCTTTAAAAACATAAAAAACTCCCTAGGGAGGTCTCTAGTGAGTTTTGACTAGCTGAAGCCTCTCTTCATCGCCGACGGGGTTAGCTGACGGGTTAGGGTTGAAGATACCCCACCTCACAATACAGTGCAAGGTTTCACCCCGGAAAATGGTTCCCCCGTTCTCTTCTCAAAAGAAATTAGGCGTTGATCATAATATGAAATATTACCACTACCCGTTGTCCGAATCAAAACCAGGATTAGCTCGAAAAATAGCATTGAAAGCGCCTTTTGGATGAAATTATGTAATTCTAATAATTATTACTTACTGTACTGCTTTAATACGTAAGTTTGCTCGTTTTTTAACGAAAATGAGCCTAAGCTGGTACCTATCCATATGATATTCTTCTCCCCAGTTGCATTGCAAGATCCCAGGCGACTTGATATACCATAGTTCGATCCATGGATGCCATCTCACTTAGTTTGGAAACTGCTTAGCAATCGTATAAAATCGCTCTGCTTCACAGTGATTGCCCCGCGCTTCATGAATCTCTCCAAGCAACCGATACGTTTCGCCGCATGAAGGATTATTCGCCAATAAAACCTTTACGATTTGAAAAGCTTGGTCCAGTTGTCCCTGTTCGATCAAAGTCTGAGCAGCGCGGTGAGAATCAAGTTCATTCGACAGATAATTCTTCACCAGGGGATCCTTATCCATTTCACCCAATAGATTCCGTATCTTCTCCGCAGTGAACGGTTTCTGCAAATAAGCGACCGCCCCCAGTTTGGTGCATTCCACCGCATTTTTCACCGTGGCGAAGGCGGTCATGATTACGACCGGGGTTTCGATCCCAGCCGCCCTGATCCGGCGCAGAATTTCGGTACCGCTGTATTCCGGCAGTTTGATGTCGAGGAAGATGAGATCGAAGCGCTCCGCTTCTAAGACCCGTAGCGCCTGCTCCCCGTCATTGACACTCTGAACAGTATGGCCTTCAATCTCCAAGCAAGTGGTGAGTAAAGCCCGGATGTTTTTGGTATCGTCCACTATCAAAACTTTTGACATCATCATTACCTCAACTCCAATGGTAAAGTAAAAATGAAGGTACTGCCCAGATCGATCTTGCTCTCACACCAGATCTCCCCGCCGTGCGCTTCAACGATCTCCTTGGCAATCGAAAGCCCCAGCCCGGTCCCTCTAACCTCCAAATCATACCCCTTCACCTGAATGAATTTATCAAAGAGTTTATCCAAATATTCCGCTGGAATGCCTACCCCGGTGTCCCGCACCGAGACGCACATCTTGCCATGATTCACCGCCGCGGCGATCTCAATCTCGTCTCCCGCGTTCGTATATTTCAAGGCGTTTTGAATCAGGTTGTTCATGACCCAGGCGATCTTCTCCGGATCGGCAATCACCTTCGGCAATTCTTCGGAAACATCAAAATTGAGGCTCACTTCTTTCGCCTCGGCCACTCTCATGAAGTTCTTTACCGCTTTCTCCACGATACCCCCGATTGAACATGGCTGCATTTGAAAGGCGGATTTGCCGGACTCCATCTTGGAGATCTCTAGCAAGTTAACGACTAGATTCGCCAAGGATTCTCCGTCTTCTTTAATTGTAGCTACCAGGCGGCACTGTTTGTCATTGAGGGATCCGATTTTCTCCTCTTCCAGCAGGCTTAAGCCCATCAAGATCGAAGTCAATGGCGTCTTAAATTCATGAGAAATCGTAGCTGTGAAATCGGCTTTGGTCTTTTCTAATTGTTTAATCTGGGTAATATTTTGAAAAAGAATGACCATGCTGTCTTCATCCGCTTCCACGCCCAGGACCGGCTTAACAACGACATTAAAATAAAAATCTTTCGCCATCGATTTGACCAAAAAGACTTTTTGGCGGGAATCTTCTTTCGCAATGGCGGGGCCTGCGATAAACCCGAAAAGATCATTGTTTCGTATCACTTCTAGGAAGTGCCGGTGCAACGCCTGGTTTTCGTTGACCTCAAAAAAGGTTTCTCCGGCGTCGTTGATCAAAAGAAACTGATAATGCCGGTCAAGGACGATTAATGGGTCGGAGATGCTTTTAACAATCGCCATCGATCGATTCTTTTCCGCCATCAACTGCCCGACCGTACTTCGCTCATACTGCATCAAGCGTTTCGTCATATTGTTGAATTCCGCCGCCAATTCCCCGATCTCATCTTGATAGACGATCTCCGCTTGCTGGTTTAAGTCGCCGGCCCTCACCAATTTCAACGTCTCTTTTAGTTTGGCTACCGGTTCAAAAAAACGGTTGACAAAGAACCGGGCTGCTCCAAAACCGCCAATTACCGCCGTCAGGGAAATAAATAAGACCAAGTACATCGAACGCTGCGTATTGGCCGTAACCTCATCTTTGCGGTGAAACATCGCTTTTTCATTTAGTTTTAAAATCTCATTCAACGCGCTGCGCACCTGAATTAATTTACTCCTGACCGGCCCATTATAATAATCGGCCGCCGCCGTGGCTCCCTTTTTGTTTCGGACCTCTTGCAATTCGGCGAACAACCGGGTGAACTCCCAATAGCTTTTCCCGAGCTTATCGACATGTTGCCGTTCCCCGGTCTCGGTAACATTCGTATCCTCGAAATTGTAAGCTTTCAGAAACTGATTTTGGGCAGTAACAAACAAATCGATTCCCTGTTTTTGCTCTCCCTTGATATACACCGATAAAGCGTAGTCCTGGGCCGCCAAATGGTCCAACATCCGGTTGGCCATCTGAATGCTGCGATAGTTAGCGGTCATCAGCCCTTCCAAGACATTGCCAAGCGAGAACAGATCGATGACTGCGGTCAGGCCAACTAAGGCGCTTAACAGCACCAATCCGAAATATAGCGCGGAGATTCTTCCTTTAAGGGTTTTAATCATTATTGACCGTCCCGAAGCAAAGTTATTTGGTTACTTGCTACTCCTCTATAGTTTCTTAATTATAATCGGAAATTGGCCCCCGCGCACCCGGTTCTATTGATAGAATACCGTGTATTAACGAGAAAATACCCTGATTTGATTAGCTATATAAGTTGAATTAAATATCTAATATGCATCATGTCCCTAATACCGGCCATGATGAAAAAATTAAGGGATTTAATTCAACTTATTACTGCTGTAATAGGATGAAATAAATTCCGATTTGATTTTATTTGCATTCGGCTTTAAGAATGCAAATTACAGTTAAGATATTTATTTCATCCTATATATTTACAGTAAACGGTTGCTGGCCGGCTGGAAAGTCTCGAAGTCCCGATCTGAAAACGTTGTGATAACTCTTTGATAAAGTCCGTGGGTTATTACAACATTTCCAGAAACGGAGTGTAGGCATGATAAAGATAAAGTCGATCAATACATGAGAAAAACCCGCCTCCGACGGGTTTATTCATTGGGAATGACATGGACCTCGACATCGCGCACCTTCTTCAGCAACTTGCCAATGGTCGAGCCGCGCAACAACGTCTGAAGCCGGGTCCGGCCGGAATGGCCGATGATGATCTGGGTGATATGCCGTTCCGCCGCGAACTTGGAGAGTTCCCCGGAAATGCTCTTCCCGGTTAATTTGAACACTTCCGCTCCCAGTTGGCGGGCTAGTTTAAAATGGCCTTCCAATCGCTCTAAATCTTTCGGGCCGGGCCTGGGCGCGAAGATATTGGTGCAATTGACGTAGAGTACCATCCATTCGCACCGGTAACGTTTGGCGATCCGGGCGCCCCGGCGGATCAGTTTTTTGGCTGACGGCCCGGGGGTGATGGCGACCATGACCCGCTCCACCGTATGCCAGGTGTCCTGGATGCCGTGCTCCTCCATGTACTCGGCGAGATCTTCGTCGACCTCTTCGGCGGTATGCCGTAGCGCCAGCTCACGCAGGGCGTTCAAGTTGCCTTTCCGGAAAAAATTTTTCAGGGCTTGCGTAACCTTATCCACCTGGTAAACATCGCCGCGTTTCAAACGGTTCTGCAATGCGTCGGGGGTGATGTCCACCACCACCACTTCGTCGGCGGCGTCGACAATCCGGTCCGGAATGGTTTCACGGACCGTGATCCCGGTGATGCGCTGGATGATATCGTTCAAACTCTCCAGATGCTGAATGTTCAATGTGCTCAAAACGTTGACGCCGGCGTCCAAAATCGCTTCGACGTCTTCATAGCGTTTTTTATGCTTGGAGCCAGGCACATTGGTATGCGCCAGTTCGTCAATGATTGCAATCTCCGGTTTCCGGGCGATCACCGCTTCCATATCCAGCTCTTCCAGGATTATTCCGTTATACTCGATTTTTTGCCGCGGAATAACGTCCAAAGCCCCGATCTGCTGCTCGGTTTCGGCCCGGCCGTGGGTTTCCACATAACCGATCACCACCTCCTGGCCGCGCTGTTTCCTACGATTGGCCTCATTCAACATGGAATAGGTCTTGCCCACTCCCGGAGCGTACCCGATAAAGATCTTCAATTTGCCGCGCCGTTCTTTTTTCAAATCGTCCAGGGCTTCTTCGGGGCTGGTCCGGTGAAACTGTTCGTTCATCAAGGTCTCCTTAACGGCATCAAAATCACGTTGGAATTCATTATCCCCATTATATCACAGATCGCCTTCAACCAGGCAGCCGGTGCCAAGCCATTGGAACAGCCGCCGGAATTCAAACCGCCGGTCCGAAAAAATGATTGGCCGAAGTTTATCGCGGATTTCCACGCCGCCACCGTTCCACTTTGCCCCATCTTTAAGTTGGCGATCTTCCATTGTCAAATGCCTCTGCTCCAGAGTCATTTGACTTATTCACATTGCAAGCATGCTTTTCCACATTGCCAGATTGCAATTTAAGATTGCGATCCACCAATTGGAAATTGCAAGCTGCCAATGGGGCCAGGAAAGATTGCAAAGTGACATTGCCAAGTAACATTCGACAATTGGCATCCACCAATTGGAAAATGCCAGTTCGCTTTGGTTCGTTGCCAACTTGATCAAAAGGATTGCGATCCCCCAGAAGGGTTGGGAGTTATGGACGGATTAGCGGGGAGGTGAAACCGCCGTTGAAAACAGGAGACGAAACGATCGAAAGCGGAGAACGGACTCCGCCGCCTACCGCTCCGTGTCATTCCGCGCCGTGTTTTCCCGGTATTCGGTGGGGGAGATTCCGATGAGCTTCTTAAAACAGTTGCTGAAATAAAAAGAGTCATTGTAGCCGACTGCGGCCGCGATCTCATAAATCTTGCGATCGGTATGCTTGAGCAGTTCCTTTGCTTTCTTGATCCGGCGTTCGGTGAGATAATCGATGAAATTCTGCCCGGTCCGTTCGGTGAAGAGCAAGCTCAGATAACTGGGGCTGATCTTATACCGGGCGGCCATCCCGGAGAGGGTGATATCCGCGGCGAAATGCTCGTCAAGATAGCGCCGGATCTCCTCCACCAGCCGATGATTAAACGAGGTCCGCTTGCCAGTGATGTGAAGGTGAATCTTCTCAAAGAACGACTCCAATAGCCGTTCCAGTTCCTCCAGGCTTCCCATCCGCCCCATATCAAGCAATGCCGGGAAGCCGGCTCCGAAAATCTCCGCCGGATTATAGCCCAGTTCGTTCAGGGTGGTATAGGAGATTAAAATCAGATTGCCTGCCACCAGTTTGGCGAGTTCGGGACTGAGCCGCGTATCGCGGATCTCAGCGAACAGGCCCTTCAGTTCCTCACGGACGGCGCGCTCGGCCCCGATCTTCAAATTATCGAAGATGGGATGCCGGTGCAATTGAAAGAAGATCTTTTGACAGGACGGGCCATCCAGATTGAAGTCGTTGATCGAGAATACCTGGTTCAACCCGTACAAATACCGGAACTGCAGGGCTGAACACGCTTCCCGGTAGGAGATGGCCAGATCGCTCAGAACGCCATACCTGCGGCCCACTCCGCAAGCGATTTGACAGTTCAGACCGGACCGGACCCGGGTCAGAACCTCCTCCAGCCGAACCGGGAGATGCCCGTCGGGTTCGAAGCTGATCAAGGCCAGTTGATTCCGGTGCAAATTGATCACGTAATACTCGCCGGCATCGGCGTCCAATGCCTGCCGTAATTGCTGATGAAGCTGGAGATTCAATAGATATTTCCATTCCTCGCTGGCTTCCGGAAGTTGGTTCTCGGGAATCTCCAGTACCGCTACTTGAAACTGCCGGCCAACGATTCCGCTCAAGCCGAGATACTCCAATTGGGCCGGGATCTTCTCGGCCGCCAGCTGGCAGTTGATCATATCCAAAAAACACTTCTCCCGGAGCGCGGCCCGATTGGCGGCCAGTTGCTGCCGGAGCTGATCCGTTTCCAATCGTTGGGCCTCTTCCCGCTCCAGCTCCGCTTGAAAACGGAGCGCCGTCTCCAGCAGTCTCCGGCTGGCGAACGGTTTCAGCAAATAGTCGGAGACATTGAGCTTAATCGATTCCTGAGCATACTCAAACTCGGCGAATCCGGAGATGACGATGATCTTCATCGGATAACCGCGCCGCTTGACCTCCTTGATCAGTTCAATCCCGTTCATTTTCGGCATCTGAACGTCGGTAACCATGATCCGGACCGGATATTGCTCCAGCGCCGCCAGCGCCTCCAGGCCGTTACTGGCGCTGAGCACCGGATCAAATCCATGGTCGGCCCAGGCCACGTTGTTTAACAGCTTCTCTTTAATGGCCTCCTCATCTTCCACCAGCAACAATCCGGTCATGCCGTTCTCGCCCTCCCGCCCTTTCCCGAATAAGAACCGTTCCCGCTAATCACCCGTCAGCGGCCCGGGAATTTTTCCACTGCCGGCTCGGCGGCTTTTCTCCTAGTCAGGCCGATGAGTTTCGGGGTTCAATTCACCGGGATCCGCAGGACTGCCGTCACTCCGCCGCCGGGAGTTTCTTCCAGCTTTAGGCCGTATTCGGGTCCGAAGGCCAATTGAATCCGCCCCTTTACATTGCAAAGCCCGAAGCAACTCTGTTCCGTTTCGGCTTCCCGGAGGCACTCGTTGATCGCCTCCAACTGGGTCGGTTTCATGCCAACGCCGTTGTCAATAACTTCCAAATGGATAGTGGCGTCGGATTCGTTTAAATACCCTTTGATTGTAATCAATCCGCCCGGCTGTTCCAACTCCCGGACACCGTGGTAAATGGCGTTTTCCACCAGCGGCTGGAGGATCAGTTTGATGGTTTTGTGGCTCAGAATCCGCTCCTCAATCTCCACCCGGTAATCATATTTCTGACCGTGACGGGTTTGTTGAATATAGAGGTAATTCCGGACATGTTCGATCTCTTCCCGGATGCTGATAAACTCCTGCCCATGGCTGAGGCTGATTCGGAAGAAAGCTCCCAAAGCCTCCACCATCTTAATGACCTCTTCGTTTCGGTTGGTCTCGAGCATTCCAATGATCAAATCCAGCGTATTGTAGATGAAATGCGGCTTGATCTGCTCCTGGAGCGCGACCATCTCGGCCCGGCGCAGTTTTTTCTGCTCCTGAACGCTTTGTTCGATCAACCGCCGGATCCTGGCCACCATCTGATTGAAGGCCTCGCCCAACTGTCCGATTTCGTCGTTGGAACGGATGGTGACAGTGGCGCTCAGATCGTCGGCGGCCAGCCGCATCGATTGCCGCAGTTCCATAATGGGCCGGGTCAGCCGGCGGGCCAAAAAAATCGCGACGCCGATCACGGCCACTACCGAGCCGATGATCAGCAGCAGCGAAACGCCGGTGATCCGGTTCATCTCCTGCATCAGTTCATATTTTTTGGAGATGCCGATGATCTTCCAATCGGCCGGACCGAAGGTTTTGACGGTGATCACCTGATCACCCCGGTCGAAGACGGGGATCAACGAACCCGGCTTCCAATCACCCCCGGTCGGTTTCCCCAGCAACAAGCCGACGGACTTGCCGATCAACTCCGGCTGGGGATGGTAGATGATCTGTCCGCTTTCGTCCACCAGCATCACATAACCGGTTTTGCCCAGACGGATGTCCCGGCAAATATTGTCCAGCAGCTCCATATTGACGTCGATGCTCATCAGCCCGAGAAAATTGTCGTAATCGCCCCGGATCGCCCGGCCCACCGAGAAGACATTGCCTCCCAGCCAGTCGGGGTGCGGCCCCCAGAATGCCGACGCGTCTTCGGCGGCGGTCCGGTTGGCGAGGGTCTGAAATAACCGGTCCTGGGCGGGATCGATGTGGGTCACGCCGTAGCAGCTGATCCGGACTCCGTTTAAGGTGGTGATCGCCACGTCCCTGAGGTCATTCTTCATTTTTTTGATATTGTTGAGATTCTCCCACAACCGGAACGTGTATTTGCGGTTTCCCTCGATATCTCCGGCCATGCTCAGCTTGATAAACTGCAGCGTATAATAATCGCCGTGCAGATCGAGGATCCGTTCCTGGTCGCTTAAGTAAATGCTGAGATTCCGGCCGATCCGGTCGATGACTTCGCTGGTGTACGACCGCACGTTTTGTTCCAGGATCTCAAGATAAATCCGGTACGAGAGCCACGCCAGCAAAATCAATGGGACCAGACTCAGCACGGCAAAGGACCAGATGAACTTGGACCGGATCGATCCCGGCCGGAACCAACCCGCGATTCGCCCGAACGGTCTCATTAGCGCCGGAATCAATGATTATTTCATCTCCCACGGTTTTTTCGCCTTTATTAACCGGTCGAAATTGGAGGAGCCGGCCAGTTCCAGCCTGGTCTCAATAAATGTCCCGGGAATCGGCAGTCCCTTAATGGCGCAGATCAGATAATTGACGGTCAACTCGCCCATCTCCCGAAAGTCCTGGCCCACCAGGGCCTGGGCGAATCCTTTCCTGGCGGCGACCAGGACCGGATAGAAGGTATCCATCGAGACGGCGATCCCGCCTTTGTCGCACCATTCCTGATAGAGCGGCATCGATTCGGCCGGCCCGAAGAAGGCCCAACCGCCGGCAAAAAAGAAGGCCTCCGTTTCGGGATGCGCCTTGATATACGCTTCGACCACTTTCGCTCCGGAAACGGTGTCGTCGTCGCAGGAAAGAGTCGCCCGATAGTCCAGCTTCAACTTGCCGGCAACGGCCTCTTTGAAGCCCCGGATTCGTTCATTGAGGTTATGGGCTTGAATGCCGCCGGTCAGAATCGCCGTCTTAAGGACCTTTTCCGTCAAGCCCCGCTCCGTTACGATTCGCACCATCGCTTCCCCGCACGCCCGTCCGGCCCGATAATTGTTGGTGCCGCAATAAAAGAGCCGCTTACTGCCGGGACAGTCCGCGTCAATGGTGGCGACTTTGATCCCGGCCGCCACGGCGCGATCGATCACGCCGCGCAGCTTCCCGGGATCGCTGCAACTGATGGCGATCCCGTCCACTTTGCGCCGGATCAAGCCCTCCACTATCCGGACCTGTGCATCGGGGTCCACTTTGAACGGGGCTACCCATTCCAAAACCGCGTTGGAATTTCGGGCGGCCAGTTCCGCCGCTTCCTTGGTGTCGACAAAGACCGGATTATCCAATGATTTGGGAGAAATGGCGATCACCAGCGGCCTGAGGCGAGGGGTGGCCGGACCACCCATCGCCAGGGGACGGACCCCGGAAACCAAGGCTGAGCCGTGCATGAAAAAGATCAGGTACATCAGCCCCAAGAACAGAAGGTATCGTCTGCCATTGCGGCACGCCTTCATCATTTCACCCTCCCCCGCTCACATCATTTTTCCGATCGACCAGGACAGATAAAACGACACGCCAATGGCAGCCACGGCAAAGCAAAGGCCCAATAACAGCGTGCTTAGGCCGATGGGCCAGACATCCTCATAAAAATACGAGGTGGGGGAAAGGCTCAACAAATGCCATCCACTGCGGCCGCCCACCCCGATTTGGCTGCTGATGGTTTTATAAGTGACCAGGGTTTGCTTGTGATTGACTTCCGTCAAAAAACTGCCCTGATTCACCTCGCTGCCGTAATCGCGATCGGAAACCGGCTGAAAAATCGAAGCCAACGGCCGCGAATCTTTCATAATGGCGTGCACTTTCTTCCCGATATCCTCTTTGAATGGCGACGATACGACTTCACCGCCGTTATTAATGACTAGCGAATAGTGGTCGAGTTTATCAAAAGCGATGTTCAGCCGGTTGTAGATGGTCAGATTGGTCAACCGGTCAATCTTCTCTTCATCGACGATAATGGCGAGGATCCCCAAGGGAACGCCGGTGCCCGTCTCTTTGATATGACGGCCGAGGATCACGAAGTGACCGCGGTTGATTTTGATCGCCGAAGACCAAACGATTCCTCCGCCGGCGCGCAAAATGCCCCGATAGGCCGTTTGCCGCTTGAATTGTCGGAGCAAGGCCTGAAACTCCGGCTGATGGTCTTTGACAATGGCGATGGACCGCTGTTCGTCACGTTCGTTGCAAAAAAGGAAGCCGAAAATATCCGGGTTGCTGATCAAGTATTCGTTAAAATGGGCTTCGACGGCTTTCGGGGCCGTTGCGATCCCGGCCCCGCCGGCATTGACATACCCTGATAAGGTATTGTTGAACTCTTTATTGATGAACAGCCGGACCGAGATGTTTTCGAATTCGGCCAATTTCAACTGGACATTGGCGACGGTCTGGGTCAATTGCGCCAGTGAATACTGGGTAATCTTGTCAACAATGGCCCGGCGGTAACCGCAGTACGATAAGACACCCACCGTCAATACTGGTAGTATGGTGGATACCAGCAGAAACCACAGCAACCGCTGGCGAATGGCAAGGTATTTGGGACGACTATCGTACGCTAAGCTTTTCACGATCCGGCACTTCCTTTTTCGATTGCCCGGAACCTTCCGGGGCTGAGATGATGCTGGCGGCTACTCTACGGCACACCGAATTCGCCCCCGGAATCCTTCATTGGGTTGACGCCCGGTTGTATTAATATTTTAACATGATTTTCTATAATCTGATAAAAAATGTAATCAGACCGAAATTGCATCGTCATACCGATAACCGGAACGGACGCGCCTGCAAAAAGGCGTTAAAAGGAGAACCGTCATTATCCGCCGGTTCTCCCCGGTAGCATCCAACGCGGCGAAAGATTCAAGCCGCCCGATTGGGGCATTTGTCGATAACCGCCGGTTTGGTCTTGCGCAGTAAGGAAGCTTCTGACATGAACCGTTGCAAGATAATGAAGACAAACAATAAAATACCGATGGCAATCTTGGTCCACCACGAACTCAACGTCCCGTCAAACGTAATATAGGTTTGGATCACCCCCAATATCAAAACCCCAATCAAGGTACCAAAGACGTATCCGACACCGCCGGTCAACAGGGTTCCGCCGATTACCGCCGCCGCAATCGCATCCATCTCCATGCCGTTCCCGGCCCAGGAGTTTCCGGAATAAGTGTACAAGGAATACACCGCCCCCGCGAACGATGCGCAAAATCCGCTCAAGGCATAAATTCCGATTTTAGTCCGGCCGATCTCCAGTCCCATCAGCCGGGCCGATACTTCATTGCCGCCTACGGCATAGGCGCTTCTCCCGAACCGGGTCCGGTGGGCCAGAAACATTCCTGCCAACGTAATCAGGATAAAAAACAGCGCGACCATGGTCAGCGAACCGTCGCCGATCGGGATCAATACGTCGGATAATCCGTTGTAAAACGGATGATTGACGGGTATCGAATTGACACTGATCACAAAACCCATGCCCCGGGCGAAGAACATTCCGGCCAAAGTGACCATAAAGGCAGGGAGTTCAAAAAAGTGGATCAACGAGCCCATGGCGGCGCCGAAAAGAACGCCCAAACCCATCACGACGCAAACCGCCAATCCCGGATGAAGCTGAAAATCCCGCACCAAAACGGCGATGATAATGCTGGAACAACCCACCACCGCGCCCACCGACAGGTCGATCCCGCCGGATAAAAGCACGAACGTCATGCCGATGGCGCATATCCCCAGGAACGAATTATCGGTAAAGAGATTGAGCAGGACTGTAAAGGACATCATGCCCGGAAACCGGATCGACGCCGCCAAATAAAGCAAAATCCAGACCGCGACAGTAGCGATCAATGGAACATGTTTCTGCTTCAAAGCCATTCTCATTGAGCAATCCTCCTCATTTTACCGACGATGCTCTGCCGGAAATTGGCCGACTGCAGTAGACAAACCATGATCACCACGATGGCTTTGACTACCAGCGTAAACTCGGGATTAACCCCGCGGGTCAGGATGGTGGTGGTCAACGTCTGGATAAATAAGGCGCCGACGATCGACCCCGCCAAAAAGATCCTGCCGCCCAGCATCGAAGTCCCGCCAATGACCACCGACAAGATCGCGTCCAGTTCCATGTTCAAGCCGGCATTATTGGCATCGGCGCCTTTGATGTCGGAGGTGACGATCAGGCCGGCCACCCCCGCGCAGAACGCCGAAAAGGTATAAACCAGTAACATGACCAATCTGGCGTTGATCCCGGCGTAACGGCTGGCGGTCGGATTATCCCCCACCGATTCAATATAAAGGCCGGCGGCGGTTTTCCGGGTCAACCAGTAGGTTGCTCCAAACAGGATGGCGACGATGGTCAGGCTGAACGGCAAACCCAGAAAGAAGCCGCTTCCGATGAATTGAAACTCCTTATTCACGAAGATCAGAATCTGCCCTTGCGTGATCAGTTGGGCGATACCCCGCCCAGCCACCATCAGAATCAAGGTCCCAACCATCGGTTGAATGTTTAAATAGGCAACAATGAAGCCGTTCCACAAACCGGCCGCGATCGCCGCCAGCAAAGAAGCGCCGACAATGATAAACAATGGTGGAGCCTGAGAATACTCAAGCATTCCTTTCAGGTAATCGGGCCGGATGAGCAGGGCCGAGACCGCTCCGGCGATTGCCATCACCGCGCCTACCGACAGGTCGACCCCGCCGGTTCCGATCACCAGCGTCATTCCAATGGCCAAGATCAGCACCGGCGCCGCCCGGTTCAGGATGTCGACCAGGCTTCCGAAGAGATGACCGTCGCGAATTTCAAGGTGGATAAAGCCCTTGGTAAAAAAGATGTTAAACAGAATAATCGCCAGAAGCGCCGCAACCGGCCAGAATAATCGCTTCGAGGAACATCCGGCCAACCATTGATTCCACTTCAACATTGAACATAGCCTCCTTCGGCGATGGTCTCGATAATCTCTTCCTCGGAAATCTCATCGCCCGTCAGCTCAGCCACTTTGGACCGGTCCCGCAAAACCGCCACCCGGTGGCTACAGCGCGCCACCTCTTCCAATTCGGAAGAGATGAATAAAATAGCCATCCCATCCCCGCACAGTTTGAGGATGAGCTTTTGGACTTCGTTCTTGGCTTCAACGTCGATCCCCCGGGTCGGTTCATCCAAGATCAAAAACCGGGGATTGGAAGCAAGCCAACGAGCGAGGATCACTTTCTGCTGATTGCCGCCGCTCAAGTTTTTGACCGGTTGTTCCGGTCCGGGAGTGATGATGTTCAATTCGTGAATAAACCGTTTAACAATCTCCTCCTGTTTTTTGCGGGTAAGGGTACGGAACCAGCCCAAGCTCGTTTGCAACGCCAGAATAATATTCTCCCGAACCGTCAGGTCCGGAACGATTCCTTCTTTTTTCCGATCCTCCGGGCAATAACCGAAGCCACAGGCAATGGCCCTTTGGGGGGAATCAAGGTTGGCCGCCTCGCCATCCAGGACCGTCTGGCCTTTATCGGCACGGTCCACACCAAAGATTAACCGCGCCAGTTCCGATCGGCCCGAACCCAAAAGGCCGGCCAATCCGACCACTTCCCCCGGTTTGAACTCAAGGTCGACGGGATGGATCGAACCTTTGCGCCCCAAGCTTCGAAGCTTTAGAAACGCCTTGTCGCCTCTTTCACGGATCTGTTCCATTTCGCGGGCGATATTCCCGCCAAGATCGGCCAGTTCTTTGCCAACCATCGCCGTAACCAGGTCCAGCTTGGACAGGGAAGCCGTTTCATACTTCCCGACCAGGCAACCGTTACGCAACACGGTAACCTGATCGCAGATTTGAAAGACTTGATTTAAAAAATGAGTAATGAAAACGATTCCCATTCCTTCCGCCTTCAGCTTGCGCATGACCGCGAAGAGCTGCTCCACCTCGCTCTCATCCAGACTGGAAGTGGGTTCATCCAGGATCAGCAGCCGGGCCGATATGTCAACCGCCCGGGCGATGGCTACCATCTGTTGAATGGCGATGGAGTAGGCGGACAACTGTTCGGTGACGTCCAACCGAATATTTAAACGGGCCAACGCCGCTTCGGCGCGCCGGTTGATCTCATCCCAACGAATTTGGCCATACCGCATCGGTTGCCGGCCGAGATAGATATTCTCCGCCACCGACAGGTAGGGGACTAGATTGACTTCCTGATAAACGGTGCTAATGCCCAGCAACTGAGCTTCATGGGGAGAACGGGGGCTGATCTCGATCCCGTTAAAGCGAATCACTCCGTTCTCCCGGTGATGAACCCCGGTTAAAACTTTGATCAACGTCGACTTACCTGCGCCGTTTTGGCCCATCAAAGCGTGAATCTCT
This sequence comes from Bacillota bacterium, assembly GCA_023402395.1. GTDB lineage: Bacteria > Bacillota > UBA4882 > UBA8346 > UBA8346 > JAEYGI01. The sequence continues at coordinate 85,170 of JAEYGI010000062.1, forward strand.
CCGGCTTTGACAGTAAAGTCCACTCCGCTCAGGGCTTTGACACCCGGAAAACTGATGCCGATATTGCCCATCTCCAACAGGGGCGGGGATTCGAAATCCTCAAACGCATTTCCGGCGCGGTTTGAATCCTCGGACGCTTTAGGCATACTATACCACCTCATTCTGATTATGGGCACGATCCCGATATAAACAATCGCAGTAAGCTTCCCGTCGCAAGAGCTTTCCGTTTCCGGAAAGCTCTTGCCGTGGTAGCTTCTTAATCCAAGCGCGATCAGTACTTACGGGTGGGCAAAACTTCTTTCGCCACTTCTTGCGGGAATACGCCCTCTTCGGTGACGATTCGTTTGGAAACCGGCTTCCCGGCCATGATCGCCTCCACCGCGTCAAAGAATTGCGGTCCGAGCAAAGGACTGCATTCCACGGTGCAATTGAGTTTGCCTTCGATCATGGCTTCAAACGCGCCCCGCACCGCGTCAACGGAAACAATGATGATATCTTTCCCCGGCTTCAGGCCATACTCTTCAATCGCTTGAATGGCGCCGATGGCCATATCGTCATTATGGGCGTACAGCGCGGTGATGTTCTTGCCTTCGGCTTTTAAAAAGGCCTCCATCACCTCTTTCCCTTTGGAACGGGTGAAATCGCCGCTTTGGGATTTGATGATCTTCATATTGGGGTAGCTCTTCATAATTTCTTCAAACCCTTTTTTTCTGTCAATGGCCGGCGCGGAACCGACTGTTCCTTGCAATTCGACGATGTTGGCCTTGCCGTTCATTTTCTGGGCGAGCCATTTACCAGCGCGGCGGCCTTCCTCCACGAAATCGGAACCCATGAACGTCACCCATAACGAGTCATCTTTGATATCCACGGACCGGTCAGTCAGGATCACCGGGATCTTGGCCCGTTTTGCTTCTCTCAATACCGGTTCCCACCCGGTCTCAACCACCGGCGAAAAACCAATAACGTCCACTTTCTGGGCGATGAAGGACCGGATCGCCTTGATCTGGTTTTCCTGTTTTTGTTGGGCATCGGAGAATTTCAGCTCGATCCCCCGTTTTTTGGCCTCGGAAATGATCGACTCGGTATTGGCAGTGCGCCAGGCGCTTTCCGCCCCGATCTGGGAGAAACCGACCACGATTTTCTTGGCCGCCCCGGATGTCCCCAGACTGAGCGCCAAGCACAGACAGAACAGGCTTGACAATGCGAAAAACAACTTTTCTCTCTTCACAATTAACCCTCCTCATTTTTGGAACATTCCTAAACAACAGCAGGAAAAAATAAACGAACAACAGTTACCGGTTCACTCCCCCTTTCAGCTAGATCCAACCAAGCAACCACGAACGCAACCGTTTCTTTAACCGTTTGTTAACATCATTGCTTTCATTATAGAAAATTAGGGACAGCCGACTGAATAGAAAATTTTTGATTATCATAGAAAATCTTTTGATCCCGCCCTCCGCTTATAAATAGCGATTGACTTTCCCAAGTTCAATGTTTATTCTATCTATAGATGTCCGGACCGATTGCGCTAGGTTGGTGAATGGATGTTGGACCTCAATGACTCGACACCGAAATATCATCAGTTAAAAAAATATCTTAAAGAGCAGATTCGCCGCGGCGAACTGACCCCGGGAGCCAAACTTCCCTCCGAGAACGAACTGGCCCGTCAATTTAGACTGAGTCGACATACCGTGCGGCAAGCCCTGAGCGACCTGGAAAATGAAGGCCTAATCCAACGCGAACAAGGCCGGGGCACCTTCTGCGGACGGATACCGAAACCGGCCGGCCAAAATATCGCGGTCTTAACCACCTATATCTCGGATTACATTTTCCCGGCCATTATCCGCGGCATCGAAGAGGTATTCAGCGAGGCGGGGTATAACCTGCTGCTGGCCAATACCAACAACAACCGCTTAAAAGAGGGTCAATGCCTGACCAATCTCTTAGAGCAAAATATCGCCGCCTTGATTGTGGAACCCACCAAAAGCGCCTTGGAAAACACCAATCTCGAACTTTACCGGGAGCTAACCGCCAGAGGCATTCCCTATCTCATGCTCCATGCCTTTTATCCGGACTTGGACCCCGCCTATATCGTGATGGATGATGAACAAGGCGGCTACCTGGCAGCCAACTATCTGTTGCAGCTCGGCCACCGTCAGATTGCCGGTTTATTCAAGACCGACGATCAGCAAGGCGTTAAACGGCAGCGCGGCTTTCTCACCGCTCTGTCCGAATATGGCGTTACGCCGCATCCCGGTTTTGTCGGTAATTATCAGACCGAACAGATCCGCTCCTATCCGTATCAATTCGTCCGGGGGCTATTGGGGAAAGAGGACCATCCTACGGCCGTCGTCTGTTACAATGACCAAATCGCCCTGGAGGTTCTGGAAGCCGTCCGGAATGAAGGATTAAAAGTCCCAGATGATATTTCGCTGGTCGGTTATGATGATTCATCCCTGGCCACGGCCACCGAGGTCAAGTTAACCACCATCAAGCATCCCAAGGCGGAAATGGGTCGCCAGGCAGCCCGGTTAATCATTGACCGACTGGGCCGACGGATTGATCTGCCGCGCTTTGTCTATCCCGCGGAATTAATTCTTCGTTCTTCCTGCCGGAATATTTAACCCTAGAACGCTCTTAAACTAAAACCGACCCTTGATTTCAAATCGGGTAAAGCCCCATTGATCTCAGGGGTCTTTTCGATTTTTTGCCCTTTTTGATTAATGCAACGTAAAATTTTTGCAATAAAAAATTTGACCGGACCATAAGAATAGAATATAATATGTTGTACGTACATGTTAAACAACCAAATGGAGGCGATATCATGACCAAACTGGCTGTAATCGTCGGCAACCGTGGGTTTTTCCCCTCCGCGCTTTGTGAATCAGGACGCGCTACGATCCTGCGGGTATTGCAAGAAGCAGGCTTTGAAACAGTTGCCCTGGACCCTAACGATACTCCTTACGGTTCGGTCGAAACCTATCACGATGCCAAGAAATGCGCGGCCTTATTCAAACGGCATCAGGACCAGATCGACGGAATTCTGGTGACATTGCCCAATTTCGGAGATGAAAGAGGTATCGCCGATACGATTCGCTTATCCGGATTAGGTGTCCCCGTTTTAATCCACGCCTTTCCCGACGAACTGGATAAAATGGCTATTACCAGCCGGCGGGATAGCTTTTGCGGCAAGATGTCCGTCTGTAACAACTTGCAACAGTATCATATCCCCTACAGCTTGACCAAGCTTCATACCGTCGACCCGGAATCAGAGAGTTTTCGGGCCGATTTACAAAAATTCGAGGCGGTTTGCCGGGTGGTTAGGGGCTTGCGCAACGCCAGATTTGGCCAGATCGGCGCCAGACCGGCGGCATTCAACACGGTGCGCTATAGTGAGAAACTGTTGGAAGGGTCCGGGATTTCGACAGAAACCGTCGATTTATCGGAAGTTTTTGGCCGGGCGGCAAAGTTGTCCGGACAAGATCCGGCAGTTCAAGCGAGACTGGTTGATTTACAAAAGTATGTCGCGACCAACGGGGTTGCTCCGGAAGGCTTGGTTAAAATGGCCAAGTTTGCCGTGGTTCTCGATGATTTGATTAAAGAACGGGATCTGGCCGGCACCGCCATTCAATGCTGGACTTCGATGGAAGAGAATTACGGCGTGGTTCCCTGCGCAATTATGAGCATGCTTAGCAACTCGTTGCTTCCCAGCGCTTGCGAGACCGATATCACCGGGCTGATCGGAATGTATGCCATGGTCTTGGCTTCCGGTCAGCCCAGCGCCTTGATGGATTGGAACAATAATTACGGCGCCGATCCCGATAAAGGAGTCCTCTTTCACTGCAGCAATCTTCCCCAAGCGTTCTTTAAAGGTCAAGGCGTTATGGATTATCAGGCCATCGTCGCCGGAACCGTGGGCAAGGATAACACCTACGGAACGATCACCGGAGCCGTTCAACCCGCCAAGATTACGTATTGCCGGGTTTCCACCAATGAGTCAACCGGCCGAATCCGGGCGTACGTTGGGGAAGCCCAATTTACCAATGATTCCCTCGATACCTTCGGCGGATACGGCGTGGTCAAAATTCCGGAGTTTCAACGATTATTGCATTTTATCTGTGAAAGCGGCTTTGAACACCATGTGGCGGTCAATTCCTCCGAAGTAGCCGAGGCAATCGCGGAGGCTTTTTCAAAATACTTGGGCTGGGAGGTCTATTACCACGCCTGACAGATTGGTAGAGAGTAGTAGAGACCGATTACAGTTTGGAAGGAGTTGAGAACCTTGTCCGAAGATCGCTTGGTGTTGGGGTTGGATTTTGGAACCGATTCGGTGCGCGCCTTGATTGTCAACGCGGACACCGGCACGGAGGAAGCCAGCGCCGTATCTTATTTTCCGCGCTGGGCAGGGGGCAAATATTGCGATCCGGGCCAAAACCGGTTTCGGCAGCACCCACTGGATTACATCGAAAGCATGGAATCAGCCGTTCAAGGGGCATTGGCTAAGCTTGCGCCCGGTTCAGGGGCGGCAGTAGTCGGAATCGGCGTCGATACTACCGGTTCGACGCCCTGCGCCGTGGATCGAAACGGAGTTCCATTGGCATTAAGCGCCGACTTTCTGGAGAATCCCAACGCGATGTTTATTCTCTGGAAGGATCATACCGCCGTGAAAGAAGCCCAAGCGATCAATCAGGCCGTCAAAACTTGGGGCGGAACCGATTTTACCAAATATGAAGGGGGCGTCTACTCCTCGGAATGGTTCTGGTCCAAAATCTTACATGTCTTACGGGAGGACTCCGCCGTTCGGGAAGCCGCTTATTCCTGGGTCGAACTCTGTGATTGGATTCCAGCCCTTTTGACCGGAACCCAGAACCCGGGGCTTCTCAAGCGAAGCCGATGCGCAGCCGGGCACAAAGCCATGTGGCATCCGGATTGGAACGGACTGCCGGAGGAGGCCTTCTTCGTCAAGCTCGACCCTTTATTGTCCGGCCTACGGAAGCGCCTGTTTGAAGAGACCTATACCTCGGACTTCAAAGCCGGGGAATTAACTCCGAAATGGGCGGAACGGCTGGGCTTGAAACCGGGAACCGCCGTAGCGGTCGGCGCTTTTGACGCTCACATGGGCGCGGTGGGCTGCATGATCGCCGAGGGCACCATCGTTAAAATCATGGGTACGTCAACCTGCGATATCATGATTGCTGCCCCGGAAGCCATCGGTTCCAAACGGGTGGCCGGCATCTGCGGCCAAGTCGACGGTTCGGTGCTTCCCGGAATGATCGGTCTGGAAGCCGGACAATCCGCTTATGGAGATGTTTACGCTTGGTTCCGGAACTTGCTGGCATGGTCGTTAGATACCCTTCTTTCCTCCAGCCCGCTGATTGATCCCGGCACCGCCGCCAAGCTTCATGACGAAATCAAGTCCAAAATTCTGAATAAACTGGCGGAAGAGGCTGTCCGGACCGAATCGGAAGAAACCCATTTGCTCGCTCTGGATTGGTTGAACGGCCGCCGTACTCCGTATGCCGATCAAACGCTGAAAGGCGCCATCATTGGGCTGACTTTGGGAACCACCGCTCCCGGGTTTTACCGGGCTTTGGTGGAAGCTACGGCATATGGCGCCAAGGCCATCGTGGACCGTTTTCGCGAAGATGGAATTGCCATTGACCAAGCCATTGCCATCGGCGGAATTGCCAAGAAAAGCGATTTTGTTTTGCAAGTAACCGCGGATGTCATGGGTTTGCCGGTCCGGGTCGCCCGGTCCGATCAAGCCTGTGCCCTGGGCGCCGCCATGTTCGGAGCGGTGGCCGGTGAAGTCTTTGCAACGGTTGGTGAGGCTCAACACCGAATGAACGGCGGTTTTGAAAAGACATACCTTCCAAGACCGGAAGCGGCGCTGAAGTATCAAGAGAGTTACGCTGCCTATCTCAAGCTTGGTCAAGATCTTGAAAAACAATTACAGGCGCTATAGGGTTCGGCATTTTCAATTTCGGTGAACAAGGGGATGTCGAAGATGCTCGAAACGTTAAAAGAACGAGTCTTAGAGGCGAATCTCGAATTGAACCGGCGTAATCTGGTGATTTACACCTGGGGCAACGCCAGCGGAATCGACCGGGATCAGCAACTGGTCGTCATTAAACCCAGCGGAGTTGGTTATGACGAGTTACGGGTCGATTCCTTGGTGGTGTTGACATTAGACGGCGTGGTGGTAGAAGGGGTTCTGCGGCCATCGTCGGATACCCCGACTCATTTGGAACTGTACCGCAATTTTTCGGAGATCGGCGGCGTGGTGCACACCCATTCTCCCCATGCTACCGTCTGGGCGCAAGCCAACCGGGATATCCCTTGTTTCGGCACAACTCATGCCGACTATTTTTACGGAGGTATCCCCTGTACCCGGCCGTTAAACAATGATGAGATTGAAAATAATTATGAACTTAATACCGCCCTGTTAATTATTGAACGGTTCCAGGGGTTGAACCATCAGCATATTCCCGGCGTATTGGTGGCCGGACACGGACCGTTCACCTGGGGCAAGGATCCGGCCGAAGCGGTCCACAACAGCGTGGTGCTGGAGGAGCTGGCCAAGATGGCCTTCGCCACGCTCCAATTAAATCCCGCCGCCAATCCGGTGCCCCAGTCGCTGTTAGATAAGCATTTTCAAAGGAAACACGGCCCAAAATCGTATTATGGTCAAAACAACGCCCATTAAAGGATTTAGCGCTGCATATTAAAAAATCGGTTTTATCGTTTTCTTCCCTGGTTTTTGAGTGTTCCCCGGATACCCTTCGACCTTTATCATAACATTCCCAAGACTCACCTCCCTTTTGTCGTGGCCCCGAGCTTCGCCGGGGCTTTTCTTCTCGCGCAAATCCGACGAAGTTGGCCCTGAAGCACTCAAACCCCGGGAAAGCAAACGAAAAATCCCCTTGTTTCAACAACAAGGGGATTTTTCGATCCGGTACAATTCAATTCTAATTTATTCCGCCTTGATCAGCGCAATCAGGATTCTGTCGTATAAGGCGCCCTTTTCATTGGAGGTGAACACTTTGACGTTAAAGTCGCCCGGCTGCCTGACGGTAAAAAGATATTTCTTGATGCAAGCGGCGAATTTATTCATGTCCGTGGCCTCGTTCGGGTACGTCCGCAGGGCTCCCTCGTCGTTGACGCTAATATTGATGGCATCGGAGGCACCGTTCGGAGCGTTCTCAAACAGGGTAATCTCATATACTCCTTTTTGAACCAGGTTAATCGTCTTGATCGCAGTAAAATCGAGCGAATCAGAGATCACTGCCCCGCCGTTGCTGGCATCCGGGTGTTCAACGATGTGTCCGCTCTGGATCGTGAAATCCTCCAATTCCAGTACCAACTGGAACGCGGGCGCAGCGCCCGATTCCGCGGCCAACCCAAGCGGCGTCAAGCCGGCCAATATCAAAACCAAGGCCAATCCGATCGTCTTCAGTTTCCCAACCATCGCTGACTTCCTCCTTTAATTTATCAGTGATTGCGATAATTTCCTTAACTAAATATTAACAAAGTTTCGCCTCAAAATAAATATCAATTTATTACGGTGCAGCTTACTCTGGCCACGCCAGTCATGAAACGCTTTCAAACCGGAGATACTATCTACGCATGTCTGACGAACGTTTCTGGGAACTGGACTTTCTGCGCGGCCTGGCGGTGATCTCCATGGCCGGCCTGCACCTGGTGATCGATTGGCACTTCCTGTTCGATGCCGGCACCGCCATTCCGGGCCCGCTCTATCTCTGGCAACGGGCCACCGCCGGACTCTTCCTGCTGCTGGTTGGAGTTTCTCTCTCCCTCTCCCGCTCCAAAGCCTTAAAAAACGCCGCCGGTTTCAGCGGGTTCTTTTCAAAGTTGCTGAGGCGCGGCTTCGCCATCCTCAGCTGGGGGATGTTGATCACGGTTGCGACTAAACTGGCGCTGAGCGATGGCTATGTCGGTTTCGGGGTCCTCCATCTGATCGGCTCGGCTGTGGCCATAAGTTATCCCGTCTTGGGGCTAGGCGGCTGGAATCTGGGGCTGGGGCTCGGTTTAATCGGGCTCGGGGTCTGGCTCCGGACGCTTCGTTTCTCCTTCCCCTGGCTTTTCTGGCTCGGTTTCATTCCCGAGGGGTTTACCGCGGCCGATTACTTCCCGCTGCTGCCTTGGTCCGGAGTGGTGCTGATCGGCGTCTTTCTGGGCGATACGCTTTATCCCGGCTACACCCGCCGCATCCGGCTGAGCGACCGGTCCGGCTCACCCCTCATCCGGGCTTGCGTCGCCATTGGCCGGCGCTCGCTATGGATCTACCTGATCCATCAGCCGCTCTTCATGGGCCTGCTGTTGTTGGCCGGGTGGCTCCTCCGGCAATAAAAAACGGCGCATTTCGTTCCCAACGCGCCGCTATCGGACCTGAGTTCAGTCTCGCAATGTCATTATCAATCAGTTCAAACGGTTTAAACCCGCTCCGGAAAGAATACGGTAAAAGCTGTTCCCGAGCCCAGCTCGCTCTCAACGCTAATCCGGCCCCGGTGCGCGTCGACAATAGCTTTGACAATCGCGAGCCCAATCCCGGAACCGCCCGAAAGCCGGTTCCGGGACTTGTCGGCCCGGTAGAACCGCTCGAAAATATATGGGAGATCTTCGAGAGCAATCCCAATCCCCGTATCGCTGACTTTTAGCATCAGGTCGGCATCGGTCCGGCCCGTTTCCACTGTGACTTTTCCGCCGGGATTGGTGTATTTCAAGGCGTTGGCGATCAGGTTCACCGCCACTTGGCTCAACTTGTCCCGGTCGGCGCGGATCGGTTCCGCTTCCGTCCGCAGCTCCAGAGCGACCCCTTTGGCTTTAAACTCCGGCTCAAAGTTCAGCGCAATCCCCCGGACCAGCGCGCCAAGGTCGAAGGAGGACTCGTGCAGCTCAAGTTCCTCACCCTCATACTTGGCGAGCCGGCGCAGATCCTTGACCATCCGGGCAATCCGCTCGATCTCCTCATGACAGCTTTTCAGCCGGGCCTGGTCGGCCGGCCAGATGCCGTCGATCATCGCTTCCAAATGACTTTGGACCGTGGCCAGGGGGGTCCGGAGTTCATGGGCCACATCGGCCGTCAGCCGTTTCCTGAGCATTTCCTGATTTTGCAACGATGCGGCCAGCTCATTGATGGCGCCGGTCAACTGATTGATCTCGCGGATATCGGAGCTTTCCCGGATCCGGTCGCCGAGATCGCCCTTGGCAATCTTATCGGCTGCGGCAATTACCCGGGCAATGGGCGAACTCAGGTTGCGGGCCATCATCATTCCGGCCCCCAGCGCAAACAGCAAGGTGATCACGGCGACTCCGATCAGAATCCGGTTTAACGTGGTAATGAAAGCCAGATCGGTATCATTGAAATAATACGGGCCATAATAGCCGATCTCGACCCGGCCGACTTCCCGGAACTGATAATGAACCGGATAGTTGTTGACGCGGTATCCGCCTCGGAAATTGGGGTACCGGCTCGCCATGTTCTCGGCCATATGATTGATCATCTGCTGGCACAGGCCGTTATTGTGAACCGTAGCGTCCCAGATAACCCGGCCCCGCTCATCGGTGACACGGATAATCATCCCCTGTTCCAGCGCATTGATGCCGATCTCCTGGATCGTCCCCTGTTTCCAGCGGTCGTCGCCTTGATACTGCTGTTTGATGAGGGCGGCCACCTGTTTGTTCTTATTTTCCTGATTCTGCTTGATATAATCCTGGAACAGCCGTTCCAGGAAGACATTGGCGATGACCGAGAGGATGCAGACCGCGATGATGGCCACCATAACATAGGAAAACGACAGTTTCGCCTTCAGGCTGATCATTTCCTGGAATCGCCTCCTCCGAAACGATAGCCGACGCCGTGAACCGTCAGAACATAGCGGGGATTTTTGGGGTCGGCCTCGATCTTTTGCCGGAGATTTTTGACATGGGTATCAATAGTCCGGTCGAATCCGTCATAATCCTCACCCAGGGCCATCAGTACCAGTTCGTCCCGGGTAAACGCTTTCTGGGGATATTTGGCCAGGGTCGCCAGGATTTTATATTCATTAGGGGTCAGAGCGGACGGCACGCCCTGTTTCCGGACTTCCCGCTTCAGGCTGTCGATCTCCAGGTCACCGCCGTGATAAGAGAGGATATTGGCCAGCGGAATGGTCTCATGGGTGGTCCGGCGGAGCACGGCTTCGACCCTGGCCACCAACTGCCTGGGACTGAACGGCTTGGAGACATAATCGTCCGCTCCCAGGCCGAGCCCGGTGAGGATGTCCTCCTCTTCGGCCTTGGCGGTGAGCATGATGATCGGAACCCGGGAGATGGCCCGCAATTTTTGACAGACCTCCTCGCCGCTCAGGTCCGGCAGCATCAGATCCAACACCACCAGGACCGGATGGACCCGGCCAAAGACTTCCAAAGCGTCTCTGCCGTTGAACGCGACATGCGCCTGATACCCCGCGTTCTCCAGGTAGGATTTGACCACATCCACGATTTTCGGCTCATCGTCGACTACCAGGATTGATTTGAGACTTTCCGTCATTGGGTCCTCTTTTCATCCGGGATGTCGATAAGGGGCGACCAGCACGGTCGCCCCTTATCAGCCTTCTTATCCGACGACCTCATAACCCTGATCATCGATGGCGGCGCGGATCGCCGCCAGGTCGACCAGGCCCGGGTCATAACCGACCGTCACCCGTTTGGCAGCCAGGTCCACTTGGACCCCGGATACACCCTTCAGCGCTCCGACCGCCTTTTGGACGCTCATCACGCAATGCTGGCAGGACATGCCCTCGACCGTAAGATTGATAGTTTCCGTCGCCATGGAAATGACCTCCTTATAGGTTTCATGATTGATAATTACATTATAACCGATATTGTGAAAAGGGCACAGCAAGACTACGCCAACTTACTCACGACTAGGCCTTGAACCGTTTCAAGCTCAGCGAGTTGGTCACCACCGAGACCGAACTGAAGGCCATGGCGGCGCCGGCAATCACCGGATTGAGCATTCCCAGGGCGGCGAAAGGAATCCCAATAATGTTATAGATAAAAGCCCAGAACAGATTCTGCTTGATCTTGGCCATGGTCTTGCGCGACAGCTTGATGGCGGTGGGGATGGCCCGCAGATCGCCGCGCATCAGGGTAATGTCCGCCGCTTCCATGGCCACGTCGGTCCCGGTGCCGATGGCCATGCCGATATCGGCGGTGGCCAGCGCCGGGGCGTCGTTGATGCCGTCGCCGACCATCGCCACCAGCTTGCCTTCTTGCTTCAGCTTTTCCACTTCCTCCGCCTTATGCTCCGGAAGCACTTCGGCCAGGACATTGCTGATCCCGACCTGCGCCGCGATGGCGCGGGCGGTCCGTTGGTTGTCACCGGTCAGCATATAAACCGCGATTCCCATCCGTTCCAACTCGGCAATGGCCTCCCTGGAGGTCTCCTTAATCACGTCGGCGACCGCCAGCACCGCTTCCAGCCGGCCGTCCAGCGCCAGCAGCATCGCGGTCTTCCCCTCGTTCTCCAGCCGGGAGAGTTCGGACTCGGCCACCGGCCCGATCTCCATCCCCCGCTCAGTCAGGAGCTTGCGGGTGCCCACCACGATTTGGCGGTCAGCCAGGGTGGCCGTCACCCCATGTCCGGGAATTGCCGTGAATTGATCCGGGCTGGGGATATCCCCAAAATCAACCCGGCCCTTTTCGACGATGGCCGCGGCCAACGGATGCTCCGATGGCCGCTCGGCCGCGGCCGCCAGCCGCAACAGTTCATCTCGGTTCAATCCCCCCAGGGGGACGATATCGGTCAGTTCCGGCTGCCCCTTGGTAATGGTCCCAGTCTTGTCAAGCACCACCGCGTTGATCCGGTAGGCTTTCTCCAGATGTTCGCCGCTTTTGATTAAAATCCCGTTTTCGGCCCCCTTGCCGGTACCGACCATGATCGCCGTCGGCGTGGCCAATCCCAGGGAGCAGGGGCAAGCGATGACCAGCACCGCCACGGCGCTGATGATCCCCTTGGTCAGGTTATAATCGCCGAACCCCCAGATGAAAAAGGTGGCGAGCGCAATGCCGAGCACAATCGGGACAAACACTCCGGAAACCCGGTCGGCGATCTTCTGAATCGGCGCCTTGGAACCCTGGGCCTCCTCCACCAGCCGGATAATCTGGGAAAGAACCGTATCCTTGCCAATCTTGGTCGCTTGGAACGTGAAGGAGCCGTATTTATTGATGGTAGCGCCGATCACCGCATCTCCGGGTGCTTTTTCCACAGGAATGCTCTCACCGGTCAGCATCGATTCGTCGACCGCCGACGCACCGTCCACGACCTTGCCGTCCACCGGAATCTTTTCGCCCGGCCGGACCACGATCAGCTCTCCCACCCCGACCTCTTCGATGGGGATGTCGATTTCTTTCCCGTCCCGGATTACCCGGGCCGTCTTGGCCCGCAAGCCCATCAGCTTCTTGATGGCCTCAGAGGTCTTGCCCTTGGCGACAGCCTCCAGATACTTGCCAAGCAGGATCAGGGTGATGATGACCGTCGCCGCCTCAAAATAAAGATCTTTCATCACCATTCCCGGCATCGGTTTCTGGAAAAACGAATTGTAGACGCTGAAAAAATACGCCGCTGAGGTGCCCATGGCGATCAGTACGTCCATATTGGGACTTTTGGCGCGAAGCGCGAAATAGGCGTTCCGGTAAAACCGGTAACCGATGAAAAACTGTACCGGCGTGGCCAATACAATCTGAAAACGCCAGTCGTGCAGGAACTGGATGTCGATTCCCAACAAGGTGAGAATCATCGCCAGAATCAGCGGCGCGCTCAAAACAGCCGACCAGATCAGTTCCACCCGGAGTTTACGAATTTCTTTCTCCCGCGCCTCTTTCTCCCGATCAGGACTGACTTCTTCCACCCGGACCGCGCCGTAGCCGAGCGCTTCCACGATCCCGATCACTTCGGAGACCCGGATCCGGACTGGATCATAGTCGACCGTCGCCCGTTCGGTGGCCAGATTGACCGCGGCATTGATGATCCCGTCGGCTTTGCCCAGTTTCCGCTCGATCTTGGCTGAGCAGGCCGCGCAGCTCATACCGGTGATTTTCAGCTCCAGCCGGTTGCCTTGGAGCGGATTCTCCTTTTTGAATCCATAGCCGAGCCGGGTCACGGCCTCTTCGAGCTGAGGCGCAGTTACGGTCGGCTCATCATATTCTACGGTCGCCTTTTCCGTGGCGAGGTTGACATTGGCCTGCTTAACCCCGGGGATCTTCCCCAGCGTTTTCTCGATCCGCTGCGCGCAGGCGGCACAGGACATTCCCTCGATTCTGAACGTATCCTTGATTGCCATTTCCATCCCTCGATTCCCGTATCCGACGTTCAATAGGGACGCCGGTATTACAGTGCTATTATTGTTATCTCTTATGCGACAGTCATTCATTAGGTATTCGCGATGAACCGCGCCGAATCCTGGAACAACTTTATCGCCCCACACCGCAGCAGCCACCGCCTCCTTGATTGACGGGCCGGTAGGCTTTGACCTCGTTGCGGATGGCGTTCAAATCCACCCGGTTGAGATCGTCCACTACTTTCACATACCCGTTGATCATTCCCATCCAGCAACGGAAAGTGAAGTTTTGGGTGATCTCCAGTTCCGGGGTTTCGAGTTGGCCGGCGCTCAGGTCGAGCTGGCCGCCGTATTCCGGAAACTGAACCACGTAGTTGCAGCCGTTCAGCTTCTCCGGATTGAATTTAATTTTGGCTTTGGTGCCGCGCTGCAAAACCACGACCGCCGGCGCATATCCTTCATCATTGACGATGATCGTCGCATTTTGAACCCCGCCGGCGATCTGAGCCAGGACAATCTGGTCGGTCGGAATGTTTCCGTTGAAAAACTTGGTCGCTTTACTTCCGTCCGAGCAACAAGCGCCTCCCCCGAAAGATCCGGCCGCGCCGCCGCCGGATTGCAAATCTGCGACGGAGGCTTGGGTAAGATCGGGCACGACCTTGATGTAACTGGTGATCATCCCCATCCAGCAGGAGTAGGCAATGGTTCCGGATGCGTCCGGCGTGAACTCGATGACATTGTCGCCGGGAACCAAACGTTTCTCAAGCTTATATTTAGGAACAATGATCGGGTTATTGCAGCCGTTCAGATCGTCCGCCTTGGCCTTGATGATCCACCGGACCGGAATCCCCTGCTGCACCACAATCGGGGCATACCGGCCCGACTCAATCACCGTGGTCACGGTTTGCAAGTTTCCTTCGATCGTGGCGATGCTGCCGCCGGACCCCGGCGCGGCCACGCTCACGCCGGAGAGGCTAAGGCCGCGGCCCATCATCATTACGCCCAGAATAATTACCAGGATCGCGCTGACTTTGAGCATCCGGTGCGTAAACTTGCCGCTCAGAAAGGAACTGAGCAGCCCGAACCCGAACATCAGCGGGACCGTCCCCAGACTGAAAAAAAACATCGAGGCCGCCCCGGCCAGGAAACTCCCCGTGCCCAAGGCGTACAACTGGATGGTTTGCAGCGGGCCGCAGGGCATCAGCCCATTCAACAGCCCCACCAAAAACGGCCCGTGGGTGCCGCCGTCGCTGATCTTTTTCCCCAGAAACTTCGGCAGGCTGATATTGAAGCGCCGCAGCCCTGGAAAAAGGTTCAACATATTAATCCCGATGACCACCATCAGCAATCCGGAGACGATCGCCACGATTCCCTTGGCCGGGCCGGAGAAACTGACCGCCGAGCCTAAAGCGCCGGCCAGCCCGCCCACGATGGTATAGGAGAGCACCCGTCCGCCGTTATAAAGCAGGCTTGGTTTGAATTTGGCGAACTGCGGCGCTTGCGCGTCGCCGGCCGGCGCCTGGGATACGCATTGTGAAATGTTGATTCCGCCGCACATGGCGATACAATGCAATGAGGTCAAAAGCCCGACCACGAACAGCAGGCCGTATCCCATCGACTGATCGACCTGCGGGATGAAGTTAAAGCCTACGGTCGAACGGATAATCCAATAAACCGCGAACAAAACGATGCCGATCCCCAACAATTGATTGATCGTCAGCCGATCGGATTTGGAATCGGCCGCTCCCGCTCCCTGTCCGGGCAGCACCTGATAACCGGCTTGCTCGATGGCGGCCGTCAGTTGTTCCGGCTTGACCCGGGCTTCATCGATAATCACGGTCACATCGGCCCGGGCAAACGATGCTTTGGCGCTGACCACCCCGTTAATCCTTGATAACGCCTTTTCGATCCGAAGCTCGCAAGCGGCGCAGGACATCCCGCCGATGGCTAGGTTTATCGTTCTTTCCCGACTGTTCA
Organism: Bacillota bacterium; assembly: GCA_023402395.1. Lineage (GTDB taxonomy): Bacteria > Bacillota > UBA4882 > UBA8346 > UBA8346 > JAEYGI01. Next base: position 100,490 of record JAEYGI010000062.1, read on the forward strand.
TGCAGTAGTTCCTCCATTCCTACAATCCCAAACTCTATTGTAAAGTCCCGATGTGAAGATAATATGAAGAAATCAAATCAATCCGGCCGTATCCCAAAAAGCCAAATTAACCGTCTCCACAAAATCTTCACAAAAAATTGCTATGCTGGACCACGAAGGCGTTGGCCCCCAAATCCCCGCCGCGGGCCGGAGGAAGTTCAACAGAGCCGGGGAAATCAGGGACAAAGCCATTCCAATGATTGATCCATGGCGCGGTTACAATTCAAAAAAGGAGCTGACGAAATGATCCGATTGGGATTTGGAACGATCCGACTCAGGATCGTCCTTCTCGTGGCATTGGTGGCGTTATCCGGAGCTTTTCTGGGGGGGAAAGTCTTTAACCGGGCCGCTGTCACGCAGGCGGCTTCCGGGGAAGATTTGAGAATTCTTAAAAGTCAAGTCTCCTCCACCGCCAAATTTTATCCGTATCGGGCCGGAAACACGTACATGGAAGTGATCGCTGTACGGGCCAGCGACGGCTCGATCCGTACCGCCCTGAACACTTGCCAGGTATGTTTCAATTCGGGCCGGGGTTATTATACCCAGGCAGGCAATGAGCTGGTCTGCAACAATTGCGGCAACCGGTTCCGGATCGATCAGGTCGAGGTGGTGCGGGGCGGCTGCAACCCGGTTCCGATCCTTAAGGAAAATAAGACCGACGACGGGAAATATATCGTGATCTCCAAGGATTTTCTCGATAAAACCAAGTCATTGTTCGCCCGCTGGAAACGTTGATTTTTTTGGTGAAATACACTATATCGACATGGATTAATGGCAATTAAGCTTTCGAATCTGAAATATCAATTAATTTGAGGAGGTAACCGTTGAATGAGCATGACCCATTATATGGAGTTACTGGCCACCAATCAGCCGTGGAACCTGCTCTACTATATGGCGGTTCCGGTAGTGTTGGCCGAAGCGTTGGTGGCGATCGAATTCTTTCTTGTCTATCGTAAACAGACATCCGGCCCGCTGAAGACCGTCAGCAAGGTGATCACTATCGGGCTTGGCGCCTATTTTACCTTCGCCATTTTCTTCCGCCTGCTGTTCACGGCCATCCCGGGAATGCAGTGGCGGACCGTGGTTGACTTTATCGCGGTCTGGTCTTATCTGCTCGGCGTGGTGCCGTTGGCCGGCATGGCTTTATTGGAGCTGGGCTGGATTGGCAAGGCCAAAACGGCCGATGAGAAGATGAAACTCCATTTTGTGCTGCTGACCGTCTTTTTGGTCGTGGCCCATGTGGCGATGATCTTCGGGATGGTCAATCCGGAGATCGTGGCCAATTCCGGCGCGGCCGGGATGAACTCGATGCCCTGACCCGATTCGAATTTAATCCGTTTCACCGAACGAGCCGGAACCATTTCCGGCTCGTCGGCTTTTATCTATGGAATAGCGGCCGGAATCAAACTGCAACGCTCTATACGCCCAATTTCCCGCCAACCTTCGCGGTCCTCGTCCCAAACGCATCATTGACATACGTCGTCGACCCCATCGACCACAACCGGTTCGCCAGATCATACCCGAACGAGGTCACCCCTTGGCTCGCGCCGTTCAGATATATCGAATATAATCCTGGCGTACTGATGCTAATTTGACGTTGGCGCCAATCTTTTTTCTTTTTGACCGATCAAAAAGAAACAAAAAATCGCCGGAACCAGCGTGGTTCCGGTCCTCCTGCGATGCATCCGGTAATTGTTTTCGCCATCCTGGCCTTCTGCTTGGCTACCGGGTTATGGCTTTCGATGTCCCCTCCGCTGGCGACCGCTGTTTTTCATCCGAGATAGAGTAAGGAGCAGGGACAAACCTGCCCCTCCTCATCAAACCGGACATGAGGTTTTCCCTCATCCGGCTTTCCGACATTCTTCACCTTCCGCATTCGTTCGTCCAGCAAGTTTCTCAAGGCCC
>JAEYGI010000022.1 GCA_023402395.1 Bacillota bacterium
AGTACGGCAACGAATGCCGCAAGTACGGCAACGAATGCCGCAAGTACGGCAACGAATGCCGCAAGTACGGCAACGAATGCCGCAAGTACGGCAACGAATGCCGCAAGTACGGCAACGAATGCCGTTACATTTTCAATCAATGCCGGGGCAGTTGCGTCAACCGGATTTACTCCGGGCAGCGGCGCCGGTGTAACGGTTTGCTGAAGATTAGGGTTCCAGGTTCTCACTTTCGGCTGGGAGTTTGAAACCAGTTGCGCGGCCGTACCAATGGGCAATGGTGGCGATAACCTTTTCCGAGCAGGTAAAATCGGGATTATTTATCAATTTGACCTCATTTTCCATCGTATCCTCCGATAGCGGTGCCGGCAGGGGAGCCGCAGATATTGAATATATTTCAATACAAACCATTAATTTTCTGTTGAAAAACAACGGGTTGCGGGATTTTTTAGAGGGATGCCCACGATAAACCCCTGGCATACGCCACCGTTAAGATGTTGTGAAGACGATAGAACGAACGGAAGAGATGGGATTAAAGCACCAAACCGAGCGGGCCGGAATATCATAGCGGGGAAGGGAGTGACCGATATGGGAGAGCAGTTTGCCGCCAGGATCCACCCAAAACGGGTTATTAAGCCGGGGCTGAATATCCTCTTTCCGGAAGTGGACGGGTTACGGGAAAAACGGATTGAAAAAGAGATCAATCATTCCATAGCCAAAAAAATGCACCGGATGATCGAGGAGCTTGGCTACGGATCCGAATCAGGCCTGGAGATTTGGGGCGGCTATCAGGTCAAGCTCAACGAATCCGGGGTTCTCGGTCTGCGTCTGGAGCATTTTTCGCAAACGGAGGAAGGAGGCCGGGCGCGGCTCATCGTTAAACCGTTGAATTTTGACCTGAAAACCGGTGAAATTTTCAAATTTGAGGATCTGTTCAAAAATGACACCGATTATGCGAGCCGGATCAATGAATTAATCAAGTCCGAGATCGCCTTGAAGCAGATATCGCTCAGCACCGAGTTTTTCGGTATTTTTAAACGGCAAAGCTTTTACCTCGCCGAAGCCAGCCTGGCAATCGTCTTTCAACCGGGTGAATACACTCCGGAATCCGCTGAAGCCCTTGAAGTTGAAATTGCCTACGAGGCACTGATCGATTTGGTCTATAAAAACGGCCCTATCGCCCGTCTGCTGGAAAGACGAGTCCTGATTTCTTAAAAGCTATGTATAAAGCCCATGGAACAGAAATTTTTTATTAAGACAAGACATAAAAACGACTTTATCCCTTGCTTCTCTTGCTTCTCTGAGCTTTTGTGTTCAATCGCCTTTGGCCGGCGTTATCACAACGTTTTTCAAATATGTTGTTGACCTCCCGCCGAAGAACAGGGGCATGCCCAAAGTTAAGTGAAAGGGATAAATTGATTTTGATCATTTTGCTAACTTGCTAAGTTTTTAGGTTTGAGGGGCTTCGTCGCGGTCATGCATCAAGGATGGGTCAAGAAAGAGCGGAACGGACCATCAAATGATCCTCCGTTTCTGCGCTCGGACAACTTTTCCAGTCTGCCGTTCACTGCGACTTCTCTTTTTAAATTAAAACCATATCGACACGACAGTTGATTAAGTATTGATCTTTAATCAAATATGGAAACTAAACGGGACGGAAACTTCAGGCTGGTTATTCGGGAAGGCCAGCAACTTGGACTTAACAAGGGATATCGAATATGGTAGAATTAAAATACTTGACCGAAAGCAGCGCCAATAGTTTATACTATATAGGCATAAACGCAGGACTGCTCATTTAAGCTCTTTTAACGGAGTTATTTTTTTGCCAGAGGTAGCGGCATTAAGGAACGTAAATTTCTGATATCGAAGTAGAGGAGTCAAGGTCCATGCGCAAGCGGCCCAAGAAGTTTAAGTTGCGCCATCTCAAATATATGATTGACCTGGATTTCACCGTTAAACTGGCTCACTGGCTGATATCGCTGCTGGGGCGAAGCCTCCGTTACCGAATCATCGGCAGGGAACAATTGCAAAATTATGAAGGCAAAAGCGGTTTTGTCCTGAACGCCTGGCACGGTCAGCAATTAATCGCCTTTTATTTCTTCCGCGGCTGCGGGCATTATATTTTATCCAGTTTGAGCCGGGACGGCGATTTTTCCAGTTCGATCATGCGCAAATTCGGTTGGAATATTATCCGGGGTTCAAGCTACCGGGGAGCGGTCCGGGGGTTGATCGAGCTGGTCCGGGCGGTCCGAAAAGGCGCCGGTGTGGCGTTGACTCCGGATGGGCCGCGCGGCCCGATCTATCACATTGAGCCGGGCGCCATCTATCTGGCCCAGAAAACCGGCGCGCCGCTGATTCCGGTAGCTTTTTCATTTGACCGCAAATGGATCTCGAAACGAAGCTGGGATCGGTTCGTAATTCCCAAGCCTTTTGCCCGATGTGTCGCTTACTTTGGAGAACCGGTGTTCGTTACCGGTGACTTGACCGATGAGCGGCTGGAGGCGGAAAAAGAAAGGCTACAGCAAGCTCTTTATGATGCGAATCGTCGCGCCGAGGAGGTGCTGCGCCAGTGGACTCAATAAAGAGCCTGAATTATTTTTGGTATAATCTTTTTTTGACCGTCACCGGCTTGTTCTTGGTGCCATTTTTTGTGGCCCGGAATTTGTGGTGGCGCCGGCCGGTTTTAGCGTATTTTCGGGGCTTGTCGCGGGAATCCGCCGCCGGGCTTCTTGGGAAACCGGTGATTTGGATTCATGCGGTCTCGGTGGGAGAAACGGTGGCGGCCGATTGCATAATCAAACGAATCATGGCGTCCGTTCCCGAATACGTGCTGGTATTTACCACCACGACTCCGACTGGACGTGAAATGGCGGAGAAATTGTTCGGCGGACAAGCGACGATTGTTTATTTTCCGTTCGATTTCCCCTGGATGATGAAACGTTTTATGACGCGGGTTAATCCTCGCCTGTTTATCATGGTGGAAAAGGAGATTTGGCCTAACGCCATCCGGTATGCCCGGCGCGCCGGCGCGAAAGTAGCCATCGTCAATGGACAAGTCAGCGAACGTTCCTTTAGATGGTATCAGAAGTTCGGCTTCTTCACCAAAGAAGTTTTGGCGCAGATTGATCAGTTGGCGATGCAAACCGCGGAGGACGCCAACCGTATTGGAAAGTTGGGCGCTCCGCTTCACCGGATCGCGGTGACCGGCAATATTAAATTCGATCAGGATTATCCCGTGTTCTCCACCGAGCAGATCAACGATTTCCGGCAACGCTATGGCTGGGATCGATCGATCCCCATCGTAGCCGCGGCCAGCACGCATCGCGGGGAAGAGGAGAGCGTCATTGAAGCCTTTCAACGCTTGACCCGGGATAACCCCTATTATCTTATTATAGCGCCCCGTCATACCAACCGTGCGGAAGAAGTCGGCATGCTGCTGAAACGGTTCAATATCCGCTTCAATTTGCGCTCCGGTTCAAATACGGATGGCGACGACGCTCAGGTTCTATTGGTTGACACCATGGGGGAATTGGGATTGGTATATGCTGTCGCCGATTATGTTTTTGTGGGGGGCAGTTTGACGAATGTCGGCGGGCATAATGTCATGGAGGCAGCCGCTCAGGCCAAGCCGGTCATTTATGGACCGTACATGCAGAATCAATTGCAGAGCAGACTGATGCTGGAGGCCGCTTCGGCCGGATATACCGTTCATAATTCGACTGAACTGACGCAGCGGATCCAGTCGTTTCGGAGCGATCCCGATGAGTACCGGAAGTTGGCTGTTCAAGCGAAGCGGGTGGTCTTCGACAATCAGGGCGCAGCAGGTAAGACTGCGCAGTTAATAATTGATTTGATGAGGAACGATCAGTGACCGATCAGAAAATTGTCAGCTATTTGCTACGGGTTGTTTCCGGCGAGATCAAAGGGTTCTCAGCCGGTTTGATTTTAGGGTTACTTTCACTATTGGAAGGGGTTTATTGGGCTTTCGCCACGCTTGGTCGACGACTGACCTCCCCCAAACGTCTTCCTATGCCGGTAATCAGCGTCGGCAATTTGGTTGCTGGCGGAACGGGCAAGACTCCGTGCGTAATTTGGCTGGTCCGGGAGTTAAAAAAGGCGGGATTTAACCCGGCGATTTTGACCCGTGGTTATGGCGGGACCGTCAGTGAGCAAGGAATGGTAGTTCGCCATGGGGATTTGGAGCGGATCAGTCCCGGAATTATCGGCGATGAGCCGTATTTGTTGGCCAAGCTGTTGCCGGAGACGGCGGTGGGGGTCGGAAGGGATCGCTTGACCATGGGGCTGCGGATATTGCGTGAAGTCTCTAGGGTTGACTGTTTTATCCTGGATGACGGCTTTCAGTATTGGAAACTGAAGCGTGAGTTCGACCTGGTATTGCTGGAAGCCTCCAATCCTTTCGGTTATGGGCACTTAATTCCCAGAGGCACGTTGCGGGAACCGGTTCATGGGTTAAAGCGGGCCGGCGCTATCTTAATTACCCGGACGGAACAAGTCGATGGCGAGCGACTGTCTGGTGTCATTCAAGGGCTCAACCGGCAATTTCCCACGATTCCTTGCCAGCCGGCGCGGCAAACGATAACCAGGATCATTCCCCTCTCTGATTATGGTTCGGAGGGTGCCGGACTCGAAGCGGGATCGTTTCTTAAGGGGCGGTTGGTAGCGGCGGTAACCGGTATCGGAAATCCGGGCCAATTCTTTGACACGGTGGAAAAAGCCGGCGCGAATCTGGATTTTTCCAAAGCATACCCCGATCATTATGGCTGGACTCCGTCGGATATTCATGAATTGGGCGCGATTCTGCGCTCAAAGGGGATCCGGGACATCATGATTACAGCCAAGGACGGGGTCAAGCTGAAAGAATTTTCGGCTATCTTTCGTGAACAGGGGCTTGAGTTTTACATCATGAACCTTGAATTTGAAGTTCACGATCCGGAGATCCTTAATCGGATCACCGAATCGATCCGGGATTGGTGTTGACGGCGTTATGCTGGAGCGAATCGATTTTTGTGCTGAGGTCAGACAAGGAAGGACTTGGTTTAATGAAATATACGTTGCAAGATCTTTTCAATGGCCGATTGTTGTTGATCGCGGGCCCATGCGTTATTGAGTCCGAGGAACACACGCTGCGCATGGCCTCCGAACTAAAACGGATCGCCGCCGCGGTGGGAATGGCCTATGTTTTTAAAGCTTCATATGACAAGGCCAATCGGACCTCGGTGGAATCTTACCGTGGGCCGGGCCTTACCAAAGGGCTGGCGATTTTAAAACGGGTAAAGAATGAGTTGAGCCTGCCGATTCTCTCCGATGTCCACGCGGAGGACCAAGTGGCGGCAGCCGCTGAAGTGTTGGATATTATCCAGATTCCGGCTTTTCTATCGCGCCAGACCGATCTGATCTTGGCCGCGGCGCGGACGGGGCGAGTGATTAACATCAAAAAGGCGCAGTTCAGCGCCCCGGAGGATCTGCAAAACGTCATCGGGAAGGTGAAATCCACCGGGAATGATCAGGTGATCTTAACCGAACGGGGAGTATCGTTCGGATATAACCGGTTGATTGTCGATATGCGCGCCTTGCCGATTATGCGTTCCTTCGGGGTTCCGGTCGTTTTTGACGGCACTCATAGCGTGCAGGAACCCGGCGGACTTGGGAAAGCCACTGGCGGAGATCGCCGGATGGTTCCTTATCTTTGCCGGGCGGCGGTGGCCACCGGAGTGGACGGGTTATTTTTAGAAGTACACGACAATCCCGATTGCGCCAAATCCGATGGGCCGAACATGGTGGAACTGTCGAAGCTGGAAGGGCTACTGCGAACCCTGGCAGAGATCGACCGGATCGTCAAACCTGAGTTGTAAGTCGGAAAAGAGGTAAGCGCGGTGGGTGAAGACCATATTTATTTGAGACAGGCCAAAGAAGTCCTCCAGATCGAAGCGGAATCGGTGCAACGGATCGCCGAGAGACTAGATGAGGCATTTATCAAGGCAGTGGACTTGATTCTGCATTGTACCGGCCGAGTGGTGGTTACGGGAATGGGAAAGTCCGGCCTGATTGGCCGGAAGATCGCGGCGACGCTTGCCAGCACCGGAACTCCTTCGTTCTTTTTGCACCCTGGGGAAGGCGTGCACGGGGATTTGGGAATGGTCGCTCCCTCCGATATTGTGCTGGCCATTTCCAGCAGCGGAGAAGTCAACGAAACCTTAGCGATTCTTCCATCGTTGAAAATTATGGGGACGACCGTTATTTCGATTACCAGCAATAGCGATTCCACTTTGGCAAAGAATAGCGACCTGACATTACTATTAAATATTGAGCGCGAAGCCTGCCCCATGAATCTGGCGCCGACCGCCAGCACTACCGCCACGTTGGCGCTGGGAGACGCCTTAGCGATGGTATTATTGAAAGCGCGGAATTTCAGCCCCGAAGAGTATGCCTTATATCATCCGGGGGGAGCCTTGGGCCGGAAATTATTGTTGACGGTTGAGAAATTAATGTATACCGGGGCTGAAAATCCGATTATACTTCCGGACAAGACGGTGAAAGACGCGATCCTGGTCATGACCCGCGAAAATCTTGGAGTGGCGGTGGTAGTCGATGAACTGGGATCACTGCTGGGGATCATTACCGACGGCGATTTGCGCCGGATTTTACGGAAATACGAAAATCCGCTGGGACTGCCGGTAGCTGAGGTCATGACCAGGAATCCCAAGTTTATTTCCCCGGAAAAGCTGGCCGCCGAAGCGATGCACTTAATGGAATCCAAAAATATCACGTCGCTTCCGGTGGTGGGTGAAAACGAAAAAGTCGTGGGCATCGTCCGTCTGCATGATATTATTAAAGGTCTTACCGGAATGAAAGTGTGAGGAACTGTCAAATGGCCAAGCGACGAAGTTTGATCAAGAATTGGGCTGAATACTTTTTCTTTCAGATCATGTTATTTTGTATCCGGATTACTCCGTTTTCCTGGGGATGCCAAGTAGGGAGAGGAATCGGCCTGTTGGCATATGGATTGTTGAGCCCCCGCCGCCAATTGACAGTGGAGAACATCCGTGAGGCGCGGCAAAGAGGTTTTCTGCCGGGGATACGCGAAGAGATTTTGGCCAGGAACGTCTGGGAGAATGTCGGCGTAACCGGGGCGGAATTTCTTTATTTTTACGCGCGGGATGCGGCGGCGCTTAAACAAAAAGTGGAATTGGTCGGGGAGGAGCATCTGCGCCGTGCAATTGCGCAGGAAAAGGGGACCATTATGGTCACGCCCCACATCGGTAATTGGGAGTTACTTGGATTATATCTTTGCTCCATAGGCTATCCATTAAACCCCGTTGTAAAAAAGCAATCCAATCCGTTTTTTGACCGCGCCATTCAGGAGCGGAGGCGTTCCGCCGGTATGAATGTGATCTTTAATAAAGGGTTTTTACGGCCGATTGTTAAAACCTTAAAAAACAATGGGATTGTTCCTTTTTTAATCGACCAAGCGCAAATCGGATCCAATGGGGTTCCGGTTACCGCGTTTGGAAGAACGGCGTACTTGCCGCCCGGTGCGGTTGAATTTGGCTTAAAGACCGGAGCCCCGATGGTTTTTGCCTGTCTGGTCCGTCAGAAAGGAAATCCGCGCTTTAAGGCCATTATCAGTGAGGTGGAGATGACCAAATCCGGTGATTATCAGCAGGATTTGGCGGTAAATACCGCAAAACTGATGGCCATGATACAGGAGATTATTGCCAAGTATCCGGAACAATGGTTGTGGATGCATAAGTTTTGGCCAAAGAAGGTCAAAATTAAATAAAAAGCAAATGCGAAAATCCAGTGGAAATCTGCGTTGTGGCTGGCTTGACAAGGATCGCCGGCTTATGTTAGACTGGTAGTAATTTGTGGTTTCATCTTAATTTCAGAGAGATTGTTCGAAATTTAACGAAGAGGTGAATGTTTTGAATTATTTCCTGACCGAAGAACAAGAAATGATTCGCGATTTGGCTAGACGTATTGCAGAAGAAAAGATCGCGCCGCGGGCGTTAGAATTGGATGAGGCAGGCGAATTCCCGACTGAGATTTTGAAAGTAATCGCTGAAGCCGACTTGTTCGGGGTTTATTTGCCTGAGGAGTATGGAGGACTGGGTGGCGGCGTTTTAGAGCAATGTTTGGTGGTTGAGGAGTTATCCAGGGCTTGTAGCGGCGTGGCCGTGAGTTATGCTGCTTCCGGGCTGGGTTGCATGCCGATTCTGGTTTTGGGAACTGAAACGCAAAAAAAGAAGTATCTCCCGGATATTGCATCCGGAAAGAAACTGGCCGCCTTCGGAGCCACTGAGGCCAACGCCGGCAGCGATCCAGCCGCGATGGAGACCACTGCTATCCTGGACGGTAATGAATACGTGTTGAACGGAACCAAACAATGGATCACCAACGGCGGGGAAGCCGAGGTCTATACGATAATGGCGGTTACTGACAAAAAGAAAGGGCCTCGTGGGATCAGCGCCTTTATTGTGGAAAAAGGGACTCCCGGGTTCACTTTTGGAAAGAAAGAAAATAAGATGGGTATCCGCTGTTCGGCCACACGGGAGTTAATCTTTGACAACTGCCGGATCCCTAAAGAGAATCTGCTGGGCGGGAAAGAGGGAATCGGGTTCATTGCCACCATGCGGACCTTTGACCGGACCCGGCCGGGAATCGGGGCTCAGGCGATTGGGATCGCCCAGGGGGCGTTGGATGTCGCGGTAAAGTATGCCCGGCAGCGGGTTCAGTTTGGACAACCCATCTCTTCTTTTCAAGCCATCCAACATATGCTGGCAGACATGGCAACCCAGTTGGAAGCAGCCCGGGCGCTGGTTTACGCCACCGCCAAGATGATCGACGCCGGCTCGAAAAACTTCTCCAAAGAATCGGCTATGGCCAAGCTGTTTGCTTCGGATGTGGCTATGAAGGTGACGGTCGATGCGGTTCAGGTCTTGGGGGGATACGGGTATATGAAAGAATATCCGGTGGAAAAGATGATGCGGGATGCGAAGATCACTCAGATTTACGAAGGAACCAACCAAATCCAGCGGAACATCATCGCCCTTGAACTAATCAAGGAATACGCCTCAAACAAATAAGCACTCAGCGCCCTTTGGGCGCTTTTTCTTGAATTGTCCGGAAATTGTCGTCCGCACGAGCATTTGTTAAGAACTTGGCGCGGCTCAGTCAAGCGCGATAGCATTTTTTGATTAACACGGCAGGAGGAGATTTTGGTGAAGATCGTCGTTTGTGTCAAACAAGTACCGGATACGACCGAGGTTAAGATCAATCCCGAAACCAATACATTAATCCGTGAAGGTGTCGCCAGTATCATTAATCCCTTTGACATGTACGCGGTGGAGGAAGCGATCCGGATCAAGGAAAAAATAGGCGGAACGGTTACCGTTTTGTCCATGGGACCGCCCCAAGTGGCCGAATCTCTGAAGGAATTGATCGGAATGGGAGTCGATGATGCGGTACTGTTATCGGATCGGGCTTTCGCGGGTTCAGACACTTTAGCCACCTCTTATGCCTTGGCGAAAGGGATTGAAAAGATCGGAGACGCCCAATTGATCATCTGCGGCAAACAGGCCATTGACGGAGATACCGCTCAAGTCGGCCCTGAAATCGCCGAAAAGCTTGGCATTCCCCATCTTACCTATGTTAAAAAGATTAATGAGATCAATGAGGACCAAATCACCCTGGAACGAATGAACGAGGATGGATATGAGCGCGTTCAGATGCCGTTGCCGGCCCTGCTTACGGTAGTTAAAGAGATTAATGAACCTCGTTTGCCTTCATTAAAAGGTATGATGCGGGCAAAAAAAGCGGAGGTTCCGGTTTGGAGCGCGGAGATGATCGGTGCCGACCCGTCCAAGATTGGACTGAAAGGTTCTCCAACCTGGGTCAAACGAATCTTTATTCCCGAAATTAAATGTCAAGGTCAGATCTTTGAAGGGACTCCTGAGGAACAAGTGAAAGCATTGGCGGAGGCCATTTTGACCCGGAAGATTGTTTAAGCGGCTCCGGCACCAAAGATAGATAGGAGGGTTTAATATGGGAATCAAAGTTCATCTTGATAAATGTTACGGCTGCAAGATGTGCATCTCCAGTTGCCCGTTTGGAATCATCGAGATTATCGATAAAAAAGCGGTCATTAAAGATGGCTGTAATCTTTGTGGCAGTTGCGTCTCAACCTGTAAGTTCCAAGCGATCGAGATCGCCCGTGAACAGGAGATTACGATCGATAAATCGCAATACCGGGGGGTTTGGATCTTCGCCGAGCAACGTAATGGGAAGCTCTCCAATGTTGCTTTGGAACTGTTGGGGGAAGGCAAAAAACTCGCCGATCAACTTGGCGAACCTCTGGTCGCGGTCTTGCTGGGAAAAGAAGTCGCACCAGAAGCGAAACGTTTGGTGGCTCATGGCGCGGATCAGGTCTGGCTGGCCGAGGCTCCGGAATTGGAGAATTTCTTAGAGGATTCTTACAGTCAGGTAATTGTTGATTTGGTGCGAAAAGAGAACCCCAATATCATTTTGATGGGGGCAACCGCAATCGGGCGTTCGCTGGCGCCGAAGGTCGCCGCCCGCTTGGGTACCGGTCTTACCGCCGATTGTACCGGACTTGAGGTGGATGTGAACGAAAAGAACCTGCTTCAAACCCGTCCCGCCTTCGGAGGCAATCTGATGGCGACGATTCTCTGTCCCAATCACCGTCCACAAATGGCCACGGTGCGGCCGAAAGTATTCAAGCCGCTCCCCGCCGGTCCGGCCCGGATTGGGGAAATTACGCCGGTTGACCTGTCAAAGACCGTCTGGAACATCCGGGCCAAAATCTTGGAGGTTATCAACGAAGTCGGACCCTCGGCCAATCTGGAAGAAGCGAATATCATTGTCTCCGGAGGCCGGGGACTTGGCGATCCCAAAAACTTCGCGCTGATTGAGGAATTGGCCCGGACCTTGGGCGCGGCGATCGGATCTTCGCGCGCTGCGGTTGACGCCGGTTGGATCCCTTATTCGCATCAGGTGGGACAGACGGGCAAGACCGTCGGACCCAAAATCTATTTTGCGTGTGGCATTCACGGCGCGATTCAGCATTTGGCCGGAATGCAATCGTCGGATATCATCATTGCCATTAATAAAAATCCGGACGCTCCCATCTTCAAGGTCGCCTCGTATGGAATCGTGGGGGATGTTCTGGAGATTTTGCCGTTATTGACGAAAGAATTTCAAAAGGTTTTGGGAAAATAGTGACAGTTATTTGCGCAGCTTTGAAAAAATCCCCCTTCCGGCATTGCTAGAAGGGGGAAAATATTTTCCAGGAGATTGGGGAAAGCATAAATCATCATCCAATCGAATTAATTTTATTGAGTATAAATATACATAGATCATTGCTTGGATGGTTCATCTATTATTAATAATTATCGACAATTATCCTCTTGCGCCGCATTCATTGTTTGTGTATAATTATTAAAAGTGAACTTGGCAATAAGATCCAAAAAGAGGTTGATTGATGTGATCAAAGTAGGAATTATCGGCGCTTCCGGTTATACCGGAGGAGAGTTGTTACGGATTCTGGCTCATCACTCTCAAGTAGAAGTGACGGCCATTACTTCGCGAACCCACTCCGGAAAGAAGTTGGAAGAAGTATTCCCCAGTTTTTTAGGGTGGAATGGTCCGGTCTTCAGTGGGAGCGATTCGGCGGAAGCGGTGGCTGGTTGCGATCTAACCTTTTTGGCCGTTCCGCACGGCGTGGCCATGGACTTAACACCGGCACTGCTTGCGGCCGGCCAGAAAGTGATCGATCTCGGCGCGGATTTCCGCTTCAGAGATCCACAAGTCTATCAATCTTGGTACAAACATGAACATTGTCAGCCCGAATTGACCCGGTTAGCCGCTTACGGCCTACCCGAGCTTTATCGGAAAGAGATTCGGGAAGCCAGGGTAGTCGGCAATCCGGGTTGTTACCCAACGAGCGTCATTTTGCCGCTTTGCCCCTTATTAAAAGCGGGAGTGGCTGACCCCGACCGGGTTATTATTGATTCCAAGTCGGGAGTCTCCGGCGCTGGACGGAAAGCAGAGATTGCATATCATTTTCCGGAGTTGTTCGGCAATTTTAAAGCTTACGGGCTGGTGAATCACAGGCATACCCCGGAAATCGAACAAGAGCTTTCCCGGGTGGCCGGGAAGGAAGTAAGAGTTTCCTTCACCCCCCATCTGTTGCCGGTGGCACGCGGGATCCTGAGCACCATTCATTTGGGCTTGACCCAGGAATTGACCACCGCAGAGGCCGAAGCCATTTTGACCGAGGCTTATCAAGGCGAATCCTTCATCCGGGTCGTTAAGGAACCGGGTCTCCCGGAACTAAAAGGGGTGGTCGGGACCAACTGTTGTCATATCGGAGTCCGGGTCGATTCCCGCACCCGGCAGATGATCGTAGTATCCGTCATCGACAATATGGTCAAGGGCGCGTCCGGTCAAGCGGTTCAAAATATGAACATCATGTGCGATCTCCCCGAAACGATGGGTTTGATCCACTGGCCGGTCTTCCCTTGATGGAGGTTACAGCAGATGAAACAGATTGAAGGAGGGGTCACCGCGCCCCTCGGTTTTAAAGCCGGCGGAATCGCCTGCGGTATCAAGAAGAGCCAAAAACCCGATCTTGCCCTGATCGTCTCGGAGGTTCCTGCGTTTGCCGCTGGTATTTTCACGTTAAATGTAGTGCAGGCCGCTCCGGTTATCCTTTCCAAACAGCAATTGCGGAACGATCAAGCCCGAGCGATCATTGCCAATAGCGGCAACGCCAATGCTTGCGTAGGACAGGGCGGAATAAAGGCTGCGGAAGCAATGGCCGAAGCCGCTGCGTTATTTCTTGGGATTGGTCAAGACGAAGTGCTGGTTGCTTCCACCGGGGTAATTGGAGTTCCATTGCCGGTCGAAAAGATCGAAACCGCTTTGGCCACCAAGTCAAATTTCCTCAGTGCTTTGGGCAGTCCGGACGCCGCCCGGGCGATTATGACCACCGATACCTTTCCCAAAGAGGTGGCCGTCGAAGTTCAACTGGGCGGAAAAACAGTCCGGCTCGGAGGGATCGCCAAAGGCTCCGGCATGATTCATCCCAACATGGCAACCATGCTTGGGTTCATCACCACCGACGCCACCATCACTCCGGAACTTTTGAAGCAAGCGCTGCGACGGGCCGGTGAGGTTTCGTTCAATCGGATTACCGTTGACGGCGATACCAGCACCAACGATTGTCTATTGATACTCGCCAACGGCAAGGCCGGAAATGAGCCGGTTCGGGGCGAAGGGGAAGACTATCGCTTGTTTCTCGAGGCGTTAATTACCATCTGTCAGGAATTGGCGAAGCGGATTGCCAAGGACGGCGAGGGAGCCACCAAATTGGTTGAGATCCGGGTAACCGGAGCCGCTACGGAAGCGGAAGCGGTCATTATCGGCAAGTCGATCGCTACTTCTAATCTGGTGAAAACAGCGATCTTCGGCGAGGATGCCAATTGGGGCCGGATTTTGGCGGCGGCCGGATATTCGGGAATTCGCTTCAACCCAGACTTGATTGATATTTATCTCGGCGATCTCCTGGTTTGTCGCGGAGGAACCGGTTTGGAGTTTGACGAGGAGCGCGCCAAGCGGATCCTGGAGGCCAAAGAATTGTTGATCACCGTCCAAATGGGCACCGGTACGGCCGAAGCCAGCGTTTGGACCTGTGACCTCAGTTATGATTATGTCAAAATCAATGGAAGCTACCGGACTTGATTTTGAGTTGATATCAAGGAGTGATGTCCGATGGAGGATATTATCGCCAGGGCTGGAGTTCTGGTCGAAGCCATTCCCTACATACGTACCTTTTACGGAAAGACTTTTGTGATTAAGTACGGTGGAAACGCCATGATCAATGAGGAATTGAAGCATGGCGTGATGCAGGATATCGTTTTGCTGAAATTTTTGGGCGTCAATCCGGTGGTCATTCATGGCGGAGGGCCGGAGATCACTCAGATGTTAAACCGCGTCGGCAAAAAATCCGAGTTTGTGCAGGGACTGCGGGTGACCGATGCCGAAACCATGGAGATCGTCCAGATGGTCCTGGTGGGCAAGTTGAATAAGGAGATCGTGGCCAAATTAAACTTGATCGGCGGTAAGGCCGTGGGTCTCTCCGGGCAGGACGCCAACTTGATCGTGGCTAGGAAGACACGCCCGACAATGCCCGCTGATTACCAAGGTGCGATTCCCGATATCGGGTTCGTCGGCGAGGTCGTCAGCATCAATACTCATTTGATTCAGCAATTGATTACCGAAAATTACATCCCCGTGATCTCTTCAATCGGCGTCGGGGAGGATGGAGCAAGTTACAATATTAATGCCGATACGGCCGCCGGAGAATTAGCCGCCGCGCTGAAAGCCGAAAAACTACTGATGTTGACCGACGTCGAAGGAATCTTTGAAGACTATCAAGACAAATCAAGCCTAATCTCCGCGCTTCAGGTGAATCACGCTTATGAGATGATCAACCGGGGCAAGATCGAGGGCGGAATGATTCCGAAAGTCGAAGCTTGTATCACAGCGTTGCGGGGCGATGTCAATCGAACCCATATTATTGATGGACGGTTGCTCCATTCCATGTTGCTTGAGATCCTCACCGATAAGGGGATCGGAACGATGGTCGTCAAATAAGCGGAGGTGATTGCATTGTCCAACACCGAGTGGTTGGAGATAGGCCAACCGGTAATCATGAAAAACGTCGGCCGATTGCCGCTGGTCTTTTCGAGGGGCAGCGGATCCCGGCTCTGGGACGCGGACGGAAAAGAATATCTGGACTTTTTGACCGGAATTTCCGTTCACAATTTCGGGCATTGCCATCCGGAAATTACCGCGGCGCTGATCGGTCAAGCTCAAAAGCTGATCCACGTCTCGAACTATTTTTATCTTGAAGATCAAGTGCGGTTGGCGGCCGAATTGACGGCTCTGACCGGATACCGGCGGGTGTTCTTCGCCAACAGCGGCGCCGAGGCGAATGAGGCTGCCTTGAAGCTGGCGCGAAAATACGGTAAATTGAAATTAAACGGCAAGTTCCGGATCGTCACGGCGCGGGAATCGTTTCACGGCCGAACGTTCGGTGCGCTTTCTGCGACCGGTCAGCCCAAATATCAGGAAGCGTTTCAACCGATTGTACCTGGTTTTGTTTATGCGGAAATGAATAACCTCGACTCCTGGAAGGCGGCCATCGATGACCAGGCTTGCGCCGTTTTTTTGGAACTGGTGCAGGGTGAGGGTGGAGTGGTACCGGCGGACCCGGATTTTGTCCGGGGGCTTGCCGCGTTTTGCCGGGAGAAAAATGTGTTATTCATGGTCGATGAGGTACAGACCGGACTTGGACGGACCGGAAAGTACTTTGCGTATGAGCATTTCGGATTTCAGCCGGATCTAATCACCATCGCCAAGACGCTGGGCGGCGGAGTACCCTGTGGCGCCTTGCTGGTAAGCGAGGGGGCCGATCTGTTTGAACCGGGAGACCATAGCACAACCATTGGAGGCGGCGGAATGGCCTTTGCCGCTGGCTTGGCCGTGTTGAAACTGCTCAGGGAACCGGGGCTCATGGAAGAAGTTCGCCGTAAGGGTCAATACATCCAATCCCAATGGGACGAATGGCGGCAAGAACTGCCGGCGGTCAAGGGAACCCGAGGGCTTGGCATGATGCTGGCCTTGGAGTTGAATGTCCCGAGTAAGCCGGTAATGCTGGCCTGCCTGGAAGCTGGCTTGATTGTGAATGCCGTGTCCGAACAGACGATCAGAATCTTACCGGCTTTGAATATCAGTCAGGAAGACTTGGACGCGGGATTGGCGATTTTGAAGCGGGTATTGCGGACATTTTAAATTGGATCGAACGAAATTTTTACGGGAGGAATCGGCGCGATGGCGGAAAAGGTCAATAAAGTGGTTCTGGCATATTCGGGAGGATTGGATACTTCGATCATCATCCCTTGGCTAAAGGAGAATTACGGCTGCGAAGTGATTGCCTATGCGGCGGACGTCGGGCAAGGCGAGGAACTCGATCCGTTGCACGAGAAGGCCATTAAAACCGGGGCCAGTAAGATTTATATCGAAGATCTTAAAGAAGAGTTCGTAAAGGATTTTATTTTCCCGATGGTAAAATCGGGCGCCATTTATGAAAACCGATATTTGATGGGAACCTCGATCGCCCGTCCGGTGATTGCCAAGCGGCAAGTGGAGATCGCCGTTAAAGAGGGGGCCGATGCGGTGGCTCACGGCTGTACCGGCAAAGGAAACGACCAAGTCCGCTTTGAACTGACGTTCAAAGCCCTCAAGCCCGATCTTAAAATTATCGCCCCCTGGCGGGAATGGTCCATCAAATCGCGCGATGAAGAGATTGAGTATGCGGAGGCGCGCGGCATTCCGGTACCGGTCACCAAGGAAAAGCCCTATTCAATGGATCGCAACCTCTGGCACATCAGTTATGAGGGCGGGGTTCTTGAGGATCCCTGGAACGAATATCAAGAATCAATGTTTATTCTGACCAAGTCTCCGGAGCAGGCTCCCGACCAACCTGAAGTGATTACGGTTGATTTTGAACAAGGAATTCCCGTAGCCATCAACGGCCAGAGTTACGGCCCGGTGGACCTGATCTTTAAGTTAAATGAGATCGGCGGCAAACACGGGGTGGGCCGGGTCGACATTGTGGAGAACCGGCTGGTGGGCATGAAATCCCGGGGGGTCTATGAGACGCCCGGTGGATCGATCCTTTATGAGGCCCATCATGCTTTAGAAACGATTACGCTCGATCGGGACACCTTGCATTACAAGCAGATAGTGGCTGGCCGCTATGGCGAATTGGTCTATTTTGGCCAATGGTTTACCCCGCTTCGTCAGGCATTGGACGCTTTTATCGACAAAACCCAGGAACGGGTGACTGGAACGGTCAAGCTGAAGCTCTTTAAAGGTACGGTCCAGGCCATCGGCCGCAAATCGCCCTTCTCCCTCTATCAGGAGAAATTGGCAACCTTTGGCGCGGATCAGATATATAATCAAAAAGACGCCGAAGGATTTATCAATCTGTTCGGGCTGCCGCTTAAAGTTCAAGCTTCGTTGGAGCAGAACTTGAAAAACAAGAGACTTTAAAATTTTCCTTCAAAAAACGAGCCGTTAAGTGGCTCGTTTTTTTTACGGATTGACAGCGTGGATTTGACATTTATTTGCATATTCGGCGGGTATGGACGAATAATAGAACTGTTAAACCAGAAGCTGACGGAGGAATGAGATGGAACGTTTGAATGTGGGGATCATCGGCGCGGGAATGGCGTTTGAACGGCTTCATTACCCGGCCTACCAGGAATTAAGCGACAAATACCAGATCGCGGCCGTCTGTGATCAAGATAAAGTTAAAGCCCAGCAATGGGCCAAGAAGCTTGGACTTACCGATCGCGACGTTTATAGCGATTACCAACAAATGGCGAACCGGCCCGATTTGAATATTATTGATATCATGGTACCAATCAGCCAAAACTTCGTGATCGCCGAAGAAGTGGCCAGCATCATCGGAGGAATGAAAAAAGGGATTATCCTCGAAAAGCCGCTGGCGCCAACCCTGGAGCAGGCTGAAAAATGCGCCTCTCTTCCCCGAAAGTATGACGTCATGATGATGATTGCCGAAAACTACCGCTACAATGAAGATCCAAATCGTATCCGTGAATTGGTGAACCGGGGCGAGGTCGGCGACGTTGATTATTTTCTTTGGAACCGGGTGATTAACTACCCCGAGGATATGGTAAAGGACACTTTTTTAGCCAAAGAATGGCGGCAGCATCCGGATTTCTCGGGCGGCATCTTCTATGACAGCGCCGTTCACGATATCGCCGCCATCCGGCATGTGTTCGGCCCCATCGACGAATTGATGGCCTACGGGCAGCAGAAGCCGGTTACGCCGAATCAATATACCGTAGTTCATGTGGTTTTTCGGTTTAAGAGCGGTTTTACCGGCAGCTATATCTTCTATAGCGGCGGCAAGGAGATTCAGCGGCCGTTGGTGGGCTGGCGGATTATTGGGCAAAAGGGTATGATTTACCAGGAGGAACGGGATTGCGGGACCATTAACGTTTATTATAATGACGGCAATTCCAAGCAGATCCCGTACCGGCCGCAACGCGGTTATTATAATGAATTGCTAAACTTCTATAATGCGTTTGTCGGCAAAGAACCGCTTTCCGTCACTCCCGAACTGGAACTGGGCGATGTCCGGACCATCCTGGCGATCCTGGAGTCCATGGAGCAGGAAACCCCGGTTCGGGTCGACGAAGGAGATAGTCCCGTTCCCCAGTATGATCCGACTCGGCTGAACCAGTATTTTGAACATTAAAACCGATAGCAGCGGCTTTTTTCGGCCTACAGGAGTTCATGAGAAGGACGATGATTACCCTCGTTTTAAAGACCGGTCGGAAAGCCAAATGAGGATTTTTTCACGGAACGAATCTTTACGCACTGGTTTGGTGATAACATCGTCCATACCAGCATTGAAGCATTTTTGAATATCCGATTCGAACGCATTGGCGGTCATGGCCAGGATCGGCACGGATTTTCCTCCGGGCAGGCTCCGGATCAGGCGGGTCGCCTGATATCCATCCATCTCTGGCATCTGAACATCCATTAAGACGAGATCCACCGCGTTTTCCGCGAATTTTTTCACTGCCTCCAGACCGTTCTCGGCGCAGAGGATCTTGCAGTTCAGGTTCTTCAAGTGCAGCATGGCCACTGTTCGGTTGGTCGGATAGTCCTCAGCCAGGAGAATGGTTACCGGTTCGCGTAAGGACAGGGCGGTTTCGGCGGAGACGGCTGTTTCTTGAAAAGCGGTCTTGATCGGGTTCGGCCGTTCCAGAACCACTGTAAACCAGAAAGTGCTGCCCCGGCCGACTTCGCTCGTGACGCCGATTTCACCGCCCATCAGTTGCACCAGTTCTTTGGAGATGGCGGTGCCGAGACCGGTTCCACCAAACTTGCGGGTGGTGGAGTCCTCGGCTTGGACGAAGACATCAAAGATTATCGCTTGCTTATCCGGAGGAATTCCCACACCAGTGTCAGTGATCCAAAACTTAAGCTTCGATTGAGTTTGAGTTAGTTCGACCGGTTCAATGGAGACGGAGATCATCCCTCGCTCCGTAAATTTGATCGCGTTGCCGATCAGGTTGATCAGTATCTGCCTCAACCGCAAGGAATCACCAGAAAAGGTTTCCGGGATCCGTTCGTCGATCCGGCAGTGGTACTCAAGTCCTTTGTTTTTGGCAACCGCCGCATAGGTAGAGGTGATCGATTCCAGCAGACGGCGGATTTCGAAAACTTCGTTATTCAGCTTCAGCTTTCCGGCCTCGATTTTGGAGATGTCCAGCAACTGGTTGATGAGTTCCATCAATTTTTCGGATTCCTCGATGACCAGTTTGACATAGCAGTTCTTCTCCTCCAAATCAACGGTGCTGGTCAGAATCTCCGCAAATCCGATGATCGCGTTCAACGGAGTCCGGATTTCATGGCTCATATTGGCCAGGAACCTGCTTTTGGCCTGATTGGCGTTGTTGGCGTCCTGGATCGCCAGTTGCAACCGGCCGTTCACTTGTTTGAGGGTTTGCAGCAGTTGTTCGCGATCTTCCAGGATCAGCATCCGGCGGATCATGGAGCTGACACTGAAGCGGAGAATCTGATAGATCGACCCCTCCAGCGGTTCCATCTCAAAGATGATAAAGCCCAACAAATAATCCTTATCAAAACAGGTATTGACTTGCCAGGTGAACCGGCGTTCGGAGGGCCAAAACCGATCGGGGAGCAACTGGTCGGCCGGATAAATCGGAGATTGATCCGGCTCCAGCAGGTCATTTTTTCCGAGCGCCAAGAGCAACCGGGCGTTGGAATCGGTGCGGTTGCCTTGCTTTTCATATAACGCCAGATAACAACCGGGAATGCCCATCTTAGGAAGTTCTTCCTTGATGATCTCAGTCAAGGTGATCACCGACATCGAAGACTGAATCAAACTGGTATTCCTGGCCAAACCGAGTTCCGGGCTATGGTTGTCAAGTATTGGCGAATTTAGCGTTTGGCAGAGGATCACTCTGGCCTGATGGAACAAATTTTCAGCCTTCAGCCAAAGCTCGGATTGAAATAGAACCGGCAAAAGAAGCCGCCTCAATTCCGAGATCAGGTTTTGGCAGATTTCGATCCGGTTCCGCTCTTTCATCTCAAAGACGCAAGATTTGAGAATGAACGTGAGCATTTTTTCATTGGAATCGTTGAGAAGTTGATCAAAAAACGCCTGAACAATGCTGGGGAGCCACTCCAGCAGGGTCGCCTCGCAATGTTCGCCTTGCAGAAAATCACGGAGTTCGCTGATCAGCCTCAGGCTGAGAGCGGGCTGGGAATCTTGCGCTAGGGCCAGGCAAACTTCGGGCGCTAGCGAGGGCATTCTGGGGATGGCGCGACGGACGGATTCTTCCAGGCAACCACAGGATTCACGGATGATCATTTCACTGGGCATGAGAATCTCCGGAGCCAAAGGTTTTCCGTCCTTGATATGGCGGAACAGTTCTTCAACCGCCCGGTAACCGTGGTTGATAAAGCGGTTGTCGACCGTAGTCAGTGACGGCGCCAGTTCGACGCCTTCGGGACGGTTGTTGTATCCTACTACCGCCAGGTCAAACGGGACTTTGATTCCCATCCGGGCCAGTTCCTTGATGGCGGCGCAGGAGAAGATATCGCTGGCAGTTACCAGGGCTTCAATGTCCGCTCCCGGTTTCAATCTGCGCTCCTGAAATAAAACCCGGACCGCGCGCGCTCCTTCTCTTGGCAGAAAATCCTCGGTCTCAACCACCAGGTCCGGATTGAACGCGATCTGGTGTTCTTGCAAAACCCGGCAATAGGATTGAAAACGTTGCTGCGAAGGCGGATGGTTTTTTTTACCCCCGATAAATGCCAGGCGACGCAGGCCATGCTCCTGAATTAAATGATTGATCAGTTGGTGCATTCCACTGTATTCATCGGGCAAGATCACCGACGCGCCGGGAAGCGGGGTTCCGATACTGATCAGAGGCAGTGGGGCAAAACGCTGATGCAGCCGTTCGATTTCATCGGAATTCATCTTGTATCCAAGCAGTGTCGGCCAGGTGATTAGCCCGTCAAAGTTATCCGGGGCCACCATTTTCATGGTGGCGATTTCGGTTTTCCACCATTTCACAGTGGAGGTGGAACCGGTGATGATATGGATTAAATTGAGATCATAATCAGCGGCGGCTTTGGTAATGCCGGTCATCAGATCGATGGCGACTCCGATAAAATTCTGTTTGGAGAAATAGCCTAAAGTAATCCGATCGCTTTTTTTCATCGGCTCCTCGGGAAACATATTTTTTACCTTAATTTAATCTAATTATAGCTTATTTATGAATAATATCGTCATGTTTTTTGTCGTTAATAAGTATTTTACGGTACAATAAGGGTAAATTGATCTTATCGGTCAAAAAAAGGAGGTTAATAATTCATGCCCTATGTCAATCTAAAACTGGTGAAAGGACAAGCAACACCCGAACAGCGGCGGCAACTCTGCGAAGGCTTAACCGATCTGATCGTCGCGATCATGGGCAGAAACCGGGATTTCACCGTGATCACCGTCGATGAACTGGAGAACGGCCAATGGTGGGTCGGCGGAAAGGCGCTGGAAGAATGGAGGGACGACCGCAAGGCCGCTTCGGTAAACATTAAAATCTCCAAGGGTACCAGTTCTCCCGAAGAGATGGCGCGGATGATCGCGGCCGGCAAGGAACTTTTCGTCAAGGTGCTGGGCGAGGTCGAGACCGCCAATTATTTCATCATTGATGAGCTAAACCCCGATGCCTGGGGGTTTGACGGAATTCCGATGACTGTACGGAACCGGCCGAAATAAAATCGGGTGCGGCCGCCTACGGCAATTGGCGATGATGGGATCTTCTATGTTTTTATTGAAAAAGGGCAGACTAAGCCAAGAGAAAACGATTGGAGGAGCCCATGGAAGTTCAGATTCATCTGATTGCGCCCAATCAAACCGGAGTTCAGCTGGAGCTATGGCATCATCATCGCTACCGGTCGCGACCGCAACTCATCACGTCGGGGAAGGACGGCGCCGATCAACTGGCATTCCGGGTCGAGAGCAATCTCAGCTCGTTTCATTTTAAGTTCCTAAACCTCGCCGGCGACCCCGGGATGGAACGGTTTTATGCCAGTTACCTCGGGAAAGAGGTGTGGTGCCTGCCGGAGCGGGCCGAGGTCTTCGCGGTCAAACCGGCCGACCCCAAGGGGCATGTCAATGAGTTTTATCAGTCCATCCGTCCATTGGTTCCGGAAGGGTTGTATCTCCCCGAAACCGACGTCGCCTACCTGCGCGACGGAATTCCACCGGCGCCCGGCAAGCGGCCGTCACTGGAAAAATCGCTGCTCGGGGCCAATGTGCTTAAGGACGGTTCGGTGGTTTTCGGGCTGTTTCACCCCAAAGCCGCCCAGGTTTATCTGGTGGGCAACTTCAACGATTGGCAGTGCCCGGGCCACTCGGCCCCGGATCCTTCCCGGTTTCTTCCCATGGAGTTGCACCGGGGCTATTATGATCAGTCCAATCTTTGGCTGTACCGGCTCAAACCGGGAGGGTTTGATCGGGAGATTGAATATCAATTTTTTGTCGTCGGCGGAGTGCCGCTCGACGGCAACCGCCGGCCGTGGAAATACCTTCACGATCCCTTGGCCCGCGCTTATGGGGAGGATGTCAGCCACAACCCCTGCCTGGTGGTGGATCCGAGCCGTTATATCTGGAAGAATGCGGATTGGAAAACCCTCAATCTGGCGGAACTGATCATCTACGAGATGAATGTTTATGGTTTTACCGAGGGGGATCCGGACATTCCCGCCGCGGAACAAGGCAAGTTTCAAGGAGTGATCCGGCGGATCAAGAACGGCTATTTTAACGAGCTGGGCATCACCGCCCTGGGCTTCATGCCGACGTCCGAGGCGCCTTCGTTTCAGGGGCCCACCGCCTTGGGGTATGATCCTTGCGGTTTCGCAGCCATTGAGCGGGACTTCGGCACGCCCGACGAGTTCCGGGAGTTGGTCGACGTCGCGCATCAGCACGGCCTGGCGGTCTTGATGGACCTGGTCTTCAACCATACTTCCAATTCGTTCAACCCCTTGTGGGACAGCATCTGCGGCGACAATCCGGGCGGGTTTTATTTCAGCGGCGGAACGCCGTGGGGGAACCGGGTCGCCACTGAACGGGAGGAAGTTCAGAATTATTTGATCGATGTCTGCAAGCTGCTACTGAAGGAATACCGGGTCGACGGTTTTCGTTTTGATGCCACGCACTCCGATTGGATGGACCATACCTTCCTGCGCCGGCTTGAGTATGAATTGCGGGGCCGGGGCTTCAAGCCGGATTGCGTCCTGATCGTGGAAAATCTGCCGAACCAGCCCGACCTGAATCTGGAGGGGTGGAACGGGTTCGCCCAGTGGTGCGATCCCTTTCATGATAAAATGAAGGCGCTGCTCAGAGAAGGAGTCTATCAGGACTGGGTCAGCGACAACCCGCAATATCTGGGCGATGTTTTTTACTATTGCCGCAATTTTTACGCCGCCCATACCAACAATGTGATCAACTACTGCGAAAGCCATGACGAAAACAGTATGCCATTCGAGGTGGCCACCGATGGGCCGGGGCTTCAGACCGGGCCCGCCAAGGAACGGAAGGCCCGGTTGGGGCTGATGGCCACCATGCTGGCGCTGGGGCAGCCAATGATCTACATGGGACAAGAGTTTGGCGTCGACCGGCCGCGCAACCGGATCCAATTCGACTGGCCGGAGGATTTGTCACAGCATTCCTTCTATCAGTGGGCCAGTCGCCTGATCAATCTGCGCCGCCGTTATCCCGGGCTGAAGCTTTCCGGATCCAATCTGGCGGGGGAAGGTAAGTTTGAGTTTATTGCCGGACCGTGGCTGCCGGAAGGAAACGGCCGGATCGTGATTGGCTGGCGTTCGGCGCCGAACGCCGAACCGTGGGAGCAACTGGTAATCTTGCTTAATTTCGAGCCGTACGAGGTGGAAATGGGAGTCAACTTCGGCCGGCCGGGGAAATGGGTGAAACTGGCGGATATTGACCAGGTCAATGACTTACCGCCGCTGGGAACCAATTCCCCGCAGACCCCGGAAACGATCGCCACCGACGGGTACTTTCCAGGGTTCAGGCTCCCATCGAGCAGTGGGTTTGTTTACAAATGGGTCCAATGATCAAGAAATAATCCCGGACGGGACTTGAATTTTTTCCGGTAAAAAGGATTCGGCGGCTGGCCGTTTAATTATATTGGCATGAAGCACAAGCGAGTCCGGCTTGCCGGCGAACTTCTAATCCTCGCGCTGTTGGCCGTATCGGTGGCGGGCGCGTCGGGAGCGTTTTCCCTGGATGAATATGAAACTTATCAGATCCGGCTGGCGCTGCAGGTCGTTAACGATGGCGGACCGGCGACGGAAGTCGCGATCCGGATTCCTCTGTTCATGACCGAAAATCTGCCGCCGTATCAGACGCTCCGGACCTTTGACGTTTCGTCCGCCCAAGGATTGCGCCTGAAAAGCACTGAAACCGGCCAGGCGGCGGAAATAAATCTGCCGTCCCTTCCCAAGGGGGGGCGGTTTCAAGCGGAACTCACCTTCAGCTTTTACAATGCCGCCATTGAGTATAATCTAGAACGAAGCTCCGGATGGGACCGGGGGGAACTCCGTTACCTGCGCCCGGAACCGGGCATCGAATCCGAGGCTCCCGCCATTCGGGCGCTGGCGGAGCGATTGGCTCGCGACGGCGGGGATCCGGTGGCCAAAGCCAAAAATATTTTCGCCTACGTCAACACCAACTTCAAGTATGAGCGCCTCGACCAATCTTCCGCTTATAGCGCGTTGCGGACCCTCCAGGCGGGGCGAGGTGTTTGCACCGACCTCAGTGTGTTGTATGCCGCCTTGTGCCGGGCGGCTGGGATTCCGGCCCGGATCGTCAGCGGCTACCGCTTCGATCCCAAGGAGATCGGCGCCCGGGAGACCGATCTAAACCGGTTCGCCCACGCCTGGACTGAAGTCTATCTTTCCGGACTGGGCTGGGTGCCGGCGGACCCGACCTCCTTTACCTATCAGAATGGCGCGCTGGTGACCAGCTTCACCCATTTCGGCCGGATCGCCGGAAACGACCGTCATCTGTTCGCCCATTACGGGATCGAAGAGAAACTCTATGAGTCCACGCATAAGTATAATCCCGGGAAACCGGCCCGGATTAAAATTACCGTTCAGAAGCTGATTAAAAAAATATAAATCCTGGGCAATTTCTTTGTTTTACCGCCGCCATTCCGCTTTCGGCCGCCGGTCACCCGTCTTTAACTGGGAGATATCTACATTTAGCAACTGAAGGAATCGATTTATCCACAGGATATCCACATTTACCAACTAAATATCCACATTCTTTTACCGCATGAAATGATTCAGTTACTGAATATCCACATTTAGTAACTGATTGTGGATTGGGAGTGACTCCCACAGTTCATTTATTCACAGAATATCCACATTCAGTTAGTGAATATCCACATTTAGTTACTCAATGAAATGATTTTGTTACTAAATATCCACATTCTTTTACTCCATGAAATGATTTAATAACTGAAGATGAAAGGGGAGTTTCTCCCTCACTTATGATGAAAGAGAAAAACCGGGAAGTTACTTTCTCACTTCACGGTTCCTCCGGTTTGCCTCGTTTGCGGATTTTTTCACCAGCCAATAGGCCAGCAGATCCATCTCGTTCATCATCTTGCTCACCTTCTTTCGTTAGACTTATTATACCTCCTAAAGATTTCCGGATAATGAAGCGGCGGTAAACGTCTTTTTAAGAACGTGGATACTGTACTTAACTAAGGATCTTTGAATACGGAATGAAACCTTCAACCACGAAGAGCACGAAGGTCATGAAGGAAAAATAAAGGATAAAGAATTCCGAAGTAATCTTTGATTGGAAAAACTTCGTGCTCTTCGTGTCCTCGCGGAGATAGGACAGACAAACCCCGCTCATTCGAGCGGGGTTTAATGTCTAGTTTTTCAGCCTGATTATTGCTCCCGTTCTTTCTTCCGGTACTTATCGATCACATAATTCTTGAGCAACTCGATCTCCTCCAGCGCTTCCTGGGGAAGATCGGCCGCCAGGTTGCCGGCTTGAGGGTAGGAGGCGACCGCGGCCGGCTTTCTGACCTTGGTCCGCCCCAGCAAGTAATCGACGGAAGTATCAAAAAAATCGGCCAGCTTGTTTAAGACCACCGGATCGGGCTGCCGTCGGCCTTGTTCGTAAAAGCCGTAAGCGGCGGGAGTGATCTCCAAATAACCGGCCAGCTCTTTTTGGAGTAGCCCTTTTTCTTCGCGTAACAACTTCAAACGCGCGGATAGTGTACTCTTTTCCATATTCATGAATTTCATTTTACTACAATATGTATTTTTTGAATAGGCAAAGCAACAAAATGTATATACAACAATTGACAAACTACATTTTGTAGTGCTATAATCCGAACTAAGTGTTATTAATCGATAAAATCAGATCGATTTTAATCTTGGCGGAACAGACGAGGTGAGAGTTTGAAACCGCGAAAATTGTTGAGGAATTTACGGCTTGGCCGGAATTTGACTCAAGCCCAAATAGCCGCCGCGGTTTCGATCTCCCCCAGTTATTATGGGATGATTGAACGGGGGGAACGCAACCCTACCCTGAAGGATGCCAAAAGATTGGCCGATTTTTTCGGAGTATCGATTGATCTTCTTTTTTTTGGCAATCCATCCTACAAATCGTATTAAATGCTTACTCATAACGATCGGATTCCTAAAGTTTGATCTACACCCTGAGCTTCGTCCGGTTCCCGCCGTTTTGCGGAAGCGCCAAATTCTTTTGGCGTGGCGAGGTTTGATTAGTTATTAAACGTCTTTCGCGAAAAATTCAAAGGAGGCCCATCCCATGTCTCAACTCGATCTCCCCATTCCTCCCGATCCGGAACTCGCTCGGATCGATCAATACCTGGACTATCTGGTCATGGAGCGAGTCGCCGAATATACCGAGAAAGTGACCGGCCACGATCCCGAGGTTCAAAGGATCCGCGCCGACTATGACAAGTTTCTGGCGATCCTCAGCAACTTGTTGACCATCCCCGGCGGAGATACGGTATTGAAGGCGATCGACGAGACTTGCGCGCACATCGAGACCCGTCTTCAGGAGCTTGCCTATAAACGGGGACTGTTGGACGGAGTAGAATTGGCCGGTATTCTGGACCGGATTAAGCGGGGTGGGAACCATTCATAACGGTAGGCCAGGATTTTGGGGCGTGGAGCCTGTGCTCCGATATCGGGAATAAGGATGCTTCCTCTGTCATATGGTTATATGAGGGGAGGAGTCATTATGGGAACAGCCGCTCCGGAAGCCCGGGTTTTGACCGCCGTTGCCTATCTCGTGTGGCCGGTTAGTTTGATATTGGTTCTGACCGGGCTTCGGAGAGACCGCTTTATCCGTTACCACGGCTATCAGTCATTATTTCTGGGAATTGTCTGCTTCGTGGTTTATCTGGTGGTGGGGAGTTTTGTGCGGATCATTCCGGTGTTCGGAGAGATCATATTGCGAATCATGGTGCTGGGGTGGATCGTTTTTATCGTATTGCTCGCCATCCGGGCGCTACAGGGCGAGTATTTTAAAGTGCCGTTGATTTATGATCTCGCCGAAGGGATCATGGAATAAAAATCGGTAAAGTTTTTGAAGTTTTTTACAGGAATTTAATGGGATCCGCCGAATTAATAGGCATGGATCTTTTTTGTTTGCAATGGATTCGATGGGTGATACCGGTGATTTTGATCGGCCTTCAAATGACGGGGTGCCTGTCCAAGCCCGAACCCCGGAACGGGGACTTTTCGGTCCAAATCATTGATTCCAAGACCGGGGAGCCGGTTCCGGGAGTGGACGTATCCTTCGGAAACTACCGGCTGCGCAGCGACGACAAAGGTTGTTTTTACATCGTCGATTTGGACCCCGGCACCTATCAACTGCGACTGGAACGGCCCTGGTACCAGACGCAAACCTATCAAGTGGAATATGTCGGCCAGCCGAAACGGTTCAGCGCGGCGCTGACCCCGGAGGAAACCCTTACCGGATCCTTGGCTTACACCGTCAATAGCAGCAATACTTCGAACCGTGACATCTTCCGCTTGGATCTGGCTTCCCGTTCCGTAACTCGATTGACGGATTGGGCATCCCGGGAAGCCAATCCAGCCCGGTTCACGGAGACGAAAATGCTGTTTGATTCGGATCGGGGCTCGGCCAATGGCCAGCAGAGCATCTTTAGCCTTGAGGCGATGTTTCCCGGCGGAGGATCAGAATTGGTGTACAGCGGTAGTGGTAATAATGAACATCCTTCGGCCAGTGATGATGGCAGAGTAATGGCCTTTAAATCCGGGGACCAGATCATGATCCGGTGCGATGGAGTCTTGAAGACTGGTTTCAGCGGGCGCGGCGAGCCGGCCGTCAGCCCCGATGGGAAAAAGCTGGCCTTTATTCATGGCAATTACCAGTTGAAGGTGATAATCAGTGAAACGGATCCCGGCGCTTTCACCAAAACGATCCCAGTGACGCTTCCCTTTGAACGGGTGAATCATCCCTGCTGGAGTTCGGATAGTAAACAGCTCGCTTTTGATGCTTGGAATACCAATGGCCCCCGTTACATTTACGTCATCTCCCTGTCCGAACCGAACCGGTACCAACGGGTGACCGGCGATTATCGGCCCGGACTCGCCGATCACCAGCATCCGTGCTGGTACCGGTCGAAGCGCGCCGCAATCGATGCGGACCTGATTTTTTTCAGCGCACCGATCGCCTACAGTTCCCGAAGAGATATTTACTGTGTGAAAGTGCCGCAGGATTCCACTGAGATCCAGAATAACGACTGGCTCATGGTCAGCAAGGGTTCGGGAAGTAAGGAACAGCCCGCTTGGGTGGGGCCGGTATCAAAATGATTATGATGGGCTAAGCCGTGCCGGATTGCTTGTTATGCTTGTAAAGCCGGCGAATCACGTCACGCAGGAAAAATCCGCCGGTGGAATCGGCCGGTATTTTCGCTTATAATCTTCTTTAAGTCCCGGTGAACGCAATCTGCCGGAAAGCAGTAAAAGCACTGCGGCGTTGGGGCCGGGCCCCGGACTGTGGCCACCCGAACGGGGAATTTCCAGATAATTTAGTATCTTTTTTCTGAAATCCCAGATAAATTTGAGGTGATTTCCGAAAAGCGAAAGGATTTTGGTTGCGAATTGTGGAATCACTACCCAAAAAAGATGGATGGTGACCCGTTTGAGCCGTTCCGGGCATGCTCACTGGCTGGTTTTGGTTATCCTGTTATTAATCGGCTTCATTTTTGGGACGATTATGGGGGAGATCTTGAGGCCCTATCTTCCGTTCATGGCAATCGGCGCCTCGGCCAATATGAACCCGCAGACCTTTCGGCTGGCCGATGCTTTCTGGTTAACCTTCGGATTTAAGGTAAACTTAAATCTGGCGACCATTCTGGGAGTCGCCTTGTCATTCTTGATTTACCGGCGGTTGTAACCATGGGCGGATCATTGATTTTGGCCTCGGCATCGCCCCGGCGGGCCGAATTATTGAAACAGCTTGGCCTGGAGTTTACGATCATTGCCAGCCATTTTCCGGAAGACCCGCCCGGACCCGCGGACCTTCCCGCGGAGTACGTGGCGCGGCTGGCCCGTTTCAAAGCCGAGCGGGTGGTCCAAACCATCGACGCCGGTGTTGTAATTGGCGCCGATACAGTCGTGGTGCTGGAAGACGAGATCCTGGGCAAGCCGGATGGAGCCGACGGCGCCGAAATGATGTTATCCCGGCTGAGCGGCAAGGAACATTCGGTATATACCGGAGTGGCCTTGATTGGGCGGCCCGGCGGCCAAAGCCGGGTTTTGGTCGAGGAAACGCGTGTCCGGTTTCGCGAGCTGACCCGCAGGGAGATTGAGGCCTACGTGGCCACCGGCGAACCGCTGGATAAAGCCGGAGCTTATGGGATTCAAGGCAAGGGCGCTATCTTAGTGGAGAGTATTTCCGGCTGCTATTTCAATGTGGTGGGATTGCCGATTGGCCGACTGGCGACGGTTTTACCCCGGTTCGGGGTTTCCGTTTGGTGAGGTGATCTGTTGGAAAACCGACCGACCATCAAAGACTTGCCTTTGGAGGAGCGACCGCGGGAGCGGTTGATCCATAACGGTCCGGAGCACTTGTCAGCGGCGGAGCTGCTCGCCATCATTTTACGCACTGGTTCGGCCCGTCGTACCGCCATCAACCTAGCGGAGGAGTTGATCGCCACCTATAAGGATTTGCGTGGTTTAGCCAAGGCTTCGGTCGCGGAGATCGCCGCCTGTTATGGAATTGGCCCTGCCAAGGCCGTCCAGTTAAAAGCTGCGTTTGAACTCGGCCGAAGGGTGCTTACCAGCAATCCGGTGCAACAACCCTTGATTCGGAACCCGCAGGATGTATTTGAGTTATTGAAAGCCGGCTTTCAGGATCTGGACCGGGAACATTTCAAAGTGGTTCATTTAAACACGAAAAACCAGGTATTAAAGGTTGAAACTACTGCCATCGGAATACTCAGTTCCTCTCCGGTTCACCCGCGGGAGGTTTTTAAAGAAGCCGTCAGGATGAGCAGCGCCGGAGTTGTGCTGGCCCATAATCATCCCAGCGGCGATCCGTCTCCAAGCAAGGATGACCTGCTGCTTACCGCCAGACTGCGGGAAGCCGGGGAGATTTTAGGGATTTCTGTTATTGATCATGTTATCATCGGCGATAATAGATTCATCAGTCTCAAAGAACGCGGCCATCTTGCGTAAAGAGAACAGATCGGATACATAACTCGCCTACAATATTGAATAAGATCTGGAGGAACATCAATGTTTAAATCGATTTTAGGCCGTTTCGCCAAAGATATGGGAATTGACCTCGGTACCGCCAACACGCTGGTTTACGTTCAGGGCCGGGGAATTGTTTTACAGGAACCGACCGTGGTTGCCATTGAGAAAGATACCAATAATATTTTCGCAGTCGGCACCGAAGCCAAACAGATGGTTGGCAGAACTCCCGGAAACATTATCGCCGTCCGTCCCATGAAAGACGGCGTTATCGCCGATTTTGACGTAACCGAGAAGATGTTGCACTATTTTATCAGCAAGGCCGGCAAAAACATCGGCCTACTCTCGCCGCGGGTGATCATTGGCGTCCCTTCCGGAGTGACCGAAGTGGAAAAACGGGCGGTCATGGATGCCGGATTGCAAGCCGGGGCCAGGGAAGTCTTTTTGATTGAAGAACCAATGGCTGCGGCCATCGGCGCCGGACTTCAGGTCGAAGAGCCGACCGGAAGCCTGATCGTTGACATCGGAGGCGGAACGACGGAAGTCGCCGTCATTTCGCTCGGCGGGATCGTCTCCAGCCGCTCGATCCGGATCGCGGGAGATGAGATGAATGAGGCCATCGGGCATTATATCAAGCGTCATTATAATTTGATGGTCGGCGAACGGACCGCTGAAGACATTAAGCGCGCCATCGGCTCGGCTTATCCGGTCGGCCCGGAACAGAACCTGGAAGTGCGGGGCCGCGATCTGTTGACCGGTTTGCCGAAGACGATCACCATCACCAGTAACGAAGTCCGTGAAGCACTGACTGAACCGGTTTCGGGAATTGTTGAGGCGGTCAAGATGACGCTGGAGAAGACCCCGCCGGAACTGGCGGCCGACATTCTTGACAAAGGAATCGTAATGGCTGGCGGCAGCTCATTGTTGCGGGGCATTGATCGTTTGCTGATGGAAGAGACCGGCATGCCGGTCCAGATTGCCGAAGACCCGTTGACTTGCGTGGCTAGGGGAACCGGTTTGGCTCTGGAGCGTAATTATCATGATATGAAGCGGGTATTGATCTCCAACCGGAAGATGGCCTGATTCTATGAAGTATGGATGGAAAAGGGCGTATCACTGTATTTACTTCAATTTATGAATCAAGGAAATATGTCGCAATTTGTCTGGGCGTTCAAAAACTTATTGCGACATATATAGCTAGAAAAGTTCGATTCGCGTTCATGTCCCATAACCGGCCGTGAATGGCGAAAGCATCGGATAAGCAAGGTAAATATGTCGCAACGGATAGGCGCCTAAGCAACTTATTGCGGCATATACAGAAGGGTGACCGTATGTTGCACTTATTCGCGGACCGTCGTTATTTGATTGTGGCGATGATCATCCTGATCATCACCTGGGGAATGTTTGTCACTTCCAGGGAACGGGCCGGAGAGGGGAAGATCGAATATTTCTTTAATACGGCCATGACTCCGTTGGAAAGCATCTTTAACAATATCGGAGGCTTCATCAACGACAGTTGGATCACCATTACCCGGCTGGGGCAGTTAAAATCCGAGAACGACCGGCTTCACTCCGAATTAAGCCGGTTGAAGGCGCGGCAACCTGAACTGCTGGCCTTGCGGGAAGAGAACCGCCGGTTGCGCGAGGCCTTGAACTTTCAGGCGTCACAGCCTCATGAACTGGTAGCGGCAGAAACGATCGCCACCAACCCGAGCAACTGGAACCGTACTTTGATCATTAATAAGGGGCGTGATTCGGGGATTCAACGAAACATGGCCGTGATCAGCCCCGGTGGAATTGTGGGCCGGATTGGCGAAGTCCGGGCCAATACCGCCGAAGTGATTTTGCTCACGGATCCCCGGGAAGGCAACTATATCGGAGGCGTTGTCAACCGGACCAAAGATATGGTGATTGTCACCGGCGGCGGTTATTTTCAAGGGGAATGCACCGTGAAACCGGCGGTTGACAGTTACTTCATCAATCTCAAGAAAGGTGACTTGATTCGCACCGCCGAGACCAGCGAGATATTTCCCAGAGGGATTCCCATCGGCCGGATAGTGAAAGTGAGCAAAGGAGCCAACAACTTGGTCAGCAAGGCGACGCTCAAGCCGGTTGTGAAACTGGGAAGACTGGAAATGATCTACGTGATTAAAACCAAAAAGGATCCGCCGGTTACTCCCGGTTCCGCAGGGGGCCAATGATGCGATTTTGGGTTTTGACCATTGGTGTGATTTTGGGGGTTGCCATCCAAGCCACTTGGCTGGCGGGCCTGAATTTGCCAGGACAGGTGATCCCCGATCTGGTGTTGATCATGGTGATCTCCTACGGACTGCTGAGAGGACCTGATGAGGGGCTTCTTTTTGGGCTATTGTCCGGTTTTTTTTTGAACCTGCTGTCCGGCGGGATCATCGGAATTGAAGCCTTGTCGAAGATGATGGCGGGTTACAGCGCGGGACTGCTTGAAAAGAATATTTTCAAGGACAATTTATTGGTTCCGGTCATCGCCGTATTTTTGGGAACGGTAATTTTTGATTCCGTTTCCTTGTTGATGTACATTGCCTTTAAAGCCAATTACAACTTCTGGGGCGCCATGCTCACCACGGTATTGCCGCAGGCTTTATACAGTTCGGTGCTGGCGCCGTTGATCTACTATCTTATGTTGAGGTTGGAACGCTTTTTGGCTGAGCGGAGCAATTCATTTTAGCGGGGGCTTTTCGTGGAAGAAACCGCATTACGCAATCTGGAAAACAAGTTTAAAATTTTGGCTGGGATTGCCCTGTCTATTTTTGCAATATTGCTGATCCGGCTGTGGGTTCTTCAGATTATGCAGGGCGCTTCCATTATGGTCAAGTCGCGGCAGAATCAAACCCGGGTAATCCGGATTAATGCTCCGCGTGGTATATTTTATGACCGGGCAGGCAAGATCATCGCCACCAGCCGGATTTCGCATACCGTCTCGGTGGTGCCGGAAGATATCAAGGATAAGCCCGAGGTTTTACAGACCCTGAGCAAGATTTTGAAAATCCCGGTCCGCGAGATCGAAGCCAAGCTGGCGCCTGACCCGAAACGTCCCCGCAACCCCTATCAATACATTCCGATCAGTAAGGATCTTGATTCGGTGACAGTCATCAAGCTGCTGGAGTCGAAATTGGACTTGCCCGGCGTGGAAGTGGATGATATTCCGTTGCGGTATTATCCTTATGGCGAGTATGCCAGCCACCTTTTCGGATATATCCGGGAGATTAGCGAAAGCGAACTGAGCAATTTGAAATCTAAAGGATACCGGACCGGCGACCTGATCGGCAAGACCGGTTTGGAGCGGACCTATGAGGAATATCTGCGCGGCGTCGATGGCGGCAAGATTTATGAGGTCGATATTCACGGCCGTCCGTTGCGGTTGCTGGAGAACCGGGAACCGCAGCCCGGAAATAATCTGCACCTTACCATCGATCAGAAAGTGCAGATGGCGGCGGAAAAAGCGTTGGATGAACAATTGACGTATCTTCAAAAGTATAGCCGATGGCGGAATGCCAAAGCCGGGGCGGTGGTCGCACTTGATCCCAGAAACGGGAATATTTTGGCCATGGCCAGTAAGCCCGGTTTTGATCCCAACCTGTTCGTGGGGGTAATCACCCCCGAGATTGCCCAAAATCTGTACAATAACCCGTTGCATCCCTTTTTGAACCGGGTCATTCAAGGCGAATTCGCTCCCGGTTCGACCTTTAAACCGATCACCGTTCTGGCGGCCCTAATGGAGCATAAGGTCGACGAAAAGCAGAAGTTTTATTGCAACGGCTTTGATCCAGTCTGGGGCAAGGACTTCAAATGCTGGATCTATTCCGAGCGCGGCGGAGGCCATGGCGCGCAGACGGTCATCGAGGGTTTGAAGAATTCGTGCAATATTGTCATGGCCGAACTCAGCCGCAGGATCGGCCCGGACACTCTGGCAAAATACGCCCGGTTTTTGGGTTTGGGGCGGGCCACCGGCATCAATCTTTATCCCGGGGAACGCCTGGGACTGGTTCCCGATACCGAATGGAAGCGGCGTCAAACCAGGGATAAAGTCTGGGTACCGCTGGAGACCTTGCATTTTGGGATTGGGCAGGGAGCATTGACCGTAACCCCGCTTCAATTGGCGCAAGTTTACGCGGCGATTGCCAATGACGGCAAAGTCTACCGGCCGCGAATCGTATCGAAGATCACCAGCCCGGGCGGTGACGTCGTTTGGAACAACCAGCCGAAACTAGCCGCGCATCTGGAGGTTCCGTCCAAGATTCTGGACACGGTTCAAGAGGGTTTAACCGAAGTGGTCAAGGAAGGAACTGCGGCTTGGGTTTTCCGGGATTTCCCACTCGACAAATATCCGGTGGCCGGAAAAACCGGAACCGTACAAAAGCCGCCATATGATAATTCAGGAGTATTCGCCTCATATGCTCCGGTTGGAAATCCGGAGATCGTGGTCATTGTCTTTGTCGAACAGGGCGGTGGCAGCGGCAGCGCGATTCCAATCGCCCGGAAGGTGCTGGAGGCTTATTTTGACTTGGATGAGCAACCCAAACCGACTTCAGCCCCGGGAACCGTTGCTCCCCCAAGTCCGGCCGTCCCCCCCGTCCCGGCCGAGGGGGACGGATTGAACCCTCCGCCCGCGAACCCGGTGGATAGCAACTCAAGTTCAACGCCGCCCGTGTCCCCGGCGAATAACGGCGCGACGGTTCCGTCGCCCCGTCCATGAAAATCGAATCGTCGTCCCAACTTCCTCCTTGGGCGGGAGGATTTTTCTTTTACGGTAGCGAAAATTGATCTATATTAGGATGAAATAAATCTCTCACTTAAATTTGCATTCCTAAAGCCGTATGCAAATAGAAATCAAATCGGAATTTATTTCATCCTATTACAGCGTTAATAAGTTAAATTAATTCCCTTACAATTTCATCATGGCCGGCTTTAGGGACATGATGCGTACTGAAATTTAGTTCAACTTGTATTGTCGTAAGTTTTTCAGCGTATTGTTCATTCTGCGAGTGGGAGAATCATTATGAGCGCGCGTACCTTAAGAGCAAATCCACGGCTACCCAAAGCCGGCAGTGTGGTTTTCAAAGGATATAAGCACGGTTTGACGCTGGTCATTCCCGAGGAAGGCCCGTTTGGTTCTCATCTTGAAGACCTCCGGACACGTTTGGCGGAGGCGCATGATTTTTTTCGTGGAGCCAAGCTTTCACTAAAAGTGGGAGCCCGGCATTTGACCGAGGATGAACAGGCGGCGCTGGAACGGTTACTAGCGGCATCAGGGCTTTCGTTGCAACGGATTATCGGCGAAGCGGAGCCGGCTAGCATAGTGGAGAGCAATTTTTCAAGCCATGAATGGGATGAGTTTATCCCAACGATTACCGTGAAAAAGACGGTTCGCTCCGGCCAACGGCTGGCTTTTGAAGGCAACCTGGTAATTATGGGCGATGTCAACCCCGGAGCCGAGATCATTGCCAGCGGCGATATTATCGTGATGGGGGCTTTGCGGGGAACCGCCCACGCCGGGGCCGAGGGCGATTCATCGGCCCGGATTTATGCTTTTGATCTTGACCCGGTTCAGATTCGGATCGGCGGAGTGATCACCCGGTCGCCCGAACCCCGCGGCAAGGTTGAGTCGGAACACCATGGACCGGAACTGGCTCAGATCAAAGACGGGATGATCATTGTCGAACGTTTGGCTTTCTAATTGGGTTTTTTGAAGAAGGCCTCGCTGTAATGGATTTGCCCACGAAATGAGGAGGATTTTTGAATGGCGGGAAGGGTTATTGTGATTACCTCCGGAAAGGGAGGGGTCGGGAAGACGACCACTTGTGCGAATATCGGAACCGGTTTGGCCTTGCGCGGCCGGAGAACCGTTTTGATCGACGCTGATATCGGACTTCGGAATCTCGATGTGGTAATGGGCTTGGAAAACCGGATCGTTTACGATCTGGTTCATGTGGTTGAGAAACAATGCAAGGTCAAACAAGCCTTAATCAAGGATAAACGATTTGAAAACCTCTATTTGCTGCCGGCCGCCCAAACCCGGGAAAAGGACGCGGTCAAGCCGGAGCAGATGAAAGAGTTGTGCGCCGAGTTGCGCGGCGAATTCGATAATATTCTGATCGATTGCCCGGCCGGAATCGAACAAGGCTTTAAAAATGCCATCGCCGGCGCGGATCAAGCCGTTATTATCACCACGCCGGACGTTTCGGCCGTTCGTGACGCCGACCGGATCGTAGGTTTGCTTCAAGCCAATGATTTGGTCAATCCGCAATTGATTATCAACCGGGTTCGGCCGGAGATGATCAAAAAAGGCGATATGATGGATATCAGCGATGTCAATGACATTCTGGCCATCGATCTTTTGGGGGTTGTTCCCGATGATGAAACCATCATCATTTCTACCAACCGGGGCGAACCGGCGGTTTTAGATCAAGCCTCTCGCGCCGGCGAAGCGTTCCGGAATATCGTGGCCCGGATTGAGGGAGAAAAGGTGCCGTTTATGTCCCTGGATGAGGATCCGGGCTTAATGGAACGGATTTTACGGTTCTTTAAGCGGTAAACAGGCGCGGGACCTTTATTATGAAGGGGGTTTATCATGGATTTTATCAATAAATTTTTTAAAGAAGAGACCTCCAGCAAAGATATGGCGGTTGAACGGCTGAGGCTGGTATTGGTGCACGATCGGGCCAATGTCACTCCGGGGTTGATGGAGTTGCTCAAGGAGGAATTAATCCAGGTCATCTCCAAATACATGGATATTGACGAGCAATCCATGGAGGTCAACTTGACGTCGGGCGATCGTTCCGCTTCCTTAACCGCCAACATTCCGGTGAAGCGGATTCGTAGATAATTCTGGCGATTTTGCGCTTCGAGGAACTTTTTACTGCTGGATGCGGCCTGGCTTTCAAGATATAATGGACAAAATGGGGAGGGGGCGTTATCGTGGATCGCCGGCTTCTAAAAAACCTCGACTATAGCTTGTTGGCGATTGTTGTCTTGTTAATCCTGGTTGGATTAATGATGGTCTATAGCGCCACTCATGCCAAGATCGGGCTGACGCACGGAGACCCGTTCGCTTTCGTGAAAAAACAGTCGGTCGCCTTGCTGATTGGAACTTTGGTGATGTTCGGCTTGCTGTTCTTTGATTACCGCATCTCGGACCGGATGGCGCAGCTTCTTTACGGGTTTAATATTTTGCTGTTGATATTGGTTCTCACGCCGCTCGGCAGCACGAGAAACGGGGCACAGAGCTGGTTGTTCGGTATTCAGCCGTCGGAATTCGCCAAGGTGATCATGATTGTGACCTTTGGCAAGTTTTTGGCCGAGCGGGAGAGCCTTTCTTCGTTTTATAGCTTTATTATGCCTTTTTGTTTTGTCGGAGCCCCGTTGCTGCTGATTTTAATGCAGCCGGATCTTGGGACTGCCTTGGTTTTTATTTTTATCATGCTGCTGATGATGTATACCGCCGGAGCTCCGGGTTGGAAATTATTATCACTGATTTTAATCGGAGTCGCCGCGGTTGCGTTGTTGTTCGTTTCCCATCATTTTTTCGATACGCCGTTGCCCGTCAAAGAGTATCAAGTGGCCCGGTTGACCAGTTTTCTGGATCCGGAGCGGGATCCGCAAGGGAGCGGCTGGAATGTCCGCCAAGCCGTGATTGCGGTGGGATCCGGCCAGTTTTTCGGCAAAGGGCTATTCCGCGGCACGCAGGGCCGGTTGGGATATCTTCCGGAGAATCACACCGATTTTATTTTTGCGGTGTTATGCGAAGAGTTGGGCTTTGTTGGCGGGTTTGGCGTGCTATTTTTGTTTTTTACCCTGATCTGGCGGGGGATACGCATCGGCTACCAAGCCCGGGATAAGACTGGAACCATTATCGCGGTAGGGATCGTCTCGATGTTTCTATTCCACGTATTCGAAAACATCGGAATGAATATGGGAATTAT
The DNA here is from genome assembly GCA_023402395.1 of Bacillota bacterium. Classification (GTDB taxonomy): domain Bacteria; phylum Bacillota; class UBA4882; order UBA8346; family UBA8346; genus JAEYGI01. The sequence goes on from JAEYGI010000022.1 coordinate 38,931, forward strand.
GCCGATTACCGGAATTCCACTGCCTTTCATCAGTTCGGGCGGGAGTTCGATGGTTGCCAATCTGGCTGCGATCGGGATATTGATCAATATCTGGGCCCGTCGTCAAAAAATCATGTTTTAAAAAACATCTGTTTTTTTACAGATGTTTTTTCTTGTTGAAATGGTTGAAGGGAGGGATGAGATGGAGAGCATGCCCAACGAATATCGGGCGGGCGGGATTGTCTTCCGATGCGTCGACAAAGTGGTTGAGTATTTGTTGGTAACCAGCAATTCCAACCAAAACCGCTGGATCATCCCGGCCGGTCATATTGAGGCAGGAGAATCGGCGCCTACCGCGGCCTTGCGGGAAGTCGAAGAGGAAGCCGGAGTGCAGGCGAAAATCGTGAAAGATCTAGGGCGATTCCATTATATCTGGAATCGCGGCCAGCAACGGATCTTGATCGACACTCACTTATATCTGATGGAATACACCCGGACGATTGCCGATATGCCGGAAGGGCGCAAGGTTCAATTTTTTTCCGTCAACCAAATCAAATTATTAAATATTTGGGATGAATCCCGGGCTTTTCTCGGAAAAGCCCATCAGGAGACATTGTCATTGGGCAAGACGGAAACCGGAACCTGAACATCGCAATCTTTGAAAATAAAACCGCGATTGATCGCGGTTTTTATTTTATGTTGGCAATCGATGCGTCATCCCGTGGAGGCGAACAAATTCTGACTTAACGAGTAATAGAACAAATACCATCTGCCGTTCCGCTTCGGGGCCTTGTTTTCATACCGTTTCGATTTGCTTTCCGCCATAGTCAACCGGAACTGTTGCATTGCGAGGATCCCTTTCTACATTGCCAACTTACAATTTTGAATCCCAATCCACCAATTGGAAATTGCGAGATTTGAATCCTCCAAATCCAACAGATACAATTCCATTGCCAAAATCCATTTTATCATTGTCAACTTTCAATTTCAAATTGCGATCCACCAATTGGGAATTGGAAGATCACAATCTGCCAAAGCCAAATAACAATCGATGCGACAAGGTGGCGAGTAAGGATTGACAATTTACTTTGGCCAAGCCCACCACTTTTCTAAAAAAGAGACTTCACGGGTATGTCCCAGGGGAATGGCATGGCTGAGTGCATCATTTCTTCATGACCACGGTTTCGATGGGGATAATATGGATATGCCCGGGAACATTAACAGCCATTTTTGGGCGGAAAAATTTTGTAGACAAAGTGAATTAAAGGGAATAAAATAAAATTGGAACTAAGGATTGGTCCACTAATCCTTTGGAGGTATCGATGAGGCTGGAACTTGAAAAGGAGAGCGGCATCCCCCTTTACGTCCAAATCAAGGATCAGATCCGCCAACTGATCCGGAATGGAATGTTGCGTTCGGGAGACCGGTTGCCCCCGGAACGCGACTGGGCCAAGGAGATCGGCGTCAGTCGCAATACAGTCAGCATGGCCTTTCGGGAGCTGGAAGCAGAGGGAGTGCTGACGGTGGATCAGGGAAGGGGCACGTTTGTATCCGACCTTCCGGAGGAGCGTCAGTATCCCGGGCCGGAGAGCAGCCGCAAGGAACAAGTCATGGAATTGCTCGACCGCATGATCGACGGTTGTTGGGAATTGGGGTTTTATGGAGAGCAGTTAAGCGGCCTGGTTTCCGCCAGGATCCGGGAGCGGGAGGATTCGTTCCGGAAGGCGCGGGTGCTTTTTATCGATTGCAATGAGGAGCAGCTTCATAATTTTCTGCGCCAGTTCCATGAGTTAATCCAATTGGACATCATCCCCTTTCTGCTCGCGGATTTTACTTCCGGCACGGCTCCCGTGGCGGAATTGGTTCAGACCATTGACTTGATTGTCACCACCGCCACTCATTTTGATGAAGTCTCCAAGACGTTGGAGGAAAAAGGACTATCGACCGAAGTGGTTCCGGTGGCCGCCCAGCCCCGGCCCGAAAGTTTGGTGCGTCTGACCCGCTTGACCGCCGACCAGAAAGTGGGCTTGATCTGTTTGAGTCCGGAATTCCCGTCCATTGTTAAAAGGACCCTGACCCGGATCGGTCTGCACGACTTGAACTTTGATTTCACCTTTACCAAAAACCGGGCCGATTTAATTAATTTCATCGAAGACCATGAAGTTTTGGTGGTTTTTATGGATCGGTTCCGGGAAGTCAAAACCATGGCCGGCGCTAAAGAGGTGATCCCTTACCTTCATGAGTTGGATGCCGGTTCGGTGACCCTCGTCCGCCGGGCGGTCGACAAAGTCCTCAAGGCCAGAAGAAAAGGAGAATCAAGATGACGCCAGCAACACTGGTCCTCGGAGTTATCGGTATGGATGTTCACGCCGTGGGCAATAAAATATTGGAATACACGTTTTCCGGCGCCGGTTTTCATGTGGTTAACCTGGGGGTCATGGTGTCACAGGAGGAATTTATCAATGCCGCCATTGAAACCGCGGCCGACGCCATCATCGTCTCTTCGCTTTACGGGCACGGTGAGCTTGATTGCCGGGGACTGCGGGATAAATGCATTGAAGCCGGGATCGGCGATATTCTGTTGTATGCCGGCGGCAATCTGGTGGTGGGAAAAACGCCGTTTGAAGTGGTTGAACAAAGGTTTAAGGCCATGGGCTTCAACCGGGTTTATCCGCCCGGAACTGCGCCCGAGAAAGCGATTGAGGATTTGCGGCGCGACCTGATAATGTTCGGCCGGCGCGTTGATGAGCGGTTCGAGGCGACACAGGGAGGTGGGGGAATTGAACGAACTGAAAAACCGGCGGATCAATGAAGCGGAGTTCCTCCGGGAACGTCAGGAAGTTTTACGGCAGTGGCCGACTGGCTCCGAGGTCGATCTGGCGGAGGCGCTTGAATATCAACGGGCGATTCCGCTTGTAAAGCGGTTCGGAGCCGTTCTGGAACAAGCCGCCGGGAAGGGGGAAACCCTAGTTCAACCCCGGGCCGGGGTGGCGCTGGTCGACGAACATATCGCCCTGCTTAGGTTCTTGCAGGAGGAAGGACATGCCGATCTGCTGCCGACGACCGTTGACAGCTACACCCGGCAAAATCGTTACCAAGAAGCCGAACAGGGAATCGCCGAGAGCAGGCTGACCGGAAGGTCGATGTTGAACGGCCTTCCTATCGTAAATCACGGAATCCGTCAATGCCGCCGGGTAACCGAGGCGGTCGGCGTGCCGATTCAGATTCGGCATGGCACCCCCGATGCCCGGCTGTTGGCTGAGATTGGGCTGGCCGCCGGCTTCACGGCCTTCGAGGGCGGCGGCATCTCCTACAACATTCCGTATGCCAAATCCATTTCGCTGGAACAGACCATCAAATACTGGCAGTATGTTGACCGGCTGGTCGGCTGGTACGAGGAAAACGGCGTTTCCATCAATCGGGAACCTTTTGGCCCCTTAACCGGCACCCTAGTTCCGCCGTTCATTTCCAATGCGGTGGCGGTGATTGAAGCTGTGCTCGCCGCGGAGCAGGGTGTCCACAGTCTGACGGTGGGATACGGGCAATGCGGCAATCTGATCCAGGACGTGGCAGCGTTGATTTCATTGGCCGAATTGACTCATCAGGCGTTAGAACGCTTTGGTTATTCCGATATGCGGATCACAACCGTTTTTCATCAATGGATGGGCGGCTTTCCGGCCGATGAAGCGCAGGCCATGGCGGTGATTGCCTGGGGGGCGGCGGCGGCCGCGTTCGCGGGAGCAACCAAAGTAATCGTCAAAACGCCGCATGAAGCCTTTGGAGTCCCTACCAAGGAAGCCAACGCGGATGGGTTGAAAGCCACCCGGCAAATTCTAAATATGCTCCGGGACCAGCGACTGCCGCTCTCCAATGAGTTAAAGGCGGAGATTGGGCTTATTAAGCAAGAGACAAAGTGCATCTTATCAAAGGTTGAGGAATTGGGAGCGGGGGATTGGGCGCAGGGAGCGGTCCGGGCCTTTGCGGCGGGAGTGATTGATGTTCCCTTTGCCCCCAGCCGTTGCAACCTCGGACGGGCGATGCCAGTGCGCGACCATGAGGGCGCGGTGCGTTTACTTGATTTTGGCAATCTGCCGCTGACCGAGGAGCTGAAGTCGTTTCATCGCGAACGAATCGCGGAGCGGGCCAGGGCGGAGCGGCGGCAGGTCAGTTTTCAGATGGTTACCGACGATATTTACGCTATTGGAAAAGGGATGCTGGTCGGCAGGCCGTAGTTGCAAGAGCTACTGCCTCGGAAAGTTTGAGATAGGATCGCTGACGGAGGAGACTCATGAAAATTCAACGGATGATCTGTGCGCCGGGCCGAACCGGATTCTTTTTCGATGATCAAAAGGCCATCAAGGACGGCGCCGCCCAGGATGGATTCACTTATCGAGGCGAACCAAAATTGCCGGGGTTCACTGCGATCCGGCAAGCCGGCGAAGCCATCTCGGTGATCCTGCTCCTGGAGGACGGCCAGGTCGCCTGGGGGGATTGCGCGGCGGTTCAATATTCGGGCGCCGGAGGCCGCGATCCGCTCTTTCTGGCCTCGGAGTTCATCCCGGTTTTGAACCGGTTGGTCAAACCGCTTCTGGAAGGGCAGGCGATCGATAGTTTCCGTTCCAGCGCCGAAGCAATTGATCGCCTGATCGATCTGGAAACCGGCCAAGTTTTGCACACGGCGTTGCGCTACGGAGTGACGCAAGCGCTGCTGGACGCGGCGGCGAAAGCCCGGCACTGTCTGATGGCCGAACTGTTGGCCGCAGAGTACGGCACGACCGTGGTTGACAAACCGATCCCAATCTTTGCTCAGACCGGCGATGAGCGGTATCTGAACGCCGATAAAATGATCCTTAAAGGCGCCGATGTCCTGCCCCACGGCCTGATCAATAATGTTCAGACCAAGCTGGGGTCGGACGGCGGCTTGCTGCTGGAGTATGTTCAGTGGCTCCGCAAACGAGTCTTTGAGTTGCGAATGCGTAATGATTATCTTCCGGTTTTGCATATTGATGTCTATGGGACCATCGGCTTGGCGTTCGGCCATGATGAGGAGCGAATCGTCCGTTACCTTGAGCGGCTGTCCCGGGCAGCGGCGCCGCTGCGATTGCGGATTGAGGGGCCGGTGGACATGGGAGGCAGGGCACGTCAGTTGGATGCGCTGCAGCGCTTGACCGAACGGATTGACCGGGACGGCATCGGAGTGGAGATCGTGGCCGACGAATGGTGCAATACGCTGGAGGATATCCGTTTGTTCGCCGATGCCCGGGCCGGACATATGATTCAGATCAAAACACCGGACCTGGGCGGGATCAATAATTGCGTGGAAGCCGTCCTCCATTGCCGGTCACTCAAGGTCGGAGCTTATCTGGGCGGGACTTGCAATGAGACTGACCGTTCGGCTCAGGTATGCGTCCATATCGCCCTGGCCACCGGGCCGGATCAGATCCTGGCCAAACCGGGGATGGGAATGGATGAAGGATTTATGGTGGTCTTCAATGAAATGAGCCGGGTGTTGGCTTTACAATCGGTACGATAGAGGGGGAAGAAGATGGAAGAGTTGCGTATTCTGGCGCCCACCGCCATCTTGGGCTATGGTTTTCCGGAGGAGTCATTCCGGGAAGGGATGCGCCGGAAGCCGGACTGGATCGCGGTCGATGCCGGTTCCACCGATCCGGGGCCTTATTATCTGGGAGCCGGGGTTTCCTTTACCGAGCGCCGCGCGGTGAAACGGGATTTGGCGCTGATGCTTGAGGCCGGTTTAACCGAAGGGATTCCGATTGTTATCGGATCGGCCGGCGGCAGTGGCGGTGATCCTCATCTCCGCTGGAACCTGGAGATCATCCGGGAGATCGCCGCGGAACGGAAATGGCGCTTTAAGGTGGCTACCATTGGCGCGGAGATTCCACTGGAGCAGGTCCGGCGCTGGAACCGGGAGGGACGAATCGAGCCTTTGCCGCCAGGGCCGGAACTGACGGAGCAATCCCTGGAAGCCACGGTGCGGGTGGTCGGGCAGATGGGGATGGAGCCGGTGATGAAGGCGCTTGAAACCGGAGCGGAGATGGTATTGGCGGGCCGCTGCTATGATCCGGCGGTTTTCGCGGCTCCGGCGGTGCGACAGGGCTTTGATCCCGGTCCAGCCATTCATCTCGGCAAGATCCTTGAGTGCGCCGCGATTGCCGCTACGCCGGGGAGCGGCAGCGATTGCCTGATGGGCTATCTTCATCCCGGTTATTTCGAGGTGGAGCCGCTAAGCCCCAAACGGCGCTGCACGGTTTTGTCGGTGGCCGCCCATACGCTGTATGAGAAATCCAATCCGTACCGGTTGCCGGGACCCGGCGGACTGCTGGATCTCGGCCGGACCACCTTTGATCCTGTCGATGACCGGCGGGTGAAAGTCAGCGGCAGCCGGTTTGAACCGCTCCTCCCTTATCGGATCAAGCTTGAAGGAGTCAAGCGGGTCGGATACCGGACGGTGGCCATCGCCGGGACCCGCGATCCGGTAATGATTGAAGCCCTCGATGCCATTCTGGCGGGAGTCAAGGAACGGGTAAGCGACAATTTCCGGAACGACGGCATCACCTATTATCTTGATTTCAAAATCTATGGGAAAAACGGGGTGATGGGCCGGCTGGAGCCGGAACCCCGTCCTTCCGGCCATGAATTGGGGATCATCATCGAAGCGGTAGCGACGGAGCAGGAAACGGCCAGCGCCATTTGCGGATTTGCCCGGTCGACGCTACTGCATTTCGGCTATGAAGGCCGGGTCTCGACCGCCGGCAATCTGGCCTTTCCGTATAGCCCATCCGATCTAGAGGCCGGGGAAGTTTTTGAATTCAGCGTCTATCACCTGGTCGCGGTGGATGACCCTAGTGAGCTATTTCCGGTCTCTGTTGTCGAACTATAGGAGGAGTGAACGATGGAAGCGAAACTGTTCGATCTGGCGGAAGTGATCCGTAGCAAAAATTCCGGCCCATATGAATTAACCCTGGATGTCATCCTGAAGGAACGAGAAGTTTACGAAGCGCTCCGTGACAATCAAAGTTTCACCCGGGAACGGGTGGCCCAATTGTATGGGATCGATCCGGATGATGTTTTGGCCATCATCCCCTTTGATCCGGTCAAGGCCTTCAAGATCAACCTGCGCCGGCCGCTTGCTTCCGGGGAGCTGGGCGAGACCGATGTTTATGGAGCCCAGCAGCACGCCCCTTTACTGATGATGCGACTTTCTTTGTAGTTCCACGCGGAGTGGACCGGAGGTAACCAATGGCAATCACCATCGCTCACGAATCCCTCATGTACGCGGTTTATTTCGCGCCGCGCGGCAAAAACCGCCTGCTCAATCTCGGGCATAACCTCGGCCAGCGCCACTTAAGTCCCTTGGATAAGCTGGTCGGTGTCATCGGCGACTCCGGTGCCGGGAAGTCGTTGTTGATTCGGGGCATGTTTCCCGGTTTGGAATTGACCAACGACGATTCGGGGATTAACATCCGGCCACTTCCGATTCTGGCTCATTTTGAGGAAGAGCGGTTCGCTTACCATAGCTATCACGTGGATATCCGGTTTGAGATGGCTTTCACGCCGATTCATCAGTTGGCGGAGGCGATCCGGGCGGCCATTGCCAAGGGCCGGCGGGTAGTGGTCGAACATTTTGACGTGATTTATCCGTTTCTCAAAATGAACGCGGAGATTCTCTTCGGCATCGGCGAAGAGGTGATTGTGACCCGGCCGAACATTTTCGGGCCATTGCCCGAGGACATCGCCAAAATCGTCTACAAATCGCTTCGTTACCGGAGAATGGCCCATACCGCCGAAGACTTGACCGGATACGTCCTCCTTCACGAAGGCTTCTATGAGGGGCCTCTTTCCCATGACGACGTAAAACACGGTTTTGTTTTGGAATTTAGCACCAAGCCGTCTTTTGACCCGCGCGCGGTGGAGCAGAAGGTCCGGGAATATATTGACCGGGGCGTGGCGATTCAGTACGGCGACGACGAACATATTTATATTGGCACGGAACGGATCGGCTGTACCGGGCCGCGGATTCATCTGCGGAACAGTTCCGAGGTGGAGAATTTTCAGTTGATTAAAGAGTTTAAATATGATTCCATCTCCGGGATGTATCTGCTGGTCGGCCTGGTCGGTGCCGATCATCCCCTCGATCTTAACGACCTGAACGATTTGACAATTTGGTAGGCGAATGCGATGCGACCCTATTTGCTGATCGATTTTGGCAGCACGTATACTAAGCTGACTGCGGTGGACCTCGATGAGCCCCGGGTACTGGGGACCTCCGCCGCGATTACCACGATCCGTGACGGCTTGATTCATGGCTACCGGTGCGCGCTGGAGCGGCTGAATGCCGAGACCGGGCCGATCCGTTTCCAGCGCCAATTGGCGTGCAGCAGCGCGGCCGGCGGACTGAAAATTGTGGCAATCGGGCTGGTCCCGGAGCTGACGGTAGAGGCGGCCAAGCGGGCGGCGCTTGGCGCCGGGGGGCGGGTGATTGGAGTTTTCAGCCACCAATTATCCGGAGAGGACTTGGTGAATCTGGAGGCAATGCGGCCTGACTTGATTTTGCTGGCCGGCGGCACCGATGGCGGAGAGCGCCAGACCATTCTCCATAACGGCCGGATGCTGGCGGAGAGCAAGGTGGCGGTCCCGATTGTCGTTGCCGGTAACCGGGCCGCCGCGCCCGAGGTGGAAGCAGCTTTGATTGAAGCCGGCAAGACGATCTACCGGGTGGCCAATGTTCTTCCGGAATTGGGCAGGCTCAATGTGGAGCCGGTGCAGCAGACCATCAGGGAAATCTTTTTAAAACATATCGTGCAGGCCAAGGGTCTGGACCAAGTGGAGCGCTTTATCGACGGGATCGCCATGCCAACTCCGGCGGCAGCGTTGGAGTCGGCCAGACTGCTGGCGGATGGGGATGGTACCCATCCCGGGCTGGGCGAGTTGATGGTCATCGATATTGGGGGAGCGACGACCGATGTTCATACGGTGGCGTCCGGGCTGCCGGCTCGGGCTCAGGTGAGCCTGCGGGGTCTCCCGGAACCCCGAATCAAACGGACCGTCGAGGGCGATCTGGGGATGCGGTATAGCGCTCCGGCGCTTCTGGAGTTTTTTTCGGCGCAACGCGTGGCCAGTCTTACCGGATTGAATGAAGCACAGGTCCGGGAGGGAATATCGCGCCGGGAATCCAATCCGGAGTACCTTCCCGAAAACGAGCCGGACCGGCACCTGGAACAAGGCTTGGGATATCTCGCCGTCAAAGGGGCGGTGGAGCGCCACGCCGGACGGACCGAGCCATATTATACTCCGATGGGCCAGACATATATCCAAACCGGGAAAGATTTGACCGGTCTCCGGACAGTGATCGGCACCGGCGGAATCCTGGCCCATTCCAGCCAAGCCAAAACGATCATGCGAGGTGCCCTTTTTGATCCCGCGTACCCGGAGATCCTGACCCCGGTGCAACCAAAGCTGCTGGTTGATCGCGGTTATCTCCTTCCGACACTGGGATTGATCGCGCGTGAGTTTCCAACGGAGGCATTCGCTCTGCTGGCCCCTAAATTAGAAGAAGCGTGATTTTTCAACGCGGGTCTGGAAATAAAAAATCGTGATTATAGGGCTGAAAGCCAAGTAATCACGATTTTTTGACGATAGCGGATACCGCGCCGACTCCTAACGGTGAATCATCCGTTGTTGCTGTTTTCGGGCCAGCACGGACAAGGCATAGTTCAGAATGAAATAAGTGAGCGCCAGCATGCAAAAAATCGTAAACACCTGGTACTTCGAGCCGTACCGGCCCATCAGAATCATTCCCCTGCCGGTAAGCTCCTCAATCCCCACGGCCCAGACAAACGAGGTATCCTTGATCACCGTTATAAACTGCGAGACCAACGGGGGAATCATATTGCGAAACGCCTGGGGCAGGATAATATGAATCAGGGTTTGCGGATAGCTGAACCCCTGCGAACGCGCGGCTTCCCATTGGCCTTTACCGATCGAGTTGAGTCCGCCGCGGATAATCTCGGCAATGGCGGCGGTGGTAAAGATGGTAATGGCGGTGATGCCGGACTGGATCGGCTTGAGCGGGGTCAGGAAACGCACCCCGAGAATAAAGAGCAGATTGGGAATGTTGCGGATGGTTTCCACATAGATCCCGGCCAGATGGCCGATGATTTTATGTTTAGAATGGCGCGCAATCCCCAAAACCGTGCCAAAAACGAAACTCAACAAAATACTGGTCGAGGAAATGAGAATCGTTACCCACAGGCCTTGACCGAGGAAGGTTAAGTTTTCGATCCTAAATAACTCTTGAATCATGCCGATACCTCCGCCTTACGCTCCAAATGCCGAGCTAGAGTCGCCAGAGGCAGGCAGAGCGAGAGATAAAGCAGTCCGGTGATCACATAGGCCGGTCCGTAATAGAGATTATTGCCGGACCAGGAATCGGCCCGGTACATCAGATCGCCGCCGGCGACCATCGCCAGCACCGAGGTGTTGCGGATGAGATACACCGCTTGATTGGTCAGAGGCGGCAGAACCACCTTCTTGGCCTGCGGCAGAATAATATGGCGCATGGCCTCCCAATACATGAATCCCTGGGAATAAGCGGCTTCCTTTTGCCCTTTGGGTATGGCGAGAATTCCGGCGCGAATCACCTCGGCGATGTACGCGCCGTGGTAAGCTCCGACTCCGATAACTCCTACCGTAAGGACGGGAAGGGTGATGCCCATATAAGGCAGTCCGTTATACAGAAAAAACACCTGGATCACCAGCGGGGTATTCTGAATAAACTCGACATAGCACCGGGCGATGATGCGTGGAATCTTCATGTGGGAGGTGCTCAAGGCGCCAAAGAAAATTCCGAGAAGGAGGGCCAGCGCTAGCGCTAGTATTGAAACTAGCGCAGTAACGCCGAACCCCTCCGCGAAAACATGCCATTCCTTAAACGCGGCTTCCCATTTAAACCAGGCGAACGGACTGACCATTTATTTTAACTTCCATTTTGTAATTAATTTGTCAAGTTGACCTGCTTTCAAGCTGGTGATGGTCTCATTGACCACCGCCGCCAAGCCGTCGTTGCCCTTTTTGGAGGCAACGCCATAATTTTGCGGGCTGAAGCGATCCGGCAGGATAATAGTAGTTTTATCCATGTAGCCTCCCAGGATCGAGGTGTCCACCGAGAAGCAATCCACCCGGCCGGAGTCCAGCGCGGCTTTGATCTCAGGATAAGTGGAGAACTCCAGAAAATCAACCTTGATGCCCAGTTTATCGGCTTCATCCTGAATCGCTTTCCGGCTGGTCGCGCTTTGCGCCACGCCGATCTTCTTGCCGTTCAGATCTTTGAGGCTCTTGGCCTTGGAAGCTTTTTTGACCATCAATCCAACGCCGTCGGTGAAGTAGGGATCCGAGAAGTTGTAGCTCAGTTTGCGTTCCTCGGTAATGGTGAAGGTGGCGATGACCAGATCCACTTCGCCGTTGTCCAGCAGTGGACCACGGGTTTTGGCGGTCACGCCTTGCAGGTCGATCTTCTTCTCGTCGCCCAGGATTTTTTTGGCGATGGCGCGGGCGATGTCGATCTCGAAGCCGTCAATTTTACCGCTTTTGGGATCCCGGTATCCGAAGTTCGGCACGTCGACTTTGACTCCGATTTTCAGGACGCCTCGATCCTTAATCGCCTTGATATCCGGCGAATCTTGGGACGCCGCGCCGCAGGGGACCAGCAAACCGACGGAAATAACCAGTGAAACAAGGACCAGCCATAATTTTTTCATTGTTTTTCCTCCTATTTTTTATTTTTAAAAGTCAGGTGATAAAGTCTTATGATTGCTGCCGAATTATGGAATAATGTCTAGCCAACTTTATCACTTGCTTTTCCGAACTTTAATGTACACTCAAGTCTTCCAGCCGGATCGATCACAACGCTTTTAAAGAATTTTAGAATCGAGTGCTCCAAACCTACCGCAGGATCCGGCTTAAAAATAATTTGGTCCGGTCATGGCTCGGGTTATTGAAGAAATGTTGAGGAGGGCCTGCCTCGAGAATAACCCCTTCGTCCATGAAAATCACCCGGTCGGCGACTTCCTTGGCGAATCCCATTTCGTGAGTGACCACGATCATGGTGATCCCTTCATGGGCCAAGTCGATCATCACGTCCAGCACCTCTTGGATCATCTCCGGATCGAGAGCCGATGTCGGTTCGTCAAAGAGCATAATCTTCGGATGCATGTTCAGAGCCCGGGCGATGGCGACCCGCTGTTGCTGACCGCCGGAAAGCTGCGAAGGATAGGAGTGGGCTTTTTCTTTGAGCCCTACCCGCTCCAGATAGGCAAAACCGGTTTGTTCGGCTTGCTCCTGCGGAATTTTTTGAATCAGGATCGGAGCTAGGGTGACATTTTCCAATACCGTTTTGTGAGGATATAAATTGAATTGTTGGAAAACCATGCCCACCGATTGACGCACTTTATGTACCTCGGCTTTGCGAGCGGTGATTTCCACCCCGTCGATGACGACCCGGCCGTGATTGGGTTTTTCCAGTAAGTTGACACAGCGGATCAAGGTGCTTTTGCCGGAGCCGCTGGGGCCGATGACGACCAATTTTTCCCCGGTCGTCACCCGCAGGTTAATATCCTTGAGAACGTGGAGATGGCCAAAGTACTTGTGAACTCCCGTTAATTCGATCATTTTGTTTCACCTCCGTCCCAAGTTATGATGATTAACCCCATATATCCAGTGAATGATTGGATAGTGGACATAAACTTCAGACCCCATTTTGTAAATAAATCTAACATATAAGTTACGTCAAAAAAAGACGTTTTCCTGCTCCCGCGGATTAATTTTTTGATAAAGCCGTTTTAATATGACGATGAAGTTAGTGGCAAGCCACTCTATTGCCGCCACCATAGCCAGAACATTTTTGATTGCCGCGTTTTTCCCGGCTTAAAAGTCCAAGGATGCCATTTCCTTGCCATCCGGCAGCTCGATGATGCGGATCCGCCGTCCTTCAATCACCGCTACGGTCGGTGTCTTCGTCTCGTTTTTGGGAAGGGACGGACTGCCGGGGTTTAAGGTGATGATCCCCCCGGACCGCTGGATCCCGGCCAGATGAGTGTGGCCGGAGATAAAGAGCTGATAGTGGCGGGTCACTCGGGCCGGCAGGGCCGCCGGATCGAGCAGATGGCCGTGATGAGCCAGGATCCGGTAATCCGGCAGGATGACGTGAGCATAAGGCGACTCCTGAGGATAGTCCAGCAGCATCTGGTCGATTTCGGCGTCACAATTGCCCCGGACGAAGATCAGGGGCCGGGCAAGCGAATTCAATTCCGCGGCCAGTTCGGAAGGGCTGTAGCCGTCGGGCAGCGGATTGCGGGGCCCATGATATAAAACATCGCCGCAATGGATAATCAAGTCGGAGTCGCTAAGGAGCGCGTAAGCTTTCCGCCATGCGGTCAAGGAGCCGTGAGTGTCGCTGATGACTCCGATTTTCATGCGATCATTCCTCCAATTTCCGTTTTTTCGATCAACTGGGTCTATTTTATTATTTTATTATTGATTGGGTCATAGATCAATCTTTATTGGTCCCGGCCAAAGGCTTTCCTGAACTTTTTCAGATTAAACCCGTCCTAAGGAAATTCAACCGTCGCATGCCTGGGTCGACACCTTCAATTTATGGAAGGGCATTGATTGCCGTGGCGATGGCGGCTCTTGCCATCGCCACGGCAATCAATGCCGGGAGTGCGGCAATCAATGCCGGGAGTGCGGCGGGGCATGCCGTGGCAATGGCCTGCGCCGATTCTGGCTGAGGCGCTTTTGGTATTTTACCGGCAGCGGCCCGCGCTTGGTCAGAAAAGAAACGGCCGTTCCGATAGCAGTCGATACCGGCCGGAGATTAGCGGCGCGCCCAAGGTTTTTCAGGGCTCTTTTCGGGTAAGCGGCCAAATTATCCCGGCCCCGTGACCGACACGATGACCAGGGCATATATTGGTAAAAACGCCTCTTGGAGAGTGATTAATCTGATGGAACAAGATGTTTGGGCGCGGTTTGTGGAATTGCTCGCCGAATTTTGGGGAAAGCTCAAGCAGTTCTTCGACGGTCTGGTCTTTAAGGAAGAACCGCCGGTGACGCCGGGGGACACCACGGATATCGATCAAAAGATCAGCGAGTTGGCTCGGGGAATCACTGGAGAAGGGATCGTGATCCTGGGACAATGTTACCTGAGGTATTTGGGGTTTCCCATCGGGAAGTTTGGACCCAATCGCAATGGAATCGACGGAGATTCCGGCCCCATCACACTGGCCGCGCTCCAAGCTTTCCAAAAAATGAGGACGCTGACAGTCGGCGAACAATTGGATTTGGCGGCGGTAGACCAGCTAAGGCAGGCGGTATATGAGCGGTTGACCATTCGGGAGCTGGTTCGGGTGGCCGGAAGCGCGGGAGTGGAGCTGAGCATTGTCGCCAATTCGGCGCAAGCGGAGTTCATCAACGCCGTTTATTATTATGCGATTCTCGACGAAGCGGAAACCCGGGTTTCCGCGGCGGTTACCACTGCTCAGGCCATTCTGGAGAGCGATTATGGCAAAGCGGTGCCGGTGGACCGGGCGACCGGTAAGTACAGCTACAACTTGTTCGGCATCAAAGGAACGGGACCGGCCGGTTCGGTGCAAGCGTTTGGTTGGGAGGAAGATCCGGCCACCGGAAAGTGGTTTCGGCAACTCTCTCAGTTCATGGCCTATTCTTCTTTTGCGGATTCGATCAAGGGGCATAGTCAGTTTTTATTGAACAATGGCCGGTACGCTCGGGCGTTTAAAACCAAGACTCCGGCGGAGTTCGCCCGGAGCATCGCCAAGGCCGGGTATGCCACTGATTCCAAATATGCCGAGAAACTGATCTCCGTCATGGGGACCTGGGGCTTAACCTGACCGTACCGCTCATTAAGTCCGGACCATCTCCGGCTTGCTCCACCCTATTTGCCGCAGGCACGGAGGAGGAGGAGGATTCCATGTATAGCCGGCTTCCGGAAGGTGGATACTATATTCGGAGGTGTGAAGATGAACCGGATTAAATGCAGTGTCAGCAGTTGCAAGTACAATGAAGCGGGTCAGGTTTGTCAGGCGGACGAGATCAAGGTGGATAACAACTTCGACGCCACCGACAACATGGAGTTCGGTAGCTTGGAAGGCGATTCGGATGCCCGGACTTCCATGGAAACCTGTTGTGAAACCTTCGCTCCCAAGTCCAAGTGAGTTTTGGAGTTTGTCCCCGCTTGAAGCATGGATTTGTTATACCGTCCTGATCTTGGGTCACAATACTTGGGATGAACTTCGGTTCGTCGCAAGTATTTTTTTACATGGTTTTCGGAAATTATTAAAATATTTTTAAATGGTTTGCGCGGTCGCGTTCGTTTATATAATTATAATTGATCAAGATATCCCGCCGATAATAAAAGTGATCGGCCAATCCAAATTAGGAGGGATCGACCATGTTAGTGACAGTCGTGGGGAAAAACATTGAGATCACCAATGCCATGAGAGATTACGCCGAAAAAAAAGTAGCCAAGGTGGGTAAATTTTTTGAGAAGAACCCAATCGGCGCCCAAGTATCGATGGGAACGGAACGTGGCAAGCATGTGGTGGAGATTACGGTTCAGGTTGACGGGCTCTTGCTTCGCGGTGAAGAAAAGAGCAATGATATGTATGTGTCGGTTGATGGCGCCATCGATAAGATCGAGCGCCAGGTCCATAAATTCAAAACCAGGATTAACCGCAAACTCCGGGAGGAGAATCGGGTAATATTGGCCCCTTCGCCGGCGCAAGAGGAAGCACCGGCTCCGGTCATCAAACGCACCAAACGGTTCGCCATCAAGCCGATGTCCGTGGAGGAAGCCGTGATGCAGATGGACCTGCTGGGACATGATTTTTATGTCTTTTCGAACAGCGAAACCGAGGAGGTTAACGTCGTTTACCGCCGGAAAGATGGAAATTACGGATTGATTGAGCCGGAGTTCTGAAGGGTTTGGGATTGAGTGAAGGAAAGGGCTTGACTGGCGTTCAAGCCCTTTTTTGAATCAATCGCGCATCGTTTCGATGGCCGCGACAATCTTTTGGCTGATTTCTTGATAGGCTTCCTTGCGGTCGCGCTCTGGGCTATCAGTGAAAGATAAGGGTTTTCCGATAAACACCTTTACTTTGGCAAAGCAGGGAACGCGGCGCGTATTTCGGACCAGCATCGGAACGACCGGCGCTCCGGTTTTTACCGCCAGCATCGCCACGCCGGGCTGCGGTTTGTCCATCTGCTCGGGATTGCTTTTATTGCGCCGGCCTTCGATGAAGATCCCCAATACCTGGTCGCTCCGGAGTATTTCCAGCGACTTGGAGATGGCCTCCCGGTCGCCCCGGCCCCGTTTCACCGGCATGGCGCCCCAGGCGTGGAGCAACAGGCCGATGAGCGGGATTTTGAATAGTTCCTCCTTGGCGATAAAATTGACTTTCCGCTGGACTGACGCTCCGACCACCATCGGATCCCAGTTGCTAATGTGATTGGAAGCCAAAATGACAGGTCCCGCCGCCGGAACATTCTCGCCGCCGTGAACCTCGATACGGTTGACGATCTTGAAGAAGTAAAGAAACAGATTCCTGAAGATCCAATAAAGCACGGCAAATTCTCCTTATTTATATATGTATATCGGTCAAAAAATGGTTGTCGACAACTATGCCGGTCAGTTTACGCCTAAATATTATCGTACCACAAATTTGCCCCAAAGGGAAAACAGATTTTGACGGATGTCTTGCTGAAACGGCGGCTGATCTTGCCGCGGCGCCAAAAGGGTGAGATAATTTAAAGAGGGATTAGTGAAGCCGAAACGTTAAATTCTTCATTATAATTATTTATCTTTTAAATCGGAGGAGGGATTTGCATGTACGATATCGCAATCATCGGCGGAGGTCCGGCCGGGTTGGCGGCGGCGGTAAACGCCAGACGCCGCAACAAAGAGACGGTACTAATCGCCAAGGAGACGCATAGTTCCAAATTGATTCAATCGCACCGAATCGATAATTTTCTTGGAATGCCGCAGATCACTGGCAGGGATTTGGCGGCCCGGCTCCGGGATCATGCCGTGGAATTGGGCGCGGTGTTCATTAAGGATGAAGTCCAGAGCCTCTCGCTTCAGGACCGGCAATTCGCTCTCTTCGGCCGGGAAAACATGATCGAAGCCCGGACCGTCATTTTGGGGGTGGGAGTGGCGTTGGGAACGGAAATCACCGGAGAATCGGAATTGGTCGGCAAAGGGGTCAGTTATTGCGCCACTTGCGATGGAATGTTTTTTAAGGGAAAGGATGTCGCCATGATCGGGTATATCCCCGAGGCCGAACACGAGGCGCAGTTCCTGGCTGAAATTTGCGCCAAGGTTTATTATCTTCCCCAATACAAACTCGAGAGTGAGCTGGATCCCCGGTTGACGCTGATCTCTGGCAAACCGTTGAACATCGGCGGCTCGGACCAGGTGGAAATGCTGAAAACTTCCGCCGGCCAGTGGCCGGTGGCCGGCGTTTTTATCGAACGGGCCAGCCGCCCGGCGGATCAATTGTTGCCGGAACTTCAAATTGAGGATGGATTCATCGTCACCGATCGCGATCAGGCCACCAATATCCCGGGTCTGTTCGCGGCAGGGGATTGCACCGGGAAGCCCTGGCAATTGAACCGGGCCGCCGGCCAAGGCCAAGTTGCCGCGCTAAGCGCGGTCCAGTACTTGGAGAAGATCCCGGTTGAACAGGCTTGACACATTCTTTAAGGACATTGCGGCGCCGTATTGCCGAATGTTAGATTTTATAACATGGATTTTAAAAAGCGTTTTGATTAACCCCGGCTGGTGGCGTGGTCAATCAAAACGCTTTTTTGTGGAATGATCGCAAGACGCGTTTCCGGTACCGGGTCATACCACTGTTTACCTGCGTTGATTCCAAGAATACCGTTAATTACCGGTTGCGGAATCCCTCCTAATCCAGTAGTGTAAATATGTAACCACATTGTTATGAGGTGATGATGTTGAGCCAGGCCGAATATCAGATTCGTGAGGAGTATCTTGGTCCGGTACCGGTTATTCCGCCGAGTTGGGTTTCGGGCGCCGTTTTTTATCAAATATTCCCGGAACGTTTTTGCAACGGGGATCAGGGTAACGATCCGCCGGGGAATGTCTCATGGTCCGATTCCCCGACCCGAACCAACTTCTTCGGTGGCGATCTGAAGGGAATTATCACTAAGATTCCGTATTTGAAAGAGTTGGGCATATCGGGGATCTATCTGAATCCCATCTTTGACGCGCCTTCCAATCACAAGTACGATACCAGGGATTATCTGAAAATTGCCCCGGAGTTCGGTGATCTGGCAACCTTTAAGGAACTAGTCCGTAAGCTGCATGAGGCTGGGATTCGAATTATTATCGACGGAGTTTTCAATCACACCGGCGACGGCTTTTGGGCGTTTCAGGACATCATCCGGCGCGGCGCTGATTCGCGGTTTAAGGATTGGTACTATTGTCACCATTTCCCGATCACGCAGGACCCGAAACCCAACTACGAATGCTGGTGGGGATTCGGTTCCCTTCCCAAGCTCAACCACGACAATCCGGAGGTCGTCCGGTACCTGTTGAAAGTGATCGCCTTTTGGACCAGCCTGGGGATTGACGGTTGGCGCCTCGATGTTCCTAACGAAGTAAAGATGGAGTTTTGGCGCGTCTTTCGCCGCCTGGTGAAATCGATCAACCCCGAGGCTTTTATTGTCGGGGAGATTTGGGATGACCCGTTTGGTTGGTTGGCCGGCGACAGCTGTGACGCGGTAATGAATTATCGTTGGCGGGAGGCCGTGATCCGGTATTTTGCCCAATCTCAGACCTCGGCCGAGCAGTTCCGGATGGAGCTGGCGAACAACCGCTCCAATCTGCCGTGGGAGTATGTGGTCAGCGCCTACAATTTATTGGGGAGTCATGATACCCCGCGGTTCTTGACGCTATGCGGGGGAGATAAACGCCGGGTGAACGCTGCGCTGGCTTTCCAGTTCACTTATCCGGGAGTTCCTGCCCTTTATTACGGCGACGAAGTGGGGCTGACCGGCGACAAGGATCCGGACTGCCGGAAGACCATGGTTTGGGATTCCGGGCAGCAGGAAGGGACGATTCTGGAAACCACCCGTCAACTGGCGGCCATTCGCAATGCGCATCAGGCGTTGCAAAACGGAAGCTATTTTGATCTGCATCTGGGGGACGGCATCTTTGGTTTCGTCCGGAGCGGCCAAAACGAGCAAATTCTGGCCTGTTTCAACCTGAACCAGGATTGCCGCTGCATTGAGATGCCAGCGGAATGGAACCGGGGATGGGAACCAGTCTTCGCACTTGGCTGCAGTCTATCGGGGTTGAATTATCCGGAGATTCCCCCTTATGGGGTTCGGATTTTCCGGCGCGCTTGACTCGAATTTATGATTACCCGTGGAATGAGATATGGCTCATATTTAAGTGTTCTAATATTAGTCATCCCGTATTATATTTATGATATTTGAGGAACGGCTCCAACCGTCACGGAGCCGTTTCCATTGGATTGCGGCAGACATTCCGCATCTTTCCAGGAAAGATCTTGCCGCATGCATTGACAGCTTGGGTAAATTATGATATTATATCGTCTGCACGGATGGTGGGCGTAGCTCAGTTGGTTAGAGTGCCAGGTTGTGGCCCTGGAGGTCGTGGGTTCGATTCCCATCGCTCACCCCAAATAATAATTAACATTAGGGACGGAAGTCCCTTTTTTGTTTGTCGAAATCAGACATTACGGAGGATTATTTGCCAGGTGAATTGTAAAACTAAAACCGGGAGGTTTTATTGATGAACATTGACTGGCAAGTTTTTTTCCTGACCTTTTCCACGCTGTTCATTGCGGAGATGGGAGATAAAACACAATTGGCGGTATTTTCGTTGGTGACCGAATCCCGGAGTCCGCTGTCGGTTTTTCTTGGCGCCAGTATGGCCTTGGCGTTGGTGACCTTAATCGGGGTAACCCTCGGCGGAGTGGTAACCCGCTACGTGCCCCAGCATTTTTTAAAGATCGGAGCGGCATTGTTGTTCGTGGGAATCGGCTTTTATTCCCTGTGGGAGACCTTGGGCGGTTCGCTTGTCAAATAACGCTTCTTGCTGATAGAAGCGTTGAGTTAAACTCCTCGAGGACCCTCGGGTTATCACAAAAGCTGAGAAAAGCAAGTGATAGTTTATTTAATATCTTTTAATATCTTTCATCAATTTTGTGACGACACGGGAAGAGTTCATTACCTGGTTTTAAAGGCGTGATCGAAATGACGCGGTATGATCGATATCTAATTCTTTTATTACTGGCCGGCGCTATCGGCCTGTATACTTTCCGGTTGTTGCCCGTTTCCGGGGAAACCCTTTGGGCCAGAATCGAAGTGGGAGGCAGGACGGTTCAAACCGTTGACCTGGCCCGGCCGAATGGAAAGACGGTCAAAATCAGCCTGTCCGAAGGAGAAGCCCATCTTGAGGTAAAAGACGGCGCCGTAAGGATCCGGCCGATGCCGGAGTGGCTTTGTCCCCGTCAAATCTGTTCCCATACCGGATGGATCCGCAGGGCGGGGGAAAGTTTGATCTGCGTGCCCAATCGGTTAGTGGTTCGGCTGATGGGGTCTCAAGGCACGGAAATAGACGCGGTTACCCGTTAATTCGCCCGGAATCCGGATTTCCGGCGGTTCCAAAATCGCTTCCTTTTGCATATGAATAGGGTGAAAGGAGAGCGAGTTGGTTTGTTAACAAAAACCTCGGAATTGAGAGAGCGGGAAGTCGTTAACATCTTGGATGGCAGACGATTGGGACTGGCCAGCGATCTCGAAATTGATCCCGAAACCGGAAGGATCAAAGCCATTGTAGTGCCCGGGCCTGGAAAGATTCTGTGGGTGTTCGGCAAAAGCGACGATTTTGTGATTCCTTGGGAACGGATCAAAAAGATTGGGGTGGACGTGATCCTGGTGGATGCTCCGGATTACGTTGATGAAAAAGCCGCGGTGGTCACCTTTCAGGAATAATCGTCGGCATTGCTGATATAATGCCAATGCGGATCGTGGTAACTCAAAGTTTGGATAGGTTAAGTCAACCGAGAGGTTGG
This sequence comes from Bacillota bacterium, assembly GCA_023402395.1. Classification (GTDB taxonomy): domain Bacteria; phylum Bacillota; class UBA4882; order UBA8346; family UBA8346; genus JAEYGI01. The sequence continues at coordinate 60,065 of JAEYGI010000022.1, forward strand.
CTTTTTGAATTGCTAAGATGATAAAATTATTTTTTGTAAACTGTTTTCCAGAATCTATTTCTAAAATTACGAGGTTTTTTCTGATAAAGTATTTAATAGAAGAAGCCCAAGGTTTCTTTCTGTTATTCCTATATCAACTATCAACGGTCAAAAAGGAGCGGCAATGAATCTGTCTCGATATCAGTTGATTATCACCGATCTTGACGGAACTCTGGTCCAATACGGATCAGATCATCTTACTCCGGCGGTCAAGGATCTGGTAAAACACCTTCGCGAGCAGGGGATTATTTTTTCGTTGGCTACCGGCCGCAGTTGGAAACAGACGGAAGGAATTGTCCGGGAATTGGGGATTACAGTTCCCGTGATTCTTCAAGCCGGGGCGATTGTCTTCGATCCCGTAGCGGAAAAGATAATTCGCCTGGTTCCCTTGCGGATGAGCGTTGAGCGGCAGTTGCGGTCCCTAGCTGACTTTGATGAAGTGGACCAGTTTTGTTTGAATGAGTCGGGCGGCTATTTCGCCTCCACTTCCGTGATAAAAACCGGGGGAGGGCGGTGGCTTCACGAACACAGCGGCGAATCGTGTTCAGCAACCGGTTTGGAAAGTAATCCCGAGAGAGTGGTCAAACATCTTTTTATCGGACCCGAGGCGGCAATTAAAGACTTATCGGTGCGGATCCATAACGAGGTCAAGCCGAAACCGAATCAGATCCTCTGGCCTCCCGATAATAAAACCTATGATTGGTTTCTGGAAGTTTTCGACCCGTCATCATCCAAAGGACGGGCTTTGCGATGGCTCGCCGCCGCCTTGAAGGTGCGCCTAGGCCGGACCATGGCGTTCGGAGATGGTTTTAACGATTTGGATATGTTGGAACGGGCCGGAGCGGGAATCGCCACGGCAAGCGCCCCGGATCTGGTCAAAACCAAAGCGGATTTGATTATCCCCGGGCCGGAGGAAGACGGAATTCCCCGTTTCTTGAACGGAGAGATTTCCGATACTCCCAAACGTTCTTTGACTTGGAAAAGAGTGATCGGTAAATTTTCCTGAAATCAACATTTAACCGCTAGTCTTGGCTGGACAGTCAAACTGATTCATGTTATAATAATTGCAATATCATTTACTGACGATGATCGAGGAAAGTACCCTGTGGAGCGCCTTAAGAGAGAGGGGATCACCGGCTGAAAGTCCCTTCAGGAAGAGAAACAGTGGGAAGTTCCCTTGGGAGTTGGCCGCTGAATTGTGAGGCATCACATGGTAGGTTGGCCCGGAGACCCGCCGTTACAAGGGGTATGGCATCGAAGCATTGCCTTCCGTGCCTGATTAAGCTGAGTCTTTTAGACTAAATTGGGTGGTACCGCGGAATAGGGCCCACGTTTCGTCCCAAGTATTTGGAACGAACGTGGGCTAATTTATTTTGCGGAGGCATCGGTCAATGATTATTGTCACCAACAGTGAAATCACCTCGGAACAATGGGAGAATCTCTGCCGGAAGCTGGAGGACTGGAGTTTTCAAATTCATGTGATTCAAGGCGTGGAAAAGAAAGTGATCGCGGCGGTGGGAGACAAACGCCTGGTCGACTTTCGTTTTTTGGAAACCATTCCTGGCGTCGAGAAAGTAATTCCGATTTTAAGCCCTTATAAACTGGTATCGCGGGAGATCAGCCCTGAAGGTTCCATGGTCGAATGCGGCGGACTAACGATCGGCGGAGGTCATTTCGGAGTGATGGCCGGTCCGTGCGCGGTGGAAAGCGAGGAGCAGTTGTTCAAGGTCGCCGAGGAGATTCGGGATTCGGGCGTCCACGCCCTTCGGGGCGGTGCATTTAAGCCGAGGACTTCTCCGTATAGTTTTCAAGGCTTGGAGGAAAAAGGGCTAAAACTGTTGGCCGAGGCGCGCCAACGAACCGGACTGCCGGTGGTCACCGAATTAATGAACTTGACCGAGCTCGATCTAGTGATGGAATATGCCGACATCATCCAAATCGGAGCCAGAAATATGCAGAATTTCGGACTGCTGCGCGCCGTGGGACGTCAGTCCAAGCCGGTTTTACTGAAACGGGGCTTGGCCGCGACGGTTGAGGAATGGTTGATGGCCGCTGAATATATCATGGCCGAGGGAAACCGCTCGGTTATCCTTTGTGAGCGGGGGATCCGGACCTTTGAGACCGCTACCCGCAACACCTTGGATCTGAGCGCGGTGGCGCTGGTGAAAACCCTTACCCATTTACCGGTGGTCGTAGATCCCAGCCACGGAACGGGAAAACGAAAATTGGTGTTGCCAATGGCCAAAGCGGCAGTAATGGCGGGGGCTGACGGATTGCTGGTGGAAGTTCACCCGGACCCGGCCAATGCTCTTAGTGATGGCGAACAATCGTTAAATATCCCCGAATTCCGGCAGTTGGTCGCCCAAGTGCGGGGGTTGGTCGGTTTTGAAGGAAAACAGTTTGGATGATTGTAACATTTATGAATTAATCATCCGGGAATATGCAACATTTTTGACGTAAATTTTTTGTTAAAGGTTGTTATTTTAAATCGCTGGTGGTATAATGAGGACAAAATGGGGTTTTCTCCATAGTCAAGGTAAGAGAGGCGATATTATTGGATTTCCAGGACAAGACGCTAGTATGCAGTGATTGCGGGGCGGAGTTCGTTTTTACAGCGGGTGAGCAGGAATTTTATGCCAGCAAAGGTTTTACTAATGAGCCCCGGCGTTGCGGCACCTGCCGATCCTCCAGAAAACAACAAGGCCAGGGAGGATCCCAGAACCGGACTCGTGAACTTCATGAAGTGGTATGCGCCAATTGCGGAGTCACTACTCAAGTTCCATTCAAACCACGCGAGGATCGTCCGGTATACTGCCGGGATTGTTTTCAACAAAACCGTTAAATGATGAGTTATCGCCCTCCGTTTGGGGAGGGCTTTTTTATTTACCGGCCGGAGCTGTTAATCCAGGATAGATTGCGGCTTCATTCGGACCACTGGCTCTGGAAGCGCCAAACCATCTTGACTTTCGTCAGCCATTCGGGCTATAATAAAAAAGAGGGGAGTAGCTTGCGGCGATTGCCGTTGGGATGACCAACAGTTCGGTAGTGATACCTGGTCTTCCCACTCGTGATGATGAAGCCAGACCTTTAACTTTGAGTCAAAGTTAAAGGTCTTTTTGTATTCTTTTTTAGGCAGTATGTTTCGCCAAGCTTTGGACATACATTACAATATGAAGGAGGAGAGGGATATCTGGAAAGAACTGAACGTAACCACGCGCGCCAGAGTGCAATTGGTTGAGTTGACAGCCAAGATCCAAGCAGAGGTTGCCGCCGCTAAGGTACGGGAGGGAGTATGTCATTTGTTCGTCCCGCATACCACCGCCGGGATCACCATCAATGAGAATGCAGATCCGGACGTGGTTAGCGATCTGATCGCAACATTGGACAAACTGGTACCGGAGACCGGAGATTACCGGCACGGCGAAGGAAATTCTGACGCTCATTTGAAGGCTTCGATGATGGGTTTTTCATGCACGGTGCCGATTTCCGGAGGCCGATTGGCATTGGGAACCTGGCAGGGAATTTACTTCTGTGAGTTTGACGGCCCGCGCCAGCGCAAGCTGAAAATCGGACTGATAGGACAGGGGGAGTGATCGAGTTTGGAGAAATACAACTGGTATCAAACGGAGATTTCAAAAACTGCGGAAATCTTTGGCGCCGACCTGAGTCACGGGTTGAGCGAGGCCAAAGTCCGGGAGAAACGCGCTAAATATGGTCTGAATGAACTGGAGGAAGAGCCCGGGAAATCGATTTGGGCCATGTTTTTTGACCAGTTTAAGGAGTTTCTGGTTATTCTATTATTTATTGCCGCAGTGATCTCCGGTTTCCTCGGAGAATGGCTTGATTCCATCGTTATCCTGGCCATTGTAGCCCTTAATGCCTTTTTGGGCGTTTTTCAGGAGTATAAAGCGGAGCAATCACTGGCGGCCCTGAAAAAACTCTCGGCTCCCATGGCCAAGGTGCTCCGCGACGGCCATATCCGGCAGCTTCCGGCGCAAGAGTTGGTGCCCGGCGATATTATAATCTTGGAGGCCGGGGATTTTGTGCCGGCCGATTGCCGCCTGATTGAAGCGGTCAACCTCAAGGTCGAGGAAGCGACGCTGACCGGCGAGTCGGTGCCGGTGGAGAAAACCAAGGAAACCTTCCATGAGGAATTGCCGCTGGCCGAGCGGAAGAATCTGGTCTTCATGGGTACCGTGGTCACTTATGGGCGGGCCAAAGCGATTGTCACTCAAACCGGAATGACCACCGAGATCGGGAAGATAGCCGATATGATCCGTGAAGTGATTCCGGAGAGCACTCCGCTTCAAGAAAAGCTGGAGGAGTTCGGCAAATATCTCGGGACTTTGGCTTTGGCGGTCTGCGCGATGATCTTCGTGGTCGGTTGGTGGCGAGGGGAAGAGCCGATTGAAATGTTTTTGACCTCGGTCAGCCTGGCGGTGGCCGCAATTCCTGAAGGGCTTCCCGCAATCGTTACCATTGTTCTAGCCCTCGGTGTGCAACGGATGGCCCGGCAGAAAGCGATCATTCGGAAACTTCCGGCAGTTGAGACACTTGGAGCCGCTACGGTGATCTGTTCCGATAAGACCGGTACGTTGACTCAAAACCAGATGACAGTCAAACGGCTGTTTGTAGCGGGTCAAAGTTATGAGGTTACCGGTCAAGGCTATAATCCGGAGGGAGAATTCCTGAACGCCAGCCAAACGGTTTCGGCGAGCGCTGACAGTAAGCTGAACCTGCTGTTGTTATGCGGCGCCCTTTGCAACGATTCAACGTTGGAGGAAGATAAGAGCGAAGAAAATATCATCTGGAAGATTATCGGCGACCCGACCGAGGGAGCGCTGACAGTGGTTGCGGCCAAGGCGGGGATCGAGAAGGATGAAGCCAACCAGGGCTACCAGAGGATGTTGGAGATCCCATTCGATTCGGAACGAAAATTGATGACCACCATCCACCGGGGCGCGCTTCCGGAACCGGGCCTGAAAACAGTAGAGTCGGAACAGCCCGATGGATTATGGGCCATCACGAAAGGCGCTCCGGATATAGTTTTAAACAGTTGCAGCTTTTATCTCGACTCCACCGGGGTCCATGCCTTGACTGCCGACGCCAAGGTGAGGCTATTGGACGAGAATGCCAAAATGGCCACGGAGGCGTTGCGGGTGTTGGGAGTGGCGGTGCGGCGCACCCCTGGCGTGGACGGGATTCAACTCGATGCCGTGGAACGGGATCTGATCTTCATTGGTTTCTGGGGAATGATTGATCCTCCGCGCCTGGAAGCCAAGGACGCCATCGCCGAATGTTTGAAAGCCGGGATTAAGCCGGTGATGATCACCGGAGATCATCGGGACACGGCTACTGCCATTGCTAGGGAACTGGGATTGCTACGCGGCGCGGAAATGGTTGTCACTGGGCAGGAGTTGGATAATATCTCCGATGAGGAACTGTCCGAAAAGTCCGAACGGATCTCGGTTTACGCCCGGGTTTCGCCGCAACATAAGGTGCGAATCGTTAATATCTTTCGTAACAAGGGTCATGTAGTGGCGATGACCGGTGATGGCGTCAATGACGCCCCCGCTCTAAAACGGGCCGATATCGGGGCGGCGATGGGGATTACCGGCACCGATGTCGCCAAAAGCGCTTCGGAAATGGTACTGGCGGATGATAATTTCGCCACGATAGTCAGGGCGGTTCGGGAAGGCCGGGTAATCTTCGAGAATATTAAGAAATCAGTTTACTTTTTGCTGTCGTGTAATATCGGAGAAATTGTGGCCATCTTTGTGGCTATTCTCCTTCAATTCCCGGTTCCGCTTTTACCAATTCAGATCCTTTGGGTCAATCTGGTCACCGATAGTTTGCCGGCCTTGGCCTTGGGCATGGATCCGGCCGAACCTGGAATTATGAGCCGGAAACCCCGCAGCAAAGCACAGGGGATTTTCGCCCACGGCATGAAGCGGACTATCTTTTTGGAAGGCGTCATGATTGGAGTGTTTACGTTACTTGCCTTTATCATCGGCAGTTCCAACGGGGGAACGGTTGAACAGGGAAGAACCATGGCCTTCGTGACGCTCAGTCTGTCCCAATTGTTCCATGTTTTTAATTTCCGTTCAGTCAAGGATTCTATCTTTAGTGCTAGAATTAATCCGCTTTTAGTGATCGCTTCCTTAATTTCCGGATCGTTGATGCTGGCGGTGATCTTTACTCCATTCCTGCATCCCGTATTTAAAGTGGTCCCGCTCGATGCTGAGCATTGGATCTATGTTTTACTGTTGTCAGTCGTGACGATTCCCTTGGTTGAACTCTGGAAAGCGGTCTATCTTAGGCGGTTCTGCAAGGATTGTTAAGCATTTTTCCAAAGTAAAAAAGGTAATTAGTTTTAAAAAATTCCGATAATAAAGGAGAGTAGCGAAAATGAACATCGGGGAGTGACGGTTTTACAGCAGACCGGAATAGAGATGCGCCAATATAACCGGGTCAAGGCCAGTTCGATCTTGGTCTCTTTAAAACCAACCAGTGGTGAGGAGATCACCGGTTTTCTGAGAGATATCAGCGAAGGCGGACTTGAAGATGCAGAAACTCTCGACCAGGCGTCAGGTGGAAAACGGAACATATCTCTGTGAGTTTTATCTGCCGTGCGCCGGGAAAATTTCAGCTCCGGTGGAAGTAGTCGGCCATGGCGTTGTTAACGAAAAATTCGGCAATCATCTGATCCGGATGCGATTTCTGGAACTTCCGGGCGGCGACAAGGATGAGATCAAACGCTTTACTTTCAGCAATGCGGAGAATCCGGTATAAGGCCTATTAAATCAAAAAAGGGGGCAGAGCCCCCTTTTTTGATGAGCCCATTTTTTTATGGCAAAAATTCCAAAGTGGCGGCCAGTTCTCCAAGGCGTGCCCGGTCAGACCATAAGAGAAAGAAGGTGTAGCTCTGGCTCCCGATCTGGACCGGCCTTCGATAGCGGACAATTAAAGCCGCCCGGTGATTCATCGCGGCGGACTGGTCCGATGATGGGTGAATAAAACAGGCTTCCTGGCCGTGAACGGCCGAGCGGCGGATAGAGGGGTTGTTCCCGTAAGGCCTGGGAGTCTGATTGGCTTCATTCCGGCTTACCTGTTCCAGCGATAAACCGTGCCCGCTGATGGCTGATAGCTGGAAAAATCCGTCGGTTCCCTCATACCGTTCCGGTGATACTTGTTTCCAATCGGCCGGATAAAGAAAAACCACCCGATAAATGCGGTTGACACAGATCAGCCTGGCGTCCGGGATGCAGAGCGGCTGTCCGACCGGCAGATTATTGGGATTTAAATTCGAATTGACGCGCAAGATCGATTCCACGCTGGTATTGAACCGCTGCGCCAAACCGAAGATGGTATCGCCGGCCTGAATGATATAAGTGTTGGTTGCCGGTGGGCAAACTGACGGCTGGCCGCCCGGGAGGCAGATTCTTTGCCCGATCTGCAGGTTGCTTGGATTAATGCTGGGATTCAGCCGTGCGATGGCGTCCATGGTTGTGTTGTGCCGCTGGGCCAGGACATGCAGGGTATCCCCTGATTTGATGGTGTACAAAAGTGAACCGGCCGGACAGACCGGCGGAACCTCGGCGGCGCCAGCCGATTCGGGTTGGAGCGCCTCCGGCTCTGACTCAGCGAAGGGTTCGGACGATTCCTCCGCTTCAAGTTCAGGATTGGTTCTCGGTATGCAAAGGGTTTGGCCGATCTGGAGGCGATCAGGGTTGATACCCGGGTTTAATCGCTGGATGGCAGCGACGGTGACGTTGTATCGTTGCGACAGAGCATATATGGTGTCACCGGACTTAAGGATGTACGCAAACGAATCGGATGAGCAGGTGGAAGGCTGACCTCCCGGTATGCAGACTCGCCGCGCCACTTGCAGGCTATTGGGGTCGAGGCCGGGGTTTAATTCCAAAATCGCCTCTACCGTAGTGTGATATTTTTGGGCCAAGGCGGATAAAGTATCTCCGGCTTGAATGGTAGCAACAAAAGAACCCGGCGGGCAAGTGAAGCTTGGTTCCGGGGCGGGTTTTTCTGGGATCTCCGGCACGGCGCCGGGGATACATAGATTTTGCCCGACCTGCAGCGCGTTGGGGTTTACCCCGGGATTGGCCTTGGCGATGGCTTCCACAGAGGTGTTAAAGTGACGGGCCAAAGCCGAATAGGTGTCGCCCGCCTGGATAATGTATGAGGCGGATCCAGGCGGGCAGGCGCTGGGCGGAGCTACCACCGGGATACAGATCGTTTGGCCGACTTGAAGCCGGTTGGGATCGACTCCCGGATTGGCCTCCACCAGATTATCGACGGAAATTTTATAAGTGCGGGCAATCTTGTATAAGGTGTCACCGGACTTAATGGTGTAAGCGGTGGTTCCGGGCGGACATTGTCTTGCCATGGACGAATCACCTCTTTCGAACGGAATTGTTCGTAAAAAGCCCAGTGATAACGCTTATCGTTCCGGCGTAATCCTGCGGAAATATTATCAAGCGTCTTTATCACTTGCTTTTCGAGCTTTTGAGTGCAACCCCGGCTTCGCCAAGGTTTATTGCAACACTCTAATAATCGCCAATATAAAGCGCGAAATTCGACTACTATAGTATACTGACGATGGCCCGATTCGGTGCCTTCGTCCCTTAAGCCGGATCCCATTTCCGAAAAAAATTCCGTCACTGGTTCGTATTTCCGCTTGTCAAACCCGCCAAGTTGTTGTACAATGATTATGCTCAACAACGCGCCCGTAGCTCAGGGGATAGAGCACTGGCCTCCGGAGCCAGGTGCACAGGTTCGATTCCTGTCGGGCGCACCATAATAAGATGTTGAAATGACGGCATTTGCAGGCCGTCATTTGTTGTTTTTACCCCTTTGTCTATCATTTTGTCTATCATAACTTAGGAAACCGCGTCATTGCTGAGTTATATTTTATTTTCTCATTGCGAAAAAGAAAGGTCCGAGAATGTCTCTCGGACCTTTTAATATTATCTGCGGATAGCGCCGGTTCCAGGGCCTTTTCTATCTTTTCAGTGGCCTCCCGGAGCAGCTCCGGGTCATCGTCGTGGACGTATATGAGAGTGGACGCCAAGTCAGCGTGGCGGAGATACCGCTGGATAATCTTGATGTCGATTTTCATTGACAAAAGCAGGGTGGCCGCAGAATGCCTTAGATCGTGAATTCGTACACATATCAAGATTCTAATCCTGACTTGACGGTTACCAGGAGCGGTGAAACTTTTCCTTGACCGCACCGGGGGGGGGAATCGCGCAAGTTGAACATATGTAGGTATCGTATCTTGATCCAGCACCTCGATATAATCTGGGAACGATCCAGACTGTCCAGACTGTACCGACAGGGCTAACTTATTTCAATTCCATTGAGATCACTACGGCAAAGAGTGGCATCTTCATTGTCAAGTCGGCAGACGGGGCGGGGTATGCCAAAGTGGTATTGTGCTTATGGTTTTATGACTGGATTACTAGCCCGGGACGGTCTACATGCATTAACGCTTATTTCGATTACACTACGACGGGCACATTTACCGCAAACTTTAACTGATATCATATATCTATCGTTTAACAAAGAGCCGCAAGGCTCTTTGTTATTTAATATTAAAGGGATGGTGATGGGATTGGAAGATATGCAATTGTTTACCCACTTTTTGCGGCGGCTTGGCGAATTCCCGGTAGTCAAATTGATTACCGGGTTTTTTATTTGAGTGCTCTCAGCTCTTTACGGCGACTTCCGGCCGGCCTACGGCGCCGTGGCCGGGCTGGTTGTATTTGATTGGATTACCGGCCTGTATTACGCTTGGGCGCATCCGGATCTAGAGATTGAGTCCAGCAAACTGCGAGCCGGGGGGTCAAGATGTTCATCTACGTCGGGTTATTGGCGCTAGACCATCTTTGTAGTTTGGTGGAAATGGCGATATTTGTTCAGGCGCTCATTGAGGGGTATATCATGCTCGCCGAGGGAATCTCGCTCGTTGAAAACGCAAGAAGATCGCGGATCTGCACCAGGTGAGCATTTCGTTTTTAGACAAGCTGTCCGCGACGCTCCAGGGAAAAATGAATCGAATGGGGATAGAAAGCATGAATAAACAAGAATTTATCCGCCGGATGAAAGAGGTCTCCGCCGCCGCGCAGCAAGCCGGGGCGAAGTATAACGAGGCGGTGCTGTTCGCACAAGCGTCGTTGGAATCCAATTGGGGAATTCCGGGCTGACCGTAAGGGCCAACAACCTTTTCGGGATTAAGGCCGGTTCGAAATGGGACGGGCCGACGTTGGATCTTCCCACCAAGGAGTGGGGCAAGCAGCGAGGCTGGTATTCGACGGTGGCCCGGTGGTGTCGAGTGGGCTGATTGGTCGGAATGCGTCCTCTATTATTCGGATATGCTCCGGCGATTGCCCTGGTTTCAGGATGCGTTGCGTCATGTCGAATGCGCCGGCGATTTTCTCCGATCGCTCCTGCCCGAGCCGGGGCAACCGGGATGGGCCACTGACCCGAAGTATTTCTCGAAGGTCCGGATGGCCGGCGCGGAAATTGAAAGGTTAGGGGGTCCGAAATGGATGTGAAACAGTTCATTACCGGTTTTCTGGTCGGAGTGGTCCTCTGCGGGGCTGTTTTTTTATGGCCGCGCACCCGGCCGGGTCCGGGGAAACCGGATCAGAACGCCGTGATTGAAAGTCCAAGCCCGGAACAAAAACGGTAGGCGGACAGTCTAATACGTACCGAGAGTAACGTCGAGCTCTCGGGGTCCAGCGCTAACCTTTTCAAGTATCACTCCTTTACCCGGTGCGGTTAAAATACCCGTTACCGGGTCTTTTTCTACCAAATATGTGGATGCAGGGACCGGCGAATGGGGTGGAGACGGAGATCGCGATCTTCCTGCCGGAGCGCCCTGGGGGTCAAGGTTGGACTGGCCGGGGCAGCGCTGGAGTGGAAACGAAAGCTGGTCAGGGAGCTGTATTTGGCCGGCAAGGCGGAGTATTGGTATGGGAATGGGTGGCGGGGAGATGTACGGTTGAGGTGGGAGTTTTAAAAGCGGGAAAGGCAAAAGCCCTCACTGCCGAAAGGCGGTGGGAGCTTTTAATGTGCTTGAACCTGAATTCAATAAGAATTGTCCATATATTTGGTTACATTTCTATTGTACGTTGCAGGATTGAAAGTCAACCCCGGAACAAAAACGGTAGGCAGCTAGTCTAATAAGTACGGAGAGAATGACCAGGCTCTCCGGGACCATCCAGAACACCTCCTCCTTTCTGCTACAACCCGGCGACGCGGTGACGATACCCGTCGCCGGGTCTGTTTCTACTAAATAAATATATGTGGATGCGAGAACCGGTGAGACGATCGGCTCCGGAGGGCATCCGGTAGCACAGTTTGGGATGGTTTAAAAGCCCTCACCCCTTCGGGAATGAGGACTTTTTCTTTTCATAAATTTACTGTTTATGAATGTTATAGAAATCTTAATCTCAATTCTCGAAACTTTTTTAAACTCTATGACTTTCCCCCGAATTGCCAGACACACAGATAAAGGATAAAATAACAACCAAGGAGTTGAGTGTGAATGGCAACGGATCGAAGAGTATACAGTAAAGAATTCAAAGAACAAGCCGTGTTGTTAACGGAGACCAGTGGCAAAAAGGTAAGTGAAATTGCCGCAGATCTGGGGATCCGGGAAAACCTGCTTTGGCGATGGAAAAGGGAAAAGCGTCTCACTGGAGCCAACAGCTTCCCCGGCAACGGGAATCGTCAACCTGGAACCGACCTGGAGGAAGAGAACCGCCGTTTACGACAGGAGCTGCATCTGGTCCAAATGGAGCGTGACATCCTAAAAAAAGCGGTGGCCATCTTCTCACAACCCCCGAAATGAAATATGGGGTGATCCTCGAGACGGCGAAAGAATACAAAAAGAAGTATAGCATTTCGAAGATGTGCCAATTCCTTAAAGTCTCGCGGAGTGGTTATTATGAATGGATTACGCGAGGCGAAAGCCCTCGTAAGAAGAAAGATCGGGAGCTTGCCGAAAAGATCCGAATGAGCTTTGAGCAAAGCAAGGGGCGGTACGGAAGCCCCCGTATCTATGAAGAATTACGCGACCAAGGGATACGGTGCATCCGGAAGCGTGTGGCACGACTCATGCGGGAAATGGATTTAGAGGCCCGCCACAAACGTAAATTCAAGGCAACCACCAATTCCAAGCATGACCACCCAGTGGCGCCAAATCTTCTAAATCGGCAATTT
>JAEYGI010000021.1 GCA_023402395.1 Bacillota bacterium
CAATGTCAACAAGGGATCGTGGTAGAACTTTCCAGACCTAACCCTTGCCCTTCCCCAGAGCTGATGATCCAGGGAGTCAATTCAAGGGGAAGGGTAACCCTAGACGCTGGTCTCTAAAAGCCTTTGGACCGCGAAGGTATCGGTTACTCTCCCACGCGGGGGAGAGCAAGAGAGAGGTCTAAGTCCAGAATTCGGCTTAATAATACCAACATATGTAATCATCGCTTGTTGACATTGGACGGGCCGGTAAGGGTTGGAATACTGGTCACACTGGATTTTGGCGCGCACCCGGGCCGCGTACTTGACGGTTTCGCCTTGAACTGCCGGCAGCGCCTTGCCAAAATCGCCGCTGCCGTCCTGTTCGAGGAGCTTGAACCGGAGCGAGGCTTTGATCCGGTCCCGGACCGCCGGGTCCGGCTCAACCTGGGAGATGGCCGCTATCAGGAGCGAAGCGGCGTTGGCTTCGGCATCCTGAAGCGCCCGGTCCAGGGCGGCCTGCTGGCAATCCCCCATGGTGGCGCCCGGGTCGAGCACCGCCGCGCCGGCGCCCTCCGCCCATACCGGCTCCTTCAGGGAGCGGTCGAGCAGATCCGCCTTCAGCCCGGTGATTTGCCGGTTGAGCTGTTCTTGCTGCTGTTGCAGCTGGTTTAGCCGGTCGGCCGGACGCGGTTGCGCCGCGGCGGGTTGCCTGATCTCCGATTGAACCTCGGCCAGCTGGCTTTGTTTGTCCGCGATTTCCCGCTGCAGCCCTAGGATTTCTGCTTCGGTTCCGGCAAAGGCCGGAACGGTGAGGATTAGGATAAAAAGCAAGAATAAGTAATATTTTCGCGCCATACGATCGTCACCTCCACCATAATATATGGATCGGCAAATAAATGGTTCACTGCGTTCTGTTTTTCCGTTGCCAAGCGATCATTACGATTTGTTTTCATTTTAGTCGATGACTGTGACTAGTCTGTGACCGTGGCGTGTCTGTCCTTGATCTTTTCCCCGGACCGTGATATAATTAGTAAAATTATATGTCTGTCATAACAACCTTGAAGAGGCAAAGTACGGCGGGGATGTTGCAAAGCGAGCCCGGATCGGTGGAAGCGGGTCAGCGGAAGCGCCCGGAAGTTCGCCTCGGAGTTGCCCGCTGAATCCGGAGTGAATCCGGTAGTAGGTAAGGCCGGAGACTCCCGCCGTTATCCGTGGAGCAATCCTGACCAACTTCCGGTCGCGGTTGAAATGAAGTGGACCTCCGGGTCAAGTTGAGTGGTACCGCGAAAGCAGCCTTTCGTCTCAAGCAGAAGAGACGAAAGGTTTTTTTGTTTTGGGGGTGGTTGCTTTCTTTCGAACGTTTCCCGATAGTGAAACGGTTATAAATCAATTGATACTTGTCATAGCCGCCATTTTGATAATTCAATGAAAATAAGGAGGAATTCGCCTTGTGGAATCCAGAGATTGAAGCCATGCCCCGCCCCGAATTGGAGAAACTCCAGGTTGAACGGCTCCGCCGGACCGTGGAACGGGTCTGCCGGAACGTTCCCTTTTACCGCGAGAAAATGAGCCAGGCCGGGATTAAACCGGAGGATATCAAGAGCGTGGGAGATCTGGCCCGGCTACCGTTCACCACCAAGCAGGACTTGCGTGACAATTATCCGTTCAACCTCTTTGCCGCGCCCAAGGATGAAGTGGTCCGGGTTCACGCCTCGTCCGGGACCACCGGCAAGATGACCGTGGTCGGCTACACTAAGAACGACATCAATACCTGGGCCGAGGTCATGGCCAGGACCATGGGCTGCGGTGAGGTTACCAACAAGGACACGGTGCAGGTCGCCTACGGCTACGGGCTGTTCACCGGCGGCCTGGGCGCCCATTACGGCGCCGAAAAGATCGGCGCGACCGTTATCCCCATCTCCGGCGGCAATACCAAGCGGCAGCTTCAGATCATGGTCGACTTCGGGTCCACGGCCATTGCCTGTACCCCGTCCTATAGCCTATTTCTGGCCGAGACCGCGGCCGAGGAAGGAATCGATTTGCGGAAACTTCCGATTCGGGTCGGCTTCTTCGGCGCCGAGCCCTGGTCGAACAATATGCGCCGCGAGATTGAGGAAAAATGGGGCATCAAGGCCATTGACATCTACGGGCTGAGCGAAATCATCGGCCCCGGCGTGGCCAGCGAGTGCCTGGTTCAGAACGGGCTGCATGTCTGGGAAGACCACTTCATGGTGGAAGTGATCGATCCGAACACCGGTGAAGTGCTGCCTTACGGCGAAAAGGGCGAGCTGGTCTTCACCTGCATCACCAAGGAAGCCCTGCCGCTGATCCGCTACCGGACCCGCGATGTCAGCATTCTCTTCAATGACACCTGCCCCTGCGGCCGGACCCATTTGCGGATGCACCGGGTGATGGGCCGGACCGACGATATGCTGATCATCCGGGGCGTCAATGTCTTCCCGTCCCAGATCGAGAGCGTGCTGCTGGAGATCGGCGAGGCGGAGCCGCATTATCAGTTGATCGTGGACCGCGAGGGGAATCTCGATGATCTGGAGATCTGGGTCGAAGTGTCGGAGCAGCTCTTCTCCGACGAGGTGCGGAAGCTGGAGGAACTGGGAGACAAAATCAAACGGGAGATCGCCAGCACCCTCGGGATCTCGGCCCGGGTGAAGCTGGTCGAGCCAAAGACCATCGCCCGGAGCGAGGGCAAGGCGAAGCGGGTCATTGACCGCCGCGACGTGTATAAGGATAATCAATAGGCCGGGGTACGGCCCGCTCCGATGGCTGGCTGCGGCAGGTATTTTTTCGTTGCCGGCGAATTACACATTTATTATAGATATTATAGAATCAAAAGATGGAAGGAGAAGGCGCGATGAAAGTGAAGCAGATCTCAATCTTTCTGGAGAATAAATCGGGACGGCTCGCCAAAGTCACTAAAACCCTGGGCGAACACGGGATCAATATCCGGGCGCTGTCCATCGCCGACACCACCGACTTCGGAATCCTCCGGCTGATCGTCAGCGACCCGGAGCAGGCCTGGAAAGTATTGAAGGAGCAGGATTTTACGGTTAGCGCCACCGAGATTATCGCGGTCCAGGTGCCGGATCACCCCGGCGGGCTGGCCGGAATTCTTCAGACCCTGGAAGACTGTCAGATCAATATCGAGTACATGTACGCCTTTGTCGGCCGATCCGGCGCGGACGCGGTGGTAGTGTTCCGGGTCGAGCAGATCGACCGCGCCATTGAGTTACTGGGCCGGGCCGGTGTGAAGCTGCTCTCCGGGAAGGAAGTTTACGCGTTTTAAAAGAGTTGGGATAAACCCAAGGCCTTTGGCCGTGATAAAGTCGGTCAAATCTTTTCGCAAGGTAACTAACGTCTAGCGTGGACTTTATCACAGGGCTTTTTAAAAGCGTTGGGATAGGCCCTGATAAACAGAGAGGAAGGTTCTCTCTGTTTTTTTGTCATCGAACGAACCGCTCCGCCGCCCACGCCGCGATTCGGCTGAAGTTAAAATTTATGTTACGATGGAGGGTAATGAGAATATGAAGCGAAAAGATGATAATGTTTAATATTAAGAGAATTTCATAACCGGTGCCGAGGTTATGCGAATCTCCTGAATTCAGGGAGGACATTATGGGATTATACGTGAATCTGAGGGTAAAAGCATTAATTTTCGATATTGACGGAACACTTGTGGATACCATGCCAACCCATCAGCGGGCGTGGGAGGAGGCAGGAAAGAAGCTTGGCTTCGTTTATCCCACCGAGCTGTTCTACGAGAACGCGGGCCTGCCCACCCGGAATATTGCCTTGCTTTTGAACGAAAAGTACGGTTATCAACTGGATCCGGAAGAAGTCATCCGGGTCAAGAACGAGTTGTATCTGAAGCACATTGATGAAATTAAGCCGATTGAGCCTGTGGTCGAGTTGGTCCGGAAGTTTCACGGCCGGCTGCCCATGGCGCTCGGAACCGGGGAATACCGGGAGATTGCCGAGCAGAATATCCGGTCCGCCGGTCTGGAAAAGTATTTTTCGGCGCTGGTCAGCGCGGATGATGTTAAAAATCCGAAACCCCATCCCGAGACCTTCGATCGCTGCGCCGACCGGCTGGACGTGGCCGCCGAATACTGTCAGGTCTTTGAAGACGGCGAGCTGGGGCTGGAGGCGGCCCGGCGCGCCGGGATGATCGCCACCGATGTCCGGCCGTTCCTCAATCCGGAGGAGTCTGAGGAACCGGCGCTCCGCCCCAAAAAGCAGCGGGTGTCGTAGCGGCGGGATGATGCCATCCGGACGAAGGCGGGCGCGGATGGGTTGATTGGATAGGTTTGGCCGCCCTAATTGATAGAGTTGAAAAAAGCTCCCGGTTTCCGGGAGCTTTTTTTGATTGAGGGCGGGGGATGAAGCGGCAAGCGATTATTCCCGTTTATATAGGATGAAATAAATATCTTTACTAGATTTGCATTCTTAAAGCCGAATGCAAATGGTATTAAAACGGAATTTATTTCATCCTATTACAGCAGTAATAAGTTGAATTAAATCGCTTAATTTTTCATCATGGAAGGCTTACGGGACAGGGTGTGTAAAATAAAATGTGTAAACTCCTTGCCGATAAAAAAGTAAGGAGAGAAAAAGAAATGGGAATCGATAAAAAAGAACTAAAAGAAATCGTAAAAGAAAAAGGGCTAAAGACCGTTGAAG
>JAEYGI010000056.1 GCA_023402395.1 Bacillota bacterium
AAGGCTTTTAGAGACCAGCGTCTAGGGTTACCCTTCCCCTTGAATTGACTCCCTGGATCATCAGCTCTGGGGAAGGGCAAGGGTTAGGTCTGGAAAGTTCTACCACGATCCCTTGTTGACATTGCCCTGCACGGGTGCGTGGATTGAAACAGGTTCGCCTACCCATTTGACCCGTTCCTCAAAGGGCACTCCTCCCAATAACAAGTTTGTATACAGACCTCCCAGCTCCAAATCGAAAAAGTCATCTCCCCTGTTCCTTCCGCATATAACTGTAAGACGCGGGAGGGATCAATTTGCGGTCAAACAGCGGCCTGATCGCGGCCATGTTCTTTATGCTTCTGGTATTGGCGCCGATTGCCATCATCAAGCAGCGGTCGGCCGAACCGCCCCGCTCCGGATTGAGCGTCGCGGTGTTGTCCCGAACCGAGGGAAAACTGTACCGCATGAATCTGGAGCAGTATCTGGAAGGGGCGCTGGCGGCGGAGATGCCGGCCCGCTTCGAGCTGGAGGCGCTGAAGGCGCAAGCGGTGGCTGCCCGGACCCTGGCCGTCCATCGGTTGAAACGCTTCGGCGGCAAAGGGTGCCAGCATTGGCCGGGCGCTGATTTTTGCGATGACCCCAATGAAACCCAAGCCTGGATCAGTGTGGCGGCCATGAAGTCGCGCTGGGGAAAGCGGGATTTCGCCGCCTATTACGGACGGATCCGCCGGGCGGTTCGGGAAACGGCGGGCCTGATCCTCACCTATCAGAACCAACCCATTGACGCCTTGTATCATTCCACTTGCGGGGTGGGAACGGCCGATGCGGCCGAGGTCTGGGGCAAGGACTTTCCATATTTGCGAAGCGTGGATTGCGGTTTTGACCGGCATTCGAACCGCTGGCAAAATGAAGCCGCGTTCACCTGGCGTGAGCTGTCGAAGCGCTTGAACGTCCCGGCCTCCGATCTCCGGCGCTTGAAGGTGCTCCAGCGTTCCGGCAGGGGCCGGATTCTAACGCTGAGCCTGGGAAAGACCCGGATGAGCGGTTCGGAGTTCCGCACCCGGCTGGGGCTGACCTCCAACGCCTTCGGCTGGAAACCGGCACCCGGCGGATTGCAATTTACCGCCATCGGATATGGCCATGGGGTGGGGCTGTGCCAGTACGGCGCCGACGGCATGGCCAAACGGGGCTGGGACTTCCGGCGGATTTTGCTCCATTATTACCGGGGAGTCACGATCCGCAAGATAAAATAGGATCTTGGATAAATTCACCTCGCTTGGAAAGACTAGATGGCGAGGTGATCGCAATGTCGAAACACAATATCCGCCGGGGCTGGCTGAATTTTCTAGTGGCAGCCCAAAAGCGGTTGATCATGGCCAAAAAGGCCGGACATGCTTTGGTCAAAACCGGCCGGCCATACCTTGCCCCCAAGTACTGGGCTATCTACCTTCTTGCCTTCGCGTTGGGCTTCTACCTCTGGGGTCCGGCCCGCGGAATCGAACGGGTCCGGGCCTGGAAGCCGGCTTTTCCCGAGCGTTCGGAGAAACCCACCGTGGAGACACTGCAACAAGAGATCGACCGGCTCAAGCGGGAATTGAAGCTGCAGGCCCAGAAGGAGCCGGGAACGCCCTTCAATCCGTCCAGTTTCAGCCGGCCCGCCCTGGGCCGGGTAATTCAGGCCTATGAATGGACCATGGTGGATAATTCCTGGCGGCTTCATTCCGGAGTCGATATCGGGGTACCGGCGGGCAGCAACGTCATGGCCGCCGCCGAGGGAACCGTGAGCGCCGTGGCCAAGACCGGAGTGGGATATTCGGTGACCGTGAGCCACGGCAATGATTGGGAGAGCATCTATTCCAACCTGGGAACGGTGTCGGCCCAGGAAGGGCAGAAAGTAATCAAGGGAGTAGTGCTCGGAACGAGCGGGCCGGCCGGATGCAAAGCCGGAGAGCCTTCTTTTCACTTTGGCCTCTATCACGACAAACAGCCGGTGGATCCGGCCCGGATCATCGAGGGTTTGGAATAATAGTTTAAGATTGTTGGTTCGTGGTTTTTGAAAGCCATGTGATAAAGGCTAACGATCGACTGTAGCCTTGTGGAAAACATTGAGAAACGGCGATACCCATTGCTTTTCCGAGCTTTGGTGTACAACCCATGCCTTCGGCCGGGGATTTATTACAACGCTTTTAGTCTTAGCTCTCAAGTTTACGATCTTGTCTTCCGATAAATTAATTGTCAATTCGATCTATTTTTTTCCGGCGGGCTGCCACCGGTCGGCAAATTTTATCGCAGGACTTAAAAAGCGTGATTTTATGACGGAGGTACCAATAACAGCGACCAATAACTAACAATTAGGGACCAACAACTAACAACCAAGACCCACACACCCTTCATATTCCCCTTGCCCAAGCCATATACATGTAATAAAAACAGCGGGAGGGTGGAGGGGGTCGTGAAGGATTACATCGAAAAACGGGTACTGGACCTGAGCAACTATATCGCCGATCATCAGGCCACGGTCAGGCAGACCGCCAGATTTTTCGGCGTCAGCAAGAGCACGGTTCATAAAGACGTGACCGAACGGCTTCCCGGGATCAATCGAAGCCTGGCCCGGGAGGTCAAACGGGTTCTCGAAGTCAACAAAGCGGAGCGTCATATCCGTGGCGGAGAGGCCACTAAAAAGAAATATCAAAAACAAGTCGACTCGCCGATAAAAAAAGGAGGATATTCCAAAAAAACGTAGAACAGATACACAAATTCCATGAAAATTCCTTGAGAATTCCATAACAACGAGGAGGGCGGAGGTTTGGACTGGAGAAACTTTGTAACCGACATCGGGATTGATCTCGGCACAGCCAGTGTTTTGGTTTACGTAAAACGCCGTGGCATCGTTATCCGGGAACCCTCCGTCGTAGCTCTTCAGAAAGATTCCAATCGAATCCTGGCCGTGGGTGAAGAAGCGCGGCAGATGATCGGCCGGACGCCGGGGAACATCGTTGCCATCCGCCCCCTCAAGGACGGCGTAATCGCCGATTATGACGTCACCGAGACCATGCTCAAATATTTCATCGAGAAGGTTTGCCCGAAACCACGCTTGTTCCGGCCGCAGGTCGTCTGCTGCGTTCCGTCCGGAGTGACCAGCGTTGAGAAACGGGCCGTGTTGGAAGCGGCGGTGCAGGCCGGCGCCAAAAAGACAATCCTGATCGAGGAACCGATGGCCGCGGCCATCGGCGCCGGATTGAATATCACGGAAGCCAGCGGCAATATGGTGGTGGATATCGGTGGCGGAACCACCGATATCGCCATTATCTCCTTAGGCGGGATCGTGGTCAGCGAGTCGCTCCGGATCGGAGGGGACAAGTTCGACGAAGCGATCATCCGCTATATCAAGAAAATGTACAATATGATGATCGGCGAGCGGACCGCCGAGGAGATCAAGATTAAGATCGGCTCCGCCTATCCCGAGGGGGAGGGCCGGTCAATGGAGATTCGCGGCCGGGATCTGGTCACCGGGCTGCCGCGGACCATCAAGTTCACCTCCACCGACTCCTTTCAGGCATTGTCGGAACCGATCACGGCCATAGTCGACGGGATCAAGTCGGTGCTGGAGCGGACTCCGCCGGAGTTGGCCTCGGATATCGTGGACAAGGGGATCGTGATGACCGGCGGCGGATCGCTGTTGCACGGTTTTAACCGGTTGCTCGCCGAAGAAACCGGGATCCCGATTCATTTGGCCGAGGACCCGCTTTCCTGTGTCGCCCTTGGCACGGGCAAGATCCTCGAAAATGAGCATTTTGAAGCGATCAAGAACAACCTGATCGTCGGCAGCCGCTCGATGTAGCGGGAAACCCGAGAAAACAAATCATTCATAAAAATCCGGCCTTCGCCGGATTTTTATATTTGCCAATCCCCCCATGTTCAGCCTGGAACATTGGAAATGATAAAGAGGGAGCGGTTGGCGGCGGCCCGCCGAAAACCGCCCAAACCGCCGAAAAACCTGATTGCCTGGCAATTGACACCGGTTGGGGCCGAAGGTATAATTGATTTCATAGCTTTTGGAGACGGGAAGTGACGTCTTTTGCAGCGGGTTTGGATCCGTCTGACCCCCGCGCGGGTGCTGATGTTCGGGTTTGCGGCCATTATCTTGATCGGGGCCGCTTTGTTGACCTTGCCGATTGCGTCCAAAAGCGGACAACCGTTACGCTTTTTGGACGCGTTATTCACCGCCACCTCGGCGGTATGTGTCACTGGGCTGATAGTGGTCGATACTGGAACTCACTTTAGCCGGTTCGGCCAGTTCGTGATCATCGTCCTGATTCAGATCGGGGGTTTGGGGATCATGGCCTTTTCCACCCTGGTGGCGATGCTGCTCGGTAAGAAAATCGGCTTGAAGGAGCGAATCCTGATCCAGGAGTCAATGAACCAGTTTAGCCTGGCCGGCCTGGTTCGGCTGATCCGGAACGTACTTTTGGTGACATTGGCCTTCGAGGGAATTGGCGGGTTGATCCTAAGCATCCGGTTTATATTTGATTATCCGGTGGAAGAAGCGCTTGCCTTCGGATTTTTCCATTCGGTCTCATCGTTTTGCAATGCCGGGTTCGATCTTTTCGGTCAGGTATACGGGCCATTTTCCAGCATCACCCATTACGTCGGCGATTGGGTGGTTACTTTGACCATCGGCGGACTGATCGTCGCCGGAGGCATTGGGTTTCCAGTCATTGTCGAACTGCTGCGGTTTCCCAGAACCCGGAAACTTTCCCTTCACACTAAACTAGTACTGGCCGTGACCTCGATTTTGATTGCGGCTGGCACGGTTTTAATCTTGTTCTTCGAGAACGTCAACCCAAAGACCATCGGTGGGCTTGATTTCTCCGGGAAACTGCTGAGCGCGCTCTTCCAGTCGATCAGCCCCCGGACCGCCGGATACAATTCGCTGGATATGACTGCGCTTTTTCCGGCCACTTGGTTCATTATGATCCTTCTGATGTTTATCGGCGCTTCGCCCAGTTCAACCGGTGGCGGCATCAAAACGACCACGTTCGGAATTCTGATGGCCACTGTTGGCGCCACGGTCAAAGGGAAGACGGACGCCCAGATGTTTGAACGCCGAATCGGAAAGGATCTGGTGTACAAGTCGCTGACCATTACCGTTCTGGCGCTGGCCTGGGTCTCGTTCGTGGCGGTGGTGATGTCGCTGCTGGAACCCCATGCTTTTATCAAAGTTTTGTTCGAGGTCGTCTCGGCGTTCGGGACCGTCGGCCTGACCACTGGGATCACGCCGACGCTCACCGATGTGTCGCGGATTTTGATTATTATTACCATGTTCATCGGCAGGCTGGGACCGCTGACCATCGCCATTGCGCTGTCCCAGCCGGACACTTGCGGCCGGCCGTGTCCCAAATATATTGAAGACCGGGTAATCATCGGCTGATGGAACCAATAATGGGAACCGGATTTCAAGGACGGTAAATAAAAAGATAAGATGTTATTGGGAGTTTTAAGGGGTGGATTATTGTGAGCAAATCATACGCCGTAATCGGGTTGGGCCGCTTCGGGACTAGCGTCGCCCGCACTTTGCACTCGCTCGGCCAGGAGGTCCTGGCCATCGACACTAGTGAGGAACGGTTGAAATATCTGGCGGATGACGTCACGCATACCTTGGTCGCCGACACCACCGACGTCAATGTACTGAAAAGTCTGGGGATTAGCAACTTTGACGTGGTGATCGTCTCCATCGGCGAGAATGTTCAGGCCAGTATCATGACCACCATGCTGCTGAAGGAGCTTGGCGTGAAATACGTAGTGGCCAAGGCGCTCAATAAGATGCAAGGCAAGGTTCTGGAAAAGATCGGTGCCGATCGGGTGGTCTATCCTGAGCGGGACATGGGAAAGAGGGTGGCTCATAGTCTGGTGGCGCCGAATATGGTCGACTATATTGAGCTGGCCCAGGGGTTTCGAATCATGGAAGTCATTGCGGGTAGGGAGATGTTCGGCAAGAATCTGCGCTCCCTGAACCTTCGCGCCAAATACAACGCAAACGTGTTGCTGATCAAACGCATCGGCGGCGAAGTGATCTATACGCCCGGCCCCGACGATGCGATTCAAATGGGCGACGTGCTGCTGGTGGCCGGGGAACGGGATGCGCTGAATCAATTCGAGCAACATTTCGATCGGCTCAAATAGCCCTGTTTCAAGGACTGGTATTTTTGCGGCGTGGGGAAATCCCGCGCTTTTTTCATAGCGTGGTATAATGGACTTAAGCTTCGAGAACATCGCAAAGCGAGGGCATGATTTTGCGCGAAAACAGCTTGACGCTACCTCAGACCGCCATCAATAAGTTGCTCCGGGCGATTCGTGAGTTTGATCTGATCCGGCCGGGCGACCGGGTGCTGCTGGGGCTGTCGGGCGGCAAGGACAGCGCCTTTCTCCTATATGGGCTAGCGGCGCTCAAGGCCAGCCGGATTCTTTCCTTTGATCTGGCGGCGCTGCATATTGATCTCGGTTTTGATACGCCTTCCGATCCCCGGCCGCTGGAAGAGCTCTGCGACCGGATCGGTGCACCGTTTCATTTCGCTAAGACCGAGATCGCGCGGTACGCCTTTGGGAAGGACAATCCGGAAGGGCCGTGCGCCACTTGTTCCTTTCTGCGCCGGGGCGCCATGAACCGGATCGCCAAGACGAACGGCTACAATGTGGTGGCACTGGCCCATCATCAGGATGACGCGGTGGAGACCTTCCTGATGAGCATTATTTACTCCGGCCAGATCAAAACTTTCCTGCCCCGTACCGAGCTAGGCCGGAGCGGACTGACGGTGATCCGGCCCCTGGCTTATTTCCGGGAGGCCGAGATCCGAAAATGGATCGGTGCCACCGGGTTTACGCCGCTTCCTAGCTCATGCCCCCGGGACGGCCTGACCAAACGGGCCGAGATCAAGCAATTGATCCGGACGCTTTCCCACCATGACCGGCGGATCTTTCACAATCTGGCCGCCGCGCTCCGGGAAGGGCGGCCTCGGGAGCTCTGGCCCCCCGAACTTAGCCGGGAAGAGAAGCGCCGCCGGAATGGGCTGGAATGAACGGCCCGGCGCGCTCTCAATCCGGTTCGGCGGAAAGTTTTACAATATTTTAGGATAGGCCGAAGGAGGAAACCAACCCTTAATGATATAATAAAACAAATAACAAATAACAAATAAATAAACGAATCCCTAACATCCACACTGAGGTGAATCGATGCGCACGGGAACTGGATACGAAGTGCCGGTCCGCTCCGGTCCGGTGGAGGCGCGGGTGGAAATCCCCGGTTCCAAAAGCATTACCAACCGTGGATTGCTGCTGGCCGCGCTAAGCGTTCAAAAAGTAACCCTGACCAACGTCCTCTTCAGCGACGACAGCCGCAATTTTTTGACCTGCTTAATCCGGCTGGGGATTCCGGTGGCTTACAACGAGGAAGGCCGGAACGTTCAGATCATCGGGCAGGCGGGCGCTGTGCCGCGTCCGACGGCTTCGATCTATGTGGGGAGCGCCGGGACGGCCGCCCGCTTTCTTACGGCGATGCTGGCTGCGGCGGGCGGGGAGTATCTGATCGAGGCTTCGCCGCAGATGACGGCCAGGCCCATGAAGCCGCTCCTCGACAGCCTGCGAGAGCTGGGCGCGGAGTTCCGTTCGCTCTGTAACCCGGATTGCCTGCCCTTCACCGTCAAAAGCAGCGGGCTGGACGGCGGCCGGGTGCGGCTGGACGCCAGTCTCAGTAGTCAGTTCTTGAGCGCCCTGTTAATGATCGGCCCTCTCTGCCGTCAAGATCTAGAGATTCGACTCGAAGGACATTTGCCGGCCCAACCGTTTGTGGCCATGACCTTGCGAATGATGGCCGATTTCGGGGTCGCCGCCGACCAGAAGGACTTCCAGACCTTCCGGATCCGGGCCGGCCAGCGTTATCAGGGCGATGAATACCGGATCGAGCCGGACATCTCCAACGCTAATTACTTTTTCGCGATGGCCGCCCTGACCGGCGGCGTGGTTACCATTCCCGGGGTCCGGCTGGACACGTTGCAGGGCGATATCGCGTTCCTGGACGTTCTAAAACGAATCGGCTGTACGGTGAAGGAGCGGGATGGCGGGCTGACGGTACGGGGTCCTGCGGCTGGAGTGTTCCCGGGCATCGATGCCGATTTCGGCGGCATGCCGGATCAGACCATGACCCTGGCCGCCATCGCACCATTCGCCACCTCGCCCACGATCATCCGGAACGTAGGGGTGATCCGGCATCACGAGTCCAACCGGCTCCGGGCCATCGTCACCGAGCTGGGACGATTGGGGATTGCGACCGAGGAGATCGATGACGGATTGGTAATTCATCCCGGCCGTCCCCGTCCGGTCACCATTGAGACCTATGACGATCATCGGATGGCCATGGCTTTCGCCCTGGTCGGACTGAAAGTTCCCGGCGTGTTGATCGCCAATCCCGAGTGCACGGCCAAGACGTTCGAGAATTATTTCGAAGTGTTTGAAAAGATAGTTCGAAGCTGAAGACTGAGCCTCCCGATTCATCTTGGAGCGTCCGCTTTAATTTCCCAAAAAAAACTAGCGTTCGCCCTATTGATCTCGGACGCCGTTTATAATATAATACTTTATGCATTCACGTGTTGGCGGTGTAGCTCAGTTGGTACGAGCATGCGGTTCATACCCGCAGTGTCACTGGTTCGATCCCAGTCACCGCCACCAAATTTAGTTTTTAGTTGCTAGTCTCTGGTTTTTAGTTTTTGGTTCTGGATTATTTCTGGGACTTCAACAACTAGAACTAATGACTAATGACCAAGTTTATAAATGGACCACTAGCTCAGTTGGTAGAGCAGCTGACTCTTAATCAGCGGGCCATAGGTTCGAGTCCTATGTGGTCCACCAAAGATTTATCAAGGGTTTGACATTTTGTCAAACCCTTTTGTTTTTGCCTATTAAGCATAGTTTTAACCATAATCCTCAAACTCAAGAGGCTATAATCTTAGTATTGGACAAAATTATAAGTTCACAGCGAGAACTGCCAAAAAGGCGGTTCTTTTTTGTCCGTAGAGGTGAGTTCGTGGTCAAAAGATTCGGACGTCGGACTGAAGAAGCGTAATTATGAAAATCGTGAGTATAGCCGGTTTATCTGGTTGATTTTCAGTTTATTTTCAGAAATATCGTTTAAAATTAAGTTGGATTATTTTCTGTTACAAATTTTGCTTTCAGGGAGGGAAGAATCATATGGAGATTATCAATGATAAAGAGGCAGGATCATTATGCAGCATTGGCTTGAAACTCATCCACACAGTGTTTTTGCTAGTGTTCTCTTGGTAGATAATAATGAGGAAGCTGAAAGAGAAAAAGGCGGTTTGCTGACTATTACATTGAAGAAAGAAACGCCACTAAGGACGCGGCAATGGCTTGGTATAGCAAAATACACCACCATCAACAAGCTACTATAAAACCATCATTCGAGCCTACATCAATGACTTCTGAAATAATTCAAAGACGAACAGATTGCCTTCGTCCCAATGAGTAATTCTTCTTAGAAAAAGGGAGTATATGTTTGATTTCAAGATAATGTAAATTTAAAGATTACCACTTAAAATAAAATTTAGGTTGTTTTCTTGAGGTAATTTGTTTCTGATAAGGAAACAAGCACGTGGAGATTTCAATGAGGAGGTAAGAACATTATGCAGCATTGGATTGAAAGGTATCCCCATAGTGTTTTTGCTAGCGCCCTCTTGCTGGATAATAAAATAGAACAATGGCAAGTTGGGCAAAAATATTGGGAAAGCCCGTTTGAAATATCTGCTTTTGAGCAAAAAAAACGATTTAATGATTATAAAACAGAATTTAAAGAGTTTGTCGTAAATACTCCCGAAGAACATGATCAAGTATTTCGGGAATTAGCTCCAGAGTGGTTTAGACAATGGGAATTAGTGAAAAATTATTGGGGCTATAGGCCATATGAAATAGAAAAGAAAGCAACTAAATTTAATAAGGGTATTGGTGATTGGCATCCTCTTCTCAATCATCTTGTATTTATACCTCGCCTTATTCGTGAAATGCAGCGAGGAAAAACAGCAAATCACCAAAAAGATCAATAAATGCTAACCGCTTGGATCTGCGCTTTGCTAGTTTAAGAAACTTTAAAAATCCTTTTTATAGCTCTTAATCAGCGGGCCGTAGGTTTGAATCCTATGTGTCTATCATTAGAATTGACAGGTTTTCGAGATTCGGAGGCCCTTTTTGCATGCCTAAAAATAAGCGTTTTCTTAGAATCGGTCGAGAAAAGAAAGCCTTCCGGAACTCTTCGGAAGGCTTTTAACCGTTCATGACGGCCGTGCTTGTCATTCAAAAATAATTCTGGTCAACTCTACCCCGTTGATCCGATATTCTGTTCCATTGTAGACAACTTCACCTTGCAATCGGTTATACATCGCATCGGAGTATGGAATTTTGATCATTTCCCCGGATTCCTCGATTACAATTTCATCGTTTTCCTTGTAAATTTTCAACATTGCTGAAAAATCCCTCCTTGGGCTAAGATGAGTGATTTTAATATAATATTATCGTCAAGTTTTTATATAAAAATAGTAAAAAAAGAACCATCAGAAAAATTATTATTTTTTGAAATATAAGACATCCCGGATAGCATACTAAAAAGCCCTCCGGCATTCGCCGGAAGGCTTTGATACGAAAGGCGGCGTTGCTTGCGATAGCGACAGCCGATTCGGAGGAGCAGGATTACCGTGATATCCCTGTACCATGGGTCAATGTGCTAGGATTATGTTTTCAAAAACCAGCCCAAAAAAGCGCAGGCGCCTAATTTCAAACACCGGAATCGAATGGGTCAATGGCAGCAACCACAACAACTGGTGCTGAAAGTGTTGGAACAGACCACGGTCAACGTCCCTTGCGGGTGACTACAAGCACAACGGGTGTCGAAAGGAAGGGAAGGTCCTACAATGGTAAAGCCTTGGCAAGGATTGCAACACCGGGCGCGGAAGGGAGTGGAAACCGCGGTGGTAAAGCCTTGGGCAGAGCAACACTGGGTCATCAGGAATCACCTCCTGCCATATCATATGGCAAACCGGCGGCGATTGAATATCGGATCGCGGTAAAACGGGCCGTATTCATATGAAACAAGGAGTGGGCCGGGACAGACAAGCACCTCCGCGCCTACCAGATTGTTTGCGGGAAAGGGTCGGGACGAACCGGATAACGAAACCCGATATGATGGGGTAAGGGGCTTTGCGGATCGATCGCAAAGCCGGTTTGTTTTATGAACTTTTAGGGCTTGCGCCGATTGGCAAGGAAGTGGTATGGGATTTCCAGATAATGAAATAATATCTTTGTCGTTGGTATGCTTGGAGGAAGCCATGGAATCTCCCGGATCAACAGATGTGAACATCGCCAAAGACCGTTTGGAATTTTTGCGGGCTATCAAGACCGGCTTGGGAGATCCCTATGATCTGCAGGCCGAGACCCGGCTGAATGGTAAAGTGACGGCGGTTTATCTTCATTCGGCAGTCAATCGGCAGGATATCCGGGATCATTTACTGGCTGCCTTCGGCAGCCCGGGACTAACCGCGAATCCGGCCAGGATCTCATGGGACAATCTGCTTCCGGTAATAACGGAACAAGACCAGAGGCAGCGGGAGAACATGGCTGAAGCGCTTCTGGATCTAGTCTCCGGACGGGTCGTTCTTCATCTGGACGGCAGTGACCGGATTGTTTCCTATGATGTCCATACCGCAGTCAAGCGGCAACCTACCGACGCCCAGGCCGAACGCGCGATCCGCGCCCCCCGGATCACCTTCATTGAAAATCTGGATGCGAATCTATCGATGATCCGGGAGGGGATCAAAGATGTCCAAATGCGTGCCGATCAGGTGGTCGTCGGCCGCCGGACCCGGACGGACATCGCTGTGGTTTATCTGAGCGATGTGGCCGACCCGGGGATTGTCGGGGAAGTTCATCGCCGTTTGCAAGCCATTGATATTGACGGGATCGTCGACAGTGGCTATATCGATCAATTGATCACCGACAATCGCTGGTCGCTTTTTCCGCTAATTCAAGACACGGAACGGCCCGACAAGGTCAAGGCCGCGATCCTGGAGGGGCGGGTGGCGCTGCTGGTGAACGGTAGCACGCAAGCATTGATCGTTCCGACGACAATCAATGAATTATATCAAAGCCCCGATGATTATCTGTATAATTTCTGGGTGGGTTCGTTCCTGAGGTTCTTCCGGATCCTCGGCAACAACATTGCCGTGGCCTTGCCTGGGCTTTATATCGCATTGACCGGCGTCAACAACTCCCTGTTGCCCATTCAGTTTACCCTGTCGATCGCGGGAAGCCGAATGAATGTTGCCGCTCCGCTGGTGATCGAGATTCTGTTGATGGACATCATTGTGGAGGTGTTCCGCGAAGCCAGCCTGCGATTGCCGTCTTCCGTCAGTCAGACGCTGGGGGTGACGACCGGGATTGTGCTTGGAACCGCCAGTGTTCAGGCGGGGATTGTTTCCAGCGCCACTTTGGTGGTGGTGATTATCACCGCCATCGCTTCGTTCTCAGGGCCTAACTTTGGAATCGGGTTCACCTGGCGGATTTTAAAGTTTGTTCTAATCATCGTGGCGACCATGTTCGGCTTATACGGTCTGACCATCGCCGGACTGGTTATTCTGGGCCATGCCGCCATGCAAAATTCGTTTGGGATTCCATTGTTATCCCCGTGGTCGCCGGTACGGTTCAAGTCCCTGATTGATACCGTATTCCGCCGTCCCATCTGGTCGCGGATACGGCTTCAGATTTACCGGCCGATTGACAGCGGGAGATCTCGGAGTAAGAGGAAACGAAATGACGATGAAAAGTGATTCGGACCGGCAGGCGGCTCTTTCCACCGGCAATATGTTCGCGGTGCTCCTGGTCGCCCTGATCGGGAACAACTTTCTGGATATGCCGTTTTATACAGCCAAATATTCCGGGCCGAGCGGCCATTGGGCCGTGGTCATCGCCTTTCTCCTGTTCCTGCCCATAATTTGGCTAGCCAAGGCGATTCAAAACCGCTTTCCCGGACAAAACCTCCTGGAAATTGCTCCGGGGATCATCGGCAAACTGCCGGCGCTCATCGGAAATCTCATTTTCGTAAGCCCGTTCCTGATCTGGATGATGTTGGCCACCCGAGACGGATTGGATATGATCCTGACTTTCCTGTTAAACCGGACGCCGTTTTGGGCCGTCATGTTTCTGCTCCTATCCGGGGTGGCCTACATCGCCACCAATGGCTTGACTGCGGTCAGCCGGTTTATCGCCTTTTTGCTGATCCCGGTGTATGCCTTCCGGATCGTCATGGCCCTATTGATCATGCATAAGATCGAAGTTTCGCATTTGCTACCGCTCTTTTCGGAAACGCCCGACCGCTATCTGTCGGGGGGGTTGATGATTAGCGGCTTTTTTCTGCCGTTGACCACGATCTTTTTAATGGTGAACCGGGTCAACCATCCCTCTAAAATGAATTGGATCTCCATTGGGGTCATGGTTGTAGCCTTTCCGATTTATTTTGGAGGGGTGATCGGCACGGTCGGTTCCTTTGGGGCCGAGTACACCCAATTCTTTAACTGGCCTGAGATAGCCGCCGCCAACCGTGTCAACATTCCTTATCTGGTGATCGAACAATTGGGTCTGTTGTTTCTGATCGTTTGGATTACGGCGTTCTTTGCTTCCGAGGCTTATTTTTTCTATATTGTCGCCAGTAGCCTTCGCTGGCAATTCCCGGCACTGAACTACCGGCTGACAATCATCGGCCTGTTGTTTCTGACGGCTTGGGCCGTGTTGTCGTTTCCCAACTCCTATGTCGCCCATCAAATGTTAATCCAAATCCGGCCTTGGCTGATGATTCCGGTGACGGCCTATCCGTTGCTGATTTATTTTGTCGCCGCGTTCCGGGGAAAGCGAGGGCGGTTCGGGTGAATCGTAAATTCCGGATGCTCGCGCTTGTCATCGCGGCCACCCTGCTTTCGGGTTGCTGGGATTTCCAGGAGGTGGGCACGCTGTCGTTCGCCACTACCGTCGGCATCGACCGGGGACCCGGAAACCGCGTCGGGTTGACGGTCCAGATTCCGATTACCCAGAATGCGTTGCCGCCGGTCGTCGGTGGAGGGCAAGCCGGAAAAAAATTTTATATGATCAGTCTGACCGCGAGAACCGTCAATGAGGCGTTTGACCACCTGGAGACCCGGACCGACCGGACACTGGTGCTGAACCAGAACAAATCGATCATCATCAGCGAAACGGCTGCCCGCCACGATGTCCAAGCGTTGCTGGACTATTTGACGCGAATGGCCCAAGCGCCCTTGCAGGCCTTGGTCTTCGTCACCGACGGAATCACGGCCTTGGATGTTCTGAAGCTGGACCCGATCCAAAACATCTTGCCGGGAATGCTCTTCATCAATTCCGGGCAGTCCGTCACCAAATCGGATGAGGCGTTCTATATCCCGCTCTGGCAGTTTCAACAGAAACTGGTTCATAAGTCAAAGGACGTCTTCGCCCCGCTGGTCAGGATTGACCGGGCGCATCGAGTGCACGATATCTCCGGCCTGGCCGTCTTCAACGGCAACCGGCTGGCCGGAAAACTCACTCCGGAGGAGACTGAGAGTTTCGGGCTGATTGCCGGGCTATCCAAAGCCGGGATGACAATGTTTAGTTCACCCCAGGGCGAGATCACCCTACGCACGCTTCAGGCCAAGACCAGGATTAAGGTCCGGTTGCGGCAAGGGAGCCCATTTTTTAAGGTGCACACCGAGGTTTTTGGATCGGTCAGCGAAAACACCGGCGGCCCAACGGTTAGCTCTCCCCGGGAAATCAACGTCTATCAGCGAATGGTCGCCAAAGAGATCCGGGGCGATCTGGAAGATTTGATCAAAAAACTGCAGTCCTTCAACTCCGATGTAATCAATTTTGGGGAGGAATTCCGGGTCCAGCATCAAGCGGCATGGCAAAAAACCGATTGGAAAGCGGTTTACCCGACGGTTCCTTTCGCGGTTAAGGTAAAGGTGAGGATCCTCAGCAACGGCCGGTTCCGATAGGTCCGGGGCGGCGGGCCGCGTCACTCCCGAATCAGCTGCTATATAAGTTGAATTAAATTTCTGGTATACATTATGTCCTTAATGCCGGCCATGAGGGAAAATTAATGAATTTAATTCAACTTATTTCAGCTGTAATCGGATGAAGTAAATTCCGATTTGATTCATTTACAATCGGTTCTACGAATGCAAATTTAGTAAAGAAATTACTTCATCCGATATAGACCGGAAAGTAAGAAACTTCGCGTAATTTGGCGGAGTTTTTTTATTGTCGTGTAAAAGGAATTTTTTATGCGGGCACGAATTATTAAAATTTGGTAATTGTTCAGTTCACGGTCTGAGGTTAAATGTTTACAAGTATTTGAGACGTTCCCGTTTAGCCTGACCGGGAGAAGGGATTTAGGTTTTCCGGATAAAGGATGGAGGAAACCTACAATGACCGATGATCCTAACAAACAGCCATACGAGACCGGACAAGGGGCCTGGCCGGAAACTGCGAGAATTCAAATTAGTGCTGAACCGGCTCGAATTCCGATACTTTCCTTTGGCTTCGATCCGCTCAAGGATGAACACGGCGAGATCACTGATTGGATATTGCGGGACGCCAACGATGAGGCGCTGCGGGAGATGGGCCTGCCGCCCGCGGGGTTGACGGGTCGGCCCGGCAGCGAGCTTTTTGACCCAGACGCCCATCTCCAATTGTTCCGGGCGGTCGCGGCCACCGGAAAGCCGCGCCGGGTTGAAATGTACTTGCCATGGAGCGGCAAACATTTTTTGATGACAGTGGCTCCTGCGGGCGACCAGCGTTTGATCGGGCTGGCGGTGGAGTCTGGTCCGGCCAACGGTTCCGAAACCGGGCTGGCCTACTTGGCATCGTCCCTGGAAGAGGATCCCAATCCGGTGGTGGGATTGGACTTGGACGGACGAATTCTTTACGCCAATCCGGCGACCCGTGCTCTCTTTCCGGATCTTCATGAACAGGGTCCGTCCCATCCGTGGCTGGCTGATTGGGAGGAGGTGGCCGGCCAGTTCCGCGAGGGGCGGGCCGAGACCATTTTTCGTGAGCAGATCATTGGCGAGCATAGCTATGAACAAGCGATCTGCTACTTTGCCCAGGACCGTTTGGTCCGGATCCACAGCCTCGATATCACCGGCCGCAAGCTGAATGAGGAAGCGCTTCAGGTCAAACAGAAGGAACTGCTCGCCGCGTATGAGCAGCTCCAGACGCAGCAGGAAGAGTTGACCGCGGCCAATGAGGAACTCCAAGCCCAGCAGGAGGAACTGACCGCGGCCAATGAAGAACTCCAGGCGCAGCAGGAAGAATTGAACACCGCCTACCAGGAGCTGCGCGATTTGACGGAGATCATCCGGGACCACGCCGAACAGGTGGCCCGGTCCCGGGATGAGGCAGAGCGGCGGGCGGCAGAGTTGGATGCCACTATCTCCTCGATCACCGCCGGGGTGATCATCTATGATGTCGCCGGGAATATCACGCGGATCAATGAATTCGGCTGTAATTTGCTCGGGTATGCCGACGTTGATCGGGCGTTGCCTTTTCAGGAGCGAATCGTGCGGCTCGGCTTGCGCAAGGGAGACGGCTCGCCTTATGAGGAAGGGAAGACACCGTTGGAGCTGGCTTTGCAAGGAGAGATCATCCGTGACGAAGAAATGATGTTAATTAAAAGCGACGGTTCGGCGGCCTGCCTCTCGGCCAACCTCGCTCCGATCTATGATCAATACCGGACCTTCCTGGGCGTGGTCTTCTTCTTCACCGACATCACCGAGCGCCGGCGCAAGGTGGAGGATCGCCTGGCGTCCGAACGGGAGTTGCTGAAGGTTACCTTGAATTCACTCGGCGAAGGAGTGGTGGCGACTGACCGTGAAGAACGGATCATGCTTATCAATGACGCCGCCGCCAGACTGACCGGGTACACGGAGGCGGAAGCGATTGACGAGCCCATCGGCAAAATCTTATATATGATCGATGATCAAACCGGCGAACCGCTGATCTCCGGCGCGTCCTTCCGCACGTCGAACCAGCCGGTGCTGGTAACCCGCGATTTAGAGGAGATTCCCATTAGCATGCACCGGTCGCCGATTGAGACGGCGGACGGGCGAATTATCGGCAGCGTCACGGTGTTTCAGGACATCTCTGAGAAGCAGAAGACCGAACGGGAGCTTCTCAAGGCGGAAAAACTGGAATCCCTCGGAGTGCTGGCCGGCGGGATCGCCCATGATTTCAACAATATCCTTTCGGCAATCATCTCCAACATTCAGCTGGCTTTGATGAAACTGGAGAAAAACCAGGACATCAAGTCCTATCTCCTGAATACCGTGGAAACGACCCGCAAGGCCAGCGATCTGACCAAACAATTGCTGACCTTCTCCAAGGGCGGCGCGCCGGTGCGCAAAGACGCGTCCCTGATCGAGCTGATCAAGGATACGGCCGGGTTTGTGCTCCGGGGCTCCAAAACCAAGGTGGAGTACGCGATACCTGATGATCTGTGGGCGGCGAGCGTCGACGAAGGCCAAATCAGCCAAGTGATTCACAATCTGGTCCTCAACGCCAAGCAAGCGATGCCCAAGGGCGGAATCATCCGGATCAGCGCCGAGAATATTATCGTCGAGGCGGATCGCCGCCTGCGGCCCGGCCAATATGCGCAGATTACCGTGAAAGATTGCGGGACCGGGATTGCCAAGGAGAACCTGCCGAAGATCTTCGACCCGTTTTTCACCACCAAAAAGGATGGCAACGGCCTGGGGCTGGCCACTTCGTATTCGATCATCACCCGGCATAACGGGTCGATCGACGTCGAATCCCAGGAAGGGGCCGGCACGACATTCATTATCCGCCTGCCCGCCTCCGACGGCTCGCTGGAGCCGGCTGAATTCCAGTCCGAAGTGGCCGCGGCCGGAACCGGTTTTCACATCCTGTTCATGGACGATGAGGAAGCCATTCTGAACGCAGTGGGCGAGATGCTGAAATGCCATGGCCACCGGGTGGTCACCACCACCGACGGCGCCGAAGCGATCGGACTTTATCAGCAGGCTTGGGCGGGCGGCGATCCGTTTGACGCGGTGATCATGGATCTGACGGTGCCCGGCGGGATGGGAGGACAGGAGGCTATCACGGTGCTGCGCGATTTCGATCCCGGCATCAAGGCGATTGTCTCCAGCGGATACGCCAATGATCCGATCATGTCCGATTATGAGCGCTACGGGTTCGTGGGCGTGGTCAGCAAACCCTACAAAGTGGATGAGTTGAACGAGGTGCTGCATCGGGCGATTGATCCGGCGTGGTGAAAACGGCTGAACTCTGATGCGATCCGCCTAGAATTAATTCAATTTCCCCGCGCTGCGGGGATTTTTGTTTGGCCGGCGTGGCAGGGATAGAAAGATTAGATCCGCCGCCAATCCGGCAAACCGCATTGGGGCCTGCCAATTCGGCAGCTTTGGCAAAGTCCGCGGGCGGGAACGGCGGCGACCCTGGATCGATCGCCGCAAGCGGTTGAATACGGCTGAATATTCGGAAAATAATAAAACCAGCACTATCCCGCAGCAAAGTGGATGGGATGACCGCGGTGGAAAAGTTCGGGGCGGTTCGGAG
Source organism: Bacillota bacterium (assembly GCA_023402395.1). Taxonomy (GTDB): domain Bacteria; phylum Bacillota; class UBA4882; order UBA8346; family UBA8346; genus JAEYGI01. The sequence continues at coordinate 18,676 of JAEYGI010000056.1, forward strand.
AAAATTGCGGCCAAGGCCGCTCACCCGCTTGGCGGAAAATGGGGGATTTGATTTGGATTTTGAACAACTCTCGTTTAAACTACGGGAATTTTTCTTGCTGGAGACCTACCAGTTACAATTGTACAGCTGTCAGATTGGTTCATTGCCCGATGAGTATACGGCGTATGCTTTTGAGCGGATGCGGGAACTTGAGCAACGCCATGTCGATTATTTCGCCGAAAAAATGGAGGAAAAGGGCATCGCCAAACCGGAGATCGCCGGGGACACCTTCGGTTTCCTGGGGTTCGCCTCCGCCAAGGCGTTGGATTTGATGTCCCTGAAAGAGCGGTACCAGACGGGGATCATGGTTGAATCCAAAGCCGCCGAGATGTATTATGAATTTATCCAAATGGCCGCCGGCGATCCGCAATTGGTGAGAATGCTCTGGCATAACCGGACCGACGAGGAGTTCCATAAATTTTGGTTTCGGGCCAATCTTGAAAAGATTGAACTCGCCGAAAAAATCAAAAATGTTTAGCGCCGGCATTGCCAAAGCCGCCCGGAATCATCGATTTTACCGGGGGGAATGATGAATTTTGCTAAAATACTGTCCCGGATTTATCAAACCGATCCGTATTTCGGCGGCGCCATAGTGGGCGTGGTGATGACCTGCCCCTATCTGATGCTGGATTATCTTTCGTCGCTGCTGTTCAATGTCAATACCATTCCAATTTACTCGGCCACGCTGGTCATCTCGCACACCGGGTTCCCCTGGGATTATTTCTTTGGAATTGTCGCCGATTTAGGCGCCGGATTTTTGATAGGCGCTGGGATGATCGCCGCGTTTGAACGGAGCGGTTATCAGTTTCTCCTGGCCAAATGCCTGGGAATCGGAATCGTGCTCTGGATTCTTCATGTCAGTGTCATTCCTAAGCTTTGGGAGCCCCGTTTGCTGCAACTGCTGAACCGTCCCACCGTTTATATGTCGTTGCTGAATCACGTTTTTTGGGGGGCGGGGTTTGGTCTTTTCCTCCGAATCGTGCGCAAAAGCGGGCTTGCCGAATGAGTCGGGAGCGAAGGCCGGCGGGTCTTCTGGTGGTACATTGAAACCGGCCGTTGGGGGAAGACTGACGATGTCCGTTAAGTTAGGAGCGGTGAAGCGATGCTGTTTGATAAGAGCTGGATTTACCCGATTTTCGCGCTGTTCTTGGCGGCCGTGGCCTTGTTACTGATACCCAAAGCGCAATACAAGAAATTTTTTTTATATGGGTTGCTGTTCGGCGGCCTGGGGGACGCGGTGATTGTGACGCTGTTTTCGAAGCTGCTCCCGATTCTCCGTTATAAGCACACCGGAGCGTTCGGGGTGGACGACTTTTCGATCTGGACGCCAATCGGCTGGGCGCTGGCCTTCGCGATCTTTCTCTATCTGCTGCCGCGGCGGTGGGCTTTTATGGTCCCTTATTTGATGACGTTTGTCGGACTAAGTTTCATGATCGCGATCATTTTGGCTAATTTCGGGTTGCTGGACTATCTGAAACCGGGTTACCGGTTTGTGGGCATCATCATTTTTACCCTTTGGTATGCGATCGCGGCCTATCTATATCTGCGGACCGAACGGATCGAGCTTCGTTGAGGGGATTATTGCTGTAAGAAAGGACGTAAATGGACGACCGGTTCATGAACAGCTTTGCCGCCGGGGTCATCGGCAATGTTCCGGCGCTGATCATTGACAAGGCGGCTTCGCTGCTAAAGCTGGAGCAGGCCGATTTTATGGATTTCGCGGCGGCCCTGGCGTTCCAGGGCAAGATTGACAGCGTGGCCAAAGGGGTTTTTACTCTGTGGATTCAGATGATCTTCGCCGGATTTTTGGGAGTGGCGCTGATCTATGCCATGGAAAAGGCGACTCTCCGGTATTATTATATCAAAGGGATGCTGTTCGGTTCACTGACGTGGTTTGCCGTTTACGCGATCGATATCTTTTTTCAAATCCCCAAGCTGGTCCCGATCGATTTCGCAGTGGCAGTTTCCCATTATCTGGCGGCGGTTGCCTGGGGTTTGGGGACCGCCTGGGCCTTTCGCCGGCTTGACCAACCAGTCCGATAAGGGGAGCAGCGGATTACCCGGATTAATGGATTTCAAGAAAAAGGCTTTATATTATATAGTTTCAATTTGTGTCATCCGCTAATCCGTTGAATCCGTGATCAGTTATCCACATTTAGCTACCGAATATCCACATTTAGTAACTAAATATCCACATTCTTTTACTCCATGAAATGATTTAGTTACTGAATATCCACATTTAGCAACTAAATATCCACATTTAGTTACTGAATGTGGATTGGGAGGGATTCCCCCAGTTCATTTATTAACAGAATATCCACATTTAGTTGCTGAATATCCACATTCTTTTACTCAATGAAATAATTCAGCAGTTGAATCTCCACAAGCAGTCAGTAAATATTCCATTTCGGCTGCGGAATGGGGATTGGCAATGGATGCCGAAGTTGTTTCAGCAACCGGACACCCTCTTTGGTTAACTGGCTGAACCGTCGAAATCAATCGGCGCCCCTATAAACCCAATGTTTACTCGGGCATGGTATACGAATCCATGCCGTGGGTATGCCCGTCATCATATGAGGTTTCCCCTTGAAAGTAATGTACATGTTCTCCACCACCGCCCTCTAAGGGCAAGGCCGGGCCGGTTTGAAGCGAATAATGGTGAGTATGGTTATCTTTCCACGAAACATAACCCATGACCTGGTGAATGTGTCCTCCGGAAACCGGTATGGGCGGCCCCGTTAAACCCATCGCCAAATGAGAGTGATATTGGCTGGGATTCACCGCCAAGCTATAGGCGTGAACATGCCCAGTACCTTGATAGCGATTGGAAACGTTCATCGTTACAACCCCCTGAATTTGCTGGAATATTTTATGCCCGATTCCCTCGTTTGCCCATGGAACGCCAATAGAATTTTCAATTACCGAACGGAATCGGATCAAAGGGTGTTTCTTAGATGCGCTGGATTAAGTTGCCCCGATGTAATATTTGGATGAAGATCCATTGAAATTGCTCGCTAAAATCAGGGACAACTTCGCTTTTCTTTCGTTAAGGTTAATTATCGATTATCTACCATAGCAGAGGGTGTGTGACGTAATTGACGAAAAAGACGGTTATATGGCTGATAACGGCGGTTATTTTAGTGTTAGCGGCTTTACCCGGCTTGAAAATCTTTGCGGATGCCTTAAAGAAAAAGACCGCTTATCAACTGGTGGTCAACGGCGAAACGTGGTTTACCGTTTCCCAAAAAGACGCCCTGGAGCGGATGCTGAAGGAGTACCAACAGCGTTACCTGGCGGATATCGATAAAAATGCCAAGATCATACGGGTCGCTTTTTCTCAAAAAGTTGAGATTGTTGAAGCGACGGTTGCGCCGGAAGAAATCGGCACCTTAGAAGCAGCCAGGGAAAAAATTAGCGCCGTTGAACAGGAAGCGGTGGCGATCGAGATCAAACCGGGAGATAATTTGTGGAATCTCGCCAAAGCCAACCATATTACCGTGAACGAGTTGGAAATATTCAATCCCGATCTGGATCCGGATCAGATCTTCCCCGGGGATAAACTGGTGGTCAGACCCTTGGATCCCGCGCTGGATGTCGTGATTGAGCTGGAGAATACCATTGTGGAGCCCATTCCCTTCGGGATCAAGTATCAAAAGGACAATCGCTTTTATAAAAACCAGAAACAGGTCATTAGCGAAGGGATCGACGGCCAGAAGGAAGTCAGGTACCAGATCACCCTGCGCAATGGGTATCAGAGTTCGCTAAAGGCGACCGATGAAAAGAAGCTGAAAGAACCGGTGAGCGCGGTGGTCCGGATCGGGACTAAGACTACGGTGTCAAGGGGCGGCCGGAACAATTACGGAGTGGTCAGCGGCAAAAGGATCTCCAGTCGTTACGGTTCCCGGATTCACCCGATTACGGGGCGGAGGCGTTTTCATGACGGGCTGGATATCGCGGCGACATATGGCAACGGCGTATATGCCTACACCGACGGCAGGGTTGTCGCGGCGGGCTGGAACGGCGGGTACGGCAATTGCATCCTGATTGACCATGGCGATGGCTTGCAAACCAGATACGGCCATTTGTCCGCCATCTATGTGCAAGTCGGGCAAAAGGTCGGGACCGGAGTCAAAATCGGAGCCATCGGCTCTTCCGGGAACAGCACCGGGCCCCATTTGCATTTTGAAGTCATTAAACACGGGCAGACCAAAAACCCGTTAAATTATCTCTAAAATTCATACCCGGATTCTGGATGGAATATGATCGAACTAACCCCGATTTCACGCGGGGTTATTTTTTTATCGAAAGCTACCGATATCGCGCAACTTAAATGGCTGGTACTGATATCAATCTTCGCGGAGCGGGTGGCCGAATTGATTGAGAAAGTCTTCCGGCAGGATCCGGAGGTGCAAAGGATTCGCCACGGGTTTGGAATTTTCTGAAGGTAGTGGAAAATCTGCTCCCCAGTCCGGAAGGAGCGGCGGTTCTGGGCGCTCCATGAGAAGCCGGTGCTTAGGGAAAGTCGCCTTCAGGAACTCGCCTACCGCCAAGGAATGGAAGACGGAGTGAAGTTGATCGGGATATTGCAGCAGGGCGACCGGGATTCACAAGGTAAGTAATCCGGTTGCTGTTTCGGTGATTAAATACCTAAACCCAACATTGGGAAACGCGTTTATTACAGCGCAGTTTTCAATGTTGGGTTTAGGCATTTAACCGCTGTTCCTAAAAAAACTCCTCTCTCGCTGCCGTGCAGCCAAAGATTGCAGCGTATAAATTTTAAACGACAGTCTGTCAAATTAATATCGGTAAGGATAATAGGGATAATAGGGGTAATAGGGCCGATATGGGTAATACGGGTACCTGTATGGCCGATAATACGGGCGTCTCCCTCTGCGCCGGCGTCTGTATTGCTCGGCGATTGCCGTATCCCCAGGGATATTGATCACCTGACCGATAAACAGATAATTGGGATCTAAACCGGGATTAACCGCCATAATCTCTTCCACGCTGGTATTGAAATCCTCGGCCAACTCCCACAATGTATCCTCGGCTTGGAGAGGATATTGAAACACTTCAGGGCCTTGATTAAAAGACATTTCTTTATCACCTCATCCTGAATTGTAAAGGGTATTTTGTGGTACATCCAGAAGCCAGGCGATAAAGTCCATGATTTGAAAATTGCCGCGTCAAAATCGTATTTAGCGACTTTATCCCTTGCTTCTCTGAGCTTTTGTGTAAACTCTGGCCTTCGGCCGGATTTATCACAACGCTTCTATTACATTGTATGAAGCTATATTCAAATTGACTTATGCCGAAAGCACGAATTTAGTAATAAGTCCCAACCTTCATATCCAATAAAATTCAATACCTTTAATCAATAATTTTCATAAAAATTCTTCGAAAAAATTACCGGCATTTAGCTTTATATTTATCCATTATCCCTGTTACATACACCCAAAATTATCATTGACTACGAATCTATATCGTGTTAAACTTTAAGTAACGGTGGAGCCCGGGCCACCAACCGAATCAATTATTAACTGGAGGTAATAAACAATGTATCAAGATCAATCGATCCTTGCCAAACTGGGCCGGGCCGAGGAGATGCTGGCCGGGCTGGCTGTCCACGCCGAGCAATTGGCGCGGCGGGGCATTGACTCCGACTTCATCACCAAAATGAATTCGGCGCAGGCCAAAGCGACCGGCGCCCATCACGCCAAATTGGGCTATAAGGCGCGGATGATGGAGAAACGGGCCGAACGGGAGCAGCACATGGCCGAATTAATGAATCTGTACTCCGAAGCCCGGAAGCAAGTGAAGCTTGAACTGTCGCCGGAGACCTGGCGAGAGTTTGGCATCGTGGATCAACGCTAAGCTAAACAGAGGGGCGGGTGTCAACACCCGCCCCTCTATTTTATTGGTTCTACTTTAGTTTATTTTTGAGTGAGCCGTCCGCTATCTTTCAGCCGGAACATTCGGACCAGACTTTTGAGTGTTTCGGCCTGGCCCGACAGTTCCTGGCTGGCCGCGGCGCTTTGTTCGGCGGTGGCGTTATTGGTCTGGGTGACCTGGCCCACCTGCTGGATGCCCTGATTGACCTGGGCGATGCCGGTCGCTTGCTCATTAGAAGCGGCCGCGATGTCTTCGACCAAGGCGGCGGCTTTGGTCACCTCGTCCACGATCCGGTTCAGGGCGGAAGCGGTTTGCTCGGCGATCGCCGCGCCGGCGTCGACCTTTTGGCCGGAGCCCTCGATCAGCGCGGCGGTTTCTTGGGCCGCCTGGGCGCTGCGGGAGGCCAGATTACGCACTTCCTCGGCGACTACCGCGAATCCCTTGCCGTGCTGCCCGGCCCGGGCCGCCTCCACGGCGGCGTTTAAGGCCAGAATATTGGTTTGGAAAGCGATTTCGTCGATGACCTTGATGATCTTGGCGATATTGGCCGAGGCTTCCCGAATGTCGGCCATGGCCGCGAGCATTTCCCGCATCCGCTGATTGCCCTGCAGCGCCACGTCTTTGGCGGCGGAGGCCAGTTGGCTGGCTTGGCCGGCGCCGGCGGCGTTCTGCTTGGTTTGAGCGGCGATTTCGGCCATGGCGGCGCTGATCTCCTGGACCGTGCTGGCTTGTTCGGTGGCTGCTCCCGACAGGGCCTGGCTGGCGTCGGAGAGATGGGTGGCGCCGGCCGCCACCTGATTGGCTGCGCCGTAGAACTCGTTCAGCACTTCATTGAAGGAAGCAATGGTCAGATTGACCGCCTCAGCCAGCATGGCATGATCACCCTGATAATCGCCGGAGACCTGCACGCCCAGATTGCCGCCGGCCATCTCCTGCAACACGGCCGAGGCTTCGTCCACCGGTTCGATCACCGCGTCCAGGGTCTGGTTGAATCCGGCCACGATCTGCCGGAATCCGCCCTGGAATTGGTCGGGATTGCCGCGCACGGTCAACTCGCCCCGGATTGCGGCCCGGGTCAGCCGGTCCACCTCATCGATCAGATCCTGGATCGTCCGCATCGTGGCGGTGATCGCCGGCGTCAGCCGGTCGTCCCCGGAGCGCTGCCCGATTTGGAGATTGGCTTCGAGCCGGCCGGTCTCGCCCTGAGCGATCTCCTCCAGCAAATCCTGAAGGTCCAGCAGCCGGGTCCGGACCGTATTGACTTCCGTCGCGAACTGCCGAAACATTCCCTGGTACCGCTCAAGATCCATTGCCAAGGTATAATCATTGACCGCCATTCGCCGCAGCACCTGCTGAGCGTCGTCCAACGGTCCGACGATAGCGTCCAGGGTCTGGTTGAACCCCTCGATGACCCGCCGGTAATCGCCGTCCAGCCGTTCGGCGTCGCCCCGGGCCTGCAGCTCTCCGGCGATGGCGGCCCGAGACAGCCGCAGCGACTCGTCGACCAGACCCCGGATGCTTTCCATCATGGCTACGAACGACGGGGTCAGTTGGTCGGCCTCGGATCGCGCCCCAAGCTGTTTCATGGGTTCCAGATCGTCGAGAAGCCCGTGGGACAGGTTGGCGGAAACCCGCTGTACCTCCAGAAGCTGCTCCCGGACCCGGTTGATCGCCAGGGTAATCTCGCCGTAAACGCCGCGATAGGCTCCTTCCACTTTGAGGGTGTAATCGTTGAGCGCCATATTTTGCAGCACCGAATTGCTTTCAGTCAGCGCCCCCAGTCCGTCGATGCAGGCGTTGATGCTGTTTTTGAGCTGGTTGAAATCGCCTTGATAGCTCTCGGTGATCGGTTCCGGGATCGTGCCCTGGCCGATTCTCTCGATATATTCGGCGGCGGTTTGTAGTGGAACTACCACTGCTTCCAGGGTCTGATTAATGCCTTCCACCACCCGCCGGTAATCCCCGGTAAACCGTTCGGCGTCGCCCCGGGCCTGGAGTTCGCCGTCGCGGGCGGCCCGGGTCAGTTTGTCGGTCTCCGCGATCAGGTCCCGCAGGGTCCGGGCGACCGTTATCATGCTATCGGCCAGGACATCGTCCTTCGATCCAGCGGCCAAATCAGCCAGGAGGTTACCGGCGGCAATCTCCTGGGCGAACTTGGTTTTGACGCCGATCGAATCCGCCATTCGGCGGAAGGCTTCCATCAGCACGCCGGTTTCGTCTTTGGACTTGGCCGCAATCCGGACATTGATATCCCCGGCGGCCAACCGGTCGGCAGCGTGAGTCAGTTCCTTCATGGGCCTGCGGATCAGTTCGGAGTTGAAGATCCCGAGGCCGACCGCAGCGATCATGCCGACCAGCGCCAGGATGATCATGAAGGCGATGCTCCCCGAGGCGGAGAGGTGGTTTTGATAGATCGCCGTTTTGGCCTGAACGTTGTTGGTATTGAAGAGGCGGTTGAACGCCTCGGTGGTTTCGGCGGCCGCCGGCCGCAAATCAGAGGCGATCCGGCGGGTCACTTCGTCGGACCGTCCGCTGTCGGCCAAGTCGATGATTTGCCGTTCCTGCTTGCGATAAGCGTCCAACAACTCCTGGACCTTATTATATTGCGCCCGCTCGGAAGGGGCGAGCGCCTGTTTTTCATAAGTGGCAAAGGAAGTGGCGATAATCGAATAATATCCTTCGATCCGCTGCCGGTAATCCTCTTTGTTTTGAGGATCGACGACATAATAAAGCAAATTGACCTGAGTCTGCTGATAGGCGATATGGGCGGTATCCAAATAGCTGAGTGGCTCGGTATGATCCTGATACATGTCGGTCGCGCTCTGGTCAAGGATCATAATGTGACGGACTCCGATGAAGCCGATGGCCCCGGCGATAATCGAGACGGTGACAAATCCCAGAATTAATTTGCAACCGATTTTTAAGTTGCGAAACCATGTAATCATAGGCGACATCCTTTCTTCAGGATTCCTACCAACGTCGGGGACGGATTCGGTCGGCGCCGGCGCGGAATGCCAGCTTGACTAGAACGGCCGGTTTTAAAACTCAAAACTCCAAGCGCGGAACGTTGGAGTTTGAGGGAGCAGTGGTTCATCCAGCAAGCGCCTCGAATCGGGCATAAAACCTTCAGTTACAAAAAAAGTTACTAATAACATCGGCATGGTTGCCATTTTATTTAGAGGATATGTCATTTTTGTGTTAAATTTTAATCGTGGAAATCCCATAGCGGTAGTGTTTCCCAAGTTTAGGTCATTCAAAACTCCCACCAAATTATCAAAACTCTCCATTATCCACTCAATTGAAACTATCTACGGTCAGATGTAATATTCCGATTGCCGTTTGCGTACGAAAGGGCTTTCGTGATTTGATCCAATCGATAAATTTATTTCCTTAAAAAAACTGAAATAGTTCAGTAATTTTTCTTTACAATTTGTTACAAAGAGATTAAAATAAAATTGTCGACAATAGTGTCGACAATAGTGTCGACAATAGTGTCGACCGATTGTCGACAGACAATAAATTCACCGTTTATTAAAGCAAGCCAATAAAGAAAGAGGGAAAAGAATTGACCACTGATAACCGGAAGGAAAAAGCCTATGATTACCTTTACCGGGCAATTGTTTCCTATAAGCTGAAACCGGGATTTCCGATTGTGGAAAAAGATGTTTCCGCCGCGCTGGGGACAAGCCGGACTCCGGTGCGAGAAGCGCTGAAGCAACTGGAGTCGGAAGGACTCGTGCGTCATATTCCGGGGAAGGGGACGTTCGTGTCTGAAGTGACTCTTCAAGATTTGGAGGAGATCTTTTATCTGCGTGAGGTTTTGGAATTGGCGGCGCTGGATATCGCTTGGGATAAAGTGACGCATCAGGAATTGGAGAAGCTTGAGAAGTTACTGTTGACATTAAACGAAAACAGTTCAGAGGAGGGGTTTTATGAGAGTGACCGGGCGTTACACGATTTGATTGTGCGATGCTCCGGCAATCGGCGCTTGAAGAACATCTTAAACACAATCAACGCCCAGATTGAACGATTGCGGCGCATTGCGGTGTTCAGCCCCGATCGCCCGGAAAAATCCCGGCAGGAGCATTTGGTGATTATTGAGAGCCTTAAGCAACGGGATTATCAAAAGGCGAAGGTATCGTTACAAGCACATATTCAGAACGTCAAGGAAAACACCATGGAAGTATACAGAAAGTACTTGTTTTTGAGTTCTTCGGACAACGAAGATGATCAACAAATAAGTTGAGCGGGCTGGAATCATCACCAAAGGCTAAGTTTCAATTACGATATGCGCGCCGGGAAAAGTTAATCGAGCCCGTATCCTAAAAGCAGTAGCCAAGGGCGAATCAGCGAGAAAACAGCAGTGAGGCGCTATCGCGGATGGAAGGTCGCGGTTCGCGACGAATATGGAACTGGACCGGATGGGCTTGAACTTGGCAGTACCAATCATGGAGTGGGGAAAAATTCGGACGGGAGGTACAGGACGTGGGTGATACCAAAAGTAAAGCGCCGGTGCCGGCTAGAAAAGCCAACCTGATTATGCTCGGATGTTTGTTAGTCTTTTTCGCCGGGTTACTCATTATGTCCCGGATGATCGGCGGAAATGCGGGCCGGGTTCCCGCGATTATGTCAGGATTGGGCTTCATCCTGACAGTTATTGAATTAATCGCGCAAATAAGATCGGTAGCCAAAGGAATTCTCAAAGAGGAAGCGGGAGAGCCTGTTTCCGGTTTGAAATGGTATTACAGCTTGATTGTGATTTTATCCTATATCGTCATCCTGATGTTATTTGGGTTTATTGCCTCCACCGCCATTTATTTATTTGTATGCCCCGTACTTCTGGGATATCGGAAGTGGCTCGTCAATCTGGTATTTACCATGGTTTCAACGATTATCTTATACTATGGCTTCGTGCAGCTGTTTATGGTTCAACTGCCGGAAGGTATAATAATCGCCAACCTGTTGGGGAGGTAGTGATATGGAACATATATTGAATGGCTTTGCCATGGCGCTTTCGCTACATAACCTTTTCTTTCTGTTGCTCGGATGTATTGTCGGTTTAATCGTCGGTGTGCTGCCGGGGCTAGGACCGATCTTTGGGGTCGCGTTGTTTCTGCCGCTGACCTTTAGCCTGCCGGTGGATACTTCATTGATTTTGCTGACCGCGATTTACGCCGCAACGGCATACGGAGACGGGATCACTTCGATTCTGCTCAATGTTCCCGGCGGGCCGAGCGGTCTGGCAATTACCTTTGATGGATATCCTCTCACTCAACAGGGGAAAGCCGGCATGGCCTTGGGAGCGCTGGCCGGATCGGCTATTTTTGGTGATATGCTGGGCGTATTGGCCCTGGCAACCATTGCGCCGCTGCTTTCCAACTTCGCGCTGAAGATTGGACCAGCTGAGTATTTTATGCTGACCATGTTCGGCTTATCGATGGTCTCCATGGTGGGCCGGGGCAAGGGTCAGGTTCTGAAAGGCTTGATTTTGGGCTGCTTTGGTCTGGCGGTTTCGTTCATCGGCAGAGATACAATCACCGGCGCCATGCGGTTCACTTTTGACATTACTTATTTAGAAGATGGGATTCCCTTTATTCCCGCTTGCATCGGATTGTTTGCTCTGGCGCAGACCTTCGCCTTGTCAGAGGAAGACGGTTGCATCGCTGGGGAGCATGTTTTGGTCACCAAGCCATGGAGCGGGGTTTTTGCAACGCTAAAGTATTGGTACGTTACGATTCGGGGCGCTTTGGTCGGAATCATCCTTTCAATCATACCCGGGATTGGCATTACAACCGCCAGCCTGATGTCATATCTGGTGGAACAACGTACTTCGAAGGATCCTGACAGTTACGGCAAGGGTAATATCCGGGGCGTTATCGCTCCACAAGCCGCCGCCAACGCGACGACGGGCGGCGAGTTGATCCCAGCCCTTTCGTTGGGGATCCCCAGCGGGCCATGTTCCGCGATATTCATCGCCGCGTTGACATTGCATGGTTTGCGTCCGGGCCTGCAGTTTTTCAGTTCGGGCGGGGACGAGCCCTACTCGCTTTTCGCCGGGATGTTTTTGGCCGCGATCGTCTTCTTCGTCCTGGGAATCACCAGTACCCCGTTGTTTGCCCGGGTTTCCAAAATACCCAAGGCGCTGCTGGTGCCGACGATTGTGGTTTTGAGCTTTGCGGGATCGTTCGCGATCAACAATATGGTAGAAGATTTGATTGTTACCGCGGTTTTCGGGGTAGTTGGTTATTTCCTGTTTAAATACAACTGGCCTGTACCTTGTCTGGTCTTGGGACTGATTTTGGGAGAGTTGGCTGAGAGTAACTTTCAGCGGGCGTTGCTGGTTTCCGACGGTTCGTACCGGATTTTCGTATCCAGTCCGCTGGCGCTTGGTTTGTTCCTGATCATCGTGTCTATGCTGATCTGGACGTATATTGTGTCTCCGTTGAGGGAATTGCAAAAAAATAGAAAATCGGCCGCTTAAGGCTTGCTTCAGTAGCTAAAGAAAGGAGGGTTGAGGTCGAAAACCAGGGATTTAGACATGTAAGCAATTAATAACGAGAATAAAGGGGTGTTACTATGTCTGGATTGATCAGGAAGATCGCAGTTATCTTAATTATTAGTTTGATTTGGGTTACAGCTGGTTTCGGAATGGCCGCGCCAAAGTCCGATTACCCCAAGAGCGCCATTCATATCGTGGTGCCTCAGGCGGCCGGCGGCAGTACCGATATGGTTGCCCGTACCGTGCAACCTTTCTTGGTAAAGTATATCGGTGGATCCGTGGTGATTGATAACGTGACCGGCGGCGGTGGCAAAATTGGGATTTCCCAGGTTTACCGGGCTAAACCCGATGGGTACCGCTTACTGCTGGGCGTTTTCCCGGCGTGGATTTTGACCCAAAAATTAGATAAGTCAGCCGATTATGACATCCTTAAAATGATCCCCCTTTATAACATTTCCGGTAATGATTATAACGCGGTTGCCGTTCCGTATGATTCCCCGATTACGAATATCAAGCAATTTGTCGAAGCTTCGGTCAAGAAATCGTTGAAAGTGGCTGGTTCCGGCCTTGGAACTAATTCGTATCTGTCCTATATCCTGCTGAAGGACAAAGTGGGAGCCAAGATTGACTATGTTCCATACAATAGCGGCAGCGACGCGGCTTTGGCCGTAGTCGGCAACCACGTTGACGCTTGCGTGGGCAGCATCATCAGCTTTAAGCCATTAAGCGATCAGAACAAGCTCAGAGTCATTGCCACAGTAGGTCCGGAAAGAGCCGACCTATATCCCGATGTGCCGACCCTGGTGGAGTTAGGCTATAAAGAAGCTTCCTTTAATATTATTCTAGGTCTGATGGCCCCTCCTGGATTGCCGAAAGCCATTACAACCAAGTTGGAAACGGCTTTGGACAAAGCGGTCAATGATCCCGCCTTCAAAGAAGCCGCGCAAAAGGCCAACATTGGCGTGGTGCCGATGAAAGCCGCCGCGTTCAAACGGGCGATTCTGGATTCGGATAAAGTGGTCACGGCCAACCTGGACGCGCTGAAAGCGGGTTCCGGACAGTAACCGGCAAGTCATTCTTTATCTTGGTGAAATAGAAATTATCCAGAACTTACAGGGAAGGAAGGGGTCTTTGGTGTTCCACCCGAGACCCCTCCTTATCCAATTGGAAAATGCAATGTAACAGACTCCGTTAAACGGACGTTTCAGGGCCACTTGGAAAAACGTTTTTACGCAATCGCATTTGATAATGCATGGGGAGGAATCCATTCGATGAAAGATTTAAGTGTCAAACTGGGAAATATTCGCCTCAAAAACCCCATCATTTCCGCGGCGGGGCCGGTAGCGGGCACGGACAAGAACATCAAGAAGTGTGCTGATGCGGGTTTTGGCGCGGTGATTACCAAAACGACCTCATGGTTCAGCGAATTTCAACGGTTTCCCCGCCCCCGTTATTATATCTTCGATCACCGGGTCACCGCCCGTGAACCGCATGGTCCACGACCCGAGGAGTTCTCTTGGATGCATTTGGACCGTAACTCCCAATATCCGCCCGACAAATTCGTTAAGTTTATCAAGGAAAGCGCGGATTATTGCGCCGAGAGGGACTGCTTGCTCATTGGGAGTTTTGCTGGAGCCGGAATTCAGCAATGGGAAGAATTGGCCGTGAGTTACGCCGAAGCTGGAGCCAAGGCGCTGGAACTCAATTTTTGCTGTCCTTACCCCCAGACCATGCCGGAAAAATCCTCGGGGGATGAACATCAGATTGGGTGTACTTTTGGGGAAAATCCGGAATTGGGCATTCCGATTATCAAGCGGTTAAAAGAAGTCGTAAAGATTCCCATCTTCCCGAAGATGCCCCCTACGGCACGCAAGTATATCGCGGATATCGCTAAGAAATACAAGGAAGCCGGGGCTGACGGCATCTCGTTTTATGCCAATTCAATGGCGGTGAAGATTGACATCGAAACCGCCGAACCCTTGGGATTCGGAGTGGCCATCGGCGGCTCCCATGGGCACATGATGGACACTTTGGCCGACGTGGTCAAATTATCCAAGGATGTCCCGGGTTTGCCGATTCTGGCCGGCCGTGGCGCGCGTTACTGGTCCGACATCATCGAGTTTCTCATGGGCGGCGCGGCGGCGGTCGAGTTTTCGATCGCGATCATGGTCAACGGCCTAGGTTACGTGGAAGAGATGTTGCACGACATGGAACGCTGGCTGGACAAGAAGGGCTATAACTCACTGTCTGAAGTTCAAGGACTGGCGCTGCCCAAAGTCTACCGGCCCGCCGAGATCCGGGACAAAGTCAAGCCGCTCTATGCCAAGGTGGATGGGGTCAAATGCGTGGCCTGCGGGCGATGCGAGGATGTTTGCTGGTTCGATGCCGCGCATCTGCATGTCAAAAAAGGAAAAGGAGCCGCCAGCATCGTTGAGGGCCACTGTGTCGGATGTACCGCCTGTGCCCAGGTCTGTCCAGTCGGAGCCATTTCCCTGCATGAACGGACTGATGCGGAATATCTCCGCGCGCTGGTCTCGGCCCATCCGGAACTGGTTCCGGATATCAAATAACCCGAAAAAAGATTCGTTACGATAAACGGCAAGTTAAGGGGCGGAGTCTGATGTCAAAAGAGCATGCCATCGCTTTATTGCCCGGCGACGGGGTCGGCCCGGAGTTGATTGAAGCAGCCCGTTGCGTTCTGGAAAGAGCGAAAAAAAGATCAGGAGAGTTTCGTCTGAGTTTTCACGAATACCCTTTTGGGCAAAAGGCTTACGATGACTGTGGCCAGGCTTTGCCCGAAGCGACGCTGGCCGGAATCAAACAAAGCAGCGCCACGCTGCTGGGAGCGGTTTCGGTAGCGCGTATTCCATCCCCTAGTCCAGTCGGTTTTTTACGCAAAGAGTTAAACCTCTATGCGGACGTGCGTCCGGTGCGTTCCTTTCAGGGCGCTTGGTCCTTAAAACCCGATATCGATTTAGTTTGCATCCGGGAAAACACCGAGGGCTTTTTGGCTGACCGCAGTCTTTATAAGGGATATGGCGAATTTATGCCCACCCCGGACCTGGTCATGTCGTTGCGGGTAATCACCCGTCAAGCCTCGGAGAACATTGCTAATTTTGCTTTCTCATATGCACGGAAGAACCAGCGAAAGAAAATAACCGTCCTCCATAAAGCGGCTGTCCTGAAAGAAGGGTGCGGGTTTTTCCTGAATATCGTCAGGGAAATCGGGCGCAATTATCCGGACATCGAGTTGACGGACGAATATATCGATAGCGCGGCGAACAATTTGATCGCCAAACCTGAGAGTTATGACATCTTGTTAACCACGAATCTGTTTGGGGACATCATTTCCGATGAGGCGGCCGCTCTGGTATCGAGCCTGGTTCCTACGGCGAACATCGGACCGACCAATGCGTTGTTCATGCCCATCAATCATAATCCCCGGCCGCAAGACGCGGGCCGGGGAGTCGTCAATCCGTTGGGAACCATTCTTTGCGCCGGGATGCTCCTGGAGCACCTGGGAGAGGCGGCAGCGGCCCGGTCCGTGCAAAAAGCGGTGGAGGACAGCTTAATCAATGGAATGATCGCCAATCGTTCCACTGCGGAAATCACCAAGGCAATTTGCGACAGGATGTAAATTGCGCGACGAAACAGCTTCAAGGGGGAGTCGGAGATGAAAAAAATTAAGGTGGGAATCGTCGGTCCCGGCAATATCGGCAGCGATCTGATGTACAAAATCATGCGCAGTTCAATCCTTGAGGTCGGCATGATGGCGGGAATCGTGGAATCCGAGGGGATTAAACGCGCGGCCAAATTGGGGGTTCCCACCACCATCCACGGAATCGGTCCGATTCTGGAGAACCGGGATTTGAAACTGGTTTTTGATTGCACGGGCGCGCAGCCCCATTTGAAACATGCCCCGCTATTGCGGGAAGCCGGAAAAATCTCGATTGATCTGACTCCCGCCGCGGTGGGACCGTATGTTGTCCCTTGCGTCAATCTGAAAGAGCTTTATGATGAGCCCAATCTGAACATGGTAACTTGCGGCGGGCAGGCCACGGTGCCGATTGTGCACGCCATTCACCGGGCCGTGGGCGTGAAGTACGCCGAGATCGTCGCGGCGATTTCCAGCAAAAGCGCCGGGCCGGGAACCCGGCAGAATATCGACGAATTCACTCAAACCACCCGGGAAGCCTTATGCAAAGTGGGAGGAGCGGCGCGGGGAAAAGCGATCATCATTCTCAATCCGGCCGAGCCGCCGTGTTTGATGACCAACACCATTTATACCCGGGTGGAAAAGGCCGATCTGCCTTCGATCATCGCTTCGGTCGAAGATATTGTCCGTCAGGTGCAGTCCTATGTGCCGGGATACCGGTTGCGGGTACCACCGATGCTGGACGGCGACAAAGTGACCACTATCGTTCAGGTGGAAGGGGCGGGTGACTTTCTGCCCAAGTATTCCGGAAACCTGGACATTATCAACGCCGCGGCGGTGGCCGTGGCCGAGCGAATCGCCGCCCGTCTCATGGGCAAGGAGGGGATCGCATGACAAGCGCCAGTCAAGGAAAGTTCATCAACATCGTTGACTCAACATTGCGGGACGGAATGCATGCCGTCACTCACCAATTCACCGCCGAGCAGGTGGCCGCGATCGCCCGGGGCCTGGATGAAGCCGGGGTTCCCTATATCGAGGTCACTCACGGCGACGGCTTGGCGGGGACCTCCTACAATTACGGCTGGGATGCCGTAAGTGATGAAGTCAGGCTGAACGCGGCCAGACAGGCCATTAAAAATGCCAAGTTGACCGTACTGTTGATTCCCGGCATCGGAACTCATGAAGATCTGGAAATGGCCGTTTCATGTGGAGCCAAAGCAGTGCGGGTGGCCACTCATGTGACGGAGGCAGACATCGCCCAGCAGCATATCAGTCTGGCGAAGAAAATGGGGCTGGAGGCTTTCGGCTTCCTGATGATGTCCCACATGGTGCCTCCGGCCAAAGTGGCGGAGCAGGCCAAATTATTCTACGAATACGGAGCCGACTGCGTATATGTGACCGATTCGGCCGGAGCCATGCTTCCGGGTCAGGTGGCCGAACGGGTAAAGGCGGTGGCCGATGCCGTTCCGATACCGGTCGGTTTTCATGCCCATCAAAATCTGACGCTGGCCACGGCCAACAGTCTTTCGGCCATCGAGGCGGGCGCTACTTTCGTGGATGCCTGCTGCCGCGGCCTGGGGGCGGGAGCCGGAAACGCGCAACTGGAAGCGTTAGTGGGAATTCTGGACCGGGCCGGTTATGAGACCGGGGTCGATTTTTACAAGATCATGGATGTGGCGGAGAATACCGTTGAACCGTTAATGCACCGGCCTCAGGTGGTCCGCACCGCGCCGCTGATGTTGGGGTACGCCGGGGTTTATTCCAGTTTTCTGCTTCATACTTACCGGGCGGCGGAAAAATTCAATCTGGAGCCCAGGGACATCCTGGTGGAACTGGGCAAACGGAAGATGGTCGGCGGCCAGGAGGACATGATCATCGACGTCGCTTATCAATTGAGCCGGGAACGCGAGGTCAAAAAAGGCTAATCCAAGGGATTTTGGCATCAAGAAAGGAGGGCTTTTCCATGGGATATACAATGACTCAAAAAATTATCATGAAAAAAACGGGCCGCGAGATTAAAGCGGGCGAAATCTGCCTGGTCACCCCGGATGTGGTTCTGATGCATGAAACCGGGACCTCCGGAACAACCAACGCTCTGAAGCAGATCGACTTTGACAAGCCCCATCCCGATCTGGAACTGGTGATGATGTCGGATCATTTCATTCCCGCGCATATTCTCGGCCACGCCGAAAATCAGAAAAAGACTCGCGATTTTGCTCACCGGTGGGGTGTCAAAAATTATTACGAAATCGGCCGGGCCGGCATCTGCCATCAGGTCATGCCAGAAAAGGGGCATGTCCGATCCGGCGAACTGATCGTGGTCACCGACGCCCATGCGACGACTTATGGCGGCCTGGGATGCCTGGGGCTGGGAGTGGGAGTAACCGATATGGCCATTTTGGTGGCCAGCGGCAAGTTCTGGCTGAAGATGCCGAAAGTTTTGGGCATCCGTCTGAAAGGACGGCTCAAGCCCGGCGCGTCGGCCAAAGACTTGTCGATCGCGCTTCTCCATGACATCAGTTTTGATTATCTCAATTATTGGGTGGTTGAATTCTTCGGGCCCGGAGTGGCCGACCTGAGCGTCGATTCCCGCCTCAGCCTGTGCAACATGATGTCGGAGGGCGGAATCAAGTCCTGTTTGGTGGAGTTTGATCAAAAAACCGATGAGTACCTGAAAACCCGGAGCAAAAAGCCGTATCAGCCGATCAACCCGGATCCGGACGCCAGCTACGATCATTTTATCGAAATTGACCTGGATGCCATCGAGCCGATGGTGGCTTTGCCCCATCTTCCGACCAACGGGACTCCGGTCAGACAGGTCAAAGGGGTCAAGATTCATCAGGCGTTTATTGGTTCCTGCACCAACGGGCGGCTTGAGGATCTGAGAGCCGCGGCCCGGATACTAAAAGGAAAGAAAGTTCATCCGGAAGTCAGGTTGATCATTACCCCCGCCACTCATGAAATTTGGTTGCAGGCCATGCACGAGGGGCTGTTTGAGATCTTCGCCGCCGCCGACGCGGTGATTACCAACCCGACCTGCGGCGCCTGCATTGGAGCCCACGGCTTGCTGGCCAAGGGAGAAGTCTGCATCTCCAGTTCCAACCGGAATTTCGTCGGCCGGATGGGAAGCGTCGAGTCCGAGATTTATCTGGCGTCGCCGGCCACGGTGGCGGCGTCGGCGGTCGCGGGTGAAATTGTTACACAGCAATGAAAGGAGGGCTTCAAATGTCATCATTGGTGATTGAAGAGAAGGTCATCGCGATTATGGGAGACGATGTCGATACCGACATTATTTTTCCTACGCGCTACATCGCGGAATTTGCCGAGGAAGAAGTCGCCAAGCATGTCTTGGAGGATGTGGACCCCGGTTTCCGGGCCAAGGCTAAGCCGGGCGGGATTATCATCGCCGGAAAAAACTTTGGCTGCGGTTCGGCCAGGGAACAGGCGGCCTCGGGCTTGAAGGGCGCCGGGGTTCGATTGATCATTGCTCCGTCGTTCTCTCGCTCGTTTTACCGCAACGGAATCAATGTTGGCCTGCGTCTCCTGGAAGTGGAGGATTTGCCGAAAGGGCTGGCCAAGGACGGGGACGCGCTAAGCGTTGATTTTACGGCGGGCAAGATCGTCAATCGCAGCATCGGCGTTGCAACTGCTTTTGATCCGCCATCTTCCTTCGTCGTCGGCATTATGCAGGCGGGAGGCATTTTCAATTTTTACAAGCAGACCGACGGATACCGGAATTTAGCGGGCATGGGCCTGTAATTGACGACGGAATGAAGAGGAGACGGAACAATGATCAATATCATCAAGAATTTCAAACGGCCCTCGCCGGAACTGATTAAAGCCTATTCCGAACAGGCGGCGGCCACGGTGCATGAAGCCATGGGCAAACGGGGCGCCATGCAGTCTTCGATGAAGCCCCTTTATAGCGGGATGAAGGCCTGCGGATGCGCGATTACGGTCAAGTCTCAGGCCGGTGACAATCTGATGATTCTGAAAGCGCTGGATATGGCCCAGGCCGGGGACGTGCTGGTGGTCGACACCGGATCGGTTACTGAAGAAGGACCTTGGGGAGAAATCATGACCGTGCAGGCCGTTATCAAGGGATTGGCCGGCCTGGTTATCGACGGCTCGGTCCGCGACAGCATGGCCATCAAGGAATACGGGTTTCCGGTGTTTTGCAAAGGCGTGAGCGTCATCGGCACCGCCAAGGAAACCGTAGGCTACATCAATCATCCGATCACCTGCGGCAATACCATCATCAACCCGGGCGACATCATCCTGGCCGATGAGGACGGCGTCGTGGTCATTCCGCTGGCCGAAGCCGAGGAAATCCTGGCGAAATCCAAGGAGCGGGTGGCCAAGGAAGACAAGCAGATCGAGCGGCTGCGCGCCGGCGAGTCGTTATTCGCCATTGCGGGCCTCCAGGCGGTTCTGGACCAAAAAGGATGCATCGAAGAGAAGTAAGCTAAATTTATCAATTTTAGGAGTTGAAAGAAAATGGCGCAAGAATTCAAACGTGCTCCCCGGCATCTGGTCGAAGCTTTCAAAGCGATTTCCACCTGCAATATTTCCGACGCCCTCGATAAACTGGGTCTTCCCTGCGGTACTTACGGGATTAGCCCCTTGTACGACGTGCCCCGGATTGCCGGAACGGCGATCACCATGAAGATCGTGCCGTACGGTTCGAACAATCCCAGCGGGCATATGGGCGCTGATCCGCTCGACGCCGCCGAACCCGGTGATGTACTGGTCTTTGATAATGGCGGCCGCCTGGACCAGAACTGCTGGGGAGAGATCGTAACTCACGCCGCGCTGCAAAAAGGGGTGGTGGGAGTGATCGTCGATGGCGCGGCCCGGGATGTCGACGTCACCAAGGAAATGGGCTTCCCGGTCTTTGCTAGGGGCACCGTGCCTTTGACCGCCCGCAAACGCAACGTCCAGGGAGATTACAACTGTCCGGTGCGAATCGGCGGCTTGCAGGTCAATCCCGGGGAAATCGTGGTCGCCGATAGCAACGGGATCGTGGTGATCCCCACCGATCGGGCCGAGGAAGTCCTGAAAGTCTGCAAGGAAATGGAAGTGCGGGAAGCCGAGATCATCCGCAAAATCAAAGCCGGTGTTTCGTTCCGGGATGTGGACAAAGCGTCCGGCTATGACACCATGCTTCAACAGAAGTAAATCTTTAACAGAAGGAAGCGGATGGCATTGTTTTTAACCGACGAGGAAAAGCGGATGCTGGATGGCGAAAAGGGCTATCCGGTCCAAAAGGCCATGCAGATTCTGACCGCGCTGGGAGAAAGCTTCGGCGCGGCGAAAATGCTGAATGTCTCCAGTTGCCATTTGCCCGGGGCTTCGTTCATGCTTCTGGGCGAAGCCGGTCTGATGTTCGTGGAGGAGATGGGGGCCAAAGGAGGCTGTTTCGCCGCTTTTACCACCACCAATCCGACGTCTTGCGATCCGAGCCAATGTGAGAAACTGGGCATTGAGGCAAAATATAAAGCCATGCAGGAGCGCGTCTCCGGCGCGTATCAACGGCTGGGCGCCATCACTACCGGTTCGTGCACGCCGTATTTCATCGGCAATGCGCCTCGGGTGGGCGAACATGCGGCGTGGGGCGAATCATCCGCTGTGGTCTATGCCAATTCGGTCCTGGGCGCCCGGACCAATCGGGAAGGCGGCCCCAGCTCACTGGCGGCGGCCCTGACCGGAAAGGCGCCGGCCTATGGCATGCATTTGACCGAAAACCGCTATGGCACACTGGTGGTTCATGTTTCCCGCCCGTTGCGGGGAATCGCCGATTACGGCACCTTGGGGTATTATGTGGGCACCATTGCCAAACAGGACATTCCGGTTTTCAGCGGGATCCCCGCGCACGTCACGTTCGATGAGCTAAAATCGCTGGGCTCGGCATTGGCCACGTCGGGGGCGGTATCGCTGTTCCACGTGGTCGGCGTGACCCCCGAGGCGCCCACGCTGGAAGCGGCCCTGGGCGGCAGGCGGCCGGAGATTACGCTGGAATATACCCAGAAAGATGAGCAAGAAGTCGAGGAACATCTTAATCTGGAGCACTCGGACCACGTGGACTGGTTGTATATCGGCTGTCCCCAATGTTCGATCCTGGAAGTTCGCGATATCGCGCGGGCCCTGGCCGGGAAGAAGATTCATCCTGAGGTGGAGCTGTGGATTTGCACCTCCACGCCCATCAAAACCCTGGCCGAGCAGATGGGTTATGCCAAGTTAATTGAGGACGCCGGCGCCCTGCTGGTCTGCGAGACCTGTCCGGCCCACGCGCCAAACAAAGCCATGGCCAAGCTCAAAGGCTACCGCACCATTACGACTGATTCCGCCAAAATGGCTCATTACGCGGCCGGAGAAGTAGGTTTTCCAACCCATTACGGCAGCACCGAAAAAGTGATTCAGGCGGCAATCCGCAAGAAGTGGGAGGAGTAGGCGATGGGCAAGATCGAATTGCAAGGCAAAAAGGTGGTCGGGGGCAAAGCGGCCGGCGAAGCCGTGGTTTCCCATGAGCCGATCAGCTTTATCGGCGGAGTGGACCCCCTGACCGGCCTGGTGATGGAAAAAGGGCATGAACTCGAAGGGGTCAACATCGCGGGCAAGGTGCTGGTTTACCCCACCGGCAAGGGATCGACCGGGGGCTCTTACCGTATTTATGAGATGGTGTACAAAAAGACCGCTCCCGTAGCTTTCGTGCAGATCGAGCGGGAACCGGTCGCCACCGTGGGTTGCATCATGGGAAACATCCCGGTGGTCGACTGTTTGAACTTGGATCCAACCCGAATCATCGTGACCGGGGATTTCGTCGAAGTGGACGCTGATCAGGGAACGGTTACCGTTACTAAAAAACCGAATCAATAAAGGAGTGCAGTCATCATGAGTAAAACTACCAAAGAACTGGTGGCGGGTTTTATGGCCCTTTCCACCCCCAACGTTTCCGACGCCTTGGATAAACTGAAAATCCGTTGCGGTTGCGAGGGATTGATTCCCATCATCCCGGGCAAGAAGTTCGTGGGTCCGGCCTTTACTGTCAAATACGTTCCGTTTTCCCAAGTCAAGTCGGGAGCCGGCGATTACATTGACGACGCCCAAGCGGGGGACGTGATCGTCATCGACAACGGCGGCAGGACTTACTGCACCGCCTGGGGCGATATCCTGACCAACGTGGCCGTCAGCAAGAAGCTGGCCGGAACAGTCATTGACGGGGTTTGCCGCGATGTCGACGGGATCCGGGAACTGGACTACCCGATGTTCACCCGCGGCCATTTCATGGTCACCGGGAAAGACCGGATCGTCATGGAGTCCTACAATAAACCGGTGGAGATCTGCGATGTCCAGGTCAACCCGGGCGACCTGATCATGGCCGATCAATCGGGAGTGCTGGTCATCCCCAGGAACCGCGCCGAGGAAGTGCTGGCTCTGGCGCAGGAGATTATCGCGGCCGAGGACAAGATCGTGGAGGCTGTCAAAAAAGGCGCGACTCTGAAGGACGCCCGCGTTCAGTTTAAATATGACGCGCTGCAGCGGAGCGATAAATAAAGAGCCGGCAAGCGGCAAACAGCAGGAAGACACTGTATCCACCGTGTCTTCCTCTTTACATTCGGAATTAAGCGGATGCCGGAAATCGAGGCGGTGCTGAAATGGGTGATGACTATCCCGTGGTCAAGCTGGCGGCGGTTCAGGCGGCTCCGGTGTTTTTAGAGCGGGAGGCGACCGTGGCCAAGGCGTGCCGGCTGATACTGGAGGCCGGCCGGAACGGGGCCAGAGTGGTTGCCTTTCCGGAAGGATTTATCCCGGGCTTTCCCCAATGGTTCTGGTTTTACAAAGTGGGCAGCCCCGAGGCGAAGCAATTTTACAGGCGGTTATTCCAGAACGCCGTTGAAATTCCTAGCCGGGCGGTGGACGAGTTGGCGGCCGCGGCCCGGGAGGCCGGATGTTACGTCGTGATCGGCATCAGCGAGAAAGAGCCGGGAAGCATGGGCACGCTTTATAATACTGCGCTGTATCTCGGCCCGGACGGCACCGTGCTCGGCAAGCACCGCAAACTGGTGCCGACCGCCGCCGAGCGCCTGGTGTACGGGGCGGGTGACGGTAGCACCCTGGGAGTGGTTGAGACCGGCTTCGGCCCGTTGGGTTCGCTGATCTGCGGGGAGAACACCATCAGCCTGGCCCGCTATACCTTATTGGCGCTGGGCGAGCGGATTCACGTCGCGCTATGGCCGGGTTTCGCTTGCCAGGACTGCCGATTGCAGCACGACGCCATTGATTTCCGCTGCCGCAACCACGCTTTTGAGGGCAAGGTCTTCGTGATCAGCGCCACCGGAGTGATTAGCGAGGAGATCCGGGATGCGCTGTGCCGGGACGAGGATGATCGCCGTTTGTTGGTGGGCGATGGCGGGCATTCCTCGATCATCGATCCGCGCGGGCAGTTTATTGCCGGGCCGCTGACCGGAGGAGAGCGCATTCTCTATGCCGACGCCGACCTGGCCGTGAGTATCGGAGCCAAGAGCCAGCATGATGTGTTGGGGCATTATAACCGTTTTGACATTTTCGAACTTCGGGTGAATCGCCGGGCGCGGCCGCCGATCCGGTTCGTGGACGATGAAGCGTCGGACCGGGCCGAATGCTAATTTAGTTTATAAACCGGGAGGAAGATGATAATGAAAATCTCAGGCAATACGGTACTGATCACCGGCGGAGCCACGGGCATCGGCTTTGCGCTGGCCGAAAGCTTCCTGGAGGCCGGCAACGAAGTCCTCATCTGCGGCCGGCGGGAAGACCGGCTCCGGGAAGCGCAACGCAAGCACCCCCAACTTCATTACAAGGTCTGTGACGTTTCGGACCAGAATGAGCGCGAAGCACTCCTGCGGTGGGCCACCGGCGACTTTGACGTCAATGTGCTGGTGAATAACGCCGGCATCCAGCGGGACATCGACTTTACCAAGGGAATGGAAGACTTGAAGGGACCCAGTGAGATCAAGATCAATTTTGAGACGCCGGTCTATCTCTCGGCGCTCTTTGTTCCCCACCTGATGACCAAAAAAGAGGCGGCCATCCTGACTACCACCTCCGGCCTGGTTTATATCGCGGCGCCCCGGGCCACCGTACCGTTGTATATTGCGACCAAGGCCGCCATCCATTCCTTCACCGGCTTTCTCCGGCAACAGTTGGCGCATACCGGGGTCAAAGTGTTTGAAGTCGTCCCGCCCATTGTCGATACGGAGATTAACCAGGAGGGCCGGGCGACCCGCAAAATGCCACCGGTGGTCATCAAGCCCGAGGTATTCGCGCCGATCGTCATGAAGGGGTTGGCCGAGGACAAGTTCATTATCTTTTCCGACCCGAGCCACTATCCGCAACCGTTGACCGGGATCGACAAATTGTAAGCGATGCATCATGCGCTTCATACGGGTTCAAACCCTCATTCTTGCTTTCTCCCGCCTTCGGGCTCGCTGACGATCATCCATGGTCGCTCGCCTTTTGGCCTTCCTGCCCCGGAGGAGAAACGAAGGCGCTGTCAGGGTAGTCAAACTTCTTAAACCCCAAAAAGACTCCCACGCGCTGCAGTTCGTTTCTCCCTGGGGAGAAAGATGGAATGAGCATTCCTGTAAAGAAAGAAAAAGAGATTTGAAAAAAAGAGAGCCGACCTGTTAAGATTGAGTTGTCCAAACAACAATACGAAACAGGAGGC
>JAEYGI010000057.1 GCA_023402395.1 Bacillota bacterium
TTCACGGCTCCTCCGGTTCTGATTCTCGGCTTCGGCTCTTTTCGCCAGCCAGAACGCCAACAGATCAACCTCGCTGAACATCGTCCTCACCTCGCTTCTTGATCTTACAAACCCATTATACCTCCCCAAGATTTCCGCCCGATGAACCCCGGGTAACGGTCTCCTTACGAACGTGCATACAGTGGAC
Organism: Bacillota bacterium; assembly: GCA_023402395.1. Classification (GTDB taxonomy): domain Bacteria; phylum Bacillota; class UBA4882; order UBA8346; family UBA8346; genus JAEYGI01. The sequence continues at coordinate 188 of JAEYGI010000057.1, forward strand.
AATGTGCGGGGGCGGCGGCCCCGGTTTCCGGGTTCGGCTTATTTCCAGACCCCTTGATAATGAGTACTTTGAGCGACCGAGCAACGACGAAATCCGACGCTTTGAACTGCCGCATCAACCAATCCGGCCAATCTTACAGAACTTCTTTCGTTTCTCTTTCTATATAGGATGAAATAAATCTCTTAACCAGATTTGCATTCTTAAAGCCGAATGCAAAAAATCAAATCGGAATTTATTTCATCCTATTACAGCGGTAATAAGTTGAATTAAATCCCTTAATTTTTCATCATGGAAGGTTTACGGGACATGATGCATATCAGAAATTTAATTCAACTTATATAGACATCTTCATAACTAAGGTTAATTTCCTTGAATCATATATGATTAGCTTTCAAGAGAGAACTTCTTTGATCGGCTATTCTTTCAAAGCCGCGCCCCCATCCATAAAATCATCGGTTGGGAAGGTTGTGCCTGCTTGTCAGCTTGGCAATATATCCGGCTGATTGGCCGAGGGTTTTATATTGTCCTGGCAGGGGAGATATTAATTCGGTGCAATACCTTCCACGAAATTAGCTTCAACTCATTCGATACCCTCAAGTAACAATACCAGCTTAAGACATTATTGATTCAACATTAATGCAGCTTATAGCCATCAAAAATATTTCAAAAAAATCGCCCAAACCCATTGACTGGATATTCGCATTCGTGATATCATATGTCTAAGTAATGGATTACTTGTCCGGACAATACATCCAAACAATAACAAATAATGAGGTGAATTTATCAATGAAAAAGAAGATTACCATTGCCGAACAACTCAGCACGGCCGAATTGATCATGGCCGGACTGGCGACCCATGGCGAACGGCTGGCCAAACGCGGGCTCGACAGCGACTTTCTCACCCGGCTCACCGCCTGCCACCGGGGGATGACCGATGCCTATGCCACCCAGCAGGAGTATAAAGCCCTTTGGATGGGCAAGACCGAGGAACGCCAAACGTTCCAGAACGAGCTTCGGGACCTTTGCAGTGAAGCCCGGAAAATGATCAAAGTCGAGCTGCCCCAGGACGCTTGGCGGCAGTTCGGCATCGTCGACCAGCGGTAGGGGCCTTGATAGGGGATTCTTGGTTGGTAGTTTCCGGTTCTTAGTTCTTGGTTCGGGTTGGCGTTATGGCGCACCGGGATCAAATCGCGGCGAAGCGGCCTTCGGGCCGCTTCGTTGCCACCACGTCATCGATAAAATTCGCAGCATTCTTGGAATTTATTCTCGATCGAATCCTGAAAACCTACGGCAGGATACCGCCGGCCAGCGCCACTGCTCGAATGATTCGCTGGGACCGCGATGATCGGCCGGGAGGGCTGAGGAGATGGCAAGATCAGGCGGGTGGCGGAAAGTTTAGATTCTCGGCGCCGTATAACAATTGAATAAAGGAAATCTGACGATCAAGTTTAGTCCACTGAAGTCACTTAATTTGGTAACGCCAAGTAGAGGGTATATCTTCAGTCGCTTGAAACCTGTCCGGCTTGACACCTTTAATGAACAATGGACCGGTGACCGGCTGGTAATTCATCTCTAATTTTGGTACTATAAAACTGTCAAGACGATCACCGGAACTCCGAAGCCCCTCTGGAGGTACAAAAAATGTTAAGCGAGCGTGACCGCGGAATCGCGCAAGAGTTTAAAGAAAAATTACTGGCAAACAAAGTCCCCCTCCAAGAGATAAAGGCCTTCGGAAGCCGGGCCAGAGGTGACTTTTCTCCCGAAAGCGACTTGGATCTTTGGTTGCTGCTCCGGGAAACCTCCCCGGAGATTGAGGCGTTGATTAGCCGTCTGGCATGGGAAGTGGGGTTTGGGCACCAAGTGATCATCACCACCGTTGAATATACGCCGGAAATTTGGTATAACTCACCCCTGAAAGAGTCCCCTTTCATCAAAGCCATCAATCTGGAAGGAATCACGCTATGAACACGGATCAGGCCGCGCTGGTCGGATATCGTCTGGAACAGGCGGAACGAACCTTGCGTCAAGCTGAAATATTAGGTGAATATGCTGAATGGAACGGAGTAATTAACCGGTCTTATTATGCCATGTTTTACGGGGCCCTGGCATTACTGTTAACGAAGAATCTCGGTTCTTCCAAGCATGCCGGAGTTCTGGCCTTAATTGACCGGGAGTTTGTTCATACCAAAATCGTATCGGCCGAAGTATCCATGATGTTGCGGGACGCGTTTAATGAAAGACAAAAGTCGGATTAATCCGAATTTGCTCCGGTAAGCCGGCAAAGAGCGGAAGCGATACTGAACAACGCCAGGAAAGTATTAAAGATACTGAAGGACACAATAAAAGACCTTTCTTGAACCCATGAATTCCAATTCGACCCCGAAGAAGGAATGTTAAATCCAAGCCTGAATGTCATCGCCGCTCTTTTAGGTGGTTAACTATCACCAAGAGCGGTTTTTCAATGCTTTGAAAACAGGGCTTGCCCGGGTCCTGAACGCCATCAACGAAACCGCCTCGGTCATGACGGAACGCTACCAGGAACTGATCTACCGCCGGGGCCTGGAAGACGGAGCGGAACTGATCCGGATCCTGACCCGTAGCGCACGGGAGCAGGAGCAAAAGCAGAATCGGAACCAGGAGTCAGGGGAGTAAAAAGATTTCGCAAGGGGCTGTGGTTCAGGGGTTTAAGATTAATGATTTTAGATAGTAACCAAAGATGCACCCGCCTTCCACGGAGGGACATTCACCGCCACATTTTTTCGCGGATGAAAAACTGTGGTCAGCGCCGAAGCCTTCACTTGGTGCGGCTACGTACTGCCATGGATGGCGACGACCGTTACCGGATGAATTGCAGGAAGTCCGAAACCACGCGGTTTTCAGGGGCAGGACGGCAAAAGATGAGGCCCCCAGGGATGGGATCAGGCCGAATCCGGTGCCTTTTTGGTGACTTTTTTCGCAATAAAAAAGTCACTCGCCGCCGAAACCGTGGGCCAACAAAACTGCCCTTCAATTGATTTAAAGTTTAAGATGAACCATTATTCCAAAGCTTAGCCACGAAGGCTTCCATTTTGTAGCCGGACCAGAACCAGGAAGGTTCAAGTCCAGCTGTTCACGGATGGAACACAGCTGGAGGTCTGCAGCCTCCGGTCGGCGACGAATTTTATCCACCCAAAGGAGGTTCCAACCATGCTCGGCGACGATAGCCAAAGCATCTACGAATTCATCCTCGACCGCATCCTGAAAATCCACTTTACTTTTTGGTCGGTCAAAAAGTAAAAGATTGGCGCCAACGGATTCTAATTATATTGTTTGTTTATTGTTTTTTCTCCAGAACCAGGATGCACAAAACCACGGGGAAAAGATAGTATTTTTGTAAAACAGGAAGGAATAAATAGGAATATGAAGAAATATTATCTAACTTCACAACGGGACAAAACGGATTCAAGGTTAATCCGTTTACTGGCATTTGTGGTCGTCGACGTGGACTTTCCACGGGTCATTTAGGAAGTCTATCTCATTTCAAATGCAAAGAAAGGGCCTCTCGTGTCAAGAAAAATTGTTTCCAAAGAGCCGGAATCTAAAGCATTTTTGGCGATAGCCACATTTATGCTCAGTTTAACCCTATTTGCGATAACATTGTTTCTGGGCACATTGCTTATTTCAAATGATACCAAAAAAGTTATTCTAAATAGTTCCATGTGGTTTGTCGATCATATAACCAAAGGGATAAGTCAAATTCGAGAGATCAATTGTCGATTTGCATTAACCACGATATACTTCGCTGTAATCATAGTGGGAATCGCCACTACTGTGAAATCAATTTTCATATGGTTTCTTACTTCGAAAACGATTGAAATCCCGCTTTTAAGAAGAAATTATCCATTCATCCCTCCGTTCAAAAATAAATTTTATCGGGATGACTTGGTTAAAACGCCGGAGCAGGTCAAAAATCTCAACGCTAGACTCAAAGAAGCGAAAAGAGAGAATAAACGAATCACCCAGGAATACGAAATCGCGAAACAAATAATAACTCAATTGAAGCAAAGCAACAAAGAACTTTCGGAATTTACTCAAGATTATTTTGACTATAAAAAACTGGCGGACCATAACGTTTATGCCACCGAAGAATTATATAAGTTACTGGGACATGTTTTGGCATTGGTATGTTGTGTCGATCAAGAGAGTTATTTACGGGAATATACTTCGGTAATGAATGAATTCGCCAATACGCTGACCAAATTAACCATTGATCAGGTTAATGACAAATATAGCTCAATCATGGCGATTGTTGGGGATAGTATGGTTATCGTGGGGAGTCATGGGTTAAATCATGATTCGAAGAAAAAGACGTTTACAAGAGGCCAAGGTTTGGCGGGATGGATTTGGGAAAACGGGCAGCCGGCAATCTGCCGGGATGTAAATGAGGATGAGCGATTTCGTCAAACGGGCTGTCATCCGTCCGGGCTCTATCGAAGTATTATAGGCGTTCCCGTTTTTGATTGTGACAAGGCGGTTATCGGAGCGCTATTTGTCCAAAGCAGGAGACCGAATGTTTTTGTTGAAGAGGATTTGGCAATGCTGTCATATTGCGCGGTGCTATTGGCTATAATCTTTACTAACCATATGTTGAGAGGGAAGATTATCAGTGACGCGCAAAGTAATCCCGTTCCAGAGGCCGGATAAATTACGGAAAGGAGCAAGGAACATGAATCAGGCAACCAATATAACTCAAGCCGAGGTTACCGAGGATAAGCCGCGAACATCAACCGATATTTTTGTTTTTAATTATTATTCCAACTTAAAAACAATCTCGAAAAGGCTGGATAAAACGATAGCCGAAACGAAAGTCCTATTGGAAAAAGGAAAAAGGTAGTCAAAACTGGCGAGGACAACTGCGGGTCAAAATCTGGACACCGCCATGCCTATCGCCTTTTCCTTACCTACTATTTAACCCTCTGCAACAGCGCCTCATGCGCCGATACTTTCAAGGAAACACGGTCGATCTTACCTTCCATGCGGTTGAGCGTGTCGAGAATGCGCTCATTGACATCGATCTGCACTTCCCTGGCGTCAAATAACGCTCGAATCTTTTCGCCTTGCTCATTTTCCATTCGAATGAGCGCTTGATGCGTTTGATCCAGACCGCGCTCCAATCGAGCCAACGCTTGATGCGTTTGCTCCAATTCTTCCCTGGTGGCCACGGTATCACAGAGTTGTTGCAACTCATCCTTAGTAGTCATATTCCGCTCCAGGGAGGATAGCTTTTGAACCAATAATTCCAGCAATTCGCGGTCGGTCATGGATTCACCCTCTGTCATCAGTCCTTCGCTCTTGTTAGAATAATTCTAGCATAATCATTCAAGAATTGAAAGAATATGGATTTAAAATAGCGTGGCGAGTATAACTTGTCAGGACCGGGAACCGTACTCAATGTACGGTGAGGACCGGCAGCTCGTTTTGCAGACGGCTTTTGGTCTGCGAAAACGAGCTGCAAGCATCCTTAACACATTTTCTTGACCGAGCAACGACGAAATCCGACGCTTTTCACGGCGCATCAACCAATCCGGCAAATCTTTTTAATCTTCTACGGAGCCAATCTAATGTTCGATTACTTAATTTTACCATATTAATTCGTTTTTCTGAACCGCTCACCCTTCCTCCCGCCTGAAAACTCCGGAACGCCCCCCGGATTTCTCGACCAGCCGGATATTTTCAATGGTCATCGTCTTATCAGCCGCCTTGCACATATCGTAAATGGTCAGCGCCGCAACGCTCACCCCGGTTAAGGCTTCCATCTCGACTCCGGTCGAACCGGTCAAACGAACCCGGACCGTGATCTCGATCTCGCTCCGGTCGCGGTCGATCCGGAAACCGGCCTCCACCCCGGAGATATTGAGCGGATGGCACATCGGGATCAAGCGCGAGGTCTCTTTGACGGCCATGATCGCGGCCACCTGGGCCACGCCCAGCACATCGCCCTTGGCGATCGCTCCGTTTTCGATCAAAGTCAATGTTTCCGGTCGCATCCGGATCGAGCCCTTGGCCACGGCTTCCCTTAGGGTGGCCGCCTTCGCCGAGACATCGACCATCCGGGCGCGGCCCTCGGCGTCGAAATGAGTCAGGGGTTGAACTTCCGGCGGCGGCGCGGCCAAAAATCGTTCCCGCAGCCACTCGGCCAATGCGTCCGGCCGGCCCAGGGGAAACACGGGAACCGGGGCCGCCAGGTCCGGAACGTCGCTGACAATGGCCAGCAGTTCCATGACGGGCGTGGTGATTTCCCGGCCCAGCTCGGCGCGGACCACTTCGATCTTGGGCAGGCCGGCGGCGCGGAACCCTTCGGCCAGCACCAGGTCGGCGGCGGGAAGATATTTCAATAAATCCCGGGGCCCGCCTTCCGGCTTGGCGCCGATAATCAAAAATTCCTCCGGAGTCATCAGCCCGACCGCGCTGGCGCCGGCGGCCCGGTGCTTCCAGGAATCCTTGCCCGGCAGATCGAGATGGGCTTGGTCATGGACGTGTTTGAGGGTGGCCACTTTATATCCTTGGCTGCTCAGGCGGGCGACCACCGCTTCCAGCACAGTGGTCTTGCCGGTGCCCGATTTGGCGGCCACCAGGGAGATCAGGGGCGGACGGTTGGCATCACGATTCATTCGTTAACCTCCGATATCAGACATTCGGCGTTTTCCGGCGCTGAATTCCGCGCGATCCATTTGATGCTCCCGGTGCTTGCGCGTGACCGCCCGCCGGAAGGCGTCCCGCAGCCCGGCCGGATCGTTGAGATACGGTTTTAGATCCAATTCCTCGGGCCAGGCCAGGCACGGTTTGAGGAATCCGTCGGCGGTCAGCCGCAGCCGGTTGCAGGCGGCGCAAAAATGATGGCTGATGGGGCGGATCAGGGCCAGCGTCCCCAGCCCGCCGGAGATGGCGTAGCTTTCGGCGTTGCCGTTAGCCGATGGGGTAGGCCCGCTGAGCGTTCCCTGCGCGACCAGGACATCGATCTCAGGCAACGCGTCCAGGGAACGGAACCGGCCCTGCCGCTCCGCTTCCGCTGCTCCGAGGGGCATGTATTCGATGAAGCGGATCATCACCGGATGGTTCCGGGCGAACTCCAGAAATTGCGGGAGTTGATGGTCGTTGATTCCCTTGAGAAAAACGGCGTTGATCTTCAATGGCGTCAGTCCGGCGGCGATGGCGGCCGCGATCCCGTCCAATGCGGCGTTTAGATCGCCGCCCCGGGTGATGGCGGCGTATCCGGCCGGATCCAGCGAGTCCAGACTGACATTGACCCGGTCCAGCCCGGCCCGGCGCAATTCTTCCGCCTTAGCAGCCAGCAGTATACCGTTGGTGGTCAGGGCCAAATCGGTGATCCCGGGGATGGCCCGGATCGCTTTCACCAGCGCGACTAAATCCTCCCGCAGCAGCGGCTCGCCGCCGGTAAGCCGGATTTTGGCGATGCCGAGCTCGGCCGCTGCGGACAGGATCCGGAGCAGCCCGTCCGTATCCAGCGGCGGGCGGCTGGAAAAGGGGGCCGCGTCTGGCCTGTCCGCTTTCCGGCAATAGATGCAGCCCAGGTTGCAGCGGTTCGTGATCGAGACTCGCAAATAATTGTGAATCCGTCCGTAGGAGTCCGTCAGTTGCGGCATTTTTTACGTCCCTTTCCGACTGGCGTCAGTTGTCGGTAACGGTTGCGGCGCGGGAGCCGATAGTTCCGGCTCGGAGCGGAACAGCTCGATTTCCAGCTCTTCCCCTTTTTCATACCCCAGGGTGTTGGCGGGGACGATCAGCAGACCGTCGGCCCGGACCAGGGATGAGATGGCGCCGGCGCCCCGGGGGAGCGGGTGGGCGACATACCGGCCGTCGCGCCGCTCGATGGAAACCCGGAGAAATTCTTCGATCCCCGGTTCGGAAACGATACGCCGGCCGGCGCGAGCCCGGATCCGGGGCCGCTCCGGCTCGGGCAGGCCGTAATAGCCATAGATCAGCGGCCGGACAAACCATTCCAGCGCCAGGTAGGCGGAGACCGGATAGCCGGGCAGGCCGACGACGGGTTTCCCGGCGCACCGCCCCAAAATGGTCGGTTTTCCGGGTTTGGTCGCCACGCCGTGAATCAAGACGTCGCCCAGCCCGGCGATGACCGTGGCGGTGAAATCCTCCCGGCCGGCCGAGGAACCGGCGTTGATGATCACCAGATCCGTTTCGGCCAGTGCTTGCCGGACTGCTTCCGTCAGGTCCGCCGGCCGGTCGCGGGTGATCGGAAATACGACCGGTTCTGCTCCCCATTCGCTCAAATAGCCGGCAATGACCGCACCGTTGAATTCGGGAATTTGACCCGGGGCCAGTTCGTTCTCGGGGTCGGCCAGCTCATCGCCGGTCGGAATCACGGCCGCCCTGGGCCGCGCGAAGACCTTGATCCGGCTGAGGCCGGACGCCAGCAACGCCCCGAGGTCGACCGGCCGGATCCGGTGGGAAGCCGGCAAAAGCGGTTCGTCCCGTTTCAGGTCCTCTCCGGCCATGCGAATATGCTGGAACTGAACGGCTGGGGCCAGAATTTGAACGCTTTGATCGGGCGGAAAATGAAGGTCCTCAATGCGGATGACCGCATCAAACCCGGGAGGGACCGGATCTCCGGTGTCGACCGGCCGGTAACCGGTTACGGGCGGGAGCGTCACCGGCCGTTGATCGGTCGCGCCGTGAGTCGCGGTGGCCCGGACCGCGATGCCGTCCATGGCTGCCGCGTCATAACCGGGAACCGGGCGCAGCGCCAGGACCGGTGCCGCGGTAATCCGGCCGAGGCTGGAGCGGCTCGGGATCATTTCCGTGGCCGGTTCGGGACGGTTGGCGTTCAAGAATCGCTCCAACGCCGTTTGGCGCGGCGTTTGATGCAGATAAATCGGGGGCATGAACTCTCACCTCCAGGGATAGACCCGGATTTTGGTTCCGGCCGTCAATCCGTCGCAGTCAGGTTCGATCCGGATCATCCCGTCGGCCCGGGCCAGTGTATGCAACAGGCCGGAACGGCCAAAGACCGGCGTAGCCGCAAGTGTTTCGCCGGCCGGGTCCAGTTTCACCCGGACCAACTCCAGCCTTCCGGGGCGCGAGGGCACATTCCGGCTGAGAACGGCCTCCCAATACGGATCGCCCAAGTCGATGGCGGCCGCGCCGGACAGCCGGCGCAGCAACGCCTTGCCGAGCAGCGCAAAGACGGACAAGGCGGATACGGGATGCCCGGGCAGGCCCAGCAGGGCTTTACCGTCCGCGTTCGCCAGTAGCGTCGGTTTGCCCGGCTGAATCGCCAGTCCCTCCATAAGCAGCCGGCCGCCGGCCAGCTTCCGGAAGGCATCCGGAGTATAGTCATGGGTTCCGACCGAGCTGCCGCCGGAGAGGATCACCAGATCGGCTTGCTGCAGGGCGGAATCCAGTTTCGATTCAAAATCAGCGCGATCGTCGCTTAAAATCCCGAGATACCGGGCGGTCGCGCCCAATTGACGGGCCTGATAGGTCAGGGCAGGTCCGTTGCTGTCCCGGACCTGGCCGGGCGCCAGAGACTGTGTCCCGGCCGGAACCAGTTCGTCGCCGGACGAAAAGACCGCCACCCGGGGTCTGCGGTACACTTTTACCCGGACGCATCCCAGGGAAGCCAGGATCCCGATCTCCGAAGCCCGCAATGGCTGTCCCTTGGCCAGAGCCACTTGTTCCATACGGAGATCTTCCCCGCGAAACAGGCAATTCTCGCCGGGCGCGACCGGACGGTACACCGCGACGGACCCGTCGCAATCCTCGGTATATTCGACCATGACCACGGCGTCGGCGCCGATCGGGAGCATTCCGCCGGTTGGCACATAGCTGCATTCGCCAGGTTGAATCGCTGAAGCCGGAGCGCCCATTCGCACCGGCCCGGCCGAACGGAAAAGAGCCTTGGCATTTTCACGGGCCGTACGCGTCTCTTCGGCGCGGAGCGCGTAGCCGTCAACCGTGGAACGGCTGAATCCGGGGACATCTTCGGCGCCGATGACGTCTTCCGCCAGAATCCTGCCGCCGGCGGCCTCTAGCGGCAGAACTTCCGGAACGGTGATCGGCTGAAATGAATTTTCAATGATTTGCAATGCCTCATCCATGGACGTTAAGTTCATCCAACGCATGTTGCCGCTCCTAACGCGTTTATAGGTGTTCGGAGACAGAATTATTGTATCCGAAAAAATAAAGCCGTTTTTTCGCAACGGAAAAAACGGCTTGGCTCAAGCCGGCTTTTCTCCTTTCCAAACACGGGAGGCTGAAAGATTTCTCTTGCAACCCATAGATCCGGCGCCATGGCACGGCGGCTGTAGGCGGACGGATTCGGAGCCAATCGGTTATTAGAAGCGTTGTGATAAAACTGGCTCAAGGCCGGATCGATACAAATGCAAGCAGAAATAAAGTCATTTTTCGATGTTTTTCGTAAAAGTACAGTCGAACGATAGACTTTATCCCATGGCGTTTAAATTATAATACAACATTTAGAACTTGTCGAATAAAACCTGTTGGTGAAAAATGGCTGGGATGAATTGAAATAAAAATTTTAACGAACGGCAGGATTATTTTTAATAATATCGAAATAATTCATGAAAACGATTGCACAAACCATTGCACAATCCTTTTCATTTAAGGAGGACCACGTGCTCGAAACGAAAGTGGACATCAAGACCGTCGCCGAAAAGGCCGGAGTTTCTCCCAGCACCGTTTCACGGGCGTTGAGCGGGAAAGTGATCGTCAGCCCCGAAACCAAAAAGAGAGTGCTGCAAGCGGTTAAAGAGTTGAATTACCAGCCGAACGTGCTGGCCAAAAGTTTGAAGGAAGGCAGCTCCAAAACGATCGGACTCTTCTTTCCCAATTTGCATAACCTGGTGTTTCCGGCCGCGATTCGCGGCATCACCGAGGTGGCTAAGCGTCACGGCTACATTCTGGTCCTTTTCAATACCGACGAGGACCTGGCGACCGAGGTTTTTTACATCGAAAACCTGCGCCGCCGTTTGGTAGATGGATTTATTTTCTCAACGGCCACGCCGGCCAGCGCTCATATTCTGGAATTGAAAAAACAAGGCTATCCCGTGGTGCTGATGGTCCGCTCACTGAGCAACGAGATTGACACCATTGTGGTGGACAATTATTTGGGCGGATACCGGGCCACTCAATTCTTGTTGGAGCGGGGATACCGTCAAATCGCCATCATTAACGGTACTCTGGAACTGGAATTGTACCGGGAGCGGTTTCGCGGCTACCGGGAGGCCTTGGCCGGAGCGGGTCTTCCTTTTGACGAAAACCTGGCGGTTCACAATACCGGCGGTTGGGACGACGGGTATCGGGCCATTTTGGAGCTCCTGGACCACGGCCAATTGCCGGAGGCTGTGTTTGCGACGAGCGATCCCAAGGCGCTGGGAGTCATCAAAGCGTTGAAGGAAAGAGGATTGAAAGTTCCGGAAGATGTCGCGGTGATCGGATACGATAATCTGGACGTTTCCGAATTGATGGATCCCGCCTTGACTACTATGGCGCAGCCGTTTTATGAGGTAGGAGCCAAAGCGGCGGAACGGCTGATGAAGCTGATTGAGGGGAAGGGCCGGAACAAACCGGTATTCGAAAAATTGGAACCCAAATTATTAATCCGGCAAACGGTGGGTTTTCGTAACACTTAACATAGAAACAGAAAATAAAACAGGGAGGTGAGGACAAAAGGAAGGATAGAACGTGAATGCTACTACCGGAAATTTAGTTAAACTAACAAGGAGGGGTTTGTAATGAAAAAGTTTTTGGTCATGGCTTTATTAGTAATGATTGTCGCAACCAGTTCCTCGCTTTCCGCGGCTGGCTCCGATCCGAGGTTTATGGTCGTCGGCACGGCTGCTGCTGGTGGCGCTTTTTATCCGATCGGCATTGCAATTGCCGATGTAATCACCAATAAAGTAGGGATTCAGACCACTGCTCAGGTTACTGGCGGTGCCATCGAAAACAACCCGTTAGTCAGCAACCGTACGGTTGATCTGGCGATTACCATGGGGTTTATGGCATATAACGCTTCCAAGGGACTTGACCCCTATAAACAACCCCAGAAAGATCTTAGCCTGCTTTTTTCAGGATTATCCAAGGGAGTTTTCCACATTGTCGTGAACAAAAACTCTTCGATACATTCAATTAAAGATTTAAAAGGTAAGAAAGTGGCGCTTGGCCCGGCGGGTGGCGGTGCCATCGCGGTGGCCAACGATGTTTTTGGTTACTACGGCATCAAGCCCCAGGATTATAAGCCGATTTATAATTCATATGAACAAGCGGCTGACGCCTTGGTTGACGGAAACCTGGACGCCATTGTCGTGCAATCCGCTGCCCCGGCCTCCGCTATTATTCAGTTGACCGCCGCCAAGAAACCGGTTCGGTTTTTAACCATTGATCAAGACGTTATGGATAAGATGCTGAAAAAGTTGACCTATTATTCCAAAGTGGTTTTACCAAAGTCCATGTACGATACAGATAGCGCCATAACCACCATTTATACTCCGTTGGTAGTTATCGTGAATAAAAAGCTTAGCGCCGATTTGACGTACCGAATGACCAAAGCGATCTTTGAAAATGTCGAAGTTATTAAAAAATCTCATCCGTCCGCCAGCGAATTGAGTATTGAATCCGCCGTGGAAGGCTTGGCTGTGCCGTTACATCCCGGCGCGCGTAAGTACTTCAAAGAGAAAGGGTTATTGAAATGACGAACCTGGCGAAGCTCCAGAAAAACTGTCTTTCCGGCCTATTGATTTTTACAGCGGTTATCTTTTTGTACACCGCGGGGTTTGGAACGTTTTCGTCATTAACGCAGAGGGCCTTATTAATGGCCCTCCTTTCCCCGCTGGCTTTTTTCTCCGTAAAGAAAGAAGGAAGTTCGAAGTGGACCAATATTATTAACGCCATATTGGCGCTAATGATCATGATTGCCAATATCTATGTCATGCTGGTCTGGGAAGCCCGGGCCTTTAAGGTCGGCGAGATTCCCATGGCCGACATTGTCGTAGGTAGCATTTTAGTAATACTGGTGTTAGAAGCAACCCGACGAACCAACGGTTTATCGCTAACAATCATCACTGGCGCCTTTATTCTTTATGCGTTGTTTGGACCGTATTTTCCTTCGTTTATGGCACACCGTGGCGAGACTTGGCCCCGGTTGGTCAATTTCCTCTTTATGAGCACCGAAGGCATTTTTGGAATTCCGTTGGATGTGGCTTCTACTTATATTATCGTCTTTATTATTTTCGGCGCGTTTATGGAGGCATTCGGAGGCGGCCAATGGTTTACGGAGATTGCCTACTCCATTGCCGGACGTTTCCGGGGCGGTCCCGCCAAAACCGCGATTCTGGGCAGCGCCTGCATGGGCGGGCTTACCGGGTCGCCGCCCGCCAGCGTGGCCACGGTCGGGACGTTTACTATTCCCTTGATGAAAAAAGTGGGATATCATCCCCAAGTCGCCGCCGCAATTGAGGCGGTGGCATCTACCGGCGGATTGTTCACTCCTCCCGTCATGGGCGCGGGCGCGTTTATCATGGCCCAATATTTGGAGATACCCTATTGGAAAGTTTGTATCGCGGCGATCATCCCGGCGCTTCTCTATTATATGGCATTACTGTTCATCGCCGACTCCCGGGCGGCCAAATCCAATCTGGTTGGATTGCCCAAAGAACAATTGCCTTCTTTTTGGAAAGCGATGAAAGACCGGGGGCACCTGGGGATCCCGATTGTCTTTTTGGTCTGGTCGATCAGCGCCGGATGGTCCCCAATGCGTGCGGCGTTTTGGTCGATCATGGTAATGATCGGTGTCAGCTTTTTCAGCAAACTGACCCGGCCCAGTTTGTCCAAGGTTTTGGCCGCTCTTGAAACCGGGGCCAAAAACGCGGTTCAAATCACCGTCACCTGCGCGGCGGCCGGTATCATTGTCGGCGTCTTCCTGATCACCGGTTTGGGCGCCAAGCTTACATACACGCTGATCGCCTTCCACCAGGGGAACTTGTTCTTGGCCGCATTTTGGTCGATGGTTATCGCCAATATTTTGGGATTGCCGTTGCCGGCGACCGCAGTGTATATCATTTTAGTCACGATTTTAGTGCCGGTCATGACCCAAGCTGGCGCGGCCCCCATTGCCGCTCATCTGTTTATCTGGATATACGCCGCGATTGGGGCCATTACACCTCCGGTAGCGATTGCCGCCTATTGCGCATCGGCTATCGCCCAATCCAATCCGGATAAGACCGGGTGGTTAGCGTTTCGTTTCGGATTGCCGGCTTTCATCATTCCGTTTATGTTCATCTGGAATCCCGCGGTGATTCTGCAAGGAAGCACGATGGAGATTGTCATGGCCGTAGGGGCTGAGATTATCGGAGTGATGTGTTTAGTGGCGGCATTGGAGGGATTCATGTTCATTCACTTGAACCTCGCCGCCAGAATCATCGCGGGGACGGCCGCCATCTGCCTGATGTTTCCAAATGGACTGACCCATTTGATCGGATTGCTTTTGATCGTGATTGGACTGGTGATCAACAAGTATTTTCCGCCAACCGTCGTACTTGGTGAGAGATATGTCGACCAAGGGATTCAATCATGAAAACATTAGGGAGTTATTTGGAGCAACTCGCAAGATATCCTGAACAATTGCTGAGCACGGATCGGCCGGTTCGTACCGATTATGAACTGACTCGAATCATTTACAAATTGGAAAAAGCGGAGCGCCATCCGGCCGTCCTCTTCCGAAGTGTCGCCGGATCCCGGTTTCCGGTGGTCACCAACGTTTTCGGCAATCGGCTCCGAATGGCTTTGGCGTTGGATACCGATGAGTCGGGCGTGAACCGGGTGTACCGGGAACGTGAAAAAAACCTGATCACCCCAGTCTTGGTAGATTCCGCACCGATTCAGGAACTGGTCTTCAGCGGGGATGACGTCGATCTGGGAACGCTGCCGGTGATCACTCATAACGGGGGGGACGCCGGACCCTATATTACCGCGGGGATTATGACGGTCCGCGACCCGGAGACCAAGATCCGGAATTCCGGAATCTATCGGCTGATGATTCAAAATAACCGGCAGATGGGCATTCACCTTGCCGAATCCAGTCATGCCTACTATATTTATCAAAAGTACCGGGCGCTAGGGCAGCCGATGCCGGTGGCCATCATCATCGGCGCCCATCCCGCCTTGTATCTCGGCAGCCTCAGTTTCCAGGGGATCGATACCGATGAATTCGCGGTGATGGGGGGCCTGTTGGGGCAAGCTCTGGAGATTGTAAAATGCCGTTCCGTTGATTTGGAAGTGCCCGCTCAGGGTGAGATCTGTCTGGAAGGGCAGATCGATTGCGAGAACCGGGCCTCCGAAGGACCGGTGGGCGAATGGCACACGCTCTATAGCGAAGTCCGGAACTATCCGGTCGTGACCATTCAAACGATCACGATGCGCCGCGACCCGATCTATCTCGACATCTGCTCCGGCGCGACCGAACATTTGTTGTTGGGCGGGTTGCCCCGCCTGGGCCAGATTTATAACTATGTCAAAGGCGCCTGCCCGGGCGTGGCCGAGGTTTACATGCCGCCCGCCGGGTTTTGCCGGGCCATGTGCTACGTGGCGATCAAAAAATTCGTCGAGGGCGAACCGGCCAATGCCGCAGCCGCGGTTTTCGCGGCCGATCCGTTTGTCCGGCATGTCGTGGTCGTTGACGCCGATGTCAATATCTTCGACGATGCCGAGGTGCTGCGGGCCATCAACTTAAACATGGAGATCTCCAAATGCTTCGTCATGGGACATGCCAAGGGCAGTCCCATCGATCCCACCAGCCGGAACGGGGTGGTGACCAAAGTGGCCATTGACGCGACCCGACCGCTGAACAGCCCGCTGAAAAAGGTCAATTACGACGAAGGGCTGGAAGCGATCGATTTGGATTACTTCTTTGGAAACCACGGTTAAAAAGAAGTGAAACTACGCTGTGATATATCCCGGAGATCGATCCGGGGTATATCGCGGTAGCCTGGTAAAAGGGGAAGTCAAGGGCGAAGGAAACGTCAGGATGTATAAATGGGGTGAACCGAATGCCCGAAATTAAAACTCATTGCAAAATATGCAACTGCCGCTGCGGCGTCATTGTAACGGTGAAGGACGGGAAAGCCGTCGATGTGACCGGCGATCCCGACTGCCAAAAAAACGAGGGGGCACTCTGCGTTAAAGGCCGTGCCATGCTGGAGTTGATTTATGATCCGGACCGGCTGCGGCAACCCCTCAAAAAAGCGGGGGATCATTGGGAAGAGATCTCCTGGGATCAGGCATTGGAAGAGATTGCGGCCAAGCTTATCCGCTTGAAGCAAGAAGAGGGCCCGGAGAAGCTGGCCGTCTATCGCGGCCTGTCGGTTTTTTCCTGGCTGGTTACAGTCTATTTGAAGCGTTTTATCAATATTTACGGCACGCCCAATCTGGCGACCAACGCCGCCTTGTGCGTCAGTTCCAAGGGGATTAGCAACCGGTACAGCTTCGGATTGGGCGTTTCAGCCTGCGGCGATTTTTTGAATTCCAAGTGCATCCTGCTGTTCGGCGCCAATCCGGCCATCTCCGGAATGCACCGGTCGCTCCGGGTAATGAAGGATATCCTGCGGGCCAAAAAGAACGGGGCCACGCTGATCGTGGTCGATCCCAGAGAAACGGAGACCGCCGCCAAGGCCGATATTTACACCACGATCCGCCCCGGAACGGATTTGGCCCTGATTCTGGCCATTATCAATCTGATTATCGAAAACGAGTGGTACGACCGGGAGTTTGTCGCAAAATACACCACTGGGTTCGAGCAATTGGCCGAAGCCTGCCGGCCCTATACTCCGGCTGAGGCCGAACGGATCACCTGGGTTGACCGGGAGACTATCCGGGAGATCGCTTATATGTTTTCGCACGCCGAATCCGCCTGCGCCGACCGGCGCGAGGGATTGATTCAATACGAATACGGGACCCAGGCCTGCCGGGCGCTGCATATTCTGAACGCGATCACCGGCAACGTCGACGTACCGGGCGGTTTAATCCTGCAGACCAACCTGTTCGCGCCGGCCGGGAAACTCGCGGCCAAGCTTTGCCTGAACGAGCAGTTCAAACCTTCGGCCAAGCCGGTGGCCCAGGAAAGCCCAATCACTCATGACATCCCAAGCAAGCTGATGGACGCCACTCTCGACGGGACGCCTTATCCGATCAAAGCCCTGCTTTGCCTGGGGGGGAACCCCCTGCTGGCCTGGCCCAACTCGACGGCGGTCGAAGCGATGCTCAAAAAGCTGGACCTGTTGGTCGTCGTCGATCTCTATCTCAGCGAGACCGCGACCTTCGCCGATTATGTCCTGCCGGCGGCCTCGTTTTTGGAAAAAGTTGATTTGCAAGCTCCGGACGTGGCCCTTCCCAAAATCGTCCAACTGCAGCAGCAGGCCATCGCGCCGCTGTACGGGGCCAAGTCGGAATTTCAAATTATTAAGGAACTGGCCGTCAAGATGGGATATGGCGAGTATTTTCAAGAGAGCGAGACCGAACTGCTGGATGAGATCCTGAAAAACTTGGGTTTGTCGGTCCAATACTTAACCCAGAATTCGAGCGGCATTGAAGTCGAACCCCGGCCGGTCGGGTATTATCATCAACACCCGTTCGCGACCCCTTCGGGAACGATCGAACTGTATTCGGCGGACTTGGAAAAGCTGGGGCTGGATCCGGTGCCGCAATATCACGAGGTGGCCGAGAGTCCGGTCTCCCAGCCGGAACTGGCCCAACGGTTCCCGCTGATCCTGGTCACCGGGAACCGGATCAACGCCGCCTATTTGTCCTTTACTCATAATATGCCGTCCTTGCACGCCAAACAGCCCGAAAATCAAGTGGAATTGCATCCGGAAACGGCCCGGGAGCGGGGCATCGCTGACGGCGATCCGGTGATTGTCTCATCGCCTCGGGGCGAAATCCGGCTGCCCGCCAAACTTAACCCCAAGGTCGACCCGCGGGTTCTGGTGGTGCCGTACGGCTGGGGGCACCATTTCGGCGCCGCCTGGCAGTTGGCCAACAGCAGTCCGGGCGCGAACGTTAATATTTTGACCAATCACAAAGTCATCGACAAGATGTCGGGCATGCCCGATTACAAAACCGCCTTGTGCCAGGTGGCCAAGGCGCAGTGAGGCGTGGGGGAGGCGGCATGGGACAACGGACTTTGCTTTCCGCCGCGATCCTGGTGGGCGGAAGGAGCCGGCGCATGGGATATCCCAAATATTTGGCGAAGGTTGGAGGCCGGACCATGATCCGCCGGCAACTGGACGTTTTAAGCGATCTCTTCGAAGAGATCATCGTGGTAACCAGCTCGGCGCGGCCGTTCCGGGTCCGACCGGGTCTGAAGGTTGCCGTCGACCGGGTCGACAATCTGGGGCCGTTGGGCGGATTATACACCGGACTGAGCGCCGCGTCGGGCGACGGGATTTTCCTGGTCGCCTGCGACTTGCCCTTTCTGGAGCGGGAGCTGATCGCGGAATTGATCGCCGATTTTGACTGCCAGCGTTTCGACGGCCGTATTCCAACCAGTTTCAGCGGGTTGGAACCTTTACACGCCCTTTATTCCAAGCGGATCATGCCCAAGGTTGAAGCGGCCGTCAAGGCCGGCGACCTGTCGCTGCAGCGGCTGATCAAGGGGGCCGATTGCCAAATCGCCGATTGGAGCAACCGCCGGACCAACGCCTTTTTAAACATCAACACTCCCGAAGAGTTGGACCGGGCGGGGCCGCTGGCAGGCGGCGCCGTTCATCACACCCCATCGTGAGGGAAAACGCCCGCGCCGGCCCGGTCCGGCGCGATCCGGCCGCATCCGGCCGACTATATCAATTCTTGAGGGTGAGTCATTTGCATAAACGTTTTTCATTCCAGACGCTTGACGAATTACGGGCCGAAGTGGAGCGGCTGAATCTGCCCATCCCGCTGGAGACGAATCTGGCGCCGCTCGGGCGGAAGGTCCGGGTTTATAACTGGGAGGCCCCGAACGCGCTGGCCGTTCAACCCATGGAAGGATGCGACGGCACTCGTGACGGCAAACCCAGTGAACTAACCTACCGGCGTTATGAGCGGTTCGCGGCGGGGGGCGCCGGCTTGCTCTGGTTCGAGGCCACCGCCGTAACCCACGAAGGCCGCGCCAATCCGCGCCAGTTGTGGGCCGATCCCGCCAATACCAAGGATCTGGGGCGGCTGCTGGAAGTCTCGGACCGGGCGGCCCGGCGGACCTTTGGGAACAACTATTCTTTCGTGCCAGTCCTGCAACTGACCCATTCGGGCCGGTACAGCAAGCCGGATGGGGTTGGCCGGCCGATCATCGCCCAGCACAATCCGTTCTTGGATCCCCGTAACGGGATCGGTCCCGAATATCCGGTCATTAGCGACGCGGAGCTGGAACGGCTGGAGGACGACTATGTGCGCGCCGCCGGAGTTGCTTTAGAGGCCGGATTCCCCATTGTGGACGTGAAATGCTGCCACCGCTACCTGCTCTCGGAATTGTTCGGCGGCCATCTCCGGGAAGGGAAATACGGCGGAAGTTTCGCCAACCGGACCCGGTTTTTGCTGAACGTGGTCGATAAGATCCGTTCCGAATACGGCGAACGGATCCGGGTCGCGGTCCGGATGAATGTTTGGGACGGCCTGCCCTATCCCTATGGCTGGGGAGTGGGAAAGGCGACCGAAGGCATGGCGCCGGGAAGTATGCCGGTGGATCTGACCGAACCCAAGCTGCTCCTGGCCGAGTTAGAGCGGCGCGGCGTCAAGCTGGTCAATGTCACGCTTGGCAATCCGTATTACAACCCGCATTTGAATCGCCCCTACGACCAGCCGTCGCTGGAGATGGCGATTCCGGAGGAACATCCGCTGACGGGGGTGGCCCGGATGTTGTCGGCCGCGGCCGAGTTGCAACAAGCCTTCCCGGCCATGGCGATTCTGGGCAGCGGGTATTCCTGGCTTCGCCATTTCCTGGGCCATGCGGCAGCGGCCCAGTTGAACCGGGGCTGGCAGACCATTGCCGGCGTCGGGCGCGAGGCGTTCGCTTATCCCGATTTCGCCAGGGACTTGTTGGAAAAAGGGGAAATGGCCCCGGAGAAAGTCTGCATCGCTTGCAGTAAGTGCACGGATATCATGCGCCACGGCGGGACCACCGGTTGCGTGATTCGCGACGGCGGAACCTATTTGCCGATTTACAGGGAATGCGTTAAGAAATAACCGGTACACGGGGAAGAAACTACATATATTGGGGATGACGTCAGCTTGAAAGCCACTGTCTATTTACTTGAAGAGTATCATCAGCCGCTGCGCCGCCAGGAGGTGGAGATCCCGGCGTTGAGCCGGGGACAGGTGCTGGTCCGGCTGTCCGCCTCGGGAGTCTGCGGCAGCGATCTCCATATGTTCAAGGGCGAGGATCCCCGGTTGCGGCTGCCGATGATCCTGGGCCACGAAGGTGTGGGAATCATCGCCGGACTCAATGGACCTAAACGGGCGGTCAACGGCGAATCGCTGCGCGAAGGCGATTTAATCATTTGGAACCGGGGCATATCCTGCGGCGAATGTTATTCCTGCCAGGTGCTGCATGAGCCGGCCCTCTGCGAGACGCGGGTGGTGCCCGGCATCAATTGTTCGGCGGATCAAGCGCCGTATTTGAACGGATGTTACGCGGACCACATCATTTTACCTGAAAAAACCGATATTTTTAAAATCGAAGCCGCCGTCGATCCGGCGGTGCTGGTCTCCGCTTCCTGCTCCGGAGCCACCGCCGCCCACGGGTTCGCCCTGAGCCGGCCCGAACCAGGCGATACGGTGGCGGTGATCGGACCCGGCCCGCTTGGGCTGTATGCCGTGGCCTTCGCCCGATCCTACGGAGCCGGCCAGGTGATTCTCTCCGGCGGTTCCGAGCCGCGGCTGCGGCTGGGCCGGGAGTTTGGGGCCACCGCGGTCTTGAACCGGAATCAAGGGTCCGCCGCGGACCGGATGGAACAGATCATGGCCTTGACCTCGGGCCGGGGCGTTGATCTGGCGATTGAGGCCTCCGGGTCGGCCGCGGGATTGCAGGAAGCCATCGCCATCGCCCGCCGGGGCGGAACGGTGTTGAGCATTGGAATGAGTCAGCCGGCCGGGGAGATCCCCTTCGATGGCTATCAAAGCCTGACCCGGCGCAACCTCCGGTTGCAAGGCGTCTGGGTCAGCGACACTTCCCACGTTTACCGGGCAATGCGCATGGTGCTGGAGAACCCGGCGCTCTTTGCCAAACTGGTCACCCACCGCTTTCCGCTCAGCCAGGCCAATGAAGCGCTGGAGGCCCTGGACCGGAAAGAGGCCGTCAAAGCGGTGCTGATACCGGAGTAAAAATAAACGGAGGAGAGGCCAGTGGAACAATTGACCTTTGCATATCAGGGGAATGCCTATCCCCTCTACCGGTGCCATACCCTGATCATCGGGTCCGGGGCGGCCGCGCTGAATTGCGCCTGCCATCTCAAGGAGTTTGGCGTCACTGATATCCTGATCGCCACCGAGCGGCTGGGCGGGGGAGTGTCCAACAATTCGGGCTCAGACAAGCAAACCTATTATAAGCTTTCTCTCTCCGGCGCGGGTTCCGATTCCGTGGCCGAAATGGCCGGGACCCTTTGCGGCGGCGGCGCGATGCACGGCGACATCGCCTTGATCGAGGCGGCCCTGTCGCCGCAGGAGTTTTTCCACCTGGTCCAGCTGGGCGTCCCCTTTCCGCACACCCGGTATGGCGGGTATGTCGGGTACAAAACCGATCACGATCCCAAGCAGCGGGCGACCTCGGCCGGGCCTTGGACTTCCAATCAGATGTTTCAGAAATTGCTGGCCCGCGTCAGGCAACTGGACGTGCCGATCCTGGACCGGCATGAAATCATCTCTTTGCTCACGACCGGCACCGGCGCCGACCGGAAAGTGATCGGCGCGGTCGCCCTCAACAAAGCCGGGCTTGACCAGGGAATGGACTCCCTGGTACTGATTCAGTCCGAAAATATCGTGATGGGGACCGGCGGCCCGGGCGGGCTTTACGAAGCCTCGGTGTATCCCGGGGATCACCTGGGCGGCACCGGCATTGCCCTGGAAGCGGGCGCGGCCGCGGTGAACCTGACCGAATGGCAGTACGGCCTGGCGTCCACCAAGTTCCGCTGGAATGTTTCCGGAACCTATCAGCAGGTAATTCCCAGGTATATCAGCACCGCAACTGACGGCTCCGACCAGCGGGAGTTTTTGAATGAATACTTCCCGACCATGGGCCGGCTGGCCACGGCGATTTTTCTGAAAGGATACCAATGGCCGTTCGATCCCCGCAAGATTAAGGATTTCGGCTCATCGCTCATTGATATTCTAGTGTATCAGGAAACGGTGCTTAAGGGGAGACGGGTCTTCCTGGATTTCCGGCGGAATCCTTCCGCCGGTTCCGGCTTGGCCGATTTCCGGTTGGAGGAGTTGGAGCCGGAGGCCCGACAGTATTTAGAGAAAAGCGGCGCCCTGGCCGGAACGCCCCTGGAGCGGCTGGAGACGATGAATCCGATGGCTATCGATCTGTACCGCAGGCATGGGATTGATCTCGGCCGCGAACCGCTGGAGATTGCCGTCTGCGCCCAGCATCATAACGGCGGCCTGAAGGGCAACATCTGGTGGGAGTCCAACCTGCGCCATCTGTTCCCGATCGGGGAGGCCAACGGGAGCCACGGCGTGTTCCGGCCGGGCGGCTCGGCGCTGAACGCCGGACAAGTCGGCGGGTTCCGGGCGGCCGAGTATATCGCGCGGCGCTACGCCGGGACCCATTACGATGACGGCCGGTTTGCGGCCGAAGCCGACCAGAAATTGCAACGGGTGGAGCGGGTCCTAGAGCTGGTCGGCGGCGCTGGCGAGGATCTGCGCTCGTTCCGGGAGCGGCTGCGGCAGCGGATGACGGCGACGGCGGCCCATATCCGCGCGGCGGACCGGGTCAAGGAAGCGTTGGACGAAGCGGCCCGGGATTGGAGTGAGTTGGAGAACGCCGGGGTACGTTTGGCGGATCGGAGTGAGTTGCTGGCGTATTTTCAAAACCGTCAGTTGTGCCTGGCCCAGTTGGCGGTGCTTAAGAGCATCGACAGCTATCTGGAGGCCGGCGGGGGCAGCCGCGGCTCCTATCTGGTGCTGGATGAGGCCGGCGAGTCCGTTTCCGAAAAGCTGCCGCCCGAGTGGCGGTTTCGACCCGAACGGATGGAACTGCGCGGCCAAATCCTTGAATTTGGTTATCGCGAAGGGGCGTACTGGACCTCATGGACGCCGGTGCGGCCGATCCCGGAGGAAGACGGCTGGTTCGAAACGGTCTGGCGGGATTATCAGGAAGGGAAGATTTTTGACTAAAGCGGAGAGTGGGACTGCCGTATCGCAAGCGACGATACTTCGTTGTTCGAGAAGGGACGACGAAATGAAAGGTCCAGGGGCTGGTCGATAATTCTCCCTGGACTTTTTTAGAGATTAAATATTAAATCTGGCGGACCCGGGTTATTCCTCGATGAAGCGGACCAGTTCATTGGTAAACTTGTCGCGCTCGTCGTAGAACAGGCCGTGGCCGCTGAATTGGAACGGCACCAGCCGGGAGCCGGGAATCCCCCGGTGCTGGGCCTCGGCCAGCGGGAAGCGGCAAACCTGGTCGTGAATGCCGTGCAGGATCAGGGTGGGGGCGTTGATTTGCCCCAGATCATTGAACAGTTCCTCTTCATCAAGCCAACTGGTGGCCACCGCGGCGGTGGCCCAATTGGCCGCCTGCAGTCCCAGTTGAAAGAACCATTCCTGGAAGGGTCCGGTGGTGTGCTGAAAGAAGAAGATCTGCCCGAAGTTCCGCAACATCTCGGGGCGGTCGTTATCAGTATTGGTGATGATTTGATTGACTTCCTCCGCCGGAAGGCCGTACGGGAAATAGGGACGCTGGATCAAGCTCGGCGCGGCGGCGGCGAATAGACCGAGCTTCGCCACGCCATATCCTTGATGACGGGCCATGTAGCGGATGGCCACCGCGCCGCCGGTGGAGTGGCCGCCCAGGATGAGATAGGGTATCTGCAGTGTTTCCACGACGCAGCGGATGTCATCGGCCATCCGATCGTAGGAGTAGCCGTGGGCCGGCTTATCCGAATTGCCGAATCCCCGCGCATCCATGCCGATACAGCGATATCCCAGCCGGATCAGCCGCGAAAATTGATATTCGAACATCCGGTGATTGGCCGGCCAGCCGTGAATGAACAAGATTGCCGGCTGGCCCTGGCTGTTGACGTCCTCCACGTAGACATTGACCCCCGGTTCGACTCCGATATAGTATCCCATGTCCATCCGCCCTCCATTTAATTGTTGTCAGCACCATATTTATGCGGTTGCGGGGCAAACATTCGGAATTGGATTTGAGCTCCTGGTTCCTAGTTCCTGGTTTCCGGGGTCCCGCTTCATTGATTTTGGTTCATCAACCAGATTGCTCGATCCTTTGGCGTCTCTTCTTGGCTCGCGATCTACCTGCCAATGTTCCTTCGTCAACTGACTTCGTTCCGTTGCCAACTGACGTATTCCCATTGGCAGGCGCCGCTGCGCCATTGACACTTGCCAATGGAAGATTGCGATCCACCAATTGGAAATTGGCGGGTTGCAATCCTTCAGCGCCAATTGACAATTTACCGGGGAGAGTTGGCACTGTCGTATTGGCAAATGCCGTTGGCACAGTGGCAACTTCCAATTGGAAAATGGTGGATGGCAATGGCGGATTGGCGGTTGGACGGGGAAAACAATAATTTTGGTAAGGTGTCGGTTTAAAATTTTACGATGACAGAAATGTAAACAGTCTTGACAGTATAGAAAAATATGGCTATGATCTAAGTTAGTTAAGCCTAACTATTGTAATATCGTTCGAAATGCACCGATTGCTGAGATCCGGGGGATGGGCTTTGCATCAGAATAACCTCCGAAATGAAGGATTTATCATTCAAAACCGACTTGATGGTTTATTACGGCCGGCGTTATTAGTTTCGCTCGGCTTACATCTGTCGTTATGGTTTGGCGCGAACTTTTTCCAACCCGCCGCGCCTAAGGCGGCGATTCCGGTTTGGATCGAGATGGCGGCGGAAGAAGGCGGCGGTGGCGGTGGGCTGGCGCCACCGGCGATGGCGGCAATAACGGAACAGCATCCCGGATCGCGGTCCCAAAGGAATCAAGTTGCGCGGCGATCGAGAAATTCCGCTCCGGAAAGGCTGAACCGGGGAGAAGCAACACCGGTACACCGCGCCGCGCCGGATTTGATCGAACCGGCGCAAAACTTGACTCGCCCTCCCGAGTCCCGGCTGGCGGTGACGAGTTCGGAGTTGACGACGTCAGTGGAACCAGTCTCAGATTCTGGAGCCCCAATTGCTCCCATCGATTCGGATTCTTTATTGACGACTGGAGCCGCTCTGGTTGATAGCCCGCCATTAACCGGCGCGGGCCGGGAGAACGGTAGCGGAACGGCCGGACAGAGCGGCGGAAGTGGAGCCGGAATCGGAAGCGGAGTTGGCAATGGAATCGGGAGTGGGATTGGAAACGGAATCGGAACTGGAGTTGGGAGCGGGAGCGGCGATGGCCGGGTTCAGTTGCCGTACAGCTATTTTCAGAGAATATTGACACGGATTGAATCCATGAAGCGCTATCCCCGATTCGCCAAGGAACGGGGTTTGGAAGGCAAAGTGCGCCTGGAGTTCGTGATCTGCGGCGATGGCCGGATTAAGGATTTGAAGGTGGTCGGCACCTCCGGTTCCCGGATTTTAGATCAGGATGCGATCGCTACATTGCGGCGGGCCGGGCCTTTTCCACCGGTACCCGGCCGGAGCGCCGCCGAGACGGTGGCGGTTCGGTTGGCAATTACCTATCAATTAATCGCGGAGTTGGAAAAGAGTTAATTTTTTCGGAATTAAAGTTAGGAAAAACTAACTTTTGTTCATAAAAACATCTAAATGAATGGAGGAGCGAAAATGACGGGTAGACGGTATAGCCGTACCGGCGGTCTGGTTTTAACGGCGCTTTGCTTATTGGGCCTTTGGGCGTCGGCGGGAGTCTGGGCTCAAGCAGAGGAGGCCCAATCCGAGGCTGATCTGGGCGAGGTCAAAGTCACCACTTCGACCAAGACCGAGCGGCAAATTGACGAAGTTCCGATCGCGGTGGAAGTGATCACCAAGGAAGAGCTGGAACAGGCGAACGTAAAGACGGTGCAGGAAGCCTTGAACTATGTCTCCGGTATTCAGGCCGTTCAGGACGGCGGCAGTTGGGGAAACAAGGGCAACGTCCGGCTGCGCGGCATGGATTACAGCCATACCTTGATTTTAATCGACGGGCAGCGTTTTTACGGCGGCCACGACGGGGTGGATATTCAGAGCATCTCGCCGGAGATGGTCGAACAGATCGAGATCGTGAAAGGGCCGTTTTCATCGTTGTACGGCAGCGACGCCATGGGCGGAGTCATTAATATCATCACCAAGAAAGGAAGCGGAGCGCCGTACGGCCGTCTCACGGTTGAGAGCGGCAGCCGCAACACGCAACTGGTGGAAAGCAGCGCCGGATTTGGCCAAGACAAATGGGGCGGGGTTCTTACCTTTACGCATCGCAACAGCGACGGGCTGGAAGCGGCGACGGACAAGTATCAGGAGAACGTCGTCAGCGCCAATCTCGGCTATACCTTCAGTCCCCGGTCCAAAGTGGAACTTAATCCTTATTACTCATTGAATGAGATGGATTATGAGGAACGGAATCAGAAGCGTTTCGGTTTGAATGCCAACTGGAAATATAATCCTGACGAACTTTCCCGCTGGTATGCGCGGGGATCGATGTTCAATTATAAGCATTGGACGGAAGATCGAAGCACCGATTATGTGGATGATTCCTATGAGGGAGAGATTGGGTACAGCCGTCTGCTCGGCTCCAGGCATCAACTCACCGCCGGCCTGCAAGTCCACAGAGAGCTCATTGATGATAACGGCAAGGTCTATGCCGCCGATCAAACCACCAACGCCCTGTTTATTCAAGACGAGATTGACCTGGCGCCGTTTCAGGTCATTCTGGGAACGCGCTTTGACGATCATGACCGCTGGGGCAGCGAGGTCAACCCCAACTTGAGCGTGGGGTATCAGTTGAATGAAAAGGCCCGGCTCCGGGGCTCGGTGGGCAAAGCGTTCACCGCGCCGACCCTGGTGGCGCTATATGCCGATAATTGGCGGATGGGCAGCGCGTTTATCGTTCACGCCAATCCCGATTTGGAACCGGAAGAGTCGGTCGGGTATCAGTTGGGACTGGACTACCGTTTTTCGGAACAGGTTTCCGGACAGGCGACCTTATTCCGGAATGATATCGAAAATCTGATCACTTCGCGTATCGTAAGATCGGGACCCATGCCGTGGGATATGTATTGGGAGAATGTCGGCGAGGCCATGACCCAAGGATTGGAGCTCAGCCTGAAACGGCGTTGGAACGACCGGTTCAGCGGCAGCCTCGGGTATACGTACCTGGAAACCGAGGATAAGGATACCGGCAAAGAACTTACGGGCCGGCCGCAAAGCAGCCTTAATCTCGGATTGGATTGGACCGCTCCGTTGGGGCTCCAGGTTCATTTCTCCAGCTTATACGTTGGCAAACGCTACGATGATGATGCCAATACCGTGAAGCTGGACGATTATTTCCTGCTCAACTTGGGCGTGGAAAGAGCCCTCACTGAGAACTACCGGATCTTTATTAAGGCCAACAATTTGTTGGGCGTCGATGACGCCACCGACGCGCCGGATCTCGATGGAGTAGAGTATTACGCCGGACTTAAAGTCCGGATTTAACGATGAACCGGACGGAACGAGCCTTTCTTTGGCTCAGTTCCGTCCGGCCTTCTTAATTTAAAAGGGATTTGGCGTAGATGACGCCTTATTGGAATGGAGCGTTCGATGGAAAGGAGCCATCTTATGAAAGGTAATCAGCGCGGATGGTTATTGCTGGCGGGGTTCTGCCTGTTATGGGTGATTGGGCTGGGGTGGAGCGCGCCGGTAGCGATGGGCCAGACGACCTCCGGTTTTGTCCTGACTGAAGGGGATGGGACGCAAGTTATCTTGCCGCAGCCGCCCCGGCGGGTGGTCGTGCTTTCCTGGAGCACGGCCGAGATTTTGCTGCGTTTGGGAATCCGTCCGGTGGGCGTTTCTTCCTCGCTGCAGCCGTTGCCGCCCGAATTCCAAGGCATTGCCGAGGTGGGAATGGCGATGCGGCCCGATATTGAAAAGATCCAAAGCGTCCGTCCGGATCTGGTGATCGCCAGTTCCCAGTTTAAGGCGACGATGAAACCGATCTTCGCCGATCATGGACTGCGGGCTTATTTCATTGACAATCAGCGTTACACCGACGCCTTGGCTTCCATCACCAAACTGGGGACGGCCTTCGATCGCCGGGAACAGGCCGACCGGCTGCTGGCCGGGATCAAGCAAAGAGAACGGGCCGTGCTGGCGCGGATCGCCGGCCGGCGTCCGCCCCGGGTGTTGATCATCTTTGGCACCTCGGAATCATTCATGCTGGCCCGGGAGGAATCATATGTGGGCGATCTGGTGAAAACGCTGCGGGGGATCAATGTCGCCACCGCGATGTCTTCCGGCGGAATGCTCAGCGGGTATGTCCCGTTCAGCCTGGAAAAAGTGGTGGAGTCGAACCCCGAGGTGATTCTGCGCATCGCCCACGGCAACCCGGAGACGACTGCGGCGATCTTCCGCAAGGAATTTGCGTCGGATCCGGTCTGGAAACGGATCGAGGCGGTGCGGCGGGGACGAGTGTACGATTTGGAGGAGGGGTTGTTTTTCGCCAACCCCGGCCTGAAATGTAGTGACGCATTGGAAAAAATGGCGGAGCTTCTATATGGCCTTCCGGCGAAAGAGGTTTAAATGAGCATCGCCAGAGCCAGAAACGAGGAGTCAAGCAGAATCCCGGCGGGCGCCGCCTTGCTGGTCGCGTTGCTGTTATTGGCCGTCGCCTTGGTAGCCGCGCTGCGGTTTGGCAGTGTTAGCTATGCCACGGCCGAAGTATGGCGGGCCTTGATCCGTCCCGATGACACGGCGGCCGCGATCGTGGTTTGGGGAATCCGTCTGCCGCGCGCCTTGGTGGCCTTGATGGTCGGCGCCAATCTGGCCGTCTCCGGGGCGCTGTTGCAGGCGGTGATGCGCAATCCGCTCGCCGATCCGGGGTTGATCGGGGTCTCGAGCGGCGGCAGCCTGGTCGCCCTGACCATTATGCTGATCTTTCCGGAACAGAGCCGGTTCGTGCCGTTTGCCGGTTTCCTGGGCGGCATGGCCGCTTGTTTTTTGGTATTCAGTCTGGCGTGGCGGCAAGGATCCGACCCGGTGCGGATCGTTTTGGCCGGGGTAGCGGTCAATGCGGTGCTGGGGGGCGGGACCGCCGTGCTCTCCACCCTTTATAGCGATCGGATCCAAAGCGTGATCATGTGGCTGAACGGCAGTTTATCGGGGAAAAGCTGGCATCAGGTCCATCTGCTGTTTCCCTACGCCGGATTGGGTTTATTCGCCGCGCTGCTCTTGATCAAAACCGCCAACCTATTGCGGTTGGGCGATGAGGTCGCCAAAAATTTGGGGATGCGGGTCGACCGGGGCCGGTTATTGCTGACGGTGGTCGCCGCGTTTAACGCCGGGATCACGGTCGCCGTGGTCGGCTTGATCGGATTCGTGGGTTTAATCGTGCCGCATATCAGCCGCTTGCTGGTGGGCTCGGATTACCGTGGCATGCTGCCGCTTTCCGCCGTATTGGGCGCCGCGTTGCTGCTGGCCGCCGATTGCGCGGCGCGAACCGCGTTCAGCCCGATTGAATTGCCGGTGGGAATCCTGATGGCGATCAGCGGCGGGCCGTTCTTTCTTTATCTGATGCGGAAAGGAGGGAACCGCGGCTGATGAGCCAAGCATCGATGCTCCAAGCCTCCGGTTTGCAATTGGCGTATGAGCGCCGCGTCGTCGTCGCCGGATTCGAACTGGACGTGCGCCCCGGCGAAGTGGTCACCTTGATTGGGCCCAACGGCTCCGGGAAATCCACCGTATTAAAGGCGCTGGCGCGTTTGTTGCGCTGCAGCGGGGGAACGGTGTATCTGAGCGGCCGGGCGATTCAGCAACTGCCGACCAGGGAAGTCGCCAAACAACTGTGCATCCTGACCCAGAATCCGGTCAGTCTCTCCGATCTGACGGTGCGGGAATTGGTCGCGTACGGCCGCGCGCCGCATCAGCCGTGGTACGTATGGAGCGATTCGCAGTCGGAACAGGTCACGAGATGGGCCCTGGCCCAGACTAAGCTGGAAGACTTGGCGGAGCGGCCCTTGCAGCGGCTCTCCGGCGGAGAACGGCAACGGGCCTGGATTGCGATGGCCTTGGCGCAGCAACCGCGGGTGCTGCTGCTGGATGAGCCTACGACGTTTCTGGATATCAGCCATCAGCTGGAGATCATGGAGCTGCTGCGGCGGCTCAACCGGGAACTGGGGCTGACCATTTTAATGGTGCTGCACGATCTCAATCAGGCGATTCATTACAGCGACCGCGTGGCCGTGCTGCGGGGCGGCCGGAAAGTCGCCGAAGGCCGTCCCGAAGCGGTAATTACCGAAGCGTTATTAAAAGAAGTCTATCAGGTGGAAGCGGCGATCATTCGCCATGGCGCGTCCGGAAAGCCGGTGGTGGTGCCGTTGAGTCTGGCCGCTTCCGCGCCAATTTGAGATAGGAGGGAAAAGCAATTGGAAGCGCCGTACCGCCTGGAAAAGCTCAACCGTTTGTCGGCGATCAAAACGACGCGTGATATTTTGCCGCTTTCGAACGCCCAATTTCCGGGGACGCACTGCCCCTTGTTCGGGGTGGCCTTGACAACCTGGAACCTTCAGGGCCTGGCCGTCCTGGTGCTGGGAACCGAGGAATGCGCCTATTATACCAAGAATTTCGTGCTGATGCGCGCCCGGGGCGATGCCGCGGCCGGCCCGGACAACGTCTTTTCGGCCTGCCTGAACCAACACGATGTGATCTTCGGCTGCCGCGACGAACTGGACCAGGCGCTGCTGGAGATCGACCGGGAATGGGCGCCGGAAGCCATTCTGGTGGTGTCCACCTGCATCCCGGAGTTGACCGGCGAGGATCTGGAAGGGGCGCTAGAGATCTGCCAGGCGAAAACCCGGGCCAAATTGCTGCTGGTCAAGACCGATCATTTCAGTTGCAAGAATCATATCCCCGGGATTGAGCGGGCCTTGGAAGCCTTGGCCGGGCTGATGGAAGCCCAGCCGCTGCGGAAGAATACCGTCAATCTGCTGGGACAGCGGTATCGGAGCCTGGGCGAGACGGAGCTGGTGGGCAATTTGCGGCGGCATGGGATCGAGGTGCATTTGACGCTGCCCTGTTCCGGCAGCGTTCAAACCATCCGTTGCGCGCCGGCCGCCGCGTTGAATATCGTCACCGACCATACCGGACTGGCCTTGGCCCAACGGATGAAGGAACGCTTCGGCCGGGATTACGTGCTGTTCCAGCGCTATGCGGATCCGGAGCGGATCGCCGCGGCCTACCGGGCCATCGCCGCGGCGTTGAGAATTGACCTGGAGGAAGAGATTGCGCGGGGCCGGCGGGAAGTGGCGGAAGCCATCGCCGAGTATGGAACGGGGCTGGCGGGCACCACTTTTATTTACGGCAATTCGCCGCTGCCTCCGTTTGAGTTGGCGGGTTTCCTGGCCGGATTGGGAATGACGCCGCTGTTGATCCAGGCCCGTGAACTGTATCCGGGCGATGAGACGGATTGCGCCGCGCTGTTGACGGCCGGCTTTGATCCCTATGTGACCCGGGTGGCCAATATCGCGCCCCTGCGGACGATCTACGGCCAGCTCAGCCCGGACTTTTATATCGGCCATGAAAGCCCGGAACGCTTGGCGCGGCATGGCGTCCGCCAAGTGATGCTGGACCGGGTGGCCGCCAAAATCGGGTTCGAAGTCACCGCCAATCTGACGAGAATCCTCGGCGAGTCGGCGTTAAAGCCGGCGGCTGCCGGAAAGGAACAACGGCATGCGGCTGTATAAATATTTACCGGTTCCGTCGGATCGAATGGGATTGCTATGGACCTTGGGCTCGCTCAAGGACGTTTGCATCGTGGAATACGGCCCGGCCGGCACCACCCATTACGGCATGGAAAGCTTGATGCAGATGAACGCGGAGCTGCGGGCCGGCCTCTATACCACCGACCTGGACGAGTCCGAGGTGGTGCTGGGCGACACCGGCCGCCTGGAGGCGACCATCCGGGAGGTGGACCAAGTGTACCGGCCAGCCGTGATCTTGGTGGTCGGCTCGTCGTTGGTGGCCGTCACCGGCATCGATCTGAAAGGAATCTGCCACGATCTTCAGCCGGAGACCGCCGCGCGATTAATCGCTTTTGAAAGCGGCGGATTTCAAGGCGATTATACGGTGGGCATCCGGGAGGGGCTGCGGACATTGGCCCAGGAAGTGGTGAAACCGTCCCCGCGCCGGGAGCCGAAGACCTACAATATCATCGGCTGCACCGTTGATATGTATGATTTCGCCGCCGATTGGCGCGAAATGGCGCGAATGATGGAGCGGGCGTTCGGCTACCGGCTGCGGGCCGTCTTTACCGCCGGGACGACCTTGCGCGAGATCGAAACCGCTTCCGGGGCCGAATTCAACCTGGTGCTCCGCTCCGAAGGGCTGGCCGCGGCGGAAATCTTACAGGAACGCCATGGCCAGAATTATGTGACGGGCTGTCCGTATGGGCTCAAGGGCACGGTGGCCTGGCTGGAGAAGATCGGCGCCGCCTTGGGCCGGAAACCGGACGCCGGGTATCTGGCGGAAGAGACTTCGGTTTTACAACCGCAACTGTTCCGCCAGCGCATGGCGTTTTTCGCTTACCGGAAGCTGCGGACGGTACTGGCGGGAGCTTATGATTTTCTGGCGGAGTTCGCGCCGTTCCTGGCCGAGGAATTGGGCCTGGAACTGGCGGTATTAATCGTCAATCACCAGTTGGGCAAGGATCATCGGCATGGCCTTTCCCCAGCGTTGCGGGAACGATTGATCGAGGTTGATCAGGAGGCGGCCGTTGACGCGTTATTGAAGGAAATCAAGCCGCAGGTGGTCTTGGGCGATGGGATGCTTTTGGAGCGGGCTGGCGCGAGCGCCATCAAAATTCAGGTGTCCAACCCCAATCTGGACCGGATCTTACTGTATGAGCATACTCCGCTGGTTGGGTTCCGGGGCGCGACGTATCTGCTCGAGCTGTTGCTGAATGGAGTCCGCGTTCAAGGCAAGGCCTTGCCGGCCCGGTTTTAGGGGTGATCCGATTACCGTATTTAACTGGGTATTAAGTTAGCTCCGTAAGAATTCTGTAAGAATCAAGAGAACAATGAAAAGAAATGTTGAAAGAATTGCCGGATTGGTTGATGCGCCGTGAAAAGCGTCGGATTTCGTCGTTGCTCGGTCTCTGCGGTCCTCACCGTACATCGAGTACGGCTCCGGTCCTCGTTCGGTCGCGCCTAGAACTCCTCGCTTTTGACGACGCGAATGTTGAACTGAAAGTTCAACCAATCCGGCAAAACTCATCCCGGCGCTATGTAAGCGGAAGCGCCGGACAGTTTTCGAGTGACTAAAGATGGATTCCCCTACTTAGCGGGACAGAGCAAAAATGTTTTGCGGAGTAAACTGATACTCAGAATAATTATTCAAGGAGAAGACAATGAAAGCGATTAAGAATGGCG
Organism: Bacillota bacterium; assembly: GCA_023402395.1. Taxonomy (GTDB): domain Bacteria; phylum Bacillota; class UBA4882; order UBA8346; family UBA8346; genus JAEYGI01. The sequence continues at coordinate 33,972 of JAEYGI010000057.1, forward strand.
TATGGTTGATCGTGTTGCTATTGATCTTTGTTTCGGCCCAGGCGATCGGCTGGGGGGCCGCTGCTCCGGGCCGCGGCCTTTTGCTGGTGGCCCACGGTTCCTCGGATCCGGGCTGGAATGAGCAGGTGAACCGGATCGGCGCGCAGTTGCGGCAAAAGTTGCCGAAAACGGACGCCGGCGGATTTACCCGGGTGGCGATCGGGTTCCTGGAAAGCGAGCCGTCGATCAGCGCCGGCGTGAAGCAACTGGAGCAGGCGGGGATTGCCGAGATTTATGCCGTGCCGCTCTTTTTGACCCCGTCGGAGCACTTACTCTACGATGTTCCGACCGTGTTGGGGCTGTATCGCGATCAACGGACGGTGGAGCAATTACGACGCGAGGGGATTGCCCTGGTCCGTTCGCCGGCCCGGATTACGCTTGGCCCGCCGCTGACGTACGGCGATCTGCTGCCGGAGGTGCTGGCCCGCCAGGTGGCCGGATTGAGCCGCCAAAGCGCGCAAGAGGGGATCGTTTATTTGTGTCACGGATCCGAGCTGTTTCGCCCGCTCTGGGACGGTCTGGTCAAGGCGGTGGCGGAGCGGGTGGCCCGGCAAACCGGGATCGCCGACTGGGACTACGCTTATGTCCAGGTGGGCCAGTCCTTTGCGAAGGCGGGGGTTCCGGTCATTGAGAAAGTGGCCGCCGCCAAACCGAGAGTGCTGGTGGCCGGAATCTATCTCGGCCTGAGCGCCCAGGATCTGTATGAACGGGGAACCCGCCGCGATCCGGCCCTCCAGGACGCCTTGCGGAAGCGGATCGACGCCGGAAAGCTGGTATTCGACAGCAAGGCGCTGTTGCCCGAGGGGGAAGATCTCCTGGTGGATTGGGTTTTAACCCGGGCCCGGGAGTACGGCGCCTCGTTGTAAACGCCCACCCCAATTTATGAATCAAGGGAAATATGTTGAATTTTAAAGACTTAATTCAACACATATTAGGAGGAGAATCGCATGTCATTATTGGCCCAAGGCGGGGTATTCATGATCCCGCTGTTGATCTGCTCGGTGTTGATGGTGGCCGTGGTCGGCGAGCGGATGTACGTTTATGGCAAGACGTTGCCGACCCCGCTGGCGGAGGCCGAGAAACCGGCGGCGGTGTTGAAACGGCTGCGCCGCCATTTGATGATCCTGTATACGATTATTGTGATCGCGCCGATGCTGGGTCTGCTGGGAACGGTGGTCGGGATGATGAAATGTTTTCATTTATTGGGCGGCGCTGTGGGGCAATATAACCCGCAGGTGTTGAGCGCCGGGATCAGCGAAGCCCTGATCACCACGGCCGCCGGGTTGCTGGTTACGGTGATCGCCACCGCGTTTTATAATTACTTCCAAACGCGGTTGGAGGAGTATGTCTTCGATTATAACGCGGCGCTCAAGGAAGCGGAAAGCCATGGCTAAACGCGCGCCGCTTGAGTTAAAGCCGATGCCTCCGCCCCGGCTGGAGATTATCAATCTGATCGATGTGTTGATTACTTTGATCGCTTTTTTCATGATGACTTCAAGTTTCGTGGAGACACAGCGGCAGTTGGGAGTGAATCTGCCCCAGGCGCGGCGGAGCGAGGCCGTGGCCACGGAGGTTTCCCGGTTGCGTTTGGAAGTGGCCGCCGACGAACGGGTTTACTGGAACGGCCAGCCGCTGCCCCGGGCCGAACTGAACGCCATGTTGCGGGCGCAACGCCCGGAGACGCAGGTGACCATCGAAGCCGATCGGGAATGCCGCTATCAAGCGGTGGTCGATATTCTGGATCTGGCGCGAACCCACGGCTTGCAGAAGATCGCCCTGGCGGTTCGCGCCAAAGAGTGAAAGGTGCCGCTCCGGATGATCGGGGAGCCGGATCAATTGGAGATCGGGCGCCGCCGGTTGGAGCGGGGGGATTTGGCGGTGGCGGGGGTGAGTATGAATCATTCCCAATGCGGCGCCTAATATCAAAAGGCGTTATATCCGGCGATTTACTACCGTCAAAGCCTTCACTTAACCGGATTTGCCGTCATCACCCACCCGAAGCATCCGGTAGCCGACGCCGATATGCGTTTGAATGTACTTCGGCTGCGAAGGCGTTTTTTCCAGCTTCTTTCGCAGCGTTGCCATAAAAACGCGCAGGGCGGGAATGTCGTTGGAATAATTGCCCCAGATTTCATGAAGGATAAAATTGTGGGTCAACACCTTGCCGACATTTTTGGCCAGCAGGCACAAGAGCTTATATTCGATTGGAGTCAGGTGGATTTCTTCCCCATCCAGCCAGGTGCAGCCCGCCGCGTAATCAATCTTCAAATTTCCGTTGATAAAGACGGACGCATCCCTTGACAACTTTTCACTGTCATAACGGACTCGGCGCAGGCTGACCCGGAGCCGCGCCAGCAATTCCTCCACACTGAACGGCTTGGTCAGATAGTCGTCCGCGCCGGCGTCCAGCGCATCGATTTTGTCGCGGTCCTCACTGCGCGCGCTGACCACGATGATCGGCAGGTTCGACCAGGCCCGGACCTTTTTAATGATCTCCACGCCGTCCATGTCCGGCAGCCCTAAATCCAGAATCATAATGTCCGGCTGTTTGGAAACGGCCTCCAAGATCGAGCCTGCGCCGGTTCCGGCCGCATGATACTGATATCCTTGGGTTTCCAGCGTCGTGGTAATCAGTTTGCGGATGGCCGTGTCATCCTCCACCACCAGGATCAAGGGTTTATTCATGAATATTCACCTCCACCGCCTGCAGGGTAAAGCAAAATACCGTACCACGGGGGACATTGTCTTTGACATGGATTTTACCGCCATGGGCGTCAATAATCGATCTGCATAAGGAAAGGCCCAGTCCGAGGCCGCGCCGCCCATCCCCGCGGACGTTATTTGCCGTATAGAACATATCGAACAGTTTGGCCTTGGCTTCGTCCGATATACCGGGGCCGTCGTCGGAGATTTCCACCAGCACCATCTGTTGTTCATGGCGCGCCGCAATGATGATCCGGGAGCCGGGCGGCGTGTACTGGATGGCGTTGTCCACAATGTTGATCAAGACCTGAATGATGAGCCGGGAATCCATTTTGGCCATCAGAAGCTCGTCGTCCAGAACGGTTTCGATCTGATGTTCCACGCTTTTGCGGTTGACATGAAGCAGCGCTTCCGCGATCACCTCCTCCAACAGCTCGGGCTGCATATTTAAATTCAACGTGCCATTGTCGATTCGGGTAATGGAAAGCAGGTTTTCCACCAGGTTGATCAGCCACATGGAATCGTCGTAAATATCCGCGTAAAGCGCTTTTTTCTGCGCTTCGCTCAGCACTTCGGAATTGCCCATGAGAACGCCGGCATTGCCGGAAATACTGGTCAGCGGGGTGCGCAAATCGTGGGAAATTGCCCGGAGCAGGTTGGCGCGGAGCTGTTCCTGCTGGATCTGCATTGAAATCTGTTTTTGCGTTTCGTTCAGCCATTCCTTTTCCAGCGCCAGCGCGCACTCTCCCAGCATGGCGATAGTCAGGCTTTTTTCAAACATATCTAAAGGCGTCTCTTGTTCGAGGACGATTCCCGCAACGGCAAATACTTTGTCCCTTCCGCGTACCGCCAGGTACAGACATTTGGCGGCGGAAAGGGTATTGGTGGTGGCACCGGCGCGCTTATTGTTCTTATATACCCACTCGGCTACCGCGCGTTCATCCGTCCCAAGATAGAGCTGCGGGTCGGGCTCCGCTCCTTCTTTCAGGAAAACCAGCGGCTCAGACAGGGCGTTCTGCCGCGCCGAATAGAAAATCACCGTTCTGTCCAGCAGCTTTACCATCTGCCGCGCCGTTTCGCTCAGAATGTCCGCCGTATCTTTTGCCCGCTGCAATTTCCGGCTCGTTTCCAGGAGTACCTCGGTGCGGTAAGCCTTTTGCGCGGATTGGCGGCCCTGTTCCTTGACTCGCTTAGTCAGCGTGCTGGTGATGAGGGCAGCCAACAGCATAACCAGAAACGTGACCGGATAGCCCGGATCAGTGGCCTGAAAGGAAAAGCGTGGAACGGTGAAAAAATAGTTGAATATGAGCACGCTTAATAGCGATGATACAGCGCTGTAGATCCGGCCCCGCGTAACGACGGCATTGAGCAGCACGCCCAAAATATAGACGGTAATGATATTCGCTTCACTAAAGCCCAGATGATCAAACCATAACCCGATCAGCGTACCGAGGATCAGAATCCCCAAGGATTTGGCAGTATCGGCCACCGACAGCTCCGCGGGCTTCGCCAGTTTGAAGCTTTTCAGATGAAAGGACGATTGCGTGTCGGGAATGATGTAGATATCAAGGTTGGGGGCAAACGTGGCCAGCTTATCCACAAAATTGGATTTGGTAAACCATCGCTTGATATGGCTGGAGCGTCCCATCACGATTTTTGAAACCCGGCTCGTATTGGCATATTCCGCGATCTGCCCGGGAATATCCTCCCCATACACGGTTGCGATCTGCGCGCCGAGCTGTTCCGCCAGTCTTACGTTTTCCCTCAGCGCAAGCTGATCTTTATCCGATAATACCTGAGTTTCGGGGGTTTCCACAAACAGCGCCGTAAACGCGCCGTGGAAAGCGTCCGCCATTCTCGCTGCCGTGCGGATCACCTTGGCGTTGGAAGGAGCGGACGACAGACAGGCCAGAATATGCTCATTGGCGTAAGAACCGCCGCTTTTGGACGGCCCGCTGTTGAGCGCCGCGACCCGATTGACCTGATCCGCCGTGCGCCGCAGCGCGATTTCACGCAGGGCAATCAGCTTTTCTTTGGTGAAAAAATTGGAAAGCGCCCGTTTGGCCTGCTCTTCACGGTAGATTTTTCCCTTATGCAGGCGTTCAATCAGATCTTCCGGCTCGATATCGACCAGTTCGATCTGATCGGCGCTGTCAAATACGCTGTCCGGGATGCGTTCGCGCACGGTAATGCCAGTAATCGACGCCACCAGATCATTCAGGCTTTCGATATGCTGGACATTGATGGTGGTATACACATCGATCCCCGCGCGCAGCAGTTCTTCGACATCCTGGTATCTTTTTTTGTGGCGGCAGCCCTGGGCGTTGCTGTGAGCCAGCTCATCCACAAGCATCAGCTCCGGTCTTCTCCGGATGGCGTGGTCCAGATCAAATTCCCTTAAAACAACGCCTTTGTAGGAAATCTCAAGCGGAGGCAAGGACTCCAAACCATTCAGAAGGGTCATCGTTTCCGGCCGGACATGCGGTTCAATGTAACCGGCCACCACATCGACTCCGTTTTTTTGGGCTTCATGGGCGTCATTGAGCATGGCGCAGGTCTTGCCGACACCGGCGGCATATCCGAAGTAAATCCTCAGCCTGCCGCGCTCTTTTCCGGCCGGCAGCGCCGAAAGCTGTTCAAGCAGAGACCCGGAATCAGTTTGGTTGCTGGCCATCTTCGTATGCATTCCTTCCTTAATAAGGTTGGCTGTCAGCCATAGTATAGCATAGCGCAAATTACCATAGCATTATGACTTTCCGCTTGACATTAAGATTCTATAAAGAAAGGCCGGAAAGTAAAGCGGGCGGGCTCGTATATTATATTTCTTAGTTATCCATATCATCCATTAACTAAAACAATTATCATTCAAGCTTGCGACTGAGATAAACCTGTTCACGGACAGGTTTTGTTTTTTCTGACTATCCAATTAGATTAGGATCGCGGGGGGTCGGCGTTGCAGCCGATGCCCTCACCCCTTGGGCTGATTCAAGCCGCCGGCCCTCTCCCATTTCGCTCGAAAAGCACTCGCAATGGGCGAGGGAAAAATAAAGCCTAAAAACCTTGACTGACATGTATTTGGGCTTCTTGAGTCCCTCCCCCATCGCCCGTTCTTTGGGCGTAGTGGGGGAGGGCCACTGCTTGAACCGGCCCAAGGGGTGAGGGCATCGAGCCCAGAGCCGACAATTTTTCTGCTTACCTGAGCAAACTGGAGAGTCAGATTATTTTTTAATCTTAACGCGACTTTCGTGCGATCAATTTTACCTTTACGGCAACTTGGCTGGAGGCCGGAATTCAAAGCGCGAATGCGGTAATCGCTGTTACCGGGAATGACGTTTTAAAAATGTTTGTCTCAAAAGTTGCACAGGAATTCGACTGTGTCAGCCAAGGAAGGATGCCCGGTGGTATTTTAAAGCTAAAATAAACCCTGGTTCGGTTGGGGATAATGACAAATAATGGTTGCCTTTGGTTAAGAAAGCAGAGGGGATGAATTGGGCTCCAACCAAGCAGCGGTTCAACGTGGCGGTTTATCCAGTTTCGATTCGTTTGGGGGAGCCCCCTATGCCATGAAAAAACGATCTTAATGCTGTTTTAATTCGCTCCTGGAAACCCTAATCCCGAACTAATGGCGGAGATGATAGAGTAAATAACAAATCCAGCGAAAGGGGGCATTGATATGGATTTTTTAATGATCGGCATGTTGGCAGTCTGCTTTCTACTCCTGAAATGGTTTGCCGACTGGTGCGGACGGCAGGTTGAAAAATCATAGAGGAGGCTGGTTTTATGCTGTGGCTTGGGATTTTAATTGTAGCTTTGGGAGCGTACCTGGTGTATGCCTTGGTCAATCCCGAAAAATTTTAGCGGAAAGGCGGAGGAGAAAATATGCTGCAAATGCTGTTGATGCTGGCAGTCTTTATTGCCGTTATCTTCCCAACCGGGAAATACCTTTATCATATTGCAGTCGGCAAGCGCACCTTTGCCGATCCGGTTTTCGACCGGGTGGACAACGCGGTTTACCGCGTCTGCGGTATCGATCAACAAGAAATGAACTGGAAGCAGTATGCTATGGCCATGCTGGCGACCAACGCGATGATGGTATTGATCGGATACCTGATCCTGAGGCTTCAGGGGCTTCTGTTCCTGAACCCCAACGGCATCGGCGCAATGGAGCCGAGCCTTTCTTTCAATACCATCATCAGCTTTATCACCAATACCAATCTCCAGCATTATTCGGGAGAGTCCGGCCTCACCTATCTGAGCCAGATGGCGGTCATCATCTTTTTGATGTTCACCTCCGCGGCCACCGGATTTTCGGTCGCCATCGCGTTTGTCCGCGGACTGGCCGGCCAGACAAAGACCATGGGCAATTTCTATGTGGATCTCATCCGGATTTCCACCCGCGTTTTGCTGCCGCTTTCCCTGCTGGTCGGGCTGGCGCTTGTTTCACAGGGGGTGGTTCAGAACCTGTCCCCCAACCTAACGGTTCAGACCATTGAGGGAAAATACCAGGATATCGCCATGGGGCCCATTGCCGCGCTGGAATCGATCAAGCATATCGGAACCAACGGAGGGGGCTTTCTGGGGGCCAACTCCAGCGCGCCCTTTGAGAATCCCAATGTCGTTACGAATATGATCGAGACGCTCTCCATGATGCTACTGCCCGGCGCCTGCGTTGTTATGTTCGGCTTGATGGTCCGTAACCGCAGGAAGGAAACCCAAAGAGGCAAAGGAAAAAAGGTATGGTTCGGCAGTGAAGCCAAGCCCATTTTGGCCGTAATGCTTATCATTTTAGTGGTGGGCGCTATTATCTGCTTGGCAGCGGAACAAGCCGGAAACCCCGCGCTGGAACGAGCCGGATTAAGTCAGCGCATGGGCAATATGGAAGGCAAGGAGACACGCTTCGGCATTGCCCAATCCGCGTTCTTTACCACGGTGACGACCGCCTTTACCACCGGCAGCATCAATAACATGCATGATACCCTGACGCCGCTGGGCGGCATGATTCCGCTGATCAACATGATGCTCAACCTGGTGTTCGGCGGCAAGGGCGTCGGGCTGCTGAATATGATCCTGTATGTGATTCTTACCGTATTTATCTGCGGGCTGATGGTGGGGCGCACACCGGAATATCTGGCAAAGAAGATTGAAGGAAGGGAAATGAAGCTGACGGCGCTGGGCATCATCATCCACCCGCTGCTGATTTTGGCCTTTTCGGCGCTGGCGGTAGCGGTGCCCGCGGGTTTGGCGGGAATCACCAACCCCAGCCATCATGGGCTGACCCAGGTTTTGTACGAATACGCGTCCTCGGCCGCAAACAACGGCTCCGGCTTTGAAGGGCTGGCGGATAACACCTTATTTTGGAATATCACTACCGGACTGGCCATGTTTTTCGGGCGCTATGTATCGATCATCATTTCATTGGCCATTGCCAGTTCGCTGATGCTGAAACAGCCGGTAAGCGAATCCATCGGCACATTAAGGACTGATACCCGGACGTTTACCGTGGCGCTGCTGATGGTGGTGATCATCATTGCCGCGTTGACATTCTTCCCGGCATTGGTGCTTGGGCCGATTGCGGAGCATATGACCTTGTGGAGTTAAGGAGGGATTGTTATGAGTAAAGAAAAGAAAACCGCATTTATAACAGGGGACATCCTGAAATCCTCCATTCTTGGAGCATTTCTAAAATTGAACCCCTGGTACATGATGAGAAACCCCGTCATGTTCGTGGTGGAAATAGGGTTTGTTGTGACCTTGCTGCTTTGTTTCTTCCCAAAGCTGTTTGGGGACGAGGGCAATAACCTGCGGTTGTATAACGCCATTGTATCGGCAATTCTTTTGATTACGGTGCTGTTTGCCAACTTCGCGGAAGCGGTGGCCGAGGGCCGGGGCAAGGCCCAGGCGCAAAGTCTGAAAAAAACGCAACAGGATATGCAGGCCCGCATTCTGAGCGATGGCGGCAAGGAAGCGGTGGTAAGCGCCAGCGCCCTGAAAAAGGGCGATGTGGTGCTGGTCAAGGCAGGCGAGCTGATCCCCAGCGACGGCGAGGTGATTGAAGGAATTGCCTCGGTGGACGAATCCGCCATTACCGGCGAATCCGCGCCCGTATTGAAGGAAAGCGGAGGCGATTTCGCCTCGGTCACCGGCGGAACGACGGTGGTCAGCGACTGGCTGAAAATCCGGATTACCTCCAATCCGGGCGAATCCTTTCTGGATAAAATGATTGCGCTGGTCGAAGGCGCCTCCCGCCAGAAAACGCCGAACGAGATCGCGCTGAATACGTTGCTGGTCAGCCTGACCATCATCTTCCTGATCGTTATTGTCAGCCTTTATCCGATCGCGGCCTACAGCGGAGTCCGCCTGCCAATCTCCACGCTGATTGCCCTGGCCGTATGTTTGATTCCCACGACCATCGGCGGACTGCTGTCCGCCATCGGCATCGCCGGAATGGACCGCGTTACCCGGTTTAATGTCATCGCCATGTCCGGAAAGGCGGTGGAGGTCTGCGGCGACGTGGATACCATGATTCTCGATAAAACCGGCACCATCACTTACGGCAACCGGATGGCCGCCAAATTTATCCCGGTGGGCGGCACCAGCGAGCCGGAACTGATCCATTATTCCGTTCTCGGCTCCTTGAGCGACGATACCCCGGAAGGGAAATCAATAATTGAACTCGGGAAGTGCCTGAGCGGTAAGCATCAGGAACCAATCCCCGGCATGGAGGCCATCGAGTTTACCGCGCAGACCCGCATGAGCGGGGTTAATCTTCCGGACGGCGCCAGGATACGCAAAGGCGCTTCCGATGCCATCCAAACCTATGTGCGGGAGCTGGGAGGCTCCGTTCCCAAAGATTTGGAGGCCCGGGTCAATGAAGTGGCCAAGTTGGGCGGCACTCCGCTGGTTGTCTGCGCCGGGAATCGGATTTTAGGCGTCATTTATTTGAAGGATACCATCAAGGCGGGGCTGGTGGAGCGTTTCGCCAGACTGCGCGCGATTGGAATAAAGACCATCATGTGCACCGGGGATAACCCGCTGACCGCGGCGACCATCGCCCAGGAGGCCGGTGTGGACAGCTTCATCGCCGAATGCAAGCCGGAAGATAAGATCAAGGCCATCCAAGCCGAGCAGGCCGAGGGCAAGATTGTCGCCATGACGGGAGACGGCACCAACGATGCCCCCGCCCTGGCGCAAGCCAATGTCGGCATCGCGATGAACAGCGGAACCACTGCCGCCAAGGAAGCAGCCAACATGGTCGATCTCGATTCCGATCCCACCAAGATTCTGGATGTGGTGGAAATCGGGAAACAGCTGTTGATTACGCGCGGTTCCCTGACAACGTTCAGCATTGCCAATGATCTCGCCAAGTATTTCGCAATCATCCCCGCCATGTTTATGGCGGTTATTCCGCCAATGCAAATCCTGAACATCATGGCCTTGGCTACTCCTTACAGCGCGATCCTGTCCGCTTTGATTTTCAATGCGATCATTATCCCGCTCTTGATCCCCCTGGCCATGAGGGGCGTCAAGTATCAGCCGATGCGCGCCGAGAAGATGCTGTCGCGCAACATGCTGGTTTACGGGCTGGGCGGCGTGGCCGCGCCCTTTGTGGGCATTAAGCTAATCGATCTCGGCATCACCCCGGTGCTGGCGGCTTTGGGGTTGTGACCGGAGGTTATTTGAATTTATTTTATAGCGAAGGGAGGTTATTTAATGGACAATTTTTTGCAAAATGTCGGCCTATTGGCCATTGCCCTGGTGATCATGTACGGCTATAAGAAAATCGTGGAATACTACGATCTGAAACGGTCGAGCTTCCTCGCGGATGAACAGGTCTATCAGGCGGCCGCTGAATTTGTCCATGGAGCATCTTCCGATGATGTCAAAGCGATTCTGGCGGGTTGTTTTGATTTCGATGAGGAAGATGCCGCCGAAATTCTGTCCCGGTCAATCCCCCACCGGACTGATAAGGACGGAGGCTACCGGGCGTTTATCAGGTCGGTGAACCAGGTGTTGGGCGCCGATATTTACAACGAACGATGCCCCATCCCAAGCCGGGCAATGTCAACAAGGGATCGTGGTAGAACTTTCCAGACCTAACCCTTGCCCTTCCCCAGAGCTGATGATCCAGGGAGTCAATTCAAGGGGAAGGGTAACCCTAGACGCTGGTCTCTAAAAGCCTT
>JAEYGI010000019.1 GCA_023402395.1 Bacillota bacterium
TTTATCCCATGGCATCCATGACCATGGGAGCCTCGTGTTAGGCCCCGTCCATCCGGGACGGATGCCTTCAGGGTGGTGCTCTGTCCGCGACCGCTGTTGCGAGTCCGTATCGCAAAGCGGCGCACATCCATCCTGGACTCTTTTGGGTAAGTTTATGGGTCTATGAGATGCTTGGGAGAAGTAGGGGTAAAGTGTTCGGGTAAAAGCCGCAAGAGACTTTATCATCCGGCTTTACCAAGCGGGGCAAAGCCGAAGGGGTTGGTCGATCCGATTCATTGGAACAATTGAATGAATTGGAAACACCGCGAATATTTAAAACAACGGTCCCTATATCGAAATCAGTCCTTCAGGTCCCTTATGATATGGGCTTTCAAATGATCTGACCTGTTTTATTACAATCGTCAAACAAGAAGTCAAGACGGCTGAATGCCGGCGGTGACGCAGGACCGTTGCGACGGCCGGACGCAGGAATGGTTCATTACATTTTCAGTTTGTAGGTTATCGAGGCAGGAATCGAACCGGAGTCCGCGAATTACGAATAGGGAAGTTGCTATATTTGACAATCGATTAATATAAGTAAAGAAGAAAGGCGCCGGCCGCCGGCCGGGCACTGATCACTGGAGGTCATATACAGATGAGCGCAACAAACGATTCGACCCGCAAACGAACTTATCTCATTGACATGGACGGGGTGCTGGTCCATGGCGAACGGGTCATTCCCGGGGCCAAGGAATTTATCCAGCGGCTGCGCGACGGCGGCCACAAATTCCTGATTCTGACCAACAATTCCCGTTACACCCCGGAGGATTTGCAACACCGCCTGAACCGGATCGGGATTCCGGTGGAAGCCGGGAACCTCTTCAGCAGCGCCATGGCCACCGCTGCTTTCGTGCAATCCCAGAAACCGTGCGGTTCGGCGTTTGTGCTGGGCGGAACCGGCTTGTATCAGGCTTTGAACAACGAGGGGTATTCCCTGACCGATTACAATCCGGACTATGTGATTCTGGGCGAGACCGAATCCTATTCGTACGACCGGATCATCCGGGCGTCGCAACTGATTATGGCCGGCATTCCGTTTATCATCACCAACCCCGACCCGTCCGGCCCTTCGGAGAACGGCTTGATGCCGGGGTGCGGCGCGGTCGCGGCCCTGCTGGAACGGGCCACTGGCTATACCCCTTATTATGTCGGGAAACCCAATCCGCTGATCATGCGGGTGGCCCTGCGGACCCTGGACGAACATTCCGAGAACGCGGTCATGGTCGGCGACCGGATGGACACCGACATCAAGGTGGGCTTGGAATCGGGGTTGGAAACCATCCTGGTTCTGACCGGCGTTACCAAGCCGGAGCTGATCGCCAAGTTCCCTTATCGCCCCGGCACGGTGGTCGATTCGGTGGCTCAGATCGAACCGTAACCCGTATCGCCAATTCAGCCGGAGCCGGCAGGATTCCGGCGGCCGGCCCCGAATTCTTCCCATGAACAATGGGAGGGGCAAACTATGATCAAAACCGCCACGGTTGTGGGTGAATTATATACGCATCACCGGATTCTGAGCCGGATCCGCCGGGCTTTGGACGAGCGCCAATTCGCGCTGGTCGTGCTGTTTCCCACCCGGAGCCTGCTCGATCAGATTCAGGACGAACTCTTGAGTCAACCGGACCTCGTCGGGTATGGCGGGGTTCGTTTTTTGCTGTTCGAGGGGTTTATCGAAGAGATCAGCGAACGGCTGGGAGTGTACCGGCGGCCGCCTTCCCCGTTGGAACGCGAGTTACTGATCAGCGAAGTCTTCCGGGAACTGGCTGCGGCCGGCCGGTTGGACTATTTGGGCCGGGCGCCGTTCAACTCCGGATACCGGGCGGCGATTCTCGGCGGCATCGCCGAGTGGAAACGGGCCGGGCTGACGCCGGAGCTTTTTGCCGAATGGGCCGGGGAACGGGGCGTCCGGGAAAAGCAATTGGCGCTGGTTTTTGAAACGTATCAGCGGTTATTGGTTCAATATGGTTTTACTGAGGAGGATCAGATCCTGGCGGAGCTGGAACGAATGGGTCCGGGGACGCTCGCGGCCCGGACCCCGGTCCTGTTGTACGGGTTTACCGACCTCACGCCGTTGCAATCTGATTTCATCAAGGCGTTGCAACCGTGGTGTGAATTCGAAGCCATGGTGGATCCGACCACCGCGCCGCCGTTTCAAAAGATGACGGCCGCTCATTTTCCGATCCGGCTTCGTCCTAGCCAATACCGGGAAGATGGCAACCGGACCTTAACGCGATTGCAGGCCCGTTTCTGGCGGGATAGTGAACCGGAGCCGCTCGATTGGGACGGGGAGTCGGTGCTGCTGTTGCGGGCCGGCGGCCGGCTGCGCCAGGCAGTGGCCGTGGCCCGCGCCATCGCTGGATTGCTGCTGGAGCAGCCCGATCTGGAACCCGGCGAGATTCTGATCCTAGCGCCCCAACCCCAGCAGTTTCTGGAGATAGCCGGGCCGGTCTTCCGCGAATACGGGATTGATCTGCCGAGTCCGGTCCCGTCAGTGCGCGAGCTGCCCGCAGTCAAGCGCTTGCTGCAGATGCTGATCGCCGCGGCCGCCGACTGGCAATGGACGGATATGGCCGTTTTGGTCCGGCAATGGCACAGCGGCAACGCGGCGGCGGATGGCGATCTGCTCCTGACCTGGCTGGGGGAGAAGTACGGGGCGCTTTCCGGAAAGGAACGCTGGCTGCAATTGAAGGACGACCCGCAAGTGGAGCGGGATGCCATGAACTCGGGAGTCGTCAGTCTGGACCGTTTCCGCCGCGGCTTGGAGCAATTGGCGGCCATTCCCGGGCGGGCCACGCTATGGGCTTATCTGGAGCTGTTCCGGGAATGGTTCGGGATGGCCGAAGCCTGGGGAGAGGATCTGCTTGATCGGAACGCCGAGGTATTCCGGAAACAGCTTCAGAATTACCGGGCGGCCCAGGCGTTTCGCGACGGTTTGGGAGAGGCCCTTGGCCATCTGGCCCGAGCCGGCGGCGATGAAATGATGTCCCTGGAAGCCATCCGTGCTTTTCTCGAAGATTATCTCTGCGGCCTGGAGATCGGGGAACCGCAAGGACCGGCGGCGTTGGTGCGGGTGCTTCCGCCCCGGGAGGCACGGGGGCTGCGGGCTCCGGTCGTATTTATCACCGGCCTGGAACAGGGAGTCTTTCCCCGAAGCTATATTAATGATTGGAAACTTGGTCTCAAGGAACGCCGGGATTTGCGGGGGATCGGCATTGAACTGGAGACCGGCGAGCAGTATCGGCTCCAGGAGATGCTGGCCTTTTATTGGGCTTTGCGTGCCGCACGTCGGCGGCTCTATTTCGTGGTCCGGGATCAGGACGACGATGGGCAGCCGCTCAACCGGTCGCTCTTTCTGGAAGACGTTTTGCGCTGGCTGCCGGATTTGGAGCGGCAGGCGGTCCACTATGGACTGGCCCCCGAAATCCGGCCCGATTTCGGCGATTGCCGCTCCGAAAATGAACGACGGTTACGCTTGATGGAATATTTGAAACAAGCTCCCCCGGAGATCCCCGGCGCCGAGCTGGAGTTAGGAAGAGACCTGTTGCAGCAGCCCTTTTATGGACAGCTGGCGCTCCGGGTTTGGCAGTGGAGCAACCGGCCGCGCCCGGGAATCGTCATTCCGGTAAGCTATCGGGAACCGCTGGAGCGGCAGTTTGGCGCCGAGGCACCAATCGGCATCACCGCGTTGGAAGAGTACAGGCTTTGTCCATACCGGTTCTTTCTTCGCTATTGCCTGAAACTCAAGCCGCCCGCCGAGCCGGACCCGGTACCGGACCATCTCGACCTGGGAACTCTCTATCATGACGTTTTGAGGGATTTTTGCGGCTTCGAACTCGGGCGGGCCTGGGTTCCGGAACGACTGCCCGAGTACCGGTCGCGCCTGGAAGGCTTATTTCAGGACCGGTTCGCTGAGTGGCAGCGCAAGGCCCCCAATGACCTGGTCCGGGCGGTCCTGCTGATCTATGGCGAACAGGCCAACCGGACCCTGGGGCAATGGCTGGCGGTCGAGCTGCAATGGGCCGGTTTGACCAAGGGCCGGTTCCGGCCGCGACTGCTGGAGCACGAGTTTGGCCCCGGCGCACCCTACCGCCTGGACTGGGATGGGATCACCGTCCGGATTGTGGGCCGGATCGATCGGGTGGATGCCGACGCATCCGGTAATTTTATTGTCTATGACTATAAATTGGGTAACGGCCCGGCGGTCAACGATTTACTGGAGATTAAAAAATTACAGATCCCCGTCTACCTGCTGGCCCTGGAACAATTGCTCAATGGCCCCGGAACGGCGGTGGGCGGAAGTTATCTGGGGTTACGAAACCCTTCCCGTCACCGGGGCGGGGTCTGGCGGCAAAGCCGGACCGAATGGGAGCGGAAAGGCAAAGGCATCTTGGACGATAACGCCTGGGATCAATGGCTGTCCGAGGTTAAAGGGGAGTTGGCCGCCATCGCTCAAGGGATCCGGGCCGGCCGGTTCCCGCTGGCCGGCGGGGATTGCCCGAAGTACTGCGAATTCCGTTCCGGTTGCCGGAGACGGGACTGGGAGGAGGCGACGGCTGATGGCTCATCCGCCCAATGAACAACAACTGGCGGCCATTACAGAGTTTGGAACCGATTTGCTGGTTTCGGCCGGAGCCGGAACCGGGAAGACGACTGTGCTCGCAGGAAAGTTTCTGCAGTTGCTGGAAGAGCGGAGGGCCGATATCGGATCCATCGTAGCCATTACCTTTACCAAGAAAGCCGCCATCGAGATGAGGGACCGCATCCGGCGGGGAATCCAGGAATGTTTGGCGGCCGCCGCAGATAAGGCGGACCGTGATTTCTGGCAAGCGCAATTGCAGCAAGTGGATTCGGCCCGCATCTCGACCTTTCACAGTCTTTGTCTCGGGTTGATTCAGGAACACCCGCTGGAGGCGGGGTTGCCTCCCGTCAGTGGCGTGCTGGGCGATGGCGAGGAGCGGATCTATCTTACGCAGGCCGTCACCACGACGTTAACCGGGCGGCTCGGGCCGGAGAACGCCGACCGGCGGGAACTGCTCGGTTTGATTCTGGACTTTGGGTGGGAGCCGCTACTCACCGGGTTGTTAGGGCTTTACCAGGCCATTCGTGAGAGCGGCCGGAGTTTCGCGGAGGTTCTGGCCGATTCCCGCGCCCGCTTGACCCGGGATCGGCCCGGCGGTGCGGCCGGTTTAATGGAACTGACCAATGAGATTGATGATCTGCTCTCGTTCAGCGCCGGTCAGAAGCTGACCGAGAACGCCCAAAATATTATCGCCCAATTCCGGGAGGATTGGCCCGAGTTAAGGGCCGCCCTTGCCAGCGGGGTTTCAACGGAGCGAATCGCCGCCTTGAATGCGATCGCCAAAGGATTACCAAAGAACCTGCCGGCCGTCATCAAAGAACGGGTTGTCGCGATCAGGGATCTGGCGGAAGCCGTCAAAGAAGCGCTGGCCGATGAAGAAGCCCTGGCCCGGCTGCCGTTGATCGGGAACCTTTTGGTCGGGATCGATCGTCAATACACTGCGCTGAAAATGGAAGCAGGCGTGCTTGATTTCACCGATCAACAATTGCTGGCCCGGGAATTGCTTCGCAATCACCCGGAGATCGCCGCCGATCTGGTGGCCGGGATCAATTATCTTCTGGTGGACGAGTTTCAGGATACCAATAGCCTTCAATTGGAATTAATCCAGTGCTTGCGGGGCGATGATCACCGGCAGGGCCGGTTAATGGTGGTCGGAGATGTCAAACAGTCAATCTACCGCTTCCGGGGCGCCGAGGCGGGCCTGATGATTGCCCATTCCGAAACCGTGGCGCGGCAACAAGGCCGAATCGTGGCGCTGACCAAAAACTACCGTTCCGAGCCAGCGATCATCGGCTTCGTCAATGCCATTTCCCAGGCGCTTTTTAGCGGGGAGCCGTTTGCCTATGAGGCGTTGGAAGCAGGAACGGCCGAAACCGGTTCCGGAGTGGAGCTGATTTGTTGCGGTGAGACGGCTGACCCCTTAATGCAGGCCCGAATGGTGGCGCGCCGGATCGCCTGTCTAGTCGCCAACGGGGAAGCGGGGACCGCTCCGGTGCGTTATGGGGATATTGTCATTCTGTTCCGGGCCGGAACCGCGATGCCGCTCTATCAACAAGCGCTGAAAGAGGCGGGGATCCCTCATTATACGGCCGGCGGCGGCGATTTGTACCAGCGGCAGGAGATCGCCGATCAGCTCAATCTGCTCCGGCTGGTACAGCAGAGCAATGATGCAGTGGCGCTGCTCGGCCTTTTGCTATCCCCCTATGTCGGCCTCTCCGAAACTGGCCTGCTGGAACTGGCCCGTGCCGGAGATCTGACGGCGGCTTTTTATGGAGAGACCGGCCCCGGCGGCAGGCTTCCCGAACCGGAAGCCGACCGGCTGGCCCGCTTCCGGGAGTTGATTGTCTTTTTTCAACAGCGCCGCGAGTTATTATCGATCCCTGAGATCCTGCGAACTGCCATTGAACGTCTGGACTACCGGGCCGTCATGCTGACGGCCGACGACGCCGCTCAACGCCTCGCCAATCTGGATAAACTGATCGTTAAGGCCGAGGAGTTCACCGCCAAAGGCTATCATGATTTGCAGCGGTTTTTGAGTTACATTCGTGAACTGGAGGGGATGGAGGTCGGAGAGGGCGAAGCCCAGACCGAAGCCGAAGGCGGCAATGTGGTACGGTTGATGACCATTCATCGCTCCAAGGGATTGGAGTTCCCAGTGGTAATCCTGCCCGACCTTGACCGCCAGTTCAGGTTCAGCTCCGGCGAGAAATTCGTTTTCCACAGGGAACTGGGAATCGGTTTCAAGATTCCGCTCGGGGAAGGGGAAACCGAGGCCACGTCCATTTATAATTTGATCAAGGAAAGGGAACGGCGGGAAGAGATCGCCGAGTTGAAACGGGTCTTGTATGTCGCGCTGACCCGGGCCAAGCAACGTTTAATCCTCTCCGGATCGGGACGGAGCCGTTCGCGAGGGAACACGTTGGAAACGGCCTCCAATTGGATGAAATGGCTGGAATTGCTCCTGGAGTTCGAAGCGGAACCGACCACGCTGGATTTTCACGGAGTTCCGGTGCAAATAATCCGGGAACTTCCGGAGAATGGGCCGCCGGTCCGACCCGGCACCTGGTTGGAGCAGATCGCTAGTGACCTGGAACGACGACCCGCAACGCGAACATCCTCTGAAGTGGCCGTGGCCGTTGAAAACGGGGGCGGAGCAAGGCCAGTGACCCTAAAAGTCTCCGGGATCGTTGCCTATAAGGATTGTCCCCGGCGTTATTATTGGCGTTATTGGCAACGGCTCGAAGGAGGACCCGCCGCGGAGCCGTTGCCGCTCGTAGCGGAAGAAGCCGCCGGTGACGGCCTGGGGGTCGTTATCGGGAACTTTATTCATCAGGCGGTGCGCCGGAACGAACCGTCCTGGCCGGAACTGCTTTGGGAACGGGTGGCGGAGACGCTCCCCCTCTCCAGTCGCGACCGAGTTGAAGCCGATCTCCGCATCATTTGGAGTCATCTGACGCAAAGCCCTTACTGGTGCCAAAATGGTTCCCACTGGGACGAGCTGCCGTTCACTCTCAAGCTCGATCCCCTGGTTCGGGTGGAGGGCCGGTTCGACCGCCTTCTCCAGAACGAACGGGGGGAACTGGTGCTGGTCGACTTTAAAACGCACCGGATCGGGGCCGGCCGGGTCGGAGAGGCCGCTAAGGATTACTTTTGGCAACTCCGGCTCTATGCCTTGGCCGTGGAAGGACTCTGGGGACGGCTGCCGGACCGGGTGGTTTTGTTCTTTCCTTTTTCCGGACGGGAAGTGGCGGTGCCGTTAGTCCGGGACGCTTTGGACGAGACCGTGGCCGAAGTGCGGGACATGGCCCGGTTTATTGCTGGTCATGACCGGCCCGAGGATTATCCGGCATCCGGAGCTTGCCGCGGCTGTTCGTTCGGAAGGCTCTGTCGGGGCTGATCCGCTTCAACGTGCGAGGCAAACGCACTGTGGTTGTGAATCGACTCATAACTCTCGACTTCGACGCGGAAGGAATGGATTCGGGGGTCGGAGCGGAGCGCCAGAACCGAATCCCGTAAAATATCCTCAACAAACTTCGGGTTTTGATAGGCGGTCTCGGTGACGTACTTTTCGTCTTCCCGTTTCAGCACTGGATAGACCGGGCAGCTTCCCTGGATCCGGAGCAGATCGATCAGATCTTCCAGCCAGAGGATCTTTCCCGGATATTCGCATCCAACCAAGGCCCGGATGATTGCCCGTTGATTATGGGCGCCGAAAGCAGAGATCTCCTTGCTGCAGGGACAGAGCGAGAGAATTGGGATCTCCGCGCCGAGCCGGTAGTCGAAGTTTCCTTCAGGCTGTTTGTAAACACCCCGGAACTCGCCGATATAGTCGAGATAGCCGATGATCCGGCTGACGGGAGCCGGTACCGGCAAGAAATAGCGGAACTTTAAGCCGATCTCCGCTTCCGCCACTTCTAGGTTGGAGCAGAGTTCGGCCAGGATCTGCCGGATCTCCTTCCAGGATACCGGGCGCTCGCACCAGGCCATCAACAGTTCCATGAACCGGCTGAGATGGGTTCCTTTGAACTGATGAGGCAGGGTCACCGAGACGTTAATATTGCCGTGGACGTGTTGAAATCCGCCGTCTTTCATCCGGATCTGGAACGGGAGATTGACATCTTTCAATCCGACGCGTTGAATTTCGATGCCCCGTTCGTCATGTCTGTTTTGAACATCAATCATTAGCGTATCGGGCCGCCTTTCCATGGAAAGTGGGTTTTAAACCCGCTTTGATTTGATTATTTGTTTGAAAGCGTTGTTGACTTTATCCTTTGCTTCTCTGGCTTGAGGGCTAAGGCCTTGGTTTAACACAACTTTTTAATTCGCGTTTTTTGGCCGGATTCCTACCCGTAAAGGCATGTACGTCCCGGCCTTTCCATAAATTTAATGAAGGAGGTCCCCAAAACGCCTTGAAGTTCTTTTCTAACATTATAAAGGGGGAAAAATTGGTGCGCAAGTGGCTTGAAGCGTTGATCCTAATTACCGTAAGCGCGGCGTTGGCGTTGGGAGTTCCGCATTGGCTGGCGGCTGCCGCGGCTGAACCGGAGAAAGTGGCGGCAGTTGACCGGACGGTAACAGACGCGGTAGTGAATCATCTAACCGGATTGACCCCGAATGAATCGGGACGAATCATGATTCTGGAGTATCATCTGATCGGTTATCCGGAGGCGGATTGGCGGCGGACCCCGGAGAACTTCCGGAAAGATCTTGAAATGCTTTATCGAAACGGTTATTATCCGGTTCCCTTGCGGGATCTGGTCAGCGGCAATCTCAAGGTTCCGGCCGGGAAGACGCCCTTCGTTTTAACGTTTGATGATTCCAGCCAGGGTCAGTTCCGTTACTTGAAACAAGGCGATGAATTGGTGATTGACCCCCTTTCGGCCGTGGGCATCATGGAGGAGTTCAAGCGGAAATATGCCGATTTCCCGGTAACCGCCACATTTTATGTGCTGCCCGCCATCAAGCCTGGTCTGCGCCTCTTCGGACAAGAGGAATATATTCAGCAAAAGTTTGATTTCCTGAGCCGAAACGGGTATGAGATCGGCAGCCACAGTTATTGGCATCAAAATCTCGCCAAAACCGACGATACCGGGGTTCAAATGCAATTGGCCCTGGCTGTGAAAGCGATCCAGTCTTATCTTCCCGGATACCCGGTACGGAGCCTGGCTCTGCCGTTCGGAATTCACCCTAAGAATATCGCGTTGGAACGGGAAGGGGAATACCAGGGAACCAAATATCGCCATGACTCAGTCATGCTGGTAGGCTCGGGCTCGGTTCCGTCCCCGTACTCGATGGAGTTCAATCCCTACAAACTGGAGCGGATTCAGGCCGGCGACACTCCCTGGGGTCCCAAGGCATTCGTCGAACGTTATCAAAAAAACCCGTCGCTGCGGTATGTCAGTGATGGAGACCCCAAGACGATCACTGTTCCCAAGGAAGCGCTTTCCAAGGTCAGAACGCCGGTCGGTTTTAAATTAAAAGGACTTTGAAATAAAAAAGGCGGCTGTTTCCGGCCCGTCTTTTTTATTAACTAAGGCAATGGAATCCAAGTGGAATCTTAGTTCCAAAAAAATCCAACCAATTCTACCAATTTTTCCACTTGTAATATTTTCAATTCATGATATACTTTAATTAATGCCTGGACTGAGGATCGTACGGTTAGCAAATTCAATATTCGGAAGTTGCCTCCTACCCAGCCTGAGGAAAGGCATAAACACGGCCTTTTGAGGCTGATTAATGGAGGTTTTTCATGTACCAAGACAAGACCAAGGTTTGTAAAGAATGCAACCAGGAGTTCGTATTCACCGCCAGCGAGCAAGAGTTTTTTGCTTCCAAGGGCTTTGAGAACGAACCCGGACGTTGCCCTGCCTGCCGCGCTTCACGGAAACAACAATCCGGTTTCGGCGGCGGCAATCGCAGCCGCGGCGGTTTTAACGGACGTTCCGAGCGCCAGATGTATCCGGCGGTTTGCTCCAGTTGCGGTGCCAACACCATGGTGCCATTCCAGCCGTCCGGGGAGAAGCCGGTTTATTGCCGGGACTGCTTCCAACCGCGTCGCAGTTATTGAGTTAGTGATGCACTTTAAAGGGTTGGCCTGAAATCAGGCCAACCCTTTTTTGTTAAACGCTGTTTGGGATGATTGACTCCCGTGTCAATTTCAGGTATTATAGAAAGGTCATAAATTTAATTAGTGGACCGTACAACTGGCGGAAGTGGAGTTCACCACAGGGAGTGCGGTTATGTTTCGCCGACCGCCTGGGCATAACGTTTATGTCCGGGTTTTTGTTTTTTCAGAAACAAAAGAGGGAGATCGCCGAATGAAACAAGAGATTATTTTGAAGTACGGTTGCAATCCGCATCAAAAACCGGCCCGAATCCACGCCAAGACCGGAACCTTGCCCATTGAGGTTCTCAACGGCAACCCCGGCTACATTAACCTACTCGATGCCTTCAACGCCTGGCAATTGGTGAAGGAAATGCGAGCTACCACCGGATTGCCGGCTGCGGCTTCCTTCAAACACGTCAGCCCGGCCGGAGCCGCGGTAGGAATCCCTTTGGATGACGTTTTAAAGAAATCGTATCAACTGGAGGGTCTGGATCTATCGCCGGTTGCTTCTGCTTACGCCCGCGCCCGGGGCGCCGATCGGATGGCTTCCTTCGGCGACTGGGCTGCGGTCAGCGATACGGTGGACGAATCCACCGCATTGGTCCTGAAGAGGGAAGTTTCCGACGGGATTATCGCTCCGGGGTATACCCCAGGCGCGCTCGAGATTTTGAAACAGAAACGCAAGGGCGGCTATACTGTGATCCGGATCGATCCCGACTATGCGCCGGACGATCTGGAAGTCAAAGAGGTCTTCGGGATCGTCTTCGAGCAGAAGCGGAACGATCTTGTCCCCGGCGCCGCTCTGCTGGAGAATATCGTCACCCGGAATAAAGATTTGCCTGAAGCGGCGGTTCGGGATCTGGTGATCGCCATGATCACTCTGAAATACACCCAATCCAACTCGGTCTGCCTGGTCCGGGACGGACAGGTGATCGGCTGCGGCGCCGGTCAACAAGCCCGGATCTATTGCACCCGGCTGGCTGCCTCCAAGGCGGATGTCTGGTATCTGCGGCAGCACCCGGCTGTCTTGAATCTCGAGTTTGTCGAGGGGACCGGGCGGCCGGAACGGGATAACGCCATTGACCAGTTCCTGCGGGACGATCTGACCGAACCGGAAGCCAACGAATTGGCGAAGGTCCTCGCCGGAAAACCGGCGAAGCTGACACCAGAGGCCAAACGGGAATGGCTGAAGGGGCTTGACCACGTGGTATTGGGATCTGATGCCTTCTTCCCGTTCCGCGACAATATCGATCGTGCCAGCCAAAGCGGTGTGAAGTATATCGTTCAGCCCGGCGGATCGCTCCGGGACGATCTGGTGGTCGAGGCCTGCAATCAATATGGGATGGTGATGGCCTGTTCCGGAGTGCGTTTGTTCCATCATTAATTATCGGGCCTTAATTTGGGAATGAAGTCAAAAGAAAAGCACCGGGTTTGATCCCGGTGCTTTTCACTGACGAGTCAAATATTATTCGTCTTTCTTCTCTGGAAATTTGGCCGCGATGGACATCAAGGCGCGGGTCGTGAAATAAAACAGGATTAAAACCAGGAAAACTCCGCTAATCCCGTATACCGAAGCGAGTAAACCTTTTCCGATTAATTCGCTCATTGCTTGTTATCCCTCCTATTTCAAAAGTGCCGGTACAATCGCCAGCAACAAACCGCCAGCCACGATCGAACCGAGCTGCCCGGCGACATTGGCGCTGATCGATTGCATCAAGACAAAGTTGGTCGGATCCTCTTGCTGAGCCATCCGCTGAATCACCCGGGCCGACATTGGGAAAGCTGAAATACCGGCCGCTCCAACCATGGGATTGATTTTTTTCTTGAGGAAAATATTAAGGACCTTAGCGAAGATAACCCCACCGGCGGTATCGAAGACGAAGGCCACCGCGCCCATGATCATGATCAAGATGGTGCTCAAGTTAAGGAATTTATCGGCGACCATCTGGGAACCGATGGTGATCCCGAGTAAAATGGTAACCAGGTTGGCCAATTCATTCTGAGCGGCTTTGGAGAGCCTTTCCAACACGCCGCATTCGCGGATCAGGTTACCGAACATCAGCGAACCGACGAGCGCCACGCTGATCGGAGCGATGATTCCGGCGATTAAGGTGATCGAAATCGGGAACAGAATCTTGACAATCCGGGGAATCTCGACCTGGCGGGAGAGATCCATCCGGATCAGCCGCTCGTCTTTGGTGGTCAATAGTTTAATCACCGGCGGCTGGATAATCGGGACCAGCGACATATAGGAATAAGCCGCCACCGAGATCGGGCCCAGTAAGTCCTGAGCAAATTTGGTCGCCACATAAATCGAGGTCGGACCGTCGGCTGCTCCGATGATGCCGATGGACGCCGCTTGTTTCAGATCAAAACCCAAGAATAGCGCGACCATCATGGTGGCGAAGATTCCAAACTGGGCCGCGGCTCCGAAGAACAACATGAATGGGTTGCGAAGCAGGGGACCGAAATCGATCATGGCGCCGACCGCGATAAAGATAAGTACCGGGAACAATTCGGTTTTGATACACGTTTCGTAAAGAATGGAGAGGAAACCCTCATGACCGAGGGCCGAGGAAAATGGAATGTTGGACAAAAGCGCTCCGAAGCCGATCGGGAGCAACAGCATCGGTTCGTAGTCCTTGGCGATGGCAAGGTACATCAGAACGCCAGCCACGGCGAACATCACTAAATTACCGATGCTGAGATGAGTGATTCCGATGAGCAAATCTTGCATAATTGGACCTCCGCGTTAAAATAAAATTAATGGATGGCAACAAAAATCCCCCATTCTGAAGTACTCTTTTAATTTATCATATGTACCGGAAGCTTGTCATTAAGTTTTACGAGTAAAAAAAAATTAATTGATGAATTTTGTGTTAAAACCTTAAAAAAACTTGCGTAAGCATCGAGTAGTTTAGTATATTCATATTATACTGGGTGATTAGGATTATTTACCAAAATCTCTTAATTTCACCCATTTCCGAGTTTTTGAAACCAAAGCACTGGAGGGGGCGAACATGAATCAGGAACTGTTGACAGCGATTCAACTCGGCTTTTATGGACTGACCACCCTTTTTCTGATTATCCTACTGGCGAGGCTGAGCCGGATCATCCAAATTCTGACCGGCCTTGGAGCCTTGAAAGAGGCCCCGGTGGCTGCTCCCGCTACCGCGACGGTCCAGCCGGAATGCTCAGAGGAAGAGATGGCCGCAATCACGGCGGTTCTGTCCAAAATCAAGCCAAATCAGCAATTTGCTTCGGTACGGATTCGACTCATTAAGTGATGAACGGAGGGCAACAAATGCAAAATTTTCGAGTAACAGTCAATGGCAAAGTGTTTGAAGTTTCGGTGGAAGAAACTACAGGAGTTCAGGAAAGCGGCGCCAAGGTTGTAATGGAATCATCCGCCGTCGCTGCACCGGCTCCCGCCGCTCCAGCCCCAGCCGCCGCGTCGGCTCCCAAGGAAGTGACGCTGGAATCCGGGGACAAGACGGTCAACGCGCCGCTCGCCGGCACAATCATGTCGATCAAGGTCAAACCGGGACAAGCGGTGAAATTCGGACAGGTTCTGCTGACGCTGGAAGCGCTTAAAATGGAGAACGAGATTGTCGCTCCGGAAAATGGGACGATCAAGGAAATTCTCGTCAATGAAGGGACCAGTGTCAATGTCGGTGATGTGATTATCACCATCCGCTCCTAAAGTTCCGCCATTTTGCAGACAAGAGGTGAGTAAGTTGGCTAAACAGATTAAAATTACCGAGACTGTTTTCCGGGATGCGCATCAGTCCTTATGGGCCACTCGGATGAAAACCGAAGAGATGATGGCGGTGGCGGAGGCCATTGATGAGATCGGCTATCACTCGCTCGAAGCGTGGGGTGGAGCGACCTTTGATAGCTCCCTCCGTTTTTTGAAGGAAGACCCCTGGGTCCGGCTTCGCCGGCTGCGGGCCTCGATCCGCAAAACGCCCCTCCAAATGTTATTGCGTGGGCAGAACATCCTCGGTTACCGGCATTACCCTGATGAAGTAGTGAGGGAGTTCTGTAAGCGGGCGGTGGAGAACGGTATCGGCATCATCCGGGTCTTCGACGCCGTCAATGACATCCGGAACATGGAGACCGCCATCCGCGCCTCCAAGGAGGCCGGAGCTCATGTCCAGGGTACGGTGGTGTACACCATCAGTCCGGTTCATAATATCGACGCTTACGTCAAATTAGCGAAAGAATTGGTTCAGTTGGGCGCGGACTCTATCTGTATCAAGGACATGGCCGGATTGCTCAAGCCGTTCGTGGCCGAAACCCTGATTAAAAACCTGAAAGCCGCGGTTAATGTTCCGATTCAGTTGCACGGGCACTATACCAGCGGTTTGGCATCCATGACCTATTTGAAGGCTATCGAAGCCGGGGTGGATGTCATCGACACCGCTTTGTCAGCCTTGGCGATGGGCACATCCCAGCCTTCGACGGAAGCCATGGTCGCGGCGTTGCAGGATACACCCTACGACACCGGGTTGGACCTCGCCAAGATTGCTCCGATTAATCAGCATTTCAAAGAAGTGAAAAAAAGCTATCAGTCGATCACCGCGCCGCTGGAGGTCGATACCGCCGTCCTTTCCTATCAGATCCCGGGAGGCATGATCTCCAACCTTCGCAACCAATTGGCCGGGCAGAACGCGGCACACCGTTACGAAGAGGTGTTGGCCGAGGTTCCGCGGGTCCGGGCCGAGCTGGGCTATCCGCCCTTGGTCACTCCCACCAGTCAGATGCTGGGAACGCAGGCGGTTTTGAATGTTCTTACCGGCAAACGTTACGGAGTGGTGCCCAAGGAGATCCGGGACTATGTCAAAGGCCTCTACGGACGCCCCCCGGCACCTATCGATCCCGAGATTCAAAAGCTGATCATCGGGGACGAACCGGTTATTACCCACCGGCCCGCTGACGATCTGGAACCGATCCTCGACAAGGCCAGAAAAGAGATTATGCCGTATTATCAACAGGAGGAGGATGTCCTTTCCTATGTCCTCTTCCCCGAAGTGGCACTGGAATTTTTCAAGCACCGCACCGGCAAGGCCAACGGTTAATCCGCCAGCGAGCCTTTTTCAATCAGGGGGCAGGTTTCAACCTGTCCCTTTGTTATGGTTTTTTTGGCTTTGGATTATCGCACCGTAAAATTCATCTTGCTGTAATGGTATCAAGGAGGACTTTGGTTTATAATAGCACTTGTAGACTGGGAACGGTTGCGCGTATTCGCGTGGCCGGGATGGCTACAGGACTTGTTTGAACCACGGACGAGATTGATTCTCCCACGCTGCATCTGAGTCTGAACGCTTAAACAGCTTATATTCGATGATAGGAAGTGGCTGAGATGATTCTTGGTATCGAACATTTTGGAGTCATGGCCAGGGATCCCGAGAAACTTGCCGCCTGGTATCGAAAGGTTCTTAATTTTAAAGTGATTTTGCATAATCAAAAAACCTCCCCGACCATCTTTGTCGCAGCCGAGAACGGCTCCGTGCTTGAGATTATGCCGTATACCGATGACGCCATCCTGCTGTCCGGCAAGGAGAAACGTGCTATTCACCTGGGGCTGACCGTGAATGATCTGGAGCAGACCATCGCCGAGCTAAAGGAAAAAGGCGTGGAATTCGTCGGTGATGCTAAGGAAGATCAGGAAGGTGTCCGGCTAATTTACTTTAAGGATCCCGAATGTAACTGGTTTCAGCTTATTGCCAGGCCGAAGCCGTTACGTTGAGCCAAGATAGTAGTCAATAGCATCGGAAGATGCTATTTTTTTTGGCGGAATCGCCAAATGGCCGGCCGTGGGGACTCTCGGGCCGGCCGTTGCTTACAACCGGTGCCGAACCGGCCGTGGATTTGAAGAGAAGAATTTTTTCGGCCGGCGTGGTTTTCAAAGAAATCCGCACAATGCTTCCCCGGAATTTGGATTAGTCCGGGAAACCCGGAAAGTAAGCGCAAATTGAGGGGGAACGACTCCCCTTTAATGGGCATCTTTTGTCAATGGAGGGGGATTCATTCCCTCGGCTGGTTTAGTTACTGAAAATTGATGGGGAAGCGCTCCCACTTCAAGGAAAGTTACCGGAGATCAAAGGGGAACGTTTCCCATGCTTCGATGAATAACTCGTTTTATTTGGGGAACAGATCCCCTTGTCCAAAGAATCGCTGCCCGTGAAGTGGGAATCGGGAAAGGCCGCCCCGGCAAAGGCGGGCATCGCCATCACAGGGGGAGCGGGTGCCGAGTCTGGATCGAAAACAACATCTGGCGTCGCACCTCAGGCGGGTCCTGCTTCCGGATCGCGCCGGGCCGCGTTCCATTTTCAGCGTCCACCGGCGGAAAAAGCTCTTGCAATCGGAACGGAAGATGTTAAGATTGATTTATGAAATCGAGAACGGGAGGGACCGGATGGAGCGGGTATCCTTACAGAAGGTTAATACCTATGACGGCGATTTGGGCGGAGCCCTGGAGCGGTTGCTGGCCCCATTGGGGGGAGGAAGTGCCTTTTTCAAGCCGGGGGACCGGGTGCTTCTCAAACCGAACTTTATCGGGGCCCGAACCGTGGAGAGCGCCGCCACCACCCATCCGGCGCTGATCCTGGCGGTAGCCCGGTATATCAAAGACCACGGCTGCGCGGTGGCGGTCGGGGATAGTCCGGGGATTGGCGCCGCCGAGGCGGTTGTCAGAAAACTGGGGTTGGAGGATGAACTTAAGCGGTTGGATGTTCCTGTGATCGAACTGGCGACGCCGGTTCCTCTCCTGGAGCGGCGCCGGAACATTTCTTTCGAGCGGCGGTTCATGAACCTGCAGGTAGCCAAGGAATTGGACGGTTTCGACCGGATCGTCAATCTGCCGAAGCTAAAATCCCACGGCCAAATGGGGCTGACCCTCGCCACCAAGAATCTCTTCGGCTGCGTGGCCGGGCATAACAAGGGCCGCTGGCATTTTGCGGCCGGAAAGGACCGGCTGGTCTTTGCCAGACTGTTGCTGGAGATTGCGCTGACCGTGAACCCGGATCTGCATATTCTGGACGGAATCGTCGGCATGGACGGCAACGGCCCCTCTAACGGCCGGCCGCGGCCGCTTCACGTTCTGATGGCCGGCGTCAATCCGCTGGCCTTGGATCGGACCGTCGTCGAACTGCTCCGGAAACGGCCGGAACAGTTTCCCATCTTCGAAGCCGCCCGTGCGATGCGCCTGTCAGGGATCGAATGGAGCGAGATCGTGCTCAGCGGAGAACCTTTGGAAGTGTTGAAGGTGGATGATTTTCAGATACCGGCGCTGCTTGGCACCGGCATCTTTGTGAACCAGGCATTCAGCCGAATCGCCGCTAAACTGTTGCGGCAGCGGCTGGTGCTCGATCAGGGGGCTTGCATCAAATGCCGGAAATGCGAGGAACATTGTCCGGCCCGGGCCATCGTGATGAACGACCGGATCAGCATCGATGAGGCCCAATGCATTTTGTGCTGCTGTTGCCAGGAGTTTTGCCCCGTCGGGGCGCTGCGGGTCAGTGAGCCGGTGACGGTGCGGCTGCTAAAAAAGCTAAAGTTGATGTAATAAGTTGAATTAAATTCATTTTAATATAATCAATCACTCGACAAGTTCATGAGGAGGTTATCATGTTTCTGACAGCTAAGGGAAAAGAATTTGCCGTGCTGGGATTGGGCGAGGTGCTGCTGCGGCTGTCGCCCCCCAATAAGGAGCGGATCCTGGCGGGCGAGGTCTTTGAGAAACGGGCCGGCGGATCCGAATTGAACGTGGTCTCCGGAATTTCGCTGCTTGGGTTGAGGACCGGGATCATCACCAAACTGCCGGAGAATGAGATCGGCAAGTTCATCAAAAACCGGATTCGTTTTAGCGGAGTTAGCGACGATTATATCCTTTACGATATGAGAAAAGGAGCCCGGCTCGGGATCTATTATTATGAGAGCGGCGCGGCGCCGCGCAAGCCGACCGTGGTGTACGACCGGGCTAATTCTTCATTTACTTCGCTGGCCCTGAATGAGATCCCCGACGATGTCTTCCAAAAGACCGCCATCTTTCATTTCAGCGGGATCACCATGGCCTTGAGCGAAAACATCCAGAGCGGGCTGCTCGGGATGATCCGGCGTTTTAAAGAGGCGGGGGCGATGATTTCTTTTGACGTCAACTTCCGGGCCACCCTTTGGAACGAAGCCGAGGCGCGGGCCGCAATTCAGAAGATCCTGCCGGAGATCGACATCCTGTTCGTCTCCGAGGAGACACTCCGAAAGATGTTCGGCCGGACCGGTTCGGTCGAGGCCATGATGAAAGAGTTTTCCACCGAATTCGGCAACCGGCTGCTTGCCACCACTCGACGGCAGGTGCTGAGTCCGACCCGGCACACCTGGGAATCGACAATTTACGTCCGGGAAGAGGATCGCTATTATACAGAGGAGCCTTATCCCGAGATCGAAGTGGTCGACCGGATCGGCAGCGGTGACGCGTACCTCGCCGGCGTTCTGTTTGGGCTGCTGAAGTACGGGGAGGTTCAGACCGCCCTGGAATTTGGAAACGCCATGGCGGCCATCAAAAATACCATCCCCGGGGATATGCCGGTCAGCGACTTCACCGAGATCAGCAAGGTGATCCGCGACCACCAGACCCAAAATAGCAGCGAGCTGAATCGTTAGCCCTCAATCCTCCGGATGAATCCAGCCAGCAATTCCCGGAAGTTTCTGGCGGTGACGGCATTGCCGGAGGCTTTCGGGTACCGCAGGGTCACGGTCGGGTATTTCTTGAACTTCAGCGGCAGCACCCGGCTGATGGCACTGGACCGGATTGTGGCGAGTTCGATTCCCTTCTCGGAGGCGGCCTCCGTCAGGGTTTCGCGCATAAAGAGGTCGGCCTTCAGTCCGAAAGGCCCTTCCGAATCCAGCAGTTGCAGCGCTTGATCGTCAGTTTCGGCCAGATTGACGATGTAGGTCAGCTCCGGCCCGGTCTTTAATTGTTTGGGGAGATCGAGGATGCCTGAATTGAGCGATCCCGTCCCGGTGAACCGGAAGACCACGGAGGTGGTGGCCGGACGGGCTTTGGAAAGGATCGCGGCCAATTCGGTCAGGATCATGCCGTCGAATCCCCGTTCCGCCGGCGCCCGTTTTCCCAGTAGCGTCAGAACGGCCATTGCCGCGAGGGGCGCCAAAGAACAGGCCGGACCTAACGGCAGTTTCAGGGCATGGCAGATCACCGCCGCCAGACCGAGCAGCAACTGCGTTGCCCAATAAGCGGTCTCCGGCAGGAAGCCGGCGGCCGGCAGCAGGTTCGAACCTCCGGCGGGAATGATGATCACCACGCGCTGAAATTCTTTGCTCCGGGCCGGAATGGTCACGGTCAGATTCTGCGATTGACCGGGTTTTACCCGGGCCAGCAACGGGCTCACGATTTCCCGCGCTAATAGCAGCCAGGCGATGCCGGCGATCCATAGTCCAGCGCCGGGAAGCAGGACGGCCAGCAGTCCGGCGCTAATGAAAACCAGCAGACTGGTCCGGAATTCATATACCGGAATCGGTTCATACTCGGGAGTCAACCCCTGGCTGGATAGGGTCTGGTCGACCGTTTCCAGGGATTTTCGTAGTTGGTCTGTGGTCATGTTCAGATCGTCTCCTTCAATTCATTCGCTTTCGAAACATAAATCTATTTCGACTTTACCGGCCTAAATCCTACCGGCTGATTCATTTTTCGGATTCCGGGCCGGAACCGCTTGGCGGACGCACATCATCGTATTGCTAAAGGAGATTCCGTCATGTTTCATCCCTTGATCAATTTATTGCTGACCTTCGGCCTGATCGTGTTCCTGCTCCGGAAGAAAGTGCCGTTGGGTTGGGTCATGATGGCCGGCGCCCTGACGCTCGGCTTGTTGTTCCAGGTTTCCATCGGTGCTCAGTTGCAAACGGTCCGGCGGGCGATCATCAGCCCGGTTTTTTTACAGTTGGGGATTGCCCTGAATATCATCATGTTTCTCGAGCATATTCTGCGAACCAAAGGGTATCTAAACCGGATTCTCAATGCCTTGCGAGTTCTCATTCCTAATTCAAAGATTAATATCGCCATCCTTCCAGCGCTTTTGGGGTTGCTTCCGTCACCGGGCGGAGTGCTCTTCTCCGCGCCGCTGGTGGCGGAGGCGGGCCGGGATCTGACCATGACCGCGGAGGAGCAAGGCTTGATCAATTATTGGTTCCGGCATGTCTGGGAATACTTTCTCCCGCTTTACCCCTCGATCATTCTGGCTGCTCAGATTCTCGGCGTTCCGGTAGGGACCGTCTCCCTAACTCTCGCGATCTTCTTCCCGATTTCCATTGCGCTAGGTTTCTGGCTAATCATCAGCAAGCTCCCCGCGCCGGCCTCCCGTCCGGTCATCGCCTCCGGGGCGGAGAAAAAGCGGGCGCTGGGGGAGTTGCTCTCCGGAGTTTGGCCAGTGCTCCTCACCGTTTGGTTGGTTTTGTCCTTCCAGTGGGATGTCGGTCTGACAGTAACCGGAGTGATCATCGTTTTGCTGCTGCTGAACCGTTATCGCCGGGATGATTTGAGGACTCTTTGGAAAGAGGCTTTCGCAGTCCCGCTCATTTATTTGATTGCGGGAGTCCTGGTCTTCAAGGAGATGTTGCAAACCTCGGGAGTTGTCGAATGGTTGCCGCAATATCTGAGGGGTTTGGGTATTCCGGATCTTTTGATCGTCGTCTGCCTGACCTTCGCGGTGGGTTTGGGGGTGGGGGTCACCCAAGCGTTTGTGGCCGCTACGTTTCCGTTATTGCTTGGGATCATTGGCAGAGGGGCCGCTCTCAAACCAGGGTTGCTGATCTTGGCCTATGTCAGCGGCTATGCCGGGGTGTTGCTTTCGCCGGCCCATTTCTGTTTCGCGTTGAGCATCGATTACTTCGAGGCGGATTTGCTAACCTTCTGGCGCAAGTTAATGTTGCCGGTAGGGTTGATTTTGGGCTTGGCCATTTTACTGGCCTGGTTCTGGAAGTGATTGGTCCGGTCCCAAGGGAAAAATTCAATTTCACCCCAACATACGTTCGATCGCTTGGAGGATTTTCCGGGGTCCGAAGCGAATCCTTACTCCGAAGGAGTTGGCGTCATGGTTATTTTAGGGATTGACCCCGGCACGGCCATTACCGGGTATGGAGTGGTCAGTCACGAGGGCAATCATTTGAAGCGGATCGCCTACGGCGCGGTCCGGACCGGACCCGAGACGCCGATGGCGCTCCGGTTGCGTCACGTTTATGAACAGATTGGGGCGATCATCGTCGAATTCCGTCCGGAAGTGGTCGCCGTGGAGGAGCTTTTTTTCAATAAAAACGTTCGGACCGCTTTGGCGGTCGGGCAGGCCCGCGGTGTCATTCTGCTGGCGGCGGAGAACGCCGGGCTGGAAGTGGTGGAGTACACGCCGCTTCAGGTCAAGCAAGCGGTGGTCGGATACGGCCGGGCTGAGAAGATGCAGGTCCAGGAGATGGTCCGGATGCTGCTCTGCCTAACCGAGATTCCCAAGCCCGATGATGCCGCCGATGCCTTGGCCATCGCCATCTGCCACGCTCATTCCCGGAAGATGATGAGAGTGTGTTATTAGCCGGTTGCTGGCTCCGATTACTGGTTGTCGGTTTATGGATTGTGCATTTAAAAACCTACAACCAATCTAGAGTCCACAAACCAGGAACTAGGAACCAGGAACAAGAATAGGTACGGGAGGAACGCCATGATCGCCGTTTTGACCGGAACAGTGGACAGTGTCAGCGGGGAAAGTTGCATCCTGGACGTCAATGGCGTCGGTTATCAGGTATTTATGCCGTTATCGGCCTTGGAAGAGATCAGCCGGGCCAGCGGGTCTGTGAAGGTTTATACCCATTTTCATCTTCGTGAGGACGGGGCGGCGTTGTTCGGCTTTCTGACCCCGACCGACAAAGCCGTCTTTGAAAAGGTCATCGGCGTCTCGGGAATTGGTCCGAAGACCGCCTTGAATCTTTTGGGCACATTATCGGCGGAACGGTTCAGCGATGCCATCGCCACCGAAGATCACCGGGTCCTGACCGGAGTGTCGGGAATTGGATTGAAAACCGCTCAACGACTGATATTGGAGCTTAAAGGGAAATTGGTGCGCAGCGCCGCCTCAAGCGCCGAAGCTGGCATCAAGCCGTCGCTTCCCGCCGGAAATCGTTTCGGCGACGCGGTGGATGCCTTAATCGCGTTGGGCTATCCTCAGAAAGAAGCGGTGGCGGCGGTCGAGACCGTCAGCGCCGCCGAGCACGGCCTGACCACGCCGGAGTTGGTCCGGAAAGCATTGAAAAATCTAGGTAGAAAGTGACGTGAGCCATGAACGAAGAAGAGCGGATCGTCAGCTCGGTGAAACAGGATTCCGATGACGGCGAGTTTAGCCTCAGGCCGCGCAATTTCGGCGAATATATCGGCCAGCGCCGGGTCAAGGAGAATATGGGCGTCTTCATTGAGGCCGCCAAATCGCGGCGGGAAGCCTTGGACCATGTCTTGCTCTATGGCCCGCCCGGCCTTGGCAAAACGTCCCTGGCGCATATCATCGCCAATGAGCTCCAGGTTCATATCCGGATCACTTCCGGCCCAGCTATCGAACGGCCGGGCGATCTGGCGGCGATCCTGACCAATCTGGAACCGAACGACGTTTTGTTCATTGATGAGGTCCACCGCTTGAACCGGTCGGTGGAAGAAGTGCTGTATCCGGCGATGGAGGATTTCGCGCTGGATATCATCATCGGCAAGGGGCCCAGCGCCCGCTCGGTCCGGATCGACTTGCCCCGGTTTACGCTGGTGGGGGCAACTACCCGGGCCGGCTCACTGACCGCGCCGCTCCGGGATAGGTTCGGGATCATTAACCGGTTGGAATTTTATGAACCGGAGGATTTACGGCAGATCATCGTCCGGTCGGCTCAGATTTTGAATATTGCCATTGAAAAGTCGGGCGCGCTCGAGATCGCCCGCCGGTCGCGGGGGACGCCCCGGATTGCCAACCGGCTCTTGAAGCGGGTGCGGGATTATGCGCAAGTCAGAGCGTCCGGTCAGATTACAGCGGCAGTCGCCGATCAGGCATTGCGCATGCTGGAAGTTGACCAATTGGGCCTGGATCGGATCGACCGGACGGTGCTGGATACGATTATTGATAAATTCGATGGCGGCCCGGTGGGGCTGGATACCATCGCCGCCTCCATCGGTGAGGAATCAGAGACCATTGAGGATGTTTATGAACCTTATCTGTTGCAGATCGGTTTCATAAACCGGACGCCGCGGGGCAGAATAGCGACACGGCTGGCCTATGAACATTTGGGCCGTCCCTTTCCCAATTGCGGCAAGGGAGGGCAGGAAGGCCTATTTGAATCGTGAAGGGGGCGATTTTGGTGTCCATTTTCCTGCATTCCTGTTGCGGGCCTTGTTCCTGTTATGTCACGGGGCGGCTAATGGACGAGGGACTGGCGCCGACGCTCTTTTTTTATAATCCCAACATTCATCCCTATCAGGAGCAGATCCGGCGGCGGGACGGCTTGCGCCAATTGGCCGAACTCCGGAAACTGCCGCTCATCGAGGAACCCGGCTATGAATTGGATCAGTTTCTGGGACGGGTCGCCGCTGCTCCCAATGGCCGCTGTGAGCATTGCTATCGGATGCGTTTGGAACGCACTGCCGCCAAGGCCAAGGAATTAGGGTTTAAGCGGTTCGGAACCACCTTGCTGATTAGCCCTTATCAGAACCGGGAACTGCTTTGCGCCATCGGCCGGGAGCTGGGGGAGCAATATGACCTGGAGTTTCACGAGGAAGACTTCCGCCCCGGATTCCGGGCCAGTCAAGCCGAGGCCAAGGAGCTCGGGCTCTACCGGCAAGGATACTGCGGGTGCATTTACAGTGAGCGGGATCGGTATTATAAGGGATAGTTTATGGTTATCAGTTCCTAGTTCTTGGTTCTTCGTTGAATCGGGGTGCGAGTGTGCTTCTGAATACCAACAACCAGCAACTAATAACCAGAAACTAAGAACTGACAACTCCTAGAATACAAGGGGGTATTCATGAACGGGATTTCCGGGTTGGGAAAGATGCTGGTAGTTGCCGGCCTGATCTTGATCGGACTGGGCGCTATCCTTTGGCTTTCGGGCAAAGTGCCCGGAATCGGCCGGTTGCCGGGGGATATCGTAATCCGCAAGGGAAATTTCACGTTTTATTTTCCGGTGGCGACCTGCATCATTTTGAGTATCCTCCTGACCATCATTCTGGCGCTGTTTCGGAGGCATTGATGGGACTTTACCGGGCCGATGCCGTGGTGTTGAAGAGCCGTAATTTCGGGGAAGCCGACCGGGTACTGGTACTGCTCAGCGAGGATCACGGCAAGTTCGAGGCAGTGGTCAAGGGAGCGCGGCGGCAGCGGAGCCGTTTCGTCGGCAGCACCTTGCCGTTTAATCTCATTCGGACCCTGGTCTTTCCCGGCAAAAATCTGGACACGATCAGCCAGGCGGAATTGGTTCATTCCTTCGCCGGACTGCGGGAGGATCTGACCCGGATGGCCTATGCCAGCTACTGGGTGGAGCTGATTGACGGCTTCGTTCCCGAGCGGGAGGAAGCCGGAGCCATCTTTCGGTTTTTGCTGGCCGCTTTTATCGTTCTGGAAAAAACGGCCGATCCGGAAGTGGCTCATTATGCCTTTCAGGTGCGAATCATGGAGTTATTGGGTTATCAGCCGCAGCTCGACGGCTGCGTCAATTGCGGCGTCAGCGACCGGCCGTTGGTATTCGCGGCCGATGCCGGGGGTGTTGTCTGCCCCGATTGCCGGAACCATTTCAGCGACGCGATTTCGGTCGATTCACAAACACTCCTTGATATTGGCCGGCTAGGAACCACCGATCTCCGGGAATTGGCCGGACTGAACCTTTCGGGGTCGCGGCGACGGTTAATCGGGCGGATCTTGCGCTCCTTCGTGGAGTTCCGGCTGGAACGGCCGCTCAAATCCCAGGTTTTTCTCGACAACCTCCTTGAGTAAATCGAATAGCATCAATAGGCTTCGGGAACTCTACGGACAAGAGGAGGCGAAATGGCATGGAGAACCTGGAAAAGATCGATATCATCAGAGAACGGATGAATGTCGGCTATGAAACCGCCAAGGCAGCGTTGGAGGCGTCCAATTGGGACGTGGTTGAGGCATTGGTCAAGGTGGAGCAGGAGGCCCAGAGCAGCAAAGAAGAGATCTTCGTTCGCGGCAACGAATTGGTGGAAAAGGTCAAAGAACTGATCCGGAAAGGAAATGTCTCCCGGATCCGGGTGAAGCAGGACGAGAAAGTGCTGGTAGAGATCCCGGTCACCGCCGGAGTGGTCGGCGCTTTAATCGCGCCGCAACTGGCGATCATCGGGGCGGTGGCCGCCCTGGTCAGCCGGTGCACGGTCGAGATTGAACGCCAGGATAGCGATGTCTACCATTGACAGGATCGGTTTCCATTTGGTATATTGAATATTAAATATTAAATGAATACCGGCGATGAAAAAGAGGAGTACCGAAGCGGGCGTTTGAAGCGAGCCGGGGTCAGGGTGCGACCCGGTACGCACGGTTTGGGAAGGCGCTTTGAGCCGTGACAATGAAGCGGGCTCCGGTTTCCAGGAGCCAAACAGGGTGGAACCGCGGGAAACCTCTCGTCCCTGAGTGGGAGAAGGTTTCTTTTTTATTGGGCTGATTTGTCACAATGCTTTTAGAGAGGTTATCGGTTTTAAATTGCGTTGGTTCCGATAAAATATATAGAACGGTTTCGCCGGATTCGATCCGGCGCTTGCCGGGGGCAACGATTGACATTCGGGTTGCAGCTTTAACTTCAAAAACGAGCCGGGAGGAACGCATGGATCAGATGGCGCGCTTACTGAAACGGGATTATAAATTATTTTTATTAATGGTTGGCTTGTTTCTGCTCGGGATCTGGATTGGAGACGCGCTACTCACCTTCTCCCCGAAACTTTCGCAACAATTGATCGATGAAACTATGAAAAAGTTCGCCGAGATCGCCCGGCGCATCAAGGGAGCGCCGTTTTATGCCCAGGTTTATGCCATTTGGCTTAACAATATTCTGGCTTCATTGCTGGTGGCCGTCTGGGGGGCTCTGATTCCCTTAATCCCACTGGGATCGGTCTTCATGAACGGCGTGATCATCGGAGTATTTCAAAACTACACGGCCCTTCATACGGGCTTGGATCCGGCCCACTTTTTTCTTAGTCTGGTGCCGCACGGGCTTTTGGAGATTCCCGCCTTCGCCATCGCCATGGGCCTGGCGTTCCGGCTCGGAACCATTCCCTACCGGCTGCTCTGGAACTATTATCGCCGGAAAGAATATTTGCCGCTGTTTCGGGAGTTCTTCGCCGATCTCCGGTATTACGGGGTTTTGGTGGTAGTCTTATTCACGCTGGCCGCCGTTATCGAGGTCGGGATCTCCCCGTATCTCCTGTTGCGGTTAAAATAATCCTGGTCATCATTATTATAAATATCGGGAGGGTTTTAAATGGCTGAATTGCAAGCAACCACAACCATGGACAAGATCGTCTCGCTGGCCAAGCGGAGAGGGTTCATCTTCCAGTCCAGCGAAATCTACGGCGGACTCAATAGCTGCTGGGATTACGGCCCATTGGGAGTTGAGCTGAAGAACAACGTCAAGCGGGCCTGGTGGCGCAAAGTCGTTCAAGAACGGGACGATATGGTCGGGCAGGACGCCAGCATTCTGATGCACCCCAGGGTCTGGGAGGCCAGCGGCCACGTGGCCGGCTTTACCGATCCGCTGGTGGACTGCAAGGTTTGCCGGCAACGGTTCCGCGCCGATCATCTGGAAGGGGACAAGTGTCCGGCCTGCGGCGGCGAGTTGACCGAAGCCCGTCAGTTCAATCTGATGTTCAAAACCTTCATGGGCCCGGTGGAGGATAGCGCGGCCGTAGTCTTCCTGCGGCCCGAGACCGCCCAGGGGATCTTTGTCAACTTTAATAACGTCCAGACCACCACCCGCATGAAGCTCCCCTTTGGGATCGCCCAGATCGGAAAGTCATTCCGGAATGAGATCACCCCCGGTAACTTTACTTTCCGGACCCGGGAGTTCGAACAAATGGAGATCGAGTATTTCGTCAAACCCGGGACCGACGAGCGGATTCATCAGGAATGGATCGACCGCCGTTTCCAGTGGTACATCGACCTCGGAATCACTCCGGAACGGTTGCGGCTCCGGCCCCATGACTCCGATGAGCTGGCCCATTATGCCCGGGGCTGTTCGGATATTGAGTATTATTTTCCGATGGGCTGGTCGGAGCTGGAAGGGATCGCCAACCGGACCGACTTCGATCTGAAACGCCATATGGAATACAGCGGCGCCAATCTGGAATACTTCGATCAGGAGTCCAATGAGCATTATGTGCCGTTCGTCATCGAGCCGTCGGCCGGAGCCGACCGGGGCACGCTGGCCTTCCTGCTTGACGCCTATCATGAGGAGCCGGATAAGGACGAGACCCGGGTGGTTTTGAAGTTCCATCGCGCCTTGGCGCCATACAAAGTCGCCGTGCTGCCGCTCTCCAAGAAAGAGCCGCTTACCGCGCTTTCCCGGGAGATCATGCAAGAACTCCGGAAGTATTGGATGATCGATTATGACGAGTCCAAATCGATCGGCCGCCGCTACCGCCGCCAGGATGAGATCGGGACGCCGTATTGCGTGACCGTGGACTTCCAGAGCCTGGAGGACAA
The DNA here is from genome assembly GCA_023402395.1 of Bacillota bacterium. Lineage (GTDB taxonomy): Bacteria > Bacillota > UBA4882 > UBA8346 > UBA8346 > JAEYGI01. Next base: position 28,460 of record JAEYGI010000019.1, read on the forward strand.
GATGGTCACGGTCCGCGACCGGGATACCATGGAGCAGGAGCGGATTCCCATCGCCGAACTGACCAAATATTTATGGGATAAACTGATTTGGTAATAAGCGATCAATCAGCCGAATGCAAACAAAAAGAAGAGACCGTCTCGAAAACCGCGACGGTCTCTTCTTTTATTTGGAGTCTTGATACACTCAAGGAACCAGGGTTCATTGGCTGAACAGCTTGGCGTATTTCTTCGGCGGCATGCCGAAGGTCTTTTTGAATAAGCGGATAAAGTTGGAATAATCCTCAAAGCCGCACCGGCCGCAGACATCGCCGACCTGCATGCCGGTTTTCAGGAGCGATCTGGCGACGATCAGCCGCTTTTGCTGGATGTATTGATGGATGGTGTACCCGGTGTATTTTTTGAACTCCCGGATCAAATGATACTTACTGCAATGAAAGGAAGTGGCGATGGCATCCAGGGTCAGTTCGGAATCGAGGTTCTGGTTGATATAATGGATAATCTGGCTGATATTGTCGTTAAAAACGATATCGGCGGCGATGTCTTGCTCATAGGTTTCATAGAAGGCTTTATTGATGAAAACCAGTAATTCGATGAGATAGATCTGCTTCAGAAGGTCGCTCCCATAGCCGTAATTGTTGCTGGCCTTCTCGAATTTCGTAATAATGCTCCGGATATTGATCAAGGTATCGGAGAAGGGCCGGATCAAGTTGTTCTTTTTAAGCGGGGCGTGAGTCGTTTCAAAACACATGCCCAGATGAGTCTCGGCGGTGCCTTCCTTCCGGATGAAATCGGGGTTGACCCACAGTACGATTCGCTCGTAGGCTTCGCTGGGATCGACGATCGGTTTGTGAAGCTCGCGGTTATTGATGAAAACAATATCGCCCGGCCGGAGTTTATAAAAGTTGCCCTCGATCATATAGGTGACTTTTCCGGAAATAAAGAGGTAAATCTCGTAGAAATCGTGGTTATGGTACTCGACTTCCATCGCCGACTGATCTTGATAGTGAAAATATTCGTAATTCGAAGTGATCATAAACTGGCGCGGGGTAAAGTCTTGCCGCAAGTAATTCACTGGCCTCATCCTTAAAAATTATTGAAGAACGGTGAAGATCAGGTAACGGGCAAATTAATCATATCGCAATTTTTGCAATAAAACAAGCAATTTAAGCCTAGAACCATGTAAAAATCAATTGTATAATTTAATAATGTGATTACTGCGAGGCTGAATTTTTTGTAAAGCTGTATTTACCGCGCTGCAATGCCGGAAATGAAAAACAGTAGGAGGAAAAAACATGAGCAAGGCAGACATTGGCTTGATCGGTTTGGCGGTTATGGGCGAAAACCTGGTCATGAACATGGAAAGCAAAGGGTTCACCGTGGCCGTTTATAACCGGAGCACCGAGAAAGTCACTAATTTCGTGGAAGGCCGGGCCAAGGGCAAGAAGATCATCGGCACTTACTCGCTGCAGGAACTGGCCGACAACCTGGCGAAACCCCGGAAGGTCATGATGATGGTTAAAGCCGGTAAACCGGTGGACGATTTCATCGATCTGCTCATTCCTTATCTGGAACCGGGCGATATCATCATTGACGGTGGAAACTCCCACTTTCCCGATACCATCCGCCGCACCAAATACGTGGAGAGTAAAGGGTTGCTTTACATCGGCACCGGGGTTTCCGGCGGCGAAGAAGGCGCGCTGCTTGGGCCGAGCATGATGCCGGGCGGATCGCCGGCGGCGTGGAACCATGTCAAACCGATCTTCCAGTCGATCTGCGCCAAGGTATCCGACGGCAGCCCGTGCTGCGACTGGGTCGGCGAGGACGGCGCCGGACATTTCGTGAAGATGGTTCACAATGGGATCGAATATGGCGATATGCAGTTGATCTGCGAGGCGTATCAACTGATGCGCGATCTGCTCGGCATGTCCGCCGACGAGATGCATGAGGTCTTCAAAGAATGGAATAAGGGCGAGCTCGAAAGCTACCTGATCGAGATCACCCGTGATATTCTCGGCTATAAGGATACCGACGGCAAGCCCATCGTCGATAAGATTCTGGACACCGCCGGCCAAAAAGGCACCGGCAAATGGACCGGCATCGCCGCCCTGGATGAGGGCGTGCCGCTGACCCTCATCGGCGAAGCGGTCTTCTCCCGTTGCCTCTCGGCGATGAAGGACGAACGGGTGGCCGCCTCCAAAGTGCTGTCCGGACCGAAAGTCAAATTTGAAGGTGACAAAAAGGCCTTTATCGAAGACATTAAGAGCGCGCTGTACGCTTCGAAGATCGTCTCCTATGCCCAAGGCTACACCCTGATGCGGGCCGCGGCCACGACCTACAGCTGGAACCTGAATTACGGCGGAATCGCCCTGATGTGGCGCGGCGGTTGTATCATCCGCTCCGTCTTCCTTGGCAAGATCAAAGAAGCCTTTGACAAAAACAAGGAATTGAGCAACCTCTTGCTCGATCCGTTCTTCAAGGAGAAAGTGGAGGCCGCCCAAGCCGGCTGGCGGAGAGTCTGCGCCGCGGCCCTGGCCAACGGGATTCCGGTGCCGGCCTTTACTACCGCGCTTTGCTACTTTGACGGATTCCGGACCGAGAAGCTTCCGGCCAACCTCCTGCAAGCCCAACGCGATTATTTCGGCGCGCACACCTACGAGCGGGTCGACAAACCGCGCGGCGAGTTCTATCATACCAATTGGACCGGCCGGGGAGGCAATACCTCCGCTTCGACCTATACGGTGTAAAAGAAACGGTAAGCAATCCGGGCGCATGGCTTGCGCCCGGAATATCCCCGCCGCCATTGCGGAACGGGGGCCTTGCCAAAAGAGAGGATGGCTCGCCATCCTCTCTTTTTTATGCCTTTCACTCGAATTTCCCACAAACCGTTCTCGCATGGCTGGCTTTTCATCCACCCAATTCTTCCTCTCGTTATCGTCCCCTTCTTTGATCTCCTTTCGGCAGAGTTTGATAGCGATCCTCCACTGTGCTATGGATGACCGGCGCAGTTTCATTGAAAAGAGATTTATCCGCATTGGCAAATGATTTTTCCACATTGCAAGCTGGCAACATTAGATTGGCATCCACCAATTTCCAATTGCTAGATGGCAATTCTCCAAAGCCAAGTGCCAATGCACCAGTGCCGGATGGCAACGGAAGATTGGCAAGTGTCCCTGGAACATTGCCATCCACCAATTGGAAATTGGCAACTGGCTTATTCACATTGGCGGCTGGCATTTCTCCATTGCCATCTGGAGCCGGGGGATAACCTGTCGGCGTTTGAAGCGGGGATGGACGTTCCGGCGCGGAAATATGGATTTAATGTCGACCCGCCGAGTCCGGTCGATGGACTACGTCATGAAAGACTTGATGAAAATATATCATATAAAGCGCCGCCTATTGCCTTAATGTTACGAAGATATAAATTATATCACTGCAAAAGCTCGATCAGCGTCTGAGACACATACCTTTCGTTTCACGCGTTTGGTGAAAAATTCATTATTTTTGTTTATAACCGTGAAAAGATGCTTCATGAACTAATTTAGAGGGTTCCGGTCAGAGCGAGACAAAAGAAGAGCTAAATGTTCTCGAAGAGGGCAAACAATCGGAGAGTTTTTACAGCGGCCGATCCCGGTATTGATCCGGATCGGCCGCTTTGGACTATTTCAAGGGTTATTCGGCGACTGCCTATTTTTCCCTGGGCTTTGCGCACGGCGTCAAATATCCGGAACGATACCAAAACGCCGTTCCTGAGACAAATGCCGATGATTACGATCTTTTTCAGGCTGGTTCGATACCCCCATTATTTCCCGGAGACCAGATCCATTTTGGCCGATGCGGTGAGGTAGGAAGTGATCCCCTGATTATAACCGTTTAACGCTTGGTCCAACGCCAATTGGGCGTCCATGATGTCCATGGTCGTGGCCATTCCCGCGTCGAACCGGGCCTGAGTCAGCCGCAATGACTCTTTGGCGAGTTCAGTATTGGCCTGGTTGGCGCGGATCGTCTGCAGCGATTCGATCAAACCCTGTTGCGATTGTTCCATCTCCAGCCTTATCTGGTCTTTGAGTCCGGATTCTTGAAGCGCGGTGACTTCCCGCTCGTTTTTGACCGCGGCGATCTTGGATTTGGTGATGCCGCTGTCCCAGATCAAGCCTTGAACACCCAGGGTGACGGTCCACGATTTATCCCAGTCAAATACGTTCATATCGGTTCCGCCGCCTTCATAACTGCCGGTAAGCGCCAGATTCGGTTTGAAGCCGGCTTTGGTCATCTTTTCCTTATATTCGCCCAATTGCGCCGCGAGCCGGATCTGGTTCATTTCCGGGCGATTCTGGTAAGCGTCGTCAAGCAACTTATTGGCGAATTCCATCGTCTCCGGGAGTTTCATTTGCGAGGGATCATAGCTGATCTCAAACTGACGGTCCTTTGGGTAGCCGATCAAAGTCGCCAGGGAAAGTTTGGACAGGGCCAGGCCGTTCTCGGCCTTGATGACCTGGGGTTTTAAGCTTTCATGCTGGACCTGGGCGCGCAGCAGATCAAATTTGGACGCGGTGCCCACTTTGTAAAAATGTTCGACTTGCTCCACGTGATGGCCCAGATTCTGATAGGAGGCTTTCGCCACGTTGAGCGTTTGTTCGGAGAGCCAGATCTTGTAGAAAGCGTCTTTAACATTGTAAGCCAGCGTTTGTCTGGCTTTGCGCTCGCTTTCTTGAGCGTTTTTCAACTGAAGTTTGGACATTTCCAGGCCGTACGTCAGCTTTCCGCCGGTGTAGAGCGGCTGGGTAAATTTAACGGAGCCGCCGTAAGTGTCGTGAGGCGGCTCGACGGCCATGAATTGAGTGGTCAGCCCGGTACTGTCGGTATCGATGCCGGCGTAGACCGTGTCGGGATCACCGGCGTAGTTTGCGCCTACTTCATAATTGACGCTGGGGCCAAATCCGCCTTGGGATTGGCGGACGCTTTCCTGCGCAATTTCAACATTTTTGGCGGCTTGCTTCACTGATTGACTGTTGGCGGCGGCCAGTTCCAAGCATTTTTCCAGCGACAGCGTCTCCACCGCCGGCGCGGTTTCCGCATAGGCCGTATAGGCCAGGGTCAGCATCATCAATGCTCCAAACAACAGAACGAATCCCTTTTTCATGAGTAAAGCACCTCCGAATAAAATTCAAGCTTGAGACTTGATTCCCATCAATAAAATATCGGACGCCTGCTCCGCTTGAGCGGTCAATGCTCCGGGGCAGCCTTCCATCAGCCAGTGGATTCCGAAATTAGAGATGATTCCGGAAAAGGCCATGGAATAAAGGGACGGATTGCCGGGACGGATATAACCTTGGGCGATTCCGGCCTCAAAGAAAGCGCAGCCCATCCGGTGCATTTTTTGGTGCAGCGCCAGCAGCCGCTGGTGTGAATCATTATTGCAATGACTCAGGTTCATCCGTTCTTTCAGCAGCAACCGATAGAACGATTGATTAGTTTCGACGAATTTAAAATTTTCATAAATAAGACGGTAAAGACGTTTCGGAAATTCTTCCGGGCTGTTGGTGACTTCCTCTAAGAGGCGGGAAATATTCTCCAGACCCTGCTCGATGATAGCCATGAAGATCTGCTCTTTGTTCTGAAAATAAAGATAAATGGTTCCTTTTCCCACTCCGGCCAGACTGGCGATCTCATCGACGGTGGTCCGGCTGAACTCCCGTTCGGAAAACAGCTTGATGGCGGCATCCAAGATTTCGGCGCGTTTTTCCTGATGGTTCTTTTCGATAGTGGATCACCTCCCCAGGAAGCCTTTTGATCGCATCATCGCCTAACTCGAACTCTTGTATCCCGTGATCGCGTTGAGCATGCGACAACCCGGGCCGTAAGCCGGGAGTTAACGCAGCACATTTGAGAACTGACTGGTCAGTCATACGCTCAAATTGTACACCCCGGCTTTTCCTAAGTCAACTGGATCTGCCACTATTAACAGTATTTTCATCTCAAGATATGCATCGTCGAAACTCATCATGTTTCAAAAGCGTTGTGATAAACCAGGCCGAAGGCCGTTGGTTGTTCACAAAAGCGCACAGAAACAAGTAAAAACTCATTAACACATGGCTTTTAATTGACTTAAAAAATTAAGGCTTGGATCTTGACGCCGGACAGTTTATAATTAGAGTACAAATTATGTACAAATTTTGTACAACATATGTAGTTTGGTGAAGCCATGAAAGTGGAAATCCGGGGCGCCGAAAACTTAAGTTTCCGGGAACGCCAGGTGGTTGTCCTCAAAGAAATGGGAGAGAGTTCGGAGAAGATTGCCAAACGGCTGCAATTGACTCCGAGCACGGTCGCGACCCTTTATAACCGGGCCAAAACCAAAGGATATGAGGTTGTGATCGTCCTGCCCGGAACCGCGCTGGGAATTGCTGGCGCCGATGATGACGAGGGGGAACCGATATAGATGGCCAGAACCAATGTGACAAGCATCCGAAGGCGTCAAGCCGGCGGCGGGCCGGTGGCCGAACCAGCTCCGGGGCGAACCCAGGCGGTGGCGAGGCGCTACCGTTTCCGGCCCCGTTCGTTTTGGCCGTTTGTCAGTTGGGGTTTCATGCTCTTAATCGGGTTCAGGGTATTACTGTATCCGTTGGTGGAAGGAATTTATCATTATGTAAATAGGACCCAGGAAATCTATGAACTGAAGATCCGCTACGATAACATTCAGCGGCAGATCGCCCAGTTGAAGCAGGCCCGGGAGATAATGCGGACTACCGGCTACGTGGAGGCCCGAGGCCACCAAATCGGGCTGATTAAGCCCAATGAGGAGCCGATGATGGTGATCGAAGGTGGAGGCGACCGGCCGGGGATTATCAAAATGACTCGAAAAAACGTGGAAATCGGAGATTGACCAAAGCACTGCCAAGAAGCCGCCGGGCTTCTTTTTTTGATCCCGGTTTCCGGCGAATATTTAGTGCTTGTCTTTCCGGGACGGGCTAGGTATAATTTGTACGCAGAGTTTTGGTAAAGGAGTCGGATAATGGATCTGATCAAAACAATCGCCGCCGAATTGAAGATCGGCCCACGTCAGGTCGGTAGCACCGTTCAACTATTGGATGACGGCAATACGGTCCCGTTCATCGCCAGATACCGCAAAGAGATGACGGGCGAACTGGATGAGGAGCAGATTCGGAACATCGAGGAAAGGCTGCAGTACCTGCGCAATCTGGAGGCTCGCAAGGAAGAGGTGATCCGATCCATCGACGAGCAAGGGAAACTCACCCCGGAACTGGCCGCGGCTATCAATGCCGCTACCAAGCTTCAGGAAGTGGAGGATCTTTATCGTCCCTATAAGCAAAAGAAACGGACCCGGGCCATGATCGCCAAGGAGCGGGGGCTGGAACCGCTGGCGTCGAGCATTTGGGATCAGCAGACCGAAGCGGGTACTCCGGAGGAAATTGCGGCTGCTTTCATTAACGCCGAGGCGGGGGTAGCGGATGCCGCCGCGGCCTTGGCCGGGGCCAGGGATATCATTGCCGAGCGGGTCTCCGACGATCCCGATTACCGTAAGGTATTGCGGGAGTTCTTCTGGGAACAGGCGGTGATCGAATCGGAAGCGAAGGCCAACTCGAAGGCCAACTCGAAGGCCAACTCGAAGGCCAACCCGAAGGCGGACCCTGACGGTCTAGATGAGTTCAAAATGTACGCCGAGTATAAGGAACCGCTGAAAAAGATTCCGCCACACCGGGTATTGGCCCTAAACCGCGGCGAAGAAAAGGAAGCCCTGAAGGTGGGGCTGGGAACCGAAACCGAGATTGCCGTCGGCAAATTACGGGCGATGATTGTTACCAATCCTAAATCGATCTTCACTACGGAATTGGAAGAGGCCATTGCCGACGGGTACAAGCGGTTACTCTTCCCTTCGCTGGAGCGGGAATTACGAGCCTCGATCACCGAGACCGCCGAGGAACATGCCATCAAGGTATTCGGCATCAATCTCCGCAACCTGCTGTTGCAAGCGCCGGTTCAGAGCCTGCGGGTGATGGGCGTCGATCCCGGATACCGCACCGGCTGCAAGGTGGCAGTGGTTGACGAGACCGGAAAACTGTTGGACACCGCCACCATTTATCCGCATCCACCCCAGGAAAGACGGGAAGAAGCCTTGGCGGTCCTGACGGCATTGGTGGAAAAGTACCAAGTTAACCTGATCTCCATTGGCAATGGTACTGCCTCCCGGGAAAGCGAGACCCTGATCGCCGAGTTGATCCACCGGTTGGGAGGCAAAAAAACTTCCTATTGCATCGTCAGCGAGGCCGGCGCCTCGGTTTATTCAGCATCCAAGCTGGCCCGGGAGGAGTTTCCGGAGTTAGACGTGTCGATGCGCGGCGCCGTTTCCATCGCCCGCCGGATCCAGGACCCTCTGGCCGAACTGGTAAAGATTGACCCGAAGTCGATCGGCGTCGGCCTCTATCAGCATGACGTGGACCAGAAACGGCTTACCGAAGCCCTGGGCGGCGTGGTCGAATCCTGCGTCAACTATGTGGGGGTCGATCTGAACACCGCTTCGCCCTCACTGCTTCAATACGTGGCCGGGCTCCAGCCTGCGGTGGCCAAGAATATCGTGGCCTTCCGCGAGGAGAACGGCAAATTCAAAAACCGGGCCCAATTGCTCAAAGTCAAACGCCTGGGCGAACAGGCCTTCGTCCAGGCCGCCGGTTTCCTGAAGATTGCCGACGGCGAAGATCCATTGGATGCGACCTGGGTTCACCCCGAGTCCTATGACGCGGCCCGGAAACTATTGGCCAAGATCGGGTTCAGCCCTAACGATATCCAGGATAAGGACCGACTCGTCCTGCTCCGGTTCAAGCTGAACCAACTCGATCTGGACAAGACCGCTCGTGAACTTGCTATCGGAAAACCGACTCTGAAGGATATCGTCGAAGCCTTGAGCAAACCCGGGCGCGACCCCCGCGAGGATCTGCCGAAGCCGATCTTCCGCACCGACGTTTTAGCCATGGAGGATCTCCGGCCCGGGATGACCCTGACTGGGACGGTCCGGAACGTGGTCGATTTCGGGGCGTTCGTCGATATCGGCGTCAAACAGGACGGGCTGGTTCATGTCTCCCAACTGAGCGACAAATTCGTCAAGAATCCCACCGAGGCCGTGGCCGTCGGCGATATCGTCGAGGTCCGGGTATTGGAGGTCGACCTCACCCGGAAACGGATCGCGCTGACCATGAAGAAAAACCAGGGGTGATCTTTAAGAGAACCCCGTCATTCCTGTTTTGAACGTTTTTGATAACCCCGGCCGCGGCCGGGGTTTTTTACAATGTTTTTAAGCCGTCCGGGAATTCATAAATTTCATTCGATAACTGAAAATGGATGTTTCATTGTCAAATCGAAAGCATCCGTAAATAAACGAAAGTATTTTGTGTCAAATCGAAAGTAACCAAAAGCAAACGTAAACGTATTGTTGCCGAATCGAAACCAACCGAAAGCAAACGAAAATATTCGAAAGAAAATGAAACCATTCAGCCAGAAAATGAATCCGGATAAATGGAACGGAATTTTCGTAATTTACGCAAAATATGCAAATAAATCGCAATAATCAGTCAAGAAATCTAGGTAAATTTGAGTTATAATTAAATAAACAATTCACTGGTCCCTCAAAAAATGGCGCACCGATCAAAGCGGCAAACCCGAAGAATGCTTGCAGATTCGTTGGGCGGGGTTAGCGTTAAGGATAACTTAATGTTAACCCTTTTTTGTTGGATGGGCCGCTTACGGGCCAAGGAGGTGATTCCCGGGACTTTGGTTGGGTGTGGATCTGAAGTGGTTCAAAAAATTAATCCGCTACAGAGAAATTAAACGATCTTACATTAATGAAAGGGGCGATCTTTTTGAAACGAACGATTAGACTATTAGTACTGGCCGCGATTCTCGGGTTGATGACCGCTTTACTGATGGGTACCGGGTTCCCGGCTGCCGCAGCCGCGTTATTGAGCGATGATTTCGAGGACGGCAACTCAACGGGCTGGGGCACTTCCGGCGGCTCCTGGTCGGTGGTGACTGACGGTACTAAAGTTTATAAACAGTCAAGTACCTCGGCGACAACCCATGCCTATAACGGGACCTCTTCCTGGGCCAATTATTCGGTGCAGGCCCGCGCCAAAGCGCAGAGCTTTAACGGAACCGACCGATATTTCGGGCTGCTGGCCCGGTACCAAAGTTCCAGCAATTATTATTATCTGGTACTTACCAACGCGGGGAAACTGGAGATCCGGAAGAAAGTCAGTGGCTCGGCCACTGTCATCGCGTCCAAGAGCTACACCGTTGCCACGGGCTCCTGGTATACCCTGAAACTGGTATTGAACGGAAGCGTGTTACAGGCGTATGTCAACGGCGCTTTAGAGCTATCGGCTACCGATTCGTCGCTGTCCATGGGGAAAGTGGGATTTACGGCGGTTAACGCCAGCGCCGAATTCGACGATCTTTTGGTGGAGAGCGATTCAACCCAAACTCCGACTCCAACGCCTATCATGTCCACGCCCACTCCGACTTCGACCCCGGTAGCGACGCCAACGCCGACTCCGGGCACGGCGACACCAACACCGACGCCGACGGCAGCTACACCCACGCCGACGCCGTCAAGTGTGACGCCGACCCCAACCCCGGTTCCGGCCACACCGACTCCGACCCCCGTCAGTGGCGTTGGAACCTACTATGTGGCTCCGTTCGGCAATGATTCCAATCCCGGGACTCTAGCACAGCCGTTCTACACGGTGGCCCGGGCGGTAGCGGCGGTTTCAGCCGGAGATACCATTTATGTCCGGGGCGGAACTTACGCCTATACTCAAACCGTGGTTCTCGACAAATCGGGAACCGCCGCCGCGCCCATCAGAATCTGGGCATATCCCGGTGAGCTGCCGGTGCTGGATTATTCGGGCATGAGCTATACCACTCAGGATGAACGGGCGCTAATGCGCGGCATGCTCATTACCGGTGATTATTGGCATATCAAAGGCTTGGAGATCCAATACGCCGCTGATAACGGGATTAAGATCGAGGGCAGTTACAACATCATCGAAGGATGCGTATTTCATCATTGCAAGGATAGCGGTCTCCAGATCGGGCTGGCCAAAGAGGATTCCAACCCCGGCAATATCGCCGCCTACAATTCGGTGATCAATTGCGATTCCTACCGTAACTTTGACGAATACACCAAGGGCGGGAACGCCGACGGGTTCGCCTGCAAGCTCAGTCCCGGCTATGGCAATTATTTTTACGGCTGCCGGGCCTGGGAGAATTCTGATGACGGCTATGATTTCTATCACACCTATTTGCAGATTGCGGTCGAGAATTGCTGGACCTGGCACAACGGCGATCAGGCAGTTTTCGGCTATACCGGCAGTTGGAGCGGGAACGGCCAGGGCTTTAAACTCGGCGACGGCAATGCGCCGCATCTGATTAAAAACAGCGTGGCCTTTGATCATAAGTACACCGGCGGCAACAACAAGGGCTTCGACCAAAACAGCAATGAAGGCCCGGTAACGGTCCTGAACTGCACCGGCTGGGACAATGAGATTAACTTTTACTTCGGCAGCGGCCACGCCGCCAACGTCCTCAAAAACAACGTCGGTTTCGCCTGGATCAGCAAGAATGTGAGCATCGTCGATGAGTCGACCCAGGCCAACAATTGTTGGAGCCTGACCGGAATCACCGCCGATGCCGCCGATTTTCTCTCGCTGGCTCCGGAATTGGCCAAAGCGCCGCGCAACGCCGACGGCAGCCTGCCCGATAACGGGTTTGCCAAACTGACGGCTGGGAGCGATTTGATCAATAAGGGCGTGGATGTCGGGATTCCTTATCTGGGGTCCGCGCCGGATCTGGGGGCGTATGAACGGGAGTAATCCAGAACCAGCTGGGGCTGGCATGAAACATATTTCATGCCAATTCCGTAATCGATCAGCTAGACTGGATTCCCGGGTTTCGATTAAGATTTTACGATTCATTTTTGCAAGTTAACCTTCCAAAAGGAGTGATTGGAAATGATCAAAATTCTTAGGAAGCTGCTGGTTACGGTCATCGTCATCGGCGCGCTCATGATGGCGGCAGCGGCACCGGCAAGCGCCGCTACGCTGTTAAACGATGATTTCGAGGATGGGAATTCCACCGGGTGGAGCACGTCCGGCGGTTCCTGGTCGGTAGTGACCGACGGCACCAAAGTTTATAAGCAGTCGAGTACCTCGGCGACAGCCCATGCTTATAATGGGACCTCTTCCTGGTCCAATTATTCGGTGCAGGCCCGGGTCAAAGCGCTAAGTTTTAACGGCTCGGATCGCTATTTGGGTCTTTGCGCCAGATTTCAAAGCTCCAGCAATTATTATTATTTGGTGCTGACCAACACAGGGAAGTTGGAGATTCGTAAAAAGGTCAGCGGAGCGGCTACTGCCATCGCTTCCAAGACGTATACCGTAACCACCGGTACTTGGTATGTATTGAAACTCGTTTTAAACGGAAGCTCCATCCAAGCGTATGTCAACGGCGCATTGGAACTATCGGCCACCGATTCAGCGCTGGCCACCGGAAAGGTGGGTTTTACCGCGCAGAACGCCGGAGCCGAATTTGACGATCTCCTGGTCGAGAGCGATTCGATGACACCGACCCCGACTCCGTCGGCAACCACCCCGACGCCTACCCCGTCGGCGGCTACACCAACTCCCACACCGTCGACAACGACGCCGACCCCCGTACCGACCTCGGCCAGCACTTATTATGTGGCGGCCAATGGCAATGACTCCAATCCAGGAACCTTGGCGCAACCGTTTTTGACGATCGCCAAAGCGGTTACTCTGGTTACGGCCGGGGATACCATCTACGTGCGCGGCGGTTCCTATGGCCAGCCGCCGCTAACCCTTTCCAGCAGCGGCGTTAGCGGCCGGATGATCAAAATCTGGGCATATCCGGGGGAAACGCCCGATCTGGATTTCTCCAACACACAGAACAAGCGGGCGATCATGATCAATGGCAGCCACTGGCATCTCAAGGGCCTGATTGTCAAAAACTCGCCCCAACACGGAATTACCATTGACCGTGGTACGTATAATATCGTAGAACAATGCACAGCCCACCATAATGGCAATATGGGGATTAACATTACTGATGGCGCCGCGTATAACACCATTCTTAATTGCGACTCCCATTCCAACTATGATGTGGAGAGTCACGGTGAAAACGCCGATGGCTTCGGCGCCAAGTATGCCACTGGTCCCGGTAATCTGTTCAAAGGTTGCCGCGCCTGGAACAACGCGGACGACGGCTACGACTTGTGGGACTGCGGCGAAGGCATCCGTTTCGAGGATTGCTGGGCTTATAAGAACGGAGTCAATCTAATCAACGATGCGACGTTCAAAGGGGACGGGAACGGGTTTAAACTCGGCGGCGGCGCCGGGCGGCACGTCTTGAACCGCTGCGTCTCGTGGGGCAACCTTTTGGCCAATGGCTTCGAGGACAACAAAAATACCTCCGGCGTGGAGTATTATAACTGCACCGGATATAACAACAAGGGCAAAAATTTTGAAGCCGCCGGCACCGGGCCGCACATCGCCAAGAACAACCTTTCCTATCTGGGCGGCGCCGCCGACGATATCGGCGCCCAAGTTACCCAGAGCAACAATAGCTGGAATGGATTCAACGTGTCCGGCACCGACTTTTTGAGCCTGGATGACACCGTGGCGGTCGGCGCCCGGGCGGCCGATGGCGGTTTGCCGGTGAGCAATTTCTTGAAACTGGCCTCGGGCAGTTCCTTAATCAACGCCGGAGTCGACGTGGGATTGCCGTATCTCGGCTCTGCCCCGGATCTGGGAGCGTACGAGAAACAGTAATTCCTAAAATTCAATTTATACGCAACGGTTGGCCGCCGGCGTGATCGCCGGCGGCTTTTTGCGTCGCAGCTACTGACCGGACTGGCCGGAGATCAAAGATCTGACACTGTAATACATAGTTTTGACCCTTTTAAGTCCATTATCTTTCAGTTGTGGTATTGTTAACATGCAAAGGATTCCATGAACATTGTAAAGGTTGCCCCATTGTTGGTTCTGCTGCTGCTCGGATCGATCCAGCCGGCCCGGGCGACTGCCGGAGAGTTCCAGTAGTATTAGTTTTGGATTCATTTGAGGAAGGATTGACCGTTATTTCCATCTCCGAACGGACTGTAGATGCGCATACTAAAAAAAAACAGTTTTTGGCCAGAAGGATGACGCCCGCAAATGGAGACCATTCTGTTTTATCCAGTATATCTGCTTATCGTGTTTGTTTTGTCGTTGATTTACATACCCAAACGGCAGTATAAAGAATACCTGATTTACGGATTGCTTACGGGAGCGCTGGTGGATATCGCATTGGTGGGGTTTTTATCAAAGGTGCTCCGGATTATGTGGTTTAAAAACCAGGGAATTTTCGAGGTGTTGGGCCAACATTACCTTTCTCCGCCATCCTGGGCTTTTACAGTCATGCTCTATCTCTATTTTCTTCCGCGCCAGCGCTGGTTCCAATATGGATATATTCTGCTATTTGCGTGGTTTAGTTTCAGCTACGGTTTAATGGTGCGGAATTGTGATTTATATGACTTCAAGCCTTTGGCGTACTATATCGGCGCGCCGTTTGCCTTCTTGGGATGGTGGATCTTTGTGACCTGGTTTTTTCTGAAAACAAGCCCTTTGGCTAAGAAAGAGGATGTACCGTAGGATTTTCCCGGGTCCCGACTGCCCGAACTTCAACCCCGAGGTTTAAATCGCCCGGAACCCCTTGCCGATGATCTCCGAAGTATTGGTGATGGTAATGAACGACCGGGGATCGATCTGCCGGATATAGTGCCGCAGGGCAATCGCCTGCCTGCGGGTCACCACGGTCGTGATGATGTGTTTTTCCTCGTTGGTGAAGGCGCCGAAGGCGGTATGGACCGTAGCCCCCCGGTGCAGGTTCCGGATGATGTATTCCCTGACCAATTCGTGTTGCTCGCTGACGATCACCATCTGCTTCCGGAGGCTGAGGCCCTCGATCACCGAATCCACCAGGAAGCCTTTCATTACCAGGCCCAAAAAGGAATACATGCCGATCCGGATTCCAAACACGAAGCCGGCCGCGAGCGTGATGAAGAAGTCGGCCAGCAGGAGCGCTTTCCCGATGTCGATCTCGGTCAGCTTGTTCAGAACCTTGGCCACAATGTCGGTTCCGCCGGTGGAGGCGTTCTGGTTGAAGACGATGGCGGAGCCCACGGCCGGTAAAATAATGGCCATGCACAACTCCAGCATGGTGTCGTTGGTAAAGGGTTGGGACATGGGAAACGCCCGGTCAAGAATCCAGATCATGCCCGACAGGGCGAAGCTGGAATAGACCGTCTTGGACCCGAAATTCCGGCCGATCAGCGCGAAACCGCCGATCAACAGGAAGATGTTAATAATCAGCATTAACGGCCCCACGGTGACGCCGGGATAGAAATGGCGGATGATGATCGCCAGGCCGCTGACGCCGCCGGTTGCAAAATCATTGGGAGCCTTAAAAAAATGAACTCCAGCCGCGACTAGGATCAATCCGAAATTGATCAGTAAAAATTCCTTCAGTTTTTGCATAACGCGCTCCATGCGGAATGAATTGACGAATGATTGCGGGGGAGATTCGTTTCAAAACATTATCAATGTATCATTACCACCTAGATCCGTCAATACGGTAAGTCGTTTTCCCATAATTTCAGCAATGGAGGGATAGCGGTTCCAGCAAAACCCGAGGGGGAAACGGACTTTTCGAGGCTGTTGAAAATGAAACGGCGCTTATGAATAATTGATAGGCATCGATCGCCGGAGCTATGGGGAGCATCCCCATAGCTCCGGCGATCGATGCCGAAGGTCCGGCGATCGATGCCGAAGGTCCGGCGATCGATGCCGAAGGTCCGGCGATCGATGCCGAAGGTCCGGCGATCGATGCCGAAGGTCCGGCGATCGATGCCGAA
>JAEYGI010000043.1 GCA_023402395.1 Bacillota bacterium
ACCGTGGCGTTCAATATGCCAGCAAACCCTATCAGAAGGTTTTAAAGAAAAATGGCTTCATTGTTTCCATGAGCCGGAAGGGAAACTGTTGGGATAACGCCCCGATGGAAAGCTTCTTTAGTACCTTAAAAACCGAGTGTATTCATGATAAAACCTATCTCGCCCGAATTCTAGCCAAACGAGAAATCTTTGAATATATCGAGATTGATTACAATCGTAAACGCCGTCATTCTTCCAATGATTATTTGACCCCAGATATCTTCGAAAATCGAAGAAAATCCGCTTAACTTACTGTCTGGTTTTTCGGGAGAAGCCCACTAGTAAAGAGTCGGCGTAGGGTAACATGAAACTACATCAATTAAATCGGGATCAAATCCGAAAAATGTCCAAGAACTACCAGTCCATATGTAACCAGTAACTTGACCATATGACACGTCTGTAGGATAAAACCAAAAAGGTGTACCTCGTTTAGGCCACACATATGTATAAGATTGTACACAGTCAATAATATAGGGAGTGGCCGGTCCAGGCGGGATAGTGTTTGGTGGAGGAATATTGGGAGGTCTAAACATATTCATAGAGTATCGCCCCTTTTAAGTCATATGTGCTTATAGTATGAAGTGAGATGTGCTAGAGTTCCGGACCGAAACGCTAAAGGCATAACTACCAGTGACATTAAGGACCATATTCGTGAGATCTATGGTTTGAAGATATCCGATAGTACTATCAGCCGGGTGATCGATAAAATCCTGCCGGTAGTCAAGGAATGGCAGATGCGTCTGCTGGAGAGCATCTATGCCGTCGTCTTTATGGATGCCATCCATTTTCATGTCCGCAGCGAAGGACAGGTTGTCAAAAAGGCCGTCTATATCGCTATCGGCGTGCAGAAGGAGGATATCCGGGATACTTGGCATGTGGGTGGGAGAAAACGAAAGCGCCAAGTTCTGGCTTAGCATCTTAAATGGCCTGAAAAACCGGGGGGTTAACGATATCCTCATTGCTTGTGTGGATGGACTGAGTGGCTTTACCAACGCCATCGAGGCCGTGTTCCCTAAAACTCAAATCCAGCAGTGCGTGATTCACCAAATCAGAAACAGTACCAAATTCGTTTCTTACAAAGATATCAAGGTCTTGATAGCCGATTTGAAAACCGTCTATGCTACCGTGGATGAAGAAACCGCCCTGTCCAATTGGACATCTTTGACCAAAAGGGGAGCGGCAAATACTCGAAGATTGTCTTATCCTGGCGGATATAGATTGTCCCGAAAAACAAATTTTGCATTTAGATAAAGGCTTTTATCATATTACTTTGAATACAAGGAGCCCGACTCATTTACTTGGGGCGACAATCAAACGATATATGTTCATATGAATAAAATTATGGAAATGCCAGCGGTAACATGGCAAGGTGTTCCGCAACTTTTTACAGAAAACTAAAATTCGGTTTGTCAGCAAGTTTGTAGTAAAGAAAGCACAAGCCCGCAAGGGTATATAAACGGCTCCGCCGCCCTTGCAGGGTTGCCCTTTCTTCGCTCCGTGGCAGTTAAGGCAGGAAAGTCTTAATTTTGCTTTGCAAAGTCGTGTGCCAAGAGGCAAGCCTCTTTGGAAATCCCGACAATAAAACAGGCGCTATACCCCTCTGCGGGAGCATAGCGCCGTTTGTTGTCAGCAGCCCGTTTCACGGTCTGCGTGTAGTTCCTTGTTTTAACGTTGGATGATCTAGACCCGTTACGATTAGCAAGTAACAAGCTCCTCGCATGTGGCAGATCGTACCAACGCCCTTTAGGCGTGGCTAGTAATAAAGGGTTATACCCGTTAAAGAAAAACCCCTGGGGATATTTATTATGGCCGCGCGCCAGGCCAGGTCCGGAGAAGCCGGATCAAAAAGTCGTGATTGAAAGTCCAATCCGGAACAAAAACGGCAGGCGGATAGTCTAATACATACCGAGAGTAAGGTCGAGCTCTCGGGGGCCACCATCAATCTTTCAGCTACACTCCTTTGCCCGGCGACGCGGTTAAAATACCCGTTACCGGGTCTTTTTCTACTAAATATATGAACGCTACGACCAGGAAAGTCATCGGCTTCGAAGAGCATCCAGTGGCCGGAGAGACCGTGGTCGGGATTGGCGGGAATTAAGTGGAGACGAAGACAAGTTTCAGGGATACGGTGGAAATGGCCATAATTCTCGCCCCTCCAAAAAGTTTAATGAATTGGGGTATTTATTATTTTAATGGCGACCAATATCTCTATTTCTATTATCGCGGGATTACAAACTGAGGGTTGGGGTCAAAGTTCGGTTTTAATTCCGTCCTGGCAAAGTTACTCGGGTGATCATGATTTAATCACCGATTGGACACACGGCAGGTATATCTTTAGATTGTAAACACAAATTACTTATTTGGGGAGGCGCTTGGAATGAACATGAACAATGTTGTAAAGAAGACCATAAGTTACTCGATGATCGGTTTACTGGGTTTGATGCAATTTGGGATAAGCGCTTCGCCTGCTTTGGCCGATCCCGGCCGCGGGCACGGACAACGCAAGCACCAATCCAAACAGTATCAGAGATACGAACAAGATAAGAGACGGCAAGAGTATGAACGGAGAAGAAGAGAAGAAAATGAACGGCATTATCGTGAAATGAAGCGGCGCCACAATGAAAGTGAATATGAATGGCGTAAACGCCAACAGCAAGAAAACAAACGCCATAATACGGCGCTACGGGAAATTGCAGTCCTGTTGATTGGAATTGCCATTGGCGCTTCCATTGATTAAGGAGAGCCATCTGAAACCGTTTTTGGAATGCTTTAAAGCCTTCATATTTTGGGGAGATAAGGTTTTAAGGAAAAAAGCCCCTCATTGCTTGGTGGCAATGGGGGCTTTTTTATTTTCCCCAACATTAATCGAAGAATTGAGTAAAAACCGTATCGCTTACATCAGGGTTCTTACATTGAAAGCTGCGCATGATACACATCGGTGCTTCCCCAATGAAATAAGTGGTATAAATGGTGGCGGGGTGCTCAAACCCCATCCGGTGAAGCCAGGCATGAAACATAGAACCTATTAGGCTAAGATTGGCAACAACCGGATTATCAAGTACCTGGGGATTGATGGTCACGCTTAAAGAAACTCCGTACTCCCATTCGGATGTTTCGGCTCGGATACTGTAATGCTCTCCCCGTTCTGGCGGGCGGCAGTTGATTCGTGATGCATTCGCCTGATCCGCCCCATTTTCAATAAAGCGTTGAGTTAATGCGTTCATCGCAAGGTTGGCGGCTTCGATTCCGCTCGTAACAGGAGGCCCGTCGGACCAAAGAGGCGTCAAACCATGCAGCGCATATTTTTGGGCACACGAGGAAAACCGGGATAAGTAAGGACAGGTTTCTTTTTGCTGGAAATGTTGTAGCCAAGTATTAATAACCCCAACAATTAAATTTCGAATACGTATTGTTTGAGCGGAAGTAAATCGTGTATCTAGATCAAAATAAATGAACGGTGGTAGAGATGGTCCTCCCGGCAGTGCAGGCAATGAAATTTCGATTTGGTTATATGAAGGGGTATCCCGTTTTTCAATCATTATTATTCATCCCTCCGTAAATCTTTAAAATGGTTTTTTCTCACATCCTTGTTACTTTTTCATTAGGAAGTATGTCCCATAGCTATCCTATTCGAATTGATATAGAAATGAAACAATAATAAAGCATTAAAAATACAATGTCCTTGGTTTTGATGTCAAAGTAAAAAGGTAGTCCTGAGATGGGGAGGGAGCCGGCGATTATTTGTTGGCCGACATAGGCCACGCCAGATGCTGGCATGGCATTAATCCTTTCCTTAAATTAACCGGAGGAGAAAAGAGGATTTTTATGGATCGGGTATTACTTATTAGGCTATACTTGATGAACCATAGCTAACTGCATCAAAAAAACTCCATTATAAATGATACCCTTTCCTTATCGATGTGTAACAAAATGCAGCGCAAAAGTTACATACATATATTAACGAAGGATTTTGTTTGAAACCACCGGAAGAAATCAAGTTCATCGGCATCGACCCAGGTAACAACGCCTGCAAGTACGCCGTATTTTGTGGCGGTGAGATTTGGTACGGCCAAGTCCCCAATCACCGGCCCGGCAATCCGGCTTGACTTTGATAATCAAAATAATTCAAATATATATTTAGCAACTTCGCCGATTCGGGTGGTGTCCTACCCATCAGGAGCTGGCAAAAAAATTTTGATTTACGAAGAACCAAATTGAATTTTTATATTTTCGTATGTATAATAGCAACGAACGCTTCAATACTCGATCCCATCCATTATTTAAGGGGACGGGACTTCTTTTAAATCCCTCCGTCAGTTCAAGCCGCCCACAAGTTGCTAGGCCAAAAGCAGGCGACAACATCCAGTCTGACAGCGGCTTCATTGATCTGTTTGCGTGCCTCCCACAATCATTAACCACAAATCGCGAACCACATAGCTGGAATTAGAAACCAAGGACTCTTAAACTTTTTTCAGTATGCCCTTGAGAAAAGTGATCCACCAATTTCCAATTGCTAGATGCCAATTGTCGAATGCTGTTTGCCAATGTTTGAATGCCATCTTTCCCATGTCGGTTGTTACTTGGTTTTGGAAGAATGTAACCTGACAAATTCCAAGAGGTGGATTCCAATCCTGCATTGGCACCTTGCAATGTGAAAAAGGATCTTATCAACGTGAATAAGTCAGTTAGCGATAAAGCATCATCGGTTGACAACGAGACATAGCGGAAACGAGAAAGAGAAAAACAAGGCGAGAAGATTGACAAATTTTCGTTTTTAATGGAAGTCACAGACATAAGCGGTGATAAAATGGTTGCCGAATCAATTCGCCGGAAGTTTCGCACATCCGATCGGGAAACGGAATGGAGTAATATGGAGTAATAAGGTATGGGCATCTGACCGGCGGGCCCCCTAAAGGATTATGGAGAAAAGACCGAAAACAAATAGGAAAGTAGTTTCCCAATCACGAGGAAGGATGATGACGCTTTGGCAAAGGAAGAGTTGAGCCAGATGCTCCTTACATATAATGATTATCTGGACAAGATGACCGGAGTGATTCGGCACGTCTGTGAAGATGTCCGGGAGAGCGAGTTTTCCGCCGTACAAACCGTGCTGCTGGCCATAATCGGCGGGATGGACTGGATTTACATGGCCACCGAGGGTTTGGTCGGCATGGGCCAGATCGAGGCGGCCAAATTGGTTTCATTTCAAGCCGTCATCGAGCAACTCGGCGCGGCGATAGAAGAATGGGACCAGTTTCTGGTGCATTCCCTGTTCAGCCACGATTTGCCGTCGGTTCTGGTGGAGCTAAGAATTGGCGCCATACAAGCGGTCTGAAAGGATGGCTCAATCGGTTCGAAGCGGGAGGCGACGCTTCGTTTGCACGCGTGAACCAACTTCAAGCGGGTCTGCAAAGCCGGCCTAGGCCCGTAGACCGGGTGGAGAATTGGGTCTTTTGGCTTATGTTTTTCAGGGAAATAGCCCTTAATTTTTTAACAAAATACTCCGAAATAATATATGAACTTATTTTTAGAGGAGTCGCAACTAACCCCGGCTGGGGCGAGAAATGGCGCAACGCTTCTGAAACGTTCAACCGCTCAATCTTTTGACAAGGAGGTGTTGGAGATGACGCGGATTAATCCGCTCTCTGACTCCAAGGCAAACGCCACGGCGGCATGGAAGCCGCTTGAGACCGTCAATGCCCAAGGCGCTACCGTTTCGACTCCACCTATCCCGGGAGCAACGGGAGGGGGAAATTTACCGCTGGAACAAGCCGACATCGATAAAGCGGTAAATGTCGCCAATGAATTAATGGAGACGGTTGATATCAGTTTTAAATATTATCGGGATGAAACAACCCATATTTCGGTGATTCAAGTGATCGATGACAGTACTGGAGAGACGATTAAGCAGTTCCCACCGGAGGATATCCTGAAGATGGTCGCCAAAATGTATGAGATGTGGGGCATTTTGGTGGACGAGAAAGTGTAACGGAGCCGATTCTGATTTTAGATCCGGTGCTCCAGGATGAGCATCGGCATAGAGACTGATTGTGATGAATAATAGTACGCATGACTGTTCGCCACTAGCTTGGATATTCAGAAGCAGATGATGAAAGCCAACGAACGGCCGTGGACACGTTGAAGCAAAACGATAGTCACTGCTTAGGAAGTGGAGCTTTCCACAGAGAGCCGGAACATTGTAAACGCCATGGCATTCAATTTGAAGCCATAAAGTTTCTATGGTACCAAAACGCTACCAGTCCGTTTCGCAGGCGTTGAACGCCACACTTTCTGCCTGATCGTGGCGAATACCTACATACATTGAGGTTCGCAATTGGCCACGAACGTACCAAAGAAACACTTGCCGGTGACGGTTCATTTTTCGATTGCCGACAACAATGCATTGGATCCGGTCACTATTGATGCAACTGACAATTCTTCCGCCATCAACTGGACTGACTCAGCTACGATACTGCGATAGCATCCGGTTTCGAATTAGCGGGGTCATTTATTTTCAATAATAATTCAATATCATTTGTCAAATCATCAAGGGGGCACGATAACAGTTCCGCTTAGCCGCTTAGTCGTTCCTCCCTGCCCGGGAGATGAGCGGTGTTAAAGAAAAATAAGGGCGATTGGTAAGGGAAAACAGGGAACTCAAGCTAATATGTTTTTGAACGGGTGGGGTGTCTGGCGCGTTTATGAATAACTGGCGGCAAAGCTACAAAAGGGAGGTTGAACTATGGCATTGAATAAAGCCTATGACAAATACCGGGAAAGTGCGATTACCACTTCTGGTCCGGAAGAACTGACACTAATGCTTTATAACGGCTTGATCCGGTTTATTACCCAGGCCCAGCGGGCCATCGCCGATCAGAATGTCGCTAAGGCTCATGACCATATCATCAGAGCGCAGGATATCATCGCTGAATTTATCGCTACGTTGGATCATAAATATGAAATCTCGGCAAACCTTGAACAACTCTATGATTATATGAACCGGCGGTTGGTGGAAGCCAATCTCAAAAAAGACCAGGAGATCCTCGCCGAGGTATTGCGGCTGGCGACCGACCTCCGGGACACTTGGGTTCAAGCCATGAAAATCGCCAGGCAGGGGACGACGGATTACCCGCAGGCCAAATAACAAAACAATCATCGGGATCTAAAAACACCGGCTGAAAAGAGCCGGTGTTTTATGTCAAAATTAAGTTTTGAATTCATTAATGAAACGAATATGTTTCTATTTGCCTTTCAAGAAATTGTATCATTATTCCATCCTTTTGTTTGACAATGAATTTTCGCTGTGTTATAGTGGTAAATGTGGTTGAGCTTGTTACGAGTTTGTTCCACAGATTTTTTTAGGAGGAATGCGTTTATGCAAGGTAAGGTCAAATGGTTCAATGCCGAGAAGGGCTTCGGATTCATCGAGAGAGAAGGCGGCAAGGATGTTTTCGTACATTTTTCCGCGATTCAAATGGATGGATTCAAGACCCTCGATGAAGGGCAACTGGTCGAGTTCGATATCGTTGAAGGGGAACGCGGGCCGCAAGCGGCTAACGTTACCAAAGCATTATAAATCATCCGCTGAAAAACGAACCCCGGTCAATAAAGACCGGGGTTTTTTGTAACTGCAACTAAGTATTGAGTAAGGAAATGTTGATGTATACAAAGATTTAAACGCATATAACTTGATCTTTTTGGATTTTGTGTTAATATTTATTACATACACATGACATTTTCGGATGGTTCTGCCACTGGAAACAGTGATTGGACAATATATTATTAAATTAAAAGGAGGACAAACATGAAAAGAACCGCGTTGCTGTTACTGGTCGTTTCCCTTTTGGCCTTGGCGTTTGCCGGTTGCGGTCCAGGCAATGAGTTGAAGATTGGAGTTTCGGCGCCGCTTACCGGAGATATCGCGGCACTTGGCGAATCCACCAAAAACGCCATTTTAATGGCGGAAGAGGAATTCAACGCCGATGGCGGTCTGACGCTTGACGGCAAGACCATGAAATTCAAATTCATCGTGGAAGATGATGAGAACAAGCCCGAATCCACCGCCACCGTTTTCCAGAAACTGATCAATCAGGATAAAGTTTTGGCCATTATCGGTTCCCAATCCAGCAAATGTTCAAACGCCGGGGCTCCCATCGCCGAGGACGCCAAAGTCCCGCAAATCTCCCCCTGGTCGACCAATCCCAATGTTACCAAAGATCGCAGTTACGTTTTCCGGGCTTGCTTCATCGATCCGTTTCAGGGCAAAGTGGTCAGCCAGTTCGCCATGGAAAAGCTGCAGGCTAAGACCGCGGCGGTTCTTTACGATATCGCCAGTGATTACAATAAGGGAATCGCGGAAGTGTTTCGCGATGAGTTCACGAAAGCCGGAGGCAAGATCGTCGGCTTTGAGACGTATAATACCAAAGATACCGACTTTTCGGCGCAGTTGACCAAGATTAAGGGCAGCAACCCGGAAATTCTCTTCCTGCCGAACTATTTCAACGAAGTTCCGCTGCAGGTGCAACAAGCCCGCAAACTGGGCATCACCTCCAAGATCTTGGGCAGCGACAGTTGGGACAATACCGAATTGGTGAAACTTGGCGGTGACGTCATGAATGGAACCTACTTTACCAATCATTACGCGCCGGATATCGATAATCCGATCGCCAAAGAGTTCATCGAGAAATACCAAGCGAAATACAATAAGGTTCCCGATGCTGCGGCGGCGCTGACCTATGATGCGGCCAAGCTTCTCTATCAGGCGATTGAGAAGGCCGGGAAGGCCGATTCGCAAGCCATTCGCGACGCCATTGCCGCCACTCAGAAATTCGCCGGCGTAACCGGGGAGATTTCGTATGCCGGCGGAGGCGATCCGGTCAAAGGCGCTGTCATCATTAAGGTTGACAATGGTCAGTTCGTCTTCGACAGCGCGGTGAATCCTTGAAAGTCATAAAGTTCTAAATCGTCTCAAATGGCTTTCGACTTTTACTTTTCGACTTACCGACGAAACGGAAGCGGCGTTATTGGTGATTCGTTCAGGCGGAAATCCACCGGATCCAATGATCGATAACGCTCTTCCTTTGTTTTGTTTAAATATCAATTAACCCCGAGGGGGGCGACGTACTTTGGAAACAATTATTCAACAGTTGTTCAACGCGGCTCAGTTGGGAGCGGTTTATGCACTGATCGCTCTTGGATATACCATGGTTTATGGAATTATCCGCTTGATCAATTTCGCGCACGGGGATATCTTTATGATCGGAGCCTTTATAGGGTTTCTGATCGCCGCCGGTTTAGGGTTTCCATTTTTCCTGACCCTGCCGCTGACGATGATCCTGACCGCCTTGGTGGGCGTGGCCATTGAGCGCGTTGCCTACCGCAAACTCCGCAATGCCCATCGGATGTCGATGGTTATTACTGCGCTGGGAGTAGGAATCTTTTTGGAAAACTTCATCCGGCTGGTGGTCGGACCGCAAACCCGGCAACTTCCGGCTCAGCTACCCAACAAGGTCATTGCCTGGCTCGCGGAGTACCGGGTCATTGTTACCGAGGATAAGGGATGGATTATCCTCATCTCGCTGTTCTTGATGGCGATTTTGTGGCTGTTCGTCAACCGAACGCTGATCGGGACCGCGATGCGGGCGGTGGCCGACAACCAAGAGGCCGTCCCGCTCATGGGGATCAATTTGAACTTGATCATCGTGGTGACCTTTGCGATCGGTTCGGCATTGGCCGCCGCCGGCGGAATTTTTTACGGACAAGCATACTCCATTGACCCATATATGGGAATCGACCTGGGTTGGAAGGCGTTTATCGCGGCGGTGGTCGGCGGGATCGGATCCATCGAGGGAGCGGTAATCGGGTCGTTTATGTTGGCCGGTGTCGAAATATTTTCCGTTGCGTATCTTTCATCCAATCTGAAAAACGGGATTGCCTTTGGTCTGCTGATCGTGCTTTTATTGATCCGGCCGAGCGGGTTCATGGGTAAACCGATGATAAAGAAGGTGTAACCCGGAATGTCGATCAATCAACCAACGATTTCCCCGAAAATCGGTCCCCTTCCGTTACGCTTTTGGCCCATTGCCACGCTATACTTGTTGGTATCTTTGGTATTGCAGGGATTGGACTATTTCGGCTGGTTTAATCAATATTATTTACATGTGTTGATGGTGGTCGGAATGAATATCATTCTGGTCGCCAGTTTAAATCTGCTCAACGGTTACCTGGGGGAATTCGCCCTAGGGCATGCCGGTTTCATGGCGGTGGGGGCCTACAGCGCCGCCCTGGTTGCCAGCCACCTGCCCGGTCCGGGACTGATCAAGCTGATTGTGGCGCTGGCTGCCGCAGTGTTGGTGGCGGCTTTGATCGGATACCTGATCGGCCTGGTGACATTCAAGACCGTTGGCGACTATTTGGCCATTATCACGTTGGGTTTTAATATGATTATCGTCAATGTGATTCAAAACATCGATTACGTGGGCGGACCGCGCGGCTTCACCGGAATCCCCAAAAACGTCAACCTGCTGGTGGTCTCGGTCTGCGCGGTTTTAACCATTTTCCTGCTACGTAACTTAGTAAATTCCAGCTATGGCCGGCTCTGGGTCTCGATCCGGGAGAACACCATTGCCGCCGAGCTGATGGGAGTCGGCATCAATCGCGCCAAAAATCTCGCGTTTACCGTCGCCGCCGCGTTCGCGGGCTTGGCCGGCGGATTGCTCGCCCAATACCAGCAGTTCATCACCCCCAAAAGTTTTGATTATATCAAAACCACTGAAATCCTGGTCATGCTGTATCTCGGAGGGATGGGCAGCCTGTCCGGTTCGATCCTTGGGGCAGTGGTCTATACGGTGATGATGGAAGTGCTCCGCAACATCCTGAGTATGATTGATCCCCGATTAGCGGAATGGCGGATGATCCTGAGCCCGCTGATTCTGATCGTAATCATGCTGACGCGCCAATATGGATTGATGGGCAACCGGGAATGGCGCTGGCTGCGTCCGGAAGGGAAGGGGGTATCCCGGCCATCATGAGCATCGTATTGAAAGTAGAGCAATTATACAAGGCATTCGGCGGGTTGGCGGCCGTCTCCAACTTCAATCTGGATCTCCGCCAAAAGCAGATTCAGGGCATTATCGGTCCCAACGGCGCCGGCAAGACCACGGTCTTTAATTTGATCACCGGAGTTTATCCTTCCGATCAAGGCCGGATTCGGCTGGAGCAGGCCGAGATTACCAAGAGGCCGGCGGATGTCATTTCCAGGGCAGGGATCGCCCGGACTTTTCAGAATATCCGGTTGTTCGGACAGATGACGGTGGTCGATAACATTAAAATGGCCTTTCATTGCCGGACCGGGTATTGTTTCTGGGAAGCGTTGGTCCGCTTGCCCCGGTTTCGCGCTTGTGAAGCGTCTATTGACCGTCAAAGCATGGAGTTCCTGGACCGATTCGGGCTGGCGGACCGCCGCAATGAACTGGCCCGCAATCTGCCTTACGGTGAGCAACGGCGGTTGGAGATCGCCAGGGCGCTGGCTACCAACCCTAAGATTCTGCTGCTGGACGAACCGGCGGCTGGGATGAATCCGAAGGAAGTCGATGATCTGATCGGATTAATCCGTAAGGTCCACAACGATTTCGACCTGGCGATCTTATTGATTGAGCATCAAATGCCGGTGGTTATGGAGTTATGCGAATATATTCAGGTGATGGATTTCGGTCAAACCATCGCCGACGGCCACCCCGTGGCGGTCACCAACGATCCTCGGGTAATCCAGGCCTATCTTGGCGAGGAGGAAACGACGGCATGAGCCTTTTGAACCTGGAACAATTGGTGGTTTCCTACGGCGCGATCAAAGCCTTGCATGGGATCGACCTGCGGATTGAACCCGGAGAGATTGTCTGCCTGTTAGGGGCCAACGGCGCCGGGAAATCGACCACGCTGCGGGCGATCTCCCGCCTGATTCCGGTCGTTAGCGGCAATATTTTATATGAGGGAGCCAGTTTGCTGAAAGTCGCCCCCCACGAGGTGGTGGCCAGAGGTATCGGGCATGTGCCGGAAGGGCGGGGGATCTTCGCCAGTCTGACCGTGCAGGAGAATCTGCGCCTGGCGACCTGGACCCTGAAGCAGAAACAGTCTATGAACGGTTTGTTTCAAGCGATTTTTGACCTGTTTCCACGCTTGAAGGAACGGCAAAAACAATTGGCCGGGACGCTTTCCGGCGGTGAACAGCAGATGCTGGCGGTGGCTCGGGCCATGATGACCGATTGTCGTTTGATGCTGCTCGATGAGCCTTCGATGGGTTTGTCGCCGATCCTGGTCAAGGAAGTGCTCCGGGCGATTCAGGAAATTAACCGGCGCGGCAAGACCATTATGTTGGTTGAGCAAAATGCCAATATGGCCTTGAAAATCGCTCACCGCGGCTATGTCCTGGAGAACGGCAGGATTGTGCTGGAAGGACCTGCCGCGGAGTTGGCCCAGGATCCGCGGGTCAAGGAAGCGTATTTGGGCGGACAGAAGGAAATCGGCTAGGGAAACCGGCAAGCCCGAAGGTTAATCCTTCGGGCTTTTAAATTTCCATCGTTTTGAGACGAAAGCTTATTTTTGTTTTTGTAAATCGAAGCCAACCGATCTCAGAGCCGATGTTTCCAAATTCCACAAAAAGTTGTAAGAAGTCCATATCTATCCACGGAATCGAAAGCACCCAAAACCAAACGAAAGTATTTTGTTGTCCAATCAAAAGCAAACGAAAGCAAACGAAAGCGAACGAAAGCGAACGAAAGCGTTTTGTTGTCGAATCGAAAGTATTCGAAAGGAAAATGAGAAAATCGGCGTTAGCCAAGACAAGATCAGCACTCCAGGGATCAATCACTCCGGGTAAATTTGATTCTAAGAAAGATCTTTATCTTCCCGGGAATTCGTAATAATATGGTTGTAGGTTTTTTATCATCTTCTGATTTGAGGTAATCATGGCCAAAATTGAGTTAATCGCCACCGCGACCTTCGGCTTGGAGGCTTTGGTGGGCCGGGAGATCGAGGCGTTGGGACAGGACGAAGTCCGCGTGGAGAATTCACGGGTGGTTTTCCAGGCCGAAACGTCGGAGATCCCCCGTTGCAATCTCTGGCTCCGTTCCGCCGACCGGGTTTTGATCAAAGTGGGGGAGTTTCAGGCGCTCTCCTACGATGAATTGTTTGAAGGGACCAAGGCGCTGCCCTGGGATGAATGGCTGCCTGAGAACGCCTGTTTTCCGGTGAACGGAAAATCGGTCAAATCCAAACTTTTCAGCGTTCCGGACTGTCAATCCATTGTCAAGAAAGCGATTGTCGAAAAGTTGAAAAGCCGCTATCGCAAGAGCTGGTTTGAAGAGACGGGGCCCAAGTATACCGTGGAAGTGGCTTTATTGCGGGATACGGCGACCTTGACCATTGACACCAGCGGAGCGGGGCTTCACAAACGCGGCTATCGTAAATTGTCGGCCCCGGCCCCGCTCAAGGAGACACTGGCCGCGGCGATGATCGCCTTGAGTTATTGGAATCCGGAACGGGTGCTGGTGGACCCGTTTTGCGGCTCGGGGACGATTCCGATCGAAGCGGCGCTGATCGGCCTGAATATCGCTCCCGGCTTGCAAAGGGAGTTCATCTCGGAGCAATGGCCGCAGCTTCCCGCCGAGGATTGGCGAAAAGCACGCCAGGAAGCCAATGACTTGATCCGGCGCGACCGTGGCCTAAAGATTGTCGGGACCGATATTGATGACGAGGTGCTCAGCCTGGCGCGCTATCACTGCAAACTGGCCGGATTGGAGGGGCGGATTCACTGGCAGCGGCTGGCCGTATCCGATTTGCGAAACAGTCATAAATACGGCTGTGTTATTTGCAATCCGCCGTACGGCGAGCGGCTGGGGGAGCGGCTGGAGGTTGAACGACTTTACCAAACGATGCGCCAGGTCTTTGACGCCTTGGACACCTGGTCGGTCTATATTTTGAGCGCTTTTCCCGATTTCGAAAGGGTTTACGGAAAACGGCCGGATCGCAAACGGAAACTGTACAATGGAAGGATTGAGTGTCAATACTATCAATATTACGGTCCAAGACCCCCTCGGCCCGAGTCCGGACCGGAAGCAGTCTCTGAAGAATGACGCGGCTAATGGTTGCCGGATGGTGGCGATAGAGAGATATGGATATCTAACGATTAAAAAAACCCGGGAGGAACCGAGGCCACTGAAGAACTAATGGTTTTGGGGAGTAACGCCCAACGAGAAGGAAACAAAAGACGACCCATGTTCCCCATTTGGGGATAGGGGTCGTCTTTTCGTATGTGGGAAAACGGAACAACTTGAGTTTTAGCTTATCATTTTCAATATTCTCTTTAGATTCACAGCAAAGATCGCCATCGCCCCCTGTAACTCCATGGCAACCAGGCCCGAAGAAGAAGCTACGCCATATCCATGCCGGTGTTTGAGTTCACTGTTCTTGGCTTCAATCTTGTAGCGCTCTTTCGCTTTTTCCTTGAAATGCTCACTTTCCTGGAACGCCATTTGTTCGGCGTGCTCGCCAGATTTAATACTTACCGAGTACGTTTTGGTTTTTGCCCCTTCTTTGTAGCATCCTTCGTTGAAAGGGCATCGCTTGCAAAGCTCAATATCGAAATAGTAGGTATCCACTTGGTTTTTCCCAACGCCTTTTTTCCCTTGCCGTACTTTCCGGATGGCCAGGTGACCGGCCTTGCACACATACAGGCCCGCATCCTTATTGAATGGGAATTCGTCTTCTTTCTTTCGGCCCCCTTGCGTAATGAGCGGATTAAGTTTGGCAATGAGCTCAATGTCATGATCCTTGGTGTAGGTTAGGTTATCTTTTTCGGAGTAAGCCATATCCCCAATGACCGTTTGGACTTTCATGCCGGCTGCCTTGCTTTTTTCAATCAACTCTTGGAGTTGCTTGCCGTCGTTTTTTTCACCCGTCGTGACGACGGCTGCCGTAATGATCCGTTCCTGTGTCATGGCAAGATGCGTTTTATATCCAAAAAATGAGGAATCCGCACTCTTATGGCCGACCTTTGCATCCGGGTCTTCCGAGATTCGCAATTGCTCAAGGTCATCGGTTATCGTTTCTTGGAGCAGATGGAGAGGTTCTTTTATTTTCGGAAGCTCACAAACGCCTCCTTCCGCTTCAATCACACCGATAAGTTTTTGGCAATAGGCAATTTCGTCGTGGAGTACACCGTTGGTGTTTTTCGTCGGGAACTTCGCTTTCAACGATTCGTCTGCCTTGTAGATGGCTTTTCTTAGGTTTCGGGAACGCTCCTGCAAGATGTCGATGGGGGATTTCTGATGATAACGGGCGTTGGTATGGGTTGCATCCACAATGATCGATCTGCTTTTGATAATCCCCTTTTCGATGGCGATCTCAACGGTTTTGTGGATGAGCATATCGAGCAATTTCAGATCTTTTAATCGCAGCTTCCGGAACTTTGTTAACGAACTTGGATCAATCACCGATTCTTCCGGCGCCATGTCGAGAAAACACTTACATGACATATCGTATTTGGAGCGCTCGACGATGTCAACGTCGGACAGTTCGAAAATCGCTTTCAGCAGCAAATATTTAAACATCCGAATCGGGTCAATCGCATTTCTGCCGTTATCCAGACAATAGCGCTCTTTCAATTCCTCATATACAAAGGAGAAATCAATAAGCTCGTTGATTTGACGCAGCATATTATCCTTGGAAATCACCAAGGTATACAGTTCGATTTAGGGACTGATAACCATGGTTTGTTGGGGTTGAATCAATTTGTCGCTCCGCCGCTTTTGTTTCTTTCATTATATCAGGAAAAAGGTACAGCCTCCTCTCTTTTCTTCCGTGAGGGACTATACCTCTTTTCTGCTTTCTGCTTCATCATCGAGACTTTTTCAGTGGCCTCGAGGAACCCCGGGTTTTTCGTTGACGGTTTTTCCGCGCGCCGCCACTTTCGATAGAAGTGCGGCCGTTCATCATTTCATGTCATCGTCCGGCTGGTAGCTGAGGACCGTACCGTATTTATCGACAATGGTTTTCAAGCGGGGCACGAAATCACCGAGAGTCGCCACTTTTTCGATGCTGGAGAGTTTCAGGAACTGGCCGAGCCAAAAGTCAAGTTCTTTAAAGACTTTTTCATGGCTGTCACGCTCTTCAATGAGTTGTTTCTCAAGGAACGCGATCTTATTCCGGTATTCGACAATCTCTTCTTTTAAGGTTAAGTTCTCCTTCATCAGCACCGACATACTCAAGGCATTGCCTTCCGATTTGAACAGATAAAGAATATTCTCAAGCCAAGTAGTGAATTTCTGATTGTGACTCTGAACGGCGTCGGTCAATTGCGAAACTTGGGCTTCCAACTGAAAGATCCGTTCATCGGCGCTGTTTAGGCTATCCTTGACTGGGGATTCTGGATTATCCGTTATTTTCATGGCTGATACGTTAATTTCAGTTTTGGGAGTCCCGCGGCCGGGGCCTTGATAAGATACGGAATTATCATTTGGCAAAATGGTCGCCAGTTTCATGCGTGATTTGTGTTCCAAGGGGTCGATGTTCAACTCTTTGAGCAGCCGATAATAGCGCAAGTTGAGGGATGTGGCCGTCCGGCCGGTCTGCCGCGCGATTTGGCCGCGCCGCCCGGGATCCCACCAGTTATCAAGGAGAAATTGGTCTTCTTCTTCCGTGAACCGGCGCAAGGCTTTTCCCATTGATAGGTCTCCTTATCAGATTTAGGCGTTTGATGATATCCTCTGCATTCAATTTATCATAACGGTTGAATTAAATTCAGTATATAAAATTGATATTTGTTTTTCAATATTTAATGACGTTAAAATATGGTAAAATATAACAAGGTTTACGAAAAAAATTTCATTTTCGAGAAAGGATATTTTAGAATAATATAGAAATTTTATAAATAATTTGTACAGTTTTAAAATTCATGGCGTATTCTTCCGGTGCGTAACGGAAATAAGCGCTTAACGGACCGATTACATAACATTGGAGCAGTGATGTTTTTTTCATTGGAAGCCGGAGTGATTGATATATATATCAGTTTCGTCTCAGATATCGATAGTTCCCTGCTGGCAAAGATGCTGAGAACGTTGAGTGAAGGCGAATTGGAGACCTTCGGCCGATACCGCCATCAGCCAAGTCGATTGGAATTTATTGGCGGACGGTATCTCTGCCGGAACCTTCTGGCCTATCATTTAGGATCCTTGCCAGAACTGATCCGGTTTCAAAAAAACGGCTACGGCAAGCTGTATCTCTCCGGTGAAAACCCGATTCACGCGTTGGGAACGGTGCAGTTCAACCTTTCCCATTCCGGAGGGATCGTCGCCTGCGCCGTCACGCCGAATTATGAATTGGGTGTTGACGTGGAAAAGGTGGAACGGCCGATCTTTGATATAGTTGAGCGTTTTTTTACTCCGGATGAACAACGCTATGTTGCCCAGTTTCCCGAGGCTGAACGGAATCGGGCCGCTTATAAGCTATGGACCTTGAAGGAAGCATATATCAAGGCCAAAGGGCAGGGATTGGCCATGCCATTGGATGGCGTGGATGTTTTCGGTGTAAAAACCGAGATGTTCTTTGTAACCCTTGAGCCGCGCTCCGGGTATTTTCTATCCATTGCCGCCGAGAGGCGGGACCCGCCTTTCCGGAAGCGTTTCCGGGACATCAATCTACAGCGGCTGGACGATACGGTGATTGACACTAACCCGGTTCGAAAAATGACTGAGTTTTCTCTGTCAGACTTATCCGCCCCGGTTTTATAGATGCGATTATCAAAATTGATAGAGGTGTTTCACTTGGAGAGAGATTATCTCCCACTGACCCACCCGCAACGGCGAATCTGGTATAATGAAAAAATTTATCCGCATACTTCCGTACATAATGTGGGGGGACCGGTACAGATAAAAGGCGCGATCGACCTTTCCCTGCTTGAGGAAGCGATCAATTATTTTATCAAAAGCCATGAAGGAGTAAGAATCCGGCTACGGGAAGTACGCGGGGAATGCTTTCAATATGTTGAACCGTATCAATATCAGTATCTGAAATTGATTGATTTCAGCGGTTTTGACGAGCCAGAGCGGGCGTACGAGGAATGGATCCGGACCAAAAGCGGCGAGCCGTTTACCTTGCTGGAATCGGCATTGTATGAGTTTGTCCGTTTTCAGCTTGCCGAGGATGACCGGGGGTATCTGGTCCGTTTTCATCATATCATCGCCGACGGTTGGTCCATAAATCTTCTCACCGATGCGATTTACAGCCATTATCTCCGATTGAAGCAGGGGCAAGCGATAGTAATAGAGCCTGCTCCGTCGTATGTGGAGTATTTCAGCCTGGAGGCGGGCTATCTCCGGTCCGAACGCTTTGAAAAGGACCGGCTGTTTTGGAAAGGGAAATTCACTGCTTTACCCGCTTCTTTTTTAATTCAAGACTCCGGTGATACGCGCGGGCGTAGAAAAACCGTTCAGTTGGACGCGGGGTTCTCCGGAAAAATCAAGGAGTTTGCCGCATCTCGCAAACTGTCATTGAACACGTTTTTTATCGCATTAATGGCCGTCGAATGGGAACGGTTCGCCCAACCGGAAGAGATCATTTTGGGCATACCGGTGCTTAACCGTTCCGGGAAGAAGGGAAAAGGAATCTTCGGGATGTTTACCAGCACGATGCCGTTCCGGATCGTTCTGGACGAGCGGGAAACCGTCTCCGATTTCCTGATCCGGCTCCATGAGGAATTAAGGCAAAGTTATTTTCATCAGAAATATCCGTATGATCTTCTGGCTCGGGAATTAGAGTTGAAGAAACGCGGGTACGACAGTCTGTTTCAGATATGCGTCAATTATTACAATACTAAGCTGATTACGGATTGGGACGGCTTCACGGTCGAGAATACCGAGTTTTATAACGGTAATCAGGTTTATGCTATGCAATTGGTGATTAAGGATTGGTCCGATTCGAACCGTTTAACTCTAGATATCGATTATAAAACCGCCGTTTTCAGCGATGAACGGATTGAGCGGATGATCGGACGCCTGCTGCAGTTAGCCGACCAAATGGTGAGTTTCCCGGAACGGAAATTGGCGGAAATTGAGCTTTTGGAAGCTTCCGAAACGAACCGGTTACTTTACGGGTTCAACGCCACTCAAGCAGACTATCCCAGGGAGATAACCATTTATCAGTTGTTTGAGGAGCAAGTGGAACGGACTCCGGAACGAATTGCGATCCGGCATGAGGGACGCTGCCTCACCTATGCCGAATTGAATATCAGGGCCAATCAGTGGGCAAGGGCATTGCGATGTAAAGGGGTGGGGAGGGGAACGGCAGTGGCGCTGCTTGCCACGCACTCCATTGAAACCGTGATTGGAATCCTGGGGGTTTTAAAAACGGGCGGATATTATTTGCCCATTGACATCAATTATCCGGTGGACCGGATCGCTTATTTACTGGGAGATTCCAACGCACGGCTGGCGTTGACCAACCTCGTTCCCGATCCGGGGCTGGCGGCCGTGGTGGAATGGATCGATTTGGCCGGGTCGCCTCCCGGTGAAACGGACCCGGACGCTCTTAACCCGGAACCGCTCAGCGGGCCGGAGGATTTGGCCTATGTCATTTATACTTCGGGATCGACCGGGAAGCCCAAGGGAGTCATGATTACCCATCGCGGTTTGGTCAATTATATCTGGTGGGCCCAAAAAGTGTATCTCCGTGGAGTTGAAGAGCGGTTTGCGCTTTATTCGTCACTGGCGTTTGACCTGACTGTGACCTCAATTTTCACGCCACTGATCTCCGGCAATCAGATATTAGTATATCAAGATGACGGCTCGGAGTTCATTTTATACAAAATTATGCGTGAGAACCTGGCCACGGTGATTAAACTAACGCCTTCCCATCTGTCGTTGCTCAAGGATTTGGACAATCGCGGCGCGGCGGTTGAAACTTTTATCGTCGGGGGAGAGGACTTAAAGGCTAGCCTGGCTGCGGAGATTCAACGCAGCTTCGATAGACAAATCACGATTTATAACGAATACGGACCGACTGAAACTGTCGTTGGCTGCATGCTCCATCGTTACGATTCTAGAACTGATACAAATGGGTCAGTTCCGATCGGAGTTCCCGCCGACAATGTTCAAATTTATATTCTTGATCGAAACCTTCGGCTAGTGCCGGAAGAAGCGAGCGGAGAGATTTATATCTCCGGTGACGGCGTGGCCAAAGGCTACTGGAACCGGCCCGAATTAACGGCGGAACGGTTCATAGCCAACCCGTTCCGGCCCGGCGGCCGGATGTATAAGAGCGGCGATCTGGCCAAGTACCGAAACGACGGGAAACTGATCTACCTGGGTCGGATCGACAGTCAGGTGAAGATCAGAGGGCACCGGATCGAATTGGGTGAGATCGAGCAGCAACTTTTGACTCATCCGGCAATTCGGGACGCGGTAGTCATTGATATCGAAAACGAGCGCCGTGAAAAGTATCTGTGCGCTTATGCTACAACCCAAGCGGGAGTCGGGCCCGGGGAGTTGCGGACTCATCTCAGCCGGAATCTACCGGAGATCATGATTCCGAAAGCCTTCGTGTTTCTGCCAGAATTGCCATTAACGGTTAACGGCAAGGTAAACCGGACATTATTGCCGGAACCGGTTCTCCAGCCGGAAGAAGTAACATTTGCCGCCGCCGAGACCGAACCGGAGGAACAGTTGGTCCGGACCGCGGCGGCGGTGTTAAACCTCGACCGCGTCAGCCTGAACGATAATTTTTATCATCTCGGCGGCGACTCGATCAAAGCCATTCAAATCGCGTCCAGACTCAATGACTGCGGGTTTAAGCTTAAAGTTGGGGATGTTCTGGCCAATCCGGTTTTCAGAGAGATGGCGGCTTGTTTGGAAGTTATCAAGCTCAATGTCCCGACTGACCTGCAGTTGGTTGAGGGTGTAGTTGAGCCGACACCCATCGTTTCCTGGTTCTTCTCGCAACAATTTGCCGAACCGCATCATTATAACCAGTCCGTGTTATTGAGACTTGAGCCGGATATGGAGCGGGATTCGTTGCGGCAAGCTCTTCAAGAATTGACGCGCAGGCATGATGCCTTGCGATTGAACTATGATTCAAGAATCGGGCG
The DNA here is from genome assembly GCA_023402395.1 of Bacillota bacterium. Taxonomy (GTDB): domain Bacteria; phylum Bacillota; class UBA4882; order UBA8346; family UBA8346; genus JAEYGI01. The sequence continues at coordinate 21,173 of JAEYGI010000043.1, forward strand.
GTTATTCTATAATATCCGGCACTGGGAAGAACCCTTTCCGGTCCAATGGTTTGACCTGTCCGCTGATGCTGTGGAACGAAGACACGGCAAGCTCCAGACCCTGGGGCAGGCGTTGAAAGCCGGCTTAGACCTGGAGTCGGACCGATTGTTTAGAGCCGCCGGATTCGATCTAGGCCAGGATGGAATGAGGTTATTACTTACCGCGCATCACTTGGTGATCGATGGAGTGTCATGGCGGATCCTTCTGGAGGAATTCGTTGCAATCTTGCGGGCGATCACCGCCGGGGTTACGGTGGCCCCGGCCCCTAAGACAACTTCGCTGCAAGAATGGGCCGCGGCGATCGGGAAGTACAGCCAATCGCCATCCATCCAAGACGAATTGAGATATTGGCAAAGAACGCTGGAGGGAGTCTCGGCTTTTCCGGTTGAACACCGGAGCGGTCCCGAGATTCACCGCTTCGCCGCGAAAACCGAGGTTCATCTTGACGCAGCTCAAACGCAGGAGTTGTTGACCGGCGCTAATAGCGCCTATCATACTGAACCGTGGGAGTTGATTATCGCCGCGCTGTCCATGGCGATCAAAGATCATACCGGCCTGGACGATCTCCTGTTGGAGGTGGAAGGACACGGCCGAAGCGATCTTATCGACAGGGATCTGTCAAAAACAACGGGTTGGTTTACCACCCTTTTTCCTGTGCGTCTCATGATAACTGATATGGATCTATCTATTCATATTCGCTCCATTAAAGAGCAATTACGAAAAGTGCCCAATCAAGGATTTCATTACGGTATACTGAAATATTTAACCCGATCAATAACAGGTGTTATTCCTAAAGGAGTTCGTTTCAATTACCTCGGTGAGTTTGACAATTCGTTCGATAATCGCCTTTTTACGATTTCAAGCGTGGAGGATACCGGCGCCGAAATCGGGGCCGAAAACGAAATGACAGCGCTCATTGATATCAATGCCATGGTAATTGAAAGGCAATTGCGGATTGGGCTGGCTTATAACGGGAATTGTTTTTCAGCGGAATACATGGACACCTTCGCGTTGCAATTAGCCAACCGGTTAGCAGAGATCATCGGACATTGCCTGGCCAAGGAATCGTCCGAATTCACCCCGTCTGATTTTGGGACGCTGGATTTATCCCAATCGGAGCTTGATGCGCTTTTTGACTGAATAAGGAAGGATAGCCCAGTGAAGGATAAGCGGAATGTTTTACTCAGATTATTGGCGGGATACCTGTGCGGATTGCTGTTGGCAACGGCTGCGTCGATTATGGCCGCGAACACGGCTTCCGATCATTTTGCACCAGAGAAGCTGGCCGTGATGGAGAGATATGTTCGGGAGCGAATGGGTTGGGGCCATATTCCGGGAGCTACGGTGGTTATCGTCAGCCATAGCCAGGTTTATTTTAAGGGGTTCGGCTATGCCGACATCACGACCAAACGCCCGGTTGATAAAGACACCTTATTTGAGTTGGGTTCAACCAGCAAAGCGTTTACCGCCCTTGGCATATTGCGCCTTCAGGAAGATGGTTTGCTGGATGTCCGGGACAATGTCCGGAAGTATCTCCCCTGGTTTAAAATGTTTTACATCGAGAAATCGGCCAATCCGACCATCGAATATCTAAATCGTAATAAGACTGTTCAAAAATTTATTCCCTGGCTTCAAACGCGGAAAACGGCCGAGATCACCATCGCAGAGTTACTGCGTCATTCCAGTGGAATCCGAACCGAATACATTGCCGATATTATGCCAGGAACCGACGCAAAAGCATTGGAGCGAACCGTCCGGAATCTGGTGGGCAAGGATTTGGAGGATGAACCCGGGCGTCAGCACGTGTACTCCACGTTGAACTATGATGTTTTGGGATTGATTATTCAGGAAGTATCGGGACTTCCGTTCGAGACCTATATGAAGCTGAACGTCCTGGAGCCGTTGGGATTGAAGCATACCTACATTTTGTATCCTGAGCCGCCGGATCGGGATCATATGTCAGCCGGACATAAATTAAGCTTCTGGCGGACGGTGAAATTTACGTCGCCGGTTTATCGTGGCAACGCGCCAGCTGGTTATTTTATCACCAATGCCGAAGATCTGACTCGCTGGCTCCGGATCCAATTGGGAGAAATTCCATTGGAAGGCAAAGAACGGGCGATAATTGAAAAATCGCATCAGGACCCGTATGGATATAGTTTCGGTTGGAATGTCTATCGCGTTAACCAACGGGTCGTCCGGATGTGGCATACCGGTGGGAATAACAATTTTGCCGCCTATATTGAATTCCGGCCGGAGGAAAAGGTCGGCGTCGGGGTCCTTTTGAACCTGAACTCCTATTATCATCAATTATTCGGTGAAGGGATCCTGAACATCATTACCGGGAAAGGCAGGGTACCCACGGTTGTTTTCGATCTGTATCAATATATGGATATTGTTTCAATCCTCCTGATTGCTACTTTGTTATTTACTTTATACATTTCGTCCCGTTCTACGAGGGACCAGCTGAGAAATAACACTAAATTCGTAGGCTTGAACCGGAAGAATTTGTTTAAATTGATTTTGTGGATCGCCACCGCACTGGTCTGGGGATTTCTCATCTATTTTTTACCATATCTACTTTTCCAATATTCATGGCAATTCGCCCTGATCTGGTCGCCATACAGCTTCCCGGTCGCAATCGGATTGCTGATCGTACAGAGCATCATCGGTTTTATCTATTACTGGAATGTAATCTTTTATAAGTGCAATAAGCCGAACCGGCGCAAACAATTTTCGTGGCGTAATTTATTTCAAGAGATGTAAAGTCGCATGGTTAATCCAGCGAAAGCCCGAGTCCGAAAGGATTTTGAGCGCGAGCAATATGGAATAAGCTGATACAGGTTCGTCATAAGACCTTCAACGTTAGGAGATTTGACGTTATGACTGAAACCAACCGGAACATGATGGGGAGTATCTTCGGTTTTTTGAAGCCGTATATGAAAGAGCAGCTTCTGACCTTGGTCTGTATTATCCTGGGATCGGTGGTCAGCCTGCAATACCCGTTGATTATCAAGATCATCGTGGATGATGTGTTGATCAACCAAAACGTAGGGATGCTCTACACGATGCTGGTTGTTTATGCCACGCTCTTTCTTTTGGGATTTCTATTCACATTTCTGACGCAGTTTATGAACGCGTTGAACACTCAATTTTTCGCCTATAATGTTAAAAAGCGTCTGTATACACAACTGGAACAGGCCCCGATCAAATTCCTGAACAAGACCAATACCGGCGAGATCGTCAGCGCGTTTAACAGCGATATCGATACGATTAGCAAATTCTTGTCCACCGATTTGCTGACGATCGTTAATAACATTTTAAATATCATGGTAGTAATCGTTATTATTCTGATTCTCAATCTAAAACTGGCTTTGCTGTTCCTCTCGGTATTGCCGTTCTTTTATTTCTCGGTCCTGACGACCCGTGGTTATATCAAATCCGCCCTGGAGCGGCGCAGAGAGTTGGTTTCCTCTCAAAACAAATTGCTGCAAAACGTGTTCCCCAATATTAAGCTGGTCAAGCTTTTCGTGGCGCAACGTTTCTTTTTGAAGAAGTTTTTCATGATCCAAAATGATACCATTGGGGCGGAGATTCGGTCGGCAGTTTGGACCGCTTTGCTTGACCGGTTGGCCAACCTGATTATTCTGGCCGGGAATATCATTATCATCTGGTACGGCTCCAACCTGGTCTTTCAGAATCAATTGACGATCGGCGGTTTGATGGCGTTTTACACCTATGTGCCGCTGCTGTTTCAACCGGTCAGGGCGATTGTAGGATCCAGCGTCCAATGGCGCGCCTTCCGGATTGCATTCAACAAGATTTCCAAGTTTCTCGATCTAGAAACCGAAAAAGACATCAGCAGCCGTTACCGGATAGCGGCGGGGCGAATCGTTTTTGAAAACGTGTTTTTCGCCTACCCCGAAAAGCAGGTCATCACCGGCTTAACTCTGAACGTCGAAGCTGGTGAAAAGATTGCGCTGATCGGAAAAAACGGCAGCGGGAAAACGACATTGACTCATCTATTGTTACGCCTATATGAGATTGATAAAGGCCGGATCCTCATCGACGATGTCGATCTCCATAGTTACTCCAAGAGCCACCTGCGCCGGAATATCGGAATCGTCACCCAGGAAACCAACTTTTTCAATCTTTCGATTGAGGAAAATTTCCGAATCGCCGCTCCCAACTGCGGTCTTCAAGACATCATCGAAGCTAGCCAGCAAACCGGTGCCCATCAATTCATCAAAGTTTTACCCGATCAGTATCAGACGCTGATCGGAGAACGAGGCTACAATTTTTCCGGCGGGCAGTTGCAGAAATTGGCCATTTCCCGCCTGATCCTGAAAGACCCGCGCATCATTCTTTTTGATGAGGCCACCTCTTCCCTTGACCCGGAAAGCACCCGGATTTTTTATGGTTTATTTAATTCGGTATTTCAAGAACGGACTATTATTTTTATATTGCATGATCTAAAAAGTCTTTTCTATGCGGACCGGGTGATTTTACTCAAAGACGGAGCGGTAGAGAAAGAGTACTCACGAAAAGAGATCATCGCAGAACGCGATCTTATTAATAAACTGGTTAAAGAAATCGCATAGCAATCGGAGGAAAGCGGCTTGTCCCTGAAAATTATCCGTAAAAAGTATATCTATTCATCGTTTAATCTCGTGGTGTTAATGATGGTCCTGATCATATTGATGCTGAACGTGATCCGGATTAACGATATCGTAAAAACGACGGGCACCGTAACCTCCAGGAATATCGTTTATGTAAAAAGTCCTTGCGATACCTATCTTAAAGAGGTCTACGTCGTTCCCGGCGAAGAGGTCAAAAGAGGGCAACTTCTCGCCAAGCTTGACGATATCGGGATCCGCACCCATATTCAAGACCTCAAGGCGCAGATTATTGAGGCCGAAAACAGGAAAGCGGTTTTGAATAATGAAAATAACACCCTCCCCTGGCAGGTTAATAGCATGGAACAAGACATCCTGCAAAGCCGTTCCAAGTTGAATTACGCCCGGGAAGTCCATGAGAGCAACGTCAAGCTCTATAAAGGCGGCACCATCTCATTCTTGGAATTCAAAAACTCCCAGAAAGAGGTTGAGACGCTCCAGGCCGATCTGGCTCGATTGGAAAACAGTCTGAAAATCTATAAAATCGAAAAACAGAACAGCATTCAGAAGAATAGTGATGAGATCCGGGTCTTGGATTCAAAAATTGAACGGATCAAAAAACAACTCAACCTGTTAAATGCTCAATTTCAAGCTTTCGAAAGCGACGCCGATGATCCACGAATCATTGCCCCTTATTCGGGAGTAATCACGGCCATTGGCGATGATGATTCGTCCGATGACGATGACAGTAACGAAGATCAATCCAAAAATTTTATCGGCAAAACTTTTCAAGTCAACGATACGATTTTCCGGATCAGCGATCCGGATGATATCTTTATCGAAAGCTCCATCAAGGAAAAAGATTTCCCTTATGTTTTTGAGGGCGATAAAGTCACCATTTCGTTCCCGGCATATCCTACCGAACAGTTCGGCACCCTGCAGGGCACGATCCAAAAGTTATACCGGGAACCGACCAACCTTTCCGGAGCCGTGGTCTATAAATGCGAAATAAAGGTTTACAACCCTGATGCCAATAAAAACATCAAAACCTATCTTGGGCTAAGCACCTCCAATACGGTTGACGCCAAAAACAGTTACAGCCTGCTGGAATACATGATTAAAAAAATCTTTGAAAACCAATAGCTGTCAGGAGACCGGGTAATGGATAAGATTAGACTTTTTTTCCTACCTTTCGCCGGAGGATCAGCCGCGTTTTATCTACCATGGAAGAAGCATCTGGATCCTCGGATTGAGATGTACCCCTTGGAATTGCCCGGAAGAGGGAAGCGCTTTAGTGCGCCTTTTCATGATAGCCTGATGGAAACCGTCGCTGATCTCTATCATTCAATCCGTCTAGTGCTGGACGAGCCCGGGTTCGCCCTGTTCGGACACAGCATGGGCAGTTGGCTGGCATATGAACTGGCGTATCTGATTATTGAAAACGGCCATTCCTGTCCGGTACATCTGTTTCTGTCCGGCAGGTATCCGCCGCAGATTGTCAAAAAGCCATCGATGGATCATTGCCAGTCCGATCGAGCGATCGTCGCCGGACTGGTCAAAATGGGCGGGACTCCACGCGAACTTCTGGAGAGCAGGGAGTGGCTGGAAATGATCATTCCAGTTTTGCGAGCCGACTATAAATTGCTAGATACTTACAGCTACTCACCTAAGGCCTATAAACTAAACTGTGGAATTACAGCGCTCACCGGGAAACAGGATTATATCACTACTCCCAGCGAGGTAGCCAAATGGCGCGAACATACCACCCGATCCTGCCGGGTTTGCGAATACGACGGCGGCCATTTCTTTCTTAATAATAAAACGGTTGAGATTGCGCGGATGATTAACTCCACCTTGTTGACTTATTCAGATGCCGTGCATCTTATTTGACCTTTGGTCGTGGGAAGGGAGTAAAGAGGATGGGGAGTTTGGCTCTATTATATCCCGGGCAAGGATCCCAATATATCGGAATGGGACAGGCGTTATGCGCCGATTTTCCGGTAGCTCGGGTAACTTTCGAAGAGGCAAACGATGTTTTGAGGTTTGATCTTCAAAAATTGTGTTTTGAAGGAGATTCCGCCCAATTAACCCTCACTGAAAACGCGCAACCGGCGCTCCTAACCGCCGCTATCGCGGCACTTCGGGTATATTTGCTGGAAATTGGGGTTATTCCCGAATTCACGGCCGGCCATAGTTTGGGAGAGATTACCGCGCTGACCGGAGCCGGGGCGATCGATTTCACCGATGCGTTACGGCTCGTCCGGCAACGGGGCCGTTTTATGCAGGAAGCTTCGACGCTGGGAATGGGCTCAATGGCAGCGATTCGGGGCGTGGATCAAAGCCTGGTAGAAGCTGAATGCGCCAAAGTCAACCGGGATAATTTTACGGTGGTAGTCTCCAATTATAACGCTCCGGAACAAACGGTCATTTCCGGCCTGACTGAAGCCGTGCTCACGGTAACCGAAAGGCTCGCCAGGCATGGTGCGGAAGCGATCCCTTTAAATGTGAGCGCTCCGTTTCATAGTCCGTTAATGGCCGCGGTCGCGGCCCAATTCGCGCTTGAACTTCAAAAATATCAATTCCATCCATTGCGCTGGCCGGTAATTTCCAATGTCGACGTCCTTCCATACGCCGGACCGGAACGGATCGCCGAAAACCTGATTCAGCAGATAACCGGACCGGTTCGCTGGACCTCGACCATGGAGTTTTTAGCCAAACAAGGGATTACGGAAGCGATCGAGATCGGGCCGCGGAATGTTTTAAAGAACCTGGCCCAGCGCAACTTGCCCGCGATTGCTGCATATTCCTTTGATAATCAGGGTGACCTGAAAATATTACAACAGATTTACTCTAAAACGGCCCCGTCGCCCACTGAGTTTAAGCATACGGTGGTCACCAAGTGCATTCAAATCGCCGTATGCACCAGAAACCGTAACTGGAATAATGACGAATATCAGAAAGGGGTTGTGGAACCATATCGACGGGTCCAGGCGCTCCAAGATGAATTAGAGCGGGAAAGTAGAGAGCCTACGCCGGAAGAGATGAAAGAGGCTTTGGAAATGTTGCGGTCAGTATTTGCCACCAAGCGGACCCCACTCGACGAACAAGTTGAACGGTTTAACGAGGTCTTCCTGGTGACCGGGACGAGGGCACTTTTTCCCGATTTTTAAAATGTCCGGGTCCGAAGCAACCATGGAAGATGCGGGTTGATGGACAGAGCCCAATCGGATCGGAAGAATTCATTGCTCAACCCATTTCACTGAAGGAGGCTTGCGATGCCCACGATCATCGGATATTCGGATTATTATATCGCTGAAAACACTTTATCGAACGATGAGTTTGTCGCTAAATTAAGCGACGAATTTGTGAGCGAATGGGGAAATACCTTTGTAAAGGCCGAGATTGAAAGGGATGACCTGGTTAGCATCCTGAAAAATACCGGAACCCAGCGGGTTGGAGTCGAGGACCGCCGCCAAGAGCCGCAAAGGTTTTGTGAATTATTTGATAGATATCTATCAGTTTCTAATGTTCAACCGGAGGAGATCGACTGTATCATTTACACTCGGGGCAACCCGATTGTGGGTGATATCAATATCCCCTATTACTTGCAAAAGGAGTTTCAATTGCCCCGGGTGCAGATCTTCTGTATCGAGCAAGAATGTTCCGCTACATTGCTGGTGATTCATCTGGCGCAACTGTTGATTAATAGTGATTTTGCCCGTCGAGTGGTGATTTTGTCCCGCAATGTCTTTGAAAGTTATGAGAAACGATTAATGGGTATGTTTTTAGTCAGCGACGGTTTTGGAGTGATGGAGGTAATTCATGGCGAAACCGGTTTGACCCCGATCGATTTTACCAGTACTTCAAGGGGGAATATCACCAAGGTACAGGATTTTACCCTTAAAGCATCGGAGGTCGTTGAAGTCGGAGCCGGACTCATCCAAACGTTGCTCAAGAAGAACGGACTGACCATGAAAGACATCAGCTTGATTATCCCTCAAAACACCAACGGCAGCGGTTGGAATATTTATTCTAAACAGCTAGATATCTCGCGGGAACAGATCTTTTTCGATAATTTCGGGGGCATTGGTCATCTGGGCGATCTGGACATGATCCGGAACATCACCGATATCCGGCGCAAAGGGTTGCTAAACCCCGGTGAGATGGCGCTGGCCTACGCGCTAGGCACTGGAACCTCCTGGAATGCATCTCTTTTTAAAATGGCGTGAATATTTGATAATTATCTATCAGGCTATAAGCCATTCCGTATCAATTCGAATCACGCGGATGGTTGTTATAGAAACAAAAGAGATAAGGAGTTGTTGTGATGTACGGCGTATGTGTTGACACTTTACGGCTTTTACAGGAATCCTCGAAGATGATGGATGATTGGGCTAGTGACAGTTGCGCTTTTAAATGCCAAGGGGTTAAGGGCGGGATGGAACAATGGGCCAAAGAACAGGCCGCCGCGGCTGAGGAAAGCCTTTGTTGCGATTGGTATCACAGCACCTGGCAATACCTGCGGTTATTGAACATGGTGGCCGTGCCCAATTGGTATGGGTTTTATGTGAAAGCGCTGGGGGACGTATTAAAACAAAAACCGTCCGCCCAGGTATTTATCTCGGCATGCGCCGATTATGGGATGCTTGCTAAACTCCATGAGGCGATTCAAGCCGTGGACGCCAATCCGACCATTGCCATCTATGATATCTGTGAAACACCGTTGAAATCGGCGCAATGGTATGCCGAGCGGTTTGGTTTGACGGTTTTGTGCAAGGTTGGAAATATCATTACCGGCGACATTCCGGAGGCGCCGTTCGATCTGATCGTCACCGATGAATTCCTGACCGTTTTAAAAGATGAATACAAACCGGAGATCACCGCTCGATGGAAGCAGTTGCTCAAGCCTGACGGAGTTTTGGTAACCACCGCGATGATTGGAAAACCAACCACCCCTGAGCTGCGGGCTGGCTACGCCGCCCGGGCGCGTCAGCTCTACGAAATCTACGGGAAGATGGTTTTCCCCAATCATGAAGGCCGAAATTTACTCGAGAAGTTTGAAAAATTCGCGGCGTATCATACCCGGCACATGATGAGAGACGAAACGCAGCTAAAAGAGTTATTCAAAGAATATAAATATTTTTCATACGACATTATGGTGACTCCCGGAGAATGTGTCAATCCGACGCCGTCGTTCCAGATCGTCGCTTCTCCCGGGGCTTAACCGCAGTTGGGTTGAATCTCCATTCCCCTCGCGATCGGGCTGATTTAAAAGATAGCTTCCTGGTTAAAAAGGGGGATGGGGATATCAAATTGCGCTTATTTATTTCAGGCGGTTTGATCATGCGTTTGGTTGGACCGATTAATTAGTTCAGCGGTGAAGCAAACCTTTACGTTTGCGTTCGAGTGATTTCGAATCGGTTATAAAGTCAGTTTTTCGAAACGCCAAACTTTCGTTTGGTTACAAATTCTTTTAAATTGACGCGTCCGAAGCTTTCATCCGGTTACAAATAATTCTGGATGGTCAACAAAATGGTTTCGTTCGGCTTTGGTTGACTTTGGCTGGGTTCCGAAAACAGATTTAACGTTAATTAGGTAATCTTTTTATGATAGATTCGATGTCGTCTTCAAACCGGAATTTTACATAAAGAAGGGATCGCGATGACGGACTGCCTGATTATCGGATATAACGATGAGAACTTCGACGAATACGAAAAGATGTTGCGGGCGATGGGAACCGAACACCCCGATTACCGCGATTTAAACATAAATTGTATTCAATATAACGGCCAGTCGTATCGAGCGCTAGACATACTGGATTATTTCTATCACGAAGGCCGTCAGGAATCATACCGGAGGTTTCATAATGCCGATCTGTTATGGAACGTTATCCTGTACCTCGGCACCTATTTGCACCGCCACGGGTTCTCTTTCGATTACATTAACCTGTTTCAAATGGAAAAAGATAAATTGAGGGAGAAATTAGTCCGGGGCGAGATTCTGACCGTAGTGATCACGACCACGGTTTATACGATGGTCAATCCGATTTATGAGGTTATTACGTTTATCCGCCAATATAACTCCAGCGCCAAGATTATTGTCGGCGGGCCATTCATTTCCAAGCAAGCGGAGCGGATGGATGCGGAGAATCTCCAAACCTTCGCCAAATACTTGAATGCCGATTTTTTGGTTTTGAGCCGGGAGGGCGAGGGAGCGTTGGCCCGGATCCTGTCCGCCTTAAAAAGGGGCGGTTCTTATGGCGCGATTAACAACATCGCTTATAAAGACGGGGAGCATTACCTAGTCACGCCAGCTGAAAAAGAATACAATCCCCTCGATGAAAACCCCATTGATTATTCATTGTTTCCCAAGCAAGACATCGGCGAGTTTATTAACATCCGGATCTCCAAAGGATGTCCGTTCGCTTGCGCCTATTGTGGATTCCCCTTACGCTCCGAAGGTTATCATTATCTCGATGTGGATAGCATCGAAAGGGATCTTAACGCCATCCGCGAGGTTGGAACCGTTAAGAGCTTATTCTTCTTGGACGATAGCGTGAACATTCCTAAGAGCAATTTCAAAGCGATGCTGCGGATGATGATTCGACAAAAATATGATTTTGTCTGGCATTGTTTTTTGCGATGCGACCAATGTGATGAGGAAACCATTGAGTTAATGAAGGAAGCCGGGTGCGAGGGGGTCTTTCTTGGCTTGGAGTCGGCCAACGCCACCGTATTAAAGAATATGAACAAAACTTCGCGTCAGGAGCATTTTGCCAAGACCATCCCGCTGTTCAAAGCGGCGGGAATGATCGTCTTTACTTCGATTTTTATCGGATTCCCCGGTGAAACCCACCAGACTTTCCAGGAAACCATCGATTTTTTGCGACAAACGGGGTCTGATTTTTACCGGCCGCAACTTTGGTATTGCGATCCGATCACTCCGGTCTGGCAGCAACGGGAGAAGTATGGTTTGCGTGGCTATAACTTTGGCTGGTCCCACGATACCATGGATGCTAAGACGGCTTGCGATCTCACCGAAAAATCCTTTTTTCTCCTTGATGAACCGGTCTGGACGCCGGATCCGGGATTTAACTTCATCTCGGTATATTATCTGAAGCATCGGGGCATGTCGGTCAAACAGATTAAAACTTTTTTAAAATGTTTCAATGCTGTGGTCAAAGAGAAACTTTTGTTCCCGGAAAAGAAAGAAGTGTCTCCTGAATTGATCGAGAGTTTACGGAGAAGTTGTCAATTCGATCGCGGCGAGTTGCCTGATCTGAGGCCGCTTGAGGCCTTATCCGCCGAGCGCTATATCCAGGCCGAGCAATATTGGCGGAAGGAATTCGGTTATTCTGATTCCAAAGACCATTGTGAACCGTTACCGATAGCGGTCGATTCTGAACTGGAATTATCACAAACCATCGAACTGGAACGGCCGCTTTTACTAAAAATGAACGAAAACTATGGCGCTGCGGAGTTTAACACCGTGGTCTTCGCGGCTGTCTGCATATTGAAAGCCCGTGGCGAAGGGCGGGAAGAACTGGCGGTTCTCAATGCCTTGGACCGTCACGGATTGGTTCCGATGAAACTTGATAACTTCGCAGACTTATCGATCCGAGAATTAATCGGCCGGATTAACGAGAAGACCGAAGCCGCTAAGCCACATCAGTTATTCGCCTTTCACATTTTTCACAGCAATGGCTGGCTGAGAAATCGCGAACCGTTCTTCGCGATGTCATTTCTGAAATCGGAGCGAGAAGAACTTGGGCTCGATCAATGGCTGGCTGGGCTAGACTCCAGAGTACGCTCCAATCTAGGTCTGAAAGTAAAATTTGATATCGACTCCAGTCAGACAATTCATTTGAAAATGCGTTACCGTTCCGATTTGGATCACCGGGAGAAGCTTGATACGTTGATCCGGCAATTGAGTCCGTTGTTGGAATCAATTAGCCGCGATCCCGAGCTAAAGGTGAGGGAGATCGCTATCATCGAAGCGCGGGAGTTGAACCCGGTCGGTCAGTTTGCAGCCAAACAGTTTAATTTCTGAATTCTCCTCATCTTTGGGGAAAAAGTCAGGGTACGACATTTCTGGCCCAACGTCAAGGAGATAGCGCAAATTTGACGGAAAGTTATGGAATTGAAAGGAGATTTAGTAATGGTCGATATTGATAATCACCCTAACCAGGACGTCCAATTTCAACTTGACCGGAGCTTTTGGCTGAACCAATTAGATCCCGGTCTGGCGCCCACCAATCTCCGCTTGGATTTCAACCGGCCCAATGAATATCGCGGCGAAACCGGTTCCATGGCGCTGGACTTCAGCTCCGGTTTACGCGAAAAGCTAGCAAAATTGACGGATTCCGAGCCGTTTCTCACTTATGCAACGCTAATGGCGGTGTTGCAAATTACACTCTTCCGGTATACGCGGAGTGAAACCATCGTCGTGGGTAGTCCGTTGCTGAAAACGGGAAAAATTGTCCCGGACGGAGCTTTGGTGATCGCGCATCCGGTGGACGAGACACTGGACTTCCGGCAATTTCTATTGAACGTACGGGCGCTACTGTTAGAAGCCTATCAGCATCAAGACTATCCCCTGGATTCATTGCGGCAGGAATTGGGCATTGAGGACGCCCCAAATAAATGTCCACTTTTTGACGTTGTTCTGGCAATGTCCAATATTCATCATTGCTTGCCCCCACTGAAAAACGATATTACCTTGACCATCACTCAAGACGGCAAGGAATTGAGCGGTACGATTCACTACAATCAAGCGATATTTCGACCTGGAATCATCGCACGCTTTGAGCAAAGCTTCGGAAATATATTGGAGCAAGCTCTTGACAATACCGGAATCGCCGTCGCTCAGCTATTGCCGTTAACCGCCGGCGAACAGCGGGAAATGCTGATTGACTGGAATGCCACCACTGTTGAATATTCCGCTCATACTTGCCTACATCAACACTTTGAAGCGCAAGCCGCCCGGAATCCGAACGCCGTTGCGTTGGTATACGATGATCAACGCTTTTCTTATCGGGAGTTGAACGAGCGTGCCAACCAACTGGCCCATTATCTGATCTCCCTGCAAATCGGCGCGGATGTTTTAGTGGGGCTGTTTATCGACCGTTCGCCGGAGATGATCATCGGTTTATTAGGCGTGTTGAAGGCTGGCGGAGCTTATGTTCCGATTGACCCGACCTATCCCAAGGATCGGATCGAGGCGATGTTGAGCACCGCCCGGTTTCCGGTCCTTTTGACCAGGGAACCGTTGGTGGAACGACTGCCTGATAATTGCCGATTGGTCCGCCTGGACAGCGAATGGCCGGTGATCAGCGGAGAAAGCGCGGCCAATCCGATCAACCGGGTGACTGCGGACAATCTCTGCTATGTGATCTTCACTTCCGGTTCGACCGGAGCTCCCAAAGCGGCGGCCGTCCATCATCAGGGCTGGATCAATCTGCTGAATTGGTTCTCGAAAGAGTTCAGGGTTTCGGAGCATGACAAAGGTTTGATCATCAGTTCTTTTAGTTTTGATATCACCCAGCGTAGTATCGCCATGCCATTGATTAATGGCGGAGAATTACATCTGCTGCCATCCTCCTATTATGACCCGGAATTGATCTTGCAGACAATACATGATCATCAAATTACATTACTCAATTGTTCACCGAGCACCTTCTATCCATTGGTCGAGAAATCCACCTACGATAAACTGACTTCCTTGCGTTGTCTGTTTTTGGGGGGAGAAGCGATCTCGGCCAGCCGACTGGTGAAATGGGTAAACTCGGGACACTGTGGCGCAATAATCGCCAATGTTTACGGTGCGGCCGAATGTTCCGACGTTTCCGCTTTTTACACGCTGCATGATTTTGAGAGTTACGTCAAGTCTTCGGTACCGGCAGGCAAGGCGATTTATAATACGCAGGTTTATATCTTGAATAAAAAATTGGAACCGGTTCCGGCCGGGGTTGTCGGAGAGATCTATCTGGCCGGGGACGGAGTCGGTAAAGGATATATTAATGACCCGGTCTTAACGGCCCAAAAGTTCATTCCCAATCCCTTCACTCCGGGAACGTTGCTTTATAAAACCGGCGACTTGGGCCGGTTTCTCCCTGACGGCAATATTGAATTTAACGGCCGGGTCGATCATCAAGTGAAGATTCGGGGACTCCGGATAGAACTTGGAGATATTGAATCGGCGCTTCGTCAACACCCTTTCGTGAAAGAAGCGGTAGTCTTGGTCAAGATGCTGGCTTCGGGTGATCCGTATTTGGTGGCGTATCTCGTTCCGGAGACACCTGTACCATTGGGCGATTCAATTGAAATTGAACGGTACGTGGGAATGATTCGCCAATTCGTTAAAGCGAAATTACCAGGGTTTATGATCCCCGGTTTCTTTCTGGTTTTGACGGAATTCCCGTTGAATCCCAACGGCAAGATCGATCGGAAAGCCCTGCCTGAACCAGACTATGCCCAAACGCTGGCTGCGGCCGCCGCCGAAGCAATGGTTTGCAGCGCCACTGAAAAACAATTGATCGGCGTTTACAAGAAAGTGCTGGGCCAGACTCAGGTCGGACTGGATGACAACTTCTTTGAGATCGGCGGACATTCGTTAATGGCGACTCAGGTCGTATCGATCATTAACGAACGGTTCGGAATCAAACTATCACTGGCTGATCTTTTGGCGGAACCGACCGTTGCCGGACTGGCCAAACGAGTGGAACGAAAAACCTCGTCTCTTGCCCAATGACCGGTAGTAAAGGATGGGAAACGATGAGCGAACCCCGAAAATTGGATAAACAAAACATTGAGGATATTTTGGCCCTGACTCCGATGCAGAAAGGAATGCTGTTTCATTATTTAAATGTGCCCAACAGCGAATTGTATTTCGAACAACTAAGTTTGACGCTATCGGGAAGAGTGATTCCGGAATTATTAAAAAAGGCTTGGCAACATGTGGCGGATTCCAATGAAATGTTACGTACCGTTTTCAAGTGGGACAATCTTGAAAGACCGGTTCAAGTTATCCTAAAGAGTTACGCACCGGTGGTTCAAGAGTATGATTTCACCGAGTTCGGCCCTGATGAGTCGTTGCGGCGGACCAGTGAATTGAAAATACGCGACCGCAGGGAACGGATCGATATTGGTTTCAATCCGTACCGGATCTTGATCGTCAAATTGAATGACGAATCTTGGGAGATAATCTTCAGCAGTCATCATATTATCTCTGATGGCTGGAGCAACGGGATTATCTTCAAGGAGCTTTTCGATGCTTATCAAGCTTTTTTTGAGGGGCGAGAGCCGATCCCGCCCGTCAAGCATCAATATAAAAATTATGTCATATGGCTGCAACGGCAAAATCGCCAATTGCACCGCTTTTATTGGAACAAGTACTTGGGGGATTTTACCATCGCCACGTTGCTACCTGCCGATCAAGCGGCCAGCGCCGGTTTAATGACCGCCGGGAAGTATTCCATGAGGTTATCGGATCAGATCCGTCGCGATTTGGAAGACTGGGCCCGCCATCATGAAATTACCTTGGCGACTTTGCTTTATGCGGCCTGGGGAGTGACGCTTCAACGGTACAATAGTTGTTACGATGTTGTCTTCGGTTCAACCGTCGCCGGGCGTCCCCCTGAAGTAAAAGGTATCGAAGGGATGGTTGGGTTATTCATAAATACCCTGCCGTTGCGCTTCAAAACCGGACCGGATTTGACCGCGTTGGAGGCGTTGCGGAAACTCGATGATGAGTTGCGGGAACGCGCCGATTACGAGGGGGCAGGCTTGGTTGACATTAAAAACTACACCGGTTTCGATCGCCAAGCCAATTTGTTCGACTCGATTGTGGTTCTGGAAAACTACCCGTTGGACCGTGGATTAACCCGCCTCGGAATGCCGTTTCGGGTTGAAAATTATACGATGTTCGAGATGACCAACTTTGATTTGACATTAGTAATTACGGTTCTGGACGGGATTACCATGAACCTGATCTATGACGAGCGGCGTTTTCAGAGCGCCACGATCCACACCATACTCAGCCATATTGAGAGAATTTTTTTGGACATGACCTGTTTTGGTGACAGAAAATTGTCTGAACTCTTCATCTTGTCTGAAACCGAAAAGCAAGAAATAGACCGGTTGATTGAGAACCAACGTCGTTTACAAAAGGACTCCGGAAATGAACCTGAAAGCGCTCCGGGCTTTGTGGCACCCGACAACGAAGTCGAGACTCAACTCGCCGCTATCTGGAACAAAGTGCTCAAGGTCGAACAAGTCGGGACCAGGGATAACTTCTTCGATCTTGGCGGTAATTCCATTTCCCTGATGCTGGTTCATACCAAGATCGATAAACTTTATCCGGGGCTTTTAAGCGGGGTTGATCTGTTTTCGTATCCGACCATTGCCAAACTGGCCGGCTATATCCTGGCCCAGACCCGTTCTTCCAAAGCAAAGCCGCTCCTATCCTATGTGACGCTGCCTGCTGATTTTATGGACGGCCAGAGCGACAGCGCCGAACCTCAGACGTTCCGTTTCAGCTTTGACGATACGTTGCTCTTGAAACTGCGGAAGGTCGCGGCCAAAGAGGAAGTATCGGTAGTTGATATTTTACTTTCATGCCATCTCTATCTTTTCACCGAGCTGAGCGGGGTCCGTCAGCTTACCATCCAGACCGCGCTGCAGGGGACCCTTTCACTCCTGTCGGTTACGATTGATCTGGATCAGGCCTCCGATTTCTCAACCCTTTTTCAATCCGTGAAATCCCAGCGAAATAACGTTGAAAATACTGCCCGTGATTGGAACGACCTGGACACAGTCGGCGGGAATAAAGGGCCGAACGATATTTTGCCGTTGCTGTATCAGATCGGTCAGTTCGACCCGGAGCGCATCGCCCTGCAGATCGACCTTAGCTTTGGGCTGGATGAAGCCAGCAATCGGATTGATTTTATTTGCAGCTATAATCAACGGCGGATCAAGAAAGAGAAGGTTGTGGAGTTAATCAACGATTACGGAGAGTTGGTGGAAGCCGTCGTGACCAAATTCCTCGAACAGGATGCAATGGCGATCTAAAAACGTGGCGGCAAACCCGGCCGAAGCCATAAGCGGAGGTTGAATATGGTCGACTTCAACGAAATCAAGCTGAATCGCGATAAACGGGATAGCGGCATAGAAATTCACGAAGTATCAAATCATGAGATTGCCATTATCGGAATTGCGGTCAAGCTGCCCCAGGCCGACAGTACGAATCGTTTCTGGGAGATACTCCAAAACGGAGTGGACTGTATCCGGCCGTTGCCGGAAACTCGCCGCCAGGATGTCTTTGATCTGCTCAGGCTGCAAAATGTCCCGGCGGAAACGGTTTCGTTCGGAGAAGGTGCTTATCTGGATGAAATTGATCGGTTTGACTACCGGTTTTTCGGCCTTTCGCCGAAAGAGGCCGCTTTGACCGATCCCAATCAACGTTTGTTTTTGGAAACGGCATGGGAGGCCATTGAAAATGCCGGCTACGGCGGAGATCAGTTGATCGGTTCCAGAACCGGGGTATATGTAGGCTTCAGTTCCGATTCCGAATATAAAAGAATTATTGCCGCAGCCGACGCCGAGGCATTATCGATGGCCGTTCCCGGCAATATCAAACCGATCGTGGCCAGCCGGCTTTCTTATCTGTTGGATTTGCGCGGACCGAGTTTGATTGTGGATACGACCTGTTCCTCCTCATTGATGGCGATTCATTTGGCCTGCAAGGCGATTCGTAACGGGGAATGCGATCTGGCGGTTGTTGGCGGGATACAGGTACATCTAATTCCGATCCGGCAGGCGTTCATCGGAGTTGAATCTTCCGATGGCCGCGCCAAAACCTTCGATGACCGCTCCGATGGAACCGGAACCGGCGAGGGCGTGATCGCCATGCTATTGAAACCGTTATGGAAAGCACAGCAGGACCGAGACGTGATTCACGCGGTAATTAAAGGTAGCGCCGCTAACAATGACGGGGCTTCCATCGGGATTACCGCCCCTAATGCCAACGCTCAGGAAGATGTGATCGGCAACGCCTGGAGAGACGCCGGCATAAAGGCCGAAACCATTACTTATATCGAAGCGCACGGCACCGGAACCAAACTAGGGGATCCGATCGAGATTGACGGAATCCAACGGGCTTTCCGGCGACATACCGATCGCAAGCAATTCTGCGGAATTGGCACGGTTAAGACCAACATCGGCCATCTCGACAACACCGCGGGCATCGCCGGTTTATTGAAAGCGGTCTTGGCGTTGCGACACCGGCAGCTTCCGCCTTCGTTACATTTTACTTATCCGAACCGGCGAATTCCCTTTGATAATTCTCCGGTATATGTCACCGATCGGTTGGCTGCCTGGGAGACCGATGGAGCTCCACGACGCTGCGGAGTCAGTTCATTCGGGCTGTCCGGAACCAACTGCCACATCATTTTGGAAGAGGCTCCCACCGCAAGTCCGGCCGGGGTTGATACGTTGCCGCGGTTAATGACCATCTCGGCTAAGAGCCGAAACGCCTTGCAAGCCTTTAGCGATCGCTACCGGAACTATCTTGAACGGGCCGATGAATCCTTGGTATTAGCCGATCTTTGTTATACGGCGGCCGCCGGCCGCGGTCATTATTCCTGGCGGATCGCGTTGGTTGTGACCGATATCAAGGATCTCCGGGCCAAGTTGGCGGAATTGAATATCCAGTCCGGCTCCGGCATAGCCCCGGCGATCCACTTCGGCGAACACCGGGTCCTATCTGAATACGGCGCCGCTGGTGAGCCAGGGGAGTTAAATCCGGCCCGGCAGCGGGAATTATCGGCGAAAGCAGAGCGATTGGCGGCTGACTTTATCCGGTCCGGTAAAACCGATCGGGAGCTATTGACCCAGATCGCCCATCTGTATGTTCAAGGCGCGGTCCTCGACTGGAGCCGATTTTATCGCGACGAACCGCGCCGCCGGGTGGAAGCGCCGACCTATCCTTTTGAGCGCAGCCGCTGCTGGCTGGATGTCAAGCCCAAACCTGGCCGGGAACCACGGGATTCCCAACCGACCGGCCACCCGTTATTGGAGCGTTGCCTGGCGGAATCGATGGACTTGGAGATTTATGCCACTACTTTTCAAGTGGAGAAACACTGGGTCTTGAACGAACATATCATTGACGGTCAAAATGTCCTGGTGGGAACCGCCAATCTCGAAATGGCCCTGGAAGCTTGTATTAAACATTTCCCGGGCGGAGTCTTATTACGGGAAGTTCAGTTCGTCACGCCGCTGGTTCTGCAACCGGGTGACAGCGTTGAAGTGCAAGTGATTCTAAAATTTGAATCCGATGCGGTCCGGTTCGTCATCGCCAGCCAACCTCCGTCCGGCCAGCCCGGCCGGCGTAACGAGTGGATCCGTCATATTGAAGGCAAAGCCTCGGCCTTGGATGGCGAAGAGCCTGCCGTTATTGACATCGCGGCGATTAAGCGGAAATATCAAGCCGACTTGATCCGGCCGGATATTGAAGAGTATAACGGGAGCACGGTCTTTCAATTCGGACCGCGGTGGAACAACATCCGCGCTATGTACGTCGGTGACCGGGAATTGGTGTCAGATCTGGAGATGCCCGACCGCTTCGCCGCGGAGTTGCCGCAATACCCGTTACATCCGGCCTTGCTGGATAATGGCCTGACTACCATTCCGCTTTTGAGCCGGCTCCTTCCCGAGCGAGACGACCGGACCATCTTCCTGCCGTTCTCCTATAAAAGCGTCCGGTTTTACCGGCCGTTGCCCGCCGTTTTCCATAGCTATGTCCGGATCAAGGAAACCGGGTCGGCCAATCCCGATTTGCTCAGTTTCGATGTCCGGATGGTTGACGAATCTGGCCGGGCATTGGTGGAGATCGACGATTATTCATTAATTAAGACCAAAAAGTCCAAATTGCATACCGTGGACATTGTAAGAGGATATCCTTTTTACCAGATCGGCTGGCGCCCCGGTTCATTGGAGCATGCTTCCGCCGCTCCGGATGGAACGGTTTTGATCCTTGCTGGTGAGCGATACCCGGTGAAAGCGGAGCTTATCCGGGAATTGACTGCGGCGGGCCGCCAAGCGGTGGTGGTTGAGTTCGGCCCGGAGTATGCCAAAACCGGTGCTTACGCCTACACCATCAAAGGGGAACCCGAGGATTACCGATGGTTAGTGGAAGAACTCCGGCACGCCGATCTCAGCCAGGTGCTGCATCTGGCTTCGTTGGGCCGGACCGGGACTGAGATCTCCGATACCGTTCAACTGGAGGCGTGCCTTAACACCGGGGTAAATAGCTTGTTTCATCTCAGCCAAGCCATTCTCGACGCCGGCCTGAGGCAGACCGTTGAGTTCCTTTTGGTTGGAGAGCGTGTCCATCCGGTGACCGGAACCGAAAACCGATTGTCCCCCGAAGCGGCGGCCTTGTTCGGTTTGGGCAAAGTGTTGGAACGGGAATATCCGAATTTCCGTTGCCGGGCCATTGACAGCGACGAGTCCATTTCTACCAAAGACTTCGTGGCGGAGCTTGGAGCCTCCGAGGCTTCGTATCTGGTGGCCTACCGCAACGGGCGGCGCTACATCGAAGAATTGCGTCCGGCGCGGAGCGATATTCCAGTTCAAGCGATTCCGCTGGATTCGAACGGCGTCTATCTGATTACCGGCGGCGCCGGCGGTCTGGGACTGGAGATCGCCCGGAGCCTGGCCGGCCGGGGTACGATTCATCTGGCCTTGTTGAACCGGACCAAAGCCCCGGAACGGGTGGAGTGGGAAGCGATTCTAGCCGCCGGGACCGATCGCAAAGCAATCCGAACGATCCAAGCCATTCAAGAAATCGAAGCCGACGGTTCCCAAGCGATCTGCGTTCAGGCCGATGTTGCGTCCATCACCGAGTTGGGGGCGGCGGTCGAACGGTTGCATCATGAGTTCGGGCGGATTAACGGGATCATTCATTGCGCCGGCGTTGCCGGGGACGGTTTTATCATCCGCAAAACGGCGGAGCGTTTTCAGGAAGTGTTGCGGCCGAAGATCCAAGGCACCTGGCTGCTGGACCAGTTGACCCGGGCCGATCGCCCTGACTTCATGGTTCTGTTTTCATCGAACAATACCTTGGTCGGCGTGCCGGGGCAAGGCGATTATACCGCAGCTAATGCTTACCTGGACGCGTTTGCCGCATTTCGCAATTCATTGGGATGCCGAACGCTCACCATTAACTGGCCGGGGTGGAAGGACGTCGGAATGGCCCACGACCACGGCGTCAATCTTGACGGATTGATGAAGCCAATGCCCACCGCGGAGGCAATCCGGGCCTTTGAAGCGGCCATGGATTTAGCAACCGATCGGCTGATTGTCGGAGAATTCAATTGGAATGGCCTTAATCGGGGACGATTGGCCGGAATCCGCTTACAACTGGCTCCGGAGATTCTTCAGGGCTTCCAGTCACCCCGAATCGAAACCGGTATTCCTTTTAAACCTCTCCCGGAAGTACGGTTAAGCGGAAAAGCCGCTTACGCTTATACCGAAGCCGAACGGAACGTAGCCGGAGTCTGGAGCGAGGTTTTGGGCTATGAGGAGTTGGACGTCAACAGCAGCTTCTTTGAGATCGGCGGCGATTCGATTTTAACTACCAAGGTGCATGCCAAGTTGGAGGCCCTTTATCCCGGGAAAGTTCAGATTGGGGATCTGTTTGCCTTCCCCACGATAGCCAAGATTGCCCGGTTCATCGCCGGGGAAAGCCAGCAAACGGATGAAAGCGAAGGACAGGTTCCTTCCGGGAAGAATGATAGTGGCCGCGAGGACGAGATCATGCGAATTCTTGATCAAATCGAGCAAGGCAAGCTCTCGGTGGAGGAAGGCAACGATATCATTAGCCGGTTAGGATCAAGGAAGAAATAACCGGATTGGATCTTCAACCTTCGGACAACCGGGCGCGGGATCCGTAATTGCTCGCTCACGCCGAAAGTACGGAAAACCTCTTTCCGCCAAGTCCGCCCGGCCGGATCGATTCGGAAATTTTCTTTCCGAACTTTCTCAATAGCTGTCAGGTTTCGGAAAGACAGTTTCCCAACCCGGAAAGAGTTTTTCCCGACGTTCCCGACTGTCGGCTCTTTCCGGAAAATAAATTTCCGCAATGGATAGCCGCCGTAACGGTTTCGGAAATCGAGCGCCGTTTTGGCAACGGAATCCCTGAATGGAATCTGCAACGTCTGGAGCGATTCAATTGGACGAACTGACGCAATGGATCATCCGGAACACGGTCTCCGGAAAGATCGACAAGCAAGTCGCGGTTGAACTGATCGAGAAATTGCTGTCGGAACCTCAGCCGGTGGCGGAACCAGTGGCAATCATCGGCATCGCCGTCAAAATGCCGATGGCCGACTCCAACGCGGCCTTTTGGCGCAATCTTTGCGAAGGGGCCGATTGCATCGGCGAATTCCCGGTAGTGCGGCGCCGAGACAGTGAAGCCCTAGTGCTGCTCGGCTCCAACTTGAGGCGGGAGGAGATTCGCTATTATCGCGGCGGTTTTTTGGAGGAAATCGATAAGTTTGACCACCGGTTCTTTGGCTTCAGCCCCAAGGAAGCGGAGTTGATGGACCCCAATCAGCGGCTGTTCCTGGAGACGGCCTGGGAAGCCTTGGAGGATGCGGGCTATGGCGGAGGCAGGCTGTCCGGTAGCCGGACCGGAGTGTACCTCGGCCACAGCAGTTGGCCGGTTTATGAAAGTTATATCGTCAAGACCGAGCCGGAGTCGGTGGCACTGTCGGTCCCGGGAAATTTCGCGTCGATCATCGCCAGCCGCCTTTCCCACGTGCTCGATCTGAAAGGGCCGTGCCTGACGGTGGACACGGCGTGTTCCGGCTCGCTGGTAGCGGTTCATTTGGCTTGCCGGGCGATTCGGAGCGGCGAATGCGATCAGGCGCTGGCCGGGGGGGTCCGGATCAATTTTATGCCTGCCGCCGGCCTTTACGAAGCAGGGATCGAATCGCCGCGCCACCAGATTCGCTCCTTCGCCGAGGATGCCGATGGCACGGTCTGGGGCGAGGGTGTGGCGGCCATCCTGTTGAAACCTCTGAACCGGGCCGTGGCGGACCGGGATTCGATTTACGCGGTGATCAAAGCCAGCGCCATCAGCCAAAACGGCACGACGCCCGGAATCACCACTCCCAACGCCTTGGCCATCGAAGCTGCGGCATCGGCCGCCTGGAACGAAGCGGGGGTGAACCCCGCAACCATCTCTTACATCGAGGCGTTCGGCTCCGGAACCAAGCTGGGCGATTCGATCGAACTGAGCGGTCTCCAAAGGGCGTTCCGGAAAGCCACCGATGCCAGGCAGTTCTGCGGCCTCGGCTCAGTCAAGCCCAATATCGGCCATTTGGATAGCGTAGCCGGGCTCGCCGGCCTGATCAAGGCGGCGCTGGCCTTAAAACATCGCCAATTGCCGCCGCTGTTGCATTTCAGTAAACCCAACCGGAGCGTGGGATTTGAGCTATCGCCGTTTTTCGTCAACGATCGGCTCCGCCCCTGGGAGAATGGGGACGGCCCCCGCCGTTGCGGTGTAAACGCTTATAGCTTCAGCGGCACCAATTGCCATATCGTGCTGGAGGAAGCGCCGGAGCTTCCGGGAAAACCGGATGAAGCCCCGGAAGTTCCCTGGCTGCTGACCGTATCGGCCAAGACCGAAGCGGCGCTCCGGAACTTAATGGCCCGGTACCGTAGGTTTCTCGATGAAGCCTCCCCGGACTTAAACTTGGGAGATCTTTGCTTTACCGCTCAAACCGGACGGGGTCATTATCAATACCGGTTGGCGATCTTGTTCCGGGGCCGTTCCGACTTGCGCAGTAAGTTGGGCAACGAGCCATGGCCGCCCGAACCGGCCGGTGAGGTGTTTTACGGAGCGGTTTCAGCGATGGGGGATCCGAGCGTGTCGGCGCTTTCCGATCAAACGGCAGTGGCGTTACGACGGTTTCTTGACTCGGGGAGACGGGAGCGTCCGATTCTAAATCGGTTGTGCGAGTTGTACATTCAGGGGGCGTCCATTGACTGGGAAGCGTTTTGGCAAGGAGAGATCCGCGGGCGGGTCCATCTCCCGGTCTATCCCTTCGAACGGATCCGGTGCTGGCTTGAGCCACGGGAAATTATACCGGGAAGTGCGATCGCTGTAAAAACCGCGACGGCCAGGGACATTGTTAAAGTCCGGCTGTCCGGTGATTCGTCCCGTCCCATTTCACCGCTGGAACAACGGTTGGGTGACTTGTGGGGCAATACGTTAGGGTTGGCCGAGATCGATCTCCACGCCAATTTCATGGCGATTGGCGGAAACTCACTGTTCGCCATGCGAATCGCGGCGCTTCTGGAGCGAGAATTCGGCCGGAAGATCGAGGTGGCCGAATTTTTGTCCAGGCCGACCATTCCGGAGTTGGCCGGATATTTGCAAATCATGCCCGAAGCTGGGAGCTGGGCCGATGGGTTTGGAAGCGGTAACATTCCCCGTTTGGAGCAGCGGGATTATTACCCGGTCTCCTCGGCTCAGAAACGGCTTTACTTTATTAGCCGGCTCGAAGGGACGGGCATCAGCTACAATATGCCCGGCGGCTTGATTATCAACGGCCCGCTGGACCGGAACCGGGTCGAAGCGGCCGTGGCGCAGTTGGTAAACAGGCATGAAGCGTTCCGGACCTCCTTTGAACTGATTGACGAGGAACCGGTACAACGGGTATGGCCGGCCGCGCCGTTTTGCCTGGAGCGGCTGGATGGGAAGGAATCGCAACTTCCGGAACTGCTGGCTGGGTTCATTCGCCCCTTCGGGCTCAGTGAACCGCCGCTTTTCCGGGCTGCCCTGATCGGATTGGAAAAGGAACGGCATGCGTTGTTCTATGATATGCATCATATCATCTCCGATGGGACCTCCCTGGGTATCCTGGTCCGGGAGTTTATCGACCTCTATTGCCGGCGGAGCTTGGCTCCACTCGCGCTTCAATACCGGGACTTCGCCGTCTGGCAAAATGAACTCTTTGCTGGCGGCCGGGCCCAGGACCAGGAAGATTTCTGGCGCAACCAATTCTCCGGGAAGATTCCCGCGCTGAATCTGCCGACCGATTTCCCGCGCCCGGCCTTGAAAAGTTTCCGGGGCGACCGGTGGGCTTTTGCGGCTGATCCCGAATTGTGCGCCAGCCTGAAGACATTGCTGGCTGAAACCGGCGCCACCCTATTTATGGTGTTGATGGCCGCCTATTTTGTCTTATTGTCAAAGTACTCCGGACAAGAAGATCTGATTGTCGGCATTGGAATCGCCGGGCGGACCCACGCCGATCTGGAGGGCGTTATCGGGTATTTTATAAATTCCCTGCCCATCCGGTGCCGGCCCGCACCGGGAAAACTGTTTCGGGACTTTCTCGGCGAAGTCCGGGAAAGCGCCTTGGAAGCCTACCGGAATCAGGATTATCCCTTTGAAATGATCGTCGACAAGCTGCAAATCGGACGCGATCCGGGCCGGAACCCCTTGTTCGACGCCGCTTTCGTGCTGCAAAACATGGGAGCGCCCCGGTTCGATCTGCCGGATTTGGAGGTTATCCCCTATGAAATCGACTTCAAGACCGCCAAATTTGACCTGACTCTCTACGCTACTGAAAATGACGGAGAGATCGCAATGAGTCTGGAGTATTGCACCGACTTGTTCAAACGGGAAACCATCGTCGAAATGGCCGGGCGCTATCTAAAAATTTTAAGGCTGATTGCCAGCGACCCCGGCCTTCGAATCGGCGCAATGGAAATTATTGATCAAAGGCAGCGGGAACAAGTGGCGGCAAGGATCAAGGAAAGCCAACGTCAGATTACCGTGGAAGTTGATTTTTAGAGCAGGGTTAGGATCGACAATATCGATTCGGAGCGTGAGCCAACATGATCGATAAAGCGCTATTCACCATGGGCGAGTTCCAGGAAGCAAAAGAATATTGGTTAAATAAATTGGCCGGCGATCTGAAAGGGTCCGCCATTCCGGCCGACTTTCCCAGCGCGGCCGGTTATCGACCAGCAACGGTCTGCTTTGAACTGAACGAAAATCTGGCCGCACAAGTGTTCCAAACCGGTAAGAATCAGGATTTAGCGATTTTTATCATCTTGCTCAGTGTTTATAAGGTATTGCTTTACAAATTGTTTGAGCAGGAAGATACAGTCGTTCCGGCCCCCGTTTATTTTGACGGCACCATTGAAGAACTGTCCCATCAATACGTGGTATTCCGGGACAAACTTCATGATGGACTGACTTGCCGTGAAGTATTGTCGGCGGTTAAGGGGACGGTGTTGGATGGCTATCGCAATCAGCATTTTTCGGCCGCGAAAATACTGGAACTTCTGGAAACCCATGAATCAACGATCCTTCGCTCGCTATTGGGATTTCAAAGCCTGCATGCGAATTATGCCTTGGAACAATTCGTTACGGAACGAATGCTCGAGACAGCCCTGTTTTTTGAGGCCAACGGCGATCGGATCCCGGGCAAACTCGTCTATAATGCGACGTTATTCCGTCCCGATGCCATGGAACGTTTGGCCGATTCTTATCTTTTCATTTTAGAGCAGTTTCTGACGAATGCCGATACTACGCTCGGAGCTCTCCGCGAGGTTTCCATAACCGAGGAACAGCGGATTTTGAGTCAATTTAGCCCCGGATGCGCTAAGTATCCCAAGGATGGAATATTGCATCGCCTGGTTGAGGAGCAAGTGGACCGGACCCCGGCCAATCCGGCTATTTGCTGCGGAGATGTTCAATTAAGCTACGAAGAACTTGAGCGCCGGGCGAACCGGTTGGCCAATTTTTTATTGCAACACGAGGGGATCGAACCGGAGACTCCGATCGGCATCCTAAGCGACGATCCGATTCAACAGGCTGTGGCGATCCTTGGCATTCTGAAGTCCGGCGGAGCCTATGTCCCGGTGGACGCGAGACTGCCGGGGGAGCGAATGAAAACCATAATTAATGAAGCCCGATTGCGCCTGATTCTGACGGACAGCCGGAATATCGAGGCCTTAACTAAATTGCAATGGGAATGCCCCGGTTTTCAAACATTTCTTTGCATGGACGCGGATGACCCCTGGCGCGTGGACGGGCAAGTGACCAACGAACTGATGGACCCCAAGCTCTGGGAATATGTCGGACGGAGCGCCACCGACGCCATTCAGGGGGGCGGTTGGGTCAATAGTTACACCGGCGCGGATCTGACTGCGGCGGAGATGGACGAGTACAGCGAGAATGCGTTGCAAAAACTCCGGCCTTATCTTCATCCGGGAGCTAGGGTATTGGAGATCGGTTGCGCTTCGGGAATAACCATGTTCAAATTGGCGCCTTTGGTAGGCCTGTATTATGGAACCGATCTGTCTCGGGTGATTATTGAGAAAAACCGGGAACGGGCAGAGCGGGAAAATTTAACAAATATCAAACTGGCCACGCTCCCTGCCGATCAGATTGACCGGATCGAGGAACCCGAGTTCGACGTGATTATCATGAACAGTGTCGTCCAGTGTTTCAACGGTTATAATTACCTTCGTCAAGTGATCGTTAAGGCAATCGGCCTACTGGGCGATAGAGGAATCCTCTTCTGCGGCGATATCATGGACCAGGAGCGTAAGGAACAACTGCTCCGGTCGTTGCGGGAATACCAGTCTGAGCATCCCGGGAGCAAAACCAAGACCGATCTTTCCAATGAACTGTTTGTCGCAAGGGAATTCTTTTTAGACTTGGCTCATGATCAGCCGTTTATTCATGAAGTGAGCTTTTCCGATAAGATCCATACCATTGTCAACGAATTAACCCATTTCCGCTACGATGTCATCTTACGGATTGATAAAGCTAACTGGCGCGACGGAATTTCGGAGCTGAAACATAAGAATCAGCTTGGCGCCGGAGCGCTGGACGCTTATTCCGAAGTGCGGCCGGTAACAGCGGTGGGGCCGAATCATGCCGCTTATATTATTTTTACATCGGGAACCACCGGCCAGCCAAAAGGGGTTGTGATTGAACACGGTAGTATCGCCGGGACGATTCGCTGGCGGCATCATGAATATAAGCTGGATAGTTCGGATGCGGTGCTGCAGCTATTTTCCTACAGTTTTGACGGGTATCTGACCAGTTCTTTCACGCCGCTCGTCTCCGGTTCCCGAGTGGTGGCGCTTCCCGAAGAGGACTCCAAAAATCCAGTTGCTATTAAGAATTGTATTGCACAACGGCGTATCACCCATTTTATCTGCGTTCCCCTTTTGTATCAGGCCATTCTGGACTGCGCCCGGCCGGAAGAACTGCAAAGCTTGCGCAGGGTGACCTTGGCCGGAGATAAGGCCGATCCGGATACGATCCGCCGCAGCTTATCGCTCAAACCCGACCTGGAATTGATCAATGAATACGGACCCACGGAGGCTTCGGTAGCCGCTACGTTCCGGCGCGGGATGGACCCGGATACCGTTGCCGTAATTGGCCGGCCGATCACCGATACGTCAATCTATATTTTAAACCGGAATCAACAGGTGCGGCCGGTGGGAGTACCCGGGGAGCTATGGATCGGCGGATACCGGATCGCCCGGGGTTATCTCAATCATGACGAGCTGACCATGGACAAGTTTCCGCCCAGTCCGTTTGAATTCAACCAACGAATGTACCGGACCGGTGATCGGGTTTGTTGGCGGCCCGATGGGACCATCGAGTTTTTAGGAAGAGTCGATCATCAGGTCAAGATTCGCGGCTTCCGGATCGAACTGGGCGAGATCGAAACGCAGTTGCGGCGGCATGAATCAATCCGGGAAGCGGTGGTTGTCGTCCGGGAACGCTCAGGAACGGAACGGACTCTGCACGCCTATTTTACTGCCGGCCGGAGCCTGACTGGTACCGAATTAAGGGATTACCTGTCGGAAAGCATCCCGGAGTATATGCTCCCCGTTTCGTTTCACCAGCTTGAGCAGATGCCGTTGTCGGCCGCGGGAAAGATTGACCGGAAAGCCCTGAGCGAACGGGATGAGCAGATAGTCTCCTCACAAAAATACGAAGCGCCCCGGGATGCGCTGGAATGTCAAATGGTCCAGCTTTGGCAGGATCTGCTGGACATTCCGCGGGTTGGAATCGATGATAATTTTTTTGAACTGGGCGGGCACTCGTTGAAAGCCACTGCCTTGCTGTCCCGGATTTATAAGACATTCAAAATCGAGTTGCAATTGGGCGACGTTTTTCAGAATCAAACCGTCCGAAAACTGGCCGCCCGGCTGCAACGCGCCGTTCCGGGGAGTTACAACCCGATTCCGCCCGCCCCGGAAGCGGATTTCTATCCCGTATCTGCGGCGCAACAGCGATTATATATTCTCAGCCAATTCGCTGGCGCGGGGGCAGTTTATAATGTATTCGGCGCTCTTAAACTGGAGGGTCCGTTGGATCGGGACCGTTTGGAGGCGGTCTTCCGGCAGTTGACGCAACGGCATGAGGCGTTCCGGACCTCATTTATGATACGGGACGGCCGGATTATGCAAAAGATTCATCGAACCGTTGAATTGGAAGTCGCCGATCTAACCTTTGCGGGAACCGACTGGCGTGGCGCAATGCCTGGCTTTATCCGGCCGTTCGATCTCGAATCGGCTCCATTACTCAGGGTGGGCTTAATCCGCTTAAACTCGGACGAACACATTATGCTCATCGATATGCATCACATTATCTCCGACGGAACTTCCATGGGGATTTTGCTCAAGGAATTCATCAATAGCTACGACGGCAAAGTGTTGTCCGCGCCGGAGATCCAATACAAAGACTTCGCGGTGTGGCAGAATAGTCCGGCATATGCCGAATCCGTCAAACCGCAGGAACAATATTGGCTGAATACATTCACTGAACCGGTGGTTCCCTTGGATCTGCCGACCGACTATCCTCGAACCGCCCAGGCCGGCTTTGAAGGGGATGCCGTAGAACTCCGTTTGGATCCGGAAACGGCCGCGGCTCTGAAACAATTGGCATTGCAACACGAAGCCACATTGTTCATGGTGCTATTTGCGGCTTATACCGTCGTATTAGCGAAACTTACCGGCCAGGATGATATCCTGGTCGGAACCCCGGTCGCCGGACGAAACCATCCGGACCTGGAAGGGGTGATCGGGATCTTTCTCAATACCGTGGTTCTGAGAAGTCATCCCCGGCCCGAGCAAATTTTCAGTGAGTTCCTGGCTGAAGTCAAAGCGGATTGTATCCGCGCTTTTGAAAATCAGGACTTCCAGTTTGAAATGCTGTTAGACCGGTTGGCGCTACCCAGGGATTTGAGCCGGACCCCGTTGTTTGACACTATGTTCAATCTCTTGAATATGTTTGAAACCGATCGCGCCTTGTCCGGAGCGACCCTCCGGATCAGCCCGGTTGATCTGGACCCGGGGTTAACCAAATTCGATATCAATATCTATTTGGCCGAGGTCGGATCGGAAATCGTCATCGATTGCCATTACCGGACCCGGTTGTTTAAACGGGCTACTATCGAGTATCTATTGAACGAATATCTGAGTCTCTTACGGATGGTCGCGGCCGATCCAGCCCGAACCATAGCCGAATACCGGTTGTTTGAACGCCCCGAGACTCCGGTAAGCATTTATCAGGCCAAACCTCGTTCCAAGTTTGATGTTTTTACCGACAGGGAGATCGAGCAAACGCTGGTGACGAGATTTGAATCCCGGGTAGCGCGGTTCGCCGGCCGAATTGCGATTCAGTCGGGCCAGATCACCCTCACTTATCAAGAACTCAATCGGTTCGCCAACCGGGTGGCCCACGCGGTATTGGCTGCTGAGTCCCACGGCCCCACGATTCTCCTGTTTGAGCATGAGTATCCGATGGTCGTCGCAATTCTAGGCGCTCTGAAAGCGGGACAGGTCTATGTGCCGCTTGATCCCGGCTATCCGTTGAACCGGCTTGAATTCATCGTCAACGATTCGGGGGCCGGTATAATTATTACCAACGGCTCAAACCGGGAATTGGCAGAAGCATTATGCGGACGGGCCGGAGCACAGTTATCAATTATTAATGTTGAGGCCCTCACTGATCTCCGGGAGGATCCCCAACTTGAGCTGGAACCGGACCAGATTGCTTATATTTTATATACTTCGGGTTCAACCGGTCATCCAAAAGGGGTGGTGCAAAATCACCGGAATATTCTTTATTACATCAGCCGTTATACCAACCGGCTTCATCTGAATCCGGCGGACCGGTTGACTCTATTGTCTTCCTTCAGCCACGACGCGGCGGTGGTCGATATCTTCGGCGCGCTGCTGAACGGGTGCGCGTTGTGCTTCTATGATGTTAAGATCCAAGGAGTCAGCGGCTTAAAGCGGTGGATGAATGAAACCGGGATTACGGTGTACCATTCAATACCTACATTATACCGCTATTTTCTAGATTCCTTGAACTCCGGGGATTATTTTATGGACGTCCGTCTGGTGGTGTTGGGTGGAGAGCCGGTGATTCGCAAAGACGTCGAACAGTTCCGGAATACCTTTTCGGACGAGGCCATCTTTGTGAATTTATTGGGGTCCTCGGAAGCTTCGATCACCGCCATGAATCTGATTGATCGGGATACTGAGATTTACCGGAACAGGGTTCCAATCGGGGTTCCATTGAACGGGACCGAATTACGGTTGGTCGATGAGGAAGGCTGGGACGCCCCCTTTTACCGGGACGCCGAAATTGTTTATTACAGTCCGTATCTGGCGCTTGGATATTGGAATCTGCCCGCCAAAACGGACGTGGTATTTGGTAACGACCCCGAGCGGGGCTGCCGTTTTTATCGGAGCGGGGATTTGGGAAGGGCTTTTCCGGACGGCCGGATGGAATTCATGGGCCGGAATGATTACGAAACCAAGATTCGGGGCTATCGGGTCGATAGCGCTGAAATCGAGGCGGTTTTACTGGAGAATCCCTTACTCAAAGAAGCGATCGTGGTGGCCCGTCGGGACGAACGGGAGGAGAATGTTCTCTGTGCTTACCTGGTGGCCACCATAAAATTAGATTCAATGGAGATCCGGTCGTTTCTGAGCGACCATTTACCCGATTATATGATCCCTGCCTTTTTTATACAGTTGGACCGGATCCCGCTTACTCCGAATGGCAAGGTCGATCGGAAGGCTTTACCTGAGCCGGAGCGACCGATCGGGAACATAGAATTTGTGCCACCCCAAAACGAAACTGAAAAGGCACTGGCCGGGCTATGGACTGAAATCCTTGGTATCGACCCAATTGGTTTGAAGGACAGCTTTTTTGAACTTGGGGGTCATTCGTTGAAAGCCACATCGCTGATTGCCCGCGTGCATCGGCAGTTTGGAGTGGAATTGCCGCTCGCCGAAGTCTTTCGCAGACCAACTCTCCGGGAACTCGCCGCCGTGATTGAAAGCGAGGTCGAGACGCTCCGTCACTATCAGCGCCTTGAGGAGATTTTAAATGAGATTGAAGCCGTCGAGGAGCGTTGAGGAACTCAAACTATGTTTTAAAGGAGTATGGAGATGAATGATCTGGCGAGTCGAATCGCTAAACTCACGCCGGAGCAGCGTGAGCTGTTTGAAAAAAGGTTAAAGAAGGAGCACCTCCCCGCCCCGGCCGAATTGACGTCCCAATGGGCGACTGCGTACAATGCCATTCCGGTGGCTCCGTCCCGTGAATATTATCCATTATCGGCGGCGCAAAAACGGTTATATATTTTAAACCAATTGGAAGGAGAGAACACCGCCTATCATATCTCCGGCGCGTTCCGGCTAGACGGGGTATTGGATTACCGGCGCGTGGAGAAGGTGTTCGAGCAATTGATTCAGCGGCATGAAGGATTCCGAACCTCTTTTGCCGCAATCAATGGCGAACCGGTTCAACGGATACATCCGGGGGCGGCGTTGGCTATTGAACGAAAGGAAGTAGGGGAAGACATCTTAGCGGAAGCGGTTCGGAATTTCATTCGCCCATTTGATCTGGGGAGAGCTCCCTTGCTCCGGGTTGGGCTGTTTCACATCGATTCCGGATATCATGTTCTGGTTTATGACTTGCATCATATCATTGCTGACGGAACTTCTATGACCATCCTGACCGAAGAGTTTATGAATCTCTACGCCGGAAAGCAGCTTCCTCCGCCATCGATCCAGTATAAAGATTTTGCTGTATGGCAAAATGATCGGTTCCAATCGGAGCGCCTCAAAGGCCAGGCGGAGTACTGGCTGAAGGCTTTTTCCGGAGAACTTTCTCGGCTGCAACTTCCGACTGACTATTCCCGAGTTGGGCTGGAAAGCATCGAAGGCGCTTCCCGGCAATTGGAATTAGATAGCCAGCTCAGCCTGGAGTTGAAACATCTGGCCGCCGATCACGGGGCAACCTTGTTCATGACATTGTTGGCGGCAGTCAACGTCCTTTTCGCCCGCTGTACCGGACAGGACGACATCATCATCGGGACACCGGTGGCTGGTCGCCGCCATGTCGAATTGGAACGGGTTATCGGAATTTTTCTGAATACCATTGTCTTACGGAACCAACCTCGATCGGACCGGAGTTTCGGTGACTTTTTGAGCGAAGTAACCGAAAACGCCCTGCAGGCGTTTCAAAATCAGGATTATCAGTTTGAGATGCTTTTGGAGAAGCTGGATGTCCCTCGGGATCGAAATCGGCCCCCCTTGTTCGATGTTATGTTTAATATGCTGAACATGGGGATCACCGATAAAACTTTCGATGAAAGTGAATTGCGGGCGACCCCGCTTGGAATGGAGCTCCAGCGCACCAAATTTGACCTCGAATTTTACATTTACGAAATTGAGCAACAAATCAAGATCCGCTGCGTCTACCGTACCGCGCTTTTTAAGTCGGATACCATTGAATATCTGTTAGACGAATATTTGCGCCTGCTGCAATTGGTGGCAGTCAATCCGGATTTACCGCTTCATTCGTATGATGTTTTCTCCCCTCACCGAGTCCATTTTCCTTTCCGGACGCTTCGGCCAGCCAACCCCCATCAAGTATTCAAAAAAGAAGCGATCGAACAATCCATTGTCAGCCGGTTTGAAGAATGCGTCGAACGATATCCGGAGCGTTTGGCCGTAAAAACCCGGGCCAATTCAGCGACGTATTCGCAGCTAAACCGGAAGGCCAACCGTTTGACACATCAGGTGACGGAACATTCCACTCCGACGGTGGCCCTGTTATTCGAACATGACCTGGATATGGTTACGGGCATCTTGGGCGCCTTAAAAGCAGGTAAGGTCTATGTGCCCATGGATCCATCCTATCCGGTGGAACGGTTGGCCTATATGCTACGGGATACGAAAACCAGCCTGATCCTTACCAACGAGCACAATCTGACAGTTGCGGATCAACTCCGCCGAATTACTGGGGTCGATATTATCGATCTGAGTCAAACTGACGAAACGCGTTCCGGAGAGAATCTCAATTTATCGATCGAACCGTCGCAACCGGCTTACATCTTATATACTTCCGGCTCTACCGGACAGCCCAAGGGAGTATTCCAAAACCATCGGAATGTCTTGCATTTTATCCGTAATTACACCAACAACCTACACATCAACTTTGACGATCGACTTACGCTTTTTTCAACGTATTGTTTTGACGCCGCCATAATGGATATTTATGGAGCGCTGCTTAATGGGGCGACACTGTATCCATTCAATATCAAGGGCGGGGGTGGACCCGACGAGTTAAGCTGCTGGCTGCGGGAGGAAGGGATTACTATCTTTCATTCCACCCCGACTGTATACCGCTACCTCGTGGACAACCTCCGGGATGGCGATCGGTTCCCCGCGATCCGCCTAGTGGTCATGGGGGGAGAAGCAGTTTTCAAGAAAGACGTGGACGCCTACAAGAGGTATTTCGACGATCACTGTCTCTTCGTCAACGGGTTGGGCCCGACGGAATCAACTGTGACTCTCCAGAATTTTATTGGAAAGAACTCCGAGATCACGGGCAATGCGGTACCGGTGGGCTATCCGGTGGAAGACACCACGGTATATATCCTCGACGGAGCGGGTGAGGAAACCGGAATTTATCGAATTGGAGAAATTGTTTATCGCAGCGAATATTTGGCGTTGGGGTATTGGAACCTTCCGGATCGGACCCGGGAAGTGTTCGGACCGGATCCGCTAACCGGGGAGGGACGGGTCTACCGTAGCGGCGACCTAGGCCGGAGGCTTCCTGACGGAAGCATCGAGTTTTTCGGCAGGAAAGACTTTCAAGTCAAAATTATGGGGTACCGGATCGAGCTGGCCGAGGTTGAGGCCAAGCTGTCGGAGATTGAGTCGGTTAGGGAAGTGGTCGTCGTCGCCGACGAGGATGAGCGGGGCAATCACTATCTTTGCGCCTACTTGACTTCGAATCAAGTGCTTGATCCGGCAGAGTTGCGGAAAGAGCTCCAAAAAAGCTTGCCGTTCCAAATGATCCCCGCCCATTTCATCCAGATCGCGCGGATGCCGCTGACTCCAAACGGCAAACTTAACCGGAAAGAGCTTCCGCGACCAGAGGAACAACTGGTGCTTACCAGTGGCAATATAGCTCCAGCCAGTGTTCTGGAGCGGGCGATTGCCCGGGTTTGGGCGGAAGTGTTGCGGATTCCCTTCGAAAAGGTGGGAATCGACGCCAATTTCTTCAGCCTCGGCGGCAATTCGCTGTCAATGATCCGGGTGGAGGCGGAACTGTGGAAACGCGAGATTCATATTAATTATTCCGATCTTTATCAACACCCGACGATCCGGTCGTTGATTTCGCTCATCGAGGGCGGCGTGAATGAAGCAAAGAGCAGAGCGGAAAAAACGATCACCGGCCCGCCGGAAAGTGATAACCGGGCGTCCCAACCCCTTCCCGGTCGGAACGCCGTGGTGTTGCCGGACATTGAGCCGTTTAACGACTTCCGCTATAAAAGTTGCTTTTACAGTTCGCTTTTCCCCATATTGCCCCATTTCGGAGTCGATATCGCCGGAGTCTTGGCCAATGATTTGATTGTATACACTTCCAATCCGGATGCGGCGGAGATCAGACTGGGGATCGATTTCGTTCCGGTTAAACCGGTTCAGGCCATGTTGGATGAGATTGGAATCGGTTTCCGCGCCAAACTGCGCAGCGATCATATAATCGGCGATATCAGCGGAGCCTTGTCCGCCGGGCATCCGGTGATTATATGGATCGATTGTTTCTTCGAATCGCTTCGGATCGATACGCATCAGCAAATACACTGGCCCCATACCTTGCTTATTTACGGTTTTGATCCGGAAACGCGCCAGTTCCGGGTCATCGAACACCGGCACCGCGACAGTCTTTCCTATGAAAAACAAGTCATTGATTACCAGGATCTATGCGATGCCTATCGGGGTTACATGGATCATTTCCAACCGGAATCCGCATTTTTGACATTTTACGAGTTTTTCCGGACCGGAGCCGGGCCGGCTTCCGGATTGCTGGCATCCGATCTCCTGGTGGCCAATCTGCGGGATAACCGTGCCGTGTTGCTCAATGGGTTGAATTCCTTGGAAAAATTCAAACGGGAATTTACCCAAGCGCTGGCATCTAGCGACTTCCGACCGGAGCTGGAACGGTTGATTCCCGTATTGAACAATATCAGTAATGCGAAGCTGATCGAGAAATATCGGTTGGAAAGGCTCTTTGCCGGCCTAGAGTCTGTTTTGGGATTGATTGAAGGGATCATTGCCGATTGGGGACAGATTCGGCTTAAAATCGCCCGGGCTTTTTATATGGGCGGCGCTAATCCGGAACACCTGAAACCCGTTCTTCCGTTAATCGATAAGATTCGGAAGGCTGAAAGCGACCTGTTGGCGGAGGTTCTTGATTCGCAACCGAAACCGAACATGGGGAGTGGTGCTTGATGAATCCGGAAAGCGTTTTAAATGAATTGGTTCAAGTCATCCGGGAGAACGTGGGTTATGAACCGGCCCCGGATGAGCCATTAAGTAATTACCTTAATTCGGTGACTTTTATTAAAGTGATGGTTGCCGCGGAAAAAGCGTTCGCGGTCCGGTTTGAGGATGAAGAGCTGGATAATAAGCAATTTCCAAATTTAGCTCAATTGAGCCGATTTATTTTCAATAAAATCCGTCCGGCGGACTAAAAACAAGACGCGCATCCGTCATGGAGCGTTTTAAAACCGAAGGAGGTTAAATTTAATGTCCAACGCGGAAATCGGATATGTCATTCTGGCGCTCAATGTTCTGCTCCTTGGAGCGCACCTGCTCGGATATTTATTCGAAAAGTTGCGCCAACCCCGGTTAATCGGGGAAATTTTAGCAGGCATCCTGCTTGGCCCGTTCGTACTGGGGGATGTCTTGCCATCTTTATATCAAATGATTTTTGGGGACGCCCAGGGAGGTATCAATAAAACCGAGATTATTTTAAATTTTGTCTATTGGGCTGGGTTACTGCTTTTGATGTTTATCTCGGGGTGTGAGACCCGCCGTCTCTTTTCCGGGGAAAATCGCGCAGCCACGGCCTGGATCGTGGGAGTCGGGACTCCGCTGCCATTTTTCATAGTGTTGGGCCTGGGATTGGCATCGTTGATTCCCTTGGACGTCATCACGGGAACCGCCGGGGATCGTACCGCGGCATTACTGGTGCTGGCCATCGCGGTGGCTGTCACTTCAATCCCGGTGATCTCGCGAATCTTTTATGAACTGGGAATTCTCCATACGCGCTTCGCGAGCCTGATCTTAGGCTCATCGGTTCTCGAGGACATTATTTTATGGGGTGTTTTGGCGGTTGCCACCGCGCTGGTGGGCTCCGGGGCAAAATCCCAACAGTATCTGGTGGGCAGCATCACGACCCATGTGGCAGCCACGGTCGTTTTTATGGGAATCGGCCTGTTTATCCTGCCGAGATTGCTGAAGCGGGTCCATGATTCCCGGTGGAATCTATTGCGAAAAGCTTCGCCCACGGCTTATGGGTTGTTTATTTTGTTTGCTTAAGTTGCGATGGCTGCTTATATCGAAGTTAATTTGGTGTTTGCGGCTTTTTTAGCCGGATTCGGCCTGATGGGCGGGATGAGCGACTCCGAACGCGAACAGTACTCCAATTCGATCAGCGTCATTTCCAACTTTTCGTCCGCTTTTTTTATCCCGATTTACTTTTTGCTGGTCGGCTACAAGCTGGTATGGGGCAGAAGCTTTTCACCCGAAATGGTGGTGGTATTTTTGCTCGGCTCGTCGATCCTCTGTTTATTGGCGGTGGGCATGGCGGCCAAATTGGCCGGATTTCGGGGGCTGGATATCCTGAATATCTCCTTCGTTTGCAATGCCCGGGGCGGGCCGGGCATTGTTTTGGCGAGCGTCGCCTATGATGCCGGAATCATTAACGCCGCCTTTTATACCACTCTGGTGCTGACGGCGATATTCACCTCGCAAGCGGCCGGGATTTGGCTGCGCTGGGTCTTGCGCCATCAATGGCCGTTGCTGTCGGGAACGGAACAGGAGGAGATGGAGTCGCTCATTCCCGTGAAAGAGGCGAAATCCGCTTAGAAAATTTTCCGGTCCGTCTGATCCGTTTTGAAATGTTATTAAATGATTACGGAAATTTTGTTTCCGCTTTTTATCCGTTAATGGGCGCTTCCGGAATTTGGTTTTCCGGACGCATCAATACGGTTGAACGGTTTGGAAAGAAAATTTCCGTATTATTTTTCATTCCGGTGCTGCTGATTTTATTGCCGCGAAAACATTCCGATCATTTTTCCGAGTTGTTTTGGGCCGTGAAATACTTGGGAAATTGTTTTTCCGGACATCGCCACGGCAAAAACGAGTCGGGAACGGAGGGGATCCAAGCGCCACAGTAAATGGATCAGGCTTCTGAGAGCACCGGATGATGCTCAGCCACCTTCCGATACACCGACAGGATCCGGGCCGCAATGGAACTCCATTGATACTGCCGGCACTGCCGGAATCCTTTCTCGATCATGGTTTGCCGGAGGTCGCCGTTCTTCAATGTCTTCAAAATGGTCTCGGCTAATTGCAGCGTGTCCCGGGGATTGACGGTAAGCGCCGCTTCGCCGACCACTTCCGGCAGGGATGACACATTGGAGGTGATCACCGGTGTACCGCAGGCCATGGCTTCGATCGGCGGCAGCCCGAACCCCTCGTACAGGGAAGGATAAACGAACAGATCGGCGCCGTTATAGAAGGAGGGCAATTCTTCGGTGCCGACAAAGCCGGGAAAGCGAACCTCATCCTTTAGATCGAGCGCCTCAACCAACAATTTCAACTGGGTAAGATGTCTGCCTTCACCCCCCAGGATCACTAGTTGTTGGCCGTCAGGAAGATCCCGGTAAATCTTCGCGAAGGCGTAAATCAATTCCGGAACGTTTTTGCGTGGGTTCAAGCCCCCGACATAAAGGATGAAGGGCCGATTCAATCCGTATTGATGAAGCGTCGGGGCCACGGAGGAGCTGGGCAGCGGCCGGTACGCCGCGGATGGCCCCGATGGAATCACCGCTATCTTAGCAGGGTCAACCTGGAAGATTTCAATTAAATCCTGTTTCGAAGCTTCGGAAACGGTGATGATGTGGTCCGCGCGCTCCACGATGTACGGCATTTCAGTAATAAACCGGCGCAAAAAAGTCGGCCGAACCATTTCCGGATAAAAATACGGGATTAAATCGTGGATGGTGACAATGATCTTATAGGAGCCGGGGCGGGGAGTCCGGA
The DNA here is from genome assembly GCA_023402395.1 of Bacillota bacterium. GTDB lineage: Bacteria > Bacillota > UBA4882 > UBA8346 > UBA8346 > JAEYGI01. The sequence goes on from JAEYGI010000043.1 coordinate 61,516, forward strand.
AGCCGTTCTGTGTCAAATGGAACAGATCGGCCCGTTCCTGGGTGAGCCACAACGGGATCTCGGCATCCTCCCGGCGATCGTCTCTCGGTAACGAATAATAGGTATAGGGGCGGAGAAACGGAAGCAATGGCCCGGGTTCTTCGTCCGGCCATAAAAAAATGTAATCATTGACGGTGTCAATCTCATTGAGCTTCTCGATCAGGCTGTAGGTATAATTGCCGATTCCAGTCCCGTAAGACCAGCGGATTGGCCGGGCTTCGATCGCAATCTTCATTTAATCGGCTCCTTTTGATGACATAATAGAAACGGATTGGTATTTCGGGCTTGCGTAATTTGTCATTGAACCTTCCAGGTGGTCAGTCCTTGATTTTCAAAACTGAACGGCGTGATCTGCACCCCGACTTTCTCCAGTTCCTGGGCGATGACATGTTTTTTGTTGAAGGGGCAAAACAATAAAAGATAGCCGCCGCCGCCGGCCCCCAGAATCTTCCCGCCCAGCGCTCCTTTTTTTCTGGCGATATGGTACAGGGAATCAATTTTTTCATTGGTGATTGCTCCGGCCAATTGTTTTTTTTGCATCCAGCCTTGATGCAGCAGATCCCCGAATTGATTGAGCCTGCCCTTGAGCAAGGCGTTTTTCATGGCAATGGTGATCTCTTTTAACTGGTCGAGGGCTTGAAGCGAACTTTCTTTTTTTCGTAAGTACCCATCCACTTGTGAAGCGATGATATTGGCCGAGAGACGGGTTTTTCCGGTGTAACAGAGCAGCAAATGATATTCCAATTCATTAATGATAATCGAAGAGATCCGTAACGGATTGACGATCGTTCCGTCATGATAAAACTCAATGAAATTGAAACCGCCGAAGGTAGCGGCATATTGGTCCTGTTTTCCGCCGCGCACCCCGAGATCGATTCGTTCGATTTCGTACGCCAGTTCCGCCAGGTCATAGTTGCTCCATGGGAGGTTCAGCCATTGGCGGAATAGGCCGAGCAAGGTCACGACCATGGTTGAGGAAGACCCCAAACCGCTACCCGGCGGCGCGTCGCTGTGGAGAAACAGCGAAAAGCCTTGCTTCCAGCCCTCAAACTTTCGCAGCACCGCTTTAATTAGGTCCAATTGACCGTTAAAGTCGAGTTTTTGCGAGGCCAGAAACTTGGCGAACATCTCGACATCCAGTGATTCGATCTGGATCTCCTGATCGGTGCGGGGCATCAGCGTTCCAAAACTGTAGCGATTGACCGTGGTACTAAGAACGACCCCTCCTTTCTCCGAAAGATACGGTTCAATATCGGTTCCTCCGCCGGCGAAACTGATTCGGAGAGGAGCCCGGCTGCGAATCTCGATCATCGTTCCTCCTCGATGAGGCATTCGGGTTTCAGCTAGTTCGCAATGATTTTTTTGATCGCCGCAGTATGGCGCCATCAGATCCGCGCGGCATCAGGCCAGACTCCGTTTTCTTCTCAAAAATAATGACTTGAGCATAGGATATTTTATGAGTTGGTTTCACGGATGGTTCTATCGAAGCGTTAGGATGAACCCAGTCGAAGCCCCGGGTTGTGTCAAAAAGTTAAATATCTTTGGCACAGCGCGATTGACCGCGTCAGCCAAGATGGCAGGCACGACTTACACACCATAGGAATATAGTATATTCAAAAGTCCCAGGAGGTGCGTTCCAGTGAAAACTCAGCCGCGGAAAGCGGAATTGTCCGGCACTGAATTTGAACAGGTTAAAAATGAGTATTGCCAATGGGTGCCCACCTTCCAACGGCTTGGACTTAAACCGCAGCGTTTTATCAAGGAACAGGACGCGGTATATGTCGGAACCAATGAAGGCTGGTTCAGGCTCGGCTTGACTGAATATGACAAGAATGAATTGAAATGGTTGCGTGGGATATTGGAATACCTGGAGTCCCGTTCGTTTCAACATTGGGCCGTACCCTGGCAAAAGACGGTGATCTGGGAAGAGAGCGACCATTGCCATTTGATCCAGCCCTGGCTGTTTGGGAATGAGTGTTTTCAAGTCAAAGATCCGGCATCACTCGCCCGGCTCGCCGAAATCCTGGCCGAACTTTACCGCTGCGGGCGGGACTACCGGGAGGAACACGGGATTCCCAGGCCACGGGACCGCTGGAGCGGCATGGAGTTGGAATGGGAAACCAACCTTCAGCAACTCGATTCCCTTCATGAGGAGGATTATCATGAAAAAATCCGCAAAGATTTTAGTGATCTTCGTAAAAGAGCGATGGGGTTAGTTTCGGAAACGTTGACGACTTGGCGCAATTCAGGCATTCATTCCATTCATGATCATCATTGCCAGTCCGGGACCATCGGCCACGGCAATCTGACCGCCAACTGTTTGGTGTGGCGGGGGTATGATTATTATCTGATTAATTGGGAGAATCTTACATTCCAACCCCGGATAACCGATTTAGCGTCCTTTATTTCCGACGTCGGTGATTGGGAGCCGGACTGGATCCTGTTCTTTATTAATGAATGTTCCAAGGCGCAACCGTTTTGGAAGGAAGAGAATGAAGCGCTGCTAGCCTTGCTAAAATACCCCCGGAATTTGATTAACCTGCTTCAATTGACCCCCGATGAAATTGACCGGAAAGATCTGAAAGAAATGATCAAGGAAACAGGGAGACGAGAGCGTTGCCTGACGCGGATTGAGAAAGAATTGAGCACCCAGAAGCGGTGGGCGTGGAGCGGTTCGGTTTCGAATGCGGCCGGAGGAGAAGGGAAATTCTCAATGGTTTTGTCCCCGGTCGAATCCTGGGGAGGATTTTTTGCCACGGATGAATCGATCATTCAGGTCAATTATGATCAAAAATTGCCGTCGGAAGTGATCGAGCGGCTTACCAATCAGGATCAGGACCGGATTTTGGGCGGGAGAGATGGCAATATTCTGGACGCGGCCACGAATATCGAGTCTCAGCCGCTGGGATATGAAATAACGGAAGAACAGCCGGTCATCCCGCAAGAACAGATTGAATCGTTTTCGGAGCCGGCATTTACCAAAGCGACGGAACCGGTTTTGAGTCCGGAACCGACGACTCGGGAACCTAAGCTGATCCAATGGTCACGGTTTCCGCAACCGATACGGGCGAGGTAGAGAAGTTGAGCCACGAGCATAGTGATGGGTTTCAATTGCGCGAGAAATTTTCCCAAGCTGGATTGGATCCTGACATTATCAAGTTTTTGCCGGACTTAATTACCGGAATCCATCCGTTACGCCGGCGTTGTTTGCTCCTGGGAGACGATCAGCGGGAAACGCATGCGCTTTGGATCTTTGAGGGCCGGGAATGCGACCTGCAACGTCGCCTCCAATTGCTGCAGGAATACATCGGGAAAGGATTTACCGGTTTTTTTCGGCCCATTCCGTTTCGGAATGAAAATCTCTATCTTTCGTTGGATGAACGGCGCTGGGTTTGGATGACCGAGTGGCCGGTAAGCCGAAGAGTATCGTTCCGGAACGAGTGCGACCGTAACACCTTGATAGATTTGGTTTTGGAATTAGAGCGCATTTCCGATGACCCGGAGCTAAAACCGGTTATTAATGATGTTCGAGTGATTGAGCTATTATCTGAGTATGAGATGATGTTTAATGATTTAAAGGCTTTTCAGTATTTAGCCCGTTACCGGGTTCGGCCAACTCGCTTTGACGAATTGTATTTGCAGCAGGCTCCGGTTTTAATTCAACAAGCGGAGCATGCCCTATATCTTTTGCAAGATTGCTGGTCATTGTTGCGGCAGGATGGGAAAGACTCGTTAGTTTTTAATCAAATCAGCCGTTTTAATTTTCGGGTTGATCTAACCGGACGACCCCTTATTCTGCCGTCCCACCGTTACCGGCGTGGGCCCTCGATCATTAATTTAGCTTGTTTGCTTTTAAAAACCGGGCGGAGCAACGGTTGGAAACCGGAATGGTTTGTTTCCGTTATTCAATATTATGAACAAAAACGGAGCATAGCTCCGAACGAATGGCGATTTATCAAGGCGTATTTGGATTTTCCGTGGAGCTGTTTTCGTATTGCCGCCCGCTATTATTTAAACTTGACCTCCTGGTCCCCTCATGCGTTCTATAGGAAATTCGAGCGCCGCTTGGCTGTGGAGACAGAACGAAAACAATTGCTTAGAATTATTTGGGGAATATTTGATAGATGTCGGTTAAAAAACGGTTGACTCATCCCGATGACTATGTTATAGTAATAAAGCTGTCGCGATTCGAGTAAAAAATGGCTAAATCGACATGAAGTATAAAAAATACCTTATTGACAGCGATGGTTGCATGTGATAAAATATAAAAGTCGCGCGAATGACGAGCGACGCAAATGAGAAAGCCTTGAACCTTGAAAACTGAACAGTAGAAGCAAAAAGACGGTAAGGTCTTAATGCAAGAAAGACATGAGCAACACACTCATGGCCAGAAGAAACTGAGAGCCATCATCGAGCTTTCGGGATTCA
>JAEYGI010000069.1 GCA_023402395.1 Bacillota bacterium
GGGATCTTTGTCCCATCTGTCCACTACAGCCATCACCTTCAGCCAAGGCTTCTTAACTGAAAGTATACCATCTACCGTCTCCGTCATGGGTCTTGCTCTTTTATCATAACAACGAGGGAGAGGTAGGATTTTGGGCCAGCTTAATTGGCAAAGATCATTTCTAAATATTGTAACTATCACTTAATGACATTGCCCCGCCTGGCTGGGATTTGCTTCGGCAATTCCCTATACGGCGTCCGCCCCGGATTCGCCGGTGCGAACCCGGTACACCTCGGAAATCGGGAGAATGAATATTTTGCCGTCCCCGGGATTGCCTTTGGAGTTGACCGACATGATGGCGTCGACCACTTTTTGAACCTCATCGTCGTGGACGATCAGGGTTAAAAACCGTTTGGGAACCAAGCGGTGTTCTTCGGAGACCGCTTCCGCCAGATTGGGCGTTTGCTTGGCCGCATCCGGCGGCAAGTCTTCGATCGCGGAGAATTCCACTTTCTTTTTGCCCCGCCCCAGCACTTTCCGGCAGGTGATCGAGGGGAATCCCGCCGCCAGTAGTGCCGCTTTGGTCTGATTGATCATATTAATGCGGATAAAGGCCATTACTTCTTTCATGACTCTGCCCCTTTCATCGAAGCCTCGCGGTAACGCCGGGCCGGCCGCGAACGGCCTTTAAAGCCCTTTGCTGTTGGAGCTGACGGTATAGGCTTCCTCCACCGGGCTCACGAAGATTTTGCCGTCGCCGAAGGCGCCGGTTTCGCCGGTCTTAGCCGTTTCCATGATGATTTTGACGACTGGATCCTTATCCTGATCATTGACGATTACTAGCAACATTTCCTTGGGGATCTCGTCATAATAGACGTCGCCGAACTTAAGCCCTTTTTGCTTGCCCCTGCCGACCACATCCACCTTGGTGACGGCCGGAAAGCCCGCTTCGCTCAATTTGGCCAAGACGTCGGTTACTTTCTCGGGCCGGATAATCGCGCGCACCATCAACATCAGCCATTCCCCCCACTCTTTTGAGTTATTTGGTTACAGCGTCCCGAACCTCCGCGATCCAAGCCGGATCGAACAATTTCCCGACTGCGCCGCACATGGCCAGGACCCGCTCCGTGTCGGATGGCTCAGGAATCCCATGATTATAGTTTTCCAGCGAACAAATCCCGAATATTGAATCCAACGACCGGATCTCCCGGTTTAATTCCGGCGGGATCGCGACGATTTCTTCAATGGTATCCATCAGGCAGGTATAGTTGTGATTGCCCGGATCGGTGCCGTGCAATTCGCACAGGGCGACCAGGTACCGTTCGAGGGCCACCGCGGCCACATTGAAAACCACGCTGAAATGCTGCCCTTCCTCCCGGAACTGTTCGGCGCGGCGCCGGTAGACCCGGGCGTCCCGGTAATCCGCTTCAAAGGCTGCGAACGTTTCCACGTCGATTTTGCCGCAAGTCCACTTCACCATACGTTCAAGATCCATTCCTTGTTTTTCTTGTACTCCATATCGGTGAAGATCGTATTGGCCATGGCTTCAGCCAGCCAGATCGCGCCGGCGTATCCCACCACCGGGTGCCGGTACAGCCCCGCCCGGTCATAAGTGGGGAATCCCACCCGCACCATGGGAATATGGTAATCGATGGCGGTAAACCTGCCTTTGGAATGGCCCAAAATCAGATCCAGCTCCAGCCCTTCGTTCTTGATCCGGTTTTCGAGTTCCCAGAGATCGGCGTTGGTGACGATCTCCATGTCAAAGTCGACATTGGCTTGAAGCTCCTGGATCCGGGGATCGTTAGCATACGAAGTATTGTCGTCGCCCAACAGCAGCAATATCGGCTTCATCTCCAGGTCGATGCAGAACTGGGCCAGGCCGATCACCAGGTCGGCCGCGCCATAGATGGCCACCCGTTTGTCGGCCAGGAACAGATGGGTCAGATCGGTCAAGGCATCGATGGCGATGCCGCGCTCCCGGACCAGCGACGCCGGGATCGGCTTGCCAGTCAATTGCTTCACGTTCCACAGAAAGGTGTCGGTATTGCGGATGCCGATCGGCGTCGGACCGATGATCGCCGGGATTCCGAACTCGTCTTCGAGCCAGGCCGCGGTCTGGCCGCCCTCGTAACGGTTCAGGGCGATGGTCCCCAGGGCGTCCGCGCTTCCAACCAGATCGGCAATGGTCGTGCCGCCGTGGGAGACATGGTTTCCGTCCGGCATCAGCGGAGAGTCGAAGCTTTCGATCTCGAACAGAACGGTCGCATCCACCCCCATCTCCGCCAACAGGTGCTTGAGGGCGGTGACGTCGCCGGGATTGACCCAGCCGGTGATCAGGTTCAGCTTGCCATTGGGCTGGTCCTTCTTGGCGAAATAACTGACGAAATCCTTGACCGCCACGTCATAGCCGCTGATCATGCTTCCCTTGAAACTGGGGGTGTGAATCGGAATCAGATGAACCTCCCGGCCGGCGAATTTCTCTTGTAAAAGCCCTTCGTTGAGTTTCCGGACGACTCCGTCGACGTCATCGCCGATCACTTCCGTACAGCAGGTGGTGATGATCGGCACCACTTTCACATGGGGATACCGCATCAACAGCACATCGACGGCTTCCTCGACCCGGTTCAGCGCCCCGAACACCGCGCCGTCCTCATGCACCGAGGAAGACGCCAGCTCAAAGCTTTCCTTGAAATGCTGGGAGAACAGCAGGCGGACGAACATCACGCAGCCTTGCCCGCCATGCACGATCCCGATGCAATCCTTAATTCCGATGCTGGCATACTGCGCGCCGCAGGGCTGACAGGTGAAGATCGGGTTGATTACGCCGACCCGTTCTTTGGCTTTCAGTTCACATGGCATCCATATCATTCCTTCCCGGCAGTTAATAACGTCTTTCGTTTCATAATGCGTTTAACAAGATTACCTTAATAATCAATTCTGAGTATCAAGTTCAATCCGCTGCAGTCACTTGATTTGATAACGCCAAGTAAAGGGTACATCTTTAGTCACTCTAAAACTGTCCGGCGCCTTCGCTTTCACAGCGCCGGGATGAGCCTTGCCGGATTGGTTGAACTTGCAGTTCAACATTCGCGTCGTCAAAAGCGAGGATTTCTAGGCGCGACCGAAGGAGGAACGGAACCGTACTCGATGTACGGTGAGTACCCCGCAGTCGTTTTTGCAGACGGCTTTTGGTCTGCGAAAACGAGCTGCAAGCATCGGTGACACACTACTTTGGGAGACCGAGCAACGACGAAAACCGACGCTTTTCACGGCGCATCAACCAATTCGGCAATTCTTTTAATCCCTTCTCCGGAGTCCACTTAATACTCAGTTAGATTAATAAAGCGGGACCGTCAGCTCTTCGTTGAGGGAGCCCGTGATCGTCAAAAAATCGATCCGCTCTTTAAGCCCCTGCATCAGCAGTTTAATTTCCGCTTGATCCAGCGTGGCCAGCCACGGAAAGTGGCTTTGGAAACCCTCGGCCAGACAAACCGCGTCCACCCAATGGCAGCGATCGGCCGGCGTCTCCTTGGCCACCGGTTCCCCGCACAGGATCTGCATGGTCTTGGTGAGGATCCCCTCGTTCTGCTTCTCGCGATCCCAGGCCCGGGAGTGAAACTGCCACAAACATTTTTTCATGATATAGTTCACCAGTTGTTCGATCCGGTTTGTCATCACATCGTCCATTGTTTCATCCCTCCCTTACACCGCCGGACGTTGCTGGGACGTCGGGAAACTCGGGTACGTCTTGTTGCGGATGTCGACGAGACAGTCATATTTGCCCGTATACTGCCGCAGCGTGGTCGAGTTCCTGACCTCTTCGCTCAGATTGGCGTCGGAGAGCATGCGCTGGGTTACGAATCCGCGGTCCGTGGGAATCTCATCCTTACTGATGTCCAGATAGGACAGTTGATGAATGGGCGAATAGATCCCGTTGTAAATATCCCGGGCGAACCGGACCCATCCCTCATACCCCTTCCAGGGACCGTTATGATAGGCATGGGCGTTGAGATAAGGCACCCGGATCTTCTTGGCGACCTCGCCCGGGCGCTTGCCGGTGAAAATAATGTCCGGCTTCGTCATCTCCATGGCCTCCAGCCCCTCCAGCTCGTTGGGATCGTCGATGGCCAGCGCGCCTTCCTCACACCGCGAAATGCCTTTCTCCATGTCGCCCTGATGGCCAAATTTGGTATACACCGAAACCACCTCAACCCCCATCTCTTCGTGGATGGCGTGCGCCCAGTGCCAGAGCTTGGAGCCGCCCGGCCAGAGGCAAACCTTCTTACCGCGCAGCCGTTCCTTGTACCAGTCAAGCTCCGGTTTCCAACGGGCGGTCTCCTCGTCGATAATGGCCTGGGCCCGGTCCTCAATCCCGAAGAACAGGCCGACCTTGCGCAGCGAGGCCGACAACGGCTCGAAGCCGAAACCGTCGATGTCCAGCCGGGGCGTTCCGTATTTGACCCGGAGTTCGTTGCAAATATACTCGGCCGATCTGGCGCATTCCAGCACGTTGAGATGGGCCCGGTGCATCGCCCGGAGATCGTCGTAGGACCCATTGCCGGTAAAGGTCGACAGCACCTGAATGCCCATGCGCTTGAAATAGTCCATCATCACTTCCTGGTCGCCCTGAATGTTATACTCGCCGACATAATTGATCACATAATCGCTGGTGTTCTTCGGTTCAACCGTTCCGACCTTCTGATTGATCCAGGCGATATTGATCTTGTGATGCCCGCCCGACTGGCTCGGCCCGCCGAACCCGGGCGAATTGCAAACGAAGATGTCGACCTCTGGCATCTCCTCCATGACCTCGTCGGCCACGGCGTTCATATCGTCGCCGATCAAGGCCGAGGCGCAGGTCTGATAGAGCGTCATTCGCTTGATATTGGGAAAGGCTTTAAACGCTTCGATGATGTTTTGCTTGAGCATTTTTTCGGCGCCGAAGACGATGTGCTTCTCTTTCATGTCCGTGGCATAGGTATACTTGAGCTGAAAGTTATCGTTATCACTGATATAGCGTTTGGTCTGCCAGGTATCGTAGGTGCAGCCGACCGGACCGTGACTCATATGAATGACATCCTTCATGGGCGTGCCGATCACGTGCTTAGCCCCGCAATAGGCGCAGCCCCGCTCGGAGATGGTCCCCGGAATAGTGTTGAGGTAACCGAGCGGCAGGGCGTCGGCCAGCGTCTCGCCGGCCCCTTTGACTACCGCGTGCTTTTTCCGCTCGGGAATGCAGCGGCTGCATTGAAACTCATGATATGGCATGATTATGCCCTCCTTTGTCAGCCTTCGCTTTACTACAAGCCAGGTGATAAAGTCGCTTGCCCGGCAGCGAATTATGAAGCACTGCCTGGCCCGACTTTTTCACTCGCTTTTCTAGGCTTTTGTGTACAACCCGGCCTTCGGCCGGATATATCACAACACTCCTAGTCTGCAATGCCGTATTTGACGACCATGGCCTCCAAATCGTCCATTCTGAGCGGCTGGGGAATGACGAACTCTTCGTTTTCAATGATCTTGCGCGCCAGTTCGCCGTATTCCTTGGCCTGATTACATCCGGCGTCGTAATCGACCACGGTTTTCTTGTTGAATTCGGCTTTTTGGACGATATTGTCACGCGGCACGAAGTGAATCATCTTGGTGCCGATGGCCGCGGTGAACTCTTCCAGAAACTCGGCTTCCCGGTCCACTTTGCGGCTGTTGCAAATGACCCCGCCGAGCCGGACCCCACTTTGCTTGGCGTATTTAAGCAAGCCTTTACAGATGTTGTTGGCGGCATAAATCGCCATCATCTCGCCCGATGCCACGATGTAAACCTCCTGCGCCTTGCCGTCGCGGATCGGCATCGCGAATCCGCCGCAGACCACGTCACCCAGCACGTCAAAGAAGACAAAATCCAGGTCCGGGGTGTAGGCGCCGTTCTTCTCCATCAGGTCGATGGCGGTGATTACACCGCGGCCGGCGCAGCCCACGCCCGGCTCGGGACCGCCCGACTCCACGCAGCGAATCTCCCCATACCCGGTTCGCACCACTTTATCCACGGTGATCTTTTCTTCACCCTCGTCCCGGAGCATATCCATTAAAGTTTTTTGACTCATCCCGCCCAGGATCAGCCGGGTGGAATCGGCCTTGGGATCGCAGCCGTGGATGAAGACCTTCTTCCCGTAAAAATGGGCCATTGCCGCCGCCGTGTTCTGCTGGGTGGTGGACTTGCCAATCCCGCCCTTGCCATAAATCGCGATTTTTCTCGGCATGATAAAAACTCCTCCCGTTATCAAAATTTAAATCCCACTCCCAATGCCAAACGTAGCTTCACCACCTTTCCCGGAATCGATGGCTTCGTTTTGAATATATGTTAGCTTTATGTCATGTAATTAATTTCAGCTTTATATTATAACCAAACTAAAACAAACTATAACTAACATAACCAAATTATATTGGATGATTTTGAGGATGTCAATGATGATAATGTTAAAATTCATGACACATACTTAACATTAAATAAGCTTCCAATTGAACTTCTTGTCCAATAACGCCTATGAATGTGGGGACGACTATCAGGTGGCTGGCTGCCAAGCAGAGACTGGAGTGGCGGTATGTAAGGTTAATGGAAGGGCGGATGAGATTTGAAGGTAATTCAAGCAGCAAGGGGATAATGATCAATTCAACTTCTAACCAACCGAGCGGACACTCGGCTTACCGTTTTCGCCATTTGGATCAATTGCAGCGCCGGAAAACCGCACCTCTGCCCGGCTTTCCGGCGCATCGCAAACATTTCCCCTGGTCAGACCGGTGATTTTCAGTTACAATGATTACATAACCATCAAACCGGGAGCGGGTTGTCATGAGCATCTTCCAGCGCGGCGATCATCTTTATCCCTATCTGATTCTCCTGCTGATCCTGGCGGTCCTGGCCGCCGGGCCGATTGCCGCCGTCTCCGAAACCCGCGTCCTGAATCCCGATTATTACCTCAACCGGCTCTCCGACGAAAAAACGCCCGAACTGATCCTGGCGGCCGGAATTCCCGGCTATGCGACCCATCACGCCGCGTCCGCCATCGTGGTTTGCGCGGCGCCGCCCCCGCTCGGCCTGGAGCTGTCTCCCGCCGCGCCGGGTCCGGCCGTCCGGACCGCCGGCCCGGTTCCATCCAAGCGGATCCGGCTGTTCTATTTCTTCTACCGCGCCGGCCGCATCGCTTCCTCCGGCCTCGATCCTGATCGTGCCGTCAAGGCTTGACCCATTGGCAAAATCAGGATATAGGAGGAATCGTAAATGTTTAAAATCATCACCGTGGCCGTGGTCCTCGTCATCATGGGCCTGTTTGGCTATATCGCCTACCGGGCTGAGCAAGTCATCGCCGCCCAAGCCGCGGCTGAAGCCGAAGCCCAACGTCAGGCAGCGGCCCAGCAGCCGAAGCCGTCCAAAACCGGTAAGGCCCGCCGGAGCTAAACTCCGTCCCGCCATCCCTGTCAAAAAAGAGCAACCCGCCCGGGTTGCTCTTTCGCTTACTTAAATAGGGGCGAAGCCTTCATCCCGCTTCACCTGATACCGATGATGAACCGTGGCGCCATAAAACCAGAGCAGCGCCAAACCGAACCGGCAAAACGGATTCCAATTAACATAGGTAAGCAGGCCCAACTCATGAAAGATCATGTCAATGGCCGCGCTGGCCAGGGAAAATATCGCCAAATAGCTGGGGTAAACATACCATCCCTTGCTTTCCGGAATATAGTACAGAAACAGCATCACCGCGAAAATCCAGGCGAAATCCAGCCATTGCACCGACCCCAGGAATTCAAACGGGAAAATATGCTCCCACTCAAACAGCCCCAATTGCTTTCCCAAAAAAGCGGATAAAATACTGAACATATATCCCCAAAGCAAACTAACCCAAAATAAATCCTTAAATTTATCGCGGGGAATCAAAATTACGGCGAGGAAAAACAGAAATAAGGAAAAAAGAGGATAAGCTAATTCCACCGGCATCCCAAACATTATCCGCGCTCCTTTATGCGACTATTTTGGCCGGCGGATGAGTTCTTATTCATGGCGAAAAAGAAAAGCCGGACCAAGCCTTAAAAAGGCACTGGTCCAGCTTAGCCACTTCAATCTCCAACCCGCTGATTGCCTTTATATAATCTGGTTCTATCGCCAAATACGGAGACGCGCCTTTACGCTCACGCTTACTTCCGTTCCAGCTCAAACACTGCGATCGCCTGCTTCAGGCCGGAAGCGATCTCCGCCAGATTCTCGGCCAACGCCGCCACCTCCTCCACCGAAGCGGTCTGTTCCTCGGCGGTGGCCGAGACCTCCTCGGTGCTGGACATGCTCTCCTCGGCAATGGCGGCGATGGCGGTGATCGCGCCGATAGTGTTCTCATTGCTCCGCGCCATCTGCTTGGCGAAGCCGGCCACCAGTTCGATCCGCTCCAGCGTATCGTTTAAACCGGTAAAAATCGTTTCAAAAGTAACCTCTGCCTCGCGAACCGATTTCCGGCCCTCCTCGGCCCGGGCAATCCCCTTGTCGATCGCCCGCACCGCCTGTTCGGTCCGGTTCCGCATCGTCCCGACCAGGCTTTCAATCCCCTGGGCCGCCTGCTTCGACTGCTCAGCCAGCTTCCCGGTTTCCGCCGCGACCACCTCAAAGCCCTTTCCGTGCTCCCCGGCCCGGGCCGCCTCGATCGAAGCGTTCAACGCCAGCAAGCTCGTCTGATCGGCGATGCCCGTAATCAGCGTGGTAATCTCGCTGATCTCGGACGAGGTTTTGGTCAGATCGCCGATCACCTCCGACACCTCCATGGTTGATTGATAGAGATCCCCCATCTCCCGGGAGACCTTCTGGGTGACCTCCTGGCCCAGCTTGGCCGAGGCGGCCACCGTCTGGGAAGCCCCGGCGATCCCCTCGGTATCCGCGGAGACCTTGTGAACCAGTTCCGACAGCCTGTTAATGGTAACCACCGCCTGATTGATCTGATGGGCCTGCTCCGAAGAGGCCAGCGCCAGATTTTCCATGGCCTTGGCGACCTGGGTCGCGGAGCGTCCGGTATCGGAGGAGGCATCCTTCAACTCCTTCCCGGCCACAAAAAGCATATTGGCGTGCTCATCAATGCCATACACCAATTCGCGGAGCCCGGCGATGGAGCGGTTCAGGGCCTCGCCCACCGACACCACCTCGGGGCAGCCCGCCACCCGGACCTCCCGGGACAGATCGCCGATCGCGATCGATTTGGCCGCGGCCACCGTCTCGTTCAGCGGCCGGAGGATGTTGGCCGCCATATAAAAGCCGAACAGCAAGGCCACTCCGAAGCTGACCAGCATGATCACCAGCGTCTGAACCCGGGAGAGAGCCGAGAACTTCTCGCCCTGGGCCATGATGTTAAATCCGGAGGTGGTCAGATCGTTCTGGACCATCATCAACTCGATCCGGATATCGCTGAGCCCGGCGTGGAGCAGTTGATAATTCACCTGGCTGAGCGGCTCGTCGAACACCTTGATCGCGTCCCGGTACCGGGCGATGCATTCCGCGATGGACTCGGGGTTAACCGGCAGCAATTGTTCCATCACGCTGATGGAGGCGCCCAGTTGCGAGGCGTCCATCAATCCGGTGGTGGAGACCCCGGACAGCACCGAGAGATAATTGTTCCGGACATCCTCGATCTCCAGCCGGACCCGGGCGATATCCGTCAGGACCCGGGAGTTTTGGTTGTAAATCTCCACCGCGGTCCGCTGCATGTGATCGATGTTATAAACCGCCATCACGCCCTGCAGCCCCAAAAAAACCGTCATTACGCCGATGATCAGTATAATCTGATAAAAAATCTTCCAGCGGGACGGCCTCAGCCTCAATTTGCCCATCCCATCGCGTACCGGCTCCATCATTCGCCCTTCTCCTTTCCTTTCCACCCTTAGCATAAAAATATTTTTACTCCATATAACATTTTTCCTTAAGTTTACTTTCGGTAATTCTGTCCAAACTTTTAGATTCCTTCAAAACAATCGGAATTTTTACTAAAGAAACCAAAATTATGCAACCTTCCGGATTTTTCGGATATTTCCGCTTGGCCGGACTTCCATGCCGGAAACGATCAAGGCTCCGCGGGCCGCAAAAAAAAAAAAATAGCCCGGTTTCGGGCTATTCAAAAAAGAATGGGAAATAAGCAGACACCAACGTTTCATTTAGTTATTGTCATCACTTTCTGAAGCACATCAATATTGTAACATATTTTTCCTTAATCGATAAGCTAAAAAATACCGCTTCGAATCCTCCGCCTTTCCGGCCGGGGCCTCGCCACGCGCTTAAAATTGGGCGGCGCTCAATTCGCCGGTGACCCGCAGCAGATTCACCCGGGCCAGATAAAGGTCACTCCGGGTCCGTTCATAATCGATCTCCGACTGGCTGAAAACCAATTGGGCGTCAAGCACATCCTTGACCGTGGCCATCCCCACCCTCAGCTTGGCTTGGACCGATTCATAGTAGGTCCGGTTGTAACGCAATTGAATCTCGCCGCTTTTCAGCCGGTCGACCAGATTGAGGTAATTGTAATAGGCTTCCTCCAGCTCATAATCGGCGTTTTTGACGGTCCTCGCCATTTGCTCCCGGGTCTGGGCCAGGAGCGATTCGGCCTGCTTGATCCGCTCCTTCCGGACATTGCCGTCCAGGAAAGTCCAGCGGAGGGTCACCGCCAGTTCGCCGTATTCCGGCCCGTCGTTATCGCGGTGATCGGGCCAGCGGGCCGGAATCAGGCTGGCGTCGGCGCCGACGGTCCATTCGCCCGGGCGGCTCGTGTTGGAGTCGCCCGCCCGGCCCGACGGAAAATTAGTAAGGGTCAGATTGGTTTCAAAAGCGTCGCGCCGCAGATTCCAGTTAAAGGCGATCCCCAGCTTGTCCGCAATCCGGGCCAGTTTTAAATTAGCCTCGGCCCGGGCCACCGACTCGCGGGCCATCCTCAAATCGGGGCGGCTGGCGTCAAAGCCGTCCTTTAACGCTTCGAAGGAGACAGCGCCGGGTTGAGCCGGCGCTGCCGATAGTTCCAGTTCGGCATCGGCCGGAAGCGCCAGCAATTGCCGGAGCTTCAACCGGGCCAGTTGATAAACCTGCCGGGCCCGGTTCAGATTGGTCAAGGCGCCGGCCGCCTGCGCCTCCGCCCCCGTCTCATCGCTGATGCTGGTCAGACCCAGCCCGGAGCGGGCTTGCACCTCGTCCAGAAACTCCTTGCTGCGGCGGTAATTCTCCTCGGCCAGCCGCAGGTCGCTCGCTGCCGAAAGTTCCTTCTGATAAGCGCCGACCACCTGATAGATCAACTGCTGTTCCTGTTGATCGGCGGAGAAGAACGCGGTATTCCGGTTCGAAACCGCGATCTGGTCGGTCAGGGACTGTACGCCCAGCAAATCGGCGAGCGGCACCGATTTGGCGGCGGTGACCTTCAATTCTCCGCTATCGGAGGCCTCGCCGGTGACCTCGCTATAAAGGTTGATCCCCTTTTTTCCGTTGTTCTCGCGCAGGGCCGACTCCGCCGCCTCCCGGGAATGCTTGATGATCTTTCCGTCTTCGCCGTCGGAGAGCGCCAATTTCACCGCATCGGAGAGGGTCAGCTTCCGGGCCTCGGCGGCCCGGACCGGCGCGGCGACGCCCGCGAAGATCAGCAGGGCCAGGACAATCCCGGCCACGGCCGGCGCCTTGGGCCGCCGTACATTCAACCGTTGCAGCCAGGATTCGAGCGAAATAAAGATTACCGGAATCAGGATCAACGTCAATACCGTTGAAGAGATTAATCCGCCGATCACGGTCCGGGCCAGCGGCGTCTGCGTCTCGGAGCCCTCTCCCAAGCCGAAGGCCATCGGGATCAGACCCAACGCCGTGGTAACGGTGGTAATCAAAATCGGCCGCAGCCGGGAACTGGCGCCGACCAGCACCGCCTCCCGCAGCGGCAGTCCCTCGACGATCAAGATCCGGATAAAGCTGATCATCACGATGGTATTGTTGACCACGATTCCGCCCAACATGATGATTCCCAGATAAACCTGGGTATTGATGTTGGTGCTGGTAAGCAGCAAGGTGATCAGCACGCCGCTCAGCGCAAACGGAATCGCGATCATAATCACGAACGGATCAAAGAAGGACTCGAATTGGGCGGCCATCACCATGTAGACCAGCATCAGCGCCAAAATAAAGGTGATCAGCATCTCCCGGGCCGATTCCTCTTGCTCCAGATAATCGCCGGAATAATAAATATTCACTCCCGGCGGCAGCGACAGCGTGCCGACCGCGGCCTGCACATCCCGCATGGCGCTGGCCAGATCCCGGCCTTCGGCCAAGCTGGCTTGAACCTCAAGATTGCGTTCCCGATCCTTGCGCTCGATGGCCACCGGCCCATTGCTCTGGACGATTTGGACCAGATTGGCCACGGGGACGCTCCGGCCGCCGCTGCCGGAGACCATGACGCGCCGCAAATCTTGCCAATTCTGACGGTCACCTTCCTGCAACTGGACCCGGACATCGGTTTCCTCGCCGCCCACCCGGTAAATGGTCGCGACCCGTCCGTCAACGTTGGTCTGGATCGCCGTGGCAATGGTCGCCGCGGTGATGCCCAGATCCGCGGCGCGCTTGCGGTCGATCAACAACACCAGCTCCGGCCGGGCCTCTTCCAAGGAGATATTGGCATTGGAGATGCCGGGGATCTCCTCCATGATATCCATGACGGCCTCCGCCGTCTGCAGTGACAACTCCGGATCCTTACTGCGGACATCAACTTCCACCGGAAATTGCGAGCCGCCGTAAAACATCCGCATGCTGCTCGGCGCATGAGCCCGGATCCGCGCGCCAGGCACCTGCAATTGCGGCTGAATTTGGTCGACTATCTCCTGAGTGCTCCGGTTCCGTTCCGCCCGGGGCTTTAGCCGCAAGGTCAGGAAGGAACGGTTGGGGGTGGAACCGCCGCCGGCCCGGCCGCCCACCGAGGTTTCCATGTGCTCGATCTCCGGAACCAGTTCCCGAATCTTATGCTCCAACCGTTGGGTTTCAAAATCAGTGTCTTCCAGACGGGTTCCGGTGGGAAACTGCATGTTGATGGAGATAACCCCTTCATCAGTAGTCTGGACCAATTCCGTTCCGATGAACGGATAAAGCGCCAGACTCAAAAGAAAGACTCCACCGCAGCCCAAAAGCACCAATCGCTTGTGATCCAGACACCACTCCAAGGCGCCCCGATAAGATATCTCCCATCCCCGCTGCATCCGGGTCAAATAGCCTTTGATGCCGACGGCGGCGCTCTCATCCAAGTCCCCGATCTTCAAAAACTTGGCGCACAGTGTCGGCAGCAGCGTGATCGCCACCAGCAACGCGCAAATATTGGAGAAGATGACCATGTACGCCAGTTCTTTAAAGATAATCCCCGACCGGCCGCTGACGTAGATCAGCGGGAAAAAGACGCAGATCTGGGTGAGGGTCGAGGCGGAGATGGCCGGGCCCATTTCCCTGGTTCCGGTCAGCGCCGCAGTGGCCAGATCGGTGCGGTTCTCATGGTAATGGCGAAAAATGTTATCCAGCACCACCACCGCGCAGTCCACCAGCATCCCGACGCCGAGCGCCAGCCCGCCCAGGGAAAAGGTATTCAAGGACATCTTAAAAAAATAGGCCAGCATGATCGTAATCAGGATGGATACCGGAATCACCAGTCCCGTAATAACGGTGACCCGGAAGTTATGGAAGAAAAAAAGCAGGATCAACCCGGCCAGGAGCGCGCCCATTACCGCTTCATGGGAGACGCTGTCCACCGCCCGCCGGATATAGATCGAATCGTCGTTTAACACCCGCATGGTGATCCCAGGATGGGTCCGCTGCAGATCGTCGATGGCCCGGTACAACCCGTCCGCCACAGCCACCGTGTTAAAGCCGGATCGTTTCTGGACCGAGATCACAATCCCCGGCTCTCCATCGATCCGCACGTAAGCGGTGGTGGTGGAATATCCCGGTTCTACGGCGGCAATATCCTTCAAATAAATGGGGATGCCGTTCCGAGTGGCGATGACCAGGTTGCGCATCTCGTCCAGGGCTTTGAATTGACCTTGGGTCCGCAACAGAAAATCGCCGACGCCGACATCAATGTGTCCCGCCGCCTGCATCGAGTTTTCGTTTTTTAACGCCGTCGCCACTTGATCGGCGGTGATCCCCAACGCGTAAAGCCGGTCCTGCCTCAACCGGATTTGGATCTCTTCATTCCGGCCGCCCCGGACCTCAACCCTGGCCACGCCCTCGACTTTCTGCAATTGGTAGCTGAGTTCCTCGTCGGCCAGTTCCCGCAGGGCCGCTTCGTTCATCTGTCCCGACAGGCCGATGCTCATTACCGGCGATTGGGAGGGATCATATTTGAAGATTACCGGCGTCTCCGCCTCATCGGGCAGTCGGGAGCGGACCCGGTCCAACGCCGACCGGATGTCATTGGTGGCTTCCTCCAAATTCAAGCCCCAATTGAAGTTCACCGTTACCCGGGAATTTCCCTCCCGGGAGGAAGAGGTAATCGATTTCACCATATTGACGCCGGAAACGGCCTGCTCCACCGGGATCGTAATCAGTTCCTCGATCTCCTCCGGTCCCGCTCCGGTATAGTTGGTGCTGATATTAATCGCCGGATAAGTGATCTGGGGAAATAGATCGATCGGCATCCGAAAATAGCTCATGACCCCCAGCACCATTAGGGCCAGAAAAAACATGGCGGCGGTAATCGGCCGTTTGATGCAGAAATTGGTCAACGATCGCCACCCGCCTTCCGAACCGGCCGCTCCGCTTCCACCATCAGCTCAATGGGCTGTCCGTCGCGAAGCCGATTTTGCCCCAGGGTAACCACCAAATCCCCCGCCGCCAGCCCGGAGGCGATCTCCACCCGCCCCTCGGCCATCAATCCGGTGACGACCGGACGGAACCGGGCGATTTTCCCTTCAGCCACGAAGACGCCGCTCCGGGTGCCCTGGGTGACAATGGTTTCCAACGGCACCGTCAAAACATTCTCTTTGGATCCCAATACCGCCTCGACCACGCCGAACATGCCGGGCAGCAACCGCCCCTCGGGGTTGGGAATCCTGGCCGTCATATTCAAGGTCCGGGTCTGTAGGTCATAAACGGGCGCCAACTCAGTGATGCGGCCGGTGAACCGCTGTTCGCCGTAGGCATCGGTGGTGAAGATTACTGTGTTGCCGGTCCGGAAATACGGCGCGTCCTTCTGATCGATGCTGAAAACGACTTTTATGGGATTCAACGCGGCCACATGGAAAATTGTCGATCCGGTGGTCAGATTGACCCCCTCGCTTACCAGCTTGCGGGTAACCACCCCGGTCAACGGACTGAAGACTTGGGTCTGATTCAGTTGCAGCTTGAGCAGTTCGTAACTTTTCTCCGCGCCGCCATATTGGGCCTTTAATGCCTCCCGGGAGGCTAAGGAGGTTAAGTAGGTGTTCTCGGCATTATCGAAATCCCGCTGGGAAATGTACCGCTGCTTGAGCAATTCCT
Organism: Bacillota bacterium; assembly: GCA_023402395.1. GTDB lineage: Bacteria > Bacillota > UBA4882 > UBA8346 > UBA8346 > JAEYGI01. Next base: position 15,488 of record JAEYGI010000069.1, read on the forward strand.
GATAGCGATCCCGTTCCGCCTTATTCCGGGCCAGGGCCAGTTCGGCTTGTTGCAGGCTGGCCCTGAGGGAAGAGAGCGACGCCTCACTCTGTTGCAGTTGCAGCCGAATGGTCTCATCATCCAACACCGCCAGCAATTGGCCGGACTCGACCACCGAACCCTCCTCGGCCAGCAGCGTGACAAGCCGTCCGTTGATCCGGGGTTGAACCATCCGTTCCGGATCGGCTTCAATCGTTCCAACCACTTTCAGACTTTGTCGAATCGATTCCGGAGCGGCGGGAACCGCCCGCACCATCGGCGTTGAAGATCGCGACTGGCTTCTGCGTTGATCGGCTTGCACCTCCATGGCTTGGTCACGGGCGATTTTAGCCCAGATTTTAAAACCGATCAAGCCGACAAAGAGCACCGCGACAACAATCAGGATAATTTTCTTCACTCCGGAACCCCCTCCTGACAAATGGCCTTACTGTGATTTGCCCCCGATATCCGTCGAATCCGTATGCAAGGTAATGTCTGTCTTTATTTCACAAGGGGATATGCGCAGAATTGCCCCGCCTCTCCGGATGAAACAAAAACCGCTCTTTTAATTAGACGGATTTTTTACCCGACAGTTCATTTCGGCTCACTTTTCCAGACCCTTTCATTCGTGAACCGTTCCGGCCCGTTCCCGTTCCCCGTCGCAGATCTCCTCCAGCTTGAGAAGGAGTGTTTGCAATTGGGCGACATCGGCATCGGCTAAGGGCGAGAGCAACTCCGCAATAAACCGGTTTTGCGCCGGCACCGCCCGCTCCCGGAGCTCAAAGCCGGCTTCGGTGAGCCGGACCCGGACCACCCGGCGATCCGATGGATCCCGGGTCCGTTCCACCAGCCCTCGCCTTTCCAGATTGTCGATCAACGCCGTAATGTTGCTGTTCACCTTCAGTAGGCGCTGGCTGAGTTCACTGAGGGTCAGGTTCTCTTCCCCCAGGTTCCGCAAAATGCCGTACTCCGCCCCGGAGATTCCAAACTCCTCCAAATGCTGGGAACAGATTTTCAGCAATTTATGCTTGACCCGTATCAACGTCCGTTGCAACAATACCCGCCGTTCGCCTTCCATCCGGCAAATCCCGTCTTTCTCAAATGAATATTTCAATTATGAAATATTATACTACAACGATTGAAATTACCAAAGTCTTAAAAATTTGTTTCAAAATTTTATAATTTTCGCAGCCCGACAGAACGCCTAAATAAGAATATAAAAATAACGGCTAATCAATATTTCCTTGGGAATGAGCCCATGCTCCTCCGGCGCCCCCCGCCGTTTCGGTGGCAGTAACTCCCAAAACTATGGCACTCATCGCCGGAGTTGCGGCATTGATTGCCGGAGTTGCGGCATTGATTGCCGGAGTTGCGGCATTGATTGCCGGAGTTGCGGCATTGATTGCCGGAGTTGCGGCATTGATTGCCGGAGTTGCGGCATTGATTGCCGGAACAATGGCAATCCTCCCCATAGTTCCGGCATCCGGTGCCTGTCAATTTTTTGTCACTCCCACAACTACGGCATCGAACGCCGTCTCATTTTCAGTTACTGAACAGCCAACGGCAACGGTTGCCTGTCAATTATTTGTAAACGCCGTAACCGCGGCAGCGATCGCCGCTTCATTTTCAATGACAGCCGGAGTTTTTAGATATGCCGCAATAAGTTTCTTTGAACGTCCGGATTAATCAGGGATGTGAATTTATTTCCTAAAACTTTTTTCATCTTCTATAGCGACAAAATATGAACCGGCAATCATTGCCGGTCGATGAGGACTTCGTTATCATCAGATGAATCCATTTGCTGTCGAGAGAATACGAAATAGTTGTTTCTTAAATTAATAAAATAATTTATGATAAAGAGTGGAATATGGTAAATATTATAATTAAGGGGGATTAGTTTGCGGAAGATAATACTCCTTAGCCTGCTGACCCTGGTCTTGGCATTGGGCCCGTTGGCCCAAGCCCAGACTCCCGGGAGCGGAAAGTTCACGGTTGAATTTGAACAAAATGAAACCAACGTCCCGGTCGTGGCCGGTGTGGTTAAGCTGCGGCGGGCTCCGTTCGGGATCAACCTTTCCTTCGCCAAACCCATGGCAATACTGATCGCCGTCAGTTCCGACCCGGCCCGCTACGATCTGGCCCGGCGGGGCGCGCCGCTGGACCGGTTCATCCGGCCCGGCACCGGAGTGGCGGAATATCCCTTCAATGAAAGCAAAGACCTCTGCGTCAGCGGGGAAGGGACGAATTACTGGTACTTTCAGGATGAGTACGACCACCGTTTCGACCGGGTCCTGTTGGCCAAGGAGCGAATCCTCTGCCACCGGAACATCGAGAACCTATTCTTCCCCGACGGGGAGAACCGGAGCGTCAAGCTGTCCGAGTCGAACCTGGCAAAGCTCTATCTGGTCCTTGCCAATGCCGAGTATAACTGGGAGACCTCAAAATACGAAGAGCATCAACGGGAGACGTTGGTGCTGGAATTTGTGGACTGAGCCGCTTTAAACGGCCGGCTTCGATCCTTGGAAAAACCTTTCGCCTTTTGCCAGAGTTTCCACCCCGTTCCGGACGAAAACATGATATACTTAGTCCAATCAAAATTAACGCATGTCTGGTCCGCCATTCATGCTAAAGGAGGACCACCCATGCTTCCACAGTTGAAGATCGCCCACATGACGCCGAAAATTCCGGTAATCCAGGGCGGGATGGCGTTTAAGGTCTCCACCGGGAAACTGGCGGCTGCCGTCGCCGCAGCCGGCGGCATCGGGACCATCGCCGGAACCGGGCTGACCGAGGCCGAACTCCAGGCTGAAATCCGGATCGCCCGGTCGCTAACCGACGGCTATGTGGGAGTCAATGTGCTCTTCGCCGCTCGCGACTTTGCCGGGCTGATGCTCACCGCGCTCCGGGAGAAAGTGGACTTCATCATCTCCGGGGCCGGCTTCTCCCGCGATATGTTTCTCTGGGGCAAGGAGCATCAGATTCCGGTCCTGGCGATCGTTTCCTCAGCCCGCCTGGCCAAGCTCGCCGAAAAACTCGGCGCCGCCGCCGTGGTCGTCGAGGGGAAAGAGGCTGGCGGCCATCTGGGAACTGATCGCCCCATCGCGGACATCGTGCCTGAAGTGGCCGGAAACGTTAAGATCCCGGTAATTGCCGCCGGCGGGATCACCGACGGCTTCGATATCGCCAAAATGCTTCGGCTCGGCGCAGCCGGCGCCCAAATGGCCACCCGGTTCGTAGCCAGCGACGAATGTGAGGCGCACCCCAACTTCAAGAAAAAATACCTGTCGGCCACGGCCGCCGACGTTACACTAATTGACAGCCCGGTGGGGCTGCCCGGCCGGGCCATTGCCAACCATCTGACCGAGAAGATCGCCGGTGCGCTCCGGACCAAAATCACCCGCTGTGAAGGGTGCTTGAAACATTGCAGCGCCAAGTTCTGCATCCTGGAAGCGTTGAAGAAGGCAGTTTCCGGGGATATTCATAACGGACTGGTTTTCTCCGGCGAGTTTGTCGGCCGGATTCAAGAGATTCTCCCGGTCCGGGAGATCATGGACCGGTTGGCCGCCCAGTTGGAACAGGCGCTTCGCAATCCGGAACCGGCCCAAGGCTAATCCAATCGAAAAAAAAAAAGGGGACCTTGCGGTCCCCTTTTTTTTCATTCCTTATAAACACCGCCGCAAGATCGCTTCCACATCGCCCTTGCCAAGTTCTTGGAAGTTCCCCAGCGGCCCAAATCTTACGGCCTTCTCCGCCATTTCCGGAATCCGCTCCGGCCCGATCTCATAATGGCCCAGCGTCGCCGGGGCGCCGATCCGGTTGAAAAACTGGCGGGTCCGCTCGATCCCGTCCAACGCGATTTCCCGGTCGCTCCGCCCGGCCGCCGCGACGTCCCAGACCCGCTCGGCATATTGCTTGAACTTGGGAAGCCCGTTATCCATCACCTGACTCATCCAGTTCGGGAAGACGATGGCAAGCCCCGCGCCGTGGGGAATGTCATAGATGGCGCTGATCTCGTGCTCAATCATATGCGTCGCCCAGTCGGTGATCTTCCCGCAACTCAAAAGGCTGTTCAGCGCGATGGTGCCGCTCCAGAGCATTTCCGCCCGGGCGTCGTAATCGGCGGGGTTTTGCAACACCGCCGGAGCGATCTCAATCATTGTCTTCAACACGCTCTCAGCCATCCGGTCCACCAGGATTGTGGCCGGGGTCGGACTGAAATACTGTTCAAAGACGTGCGCCATAATGTCGACGATCCCGTTGACGGTCTGATCGCGGGGCACGGTGGCGGTCAATGCCGGGTCAAGGATCGAGAAGCGCGGAATCAAAAGCGGGCTGCCGATCGGCAGTTTTTGATTGGTCTCCCATTTGGTCACGACCGCGTTGCCGTTCATTTCGGTTCCGGTGGCCGCCAGGGTGATGATATCCCCCAGGGGCAGCGCGTCCTGAATCACGGCCCGCTGCTCGAAAAAGTCCCAGACATCCCCCTCGTATTTAGCTCCGGCCGCCATGGCCTTGGCGGCGTCGACTACGCTCCCGCCGCCCACGGCCAGGATAAACTCCAGCCCTTCTTGCTTGCAAAGCCGGATCCCCTCATAGACCGAGGTCAGGCGGGGATTGGGCTGAACTCCGCCGACTTCGAAATAGGTAATCCCCTGTTCCTGAAGTCCGGCGACGACCCGATCATAAAGGCCGGATTTCCGGATGCTGCCGCCTCCGGTGACCAGCAGGATCTTCCGGCCGTACTGCGCCGTCTCGGCGCCGACCGTTGCGGCTGTGTCTTTTCCGAAGATGATCCGGCAAGGGTTGTGAAACACGAAATCTCTCACAGCGTTTCTCCTCCTTTTCCTAAATATAAAAGAGCCCTCCGATGGGCCGGCCTTGATAGCGGCCGGCGGTTCAATGCTGATGTTATCATCACTATATAACTCAAAGGCGCACCGGTCAACCCTTTATTTGGAAAACAAGCAGAAAAGCAGACAGGCCTTGGTTTTACCCCATCCGCCTCCGGATCACCGCTCCCTCCGGCGCCGCTATCTCCAGCGGAAGCCACACCCGGTAGCCGTTATGGGCCTCCGATACCGGCAGGCCTCCTTCGCCGGTCATCGCCCCAGTATCCAACCTGACGGTAGCGCCGGGCAGCAGCAGCTCCGCCTCATCCCCCGCCTTCAGACGATTCCGGACGCCGATCAAAATCCGCTCCATTTGCCGGTCAGCGGCCAGCACTGTTCCCACCAGATCATGAGTCTGCCGGTACTTCACGCCCGGGTTGACCTCATTGATCCGTTCCCCGGCGAAATAAAATCCCGTGGTATAGCCGCGATTGGAAATCTTGTCCAACTCCTCCAGCCACTCCGGCCGGCAGCGGTATTCCTCCCCTTCCCGCTCCAGCGCGTCCAAAGCCCAACGATAGGTCCGCGTCACCACCGCCACATAATAGGCGGACTTCATCCTGCCCTCCGCCTTCAGGGAAGCGACTCCGGCCGCGGCCAGCTCCGGGAGGTGTTCGATCAGCCGGAGATCCTTCGAACTCAGCAAGTAACTGTACCGATCATCTTCCTCCAGGATCAGCGGATCGCCGGGCCGGGTCGACTCGACCAGCCGGTATTCCCAGCGGCAAGGTTGTGTGCAATCGCCTTGATTGGAGCTGCGCCGGTTCCGGAAAGCCGACAGGAAACAGCGGCCCGAGTAAGCCACGCACATCGCGCCGTGAACGAACAGTTCCAGTTCGACTTCAGGCGCGGCGCGGTGGATAGCCGCGATCTCTTCCAACGTCAACTCCCGGGCGAGCACGATTCGCCCGACTCCTTGATCCCGCCAGAACCGGACCGCTTCAGCATTGGTGGTGTTGGCCTGGGTGCTCAGGTGAACCGGCAGTGTCGGCGCTACCCGCCGGACCGTCCGTAATATTCCGGGATCGCTCAGGATCACGGCGTCCACCCCGATCGCCGCCAGTTCCGGAACAACCCGGCCCACCCGTTCCACGTCCGCGTTCCGGGCAAAGGTATTCAGCGCCGCATGGACCTTGACTCCTTTGGCGTGGGCCTCGGCGACCCCCGTGGCCAGATCTTCCAGGTTCATCTCGGCCGATTCGGCCCGGAGGCTCAACCCGGCTACTCCGGCATACACCGCGTCCGCGCCATAGAGTACGGCGGTCCGCAATTTCTCCAGGTTTCCGGCGGGGATCAGCAGTTCCATACGGAATGTCTCCTTTAAGCACGCAAGTGTAAAGTATTCAGATATCAGGAGTCAAAAACAATCGCTGCCGCAGATATTATATCCGATCCGGACTTCGAATTAAAGCGGGCTTCGACATAATCTCCGGTTCCCCGGGTTTGTTGCCGGAAATACCGGCTAAAAAATTACAATAGCATTCAAGATTACCCGCATGGATAAGCCCAAATGCTATCTTTTGAATAAATTTATTTTCGGTGACGTTTTTGCAAAAAAACTTAACTATTTTCGTTCTCTGTCTGATAGTTGCCTGCTGAAATTCTGAGACCGACCCCGCCATAACCTTTAATTACTCCCGAACCAGCGTATAAGTGTTAAATTCGTCTTGTGGCGCAGAATTAAAATAAGTGGTGGCATTAACATCATATCGCACTGCATAGGTTATGCCGCCGCCGCCGTCTTTCACTCCCATTACTTGCACTTCTCCAACAGTTGGGACCATAAAGGTTCTAGGCTTATGTTTAATCATAAACGCCTCGCCAATTGACGCTCCATTCACTAAAACCTGTACATAATCCCCGTCCTCGGCCGCGTAATCCCAAACCCAGATTTTCGTTTCGTTATTTTGGGATTTGTGGGCAATACCGAAATCCTGCCCCCCGATATTTTCGTCGGTTTTCAACAAAATGGCTCCAGCTGACAGCGAAGTAGAAATTTTATCGTTTAACGCTTGTTTTGCGGCTGCGGAAGTATCCACCGAAGGAGTGTGACTCGCTATAACAGCGCAAATAAATGCCGCAATACAGAATCCCCCAAACATTTTGAGAGCCACATTTTTTTTGGTATTCACTTTCTGAATACCGTTGGCTACGGTGTGAGGCGATTTTAGCTCTGAATCTTGTGGTACTCCCGGCTGCGCCGAAATTTGGGTGGAATTTCGAGTCAGTCGACTGGCTCCTGTTTTCATTGCATTTTGAATATCACCTTTACCCTTTTGTTCCATTGCCGCCGCCTCCAATATGGTTGACGTTTTTCTTCCAAAAATAAATGCACATCAATACCCGGCAAATAATGATCTGCGCGACCATTAAGATAAAAAATTTCACGTGCCTGGCATCACTTTGCACTTCATATCCAATATTTAAAAGTATTGTCGCAATAGACATGATGATTACGTCAACATAGAAAATCTTTACATACGGGAATAGCCATGGGAGCTTGTAATACATTTTGGGGAGCGGCGGAATAAGCAATGATATTCCGATAAACAACCCAAAAATTCCAATAAACGCTATCCCAGTGTTTGATGAAGAAAAACCGGAATTGATGATTCCTGGTATGTCGGAGAAGATTGTCATAATTGGAACCAAGGGAAGCAGCAATAACAGCCACCACATAACAGTTACAACATAGATGACCAGAATAATATTTCCAAAAATTGATTTTGCCTTCCCCATCTCGCTTACCCCCGTGCTATTCGGAATCTTCCAAAGCCGTCAAATTTCCGACGCCAACTCCACCCCCGCAAATCTTCAATTAGTCCTGTTTGAGCGTGTAGGTATTAAACTGTCCCGGGAGCGTCGAATTAAAGTAAGTGGTACCGTTTATGCCGTATCGCACCGCATAGCTTATGCCGCCGACGCCATCCCTTACCCCTTTTATTTGCACGTTTCCTACCGCCGGCACAATAAAGGTTCTGGGCTTATGTTTGACCATGAACGCCTCGCTAATCGGCTTCCCATTCACTAAGACCTGCACATAATCTCCGTCTTCATCGGCATAATCCCAAACCCAGATTTCACTTTCGTCGTCAGACGAGGCGTGGATAATATTGAAATCCTGCTGTCCAATGTCTTGGTCGTCTTTCAGCAAAATCACTCCGGCCGGCAGTGAAGTCGAAATCTTCTCCTTTAAGGCATTTTTAGCGGCTTGGGAGGTATTTACGGATGGCAAGAAGAAACGGACAATAATCGCAATGATCACTATGACAATACAAAGCCCAAAGAAATTCGCGATAGGGACATTTTTCTCATCTATTGTCGTCTTTGGTTTTTGAGCATTACTCACGATATCTTTTGGTAATTTGGGTTTCACCTTTTGGGGGGTCATGGCCGGAGTTTGAAATGAATTAAACTCCGAACCTTGCGGCTCTTCCGGTTGGGCCGGAGTTGCCGTCGCATTTGGTCTAAACTGATTGGCCCCTGTTTGGGCCGTATTTTGAATATTGCCTTTCATCTTGTCATTCATTACCGCCACCCCCAAATATGATTGGTATTTCTCCCAAAATATTTACACATAAGTATGCGACAAATAACGATTTGTACGCCCATCATGATCAAAAACGTCTTATGTCTGGCGGCGTTCTGCACTGCATATCCGGTATTTAAGATAGTTGCCGCGATGCAAAGGATGATCCCGTTAATATATAACATTTTCACACAAGGGAACAACCATGGCATTTTATGATATACGCTAGGCATAAGCATCGAAAATCCGACGAGAAATCCCATGATTCCAATTAACATTAACCCGTGATACGGAACGGCATAACCGGAATCAATGATCAAGCGCAACGTGGAAAATGCACCATAAACAAACAGCAACAGGAATAACAGAAGTCCACTCACGTAGATAGCAGAAAAAATTGTCATGATACCCGATGTTCCCTTCCCCATCCCCTTACACCTCCACAATATCGGAATCTTCGATGGTGGTAACCTCTTCCTTGGTCAAGTCCAGATCCGTGCTGAGCCGGAGGGCTTGGCGATTGACTGATTGTTCATATACGTTCCTTACGTAGCGGCCGTTTCCGAACGCTTCTTGCTTCACGGCGCTCTCAAACACAGCGCGCAGTTTTTCCCTGGCTTTATCACTGAGAACATATTTCTTGGCCGCGTAAAATTGGTCCGCGATGAACATCAGCTGTTCCGGAGTATAGTCGCTAAATTCGACAATATTCGGAAACCGCGATTTGAGTCCGGGGTTTGTTTTCAGGAAACCGTCCATATTCTCGCTATATCCGGCCAAAATGACCACCAGCCGCTCCCGCTGGTCGTCCATTAGCTTGACCAGGGTGTCAATGGCTTCCCGGCCGAAGTCATTCTCCGACCCTTGCGACAGCGAATAGGCCTCGTCGATGAAGAGCACGCCATCTAAGGCTTCCATAACTTTTTCAGTGGTTTTAATGGCGGTTTGGCCAACGTATCCCGCCACCAGTCCGGCCCGGTCCGTCTCTACGAGCTTATTGGTTTTGATTACGCCGATATGATACATCACGTCGGCGATGACCCGCGCAAACATGGTTTTGCCCGTTCCGGGGTTGCCTTTGAAGATCATGTGCAGGGATTGAGTGTCATCCGACGCCAGGCCCATTTTCTTCCGCTCGTTCTGCAGCCTGAGCCTGGCGTATAAGCTTCTGACGTAGGTTTTAACTTGATCGAGCCCGACGATGCCGGCTAGCACTTTTTCCAGATCATACCCCTCGCTGGCTTTTTTCTCGATATCAATGTCCGCCGCGATGATCTCGGTCAGTTCCTGAACGGAAATATCATTCTGCGAGGCCACGCGGGCCGACTGATTGCGCATGATTTTTTCGATCATATTCCGGACCATGCGACCGTTCCCGGAATGGGCGGAAGCCGTTCTACAAGCGACCTGCACCTGTTCTTCCAAGACTAGCTTGGCCGCGGCCTCAATGGTAAATCCCTTGGAATCGATCATTTTCAGGGCGATGGCCAACAACTCATCCGCATTATAATCGGGAAAATCGATTTTAAGCGGAAAACGGGATTCAAGCCCGGAATTGGCTTTCATAAAATCGGACATTTCCTTCTGGTATCCCGCTAAGATAACGACAATTTCCCCCCGGTAGTCCTCGATCAGCTTTACCAGCGTATCGATGGCTTCCTTTCCGAAGCTGCCTCCATCACTGTTGAGCGCGTAGGCTTCATCAATAAACAGCACTCCACCCAAGGCGCTCCGGAAAACTTCTTCCGTTTTTTTGGCGGTCTGTCCCACATACTCCGCGACCAGCCCGCCGCGGTCCGTCTCTACCAAATGGCCTTGCTTCAGCAGTCCCATCTCTTTAAACATCGACGCCACGACCCGGGCGATCGTCGTTTTTCCAGTACCCGGATTGCCGGTGAAAATCATATTCAGCGACTGGGTGGTGTCCACCGTGACACCGGCTTTCCTGCGCTTTTCATTGGCGAGGAGCAGCTTATATTGTATGGTCACGAATTCTTTTACGTTATCAAGCCCGATGATCCCAGCCAGCGATTTTTCGAGGTCGAACCGCTCGGCGCTGTCCAACCTGAAATCATCCCGGCGGAGCAGATCCATTTGGGTCTCCCCGGATTTGACAATCCGCTTTGATTGTTCGAGAATCGCCCCTTCGACGACGTTCCGGACCAGTCTGCCGTTTCCGCTGTCATTACGGCCCTTGATCTGACTTTTTTCAAACAGCCGCAGCAATGCTTCCTTGCAGTCGTCCGCGATCCGGTATCCTTTGGATTTGGCCGTGATCTCGGCGATGGCCACCATTTCGCCATCGCTGTAGTCATCGAAGTGAATCACATTGGGAAACCGCGATCTCAAGCCGCTGTTGGTTTTTAAAAACTCCTCCATTTCATCGCTGTATCCCGCCAAAATGACGACCAGATCGTCCCGGTAATCTTCAATCCCCTTAACCAGCGTATCGATGGCTTCCAGCCCGAAGGGGTCGTCCTTCGTTCGGCATAACGCATAGGCCTCATCGATAAACAAGACGCCGCCCAACGCCGACTGGATCGCTTCATTGGTCTGCTTGGCCGTGTGGCCGAGATATTGCCCCACCAGGTCCGACCGGCTGACTTCCCGCAGTTGCCCTGTTGATAACACGCCGATTTCCTTTAAGTACTTGGCTACAATCCTGGCGATGGTGGTCTTGCCCGTACCCGGATTGCCGGTAAAAATCATATGCATGGAAACGGAAACCGCCTTGAACCCGGCATCCGCCCGCATTTGCTGCGCCTTTAAGTTGTTTTCCAGGTCCAACACGTACTCCTTCACCTTAGCCAGACCCACCACGGAATCCAATTCCCGTTTGATCTCATCCAGGTTGGCGGTGGTTTTGTGAGGCAGAAATCCGCTCAGGTCGATCTCAGCCAGCCTGTTCCCGTCCTGATACCGGGCGATTAGCCGTTCATTTTCATGGGAAAGGACCGTATCGACGTTAGGCTCCGGCGCGTTCCGCAACTTATACTCCGACAGCGCTTTATAGACAACTTTGGCCAGGTATTCTTCCACGGATTTTAGGCCGATGGCCCGCTTATATTTCGAAGCGCAATAGTTCACGAAGTCCTCTTGATATTTAACGCGCAGCGACAATTGCTCCTGGCAGCGCTTCGCCAACCCCTCCAGAAAGGTGCGGGTAATGTCGGAAATTTCCGGTCCGGAGTAGCCTTCGAGCTTAATAATATCCCCAACGGACTCCATCATCTTGACGCCCCAAATCTCTGCGATTTTGTTTTCCGAAGACGTGGTGGCGAAAATGAAATATTTCTGGTTGGAGGAGATTTCGCTGATGGAACTGTGAGCCAACACCCCCGTGGCCTCGACCAAAACATTGTTTTGCAGAATGTAACGGCTTCCCAACGGGTACTTTCCGTTTACGATCAATTGGGCCAGCACGTCGCGAACGCTTTCGTGACAGTTTTCAAAGTTGTCGAAGATAATAATTTCAAAATTGGAATAAAGCGCTTTATACAAGTCGGTAAGAAACAATCCCTTTTCCGCCGCGCCGGGATACAAGGCCAGATTAATCCGGTGCGCCAGTTCATTCTTTAAGATTCCGACTTTATGCAGGGCGGTGGCGACCGTGGCAATTAGGGTATGTTTCCCAGAACCGGCGTTGCCAACCACGAAAATGGTATTCCTGGGCCGGCCGTGATCAAATCCGACAATAAAAGGCCTTTTAAAAGCGACCACGATGTTTTTCACCGCGGTCCGCTGTCCGATAAACCATTGAAAAACATTGTTTTGAGCGGTTTCAACATTAGAGTCGAACAGACTTTGCTCCAATTTTACCTTTGGCTTCCGTTCATCCTGAACTCCATCGGCATCCGGCGCCATGCTCTCGACTCGAAATGCAGGCTCCGAGCTGGCCGAGGTGTTCGTGCGAGCTTCCCGGCCAAGGTTCAAATGCTCAGTGGCGGGCGTTGCCGCCATGCCCGTTCCAGCCTCTTTGCTCAAGTTGAAATATTCTTCGGCGGGAATATTCGAATTCGATTGAGTCGGACACGATTGACCTTGACTTGATTGGCTTTTCGCGATAAATCCATATGTACGCACCGATTCAATGATTTGATATTCCGGAAAAAGAAACCGTAACAATCCTTTTAGGCCCATCCTTATTAACCTCCGATTAATCATCTGGTCCGAAAAGCATCACTTAAACGCAACATTACGCAAGTCCAATAGAAATAGTTGTAATTGATGGAATGAACTAATTATTAGGATTCTGAATTAAATACTATTCTATTTTGGTTAACTATTACGATTTTATTACATCGCTTATCCTTAATCAAGCAAAAGCAATAGAAATCACTCACAAAACAAAATACCGCGAAATCCTATTTTCATTTTCTACCAAATTGCCCCAGGCGTCCGAATTTGGACCAATACTCCCGCCCTCCGCCTTGGAACTCCAATCGCTCAAACCACTCTTCAAGTTGAATGAAGGCCGGATTCATTCCCGAATATAAAAAGCCCGGCGGAAAGAGTGCTGATACTCCTTCCTGGGCTTTTTCCCCAAAGATGTGATATTCATTGATTTAGACATGCGCCCCGGCCTGCCCCATTGCCGGATCTTCCAAGTTCATCTCGGGTGATTCAGCCCAGAGGACGTATCGGGTGCCGGAATTTCCCGCTCCACTTTCCGCATCTCCCAGACCGTGCCTTTGGGGTCGGGGCAGTGAATCTTATGAACCGTCCAGTCTTCCTCGTTCCAGAAAGAGAAGCCCAGGGTGACCCGCCAGATATAAAGATGAAAAAAGTTCAATCATTTACCCATACACAGCCGGCATTTGGGATGTGAATGCTTATTTCAAAAACTTTTTTCATCTTATATATTTAAAGAATCTTCATATATTTAAAGAATCTTCCGTCCCAGCACATCGTAGGCGTCCACCGGAAACTCCGCCAGGGACGAGTTTTCATACTCGTCATTAAACAGAACCCAGATCAACTCCTCTTTCCGGTCCCCCTTGCCATCCCGCCCGTTCCGCCGCAGCGACGCTTCCCGGCGAAAGCCGAGCCGGCGCGGCACGGCGGCGCTGCGGTCATTGGCGGCGTCGCAATGAATCTCGACCCGCTCCACTTTGTGGATCGTAAAGGCCACTTTGATCAGCGCGCTGACCGTCTCGGTCATATAACCCTTGCCGGTTTCACCCGTCCGCAGCCAGTAACCGATCTCCAAGCCCCCTTCGCCGATGCGGGGATGAAGCCCGGTTCCGCCCAGCAGCCGGGAGCCGTCCGGCGCAAAGGCGCCATAAGTGAAGTTTTGGCCGAGATCAAACTCGCCCCGGAACCGGCGCAACCGTTCGATCTTGGCCTCCAGTTCCTCCGGCTCTCGCTCCGCCCAGGGCAGCCACGGCCGGAGCTGATCGAGGCTGGCGTCGATCGCTTCTTTCAACAATGTAGCGTCAGACGGTTGATAACAGCGGATCCAGAGCCGTCCGGTCCGGATGGAATAAGCGGGGGAATGGATGACTGCCACCTTCCTTCGGGTAAAATTCAAGAGGCGCCTTGAAAGTCGGTTCACTTCTTGGAGCCCCGCGGTATCAAATTATCCGTACTGTAGCCTCCGCGGTTCACAAGACATAACACGTTCAATGGTTGGTTTCAGAATATTATATCCGATCCGTCCCCGGATTGAAAACAACCGATTTTGCTTGTTTCGTCCGGCCTCTTTCGATCCTCCCGGGAATAGTTTAATGCTCCGGTTGTTGATCTTTTCTCCGTATTTACCAAACGCCTCAATCAGGATATACTAACGAAGAGAAGATGAAAAATTATTAGGAATTGAAGGGCCAGCCAATGACTGAAAAAGAAAAGATGTTGAACGGCAAGCCTTATCTGTCATTCGGGGAAGGGCTTTTTGAAGAGCGTCAAGCGGCCAAGGAATTGCTGTTTGATTTCAATGCATCGCGCCCCAGTGAATTTCAAAAACGCAATGGAATTATCAAACAGCTGCTGGGGAAGACCGGCGCTACCTTTTTTATCGAACCGCCGTTTTTTTGCGACTATGGCTACAATATTTCGCTCGGAGAAAACTTTTACGCCAATACCCATTGTGTCATCCTGGATTGCGCCAAGGTCGCCATCGGGGATCAGGTCATGCTGGGACCCAATGTCAACCTGTTTACGGCCGGGCACCCGCTTCATCATGTGCCGCGCAGTCAAGGGATTGAATACGCGTTTCCGATCGTCATCGGCAACTATGTTTGGATCGGCGGCGGGGTGATTGTAACTCCCGGCGTCACGATCGGGGACAAGTCGGTGATCGGCGCCGGCAGCGTGGTGACCAGGGATATTCCGCCCAACTCCATTGCAGTCGGAAATCCCTGCCGGGTGATCCGGGAAATTATAGACGAGGACCAACGCTATTACTTTCGAAAATTACCGTTGGAGCAGTGAGGCGCCGGCGGATCAAGAAACAATTGCGCCGGGCAGTTGGTGGCAAGCTTCCGAATTAAAATGCCTATGATGGTACTGACTTAAATTCATTTGTTTAGAATCGGAAATGGAGGAGTGGACATGAAACGGTGCCGATTAGCGATGATCGCCTTATTGTTGGGAATAATCTCCTTTGTTAACCTAATGGGGTTAGAAAAAGGAGTCATGGCAATTATCGTAGGATGGTGGGCAATTCGGGAAATCAAGGAGGATCCCGCCAGAAAAGGAACGGGAATGGCCTGGGCCGGTTTTATTTTAGGGCTCTTGTCCGTAATCCTCATTATTTCTATGCTTATTTGGAAAGGCCCCCAATTGCTGCAGCAATTGAGGATGTTGGAAAAGCTTCAATTTTAGCGCCAAACCCCTCTCCCGGCCTCTCCCCGGCGCTGGATTTCAATGATGCGGGTTCGACGGGGAGAGGTGAATCGACGGAAACCAGGGTCTATCTTTTGGGCCATCAATCCGGGCTTTCAAGAGTCCCAAGTTTCATGCTCCGTCATCCTCTCCGTGAATCCACTTCCTTGGGTCGCATCTCCGGAGAGGGCCGGGGTGAGGTGAACAGGCATCTTCGACGGCTACAATCAACCCCTCTCCCGGCCTCTCCCCGGCGCTGGATTTCAATGATGCCGGGTTCGACGGGGAGAGGTGAATCGACTGAAACCAGGGTCTATCTTTTGGGCCATCAATCCGGGTTTTCAAAAGGCCCAAGTTTCATGCTCCGTCATCCCTCTCCGTGAATCCACTTCCTTGGATCGCATCCCCGGAGAGGGCCGGGGTGAGGTGAACAGGCATCTTCGACGGCTACAATCAACCCCTCTCCCGGCCTCTCCCCGGCGCTGGATTTCAATGATGCGGGTTCAACGGGGAGAGGTGAATTGCCTGAAACCAGGGCCTATCTTTTGGGCCATCAATCCGGGTTTTCAAAAGGCCCAAGTTTCATGCTCCGTCATCCCTCTCCGTGAACCTGCTTCCTTGAGCCGCATCCCCGGAGAGGGCCGGGGTGAGGTGAATTGGCATCCTGTACCCAATCTTTCAAACCCTAATCTTCTCCACTCCCCTGCCCACCAGCGCCGTCCAGTATCCAATTAAGATCCCGTCCATCAGCGCTTCGCTGTAGATTAGCTCGTCCCTGCGGATAATCTGCTCAAACCAGATATTATCATACTCTTTCAATAACTGCTGATCCTCCGGGGACAGTTTGGCGGTGACCAGCTCCAGCAGTTCATCCGGGCGCTCCCCCAGTTTTTTGTATTCAGGGTCGTCTTTAATTATCTCATCGTCAATCTGGCAGATCCGGTCAAAGATGTATTTTCTGATGCCGCTGTCTTTGTAGGTGAGCATGACACTAGCCCCCTTAATATAGACAAAATCGATTCTATTTTAAATTCATTCTAGGTTATTTAGGTAATATTATATCTATAAATTATCACAAAGGAAAATTTTAGTCAAGTAATTTTGGTTATATTTGCAATATGGGTTATATCTTGGTGGAAAGGATGTTTTGGTTATGATACAATAAACGCGTTGGGAGGTCATGCGAGTGCAAGAAAAAGAATATTATAGCCCTCAAGAGATTGCTGAAAAATTCAACTTAAAACCTCGTACAGTTGCAAATTGGATTCGGCAAGGTAAACTTAAAGCTATCAAATTAGGAGATCTCTGGAGGGTTCATCGGACCGATTTAGAGGCTTTTATTAAAGCTTCTCAAAATAATAATGAATAAATGGAAACAACGCCAAAGGACCCTTAGACTCCTGCCGTCTTGCAGCCGGGCAAAACTTAGGAAGCTTCAAATACAGCTATTCACGAATAGAATACCGCTGGAGGTCTTCAGCCTCCGTCCGGACTGTTCACAACCCCTATTTACCCTCCCTCACCCCGGATCATTTATAGCAGCCCCGCACCCATCTGATCCAACTCCCCGATCATCTGGAGCAACACTTTTTCGATCTGGAGCAACAGTTGGATCAACTGATCCAATACTTCGATCATCTTAAAAAACACTTTCTTCAAATGATCCTCCAATATTTCGTTCTGGAGCAACTCTTTCTTCAAATGATCCTCCAATATTTCCATCTGGAGCAACATCCGCTCCAACTGATCCGGCTCTCTGATCAACTGATCCGACACCCGGATCAGTTGATCCATCTCTTGGATCACTTGATCCGACACTTCGATCACTTGGAGCGACACCTCGATCACTTGATCCTGCTCCCGGATCAACTATAGCGGCTCCCCGATCAGTTGCAGCTCTCCGATCCAATCAAAAAGCCCGGCGGAAAAGAGCGTCGAATCTCCTTCCCCGGGCTTTCTCCCTAACCGCCACGGACCCACCTGGCAGTCGCCACGAACTCGTAATAACACATCGGGTTAAGTTAACTTGGCGTCTTGTCCTTTGGTAATTCCCGAAGGGTGTTCTCCCGGTTGGTCCGGATCTCATCAAGGTAATTATAAAGCGTAAATTTAGAAATATCAAAAAAATGACAGACTTTATTGCCGGCTTTGCTGATCAGCAAGGCTCCCTTTTCATCCAAAAATTTAATAGCCGCCATCTTGTCTTCCTTAGTCATTGATTCCACCGGTTTACCGACAACGCTTAAGCTTTCCTTCAATAGAAAGTCGAGTACCTCAGTGACATCGTTGGCGAATATTTCAGGACGAGCCTGCTCAACCATTGTTAATGAATCAACCAACGCCTTCACCGTAATCAGATCGGAGATGTCAAAATTAATGCAGAAAGCGCCGATGGCCTGTTCCTCATCGTTTTTAATATATACCGTAGAGGAACGGATAGTTTTACCTCCTTTGGTCTGGGTAATGTAATTGAACCGATCGCCGTCCTTGACCGTGCCTCTTATGACTTCCAGGCCCAAATTACTGCCACAATCGCCAACTCTTCGGCCAGTAACATGACCATTTTCAATGGCTACGATAGAGCGCTCATACCCCTTAGACCAGTCATGCAGTGCTACTTCGCATTTATTCCCAAAATGGGCGGAGATCATCTTCATAACCGCTTTTAAAAGATTGATTTCATCATCGATCTTCTTCACAATTCCCTCCTAAGCTTTAGGATGAAAATTCTCACTACGATTTACACTTTTAAATCCAAATGCCAGCTTCATCAAATTAATATTTATTATATCCTATTACTACTATAATAAGTAGAATTAAATCGCGTCTAACTAAAGAACATCATGTACCCATGTAAGCCCGGCCGTTTTAAACCGTCGCTTCCCTCACGGGCAAGCAATGGCTAAACATTTCGGGCGAGCAACAAAATCGATGATGACCAATCCGTTTGCAACGGTCTTGGCTCAGGCCCATTGGGGCGGCCGATCTCCCTTCACCGCCCGGGCCACGCTGCTAAGCGCATCCAAGATCAATCCGACATCCACCGAATAAGAAATGTACGTAACGCCCCGTTTCATCCAGGCCTCGGCATTCTCGGGCGATTCCACAAAGGTTCCGATGGCCTTGTTCTTTCGTTTAGCTTTCTCGACAATGCCGCACATTTTATCAATCACCCGCGGATCGCGGACTTGTCCCGGAATCCCCATCGATTGCGAAAGATCATAAGGTCCGATGAAAATAACGTCGATGCCTTCGACCTCCAAGATCTCGTCCAGATTGCCAACCCCCTCAATTCCTTCCAGGTGAGCGATGACCACGATGTTCCGATTGGCGCAGCGGAGATAATCGGCGCCGCGCGACATCCGCGAATATTCGGCGGCTCGGACGAACCGGCAGAGACCCCGTTTCCCTTCGGGATAATAACGGGCTGCCTCAGCCAACCGCTCCGCCTGCTCCCGTGTGTTGATCTCCGGAACCTCCACGGCGTGGGCGCCGATATCCAAAGCCCTCAGGATGTAATGCTCTTCGTTTTTGGGAACCCGCACCACCGGGCTGACCTGATTCAGTTCGCAAACCCGAATCAAGTTTTGAGCCGTCTCGAAAGAGATAGGACCGTGTTCCATATCGATAATGGCAAAATCAAATCCGGCCAAACCCAGCAACTCGTAAATAGCCGGCTCCGTTAACTTACAAAATGGCCCAAGCACCATCTGATTCTGGTCAATCTTTTGTTTCATCCAATTGATAATCATTCGGAATCAACCTTTCTTCACTGATTTATGCTTCCGGAAATACTACTTGGTCCATAGAGCGTACATCGTAAAACTCGCCCAAAGTCCGATAATCCACTGCGGCCCGTGCATTCCAATCCCAGACGATTTTCCCGTCTTTAAGCGTTAGTTCAGTGATGAGCCGCTGCTTTCCTTGCAATTTCCCGCCGCCGGAGTCATAATATCCAAATTCTCCGGCCATCAGGTTGAATACGGCGATATCCGCGATTCCGCCTACAGTCAACGTCCCCAATTCCGGGTGGCCGATCAATCGGGCCGGATTTACCGTGGTCTCTTTAATGGCCTCGGCTAATGACATCCCCAACGCCAAAAACTTGGATATTACCGTAGTGATGTCCATCATGGCCCCATTCATGCTGGTGGTGTGCAGATCGGTGGAAATCGTGTCCGGGTAAAATCCCTGGGCGATGCTGGGGGCGGCGCTCCGAAACACAAAACTGCCGCCGCCATGGCCGACGTCAAAGATGACTCCCCGCCGCCGGGCGGCAAAGAAATAAGGCAAGAGCTTCCCGTCTTTCCCGACATAAGGTACGGGCGCGCGGTACATATGGGTCGCAATGTCTCCCGGCCGCAACTTTTCGGTTACCATTTGATGGAATGGCCGTTCCACCCGGAAATAACCCACATCGACCATGGCCGGTAATCCGCTGATCTCTCCGGCGGCAACCGCTCGTTCAATCGCGATCCATTCCGGTCCGAAATAGTGGGCGGTTTTGATTCCCACCACCACATCACGGTGCTCCTCAGCCATTTTGGCGGTGCGCTCCGGTTCCATATCGAGCGGGTTTTGCTCCGGAATATCGGTCATCATCCCCAGCCCGACTATATTAAGCATGGCATAAACCCGAGTAACCGCCCGGTCAATCACCCGATCCCGAAAGTCCGCGAAATTTCGCCACCCGGAACTTCCGGCGTCAACCATTGTTGTGACCCCGGTTCGAAAACTAAACCCGTCCGGCAATACGCTGTTGTCACCAGCCCAGGCGTCCCTCATCCCCGCGGTGGCGTACAAATGACAGTGAAGATCGACCAAGCCCGGCGTTACATAGAGTCGGCTGACATCAATGACTTTGGCCGCCGCCGCGAACGGGATTTCCCGCTCGACCGCCGCGACCTTCCCATTGAATACCGCCACATCCCGCCGCTCATCAATGCCATTGGCTGGGTCGATTACCCAGCCGCCTTTTAACAGTAAATCGTATGCCATGTCCTGCCCTCCGTTATCTTTCGGCGTTGGCGCTTAAATTTCGACCACCATCTCAATCTCAACCGGAATATTTCCGGGCAACGCCGCCATGCCGACCGCCGACCGGGCGTGACGGCCCTGTTCCCCAAAGATCTCCACCAGCAGATCGGAAGCGCCGTTGACCACCTGTGGCTGCTGAATAAAATCCGCGGCGCTATTTACAAAACCGACGATCTTAACGACTCCCTTAACCTGGTCCAGGCTGCCCAGCGCCGTCTTTAATGAGGCCAGGCAAGCAAGAGCCGCTAACCGGGCTGCTTGATAGCCTTCTTGGGCTTCCAGGTCGTGCCCGAGTTTCCCCGTCATGCAAGTTCTTCCGGTCGCATCAACCGGCCCGTGACCGGAGACGTAAGCCCAAGCGCCGGTTCTCCGCACCGGAACGAAATTAGCTACCGGCGGCAGCATTTGCGGTAAGGTTAAATTGAGTTCTTGCAGTTTTTGATCAGGGGACATTGTCAACACTCCTATTTTAAATTAGTTAATTAAGATCCACATCTGCGATGGTTTGATTAACCGGATCAAACGTTAGTGGATGGATCGGTCTCCGATCTTTAAATGATAAAAATCGGCCAGCGCCTCGGTTACCTCAGCCACGATTCCCTCCAGGAAACGCCGTCCTTTCTCCGGCGAAGCTAGCGTCGGATCTCCCAGGCTGCCTTCAGGGTTTAAGTCTGAGAAGCGGAATCCGAGTTTGATCGGGCCGGATTCAGTCAGATCTATGGTTGCCCGGCTGGGCAGATCGGGAATGTGTTTCCGGATTAATTTCTGCCGGACGCCTTCCGGCAATAGGTGTTGCATCAATGACGTCTCCAGCTCACAAGCATGCGCCATTCCGCCGGCCCTCGACTCCCGGTTCCGGCGGATCGAGTTCGCCGCCAACTCCCAATACGCGCCACAGCCCACCAAAATGTCGTGCTTCATGGCAATATCGTTGAGTGCCACTTGCAGCGGAGCACTGTTTCCGCCGTGGCCGTTTAAGAAAAAAATCTTCTTAAACCCGGCCGCAATCAGCGATTCGGCAATTGATTCGATTACATCGCTGTATAAATCAGGATTGAGCGAGATAGCGCAGAGGTTCAGATGATGGGGTGAACAGCCGAGCCACAAGACCGTGGTCAGGCAAACCGTCAGCCCCCTGTCCTCCAGAGCTTTTTCAACTCCGGCGGCAACTTTGGCCACGACCTTGGTATCGGTTTGAACCACCAGGTGCGGGCCATGCTGCTCCAAGCTCCCCACCGGAACCAGTGCCATCGCCCCTTGGGCCGATTTCTCCCTTACCTCTTTCCAAGTCATTCGCGCTAGCTTCGCCATGATTGGCTCCTTTAATCAAACCTTGCTCGTTGAACCAAGCCAACACCGCCGAGGATTACCAGTCCTGAAAGCGCCAATCCGATATTCATCGGCTCCCGTAACCAAATCACCCCGGCCAAGCCCGCGATGAACGGAGTAATATAAGCGTATGTTCCTACTTTGGCGGCGGGCCATACTTTGAGCAACCGTAGATAAAGGCTGTTGGCAATCAGCGCGTCGAAGCACAGCATATAGAAAAATGCCGCCAGCGCGGAGGATGTGGGATGAAAATTCGCCGTTTCGCCGACGCACCACCCCGAAATCAACAGACAAATCCCTCCGCTAAACATCTGAAATCCGATTTGAACCGAAGGCGGCAAGGACAGCTTCATCCGGCTCGTAAAAACCGAACCCGCCGCCCAAGCCATGGATCCCAGCAAGGTCAGAGCCGCCCCCATAGGATCCAAAACGCCCAGTCCCTCTCCGGAAAAGATCAGCCAGATCACTCCCAGAAAACCCATCGCCAGCCCGCACCATCCTATTAGAGCCAGCTTTTTAGAATCGGGCAACCCCAACTCAATCAGGGCCATAAAAATCGGAGCCATGGTCACCAGTAATGCGGCCGGCCCGGCGGTCATGGTTCGTAGCCCCAAGATCCCCAAGCCGTTTCCACCCAAAAATAGCAGCAACCCAGCGGTCGCCAACCGTCTATATTCCGATCCGGGTCTTGGAGTCCACGTCCCTCCAAACAAGGCCGCCAGCAGTAAAATCGTTCCCGCCAGCCACAATCGGGCTCCCACGAACATCAAAGGAGGAAACGATTTGATTCCGATCCGGTTGGCCAAGTATCCCGAACCCCAAATCAAGCAAAGCGCCGTGAAAAAGAAGGCATTTCGCCGTGAAGCGCCGGCCGTCCTTAGCCCGGGAACGGCGGGATTTTTTGCTTCGGATGAAGCCGTCGACCGAACCATTGTTCGCATTTATCCTTTAATCGCGCCGCTGGTAACGCCTAAAACGATATATCGCTGGAAGAACATGAAAAAAAGCACCGGCACCAGTGAAAAGATGGTCGCTCCGGCCAGAAGCTGATCCTGGGATACGGTATAGCTCCCGATAAATGACGC
The DNA here is from genome assembly GCA_023402395.1 of Bacillota bacterium. Taxonomy (GTDB): domain Bacteria; phylum Bacillota; class UBA4882; order UBA8346; family UBA8346; genus JAEYGI01. The sequence goes on from JAEYGI010000069.1 coordinate 38,197, forward strand.
CAACCCCACGCTACCGATCCATTTGCTCTGGTCACTGATGAAAATCAAGCCGTACAAATACTCATTCCAGGTTGAAAAGAAAGTCAAAACCAACACGGTGACCAGCCCGGTCATGCTAATCGGAAGCGTGACCCGGGCCAGCGTTTCCAGGCGGTTGCAGCCATCGATCAAGGCCGCTTCCTCGACCTCATAGGGGATGGTATCGAAGAAGCCCTTCATCAGCCAGGTGCTGACCGCCATGCAAAGCGCCGTATCGGTGATGATCAGCGAAAAATAGGTGTTGATTAAGCCTATTTTGCTAAAAACGATGTACAAAGGGGTGATCACCATCGGACCCGAAATCATTTGCGTACTTAATAACGCCAACGACAGGGTATTCCGGCCGCGATACTTGAACCGTGAAAAGCTGTATCCCGCCAGTGTGGAAAAAATCACTGTCAACAGCACGGTCGCAAACGTGACGAAGACCGTATTGGCGATCCACTGCCAGATCGCTCCTTCCGCGAACAATTTCAGGTATCCGTCAAAACTGATCGGGTCCGGGAAAAACGCCGGCGGGAAAGAGAACAAATCTTTCTCCTGTTGTAAAGAGCTAGTGCACAGCCAATAGACGGGAAATATAACCAGAAAACAGCTAACCGCCAAAATAATATAGAAACCGATTCGCATCAATGCCTGCTGCAAACGGTATGATTTTAAGTTCATCTCTGCTCTCCCCATCACTGGTTCTTTTCCTTATTGAAGCTGAAATAGAACACGGTTACGGCCATTAGGAAAAGGATGGTTACGGTGCCGATAGCCCCGGCATACCCCATATCATAATATTTAAAAGCCTTTAGGTAGACTTGCACCACCAGCGTTTCGGTGGCCTGGGACGGCCCCCCCTGGGTCAGCGTCCAGATAATGGTAAATCGCTGAAACGACCAGATAATCGTGATTAAAAAAAGGATCCCCATAATCCCCATAATTGAAGGAAGCGTAATATGCCAAAACTTTTTGAATCCCGTCGCCCCGTCCAGCGCGGCGGCTTCGTACAAATCCTCGGAAACCCCTTGCAACGCCGAGAGAAGCGCCAAAGAATGAAACGGAAATAAACGCCAGACCGAGACCAATAAGACTCCAAACAAAGCAATCTCCGGATTGGATAACCACTGTACCGACTTTTCGATCAAGCCCAGATTCTTGAGGACGTAATTCAACGCCCCATACTGATAATCAAACAACCAGGTCCAGACGGCCACGGCCGCGATGTCCGGAATCGCGTAAGGTAAAATGATTAACGTTCTGGCCAGCGGCCGCCCTTTAAATTGATTATGCAACAATAAAGCCGTCCCCAGCCCCATCGCAAAAACTCCGACAATATAAAAAGCGGAATAAAGAAAGGTGATTTTACAACCATGCCAAAACCCGGGATCATTAAGCATCCGCCCGTAGTTCGATAATCCGATAAACGGGGCGCTTTCTACGAATTTGGCCGAGGTGAATGACAACAGCACCCCTTTTACGATCGGGAAGAAGTACACGAAACCGACTGTTAACAGCGCTGGTAACACCAACAGGTACGGAAGGGTATCCAGCTTTCTTTTTCTTACTGTCTCCATCGCCAACCCTCTTTCCGGCGGCCGTATTTACTTACAGCCATGAATAAAAGGGGCAAGGGCTTTTCCCTTGCCCCGCGAAATACGCTTGGAACGTTACTTTCTTACAATGCCCATAATCGCTTTTTGAGCATCGTCAAGACTGGATTTAACCGGCTTATCGCTAAAGAAGCTCCTAGCTATACTATCCACTAGCGTCCGGCGGATTTGTTCACTTTGCTCTTCATAACCGGTTACAATCGTCGGAACCGCCTTCATTTTTGGATCATTGTAGGCGCTCAAATACGGATGGGCATTAAGAAAGTCCGTTGAGAACTGAGTTTTCACCGTGCCGACATGCAGACCATAAGTATTGAACGCTAATTGATTGTCGGCGCGAACCCACCATTTCAGCAACCGGACGGCTTCGGGTTTATGTTTGGAGCTTTTGGCGATTCCAATAAAATTTTGGTTGAACAGCGACAGATTCCCGGGAAACGGCGGCCGCACCGCTCCGAAATCCTTGGAATGTCCGGGATAGAAACCATCGATTACTCCAAACTGATACGCGCCATCGCATAACATCGCGATCTTATCGTCAGCGAACATTCTCCGTTGCACTCTCCACCCCAAGCCTTTCGGCGTGACATCGGCATCATAGATCTTTTTCAGCCAGGTCATGCTTTGGACGAACTTCGGATCATTGACGGCAATTTTACCATTCTGAGCAATGGTGGCGTTAAAACCGCTGGCGAATTTCTGAATGTTTTGGGCGAAATACTCCGATTCGCCGGGATCGACCGGCATCCCGAAACCATACTGGCCCGGAGCCTTGGTCAGCTTTTGGGCGGCTTCCAGTAATTCTTCGGGAGTCGTCGGAGGCTTTACCCCGGCTTCCGCCAACAGCTTCTTGTTATAAATAAGGTGGCCATAGGCGAACCCCATTAAGTTCAATGCGTAGCGTTTTCCGTTTACAATACCGGTACTGTTGACCTCTTCCAATTGATAGTTTTTGGGGTTAATGTAGCGGTCAAGCGGTTCCAGAAAACCGAATTTCGCGAAGGGAACCATCGAAATGTCGCGAAACCATAACAGATCGGGACCGGTCCCGGCGGCGGCCTCGGTCATGAACCGATCATGCACGTCGCCGGAAGCGATGGCGATGCGCTCCACCCGGATGTCGGGGTTCTCTTTTTCAAATTTATCCAATTGCGCATTTAGCCATTCTTTCCGTCCAGCTTCCGTAAACCACCAGGCGGCATATTTAATGGTAACCGGCTCTTTGGCATACGCCACAACGGCGAAACCCAACACGGAAATTACCATCGCCAGGAAACAGATTCTTGCCACAAACCGTCGTTGCTTTCTCAAATACGCCATGGAATAAAACGCCTCCTTTGAGTTGTTTATTTACAGCCCGTCAGCACATCGATGCCGCTCAAGAATGGTTGATCACCCCCCACCGGTCATTTTAACTGAAGCTAATCGGGAATGATCGCGATCGCCTCAATCTCAATGCGCATGCCATTGAGAAATTTTCCGATCTCTACCGTGCTTCGGGCCGGAAATTCATCTTTTTTGAAAAACTTGCTATACTCCTCGTTGAAAGCCTGGAATTCTTCGATATTGTCGATAAACGCCGTTACTTTAACCACATTGTCCAGCGTGGTTCCGGCGGCGGCCAGAATCGTTTGAATATTCTCAATGGCTTGTCTGGTTTGAGGCCGGACTTGTCCAGGGGCCACCAGCTTTCCGGTGGCTGGGTCATTGCCCACGCAACCGGAAACAAAGACCAGATTACCGGCTTTAACCGCTTGCGAATATGACCCGCCCGGCGGCGCCGCTTTGGAGGTGTTAATAATTTCTTTTCTCATGTCGACTCATTTCCTTTCGATTTTACAATTATTCAATCACGGTTAGCCGCGTTTTAAGGTTTAACCGTAACGATTATCAAACATGGTACCCCTCGCCGGAGTTATTGAACCCGTCCCCGCGCCGCTACTTTCCAAGTAGCCGCGACACCGGTGGTTCCGGTCGCTTCGTCCCAATTGGAAACCACGGTCAAATTGTCAAATAAATTTACGGTGGTGCAAATATGGTTCGGGATCACCCGCAGTTTATCCCCGACGCGGAGGGATTGGGCCGCCGACCCAATCAACTTTAACATACCATGTTCCTCGGTAATCCGCTCGAATAAAACATCCGCTCTGGGATTTCCCGCAGCATCGACCACCGTTCCGAAACCCCCTAAATTTAAAGGCGGTGCGTCCGGTTTGGCGTCTCCCGCGAACACTTTGCTGCCGCCGTCAATGATCGCCCGATCGGGACCGGGCCGACTGACCACGGTCACCAATACTTTGGCGGCGCATTCCTGCCAAGAGCATGCTCCCAAACGCACTTGCATCGCATCATTAAAAACATAGGTTCCGGGACGGATTTCGGTCAAACCGGGTTCCATAACCACTCCAGCCGCGGTCGGCGTTGACCCGGCGCTGACCACGTCAATCCGGAATCCCGCCTCGCGGAGCCGTTGCGCCAGGTTTCCCATGGTTCGGGCTTCTTCCCGGCCTTGCTGAGCGGCGATCTGCTTTAGCTCCTGATCAGAGGCGGCGCCGGAGACTCCTCCAAGCAACGCGCCGCGATAAGTATAAATTCCTCTCAACTCCAAGTGGGGCAACGCCTTGATCCGGGCGGCCAATTCCAGCGCGTGATCCAGCGCCGCGCCGGTCCGTCCCAGTCCGGTATCGATTTCGAGAAGCACCGGCAGTTTTTTGGATACCGTCTCAAACGCCCGATTCAGTTCCGTCGCATTGGCCTCACTATCCACCCCGATACTAATGTCGCACATTTCAGCCAATTGAATTAAACGACCGATCTTTTTGGGACCCACCGCCGGATAGGCTAAAAAAATATCGTGAATCCCACTTTCGGCGAAGGGAAGCGCTTCGGAGGTCTTGGCCAAGGTGAGGCCGATCGCGCCGGCGGCAAGCTGCTTCTTGCCGATCTCAAGGCACTTATGGGTTTTGGCATGCGGCCGCAACCTGATTCCGCTGGTCCGGGCCAGTTCGGCCATTTTTTGAAGGTTGGCTTCCAAAACCCCGGATTCGATTAACACTGAAGGAGTTTCCATTTGATGAAGGGATTCCGTTACCATCCACAACACCCTCCCAAAAATTTAATGTCCCGTTATCATTTTGATCATATCACAGGAATAAGATTCTAACAATATTTTTTATATAAAAACTATTTTTTTGATTCACAGCAACACAGCAATCGGTAGCAAGATAATACCACGGCCCCCGCTGAATATTTAGGGTCATCACCGCATGGCCTGAATCCGCTCCGCCAGGAGAAGACATACAATACTGTACAATCTTACTATTTTCATGCCAGTCAATTCGATTTTTAAACTCGCGACCTGAGTCTGAGCCTATCGAAGGGAAGGGTAAAAGATACTGAAATTTATAATTCCATTCAAGGGGTCTATAAAATAAAGTGTGTAAACTCCTTGACCGAAAAAAGAACAAGGGGAAAGAAGCATGGAAATGGACCGTATTGGGCTAGGCGGACAGACCAAAAGGGTGGTATCTCCTGATTTCATACATTAGGGGCGATATTCCCCCTAAAGCACTATGCCGCCTTCGGATATTGTAGTAATCAAACCACTTTCGT
>JAEYGI010000070.1 GCA_023402395.1 Bacillota bacterium
AGGGGCAGGAAGGCCAAAAGATGAGGCCCCCATGGATGGGATCAGGCCGAATCCGGCGACTTTTTGTTTCTATTTGGTCGGTCAAAAAGAAAAAAGATTGGCGCCAACGTCAAGTTAGCATCAGTACTCCTGCAAGACGCAAGGGTCCCAGACTAAGAATTTGACGTACAAATTTTTCGCCGGCTACCGGCTGAAGACCGTGACCGAGCCCGACGGACGGACCGTCACCCATACCTACGATAACAATGATAACTTGCTGACCCAGACAGTGTCCAATGGGGTGAGTTATCGCTATACCTACGACGTCCGGAACCGGGCCACGGGGCTGACGGCAACCCTGGACGGCCGGAATTTTGGGTTTGGGTATGCGACAACAAACGATGAAGTTAGAAAATTTACATTTTTTGCATTCAACTTAAAGTTGAATGCAGTGAACTCATTCGATAATTCGGTTATTGATTGTCATTTTTCGTCAAGATACAATGAGTATATTGGAGGTGTAATATGCTCGATAATAAAAAAGTATCATCATTTATTTCATCTAAACGTAGAGCAATCGGTTTAACTCAGCAACAAATAGCGGAGAAACTAAATGTTTCATTTCAGGCTGTTTCAAAGTGGGAGAATGGAACAACATTTCCAAATACAGAATTATTGACTGACCTGTCAGATTTGCTTGGAATAACAGTAGATGAAATGTTAAGAGGCAAGGAATCTAATAATTCAGGTCTCACTTATAGCAAGGCTGGCGTAGATATTCATTATACAGATACGCTAAAACGCGAGATGAGCAATAGTATTTCGACAGATCATCCTCGCGTCCTCAACGGATTAGGTCCATTTGCTTCGCTGTATGACATAAAATTCGATGAAATTAAGCATCCTGTTTTAGTGTTAAAAAGCGAAGAACCCGGTTCAAAGCAGAAACTTGCTATGGAATATGGATTTACCGAATCAATATGCCATGACCTGATAAATCATTTAGTCAATGATATCATTGTAATGGGTGCCGCTCCGTTAGCCGTGCTTGATACAATTGTATGTGGAAATGCAGAAAAAGAAACGATAAAAAGCATTGTAAGCGGAATTTCAAGCGCTTGCAAACTTAACGATTGCTCTCTGGTTGGAGGCGAAACTTCGATACAGCCAGGTATTGTTGAAAATGGCACTTATATTTTAGCTTCAAGCATTGCGGGTATTGTTGATAAAGATAAGATTATCGATGGTTCCAAAATAAAAGATGGTAATATAATCCTTGCGGTGGCATCTAATGGTCTGCATACGAATGGTTATTCGTTGGTTAGACTGCTTATGGATGAAATGCCTCAAATCAAAAATGAAAAAATAAACAATGAAACATTTATAGATGCGATTATGAAGCCTCACTCAGCATATTACAAGGCAATTAAAGGTTTAATATCCGATGAAAAAATCAAAGGAATGGCACATATCACTGGCGGTGGGATGGAGGGGAATCTGAAAAGGATTATCCCAGATAGTCTAACTGCCGAAATTGATTTATCGAAGATAAGGGTGCTGCCGTTATTTAAGCATATAAAAAATAATGGTAATATTTCCGAAGCCGAGATGTTAAGCACTTTTAATTGCGGAGTTGGATTAATTCTGGTTATTGAATCTTCATTTGCTGATATTGCCATTAAGCAGATAGAACAGTATTACAACTGTTACCCGATTGGAAAGATCACTTCAGGTCTTGATAAAGTTGTTTTCACCAATAACTTGGCTTGGTAATTTTTTAATGAAAGAAGGGTAAGCGGATGAAAAAAATTAACAGTGGAAAAGTAAGAGATATCTATGAAATTGATAAAAACAATCTAATGATTGTTGTATCCGACAGGATATCAGCATTTGATATAATTATGCCCAATCCCGTGCCAGATAAAGGTAAAATATTAAACCAATTGTCAATGTTCTGGTTTAACTACACAAAGGGCATTGTAAAAAATCATGTTGTATCAATAAATTACGATGAGTTTCCTGGCGAATTCAAGAAAGAAGAATATAAAGGCAGAAGCATGTTAGTAAAAAAGATAAATATGCTCCCGGTTGAATGTATAGTAAGAGGATACATCGCAGGTTCCGCTTGGTCGGAATATGTAAAAACAGGCTGTATTTGTGGAATTCAATTACCAAGAGGGTTAAGAGAATCGCAAAAATTTGAAACCCCGTTATTCACTTCTTCAATCAAAGCGGATAGCGGTCAACATGATGAAAATGTGTCATTTGAAAAAGCATGTGATATTCTTGGCAGAGATTTAGCCGAAAAAGTGAAACATAAATCCATCGAAGTGTATAATAAATGTGCTGATTATGCTCTTTCAAAGGGAATTATAATCGCTGACACTAAATTTGAGTTTGGTTTAGATGAAAACGGCGAGTTAATTTTAGGTGACGAGATCTTTACCCCGGATTCGAGCCGTTTTTGGCCCCTTGATAAATATGAAGCTGGCAGAGGACAAGATAGTTTTGATAAACAATTTCTCCGTGACTGGTTGAAGGAGAATGGCTATACCAACTCAGCTCCTCCTAACCTGCCGGAGAATATAATAAAGATCACCAAAGAAAAATATTTGGATGCATATCGAATTTTAACTGGTGAACAGTTAGATTGTTATTCATAAAAAAACAATAAATCCTAATTATTGGATTGTTTTACTACAGGAAATATCTGAGAATTGTTAGCGGCGGCGGTTTATTGGTAGGAGGGATGTTTGAATGATAAAAATAATTATTACGGATTTAGATAACACACTTCTGCGAAGCGATAAAACTATTTCCGAATATACTATTGATATACTCAAAAAGTGTCAATCAAAAGGAGTTAAGGTCGCATTTGCTACCGCAAGGTCGGAGCAAGCGTCTTCAAGGTTTCTCAAACAATTTGTTCCTGATATATTCATAGGTTATGGCGGAGCATTAGTGTCTGTAGGAGATACAGTTATACGTCGCTTTGATATCCCTGTAGACACTTCTTCGCAAATAATAAAAGAGTGCTTGAATACGGCGGAGGTATTATCAGTTTCTGCCATAAATGAATCTATCGCGTTTTCTAGTGACCGAAAATATATTGTACAAAAAGATTCCTCATACTATCAATATACCGATTTTTCAAGTAACCTTAATTATAGATACTTAAAAATATCTTTAAGAGCCACCGACCCGGCTGCCGTTGAGAAAATAGCTTCCCATTACCCAATGTGTGATATGTTGCGGTATACCGATGAAGATTTATACAGGATTGCTAATCGTGACGCTGTAAAATGGAATGCAGTAAAAACAGTCGCTGAATATTTTAGTATCAATACTGAATCATTTGTTGCCTTTGGCGACGACTATAATGATTTGGAAATGCTGAAGAAATGCGGAATCGGAGTTGCGGTTAAAAATGCGATTGACAAAGTACGCTTTGCCGCAAAGTATATCTGTGAAACAAATGATAATGACGGTGTTGCTAAATGGATTGAGGAACATGCATTATAAGCATTTTCAGCGCCAAATTACTACATAACCTTAATATATTAATCATATAGATCCTGATGGGAGCGTGTTTCAGGGGAAGAAATGAATTATTGGGTACCGGCTTACGAGACGTAAGCCAGTGCCCTTTGCCGAATACACCAACATCCCTGGAGCGGGTTTCTCAAACCCGCAATCCGATATATCTCCCGGATGACCGGAGTGATATAATTAAGCTTGAGGCGGTCCAAAAGGGAACCGGGATCGGACCGCAAAGATTTTTAGAGATACTCCACATCTTGACTACAGCGAAAGGACGGAGGGACAACATGGAAATCTGGGATGACGTGCTTCAGGGAATGGATCGGAAGGTGTATGAAGTTTCGGGGTACGGCAAAAGGGCGGGTTACGGCAAACGCCCGGCCATCCTAGTCATTGATGTCAACTATGCGTTCGTGGGCCAGGAACGGCTGCCGGTGCTCGAATCCATCCAAAAATGGCGGATGAGTTGCGGAGAAAGCGGCTGGGATGCGCTGGAGAAAATCAAAGTATTGCTGGACGCTTCCCGGGCGAAAAATCTGCCCATCTTTTACAGCACCGGCATCGATCGCCGGCCCGACGGGTTCGACGCCGGAGGGTGGAGGCGCAAAAACGATCGTAGCGCCGAAGACACGGCCCGGCCGAAAACGCCCGATTTTCACGGCAACGACATTGTCACGCTGATTGAGCCGACATCCCGTGACATCTTGATCCGCAAAATCAAACCGAGCGCCTTTTTTGGGACCCCGCTCGTCGGTTTTCTGGTCGATCTCGGAGTGGATACCATTATCGCCGTAGGCACCACCACTTCCGGCTGTGTCCGGGCCACGGTCATCGACGGCTTTTCACACAACTTCAACATGGTGGTCATCGGCGAATGCACTTTCGACCGGTTCGACATATCCCACAAAGTGAGCCTGTTCGATATGAACGCCAAATATGCCGACGTGGTGCCGCTTGAGGATACGCTACGATACATCGGGACCTTGCCGGCTGACCTCTACGATGACAAGTTGCCGCCGTTGAAGGACAAGTAATCGCTCCGTTCCGCGTGACAGGAGCGGAAACAGATTGGGGCGTGACCGATCCAAGGCCGCGCCCCTTTGCCGCTATTACAACACGAATAACTAAGAACCACCCACCAGGAACCGGCAACTCATCCCCTCAGCTCAAATCCGTAATTAAACAGCTTGACCGTGTCGTCATAAATCGTCTGGGTCTTCAACACCACCGAAATCAACGTCCTCCCGTTATGGGTGGCCGAGGAGACGAGGCAGCCGCCGGCGGACCGGGTATATCCGGTTTTCATGCCGGTGGCGTACGAATAACGCCAGAGCAGCTTGTTGTGATTGGTCAGTTTTCGAACCTGTCCCGGTTTGGAACCGGGAACTTCTTTGGTTTTGGTGCTGACGACGCGGGCGAAGCCGTCGACTTTCAGGGCGTATCTGGCGAGCAGGGCCAGATCGTAGGCGGTGGTATAGTGTCCGACCGCCGGCAGGCCGCTCGCGTTTTTGAAGACCGTGTTTTTCATCCCGACCATTCGGGCTTTTTCGGTCATCAACTCCGCGAACTTCGATTCAGTCCCCGATACCGCCCGTGCCAGTTCATACGCGGCGTCATTGCCGGAGACCAGCATCATTCCATACAGCAAATCCCGGATGGTGCGTTGCTCTCCGCTCACCAGGCCCATGGAAGTGCCTTCCAGCGCGGCGCCCTGCCTGGATACGGTCTTGGTTTGATCCAGCTTCAGCTTTTCCAGGACCAGAACGGCGGTCATGATCTTGGTGGTGCTGGCCGGAGCCATTAAGTAATAGGAGTTTTTGGAATAAAGGACTTCGGCGGTGCGGGAATCGATGAGAATCGCGGATCTGGCATTCAGTGCCGGCTTGTTTTGAGCGCCGGCGAGGGGCGGGAAGAGCAATACCGCCAACAAAACGAAACCCAGCCATTTTTTCATTGGAATCAACCCCGTGAAGTGTTATCGTAGTGCAGTGACGGCCGCTGGTGGAAGCAGCGGAATCCGGCTGCCCCTAAAAAAGCGTTGTGATCTAACTTCCGAAGGAACGGCTCGTACACCAAAGCTCGGAAAAGTAACTGATAAAGCCGATTGTTAAGCTTATCCGCGAACGGACTGGCTTGCCGGTTCCATGAGTCGATCACCTGGCTTTTGATATAATTAATTAACGGCTGCCGAGCTATAAATGTTCAACCGGACCAACTTTTTCCTGGTGAAAGTCTTTTTCATGAAGCCGGTTAAACAATGACTCGTTTTTAGGGCGTTTCCGGCGGCTTGATTTGGGAGCGGGAGTGGAAGTTTACCGGCGCCGATGATATTTTTCCCCAAAATCGCGGCAGATTGCAACTGGCCCACGGAAACGCTTTTTTCGAAAATAGAAAATAAAACAACCCCTCTGTCCAGAGGGGTTGTTTTTGCATGGCTGATCTTACACAAGCTGCGGATTTTCATTGATCGTCGCTGCCGGAATTTCACCCTTGATCCCCTTGAGCTTGAACTCCATGGAACAGTGAGGGCAAGTCACTCCCTGGCGGCGTTCCGTGAGGGGAACCGACATCGGCCCTTCGCAGCGCGGACAGAGAATCACCACTTGATTGGAGGCGGCCGGAGCGCCGGTTTCGCCGGGTTCCCCGGCGGCGGGACCGGTGGGCGAGTTCCGCAGTTGTTCCTCAGGCACGGTATAGCCGCAGGATGTGCAGGAATAGGCGGTCACCGGAGCGGAGACCGGAATGATCGGGATAAAAAAGAAAGAAATGAATTGCCGGATCTGAGTTTCCCGGTAGTTCCGCAGGTCATTGCAGCGCGGACAGTGTTGACGGATGATTTTCTCCCCGTTTTTTTTCACCGGGCTGAGACCAAAGATAAAAAACATCGAAGCACCTCGATTATTTTTAAATTTAAATTCAATGGTTCATGACGCCATGCCAATGAAAGCATAATAAAAGATCTATTTGTCATCATTTAAAAAATTCCTGCATCGCCCGGTCCGAAATCACCGGAACTGGATAGGGGATGAAGTAATTTCTAAAATATAAAATTTGCATTCCGAAAGCCGAATGCAAAGGCAAAAAATCGGATTTTAATTCAACGCAATCGGGCGGGAAGCCGGGAAAGTTCATGGTATTTTAAGAATCAAACGGCTGTTTGTGTTATAATATTAAAGTGGCTTTGTGGGCTTATTGTAAAAATAATTAATGATTTAGGGGGATAATCGATGGACAAGGAAAAAATTATATCCAAAATGTGTGAATGCGGGTTAGTGGCCGTAGTGCGGGCCGAGACCGGCGAACAGGCGATCAAAATCGCCGAAGCGTGCGCCAAAGCCGGCGTGGCGGGCCTGGAGATTACCTTTACTGTGCCCGGCGCGGCCGATGTCATCAAGGAATGCGCCAGCCGGTTCAATGACGGCGAGATCATCGTCGGCGCCGGAACCGTCATGGATCCCGAAACCGCCCGGACCGCCATTCTGGCCGGAGCCCAATACATTGTCAGCCCGTATTTTGACAAGGAAACCGTGCAGCTCTGCAACCGCTACCGCGTGCCGGTGATGCCCGGCGCGATGACCATTAAGGAAGTTGTGGAAGCGATGAATGCCGGCGCGGACATCATCAAGATCTTCCCCGGCGAGTTGTTCGGGCCTGGAATCATCAAAGCGGTGCGCGGCCCGATCCCGTACGCCAAGATGATCCCCACCGGCGGCGTCAGCCTGGAGAACGTCGGCGAATGGATCAAGGCCGGCGCGGTGGCGGTCGGAGTCGGCGGCAACCTGACCGGTCCGGCCAAGACCGGCGAATACGGGAAGATCACCCAGATCGCCTCGGATTTTATCGCCAAGATCAAGGAAGCCAGAGCCAAGAAGTAAATCTGCTTGGAGTTAACAAATTGCAGCAATCAAACAGGGGCCGGAGCAATCCGGCCTCTTTCTTGTTAATTGATCAGCGTAATTTCCGGAATCCGGATCTTGTAAACTCGGAGCATGGACAGCCCATAGCGTTTGGCGCGATTGGGGATGTTGATTCCAGGGAGGCAGAGGAGGACTGAATAGGCCGGAACGGCCAACTTCGGCTGTCGAAACTCGTCCGGCAGCCGCCGCCATTGCCCATTGAGTAATTGATGATCCACATTCAGCTACCAAATATCCACATTTAGTGCTGAATGTAGATTGGGAGTGGTTCCCCTCGGTCATTCGGTAATGGAATATCCACATTCTATGACCAATGTGGATTGGGAACAGCTCCCCTTAATCATTTGATAACAGAATATCCACATTCAACAACGGAATGGGAATTGGGGATGGTTCCCACTGGACATTTAGTAACGGAATATCCACATTCAGTTATTGAATGAGATAGGGGGGTGACTCCCCTAGTCGATTTGGCAACTGAATGAAGAGTGGGAGCGGTTCCCCCGGGCCGATGGGGAGGTGAAGGGCAAAGTGATGGCTTTCAGATCGTGTTTTGGAGGTAAACGGGCGCTTTGAGGTCAACTCCGGGCGATCAGCCACACGCCCATCGTAATAATCAATGCTCCCAACCAACGCATTGGCGTGACGGCCTCGTGCCGGATCAGCCAGGAAAATAAGACCACCAAAATATAGCCGCTGGCGATCAACGGATATACCACGGACAAGTTCTTCTGTTTCAAAACCAATATCCAAAAGACGGTGGATACCCCGTAACAGGCCAAGCCGATGAAGATCAAGGGGTTGGAGATCATACGCCACACTAACCCGAAGATCCCGGCCGTTCCCGTAAGCGAAATATCCAATCGGGAAGCGCCTTCCTTAAACATAAGCTGTCCGGTTACTCCCAACCCAATGGAAACCAGGATCTGGATCACCCATGAAGCCATAAATGCTCTCCTTTCAATGGATTTCGGTATCGCTGATCCGGCGATTCGAGCCGATAGCATCTTCAAGTCGGCAAACGGATGATGCAGCTATTGAACAGCCAATTGGAGGGAGCCGTTCGGTTGCGGCAAGGTGACGATAAAGCTGCTGCCTTGGCCGAGCTGGCTGATGACTTTGATGGAGCCGCCATGGCTTTCGACGATCCACTGGGCAATCGCCAATCCCAGGCCGCTGCCGCCGATCTGGCGGGAACGGGCTTTATCGGCGCGGTAAAAACGCTCAAAAATGAGGCGTTGCTCTTCGGGTGCGATGCCGATGCCGGTATCGCTGACAATGATTTTAAGTTCCGGGGGATCGCTTTGCGGCGGCGGGATCAACAGCCGGACCTTCCCATGATCCGGCGTGTACTTCAAGGCATTATCCAATAAGATCAACAGCAATTGGGCGATCCGTTCCTTATCGGCATAGAGCAGCGCTTCTTCCGGAACCTCCATGGACAGGTCGATCGCTTTTTCCTGCGCCAATGGCTGCAAGGTTCGGATAATCGGTTCGGCCGCCAGCCGGAGATTAAACCGTTCTTTCATGATCTGCAAGGCTGAGTCGTCGGAACGGGCCAACGTTAAAAGGTCGCCGACGATCCGTGACATTTTTTTGATCTCGTCCTTCATGTCGGCCAGGACCTGCCGGGCAAAGCCGGTCATCTGGGGGGCGCAGTCCCTCTGAACCGCATCCACCGAGGATAGCAGCACGCTCAACGGGGTCCGCAATTCATGGGAAGCGTCGGCGAGAAACTGCCGCTGCTTTTCATGGGAACGCTTGATCGGCTCCATGGCCCGCCCGGCCAGCAGGTAGCCGAGCAATGACACCAGTGCCAGAAAGATCACTAAAAAACCGCCCAGAATCGACAGCAACCGTTTTAATACCTGATAGTATACGGTTTCATCTTTTCCGACATAGATCGTTCCCAAAACGGTATGATCTTTGATGACCGGCAGCGAGACCAGCATGATCACAAAGTCTTGGCCCGGGCGCCGGAAAAAGGTTAAAGCCGGCTTGCCGGGCTCGATGGTCCACCGTTTGAATTTCTCCCGCACCAGGGAGCGGATCTCCGGGTGCGGTTCGGAATAGTGAATCAAATTTTGCTGATTATCAAACAAGTAGAAGAATAAAACCGCTTCCTCCGGCAGTTCGCTATGGGGGAAATCCGGGCGCAGGTATTCTTTGTCGATCAGGATGCGAAGGTTTTCATGGGTTTCTTCTTTGGCGTAGATCAAGAGATCGCGTTTTTCCTCGCGGTAGATCGTCCAGATTAAGCTTGCGAAGGAAAGGATGGCGAACCCCAGCAAGAAGGCGCCCATGACCATCGAATTCAATAAGGTCAATCGTTTTTTTACCTTGCTAAACATGATGCTCCTCAAGTTTATATCCGATCCCCCGTACATTTTGAATCAGCGGTTTTGGGGAGGATGCGTCCAGTTTCTTGCGGAGCAGCCGGACATAGGCTTCGAGATTGTTGGGAGTGACTTCCGCCTCCAATCCCCAGACCCGATCGATAATCACTTCTTTGGGAACAACCCGGCCACAGTTTTGAACCAATAGGTCCAGGATTTGAAATTCGCGGCTGGTCAGTTGAATTGTTTCCCCGCCGCGTTGCACCGTATGAAGGGTTCGATTCAAGGTGAGCGGGCCCTTCTGGACGATCTCTTCTTTGAGAGGCTCCGTCCCGCGTCGCGCCAAGGCGCGCAGCCGGGCCTGAAGTTCTTCGAATTCAAACGGTTTCACCAAATAATCGTCGGCGCCGGTATCCAGGCCCAGAACCTTATCGGCGACGGTATCGCGCGCCGTCAACATCAGAATCGCTCCCGGATAGCCATTTTTGCGCAGCCGGTCGCATACTTCGAGGCCGCTCGCTCCGGGCATCATCCAGTCGAGAATCAGCACGTCGTAACTGGAATAATTCACGAAATCAATTACTTCATCGCCGCGCTGAACCCATTCCACTTGATGATTGTCTTTCTCCAGCAAGTGCTTTATCAGTTTCCCCAAGCGCGGATCGTCTTCGGCCAGCAATAGTTGCACAGAGATCACTCCCAACCGGTCGGTGATGGTTTAACGTTTAATTCGATAAAACAGATAGTTATTCCTGGCGTCAACTTTTTCGAGGGCAATGCCGGCGGCTTCTTTCCGGAATTCGGGTTGCAGCCGCGCCGGGACAATGATCATTTTCTTGGGGCCCGGCTGAGCCTGGAATTCGTCAAGCGTATGGGTTGGCATGGTGTATTTGGCGTACCAGTTGAGTGACGGATTGCGATACTTCGCGATGGCATCCCGGGGTTCGATCATGGTTAGCGGGTGGCCGCTGTAAAAAATCGCCGACGTGCTATATGAGCGGTAAACGCCGATTTGATAGGAGCCATAGGGAGCCAGTGTCTGGGCCAGCCACTTGCCTGATTTTGATTGGGCAAAGGCCGGTAAAACCAATGTGGACAACAGAACATAGGCGATGATGACGCCACCGATCTGCGTTAAGAATGGTTTTTGATCTTTGACCGGATATAGATGCCAGAAGGTGACCGCGAAAGTGACGCCCATCATCAATAAGAGTACCCAAAATGGCGCATTTTTTAACACCTGATGCCCCAGAAGGACAATCAAAGCCTGGAACAGAAGCCAGGGCCAAAACCAAAGCAACATCAGCCATTTCTTGACCCGGGACGATCTTGCTTCAAGGCGGTTCTCAATATAAAGGGCAGTTAAAATCGCAATCGGGAAAAGAATCGGAAAAGTATAGGTCAAATACTTGGTGGCGATGCAAGAATAAAAGATCAAAAAGCTCCCGACCCAACTGATTAGAAATTGGGCCAGATTGTCATTTTGCCGGATTTTTTTTAAAGCGTCAACGACGCCGCCAATCATCACGCCGGTCCAAGGCAGCGCGCTCACTAGGAAAACCACCCCATAGTAGTAAAAAACGTTGTCTTTGGGATGTTCGGATACCGTAGCCCGTAAATAGTTGTGCACGCCCAAAAAGTTTTGAATAAAAAGATGGCCATGTTTCCACACCATAATGAGGTACCAAGGCAGGGCGATGGCGGCGAAAAGGAGAAGCCCCTTGAAGATTTGCATTTTTTTCAGCTCGGACCATCCCTTCTGCCAGGTTAAAAAAAGCAGGATACTCAGACCGGGCAAAAGAACTCCAACCGGGCCCTTGGTCAACACGGCCAAGCCCAGGCAAGCGTACATCGGCAAGTACCAGCGCTTGGGCTGGGTCTCATCCCGGGCGGTATACCCGAGATAGAAAAAAGCGAGCGCCGCGGCGTTTAGATCAAAGAGAACCATATCGGTAATAATCAGTTTCGCGATGGCGAAGTACTGCAATGAAGTCCCGAGCATAATGGCGGCCAGCAGCGCCGCCCGTTCGCCGCCGAGCCTTTTGGCAAACCAATAAGCCAGGGTGACGCCCGCGGCGCCGGCGAGCGCCGGTACGCAGCGCAGCGCCAGTTCCGAATAGCCCAAGAGTTTGATGGCCGCCGCCAGCAGCCAGTAGATCAGCACTGGCTTGTCGAACCAGGCTTTCCCGTAGATCCGGGGAGATATCCAATCCGATGAAGTGACCATTTCTTTGGCGGTCAGCGCATAATTGGACTCGACGGTATCGGTGATCGGAATCAGGTGTCCCCCTAAAATAAAGAATAAAAACGCAATCAGAAAAAGGAGCAACGGTCGGTTGGTTTTCATGCGTATCCCTCCATATTAGGCGTTATGGTTTATGGAAGTTATCGGCTTGGGAAATCCGGCGTTGTTATTTCGGTGCTGATGATAATAAAGCCACATCTCTTGGAGGATTTTCTTGATCACCGCGGCGCTGGCCAACGTTGATTCTCCGGCAATCCGTGGGTAATAGTGCAGGCCGATCTCACGGATCGAATATCCCCGGTGATAAGCTTCGATTAACAGCTCGGCGTCAATGAACGAACCTTCCGATTGCAAATCAAGCTGTTGGCAGATCTCTCGTTTGAACAGTTTGAATGAAAAATTGACATCGCGGACTTTTAAGCCGAAGAACTGGCGGATCATCCGATTGTAAACCGTTGAAATGAATTTGCGCCAGAGCGATTCGGCGCGGAACAAGCGATAGCCGATTAACATATCCGCGCTTGCAATCCGTGGGATGGCCGCGCAGACCTCATCGAAGTCTAACGGCAGATCGGAATCCATATACAAAACATAATCTTTGACGGCAGCAGCGAAACCGGTCTTCAGCGCTCCGCCCAGTTTACGGTTGACCGGATGGTGAATTACTTTGATCACGGGATATGAAACAGCAAGCTTGTCCGCTAATTCTCCGGAACCGTCGTTACTGGCGTCGTCAATGATAATGATCTCATAATCAATACCCAGTTTGGCACCGATGCGCATCGCCCCCTGAACGCAGGGCGTGATGTTTTCGAGTTCATTGTACATTGGGAATATAAACGATAAATTAAGCTTTTTGTCCATGGAAGTAATCTCCTTGAAGTTTTAAATTGTTACGCCTGAGTTTATTTTCATAATCAAAGCCATTGCTTACGCTAGAGATGCCGGTAATTGATCAATTGGATCCCTTGTTTCTGAATCAGATTTAAGGTTTCAGGCGACCGCAAAGCGTCGAGTTCTTCCCGCCAATGATATCCCCAGTGAAATTGGCTGTTTAGCATCTTATTGTCCAAACCCGGGTGAACCATGATCTCGGATGTTCCAGCGGGAAGGCGCGTTAGAATGGCCCGCAGATTGGCCTGGCTCATCCGTCCGCCCGACAGCATTCCAAAAAAATGCTCTGGACCATACAGGCCTTGCGCCAGATATTGTTGTCTGGCCCAAAGCGCGCACCCGGTTAATGCCGTTCTTTGCAGCGTTCGCCAAGGCGACCCGTGCGGCGCGTCAAAAAACCACAACGGTTCAGCGGGGATCCGGATTCTCGCGATATGAAACTCCTTGGCCAAGCGCCCGATAATCTTGGGAAAACCGGGTAAGGCGTGTAAATGCTGATGACTATCGACGTGGCTGATGCGAATCCCGCTTCCCGCCACTTTTTGGAGTTGGCAGCCCAGTTCGGTTTCGATATGCTGGCGTGAGATGGCGCCTTTTAAATAGCGGCGAATGAACGCCGCATGACTGGAGAAAAAGTTGCCGTCAGGGGTAAGCAGAGAGCTGACATCACCACGCGCCACCGGCCGCAGGCCGACTAAAGTCAAATGAACTCCAATGCTGAGATTGGGACAGCACTGGCTGATCTTCACGGCGTGGGCGAACGCATCACCTCCGGCGACGATGGTGGCGCTGGTTACGCAGCCGGCGGAATAACCCTGGAAGATTCCGTCGTTGATGTTCTCATGCAGACCAAAATCATCCGCATTGACGATGAGCCGTTTGATGGGGAGCACCTCCTAATCTAAAATTTGAAATTGTCGCAGCCGGTATCGCATCTAATTTCAAAACGATCATCTGCGCAGGCGATATGATTTGAAACTGCAATCGCTCGACATGGATAGTATAAAATTTATTTCTGAAAATTGACTGAAAGCAACTAGCCGGGGTTGATATAACGGTTTTTGCATTCTCAATGGAGGCTTTGCGAACCATCGAACCTACAGAACGGCCTGGAACGGAACATCGAAAAGTAATTGGGGTTCCTATCATTTGGGCTGTTTTACGATGGACACGGGATCACTGTAGTTATCATTCGAGATTTTATGATGAATCAAAATCCCGAACAGAAAGCCCGCGATCAGATTAATTCAGGTGGTTTCCGATTGACATGGCATTAAACAATTACCAACAAATTATTTAAAAAACATCAAAAGTTGTTGTTTGGGAAAAATTATGCTAAAATGAATTTATTACTCAATTTACAGGAGGTTTTTTAGGTGAAAAAGTTACTGGTCGCGGTAATGTTGGTTCTCTTATTGGGCCTGTTCGGCCAAAACGCTTTGGCCGCCGATGCGAGCGGAGGATTCGGGTTGGGCATCCCGTATGGAGTGGTTGGTGGTAATATGCAAGTGAACCTTAACGACAATTTCGCTTTGAGCTTCGGACTCGGCTTCACCCCCGCCGACGTGGCCTATGCCGTGGGCGCGAGGGTTTATTTAAACGATTCGTCCCATCCTGTCCGGCCCCGGCTGGGATTTTATTACGGGACGGTTGCCTATGAAGATATCGTTTATTACAATGGTTGGTACTTTTATGAAGAAGAAAAGAATCTGGACGGAACAGCACTCGGTTTCGGTCTGGAGTTCGGGCGGGTCGGAGGAGTCAGGTTCGACGGCGAATTGATCTATATTCTTAGCTGTCAGGATTACGAGGTTGATGATCTGGATTCCCAGGTGAAGATCTCTTTCGGAGTACATTTTTAGACTATCCTCATGTTAGATGCTACGGAGGCGGCCTTGACCAAGGGCCGCCTTTTTGTTGATTGATCAACCAGCGGGAATGGGACAAAAGGAGAGCGACCCAATTTGAAGAATATAAATCAAAGAAGTTCACCACCCTAAGCCAACCACCAAGAATCAGGAACTAAAAACCACGATAAATTCTCCAGGAGGACGATTGCCTTGCCCCATTCCAGTCTGTCATCGTTCCACCCTGTGGTGGTCAAGTGGTTCACCCGGACCTTTGCCGACCTGACGCCGCCCCAGGCGCTCGGTTGGCCGCTGATTGCGGCCGGCGAAAATCTACTGATGCTGGCGCCGACCGGGTCCGGCAAAACTCTGGCCGCCTTTTTGAAATGCCTGGATTGGCTGTATCAGGAAGCAGAGGCGGGACGGACCATCGACGACGGGGTCAAAGTGTTGTACATTTCGCCTCTGAAAGCGTTGAATAACGATATCCATCGCAATCTGGAGCTTCCCTTGCAGGGCATCGACTGTCTTAATCAAGAGTTGGGAGCGGGACTGCCGATGCTCGCGACCGGAGTCCGCAGCGGCGACACGCCCGCAGCGGAGCGACGCCGGATGCTTAAAAAGCCGCCCCAGATCCTGATCACCACGCCGGAGTCGCTGTTTTTGCTCCTGTCCTCGCAGGCGAGCCGGATTCTGGCTACGGTCCGCTTCCTGATCCTTGATGAGATTCACGCGCTGTTTCCAACCAAGCGCGGCGTGCATCTGGCCTTAAGTCTGGAACGACTGGAGGAACTGGTTCACCGGGCTATGGGCGACGGCTACCGGCCGATCCAACGGATCGGACTATCCGCTACGGTTCAGCCATTAGCGGAAACCGCCGCTTATTTGGCCGGGTTTGATTCGTCGCGGGAGCCGGTCCGGCCCCGCCCGGTCCGGATCATCGATACCGGCCAGCGCAAACGGCTGGACTTACAAATTGACCTGCCCGTGCCGGACCTGACCGATCTGCCCGACCGGAGCATCTGGCCGTCGATCTACGAGCAACTGTTGAAACTGATCGGGGAACACCGGACCACTTTGATCTTTGTCAATAACCGCCGGTTGGCCGAGCGGATCACCGCCAATCTCAATCAAATGGCCGGCAAAGTCTTGGCCATGACCCATCACGGGAGCGTATCCAAGGAACTCCGGCTTCAGGCGGAGCAAATGCTTCAGGACGGCGCAATCCCCTGCATCGTGGCTACTTCTACCTTAGAGCTGGGAATCGATATCGGCCACATCGATCTGGTGATTCAGATCGAGTCCCCCAAGGAAGTTGGACGTGGGCTGCAACGGGTCGGCCGGGCCGGGCATGTTCTGGGGTTGGCCAGTAAGGGACGGATCGTACCCAAGACCCGGGCCGATCTCCTGGAAGCGATCGTGCTGTTGCGCGAGATGCGGGCCGGCCGGGTGGAAAGTTCCAAAGCGCCATTAAACTGTCTGGACATTCTGGCCCAACAGATCGTGGCCATGGCTACGGTCCGGGACCGGACCGCCGGCGAGCTTTACCAGCTGATACGCGGCGCCTATAATTACACCACGCTGAGCCAGGCCGACTTCGAAAATGTCCTGGCGATGCTCGCCGGGATGTTTCAGACCGAGGAGTTCGTCGAACTTCGCCCTCGGGTTTATTGGGACCGGATCACCGGCCGGATCAGCGCCGATTCCTATGGAAGATATTTGGTGTATTCGAGCGGCGGCACCATTCCGGACCGGGGGTATTACGGGGTCTATCTGTCCGGGTCCGGGGCCTATCTTGGCGAGTTGGACGAGGAATTCGTGTACGAACGCCGCCTCAACGAACGGTTCATGCTCGGTACTTCGGCCTGGCGGATCGAGGAGATCCGGCGCGACCGGGTGATCGTCACGCCAGCCAAATCCGGAGAGGCGATGATCCCGTTCTGGAAAGCCGAGCAGAACGGGCGGCCCTATGAATTGGGATGCCGGATCGGCGCTTTTCTGGCAATTGCGGCCGAACGGCTGGATCGGCCGGGGTTCCGGGCCTGGCTGGAACGGGAGTGCGGCGTCGACCAGCCGGTCGCCACCAATCTGGAAGGGTTTCTGAAAGGCCAACAACACTCTTTGGGCTTCCTGCAAACCGACCGCCGGCTGGTAGTCGAGGAATTTCCCGACGAGGTGGGCGAATGGAAGGTTCTGCTCCACTCGCCGTATGGCCTGAAAGTCAATACCATCCTCGGAATGCTGATCCGGAGCGATTGGGAGACGCGCCACCAGATGCTGGTTCAGAGCGTTCCGTCTGACGACGGGGTCATCTTTCATTGCCCCGGCGGCCAAAGTCCGCCGGTCATCGTTTGGGCTGATCTGCCGTTGGAGCGGTTGGAAGAGAAAGTGGGCGAAGCCGTCTCGGAGACGGCACTGTTCGGGGTCATTTTCCGGCATGCGGCCCAGAGGGCACTGATCCTGCCGCGCGGTGCCTACGGCCGCAAACGGAACCCGCTCTGGCTCTCCCGCCTGAAAGCGGGTAACCTGCTGAACACCGTCTCCCGGCACCCCGATTTCCCATTGATCATTGAAACCTACCGGGAGATCCTCCAGGATTATTTCGACCTAGGCGGTGTCAGGGAATTGCTGGACGGCATCCGGCGGGGCGGCATCACGGTGGAACGGGTTCGGCACGATACTCCGTCGCCGCTGGCTTATGGCCATCTTTTCAACTTGGTCAACAATTACATGTACGAAAACGATGCACCCAAGGCCGAGCGACGGGCCGAACTGTTCGGACTGGGCCGGGCTGCTTTGCGTTCCATTGTGGGCGAGCGGGGTTTTCGTGACCTTTTCACGAACGACGCGATTCGAATAGTGATCGAAGCGGTTCAGGGCCTGGATTCGCTCCGTGCCGCTCCCACCCTCGACCGGATTCAGTATTGGCTTGAAAAGACGGGCGATATCAGGCCGGATGAGATCACCGCGACCTTCGGGGAGCAGGATCCGTTGGGCCTTGAAGTGGCCGAAGGCCTTGACCGGCTTTGCCGGTCCGGGCGGGCGCTCCGGCTTCTGTTGGGCCGGAGTAGGAGAGAACTGTTCATTCCCGCCGTTGACCGTGAGCTGTATGATGTGGTCTGGGGGGCTCCGGAGCAACCCGGGCCGGAGTCCCAGTTCCCGAGAGATGAGGCGGCCCGGCAATTGATCCGCCGCTATGCGAGGAGCCATGGCCCGTTTACCGTTGCCCAACTCATCGAGCGTTACGGGTTCGGCGCAGAGGAGATCCGGGCCGAACTGGCGGCCATGGCCGTTGAAGGCTTTATCGAGAGCGGCCGCTTTCTGCCGGAAGGACGGGAGGAGGAATGGTGCGATCGTTCGATTCTGAAAGCTATCCATCGCCGATGCCTGTCCGTAGCCAGGCGGGAGGCGGAGCCAAAGCAATTCCGGCATCTGGCCGCTTTGTTGGCGGAATGGCAGGGCATGGGCGGAGAGCGGAGCGGGGCCGGGACGCTGTTGGAGGTGCTGTACCCCTTGATCTGGCTTTGGCTGCCGGCCGGGCTTTGGGAGCAGGCCGTCTTGCCGGCCCGGGTCGGCCATTATCAATCCGGATGGCTGGATCAAGCGATCGCCAGCGGTCAATATGTCTGGCGAGCCCGGACCAATGCCGGCCTCATGGAGATCCGGTTCGAACCGGTGCTCCCGGAAGAAGATTCATTGCTGATTCCCACTCGGTACCAGCCGGATCCGCTCGAGCCGCTGCCGCTCCAGACCAGTCTCGTAATCTCGGAAGCCGGCCGCAAAATCATCGAACTTCTGCGAAGCCGGGGCGCTTTATCTTTGCCCGCGATCCTCCAGGCCCTGAGCGCTGAAGCGGGAATCTCTTCTTCGCTCACGGTCTGGCAGGCCATCGAGGAGCTGATGCTGGCTGGGATGGTCACCAATGATTCGCTGGGACCGGTCCGCTATTTGCTCGGCGCAGGCCCGGCGACGGAACGGTTGGGGGCCAAGGGGGTCTTGAAACCGGCGGTCATCGCCCAGATGGGGCGCTGGGCATTATTGCCGCCGCTACTGGTCGAGGATCCGCGAGCCCAAGCGATCGGGTTGCTGCGCCGCTACGGGCTGGTCTGCCGGGAAATGGCCCAGGCCGAAGGAGCGGCCTGGGGAAGCCTATACCCCGTCTACGATCTCCTGGAGAGCGCGGGAAAGATCCGACGCGGCTATTTTATTGAAGGATTGAGCGGCATTCAATATGCCTTGCCCGAAGCGGTAGAGCGGTTGCGGGAGATCCGGAACTCAGTGGCTTGGACAGTTGCTTGGGACGACCCGGCGAACCCCGGCCGTTTTTTTCCAGATTTTCTCACTGATCACCCTTGGCTCAATAGCCGGCCCCAGATACTTACTTTTGACTCCGGGACTCCGCTCATCGCCGCCAATTCGGAACGGAAGATCAGGCTTTTTACAGCGCCGGACCTCACCCCGTCCCAACTGCAAAACGGTTTGACCTCCTTGACCCGGCTGTTAAGCCGGGGCCGGGATAAAATTACAATTGTTGCCATTAACGGAACTCCGATAACCGAATGGGAGAGGCTACCTCATCTAATCAGTCTCGGTTATGAGAAAGGCTACAAAGAACTGACCCTCTGGCCATCCCGACAACAGAGTTGAAACGATATTCATCCGTCGCATAATTTGATCGATCAAAAAGCTATCCCGCCGGGATAGCTTTTTTAGTTTTCAAGGTTGGAAGCGTGCTCTTTGGGGTGAAATTGACCACAAAAAACGCAAAGTTCGTTTGAAGTGCGCAAAATAGGCGCAGTTTTTTTGGATTAATTTAACTATAATTAAAATATCAGTTAACATTTAAAAAATTCATAATTATAGACGCGATAGGAGGTGAAGACGTTCAAAGCTCACGGTCCTTGAGAGTTTAGTAAAAAATGAAGGAGGGTTTACATTGAAACACAGACAGCAATTGTGGATTGGTCTGATAGTCCTGGTTTTAGGGCTACTGACGATGGGTACCGGGCCAAACGCCAACGCCGCCACGCTGTTCAGCGAGGACTTCGAGGACGGTAACTCCACCGGTTGGTCCACTTCCAACGGCAGTTGGTCAGTGGTAACCGACGGCAATAGGGTGTACAAGCAATCCAGCACTTCCACGACAGCTCACGCTTATAACGGGACCGCCAGTTGGGCCGCTTATTCGGTGCAGGCCCGGGTCAAAGCGTTGAGCTTCAACGGGACTGCCCGTTATTTCGGCCTCCTAGCCCGCTATCAGAGTTCCAGCAATTATTATTTCCTGGCGCTCAGTAACGCGGGTACGCTTGAAATCCGCAAGAAAGTCGGCGGTTCTGTTACGGTCCTAGCTTCCAAGTCGTATACCGTGGCCACTGGAACCTGGTACACCCTTAAATTCGATCTCAACGGCAACGCGCTGCAGGCTTATGTGAACGGTATCCTAGAGTTATCGGCTATGGACTCATCCTTTACCGCCGGAAAGATCGGATGTACCACTTATAATGCCAGCGCTGAGTTTGATGATATTTTGGTCGACGGCGTCGGAGCCGTAACCCCAACTCCGACACCAAGCAGCGCGACTCCTACACCGACACCGTCAACTGCCACCCCGACACCAACGCCATCGACAGCCACCCCGACTCCGACACCGAGTAGCGCCACCCCAACTCCGGCGACAACCCCAACTCCGACCAGCAGTCCGGTGGTGGGTGAATTCTATGTATCGCCCTCTGGTAACGACAGTAACCCCGGTACCATTGCCCAACCCTTCTATTCCCTGGCCAAAGCGGTGGCAATCGCCGGACCGGGCAGCACGATCTACATGAGAGGCGGAACTTATCAGTATACCGCGACTATTAATTTGACCCAAGCCGGAACTGCGGCCGCTCCGATCAAAATCCTCGCCTATCAAAATGAGAAACCGGTGCTTAGCTGGTCAACCTGGGCGCCGGCCAGTGAAACGATCCGGGGCGCGGCCCGGGGAATTAAGGTTACGATGACTGCCAGTTACTATTATATCAAAGGGCTTGAGATCGCTTACGCCCCGGACAATGGCGTCAAATGCGAAGGAAATCATATCACCTTCGACCAATGTGTCTTTCATCATAACGGCGATTCGGGGATCCAAATCGGTCTGAACAAAGATGATTATGACGCCAATCCCGATCCGGAACACTATGCCGCCTACAACAGCGTCATCAATTGCGATTCATACCGGAATGCCGATCCCGCCACCAGCTATGAGAATGCCGATGGTTTCGCCTGTAAACTCTATGCCGGCAAGGACAATTATTTCTACGGCTGCCGCGCCTGGGAAAACGCGGATGACGGCTGGGATTGTTATCAGACCAATTACTTGATCACCATCGAGAACTGCTGGACTTGGCATAACGGCGATCCGGCCATCTGGGGACTGTCATCGTTCTCGGGGGATGGCAATGGCTTCAAGCTTGGCGGCGATGACGCACCCTGCCCGATCCTGGTCAAGAATTGCGTGGCCTTTGACCTGCCGTACGGCGCCTGCAGCGGCTTTAGCGACAACAATAACGGCCAGGCGGTTACCATTTATAATAGCGTGGCCTGGAAATGCGGCCGCTCGTTCAATATGAACGAACAGCCTCATGTCATCAAGAATTGCGTCGATTTCGACTCTACCCGGTTGGCCCCGCGCGATTTTGACTCGCAAGTGATTCACGAATATAACAGTTGGAATCTTTCGGGCATCGTTGCCAATTATGACGACTTCATCAGTACTAATGTCAGTGACGCCATCGCCGCGCGTCAGGCGGACGGCAGCCTGCCAGATAATGGATTCGCAAAGCTAAAAGCGGGAAGCGATCTGATTAATAAGGGAGTTAATGTTGGAATACCGTATTATGGCACGGCTCCAGATCTGGGAGCATATGAAAGTAACTATTAAAAGCTGAAGGTTGGGAAGTGACGGGTATAAAGGGCTATCGTCGGATAGCCCTTTATTGGCCGTCATGCGTTATCATGGCGAAATCAGATCAGTCGTTCGTTAACGACTAAAGGAGGACTGACAGTGAATCCAAAGATTGGCATGTTCGGTCTGGCGTTGATCTTCGTTTTGCTGCTGGCGTTGACCGCCGGCCCAATGGTGAGTGCCGCCGTGTTATTCAGCGACGATTTCGAAGATAACAACTCCACAGGCTGGAGCACCAATGGCGGCAGTTGGTCGGTGGCGACCGACGGTACCCGGGTTTATAAGCAGACCAGTACTTCAACGACGGCTCATGCCTATACCGGCAATTCCGCCTGGACCAATTATTCGATCCAGGCCCGGGCAAAGGCGCTATCGCTTGGGTCGAACGGTTATTTCGGCCTGCTCGTCCGGTTTCAAAGTTCCAGCAATTATTATGCGTTGACGCTCGGCAACTCGGGAAAGGTGGAGCTTCGCAAAAAAATCGGAGGTTCGACCACCATCCTGGCGTCCAAGGCCTACTCGGTAACCGCCGGCACCTGGTATACGATGAAGCTGGTGGTGAACGGGACCGCGCTGCAAGGATATGTCAATGGCGCATTGGAATTGTCGGCCGCCGATTCTTCCCTGGCCTCGGGAAAGGCGGGGGTATTCACCTATAACACCAGCGCGGTGTTTGACGATATCTTCATTGAAGAGCTGAACGGCGGAACTGCCACGCCGACCCCAGCCGTTTCCAACACTCCGACACCCACACCGGCTACGACTCCAACTCCAACTCCAACCCCGTCAACCGCGACGCCGACACCGACCCCGGTACCAGCGACACCCACTCCGACGTTACCGCCGGCCACCCCGACCCCAACTCCGTCAGGACCGGTTCCCACCGGAACAGTCATCAACCTTTATCCCCAATCGGGCATAGACAATTCGATTCCGATTGGGAACGCCATCAGGAACGCTTTGCCGGGAGCCACGATTATTTTAAATGCCGGAACTTACTCTTGCAAAACCGTTATTGAACTGGATCCGGCGACCGGAGCGCACTCCGGCAATGCCAGCGCTCCGATCCGGATTATCGCCAACGGGCGGGTTGACCTGGACTTCAGCGGCCAGCAAGAACTGTACGGAAGCAACGGCGATTTGAAAAAAGATTATCGCGGAATCGTGATCCGACCTTATGTCGATTATTTGTACTTTAAAGGACTGGATATTCATCACGCCGGTGATAACGGAGTTAAGTGCGAGGGCAGCTACAATACCTTCGAGCAGTGCGTTTTCCGTGAAAACGGTGACACCGGGCTTCAGATCGGTTTGAACAAGGATACCCTGACTTCCAATCCGGACCCTTACGCGATCGCCGCTTATAATAAAGTAATCAACTGCGACGCTTACCTAAACTACGATACCCAGGCCTCGGGGGGCAATGCGGACGGCTTCGCCTGCAAGATGTACGCCGGCGAGCGGAACTATTTCTTCGGCTGCCGCGCCTGGGAGAACTCCGACGATGGTTGGGATTTTTATCTGGGCAACGCCGACATCACCCTGGAAAGCTGCTGGACCTGGCAGAACGGGAAGGACAGCGGCAACGGCAACGGCTTCAAACTCGGCAGCGGCAAAGAGGCGGCCGAATCGCGCGGCATCCGGACCGTTTTGCGTTGCATCGCGGTGGCCAACAAGAAGAAAGGCTTCGATCAGAACAATTGCACCCGGCCGCTGTTCCTCTATAATAACACCGGATGGAACAACGGGGAAAAAGACTACTATTTCAAGGAGTCCTCCGCGGTTTCCGGCATGCCCAGCGTCTTTCGGAATAATGTCATCATCCCGACCGGCGATGATGTCTATCCCAGCGCCTTGGGGGACAATAACAGCTGGAATCTGACAACGGTCACGGTGACCAGCGCCGATTTTGCAAGCGTTGACTTGGCGTTGGCCAAGGCGGCGCGCCAGAGCGACGGGAGCTTGCCGAATAACGGCTTCGGCCAGTTGGTTTCCGGCAGCGACCTGATCGACAAAGGGTTGATCGTTCCGGGGATCCGGTACTCCGGCTCCGCCCCGGACCTCGGCGCGTCTGAAACCGGGCTGGGTAACGGCAACTATGCCTATCCCGGAACCCCCTGAAAAATTAACCCGTTTACCAACAAGCGGGCTGCGCCTTCCGGTGCAGCCCGCTTTGCGGGATTGGGCAAAATTTTCACGCATCATCATAACTGAACGTAGTACCCGCACCCTGGATATTCTTCGGCGCCGTTTCCGAAAAAGAAGGGTTCTCATCATCCCGCCGGTAATCACAAATCCCATCCCCAAATCCGCCTTTACCCTCATTTATCCGAAAGTTCACCAAATGGACACAAATCCTCCAATCGCTGTTCACGAAGAACCTTTATAATCCAAAAGAATACGACATCTCCCGTTTTTTAAGTTTTGTGATGGTTTGGAAAATATCTGGAATCTACAAGAAAGTCAAGGTGAGGTCGATGAAAAAAGTCGTTGTCCTGCTGGGAACCTTTCTGATTATCGGACTGATCGTCTTTACGCTCTTCAAAAACAAAGCGGAGATCGCCCATGAAGCCAGACTGAATCCGATCACTTCCTATCCGGTCACCGTAGTGGCGGCGACCCGTCAGAACCTCAGTCAAAATATTTCCCAAGTCGGGGTGATTGCCGCCAATAACGAGGTGGCGGTGGTCTCGCAGTTGGCGGGGAAAGTAACCGCGGTGCTGGTGCAGCCGGGTGCTTACATTCGGGCCGGGAGCCCCATTGTCCGGGTGGAAAATGAAATTCCCCAATCCAAGCTAACCTCGGCCCAGACCAGCTATGAGACGGCCAAAAAAGATTTGGAGCGTTCCGTCCTGCTGCATCAGAAGGGACTGATCGCCGATTCGGAACTGGATGCCGTCCGGCAAGCGCTGAAGGCGGCGGAGGCCAGCTACGTTCAGGCCCAGCATGATTACAACAATGCGGTGATCACCTCGCCCATTTCCGGAATTGTCGCTTCGCGGCCGGCCAATCTCGGCGCCATGCTGACCAGTGGAACCGTTGTCGCCGAAGTGGTCGACACGTCCCGGTTCAAAATGAACCTGAACATTAGTGAAGAGTACGCCTTTAAATTAAAAGCCGGCGACCAGGTGGCCATCGCCAGCGATGTTTACCCCGGAGTGCAATTCAAGGGCAGGATTCACAGCATCAGTGTCAAGGGTGACGCCAATCACACCTATCCCGTTGAAATAGATATCCCCAACTCCGGCAAAGAGCATCCACTGAAATCCGGGATGTACGGCACGGCATCGTTTACCCTGCCCAGCCTGAACGCGCTAACCATTCCCAGAATCACTTTGGTTGGCAGCAGGAAAATGCCTCAAGTATACGTGGTGGAAGCGGGCAAGGCCCGATTGCGGGATCTGGTGATCGGCCCGGAAGCCGGGACCGATCTGGTGGTATTGGAAGGGCTGAACGAAGGGGATCAGGTGGTCTTCAGCGGCCAGGACAATTTGAAGGACGGGTCCGGGGTCAACGTGATCTCCGGCGACGCGGAGCGGAGCGAGTCGGCCGGGACCGACCGGAAGCAACCCCGCCGTTCCTGAGCGGATTCCCAAATTTGAAAAGGAATTAGGGTGAAGCAGATGACCATTACCGAACTATCGATCAAGCGCCCGATCTTGATCATCGTGATCTTCGCGGCCCTTACCCTGCTGGGCGGATTCGGCTATCAGCAGTTGAAATATGAGTTGTTTCCCAGCGTCAATATTCCGGTGGTGAGCATTAGCACCGATTATCCGGGCGCATCGGCCACGGTGGTTGAATCGGCGGTCACCGAAAAGATCGAAAACGCTGTCTCCGGGCTGGACAAAATCGAGTCGATCACCTCCAACTCGACCGAGGGCAACTCACGGGTCATGATCGAATTCACGCAAGAGGCTAATATTGATATCGCGCTGCAGGAAGCCCAGCGCAAAGTGTACTCCATTCTCAAGCAGCTGCCGGATGCCGTCTCCACTCCCACGCTGAACAAGATCTCCATGGACGAGCAACCGATTATGACTATCGGATTTACCAGCAACCTTCCTGATGTCCAATTTTACCAGTTAATGAACGACTATATCTCCCAGGCCGTTTCGCGGGTGCCCGGCGTCGGCCAGGTTAACATCAACGGCGGCCGGGAACGGGAGATCCAGGTCAATCTGGATCCGGACCGGCTGCGGGGCTACGACTTGTCGCCGCTGCAAGTGTTGAGCGCTATTCAAGCCGGGAATCAGGAGTATCCCACCGGAACGGTCAAAGACTCCGATTATCAGTTTTCAGTGCGGCTGGCCGGCAAGTTTCAGTCCCTGAGCGATCTGCGCCGGCTGATCATTGGCAAGTCCGGCGGCGGAGCGGTCCGCCTCTCCGATGTGGCCGAGGTTTTCGACGGGAAAAAAGATGTCACGAGTATCACCCGGGTCGACGGGCTCAACTCGTTGAGCCTGGTGGTCCGGAAGCAATCCGATGCCAACGCGGTGGAGGTCAGCCGCGCGGTCCGTGAAGAGTTGAAAAGGCTGGAGGGACAATACCGGAGTTACAACCTCCATACCAAAGTTGCCTCCGATACTTCTACCTTCATTGTGGATTCGGCTGACGCCGTCAAGGAAGACCTGCTGTTCGCCATCTTACTGGTGGCCGGCGTCATGCTGGTTTTTTTGCATAGCATCCGGAACTCAATCATCGTGATGGTGGCCATCCCGACCTCACTGGTGGTGACCTTTATCGGCATGTGGGCCCTGGGGTTCACCCTGAATATCATTACTTTGCTGGCGCTGTCGCTGATCATCGGAATCCTGGTCGACGACGCCATCGTGGTCCTGGAAAACATCTACCGCCATCTGGAGCTGGGGGAGGACAGCCGCGTCGCGGCGCTCAAAGGCCGGAACGAGATCGGGTTCACGGCGTTGTCGATTACACTAGTCGACGTGGTGGTCTATCTGCCGCTGGCCTTGGTCGGCGGGATGATTGGCGGCATGCTGAAACAGTTCGCCCTGGTCATCGTGGTATCCACTCTCACCAGCCTGTTTGTATCCTTTACGGTCACGCCGATGCTGGCGTCCCGTTTCAGCCGGTTGCAGCAATTGACCGACGGCACCCTGATGGGCCGGTTCGGCCGGTGGTTTGAAGGGGTTTACCAGGTCATCACCGATGATTATCTGAAGATACTCCGGCTTTGCCTGCGGCATCCCGGCAAGGTGCTGTTAGTGGCCGGACTGCTGTTCGTGGCCGCCTTGTCCCTGATCCCGTTCGGGTTTATCGGTTCCGAGTTCATTCCCCAGGCCGATCAGGGTCAGATCGCCATCGACCTTCAGCTTCCGCCCGGCACCAAGCTGGAGCGGACCAATGAAATCGTGCAAATCGTTGAGAGGCAAGTCTCGCAAATGCCGGGAGTGGAAACGGTATACGCCTCGGTCGGCTCCGGCAGCACTGGCGGCGGCCGGGACAACCGGGGTTATGTGAACGTGGCATTGGTCCCCAAATCGCAACGTTCGTTCAGCACCGATCAGTTCGGCGCCATGGTCCGCCGGGCGGTCCGCTTGACCGGCGTCAAAATGTATATCTCCCAGCCCAACAGCATGGGTGGCGGCGGATCGGCCCCGGTGCAGGTGGCGGTGATGGGCCAAAGCTGGGAGACGGTGATGGAGACCGCCCTGCGCGTCCAGAAGCTGGTCGAGCAGATTCCCGGGACTTCCGATGTCCGGCTGTCGTCGGATGACGGGAACCCGGAGATGAATATCGCGGTCAATCGCGACAAAATGGCCGATCTGGGGCTGGACATCGATACCGTCGGTGAGACCCTGGAGTTGGGACTCACCGGCAATACCGACTCGAGATTCACCGACAACGGCATCGACTATGACATCAACGTCCGGCTCGATCAGGCCAGCCGGGTCCGTACCGACGCCATCGCCGACCTGGTCGTGGCCAATAAGTCCGGCCAGTTGATCCCCTTGAATCAATTCGCGACCGTCACCCCGGCCACCGGCCCCACCGTGATCCAGCGCCGGAACCGCAGTTTTTCGATCTCGGTGACCTCGCGCGCCATCGGACGGTCCAGCGGCGATATCGGCCAGGATATCACGGCCGCTTTAGCAAAAGAGAAACTGCCCTACGGCGTCACCACCACGTTCGTCGGGAACCTCAAGAACCAGGCCGAGTCCTTTGGCAGCCTGGGCGTAGCGCTGCTGGCGGCCATCATTTTCGTGTACCTGATCATGGCGGCGCTCTATAACTCGTTCATCTACCCGCTCTCGGTGCTGTTCGCGGTGCCGCTGGCGGTGATCGGCGCCTTGCTGGCGCTGGCGCTGACCAAGAAAACCCTGGCGGTCTTCTCGATCATGGGTGTCATCATGCTGGTCGGTTTGGTGAGCAAGAACGCCATCTTGCTGGTGGACTTCACCAACCGGGCCCGGGAAGAGGAAGGGCTCGGCGTCGAGGAGGCGCTGGTCGAGGCGGGCCGGGAGCGGCTGCGGCCGATTTTAATGACCACGCTGACCATGATCCTGGGCATGATTCCCTTGGCAACATCGGGCGCCACCGGCTCTGAGTTCAAAACTGGGCTTGGCTGGGCGTTGATCGGCGGCCTGACCTGCTCGATGCTGATGACGCTGGTGGTGGTGCCGGTGGTTTATACCCGGATCGAGAAGCTCCGCAACTTCATCCTCGGCTTCGGCAGGAAAGACGGCCGAAGAGCGCGAATTGTTTAAATTTATTGTAAACTGCCCTTTATGGAGGTGTACTGCCATGTTTCAGACCAAAATTTGCTTGTCCCTGACCGTGGCGACGCTGTTTTTGGGATTGACGCTGCAGAGTGCCGCCGCCCAGCCCGCGGCGGACTCGTCCGCCGTCAAACCCAAAACGCTGACGTTGGATGAGTGCCTGGAGTTGGCGCTGCGCAACAATAAAACCATTCAGGCCGACCAACAAAACATTGTGGCCGCCAAGGAAGCGGTCCGTCAGGCCGAAGGGGGATACTTGCCGACGCTAGGCTACGCGGCGGCCTATAACAATACCGACCCGGCGACCACGCTCAGCCCGTCAAGTGACAAAGCGAGCAATTATTATTCCGGCACCATCAGCGCCACCGTCCCCTGGGACCTCTCAGGCAAACTCGGCGCCAGCCTGAAGCTGGCCCAACTGAAACTGGCCTCCGTCCAGGAAACGTTGCGCAAGGATAAGCAGACCCTGATCTACAACGTCAAGAACGGTTATTATCAGGTGTGGCTGGCGGAGCGGCAGCTTGAGGTCCAGCGGGCCGCCTACGACAATCTGGACCGCCATTATCAGCAGGTTCGCGTGTTCTTCGAGGCCGGGACCCGTTCGAAGTACAATCTGTTCCAGGCTCAGGTGCAGCGGGATACGATTAAGCCTAAGATTATGAGCGCCGAAAACACGTTGGCTCTGAGCAAGCTGAAGCTGGCGACGGAGATCGGGCTTCCGGGCGATCAGGATTTCACGGTGGCTTTCGACGCCTCCAAACTGCAAATGCCCAACGCTCCGGCGGCGACGCTCGGGGAGCTGCTGGCCGCGGCTTATCAGAACCGTCCGGAGCTGCGCCAATACCAGCAAAACATTGAGATGAGCAAGGCCCAGACTCAGCTGGACGCGGCCGGCAAAAAACCGGCGGCCTCGCTCTCCGCCTCGTACAAGGGAACTAACCGCGATCTCGACCTGGACGGCTGGAACCGGACCTGGAATCTGACGGTGGGGATCTCCGGCAACTTCTATGACGGCGGCGTTACCAAGGCTAAAGTGGCCCAGGACAAGGCGACCGAGCAGGTGAATATCATCAAAGAAAGCGATCTGCGCGATCAGATCCGGCTCGGCGCGGAGCAAGTCCTGCAAAACCTGGGCCACAGCATCGAAGTGACCCGCGCCAACCAGGCCAGCATCGATCTGGCCAAGGAAACCCTGGAGATGACCCAGGCCCGCTATGAAGCGGGGATGGCGACTACCATGGACATCATGGACGCCGAGGTCGCGCTGGACACCTATCTCGATAATTATTACCAGGGAATCGTCACCTATCTGGCGGCCGTGGCCAATCTGGACCTGGTGGCCGGGAAGGATTGAAAACAGTTATCAGTTGTTAGTTCCTGGTTCTTGGTTCGTGAGTGGACGGCCAAGCGGAAGCGTTTGGCCGGAAACCTTCATAAGTAACGGGAAAACTACGGCGCGCCCCGCCGTAGTTTTTTAATGCCCCCAAAATGGGGTTAAATCTCTCGCTCAGCCGAAACGTTTAGGTGAAGAAGATTGAAAAATCCGATGTTGGGATTGACCTATCCTCCAGCTCCTTCCCTGAGAAGGCAATGTCAACAAGTGATAGTTACAATATTTAGAAATGATCTTTGCCAATTAAGCCGGCCGAAAATGCTACCTCTCCCTCGCTCCCTCCCCGATGTTGTCATTGTCGCGGGTCTACTCAGCGGGGAGGGATGAATCGCTGGAAATTCAGGCTTTTACTCCGCTGATGCGTAGAAGAAGTCTCTCCAGAAAGGCATTATACCCAAGATTCGACTTCATTAATTTCACTGGCGTCATAGGCCACCGTTTCCGGCGAATCACCCCTCCCCGCCGAAAATCTCCATCGGACCGCCGCATCGGGGAGGGGAAGGGGGACCAGAGCCACGAAGGCTTAAGGTTGCGGCATCCATGGATGGATGTCAGCCGCAGAGGGCAAGGGTTAGGTCTGGAAAGTCATACCACGATCCCTTAATGACATTGCCTTGCCAGGGAACCAGCGCCAGGATGGCGCAAGATCCGGCGCTCAGGATGAGAACACGGCCGGAAGGAGCTGGAGGGTAGGTCTAAACCCAACATCGGATTTATTGGTTCCAATTTTCTTCATCTAATAAAGGTTTCGGCTAAAAGCCGGGGATTTCACCCCATTTGCAAGACATTAATGAAGTACAGTTCCCCGCCATTACCGAGTACCCTAAAAATATCGAGGAACAACAAGTCCTTTACATCGCCATTCCGCCATCAACATTGACAACCTGACCGGTTATGTATTTCGCTAAGTCAGAAACCAAAAATAAAACCGCGTTTGCCACATCCTCGGGCTTACCGTATTGCTTCATTGGAATCTGTGACAATATCTTTTGCGATACTTCTTCTGATAGCACATGGGTCATATCCGATTGAATAAACCCCGGGGCAATCGCATTAACATTAACTCCGCGTTCCGCTAATTCTTTTGCCGTTGTTTTGGTTAGACCAATTAAACCAGCCTTAGAAGCGGAATAATTGGCTTGCCCGACATTCCCGGTGAGGCCAACCACACTTGCAATGTTGACGATAATTCCTGAATTCTGTTTTAACATCTGCTTGGAAACTAATTTGGAACAAATAAACGCTCCGGTCAAGTTTATTTTCAATACCAGATCCCAATCCTCTTGTTTCATCATCATCAGGCGGGCATCCCTGGTTACCCCGGCGTTATTGACAAGAATATCAATCCTGGCGAACTTATTTATAATCGACCTCACTATTTCCCTGGTTGACTCCTCAGAAGAAACATCATGTTTTAAAGCGATGGATCCGTGGCTGATTTTAAAAGCTCCGGACTTGGCGTTCCCAGGTCATCGTTAGCAACGGATTCAAAAACTTAATGCGTTTATTTTCCATGTCAATCATTATTATCCTGCTTCCCTGATTGAAAAAGCCTCCTAAAATCAAACTCTCCTTACCCTTCGGGACATCGTGAGAGCACCGCCTTTCACAGAAAAACTTCATCTTTCGGCTCTCACAGATTTCATCCGCTTAATTCGTTTTCCCGATCTTTAGTTCTACTCTTTCGTTCATCTGCTTCTTCTCCCCGATCAACCGTTCGGCGGCCCCGATCATCTGATCGATCTCTTCGATCAACTGATCCTGCTCCCGGATCATTTGTAGCAACATTTCGATCAACTGATCCATCCCTCGGATCACTTGATCGAACTCCCGGATCAACTGATCCGGCACTCGGATCACTTGTAGCAACACTTCGATCAGATGATCGGGCACCCGGATCACTTGATCCTTCGCTCCGATCACTTGATCCGGCTACCGGATCAGTTGTTGCGATATTTTGGGCATCATCAAATATAAGCCAAAATAAAGGGGCAAGTGATCGTCTCTCAAAATTATGATATTATTTCGCTGTAAATTTGAAATGAAGGAGAACTTACCGTACCGATATAAGATAAAAAAGAGATGGGTGAGCTGGAAGTGATGAGTATGGAATTGTACGATACATAATAATCTTATTTTACTTTCGGGCCGGAAAGTAAAATAAGCGAAATTCTTATTTTACTTTCCCGCGCGAACGGACTCTTCTCACGAGGCTAATCCTGATTGAACAGTTCCAGATAAGCCGCGAAGCTGAAAACCCGGTTCCGCCGCCGGCCGGTGAGTTCGCTGAGGATCCCCAGTTTCATCAATTCGCCGATCAAGGTGTTGGCCGACTTGGGCGTTATTTGCAGAAAATCGGCGACATCCCCCACGGTAACCACCGGTTTCCCATAGAGCAGTTGCATCAGTTGCCGGCTGTTCTCCGCCCGGCGGTTTAAGGTGACAATCCTGCTATCCACTTGGTTCTTCAGGGTCAAAATCTCCATAAAGGTACGTTTGCCTTTTTCAGCGGTCTCGACGACCGCGTTCAGGAAAAACTTAATCCAATGAATCAGATCGTTTGACTCTCTTACTCTGGATAAGGCGTCGTAATAAGAACTTCTTCTTCGTTCGAAGAAATCGGACAGGTATAACGAAGGTTTATTCAGCAACCCGAAGCTCACCAAGTACAAGGTAATCAATAACCGCCCGATCCGCCCGTTCCCATCCAAGAAAGGATGAATGGTCTCGAACTGATAATGGCTGATGGCCGCCTTGACCAGATGCGGCACATCCAACGTCTCGTTATGCCAAAAGCTCTCCAGATCGCCGATCAACTCCGGAATCTCCTCATGATGGGGCGGAATAAATACCGCGTCCGAGAGATTGGAGCCGCCGATCCAATTTTGGCTCCGCCGGAACTCTCCCGGATTTTTTGATTCTCCGCGTACTCCTTCCATCAGAACCGCATGAGTGTCCCGAAGCAACCTCCCCGATAACGGCAATTTTTCCAAAGCCGGGATCGCGAAATTGATGGTCCGGATATAATTCTGGACCTCTTGCCAGTCGTCGCGTTTTTCCGGCGCGATATCCTCCTTGCTCATCAACGCTTCATCGATTTCAGTGCGGGTTCCTTCAATCCGGCTCGAAGTGTTAGCTTCTTTGACAATATGCATCTGAATAAAGAGATCGACATCCGGCACGATCAGGGTAAAAGCATTCAGTTCACCGAGCGCCTTAGCGGCTTTCTCCAGCAACCCATTGATAACGGGATCGTCCCAGACCCAATTGTAGTTGATCTTGGACGGACAAAAGCTTTGGTATTGAAATTGCCGCTGGTAGGTTCCCGAACGATAATCCCGCAGATTCACGCTTTCACCTCAATTCAGATCCCTTGAGGAGGATCGATTCGATGAGTCAAGCTAAAAAATGGTAATCATCATTATTATATCATATCCCGTTTCCCCATAACAAACCCTCCCCGGACGCTTCGGACCGCGATCAAAAAAGGGGCGAAATCTATGATTTCGCCCCTTGGCCTGTAACGCTTTGTTCCACCGGCCCGCTTACTCCGCGCTATCCTTCTCGCGAATCTCGACCCGCCGGATCTTGCCGCTGATCGTCTTCGGCAGCTCGGTCACAAACTCGACGATCCGGGGGTACTTGTAGGGCGCGGTCACCTTCTTGACGTGCTCCTGCAACTGCGCGGCCAACTCGTCACTGGCCGTATAGCCCTTGGCCACCACCACCGTGGCCTTGACCACCGCGCCACGATCCGGATCCGGAACGCCGGTGACCGCGCACTCCAGCACCGCCGGGTGCTCCATCAGCGCGCTCTCAACCTCGAACGGCCCGATCCGGTAGCCGGAACTCTTGATCACATCGTCGGTGCGTCCGACGAACCAATAATAGCCGTCCTCATCCCGCCAGGCCGTGTCGCCGGTATGGTAAACCCCGTCGTGCCAGACGGTCTCGGTCCGTTCCCGGTCGCGGTGGTAGCCGTCGAAGATCCCGACCGGCATAAAAATATCGGTCCGGAACACAATCTCGCCGACCTCGCCGACCTCGCAGGAACGGCCGTCCTCATCGACCAGATCCACTTCGTATCCGGGCGAGGGCTTGCCCATGGAGCCGGGACGCGGCTCCAGCCACGGAAAGGTGGCCAGCGCCACGGTACATTCGGTCTGGCCGTAAGCTTCGTGGAGCTTGAGTCCGGTACTCTTCAGAAATTGGGCGTATACCTCCGGATTGAGCGGTTCGCCGGCGGTGACGGCGTACTTTAATTTGGAGAGATCATAGTGGGAAAGATCCTCCTTGATCAGATAGCGGTAAATCGTCGGCGGCGCGCAGAAAGTGGTCACGCCGTACTGGGCGATTTTCTCCAGGAGATGCTTGGGGATGAATTTGTCGAAATCATACACGAATACCGCGCTCCCGGCGAGCCACTGGCCGTAAATCTTGCCCCAGACCGACTTGGCCCAGCCGGTGTCGGAGACGGTCAGGTGCAGTCCGCCGTCGATCACGTTCTGCCAATACTTGGCGGTGACGATGTGCCCCAGCGGATAGGCGAAGTTGTGCCGGACCATTTTCGGAAATCCGGTGGTCCCGGAGGTGAAATACAGCAGCATGATATTGTCGTTGCGGGTCGCCGCCTCGCCGATCGGCCGCTGAAAGCCGGGGGAAGCCGAGGCCAGCGCGGCGTCAAAATCAATCCAGCCCTCGCGGCCGCCCTGGATCACCATCTTCGCTTTCAGGGACGGCGACTGGGCTTGAGAATCGTCGATATGGCCAAGCACTTCCGGCTCGTGGACCGAGATGATCATCTTGATATCCGCCGCGTTGTTGCGGTAAATGATATCCTTGGCGGTCAGCAGGTGGGTGGCTGGAATGGCGATGGCGCCGAGCTTATGTAAGGCCAGCAGAATATACCAGAATTCATGGCGGCGCTTCAAGATCAGCATCACCGGATCGCCCTTGCCGATCCCGGCCTGGCGGAGCACATTGGCCGCCTTGTCGCTAAGGGTTTTCAGTTCCCCGAAGGTGAAGTTGCGCTCTTCGCCCTGGTCGTTGCACCAGACAATGGCGAGCCTGTCCGGATCGGCGGCCGCGATTTCGTCAACCACGTCATAGGCGAAATTGAAATTGGCCGGAATCTTCACTTCAAAATTGCCCCGGAACTCTTCGTAGGAGTGGAACTCACTGGTCACATACTTTTGCAACAGCATCGTCATACCTCTTTCGTGTTATAAGTCAAAACATTGCAGCCTCGCGGCTAACATCGCGAAACGACTTTATCCCTTGCTTCTCTTGAGCTTTTGCGGCAATCCGGGCCGGAGGCCTTGAGTTGTCCGCCAAAGCTTTTAAAAGATGATCGCCAGGAACTTGGCGGGCTTGCCGTTCAACGCCTTCATGCCGTGCGGGACCGCCGAGTCGAAAAAGAGCGAATCGCCCTCGTTCAAAATCAGTTCGTGGCTATCCAGCATGATTTTCATGGAGCCTTCCAGGATATAGTTGAATTCCTGGCCGGGATGGCTGTTGTAATGGACCGGGGCGTCCTTCGGTTCCGGGTCCACGCTGACCAGAAACGGTTCGGCCTTTTTATGGGCAAAATTAAAGGCCAGGCTTTGATATTTGTAGTCCTTGCGGCGGTCCACCGAAATGCCTTTCCCCTTCCGGGTCAGGGCATAGGTATGCAAGCGGGGCTCTTCCCCAGTGATCAGGCTGGCCAGTTCCACGTTGAACCGGTGCGCGATTTTGAAGAGAATGCTCACCGGGATGTCGATCTCGCCGTTTTCGTACCTGCCGTACAGCTCCTCGGAGATCTCAAACTCCTTGGCCAATTCCTGCGCCGGAACATTGAAGATTTCCCGCAATTCCCTGATCCGCGCCGCAATCTGTTTAATTTCTTCGGTCATCTAAAAACCACTCCTTATCCTCTATCTCTTTATCAGACCATCGTCTGTCGTACAGTCACCTTCCGGCCCGGCCTTATCAAAGCCAAGCAATGGTAATATTGTTCGACATAAATAATAAAACCCCTTCTATCGATGTAAGTTGAAATAAATTTCTAATGCATATCATATCTTATCTCTAACCTCGGGGATTAAGAAAGAAAATAATTAAGGGAGTTAATCTAACTTATTTACCGCTGTATCGGACCAAATAATAT
Organism: Bacillota bacterium; assembly: GCA_023402395.1. Classification (GTDB taxonomy): domain Bacteria; phylum Bacillota; class UBA4882; order UBA8346; family UBA8346; genus JAEYGI01. The sequence goes on from JAEYGI010000070.1 coordinate 35,983, forward strand.
TGGTCTGATTGATATTCGCATTCGGCGTAAAGAATGCAAATCTTTGGGTGGAAAATTTATTTCAGCCTGAATATCAGTCAAAACCAATGCCGCTATTGTCCCGCCATGACTCGCTTGAAAATTAAGAAAGATTTGAAATATTTATTTTTCAATTTTCATGCCAATTGCCAGCTTTCTTCGTAACACATTTTTAATGTCCGCTTAAGCTGCACCGGAAATTGCAAAGTCCGGTTTTGAACTTCGAAATGATTGACATATTTCGACCGGTTTCGATATACTGGGTAACGTGTCACCTTCGGGAAGCACAGGTTGTTTGATTGGCTTTTTGCGATCTGCCGGCGATGTGACAATTTCACATCCCTGCCGCTTCGGATCCGGGGCAACCCGGGCGACGCAAAAAGCCCTTGAGAGGTGGGAAGATGATGAACGCTGAACGACTTACACACCGGTACTGGGCCCGTTTCCGCGAAGCCGGGGTGATGCTGCTCTGCGCCACGCTGTTCCTGGCCGGCGGCTGCCTCACGGCCTACTGGAAACATTCGGAGCAGCAGGCCCAGGAACGGCGGCTAATCGCCTCCAAGGTGTCCACGGTGATGAATTTCTTCCATTGCCAGGACCCCGAGATCCACGCCGCGATCATGGAAACCTTCGATCCCGTGCTGGTGGCGATCGTAACGGGCATCGAGAGTCAGTACCGGGTGGACGCCATCAGCCCCAAAGGCTGCCGTGGCTTGATGCAACTTTCTCCCGACAAGCTGGAGAACTGGCGCGATAAACGTCAAAACATCCTGATCGGATCCAGGTATCTGCAGGAGTTACTGTCGAAATTCGGCTCCGTCGAATTGGCGGTAGCCGCCTATAACGCCGGTCCCAAGGCGGTTATCAGATACCAAGGCGTGCCTCCGTACCGGGAGACCCGGCGTTATGTTGAAAAAACGCGGCAATTCGCGTCAATGTTCGAGCATGCCATTTGTTTCGAAACCGGGGTGCTCGATTCCAACCGCCGTTCCATCGCGTTCCAAACAGCGCTGTAACGCCGCGATTCCATTAAAAAATCCGGCTTGCGGCCGAATTTTTTAATGGATGGACTTATGATTACGCTCAACCCATGCCTTCGGCATGGCTTTGTCACAAAACCCTTCTAAATCATATCCAGCTTATTTAAAAGTTCTTCCAATTGCTTGGAACTCCGGCGCGCCGTCTTTTCAGGACTCTCCTTCTCCGCCGCAGTCTCGCTCACTTCCACGAAGCGCGGCAGCGGTTTGGCTGGTTTCGGCGGCTCGACTCCCAATAGCTCGCTCAACCGCGTGGCGGCCGGGTCTGGACGTTCCGGAGCAGTCTCGCTCTTGCCCGGTGGCTCAAGCGGTCTCAACGAAGCGTCCGGCTGGCCGGCTCCGGCTTCCTTGCGGAACACCTCCACCTCCGGCAAGTTCCGCGTAACGCCCATTTTCAGCGGATTGATCAGGGAACTCCGGCCATTCTCGTCAATCACCTCAATAAACCCAGCCATGACGCTGGGCTTGGGCGCTTCCGCCATTCCGCCGGGCTTAGGAAATTCAGCCGCCATTCTTTCCGGGACGGTCTGGGCCGACACCGGTTCCACCGGCTCGGGCCGAAGTGGGGCCACGGTTTCCCGGGCCGGTTCGGCCGGACGCGGTTCAACCGCTTCAACCGTTCCGGACGGCCCGCCCGGAACTGACTCCGCGATGGCGGCCGGGTCCGCAAGGGGAAGCCCGGGCCTTAGTTTTCTCTCTTCAATGATGATGTTCTGATTCCCGATGGTAATGGTCTTCTGGAAAGGACGCGCCTCTTCCCCCAGCGGTCGAACCGGCTCCAGTCCCCCCGGTTCGGAATGAGGGGTCAGCCGCAACGCCTCCAAGCCCTGGTTAATCGGGCCCCAGGTCTGTTTGACCAACACTTTCATGGCGCCTACTACTTCCAAGGGCGCGGCGCCGGGACTGACCAGCACCCGCAACCGGCCGCGGCCCCGCGACCAATTGGAATCCCAATTGACAATGGCCGACGGAAAAATGGCGGCAAATTCACCGGCGAAAGAGCGCAGCAAATCGGCGAGCGGTTGAACCTCGGCGCTTTCCAGGTGAACTTCAACCCCGATCTCTCCACCGTAGTCAAAGAACTCATAATGAATCCCCCGCGGCCACCATTCGGGGCGGAGCATCCGGTAGCGGGCGGCCGCGCCGCGTGGCTCGAACCCTTCAATGGCAATCTTGGTATACGCGGCGATCACCGCTTCAAATTCGGGTCTGGGGTTTTGCGGGGCGTTCAAGCGCCGGACCGGCGCGCTGGCTTTGCCGAGCACCGCCACGGAGGGGACCAGAATGGTCTCTCCCTCGTCATTGGAGAATTTTTTCACCGCGACCAGCCGGACGTCGAGATCGCTATGTTCATTGATAAAGGTAATGGCGTTAACCAATTCATCGCTGGCGCTGTCCGCCGCCACCACCAGCCGGATCTGGCCGGCCCGCAGATGAGTTTCGCAAGATCGCCACAAGCTCTCAAATCCATACTCGTCGTCCGGATCCGGCAGGAACGACCGGAGCGCCGTTTCCAACGCGCCGCCCAACGAGTGGTCGAGGGTTTCGACGGTCATTCCGCCGAGCGTCGAAATAAAATCAAAAACCCGGGCAAAGATCTGGCGGCTCGTTTCGTGATTGCCGGCCGCTCTGACCTCGGCCACGATCAGCCGTCCGTCATCATCGGCCAATAAAAAATCAATGGCCACCGCGCCTCCCAGATGGACATTCCGCTGCACCACCACCACCGGCGGCTCATCGTCCGCCTGCAGCAGGTCGGGGTGCAGGGCGAGCAACTCCCGGAGTTCCGAAAGATCCGAGAATGTTTGCGGCGCCATCTTCTTCGACTCGGAGCGACCGTAATAAACGATTGGCATGCCTTACCTCCCGCTGTTTGGACCAAAACGTCGCGTCAGCTGAAATCAAAATAAAAATAGGTATTTTCCTTCAATCTAAATATTAGCATAGTGTTTTCCAAAAGGAAACTGTATTTGGATGAAATAAATTCAGCCGACCGCAACTCCTTGAAAAAACGTCGATCGCCGCAAATGGGTCGCGCCTCCCGGCCGCAGGCCGTCATAGCCGGTTTGCGCCGAACCCGGCACGATATGTTATAATTATAGATGTGTCGCACTAAGTTTTTTGAACGCCCAGATAATGCGACATATTTTCCTTGATTCATAAGATGGAAAAAGTTCAATTGTTGACCATTCACAGCCAGCTTTTGGGATCTGAATGCTTGACTCAAAACTTTTTTCATCTTATATATAAGTTGAATTAAATTTGATTATGCATCATGTCCTTAAAGCCGGCCATGATCAAATTATTTTAAGAATTTAATTCAACTTATTACTGCTGTAATAGGATGAAATAAATCCCGCTTGTTATTTGCATTCGGCTTTAGGAATGCAAATCTTGGGTAAGTAATTTTTTCATCCTATATGGCAATAATAATACGGAGGGAAACGAATGCAACTCGAAGCTTTTTGGCAGCAAAACGTCCTCAGGCTCATCTGGGTCTGGTGTCTGGCGTCAGTCATCATTCGCCCGGGCTGGCTCGTATTTGGCTTGGGCTGGCCGGTCTGGGTCCTGCTGATGTATTGGACCGCGCCGGCGGTATTCTGGAACGTGATCGCCGTACTCAATCCCAAACCCGACAAGGCCGAACGTTACCTGAAAAAATCCCTGGCCGCGCGGCCGCTCATCGCCCAGCCCTACATTTCACTGGGATATCAGCTAACCCGGCAGAAACGCTGGGCCGAAGCAGCGCCGGTTTTAGAGGAAGCCCTGTCCCGGTTCACCGGTAAATTCACTTCCCAGCTCAAACTGTATCTGGCCCTGGTCCGGCGGGAACTCGGCGACCTCCAATCAGCGCTGGCCCTGCTGGAGGAGTTGCAGGCCCAAGGCGAAAAAAGTCTGGCCTTATATATGAATCTGGCCATCGTCAATCATCGGCTGCAGCAATATCCCGAGGCGCTGGCCGCCGCCGAAAAAGCCCGCTCCGCCGATCTGGCGAGCCCCCAGCCGGTTTTGATTGCCGGAAGAATTCACTTCGACACCGGGGATTATGAAGCTGCCTGTAACGATTATCAGTGGGCGGTGAACCATCTCTCCTGGCCGGTGGAGACTTTCTATTGGCTGGGCCGGGCTAAGCTGGAACTGGGCCAGATTGAGGCCGCGGTGGAAGATCTTCGAAAAGCGGTGGAACGAATCGAGGAAGAACCTACACTCTCCGACGTCACCCTGGAAGAAGCCCAGTCCTGGCTAGCCAAGGCTGAGGCCACGCTGGAAACCGGCTCCGAATCGGGAGCGGTTTCAGAGCCGGAGACAGAGTAACCTCGTATTGACGACCCGCAATTAAAAACCCCTTCCTCAAACGAGGAAGGGGTTTTGATTGCGCGAACACAAGTGTGTGTCAGCGAGTGGCCGGAGTCATTTTCGAGCTAATCTTCCGTTTCTCCTGCCAATCTTTATACACGGCCCAGATCGGGCTGGCCACGAAGATGGAAGAGTAAGTCCCGGAGACCAGGCCGATGATTAAGGCAAAACAAAATTCCTGAATGCTCGGAACCATCAAATACAGGACGCAAACCGCCAGAATCGTGGTCAGGCCGGTATTCAGCGAGCGCCGGAACGTTTGCAGGATGCTGATGTTGGCCAACTCCACAAACGAGGTGGCTTTCGTCTTATATTTCATATTTTCGCGAATCCGGTCGAAAACCACGATCGTATCATTGATGGAGTAGCCGATGATGGTCAGGAGCGCCGCGATGATCGTCGCATTGACCTCCTGCCCCAACAAGGCGAATATGCCTAGAACCAATATCGAATCATGGATCATGGAGATAATGGCCGCGATTCCGGAAGCCATCTCAAACCGGAACCAGATATAGGCCATCATTAATACCGAGGCAAGCAGCACGGCATTAATCGCGTTGGTTACCAGTTCCTTACCAATCAACGGATCAACCCGGGTGATGTCCAGCCGTTGGTCGTGAGACTGTCCGAGCTTGCTTTCCAGCGTGTTAATGACTACTTCCTGCTCGGCATCGTTTAGGAACCGGGTATAGATGATTACCTGATGCCGCCGGACGCCCTGCGAGTCAAAGTACTCGTTCGGCTGCGGCGGGTTAAATTTAAAGTTCGGCAACTGAACTGTCTCCAAGGCCGAAACTACCTCGGCGGAGTCCACCGGCCGCTCCAACGGATAATAGATCTTGGTTCCTCCGGTAAAGTCGATCCCCAGGTTTAACGTACCGGGTTTAGAACCCCATCCGTTATAGGGATTGACGAATAAGAACAATACGCTTAAAAGCATCGTGACCACAAAGATCCCGACAAAGAACCAGCGATATTTCAACAGATTCATTGTTGTACCTCCTTGACCCCGAAATATTTGGCGTACCGGTCGGGATCGTAGTCAATCCGCCATTCCAGGATAGTCCGGGTGACGAAGATTGCCGTGAACATACTGATTAAAACGCCGATTCCCAAGGTCAACGCGAACCCTTGAATCGCTCCTGATCCAAAGAAATAAAGCACTAAGGCGGCGATGATAGTCGTCAGGTTCGAGTCCAGAATCGTAACGAAGGCCCGGTCGAAGCCGGAATGAATCGCCGGACGGACCCGCTTCCCGTTCCGTAATTCGTCCTTAATCCGTTCGTATATAATGATGTTGGCGTCAACCGCCATTCCCAGCGTTAGGATAAATCCGGCCACGCCCGGCAAGGTCAGCACGCCGCGGAATATCGCTAGAACTCCCAGGGTCATAATTCCATACAGGATCAATGCGGCGTCAGCCATCAATCCGGGAATGCCGTAGAATACCAGCATGAAGATAATGACCATCGCCAGACTGATAGCGCCGGCGATTGTGGCCTGTTTAATAATCTCCTGGCCAAGAGTCGGGGCCACCTGGGTCGACTGGACCACGCGCAACGAGATCGGCAGCGCGCCAGATTTCATCAAAATCGCGTTCTTCTCGACTTCATCCTTGGAAGCGTTTCCAAAGGTAATGATCCCCGATCCGCCGGTTAAACCGCTTTCGATCACCGGCTCCATCAACATCGTCTCATCCAGATAAACGGCCATTTTCTTCCCAACATTGTCAGTGGTGATCTTCTCAAGCTGCCTTGCGCCGTTTCCCTTGAAACCGAAGGCGATCACATACCCTTTGCCGGCCTCGAATTGGACGCGGATATCGTTCATATCGGTGCCGTCCAGCACAATCTGATTGTTCATCCGGAAAGTCAGCCGGCCGGTGGCGATAATCAGCTCCCTGGCCTCTTGCAGACTTTTAATCCCCGGCAACTGGACATTGATCCGGCCTTTGCCGTCCAGGCGGACATCGGCCTCGGCCATGCCGGAAGAGGCCTGGCTGATCCGGTTGTCAATAATCGCCAGAGCCCTCTCCAGCGAATCCGCTGGAAAATCTTTAGCGTCTTGCGAAACGATCAACTCAACTACATTTCCGTCCGCTTTGGCATCAAACAGCAAATTTCTGGTTTCGCCGAACAAATCCATCCGGTACCGGGAAGGGAAAATGCCCACATTCAAAGCGCGCTCGGCTTCGGCGGCGCTGTCAAAAGTAAAGCGCAGCCCGTCATAACGCTCGTTATCTTTCACTCCCAGAGGATCGACTTTGGGCGAGATATTCGCGGCCCGCATCTTGGCTGTCAGGTCGTCGCCCAGCCGGAACAGGGTCGTGCTGCCCAGCCGGTAATCGGGGGTCAACAATAACTCGATTCCACCCTGCAAGTCAAGTCCAAGCCGAATTGGCTCGGCATTAAAAAACCCTTTTGACAATGGGCTGATAATAAAGGCGAAAATAATCGCAATCACCAAGATGACCGCTGCTTTCCAACGTAAATCCTGTCTCAATGCGGCTCCTCCTTCAAATAATAATCAAAACCAGTTCAAACTTTACCAACATTCGGGAAAAGCGCGTCGTCCTCTCCCGGGTTTGTTCTTGAACTGCGATAAAACCGTGAAAAAAACAACAATACAATCAATGGAAAGAAAAACCCCGCCGCGCGAATGGCCGGTTTAAATTCCACTACAGTTCCCCAAGTAAGCACCAAGTGTTTCGAAAACGGGTAATCAAAACTCACCTGGACCACGTTGGGACGGGGTTCAAACCCGACCGAACGGTCCAACGGCTGCTCCGCTTGGCGCATCATGATATTTCCCGGCCATAGGGAAAAGAGAAGTTGGCTTGTCCCTTCCCGATCGAGGACTTGATAATACTGAGTTCCCCAGGGGAAGCAGGCGGCCAGCAGCAATAACCCCAGCGCCAGGAACAACTCAAGTTTCCTGACCTTCAACACCAATTATTTTCCCTTCTTGCCATCCCGCCGTGAACTGCCTTGCGTCCGGCTGGCCTCCAGATTTTCCTTGGCTTGCTGCGCGACAACTTTTTCGGCCCGGTACGCCCCGTAGGCGAATAAGCCGATAATAACAACGACCACGATTACCACGCCGATTTTAAACATAAGGATCCCCTTCCAAATTTTATCATTATGAAAATTACTTGAAATCGAATTGTTACAAAACCCTTTTTATTATATCGATTTGAAAACAGCTTGTCAACGAAACGCAAGCGACCAACCGCAGAAGTTATATCCTGTCCCGATAAAAAATCCCGTTATTGCCAGTTCAAAAATTATAAGAGCTTATTGCCGTTGATTTCGATCTTAAACTGGCACCCTAGAAAAGTGGCGGCCCGGCGGCACATCATCATCCGCATCAGAAAAATCTCAAAATACTCCATGACCGGACAGATATTGGTTTCAATGGTCAACTCCAGTGTAACGCTGCGTTTTTCCTCATTGACATTCAAAAAGGAATGGACCGCCGCGTAATTTACCCGGTCATGAATATCGAAGGTTACGAGATCGGAGTTGCGGACCCGGCTACGGTGCACATCGGATTTGTCGGCCAGAATCAAAGCGGCCGCCACATTATTGACCGCTTCGCCGCTCTCCTCCTCATGGTTGCCGATGGCTCCGGCAATTATCGCCGCTTCCGCCGGATCAAAGCCATTGGGCAATAAATAATTCAACGCCATAATCGCGCCGTTCGGCCCATGATCGTGCCGGTTGACCAGATTGCCGATATCATGCAGGTAGCCCGCGATCGCCGCCATCTCCGCCATGCGCTCCGGATAGCCCAGCCGGAGCATGATGTTTTGCGAAATGTTGGAGACTAGCCCCGCATGGCGGAACCCATGTTCGGTGTAACCGATGGCGCCGAGATGCTCGTCGGCCTTCTGAATATAGGCGCTAATCACCGGATCTTTTTTAATCTGTTGCAAAGTTGTAATCATCATAAATTCCCTTCTTTATTAGATAACTATTCAGGATGGTCAAGCATTCAGGAGTCGGAATAAGACCATGAAAGATAGCCTCGGGGATTGCAGATACACCCTTCTGAATTCTGTCTCGTAAATGCTAAATTCGATAGGCCTGAATCGTTACTTCTTTATTTAAAACCAGCTATTTCTTTTATTAACCAACTATCACTGGCATTGGCCTTTCTCATGAATTCTTGCCAACCACGGCAGGAAAAACGCCTGCCACGACGAAGAATTAATGGTAGATGTCGATTTTTGACGGGAGATACCGTGGTCAAGAATCCGAACCGAAACCATCCAATCGAAACAACCAAAGCCATCCATGCCATCAATGAACTATTGGACTCCCGCCTGGATCCGGAGCAATTGAAATCGCAGCTTCTGAACCAATTGACCGAGATTTTTCAGGCCGGCCGGGTTTGGATTATTGTCGAGACACTGGCCACCCGCCTTCCCCTCCGGCTTTTTTGCCTGAACCGGCAGTTGCGGGAGGAAGCGTTGCCCCGGCCGAAAAGTGACAACTTTATTTATAGAACGGTGTTTGAAACCGGAAAGTTCCTGCAGCTTACCGCTTTCGAAGTCCGGCAGCATTCCCAGGATCTCTTCTGGACCGATCTGCTGCCCGAGAATCTCCTGATCGCCCCCTTGTCGCGGCAGGAGGACACCTTGGGCGCGCTGATCCTGGGCGATCTCACGCTGCCCTTCTCCGCCGCGGATCTCCGGCTCTTAAAGAACGTGTCGGGCCGGATTGCGACTGTGCTGGAACGGATTCAGCTGGTACAAGAGTTGAAAGAGAATCACCTGGAAACGGTCCAGGCGTTGATATTGGCTATTGAGGCCAAGGACCCGGACATCCGGGACCATTCGGAACGTGTGACTTATCTCGCGGTTCAGCTGGGACGGGCTTTGGAACTGTCCCCTTCCGATCTGGAGCAGCTTAGCTTCGGGGCCATCCTGCACGATATCGGCAAGATCGGCATTCCGGAGGCGATCCTGAATAAACCGGGACCCTTGACCCAAGAGGAATACCGCATCATCCAAAAACATACCCTGATCGGGGCCGACATCGTTCAAAACATCCAGTTCCTGCACCACATCCGGCCCTTAGTCCTCTCCCATCACGAATGGTATAACGGCACCGGATACCCGGAGCGCCTTCATCGCGAGCAGATTCCACTCACCGTCCGGGCGCTGACGGTTTGCGATTCGTTTGACGCCATGGTTTCAAACCGCCCCTACCGGACCGCCCGCACTCTGGAAGAATGCCTGGGCGAGCTGGAACGGAATGCCGGCAGCCAGTTTGATCCCGGCGTAGTTCAAATATTTACACAAATGGTCCGGGAGGATCCGGCCCGCTTCTTTTCCAACTTGCGATTCTCCAGGCCTCAATCGAACGGTGTTTTTCAATGGGAAGCTTATAAGTCGATCAGCCGGTAGCGTACCGGCCCGGGATCCTCCCGGCGGAACGGCTTGACAATCACTCGTTTGATTGAAGTTCCTCCCAATAAAAAAAGAGAGTAAAAACTCTCTTTTTTTATTTCACTCTTGCCACCGAGCTTCGGGTAAATTTCAACTCGGTTTTATCGGCGACCCGGAGTCGAACATCGTCGTCCCCTTCGAAATCCACGATCTCGCCGTGAAGTCCGCCGATGGTAATGACTTTGTCGCCTTTTTTCAGGTTTTTCAACATTTGGTTCCGCTGTTTCTGTTGCTTCCGTTGCGGCCAAAACAGGAAGAACCAAAAGACCGCGATAAACGCCAGCATCACAAACATCTGGGTCATTCCGGCCCCGGCCGGAGCAGCCTGCGGTTGCGCTGCCAAGATCATCCAATCCATTGCCAACACCTCCCTTTCGATCCGTTCTATTCGACACGTAAGCGCCGATTTCCTTTTACGGTTGATATATATCGGATGAAGTAAATTTCTTTACTAAATTTGCATTCTTAACGCCGAATGCAAATGAATCAAATCAGAATTTACTTCATCCGATTACAGCTGAAATAAGTTGAATTAAATTCATTAGTTCTTTCATCATGGCCAGGCTTTAAGGACATGATGCATATTAGAAATTTAATTCAACTTATATAATTGGTTTTCCGAAAAAATTCCCGCTTGCGTTCCTGGAAGGTTCCGGTCCGCAGCCCTTCCTTGATCTGATCCATCACATCCTTGAGAAACGTCAGATTGTGATAAGTCACCAGATGGGCGCCGAGGATCTCGCCGGCTTTGAAAAGATGCCTCAGATAGGCCCGGGTATATTGGGTGCAGGTTTTACAGGAACAATTGGGATCGAGCGGCCCGAAATCCCGGGCATACTTCGCGTCCCGGATGATTACCCGGCCCAGGGAGGTCAGCGCGGTTCCGTTCCGGGCGATCCGGGTCGGAAAGACGCAATCGAACATATCGATGCCGCGCTCCACCCCTTCCCAAAGTGTGTCCGGAGAGCCGACGCCCATCAAATAACGCGGTTTATCCTCAGGCAGGACCGGCACGGTGTAATCCAATGTTTCATACATCAACGGCTTCGGTTCGCCGACACTCAAGCCTCCGATGGCATATCCCGGAAAATTCAACTCCCGGAGAAACGCGGCGCTCGCTTCCCGCAAATCGCGGTACGTCACTCCCTGGACAATGCCGAACAGCACCTGATCCGGCCGGTGATGGGCACGCAGGCAGCGCTCAGCCCAACGGCTGGTCCGTTCCATCGCTTCCTTGGCGTCGCGGTAGTCGGAAGGGTATGGCATACAGACATCAAAGACCATGGCGATATCCGCGCCCAGCGCCATCTCGATCTCCATTACTTTCTCCGGAGTGAACAGGTGAGGCGATCCGTCGATATGGGAACGGAAGGTCACGCCCTCTTCGGTGATTTTGCTCAATTTAGCCAGGCTGAAGACTTGAAACCCGCCGCTGTCAGTGAGCATCGACTCCGTCCAATTGCTGAAACGGTGCAGGCCGCCGGCTTCGGCCACGATATCGGGTCCGGGCCGCATATACAAATGGTAGGTATTGCCGAGAATCAGTTGAAAGCCGATCTGGCGCAGATCGTCGACGGTCATCGCCTTGACCGTCCCCTGCGTTCCGACGGGCATGAAGATCGGCGTCTCGATCCGGCCGTGAAACGTATTTAAAATCCCGATCCGGCCATGATTCTCGGTGGAGCGCTGTTGAACCTCAAATGAAAAACCCATGAATGAGACCTCGTGTTGATTGATTGGATATTTGTTGCTAGTTCCTGGTTGCCAGTTGCTGGTGTTAGGGCCAGTCAAGGTCGAATGGTAAGAATTAAAACCCGGTTCAGAACTGCAGTCCAGGAACAGAAACCACAAACTAAAAACTAACTACGAATCAGGAATTAATAACCGGGAACTAGGAACCAGCAATCAGGCACTAATTCACAAAATCAGCGTCGCGTCACCGAAGCTGAAAAACCGGTATCCCTGCCGCACCGCGTGCCTGTAGCCTTCCAGCACGAATTCCCGGCCGGCAAAGGCCGAGACCAGCATCAGCAGGGTGGACCGGGGCAGGTGAAAGTTGGTGATCAATCCGTCAATGACCTTGAACCGGTAGCCGGGATAAATGAAAATGGCGGTCTCGCCGGCGCCCGGCTGCAGTTCGCCGCCGGGTCCGGCCTGCGACTCCAGCACCCGGACCACGGTCGTTCCGACCGCGATCACCCGGCCGCCCGAATCTTTGGTCGCGGCGATCATCCGGCAGAGTTCCGGCGGCAGCGTGAACAGCTCGGAATGCATCCGGTGCTCTTCCACCCGTTCGGCCTGGACCGGGCGGAAGGTGCCCAGCCCGACATGAAGTGTTAAGAAACCCTGGTTAACCCCGGCACCGCTCAGCGTTTCCAGGAGGCCCGGGGTAAAATGCAGCCCCGCGGTAGGCGCGGCCACCGAACCTTCATGAACGCCGTATACCGTCTGATAACGCTCCGGGCTTTCGATCCTGGCCGTAATATAGGGTGGCAGCGGCGTTTCGCCGTTTTGGCGCAGCCAACCCCGGAAATCGGCGGTACCGCCAAAGCGGACCGTCCGGGTGCCGTCGGCGCCGCTGGCGATGATTTCCCCGCGGACATCGCCGGGAAACTCCACCGTGGCGCCGGGTTTCAGCCGTTTGCCGGGCCGGGCCAGACATTCCCAGGTCACCGCGTCCAATTCCTTCAAGAGAAAGACTTCCACCCCGGCCCCGCCGGCTCCGGCTTTCCGGCCGAACAAACGGGCCGGGATCACCCGGGTATCGTTGAAGATCAGCAGATCGCCGGGCCGCAAGAATCGGGGCAATTCATAAAAATAATGATCGGAAAAAGCCCGGCCGCTCCGGTCGAACACCAGCAGCCGCGACCGGTCGCGCGGCTCCACCGGCCGCTGGGCTATTAATTCGGAAGGCAATTCGTAATCAAAATCGCTTACCAGCATGGTTGTCCTTAACTCGCTTATAATCGCGCCGGCTTATTGGTCAAGCGGCGTAATGGTTGCCCCTGGATAAAAATATTCCAAGATCTGCCGTTCATTATACCCCCGTTCGGCCATTCCCTTGGCGCCCCACTGGCTCAGGCCCACGCCGTGGCCCCAGCCGGAGCCTTTGATCACCAATAGCTGCGGTTCTTTGTCGCGCAACCATTCCCAGGGGTCAGGCAGATCCCAGGGCGGATTCAGAACCTCGGCGCCGAAACCGGGGAGCTCCGGGCTGCGGACGATGGCTTCCGGGAAAACCGCGCCATGAACCCACCACAGGGCAATGGCGGGTTCAGGTCCGTAGACGACCGCGATTTTAATATTGGCGCTCGGAATCCCCGTCTGAGCGCGGAACTGTTCGCCGCTGAGCGTCTGTTCGCCGAGAGTTCCTTTGAGGGCCAGTTTCAAGACCCGGCCGTCCTTTCCGAATTCCAGCGGCCGGATTTGAACCAAGGTTCCCAGCTGCGGATAGCTCCGGGCGGCCATGGCCTGAAGTTCCGGCCAGCTAAAACTGCGGGTCCATTGGGCGTGCGGCGAGTTGAAATCCCAATCGTAAACCTCTTTCAAATAAGGCAGCGAAACCGTCCACACTTTGGCGGGGTCAGCGGTCAGGCCGCCGGAGGAATCATAAAAAAAAGCCGAAATCGTTTTGCCGTCATAGGTGAGAACCTGGCCGGCGGTTTCGGCCACCGCCCGGTCGGTATTGGGATGCTCGACCGTGACTCCGCCATATGCCTGGCAATGGGTTGTGGCGCAAAGATCGAACCCTTCGGCGCCGTGCCGTCCCAGAGAAGCCGCGGCATAGGTCCGGGCCGCGACGGCCTGGGCCTTTAACGAGGCCAGCGGCCACGACGGGTAGACTTCCCGGGGAACCACCCCGCGCAAATAGTCTTCGACGGGCAACCGATTGATCAGGCTTAATCTGCCGCCGCCGGCCGTGATCAAAAACTCCCCCCGGTAGCTCCGGTTATTCCAGCGAAGCAGCCCGGCATCGGGGATGATCCTGATCGGACCAGGCCCGACCGGGAGATTATTGAGAAAGATCATGCCGTCCAGCGCCGCCACCGATACCTGCTCCCCGGGCAGCGCCAATTGTTCCGGAGTCTCCCGGGCCAGGTCGAAGAGGTAGCCCCCGGCGCTGAAATCAAAACAGAGTTCAGCCTGACCCTGGGCCAATCCGACCCGGACCAAAGCGGCCCCGTTTTGGGCGGCAGCCGGAAAGCCGGCTCCCGAGACGAGCAGGACCGACAGTAAAACGATCAACGCAACCTTTTCGAGCCGGCTTCTCATCGAACCTCTCCGTCAAAATCAACCTTCCGGCCTCGCGGACATTGCCTCCGGGCAATAAACGATCGGGCCGGACTCGGAAAATATCAAAAACGCGCGCCGGAAAAGGGCGCGGTGCCGAAAAATATCAGTTTTAATCCGCCGGAGACCAATCATTCGACAAATTTGATCATTCCGCTGCCGGAAATGATCAGTTTTTAACGGAAAATATAAGCCCGGAGTTCCAAGTAAGTCATTTGATCGTCCCGGCGTTCTTTCGCCAAGCCAAAAATTCCTCATCCCGACCGGCAACGAATCCAATTCTAAAGCGATCCACCCAAACCAAAGACCAACAAGCTAGAAACCAGGAACTAAGTACAAACTAGGAACCGGGAACTAAAATCCCTTCACTCCCGCTCCTCCCAATATCCGAACTCTTTGAGCGAACCGGGATGGTTCCGCCATTTCTCGCGTACCTTGACCCACAGATTCAGATAAACGGATGCCCCCAGCAAGGTCTCGATCTGGTCCCGGGCCGCCTGGCCGATCTGTTTCAACCGCCCGCCTCCGGCGCCGATCAAAATCCCTTTCTGCGAATCCCGTTCCACATAAATCACGGCGTCAATATAGATCAGGCCGTTGTCCCGCTCCTTGAACTCGTTGACCTGAACCGCGACGGAGTGGGGAACCTCTTCCTCGGTAAACCGCAGCGCCTGTTCGCGGACGAACTCAGCCACGATGAACCGCTCGGGATGGTCGGTGACCATCTCCGGCGGATAGAAGGGCGGTCCGGCGGGGAGCTTTTGGACGATCTCCCGGATTAACCGATCCACTCCGGCGCCGGTCTTGGCGGAAACCCGCAAGGCTTCGGGGAACCCCGGCGGGTTCTCCAGAACCGCCTCCGGGCCGAGCAGGTCGGCCTTATTCCAGACCGGGAGCACCGGCAAGCCCGGTTCGGCCAGCGCCTCGGCGACCCGGCGGTCGGCCGGGGTCAGGCCGGCCTCGGCATCCAGCAGCCAGAGCACTACGTCGCCGGAATGCAAGGCGCCCAAGGCGGTTTTAACCATCTGGCTTCCCAATTGATGCAGCGGCTTATGAATCCCCGGCGTGTCGATCCAGACGATCTGGTAGTCCGGGGTGGTCAGAATCCCCCGCAGTTGGTCCCGGGTCGTCTGGGGCTTGTCGGAGACAATGGTGATCTTCTGGCCGACGATCCGGTTGAGCAGGCTCGATTTTCCGACATTGGGCCGGCCGGTCAGGGTCACGAAGCCCGATTTGAATTTCACTTTCATTCGCTGTCCCATTTCCATTCAAACAGCCACCGATCTTCGCCGGAGCCGTAATAATCCTTTAAAAAGTCCACCTTGCGCATGCGGTACTTGTCCTGGCAAATGTGAATGGCAATCTGATTCTCGGGATGGACGGTGAGCTGTAGCCGCTTGAAGCCGGCCCGGGGCAAGCCTTCGAAGATGAATTTCAGCATCGTGGAGCCGATCCCGTAGCCCTGGTAATCCTTCATGACCGCGTATCCGTAGAGGTAGGCTAATTCCGGATCGCGCCAGTCCCGCATCAATTCCGCGATCCCCACCGGTTCCCCGTCGTATCGGGCCAGATAAACCCGGCCGTAATGCAGAAACGGCGGCAACGACCATTCATTCAAGCTTCCCGGGCCAAAGGCCTCCTCGTCAATGGCCAGCATGACCTCGCGCAGATAATCGTCGATCTTGGTGACAATCTCGATGCTGATTTTGTGTTCCGGTGAATCCATTCCCCGTCCCCCCGCTTACTTGTTCAAAAATTTTGGTGTAAAAGCGCGCGGCAGGAACTCCTCAAGCGTGCTCTCGGTAATCCGGCCGTCAAGATTCGCCAGGTATATTTTAAGGTCCGGCCCAAATTCCGCCAAAAACTGCCGGCAGATTCCACAGGGCGAGCCGGGGGTATCGCCATCGGTCACGACCGCCAGCGCCAAAAAGCGGGTGTCTCCCTCGGAGATAGCCTTAACGGCCGCGGTCCGCTCCGCGCAAATGGTCGCGGCGTAGGAGGCGTTCTCGACATTGCAGCCGGTATGAATCCGGCCCGATTCGGCCAGCAGGGCGGCGCCGACCTTATAATTGGAATACGGGGCGTACGCCTGGTCGCGGGCGGCCTTGGCCGCGGCGATCAGTTCCAGTTTCCGGTCCGTCATACGCATCTCCTTAGGTTTCATCGGTTATAGCAACTGAAAAATGAGCGTAGTTACCAAAAAACCCAGTACCCCGCCGGCCAGGACTTCTCCGGGAGTATGGATCTTGCTCTCAATCCGGCTTTCAGCCACTAAAACCAGCAGGAACATTGCCAACGCGGCGGGCAAGCCCCGTTTGGTCAGGAAGAGGATCGCGGTGGCGGCGGCGGCGGCCAATGCCGTATGGCCGCTGGGCATGCCGCCCTGAACCGGCCGGCCGGTATTGGTGAGGGCTTTTCCGGCAATGGTAAAGACCACTGTAAAGACCAGCGCCAGCAAGGTCAGATAGGCCGGCCCTTTTTTGAGGGAAACGATGACCATCGGGATCATCGGATCAAATTTCGGGAAAAAAATCAGGTAGCCCACGAACACGGCCACGGTCGAGGCGACCAGCACCGCTCCGGCCGCCACATTTTTGGCGATGGCCGCCAGCGGGTGCCGCTCCTGGGTCACCAGGTCCACCGCCACTTCAATGGCGGTATTGACCATCTCCGCCACAACCACGAAAGCGATGGTGACAAAGAGCATCAGAATTTCCAGTTTGGTCAGCTTCAGGATCAGCGACGCCGTCAGCACCACGGCGGTGGTCGCAAAATGAAAGCGCATGTTCCGCTGAGTCTTCAGTGTATAAACGACTCCGTCAAAAGCATAATTGAATGAATCCAGCAACGTTCTGACTTTCACCGGGGTTCCCTCCCCAGCTCGAAGGCTACCAATACCTCTTCCTCGGCCGCGCGCATGGCCCGGGTCTCTTCCTCGCTTTGATGATCGAACCCCAACAGGTGCAGCAGGCCGTGAACAGCCAAAAAACAGAGTTCCCGCTCGAAGGAATGGCCATACTCCGCCGCCTGGTCCCGGGCCCGCTCCACTGAAATGAAAATATCTCCCAACAGTTCGGGGATTCCCTCGAAAACCTGGCCCGGCATGCCGCTTCCCTCGGTCATGGCGAAGGACAATACGTCAGTCGGTTGATCCAGGCCCCGGTATTGGGAGTTCAGTTCCTGAATATACGAATTGTCCACCAAAATGATGCTTGCTTCGGACTCGTCTCGCTCATATCGTTTCAATCCGCTTTCAACGACCCGCTCGATCAATTCGATCTGGCCGTCGGCGAGCGCCAGCTTATCCTGAATATTGTTTACCAGTATCGGCAATGTTCTTCTTCCTCTCGATCTCTTTCAACACTGTCTCCGGATATTCGATGCGGTTGTGGAACATTCCTCCCAGCACCTTAAGAAAACTGTTCTTTACGCTGTTTAAGTCCCTCAAGGTCAGGTCGCACTCGTCGAACTGGCCGTCATCCAGCCGCTCGCGGATAATCTTCTGAATCAGGGCTTCCACTTTAGCCGGGGTCGGCTTAGCCAGGGACCGGACCGCGGCTTCCACCGAATCGGCCAGCATCACCAGGGCCGCTTCCTTGCTCCGGGGTTTCGGGCCCTCGTACCGGAAGTCCTCTTCGATCAGGTTTTCTTTCTCGCCCTGGACATTTTCGGTGGCCCGCTTATAAAAATACCGGACCAGATCGGTGCCGTGATGCTGTTCGATAATGGCGATCAGTTTGTCGGGCAGGCCGTGCTCCCGGGCGATCTCCGCCCCTTCCTTGACGTGATAGGTAATGATCAAAGTGCTCAAGGTGGGGTTCAGTTTTTCATGCGGATTATCCAGCCCCATTTGATTTTCCACGAAGAAATAGGGGCGCTTGATTTTGCCGATATCATGATAATACGATCCGACCCTTACCCACAGCGCGTCGGCGCCGATTCCCTCGGCGGCGGCCTCGGCCAGGTTTCCCACCATGATGCTGTGATGATAGGTGCCGGGCGCCTCAATCTGCAACCGCCGCAACAGCGGATGGCCAGGATTGGACAGCTCCAGCAGCCGGATCGGGGACGTCAATTTGAACAAATGCTCTACGAACGGGATCGAGCCGATGGCCAGCACCGACGATAAAAAGCCGTTGGCGATGGCAAACAGCACCGCATCGAATTTGAAGGCCGTCCGGAACAGCAAATTGAGCGCGATGGCGGTGGCGGCGTTGATGATCATCAGCAATGAACCGCTCCGGACCAGGTCGCGCTGACGCTGGAAATCCTTGAGCGCCAGGACCGAGACCATTCCGCTGATAAAATAAAACACCGTCAGCGCCAGGCTGAAATCAACGATAATCCCGCCGAACAGGCTAAGGATGGCGGCCATCGACAGCGCCAACTGGGGGTTGACCATGATGCTGATCACCATGGTGGCAAAACTGACCGGCGCCAGATAGGGAAGCGACTGGGTGTCGGCCAGCGAAAAGACCTTAATCATGCCGACCACCAGCACCAACAGGATTAATAACAGGTATAGGAGCCGTTCCTGTTTGAACAGCCAGGGCTGAAACTGCAAGATGTAGACCAGCCCCAGCACTACCAGAAGCAATATGAAAAACGACAGGCTGAGAAAGACCCGGATCCGGTTCGATTCATCGGCGATCAGATGCAATTCCTTCAGCATCTGGAGATCGTTCTCGGTGATCACTTGGTTTTTGGCGATCAGCACCTCGTTTTTATGCCGGATCACATCCGGCACTTCCCGCCGGACCTGCTCTTTCAACCGGGCAATTTTCACGTTGTTCAGGACCAGATTGGGGCGGAGCGCCACGGCCAACACTTCGCCAAGCGCCGGCCGGAGTTCCAGCCGGATCTGCCGTTCCTCCAGCAGCAATGAAAGGGACAGCCGGACTTTCTCCAGGTCGCGCTCGTCGATCCTCTGGCTGGACAGGACTTCCACCAGGGTTTGATGGGATTTTTCCTTTAGTTCCCGATAATCTCCTTCCGGCAGTCTCAGCAAGCCGCGGAGCAATTGACGATTAAAGCCCTCGGGCAGAAATTTCTGGATCCTGCTTAAAAGCGCCGCTTCACCGGCGGAATCCTTAAATTTCGACTCCCGGTCAAACTGCTTCCGTTCCTGGTCAATAAGCTGAAAAACCTGGTTTAGCCGATATGAAACGTCGCTGCTGACTGAAGTGTCGATTTTATAATAATCCGGATCTTGCCGCGCGATTTCCACCGCCCGGAACTCCGCCTCGTCGCGGGCCAGCTTGGTGGCTTCGATGTCGACGACGTCCTTTGGGGCAATGACTTCGATCTTGCTGATCTGGCCCGCTTTCAGCTCAAGCGCCCTTGGGAACAGATTGATCTGGAGCAAGGTGATGAGCAGGGAGAAGCAGATCAGGACCAATAGGCCTTCCCGGACGGAAGGGATCCTGACCACGCCGATCATCCGGGTCATCACGTCCAGCGGCGCCCGGGGTGAAGTTTTGGTTTTACGGACATTTTGCGATTGAGTTTCGTTATGGTCCAACACTTTCTCCTCGATTGGTCTCAGCGGTTTCCCGCTGATATCGTTCGTAGGCCCGGATGATGCGCTGCACCAGTTCGTGGCGGACCACGTCACGGTCGGTCAACATGACCACGCTGATTCCGGGCACGTTCTCAAAGATCCTGGCCACGTCGGCCAGGCCGGAAACAGTGCCTTTTGGCAGATCCACCTGGGTAATATCCCCGGTGACCACCGCCTTGGAGCCGAAACCGAGCCGGGTCAGGAACATCTTCATCTGTTCGGGGGTGGTATTCTGGGCCTCGTCCAAAATGATGAAGGAATCATCCAGCGTCCGGCCGCGCATATACGCCAGCGGCGCAATCTCGATCATCCCCCGCTCCAGGTTTTTTTGAAACAAGTCCACTCCCATGATGTCAAAAAGCGCGTCGTAAAGCGGACGCAGGTAAGGATCGACTTTCTCCTGCAGATCGCCGGGGAGAAAACCCAGTTTTTCGCCGGCTTCCACCGCCGGCCGGGTCAGGATCAGCCGGTTGACCTCCTTGGCCTGAAGCGCGGCGACGGCCAGCGCCACCGCCAGATAGGTCTTGCCGGTTCCGGCCGGGCCAATGCCGAAAGTCAACCCGTTATTGTTGATGGAATCCACATACTGTTTCTGTCCGATGGTGCGCGGGAACAGTTTTTTGCCCCGCGCGGTCACCGCCACGGCCTCCTGGTTGAGAATGGAGACCCGGTGAAGCTCCCCTTCTTTGGCCAGATTCACCATATAGGCGATCTCCGACAGTCCCGGATGAAACCCCTTCCGCAACTGTTCGTCGAGAATCGCCAATATCTCCGACCCGCGATCGACATCAAGCTCCTCGCCGCAGAGAGTTAACTCATTGCCGCGCGAAAAAATATCAATCCCGAGTCCCTCGCCGATCTGGCGGAGATTCTCTTCCTGTTTCCCGACGAGTTGCGGCGCGAACCGGGGGTCGGTTGTTAATTTTAATTCTTTTTGCCCCACTAAACGATTCAAGGCTCCTTTCGGGGCGGAGCGATCATCGCGATATCCTGGATGGTCTCGATCGTTACCATCAATCGGCGAAAATTGCCGTCGTCAACCCAGGTTTCCACTAGGGAGCCCGCCTTGGCCCCGGGAAGATAGTTCAACTTCGCTTCGATCTCGCGGCGGGCGGCCCGCTCCACTTCACCCGAGGTTCGCCGGAGGAGCCGCCAGTGTGTCTCCCGCCATATATCCTTAATTATTTCTACAGTTTCTCCAGGATTCCTGCCTTGAAATATCCGTTTCCGTTGCCGGGTCCAGGAAGCCGGACCAGCCGGCCGTTTTCCAAAATGAAGCAGCGGATAGAGCTTGCCGCCCCATCGCAGGCTATACGCCACTAATCCGGTGCGGCCGGTTACCGGAATCCAACCGGTTTTGGGTTCCGTCACCTCCAAATCATACCACACTCGCGCTTCGACTATTCCGCCGGCCGGAACCTTTTTTTGAACCATCTCGCCACTGGCCTTGTCGGTCTGCCACTCATTGCCGGCGATCAGCAAATCCCCTGCGGCTACTGTCTGCCCTTCCCGGACCGCCGGCGTGCCCCGGATCACCGCGACTTTGGTTACTAGCCCATCCCGGGCCGCGATCAGATCGTAGCTTTCAAGCCGGACCGGGGCGGTTTTCCGTTTAACCACGGTCACCTCGGCGACCACTCCCCGCACCTCCAGCCCAAACCAGACCGCCTGGGGTGTTCTGAGCATAACCTCCCGTTCCAGCATCCGTTTTTGGGCCATTATTTCCCGGCGGGCAACGCCGGGCCTGACTCCCATTTGATGAAGGGTCGCGAGCAGCCGTGTCCGGTCTTCCCCTTCAAAACCACTGATTTTAACGACCATTACCAGCGAAGAAAGATAAAGCAATGCCGCCACGAACAGACCGCTTCCCACCAGAAAAGTCCGGCGGCGCCGGATTTTCCGCCAGATGAACGGCGCTCCCCGTTTCCGGCGTAAGTGAACCGTGGCCCCTGCGGTTTTGGCACAACGCCTGATTCGTAAAAAACCCTGCGCCCGGAGTTTGACGTGAATCACTTCCGGCCCCAGCCGCCGCACGTCCCAAAGCCACAGCCCGCTTCCGGTCAGCAAATTGATGAACTTCTCCAAAAAGGGCCCGCGCGCCAGGATCTCCACATACCCGGTGAGCCAGGCGATAATCCGCTGCAACAGCACCTGCTACCTCCAATCGACCAGTTCGATCCGTTCGATCTTTCCCCTGACCACAATCTCCTCCTTCAATGCCGTGACCAGAGTCAGTCCCGCTCCGGCAATCAGCATCTCCCCCATTTTGGTGTTGATCCTGACCACCTGCTGATCGTATTCAATGACGCCCCGGTGATTCTGGACCACGGCATCCTGATTGGCGGTCAGCACCACTCGCGGCCAATCGGCCACCGTATCCAATGGTATGTCGAACAACTCAACCAATTTCCGGCCGAACCGGCGTTCCGTACTGCGCGGCACATTCATCCCCCCTATAAGTTGTATGCGGAAGGAGGGGCTTTTTAGGCGCTGAATTTTTGATGGGAATTTCATGTTAGGTTTTCTTACTTGTAGCAAAAAATTAACATTATTTAATGAAGGAATTACCAACACCAAAGAGAATTTTAATCTAAGATCAGGCTGGAATCAGGCTGGAAAAATTTTTATCTCGAAATATGGAGGGAACATTAATGAAAAAACTTTCCATCTTAGTATTGGCTCTCGTTCTCCTCGTCGCCCTTGGTTCCGTAACTATGGCCAGTACCATGGGCGTCGCCGTGAGCGAAGGTCAATCGGTTACCCTGGAGTATTATAGTTTAAAAGATGTGGATCTTGGCCCCTATGTCGACTACAGCTGGTCCAATGATTCGCTGAAAATTACCGTTGGATACCAATTTGAAGATGATAACGTAGATAATTTCGCTTTGAAAACCCGCTATGAATTCACCGAGAATATCGCCGGAGTTCTCAACTACTCAACGGACGGTGATACCGGTTCTACCTCATTTGGAATCCGTGGCAAATATGCTTTCTCTGATCCGTTTGCCGTTACCGGTCAACTCACCTACAATAGCTCTAACGTTGCTAATTTGTTTGTTCAAGGTGAATACACCATCACCGATGGCCTCTTTGTGACCGCTGGCGGTTATTTCTACGATGGCGAGATCCCTGACAGCGGCAGTGGCATTAACGTTGGAATCGAGTATGCCTTTGACGCTTGGGATCTCTACCTTGATTATGACAAAGATGCCGATGTGGATGACGGCACAATTATCCTTGGCATCAACTATACCCTGTAAAGATTACAACCCCCAATTGTACAATAACAGCCTGATCAAAAAACGCCGGAATCCGGCGTTTTTTTAGTTTATCAACTGATGATTCCAATTGTTAACATTTTCTGATTACAAAAGCAGGAACTGCACGGCCAATGGCGAAAAAAGGGGAACAGTTATAAATCTGGTTACAGGAGCGATGGTTATGAAGCGACTCCGGATCAAATTATGGTTTTTACTTTTAGTATTGCTGTGTTTTCAGCTTCCCGTCAATGGCATGCAAGAAAACGGACTGGCTTTGATCTCCGTCAACAACTTCAGCGGCGTCGATAGTGTTGGAAGCCAAAAAATAGACAATTTGGTTTCCGACGAGTTCTCCAATCTCATGAGAAAAGAGGAGTCCATTCAATTTCTGGGGTTGTCGAAGACCGAAGAAAAGCTGAAAGAGGCTGGTCTGGAGTCGTATTACGAAGCGGCCAATCTCTGTACCGAACAGGAATATACCGCCATCGCCCAAAAGCTGGAGACCAATCGAATTGGGATCCTGGATATTTACGGCTATAATGAAGTGAAACAGGAAAAGTCCAAGAAAACCTATCAGTTCCTGTTGGGTTTGCGGATCATCGACGCCGCCGACGGTTCCGAGACCAGCTTAAGCGGCGAAGGATTCAGTGACAAATCCCGGGATGAAGCGCTTTCCAACGCCGTCAAGCAGTTAATCAGCGGTTACCAGGATCGAAATTCGGGTGAACAGCCAACCAGCATCCGCTCCTATGATGCTCCGGTCATTGGTCATGCGACTAGCCGGTACTATCATTTGACCGATACTCACCATGCTCCCAACCCAGCCAATCAGGTCAATTTCGAAAAACGGTCCGAGGCCGAAGCGGACGGCTATATGCCCTGCCCCATCTGTTTTCCTTCTTACAAAAGCTTCAGTTACAGCGATCGCCAGCTAGAAGAACAACTGGGCCAGGAAGGCTGCGGATCCATCGAATATTATTACCGGGTGGAGCAAAATCCGGCGCTGATCGAACGCCTGGAGCGGGTGGCGGAGCCTTTGATCCAGCGAAGCCATCGCAAGAATATCGACTATAAATTCAGAATCCTCGATACCCTGGAGGTCAACGCCTTCGCGGCGCCGAACGGTTATATCTATGTTACCAAGGGGCTGTTCAACGTAGTGGAGTCCGATGATGAACTGGCGTTTGTCATCAGTCACGAGCTGGGCCACATCGAAAAGAAACACGCGGTAATCCGCTATCGGCGGGCGATGGCCACGGCGTTGATTGCTTCGATCTTTATCGCTTCAGCCAGCAATAACAACGATCAAGGCGCCGCCCTGATGACGACGATCATGGCCGGCATCGTGCTCAGAGGCTATTCCCGGGAACAAGAGCACGAAGCCGATCAAGTGGCGGTAGCCCGCTTAAAACAAGCCAACCTGGATTATCAAGTTTATCATACCTTGATGGGCCGGTTTATGGATATGCGGAAAAATCGGATTTACGCCATCAACAAGCTGTTCTCGACCCATCCGACGCCCGAAAAACGGATCGAAAACCTTACCAACTATTTGAAAGCGTATGAAACCCTCCAGACGAAACTGGCATTTTAAAACAAAACGTGATCATGTCAAAGCCCGGGAATAAAGCCTGGGCTTTGACATGCCCGGTCTCTCGGGCTTTCTCCGCTCTCCCAAATCCGGTTTGATCAAACTCCCGCCATCGCCGCGCCGAAGACCCCGGCCGAATCGCCCAGCCGGTTCGGGACAATGGGAGTCAGCAGTTCGTCGGAGAAAAGGCGTTTCCGGACTTCTTCCCGTCCCATGGTATACAGTTCTTCGATATTCGACAGCCCGCCGCCGAGCACCACCAGATCCGGATCGAGGATGCCGATGACATTGGACAGGGCGGCCCCGAAATGCTCCAGGAACTCACGGAACACTTCGGACGGACCCGGCTCGCCGTTCCGGAACCCCGCCACAATCGCCTCGACCGGCTGCTTCGAGCCAAACCGCTCCGCATAGATCCGCTCCAGCCCGCCGCCGCTGATATAGGTTTCGACGCAACCACGCTTCCCGCAATAACAGGCCGGGCCGGCCGGATCAATGGTCATGTGCCCCCATTCCCCGGCGATGCGCTGAATCCCGGAGTGAATCCGGCCGCCGATGGCGATCCCGCCGCCGCAGCCGGTGCCCATGATCACCCCGAAGACCGTCTCTTTCCCGGCTCCGGCGCCCCGCAAGGCCTCGGCCAGAGTGAAGCAGTTGGCGTCATTCTCAATCCAGAGCGGATGGCCGAGTTGGGTCGCAAGATCCTCCGGAAGCGGCCGTCCGTTCAAACATTGAGTGTTCGAATTCTTCATTAATCCGGTTTTGGCCGAGGCCGCGCCCGGAGTGCCGACGCCAAGGGTGTGGGGTTGATGGCCGATGACTGCCAGAGTTTCACGATACAGCGCCTCGATCCGGTTGAGGATCGCACGATAACCCTGTTCCTGATAGGTGGGAACCCGTTTCTGGAAAACTGCCAGGCCCTGATCGTCTAAGACCGCGATCTCAATTTTAGTCCCGCCGAGATCGATACCGATCCGATGCATTGATGCCTCCTGTTTCAGCCAAAAATATCCGTCTCTTTCCACCCGGCTGGCCGAGGCTTTCCCCCGCCGTCCGGCGATCGCCGGACCTTATCCCAGAAACCGGGCGACAACTGGTCCAATAAAACCCATTGCCGCTTCATATGTTCGACCTCCGGTTTAAGCTTCAATTGGTAATTTTGATGGATTTCATCGACATTCCACGGTTGCGCCGGGTAGCTCTTGAGTATGGTTTCCGCGAAAGCGAGGCCGCTAATCAAGGCGCCGGAGATCCCTTCTCCCAGCGGATTAAGCAATCCGGCCGCTTCCCCCGCGAAAAACACCCGTCCGCTCCGAAACGTCAGATCAAAATCAGGGACAATCACCGGCAAGGCCCAATACTCCTCACCGAGCTTCTCCTGAAGCCGCAGCCCGTATTCGACGCTCAGATAGTCAATGAACCGGCGGAGATATTCGGTGGCGTTCCTGGCCCGGCGGACCCCAACTCCCAAAAAGAGCCGGTCATCTTTGATATTAGCCCAGGCATCGTATTCAGACAACTTCGAATCCAAAAACGCATAAAAGCAATGCGGATCGAACTTGGCCGTTCCCCGGTAAAATGCTTGATACGTGATTATTTTGGGGAATCCCTCGATTCCCAGCTTGCTCCGGGAAGCCCCGTTCACGCCGTCGCAGGCGATGGCCACCCGGCCGTTGATTTTGAAATCGCGATCGCCTTGCCGGATGGCAAGGGTCAACGCCCCGGATTGTTCGGCAAACTCGGTTACTACGGCCGAGTCAAGCAACTCCGCGCCGTGGCTGACCGCCTGCTCAGTCAGCCAATAATCAAACCGTTCCCGCCAGATATTCAGTCCATCATCGCCGAAGGCATGCTCTTTGCCGGTTTCCGTTTTGATGACAATTCCCCGGGTGGCGGCGGGAGCGCAAGTCACGGCTTCGGGAATCTTACCGACGTACCGTTCGACCAATTCTTTGGAACGTTTAATCAGTACGCCGGAACACGATTTGTTCCGAGGCAGTTTGCATTTTTCAATCAGCACCACTTTTAGCCCGTTTTCAGCCAGCCGCTTGGCGATGATACAGCCCGCCGGCCCGGCCCCAATGACCATTGCGTCAAAAATTTGAAATCTCTCCTTTTTATTGCGGATTCATAAGTCTTACCTTATATTTTGCCATTTTTTATTTACCAACTTGCGAACAGCTTGAACGGGAGAAATTTGATATCTTTTGCGTCCTTACGAAACCACCGGGCGCTCATTTTTTCAAATGAACATAATAATGAACACTGCTCCCGTTCTCCCGGATATCTTCAACCTGCCGGAGGCGGATGATTTTGAAAGGAGCGGCGAGCGCCCGAATCGCCTCGACATCGGCGTAATAATGAGGGATCCCCGCTTCCGGATCATCCCGCTTTACCAGGGTATTGGCGTCAAGCCGCTGATGCTTCGGATTCCGGAAGGAAGGGTTGTTCTTGGAGTTCAGGGTCAGCAGGATCTCGCCGCCGGGCCTTACCACCCGCTCCATTTCGGCGAAGACCGTCTTGATCCCCTGGGTGTCCGTATGGTAAATGGCGTGATAGGCATAGATCCCGTCAAAGGTGGCGTCCGGATAAGGCAACCGCTTCATGTCCCCCAATCGGATCCGGACCGGCAAGTCCCGGCCGGCTAGGGCCCGGCGCAGCTCGGCCAGTCCGTCCTCGGCCAGATCGAAAGCGTCGACCGTGAAGCCGTTTTCCGCCAAGAACAGCGCGTGCCGCCCCACCCCGCAACCGAGGTCCAAAATCCGCCCGAAACCAAGCCGCCTCCAGCGGCCGGCGAAATAATAGGACTCCTCCGACGGCTCCCGCCAGAGGTCTTCAGTGTTCCGTTCCCATTGCCAGGGTTTGGATTCGACCATTCACCACTCCCCCAGTCTGACCTCAGGAATTGCTATATAAGTTGATTAAATTTCTTATATGCATCATGTCCCGTAAACCTTCCATGATGGAAAATTTAATGAATTTAATTCAACTTACTTCATCCTATATAGCTCACGTAATTTCGACGTTTCCCCCGAATATCCTTTCTTTACGAAAAAGGCGAAACGGATTTCAAAACCGCCGCTTGACTTTGAAAAAACCGCCCGTCGGCGGTTTTGGTGAGTGGCTTAATCCGAATTGAACTAACGGAACGCGCCGAACGGGCATCCCGCGCTCAATTCGCCAGATTTGCGATATCTTTCAGAGTGAACCGTTTCACCGTATCTTTCAACAATTCAGCCTGGCCCGACAGCTCAACGCTGGCCGAGGCGCTCTGCTCGGCAGTGGCCGTGCTGGTCTGGGTCACTTGCGCCACTTGGGAGACGCCGCTGTTGATCTGAGCGATGCTGGTCGCCTGTTGGCTGGAGGCGACGGCAATCTCGCCCATTAGTGAAACCGCCTGGGTGACCCCTTCCACGATCCGGTTCAACGCGGCGGCGGTCTTGTCCGCAATCTCCGTCCCGGCGCCTACTTTCTTGATCGAGAGTTCAATCAGGCCGGCGGTATCCTTGGCAGCGGCCGCGCTGCGGCGGGCCAGGTTCCGGACTTCCTCGGCCACTACCGCGAAACCCTTGCCGTATACGCCGGCCCGGGCCGCCTCGATGGCGGCGTTCAACGCCAGAATGTTGGTTTGGAACGCGATCTCGTCGATCATCTTAATGATCTTGGAGATGCTTCCGGCCGCCTGCTCGATCTCGGTCATCGCCTGGAGCATGGCTTGCATCTGTTGGTCGCCTTCCACCGCGTTATTTTTGATCGAAATGGCCAGTTGATTGGCTTGGCTGGCGTCAAGGGCGTTCTGGCGGGTCTGGGCGGCGATCTCGCCCAGTGAGGCGGTGATCTCCTGAACCGTGCTTGCCTGTTCGGCGGCGGACTCCGATAACGCCTGGCTGGAATCGGAGACATGGCGGGCGCTGGCCGCCACCTGTTCCGAAGCCCGGTCCAGCCCCATCAGAATTTCATTGAACGAGTCGATGATCCGGTTCAAGGAATCCTTGATCACCACAAAGTCGCCCACATATTCGCGGCGAATCCCCACATTCAGGGAACCTCCGGCCATTTTGTCCAGCACTTCGGCGATTTCGCCGATATAGCCCCGGATCGAGGCGATGGTAAAGTTCAGCGCGGTCTTGATGGCGGCATGATCGCCCTGGTAGTCCCCGGCCATGCTGACGCCCAGATTGCCCTTGGCCATCTCCTGCAGCACCGCCGAGGCCTCCTGGACCGGTTCAATCACCGCGTCCAGGGTGTGATTGATGCCCGCCACGATCTTGCGGAAATCGCCCTGATGCCGTTCCAGATCGGCCCGGGTCGAGAGCCGGCCGGCGATGGCCGCCTCCACCAGCGCGTCAGTATCGTCAATCAAGGCGTTGATCGCATCGATGCATTGGTTGAGATTATTCTTGATCTCGTTGAAATCGCCGTTGTAAAGTCCGGTGATGCGCGGCGGAATATCGCCTTTGGCGATCCGGTCCACGTATTCGGCGGCCATGTTCAGCGGATCGATCACCGCGTCCAGGGTCTCGTTCACGCCCTCGATGATCCGGCGGAAGTCTCCCTGATGTTTGCGGGTATCGGCGCGGACCGAGAGATCTCCTTCGATCGCCGCCTGTGCCAGCTGGTACGCGTCGGAGATCAGGGCTTCAATCGCCTCGATGCATTGATTCAGGTTATCCCGGATCGCGTTGAAGTCGCCCGGATATTCCTCAATAATCCGGGGCGGAATATCGCCGTGGGCGATCCGATCCACGTATTCGGCGGCCACGTTCAGCGGATTGATCACCGCGTCCAGGGTCTCGTTCACACCTTCGATGATCCGCCGGAAATCTCCCTGGTGGCTCGCGGCGTCGGCCCGGATATCAAGCCGGCCCGCGATCCCCGCCTGGGCCAGGCGGTTGGCGTCGGCGATCAGCGCGTTGATAGCGTCGATGCATTGGTTGAGATTATTCTTGATCTCATTGAAATCGCCCTGGTACTCCTCGACGATCCGGGGCGGGATTTCTCCTTTGGCGATTTGGTCCAGATAAGAGGCGGCCACGTTCAAGGGGCCGATCAGGGCATCCAAGGTCCGGTTGAACCCGCTGATAATCTCGTAATAAGCTCCGGTGAACTTTTCCCGGTCGCCCCGGACCTCAAGCCGGCCGGTGATGGCGGCCTCGGTCAGGCTGTTGGCTTCCTCGATCAGCTTCCGCAAGGTGTCGATCATTTGCCGCATGCTGAGGGCCAGAATGTCCCGGTCCGAACGGGGGACGATCTCCATGGTCAGATCGCCGCCGGCGATCCGTTGGGCGATCCGCGCCTGGAGCCGGGTATTTTCGACCATTTTCCCGAAAGCCTCGGTCAATTGGCCGATCTCATCGTTTCCAGCGGCGGCGATCTCGACCTCGACATCACCCACAGCCAGCTTCTCGGCGGCTTTGGTCAGCAGCTTCACCGGCCGGGCGACCAGGCCGGCGATATACCATCCCAATCCGATGGCGCCCAGCACCCCGGCCACGGCCACCACAATCATGAAGATCTCGGTCTGATTGGTCCGGGCCGTATTGGCTTCGGCCACCTCGGCCGCTTTCTTCAGATTCAGGTCATAAAGGTTGGTGATGATCGTTTCCACCGTCTGGGCCTGGGTCTTCATCGGCCCGTTCACCAGCGCCAGCGCCTCCTGTTGCTGGTCTAAGGTCACATATTCGATAAACTGGTTGTTTAACTCATTGAACTGGCTGATCGCATCGACCAGGCCGCGAAATTGTTCGCGCTCATCGGGGGAGGTCAGGCCATCCTTGGCGAAGTTGGCGAGCGCCTGCTGCATGGTGTTGTTGAGCATCGAGTTGTTGACCAGGTTGCGGGTCCGGTCTTCCTCCACCAGCAGGATATCCCGGAGATTGGCCATGATCATCTCGAACTGGATCGCGGCCCGGCTGATATTATTAAACGGAATGGTATTCTTCTCTTGCAGGGTCCGGTAGTTGGAATCGACCGTCCGCAGGCTGTTGATGCCGACCGCGCCGATCAGCGCCGCCATGGCCGCGACCATCGCGAATGCCACCAGCAATTTGGTCCGAATCTTCAGGCGGTGAAACCATTTCAATTTCCGGCCGTTCAGGTTTTGCCCGCCGGGCGCCGTTCTCCCGCCCCGGCCGGCCCTTGGCCGGGCCAGAATCCGGGCGGCCGAAGCCACAGCTTGGCCGGCCAAACGGCCGATCTCCGGCAACCATTTTCCAAGGAAGCGGATTGCTGCGCCGAACCTGGCCCGCACCTCCGGAAGTTTGGATCTCAGCTTGGAAAGATTTATTTTGCCAACTTGCATCATAATCCCCCCTTATCTTTACGATGCCGCCGTTATCGTCTCATGCCGCCGGATGCCGGGATGCCCGCCAAACGATCAAGGAACAACAACCTCGGAAACACAGAAAGGGCTGAATTGCTTAAGCCGCCTCAAAACGCAGCATGACAACGTTTTTCCAATTATATTATCGGCAGCTTGCCGGATAATTGTAACATTATTTTTACGTATTATTAATCCGGTCTCGTCACCCCTTCAATTTCGCATTAATGGCTGCATCACAAATTACCCCGCCATATCCGAAATCATATCAAAAAGGAAGGGCGGATGCGTAGCATTCTTGTCGGACTTTCGTCGCACCAATTCGGGAATCCATCCCCATCAGCGTCGTCAGAAAGAATTCCTTTGCTCGCTACGGTCAGCGCCGGTCTTGGCCGTCCAAGAACGAAGCGGCCAGCGGCGCGGCTTCGTCCAACGGAAGCGAGGGCCCTTGCGCGAAACTCATCAGATAAGACAGTCCTTGCGTTTCCCAGGCCAGACAATGTTCGGCCCTGATCCGCTCCGGCTTGCGGCTCATATCCGCCGTTCCCACACCACCTTCGATTTGCAGCGGGTAGTCGGCTCCGGGAGTCTCAATCCAATAGCCGAACGTCGCGCCGATTGCCACTCGGCCGTCCCTTGCTCCGGGTTCGGATTCCGGTTCTTGCTCCGCCGGCGGCGCCCGGCGAACCGTGATACAAACCAGGGTGCCCTGTCCTTTGGTGTAGATTCCCGACACATGCCGCTCCGGCCGGTACGCTTCCAACTGACTGAACTCGGCGGCGTCTTCGATGGCTTTCAGCATGCCGTCCTGGAGCCGGAGCGCCTCCCGGTAGTCAACGGGAGCGTCCAATCCCAGGCCCACCGTTTTCTCGCGCAGCCGATACCCGCCGGCCAGCGATTCGGGAAAGGCGACCGGAAATCCGAGCAGTTCCGCGAGAGCTTCATCCGTGAGAATGGTAGTCCGGCCGACCGCCAGATTCACCTGGACTTCCCCGGCCGGTTTCTCCACCGCCTGATATTCTCCGTCCACCGATTCCACTACAAAAACGGACGCACCAGCCGGTGCCTCTTCGGCCCGGGCTGTTGCCAAACCGCCCCAAAGCAGCCCCAGGCATGATAATGCCGTCAAGCTTCGCTTCCAGCGAGGCGATAAGGCTGGTTTTTCCCAAAAAATCATTTACAATCCACTCCTTTAGTTAAAAATGTTATGCCATTTCAAAGCCATGGCCGAGTAAAATATTTCACGTTTCCGCCGATTAATTATCCCAACTCGGCCCAACTCACCCCGGCGCCGTCCGGAGTGACCACGCCCACTAACGTCGCAGCCGAGGCCATCCCTTCGGTTAAATAGTGGCTGAATATTAAATTGTAAGTGGGCGACATCTCAAGCTTTCCGACGTCGCCGGTTTCAACCCAATACAGTTCGCCTTCGGGAGTTTGGATCACTTCGCGCCGGTCGGTCCGGCCGAAGTAAAAATACGATAAACGCATTTCGCGGGGGGTGGATTTGCGCAGCATGATATATTTGAGTTTTAAGTCAAAGATGGCCGCAGCGGGTATCCCCGTTTCCTCGAATACCTCCCGCAAACAAGTAGCCAGCGGGTCGTTCAATTCGTGGGGCTCGGCGTGGCCGCCGACTCCCGACCATAAACCGGGGGCGATTTTTTTTAGCATGGAACGCTTCATCAAAAGCACCTTGGTTTGATTGAACAGAAACGCAGTGGCGCCGATCCGGACGAAGATCCGGGCCTCCGTTGATTCATCAGGGTCGGCGTCGACCCGGGATTTTATTGGTTGTTGATTCAAGACAATCGCATCAATTAATTCAATGTCTTTTCGATCTTTATCCCGGCCAAGTTTGACTTTTTGGGCTTTAATACTTTCCAAACTGGCTACCGGCAAATTTTCAATCTCGTCAATCCGGTCAACCGACCAGTTCTCAAACGCTTCAATGATCTCATTTATTTTGATGCGCTTGGTCCCATCACTTAACCAGGTAATTGGCATGCCTTGTCGAATCAAATCATTACAAAGCTTAGTAGTGCATCCGATATCAATGTCCCGCGTTTCTGCTTTGACTCCATGCATTACCAATCCCGCGCCGGAAGTAATCCAATAATCCGCCTTTGGTAAATCCAACGCGCGCATGCTCCGGATAATATCCTGCTTTCGCAACACCTTTTCCCCCGATAAACAATAAGTCTCAAACTCAACCCCTGCGCCAATCAGCCGACCCAAAACCTATACTCTCCCTCCCCGGTTCCTGCCAAAAGCCGCCACATCGGAGAAGGATCGATTGTAAGCCATCAAGGATGCCGCTTCACCTCACCCCGGCCCTCTCCGGCGCTGCGGCTCAGTGAAGCAGATTCACGGGGAGGGATGACGGAGCTTGAAACTTAAGTTTTGAATGCCCTGATTGAAAGCCAAAAAGGCCCCGGTTTCAGTCGGTTCACCTCTCCCCGTCGAACCGGCGTCATTGAACTTCAGCGCCGGGGAGAGGCCGGGAGAGGGGTGAAATTTTTCCGCAGAATAACCCCGGATGCCTTTGGGGCGGGGTGTGTGTGATTTATCCCATTTTCAGGATATTTCGAACCCCCTCAACTTGCGTTCATTCCATATTTTTATCTTTCGACGCCTCTTCCGGTCTTCCTGTATTTTCTTTGGAAAAATAAAGAAAGACCCGGAAAAGTTCCGGCGTTCCCTGATTGCGCCGGAATCCTTTCCGGGGTTCCCAAATTTATTTTTTCAGTTAAAAACTTATCTTTTTCAACATCATTCCTGGTATTGGTTTCCAAAAATTGATCTCCGGGAACCCCGAAAGGATCTCCCGGGACTCCGGACATTGTTCCGCCGGGACATTCCGGTATTTTCCGGGTCCGGGCCGATCGAATATTGCCCGGAACCAATGATTGGAGGCTCTGGCGATCTGTTTTGGAACGGAAATCAACCGTCCGGAGGTTCAGCCCGGCAAAACGGCGGCGTCAGCCGGCGCCTTCGGTCCCCAGTGGATTCAAAAACGGAGCGGCCGCGCCGGCCGAATCCGGATCCGGGCCGACCGGACCGGCCACGCAACGGGACGCGGCTCGGGCCAGCCGGTCCCGGACCCGCTCCGCTCCCAAGACGCGCATGATCTGATGCAGATCGGGCGTGGTCCGCCGTCCGGTCAGCGCCCAGCGTAGCGCGGCGGCCAGATCGGCCACGCTCCCGGCGTAGCGTTCGGGATGTTCCCGAAAGCTTTTGGCATCGGCCGCGTAGCCCAGGTCCAGGGCCAGCCGCCGCAGCCGCTCGAACCAGTCGGTCTTCCCTTCCGCCGGGTCGTAAATCTCCAGATAGCTTTCGAGCACCGTGCGGGCCGCCTCCGGCGCCAGTGACTCCGGCAGCTTCCGGAGCAGTTCCGTTCCATCGAACAGCTCGTCGTAGAAATAACCGATCCCTTCCCGCAGCTCGGACCATTTGGCCAGATCCTTGCTGGGCTTGGCCCCGTCCCGCTCGATCCCCAGAATCGCCAGGGTATAGGCGGGATAAGCGCGCATCAGGCCGGCGAAGCCCGGATCATACCGGTCGGCCCAGGCCAGCGCCGACCGGTACACTTCCGTCGCCGGTTCGGCGGCGATCCGGTTCCGGCTGACGTCGTTGAGTTTGGACAGGTTGAATAACGCTCCGCCGCCGCCGATCTTGTCGAGCCGGACCGGGAAAGCGTCGTAGGGAGCCCGCGGATTGGCGGCCCGCCAGGCCTCAAAGTTGGAGTTCAACATCTGCAGCAGATACTCGACGACCGCCGGTCCCGGATACCCCTGCTCGCGATAGAAGGCGGCCGCGGCGTCGCTGTCCAGCCGCTTGCTGAATTTGCGCCGGGAATTGCCGTCCTGCTTCATCAAGGGCGCGATATGGCCGTAGCGAGGCGGCTCAAAGCCGAGCAAACCGAAGAGCTGCAAATGCAGCGGGACCGAGGGCAGCCATTCGTCGCCCCGGATGACATGAGTGGTTCCCATCAAGCCGTCGTCCACGGCATGGGCGAAATGATAGGTCGGCAAGCCGTCAGACTTAAGGATCACGATATCCTGATCGTTCTCCGGCATGATCGTGGTCCCTTTGAGCAGATCAGTGAAACGGACCCGCCGGTCCGGACGGCCCGGCGCCTTCAGCCGGATCGCATAAGGCAGCCCCTGCTCGGCCAGTTGGGCCAGTTCGGTCAGGGGCCGGTCGCGGTGTACCGCCCATTTCCCATAGTACCCGGGCCGGCTGCCGCTCCGTTCCTGAATTTCCTTTTGCCGCTCCAGTTCCGGCTCGGTACAGAAACAGGGATAGGCGAGGCCCCGCTGGACCAGGGACTTGACAAAAATTCGATAGATGTGGCCGCGCCGGCTTTGCAGGTACGGGCCATACCGGCCGGTCTCGCTATCCGCGCCGGTAACGCTTTCATCGGGCCGGATCCCGAAATATTCCAGCGACTCGAGGATGTCGGCCAGGCTCTCCGGCACCAGCCGTTTTTGATCGGTATCCTCGATCCGCAGGAAAAACCGGCCGCCGCTCTGATGCGCCAGGCGTTCGGAGCAAAGCGCGGCGTACAGCCCGCCGATATGCAGCATCCCGGTGGGGCTCGGCGCGAAACGGGTCACCAGCGCCCCGTCCGGCAGATCGCGGGGCGGATAGGCGGCCCGGATCTCGGCCGGAGTCTCCTCAATCCCGGGAAAAAGCAATTGGGCCAGTTCTTTACATTCCATCTACGGTGTCTCCTTTCCAAAATCATCCCATTGTCTGGGGTCATCTTTAACTTTGGGAAAATAAAAAACCTTCCGTCCTGTTTCAGGACGGAAGGTCTGGCTTCCGCGGTACCACCTAAAATTGGCATAGCGCCCCCTTTGCAAGCAGCATAAAAACATTTCCCTGCTTGAAAGCGGCGGACCCCCGGTGTCCGCCCGGAAAATAAAAAACCTTTCGTCCTAAACTTAGGACGAAAGGTTGCTTCCGCGGTACCACCTAATTTGACCGGACAATCAATGATTGCCCGCCCACTTTCAAAGCAGCATAAAGAGGTCTTTATAGTGCCCTCTCCTGTAACGGGAAGAACCCGGCCGGCTTACTCCCAATCTTTCGGCCACTGCTCCGCGGGCCTGTTTCGGCAAGTCCGGACGCTCCCTTTCCACCGGCGGGAGCTCTCTATCTTCCGGGGTCCTCGCGTACTTTTCCCCTTCATCGCATTTCGATTCGGATGAAATTAAATATAGAATAAGTCAGTTTCCGGGTTTTGTCAAGCGCCGTGAAGCATATTCAATCCGCCAATTATGGAAGTGCCAGGAAAAGGCTCCTTGGAGCCAAAAATCTAATCACCATTTAAAGTCCTTGAAACGGCAATTTCTGATCAAAAATGTCTAAAAAATTGAGTTTATCACAACGCTTCTAAATCAAACGTAGTGATCCATCCGGCCAAAAATATTTAAAGCCGCCTTATTCTCGCTTTTCTTCCGGTTTCCAGAGTTCCGGGTCTGTTTGACAGAAGTCCCGAATATGAATATAATAGTTGATAACATAAGCGGTAATTTCCAAAAACGGATCGCTGCTGGAAAAACGGAAGCCTTTTTCCGCCCGCCGGGATCCGCTGGCGAACGCCGCGGCCGACAACTTCATATTGAATTGTCTTCCTAAAGAACGCTTAATCTCGAGTTGCGTCGAGAACGGGGGAACCATTTCCCGGGGTGAATCACTGGCAGCAGTGTAGGGTTACTCTTCAACCCGAACCCGTCAGCTAACTTCGTAAGCGTGGAAAGAGAGGTGGGCATGGTTTTGTTATCGCGTAAACCATGGGGAACCCATGGTTTTTTGTTTTCCCAAATCCGCCAAAAGGGGTGATCGCATGAGACAGGATCATCGAATCAATGTGGGAATTGGTTTTGTGACCGGTCGCAAAAGTTTTAAGCATTTGATCAAAACCTATGTCAACAGTTGGAATGAATCGGGACTGATCGCCGATGACAACATCGGCCTGCATCTGCTGGTGGCTTACGATCTAAAATACTCCCGGACCAAGCCCAGCGACTACACGGACCTGGACGCCGAAGTCGGCGCAATGCTTGATACCATTACCTTTGTCGACGATACCATGCTGCGGAACGAGAAGAAACGGCTGATTCGCGACGGGATCCTCTCTCCTCGCGAGACCGACCTGCTGTTCGGAGAGGGCTACGGAAAAAAACGGAACATCCTCCTTCACCTGGCGCTGAAAGCCGGTTTGGATTACTTAATCTTTATCGATGACGACGAATATCCGGTGGCTCCGGTCAAAACCGAACACCAGCAACTGATCTGGAAAGGTCAAAGCGTGGTGGCCAACCACTTGAAATACATCCCGGGCGCCGATCTGACCCACGGCCATCATTGCGGCTATATCTCGCCCATCCCCCACCTGGAATTCGACGAGACGCTCACCGAAACCGATTTTCGGATCTTCATCGAAGCCATCAGCAACGACATCATCGATTGGGAATCGATCCGCGGAAAAATGGCGGCCGGCGGGATCACTTACGCCGATGACCGAATCCTGAGCCAGCCCCGGGCCTTCGAGGTGCCCGAGGAAAGCGGAGCCAAGTTTATCTCCGGGTCCAATCTCTGCTTCAACTTAGGCCGCACCGAACGGCTGGCTCCGTTCTATAACCCGCCCGGCGCCCGGGGCGAGGACACTTTTCTCGGAACCTGCCTGACTCGGGCCAAAGTGCTGAAGGTTCCCTGCTATACCTTTCATGATGGGTTTCTGAGCTATGTCCACTTGCTGCACGGCGTATTACCGGCCTCGCTCCGCCCGATCACCGCCAGTGGCGATCCGGAATCAGCTCCGGTGATCGCCCGTTTCTTGAAAGCCGCGATCGGCTGGGTCCGCTACAAGCCGCTTCTCTTGTACGTCAAACAACCCGCCGGTTATGAAGCGGAGATTGAACGGGTCCGGGACGGGCTCCGCCAGGTTCTTCCCAAACTCTGCCGCCGCTTTCAAAACGAGGGGTTCCATCAGTTGCTGGAGCAATTGGATTACTATCACCGCAATGTCAGGGTCCATTTCAACGCCTTTGAAGAGACAAAGCGGGCCTGGCGCAAGCTGCTTGACGGGATCAAGAGCGAAAACCCCGGGAAAATGTCTCACGCTTGTTTTCCCGCTGATTAATTCCACGGTTTGACTGTTGCACCGGAAGAATAAAGGGCTGACATCCCGTCAGCCCTTATACTTTACTTATATATTTCATGGGGAAATATTCCGGCCGAAAGCCGGGGAGCGCATCGCGAAACGACTACCATTGCGTCGCGGTCATCAATCGCAGCAACGCTTCGACGCTGGCTTGCAAATCGGCCCGGCAGCGTTGCCTGGCGACTTCAAAGGGAACAGCGACCCGGTTGATGCTGAACACCGCGGTGATTCCCCTCTGATACACCTGGTCGATTCCTTCCCCGATATCCCCGACGATCGCGATCACCGGAACCTTGCTCCGTTTCGCCCGGTCGGCGATTCCCACCGGGACTTTCCCGCGCAGGCTCTGTCCGTCGATCTTTCCTTCTCCGGTAATGATCAGCGCCGCATCGGATACCAGTTGGTCAAAGCCGACGCTGTCCAGAATAATTTCAATTCCCGGCTTTAATTTGGCGGGTGTGAACGCCAGCAGCCCGGCCCCCAGGCCGCCGGCGGCCCCGGTCCCCGGAATGTCCTGAACCGTGATGCCCGCGTCGGCCTTGAGAATCTCCGCGTAATGCCGCAAATTGCGATCTAAATATTCGACCATCGCCGGGTCGGCTCCCTTTTGGGGAGCAAAAATGTAGGCGGCTCCATTTTCGCCGTACAAGGGGTTATCAACATCACAAGCGACCAGGATCTCGCAATCTTTAATCCGGGGATCGATTCCCGAAAGATCGATCCGGGCCAGGCGCTCCAAACCCCCGCCGTTTAGAGGAATCGATTCGCCCCGGGCGTCCAGGAACCGCGCTCCCAGCGCCGCCGCCATTCCTATACCGCCGTCATTGGTGGCGCTGCCGCCGATGCCAATGATTATTTTGGAGCAGCCGCGCCGGACGGCGTCCAGCATCAACTCGCCCGTTCCGTAGGTCGTCGTCAAACACGGATTCTTCTCCGTTTCCACCAAAGGAAGGCCGGAAGCGGACGCCATCTCGATCACCGCGGTTTTTTGATCCGGCAGGATGCCGTAAAAGGACTCAATCTCGCGCAGCAGCGGGTCTTTGACCCGAACATTGACCCTAGTTCCTCCGGCGGCGGTCAAAAAAGCGTCGACCGTCCCTTCGCCACCGTCGGCGATGGGGATCTTAACCACCTCCAGGTCCGTCCGGACCTTTTTAATCCCCTGCTCGATAATATTGCAAACTTCGATGGAACTCATCGTGCCTTTGAATGAATCGGGCGCAACAACGATTTTTTTCAATTCTGCCACCTCGTGAGCGAAAATTACCGTGTTCCTTCTTACTATACACGAAGATCGCCGTACGATCAAACGGTTTGTCAAAGTCATCCCCATTCCGGATTCCGGTTAAAATGCGTTTTGCGCATCATTATCGCCAAAAACAAAATCTTCCGTCAAACCTGCGATCAGCCCGGGTTTTGTTATTTCGGCCGGAATCTCTATGACAACATCGTTTTTTTCATAACTGGCCGCCAATTCCCCTTTCCTCCACATATATTGAATCATCAATCTCCAGGAGGTGAAACAATGGCCCTTACCAAATTCATTGACCCGCTGCCCCGGATTCCGGTGCTCAAGCCAAAATATCGCGACGACGACGGCACCCACTACGAAGTGCGGATGAAACAAGTCTCTGTCTCGCTCCACAGCGAAATGCCCGACACTACCGTCTGGGGATATGAAGGAATGGTTCCCGGACCGCTATTTGAGGTTGAAAAGAACGAACCGGTATGGGTCAAGTGGATCAACGAGCTTCCCAGCAAGCACCTGCTGCCGGTGGACAAAACCATCCACGGCGTCGAAGGAACCCCGGAAGTCCGGACTGTGGTTCATCTGCACGGCGCCCGGGTTGAGCCGGACAGTGACGGGTACCCGGAGGCCTGGTATACCCGGAACTTTGCCGAAACCGGAACCTTTTTCGAGCGCAAGACATACTTCTATCCCAACCGCCAGCCTGCCGCCATGCTCTGGTATCACGATCACGCCCTGGGAATCACCCGCCTCAATGTCTATGCCGGACTGGCCGGGATTTATCTAATCCGGGACAAGTGTGAGCGGCTGCTGGATCTGCCCAA
The DNA here is from genome assembly GCA_023402395.1 of Bacillota bacterium. Lineage (GTDB taxonomy): Bacteria > Bacillota > UBA4882 > UBA8346 > UBA8346 > JAEYGI01. Next base: position 76,114 of record JAEYGI010000070.1, read on the forward strand.
AGGCAAGTATGAGGTCCCGCTGCTGATTCAAGACCGGTCCTTCAATCCCGACGGCTCACTCTTTTACCCCAGCCAGCCGACGCCACCGGTGCCGGGAGTCGACCCGTCGATCATCCCCGGGTTTCTCGGCGACACCATTTTGGTCAATGGCAAGGTCTGGCCTTATCTCGAAGTTGAGCCGCGCCGCTACCGGTTCCGGTTCCTCAACGGTTCCAACGATCGTTTTTACCGGCTCTATCTCAGTTCCGGCGAACCGCTGATCCAGATCGGAACCGACGGCGGTTTCCTGGAATCTCCGGTGGAAGTTCAACAACTGATTCTGGCTCCGGCGGAGCGGGCCGATATCATCATCGACTTCTCAAAGCTGCAGGGAAAAAACGTGGTCCTCTTGAACGACGCCGCCAATCCCTTCCCGAACGGTGGCCCGGTCGACCCTGAAACCACCGGCCAGATTTTGCAGTTCAAAGTCACGCTGCCGCTGTCGGGCCGGGACTGGAGCTTCATTCCAAAATTCATCGAACCCATCAATTATCCGCCCGAAGTGGTGGCCCGAGTCCAACGCAATCTGCCGCTGGTTGTCCAGAGGGATCAATACAACCGTTTGCTTTTTCTTTTGGACGGCAAGATGTGGCATGACCCGGTCACCGAAAAACCCCGACTGGGGAGGTACGAAATCTGGAATCTGATCAACCCGGGATTTGGTTCGCACCCGATCCACCTGCACCTCATCGAATTTCTGCCCTTGAACCGGCAGCCGTTCGATGTCGCGCTATACACTCAGACCGGCGAATTGAAATTTACCGGACCCCCGGAACCTCCCGATCCCAATGAGCGAGGCTGGAAGGATGTCTTCCGCTCCAGCCCGGGGATGATCACCCGGATCATGGTCCGTTTCCAGCCGTATACGGGCAGGTATGTATGGCATTGCCACATTCTGGAGCATGAAGATTACGACATGATGAGGCCCATCGATGTGGTTGACGATTACGGCCTGGAAAAAGACCCCAAACCTGAGCCACAGCCCACGCCCCAGCCACCCGGGCCGCATCCCGAACATTAATCCACAGCTTCCTTGAAACGTATTCCGAGATACTCAGCCGCCTGGCTACCCTTCCCCGCGAAGGTTGGCCGGGCGGCCCGTTATTTCTAGAGCGTTCGCACGAGAATCAGAACTACTGAGGCCGATATGGCCAATTTTAAACCCTATGGAAACGTCTTTGCGAGGAAGCGGTCGTTTTACCTTAAGGGCAATAGGCCCTCTCCAACCTTCCCAACACCCGTTCCGCTCCCATAACCCGCATAATCTCATACAAATCCGGTGTGGCGGTTTTCCCGGTCAACGCCAGTCGCAGAACCATGGCCACATCCGCCACGCTACCCCGGTATTGGTCCGGATGAGTCCGCGCCGTTTTGGTGTTCCCGGCGTAGCCCAGATCTTCCGCTAGTTCCCGGAGGCGGTCAAACCAGACCGCCGGATCGTCGCCGGGATTGAAAATAAGGGTGTAATGCCAGGTGATTTCCCGGACTGCTTCCGCCGGAACCGGGGACAGCCCGGAAGCCGACTCCCTGCCGCTCCGGTAGAACAGCTCATCGTAAAAATAGCCCAGATAGCCCCGAAGATCGGACCATTTTGTCAAATCTTTCCTTTTTTCATGCCGCTTTGCCTGTTTTCGGCGGCGATTTCATGGTAGAATGTCAGAGGTTGATACTTTTTCGGGAATGGATTCCCGCTTGGCAAGGAGGCCCCATGGCGGAATTTACGATCGACTTGCACGTTCATACCAGCAACGTCAGCAGTTGCGGCCGCCTGGAAGCGGCCGAACTGGCCGGGCTTTACCGGAGCCGCGGTTACGACGGCATTGTCATCACCGATCATTATTACGACGGCTTCTTCGAACCTTTAACCGCACTGAGCTGGAATGAGAAAATCGACCGGTTTCTGGAAGGATACCGGATCGCCGCCGCCACGGGACGGCGGGTAGGTCTCGCGGTCTGGCTGGGGATGGAGATCCGCTTCACCGAAAATCCCAATGACTATCTGGTTTATGGCATTACCCCCGAGTGGCTGCGGGACCATCCGGACCTGTTCCGGCTCGGCCTGAAGCGGTTCCGGGCGCTGGCCGCCGCGAGCGGTTGTCTGATTTACCAGGCTCACCCGTTCCGGCCGGGAATCCGGCCCGCTGACCCGAAGCTGCTGGACGGCGTCGAAGTCATCAACGGCAATCCCCGTCACGATTCCCGGAATCATCTGGCGTACCAGTTCGCGCTCCGGCATGGGCTGCGCATGATCTCCGGCTCCGACTGCCATCAATCCGAAGATCCCGGCAACGGCGGAGTGGTTGCCCAAGAACCGATCAACTCCGGCGCCGAACTGCTCGAACGGCTGCGTCAGGACCGGTGGCTCCGGCTGATTGGCCGGTGAGCCGGAACCGATACCCATACCTAAAAGCAATTGCCCGTACTTTTAAGGAGGAATGAACAGAACATGTCACGCGCCATGGCCGGGTACATTATCGGAGGAATCGTTCCAGCCGTGCTGCTGGGCGTCTATAGCGTAACACAGAAAGCCGCCACCGAGCGGGGCATTAGTCCGGGGATGCTGCTCGTCGTAATTGGCTGCAACGTGATTGTGGTAGGGCTGGTCTATTGCTGGATAACCAATGACTTTGCCGCTTCTCCGGCTTCCGGCGTCTATGCCTCGCTCACTGGTTTGCTGTGGGCGCTGGCCACCTGTTTGATTGCGTTCACTATGTCCCGGTTCCAAACCCCCATCAGCAAATTGGTTCCGCTCTTCAACACCAATACCCTGGTCGCGGTCGGCCTGGGGCTGCTCTGTTTCGCCGAATGGCGGAACGTGGCGGTCTGGCGGTTATTGGCCGGAGCGGTGCTGATCGTTGCTGGCGGCGCCCTGGCATGCCCGGGCCTGAGGCACGCGGTCGTTGGATAAAAACCGCAAGCCGCCTCCGTTCAGGAGGCGGCTTGCGGTTTCAGCGGCGAAATTGTTTTTTTATTTGGGCCGCATCGTATCGCAGCAGGTCTGCGGCGAGGTCTGGGCCGAAGTGATGGCCCGGCTCCCGCTCGTGTTTTGCTCCCCGGCCTTTTCCCCGAAGTCCCCGGCGAACTCCGTCCGGTTGCTGGCATTGATGAAATGCTCCGAAAACTGGTCGGAATCCCCGGAGATATCGTTTCTGACCCAGATCTCCTCCGCGTTGCAAATCTGACCGCTGCCCCAAAACTGGCAGCTGTCCACCGAACACCGTACTTTCGGCATTGGTCTCCCCTTTCTTGTGGATGATCTTCTTAATAGTATCGCTCGTTTCAGGGAAACCTATGCCTCAATTCGTTATTTCCTAAGAATTACCCCGCTGATCGACGGGTCCAGCAGCGCCACGAACTGCTTGGCGTCGTCCATGGTGCCGACCACGTCCAGAAAATGATAGGGCACCGCCACTTTCGGCTTGATCAAATTGGCGGCCTGCGCCGCTTCGGTGGCGGTCATCGTATACTTCCCGCCCACCGGCAGAAAGGCGACGTCCGCCTTGATCTCCTTCATCTCCGGAATGACGTCGGTATCTCCGGCAAAATAGTAGTTGAGCTGATTGAATTCCACGATATACCCGACCCAGCCCCGGTCCTTGGGGTGAAATTCCTTGCCGATATTATAGGCGGGCACGGTCCGGAACTTGACGCCCTCCACTTCATAGGGCTGATTCGGCGCTACCGTAAGCACCTTGGCAAACTCTTCCTTAGGGAGTTTCGCGAGACCGTCGGCGGTCACCGCGACCGTGGCTCCCGGCTTCATTACTTTTTTGATTTCGGCCACCGCGAAATGGTCGCCATGGGTATGGGTGATCAAAACCAGGTCGGCGTCATGGGGCTCGCCGTCGAACTTGTAGGGGTCGACATAAATGATTTGACTGCCCTGCAGGCGGACGGTGGATTGTTTGAACTGCTCCACTCCGGCCAGATACTTGGTTTTGACGTCCGGCTCTGCCGCCATGGCGATCAAGCCCATGGTCAACGCGGCGAGAAATAAGCCCAGCATCATACGTTTCATCAACTAACGCCCCTTTCTTTGCGGCTCTGCTCTAATTATAGCAAATTCGGTTTGGCGCGGTCAGGACGGTTGACAAAAATAATCCGCTGATCTGCAAATGTTTATTGCTCCGCCGCTCAAACCTATTGAGCGGCGGAGTTCCCCGGTTCCGGAACGATCATCCCACCGGGTCGGCCTTTGGCGCAATCGGCAGATAAAGGTCGATGGACCCGTTATGGCGGAACTGCTCGTCGAACCCAAGATGCTCCTCCAGCCATTGATGCCTGCCAAGCGTATATTTGCTATCCTTCAGCCAGGCCATCATCCGTTTCCAGACCGCCGGGAGCCCTTCTCCGCCGCACTTGGTGCCGGTAACGGCATAAAGTCCGCCGTCGAACCGTTTCCATTTTACCGCTTGATCAGTCACATTCAAAGTTTCGGGGATAGTTACCCAGATCTCATAGCCATACTCTATCCGCCCCGGTGCCGGATTCGGGTTGTTGAATCCAAAAAATCGGAGCCGATCCCGTTCCACGCCCAGTCCGCTTTGACGCAGCCAGGCGGATAACCCGTCCCAGGCCCCGGTTTCAGGAGCGGCCCCATAATAACGGCAATAAGCGACCCGGACCGGTTCCAACTCCCTCAACACCTTAATCTCGGGATACTTCGCCAGCAATCCGGGGTCCTGTACGTCATAATATTTATCCAAGACATTCATCCTTTCAAAATGATATGACAAGCGTCCTTTTTTGAAAGCCCCGGGGGTAACGCCAATGGTTTTGGCAAAGGCGCGGCCGAACGATTCATGACTATCGAATCCATATTGCACGGCGATCTCCAGAACGGTTGACCGCTCCCCGGCCAATGCCAAAGCCGCCAAGCTGAGCTGCCGCTTCCGGATGTACTCCTTGACCGTGCATCCGGTCAGGGCAAAAAACAACCGGTACAGATTGGCCTGGGACATAAAAGCCGCCCTGGCCACTTCCTCAAGGGCGATCTCCGTTTCCAAACGGCTCTCAATGAAATCGATCGCCCGTTGAATTCGTTCATAATAGTTCACAACCGGCACCTCAGCTCAATAATGGCGTTGTACATGTACAAACACAGTATATCAATCCGGGAAACCGTTCCGCTTGATATTTTTTCTAAATCGCTTCGAACGCCGGATTGCAATCCCAGCAATGTAAAAAGCGGCCCAACCGCCTGGCCGCTTTTATGATTATTATCCCCTTTTCTTTTATTTCCCGTTCTTGCCGCGCATCCCTTCGATGCTCAGCTTTAAAAGAGTGACCCGCTGGTAAACCCGGTCGTCGCTCAGATTGCGCTGCCGGATCGGTTCGGGGTCCGTTTCCAAATGGCTCAGCAGGACCCGCATGGCCCGTTTCTTCTCCTCCAGCTCCTGAAGGACGGTCATGGTTCCGGCAATCACCAGCGACGAATAATGGTGCTCGCACCGGCCCGGCCGGTAGCCCCGGTCTTCAATGATCGTGGCGCAGACCCGGGGGTTCTCCCGGATGAACTCAAGCTTCAGTCCTTGCGGCGCCGAGTGGAAATACAACGCTTGCTCCGCCCCGTCATAGCCATAGTTCATGGAGACAATATACGGCTCGTCCTTCCGGCACAGGGCAATGGTCGCGAATTTGCCTTCTTTCAGGATTCTCCGTAATTCGCCGGGATCGGTGATCTCCCGGTCCGGTTTGTTCAGATGATATTGGATCATGCCTCACACCCCGCTCGATTATCGATTATTTTGGTAAATAAATTCGGCGCGTTCAGGTTTCTCCCTTCCCGCCAAAGATCCTCGCGTTTTAAAAATTAGGCGCAGGCGTCAGCGTGGGTTTCGTCGAATACTTATATTATATATTGAATGAATGATCCTAACCCTGTGCTGACGATCAAATACAGACGAGGTGTTTGCCGATGAACCCGTCACAGGCCCGTATTACTTATCTTTTCCACAGCGGCTTCCTGGTGGAAACCGCCGGCCATAGCCTGATCTTTGATTATTACCAACCCCATAAGCTTCAGCCGGCGCTAGCCAACGGCATCATCAGCGCCGATTGGCTGAAGAACCGGTCCAATGTCGTGGTCTTCTCCTCCCATAACCACGGGGACCATTTTGACCGGGCCATCCTGGACTGGGCCAAAGCGAACCCGGACCTTGCCTATGTGCTGAGCGACGATATCAAAGTGAAAACGCCGGGGCTCAACCGCTATTCCATGGGGCCTTATCAAAGCCTTGGACTGGACGGGCTGGAGGTCCGGAGCTTCGGCTCCACCGATCAAGGGGTCTCGTTCTGGGTTCGGGCCGGCGGGCTAACGCTCTTTCACGCCGGGGATCTGAACTGGTGGCAATGGAAGGAAGATACTCCCGAGGACCAGGCCAAGGCGGTCGAGTGGTTCAAGACGGAGATTGCCCGAATTGAGGGGCTGCCCGTCGATATTGCCTTTTTCCCGGTCGACCGCAGGCTAGAGGAGTACTACGCCTTGGGCGCCGAATACCTGGCCGCCAAGCTCCGGCCCAAGCTGCTGATTCCGATGCATTTCGGAGAGGACTACGCCGCCACCCGGGCCTTCGCCGAACGCGCCGGGGAATTGGGGATTCCGGCGGTGATCATTGAAAGACGGGGGCAGGAGATTGAGTTTTAAGTGGGGTTGAAGTTCTTGGTTATTGGTTTATGGTAATCGGTAAGCCTTCAATCAATTTTATTTTAATGGAAGCTATTGGAACAAGCCCGTTTTTCATGTATAATGATTCTGAGCTAATTGAGAAGGAGGATTGGGATGGACGATACTAAGGTAGCGGTTTTACTGGAACAGCTCCTCACCGATTTCCGGACGTTTGGGGAAGGATTGTCCAATCTCCAATCCAAAGTTGATGTTATTGAAAAAAACACCAATGGCTTGATCGAAGATATGGATCTGGTCAAACCGACTCTGGTTAAGATCAACCAGCGGCTGGATACGGTAGATAGCCGGTTGGATACTATTGAAACTCGGCTAGATACAGTAGATAATCGGTTGGATACTATTGAAACTCGGTTGGATACAGTAGATAATCGGTTAGATACTATTGAAACTCGGCTGGATACAGTAGATAATCGGTTAGATATCATTGACAATCGGTTAGATACAATTGAAACCCGTATGGATACGGTGGATAATCGCCTGAATGTCATTGAGACCCGCCTTGATACGGTAGATAACCGACTGGATGGGATGGATAGCAGGTTAGATGCCATCAATAACCGGTTGGATACCATTGAAACCCATATGGATACGGCGGATAGCCAATTGGCGACCATCGATAGCCGGCTGGGCGGCATTGAAACGGAGATTATCAAGCTGAATCCCGATGCCCAGGCCACTTTAAAGCAGGCGCGTTAATTGTTTTATTTACTTTTTGTTTGAAAGAGTTCTGGCAAATCTAACTACCGGTTTGATGCCATTTGCATTCGGCTTTAGATTAGAAATTTACTTCATCCTATACAGCAGCGCCCGGAAAAGTTGCGAATCAGTAAAATTTGGCCATTGGAGCTGAATTCAATGTCTCTCACCTATTACCGCGACCCGAACTTGCCATGCTTCGAGATCAAGCGCTGCGATTCGCAGGCCCATTCGTCGCGCCGGCATGTTCACGATGAGTTCTCTCTGGGGCTGGTCGAGGCCGGCGCCAGTATGGTCAGCGCGGCCGGCAAACGCCACCGGGTCCAATCGGGCTGTACGGTTCTGATTCCGGCCGGCGTTATTCATCAGTGTCAACCCGAAGACCTCCGGCAATGGCGTTTTCAAATGCTCTATCTGAAGCGGGACTGGCTTGAGTCCGTCGTTGATCTCAAACCCTACGAATCCGCCATTTCCGTCAAACGGCTCGAGCCCGGGGATTATCAATACGCCGTCCGCTGCTTCGGGCAACTCCGGGAAGAACGTTCCGGCTTGGAAAAAGAAACGCTGCTGATCGCCGGATTGCCCCGGCTGCTGGACTTTGACGGGTATTTCCGGATCAAGGCCTCGCCCGCTCCGGCCGATGCCGGCGCCGCGCAACGGGTTCGCGATTATCTGGAGGCCCATTTCCTGGAGGCGATCCGCCTCGACGACCTGGTCCGGGAGTCGGGACTCAGCAAGTACCATATGATCCGTGTCTTCCAGCAGGTCTACCGGACCTCGCCCCACGCTTATCAGACCATGCTCCGGGTCAATTACGCCAAGCGGGAACTGCAAAAGCAAGACCCGGCCCCGGTCGCGGCCATCGCCCAAAACGCTGGCTTCTTCGATCAGAGCCATCTGGTCAAAACCTTCAAACTCTACCTGGGCACCTCGCCGCTCGGCTACCGCCAGGGCGGATAAGGCCGCAATTTTTTACAAGCCCCCTTTCCATGGCCATGGCATACTAAAGAAAACCATCGCCCGGAGGGGATCATGACGGAAAACCGTAACTGGCTCGGGCATGCGCTCGGGCTGATCACCATGCTGATCTGGGGAACCACCTTTATCGCAACCAAGGTGCTGTTGACGGATCTGACCCCGCTCGCCATCCTCTTTTACCGTTTCAGTCTCGGGTATCTCGCCCTATGGCTGATCCATCCCCGCGCCGTCCGGTTTCGGAACCTCAAGGAAGAACTGCTCTTTGCCGGCCTCGGACTCACCGGCATCGCCCTCTATTATCTGTTGGAAAATATCGCGCTCCAATACACCCTGGCCTCGAACGTCGGGCTGATCATCGCCGCCGCCCCGATGCTGACCGCGGTTATCGCCCATTTCGGCACCGGAGATGAGCGGCTCCGGCCCGGACTGGTTCACGGCTTCCTGATCGCTATGACCGGCGTCTTCCTGGTCATCTTTAACGGCAGTTTCGTGCTCCGGCTCAACCCGCTCGGCGACGCGCTGGCGTTTCTGGCCGCGCTGGTCTGGGCCGTCTATTCGGTGCTGCTGAAACGGGTCGATCCCGTCGTCAACCCAACCGTAGCAGTCCGTAAAAGCTTCTTTTATGGACTGTTGTTGATCGCGCCACTGCTAGCCCGGGAACGCGCCGGTTTTCATTTCGGGATCCCCGGGCTCCCCGATTGGCCGTTGCTATTGAACTTGCTCTTTCTGGGGCTGGCCGCCTCGGCGCTCTGCTTTGTGATGTGGGGCCGGGCCGTGCGGCTGATCGGCGCCGTAGCCGCCAGCAACTACATTTACCTGGTGCCCTTGATCACCATGCTGACGTCAATGATTGCGCTCCGGGAACGGGTCAACGGTTTGATGATCTTTGGCGGCCTGTTGATCCTCGGCGGAGTCTATCTAGCGGAGCGCGGCGCCGCCAGGAGCGGGCTCGCGACTCCCCGGAGCGGGATGTCACACGGCTTGGGAGGGCCAAACTCGAAGATCAAACCTTCCGAATAAACATCCATAAATCTTTGAAAACTGGAATTAGCTGCTCCGCCCGTTCAACCGAAGAGGCTGTCGCCTCTTCGGTTTTTAATTTCAATCCGGTTTTTGGATACCATTTTGAAACCATTTATTAATTAAATTGGAATTATTTACAGTAAATAGAAGGATTTTGCCGAAAGATCGCCAATTTATTTCCAAAAGGATTTAAATCAGCGACTGTCCGTCATTATTCGACAATTCAAATCTGTCAGGAGGTGCCTTAAGCTCATGCCCAGGATTTCATCGCAGTTTCTATTGTTGCTCTTGATCATCGCTACGGCGCTTGCCGCCGGTTGCGGCGGCGGTTCGAACCGGCCATCGCGGGCCACCGGCGCCATTAGCCTCAACATTTCGGATCAACTATTCAAGGCCAGGATCATCCAGCCCGGCCTCGACATGAACATCGCCGCCTACGATATCCATGGCGCCGGCCCGGGAGACGAAAGCTTCGTCCGGGAGAACATTTCATCCGGCACCGTAGTGATCAACGCCCTTAAAGTCGGTGATTGGACAATCACGGTGGATGGCAAAAACGGGGCCGGAACCATCATCGCCTCGGGCTATTCGGTCGCCGCGGTGGCGGCCGGCCAAACCGCCTCGCTTACCGTCGAAGTCCTGCCGTTGTCCGGCAACGGGGTGCTCAAGATCGCCCTATCCTGGCCCGCCGGCCGTATCGCCAACCCGGTGGTGGAGGCGACCCTGGCCCCATCCGGCGGTTCGCCGGCTCCGATCAGTTTTGCAATGGCCGGGGACAACCTGTCGGCGACCTATGAAAACAACAGCCTGCCGGTGGGTTATTATACACTGAACGTCAAATTGCGCAACGGAACCGCTCAGGTCTGGGGGGCCGTGGAGGCGGTCCGGATTCTGTCCGGCCAGACTTCAGCCGGAGGCTTCCCGCTTTCCAAGGATGACCTGGACTCTCCCGAAGGTGGGATTGAGATCGGCATCGCCCCCGACCTGCATAATCCGATCGAGGTTACTTTCTCCGGCCATTCAAGCGTCCTTACCCAGGGCTCGGAAATGACCGTGACCGCTACCACCACTCGGCCGGTCGATTCCTATCAATGGTATCTCAACGGCGCGCTTCTGTCCGGATTCCCCGGTCCGGCCGTGACCGTGGGCAACGGTCTCACCCGCCAGAACCACCGGCTCGATCTGATCGTCGCCAAAGATGATCTGATCAGTTCCGGCACGGTGCTGTTCGGCGTGGTCGCCGCCGGTTCCACCCCGATACCAGGCGTCACCCCGACCCCGAGCGGCAACCCGCCGGGAAGGCCCATCTCCGTGATCGCCGCGGGCGGCGATCACAGCCTAGCCGCTAAAAACGACGGGACCGTCTGGGCCTGGGGCCTAAACAGTTCCGGGCAATTGGGCAACGGAACAACTACTTCAAGCAGCGTTCCGATGCGAGTCTCCGACCTTACCGACGTCAAGCAGGTGGCCGCCGGAAAGGCCCACAGCCTGGCGCTGACTCGGAGTGGAATTCTTTACGCCTGGGGTAGCAACCAGTACAGTCAGATCGGTAGCGGCGCCAATCCCGTAACAACTCCCGCTCAAATCCTGGCTGACGTAAAAAGCATGGACGCAGGGGGGAATTTTAACGTGGCCCTGAAGAGCGACGGGACGGTCTGGACCTGGGGCCAAAATGACTATGGGCAACTCGGGATCGGCAATACCGTCAATCAGAGCCAGCCCCAGCCGGTTCCAGGGCTGAGCAATATGAGCATGGTCTCGGCCGGGATCCATTTCTGCCTGGCGCTCAAGAATGACGGCACCGTCTGGGCCTGGGGCGATAATGGTTCGGGCCAACTTGGGTCCGGTTCAACCGGCAATTCCCCGGTCCCGGTTCAAATCACGACGCTTTCGGACGTCAAAACGATCGCCGCCAGTTCCGGTCATTGCCTGGCGGTAAAAAATGACGGAACGCTCTGGGGTTGGGGAGCCAACAGCTACAAGCAGATCGCCAATCGAAGCGAAATCAAGCTGCCAACGCCGGTTCAGATCCCCGCCCTTTCCGATGCCAGCGCCGTTGCTGCCGGAGATTATCATTCCATGGCTCTGAAAGCCGATGGCTCCGTCTGGGCCTGGGGCAGCAATGGCTCGGGGCAATTGGGCAATGGGACGACCACCGCCAACCCCACGCCATCCCCGGTTGGTTCCCTGAATGCGACGCTAATTGCAACCAAATACAATCATAACCTGGCCCTTACCTCGGCCGGAACCGTTTATTCCTGGGGGAATAATCTTTATGGGAAATTGGGGCAAGGGACAACCAGCACGGCTGGAACCACTCCGGCTCAAGTATCCGGGTTCTAAAAGCGAGGGATAAAGCCCTATCAAAAGTATTGTAAATAACAAGAAACGCCGCGGCGTAAGTCCTCGGCGTTTTACGATCTGCCCAAGCATAACCTGCTCCGAACGTCAGTACTTGTTGCCATTGGGCTTGATTGGGCGCGGCGGCGGGGGGGGATTTTGGATGGTGGCCGGGGGTTTGATCCCACCCCGGTTGATGGTGCCTTCCAATATTTTTCCCATACGAATCCTCCTTCTGCTTATCTGGGCGTTCAAAAACTTATTGCAACAGATGTAACTTGAAGCATTGCTTCGTCACTCTTGCGGTAAATTGTTTGTTTCCGGGCGATCCGGAGAATTGATGATTGCCGGAATTTGATTGATTTTATCGGAAAATAGGAGGCCAGGGTTTCAAATATGGTTTCCAGGCTCGCCGGAAACCGCTCCGGAGCCGGAAAAAATCGGTTTCTAGCGGAAGAATGGAGTCCGGAACCGCCGGCAAGGCCAAATATTGCCGGGATGGAATGACCGGAAGGGCAAATTGATTTCTCAAAGCGGATTTCCCACTCCGGTCATATGGGCCGGATTAGAAGCTCCAGGCATTTACGCTGTTTCCTTCCCCCAAATCCAATCGCATCATCGATCCATTATACCCGTGGTTGCGGCGGGTCGTGCGCCGGCCGGCGGCAAAATGTCTTTGGGACCATTATAAGATCACGGATGTTACGCCAACCGCCCCGGATTTAAACCGGAAGTCTCAGCAATCGGCGGCGATCACCGGGACCTCGATGGTAAAGTCCGCGTCCTCCCTGGAAAGGTAAAGGGCTTCCACTGAATACAATTCTTCGGAGGTCGACAGGCTATAGACCGTAACGTCCTCCAGCAGCAACTCCCTTTTCTCCTGAGTGTCCGAATAGACCAGCACTTTCCCCATGTAAACCAAGCCGTATTTGTGATCCCGAAAATAGATCCATTCCACGCTGGAGGAATTGAGCAGGAAAGTCCAGACATCCTGGTCGCCGTAACGGGTGGTGGCGCCTATGCGGGAGCCCAATTTGTTGATTAATTTATTGGTATGCGCATAGGATGCGATCAAGGCCAGAACCAATCCGATCAAGGTGGCGGAAAGGATCACCGAGCCGTTCGGATTGTTCCAGGCGTCAAAAAACGGGTCGAAGGCGCTGACATAAGGGTTGAAAAGCCCGCACCGGCTCAAAATAAAGAGCCCCAGATCACAAAACGCGTAACTTAAGATCGAAAACAATAAAATCTGAATGAAATACTGCAGGCTCTCCTTGCGGCCGCCGGTCAGGATCCGGTAAACCTGCGCGGCGATGATCCCCGGAATCACCAGGAAGACCACTCGGATGAATAACGGGCTCATATTCATCGTTTTTTAACCTCCCGGCCCCGCGGCCAAATTGCAAGAGTCGCCCGCAGGCCACCGATCCGGCGAACGGTTTTTGCGGAAATTAGCAGCGTGATGCATATCCTGTTCCGCGCCTTCAAAGACTACTTAAATAAAAAGCATCGGCACCATCACGAAAGGACCGCTCATGCCCATCCTTCCCGCCCAAATCATTCAATCCCACCCCTGGCACGGCATACCGCCCGGCCCCGAAGCCCCGGAGATCGTCAACGCTTTCATCGAAACCGTACCGTTTGATACCGTTAAGTACGAAATCGACAAAGTCACCGGCCATCTGAAGCTGGACCGGCCCCATAAGTATTCCAGCCTTTGTCCAACTCTGTACGGGTTTATCCCCCAGACCTTTTGCGCCGAAACGGTGGCGGCCTTTGCCGCTGAACGCCGCGGCGCGCCGCGGCTCTCCGGCGACCGGGATCCGCTCGATATCTGCGTCCTTACCGAAAGCACCATCACCCGGAGCGCGATTTTGGTGACGGCTCGGCCCATTGGCGGTTTCCGGCTCTTCGACCGGGACGAAGTCGATGACAAAATCATCGCGGTGCTGGCCGACGACTCGGTATTCGGCGGTTTCACCCGCCTGAGCCAGATCCCCCCGGGACTGCTGGAACGGTTGAAACATTACTTTCTCACTTACAAGGAGTCGCCGGAGGAATCGGCCGCCGGCCGCTTGATTGCAATCTCCGAAGTCTATGACGCGGAAGAGGCCAAAGTGGTCATTGTCAAATCAATTCAGGATTATCGCCAAAGCTTCGCGTAACCCGGCCACGATCGTACGGTTTATGATATAATATTATATTAAGACCCAAAAATGATATTCGTTATGGGAATCACGGGAAAGGAACTGAGGACGCCATGCCCGAATTGCCCGATCTGGAAGTCTTCCGGGGGAATTTAACCAAGCATCTGCTTAACCGCGCCTTGCTCGCCATCGGAATCGGCAACCCCAAGAATGTTTCACCGGCCTCAGGCCCGCTGCTGGACCAATTGATCGGCCAGCCGCTGACCGGGATCGAACGTAACGGCAAAGAGTTGTTCTTCTGCTTTCCCGGGCAAAAGTCGTTCGCTGTCCACTTGATGCTCAAAGGAAAATTTCATCTTTGTGATGGCCGGGAACAAGCCGCGGCCGTAGGGTACCGGATCGCAACCTTTGATTTTGACGGCCGGATTCTGGTGATCAATGATCCCGGCCGGTTGTGCAAAGTTCAATTTATGCCGCGAGTCACCGCGGTTCCGGACGCCCTGAGCCCCGAATTCAGCCTGGATTACCTGGCGGAACGTTTGCGCGGGAATCTGGCGTTGAACATCAAAGCCTTTCTGATCGACCAAAAAATGGTCAAAGGGATCGGAAACGCCTATGCCGATGAAATTCTGTGGGAAAGCCGGATCGCGCCGCAATCGCTGTGCGAAAACCTGCCTCCGGCCGTGGTTGCGCAACTTCATGCCAGTATCCGCGGCGTGCTCACGGAGGCCATCGCCAGTATTCGCAACGAAGCGCCGGAGATCATCGGCGGCGAGATCCGGAGTTTTTTGAAAGTCCATAATCCACGCCGTCAAACCTCCCCAACCGGCAAACCGATTCAAGTCAGGCAAATCTCCTCCAAAACCACTTATTTCACGGATGAACAGGTTTTGTATTAATATAAATGCATTGGTATTAAACTCATCGGTGTACCATCGCTCATGACCCGCTTCCCGAATTGGAAAACGCCACTTTAAAACGGTTTCCGCCTCGGCTGATACCTCTGGCTGTCTTTTTGTATAATGTATTTTTCCGCAAAAATATTGACACAACCCCAATCAAATTATACAATTCTAAGTAATCATCTTGTTTTATCGGAAATGAATTCCGCATCACGGAAAACGGATATTATTTTACGAGATCAGACGAGAAAGGTTTGAGCCGGATGAAACAGTATGGATATCCTCCCCAGCAAGGTCTATATGACCCGCGTTATGAACATGACGCGTGCGGTATCGGATTTGTGGTGAACGTCAAAGGGGCTCAGTCCCATCAGATTGTCCGTCAGGGATTGACGGTGCTTTTGAATTTGGACCACCGCGGCGCCCGGGGCGCCGAGGCCAATACCGGTGATGGAGCCGGTATTTTAATGCAGGTCCCCCACAAATTTCTTCAAAAGTCCTGTGCCGCGCTGGGTTTCAACCTGCCTGCGCCAGGGCAGTACGCCGTCGGGATGGTTTTTCTCCCGCCCGATCCGGCCGTCCGGGCCGAATGCGAACGCAGCTTCGCCGCCTTTGTCGAGGAGGAAGGACAGACCCTGCTCGGCTGGAGAACCGTTCCTACTTGCAACGAAACGCTCGGCGAATCGGCCAAAGCCAGCCAGCCTTTTATCCGCCAGGTCTTTATCGGCCGCAATCCCGCCATCGCCGATGACCTTGTTTTTGAGCGAAAACTGTATATCGTCCGCAAGCAAGCCGAAAAAGCCATCCGGTACTCCGGCACTTGCGGCTGTGATTATTTCTATGTCGCCAGCCTGTCGGCGAAGACCATTGTATATAAGGGAATGCTCATCCCCGAACAAGTGGAGGCGTTCTACCCCGATCTGGCCGATCCGGACATGGAAAGTTCCCTGGCGCTGGTCCATTCCCGTTTCAGCACCAACACCTTCCCCAGTTGGGAACGGGCTCATCCCAACCGCTATCTGATTCATAACGGCGAGATCAATACCTTGCGCGGCAATATCAACTGGATGCACGCCCGGGAATCGATGTTGAAATCGGAGATCTTCGGCGGCGACCTGGCCAAGGTATTGCCGATTATCAATGCCGACGGCAGCGACTCGGCCATGTTCGACGAATGCTTGGAGTTCCTGGTGCTGGCCGGCCGCTCCCTGCCGCATGCGATGATGATGATGATCCCGGAGCCCTGGTCCAAACACGAACATATGGACCCGGCGAAACGGGCCTTTTATGAATATCACAGTTGCCTGATGGAGCCGTGGGACGGACCGGCGGCGATGGGTTTCTCCGATGGAAACATCATCGGCGCGGTGCTGGACCGGAACGGCCTCCGTCCGGCCCGGTACTACGTGACCAAAGATGATCTGGTAATCCTGGCCTCCGAGGTCGGCGTCATCGACGTGGCGCCCGAGAACGTGGCCTATAAGGGCCGCCTTCAACCCGGCAGGATGCTGCTCATCGACACCCAGGCCGGCCGGATTATCACCGATGAGGAACTGAAGCAGACCCTGGCCGCCGCCCACCCCTACCGGGAATGGCTCGATCGTTACCTGCTCCGGCTGGGGGATCTGCCGGAAGCAGGCTCCGTGGCTAATCCCGACTCCGATACGCTGCTTCAACGGCAGCGGGCCTTCGGTTATACTTATGAAGAACTGCGGATGATTATGGCCCCCATGGCCAAGGATGCGGTCGAGCCGACCGGCGCCATGGGCACCGATATTCCGCTGGCGGTACTCTCCGACCAGCCTCAACTACTTTATAACTATTTCAAGCAATTGTTCGCGCAGGTGACCAACCCGCCCATCGACGCCCTTCGCGAGGAGATCGTCACCGGCACCGAAACCTTCCTGGGTTCTGAGGGCAATCTGGTGGATCCCACGCCGGAGAGCTGTCATCAGCTCAAACTGGAAACTCCGATTCTTACCAATGAAGAGCTGGCCAAACTGGCCCGGATCGACCAGGCCGGTTTTAAGGCGGTCACACTACCGATACTCTTTAATGTCGCGACGGGTGGCTCTGGTCTGGAGCAGGCCCTCAGTGACCTCTGCCGCGAGGCCAGCCGTCAAATCGCGTCCGGAGTCAACATCCTGATCCTGTCCGATCGGAATCTCGATCCCGAGCTGGCTCCGATTCCGGCACTGTTGGCCGTGGCCGGACTGCATCACTACCTCATCCGCGAACAGGTCCGGACCCAGGTCAGCTTGATTGTGGAATCCGGGGAACCGCGTGAAGTGCATCATTTCGCTCTGCTGCTCGGCTACGGCGCCTCAGCGATCAATCCCTACTTGGCCTATGAAACCCTCGGCAATATGGTCAGACAAGGCCTGCTTTCCGGGATGGACGGCCACAAAGCGGTCAAAAACTATACCAAGGCCGTGGTCAAAGGGATCGTCAAGGTTCTGTCCAAAATGGGGATCTCCACCATCCAGAGCTATCAGGGGGCGCAGATCTTCGAAGCCGTGGGCCTCTCCCAAAATGTCATCGACCGCTATTTCACCTGGACGCCCTCGCGGGTCGGCGGCATCGGCCTCGATGTAATCGCCCGCGAAGCGGAACTCCGGCACCGGGAGGCTTTCACCGACCGGCCAGCCGAGTCCAAGACGCTGGAAACCGGCGGCGTCTATCAATGGCGAAAGGATGGGGAATATCACCTTTACAATCCGTTGACGATTCATACCCTTCAGCAAGCCTGCTGGAATGAGGATTATCAGTTATATAAGAACTATACCAAGTTGATCAACGCCGAAACCCAACAACAGTCCACGCTTCGGGGGATGTTGGATTTCAAAGATATGCAGTCCATCCCCATCGACGAAGTGGAGCCGGTGGAGTCGATCTGCCGTCGCTTCAAGACCGGGGCCATGTCCTACGGTTCGATCAGCCAGGAGGCCCATGAGACGCTGGCCGTCGCCATGAACCGGATCCAGGGCAAAAGCAACACCGGCGAAGGCGGCGAAGATCCGGGCCGCTTCATTCCGGAACCGAACGGCGACTCTCGTTGCAGCGCCATTAAGCAGGTGGCCTCGGGACGGTTCGGCGTCACCAGCGAGTATCTGGTGAATGCCAAAGAACTTCAGATCAAGATGGCCCAGGGCGCCAAACCGGGTGAAGGCGGACAGCTTCCCGGGAGAAAAGTCTACCCGTGGGTCGCCAAAACCCGCCATTCCACGCCGGGGGTGGGCCTGATCTCTCCGCCGCCTCACCATGACATCTATTCCATCGAGGATTTGGCAGAACTGATCCACGACTTGAAGAACGCCAATCAACAGGCCCGCATCAGCGTCAAGCTTGTCTCCGAGGTCGGGGTGGGCACCATCGCTGCCGGCGTGGCCAAAGGGCGGGCCGATCTGATCCTAATCAGCGGTTATGATGGAGGTACCGGCGCTTCGCCCCGGACCAGCATTCGCCATGCCGGGCTCCCCTGGGAGCTAGGCCTGGCCGAAACTCATCAAACGCTGCTCATAAATAACCTGCGCAGCCGGGTAGTGATCGAGACCGACGGCAAACTGATGACCGGCCGCGATGTGGTCATCGCCGCGCTGCTCGGCGCCGAGGAATACGGCTTCGCCACGCTGCCGCTGGTCGCCATCGGCTGTGTGATGATGCGTGTCTGTAATCTGGATACCTGTCCGGTCGGAGTTGCCACCCAAAACCCGGAACTTCGCAAAAAATTTACGGGAAAACCGGAGTACGTGGTCAACCTGATGCGGTTTATCGCCCAGGAGATGCGCGAAATTATGGCCCAACTCGGATTCAGGACCATTGACGAGATGATCGGGCGTACCGACAAGCTTCAGCCCAAATCCGGCCTTGATCATTGGAAGGCCAAGACGCTTGACTTCGCGAACATCCTCTATCAGCCCGAGGTGGCCCCGGAGATCGGCCATTTCTGCCAAATCAGCCAGGATCACCAACTGGATCGGGCTTTGGACCATCAACACTTGCTGGAACTCTGTCAGCCGGCCCTCCAGGAAGGAACGCCCGTCACGGCCAAACTTTCGATCCGGAATACCAACCGGGTGGTCGGAACCATTCTAGGCAGTGAGATTACCAAACGTTACGGCGCCATGGGGCTGCCTGAGGATACCATCCAACTCCACTTCCAGGGATCAGCCGGCCAAAGCTTCGCTGCGTTCGTTCCGGGCGGGGTCACCCTGAAACTGGAGGGAGACGCCAACGACTATCTAGGCAAGGGGCTTTCCGGCGGTAAAGTGATCGTCCATCCGTCGGCCGGATCGACCTTTGACCCCGCCGCGAATATTATCATCGGTAACGTGGCCTTCTACGGCGCCACCAGCGGCGAAGCTTATATCCGGGGCATGGCCGGCGAACGGTTCTGCGTCCGGAACAGCGGCGTTAAGGCAGTGGTCGAAGCCGTAGGCGACCATGGCTGCGAGTATATGACCGGCGGCCGGGTCGTGGTGCTCGGTCCCACCGGCCGGAACTTCGGCGCCGGAATGTCCGGCGGCATCGCCTATGTGCTTGACGAGGCCGGGGAATTCAAAACCCGCTTCAATCCGGAAATGGCCGATATCGAGCCCTTGAACGATCCCGAGGAGATCGCCGAAGTCAGGGCCTTGATCGAACGGCATGCCCGCTACACCGGAAGTGACCGGGCCGCGGCCATTCTGGCCGCTTGGCAGGCCTACCTGCCGAAGTTCGTCAAAGTCATGCCGCGGGACTACAAGCGGGTGCTGGAAGCGTTAAGAAACCTTGAAAAATCGGGATATAGCAAGGAAGAGGCCTTCATGATGGCCTTTGAGGAAAATAAGAATGACCTGAAACGGGTCAGCGGCAGCTGAGTTCGGCCCCTGACGCTACTGCACCGGGCTAAACAGCAAATCCAAGGTCAAAACCGTTATACTGTCGGACTGTGATTGGAGAGGATAACCAATGGGCAAACCCACCGGATTTATGGAATACCAACGGCAAACGCCCCCCGACCGGCCGCCGCTGGAACGCATCGGCGACTGGAAAGAGTTTCATCTACACACTAGTGGCGAGGAGCGTCGGACGCAAACCGCCCGCTGCATGGACTGCGGGACCCCCTTTTGCCATAGCGGGCTTCTGATCAATGGGATGGCTTCGGGTTGTCCGATTAACAACCTGATCCCGGAATGGAACGATCTGGTGTTCCGGGGTCTCTGGAAAGAAGCCCTGCATCGCTTGCACCGCACCAATAACTTTCCGGAGTTTACCGGCAGAGTCTGTCCCGCTCCCTGTGAGGGCTCATGCACACTGGGGATCAATGAACCGCCGGTAACCATCAAAAATAACGAATGCGACATCATTGACCGGGCCTTCGCCGAAGGCTGGGTGGTTCCCGAACCTCCGGCCCGGCGCACCGGGAAAAAAGTGGCGGTGATCGGCTCCGGTCCGGCCGGGCTCGCCTGCGCCGCGCAACTGAACCAAGCCGGCCATTGGGTCACTGTTTTTGAACGGGCTGACCGGGTCGGCGGCCTCCTGATGTACGGCATCCCCAATATGAAGCTGGATAAGACCGTGGTTCAACGCCGGGTCGACCTGATGGCCGCCGAGGGGGTCACCTTCGTGACCGGCACCGAGGTCGGCGTCGATTACCCCGCCGCCAAGCTCCGGTCGGAGTTTGACGCCGTGGTGCTCTGCGGCGGGGCCACCAAGCCCCGCGACCTGCCCATCGAAGGCCGGAACCTGAAAGGGATCCATTTCGCCATGGAGTTCCTGAAAGCAAACACCAAAAGCCTGCTGGATTCGGGACACCGTGACGGCAGCTATATCTCAGCCAAGGGCAAAAACATCATCGTTATCGGCGGCGGTGACACCGGCACCGACTGTGTCGCCACTTCCTTGCGGCATGGCTGCAAGAGTCTGGTCCAGTTCGAGATCGTTCCCAAGCCGGCGTCGGACCGGACCCCTGACAACCCTTGGCCGCAATGGCCCAAAGTGCTTAAAGTTGATTACGGTCAGGAGGAAGCCCTGGCCCAATACGGAATCGATCCCCGGATCTTCTGTATCAATACCGTTCGGTTCGTCGGCGACGCGGACGGCGCGGTCAAGGAAGTCCATACCGTTCAGGTCCAGTGGCAAAAGGATGCCAGCGGCCGCTATCTCCCGTGCCAGATTCTGGGGAGCGAAAAAGTTTACCAGGCCGAACTGGTCTTGCTGGCCATGGGCTTCCTCGGCCCCGAGGATACGCTATTGGAACAATTGGGCGTGACCCGGGACAATCGGAGCAATGTTCAAGCCGAGTACGGCACATTCACCACTAACGTAGCGGGCGTCTTTTCAGCCGGCGACATGCGCCGCGGCCAGAGCTTGGTGGTCTGGGCCATCAACGAGGGCCGAATGGCGGCCAGGGAATGCGACCGTTACCTGATGGGCGAGACCTATCTGCCTTGACGGACTTAATTCATTTGATTCAAAACGCCTCCGGCCAACGGAGGCGTTTGTTTTTGGAGCCTGGCGGCGGCGCCGGCCACCGCCAGCCGGGCTCGGTCATACAATTCAAAGGTCTGCCGCGCTTGATCCGGTTGCTGATAAACCTTCCAAAATCCACTGCAAAGGTAATTCCGGCCCTGATGCTTGATAAAACCCCGTACATCCGGAGCCGGAATGCCGAGAAAGATGCCAATCTCGTGCGGAAACGGCGTCTGACCGCATTGCCGCGCCAAATGGCGTAGCGTCGGCTCAACCCCTTCGTATTCCGGAAATCCGCGCTCCCCAAGCAACGCCTGGTTTTCCGGACAACGCAACGTCTGACCGAGCAGCAGGCTGTTATAAAACAGCACGAGGCTTCCCGCAACGCCTTCCCGCAGCTCGAAGTAATCAACCCCGAACGTTTGCCCGAACTCCCGGCCGAAATCCGCCCGGTAATCCCGCCAGAGCTGGTCCGGACTCCGGAGCCCCCGGTCGAAGCCAAGCAGCGAGGCAGGCTTCACATTTAATAGCGTCGGTGCGGCGTGAAATAAGATCCGGCTGACCAGATAGTCACGGCCAGCCAGGTGATTCTGATACAGAAGGTACCCTAGGATGATATCGTCGACCACCGGCCCACTCCCAAACCCACTATATAAGATAGGTTTTCTCGAATCGGGCTTGAAGATTCAAAAAGATGAGCCTGGCTGACGGTCACTGGCGTTCCGACCGGCCAGGATTTAATTTTTTCTTAAACTATCCATAATTTGAGAAGGTAAGGTAACTTAATCATCGAATTTTACTATGCTTACAATTAAGAATTATTGGAGGTGTATCCATGTTCCGGAAAAAACGCGGTTGGATCTGTTTTGTTCTACTGGTGGCGGTGCTTGCGTCAATGCTGACGTTGGGAGCGGTCTCCGCCGCCGAGCAGGTCAAGGTGACCGTTTTGGCCACCAGTGACCTGCACGGCCACATTTATCCCTGGGAGTACGCCATTGACTCCGAGGATCCCCGGTCCGGCCTGGCCAAGGTGGCATCGATAGTCAAGGAAGTCCGGGCCCAAAACCCCAATACCATTCTGGTCGATAACGGCGATGTCATTCAAGACAACATGGTTGAGTTGTTCAACGATGAAAAGATTCATCCCATGATTCGGGCCATGAACGAAATCGGCTACGATACCTGGACGTTGGGCAATCATGAGTTCAACTTCGGCCTCGACGTGCTGGGCCGGGCCATTAAGGGTTCCAAAGCGACGACCCTGGCCGCCAACATTTACCGGGAGAACGGCAAACGCTTCGTCCAACCGTACCGGATCGTCAAGTCCGGCGGGGTCCGGGTCGGAATCATCGGAATGATTACCCCTCATATTCCGCGCTGGGAAGCCAGCACTCCGGCGAATTTCAAGGGGTTGACCTTCACCGATCCGGTTGCTGAAACCAAAAAGGTAATCGCGGAGCTTAAAGGCAAAACCGACGTGGTCATCGGCGTAATGCACATGGGCGTTGAGCCCGAATACGGTGCGGCCGAGTCGGGAATCCGGGCGATCGCCGAGGCCAATCCGGAGTTGGCCGCCATCGTGGCCGGCCATGCCCATGCCACCATCGTCGGCGACAAGATCAACGGCGTACTGGTAGTCGAGCCCGGTTCTCTCGGCGCCCGGGTGGCCCGGATCGATCTGAGCCTGGCCAAGTCCGGCAACCAATGGACGCTGCAGGACAAGACCTCTTCCAGCATTGATACGGGCAAGTACCCGGCCGATCCGGCGCTGCTGGCCAAATTCAAATGGGTTCACGACCGGTCGCTGGCCGACGTCAATACCGTCATCGGCAAGGTTGGTGGCAACTTCCTGCCGGGTCTGGAGATCCTGCCCGGCATCCCCACCGCTCAGTACCAGGACACCGCGCTGATGGATTTTATCAATGACGTGCAGTTGTATTACACCAAAGCCGATGTCTCGGCGGCGGCGCTGTTCTCCCCCACCTCCGATCTAGTCCAGGGCGACTTCAAAAAGAAAGATGTCGCCAATATCTATAAGTACACCAATACCTTGATCGCAGTCAAAGTCACCGGCAAGCAATTGAAAGCCTATATGGAATGGTCGGCCCAATTTTATAACGAAGCCAAGCCGGGCGATTTGACCGTCAGCTTCAACCCGAACATCCGCGGTTATAATTACGATCTGTTCGCCGGGGTCAATTACGAGATCAACCTCGCCGCCCCGGCCGGCAAACGGATCGAAAACCTGACCTTCAAAGGCAAACCGGTCACCGACTACACCGCGCTCACGCTGGCCGTCAACAATTACCGGTTTGGAAACATGGTCAAGGACAAATACTTTAACGAAGCCGATAAAGTTTACGACTCTTATGAGGCCATGGGTGACAAAGGCCGGCTGCGCGACCTGATCGTCGACTATGTCCAAAAGCAGGGCACCGTCAATCCCAAATGTGACAACAACTGGAAGATTACCGGCATCAACCTGGAGCATCCCTTGAAAGCGGAAGTCTTCAAACTGGCGCAGTCGGGAGCGATTAAAATCCCGGCCTCCAGCGACGGCCGGACCGCCAACGTCAAGTCCCTCAACGTCTATGAGCTGTGCGACAGCGGCGTTCTGCCCTACCGGGTCATTGACGTGCTGTCATTCACCGATTTCCACGGCTCGCTCGCCAAGAGCGGCAGGAATGTCGGCATCGCCGCGCTGGTGGGCGAGGTCAAAAAATACAAGGCCGCTAACAAAAACACGGTGGTGGTCTGCGCCGGCGACCAATACCAGGGCAGTGCCGAATCGAACCTGCTCTACGGCAAGCCGGTCAGCGCCGGCATGAAAGAGATGGGCGTCCTGGCCTCGGCCATCGGCAACCATGAGTACGACTGGGGCGGCGACCGGTTCGCGGGTTGGGCGGCGGACGGCGGTTTCCCGTTCCTGGCCGCCAATATCTACGACCGGAAGACCAACGCGCCGGTCAAATACGCCAAACCCTACCTGATCACCGAGATCGCCGGGGTCAAAGTGGCCTTCATCGGCATCACGACTCCCGAGACTTCGTTCAAAACCAAACCCGAGAACGTCGCCAATCTGGAATTTAAAGACCCTGTCGAAGTTCTGCCCAAATACATTAAGGAAGTCCGGGCCGCCGGAGCGAATATCGTCATTGCCCTGACCCATCTGGGCGCCACCATCGACAAAGCCGGGACCATCGGCGGCGAAGCCGGTGAACTGTCCAAAGTGGAAGGGCTGGACGGAATTATCGCCGGCCACTCCCATGAGATCATCGTCGGCCAAGTCGGAAAAACACCGCTGGTCATGGCCTATTACAACGGCCGGACCATCGGAAAACTGACCTTCGTGGTGGCCAAAAACGCTCCGACCCTGGTGGTGAGCAAGGCGGAACTGGATCATCTCTACCTCCGGCCGGCCACGCTGAAGGAAGATGAGGCGGCCAAAGCCCTCTATACCAAGTATCTGGCCGAAGTGCAACCGATTCTCTCCGAAAAGATCGGCGTCGCCAACGTCGATCTGGTCCACGAGACCAAGGGCCCGTCTCTGATGGGTGAATGGGCTTGCGACATGATCCGGAAGATCGCCGGGGTTCAGATCGGCATCCATAATGGCGGCGGACTCCGGACCTCCCTGGAAAAAGGCGTTCTGACCGTCGGCCATCTCTATACCCTGATGCCCTTCGATAACACGCTGGTCACGGCCAAGCTCACCGGCGCCCAAGTCCGGGAGGCGATTGAGAACGGCCTCGGCAGCGATAAGTTCAACTTCGGCCAAGTGGCCGGGGTCTATGTGACCTATGACCTTAGTCTGCCCTATGGCCAGCGGATCGTCAAGATCACCCTCGAAAACGGCGAGCCGCTCGCTCCCGATAAGCTCTATACCGTGGTTGCCAACGACTTTATGTTCGCCGGCGGCGACAACTACGTGGTCCTCAAAAAAGCTCAAGCGATCCGGGATACCGGCATTCCGGTCCGGGACGCGATGATTGAATACATCAAGGCCCAGAAAGTCATCGAGCCGGCCTACAAAGGCTATCAGTCCCCGGCCGCGGCCACGGCCGCTAAACCCGCGGCCTGAGCCTCACCAATGCAAGGGCAGGTATAAGAAATGCGAAAGCCCCTTCCATACGGAGGGGCTTTCTTGTTCATTATTATTCGGCCCTAATCGGGTCCCGATCGTTAAAACATATTCTTCCGGCGTAGCAGCAGAATGCCGATTCCGCACAGCGCCAGGGAGCCGAGCATGATCAGGATGAACGCCCACGGCGAGTGCTGCAGGGGCACGGCCACGTTCATTCCGAAGAAACTGGCCACCATGGTCGGCAGGGCCAGGACGATGGTGACCGAGGTCAGGAACTTCATCACGATGTTTAGATTGTTAGAGATGATCGAGGCGAAGGCGTCCATCATTCCGCTCAAGATAACGCTGTGAGTCTCGCACATCTCAATGGCCTGCTTGTTCTCGGTGATTACGTCCTCCAGCAGATCCTCGTCATCGGGGTACATCTTCAGGATCTGGGAGGTCAGGACCGTATCCGGGTCGACTTTCAGCGCCTGGGCCTTCAGTTGCGACCGGAGCAGTTTCTCCATGACGATCCCGTTGGCCCGGAGCGACGTCGTGAAATAGACGAGGCTTTTCTCCAGATTGAGCAGCTTGAACAATTCTTCGTTCTGCATCGACCGGTGCAGCTGCCCCTCGATCTCGTCGGACTTCTTGGCGATCTGCTTCAGATACCGCAGATAATAGGTGGCGGTTTTAAACAGGATCTGAAGCACGAAACGGGTCTTCTTAAACGTGTAAAAGGAACGGCTGCGATTGAGTTCAAACTCGCCCAGCAGCGGATTCTCCCTCAAACAGACCGTGATCAGGTGATTCTCGGTGACCACGATCCCCAGCGGCACCGTATCGTAGCTTAAATTGGAACTGCCGTCGGTTTCGACGGGGATATTAATCAGGATCAGCATCTGGCCTTCGTCAACCTCGATCCGGGAACGCTCTTCTTCATCCAAGGCCGCCCGCAGCATATCCGGGATGATCCCAAGCTTGGTCGCGATCTCGGCCAATTCTTCCTCGGTGGGGCTGATCAGATTGATCCAAGCGCCCTTCTCTAATTGATCCCGGACCACGGTCAATTCCTCATTGACGGTCAGATAACATTTGAGCATTGTCCTCTCCCCTTTGCCCATAAAAAATCAGGACCGGTTTATTATCTCACCCGGCCCTGAACGGTAGTCCGTTCGCGAAGGACAATGCCTTGGGTTACAGCGGCGCCACGCAATATCCGGTCGGGACGATCGCGGAAAGAGCCGCTTCGGGCGATGAATGTCGATAATAAACCGGACGGCTAGAATAACTACTGTCTCCTTCCACTGTCGTCACCTACCTTTAATTTTCTCCAAATTTGAAATTCAACTTTAACTATACTCCCCGCCAATTGGTTTGTCAAGGCGGTTTCCCTGGGGCCCACCGTTAACAAATTCGTTAACAGGGAGATCCTAACGTTTGGCGAATTTCCCCGTATTGATTTCCTACGAAAGGTTGCTACATCCATGCCGAACTACAATTTTGAGGATGGCCGGTGTACGTTCGAAGGTGCCGTTTCGGTTGAGACCGGACCCGGCTGGGCCATGCCATGGCGGCTTCCCTGGCCGGAACGGGCCTTTTATCCGGTGCTCGCCGGCGATACCGCCCAAACCCCCTCGGGCGTGCGGCTAACCTTTGTCACCGACGCCTGCCGGATCGGATTGAGACTCTTGGAACCGGCCGAGGGAATGAAGCTCGATCTCCTGGTCGACGGCGGCTTGGTTGAAACGCGGACCGTCGCTGCCTCCGACTCCCTGGTCCAATTCAACCCGCTGCCGGCCGGGCTGAAGCAGATCGAGATCTGGCTCGATCCCCGCTTTCCGTTCCGGCTGGCCGAGGTCAGCGTCGAACCCGGGGCCGGACTGGCCCGTACCGCGCCGGCCCAGCGCCGCTGGGTGCATTATGGTAGCTCCATCAGCCATTCCAAAGCCGCCGGCTCCCCGTCTACGCTCTGGACCGGACTGGTGGCCCAACGGCTGAACCTGCACCTCACCAACCTCGGCTTTTCGGGCCAGTGCAAGCTGGACCCGATGATCGGCCGCCTGATCCGGGATCTGCCGGCCGATTTCATCACGCTCAAGCTTGGGATCAATATCTATAGCGGCGATCTGACCGAGCGGACCTTCGGTCCTTGCGCCATCGGCCTGATCCGGCTCATCCGCGAAAAGCACCCGGAAACGCCGCTGGCCGTGATCTCTCCGATCTATTCGCCGCCCCGGGAAGAGGTCAAAGGCGGCAGCGGCCTCAGCCTGCGGGAGTTGCGCGAGGTCCTCGCCGGAATCGTCACGGCCTTCCGGGAGCATGGCGACCGCCGGATTCACTACGTTGACGGGCTCCGGATCTTCGGGCCGCAAGACGCCGGCCATCTCCCCGACGAACTGCATCCGGACGCCGGCGGCCAATACATCATCGCCGAACAGATCATCCGCGAGGTCTTTGGAAAACTGCAAGCGTAACCGGGCCTCAAGACATTAAAACCCCGAAGCCGGCTCACTCGCGCCGACTTCGGGGTTTTACCTAATATTTCTCGAGCACCGGCTGATACTGCCTGCCCTGGAGCGCGGCTAGCACCGTGGGCAGCACCGATTCGAACTTGGCAATCAGCGAATTCGGCTTATGCTCCGGATCGTCCTGGCCGAACGGGACGAAAAAGACATTCTTGGCCGACAGCAACACCCCGATATTGCGGGCGCTGAGCCCCAACCCCTCATTGGTGGCGATCCCCAGCACCACCGGACGGTCGTTCCGGAACTGCTCCTTGGCCATCATCAGCACCGGCGTGTCGCTTACCCCGCTCGCCAGCTTCGATAGCGTGCTGGCGGTGCAGGGCGCGATCACCAGCAGATCGAGAGGCCTGCCCTGCTTGTTGACGGTCTCGGCCTCGGTGATGGTCATCACCGGCGGCCGTCCGGCGATCCGCTCCATCCGTTCCAGGAAGCCGGCCGCCTTGCCATAACGGGTATCGGTGACCGCCGCCTGATACGACACCAGCGGAACCACGGCCGCCCCCTCGGCCGCCAGCCGCTCCAATTCCGGAAAAACCTGTTCAAAGACGCAATAGGCCCCGGTGAACCCGAAGCCGATCACCCGGTCTTTCAGTACCATTTTTCTTCCTCCCGTGTTTTCCCCGTTAACCCAATATATACGCCGCCGGGAGGATTCATGCCGCGCTTTGGCGCGCGGTTTTGAATCCGGCCGGAACGGCTGCCGGTTTGAGCGGGAAATTGATCTTCGGCCGTCCCGGACTTCCGTTTGGAGTGGGAATTTGCCGTTTTTCCCCGCTGGAGCGAACGCTAAGCTTCCCGGCCATTGCGCCCGGGCCGCCGGCAAAGTTTCCGGAGCCGGAAATGATAAGTTTTTAACGGAAAACCGAAGTTTGGGACCGCCGGAAAACCAAAATTTATCCCGGAGGAAATGCCCGGCTAATTCGCGCGGTGATTTGATGAGCCGGACTCAACCACCGCTGTTTGCAGGTGGGTATGGTCATGTCGAGGAATGTCCAATCCGGGGCGCAGACCCATCTCTTGCTCTTCCCTGCCAGGGCAATGTCGACAAGGGATGGTTGCAATAATTAGGAATAACCTTTGCCAATACCGGCCTAAAATCTTACCCCTCCCTCGTTGTTCCCTCCCCGATGTTGTGATTGTCGTGGGCTACTCAAACGGGGCAATGTCAACAAGCGATGATTACATATGTTGGTATTATTAAGCCGAAATCTGGGCTTAGACCTCTCTCTTGCTCTTCCGGCGTAATCTCATCCTGAGCACCGGACCTTGAACCGTCCTTGGTTCTGGTCCCCCGCGTGGGAGAGTAACCGATACCTTCGCGGTCCAAAGGCTTTTAGAGACCAGCGTCTAGGGTTACCCTTCCCCTTGAATTGACTCCCTGGATCATCAGCTCTGGGGAAGG
>JAEYGI010000001.1 GCA_023402395.1 Bacillota bacterium
GAAAGGCATTATACCCAAGATTCGACTTCATTAATTTCACTGGCGTAATAGGCCACCGTTTCCGGCGAATCACCCCTCCCCGCCGAATTATCTTCCAAAATCGCCGCATCGGGGAGGGGATGGGGGACCAGAGCCAGGAAGGCTCAAGTTCCGGCGTCCACGGATGGAGAACGCCGGGAGGTTTGAATTCGGCAACCTTTTCGACAAACTTCTTCCCAAATACTTACAGGATAGCTTGTTGACATTGCCCTGAGAAGGAAGGAGAGTGGCCATCCGTCGGACGTGTGCCGGAAACTCACTTAGCGCTCTAAAGCTTTTAGGCCCCGGAGGCATCGGTTACTCTTCCCGGTCAGGGAACCAGAACCAAGGACGGTTCAAGGTCCGGCGCTCAGGATGAGATTACGCCGGAAGAGCGAGAGATAGGTCTGCGCCTCAGGATTGGACATTCCTCATTAGGACCATGTTCATCACTTAATGATACATTGGGAAATTTTAAGCTGCTTTAGCAGCTTTCTCAACCCGCCTCCTTTCAGCAGGTGGTGGTTGAGTTGCCGCCATCGCCTCCGGTTGGACGGCTGGTTATCCACAAGTAATGGCCGGTTATCCACATTCAATAACTGAATATCCACATTTAGTTACTGAATGTGGATTGGGAGTAGCTCCCCCAGTTCATTTATTAACAGAATATCCACATTTAGTTGCTGAATATCCACATTCTTTTACTCAATGAAATGATTCACTAACAGAATATCCACATTCAGTAGCAAAATATCCACATTTAGTTACTGAATGAAATAGGGGAATGACTCCCCGAATGATTTTAACCGGGAAATTATCGCAGTTGGTTTTTGAAGATGATTATACAGTTTTATCTGCAAGATAAACTAAACCTTTGAATGCTCTGTCAAAGCAGCCCACGGTTCCGACGGCGGAATACTTTTTCACCGCGCTCCCGACCATCCCTGGCCTTCGCTTCTTTAACCCTTCCTGGGTCTGATCCGAAAAAGTATTCAAAAGGGCGCCGGATTCGGCCTGATCCCATCCTGGGGTCCTCATCTTTGGGCCGTCCTGTCCCTGAAAACCGCGTGGTTTCGGACTTCCTGCGATGCATCCGGAACCCGTCTTCGCCATCCTGGCCTTTCGTCTGGCTACCGGGTTGTGGCTTCCGATGTCCCCTTCGCATGGCGACCGCTGTTTTTCATCCCGAAAAGAAGCGTCGCCAGCTTTCATCCATGAAGGCTGCTGCGTGAGATAGCCAGGGTAGTATATGGGTACTGATCTCAGCGTTGTTAATGATAGGAATTTACGCCCTAATCATTGTGAGGAACTTTTCCGCTCCTTGCCTCAACTGGTCGACCCAACGGCCAAGCAGAATTCCGTCGGCCATTCCCTGGATATAGACCAGTTCATCCTGGCGGTTCATCAACGCGGTCCGGCTCGAATCGTAGTCATCCAGCAAATTTTGTTGCTCCGAGGGGAGAGTGGTCAGAAGTTGTTGCAAAATCTCCTCCGGTTTCTTTTCCAGTTCCACATATTCCCGGTCAAGAGGGAGAATTCGTTCATGAATTTTGTCAAGCCGATCGAAGATGATTTTTTGGATATCTTCACTGTCGCTGAGCAGCATCGGGTATCCTCCTAACATCAATGATTGGTGAAAGCTCAAAAATCAAAACATGCCTTCCGCCTTGAGACGAAAGGGAGTTTGTGGTAAAATTAGATAATAATTTTAACAATTTAGCAAAAAAATTGAATTTTTTATACTTACTTTCATACTTTATTATACTTCATTTGAAATATAATATTAAGTGATTCTCCATTTTTGGGAGGGAACGGATTGTCTGAGGTTGGGCGACGGATAAAAGAACTCCGTCTTGAACGCCATTGGAGTCAAGAGTATTTGGCCGAAAAAGCGGGCATCGGCCAGCAGTATATTAGCAAATACGAATCGGGTAAAATGGTTCCTACGCTGAAGACATTGGAAAAATTGGCGGGCGTGTTCGGAGTTTCGGCCGATTTTTTGCAGGCCAGGGAGAAGATTGATTTAGCGGCTTTGAATATTAAAGATGAAAAGCTGCTTGAGTTATTGGACGAGTTGGATAGTTTAAACGAAGAGGATTTGCTAACGGTCAAAAATGTAATCGAGGCGTTGGTTTATCGGAGGAAGAAGCAGGGGTAGATATTGGTATTACAACTAAATGTCCGCCTCGGGAATTATCCTGTATCTATTGAACTCAAATGGGCAGATAAATGGAGCTTGAATGAATTAGAAAACAGTCTTAAGGACCAATTAACTAGGTAAGTATTTACGCTCTCCAAATTCAAACTATAGTGTTGTTAGTGATATCTTCGTGGTAGAAAGGTCTCAGAACTCGTGATCAAACATATCAACCACGAAAGCTCACAAAGACCACGAAAAAGATCTGAAAAACTTCATTTAGTGGCCCGGTTTGTTCATCGGATCTTAGGTTGGCGTGGCTCGCTTACGTTTATTGGGAAAGAATCTTTTGACTCACAAAGCTCATTACGTGTTCTGCGTCAATAATTGCTTGTTTCATATCGCGATCTAAAATTTCAATTTCAAAGGGATATCTTGGCTGGACACTATACGGCGTCAGATTGATACATGACTGGCTTATCGCATCAAAGGTTTCATTCAGATCAGCGCACATTTTGCATAGTAGTCGTAAATCGTGGGTTCGCGGCGGTTCCGCATCTTGCTGAATCAGATAACATTTCAACATTTTTTCTGCTGCTTGCTCACAGTGATAACAGACAATTTCCAGAGGAACCGGGCGCATGCCCAGGAGATATTTGGCGCTGTCGAGATCCTTGCGCGCAAAATCAAGCCATTCCTTGACAATAACGTTTTTATCCATACAGCAGCACCCCGTCCCTGGCGACCGTTCTTTCAATGGTCGGCAACAGCTTTCGCCGCTGAAAGTCGCTGGCCCGCCCAACTAGGATGTCGATGGGTTTCGTTTGTTGCTTGTAGAGGGCGCCGCCGATGATCTGCATGGCTTCGATGGGGCGAATGCCGCCATCTGGAATTACGACATAAAGATCGAAATCACTGTGTTGTGACTGCGTCCCATAGGCATGGGAACCGAAAAGGTAGATTGAATCGGCCTTGACCGTATTCAAAATGATTTGCTTAATGGTTTCTAACTCATGAATTGTTTGCGAATCCACTCTCATCACCTACCTATGGGTTAATTATACCGTCATCGGTGGAACACCGTCAAGCAACGCCATCCGAGATGGGCTGTATGCTGGAAGGATGTAAGCATCGACTGACTTTGGGATAATATTAAACGGGGCCGTTCCGAAAGGAGCGGCCCCGTTTAGTTTACCCTATTTGATCTTTAATCCGAGTATCAGTCTACTTAGCAGAAACAATTTCTTCGGAACCGCTAAGTAGGGACAACCATCTTAGTCACTTGAAAACTGTCCGGCGCTTCGGCTTTCACAGCGCCGGGATGAGTCTTGCCGGACCGTGACCACGGACGGTTACAGTTAAGGCGCAGGCCGGATGCCGTAGCGCCTGAATTGGTTGAACTTGCAGATTTACATACGCGTCGTCAAAAGCGAGGACTTCTAGGCGCGCCCCCTCAGTCGGCTCATTTTAGCAAGCTTGATTTGCTTAGCCGAGCTGCAAGCCTACATCCTCGCAAATCGTAGCAACGACGAAATCCGACGCTTTTCACGGCGCATCAACCAATCCGGCAATTCTTTTGCCCCTTTCTTTCATTGTCCTACTAGATTTCTTGCTGGGCTATCTTAATATTCGGCATCTTTATTAATACGGCAGCCTCGGCCGGTATCCCAGAATCTGCTTGGCCGTTTTGTAGGTCGATTTGTATTCGGCCTCGGTCAGGAACTTCCGGGTCGCGGTTTCGGCCGCGATGGCGCCGTCGCCGCTGTTTTGATATTCACGGAAGAACTGCTTGGCGGCGGTGGAGTTGTTATCCCAGTCCCTCCAGGCGTCGGCGGCGATTTGGGCGTGCAACTGAGAGGCGATGAACACCACCTTGGCCTGGTTCGGCGCGCCGTTGCTCCCGCCGTTCCAGGCGCCCCGGCCGAGATAGATGTTTTTGGCGTTCATGGCGGGATCCACAGTCAACAGGCAATTCTGGAACACATAACCGTTATTGAACCCGGCGCCGTTGGTGTCCGACGGCGCGGCCGCGGTCAGATAGCCGCCGTTTGGATAAAGCAGGGAATGGATATGGCAATCCTTGAACAGCACGGTCGCGCCACCGCAGATGAAATCGACCTCGCCCTCGATATAGCAGTTTTCAAAATATTGCCGGCCCGACCGGAGATAGAGCGTGTCCTGCTGCCCGAGGAAGATGCAATTTTTCAAATAGCCGCCGTGCACGTTCTTAGTGGCCAGAGTGACCGAGCGACGCTCGACATTGCCCCAGGTCCGGTTCCATTCCGCCCCCTTGTTGTAGAACGTAATGTTTTCGGCCGTAAAATAGCCGGATTCGGCCAGATTCACCTCGACCAGAATGTTGCCGTCGATACCGCCGTAATCGGCCTCATAGCCGTAGATGACGGTGTTGGCCGGGCTTTCGCCGATCAGACTGAGATCGGGTTTGGTGATTTTCAGCTTTTCCTGATACAGCCCTGGCTTGATGTAAATCAGCGACCCGGGCTGAACCGCTTCGATGGCGGCGGCGATGGTTTTATAAGTTCCAGCCTTGCCCGACGGATCGACCACGGCGGCGGCCTTTTTGAGCAGGTTCCCTTTCAGCTTCGGAGTCGCGGTCACTTTCTGGGCCGCGTTTTTGCTGTAGGGGAGCTTGGCGAGATCGATCCGGCCGTCTTTGATAAACGAAGGATCGACATAATTGGGATCCTTGCTGCTGGCGTCGGCCGCGGTCAGATTGATGCCCGCCGGTTTTTGGGCCGGCTTTTGGCTCACCGGGTCCGTGTCGTCCACCAGTTCCGGCGCTGCCTCCAGGTTGAAACCGATGATCCGGCTCAACTCGGCGAGGCTCTTGCCGCTGACGTCCTCGTCCTTAATCAGCAGGAAATAGGGGTAGCGTCCGATGGCATTGGTGCTGCCGTCATTGTCCCCGAATTGAAAGAAGTTGCCGGAACCGTTTTGCTTTTCAAAGTTGGTGGTCTGATGGCGCTGTTTGCCGTCGACGAAGGCGGTGGCGGTCATCGCTTTCCCGTCCGGCGCCAGATCGAATACCAGCCGGAAATCATGCCAGTCCGAAACGATATCGTCGGGCCGCAGATTGGTCTGGCCGGTGCTGCCCTTGATCTGATTGCTGGTATTGTGCCGGAGCACCGCCTGATAGGCGCCGCGCTGCCACATGGCCCAAAAGATCCCGTAAGGAGTGCCCCGGTCCGGCACTACCGCGCCTTTGGCTTTAAAAATAAAAGTGATCCTGGTTTCGGCGCCGTCCAAGGGGATCGTAAACAGGTCGTTCCGGCCGTCCAGGGTGTTCAGCTTCAAGACCTTATTCCCTGACTGGCCGCTGACCAACAGGAAATGGGAGTTGAACGTCTCCGAAGCGATAAACCCGTTGGCTTGAATGTCCGCTTTGGCGTCGCCGGGATTCTTGAGGCCGGGAACATAGAGAATGTAATTGGACGGCAGTTTAATGCCGGTGACGTTATTGGGCGAGGGTTGCGTCGCCTGCTCCGCCTGGACGTACAGCGCGGCCGGACCGACGCAAAGGACCAGCATAATTAAGAGCGCCGCGACATGCTTGAAAGTCAATGAAATTCCCCCTTGTTATTTTTTTCTAATATTTCAACAAAGCGACTCAAAATCCTTCCATATAAAAGGAGGCGGCGGATGGTCCCGCCGCGTTTTGTAGCGGGGATGACGCAGAGTTTTTACTAAACATTTTAACAAAAAAACGCAAATTAGAATCAAAGTGAGCAAAATAGGCACAGTTTTTTGTAAATGATTCCATTATAATTAAAATAAATCAGATAATTCGAAAAATAAGGAGGGTAATTGATGGATAAGAAGTTTGGCATGCCGCTTATCCTGGCTTTGGTCATTTTAGTGACATTAGGGCTGTTGACGGGAGGCGCCGGCGCCGCTGCATTATTCAGCGATGATTTCGAGGACGGCAATTCCAGCGGGTGGTCCACATCCAACGGGAGCTGGTCGGTGGTGACCGACGGCTCGAAAGTATACAAGCAATCCAGTACTTCGACAACGGCCCACGCCTATGGCGGGACCGCCGGCTGGACCGCTTATTCGCTGCAGGCCCGGGCCAAGGCGGTGAGTTTCAACGGGAGTGGCCGTTATTTCGGGATTTTGGCCCGCTATCAAAGTTCCAGCAACTATTATTTGCTGGCGCTCAGCAACACCGGCGTTCTTGAGATCCGCAAGAAGGCCGGAGGCACGGTGACGGTGCTGGCATCCAAGGCATACAGCGTGGCTACGGGAACCTGGTATACCTTGAAACTGACGGTCAGCGGCAGCAGCCTTCAGGGCTATGTAGACGGCGCGCTGGAACTGTCGGCCTCCGATTCGTCCTTGACCACCGGAAAGATCGGATGTACCGCGTATTACGCGAGCGCCGAATTTGACGATATCCTCGTCGATGATCTGAGTGGAACCGCGACGCCGACTCCGACAAGCGTGACCCCGACGCCCACACCGGGCAGCGCCACACCGACACCTACCCCGACTCCTTCCAGCGTAACGCCGACGCCAACACCGTCGAGCGCGACCCCAACCCCTACGCCGGGCGGAGCGACACCAACACCGACTCCCACCGCCACGGCTCCGGTCGGCGGAACCATTGTCGTGTCCAAAGACGGCAGCGGCAATTTTACGACCATCCAGGCGGCGCTCGACAGCATCCCGGCCAATAACGGCGCATGGATCACGATTGCCGTGAAAAACGGAATCTATAACGAGCATGTTTTTATCGCCAAAAGTTATATCGCCTTGATCGGCGAAGACCGTGAGAATACCAGAGTGGAACTGGCGCTGGACCGTGCCGCCTGGAATTCGGAGATGGGCGTTACTAACACTGGCTCGGGAGTGATCAATATCGGATGCACCGCGCCGGACAGCGCCAAAGTGATGACCAAGGTCGACACCACCGATGTTTTCATCGGCAACTTGACCGTATCCAACACCGCCGCCGTCGGTTCCAGCACGGTTTATACCCATGCGATCCGGGGTGAAAGCACCGCGACCTGTATCAGTATCGTCTCCGCCAATGTGCTCGGGATGGGCAGCGACCCGCTGGCACTCTGGAATACCACCACCGGCATGTATTATCACGCCGACTGTACCTTCCAGGGGAAGATCGACGCGGTCTGCCCGCGCGGCTGGTGCTATGACATTGGCAGCACTTACATTGAAGTCGGAAACAGCGCTCCGATCTGGCATGAGGGAGCCGCCGGTAGCGGCCAAAAATTTGTAATCCGGAACGCCTATGTCATGCCGGATAGCCCCAAAAACTTCAAGCTGCTCAATGGCCAGAAGGAGTCCACCGTCTATCTGCTGGACAGCTACTTCTATAACTCCGGCGGCAAGACGCTCTCCGAGGGAAGCGTTTATGCGGCCTATTATTACAACTGTCATATGGAAGGCGGCGATCAAAGCTGGCATGCGGATAATTTGTCCAGCGCGCCGAATGCGCCGGCCCAGTCCCAGATTACGGCGAAATGGACCTTCAACAACGAATGGGATCCTGAAAACACGCTGCCCGCGGCGTTGCCGTCCGTCTCAATTCCGCAGCCGTGGCACAAAGCCTATGACGTTTCCAATACGCCGCAACTTCGTTGGATCAAAGCTAAAGACGCTTATTCCTACAATATCTATTTCGGAACGGCCGCTTCCCCCGGCTATGCGGGAAATACGACCGCCAACACTTACAATCCGGGAACATTGGCCCGTGGAGGGACCTATTACTGGCGCGTGGACGCCGTTACTCAAAACGGCATCGTGTCTGGTCCGGTCTGGTTGTTTACGGTAAGCGGCAATTAAATAACGCCGGATTTGTGATTAACATGAAACCAACCGGGGCGATTTCCGGTTGGTTTTTTGCCTGGCGGATAAAATGTAGGAATAAAATATTTAGTAAAAATTTTAACAAAAAACGCAATGTTCGGTCCAAAGAGAGCAAGATAGGCGCAGTTTTTTTTGAGCATATCGCTTATAATGAAATTATTAAATGAATTTCATAATTTTGTAACATATAAGTTATCGCTTGTTTTTTTAAAAGGTGTTGTGATTAACTTGAGCGTTTAGCCAAGGTTTATCACAACCCCTTTTAAAGAGCTCTATATATCCGGATATCCGGGATCCGAGGCAAGATAGAGAGGCCGTTGTTTTGGGAGGTGACTGGAAGAACGACAGCGGTTTGAAATGGAATGTAATGCATAGCAGAACAAAGGAGGCAAAATTGGTGAGAAAAACCCTAAACATCTGGCTTGGCATGATTCTGGCTTTTGGTTTGCTGGTCAGTGCCGGTCAAGGCGTGAGCGCGGCGCTCTTGTTCAGTGATGATTTTGAGGATGGCAATTCCAGCGGCTGGAGCACTTCCAACGGCAGTTGGTCGGTGGTCACCGATGGTAATAAGGTATATAAACAATCCGGAACGTCAACGACGGCTCAGGCGTACAGCGGAACATCCAGTTGGGCCAATTATTCGGCGCAGGCCCGGGCCAAGGCGCTCGCGTTCAATGGCACCGACCGTTATTTCGGAGTCTGCGCCCGCTTCCAAAGTTCCAGCAACTATTATTTTGTCACGTTAAGCAACACCAATAAATTGGACATCCGCAAAAAAGTGGGCGGCGCGATTACCAGTATCGCTTCCAAGGCATACACTGTCGCGGCCGGAACCTGGTACACCTTGAAATTGGTCGTAAACGGGAGTTCCATTCAGGCCTATGTAAACGGCGTTCAAGAGTTGGCGGCGAGCGACTCGTCGCTGGCCACCGGCAGGGTCGGCTTGATGAGTTACAATACCAGTGCCGAATTTGACGAGGTTATCGTTGAGGATCTGGGCGGCGCCGTTAGCCCGACTCCGACTCCGGTGAGCAGCGTAACACCAACTCCTACACCATCATCGGCGACACCGACTCCAACACCGTCGGCCGCTACTCCGACGCCGACTCCGGCCGTCACGGCGACACCGACTCCCACGTCCAGTCCGGTGGTCGGAGCTTTCTATGTCGCGCCGTCCGGCAATGACACCAACCCGGGTACCATCTCTCAACCGTTTTATACAATTGCCAAAGCGGTAGCGGTTGCCGCGGCACCGGGCAGCACTATCTATGTCCGGGGTGGAACCTACAGTTACAACACTACCGTTTCGCTATCCCAATCGGGAACCTCCGGTGCCAAAATCAATCTCTGGGCGTATCCCGGCGAGAAACCAGTACTTGATTTCTCGACGCAACCCTACGCTTCAAGCAACCGGGCCTTTGTCCTGACCGGAAACTATTGGTACATCAAGGGTTTGGAGATTTGCTACGCCGGCGATAACGGGATCAAGGTCGAAGGCAGCTATAACATTATTGAAGCTTGCGTGTTGCATCATAACGGCGATTCCGGCATTCAGCTCGGCTTCGCTCAT
Organism: Bacillota bacterium; assembly: GCA_023402395.1. GTDB lineage: Bacteria > Bacillota > UBA4882 > UBA8346 > UBA8346 > JAEYGI01. The sequence goes on from JAEYGI010000001.1 coordinate 9,573, forward strand.
GAAACGGTCAACCCTGACGGAACCCTTTGCGCCTATAACCAGATCATCAATTGCGACTCCTACCTGAACTTCGACTTTGACAACATGGGCAGCGACGCCGACGGGTTCGCCTGCAAGATGCACAACGGGAAAGGCAATGTCTTCAAGGGCTGCCGCGCCTGGCGGAATTCCGATGACGGCTGGGATCTTTTCGAGACCGATTGGCCGGTGGAGATCATCGACTGCTGGAGCTGGCACAATGGTGACAGAACCGACTTCGATGCCATTTATCAACAAAAAATGGGCAAATCCATGAGTTCCTTCCAGGGGAACGGAAACGGCATTAAACTCGGCGGAAACGGCACCGGCGGCAACTCCAAAGGCACTCACGTGGTGAAGAACTGCGTCGTGTTTGACAATTACTTCAAATCGAAAAAAGGTTTCGATCAGAACAACCATCAGGGCGGCACCATCCTTTACAATTGCGTGGCGTGGAACAACGGATACAACTATATGTTCGAGGAGACTGCCTCCAATGGGACGAATGAAGTAAAGAACTGCGTGTCCTTCGCGGTCAACGGGTCATTGGATCATGAATTCGCCTCCGATTTCGCGCAGCAGAATAACAGTTGGAACCTGTCGGTAACGGCTAATGCCGCCGACTTCGCCAACCTCACTGAGGAAGCGGCGAAAGCGCCGCGGCAAGCCGACGGCAGTCTTCCCAATAACAATTTTGCCCGGCTGGTATCCGGCAGCGACCTGATCAATAAAGGGGTCAATGTCGGTCTGCCCTATCTGGGAAGCGCTCCGGATCTGGGCGCATTCGAAAAGGAATAAACGAGGAAACGGATCGGGTCGGATTTCAGGGATGTCGGAGTCCGGCATCCCTGATTTTTAAAGGATATAAGATGAAAAAAGTTTTTTGAAATAAATTCATATCCCAAAACCGGCTGTGAAGGTCAAACGATTGAACTTTTTTCATCTTATGAATCAAGGGAAATATGTCGCAATTTACCCGGCGCGTTCAAAAAACCTATTGCGACATATATCAATAAAAGCGAAGGAGGAAGAATGTAAGATGAGCCTTAAAAAGATGATTTTTGCAACCGTGATCTGCCTGTTTGCCGTTTGGTTGATGACCTCCGCCGGCGCGGCTACCCTGCTTTTCGACGACTTTGAAGATGGGAACTCCACCGGTTGGAGCACCTCCAACGGCAGTTGGTCGGTGGTGACCGATGGTTCCAAAGTCTACAAACAATCCGGCACTTCCACTACGGCCCATGCCTATACCGGCACCTCAACCTGGGCCAATTATTCGGTGCAGGCCCGGGCCAAAGCGTTGAGCTTCAATGGCTCCGATCGCTATTTCGGGTTATTGGCCAGATTCTCAAGCTCCAGCAATTATTATTACCTGAGCCTCGGCAATGCGAACAAACTGGAGATCCGTAAGAAAGTCGGCGGCACAGTCACGGTTTTGGCTTCCAAAACCTATGCGGTGACCGCTGGGACATGGTATCTCGTGAAGCTGGTCGTGAACGGAAACTCGCTTCAGGCTTACGTCAACGATACGCTGGAATTGTCAGCCACCGATTCGTCGTTTGCCACCGGCAAGGTTGGCTGTACCGCTTATTATGCCAGCGCCGAATTTGACGACATCACCGTTGACGATTTGAGCGGCGGAAGCGGCACCCCGACGCCGACTCCGTCAACCGTTACACCAACACCCACTCCGTCGGGCGCCACTCCAACTCCGACACCCTCGGCCGCGACTCCCACGCCGACCGTGAGCGGGCCGACGCCGACTCCGATCACGGGCGCTTTTTATGTCGCGCCGTTCGGCAATGACAGCAATCCGGGCACGTTTGCCCAACCGTTCTATTCAATTGCCCGGGCCATCGAGATCGCGGGCGCGGCGGGCAGCACCATCTATGTCCGGGGCGGAACCTACAATTACAGCAGCACGATTAACCTGTCCCAGTCCGGAACCGCGTCGGCCAAGATTAATCTTTGGGCTTATCCGGGTGAGAATCCGGTGCTCGACTTCTCTACTCAGCCTTACGGCTCATCAAACCGGGCCTTTGTTCTCACCGGAAACTACTGGCATATCAAAGGTCTGGAGATCTGCTACGCCGGAGATAACGGGATCAAAGTCGAAGGCAGCTATAACATCATCGAGCAGTGCGTTCTTCATCACAACGGCGATTCCGGTATTCAACTCGGATTCGGGCATGAAACCGAAAACCCCGGCGGCACGCTCTGTTCCTACAACCAAATTATCAATTGTGATTCGTACCTGAACTTCGACTTCGACAACATGGGCAGCGACGCCGACGGGTTCGCTTGCAAGATGCACAACGGCAAAGGCAATGTTTTCCGGGGCTGCCGCTCCTGGCGGAACTCCGATGACGGCTGGGATCTTTACGAGACCGACTGGCCGGTGGAGATCATCGATTGCTGGACCTGGCATAACGGGGACAAGGCGGATTTCGACGCCATCTATCTGCAGAAGATGGGCAAGAACATGAGTTCTTTCCAAGGCAACGGCAACGGTTTTAAATTGGGTGGAAACGGTACTGGTGGGGCCTCGGCCGGGACTCACGTCGTCAAAAACTGCGTCGCCTTTGATAACAATTTCAAGTCTAAAAAGGGATTCGATCAAAACAGCCACAAGGGCGGCGTGATCGTTTATAACTGCACCTCGTTTGGGAACGGCTACAACTATATGTTCGAGGATAATCCCAATTCCGGGTGCGTCAACGAGTTCAAAAACAACGTATCGTTCGCTCCCCGCGGTTCGTTGGCGTTTGAGTTTTCATCGGGGGCAATTCAGCAGAATAACAGTTGGAACCTGCCGGTTACCGCCGACGCGTCCGATTTTATCAGCCTGAGCGAAGATTTGGCCAAAGCGCCGCGCCAGGCTGACGGCAGCCTGCCGGACAATGACTTCGCCAAGCTGGTGTCGGGTAGCGATTTGATTGATAAAGGCGTGAATGTCGGCCTGCCGTATTTGGGCGGAGCGCCCGATCTCGGCGCCTTTGAACGGCAATAACAACGAAACGTCTCAACATGCATTTTTTACTCGGCGCCGGTTTTCCGGCGCCTTTTTTATTTATTTGATGGAAAATAAAAGGGGGAATTATGGCATTGCTTTTGGCATGAATCGCGTTTTATTCCTGAGTTGCGTCCGGTTCACTGAGCGATTGCCGCATGCGGTGGGTAAGATTATTGATCCAGCGGCCGGAGTGGAGCCGCCAGATACCGATGAACAGTTTGAAGAGTTCCTCCAGGGTCACTAGGCCGTAAACCAAGTCCGCCGGAAGCCGCCAGACCAGTCCGGCCAGGAACGACAAAGGAACGGCCAGCAACCATAGTCCGGCTGTGTCCAGAAACAGGCTAAACCTGGTATCCCCGCCGCTGCGGAGAATTCCGACGATAATGATCAGATTGAAGATCCGGATCGGCATGGTCAGGGCAAAAATGGTCATGATCTTACGGCCGAGATCCGCCACGTCGGCCGGGACCCGGTAGAGATTCAAGATCGGATTGATGCCACCGATAACCAAGGCGGCGATCAATACTCCAGCCAAGGGACCGAGCAGCGAAAAGCGCTTAGCGTATTCGAGAGCGGTCTGCTCCTCGCCGGCTCCAATCTTCCTGCCGACCATCACCGCGCAGGCATTGGCCATTCCAAAGAAGAGGACCATCGCGACCCGCTCGGTGGTGGCGGCAATATTGACCGCAGCCAGAGTCGCTGTGCCGATCCTGGCATAAACCACCGTAAACATCGTCACACCCAATGCCCATAGCGATTCGTTCAAAATCACCGGCACAGTGGTCTGAAAAAACCGCCGGGCAAATTCGCGGGTGAAACTGAACAGTTCGGCGAGGCTAGCGGCGGGGACCAGCCGTTTGCCGTAAACGGCGCCCAGAATCACCATTAATTCCACGATCCGGGCGATAACTGTCGCTGTCGCCGAGCCGGCCACTTCCATCCGGGGAAAGCCGAAGGCGCCGTAGATCAGCAGGTAATTTAATCCGGTATTCAGTCCGAACGCCAGCGTGCTGGCGAGCAAGGGCACGGTAACCCGGCCAGTGCTGCGAAGGACGAACGCGTAACCGAAGCTGATCGCGTTGATCAGAAAACTCAAGGCAATGATCCGGAGATACTGGATGCCGAGCGCGATTACACCGGGATCGCTGGAGAAGAGCCCGAGCACGGTCCCGGGAAGCACGAGCGCCACCAAAGTGAAGGCCAGCGCCACGGAACCCGCGGAAAGCAGGGCGATCCCCAGGACGCGCCGGATGTTTGGGACATCCCGTTCACCCCAGAATTGAGCGATAAAGATCGCCGCGCCGCTGTTAATTCCGAACAGAAATAAGTTGAACAAAAAAAAGACCTGATTGGCCAGGCCAACCGCGGCGATCGCCACCGGCCCCAACTGGCCGATCATCACCGTATCGACCATATTCAGCGAAGAGGTGATGAAATTCTGAAAGGCGATTGGCATGGCAATCGTCCAAAGCGGGCCGAAGAAGTTCCGGTCCAGGAACCATTTCTTGAACATCAGAATCGAGTCCTTTATGCGGGATTTAGTATCGGTAAAAAGTGAGACGGGGCGATGCGGCTTGTGACGGACCCTGAAAATCAGGATCGTTCGAGAACGGCGGCTGATTCAGTGAGCGGCGCCGATTGAAATCCGGTCAGACGGCCCTGCTCGAAGCGGCACCGGTGCTCGTAACAAACGGCGTCATTTAATAAAGCCGGCAGAAAGCGGGGGAGATTGGAGGCCACCCCACGGTTGGCGGGGTCCATGATCCAGTCCAGCTCCTTCCAGTCGAGAATCCCCTCGCGAGTCGGTTTGGGCGTCGGGAAAGAATATCCGTCCGGAAGTTCGGCACTGAACGCATACATTCCTCCTTTGGGAACACCGTCGCTCACCCAGGAGACAACTCCCTTGTACCGGGCCTGCGATAGGACGATCCCGGTCTCCTCGGTGACTTCCCGGAGTATGCCGGTGAGCGGATCCTCGCCGGTTTTCAGCTTGCCGCCGACCCCGTTCCAAGCGCCCATCCAGGGAGCGGCCTGCCGGTTCAGGAGCAGAATCCGGGAATTTTGACGGATGAAGCAGATGGTATACGCGTACATGTTATTCTCCTGACTATATCGAAGCGGCTTGGGTCGGAGCCGGGGACCGGGCGCTTGTTACTCGGCGGCATAGTCGCGCAGCGCCCGGGGAACGTCGGTGGTAAATCCGGTGTGGCTGGTGGCCAGCACGGCTATGTTTGGAAGCCCCGCCAGTTTGGCCAGGGATTTCCGCCCGGCCGCCTCATCCATGTTGAAGAACCGGTAAAAGGGCCGGGCCCGGCCGTCGCGGAGCGCCAGCGCGTCGCCGGTGCAGAGCGCGGTGTTGTTCAACAGATAACTCATTGATCCGGTGGTATGACCGGGCGTGGCCAGGGCTTGAATCGCAATCGAACCGATTTGAACGGTTTCGCCGTCGCGCAGCGTCCGATAGGCGCGGGTCAGCTTCGGGTTGCGGATCAGGCCGAAAAACCGGGGCTGCTTCCCTTCGGCCAGCGGCGCTTCGGCGGCGGAAAGATAAATCGTAGCTTTCCTGAACAGATCCAACCCGGCGATGTGATCATAATCGGCATGAGTCAGAAAGACGGCCGAGACCGTCAGAGGGTCAATCTTCAATTGAGACAGGGCCGCCTGGAGCGCGGCGGGCCGATCGCCCGCGTCAACGGCCACAATCGAGGCGCCGTCCCGGTACAGATAGACGGAGGAGTAGCCGGCTTTGGCGGCATAAAGGTTTCCGGCCACCCGGCCGGTGGGCGCCGGATAAAATCCGGTCAGGAAGAGATGGGACAAGTAAGCTATTCCCGCCAGAACCAGCAGGAGCATGCTGATCAAAATGGTCCGCCCGCGGCGGCGGGAACGCCTTTTCCGAAAAGACAGCCGGGTCAACTTCGGCTTGACAAAGATCGTCATTTTTCATCCCCTCCCGCCGTTATTCTTCGCGATAAAATGGTAAATTCCCTCCAACCGCTGTAAAAAATTTTCACAAGGGATGGTCCGGCGGCGGAAAGCCCGGCGCACGGATCTGGGATCAAGCTATTGAAAGCGCTGGATCCGGATTCGGTCGGTGCCCGGGAGAATTACCATTTTTTGATCCGGTAAAACCCAGCCGCTGTCGCCGTCTTGCAACGTCAGGACCTTGGCGGCCTGAAGCGCCGGACCGGTCCGGTACAGCCCGTGTTCGGCCAGAAGATAGACCTGATCGCCGTCGGGATAGGGGACGGCCGTGGTCTCCGGCAGCAGTGCGGCGGTGGACCGGCTCCGGAGGTCGTGGCCGAAGAGCCGTACTTCCCCGGATTCGGTTTGCATTGAGAAAAAAAGCAGGTCTTTTTCAAAACCGGCGATCTCAAGCAGCGGACAGTCGGCCAATAGCCGGGTGGCCGTGGCTGGAGCGGGATCGATCAGGACCAGATCGTAGCGATCGGCCGCATCGGCCGACTGGGTGGCCTGAATATAGGTTTCGGCCGTGGCGAGCGGGACCGCGGCCGCGATTAAGCGGAGGCCGCTACGTTCCCACTGGAACCGGCTGATCAGCCCTTCGTCCAGGGCGATGGTTTGAATGGCGCCGTCGCCGGGATTATAGATTCCCAGCCGGTCCGATAAGTAAAGTTCGCGGTTTTCCATGGCGACCGTATACCGTTGGTAACGGCTGGACTGGATGGCGAAGGCGAGCCGCGCGCCATCGGGCGACCAGGCTGTCATGGAGATTCGTGCGTCCGGCACGCTCAGTTCGATGAGAAGCCGGCCGGAGGGGATCGCAAAAACTTGATGGTTCAGGGCAACGTGGCCGGACTGCGGCGACCAGTGGCATTCAAAGGCCATCAGCTCGTCCCAGTTCTGGGGAGCCCGGGCCTGGCCCAGTTCGATCAGGGCGCCGGTTTCCGCCAGAATCAGGTAGAGCCGCCGAGTTTGAGTTTTCCCGTTGGGCGGCGCGCCGCCGGCAATGACCCGGGTCCGGTCCGGGGAAACGCGGTAGAAGTTGCACCGCTTCAGCAGGATCCGGCCCGGCGCGCCTTTCGCCTGATACCAGAGGCTGCCGTCGGGATCGCCGTTTTGAGGGCTTTCCTGGTAGATCAGAGCGGTTCCGCCGGCAAGCACCGCGCCGCTCTCGACATTGGCCGCCACCTCAAAAAGTTGCTCCGGCCGGCTCCTTCCCGCCAGATACCGGAAAAAGTGGCTCCGGGTTTCCGATTGATAATACATGAAATCCAGCCCGGAGCCGTCGCTTAGCGGCGGGTCAAGATAAAAGGCGGACCGCCCCCGGGGCCGCTGGACCGGGGTAATGGTCAGCGAACTCCCAAACCGGCTGACGTTAAGTTCGCCGCGGCCCCAGCGTTTGTCGATTACCTGAAACGGCTCCTCCGCCGGCTGGAAGGCGGGCAACCCTTCCAGCCACCAATACCCGGGCGCCCCGAGCGCGGCAAAGCCGAGGATCGCAAGTCCAATCCATAACCCCTTTTTCATTTGTTCCCCTCCGCCAAGTTTTTCAAGTACAGTCTTGGCATCTTTCCGGCCCGATCCATCATTTGTTTGGCGCGGGCCGTAAAATTATTACGTTTTCTTTTGTTTAATTATATCAAATATTGCCAGGGAATGGACGGAGTTTGGAAAAATTGCGGCGGTAATCGGTGGTGGTAATGTGAAAAATGAAGCGATTGAGACGGTCCTAATTGAAAAGTAATCATGAAGCGGCGGTAAGATCCGGAGCTTGCTTGGCAAGCAACAATCCTACGGCGGTTGTCGAAAATAATGCGGCATTCAATGCCGTAGTTCCGGCGAGGACCGCCGAAGCTTCGGCAACTCATGCCGTAATTGCGGCAAACGATGCCGTTGCTTCGGCATTAGGTGCCGCCTAAACGGCAAGGCATGCCTATTGTTTGGCATTAGGCGCCGCTTAAACGGCAATGGATGCCGTAGTTCCGGCAACGGATGCCGGAGGATCGGCGAGACATGCCGTTGCTTCGGCATTGAGTGCCGTGGCCGCGGCGAGGGGCGCCGCAGTAAAAACCGCCCCAGAACCGAAGTTTCCGGGGCGGTTTTGGGAGTTATCCATTATCGCCAGATTTATATATATCGCAATAAGTCTTTTAAATACCGTAAATATTGCGACATATTTTCCTTGATTCATAAGATGGAAAAAGTTCGATCATTTGTTCATTCACAGCCGAGGCTTAGGGATCTGTTGCTTATTTTTAAAACTTTTTCATCTTATCTAGCGGGCGATGGCTTTCAATGTTTCCAGCAACGAGCCGAGCTTCGTCTGGAGTTTGGCATCGGTGTAAGGCTTGACGATGGTGCCAGTGGGGCCGCCCAGGCCGGGAGCGGCGACGGCCTGCTTCAGTTCCGGCCGGTCCATCGGGATCATCAGCAGAAAAGGAATGGAGCGGGTATGGGCGGCGAGCCGCATTTTTTTCAAAAGCTCCAGGCCGGTCTCGGATGAAAGCTCCCAGTCGCTGATGACCAGCGCGTACTGTTGTTCGGACAACATAATCAGGGCGGTCTGGATATCCGGCGCTTCATCAATCCGGGAGAAACCGCTGGCCAGCAATTGATGGCGGGTCATCCGCCGCGCCGTTTCGTAATTATCGACTACCAGAACCTTCGGCTCCGGCGCGGCGCGGCTGATAGAGAACTGGAGCGGCACAATCAGGGAGAGAATCGCGATCAGGAGCCACAATCGCTTCGGCATGACGGCCTCCTCTTCCATGGGCCGGGATGGGGCACCGCTTGAAATCCCGGCTGCCTAAAAATCCGTTACTTTGAATATCGGCTTGCCGCCGGATTCGGTTAAGCAAAATCAAAAAAATGGCGATTAAATTTGGCTGATGGTTGGATTAAGGAACGATGAAACGGCAATGCCGCCGCTTTTTTAAACCTCTTTTTTGATGAAAAGTTAATGTCCGCCCTTTCTCAGGCTATGATACGATAGGGCAAATCGTGCCAATATTTTTATAAAGGAGGAATTGCTATGGACGAATTATTTCCCGAACCCATTTTAAACCTTCCCGAGGCCGATATCCGGTTGCCGGGAATCGCGGCGTACCTGGCGCAGGGCGAGGATCATCAGATCATTTTCATGCAATTTGCCGAAACGGTGGATCTCCCGGAACATTCCCACGCCTGCCAGTGGGGGATCGTTTTGGAAGGGGAAATTGAGTTGACCATCGGCGGCGTGACCAAAATCTACCGCAAAGGAGATCGTTATTTCATTCCGGACGAGGTGAAGCATTCCGGGAAAATTTACGCCGGATACGCCGATATGACCTTCTTCGGACAGAAGGACCGGTACGGCAGGAAATAACGGTGAGGGCTCCGAGTGAAGCGCAAAAACCGACGGCTTTTGCGGTAAACCGCAAGAGCCGTCGGCTTCGATGGGATTCATGGGATACGGTTGGCTTCTTTGACGTATTTTAAGAGTAAAGCCGTTAATTCTTTGATGTCCTGGCGCCGGTCGCGGAGGATCGCATACAGTTCGGCGCCGTCAATCTCATTATACATATGGGTCAAACGGTTCCGGTAACCGGCCATTCCTTTGACCCGCTCGAAAAAGTCATCGGGAATGATTCCGTTCCGGTTCAGTAATACCAGGATCTCCCGGTAATCCCCGGGTTTGCCTAGGCCGGATTTGACCAGAATATGCCGTCCGATGTCAAAGATGGCTTCCAGGCTGATGCGGAGATAATGCTCGGCAATAGCATAATTATCGGAGTCCCGTAGAAAATCCGCCAAGGGGAATTCGGCGAACTTTTCCAACCGGCGCAGCGATCTATCGATCAGGGCGGCCCGGTCATATATCAATTCGGTTCGAATCGTCATTGGCCCGACTCCCCGCTAAAATTGGCGGCGATATCCTCATGCATCATCCGGTTGACGACCGCGAAATCCAGGTAATTTCGGATTAATTCATCCTCAAAGTCGGTTCGAATCTCCGGGTCCCGGTCATAGATTACCCGACCTTCCCGGACGATTTGAAACGCAAAGGCCGGCGGAACGCGGCGCAGGTCCACCAGGTCCACTTCGCGGGAGAGAAACTGTTTAATATCAAAATAAAGCGCGCCGTTGTCAGGATGATTTTCCTTGCGGTTGCTCAGATAAGCCAGGTCGATGTCGCTTTCGTCCGTAAAACCGCCGTCGGCGAACGAACCGAATAGGTAGAAGGCGGTGAGTTGGTATTTGGCGGCGAGCCGCTGCAATTGGTCGGGCTGTAGCATCCGGTTTACCTCGATCTGCCTTTCTTGATTACCAGTATAGCACTGCGGCCCTAATTCTTCCAGATTTTCTTCGTCTGTTTCCGGAAGTTTCAGTTAACTTCGTTACTTGTTTCATCGAAAACGGATGGAGTTCTTGAGCGTCCAGAAAAATTCGTAACAACAAAGGGAAATGCTGTAGAATGTTGAAAGATATAGGATAAGTCATCCGTCATCGCGGGCCGGAGCCTGGCCGTTCCTAACTTTGCATGGTTAGAATGGCCGAATCAGTTTCGGCCGGTTGAAATAATCGGTGAGGAGTGTCTGCCATGAGCGATTCCAAAGTGATCCTGATTACCGGTTCCTCCCGGGGGATCGGGGCGGAGCTGTTGCGGGGATTTGCCGGGCAAGGGTTTCAGGTGATTCTCAACTATTCCAGGGCGGAGTCCGAGGCCGAGACTTTGCAGCGGGAAGTGTCGGCCTCCGGCGGAACGGTGCTGAAAGTTCAGGCCGACGTCTCGGACCGGACTCAGGTCCGGGCGATGTTCGACCGGGCGGAGCAAGAGTTCGGACCGGTCGGTATCCTGATTAACAACGCCAGTCTTAATCTGGACGGTCCGTTTCTGACCATGGACGATGAACAATGGCGCCGGGTATTGGATGTCAACCTCACCGGAACTTTTATCTGTTCCCAGGAATATGCCCTGCGCTTCAAGGGGGAAGACGGACAAATCATCAATCTCGGGGCCTCGACCGGACTCAGCGGTCGGAAAAACGGCGCCAACTATTGCAGCGCCAAGGCGGGGGTGATTACGCTGACCAAGTGCCTCGCGCTGGAGCTGGCGCCCAGAATTAAAGTGAACTGCGTCATCCCCGGCTATATCGACACCGAGGAAGTGATCACCCGCTACCGTCTGGATGACCGGGAGACCAGGGAACGGTTGCTGCAAAGCATTCCGCTCGGCCGGTTGGGGACGACCGGGGATGTGTTCCGTACCGTCAATTTCCTGGTGAACGAGGCGACCTACATCACCGGGCAGAACTTCTTCATCAACGGCGGGAATTATTTGCGATAAAATCAGGGTGGAGGAACTGTTTCATGGAAACGCTGCCATACCATGAACTTGAAGAAGAGACCATCAACTTCATCGGTCAAGCCAACCGGATGGTCCTGGCGACCTGCGCGCAAAGCCGGGTAACTGCCCGGACGATGAGCGTCATCAACCGGGGGCTCGTCATCTGTTTCCAAACCGATCTGGAATATACCAAGACCGGACAGATCCGGCAAAACCCCAATGTCGCCCCGTGCGCCGGGAATATGCAATTGGAAGGAACGGCCCGGTTCGCCGGACCCCCACTGGCGGATCCGTGGTTTGCCGAAAATTACCGGAGAGTTCATGAGCGCGCCTTCCAGAAATATTCCCACTTGGAAAGCGACGTGATCATTGAGGTCGAACCGCGACTGGTGACCTTCTGGAAGTATGACGCCGGCCATAATCCGTACCGGGACTATCTGGACCTGGTTGAACGCCGGGCGTACCGCGAGGTTTATGAAAAAGCCTTGACCCGGAGTTGATCAACCAGCCTCCTCGCTATCAGGTTGCAGGAAGGTGACTCGCCCATGGACAATGCCTATGATGTTTTCGCCGAATTCTACGATGAGTATATCGCGCATAGCGTGCCGCTGCTTCATAGGAAATATCTGAACCTAACCAAAGTGATCTTGGAGAAGTTTAAACCGAGGCCCGGCCGAATTCTTGATGCCACTTGTGGCACGGGGATTCTGATGCGGTTGTTGCAAACCGAAGGCTTCGACGTGGAAGGGATGGATCTCAGCCCCGCCATGCTGAATAAAGCGCGGGAGAAAGGGCTTGCGGTCCATCAGGGGGATCTCCGCCACTTCGATCTGGGGCAGGGGTACGATCTGATCTTGTGTTTTGATTCTTTAGGCCATCTCACCACCGGGCGGGATCTGTCCGCCGCAATGCAAGCGATCGGCCGCCATTTAAATCCGGGCGGTCTGTTCCTCTGTGACGGCGGCACCCGGGCCAAAGCCAGCCGGATGATCGGGCAGGAGTTTACCTACGACTCGGAACCGTATTCGTTTGTCTGGCGCAATTCGCGCCAGGATGATGACTTGATCGGGGTAGAGATGGTGATCACTGAAAAACAAAGTGGCCGGGAGTATCTGGCGCAATATCGGTTACGGGGACACGATATCGAGGATATGGTGGCGGCGCTTGAGGGTACCGGTATGAGAGTGGTATTCGCGACGCTGGAGCCAATGGTCAAAAAGAACGGGTCGTTTGTATTCTGCTGCCGAAAAGAGGGATGACCGACGGGCAAAGGACGGCCAGTGGCGGGATCTGAACGCGTTGCTCAATATTTCAGCCGGAATTGAAACTCAATGACCTCTTTGGCCACGTCCCAGCCGAGGACCAGTTTGATACAGCAGACTTCCCGGACCAATCCCGTCACCTGGCTGGTCCAGCTGCTGTTCCGCAGGCTGTAGGATCCTTTGTTAAGAATGCTGTAATGCTCGGTCAAGGGAATATTTAAGTTGTAGAGCAGGTTGCCTCCCAGCCGGTAATTGTTGATGATGAAGAAGGGATCCTCAAGCTTCATCCAGTCTTCCTCCGAACCGGAAATCTCCTCAAAGTGCTGATAACTCAGGTTAAAACGGGAGTTGGCCCGGTAATCGAGGCGGAAGCCTCCGTAAACGCCTTGCGGAGTCCCATCGGATTCGGTTTTTGACAAATAGCGGATATTGGTTCCCATTTGCCATTCGCCGTGCTTGGTCCGCCAGGCCCGACGCGTCAAGCCCAGGCCGAACTCGTGTTCCGGGTCGGAAACCAGGTCGGTTTTGCCGTCGACGTTAAAAGCATAATTCGGGAAATGGATCTCGTAACGATTGAGCAGGCTCAGGAACCCGTTGGAATTAAACTCGACTTCGGCGAGATCGGCGTAGCGATCCCAATAGTACTTCATGCCCACCGCCAGCTTTGACGGGCGTACCGTATTGACCTCGATGCGTAAGCGCAAACTACGCCGGAGTCCCTGCGATTTGGTGAATTCCTCATCGTCGAAGGCTGCTTCGCCGCCCTGATTGGAGCTCATGTCGAACTTGGGCATATTCTGGCCCTGCTTCAGGGTCAGACTGGGCAGGTAAAAGACGGGGAAGCCGATCACCCGAAAAATTACTTTTTTCATAATAATATCGTCGCCGACGATCCGCATCGTTTGGGCGTCGAAAATATAATCAGGTCGATCAGTCCGGGGGCAGCGGGTCAATCCGGCCCGGGCGATGGTGGTTCCGTCATCATCCAGGAACGCCGCGTCGCCATGGAGCAGAAAATCGCGGTCCGAACCGGAGATCCGGCCCCGGAACGGCCCGATCCGGCCATTGCCGTCCGGGCCGTAGAAGTTATACTCGATCAGGTCCGAGGTATACTCTTCGTGGTTGGACGCCAGCAGCACCCGGCCGGAGGCCGTGGCCAAGCCGGTATTGTGGTCGAAGCGGAGTTCGTCGGCGGTGATCATCACACCGGTTTTGGTCAGACGGATATGCCCGACGGCTTCAGTGACCCGTTCGTTCCCATAATGCGTCAGGGAATCGGCCTCAATGATAATGTTGTCAATGGCCATCCGGACCGGATCGCTGGCCGTGATCTGATTGGTTGCCGGATCGTAGGAGACATGTCCGTTCGTCTCGATGGCGATATCGAGTTGGTCAAACCGTTTCAGATCCGCTCCGCTGTATCCCCAAGTCCGGGTAGATGCCGGAGCTATTGCCAAAAAGGCCAGGATGAACAAAAATAGCCGTTTCACGAATTTTTTGAAACCCCCGCGATTTTCATGTTGCCCGCGATCGAAAACATTCGACCGGCATCATAATGATTCAAAGTAAGGGCCGAATGAAAAAACGGCCGGATCGGTGCGAATCAGCCCATGGATCAAAAAGCCGCTCACAATATCAAAGAAACATAATATACTATAGCAGCTTGAAAAGGAAGGGGGATAGGCTATGAACGATATCCGCGACCTTCCGGGAGTTGATCGCACCGGCAACCTGCTTGACCAAGGAGTCGTTACCGCCACATCCACCGTTGTTTCTTTGCTTGGGATCGACTTATTGGGCATCAGGCAGCTCCGCGTCGTCACCACCCTTGAAACCTGGTTGAAATGCGCTGAATACGTATGGTAGCCGGAATTATACAATCGTTGATGCTGAATGGGCTGTCCGCAAGGACAGCCCTTTAAGTTGGGAAAACGGGAAAAAGATGAGAAAGTTCCGTGGTGGTGGACCTATAAGGAGATATTCGGGAAAGGCACGGGGAACCCTTCCTTAGGCAGCCTACGGGTTGATGAATAAAATGTAACAAATGACCGGTACCAGTCTGTTCTTTACTGATACAGGCGTTTGCGGTTTGACAGTTAAGTATTTCCGGTATATCCTGATTATCCCACCAGGTTCTCCGGTTGCTCCGCTTGTGCCGCTTTAGCAACCCGGATTGCGCCTTTTTCCAGCCGGGTCCACTGGCGGTCCTGCACCATGAAGATTGCCGGCCGGATCATCTGGATCCGGGCGAAACGGCCTCCTTCGTGAAAACCCTCCACCTCGAAGACCTCACTCATGGCCTCGTTTTGATGAGCCCGGTCATCGTAAATCATTCCAATGCGGGGAATGACTAGATAATGATAGGGGGTTTTGGAGGGAATTACCCAATAATTGCCCCGTCCTTTGGCGAAATTGGGGCCCGGCCTCCGATCGGGCCGATTGACCGCTTCCACCCGCTCCGGGCCGTATTTATCGCGGAAGGCGTTATTGGCCTCGGGCCGTTCGGCGGCGCGGTTATAATCCTCAATGAACTGTTTGACGGACTCGGTTACCGTATAGCCGTCATGGGCCAGGTCGGCGATGAGGCTGTTTAAGTGATCGGTGGATTCGATCTGATGCCGGAGCGAATTGATCTGCTCCCGGCAAGCGTCAAGCTGGGAGCGGAGTTCATTGACCGAAGTTTTTAAGGCGGCGATCTCCGCGTCGCGTTCGTCGAATTCCTGGCGGATTTTTTGGTTGATGACTTCGACGAACTTGATCAGAATGCGTTGATGGCGATTGTCGTCCATATTCGGCTCCTTGGATGCATAGGAAATGACTTCCCGGCGGACCCCCCCTTCCGTTTGGCGGCGGGTTAATGTTATCCGCAGGGTTCAGGCCGAAACCGGCCCCGGTTTTAGCCGTTCGGCGCGGTTCGGGGTTACGCGGTTCTCCGGTGTATGATATGATTATCGGAAAAGCCGCCGTTTGAAAAAAGTGTTTTTTGAAATTTTGCGCGCCGGATGGCGGTTGGAGTTTTTTTCAGCGCGAAAGCGCAGCGTTCACTGGCGTAGACGGGAGAGAAATCATGAGTGAAATTCAATTGCAACAAGCGATCGTCCATGTCCTCGACTCCAATGTGGGAGTTCCGGTATTGTCCCGGCGGGAACTGGAACTCATCCCCGAAATTCAGCATTATTTCGAAAAATTGATTGAACGGGCCATGGCCGATGACGGACTGAAGGAGGCCTGGTTTCAGGGTGACGGCAGCCGGATGCGGGAACGGTGCGAACGGTTGGCCGGAGGCGGGGATCTGATCGAAATCAGCGCCGAGATCGCCGGCGACTTTTACCGGATCATGGTTGAACAGGGAGCCATTCCACCGGCTGATCTGGTCTGCTGCCGGTTTGACTGGAATGAACAAGCTTTTTTGGGCGTGTTGAAACTGAATTACCGGACCGGCTTCATCCATTTTGTCGCGACGGAGCGGGATGGCCAGGAGGTTAGCCTGGTGCAACAGAAAACGGTGTTGCCTTCGGAGAGCCAGAAGCCGGAGGAGTGCTTTTTCGTCGCGCTGGACGGGTTCGGAATCCGGCTGCTTGAAAAGGAGGTCGAGATCGACGGGGAGAAGGATTTCTACCTCTCCAAACTCCTGCTCGGCTGTGAATACGGGCTCTCCAACCGGGAAAAGGTCAAGGTTCTGGACAAAGTCACCAAGCAGATCGGTCAGAAGTATTATAGCGAGGACGTGACCGCCGTGGCCAGGATGCGGCAGGCGGTGACCGGAAAGACGGCCGAGGACCGCCCGGTGGAACTGGATGAGCTGGCCGGAAGTGTTTTTCGGGAAGATCCGGTGGTCCGTAAGGAGTATTTGGAGGAGATCCGCAAGGCCGGCTTGGTCGAGGCTGAGGTGCGGCTGCCGGAGAAGCTCGCGGTCCGGAAGTTCGCCAGCCAGAAGATTGAGACCGATACTGGGATTGAGCTCCAGTTTCCGGCGGAGTATTTCAATAACAAGGAGAAGATCGAGATTATCAATAATCCCGACGGGACGTTGTCGATTTTGATCAAGAATGTGACCAAGATTAAGAATAAGTAAGCGCCCCGCGATGACGACCGGGGGTTGGATCGGTTGGAGCGGGAGCCGCTCCAGTTGATCCAAACGCTGGATCAGTTGATCCGGGTGTCCGATCAGTTGATCGAAGGGTTGGATCAGATGGGGGAGGGGTCGCTCCAATTGATCCAAGTCCCGGATCAGTTAATCGAAGAGTTCGATCAGTTGATCCAACACTTGGATCAGTTGATCCAGGAGCCCGATCAGTTGATCGGAGTATCGGATCAGTTGATCCAGGTGTTCGATCACTTGATCCGAGCCCCGGATCAGTTGATCGGGGTGTCCGTTCAGGTGAACGAAGAGTTGGATCAGTTAATCCGGGAGTTGGAGATAGTGATAAGCTTTTTAACTTAAACAACCGATACCTTTAATAAACCATTAATATCTAGAGAAACTGTGAAGGTATCTAGAACAGCGATAGCGAAGGTATATAAAAATTGGGATATACACCGGGCGCGAAACCCACGGCATTGCAGGATCTGTTAAATCACGGCCTCCGGCGTTTTCGTTCATTTGATCATTAAGAAACAATTAAGAATTATTGAGTGTGAATCGCGGATCCGGTATTCTGATAAACAGTTCCGGCCAGTCGACCATTATTGCAAGCACTATTTGGCGGGGTGAAAGGTAATTGTTATTGCTATACGATATAATCTTGATCGTTGTTTTATTGTTTTACTCCCCGATTCTCGTTTTAAGCATTTTAAAAGGCAAACAGGAACGGTGGTGGGAACGGTTCGGACATCTCGACAAAGAGTTAATCAAGCGATTCCGGAATGAGAAAACGATTTGGATTCATGCGGCTTCGGTTGGCGAAACGGTCGTCGGCAAACAAGTGGTCGATGAGATAAAAAAGGAATTCTCCGATTACCGGATCTTGTTTTCGACAATATCGGTAACTGGCAAAAAGGTGGCCTTGGAAAATATCAACAACTTGGACGGGGTTATTTTCCTACCGCTGGATCTGTCATTTATTGTCAGAAGAGTGGTTGGTTTATTTAAACCCGAATTATTAATCTTAATCGAAACCGAACTCTGGCCCAATCTTATTAAACAGGTACACCGTCATCGAGGGCGGATTATGGTAGCTAGCGGAAGGATTGGCGATAAGAGTTTTAAGAATTATCAACGTATAACACCACTGTTAAAAAGATATTTATTCATGGTTGATGCCTTTAGCATGCAATCGGAGTTGGACGCGGAGCGAATAATCGCTCTGGGCGCTCCGAAAGATAAAGTTTTGATTAGCGGAAATATAAAATATGATCGCGATTTCAGTAAAAATATTGTTGACAAAGACGCACTTTACCGCAAATTAAACATTAATGCAAGTACGCCGGTGCTTGTGGCCGGCAGCACCCACGCGAACGAGGAAGAACAGTTATTAGCAACCTATAAAAGTCTAAAGAAACACTTCCCAAAACTACTGATGATTATTGCCCCCAGATATATTGACCGCACCGCGGAGATCAAGGAGGTTTATTCAAAGCAGGGAATTAGGGCTGTAAGCTGGTCCGATGAACTGAATGAAATAACGCAGGACGCGGTGGTCATCGTTGATACTTTCGGAGAGCTGGCCGGGCTTTATCAAATTGCCACCCTGGTTTTCGTGGGGGGCAGTTTGATTCCGAAAGGGGGGCACAACATTTTGGAGCCGGCTGCCTATGGAAAGGCAATATTTGTGGGTCCCCACATGTTCAACTTTAAAGAAGACACCCGCTATTTTTTGGAGGCGGAGGCGTTAATTCAGGTAAACCACGCTGGTGAGCTCGCCGAAAAAATGTTGGAATATTTGAAGGATTGCAAGCGGCATTCGGAAATCGGAAAAAAGGCCGCGGCATTGATTGAGACCAATAAAGGGGCGCTGCGGGCTAATCTACAACAGGTTAATTATCTTGTAACCCGCCGGCCTAAAATATTAGTGGTCCGTTTGAGCGCAATCGGGGATGTGATTCATGCGTTACCAGCGGCCGATGCAATCAAGAAAAGCTTTCCTGCCGCCGAACTTAATTGGTTGGTCGAAGACAGAGTGGCCGATCTAGTTGCTTTAAACCCGAATGTGGACCAAATCATTGTCATGCCGCGGAAACAGTGGCGGGAAATCGCCCAAAAGAGCAAGTGGCGGGCGCTGCAAGCGGTTGTCGGTTTCCTTAACGGGCTGAGGGTCTATAATTTTGATTTGGTATTGGACTTGCACGGATTCTTCAAAAGCGCCGTGCCGGTCGGGATGACCAAGGCGTCGCTACGGTATGGCGCCGCCGACGCCGGCGAGGGTAGCCGTTTATTCTATAACCATACCATTAAAGTGCCCCGCGAATCGCAGCATAAAGTTGACCGCTATCGATACTTGGCTGAACGGACGCTGGGTTTTCAGGCTGGCCAGGTTAGTTTTTCGATAGTGATCGGAAGCCGGGCCAAGGAGAAAGTCGCCAAGCTATTAGCGGAGCATTCGTTAACCGGTAAAAGATTCGTTGTAATCAACCCTTACACCACCTGGAAAACCAAAGATTGGATTATTGAGCGTTATGGGGAATTGGCCGAAAGAATCAAAACCGAATTGGATTTTGAAGTGGTTTTTACCGGCGGACCGGATGAACGGGATGGTGTTGAGTGGCTGCGGAAAAAAATTGCGGAGCCTGTCCATAATTTGGCGGGTTTGACCAATCTGGAAGAATTGGCGGAAGTATACCGGCGGGCGGAAGTCTTTATCGGTGGCGATACCGGGCCGATGCATTTGGCCGTGGCGATGAATTTACCGGTGGTAGCGATTATGGGCCCCACCGATCCGGTTATCTATGGCCCTTACGGGGACAACCATATCGTAGTAAGGGACGATAATTTGGCTTGCCTGAAATGTTGGAAAAGAAAATGCCCTAAAAATCATGAATGCATGACAAATGTTACGGTAGACCAGGTTTTAATGGCCGCACAAGGGATGTTGGGAATTGTTGGGGCGGATATGGTTGAGGCCGCGGCGGCGGAGGAACGGCCCGGGTAATCGGCCCCGTTTTGCTGCCGGCGGCTTATTTTAAAAGTTGTTTCAGCTTTAGCTTATATTCCATCAACCGTTCTCTTTTTCGGCGCATTTTTACCAGTAAATCCAACAGTTCCTGGTGCTTTTCCGGCGCATAGTGCCGCAGGAACACCGCTTGGTCCTCAAGGGAAAATTCAAAACGGGCGAGATCCTTGATCCGCTTTTTTTCATCCAATCGGGGTTTAATTCGGGCCCGGTTCAGATCGATATAATAAAACTCCGGTTCGGCTTCGATATTTTTGATGAGAATATTGCCGCCGTGCAAATCGTTATGTACGATGCCGGCATCGTGCATTTTACGAATGTCTCTGGCGATCGGGGGCAGCAAGGATTGAAATTTCCCCCGGTGGGGGTGATTTTCTTGGCGGATGATATCCAAGAGGGAACAATCGTGGTGAATGTACTCGGTTAAAAAATAACTGTAAATAATCTTCTTGCGTTGGTCTCGTTTTTCCACGACCGCGACGGGAGGTGGGGTTTTCAGTCCGATTTCGGTTAAAGCGGTGGCGATAACCAGAGAGCGAACCGCTTTGGACTTCAGAAACCTAAAACGGAGTTGGTCGTATTTCTTGGTCATGTTAAATTTTTTAACGACAACATCCTTTTTCAGGCCATTATCGGCAGTGGCATGAAAAACTGCCAAGGAATTGCGAACGTTATAAAAGATGTCGCTGTTTTCAAACTGGGCGTTGAGATGTTGGATGAATTCTCTGAACGGATCATTGTTCCAATCCTCGTCGATCCAGAGAAATGTTCCTTCTTTTAAATTCCGCTGCAGATCTGTTAATTGAGATGATTTCATAATTATATCCTGTTCTGGTTTGTTTTTTGTATACTACTTAAAAATATCAGTGTTCGAAGGCATAAAAAGAAGTGTTAATGAGAATATTATATAGTCCTGAAATAGCGCCAGTCAAGGGAATCTACATATTGAAGGGAAGTTCAGGTCGTATTAAAAGACCAACTTTAATCGTAATAAGGCCTTAGATGATTTTTTTATTTATTCAGCGTCAATAATTATCTTTCCATTCAGGAGGATTTTTTTTAAAAAGATCAAATTATAACACGATTAAATAAATTTTTCCGTTATCTGGAGGTTTGAACTTTGAGCAAGTTGGTATCGGTTGTCATTCCAGCTTATAATGTCGGCTCGTATATTGAAAATTGTATAAAATCCGTAATCAATCAAACATATTCCCAGTGGGAATTGCTTGTCATTGATGACGGGTCAAAGGATGATACCTATGACCGCGCAAAGACAACAGCCGGGTCCGATGAGCGCATTCGAATCTATAAACAGCAAAATCAGGGTGTCTCAGTAGCCAGAAATACCGGGTTGAAATTGTCTACTGGCAGCGATATTATCTTTCTGGATGGGGACGATTATTGGCTTCCGGAATGCCTGCAAAAGCTAGTGACCGCCAAAGAGCAAAGTGGGGCCAAAGTTGGCTATTGCGGGTATAATCACGTTTATACGAACGGATATAAACGAAATTATCGCTACGCTTATCCCGACGGAGACCTCTTAATTGCGGCGATTAAAGGCGAAGTCCGCTTCCATATCGGAGCGATGCTAATTGATAAAGCGGTCCTTTTTCAAAATGATTTAAAGTTTACCGAGGGTTGTTTGATTGGACAAGATTTGGAATTCATGTTGAAAATAGCGGCGGTCACAACATTTAAATCCGTATCTGAGAACCTATTAATGTATCGGGTACGTCCTAATTCGGCGATTAGTTCCAAATGGAACTGGGAAAAGCGTTTTCATGCCATTAAAGCTGTTCGGCGCGCCGCTGAATTTATAACCGGTCATTGCCAGGGTTCGCATCATCTAAATGGTATTCAAGCGGAATTGGATTTAAGGTTAGGGAAAATGTTAAATAAATTTTTGTGGCGGGTTCTAAAGACTAATTCCTATGAAAAAGCGCAGAATATAGTGAAAAATATATTGGAGGACCCTTTCTACGCGTTGATTCAAGAAAAATTCAGAAAGAGCGGCCCGCCGTTTATGGATTGGGTAAAATGTTTAGTTGTACTATCAAACAATTCCATTCTTTGGAATATGGCAAAGTATTTATAGATTGAATCACTTATATGGAGGTTTGGAAATAAATGGCGAGACGAACCGCGATGATTGGAACGGGTTATGTGGGATTGGTGAATGGGGTCGGATTATCGGATTTTGGCAATTATGTGACTTGTACTGACATTGATTCCAACAAAATCGCTATGCTCAAAAAGGGGCAGATACCGATCTATGAGCCGGGGCTGCAAGAGTATTTCGAGCGAAACGTAAAAATGGAGCGGCTCACTTTTTCCGATGATGTCGATCGAACCATTCAGGAAAATGAAATCATTTTTATTGCGGTAAACACTCCGTTTATACAAAGCAAAGGAACTGATCTTTCTCATGTTGAAAGCGTTGGGCGCCGGATTGCGAAGAACCTTAATGACTATAAGGTGATCGTCACCAAGAGCACGGTTCCGGTAGGGACTAATCGTTGGTTGAAGGAATTAATCGCGACCGAGTCCGGGCATACCAATTTTGACATCGTCTCCAATCCGGAATTTCTGCGCGAAGGAAAGGCCGTCTATGATTTTTTCCATCCCGACCGGGTCGTCATCGGGTGTGAATCCGAGCGGGCGCGGGAGATCATGCAAAATATTTACCGGGCCTTATATCTCATTGAGACCCCCTTTATTTTTGGCGATTTTGAAACGGCGGAGTTGATTAAATATGCCAGCAATGCTTTTTTAGCCACAAAGATTACGTTTATCAATCAAATTGCCAATCTTTGCGAAACAGTCGGCGGAGATATTCATTTAGTGGCCAAGGCCATGGGAATGGATAAACGGATTGGCTCCAAATTTCTACATCCGGGTCCCGGCTTCGGCGGCAGTTGTTTTCCCAAAGATACCAGAGCCCTGGTTGAAACCGGCGATAAATATCGGGTTGACATGTCTTTGGTCAAGGAAGTAATTAAAATTAATGAACAGCAGAAACTGAGAATGGTTCAAAAACTGGAGAAGTCCTTAGGTACCTTGGTTGGGAAAAGGATTGCCGTTTTGGGGTTGGCTTTTAAAGCGGAAACCGATGATATCCGGGAATCACCAGCAATTCCTATTATTAATGAACTGATAAATCGCGGGGCGCTGGTGACGGCGCATGATCCCCAAGCCATAAATAACGCCAAGCGTATTTTTGAAGACAATGTAATTTTTTGCAGTGACGAATATGAAGCGGTTAAAAATGCCGATGCGCTGATGATTATAACTGAATGGAATGCGTACCGAAGTTTAGACTTGAGAAAAATTAAGTCATTGATGCAGGGCAAGCTAATTTTGGATACGCGCAATCTTTTGGAACCTATAGAAGTACGGAAGTTTGGGTTTAAATATGAAGGAGTGGGAAGGTGAGATCTGCAGATATATCAAATGTAATGATTTTTTCAGTCAGCGTATGTTATGAGCTATAGTTTCGAAGGAAAGGAGTCTCACTTCTGGGCCAGGATAGATAAATAATTGAGTTTGAAATATCGACTAATATTTAATTTAGGAAAAGCAACCAAAAAAGGATGAAATTATAGTGCAAATAAATATTCTGCACATGGCGCATTTAACAATAGGATATGGTGTTGAGCGGCAATTGTTAGATCATTTAGCCTTAACAAACAAAGCCCCTAACGAAATAAAACATCATGTCTGTGCTTTACGAATCAGCAATCCATTGTTGTTGGAATTGCAAAATTTGAAGATTCCCTTCACGATTAATCGGCTGTGGCCATGGAATTTGGCTGAGTTTTCAGACTTTGTAAAACGAAACGACATTCACATCCTTCATGTTCATAACCAATTACGATTTCCTTTGCGTTCGCGAATACTTCCCAAATTGGCTGGTGTTTCAGCTATTGTCGAACATGAACATGGCATGGTTTGGAACACTTCTTCCAATCATCTGATAAAGATGACAAATAAACTTGTAAACGCTAATATTTGCAATTCTATTGCCGCCCAAGTAATGTTAAAGCATAAATGTGATATTGATGCCAAAGTAGTTTACAATGGCGTAATCATTCCCCTTAATCAAAAAGAAGAGAATCGGGACTTGAGAACCAAATTAAAGATATCTGAGGATTCCAAACTTGTTGGCTTTATTGGACGATTAAATACTCCTAAAGGAGTAGAAGCTTTTATCAGGATCATCCCTTTAGTAAAACGAACTGTTCCCCAAGCAAGGTTTATTGTTGTTGGGGATGGGCCGTTGCGAAGTGAATTAGAAACTAGCGCAGAAAATTTAGGTGTCGCTGATGATGTTTTTTTCTTGGGTTACCAAAAAAACGCGCGTGAATACATGAAACAAATGGATGTTGTGGTAGTTCCGTCAATTCGAGAACCGTTTGGGAATGTGGTAATTGAAGCAGCTTTGGCAAAAAAGCCTGTCGTTGCCTCTAATGTCGATGGGATAGCGGAAACGGTGATTGATGGTGAAACTGGCTTTTTGGTTGATTGCACGGAACCAATTTCTTCGCGTTCAGCCGGGGCCAGTCGACTTCCCAAAGTGGTTGTCGATGGACGGAGTCGGAATCTTAGATCTCCATGTCTACCTAATTTTGAAATATTGGCTCAAAAAGTCATTGCCTGTCTAATAGACCCAGAAATGGCAATTGCATTAGGGGAAAAAGCATATCTAAGAGCGAACGATTTATTTTCTTTGAATCGGTATCGTAATGATTTGGATAATATCTATAGAGAGCTCTTTTCTAAGTTTAATTAGCCAATAATTTTGGTTTTTCTTTATGTTCCTATTTTCTAAGATTAAATGTCTTTTGTCGAATAGAGCTAAACCTATGGATGAAATCGGAATAGAATATAAATTATGATATAGAAAAGCGTGGAAAGCAGAAATTTATTGAAAAGCTTGCATTCTGGAGATTGATTTATGTCACAAATATTTAACAACAAATCATATTGATTTACAAGTTTTTTTCATACAAATGGCAATTTAGTCATATACGTATTAAAAATCTATAAGGGGTTGGTTATATGTCTTCATTAATTGACCAATATAAAGAACTACATAAATCCAATAAGAATTACGGGAATTCCTCTTTGAAATATTTAGAACAAATTTCTTTAATGATTGATTTTTTGAATCCAAAAACCATCCTTGATTTTGGCTGTGGAAAAGGTTCTTTGGTTGAAGCAATATCAAGAAAATATCCTGAAATTGAGGTGTTTGGATACGATCCAGCTATACCAGAACGAACAGAATTACCCAATAAAAAAATTGATTTTATAATCAACACTGACGTATTGGAGCATATTCCAGAAGCGGAGTTGCCAGAAATAGTTGATTCGATTAGCAAAATTTCCCAAAATGTATTTTTTGGGCTTCACCATGCAGAAGCTAAAAATTTTTTGCCGAATGGAGAAAATGCACATTGCACAATAAAACCCCCAGAATGGTATCATCATTTTTTCAAAAGTTACTTTTCTGTAATTGTCCCATTAAGCAGTTATGATCCTGTTTTAAGTGCCGTCGTCACTTTTAATATACCTAATCATGTTCTTGATAAATACAATAATATTAACGATAGGATGACATTAAAGAAAAAGATTAAGTTTGTTTTTAAGAAGATAACTAATTTTTTCAAAAAATGAAAGGCAAATTTTATTAATATAATTTTCTGTAAAGTAACTTATATTTAAAATAGTTGTTTGATTATCTCTAAATTCAGAACGGTATTTGAACAAGTATAGTAGGAGAGAATTTATGTCTAATTTATTTGTGGTTAGCACACCTTTACAATTGCTGACTGCTTATATTATAGTAACCAATCAGCTCGAAGATGATGATAATATGCTCGTTTACATACAACGTAATCATGAAAAAATTTATCAAGAATCATTTTGTATTCGTAAAATATTTGATGATACATCAACTTGGCAAGTATTACGTTGCGAGAAATGGTTAGAAGGGGTCACTCGTTTGCCTGAATTTAAGGCAAACATAATGCGAATGAAACAAATGATTTTAAAAAATCGTTTGAAATTCGATAAAGTATTTCTTGGAGAAGATAAATCCTTTCAAAATCAGTTGTTAGTAGAATTATCAGGAAATAATCATTGTTATCGAATGGAGGATGGGGTGTGGTCGTATTATGCTCCTGATCGATGTTGGCCTAGTAAATTATGGCATGGGGCGAAAATGCGGGTATTACGTTTTTTTGCAGACTTACATTCGGATATGGCTTATAATGCTGGTGGGATAGGCCGCGGTAAAGCTGCATTAGCTGACTATTTATATAAGCCACAATTATTAGAACGATATTCTCCTAATATAATTCCAATAGAACGGTGTATGGTGATGAACACAATGAGAAAGCTGACGGGAGAAATGCAGCAATATCAGAATCAATCATCGAGTCAGCTGATCTTATTTTTGGGAAGCAAATTAGTTGAGCAAGGTAAGATATCCGTAAATACCGAAGTGGGAATTTTAAAAGATATTTACAATATATGTAGTCAACAGGGATTAACACTTCTTTATAAACCTCACCCTGCTGAAGCAAAGGATAAAATAGAATTATATCAAAAAAAATTACCTCAAATGAAATTATGTGAAATCAAGGAACCAATGGAGATTTTATATTATTGTCTTAACAATTTAAAATGTGTGCTGGCGCATAGCTCTTCCGGTTTATTATTTGCAGATGTTTTTTCCAAAGAAATTATTCAAACAGTTGCATTATTTGAAATATATAACAGCGAACAAAAAGATCCAATTTTAAACAGGTTAATGGAAAAGGCCGGTGTCACTATTCCGAAAGATATTACAGAACTAAAAGATTGTTTGTGTAGTTTGGGATAAATTACTCTTAATCATCTAGACATTGAATATCTGTTATAAACATGTTGTTATTATCGTATTTTGTTTCAAATTCACCCTTTTCGCATTAAGCAAATAGACAATGAGGTAAATAGAGTCATGGGTAATTATGGCTGCGTACGACTTAATGGGCATACCAAAATATATTACCTTCAAAAAGTTGATAACGAATTAGTGAATATCACCAGTATGATTCTAAATCAATCATCTACTGATAAATGTGAAGAAAAATTTGAATTTATTAATCGTCAATCTTCTGCCGAGGTATATCGCTTCAAGTATCAAAATGACGTTTATTATGCAAAAAAATTTATCACATCTACCATTGAACGGAATATTAGCCAGTTAGCCAAGGGACCTAGAGGTCTTAGGTGCTATAATATGGCCAATATTCTAACTTCGATTAATATTAAAGTTCCCGAATCTGTTTTTGTTTTATCATACCGTGAAAATTTGTTAAGAAGTGAAGATATCTATCTTACTAAAGAATATAAAGGTATTTCCGTTTTTGAATTCATACTTAAAAACACAGGTAAATCAAATGAAAAGGTTGCTAAGGTTTTATTGAATTTGACTTCCGCTCTTGGGATCTTATATAGAAATCAATTTACCCATGACGATTCACATTTGAAAAATTTTTTAGTTGATCCCGAAAGTCTTGAAATATGCTTTATCGATTTAAATACGATTCGTCGCCATAAAAAACTTTCTAGAAATCAAATAATAGAAAGTTTGGTCCGTCTAAATAGCGGTATTTTTGGTTTGTTGGCCCAAAATGGTATGGGACATTTATATACCCCTGAGCGGGTACAGTTTTATTTAGAAAACATTTTTTCATATTACCAATATCCTGTTGATTTACGAGATGCTTTTTCATTTTTGACAAGGAAAACGGTTCAAAATTTAATCAATCGCAATAAAAAATCGTTGATCACTGAGGATTCTTTTTTATTAAAGATTTAGTGAGGATTAGTCTAGTATTTCAATTTGTCCATGAAGACATGGCGGTAAAGAACCGGGGATGACCCGGTTCTTTGCCATATAACAGGCCCATGCACTGCTCCGGTGTTTTTGTCATATTATTTATAAACGCTTTTCGAAGCATAGATAAGTCTCCGAATCCATTATTGCCTGTAGAAGCGACTTTATCTGGCTTCTCTTAGCTTTGTCAGCCCAGGCTTTTGGCTGGGGTTTATCAGAATGTTTTGAACGAAAAAGCATGAAAAGAGGATGTGACACCCGTGTGGATTGAATACGGATTTCCTTATTTGGAGGTCGATCCTCCTTGTCCTGACGGAGCGGTGGCTTATTCTATCCGGCCAGGGGACACTTTGTTTTTAATCGCGCAACGATTGGGAACCACGGTAGCCGCGATTACCGCTTTGAACCCGGGGCTCAACCCCAATGCCTTGTTTATCGGGCAGTCGATCTGTGTCCCTGGCGGAGGTGCAACTCCGGAGCCTTGCGCCGGAAGCGACCGTCATACCATTCAATCCGGTGATACGATTTATGGTTTGGCGCTCGGTTATGGAGTAACGGTTCAGGACATTTTGGACGTCAATCCCGGCATTAACCCCAGCCGGCTGGCAGTCGGCCAAGTGGTTTGCATCCCCGGGGCGGCTCCGGCGGTGCCGGACCGGATTCCGACTCCGTTCTGTTCGCTGCTGCAGCCCAATTTCTCCGTCTTGCCGCCGGACGCGGATATTCCCATCGGGTCGGTGGTCGGGCGTCAGGTTGCTATGAGCACCCGGGCCTATACGATAGCGGCTTCGCCGCTTCCCGATCCGTCACGTTTGGGAGACTTTGACGCGTATGCCGGGGGCTTGAGCTTGTTCACCGCCGACCCGGCGCAGCCGCGAACCACGGTGACAATGCGGCTCGTCCGTTCAACCTTCGGTAATCAGTTGCCCACTTGGGCTGGGACGATAATCACCACCGAACCACCCTTTGCGGGTGATTTCGCCGAGATCCGCCCCTTCAACAGCCGGACCGGCACTCAAGGGACGGTACTGCTATCGGGCGATTTTACGGTATGTCCGGGTTGAATTGGCGAATTGGAGGCGTCGGCCTATGAGCGGGAAACTGCCTTTTCAATAGCGGCGGATAGTGGCTGTAATTGGACAAAAAATTGCAGATTCGCAGATAACTGTTGTTAAAAGGCCATAGGCGGACCGGGTGCGGGTTGATTATAATAAAAATTAAGAAAATTAAATTTGCGACGCTTGCAAAACAGTCAAACCCGATCCTCACTTTAAATCTTTTACGCTGATCCGCGCGACCGAAGCGGTTTTGCAAAGGAATGAAGCGTTTTTTTACTTAGGGAAAAGTTTCAAGACACCAAGAGCAAGGCTGGTTTTCGGCGAATTTGATTGCCTGACCCCCATTCGTTCGCGCCCGATCCTAAAATGGGGCGAGTTACGACGGCAATCTTCACTTACAGGCAATCAAAAAAGAAGCAACCCCGGATTCGTTTCGGGGTTGTTTCTTTTGAAACATTTTCGCCAAAGCCGGTGGTCAATGAATTATATAGGATGAAATAAATATCTTTACTAGATTTGCATTCTTAAAGCCGAATGCAAATGGTAGTAAAACGAAATTTTTCTCATCCTATTACAGCGGTAATAAGTTGAATTAAATCCCTTAATTTTTCATCATGGCAGGCTTACGGGACGGGATGCTTATTAGATATTTAATTCAACTTATATTAGGATATTTCGCCGCATCCCGAAGCGGCGGCGTCCAGATCAGGCGGGGGCGGATTCGGCCGGGTTGGGCATATTTTGATATTTGGCCTGTAAAATGAGTAGGAGCGACAGACAAGCCGCCAGCAGCAAAATGGAAAGGCCGAAGATCAGCCCCGGGTGAATCTGATAGAGGTATCCGGAGATCATCCCCAAAACCGCGGTGAGCACCGAAGTCAGGGTATAGCTCAGGGAATAGACACCGGCCCGTTCCTTGCCGGAGGTGGCGTGCGCCATCACGGTATCCAGAAACGGCTTGGTAATACTGAAACCAACCGCGAAACCGGCGACGGCCAGCAAGGTGAGGCCGAACCGTCCCGGCCTGATCAAAATGAACCCGGCCAGGGCCAGGATTTGCACGATAAATCCGGAGATCATCGCCTGAAAGCGCCGGGCTCCGGGCACCCTGGGGTTGACAAAGACAAAGACCAGGAACATCACCGCCGGGCCGGCCCCTCCCAGAAACGAAATGGCGGAACGGTCCAGTTTCAAGGCCTCGGTGAGATACGGGGCGTAATAAAGGCTGGTGAAGGTTCCGATCGGGATAAAGGCATTGAAGAGGCTCACCAGGCTTAGCGCCAAGGCCAGGGATGGTTTCTCCCGCAGGCTGAACCAGGCGTTTTGCGGTGAGTGGCGCTTTATCAGGTTTCGAAGTCCATCACGGCGGCATTCGGCCATGACCTGACGCCCGACTTCGGTCTCTTGGTAACAGTGGTTCCGGCCCAGGATCATCACAGCCATGCTGACCAGGGCGAACCCCAACAAGATCCGTTCGCCGTTTAGAATCCCAAGCGCCGCCACCAGCCACCCGGCCAAGGGAACCAGAAAGCCGGTCGACAGATTGATGATATTGATCAGGTTGTAGGCGACCAATTGCTGATGAGGGTCGGCATCCTCAATCACCATCAGGTTCCAGGAGATGGACACCACTTTGACGGCGCTGTTGACAAAGGTTGCCAACGCGAACAGCCAGAAATTGTCGGAAAGAAGATAAATCAGGAGCGCGCCCGGCCAAGCCAGCAGATCAAAAATAAGCGTGGTCCGCTTCCGGCCCAGGATGTCGGTGATTACTCCGCCGATCATGGCAAAAAACGCGCTGGCCACGGCGGAAATCGCGATAATGTAACCCAACTGAACGTCGCTGACTCCCAGTTCTTTCATATAAAGGCTCAAATAGAAGGTATACAGGACATACGGTATTCCCCATAACGGTTCGAAGAAAATGGAGACCCGGGTGTTCCCCCGCAAACAGCGGATCGACCCTAAAATGAGCGGCGAAGTGAAAGTTTTCATGGTTTGGCGCATCCTTTTTGATCATTGTAACGCTCTTTTCTATTCTAGAGGAGACGCCGCGGTTTGTATAGTATATAGGATGAAGTAAATTTCTAATATAAAATTTGCATTCGTAAAGCCGAATGCAAATGGCATCAAATTTGAATTTAGTTCATCCTATTACAACTGAAATAAGTTGAACTAATTTCCATTAATTTTTCCATCATGGAAGGTTTACGGGACATGATCCATATTAGATATTTAATTTAACTTATATAGTTGAAATAAATTGTGTGAATAAGCGATGTTCTTACCAGCGGAAAGGGGGTTTCTGTTTTTCAGATTGACTCATGTTTCGTTTGAAGCTATAATATAAATGTCTTGGAACAACGTTCCATGATTCGGAACGAATGGGAGGATTGTTTGTGAATAAGGATACGGCGGGCCGGCTTGGCAACGATCCCTCGTTGGTGCAATCAGTTGACCGCGCGTTGCAAATATTGACGGCGTATGAGACAGAAGGCCACGAACTCAGCATCCTGCAGCTCAGCCAGAAGGTTCATCTGCCCAAAAGCACCGTCCACCGGCTGCTGGCCACCTTGGCCAACCGGGGGTTTATCGAGCAAAATTCGGCCACCGGCAATTATCGCCTGGGGCTTAAGTTGCATTCGTTGGGTTCGCGGGTGGTGCTCACCCGCAATCTGACCACCGAAGCCGGACCGATCGTCCGGCAATTGGTGGAGCGCTTCGGGGAGACGGTCAGCATCTCGGTGCTGGACGGGATTGAAACCGTGATCGTCGAGAAAATGGAGAGTGAGCAGGCGATGCGGGTCACCTCTCAGATCGGCAAGCGTAATCCCATTCATTGTTCGGGCAGCGGCAAGATGTTGCTGGCCCTGCAGAGCCCGGAGGAGATTGAGCGCATTCTGGCCCTGGCGCCGTTGGACCGCTATACGGACAAAACCATCACTGACCCCGGGCAGCTTAAGGAGAACCTGGACGAGATCCGGAGGAACGGCTACGCCGTGGATGATGAGGAGATTCAACCAGATCAGATCTGCATCGCAGCACCGATCCGGGACTACCGGGGAGCGGCCTTCGCGGCGATGACCATTTCCGGGCCGGCGACCCGGATCCGTTCCAAAGACGTGGAAGTGGTCGCGGCCACGATCCAAAAGGCTGCCAATGAGATCTCCGAACGTTTGGGCTGGAACGAGGGAATGGAGACGATAGCGGGCGGCCCGGCCCGGTTGGAGCGGTAGTTTTTTATGAATTGGACATGGAATGCCGTTCCGGAATATGGAATGAAACGGGTTTTAAGAGACAATCTTTCGTTTCATCATGACAATCGTTTGGAACATCATTCCGGATCATGGAACGTCCTTTGATTGTCTGACATCCGGCATTGAGCCGGTTAGTACAGAAAAATAAACAAGGAGGTAAGGTTGATGAAGATGCTTCGAATCGGGTTAGTGCTGGTATTACTGCTCTCTATGGCGCTGAGCGCGGTGGCTTTGGCGGCGCCGCAGCAAACGGTGCGGATTGCCTGCATCGTCACTTCGCTCACGGGCGCGCTCACCAAAAACGGCGAGTACATCACCAATGGCATCAAAATGGCGGTCGACGAGGTCAACGCCAAGGGCGGGATCAAGGGGAAAAAGCTGGAAGTGGTCTTCCTCGATGATCAGGTCAAATCCAGTGAAGCCATCAATGCGGTGAAAAAGGCAATCTATGATCTGAAGGTTCCGGTGATCCTCGGCTCGGACTCCAGCGGACTGGTGCTGGCCAGTATGTCCTTTAGCGCCAAGGAAGGGATTCCGCAGATCGTATCGGCCACCAACGTCCGGATCACCAATCAGAAGGTTCCGACCATCTTCCGGATGCGGGCCAATGACTCGGTGGCCGCCCAAATCCTGGCCGATTATGTGACGGAGAAGGGCTTTAAAAAGATCGGCATCATGTACACCAACGAGGATTACGGCAAAGGGTTCATGGAAGAGATTCAAAAGTTCCTGGCCGCTCAATCCAATTCCGCCAAAACCATCGAGGTGTGCAACATCGGGGACACCGACTTTACCGCCCAGATCTTGACCTTCAAAAACCGCGGCGTCGATGCCGTGTTGGGCCTGGGCAAAGAGATTGAGATCGCCAAGTTCCTCCGCCAGAGCAAGGAGTTGGGCCTGAAAACCGCATTCTTCGGCGGTTCGCCGCTCGGCCTCGACTATGTGGTGGAACTGGCCGGCGGTGCCATGGAAGGCGTCAAGATTGTCACCCACTTCCTCCCCAGCGACACCGATCCCAAGATTCAGGAATGGGTGCAACGCTACATGAAACTCTTCAATAACCAAGAACCGGAAACCCACGTGGTCGCTTACTATGACACCATCAAGATGCTGGCGGAGATCATGAACAAGAACGGCACCACTCCGCAAGCCATTACCAAGGGATTGCAAACCGTAAATTACGTCGGGGTCCAGAGCGCGTTCAAAGCCAGCGCCACCGGCGATCTGGTCACCAAGCAGGTGATCGGCGAATTCAAAAATGGCAAATGGGTTGTAACCGACGCTATCGGGAAGTAATCCGAGACCAATCATTGGAACATGAAGCGTTCGGCGGCGAGGATCGCCGCCGAACGCTATTATTTAAGGGGGATTCATGTCGTTCGAGACATTCTTACAATTATTCATCGGCGGCATCTCAATCGGCGCGCTGTACGCGCTGCCGGCGCTGGGCATTACATTGATCTGGAACGCGGCGGGGGTGTTCAACTTCGCCAACGGCGAGTTCGTGATGATCAGTTGCTTTCTGATCTACAGCCTCTTTGTAACGTTGCAGTTGCCGTTCGTCGTGGCGCTTCTGATCACGTTGGCCGTGATGTTTCTCTTCGGCGTGTTCACCGAAAAAACCATCGTTTACACGTTACGCCGCCAAAACGCGGCGCCTATCAAGGCGCTGGTCTCCTTCATCGCGCTGTCGATCTTTATCCGCAACGCGGCCCGTTTCGTCTGGGGCACCGCGCCCCGGACCATTCCCAACCCGTTCGGCAATGAACCGCTGGAATTGTTGCCCAATGTGTTCGTGATGCCGCATACCCTCTGGATCGTCGGGATCTGCCTGGCCATGATGTCGCTGCTGCTGTTTTTGTTCAAAGGGACCAAGCTAGGAATTGCGATGCGGGCCACCACTCAGAACCGGACGGTGGCGTCGCTGATGGGGGTCAATACCAACCGCATGATCAGCCTGGTTTTCGGACTCTCCTCGGTGGTGGCCGGTCTGGCCGGCGCGCTGTCGGGCGCGGTCTTTTTCATTACGCTGGACATGGGGATCATGTTCGGCACCAAGGCCTTCACCTCCAACATCATCGGCGGGTTCGGCAGCCCGGTCGGGGCCATTGTCGGCGGGCTGATCCTGGGCGTGGTCGAGACGCTGGGAGCCAGTTTCATCTCGTCGCAGTACAAGGACGTCATTACCTTTTCCTTGCTCCTGTTCTTCCTGCTGTTTAAGCCGAAAGGCCTCTTCAAACTGGAGATTATCGAGAAAGTATAGGTGACGACAATGTTTAAGGGTAAAAACTGGTGGATATATGTCCTGATCGGGGTTTTCGCGCTCTTGCCGCTACTATTGCCCAACCGTTACTATGTCTATGTTTTTAACCGGGGTTTTGCCAACGCCATTGCCGTCATCGGCCTGGTGATCCTCTTCGGCATCGGCGGGCAGATCAGCCTGGGGCACGTGGCTTTTTTCGCCCTGGCCGCCTATTGTTCGGCGATTCTTTCACTCAGCCTGGGCTGGCCGGTTTATCTGACGATATTGATTGGCGTCTTGTTCGCCTGCGTCTGGGGGGCTTTGCTGAGCATTCCTGCTTTCAAACTCAGCGGCCCGTTCCTGTCCATCTGCACGGTGGCTTTCGGCGAGGTGGTGCGGCTGCTGGTGATCAATCTGGAGCCGATCACCAACGGCCCTTACGGCATTTACAACATTCCGCCGCTCGCTTTTGGAGGCGTCAAGGTTGTCAAGGACTTGAGCTGGTACTATCTGCTGCTGGGGTTCGTGGCGGTGTCGGTGGTCACGGCCCTGCGCCTGAAAAACTCCTATCTGGGGAGAGCCCTGGCCGCGATCCGCGAGGATGAAACCGCCGCCGAACTGATGGGAATCAACATCCGGCGTCTGAAGATGCTGGCGTTTGTGTGCGCCGCCTTTTTCGCGGGCCTGGCCGGCGGGCTGTACGCGCATTTCGCCGGGTTCCTCTCTCCGGAGCTGATCACCGGGGAGCAATCGTTCAATCTCTTCAGCATGGCGATTGTCGGCGGCCAGGAATCGATCATCGGCTCGATCTGGTCCGGCGTCGCCCTGACCCTGATGCCGGAGTTGATGCGTTTCCTGCAAGAGTACTATATGATGATCTTCAGCCTGATCGTTCTCCTGGTGGTATTGTTCCCGTTCCAGTCGTTCAAGGAGAACCTGGCGGCCCGGCTCAAGTCCCGGACGAAACGAGGTGCCACTTCATGAGTGAGATCCTGAAAATTCAAAACATCAGCAAGTCGTTTGGCGGAATCCTGGCGTTGAAGGATGTCTCGATCACGGTCGAAACCGGGGAGGTGGTGGCGGTGATCGGGCCCAACGGCTCGGGCAAAACGACGCTGCTCAATGTAATCACCGGCGTGTATACGCCGGAGCAGGGCGAGATTACGCTGGACGGCCGGCGGATCGAACGCTTGAATCCGACCGACATCTGCATCGCCGGCATCTCCCGGACCTTTCAGAACGTCCGGCTGTTCAAGGGATTGTCGGTGCTGGACAATGTGCTGATCGGCCATCATCACCGCTTCCGGTCCGGCCTGGGCCGGGTGCTCGGCAAGACTAAAACCTTCCGGCAAGAGGAAGCTAATTACCGCGACGAAGCGCTGGAGCTGCTGGACCGGGTGGGCCTGGCCGGCAAGGAAAAGCTGGTGTCGCAGAGCCTGCCCTATGCCCAACAGCGGTTGCTGGAGATCGCCCGGGCCCTGGCGACCCGCCCCCAGATTCTGCTCCTGGACGAACCGGCCGCCGGAATGAACAGCACCGAAATCGCCCATCTGGACGGTTTGATCAAAACGCTGCGGGATTCGGGGCTGACCATTATCCTGATCGAGCACATCATGGATCTGGTGCGGGGCGTCACCGACCGGGTGGAGGTTCTCAGTTACGGAGAGAAGATCGCGTCCGGGTCGTTTGAGGAGATCGAGCGGAACCCGGTCGTGATTGAAGCCTATTTGGGAAAGGGGGCGGCCCAATCATGCTGACGGTCACTCATTTGGATGCCTTTTACGGCAAGGCCCAGGCGCTGGATAACGTCAACCTGACCATTGACGAGGGGCGCTTCGTGGCGCTGCTCGGTCCGAACGGCGCCGGCAAAACCACCACCATGATGGCCATCTCCGGCATTGTCAAGACCTCCCCCGACACTCGTATCGAATTCCGGGGCGAGTCCATCGAACGCCTGAAACCGGAAGCCGTGGTCAGCCGGGGCGTGATTCACGTGCCCCAGGGGCGGGGCGTGTTTCCGGGCCTGACCATCAAGGAGAATCTAATCATGGGCGCTTACCTGCGCCGTTCCAAGAAGGAGATCAATGACGATATCGCCAAGGTGATTGAGCTTTTTCCGAAATTGAAGGACCGGATGGCGCAGATGGCCGGGACGCTTTCCGGCGGGGAGCAGCAGATGCTGGCGATCATGCGCGGCTTGATGGCCCAGCCCAAATTGTTGATGCTTGATGAACCGTCGATGGGCTTGGCGCCGATCATTGTCGATCAGGTGTATGAGGCCATTACCCGGATCAATCAGACCGGCCTGACTATTTTACTGGTGGAGCAGAACACCAATATGGCGCTGCAAGTCACCGATTACGCTTATGTGCTGTCGGTGGGCCGGATCGTCGCCTCCGGCAGGTCGGAAGAACTGCGGCGGGACGAGGCGATGCTCAGTTCTTATTTCAAGGGGCGGCAGGGCGAGGAGGATTGCCCGTCTCCCGAGTGAACGCCGCCGCGCCAACTATTTTTATTTTGTAACGATATGGAGGTCGCCATGATCTATAAACAATTGGGGAAAGCGGACGCCCGGATTTCGGTGATTGCCATGGGTGGCCATGAATACCTGCCGACCGGCGCGTCCCGGGGGTTCAACGAGAATTTCGAATTGGCCGTCACGCCGGGGTATATCTTTGACGGCTTCGGCCAGGAGAACCGGAAGAATGTCTTGGGCGCCGCGTTTGACAACGGCATCAATTTGTTCGATGTGACTCACGATTCGGAAAAAGAGGCGTTGGGACGGAATCTGAAAGAAATGCCGCCCCCCTACGAAATATATGTTCAGACCCGGCCCGAGGGCATGGTGTATACTTACGACCCTTATAACGCGAAGATGGCCGATTTCGGGCTGTTGAAGGCCGAGGCCCAGCGAATCCTGAAGCTGCTGCAACGGGAGACGATTGACTTTTTCAATCTGGCCTTCATGCGGGACGCGCTGGATCACGATCCCGACTATCTGGCCAAGATCAGTGACAATGTGGCCCGGCTGAAACGGGAGGGATTGATCCGTTTCGCCTGCGCCGATACGTTCTCCGGCGAGGAGACTTATCTGCGGCAGATCGAGGCCGGTTGTTTCGATGTGGTCTATATCAATTACAATTTCGGCGATTACGGCTGCGAGCGGAAGGTGTTCCCGGCGGCTCAGGCCAAGGGGTTGGGCATCATCAGCCGGGAAGCTTTTATGAAGGGGAAGCTGTTTGCGATGGTGGCCGAAGCGGGGCTTACCGACCGGAACCGGGTGGCTCAGGCGGCGCTTCGCTGGAATCTGGCCCGGCCGGAGACGACTTCGGTGGTGCTGGGCACGGGGAAGGTCAATCATTTGCTGAATTCGATGGAGATTCTGCAAAACTTGGAGATGGGGCCCGAGGATCGGGAGATCATTGAGAAGATCAAGCAGACGCCGACGTATCGGGAGTATGAAGCGGCCAAGCTTCAGGAGTTTCTGGGGGAAGCGAAATAATTATTAAGTCGGCTTCGTAAGAATTTTAGAAACAATCAAGAAAGAGAATGAAAGAAGGGTCAAAAGATTTGCCGGGGTGGCTGATGCGCCGTGAAAAGCGTCGGATTTCGTCGTTGCTCGGTCAGTCCGGTCCTCACCGTACATCGAGTACGGTTCCGGTCCTCCTTCGGTCGCGCCTAGAACTCCTCGCTTTTGACGACGCGGATGTGATTCTGGATGTTCAGCCACCCCGGCAAGGCTCCTCCCCGGCGCTGTGAAAGCGGAGGCGCCGGACGGTTTTCGAGTGACTGAAGGTGGATTCCTCTAGTGGGCGTTGCCAAATTAAGTAATCCGACTCTCCAGTTTACTCAGGTAAGCAAAATAACTGTCGGCTCTGACCTGAACGCCCTTACCCCTCGGGTTGATTTGAAGCTGCCTGCTCTCCCGGCATTCTCCATCCGTGGACGCCGGATCTTGAGCCTTCCTTGGCTCTGGTCCCCCATGACGCTATCAAAAGACGATAGCTATGTATGCGCTTAAAAAATCATCGATTTTTTAACGCTGGGGAGGGACTCAAAAGTCCAAATACATGTTGGTCAATGGTTTAGACCCTATTTTCCCCTCGCCCATCGCGAGTGCTTTTCGAGCGAAATGGGAGAGGGCAGACGGCTTGAATCGGCCCAATGGGTGAGGGCGTCGGCTGCAACGTCGACCACCCTTAATCCTGACCTAATTGGATAGTCAGATTAAGTGATTTCAGCGGAATCGCAAGACCTCGAGTTTTAGTGAACCGGGGTCTCGGAGTGTCGACATTGGGCATGTCGGCACTTTTTTGTTTGCTATTGTGTTATAATCGTAAATGGGATGAACAGGAAATTGATAGTTTCGGAAGTGATCGGATTGAATATATTCGGATATCGTCGCCTGATTATTGTTGGGAATAATGGGAGCGGGAAAAGTTTTTTGGCGAAGGAATTGTCGGTGATCACGGGGTTGCCAGTTGTTCATCTCGATGTTGAGTTTTGGCGTCCTAACTGGGAAAAGCCGCCGAAGGAAGAATGGATCAAGCGGCAAACGGAACTGATATCAAGGGAAAAATGGATTATTGAGGGCAATCATACCGGCACCATGGAGTTGCGGTTTCAAGCGGCGGACCTGATTATTTTTTTGGATATAAACCGTTTGGTATGTTTGGCCGGTGTATTTCAACGACACGGCAAAAAGCGTTCGGATATGCCGCAATATCTGGAGGAACGATTGGATCGGGAATTTCTTCGGTTTTTTAAAGGGTTATGGAATTTTTCGAAAACCAGAAAACGCACGATCATGGATTTGCATGAAAAGTATCCCGATAAATTGTTTTTGGTTATTAAGAGCCGCAGAGAAGTGAAAAAGTTGTTAGGTCAATGGAGCGATGAAAACGCTGGGGCCCGGATAAACGCAACGATTGCCCATTCCTCAAACAATGAACGGAAAGCAAAAATCATGTGAAACTTGTGGTGCGACATACCGCATGTGATTTATTGAAAGCATTGCCGGATTGGTTGATGCGCCGTGAAAAGCGTCGGATTTCGTCGTTGCTCGGTCGCTGTGATTCTCACCGTACATCGAGTACGGTTCCGATTCTCGCTCGGTCGCGCCTAGAACTCCTCGCTTTTGACGCCGCGTATGTTGAACTGAAAGTTCAACCAATCCGGCAAGGCTCCTCCCGGCGCTATGAAAGCCGAAGCGCCGGACAGTTGCCAAGTAACTGAAGATGGGTGGCCCTACTTAGCGGTAGTGAAATATTCGTTGCATACATCGAAAGGGCTGGGATTATGTGGCGAATGAATTTGTTATAGTTCACAATTGGAGTATATGGTGCAGTAGTGACTGCTTAAGTTTTAGGAGTAGTAGGCGAAAAGGAGGAAAAAATGAATAATAGTTTTGTAGAGATAGCTATTTATCAAGTAAATCCAACCAAAGTTGAAGAATTTGAAAACTTGTTACATGAGGTTGTTGCTACTCAAAGAGAGCAAATAGGGCTTTTAGATTTGAAATATGTCAAGCGGGAATATAATATTGATTACGAGCAGATTAGAGAGGGACTTCCCCCTCATAAGCTCACGAAAATCGTAAAATGCGTGAAGTACATTTTAGTTTGGGAATTTGAAACAAAAGAGGATTATGGAAAAGCCTTGCAAGCTCTTTATCAAAAGCATGAGAAACAGATTAACCGTTGTTTGATTGCTCCACATGATAAACTACTTGGAGGGCGCATTTACTAAAAGAATGTTCGCCTTTTTCCATAGCGTGAAAGCGCAGTTGTGAAGTTGTCTGCTTTTGCTGGCGCAAAATCTCCACTCTTAAACCTTTGACTGATGATTCTGTTATTTCGCAACATATAAATAAGGCGAAGTTGCCGCGATTACGGTATTCTGCATATATCAAAGATTGTTGCGGATTATTTCTGTTTCATGGATTACAGAGTCTTAATGCTTCCAGCCTTTTTGCCCGCTCAAACGCTTCATGTAAAAATTCTTTCGCCGCTAAATCCTTGTAATTCCAATTCATGGCCTCTATGGCAGTCGCGCCGGGATACCCCGTTTCCGCAATTTTTTTCATGGCCGTGGACCAATCGATGGTGCCGTCAAAGGGTAACCGGTGTGTGGTATTTTCGTAATTATCATGTAAATGTAGTGCCATCAACCGGGAACCGTACATGGATAATAAATCAGCGCCCGGATAGTAACGGTAGTGATGGGCGCAGTCGTAACAAAATCCGACACGCAGGGAATCCACTTGCTCCAGCACATATGCCAAATTGGCAAGGTTCCGCAAATTCTCCAGCGCGACATTGACACCAAGCTGTTCCGCTTTTTCAGTGATTCGCTTGATTCGATCCATGCCCAATGCGTTATATGGATTGTTTTCGTTGGGCAGGTGCGCCACCATTGTTGGAATCTCAAATTCGGCGCAATCCGCAACGCATTGCAAATAGCAATCGGTTGAGGCTTCGCCTTCCAGATTGTCAAGCCAGAGGTTGTTTTGGACTTGGAATGGCGTGTGGATATTTTCGATAAAAAGACCCGCTTCCCGCACAATTTGTGGCCCGTTGCGGTAATCATTACGATCCAAATATTCACTCCACCATAATAAAACGCCATCAAATCCGGCTTCTTTTATTAACCGGTAACGTTCCTTGATCGGCAATCCATAGCCAAACCAATCATAAATGGTAATCATTGGCCGCTTCCTTTCATCCTATCACAGCAGTAATAAGTTGAATTAAATTCCTTAATTTTTTCATCATGGCCGGTATTAGGGACATGATGAATCCTGAAGATTTAATTCAACTTATATAGAATGACAAATAGAGGTTCCGAAGAAATTTATTTTTTAAAAATAAGTTTATTTTCGGTTCCTGAAAGCAGCCTTTGGATATTTCCCATATGCCGGAAAATAACCATCAACGCCATTAGGCACGCAAATATATAAAAATATAAGGTATGCCCAAAAACCGGAATAAATGAAATGGCCACAAAAAGAATTGCGGCGCAGATTGAGCCTAACGAAACATAACGGGTTAAAGCTACTATTATTACAAATAAGCCCAGGCATAAAAGGGCAATAACCCAGTCAGCCATAAACAGCACAGTCACTGCCGTAAGTACTCCCTTGCCCCCTTTAAACCCGAAATATACCGGCCAGTTATGCCCGATAACCGCTCCCGCGCCCGCCGCTAAAAGGCTTACGCAATCTTTCGCCTCTCCCGAAAAAAAGTACACGCCAAGGAACAAGCCGATCAAACAGGCAATTACTCCTTTTAATATATCTCCCACCAGAACAAACACCGCGGCAGATTTCCCAAGTACCCTCAAAGTATTGGTAAGCCCGGCGCCTTTGCTTCCATGGTTTCTGATGTCCTTGCCGCATATTTTCCCTACAATCACCGATGTATTAAGGCTGCCGAAAAGGTAGCCCAAAGCTAAGGCCGCAAAAAGCTTTAAAATATCAGTCATCGCTCTTCCCCCTTGAGTTAATCTCATGATATGTGTAATTGTAATATTTTGAAAAATCATCGTCAACTAAAAGTGAACCGGATAGTTAAGAAGTCGGCTTCGGAGAAGGGTTAAAAGAATTGCCGGATTGGTTGATGCAGCAGTTCAAAGCGTCGGATTTCGTCGTTGCTCGGTCGCTGCGGTCCTCACCGTACATTGAGTACGGCTCCGGTCCTCGCTCGGTCGCGCCTAGAACTCCTCGCTTTTGACGACGCGAATGTTGAACTGAAAGTTCAACCACTTCAGGCGCTACGGCATCCGGCCTGCGCCTTAACTGTAACCGTCCGTGGTCACGGTCCGGCAAGACTCTTCCCGGCGCTGTGAAAGCGGAGGCGCCGGACAGTTGCAAAGTAACTGCAGATGGACGACCCTACTTGGCGACTTGATACTTAAAGACCCCGGGTTCGGTGAACCGGGGTCTTTGGCGTTAGGCGCTGCAATTGATCGGGGG
This sequence comes from Bacillota bacterium, assembly GCA_023402395.1. Taxonomy (GTDB): domain Bacteria; phylum Bacillota; class UBA4882; order UBA8346; family UBA8346; genus JAEYGI01. The sequence continues at coordinate 51,679 of JAEYGI010000001.1, forward strand.
CTTGATGAAGTTGATCCGGGTGTTGGGGAAACTGATCCGGGGGTTCGACCAATTGATCGCAGGGTTGGATCAGATGGGGGCGGGGCCGCTTCATCTGGAGCAAGAGCCGCTTCAGGTGATCCGGGAGCCGGATCAGTTGGAGCAGGTGTCGCTCCAAGTGGAAATATTAGATCTTCATTTGAAGAAACTGTTTTTTCAGATGGAAATATTAGAGGATCATTTGTAGAAACTGTTTCTCCAGATCGAAATATTGGAGGATCATTTGGTTAAACTGTTTTTCCAGATGGAAATGTTGGAGGCTCATCTGAAAAAACTGTTTTTCCAGATGGAAAAAGTATTGCTCCAGATGATCAGGAAGCCGGAGCGGCTGGGGATATGGTGTCACCGGATGGAGCGGGGGGATTTGGGGGTGGGGGAGGTGTCTGAACCGCTGATTAAGGTGAATTTTATGATTGCGCTGAGATTGAGGCGGGTGATTGGGGTCGTGAAGATTGCCGACCGGAGGCTGAAGACCTCCGGCTACAAGCATTCCTGTAAAGAAAGAAAAAGAGATTTGAAAAAAAGAGAGCCGACCTGTTAAGATTGAGTTGTCCAAACAACAATACGAAACAGGAGGCTCCCCAAATGTTTAAATCTCAAAACGACAAACTTGAATTAATCCAAAAAGGTGTATTAATTATCGGTGTTGATATTGCAAAGAAAGCTCATTGGGCTCAACCGATGCGTCATAATGGAGTTTTTATCGGTAAGCCTTTTCGTATTAAGAATACCAAAGATGATTTTGAAAGTCTATTAGCTAAAATTGATATTTTGAAACAAGAACATTCATGTCAAACAGTGATTGCTGGTTTGGAGCCTACCGGTCACTATTGGAAGGCCTTCGCATCATATCTTGTTCAACGAGGAATCAACGTTTTTTTCGTCAATCCATATCATGTGAAAAAGTCAAAAGAATTTGATGATAATACCCAAACCAAAAGCGACCCGAAAGATGCCGGGGTAATCGGCCGCTTAATCCGTGATGGGCGTTTTACAGAAATTTATTTTCCGAATGGACCTTTTGCGCAGTTACGGGTTTTAACCAACACTCGAAATCAAATAAAAAGTCGGGTCAATGCCATTCTAAATATCATTACCGCGATTCTTGATGAATACTTTCCGGAGTTCGAGACGGTTTTTAAAGATGTAACCGGAAAGACTGCAATGCAAATTCTGTACCATTGCCCGTTTCCCGAAGATCTCAAGCCCCTTGGGATCGACGGGATTGTGGGGGTAATTCGTAAGGCAATCATTAAAAGCGTTGGGCGTAAACGGGCCCAGTTATTGTTGGATGCCGCGGAGTGTTCCGTTGGGGTTCCGGCAAACGCCGCAGTTAAACTCAAATTACAGATCTACCTAAAAGACTTAGAATTTCAAACTCAGCATATTGAACGAATTGAAGCGGCGATGCAAAAAGAGTTGCTTACAACTGAGGTGGGTGAGTATCTTCTTCCGATGAAAGGAATTGGGGTGGTAACTGCAGCTAGTTTCTTAGGCGAAATCGGTGACCCAAGCCGTTTTGTGAGTTGGAAACAGATTCGTAAGTTGGCTGGATTTAATTTGGTTGAGTCCAGCTCCGGCGATCATCAAGGTCAACGCAGTATATCGAAACGGGGTCGACCCAATTTGCGACGGATTCTTTATCAATTGGCCGTCGTAATGGTCTCAAAAAACCCAGAGTTGCGGCAATTCTATCAATACTTGATTACCCGTCCAGAAAATCCACTAAAGAAAAAACAAGCACTCGTAGTAATTGCCGTGAAGTTGATTAAGATCCTCTTTACTTTAGCAAAAAACAAAGAACATTATGACCCAACGAAGGTTTTAGGTTCTTATCGGATCGCCCAAATTCAAGCTGCTTAATTGTTTT
>JAEYGI010000003.1 GCA_023402395.1 Bacillota bacterium
GATTTTAAAGCAAAGGAGGAAACAAAATGTTTCAATCCACGCACCCGCGTAGGGTGCGACTTCGAGTTTTCAAGGAAATTCTAATCGCCGACGAAGTTTCAATCCACGCACCCGCGTAGGGTGCGACGTGGCGGCGGGAAAAGCAATTCTAAATACGAGCTGTTTCAATCCACGCACCCGCGTAGGGTGCGACAATATATGGAACCATTGAGCGTAACGGAAAAGGCGTTTCAATCCACGCACCCGCGTAGGGTGCGACAGACCAGCTATATTTATATAATACAGGGTCAACAGTTTCAATCCACGCACCCGCGTAGGGTGCGACGACGTTGGGGTTGTTGCGCATTTAGCGACCCAGCGGTTTCAATCCACGCACCCGCGTAGGGTGCGACTTACATAGTCGATCTTACCCAAAGTTCCGGTCACGTTTCAATCCACGCACCCGCGTAGGGTGCGACTCATTCAGGCCGCCATTCGGGGGACTGGTAGCCTGTTTCAATCCACGCACCCGCGTAGGGTGCGACACAAGACTGGGTCCCCGTTTTCGTCATAGAATTGTTTCAATCCACGCACCCGCGTAGGGTGCGACAGTATACCTTTCAAACCCTTCTTACTCTAAGCTTTCGACAGCCGTTTCCGCGAACCTCTTTTTTTCTTCCAGAAAAACCCTCCGCTTTTACTCATCGATCGTCAATTAACCCGTCAAATTAACACCGCGAACCTCCCGGGGAATTCATGTTCACTTCCGGTTCGCGCCAAGAATCAACGAACCCCGAAATAAACTCCGGCGAGAGATCCTAAACCGTCAACACGCCCTCGGGATCATAGGTTTGTTTGGAGCCCACATGCTCCACCCGGTTCTGCCAGTGGTTCCCCAGAAAATAATACCGCAAACTGTCCTGGTCCGCATCAATGATTTTTTCCAGCCGCTTGCGCAAATCAGCGAACTGTACCGGATCCACCAGACATTCAAAGACCGAATTCTGGACCCGCTGGCCAAAATTCCGGCATTGCTTGGCCACCAAACGCAGCCGTTTTTTCCCGGCGGCCGTTTCGGTGTTTACGTCATAGGTAACCAAAACCATCATTTCCGTTCACCGTCACTTCATCAAAAATGGCGGGTACGCCTCCAGATCTCCCCGCAAATGCCGGGCTAGCAGCAACGCCTGGATATACGGGATCAATCCGACGGCTACCTTTTCTCCCAGAAACGGATGGGCCACCTCTTCCTGTTTTCGCTTCTGCCAGGCGGTGATGATACTTTTGCGGGCTTCATCGGTCATCAGCACGCCCCCCGATTCCTTGATCGTAAATCCCTTGATATCAATCTGCCGGTTGTTGATCAAGGCTAGCGCGAGGCGATCCACCAGATAAGGCCGGAGTTCCTCCATCAGATCCAGCGCCAGGCTGGGCCGTCCCGGCCGTTCGCGATGGAGGAAGCCCACTTGGGGATCGAGCCCCACGGTTTCCAGGGCCGCCGCGCAGTCGTGGGCCAGTAAGGTATACAAGAACGACAGCAGGGCATTGACCGGATCGAGCGGTGGCCGCCGGCTTCTTCCGGTGAATTGAAAATCGGTTTTGGACTCCAGAATCAAGTGATCAAAGGCACCGTAGTACATCCGCGCCGCCTCGCCTTCCACCCCGCGCAGGCCGTCCAGACAGCGGCATCCCGACGCTTTTTGCAACTGCAGGGCGAGTGCCCGGACGCTTTCCGACATGGCCGAATCATCGCCCCGGCTTTGGTGGTCGCGGAGAAACCGTTGCAACACGCATTTGCAGTTGAATACCTTCCCAAAGATGAAGCTCTTCGCCACCGCCAGGGATTCTTCCGCCTGATCGGCCAGGCGGTATTGTTGGCGCCGCAGCCAGACGTTGCCGTTAACCGGCCCGCTCACCCTGGCCAGAAACCGGCCGCTTTCCGACAAAAATGACAAGGCCACGTTGCGCTCGGCGCAGAGATGCATCAGCGCCGGACTGGCCCCGGTATAGCCAAAGCAGACGATCCCCTCCAGATTATGAACGGGGATTCGGAATTTGACCTCCTCGCCCAGCAGCACCAGCACATTTTCGCCCTCTTTGCCAAGATGGGCTTCAGGAGTCGTGACATAGAGGACATTCAACAATTTTCGCAAACAGCGGACTCCTCCTTTACGATCCTATTCGCGCAACGCGTCATCCAAGTAGCGCCGGACCGAGCGTTTGGCGTTGAGTCGCGGCAAGCAAAGCTCCACCAGCGAACAGTTCTTGCAAGACGGCGTGGGCTCGGCCGGCGGAGTAGTTCCAGTGTCAAACATCTCATGCATCGCGGCGGCCAGTTCGGCCACGCGCCGCCGCAACGGCTCGTCGAATTCCACCGGCTGCCGCCGCCGTTCGCGGCCGTAAAACAAGTCTCCCGCCCCGACCGGCAGCCCGAACATTTCCTCCAGGCACAACCCCTGGGCGCAAAGCTGTACCGCGTCGCGGTCGTCCGGCTTGGGCTGGCCCAGTTTATACTCGACCGGATGGGGCCGCCAGCGTCCGGAGCGTCCTTGCAACGCGATCCCGCGTTCGTCGCGTTGAAATTCGACGACATCCGCCACTCCGTAGAGGCCCAAAACCCGGGAGACCAGCGGCAGGGAACGGGTAATCAGCACCGTTCCCCGCGCTTCGGTGAAAAACGGATCGTCGGCCCGCTCGTGCATTTCCCGGCCGTTGAACGTCAGTAGGTTCTCCTGCCACTGCTGCTCGATATGGATCAAGGCCCACTGCCGTTGGCAGAAGGCGAAATGCTGGATCCCGGAGAGCATTAACAGATCGGAGTCGGAATAATTGCTGTCCATAATTATGATCTCTCGATCAACGTTACGCCCGCCGGAATCTGCTCCTTAGCCACCGTAATCTGATAATCGCTGAAATCCCTGGCGGGTTTCCCATCATCCTTCCGCTGAATCGTAATCGCGTCAAAAAGCTTCTGAACCGGCGCGTCGCCCATCTTGGACGCATGTTCGAAGATGAATAATTTCCGGGTGCCCATTAGCCCGCGGGCGGCGGAATGGTCGTGCTCAAACATTTTTTCAAGCGCTTCCCAGAGCAGTTCCAGATCTTCCACGGAAAAGCCGGTCTGGTTGGCAAGGGGCGCCGAGACGAACCCGTGAGCACGATACAGTCCATAGGGAACCGTAAATTTCCGGCCCATCGTCCGGTTGTCGCCGCCTTGCTTTTCCGATTCTTCCTTAGTGGTAACCGCCATCCGGGTAATGCTGTGCTCAAGTGACACCACCGGATCGACCGAACGGGCGAACGTAAACTGGACCGGACCCCGGACTTGCCCCGCATTGGGTCCGGTGGTCATCACCGCGCCGAACGTCCGGATATCATAGAAATTCTTGCATAAAAACTGCTTGGCCCGCTCAACTTCTTTCCCTTGACCTTGTCCAGGTTTATTGCGTTTGGCCCCATCAGCCGAATCAATTGGGGGTTTTTGTAAATCAATCTCTAAACTGATATAAGCTTGTTCAATGGTATTGTTCAAAATCGCTTTTTCTTTGACAAAAATCCCGTACGGAGCTTTGTCCTCTTCTTTCAACGTGACGTAGTTCCGTACTTTTCGTTTCAAACAAACATCCGTAATCAGCCCATGTCCGGTCTCCGCGTCCACCCGGGGCAGATTGCCGGCATCCGGATCGCCGTTGGGATTCCCGTCTTTCACATCAAAAAAAATGACAAAATCATACCGTTTTTGAATCGCGCTCATCTTTATCCCCCTTTAAATGATTTGTTTTTTTGATTCGCCGTTACTGTCTTCATTTTTCGTAAAAAACGCTTGCCGCTGATGATAGTAGCCGATTGCAAAACGGCCTTGTTCGTGTAAGTTGAGATGGGCCGGGAAATCGTGTAAGTTCCCCATGATTTCGCCCAATAACCGTTCAAAATTGACTACTCTTCCTTTGTTATCAAGTTTGGCGAGATGATGGTTCTTGAGACGGAGCAGATTCGTAAATACCGTTACCGGGGTGGCGCAGGCGGCTCCGTAAAACCGTTCGCGAATCGTGGCGTTAATTCCCGGATTCGCTTCTTCCTGAATCTTTTCCAGCGTGGCAAACAGCCTTCCCAATTGGTAACCGATTGAGGGTTGAGCAATATCCAATTCCATGGCGACCTCCCTTTGATTTTGTTCCGGATAAAATCGGTGATACCGGTTTAAATACGCCTTAATCAGCGCCGCCCGGACCGGTTTCACCCGGTTCTCCACATCGCTGTGAATCCGGCGCAGCGCCGCTTGAAGCAGAGTGGCGGGGTAAGGCGACCCCTCCAAAATGGACCGCATCAAATCTCCCGCCAGATTCGGCGGAATATTCTCACTTTTATCCTGGGCCGCAACATTGACCAGGATGCGCCAGATCGAATAATACTCCGGCTCCCTTGGCGGTTTGACGATGGCGAAGTCTTCAAAATATTGCTTAACGCGCGTTGCAAACTCGGCAATGGTTCCGACTTGCCAAAACCGGATTGCAATTCGTGCGGCATTCGGAGCGAGACCCAAAATATAAAACCGGATATCGCTATCATCATCCATATAAGCGCCGGTTTTTACGGACTCAAACAGCGCTCGCACCCGTTGCGTCCCCGCGTCGGGATCGTCTTTCGGCGGTTCCGCGAAAAAGAAGGAAAAATCGGTTTCAAATGAGGATTGCTTTTCCGACCAGAAAACCGTTGAAGCGTCGCCGATAGAAATGCGTTGCTTGGAGTCTTTTCCGAGAAGAGTATTGAGCGCGGTGGTATAAGAAAACTCGGCTTCAACACCTACCGGTGCATTTAAACCCTGTTGTTTACCATACGAACGAAAGGCGTCAAGATTGAATGAAACGATATTTGCCCCCGAGCTTTGCGCCCCATATACACCCTTAATGGAGGTATGAAGAATCTTAATATTGGCGTCATTTCCAGTTACAAGACAAATCCCGGAACGGTTATTTTCAGCCTTGCTGGCTGATAAATTAATTTGGGCGACCACCTCAGGGCGACGACATACCAAGTAAGGATCCTGACCGATTCGAAATGACAAATTGGGATTGGTCTCCGTGATCTCTTTCCAGCATTCCTCCTGGGCTAACTCGCTTTCCGTTATGTTTTCTAAAAAACGAACCACCGTTTGGACAATTGGTATCTCTCCCAGTTCATTGGTCAAACGAGTGACAAATTCGTCTTTTTGTTTCAGGGCGCGTTCCCGGTTACCTTTGGCGTCTATCCCGAATACATATCCGGCGGTATCCCATAACAGATTTGCGGCAATGCCCGAGGTCTTTTTCACTCCTTGCGGAACCAAAAACGCCTTGGCTCTTCGTTTTTTCCCCTCACCCTCACGGGTATCTTCAATCCCAACCAAAGCGCCATTTGAACCGAGCACAACAATGAAAGGAATCTCTTTTTTCTCCCACCCTTCCGGCGCGATATCGCTGTCCGGATCGGCCGCTTTCCGATCGTAATACTCTTTCAGCGCTTGCAAAATCATCCCCGCACCTCCACTTCCCGGCGGTCCATATTGACGGTGCCTTGATTGAGGCTGGCCCGGAAGAATAGCGGCGCCGGGTCATTTTCGTCTCTTTCAAAGTCCATGTCGTACAGCATGAATCCCAGATCGCGGGTTTCGTCAATGGGCTGCGCCGGTTCCGTCTTAGGATCCACCAACCGGAAATCACAGGCGAATTCCCGGCAGCCGAGATACGGCCGGTGAAAACATTGGCCTTTCTTGGCCCGCCGCTCAAACATGGCCGCGTATTTGGCGGGAGTCTCGTCCAGCCGCGCGGTTTCGGCGGCTTCGGATTCCTCCGCCCAAAATTCCGGCGCTGCGGAACGGTTGTCTTTTCGTTCTTCGGGGGGGATAAAGTCAAAGTAGCCATGCAGGCGGTATCGGACGTCCCGCAGGAACAGCCCGGCTCGTTGCTGCCGTTCGTCTTCGATGAAGATGCCCATGGGTTCGCCAAGCACGCCGGCCATCTGCTTGGCGGTCGGGGTCGATACCGTTCGGCCCACTTCGTTGCGGCGGACCGAAATCCAGCGGATCGGATGAAGCACCTCGGCCTTGGTCACATTCCAGCGGATGGCGGGTTTCCATAAAATCGCCTCAAAAATAGCCCGGGCCGCCGAGGGGGTGATCACATCATAGCTCACCCGCTCCACTTTCATCTCCGGACGCGTAAAGCAGGCATAATCCCCCCATACTTCCAAACACCAATTATGCACTCGCTCAGCTCCTTTCTATTGAATTAACAGTTCTGGATCGTAAAGTGTCTCATCGATCAAGAGTCCCGTATCCTTGGAATACTCAATCCGGGATGTTAAGGCATAAATTTGGGGTTGAACCGGTTCAATCGAACCACGGCCCAGCAACCGCTCAAACTCGGGATTGTAAACATTAACCATGAAGCGCTGCAATTTTCGCATCAGCCATCGCTCCGGCCCGTTTGTCTTTAATAAGTCGATCAACCTTTCGCTTTCACCGTAACGAACAATAACGGTTTTTTGAAGGGAATCGTCAATGATGCGAAACTTCGTGGCCGCAGTCCGAAACGACATGGCGCACTCCAACGGGTCCGGGGTCAACAAGGGCTGAATCCCCTTGGCATCCAGCGAATTGGCTTTCCAGTACAATTCCGCGAAATATCGTTCAAAAAGACTGTAATCCAACGGGTCGGCGCTCCATGCCGCCAAGATGCCGCGCGTCGTATCCGAAGCCTTCCGGAGCAGGCCCGGCGGCGCCGGTTTGGGGGCGTTGAAAACGCTCACCTTTCCAGGCTCCGCCAGTTTCCCCTCACGATTGCAGCGCCCCGCCGCCTGCGCGATAGAATCCAGTCCGGCCAGCGCCCGGTAGACCACGGGAAAATCCATGTCCACGCCCGCCTCCACCAGTTGCGTGCTGATGACCCGGACCGGCTCTCCCGCTTTCAGCTTTTGCTTGATTTGCGCAATGATTTCACTGCGATGCTGCCCGCACATCAATGCCGACAAATGAAATGTACCTTTCGGCATCAAGCGATGCAACTCACGGCAGCTTTTACGGTCGGAAACAACGCACAAAACCTGTTCATGCTTTATCAGTCCCGCCGCGATCTCTTCCCAGCTGGACGGGGCACGAAGGTCTTCCGGAAGTTGAACCCGAACCCGCTTCAATGAATCATAAAGTTCCCTGACCCGGTCCGCATCGCCGATGATCTCCCGGACATCCCGCAAACCCTTGAACACTTCCCCGCCTATTTTCCGTTCTCCGAACGCCGGCTGAGTCGCGGTGGATATCACCAGACTGACCCGATAATGATCCACCAGCAATTGCAAAGTCTCAAGGATCGGGGCCAAATATTCCACCGGCACCAACTGCGCTTCATCCAAAACCACCACCGAATTGGCGATGTTATGCAGTTTGCGGCAACGGCTGGATTTCGCCGCGAACAATGATTCAAAAAACTGCACCGAGGTGGTCACGATCACAGGCGCATCCCAATTTTCAGCGGCCAGGCGGGATTTGGGCGTGGACTCGTCCTCATCCAGACTGGAGTGATGCTCAACGACTTGGTCAGCTCCCACGGCGGAACGGAACACATCGGCATTCTGTTCGATGATGCTGGTGTACGGGATGACATAGATAATTCGATCCAATCCGTGTTTTTTGGCATGTTCAAGACCAAAGGCGAGACTGGATAAAGTCTTTCCGCCGCCCGTGGGCACGGACAGCGAAAAAATCCCCGGTGCTTCCCCCGCCATTTGTACACATTGGCTCCGAATCTTTCTCCGGATTTGATTGACGGGCGTATCTTCCGCCGTTTCATCCAGTTCCTTCATAAACCGATCAAACCGCTCCAGCAGTTCCGGAATGGAACGATAGCCGCCCCGATTGACGCCGCGATCGATGTCCATATACGCTTCCGTATCCAGAAAATCAGCGTCAACCAAACATGAATACAACATTCGGACCCACAACGGCATGTCCAGGCTTCCGTTTCGGAATTGCCAAGGTGGGCGCTTGGGACCGGCCCGCTTCACTTGCTCCGCCACAAAACCGGCGATATCCCTCAAATCCTTGACCTGCGCCTCCTGAAACTCCAGCGAGGATTGTCCCGCCCCTTCTGCGGCCGACCAATCCGGCAATCCCGCGTGATGTCCGGCGATGCAATAGGCCAAAATTCTCCCCAAACCCTTTCCGAAAAGCTCCTCCACCAGTTTGGCCCCATGAATGGCGTGGGGCATTTTTCCGGGATTTCCCTCCAAATGGGCTTCTTCGTCATAACCGCTCTTTTGGCGCAAATAATTTTGCCAGGCAACCCTCCCCTTGCCCGCATCGTGCGCCAGCCCGGCCACTTCCGCCCAGTCGCCGGAATTGAACTTGTCCGCAAACCTTTTTGCCAAACCCGCCGTTCCTTCCAAATGTTCCAGCAACATCTGCGGAGCCGCCCAGGAACCATCGTCGTTTTTTCGGACGTGCGCGATAAAATCGTTGTGATCCAAGGTTTCTTTCGTTTTCATCTAGTTTCCCTCCTTTCCTTCGTGTTGACTTACTTCAATCATACCCCCGCCCCGCGTCACCACGTGTCACGAACTAAAGAAATCCTGATTTTTCTCTGTCAATCCCAAGCCAACCAGGCCGTAAACGACCCGGCTACAAGGTGCAAGCCCTCCATGGCTAAACCCATGCCCAATATTTCATCCCAATCCGCCCCCAGGACCCTTTAGGGTCCTTTCATCTATCTCAATAAATTAAAATATATCTTTAAAATTCTTCGAATATCTCAGATTTTTAAATTGGTCAATATAAACAGCTATAGTGAACCTGCCTGTTAATCGATGAAGACCACTCCTTCTTCATTG
>JAEYGI010000025.1 GCA_023402395.1 Bacillota bacterium
GTGGTTCTTTTTTGTTCAAACTCCGTTTCCTTTATTACAGGAATGTTTGTAGCCGGACCAGAACCAGGAAGGTTCAAGTCCAACTGTCCAGGATGGAATACAGTTGGAGGTCTTCAGCCTCCGGTCGACCATCGGCCAGCATCCAATTTGAACCTTAATAACTCGCTTTCCCGTTGGTCAGCTTGGCGATGATCGAGCCGTTGCTTCCGCCGCTGGTGAAAGCCCGGAAGGGCAGGTCGAGCAGGATCCCCTTGGAACCCTCGATCCCCGGCGCGTTCCGTTCGAAGATCACCTCGGGCAGTTGAAACTCGAGGGACGCTCCGGCGTTGACCATTTTGAAGGCGATCGCCGAAGGCTCGGCGCGAAAGGCCTTTTCGAGCAGATCCTTCCCGTTGAAGAGGGCTTTCAAGTTGCCGGTCACTTTGACCTGGCCCTCGGGGATCGAGGTCCGGAACCCGCCGCCGCCCAGGGTGTAGTTCTCGCCCTGCAGGCCGAATTCCACCGTCAGTCCGAGGTTGACGACGGAACCGAAGTCAACGCCGCCCTCCTTGACCGAGGTCACCTGGCAGTTGCTGAAACGGGGCGCGGCAAAAGTCACCGGGCTGGCGTTAATGGTGGCATACGGGTCGGGGATGGTTTCTTTGGCACCCATGATGTCCAGGGACGCGGTCAGCTCGCCGTCGCCGCCCAGGTTCAGGGTAAACTTGGAGACCTTGCAGCCGTTATAAAGCTGATAAACGTCGATATCCGGATAGCCCTGCTCGATCAGGAACGACGGCTGAGTGCCGGCGAGTTTAAAGGTATGCTCGACCGAAGGCGCCGCGCCGGTCTTGGTATAGCCGCCGAACATCGCTTTCAGCCAGTAGCCGAAGGCCTCGATGTCCACCGGAACGACCACCGTGCCGGTGACATCGATATTGCCGGGGAGCGGAGCCACCGCGTCGCGGCTGCCGCTGATCTGGGCCGACTCGATTAGGTTCTGCTTGGACTTGAGATTGGAGCTGACCACCGGCATCTTCATGCCGAAGGTTCCGGACGGGTTGACCCCGAACGAGGGTTCAAAATCCATCAATAATTGCGCGTTGTACCCTTTGGCTTGGGACATTGTTTTCCATTCCTCCTAATAATTAATGACTCCGCCCATGGCGGGTGTAACATAAACTTTGATCTCCATGCCGCCCTCGAACTTCGGGCCGTAGGCGGCCGATTGCAAGGCCTCGGCGGTCAATGGGTAATACTTGACATAGCCAATGGTCTGGCTAGGGCTGGCCTGCGCCAGTTCCGACAGGATGATCTGGCCGAGCTGATCCGCGTCGTAAATCCCGTCCAACTCGGTAACGCCGCCGCTGACGGTCTTGGCCGGGTTGACCACCGCCCAGCGGACCGATACGGCATAGCGGTAATGCTTCCAGTCGGTCCCCTCAATCTTATACCCGGTCTGGATCGCGATATAGGGGCAATCGGACTCGGCCGGTGGAGCGGCCGGATCGATGCCGACGAAGAGCGCCGGCGGCTTGCCGTAGCGGCTCTGGCAAAAGTCAGCCAGCGCGGTGCTGCTTCGCAGCCGGTCCCGCCAGCGGGCCATGATCGCGGTAAGCGCTAATCCCGGAATCATACGTTCACCTCCTTCCCGCTAGTATCCGGAAGGCGAGTTGCCTCCCGCTCTCCGTTCCGGCTCAGTCGGCCGGCCACTTCGGCCAGGAGCTTGTCGCGCCGTTCGGGAAACCGTTCCCGGACCCGGTTTCGCCATTCGTCCAGCTCGGCGTCGGAAGCATTGCGCTCCTTCAACCGCAGAAATTCATACACCAAAAGCAAAACAGCGGTTTCTTCCTCCACCGTCAATACTTGGGCCATTTGTGCTCCCTCCCCGCCATATTAAATATTGATAACGCCGCGCCACTTTCTTCAGATACGGATCGGCCCGGCGCCGGGCCTCCTCCGGACGGAGGCTGGGTCCGGCGTTATAGGCGGCCAAGGCGTGTTCCATATCGCCGCCGCGTCGCTCCCGCATCTTGACCAGGTAACGGACGGAGGCCCAAAACTGGGCCCGCCAGTCCGCAAAGTCCGTCCCTCCCACCTCGTCAAAGGCGGGCCGGCTGATCTGGAGCAGCCCGCGTTCGCCCAAGGCCCCTCTGGCCAGAGGATCAAAGCCGGACTCTACCTCCATCTGGGCCAGCAACAGCTCGGCCTCCAGCTCATAAAGCCGGGCCGCGTCCCGGACCAGCCGGGCAATCTCCAGCGCCCGCTCTTCCGGAATCGTCCGCAGGGTCAGGATATAGGCCGCGATCCGTTCCGCTTGGTCACAAGCCACATCCAACGCGACTACCGTCACTTCGGGCGTGGGTCCAGAACCGCTCTGGAGCGAACGCGGCAATAAGGCCAGTAACACTAGAGAAATCGATAAAGCGATAAGAAGAGCATGCTGTTTCGTCAATCACCTCACCTCCGAAAGATAACCTTGGAAAATTGAATAAGAAACTTTTCCCCATGTCTTTCTCTGGAACGGTTGGGGTAACGCAATCCATGCGTGAAAATCAAAAAACCGCCCCAAAAAGCGGACGGTTTAGATAATGAAAATCGGGACTCCGCCCCGGGCGGCGTTCATTTCAAGAGAGTAATAGAAGTGAACTCAATGGTTCATGCTAAAATTATATCATGGTTTCCCGGGTTCGGCGTATCAAAATTGTATCGATTTTGATACCGTTGTTGATCTTAGGTAAGTATTATTCAGCAATAAAACCGAAGACATTGGTTCAATCTATCCTATTTGTTACGGGGGCAAGTCGAATTTTGGCATTTTCCGGCGATATCATTTTTTGAGCCGCAGATCGCGCAATAGACCCTCTTAGCCATTGAGTATCGCCTCCCTTGCTTGGCTATATTGGGCTTTTAGCGCTTCCTTGTCCGCTTTTCGCGCTGCAACCGTCTCTTCATCGCCTTCCATGGACGCCGTGGCCCAGGCAAGGGTTAATGCGTCGAATTGTGGATCATATTCGGCATCAAGCGCGCTAAGCTGCCGTTGCAAAAGCTCTTCGGCTGTCGGTTCCGGTGGCGTATAATCCACAATCGTTTGCTTTGCAATATCAACCCGGCGCAATCCCGGGTTTTGGATGCAATCCTGATGGGTTGCCGTATCAATTTCGATATACGGTTCCGGGATAACCGGGTAATTGATGTCATCGGGGTAGTAGCCGAGGATATTGCCTTCGGGATCATAATTTACTTTTACCAACATTATCACCATCACTCTAATTATTTGGTCAAAAAAGCCGACAATCTTTAACTGCCACAAATCGGAGATTACTGTTGATTTAACTTGTGACTCCTATCGCCAGCCAACAACCTTCACCGGAGATACGAAATCCTGTAGCTGTGATACTGTTTACCCTATCGTTTGCTTGATTCCCTGTATCTGCGCCAATGACTACTGAAAAACATGTTGTAAAAGAAATTGGAAAAACCACATTGCCTCCGGAAGTGACTGAACCCCATTGCAACAACAAACCACTGGGGAATCGCTGATAGCCGTTGGATTGCAGGTTTGAAGTCCCCGTCAATTGGGAGATCAGCTCACTCGCGTGTTTCCCGTCCAGGGTGTCAGCGTCCAGGCCGGAACCGGAGCCGTCACTCCGTGTAGTCCATACTTTTTCCCATGCGGGCCAGGTTGTATTATAGTTTGCCGTAGTACGGACATGAAAACCCTGATAAGACAGTCCTTGAGACTCTTGATTATTCGGAAAATATATTTGCGTAACAGAGCTTCCAAAACGACTAACCAAAAGTGTTCCATATCGATATGTATTGGCCGGAAAGTTAAGCGGCGTCTCTGATGTGTGCCCCACGTGATAACAACCCGGATCTATAATTGTATTTAAATCCGTTGCAGATCCATTTAATAGGGACGTCCGTGAACAAAACAGGTCCGAAAGATGCTTACTATCAACCGTGTCAGCGTCTAATCCACTTCCAGCACCATCATTATTTTCATGCCAAATCTTAACAGTTCCATATACAAGACCAGAAGATGTCGTAGAGTAGGTTCCTGTTGGTTCGGTAGATTGCCACGGTTGATCCGAAAAATATGTAGTAGTTGTACCCCCGTAAGCCTGTTTAACTAATTCTGAGATGCCATAAGAACCCCAGGCATCTGCTTTTTGTATCCAAAGTTCTAAAGGACCGCCAGCTTCTCCCACTAACTTGATACCACTATCAGGAATCTGTACAGCGCCTCCTTTACCTATAATATTTACCCTAAGATTGATGTAACCAGTATCGGCCTTTCGTCCAGACACATTGACCAAAAGACTGCCAGAGGGGGATGCCGAAGCGGCAATACCCAGTAGGATGCCAAAATCATTATGAACATTTTGAATATTTATAGATGCAATTTTTGTCCAAGTATTCGGATTGCTTCCGTCGCCATTAGATGTTTTGGCAACGTTTCTGGCGAATGTAGTAGCATGCATCCCATCCAAAGTGTCAGCATCGAGGCCGGACCCGGCTCCGTCATTCCCAGAGTGCCATAACCTCTGCCACGGAATCCATATATCCGCAGCTTGGGATCTAACCCACCAATAACCCCCTCCTGAGCAAGCTAACTGAGCCTTGTAGCTTGGGTTAGACGCTAAATAAAATTGAATGCCACTGACAAAACCGCTCGTGATTGGTGAGTTAGCCGGTGTGTTCGCCGACTCGAAGTAGACCATATTGCCAACTATGTTGTTCAAGTCAGCAACCTGCTTGACTGTTCGTAAGTATGTGTTAGTGCCGCTACCATTATGGCTGGTGACTGAGTCAGTCAAGCCTTTGATCAGGTCAGCATCTAACCCGCTTCCCGATCCGTCATTTTCCGAAGTCCACAAAGTATACCAATTACTCCAAATCCTGGTAGCTTTTCTCCGCCAAAAAGTCAGGTTTGAACTACCGGGCCGCGTAGCTATTTGAAATGATGCTGCATCAGTCCCATATTGCGCATGAAGAATAATCCATGCTGTAGCACTTGTCGGAGCATTCATATTACCCGCCAGAAAATAAAACCCACTTTTTGTGATAGCATTGGGATCGGCGGTTTCCGTTGAACCGAAGGCATCATCCCCAAAGATATAACGGGCGGAATCCCTGCCATCAAATAGATCAGCATCAAGTCCGCTTCCAGTTCCATCATTCACTGCAATTGTCACCTTGTCTCCGGCCGCATCCGGCGTAAGTGAGATATTCGCGCCGGCAGCCAGTTCCAGGGTGTCCACCGGCGTTTCCGCTTGGATCACCGTTGATCCTACCTTCACCTTACCAAACGTATGCAGATATGTCTGGTCAAACACCGCCATCACATTCGCCACGTTGCTAGTGGTGACCGCAATCTCAAACTTCTGCTGCACCGCCTCGGCGCCGCCATACTCCGGCAGCCAGTCGGCATGCTCCCCGGCATTGGCCACGGCAAACAAAATTTCCCCTTCATCCGGGTCGTTGGCGAAAATTCCAAGTTCGCGGACAAAATATCCCTCGGTTACTTGTTCATTGGAAAAAATAGTGGTTAATTTGGTATACCCGTCAGCGATCGAAATATCCTGGATTGCAAAAATTTGCCGCTGCTGAATCAGCTCCGTCAGCGTGCTTAATTCCGTTCCCCCGGGTAGATTTCCGTCCCCAATGGCCATTTTGGTGAAGACAAGTTGGCCGCCGGATTGGGCCTTAACGATCAGCTCTACCCCGGCGTCGGTTAATATCAGATTATCAAATTGACCCATCGTTCTCACCCCTGTTGTTGGATTGTTTTGAATTTGGTTTGCTTAACCCCGAATCCGAGATAAATATTATTGAGGCTTTCCCGCTTGATCGCAATCAATGCCTCCAAATGGGCGCTCAACCGCTTGACCGAGCTGATGGCACTGGCGACCCGCCGGATCGCGGCGGCGCTTGGCAATTGTCCGTCCACCACCACCCGGAAATGCCCTGGTTCCCCTTGGTAGTCAAACCACTCCTGCACCGCGGCGTCTTCCAGAATGCTCTTGACTACCAATTCCACGGCGTAGGGCGTTCCTTTGCGGCGGTGGGCGTCGATCGACGTTCGAACCAGCGCCCGTTTTTGTTCCAGGGTCAGGTCCGGTTCATAAAAGTCCACATGATATTGCCAGGCCAACAGATCGACCACGGTTTCCGGCAGTTGATCCAGGCGCGCCAAAATCAGGCATTCGAAAATCGCCTGGTCAATGGCGTTCAATTCCGGAGACAGCGCCGCGCTGATGGCCCGGGCCTGAGGATCAGCTAGCAAATTGGGCGGGATCAGCGCTTCCCAGTTAACCTCAGCCATGTTCCAACCCTCCGTAATTGACAGTGACCGCCGCTTCTCGCGCCACCTGATATTTGGCAATCTCACGATAAGCCGGAGCAGTTACGGCCACCCGTTTCGCTCCCGCCGCCTTCATCCGGTAGATCAATTCCGATGGATCAATGTCCCGTCCTAAAATCGATTTTTGCCATAGTGCGTAAGCGGTCACCGCCGCTTCGACCTTATCCCGGATCGAAGCCGCCAGACTGGCCGAATTGCCGTCAATCCAGTACTGCACGTCGATATCATAAGCAACCGTTTCCGGGGCGGCCACTTGCACCAGATCAGTCAACGGCCTTACCTTTTTCGCGTTGCAAGTTTCGGACACCAAATCTAAAATCTCCTGGCCCGGCAATTCGCCGTTTTGCAATAGCGGCCGGATGGACACAACGCACGGCTCCGGCGAATATACCGCCACATCCGCGATTAGTGCCGAGGCGCTCATCGCGAAATAGCGGTATGCCCCCTCCGGCCCGGCGGTGGAGTAACTCTCCGGCGCCTGGCGGATCCGCTCCCGAAGCGCGTCGTCGGTTTCGGCGTCGATTCCGCCGGCGCTTTCCGTAATATTGGCAACTGACGCGATATAGGGAATGGGATCAACCAACGTCTTGATCTCCCCTGCCGCATATCCATTACCGGCGCTCCCCGCGCTGGCGCACCGGGCCGGAACATCCGCGCAGAGCTGACCGGCTGGAATCACCGCTTCGGCGGTGGTTGCGAAAAAAACGTTATCGCCTGCGGTCACCCGTTTTCCCGCCGGAATCGCCACGGATACCGACCGGACGGCGGACAAGGTGAACCGAGCCGTTACCGTGGCGTGACTGGCGGGCAACCGGGTCACGCCGACCAGGACGCCGAGATGATCGAGGGCCTCCCCTTCGGCATAGGCGAGCAAGTTTTGCTTGCCGGCATAATCGATCCGGGCGCGCTGGCCGACCAGAATCGGAACCAGCGATTGCAACAGCAGCTTGCGGGGATCGGCCCCGGCCAGCGTGAACCCGGCCGCGCTTTCATAAGCGCGGATCACTTCGGTTTCAATGGTCTGCGTGTCCTTTGCGGCCAGTTCGATATCGGGCAGATGATTAAAGTCAGCCAATGATTTTCACCCTCACTTTCGGCCGGAGAATTCCTTCGGCGGCGTCCCCCTCGTAGGTTACCCGCGTAACCTCGAGCCGGGGTTCATAGCGCCGCAGCGCCGCTACGATCTCCGCCGTTAATTTGGCTTTGGCCACCGGCAGCGGGTCGTCGAGCATGGTGGCGGACAACCCGAATTC
Source organism: Bacillota bacterium (assembly GCA_023402395.1). Lineage (GTDB taxonomy): Bacteria > Bacillota > UBA4882 > UBA8346 > UBA8346 > JAEYGI01. Next base: position 7,603 of record JAEYGI010000025.1, read on the forward strand.
GCGGCTCATGGGAACCGAATATTTGGTTGTGGTTAAAATTGTCCTGCCGTTTTGCAGGATTTCCGCCGGCCCGGTAGCCCCGAAATCAATCGCGCCCAAGGTCGCGGTAATATCAAACTCCATTATTCCCTCACCTGCTCACATATTCTTTTAGCGCGACCTCCACCGAGGCCGTTAAAATGTTCCCCCGGTTGTCCATGGCCGTCACCGACTCATTCAGGGATTCGACCACCCATTGATTAGTGGTAACCGGGTACCCGGCCAGCATCAAGGTTACCGCCCGGCCGCCGTCGCGTAAGGCGCGCAAGGCGGCCAGCTCCTGGCCGGGGTTCAAGCCCAAGGCCACGTCCAGGCGGATCGTAAACGAGATCTGTTCCAGATCCGGGCCCAAAAATTCCAATACCGGCTTTTGGCCGATGACTTCATGGGCGGTCCAGCGGCCGGTCCCGCTGCGCTTGTATTCGTCGAAGGTCCGGATGGCGGACTCCGATACTTCAAACACTACCTCACCCAATGATCCAATCATGGCGGGACCTCCTAATGTTTGTGATGGTTGGTGTTTCCGGCGGCATCGATGACGCTGCCTCCGGCGTTCACACTCCCGCTCACCTGTAAATTGCCGTTGATTGCGGTGTCCCCGGTAATCGTAACACCTCCGGAGGCCGTAATCCGCACCGCGCCCGGCGTGTTCACCGTTAAAACCGAGGCGGCCCGGTCATATTCGACCGTGCCGCCATCGGAGAACCGGACCAGCCGTTTATCGGCGCTGGCCGCCGGCGGCGGGTCCGCCGTGGAGTAAAAGCCGCCCAGGATAAAACCCTGGGCAATTCCGTTGGGGAGAAACAAGCAGACGACCTGATCGTCCACATCCGGCAGGGCATAGTCCCGGTTCACGCCGGCATTGGGCATCAGGACCGGCAGATCGTAGGAGACCAGGTCGTCTTTGTCGCCGAAGGCCACCCGGGCCGTGGCCCGGGCCGGATTCAGCGATGAGACCCGGCCCACCCGGATTAAGTTGCGTAACACTTTATCCATTAATACCCCTCCAGCACGCGCCGGAGTTCCAAACCGACGCTGTAGCCGTCGCCCACGCCGTGATCGGCCCGGGTGACGTAATATTTCCCGTCAAAGGCGCCCCAGCCGCTAAGCAACACCGTCACCCCGGCCACCAACGCCAAGGTTCCCGCCAGCGTCAGGGAGACGGTCACTTCATCCCGGTTTTGCTGGCGCAAGCGCTTCTTGGCCAACCGTTCGGCCTCGGCCAGATTCCGCACCGCTTCGTTGACAACCAGGGTTTTCCCGGTGGCCGGCGCATTCGGCGCGGTGAACGTGTAGCTGATCTGCTCCTTCGCCGACGCCGCGCTGTATTGAACCCGGCAGGCCTTGTAAACGTCCCGCACCGAGGAAGTGATCCGGTAGTTCTCCACTAGGCCCGATTTCCGGCCGATGGTCATCACCGGCTTGGTTTGCTCGTATTGGGCTTCGTCGAAGACGGTTACCTGGCGATCAGTGATCTTCAGCGCCAGCCCGGCGTCATTGCAGAGTCTCATTAAAAAGTTCAGGTCCGATTCCTCGGTCTGCTCGACCCGGTCGTATTCCGGATCGTCGGCAGTTTCGTAAAACAGCTTCAGCTTCGCGCCGGAGGCGATGTCGTTGGCAACCACCGACAGCCGCGTTTTTTCCCAGGCGCGCGTTTTGTCCTGGCCGCGCAAGGCCGTGGAGTTCGGAACCGACACCGCCTTGATGGTGACGATCTCCGGCGGGCCGCTGCTTTCGATCTCATCAATCTCGAAAGTGCCCAACGGGAGCTGTTCCTCTTTTTCAGCCGCTTTCCAGGAGGTTGCGGTGATCCAGGCCCGGAGCGCGGCCCCTTTCTCGGGCCGCCACGACCCCCGCCACAGCCCGGCCCGGTCCTCCAGCGTGACCTGAAGATCGTCCGCCGCGCCACTAGCGTAATCGGTCCATTGGATGCTTTTCAGATAAGGGGCCAGAGCGGCCGTGATATCGGCATTATTATAGGTCAGTTTCACCCTGGCCCGACGCGCTATGGTCACCCTTCATCCCCTCGCTTCCATGGCGGCAAGCCGTCCAGCGTGGCCGCGTCCACGTCGGGAATGGTCAGGACGGCGTTGGCCGGAAAAATGAGCGTCTCCCGGTAGGCCGGGTTGGCATCCAAGAGCCGGTCCAGGTATTTTTCGCTGCCCAATTCGCGCCAGGCGATCAGGTCCCAGGTATCGCCCTGGATGGTCCGGTAGGTACTAGGCAAAGCTGACCCTCCTTTGCTGGCGACGCCAGGCCGTCATCCGCCGCTCGAAATCATCCGCCTCCAGGCGGACCACTCGTTGCACTTTTTGCTCCGCGCCAGGATCATTTCCGTTCACGTACACTTTGGGCGAAAACACAAAAGTATCCCCGCCGCCGGGTCCGCTGGTTCCACCGGGTCCGGCCCCCAGCATGGTTCCGGCTTGGGTCCACAGCGACCGCGAACGATCGCTGCCATCGAGCGGAATCGCCGCCTCCGGGCCATTCTCGGCGAACCAGGCCACGTGGGGCTGGTTGAAAATCCCGCCGGTAGCGTGATTTGGGATCTGGGGTGATATGGTTGGGTCTGGTTCCTTATTCTGGCTTCCGCCAAAAATAGCGGCAATCAGTTTCCCGATATTTTTCAACACTGGTATTTTGCCGGTAAGCAAATCCATGAATGCTTGTAATGCTGCCCTTGGATTATTCCAAATCGCTGTAAACGCTGCGCTGATCTGGTTCCAATTTTTGATCAGAAAATATCCGGCTGAGATTAAAGAAACAATTCCAGCCACGATCAGCCCAATTGGAGTAGCCGCTAGCGCCGCGTTCCACAACCACTGCGCCCCCGTGATCAGTTTGGTGATGATCGCATTCATCCTTTGGGCCAAATTCAACTTTTGAAACCAGCCTTGAACTGCAATCAGTGCCGTTTTTCCAGCAGTTAACGTCGTATTTAACAACCACTGCGCGCCCGTGGCCAGTTTGGTGGAAGCCGTCTGCAGCTTCTGGCCCAATTCGACTTTTTTGGACCAGGCATGGAAATCGGCGAACGGTTTAATCACGGTCCAACCGGCCCAGGACAATGTTTTTAAAGCTGCTGACGCGCCTAGCACTCCAGCCACCAGTCTCACCAAACCGGTGCTTATTCCCTTATTTTTCTCTCCCAAACTGGTAAACCAATCCGCCGCGCCCGAAAGCGCCTTGGTCAGACTCTTAATATCCGGCAGCAATAGCGACCCAAAACTAATGGCCATCCGGGTCGTGGCCGCCTTCAACCCTTCCAGTTGCCTCGCCGCGGACTGGGATTGGGCGTCAAACTCTTTGAGCATGCTCCCTTGGCCGGCACCGGAGTTCCCCAGCTTGACCAGGCGCAAAAATTCCCCGTAATCCTCGGTGATTTGGGACAAGCCGGCCAGGTTTTCTCCACCGAAAAGCTCTCCCAAAACATTACCCTGCTTGGCCGCGTCCAATTCCCCGATCCGGTTGAACAGCGCCGCCATCGTTCCGCCGGCATCTTGCTGCATCCCGGATTGCAATTGCTCCGGAGCGAAACCGACTTCGGAGAGGGCGCTCCGGAACCCTTGCGATTGCGCGGGCGCGTCCGCGGCCCGGTCCAACAGCGTATTGAGGGACGCTGCGGCGGTTTCGCCGCTGGCGCCCATTTGCAGCAAGGCGGCGGCCATCCCCGCCAGCGCGCTCCCGGAGAGGGTCGGCACCAAGGCGGCCGCGGCGGCGCCAGTCCGTTGCAAAACGTCGATGATCGCCGCGCCGCTGGCGCTGGACTGGTCGTCCAGAAAGTTCACCGCGTCTCCCAAGGCTTGTAACTGGGTAATCCCCGGCCCGGTCGTCAGATCAAAGCCCATGGCCGCGCCGATTTGGGCAAATTGCCCGACGATCCGGTCGGCCGGCGCGTCAAAGGCCGTTCCCATCGCAATTCCCATCCGGGCGAATTGATCGAGATTCGAAACTCCCTGGACCCCGAATTTGGCCGCCATGGTGAACGCCTGGGCCATGCTGTCAGGCATGATCATCATGTCCTTGCTGGCCTGCAGCACCCGGCGCTGCGCTTGTTCATACACCTTGGCCATCTGCCCGGAGGCGTCCAGAGCGCCCGGAACATATTGGGCCAGGTCAAACATTTCAGTCTCAAAACTCATGGCGATCTTCACCGGAGCCGCCGCCTTGTTCAACGTCGCTTGCGCTTTGTTCATCGCCATCTTGGATTGATCCCTGGCCTTGGTCACCTTCTCCTGGAGCGCCCGGGCTTTCTCGTACCTTGCTTGAATCTGCTCCGCTTTCGCCCGCTTGGCGCTGACTGCCGCCATATCCTTGGATAGCTTCCGTTGGTCGGCGGCGAGCGTGCGGGTGGAAACCCCGGCGGCGGACAACTGGTCCCGCAGCCCTTGGGCAGCGGCCTTTTGGACCAGCAGATCGGCTTTTAGCTTTTGAACTTCCGCCCGGGCGGCGCTGAATTGACCCTCCATCTCTTTCGAAGGTTCGCCGGACTGCCCGATTGCCAACGCCAGCCCTTGCGCCCGCGCCTGCGCCTGGGCCAGCTTCTGTTCCATGCCGGTAATATTGGCATATGTCGCCCGGAATTGATCGATTTTAATCTGGATTTCATTGAGATTTTGCAGTTTTTCATTTAAGGCGTCCATATGGCTGCCGACTAGCTCGAACGAACTAATATCCGCCCCGATCTTGGCCATAATGGTAAACGCCATCTCTACCATGCTCGCTATGTTGGTTCACCGCCTTCTTCCGTTCCGGTTATGCGCCGCGACGGACTCCTCAACCCATTCCGCCAGCTCCTCCAGCGGCAGCTCCAGCCAGTACGGCACCGGAGTATAAAGCTCCGCCGCCAGGCCGGCCGCCACCCGCCGCAGCAGTTTCCCGGGTTTGGACCCCAGTCCTATTCCAGCAAAAAATTTTGCACCGCCATGGTGACCGCGCTGAATTCCTTCATCGGCAGGGCCATGATCAATTCCACCGGCAGCTTGGACGCTTTGGCGGCAATCACCGCCTGATAATATTTGGACGCTTCCAGTACCGCGGTCCGGTCGCCCATGATCCTGGCTTCCCGCTCGGCGTTGATAGCGTCGTTGCCGGTCAGCGCCTCGAAGTTCAAGTCGATTTTAAAATATTCCCGGCCGTCATGGACCACGCTTTTCTTAAAAGGAACCTCTACCCGAAGCCCGCCCCCGCTCTCGGCCGTGACGTCCTGGGTCTGAATCTCGTTTTCCATTGTTGAAATTGCCTCCTTATGTGATTTCTTTCATTTAGAACTTAATCATCGCCCGCTGAACGCAGCTGGCCTAAAACCATACCCCTCCCTCATTCCCTCCCCGATGTTGTCATTTTTGCGGGTTTGTTCAACGGGGAGGGATGAATCGCTTGAAACTCGGATCCATTCCGCTGATGTGCTTGGAAGCATTCTTTATTCCAGAAAGGCTTTCCGGCTTCATCCATTCCACTGACTTAGAATGGACAACCGTTTCCAACGAATCGCCCCTCCCGCCGAAATCTCCCACGAAAATCGCAGCGTCGGGGAGGGGACGGGGGAGAGGTCCGAAACGAAAAGCGCCGCGTCAAACTGCGGCGGCGCCTTCCGTTTCGGTTAGTTCGCCAATCCCAGGGCGGAGCGCACCTGGGCCAGATAGTCCACACCTTCAATGACGCAAAGATAGTTGTATTTATCGATCTCCACCAACGTTTCGCCGTCCAGATCGATTTTGAGATAAATCACCTCAAACTCATTGGAGGCGTCCGAGGTGGCGCCCACATCCATCTTCCCGGGATCGGTCTTTTTGGGAATGGACCGTACTTTGACCTTGAGCGGCGTGACCAGATACTCGCCGGTGGCGGCCTCATATTTCTGAATGGCGCCGCGCAGATCCAGCTCGTGGGCCTTGGGCGCGCCCAAGCGCAAAATGGGTTTGGTCACCGCGCGCCAATTGAGGGTCATGGTCATGCTCCCGAAATGGCCCAGCGCCGGGCTGTCGATCTCGCCGGCAATCCCCGCGCCCTTGACCGTCTCGGTCATATATTCGAGGCTCGGTAGCTGAACGTCGGAAACGCCTAACAGATCGGTGCCGTTTTCATAGACCCGGAAATTGATCAGTTTTTCCGGAATGGAATTAATACTCAATTTCGCTCACCCTTTCTTAAAACAGCGTCGCTAAATATTCAGGATCGTATTCCATAATAAAATCAATCTCCCGGGCCGGGCCGGGCGGCGTGATATACACGTGGAACTTGAGGATCCCGTCCATCAAATCGGTGGTCGGGTTCTCCGCGTCCAGCACTTCCACGCGGCCGCCGAGAATGAACTCCCGCGCCGCCAAACCGTTCAGCCAAATGTTGGCGCTGTCCACCACCGTATTCACCAGCCGCCGGTTTAAGGGGTTATCAATCTTCGACCAGAAGGTGGTGACCAGGGTATTGCCGATCCAATCGAACATCCGGCGGATCGGGATAAACGCATCTTTGGGATCGGAAACCGCCGGATAGGCGCCGGTCCGGTTGCCCCAGGCTTTCCAGCCTCCGATGAAGTTCAGCGCGGTGACCACACCCTGGCCGTTCAGATAGGCCGCCTGATCCGGGCCCAGGGAAACTTCGGTTCCGTCGGCCAGCACCGCGGCGTTCGCCTGCAAGCTCTTATTGGACGGCGAAACGCAGGGAACATCGTCATTGCCGGCGTCGGTCCGGCCGATGACGCCCGCCAGTTGGGTGCTCAGGTGAAAGGTCTCGTCGCCCAGCCGCACTTGCGGCCAGCAAACCACCTGGCGCTCCGACACATAGTTGTTGTCGTTCTTCCAGGCGGCCGCCGCCGTGTATTGGCTGACCTCCGCCGTGGGAATATCGGTCAGGGCGATGCATTTGAAATGGCTGTTGATGTTGCCGGCCTTGGCGGTCATCACCGCCGCCACCGCCGGATCCCCGGAAAATCCCGGCGCCAGAATCAGCCCGGGAACCAGCCTAAACAGCGGGAACACCTTATTGACCAGTTCCAGCCCTTCATAGGCGCCGCTGGCCGCGTCCACGCCGCCGATGATATCGTCCGCATCCACCGCTTCCGGATTTAGCTTGCTGTACCCGATGAACAGCGACGTTTGCGCGATGGGAATCGCTCCGGCGGCCAGCCGGGTGAACACCACCAGCCCGTCGTCATTGAACGCGGCCGTGTAATCGGTATCCTTGACCAGCGCCTGGCCCGCGGATTCCAGCTTTACAGTCAGGGTATCCAAGAGAATCCCCTCGTCCGCCAAAGTGGCTTTGCCATCCGTAATCGCTACCGTCTGCGGTTCAACCACGGTTTGGTGCGCCGCCGGATCCAGCACGTTCACCAAAACCACCGGGGCCACGGCGAACAACGCGAAATGGGACTTAAGAAATTCGCATAACGTGTAATGCTTCCAATCCGGGCTATAGCCGAACGCTTGAACCGCTTCGGCGTAGGTGTAGCAGAGAACCGGCTTGTTCACGTTCTCCGGATGCTGCGCCAGATGCAACGGGGCGGTTCCGAAAACCACCGGCAGTCCGGCGCTGGCTTGGACCGGCGGAACCAGCGAGGTCGGTACCTCGGAGATATAGATCCCGTGTTTATAGCTCATTAATTAGAGCCTCCCTTTTGAATGAATTGCACAACGCTTTGCCACCGAAGATTCTCCGGCGTGCCTTTGCTGGCAATGGCCCCTTCGGTCCGGGCCAAATCCGCCACCGGCACGAACAGCGCCTTCACCGCCGGGCATTGGGAAAACAACCCGTCCAAATGGGCCGGCAGGCCGCCCTTGTATACGGTATAGCGCGGCAGGCTGCCGCCGGGAATGTTCGGCCCGCAATAAATAAACCGCTCCGGCCGGGCCGGAACCGCGGGCTGTTTTTCCTTTTTACTTGAATTCGTCGCCATAATTAACCTCCTCCATTGGCTGCGGTATCGTCCAATTGGTCGTAATCCAACAAACTGCTTCCGGGTAGGGCTGCGTCTCAAGGTCCGGGCTGGCGGTTTTCACTGGCAATTCCAGCCGGAATCTCCGGGAAACGGCCGGCTTTTGCAACAGCCCCCGGCGGATCCGTTCCGCCAGGTTCCAGCAATCCCGCCACCCGCCGCCGTCCCCGGCGCTGGCCCCGATCAACACCGCGATGGTCGCGGTCGTTCCTCCGCTATCGTCCTGAACCCCGATCAGGCGGGGCATAACGTAGAGAAACTCTGATTGATCGCCGGTATCCGCCAGGAATCCCGGCAAAACCCTGAGCTCCGTTCCGGCCTCCAGCCGGAAGTCTTTCAGCAGCGCCGCGATTTCGGCGCAAAGATCGTCCAATAATAGCAGTGGCGTCACTGGTCCGCTACGCCCCCTTTAATATCCGCGCGCTCTTTTGATCCAGCGGCGCCAGCGCCGGCCGGACGGGAACGCGAGTTGAATAAATGCCGGTAGAACCAGAAAAACCGATAAAACAATAAGAACCCCATGCTCTTTCATCCATCACCTCACCTCCGAAAGATAAACCGTTGAAAATTGAGTCAAACAACCTTCCCTTTGGCCCTCCCGTCCGGGCGGGAGGGCTGAAAGAAGGCCGATCCGGGCCAGATTGCCGAGGGCAATCCGGCCTATAGGCGACGGCCGTTCCGGGACGGATGGGGCGACAACGGTAAGTCCGTTATCCCCGTTATCCATCCGGGAACCAACCGCCGCATAATAAAACCCGTTCCCGGTCGCTGGCCTCTCTCTACTCTTTAGCGGCGGGGACCCAAGCCGGGGGCGGGTTGGAATCGCATCATAAATGGGCGACAAAAAACCGCCCGGGAAGCGAGCGGTTTCAAGATATTAAACGATAACTGATTTGAAAAGCGGAACGCCGCCTCTGGCCGGAGGCGGCGTTCCATTACAAAGGAGTAATTGTACCAATCACAATCTCATGCTAAAATTATATCACGGTTTCCCGGGTCTGGCGTATCAAAATCGTATCAAATTTGGCACGGCTGTTACTTTAATGCAAAGAAGCTTCGCTTATAGTGAAAAATCTTTGCTCAAATTCAAAAATACTATCAGATAAAAATAAAGTTGAATTTAAATTGGAAAAATTTTTACTTATACAAGGAAAAATAAAGGTAATCTAGAACTCCTAAATTAACTAGGTTTATTTTATTTAGAAGGTGATCGCAGTTGATAAATATTTATTGCGATGAAAGTTGCCATTTACAGTATGATAACTCGAATATCATGGTACTTGGTGGTATAACATGTTCCGAAGATACGAAAAAAGTAATTTATGAAGAAATAAGGCACCTTAAAATGAAACATGGGTTAAGCTCATGGTTTGAAATCAAATGGACTAAAGTTTCCGAGGCCAAAATCGATTTTTATTTAGAGCTGATCGATTACTTTTTCAAACAGGAAATTCTCTGTTATCGTGGTGTTGTAGCTACTAATAAAAAAACGTTAGATCATCTGAATTATAACCTTGGCGATTACAATCTTTGGTATTATAAGATGTATTTTCTTCTCTTAGATGCAATGATAGATCCATCGGACGAGTATCGGATTTTTGTAGATATCAAAGATACTCGTGGAGGTCCAAGACTTAAACAGCTCAAAAAAGTTTTATGTTATAACATCTACGATTTTAAACAAGACGTAGTTAAAGGTATAAACCAAATCCGTTCTTACGAATCCGAAGTTCTTCAACTTACGGATTTATTTAATGGCGCCCTCTCTTACGTCCATAGACAAATATATAATTCGCCGGACAGTAGCAATGCAAAAAATAAAATTATTAACCAAATTAAAGGTTACCGAGTTAATTTAGAAAAGAGTACACTTCGCTCTGAGTGTAAATTTAATATTTTCGTGTGGACTCCAAGGGGGTGTAGATATTGAAATCATCTAAACTCCCCCCTGTTTTAGATATTTCTAGTTTTTCCGCTGATGATGAGATTTACGATTTTTTATACGGCATATTTAGGCAAAATTTTATCGATACATCCAATCGAAGATCACTATCTGGTATAAATATCTTTTTTGATTTTAATAAAAGAGTCAATGATAAATGTGAATCTTTTTGGCATTTAATAAGCTTGGGACCTAAAGAGAAATTTCATGCAGTTTTACCATGTATTAATGACATTGTTTCATTGAAGTGTGTTGACCAAAACTGTAACAGCGAACTAAAACAAATCAGGCTCTCGTCAGGACCAAGAAATATTTGTTACTATCGGGCCACCCGTTTTCATTGGATTACAGAGATAATTAATCTTGCTGAAAAAAGTGATCCAAATATCAAGAAATGGGTTAATAAAGATAAGCTCCATATCAGGTTTCAGCATGAAACCACGGATTTTGTGCTAGTGTTTACAATTACTAAAAGAAGCTTCATCTTTAATACCGGTTTCCCCGTGTTTTACCAAAATAAAAAGAAGGATTTTGACAAACAATACACTGATTATTTGGTTCTTTCCCAAACCGCCGTTACCCACCAATAAAAAATAAAGCCGGTAATCGCTATGCGAAAACCGGAGTCTCCTTCTACAACTTGGTAGATGAGCTACTTTTAATATAAGCTATTTGCTTATAGTTGTCAATATAATTGCTGATAATTTTATTGACATCGTTTAGTGTTTGAATTATAATATTATTTTATTGTTTTCCACAATCCCTTGTGGATAAACTTTTGTTCTACCTCTATATTTTGTGTTAATAAGTTCCAGTGTGTTCGTAGTCAATCTAATTTAGTTAACACAACCTTGGATAAGCGGAACGCCGCCTCTGGCCGGAGGCGGCGTTCCATTACAAAGGAGTAAGTGTACCAATCACAATCTCATGCTAAAATTATACCACGGTTTCCCGGGCCCGGCGTATCAAAATTATATCAATTTTCGCACCGGCGTTACTTCCAGAAAATGAATACCGAAACCGGGCGCCACACCCCTCACTCCAGCCCGTACAGCGCCGCGAAGCTTTGCAAAATCCGGCGGCGCAATTCGTAGAAACGGTCCTTGCCGATTCCGAGTTGATCGCAAATTTCCTGGTTGGTGGCTTCCCCGCCCCGGAAATACCTCGCCTCCACCAGCGCCGTCTGGTCCGGATCGAGCAGGGCCAGGCCGGCCTCGATCCAGCGCAGCCGGGCCAGGCGTTCCCGGATATTCTTTTCAAGCACCCGGAGCCGGACCGCGGCCAGTTCCGGCGCGCCGCCGTCCCAGTCAGCGGCCCCGGCCAGCTCCGCGAGGTCCTTGGCCAATTGCGCCAGCCCCGTCTTGCAGGCCGGATACTGGGATAGCTCGGCCTCGAGAAACCGGACGGCCTCCGGCGCGAGCTTTGCAGATCGGTTCAATCGGCTCACCCCCGTCACGCCAGCCCGAAAACGATGGCGAACTTATAGAGCGCCCGGTTCAACACCCCGTAGTAGCGGTTGCGGTTGGTATAGCCCAGTTGCACCATGACCTGCTCGTTACTGAACGCCGCCGGATTGAAAAAGCGCGTCTTGATCAACCGCCGCTCCTCCTCGTCGAGGATGGCGAGGCCCTTGTCGATTTTGCGGATCATCCCGCGTCTTTCGGCGATCCGAAGCTCGATCTCCTGCATCCGTTCCACGGTCCGGCCGACAATGTCGATCAGATGGCCGCTGCCCGGCGTTTCACTGAACTGCCGCGACCGGCACAGCAAATCCTGATAATCCTGCTCCAGCTCGACCAGGGCCTCCCGGTAAGTCGGATAAAGCGCCAATTCGCGTTTGACGTACCGGGCCACATTCTCAGGGACCTGGCAAATGTAGGTTTTATTCATGAAAATCCTCTCCTTTACTAATGATTGTCATTACATAATTAATGGCTTGCTGTTCTCATGTAACGATAAGGGCAGACGCATCCCTTGATCCGCAAGCGTTTGGCCCAGCGGCGAATCCCGGCCCCTGAACCGGATCCATTCCCGTCCGGCCGGACTCAAGCGCGATCGGACCGATATTCCCCCTGGTTAACAAATTGTTGACCAAAATCAACAATCCTGGTATAATTTTACCAAAAGGAGCGATCTGCGATGTTCGATAAGCATAAATTCGGCCGGCTTTTGATGAAAGCCGTCGGCGACCGGTCGTTGAACGAATACGGCCGGCTGACCGGAATCTCGGCCGCCCATATCTCCCGGCTGACCCGGGGACTGCTGGACGCGCCGCCCAACCCCCAGACCATCAAGCAATTGGCCGCCTATGCCGCCAATGGCGTCACCTACGAGGAGATGATGGTCACCGCCGGACATCTGAACCCCGACTGGCAGCCCGGCCCGGCCGGACTGGACACCCGTCCGGTGCGGCGCCCGCCGAAAGTGGACGTCAGAGACATCAGCGACGAGGAGGCGGAGTTGATCGCCTTTATCCGGCGATCCTGGTCCCGGCTCACCCCGGATCAACGTAAGAAAAAGCTGGAGCTGGCCAAGATCTCCCTCCGGGTCCTCGACGAAGTTGACCGGGAAGAAGCGCGAAAGGCCAAAAAGGACCAGGAATGACCGTCCGGGAAAGCCACGCCCGGGAGACCGCCCGCCGCCTCCATGACCGCCTGCCCGCGCGGCTGCTCCCGTTGGACGTGGTCTCCATCTGCGGCAAGCTTGGCGTCATTGTCAGCTGGGACGAGGATGCCCTCGATCAAAACGAAGAGGCGGTCACCTACTTTCTCCGGGCCCGTTATTTGATTTACCTGAAAACTCCCACGGCCCGGACCGCCACCTGCCGCCTGCGCTGGACCCTCGCCCATGAGCTGGGCCACATCCTGCTCGGCCACTTCCGCGAGTATGATCTGACCTTCAACGGCGCCGATCAGCTCGGCCGGGCCGTGGCCTGGACCATCAACCGCGAGGCCAATCTCTTCGCCGCGGAACTGCTGATGCCGGAAGAATTCATCCGGGCCCGGGCCGGCGACGGTTTCGAGTATCTGCGCAAAACTTGCGACGTTTCCCGCCAGTCCCTGACCATCCGCCTCCAGCAATTGGGCCTGGCCCTTCCCCAAGCTCCGGCCCGGTCCAGCCAAGCGGCGGAAGAGGCGGCGAAGTATGAGACGGGGGTCTAAGTTCCTGGTTGCTGGTTCTTAGTTCCTGGTTCTTAGTTCCTGGTTCTTAGTTCCTGGTTGCTGGTTCTTAGGTATTGGTCCCCAGTGAGCAACTAATCACTAGTAACTAGGAACTGGCAACTAAACCATCCCCCGATACAGCAGCAGCTTCTCAATCCGCTTTTTCCGTTCCACCGGTCCCGGGCAGAGAAACGCCTTGAAAACGGGCCGGTTCGCGCCGCTATTCTTGATCCCCCAGTAATCCAGGGCGAAATACATCGGCGTGCCGCCGGGCACGTACAGAGTGGACCGGCATTTCCCGCTACAAGTGACGCAGGCCTTGAAGTCCTGGAGCGCGTCCTCGAACGAGTAGCGGTACTCGCGCAGCCACTCGCGAAGCGCAAACTCCTCAAAGCCCCGGAGCACCAGCTTGAACCGTTCCGCCAGATTGGCGTCCTCCTCGACCCGGCCGGCGGCCAGCGCGAAAAACTCCTCCGGCAGGGCCTTAGGCAACGAATTATCCTCCATCATTGAATTCCTCCCCCAATACCGCTGGCAGAAGCGTAATCAATTCCGCCGTAATCCGCTCGTTCTCGGCCGGATCGAAGGCTCCGGGCGGCGCCGGGCCGGAACCGGAGGCCGGAGCATGCCGGCCGGCCGACGCCTCGGCCAGGATCGGCAGGAAATACTTGAAGGAGCTGATCTTATCGGTAGCGAATTCCGGCTGGTAGCGCCGGTAGGCGGCCTCGATCACCGCCTTGACCCGGGGCGGATCGCCCCCCTCCGCCAACACGCGGCGCATCGCCGCCAGCTCCGCCGGTTTGACCCGGGTCCGGCCGGTCAGCCGGAGAAAAAAGGCCAGCAGATCGGCGAGTTCCGGTTCCAATTCCCCGGCGGCGGCAGCGGCGCAATCGGCGGGCGGCTCCGGATCCCGGCTTCCGCTATCCGGTATCCGGAGATCCGGAATCAGAGAATCCGCCCGGCCGCCCCCGGAATTTCCGGGGCCGGGATCGGTAGTGGCGGCGGCGCGCTCCGGCCCTGGCTCCGGAGCGGGAAGGCGGCTCGGCGCCTCCCGGTGATGCGGATTTTGATGGGCCGTAAAGGCCGGAATCGCGATCAAGAACCGCCCGGCCGCCTGATAGCGCCGAATGAAGCCGCGCCGGTGCAACTCCTCCAGCAACCCCTCGACATCGCAGTCATCGTAGGGCAGCACCTCGGCCTTAATCTTGCGCGGCCGGTCTTCCAGCCGCCCCTCCCGGTCCGCCAGGCACCACAGCCCGGCAAAGAGCAGCCGCCCCAGCGGGTCCACCTCCGCCAAGTCCTCGTTCTTGAAAAATCCCGGTTTGATATTGCGCGCCCGCATGCGTGCTCCTCCTTTGTTTGATTTAAAACCCCATCCCCGCCGCGATCGTGGCCAGGGCCCGGTCGCGCCGGCGGTAGTAGGCGCGGCGGCCCAGCCGGAGCTGGGCCATGACCATTTCGTTAGTGGAAGTGTTCCGGGACAAATATCTCCGGCGCACCAGCTCTTCCTCCTCCGGGCCAAGCAAGGCCAGTCCGGCCGCGATCCGTTCCAGCCGGCGGCCGTGCCGGCAATTGCGCAACCTCCGGTAGGCCGCCAGCTCCGCCTCGATCAGGCGGCGAAGGTGTTGGGGCAATCGCCCATTGGCATCGGACTGAAGCATTGGGACCACCCCCCGAACCGCCCTCATTCTTCCCATTCCACCCCCAGCGCTTCCTTTAAACAATCGGGGTCGTCATGGGCCGCGACTTCCCGCCGGCCGTTGTGATAGACCAGCCACGCGGCGCCGGGCTCAATCGCCAGGCCGCAACCGTGGCAAACCCGGCCGGACGGTTCTCCAGCCCCGCTTTGGGCGGCGGCCGCCTGACGGAGGCAATCGTAATCGTCGTGAACGATCCGGCGGAGCAGACGGCCGCCGGGCGCGGCCATCGTAAACCCGATCCGTTCGGCGCCGGAGGCGATCGCCCCGCCGCAGCCCCGGCAGATTCCGTCTTCCGGCCCGTACCATCCGCTCATCGCTTGATCCTCCGTTTTTGGTTGATGGTCCCAAGTTCGGTTGGAGTTCTCAGTTCCTGGTTGCTGGGTTTTTAAGTTCGGTTTCATTCCATAAAATAAACCCTCAGAACTTCTATTCACGTGGAACCAATTCCTTAAGAACCAGGAACCAGGAACTAGGAACCAGGAACTAGGAACCAAGAACCAGGAACCAGGAACTAGGAACTAGGAACTAGGAACCAAGAACCAGGAACCAGGAACCAGGAACAATTGGCCCCAAACCATTTACCCACAGCCATCCGCCATTCCACTCATGTAACAGTTATTCCAAAAAAATATACTCGATGACGTTCAGATCCTGCTCGCGGCAGTAGTCGGCCAGTTTCCCGAGGAAACCGACGCCGGCCCGCTGCTCGGGCCGGGTCAGCAGCCGCCAGAGATGGGTCGGAGTCACTCCCAGCATCCCGGCGAATTTCCGGTAATTCCCCTCCGGTTTTCCGGGTTTCCCGGTTTTGGCCTTCATCAGTTCCCGCAATTTTTCCTTGTTTAACGTGATCATTGTCATTCCTCCATTACATTGATTTAGGGGTCCGTTCCTTACCCGTAAGTAAAGTATAGCATCGCTATTATTTTTAATCAATAGCATTTTACCTGGGGTTAATAAAAATGTCCAGCTTCGCCAATGATTTCTCCGGATAAAAATTTGATCTTTTCGCCGGCTCTTCCATTCCCCCTAGGTAAAACAAGCATTCTCCGGTGAACCGGAGGAAATGAATTCCGGCCCAATCATTGCTCCGGCGGCTCCGGCGATCCCGCCGGGCCGGCAAAACTCCTTTTTCCGGCAAAAAACGATAGTCCGGCCGGCCGGAGCTAAGCGCCGGCGGACAAAATCAGCAACCGCCGGCTCCGGATAAAAAAAGCCGCCGCAAGCCGGGCGGCTTTGGCGGTCTTTTCTCAACTTTAGCGGGTAGCGTTGATCCCGAACTCTTTCCAGCTTTCCATCGGAAACTCCGCTTTAATGATCAACCGGGCTTCGTGGCTGAGCTTGGCCAATTGGGCCCGCTGTTCGTCTTTGGCGGCGGTCTGCTCCTTCAGCCGGGCTTTGCAGGCCGCCTGGAGCGATTCGATATCCTCCAGTTTTCGCACGGCCGCGGAAAACATAGTGATAAAATCGGTATTAATCCCCCGCGTCCCCAGACGTTCGGCATTGGCGAAGAGCCCCCCCAGCATCAGGCGGGCGTCGTTGATTTGATCCGCAAAACTTGCCATGGTCATTCCTCCTTTCCTCTAGTACGCTCCGGCCGCCGTCCCGGGAAAGCGGCCTTTCCCATCCACTATACCATCAAACCCGGGGCCGTTCGTACCCAAATCGTCGCCGCTTTCTCGAAACCGGGTCCGTTTTGGGCCGGGATTTAATCTTTGTAACATTCAAAAATTTTTATAATAACCCTAAAATTTTCCTGGAAAATTCCGATATATAATTGGGAGCCAATTACCTCACGGATGGACGCTTTTGGAGGCGACCTCCCCTGAAAAAGTCCCTGATCCGGGTCATACGCGATAATCAGCTGTTAATCATCATCTGTCTCGGCATGCTCACCCTGTTTCTGGTGGGCATTTTGGTCTGGGTCCAAACCGTCGAGCTGAATAAGCAACGACTGCTGGCGCTCACCAAAAGCGTGGATATCTTCATCCGGCAGAACCAGGCCGTGATCGACGCGGCCCATGAGGAAGTGGGGCTGATTCAGGTCCTCACCGAGCCGACAGTGCGGGAACTGCTGCTTTGCTATCCCGAGGGGTTTACCGCCGGGTTTTATTCCCGTACTTACGAGCAAGTGGTCTTTGCCGTCTCTCCGGCTCGCGAGCCCGATTCCCGCCTGATCGGTTCGCGGCTGGCCGCCAATGATTGCGCCCGGCTCAGCTGGGAAACCGGGCTACCCTCCTTTAGCTGGTATTGGTCGCGGGCGCGCCATGACTGGAACTTGCGCTGCGTTTATCCGGTCCGCTTCGAAGGGCGGGTGATCGGGCATACCTTCGCCCGATTGACCTTAAGCAACCTGCTGCGGCTCAGTTACAATATTTCCGCCGGCTTGCTGGCGCTGTTGATCTGCACCGGATTGGTCCTGGCCGCGGCCGTCCACCGGCTAGTGCGGCGGATCCGGATTAATTTGCAGCGGCTGGTCCTGCTGGAGGAGCACGGGAATGAGCCGGACTTTGACTTCGAGGAGTTTGACCGAGTCGCCCGCTTCAACCGGAAGACCTATTCCCAGCTGCGGGCGGCCGAACGGCAAAAGACCCGGATCCTGGAGAGCATCACCGATGCTTTTTTCACGCTGGACCCCTTGGGCCAGGTCACCTATATCAATAAGGAAGCGGAACGGATCTTCGAGGTTAAAAAAGAGGAACTGCTGAACCGGGTCTTCTGGGAGATTTTCCCCGGGGAGCGCGGGTCGGAGTTTTTCGAGCAATGCCGGTCGGCCGAGACCCACTCCGCCGCGGTCCATTTCGAAACCCACTGGGAGCTGGTCAACCGCTGGGTCGAGGTTCACGTCTATCCGTCCGGCGACGGCCTCTCCGTCTATTTCCAGGACATCTCCGACCGGAAGCGGACCGAACGGGAACTGGCGGCCGAGCGGGAGAGGCTGGCGGTGACGCTCCGTTCGATCGGGGAAGGGGTGATCGCCGCCGACAATAGCGGCCGGGTGGCGCTGATGAATCTGGTGGCCGAGACCCTCACCGGTTTCACCCAGGAGGAAGCGGCCGGCTTTCCGCTTTCCCGCATCTTTTATCTGGCCGATCAGCAATGGCAGGACCCTTTGTCCTTCTTCAGCAGCCCCGGCGCCGGCCCGGTCGGCTCCGATATCCGTCATTTCCACGGAATGACGCTGATCGACCGGATTTTCCGCGAGATCCCGGTGGATGTTTCGCTGGCCACGATAATGGCGCCGGCCGGGGAGCAATTGGGCGTGGTCCTGGTCTTTCGCGATATCTCGGAAAAGCAAAAAACCGAGCTGGAACTGCTCCGGGCCGAGAAGCTGGAATCGCTGGGAATCATGGCCGGCGGGATCGCTCATGACTTCAATAATCTGCTGGCCGCGATCCTGGCCAATTTGCAACTGGCCCAGGCCAGGCTGAACAAGGGAGAGGATGTCTCCAAGTATCTCCGGGATTCGATCGAAGTTTCCCGGCGGGCCAGCGATCTCACCAAACAGCTCCTGACGTTCTCCCGGGGTGGCGCGCCGGTAAGAAAGGCGGCCTCCGTGGCCGACTTGACCCGGGAAACCGCCGCTTTCGTCCTGCGCGGCTCCAAGATCCGGCTTATTCTGGATCTCCCCGGAGATCTCCGCCCCGCCGAAATCGATACCGGCCAGATCAGCCAGGTGATTCAGAATCTGATCATCAATGCCAAGCAGGCGATGCCCGACGGCGGAACCGTCACCATCACCGGCGCCAACCTGGCCGTGGAACCCGGCGGCAGATTCGCGCCAGGCGATTATATCCGCCTGACCGTTGAGGATAACGGGCCGGGCATTCCCAAACAGCATCTGGCCAAGATCTTCGACCCTTTTTTCACCACCAAGCCGGACGGGACCGGCCTTGGGCTCGCCACCTCCTACTCGATCATCGCCAAGCACCACGGTTACCTGGAGGTTGAGTCCGAGGAGGGCGCGGGCGCGGCCTTTCATATTTACCTGCCCGCTTCCGAAGCGCTCCCCGCTCCCGATCCCGCCCGGGAAGAAGTGGCGGCGGCCGACGGCTCCCGGATTTTATACATGGAGGACGAGGACGCGGTCAGGAAAGCCGTCGCCGAGATGCTCGAATATTTCGGCTACCGGGTCACCACG
The DNA here is from genome assembly GCA_023402395.1 of Bacillota bacterium. Taxonomy (GTDB): domain Bacteria; phylum Bacillota; class UBA4882; order UBA8346; family UBA8346; genus JAEYGI01. The sequence continues at coordinate 26,516 of JAEYGI010000025.1, forward strand.
GCCCGGGACGGCCGGGAGGCGGTCCGGCTCTATCGCCGCGCCAGAGAGGCCGGCGCACCCTTTGCCGCGGTAATCATGGATCTCACCGTGCCCGGCGGCAGCGGCGGCGAAGCGGCCATCAAAGAACTCCGGGCCGTCGACCCCGAGATCAAGGCGCTGGTCTGCAGCGGCTACTACGACGATCCGCTCCTCGCCAACTACCAGGAATACGGCTTTGCCGGCGTCATCACCAAACCATACAAATTTGATGAATTGAACCGGGAACTGAGCCGGTTGATCCATCAGACCCAGCTTCGGCTGGACCTGGAGTCTTGACGGCTTCCCGGTTCCGTTTTAGTATTTTCCGAACGATCCGTCATCAAGCCAGCTTTGAATCCGCTCCTTAACCGGCGCCGCGTTCACGTCGGCGGCCGTGGCTTCCTCGACCGGGAGCGACTCGGAGGAGGCGTCGTCCGCCTGTTTTTGAGCCATGGCCTTTAACAGGTTTTGCAGTTCCGGCGGGACCGTCCCGTTCCAAGCCCCTATCGATCCGGAACTGGCCAGTTTGAACTTCCCGACCATCTCTTTTAACAGTTGGGCCTGGCTGGAAAGTTCCTCGCTGGCCGAGGCGCTCTCTTCGGAAGTGGAGGTATTGGCCTGGGTCACCTGAGAGACCTGCTCGACGCCGACATTAATCTGGGCGATAGCCGACGCTTGCTGGTTGGATGCTGCCGCAATCTCGCCGACCAGGGTCGCGGTTTCGGCGATGCCGCCGACAATCTTATCCAGCGCCTCCGCCGTCTCTTCGGCGAGCTTTACTCCAACCGTAATTCGCTTGATTGAGCCTTCAATCAGCGCCGTGGTTTCTTTGGCCGCGTTGGCGCTCCGGGCGGCCAGGCTCCGGACTTCTTCGGCCACTACCGCGAACCCTTTGCCGTGCTGGCCGGCGCGGGCGGCCTCAACGGCGGCGTTTAGGGCCAGGATATTGGTTTGGAAGGCGATCTCGTCGATTACTTTGATAATTTTGGAAATATTTTCCGAAGACTCATTGATCTCGCCCATGGCCGCCAGCATTCCGCGCATTCGCTCATTGCCGTCGGCCGCGTTCTCCTTGACCCGCAATGACAACTCATTGGCCTGGCTGGCGTTGACCGCGTTCTGCTTGGTCTGCGCCGCCACTTCCGTCACAGAGGAAGTGATCTCCTCCAACGAAGCGGCCTGCTCGGTTGAACCCTGCGACAGGCTCTGACTGGAGAGGGAAACCTGCTGAGCCCCGGCTGCCACTTGCTCAGCCGACCGGTTAATGTTGCCCAGGACTTCATTGTTGGTCGCGACCATCTGCTTCAACCGCTGCCCGAGCAGATCCTGGTCGGAGCGGACTTTCACCGCCACGGTCAAGTCTCCGGCCGCCATTTTCTCGACTACCAGCGCCTGCTCCCGGATGCTATCGATCATCCGGCCAAAGGACGACATCAGCTTCCCAATCTCATCCCTGGTCTCCGCCTTGATCTGGACTCCCACATCGCCGAGGGCCAGCCGGTCGGCGGCTTCGACCAGCCTCACCACCGGACGGCTGATCATCCGGGCAATCAGGATTCCAAGCACCAGCGCCAGAATGAAAGCCACCGCGCCAAAAACCATCATTATCAGGATCGCCCGGTTTCCTTCCACCGTATTGCGATCCGATTCTTGATCCCCGGCCTTGATTTTTGCTTCAAAAAATTCAGTAATGATGGCATCGATATCCGTTGCCAGAGTTTGGACCTCGCCGCGCATTAAGGCGATCCCCTGATCCTCACGGCCGCTCAAGGCCAACCGGATCACCTCGTTCTGGACTTCGTCATACCGGGCCAGCAAGGTTTGTAAGCGGCGGTACTCTTCCTGAACTTCCTGCGTGACAATTGTTTTTTCAAACTTCTCCAGGTTCCGCCGAACCTCACTCATATAACTCTGGATATTATCGGCATACTGCTGCCGGTCATTGCCGCCCCGTTCGACGAGGACGTCGCGTAAGTTTACCCGGCACCGTTGAAAGAAGATTTCCGCCTTGCCGATATCCGCCAGCGGCTTGCCGTAATAGTTAAACAACCGCGTATAACTGATATCGATCCGCCGCATGTTAAACGCTCCGATCAGCCCCACGATTCCGGCCAATAAGGCCAACAATACAAAACTGACAATTAATTTCGTTCCAATCTTCAAGTTCCTGAACCAGCGCAACATAACTCGTCCTCCCTGCTCTCTCCGCTGCTTTTCGCTCTTGCGCGTAACGCGGGAACATCCCTGTGATATTTCCTGCGGTCTTACATAGTTCTCGGAAAATACTCAGAAAGGCCGCATGGGGTCTTTCCCTACCTCAAGTCCGTAACGGATCCGCTCCGCTACAACACCAGTTTCATTTTTATGGCCAACCGGACCAGCCCGGCAATATCATGGACATTCAGTTTGGCCATGAGATTGGCCCGGTGCTTTTCCACGGTTTTCACGGTAATGCCCAGTTCCCTGGCGATGGAATTATTGGTATGGCCTTCGGCGATCAATTGCAATACCTCGATTTCACGGCTGGATAACCTCTCGATTTCATCCAATTCGTCACAGGGGTCGCTATAATCGAGGAACCGCTCGATCACCACGCGCGAGACGGCCGAACTTAAGTACGCCTCGCCGCGGGCGGCGGCCCGGATCGCCAGCAACAGCTCCTCAGTGGAAGCACTTTTCAACAAATAGCCCTTGGCGCCGTTGCGCAACGCCTGCCGGATCAAAGCCGAATCGGAATGCATTGTGAGGATGATCACCTTGATCTGGGGATATGAATCGCTAATCCTGCGGGTAGCCTGAATTCCATTCAAGCGGGGCATCATGATGTCCATTACGATCACTTCCGGCCTCAGCTTTTCGGCCAATTCCAACGCTTCCAAACCGTCGGCGGCCTCACCGACCACCTCAATATCCGCTTCGTACTCCAGCAACGCCCGGATGCCGCTGCGAACCAAACTGTGATCGTCGACCAGAAGGGTCCGGATCATCCGTTTTCCCCGTTAAAGGGGCCGGCGGGCGGCTGAATCCGCGGTGTCGGCGCAAATAAACTCTCCGGATTGTCATTGAACTTACCGGAGAGCCGTGGTTGTATTTCCTCCCCATCCGTTTTCCCGAATTTCACGTGGCATTTCCCCGTTCCATAACCGCCTTGCGCCTGAATTCGGGCCGGTCTGTCGAGGCCCGGAACGGTTCCGCTTTCTTTCTGACCTTTATTTTCAATTTTTCTCCCCGCCAAGGCCATCAACTCCGCCGTGTTAATTTGCTAACATATTAAAAAAAACAGCGACGGAAACCAACAAAAATTTATCCAGGTTACTGGAAATTTCATCCAGCGCGGCTCGTCCGTTTGGGAAATTATTCCGATTGCCCTCGGGATAGGTATAAGTATATTTATCATACTAAGTTTTTCAGTAAACTCGTATCAGGTCTTTCCCTACCATATTAAAAAAAAAGACCCCACAAATTGGATTTCTTCTCCGTCTCTTGCAATTGGCGCACTGGTTGAGCATTCTTTACATTCACTGATATTCAGGCCATGATTCGGCAATACTTCATTCCTTCGATCGAATCGTTCCCAATCACATCATTTTGTCAGCTTCGGATCGGGTAAGCATCGCCGAAGCGGTTTAACATTTTGTCAACCCCGCCTTTCGGCCATTCAATGATCGCTTCGGCCACGAGGTTTTTGAGTATCGAATCCGGCGGGCGTGAGACAATAGCATCACAGTTCCCTTATCTTCCATATCCACCCGAAACTGAGGAGTTTCCCTTGAAACAGAACGAAAGCCTGAATGTTCAAAACCGAATCGTGCTCGGTTGGGTGGCCGGTTCCATCGGCTTCGCCGTAAAACACCTAATGGCCCAACCCCTTTATCTGCTGGGATGGTTGAAGGTCACCTTCCTCCAGTATAGCGCCGGACTGTTTTTGCCGTATGAAAATGTTCATTCCCTCGGCGGCGTTGTCATCGGCGCCTGCGCCGATTTCACCATCTGCCTGCTGCTGGGGCAGGGCTTCGTGGGAGCGCTAACGATCACCGGGTTCCGCCAGTTGAAGCTGCAAGGAATGGTCTATGGATTGACGGTTTGGATCCTCCTCTACGGCGCGCTGATCAACCTGGGAATGACCCTCTATACCGACCGGCCCGCTTCCGACAGTTTCCTGATGTTCTTGATCCATTTGGGCTTCGGATATGCGCTGGGCTGGGCAGTGGAGCGATACGGCCGGGAGGCGTTTAACTGATAACGTTTATGATCCGGCGCTCAGAATGGACCTTCTCCCTATAGCCTCCTGGTCTTGATCAGATAGACGATCAGCCCCACGATCACCAGCAACGCTAGGCCGGTTTCGATTTTCAGGGCATTGACGCGGTTCAGCTCGGCCACGATGCCGCCGATCCCCGAGCCGATGATCACCCCGGCAATGATAATGCTCACCGCCAGCACAATGATGCTAAAGGTAATCCGGTTGGCGACCCGGGTCAGCCGTTCCAGCCACTCCTCCCCATCCGTCAGGCGGAACTGGATCATATAATCCCGTTCCTCCAACTTTGTCAGGAAATTGGCCAGAAATCCCGGCAACCGCCGCGCCAATAGCCCAACGTTCAGCAACTCTCCCAAGGCCTGCCGCCGGAGCCGGGCCGGGCTCAGGTTAGCCAGCAGCAGGCGGCGGGTAATCGGCTCGGCGATCTCCAGAATGGAGAGTTCCGGGTCAAGCCGCTCCACCAAACCTTCCAAGGTAATCAGGGTCTTGCCAAGGATCGCGAAATCCTGAGGAATCCCCAGCCGGAACGCATAAGCCAGGCCGAACAGTTCGCGGAGCGCTTCGCCGACTTTAATCCGGTTAACGGCCAAGCTCAGATACTTCTCACGGATCCGGCCCACCTCCCGCTCTAGGCGGCGGAGGTTCAGGGTCCGGTCGCGGGGGAGATCGAGATCGATCAGGGCCTGGACCACCAGCCGGTCATTGCCGAAGGTCAGCCCGGCCAGGACGTTGAGGAATTCGCCCCGCCGTTCCTCGCTGAGCCGGCCGACCATTCCCAGATCGAGCAGGGCGATTTTGTCGCCGGCCAGGGCCATCAGATTGCCGGGATGGGGATCGGCATGAAAAAACCCGTCGCGCAGGATCTGATAGAGCAGGGAATGGGCCAGGCGCCGGGCCACCACCCGGCAATCAATCCCGGCTCCGGCCAGCGCCACCGGGTCGCTCAAGGCCAGGCCGTCGATGAACTCCATGGTCAGCACGCGCCGGGAACTGTGGCTCCAATAAATCGCCGGAACGCAAACGGTTGGATCGCGGGCCAGATTTTCCCGGAAAACGGCGGCGTTTTGGGCTTCAATCCGGAAGTCCAGCTCATTCCGGAGAATCGCCTCGAACTCGGCCACCATCGGGCCGAACTCGTACAATTTGCCGTATTTGGTCCGGCGGTCCATGAATCCGGCCAAATCCTCCAGGATCCGCAGGTCCTGATCGATGATCCGCTCGATCCCCGGCCGCTGCACCTTCACGACCACTCGTTCCCCGCCGGGGAGCCGGGCCAGGTGTACCTGGGCGATGGAGGCCGCGGCCAGCGGTTCCCCGGTGAACTCCTCAAACAAGCAGGCCAGTTCCATTCCGAACTCGCCCTCGATCACCGCCCGGACCTCGCCGAAACCAATGGCCGGCACCGCGTCGCGCAGCTTCTCCAATTCCAGCGCCACCTCGGCCGGGAGCAGCCCCGGCTTGACGCTGAGCAATTGGCCGATCTTGATGAAGGCCGGCCCCAGCTCCTCCAAGGCCCGGCGAAACCGTTCGCCCGGGGTCAGCCGCTCGGTATCGTCCGCCGCGGGCCGCCGCGGCAGTTTCAAATAATTGAGGATCCCCAACTGGTCAAGGAGCGCGCCGAAACCGTGCTTCATAAAAACGGAAACGATCTGCCTGTACCGGGGCAGGTTTTTGATCTGGCGGAGAGGGTTCAACCGATCACAACCCAAATGAAAGAGTCTCGATCCATTGTGCCTCGCCGGCCGGGATGTTATGCCGGGACCTCCGGCGCCGAAAAGTGAAGATTTTTCTAGAAAAAGGCAGGAAAAAGTTTACATCCGGTAGAATGTATCCAGAAACGAAGCCACCGTCAAGGAGAGTCCTTCATGATCAACCGCCAGCAATTGATCGATTGTGAAATCCGCTTCCCGGCCCAGTTTTCCGATCTGACCGTCCAGCCCTTTGGATTGATGTTTTGCGATCCGGACAATCCCCTGTCCCATGACAGCAATCACGCGGTGCTCCTGCACCCGGGCCCCGACCCGGAACCGGCCGTCGCCGCGATCATCTCTTTTTATCAGCAACGGGGGATTCAGCCGATGATTTACCCTTCCTTCCAGCCGGGGGAACTGGGAAGCCTGGCGCCGGTGCTGGAGCGGCTCGGATTCCGGATTACCATTTTCGACGTGATCTATATGTTCCGGAGGACGCCGTCGCGAATCACGCCTATTCCCGAACTGGAAGTGAAGCGTCTCGAAGCGGTCGGGCCGGGCCTGGAGGAGTTAATTCATTCCGAGAACCCGTTCGATCAATGGACCGCGCCGCGGCTCCGGCGGCACCTCGCCTCCGATCGCTTTCACCTGCTGGCCGGGTTCGTCGATGGCCGGCTGGCGACCGTTGCTTCGGTCAATCTGCTCGATGGCCATTCCCGGGTCGACGACCTGCTGACTCACGGCATTTTTAAAGGCCAGGGCTACGGGCGGTCGCTCCTGCATCATTTGATCGGCTATCACGACCGGATCTCAGCGAACCTCCTGTACCTGTACACCGCCAATTCGGCCGCGATCCGGGCTTACCGGGACGCGGGGTTCGTGGAGCTTCCGAAGCAGTTGCCGGGCTGGAGCGCCCGGATGGAGCCGTCCAACCTGATCTATATGCACCACAATAAACCATGAAGCAATTGCCGCGCGCTTAGCAGCGCGCTTTACGGGGGCGGGCCCCGATCTTACTCGAACAACTCCGTGAAAGCGAAGCGCTTCGCGTCAAACAACCCCCTGTCGCTGAGCTTCAACTCCGGGATCACCAGCAGCGCCATGAAAGAGAGGGTCATGAACGGATCGGGCAGCGGCGAGCCCAGTTCCCGGGCACGGGCGGCCATCCTCCGGTATTGGGCGGCCACGGTCCGGCCCTCCTCGTAGCTCATCAGCCCGGCGACGGGCAGCGGCAGGATCGCCTCGAAATCATCGGAGACCACCGCCAGCCCGCCCTGATGCTCGATGATCAGATTGACCGCCCGGGCCAGATCGCGATCCGTGGCTCCGACCGTCACGATGTTGTGGGAATCGTGGGCCACCGAGGAGGCGATCGCCCCCTTGCGCAGGCCGAAGTTTTTGACGAAGCCGAGCGCCGGCACAGCGTCGCGATACCGGTTGACCACGGCGATCTTCAGCAGATCCCGGCCCGGATCGGCCACGGCCTCCCCTCCGGCGATCGCCGGCTCGATCCGGAGCCGGCCGGTGATTAGCTCGCCGGGATAAACCTCGATCACATTCAGTTGGCCCGGCCGGGCCGGGACGGCGAAATCCGGGGCGGCCTTCGGGCCGATGCGGAAATTATTGATGGACCGGGAGGGGATCCGGGGCAGGAGGCTGGCGCCGGCCTCGGCCACCAGCCGGCCGCCGATATAAGTCGCCAGGATGGTAAACCGCTCAAAATCGTCGATCACGATCAAATCGGCCGGGTCGCCCGGCCGCAGCAGGCCGACCTCCAGGCCGTAATGGAACACGGGATTGGCCGAGGCGCAGCGGAGCACCTTGAACCGGTCATGGCCGGCGGCCAGCGCCAGCTTGACTAGGTGATCGATATGTCCCTCGGCCAGTTCGTCGGGGTGCCGGTCATCGGTGCAGAACATGCACTGGCTCGGATAGCGGTCGATCAGGGGATGCAGCGCGGCGAAGTTTTTGGCGGCCGAACCCTCCCGGATCTGCACCTTCATTCCGGCGGCGGCCTTTTCCAGCCCTTCTTCCAGCGTATAGGCTTCGTGATCGGTGGTAATCCCCGCGCCGTAATAGGCCATAAGCTCCGGCCCGCGCAAGCCGGGCGCGTGGCCGTCCACCGGCCGCCCGTAGCGGCGGGCCACGGCCAGCCGCGCCAAAACCTCCGGGTCGCCGGCCAGGACTCCGGGATAGTTCATCATCTCGCCCAGAAATTTGAGGCCATCCTCGCGAAACAAGCTCTCAATCTCGGCCGTTCCCAGCCCGGCTCCGGCGGTCTCAAACCCGGTGGCCGGAACACAGGAAGGCGCGCCGAAGTAAAATTTGAACGGCGTCTGCCGTCCGTTTTCGACCATGTACCGGACCCCGGCAATGCCGAGGACGTTGGCGATCTCATGGGGATCGGCCAGCACCGCCACAGTGCCCCGGGCCGAGGCCAGCCGGGCGTATTCGGCCGGCGGCAGCATTGAACTTTCGATATGCACGTGGCTGTCGACCAGTCCCGGCAGCAGATAGCGGTCATAGCGCCGCCCCGGCTCCCGCCGGATCCGGACGATCCGGCCGCCGGCCACCTCCACCACGCCGGGCTCGATGGTCTCTCCGAGGATATCGACGATGTTTCCCCCAATGGCAACGGTCGTTTCAGTCATGGCTTCCTCCCACGGCTTGTGCCCGTAATCCTTTTTCCGGATATAAAGCACAAGCTAATATGTAACCTCACGGCACAATAACCATAGGTTGTGGTGGTTTCGAATACCCGCCCGGACTCCCAGTCCTCAAACTCTTGCCTATAATGATACCAAAATATAGTATTTTTTCAATCGCCAATTCCGCCGGAGCCGGAAAAAACCGAACTAGCCCCGATTATGCCCGTTGGTGCGTCCAGACGGTAATTTCAGCGCCGGAAACTTCTCTTCCGCGCCAAAAAATTCCCTCCAGAACCGCGGTACAGATAATTTTCGGCATCGGAAATCCGTTTTTCGTTAAAAACCAATAGTTTATGGAAGATAATTACTTCCCCGGGCCGCCGGAAAAGCTGACGCGATACCAACGCTTATACACCGGGTCTCAATTCTTTCGCGCGTTAAGGAAACCGGCCGCAGGGAAATCGCTTCCGGGAAAGAATATAACTCATTATCCCATTTATAAGGAGCGCGTTTCATGCTTGCCAACTACCACACCCACTGCGCGTTCGATCACGGGGCCGGACCGCCGGAGGAGTATGTCCGGGCCGCGCTGGCCAGGGGCCTGCGGGCGCTCGGCTTCTCCTGCCACGCCCCGGCCCCGTGCCCGACCGACTGGAACATGCCCGAGGAGCGGGCTTTCGATTATTTGCGGGAGATCAAGCGCTTGAAAGAGGCCTACCGGGGGCGGATCGAGATTTACGCCGGCATGGAGATCGATTACTTTCCCAGGGATGAGCGGCAAATCTTCACCAAGTATCCGCTCGATTACCGGATCGGGTCGGTTCACAACGTGACCGATCCCGCCTCCGGCCGCTATTTCGGGATCGACAACACCGACGCCGAGTTCCGGGAGGCGCTTGAAGTTTGCTTCGCCGGAGATATCCGGGCCTTTGCCGCCGAATACTACGGCCTGCTCCGCCGGATGCTCCGGGAGGAGCGCCCCGAAATCATCGGCCATTTCGACCTGATCAAAAAAATGAACCGGGACGGCCGGTATTTTAACGAGCAGTCCGCCTGGTACCGGGAGCTGGCCTACGGGGCGCTCCGTGACGCCGCCGCGGCCGGCGCCGTTCTGGAAGTGAACACCGGGGGCCTGAACCGGGGCAGCACGGCCGAATATTATCCCAGCCCCTGGATTTTAGCGGAAGCCGGCCGGCTCGGGATTCCGGTCCATTTCGGCTCCGACGCCCATCTCCCGGAGCACCTGGACGGGTATTATCCCGAAGCCGTGGCCGGAATGAAAGCCGCCGGCTACACGACGCAACGGGTTCTGCTCGGCGGCGGGTGGATTGAGGTTGATTTGGGGGATTGAGGAGTTCATTTTTGCCTGGGAAAGCTGCAAATAAAACAACTCACCGGCCAACCCTCTTCCTGGATAAGAAGGCCAGCCACCGGCATTCATGGCTTGAACGCCGGATGGGTGAGTTGTAAGCGAATTGGAATATTTGTTTGATTCGCTCTTTATCGTTATATTCCTCCAATTTTAAGAAAAATGTTCTTTCCAATTAAAATTTAGGTTAAAAATGAGGGCTTGGTCGCTGGCGCTTACCCGATCCGGCCCGGACGGAAGCGAAATTCACCGGTTGAGAGGCGGCCGGGCCGGCCGGAATTGCCGCCGAAGCGCGGCTCCCGAAATTTTTTGGAATCCGGATGGAATTAGAAAGGGTTTTCCTCCTCGAAGTTGAAATTTATACTTATTACTTAAATTACTTACGAAGGACTATAAATTAAAAACGCCAGCCTGAACTGTTGGGCGCGGCAATACGGATGGAACAGGGGTACAACCGTGGTATTACACCGTTTTAAAACAATTTACGCGATCCTCGGCGCGATAGGGCTGACCGTCGCCGGCATCGGATTGATCGTGGCGGTAGTCAATGCCACCCGCCCCCGGCCGCTACCTGCGGTCAAAACGGTGCCGGCCGATAAGTCCAAGTTGTCGATTGATCTCAGCTCGCCCGAGAACACCATTCAAAGCTATATCAAGGGCTTGATACTCGGAGATAGGGACGGCGCGCTCCAGTGTTATAACCGCAAGGATTTTACGTTGCCGCAGCCGATTCCGATCAAAAGCTTCCAAATCGTCAAGCGGACCGTCTTCAACGCCGACCAGGCGGCCGAATGGAACGCCCGGGGAACCGATCCGCTGGTCAACGCCGGCGACGCCGTACTGTACGTAAAGCAGGTTTACCTGGCCGGGCCCGATCCGTATCAGGACGAGCAGACCGGGGTTTTCATCTATTACTTGCGGCCGGGGGCCAACGGGCGCTGGACCATCTTTACCCACCAGCCCGGCCCGCAAAGCTGATTGGACACGGGAGCCGATAGTCACATAATACCTTTGGCTTAACACCATCCGGCCCGCTTTCAAATAATCTATTGTAAAAGCGCATGGCTGGAGGGAGTTATCTTGAAACGGGTACGCGCTAATCCCTACCTGCTGTTTCTGATTCTAATCCTATTGCTGCTGGTGTTTGACGACTGAGGCGGAACCGGAACATGCCGGCGCCGGCCCAAAATCACGATCTTAACAGATCACTGCTTATGACAAAAACAGGGTATCCCCCCTGTTTTTTTATTTTCGGCTCTCCAAACTCTGTCCGCTCCTCCCCCACTGAACCGCTTCCATCCGGGGAAAAAGCGGGAACCAGTCACCAGGAACCAGGAACCAGGAACCAGGAACCAGGAGCCAGGAGCCAGGAGCCAGGAGCCAGGAGCCAGGAGCCAGGAACCAGGAACCAGGAACCAGAAACTTACTCCTCGTCCCGTACCCGGATCAGCCGGGTTCCGGTCCGGTCGATCAGCCGCCAGTTCTGATAGGTCGAGGCGCTGACCAGGATGGAGCGGAACCGGGGCAGTCCGTCCAAGGGAAAGGAGATCTCCAGGTAGTTCCCGCCGATGGCGCACTGGGATCGTTCCGGCCGGGCGAGGCTGTCCGAGGTCATCGGCTGATAAACCAATTGCTCGCGCTCCACCGTAAAAATGACCCGGCGGGTCGCGGTGCCGGGGCCGAAGAAGATCAGCCCCAGCAGATACCGGTACTCGCGGTGCGGCCGTTTGATGGTGGAAAGCCGGCAGGTCACAATCCCGTTCTCAATGGTCAGTTCCAGGCCGCGGATATCGGCCGGCCGGTTCACGTACCCGAGATAGACGTCGGAAAACGGATTGACGAACTCGATATGGCCCTCCGGATAGATCTCACCGGCCTCCCGCTCCATTTCAAAGTCATGATACTCGGCGTACAACTCGTTTTGGCGGAGAAAGGAATCCAGGTAGACCTTCATTAGCCAATTCCGGTTCTGGCTGCGGTAAGCGGATAGCGCCCGCTCCTTGGCGGCCAGTTCGGAGGCGGTTCCCTCCAGGGAATACCAGATCAGGTCCTCGGTCCCGAGCGCCTTGGGCGGACGCAGCCGCTGGCCTTTGAACCGGCCGGGCGGGGAGGGCCAGTTACCCCGGTGGACCAGGTAAATATATTCGACCGCCTGGTAATCAAGGCGGGCGATGGCGTATTTGACGAAATTGTTGGTCACGAAGTGGTCGGGATGGCTGTCGTAGAAATGGGGGTAAACGACATGGGTCGGCCGGAAGCGGCGCAGCGCCTTCTCAAAGTCCCCGACCATGGCGGCGCCCGTGAACGGACTGCCCGGCGTGAAGGAACCCGGGTAAAAAACGTAATTACGCTTGCTGTAGGGGCTGGTAAAGGGCTTGTCCCCGTTCCAATGGGTGCTCCACAAATAAATGGACCCGCCGTCGGGGTAGCCGAGAAAGATCACATCGCGGCCGGCCACGCCCAGCCGCCGGAGCGCCTTCAGGGATTCGGCCCGCCGCGTTCCGGCCTGCCGCAGGAAATGCTCGGGTCCGGGTTTGGTCAGGCTGTGAACCAGCCGATCCGCTTTGCCCACCCCGTCGCCGTAAGTGGTCAATACCACCTTGACCTGGCAGCCGTTTTGGACCAGCCTGGAGATGAGCAGGCCGCAGCCGGCGGTTTCATCGTCGGGATGGGGCACGAAGATCATGACCCGGCTGCCCGGCCCGGGAAGAGGCATCGGCCGCAGACGGATATTGTTGAAGACATTGCCGAAAAACTCGCGGGAGATGAAGAAATCCAGAGCAGCCAAACCGTTCCAGCTGACGGCCAGACCCAGCAGAACCGCCAGGACCTGCCATCCAATCTTGCGAACGAGGGATATCCGGGATTGCGGCGAATACATGAGCCCACCCCCTGCGCCCTCCATTGGCTGATCTGCAATGAAACACCGGTTTCAGCCCCAATTATATCATGTTCATTAAAAAATGTTACAAATTTGTTTCGATTTTGTTGGAATTTGTTTATAATAGACATATGCGACACATGGAGGCGGTCCGCCAAGGGCCGCTTTATTGCGCTACGCACCTGAAACCTTACGAATCGTGTCGCGCGGACTCCAGCGCAAACGATAACATTACGAGGATATGGGGGGATTTTTATGACTAAGCTGAACCGGCTCGGGCTATGGCTGGGAATCATCGGGATTCTATGGTCCGCTCCGGCCGCTGTCGCGGCTGCTCCGGCGCAGCTGCAAAACCCCGGCTTTGAACAAGGCGCCGGACAGCCCGACGGCTGGTCCCGCCAGCTTTGGGACTCCAGCGGAATCACCGAATTCCGCCTGGAAAGCGGAGCCGCCCACTCCGGCTCGAAATATGTGACAATCATCAATCGCGGGCCGAATCACGCCCGTTACAATCAGCCCATTGCGGTCAAACCCGATACCCTTTACCGCTTCTCGGTCTGGATTAAAACCGGGGGCATCCCGGCTGACCAGAAAGGCGCGGCCCTCGGCGTCGAGGGCGTGGCCCTGGGTTCGGCCGGCCTCCGCGACACCGGCGGCCGCTGGGAACCGTTTGAGCTTTACGGAAAAACCGGGCCAAGCCAGGAGCAGTTGACGGTGATGGTCACCTTGGGCGGATTCGGCCATCTCACCGAAGGCGAGGCTTCGTTCGACGATCTGGCCGTGACCCAGCTTGACTCGGCTCCAGCCGGGGTTACCGTGCATAATCTGGCGCCGGGCGGGGCGGAAGGCAACGCCTATGGCGCCCCCGGCGACGCCATCCATGATTTCTTCACCGATAGCTTGAGTCCGGAGGAATGGTCCGGCCTGGCCTGGCTGATCCTAGCTTGTTACCTGCTGGTCGCCGTCTATCTGCTCTTTGGCCGCGGCCCGGAGCGGACCGCGGCCAAGGCCGGCGCCAGCGCCGGCTCCAAATCCGGCCGCGCCAAGCCGGCCGGGGGCCCCATGGACGGCCCGTCCCGCCTCTGGCCGCTGCTCGCGCTGATCGGCGCGGGACTGGCCTTCCGGCTGATCCTGGCCCCGCTGTATAAGGGGTACCATTTTGATTACCGGATGTTCTGGTACTGGTCGGATATGGCGCTAAAGGATTTCTTCGGGCTCTATCATCCAGGCAAGGTCTATATTGACTACCCGCCGGTCTACATCGGCGTTCTGTACCTGGCCGGCCTCACCGCCAAGCTTTTGAACGCCGCCTCCGGCTCGGGGCTGTATATCACGCTGATCAAGCTCCCGGCGATCCTGGCCGACGCCGCCACCGGCCTGATCCTCTACCGGCTCGGCCGAAACCGGATCGGCGAGCGCCGGAGCCTGATCATCGCCGGCCTCTATCTGTTCAATCCGCTAATCTGGTTCGACTCGGTGATCTGGTCCCAGATCGATTCGGTCTTTCTCCTGACCGTCCTGGCCATGCTGTTTCTGATCGCCTCCGACCGCCTGGAATGGGCGGGCGTGGTCCTGGCCCTCTCGGTCCTGACCAAGCCTCAGGGGTTGTTCTTCGCGCCGGTGCTCTTTTTCGAGCTGCTGCGGCGGAAGGATTGGCGGCTCTTCCTTCGTACCGCCGGCGCCGGGCTCGCCACCGCCGCCGCGATCATCGCCCCGTTCAGCCTCGGCAACCCCAATCCCTGGTGGTTCTATGACCTGCTGTTCAAGATGACCGATACCTGGAGCTTTGCCTCGGTGAACGGATTCAACCTGCACGCCCTGTTCGGCGGGAACTGGACTCAGGATACGGCCGGTTTTCTGTTTTTGAACTACCGGATCTGGGGCCAGATCGGTCTAGCCGGATCGGTCTTGTTCACCGCCTTCTTTTACCTGCGGAACCGAACCGTGCCCACCCCGTTCTGGGCGGCGCTGATCATCAACACCCTCGTCTTCAACCTGGCCCACCGGATGCACGAGCGCTACCTGTATCCGGTGACCGTGCTCTCGCTCATCATTTACCTGTTGTATCAGGAGCGCCGCGCGCTCTATCTCTTCCTGGCCACCTCGGCCACGAACTTCATGAATATTTTCCTCTCGTTCATCGCCATCGCCGGCCATAGCGATTCCCGGGCCTATGCCTCGCTCTGCCGGATTCCGTCCAGCCACCCGGTGGTGATCGTCGCTTCCTTCCTCAATGTACTGACCCTGATCTACGTCATCAAGCTGACCTTTGATCTGATCCGGCCCGCTCCCTCCGGCCCGGCCATCCGGCCTTCGCCTTCCAACCGGCGGGCCCGCGCCTGAAGTGTTCTCAATCCATGACCAAGCCGCGACCCAAATCGCGGCTTTTTTGCGTTATTCCGGCGTTTCCCTCCGGCGCGGCGAACCCTGCTTGACATTTCCGGCTGTCTGGTATATATTGGTGGCTAGGAGAGCAATCATTGATACTATCCTAGCATTAACTCTACCCTATCCACCAATGCCGCTACACACTAAAGACTTATATGGATCGCATCCGATATAAGTCTTTTCTATTTCGAAAGGGGTATTCGCTTCATCATGGATTCCGAAAGCAATCTGCTGGTTCAGCTTCTTATTTTGCTGGTACTGATCGCCATCAACGCCTTTTTTGCCGCCTCGGAGATTGCGATCATCTCGCTCAACTCCCAAAAAATCCGCAAACAAGCCGAGGATGGAGAGCCGGAGGCGATCCTCCTCCAAAAGCTGGTGGCCGAACCCAGCAAGTTCCTGGCCACCATTCAGGTCGGCGTCACCCTGGCCGGATTGATGGCTAGCGCGGTGGCTGCCGAAAGCTTCGCCGATCATTTGACCGGCTATCTGAAAACGCTGCGCCTGCCGCTCGACACCGCGCTGATCAGCTTGATCTCGATCATGGGAATTACCCTGGTTCTTTCCTATTTTACCCTGGTGCTGGGCGAATTGGTCCCCAAACGGCTGGCCATGCAGATGCCCGAACGAATCTCCGGCCTGGTCGCCAAGCCCTTGGCGCTGATTCAGAAGTTCACCGGCCCGTTTGTCCGGCTGCTGAGCTTTTCGACCAATCTCCTGATCAAGCTCCTGGGCGGCAACCCGGCCTACACCGAGGAGAAGATCACTGAGGAAGAGATCCGGCTGATGGTCGACGTCGGCCAGGAGAAGGGCGTCATTCGCAGCACCGAAAAGGAAATGATCAACAATATCTTTCAGTTCGACAACACCGCCGTCTCAGCGGTGATGACCCACCGCATCGACGTGGTGGGCCTGCCCCGGACCGCCACCCTCGATGAGGTGCTGGACACGGTGATCGCCGAGAAATTCTCGCGGATTCCGATCTATGACGGGACCATCGACAAGGTGGTCGGCATCCTGCACGTGCAGGACCTGATTCCGCGCCTCAAGGACCCCGACCGGAGCCGTTTCGACCTGATGGCGGCGGTCCGTGAGCCCTACTTTGTGCCGGCCTCCAAGAAAACCGACGAACTCCTCAAAGAGCTTCAGAAACAAAAAACCCACCTGGCCGTGGTCATCGACGAATACGGCGGCACCGCCGGAATCGTCACCGTCGAGGATCTGCTGGAGGAGATCGTTGGTAATATCTTCGACGAACACGACGAGGTGCGGCAGGAAATCGTCAAGCTGGACGAATCGACCTACCTGCTCGACGGTTCCATCAGCCTGGCTAAAATCGAGGAATTGCTTGACGTTAAACTGCCCTGTTGCGATTATGACACGCTCAGCGGATTTGTCATCGGAGAACTGGGCCGCTTTCCCAAGGAAGGCGAACATCCGGTCATCGAATATGAAGGGCTGGTGCTGAAGGTCGAAGCCGTCGAGGAGAAACGGATCTCCCGGGTCAAGATCGGAAAGCTCTAGGTTTTTCGCCGCGCCCGGCGCGGCCGTCCAATTTTTCCGCCGGCTGCCGGCAAAATCCCTGATCCGGCACTTTAGCTTATCACCGACATCCCCCGCCGCCCGGCTCCGAACCCCTCGAGCCGGGTCAAGCCTTTTTTTGATCCTCCATCCCATTTATCCCATTGGATGGATTCACGCCATCCAATCCCTCCCTTCACACCTCACCTCGCCTTGGCGCCATGGAGATTATTGCTCTATTCCGACCGGGCCGTTTTGATTGTATAATCAAATTGGACGGTTTTAAAAACCATCCAATGGAGGTTGATTCCGGCCCGAAGCCTGGTATAATTACCTTCAATATCCACCACCCAAGCCAATCGGCCAACCATTCCTAACTCAACAGCCCCTCCTGAAAATAAGTGGGTTGGGAAAGCTGCTGAGATCCGACCAATCATGCAATTCAGGGCTAACTGCGATCCTATCCCTTAAAGGGTAGCCGCTTGGCGTTGCGGGTCTTAAAATGGCCCCGGAGGATAGTGGTTACCCTTTTAAGGGGCAAGGGATTTTGCTTTACCTAAAGGAGAATGCGCGCGGATGCTTATCGCCATTGACCGGAGCAAACCGACCCCTCTTTACCTGCAGATCAAGAAGGAGATCCGGGAGTTGATCCTGAGCCGGACTTTGCCGGCCGGGTTTTGCCTGCCCCCGGAGCGCAAACTCGCCGAGACGCTGGGCGTCAACCGGACCACCGTGGTCAACGCCTACAACGAGTTGAAGGCGGACGGCCTGATCGGCGGCCAGGTCGGCCGGGGGACCATGGTCCTGCCTCAGTCGCCGGGCACGGCGGAGCCGCATCAGCCGCCGGCCGCGCTGCAATGGCGGCAGTTTTTCAATGAGGCTTCGTTTAAGGGCCGGGACCCGCTGCTGCGCGATTTGATGGAACTGGTCAGCCACAAGGACGTGATCTCCTTTGCCGCCGGAATCCCGGACCCCGGCGATTATCCCCTGGCGGCGCTGGCCGAGATCCAACAGGAAATGATGTTGAATCACGGCGCGGACCTTCTGGTGCATACGCCGGTGGAAGGCCATTATCCGCTCCGGGAGAGCATCTGCGGGCTGATGGAGTCCCGCGGGATCCACGCGGCGCCGGAGGAGACGCTGATCCTCTCCGGCTCACAGCAAGGGCTGAACCTGATCGCCCGCGCCTTTCTGAAGCCCGGCGATGTGGTGCTGGTTGAGGAGCCGTCGTTTTTCTGCGCCATCCAGGTCTTCCAGGCCGCCGGCGCCCGGGTGTTCGGCGTCCCCACCGATGAACGGGGCATGATCACGGGCGCCCTGGAGCCGCTGCTCGACCGGCACCAGCCGAAGCTGATCTATACCCTCCCGACCTTTCAGAACCCGTCGGGGGCCGTGATGGGCCTGGAGCGCCGGCTGCACCTGCTGGACTTAGCCTATCATTATCAGATCCCCATCGTCGAGGACGATCCCTATTACGAAATGCGCTATGAGGGAGAGGCCGTTCCGCCGCTCAAGGCCCTGGACCGCTATGGCTATGTGCTGTACCTCAGCACCTTTTCAAAGCTCTTCTTTCCCGGGGCGCGAATCGGCTGGGTGGCCGCGCCCCGGCCGGTGATCCGCCAGTTCACCTGGGAGAAGCAAAATGTCGACCTGCATTCGAACAATCTCGGGCAATGGCTGTTCGACGGCCTGCTGCGCCGCGATTTCCTGCCGGGCCATATCCGGCGGGTGACCGCCAATTACCGGAACCGGCGCGACCAGCTTGTCGCGGCCCTGGAGCGCCACGCCCCGCCGGCGGTCGAGTGGAATCATCCGTCGGGCGGTTTCTATCTCTGGTGCCGGCTGCCCTTTGCCATTGATTCCAGCCGGCTGCTGGCCACCGCCGTCAGGCAGCGGGTGGCCTTTGTCCCGGGCACCCCCTTCTCCACCGAGGGAATGGGCAGAAATTACCTCCGGCTGAACTTTACCTTCCCGGCCCAGGAGCAACTGGAGCCCGGCGTCAAGCGCCTGGCCCGGGCGATCCGGGACACGCTGCGCGAGGCCGAGGAGCTGCCCGGTGATCCCGAAGTGGCGGTCCGGCCGATTATTTAAAAAACAACCTCACCCCGGCCCTCTCCGGCGTCGCGGCTCCGTGAAGCCGATTCGCGGAGAGGGATGACCGAGCTTGAAACTTACGCTTTGAACGCCCTGATTAAGAGCCTAAAAAATAGGCCCCGGTTTCAGGCGGTTCACCTCTCCCCGTCGAACCGCCGTCATTGAAATTCCTCGTCGGGGAGAGGCCGGGAGAGGGGTTTAATTTAGGCCATCGAGGATGCCGATTCACCTCACCCCGGCCCTCCGGGGATGCGGCTCAAGGAGCGGATTCACGGAGAGGGATGACGGAGCTTGAAACTTTGGCTTTTAAATGCCCTGATTGAAAGCCTAAAAATAGGCCCCGGTTTCAGTCAATTCACCTCTCCCCGCCGAACCGCCGTCATTGAAATTCCTCGTCGGGGCGAGGCCGGGAGAGGGGTCAAAATTCCGCGATAGGGTTTTCGGCCGTGGCTTAACTTGACGAGATAGCCATTAAGCTAATAGGCCACAAAGCTCATTTTCCTTTCGAATCCTTTCGTTCGCTTACGGATACTTTCGATTGGACAACAAAATGCTTTCGTTTGGTTTCGGATCCTTTCGATTAGGCAACAAAACGCTTTCGTTTGCTTTCGAATGCTTTCGGTTTGACAACAAAGTCCTTTCGTTTGCTTTCAAATCCTTTCGATTGGGCAATAGAACGACTTCGTTTGCTGTCCGGAGCAAATGTTTTGAGGCCGGATCATTGATCCGGAAACGGGGCTTCAAACCCGGGACCCGGTACGGCCATTGATTCAAGGAGGTTTTATCTATGCGGCAGCGGCCCTTTTTGCTTGGAATTCAAAAAACGGTGCCCCTAATGATCGGGGTCGTCCCGTTCGGCCTGGCCTACGGGATCACCGCGGTTCAATCCGGGATCAGCCCGGCCGAGGCGACTCTGATGTCGGCGGTGGTCTTCGCCGGGGCCTCCCAATTCCTGGCCCTCGGCCTGCTCGGCCAGGGCGCGGGGTATCTCTTGATTATCCTCTCGACCCTGCTGATCAATTTGCGTCATTTGCTGATGGGCCTGTCGCTCTCCCCGTATTTGAAAAAGCAGCGCTCCGGCCGCCTGTGCCTGCTCGCCTTCGGAATGGTTGACGAATGCTACGCCACGACCATCAGCCACTATCAAGCGGGCGGGCAGGAAGACGGCGATCCGCTGTTTATGCTGGGTTCGGGCGCCGGACTGTACCTGGCCTGGCTCACCAGCTCAGCGGTGGGCTGCCGGCTGGCGGCGTCGATCTCCGATCCGCTCGCCTGGGGGCTGGATTTTGCCATGCCCGTCACTTTCTTGACCATGCTCATTCCCCAGATCGGTTCGGTCCGGATGCTGGCGGTGGCCCTGGCCTCGGGCCTGTCCGCCGTGGCCTTCTATCTTTTAATCCCCGGCAAATGGTATATTATCCTGGCGGCGCTGCTCGCCACCGTCCTCGGGGCGGTTCTGGAATCTCACGCCGAAAGAAGGTGCGCTCCATCATGCGCCTAGAATATTGCTGGCTGTTCCTGGGCATGGGCTTGGTAACCTATCTGACCCGCATGGCTTTTCTGGTCTTTGCCAAGCGGCTGCCGCTGCCGCGCTGGCTGGAGCGGTCCTTGAAATACCTGCCCGTCGCGCTGCTCGCCACCCTGATCTTTCCCGGAATTTTCGCCCCCCACGGCCGGCTGGAGCCGGTCCTGGCCAACCCCTATCTCGGCGCCGGGCTGGTGTCGGCTCTCACGGTGCTGACCCTGAAAAACTCGGTGCTCGGAATCATACTCGGGATTCTGGCCTTGGTGCTGTTGCGGGGAATCGGGTGAAAGGGCGGGAGCGCGGGATGAACAAAAAACAAACGGCGGTTCCCACACTTCCGATTGGAAATGCTATGGGAATTGCCGTTTGCGTTTATCAATGCCGCCGGCCGCTTATCGGCCGTACTTGGCTATATCGGATGAAGTAAATTTCTAAATATAAAATTTGCATTCTTAAAGCCGAATGCAAATGAATCAAATCGGAATTTACTTCATCCGATTACAGTTGAAATAAGTTGAATTAAATTCATTAATTTTTCATCATGGCCGGCATTAAGGACATGATGTATAGCAGAAATTTAATTCAACTTGTATAGCATCATCGGCTTGATGCCGCCGCTGTCCAGGATGTTCAGCACGTAATCGGAGAACGGCTCGGCCCGGAGCGTGGCTCCGGTGGTCTCGTTGACAATGGCGCCGCCGGCCAGATCAACGCGGAGCCGGTCGCCGGAGGAGACCAGTTTGGTCACGCCCGGGCAGACCAACGCCGGGACACCCAGGTTGATGGCGTTGCGATAGAAGATCCGGGCGAACGATTCGGCGATGATCGCGCCGACCCCAGCCGCTTTCAGGGTGATCACCGCGTGTTCGCGGCTGGAGCCGCAACCGAAATTGGTCCCGGCGACCACCAGATCGCCGCTTTGAAAGCGTTTGACGAAGTCCGGGTCCGCTCCCTCCATGGCGTGGCCGCCGATGGCGGCCGGATCGGTCAGATCCAGGAAACGGCCGGGATAGATCTGATCGGTATCGACATTGGGCCCATAGACGAAGGCCCGGCCGTTGACGGTATTATTCATGACGCTGCTCCTCCTCGAAGAACCGGGTGGGGTCGACGATCTCGCCCGCCAGCGCCGCCGCGGCCACCGCAGCCGGGGACGCCACGTAGATTTGAGCCGCCGGATGGCCCATCCGGCCCGGAAAGTTCCGGCTTGACGCGGTGATACAGGTTTCGCCGGCGGCCAGCATGCCCTGATGGGTGCCGAGACAGGCCGCGCAACCCGGCGTGACCATGGTTGCCCCGGCCTCGATCAATGTTTGCAAATACCCTTTGGCCATGGCCTCCAGCAGCACGGCCCGGGAGGCGGGAACCACCACCAGCCGGGTCCGGGGATTAATCTTCTTGCCCTGAAGGATGCGCGCGGCCACCGCCAGGTCCGGCACGCGGCCGCCGGTGCAGGTGCCGAGGAAGGCTTGATCAATGGGGCGGCCGGCCACGGCGGCGATCGGAAACACATTATCGACGCTCGACGGCGCGGCCACCTGCGGAGTCAGGCCGGAGACATCGAAGCTGTGCTCGGCGGCGTATTGGTAGCCGGGATCGGTGCTGAAAACCTCAAAGCTCCGGCCCGGCTTCTTCAGCAAATATTCCAGCGTGATCGCATCGGGCTGGATATAGCTGGTCTTGGCCCCGAGTTCGGTGGTCATGTTGCAGAGCGCCATCCGTTCCGAGACGCTCAAATCGGCCAGCGTCTCCCCGGTAAATTCGATGGCCTTGTAGACCCCGTAATCGGCGCCGAGATCGCCGATAATCTTCAAGATAATGTCCTTGGCGAAAACGCCCGGCCCGAGCTTTCCGGTAAGATTGATCCGGACGATCTCCGGCACCCGGAACCAGAGTTCGCCGCTGATCATGATCGTGGCCAGGTCAGTGGCTCCGACACCGGTGCCGAAGGCGCCAAACGCGCCGTGGGTCGTGGTATGGGAGTCGGTGACCACGACCACTTGGCCCGGTCCCACCAGGCCCTGATCGGCCAGTACCTGATGGCAGACGCCTTGATTGATGTCCATCAGCAGCCCGATGCCCTGCTCCCGGCAGAACTCCCGGAACTGCTTCTGATTGCCGGCCTGCATGATGGTGGAGGCCGGCGCGTAGTGATCGAGGAAAACCACCAGTTTGGCGGGGTCATGGACCCGTTTGCCGCCCATTTCGAAGAAGGAGCGGATGGTCTGCAGGTAGAGATCGTTGATCCCCGCCAGGTCCACCCGGCAGTTGACGATCTCGCCGGTGCTCACCGTGACCCTGCCGGCGGCCTTAGCCAGAATTTTTTCAATAGCGTGCATGATCGCTTCTCCTAATAAAAGCCGGCGCCGGGCCGCGACGATGCGGGACCCCGGCGCCGGCCGGTTTATTATGACTCAACCCAGCTTCCAGCCAGGGAGATAGGAGCGGGTATTCTTGAGCATCTCCTCCAGCAGCCGTTTGGAGTCGTCGATTCCGGTAGTGACCAGCGGATCGTTGACGAAGGCCCGCAGCGCCAGGTCGAAATCTTTTTTCAGACCCGCCTGCAGGATGGTCTCCTGATTGTGCACGTGCCGGATGACCAGGCCCTGAATGGGGTCGGGCAATCCTCCCGAAACCACCGGCTGCACCGAATTGTCGGAGAAGTAGGCGTTGGTCTCGACCACCGCGCCCAAGGGAATCCCCTTCATTTGGCCCCGGTTGGGGAAGTTGACGTTGGTGACCAGATTCTCCAGGCCCACCAGGGCTTTGATCTGTTTGACCCCTTCCTCGCCGGAGGCTTCCAGCTTGTACTCTTCCTGGCCGGCCACGATCCGTTCCCGCTGGGCATTGGCTTTCTCGAAGCGGTCGATCCGGTACGGAACGGTGGTCAGGTTGAACTTCCATTTCCGGACGGTTTCCGGGTCCTTCAAATACCACGGCGGCAGGAATTCGGCCAGATGGCGGTCGCCGGCGGCGGCGATCACCCCGTAGCGCTGGAACAGGTCGAATTTGACCCGGTGGGCGAAACGGAACGGCGTCTCATCCCAGGCCTCGTCGCCGGGGATCCGGAAGCCCTCCTCATAGTATTTGGCGGCGAACTCCCGATACAGCGGGAACAGATCCATGCCCTGCCAATACGCCTGGTCGATCCAAGTGAAATGATTGATGCCGAGCACATTGGTTTTGATCTCGTCCCGGCTGGCCTTGCCGATTCCCATATCGTTCAGCATCGCGGCCAGCAGCTTTTGGGTGCCGAAGACCTCATGGCAGCAGCCGAAGGCTTTGATCTCCGGGAAGACTTCGTACAAGGCCCGGGTGCAGAGCGTCATCGGATTGGTGTAATTGATGACCCAGGCATTCGGGGCGTAGGCTTTGATGTTTTCGGCGAACTCGACGTAGGACGGGATGGTCCGGAGCGCCCGGACCAGTCCGCCCGGTCCGACGGTGTCGCCGACCGATTGATAGATCCCGTGCCGTTCCGGCAGATGGACGTCGGAGTTCATCTCGGCGAAGGTACCCGGCAGGATCGAGATGATCACGAAATCGGCGCTGGTCAGCGCTTCCTTCAGGGTCTTGACCGCCTGATACTGCCACTTGCCCTTGGCGTCGGCCCGCTGGGTCATGAGGTTCCCGAAGCGTTCGTTGCCTTGGGCGGCTTCATAGTCAATATCGTAGAGCTTAACCGTGCCGCTGATGCTTCCTTCCAACGCCAGGTCGGACATGAGCCGCCAGGCCCACAGCCGCGAGCCGCCGCCGATATAGGCGATATTGATATCCGTTACTTTACGATCCGCGTGATTCATTTGCTCTCGCTCCTTACTCGCTTTTATTTATTGCCCGGTTGCCGCTTCATGCCGTCCAACAGCGGGCGGATATGCTCTAATGCTTGCCTGGCCGCCTCCAACCCCGTGGGCAGCGGCAGGCATTCCACGGCCAAAGCGCCGGAGTAGCCCGTCTCCCGCAATGCGCCCAACAGCTCGGCAAAGTCCAGATACCCCATGCCCGGCGCCCAACGGGTGTTGTCCGCCAGGTGAATGTGGCGCAGACAGGAGCCGAATTCCCGGATCGCCGCCGCCGGCCGGCGCTCCTCGATATTCATGTGATAAGTATCGAGGTGCAGGCCGAGGGCAGGCGAGCCGGCCCGTTTGATAAACTCCGCCGTCTGCGCCGCCGTGTTCAGGAAGTTCGATTCGTAGCGGTTGATCGCCTCCAGGACTAAGCAGCCCCCGAGGCTTTCGGCATGTTCGGCGCATTGGCGCAACGCCTCCAGGATCCGGGCTTCGGCCGCCGGAGCCTGGGCCGGGTCCGCCGGCAAGGGTCCCCGGATCATGCCGATGATCACCAGGGCGTTCAGTTCGGCGGCCAGATCGAGCTGGGCTTTGATCCGCTCCACCGCCGCCCGGCGCACCGCCGCGTCCGGGGCGGCAAAACACAGTCCATCGGTGGAATACGCCTGGCCCGTTCCCAGGCTGGACACTTTGAGTCCGGTCGCGGCCAAGGCCGCCAACAGTGAAGCCCGCTCGATCGCTTTGGGATCCCGGATATGCAGTTCGACCCATCGGTATCCGAGCGCTGCGGCGATCTCCACCTGGGCCGCGTAATCCCCTTGGAGCAGAAACGGCGCGGTCTTGGAGACCGTTCCCGAGATAGTGACGCTTAGATCCATGGCAATCTCCCCAGCAACCGTTCCCCGGCTGGATTAACCCTTCAAGCCGGTGGTTGCGATTCCTTCCACAAAATATTTCTGCGCGAAGAAAAAGATCAAAATCGGGGGAACCATGGTGACTACCGACATTGCCATAACCCGGGACCATTGGACCGAGGCCCCGACGTCGAGATCAATTCGCAATCCCAGTGAGAGCGGGTATTTGGCCACGCTGCTGATATAAATCAACGGATTGAAGAAGTCATTCCATTGCCAGACGAAGTCAAAGATCGCCGCTGAAAAGAGCGCCGGTTTCGACAATGGCAGCAAAATCCGGAATAAAATCTGGAACGAATTACAACCGTCGATCTTCGCCGATTCATCCAGCTCACGCGGGAGCCCCCGTAAAAACTGAACCAGCATGAAAATGAAGAACGATTGCGTCGCCAGCAAGGCCGGGATATAAAATGGATAATAACTGTCCAGCCAGCCCAGATCGCGAAACAGCATATAGCGGGGGATGATGATCACCGTTTTCGGCAGCATCAGGGTCGAGATCATCAGGGCGAACAGTATTTTCTTGAAGGGAAACCGGAACCGTGAAAAACCGTAGGCCACCAAATAACTGGACAATAAGGTGAAAAAAGCCGACGGGATGATCATTTTAAAGGTATTGTAAAAATACCGGCCATAGTTTTGATCCCCGATCCCCACCCAGCCCTCAATATACGGCTTCAGGCTCAGGGCCGACGGCATCAGGCTGAACGAGGTAAATATCTCGTCATTGGTCTTGAACGAGCCGCTGATCAACCACAAGAGCGGATAGATCATCAAATAACCGAGCAAGGCAATGAGCACATAGGCAATTATCTTTTTAACGTTCATTTTCATCAGAAATCACCTGCGTCTTCATAATGGACCCACATTGAAGAGGATTTGAAGATGATTAGGGTAAATACCATAACTATCCCAAAGAGCACCCAGGACAGCGCCGAGGCGTATCCCATCCGCAAATAATCGAAACCGTACTGCCAGATCATATACCCGTACAAATAAGTTGATTTCAGCGGTCCGCCACTGGTGATTACAAAGGCGGCGGTCATTTCCTGAAACGCGTTGACCAACTGCATAACCAGGTTAAAGAAGAGGATCGGCGTCAGTTGCGGTAAGGTGATGCTGAGAAACATCCTCCAGCGCGGCGCGCCGTCCACCTTGGCCGCTTCGTAAAGCTCGCCGGGGATCTGTTTCAACGCCGCCAAAAACAGTACCATTGACGAACCGAACTGCCACACCTGCAGCAAACCGATGGTCGGTAACGCTAGCGACGGGTCGCCCAGCCAGTTCAAGGACGGGATTCCGAGATACCCCAGATAATGATTGACCACGCCGTCTTTCATGAACAGTAACCGCCATAAAATGGCCAAGGCCACGCTACCTCCCAGAATGGACGGGAGATAATAAATCGTCCGGAAAAAGTTGATCCCGCGCAGCTTTTGATTCATGATCATCGCTACCGCCAACGCGAACGCCAACTTGGCGGGAACGGCGATCAGCACATAAACGAAGGTCACGTTAAACGATTGCCAGAAGTCCAGATTGGTGGTGAACATTTGCACGAAATTTCCCAATCCGATGAAATTAGGTGCTTTGAACAAATTCAGATCCGTCAGTGAATAATAGAACGACATCAAAAACGGATACAATTGCAACGTGAAAAACCCGATTAACCAGGGGAGAATATACAGCAAACCGATATAATTATATCGCTTGTCCCTTCTCGCGCTTGTTTTTCCCAACATGTTCCGCTCCGTTTCCCGGAATCGGAGAATGAATATGGATGAGGCGTCGTCGAAAGATTCCAACGCCGCCTCACTTTCCGATCCCGAATTTGTATTACTTTTGAGCTTTTAACTCCGCCAACTTCGCTTGATACGTCTTCAGCATCCGATCCGCCGCTTGTTCCGGAGTGAGCCGTTTAAATCCGACCTGTTGAATATATTCACTCAAAATGGTCAGAAGTTCTTTGTTGGTAGACAGGCTGTTCTCGGGCAACCCGGCGTTTTTCATGGCCAGGTTGATCCCTTTGGCCATAACCGGCTCGATCAGCTTGCTCTTCTCCAAGGTCGCCAAGCCCGTTTTGGTGGGCGGAATACCCCGTTCGCTCTTTAAAATCATGACCGCTTCCCGATCGTTGAAGAACCAGTTCACAAATTTCGCGGCTTCTTTGGCATTCGACGAACGCTTGTTAATTACCAGCAGTTGCGAAGGCCGGACCAAAATACCGGTGTTCTTTACGTTCTTCAGCGCCGGCAGGGGGCTTACATCCAGCTTAAGTTTGCCGCCCAGGTGAAATTGCTCTACGGAAGAAACCCAGTTTTGGGCGATACCGATGTCACCCGAGATCCAACGCGGAGTCTCTTCGGTCTTCAGGTCAAACAGTACGGTTTCTTCCAACGGGGGGATGACGCCGTTTTGGATCAATTTGAGGTAATAGCCGAAGGCTTCGGCCAAGGACTCTTTATCAAAACCGGGCGTGAAATCGTCGTTGACCCATTGGGTCGCTCCATGGTGCTGCGCCACGTACATCTTCAGCATATTGCCGACATGGGTGGTGCTCATCGTCATCAGATAGTTGTTTTTGGCTTGTTGGTTGACCCGTTTCCCGACCTCAATCAATTTGTCCCAATCCCATTGAGTGTTGAGCGGGATTTTGTGCCGGTTGAAAAAGGCAGTATTGGAGATCCAGGCTAGGCCGTTCAAACCGGTAGGAAGACCGATCAATTTGCCGTCCCATTCACACTGGGTTTTCAAAAAATTCTTGTCAAATTCCGATAGTTTAATTTCTTTGGCGGTATACAGATTCACGAAAAGATCGCCCTGAGACGCCAAATCTCCCACCCACGGCTGATCGATCTGAATAATGTCCGCCGCGGTTCCGCCAGCCAGCTGAGTAAGCAGCTTCTGTTGATACCCGCTGAAACCGCCGTATTCGCCGCTGATTTGAACATTGGGGTTTTTCTTCATATACAGCTCGATGGCGGCCATAGTGGCTTTATGCCGAATCTCTCCGCCCCACCACATAAACCGCAGGGATACTTTCGGGGCCGCGTAAACCGATAAACTGGAAATCAACATCACAATTAGCGCGCTTGCCAGGATAAGTTTAATTGAACGTTTCATACAATTCCCTCCCCGAGATTTCATTAATTCAATTTTAACAAATGATTAGGCCAATTTTAAAGAGATCAGGATTTAGATCTGGTATCCTAAATAAATGTTTCTCCGGCAAAATTTTATCTTTATTTAATAAAGGGTGTCATTTATTCATTCGGTACCATTTCCGGAGTACGGGTCGGGAATTGATGAATCATTCGAGCCCGGATCGGTGTTTACCTCCCGGGGTTCCGCTTCGGACACTTTAATAGCGCCCATGCGTCTTTGTGACGGCTCTCTCCGCCCCATTACATTAACGCGATGTTTTCGGCCGGCCTAAACCGACAAGCCGGAATCAAGAGCATGATCGGGGCGTTGCTTACATTAATTTTAAAAGTGTTTCATGTAATCCCCCCTCGAAAGTTCATTAATTCAATATTAACAAATGATTCGGCCGATTTTAAAGAGATCCGGATTTAGATCTGGTATCGTTTATGGATGTATTCCAAGCCGGATTTATCATTTATTAATAAAAAGCATCCCGCTTTTAATAAAAGGAATCTCATTTTTCCCTCTCGGCCCTCCCGCCGGCTCATTCCGGCCGGCGACAAGATAGCCGTCATTATCTATATAGGATGAAGTAAATTCATTAATTTTCCATCATGGCCGGGATTAAGGACATGATGGATACCAGAAATTTAATTCAACTTATATAACAAATAAAAAAGAGCTGTTAGCGTAGGTAACAGCCCTTTCTTTGATGAAACTTTTACGAAGCGGTTATTTTTGATTTTTGAGCTCCACCAGCTTGGCCTTGAAATCTCTAATCATCATCTCAGCCGCTTCCTCGGGAGTCACTCTCTTGAACCCGATTTTTTGGATATAATCGTCAAAAATCGTAATTAACTCTTTGTTGCTGGTAAGCCCGTTTTCCGGAATTCCGCCGTTTTTGACCGCCATATTGATTCCATTGGCCATGTTGGGGTCAAGCAGCTGGTTCTTGGCGAGAACCTCCACGCCCGCCTTGGTCGGCGGGATGCCACGCTCGCTCTTTAACGCCAAAATCGCATTGGGGTTATTAAAGAACCAACTGACGAATTTAGCGGCTTCTCTAACATTGGGCGACTTGCTGTTAATCACCAGCAGTTGCGAAGGACGCACGATGATGCCGGAATTCTTGGCGCCTTTCAGCATCGGTACGGGCATCGGGGTGACGTTCAACCGGCCATTGAGATTATATTGAAGCACTGTGGAGACCCAGTTTTGGACCATGCCAATCTCGCCATTGGCCCATTTCGGATCTTGATCTTCCTTCTCGTTAAACAGGATGGATTCCTCCAGCGGAGGCATGGTGCCGGTTTGCAGCAATTTTTGATAATAAGCGAACGCCTTGGTCAGGCTATCCTTGGTAAAACCGATGGTATAATCGTCATTGACCCATTGTTGAATCCCGGTATGCTGTTTGACATGCATTTTGATCAAGTACTCAGTATGAAGCATGCTGCCGCCGGTGACCAGGTAGTTCTTCGGGTTATCGCGGTGAACTTTGGTTCCGATTTCAAGCAGATTGTCCCAATCCCATTTGGTGCTAGGAGAAATTTTGTGCTTCGCCAGAAAATCGCTGTTGGCAATGAAAATCAGTCCGTTCAATCCGGTGGGCAGGCCGACCAGCTTTCCTTTGTAAGAGCATTGATTGGCCAGCAGATTTTTATCAAATCCCGACAATTGAAGGTCTTTCAGTTTGCGCATGTCCGCGAACAAATCGCCCTGCGACATCAAATCCACGACCCAGGGCTGATCGATTTGGATGATGTCTGCCGCCGTGTTCCCCGCCAACTGGGTAAGCAGTTTCTGCTGGTATCCGTTGAAGCCGCTGTATTCTCCGCTAATCTTGACATTCGGGTTTTCCTTCATGTACTGTTCAATTGCGTTTAAAGTTGCCCGATGCCGCGTATCGCTGCCCCACCACATGAACCGCAAGGTGGTTTGCGGAGCGGCGTAAACCGACAAATTCAAAATCAGCATCCCAAGTAAGCCCAGGGTCAAAACCAGTTTGAATGAGCGTTTCACAAAAATTCCTCCTTTAAGAAATCTTTAATTTAATATTAACAACTTATTACTTTGTTTTTAAAGGCACTCCGCTAAAGATATGGTGTCATTAATCAATTTCTTTTCCTCGATTTCGTCATTTTTCAACAAAAGGTTACTTTTTTTACCTTAATGCCCTATAAGATGCAAGCAGGAATCGAGCCCCTAACGTGGTAATAATATTATCAATTAGGATGGTCAAACCGCCTGCTTGAAAAGATTTCCACTCCAGGTATTACCGCAACTATCGCGCCGTGTGATACGCAACTCAGCGCGACGTGATGCATCAACCGCTCTCCCCGCGAATCGAGTGAACTGATGATGGGTACCCGCCCAAGCTCTTGCAAAGAAAGGTGACATCATGTATAAACTGATTATTGTCGATGACGAAGCGGAGATCCGCGACGGTTTATGCAACTACTTTCCTTGGAGCCAATTGGATTTCGAAATCGTGGCCTTGCTCGAAAACGGCCAGCAGGCTTTGGAATACATTGAAAGCCAACCGGTGGACGTGATGCTGTGCGATATCAAAATGCCGTTTATGAACGGTTTAGAGCTGGCCAAGGAACTATATTTAAAAAATTCCAAGATCAAAATGCTGTTGCTAAGCGGATACCGGGAATTCGAATATGCCCAGGAAGCTTTGAGGTACGGGGTTAAGGACTATATCGTCAAACCGACCCGGTACGAAGAATTGATTAAAGTTTTTTCAAAAATCAAACAGGAATTGGACGAAGACGCGGCCACGCTGCCAAACCCGGCCAATGGAGAGGATAGCGGCAATTACGAAGAAGGATTGAATTACAATGAACAAGTGATCAGCACCATCAAAAATTACCTGCGGGAAAATTTCCAGGCCGCCACGTTGGAAGAAGCCGCCCGGCTGGTTCATATGAACCCGGTGTATCTCAGCAAATTCTTTAAGGAAAAAACCGGCCAAAACTTTTCCAGTTTCCTGATTTCCGTCCGCATGGAAAAAGCGGCCCGGCTGCTGCACGACATCTCCTACAAGACCTATGAAATCAGCGAAATGGTGGGGTACAGCAATTCCAAGAATTTTACCCGCACCTTCAAAAAATATTTTGGAAAAACTCCGAAAGAGTTCCGGAGCTCTTCCTAAGCGTCATGAGATAAAGTCTGTTAATCGCTAATGATATTGGAAAACGATGTCTGGATCGACTTTATCCCTTGCTTCTCTGAGCTTTTGTGCCCAACCCCGGCCTTTGCCGGGATTGGGCACAAAAGCTTCCAAATTTTATTAAATAAAGAAGGCGGAGTAAATGCTGACCCAGACCAACACGTTCCAGAAAACTTTGTGCCTTTTTTTAGTCCCCCTACTGATTCCGCTGCTGATTTTGGGCGCGTTTTCGATCATTATCACCCGGCATTACATTCAAAATGAGATCAATAAGAACAACGTCAACGTCTTGCAACAGACCAAGCAGAATCTGGAATTGATCTTCGATGAACTTGATTCTCTCAATTTGCATCTCGGCACCAACCCGGAGATCGTTGTTAACCTGAAACGAATCTTCGACTCCCCAACCCACCAGGTCGATCTTGAGGAATACCGCTCCTTGACGACGATCTCCAATTTCATTAACGCCCCGGCTAATGCCAGGCCGTATATTCATTCCATCTATGTTTATTTTGATAATGACCAAAAAAAGCTGTTGACCACTTCCGAAGGATTAACCAACCTGGAGCATTTTTTTGATCAAAATTGGTATCAAAGCTATCTACGGAACAAAGCCATTGACCGGCATTTCTGGTCGGAAGCGCGAAACGTCAACCAATACGCGTTCCACAAAACTCCTACCCGGCTTTGGACGATTTATCGCAAGATCTACTCCAGTTCGGGCTTTCGAAAAACCACCGGAGTGATCGTCTTAAATATTTATGTCGATTATTTACAAAGGTATCTTAATCATTTCCACCCGACCACCAACCCGGTATTTTTCGTCGCCGACGAAACCAATAACATCCTTTTCAGCAGCAAGCAGCCAGCCGCCATTGACCGTAAGTGGCTGACCGAACTGACCGGCCAGGAAACGCGATCTCAGGTGCGAAACTTGGACGGAGTCTCCTACGCCGTTTCCCAGATTTACTCCGAAAAATATCAGTTGCGTTATTTTTCGGTAATTCCGCTGAAAGTGCTTTACAAGATTCCCGCGGAGTTGCAAACATTGACCCTGTTGCTCCTTTTGGTTTCGTTCGGCCTGGGGTTGGCCCTAACCTACTATCTGACCAAACGAAACCATAATCAGGTCCAAGATATCATCGCGATCATCGACTCCGCCAAGAACGGCCGGCCGATGCCGGATTTCCCCGCCTCAATCAAGGACGAATACAGCTATATCTCCCATAATATCGTAAGAACTTTCATTGAGCAGAACTATCTGAAGGTCCAATTGTCGGAGCGGAAATACCGGCTCCAGGTCATGGAGCTGCTGGCGCTGCAGTCGCAGATCAACCCGCATTTTCTCTTCAACACGTTGGAAACGATCAAATGGAAGATGATGCAATATACCGCCAAACCGAACGATGCCACCAAAATGCTGGAGGATCTCTCGGAGATACTCCACTATTCCTTGGAGTCCCCCGGGAAAATGGTCACCATGGCCGAGGAGATTCACAATACCCGCAATTACGTCAAGATTCAAAAGATCCGCTATCGCGACAAATTTGACGTGATTTGGGAATACAGCCCTCAAATCAAGCGATTTCCGGTAATCCGGCTGATCTTCCAGCCGTTGCTTGAGAATTGCATTTATCACGGGATCAAGGAAAAAGCGGGAAAAAGTCTGATTAAGATTAAAATCCAACGGCGTAAATCATGGCTGGAGATTTCGGTGATCGACAATGGCCTTGGAATGCGCCGGGAAACCCTGCGGGAGTTAATCGCGAGCCTGTGGACCGAGAAAAAGGACGGAAGCCACATTGGACTCTATAATACTAACAAACGGCTGGTCCTCACCTACGGCGAAGACTACGCTTTGCGGATCTGGAGCAAGTTCAACTGCGGAACCGTGGTCCGCTTCCGGATTCCGCTCCCGCCGGGCCAGTAGGAGCGCGCGGGTTTTGTAGTCGGAAAGGCGGCCCGCCGTTGGCATAATACGTAGACAACGCTCCTAATCGCCTGCCGCGCCGCGGCAGGCGTGATCGATATAAGCCACCAGCCAACCGTAGGCGGCGGACATCAACAGGGTAATCAACGGGGTTAGCGAATCCTTGGGGATGAGTTCGTTGATCCGGTACAGCTTAATAATGGAGATCAGGATGAACCAACAGGAGCAGCCGTAAAAAACTCCGCGCAACAAATGGTGCCGGGTTGGGAACTTGGGCGCGATCAGGTAGACATAGAGGATTCCGAGGCCGATGCTGAACCCCAGCTCAATCAGGAAGGATACGACCGCTTCCCAGCCCTTGCCGGATGTGTCGCCAAGCGCCATTTCCCCGATATAGTCCCAGAAGTCCAGTTGCTTGAGGTGAAACCATTTCCGGGGCAGCAGATCCGGAATATCCTTGATGAACCCGGCGGCCAGGCCCGCGATCAGTCCCCGTAAAAGCCGGTCATCAATTGGCTTGAAAAAGCGTTTCAGCATCATCCGTATCTGATTTCCTCCTCTGGTATGATTCCCTATTAATTACAGGCTATCCTCCGCTTCTCCGGTATCCAAGCGCCATCCATCGTGGCATGGTATCATTTCTTCAGATTTATCCTCATTTTTTCGGAAGGATTCATTTAAATCGTCGCTTACTGCAGGAGAAACGAAATGATTATTTAACTATATATTTAAATTCCGTTAAGAGAGTTTGAGCATGTATACGATTTTGATCGTTGATGACGAACGTTTGATCCGGGACGGCATCCGTAACTATTTTCCCTGGCGCCAGCTTGGGTTCGAAGTGGCCGGGCAGTTCGAGAACGGCCGCAAGGCGTTGGATTACTGTCGGAAATATCCGGTGGACGTCGTCCTCTCCGACATCAAGATGCCGGTGATGGACGGGCTGGAACTCGCCCGCGAACTGCACCGGGAGAAGCTCGGAATTAAAATGATCCTGCTCAGCGGCTACCGGGAGTTTGAGTTCGCCCGGGAGGCGTTGAAATATGAAATTAAATACTACCTGCTGAAGCCCACCAAGTACGAGGAGCTGTTTGAAGTCTTCTCCCAGATCCGGGACGAACTCGACCAGGAGCGGCTGAAACCGGCCTGCCCGGCCGAGGCGGCCGACGAGAGCGAGACCTTAAGCTCCGGCTATTACGACAAGATCGTGGCCGCGGTCAAAAACTATTGTATCAAAAATTACCGATCCGCTACGCTGGAAGACGCCGCCCGGCTGGTTCACATCAACCCCAATTACCTCAGCAAGCTGTTTAAGATCGTCACCGGCGAGAATTTCTCCGATTTTCTGCTGGCGGTCCGGATGAAGCAGGCCGCTTCGTTCCTCAATGACATCAACTATAAAACCTATCAGATTAGTGAATTGGTAGGATACAGCAATCCCAAGAATTTCGCCCGGACCTTCAAGAAATATTACGGCGTCACGCCCAAGGAGTTCCGGAACTCGCCCTGACGCCGGGACCGTCCGGGCGATGCGGAAGATCCGAGCCAATTGTCCGCGAAAATTTGCCCGGGAGGGGATCATGACGGATGCGGGAACGCAATTCGAAATCATTCAAACGGACCCTGCTGTTGTTTCTGCTGCCTTTGCTGGCGCCCTTGCTCATTCAGGGCGTCTTTTCCCAGGTGATGACCAAGCAGTACGTGGAGCGCGAGCTTACCAAGAACAAGCTGAACCTGCTCAAACAGATCAAGGAGAACTGGGAGCTGATCTTTAACGAGCTAGACTCCCTCAACCTCAACTTCAGCACCAATACCGAGATTACCGTGGAATTGAAGAAAATCCTCAACCATCCCCCGACCGGGCTCAGCTTTGAACAGTTCAAGACATTGAAGTCGATTCAAAACTTTATCACTGCGCCGGCCAACGCCCGGCCTTACATTCATTCCATCTATGTCTATCTCGAAAACGAACCGCGCCGCTTTCTGACCAGCACCAACGGAATGATCAGTCTGGATCAATTTGACGACCGTTCCTGGTATTCCAGTTACACGAAGCGCCAGCCAGGCGTTTTCTTCTGGACCGAACCGCGCACCATCAAGCATCATAGCTTTGAGGACACCGGAACCGAGGTGCTGACCATTTACCGCAGCCTCTACGTGCCGGGGCAAAGGGGCAGCAATGGCGTGATCGTGTTGAACATTTACGCCCGTTATCTGCGGCAGTATCTGAACAATCTGGCGACCGAACCGGATCACCGGGTCCTGATCGTTGACGCCGCGAACCAGATCGTTTTCGCCAACCGGAAGCTGAATTTTCTCTCCAGCGCCGATCTCCAGCGGCTGCTCAAGGTTTCGCAGTCGGTATTCGTTTTCCGGGCCGGCCGCGAAGTCTATGTAACCTCGCAACTGGTCTCCGGCAAGTATCATTGGAAGTATCTGCTGGCCATCCCCTTCGACACCTTTTACCGGGTCCCCATCGAACTGCAGCAAATGACCATATTGCTTTCGTTTTGTTCGTTCCTGCTGGGGCTGGCCCTGACCTACTGGCTGACCAAACAGAATCACAATCAGTTGCAGAACATCATCTCGATCATCAAGTCGGCCGAGAGTGGCCAGGCTCTTCCCGAGCCGCCCTCCCAGATCAAGGACGAGTACGGCTTTATCACCCATAACATCCTGCAGACCTTTATCGAGCAGAATTATCTGAAGGTCCAGCTCTCAGAGCGCAAATACAAACTGCGCTTCACCGAGCTCTTGGCCTTGCAGTCCCAGATCAATCCGCATTTCCTCTTCAACACGCTGGAGACGATCAAATGGAAGACCATTGAGTTCACTCACGGCCCCAATGAAGTCAGCAAAATGCTGGAGGAGATCTCCGATATTCTGCGGTATTCGCTGCAGGCGCCCGGCCAGACCGTGCCCTTGCGCGAAGAGCTGAAAAATACCCGCAGCTATATTGAGATTCAAAAGACCCGTTATCTGGATAAATTCGACCTAATCTGGGAGTATGACGAGCCGGTGCTGGAGACGCCGGTAATCCGCCTGATCCTGCAGCCGTTGATTGAGAACGCGATCTATCACGGGATCAAACCGGTGGAGCGGAACTGCCTGATCAAGGTTAAAATCTACCGCAGCCACGGAGTACTGCGGATTACGGTCATCGATAACGGCGCGGGCATTCCCGCCGGGAAGCTCGTCGAGCTCCGCCAACAGTTGGCCCTGGACTCGGACTATACCCAACACGTCGGGTTGTTTAACACCAACAAACGCTTGAAGCTGATTTACGGCGAGGAGTACGGCTTGCGGATCCGGAGCAAGGAAGGGATCGGAACCGCCGTGTATCTGAGAATTCCGGTGGAGGAGGCGAAGGCGGAGGGGTGAAGGGCTCCGCGGTTACTCAAGCCAAGCCGAAAGTGGAATATTCAACTGTTAAATCATTTCATTGAGTAAAAGAATGTGGATATTCAGTAACTAAATGTGGATATTCTGTTACTAAATGATCAGGGGGAACCACTCCCAATCCACATTCAGTAACAGAATGTGGATATTTAGTAACCGATTGTGGATATTCTGTTGCTAAATGTGGATATTTACCAACTAAATCATTTCATTGAGTAAAAGAATGTGGATATTTTGTTACTAAATGTGGATATCCCATGAATAAACAAACTACGGCACCGATCGCCGTAGTTCTTTCAGTAACAAAATGGGGATACCGAATAACTGAAAAGCATTCTTAAGGAGTCATCTTCCTGATTCAATTTCTTGAATGACCTGACTCCCGAGCTGATTCACCTTTCCGCCAGAAGCCGCAACCGAAAGTTTTCGTTTGGAGCCGCCCGGCGAACGTCCCCATCGGTTCGAGTTTACGACTGATGTTTGAATTGCGGCAGCCATTCCCGGTTCGACTCAAACATCTCCGCCACCATCCGTTGAATCTCCGCTAAGCTCAATACGGAAGAAGTCAAGGGATCGAAGCAAATGGCATGAAATACTTTCCGGGGATCGCCCGCGATGGCCCCTTCCACCGCTAACTCCTCGCAACGGGCGTTAATGTTATTCAAAATAGCCAAATGCTCCGGCAGCGGCCCGACCCGAATGGGATCCAGCCCGCGTTTGGAGGCCAACACCGGAACCTCCACGCAGCAGCCTTCCGGGAGGTTATCGATTAAACCGGAATTGCGGACATTCCCGTTAAATTCGAATATCGCGCCATCGCCAATCGTGGCGTTAAAAATATACGCCGCGTACTCCTGGCCGCGCGTCAAGTCGATGGGTCCGTTAAACCACGCCTCAATCTCCTGTTTCCAAGTTTTTTCACGATGTAGGTATTCATTCAGAATATAGGCGTATACTCCGGGATTCCATCCGGTGCCGCGAGCGCAATACGTTTCGATTAATTCGGGGCGCTTCCGGAACCAGGCGTTATACTCGGAGTTATGGCCGCTGGATTCGGTAACATAATAGTCCAAGTGCAAAAACATTTCATTCCTGACGATCTCCGCGTGATAAATCTCCGGATTTTTAACCGCCTCCCGGATCAGCGGATACGCATCCTTACCATTCCATTTAAAATCCAGATACCAGGCTTGATGATTAATGCCGGCGCAACGATAAGTAATCTCCCGCGCGGGAGCGCCAATCCATTTCGCCAGCATCGCCGCTGTTCCCTGAACGCTATGACAGAGACCGGTGACTTTAACCCGGCTTTGGCCCTGCATCGCCCGGCAGAGCATCGCCATCGGGTTGGTATAATTAAGAAAGATGGCTTCCGGGCAATACCGCTCGATATCCTTGCAAATATCCAGCATTACCGGGATAGTGCGCAAGGCCCTGAAGATTCCGGCCGGCCCCCGGGTATCGCCGACATTGATATCGACCCCGTGTTTTTTGGGAATTTCCACATCATGCCGCCAGACATTCACCCCGCCGGCCAGAATGGTGCAAACTACGCCGTCAGCTCCTTTTAAGGCTTCGACCCGATCGGTGGTGGCCACGACTTCGGCCGGATAATTGCCGGCGGCCACGATTTTCGCCACGGCTTGTTTGATGTACGATAACCGTTCGGTATCCACATCCATCAAGGCGATGGTACAGTCGGCCAACGCCGGAAACGAAAGGATGTCCCGGACTAAACTCCGGGTAAAACCAAAGCTGCCGGCCCCGATAAACGCGATTTTTTTCATAAAGCTCACTCCCGGTTAAGTTTTAGGTTTGCGGCCCATGTTTCAATTTTAGCCCTTTACGGCGTCAAGTAAATGGAGTAATGTTGAATATATATGGTATAATGTTGGATTTTATAATATTGAAAGTAAGCATAAAATAATCTGGGTGTGGAAAATTGCGAGAATATATCAAATTTGACCAACCTCACGATTCCGAGCTTGATATGTACAATTGTGGAATGGAAGATTGTTCGGCGGGGCATTTCTATGGTCCGGCGGTCCGGGACCATTACTTGATTCATTATATCCGCGGCGGGAAAGGCGTATTTCAAGTCGGGAACCGGGTTTATTATTTGCGGAAAGGCCAGGGCTTTTTAATCTGCCCCGATGTCGTGACTTTCTATCAAGCGGATTGGAATGACCCATGGCATTATTCGTGGGTGGGTTTCAATGGCCTGACCGCGGCAAACCACTTGGAATCAGCCGGCCTAACTCAAGCGAATCCGATTTTCGGCGATGACCGGGATGATTTTTTGCCGGACTGTATCGCTCAAATGGTGGCCGCGACTCAAATCGGGCGCGGCAGGGAAACGCGCTTAAAAGGTTTGCTGTATTTGTTCTTGTCAAAATTGATCGAGATCGGCAAAGGGGATGTTTCCGACCGAAACCAATTATCCAAAAAAGAATTGTACATCAAAAAGGCCATTGAATTTATACGGATGAATTATTCCCGCCAAATTACGATAAAGCAAATCGCCGCTTATATCGGCTTGGACCGCAGTTACCTCTGTTCGCTGTTTAAAGAGCAGCTTCATACCGGGCCCCGGGAGTTTTTAATCAAATTCAGAATGGAGAAAGCTTGCGCGTTAATGGAAAACGAGGCGTTATCCATTGGGGATATTGCCCGTTCCGTGGGGTACGATGACCAGCTCCAATTTTCAAAGGTCTTTAGGAAATTAAACGCCCTGCCACCCAGCACATTCCGGAAACAGCGTAACAGGGATTTGGATTAAATGCAAACGCAGCCAGTTAATTTTTAATTTTCAATTTAATGGTAAATGATAGATCTGTTTACAATCATTGTATTTAATGATATAATGTTGCCATAGGTTTTCACATATTGATAATTGACCATCGAAACAATTTGGGCATTTGCCGCTTTGGCAATGTCCATTTGTCTTTTCTTAAGGGGGTTTACATTAAATGGATTGCCAACCGGCGGCCAAAGGAAAAATCATTCTGTCGAAGGTGGCCTTCATCTCGCTGATCGGAGCATTGCTCGACCTGGAGGAGAATCGCCTTGAATTGCTGGATTCCTACTATCCGGTTCCCACTCCGGGCCGGGCCGAGATGGACGCTCTGATCGAGCGCTATATCTCCCGGATGAACGAGACGCTGGAGCGGATTACCGTTACCGAGTCCGCCGCGGCCAATCCCTTCCCCTTCGCGGTCATCGGCAGCCAGCTCGTAATCCAGGATCTAGGCAACCAAGCCATTGAGCAGTACCGGATCATCTCCCCCTCCAAATTGCGGCGGGAACCGACGGATATTTCCATTTTTTCACCGCTCGGAAAAGGAGTATTGTTGCAAGAAGTGAATTCAATCGTGCCGGTTGACGCCCCGGGCGGGCGATTCAAGTTTCAAATCATGTCGATTACGATCAATCCGCAACGGGAGGGATGAAAATGGATTTCTTGGCCGAAATCAACCCTAAGGTAATCACTGTCAACCATTTAATCGATTGCGAAGAGCTTCCCAAAGTGTTTTTGGACTATCAGGTCGATTTGGTCGCCATCAGCGACCGGGACGGGGCCATCACGGCCACGGTATCCGCTGGCGATTTGCGGACGTGGACCCCGGAAACCCGGCTTGAGGATCTGATCAATCGCGACTTGCTGCATATCGAAGCCGACGCCTTGCCTGATTCAGCTATGGGAGAGGGAGAAAAAATAATTCTGGTCTACCGGAAAGGCAACCTGGAGGGGTTTATCAAGGGTCTGTCCGGCAAAGATCGGTTGCCGTAATCACACCATCCATTAATCAGTGTCATCCGCGATTCCCCTCCCGCCTTCCCTCCTTGTAAGGCGGGTGCTATCCCGGTATTTCTTTTAAAGCATTTAACATAAACCCGTTTCCGCGTTCTATTATTCCGTATCATCCCTGATCCCAAATAAACAAGCCCGGGATCATAGCGATCCCGGGCTGCCAAAACCTTATTCACTTGACTGCCGCAAGGGGCTCCCGCCCCGCCTTTCACTTCACCCGGTACTGCTCCGGCCCGATCTCATACAGATTATTGCCCCGGGTGTCGATGGCCACGATCAGCGGCATCTTCTCGACTTCCAGCCGGTGAATGGCCTCAGTGCCGAGATCGGCGTAATCAACCACTTCCGCCGCTTTGACGCAGCGCGCCATCAGCGCCGCTGCGCCGCCGATCCCCGCCAGATACACCGCGCGGTTCTTGCGAGTCGCCTCGACCACTTCCGCCGAACGCGGCCCCTTGCCGACCATCACCTTCAAGCCCTTCTCCAGCAACAGCGGCGCGTAACTGTCCATCCGGCTGCTGGTGGTGGGGCCGCAGGAGCCGATTACCCGCCCCGGCCGGGCCGGGCTGGGACCGACATAGAAAATGACTTGATTCTCAAGGGCGATCGGAAGCGGTTTCCCTTCGCGCAATTGATTGACCATCCGCTTGTGGGCCGCGTCGCGCGCCGTATAAATCACGCCGGAAAGATGGATGATCTCTCCGACTTCCAGCTCCTCCAGGCGCTCCGGAATCACCGGAGCGATGATTTCCTTGATCTCCCGCATTTGTCTCTCACCTCACAAGATTGCTTCCTGATGACGGGCCGCGTGGCACTGGATATTGACCGCCACCGGCAGCTCGGCGATATGGGTCGGGTAGGTCTCGATCTGAACCGCCAGCGCGGTGACCCGGCCGCCCAGCCCTTGCGGGCCGATGCCGGTCCGGTTGATCATGGTCAGTAGCTCCTCTTCCAGCTCGGCCACAAGCGGTTCGGCGTTCCTGGCTCCGGCCTCGCGCAGCAGTGCGTGCTTGGCCATGAGCGCCGCTTTTTCCATGGTGCCGCCGATTCCAACCCCGACGATAATCGGCGGACAGGGGCAGCCACCGGCCTGAACCACCGTATCCAGCACGAATTCCTTGATCCCCTCGATGCCGTCGGCCGGTTTCAGCATCTTCAGCCGGCTCATGTTCTCGCTGCCCGCGCCCTTGGGCGCTACGGCAATCTTCAGCCGGTCACCGGGCACGATCTCGGTGTGAATCACGGCCGGCGTATTGTCCCTGGTGTTGATCCGCTCCAGCGGGGTCAGCACCGACTTGCGAAGATAACCGTCCTGATAGCCGCGGCGGATTCCCTCGTTGACCGCATCGGCCAGGCTGCCGCCGGTGATCCGGACTTCTTGTCCGATCTCCAGGAAGACCACGGCCATCCCTGTATCCTGGCACATCGGCAGTTGCCCGGCCGCGGCCTCCTCCAGATTTTCCAACAATTGATCGAGGATGTAGCCGCCGAACTCGGAGACCTCGTCGTTCCGGGCTTGCCTGAGCAGTTTCGTCACATCCCCGCCCAAATGATAACAAGCGTCAATCGCCAGCTTCGCCACAGTTTCGCTGATTGTGGCCGCGGATATTTCCTTCACGGAAGTTCCTCCTTATGCTTAAAGTCGCCAATTGCTAATATCACCAAGTGATAGTTACATATATTGAATTCTTATGGCGAATTTTGGGTTTAGACCTATCTCTCGCTCTTCCCTGACAGGGAAGAGTAACCGATGCCTCCGAGGCCTAAAAACATTTGGAAAACAGCGGCCAGGGTTACCCTTCCCCTTAAATTGACGCCTTGATCGGCGACTCCGGGGAAGGGCTAGGGTTAGGTCGGGAAAACTGTACCGCGACAGCTTTACGACATTTCCCCATAGCCCTGTTCTTGGGTGTAATGGGAGAGGGTGTCGGCATCAACACCGGCTCTTTTCATTCATCCCTTCAATCCGGTGGTCGCGATCCCTTCCACGAAATACTTTTGCGCGAAGAAGAAGACCAGGATCGGCGGGAGCATCGTAACCACCGACATCGCCATCAACTGATTCCATTCCACGGTCTGAGTGATGTCCAGTGACATCCGCAGCGCCAGGGAGAGCGTATACTTGCTGACGCTGTTGATGTAGACCAGTACGTCGAAGAAATCGTTCCAGCGCCAGATGAACTGAAAGATGCCGACCGAGAACAGCGCGGGCTTGGAAAGCGGGACGATGATCTTGACCAAAATATCCAACGAATTACATCCGTCCAGATAGGCCGCTTCATCCAACTCCCGCGGAATCCCCCGGATAAACTGGACCAGCATGAAGATGAAGAACGAATAGGTGGCGAACAGCGCCGGAACCGTGAACGGCAGGAAGCTGTCGAGCCAGCCGAAGTTCTTGAATAACATGTAGCGGGGAATGATGATCACCGCGTTCGGCAGCATCAGCGTAGACAGCATCAGTGTGAACCAGAATTTTTTGAGCGGAAACTTGAACCGGGCAAACCCGTATGCCA
The DNA here is from genome assembly GCA_023402395.1 of Bacillota bacterium. Classification (GTDB taxonomy): domain Bacteria; phylum Bacillota; class UBA4882; order UBA8346; family UBA8346; genus JAEYGI01. Next base: position 69,592 of record JAEYGI010000025.1, read on the forward strand.
CCAGCATGCTTGAGACCAGGGTGAACAGGACCATCGGCACCACCAGCTTGAAGGTGTTGGCGAAGAAAACGCCATAGGTGTACTGGCCGCTGCCCTGCCAGCCCCGGAGATAGGAGTCGGTGACGATCTGGGACGGGATCACCCCGAAACTGACGAAGATTTCATTGTTGGGCTTGAACGACGACGCAAACAGCCACAGCAGCGGGTAGATCATGATGATCCCCAACACGCTGAGCAGAATATAGGTCAAAGCCCGATTGATCATGGATTTCACTGCCGGCATTAAAAATCACCCTCATCCTCATAATGTGTCCAATAGCGCGAAGACTTGAAAACCAGCATGGTCATAACCATGATCACAAAGAACAGCACCCAGGAGAGGGCCGAGGCGTACCCCATCTTCAAAAAGCGGAATCCCTGCTCGTAAAGCATCACCCCATAGAGATAGGTCGAGCGCAGCGGACCGCCCTGGGTCACCACAAAGGCCGAGGTGAATTCCTGAAAGGCGTTGACCATCTGCATCACCATGTTGAAGAAGATGATCGGCGTCAGGAGCGGGAGGGTAACGTTGAAAAAGGAACGAATCCGGCCGGCCCCGTCAACCCGGGCCGCTTCGTACAGCTCGGCCGGGATCTGCTTCAATCCGGCCAAAAACAGCACCATCGACGATCCGAACTGCCAGACGCTGAGCAGGCTGATCGTGTACAAAGCGAGATCGGGGCTGCCCAGCCAGTCAATGACCGGGACCCCCAGTTTTCCCAGCAAGATATTGACCAGGCCGGTCCGGTTGAACAAAAAGGTCCACAACACCGATACGGCCACGCTCCCGCCCAGAATGGACGGCATATAATAAACCGTGCGATAGAAGTTGATCGCGCCCAGCTTCATATTGAGGATCATCGCGATGATCAGGGCGAAGATCAGCTTGCCCGGCACTGAAATCAGCACATAAATGAAGGTTACCTTCAACGATTCATAAAACAGCCGGTCATTGGTGAAGAGGTTAATATAATTCTGGAGCCCGACGAATTTCGGGGCCTTGATAATCGAAAACTCGGTAAAGGAATAGATAAACGACATGATGAACGGATACAACTGAAACACCAGGAACCCGATGATCCAGGGAGCGATATAAACCAAACCGATGTATTTGGAATCCCGCCCGCTTTTGCCGCCCGAACGGAAAATGGATGTTATACTCATGGTTACTGCTCCATTCTGTCCTATACTCGAAAGATGGCCATTGCATCCCGGCCAGCTATTAATACCGGAATGCGGGTCAAACCGGCCGCAACCTTATCACTATATCACATTATTATATTAAGAAACGGCGGGCCGCGCCCTGACCGGCGCAGGATGAGCCCGCCGTCTTCGGGAAACGTTTAGGATTTCTTTAATTCGGCGAGTTTCCCGTTCAAATCCTTAATCATGGCGTCGGCAGCCCGCTCCGGCGTCATTCGCTTAAATCCGACCTGCTGAACGTATTCCTCGACGATCGACTCAATCTCCTGGTTCAGGCTGGCTACGTTCTCGGCCCCGCCGCTGAAGGGCAGGGTGATATCGACCATTTTGACCATCATCGGCTCAATCATTTTTTCTTTCATCAGGATCTGTCTGGCTTTATCCACCGCAGGCAAGCCCCGGTTGTCCCTCAGGATGACCACGGCTTCCGGATCATTTAAGAACCAGTTGACGAACTTGGCCGACTCGGCGACATTGGCCGATTTGCTGTTAATGGTCATGATCTGGGACGGCGAAGTGGTCAGGCCGGGGTTCTTGTTGACCTTGGCCACAGGGAAACGGGCCACGCCCAGGTCAAACTTGCTGGCGCTGATGATCCCGGTCAGTTTTCCCGCCTGATCGGCGCAGAAGCCATACTTGCCCGAGAGCCAGTTAACGTTCTGATCCGGACCGCCGTTTTCGAACAATACGCTTTCCTCCATCGGCGGCACCACGCCGAGGTCGACCAGTTTCCGGATATAGCTGAATACCTCGACCAGATCGTTACGGCTGAAGGTCATCGCATACTTGTCACTGATGAAATCCTTCCCGTTCTTCTGCTTCAGCATCGTTTTGACGAGATAGTAATAGTGGATATTCTTCATGAACAGCAGGTGCTTGTTCTTGTCGAACTTCTGCATTTTCACGCCGGCGTCAACCAGATTGTCCCAGTCCCATTTGGTGTCGATATCGATTCCGGCCTGTTTCAACAAAGCACTGTTTCCGATCAGGCCGAAGACGCTGACACCCATGGGCAGGCCCAGGATGTAATTGCCCGACGCACAGTGATCCTTGACGAACTTCATGTCGAGCCCGGTCATATCGATCTGCTTCGACATCCTGGACATATCCATGAATAAACGGCCCTGGGCGGCGAGGTCGTCAACCCATTTGTAATCGATCTGAATGATATCGGCCGCAGTTCCGCCCGCCAGTTGGGTTAAGAGTTTTTGATAGTAAGTGTCGAATCCGCCGTATTCGGCCATGATTTTCACATTGGGATTCTTCTTGGTGTAGGCCTCGATCGCTTTCAACGTGGCCTTATGACGCGAATCATTTCCCCACCAGGAGAATCGCAACTGAACTTCCTTGGGAGCGGCGGCGGTCACCGAAACATAGCTGGCATTAAAGGTCACCAGCGCTACCAAGCCGAGCACTATCCATGCTTTGACCATCTTTTTCATTACATAATTCCTCCTTTTCCTTATGCTTTGCATCGAAAACCCTTTCTTGCCGTTTTCAGTCCGGCAATCCCCTCCTTACCCTTTGTTTACATCATTTTAGTATAACTTTAACCGGAGAATAAGGCGTTCGGCGTCGCTTTTGGTATCAATAATCCACTTTTTACGAAAAAAGGTATCCTTTTTTCACAAAAACCTTCTTTATGTGACTGATGGGTCCGTCCCCGGGAAAAAGGCACCAAAAAACCCGGTTCCCGGGCCGGGCGGACTTCCGGCGCCTCACTTCTTCAATGCCTAAACGCATCATGGTATAATAACATCTGAGGGATCTTTTCAGCAAAACTATCAGGATGGAGGAAACACATGGCTGCCAAAAAGCGATATGTTCAAGTGGGGATCGGAGGAAGGGCCCGCTTCTTTTATGAAGCCATCGCCGGAACCTATGCCAGCAATTCGGAACTGGTCGGATTCTGCGACCTAAACCAGACCCGAATGGACTATGCCAACCGGGTGATCCAGGAAAAGTACAATTATCCGCCGGTTCCGACCTATAAAATTGAGGATTTCGACCAGATGATCAAGGAATGCCGGCCGGACGTGGTCATCGTGACGTCAGTAGACCGGACTCACCACCGCTACATCATCCGCGCCATGGAACTCGGTTGCGACGTGCTCACCGAGAAGCCGATGACCGTGGATGCCGAAAAAGCCCAGGCGATTCTGGACGCGATCAAGCAAACCGGCAGGAAGCTGCGGGTGAGCTTCAACTACCGGTATGCCCCGCACAATACCAAACTCCGGGAACTGATTATGGACGGAGTGATCGGCGACGTCTTTTCGGTTCATTTCGAATGGCTACTCAACACCGAGCATGGCGCCGATTATTTCCGCCGCTGGCACCGGGACAAGCGGAACAGCGGCGGCCTGCTGGTGCACAAGGCCACGCACCACTTTGATCTGGTCAACTTTTGGCTGGGCGACCGGCCGGACACGGTATTCGCCATGGGCGATCTTAACTTCTATGGCAAAGAAAACGCCGAAAAACGGGGCGTTACCAAATTTTACAGCCGGGCGTACGGCAGCGAGAACGCCAAGAATGACCCCTTCGCGCTGCATCTGGAGGAGAAAGAAGTCCTCAAAGCGCTTTATCTCGATGCCGAGCACGAGGACGGCTATTACCGCGATTTGAGCGTGTTCGGCGACGGGATCAATATCGAGGACACCCTCGGCGTCATGGTCCGTTACCGGAAGAACACCATTTTAACTTATTCACTCAATGCCTATCTGCCCTGGGAAGGGTTCCGGGTAGCCTTCAACGGCAGCAAGGGAAGACTCCAAGCAGCTGTGGTGGAGCGGCCCTATGTCAATTCCGGTGGCCAAGCCTCTCAGGAAGGCGCCTTGAAACAAAAAAGCATCACCGTTTACCCGATGTTCGGAGAGGCCTATGACGTGGAAATAATTGAAAAAGAAGGCGGCCACGGCGGCGGCGATCCGATCCTCTTAAACGATCTCTTCGGCGTCCCCGAGCCGGACCGGTTCAACCGGGCCGCCTCCCATGTCGACGGCGCCATGTCGATCTTAACTGGCATCGCTGGCAACCGGTCAATGGCCACCGGTCTGCCGGTGAAGATCGACAATTTGCTGCGGTTTGACTGACGCGTAAACGAATCCAATTTGAACTTTGAAGGAAGGGCTGTTCCAGCCGGTGCGCCGGCTGGAACAGCTTTTTTATCAAGTAACATCTTAAAGTTGTTTCATTTTTTAGAGTAATTTATTTCCTGTAATTTTTTTTCCCAAAGTTCGTAAACAAACACACAAATTCAATTGACATCCGTTCCTTTGCTATACCATGAATCGTTCCTTTGCTATACCATGAATATCGCTTTGAGAAATTTATTTTCAAGGCTGCAGGATTCTTGGTAATTAAATCGAATAATGGTATCGGTAGAGTGGTCAGGCCACCAGATAGTCTATCCGGGAGGTTGAAGTCATGGAGATCTTGCCGATCAACGCCAAGCGCAATTATCAGTCCATCATCGAACAGTTTGTCCATTTGCTCGGAGAGGGCCAAATCAAGGTCGGCGACCAGTTGCCCCCCGAACGGACGCTGGCCGAGATGTTTAACGTCAGCCGGGCCTCGATCCGGGAAGCCTTCGCGGCCATGGAGATCATCGGCCTGATTGAGGTCAGGCCCGGCGAAGGCGCTTTCGTGACCGACCTCAATATCGCGCCGTTTTTGAACACCATCGCTCCCTTGTTCCTCCGGAACGGCGATATGGAACACGATCTGCTGGATTTCCGCCGGATGCTGGAGTTGGAAGCGGTGGGCCAAGCGGCGCTCAAGGCCACGCCGGAACGCCTATGCCTGCTGGAGACCGCCCTGGGAAGCATGAAGGCGGCCATCGCCTCCGGCGACACCAATGCAGGAGCCGAGGCCGATATCGCCTTCCACAAGGCGGTCTTTACCATGACCGGCAACTTTATTCTGGCCAAAGCCGCCGAGTGCATCGGATCGCTTCTGGAGTTTTCGGTACGCTTCAACCGACAGCAGATTTTGCGGCAGAGCGAGGGCGGTTTCGAACTTTACCGGCAGCACATGGGGATTCACGAAGCCATCGCCGCGGGACAACCCGAATTGGCCCGCGACCTGATGGAGCGGCACCTCTATTATGTGCTCAAGATCTCCTGAGCGTGGCTTCAACGTTCGTGATTCTTACCCAAAACGGTGTCAAACCTTAAACCTGAATTTACTTATCTGGCATTTTCTCCCCGTAATCGGCATTTTTAAAAAAACGTTTTCCTGATCCTGGATAATAAACAAGGACCTACTTCTACATCATCACGGAGGTGCGCTATGAACATCATTGTCTGCATCAAGCAGGTCCCCGGCACTACCAAGGTGGAGATCGATGAAGCGACCGGCGTCTTAAAACGCGACGGCGTGGAGAGCAAGTTGAACCCCTACGACCTCTACGCGCTGGAGACCGCGCTCCGGCTCCGGGACCGGCTGGGCGGCTCCGTCACCGTGGTCTCCATGGGGCCACCCCAGGCCGAAGCGGTAATCAAAGAAGCCTACGCCATCGGCGCCGATGCCGGAATTCTGGTCTCGGACCGGAAATTCGCCGGTTCCGATGTTCTGGCCACCTCATACACGCTGGCTCAGGCGATTCACGCCGCCGGTCCGTTCGATCTGATTCTCTGTGGCAAACAGACCACCGACGGCGATACCGCGCAGGTGGGACCGGCGTTGGCCGAACATCTGGCGATCCCTCATGTCACCTGGGTCCGGGCCATTCCCGAGGCCGATGCCGACAAGATCGTGGTCGAACAGGACTTGGCTGACAGCTTTGAAGCGGTGGAGCTTTCCTACCCCTGTCTGATCACGGTCGAAAAAGGAATCTACCCGCCCCGGCTTCCTTCCTACAAGCGGAAATTGGCGACCGCCGACCGGCCGGTCAAGGTGTTGACCTTCCGTGAACTGGCTGACTCCAATGAACTGAATTACGGTCTGAACGGTTCTCCGACCCAAGTGGAACGGATCTTCCCGCCGGAGGTCAACTCCGAGCAAGTACTCTGGGAGGGAGCCCCCGGGCTGCTCTCCGAGAAGATCTTCCATCTGTTGCTGGAATCGAAATTCATATCCAAGGGGTGAACGCCGTGGCCAATCTCACTATTAATCATCAAAAATGCATCCGTTGCGACGCCTGTATCGCCGCTTGCCCGTTCGGGGCTATTCAGATCGCGGACGAACGGATCGCCATTACCGCTGCCTGCCGGGTCTGCAAGCTCTGTCTGAAAGCCTGTCCCGCCGGCGCCATCACGCTCTCCGAAACCCGGCGCGCCTCGGTCAATAAGGACGAATGGCGGGGAATTTTAGTCTTCGTTGAGCATCTCGACGGCGCGATTCATCCGGTGACATTGGAACTGATCGGCAAAGCCCGGGAATTGGCTGCTGAAGTCGGATTCCCGGTGTACGCCTTGTTTTTGGGAGCCGGAATCGAGGCCAAAGCAGCCGAGCTTCTCCTTTACGGGGTCGATAAAGTCTTCGTCTATGATGAAGAGCAGCTTCGCCATTTCCGCGTCGATGTCTACGCCAATGCCTTCGCCGACTGTATTAACCGGGTCAAACCGTCAATCGTACTGGTCGGAGCAACCTCGATCGGCCGCTCGCTGGCACCCCGGGTCGCCACTCGGTTCCGGACCGGCCTGACCGCCGACTGCACTAAGCTCGCCATCAAGCCCAACACCGATCTGGTGCAGATCCGGCCGGCTTTCGGGGGCAATATCATGGCGCAGATTATCACTACCCATACCCGGCCGCAGTTCGCCACCGTGCGCTACAAAGTAATGAATACGGCCGATTGCGTCCCGGCCCCCACCGGAACGGTAGAATCGTTGACGCTGGACCCGACGGAATTGCAGTCGCGGATTCGCGTCTTGAAAGTGGAGCGGAAGGAACAACAGCCGGGCATCTCCGAGGCCGAGGTGCTGGTGGCCGCCGGGCGCGGCGTCAAAGACCCGAAGGACCTGGCGCTCCTGGAGGAACTAGCCGTTCTTCTCGGCGGTCAATTGGCCGTCTCCCGGCCGCTGGTGGAAGCCGGCTGGGCACATTATACCCGCCAGATCGGCCTCTCGGGCCGGACCGTCAAGCCGAAGCTGATCATCACCTGCGGGATCTCGGGCGCGGTTCAGTTCACCGCCTGTATGAACGCGGCGGAACGGATCGTAGCCATCAACACCGACCCCGGCGCCCCAATCTTTAAGATCGCCCATTACGGAGTGGTCGGGGATTGGTATCAGATTATTCCGTCGCTGATTGAACGGATCAAAAAGGAGGGACCCGCCACATGCGCGAATATCATCGGCTAACCGCCGCCGACCTTGAAGCCTTGCAGGCGATCTGCGGCCCGGATCGCACCTTTACCGGAACGGCCATCAATGAGGATTACACCCATGACGAGATGATCGAATACGGTAAATTCCACCCCGAAGTGGTGCTGGAAGTGGAAAACGCCGCCGAAGTGGCCCGGATCATGCGCTACGCTTACGAGCATGACATTCCGGTCACGCCGCGCGGCTCCGGGACCGGGCTCTGCGGCGGCGCCGTGGCGGTTCACGGCGGGATTCTGCTTTCCACGGTCCGGATGAACCGGATCCTGGAGTTTGACGAGGCTAATCTGACCGTTACCGTCGAGCCCGGGGTCCTTCTGATGGAGCTGGCCAAGGCGGTGGCGGAGAAAGATCTGCTCTATCCCCCCGATCCCGGCGAAAAATCGGCGACCATCGGCGGCAACGTGATGACCAACGCCGGCGGGATGCGGGCGGTTAAATACGGGGTCACCCGCGATTATGTCCGGGGGCTGGAAGTAGTGCTGGCCGACGGCTCCCTCCTGGAACTCGGCGGCAAGGTGGCCAAGAACAGCTCGGGCTACAGCCTGAAGGACTTGCTGGTCGGCTCCGAGGGGACGCTCGGCATCGTCACCAAACTGACCCTCCGGCTGATCCCGCTACCCAAGAAAGCCATGAGCCTGCTGGTGCCGTTCCCGACCCTGGAGGACTGCATCGAAACCGTGCCGAAGATCATCAAGTCCAAAGCGGTGCCGACCGCGGTCGAGTTCATGGAGAGGGAAGTGATCGAGGCCGCCGAGGAGTATCTTGGCAAAAGCTTTCCCGACAAGACCGCCGACGCCTATCTGTTGCTGACCTTCGACGGCAACTCGGTCCAGGAGATCGAGCGCCTTTATGATCAGGTGGCCCGGATTTGCCTGGACGCCGGAGCAATCGACGTCTTCATCTCCGACACCGAGGAGCGGCAGGAGTCGATCTGGAGCGCCCGGGGCGCCTTCCTGGAAGCGATCAAGAGTTCCACGCCGGAGATGGATGAGTGCGACGTAGTAGTACCGCGCGACCGGATCGCAATTTTCATGAAGTTCGTCAAGGAGCTGGAACGGAAATACGCCATCCGGATTCGCAGCTTCGGCCATGCCGGCGACGGCAATCTTCACATCTATGTCTGCAAGGACGAGCTCTCTGACCGGCTCTGGCGCGAGAAACTGGACGGGGTCATGGCCGAGCTGTATGACAAAGCGGTTGAACTGGAAGGCAAAGTCTCCGGCGAACACGGCATCGGCCACGCCAAGGCGCAATTCCTGGCCGAGTCCGAGGGCAAGGTGTATATGCGGCTGGTTCAAGCGGTGAAGCAGGCCTTTGATCCGAAAAACATTCTGAATCCGGGGAAGATCTGTCCGTAATTGGCGCGGTTATCCACAGCTGTGGATAAAATTTGTGGGCATAAGGAAAACTTTTTCGCATAGAATAAAAGATCGACCAGGGGCTGGCGGCCAGACTGCCAGCCTCTGGCCGATCCTCGGAGCGCAGCCGGCTCCCTATCCCTTATTCAATTATTCAATCGCCGCTTCCCGGCCGGTCTCCGCCGAACGGTACGCGGCGTCAATGATTTTCATTACATCCCGGGCCTGTTCCGGACCGGCCAGAGGTTTCCGGTTCTCCCGGATGCAGTCGATGAAATGAGCGAACTCATTTAAAGGCTCCTTGCCATAGGCGGTATCCGGGACCATATCGACCAGCGTCTCCTCGATCTCAGAGTAGATCTTCAGTTGGCCTTCGCGAAACGAAAGGCCGCCCCGGGTTCCCAACAGTTCATAAAATTGGCTCTCCCGCTCCACATTGGAGGCCCAGCCGAATTCAAAATCGAGCGTCGCGCCGTTTTCCATCCGCACCAACCCCACGGCCAGATCCTCGACGTCCATGGCTCCGTTGCCGCCGTCGCCATAGGTCCAACTGTTCAAACAACGGTTATCGGCAAATTTGGAATAGGTGGCGGCGCTGACCGACTCCGCTTTGGGAAAGCCGGACAAATACAACGCCAAATCGATATAGTGGACTCCCAGGTCGATCAGCGGCCCGCCTCCGGCCAACGCCTTGATTGTAAACCAGCTTCCCTTGCCGGGAATCTGCCGGCGCCGCCGCCAACCGCAGCGGAGATGATAGATCTCGCCCAGATGCCCGGCGGCGATGTACCGTTTCGCGAAATAGGCGCTGCCCGTAAAGCGGTTGTTCAACCCAATCATCAACTGCTTTCCCGAATGGTCCCGGGCCGCGATCATCCGCTCCGCCTCCCCGGCGTTCAAGGCGATCGGTTTTTCGCAATGAACGTGGATCCCCTTTTCCAAGGCAGCGACCGCAATCGGGAGATGGGTATGATTAGGAGTGCAGATGCTGATCAAATCCAGGTCCGCCTCATCGAACATTTTCCGGTAATCGGCATAGACTTTCGGAACGCCATACTTCCGGGCCAACTCCGCCGCTCTGTCGGGCCGGTGGTTGCAGATCGCGACCGCCTCCACTCCGGGTTGGCCCAAATATCCTTTCAAATGCTTCAATTCGGCAATGGCGCCCGCTCCCACCAGGCCGTACCGTAACTCTCGGTTTGTCATCCGGTTTTCTCCCTCCATCGCCGCGTTGATGGCGTCTCTGCTTTCCTTGTCCCCTCATAAACTAATTATAATGATCTCCGCCCGCCAAATCCACTGTCGGAAAAACATACCGACGCGTTGGACGCCTTGAACGCGCCGGTACCGTCTTGCTCACTCCCTCTTTCCTTCCTTTTCGGCCTGGATCCGGTTGATATAGCTCTCGAACGACGCCTTTCCTTCCGCTTTCCACCAGGCGTCGTAATGACACCAGTTTTTCCAGCCGTTCTTTCCCTTCCAGCCTTCGTCATCCCAATCCCACTCATGATGCCAATGGCCACCGCGGCCACGATGCCGGCCCCAGCGGCCGTGATGATGGCCGATGGTTCCAAAGATCAGATGGGCCAAGAACACCAAGCCGAACGCCTGCCAGAAGGTGATCCTGATCAGTCCGAAGATCGCTGGCATCAGCCAGTTCCAAAGCTGCTGGACAAACCAGCCGAAGGCCAGCGCCATCACAGCGACACCCGCCAGCCCCGCCAGGGTCATCGCGGCAATTTTCGCCCCGCGCGCGGCGGGATTGTTTGAATATCTCATTACCATTCCTCCTTACGGTAAAACACGATTGATCGCCGAATGCCGGTTCAAAGACCGATCGAAAGCGGGCCGGCCTTCCCTTCAGGGCCGCCAGTCCGCCAAAGCCTTTCGCAGCACGGCGGTGGCCCGGTGCTTGCGGGCGAGCAAGGTGCCGACGGGTTCCTCCCAAAGCTCCGCCAGCTCCCGGAAAGCGTACCCTTGGACTTCGGTGGCGATCCAGACCGCCCGCTGCCTCGGCTCCAATCCGTCAAGCGCCGCGACCAGCTGCTCCCGGAACTCCCGGTCCGTAATCTCCGCCCAAAGATCGGAGCCGCCGTAATCGGATGGCCCGCGCTCCGGCAAGTCCCGGCCGTCGCCCAGCGCCGCCTCATCCAGCGGAACCAGCCGCTGGCGGCGGCGGAGAAAGTCGATGGTTTTGTTCCGCACCGCCCGGTAGACATAGGCGGCCAGATTTTCGATCTGCCCGGCCAGATCCGCCTTGTCGACCAGACTGAGCATGATCTCTCCGATCGCATCCTCCAGATCCATCTCACTGAGATCAGCGGCCCGGTTGCGCAAATAACGAAGCAGGTTCTGGCGCTCCCTGCCGAAGAAATCGGCGATGGTGTCCTTCGTTTCTTGCCCCATTCGATAGTCCTTTGCCTGCGTTCTCCACCGGAAAATCGAACCCGCGCTTTCGTCCCGGTTCACTGATCTGACGTTTTGGGGAAGCGATTTATTGCAAGCGTTGATCGATTTTTTAGCATGGTGGCTCAAAACCGGTCTCTCCGGCACTGCCGTTGATCATCGATGGACGCGCATTCACCCGCCTTGAGAGAAGAGATAAAATATGGTAAAATTAAGTAATTGAAAAAATAAACCTGATTGCATGCTTTCCGTATTAAGTTTATCATACTTTAAGGAACACCCAATCTATTCCCTTATCCGAAGAGGTGCACGCCTCAACGATGCGGAAGTTTGGCGCGTAAACTTGTCTCTCTTCTCGAACCTCTCACATTCCACTTCACACTTCTAATTACGGAGGTGCGCGAAATGGCCATGAATATCGATCCTAACATCGCAAAGGCCCAAGAGCTACTGGAGCGCCTGGGCAGCCTGGATGAGGTGCGCCGCTATTATGAAGCCCGGGAGATGGCCGTTCATGACGAGGTGACCCGGCTTACCGGAGCCAAAGCAGAAGGTCACGCCATTGGTAAAGCCGAAGGAGAGGCCGAAGGGATTATCAAGGGCAAATTGGAAGCCGCCCGCCAGATGTTGGCGAAAAATCTTCCGGAAGACTTAATTATCGAGATTACCGGGCTTACGCCGGAACAGCTCGCCGCGCTGAAGGCTGCTCCGGCCGGAGAAGGCAATTAACGTACGCCAATGAAGCGGCCCGCAAGCCGCTTCATCGCGATTCGATCCCCGGCGCGCCATGGCGCCAACCCGAACCAAGAACTACGAACCAGGACCCCCCTACCGCTGATCAACGATTCCGAACTGCCGCCACGCATCCCGGGGCAGCTCGGCTTTGATCATTTTTCGGGCCTCGCCGCACAGATCCTGAAGCTCGCTTTGGAAAGTCCGGCGTTCCTCGGTCTTCCCCATCCAAAGCGCTTTATGTTCCTGCTGGGCGGCGTAGCTGTCGGTCATCCCCCGGTGGCAGGCGGTCAGCCGGGTGAGAAAGTCGCTGTCAAGCCCGCGCCGGGCCAAACGTTCACCATGAGTCGCCAGCCCCGCCATGATCAGTTCGGCCGAACTGAGTTGTTCGGCGATGGATTTCTTCCTATCCATAAACAATCACCTCATTTATTATTGTTTGGATGTATTGCCCGGACAATTAATCCATTACTTAGACATATGATATCATGAATGCGTATATTTAGTCAATGGTTTCGAAATGATTTTTTAAAATATTTTTTATCGAAACATGCTGGTTTGATATTGGTTTCTCAATAGTTCCTGGCTTATATTGTTACCTGAAGGTAGTGGTGATTTTAATCTGAATTCGCGAGAGGCATCAGATTGATGTCTCCCCTGCCGAAACCATAAAAAAATCTGGCGCTGATAATCCAGGTTTGCCGGGCGGGAAAATAAGCTTAAACATCCCTTTGGCGGCCTTGCGAGTTTTTTCCGATCCTTAGGAATCCCGCTCCCGCTTTCGTTCGGCCAAAAGCGCGGCCAGTTCCAATTCGGATTTCTTTGATATAACGATATAACCACGAATTATTTGTTGGGGAGAACGGATAAACGATAGAAAAAACGAGCCGATGGCTCTTTTTTATGCCTGGATTTTTGAATCAAGGCTGCTGACCGAAGGCGAAAACCTCCGGCTACAAGGGGGAAAGTTCACGGAAAGGTTAAGGACGAAAGACCCCATACAAGCTTCAATCCACGCACCTGTGCAAGGTGCGACGTTAATCTTACCATCAAAAGTATTATTAGAAATGTTTCAATCCACGCACCTGTGCAAGGTGCGACGAACTGAGCGCCGATGGCGTATGAACCCCGAAGACGTTTCAATCCACGCACCTGTGCAAGGTGCGACACGATTACAGTTTCCCCGAATGCTAATGGTACGATGTTTCAATCCACGCACCTGTGCAAGGTGCGACGGCCAGGTAATAACAGATTAAATAATTTCAGAGTTTCAATCCACGCACCTGTGCAAGGTGCGACTCCCGGGTTCAAATCAAAACCGCTTCTGCCAAGGGGGTTTCAATCCACGCACCTGTGCAAGGTGCGACGAGAGCAATCTCCATGAACGATATCAAAACCCTTGTTTCAATCCACGCACCTGTGCAAGGTGCGACCCATGGCGGCGAAATCAGGCGTGCAAGGAATGCAGTTTCAATCCACGCACCTGTGCAAGGTGCGACTTATTGGCGGAATTGTTGAAAAAGTTCCAGAGAAAGTTTCAATCCACGCACCTGTGCAAGGTGCGACATACGACAGTGATCGCAGTTACAGTCGATTGATCGGTTTCAATCCACGCACCTGTGCAAGGTGCGACCTGAGTTTTCAAGATTTTCCAAGGCTTCCACCAGTTTCAATCCACGCACCTGTGCAAGGTGCGACGATTGTTTTGCTAATGGGCCAAACGCATCAGACGGGTTTCAATCCACGCACCTGTGCAAGGTGCGACGCCAATTACCATAAAAACAAATATAAACATTGGGCGTTTCAATCCACGCACCTGTGCAAGGTGCGACGATCGCGTATCGCCTGCAAAGGTGGACCAATTTTGTTTCAATCCACGCACCTGTGCAAGGTGCGACAAGCGATGGCCTGGTTTATGAAACGGACGATTCTGTTTCAATCCACGCACCTGTGCAAGGTGCGACGCAAGCATGGATATACTTCCAAACAAAAAGCAGAAGTTTCAATCCACGCACCTGTGCAAGGTGCGACAGCACAGCCTTCAAACCTTTGACAGATAAGAGCTTCGACAGCCGTTTCCGCGAACCTCTTTTTTTCTTCCAAGAAAATCCTTGAATTTGACGCTCCGATCGCTCTAAACCGCGTCAAATCAACACCGCGAACCTCCCGGGGAAATCATGTTCACTTCCGGTTCGCGCCGGAAATCACCCGCATTCATCAACTATCAAAATTTAGTGGCGTTCTTCCGTCCCATGGTTTCGTTTCTTGCTCTTCCCGCTGCGCAAAATGGTATCACGACCGGTTTGGCTCCGTCTTCCCCACCGCGATGATCGCCCGGAACTTCCATTCCCCCCGGTCCGGACATAATCGGCCTTGCCGTTTGCGGTAACCGTGGCTCCGGCGCAACGCGCAATTCGCGGATCACCGCTCCCAGCGTCAATTATTAATCTTTCCCTTCTCCATTTTCCTCCCCGACCCCCAAATACACCTTCACAAACTGCGCCAACGCTTGTTTCAACCGTTCATCCCCTTGTTTCCACAACTGAAGCATCTGTTGTAAAAACGTCCGTAATTCGTCATCGACCTTTTCTTCCGCTACCTTCTCCATTTTAATAAACGATTGAAGTTTCTCATAGTGTGGATCTTTTAGAATGTTGATTATTCCGGCGCTAAACTTTTCATTGCCCAAAATCTCAATCCCTTTATCGATATACTCTTCCGGCGAGATAAACATATCGCCTTCCCCGGTCATAATCCAGTCCGGATTAGCCAGAAAATAAATTTTCAATGCGTTGAGGAAATTTTCAGAAGGTCCACTCCCTTTATCTCCTTCAAGTCTATAAATAGTAGCCGAACTTGAGTTGAGTATTTCAACAAACTTCGGCTTACTTAGCCCAAAATGTTCACGAAGGAATTGAATTCGTTTTCCAGTCGTATCTAAATTCATGGTGATAATTATCTCCTTGACATTTTCTCATGATGAGAATATAATGAGACTGTAATTACAAATAGTGTGTTAAAAGAAAATAGTCCTACTCAATACAAAACACCAGGCCAAAGCATAAATTTTAGTGCCTTGGTTTCCTGTTGCCTGAAGTCTCAATTATTACCATTATATCATCTTTTATGACTGATTCAAAGTTGCCAATTCCGGGTTCAACCTTTCCGGATTTACACCCGGCCGGGATCAAGGCCAACCAGTCCGAAACCGTTTGAGCCTCGGCGTCCCTGCGGCCAATTCCTTACCGGCCCCAGAGACCGAGGCCCGAAGCAAAAATTAGCCGTTCCCTTCCGGGTCGGCAACATTGAACGATAAACTCGAATCTTTATGGGAAAGACGATGACTGATTCCAATCCGAAAACCATCCTTACTCTCAAGCAACAAATCGCCGCCAGCCGGGACCGGCTCCAGACTCTTTGGGAAGCCCGGGGCCATACCGCCCCCGACGTCCTGGCCGCTAGCATCGAGCTGGACGAACTGATCAACCAATATTACCAAATGGGCTCCGAATTCCTATCGTCCGAAGAGGCATAGGGCAGTGGCTTTCGGTTCGTCGATATTGGTTTCGGATTTTGATTCGGGATTCATCCGTTGCGACCATTCGCCAAGCTTTTCCCGCCGCTTCGGGGATTGACCCAAGGGGGGTTAAGGAAAGCGGAAGGCTAGGGAAGGCCGGAAGCGGCGATCAAAAACCGGCAGCCCATTATAAGCTGCCGGTTTTCATATATGTTGAACTAAAGAGTTACCAACCTCGGATGGTTCAACCTATTTTCCGTTATTTAATCGGTTGTATCGCGATTTTCGGCGGGGAGGGGCGATTCGCTGGAAACGGTTGGCCTATACGTCAGTGAAATCAAGCCAGATTTTAGGCATAATGCCGTTCCGGATAGAGACCGCTTCGTGGGCATTAGCGGAGTAGAAACCAGAGTCTCCGGCGATTCATCCCTCCCCGCCGAGTAGACCCGCGTCAATAACAACATCGGGGAGGGAACGAGGAAGGGGTAGGATTTTCGGCCGGCCTGATTGGCAAAGATTATTCCCCCAAATTGTAACCGCGGCTTGATGACATTGACTAATCCCTTTCCCCTGATAATTAACCTTATTCAAATCAGCGTAATCATAAAATTCAGTTTAATCAGCGGTTCAGGCACCTCCTCCATCTCCCAAAACCCTTGGCCCAACCGATCCGGCTCCCCGATCATTTGAAGCAACCCCCGCTCCAATCGGTAGCGCCCCCGCTTCAACTGATCCGACACCCCGATCATTTGTAGCGGCCCCGCACCCATCTGGAGCAACACTCGCTACAACTGGAAGCAACACTTTTTCCATCTGAAGCGACACTCGCTACAAATGAAGCTCCAACATTTCCATCTGGAGCGGCTCCCGCTCCAACTGATCCGCCACTTCGATCAACTGTAGCGACACTTGCTCCAACTGATCCAACACCCCGATCAACTGGTGCGACCCCGCTACCACTTGGAGCGACACCCGCTTCAAATGTAGCTTCAAAATTTCTAGAAGGAGCGGGTTACAATTGTACTTAATAAGTTGAATTAAATGGGTCTGTCAAAATATTTGTGTAAACACCAAATAAAATAAGATTACGAAAAGAATTAATTAAGATAAGAAAAGATTAACACGATCACCAAAGCGGATGGCAAGTTTGGAAATGATCAGCTGCCAA
>JAEYGI010000028.1 GCA_023402395.1 Bacillota bacterium
ATAAGTTCATTTTATCATTCTCGAAAATAAAATAAGACATAAATATGTCTTTTTTGTCTTTCATTCCTTTTTCCATAAGCATAAAGGGTTATTTTTATATTAAATGAATAAGATTAAATACAATTCTTAAAAAATTCGCGCATCTCACGGCGTCCTAGGAAAAGATGATTCTCCACCGTACGGCGGCTAAGATTCATTTCTTCCGCTATTTCCGTAGATGTTTTAGCTTCAAAACGATTCATTGTATATACCAAGCGTCTCTGTTCGGGCATCATTGCCAACTTGCGTTGTTCGGTTGCCATCAAATCATCGGCTATGATGCCTTCTTCTGTTTCATTAGTAGAGGTTACAGCACAATCATACATATAACTGTCCACTTCCAGCTTCTTATAATAGCGGCGGATATAATCAATCACAATATTACGTGCGATAGTGAAGAGGAAATACTTCACTGTATCCGGACGAAGCATTTGCTTATAATCCAGTAAACGTATAAATACATCTTGGGTTAAATCTTCCGCTTCGTAACGGTGAGTGATACGATAGGTAATATAGGTAAGTATTACCTGATAATATTCTTCGTAAGAACGAGCGATAATGTTGTCGGAAGTGTTACTTGTTGTCTCCATAATACGATCTTTTTCGGTTTCAATCACGATGCAAATATAAAGGCGATTAGATAAGTAACCTTAGGAAAAAGCCGAAGATAAATTTCAACGCATCCAAGTAGACTATCTTTGCCGGTTATCACTAATAATCAAGTTGTTAGCACCAAGCAAGAATGAGTCTCATTTTATAAAATGAGACTCAAACAACATTAATTTTAAAGAAATAGAACCTGCCGGTTCATCATAAAATCTATCCGGGACTTGACAAATGCCTTTTAATGTTGTATATTTGTAGTCCGACAACTTAAAACCAAGGAGTAATGAATAAAAAACAAATAATATTCTGATGAAAAACAACATAATATTCATACAAATATAGTTTAGAAACCTAACTCACAACAGAGGAAAGGGCAATAAACATAGGGAAAAGACCGCAAGCTGCATAGAGTTTGCGGTCTTTTTTGTTACATAAATTCAAACTACTTTCCCTAATTTTCTACTTTTGAGTTTATAATAAAGTGAAGATACGTTTATAATAAACCTCCATTGAATTTATTATAAACGTTATAAACGTTTATAAAGAAAGATGTCAACTTTTTACACTAGAGTATTTCTCTAAAGATTGGAGAACCGGTATTTTAGTAATAATAACAAACATCAGAAAAAGAAAATATTAATTTACAGGACTATTGAAAATCCAATATTACATAGTACATCAATAGAGGTAAAACTATTCTTCCTTTGTCGTTCCTCCAATACTACGTATATATTCATTGGGAGTGACTCCCGTACTTTTCTTAAATGAACGGAAGAAAGAAGCGCGAGAACTAAAGCCGCACAGTTCTGCCAAAGCCACCAATGTATAACGTGAATACTTGCTGTCGGCTACCAATTTTTTAAACTCGGATATTCGATACTCATTGATAAAGTCGTAGTAAGACTGATTCAGATACTGATTCAATAAATAAGATAAAGAATGGGAAGATGTTCCTAATGACACTGCCAAATCTCCCATTTTCAGATCCGGATTAATATAGGGACGCTCCTTTTCTACATAGGCAACCAACTTCTCATAGAGTTCCTTGCATTCAGCATCACTCAACCTATTGGTTTTATACTTTTCTTCGATAGATTGTTCTTGTTTGCTTTCAATCGTCAATTCTTTTTCCGCAACTTGTTGCTTAGCTGACTGAAAAGCCGAAACACTCAAGCCGCGAATACGTTTCCAAAGATAATATCTAATAAGTAGCCCCCCTAAAATAAGCAATATAACCATCGCTCCCCATGCCCACCAAGGAATCAGAGAACGAATTTCCAAAGTCAAAATCGATTCCGACTGATCATTGCCCGGAAGACGAACACGAAAGGTATATTCTCCCGAAGAAAGTCCATAATAAGAAACTTCACTTTGTGCAGCAAGCAATTTCCATTCTGTATCCGCTCCATCCAGTCGATATTCGTACATCATAGCAGAAGGAAGTCCATACGAAAAGTCGGTAAAACAGAAAGTCAGATTATTCTGATCGTGCTTCAGAGAATAGTCATGAACGGACATTCCATTTGCCATAACATCGGTAAACACAATCGGATGTACTGTCTGATGACGCACTTCATCCACCTTTTTCGGATCGGCATAAATCAGCCCTCGGGTATTTCCAAACCAAAGTATTCCTTTCTCATCCTTAGAAGCGGCGCCATTGGTGAAGGTCGGTCCCGGCAAGCCGTCATTAAACGTGAAAGCATCATACTCCTTCCCTTCATCTTTAAAACGAACCAACCCATCATTGCATCCCAACCAAAGCCAACCTAGCTCATCTTCAACGATAGACATCAACGAGTTTTCGGGCACTGCAGGTATGACCGGCAATTGCCGAAAACGATCCATCGACAGGGTTGAAGTAAACAGATTTCCTTTTTCGCGTAAAAAATGAAGATTATTTTTAGAATCTTCATAAATATAGCGTACTTTATCTTTATTCACGAAGCCTTCCGGGAATACATTGGAACGCAAACTATGTGAAGCCGGATCGTAAATACACATTCCATTCTCCGTAGCAATCCACCCTTTTCCCGTTGAGTCAAAACGAATTTCATATACATTTCCTTCCGGAAGTTGGGAATTGGCACTGGTATAAATTTTCGTTTCTCCAGATTGTTTGTTATAGCAGAAAACACCTTGGGAAGTCCCAATCCACAAATTCTCCATTGAATCGGGAACGAGGCAGAATACATGTCCATTAAGCAACAATTCAGTATTCCCTTGCGTGACGTGTCCCAACGACAAAGTCTTCGGATTCAATACCATCATCCCTCCACCATACGTACCGATATAAAATTCTCCCTGATAAAAACACATCGAAAGAATAAGATCGGAAGGTAATTCCGGTTTCATAAAACTTTTCACGACACCGATCGCTTCGTTGATATAAAACAAGCCGTCACGAGAACCAATGAGTTTTTCAGTTCCCCGATTCAAAAATGAACGGACGGAAATGTTAGCAGAATTAAACAGGGGAGGATAAGTATAAGTATGAAATAATCCATTTTGATAAAGTGAATAGTCCAATCCAGCCTGGAAATGTCCAATCCAAATTGCTCCTTTATCATCTACCAGCAAAGAATAGATGGAATTGCTACGAATTCCGTCTTTATCACGCACATCATGACAAAGACTTCGCACGATACGTTGATCCTTATGAGAAAGAAAATGCACACCATTGCCATCCGTAGCTACATAAACCAGATTTTTCCCATCACTGGAAATATCAGAAATCACATTACATCCCAAATCTGTTGTATGTGAAAAAGTACTCCGCCTAATATCAAAACAGATCACTCCCTGACTCATTGTTCCCAAATAAAGCGTATCACCGATGCGGGTAATGCATCGGAAATAATCAGCTTCAGATACATTCTCCCGAAAATGCCAGGAAGAAATATGTCCGTCAGAAAGTGAGTAAGCAAACAAGCCCTGTACTGTAGCTAGCCAAAGTTGCTTTTTCCCTTCGTCCAGACACATGTCCATTATCCGGTTGCAGGCAGCCAACATATTTTTATCAACTAATACTTGGGTTAATTTTCCGTCTTTTTGAATAAACAGTCCGCGATCTGTTCCCATATAGAGCACCCGGTCATTGTAGAGTAGCGCATTGACAGAACAATCTATTTTCTCGGGGACGATTCGCTCCAGTTCGTTTTTCGTACGGTTCAATCTCCACAGACC
>JAEYGI010000048.1 GCA_023402395.1 Bacillota bacterium
CGGGGACAACATCAAGATGAGCATCGAACTGATTACCTCGATCGCGATGGAAGAGGGACTGCGTTTCGCCATCCGTGAAGGCGGCCGCACCGTCGGCGCCGGCGTCGTTACCAAAATCATTGAGTAAGCGACGATCTATTAAAATGCATTCAGCACGTTAGAGGAGGGAAACTTAATGGCCACTCAGAAAATCCGGATCCGCCTCAAGGCATTTGATCATAAGCTTTTAGACCAATCTGCGGAGAAGATTGTCGAGACGGCGAAAAGGACCGGGGCATATGTTTCGGGACCGATTCCACTTCCTACCGAGAAGAACATTTATACCGTTCTTAGGTCTGTTCATATCGATAAGGATTCCCGTGAACAATTTGAGATGAGAACCCATAAGCGGCTCATCGATATCCTTGATCCGAGTTCAAAAACGGTTGATGCTTTAATGAGACTGGATCTTCCAGCCGGTGTCGACATTGAAATCAAATTGTAATCTCACATCAAGAAGTATTTCGGTGAGGAGGTGCTAGAAATGGCCAAAAGTATTTTGGGCAGAAAGATTGGTATGACGCAAATTTTTAATCAAGGTCGTGCTGTCCCTGTAACCGTGATTGAGGCCGGCCCTTGTGTTGTCGTTCAAAAGAAGTCGGTCGCCACTGATGGTTATGATGCCGTTCAAATCGGTTTTGCTGAAAAGAAAGAACGTTTGGTTAACAAACCGATGCTGGGTCATTTTAATAAAGCTGGAGTCAAACCGGTGCGAATTCTTCGCGAGGTTCGACTGGATTCCGGAGAAGAATTTGACCTGGGACAAACGATTAAAGCCGATATCTTCAACGAAGGGGAATATGTTGATGTGACCGGTACGTCCAAAGGAAAGGGATTTGCCGGCGTCATCAAACGTTGGAATTTCAACCGGGCTCCAATGGCTCACGGTTCTATGTATCACCGGCGTCCCGGTTCATTGTGCGCCACTGATCCGGCTCGGGTGTTCAAAGGACGTAAATTGCCCGGTCGGCTTGGCGGAGTACGTACTACAACCATTGGCCTGCAGGTCGCCAAGGTTGATCCCGAGCGCAACATTATCTTGGTTAAGGGCGCTGTCCCCGGCGCGAATGGTTCGTTTGTAGTTATTCGTAGAACCGTAAAAAAAGCCAAGCAAAAATCTTAGGGGAGTTTCTGGGAGGAGGAAATTAGATGCCGACCGTACCTGTTTTTAATATACAAGGGTCGCCGGTAGGCGAAATTGCTCTTAGTGACGCTGTCTTCGGCGCAAAAGTCAATAAGGCGTTATTGCACGAAGCGGTTGTTATGCAATTGGCATCAAGACGGCAGGGAACTGTTGCCGTCAAGAATCGCTCCGCAGTTCGTGGCGGTGGCCGTAAGCCTTGGCGGCAGAAAGGTACCGGTCAAGCTCGAGCCGGAAGTCGCCGTTCTCCCTTGTGGACCGGTGGCGGTACGATTTTTGGGCCGATGCCGCGCGATTATGATTATAAGTTACCGAAAAAAGCCCGTCGCCAAGCATTAAAGGCTGCTTTGTCCGCAAAAGTGGAAACGGGAGAACTGATTGTAGTTGACGAACTGAATTTGAATGAACCGAAGACTAAAGTGATGCAGGAAATCTTGGGCAAGCTAAAAGCCAATAAAGCCTTGTTGGTCATTTCACAAGTGGATGACAATGTAATCAAATCCGCCCGGAATCTTCCGGGAGTGTTAACGATGGTTACTGAAGGCTTAAATGTTTACGATATTCTGGCCCATGACCATCTCGTCATCACTAAGAATGCCGTCGGTAAGGTAGAGGAGGCGTTGGCGTAATGGAGGCTAGATTTTTGATCAAGCGCCCGGTCATTACCGAAAAGACCACCAAATTGATGGAGGAAAACAAGTATTGTTTTCTGGTGGATCCGAAAGCCAACAAAACTCAGATTAAACAAGCGATCGAAGAGGTTTTTAAAGTTAAAGTCAAGGCGGTCAATACCTTTAATACTTTGGGCAAAGTGAAGCGGATGGGCCGTTACCAAGGTCGGCGCCCAAGTTGGAAACGTGCTGTCGTAACTTTGGAAGCCGGAAGCAGGATTGAATTTTTCGAGGGTGTCTAAGCCGTTTAAATTTAACTACTAATTTTTGTTCGTAAGGGAGGTCAGGAACATGCCGGTTAGAAAGTACCAACCAACCTCACCTGGCAGAAGATTTATGACTGTCTCCGATTTTGCGGAGATTACCAAAACCACGCCGGAGAAGTCCTTGTTGGAGCCGTTGCGGAAAACCGGGGGACGTAATTCTTCGGGGCGTTTGACGGTTCGCCATCGTGGCGGCGGGCATAAACGAATGTATCGGATCATTGATTTTAAGCGTGACAAGTTTGATATTCCGGCTAAAGTTGCCGCCATCGAGTATGATCCAAACCGTTCCGCCCGAATCGCGTTATTGAATTATAGAGATGGCGAAAAGCGTTATATTTTGGCTCCTTTGGGTCTTAATGTCGGCGATATAGTGGTTTCCGGGCCGAATTCCGATATCAAGCCGGGTAATGCGTTGCCGTTGGCCAATATCCCCGTAGGTACCATCATTCATAATGTTGAACTCAAAAAGAACGGTGGCGGACAACTTGTTCGGACCGCCGGCGCCGGCGCCCAGCTCATGGCGAAGGAAGGCGATTTTGCCAACATTCGTTTGCCATCGGGTGAAATGCGACTGGTACGAATTGATTGCATGGCTACCATCGGTCAGGTCGGAAACATTGAACATGAGAACATCTCTATCGGGAAAGCCGGTCGCTCGCGCTGGCTGGGAATTCGACCGGCCAACCGCGGTGTGGTGATGAATCCAATCGACCATCCTCATGGTGGTGGTGAAGGCCGTTCCCCGATTGGTCGCGCTCCGGTTACTCCGTGGGGTAAGCCCGCTTTGGGTCATCGTACCCGCAAGCATAAAGCCTCAGACCGACTGATAGTAAAACGCCGGTCGTAAGGTAAGGGGGAGATTTACGTGTCGCGTTCATTGAAAAAGGGACCCTATATTGAACTTAGTCTTCTCAAAAAGGTTGAGGAGATGAATTCCAAAGGGGAAAAGAAAGTCATCAAGACTTGGTCAAGAAGTTCCACCATCTTTCCGGAGATGGTCGGGCATACGCTGGCCATTCATGACGGCCGCAAACATGTTCCGATTTATGTGACGGAAGACATGGTCGGGCACAAATTGGGCGAATTCGCTCCGACTCGCACGTTCAGGGGACACGGTTCGCATACCGAAAAGACCACTGGCGCGAAGTAAGTAGGTATTACCTCGATTTTTAGGAGGGATTGCTGTGGATGCAAAAGCAATGGCGCGATTTGTCCGAATAGCGCCTCGCAAAGCACGTCAAGTTATCGATTTGATTCGCGGGAAAAAGGTTTCCGAGGCCCAAACTATTTTGAAGTTCACCCCGCGTTTTTCAGCCGAAGTCATTGGTAAGGTTTTAAACTCTGCCATCGCCAATGCTGAAAATAATAACAAACTGAATCGGGAGCGCTTGGTTGTTTCCGAAGCGTACGTTGATCAGGGTCCGACCCTCAAACGCTTTATGCCTCGTGCTCAGGGCCGCGCTTCCATGATTCATAAAAGAACGAGTCATATCACAATCGTCGTGGCGGAGAAGGAGGGCTAATCATGGGTCAAAAAGTCCATCCAATTGGATTACGGATCGGAATTATTAAAGACTGGGAAGGCCGCTGGTTCGCCAGGAAAAAGGATTATGCTGACCTGATTTTGGAAGACATCAAAATTCGTAAATATGTAAAAAAACGGCTTTATGCTTCTGGAATCGGTAAAATTGAGATTGAACGGGCTGCCAATCGCATTAAGGTTACCATTCATACCGCCCGTCCCGGAATGGTTATCGGGCGGCAGGGAACTGAAGTGGACGTTATTCGCAAAGAAATCGAAAGGTTAGCGAATAAGCAAGTCCAATTGAACATCGCTGAAATTAAAACACCGGAACTCAATGCCCAACTGGTAGCGGAGAACATCGCCTTCCAACTTGAGCGGCGCACTTCGTTCCGTCGGGCGATGAAACAGGCGATCGGCCGGTCAATGAAACTGGGGGCTCAAGGCGTTAAGGTCTCATGCAGCGGTCGGCTAATGGGCGCGGAGATTGCCCGGACCGAAGGGTATAGTGAGGGCAAGGTTCCTTTGCATACCCTGCGCGCCGACATTGATTACGGTTTTGCCGAAGCCAACACCACCTATGGAAAGATCGGCGTTAAGGTGTGGATTTATAAAGGCGAAATCCTCCCGACCAAACGGCGCAGTCAACCCAAAGCCGAAGGGGGAGTAAATTGAGATGCTGGTTCCAAAACGCGTAAAACATCGTAAAGTCCATCGGGGCCGGATGAGGGGTAAAGCCATCAGGGGTTCCGAACTGATTCTGGGTGAGTATGGTCTTCAGGCCATGGAACCCGGCTGGATCACTAACATTCAAATTGAAGCCGCGCGTATTGCGCTAACTCGTCATATTAAACGTGGCGGTAAAGTCTGGATCAAAATCTTCCCGGATAAATCGGTTACCGCGAAGCCGGCCGAGACCCGTATGGGTAGCGGAAAGGGTTCGCCGGAACATTGGGTGGCTGTTGTTAAACCGGGCCGGATTTTATTCGAAATTACCGGGGTTGAAGAAGAGTTGGCTCGTGAAGCGAGCCGTTTAGCCGCTCATAAACTTCCGATCAAATGCAAGTTTATAAAACGAGAGGAAGCGGGTGGAGAAGTCCATGAAAGCTAAAGAGATAAGGGATATGACCAGTGATGAACTGCAAATTAAGTTGAGTAGTTTGAAGGAAGAACTGTTCAATCTTCGGTTTCAGCTCGCCACCGGGCAGTTAGATAATCCAATGAGAGTCAAGGATGTTCGTCATAATATCGCGCGGATTAAAACCATTATGCGCGAGAACGAACTGAAAATTCAAAGAGCCTAGCTGGTCGGTGAATAAGGAGGAATTACAATATGGCGGATCGTTCATTGCGAAAAACCCGCGTCGGTCAAGTGATAAGCGATAAAATGGATAAAACCGTTGTCATCGCTGTTGAACGCCTAGTCAGACATAATCTGTACGGTCGGATTATCAAACTCACCACCAAACTGAAGGCGCATGATGAAACCAATGAATGTCGCGTAGGAGATAAGGTTAAGGTGATGGAGACTCGCCCGCTCAGCAAGGATAAACGTTGGCGTGTCGTCAGCATTCTCGAAAAGGCGAAATAGTTTTGGATTTATGAGCACCTTGTTGAAAGGAGGAAACCGGCCGTGATTCAATCGCAAACATTTTTGAACGTCGCGGACAATTCTGGAGCCAAACAAGTCATGTGTATCCGAGTTCTCGGGGGGTCAAAAAAACGATACGCTCGGGTGGGAGATCTTATCATAGCGGTCGTTAAAGACGCGCTTCCCCCTTCTGCGGCTCGAAAAGGTGCAGCTGGCGCCAGTGTGAAAAAAGGTGACGTCGTGAAAGCGGTTGTCGTCCGTACGACCAAGGAAATTAAGCGCCCGGACGGGTCGTATATTCGATTTGATGATAATGCCGCGGTAATTTTAAATGAGCAATTAAATCCGAGAGGCACTCGTATTTTTGGTCCGGTAGCCCGGGAACTTCGTGATAAGAATTTCATGAAGATCGTTTCACTCGCTCCGGAAGTTCTATAAGGCCATGGAGAGGAGGAAGAAGAATGGCTGTTCTGCATTATAAGAAGGGCGATGAAGTGGTTATTTTGTCCGGTAAGGATAAAGGCCGGCGCGGCAAAGTTCAAAAAGTTCTTCCGGATAAAGAAGCAGTTATCATCGAAGGCATTAATCTGGCGAAAAAACATGCCAAACCCACTAAGGCCAATCCCCAAGGTGGAGTTATCGATAAAGCCTTACCGGTCAATATTTCCAAAGTGATGGTCGTTTGCTCGGGTTGCAACAAGCCGACGCGCATTCGTAGGGAGAGGGCCGTGGACGGCGCCTTAGTCCGCTCTTGCCGTCACTGCGGTAAAACACTTGATTGAGATGGAAGGAGGTGCGACCTATGTCGCGGCTTAAGCAGAAATATGCTACTGATGTTGTGTCCGGTCTCAAAAGCCGATTTGGATATTCCAATGTAATGGAGATCCCGCAAATAAAGAAAGTAGTTATCAATATGGGGGTAGGGGACGCCACTTCCGACGCCAAGGCAATCGACTCCGCGGTAACCGATTTGACGACCATCGCGGGGCAAAAACCGGTTGTCACCAAAGCGCGGAAGTCCATTGCCGCCTTTAAAGTCCGGGCCGGAATGCCAATCGGCTGCAAAGTTACGCTTCGTGGCGAACGGATGTATTATTTTTTGGATAAGTTGTTCAATATCGCCTTGCCCCGAATCCGTGACTTTCGCGGTGTTTCTCCGAAGTCTTTCGACGGCAGGGGCAATTATACGCTCGGTATCAATGATCAATTGATTTTTCCGGAGATTAACTACGATAAAGTCGACAAGGTTCGTGGAATGGACATTATCATTGTCACTTCCGCTAAAAACGACGAGGAAGCGTTCGAACTTTTAAAACTGATGGGGATGCCCTTCAGAGCATAGTAAGGAGTGTGAAATATGGCTAAAACTTCGATGATTATTAGAGCTAATCGAGTTCCCAAGTTTGCTGTTCGCCAGCATAATCGTTGTAAAATATGTGGTCGACCCCACGCGTATATGCGTAAGTTCGGTATGTGCCGTATTTGCTTCCGAAAATTGGCGCATCGTGGTGAACTCCCTGGCATTACCAAGGCCAGTTGGTAGTCCGTTTGTCCGCGTGCAGATGAAGGAGGGCTGATTTCATTGGTTATGACTGATCCGATTGCCGATATGTTAACTCGTATTCGCAATGCGACAATCGTCAAAGGAAAAGTAGTTGAGATTCCTTTTTCCAAAATCAAGCAAGAGCTGGCTAAAATCTTAAAAGAAGAAGGCTACGTTCAAGACCACGAATTTGTGGCTGATGCCAAACAGGGGATCATCCGCGTTTATCTCAAATATAACGGTAAAGACAACGTCATCACCGGTTTAAAGCGTATCAGCAAACCGGGTTTGAGGGTTTATGCCCAAAAAGACGAGATCCCCAAAGTCTTGGGCGGATTGGGAATTGCGATTTTATCCACTTCCAAGGGAATCTTGACAGACCGCAAAGCCCGGATCGAGGGCATTGGCGGCGAAGTTATCTGTTATGTATGGTAAATTTAATCGATTGGGGGTGTAGACTTTGTCTCGAATCGGACGAAAACCCATTGTAATTCCCCAAGGGGTTAATGTTGAGATTAACGGCAACCAGATCCGTGTTAAAGGTCCTAAAGGAGAATTATCCCAAGCGGTACACCCGGAGATGAAGGTTTTTACTGAGGATGGGGTTCTCAAGGTGGAGCGTCCATCCGACGAGAAAGAGCACCGTTCTCTTCATGGGCTGACCAGGTCCTTGATTGCCAATATGGTTGAAGGTGTAACCAAGGGTTTTACCAAGGGACTGGAGATAAGCGGTGTGGGATATCGGGCCGCCAAACAAGGGAATAATTTGGTTTTAACGATTGGATATTCTCATCCGGTGGAGATTAAGCCCTTGACCGGAATTGAATTTGATGTTCCGCAACCGACCAAAATTATCGTAAAGGGCATCGACAAACAGGCGGTTGGTCAAATGGCCGCCGAAATCCGATCGGTACGGGAGCCGGAACCCTATAAGGGCAAAGGCATCCGCTATGAAAAAGAAATTATTAAACGTAAAGCCGGTAAAGCTGGTAAAGCCGGGAAGAAATAATCGGAGAGGAGTGAGCTGACATGTATAAAAGACCTAATCGTCGCGAGGCTCGCTTACGTAGACACACTCGGTTACGTATTAAGGTTTCCGGTAGCCCGGAACGGCCGAGATTGAGTGTTTTCCGTAGTTTGCATCATATTTACGCCCAAATTATTGATGATACAAAAGGGTTGACTTTAGTTTCCGCTTCAACGGTTGAGCCCGAGCTTCGCCAGAAGGTCGGTGGTAAAGGCGGAAATATTGAAGCTGCCAAAGCGGTTGGAACATTGATTGCGCAAAAGGCGCTCGAAAAGGGCATCACCAAAGTGGTATTCGATCGTGGCGGTCAGATTTATCATGGCCGCGTCAAGGCCTTGGCTGCTTCCGCACGCGAAAGTGGCTTGGAATTTTAGGCAGGGGGGATTTAGGTGAAACGGATCGACCCAAGTGAACTGGAACTTACCGAAAAAGTTGTTCATATTAACCGGGTTGCCAAGGTTGTCAAAGGTGGTCGGCGGTTCAGTTTCAGCGCTTTAGTAATTGTGGGCGATGGAAAAGGTCATGTCGGCATGGGACTCGGAAAGGCAGCCGAAGTTCCGGAAGCAATTCGTAAGGGCGTTGAAGATGCCAAAAAGAATTTGATCGAGGTTCCGATGAAGGGAACTACGATTCCACATCTGATTGAGGGGTGCTTTGGCGCCGGAAAAGTTCTCTTAAAACCGGCCGCTCCAGGCACCGGTGTGATTGCTGGCGGCCCGGTCCGGGCGGTACTTGAAAGCGCCGGGATTCGCGATATTCTTACAAAATCGCTCGGTTCTTCAAATGCGTTGAATATGGTGAATGCTACTATCGCCGGTTTAAAGGAATTAAAGCGTCCGGAGATGGTTGCTGAGATCCGTGGCAAAGCATTGAACGAGATCCTCGGGTAGGAGGGAATGAAGATGCCCAGAAAAAAGGCTGAGCCTAAAGAGAAAACGATTGAAGTAACTTGGAAACAAAGCGCCATCGGGCGAACCCAGGTGCAGAAGGATACCATTAAGGCATTGGGCTTTTCCAAGTTGCAGCAAACGCTGGTAAAACCAGACAACCCCGCGATCCGGGGGATGATCAAGAAAGTTGAACATCTGCTTGAAGTAAAAGAGGCTTAAGGAGGTGACTTCTCGTGAAATTATATGAACTTCAACCGGCAGAGGGCGCTAAAAAAGCTCCGAAGCGAGTCGGTCGCGGAATCGGATCTGGCATGGGAAAGACCTCGGCCAAAGGACATAAAGGAGCCAAGGCCCGATCCGGCGGCGGCAAAGGTCCAGCTTTCGAGGGAGGTCAGACACCCTTACAACGAAGACTGCCCAAACGTGGTTTTACTAATATATTCCGGCATGAATGGATTGAAGTCGCTTTGGAAAAACTAAACCGTTTTGACGATGGAACCGAAGTGACTCCGGAATTGTTGGTGGAAACCGGTATCATCAAAAATACCGGCAGCGGCGTCAAAGTATTGGGTAATGGCGATTTATCGAAGAAATTGACAATTAAAGTAAATAGTTTCAGCAAATCGGCAATTGAAAAGATCGAAAAAGCGGGCGGCAAAGCAGAGGTGATTTAATTGCTGGAAGCAATCAGAACTGCCTTTAAACTCCCGGATTTACGCAAGAAGATCATTTGGACCCTTATATTGTTGGGTATTTTCCGGCTGGGAACCCATATTCCGGTGCCGGGACCGTGGGATCCAAGGGCGCTGGAAAATCTTTTTGGTGGTAGTAACAATCTTTTCGGGTTGTTAGACTTGCTAGCCGGCGGAGCCTTGCGAAAAATGTCAGTATTCGCGATGAGCGTCAATCCGTACATCACCTCATCGATCATCGTGCAATTATTGACAATGGTTATTCCGCAACTGGAGGCGCTTTCCAAGGAGGGCGTCGAAGGACGGAAAGTAATCAACCAGTATGTTCGGTATGGAACCGTCGTGTTAGCTTTGGTTCAAGGCGCGGCGATGGCTTTTGGCTTGCGTTCGGCCATGATCAATCCCACTGGCTGGGATTATATTTTGATCATCGCTACTCTTACCGCTGGATCCGTATTTCTGATGTGGCTTGGAGAAGTCATCTCGGAACGCGGTATCGGCAACGGGATCTCCTTACTGATCTTCGGCGGTATCGTGGCCCGGATTATTCCCAGCTCCTTAAGTGTGCTTTCCACTGTTGGCAGCAAAGGAGTCGGAGTTTCAGTCTTTAGCATTGTCGCCTTTTTAATTCTGGCGATCCTAATCGTAGCCGGAGTAGTTTTTGTGACTCAGGGCGAGCGGAAGATTCCGGTTCAATATGCCAAGCGTGTGGTGGGACGTAAAATGTACGGCGGCGGTTCAACCTATCTGCCGATGCGGGTGAATCAAGCGGGGGTTATCCCGATCATCTTCGCTTCGTCCATTTTGGCGTTTCCGCCGACCATCGCTCAATTTTTGGCACCATCCAACCCGCTTTATAAATTTTTGAATTGGTTTTCACCGGGTCGCGGTTTGTATCTGTTTTTATATGCTCTTTTTATCTTTGTTTTCACTTATTTTTATACCGCCGTCACCTTCAATCCGATGGAAGTTTCCAACAACATGAAGAAATACGGCGGATTTATTCCGGGGATTCGTCCTGGAAAGCCCACCGCCGAGTATTTGGATCGGGTATTGACCCGGATCACGCTTGCGGGTGCATTGTTTTTAACATTCGTTTCCTTGCTTCCTTATTTTATGAACTTCATACCGGGGTTTAGAGGACTTTCCGTTCAATTCGGCGGAACCGCCCTTTTGATTGCCGTCGGTGTCGCCATCGATACCATGAAACAGATTGAAGCCCAATTAATCATGCGGCAATACGAGGGTTTCTTAAAATAGGGGATGATGATTCAATGAATTTGGTTTTATTGGGACCTCCCGGCGCCGGAAAAGGGACTCAGGCTGAATTAATCATTGAACGCTATAAGATCCCGCATATTTCAACCGGAGACATTTTCCGGGCCGCGGTCAAAGAAGGGACTCCGCTTGGCGTGGAAGCCAAACGGTACATGGACAGCGGCCAATTAGTCCCGGATTCGATCGTAGTCGGAATTGTTCAGGAACGCCTGGCCAAAGAAGACTGTAGGCAGGGCTTCCTTCTGGATGGCTTTCCCAGAACGGTGCCCCAGGCGGATGCCTTGGATGGCTTTTTAACGGCTCAGGGGCGGAAGATTACGGCTGTTTTAAACATTGAGGTTGATTTTCAAAGCTTATTGAGGCGTTTGACCGGCCGTAGAGTTTGCCGGAATTGCGCCGCAGTTTATCACGTGGAAACCAAACGTTCCAAAAACGAGGGTGTCTGCGATCATTGCGGCGGAGAAACGTATCAGCGTGATGACGATACTCCGGCTACCGTGACCCAGCGGTTGAAGGTCTATCAAGCGCAAACCGAACCATTGATCAAATATTATCAGGATACGGGCTTCTTGATAAGCTTCGACGGTCAGGAACCCATTCCGGTTGTATTTGAGAAGATTTGCAAGGCCTTGGAGGACAAAGTGGAATGATTATTCTCAAATCTCCCCACGAAATTCACATCATGAAAATAGCGGGAAGTATCGTGGCGGCAGTTCTTGAGGAATTAAAACAGATGGTGAGGCCGGGAATTAAGCTATCGGAATTGGATCACAAGGCAGAGGTAATGACCAGGCATTACAATGCAATTCCCGCTTTCAAGGGATATCACGGTTTTCCGGCTTCGATCTGCGCTTCGGTGAATGAGGAAGTGGTTCATGGGATTCCGGGCAATCGGAGTTTACGAAGTGGGGACATTATCGGAATCGATTTTGGAGTGATTTACAACGATTTTTGCGCGGATTCCGCAATCACTGTTCCGGTTGGCGACATCGCCCCGGAGACCCGCACTTTGCTTTCAGTGACGGAAACCGCGTTATACGAGGGAATTGAGCAGGCAAGGTCCGGTAACCGCTTATATGATATTTCAAGGGCGATTCAAACTCATGTTGAAGACAATCATTTTTCAGTCGTCCGTGATTTCGTGGGGCATGGAATCGGCCGGAACATGCACGAGGAACCACAAATTCCGAACTTTGTCGGCAATGATTTTAATCCCCGGTTAAAACCGGGAATGACGTTGGCGCTTGAACCGATGGTCAATGTCGGTACGTTTGAAGTGGATGTGGACCCTTACGATAACTGGACGGTTCGAACCATGGATCGGAAGTTTTCGGCTCATTTCGAACATACCGTGGCGGTTACCGAGGGAGTTCCCGAAATTTTGACGCTATTCCGTCCGGAGCTGTT
Organism: Bacillota bacterium; assembly: GCA_023402395.1. Classification (GTDB taxonomy): domain Bacteria; phylum Bacillota; class UBA4882; order UBA8346; family UBA8346; genus JAEYGI01. The sequence goes on from JAEYGI010000048.1 coordinate 12,068, forward strand.
GCCGGAGAGCAAGTCATGATTACCACGGTCGATGGTTTGCGCCACGGGCAATTGGTCAGATCCATCGCCGGCCGGGATTACAATCAGTATTACTTGATCTTGGATATGGTAGGCGAGAAGTATCTCTTATTAGTGGACGGCGTTCATCACCCGGTTGCCAAATCGAAACGGAAGAACGTCAAGCACGTTCAGATCACTATGAGAGTAGCCAAAGAGATTGAAGAAAGTATCTTACGTGGCGAAGCGATATCTGACTCCCAGATCATCCAAGCAATTCGCAGGATGAAAAACGAACTTGAGGAGGGAGAGCGGGTTTAATGGGTAAACAGGATGTTATTGAAGTTGAGGGGACCGTGGTTGAGCCGTTGCCAAATGCCATGTTTCGCGTAGAATTGGAAAACGGGCACCGGGTATTGGCTCATATCTCCGGGAAAATGCGAATGAATTTCATCAAGATTTTACCCGGTGATCGCGTCACAGTCGAGCTTTCAGCTTATGATCTGTCCCGAGGCCGGATTATTTACCGGTTCAAATAACCGTCCAACTCCCCCAATTGGTTTAATATATTCATTAATTGCTTTAAGGAGGATTCCGATGAAAGTAAGACCTTCAGTCAAACCCGTGTGTGAGCATTGTAAAATCATCAAGCGCAAAGGTCGAGTTACAATAATCTGTGATAATCCGAAGCATAAGCAGAAACAGGGATAATTTTGAGGAGGTAAAGAGATGGCACGTATCGCAGGAGTTGATTTACCACGTGATAAACGGGTAGAAATTGCCCTGACGTATATCTATGGGCTGGGGCAAACCACTTCCAATGAGGTCCTGGCGAAAGCCGGAATCAATCCGGACACCAGAGTCCGTGATCTCACCGAGGAAGAGATCAATAAGCTTCGCGAAGTGATCGACCGCGACTACAAGGTCGAAGGCGATCTGCGCCGCGAAGAGTCGATGAATATCAAACGTCTCATTGAGATCGGGAGCTATCGCGGACTGCGCCACCGCCGCGGTCTTCCGGTTCGGGGCCAACGCACCAAGACCAACTCCCGTACCAGAAAAGGTCCGAAGAAGACAGTTGGCGCCAAACGCAAGAAATAAAAGGAGGTAGAGACGATGGCTAAGGTTGCTGCCAAAAAAGGCGCGCGTGTCCGTAAAAAAGAGCGAAAACATATTGATACCGGCGTAGCTCATATTCATTCCACTTTTAATAATACGGTGGTCACCATCACCGATCCGACCGGCAATGTCTTGTCCTGGTCCAGCGCAGGCAACATGGGTTTCAAGGGGTCGCGGAAAAGCACGCCGTACGCGGCCGGCATGGCTGCCGAACAAGCTGCCAAGGTGGCCATGGATCATGGAATGAAGAATGTCGAAGTATACGTCAAAGGGCCCGGAGCGGGCCGCGAAGCGGCAATCCGGTCCTTACAGGCGGCCGGTCTGTTTGTAAACATGATCAAGGATGTCACTCCGATTCCGCATAACGGATGCCGTCCCCCGAAACGTCGCAGAGTATAAATGGAGGTGTAACAAGCTCAAATGGCGCGATATACAGAAGCTGCTTGCAGACTTTGCCGCCGCGAAGGCGAGAAACTTTATCTCAAGGGAGATCGCTGCTATTCTCCGAAATGCAGCGTTGGCCGGCGGTCCTACGCTCCCGGAGAACATGGTCAGGATCGGAAGAAGGTTTCCGAGTACGGGATCCAATTGCGTGAGAAACAAAAGCTCCGCAGGATCTACGGAGTGCTGGAGAGGCAATTTTCCGGCTACTTTACCTTAGCCGAACGGAAAAAAGGAATTACCGGTGAGAACTTGCTTCAGGTTCTCGAAAGCCGGATCGACAATGTGGTTTATCGTTTGGGCCTTGGAGCCTCTCGGAAAGAAGCCCGCCAATTGGTAAGGCACGGACATTTTCAGGTTAATGGAAAAAAAGTTAATATTCCCTCATTTTTATTAAAAGCTGGGGACATATTAACTGTTAAGGAAGGAAGTCTCAGTTCGGTCAAGATCAAAGAAAACTTGGCCGACGCCGGAAGCCGGGGCCTCCCGGAGTGGTTGGAATTTGATGCCAATACATCGACCGGCAAGGTGAAGAGTTTACCGACGCGCGAGCAGATCGATATTCCGGTCAGGGAGCACCTTATCGTTGAGTTGTACTCAAGGTAATCTTAGGATTGTATCGCTTAGTGCGAGAAGGAGGGTTAAGTATTGATCGAGATTGAAAAGCCCAAAATCACCATAGAGGAAACTGATGATCGGGAACGTCACGGAGTTTTCGTCATTGAGCCTTTGGAAAGGGGCTATGGAACGACACTGGGCAACTCGCTTCGCCGGATCCTCCTCTCTTCCCTACCGGGCTTTGCTGTTACTTCGGTTAAAATTGACGGGGTGCTTCACGAATTTTCGACGATTCCGGGGGTTGTTGAGGATACCACTGATATAGTTTTGAATCTTAAAAAGCTGCTGGTAAAGATCCATGGAGATTGTCCCAAAAAAGTCTCGTTGAATGTAAAGGGTCCGAAGACCGTTACCGCCGCTGATATTCAACTCAGCAGCGATATCGAGGTTTTGAACCCGGAGATGTATATCGCTACGGTATCCGATGGCGGAACGCTGACCGCCGAAATCACCCTGGACCGGGGACGTGGGTACGTTACGGCCGATCGCAACAAGACCGAGAACATTATTGGAGTTATCGCGGTCGACTCCCGGTTTTCACCGGTGCAAAAGGTCAACTATACCATCGAGCATACCCGGGTCGGTCAGATTACCGATTATGACAAGCTGGTGTTGGATGTATTGACCGACGGCAGCATCAGCCCGGTGGAAGCCGTGTCGCTGGCGGCCAAGATCATGTCCGAGCATCTGATGCTGTTTGTGAATTTGAGCCAGACCGCGGGCAAAACCGAGATCATGGTCGAAAAAGAAGAAGAGTCCAAGAACAAAATCTTGGAGATGACCATTGAAGAGCTGGATCTTTCGGTCCGCTCCTACAATTGCCTGAAACGCGCCGGAATCAACAGCGTGGAGGAATTGACCCGCAAAACCGAGGAAGATATGATGAAAGTCAGAAACCTCGGCCGCAAATCCCTGGAAGAGGTTCAACAGAAACTGGAGAGTCTGGGTCTTTCATTGCGCAAGTCTGAGGAATAAATCAGCGCCGCCGCGCGGGGGAGCGCCGCTGGCGCAACGATGTCTCGATACCCGTTCAGACGTTTGGTCTGATGAAGGAGGATTTGAAAAATGCTGAAAAGGAAATTGGGTCGCTCCGCCGCTCATCGCAAAGCGTTGTTCCGGAGCTTGGTGACGGAGCTGTTCGAGAACGAGAAGATAACCACCACCGAGATCAAGGCCAAAGAAGCCCGGTCGCTGGCGGAAAAAATGATCACCTGCGCCAAACGCGGCGATCTGCACTCGCGCCGCCTGGCCGCCGAAGTGATCACCGATCCGGAGGTACTGCAAAAGTTGTTTGATACCATCGCCGGCCGCTATTCGGAACGGCATGGCGGTTATACCCGGATCTTAAAGCTGGAACAGCGCCGGGGCGATGCCGCTCCCATGGTCATTCTGGAATTAGTGTAAACAATGAAACTACAATTTGAGGGGGTCGGTTTCGGATATCCGGAGCAGGCCCCTATCCTTTCAGATATCAATTTGACGCTCAATTCAGGGGAGCGTCTTTTATTAATCGGACGAAACGGCAGCGGCAAAAGCACCCTGGCCTATCTGGCCGCCGGAATTCTGGCTCCGACCGCGGGGCGGATCCGCTGGTCCGGATCGCCGGACACGGCGGATGCCCCCTTGCCTGCCCGGAAGGTAGGAATTGTTTTTCAGCAAAGCCGGGCGCAGATCGTCGGCACCACTCCCGAGGAAGACCTGGCGTTCGGACTGAGCCTGCTGCAACTGCCTGCGTCGCGGATCCGCGCCAAAGTCGATCATTATTTGGAACTGTTTCAGTTGACTGAAAGACGCAATCAGAGCGTCAATCATTTATCCGGCGGCGAATTGCGCCGGCTGGCGCTGGCCGCGGTGTTGATCACCGAGCCGGCATTGTTGATTCTGGACGAACCCATGGCCATGCTCGATTACGCCAATCGTCAAATCCTGTTGGATTGCCTCAGACAGTCGGTTCCCGCGGAGACCGCCGTTCTCTGGCTGGACCATGATCTTAGGAATTGCCGGCATTGCCGGCGCTGGATGCTTCTGAACCGTGAGGGAAGGGTGCAGGATGTCTCGCTCGGGGAGCTAAGTTCCGAATCCTTTCTGAAGGGGGAGCAACTGGAACCGGCTCCACTGCAGTTTCTGGAGTGGCTGCATCCGGAGTCGGTTTCGAAGGCGATCTTTGGACCGGAGCGGATGATCATTACATGATTGAAGTCGAACGTCTGTCATTGGTTTACCAGCCGGGGGGCCCCTTGGCGCGGCCGGTGCTCCGGGATTTGTCGTTTACGGTCAAGCCCGGCGAGATCGTCGGGGTGATCGGACCAAGCGGCGCCGGAAAAAGCAGTTTGTTGCGGTGCTTGGCCGGCGTTTTGCCGCCAGTGTCAGGGCGGGCCGAAGTCCGCCGCAAGGATGGCGCCGTAGCTGCCGGAGCGGTGGGGCTGGTCATGCAAGAGGCCGAGCGGCAGTTCTTTATGGACACCATTGCCGGGGAGGTCGGTTTCGCCTTGGTCAACCGGGGGTATGCCCCGGACCGGATCGCCGCCAGGGTGGCCGAAGTCATCCGGCGGGTCGGCTACCACGGCGACCCGGCCGGGTCGCCGTTTCAGTTGAGCGGCGGCCAGCAGCGCCGGATCGCGATCGCCAGTATCCTGGTGTTCGAGCCGGAAGTGCTACTGCTCGATGAGCCTACGGTTGGGCTGGATGCCGGAGGGCTAGGGTTTATCCGGGAGGTGATCGCCGAGTATCGCCGCAACCGCAATCCAGTGCTCGTCGCCAGCCATGACCTGGATTTCCTCTATCCGGTGGTCGACCGGTTTCTGGTGGTGGCTGAAGGCGGTCTGAAGGCCGATTTTCCAAGAGCGGATTTCGTTCACTTTCAGGACTTGGCCGGCCAGTTGGGCATCGGCGTTCCGGAACGGGTCCGCCTGCTCTCCGGCGGAGCCCCGGATTATATAAAGGAAAGCTTACAAGCGCCATGAATCTGTTTGGAGTGTATTATCCCGGCCATTCATTCTGGCACGGGCTGGATCCCCGGAGCAAAGTCATCTGGGTGTTGGGAATGATGGTCTGGCTGTTCCCGGCTGGATTTTGGCCGGTGGTGGGAGCTTTGGCGTTTCTCTGCGGGCTGTACCTGAGTTCCGGGTTGCCGGCGGGGCTGTGGCTGAAAGCGGTGGCCCAGTTCAAATGGCTGCTGCTCGTGACCTTCTTGCTGAATCTGGTCATTCCGTGGCAGCCTGGGGGGCTGCTGGGAACTCTTGGGGCCAACGGTTTGGCCGCGTTGCTGGTCGCGCTCAGGCTGGCGGCGCTGTTTGCGGCCGCCGCCTGGCTGACGTTCACGACCCAACCGCAGCGGTTGGTGGACGGCCTCGCCAAGCTCTTTAAGCCCTTGAACCCCCTGTTGCGGAAGATCGATTTGCCCTTGATCATGAGTCTGGTGCTCCGGTTTATCCCTGAGATCTACCAGGAAAGCGAGAACATCATCATGGCCCAGCGGGTCAGGGGAGCCGGAAAGCCGCTGTCGTGGCGGGACGGTTCCTTATGGGTCCGGTGCACGGTGATTCCGCTGTTTGTCGCCAGTATCCGCAAGTCAGCCCAGACCGCCATCGCCATGGAGGCGCGCGGCTACCGGATCGGGCTGGCGCGGACCGCCATGACCGAATTGAAACTGAAGCCGGCCGACGTTTTCGTGATGGGAGCAGCGGGATTGATCGTTGCCTTGACAATCTGGCTGGGGTGGGCCCATGGCGGATGAATCGCGGAATTTGAAATTGATCGTGGCCTATGACGGGACGGAGTTTGCCGGATTTCAACGCCAGGCCGGCGGGCTTCGCACGGTCCAGGCCGTGCTGGAAGAGAGCATCTGGACCATCAGCGGCGAAACGGCGCGGCTGACCGGAGCCGGCCGGACCGATGCCGGTGTCCATGCCCGGGGCCAAGTGGTCAATTTTTATACCGCGGCGCGGCTGTCGGCCGATGCCTGGCGGCAGGCATTAAACAGCGTGCTGCCCGAGGATGTGCTCGTCCGGTCGGCCGCCGTGGCCGATCCCGAGTTTCATGCCCGTTATTGGGCGAAGTCCAAAACCTATTCATACCGGATCTACAACGACCGGCTTCGCCCGGTCTTTGAGCGGCGCTATGCCTATCATTATAAACACGGCCTGGAGCCGGACCTGATGCGGCAGGCGGCCGCGCTGCTGGCCGGGACCCGCGACTTTCGCAGTTTTCAGGCGGCTGGATCGGCGGTGCGAAACAGCGTCCGGACCGTTCACTGCTGCCGGGTTGAGACCGACGGGCCGGAGATCGTCATTTCCATCAATGCCGACGGTTTTTTGTATCATATGGTCCGGAACATCGCCGGCACCCTGATCTGGGTCGGCAACCGTCGCATCGACGCGGCCCGGTTTCAGCAGATCCTGGACTCCGGCGACCGGACACAGGCCGGCCCGACCGCGCCGGCCTGTGGATTGTGTCTGCAAGAGGTTTTTTATTGATTAATGGCTTTTAACAATTAGTTTTTTCAACAATTCCTCCGCTGAAAAACACCCCAGGAACTTTTCCGGAGCTTCCCAACCCCGGGAGCTATATAGGATGAAGTAGATATCTTTACTAAATTTGCATTCGTAAAGCCGAATGCAAATGAATAATCGGAATTTACTTCATCCTATTACAGCTGAAATAAGTTGAATTAAATTCATTAATTTCCCATCATGGCCGGCATTAAGGACATGATGCATATCAGAAATTTAATTCAACTTATATAGCCGGAAACTTTCTTTCCGAACCGGCCCCTGATGCCAATCATCGATTGCGGCCCAATATCCATCCTGGAAATTTTCTTTCCAGCTCGGCCTGCCGGCCCGGAATTCCCGGAATTCCAAATTCCAACCATTACTGCCGCTCCGGCGTCTCCGGAGAGCGATTCTCCAAGATAGCTTCACAGGCGCAACCCTATTTCAGTCAATTGGCGCGCCTTTGTTGTTACCTATATACAGCAATCCAATGAGAAAATGTTCCGGCCGGTGGTACAAAATTGATACGATTTTGATACGCCACGGCGCTTAAGATATGATAAGATCCGGATTGGGAGGCCACCCGAATTGTCTACATATAAACAATGGAAAGGAAGAGAAGAATGAAAGAATCCAAATCAATCGCGGCGCAACTGACCCGGGCCGAACTGATGCTGTCCGGCGTCACCGCTCACCTCGAACGGCTCTCCGTCCGGGGAATTGACAGCGATTTCGCTAGTATGCTCAATGGCAAGCACCGCCAGTTCCAGGAAGCCTACAGCGGCCAAATGGCGCTCAAGGCCCGGCTGATGGAGAAGACCGAGGAACGCCAGGTTCTTCAGGACGAGGTGAACCGGATGGTCAGCGAAGCCCGGAAACTGGTCAAGATCGAATTGCCGCCGGAGACCTGGCGCGAATTCGGGATCGTGGATGAAAGGTAGCTTGTAGTTTTTGGCTGGTGGTTCTTGGTTCTTGGCATTAGGTCTTGGCTTTGGGGTTTATCGTTCGTGATTCTTCTAATCCGCTTGTCCCGGGAGGAGGATGGAAGTTGAGCGGTGGGCCGACCGATAACCCAAACCACGCGCCGAACCGCTAGGAACCAAGAACTAACGGCCACCAACCACCACCAACCATCGCCAACAGGAGGTGACTCAAAACCATGCAACGTTCATTCGCCGAGCACGTCACCGGCAGCCAGTTGATGCTGTCCGGGCTGGCGGCTCATCAGGAGCGGCTGGCCCGGCGGGGGATCAGCCAAACGTTTCTGGAGGATTATCGCGAGGCCCTGCAAGTGGTCCTGGAGGACGAGGCGGCTCAGGAGGCCTTAAAGGCCAGGCTCCGAGAGCGGACGGCGTCCCTCTACGCCAAGATCGCCGACCTGGACCGCCAGTACCGCCTAGCCCGGAAGTTGGTCAAAATCGAACTGCCCAGGGAAGGGTGGCTGGAGTTCGGGATCAGGGCCCGGAGGTGAGGGGGTTTTTGTTTTTTGGTTCGGGGCGGGCTCAAACTTACGCCGGATTAAAATCATACCCCTCCCTCATTCCCTCCCCGGTGTTGTCATTTCGAGGATTCCAGTCAGCGGGGAGGGATGAGTCGCCGGAAACTCGGGTTTCCACTGCGCTGATGCTTCGAAGCGGTCTTTGATCCGGACGGCGTTAGCCCCAAAATCCGGCTTCCTTTATTTCACTACAAAAATGGGTAAGCGTTTCCAGCGAATCGCCCCTCCCCGCTGAAAATCTTCTACGAAATCGCTACGTCGGGGAGGGGATGGGGGAGAGGTAACGGCCGCTACCCTTGGGCAGCGGCCACTTCGACGATGGGGTCGGACGCGGCTAGGCCGGGGTTGTAAACCTCGTAATTGATCTCCGGGAAGATGTTGTCCTTCTCCTCTAGTTGCCGGAGATAGCCGGGGTCGATCCGATTATACTTGATCTGTTCATACAAATTGTTGAAACGATGGATATGGTTTTTGGTCCGTTTCACCGCGTAATTGACCATGGTGCCGGTTTTCATGATGAACGCCCAGTCGCTGCTCTGCAAGAGCAGGAGCTCGCGGGCGGCCTGATTCAGGGCGCGCTTCAGATCGCCCTGGGCGCCGGGGAAGCCCGCCGCCAGCTCCACCATGCGGTCGGAGAGCTGGTGCAGGTGGCGGTAGATCCAGTCATTGCTGCCTTCCAGCCAGACCTCGTTGTAGCCCTTATAGCCCCAGCTGGACATCGACGGAACCGAAACCTGGTTCCGGGGATACATCTCCAGATAGTCAATGGGCGAGAGCAGTTTGACGGTCTTTTGATCGTAAGTGATCTTCCGGATCAGAAAGTCCAGCCACTGCGGGCCCTCAAACCACCAATGCCCGAACAGCTCGGCATCGTATGGGGAGATGATGATCGGGCGCCGGTCCAGGATCGAGGCTACATACTCGATCTGCTTCTCGCGGTTGAACATGAAGTTCCCGGCGTGCTGCGCGGCTTTCTCCCGGGCCGCCCAAGGGTTATAAGGCTGCTTGTCAGAGGTCCGGCCGGTGATCCGGTAGTATTTGACGCCGGTGAACGAGCGGATGCCGCTGTCGGGCAGATGCGGGCGGACGTAATCGTATTCGAGATCAAAGCCGACATCCCGGTAAAATTCGCGGTAATCGTAATCGCCGGGATAGCCCTCATCGGCGCTCCAGACCTGCTTGGACGACTCCAGATCACGGCCGAAGGCCGCCACCCCGGACGGGCAGTAGATCGGGGCGAATACGCCGTATTTGGGCCGGGGGGAAGCATTCAGGACCCCATGGGCGTCGGTGAAAAAGAAGCGCAACCCTTCTTTGCGGAGCGCCTCGTCAATGCCGGGCTGATAGCCGCATTCCGGCAGCCAAATGCCGCGCGGCGGACGCCCCAGCACCCTGGTGTGGTATTGGGCCGCGATCCGGATCTGGGCGCGGGCCGCCGTTTCGTTGACCATCAACGGCAGAAACCCGTGCGTGGCCGCGCAGGTGATCAATTCGAGATAGCCCGCGTCCTGCAGTTCCCGGAAAGGAACCGTCAGATCGCAACGGTATTTCTCAGCGAAGAAATAGTGGCAGAACCGGAAATGTTCCAAATACATCAAAGCTACCTCGTGAAATTGGGGTAGCCAGCGGGTCCGCTCCACTTCTTTCTCCGCCAGTTCAATCAGGTTCTCGATTTTCTTCAGATAGCGCTGTTGCAGCAGATCGTCCTTGAACATTGACAACAAAGGGGGAGAGAGGCTAAGGGTCAACCGAAAATTGATTCCGTCGTTGGCCAGTCCCTGAAACACCCGGAGCAACGGAATATAGGTCTCGGTGATCGCCTCATAAAACCAGTTTTCCTCCAAAAACTCCGGAAGCTCCGGATGCCGCACAAAGGGCAGGTGCGAGTGGAGAATCATTGCCAGATAGCCGCGTTCCATGCCAATCACTCCTTAATGAGTCTGTTTGGAAACGATGGGGGTGACGGTGATGGTATCCACCCCATCGGCCGAGTGAGCCGCCACCGGAATGTATTGGGTGCCGTCCGGCAGCGCGAAGCGCATGGTAAACGTGCCGTCCGGGCGGAGAACGATCGGTTCGCCCTGGACTGTGACCTGAGCATCCGGTTCCGTAGCGCCGTAAACGATCAGTTCGGTATTGACCACCATCCAGAATTTACGCTCTTTGGGTTGATATTTGGCTGGACTGGAAAAACTGCTGACTCCGCCGGAGCTGATCTCCTGCTCCAGCCGTTTGATCAGCGATTCCACCAGTTCGGCCGAGCTGTTGCCGAGGCCGCCGCCAGCCAGGCGATAGAGGCGCTTGAAATCTTCCTCAATGACCATCCATTCGTCGTCGATCACGTCGGAGACGTTGTCGCGCGGCGTGGTCACCGGGTTGGAGCGGGCAATGGTATAGAAAGCGCCGTTGTCCATGGTAAAGCCTAGATCGACGCAGAACGCGCGGTTCGGGCCCCCGACATGGACATACCAGTTGTTCGAGCCCTGATTGACATCGATATCAAAAAAATAGTTGCTGTTGGCGCCGGTAAAATCGATCCCGGTAATATCATAAACCCGCAGGATTAGGGAGATCTGATCCCAGTTGCGCAGCCGCGCGATTTGTTCCCTGGTTTCCTGGCTGATACTCCAATAGCTGTATAACCAGTTTGGATCGCGAACCATCAGCACGATCTTGGTCACATCGTATTCGTGAGGAATTTGCTGCTCCCGTTGTTCCGCGAAATTGACCCCCAATAAATGCTCGGGCAAGGGCGGCGGCGAAAGGCTCTCCGTAAAAGTTAGCGTTTTGGCGAGATGGCGAGCTATCTCCGGTTCTTGCTCGGGATTGGCGGAGAACGGCGGATCAAGGAGCACGATATGTTCAACGAGATCGTCCCGGGTAAGTTTGGAAACCCCTTTGAGGCCTAGCGATTTGGCGATCTCCAACAGCTGTTGTTTTGTTTTTCCCGCCAATTCCTCTCGGGTCATTAACTATCCCCCTTCCGTATCCATGAAATTCTATATTAATATTGCCGAGTCGCTTTTCTTCTATACCCGGTTTATCCGTAAAGCAGGCAACGTTGCCAAATTTATTCTGGATAAGGGTGCGCCGCTACTATATATGTCGCAATAAGTTTCTTTGATAAGCGTTGATTATTGCGACATATTTTCCTTGAGTCTTTTAGGCTGTGAATGCTTTACCCAAAACTTTTTTCAACATATATAAGTTGAATTAAATTTCTGATATACATCTATACATCATGTCCCGTAAGCCTTCCATGATGGAGAAATTAATGAGTTTAATTCAATTTATTACAGCTCTAATCGGATGAAGTAAATTCCGATTTGATTCATTTCATCCGCGTTAAGAATGTAAATTTAGTAAAGAAATTTACTTCATCCTATATAATATTAACTGCAGCCGCAAGATTTTGGGTAGCTCCGGCGGGAGGAAACCAAAGGATTTGAGCGAATTTAAAAAAGATTGGACGCCTGTTTGGCATGGGTAATGACGTCCAGGCCGAAAAACCGGTGTCGCATTAAAGCGTCAGAAGTCACCGGACCCCGGAAACTCCCGGTTTCCAACTTTTGACCCAAAAAGGGAGTGAGCGCGATGAAGTCCCCCCGCAAGTGGCTAGTATGCGTCGTAATTTTGCTTCTTATGCAGATCGCCGCCGATTTTACCGAGTATAAACCGGTCTTTCAGGACGACCGGTATTTGATGGAAGGGTTGTTCCAGGCTTTGGAGGCGGATCTGGATCAGGACGGCCGGCCGGAGCTGATCCTCTCTGGAAAGAATTACATCGGCCGGGAGTTATTCGTGTATTGGCTGGACGGCACCGCCGATTTTAAGCCGGTGGTCCGCTGGCAAAGCCCCAATCTGTTTGAGGAGCGGAGCATTCTTTGGATCGCCTGCGGCAAATTTAGCGGCGAAAAAAATCAATTGCTGGCGCTAACCGAAACCGCGGGCTATTTATATGAGTTTGGCGACGGAACCCTGGCTCTGGCCAGACAATTCGCGCATAAACTTCAACCCTTGACCGTTGCCGCCGGCGATATCGATGGCGACGGCCGGAGCGAACTGGTGATCGGAACCATTGGTAAAATCACCTCCAAGATTTACGATGGAGTGGTGCAAGTCTGGCGGCTGGGCGAGTCCGGGCCCGAATTGGCAGCCCAGACGCAGGGCACGGTGGGCAATATTCGGGGAATCACCGCCGGCGACCTCGACGGCGACGGATTGGCCGAGATTTTGGTGGAGGAGGGCCTGTCGACCAAGTCCGGCCGGATTCACCGCTTCCAGTTCAGCGAGAACAAACTGGTGGAGCGCAACGCGCTTAAGAATCCATCCAGCGGGGCGATCTACGGCATGAAAGTCAAAACCACCGCCGACGGGCCGCGGCTGTTCACCGCCTCCCACAATGGAAAGCTGAACGTTTTCGCCTTGGACGCAAGCGGCCAATGGACCGTGGACGGTAAGGAACGGTCGTTCAATTGCAGCTTTGTCGATCTGGACCTGGCCGACCTGAATGGCGACGGCAGTCCGGAATTGATCTTCGCCGGGTATCCGCAACGGTTGTGGATCCTGTCGAAATAGGACGGAGGAACGCCTTGGCCGCGAGCATACTTTGGATGGGAAAGGTAATATATATAATCGGTATCTTGATCACATTGGCCGGTTTCCAGCGCGGCGCGGCGGCGCTGGCCGAGCCGCCGGAGCAGACCGAGATGGCTGAGATGGTTCCCTTGAAAGTAATGACCCTGAACCTGCACGGCGGGGTCAATTGGTACGGCCAGTACGATCTGGATTCCATTGTCCGGTTCATCGAAGAGGTCCAGCCGGATCTTATCGGCATGCAGGAGGTTGATCGAGGCTGGTCCAGCGCGAGCCGGTTTGAGGATATCCCCGGCGAGCTGGCCCGCAGGCTGAAGATGTTCTACGCCTATTCGGCCTCGCTGGAGCGAAACGGCGGCAACTTCGGCAACCTGGTGCTCAGCCGCTATCCGATTGTGGCGATCTGGAGCGAACTGCTCCCGGGAGCGCTGGAGCGGCGGAGTTTCGCCTTTGTGCAGGTCTTGGCCCACGGCGTCCGGGTTAACTTCCTCACGACCCATCTGGGGCTGTCGCTTGAGGACCGGAGGGAGCAGGCCGCCGCGATGCTGCAATTCATCAACCGGGTGAACGGCCCGCTGATTGTGACCGGCGATTTTAACGGCGGCATCGACGATCCGTCGGTGGCGGTTTTCCGTGAAGGATTAATCGATGTTCAGGGCGTCAGCGCGCTGGCCGGCCAGGGCACGTTCCGACCGAAGACCGGCCCCATGGGCCCAAGAATCGATTATATTTTCGCCTCTTCGGAGTTTGCACCGGCTGATTTCCGGATTTTCGACAATTTTATCTCCGATCATTTGCCGCTCGTTGCCCAACTGTTCATGGGGATCAGTCCGCTGCAGATCGCCGGAGAGTCGGTGTATTACCAGAGCGGGTTTTGATTATTTCAACAGCGCCGCGGGGAGGGTCTGCTCCAGCCGGAGCAGGGGCTTGAACAGATCGCCCAACTTTTCGAGGCGGGACGGAGCGGTTTTAATGGTAAAGTGGGAGGGATGAACATCGGAAAGCTCTTCCCAGCGGATCGGGACCGAAACCGGCGCGCCGGGAAAGGGCCGGATACTGTAGACGGAAGCGATGGTCTTTCCTTTTAAGTTTTGAAGGTGATCGATATACACCTTGCCGGCGCGGTTGACTACTTTCCGTTCGTTGGTGGCCAGATCCGGGAAGGTTTGAATGATCATTTCCCCGATACGTTTGACGAAGGTGCTGGTTTGCTTGAAGGTATAGCCGGCCCTGATCGGGAGATAAATGTGAATGCCGGTCGCCCCGGAGATCTTCGGAAACGCCTCCAGATCCAGCTCACCGAGGAGGGTCCGGACGAAGCGGGCGATGCGGGCCGCGTCGCTGAAGGCGGCGGGCTCCATCGGATCGAGATCGAAAATGATGTAGGTGGGACGGTCCAATTGGCGAATCGTCGACAACCAGGGGTGAACCTCGATGCAACCGAGATTGATCGACCAGATCAGGGTCTCGGCGTTATTGATCATCGCATAGTTGATGGTCCGCTCGTCGGAGCGGATTGCCACGGTGTCCACCCATTCCGGCGGATCGGGGACATCCTTCTGATAAAAAAAATTGCCGCTGATCCCTTCCGGGTAGCGGACCAGGGAAACCGGCCGGCCGGCCAGATGCGGTCCGAGCAGTGGCCAGACCACCCCGTAATATTTCATCACATCGGCCTTGGTATAGCCCTCCCCGGGCCAGAAGACTTTATCCAGATTTTTAACCTCAACGCGTCGTTCATTTACGACCAGGGTCGGCATGGCATTTATACCTCCAAACGGCATTCCCCAGGGGCCAGGTCGGGACGGAAACGGCGGAAACTGGGATGGCGCAGGCTGCCGTCATCGGTCACTTCTAAGAACTCCACTTCGCAGGGGATGATGGGACGGGTCCAATGGACCCCCTTCTGTTTTAAAGCCGTACCGGTAAAAGGACACTCGGGGATCTCAATGGATCGCAATTCTCGGTGAATGCCTTGAAGTTCCAGCACGGTAAATCCGGTGCCGACCAGGCCGCGCCATTGCAGCCGTTCGCCTTCAAAAGCGCCGAGAACCAATGAACTGAGCTCGCCGCGGCGGGTCGGTTTGATGGTATAGCCGCAGACCAGGAAGTTCCCGCTCCGTTTCCGTTTGAATTTCAGCCAAGACGTAACCCGCTTGCCGGGTAGGTAGGGGCTGTCGATTCGTTTGGCAATGACCCCTTCCATCCCAAGTTCGGATACGGATTGGAAATAAGCGATGCCGTGCTCGGGGACCTGCTCGCTCAGGATCAATTCCTCTGCCGGCAGCAGCAGATCGGCCAGCCGGGCGCGGCGTTGCTCCAGCGGTTCGTCCAAAACCGGTTGATTATTTTGGTATAAAAGATCAAATACTACCAATACCACCGGTATTTTCGCCGCGGTGGTCCGGATCTGGTCCTGGTTCCGGATCTGGGCGCGTTTCTGAAGTTCGGCAAAGCTCGGCCTGCCGTTGCGGAGCGCCACAATTTCTCCGTCGAGAACCGCTCCCTGCGATTTGATCCGCTGATGGATGCTGCCGAGCTCGGGAAAGACTGCTGAAATATCTTTTTGATTGCGGCTTTGCAGCCGGGTGGCTCCTTCCAAAAAAGCCAGGCAGCGATAGCCGTCCCACTTGATCTCGTACCGGAATGCGGGCGAGTCAAAGGGATTTCCCAGGGTGGCCAGCATTGGTTTTAAGGAGTTGGGCAGCACTTTTCTCACCTATAGAGTAGCGTGCCCCGATTTCGGGTCCGAAACAGTCGTATTTATTCGCAAAATAACGTCTTTGCAAGAATTAATTAGATGGTTTGGATATTCTAGGATATATAGGCAAATATCATTGATTATGACGATAAATCGGTATTGATAATCTCGATGCGGTTTTATAAAATCGATTCTAGAGTTAGCACTCGTCATTGGTGAGTGCTAATAACAAGTTCTAAAATTCTGAGAGGAGGGAAACCATGAATATCAAACCTTTGGGTGAGAGAGTCGTCATTAAAGTTTTAGAGAGCGAAGAGAAGACCAAGAGCGGAATCGTTCTTCCCGATACCGCCAAGGAAAAGCCGCAAATGGGAAAAGTAGTCGCGATTGGTTCCGGCAAGCTGCTGGATAACGGCCAGCGGATCGCGCTGGACGTGAAGGAAGGCGACAAAGTGCTCTTTGCGAAGTACGCCGGTACCGAGGTCAAACTGGACGGCGAAGAATACATGGTGTTGAAAGAGTCCGATATTTTAGCCATTGTGCAATAATTTTTACTTAAGGAGGGATAGCTATGGCCAAACAGATATTATTCAGTGAAGACGCGCGTCACGCCCTGGAACGCGGCGTAAATACCCTGGCGGACGCGGTTAAGGTCACCTTGGGACCCAAGGGACGCAATGTCGTGTTGGATAAGAAATACGGCTCGCCGACGATTACCAATGACGGCGTGACCATTGCCAAAGAGATCGAACTGGAGAACCCGTTCGAAAACATGGGCGCTCAGCTCGCCAAGGAAGTCGCCACTAAGACCAATGACATCGCCGGTGACGGAACCACCACCGCGACCCTGCTGGCCCAAGCCATGGTCCGCGAAGGGCTGAAGAACGTCGCCGCCGGCGCCAACCCGATGATCCTGAAGAAGGGCATCGAGAAAGCGGTCAGCGTTGTAGTCGATGAGATTAAGAAAGTCAGCAAGTCAGTGGAGAGCAAAAACGACATCACTCATGTCGCCGCAATCTCCGCCGCTGATGAAGAGATCGGCAAATTAATCGCCGAAGCCATGGAAAAGGTCGGCAAAGACGGCGTCATCACCGTTGAAGAGTCCCAAACCATGGGCACCAACCTCGAAGTGGTCGAGGGCATGCAATTTGACCGGGGTTACGTTTCCGCCTATATGGTTACCGACTCCGAGCGGATGGAGGCTGTGCTTGACGAGCCGTACATTCTGCTCACCGACAAGAAAATCTCCCTGATCAAAGACTTGTTGCCGATCCTGGAAAAGATCATTCAACGGGGCAAACCGCTTCTGATCATCTCCGAGGATGTCGAGGGCGAAGCCCTGTCGACCCTGGTCGTCAACAAACTGCGCGGCGTGCTGAACGTGGTCGCCGTGAAAGCTCCGGGTTTCGGCGATCGCCGCAAAGCGATGCTGAGCGATATCGCCATCGTCACCGGCGGCCAGGTGATCTCCGAGGAAGTCGGCATGACCCTTGAGAACACCACTATCGATATGCTGGGCCAGGCCCGCCAGGTCAAAATCACCAAAGAAGAGACCACCATCGTTGACGGCAAGGGCAGCGCCCAGGAGATCAAGAACCGGATCAACCAGATCAAACTGCAGATCGACGAGACCACTTCCGATTATGACCGGGAGAAGCTGCAGGAACGTCTGGCCAAACTCTCCGGCGGCGTAGCGGTTATCCAGGTCGGAGCCGCCACCGAGACCGAAATGAAAGAGAAGAAGCACCGGATCGAGGATGCGCTCTCCGCGACCCGCGCCGCAGTGGAAGAAGGCGTGGTGGCCGGCGGTGGAGTCACCCTGCTCCAGATCGCTCCTTCGCTTGATAAAATCAAAGAAACCAGTGACGTGGCCACTGGCATCCAGATCGTCCGGAAGGCCTTGGCTGAGCCGTTGCGGCAGATCGCCAACAACGCCGGCGTCGAGGGTTCGGTCATCGTAGAGAAGGTCAGCTCGATGGAGATCGGCGTTGGCTTCAACGCCCTCACCGGCGAGTATGTCAATATGATTCAATCCGGAATCGTCGACCCGGCCAAAGTTACCCGGAGCGCGCTTCAAAACGCGGCCAGTATCGCGGCGATGCTCCTGACCACCGAGTGCCTGGTCACCGATATCCCTGAGAAGGAAAAAGCTATGCCCGGCCCCGGCGGAATGCCCGGCGGAATGGGTATGGACTGAGTCTTGCGGTAAAGAACCCGGCCGAATGGCCGGGTTTTTTATTGCCCAGGTAATATATAGATTCACCGGTTCGGGTACACACTATCTTTAAAGAAAGGAGGAATATCATGTTTTGTTATCAGTGTGAACAAGCGGCTCAAGGCACAGGATGCGTCAGCGCCGGGGTCTGCGGCAAGGATCATGATACCGCGGCGCTCCAAGATCTGTTGCTCTATGCCGCGCAAGGAATTTCCCAATACGCCCACCAGGCCCGAACCATGGGGGCGAAAAACCGAGAACTGGATCGCTTTATTTTAACCGCGTTATTTACGACCGTGACCAATGTCAATTTTGATCCGGAACGGATCCAAGAAATTTTGCGCCAAGCCTCGGAATACTTAGACATTGCGGCCAAGCTGTATACCGACGCCTGCGCCGCCTCGGGAAAACCGGCCGAGCGACTCTCCGGGCCGGCCGCGTGGCGACTGGCTTCGGATTTACAAAGTCTAATCGCCCAAGGAGAAGAGTATTCCATTGAAGCCGACCGTAACCGGCACGGTCATGATCTGACGGGGCTCAAGAATGTGGTCATGACTGGATTGAAAGGCATGGCCGCCTATGCGGAACATGCCAGGGACTTGGGGATCGAAGACGACAATGTCTACGGTTTTTTCTACCAAACGCTCGATTTTCTAACTCAGGACCGTTTCACGGTCGATGAGTTGTTGACCATGGCGCTCAAGGTTGGGGAGGTCAATCTACGCGTGATGGAAATGCTCGACCAGGCCAATACCACCGCCTTCGGCCACCCGGTTCCGACCCCGGTTCGGATCACACCGGTCAAAGGAAAAGCGATCCTCATCTCCGGCCATGACCTTAAGGATCTTGAGGAATTACTGAAGCAGACCGCGGGAAAAGGAATCAACATCTATACCCATGGCGAGATGATCCCCGCCCACGCCTATCCTAACTTAAAGAAATATCCGCATCTGGTGGGGAATTACGGTGGCGCATGGCAGGAGCAGCGGGAAGAGTTCGAGCGATTCCCCGGAGCCATTTTGATGACGACCAACTGTATTCAAAAACCTAAAAATGCCTATCAATCCCGGATCTTCACCAGTGGGCTGGTTGCCTGGCCGGGGGTGCGGCATATTGCAAACCGGGATTTTACGCTGGTGATCGAGACGGCGCTGCGTGAACCCGGATTTGAACATGACGAACCCGAACGTACGATTATGGTGGGCTTCGCGCGCAACGCCGTGCTGGGCGTGGCGGACAAGATTGTTGACTTGGTCAAGCGGGGCGCGGTTCGTCACTTTTTCCTGGTGGGAGGGTGTGACGGCGCGAAACCGGGCCGGGATTACTACACCCGGCTGGCGCGGCAAATACCGGAGAATTGCTTGATACTTACGCTTGCTTGCGGGAAGTACCGGTTCAATAAGCTTGATTTCGGTTCAATCGAAGGGATACCCCGCTTGTTGGATGTCGGGCAATGCAATGACGCTTATTCGGCGATCAAAATTGCGCTGGCCCTGGCGGATGTATTTCATACAGATGTTAACGGTCTGCCGCTGTCACTGATCTTATCCTGGTATGAGCAGAAGGCGGTCTGTATCTTGCTGACCCTTTTGCAGCTGGGGATTCGGAATATCCGGATCGGACCCAGCTTACCGGCGTTTATCACTCCGGCAGCCTTTGAGGTATTGAAGGGGAAGTTCAACCTGATGTTGATTACCACTCCCGAAAAGGATTTGGAGGCAATTCTCGGGGCTCCGGCCATTGTCTGATGACGGAGACGGATGGAATGGCGTCATTTTTCCGATTTGGGCTGGTTTCGTTTGCAAACCCAAAAAACCAGGAGCGCGACTCCCGCGGTTCCACAGGCAATGAGCAGCCAATATCCCAATCGTTGTAACCAATTCAGAATTACAATCCAGTTTTCTCCCAGATCGCGACCGAGCAGGGCGAGGACCGTGAAGAAGACCAGGTTGCTCAGAAAAATTGCCGGCAGGGCGATCAAAGGATGCAGTCGCAAGGTGCCGCTGCAGACAACGCTATAAAGGCTCATTCCCGGGATCAGTTTGCCGATGAAAACCGCCAAAATGCCGTATTTCTTAAACCAAAGGACTGCTTTGTCAAAGGACTCCCGGGAAATAACTTTTTTAAGAGGAGTCCTGGCGATTACTTCGTAACCATAACGGCGGGTTAAGTAGTACAGCCAGAGACTACCCAGAAACGTGCCGAGCACTGCGGCTGAAATAACCGCTGCGACTGAACCGTGACCTATTCCGGTCAGATAGCCGGCGATGACCACCGCGCTTTCCAGCGGCAGCGGGGGAAAGACGATGTTCAGCGCGGCCAGGGCCAAAAAGGCCCCAAATAAGATCCAGGGATTTTCAAACAGAACCGCTACATGTTCGACCAAAAGATGCATCCGGTAGCCTCCAGAAGCGGATACCATTATTATTCCAGGGAGCCATGGCTTTATTATGGCGGGATCTGGTTAAGACTGAATTAAGATTAAATCAAAAGCCGGAAGTTCCGCATGCGGAACTTCCGGCTTTGGTATCCGGCCGGACCGGCGGGGCCGGCCGACGAATGAAACAAGTATTTATCCGAATAAAATAATCATATCCATTCCATTTTTATCCTGAGGCCGGTATAATGGTTTACTTAATCAAAAGCGTGGTAAACTAATCCATAGAATACCAAGAAAGCCGAGGCTGAGCCAATTGAGGTTGGAAAGATTATTGCGGTTGGAGACCAATTTGTTGTCAACCATGAAAACCTGCCTGGACCGGGTCAGCAATTTTCAATTGAACAAATTGGTGGGAAAGATCGAGGATGCCGAACTGCGGGTCTTTATATTGTGGCAACTGAAAACGTATATGGATACCCTGCGGTTAGTCAATAAAACCCGGCAACGTTTGAAAATCAATTGACAGCGGACGGCACTCCGGAACGTACCGGGCCGTTGTTTCGCCAGCTCCGAAGCAGGACATTTCATCAGTGTGATGGATGGTTTGGGTCGGGAAATGGTCGTCATCATGCCCAAAAATGACCTTCCACGGTTAAGAAAGGTCAAACTTTATCCCCTAAAGATCAGGAAATAACCCGCCCGGTTCGTTGACGGGTAACCGACCGGGGCGGGTTCAAAAAAACCGGCCCAAAGGAGTATATAACGTCTACCGCCTGGCAAAAACGCTCGAATTTCGGCCGCTTGTTTTCTGAACTTCCCGTACAACCTTGACCGTTATATATGTCGCAATACGTTTTTTGAACGCCGTAAAAATTGCAGCATATTTTCCTTAATTCATAAGTTGAAATAAATACTACTGACGTTGCCCTTCTCAGTCGTGCTTTAAGGATCGGAAGCTTATTCACAAAATTTATTCACCTTATATAGCCAAAAGTTAACGCTTCTAACCGGTTGGGGAACAACGATGGAACGAAAATGAACTTGATTCAACAATGCCGAAGGAAAAACGGAGCCGGATATCTCTCGCCGGGTTAATTCATGCTGTCGATGTTCAGAATTTTTTTGGCCTTATAAAGGTGGTCGATGGCTTCGGAGACCTCGTTCTGCACCTGCTGTTCACTGTCGGAGAGTCGGCCCAGCAAGGATTTGATCTGACCGATTTGCAGGGCCAATTCGGCTTTCAGCAGACTCCTCGGAATGGGATCTTTCAATCGTTACCTCCATGTGATTATCGGTCGCGATCCGTGCGACCGTTTTATTGTATTATTTTATTCGGCCGGGATGCATTTTTCCTTTATGCTAAACTATTACGTTCTTCAGGAGAATGGGATTTGAAACGAAATTTTTAAAGGTACTTTACGGAAAATGGCGAAATGTAATTACGGTAATTTTATAATTTGCGAAATAACGGGATATTCTGATTTTACGTACATCTTTGGCCGGTAGCGCACGGATTGATGTTTGGAAACCAATTGGTACTCACTTACCAAAGGATTGTTACCCATGATCACTGAATTGGTCCCAAAATCCGCCGGAATCGAGTTGGAACTCGGACGCAAACGGAGTGAGCTGGCTGAACTCGAAGCCGAACTCAGCCAGGAAGAACTGGAGCTTTTGACGCTCCGGACCGATCTTTTGGATTTCCAGACGGCGTATCTGAAAGCGCTTGGTCCGCTATACGCCGAACTGGACCGGATTGAAGCCGAGAACGCCGAATTCCGGGCGCGATTGCGTCCCGGCGATTGCCAAGCGCGCCGCCGGGCGGAGCAAGCCCGAGCCAAGGCGGAAGATTCGGCCCGGGCCGCCGGCCAATTCCGGGACACTGACCCGGAAACCCGTACTAAACCTACCGAAGCCTTGAAGAAACTGTATCGCGATTTCGCCAAGCGATTCCATCCCGATTTGGCCACCGAGGAGGCGGAGCGGAACCGGCTGGAAAAATTGATGGCCGAGGCCAACCAGGCTTATGCCGGTGGAGACGAGGCGCGACTGCGGCAGTTGGCGGAACAAGGGGAAAAGGCTCCGGAAACTGTCCGTGGCAATGGCCCGGCCGCCGAATTGGAGAGAGTGCTCCGTAAGATCGCCCAAGTGCGGGAGAGGCTTCGTGAGATCGCCGATGAGACCGCCGAGTTGAAAGGCTCTTCTTTATTCCAGCTATGGCAGCGAGCCCAAGATGCCAGCGAACATGGGCTGAATCTGATCCGGGAGATGGCCGGTTTTTTGAACCGGGAGATCGCCAAGGCTTCGCGACAAACGGCCCGGTTTAAGACGGGCCGGGCCTGAGAAGTTAGGAGCAGAGAATGACGGAGAGATCGACCAACCCCAAAACGGGATTGATCCCGGTCGGTTCCCGGTCGATGCAAGTCCATTCCACCCCTTTCTTTGATCGGGGATTGGTTCTGGCCGACGGAATCGAGGCCAAACGGACCATCAGTTTTGACGACCAGGGGCTGGAAACCGCGGTTCGCCTGGCGGCCGGAATCGTCACGGGAAAATTAAAAGCAAAGGATGTTCAGACCATTGATAGCTTGCTTGCCTCAAAACGGGCGATCCGGTCGATCCGGGGGATCGCCAACCTCACCGGCCTGGCGGAATTATCCCTGATGGGCAACGCCATCTCGGACTTGCGCGAGTTGTCCAAATTGACTCGCTTGAATAGTCTCAATTTATCCTGCAATGGCTTGGCGGGACTGGAAGGACTCGCTGGCCTGGCCAACTTGGGCAAGCTGCTGCTGGGATGGAACCGGATCGATCGGATCGATCCACTACGGGGGCTGACGGGATTGAGGGATCTGGTCCTCTCCTACAACCGGATCGAAAAGCTGGAACCGCTGGCCGGATTGACCGGATTGGAAGAGCTTCATCTGATGGGCAACCGGATCCGGGATATCGCTCCCATCGCCCATCTGACCAAATTGCGGATCCTGACCTTGTCCAACAACCAGATCGCCGATTTATCCCCCTTACGCAAGTTGACAAACCTGGAAAAACTGTGGCTGGAAAACAACCGGATCCGGGAGATCGGGGCGTTGGCCGGGTTGAAACGGCTCAAGCTATTGAGCCTCGGCGGCAATCAGATCCGAGATCTCTCCGCGCTCGGCGCCCTTAATAACCTGCGTGATCTGGACCTGGCCAGGAATCAAATATGCGATATCCGTCCCTTGGCCGGCCTCGCCGGGCTTCAGGAACTAAACCTGGCCCATAATGAGGTCGCGGATATCTCCGATCTGGCCGGGCTCCTTGAGCTGATATCGATCACGCTGATTCATAATCCGCTCCGTTATACCGACGATCTCTCTACCCTCCGGACCCTCAATCTGCTGAATGCGCGGGGGTGTTATATCAAGCCGAAGTTTTAACGATGACGATTATATAGGATGAAATAAGTTGGATTAAATTCATTAATTTTCCATCACGACCCGGCATTAAGGACATGATGTATATCAGAAATTTTAACTCAACTTATATAGGCAAATTCCGTTTCGGGTATTTTGGCGGGAACCGGGTAATGGTATAATAAACGTAACTGTCGAATTAAAAGTAAAAGCCAAAGCCTCAAAGACAAACGCCAAAAGGTTGGGATTCATGTTCAATCAGCGTACCGCATTGGAGCAAGTCATCGTTTGGGTGGAGGAGGTTGGCGCGTTACAGCTGGAACAGTTCGGCCGGAGAGACCTCCGGATCGAAAGCAAGTCAACCGGATACGACCTCGTTACCGAAGTAGACCGGAATTCTGAACGGATTTTGACGGAGAAAATCCGGCGGGCTTTTCCCGGCCACGCCATCCTCGCCGAGGAGGGGGGCGGGGAGGATCTCCCCTCGGATTATCTTTGGGTGGTCGACCCTTTGGACGGAACCGTCAATTTTACCCATGGATTTCCCATTTTCGGCATTTCCGTGGCCCTGCAGTACCGGAAACAATCGATGCTCGGGGCCGTTTATTTTCCGGTTCTGAAGCAATTATTTCACGGCATTCGGGGCGAGGGGGCCTATCTCAACGGAGAACGGCTGGCGGTCGCGGCCAATGACCG
Source organism: Bacillota bacterium (assembly GCA_023402395.1). Classification (GTDB taxonomy): domain Bacteria; phylum Bacillota; class UBA4882; order UBA8346; family UBA8346; genus JAEYGI01. Next base: position 36,217 of record JAEYGI010000048.1, read on the forward strand.
GCTGGACCGGGCGTTGCTGGTTACCGGATTTCCTTATGACAAAGCCGTTGACTCATGGAATAATCTCGACTACTTCAGCCGGCTGTTTCCGTTGGTGAACGGGGTCCGGCGCACCGGGAGCGCCGCCTTTGACCTTTGCAACGTGGCGGCGGGCCGGCTGGACGGGTATTGGGAAATGAAAGTTAATCCCTGGGACATCGCGGTCGGAACCTTGCTGGTCGAGGAAGCCGGCGGGGTTGTCCACTATCTGGAGGACCATCCACCGATAACACTGATCGCCGGAAACGAGGCGATCTGCGGGTTGGTCCGGCGGGAGATCGACGCAGTGGACCGGGAACGAGAAAAGTTTAAAAGGGGCGGGGAGACGATATGAATAATATTGCCTGGCAGATCAAACGTTATTTCAACCAAAGCTCCGTTCCGGTCACCAAGGCCTTGCTGGCCACCGGAGCGGCGGTGTTCGTGATGGGGCTGGCCGTGCCGCAAATCCTTGATTTATTGGCGCTGTCCTCCTTCAGCCTGACGGGGCGGTTCTGGGGACTACTGACCTATCCGCTGGTCAACCCGGATTTCTTTTCATTGCTGTTTGCCCTGCTCTGGCTGTGGTTTATCGGCGGGAGCCTCGAACAGATCTGGGGTACGCGGCGGTACGGATTATTCGTGTTGCTGACCACGGCGGTCACCGGGTTGGCCATGGCCCTGGTTGAAAGCTGGGTCGTCCGGTTTCCGCAGCCGATTTTCGGTTTTTGGCTGCTTTCGGTCGGGATGACCTGGGCCTGGGCGGAGCTGTTTCCCGAACGGGAGATCCTTTTTTGGGGGATCATTCCGATTCAAGCCCGGTGGCTAGCCTGGATCAATGCGTTGATGATCTTTTTCAGTTATTTCCGAGTCCATTGGTTACTGGGACTGGCCGCGTTATCCGGAATCCTGGTGGCTTACCTATACACCGCCAGACGCGGCGGCGGCTACCGGGGCGGCGGCGGGCGGCGCCGGCAAAACTGGCGGGAGGAACAGGAACGCCAGGCCAAACGGAGCCGGTTCCGGGTGATTCACTGAAAAAACATGAGGCGCTGAAAAGCGCCTTGTTTTTTTAACGAATGGACGGCGGAGGCCGGGTACCCGGGAACCATCAGGAGCTTTGAAGGAGCCGGGCGACGGACAATCCGGGAAATTTGGATTGATTTCCGGTGATAAACTGGATATTATTTAGATAAGTCGTCATCGTTTATGATGACATTAAGTAAATAACTGTCGGCTCCGTTCTCAACGACACCCCTCGGGCCGGTTCAAGCAGTGGCCCTCCCGGCGTTCTCCATCCGTGGACGCCGGAACTTGAGCCTTCCTGGCTCTGGTCCCCCATCACGCCCAAAGAACGGGCTATGTAAGCGCTTAAAAAATCATCGATTTTTTAACGCTGGGGAGGGACTCAAGATGCCAAAACATTTGCCAGCAAACGTTTAGGCCCTATTTTCCCCTCGCCCATAGCGAGTGTTCTTCGAGCGTAATGTATGCGCTTAAAAATCATAGATTTTTAACGCTGGAGAGGGCAGGCCACTTGAATCAGCCCAATGGGAGAGGGGGTCGGCCACAACGCCGACTAGACCTTAATCCTTACCTAAAACGAATAGTCATTCATAATTATTTCATTGCATCACGGGAGGACGCTATGGCAAACCCATTGAAAATCATCTCCTGGAACGTCAACGGCCTCCGGGCCGCCGCCAAAAAGGGTTTTTTGGACTGGCTGCGCCGGGAGGAGCCGGATATCGTCTGCCTGCAGGAGATCAAAGCCGAGGCCGAGCAGCTTCCGGACGAGTTGCGGAGCATTCCGGGGTATCAATCCTATTTCTGCTCCGCCAGCCGCAAAGGATACAGCGGGGTGGCCATTTACTCCAAGACCGAGCCCCTAAGCGTCCTCACCCGGCTCGGCGTGGAACGGTTCGACGGCGAGGGACGTACCCTGATCGCCGAGTATCCCCGGTTCACGCTGCTGAATTGCTATTTTCCCAACGGCAAGGCTTCGGCGGAGCGCTTGCAATACAAGCTCGACTTTTATGAAACATTTCTGGACTACGCCAACCGGCTCAAAAACACCGGTCGCAGCCTGATCATTTGCGGCGACGTCAACACCGCCCATCAGCCGCTGGATCTGGCCCGGCCCAAAGAGAACGAAAAAACCTCCGGCTTTCTGCCGGAGGAACGCGCCTGGCTGGACCGTCTGGTGGCTGAAGGGTATTTGGACAGCTTCCGCCTGTTCCAGAGCGGGGGCGAACACTATACCTGGTGGGATCAGAAGACCCGGGCCCGAGAACGGAATGTTGGCTGGCGGATCGATTACTTCTGGATCAGCGCCGATCTCCGGCCCGCGATTCAACGGGCCTTCATTCTGCCGGAGGTAACCGGTTCGGATCATTGCCCGATCGGGATTGAGTTGTCGTTCGGCGCTTAAAAGCCATCTGATTAAGTCAAAGGCTTCGAATAGCCATGTTGATTAAACGGATTTATTTACCAGCCGTATAAAACGCTTTTTGCCGATTTTCAGCACATCGCCATCGGCCAGGGTTATTTCGATATTGATCAGTCTTTGCTGATTAAGCTGTATTCCGCCTTGCTGAACCAGCCGTCTGAATTCGCCATTGCTTGACACAACCCCTTTTTCCACCAGCAACGGGATGATGTCGATCAGCCGGGTCCGAGCTTCAATCAGAAGTTCGGGAATGTGATCGGGAATCGCTTTTTTGCCAAAAGCGGCATCATAGTATTCCTTCGCCTCGATAATCTCTGGCTCCGCATGATAGAGGCGGACAATGGTCTCCGCCAAAGAATACTTGACATCCCGCGGGTTTTGACCCTGCTCCAGGTCTTGTCGGATCGCCGCGATGCAATCCGGATGCTCATCCGTTGCCAGCTCAAAGTATTTAAGGATCAGTTGGTCAGGAACCTCCATGACCTTTTTGAACATCACCGCGGCGGGTTCATCAACCCCGATGTAATTCCCAAGGCTTTTACTCATTTTCTCCACACCGTCCAATCCCTCCAGCAGCGGCATAAACATCGCGATCTGCTGGGGTTGGCCCATCGCTTTCTGCAAGGTTCTACCCATCAGAATATTAAAGGTTTGATCGGTGCCTCCCAGCTCGATATCGGCTTTTAACGCCACCGAATCGTAGGCTTGCATCAGTGGATAAAAGAATTCATGAATGCCGATGGGAACATTGTGGCTGAACCGGTGTTGAAAATCATCCCGCTCCATCATCCTAGCAACCGTAGTCGTGGCGGCCAGTCTGAGAACATCCTCGAAGTTCAGGTTGCTTAGCCATTCGCTGTTATAGCGGACGGTGGTTTTCTCCTGGTCCAGCACCTTGAATATCTGTTCAAAATAGGTCCGGGAGTTCTCCTTTACCTGTTCATCGGAGAGGGCATTGCGCCCCTTGGCTTTTCCTGAGGGATCACCGATTTTTCCGGTAAAATCACCGATGATGATCACGGCTTGGTGGCCCAGATCTTGCATTTGTTTGATCTTCCGAAGCACCACGGCATGGCCCAAATGGATGTCCGGCGCGCTGGGGTCAAGGCCCAGTTTGATGATTAATGGCCGATGGCTTCGCACCGATTCCGCCAGCTTATTTTGGAGTTCCTCCTCATCCACCAGCATACTGACGCCCTTCGTAATGATGCGTAATTGCTCCTCAACTGTTTTCATTTCCAAACTCTCCTTGAATATTAAATATTGGGATTATTTAATACAAGCAAGGTCTATAAGATTTCGGAAATAAAAAAACTCTCGTCCTTCTGTTTCCAGAAGGACGAGAGCATGCTCCCGTGTTACCACCTTGCGTTTACGGACAACTCGCATTGTCCGCCTCTTCAAGTACGCCATAATTATGGATAATACTTTAGCACTATAACGTGTGCAGGGATACGTCACAGCCTACTTGAAAACGTTCGGTGTGAAGCTCAAAGAGGTATTCATAACCAGCCTGCCACGCGCCTCTCATCAACCGGCAACTTTCTGTGTGGGTACGGGTTACTACTCTTTCTTATCATCGCTTTTAATCTTATACTCCGAAATGCGGGAACTCCCGCAAATCTTCGTTATGCAGGTATTAAATTAAAAGTATTATAACCGATAAGAATCGGATTGTCAACCTGTCAACCGTCCAAATCCTGTCAGCGGCGCTTCGTATTTCCATTTTCAATCGGCTCGCGGCACCGGCCCGGTGTCGAGAGAGATGATTACATCTTGGATTGATTTATCAACATTGCCGATGGGCATTGTTCGATTGCGAAGCGGCTTTTTCACAGTGGCAACTGACTTATCCACATTGTCAAGATGCTTTTCCACATTGGCAGTTGCCAATGTCGGATTGCGATCCACCAATTGGAAATTGGCAAGTGACGATCCGTCAATGCCAAGTGACAATCGACACGGGGCAGATGGCAATACAGGATTGGCACTTGCCAATCTTGCATTGCCATCCATCTTTTGAAAATTGCCGGGCCGCTTTTCCACAGGGGCGGAATGACCGGCGGCTTGGAACGGGTTCAAAGCGCGATGGCGGTCTGGCGCCGCGCCGGACCGCCGTTTCGTTCGATCATTGTCCTGCTTTTTCAGCGGTTCGGGAGTTGGCGGAGATCGCCGGTCAAGACCGTCACCGCCTCGTCCCGGCCGGAGACGGCCGCGATGGTGCCGGTGATCGATGTCCGCAGGGATTCCTTTTCAGCCGCGTCCAGCCGGTCGTATTCCGGACTCAAACCGACCACCCAGCGCCCTTCCGCTTGTGAATAGGCGGCTCCCTCCAGCACCAGATCATCGCCCAGCCAAATCAGTTCATCCTGGCTGAACAAGGCATCCAAAGCGATTTGAACTTTTGATTTCCCTTCGGTGTTCAGGTGCGGGTCGCGCAGCACTTCCCGTTTTACTCCGCCGGGAAGAACCAGAGTGAAGCGCAGCGGCGGACGGCTAGCGCCAAAGATATCGCCGAGCGGCTTCCCTTGCTCATCTACAGCCTGCCAGCGGTATTCACCGACAGGCAGGGAGAGCAGCAGCGAGGGATAGGTGAAGGCTTGGGAAACCAGGGCGTCCGGTTGCGGGGCCACCGCTTTGACGGTAATCAGGTTTTCTTTGATCCCGGCCCATTCCAGAGCGTAGCCGCCGCTGGATTGGATTCCCCAGTTGAAATAGTAATAGGTCCGGCCGCCTTCTTCCCAGGTCCGGACCTCAGGCACCGGATTGTTCCGCTCGATCGTACCCGGAAGCTCATTTAAAACGAGAACTTCCGGATTGCGCCGGCCGGGGCCGAAATAGTTTGAAATGATGAGGCCGGCAACGATTAAGCAGCCGAGCAGCGCGCCGGCGAACAGCAATGGTTTTTTCATGAAAAGCCTCCTAAAAGCGTTGTGGTAAACCCCGGCCGAAGGGTCAATGTCATTATAAGAACGTTGCAGATAATGAAAAACAAAAACCTACAAATCAGTATTCGAAGATGCTATAGACCCCTTGCCCTTTAAAGGGGGATCCACCATGCTTCGTCCTTCAACCCTTTGGGGTCTTGTCATCGAAGCGATTCCCAGGTAAGACTTTACACCCGGGAGGCCAGTGGTTGCCCCTTTAAGGGGCAAGGGTCTAAACCCGCAACGGCCTATTTGGATTTTTTCCGGTACTATTGAAAATGACGTTTTCCCGTCGGAAAAGTTTCATCCAAATAAATGTAACCGCACAATTAAACTAAACCTTTACAGTTTCTTTAACACTTAAGAATTTGGCCGGTTTTCTTGACACTGGGAATCCAATCGTGATTTAATGAAAAAAGATTATAATCGTTGGAAGCGTTAAAATGTCAAAAAAGGAAGACGGCAGCCGGGATGCTCTCGGAGCTCCGCCGGATTCCGGATATCAAACCGGCGGCAAAGATTATTACAAACGGGGGATGGAACAAGATGATCGAATTGGCGGGCAAGGGTATTTTCCTGATTCGGGGAGCGGCGCTAATCGAAGACGACGGCCAGATGACGGCCGAGGCCATTAATCACCGGTTGCGGCAAACCGGTTCGCAACCGCTTACCCAAGGGTTTGACGGAGTCGAGGCCGCGAAGCGGGGCACTATCACTCACCGGATTCTCTCGGAACACAATCAATCCGGGGACCTGCGCCAGTTGAAGATCCGTTTCGATGGACTGGCCTCCCATGACATCACCTATGTTGGAATCGTTCAGACGGCCCGCGCCAGCGGACTCAAGGAATTTCCGGTCCCCTACGTTCTCACCAACTGCCACAATTCACTCTGCGCGGTCGGCGGAACGATCAATGAGGACGATCATGTTTTCGGACTTTCCGCGGCCGAGCGGTACGGCGGTATTTACGTCCCCGCCCACCAGGCCGTGATCCATCAATACGCGCGGGAAATGATGGCCGGCTGCGGCCGGATGCTCCTGGGCTCCGATAGCCACACCCGTTACGGCGCCCTGGGCACGATGGGCGTGGGCGAAGGCGGACCGGAGATTGTGAAACAGTTGCTGAGCCGGACCTATGATATTCCCTCCCCCGAAGTGGTGGCCGTTTTTCTGGAAGGCAAACCCCGACCTGGGGTCGGGCCGCAGGATGTGGCCCTGGCCATCATCAAAGCAGTCTTTGGCAACGGCTTTGTCAAAAACAAAGTGATGGAATTCGTCGGACCGGGGATTGACGGCCTGTCGATGGATTTCCGCAACGGCATCGATGTCATGACTACCGAGACCACCTGTCTCAGCTCGATCTGGCGGACCGACGGGACAGTGGCCGAGTATTACCGGATTCACGGCCGGCCCGAAGCCTATCAACAACTGGAACCGGCCGAGATCGCCTATTACAGCGGCTTGATCAAAGTGGATCTGAGCCGGGTGGAACCAATGATCGCGCTGCCCTTCCATCCCAGCAACGCCTATACTATCAAGGAACTGAACCAAAACGCGGCCGAGATTTTAAAACAAGTCGAAAGCGAGGGCCGGCGGCAGATGGAGAATCCCGGCAGCGAATTCCGGCTTACCCAGAAGATTGAAAATGGCCGGGTAAGGCTGGATCAGGGAGTCATCGCCGGTTGCGCCGGCGGGATCTTTGAGAACCTGGTGGCCGCCGCCGCCATTCTCGATCAGGGCTCCATCGGCAACGGCGAGTTCGCTTTGAGCATTTACCCGGCCAGTCAGCCGCTGAATCTGGAGATCATGAAAAACGGCGTCGCCGAACGGTTGGTCCGGGCCGGCGCCACGTTGCGCAGCGCCTTTTGCGGGCCCTGTTTCGGCGCGGGCGACGTGCCGGCCAATGGAGCGCTCAGCGGCCGCCATACCACCCGCAACTTCCCGAACCGGGAGGGTTCCAAACCGGCTTCCGGCCAGATCGCTTCGGTGGCCTTGATGGACGCGCGCTCCATCGCGGCCACCGCGTTGCGTGGCGGACTGCTCACCGGCGCCGACGAGGTGTCCTATCCGGTTTCCGATATCCCCTATACGTTCAACCGGCAGGTGTATGATCACCGGGTCTACGATGGTTTCGGGAAAGCGAAACCTCAAACCGAGCTGAAATTCGGGCCGAACATCGCCGACTGGCCCCGCATGATCCCGCTTCCGGAGAATTTGTTATTAAAGATTGCCGCGGTGATTCACGATCCGGTGACCACCACCGATGAACTGATTCCGTCGGGGGAGACCTCTTCGTACCGGTCCAACCCGATGAGGCTGGCCGAGTTTACCCTGGGCCGGAAAGATCCGGGGTATGTCGGGAGAGCCAAGGACTTCCAGACACTGGAGACGGAACGCCGGCGCCTGCTGGCCGAGGGTACGGCCAACGAACCGCTCTCCACCGAATTGGGCAGGCTGTTCGTGCCGTTGCTGGATGAAGCCGAGGCCAGCCCGGAAAAGGTTCATCAACTACTCAGCGAGACCGGCCTGGGCACTGTGATCTTTGCCGTGAAACCGGGCGACGGCTCCGCCCGGGAACAGGCCGCTTCCTGCCAGAAAGTCCTCGGAGGCTGGGCCAATATCGCGGTGGAATACGCCACCAAGCGCTACCGGAGCAACCTGATCAACTGGGGAATGCTGCCGTTCACCGTCTTGGAGGAGGATCGCTCCTTGTTCAAAACCGGCGACCTGATTTATCTGCCTCTGATCCGGGAGGCGGTGCAATCTGGCGCGGACGAGATCCAGGGATTCATCATCGGCGCCGAGGAGCGAACCCCATTCCGGCTGTTCCTGCCCAATCTTAGCGCCGACGACCGGGAGATTATTTTGGCGGGCTGCTTAATAAACTATTATGGACAGGGCTTGGCGAAGCAATAATCGATGATGGCGGATCCGTCATCGCTTATATAGGATGAAATAAATCTCTTAAATGGATTTGCATTCTTAAAGCCGAATGCGAATAAAATCAAATCGGAATTTATTTCATCCTATTACAGCAGTAATAAGTTGAATTAAAATTCCTTACAATTTCCTCATGGCCGGTATTAGGGACATGATGCTTATTAGATATTTAATTCAACTTATATAGCCGTAAAGTCGGACGTATCGCGTCCAAAATATAAGGAGGAATTATCATGATTTTCAGCGGGATTGCCAATCTGGAACAGGATAAGGGGCTGATGAGCCCGGGATTGCTGAAAGGGCTCGAATACTTGAAGAAGACCGATTTTTCCAAGCTGGAGGTCGGCCGGTACGAGATTGACGGGACCAATGTCTATGCGTTGGTGCAGGAGTACCAAACCGTGCCGAAACCGGAAAAGAAACCGGAAGCGCACCGCAAATACGTGGACATCCAGTACATCGTCTCTGGAACGGAGATCATGGGCATCGGGCTGGACCATCCCGCCAACGAGGTGCTCGAAGACAAGCTCAGCGAGAGGGATGTGATCTTCTACAAGAACGTCCAGGATGAAACCGAGCTTATTTTGAGCCAGGGCACGTACGCCATTCTGTTCCCGGCCGATGTTCACCGGCCCGGGTGTAGCCGCGGGCAAAGCTCCCCAGTGAAGAAAGTCGTCGTCAAAGTGGCGGTCGGCTACTGATTAAAAGCGTTGGGAAAGAGCCATTGCGGGGAACCTCAATGGCTTTTTTGCATATTTGCATATCGGATGAAATGAATTCTCAATGCGGGTTTGCGTTCGTAAAGCCGAATGCAAGCCGTAGCCAACCCAAGGAGGTTATTTCATGCCCGAACGGCGCTTGCCGCCTTGGCTGAAAGTTAAAGTTTCCTTCAACGAACAGTACCGGAAGACGTCGGCCCTGATCCGCGAGCATCATCTGCATACGGTCTGCCAGGGAGCGGAATGTCCGAACCGGGGCGTCTGTTTTGCCGAGGGAACCGCCACCTTTATGATTCTGGGAGACGTCTGCACCCGCTCCTGCCGGTTCTGCGCGGTTCAAAAAGGCCACGCCGCGCCGGTTGATCCGGGGGAACCGGAACGGGTCGCGGCCGCGGTGCAAAGCTTGGGGTTGAATTATGCGGTGGTCACTTCGGTGACCCGCGATGATCTCCCGGACGGAGGCGCCGCGGTGTTCGGCGCAACTATCCGCGCCATCCGCCGCATTGCTCCCGGGACTCAAGTCGAGGTCCTTACCCCCGATTTTCAGGGAAACGAAGCGGCGCTGGCGCAAGTGGCCGCCGCCGGGCCGGAGGTGTTCAATCATAATGTCGAGACCGTGCCGCGGCTGTATGCGGCGGTGAGGCCGGAAGCCGATTACCGCCGTTCGTTGGCGGTTTTGGCCAAGTATAAGCAAATCCGGCCCGCTTCCAAGGTGAAATCCGGGCTGATGGTCGGCTTGGGCGAGACTATAGACGAGATCATCCGGGTCTTCAAAGATCTTCGCGAGGCCGGGTGCGATCTGGTCACCATCGGCCAGTACCTGGCTCCCTCGGCCCGGCACTTGCCGGTAGTCCAATATGTGACCCCGGAACAGTTTCAAGAATACGAGCAGGCCGCGCTGGGCCTGGGGTTCGACGCCGTGGCCTCCGGCCCGTTGGTGCGGAGTTCTTATCACGCGGCGCGCTTAATCAAAGGCAAAGGCTGAATTTAGCGTTCCATCCTATTGGGTTTGGAGGTAAGAGCGATGTATGATATGGTCATTATCGGCGGCGGGCCGGGAGGATACGTGGCGGCGATCCGCGGCGCCCAACTCGGCGCCAGAGTCGCCCTGATTGAACGGGAGGCGTTGGGCGGAGTCTGCCTGAACCGGGGTTGCATCCCCACCAAAGCCTTGTTGCACGGAGCCAATCTGTTCCGGGAGTTGAAACAGGCCGACCGGCTTGGCATCGTGGCCGCCGCGCCTACGGTCGACTTCCCCAAAATGATGGCCCGGAAGGATCTGATCGTCAAGAACATGGTCAACGGGCTGCAACGGCTGATGAAAGCCAACGGGATCGAGGTCATTTCGGGCAGCGCCGCTCTCCGCTCCGACCATCAGGTGGAAGTGGAGGGCCGGATGATCGAGGCCAAAAATATCATTATCGCCGTCGGTTCATCGCCGGTGGCGCTTCCGGTTCCCGGCGCCGGCGATCCGGCGGTGCTTACCAGCGATGACGTTCTGGCGCTGACCGATCTCCCGCAGTCAATGACGATCATCGGCGGCGGGGTGATCGGAGTGGAGATGGCGGTTCTCTTCGCGAGCCTGGGCTGCGGCGTGACCGTGATTGAGATGATGGATCGCCTGGTACCGATGATGGATACGGAGATCGCCAAGGCCATCGGGGATCTGTTGAAACGGCTGGGCGTTAAAGTCTTCACTGGCAGCCGGGTGGAATCGATCAGCGGCGGAACCGTCAGCTTCCGCCAGGAAGACCGGCAGTACAGTCAGGCGGCGGAGAAAATCCTGATGGCGGTCGGCCGCCGTTCCAACGGCCTCGATTTGGACCTGGATTCCCTGGGAATCCGGCATCAAAAAGGGATCATCGCCATCGACGAACGGCTGCGCACCAATCTGCCCCATATTTACGCCATCGGCGACGTCAACGGCAAGTATGCCTTGGCCCACGTGGCGTCGGCCGAAGGGATCGTGGCCGCGGAAAATATCATGGGGCACGACCGGACCATGAATTACCGGACCGTTCCGCAGTGCATCTATACGCATCCGGAGGCGGCCGGAGTCGGCTTGACTGAGGCGGAAGCCAGGGAGCAAGGGCTGGCCGTGAAAATCAGCCGGATTCCGCTGGGGGCCATCGGCAAGGCGGTGGCCGAGGGGCAGATTCAAGGCTTTGTGAAGCTGGTGGCCGATGAGCCGTCCGGCCGGATTCTCGGCCTGCACATGGTGGCGCCGCACGCCACCGACATGATCGTCCAGGGAGCCATGGCCATGGATCACGGGATCGACGCCGCCGCGCTGGCCCGGACCATTTTTCCGCATCCCACGTTCTCCGAGGCCTTGCTGGAGGCGGCGCACGGGATCGCGGACCGGCCGCTTCACCTGTGAAACGACGGCCGCGGCGGCTTGGCGGAGAATCCTTGACGCCGCCTGATTTTAGGGTATAATGAAAATTGAATCCAATGCGTTGCTTCATCTATGCAACCCGGAAAGGAACCGAAGATCAGTATGAGAATCATCGGCATTATCCCGTCCCGCTACAGCTCGACGCGGCTGGCCGGCAAACCCCTGGTCGATCTGGGCGGGAAGACTATGATCGAACGGGTTTATCGCAGTTGTCAGGCTTCCCGGCTGCTGGAAGCGTTGATTGTCGCCACCGATGACGGACGGATTTACGACGAGGTGCGGCGGTTCGGCGGTGATGTGGAAATGACCTCGCCGCACCATCAATCGGGGACCGATCGCATCGCCGAAGTCGCGGCGAAGCGGGGCTTCGCCGACAATGACATCATCGTCAACATTCAGGGCGATCAGCCCCTGATCGAGGGTTCAACCATCGACGATCTGATCCGGCCGCTGGCTGAGGATGAATCGCTGGTGATGAGCACCATGTCCTTCCGGATTCGCAACCCCGAGGATATCCACAAAACCAGCATCGTGAAGGTTGTCACCGATCAGAACGGCATGGCGCTGTATTTCTCCAGGCATCCCATTCCGTTCGTCCGCGAACCTGAGGGAAAAGATCCGCTGGAGACTCCCTATTACAAACATCTCGGCCTCTACGCCTACCGCAAGAAGTTCCTGCTCGGATTCTCGCAACTGAAAGAGAGCTATCTGGAGCGGAATGAAAAGCTGGAGCAGTTGAGGGTGTTGGAGAACGGCTACCGAATCAAGGTGGTCGAGAGCAAGTTTAATTCGTTGGAAGTGGACACGCCCGAAGATGTCGAGAAAGTCAGGGCGGTTCTATTGGCGGAGGGGAGAAAATAGCGGCTGGCGCTCAATTTTCCGAGTCTATTCCTGTCAAGGTTTGCCCAGATAAGGCCGGTGGGGATGGAATCACATCCTCCCCGCATTGAACATTTAGGCAGGATCGTTCGTCAACTAAAAATGTGGAAGTCAAATGATAAAGTCAGGCCTGACTTTATCATTTGTTTTTTCCGGGGTTTCCTGGCGCCCGCTCTTCCGGCAGGGATCGTGATCGCGTGCAAGAAAGCGCTAAACAACTGGAAGCAATTTACCGATAACAAATTGGGTTTGTTTTTTGCCGCCAATGGCGGCGAGAGTCGGCGCAGCAGTTTATCCAACTTAGTTTTAGTTGTGTTCTTTCAGGAGGATCGGAGAATGGGACAAAGCCCTGATTGCCGTTATCCGGCGGGGGTTACCCCGGACTGGGAAGCGGCATTGCGGAACGCCATTCAGAAAATTGAACGCAACCTCGTTACCTTTCATCGGGGTTTTCCGGCGCCGGTAAGCCGTAATAATGTTTATCCGGAGATCACCAATATCGACTGGACCGCCGGGTTCTGGCCGGGCCTGTTGTGGCTGGCCTATGAAGCAACCTGGGACGATCAGTTCTCCCGCGCCGCCGCCGGGATCTTCAACAACTTCGCGGAACGGTTGGAGAAGCGGATTCACATCGACCACCATGAACTGGGTTTTCTTTATACATTGGCGGCCGTATCCCGGTATAAACTGACCGGCAAGGAAAACGCCCGGAGTTTGGCAATCCGGGCGGCGGATCACCTGATGGCCCGCTATCACGATGGGATCGGGATCATCCAGGCCTGGGGCGATATCCAAGATCCGCAACAGCAGGGCCGCCTGATCATTGACGGATTGATGAACCTGCCCCTGTTATACTGGGCCGGGCAAGCGACCGGCGATCCCCGCTTTTACCGCAGGGCGTACCGGCATGCCCGGCAATCCGCCATCTATTTGGTGCGGGACGATTATTCAACCGTTCAGACCGTTGTGATCGATCCGGAGCGCGGCGTTCCGCGTTATGAAGATAATCATCAAGGATACGGCGCTGATTCCTGCTGGGCGAGGGGACAGGCTTGGGGTATTTACGGCTTTGTATTGAGCTATGTTTATACCGAGGACTGGAGCTTTATCGAGCTGGCCAAGGGTTTGGCCGATTATTTCCTGGCCCGGCTGCCGAAAGATCGGATCTGCTACTGGGACTTGACCTTTAGCGGAGGCGATGAACCGCGGGACAGCTCGGCGGCAGCGGTGGCGCTGTGCGGGCTCTTGGAACTGGTCAGACACCTGCCGCTGGGCGATCCGGACAAGGCCCGCTATGAGGCGGAAGCCTTGTCCATGCTGGCCTCGTTCGCCGAGCGGTATGCGACGCAGCCGGGCGATGATTCCAACGGACTGTTGCGGCACGCGGTCTATCATAAACCCAAGGGCATCGGGGTCGATGAGTGTTGCCTTTGGGGAGATTATTTTTATCTGGAGGCGCTGATCAGGGTCACCCGCAACTGGAAGCGGTACTGGTAAGCGGGAAGAACCGGAAACTGGCTTTCCGGGTTGGTTTGCCGAACGGGACATTTCGGAAAATTGATTTCCGGGCGCCGCCGGATAGCGGCGCTAGTTCCCTGATAACCGGTCATGATCGGAAACAAACTTTCCGAAGAAGTTCGCCGGCCCGGGATGGTGGATTGAGACTTGAACCGGGTTGCTCATGGCCACGGACTAAACGGAAAATCAATTTCCGTTTTTTTATGGGCGAAAGATCAATGTGGCGATTGATGTGATCACAACGCTTTTAATTGGGGACAAACGGTGATAAGATAGAAAAGACGAAACAGACAGACCGAACCTCAATTGATTGCGGCCGTTGTTTCCGGGTTGAAGCAACGGCCGTTTTTGTGATCAAAAGGGTCAGAAATTACTGCGGGAAGCCGCGGTCAGCCTTGGAGGTTGTGAAATTTAAGATGGGAACTATCGTTGCGGTTTGCACCAGTGAACGGAAAGGCGAGCGGAAAAAAGATGCCGGCGCGGGGCTGCTGATTAAGGGAATGGGGCTGGCCGGAGACGCGCACGCCGGTTTTGGCCACCGCCAGCTCAGCCTGCTCGCGGAAGCCAGCATTCAAACCATGCGGGAGAAAGGGCTACGGGTCGGTCCGGGCGACTTTGCCGAAAACCTGACCGTGGCCGGAATGCGCCTTTACGATCTGCCCGTCGGGACCCGGCTCCGGGTGGGAGAGGCGGCGGTCCTGCGGGTGACCCAGATCGGGAAGGAATGTCATCATCATTGCGCCATCTATCAACAGGCCGGCGATTGCGTGATGCCCAGGGAAGGCATTTTCACCGAAGTCCTGGCTGAAGGTCCGGTCCGGTCCGGCGATGCGATCCGGCTGGCGCCGTCCTATCGCTTCGGGGTAATCACCGCCAGCGACAAGGGAAGCCGGGGGGAACGGGAAGATGCCAGCGGGCCGCTGATCAAGGAATTTCTGTTGCCTTGGGGCGATGCCGCGGACTGCCGGATCATCCCCGATGACCGGAACCGATTGGCGGCTGCCCTGCGGGAAATGGCTGACGGCCAGGGGCTGGATTTGATCGTGACTAGCGGCGGCACCGGACTCGGGCCCCGCGACGTTACCCCCGAAGCCACGCTGGATGTGGTGGAACGGCTGGTTCCCGGGATCCCGGAGGCCATGCGCGCGGCGGGCCTGGCCAAAACCGCCAAGGCGATGCTGTCGCGGGGCGTCGCCGGAATCAGGGGCCGGACCCTGATCATCAACCTGCCGGGCAGTCCCCGGGCGGTCTCCGAAAATTTGGAATCTCTCGCCCCGGTGCTGGAACATGCGCTGGAGATTCTTTCCGGACGGGCTGGAGAGTGTGGCGCGACGATTCCCTAGGAGTTATGCCGTTCGCGACGACGCAACATCGGGGAGACGGTGCTTTATCCCTGTACACATGCCTGAGGCTGATATCCTGAACTGAGAGAAATGATTTACGCGCGCAGGTTCTTAGTCAAAGACGGCGGTTACCCGGTTTTGGCGATGATCTTCAAACAACCACCGAATCTGGCTGGCGGTGATCCGCTCCGTGGATAACGGGGGCAGTTCATCGGGGCCGAAGAACCCCACTCCGCAGGTTTCCATTCCGGGTTGGCCCGTTCCTCTCAGGATCCGGCATCCGATAAAAATTTTATAGGTGTAGTACGGGGAGGGCGGATGAGGGTGCTTTTGTTTATCCAAAACTCCGATCAGCCGGACTGGCTCAACTTCCAACCCGGCTTCCTCCTGGACCTCCTTGGCGGCCACCTCGCCGGGACTATAGCCGATATCCGCCCAACCGCCCGGTAACGACCAGCATCCGTCGACCTTCTCCCGGATCAGCAATAGCCGGCCTTCCTGAAAAATGACCGCCCGGACGTCGACTTTAGGGGTTTGGTAGCCGGTTTCCCCGGCGAACAGGTCTTTAACGGTATTAAAATCAGTCTCCGATAATGCGGCCATCAACTCCACGCTGATTTGTCGTAATTCCTCATAACGTTCAATATCATAGGGATTTTCGGCGTAGGCCAGCCCATTCTGGGCGAGGGCTTGAATCCGCTTTAATTTATTAAGCCACAGGTTCATCGGACGTCCCTTCCTTGGTTTTACGCTTAGTAAATAAATAAAATTCAACCCGAACAAACGATTCCCTGCCGGGACGGAATAATTTTATCGGGCGCCAAAAGAAATAGCCCCGTGAACCGGGGCTCATAAAAGGAATGGGGAGGTTAGCTGAAAAAGGAAGTGAGTTCCAAGTAAATTATGCGCAATTTAAGGATAATATTATTCATCGCGGCGTAAATTTATTTTTACTAGCCTCCGGCAAAGGGGGAACGAGGTTTGGAACGTTACATGTTTAGTAAACAAATTGTACGCCGGAACGGGCGGGGACCAGATAAAGATGAGCCAACCCCGAGGTTCGGGGTTGGCTGCTAAGGAGGTCGTAAAGTCCGGATAGAGTTTATCCGGATTTGGTTGGGTTGGTCGTTGATTTAATTTTAACAAAATATTTAATAAAAGTATAGTCTGATTTTTAAAATTCAGAAGATAAAAATAGATGAATTATTGGCCGAAAATTAGGTGTTAACCGGAATGTAAGCCCATTTGTGGAACCCCTGGGAATAAAGTGCGTTTTTTATGAATAAGGAACTAAGAAATTAAACGGCGTCAGGGCCGGTCTTATTTCGGCAACGAAACAACGGCAGGAGGTG
Source organism: Bacillota bacterium (assembly GCA_023402395.1). Classification (GTDB taxonomy): domain Bacteria; phylum Bacillota; class UBA4882; order UBA8346; family UBA8346; genus JAEYGI01. The sequence continues at coordinate 52,760 of JAEYGI010000048.1, forward strand.
GCGCATCCCATGAAATACCGCGATTATTATGAAATCCTGGAGATTCCCCGCACCGCCACTGAGGCGGAGATCAAAAAAGCGTTCCGCCGCTTGGCCCGGAAATACCATCCCGATGTCAATCCCGGCGATCAATCGGCGGAAGTCAAGTTCAAAGAGGTCAATGAGGCTTACACCGTTCTTTCCGATCCGGAGCAGCGGCGCCGTTACGATCAATTGGGCGGGAACTGGAAGAATGACGCTGATTTTACTCCGCCGCCGGGATGGGAGAATGTTCATGTCAACTACGAAGATCTGGGGAACCTGTTTGGAAGAGGGGGCCGGGTTTTCGATTTCAGCGATTTTTTCAACCTCTTTTTCGGCGGTCAGAGTCAGGCCCGCTCCCGCGCTGATTATGCGCCCAAGGGCCAAGACCTGGAGCTGGAGTTGCCGTTGACCCTGGCCCAGATTCACTGGGGCGGCCCGCACTCTTTCATGGTTGAAAAGGGAGGCCGCCGGAGGCGGGTCGAAGTTAATATTCCGTCAGGTGTCCGGGAAGGGACCGTCATCCGGCTAAAGGGAATGGGCGAATCCGGTCCCGGCGGCGCAACCGGGGATCTCTTCTTAAAAGCGAAGCTGACTCCCGATCCTCGCTTGACTGTGGTTGGCAAGGATGATCTCCAGATGGAACTGCCACTGGCTCCTTGGGAAGCGGTATTGGGGGCCACGGTTGATCTGCCAACGCTGGACGGCCGGGTGAAGCTGACCGTTCCGCCCGGATCCCAATCAGGCCAGCGCATGCGCTTGCGCGGCCAGGGCTTGAACCGGCGGGAGGGCCGGGGCGATCTTTACGTTAGATTAAAAGTGATGGTCCCCACCAGGCCGACTCCGGCGGAACAGGAGCTGTTCGCGAAGCTGGCGGCGGTTTCCGGATTTGAGCCGCGCCGTAACTGGGAAACGTGATTCGGGACAGATAATACATGTGGGCTGCAATGTTGCAATCAAGCAGGACTCCGGGGAGGGATTATCATGGATATCAATCGCATGACCGAAAAAGTGCAACAGGCGGTCGCCGCCGCCCAAAGTCTGGCGGTGCGCCTCAGCCATCAGCAGATCGATGTGGAGCATCTTTTTTTGGCGCTGCTGGAACAGGACGACGGATTGGCTCCCAATGTGCTCACGAAGGCCGGCATCGAACTCCGGACGCTGACCGGGCGGGTCAGGCAGGAACTGGACCGCCTGCCCAAAGTCACGGTGAGCGGTGGCGGCGCCGAGCATTTATATATCACCGGCCGGCTGAACCGGATTTTGGCTGAGGCCGAGAGCGAAGCGAAGCGCTTTCACGATGAGTATATCTCCACCGAACATTTGCTATTGGCAATGACTGGCGACGGCGGTACCACCGGCCGGTTGTTGAAAGAATATCAATTGAACCGTGACCGGCTGGAAAAGCTGATCCAGGAGATTCGCGGCAGCGGGCGGGTCACCACTCAAAACCCGGAGGTGACCTATGAAGCGTTGAAGCGTTATGGCCGGGACTTGACCAAGCTGGCTTCCCAGTCCAGGCTGGATCCGGTGATCGGCCGGGACGACGAGATCCGGCGGGTGATCCAGGTATTGTCGCGTCGGACCAAAAACAACCCGGTGCTCATCGGAGAGCCGGGGGTCGGCAAAACCGCGATCGTGGAAGGACTGGCCCAGCGGATCGTTCGCGGCGATGTTCCCGACGGTATCAAGCAAAAGCAGGTCGTCTCGCTGGATATGGGGGCTTTAATCGCCGGCGCCAAGTACCGCGGCGAGTTCGAGGAACGGTTGAAAGCGGTCCTCAAGGAGGTTCAGGACTCCGAAGGCCGGGTTATCCTGTTCATTGACGAACTGCACACGGTGGTCGGCGCCGGAAAAGCCGAGGGAGCCATGGATGCCGGCAATCTGCTAAAGCCGATGCTGGCCAGGGGGGAACTTCATTGCATCGGCGCCACCACGCTCGATGAATACCGGAAGCATATCGAGAAGGATGCGGCCCTGGAGCGCCGCTTTCAGCCGGTGCTGGTCGATCAGCCGTCGGTGGAGGACACCGTCTCCATCCTGCGCGGTCTAAAGGAACGCTACGAGGTCCATCACGGGGTCCGGATCAAGGATGCAGCGCTGGTTTCGGCGGCGGTGCTATCGAACCGCTATATCACGGAGCGGTTTCTGCCCGACAAGGCCATTGATCTAGTCGATGAGGCCGCGGCCAAACTGCGGACCGAGATTGACTCGATGCCCACCGAGCTGGATGAGCTGTTGCGGCGGGTGATGCAACTGGAGATCGAGCGCGAGGCGCTGAAAAAAGAGACCGATCCGGCCTCCCGCGACCGTCTGGAACGGCTCGAACGGGAACTGGCTAACCTCAAGAGCGAATCCGACGCCCTGCAGGCCCGCTGGCAGTCGGAGAAAGAGGGAGTCCAGCGGCTGCGGCGTTTGCGGGAAGCGATCGAAACCACTAAGGCCGAGGCGGAACAGGCCGAATTGCAGTATGACCTCAATCGGGCCGCCGAATTGAAATACGGCAAACTAGCCGGGCTGGAGAAGCAACTCCAGTCGGAACTGGAACAGATCAGCCGGGAACCGAACAAGGCCCGGATGATCAAAGAAGAAGTGGACGAGGAGGACATCGCCCAGGTGGTCAGCCGCTGGACCGGCGTTCCGGTGGCCAAGATTCTGGAGGGGGAGGTTCAAAAACTGCTTCATCTGGAGGAAGAGTTGCACCGTAGGGTAATCGGGCAGGAGGAGGCGGTCAGCGCGGTTTCGGAAGCCGTGATTCGCGCCAGATCCGGATTGAAAGATCCCAACCGGCCCATTGGTTCCTTTATCTTCCTCGGGCCGACCGGAGTTGGCAAGACTGAGCTGGCCCGGGCGCTGGCGCAGTTTTTGTTTGACGATCCCAATACCATGGTCCGGATTGATATGTCCGAATACCAGGAAAAACACACCGTGGCCCGGTTGCTGGGAGCCCCTCCGGGATACGTGGGATTTGAGGAAGGGGGCCAATTGACCGAGGCGATCCGCCGCCGGCCGTATGCGGTGATTTTGTTTGATGAGATCGAAAAGGCTCATTATGATGTCTTCAATGTTTTACTGCAACTGTTGGACGACGGCCGCCTTACTGACGGCCAGGGCCGTACCGTTGACTTTAAGAATACGATCGTGATTATGACCTCCAACATCGGCAGCCAACGCATTCTTGAGTATCAGGGGGCGTTTGCCGGGGGTGGCTATGAGCAGATGAAACGAGCGGTCCTCGATGAGATGCGCCGCCATTTCCGGCCGGAGTTTTTGAACCGCGTCGATGAGACCATCGTCTTTCACGCGCTCGGCGAAGACCATTTGAAACAGATCGTGGAAATTCATCTGGGTTACTTGCGGCAACGCCTGGCCGACCGGCAAATCCGGCTGGAATTGACCGACTCCGCCAAGTCGTATTTGGTCGGGTCCGGGTATGACCCGGCCTATGGTGCCCGTCCGCTCAAACGGGCCATTCAGAAAGAGATCGAGACGCCGCTGGGACGATTGATACTTCAGGGAGAGGTCCGCGAGGGCCAAAAGGTAATCGCCGACGCCGGGACGGCGGATCAGGCGTTGACCTTCCGGGTCGAATGATAACCGTGGTCAAAATAAAAAACAACGCCCCGGATCCGGGGCGTTGTTAATTCATTGTTGGGCTTGAGCCTGTTGATCTTTGAGCAACCGCCGGAGCACTTTTCCCACCGAACTGCGGGGCAAGGCGTCCACGATCTCGATCTTATGGGGCACCTTGAACTTGGAAAGGTGTTTGGAACAGAATTGCTTGAGTTCCTTTTCGGTGGTGGTCGCCCCTTCCTTTAGAGCGACATAGGCTTCAGGCACTTCGCCACGGAGCGGATGGGGCGTGCCGATGACCGCCGCTTCCCGGATGGCGGGGTGGGTGTAAAGCAGGTCCTCGATCTCGCGCGGATAAATTTTTTCACCGCCCATGATGATCATATCCTTGAGCCGGTCCGCGATATACAGGTAGCCGTCCTCGTCGTAACGGACCAGATCGCCGGTATGCAGCCAACCGTCCTTTAACACCAGCGCCGTTTCGTCGGACCGGTTCCAGTAACCTTGCATGACCTGCGGCCCTTTTACCAGCAACTCTCCGACTTGTCCCGGCCCGGCGACCTCCAGACCGGTCTGGGGGTCAACGACTTTGATCTCGGTATCGGGGAACGGAAGGCCGATGCTGCCGTTTTTGATCACGCCATTGATGGGGTTGACCGCCACTACCGGTGACGCCTCGGAGAGACCGTAGCCTTCGACCAGTTTACCGCCGGTAATTTTCATGAACTTCTCCTGGATTGCCAGGGGGAGCGGGGCGGAACCGCTGACACAGGCCCGGATCGAACGAAGATCGTAGTTGTGGCTGTCACGGGCGGCAATCGCGCCGTACATCGCCGGGACGCCCATGAACAGATTGGGTTTTTGTTTGTCGATCAGTTGCATCAAGTCGTTTAAGTCGAATTTGGACAACAGCAGCATCGCCGATCCGGTCAGGACCGCCGTATTCATGCTGGTAGTCAACCCATAGATATGAAATAAGGGGATGACACAGACGAACCGGCCTTCACCGTCCGCGAATACATTGCTGAACCAGTTCCGGAATTGAATGGCATTGGTCACCAGGTTGCTATGGCTGAGCACCGCCCCTTTGGAAAGCCCGGTAGTCCCTCCGGTATATTGCAATGTCGCTACCGAATCGGGAGTGACCGGAACGGTGGGATCGGAGGAAGGCTGGGTAAAGAGCTCCTCCATTCGGATGGTCCCATCGGGAACCGGATGCGTTTGGCCGGGGCCAAACGGGGTTTTGATGTCGGTAACGATCAGTTTCACCGCTCCGGGATTGGCAGCTTGGATCACCGGTAAAATTTCCAGGCTGGCGACGATCGCCTTCATACCACTATCGGCGATGATCAATGACAAGTCGTTGCCGCTGAACTGGGGATTGACCGGGACGACGATTGCGCCGGCCCGGATGGCCCCGTAATAAGCGATCACGAACTGAGGTGAGTTGGGGAGCTGAATACCCACCCGGTCTCCGGGCTGGATTCCAAGTGACCGCAGAAAATGGGCCATCTGAGAAACGATTCCGTCCAGGTTCCGGTAGGACCAGGAACAATCAAGATAGGATAATGCCTGATGGTCGGGGAATTTCGCCGAACTATTTTTGAGCACTTGATTGAGGGTTAGCGCGGGATATTCCAGATGGGACGATACGCCCGATTCGTAAAATTTCAGCCAATGTTTCTCCAATAAAAAGTTCCTCCTCTCGGCGAATAATGAAAAACTTCTTTAAAATTCGTCTTAAAAGCTAAAAATCCTGCCGGCCGGTGAAAGCAAATGACCGCAGTCGAAAAATGAGGGCGGGTAAAGGACCGCCGAGGGCTCGTTATGGATTCCCGATTTCATTGATAATTTTTCGCGGGTAAAGTTAATATATTAACAGGAAAACCGGTGCGGTTCAAAGAATAGGATTTCATACTAACCAATAAGGAGTGATTACGATTTCCGCCACAATTGAAGTACTCATTGATGAAGCCGATCAATTATTGGCGCAAGCGGAGAAAGAAACCGAAACGGATCTTTCCCGCGGTCTAAAATTAATCCGTCAAGGCATCGGTAAACTGCTGCAGGCTTATTTAATCGCTAACGACAAAATACCGGCCACCGGATTGCGGGATCAATTCGATGCCTGCCTGCAGTTGGAGCCGGATTTTGTTTCGATCGAGGATGAAGTGGAGTACTTATTAACCGTTGTTCCCGAGGAGGTCGAACCCGAGGAAGTTGTGGATACCGCTAATGAGGTCTGGGATTTTATTATTGATCTCTTGGAGAATGATTTTGACGGGGACGACCCGGACGAGGATTTGGAAGAGTAGGAACCGCGTTTTATTTTGCATTAATATGTTAATTATTCCAGAAAATTAAAGGAAAATAATTACAAACCCAGAAATAGGATCAAAAATTCGTCCGGAGGGATGATTTTTGAAACTATTTTGGGTTTGCCTGTTGGTGTTCGGGATGTCGCATCCGGCATGGGGAGCGTCCGGGTTCGAAGTCCAGCGGATTAGCTATGGCGGCGACTGGCGGGAAGCGGGAGACTCCCCAAGCTCCGGCGCTCCGCCGGTCAGCCAGTGGCTGGGAGTGAGCTCCGAAGGTGACTGGGATTGGCTTGCGCTAGATGCAAACCTTAAAACGTACCTGCTTCCTTCGGACTATTATTACTCGTCATTACAGACCCGATGGTCATTTCCGAAGCTCAGCCCCAAATTCAAAACCATTCTGGAATATGAATGGAATGATAATTATCGGATCTTCCAAACCGGTCTCGTCTACTCCAGGGCTGTATTTCCTTGGATGGTCTGGGACTTGGGATGCAGCGCGGGGAGCCGGGAAGGCGCCATCCCTGAAAAAAACCTTTACCGGTACACCTTTGACGAAGAAATCATGCGACTGACTTTCGACTGGGAAAAGTGGACCGCTGGCTTGCGGGTCAAGCGTTCAGCGCGGGACTATCCGGAAACCAGCCGGTACAGCTCGACCAAATGGGATCTGGAAGAGCGGCTGAAATGGACATCCGGTTCCGGTTATCAACTTTATCTGGTGTATCGCGAAGCGGTAGGGTATTATCCGCAGGGTTCCTTATCCAGCGAATACTGGCGGAGCAATTGGGGGTTCAGCGGAGCACAGTTCAAATGGCTGGGCGGGCGGTTCGATTTCAACTACCGGCAATCGGAATGGGAAAGGGGACTGGCCCCCTACCGGAACGACCGAACGCTGGAATTGCATTGGACCCGTAGCGGCGGCTGGCTGAGCAACCGGATCAAGCTCGGCTTGGCGGAGCGGAACTTTTATTCTCAGGATGATTATCTTGATCCGGACGAACCGGAGGAGCATCCGGAGGATGATCCCAGAAGCCGGCGGACCATCATGGCTTCCTGGGAGAGTTGGTATGATTGGAAGCCGCTCCGGCTGGAATGGGAGCTTTTTTGGCGGGTTGACGATTATTATGCGGAAACAGCGGCGGACGGGGCTGGCGCCGGGGCCATTCTGGGAATCGTCTGGGAGCGCGGGCCCTATGATGTCCGCGCCGAATTGGCCCCGCAAGGCAATTTATTCTCAGCCAGGCCCCATTACCGGTTGCGGCTCAATTATCATCTCGATTAGGAAGTGATTCGATGCTTGGTTTTGGAGTGCTAATGCCTCATCCCCCGGTGATGGTCGCCGGCATCGGCGGGTCCCGGGAGCTCGCTCAAGTGGAAGAGACGATCCGGTCGGCGCGGGAGATCGACCGGATGCTGGCCGCCGGCCCGCCGGAAACCCTGGTGGTTTTCACGCCTCATGGCACGGTCTATCAGGATGCGATCATTGTTTACAGCGACCCCCGCTTCTCCGGAGGGTTGCAGCAATTCGGCCTGAACCGGACCTGGGAATGGGAGAACGATCCAGGGCTGGTAGAACGTCTCGCTGAACTCGGCCGCGAGGCCGGGCTTCCCGTTTATCCGATGACCAGCGCCGATGCCGGACGTCGGCGCGATCGGGAGCGGCTGGATCACGGCGTACTGGTTCCGCTCTCTTTCTTCGATCCGGCCTGGGCGGACCGGGCCAAATTAGTGGTAATCCCCCTCAGCTACCTGCCGCTGGAGGAGTTGTACCAATTCGGATCGGTGCTGCGCAATGCGTCGGAGAGTTTGGGGCGTAAAATCGCGGTGATCGCCAGCGGCGATCTGTCGCACTGCCTGCAACCGGGTGCTCCGGCTGGTTACGACCCGCGCGGCGCCGAGTTTGACCGGACGATCATGGAATTGATCCGGAAAGAAGCGGTCGCCGAGTTTTTCGAACTGGATCCGGCGTTGATCGAAAAAGCGGCCGAGTGCGGCTTCCGGAGCATCATTATGCTGCTGGGCGCGTTGGACGGCCTTGAGTTCCGGAGCACGGTCCACAGCTATCAGGGCCCCTTCGGAGTCGGATACAGCGTGGCTTCATTCCGTCCCACCGGCGGGAACCGGGAGGGCCTGGTGGCCGCGTTATTGCAACGGCGCAACCAAAAGGTCCACTTCCGGCGGGAACGGGAGAGCCCGTTGGTCCGGTTTGCCCGGAAGGTCATTGAGGCCAAGCTCCTGGAAGATCCAGAGCCCCGGCCGGAGGGGCTGGAGGAATACCTGAAACGAAAAGCCGGCGTCTTCGTTTCCATCAAAAAACACGGCCAACTACGCGGGTGCATCGGAACCATTGAACCGACCCAGGACAATATCATCGCGGAGATCGCCCAGAACGCAATCTCGGCCGCCACCCGGGATCATCGCTTCGATCCGGTGAGCGTCGACGAACTCGACGATCTCACCTATAGCGTGGATCTCCTGAATCCGGCGGAACCCATCGACGGTCCCGAACAACTGGACCCGGCCAAGTACGGCGTGATCGTCAGCCGGGGCAGCCGCCGCGGCTTGCTGTTGCCGAATATCGAAGGCGTCGAAACCGCGGCCGAGCAAGTGGCCATCGCCAAGCGCAAGGCCGGGATCGCCGGGGACGAACCGGTGCGGCTGGAACGGTTCGAGGTGGTCCGGTTTTATTGATTGCGACGGCCACGGAGAAAGAAGGCGAGTCCAATGACGGAAGCGCAGTTTTACGAGGCCCGGGACGGTCAGGTGATCTGCCGGCTCTGCCCCAGGGAATGCCGGGTTCAGCCGGAACAAGCCGGGTTTTGCCAGATCCGGCGCCACCGGGACGGGAAACTGCTGACGGACAACTATGGGCAGGCGGCCAGCATCGGGCTGGACCCGATTGAGAAGAAGCCCCTGTATCACTTTTATCCGGGCCAGCCGATTCTGTCGGTGGGCACTATCGGCTGCAACCTGGACTGCCGTTTCTGCCAGAACTGGCGGATCTCCCGGGAAAGCGCCCCCACTACGGCGATCAGCGCCGATGAGACGGTTGATTTGGCGGTCCGGGCCGGCCGGGAACAGGGGAGCGTCGGGTTAGCCTATACCTATTCCGAACCAGGGGTCTGGTTCGAGTTCCTGATGGATGTCATGCCCGGGATCCGCCGGGCCGGGCTGAAGAACGTCCTGGTGACCAATGCCTTCTTACAGCCGGAGCCGTGGGAGCGGCTGCTGCGATGGACCGATGCCGCCAATATCGATCTCAAAGGGTTTGACGCCGGTTTTTACCGGCGGGTCTGCGCCGGAGAGCTGGCGCCGGTACTCGACAATATCCGGGCCGCCGTGGGGAGGGTTCACGTTGAGTTGACCACCCTGATCATCCCCGGCGAAAATGACCGCCCGGAGCGGCTGCGGGAGATGGCCCAATGGATCGCGGCGTTGGATCCGGAGATCCCGCTTCATCTGTCCCGCTATTATCCGAATTACCGGTTCACCGCGCCGCCGACCCCCGAGGCGACCATGGAGGAAGCGCGCCGCATCGCCGGAGAATCCCTGCGCTATGTCTACCTGGGGAACCTCGGTGGCTTGAACGATACCTGCTGTCCGGAGTGCGGCAGTTTGTTGATCAGCCGGGACGGATACCGGACCCGGGTCTTGATGCCGGCGGCAACTTGCCCGGAGTGTGGCCGGTCGATTCCGGTGGTCCAATAAGATGGAATGTGTTTGGTAAAGGGGTTCGCGATCGTTGATTTTACATCCGGATCTATTGTTTTCCGGAAGTGAAGTGGTATAATTGGTAATTATACCACCGCCCGGGCGCGCCGGCCTTTCAACCGGCAGCGCCGGGCCGGCATTCCGGAGGAGTTTATGAAGGTTACTATCGGTCAGATCAATCCGGTTGTCGGAGATATCCAGGGCAATTCCGAGCGAATCCGGCAAGTGGTTGCCCGGTTTGCCGGGAGTACGGACCTGATCGTATTCCCTGAGCTGTCCCTGGTCGGATACCCGCCCAAGGATCTGCTGGAGAAGCCTTGGTTCATCCGGCAAGCGGAACAGGCCGTGGCCGAGTTGGCCGCCTTCTCCGCCGCCTATCCCGAAACCGGGATCCTCCTTGGCGTTCCGCTGCCGACTGGGCGGGCCACTGGCAAATGGCTGGCCAATAGCGCCCTGTTGCTGTACAGAGGCGAGGTTTATTTCCGCCAGGACAAGTCGCTCCTGCCCACCTACGATGTGTTCGACGAGGCCCGGCATTTCGATCCGGCGCCGGCGATCCGGACCGTTTCCTTCAAAGGGGAGGTTTTGGGGATCACCATCTGTGAGGATGCCTGGAACGACCCGGAATTCTGGCCGGACCAACTTTTGTACGATTTCGACCCCGTCAAGGAACTGGCGGATCAGGGAGCCACCTTGCTCATTAACATCTCGGCCTCCCCGTTTCACGTGGGCAAGGACGCGCTGCGGCAGAAACTGATCGCAGGCCATGCCCGGCGACGCGGCTTACCGTTCGTCTTTGTCAATCAGGTCGGCGGGAACGACGAACTGATCTTCGACGGCGGCAGCATGATCTGCGACGGCTTGGGCCGGATGATCTTCACCGGAGCGTATTTCGAAGAGCAATTGATCACAGTTGAGACGGGCCAAGCCGGACCCGATCCGGTTTACCGGCCGCTGGATCAGACAGAATCGGTGTACCGGGCCCTGGTGCTCGGATTGCGCGATTATCTTTATAAATGCGGTTTCCGCAAAGCGGTGATCGGCCTTTCGGGAGGGATCGACTCGGCGTTAACCGCCTGCCTGGCCGCGACGGCCCTCGGCCCCCAGAATGTGCTGGGCATCACCATGCCCTCTCCCTATTCCTCCGGCGGCAGCGTGGCCGATTCCCGGGAATTGGCGGCCAACCTCGGCATCGAGCTCCGGGAGATTGGGATCACCGGCATTTACCAGGCTTACCTCGATACCCTGAGCCCGCATTTCACGGGCCTGGCCCTGGACGTGACCGAAGAAAACATTCAGGCCCGGATCCGGGGCAATCTCCTGATGGCTTTTTCCAACAAATACGGTTACCTGGCGCTTTCCACCGGTAACAAAAGCGAATTGGCGGTCGGTTACTGCACCCTTTACGGCGACATGAGCGGCGGGCTGAGCGTTATCTCCGACGTGCCGAAGACCATGGTCTACGCCCTGGCGGAGTATGTCAACCGGGACCGGCCCATCATTCCGCGGGCGATCATCGACAAAGCGCCATCGGCGGAGCTCCGGCCGGATCAGCTTGATCAGGATACGCTGCCGCCGTATCCGGTGCTGGACGCCATCCTCCATGACTATGTCGAAGAGGGGCTTTCGGCCGAGGCGATTGTGGCCAAAGGGTTTGCGGGGGAGACCGTGCAATGGGTGGTCCGGACGGTGGACCGCAACGAGTACAAGCGGAAGCAGGCCGCGCCGGGCCTGAAAGTGACCTCCAAGGCCTTCGGAATGGGCCGGCGGATGCCGGTGGCCAAGCGGATCAATTATTAACGCCGGAAGGTTCTTTTAAAAAACGCTGATTCAGCGTTTTTTTGCACTCCGCCGCCAGCGGGCCGGCCGTTTACAGCCATGTGAAAATTTAATTTAACTGATATCGAAAGAACTTTGCCAAGGTTCTCCACTAAGGCAGGAAAAAAGTCCGGCGCGGTGTAAATTATTAGAGGTTGGCATCACGCGTTTCGAAAGCCCGTTATCTTCCCACAGATGGCAATGTCATGAAGCGATGGTTACATATGTTGGTATTAAGCCGAATTTTGGGCTTAGACCCAACTCTCGCTCTTCCGGCGTGATCTCATCCTGAGCGCCGGACCTTGAACCGTCCCTGGTTCTGGTTCCCTGACAGGGAAGAGTAACCGATGCCTCCGGGGTCTAAAGGAATTTGGAGGACAGCGGCCAAGGTTACCCTTGCCCTTGAATTGACGTCATGGATCAGCAGCTCTGGGGAAGCCAGAGCCGGGACGGCTTAAGGTTGCGGCATCCATGGATGAATATCAGCCGCAAAGGGCGAGGGTTAGGTCTGGAAAGTTATACCAAAATTCCTTAATGACATTGCCCAAAGACGGAGGGATGAATGATGAATGTTCGTAAGGCAAGTCTCGACGACCTTCAACAACTGGCCGAATTGCGCTGGGAGTTTCAGAAGCCATCCGGAAACGGCAGTGAAACCGTTAGGGAGGATTTTTTGAGGTATTGCGCCCGGTTTTTGGAGAAGGGGCTGGAAGACGGCACCTGGGTATACTGGGTGGTGGAGGCGGACGGACGGATTGTGTCCCACGCCTTTGTCCAGCGAATCCGGAAAGTTCCGAAACCGGGACGTTTGATCGGGGAATTTGGCTATTTGACCAATGTTTATACTTGCCCCGAGTACCGGAATCGGGGTTATGGCAGCCGGCTACTGGACACGATCCGGGACTGGGCCAGGGAGGAAGGGCTGGAACTACTGATCGTTTGGCCGAGCCGGGAGAGCGCCGGATTTTATAAGAAGGCGGGCTATTCGGCGGAGAATGAGATCAGGGAGTTAATCATCATCCCGTGAGCCGAGCGTCCTCGTCCGCCCCGGGAATGCCCGGGGACGATGAACGGCTAGGCGGATTTGGTTCGTCGCAACAATGGAAATAATTTTTCCGGCCATCTCCCGGCTTCGGCGCAATTGATCCGGGGGATGAGCCACTCCGGAAAAAAGGTTTCCGGAGTCATCAATCAATGCTTTTGAAAGCGGGGGAGCAACCGGTGATTTTATCCGGCAAAGAGATCCAACACAAACTGGGCCGGGAGATCATAATCGATCCGTTCAACGAGGCCCAGTTAAATCCGAACAGTTACAATCTCCGGCTCCATGATGAACTGCTGGTTTACGACGAGCCGGTTCTCGATATGAAACGCCCCAATCCAAGCCGCTCCCTGGTCATTCCCGCCGGGGGCCTGGTGCTGGAGACCGGCCGGCTTTATCTGGGCCGGACACTGGAATACACTGAGACCGACGGGTATGTCCCGATGCTGGAAGGCCGGTCGTCCGTGGGCCGGCTGGGATTGTTCATTCACGTCACCGCCGGGTTCGGGGACGTGGGGTTTAAAGGCTACTGGACGCTGGAGATCTTTTGCATTCAACCGATCCGGGTTTATCCGGGCGTCGAGATCTGCCAGATCTACTATCATGCCATCGAGGGCGATTACGACCGCTATTGCAGCGGAAAGTACCAGAATAACCGGGGGATTCAGCCCAGTTTGCTGTATCAGGATTTTGAGGGGAAAGGGAATGATTCCTGAAGCGATATCGGATGAAGTAAATTTCTTTATTAAATTTGCATTCGTAACGCCGAATGCAAATGAATCAAATCGGAATTTACCTCATCCGATTACAGCTGAAAATAAGTTGAATTAAATTCATTCATTTTCCATCATGGCCGGCATTAAGGACAGATGTATATCAGAAATTTAATTCAACTTATTATTCGTCCTTTTGCTTGTCTCAACCTATAGCCGTCCCGTTTAATCCCGACAGCTTTCTCTTCCAGCCGGCTCCCCGCCGGTTTTTGTTTACGCTTCGTCCAATCCTCCGGGCCATCGCTGCCATGGGCCCAATCTGCCGCCTCTTTTGCTCCGGCTCCATTATCCATCTTTGTTAAATCATCGGGGTGATTAAAAATCAGCCGCCGGCCGTGCATTTTTGCTTAATTTGTGCCAAAAAATGGATAGAAAGAACGTGTCACCTGAGTAAACTGATGGTAATAAACTTTTCTAGCAGGGATATCTCTAAGGGTCAGCCGATCTTCAATGTAACTAGAATGTTAAAAAATTGCCTGGCCGGCTTCGGCTGATCAACAACCAACGGGGTGGAACCGAAGTTTTTTTCTTACGCAGCGGTAATGTCTGAACCTGGCTTCTCAACAATATATTTTAATGGAGCGATAGTCTGGAGGGAAATATCATGAGCATGGGATCGAACGAGATTTCCGACTTGATCAAGAAAGACCGTTCCGAGCGCAAGCATCAGCATTTTGAGGGAACTTTCCTTGAATACCTGGGGATCGTGAAGGAGAACCCGGAAATCGCGCAACTGGCGCATCAACGGCTCTACCATCTGATCACCAAGCCGGGCGTCGAAGTGATTAAAACCGAAGAGAACCCCAGATTACGGCGGATTCATGGCAATGCGGTGCTCAAAAAGTTCCGCTTTTTTGAAAACGACTTCTTTGGGATTGACTTGACCCTGATGAAACTGGTCCGTTATTTTCACGCCGCGGCAATGCAAGGGGAAGAATCCCGTCAGGTATTGTACCTGGTCGGCCCGGTCGGCGCCGGCAAGTCCTCGATCATGGAACAGCTGAAACGGGCGCTGGAGTCGGCTTCGCCGATCTATGCGATCAAGGGGTGTCCAATGCGGGAGGAGCCGTTGCATCTGGTCCCTAAACATCTTCGGCCGGAATTTACCCGGATTTTGGGTGTCCCCATCGAAGGCGATCTCTGTCCGGTCTGCCGCTACCGGCTGAAAAATGAGTTTAACGGGGAATATGAACGGATATCCGTGGAAACGGTGGAGTTTTCAATCCGCTCCCGCAAAGGGATCGGCGTCGTGCCCCCGGTGGACCCCAATAATCAGGATACGTCGGTGTTAATCGGTTCGGTGGACATTTCCAAGATGGATCTGTACTCCGAGGATGATCCGCGGGTTCTTTCGCTGAACGGCGCGTTCAACGTCGGAAACCGGGGCATCGTGGAATTTATCGAGGTTTTCAAGAACGAAATCGAATACCTGCATGCCATGATCACCGCCACCCAGGAAAAGTCGATCCCCTCGCCCGGCAAAGGAGCGATGATTTATTTCGACGGCGTGATCCTGGCCCATTCCAATGAGGCGGAATGGAACAAGTTCAAGGCCGATCATACCAATGAGGCGATCTTGGACCGGATCGTCAAGATCGAGGTTCCATACTGCCTGGAAGTCTCCGAGGAGATCAAGATCTATCAGAAAATGCTCAGGCAGAGCAATTTCAAGGCCCATATCGCGCCCCACACCATTGAAATCGCTTCGATGTTCGCGATCCTGACCCGACTGGCGGCCTCGGCCAAAGTCGATCCCCTGACCAAGCTCAAGATCTATAACGGCGAGGAGATCCTGGAGCAGGGCAATATCAAGCGGGTGGACATCGCCGAACTGCGTGAAGAGGCTGGCAGGGAAGGAATGACCG
Source organism: Bacillota bacterium (assembly GCA_023402395.1). GTDB lineage: Bacteria > Bacillota > UBA4882 > UBA8346 > UBA8346 > JAEYGI01. The sequence continues at coordinate 67,884 of JAEYGI010000048.1, forward strand.
GGATCTCAACCCGTTTTATCATGAAAGCGCTCGATATCGCGCTGGCCGAGTCTGAAAGCAACTGCATCAACCCATTGGCGGTCCTGGAGACGTTGACCAAAGCGGTCCGGGAGCTCTCCATCTCCGAAGATGAGCGCAAGCGTTGCCTCGGATTCCTTCAGGATGTTCTCAAAAAAGAATATCATAAGATTCTGGAGATCGAGGTGACCAAAGCTTTCATCCACGGCTACCGGGAGCAAGCCCAGGATCTGTTCAATAATTATCTGGACCATGCCGAAGCCTACGCCAACCGGGCCAAACTGAAGGACCGGAACACCGGCGAGGAATTGGAGCCGGACGAAAAGTTCCTGCAGTCCATCGAGGAGCAGATCGGGATCAGCGGCACCGCGGCCAAGGGCTTCCGGCAGGATGTGACGGCCTATATGTTTTATGTGTTACGGAACGGGGGGAGCTTGGACTATAACAGCTATGAGCCGCTAAAGGCGGCCATCGAGCGGAAGTTGACCGCCTCGGTCCGGGAAATCTCCCGGGTGATCACTCAGGCCAGAGTGCGCGACAAGGACCAGAACGAAAAGTACAACACCATGGTAACCGAGATGAAAAAGAACGGGTATTGCGATCATTGCTGCAACGTGATTTTAAAATACGCGGCGAACAATCTCTGGAAGGACTGAGCGGACTGGACGGTTCGCCAGAAGTTGCTATATATAGGATGAAATAAATCTCTTAAATGGATTTGCATTCATAAAGCCGAATGCAAATGGCATCAAATCGGAATTTATTTCATCCGATTACAGCTGAAATAAGTTGAATTAAATTCATTAATTTTTCCATCATGGAAGGCTTATGGGACATGATGCATATCAGAAATTTAATTCAACTTATATATTTTGGAGGTCAAACATGGCTATCTTCCGGGAATCGACCGGGGACGCGGGCCGGGCCGCCGAGGACCGGCGCCGCCATCGCCAACTGGTGGAAGAGTCGATCAAGAAAAATATCGGAAAAATCATTGCCGAGGAGAGCATCATCGGACAGAGCGGCCAAAAAAAGGTCAAGATTCCGATCCGGGGCCTCAAGGAATATCAGTTTATCTACGGCAAAAACGGACCGGGAGTGGGAACCGGGAATGGCAATGAGAAACGTGGTGATATCCTGGGCAATGGCCGGCCCGAAAACGGCCCGGCCGGGCCGGGGGCCGGTAATTTGGCCGGCGAGGATATTTACGAGACCGAGATTACGCTGGATGAACTGATCAATTATTTGTTTGAGGATTTGAACCTGCCGTTCATGGAACGGAAGAAAATCTCGGAGCTGGAGACGATCACCAGTCAAAAATTCAGCGGTTACCAGCGGAAAGGACCGCCGCCCCGGCTCGCCAAAAAAAAGGCGGTGATTGAGAAGATCAAGCGGCGCCAGGGGAGCCGAAGGATCGCGGAGGAGGGGTCCGGGCCGGGCCCCGCCGGACCGGGCGAAGCGCCGGAACGGTTCCCGTTCCGGGAGGAGGATCTCCGCTACCGCCGGGTCCGGGAGGAGCGGAAGCCGGAATCGAACGCGGTGGTCATCTGCATTATGGACACGTCGGGATCGATGGACCAGACCAAAAAGTATCTGGCCCGCAGCTTTTATTTTTTGCTCTATCAGTTTGTCCGGCTGAAATACGTTCAGGTCGAGATCGTCTTTATCGCCCATACCACGGAAGCCAAAGAGGTCAACGAGACCGAATTTTTTCATAAGGGAGAATCGGGGGGGACCTTCATCAGCAGCGGCTATGAGAAGGCGCTGCAAATTATCGAAGAGCGCTACCCGGCGTCAAACTGGAATATTTTCGCTTTCCACTGCAGCGACGGCGACAATTGGGATGAGGATAACGACCGCGCCATCGAGCTTGCCCTGCAGCTCTGTAAAGTCTGCAATTTGTTCGGATACGGCGAAATTATGACCGGTAGCAGCAGCATCCGGCGCTTGTTCCGGGACGCGATCCGGGAACCCAATTTTTCGCTGGTCTCGATCAATTCCAGGGACGAGATTTGGCCGGCGCTCCGCGATATGCTGGACCGGGAGGGGAAAGAATGAATCAATATACCCTGGCCGAACTGGAAGGATGGAATGAACGGGTCGAATCGCTGGCCCGCCGGCTCGGGCTGGACTGTTTTCCTCAGGAGTTTGAGATCTGCTCGTACGAAGAGATGCTCGGCTATGAAGCTTACATCGGAATGCCCAGCCATTATCCGCATTGGAGCTTCGGAAAGGCTTTCGACCGTTTGCATACCCTTTATCGGTATAATCTCACTGGACTTCCTTATGAGATGGTTATTAATTCCAATCCCTGTCTGGCTTATCTGATGAAGGACAATAATTTGTTGCTGCAGATCCTGACCATCGCCCATGTGTACGGCCATAACGATTTTTTTAAAAACAACCGGATCTTTGGAATTACCCGGCCGGAACTGACGGTGGAGAGCTTCAAAAATCACGCCCAACGGATCCGCGCCTACATTCAGGACCCGAGCATCGGTTATGAACGGGTGGAACGGGTGTTGGACGCGGCGCACGCCGTGCGTTATCAAGTCAACCGGGCCCTGGGAGAGCGGCGCCTAACCGTCGCCGAACAGAAGCGACGGCTGCTGGACGAATATCACCGCCGCGCCAAACGGGACAAGGAGAACGGCTTTGGCGCCGAGAACCCGCCCGATCTCGCCAAACTGCCGCTTGAACCGGAAGAGGATCTCCTGGGATTCCTGGCCGAACACGGCCGGCTGGAGGAGTGGGAACGCGATCTGCTGCGGATCGTCCGGGATGAAACCGAATATTTTCTGCCCCAGATTGAGACCAAGATTTTAAACGAGGGCTGGGCCAGTTTCTGGCATTACCGGATCTTGCGTGAATTGGATCTCGGCTCCGAAATGCATTTGGAGTTCCTGAAACGGCATCATCAAGTAATTCGACCGCTGCCGGGAGATCTTAACCCTTATCATCTGGGGTTCTCGATTCTGGCCGATCTGGAACGGCGGTTTGGAACCGCCAAATTGTTTGAAGTCCGGGAGATCGAGTGCGACCGTTCGTTGCTCCGGCGCTATCTGACCCGGGAACTCTGCGCGGAGCTGAATCTGTTTGAATACGTCATTGACAAGGAGAAAGCGATTATTACCGAAATTCCCGATGAAGACGGCTGGGAGATGATCCGGGAAACCTTGAGTTCCATGGTTGGTTTGGGCTCCATACCGGTGATCAGAGTCCGGGAAGTTACCCGGGACCGGACGTTAATTCTTGAGCATGAGCATACCGGAAGGGATCTCGAACTGGGCTATGCCGGGGAAACATTGAAGTATCTGGTTGAATTATGGGGCTGGCCGGCTCAGCTCCGGACCAAAGTTCAACACCGGGAAAAAATCATTCTTTGCAATGAAGAGAAAAGATTATCGGCGATCGATTGAACCCAGGCACTGAGATGTTATATGTCATGGATAATGCCGTTTTGAAAAGATGCGCCAATAACAAAACCGCTCCAAGCGGTTTGTTATTTTGACGGCAGAAAAACGCCGGGCGCCGCGCGGATCTTCGACTGCCTGACGGAAGGAAAATGGAATTGATTGCGGAATATGTTATCTGAATTATTTGTGCTTTTTGGCGTAAATGAAAGGGGTTTGATGATGATGGCCGATGCGAGGGCGGATCGTTTACGGGAATTTGTCCGGGAGTACTTGGTTTGGTACGGGCATGCTTCGTTCAGGCTTACCGCCGGTTCCGGCGCGGTGCTTTACTTTGATCCATATCAGATCCCGGCCGGGCAGCCGGCCGCGGACTTGATTTTGATCTCCCATGAGCATTACGACCATTTTGATCCCGCCTCCCTGGAAGCGCTCCGGACTCCCGAAACGACAATCATCGTCCCGGAGCCGATGGCTGCGGCCGGCCTGACCGGACTGGCGGCCGGCCGGACTTTGCGGCGGGAGCCGTTTCAGATCCTGGCCGTGCCCGCCTATACTCCCGAAAAGCCCTATCATCCCCGGTCCAAAAACTGGCTCGGCTATATCGTGACCGTGGACGGGGTCCGCGTTTACCATGCCGGAGACACCGATCATATTCCGGAAATGAAAGATTTCGAGGCCGATATCGCGCTACTGCCGGTGGGCGGCAAATACACGATGAACCCCGAACAAGCGGCCCAGGCTGCCCGTGACCTGGGGGCCGGACTGTATATTCCGATGCATTACGGTTCGGTGGTTGGGAACCCGGGGGACGGGATGCGATTTGCCTCGTCGGTTCCGGAGGGTGAGATATTGATCATGAACGCGGCGGGAGCCGGATGAAGCCTGACGCGTGAAAAAGGATGAAAAAGAATAAAGGCGGGCTTCGGCCCGCCTTTTTCCGTGCAGAAATTATTTAATCGCCTTGATTTTGTCGACCCAGGCTTTGAAGTCCTTATACTCCGGCATGTCGTACATCGGAGCGACCGCGGCTTGGAACTCGGCGACGTTGGTATCGTTGATGATGCAACCTTTGGCCTTGGCTTGGGCAAAGTATTTGGATTCGCTTTCATTCCAGGCTTTGATCTGGAATTCGGTGGCTTCCTTGGCGGCATCCTTGAGGATTTGTTGATCGGCCTTGCTCAGGCTGTCATAGAATTTCTTGCTGACCATCAGCAGTTCCGGCAGTCTCAGATGGCCGTCGCGGATGAAATATTTGGCGACTTCGTAATGGTTGGCCGACACCCAGCTCGGCACGTTATTTTCGGCGCCGTCGACCACGCCGGTCTGCAGCGCGCTGTACACTTCACCGTAATCGATCGGAGTGGGGGTCGCGTTCAACAATTTGATCATATTGACCATGATCGGACTCGGCTGAACCCGGATCTTCAAGCCCTTCAAGTCTTTTACGCTTTTCAGTTCCTTGGTGGCGTAGAAATTGCGGGCGCCGCCGTCAAAGTAGGTCAAGCCGACCAGCCCGACGCTTTCCATTCCTTTCAGGAAGGTCTCGCCGACTTCACTGCGGAGCACTTTCCACTGATGCTCCTGCGATTTGAAAAGAAACGGCATGGAAAAGACACCGATCGGCGGGTACACCGAGATCACCGGAGCGGTCGAAACCCGGACGAACTCGATAACGCCGAGTTTGGCTTGCTCCACGACATTGTTCTCGGAACCGAGCGTTCCCCCGAAAAAGACTTGAATCTTGAGCGCGCCTTTGGATTTGGCCGCGACCAGTTCGGCGAATTTCTCGTCGCCCAACTCGGTGGGATAGCCTTGGGGATGGACCTCGGCCAGTTTCAGGGTCCGCGGCGCGGCGGCGTTCAGCTGCAGGCCGGCGCAGCTGGTCACAAGCAAAATTCCGAGCAGGAATAAAATGACGAGTTTGTTGCGTTTCATTCTTTCACTACCTCCTAAGATGTTTTTGTTGGGCTAACCGTAAAGACGGACGAAACCTGAGCGCGGCACCTCCTTTACTTCAGGAATAAATTTGGCAATAACATCGCGATATCCGGGAAGAATGTGATCACGAAGAGAATGACGATCATCGGAATATAGCAAATCAATAAGGGTTTGAAAACCTCTTCAATCGTCGCTTTGCCAACGGCGCAACCCACGAATAAGGCATTGCCCACCGGAGGAGTGCAGAGCCCAATCCCGAGATTGAACATAAGAATGACGCCGAAATGAATCGGATCGACCCCGATCTGGTTGGCAATGGGCAACAGAATTGGCGTGCAAATGACGATTGCCGGAGCCATATCCATAATCATGCCGATAAACAGCAGGAATACATTGATCAGGGTCAGAATGATGTATTTGTTGTCGGATAAAGAAAGCATCCAGTTGGCGATGGCGCTCGGCACGCCGAGATAGGTCATCATCCACCCGAAAGCGCTGGACGTCCCAATCAGCAGGAAAACCATAGCCACGGTGTTGACGGAATCCTTTAAAATTTTGCCGAACCGGCTCACCGGGATATCCCGGTAGACGAAGAAGGTGAGGATGAACGCGTATAACACCGCGATGGCCGCCGACTCCGAGGCGGTAAACACGCCGGAGATGATTCCACCCATGATTAAAATGGCGACTCCCACCGAAAGTAGCCCATCCAGAAAAATCTTGGAAGCCTTCCGAAAACCTACCCATTCTTCGCGCGGAAAATTATATTTTACCGCCAGGATATAGCTGGCGGCCATCAACGCCAAGCCAAGCAAGAATCCGGGGAGGGCGCCGGCCAGGAACAACTTGCCGACCGAGACGCCGCCCGCGGCCAAGGAATAGATGATCATGTTGTGACTGGGAGGGATCAAGACCGCCTGGACGGCCGTAGTCACGGTGAGCGCGATGGCAAAGTCTTTGGTATAGCCTTTCTTTTCCATGGCCGGGATCATCACCGAGCCGAGGCTGGAGACATCGGCAACCGCCGAACCGGAGATGCCGCCGAAGAACATGCTGTCAACGCAGTTGATCATGGCCAGGCCGCCCCGGATTCTGCCAACGAACAAACTGGCCAGATTGACCAGACGTTCGGCGATCCTGCCTTCGCTCATGATCTGTCCGGCGAGGATGAAGAAAGGGATGGCGATTAACGAGATCGATTCCATGCCCGAGACCATGCGCTGGGCGACAATCAATAAAGGCAGTTGAAGATAGAAAGCGGTAGCCACCGCGGCAATCCCGAGCGAAAAAGCGATCGGGGTTTTGATAATGATCAGTACCGCAAAGGTGCCAAGCAATATGGAAATCGCAACCGGATCAAAAGTCATTGGTTTTTACCTCCTGTGGAGACAAACTGTTTGACGATCAGCTCCGCCGAGTACAGGGTCATCAGGAAGGCCGCCACCGGAACAGCGAGGTAAACGAACATGCCGCGGGACAATAAAGTGCACGACATCTGATCGTTCCAGCAACCTTGCGCCAGAGCGATGCCCTCAATGAACAGGAAGACGGAAAAGATCGTCATTAACAATCCGACGAAGATTGCCAAAACCCGTTGCGCTTTTTGCGGGAAAAGGTTGGTCACAAACTCCACTCCAATATGGGTTCCGGTGCGGATGCCGATAGCGGCGCCGGTCATGCCGAACCAGACCAGCATCATCAAGGACACTTCTTCGGTCCAGGGCGAGTTGATTTGAATGATGCGGAAGCGGGCGACTACCTGCCAGGTGATGATCAGGGTCATAATCGCTAACAGGATAGCTCCCAAGGTTTCGGTGATGAGCATCAGGCCATCGAGAATGAACAGCAACACCCGCGCAGTTGAAGAAGGTTTGGATGCGTTGGTCCCGGGGGAAGGGATCGTAGTTGAGGTTGTCAAAAAAATTCCTCCTTTTTCTGAAGTTGGTTGAACATCCTTTTTGTGCTAGAATATGAGTATAAAATTTGTTAATGGATAGTTACTAATTTATTAAATAACCATTCGTATTAACCTAGTTTATAAAATAAGAACACAAAAAAACATAAAAAAAACAATGAGGAGGAGACCTTGAACCATCTATTCTGGGGTATCCTGTTCGTGCTGTTCCTGCTTTTAAACGGTTCGGGGTTGACTGCGGCCCAATCCAAGGTGTTATTGCGTTGCGCCGATGTTCATGGGCTGGATTATCCGACTGTTCAAGGTGTCTTATATATGGCGAGGCGTCTTAAGGAAATGACCAAAGGCCGGCTGGAGATCGTTATTTACCCCCAGGGACGATTGGGCACGGAGAAAGCCGCCCTGGAAATGGTCGCTTTCGGAGCGCTGGATATGGCCAGGCTTAGCGTTTCGCAAGTGGCGGAGACCGCTCCCGAATTCGAAATATTAATGTTGCCGTACCTGTTTCGGGATGATTATCAAAAATGGCAGGTTTTGGAGGGGGAAATCGGGACGGGACTGTTGAACCGGTTATCCCGGTACGGATTGGTCGGGCTGTGCTTTCAAGAATCGGGGTATCGGAGCTTCTACAATAGCAAGCGGCCGGTTTATCGCCCGGAGGATTTGCGGGGGTTAAAGATCCGGGTTCAACCCAGTCAGGCCATGATGAAGATGATCGAGTATTTGGGAGCGGTGGTGGTTCCGATTGATTATACCGAGGTTCAAGCGGCCATGGTGGCCGGCGTGATTGACGGCGCTGAAAATAATATCCCGAGTTACGCGACGTCCGGACATTCTAAAGCGGCCCGGTACTATTCGTTTGACCGGCACAGCTCCATCCCGGAGATCGTGATCTTCTCCGAGCGGTCCTTGGCCAAGCTGACCCGGACGGAACAGGGGATGTTAAGAAAGGTAGCCCGGGAATCCGTCTCGTATCAGCGGGGACTGTGGCCCGGATTTGAGGCGAAATGCCTCCGTCAGTTGGAGCGGGAGGGCTGCTTGTTCAATGAGGTGGACAGCGCTGCGTTTCGGCAAGCCTTCCGGCCGTTTATCGACGGCTACGTCCGGCGGAATAAGCTGGTGGAGCGGATTCGGAGCCTGCCATGAAACGGGCGGGCCGGTTCCGGTTATTCTTCGATGATGCGGTAAAGATAGGTCGGACGGCCCTGCCTGCCATAGATGAGGTCGTATTCGACCCGGTTCCGGTCTTGCAGCAGTTTGAGGTAACGCCGGGCCGAGACCGTGGTAATCCCGACGGCGCTTGAAAGTTCCTCGGCGGTAATTCCGGTTTTGTTGGCCTTTAAGATCTCCTGGATTTTATCCTCGGTCAATTGGCTGAAGCCTTTTTGAATCTCATCGGGGCGTTGGCGGGCGCTGAGCCGGTCCAGATCCGATTGGGAGACCTCCGGTTGATTCAGGGTGGACAGGAATTGCTTATATTGGTGCAGGGATTGCAAGAAGCGCTGCTTCAGATAGGGTTTGATCAGATAGTCCCGGATCCCCAGCCGGAAGCATTCCTGAACCAGCGGGACTTCCTTGGCGGCGGTGATCATGATGAAGTCGACCGTCTTATTGAAGGCCCGAATCCGCTCGATGACCGCCGTTCCGTTGAAATCGGGCAGGAAATTGTCGAGCAGGATCAGATCGGGGGAGATTGCCCGGGTCAGGCTGACCGCTTCATTACCGGAGCGGGCGGCGCCTACGGCCGCAAAATCAGGTTCTTCCTTGAGAAATTCCCGGGTGATCTCGATGACCATCGGATCATCTTCCACGATTAACACTTTGATCTTGTTCAAGGTTGGCCTCCGTCCTTTAAGTCCTTTAAAGGGATTTTTACGAGAAAAATCGTATATTTCCCGCAGCGCAGGCTGATCGTCCCCTTCAGGTTCTCCACCGACTGGCGGACCAGGCTCAGTCCGTTTCCCTTATTCAACCCCTTTTTGGTCGTAAAACCCCGTTCGAAGATCTTCCGCCGGATGGCGGCGGGAATGCCCGGACCGTTGTCACCGATAATAATCCGCAAGAACCTGGAGCTGGGATGAATTTTGATACTGACTTCCTTCTCCGGCTGAGCGCTTTCCTGGAGCGCTTCCAGGGCGTTTTCGATCAGGTTGCCGACGATGCAGACCAATTCATGATCGGGGAAGATCATATCCTTCGGAATATAGCTGTTGCGCTTGATTTCAAAATGAATATTCAATTCTTTGGCGCGGTTGAACTTGCCAAGCAGGATTCCCGAGACGGCGGAGGTTGAGAAGGCTTGGGCCAAAAACGAGATCAGATCCTGATGGGATTCGGTGGCCTCATGCAGCAGCGTCAGGGCGGTTTCATAATTCCCCAGCTGGATCAGGCCGGAGACCGACTGCATTTTGTTCATGAACTCGTGAGATTGGGCGCGCAGGGCCTGGGTATAGTTTTTGACTTCCATCAATTCCTCGGCGACCTTCTGGAACTCGGTCAGATCGCGCATGGTAATCACCGCGCCGGCCACGGCATTCTTTCGTTTGATCGGGATGATGTTATAAACCAGCACCATCTCGCCGATGACCTGATAGCGGTTGAAAACGGCTTGCCCGGAGGAGAACAGCTCTTTGATCTCCTCTCCCCGGAAGAAGTTCTGAACCGGCTGCCCCACAATATCCGGGTTATTGGCCAGCAGGCGCTCGGCTTCCTTATTGATGAGGGTAATTACCCCTTCCGGGTTGAGGGCGATGATGCCCTCAAAGGTCGATTGGAGAATGGTGGTTCGTTGATCGAGCAATGAGGCGATCTCATAGGGTTCCATCCCGAAGATCGACTTTTTGATATTGCGGGCCAGTTGATGGGCTCCGATGAACCCGAAAACCAATCCGAAACCGACGATTAGCCATAGCGACAGATTCATCCGGAGTAAGGCGGCCCGTACTTCCGTCCTGTCCTTGACCAGGGCCACGATCCCGTCGAAGCTGCCGTCGCCCTGAATCCGGGCGAAAATAAAATCAGCCTTGGTGGTTCGGAGTTTGCTGCCAGGAAGGAACAAGGCCCGGCCCGGCTCGCGCGCCAATCCGCTCCGGGCCGGATCCGGCAGGTTCATGGGCGTCGCGTTGCCGATCAAATACCGGGTATCGGCGAAGAATAACAACTGAACGTGAAGCACGGAGGAGAAATAGTTTACCAGGCCGTGATCCAAAAGGGTGCCGACGTTGAGATAGCCTACCAGATTTCCGTCAAAAACAACCGGAGTCGTGGTGATCAGATAGATATTTTGCCCCCTCCGGCCGAGGTATGATTGATCGGAAGCGGTGGCGGACTGGGGGAACGGAATCCTGACCAGTTTCGCCTCATAGGACCGGAGATTGTCCGCCAGCAACCGGCCGCCGGGATCCAGCACCTCGATCAGGTTTAGATTATAATCGTTGGCCGCCAGTTTCAGATAATAATGGAGAATGGCTTCCAGGCGGTCTTTGGTGGCCAGGGAAATAATATCCCGCTTGGTCTGGGTCGACGACTTGCTCTGTTGTTCGCTGACAATGTTGGCAATGGTCAGTTTGAAACTCTCATAGGTGACCCGGAGCGAGTTTTCAACCTGGGCCTCCAGTTCCTTTTGAAAGAAATGCTGGGTGAAAATAAAAACCGAGGTCATCAGAATGATGACAATGATTCCGAAGAAAATTGTAATCTTAGTTACCAGGCGCATGGTATCACCCTTCGCTCGATTACAATAATCTTTCGCTATAATTTGTCATTTTCCTCTGTTGTCGTTTCCGCCGGAACCCATCGATGATGCGAATAATTTAATTTTTCCACCAGCCGGCGAATTTCAGCGGCGGTTTCGTCGTCGGTCACGGCAGCCAGCGCCGTCAGGTAATCCCTGACGGTATTCAGCTCCATCTTGAGTCCCATTAACTTCAGGAGCTGCTGTAATGCCTGGAGTTTTCCCGTATCCATTTGGCATCCTCTTTTCCAAAGGCGCGCCGGTGCTCCCGGCCCGAATGTCGCTGCCGATGATTCCCGGCGCGCCAGGAGATTTGCGGCGAATCAAAATCCGAATGATTGGCGCTGAGATATATAAGTTGAATTAAATTTCTGCTATCCATCATGTCCTTAATGCCAGCCATGATGAAAAATTAATGAATTTAATTCAACTTACTTCATCCGATATAGTATATGCGGCGTTTCGGGGAACTGGTGCGCGCCATCGGTTCGCGAACCCTGCGGTGGCGGATCGGGCGCATCGTTTAAAATGTTCTTTGGTCATGCGGCATTCCGGGAGCAGGTCGCGTATATTAATATAAGCGCAATGGCCAAAAACGGTAAATTGATACCGACCCGCCAACATTTGCGCTCCAAAACCGGCGAATCGAGGTGAGGCAAATATGGGCGGATTTGGTAAGGATTTTGATTTCATTTGGATTATCTTGCTTCTGTTCTTGATCGGAGGTTGGAATTAAAAGCCCATGATAAATTGGGAGTTTTCTGACGTATCACCGGACTTTTAGGTTATGTCTTGAATTGACATTTAAAAGGCTTGCCGTCGCAAACGATGACAAGCTTTTTTCATTTTTACGGCAAGTTGCTCCTCCAAATGACGGCGCGTCCGGATGGCCGGGTGTGTAAAATAAAATGTGTAAACTCCTTGCCGATAAAAAAGTAAGGAGAGAAAAAGAAATGGGAATCGATAAAAAAGAACTAAAAGAAATCGTAAAAGAAAAAGGGCTAAAGACCGTTGAAGA
>JAEYGI010000049.1 GCA_023402395.1 Bacillota bacterium
CGGGGACAACATCAAGATGAGCATCGAACTGATTACCTCGATCGCGATGGAAGAGGGACTGCGTTTCGCCATCCGTGAAGGCGGCCGCACCGTCGGCGCCGGCGTCGTTACCAAAATCATTGAGTAAAAAGCGATGACCGCTTAAAGAGACCGGCTCCGGCCGGTCTCTTTGAATTCCATATCCTTTGAAATTATCGGTAAGATCATCCTCGTTTCGTTTTTTCGCGGCTATCGTTAATTTCGATCGAATTTATCCCGGCTTTTACATTTTCCGCGAATTCCACCCTTGACACCCCTCTTGAAATGTGGTAAATTTTTATAGTGATTGATTATTGATCCGAAGGGTCTTATTTTTTTCGCCTTTTTTGCGGGATTTCATCCCTGTCACCGCTCAATCGAGGAGGTAACTACAGATGCGAGAAGGAATTACGCTGGCTTGCGCGGAGTGCAAAAACCGCAACTACCGCACGAACAAAAACAAAAAGAACAATCCCGAGCGCCTGGAACTGATGAAATATTGCAAGTTCTGCCGCAAGGAAACCAGTCACAAAGAAACCAGATAAGTCGATACGTCGGATGGAGGGGTGAAGAGAGTGCAGCAGCCCGCCAAAAAAGAAGCTAGGTTTGAAGGGTTTCAACGTTTCTTTCGGAACGTCGCCGCCGAACTCAAGAAGGTCAATTGGCCCAGCCGTAAAGAGATGGTGACCTACACCATCGTGGTTATTGCTACGGTTTTGGTCCTGTCGGTGATCATCACCGCCTGGGACTGGATTCTAACCCAAATCTTCCGATTGTTGGGATTCTACCGGTAGCGAGGAGAAACGGATGGAAAAGAATTGGTATGTAATTCATACCTATTCCGGATATGAAAACAAAGTCAAGGCCAACTTGGAACGGCGCGTGGAATCGATGGCGATGGAGGACAAGATCTTCCGGATCCTGGTTCCGACCGAGGAAGAACTGGAAATACGCGATGGAAAACGCAAGATCACCAAGAAAAAGATCTACCCCGGTTATGTGATTGTGGAAATGATTCTGACCGATGATTCATGGTACGTGGTGCGTAACACGCCGGGAGTCACCGGTTTTGTCGGTTCCGGTTCCAAACCCATTCCGCTGCAAGAGAAAGAGACCAAACTGATTTTGCATCAGATGGGGATCGATGAGCCGCGAACCAAGATTGACTTTGAAGTGGGCGAAACCATCAAGGTGATCCGAGGCCCGTTTGAGAACTTTTCCGGAATCATCGAAGATATCAGCCCGGAAAAAGGGAAGATTAAAGTCAAGGTGTCGATGTTCGGCCGGGAGACCCCGGTGGAACTGGACTATCATCAGGTGGAAAAGCTTTGATCGTTTGCAAGTGGGAGGGTATAACCCGTTACAACCACATCAAAATGAAGGAGGTGAAGGGCAATGGCTAAAAAGATTACGGCGTACGTTAAACTGCAAGTTCCGGCTGGAAAAGCCAATCCCGCTCCGCCGGTCGGCCCTGCCCTGGGACAGCACGGTGTCAACATTATGGAGTTTTGTAAAACCTTTAACGAGCGGACCGCGGCTCAGGCAGGTTTGATCATCCCGGTGGTGATCACGGTTTATGAGGACCGTTCGTTCACATTCATCTGCAAAACACCGCCGGTGCCGGTTTTATTAAAGAAAGCCATCAACCTTGAGAAAGGCTCGGGAACTCCCAACAAGGAGAAAGTCGGGACCATTAGCAAAGCCAAGGTGCGGGAGATTGCCGAGCTGAAAATGCCGGATTTGAACGCCGCCAGCGTGGAAGCGGCGATGAGCATGGTCGCCGGGACCGCCCGGAGCATGGGAATCGTGGTTGAGGATTAACCCCGAAATCGGTGGGAGGAAGCAATTCCGCTAGCACCACAAAGGAGGAAATTGAGATGCCGAAACATGGAAAGCGCTATATCGAATCGGCCAAACTGTTTGATGGCGCTAAGCTCTATGATCCCAATGAAGCGTTGAACTTGATCAAAGCGATGCCGAAGGGCAAATTTGACGAGTCCGTCGAGGTCTCCATCCGCTTGGGCGTTGACCCGCGTCACGCCGATCAGCAGATCCGCGGCGCCGTGGTTTTGCCGCATGGAACCGGACGTACCGTGAAAGTGGCGGTGTTCGCCAAGGGCGAGAAGGCCAAAGAGGCCGAGGAAGCCGGTGCCGAAAAGGTCGGAGCCGAAGATTTGATTGAAGAGATCCAAAAGGGGTTTATGGATTTTGATATTACGGTCGCCACTCCGGATATGATGGGTGCCGTCGGTAAGCTTGGTAAAATTCTCGGCCCCAAGGGATTGATGCCCAATCCCAAGACCGGAACGGTCACTTTTGATATCGCCAAGGCGATTAAAGAGATTAAAGCCGGTAAAGTGGAGTACCGGGTCGATAAAACCGGTATCGTCCATGTCCCTATCGGTAAAGTTTCATTCGATGCCGATAAGTTGCTGCGCAACTTCAGGACGCTGATGGACGTGATTGTGAAAGCCAAACCTTCCTCGGCTAAGGGAACCTATATCAAGAGTGTCGTGTTGTCGGCGACCATGAGCCCGGGGGTTAAGGTTTCACCGCAATTGGCTCAGTCGTCGGCGGCTGGCATCGAACATTAATTGGTTTAATTTCATATGATCGCGACGCCATAGACAGTAGGTGCCATCACTGACGGCATAAAGGGAAACCGCCTACCGAGGCTGGAGATAATAGGTTTAGGGGAATCCAGGACCTCCAGTTTGCTATGGGGGTCTTGTTTTTATTTAAATTGATTCGTTTGAAAAAGGAGGTGTAATACATGGCAAGACCGGAAAAAGAAGCAGCGGTAAGTGAGATTCAAGAAAAGCTGCAGAAGTCCAAGGCGGTGGTTCTCGCCGATTACCGCGGTCTGAACGTCCAGGAAGTCACCGAGCTTCGGAAGAAGTTGCGGGAAGCCGGGGTTGAGTACAAAGTGGCCAAAAACACTTTGACCAGCCGGGCTGCAAAAGCGGTGAATATCGAAGGGTTGGATGAGTATTTGAGCGGACCGACCGCTCTGGCCTTTGGATACGGCGACGCCGTCACTCCCGCGAAGATTCTTTCCACCTTCGCCAAAGACCACAAGAAATTGGAGATCAAAGGTGGAGTTCTGGAAGGGAAAGTCATCGATTTTCGAATGGTAAAGACCTTGGCCGACCTGCCTTCCCGGGAAGCTCTCCTCGGCCAGGTGGCCGGGTTGATGCAAGCTCCGATGCGTGGCTTGGTAACGGTTCTCTCCGGACCCGCCCGCAATCTGGTGTATGCGCTGGAAGCCATCCGCAAACAAAAAGCAGGCGAATAATTTTAAAAATTGGTGAATTTAAGGAGGATTATTATCGTGAGTAAAGTTAATGAAGTTTTAGAAATCGTTAAAGGCATGTCCGTATTGGAACTGAATGAGCTGGTCAAAGCGTTTGAGGAAGAGTTCGGCGTATCCGCTGCCGCTCCGGTGGCCATGGCCGCCGCTCCGGCCGCTGCCGCTCCGGTGGTTGAGGAAAAGACCGAATTCGACGTGGTCCTGACCAGCGGTGGAGCCCAGAAGATTCAAGTCATCAAAGTAGTCCGCGAAGTGACCGGTCTTGGCTTGAAAGAAGCTAAGGACCTGGTTGACGGCGCTCCTCAGAAGGTCAAAGAGGGCATTGCCAAGAAAGATGCCGAAGAGCTCAAAAAGAAACTGGAAGATGCCGGCGCGACCGTTGAACTCAAATAAGCAGTATCGAGTGAAAGAGAGGCCGGGAATATCCCGGCCTCTCTTAATATTTTTCTTGACAGTAATATGGACCTGTGATATTATAATATTCTGCGAAGTTTGGTAATCATTCCAAGAATTTTTGTAAATTGTGCATAAAACCGTGGTTAAATCCGGAAAATATTTGAATGCGGGCTGAGTTTACTGATTATTATTAGCGTCGCTTAAAATTAATTATCCAGAGTCTGTAAGCGAGGATAACTGTGTTACCTTGCTTTTATCTGTTTTTACTGAAAACCGTTTGGGTCGGTTACCAATATTCCGAAGAGGTGAGTGGCTTGCAGAATGCCGTTCGAAAACACCGGGACAGAGTCAGCTTCGCGAAGATCGAAGAGATTTTGGATATGCCGAATCTGATCGAGGTTCAACAGCGTTCCTACCAATGGTTCCTGGATGAGGGTCTGCGGGAAATGTTCAGAGACATCTCGCCGATTCAGGATTTTACAGGAAACCTGGTGCTGGAGTTTATCGATTATTCACTGGGGGACCCCAAATATCCGGTCGAGGAATGCAAGGAGCGCGATGTAACTTATGCTGCTCCGCTCCGGGTGCGGGCCCGCCTGATCAACAAGGAAACCGGGGAAGTCAAAGAGCAGGAAGTCTTTATGGGTGATTTTCCGCTGATGACCGAAAAAGGCACCTTTATTATCAATGGGGCCGAACGGGTGATCGTCAGCCAGTTGGTCCGCTCGCCCGGGGTTTATTTCGGGAAAACCCAGGACACCACCGGGAAACTATTGTATTCGGCCAGTATCATCCCCAATCGTGGTGCTTGGCTGGAATTTGAATACGATGCCAATGACATTTTGTACGTAAGGATTGATCGCACCCGGAAACTTCCCGTTACGATTCTCCTGAAGGCTTTGGGCCTCGGCAATAACTATCAATTGAATGAAATCTTCGAAAGTCACGAAGTTGTCAAAAACACGCTTGAGCGCGACAACACCCAAAACGAAGAAGAAGCCCTGATTGAAATCTACAAACGTTTGCGGCCCGGAGAACCGCCGACGGTCGATAGCGCCCGTACGCTCTTTGAAACGCTGTTCTTTGATCCCAAACGTTATGATCTGGCCGCGGTGGGCCGTTATAAAATCAATAAGAAACTTAATTTGAACTTACCGGCCAAGACCATCAAACCGCACATCGATGAATCCGGCGTTGAAGTCCCGGGACAGGAAGCGGTGAAAACCCTTACCAAAGAAGATGTCGTCGAGGTCGTCAAATATCTATTGAACTTATTCGGTGGCATTGGTGATGTCGATGACATCGACCATCTAGGCAACCGCCGCTTGAAATCCGTCGGGGAATTGTTACAGAACCAGTTCCGGATCGGTCTTTCCCGGATGGAACGGGTGGTTCGGGAAAGAATGACCATCCAGGACGTAGAGGTCATCACCCCTCAGGCGCTGATAAACATCCGTCCGGTAGTGGCGGCGATTAAAGAATTCTTTGGTTCGAGCCAGCTATCGCAGTTCATGGATCAGACCAATCCGTTGGCGGAGCTGACCCATAAACGCCGTTTGTCGGCCTTGGGTCCGGGGGGGTTATCGCGGGAACGGGCCGGGATGGAGGTTCGTGACGTTCACCATTCTCACTATGGCCGAATGTGCCCGGTTGAAACCCCTGAAGGTCCGAATATCGGATTGATCGGGTCGCTCACCACTTTCGCCCGGATTAACGAGTATGGTTTTATCGAAACCCCATACCGCAAAGTGGCTAATGGCATGGTTACCGATGAAATCGTTTATTTAACCGCCGACGAGGAAGACCGCTATATTGTGGCGCAGGCCAATGAGCCGTTCGATCTTGAAACCAAACGGTTCATTCATGCTCGGGTTTCCGTCCGCCATCGCGAGGATATTCAGGAAGTTCCCAACAACCAGGTGCATCTGATGGACGTATCCCCGAAGCAGTTGGTCAGTATCGCGACGGCACTGATTCCGTTCCTGGAAAACGATGACGCCAACCGCGCGTTGATGGGATCAAACATGCAGCGCCAAGCGGTTCCCTTGCTCCGTACTCAGGCTCCGCTAGTGGGAACCGGAATGGAATATAAGGCCGCGGTCGATTCCGGCGTCGTTATTCTGGCCAAAAACAAAGGCGTCGTTCATAAGGTAACCGGCGACCTGATTCAGATTAAAACCGAACGCGGAAGCGTTGATTCGTACCAAGTACTTAAATTTAAGCGTTCCAACCAAGGGACATGTATCAATCAGAAGCCAATCGTCCGCGAGGGACAGATCGTGGAGGCCGGTGAAGTGATCGCTGATGGCCCTTCCACCGATAACGGTGAATTGGGTCTCGGTAAGAATATTCTGGTGGCTTTTATGCCCTGGGAAGGATATAACTATGAAGACGCGATTTTGATCAGCGAGAAGTTGGTGGTCGATGATACGTTTACCTCCATTCACATTGAAGAATACGAGGCGGAGGCCCGTGATACGAAGCTGGGCGCGGAGGAGATTACCCGCGATATTCCCAACGTCGGAGAAGGTGCTCTCGATGATCTCGATGAGCACGGAATTATTCGGGTTGGCGCTGAAGTCAGGCCTGGAGACATTCTGGTCGGGAAAGTCACTCCGAAAGGTGAGACCGAACTCACCGCCGAGGAACGATTGCTTCGGGCCATCTTCGGGGAAAAAGCCCGGGAAGTCCGGGACACTTCACTGCGCGTTCCGCATGGCGAATCGGGCCGGATTGTGGATGTCAAAGTTTTCTCCCGTGAGAATGGAGATGAGTTGGCTCCCGGAGTCAACCGGCTGGTTCGGGCCTACATCGCCCAAAAGCGAAAAATCTCCGAAGGGGATAAAATGGCGGGGCGCCATGGCAACAAAGGAGTTATCGCCAAGATTCTCCCCATTGAGGATATGCCTTTTCTCCCTAACGGGACATCGGTCGAGATCGTTCTCAATCCGCTAGGCGTGCCCTCCCGGATGAACTTGGGGCAGGTTCTTGAAACTCACTTGGGATGGGCTGCTAAGATGCTTGGAATTCATGTGGCGACTCCGGTTTTCGGCGGAGCCACCGAGGCTGACATTTTGAGTATGTTTGAAAAAGCTGGTCTCCCGAAAACCGGAAAAACTGTTTTGTACGACGGTCGAACCGGAGAACCGTTTGATCGCCCGGTCACCGTTGGCTACGTTTATATGCTGAAACTGGCTCATTTGGTTGATGACAAGATTCACGCCCGCTCTACCGGGCCATATTCGCTGGTTACTCAGCAACCGTTGGGTGGTAAGGCCCAATTCGGTGGTCAGCGGTTCGGAGAAATGGAAGTATGGGCGTTGGAAGCCTATGGAGCGGCTTATACGTTACAAGAGTTGCTGACCGTAAAATCCGATGATGTCATAGGACGGGTCAAAACCTATGAAGCAATCGTCAAAGGAGAGAATGTTCCCGAACCTGGGGTTCCCGAGTCATTCAAAGTGTTGATCAAGGAGTTGCAGAGTCTCTGCCTTGACGTGAAGGTACTCACCGAAGAGTCGGAAGAGATTCAAATCAAGGAAGACGATGATGATGTGAAAGAGATGGCCAAAGAGCTTGGCTTGGAGTTTGAAGCGCCTCGGGACACCGTATTTGAGGAAGAAATTGAAGATACGGGTGACAGCGAATCTGGTGACGAAGGCGAAGACGAAGAGGAGCTTTTTGAGGAGAGTTTTGACGAGGAGATAACCGAGGAAGTTTGACCGGTTAGGGATTTAGAGACCGATTGGAGGAGGGAATTCCTTGCTGGATGCCAATAATTTTGACGCGTTAAAGATTGGGTTGGCCTCTCCCGAGCAGATTCGGGCTTGGTCTAGCGGTGAGGTCAAGAAACCGGAAACAATCAATTATCGAACCCTGAAACCCGAGCGCGAGGGACTTTTCTGTGAAAAGATCTTTGGTCCGCAGCGGGACTGGGAATGTCACTGTGGAAAATACAAGCGGGTGCGCTATAAGGGGATTATCTGCGATCGCTGCGGCGTGGAGGTTACTCGCTCCAAGGTCCGTCGCGAAAGGCTGGGCCATATTGAACTGGCGGCTCCGGTTTCGCACATCTGGTACTTTAAGGGGATTCCTAGCCGGATGGGTTTATTGCTGGATATGTCGCCCCGCCATTTGGAAAAGATTATTTATTTCGCTTCGTATGTCGTAATCGACACCGGCAACACTCCGTTGATTAAAAAACAGTTGTTGTCAGAAAATGAATATCGGGAAGCGAGAGAGAAATACGGCCAGACTTTCCGGGCGTTGATGGGAGCGGAGGCAGTCAAAAAACTGCTCGAAGAGATCGACCTCGAAAAACTGACGGTAGAATTGAAAAAAGAAGTTAAGGAAGTCAGCGGGCAACGGCGGATCCGGGCCATTCGCCGGCTCGAAGTGGTTGAATCATTTCGGAAGTCGGACAGCCGGCCTGATTGGATGGTTCTAGATGTCGTGCCGGTCATCCCTCCAGAATTACGACCTATGGTCCAGTTGGATGGCGGTCGTTTCGCCACTTCCGATCTGAACGATCTATATCGCCGGGTCATCAACCGGAACAACCGGTTGAAGCGGCTTCTGGAATTAGGAGCCCCGGACATTATCGTCCGGAATGAAAAACGGATGTTGCAGGAAGCGGTCGACGCGCTTATCGATAACGGCCGGCGCGGCCGCCCGGTTACCGGGCCTGGGAACCGTCCTTTAAAATCCCTCAGTGATATGCTTAAAGGAAAACAAGGCCGGTTCCGTCAAAACCTTCTCGGAAAACGGGTTGATTATTCCGGCCGTTCGGTAATTGTGGTCGGTCCCGAACTCAAACTGCACCAATGCGGTCTTCCCAAGGACATGGCCCTGGAATTATTCAAGCCGTTTGTGATGAAACGGTTGGTTGACAAGGGTCTGGTCCACAACATCAAAAGCGCCAAGCGAATGGTTGAACGAGTTAAGACCGAAGTCTGGGATGTGTTAGAAGAGGTCATTCACGAGCATCCGGTTCTGTTAAACCGGGCTCCGACCCTTCATCGTCTCGGAATCCAAGCTTTCGAGCCGGTCTTGGTCGAAGGAAAGGCGATTAATATTCATCCATTGGTCTGTACCGCTTACAATGCCGATTTTGACGGTGACCAAATGGCCGTTCATGTTCCATTATCGGCCGAAGCCCAGGCTGAGGCCAGAATATTGATGCTTTCGGCGCATAATATTCTTTCGCCGGCCAACGGCCGCCCGATTGCCACTCCCACTCAGGACATGGTTCTTGGTTGCTACTATCTGACCATTGCCCGTGACGGTGCTCGCGGCGAGGGCAAGGCGTTTAACAATGCGACCGACGTCATTTATGCTTATGAAATGGGCGCCGTCGAGTTACATGCCAAAATCAAATTTAAGCTGGGGGGTCAGTGGATCGACACTACTCCGGGACGGGTCATTTTTAATGAGCGGGTTAAACTTGAACTGCTTCCCGAACCGGTAGCCAATTTCCAATTGACGAACTGCATTATTGATCGGGGCAAATTAGGTCAATTGGTCGGGAAATGCGCCAGAAGCCATAGTGTAGCGAAGACTGCCGAGATTCTCGATCAGATCAAGCGACTTGGATTTCGGTTCGCCACGCAATCGGGTACTACGATCGGCATTGATGATATCACTGTCCCACCGGAGAAAAAGACCATCCTGAGTGAAGCCGAGAAACAGGTGGAGCAGGTTGAAGAACAGTTCCGGCGCGGTTTGATTACCGGGGATGAGCGGTATCAGCGCTTTATCGATATTTGGACCAAGGCCAAGGAAAACGTTACCGAGGCCATGAACCAACACCTTGATCGTTTTAATTCGGTGTATATGATGTCAATCTCGGGCGCCCGCGGTAATCCAGCTCAGTTGGCTCAACTTGCGGCAATGCGCGGCCTGATGACTGATCCGTCCGGGCGAATTATCGACCTTCCCATCCGGGCTAACTTCCGCGAAGGATTGACAGTTTTGGAATTTTTCATTTCCACTCACGGCGCGCGTAAGGGATTGGCCGACACCGCATTGCGTACTGCGGATTCCGGTTATCTCACCCGGCGTTTGGTCGATGTGGCTCAAGATGTTATTGTCCGGGAAGACGACTGCGGGACCACCGAGGGGATTCGGGTCGGTGCCATTATCGAAGGCAATGAGGAAATTGAAAAGCTGCGCGAGCGAATTATTGGACGGCTTTCGGCGGAGGATATCCGTGATCCCAATACCACTGAATTGATTGTGGCCGCCAATGAGGAGATCGATGAAGACGTTGTCGAGCGAATTGATAAAGCGGGCATTAAAGAGGTTCTGATTCGTTCGGTTTTGACTTGTCGCAGTCGTTTCGGAGTTTGCATCAAATGTTACGGCCGTAATCTTGCCACTGGAAAACTGGTGGATGTCGGAGAAGCAGTTGGCATTATCGCTGCTCAGTCCATTGGAGAGCCTGGTACCCAATTGACCATGAGAACCTTCCATACAGGAGGAGTCGCTGGCGATGATATCACGCAAGGCTTGCCACGGGTCGAGGAATTGTTTGAAGCCAGAAAACCCAAAGGTCAAGCTATCGTCAGTGAAATTGGGGGCATTTGCAAAATCATCGAAGTGAAGGGAATCCGTCGTGTCAGCGTCACCGCTGATGATGGCGAAGAGAAAGTGTATCAAGTTCCCTATGGTTCACGGATTAGAGTTAAGGAAGGACATCGCGTTGAAGCGGGAGATCTGTTGACTGAAGGTTCGGCCAATCCGCATGACATTCTTAAGGTGAAAGGCATTCACGGAGTCCAGATGTACTTGGTTCAAGAGGTTCAAAATGTTTATCGCTCCCAAGGTGTTTGGATTAACGACAAGCATATTGAGGTTACCGTCCGGCAGATGCTGCGGAAGAGAAAGGTTGAGCATTCCGGGGATACCGATCTGTTGCCTGGTGGGTTGGTAGACGTTTTTGAACTGGAAGAGGAAAACTGTAAGGTTGAGGAGGCTGGTGGCGAACCTGCCATCGCCCGGCCGGTTCTGCTCGGAATAACCAAGGCGTCCTTGGCCACGGATAGTTTCCTGTCAGCTGCTTCCTTCCAGGAAACCACCCGCGTGCTGACCGAAGCCTCGATCAAAGGAAAGAAAGATCCGTTGATTGGGTTGAAGGAGAACGTTATTATCGGAAAACTGGTCCCAGCCGGAACGGGAATGTCCCGTTATCGAAACGCGAAGGTGGTCATGGAATAATTGCGGATTGTACCGAACATTTTCTTGACACGCCTTTTCAACGATGTTAAAATATAAAAGTGTCTGATTCGGGGATACTATTCGCATGCTTTTTTGGAGGCTTCGATGGTATTATCGGTGCAAGCCATAAAGGATGCTAAAGAAAAAGTAATTGGCCTAAAACAAACTCTCCGGGCGATTCAGCAAGACAAGGTAAATGCGGTTGTTTTGGCTAATGACATTGAGGAACATCTGGTCAAGAAGATTCTAGAGGCCTGCGAAGAGAAACGGATTTCCGTGTTCCCTTTAAACATTGGGCAACGCGAATTGGGTCGCTTGTGCCAGATTGAGGTTGGGGCGTCGGTAGTCGCCTTGATCAAATCATAAAGTTATGCAACGTGGAAGGAGGTAAGTCAAATGCCGACGATTAGTCAATTGGTGAGAAAGGGACGGGAAGCGGTTACTCAAAAAAGTACTGCCCCTGCTTTGGGTTGGGCTTACAATGTCAACAAGGAACAGATGATCAAAACCGGTGGCAGCCCTCAAAAACGCGGGGTATGCACTCGCGTTTCGACTGTTACTCCCAAAAAGCCCAATTCCGCTTTGCGGAAGGTGGCGAGGGTGAGATTGACCAACCGCATGGAAGTAACCGCGTACATTCCTGGCGAAGGTCATAATTTGCAGGAACACTCGGTGGTTCTGATCCGGGGTGGTCGTGTCAAGGATCTTCCTGGCGTTCGCTACCACATTGTTCGAGGAACTTTGGATACCGCCGGGGTTCAAAACCGCAAACAAGGCAGATCCAAATATGGAGCCAAACGGCCCAAGGCTGCCGCGACCAAGAAGAAGTAAAGAACGGGGGTATTTACGTGCCACGACGTGGGTTTATTGCGAAAAAACAATTGGCGCCCGATCCGATTTATGGCAGCGTCCAAGTCAGTGAATTAATCAGCCGTATTATGTTGCAGGGCAAGAAGAGCTTGGCTGAACGGATTTTTTATGATGCGATGAACATTATATCCGAGAAAACCGGGAAAGATCCTTTGGAAGTCTTTCAAACGGCCATGAAAAATGTGATGCCGGTTTTGGAAGTGAAACCGCGGCGGGTGGGTGGTGCCACCTATCAAGTTCCGGTTGAAGTTCGGCCTGAGCGCCGTCAAGCTTTGGCGATTCGTTGGATTATCAACAATGCTCGTTCCCGCGGTGATGCGCGAACGATGGAACTGAAATTGGCTTCCGAATTAATGGATGCTGCCAATGGTGTTGGTGCCTCCATTAAAAAGAAGGAAGACACTCATAAAATGGCGGAAGCAAACAAGGCCTTTGCCCATTATCGCTGGTGAATTTCGCGCGTTTGCCGATTCGGATATTGTGGGTCTATGGTTTTTGGAGGGTAAAAATTGTCCAGGAAATATGAACTGAATAAAATTCGAAACATTGGAATTATGGCTCATATTGATGCCGGAAAGACAACGACTACCGAGCGGATTTTGTTCTATACCGGAAAGTTACATCGCATGGGTGAGGTTCACGAAGGGTCCGCGACGATGGACTGGATGGTTCAGGAGCAAGAGCGGGGAATTACGATCACCTCCGCTGCTACTACTTGCGCTTGGTTGGGGCATCAGATAAATATTATCGACACACCCGGGCACGTGGACTTCACTGTAGAAGTCGAACGTTCGCTGCGGGTGCTGGACGGCGCGGTTGCTGTTTTTTGCTCGGTTGGCGGTGTTGAACCCCAGTCCGAGACCGTTTGGCGTCAAGCTGATAAATACGGTGTGCCCCGGATTGCTTTCATAAATAAAATGGACCGGATTGGAGCGGATTTTTTCCGTGGGGTCGATATGATTCGTACCCGCTTGGGCGCGCATCCGGTGCCCATTCAACTTCCAATCGGTTCGGAAGAACGTTTCTCTGGAATTATTGATTTGGTTACCGAAAAAGCGATTATTTATACCGACGATCTTGGAACTCATAGCCAAGAATCGACGATTCCCGCTGACATGGTTGAGTTAGTTGCTGAATATCGCGCGAAAATGCTGGAAGCGTTGGCTGAATATGATGAAGGGTTGATGGAGAAGTACCTGGAAGGCCATGAGATCTCCGTTGACGAAATCAAAGCGGCTATCCGGAAGGGGACTCTTTCCGCACAGATCACGCCAGTAATTTGTGGATCTGCGTTTAAAAACAAGGGCGTCCAGATGCTATTGGATGCCGTAGTCGATTATCTTCCTTCCCCTTTAGATCTTCCGCCGGTAAAAGGCGTTTTGTCGGGAAGCGATGAAGAAGCCGTACGCCAAGCTTCGGACTCCGAACCGTTTTCGGCACTGGCGTTTAAAATCATGGCTGATCCGTACGTGGGTAAGCTCGCCTTTTTCCGAGTCTATTCCGGCATCTTGAAAACCGGCTCGTATATTTTGAATTCCACCAAAAACAAACGGGAGCGGGTAGGCCGGATTTTACGAATGCACGCTAATCACCGCGAGGACGTCGAAATGGTTCAAACCGGTGATATTGCCGCTGTGGTCGGCTTGAAGGATACGACCACCGGGGATACCCTTTGCGATGAAAAGCAGTCCATCATCCTCGAATCAATGGAATTCCCCGACCCCGTTATTGACATCGCAATTGAGCCCAAGACTAAGGCTGATCAGGATAAGTTGGGTTTGTCCCTGGCTCGTTTGGCCGAGGAAGATCCCACGTTCCGGGTTCATACCGATGTTGAAACCGGGCAGACGATTATTTCCGGAATGGGTGAACTTCACTTGGAGATCATTGTTGACCGGTTACTGAGGGAATTTAAAGTCGAGGCTAATGTCGGCAAACCGCAAGTAGCTTATAGAGAGACTATCCGGAAAACGGTCAAGTCCGAAGGAAAGTTCGTCCGTCAATCCGGAGGTCGTGGTCAATATGGCCATGTTTGGATTGAGCTTGAGCCTTTGGAACCGGGGAACGGCTTCCAATTCGAAAATAAGATCGTGGGTGGCGTGGTTCCCAGAGAATATATTGCCCCGGTTGAAGCTGGAATCAAAGAAGCCATGTCCTCTGGTGTTCTGGCCGGTTATCCCATGGTTGACATCAAAGCCACGATCTTTGACGGTTCTTATCATGAAGTGGATTCGTCGGAAATGGCCTTCCGAGTTGCCGGTTCCATGGCTTTTAAAGATGGGGCCAAAAAAGGGCAACCGGTTCTGCTGGAACCGATTATGAGAGTTGAAATTGTTACCCCCGAGGAGTATATGGGAGATATTATGGGTGATTTTAACTCCCGCCGTGGCCGTATCGAGGGGATGGAATCCAGAGCCGGCGCTCAGGTCATCCGGGGGCATGTTCCTCTTTCTGAAATGTTTGGTTACGCTACCGTAATCCGGTCCGTTTCGCAGGGCCGCGCTACGTACGTGATGCATTTTTCTCATTACGACGAGGTTCCTAAGAACATCGCCGAAACCATTATTCAAAAAGTCTGAGTTTTACACATCCAAGAGCAAATATAACCTTTCGATTTAAAAAGGAGGATCTAAAAATGGGCAAACAGAAGTTTGAGCGGACCAAGCCGCACGTAAACATTGGGACGATCGGGCACGTCGACCACGGGAAGACGACGAGCACGGCAGCGATCACGTTGGTATTATCGAAATCAGGCAAAGCG
>JAEYGI010000007.1 GCA_023402395.1 Bacillota bacterium
ATGCTTATGATTGATGTTCCCGAAGCCGAGTATATTGTTTTTGAACATGGGCCATTCGATTATGAGCAGGAAAATCGTAGTGTGGAGGAAAAGATGGAAAAGGCAATGGCAACTTTTGATTTTGCAGGCACCGGTTACTGCTTTGATACTTCCCCCGGTAGAATAATTTACTTTTATCATGATCCGGAGCGGTTTTGGAAGTATATCAGACCAGTGCGGAAGTCATAATCAATAAAAAGCACCTGCCCATGCGGTAGGTGCTTTACTACATATGATAACGTCCTGACCCTGCTTCTTCACAGATAATGACTTCCAAGC
Source organism: Bacillota bacterium (assembly GCA_023402395.1). Taxonomy (GTDB): domain Bacteria; phylum Bacillota; class UBA4882; order UBA8346; family UBA8346; genus JAEYGI01. The sequence continues at coordinate 319 of JAEYGI010000007.1, forward strand.
CAGTCAAAACAGATTAAGCAGGTGATCTTACCAAAAAATATGTATTTTCGATGCGTCTTATCACCTGCTGTCGCAGATCGGGGAAGGCGAGTGTTTAATCCGGGATCTGCGGCGGACCACCAAAAATGGCAGGGGTCAATAGATAATCGTTTTGGCGAGGCGGGGCAAGCAGCCGCCACGAAACGATTCGGCGGAAGCTCCGATTTAGGAACAATCGGGGCTTTTCTTTTGATAAATCGGAGAATGGCTGATGGTTTGCCTGAATGCTTTACGAAGAGATCCCTAGGGAAAGAGACTGGCGGCCCGGGACGCCCACGGCCTGTATGAACAATTCGGGTTTGTCCGCTGTGAGGCCATGCGCTGGACCGGTCCGGCGCAGCCGGTGGTTTGACGATGAATCCGCCGGAAACCGGAATGGACGATCGGGCCGTTTCGTGATATCATTGATTTTATTGTCAAGAAAATGAGATGAAGTGAAACGGGTTACTTTAAATTAAGAAACGCAATTGAAAAAGGGTAAATTGTTATCAAAATTTTACCTTTTTCCAAAGGAATTGCTGGAACATCTTTCGCGGAAATGTTACACTGTAAAAAAATCACTTTCATCCGGACGGAGGCTGGACGAGTTGCCTGAGAAGAGGTTACCTTTTTCCAAAACGAGGCTGGAGGAGATCATCGCTCAATATCCGACACCGTTTCATATTTATGACGAACGGGGAATCCGGGACAATGCCCGCGAACTGAACGCCGCTTTCGCCTGGGCGCCCGGATTTAAAGAATACTTCGCAGTGAAGGCCAATCCCAATCCGTACATATTAAAAATCGGCAGGGAAGAAGGATTCGGCGCTGATTGCAGTTCCCTGGCCGAGCTGATCCTGGCGGAACGGTCCGGGATCACCGGGGAAGCCATCATGTTCTCCTCCAATAACACACCGGCCGAGGAATACCGGAAAGCCCGGGAACTCGGAGCCATCATCAATCTCGACGATTTTACCCACATTACCTATCTTGAACAACAGGTCGGCCTGCCGGAACTGGTCTGTTTCCGGTACAACCCGGGTCCCCTGCGGCAGGGCGGCAACGCCATCATCGGCTTGCCCGAGGAGGCCAAATACGGCTTTACCAAAGCCCAATTGCTTGAAGGGTACCGGATCCTCCGCGACAAGGGAGTCAAACGGTTCGGCCTGCATACCATGGTGATCTCCAATGAGCTGGATCCGGACTATTTCGTGGAAACCGCCCGGATGCTCTTTGAGATCGTAGCGGAAATCTCACAAAAACTCGGCATCCGGTTTGAATTCATCAATCTGGGCGGCGGCATCGGCATCCCCTACCGCCCGGAGCAGCAGAGAGTTGATGTAAATTATATCTCCGGCAAAATCAAGGACCTCTATGAACGGATGATTGTGGCGGGCGGCCTGCATCCGCTGCGGATCTTCATGGAGAGCGGCCGCTATATCACCGGCCCCTATGGTTACCTGGTAACCCGGGCCATTCATAAAAAAGAGATTTACAAGAACTACATCGGCCTCGACGCCTGCATGGCCAATCTGATGCGGCCCGCTCTCTACGGCGCCTATCATCATATCACGGTGGTGGGCAAGGAACGTTTACCGCACGATCATAAGTATGATGTCACCGGCTCCCTCTGCGAGAATAACGACAAATTCGCCATTGATCGCATGCTGCCGCCGATCGAGCCCGGGGATATCGTAGTGATCCACGATGCCGGCGCCCACGGCTATGCCATGGGATTCAATTATAACGGCAAATTGCGCTCGGCGGAACTGCTGCTGAAGCCGGACGGAACGGTGGAACAGATCCGCCGGGCCGAAACCCCGGACGATTACTTCGCCACCCTTGACTTTTCCAAGTTGTACGAGTTTAGTGAATGTAAATGACCAAAGTTACGTTAAACGAGTTTTTGGGAAGAAATATATAAGGAGGAAGAACGCATGTCGCTGAATGCCATCCAGGATTACCTGGCCAAGACGAGTCCGGACCGGATCGACGCCGGATTCCTCGGATATCTCGCCAATCTTACCCAAGTCGCTTCCGTCGCCCCGGAGATCGCCCGCTGGACCGTAAAGGAGCTGCGGGATCAACGGAGCAATCTGAAACTGATCGCCAGCGAAAACTATTGTTCGCTTGCCACGCAGCTGGCCATGGGCAATCTGTTGACGGATAAATACGCCGAAGGCTTTCCCGAGCACCGCTTTTACGCCGGTTGCGATAACGTGGACAAGATTGAGTCCTATGCGGCCGAACAGGCCAAAAAGCTGTTCGGCTGCGATCATGCCTATGTGCAGCCGCATAGCGGCGCCGATGCCAACCTCATCGCCTACTGGGCGATTTTGAACGCCCGGGTCAAGACGCCGGCGCTGGGGGAGACCGATCCTTCCAAACTCTCCCGGGAGGATTGGAACAAGCTCCGGCAGCAACTGGGCAACCAACGGCTGCTCGGAATGGACTATTATTCCGGCGGCCATCTGACGCACGGCTACCGCCAGAATGTCTCGGCTCAGATGTTCGACGCCTATAGTTACGGCGTGAGCAAGGAGACGGGATTGCTGGATTATGACGCCGTCGCCAAGCTGGCGGAGGAGATTAAACCGCTGATCCTGCTCGCCGGGTACAGCGCATACCCGCGGCCGATCAACTTTAAACGGATGCGGCAGATCGCCGATCAGGTCGGCGCGGTGCTGATGGTGGACATGGCTCACTTCGCCGGATTGGTGGCGGGCGGCGTTTTCACCGGCGACTTCAACCCGGTGGCCCATGCCCAGGTTGTGACGACTACTACTCACAAAACGCTGCGCGGACCCAGAGGCGGAATGGTTCTTTGCACCGCCGAGTTCGCCGAACACGTTGACAAAGGCTGCCCTTTAGTCATCGGCGGCCCGCTGCCGCATGTGATGGCGGCCAAAGCCATCGCCTTTACTGAGGCCAACCGGCCGGAGTTTAAGGAATACGCCCGCAAAATCGTTGCCAATGCCGCCGCCCTGGCTCAAAGTTGTATCGATGAAGGGATGACCGTGGCCACCGGCGGAACCGATAACCATCTGTTCTTGGTCAATGTCAATTCCTTCGGCCTGACCGGACGGCAGGCCGAAAGCGCGCTCCGGGAATGCGGCGTGACGCTCAACCGGAATTCGCTGCCGTTTGACCCGAACGGCGCTTGGTATACCAGCGGACTGCGGCTGGGAACGCCGGCGACCACCACCTTGGGTATGGCCGAACCGGAAATGAAGGAGATCGCCGCCATCGTCAAGCTGGTTCTGGCGGGGACCAAACCGGAGACGATCGCCACCGGGGAGAACGCCGGCAAACCGAGCAAAGCCAAGTATGTAATTGAGCCGGAAGTAAAGAAACAAGCCAAAGCCAGGGTCAAGGCGCTGCTGGATAAGTTCCCGGTCTATCCCGAGCTGGACTTGGGGCTGTTGGAGAAGTATTTTGGCTGAGACATTCAAGGACACTAACGGCCGGACCTGATTCAGGTCCGGCTTTTGACACGGGAACATTGTAAACAGAGGGTGGCAGGCATGATGAAAAAGGCGGCCGATAACGGCTTTGAAGGTTTTTCACCGGAGGCGCTGCGATTTCTGACGGAAGTCCGGAGTCAAAACAGCAAGCAATGGTTTGAAGAGCACCGGCCCGAGTATCAACGCTGTCTGCTGGGGCCGATGCAAGCGTTTGTACGGGAACTGGGAGGATTCATGCTGACGGTCGATCCTCAGCTGGAAGTGCGGCCGGCGGTGGGAAAGACCATTTCCCGCATTTTCCGGGACACCCGGTTTTCACGGGATAAGTCGTTATTCAGGGACTGCCTCTGGTTTTCCTTCAAGCGCTCGTCACGGGATTGGGAGGACACGCCGGGTTATTTCTTTGAGATCAATCCCGGCGGTTGCAGCTACGGAATGGGGTTTTACCTTACTTCCCGGGAGACGATGGCCGCGTTCCGGAGCCGGATCGCGGCGCGGCCGGAACAGTTTCGCGCGGCGATTGCGCCGCTGCGGGAAGGAAGTCTGCGGTTGGAAGGCGAACTATACAAACGGCCGCCTCAGCCCAATGGCCCCGATGATCTACGGCAATGGACCCAACGGAAGAATTTTTATCTGGTCCGCGATCGGGCGCCCGATGCGACCCTATTCAGCGGCGCGGTCGCTGATGAAGTGATCTCCGAGTTTGAGCGGGTTGTTCCGCTTTATCATTATCTTTGGGAAACCATCAGCCTGAAAGGGGTATCGTCATGAGCCACGACGCCGTGATTGCTTCCAATGTGAAGCAGTTTCGCCAAAATCCGTATCCGGGCCGGGGGATGATTATCGGGCTGTCGCCCGACTCCCGCAAGTATTGCCAGGTTTATTTCATTACTGGCCGGAGCGTCAACAGCCGGAACCGGATCCTGGTCCGGGAGGGTGAGGCGGTCAAGACCAAAGCGTTTGATGAGAGCAAGATGAGCGACCCGTCGCTAATCATCTATTATCCGGTCCGGGTCTGGCGGGGAGCGCATATCGTCACCAACGGCGACCAGACCGATACCATCGCGGCTGCGCTTGAGAAGGGCGGCAGTTTCGAAGGGGCGCTGGCCATCCGGGAGTTTGAACCGGATGAACCCAACTTCACCCCCAGAATCTCCGGAATGGTGGACTTGAATGATCAGGGCAACGCCTACCGGCTTTCGATCCTGAAGTCGCTCAACCATGACCCACGGGTCTGCATTCGTAGTTATTATAATTATTCGCAGGCTATCCCCGGCATGGGGCATTGTTTGCATACCTACCAGGGCAATGGCGATCCGCTGCCGTCATTTTTGGGAGATCCGTATCTGATGCCCTTGTCCGGGGAAATTGAAGAGACAGCCCGGTTTTACTGGGACTTGCTGGATGCCGCCAACCGGGTTTGCTTACTGGCCAAGGAGATTGATCGTGAGACGGGGATCAGCCGGATCAAGGTAATCAATCGGTTAGAACATACCTGAATGATTAACTTTTATCGATAACCGGATTTTTATAATAATAATTTATGACCGTCGGCCGTTTTTTCAACCCTTCGCGGAATTTTTTACTACATATAGAGGATTGCATTGGCTGTGACATAATTGTAAAATGAGAATAATACCATGCCGGTTTTCGCCGGCACATCATGCAATGAAGATTAGCCGACATGGAGCAATGGACTGGAGGCAAGATTAATCAATGTACAACGTCGGTGTATTTCTGTTCAATGACATCGAATTGTTGGATTTTGCCGGGCCCTATGAAGTCTTTTCGGTTACTTCCGAATTGAACGATTACAAGTTGTTTAAGGTTTTCTCCATCTCCGAGGATGGGAAGGCGGTGAAGACGGTCAACGGGTTGCAGGTAACCCCTGATTACAGCTTCGGAAATCATCCGCCCATCGATATTCTGGTGGTGCCGGGCGGGGTCGGAACCAAGGCGGAGATGGAAAAGGACAATGTGCGGAAATGGCTGAGAGCCAATTTCGAAGCTTCCCTGATCACGATGTCAGTTTGCTCCGGCGCCCGGCTCTTGGGCAAATTGGGGCTGCTCGACAATAGCGACGCCACCACCCATCACGACGTGATTCCGGAACTTGAGAAGATCGCTCCAAAGGCGATCATCAAGACCGATGCCAGGTTTACCGATAACGGACAGGTGATGACCGCCGCCGGGATTTCGGCCGGTATCGATCTCGCGCTACACGTCGTGGATAAACTTTATGGCCGGGAAATCGCAGATAAATCCATTATCTACATGGAATACGGTCAGTGGGAGACCCGCCGGCGGCTAATTGGAAATTGATTGACCAAAACAAACGTAAAACGGTAATTTTCGTAATATCAGGCGAAATTATTGCCAACTATGGGCATAGATCAGTTTTTTTGATATAATTATTTAAAATCATGTACGGGAGGCGTAACCATGCCGAATACGATTGCCATCATTGAGGATGAATCGAATATTGTCGAATTAGTCAAATATAACCTCGATCGTGAAGGCTACCGGACCATTTCCGCCAATACCGGCAAAAGAGGATTGGAACTGGTTCATCAGGAACTGCCGGATTTGGTCATCTTGGATCTAATGCTTCCGGAACTGGACGGCCTTTCGGTCTGCAAACAACTGCGCGCCGACCAGTTGACCAAGTCGATCCCGATTATCATTCTCACCGCCAAGAGCGAAGAAGCGGATCGGGTGCTCGGATTGGAAATGGGCGCCGATGATTATGTGACCAAACCGTTCTCCCCCCGGGAACTGGTGGCCCGGGTTCGCGCGGTATTGCGGCGCAGCGGCAATACCGAAGAGGAAGAGCCGGAAGTCATCGAAAACGGCGAGATCCGGATGGATCTCCGGCAGCACATCGTCAAAGTGCGCAATGAAGAGATCGAGTTGACCCCCAAGGAGTTCGATTTCCTAAAACTCTTGCTTCTCAACCCCGGCCGCGCCTTTACCCGGGAATTTCTGCTGGAGCATCTGTGGGGTTATGAGTATTTTGGAGATACCCGGACCGTGGATGTTCACGTCCGGCGGCTCCGCCAGAAGATTGAAACCAACCCGGCCGAACCGCTCTATCTGGAGACAGTCCGCGGAGTGGGCTATCGTTTCCGGGGTGAATAATAATGCTCAGGATGAGACGAGTCCTGATCCAATTGGGAGGGTATCTCCTCCTTCTTTTTTTCCCTTTGTTAATGACGGGTATCTTCCGCCGGAATTTATGGCTCGTTTTCTTTGGCCTGGTGTGGTTCGGATTGATCGGGGCTTTAATTTTTCGTTGGCTCAAAACGCCGCTTAAGGATCTTCTGGAGTACACGGAGAGCCTGAGATTGGGGATCCCGATCCGGAACCGGGTCAGCCGCAGGGATGATGTCTACGGTCAACTCGCCAAAGGCCTGGAAAAGTTGGAACGGGCCCATACCAGTCATTTAAGCACGCTTCACGGGCGGATGGAGGAGATCCAGGCGATCCTGACCAGTATGTCCGAAGGGGTTATCGCCACCGATATCACCGGAAGGATTAGTTTGATCAATCCGGCCGCGGCCGAACTGTTTCATCTCGGACCCGGCGAAGGGGTTGGAGATTATCCGCACAAAGTGTTTCCCCAATCGGAACTGGGAGAGATATTCCATCAGATTTACGTCAAAGGGTATATTCAGGAGAAAGAGATTAATTGGCCCGGAAATCCGGAACGAGTGCTCAACCTGCACCTGGCCCCGATCCGGGGCGACGAGATCGAAGAGACCCGGGGTGTGGTGGCGGTGATCGGCGATGTTACGAAGCTGCGCCGGTTGGAGACTATGCGCAAGGACTTCGTAGCCAATGTCTCCCATGAATTGAAGACCCCCCTTACTTCAATCAAGGGATTTATTGAAACCCTGCTCGATGGGGCGCTGGAAGATCATGAGGCGGCTCGCCGTTTTTTGAATATCATCCATCAGGAAACGGATCGGCTCAACCATATTATCGCCGACCTGCTGGATATCTCGAAGTTGGAGTCGGGCCGGACGGAGCTTAAACCGAACCAGATCGAACTGGCTGAACTGGTTGAGGAAGTTTTGCTTTCCGTGGCCAATCAAGCCCGGGACAAGAATCTTGAATTAACCTCGGACCTTCAGGCCACAGTAATTAACGGCGATGAGGATTTGCTCCGGGAAGTCATCATAAATCTGGTTGATAACGCTATCAAATACACGCCGTCGGGTGGCAAAATCACCATCGGCAGTCTGGTCGGGGACGACGGGACTGAAGTATTCATACAGGACACCGGGATAGGGATCCCGACGGAAAGCCTGCCCCGAATCTTTGAACGGTTTTACCGAGTGGATAAAGGCCGCTCCCGGGAAATGGGCGGAACCGGGCTCGGGCTCGCCATCGTCAAGCATATCATCGATCGCCACTGCGGCAGGGTCTGGGTCAGTAGTGAACCGGGGGTTGGGAGCCGGTTTGCATTTGCCATTCCCAATAAGTTTGATTGCGAGGAGTACGAATTTGGAGCGGTTGAATAAATATCTGGCCGAAGCTGGAATCGCTTCGCGCCGGGAATCGGATCGGATGATCGAGGCGGGCCGGGTAAGTGTTAACGGCCGGGTGGTCCTAGAAATGGGAATGAAAGTGGACCCGGCCGGCGACCGGGTGGAGGTCGACGGCAGGCCGGTCTTGGCCAGACCCGCCTATGAATATTTGCTCCTGAACAAGCCGCCGGGGTATTTAACTACGGTTAAGGACCCGTTCGGCCGGCCCACGGTGATGGATTTGTTGCCGAGGCCTTTGACCCGGTTGTATCCAGTCGGCAGACTGGACTTGGATACATCCGGGTTGCTTTTTTTTACCAATGACGGCGGGATGGCCCTGGCTTTGACTCATCCCCGGCATTTGGTGGAAAAAGTATATTTCGCCACGGTGCAGGGAATTCCCACCAGTGCTGAGCTTGACCGCCTGGTTCACGGCGTTTGCCTGGATGACGGATGGACGGCTCCGGCCAAAGTGGCGATAGAACGGATTGAATCTGGACATGCTATAGTCAAAATAACGCTCCGCGAAGGGCGAAAACGGCAAGTGAAACGGATGCTTGAAGCCGTGGGGCATTCCGTCGTCGCTTTACACCGCACCGAAATCGGGCCGCTGGCTTTGGGCGACCTGCCGCTGGGCCGGACCCGGAAGGTGACCGAAACGGAACTCACGCAATTAAAAAGATTAAAGGACATTCTTGGGCTGGAGAATGACGCTAAACCATCACGAAGTGAGGAATAATTATGCCGGTCAAGGCCAGAATCCGATTTGATTTCAAGGCGGAGCCCAAAGGACGAAGATTTTTTTGGCAACGCTGCGATCTGCAGGAAACCGCCAAAAGTTTACGGGCGAAGAAGGTATCGTTGTTAAAGAGTCTGCCGTTTCAGGGGGTTAACGTAACTGATCTGGATACGCACCAGGAAATTTACTTGATTCCCAATGACGCGAATGATCAGGAAGTGGCTTATGCTCCGGTGGAGTTGACCGTCGAGGCTGAATCGCTGGAGGACCTGATGCAGTTGACCTTGCGGGAGGAATTTCGCAAAATCAAGGTAATGGAGCCGGCGGAATTGCGTCTTAGTACTGCGGATGTGGAGCGGCTGTTATTCCGGGTAACCGAAGAATACCGGGAAGAGATATTGGAATAGCCAGCCGGGATCTGCGGCAAACGGCTACCACCCGGAAACGAATCGTTCCCGTTGATTTACTAAGAAGAAAGCTGGATGAAGATGCCGGTACGCTTTATCACCAGACATTTCATGAAGGATCTCGGGATTGACCTGGGAACCGCCAATAGTTTGGTGTATGAGAGGAATAAAGGGATAATCCTGCGTGAGCCGTCGGTGGTGGCCATTCGCAAGAACACGAAGGAAGTTTTGTCCGTAGGTTCCGATGCCCGGCAGATGATCGGGCGTACGCCTGGCGATATCGTAGCGATTCGGCCGCTCAGGGAGGGAGTTATCGCTGATTTCGACATTACCCGCGAGATGATCCGGTATCTGATCCGGAAGGCTTGCCGGGGCCGGGTTTTTATCAAGCCACGGGTAGTGGTCAGCATTCCGTCGGGAACCACCGAGGTGGAGCGCAGGGCAGTGATCGAAGCTACGCTTAACGCCGGCGCCCGCGAGGTGTTTTTGATTGAGGAGCCGGTCGCGGCGGCGATCGGTGCCGGATTGGCGGTTCATGAAGCCAATGGCAACATGGTGATCGACATTGGCGGCGGAACCACCGATATCGCCGTTATTTCCCTCGGCGGAATCGTGACCGGCCAGTCGGTGCGGGTCGGCGGCGATTCGATGGATGAAGCCATTGCCAGGTATGTCCGGAAAAACTACAATCTGATGATTGGCGAACGGACGGCCGAGGATATCAAGATTTACCTTGGTTCAGCCTATCCGCTCGAGGAAGAGATCCATTATGAGGTACGCGGGAGGGACCACATCACCGGCTTGCCGAAAGTGATTGAAATTGGTTCCGAGGAAGTCCGTGAAGCGCTGAAAGAGCCGATTGGGATCATTATCAACGCGGTGCGTCAAATCATTGAGCGGACCCCGCCGGAATTGGTGGCGGATATCATGTTTAAAGATATTCTTCTGACCGGCGGCGGAGCCTTGTTAAAGGGACTGGATAAGCTTCTCGGCGAGGATTTGGGAATGCACGTCAGAGTTGCCGATGATCCGATGACCAGTGTCGCGGTGGGAACCGGAAAAACGCTGGAACATATTAATCTGCTGTCGCGGGTTCTGATCGCGACCAAAAAAGTCAATTCATAAAGTTTTTGATTCATGCCGTTTCATTGGCAAGTGGTTTTCAAGTTGAAATCCAATTTTGGCGCCGCCGAATCTGTCTCGGGTTTTTAGATTATTGTTTCAGATACCGGGGGAGAACTGTTTTTTGACGGAATTTGATTGTTCTTATCGAAGGAACGAGAGCTGCAGCCAAAATGTTGTCTCCGGGTCAAAGCCAAAAGTCTCTGGACCCGGAAAAGCTCGGTTTTTAGCGAAGGAAAGAAGTGCGGCGCCTCCGGAAAGATCAATGATTGCCGGGAGGAGATTGCACCGAGGAAGTTGAAGCTAAAATTCGTTTGGCAGATATTTTTCGACAAACGGGGTTGACAAGCGGCAAGCAAGCATGATAAGATAAGCATCCGCCGCGAAACAGTGGTAAAACAGCGGCAAAACGGGGGAGGCCGAAAAAACGGAAACGCGAGCGACTGGGAATAAAAACCGGTAGACAAACGCAACGGGACATGATAGAATCAAACTCCGTTCCAAAACGGACGGAAACCAAGCTCGAAGGCAGCCCGGCCAAAGCGGAAACGAAATAAAAACAAAAATCCGCAGAAAAACAAAAAAGGGCATTGACAAACGCAAAAAGACATATTAAAATACATACTTGTCACCGACAAAAA
>JAEYGI010000008.1 GCA_023402395.1 Bacillota bacterium
AGCGCCTCCATGAGATTCCATACTCACACCGTTGGTTCAATCCGTATCAAGCAAAAACAAATCCCCCGGATCCGCTTTTCCGGCCAGTGGCTGGATCGAAACGGCTTCCAACCCGGCCGTAAATTCACCGTCTACGAACTCTCCGGCTGCCTGATCCTGTCGCTGCCCTGGCCGGAGGAGAAAAGGGAGGAAACGGAAGTTTAAAGGAAAGAAGGCAAACCCATGAAACCAATCCTGGAAGAACTCCACGCCGGTAACATAACCCCTGACGAATTGATCCTCCCCAAAGATCCTCAATACCGGCCGGTAAACCAGAAAATCACCGCGTCAATGAAAATCTGGCAAACGAAACTCGCGGAAGCGGACTTCCAACAACTCGAAGCCTTGCTGGATCTTCGCGATCAGTCCAGCGCCATGGAGACATCGGCCGCGTTCGCCTATGGCTTTAAATTGGGCGCGTTGATCATGATCGAAGTATTGAACGGCAGGGAAGAGGTCGTGCGGTGAAGGGAAATCTAACATTCAGGCCCCTTTTGGTCTTTGAACATAATTAGATTCTCTTGAGAGTTTCCGAGCCCATCGACACGACGGGTAGTGGGGCTTTCCACATTCAAACAAGCATGTAATCGACGATGGCGGCGATATGTACCTGATTTTTCATGAAAAAAGCACCTCCCGCCAATAATCGCTTACTTTTTTATCGTGGTTTGATCATAGCATGAAGCTGGGACAGACGCTATTTTAGCTGTATCAAAACCAACCCATTTTGATAATGAAAAACTTGATCAGTAAAATTATTTAAGGTCTGCACCTGACAGGAGTATAATCTTAATTAGAAATCAAGTATATTCATCAAGTAATATGGCTCAAGGGGGCATGAATATGAGTCTTGAAGAAATTGAAAATGAAGCTTTAAAGCTCGAGCCAAATTTACGAGCCAAACTTGCCGAGAAGCTTTTGCATAGCCTAGAATCACTCACGGAGGCTGAAAATGAGCAGCTTTGGGCCGAGGAGGCTTTAAGGCGTCATGAAGAGTTGGAAACAGGAGAGGCTATGGAGCGGGCCGGCGAGGAGGTATTTCGCAATGCCAGGGCCCGGCTTTCATGAAACGCAGTTTTTCCTTTCATATCATGGCGGAGCAGGAATTAAACGAAGCTATCAGTTACTACAATGCCCAAAGCCCGGGGCTGGGGAATGCTTTCCTTGGAGAACTGGAATATACATCATGTCCCGTAAACCTTCCATGATGGAGAAGTTAATGGATTTAATTCAACTTATTTCATCCTATATAGTCATGGAATGTGATAAATTTGCGGGCAAAGAGCGAGTAGTGACCTTGAAACCTCCGGTGGAAACCGGGGGTTTTTGATTTGTGCTTTTTTCCGGGGATGGGGGAGGTTGTAACAATTTGTGATCAACAAGACATCGTTCTCAAAATATTACTGGTAGCTGGGATTTGATTTTCGCCGGGTCCCGAAGGGATCTTTCAAATTGGAATCGTCCGTGACCAACCGGACAAGTTGCCGGTTGGTTGTTTTTTTGGGGAGTTATTGATTGGGCATTCCATCTTTCGAATGAGGCTTTCGATATTTTTTGCCCAGAGCCAGACAGAGAACTACGATCGCGACAATACTCATCAGAATGAAACCGTTGGTCCATGAAATAAACTCGATCGCGTCGGCGCAGAAGCTTTGCCATTGCCGCCCGATGGATTGACATACAATAACCAACCCGCAGTAATAAAGCATGTTTGATAGCGTGATGGCGAAGATTGCCTGTTTTCGTTTCACTCGAAAAAGTCCGCAACAAAAAACGGTGACAATGGTCATTCCGGGAATGATCTTCCCGATAAAAAGAGTCCAAACTCCAAATTTTTGAAACCATACTTCGGTTTTCGCGATGTTTTCGCGGCTTAATTTGCTTCGAATAAACTTCCATTCCAAAAGATGAGTCCCTTTTTGCCAGACCAAAAAATAAATCACCATGCTGCTGACGAAGTTCCCGATCGTTAACCCGGACCAGATGGACAGCGGGTTTCCCGGACCGATTCCGGCCAAATACCCGATGAAAAGCGCCAGGCCGGTTTCGATAGGGATCAGCGGGAAGAAGCCGTGAATGAGGCTTAAGCCGAGAATAAGCAGAAAGAGATCGGGGGCATTATCGACGAAGCGCTCTGACAATTTGAGAAAGTTCATGGGCTGGATATCCCCCAAGTCCTGTTCTTGTATTTCTGCCGCGAAAAAGCGCTAGCCAACCATTTTGGATGATCTTACCATATAAAGACTGGCCGGTCAAAAAGAAAAAAAGATTAGCTGCCAAAGCCTTTCAAATCGAATCGGCAATATACCTCCCCGAGTTTATGGATTGTCGTGTAACGCGATACGTAGCGCGTAATAAATTTCCCAAAGGAAGTCCGGGCAGGATAAGCCCGGAAATGGTGATTTTCAGAGGTGAGATTAAATTAAAACCAGCTTGAAGTTCTTAAGGACGGTAAAACATATACCATCAGACCGGTCAACAGTTCCGATACATATCAGTGGCTCAACGACAAAGGGGTTTCATTTGTTTGGAGTGATGGTAAGTGATATTATTAAGTCATCCACGATTGATGAGTTGGGATTAGATTTACCTAAGCGAATCTGATGTTGATTCATTGTTGACAGGTTTTTATGAAAGGATGAAAATTTGCTATGCTTAAAAGTAAAATCCGAACACAGGAAGAAATAAAAAAATATATGAGAGAATTAAAAGACTGGCTCCACGAGGTTAGAAACGCTCCTGCGGAAGAAATGACGGATTTTTTCACCAAAAGAATTGATGAATATGACAATCTTCATCTTACAAATTGGGCTGAAGAATACGCTCATATTGCAGATTTCTTTGATGATGGCTTGAGTTCCTTGCTTGACATTGGCTGCGGCACAGGTTTGGAACTTGAATCGATATACAAGAGGTTTCCAAAAGTGAAAGTTACCGGCATTGATTTGTCTAAATCTATGCTTAATAAACTTCGTGAAAAATATAGCGGTAGGGATATGGATATAATAAGCGCAGATTATTTTGAATATCCGTTTGAAGAAAACAAGTATGACGCTGCCATGTCCTTTGAAACACTTCATCATTTTAAATACGGAAAGAAGCAACTGATTTATAACAAGCTTAATCAGACTATAAAAGACGGCGGATATTATATAGAATGCGATTATATTGCCTGTTGCGATGAAGAAGAAGCACTATGTCTTGAAGGTTATGAATACAGGCGGAAGCAAAATAATATATCAGAGGATCTGTTTGTACATATTGACATTCCCCTAACGCTTGAACATCAGGTTGAACTTATGAAAAATGCAGGTTTTAAGGTTGTTAATGTGCTGTACCAAAATGCCGGAACAGCCATTATTAGAGCGGCAAAATAAGGGGTTGCTGGAACAACACAGGTGGTTGACAACGATTGAAATAAAATGGCTACTATGTCTGATTCACATGAGCGTTTTGGGAGCAGGAGGTCACCCGTGATAATTATCCAAATCACTTCCAAAGTTGAATGGAAGGAAACTAAGGGTTTATTGGATTCAATCGGAATAAACGCTTATCCCTACGGTGAGTATGTTAAGATGATAATTGATAATCAGGAGTGTATTTTTTATTATAGCGGCCCTACCAAAACGCTAGCTTCCGGAGCTTGCCAATATGCCATCGACCGCTGGGCGCCGGAAATTCTTTTTGTGCTGGGAACCTGTGGCGGAGTGGCGGAAGCTCTTCAGCCGTTCGATGTGATTCTGGCTGAAAAAACCGCTCAATGGGACGTTGATCCGGCCCGGAAGAAAGCAACTATTTTCCATGAGATGCTCGCATTGGACAACTCATGGACGGATTGGAATGATTTCCCCTATAAAATAGTGAAAGGATTTATAGCATCCGGAGATCAAACCGTAACGGCAAGTAATTGTGATAAATTACGAAACGGGGAAGTGATGGCGGCGGATTGGGAAACGGCTTCCATCGCCAAGATATGTTCGGTGAATGACGTTAAATGTTGTATAGTACGGGGAGTATCCGATTTAGGAAACGAGCGGGAGTTTAATTTTGAAATTTTTCAAAGAAACACCTCCATTATCATGGAGAGGTTAATAAAATCATATCTTCCGTCACTGGTTTCGCGTTATATAAAATCTAAATCAAACCAAAGTTCCATTTGCATCCCGAAGCATTGAGTGAATTGAGAGAAGCGCCGATAAGTTCGCCCGGACGTTCCGTACTAGCGCCGGGGGAGCGCGGATTTTGATTTAAAAATAGGTTAGTATCTTGAAAAAAAAGAGGTAAATTATTTGGAGTGGAGAATAGAGAATGAGGGTTAGATTGGTTTGATCCGCCCCAAAATCAAATTGAACGGAGGTTGCATATGGCTATCGAACTCAAAAAAGAATTCGCGTATTCCCTGGTGGTGCCGACCAGCATGGGCATCCGGATTACTCCGGTCAACGGTCAACCGGTGCACTCCAGCGATACATTTGTGATGCAGGTTACCAGCGCCGAAACCAACGTGGCCAGCGTCTCGTCCTACCTCGGGCTTCCGGTGAAAGTGCTGACCACATTCGTCAAGGACAGTCCGATTGCCCAGATGATCAAGAACAATCTGGCGAGCCGGCACATGGCCTACGAGGGCAAGGAAGTGCCGCAGGGCGGCCCGTGGGGCTACCGTCACCAGTTCAATATCGCCGACAGCGGCTCCGGCTCGCGCGGTCCCCGGGTTTTGAACGACCGCGCCGGCGAGGTCGGCCGGACCCTCAATGTCAAGGACTTCGATTTGGAACGGCTGTTCGGCAAGGAAGGCGTGCAGATCCTGCACTTATCGGGATTGATCTGCGCCCTGTCGCCGGAGACCAGCGTCTTCTGCCTGGAACTGGCCCGCGCCGCCAAGAAATACGGCACCCGGATCTCCTTTGACCTTAACTACCGGGCCTCGTTCTGGAAAGGCCGCGAGAAAGAGCTTCACGATATTTTCGCGGAGATCGCCGGCGTTTCCGACATTCTGGTCGGCAACGAAGAGGACTTCCAGCTCTGCCTGGGAATCGAAGGACCGGAAGCGGGCGGGAAGGAATTGGGTTCCAAGATCGACAGCTTCAAAGAGATGATCGGCCGCGTGAAAAAAGCGTTCCCGAACGCCTCGGTCTTCGCCACCACGCTCCGCCAGGTGATCAATACCAACAGCCATATGTGGGGCGCGATTATGCTGGAGGGCAACAACTGGCAGGTGGTTGAGCCCCGCCAGATCACCATTCTGGACCGGATTGGCGGCGGCGACGGTTTCGTCGGCGGCATGCTCTACGCGGTTCTGAGAGGCTGGGAACCGGAGAAATGGATTCAGTTCGGATGGGCGAGCGGCGCTTTGGCCACCACCTTCCTGACCGATTACGGCCAACCCGCCGATGAGGAGCAGATCTGGAGCATCTGGGAGGGCAATGCCCGCGTAAGACGCTAAAACTTCAGGAAAGACGGATGAGAACCGGCATAATTGCCGGTTCTTTGGCATCAGCGCTGGATTAAAGCTGGATTCCAGCGCGTCAAACGCGAAAATCAGGGAGGGGTTCTTTTGTTGCGAGGAGTTTTTACGCCGATGATCACCATTTTCGACCGGGACGGCCGGTTGGACTGGGCTGGGAATGAACGGGTGATCAATCGGCTGATTGAGAACGGTGTCAATGGTATTCTCTTTTTGGGCAGCATCGGGGAGTTTTTCAACCTGACGCAGGCCGAGAAGCAAGAGTTCATCACCTTCGCGGTGCGGACGGTCGCCGGGCGCGTGCCCGTGCTCGTCGGAACGGGCGGGACGGTGGTGGAGGAAGTCGTCGAATTGACGCAATATTCCCACCAGGCCGGCGCCGATTGCGCCGTGGTCATCTCCCCTTATTATTTTAAACTCGACGAAGCCAGCCTTTACCGCTATTACGCGGAGGTCGCCGAAAGGGCCGGCCTGCCGGTGCTGCTTTACAATTTTCCGGACCGGACGGCGGTGGACATGAGCCCGGAGCTTGTGCTCAGGCTCGCCGAAACTTTTCCGAACATTGTGGGGATCAAGGATACCGTTGATAACATCAGCCATACCCGCAAGCTGATTAAGACAATCAAGCCGAAGCGGCCGGATTTCGCCATTTTCTCGGGATTTGACGAATACCTGATCCCCAACCTGATCGCCGGCGGCGACGGGTTGATCGGGGGGCTTTCCAATCTGGTTCCCGACCTTTTTGCCCGGTTGTACCGGGCCTATGGGGAGAATGACCTGGATACCGTCCGTTCGCTGCAGGACCGGATCAATGGGCTGATGGAGATTTACGATGTCTCCCAGCCGTTCGTGATCGCCATTAAAGCGGCGGCGGCCCAAGTCATCCCCGTACTCTCGCCGCTGGCCCGGAAGCCGGCGGGACCGCTCGGCAACGAAGGCATGGAACGGCTGCAGGGCATTCTGGGACGGGCCGGATTGGCCGGCTGAGCGCGTCAGAGTGACCCGATTGCTATTTTCCGGTTGATTCGAACCGGGGCTGAAAGCGAGGCAACAACCAAGATGAATGATGAAAGAAAACCGCGCGGCGTAGCCGAGCGGAGCCTGTGGTCCCAATTCGACGCGTTGCAATTGGGCACGGCGTGGGATGAAGGGGATCTGACCAAACCGCAAATCCTCATTGACGATGTATTCGGCGACAGCCATCCGGGCAGCGGCCATTTGCAGGAGCTCAGCCGCCAGGCGGCCATCGGGGTCTACGAGAAGGGTGGAAAACCCGGCGGATTTCACGTGACCGACATCTGCGACGGATGCGCCCAGGGCCATGACGGCATGAATTACGTCCTGGCGTCCCGGGAGGCCATTGCCGACATGGTCGAGATTCACGGTTCCTTTGTGCCGTGGGACGGCCTGATCCTCATCTCGTCCTGCGACAAATCGATCCCGGCCCATCTGATGGCCGCCGGCCGGCTCAACCTGCCGACGCTGTTCATTCCCGGAGGCAGCATGCGACCGGGCCCCGGCATGTCGACTTCGATCAAGGCCGGGGAAATTTCGCTGCGGGAGAAGAAGCGGGACCGGATCACTCCCGCCGAGATCCGGGAGTTCAAGCTCACCGGCTGCCCGTCGGCAGGCGCTTGTCAGTTCCTGGGCACGGCCAGCACCATGCAGTGCCTGGCGGAGGCGCTGGGACTGGCGCTGCCGGGCAGCGCCCTGGCCCCGGCCACGATGCGGGACATCACGGCGCTGTCCCGAATGGCGGGCCGGCAGATCATGTCTCTGATCGGGCAAGGGATCAAAGCCTCGGATATCCTGGTTCCGGAGGCCTTCCACAATGCGATCAAGATTCACGCGGCCATCGGCGGCTCGACCAATGCCACCTTGCATCTGCCGGCCATCGCCCGGGAACTGGGCTTCGAATTGAAAGCGGAGCTCTTTGATGAAATCAACCAAAAGATCCCGCATATCGGCAACATTTATCCGGCGGGCCAGTATCCCACCGAAGCGTTCTGGTTTGCGGGCGGGGTGCCCATGGTCCAGCATTTGCTCAGGGACTTCCTGGACCTTGACGTGCTGACGGTCACCGGCAAGAGTTTGCGCCAAAATCTGCAAGAGATTGAGGAAGAGGGCTTTTTCCCGAGGAACGCCGGCTATCTGAGCAATTACGGACTCCGGCCGGAACAGGTGATTCATCCGGTGGAAGCGGTGGAAGCCATGGGTTCGATCGCGGTTCTCAAAGGGAATCTGGCTCCCGAGGGCTCGGTGATCAAATACGCGGCCGTTTCCGCCGAGATGTTGCGCCATGTCGGGCCGGCCAGAGTCTTCAATTCCGAGGAGGACTGCCATCGGGCCGTAATTGAGGAGCGGGTCGAGCCCGGGGCGGTGTTGATCATTCGCTATGAGGGGCCGCGCGGCTCGGGAATGCCGGAGATGCTGATGACCACCGAGGCCATTGTCTGCGATCCGCGCTTGAACGGCTCGACCGTGCTGGTCACTGACGGCCGCTTTTCCGGAGCCACCCGGGGCCCCTGCGTCGGTCACGTGTCGCCGGAAGCCGCCGTCGGCGGCCCGATTGCGCTGGTCCGGGACGGCGATCTGATTGAAATCGATATCCCGGGCCGGAGCTTGAACATTGTGGGATTTGAGGGACAGCGCCGCGACCGGGCCGAGATCGACCGGGTCCTGGCGGAGCGGAGATCCGGCTGGAAAGCGCCGCAGTCCAAAGCGCGGCGGGGCGTCTTCAAACGGTATACCGAGCGGGCGCTGTCCGCCATGAAGGGTGCTGGTTTGGAATAAGGACCGCTGGGGTCTTGGGCCGGATAGTTATCCGGCCCAGATCTGAGTGCTGGTTACGATCGGCCGCTTTTGAGCGGCCGATTCTTCGATCAGGAGCGCCAGATATTGATCCTGGGCGGCCTCGGCCAGACTGTAAAAGGAGTCACCGCTGTCGATAAACTGTTTCATTCGGGCCAGACAAGTCGCCAGGGCGATCTCCTCATCGGAGAGCCGGGCCGGAGCAAAGGGGTTGGTATAGAGCCATTCTCCCTCGCCGAGGATGCCCTTGAGATGATACCCTTCAAGATTGCCGTCCAGGCCCGCGTCCAGCCGTTGCAGCGCAAACTCCATGGGAGTCCGGTAATCCAGCAGATATTTGACGGAATCCTGATGGAGTTCGCCGCGAACTCCCCGGATCAGGATTCGTTGGGAGCGGGCCCAGGAACGGTGCTGATTTTTTTCGAAATCGTAGAGGCCGACCTTGGCGCCGAAGTCGAGCGTTGCCAAGGTGTGCTGAGTGGCGACGATGCGTTCCTCCGCGGGCGGCCCGTTGCGGCCCGGTCCCTCTATGACGGGCGGGTCAAAAGCGAAGGCGTTGATCCGCGCGTTTTCGAAACCGATTCCGAGGGCTTTCCGGATCAGACTGATCCCATGATAGCTATGGTTGACGGAGATATGGGCGTAATGGATCTCGCCCAGTTTGCCCGACTGGGCCACGGCGAGCCGTGCCCGGTGCATCGGCTGTAGGGCGAATTGCTCGGCGATTTGTAGTTTGGCGCCGGGCCCGACGGCCTCGTAGAGAGCGCGCAGGGTTTGGAGGTCGTTGGCGGGCGGGGTTTCGGCCAGCACCGGGACTCCTTTGGCAGCCAACTCTTTGATCACTCCGGGGCCGGCATCCTTGGCAACGGCGGTCAGCACAAAATTGGGAGCTGTCTTGGCGAGCAGGTCGTCAGCGGACTCAAACCCCCGTATTCCCCAGCGATTTTCTAATTCCAACCGTTTCGTTTCCCGGCGGGTCACAACTCCGCATACTTCGAACCGGTCCGGCAGCAAGGCGGCGATCTGCAGATACATCTCAGCCCGCCAACCGCTTCCGACAATACCGAAAACAATTTTGCCGTTCGGAGCCATCCCAATACCTCCCCGAAACGTCTTCGTAAATATCATTATAAACCCTTTCCCGGATATGTCAAAAGAAAGAGGGAGAGGGACCGGCCTGATTTCGAAGATTATTGGCGGACGGGTGGAAAACTTGACCCGCGCAAAAAGCCGCCTCTTTCGAGGCGGCCTGATGCTGGCCTTGCTTTGCCTTACGTATTAGGGATTTCCTTTGCCGATTCCGACATAGTTCTTTAGATTGTCTTTCACCCATTGGGCGCTGTGCGGACTGTAGGTGTAATATTGACCGGGGGTCCAGACGTAATTCCCGGACGGCGGATTGTCCTGGGCCGCTCCGTTGTCCCCCTCGAACAGGCTGCCGACGTCCTCGACATACCCCGGATGGCTGGAATCGTCATAGGCGGCGAAAGCGTTATGGGTATTGAGGAAGTAATTGTTCTCGGAGTAGATATTGGCGCGGTCGCCTCGGCCAATGGCGTAGGTCGGGTTATTGTCGTAATAGTTGTTGTAGACGTGGACCGGTCCGAACCGTACTCGCGGAGCCCGCTCATACACATTGTACCAATAATTGTGGTGGAAGGTGCAGGTGTAATGCCAGTCGCGTTTGTCGGAATTGCTTTGCGCGGATTCGGCCGCGGAATCGCTGTCACCGCCTCCAACCAGGCAGGCTGTTTTTTGATAATGGAAATAATTATAGGAGACAGTGACAAACCGGGCGTTCCGGGTCGGATCCACCAGGCCGTCAAGGGTTTCGTGCATCGTGCAATGATCAACCCAGACATGATGCACATCTTGAGCAAAGGTTACCGTATCATATCCTTCGGAGTCGCCGGGGTTGAACCCGCCGTTCATGACGTCCAGGTTTTTGATAATGATGTTGCTGCCTCGCAGATACAAACCGAAGTTGAGGGAAGCGCCGCTGCCCGCGCCGACGATGGTCTTGTTGGATTTCACATTGATCATGCCCGGTCCGCCGGTGAGATTGCCGTGAATAACGATAATGGCGGGGTTGTCATCTTCGTACAAAACATCTTCCAGCGTGGCTTTATCGTAAACATGGATTACCGTGCCGCCCGCACCGCCGGTGGTTCCGTTCTGGCCCAGGTAGTTGACGGCGGCCCAGCCCACCGGAGAGCCGATCGCCGGATAATCGCCTCCTCCGGACGGAGTCGGTGTCGGAGTGGCAGTTGAGGGCGTCGGTGTTGGAGTGGGAGTGGAGCCGCTTGACGGTGTCGGTGTGGGTGTCGCGCTTGACGGAGTTGGGGTCGGTGTCGCCGAGCTCGGTGTGGGTGTTGGTGTCGGGGTTGACGTACCGCCGCTCAGATCGTCGACGATCACATCGTCAAATTCAGCGCTGGCATTGTAAGTAGTAACCGCTGGCCTGCCGGTGGCGAGCGAGGAGTCGGTGGCCGACAGTTCCAGGACGCCGTTAACGGACGCTTGAAGGCTGGTCCCGTTCACCGCCAGTTTCAGAGTGTACCACGTTCCCGTGGTCACCGCATAGGTTTTCGAGGCCAGCGTAGTGGAAGCGCCGCTGACCTTTTTGCGGATTTCCAGGGTATTGGAGTTGGTGAGCACCGCAAAATAATAGTTGCTGGAGCTGGAGTACCGGGCCGCAATACCGAAATACCGGCCGCTTCCGTTAAAGGAGAGCGCTTTGGCCCGGGCTTGGATGGAATAATTGGCCCAGGTGGCAGTACCGTTGTACGCATGGGCTGTCGTGGAAGTACTGGACTGCTTGTACACGTAGCTGCCGTCGGTTACGACCGACCAGGACCCGTTGTTGGTTCCCCATCCGCTGGAGTTGCCGTCTTGAAAATCATCGCTGAACAACGTGGCGGCTCCGGCCAGGGTTTGGACGGCGAGTAACAATACCGCCACCCAAAAGAGGCATAAAACCTTTTTGAACATACGAATTCCTCCTTCGTTTTTATTCCTATCGGCATACAGGATGAAACCTGTGCTGATAGCGCCTTTGCCTGAGGACGGGTTGAGAATGGGTATCATTTTAATAATTTTTTGTAAATTAAACTTTTACTTAATTTTAATATTTATTTTACTACTTGTCAATTTCTGGGTTGGGTTCGGTGGAGGCGATACCGGCAAATTATCCCGGGGATTCATCGATTTGCGACGGCTATCATCAAAAACCAAGGAAAACGATTGCCGTATTTAACGAGTGGCAAATGAGAAAAGGGCGCCTCTTACGAGGCGCCCTTTTAACTCGGTTATTGGGACGGGTCAGGGATTCCCTTTGCCGACTCCGACGTAGTTCTTTAAGTTGGACTTGACCCAGGAGGCACTGTGAGCGCTGTAGGAGTAATATTGGCCAGGAGTCCAGACATAATTGCCGGACGGCGGGTCATCGCTGGTACTGCCGTTGCTCCCCTCGAACAAGCTGCCGACATCATCGACGTAGCCGGGGTTGCTGGAATCATCATAGTCGTAAAAGGCGTTATGGGCATTGTAGAAATAATTGGACTCCGAGTAGATGTTGGACCGGTCGCCCTTTCCAATGGCGTAACTGTCCAGATTCTCGTAATAGTTATTGTAGACGTGAACCGGGCCAAACCGTACCCGCGGGCACCGGGAATTGATGCCGGTCCAATAGTTGTGGTGGAAAGTGCAGGTATAGTGCCAATTCCGTTTGTCGGAGCTGCTTTGAGCGTCGCGGGCCGCTGAATCGCTGTCGCTGCCTCCGACCAGGCAGGCCGAATTCTGAGTGTGGAAGTGGCAGTATGAGACGGTGACGAACCGGGCGTTCCGGGTCGGATCGACCAAACCATCCATCGTCTCATGCATGGTGCAATGATCGACCCAGACATGGTGCAGATCCTGGGCAAAGGTCACTGCATCAAGGCCTTCCGAATCTCCCTCGTTATACCCGCCGTTCATGATGTCCAGGTTCTTGATAATGATATTGTTGCCCCGCAGATACAATCCAAAGTTGAGGGACGCGCCGCTGCCTGCTCCGACAATGGTTTTATTGGATCGGACATTAGTGTCCATGGCCGGACCGCCGGTAAGATTGCCGTGAACCACTACGATCGCCGGGTTGTCATTGGCGTTCAGGGCACTGTCCAGGGAGGACTTGTTATAGACATGGACGACCGTACCGCCCGCTCCGCCGGTGGTGCCGTTTTGGCTGAGATAGTTAACTGCGGCCCAGCCCACCGGAGAGCCGATCGCCGGATAATCGCCTCCTCCGGACGGAGTCGGTGTCGGGGTGGCGGTTGAAGGCGTCGGTGTTGGCGTGGGAGTGGAACCGCTTGACGGTGTCGGTGTAGGTGTCGCGCCGACGGACGGCGTCGGTGTCGGAGTGCTGGTGCCGCCACCCAGATCGTCGACAATGATGTTGTCGTATTTGGCTGTCACTTTGTAGGGGAGCAGGCCGACCGCGCCGGAAGACAGGCTGGAGTCGGTGGCCGTCAATTGGAGCGTGCCGTTGACGTACAGGCTGAGGCTGCTTCCACTCATGACCAGTCGGATGGTGTACCAGGTGCCGGTTGACGCGGTGTAGCTTTTCGAAGCCAGCGTGGTTGAGCTGCCGCTGACCTTTTTGCGGATTTCAAGCGTGTCGTCTTGCATGCTGGCCGCGTAGAAATTGTTGCCGTCCCGGTACCGGCCGCAAACATACACTCGGTTGGACCCGTTGAAATTATCAACCTTGACCCGCGCTTCCACCGAAAAATTGGTCCAACTGGTGGAACCGGCCGAGGTGCGGCCCTCATCAGTGCCGGACTTGTAATAAACGTAGCTGCCGCTGTCCGAAACCACCGACCAGGTACCCTGGGTCGCAGTCCAGCCGGTGGCGTTGCCGTCGTCGAAATTGTCGCTGAACAGCGTCGCGGCATTCGATCCCGGAGCGACGGCCAAGAGCATGGCAACGGCTAAAATCATAATCAATCCCAAATGAACTCTACTCTTCTTCACCTGTTAACCCTCCTTTTTGTTATTAATTCACCAAGCTGACCGAGCCGGATTGCAAATTGTTTGGCCTTCACCTCCCTTCATGGGCGCTTCCGGTACTGTTTGGCAGTTAACAAATATTAGAAATATTTTATATTTTCATTATAAATGATTATGTCTCCAAAAACCGCGCAAATTTTGCCTGGTTCGATCGAGACTGATACTTTTTTGCCAGATAAATTCATTCAAATTCCGTTTTTATTCTGGTTTCGGGCTAGTTTTTATTCGACGCGACGCAGCTTAAAAGCCATGCCGCCGTCACGATTTGAAGGCGAAAAGTTCAACCAAATTGTGAAATTTTTTCGCCGTCAAGCGTTTAACGCAAAAAAAGCCGTCTCTTGCGAGACGGCCGGATGTAGACTTTTGATCCGCCATGGATATCAGGGATTGCCTTTGCCTACGCCGACATAATTTTTCAGATTGGCCTTAATCCATTGGGCGGAGTGGGCGGTATAGGAATAATACTGGCCTGGAGTCCATACATAGTTGCCGGACGGCGGGTTATCCAGGGTATTGCCGTTGTCTCCTTCGAACAGACTGCCGACATCCTCGACATAACCCGGATTACTGGAATCGTCGTATGCGGAGAAGGCGTCCAGGCTGTTATAGAAATAATTCGACTCGGAGTAAATATTGGCGCGATCGCCCCTGCCGATGGCATAGTCGCCGAGACCGTCGTAATAATTATTGTAGACGTGGACCGCGCCAAACCGCACCCGCGGGCATCTCGACTTGATGCCGGTCCAGTAGTTGTGATGGAAGGTGCAGGTATAATGCCATTCTCGCTTGTCGGAGTTGCTCTGGGCGGAAACGGCCGCGGAATCGCTATCGCTGCCTCCGATTAGGCAGGCGGTGTTTTGAGTGTGGAAATTACAATAGGAGACGGTCACGAACCGGGCGTTCCGGGTCGGATCGACCAGACCATCCATGGTCTCGTGCATGGTGCAATGATCGACCCAAACATGGTGCAAATCCTGAGCGAAGGTCACCGCGTCAAGGCCTTCGGAATCCCCGGGATTATATCCGCCGTTCATGATGTCCAGGTTTTTGATGATGATATTGCTGCCCCTCAGATACAAACCAAAATTGAGGGAGGCACCGCTGCCGGCGCCGACGATGGTTTTGTTCGATTTCACGTTGGTGTTCATCGCCGGACCGCCGGTCAGATTGCCATGAACGACGACGATCAGGGGATTGTCATCTTCGTATAGGACATCATCCAGGGTGGCCTTGTCGTAGACATGGATCACCGGACCGCCCGCTCCACCGGTAGTGCCGTTTTGACCCAAATAATTGACAGCGGCCCAGCCAACCGGAGTACCGATTTCCGGATAATCCGTCGCGGTCGGGGTCGGTGTGGGGGTACCCGGGACCGGAGTCGGTGTCGGTGTCGTGGTTGACGGTGTTGGGGTCGGAGTCGCGCTACTCGGTGTCGGAGTGGGTGTAGCGCTTGACGGAGTCGGCGTCGGAGTGCTGACGGCTCCCGAATCCTCGACCAGCACATCATCAAATTCGGCGCTGGCGTTGTAGGTGGTTACCGCGACTCTGCCGGCGGCAATCGAAGCGTCGGTGGCCGACAGTTCCAGAACGCCGTTAACGGACGCTTGGAGACTGGTCCCGTTCACCGCCAATTTTAGTGTGTACCAGGTTCCCGTGGCTACGGTATAAGTTTTTGAGGCCAGCGTAGTGGAAGCGCCCCCGACCTTTTTGCGGATCTCCAGAGTATTGGAGTTGGTCAGCACCACAAAGTAATAGTTACTGGAACTGGAGTAACGGGCCGCGATACCGAAGTACCGGCCGGATCCGTTGAAGGATAGCGCCTTGGCCCGGGCCTGGATTGAGTAATTGGCCCAGGTCGAGGTGCCGTTGTACGCGTGCGCCGTTGTGGACGTTCCGGACTGTTTGTACACATAGCTGCCGTCGGTAACGACCGACCAGGAACCGTTGGAGGTTCCCCATCCGCTGGAGTTGCCGTCTTGAAAATCATCGCTCAGCAAAACGGCGGCTCCGGCTAGGGTTTGGGCTGCCAGCAACAATACAGCCAGCCCGACGAGGCATAACACCTTTTTGAACACGAGAATTCCTCCTTCATTTGTTTATCCTATCTAAGATACCGGCCTCGGCCGGTATTGATAGCGCCTTCGGGCGGAGAAGCATTAACCGGGCGGCGTAATAATTTTTTGTAAATTAAACTTTTATTTAATATTAAGACCGATTTATTTCCCTGTCAATTTTTTGGATCGATTCCATTGGGTCAACTTTTCAAAATATTTCTTCAATTCATCGCTTTGCGACGTTATTGATAAAAGCAGTTGAAATTTTTAAAAAATAATCCGGCCGGAAGCTATATAAGAATATAAGAGTAAGGCAAAAGTAAAAGTAAAAGAGAGCGATAGCGCTCTCTTTTTGCTTGTTTTATTTATTGATTATTGTCCAGAATGGTTTGTTATTTTTCGCCGCAAGAAAGGACCGAAGGGATGCTTTTTGGTTGAATCGCTTGGGGTGAGACTTTTTGAGCCCGTGACGGATAGGCCGGATGAATCAGATGGAATCATGCCGGAAGTAGGCACGCCGTAACGGATGGATTTTAATTTGACTGTCTCGCTGTAAATGGTTTCTCCATTTTCTTCTTCTACGAGAGTTGATTGTATGATTCCGACCTTTGGAACAAACCAGATTTCTTCTGTAAATGACCAAGTACCGTAGGAATCTTCATATTTATCGACGAAATGCCAGGCGTTGTTGAAAGTCCCTGCGGGAACGGTTTTAGATTCTTTCCGAACTACAGTTCCCCACCAATCACTTTCAAAGTCTTCAACTATCGGATTCTCAATGATTTTTGGATAAGGAGATCCGTACGGATCCGATTCGTAGATACCATCCTCTATTTCCCAGTCGCCACGGTAATAGTATCCAGTGCTACTTTTTTCAATAAAATCGCCCCATGGTTCGATGTCGGGGTAAGTTGGGCTACTGAATCGGGTTTGAAAAACCCCATCATTATCTGGAAGCTTACGAATAACGGTTTGAATTATCTGTCCACTAAGTGCTTCTCCATCTTCAATCCCATTCACTTTGTACGTCAATTGCGCGCCGCTCTCTAAACCAAAGTAATCGGTGCTTTCGATTCATCCGCCTGATTTGCTTCCGCCGCCGCACCCGATTAGCAGAGTCGAAATTAAAAGAAGTGCTAAACCATAAAAAAGCTTAACTCGTTTCATGGTATTCCTCCTTGAATCTTTAGTAAATGTTTCTATAAAGTTAAAATAAATCCTTCAAAATAACATAAAGAATTTTATTAACTTAAAAATTTTTTAGAATGTAATTGGCATCAGTGAGTTTATTTGAAAACTTTGACAACTAATGTAAATTAATTGGGTTTGGCAACCGATATAATAAACATCTCGTAAAAAATAAATGAATTTCCCGAAAACAGACAACGGCGTTTCGTCGCATTCACTTGAGGAACGTCCATCGAAGCTTCGGGAAATAAAGTTACAAGGAGGCACACTGATGAAATCCAACGGAGAAACCAGGCCACGGATGAAGGATAAGGGGCGTCCGGGGCGATTCGGACTGTTGAAGCGCATTTTAGAATTGCGCTGGTTCCGGAACTTAAAAGTAGGAGTCAAGCTGACGTTGGGTTTCGCGACGGTGGCGATCATCGCCGGGGCCATCGGCGCGGTGGGAACCTTGAATATCTATCGCATCAGCCGGGCCGAACAGGCGGTTTATCAGAATAACATCGCCGTTTTGGGCCCGCTCCAGAAAATCTACTCCCATTTTCAAACCATCCGGACCAACACCGCCTATCATCTGCTGGCCCGCGACGATAAGGCGGTTTATGAAAATCTGATTGTGATGTCCCAAGAAAACATCGATTTGATGCTGGGCAGCCTCACCGACAGCGAACAGGCCAATGACCAGGTCCAGAACGATCTATCCAGTTTAAAGAAGGCATTGGCGAATTATTGGGAGGCGGAGCAGGCTGTTCTGCAACTATCCAATGAAAACAAGATTGACGAAGCCATGGAGCGGATGGATAAGGAGTTGAAGCCCCTGGCTAGTCTAGTTGGTTCGGTTATTGACAGCCTGTTCCGGATGAACGAAAACGAAGCCAAAAATAACACCGAAAGCAACCTGGCCGCGGCCACGGACACGATCTGGTTCATGCTGATCATGGTAGGAGTCGGAATGGCCGCGGCGGTGGGGTTGGGAGCATTCATCTCCCGGCTGATCAGCCGGCCGATGAAGGATTTGACCGGAGCCGCCGAAAAGCTGGCCGTCGGGGACGTGGAAGTGGCGATCGCCGTTTCCTCTAAGGACGAGATCGGCATCCTTACCGGAGCCTTCGCCAAAATGGTGGATTCTATACGGGAACAGGCCGGAGTCGCCGGACGGATCGCCGCCGGCGATCTGGAAGTCGCGGTCAAGGTCAAATCCGACCAAGACCTGTTGGCGGGGAGCATGCGGGTGGTGGTCGAAACTTTACGCAATCTGATCGCGGAGATCGGGATGCTGACCGGAACGGCCAGCGAGGGCCGGCTGGACATCCGGGGCGACGCGGAAAAGTTTGCCGGAGATTACCGTCAAGTGATTGAAGGGGTCAATGCAACGCTGGACGCAGTGGTCGGACCGCTGTCAATGGCCGCGGCCTGCGTCGATCAGATCGGCAGGGGCGAAATTCCGGCCTTGATTACCGATGAGTACCGCGGCGATTTCAATACCATCAAAAACAGTCTCAACGCCTGCATCACCGGGCTGGGCGCGCTCACCGAGAGCAACGGGGTGCTGCAGCGGCTGGCATATAACGACTACACTCAAAAAGTGGAAGGAGATTATCAGGGAATCTACGGCGAAATCGCGGCGGCCATCAATACAGTTCGCGACCGGCTGCTTCAGGTGCAGCGAGTCTTCGTTAACATGGCCGGCGGCGATCTGGGCGACCTGGACGACCTGAAGCAAATCGGGCGTCTCTCGGAGAACGATCAATTGATGCCGTCCTTCATTCAAATGATGGAGACGATCCGGGTCATGGTCGACGAGTCGCTGCGGCTGTCCGAGGCGGCCGCGGCCGGACGGCTGGAGGAGCGGGGTGACGCCGGGAAGTTTGCTGGAGAGTACCGCCGGGTGATCGAAGGGTTCAATGCGACGCTGGACGCGGTGATCGCGCCGCTCACCGAGGCCGGGGCGGTCCTCGGGAAGCTGGCCGTCAATGATTATACCCAGGCGATGACCGGCCAATACCAGGGGTTGTTGCAGGAATTCGCCGCCCAGATCAATCGGGTCCGGGAACAGTTACTGAGCGTCCAGGATGTGTTTGTCCGGATCTCCCGGGGCGACATCAGCCGGCTTGGGGAGTTCCGGGGCATCGGGCAACGTTCCGCTAACGACCAACTGGTCCCGGCGGCCACCGCCATGATGCAGGTCGTCCAAGACCTGATCGTCGAGACCGAGATCGTCGCCCAAGCCGCCGCCGCCGGCCACCTGGAAATCCGGGGCGACGCCGCCAAGCTTGACGGAAAATACCGGGAGATCGTAGCCGGAATGAATCAGGCGCTCGACCGGATGGCCGAACCGATCAGCGAAGCTATGGCGGTCCTGGAGAAGATGGCCCAAGGCGACTTGGCGCGGACGATGGACGGCGAATATCTGGGTGATTACGGGAGGATTCAGGAAGCCCTCAACCGGACCATCGCTTCCTTCAATCGGATTTTAAGAGAAATCAACGCTGCCGCCGGCGAGGTGGCATCAGCCTCGCGCCGGCTTTCGGAGGGCAGCCAGACCTTGTCCGAAGGCGCCACCGAGCAGGCGGCCACGGTCCAGGAGTTATCGGTCGCGATTGAGACCATCGCCGCCCAGACCAAGCAAAACGCCGAGCAAGCCCGCCAGGCCGCGACCTTGGCCGTAGCAACCCAAAAAGGCGCCAGCCAGGGCAATGAGCGGATGCGGGAGATGCTGGCGGCGATGGAAGGAATCAATGATGCCACCGACAGCATTTCTAATATCATCAAAGTCATCGATGAGATCGCCTTTCAAACCAATATCCTGGCGCTCAACGCCGCCGTGGAGGCGGCCCGGGCCGGCGGGTACGGCAAAGGCTTCGCGGTAGTGGCCGAAGAAGTCCGTAACCTGGCCGGGCGAAGCGCCCAGGCGGCCCGGGAGACCACTGAACTGATTGCGAGTTCGGTCCGGAAAGCGACTGACGGCGCCCAGATCGCCAGCCAGACCGCGGCTTCCCTCAGCCAGATCGTGGCCGACGTCACCAGGGCCGCCGGCCTGGTGGAAGGGATCGCGGCCGCCTCCAACGCGCAAGCCACCGGCATCACCCAGGTCAACCAGGCCATCAGTCAAGTGGCGCAGGTCACCCAGGCCAATACCGCCACCTCCGAGGAGAGCGCCTCGGCTAGCGAGGAACTGTTCGGACAGGCGGAGAACCTCCGGCAACTGGTGGGCAGGTTCCGGCTGGAAGAATAAAACCCGCCGGAGGAACCGGCGGGTCGATATGACGATACCAAGAGACGAACTAGGAATTAAAACCCAAACCCCATCCCGAGCGAGGTGTGGAAATCGGTCGCCTGATCCGGGTCCAGGCCCCCGGACCAGCCGATCGCTAGCTGAAGCAGAAGGAACTTGACCCGGCCCTGTAGCGCGGTTTCCACGCCCAGTTGATCTCGGAACGAATAGACATTGCCGATCAGCCGCATCGATTTCCAGGGTTTCCATTCTAGCCCGGTGTAGAGCAGGGGGTTGGTCGAGATCCCCCAGGCGTCTTTCAGCCCCTTTTCTAGGCCGAGATTCAGGCGCCATTTGGGGCTGAGCTGATATCCGCCGTAGATGTGGACCACCAGCGGAATCCTGGTCGATAGCTCGGCGCCGCCGGTTTCGGTGGTGGTGGAATCCGGCTCCGGCAAATCCGGACCATCGGGGCCGCCGATAATTTCGCCCTCGTAAACGGCGTATTGATGGGTCAATCCCTGCCAGTTCAAAGCGGGCCCGATGTTTTTGAGGACCAGCCCCGCGCTCCAGGATTGACTCTGGTAAAGCAGGCCCAGATCGAACAGATAGCCTTCCCCGCCGAACCCCTCATCGTCAAGGGTGCCGTAAAAGGAGTCGACCTCCGCGCTATATCCGGCCTGGCCCCATTCGTCGACTGTGATCTCGCTCGCCGTGACCTCCGATTGGCCCACCGCCAGCCCGTGCAGGTAATGCAGGGTGAGGCCAACGCTAAGCTCCGAATCGAAACGCCGCCAAACCGTCCGGCCGTAGCTCAGATCGAGCGACCCGGCGGCGAGGCCTTCCGCTTTGGAGCCATCCACTTCGTAGCTTTGGCCCGCTTGATAGCCTTCAAAAATTAATTGGGGAATTCCCGACTTCAGATTCACCACTCCGCTGAACCAGGGCCGGACAAAGGCGCTGAAATGGCCGATGACGATCCCGGTTTTGAGCTG
The DNA here is from genome assembly GCA_023402395.1 of Bacillota bacterium. GTDB lineage: Bacteria > Bacillota > UBA4882 > UBA8346 > UBA8346 > JAEYGI01. The sequence goes on from JAEYGI010000008.1 coordinate 20,815, forward strand.
TGTCGCCAAATCGCCGTGAAATTCACCGTCATCCAGCCGGGCCAGAAAATCCCGCTTGGCTTCGGCCGTGGTCAAATCGGCGTTGACATTGTCGAAATTGAACAGATTGTTGCCGGCCGAGAATCCGAATACCGGCAAGATCAATTCAAAGCGGGAATCGGAAACGGCCAGCTCCGCCGGATTACCCGGTTCGGTGAAATAGGCCGCGGCGGAGTTCCCGCCAGCCAGTGTCAAACTGAGGATGATCAGCGGCATAACAATGGATTTTTTAATCATCAGACGGCCCCCCGCTTATTTATTGATTTGGACCCTGCCCTCGGCCCGCGAACGAATCTCCAGATAACTGTCGGGAGCCACCGGCACGCTGGGTGACGTATTGGCGATGGTCACCTGATGGTACACGTACTTATTCCGGATCAAATCCTGAAGCTTCCCGGTACTGATGGTTTTTTCCGAGGTTTGCCGGCCGTGGGGAACCACGGTGATCGAAATAACCACGGCGCTCGCCGGATCGATGGCCGGGGGCGCGTTATCCGGGTTGGCGTCGTTATCGGGGAAGAGTGTGACTTCCAACGCCAGCGCCACCGGACTATAGTTAGTGATCTCCACGACCAGCGTCGTGGTTTGCAGATCATCGGTATCAATTTCGGTATCAATGCTCATCCCCTGGGGCGTGGTGGCCGCGGAATTGACGCTGAGGGCGGCTCCCAGATTCAGCTTTAAAACACTGTCGTTGGAGAGCGTCACATCTCCCGTTCCGCTCAATTGAACGTTACCCAGACTGAACTGGAGCGAGGCGGGAGCATTGGCCAGGAGCGCGTTGAGGGCATCCGTGACCGAAACGGTCGTCGTTCGGCCGGCCTCCACTTTGATATTGGGCACGGTTTGAGTTTGGCCGAGGTTGGAACGGATCGTCAGATTACCCGAGATCGCCAGGTTGGGGGGGATCTGCGGGGTCAATTGAAGCTGGACGCTGCCGAAGTTCGCTTGCGCCAACTCGCTGGGGAGGCTGTAGGTATATTGGATTAGGTCGGTCGTCAGATCATAATCGACTTTGGAAGAGACCAGTCCGCCGGATACGGTGAACGAAGCCACCTCCAGGCCAGACCAGTTGAAATCGATCCGCGCGTTGGCGGCGGTTTTGCGAAGTGAGCCGCTGACGGCAATCGTAAACGGCTGGCCTGGGGTCAGCGTCTTGCCGGCCAGGGACAATAGCATCTGCTGCTGACCCGCGGGGATAGTCGCCGTTTGCAAGCTGGCGCCGCCCGATTTGAAAGCGATTGTCAGTCCGCCGCTCCCGGCGGCCGCTCCGGACAGAGCGATGGCGATCTGGTTTTTATTGGGGGTGTTGCTCAAGGTAACATTGACATAGGACGGATCACTGAGACCGAACTCCGGGATGGTGAGCGGGGCTGGCAAAGGATACTCGGTGTTGACGGGAATCAGCGGATCGCTGAGATCCAGCGAGGCGATGGCGTTAAAGCTGGCTTCCAGGAAGCCCAGCGGCCGGGATTGCCAGGTTTCGTCCGGCAAGGTGTAGCTATTGGAATCGGTGAGATTCAAGCCTTCTTCGCCGAGGCCGTTCACACCGGTCCCCAGTTCAATCTGGCCGCTGCGGCTGGGATCGGCCGGATTTTTGATCCGCATGATTAGCGGCATGGTAAATTGCGTCGTCCAGGTTGGCCCAGTGACGGATTTTTTGTTGGAACACCCCGAAACGGGCCCGAGGGCGACGGCGAGCAGGAGAAAACCGGGGATGAATCGGTTTTTCTTCATGAACCACCAGTCCTTTGGTTGTTTATTTCCCAACCCATCCTGGATTGGATTTGGAATGCGGCGTTTTCAATCCGAGGTATCCGTGTAATCAAAAATCTCAAAATCATGGCCAAGACGGTGATTTCATTAAACCGTGAGGCAGGGCCGATTGGAATTGGCGTTTTTGGATTGGCATCCGTTTTATAAAAGATGTTGCATATTGATCGGGTTTTGCGCCGATTTGTTGGTAGATAGTTTAGTTATCGGCAGAAACTGGAACGACCTTATTGAAATATGTTAGATTTTCTATTCAATCTCGCAAAAAAGGAGTACAATTAGGCCATAGCTTTGACTTGGTGGGATGCCGCCGGATTTTGGACGTCCCACGGCTGAAATGCCATCTATATTATTTATGAAGGAAATAATAAATATGGCGTTTGACGGAGCAACGCCTGAAGGAGCAGTCATGATGCGCCGCTATGCCTATCAAACCAAAGGGGTTTGCGCGACGGAGATTCGTTTTGCCATCGACCGGGGTTTATTGGCCAAGGTCGAATTCGAAGGAGGATGCGACGGAAATTTGACGGCCCTCAGCCGTTTGGTCGAAGGGATGCCGGTTGACGAGGTGATCAAGCGCTTGCGCGGGATCGGCTGCGACGGCAAGCCCACTTCCTGCCCGGACCAACTGGTGAAGGCGTTGGAAGAGGTCCGGGAAAACCACTGAAAGGGTGTGGGCGCTGATTGACTGGCGCCAACTGAGCGGAGCGGGCTACCAATTGGTGATCCGCTTTCAATTCATTCTTAAAGCGGCAGGCTTCCCGCCGGCCTTTGAGTTTATGGCGATGATCACGCCACTCCTTTGCATAGCGCCGTCCGTGCCGCATATAATGATGAAGACAACTTCCCAAACGGGCGCTTGGAGAATGGGGGGAGAACGGTGGACCTTTCAAAGCTTTCATCCAAAGGCCAGGTGACCATCCCGGCCGAGATCCGGAAGAAACTGAATCTAAAGGAGGGCGACAAAGTACTGTTCGTGGAGGAGAACGGCCGGGTTTTCATCAGCAACGCTTCGCTGGTCGCCTTTCATCAACTGCAGCAGGCCATGGAGGGAGAGGCGGGCCGGGCGGGCGTCGCCACCGAGGCCGAAGTGATTTCGCTGGTCAAGGAGATCCGGAATGAAGCGCGGGAGAAACGCCTTGCGGGTCATGACTGACACCAATATTATCGCCTCGGGGCTGCTCTTTCCGAGTTCGGTCGCTGCCAGGGCCTTCGAAAAAGTCCTGGACGAACATACCCTGGTGCTCTGCACTTATATTATTGAAGAAACGCGCCGGGTCTTCGAACGAAAATTCCCGGGGCACTTGGACGGATTGGGATGGTTTTTGGCCGAGCTTGGCTGCGAGGCCTTCCGCACGCCCCGCAAAGTCAGGCCCGAGCGGTATCCGCGCATCCGGGGCGCGGCCGACCTGCCGATCCTGGCCTCCGCCATCGAGGCCGGCGTCGACCTGCTCGTTACCGCCGACCAAGATTTCTGCGCGGTGGCCATCTGCATCCCGAGAATCGTCTCGCCATCTCAGTTCTTAACGATATAAGACGGACCGGATTCAATTATTTTCGATATCGATCGAGGCCGAAAGGTCTTTTTATTTTGTCCGGAAACGGTTACAATCAAAAGCAGAGATTTTAAAAGCGTTGTGATAAACCCGCCAAAGGCTGGGTTGAACACAAAAACTCAGGGAAGCAAGTGATAAAGCCGGTTTTCAACTTTTTTGCGAGTCTGCCATCGAGCATTAGGCTTTATCAAAAGGCTTCTAAATTGGAGAAAGGAAGCTTACCCATGGACAAGCCCGTGAAGCTGGTGTACGCTGACCGGCGCGGCCGGTTGATCGAGGACGGGGAACTGACCGCGGTCGGATTTAACGGGGCTCAGGCCGAGGTGGCCGGGGCGGACTGGGTCGAACTGCCGGCCGGAGGCGATCTGACGCTGCTCCCCGGCCGGCTGCCGGTGGGTTGGAATGAAAACGACGGAACCTTGGAAGTTATCGAAGGAGCCACCGCAGTGGCCGGCATTTTACCGATGGGCTATACCCGCTGCCTGCTGCCAGGATACGAGGTGGAGTCCGAAACCGGCCTGCCGCTGTTCGGTTATACCGCGCTGGGGTCGCGGGACGGCCGGCTGGTAGTCGCCGCGCTGAAAACCGACGCGGAACTGAAGTGGAATCCGCTTTATTACAATACTACCGACCTGCCCCGGCTGATCGCGGCCAAACGGACCCGGCATCCAGCCAACCGGATCCTGGAGCAGTTGGCCCGGTGCAGCCTGGAGTACCACTGCCTGACCGCCCAGAATATCTTCTATGAACGGTGGGAAGCGGGGATTCCGGTCTCGCCGGTTTGCAACTGCGATTGCCTTGGCTGCATCTCGCTGCAGCCGGCCGAATGCTGTCCGGCCCCGCAGGGCCGGATCGGATTTGTGCCCGGCCTCGGCGAAGTGGTCGAATTGGCTGTGTCGCATCTCGACCGCGCTCCGGAGGGGATCCTCAGTTTCGGCCAGGGCTGTGAAGGCGAGCCGTCGCTGCAAGAGGAGTTGCTGGTGGAGTCGATCCGGGCGATCCGGAAAGCGACCGCCCAAGGAACGATCAACATCAATACTAACGCCGGAAACACCCGGGCCATCCAACGCCTGGTCGACGCCGGGCTGGACAGCATCCGGGTCAGCCTTTTCTCGGCCGTTTCCGGCGACTATCAATGGTATCACCGGCCGCGGGGTTACGGCCTGGCTGAGGTGCGGGAGTCGCTCGGCTATGCCTCCCGCCAGGGGGTCCGGACCGCATTGAACCTGTTGCTTTATCCCGGGGTCACCAACCGGCCCGATCAGACTGAGGCGCTGGCCGAGCTGATCGCGACGGTCGGCGTGGAGCAGATTCAATTGCGCAACCTCAACCTGGACCCGGAGAGGCTCGTTCCGTTGCTTGGCGGGGAGGAACTGCCGGGAATCCCCGGCTGGCTGGCGGACCTGAAGGAGCGATTCCCCGGGTTGCTGGTGGGCAACTATACGCGGCCGAATCGTGACTGAACGCAGGAAACGATAATCTCTTTCGCTTGACTAAAACCAATTGCGCTGGTATCGAACGCCAGGTGGTATTTGCTGGCATCGAGCCAATTCTGCCCGGTAAGCGCCTTAAGATAATCAGCCCGTTCCTGATCGCTCCTTAGAATCAGCTTTTTGGCTTCCGGCGGCGATAGTTTATACAATTCTTCAACACGTTGCTGCCGGAAAGCAGGGTCCGCATGAAGAAAAACGCTGAAATGCCGCGGGTGGTCCCGCAATAAATAAGAGCCGCCCCTTCCGATAATCACCGCGGAATGTTTTTTGGCAACCTCTTGGATAAATTCGGATTCGGCTTTGTAAAGTTCAAGGTCGCTGGGGATGCAAATCTCAGGGGGCGCATAGTAGATTCCCGATGGGTGACAAGCGAATGATTGCAACATCGAATTCCAAACCGATGTTTTTTTCTCATCCCTGGACTCAAGCTCCTGTTCAAGTACATTCAGTTCCTTGGCGGCATTAATTACAATTTGCCGGTCCAAATATAATATTCCCAGTTGTTCGGCCAATTGCTGCCCAAGGAACGCTCCGCCGCTGCCCAATTGGCGGCTGATGGTGATTACAAGCGGCAAGTTAGACATTTTTGCTCCCCCTGTTCCTGCTTAATTTGATTTTAGGATAGTCATATCATATTTAAAACGCAGGGGCAACTTTTTTTTGATCAATTGCCCTGTTTATCTGTAATTGTTTCAATTGCGGAATTTGAACCACATCAATAACTGAGGTTTGAATCCCCCGGCGTTCTTCAGCTTCCATCAAACCGGTAAGGATGGAGCATTTTTGATCAAGTTAAATTCTTGACAACGGGGAGCGCTTCAATCACTGACCGCTCCGCTTTATTTTAAGTTTGGTAGTCAGAGAAGGCCGAATTCAAAAAAAAGCCCGGAATACATTGACCAAAGTCAAAGTTTGACCAAAGTCAAAGTTTTTGCTATAATTGGTGAGAATCTACCCCAAAGGCAAATTTTACATTAATCTACAATTTGCCGAAATAATGAGGAGGTATTTTGTTTTGAGATTCTTACTGATTTTAGCGGTCCTGGGTTTGCTGTTCGGTTTGACGGCTACCGGCGCGTCGGCTACCGTTTTGTTTTACCTTGACGGCGTGGTGGACGGCGAGGTCGATCGCAGCGGCCATCCCGCAGTCACCGGCGAGGATGATTTGAAGACCACCATCGTTTCCGCTGGAACCATTTTTAAGGATCGCTATAAAGTCGGCGCCGAATATGGCTGGGGTTCCATTGATAGCAACACCGGTTCGGACGATCTGACCTTGTGGAGCGTTAAAGGCGGCTACCGGTTTGTCAACGCCCGGGCGTTCAAAATGGACGTCGTTGTCGCGCCGCTCAATATCAAAACTGACAGCCTGAAGCTGAAGGGCACGATGGTGGGAGTGGATATAGCCCAATATTTTTCCACCAAGGCGTTTTTGACTCTTACCTACGCGCTGAACAACAGCTCCACCTTTGAGCATGATACCCTGGGTACCGACGATTCGGCGGCGCTCTCGCTGCTCCGGCTCAAGTTTCATTATTTCCTCAATGACAATCTCGGATTGGTCGCCGGGTTCACCGTATTAAAGTATGAAGCCGAAGTGACCCATCCTTTGGCTGGACCATTGGGTAAGATGAAAGCCGACATGGGCGGCCCTACCGTCGGGTTGGTCTATAAGTTCTAATCCGGAAAATTCCTTTCCCGGCGGCGGTCGCGCCGCAAATGACAGCATTGGCTTTATTATTTATTACTTATTTTAGTTCGGAAATTTTTGCAACCGGAATCCAAAGGGCGGAGCGAGCTTCCTAAAGCTCGCCCCGCCCTTATTACGCAATCCGCTTACCCGCCGCCGGTTCACATCAGTCAATTTAATATCCACATTAGGTCGGCGGTTATCCACAAGTAATGGCCGGTTATCCACATTCAGTAGCAAAATATCCACATTTAGTTATTAAATATCCACATTCAGTAACAAAATGTGGATTGGGAGTGACCCCCATAGTTCATTTATTCACAGAATATCCACATTTAGTTACTGAATATCCACATTCTTTTACTCTATGAAATGTTTTAGTTACTGAATATCCACATTTCGCAACAAAATATCCACATTCTGTTACTGAATGTGGATTGGGAACGACTCCCACAGTTCATTTCGGATCCGTCAAGCAAAATGGGCAAACTTAATTGTCCGGTTATTTCTGATCGTGCTCAGGTTGGTGGCCGTCGTGATTATGGCCGTGGGGATCTTTTTCCTTTTCGGCGGTCTCTTCCTCATCATCGCCAAACAGTTCGTCCATATCATCCAGATCGTCCAGAATGCCATGTTTTCCCTCATGCATGATATCACCTCCTCATTCGGCCAATGCGCCGTTTAATCGATATCCACCAGGACCAGCTTCTTCCGGCGATAATTGCTTTCACAAATATCAATCCAGTTCTCCGGGATATCCGAAAGCGGGAAGCTGCCCACCAAAACGCGGTCAATCGCACCGGGATAAATGCTTTTATCTTCACTGACCACATCGCTATCCCAGCACAGGATCTCAAAGCCGTGCTTATAAACGGCTAAAACCTGTTGGTCCAAATCGATATAATACTGCCAGCGGCAGCGCCATCCCGGAATAAAGGTTTCATAGTCAACCAGATACGGAAATCCGTCCGCCAAAGGCTCGATGACGTTTCTGGTATATTTCAGCGCGGTCGTCCAGGTAAAGTCGTCGCTCCAGGTTTGCTCGGGCATATATTTCCGGTACGCCTCCCGTTGCTCCGGGGTCATCGGATCGTCCTCGTCAACCAGGGTGATGCCGTCATAGATGGCCGACAGCTGATCGAGCGTGTGCTCCCGGCAAAAGCGCGCCACTTTTTTTCCCAAGGCGCGCAACTGAGCGTTGCGATGGCAATAGCAGGACTTGTTGACGCCGCCTTTTCTCAAGACCAGAATCCCTTTTTTGGACATCGGAAATCTTCCTTCTTCCCGTTAGTTTTCGCCCGGATACTTCCAGCGCAGCAAGGTGGAGGAGTTAAGCACCACGAAGATGGAAGACGCATTGTGTACGATCGCGGCCAGAATCGGGTTTAAAAACCCCAGTCCCGAACAGACGACACCGATGACATTGACCAGAACCGCAAAGATCCAGATGTTTTGCTTGATCACGCCAAAGGTGCGGCGGCAGAGGCTGAAGATGGCGGGAAGCGATTCAATGGTGTCGGACATCAGAGTGATGGAAGCGGCTTCCACCGCGACATCGGTACCGGCCGCGCCCATCGCGATCCCGACATCGGCCAGCATCAGCGCGGGGGCGTCGTTGACGCCGTCTCCGACCATCGCCACCACCGCGCCGTTGTGCTGCATGGCCCGGATGGCTTCCAGCTTCTGTTCGGGCAGGAGGTTTGCTTTGAATTCAGTGATGCCGAGTTCGTCGCTGATGGCCTTCGCGGTATGTTCATTGTCGCCGGTCAGCATGACAATGCGTTGGATCCCGCTTTGCTTAAGCCGCCGGATCGTTTCCGGCGCCGACTCGCGAATGGCGTCGGCCACGGCGACCGCGCCGAGCACCCGGTTGTCCTTGGTTGCGATTAACGCCGTCCGGCCCAGTGCTTCCTGACGATTCACAAAGTTCTCAATGTCTTTGTCCCCCTGGGGAGCGCCGGCGAGCCGCTTTTTATTGGAAACCTCATAGACCGCGCCGCCGTCCGTCACTCGGACGCCCCGACCGAACAGCATCTCAAAATCCCCATTGGGAATATCATTCATCGCGATCTGCTTCCGGCCCGTCAAGTAGCCTATAATCGCCTTGGCAAGGGGATGCCCGGAGTTCTTTTCCGCGACGGCCAGCGCATAGAGGAAATCCTGCTCCGCGGTTCCGGCCGCCGTCATACTGGCGACGACTTCCGGAGCGCCTTTGGTCAGGGTCCCCGTTTTATCCAGGCACAAGGCGGTCACTTTGGCGCAGGTTTCAATGGCAATGCCGCCTTTGATCAGCACGCCGCGCTTGGCCCGGTTGCCCACGCTGGCCACGACCGCGGTGGGAGTAGCCAGCACCAAGGCGCACGGGCAGGCAATTACCAGGATGGTCATGACCCGCATGATATCCCGGGTGAGCCAATACGTCAGCGCGCAACTGATCAGAATGACGGGCAAAAAGTATTGCGCAAAGCGGTCGGCCGTCTTTTGCGCTTGGCCTTTATTGTCCTGCGCCGCTTTGACGGTCTGGATGATCTTCCCCAGCACCGTGTCGTTACCCAGTTTTTGCGCTTCGATTTCAATTACGCCGTTCTGATTGAGCGTCCCGACCAATACTTTATCGCCGGCGCTTTTGTCAACCGGCATGGATTCGCCGGTGATCGCGGCTTCGTTAATCGCGGCCTGCCCCTTGACAATCACCCCGTCGACCGCGATTTTCTCACCGGCCCGCACCTGAATCAAGCTGCCCTTGCGCACCTGCTTCAGGGGAACTTCGGTAAAGACCCCATCGACCAGCATGCGGCAGGTTGGGGGAACCAAACGGATCAATTCCCGCACCGCATTTTTGGTTTTTTCCATGGTCAGGTCTTCTAGAAATTCGCCAAAAATCATCATGAACGCTACAATCGCGCCCGACAAGTACTCGCCCACCGCGGCCGTGCCGATCAGCGCCAGCACCACCAGCATCCCCGCGGTAATCTTCTTTTTGGCGAGGGTTGCTTCAAAAGTGGATTTAAAAACCATATATCCCCCCAATCCCAGGGGGATCAGAGCCAAGGGAAAGGGCAGAAGCTTGGCCCAGAGCCAATCAAACAGGATGCTCGCGGCGATCAGCGCCGCTAAAACCGTGGGAAAAACAAAGGCCCGGTAACTAAAACCCGGTTTGGTTCTGGATCGCTCCTGCTTTTTATTCCCGATTGCAACGTTTTTGTTTTGGGTCGGTTCTGTTTCCGTAGCCGTCGCCATTTTGCGTCCTTCCTAGAAATATGTGTAAATAATTTTGACGCTTTGGGAGAACAACCTCTATCCCCCCGTGGGGGTTATTTGATTATTAATATATTCTTCGTTTGGATTTTTGTCAAGGGTATCGAGGCGTATCCGAAATTTGAAATTTATAAACAAATTTACAAATCCCGCCACGCCAACTGTTCGAGGATGGCGGAGAGGCACGTATACGCCAATTGCAGGGATTTTATTGTAATATACTCGTTTGCTCCGTGAATCCCCCGCAGGTTATTCCGGGGATCAAGCGGGAAAAATCCCCAGGTTTCAATGCCCCGGTCGCGAAAGAAGCGGTTATCGCTGTACCCGGGTGTGATCAAGGGCATCACCCGGTAAGACGGATCCAGCGATTCCAACTCCCGTTGAAACACGGCGAGATGTTGCAGCTTTTTTCCCGTCCAGGGCTGGCACTGGTTTTGCTGTTGTTCCAGGTATTTTCCCAACCCTTCAGAAAAGTGCTTCACCGGGATATGCCGCTGATAGTGGTTGGTTGGTAACGTATCGATATAATGCAAGGTGTTTTCATCAAAGAAACCTTGTCTGAAGGCGCGCTCGTAATCAGCTTTCAGCGCTCCGGGATCAAGCGACAACTGATGCGTTTCATCCCGCGTTTGGCCCATTTCACCCGTTTGCAGGGTAAAATACCACTGATTTTGACAAGGCACGGGGTATCCTCCGCCTTCGCCGATGACCAGATTCACCCGATCAAATACATCCGTATGTTCAATCAGCCACTTGGCGCCGGTTTGACCGCCGTCTTCCTCACCCGCCACGGCCGCAAACAGAATCGTCTTCCGGGGACGATGGTTTTGACATCGCAGCGATTTGACGATCTGCGCCAGCACGGCGACATTTCCTTTGCAGTCCAAGGCGCCCCTTCCAATCACGCGGTCCGCGGTGATCACTGCTTGGGCGGGGGTATAACCAGCCAGAGCTTGTTCATTTTCGGTATCAAGATGGGAGAGCAGCAAAATGCTTTCTTTTTCTTCCCCGGGGATGCAGGCCAGAATGCTGCCGCGCCCGGCAAACGGCTCGAAACAGCGGTGCGAAACGTTCCATTGCCGGAAATAACGGCTGAGATAGCGCACCGCGACCATTTCATTCATGGCAGCGCGCGTCGTGTCGATGTTAATCAAATCCCGTATTAAGGCCGCGAGATCAGTAATCACGGGATTACCTCCACTCTGAGAGTGCGCATCGCAAATAACCCCATCCCGGGGATGTGCATGTTGGATTTATTATAACATTGGCGGGTGGCTTGTCAAACGCTATTGCGAAGTCGCATTAAATGGCTTACGATATAGAAAAGATATCGAAAAAGAATTATCGGATCGAGGAGGAAATATCATATGAGCCAGCCTCTCCACCCCCATATCCACTCTCCCGAAGATTACCAGAAGATGATCAACCGGATGTCGCGCATCATCGGCCATGCCAACGCCATTAAAACGATGATGGAAGAACAGCGGGATTGTCCGGAGATTCTAATTCAAATTTCCGCGGTGCAGTCCGCTCTCAATAATTTAGGAAAACTCTTGCTGAAGGGTCATATTGATCAATGCGTAGTGCATGCGCTGGCCAACGCTAATGAACAGGAGCGGGAACGATCCTTAAAAAGCCTCAACGAAGCCATTGACAAGTTTATTCGTTGACCCAAAAAAGGCGGAATCGCCCATCCGGCCTGTTATGAAAAGTTTTCACGCCAAGTAAAGATCGTTTTCCTTTTCCCCCCAACTCTTCTGGTCCGTCCCTGAAATTTTATTGCGCGGCCGGAGACACTGTGCTATAATATTAAAGTATTGGAAAGAGCAAGAGAGGTGACACGCGTTGAAGGAAGGAATCCATCCGCAATACAATAAAGTCAAAGTAACCTGCGCTTGTGGCGAGTCGTTCGAATCCGGCTCCACCCGAAAGGAGATCCGGGTCGAAATTTGCTCCAAATGCCACCCGTTCTTTACCGGGAAACAGCGCATCGTCGATAGCGGCGGCCAAGTCGAAAAATTCAGAAAGCGTTTGGAAAAGAAATAGTCAAGCAGTCGCAAGCGAGGAGAGCATCCTCGCTTGCTATGTAGTTGGACCTAAATAAGCAAATATAGGAAGGTGTGGCAATGAAACAGCCTGAATTCAGCTACGGCGGGCAGGCGGTGATCGAGGGCGTGATGATGCGCGGCCGGGAATATATGGCGGTCGCGGTTCGTAAAAATAACGGCGAGATCGTGATCAAAAAGGACCCGGTGGGTTCGGTCTCCAAAAAATACCCGGCCTTGAAGTGGCCCTTCATCCGGGGGGTGGTGTCGCTCTGCGAGTCGTTCGGCGTCGGGGTCAAGGCCTTGCTCTTTTCGGCCGATCAGTTCATGGAGGGCGAGGAGGAGGAGAAGCTGTCCGCCGGTGAAAGCGCGACGATGATCGCGGTGGCGGTGGCCATGACCATCGTGCTCTTCGTGGTATTGCCGCTGCTCGGCCGGATGTTCGTCGCCCGCTTTATTCCGGGGTATTTTTGGGAAAATATCTTCGAGAGTGTGCTGCGGTTCGTGATCTTCATCGGGTATATCGTGGCCGTATCCCGGCTCAAGGATATTCAGAGGGTCTTCGCCTATCACGGCGCGGAGCACAAGGTAATCAACACTTATGAAGCCAAGAAAGACCTGACTGTGGAGAATACCCGCAATTACACTACGTTCCACCCCCGCTGCGGAACGAGCTTCTTGCTGTTCGTGGTGATTGTCAGCGCCGTGTTTTTTTCGTTCCTGAAATACGACACGATCTGGATGCGCCTGCTGTCGCGGATCATCCTGTTGCCGGTGGTGGCTGGCGTCTCCTATGAGATCATCAAGTTTACCGGAAGGCACCAGGACTTCTTCCTGTGGCGCTGGATGAGCCTGCCCGGCATGTGGCTGCAAAAGCTGACCACCCGGGAGCCGGACGACCAGCAGGTGGAAGTGGCTATCAATGCACTGGTGGCGGTGCTGAAGGAAGAAGCGCCGGTGATTGTCGGCGGACGGATCTATGCCGCCGAGAAGGTGGAGGTTGAATCGGCCGCGCCGGCCGGTTGAGCTTGAGGTGATTTGATGATTGACAAAATAGCGGCCATTGAAGAAAAATATCATGAACTGAGCAATCAGTTGAGCGATCCGGTGGTCATCGCCGATCAGCCGCTCTTTCAGAAGCTGGCTAAGGCCCATTCGTCCATCAGCGAACTGGTTGAAACTTATCAGGAGTTCAAGCGGGTCCGGGCCGATCTGGAAACCGCCGCCGAAATGCTGCGGGAGGAGAAGGGGGAAGCCGCCGCGCTCCTCAAGGCGGAGATCGAAGCGCTGGAAGCGGCGGAGGAACGTCTCGCCGAGCGGCTCAAGATTTTACTGCTCCCCAAGGATCCCAATGACGACAAAAACGTGATCGTCGAAATCCGGGCCGGAACGGGCGGGGAAGAGGCGGCGCTGTTCGCCGGCGACCTGTTTCGGATGTATACCCGCTATGCCGAGAGCCGGGGCTGGAAAACTGAGCTGTTGAGCATCAGTGAATCGGACCTGGGCGGGTTTAAGGAGATCATTTTCATCATCGAGGGCGACCGGGTTTATAGCCGGATGAAGTTTGAGAGCGGGGTCCACCGGGTCCAGCGGGTTCCGGAGACCGAGGCCCAAGGCCGCATTCATACCTCGGCCGCCACTGTGGCGATCATGGTCGAGGCGGAAGAGGTCGAGGTGGAAATCAACTCCAATGACCTGCGGGTCGACGTTTTTCGCGCCGGGGGCCACGGTGGCCAATGCGTCAACACCACCGACTCGGCGGTCCGGATCACCCATCTGCCCACCGGCTTGGTGGTAACCTGCCAGGATGAGAAGTCGCAATTAAAGAATAAAGAGAAGGCCATGAAGGTGCTCCGCGCCCGATTGCTCGACAAGTTCCAGTCGGAGCAGCACGCCGAGATGGCCGAGGCCCGGCGGAGCATGGTCGGGTCGGGCGACCGGAGCGAGCGGGTCCGGACCTACAACTTCCCGCAGAACCGGCTGACCGATCACCGGATTAACCTGACCCTGTACCATTTGGACTCGATCATTGAAGGCACACTGGATGAGGTGATTGAGCCGTTGATCACCGCCGATCAGGCGGAACGGCTGAAGAATGTCGACCAACAATAATCTGACCATCGGCGCGGTGCTCGCCAAGACCATCCCTTTTCTGGCGGAGCGGGGTCTTCCCAGCCCTCGGCTGGAGGCGGACCTGATGCTGGCCGAGGTGCTGGATCTGCCCCGCGTCAAATTATATTCGGAATGGGACCGCCCGCTTGAACCCGCCGAACTTCAGCGTTACCGGGAGATTATCCTCAAACGGGCCCAAGGCTGGCCCCTCGCCTACCTCACCGGAAAGAAAGCATTTTTAAGTTGGGAGTTTGCCGTGAGTCCGGCGGTGCTGATCCCGCGGCCCGAAACCGAGCTGCTGGTGGAAGCGGCGGTCGACGCCATGAAAGGAAAGAGTAGCGTCACTGGAGTCGACGTCGGCACCGGTAGCGGCGTCATCGCCGTCGCTTTGGCCAAACTGCTTTCGGAAAGCTCCTGGCAGGCGGTGGATCTCTCCGAGCCGGCGCTGGCCATCGCCCGCGCCAACGCGGAGCGGCACGGGGTGGCCGACCGGATCGTGTTTCAAGTTGGGGATTTGCTGGAATCCGTGCGCGGCATGCGCTTCGATCTGATTGTCTCCAATCCGCCCTACATTCCCAGTGCAGTAATTCCGACACTTCAGAAAGAGCTCGGCAAAGAACCGGTACTGGCGCTTGACGGGGGCTCCGACGGCCTGGACGTTTACCGCCGCTTGCTGCCCGAGGCGGTCCGATTGCTTAACCCCGGCGGTTGGGTGGCGGTCGAACACGGCCACGATCAACGGGAGCCGCTGCAAGCCATGTTCCGGGAGGCTGGCCTCGAACCCCGGCCGATTCAAGACTTGGCCGGAATGGACCGGATCTTGCTCGGACATAAGGCGGATCCTCATGCATGAACAGTCCCTTACCGAGAAAATGCTGAAGTTGGTTTTGGAGCAGGCTGCGCTTCATGACGCCCGAACGATCAAGCAAATCCGGATCGTCATCGGCGACCTCTCGGGGATCATCCCCGGATGCGTCCGCCATTATTTCGGGATAATCGCCGCCGGGACGCCGGCCGAGGGCGCCCGGCTGGATTTGGTCCGGGGCAAAGCCCTTTTATATTGCCCGGCTTGCGGCCGGGAGTTCGAGAAACGGCCGGCCGACTTTCTCTGTCCCGACTGCGGCGGACTGGGCCGGCTCACCGAGAGCGGCCGCGAATGTTTTGTGGAAAGCATTGAGGTGGACTAGCATTGGAGATTGGAATCGAACAAGACCTTTTCGCCAACGAAGCCAAATTGGCCGAGGCCAACCGGCTCTTCTTCAAGGAGCGGGGATTGGCGGCCGTCAATCTTTTGGCCGGGCCCGGTGCGGGCAAAACCAGCCTGATCCGTCGGACCGCCGGCCGTTGCCGGTTTCCGGCGGCGGTGATCGAGGGCGACCCGGCTTCCAGCATTGATACGGATTTGTTAAATTCATTGGGAATCGCCGCGTTCCAAATCAATACCGAGGGCGGCTGTCATCTGGAAGCGGAGATGATCGGCAAGGCGCTTCGGGAATTTACCCCTGCTCCCGGTACCCTGCTGTTCATCGAAAATGTCGGGAATCTGATCTGTACCGCCGAATTTCCGTTGGGCGAGGCGCTCCGGGTCGTCATGATCGGGGTCAGCGAGGGCGATGACAAGCCGTTCAAGTATCCGCTGATCTTTGAGAGCGCCGATGCTGTGATCCTGAATAAAATCGATCTGCAGCCATTCGTCGATTTCGATCGGGACCGTTTTTATCAAGGGATCCGGAGCCTTAAGCCGGAATTGCCGGTCTTCGAGGTCTCCTGCAAAACCGAAGCCGGTTTCGGTCCCTGGGTCGAGTGGCTGGAGCAACGGATCGAGGCGTTTCTTCATGAATGAACCGCTGGAGCGCCGGCGCCTCATTATCAATGGTCTGGTACAAGGGGTCGGATTCCGCCCCTTTTTGTTTAATCTGGCCCGGGAACACGGCCTGAGCGGTTGGGTCCGGAATAACTTCGCTGGAGTCGAGCTGGAGATCCAGGGTCCGGCACGGGCGTTAGATGGTTTTGCGGCGGAGCTGCTTTCCCGGGCTCCTTCGGCAGCCCGGATCGAAACGGTTCGGAGCGAGCCGGTCCTGGTTGTCCCCGTCGAACCGGGCTTTCAAATCATCCCCAGCGCCTCGGGAACGGTACAAGGTTCGCCCTTGCCCGATCAAGGCCTTTGCGCAGCCTGCGCCGCTGAGTTTTTCGATCCATCGGATCGGCGCCGGCATCATCCTTTCAACAGTTGTACCCTCTGCGGCCCCCGGTTTACCGTTATTGACGGCCTGCCGTTTGATCGTCCCCGGACTTCCATGCGTGAATTTCCGCTTTGTCCGGAATGTGAGCGGGAATACACCGACCCTTCGAATCGCCGCTTTCACGCCCAGACTATCGCTTGCCCCAACTGCGGGCCGGTATTGCGGTTCACCGATCCTTCCGGCGCCGAAATACAAGGTGATCCGGCGGTGATGGCCAGGAAAGTGTTACGAACCGGAGGAATACTCGGCATTAAGGGCATTGGCGGTTACCATCTGGCGTGCGATGCCCGGAACGAAACGGCAGTGCTCCGGCTGCGCCGGCTCAAGGGCCGGGATAACCGGGCTTTCGCGGTGATGTTTATGGGTCTGGACTCGGCGCGGGAAGAATGCGTGATTAGCCCGGCCGAGGCCGAATTGCTGGCCGACCCGGCCCGCCCGATCCTGCTGACCGTGCAAAAAAGCGGCGGCCGGTTGGCGCCGGGGGTCAACCCGGGGCTGCGGGAGGTCGGCGTTTTTCTACCCTATACCGGCATTCAGTTGCTGCTTTTTGCGCCGGAGCTTCCGGCGCTGGTTATGACCAGCGGCAACCGCTCCGGCGAGCCGCTCAGCATCGAAGATAGCGAAGCCTACCGTGATCTGGGGCCGATGGTCGACGGTTTTCTGATTCATAACCGGAGAATCCTCTGGCGTTGCGACGATTCGGTGCTTCGTTATCAAGCCGGCCGGGCCATCGGGATCCGCCGTTCCCGGGGCTACGCTCCGGCGCCGGTGAAAGTGGGCCGGTCGCTTCCTCCGTTGCTCGCCTGCGGCCCCCAGCAGAAAAATACCTTTGCCCTGACGGTGGGGGACCGGATTTTTCTAAGCCCGCATCAGGGCGATCTCGATAATTTGGCCGCCTTTTTGGCGTACCGGGAAACGATCGTCCGGTTTCAACGTTTACTTCAATGTAAGCCGGAATGGGTGGTTCATGATCTTCATCCGGATTATACGTCGACCCGATTTGCCCGGGAGACTGGTCTGCCCTTGATTGGGATTCAGCATCATCTAGCGCATGTTGCCGGAGCGGCCGCTCTGGCCGGCTGGGAAGGTCCGGTGATCGGAGTCTCCCTCGACGGCTCCGGCTATGGGACGGACGGAACTATCTGGGGCGGGGAGTTTTTTATTGGGGAGGGGTGCCGCTGGCGGCGGGCGGGGCATTTGAGTTATTATCCCTTGCCGGGCGGCGAGGCCGCTATCCATGAGCCATGGCGGATGGCCGCCTCTTACCTGTGTACGAATGAACCCGGGCGTTTGGCGGAGTGGCTCGATATAACGGGGTTGTCGGAACAATGGCGGTTTTTGGAAACGGCGGTCCGGTCCGGGATTAATGCGCCGGAGACGTCCTCCATGGGCCGGCTTTTTGACGGAGTCGCCAGTCTTGTGGGGAGAATTGCCCGGGTGACCTATGAAGGAGAAGCCGCGATCTGGCTGGAAAACCAGGCGGATCGGACGGCCGCAGGGTATTATCCTGTGGATTTGCTGGAGCTCGATGACCGGATCATCTTCGACCCCGGTTCCTTGGCCGCCGCCGTTGTCGCGGATATCGGGGTAACCGGTGTTGGGGCAATTAGTATGAAATTCCACCGGACCATCGCCGTGTTGATCGAAGCCACGGCAAACCGGCTCCGGCATGATGCCGGGACAAACCGGCTCGTATTGGGCGGCGGGGTTTTTCAGAACCGGCTGCTGGTGGACCTGGCAATTGAAACCTTGGAACGATCAGGGTTTGAGGTGTTCCTGCCGGAAGTAGTTCCGGTCAATGACGGCGGGATCGCGTTCGGCCAAGCTTGGCTGGCCGGATTGATGATTGAAGGAGGATACAACGATGTGTTTAGCGGTTCCCGGTGAAGTGGTAACTATTGAAAACGGTAAAGCGCAAGTCGATTTTTCCGGCGTCAGCCGGTCTGTCGACCTGAGTCTCGTCGCCGGGGTCAAGGTGGGCGATTTTGTGTTGGTTCATGCTGGCTGCGCGATTCAGATCGTCCCGGCCGAAGAGGCTAGGGAGACAATTAAATTGTATAACGAGGTCTTTGGGACCGATGCCGGATGAATTAATCGTTTTTATAAAGCGGATTCAAACCGAGTTTGCCGATATTCATGGAACACTGATGGAAGTCTGCGGCACTCATACTCATGCCATCCGCAAGGCTGGAATCCACCGTCAGTTACCGCCCGGGGTGCGCCTGCTCTCGGGGCCGGGTTGCCCGGTTTGCGTCACCGGCGGCGGCTATATCGAACAGGCGGTCCGGTTGAGCCGGCGGCCGAAGGTGATTTTGGCCACTTTCGGAGACTTGCTGAAAGTCCCGGGCCCCGGCGGAACCTTGGCGGACGCGCGGGCCGAAGGAAGCCGGATTCAAGTGGTTTATTCGCCCCTTGACGCCGTTGAACTGGCCCGGAAGAATCCAGCGGCCGAAGTGATTTTCTTGGGAGTAGGATTTGAAACTACCGCTCCCGCAGTGGCGCTGGCTGTCCGGGAAGCGGAGCGGCTCGGGGTCGTTAACTTTTCGGTTTTGCCGGCGCTGAAGGTTTTAAAGCCGGCTATGCTCGGGCTACTATCTGGAGCGGCACTGGAGATCGACGGCCTGATCGCGCCGGGGCATCTCAGCGTGGTGCTCGGGGCCAAGGCTTTCGAGCACCTGCCGGAGCAATTCGGCCTGCCGGCCGTGATCACCGGTTTCCGTCCGGAAGAGGTGTGGCTTGGCATAGCGGCCTTGCTCCGGCAGATTAAAAACGGTGAAGCCCGGTTGGAGAACCGCTATCCCCGGGTAGTTTCCGAACAGGGGAATGAAGCGGCGCAACGGTTGATGGCGGAAGTGTTTGCCGCTGAGGATGCCGAATGGCGCGGCTTGGGTTTGGTGCCCGGGTCCGGAATGGGTTTGGCCGAAGCGTACCGGAGTTACGATGCGGCCCGCAAGTTTGGCGTTGAGCCGGTGATTGCTCCCGAGCCGCCCGGCTGCCGGTGCGGCGAAATCTTGCTGGGGCGGGCCGAACCGGAAGAATGCGCTCATTTTGACCGTTCCTGCACGCCGGAGCACCCGGTGGGTCCGTGCATGGTTTCGGCGGAGGGCACTTGCGCCGCGCATTTTTATTATCGGGGTCTGGGAGGAGCGAAATGACCAAGATTCGTCTGGCCGAGGGCGGCGGCGGGGAAGCTACCGCCAACTTGATACGGGAAGTTTTTTGGTCCCGGTTTCGCCATCCGGAGTTACTGAAAGGCAATGATGCGGCGGTACTCGACTATGCCGATGGCCGGCTGGCCATGACCACCGACGCCTTTGTGGTGACGCCATGGCGGTTTCCGGGCGGGGATATCGGTCGGCTGGCCGTGGCCGGAACCGTCAATGACCTGACAATGATGGGCGCCGAAGTCTTGGGGCTTACCGCCGCCTTTATCGTGGAGGAAGGGTTCGAACGGGACGATTTGGAGCGGGTCGCAGCGTCCATGGCGGAAACCGCCGCCGAAGCCGGCGTGGAATTGGTGGCCGGCGACACTAAAGTGGTTGGAAAAGGCGCGGCTGACGGGATCTTTATTACCACCGGAGGGGTCGGACGACTCATCCCTGGTGCTCAACTCGGCGGGGAGCAGGCCCGTCCCGGCGATCGGGTATTGGTCAGCGGCAGTATCGGGGATCACGGCGCTGCCATTTTGCTGGCCCGGGGCGAGTTGGGGCTGAGTGGAAAATTGATGAGCGATGTGGCGCCGCTTAACCGGATGTTGCTGCCACTGGTCCAAGAGTTCCAGGGTAGGATTCGGGTGATGCGCGATCCGACCCGGGGCGGGCTGGGAACCACTCTCAATGAGATTACGCGCCAATCGGAGGTTGGCATCCGGTTGGAAGAAGCGCTGATTCCGGTCAAGCCCGAGGTGCGGGGGATCGCCGATTTGCTCGGGCTTGATCCGCTTTATCTCGCCAATGAGGGCAAAGCATTGCTCATAGTGGACCAAGCGGTGGCGGAAGCGGTTCTGGCGAGGTTTAGAAACGATCCCCGCGGCGCCGGAGCGGCGATCATCGGGGAAGTCACCGAGAAGCATCCCCGCCTGGTCAGCCTCAGGACCGGCTCCGGCGGGGAACGCCTGGTTCCGATGGGCAGCGGTGAACAATTGCCAAGAATTTGTTAGCAGGAATCCGGCGTTCGGAAGGCGAAGTCTGCGGAACGGGGGGATGGTTCATGAGAAAGGCAACCATAGTAGGGACGCTGCTTCTGGCAATAATTATCTCCGCGACGGCCCTGGCGGCGGAGCCGGGCCGGGAAACCACGCTGCTCTTTTTCGCTCAGGTTCAGGGGGAGCAGCGCAAGCTGATGGTGACCGATGAAACAGGCCAAAACCCACGAATGATTGTCGCTGCGAAGGAACTTTCGGTGTTCATCGCCGGCAAGCATCTGCTTTACTTGAAAGATGGGGAGCTTTTTGAATATTTTCCGGCCACCGGAAGCTCAAAGCTGCTTCGCCGCTTTTCGGAAAAGCATATCTCACTGCGCCAGATCTCGCGTGATCCGGATCAGGCAGTGATAGCGGCCGGAGATGGTCAGTCTACCCATGGTTATATCCTGGATTTCAGCGATGGCAGCTTTCGCAAGATAGAGGTTGACTCGGGCGGGGGAAGCGGTTCGGCGCTTGAGACCAGTCCCGACCAGAATGGAGTGGCCCGGGTAAACAAAGCGCGGTTCAGCTCCAGACTGGAGATGACCGTTCAATTCAACCGGAAGACGATCTGGACCTCCCCGAACGAGTTATCAGTTTTGCCCGGTCTGCGCTGGTCTCCCGATTCGCGGTGGATTGCCTTTTATGCGAAGCGGCATGATGGCGATTTGGAAGGATTCTACTCGTTATATCTGCTAGAGGCCGGCTCCGGAAAATTGCTCATGGTGGAAGACAAAGTGATTGCGCTGGGCTTACTGAACGAGAACTGGCAGGGTTCGGCTACCCTTGACTGGGCTCCTGACGGCAAACGGTTCATTTTTCCGTTTCAGTCTTACGGAACCGATAACCAGACCGGCTTGCGCCTTTACGACTTACAATCCGGCATGAAGCTGACCTTGACCGAGAGCGAGAACCGGAACCAGTTTCCGGTCTGGTCGCCGACCGGCAACACGGTCGCTTTCCTGTCGACGCGGGAATCCAGGCAAGCTCAATTGTATCTGATGGACGGGACCGGTGACCGATTGCGCCGGGTGGCGTCAGATGGCCATACGGAATGGGCCGGATGGTTTAAGATGTCTGATTGAGGCGGGAGTGCCGGAACACTGAGTTGCATGCTAACGGGCGGGAGATCGCCCGTTTGTTTTTTAGTGGATATAAACCAAAGCGGTTAGAAAAACTAGGGGTGAGCATAACTCTAATTAGGAAGGATGAAACGGATGAGTGAGATTACCGTTTATACCACGCCGACTTGCCCCTGGTGTCACAAGGTGAAGGAATATTTCGACAACCAGGGCGTGCCTTATCAGGAAGTCGACGTTTCGGCCGACGAGGCCGCCGCTGAGAAGCTGCAACAAATGACGGGCCAATTGAGCGTTCCGGTGACGACCAAAGGAGACCAGGTCATCGTCGGCTTCGATCCGGAACGCCTTGGCAAGCTGACGCATTAAATTCGGTTCCCGTTTAATAAAAGGCCCGCGACTCGGTTACAATTTCAGCAGGAACCAGGAACCAGGAACCAGGAACCAGGAACCAGGAACCAGGAACCAGGAACCAGGAACCAGGAACCAGGAACCAGGACACGCGAATGACTGGCGAAAGCAGGTGATGATAGTAGACTACGATCTGATTATTGTCGGAGCCGGACCGGCGGGGATGACGGCGGGAGTTTTCGCAGCCCGTAAAGGAGTTAAAACGGCCATTGTCGCCAAGGACGTGGGCGGCCAGGTAAACTGGACCACCGACATTGAAAACTATATGGGTTTTCAGGAAATTGACGGCCAGGCATTGGTGGAAAAGTTCGAAGCTCAGATCAAGGAGTTGGATCTGGATCAGAAATTGACCGATGTGCAATCAATCCGGAAAGAGGGCGATCAGTTCAAAGTCGCCACTCCGCAGGGCGAGTTGACCGCCAGGGCGGTCCTGGTTTGTTCGGGGAAGCGGCCCAAGACGCTGAATGTTCCGGGAGAGACTGAGTTTCGGAACAAAGGAGTCAGCTATTGCTCCACCTGTGACGGACCAATCTTCAAAAACCTGCCGGTGGCGGTGATCGGCGGCGGCAATTCCGCAATCAAGTCCGTTCTGGATCTGGTAAATTACGTAAGTGAGGTTCATTTAATCTCACTGAGCCAATTGACGGCCGATGCGATTTTGATCAAGCGGCTGGCCGGGCAATCCAAACTGAAGCAGTATCCCGAACATGCGGTAGTCTCAATCAAGGGGGATAAATCGGTTACCGCCGTGGAAGTGGAATCGGTCAAGACCAAAGAGCGGTTCGAAATTCCGGCGCGGGGCGTCTTTGTCGAGATTGGGCTTGATCCCAACACCGACTTTCTGGGGGATGCGGTGAAACGGAATGAGCAAGGGGAGATTGAGATTGACTGTTTGTGCCGGACCAATATTTCCGGATTGTTTGCGGCCGGGGACGCCACTTCGGTTCCGGAGAAACAGATCATCGTGGCCGCCGGCGAAGGGGCCAAAGCCGCCATCAAGGTTTGGGAGTATTTGATCCGCGGACCGGGAGAGGATATTAAGCATTAATTTCAATGGACGCGGCCTGATAGAAAGCAGGGAACGGTTTTCACGTTCCCTGCTATATAAGTTGAATTAAATTTCTGCTATACATCATGTCCTTAATGCCGGCCATGATGGAAAATTAATGAATTTAATTCAACTTATTTCAGCTGTAATAGAATGAAGTAAATTCCGATTTGATACCATTTGCATTCGGCTTTAAGAATGCAAATTTAGTAAAGAAATTTACTTCATCCGATATAGGCGCAAATCGGCGGATAACCAAACCGCGAAAAGGGCCGGGGGGTAGCCCCGGCCAAAAGTGTTAGTGTCGATGATTTGGAGATTTACGGATTAATCTTTCCCGCTCCTGCGTTAGCGGTAACAATGGACTTGACGTTAGCGGTGGCATCCAGGCTATAGCTGTACGGCGGGTTGAAGGTTCCGGTAGATGAGGTCGGCATGCTTCCGGTGCAATTTACATAGGAGTTACCGGAGAGTTGCCAGTAACCGGTCTCATCGCTATCCCAGAATCCGATCGGATTGATGGAGTTTTCGAAGACGTTATTTTCAATCCGCAGGACCGCGCCCATCCGCACATTAATGCCTGTCGTGAGAATTCCCTCGTAATAGTTGTTATAGACGTGGCCGGTACCGAACCGGTAACTGGGCAACCGGGAGTTGCAATTCCGGATGTAGTTGTGATGGTAGGTAATCTTCCGGTCATACTCATCGCTGTCCGAGGAACCAACCAGGCTGGTCTTGTAACTGTCATAGAACAGGCAATAGGAGACCGTGATGTAGGCCGATTCGGATTTGGCGTCAAGCAGTCCGTCATAATAATCCTTGTCGTGGCTCAGATCGTTATACAAAGTGCAATGGTCGACCCAAATGTTATTGGAGGGGCCTTCGATACCGATGCAATCCTTGTCGCCGATATTGACGTGGTGGATGGTCAGATTGCGAATGATAATATTGCTGGACCGCCAGATCTTGATGCCAATGCCATTCAACTGGCCGCTGGAGCCGCTGCCGAGAATGGAAATGTTGGATACGTCTTTGACATCAATCTTGCTCAGCCCGCTGGAGTTGGACGGGGTAATGGTGCCGGCCACATAGATGATGCGCGGGCCGCCGAGTTTGATCGCATTTTGCAGTTCGGTCCCGGTATAAACGGTTACGGTCGGGCCGCCGGCTCCACCGGTAGTGCCGCCGTTAAGGGTGGCGAAGCCAACTAAACCGTTAGTGCTCCCTCCGCCGCTAGGAGTGGGGGTTGGCGTGGCAGTGCCTGGCGTCGGTGTCGGTGTTACGGCTGGCGTCGGAGTAGGCGTCGCGCTGCTCGGAGTCGGAGTGCTAGTGCCGGGTGTAGGTGTCGGAGTCGCAGCGCTGGGAGTCGGAGTCGGAGTGCTGGTGTCGCCGCCCAGATCATCGACGATCACATCATCGTATTTCGCGGTCACTTTATAAGGGACCAGGCCAACCGCGCCCGAAGTCAGGCTGGAATCGGTGGCGGACAGTTGCAGCGCGCCGTTGACGTACATGCTGATGCTGCTGCCGTTCATGACCAGTCTCACGGTGTACCAGGTGCCGGTGGCCACGGCATAGCTCTTGGAAGCGATGGTGGTGCTGCTGCCGCTGACCTTTTTCCGGATTTCGATGGTGTTGCTCATCAGGCTGGCCGCGTAGAAGTTATTGCCGTCCTTATAACGGCCGCAGACATAGGCCCGGTTGGAGCCGTTGAAGTTATCCACTTTCACTCTGGCTTCGACCGCGTAGTTGGTCCAGGTGGAACCGGCCGAAGTACGGCCTTCATCGGTGCCGGATTTGTAATAAACATAGCTCCCGCTGTCCGATACCACCGACCAGGTTCCCTGAGTGGCGGTCCACCCGGTGGCGTTACCATCATTAAAATTGTCGCTAAAGATCGTGGCGGCGTCCGCCGGCCCGCCGGCGGCCCAGAGCATGGAAACGACCAAAATCAGAACCAAACCCCAAAAAACTCTACCTTTTTTCAACAAAATCCCTCCTTTAATGATTTACAATCATTGAAAAACCGGTTGCCGCGGCAAATCAGCGGCCTAATCACCCCCTTTGGGCGTCAATATCTTCACGTATCCGGGCCTGCCGGATCGTCCCGGCGGGCCTGCGGTTGACGTATATTGTAAATATGCTTAAAATATTGTAAATTAATTATAATCGAATTACTCCCAAAAAACTGTAACGGATCTTGCTCTCTTGCAATTAATTTGATACTTTTTTGCAGAACGGTTTTGGAAAAAACTCAGGTTTTGGCTGGAACAGCCGATATTTCAAATAAGACAACCGCTCCGGAAAGCCTGCTGTTTTGGAAAAATTTTTCAAGAGGTTGGTTCGGGGGGACGGGCGTTTGCCGGTTCAAAACCGGTAGCCTTCGCAAGGTTTACCACAACGCTTTCAAGGAGGGACTCGACAATGCTGATTGAATGGACGCCAAAATTGGCGGTGGGGTTGGACGTTATCGATGACCAACACAAGGAGTTGTACCGGAGAATCAATCAACTGCTGGAAGCCTGCAGCCAGGGGAAGGGCCGCGAGGTGGTGGGTGAGACCTTGAAGTTTCTTGAGGATTATGTGGTGACCCACTTCGGGAACGAAGAAAATTATATGACCCGGCTTGCCTACCCTGAATACAGTCAGCATAAGGCGCAGCATACTCACTTCATCAACAACCTGAAGGAGCTGAAAACCTCGTTCGAACAGAACGGGCCCGGCCTGCCGACGATCGTGGCCACCAATCATCTGGTGGTCGAATGGCTTAATGTCCATATCCGGAACGTCGATACCAAGCTGGCGGCGTTTCTAAAGGATAAGCTGTAAGCCGGCGTTGACCCGCCCGCGATGAAGGCGGCCCAAGCTGCCGATGGATTTGGACCGGAAGTCTTGGGGTTTTTAGTTTAAAAGCCGGGTTAAAGTCCTATGTAAGAGGTTGGGAACCTTTTCATCAGAATTTCAGGATTTCACTCCAAAGTGCGAGGATTGCGGAATTAGAGGGATTGGCCGGCCGGGAGCCGCGATGGAAATACCCTTTAAGTGATTCCCATTTTCGCCGATAATCTCTGCGAGGGTCTTATTCATTCCGACGGCCCGGGTAGGGGTGCGTCAAGGGGGATCGGATGATGAAAATTAAGCTGTTGATTATTTTTGCCGCTGTACTGCTGCTGCTGTCCGGTTGCGACCGGTTGGCCGGCCTTTATCCGGTGGAGGGACCGCTCGCCCAGTCCGGCCAAGACGGGAAGATCGCCGTGACCTTCAGTTCCATCGGGTTCGGCAGCCAAGGGAAGATTGAGGCCACGCTGGCGGATGGCGAGATCTGCGGGGGTGAATATACCATTTTGCCGGCCGGACGCACTGCGGAGATTTTTTCGTTTTCCTTGTATGCCAAGTATTTTGGCAGCGGCCTCGCCCCGCAAGAGGCCCGGTACGGCCAGGCGTTGTTCACCGGCGATAAGGGGACGGTGTTCAAAGCCGAGTTTTATCTGGTCCGGGGGGTCAAACAAGGGTATGGCCTGGCCCGGGACAATAAAGGCAATCTCTATAAGCTGATCTGGTGAAGCCATCGGGCAGGCCCGGACGAAGGTGAGAGCCCGCCGGATGGCGGTAAGATAGTTAAAACTGAATATGCCCGGACGAATTAGCCGGGGGAATCGTTCCCAATCCACATTCAGCAACTGAATGTGGATATTTTGTTGTTAAATCATTTCATGGAGTAAAAGAATGTGGATATTCAGTAACTAAATGTGGATATTCTGTGAATAAATGAACTGGGGGAACTCCTCCCAATCCACATTCAGTAACAGAATGTGGATATTTAGCAACTGATTGTGGATATTCTGTTACTAAATGTGGATATTCACTAACTGAATCATTTCATGCGGTAAAAGAATGTGGATAACTGGTTTCGGATTCAAGCAATTAACTGAATGACATGGGTTTGGGATGAGGAAATCGGCCCAATTGGGTTATAATCCATACAACGGGCGGTACTTCAGCTTCAAATAATGGGTATAATCGTCGATTTGCAAGGGTTTCCCGGTGATCCGGAGGATCAGTTCCGCGGCGGGGAATTTCCGGCCGTATTGATAGAGCTGTTCCCGGAGCCAACCGCGCAACGCTCCGAATTCGCCGCGTTCGATCGCGGCCGGGATCTGCGGCAGGGCTTGCAGCGCGGCGTTGAAGATCTGGGCGCTCAAAATATTGCCCAGGGTGTAGCTCTGAAAATAACCGCCGACCGTCCCGCTGAACCAGTGCATATCCTGGAGAACGCCCAGGGCGTCGTTGGGCGGGACCACGCCGAGGTCCGAGCGGTACCTTTCGTTCCAGGCCTCCGGCAGCTCGCGTACGGCCAGGCTGCCTTCGAGCAGCGCCGTTTCCAGGTCGAAACGGATCATCACGTGGAGATTGTAGGTAAGCTCGTCGGCGTCGGTACGGATCAGTGAAGGCTGCACTTTATTTACGGCGCGATAAAACTGATCCAGCGGGACGTTCCGGAGTTGTTCCGGAAAAACCGCCTGGAGCCTCGGGTAGAAATAGCTCCAAAAGCTTAGGCTGCGTCCGACCAGGTTCTCCCAGAGGCGGGACTGGCTCTCATGAACCGACATCGATGTCCCTCCCGCCAGCGGAGTCGCTTCATAGTCCGGATTGATGCCTTGCTCATAGAGCGCATGGCCGGCTTCATGAATGACGCTGAACAAGCAATCCCCCAGATAATTGGGGTTGACCCGGGTGGTGATGCGCACGTCGTTGACGGAAAAATTGGTGGTGAAGGGATGGGGGCTCTGATCGAGCCGGCCCCGGGTGAAATCATAGCCGAGCCGCTCGGCCACTTCCCGGCCGAATTGAAGCTGCCGGGGTTCGGGAAAATGCTGGCGCAGGACGGAGTCGTCCGCGGCCGGCCGGCTGGTGACGGCCCGGACCAGCGGGGTCAGTTCCTGGCGCAGGGCGGCGAACAACGGCCGGACCGTGGCCACGGTCCGGCCCTCATCGAGCCGGTCGATCAGCGGATCGGCGATGTGCCGGTACCCCGGGAAAAAGTTCGCCATTTGCCTGCTAAGCTCCAGGGATTTCTGGAGGAAGGGCTCCACCAGTTGAAAGTTGCGCTCGGCCCGGGCCTTGGCCCAGGCTTCATAGGTTTTGGCCGTATGCTCGGCGAATTCGGCCGAAAAGCGCGGCGGGATTTTTACCGCCTGCGCGTAATCGCGGGTGGCGACGGCAATCAGGCGGGCTTCGTCGGAATCAGCCGGCCAGCGGCCGCCCTCGTTTTGCAGGCCATCGAGGAGCGCTCCCAGCTCGGGGCTGACCGACTTTTCATGGGACAGCTGTTCCAAAACGGCCAGTTGCTGGCCGCGCGCCGCCGCGCCGCCCGGAGGCATCAGGGCCATCTGATCCCAGCCGAGCAGCGCCGCGGCGTTTTGAATCCGGCAGATCTCGGCGAGTTTGGTTTTCAGGGCTTGAAGTTTATCGTTCATGGCTTGCGTTTCCCCCCGCATAGGCTGGCTACTTGATTTTGGCCGGCTTTATTTATAGTATATCATCAATTGCCTTGATCTTTCCAGAAACCTTGCGAACCCCCCGGGACCGGCTTCGCGGTTATCCCCGCGCCCGGCCGGGTTTAACCCGAAGTGTGCAACCGCTCCGCTCAATCCATTTTAGCCCCTTCGCGGCGCCGTTTCAATGAAATTGTGGCATCAAATCTCAAATATTAGTTGCGCCGGCCCCGTTCTTCGTGCAAAAGGCACATTTTCATGGCGGTTAGGACGGATGCACTACTGACAACATACTATATTCCATCAGTATAATCCGTAAGCATACCGTTCATTTATTAATGCAAAAGGGCGAGGTGTTATCAAATGTATCCTCAATGTCCGGCCGGGACGTTTTGCCATGTCATTCAACCCGGAGAACCCCTTCAGACGGTGGCGGATCGTTATCAGGTTTCCCTGGAAGCCCTTTACGAGGCCAATCCGGAGTTAAACCCCAATTTGTATTACGAAGGCCAAGTAATTTATATTCCTGTGGCTGAACAAGATTATGATTTTGACGACGATGATTTCGACTGGGACGACTGGGACGATTGGGATGGCGACTATGATGATAGTTACGACTCGATTCAAGAGCAGCGCCGGCCCCCGGGACCGCCGCGACGTCCGGGGCGACGTCCGCCGGGACCGCCGCGTGGCGCTTACCAAAGACCACCCTCCGGTCCCCCGCCGCGCTATATCCCTGCCGAGCCGCGGGGTCTATACCGGGTTGATCCCGGCGCCATCCGGAGATGCTTGTTCCGCTTCACCTATATTTGGCTGAGAAACGGCCAGTCGTTCTGGGCTTATCTCACCTTTGTGGGAGGGAATTCCGTGGCCGGCTGGCGTTTCATCCGGGGACGCTGGGTTTATTTTGGAGTGAGCCTGTGGGAGATCCGGTCATTTCAATGTTAGGGAGTCTGTGCCTGTGCGGGTAATCGCGCCACCCAAAACATCTGGCAGATAGTGGCTTATCGATACACATTAGCTTGTGCTTTAATATCCTGAAGAATGAATTACGCGCACTAGCTCCTAATCGGGCGATGGAGCGCCACCGGAAAAAGACGGGAGTTGATCATCTCCCGCTTTTTTTCGAATGCCGCGGGAATCTCGGGTGAAACCAGTTTACGGCAGAAAAACCGCCTTTCGGCGGTTTTTGGCGTTTATTTCGACGATGAAGCGCCTCCGGCTCCCCATTTGAAGACCTCGCGCAGCTTGGAAAAGAGTCCTGATTGATACTCAATCTCATCCTCGGCGTGATAAAAATAGCTCAATACCAGCCGGAAATCATGAAGGGACGAGAGATTCTGGCGTGAAGGGTCCGGTTTCAGGCTGCGCCCGGACTCCGGCAATCTCCAGTTAATCTCGTTCACTAGCCGGAAAAAGCCCCGGTTCAACTCATTGACCATGGCCGCCAATTCCGGATCGCCGGCGATCCGGTCCCGAACCTCGGGACGGTCGGTGTGCAAGGTTCCGGAGAAGCGGTGATTGATGTTGAGTTTGACCATTGCCGCCGGAGGATAGTTTTTCAGCTTAGCCACTTGCTGGAGTTCTTCCTCGAACCGCGAGAGGTACTCGCTAAAGTGCGGGATGGCCGATTCCGCCAAAAATTTGTAGATGTAGGACTGGATGACCTCAATCAACTGTTCGGCGGAGTATTTCTGGCCACGGAGCCGGTCGAGGCAGAACCCTTCCAACGCGGCGGCGGTTTGGCTCCACTCCAGCGCGGCATTGATCAGCGCTTCGGTCGGCAGGTGGTCCAGTTTTGACAGATTCCGCTCCAACAGATCCAATTTGCCCAAATCCGGATTGATCTCCGCCGCTCGCTCGTACAGTTCGTAGAATAGCCGGATCCGCCGGGGGTAAGTGGCGGGAGAAGCGGTCCCCTTCAGTTGAATTAAGACGTCGCAATATCCGGACAAGGCCAGCCGGTTCCAGGCGATGGACGGCAGCGGCGGCGCGATCTGCGCTTGCCTGCGCGCATAATAGGGGAACGTAATTTTTTCCAAAAAATCGGAGGAAAGAGACATTCGCGTGGCCTCCTAGCGTATTGCCTACCAGTCCCGCACCAGTTCGTCGAGGCGCGATCGTTCGCCCCGGTTTCCCGGTAGAGGCGAAGCTGCGGCCGGTTTTGGCATCGAATAAGATTCCCGGGCCTCCGCCGCCGCGCCGTTTTGATAAGTTGCGGCCGGAGCGCCTGAAACGGAGGAGAGACGCGGCGTCTCATCCGCCGCGCCGGACAGCGCCTGCACGGACATGATCTCTTCCAGGTCGACCTGGATCCGGAGAACTTTAGGCATCGGCACCATCTGCAAGTTTTTGTCCTCACGGATCAGTAAGTACTCGGAGTCCCATCCCAAAAGCGTTCCGGAGACGGCGGCCCCTCCTTCCAGATGAACCGCGACCAGGAACTGATTATGCAAAAGATTTTTCAAAATCAAGCTACTGTTGAAGAATCCGGGGTCAATCCTCGGCACTGGCCGCCACCTCGTAGTTGTTGGGCCTCATCCGGTTGCCGTACAAGCGCTGGGCCAGTTTCCGGAAACCGTAAACATTGGCGAATTGGGCCTCTTTCACCAGCATGGTATTGTCGAAATAGGGGAGCATGTATTCGGCGATGGCAATCCCGCCGCCGCCGGTGATAAAGACCATGTCCAACTCCCATTTGTTCACCCAGAGGCTGTTGATCTCGGTAATCAGCTTCTCGGCGACCACGCCGAAAGCATGACGCTTGATTTCATCGAGATTGTAGCTCTTGCCGGAGATGCGGATCGTGCCGGTGCGGACGATCTCGTCCAATTGATAAATGGGTTTGTTGATCTTGAATTCTTCCTTCAGCATCTCGGAGATAATGATGTAAGCCGTGCTGAGCGCGGTATTGGACGAACCGCTCAGGCGGTCGATATTCTCCAGATTGTCGACCACGATGTAATCGGTGGTCCGGAAACCGATGTCGATAATGCCGATCTTGGAAGCGGCCATGTTCTCGTCGATCATATTCCCGTTGTAATCAAGGATCAGATCGAACAAGGTTCCGAACGGCTGCGGCAACACCTTGACTTCATTGACAAAAAGGGTTTGCTCACTGTCGTTCTTTTGGTTCCGGCGCAAGGTGATATGGTGCTGCCCCTTAAAGAGCTGGGACAGGGACTGCTTGGTTTCGGTGAAGAATCCGACGGGCAGGCCGGTGACCAGGTTAAAATTGGTGCTCTTGCCGTCCGAGAGCAACGCCAGTGAGGTGACGAGCAGCACCTTGCTGATGCGCTCATCCATCCGGTTTTCGGTCAGGGAGAAGAGAACGACGTCCGATTGGCGGTTGGCCAGATCGCCGACAAAATATTCCCGGTCGTCAACGATCACGTTCATGTTCTTGAGGAAGTTCTGTTCTTGCGCGTCGTCGCTGATATAACGGAGCGTGCGCGCTTGTCCGACCACCGAGGGGAAGATTTTATCTTTTTTGCCGTCCGTGACTTTAACAAATCCGTAACCGAGGTCGACTCCTATGTTTTTTTCCATTTATGAGATCTCCTCCTCAAGTAATTCTCTAGATTTGTCGAAACAATCAAACATATAATATTTTGAAAATACCTTCCGTCTGTATTCGACAATTTATTCCAAGATCCTTTTTTGTTTCCGGTTTGAAGCTGGTTTTTTACAAAAAAAGACCGGCGTTTCCGGCTTTCGGACCCAAAATGCATCCGCGCCTGACGGATTGAACCTAAAACGGCAAACCTTCGTCAATTAAAAAGATTGCGAACATTTGAGGCCGGACGATGAATGGGGGCAGGGCGCTTCCGCTTGGAAAGTGGGGCCCGCCTCATTTCACGGCTCCGGGGTCATATTTGGATGTTTTTTCGGGGAGGATATTAATTTCTGGTGTCGAAGTGAAATATCGAAAAAACTGGTAATGGACTGAGGTGACGTTATTGATACAGTTCCAGGGAGTGAGTAAGGTTTACGGCAATGGGGTCACCGCGCTGAAAGAGGTCGATCTCTATATCGAAAAAGGGGAGTTGGTTTTTTTGGTGGGACCGAGCGGCGCCGGAAAAACAACTTTTATGAAATTGGCGATTCGCCGGGAACTTCCGTCCCAGGGCCATATCTATGTCGGGCGGAAAAATTTGTCCCGGATGAAAGAACCTGAAGTGCCCCATTTCCGCCGGAATGTCGGGGTCATTTTTCAGGATTTCAAGCTATTGCCCACTAAAACGGTCTTTGAGAACATTTCGTTCGCGCTGGAGGTCATCGAGGCCTCGCCCAAGGATATCATGCGGCAAGTTCCGGCGGTTCTGGAATTGGTCGGCCTGAAGGACAAAGCAGGCGTCTTTCCGGGGGAACTCTCCGGAGGCGAACAGCAACGGGTCTCCCTAGCCCGGGCCATTGTGAACCGGCCGTTGCTGCTGCTCGCCGACGAGCCCACCGGCAATCTCGACCCCGACACCTCGTGGGGGATTATGGATTTGTTGCATGAGATTAACAGCCGGGGCACCACGATTATTATGGCGACCCACAACAAGTCAATCGTCGACAAGATGCGCCGCCGCGTCATTGCGCTGGACTGCGGCAGGATCACCCGGGATGAACAGAAGGGGGTTTATGAGTGAAAGCCAGGACGCTGTGGTATTTTGCGAAAGAAGCGGGGACCGGCTTGAGCCGGAACGGCGTGATGAGCCTCACCTCCGTGATCACCGTGACCCTCTCCTTGGTTTTGCTGGGCTGCTTTTATATTTTGATCTCCAATTGCAATCATTTTATGGGAATAGCCAAGGGCGCGCTCGAACTCCGGGTCTACCTCCAGGAGGACGCCGATGCGGTTGGGTTGCAACAAAAGATGATTGAGTTAGAAGGAGTCAAGGGCGCGCGATATGTCTCCAGGACGGACGGCGCCAAATGGCTGGAGAAAAATCTTGGGATTCAGGACCTCTTTACCATCGCCGAAAATCCGTTGCCGGATATGATCAATGTCAGATTGGCCGACGATGCCAGGGTGAAGCCGCTGGTGGCGCAGATCGGGGCCTTGCGGGGCGTGGATGAAGTGGAATACGGCGAGACCTTCGTGGAGGCCATGCTGATCGTCGTCCGGGTGGTCTGGGCGATCGGGTTCGGCCTGCTGCTGGTGATCGGCCTGGTGGTACTGTATATCATCATCAATACGATCCGGATTACGGTGCTCTCCCGCAGAAAAGAGATTGAAATTATGAAGCTGGTCGGGGCCACCGACTGGTTTATCCGGCTGCCGTTTCTGCTGGAGGGCGTATTCATCGGCTTGACCGGGTCATTTTTGGCGGTCGTCGTGATCTCGAAAAGTTATCATCTGCTGTTTCAGTATGTCAAGCACCTGGCGCCATTCATTCCATTGTTGCCGGAAAACGCCGTCAACAGTGGGATGTTTTGGGTTCTGCCGTTGCTGGGCCTGATCTTCGGAGCCCTGGGGAGCACGATGTCCCTTAAGAAGTTTATGAGGGTATGAACCATGGTCCCGGCTGGAAAGTCTAACGTTGAAAGCAAAAATCAAATCCGGACTAAAGTCAAAGGACCGGAAAGTCGATAGTCAAGTTGAACGGCGGCCATCGCGGTCAAGGTCGCGGTAGTCCGGCCTTTCGGGGAATCGATGCCGTTTCGTCAAGTTTTCATCTGGACCTGAGCTTTATACGGTTTCGGCAGAGTATCAGTGACCAGCGGCCCGATGATCTCGGGCTTCCTTTTTACGGTGGGGTTTTTCCGGGAACCCCCTTTTAGTCGACAGGGGACGGCGGCGCTATAAATCGCGCGACGGATCCGCTTCCAAAGAAAGGATATCATATGGGAGGCGACGGATAAATGGCAAACAAGCGGCTTTTATCTTTAAACCTACTCTTATTGGCGGTATTGCTTTGCGGGGCGGTGGGATGGTCCGCTTCCAACGACGACATTGAACGGCAGATCGATCAGACCAAAAGGAAACTTACCCAGACCAAGGCCAGGGAAAAATCGGTGATGGGCAATCTGATCAGGTCGCAACAAGAGTTGGATCAGATCAGCAGCAATTTGTACCGGATCAATAGCCGGCTGGGAAGCACCGAACAGCGGATCAACGCCATCAAGAACCAGATCAATAGCACTCAGACGCAGATCCAGAAATTACAGGCCAACATCGCGGCGCAACAAACAGTTCTAGGGAAGCGTTTGGTGGCTATATATAAATACGGGTACCAAAGCTACCTACAGATTTTGTTTGAAGCCCGCGATTTCAGCGAATTCATCAACCGTTACGAGATGGTGGGACGCTACATACGGGCTGATTTGTCGGTCATCAAGTCCTTGCAGCAAAACCAGGATGAGATCGCCCGCAAGAAACAGCAGATCGTCCGGCAGCACGATAGTCTGGCCCGCGAAAGGGAATCCTACGCCAGATTACAGCAGATGGCCCAGTCCGAACGGAGTAACATGACTTCCAAGGTCCAGACCAGGCAAAGGGAACTGTCGGCGATCCAAAATGACCGCCGCTCCTTGGAGAAAGCCCTCGATGAGCTGGAAGATTTGTCGCGGGCCATGGAATCCCAGATCCGCGGGCTGCAGCACCAAAATAAGACGGCATTGGGTTCCGGCCGGTACATCTGGCCGACTCAAGGCCGGATCACTTCCTATTTCGGCTACCGGATCCATCCGATTTTGCGAAAACGGAAATATCATTCCGGGATTGACATCGCGGCTCCCCAGGGGACTCCGATCTATGCCTCGGACAGTGGCGTGGTGGTGTTCTCGGCCCGGAACGGGGGATACGGGAAGATGATCATCGTCGACCACGGATCGGGTTTCTCCACGGTGTATGCGCATTGTTCGTATTTGTTGGCCGGCCAGGGTCAAACCGTGACCAAGGGGCAGGAGATCGCCAAGGTCGGCACCACGGGTCTGAGCACCGGTCCCCACGTCCATTTCGAAGTCCGCAAAGACGGTGTGGCGGTGGATCCGATGAAGTATTTGTAGTTATTTTGGGGGGCCGTGAAAAGCGGTAAAGGAGCGGTCGCATTGGTTAGCAAGCGCCGGGTGGCTCTGGTTTCGTTTTTGGTCATACTGTTTGTGGCGGCCGGCGCTTTCGGCTGGTGGTGGCAGGGCAAAGTCCGGCAGGGCCGGTACCAAGATCTGTTGCCAGCCTTTTACGTGATGGGTGTCTTGAAGACCAGCTATTATCGGCCGGTGGAATTCGGCCGGCTGATGAAGGCGTACTGGAATACCGGCAACATCGCCGGGATGCTGAAGACGTTGAACGACCCTTATACCCGGTTTCTCGGAAAGGACGAGTACGCCGAGATGAAGAAGGAGACCAGTGGCAGTTTCGGCGGGATCGGAGTCTATCTGATCCCTAAGGAAGAAGAACTGATCATCTCCTCGGTGGTGAAGGGATCGCCTGGCGCCCGGCTCGGCCTGCAACAAGGGGACCGTATCATCCGGGTCGGCCGCCAATCCGTCAAGGAACTGGGAATGGAGTTGGCAATCGCCCGAATTCGCGGCCCGGTGGGTTCGTCGGTCCAGCTGTCGGTTGCCCGTGGCGCGGGAGAGAACCGGAAAGAACTCAGCTTCCAGGTGACCCGCGAGAATATCTTGATCCCGACCGTGGAAATGGCCACCCGGACCG
Organism: Bacillota bacterium; assembly: GCA_023402395.1. GTDB lineage: Bacteria > Bacillota > UBA4882 > UBA8346 > UBA8346 > JAEYGI01. The sequence continues at coordinate 56,888 of JAEYGI010000008.1, forward strand.
ATCCGGCCGTCGGCCAGTATGCCATAATCAAGATCTCCCAGTTTGCCGAGACCACCCCCGATGACCTGGCCAAAAGCCTGAAACAGATCGACGATTCGCCGGAATACCGGGCATTGATTCTGGATTTGCGCGCCAATCCCGGCGGGGCTCTCGACGCGGCCCACAAGGTTGCCAGCCATTTTCTCCCGGCCGGCGCGCCGGTCCTCCATATCCAGAGGCGGGGCTATCCGGAGCAGAGCCTTCCGGCTGTCCGGTACCGGCACCGGAGCCTGCCTATGGTCGTGCTGGTCGACAGTTGGAGCGCCAGCGCCTCGGAGATCGTGGCCGGCGCCATCAAGGATCAGAAGCGGGGGACACTGGTGGGCACGCACACCTTTGGCAAGGATCTAATTCAGGAAATCAGGGAATTGCCCGGAGACTCGGCGGTGGCAATCACCATCGCCAGTTACCTGACTTCCGGCAAGATCAATATTCACCATAAAGGAGTCCAGCCGCATCAGGTCGTGGAAATTCCGGGCGCCATGGAACGGCTGCTGAAGAAGGGCGATACCGGGCCGTTTCAAACTATGCAGCGGCTTCAGGAACAAAAAGCCTTGCAGATCTTGGCCGAACAGATGGCAAGCGGCCGGAGGAAAGCCGGTTGAAAGCTAAAACTCGCTCGAAGGGTAAAGCCAGGGGGAGGAAACGGTCGTGGCCGTTGTCTCCGAACACCAAGACGGCATTGCTTTTCTACCTGGCATTCACCGTCCTGTTGGTCGCCACGGTGCATTGGTCTGGCGCCGGAACGGCGCCGGTCGTCAAACCCGCTGACAGCAATTTCGTATTTGACCGTCCAGGCGTGGTCGATCTAGTCTTCCTCCAGGATTCGCTGGAGGAGGCCTGGCGTTATCTGCTGGCGGAGAAGGGGTTGAACTCCGACCAACTGCTGCGGCGCGAGGAGAGCCGGTTGATGGTCAGGCGGACCCCCCGGAACGAATTGCGCTGGATTCAATCGGTCAGCCGCCTGGAATTGCCGCCGGCTCCGGACGAAACGTTACTGGTCGATCTGGGCTGGGAGTGGAAACGGCTGCTGTCCGCGCAAGGGTTGACGGTCCGGCCGGCCCATTGGGGCCTGGCCAACCAGCGGCTCTGGCTGAGGTTGGAAAGCGAGGCCCAGGTCCGGGTCACCGGTGACCAAGCTACTCTTCCCTGCGCCAAATTGACCATTATTCAACCGTTGACCGGCGCTACCGGGAAGGGTTGGAATTGGCGCGGCTTGATCCCGGAGCCGTTGCCGGAATTGAAACCGACGGAACGGCCCCCGGCGGTTGCTCTTACCCCGGAACCGAGCCCGCAGATCACGCCCAAGGTCACGCCGAAGCTTGCACCGAAGATCGGACCCAAGATTGCGCCGAAGATCGAGCCGAGGGCCACACCCAAGATCGCGCCGAAGATCGCGCCTTCGCCCCGGGTGGAACCGAAAGCGACCGCCAGGCCGAAAGTGGCCCGGCCCCAGTTGCCGCAGTTCAAGCGGCGCGCCAAAGCCGCGCTGATCATTGACGATGTGGGCTTCGTCCGGGGGCCGGCCGACGCCATGCTGAAGGTGCCGGCCCGGTTGACCTGGGCGTTCCTGCCGTTTACTCCGTATGATGAGGAGTATCAGGCGGCCGCCAGGGAACGGGGCTTTGAGATCATCCTTCATTTGCCCCTGGAGCCGCTCAATCAAACGGCCAACCCCGGTCCGGGACTGATCCGGTCCGATTGGCCGGAGGAGAAGATATTGGAACAGCTCGACGCTGATCTGGCGGAGGTTCCGGGCGCGGTCGGCCTGAATAACCATATGGGTTCCCTCGGCACCAGCAATGAGCGGTTGATGGATATTTTGCTGAAAGCCGTCAAGCGTAAGAAGCTGTTCTTCGTGGACAGCAATACCGGGGATCACGACCATCCCCCGGTAGTAGAAAAGTATGCCCGCAAGAATCGGGTTCCGTTCGCCCGGAACCAGGTGTTTATCGACAACTCCAGCGACTTGGAGCAAAAAAAGGCGGCGCTGCGCCGGCTGATCAAGCTCGCCCTGGAACAGGGGGAAGCGGTCGGCATCGGCCATGTCCGGGAGGGAACGGCCGAGGCGATCATTGCGATGCTGCCGGAGTTTGCCAAGGCCGGGGTGGAGATCGTGCCGGTGTCGGAGTTGGTTAAGTAGGCGTCAAGACAATATAAATAAATCTACCGGCCCCGCATGGGGTCGGTTTTTTTGTAGGCTGGTTTGATGGGGGTCACGGTTCCGTCGGTGAGCGACTTTAGAAACCCGTTCCAAGGGCGGCCGGAGTTGATTGGGGCGACGCCAGAAGTGATCGGCCGGGGAAGGCAACAGATCCGTGGTCCCGATCAACTGATCGGACCCCCTCTCCATCTGATCCGGCGAGCCGATCAGTTGATCCAAAGGCCGGATCACTTGATCGGGGAGATGGCTCAGTTGATCCAAGTATTGGATCAGTTGATCAAAGTGTCCGATCAACTGATCCGGGCGCCGGATCAGATTGGGGCGGAGTCGCTCCAAGTGATCCGGGAGGTGGATCAGATGATCGAAAGCGTGGATCACTTGATCGGGGAGACGGATCAGTTGATCGAAGTGTCCGATCAATTGATCTGGGCGCCGGATCAGATGGAGCGGGAGTTGCTCCAGTTGATCGTGAACCCGGATCAATTGATTTGTGCCGTCGAGCAGAAAAAAGGACTGATCCATGAACCGTTGCACCGGGAGATCAATTACCGGCTGGTGGAAGCCATGCTTTTACGCAATGACTTCATATCGGCTTCCCGGTATTATGACATTTACCGGAATGAACTATGAAAGAAATTGCGGTTCGAACCGGATGAAACGCTCCGGAAAATGATGGGAGGAGAATTTACGGCACAACTTTTCATTTAGCTAGTTTTTTTGAAATGACACATCGTTTGGATTATACATCAAAGCCTTTGATATCAAGGGTTTTGATGTATAATTGGCAGCCGCGGTTAAGTGAAACCCGGTATGTGTGCATCAATCCGGCCTACGTCCGTGTTGACGTTTTTGTAACGGAAATGTAATCTCCTGGAGGAGGATTTGCCGTCTCGTTATCGAATATATGTTCGGTTGAAGAGTGTTCTACTTGGGGTATAATGGGTGGGTGAGGTGTTGCCATTGGATCAGAAGTTTGTGTTGCGCTCCGAATACGAGCCCCGCGGCGATCAGCCGGAAGCCATCGCCAAGCTGGCGAAAGGGGTCCGCTCCGGGCTCCGGGAACAGGTGTTGCTGGGCGTGACCGGTTCCGGGAAAACCTTCACCATGGCCAAGGTGATTGAGGAAGTTCAAATGCCAACGCTGGTCCTGGCCCACAATAAGACCCTGGCCGCCCAGCTGTACAGCGAATTCAAGGAGTTTTTCCCGGATAACGCGGTGGAATACTTCGTCAGTTATTACGATTATTATCAACCGGAAGCGTATGTGCCGCAGACGGATCTCTATATCGAAAAGGATTCAAGCATTAACGACGAGATCGAACGATTGCGCCACGCGGCCACCTCGTCCCTGTTCCAGCGGAAGGACGTGGTGATCGTAGCCAGCGTCTCCTGCATCTATGGCCTGGGTTCGCCGGAGGATTACGAGGCGATGACCCTGTCGTTGAAGTCGGGCGAGTTCAGGGAGAGGGGCCAGATCCTCCGCCGCTTGGTGGGGATCCAGTATAGCCGGAACGACATGGGATTTACCCGGGGCACCTTCCGGGTCCGGGGCGACGTGATCGAGCTGATCCCGATTTACGGCGAGAATATCATCCGTTTTGAACTCTTCGGGGACGAGGTCGAGAAGATTTTGGAGGTCGATCCGCTCACCGGCGAGGTTTTGCAGCAGATGGAAGAGATTATGATCTACCCCGCCACCCACTATATCACCTCCGAAGAGAAACGGAAGGCGGCGGTCCAGTCCATCGAGGCCGAACTGGAAGAGCGGCTCCGCTACTTCCGGGACAACGGGAGGCTCCTGGAGGCGCAGCGGCTGGAGCAGCGGACCCGCTTCGACCTGGAGATGATGAACGAAGTCGGGTTCTGCCAGGGGATCGAGAATTATTCGCGCCATCTGACCGGCCGCGGCCCGGGCGAAGCCCCGGCGACGCTGCTCGACTATTTTCCGAAAGATTTTCTGATGTTCATCGATGAATCCCATATCTCGGTGCCCCAGATCGGCGGAATGTACGCCGGGGACCGCTCGCGCAAGGAGACGCTGGTCGGCTACGGGTTCCGGCTGCCGTCGGCCCTTGATAACCGGCCGCTCCGGTTCGACGAGTTTGAGGGCCGGGTCAATCAGCTAGTCTATGTCTCCGCCACTCCCGGACCTTACGAGATGAAACGGACCGAGCAGGTCGTGGAGCAGATTATCCGTCCCACCGGCCTGGTCGACCCGGAGATCGACATCCGGCCGGTCAAGGGGCAGATTGACGACTTGATGGAAGAGATCCGGGTCCGGGTCGACCGGAACGAGCGGGTGCTGGTGACCACCCTCACCAAGAAAATGGCCGAGGATCTCACCGAGTACCTGGACGGGGTCGGAATCCGGGTCCGCTATCTGCATTCGGAGATCAATACCCTGGACCGGATGGTGATCATCCGCGATTTGCGAATAGGCAAATTCGACGTGCTGGTCGGAATCAACCTGCTCCGGGAGGGATTGGACTTGCCGGAAGTGTCGCTGGTGGCGATCCTCGACGCCGACAAGGAAGGATTCTTGCGGTCGGAGACCTCGCTGGTCCAGACCATCGGCCGGGCCGCCCGGAACGTGCAGGGCCGGGTAATCATGTATGCCGACAAGGTGACCGACTCCATGAAGCGGGCTATTGACGAAACGGACCGCAGGCGCGCCAAACAGATGCGGTTCAATGAGGAGAACGGGATTACGCCGGAGACGGTGCGCAAAGCGGTCCGGGATCTGATCAGCACCGAGCAGGCGGCCGAGGAGAAGGTGGCCTATGAGGCGCGGCAATTGCAGAAGTTGACCCCGGCCGAGATCAAGGCCAAGATCGACGCCCTGGAAACGGAGATGCTCAAGGCCGCCGCCGATCTGGAGTTCGAGAAGGCCGCCGGGTTGCGCGATGAGATGCGGAGCTGGGCCAAGTTGTTGGGAGAGTAAAGTAAATCAGAAAGTATTTTTACTGAATCTCTAGTTTGAACAGTAAGCCATTAAAAAGAAAATGAAAGCAAGACTCCTCCCGGCGCTGTGAAAGCCGAAGCGCCGGACGGCTATCCAGAGACTAATGAACTCCTTTACTTGGCGCTACTAAAACTAAGGTTTATGCTGAGTGAGCTAAGATATTTTCTCAATCTATTTATTTTTTATCGGAGGCTTTTCATGTCCAGTAACGTGATTCGAATCAAGGGAGCCAGGGAGCATAATCTGAAAAATATCGACCTGGAGATTCCGCGCGATCGCCTGGTGGTCTTCACCGGATTGTCCGGGTCGGGCAAGTCCTCGCTGGCGTTCGATACCATTTACGCCGAGGGGCAGCGGCGCTACGTGGAGTCACTGTCCGCCTATGCCCGGCAGTTTCTGGGGCAGATGGACAAGCCGGACGTTGATTCCATCGACGGGTTGTCGCCGGCCATCTCCATCGATCAAAAGACCACCTCCAACAATCCGCGCTCCACAGTAGGCACGGTCACCGAAATCTATGATTATCTGCGGCTTCTCTACGCCCGGATCGGCCATCCGCACTGCCCGGACTGCGGTAATCCCATTACTCAGCAAACGGTGGAGCAGATCGTCGATCAAGTGCTGGCCATGGCGGAGGGAACCCGGTTCATGGTGCTGGCGCCGGTGGTCCGGCGGCGGAAAGGCGAGTATGACAAGCTGTTCGAGGATCTGAAGAAGGACGGCTTCGCCCGGGTCCGGGTCGACGGGGAGATCAAGGAACTGACCGAGACCATTTCCCTTGAAAAATACAAGCAGCATACCATCGAAGTGGTGGTTGACCGGCTGATCCTCAAGCCCGATCTTGGCCAGCGGCTGGCCGACTCGGTGGAATTGGCGCTGAAGCTCGCCAAGGGCTTGGTGACCATTCTGACCACTGACGGCGGGGAGTTTCTCTTCAGCGAAAAGTTCGCCTGCCCGGACTGCGGGTTCAGCTTCGAAGAACTGACGCCCCGGATGTTCTCGTTCAACAGCCCTTACGGCGCCTGCCCCGACTGTTCGGGGCTGGGAATGAAGATGGAGATTGATCCGGAGATGGTCATCGACAAATCCCGGTCCTTAAACGAGGGCGGGATCAAGGTCTGGAGCGCGGACCAGGAATCCTGGTCCCTGCAATACCTGCGGGCCGTGGCCAAACATTACGGGATCGACCCTGATAAGCCGCTGAAGAAGCTGACTCCCGAGCAACTGGACGTGCTGCTCTACGGCACCCGGGGCGAGAAGATTGAAATCGCTTATCAGGGGCATAACCGGGAGTTCAAGCATATGGCGGCCTTCGAAGGCGTAGCCAACAATCTGGAACGCCGTTACAAGGAGACCAACTCCGAGCCGATGCGGCACGAGATTGAAAAATTCATGAAGGTCAAACCCTGCGCCGCTTGCGGCGGCTCCCGCCTGAAAAAGGAGAGCCTGTCGGTGTTTATCGGCGGCTTGAATATCAGTCAGTTCACCGCCAAGTCGGTATTGGACGCCCGGGATTTCCTGAACGGCTTGCAACTGTCGGAACGGGAGACGGCCATTGCCCGGCTGATCCAGAAAGAACTCAACGAGCGGCTGGGATTTCTGATCAATGTGGGACTCGACTACCTGACCCTGGATCGGGCGGCCGGAACCCTTTCGGGCGGCGAAGCCCAGCGGATCCGGCTGGCGACCCAAATCGGCTCCTCGCTGGTGGGCGTGCTCTATATCCTGGATGAGCCCAGTATCGGGCTGCATCAACGGGACAACCGCCGTCTGATCGAGACCCTGAAGGGATTGCGCGATCTGGGGAATACCATTGTCGTGGTCGAGCACGACGAGGATATGATCCGCGAGGCCGACTTCATTGTCGACATCGGCCCCGGCGCCGGAGTGCACGGCGGCGTGGTGGTGGCCGCCGGCGATCTGGATACGATTCTGGCGACGCCGGATTCGGTCACCGGCCAGTACCTGTCGGGCCGGAAACGGATCGAGGTTCCGAAGCGGCGGCGCCAACCCAACGGCAAACAACTTGAGATCAAAGGCGCCCGGCAGCACAACCTGAAAAAGATAAACGTCAAAATTCCGCTCGGCCTCTTTGTCTGCGTCACCGGCGTCTCCGGCTCCGGAAAGAGTACGCTGGTCAATGACATTCTTTACCCGGTGGCCGCCACCCGGCTGAACCGGGCGAGCACTCTCGATCCCGGCGCCCATGAAGCCATCCTGGGACTGGAGCATCTGGAGAAAGTGATCGACATCGACCAGTCGCCGATCGGACGGACTCCCCGGTCCAATCCGGCGACCTACACCGGGGTTTTCGATCCGATCCGGGAGCTGTTCGCCGAAACGCCCGAGGCCAAGATGCGCGGCTACACCATGGGCCGCTTCTCCTTCAATGTCAAGGGGGGCCGGTGCGAGGCCTGCGCCGGCGACGGGATCATCAAGATTGAGATGCATTTCTTGCCCGACGTCTATGTGCCCTGCGAGGTCTGCAAGGGCAAACGCTACAACCGGGAGACCCTGGAAGTCAAGTACAAGGGGAAGACCATCTCTGAGGTGCTGGAGATGACCGTCGAGGAAGCGCTGGAGTTCTTCTACAATATCCCGAAGGTCAAGCGGAAGCTGCAGACCCTGCACGACGTGGGGCTGGACTATGTCAAGCTCGGCCAGCCGGCCACCACCCTCTCCGGCGGCGAAGCGCAGCGGGTGAAGCTGGCCACCGAGCTCTCGCGCCGGTCCAACGGCAAGACCCTTTATATCCTGGACGAGCCCACCACCGGCCTGCATTTCGCCGACACCCACAAGTTGCTGGAAGTGCTGGAGCGGCTGGTCGAGGCGGGAGACACGGTGCTGGTCATTGAGCACAACCTGGACGTGATTAAAACCGCCGACTACCTGATCGACCTGGGGCCCGAGGGCGGCGAACGGGGCGGCCGGGTGGTCGCCACCGGAACGCCGGAGGAGATTGCCAAGAATTCGAAGTCGTACACGGGCCAGTTCCTTAAGCCGTTACTGGCCCAAAAGTAATTGAAACCGCTGGCGCTTTCGGCACTGTTTTTTCCGGAACGGATGGTTGATGAAAAACGTTACTGCCCGTTCTTTTCAACACTCATAATATGATGTGATAAAAATTAATCGCATTAGGTGATTTCCAACAAAAACAGCACCTACCTTTTTATTATGTATGTGCTGAATATTAATGGTATAAATTATGTATGTGCTGAATATTAATGGTATAATACGTAATAAAGAAAATGCTTATTAGGTACGGCTTAATGCCTTACCTAATTTTTCCTTCTTCAGTCTCTACCTTATTCACAAAGTCCATATTGTAACGCACAGCACCGTGGTCTTTAATTACCGTGCCTCTGGTGATGCGGATTGCCAAAATAATGCAGTTTTCATTCTGTTCATTGTTTGCGTGGTCGTACCATTTAGCAAATGCTTCACGAAGTTTAGTCCTTAGCTCAGCGTTTTTCGGGTCTAAAACCCATCCGAGGTTTTCGCCAATTCCATTTCCGGAAAACCACTCGAAGCAAACCGCAAATGCAACCTCTTTGTTTTGAGCTATCTGCTGCATTTTAGTTGATTTCGCCCAAGTAGTAACATAAAACACGCCGTCTTCATAATAAGCGTCCACATCACGGACATAAGGACGGGGTTTTCCGTCAGCGTTCGGTTCCATTGCGATAGTTGAGAGAGAGATGATATTATCTTTTCCGTTGCCGCACTTTTCCTCGATTAATTTTATTCCTTACTTCGTACCTGCTCATTTTTAACTCCTCCTACTAAATTTTTCATCATTTTTGTTATGATTCAAATTACATTACAGCTTCAGCCACAAAGCGGGACGAACGCCGCCTTTACATTCGCCATCGCTGATGTTGCCTTTCAATATATTGTTGCCCTGGATACCTATATTACCGTCACCGTGGATGTAAACGGCTTTTACATTAACGCGTCCGGGCGACCGAAGCCACCACCAAAAACCCCCTTTTTTACCCTCAAGTCTTGCTATTCGCTTACTGTTGTTTTCATCTTTTCTTTCAAACCAATATTTTTGATTTTTTCCCCGGTTTTGCAGTTTTGAACTGCTATCACCAAAATATTGGCACGCTACTTCCTCAATGCTTAATAAAAATATGCTGTCTTGGGTATCTGCTCCGCCTTTTGAACCATACCACTGATTGTCAGGGTTTTTATTTAATACCGGAATTATTCTTGATTTATCAGTTGTGTTGAATTTGTTATAAAATTCACCGTTAAGATATTTTCTTAACGAGCAGTCAGCCCATGTTATATCTTTATAAGCGTCATGGTAAGCACGCTGTTCTATAATACATTCGGTTATAATCAAAACCGTATTGTTTTGTATGTCAAGCACTCGCCAATCGTAACTGCCAAATGATATTTTATCTCCTACTTGCATATTTACCTCCCATACCTAATATAAATTTTCTGCTCTTTACATTATCCGACAAATGTTTATCTGTATTATAATATGACTAATCTAAAAACGCCATCAACATACAGAATGTCGATAATCTGAGAGCGTACGAAAGTACGCTCTTTTTCTATGGGTCCGGCCGCGGTTCCGACAGCAACTGCCGATCCTTTTTCGATTCCCTCTCTCCTTTGGCCCCGGCCGCTTCGATGGCTCGATCAAGGGTATCTCTATTAGCTCCGTTCCTCAAACCACGTTTCATTTCCCCATCGCTCACTGGTTTTGCTCCGCGGCCAACTGACTTTTCCACATTGCGAGGTGGCAACGGAGAATTGCGATCCACCAATTGGAAATTGTCATCAGCCAATCTGCTGTTGCCGTCATCCTTCGGGCGCGGATCAAATTACAATTTAAGATTGGCAAGTAACAATGTTCCATTGTCAGCCACCAATTGGAAATTGCATGCTTGCTTTTCCACATTGGCAAGTGGCAATTCAATTTTTCAAGATTGCCATGGAACATGGGCACGCCGCGGCGGAAGACTGGCAATGAATCGTCGCCGGAAACGGGGTTTTTTGAAAAGGGCGAAAGACGCAATCGCTGGGGGCGGGCCGGTGGAGGTCGCGCCGGCAGCCCCGTTTTAATTAAAAATAAAACAAAAAATGCAAACCGGAGCCGGAAAATGCGCAAGATAGGCGCAGCATTTTTTCAAAGATTTCTTTATAATAAAGCTGTCACCCGAAGATTAAAAATTTACTTAAAATTTTAACTTCATGAGAGGCGGTGATCCTTTAATCTTGCAAGGCGAAATATCGAACAATGTAAGGAGGGTTATTTGTGAAAAAACGGCACCTTTTTTGGAAGCTGGCGATGCTCGGCGGGTTGCTCCTGGCCATGATCGTCTTCGGGTCCATGGCCGGCGCGGCCACGTTGTTCAGCGATGATTTTGAAGACGGGAACTCCACCGGGTGGAGCACTTCCAACGGCAGCTGGTCGGTGGTGACCGACGGCAACCGGGTGTATAAACAATCGGGCACCTCGACCACGGCTCATGCCTACAATGGAAATTCCGGCTGGGCCAATTATTCGGTACAGGCCCGCGTCAAAGCCCTGAGTTTCAACGGGGCCGGTTACTTCGGGCTGCTGGCCCGCTATCAAAGCTCCAGCAATTATTATTTGGTGAGTCTCATTAACGGTGACAAGCTGGAGATCCGCAAGAAGATCGGCGGCAGCGTCACGGTTTTGGCATCCAAGACCTATAGCGTCGCCACCGGCGGCTGGTATACCTTGAAGCTGGCCGTGAACGGCGGGTCGCTTCAGGCGTACGTCAATAATGTTCTGGAATTGTCGGCGAGCGATACCTCCCTGACTGCCGGCAAGATTGGATGCACTACCTATAATGCCAGCGCCGAATTTGACGACCTGTTCGTCGACGATTTGGGCGGGGCCGCCACTCCGACCCCGACGCCGGGCAGCAGCACACCGACACCGACACCAACGATTGCCACGCCAACCCCGACTCCAAGCGGCGCCACTCCGACGCCCACTCCGACACCGTCAACCGCGACTCCGACCCCGACGCCGGCCGGCACTATTCCGCCCATTCCGACTGACGGCCCGATCGGATGGGCCGCCGGCACCACGGGCGGCCAAGGCGGACAGGTGGTTACGGTCAGCAATCAAACCGATCTTTTGCGGTATACTCAGGCCAACGGCAAATACATTATTCAGGTCAGCGGGGCTATCGATATCACGCCCAAGGGCCGGAATATTCCGATCGAATCCGATAAAACGCTGATCGGGATCACGGCCGACGCCGCGATCCGCCAGGGCGTCTTGTTTATGGAAGGCGTCTCCAATATTATCATTCGCAACCTCACCGTCAGCGACACGTATGTTGAAGGCGACTGGGACGGGAAATCAAAGCCCTGGGACGGCATCAAGCTGGAAGGCGGCACCCATCACGTCTGGATCGATCATTGCAACATCACCCGTCATTGCGACGGCGCGATCGACGTTGTTCAGGGTTCCGATTACGTGACCATCTCCTGGAATTATTTCTACAACCACAACAAGGTGCTTCTGATCGCTTCCAGCGACAGCGACAGCGGCGATTATCACGTCACGATTCATCATAATTTCTTTGACGGTACGGGCCAGCGCCATCCGCGCGTCCGGTTCGGCCAGGTCCACGTCTACAACAATTACTTCCGGAACCTGATGTATTACGGCATGGGACCGGGATGCGACGCCAAGATCTACTCGGAGAACAACTATATGATCGGCGTCGCCACTCCGGTCGAAGGGTATGATACGGCCGCCCGGCCGGGCGGCGTCAAGGACTTCGGGTCAAACGTGGCGCTGAATTATCATCCGGAAGTGGTCAACTGGGCTCCTTCCTACGGGTACCGGCTTGATCCAACCTCCGACGTCCCCGCTATCGTTCAAAACGGCGCGGGAGTCGGGAAACTGTAATTTATCCGCTGAGAATCGCGGCGGGGCTGCCGGAGGTAACTCCGGCAGCCCCTTTTTATTGCTTCGGCGCACTTGATGGCAGTGCGGAAATAGTAATCTGTTATTGATCAAAACAGGCTTGTCATTTTCGGTTCGTAGGGGTAGAATCAAAAATGGGAAAAGGTCCGTTTCTGAAAGCTTTGCGGGATGGAAGGTCTGCGGCGCGCCGGGAAGGGATCGAAATGCTACGGAGGGTGTTGAATGGGCAACTGGATTGCGCAGGCCATCGGTTTCGCCGGATTAATCCTGGCGATACTTTCATTTCAGAAAAAGGAACGGAACGGGATCCTATTTTTCCAGATTATGGCCTCACTGGCGTACTTCGTTCACTTCCTGCTGCTCGGCGCGGTGACTGGCGCGATCATGAACCTGTTGGGCGCGACCCGGAATTATATCTTCTCCAACCAGGAAAAAGGCTGGGCCGGAAAACCGTTCTGGCTCTATTTATTTATCGCGGTTTATGTCCTTGCCGCCGCGTTGACCTGGAAGGGTCCGTACAGTCTGCTGCCGATGGCCGGAATGATCGTGGGCACCGTCAGCTTTTGGATTAAGGACCCCAAGGTTACCCGGCTGGTATTCCTGCTTTCGCCGCCGTGCTGGTTTATGTATAATCTGATCTCCGGCTCCATCCCCGGCATGGCCACTGAAATTTTCACGGCAGCCTCGATCCTCGTCGGCATTATCCGGTTCGATCTTCGAAAGCGTCCAAGCCCAATGGATTCCGAGTACCATTAATTAATCGTCCGCTTTATTAAACGGGAAGGGGTCTCCGGCTCTCGCAGTTAAAGTATAAACACGAGCCGGTGTTGACGCGGCCTTCGCGCCGCCGGACGGCCTCCGCGATTGCGGCTATGCGGGAAGGAATACTAACAACAAAGGCACCGGCCCGGGAAGAACGGTGCCGTCGGTTTGAGAATAATGAACTGGAGGCTGAAATGATCGAACAGCAAATTTGCATTAAATGGATTAAGAAATTTGTGTTAATCTTTCTCGGATCGATTCTGGCCTCGGTGGGCTTGGAGATTTTCCTGATCCCCAACCAGATCATCGACGGCGGAGTCGTCGGAATCTCGATTATCGCCGCCTATCTGACCAAGGTGCCGGTAGGGGCTTTTATTTTCATGCTGAATCTGCCGTTTTTGTTTATCGGTTATAAGCAGATCGGAAAAACGTTCACCCTGACTACGCTCTTTGCCGTCTCTTCGCTGTCGATCTGGGTGTCACTCCTGCATCCCGTTCCCGGGCTGACCAAAGATATGCTGCTGGCGGCGGTTTTCGGCGGTATCATTTTGGGAGCGGGCGTCGGAATGATCATCCGTTACGGCGGTTCACTGGACGGAACGGAGATCATCGCGATCATCATCGATGAACGAACCGGATTTACCATCGGCGAAATTATCATGTTTTTCAACATTTTTATCCTGAGTAGCGCCGGGCTGGTGTTTGGCTGGGACAAGGCCATGTATTCGCTGATCGCTTATTTCATCGCCTTCAAAATGATTGATATCACGGTGCAAGGTTTGAACCAATCGAAGGCGGTATTCATTGTCTCGGACAAAACGGCCCAGATTGCGGAGGTTTTAATGGCCAGGCTCGGGCGGGGGGTCACCTTCCTGAGGGGCAGAGGCGGATATTCGAAGGAGCCGAAGTCAGTCATTTATTCGGTTCTTACCCGATTGGAGATCGCGAAGATGAAATCGATCGTGAGTGAGATTGACTCCTGCGCTTTTGTAACGATCAGCGATGTTTATGAGGTAATGGAAGGCAGATACAAAAAGCGCCCGATTCACTGAAATCAACTTCCCGTTTTCACTTGAGACGAAGTGGGAAATCATCAAGATAACGATTTGTGGCATATGGTTATTTTGCAGGAATAACATTCCAGTTGACAAGCGGCAAGCAAGCATGATAAGATAAGCATCCGCCGCGAAACAGTGGTAAAACAGCGGCAAAACGGGGGAGGCCGAAAAAGCGGAAACGCGAGCGACTGGGAATAAAAACCGGTAGACAAACGCAACGGGACATGATAGAATCAAACTCCGTTCCAAAACGGACGGCAACCAAGCTCGAAGGCAGCCCGGCCAAAGCGGAAACGAAATAAAAACAAAAATCCGCAGAAAAACAAAAAAGGGCATTGACAAACGCAAAAAGACATATTAAAATACATACTTGTCACCGACAAAAA
>JAEYGI010000036.1 GCA_023402395.1 Bacillota bacterium
AGGTACTTTATCTTCCCGCTTAGTACCCCATATTTCTATGACGCACCGGGATTTGCTACCCGGCTCCTTGGTGATTACCGGGACGGGACTTTCACCCGCTAGTACGGTCCAGCTTTGCTGGACACACAAAAGAAGCGTCGCCAGCCTTCCTTCCTTGGAAGGCGGGTGCTAGATGATCCATAGCAACAAAAGAGACGCAATTTCAACGAATTAAGCATTTGGCTCGGATTGAAACTATTAACCAGATTTCTATCTATCGTCAAACACTTTCCCCCGCCCTGACCCGTTCGATCCAATCCATCAACCGGATTCCATCCCTGATTCCTTGAACATACAGCAACTCGCCTTCCCGCCCCTCCTGGGCGTTCCGGCCAGAATTATAGTCGTCCAGCAGATCCCCTTCTTCCGGAGACAGGGTTTTGATCAGCCGTTGCAGGATCTGAGCAGGTTCCTTTCCCAACTGACGGCATTCCGGATCGTTTAATAGAAGCGAGTCGCAGATTTCGTCCAGCCGGTGGATGAGAAGCGCGTGGATGAAGTGGTTTTTCGGGTTCGGGTCCGGCATGGCGGGCCTCCTGTTTAATTGCGGGTTCAAACCCTCAATCTATCTTTCTCCCGCCTTCGGGAGAAACGAGCGGCTTGTCTCTGAAAGCTAATATTACGCCATTTAAGTGATATGCGCTTAGATTCTCATGCCTTCCTTACTTAAGTAAAGATGACGCTATATGATCTATGTCAACAAAGATCACCATTTCAACGAATTAACGCCTAACTTGGATTGAAATCAGCAACCTATTTCCATTTCAGATTATACCCATTTTGTGGATATGTCAAGCAATTTTACAATATTAATGAATGGAATATATTGAACTATCCCTTTAAGTTGTACAATGAATGCATCAACTCATTTTAGGAGTAGCCGCGAACCATGATTGGAGATCGATTAAAACACCTTCGCGAGGAAAACGGATATACCCAGGAGTACATCGCCGAATATCTGGGCGTCAAGCAGCAAACCTACTCCCGCTATGAGAATAATGTTTCCGAGCCGGATATTGAAACGATCTATAAATTAATCAAGATTTTCAATGTATCCGCTGATTTTCTATTGGGATTTTCGAAGTTCCGAAATGGCGAACTGGACCGGTTGCCGGATGGAATCAAGGACGAAGTGAATGATTTCATCGGGTATTTGCTTGAGAAGAAGAAAAAAGGCAACTAATGAAATACGTATATAAACCGGTGTAATCGTTTAATCATCCCGGAGTTTTTTCGATCCACGCACCCGTGCAAGGTGCGTGGATTTGTTTTTGGCGATTAAACAAGGAGAGAAAGTTTCAATCCACGCACCCGTGCAGGGTGCGACGACGGGGACAAGAACCTGACTAATGTCTACCGGCTGTTTCAATCCACGCACCCGCGCAGGGTGCGACACAAATTCACTTCGCGTTTGACAATATTCACCTTGTTTCAATCCCCGCACCCGCGCAGGGTGCGACATTGCGCTTGATCGGCGGTATTAGCCGTATACAAGTTTCAATCCACGCACCCGCGCAGGGTGCGACGGAAGCGGAGGAGGTGAGGTAATGAGAGAAACGATGTTTCAATCCACGCACCCGCGCAGGGTGCGACCCGGACCCTGCCACACCATGAGCCGGAGAAATGGGTTTCAATCCACGCACCCGCGCAGGGTGCGACCAGCTGAACGCGACGGCTCGAAAGGAATTCGTTGTTTCAATCCACGCACCCGCGCAGGGTGCGACTTAATACCGTCGTCGGGAATACCATATTGCGTAGTTTCAATCCACGCACCCGCGCAGGGTGCGACGCCGTTTCAACCATCTCAATACGAATGGCGCCATGTTTCAATCCACGCACCCGCGCAGGGTGCGACATGTACGCGATGGCTGCGCGTAGATCCGGCAACGGGTTTCAATCCACGCACCCGCGCAGGGTGCGACATATTGCGAACTCCATGCAAAGCAAGCACAGCAGTTTCAATCCACGCACCCGCGCAGGGTGCGACCCGGGCTCCGTGCGAATTCTGGCCGAGCGTTTTGTTTCAATCCACGCACCCGCGCAGGGTGCGACGAAGATCTTCCTGCGGCCGTTCCCGACCGCCTTCACGTTTCAATCCACGCACCCGCGCAGGGTGCGACCAGTTCATACCGCCGTCGCATATAATCCCAACCATGTTTCAATCCACGCACCCGCGCAGGGTGCGACGGCTTTCCGGAGTCCCTTTTGCTCCGCCCAAGCGTGTTTCAATCCACGCACCCGCGCAGGGTGCGACGGTTCTCCATACTTGAGCTATCGACATTACTGTGTTTCAATCCACGCACCCGCGCAGGGTGCGACAGCATACCCTTCAAACCTTTGATTGATAGGGGATTCGACGGCCGTTTCCGCGAACCTCTTTTTTTCTTCCAAAAAAATCCTCAAATTCGAGGCTCCGATCGCTCAAACCCGCGCCAAACCCGAACCGCGAACCTCCTAGGAAAATCATGTTCACTTCCGGTTCGCGCTAAAATTTTTCCGGATATTGACCGGCCGTCCGGTTTTCGTTGCCACGCTCTTCCGGACCGTGGTTTCGCTTCCTGCTCTTCCCGCTGCGCAAAATGGTTATCACGGCCGGTTTGGCCCCGTCTTCCCCCGCCGCGATGACCGCCCGGAACTTCCATTCTCCCCGGGTCCGGACGTAATGGGCCTTACCGTTTTCGGTGGGACGGGGCTCCGGCGCAGCGCGCAATTCGCGGATCACCGCGCCCAGCGCCTGTTCGTAAGTGAGACGGGGCGCGATCCGGCTTTGAAACTGGCGCACCGCGTGGGGGGTGACGAAAAAGTCGCCGGTGAACATGGGAGATCACCTCGTTATATTGTTAAGAAATGCTTTAAATGTCAAATTGGTTATATTCCTCTTCACTGCATGGAATTGTTAAAATAAGCTCTCCAATACCATCTTTAATATCGCGTATCTGCCGAAAGAATTCAGGTTTATTAAGGTATTTAAGTAGAAATCGCGGCTGTCCCCCTCCTTTCATTGGTATCATCCCTAAAAACCCAAGAACTTCGCTACGAGTTAATTCTTCACGGCGCATTTTGACTGGAAGTTCTATAGATTGAGAACCATGATTTAGAATCACCCGAATCAATTGATTTTGACGTTGCTTTTCCCGATTTAACTTCTTACGTAAAAAGCAAGTATTAATTGCTGCTACAAGGGAAAATAACGCACCTAAAATACCAATAATTTCTGATGTAGTAGTCAACCATTTCATTTAAAATTCTCCTTTAATAATATTTCCTTGAGTTGAGCTACCTTTTCCCTCTGCTTCTCGCTCATCTTTCCCTCCCAGTCCCCGGTCCTCTGCCACACGTCCCGCAATAATAACGCCGCCTTCATCTTTTCCGAATCGTTTGAATTCGCCAATTCTTGATATAGCTTAACGCTATTGTCTTTCAGTTCTTTTTTACGAGATGCTAAATCCCCTTTCAACCCGGATTCCAATAGACAACAATATCGTTCAAAAGGTCTTAGCTTCCCTAATCGTTCCCGCTCCTCGGCTTTCTCCGCCGCGTCGATTCGATCAAAGATCGATTTCGTTTTTTCGTTAAGCTCTTCAAATACCCCATACCCGACCGCCGTTTTCGCGCCGACTCCGATCATGGTTACCGCTTCTTTAAGAAGGTTAACACCGGCTTCGACATCTTCGGAAGTTCCCAAGCCCGGCGTCGGAGCCAACGCAAACTCAAATGACTGCCCGGCCGCGACCGTCAAAAAAAAGACCGGGATCGGCGCATAGTAATCCGCCGGCGGACTTGTTTGTAACACATTTGGATCATCTATCTTGCCGTAATACGGCGCATAATGCGGATTCATCACATCCAGGGCCAACGCGGACGGTTCCACCGGCAGCGCGTCAAAGACGGTTAACCGTCCCTGCCCGGAGGTATCCGCGTCTCCAAATAGCTCATTAATCCGATCCGCTTCTCCCTGTTTCCAATGAGTCAACCACGCCCGCAACGCACCCTTCAGCGACGAACCCGGTAGATATGGCACTCCCAAAGTCCGGTGCCAAACAAACCCCGCTTCGGTCGGATGCGCCGCTCCTAGCCCCGAGACCAGCCGCCAAAGGGTCTTTGATTCAAAGATTTCCCCCCCAAGCTTTCGTGCCAGGCGGTGTCGCCGTTCCCGATAATCTCTTAGTAACCGCTCGGGCGAATTGACTCCCAAAAACTTTTCCAAAAACATTCTTTTATCGATTGTAGACGAGTTTTGAAAGTCCCATGTATTTACAAATTTTTCAAAATACAAGCCCTGATTCCGGTCCTCTCCTTCCCCGGAAAACTTAATAGCTTCTTTATATAACGGCAATTCCATCCTCTATCACGCTCCTTTCCCGGCTGCAGTTTCCGACTCCTCCTCTGTTGGCAGGAGGGCGTCAGCGAACTTCTTTAACCAATCCAGCAGCGCCCATGCTTCTTCTTGGGCGATCATATATTTATCACGATTATTGTTCATCATGCTTTCCAGTAAATCAGTCCCGTTTTCAGGGTAAATCTTACGTTCCCTTATAATCCAGTCAGACACGATATCATAGACATACCTCGCGGGGTTATCTTTTTTCCCCTCTGCCTTCGCCAACAAGAAAGCCAAGGCCTGCCCTAACCCGTTGCCGAATGTCAGCGCCGGCAGTCTTCGGATATACAGGGCCGCTTCCTTCGCCTTGCCCTGTTGTTGGCTCAACTGTTGAATTTTTTCCAAGGCAAATTTAGCCCGCCGCTGTTCCAGGGTGCGCCCTTTTCCCTCTTCGAGGCCGCTCATTGCGCAGCGCCTCCTTTGACCAACGCCGTCAGGCACCAGCCTTGCCCTAATGTTTCATTGCCGCCGATCTGAAGCAAACGGTCGGTGAGAACTTCGCTTTCCAGCGCTTCCAAGACCTTTTCCCCGCTGGCCAGTTGCGCCTGGCCGCCCCGAGCCGGTTCCGCAAAAAGCGACGCGTAAAAGATCGTCTCCGGGGGCAGCGTCTCTTCATACCAGAGATTGCCCTCCTCCGTTTTATCCCCGACCGCGATCTTCCCCGTGGTCTTTCGGGATGTCAGCTTATTTCTGGCCGACACCTGAGTGCCGAAACGGGTTAAATAACCAAAATCACCGTTGTTGATTACCGCCAAATCGCATTGAAGCTTATCATGATAAGCCTTCCCGATTTGCGGAGCGGTCCACTGGCCGGCGAGAAACCGGGCCAAATTCGTCACCCGGACGTCCCGGACGGGGTTAAAATCCAATTCCTCGCAAAAAAGCCTCTCCCCCGTCGTGCACTCGCTCGGGACCAACGCCGCACCCGGCTCAGGTTCCTCCAATTCTTTCCAATCCATCGTAATTTCCGCATCCTTCGCGAGCCCCGCATTCCGCAAACCTCGCGCCAAGCGCCCAAGGGCCAGCGGACAAGTCACCCAAAAGAAGGTCCGGGTCAGCGAACGCACCGGCAAAGCGATCAGCTTCGCGTCTCCGACCGCCAATGCCCCGGCATATCCGCTATCCTGTTTCCCTTTTTCAACTTCCGAGCCAAAAATTCCATTGACCGTTTCTTGGGACACCTTCCGCTCCGCCAGATCGCGCAGACTGCCTTTCAGACCGGATGCGGCAATCACCGGATAGCCGGTATGCGCTTCCCGCTGCACCGGCAGATCGATGGCGCCCGTGCTGCTTCCCGCGCCCGGATGCAAAAAACTTTCACTGTACAAAAATAAAATCCCTTTGGCGTCACTCATCACTACCACCTCCCGATTATTGCGTGGCCGAAGCCAATGTTTTGGTCCGCGCCGAATTTTTGGTCATGTAACGCCTCTACCAGTTTCTCGCCCGACTCGGGCGAGGTCAGATACCAGACGCTGCCCGCCGGCCAATAGCAACGGCGGGCTTTGGGCCGACGGTTAGCCAGATCCCAGCCGCCGATCCGCTCCATCCGTTCCGCGCGCATCGTGACCAACGAACATTCGATTTCGTTCAGTTTTCCTCGCCAAACCTTAAGCGGTTGACCTTGAGCATCGTTCCGCTGGGCCTCTTCAAACCCTTCCAAAAACCCTTGACTCGTCAAACAAACCGGGGTCAAGAAAACCAGTTTAAACCGGTACTCTCCGAACAACCGGGGAGCCTGATTAATGGCCTTCGCGATCTCCGTTCCTCCTGGAAAAGATTCTGAGTCCACATCCTCCAGGGTGCTGATCCGGCCTTCGCCTCCCAATTTGATCACTTCGGCTAGTTTCGGCTCCGGAAGGCCCTTGATCCGCTCGCCCAAGCCGAATTCAAACCCGAGAGCGAAACGAAAATGTTCGACGGTATAAAACATGTGTTGTTCCGTGGCCCGGGTAAGGGAGTCCCGCCCAATGCCGATCCTCCCCTCTTTTATTAGAAATCCGGAATTCTCCAACCGCCGCTGTCCATTCATCACGGCATCCTGAAAATAAACCTCGGCTCCGTCCACTTCGTTTCCCCGCAGATAATCCAGCAACCCGGGCTCACTGATCCAAGCCCCGCCCTCCAGGCTTCCTTCGCCGTCCGGCATGACCGGTAACAAGAGCGCGCCTTGATCGGTAATCACCCCCCGGTCTCCGGGAACCATCCGTCCCAAACACGGCTTTCCATTTTCCTCCTTGCGCCGCGTCAAGTCGCCCGGCGCCGGATAGATCCGCTCATACCCCGCCGCGTCCCGACGCCGCCGGACCAGGAACGGTCCATAAAAATCAAGCGGCATCTTTTCCCGCTTGTCCTTTGGGTTACCGACCGCTTGCAACACTTGACAATCCGCTATGGAACAGTTGCAAACGCTGCATTTCCCATTTCCATACGCTTGAAAATCCGCGCCGTGACCCTTCAAGATCGCGGCCCGAATCGCGCCTTGCATCACCTCGCAGCTGGGCGGAAACCGCGAAGCTAGAAACGTCGTTTCCCCAGCGTTAAAAGGCGTCCCGTCCCGGAAGAAATAACTTTCCTCGCATCCGAACACCACCATCTTTTCCCCGCTCATACTTTCACCTCCGCTCCGGCCAGGAAATGCAAGATTTCAAAAACATCGGTTTGCAAGCCGCCATACTCAATCTCCGTACCGGCCCGCTTCTCCCACAAACCCAATTGATACAATCGCTCCATCCGCTGGCGGGCTTGCTCCCGAATTTGTTTTTGATCGATGTCCCCTTCCCATTGCAGATCGCGGTTGCTCAAATATTCGGAAGCCATCAAACTGATCGCTGTCGTTTGATCAAAAGGTAACGTCCCGTCCGAGGCGCTTAAGGGTTCCAATAGCGCCTTCATGGCATGAAGAAATTTTCTCGAATACGTCTTCGTCTCCGCCCGGAAAACCTTGCCACTCAATCCTTTCATCTCGATAAGCCAGTCGGGATGTTCAGCGGGACAATTCTTCGAATGCCACGGCTTAGCGATGGTCAATGAAGGCCCGCTCCGTTTCTGAATTTGTAACACAAACGCGTCGCGCCCCACGCCGTCCTTAGCGACCTCGTCCAACAAACGATGGGCGGTCCGCAAGATCGGTTGCATCGGACTCATCATATGAACCATCAAGATCGCGGCGGAGATCGTAATGTTCAAGTCACCCAATTGATGCTCGCTTTGGCGGTTTAAAAAGGCCTCCCGGAGCTTTTCAGCGCAACGCAAAGCCGTATGCAACGGCAAAAAAGCCAAGACGTCATCGCCCCCTGCGTAAACCACCCGACCTGAACTTCCTTCCACAATCCCCCGCACGTCCCGGCTGAAGGCCGCAACCGCCTCGGAGATCGATCCGCGCCGGTTCGGATTAGCCCGTAACTTTCTCCCCAATTCATCTCCATCCATCAGCAAAACAGCGTAATAGGGATTCACCGGTTCCCCTTGCGCATTCGTTCCCAACTGCTTGGCAAACTCATGGGTGGTTGGAAGATAAATCTGTTTGGGGTCCAAGTCCCAACCTAACGCGGTCTTGGCGATATAGGGGAAAATCCGTTTCACCAGACAAACGCTGCACAACCGCTCCCGGTCATTATCTTCCAACGCCAACTTCCACTGTTGTTCTTGGTCGCCATACTTTTCACGGTATTGATTGAGCATTTTGCAGATGCTATGCTCCCCTTCATGCCACAACCGCCGCACCTCCGCTCGGGACAATCCCGCTCCAAAGGCCACGACCCGTTCACCGCAGACGGTGCACATTTCACCTTGCTCTTCCCAAGGGAGGGGCTTGCGCCAGTTTTTCCGCCGCTCCATTCCCGCGCCCCAATCCGCCGAGGCTTCCGGACCCTCGTCTACCCAATAGACTTCCCAGAGATTGAAAAGCTGGTTTTTCCAGGTATCCGGCAATCCGGCGGCAGTCAACTGCGGCAACTCGTCCTGTAGTAACTCGCGCACTTTCCCCCAAACCGCCTCCACAATTCTTCTCCACGCCTCTTGCAATGCTTTCTCGCCTGCTTGTCCCGCCGCAACCGGGTCTTTGCAGACGGCCGTAAAACGATTGGGTAGCGAAGCCACCAAGGGAGGCTGGCTTAATCTTCCATTCACCGCCTGCCATAGCAAATCCTCGTCAATATGCGGAAAACGAATCAGACCCGGCTGGCCACCGGATACTCCACGCATGGCATGGGCCGTCAAATAGGACA
Organism: Bacillota bacterium; assembly: GCA_023402395.1. Taxonomy (GTDB): domain Bacteria; phylum Bacillota; class UBA4882; order UBA8346; family UBA8346; genus JAEYGI01. The sequence goes on from JAEYGI010000036.1 coordinate 8,650, forward strand.
ATAAATAGGAACCAGCCCAATAATCCCGCGTGCGCCGGGCCTGACCGACAAAGGACTGAACCGGCGCGATGGAAAATCCAAGTATTCTGTCTTCACTCATGATCGCCAATTCACCTCCCGCGCTTCAGGTAAATTCCGTAAGTGATTTACGAAATCTATGACTGCCATGTACTCATCTCTGACTTCAATTTTCTGAGTTTTATGGTGAAACTGTGTTCTCTTGCTTGTATCGACTATTTCCAGTAATTCTCCCTGTGGTAACAACGGGGCAGGGAGAAACGAAACGACAACAGCAAATTTATCATTTAACAACTGGTGTATATGAACAAAAAGCGGGCTAGCCCGATGACTGTATTTCTCATTAGCCGGCGCAATACTGGCGCTTTTATAAGTATCCTTGAAAAAATAATTATGCGGTAAGCCAAACGAAATCCGGTGCGGTGCTTCATCGATACTTCCAGTATTTAAAAAGGAATCAATCAGATTTCGATCCGGGGCGAACATATCGGGGTTAGTAAAAGCAGAACGAAATTCTTGCATAACCGCCTCAATACTTCGAAGAGCGCTTTCCCATGTTTCTTTGACAAACGGAATTACTATTCTCGATGACTGACTGAAACCAGTATAATTTAACTCGTTTTGAAATGTATATTGCGATAATTCGTTCCTGATTTGTAATATAAGACTCTCAACATCTTTTGGTACATTATCCTCGAGATTTACTGATCCAATACCGCGGCGACAACGTGAACCTAGACCACCGAATAGGTTTAATAATCGAAAACTCCGAAGCACAGCTTCTTGTGCTTCTGGCGTGGCATCAGATCGAAAAATTAGACACAACTCTAATTTTTCACCAGATTTTATATACTTCCGGCAACATCCTTTTTGTTTCAGACCATACCCCAAATAACTAAATTCGTTTTTCCAATCTTCTATAGCTTCTTGGTTTGGCAATTTCCTCACTTGCAACAAAAAACTCGACTGCCCCTTGATACTTCCAAAATACTCCGCTTCCGTCTCGAGATTATCCGGCCCGACCGCACGATGCCAGAAACGTAATACGCCCTTAATTGATGGTGGCCGTAATTCGCTGGGAATGTCCCCTTCTTTTTCTCCCCCATTCCCCAAAAACAGCGGCGTCACCACTTTCAACGTTATCGGAACCGGCTCTTTTACGGTTTGCACCATTCCATCCACCCCCGCTCCGCTTATTTCTAATTATTTATTGTAAATTTCGTTATTTGCTCTTACATTCCTTCCATATTTAAGAATTGAGTTGTCTGGATGCTTATCAAAAAAATGACACGTCGCCAAGTCATGGAGAAATTCTCCTGCCAAATCACTTCATCCCGTTACGAAACGACCCGGGAGAACCGCTCCTACCCACATTCACCAGCCAAATCATTCCGTTCAATAAAAAAATGGGGATATTTAATTACTAAATCATTTCATTGAGTAAAAAAATGTGGATATTCAGTAACTGAATCATTTCATGGAGTAAAAGAATGTGGATATTTAGTTGGTAAATGTGGATATTCTGTTAATAAATCAACTGGGGGAACGACCCCCAATCCACATTCAGTAACTAAATGTGGATATTCAGTTGGAAAATGTGGATATTTTGTAACTGAATGTGGATAACCGGCAGGCGATAAACGCCAAACTGCTTCCAGACCCGCATCAACCGCTCCAAATAAAAGATCCGCGCAGCGCGCGGATCTTTTGGACTCTCACTCATCATCCGATAATTAAACTTGTTATATCACCAATCTTTAATCCTACGGCTCGAACACGATCTCGCCCGGCTTCATCGAGCGGATGATCGCCAACGAATCCACGCGGACCCCTTGCTCCCGGACCAGCTTGCCGCCGGGCTGAAAGCCCTTCTCAATCACGATCCCCGCGCCGACCAGCACGGCGCCGGCCTGATCGGTAATGTCCTTCAATCCGAGCACCGCATGGCCGTTGGCCAGAAAGTCATCGATGATCAACACCCGGTCACCCGAGTTCAGATAGCGCTTGGAGACCCTGATCCTGTAATGCTTGTCCTTAGTGAAGGAGTAAACTTCGCTTTCGTAGGTTTCCTGGTCCAAATTCTTGGACTCGGTCTTCTTGGCGAAAACCACCGGCACCCCGAAATACTGGGCCACGATACAGGCGATGGCGATTCCGGAAGCCTCGATGGTCAGTATCTTGGTGATCGTCTCCCCGTTGAACCTGGCCTTGAACTCCTTGCCGATCTCATTGAGCAACCCCACGTCGATCTGGTGGTTCAGAAAGCTGTCCACCTTCAAAATGTCTTCCCCGATCACTCGGCCCCGCGCCAATATGGCATCCTTCAACAGCTGCATCCGTTCTTCCGCCGCGGCCCGGCGGATCCCTCCTTACGCCAAATCCCTTGGAATGAAATAATAACTAAAATTATATCACATCTTGGCCCGATTCGATGAGCAAACCAAAGAATTTTCGTTATGATCCAATCAATTCCGGCCGTGGCATTTCACGAACCGGCCCCAGCCCGGCTCGCCGGTAAACGCTCCGTCCGCAAAGACCCGCTTGCCCCGGGAGAAGGTCATTTCCGGATAGCCGTTTAATTCGACTCCTTCCCAGATGGTGTAATCCACCCGGGAATGCATCCGGCTTTGGGAGATAGCGAACTTCCGGCCCGGATCGTAGATCACCAGGTCGGCGTCGCTGCCGACCGCGATCGTGCCCTTTTGCGGAGCGCATCCGAAGATCCTCGCCACATTGGTGGCGCAGACCTCGACCGCTTTGTTGAAGGAGATCCGGCCTTCCAGGGCCGCGTTTAGCATATAGGGATAGAGGTTTTCAATGCCCATGCAGCCGTTGGGGATCTTGGTGAAATCCAAGGCGCCCCAGTCCTTTTCACGGGATTGGAACGGGCAATGGTCGGTGGCGACCGTCTGAATCAAACCGTGCCGGATCCCTTCCCAAAGGACGTCCCGGCTTTCCGGGCCCTTGATCGGCGGCGAACAGACGAAGTTGCGGCCGTCGGGCCGGAGGTAGACTTCGTTGGTGAAGTGCAGATACTGAGGGCAGGTCTCGGCGTATATCTCAAACCCGGCGCGCCGCGCCTCGCTCACCGCTGCCAGCCCTTCCCGGCAGGCCAGATGAACAATGTACAGCGGGGCGCCGAAGGCGTTGGCCAAATGAATGGCGCGTTTGACCGCCTCGGCCTCGACGAACTCGGGCCGGCTCTCGTAATGATGCCAGGCCGAGGTCTTGCCGGCGGCCAGCAATTGTTTGGTCCGGTAATCGATCAGATACGGATTCTCGGCATGGACCGCAATCAGCGCCCCGGCCTCCTTGGAGCGTTCCAGGGCCGCGGCCAGCACGCCGTCATCGACCATCAAATCCTTGTATACCATGTATAATTTGAAACTGGGGACCCCGAATGCCACCGACTGTTCAAACTCGGCCAGCACCGCCGGGGTCAGATCGGTAATCGCGGTATGAAAGGCGAAATCGACACACGCCCGTTCCTGAAAGCGCCGGACCCGTTCCGCCGCCGCTTCCACCAGCCCCCGGCCCTTGCCCTGCACCGCGAAATCAAAGACAGTGGTCACCCCGCCGCAAGCCGCCGCCCGCGTCCCCGACTCACAATCGTCGGCCGAAACGGCCGCTCCCACCGGCGTCTCCAAATGGACATGGGCGTCGATCGCGCCGGGCAGCACGTATTTCCCGGACGCGTCGACAGCTTGGTCCGTCTCCGGCGTCAGATCGGAGCCAATCATCACAATCCGGCCGCCCTTTACCGCCAGATCGGCCCGGTACGTGTCCGCCGCCGTGATCACGGTTCCGTTCCGGATCAGAAGATCCACGCTCATATCGACCGCGCCTCCTTATCTGGATTGAAATGTCGCAACGAAATGCCGGCTAGATCTTACTATCTTACTAAACTGGATAATCGTGTAAAATTTTAAAGCTCCTTGGAAATCCTGGAGCATCATATCACTACCAGCCTTCATGGATGAAGGCTGGCGACGCTTCTTTTCTCGGATGAAAAACAGCGGTCGCCCCGCGAAGGGGACTTCGGAAGCCATAACCCGGTAGCCAGACGAAAGGCCAGGATGGCGAAGACAAGTTCCGGATGCATCGCAGGAGGTCCGAAACCGTGGGCGGCTCTGATAGAGCTTTCAAAGCTTAAGATTAAAACAGTTTTTACCCTCTGGACTAGACGTTCAAGATCACTCTTAACTCTCGTTAAAATGAACTCGGTTGACGAATTCCCTCTGATAACGGCATCCCTGTCTTCCCATTCCGGACTTTCATGATCTCCGCCATGATGCTCAACGCAATCTCTTCCGGAGTCTCCGATCCCAGATCCAATCCAACCGGGGCATAGATCGATTGAAGCCGTTCCGCCGTCACGCCTTCATTTTGCAGCTGTTCCCGGACCAAACCCACCTTGCGCTTGCTGCCGATCATTCCAATATAAGCGGCCGGCGAGCCGATGACACTCCGCAGGGCGCTGAGATCCGCGTCCTTGGTGGCGATTACGACATAGGTGTTCCGGTCGATGACGACCGGCGCGATAGCCTGCGCCATCTCCGGATGCCAGTAAATCTCCGCCGCCATCGGATACTTTTCGGAATTGGCGAACTCTTCCCGGTCATCGACAATGACCAGCCGGTAATCAAGGAATTCGACCAGCCGGGCCACGGCCATTCCGACGTGGCCGGCGCCGATCATCACGATCCGGGGTTTGGGAGCGACCACTTCGATAAACACGGTGATTTTCCCTCCGCAGAGCATCTGGATTCCGTCGGCCGCCTGGCTGTTTAAGATATATTCCACGGTTTTGGACTGGCGTTGCCCGATAGCGGCGAGCGCTTCCGTGATCACGTAGGCTTCGGCCAGTCCGCCGCCGATGGTCCCGAGAATCGCGCCGTCGCTTTTGACAACCATCTTGGCGGTAGCCCGAGGGGTCGACCCTTGCGAATCGATCAGCGTCGCCACCGCGAATGCGGCGCCCTGATCCTGCAGTTTCCCGGCTTCCGTAAATAAATTCATAATCCGACCTCCCGGAGCCTACCGTTTGCCAAAGGAACAAACGGGAAAATGACACGTTTCACAATGACGGCAAAGGCCGCCATGGCCCAGCCGGGCCAGATCCTCCCCGGTCAACCGTTCCCGCGCCAACATCCGGGGCAGGAGCAAGTCAATGACGGTGGTCCGGGTGTACATGGCGCAGCCCGGAACTCCGAAGAGCGGAACCGCGTCGCGGTAGGCGACCATGCACATGGCGCCCGGCAGCACCGGCGCGCCGTAGCCAATTACCTCCTCAGCCGCCTCCCGGATCGCCTGCGGCGTGACGTCATCGGCGTCCACGGCCATCCCGCCCGAGATCAGAATCAATTCCGCGCCCGCCCCGATCAGCCCCAGAATTAATCCCTGAATATGACCGGCGTCATCGGGAGCGTACCGGATCGCGAGAAACTGTCCGCCGTACGTCTCGATCTTGGCTTTGAGCACCGCGCCGAACCGGTCTTCAATCCGGCCCGAATAAACTTCCGATCCGGTGACGATAATGCCGCACTTTAACGGATAAAGCGGTTTGACGGCAATCACCGGTCCGTTTTGAGCGCAGATCCGTTCTGCCCGCTCAATATCGGCCCTGGCCATAGTCAGCGGAATCACTTTGGCCGCCGCCACCATCTGGCCCGCCTCGACCACCACGTTATCGTGGAGGGTCGCCAGGGCGATTCCGTTCAGCCGGTTCAGCTCCAGCAGCGCGTCGACGTTCACCTTCAGTAACCCGCGGATGCCCGCCTGGATATTGGCTTTGCCCTCGGCCGGCTCGGCGACAACCGTGCCCGCTCCGGCGGCGGCCCCGATCCGTCGGGCCGCCTCGTTTTCGTGGACCTGATCCTCGCTTAGCGCCACCACCCAGAGATGGTTTTTGCCGATGCTCTTCAGTTCCTCGATATCCCCGGCCTGGACGATATAGCCCTTTTTAAAAGCCGGGCCTTTAAACTCGCCCGGCACGATTTTGGTCAAATCGTGGGCCAATACCATTCCCACGGCGTCTTCAACCCGTACTTTCTCCATCCGGCCCGCTCCAGCATGATTTATAGACCAAGTCGAATATCCATTGGTTTTGGATCAAACGGCCGCCAGGCTTCAGCCCAATCCCGCCCGTTCATAGACCCGGGGCAGCAATTGATTGGCTTTCCGGATGGCCTCGGCTTCATCGATCGTGGTCAAGCGGCCTCCTTCATAGACAATCCTTCCGTCGACCATGGTCAGGCTGACGTCGGAACTCCGGGCCTGATATACCAGTTGCGCGTAAATGTTCGATCCCTCGAACGGCGTGCAATGCAATTTCTTGAGATCCACCAGGGCCAGATCGGCTTTTTTCCCCGGCTCTAGCGATCCGGTTTCAGCCGACAGCCCCATCGCTTCCGCCCCGCCCAGCGTCGCCATTTCGAAAACGCGCCAGGCCGGCATGACCGTCGGTCCGTGCCGCGGCTTTTGGATCAAGGCCGCGGTCCGCATCTCGGTGAACTGATCCAGGTTATTATTGCCGGGCGCGCCGTCGGCGCCGAGAGATACCGCGATCCCCCGCTCGATCATTTCCGGAATTTTGGCGATGCCCGACGCCAGCTTCAGGTTGCATGACGGGCAGTGGGCCACCTTAATCTGATATTTTCGCAGGATCTCCAGTTCTTGATCATCCAGCCAAACGCAATGGGCCAGGATCAGGTCCGGGCCGGCCAGGCCCAACTGCTCAAAGTAGTTGACGTTGCGCGTCTTCCGCTCTTGTTCCACCAGACGGATCTCGCCCTGATTCTCCGAGGCGTGGGTATGAACCTTTACCTGGTATTGCCGGGCCAGCGCGCCGACTTGTTTTAATAGCTCCTCGGTGCACGACACCGCGAACCGGGGCGCGAAGGCATAGCTCAACCGCCCCTCACCCTGGCCGTGCCACTTCTCAAGCAAAGCGACGCTTTCCGAGAGCGAGGCGTCGGTTGGCTCCAGCAAGCTGGCGGGAACGTCGGAGCCCCAATCCATCATGCATTTCCCGCTCAAGGCTCTGATCCCGGCGCCGACAATGGCCTCGAAGGCCGCCTCGGTGTGATGAACGGTTTCCATGTCGATGATCGCCGTGGTCCCGCCCCGGAACAGCTCGCCGATGCCCAGCAACGCCGAGTAATAGAGCGATTCCGGATCGTGAGCGCCCTCCAGCGGCCAGATCCGCAGTTTCAACCAGTCCAGCAGCTCCAAATCGTCGGCCTGGCCCCGGAACAAGGTCTGGCACAGATGGACGTGGGTCTGAATCAATCCCGGGATCACCGCCTGCCCCCGGCCGTCGATGACCCGATCGGCCGGAAATTCTCCGGTGCCGAGGGCCTTGATCCGATCATCCTCGATCAACAGGTTTCCCGGATATACTTCACGTTGCCGGTTCATCGTGACCAGCAAGGCGTTTTTAATTAAAACGGTCGCCATTTATCGTTCCTCCCGCGAGTAGGCCACCCCCAGCGCCTCCGGGGTCGCGACCCGCCGGTTTTTAGTTTCGCGGGTCACAATGATCAGGATTACGAAGGTAAAGAGGTACGGCAGCATCTTCAAGAAGAAGGAGGGGATCATCACGCCCAGGGTCTGCAGATGAAAACCAAGCGCGTCAATGGCGCCGAAGATATAGGCGCCGAATAGCGCCCGCGCTGGATTCCACATGGCGAAGATCACCAGTGCCACCGCGATCCAGCCCCGCCCGGCCGTCATATTTTCAAGCCAGGAAGGGGCATAGGCCAGGGAAAGGTACGCTCCGGCGGCTCCCGCCAGCATTCCGCCGCAGGCCACCGCCAGGTACCGGACTTCAAAGACATTGATTCCGGCAGCATCGGTGGCTCCCGGATTTTCTCCGGACGCGCGCAGGATCAGGCCGGTCTTGGTCTTATAGAGCACAAACCAACAGCCGGCCGCGACAGCAAAGCCGAGATATACCAACAAGTCGTGGTTGAAGAAGATCGGCCCAAGCCAGGGAATCTGGCTCAACAGCGGAACCGGAACCGTCTTGAAGGTGGCCGGCGCCGGAATTCCGATCAATGGTTTGCCAAGATAGGCGCTGAGTCCGGTCCCGAAGATCGTCAGCGCCAGCCCGCTCACGACCTGATTGGCCTTGAGGGTGATGGTCAGGAAGGCGTGGATCAGCGCCATCAAGCCGCCGGCCGCCATGGCGGCGGCGAGTCCGGCCCACTGGTTTTGGGTGTAGACGTCCACCGCAAACCCGGTGACCGCTCCGATCAGCATCATCCCTTCCACGCCCAGGTTCATGACACCGGCCCGTTCGGAGAGGAGTTCACCGAGGGACGCGAATAAAATGGGCGTCCCGGCCACGATGCCGGTCGCCAAAACCGCCGCAATGATTGAGTGTTCCATCGGTCATTCCTTTCCCTTCCGCGTCAGGCGGTACCGGCCCAAGATCTCCCCGCCCAGCACGAAAAATAAAATGGCGCCCTGCAGCATTGAAACAGTGGCCGCCGGAAACCCGGAGGTCTGAATGCTGAACCCGCCCACCAGCAGCCCGCCCAGGAGAAAGGAGACCACCACAATCGCCCAGGGATTCAACCGCGCCAGCCAGGCGATGATGATCGCCGTAAAGCCGTATCCGGGCGAGATCCCGTGCTGCAGCCGCTGCGTGATGGCGGAAACCTCTGTCATCCCGGCGATCCCGGCAATCCCGCCGCTGATGAACATCACCAGCAGGATGTTGCGGACATAGTTCATTCCGGCATAGGCGGCGGCTTTCGGGCTCTCGCCGCAAACCCGGATCTCATATCCCCATTTGGTATATTTCAGCACCACCTGAAAAATGACGGCCACCGCCAATCCCACCAGTAAGCCCAGATGAATCCGGGTTTTGCCGAGGGTCGGCAAAATCGCTCCCGCCGTGAACTGGGCGGTGATTGGAAAGTTAAAGCCCTGCGGGTCTTTCCAGGGACCGTAGACCAGGTAATCCACCCACAGGATGGCGATGTAATTCAGCAGCAAAGTGCTGATGGTCTCGTTGACTTTGAAAAAAGCCCGGGGAATGGCGGGAAGTAAGCCCCACAAGCCGCCCATCAAGGCTCCCATAATAAACATCGCCGGCAGCAGCAGGTAGGCGGGCCAGTCCGGGAAAGCCAGCACCATCCAAGTCGCCCCAAAGGCGCCCATATAAAACTGGCCTTCGGCCCCGATATTCCAAAGCTGCATCCGGAAGGCGAGCGACACCGCCAAGCCGGTCAGCAACAGCGGAATCGCCTTGACCAAGGTCTCGGAGAGGCCATAGGCGGAACCGAAAGCGCCTTCAAACATCAAGGCATAGACAGCCACCGGATTTTTGCCGGTGGCCGTGAAAAAGATTCCGGCGAAACACAGTCCCAGGAATAACGATACGATCGGCACCAAAAACCGGGCGATTTTGGAGTCGGCGTCGCTCTTTTCGATCCGCCACCCGTTGCAGAAGTTAATTTGCATAGCATTCCATCCTTTGGCCGGCCATCATCAAACCCACCGCCTCGATGGTCACCTCGGCCGGGTCGATGATCCCCATGATCTCTCCCGCGTGAATAACCGCAATCCGGTCCGACAGCTCAAACAACTCATCCAGTTCCTCGGAGATGAGCAGAATAGCCTTACCCGCGGCCCGCTGCGCCAGGAGTAACTTGCGAATGCTTTCGATGGCCCCGATATCCAAGCCGCGCATGGGATAAACCGCCACGATTAGTTGGGGGTCAGATTCGATCTCCCTGGCCAGCAACAGCTTTTGAAGGTTGCCGCCGGACATCAGCTTCACCGGATAATGGGCGCCGGCCAGCTTCACTTCGAACCGGTCAATCAGCTCCTCGGTATAGCGCCGGATAGCGTTCCAATTCAGCAGGAAGCCCTTGCGCCGGCGATAGCTCTTGAGGATCGTATTCTCCACCGCGTTCAGGTTCGGGATCAGCCCGGTGGTCATCCGGTCCTCGGGAATGTAGCTCACTCCGGCGTCGATCAGCCGTTTGGAACCGGCGCCGGTGCAATCGGCCCGGTTGATCCGGAGTTTCCCGCCAGCCGCTTTACGCAGCCCGGCAATGACTTCGGCCAGATCTTTCTGCCCGTTGCCCGCCACGCCAGCGATGCCTAGAATCTCCCCGCCGTTGATCTCAAACGAGACTTCTTTCAGGGCCAGTCCGCCCCGGTCGCCGACGGCGGAAACGCCGTTCAGCTCCAGAATTGGCTCGCCCCGGGCCACCGACTCCTTGGCGGAGCCCCGGTCAAGGTCGCGGCCGACCATCATCCGGGCCAATTCATCAGGGGTGGTGGCCGCGGTCCGGACCGACCCGGCGTTTTTACCGCCGCGCAGTACCGTGATCCGGTCGGTATTTTCCAAAACCTCGTTCAATTTGTGGGAGATGACAATGATCGCTTTGCCCCGCTCGGCCATGCCGCGCAGGGTTTTATAGAGCTGACCGGTTTCCTGGGGAGTCAGCACCGCGGTCGGTTCGTCCAGGATCAAAATCTCGGCGCCCCGGAACAGCACCTTCACGATTTCGACCCGCTGCTGCTCGCCGACGGAAAGCTGCCAGACTTTGGCGCGGGGCTCGATGGTCAGCCCGTATTGGGTGGAACACTGCTCGATCTCCCGCTCGATGGTTTTGATATTGTAGACTTGCTTCAGGCCGGGTAAGCCCAGCATGATGTTTTCAGCCACAGTGAACGGCTGCACCAGTTTAAAATGCTGATGCACCATGCCGATCCCGCTGCGCGCCGCGTCCAGCGGCGAGGCGAAAGCCGCCTTCCGGCCCCTGATCCGGATCTCGCCCTCGTCCGGATGGTAAAGTCCGGTCAGGACGCTCATCAAGGTGCTTTTGCCGGCGCCGTTCTCCCCGAGCAGCGCGTGAATTTCGCCGGAATTGACGGCGAACGACACCCGGTCGTTGGCGATCACCCCGGGAAACCGCTTGGTAATCCCGACCATTTCCACCATTGGAATCGTACCCATGATCCCATTCCTTTTTCTAGTATCGTCCCATAATCGACGGGGCGGCTTTACGCCGCCCCGTTTCCAACCGTTCCGCACCGGGCGTTATTTGGGAATGCTACCCTCCACGCCTTGCACGAACCAGCTCATTTCCAGCATCTCCTTGTCGGTCAGCTTCTGACCGGCTTTCACCTTCACCTGTCCACTCTGGTCCTTCAACGGGCCCACGAAGACGGCGTAATTGTCCTTCATGAACACGGCCCGTTTCTGGGCGACCAGCTTTTTGACATCCTCGCCGACCATCGAGCCGTACGGCCCGATGTCGATGATCCCGTCGGCGATGCCGCCCCAATATTGATCACTTTTCCAGGTTCCGGCCTGGACCGCCTTGACGGTCTTTGCATAATACGGACCCCAGTTCCAGACCGGGCCGGTCAGAACCGCCTTGGGCGCGAAGGAACGCATGTCGCTGTCGTAGCCGATACCGTAAGCGCCTCTCTCCTCGGCGGCTTGCATGGCCGCCGGGGTATCCTGATGCATGGCGATGAGGTCGGCGCCGGCGTTCAGCAGGCTCTTGGCGGCTTCCTTCTCGGTGGCCGGATCATACCAGGTATTGGTCCAGACCACTTTGACCTTGACTTTGGGGTTAACGGACTGGGCGCCCAGCGTAAAGGAGTTGATGCCCCGGATCACTTCGGGAATGGGGAACGCCGCGGCATAACCGATCAAATTCTTCTTGGTGTATTTTCCGGCGACGATGCCCGCCAGATAACGGCCTTGGTAATCCCGGCCGAAATAGGTTCCGGCGTTCTTGGCCGTCTTAAAGCCGCTGCAATGCAGGAAGGTCACATCCGGATACCTGGCTGCGACTTTCTGGACAAAATCCATATAGCCGAAGCTGGTCGCGAAGATCACTTTGTTGCCCTTCTCCGCCAGTTCTGTCAAAACCCGTTCGGCGTCGGCGCCCTCGGGAACCGACTCCACATAAGTGGTTTGAACGTTCGGAACTTCCTTCTCCAGGAATTTGCGTCCGAGATCGTGGGCATAGGTCCAGCCCGCGTCACCGACCGATCCGACATACACGAAAGCCACTTTGAATTTTTCAGCGGCAGCGGATACGTTTGGATAGTCATATCCAAAACCGATCACCGCTACCAGCAGCAATGCACTGAGCAGCAACAGACTAAATCTGGTCGCCTTGCGCATTCTCCATCCCTCCGTTAAAATTTATTTTTTAATTGAATCTTCCGGTTTCCCCGCCAAAAATCGCTCCCCGCCGGCAACCCCCTCCAGCTTTAATAATTTTTTACCAATTTTTGATCACTTGATCTAATTTTGATTATATATTCAAGGTTAACTGTTTGTCAACTCTGCCGCATTTGCCCGGCCATTCCCGGACTTAAGCCTTAACGCCCTTTGCGGAGCCGCTTTAACGTTATAAAAGCAAAATACTGATTTTGAAAACCCGCTCCAACCCGTTCCTGGATTTTTCCGGATTGTCATTATAAGTGACATATGTATCACACAAAACCGAAACTTTCCTTGACAAATCGCCGGCAACGCCCAGCCCGCAATTCCAGAAAAAAGCTGTATAACAGGTGATTTGTGAAAATTTGGGTCTGGTAATCAAAAGGCCAATAATATTTTAATTGTCTCATAAATAAGCCCTTAGGCATAGTCCAATTTTAAGAATTCCCATAAAAAAGTAGTTCGGCCATGGTAGCGGCCAATTCGGGCGCGGCGGTCTCGTGCTTGAAAAAGAGATAGACCTCCTTGCCCCGGATGGCCCATTCCCGGAGCCGGGCCGCGATGCGGCGCAAATCGTCCCGGCCGTAGGGGCCGTTCCGGAGCCGCAGATAAGCCGTTGCCAGCGGTTCCGGCCAGTCTTCCGGCGCCAGATAGCCGTCATTCAGGCACAGATCCAGTCCCTGCCCGTGAACCGCCTCAAAAAAGCCCCGGTTGAGCAGTTTTCTGCTTCGCAACTCAATTACCGGGGTAAAGGCCGGGCCGTCCCGGGTGGACCGGCGCAGATATTCGAAGAATCCGGCCAGTCGCTCCGGATCGCCCTGCGCGGCGGGGAATTGGAACAATACCGGGCCCAGCCGTTCCCCGAGCCCGGCGACGCGGGACAGGAACAATTCCAGATAACCGCCGGGAATTCCGAAATCATCAGCATGGGTGATCTTCCGGCCGGCCTTGACCGCGAACCGGAACCCGGCCCCCACCCGTTCCTTCCAGGCGTTCAAGGTCTCCGGCGCGGGCAATTGATAAAAGGTGTTATTGATCTCCACGGCGTTGAAGCGCGCCGCGTAATAGCTAAGCATCTCCGGGGCTTTGATTCCGGGTGGGTAAAAGACGCCGGCCCATTCCCGGTACGAATAGCCCGACGTTCCGATATAAATGATTTTCATGCGCTTATTATCCCATAAAAAACGGGCCGCAATCAAAGTCAGCTTCGATTGCGGCCCGCGTTGCCTTTGCGGGCGGCGGCCCGGCCCGCCTTATTCCGGCTTCCGCTTGTTATAGCCCCGTTCGTCGTAGGGTTGCAGCTTTTCAAGCCACAGCTCCTCCAGGGTCTGGAGATCCTCTTTGTAATCGTAAAGCGGATCTTCGTTCGGCTTGAGCCGGTCCAGGACTTCGAAAACAAAGTGGTCCGGGCCATACTCTTGCATGTCGCTGGTCAATTTGCGATTGTCATTCCAGCGCCAGCCGTATTTGATCTCCATCTGATAGCGGTTCAGGGTTCCATCCAGATTGAGGGAACTGCCCACGTACGCTTTGCCCGTGACTTGATTGCGAATCTGGTAAACTCCCATGTTTTTCGGTTTGTTCTTATATTCCAGTTTCAATTGCGAACGTCGGTCCACGGTAATGCTCCTTTCCTCATTCAAGCCCAATGCTTACCCGCTTTGCCGCAGGTACTCCTCTTTTTTCCTGACAATCGATTCCCGCCCCTCTTCCAGCGCGCCAAAAACATCGAGGCCGGCGATGGCCGGGTCGAAAGCGATTCCGGATGGGCTGGCCGGCTCGACCCGGTACCGCGAACCGTCCCGGGTACGGCTGAGCAACCCCTCGTCAATCAGCCGCCGCCGGAGCATGAGATGATCCCAGCCGGGAAAGCATCCCAGTCGGTCCAACCACTCCCTGATCCCGGCGTTGATCTCCGTTTCCGAATAGGTTTTGGCGCTATCGAAGCCCACCGCGATGCTTTGGAGAAGGATCAGCTGGTCACGGCGCTTGACCGGGAAGTCGGTCAAACCGCTCCGCAGGCAAAGATCAATCAGCCGTTTTTTAAAATCGGCCACTGTAATTACTGGCGTTTCCATGTTCATCTTTCCTTTCCAGGGATCGCGTTAATTTTTCACCCAATACCGACTGCCGTCGGGATGCCGGTCCATAAACCCGTATTCGATCAGGTACCGGCGCAAAGTGACATAATCGTCGAAAGCACTTTTTAGGACGGCATTGACTTCTTTTTCCGTATATATCCGGCCGGGGTCGAAGCGCCGGATCAATTGCCGGAGAATGGCGATCTTCCGTTTTTCTTTCTTGGGAAAGCCGCTCAGGGGGCCGTTCGGCCCCGCTTTGAAATAAGCCTGCAGGATCGCTTCGTTCTCGGCCTCGGTGATCGCGAACCGTTCATCGGTTCGCGCCACGCCGGCCGGGATTTCGATAAACCGCTCCGCCTTGGGCGACCGTTCCTCCAGCAGTTCGGCGATAGCCAGCACGATCTTGGCTTGCTTGGCCTTTTCCCGGAAGGAGAACCGCTGATTGCGCACGGTGGAGGTGTTGCCGTTCTCCATCCGGACGGCGATCTCCCGGTCGCTCAGGTTCTGATAAAAGCAGGTCAGCAGTTCCTTCTGGTGTTCGGTGAGGCCGGTGTACTTCTTGTCCAGCCCCAGCAGCGCTTCAAACATCGAGGAATGCTCCCGGCCAATATGGGTTTGCGTCGCCCGCTCCGCCTCCAGCAGGAGATCGTCCACCGGATAAATCCGGCCTTGCTCGAACCGCTCGCCGCAGATCAAGCAGACAAAGGCCGCGGCGGCGGGGTCATGACGATAGCCCCGCTTCATCTCGGTGAGGCTGGCGCTCCAAAACAATTTTGATGGTTCCATTGCAACAATCCCCGTATTCGTCTATAATTTATATAGTCATTATATTGTTTCGTCTACAAAATGTCAATGCCCGCCGTTGCGCCTAATCATGACTGGCTTGCCCGAAATATCCTCAATTACCAAACCCGGATCATCGCAAAATCGATCGCCTTTATCCCCTGACGTCCAAACGAAATCATTCAATAACCGAATGACCGTTGGGACCTGCTCGCCATCAGTTTTCAATAACTAAATGAAATTTGGGGCCGGCTCCCCCTTCTCTTTCAGCAACCAAATGAGAACTGGGACCAACTCCCCATGTTATTTCAACTACCGAATAAGAAGTGGGAGCAACTCCCCTTCCTCTTTTAATAACTGACTAAGAAGTGGGGCCGGCTCCCCATGCTCTTTCAGTAACCAAATGAACACTGGGACCGGCTCCCCATGCTTTTTCGTTAACCGAATGACATACTTCGATTGTCCCCAAAGTTTCGCAGGTAATCTAGGAAGCTTTTGCGAATGCTGCTTCACTCATTGGCAAAGTCGAGCGAGGATTGGCGGGCGGTTCGGAGTTTAACTGATTGGAAAAAGTTGATGATTTGGAAATAATTTGATATGATTGAATTGGCTAATTTGGCTAAAATGGCCATGACTGGAGGTTCGCGATGCTTGTCAATTCCACTGATCTCAAAAACAATCTCGGCAAATATTTACGGTTATCGGCCAGGGAAGAGATCATCATCACCAGCAACGGCCGGAAGGTAGCTAAATTGTCCGCTTATGAGGAGCCGGATCAAGCGCCGGCCGCTACCGGGCGGGTCGGGGAAGAGGCCCGGCGGTACGAAGCGGCGCCACGCAGGGCCTCCTATGAGGAATTTCTTGAATTGACCGAAACCAGCGATGAGCGGTACGAGTACATCAATGGGGAAATTTACTGGCTCGCCTCATCACAGGTCGAACATCAAAAAATCCTCAGCGAACTCCATTTCCTTTTCTATAACTGGTTTCAAGGGAAGAAGTGCCGGCCGATGCTGGCTCCGTTCGATATTACCCTGAAACGGGACGAGGAGCATCCGAACGTCGTCCAGCCCGATCTGATGGTCATCTGCGACCTTGAGGAGAACCTGAATGAAAAGGGCTACTATATGGGAGTACCCGCCCTGGCGCTAGAGATCATCTCCGAAGGCACCCGCGGCAAGGACTATATCAAGAAGCTGGATTTGTACATGTCCACCGGGGTGGCGGAGTACTGGATCGTCAATCCCTTAAACCGGGAAGTGAGCGTCTATCAGTTTGAAGCGAACAATCTCCGGAAGAACGCGACCTACAAAAACGAGGAGACCGCAGTCTCTTATCATTTCCCCGGATTGGAAGCGGCTTTGGCGAAGATCTTCGCCTGACCGCCTCCAATCTCCGGTAAACTCGGGACCGTTCAGCCGCTGCTGGCGATCCGTTCCGCCAGCTCCCGCATGGCCCGCGCCGCCGCCCGGATATCCGGCCGGCCGAAGATCGCCGAAACCACCGCGATGCCGCGGATGCCCGAGCCGCACAGTTCCAGCGCGTTATGCTCGTTAATGCCGCCGATGGCCACCACCGGAACCCTCACCGTGGCGGTAAGCCGCTGCAATTGCCCGTAATCGACCTCGGTAGCGTCCAGTTTGGTTCCGGTGGGGAAAACCGCGCCGGCTCCCAGATAATCGGCGCCGTCGCCCTCGGCCTCCAGCGCCTGATCGCAATCAGCCACTGAAACCCCGAGGATCCGGTCCGGGCCCAGCAGCCGCCGGGCAGTCCGGGCCGGCATATCGTCCTGGCCGATGTGCAGGCCGGCCGCGTCCACGGCCAACATCACGTCCAACCGGTCATTGATGATCAAGGGCACCCCATAATGATCGGTGACCCGTTTCACCCGTTCCGCCGCGGCGATGAACTCGCCGGTAGCCAGCGACTTTTCGCGCAATTGAACCAGGGTGGCGCCGCCCTCAATCGCCTGCTCCACCTGTTCTTCCAGCTTGCCTCCGTTCAGCCAGGCGCGATCGGTGACCACGTAGAGCCGGAGGTCGAACGACGGAACTCCCGGATTATTCATGATACTTCCCACCCTTCGTCAGATCCGCCGCTCCCAACCGGCCGACCCAGTCCAGCAGGCGGACCCGGAAAGTACCGGTTCCTTCCTCCGGCCCCAATCCGGCTTGGGCTTTTTCGCCGGCCAGACCCATGGCCATGATTCCGGCGCAGGCCGCCAGGTAATAATCATCGCTCGCTCCCGCGCAACAGCCGACCAGCGCGGTGGCCATGCAACCGGTTCCGGTCACTTTGGCCAGGATCGGATGTCCATTATCAATAAATCCGATTCTAGCCCCATCGGTGATGATATCGGTGGCGCCGGTGACGGCCACCACGCAACCCAGTTTGCGGGCCAGTTCGGCGGCGACCGCTTCCCCGCCGGCACCGGTGTCCGCCGCATCCACACCCCGGGTTTGAGCCGACAGCCCGGCTAGAGTTTTGATCTCCGACATATTTCCCCGGAGCACGGCCAGTTTAAGCTCATCGAGCAACCGGGCGGCGGTTTCTGTCCGCAACGTGGTGGCGCCCACGCCCACCGGATCCAGAATGACCGGAATCCCCAGTTCATTGGCTTTCTTTCCGGCCTGGAACATTGACCGGATCGTCCGGCTATTCAGCGTGCCGATATTGATCACCAGCGCCGAGGCGATGGCCACCATCTCCTCGACCTCTTCCTCGTCGTCGGCCATTACTGGCGATCCGCCCAGCGCCAGCACGATGTTGGCGCAGTCATTGACCGTCACATAATTGGTGATCTGGTGAACCAGTGGCTTTTTGGCTTTTACCTCGTCCAACAGCCGGGCGATGGCATTGATTGTTTCCATTAATAATCAACCCTTCTTTCACAAAAATCGAACAGCGCTTCTTTAGAAAATGAATCCCTCCGGCCAAATTCGATGGGCCTATTCGTCGGAGAGCCCCGCTTTTTGCCACAATTCGTAAAAATGATGGGTCGGCCCCACGCCTTTGCCGATCTCCAGGGCGTGAGCGATGGCTATAGTCAGATAGGCCTTGGCCTCCCGCACCGCCTCAACCATCGGCCGCCCCTTGGCGAGGTTCGCGGCGATAGCCGCCGACAGCGTGCATCCGGTGCCGTGCGTGTTCTTGGTGGGGATCCGTCCGGCCCGGAAATAATGATAGTCGCTTCCGTCGAATAAGATATCGGTGGCCTCGTCCTTGAGATGGCCTCCTTTAAGGAGCACCCGCTTCGGACCCAGTTCCCGGATGCGCGCCGCTGCCGCTTTCATGTCGCTCACGGTCGCAATGGGCATCCCGGCGATGATCTCCGCCTCGGGCAGATTGGGAGTCACCAGATCGGCCAGAGGCAGGAGCTTGGCCACCAGTGCGGCCACGGCCTCCGGCTGCAGCAAGTGAAACCCGCTTTTGGAGACCATCACCGGGTCAACCACAATGTTTTTGGCCTGATACCGGAGCAAATGGCCGCTGATCGCCTCAATGGTCTCCGTCCGCGAGACCATGCCGATCTTCAAGGCGTCGACCTCGATATCCTCGTAGATCGCTTCGATCTGTTTGCCGACGATCCCGGCCGAGATGTCCTCCACGGCCAGCACCCCTTGGGTATTCTGGGCGGTTACCGCCGTAATTACGCTCATTCCGAAAACGCCGTTGGCCGAGAATGCCTTCAGATCGGCCTGAATTCCCGCGCCGCCGCTGGAATCGGACCCGGCGATGGTCAATGCTTTCTTCATTGCAATTTCACCTCGTTCCAGAAATAGACCGTAGTAAAACAAAAAGCACAAACCAGTCAAGGTTTGTGCTTCAACACCAAAATCGGTATTGCGCCATCACTTCCCTCCGCTGGCATGATCCAGATCAGGTTTAAAGGGTTAAAGAACTCATCGGTTCTTATTCTCAGCCGGCCTCTCCGGCTCCCCTAGTGGTCGGAATAATATATTCGGTTGAAATACTTTCTTTATCATACCATAATCGAAAAATAATGACAATAGCGAAGGATTTCGGCGGTAACCGGCGAATTATTTCCGATATGTTATGGTTAAATTGAAAAACGACATTATTGCGACGAAAAGTGGGAATCGCCATGAAACTGAGCTTTAATCTTGATATCAACAAAATCAAGCCCGGTATGATCCTGGCCCAGGATATCTTTGATCACGAAAAGCTGCTGCTGGCTCAGGGTACCGTCTTCAAACCGTACTATATCGACAAATTGAAGGCGCGCGGGATCACCAAGGTCTCCGTTCACGTCGGCACAGGCTTTTATGACGAGATTCTTTCCAATCCGATGCAGAAATTTTACACCGAATCCTATGAGACGGTGGCTTCTCTCATCGACCTGTTGAAAAAGGGTGAGCCGGTGTCGATCATCCAGATCCTTCCCCTGATTCAGCAGATGATGGAGAACGTCTTCGTCAACGGCGATTCGATGCTGCTCTTGACCGGCTTCCGGGGCGAATACGATTACTATTACGCCCATTCCCTCGATGTCTGCATCTACAGCCTGATCACGGCCAAAGCCCTGAATCTGGACTACGACCAGGCCGCGATTCTAGGAGCGGGGGCGCTGCTCCACGATGTCGGCAAGACGAAGGTGCCGGACCAGATCCTCTTTAAGCAGGGCAGCCTGACCGTGGCCGAATTCGAGGAGGTAAAGAAGCATTCCTGGAACGGCTACGAGATTGTCAGCAAAATTTACGGGCTGGACCCCAAAGTGGCCGAGATCGTCCTGCGGCATCATGAACGCTGCGACGGCAGCGGCTATCCGGACAATCTGAAGGGTGACGCTCTGGACACTTTGACGAAGCTGGTCTCCATCGCCGATATTTACGACGCGCTCACCTCCGACCGCGTTTATAACAAAAAGATCTTGCCGCACGAAGCCGCCGAATATCTGGTTTGCATCTCGGGCTCGCTGATCGACGCCGATCTCGTCAAAATATTCCTGCAAAATGTGGCGATCTATCCCCAAGGCTGCCAGGTGCTGCTGAACACCAACGAAGTGGCCATCGTGCTCGATTCCAACCCGGCCATGCCGTTGCGGCCGAAGCTGAAGATCATCACCGACAAGGATCGCAGGCCCTTGCTGATGCCGGTCGAATGCGCCCTGCAATCTCATCCCACGGTGTTGATTACGCAGATCTTCAATTAATTTGCCGTTTCAAAGTGGACGCGGTGATTCAACCCGGCGAAACCTTTATGATCAAGCTGACCCCGGCTAAGATCTGGGGTTGTTTGAGGAGTGAGCTTAGTTATTAAGAAAGGCGATTGACCTATGGTCAACCGCCTTTTAAGTACTTATCCCTATTCACCTTGGCGGACAAACCCAAGGAATCTCAATGGACGCAGCGGAAGACACATACACCCCATCCCCCGCCGTATACCCGGTGCTGACCGAAAACATGTAGGTTTGACCAGTTTTGAGGTCAGAAGGATATGCGGGCCAATAATCACAGCTTGCTTCGCCCGTCGAGGCGACCCCCCAATCGTCTCTGTAAATGGTATATCTGCTATTCCCCCCTTGGATTGGAGGATCCCATGCAAATCGGATCATAATTGAATTGTTGCTCCAAACCGGATTATTCACGATACGCAAGTTGGTAGGCGGATATGGGTAGAGACCGCCGAAGTTGATTGAATCATAATGGAAAGAATCAATCGACAACCTGGTGGGCCAGAAATACCAGCCCCTTTCCTCATTGGTCACACTTAAATATAACGTTCCTTCCAGGCCGGACTTGGACCACGATCCGTCATCCGAAGTCACGGTGACGGTGGCGATATCGGGTCCGTTAGTGCTTTGTTTAAAATGAATCACGGTTCCCTTCGCCGATTTATTCTGCCCCCTGACATACCCCGACGCAGTATAAATCAACGAATGGCCAACAAAATCCAGTTCGTAAACAGTATCCCAATCCACATTACGGCTGGCCGGTTGAAACGTCCATTTATCGCGACTCGGTCTGATCTGGACTGCCTCGTTCAACGTGGGGGAAGTCCATAAACCGCTTGTGTCAGTAGTTGCCGTAGCAAGTACCGCCGACCCGTCGGACCGAAGGAATTGAATTTCGATTCCCCCCACCCCTTGATTGGTCATATCGTCCCGGACGTAACCGGAAAGGGTGTAGGGCCGGGCTTGAGAAGCTTGTTTGGTAAGGCTGAAAGTACCGTTACTGGTGGTTCCCGTCCCTCCTTGCGTGAAGCTCCCGATAAGGTTGTTCCCGGTTCCCAACCGGTATTTGCCGCTTAACACGTAGACCGGTTGATTCGGATACCGCACCGAGAAGCTGAACTTATCATCCGGTCCGGCGTAGCCGCTGATTGGCCCCTGCCCGAGAATCGAAGACAAAGATCCGGAGATCGCGCCGTCCGTGGCCAGGGTTACGTCCATGGTTCCGTTAATGCCCAAACTGGAGATCGTCCAGTTTCCGGAATAGGTCCCCCGGTATAAGTTATCCCCGGCCGGTGCGAGATCAAAGCTTCCCGAACCCGACCCTTGACTGAAAGCGCCCGTCAATCGGCTTCCATCTTGGCTCCATGTCCCTTGCATGGTATAGGTGGAAGACCCCGGATACGAATAAGAAAGGGAGAACGTAGCGTCATTGGAAGTACCACTGATAACCCCGGCATCAATCCCGGAGTCGGAACCAGAGAGCACTCCGCTCAATTTCCCGTCTTGGGCAATCACTAAATACACCGTGCCGCTTCCCGGTCCGATACCCTGACCGGTCCAATTCCCATACCATCTTCCGGCATAGGGACTGTCGTAAGGCTCCCGGCTTCCCCCTCCGCCGCCGCAACCGGTGACGGCGAGGAGCAGCATCAACAGCAAAATCATCAGTCGTTTCAGAGTTAACATCTCCCTTGTCTATTAGTTATAATTTGGGACAATCCGCTTTGTTGAATTTCTGCTCAATTATTAAACACCATTTTAATTAATCCTTCATTTTTTCTTCATAATTTTTGGAATTTAGCCGTTTCCGAATCAAGCTGACCCGGCTAAGATCTGGGGTTGTTTGAGGAGTGAGTCCCGATAGATCTAAACAAGTCCGTACCAAACAATAAGACCGCCGTTTCCGGCGGTCTTGGTTTTGCCGTTCGGCTATTCAATTGTCAGGACGGAGAGCGCGCTCGCCTACCGCTGGTCGGTGATCCCGAACTCCCGCCAAGTCTCGACCGGTAACTCGATCTTCACCTGCTTGCGGGCTTCCGAATAATAATCGTGCAATTGCTCCAGATATTCGCCGCACTCGGCGGTCTTCTCCATCATCCGCGCCTTGAAGCCCAATTTGCTGTTGTGAGCATTCTGGGCCTTGGCATGGCAGGCGGTCATCCGCGCCATAAAATCGCTGTCGATGCCCCGCCGCGCCAACGCCTCGGCATGAACCGCGAGTCCGGCCAGCAGTTCTTCGGCCCGGCCCAGTTGAGTCAGGATACTTGCGCTTTTACTCATGTTCCATTACTCCTTTGTAATGATATGTTCGTGGCACGGCCCGGGTTCCGTTGCTTGATTTGATTATACCACCACTGATGGTTGTAGTCAATGGTGTAATTAATCACAAGTAACGATGGTTTCCCTTTAAATTCGCTGGTATAATTGCTAATAATTTTTTAGAATTTTTATTTACTTCCCGGTTTATGATATTAAACCCGCTCATGTCGCTGATATGGATGTAATAAACGGGGTAGATCAAGTCTTCATAGTTCCTGGAAAAGTCTCAAATGAACCGTTGCGGGTTTAAACGCCTGCCCCGGCATTCATTGCCACAACTACGGCGCTCATTCCCCAAACCGCGGCGTTCCATGCCGCAATTGCGGCACCCATTGCCGGACCTGTGGCAGTCATTCCCCAAACAACGGCGTTCATTGCCGCAACTGCGGCAATCGTTCCCCTCGCTCCGGCGGCCGCCGCCTGTCAATTGGGTGTTATCCCCGCAACTGCGGCGACGAATGCCGGTCAATTTTCAGTAACTAAATGAGTAAGGGGAACCGTTCCCTGTCAACTATTGGTCAGCGCCGTTACTACGGCAACGATTGCCGCTTGATTTTCAAGGGACGCCGGAGCATTCGGGAGAGTTGCCAACACCGCGGGCCGGAGCGCCTGGGGTTTTAGACCGGCCGAATCATCTCTTTTTCTTAGCCGGCCGGTTGAAGGAGGAAGTGAGCAAGCGCCCGATGTAGTATCTACCATTATTGCCTGTCCCCGGTCCGGAATGGGGCAAATAAAAAAATCCCTCCGGCCTCGGGCGGCGATTGCGGCCGAGGCGGAGGGATTTGGAGCTGGTGTTGAGCAGCCGTTCCAGGCTGCCGCAAACCCCGGGATAGCGGACGGTGATTCCGGGGAACGCCCCGGCAGCTCAGCCGACCATCACCTGATTGTCAGTCAAGGCTTTCCGGAGTTTGGCATATTCCACCCGGCGCGGCGGAAGGTTCTCCCGGACCGCGAGCGCCGCCGCGGTGCCGGCCGCCTCTCCCGTGACGAAGCAGGGCGGCATCACCCGGACCGCGCCCAGCGCCTCATGGGTGGCGGAGATGCAGCGCCCGGCCACCAGCAGATTGTCCACGGTTTTGGGCAGCAGGCTCCGGTAGGGGATCGAATAGGCTTTCCCCGATTTGATCAGTTCGAACCGGCCCGACTTGCCGTCCGGCTGATGAATATCGATGGCGAAACCGCCCAATCCGATCGAATCCTCGAAGATCCGGGAATTATTGAGGTCGTCGGCTTCCAGCACGTACTCGCCGACGATCCGGCGGGACTCCCTCACCCCGAGCTGCGGGGCGGAATCGGCCAGGCAAGCCTCTTCCGCGCCGGGAATGTATTTATGAAGGAAATTCATGACGATCTGAACCTGTTTTCTCCCCTCAATCTCGGCCTGGGTCACCGCGAAGGGATCGGTGGCGTCGACATTGGTAATCCGGGTGGTATTGACCCGCCAGTAACCGTTGGTGCAGCTCTCGTACATCCCCAGTTTCTCGCGGTTAATCGGAAAGTCGCCATTGGCCCGGGCCCGCTCCACCTCGGTACTGAATTGCTTGCTGTCCGGCTCGGGATGATCCTGGCGGTGCTGCTCCAGCCGTTGCTTGTCGATATTGAAGACCTGGAAGAACAGCGTGCACGGTTGGGTCAGCCCGTCCCCCTCCCGGCCCTGTTTCATTTCAACCCCGGCGCTGGCCGCCACATCCCCGTCACCCGTGCAATCAATGAAAATCTTGGCGTTGATCGCCAGCAGTCCCGCTTTGGTCGCCAGCACCGCGCCGGTGATCCGCTCCTTCGCCCCGTCCATTACCGCCTGAACGAACATCGCGTGATAGAGCAGTTCCACGCCGGCCTCGACGCAGAGCGCCTCGGCCTCCCGCTTGAAGACTTCCGAATCAAACGGGCCGACATGGGCGTGGCCCCGGCTGATATACGAGGCATAGCTGCTCCCGGCCTCGCATTGCGACGGGTGAATGGCGCCGCCCTGCCTGACCAGGCGGCCCACGAACTCCTCGAAGATTCCCTTGGTGATCTGTTCCGACCCGTCCGGGCTATAGGAAGTCATGAACGGCCCCACCAGGCCCGCGGTGGCCATGCCGCCCAGATAGCCGTTGGTCTCGACCAGCATGGTTTGGGCGCCGCCGCGCGCCGCGGCCACGGCGGCCGCGATGCCCGACGGGCCGCCGCCGATCACCAGCACGTCCACGTCGCGGACGATCGGGGCTTCGGTCGTCAATTGCAATGATTTCATCAGATTTCCCTCCGTTGTCGGCCGTCAGTCGCCCGAGCCGCCCTGGGCCGCGATCCGGTCGAAATAGACCGTTTCCAGCAGTTTCGGCTCAAACGAAAGATCGGCCAGATTTTTACAAAAGGCGTTGGCCGCGATCTCGCTCACCGGCAGCAAATTGTGCTTGATCGGGATCAGTCCCAGCAGTTTGCGCTCGAAGCTGAATCTCCGGCTGACTAGCTCAATCTCGGTCATCTCATAATAATGGAACAATTCATGGGCGATGATGACCTCGCCGGCCCGCGCCTCGGGCCAAATCCGGTCTAAAAAATCGATCACATTGCCGTTGAGGTGAATTTGCTTGGACTTGGCGTGATACTCGGCGAATTTCACAAACCGGGCGTTATTCTTCTCACTGCGTTCATAGCTTACCGCGACGCCGCACTCGGCGGCGATCTCGGAAGGAGCCAGGCCCGGGTGGCGCGTCTTCACCGTTTGCGCCAGCTCATTTCCGATCCCGATGCCGGCCGCGATCAACTCCTCGATCCGCTCCGGCGGCAGCGCGCGGGTATATGAATACGAAGCGAAGATCTGGCGCGCCGACGCTTCCGGGGTCAACTTGGCATAGTTTGACAAATCCATCTCCGAGGCCTCCTTCCCGTCCCCAGCCGGTCAGCTTTTGCCGCGCTTCCTGGCCAGAGCGTAAATAGGTTGCTCGCCGTCGATCCCTTCGATCTCCAGCATGGCCAGGGACACAATCTGGTCGATCGTCTCCAGGCCGGACAAGTCAATGATCTTGCCGCTGATAATCAAAAAGATATCGGGCAGGCATTGTCCGGATTCATCATAGACCGCGTTCTGCTCCACCACCGCCTTCAAGGTCTCGTTCAGCTTGCCGGCGCTGATGACATAGCCCGCCGGGTTCTCCATGGTGAGCTTGATCACGCCCTGGCGGTCCATGACGCAGATGAATTTCTGCCTGGCGGTCAACAGTCCGAACAGCTTTTTGACGCTTTTGACGATGCTGAAGACATGCAGCAACTCGTTCTCAAACAGGGCGGTCACGTCGTCGGGGTTGCCGTCCCCGACGGTTTGGGCGGCGGTCAGCCGCAATTGCCCGGCGTCGAGCGCCTGCCCGAGATTCTGATGCGCGCTCAGGTTGGTGGCGCCGACCGCGGTCGCCTTGACAATGCTCTTGGCGGAGTCGATGTCAATGGTCACCTGAATGGTCTCGCGCGCCGCGCCCGCTTTCATGGCGGCCTGCTCCGCCTCGGCCCGGATCTTGAGGATATCTTCCCGGGTGGGATTGACAATGGTCCGTTCCACCGAATCCCTAACCATGGCCAGGGCCGCGCCAATGGTCGAGATAACCGGCGCGTTCTTGGCGATCTTGAATTTCAGGCCCATTTTGGCCGCGACCGCCGGCACGATGGTGCTGGCCCCGCCGCCGCCGCCGGTGAGAATCAGATAATTGCGGTTCAGGCGGTACTCTTTGATGAACTCTTCCACCGCGGGCGCCACTTTGGCCACGGCGATATTCATGATCTGCCGCGCGATCTCCTGAGCGGGCCGGCCGAACTCCCTGCCGATCGCTTCAAACAGGAGGGCGCCGTTTTCCGGCTTGGCCCGGGCGTAATCCGCCGGGGGCACCAGGCCCAGGTAATTGGCGGCGCAAGTCGTGGTAACCGCGTACCTCGCCCGGGACGTTTCCACTGCCAGATACTCCAGGTTGTCGGCGTCAACCGCTTTGACGCTGATCACTTTGGCCGTCTTCAGTTCCTCGGTATCGGCGTAGATCGCATAGCTCAACCCGGCGATATGCGCGCTGCGCGGGCCGACATCGGCTATCTTGCGGTCTTTCACCGCCACCATGCTCCCGCCCGCGATTCCGACGGTATTGATGTCGAGCGACGTCACATAGGTGCTGTGCTTGCCGATCTTGGCGTATTTGGTGATCACTTGGCCGTTTTGAATCGCGGAAATGTCAGTGCTGGTGCCGCCGACTTCCAGGAAGATCCCGTCGGAGATCTTTTCATACATCAGCGCGCCGGCCACTCCCGCCGCCGGTCCCGACAGAACGGTGAGGATCGGCCGCTTTTTCATCTCCTCCACCTGCATCACTCCGCCGTCGCTGCGCATGATCATCAGCGGCGCCCGGATCTGGGCGTTTTTCACCGCCGCGCTGGTCATATTGGCCGTCTGCATCATCTTCGGCAGAATGCTGGCATTGATCACCGCCGTCTTGGTCCGGGCCCGCAACCCGTAAAGCTTGGAGATCTCATGGCCCGAGGTGGCGATCATCCCCAGGCCGGCGGCGATTTCATTGGCTTCCTCCTCATGCCTGGGATCGTCGACCGAAAAAGCCTCGGTGCAGACGACCACGTTCAGGCCCGCCTCCTGGAACGACTTGACCGCCGCCTCGACCTGCCCCCGGTCCACGCCGTCGGAGGTGTTGAGGAAGGCGCTCCGGGTCTCGATGGTTTTGTTCTCGTTTAAGAGGATGGTGCCGATTTCCGTGTCTTTTTTGGCCTTCAGCCCTTCCAGGCCCCGGCCCATGCCGATGATCCCGAGATTGGCCACGTCCCCCTCAAGCAACGCGTTGGTTGCTTGAGTGGTGCCGTGGGCGATGAAGACAACATCGTCGGGGGAGATCTGAATCTCTTCCAGCAAAGCGTAGAGCACATCGATGACACCCCGGGTGATTCCTTCTCGCGCCGAATGCGTCGTGGGCAATTTTTTGATGCCGACAATCTCATAGGTGCTGTTGTCCAGCGCGATGGCGTCCGTGAACGTACCGCCCACATCAATTCCGATCCGTATTTTTCTCCCCATACCGTTGCCTCCGTAAAAATTGTGGGTTAATTGGAATTACATAAACCAGATTACCGCGATAATGATTCCGACCAGAACAAATAAGAGATTGAAGCCGATCGTGGCTTTGGTGTATTTGCCGGTGGTCGTCTGCAGGTACCCGGTGGTCCATACCACTTGGGAAGCGGTGGGGTCGTTGACGCCGACAAAGTAGTCATACAGCCAGAACATGGCCACCAAAATCCCGGCCGGCAGGCCGCTGGTCGCCAGAATGCCGGCCAGCGCGGCGCCGAGGCCCCAGGGGTTGAGCGGCCCCCGATAGAGGGTGAGCAACGGCCCCAGCAGGCCGAAAACAAACACTACCGCCACCGGAGCGGTCGGAATCACGTTTTTGATCAGGTCGGTGATTGGCCCCACCAGCAGTTCGTGTTTGGCGGCGGTGACCACCATGCCGATGCCGAACATCAGCATCACGGTGACCGCCACATTGGCGAAGCCGTCGAAGATCGATTTGTTCAACATATCAAAGGTTCCGTTGAATTTGCACTTCCATTGGGTGGTAATGAGGCCGTAGGCGATGGCCGCGATGAACGAGGCATTGACGTCCCACTGGAAGCCGAGCACCAGAATCAGCGGGACTAGCGGCGTCAGCATCGCGTAGAGCGGAACGAATTTGGGCGCCTCGACGCTTTCCACCTTGGCGGCCCACGAAAAGACGCGGCCTTTGATTTTAATGCCAAGTACGATTCCAATGAGGGCGATGATGATTCCGGGGATTAAAAGCACCACGGCGATGTTCTTGATCTGTCCGATGTCCGTGGCGACCAGCGACTGAATGAACTTCCAGCGCGCCACGTTCAGGAAATACCCGAGAAAACTGCTGGTCAGCATGACGCTGCCCGCGATGACCTTGGGAACTCCGACCGATAGCATGATCGGGAAAATAATCAGGCCCATCATAATCCGGGCGCCGCTGCCGACCAGGCCGATGAAACTGAAGCCGACCGCAAAGAAGCAGAGGATCGCGACTAAGTACGGGTTGTCCCCGCCCAGTTCCGCCGCGCCGCGGATCATTTTCTCCGCGATCCCGGTTTTCTTGATCAATTCACCCAATACCGCGGCAATCAGTGTGGAATAAATCGCCGAGGCGAGCACGCCGAATCCTCCGCCAATAATGTCGTTGACCACTCCGGTGACGGGAACGCCGGCTACTAGCGCCATCACCAGCGCCATCAGAGGCAGGGCCGCTACCGCGTTCAACTTGTCCAGGACCATTAAGATCACAATTGCCAGGAATACCACGAGAATCAGACCAGATGTCAGTGTCATGATTACCCCTCCTTAGAATTTTTTGGACTTCCTTACCAAGGATGCTTGCGTCGGGACATGGATCCGGAGTTCCAAAACGAAACATCGTTTCGCATGTCGAAACGATAATTGAATCGTAACACAACTTTTAAATAAACTCAAGTTGTTTTTGAAAGCTTCGGACCGGAACAGGGCCGATGCATCATCACCCGCGGGCGGCGGGATTATTTATCTTTTGGCAATTGACCGGCGCGGCCTTCGTAGTCTATCATGAGATCAGATTCCTTCGCTCTATCGTTCTAGACTTTTGATGCAAATCTGATATTATTAAAGGCGTTGCAATACCCCGCGCCAAAGCCCGGGGAAACAAAAAAAGCCGGTTCCCGCAGTTTGAAGTGGGTCGATGGCCAATCGAGGGGCCACTCGGACGGCTTTTAAACGATCGCAAGGAGCATTGTAGCCACATGGCCGACCGTTTCGAGGAAAAAGTGCTTTCGGTAACCAAAGCATTGACGATCCTGGAGGTTCTCGCCAACGAGACCGACGGGCTCAGTTTGAATGATCTGTCCATCAAAACCGGGATGAACAAAACCACCATCTACCGGCTGCTAACTTCTTTGCTGGAACGGAATTTCGTGGAGCAGGACACCCCGACCAGCAAATATTATCTGGGTACCAGGATTTTATCGCTGGCATCCTCTTTTTTTCGGGAAAATGATATTCGCTCCGTGGTGCAGCGGCAGGTCGCCGGAGTTTTCTTCGGCATCCCCCACCATATTTTCCTGGGCAAGCTGATCAACCGCAAATTAACCGTGATCGACTGCCACCGGGGCGGCACCGGGGTGGCTTCAGCCATCCAAATCGGAGCATCGATTCCGTTTCATTGTACGGCCATGGGCAAGGTCTTCCTCGTTTATTCGCCGGATAAATTTATATTAAACACCCTGAGCCAATCCAATCTGGCCGCTTATACCGAACGCACCATTACGTCGTTCGCTAAACTGAAGGAGCATTTGAAGTTGATCTCGATTCAATGTTTCGCCACCGATCACGGCGAATATGAGGAAGCGATCGGTTCCGTCGCGGTCCCGATCTTCGATTATTCCCGTAATATCGTGGCGTCCCTGGGGATCTGCTTTCCTTTGGCGTCTTTGTCGGAACGGGAAGAAGCGGATATTACCCTCAATATGCTGGATCTCTCGCAAAAAATCTCCGCCAAGCTCGGCTATAACGCCGTTTGATATCGTCTTTATTGACGCCTGACAACATAATCCTTTTCTTTATAGACAATTTTAGACACAAAACCCCGGGTCCGGTTCTCTCAACCGGCCCGGGGTTTGAATTCCCGTCAGCCTTTTAATTCTTTATTCAATAACCACCCGGTTGTTCTCCCGGGTGATCTCCAGCAGCTTCCCGTCGGGATCGATCTCCACCGTATAGCCTTTCAAATCCAGACCCTCCGCCACCGGCAGCAGCACCTCGGTGATCACCGGGAACAGATCCAGCGGCGCCGGAAGCGGCGGGGTATCGGCCACCGCGACGATCTCCCCCGTCCGGTCCCGCAGCGCCACTTTGACCGGCGGCGCCATCACCGCCCCCAGGCTGTGCACCTTGACCTTGACCGCGCCCCGGATAGGTCGGATGTCATCGGCCGAGATTCCGAGGTCCGGCCGTTCCCAGTACGGTACGCCCGGCCCTTTCAGTTTCAGCCGGATCACGGTTTGCCGGCGGGGCGGGAAGGTCAGCTCCAGTGTTTTCGAGCGCTCCAGATCGGCTTGGGTAACGCTGATCCCGGTGTCTGCTTCATCGTCGCCGTTGGCGTCAATCCCCTGGCTAATCTCCCAGCGGCCCGGCTCGATATCCCAGGTGGTTAGTTCGGCCCGGACCGGAGTCTCCTCCAGGTTGTAGACGATGATCCGCAACCGGGTCGGACCGGCGTCTGGAACCAGAATCGCCAGGCTTTCGTCGCTGGCCGGCGCGGGAAAGCGCCAACTGAGATAATGCCGGGGGTAACAGGCGAACCGGACATGGGCCACGCCGCCGAGCCGGTCCCGCTGCATTTGGGTGAGATCGAACACCACCCGGTCCACCCAGAGTTGGCCGTCGGTATTGATATATTCCCGGAGCGCGGCAGCCTCGATCAGCGCCCCGTAGGCGGCGGCAACCTCTTCCTTGTCGACGGGGCCGGGCGAGCGGAAGAATCCCTTCTGATCCTCTTTCAGCGGAGCCAGGTATTTCTCATCCCCGCTCAGCCGGTAGGCAGCCAAAAACAGCGGCCATTCCCGGTCGGCTTTGGCCAGTCCGTCCCGGTCAGTGGGAAAGTGAACCGCCGCGTACATCACGCCATCCCGAAAATGGGCCAGCAACCCGTCGGCCAACTCCAGGATCAGCTGGCGCACGGCCGGGTTTCCGTTGTACCGGGCCAGCATGTACACGGCGTGCAGCAGGAAATAGGATTGGGACGACGAAACCTGCCAGGGCTCCTCCCGGGCGATCCGGGTGCCGCTGTAATACGATGAAATGAAATGGCGGTGCCCGGCGCAATTGAAATCGGTAATGCCCCAAATGGCCCGCGCCGTCTCCATCGCCCGCTCCAGATGCTTGGGATTGGCGAAGTCCAGCACCAGGCATTGGCCGAGCGTTTGCAGCCCCTCTTCGAAGGTATGGAGATAATCGGTCTGAATCGTATTTAGTCCGTTGGTGAACATCCCCTGGTCGTAGAAGGCCTCCATTTCCAGCAACAGCGAGGCTTTGATCTTCTCCGGCATACAGCCGGCCAACGCCGGCCCGGGCCACCAGGCCGTCAGGTCGCCATCATCAGAGAGACCCCCGCCGAACTCGCCGTTCTCGATCTGCCGCTCATCGATCCACCAATTCAGCAGGCGCTTGGTATATTTCAAATACTCCGCCTGCAGAAAGGCCCAGGCCGGAATCCCCTCCGGAACGACCGGCGGCTCAAAATGGGGCTTATTCTGTCGGGTCTTGTCATACCAGTAGCATTGGGTCAAATAATGGCCGGGGTTGACCCGGAGCAGATCCCGGGTGTCGGCGGCGAACCGCTTGTAGAGGTTGAACTTATCGGAATCCGGCTGCTCCTCGACCAGATGGGCGTAGTTGTCGCGCAGCTGGGTGAAGCGGTCCAGCTCGTGCTCAAGGGCGGCCTCCGCAGCCGCTTTAAAGATCAGCCGGAGCTTGGCGCCGTTCAACTGCTCCGGCCCAAAGCCCGGGCCGGCCCCGGCGATCGTCAGATACAGGCATTTATACGGCGGCAGGATCCGATCGCGCAGATCGAGCCAGAGCGTCCGGGCCTCGCCCGGTTTGACCGTGAATGAAAAGTCAAACAGGTTCCGGTAGTACCAGAGCGGGTCCTTGACTTGAATATTCATGGGAAAATACTCACCGTGGGTCGGCGCCAGATCCAGCCCGGGCAGATCAATGGCGATCCCGTCCAAGCCGAACCTGTCGTCGGCCTGGTAGGGAACGATGACGTGAACGAACGGCAGCGACCCGGGGGCGGATGAGATCCCCTGACCCGGACGGACCGCCACTCCGGCCGGAACCGCGCCGATCAGCGCCCGCTCATCCGTAGTGTACCTTCCGTGGATGAATCGGACCAGCTCCGCGACAGCCGGGTCGTCATCGCGCACTCCCCCGGCCAATTCATAGGCCGCGACCAATGCCCCTTCCGGTTCGAGGCCGCCGTCCCGGACATAATACGCCGAAAGTTCGCCGATGGGCGTCTCCTGCACGGCGTTTTCAAAGCGGATCTTGTTCCCCCGTTGCGTTTGAAGCAACCGGTGCGCCGTCCGCTCCCGGCCTTGGGGACGCTCGAAGAGCAGCCGCTCCGTCCCGTCCTCCAGGATCACCCGGCCCCAGGCCGCCCCGGAGATTTCAAGATGATTCCACTCTTCATCGGGCATGGTAAAGTTCACCGTCTTGCCGGATACCGAATAACAATCCCAGTCAGGCAGGAGAAAATAGTCCCAGCGGCCGGGGAGCCGGGAACGGTTGTACACTCCGGGCCAGGTGGTTTCCCGTATGCCGTCGCAGCATTTCCACCACCAGCGCTTGTGGTCGTAGACGTCATGGATCTCCACCTTGCGGACGGCGGTCCGCGCTTCGGCCAGATAGGGTGGGTTCTCCGCTTCCCAGCCGTTTCGCAGCAGCCATTCGTCACGCCACTCCCGGACGTTTAAGTCCCGGGCCAGCGGCGGAATCTTCCCCGGCGGCTCGCAGCGGGCGAGCGCGCCGATATTGGCGTCGGAGAGCATCCGGTCATAGATGCGGATCTCATCGATATCCCCGCCCCGGATAAAATTGTAATCGCTCTGCACATTCCAGGGGGCAATGATCCGCGAATGCGGCCCGAACTGGTCGAGCCCGGCGAAGTACACCGCCTGACCTGTCTTTTCGGCCGCCGGTTTTCCATTGACATAGAAGCGGATCCCTTGGGTTTCGTCCCAGGCCAGCGCCAGATGAATCCATTGCTCCGGCCCGGGAAAAGGGTCGACCTTACAGGAAACCCTGGTCCGGGCCAGACTGGCGTCGGTCACGAAGGCGTCGAAGCCGTTCCCGTTATAATCGATCCGGAGCCAGACCGCGTCCCAGCTCGAATGGTCCGCATAGCCCACCCGGAAGATCGGAAATTCGGTGGGGCCCACCGGGTAGCGCGAACGCCAGAAGAATGAAAGCGTGCCCCGCTGGGCATAGATATTGCCCGGCGCCCAATAGGCCATCAATTGCCGGTCAGCACAGCGGAACGCCTTGCCGTTGACCCCGCCGTCAATGATCTCCACCTGCTCCAGAAAGTTCGGCTCGGGATCCCCGAAGGCGAAATCGGCGCGAAACCCGGTCTCGCCAGACAAGTAAAACAGCAAACCCGGCTCGGCGGCTCCGGTGGAGCGGACCTGTTCTCTTCCCATGATGATCGTCACCTTCCCGATAAAATTAACTGCCGGACCGTCACGCCACGGCCGTCTTCAGCCGTTTCCATTAGCCGAAAGGGACCCTCAAGCGGGGTCCCTTCGCTTTGCCATTGCCTTTAAATGGTGCGCCTGATTCGGAGGTCCTTATTGGTTGAATTTGTCGTAATTGGCCTTGGCGCTCTCCAGCGCCGCGGCCCATTCGTTCAGGAATGCCTGAGCGGTCTTGCGGCCCAGCAATACTTCCTGGAATCCCGGCTCTCCCAATTGCTTTTGAATCGCCGAATACTCGGGAAGATGGATCGGCGGCAGAATCGACACCGAATTTTTATCGGCCATGGTTTTGCCGGCCATTACGATATGGGGATAGGTTTTCGCCCATTCTTCCTTATAAACATCGGTATTGGTCGGCATTTGCCCGATATTTTTATTCCAGTAGCTTTGGGCTTCGGCCGAGCACAGGTAACTGATAAATTTCCAGGCGGCCTCCGGATTTTTGGAAGCGCGGAAAATGCCGTATCCGCTGGAACGGCCGGTCCGGATCACTCGTTTGCCGGTCAGGGACTTGGGCAAGGGGCAGGCCTCGAATTTCCCCGGTCCCAGGGTCTGCATATGTTCGCCGTAGGAACCCAGGCTATGCTCGATCATGACCGCCCGGCCCGAATCAAAGGCGGCGACCATTTCCTTATACCCGTTGGCGATGTCGCCTTCCTGGGTGTACACTTTGTAGATGGAAACCAGCCGTTTCAGGGCTTCAACATTTTTGGGCGCGTTAATGGTGGCCTTGCCGTTCTTCGTAAAATAACTGGTGATCCCGGAGTACGCGTACAGCATGATCTCCAGATCGTAGGCGCTGGCCGAACCGCCGCGCAGGCTGAATCCATAGATATTCTTGCTCTTATCGGTGGTCGTCTTGATGATGTTGTAAAAATCATCCCAGGTTTCCGGCCCTTTGAGCCCGTGAGCCGCCAAAATGTCCGGCCGGTACCAGAGCACCGCGATATTGCTAGTGTTGGGTAGCATGTACAGTTTGCGGTTCTTGACGATGCTCCGGTTGGAATTGATCTCAAGCGCGTTCATCTTGCTCTTCTGGTCCCATTTGTTGAAGTATTTGTCCAGTTCCAGCAGAGCTTTCTTGTTGACGAAATCGGCCATGAATTGGGCCGGGACGCCGCCGCAATCCGGCACCTCGCCGGCGGCGATCGCCACGTCCATTTTTTGTTTGGCGTTGCTCCAGGGCAGCCCCACGTATTCCACTTGAATATCGGGGTTCTGCTGTTCGAAGCGTTTGATCAGTTCCTCATAGAACGGGGTCCGGTTGGGACCGGCGTTCTCATCCCAGAACGTGATCTTGGTCTTGGCCGGCGCCTTGGCGAAAACCGACGACAACAGGCAAACGCTTAACGCGGCCACCAGAAAACCATAGAATACCTTCTTCACTTGCAAAGCCTCCCTTTCGTTGTTTTCAACTTCTATTATCAATCCCGGAGGATCAACAACCGTCAGCCTTTGACCGAACCGGCGCTCAACCCCTGCACCAGATACTTTTGAACGTACCCGAACATCAAAATTGGCGGCAGCAGGGCGATGATGCTCCCGGCGGCCAGTGCCCCGTAATTGATATCGAACTGACCCTGCATATAGTTTAAGCCAACCGGGATCGTAAACAGATTTTTGCTGTTGATGAACATCAGCGCGGTCAGGAACTCGTTCCAGCAACCGATAAAGGCAAAGGCGCCGGTGGCGATCAAACCCGGCAACAGAATCGGCAGCACCGCCAGGAAGATCGCCTTCATCCGGCCGCAGCCGTCAACCATCGCCGCTTCCTCCAACTGATAGGGGATATTGTTGACGAAGCCCCGCATGATGATGGCGTTGAACGGAATTTGGAACGTGATATCGGTGAAGATCAACGAGCCGAGATTATTGATCAGGTGCATCTTCTTAAAGATGATGAACAGCGGGATGATCAGCATCGAGCGCGAAATGAACTGGGTGCTCAAAAGCAGCAGCAGGAACGCTGATTTGCCCCGGAAATGGAACCGGCTCAAGGCGTACCCGATCAGCACCGAGCAAAAGACGATGACGATGACGCTGACTGCGGCTACTACGAAACTGTTCCGGAAAAAGATCGAGAAACCAACGTTCTCCCAGGCCACGTAGAAATTATGGAACGTCGCCGGGGACGGCAGATATTGAACCGGAAGCTTGTAGATATCCGCCTCGCTCTTCAGCGCGGTGACCAAGGTCCAGTAGAACGGGAAGATGATAAAGCTCATAAACACCACGAGCGGCAGATACAGGGTCAGGAGATCGACCCAGCGTTTTTGGGCGGGGACCTTCATCGTTAAAACTCCTCCTTGCCGAACTTGGACAGCCACAGATAGATCCCGGCGAATGCCAGCAGGATCATAAAGGCGATCACCGTCAGGGCCGACCCGTATCCGAAATTGTTGGCGTGAATCGCCTGGTCGACGATGTACATCGTATAAGTGGTCGTTAACCGGGCCGGCCCGCCGCCGGTCAGGGTATAGATCAGATCAACCTGGTTGAACTCCCAGACCCCCCGGAGCAGCGTTGACAAGATAATCGTGTTTTTGAGGTAGGGCAGGGTGATATACCGAAACCGCGTCCACCAGCCGCCGCCGTCCACCCGGCAGGCTTCGTACAGTTCCTCGGGAATGGTCTGCAAGGCGGCCAATAGCAGAATGGCAAAGAACGGAACGCCCCGCCACAGCTCGGCGACGACCACCGACTTGAATACCAACTGCAGATTGGCGAGCCAGGCCACGGGTTCGGCGATCAGGCCCAGCTTCTGAAAGAGATCGTTGATGACTCCGATGTTCTGGTTATACATCAGCGACCACATCATGCTGGTCAACACCCCGGAGATGGCCCACGGCGAGAAGGTGATCATCCGGAACAGCCCCCGCAGTTTGAAGTTTCTGTTCAGCAGCAGGGCGATGATCAAACCGAACCCCAATTGCAGCGTCACTTCGCTGAAGACCCATTTGGCGGAGATCGCCAGGGTGGTGTAAAAGACCGAATCCTTGGCGAAGATCTTGATGAAGTTGTCAAACCCGACGAATCCGTCCAAAAAGGGCATCGCCATGTTATAACTGCGAACGCTGTAATAAAACAGATTGCCGACCGGATAGATCAAAAACACGGCCATTAAGATCAGCACCGGCGATATGAAAAGATACGGAACCAATTCCTTCTTCAGTGTCGTGGTTCTGTCAAGTTTCGCCATCAAATTGCCTCCTTGGCGCATTCCGCGCAGCCAACCGATTCCAACCGCCTTAATCATAACTCAATCAAAATGTAACCCGAATACAATATCTTGCGAAAACGGTACAATATCTTACGGAGTTTTTTGGACGTCTCTCAGGCAAAATAAAAACACCAGGAACATTCGGCGCGGCCCCTGATGTTTGAATCCATTGAAATCACCCCTGGGCTAACTGTTTTTAAAATCCGTGGGCGAGGTCCCGGTGTATTTTTTGAAACTGGCGCTGAAATAGTGGACGTTATTGTACCCCACCAGCTCCGCCACTTCATAGACCTTGTAATCCCCGCCGCGCAGCAATTCCATGGCTTTCTTCATTCGCAGCTCCAGCAGGAAGTCGGAGAAGTTGATCCCTTTCTCCTTTTTAAAAATATTGCTGAGATAGGTCGGGCTGAGGTGGATCTGGCCCGCCACGTCCTGCAAAGAGATCTCCCGGCTATAATTGGCGGCGATATAGTCGGTGGCCTGTTCGATCAGGGTCTGTTGCAAACTCTTGCGGAACCGGTTCACCGCGGCGCAGATCGCCCCGGCCCCCTCCCGCAGCTTGCCGAAGGCCTCACTGACGGTCCGGGCCTGCCGTATCTCCAGGTTGAACTGGTAAAAGTCGTACGTCCGGCTGAGCTCCGCTCCGATCTCCGGCCATCCCTTGACTTCGGCGCAGAGCAGCACCGCCAGCTCGGTGCCGATCAGCTGCAACTGCTCCAGGGCGACCCGCTCGGACCGGACCCGCGTTTCGATCCGGTCGAGCAGGGCCAGGGAATCGTCGAGCAATCCCAGCTTGAGCAGTCCCATCAGTTCGCGGGCGGCCGGGTAAACGTCCACCGCCACGTTTTCCGGAGTCTCCGGCGGATCGCCGCCGAAAATCACCTGATCGCCGCCGACGATATGGCGGATCTCCAACCCTGAACAGGCCTCGGCGTAGGAGCGCCCGATCCGGAGCAGGCCGTCGCAGGGTTTGCCGATGCCGATCGTGACCGTGGTCCCGGTCCGTTCCCGTACGATCCGGCTGATCCGCTCCGCCATGCGATGCGCGGCAAGCGGCGCTTCCCGCCCTTCCGGCCCGGAGGCGGCATAAATCAGGACCATTTCATCCTGGCCGGAATCGATGACCAGCCCCCGGCCGGAGGCGGCCAGCTCCGCCACGATCCGGAACAGCGCTTCCTTGCGGCTTTCCCGCTCGTTCCGGTCGTTCCACTGATAATACTCGTCGGCCTTGATAACCGCCGCCACCAACTCCGCCCGATCGAACTTCCCGATCTCCAGCAGTTCCAGTTTGGCCCGGTACTCCTCCTCCGAATAGCGCTCTTCAATCAGGCCGAGCAGAAACCGCTGCAGCAACAATGGCTCGCTCTCCTCCAGCTTCCGGCTGATCCGCTCCTGTTCCGTCTTGGCCAGGGCGGCCCGGATCACCACATCCAGCAGGGCCCGGTTGTCGACTGGCTTGAGCAGGTAATCGCAGACGTTCAGGCGCAGGGCGGTCTTGGCGTATTCAAAGTCCTTATGGGCGGTGAGCAGAATTACCTTGACCTCCGGATAACCGGCCCGGACCCGCTTGGTGAATTCCAGGCCGTCAACGAGGGGCATCCGGATATCGGCGATGACGATATCCGGGACGTTCTCCGCCATCATTTCCAGGGCGGCCTGGCCGTCCCCGGCGGTCCCGGCGACGCGAATCCCGTATTCCTCCCAGGGGATCGCCTGGGACAGCCCGCGCCGGATAATCAGGTCGTCGTCCACGATCAGCAATTGGTACATGATTTAATCACCGTCCGCTTTCAATGGCAAATCCTCCGGTGGCGCCGGAATGGCCACCGTCACCACTGTGCCCGCGCCTTCCCGGCTGTCAATGGCCAGCCCGCAGTCGGCGCCGAAATGAATCTGCAGCCGTTGATGCACGTTGCGCAGCCCGAAGCCGGACCCCGGTCCGGTTTCGGTTCCCGGGGCCAGCCCCTCCCGGACCTTCGCCAGTTGCGCGGCGCTCATTCCCACGCCGTTGTCCCGGACTTCGATCCGGATCAGCGGCCCCTCCCGGTAGCCCCGGATCCGGACGATTCCCTGATCCGGCTTTAGTTTGACGCCGTGATAGATTGCGTTCTCCACCAGCGGCTGCAGGGTGAGCTTCAGGATCCGCGCCTCGAGCGCCTCCTCCTCGACCTCAATCTTAAACAGCAGCCGGTCCGCGTATTTCATCTGTTGAATCACCAGGTAGTTTTGGACATGGTCGATCTCTTCGCGGAGGGTGATGATCTCCTGTCCGTGGCTGAGGCCGATCCGGAAGAAGTTGCCCAGCGCCAGCAGCATCCTGGCCGCGTTCTCGCTCTCTCCCAACGCGCACAGTTGCTGAATCGAATACAGCGTGTTGTAAAGGAAATGGGGATGGATCTGCGCCTGCAGGACAGTCAGGTCGGCGATGCGTTTCTTCTCCTGCTCCTCCTTGATCTGGGCGAGCAGGGTCTTGATCCGGACCATCAGTTGGCCGATGCCATCGTTTAAGATCCCGATCTCATTGGACGCCTTGATGTCGAACGGGATGTCCATATCCCCCTCGGTCACGGCCTGGACTTTCCGGGTCAGCCGCGACAGCGGCTTGGTGATGATCGTCGCCAGCACGTAGAACATAACCGCGGCCACGGCCAGCAGAATGGCGATTAACAGCCAGATCAGGGGCTTGATATAATCGGCCTTGCTCAGGATCTCGTTCTCCGGCAGCACCGCCACCAGTTTCCACTGGCAGGCGCTGATGGTGTCGTAAATGACCACCATTTTGGGGCCGAACGGTTTTTGATAGGTGAAATTCCCGGCGGGTCCCTCCAGTTTCCGGATCCGGTCCAGCATGCCGCCGTCCAGCCGGTAGCGGCGGTCCACCGTTTTAAAGGCCATCGCGCCGTCGGCGCTGACCAGGGCCAGATAGCCGTTGGGGCTGATCACCGGGTTCTCCAGTATTTTTCGGAAAAAACTCTCGCGCAGATTGAACAGAATGATCCCGCGGGCCGGCGTATCCTCCCGGCCGAGCAGTTTAAAGAGGCTGACCACCCTCGCGTCTTCGCCTTTGAAGAGCCGGTCCTGGTGCAGGTTCAGCCAGTAATAATCGGACGGATTGCCCTGAAAGCGCCGGCGCCATTCGCCAAAGGAGAAATCGACCCCGGCAAAGAGGCTGTCCGTTTTGTAGAGCAGGATCCGGCCGTCGTTTAAGTAGAGCAGCATTGATTTCAGGCTGGAATAATAGGCGGTGTAGACTTTGTTGATGTTCTCGGCCAAGCGGACGTAGTCGAGATCCTTCAGCCGCCATTGCTGGTCGTTGCCGACCCGGCTCAGCACCGACAGGACGTCGCTGTCCTCGGTCAGGTACGCCAATTGTTCGAAGAGATCGTAGAGGCGGTTGTCCAGGTAGCTTTTGGTCTGGGACACCGTGTCGGCGATGTTGATGTAGGCGTGGTCCGCCAGTTGGCGGTGGATCAGGACGTAGGAAACGATCCCGACCGTGATCGCGATCACGGCCACGATCGGAATAAACACCCAGACGATCAGCGATTTGACCGAGTGGAACAGCTTCTCCAAGGCCAGCTTGGGCAGGCGGCGCATTGATGGGAGGTTGGATTTGATCTGACCAGGTTTCATGACATTGGCCATCCGCTTTCGAGACTTCGCAGTCGCCGCTTCCAGCGGCGCTAAATAATCTTTCGGCAAATCCGGGTCTTTCCCCTCGTGGAATGTTTATCCAGGAGCCTGACCGGATTGAAGGCGATTGCGGTTGCGGTCTGAGATTTTAGGCGTGCTTTAGCTCGTGAATCCGATAAATCTCCTTTGCCCAATGTCGTCAAGCTACAGTTACAAATTATAGAATACGTGTCGCTATCTTTTCCTGCCAACCTGGCCGTGAACGACCCGGCTACAAACATTCCTGTAATAAAGGAAACGGAGTTTGAACAAAAAAGAACCACCTGTTAAGATTTAATTGTCGAAAGAAAATCTCAAAAACAGGAGGTTCTCAAAGAAAATGTTTAAGAATCAAAATGAAAAGCTGCAATTAATTGAACCGGGAACACTAATCATCGGAGCGGACATCGCCAAACGAACCCATTGGATGCAAGCCATGCACTTTAATGGAGTAACCATCAGGAAACCCTTCAAAATAAAGAATACCAGAGAAGATTTTGAAAGTCTAGTGGCAAAAATCGAACAAATCAAGCAAGAAATAGGTTGTAATCGAGTATTGGTGGGGATGGAATCAACCGGGCATTATTGGAAAGCCCTAGCTCGATTTTTAATGCAATATGGGATTACTGTCGTATTAGTCAACCCTTCTCACGTAAAAAAGAGCAAGGAAATGGATGATAATACGCCGTCCAAAAGCGATCTGAAAGACGCGAGGATCATTGCCCGGTTAGTGAAAGAAGGGCGGTTTATGGCGGCTTATTTACCCGAAGGAGTATACGGAGAGTTACGAACGTTAAGCAATCTCCGCGCTCAATTTGCTGCCAAATTACATGCGGTGAAAAACATCGTTACGACGGTTCTGGATGAATATTTTCCGGAATTTGAAACCGTTTTTAAGAGTTTTGACGGAAAAACGGCGCTCCATATTTTGGAACATTGCCCGTTTCCCGAAGACCTTAAGCGTTTAGGCGTAGACGGAATTCTGACTGAAATTAAAAAGGCTGTCAAACGGGGAGTTGGCCGAAAAAAGGCTGAAAGTTTATACCAGGCGGCGTGCCATACGATTGGATTACCGGCAAACGATGGCATCAAGCTGAAATTACGGCTATTGATAGATGACTTCAATACGTTAACTGGGCGGATTGAAACCGTCCAACAAGAGATGGAACAGCAATTGACGGTCACCGGGATCAGTGACTACCTTTTAAGTATCAAGGGGATTGGAATTGTCACCGCCGCCGGAATATTGGGGGAAATCGGCGACCCCAGCCGGTTCACATCCTGGAAACAGATCCGGAAATTAGCCGGGTTCAACCTGGTGCAAGACAGTTCCGGGGAAAGAAAAGGGCGGCAAATCATTTCAAAGCGGGGCCGATCCCTGCTCCGGAGTTATCTGTATCAGGCCGCTGTGGTCATGGTGGCCAAAAACGCTGAATTTCAGAAACTGTACCGGTATCTTATCCATCGCAAACAAAACCCCTTGAAAAACAAAACAGGCTTTGATCACCGTAGCGAGCAAGTTAATTCGTGTGATTCAAACGTTAATCAGCCGGAAAGAATGCTATAACCCGGCCAAAGTATTGGGACCGGTTCGGGAAACCCAATTGCAAGAAACAGCTCACGAAGCAGCGTAAGAAGATTACAAGTTTGGCGGAGGAGCAACGCTTTCATCATTAGGGCATGACCCTGTCTACAAGCATTACAGGCCCTCCGCCATTTCCATAAAGCCGAACGAAGGAATGTTAGGGCTGAAACGATGACCCTGTGAGACTTGATAGAGTTAGCTTATGGAGGTTTTGTTTTATGTGTTATTTTGGCTATTGCCAATGAAGAAGGAGTGGTCTTCATCGATTAACAGGCAGGTTCACTATAGCTGTTTATATTGACCAATTTAAAAATCTGAGATATTCGAAGAATTTTAAAGATATATTTTAATTTATTGAGATAGACGAAAGGACCCTGAAGGG